>CAWBGX010000014.1:0-152622 GCA_963788495.1 uncultured Acidobacteriota bacterium | reverse complement strand
TCGCTGGTTTTCTGACCGCCGGCGGAAAAGGTACGTTCTACTACCACCGACCTGCCGTACTCGCCTCCCCATCCGAACTGCAAAAACAGTTGGGGCACCCATCGTATGTTCATGACCGACGAAAAGTACGAAATCAAGACGCCAACATCGCAGTATTTCGCCGCGCAATTGCTCACGAAGGAGTGGGTGCAACCGAACGATGCCGAGCACCGCCTATTTCGTGCCGTTGGCGATCTCAAGGATTCCAGCGGCCATGTTCTAGTGACTGCCTATGCCGCATTGCGCCCTGACGGGCAGTGGTCCGTTCTTCTAATCAACAAGGATCACGACCACGATCACCCCGTGCGCATCGTTTTCCAGGATTCCGAATCTAAAAAAGACAGCACCTTTGCCGGACCGGTTACCATGATCACCTTCGGCAAGAATCAATATCTATGGCATCCCGCCCGCCGGAATGGCTTTGCGGATCCCGATGGCCCTGCAGTCACTTCGACCCTTCCCGGCGCAGATGACGCGCGCTACACGCTGCCTCCAGCTTCCGTCACCGTCTTGCGCGGCCATATTGCCGCACTCGGCGCTGGAAACAAGTAGTCACGAATACTTCCGCTTTCGCCAGCCGAGGGCGGGCCATTTTTCACTTGTCGCTGGACACTGGTCGCTGGCCATCCGATACTTTTCCATATGTTCAGCGATACTCTGCTCGACCATTTCCAGCACCCGCGCAACGCTGGTGAACTCTCTGGCGCAACCGCTCAAGTTGAAGTCAGCAATCCTGTTTGCGGAGACATCCTGCAACTCGCTGCGATTCTCGACGGCCATCGCATTCGCGAAGCTCGTTTCCTCTGCCGCGGCTGCACCGCCTCCATCGCCTCGGCATCTCTCCTCACCGAACTCATCCAGGGCAGGGAACTGAGCGAACTAGGCACCGTCCATCCCGAATCGCTGGCGCAGTCTCTAGGAGGCCTGCCTCCAGCCTCTTTTCACGCCGCGCAATTAGCGGTAGAGGCCCTCAACGCATTGCTTCCAAAACTCCGCCAAAAATCACACTCCTAGCAAAGTTCTTCCGATCAATCCGGCGCCGAGCTACCGATACGTGACCGTTAGCCTACCTTCCGCAGTTTCGAACGAATCGAAAATATTTTGAGCACATTCAGGTGCTTGACACTGCGGAAAGTGTTTTTGTTTGTGTGCGAGTTTTATGAATCGCAGCATTGCTTGTTCGGAATGTGCGTGTAGTGACGACCAACCCCCTTGCCTTTGTCTCCGCGATTCGTAGCATCGCGGTATGTATTTGCGACGCTGCTATCGGCGCAAAGACGGCAAACGTCACGCCTACTGGGCGTTGGTGGAGAGTTACCGAACCGCTCGCGGCCCCCGGCAACGCGTCGTAGCGTGGTCGGGGAGTCATGGACGAGCAGGGCCGTTTGGGAGTGAAGCGTTGCGCAGAGAAGCGCCCTGGTTATCAAACGGGTCTCTTCAGCACTACGGAACCAGAATGGGTGGAAGTCGATGTAAAGCGCGTGCGCGTGGAACGCAGCCGGAAATTTGGTGGCCCTTGGCTGGGAAGAGCGTTGCTGCGCGGGTTGGAACTGGATCGCTTCCTGGAAGAGAGACTACCGAACGGACGCGAGGAAATTCCTTGGTCGGCAACGGCCATGATTTTGATTCTCAGCCGGCTGTGTGAACCTTCCAGCGAACTGCACCTGGCCGAGCACCTCTACGAGGCCAGCGCATTGTCGGACCTGCTGGGAGTACCGGACGAGAAGGTCAATGAAGATCGTCTGTACCGAGCGCTGGACACGCTGCTGCCACACAAGAAAGCGCTCGAGAAACTTCTGAAAGAGAGAAGCTGGGCGAACTGTTCGATCTAGATTACGACCTTCTGCTCTACGACATCACCCGTACCTATTTCGAAGGACAAGCGGAAGGTAACCCGCAGGCGCAGCGGGGATATTCGCGGGATCATCGCCCGGACTGCAAGCAGGTGAACATTGCGTTGGTGGTGAGCCGTTGCGGGATGCCGTTGGGCTATGAGGTGTTCGCCGGCAATCGTAACGATGCTACCACGCTGGAAGAGATCATTGCCCACATGGAAGAGCTCTACGGACGGGCCGGACGAGTCTGGGTGATGGACCGTGGTCTGGCGAGCGAGAAAAATGTTCAGTTTTTACGGGCCGGCGGGCGGCGCTACATCCTGGGTACAGCGAAGAACACCTTGCGGAAGTTTGAGCGCGAGTTGCTGAGCGAAGACTGGAAGCAAGTGCATGAGGGGCTGGAGGTACGGCTGGTTCTGGCCCCGGACGGAGAGGAAGTATTTATCTTGTGCCGGAGTGCGGAACGCCAAGCCAAGGAACAGGCCATGCACGAACGCTTCGAGAAACGAATCGAAGAAGGCTTACTCAAGATCGCCGCGAGTTGCGACAAACGTCGGCGGAAATTGGGTGCCGTGGAGCGGCGCGTAGGACGACTCCTGGGCTGAAAATCCCGCGGCGTAGTCAGCGCCCGATCCAACCCCGGCGAACTAACCTCCAGCGTGTATCCCGCCGGCCCGGGGATCAGCTCCTCCACATCCAAAATCACGCTCAACTGCTTGCTCACCCGCTCGCAATCCGCGTGACTGATCGCCGCATAACCGCTCTCGGCCACCACTTCTTCCCCAGCAAGCGAATCGCCGTTGGTCAATCCGGCAGGCACGCGGTCGATGTACACCCGCAGAAACCTCTGCTTCCCAACTTTCCATTCCACATCCGCGATTTCCAGCCCCTCCGAGCGCGCCACCCGCTCAGCGGCCTCGCGGATTTTCTCCAGATTCACGCGAAGACTCCCCGGCCAATGCCGGTATCAAGTGCACTCCAACCGGCCCAACAAAAAAGTGGGCTCGCGCCCACTCATCCGTGCGACCCGCCTCAGAGCGAAGCAGCAGTATATTCCCCCAACACGGTAAAAGCAAGATACGGGGGCCCGCCAACCCAGCCATGCAGGCGCCGGTCTTCGGTTCATCCTGAGGAACGAAGGGCCCGGCCGCGTCGCTTATGTAGGCGCTGGGCTTTAGAGTCTGTGTGGCAACTGGGGGTCGGACCTTTAGGTCCGACATAAGCCCTGTCTTTGCATTACGGCTTTAGCCGCTGAGGAATTGTTTTTGACGTTGCCACACAGACTCTCCAGCCCGGCGTCCCACCCTCCAGACTGTCATCCCGACCGGAGGGAGGATCTCCGCCCCATCGCGCATTCCTGCGCGATGAATCTCTCTTCCGCTTCGTGCCTCGTCTCTATTTCCCCTTGTAGGGGCGCAGCACGCTGCGCCCATCGCGGCCACCCGCTTCCCCTCCTTATTTCTCCCTCCCCAAGCCCGTCATTTCGAACGGATGTGAGAAACCTCTCTCCTCGCCTCTCCGGGGCGGGTGCCCCACCTGCCGTCTTTGCACGTGGGTTCTTGAATTGAATCTCCGCCCCCTTTTCTTCGCCTCTCGCCCTTCTTGCCTCTGCCCTTGTAGGGGCGCAGCACGCTGCGCCCCTCGCGGCCACCCGCTTCCGACGGTTTGTCCCCTTGTGTTATTCCCCTTACCCTGCTTGCCCTGAGGCCCGAAGGAACCGGATGTGACGGCCTCCGCACCATCGCTGCGAACGTGGCAGCGATGAATCTGTTCGCCTTTGCCCTTGTAGGGGCGCAGCACGCTGCGCCCCTCGCGGCCACCCGCTTACCCTGAGCCTGGAAGGGCTTCCCGCGGTTGTCCCCCCGCTACCGGCGAGTTCATCTCGCCATCCTGCTTTTGACCGTGCGCCCCCCGCCCGTCATTCCGAGCGTAGCGGCCCGACTTTTTCCCACCCCTTCGCTCCTGCGGAGGGGTCGGGCCGCGCAGAGAGGAATCTCTCTTCCTCTTGACGTTTCTTTCTACTTTCTACTTTCTACTTTCTCCCTTCGCTTTCTACTTCCCCCCCGCCTCCCGCCCTCCAAAACTTCCCCCCTAAACCATTCCTCAGGACCACGACTTCACGCCGCTAAAACTCTTCAGGAGGGCACGACTTTCAGTCGTGCCGCCAAAGCGCACAAATTCTTGGGCTTTAGCCCCTGAGGCTCTCTATTTTCGACAGGCCCGATTTGATACGGCTTCTACTCTCTGCTTCCTAGTTCCTTCCCCTTTTCCGTTTTCCACTTTCTAGTTTCTGCCTTCTAGTTTCTCCCTTCGCTTTCTACTTTCTAGTTTTCCGCCTCCCCCGCCCGTCATTCCATCGGACGTGAGGACCTCTGCCCCATCGCGCGTTCTTCGCGCGATCTGCCTCTCGTCGCTCTCTTCGCTCTCTTCGCCGAGCGCCCCGTCCTCGCCGTTTGGGTCTTCGCTTTCTGTACCGTGATCTTGCCCCGCGCGATCTTGCCTTTGTCCCGCCCTGCCTGCCATTTCCCGCGCGTCCTACGTTAGCTTGTGCGGCGATAGAATCGGACACCCGGGGTAGGCCGGGCTTAGGAACAAGACATGCTTTCTAGCGCGTGTAATGGCTACTCGCAGAATCTTTCTGCTGCGCAGGTATGGAGCTTGGTCATCTCGCCAAATGAACGATGAGGTCCAACTCGTGGCGCCCACTCTACGTCCTTCGCGCAAAATGATGACGCCGTCAAATTGCTTCCCTTTCGATCTGTGAATAGTCATCACGTGAATCCCGGACAGATCTTCCATGCCAGCAAGGATCTGATCTTCAGCGAGAGCCGAGTCAAAAATCTCCCGCGCTCTCACGTAACATCTAAATTCTGACCACCTTGCCGCGAGGTTTGCGGATATCCGCCTCCCGCGATTGAATGCGACAAGAAAGTCAAGCTGTTGAGCAATGGTTGCGATGGGCCGATCATCGCTTTCCGATAGCAATTTCTTGACCAGAAGCCAATCCTTGCTAGGGTCGCCGGACAACTCGAGTTTGCGCGCTGAGATCATTAGCCTTTGAATGTTGATTACCAAATTCGCATTTGGTATTTTCCCTTTCCGTATGTGCCCTGCCCAAGTGAGAAGCTGATCAGCTTGCCGGATAGCTGTGCTACTTCCTCGCGCGCGTCTGACGGTTGCCAGGAGCTCTAGGCCATAAGCGACGTCGGAAGTGTGCGAAGCTTCTGTCTTAGGTTCCAGCAGAAAAGCTGCCAACCGGCACGCCAGGAGCACTTCCGCTTCGTCGAACAATACTTTGTGGGGAATGGGTTTCTTGCCACTTCTCAATGCGGCCGTGATCCGTGCAACTGCAGACCCCGATGGTGCTAGAATGGCGCAACTCTCGGACTTTTCGCCAGTTTGCTTCTCGATTGAATTTCCGCTAATGCTAAGCGCTACGCGCAGCAGCTTTGCGTAGTCTGTGGTCTTTGGGTTGTACACCAGACAACTGACACCCCTATACGGGGAACCACGAACCCTGCCAACCAGAACGTCATTCGCGAAGAACGCTATTTCAGTTCCTGCGCTTCTCTTGTTTTCACTGCCCAAGTCCACTCGAAGTGGATTCAGAACTTCCTCTATCCGGCTGATTCGTTCTGGTCCAACGCCCGGCAAGTAGTCGAAAATCTGTTGCTCAAGGTCGGCAAGACAGACTACCTGGACGAGCGGTGCAAGCGTTTCGATGCAACGCCAGGCTTGGGGGCCAGTATCTTGAGCCTCGTCAACAATGACCAGTGGGTGGCGGCTTGCGACCAAGCCCCGTATAAGGCTCGAGCGACTAAGAAGATCAGCGGCTTTGGGAGCGAAAAGGTCAAATACGAGTCTCCCCTTCGTCGCGGAATAGACGCTCACGCTCGGCCTCCCATGCGGCCCATTCGAAAGTATTCGGTTGTGCCCCATTGGAGAGAGCTCTTTCGTCTTGGGGTAATAGAACCCTGATTCTTCTGGGTGCACCAAGAAGGTACGCGTGACACTTTAGCAGTGCCCAGCAGAAAGAATGGAACGTCTGGATATGCAGATGTTTTCGCTCGGCAGCAGGAGTTTCGATGCCAGAAGCTTGAGAAATACGGGCCACCGCAGCCCGGGAGAAACTCAAGAAGAGAACGGACTGCCCCGGCAGAAGGCCGGCCTCGATCCGACCAACTGCCTTGCGTAGCGCTACCGTGGTTTTGCCACTTCCCGCTCCCCCAAGGACCAGAACATGCCTTTCCGAAGCGAGAATTAGCTCTTGAGGGCGCTGCGTAGCCTCGGTCATGAGCGGGGAATCGGAACTGGCTCTGGTTTGGGAAAGTTCAGGTAGACTTCCTTTAAAAAGTCCACGATAGTGGCTGGCAACTCGATGACCCCGCAAAGATCAATGAGTCCACAGGCATAGGCGTTCCCCTTGTTGCTCCGCAGAGCCATCTCCATCAAGGCCTTCACTTGGGCATCGGATGGTCGGGCGGTGGGTATAGCAAGGTTACCTTGCCCGCCAGTTCGCTTGACTTGATCAAGAAACTGCCATTGGCGATCAACGGGAATTTCATGCACTAGCAGCCGTTCAATCCCCGGGTACACGGTTTCAGTCGGGAAGTCGAAGCTTTCCTTGAATTTCTGATTCTCTTCCTGCTTCCGCGCTTTCTTGTCATAGAAAGCGTAAGACTTTAAACCGAGTGCCTTGAAAAAGGCTCCAAAAGCAGGCATCGAACCGTCGCCCTCCACAGGAAAGATCGTCACGCCCGACAGATCCAGCGGATAATGACCATCGTCAGCGGCCTCCATCCGTTCGGCCACCGCTCCAATGGCGGCCTTCTCAGAAAGACCTTCGGCGACGATAACCCCTCGGCCCAACATCGCTTCTGCAAGGCCTCGTCGAGCGTGCCTTCGATACATCTTGTCCTTCAACGTGGTCCCGAGCGAAACATCCGTGGCGGTCACGACTCCTTTCTCATCTCGACGCAGAATCCGGATTCGCTCGGGGCTAAATTGTTCGATTACGTATGGCGAATGGGAAGTGACGAAGCACTGTGTTGTTGAACTCAAGAGATAATGGGCTATCCGACGCTGCGTATGAGGGGGTAGAGCGATCTCCGGCTCTTCCATTGCAAAAATAACATTGGCTTTCTTGGCCTCAGCGATGAAGGAAAGGAGGGCCAGCACCAGGGCATTCAGAGTTCCCGTCCCCACTTCTTGAAACGGAACAGGTTCCTGGTCCGAAGTAATCGCTAGAAAGAAAGAAATGGTTTTTCGCAAATGCTCTCGCGTTAGTTGTGAAATATACAGATGTGTAGTATTCCCTGGTGCCCCCAGGTGGACGTACTGCGCGAGACGTTTCTCAATAGTTTCCAAGACTGGTGCCAGGTCAACTGCATCGTCAGCTATAGGCGGTTCCAGTTCACGCAACCGTTTAATTGATCGTTCCCACAAGCCAGTCCTTATTCCTTGTATCCGCAGAATTATGTCCAGAAGCGAGCCGCGCTCCAGGCTCAACGCCCTTGACCCAGTCCTCAGCGCGCGAAGATAAAGAAACCCGAACAGTCGTTTTATCCGCTTATGTACTCGCTCAGGCGAGTCGTCTGTGTTGCTCGTGCCATGACAGAAGAAGGTTTCAGCTTCGAACTCGTCCTCTTCCTTGTCATAGCGCGCAATAGTTTCCAGCCTCAGGCAACGGACAACATCGGGCGGATTCGCATGATCAGCTTCACCTACCCCGAGCAGTCGACATTCAGGCACGTGCCAAAATTCTGTGTGTGTTGGACATGCCAATTCGACTTCATTGGTCAAATCGATGAGAACAGCTTCAATACGCGCCGGGATCGTAGTTTCTCCGTCGGCGCCGAGGTACTCGGCGTTGTAGAAGTCGAACTCCTCTATCGGCGGAAACCGGCTAAGACGGTCGGGGCCTAGAACCAAATCGAGCGCCTCACAGACCGTGCTCTTGCCAACATTGTTTCCACCGATGAGAAGTGTGTGGCCGGAGAAATGGAGATCAGCCTTATCGATTCCTCGGAAATGTTCAATACTGAGGCGGCTTATCTGCATACACGATCGGGTCGTACAGCCATTGGTCGTTATTACCCTAGCAGGTACTTATGGTAGGTCAAGCCTTTTACGATTTCCGCAGCCCGAATTTCATACAAAATGAAGGGGGAAGTCCGGGGACGGGAAGTCCGGGGACGGACGGGACGTTTCTGATGCTCGACTCTTCCCCTTCCTAACCCTGCAGCCCCCCCCCGCAATCCACTCAAATACTTATACTTACAAGATATCATTTGACATCCGGTAAATATGTGATACACTAGATTGTGTTTGTCCTGACCAACCCGCGCTCGAATCGCCCTTTCCTCTCTATCAAACGCATCAAAGCGCTCTTCAAACGCCATTTCGCCCCTTTATTTTCAACAACTTCCAACATACCAATTTGCAAGCCCTTTTGTTTGATATCGATACGCACTACCCCCGGGGGTGGGGGGGGTATGAGTAGGCCGGTCCGATCGTCCACCCCTGCAAAGCGTGCCTCCGTGCACCCTTTGCGCAAATCGCCCCTTTATTTTCAACAGCTTACAAACTGTCTTTTCGTTAAGTCGTTTCCTTTGATATTCATACAAACTGCCCCAGGGGGTGGGGGGTAGTATTGGTCTGTCTAACCAAGAGCTCTGTGCGAATGTTCTCGCTCGAAAATCTTCACGCCACTCGTTTGCCCCGAGCGCCGTCAGCGAGGGGCCACTTCCCCTCCACAGTGACGAGCTAACCACAATGGAATCACAATTTTGTACAAAAACATACGGGGGGAGGGGGAGAGGGCAGTCAGCGCACGGTGGCCGCGGAGGCTACCACCTTGGCCAGCAGCTCGTTGGGCAGCGTCGCGTAGCCCTGATCAATCGCGATTCGCTGGCCGTCGCCGTACACCCATTTCAGGTACTCCGCGACGGCTCGGCCCCGCGCCGGGTCCTTGGCTTTCGCCGGAACGTAGAACCACGTGAAGCTGCTGATCGGGTAGCTCTCTTTGCCCGGAGCATTGGCCAGCGAAACCCGGAAGTCGTCGGTGATCTTGGCTTCCAGCGCCGCCGCCTCAATGCTCTTGGAGGTCGGCTTCACGAATTCGCCGGCCGCATTCTTGATCCGGGCCACTCGCAGCGAAGCCTTTTGCGCCAGGTTCAATTCGGTATAGCCGATGGCCCCCGGAGTCGCCCGCACTTTGTCGAGCATGTCCTGCGACCGCCCGGCGCTGGAGCCCACCGGCCACTTCGGCGATTCGCTGCGTCCCGCCTTGGCCAGAAAGTCGGGGCTCACCTTGCAAAGAAAGTCGGACAAAATGTAGTTCGACCCTTTGCCTTCGGTGCGATGAATCACCTGCACCGGCAACGCCCGTAACTTCATGTCCGGATTGAGTTTAGCGATGGCCGGATCGTTCCACATCTTGATCTTGCCGAGAAACAAGTCGGCCAGCACCGGCCCCGACAACCGCAGCTCCCCCGGCGTCTCCGGCAGGTTGTACACCATCACCACGCCGATCAGAATGGTCGGCAACTGCAGGATCGACGCCGAAGCCTCCTTCAACTGCTTGTCGGGAATGGGAGCGTCGCCGCCGCCCAGGTCGCCCACGCCGGCAAGAATTCTTTCGCTGCTATCTCCAGTCCCTCCCGGCAGATAGCGCAGCTGAACGCTAGGATGCTGCTTGTGGTATTCGTCGCCCCAAGCCAGATAAAGAGGCTCGGGAAGCGAAGAACCAGTAGCCACCAGGGCCAGCGAGTCTTGCGCGTCCACCCGAGGAAGCGCCAAGGCGGTCAAGACCGCCAGGAAACAAACCAAGACTCGCGTGGAAAGCCGCAGCAGCTTATTCACGTTGGAACCATCCTTGAGAAAGGTAGAAAACTCTGGCTTTCCCCACCGTACCGCAGCTCTTGACGCGCATCTCAGGAAGATGCCGCCGCCATGCCGAAACGTCTATTGCGCCTTCTGAAACCGTGATGAAATGTTGGCGGGGAACTTCAGAGGAGATGCACAAATCTCAGAGCTGCGGCGAGGGAGGTTTGCACGATCCGGCCGCTTCGGGAACCCCGGCACGCCGAAAAACATCTTAACCAATATTCCAAACGCGGAAGGAGCGACCGGCCCGCATGCGAACCATCCTGTTGCTGACGATCTCCAACATTTTCATGACTTTTGCGTGGTACGGCCACCTCAAGTACCGCAGCGAGGCGCTGTGGAAAGTGATCGCGGCGAGCTGGGGCATTGCTTTCTTTGAGTACTGCTTTCAGGTGCCCGCCAATCGCATCGGGTCTTACGAATTCTCGACGGCGCAGCTCAAGACCATTCAGGAGGTGATCACTCTGACAGTGTTCGCGGTCTTTTCGGTGCTGTACCTCGGCGAGAAATTCAAATGGAACTACGCTGCGGGTTTCGGATGCATGGTGCTCGGCGTCTTCTTCGTCTTTCATAAGTGGTGAGCGCACGTCTGGTCGCATCATGTCAAGCGATGCGCTCCGGCGGCCAGGCGACCATGTTTTGGCGGCGGGCGAAGTGCAGCAAGGGCTTTTGTGGCGGAAGTGCGAGGCCTGCGGCTTCCACCATGGAGTTCTTGGTGAATTCGGCTTCGGCGGATTGCAGGGGCCAGGGCGGATGATGGATTTCGCCGCGATAGAGTTGGCCGCGCGAGTTTGCGGCGTATAGGCAATAGCGCTCGGTTAGAAAATGTTCCAGGCTCCCGGGTTTGGGCTCGAAGATTGCTCCCGTTGGCCGATACCTTCCTTCCAAAATAGCCGCAGGCTCGCCTCGATGCGTTCGCTCGCTGCGATAGTGAATCCAGCCGTCTCGCTCTTCGCAATGCATTTGCGCACGGAAATACGGAAGATGAAACCACGCGCGGGCGATCGCTACCGCCACGGGATTTCTGGCGTCCAGGCTGAAGAACCATACGCCGGGCTTGCTTCCGACGGTCACGTAGGTCCGTACGTTCATCTCCGGAAAAGCCGATAGCCACGGCAACCCCGGGGTCCAGCGAAGCCGCACGCCCGACATGCGAAACGGCACTACCGCAATCCACGCTTGACCCTCAAAAGTGTCGATTTGCAGAGCGGCGGGAATGTGCGGGCGCAGATGCGCGGCATCGATGGGCCAATGAGCGAACAGCAGATCGTGCCAGGACTGGGCCATGATCCACGGCGCCGCGGGCAGGGGCCAGGGCCGATGCGCGGTGCGATCCAGGAGGTGCGGCATCAAAATTGACGTGCGCGTCTCGACAGCGCCATGCGATCAATATACCCTTCGAATGAGGGCGGGAATCGAATTCTGTGCCTTCAAACCGATTGAAACCTGCAAAAGGAGAAATATCATGCAACGCAAGGCAAGCGCTGTCTGGCAAGGCGACCTGAAAACCGGCAAGGGCACGATCTCGACCGACAGCGGGACGCTGAAGCAAACGCAGTATTCCTTCAGCACGCGTTTTGAAAATGGCGTGGGCACCAATCCGGAAGAACTGCTGGCCGCGGCGCACGCGGGTTGCTTCACCATGGCGCTTTCGGCGCAGCTAGGCGGCGCGGGAATGACCGCGCAGAAGCTGGAAACAACGGCGACGATCTCGCTGGAAAAGGTGGGCGACGGCTTCAGCATCACCAAGAGCCATCTGGACCTGGTGGCGCACATTCCCGGCGCGGACAAAGCCAAGTTTGACGCCGCAGTGAAGGGCGCGGAGACCGGCTGCCCGGTGTCCAAGCTGTTCAAGGCGGAAATTTCGGTCACCGCGCGCCTGGAATCCTAAGACCCGCGGTTATCCCCGGCCCGGCGAAACGAGTACAATGCCGCCCATGATTTCAGCTCCAGGTGCGTTCGTCGCGGGTGTGGCGATCTTCCTGATCGTTATCTGGGACGCGTTCGAGGCCATTATCCTGCCGCGGCGCGTCACGCGAAAATTTCGCCTGACGCGGCTTTTCTACAAAACCACCTGGCGCACCTGGAGATTCGTGGTCGGGCTGGTACCGGCGCGAAAATCGCAAGAGACGTTGCTAGGTTTTTTCGGTCCGATCTCGCTGCTGCTGCTGATCGGCGTGTGGGCCGTCGGGCTGGTGCTGGGTTTCGGCCTGATGCAGTACGGTGCGGGTTCGGCGGTGAATGTTGTGGCCGGCTCGCATCCCGGGTTGGCGACCGATATGTACCTCAGCGGAACGACGTTCTTCACGTTGGGACTCGGCGACGTGGTTCCACGTTCCGGACTGGCGCGCGCCCTGGTGGTGGCCGAAGCCGGCTTCGGGTTTGGTTTTCTCGCCGCCATCATCGGATATCTCCCTTTTATTTACGGCTCGTTCTCAAAACGCGAGGTGGACATTTCCCTGCTCGATTCCCGCGCGGGAACTCCGCCGACGGCCGGAGAGCTGCTGCGCCGCCACAGTTACGCCGGCGGCCAGGAAGCGTTGCGAGGTCTGCTGAAAGACTGGGAGCTGTGGTCCGCGGAATTGATGGAAAGCCATCTGTCTTATCCGGTGCTGGCGTATTTTCGCTCGCAGCACGACAACCAGTCCTGGGTCGCTTCGCTGACGGCGATTCTGGACACCTGCGCGCTACTCAAGGTGGGGATCGAAGGAGCTTGCGAGCGCCAGGCGGACCTGACATTTGCCATTGCGCGGCACGCCGTGGTCGATCTGTCGCAAGTTTTTGGGACGCCGCCGAAGGCGCTGCCGGTGGACCGTTTGCCGCCGGCCAATTTGCGGCTGATCCGCGACACGCTGGCGCAGCACGGGTTGAAAATGCACGACGGAGAGGAAGCCGATCGCAAGCTCATCGCGTTACGGGGCATGTACGAACCCTATATCTACGCGCTGGCGACGTACCTGAACCAAACGCTGCCGCCATGGATTCCGCAGAAAAAAGGCAAAGACAATTGGCAAACCACCGCCTGGGGCGAATCCTCCGGCCTAGTAGAAAAACGAGTAGAAACCGTAACCGCAGACGACCATTTCTGATTTAGAGTGCGACGGCTGGGCGCCGCTTTTCAGACGTAAGCGCCACCCAAACCGAGTGGTCGACGCAAAATCTATCCAGGGAAAGACAATGAAAACCATCCTAGTTCGCGAATTCGGCGGTCCGGAAGTCCTAAAGCTGGAAGAAGTCCCCACGCCCAAGCCGGAGCCCAATCAAGTGCTGGTCAAAGTCCACGCGGCAGGCGTGAACCCCTACGACACCTACATGCGCAACGGCACCTACGCGATCAAGCCGCCGCTGCCCTACACGCCAGGTTCCGACGCGGCCGGCGTGGTCGAAGCGGTGGGCACCGGCATCACCAAAGTGAAACCCGGCGACCGGGTGTACACGGCGAAGACGGTTTCCGGAGCCTACGCCGAATATGTCTTGGCGCTGGAGGGGCAGGTCCACACGCTCCCCGAAAGCATCACTTTCCCGCAAGGTGCGGGGGTTTGGATTCCTTACGGCACCGCGTATCACGCGCTGCACCATTCCGCGGAAGCGCGCGCCGGAGAAATCGTGCTGATCCACGGAGCGAGTGGCGGCGTTGGCACTGCCGCCGCGCAAATGGCGCGCGCCATGGGCCTGGTGATTTTCGGTACCGCTGGCACACAAAAGGGCCTCGACCTTGCCAAGCGCGAAGGAGCTCATCAAGTTTTCGATCACAGCAAAGCCGGCTATCAGGAAGAAATCCTCAAGGCCACTGGAGGCAAGGGGGTCGACGTAGTTTTGGAAATGCTCGCCAACGTGAACCTCTCCCACGACCTGAAGCTTCTGGCGTTTCGCGGGCGGGTGATCGTCATCGGCAATCGCGGCGAAGTGACCATCAACCCGCGGGACCTGATGAGCCGGCGCGGCTCGGTGCGCGCTTTCACGCTGTGGCGCATCACGGAAGCCGAAGAAAAAGAAATTCACGCGGGGTTGATCGCCGGTTTGGAGGATGGCGCGCTGCGCCCGGTGATCGGCAAGCAAATCCCGCTGGCGGAGGCCGCGCGCGCGCACAAGGAAGTGCTGGAGCCCGGGGCCTCGGGGAAAATAGCCCTTATACCCTGACATCCGGCGCCGGTCGCGTGATCCGCCTGAAGCCGGGCAGATCGCCTTGTCTGGTGGTGGATCGGTTTCCGGTAACGCACGACAAACCAGGAATTGACTGGGTCCCACGAGAAACAATCTGTGTATTTGCGAACTCACTTCATCGAGCCACGTTCCCCTAAACCTCCTGTTTCCAAGACGGAATGATTGGATGTTAGCCTGCCTCGTGGAACTGCGAAGAGGGGCGCTGTTTCGTCCAAGTGGTTCGCAAAAAGAGAAAACTCATGAGACACATCGTACGGATCGTCCTGGGAATTGCCAGCTTCTGGGCAATCACAACCAACGCTCAAAAGCTGGCCACCGTTCGACAAATCGACTTCGACAATTTCACATACCTCTGGAATGATGCGTCGGATGCTGTTCCGATGGATTGGAAATGGCTTAGCTCGACGCCGGACGAACATTTCAGAATGATTGATGGGATGCATCACTTCTACTCGCTGGAGCAGGACAGCTACGAGCGTCAGCACTCCCCGCTGATAAGCGCCGATTCAGTCACGTATGGTGATTTGGATGGCGACGGCATCGAAGAAGCAGTCGTGGCTTTGAATTACAGTACGGGTGGCACTGCAAACTGGGACTGTCTGTACGTTTATAAGCTGCAAAGGGGCCAAATCAAACTTCTTGCCCGCATGCGAACCGGTTCACGCGCTGACGGAGGACTGGTCCGAGCGTTTGTACGGGAGAACCTCCTAGTTGTCGACTTCTCCGACACCGACAAGCGGGTGGCTGATTGTTGTTCGGAAGGATACGTTCGGGTCAGCTATCGCTGGCAGGACGGGGCTTTTATCGAGGTAGGAAAACGAGAACACGGCAAAATTGATTTACACGAAGGTCCACCTCGACCCAGGTTCCGCGACTATCGAGTTAAGAACATTTATCACGGTGGTCCGGCGACGCCGATCATCACGAAGGAGTTTCGCGGGTTCCGCACCCGGATACGGGAAGGAGCCAGGTCTAACGTGGAGTTTGCGGGGCACTATACGATTCCTCGTTGGGGGTGTGGAACGGAATGTAATGCATTTGTGGTCGTGGATTCGATAAGCGGCAAGGTGTACGACGGTTTTGGAGTCGCCGGCCTTCCTTTTAACTGGGTCGAAGAACACGGAGGCGACGATGCGCTACCACGAATGGAGTTCTATCACTATAGTCGTCTGCTCAAAATCAATGCCTGCCCGAGCGAAGAGGATTGTGGCCTTTACGATTACGAAATGATTGACGGCAAGGGCTTGAAACTCCTCCGTGTCGAGCTTCTCCCAAAACAGGCCCACTCTCCGCAACAGCCTTAATTTGCGTCCAGGTCCCGATCGATACGCACTACCCAGGGGCCGGGGCGGGGGTATGAGTAGGCTGGTTCGATCCTTTACCCCGCAAAGCGCGTGGCCTCGCACCTTTTGTGCAAATCGCCCCTTTATTTTCAACAGTTTACAAACCGCCTTCTTGCTAAGCGCTTTTCTTTGATACGTATACAAACTGCCCCAGGGGGTGGGGTTGGAGCATGAGTATTTCCAGCCAAAGGGTCCGCGAGAATCGACTTGCCAACCTGTCGGCACTTCCCCGGAAACCCCATGTTTCCGGCCTCCAATGGCGTCCTACCCGCTGTTTGGCCCCATTTTCGCCGCCCCGGTTGTAGTACCTCCGTACTTTCAAAGCTTGAATCGATTTTGTATCTGGAGTCCTATTGTCGCTTGACCCCCTCCCGGCTACACTGTTGCTTCGATGAGGAGGTTCTATTTTGACCGGCTCTGAACGCCGCAACACCCAGCGCTTTCAAATGCGGCTGCCGCTTACCGTCCGATGGACGACAGGTGCGGCGGTCGGCGAGACTAGTACGGAATCCCGGGACGTCAGCTCCCGCGGTGTCTACTTCTTCCTTTCCAAGGACGTCAAGGAAGGCTCAGCCATCGAGATCCTGCTTACCCTGCCCAACGAAATCACTTTGGCAGGACCGGTGCGCGTACGCTGCCTCGGCCGCGTCCAACGCACCGAACCGCGCGACGAAGGCTCCATCGGCGTAGTTGCCGCCATCGAGCGTTACGAGTTTTTGCGCGCCGCTGACAACTCGAAATAACCGCGTTCGAGTAACCCCAAGCTGCGGTGGCAGTAACCGCAGTCCGGGGCGCTAGCAGCAGTAACGGTCTCCTCAGGTTTGGATTGGCGTGGTGACAAGTTTCTTGCTCGCTCCCTGCGGAGGCGGGCAAGATTAGCCGGAGTGCCTCGGCCCCTCAGCGGAGCGCTCCGGCTGCCTTTTTTAGGCGTCATTTTCCAGCCCGTGCTTCCGCAAAATCGCCCCTCCTGAAATCGTATTTCCTGGCAAAGCCTTGGCAAAGACCGCGCCGTGAATTTTTTCACGCGTCCGGCGGCATTTCAGAAACAACTGACAGACTCTTTCAATCAAGAGCTGGCCTCACTTCGGCAAGAACCTAATCGCCAGCCCGCTGACGGTATCGTGCAGCGTATGGGTGATCATTCCTGGCCGCATACTCGCCCGCCTCTGCGCCAGCACCCCAAACATCAATCCATAAACCCCGATCACCACGGTAGCTTTCGGGCCTTGATAAATATGGCCGGCCCCGAAGGCCAAGGCGGAAAGCAGCACGCCCGCCGGAACGCTCCCGGTCCAGGCGATAAACTGCTTCTGTAAATACCCCCGGAAAAGCGTCTCTTCGCAAATGCCCGCCGTTGCGGAAACGACGATCCACAAGACGATCTCCACGCGCCCTTCCGGCGCCAGGAAACGTACGTTTTGCTTCATGCCCTGGAAGTGCAGCAGATGGGCCACCAAGGCCAACACCGGCAAGGCCACGAACCAGAATGCCACCCCTATCCCGATGTCGCGGAAGACGTCTTTAGCGCTCTTCCATCTGGCGCCCATGACTTCCAGCAGCGGCGTGTGATGCAAACGAACCCCGACCAAGACGTACGCCATGAGCAGCCATTCCCAGGCGATCGTGGTGAGGTAAAAAAGCACCCGGCTGGGCTGCTCGACCGCGCGCATGCGGCCCGACGAAAAATACATCAGGCCGGCGGAGCCAAACAGGATCAGGAGAAACACGATGGTGTGAAGCCCACTGGCAACGGGAGGGCTGGGTCTGGCGGGCACGGGCTGGGTCGCTACTGCGGCGATAGAGTCGATCGGCGCACCTCGGTCGTCCATGATGGTGCCGCCCTCAAGCGGCAACCCATTGTCAGCACTTCAGATACGCAGGCTTCCAGAGGTATGTTACGCCGATTCCCGCGGGCGCTGAGGGGCCAAACTGGTGTTTACTCGGCTGCTGTTAGCTCTTAGCCGCCTGTACTTCGGAGCAGGCGACTTCCGCAGGCCTTCTGAGGGACGATGGATAGCTGTTGGGCACAAGACAGTTGCCAAGAACGGCTATTTGGCAGCGACGGGTTCGACCAGCCGGGGGGCATGTCGTCGCCTGCTGTGGTGGGCAAGTTTTCCAGCCGCTAGCTCACAAGAATACCGTAGCAGGCGCCGTTGGCCTGTGCGCGTTGCAGCGCGGAATTCGATGGAGCGCCTGGCGGCGCGGCCTGTTGAGCCGTGGAAGGAAGCATGGGGTGCGCAAGAGACTGCGCGGGCCGGCAATACCTCTGCGCTGAGGCGGCGGAGACAAACTTTGTAACGGGAATGCGAGGAGCACCCAGTGGAAATGGCCTTGGAGCCCCAAACATTGCAAGAATGCGAAACGCCGGTCGAGACCTCGAACGGAATTTCGCTGCTCGAACTTGCCGAAGTGCTGGACCAGCACCGGATCTGGGTGGAAACCGCCGGGGAGTCCGGCGCGCGCGCCGATTTGTGCGGAGCCAACCTCTCGAAGGCCGACCTGACCGGGATCAATCTGCAAGGCGCGTCGCTGCACCGCGCGAATCTGAGCGGCGCGGACCTGTCCATGGCCAATTTGCGGGGCGCCAGCCTGGTGCAGGCCGACATGCACGACACGAATTTGCTGGGAACCGAGCTGCGCGGCGCGAATTTGATGGGCGCCAACCTGTACGGCGCGGAGGGCGTGTGGGTCGGGCGGCTGGGCGGGACCAATTTATTCGACGCCATTCTTCCGGAAACGGTCGCGGCCTTCGACAGCTCCAAGGCCATCGCGGACGCCACGCAGGTAGCCCGCTGGTTTTATTTTTTAATGCTGGCCGCCAGCGCGATCTGCTGCCTGATGATCGGATTCACCACCGATGTGCGCCTGGTGATGAACGCATCGGCGATCCCGATTCCCCATCTCGGAAACCTGCTGCCACTGTCGGGCTTCTACCTCGGCGGGCCGATTTTGCTGTTCGTGGCGTACCTGCGATTTCATTTCGTGCTGCTGCGGCTATGGGGCAGCATGGCGGCGCTGCCGGCGACGTTTCAGGACGGACAAACGCTAGAGAAGGACGGTCCCTGGTACTTGATGGGCATGGTGCGCAAACATTTCCGCTGGACGCGCGATGGCCGCTCGTCCTTCGCGGTGTTGGAGACGCTGGTGGCCACCGTGTTGGCGTATTGGGTGGTTCCGGCGACGCTGCTGGTTTTCTGGCTGCGGTACCTGGTGCTGCAAGATTTTCGAGGAACGCTGCTGCAGGCGGTGTTGTTGACGCTCTCCATTGCCACGGCGACCAGCGTCCCGACGGTGGTCGCGCGCGTTTTGAGGCCAGGAGATCTATTGAAGGAAAGCTCCAAAAATCTTTTGCGCGCCGGTCTTGGGGCCACCCGCGCGGCTCTGGCGGCGGGTTGCGTCCTGCTGCTGCTGTCGCTCGGCGTGATCCGCGGACTACCCGCGGAGCGCGAGGCGGCTCCGGAGCTCTCGGCGGCGAGCATGCGGCGATGGGCCGCGGACGCTTTTCAGGCGGTGGGATACCGGCCGTACGCGGACCTGACCGAGGCGGTTCTGTCGCCGCCGCCCGCGAAAGGAAACTGGACCGAGGAAGGGCTGGCCACGGTGCAAGGCGCGCGGTTGAACCAAGTGGATCTGCGATTTGCCCGCGCGTATCGCGCGTTTCTCGTGAATGCCAAGCTGTGGCGCGCGAACCTGGAGGGCGCCTACCTTTCCGAAGCCGATTTGCGCGGCACCAACATGCGCGAAGTAACCTTGCGGGACGCGATTCTGGACCGCGCGCAAATCGGGCACGCGGTGCTGGTTTCCGTGGACGCCAAGAACGCCAATCTGGCGGCGGCCGACCTGCGCGGCGCCGATCTTTCCTACGGAATTTTTGAAAATGCCGTGCTATCCAACGCCAAGCTGCCGGGAGCCTCGCTCTACGGCGTGAATCTGCAAAAAGCGCAGATGCTGAGGACGGATTTGTCCCGGACCGACTTGCGGGACGCCCGGATGGAGCAAAGCATCTTGTCTTTCGCGAACTTGCAGGGCGCGGATTTGTCTTCGGCCAAGCTGATGCAGTCCAACATGACCGGCGCGCAGCTGAACGGAACCATTTTGCTGGACGCCGACATGCGCAACGCCGACCTGCGGGGAGCGGTGCTGAGCGGCACCGTGCTGCGCGGCGCGGACATCACCGGCGCGAACCTGGCCGGCGCCGACCTGCGAGGAGCCGTGGGAGTAGCGCCCGCGCAAATTTGCACCGCACACTGGCGCGGCGCCGACCTGGACGCCGACATGCTGGCCGCGGTGCAGTCGCAGTGTCCCCAGCCGTAATCGCCCAGCCGATCATCGGCGGAGGGCGGCCTTCGAGATGCTCTTCCGCCAGCGTCCGCGCTCCGCGTTGCGCGCTTCTCGCGACTCCGGTATAGTAGGTAATATCACTACTTTGGAGGTTCTTATGGAGAAGAGCGTATCAGCGGCGGATGCCAACCGCAGATTCTCCGAGCTCCTAAAGGGCGTGCGCAAGGGCCGAAGCTACATCGTTACCTCGCATGGCGAACCGGTGGCTAAATTGGTGCCCGCTGAGCAGGACGCGCGCACTTTTGCGGCAGCGCGTTCGTCCCTGCTGGCTCGCCTGAAGGCCCAGCGTGCCCTCCAGGGCGCCAAGGCGCGCAGGCGCTGGACCCGCGATGAACTCTACGAGGACGACAAGTGAGGGTGGCTCTGGACACCAATATCTTGGCGTATGCGGAAGGCGTCAACGGTGCGGCAAGAAAAGCAGAGGCACTCGATCTGATCCAGCGACTGGCCGCCAGCGCCACTTTTCTTCCGGTACAGACGCTCGGCGAATTATTCCAGGTCCTGGTACGCAAGGCGAAGCGCACGCCCGTGCAAGCACGTACTGCGATTCTGGGCTGGCGCGACGGCTTCCCGCTGATTGAGACCTCTGAAGCCGTGATCGTGGGCGCCGCGGAACTTGCCGCCACGCATCGCTTCAGCGTTTGGGACGGCGTGGTTCTCGCATCCGCCGCTGAAGGCGGCTGCCGCCTGCTGATCTCCGAAGATCTCCAAGAAGGCTTCACCTGGAATGGCGTTACCGTAGCCAATCCCTTCGGCGCGTCCCTTCATCCACTGCTCACAGACTTGCTGCGGTGAAACGCGACCATTTCAGGTTTTCGTTGGCACTCACTGTATTCTTTTCACGTCAGCCTAAGATTCCAGACGCGTCGAGCGTGCACGCGGCTCCATTCCTGCCGGCAAACAGGCTGGGCATGACGGGGTGACACCCTTGCAAAGTCCGTTACGTCAAATGATTGCGGAGAAGGTTCTTGTCGCTATAAAACGTGGAGCGACGTGACCAACCCACCCATGAGGCCCGGCGCCCCAGGTATTCTACAGATCCTTGGCTTGACCCTGATGCTTTCCTTCTCCGCATCCGTTTGTGTGGGCGCTGGAGGAAGCATTTCCGGCACGATAAAAGACACCAGCGGAGCGGTGATCCCAAATGTTGCGGTGACGGTTCGCAACGTCGACACCGGCGTGGAAAGAACTTCCAATACAAATGGCGACGGTCTCTTTGCGTTCACTGCGATTCCGGTGGGCCACTATGAAATGGAAATCAGGCGCACCGGATTCAAGCCGTACAAGCGCACCGGTTTGGTCATCGACGTGGACACAGCGCTGAAAGTGGATGTGCCCCTGGAGGTCGGCGAGCAGTCCGAGCAAGTCACGGTTTCGGACACGACGGTACACATCGAGATCGCCAGCGCCGAGATGGGCGAAGTGGTTGCCGGGAAAGTGATCACCGCGGTGGCCCTCAACGGCCGCAGCTTCACGGATCTTCTGGCACTACAGCCGGGAATCGTTCCGATGTCCACGCAGGAGCCCGACTCGATCGTCATGGCCGGAGCTTCCGTGGCCATCGCTCCCTCCGGCGGCCTGAATCCCGGCAACCAATCCATCAGCGGCCAGCGGGAAGATGCCAACGGTTTCCTGATCAACGGCGGCGACGTCAAGGAAGTGATGAACGGCGGCACCTCCATCGTGCCCAACCTCGATTCCATCGCCGAGTTCCGCATCCTGACCAACAACTTCGACGCCGAGTACGGCAACTACAGCGGCGGCATCGTGAACGTGGTGACCAAGTCCGGAGCCAACCAGTTTCACGGCACGGCGTTTGAATTTCTGCGCAACACCTCTCTCGATGCGAAGAATTTCTTTTCTCCCGAGCGCGGCTTCTACCGGCAAAACCAGTTCGGCGGCACCGTCGGCGGACCGATCCAAAAGAGCAAAATCTTTTTCTTCGCCGACTATCAGGGAACGCGGACGAATCAGGGTCTCGACACCGGGCTGATCTCCGTCCCTTCGCTGGCCGACCGCACAGGAAATCTCAGCGATCTCGCGGGCTCTCTGACCGGCTCGGTGGCCGGACCGTATCTCGCCAATCTTCTCTCGCAGAAGCTCGGCTACCCGGTTTCCGCCAACGAGCCGTACTACACGCCGGGCTGCACTGCAGGCACGCAATGTGTTTTCCCCAACGCGGTGATTCCAGAAAATGCCTGGTCGGCGCCGGCGAAAAATCTGCTGCAATACATCCCCAAACCAAATCTTGGGAGCGCCAGCTTTTCCACCGGCTCGTTCGGAGAAAAAGTGCGCGACGACAAAACCAGTTTCCGCCTGGACGCCAACAGCGCCCGCTGGGGCCAGCTCTCCGGCTACTATTTCTTCGACGACTATTTCGTGAACAATCCTTATCCCACGGGGCAGGGCGGCGCCAGCGTCCCGGGCTTCAATGCGCTGAATCTGGGCCGCGCGCAGCTCATAAACCTGGGCCAGACAAAGACATTTGGCCCCGCGTCTGTGAATGAGCTGCGCCTGAGTTACATGCGCAATGCCAACAACGTGGGCCAACCCGCCGGCGGCGTCGGCCCCAGCCTGGCTTCTCAGGGATTCGTCACCGGCGCCGGATCGCCGGGCATCGTTCCGCTGGCGCCGCAGATCGAAGGCATCGAGAACGTTCGCTTGAACTCTTTCGTCTTCGGAACGCCGATCACCAACCTGACCCAGGCCAACAACACCTATTCTGTGAGTGACAATTTTTCAAGAGTCATCGGCGCCCACACCGTAAAAATGGGCGCTATCTTTAGCCTGGAGCAAGTCAACGTCAATCCCGACGCCACCTTCAACGGATCTTTTCTTTTCGCCGGCTCGGAAACCGGTTTGGATTTCGCCGATTTTCTGATCGGCGTGGCCACCAACTACAATCAAGCCGATTCCCAGACCTACTACGGCCGCCACAAGTACGTAGGCGCCTTTGGCCAGGATAGCTGGCGGCTGCGGTCGAATCTCACGCTCAGCTACGGTTTGCGCTGGGACCTGATGCAGTATTGGTCGGAAAAATACAATCAGGTGCCGACTTTCCTCTTGGGCGAACAATCCAAAGTGTATCCGACGGCCCCGGTCAGCCTGGTATACCCGACCGACGCCGGAGTTCCCAACACCCTGGTGCCGCAACGCAGCCGCTTTTCTCCGCGCATCGGCTTGGCGTATTCACCCAACCAGTCCGACGGCGTTCTCGGAAAGATCATAGGCGGCCCGGGAAAAACCAGCATCCGCGCCGGCTACGGGATTTTCTATTCCGTGATCGAGGGCAACACCATTGCGATCGACGAGCCGCAGCCGCCGTACGGGCTGAGCTACACCAGTCCCGCGCCGCCGCTCTTCGCCACGCCGTTTATCGCCGCGTCCGACGGCACCGCGCACGTGCAGCCGTTTCCGCTGACGTTTCCGCCGCTCGATGCGTCGATCTCGCATCCCAATTCCAGCATCGATTTCTCTCCGTTTCTTCCGTTGGCTGGGATGACCGCTCCGCCGCCCGGCAACACGTATCCCTACAACGAGAATTATTTTCTCTCGGTGGAGCGGCAGTTGAGTGGAGACACGGTGCTGAGCCTGAGTTACGTTGGTTCTCAGGCGCATCACTTGCTGGTGGTCTATTCCGCGAATCCCGGCAATCCCGCGCTGTGCCTGGCCTTGAGCCAGCCCAGCGCCGTCGCTGCCGGAACGCCGAGGTGTGGCCCGTTCGGCGAGGATGCCACGTATCAGACCGCTGCGGGGCAAACGGTTCAGGGCACCCGCGGGCCTCTCGGGTCGTCTTTCTCGAACGACGACTACGACGCCAGCCTCGGAAACTCCAACTACAATTCGTTTCAGGCCAACGTGCGCCACTCCGGGCAGCGGCTGGATTTTTCCGTGGGCTACACCTTCAGCAAATCCATCGATCAGGCCTCCAGTATCTCCGACCCCGTCAATCCGTTTAATTTCGGGGCCACCCGGGCGCTTTCGGCATTCGATCTCACGCACAGCGTGGTGGCGACTTACGAATATCGACTTCCCGTCGAAAATCTTTTCCGCAACGGGTCCGAAGTCTTGACTGAAGGCTGGGCGCTTTCGGGAATTACCCGCGCCAGCACCGGCTTTCCCGTGACTCTTTCGAGCGATGGCGACCTGTCTTTGATGGGCAGCGTACCCAATGGCGTGAACAACAAAAGCCTGGACCTTCCGGATTTTGCCGGAGGCTCTTTGGGCCTCAACGGAAATCCGCGAAACGCGCGGCCCTATTTCGATACGGCGCTTTTCCGCCCCAACGCTCTGGGCAGTCCGGGCACGGCGTCGCGGCGCTCCTTTTATGGACCCGGGATGTTCAACACCGATCTCGCGCTGAGAAAGTCCTTCCGCTTTTCCGAATCGCGGGCGCTGGAATTTCGTCTCGAGACTTTCAACCTGTTCAACCACACGCAGTTTTTTGGTCCCGCCGCCGTCAATGGCGACATTTCCAGCGCCCAGTTCGGCCAAGTGGTGAAGGCCGCCCCGCCGCGGCTCCTGCAGTTGGCCCTCAAGTTCGCGTTTTGAGCCGTAACCGATCGTTTCTCCGTGATTGTCTCTCGCGGTGCGTCGCTCCGGCGCGACCTCTCGTCGGAAAATAACTGCCTTTCATCGCGGAGTGCGTGCAGACCTTGGTGGGTAAGCCGCAAAGTCGATAGCGGGAGGCAAGCAAAATGCCAACAAAAACTATCTCGGTGGTGGTGGTGGTGGGATTTCTCGTGGCGGCGACGCCGTGGCTGTGGGCGCAGTCGTGGAGTCTGCCGCACGGGGCGGCGGTGAAGGACAACGGACCGCGTACGTACCGTTTTTCGGTGGAATACTCCACTTCCGATACCAAGGGGCAGATCATCCGGCGCCAGCAGGTCAGCGGCGACTATACGCGGGGACTTCCCGGGGGCGACGTGATCTGGAAGAACGTGACCCAAGCGGAGGCCAACGGGCCTACCGCGGAGTTCGGTCCGGCGGAAAAGCAAGAATTCATGGAAGGGCTTCGCTACCAGGGAGGGTCTGAGGTTTTCTCCAGGACCCTGGCTCCGGATTTTTTCAAAGGGTTTCCTGCTACCGCGGTGTTCGAGCGCAACCTGGTTTGGGACGCGGGCATGATCGAGATGTTCGGTCAAGATTACTTCGACCGGCTGAAACTGAACCAGCCCTTGCACGATATTTCTTCGCAGACCATCAAGATGCCGGGGGTGGGCAGTTTTCAAAACCGCGATGTGCAGTTGGTGTGGACCGGGAGGTCGCAAAGAAATGGCCAGGACTGCGCGGTGATTGAGTATAGTGCGTACCTCAATCCGCTCGAGATTGCCAACGGCGGCATGAGCTTGCACGGACGCAGCAACTATTGGGGATCGATCTGGGTGGCACTCGCGACCAAGCAGATCGAGTACGCCACCCTGCAGGAAGACGTCATGGGCGAACTGAAATTGCCCGGGCAGGAGGCGGCGCAGGTGATCGACGTGTTTCGCAACGGCGTGTTTGAACCGGTCAGCGCGAATTAAGCGGTGAAAGGCGACAGCGATGGCTCGAAGCAAGCGCCCCTGGGTCTTTTCGCTGATTTGGATCAACCTCGCCGTCACCGTGATAGCGCCGTTGATCCAGATGACCGGGAATCGCGGCGGCGGCTGGACAGAACTCCTGCACAACTGGGCGATCGCGCTGGTGTACGCGAACGTCTCCGGAGTTGCCGCCGTCGCGATTTTCCCGGTGCTGGTGGAAAGATTGGCCCCGCGCAAGCTTCCCTTGCTTCCGCTGGTCATATTGAGCTGCATGGTGTTCGCGGCGGCCGGGTCTTTGGTGGCGCAAACCGTGCTCTTGTGGCTGCGCGTCGCGGTACCGCCCTCTTTCTGGCGGGACTATTTCCATACTTTGGGTGCGGCCACGCCGCTGGCGCTGGCGTTTGGTCTCGGCGCTTTTTTCTATGAATCGATGCGCCAACGGCTGCGCGACAGCCAGGAGCGGCTGCGCGAGAAGGGCATCGACGAAGAGCGCGCGCTGAAACTCGCGGCGGAGGCGCGGCTGCGCTCGCTGGAATCGCGCATTCACCCGCATTTCCTGTTCAACACCTTGAACTCCATCAGTTCGCTGATTGCCGCCGATCCCGCGCGGGCAGAACAAGCCGTGGGGCGGCTGGCAGCTCTGCTGCGCTCGTCGTTGGACAACACTGGGCAGCCGCTGATTCCCTTGCGGCAAGAGTTGGCGATGGTGGAGGATTACCTGGAGATTGAAAAAGTGCGTTTTGGAGAGAAGGTCTCTCGATCGGTGGAAGTGCCCGCCGATCTGCAGGACGTCCAGGTGCCTCCCTTGGCCATTCAGTCGCTCGTTGAGAATGCGGTAAAGCACGGAATCACTCCGCAAAAAGGTGGCGGCGCACTGCGAGTCACCGCGTCGGCGGAAGACGGACGAGTGTGCATCGAAGTATCCGACAGCGGGCCGGGTTTCGACTCCCAGGCCATCCAGGCGGGCCACGGGCTGGACAATCTCGTCGAGCGCCTGGACACTTTGTTCGGTCCGCGGGCTTGCTTGAATATATTTCGCCGCGACGGACAGTGTGTGGTGCAGATGATCTTGCCCCGGCTATGAAATTGCGCGCCTATCTGGTCGATGACGAACCGCTGGCCTTGCAGCGGTTGACGCGTTTGCTGGCGCAAACGGAACGCGTCCAGGTAACCGGCAGCACCACCGAGCCCGAGGAAGCGGTCGCCGCGCTCACCTCGGATCCTCCCGACGTGTGCTTTCTGGACATTCAAATGCCGCGGCTCAGCGGGTTCGACGTCCTGGCCCGCTTGCCTCGCCAGCCGATTGTGATTTTCACGACCGCGTACGACCGCTACGCCCTGGAAGCTTTCGCCGTAAATTCCGTCGATTACCTGCTTAAACCGGTCGATCCCGAACATTTGGAGCGCGCGCTTGGCAAGGTGGAACGTCTACGCGGCTCCGGCGGATTGTCTCCCGCGGATTTGCCGGGGCTGCTGGAGCAAATGAAGCAATCCTTGGCAAAGAGCAAACCCGACTATCCGGAACGCATCGCTTCCCGGCTCGGTACCCGGCTGTGGTTCCTCGATTTGCCGCAAGTCACACACTTTTTTGCGGCAGACAAGCTGACCTACGCGGCGTCCAACGGCAAAGCTTATTGCGTGGACCACTCGATTGCGGAACTGGAGCAGAAGCTCGATCCGAAAAAGTTTCTGCGCATCCATCGCGGGACCCTGGTGAATGTGGCTTGGATCAAAGAAGTGGCATCGCTGCCCGGCGGCGGGCTCAATGTTCGTCTCAAAGACGCCAAGCAAACCGATTTGACCGTGGCCCGCGACCGTGCGGCGGAGTTTAAAGCCCTCCTGGGTTGCTGATTGCACCGCGATCTTGCCTGCCACCTCTCGCTCGCGCCGTTGCCTGCGGCGACGAGAGGGTATAGTCTCGCGGGCGCGGTGCTGCCCTTGGGGTGCAAGCACAAGCAAGCAATCCACAGGGGGAACGATGAGCAAGTTTCCAGAGTCGAGCGGTTTGGCGTCGGAGTTTGCGAGGAACGTTGGGAGACGCGAATTTTTGGAGACTGCTGCCGCCGGCGCCGCGGCGCTGGCTTTGCCCGGTTGGGCGCGGGCTGCGGCCGGCGACGTGGACGCGATTCGCGCGGAAATTGAGAAGCGGCACGATGAGTCCGTGCAACGCTTGCAGCACTGGATCAGGCAGCCATCCATTGCCGCGGAAAATCGCGGGATGAATGAAGGTTGCGAACTCACCATGGCGATGCTGCGGGACGCGGGATTTCAGCAAGTAACCAAAGTGCCCACGGACGGCCAGCCGGGAATCTTCGCGACGCTGGACGCCGGGGCGCCGCGCACGTTCGGGCTGTATTTCATGTACGACGTAAAGCAGGCCGATCCGGCGGAGTGGTCCTCGCCGCCGTTCGAGGCCGCGCTGGTGGATAAGCCCGGGCTGGGCAAGGTAGTGGTGGGACGCGGCGCGGTGAACCAGAAAGGACCCGAGGCCACTCTTCTAGCGGCGTTGCACGGGTTTCGCGGCGCGGGCAAGAAACTTCCGGTGAATCTTGTTTTTGTGGCCGAGGGCGAAGAGGAAATCGGCTCGCCGCATTTTCCGCAAGTGGCGCACAAGCCGGAAGTGGCCGCGGCCCTCAAAAAGTGCAGCGGCGTGTTCATGCCGTACGCTTCGCAAGGGCTGGGCGGGGAGGTGACCATTTACCTTGGCGCGAAAGGAGTCGTCGAGCTGGAGCTGACGTCCAGCGGCGAACGCTGGGGCCGCGGACCGAAGAAGGATCTGCACTCCAGCAACAAGGCCCGGGTCGACAGTCCGGCCTGGCACTTGGTGGAAGCGCTGGTCACGCTGGTGTCGCCCGACGGCAACGACCCGGCGATCGAAGGCTATGCGGCGAAGGCGCGGCCGTTGTCGGAGGCGGAAAAGAAAATGATCGCAGTGGCGGCCAAGCGCTTGAACGAAGCCGATACCAAGAAGCTCCAAGGCGTCGATCACTGGATCCATGACGTCGGCTGGCAAGAGTCGATGGAGATGCTGATTTCGCGGCCGACCATCAACATCGAGGGACTGGTGGGCGGCTACACCGGACCGGGCGGCAAGACCATTCTTCCCGGCAAGGCGGTGGCCAAGCTCGACCTGCGTTTGGTGCCGGACATGACGGCGGCAGGGGCGCTGGAGTCGTTGACGGCGCACCTGGTGAAGAAGGGCTTCGGCGATATCGAGGTGCACATGAGCGGCGGCTACGATCCGACCAGCACTCCCGCCGATTCTTCGATCATTCGCGCCGAAACCGCGGTGTACGAGCGCAACGGGATTGACCCGGTGATTCTGCCGCGGCTGGCGGGTTCCTGGCCCGGCTACGTTTTTACGGGAGAGCCGCTGCGGCTGCCCGCCGGGCATTTCGGCCTGGGCCATGGCAACGGGGCGCACGCTCCGGACGAGTACTACCTCATCGAGTCGACCAACCCCAAGGTGCAGGGAATGGATGGCGCGGCGCGGTCCCACGTTGAGTTTTTGTATGAGCTGGCAGCCATCAGCTGAGTTGCGCTACTAACTAAGTTGCGCGGACAACTCCGCTTTGCCGTGCCGCTCCTGAAAGTTAATCGGTAGCCTGTGCGGCGGCAGTTGGCGCGGCTGGCGGAACGGTGCGCATCTCGGTCAGGCTGCTCGCCCGGTTTCTTAAGAACTGCCAGAGCAGCGTTTTGCCGTGATCCTTGTTGTAGGCGTTGAGATCCTTCACGATTTCCCCTTGGACGATTCGCGCCGATACGTACCGCCCGTCTTTGAGGTCTTCGGTCAGGAAGGCGCCCTTAAAGACGCGATCCTTCTTGGAAGGCGAGCCCAGATAAAATTCATAGTAGCCGATGCCGTGATCGCTCTTGCCTTCTTCGCCCTTGTACCGGTAATTGCAGCCGATCCCTTCCTTCCAGGGAGCTCCATACCCTCGGAAGTGGCCGCCAAGGTTGATTGCGTCTGCGCGGCCGCCCGGGCCCTCCAGCTTTTGGAGTTCTTCGTAGGAGTAGCTCCAGCCTTCGACGGAGAAGCCCAAGAACGGAAAGCACTTCATCTCGATCACGCTGCCCATGATCAGTTTGCCTTGCTGATCGTAGATGGCGTCCAGCCATTTTCCGTTGATCTTGCCAAAATCCTCAAACTTGAAAGGCACCCGCTCGAGAGCCCAATTGAGGAAGCGGAGAGACGCCAAGACGAACGCCGCGACGGCCAGGAAAATCAGGGTGGGTGCGATTCTGGCATAGGGGGAAGCAGGATCCAATTTTTCGTGAGCGTGTTCGCCCAGCCAGGCTAGCAGCATCACCACGGTAGTTTCCAGAAAGGCGTGCCGCCACATTCCGGAAGAATGTTTCGCCACCGGTCACCTCCCAAATTCAGATTTAGATTTTCGAGAGTGTAGCCTTGGCGGTTACCGGTATCAACCCAGAACTAAGAGGGCATCTCGGAAGCCATGGCCTGAGTCTCCAGGCGCTCGCGGAACCGCGCGGCCGGAGCTTTCCGCGATCGGTCTGGTTGACTATCGGTGGCGGGGCACATAAAATAGTGCTGCACGTAAAGCGGTGCTGCACGTAGAATGGTGCTGCACATAAAACAGTGCTGCACCTAAAGGAGTGCTCTTCGGCATGAAAGCTAACATTACCCTCAAGTTGGACAAAGAGCTCATTCGCGAAGCGCGAATTCTGGCCGCCGAACAGGGCACCTCGATCAGCGCGCTGCTGGCCGCAAAGCTGGAAGAGGCAGTGGGCAAGCGCCGCGACTACGAGGCCGTTAAGCAGCGAGCCCTAGCCATCCTGCATGAAGGCGCCAAGCTCAATTGGAAAAAGCCGCTGTCCCGCGACGAACTCCATGAGCGGTAAGGTCTTCCTGGATACGAACATCCTTCTGTACGCGCATGACGCCACCCAAGGCACCAAACATCGGCGCGCCCTGGCCTTGATCGACGGTCTATGGAGTTCCGGGTCTGGCGTCTTGAGCACGCAGGTTCTTCAGGAATTTTGTTATAGCCTGAGGCGCAAGGTCCATCCGCCCCTCAGTTTCGACGAGGCCCGTCGACGGATCGAAAATTACTTGATCTGGGAAATTGTGGTGAATACAGGCCAGTCCATCCTCGGAGCGCTCGAAATTGAGGAACGGTATCAGATTTCATTTTGGGATGCGCTGATCGTTCATGCGGCGCAGGCTTCGGGAGCGGATATCTTGTATTCCGAAGACCTGAACGACGGCCAACGCTATGGCTCGGTTAGGGTTGTGAATCCGTTTCGCGGTTAGCCAGGAATCTTCCTACTTCTTCCGGTCCTTCTTACTTCTTTCCTTCGTTGCCTCGTTGCCTCCTCTTTCTTCATCTTTATGTACTCGACGACATCTTTTTCGAATGACCCTCCCGCACTGGATGGCTAGTTTGGATACGGGGTGCCGGGTTTGACGATGCGGATGCGGTGGTCGGTAAAGGGGGCGTGCATGGTGGGGAGGTCGATTTGGGGCATGTGGCAGGTGACGCAGTTCACGGTGCTAATCGGGCAGGCGTTGCCGGGATGATCCTGGGTGGGTCTGGCGTCTTCGCCTGCGACGTGGCAGGAGAGGCATTTCTCGTCGTATTGACTGGGGTCGAGGGCCAGCTCTTCGTGGGGGTTGTGGCAGGCGGTGCAGGTCAGGCGGGGGTCGCCCTTGCGCCAGCAGCGGCTGCTTTCCAAGCGATAGGGTTGGAAGCGGGCGTTGATGACACCGGTAAAGCCGGCTTGCAGGACGTCGGCATAGGTACGATGGCAGGCGCCGCAGAAGTCGACGGAAGCTACAGGATTCAAATGGCTTGGATTGAGGATGGCGCGGCGGCCCTCGGCGATTTTTCCGGAGCGCATGGCCTCGACGTGCCTGGCTCCCGGGCCGTGGCAGGCTTCGCAGGTGATTCCGGGGATCAGGATGGGTGACGTCGAGGCGATTGTTGATGGTGGAAGCGGTGGTGTGGCAGGCGAAGCAGTGGCGGGTTTCGTCGGCATCCATGCGGCGGCCCAGGGCGGATTCGAGATCGTCGGGAGTGGAGGCGTTGTGTCCGGTGGTTAGATCGAGGGCTTGCAGCGTGCGGTAGAAGCTCAGGCGGCTTTCGTAAAAGGCGGAGTTGCGCTGATAGACGTAGGTCTGGCCTTTGCGGCCGAGGCCGAAGGCCCAGAAGACCGCGGTGGAGAGCGAGTGGATGCCGTCGGTGACGGAATAGTTGACGACGCCGTTGGTGCGGGCGAGTTCGTAGCGGTACGGTGGGCGCTCCGCGATGAAGGGATCCGCACCTTGGAGGATTTGGGAATAGGTCGCCGGGGCAGAGGCTTGCGCCATGGGGGTGGCGATGTACGTCGTCGCTTGCTTTTCGTGGCACTTGGCGCAAGTGGCGGTGCCGACGAAATCGGAGCGAGCGGCGGCGCTTTTCGTGGGCCACCAGCCGGGGGCCTGGACGCGGTCGTCGGTGGTGATGGAGATTTCGGATTGGGCTTGGGATTGTGCGCCGACGTGGGCCCCCGCGACGAGAAGGGGCGCGGCGAGAAGCACGACCATCCAGCGCGGAACTCGATGTGAGGGGAACTCCATGGTTGAGCAGACCGCCCGTCAGGCGAATCTCTCATAGAGGATGAAAATTTGGAAGGGTGGCCCCCACCCCCCGTATGTTTTTGTGCATCGTTTTGATTCCATGAGGGTTAGATCGTCATGTGATGCATCGTTTTGATTCTGAAGGGGATAGCGCCTTTCATCGCTTTATCCTGGTTGGACCTTCCACGGGAATCGCCTCGCACACTCCTTTCCTCACAATGGCTGCATTGGTCCGAGCAAAGGCGCCCGCCTCAGAAGGCGACCGCTACGGGCGACCGCGCAGATGGTTGTTGATGTTGGGCTTACGCTGAACTGCGGTGTGTTTAGCGAAAATAAAAAAGCGCCGGAGCCCGGCGCTTTGAACGGAAAATCTCTAAAAGTCAGAATACCACGAAACACGAAAAAGTCAAGAGCGAGATAGAGGCAAGCCGATTCTGACGACGCCGGAAACGGAGGGTCTGACTTCGCGTCTATGGCTGTGTGGGTGGAATGATGGGAGCACTATGAACGCCCTTTTTAACGACATTCGGTACGCGCTGCGGTTGCTGGCCAAGACGCCCGGGTTTACGGTGGTTGCGATTGTGACGTTGGCTTTGGGAATTGGGGCCAACACGGCAATGTTTTCGGTGATTCATTCGGTGTTGCTGCGGCCGCTCCCTTATGTGCAGGCGGACCGGTTGACTACCATCTGGAATGATTACGGATCGGGCGGGCAATCGTTGCCGGCGGTTTCGCCTCCGGATTTTCGGGATTATCAGCAACGATGCCGGTTGTTTGAACAACTGGCTGCGGCGACCGGGGGGAACGGGGCGGCTGTGGATTTCGGCACGACGGAAGGTGACGAACGGCCGCAGCAGGTGAGCGTCGCGTTCGTGACGCCGAATCTGTTTTCCTTGTTTGGAGTGCAGCCGATTCTTGGGCGGAATTTCTTGCCGGAGGAGACGGCGGTGAACGGACCCGCGGTGGTGATGCTGAGTTATGGATTCTGGCAGCGGCGGTTCGGCGGAGACGTCAACATTGTCGGGAAGACCCTGCGTTCCAACCAGCAGAATGTGACCATCGTGGGCGTTTTGCCTCGCGATTTCCACTTGTTGCTTCCTCCTGAGGCGCTTTTGCTGCGGGACTCCGAGTTGTGGCGTCCGACGCAGATCCCCTACGACACTTTTCCGCGGAACCTGACGACCCTGGCGGTTTTCGGGAAGCTGAAGCCGGGTGTGACCTTGGCGCAGGCGCAGGGCGAGATGGACGGGATCGCGACGCAACTGCGCAACGAACATGAGGTGCATCGCACCAGCGGGTTGCGCATTCGCGTGGTGCCGATGCAGTACGACATCGTCAAGAATGCGCGCACGTCGCTGCTGATTTTGCTGGGCGCGGTGGGTTTGGTGCTGCTGATTGCTTGCGCCAACGTGGCGAATCTTTTGTTGGCGCGGGCCAGCGCGCGGGAACGCGAAGTGGCGCTGCGGGCGGCGCTGGGAGCAGGCCGGGGGCGGTTGGTGCGACAGGTGCTGACGGAGGCGCTGGTTTTGGCGCTGCTGGGCGGGTTGGCGGGAATTTTTGTGGGCTCGACCGCTTTGCAGATGCTGCTCAGCCTGCACCCCAGCAACGTGCCGCGGCTTGCGGAAGTACACCTGGACGGCACGGTGCTGGCGTTTTCGTTTGCGGCCTGCGCTTTGACCGGGGTGCTGTTCGGGATTTTGCCGGCGCTGCAACTTGGGAAGCCAAATCTGTCCGATGTCTTGAAGGAAGGAAGCAAGTCCAGCGCGGGGATTGGGCGCGGGCAAATCCGGCGGCTGCTGGTGATCACGGAAATCGCGCTGTCGCTGATGCTGTTGCTGGGGGCGGGGTTGCTGATTCGCAGCTTCTTCCGGCTGGAGAATGCGCGTCCGGGTTTCGAGACCGCGAACATTCTGACGATGAGAATGAATGTCCCCATCAATCGCTATCCAAAGTTCGAGGATGTGATTGGATTCACGAAGAAGCTTCAGGAAAGCGTGCGAAACATCCCGGGCGTCGAATCCGTGGGCAGCATCAATCGGTTGCCGCTGAGCGGCAGCGGGCCGCAGACGCCTTACGCGTATGACGCCGCGACCGAACAAGCGTGGGAGAGCATCTCCGCGGACTGGCGGGTGGTGACGCCCGGATATTTCGAAACTATGGGGATACAACTGGCGCACGGAAGATTTTTTGCGGAGGAAGACGACCTGACGCATCCCTTCGTGGTGGTGGTGGACGAACTTCTGGCGAACCGCGCGTGGCCCAATCAAAATCCCATCGGGAAGCGGCTGCAGGTGATGCACTTTCCGAGCTTTACCGCTCCGGTGCTCAACCGCGATTACGCGGAGGTGATCGGAGTGGTGAAGCATCCGCGAGTGCATGACTTGACGCGGGAAGTTCGCGAGCAGGTGTACCTTTCGCAATATCAGCAGCCCGGCGGGCAGATTGGCCTGGTGGTACGCACACGAAGCGACGGGGGGACTTTGTCCAAGCAGGTGGAAAGTGCAGTGCGCGCGCTGGACCGCGGGATTCCCGTGTATGACGTGCACAGCATGGGGGAGTCGGTTGCGGATGTGCTGGCGCCGAGGCGATTCAGCCTGCTGCTATTGATGATTTTTGGAGGAGTGGCGACGGGGTTGGCCATGGTGGGGTTGTACGGGACCATCGCCTACTCGGTGACGCAACGAACGCAGGAGATCGGTATTCGAATGGCCATGGGGGCGACATCGTATGAGGTTTCGCGGATGGTGCTGTACGAGGCGCTGCAACTGACGTCTATCGGGATTGCTGCGGGCCTGTTGGGAACGTTGTTGCTGGGGCGGATCCTGAATTCACTTTTGTTTGAAGTTTCGGCCAGCGATCCGCTGACCTATGTAGCAGGGGCGGTCATCATTGCGCTGGTGAGCCTGGTGGCTTGCTCGATGCCAGCGCGGCGAGCGACGCGCGTGGATCCGATTGTGGCGCTGCGTTACGAATAGCGCGGTCGCGAACCAGCGAAAAAGAAAGGCTTGCAGGTCTCCGAGGAGAGCGTGCAAGCCTTTTTCGATCAGGCCATCCGATGTACGTACCCGGGTGGTTTCCCTAATTTAAAAATCGAAGCGCAGGAAAACCTGGCCGGTGCGGCTTCCGCCGAAGTCGGCGCCGCGGGCTGACGAAATCTTGCCGAAGTCTCCGCTGGTGATGTCCAGGCTGGGGTCGGCGAGGTTTGCGTGGTTGAGGATATTGGTGAAGCTGGCGCCGGCCTTGAGCCGGAAGCGCTCGGTGAAGGCGAACTCCTTGGAAAGACCGGTGGAGAGATTGACGACGCCGGGGCCGATGACCGAACCGGGTCTGGAATTGCCGAAGCGCCCAATGGGAGCAGGACCGGAGGAACCCGGAGTACCGTCGCCGACGCCGATATTGCAGGGGTTTCCCGGAGTCCAAGACGGGAGACCCGGGCAGACGAACGCTGCCGGATTGATCCACTGTTGAGCGTTCTGGTGCGAGGGAACCGGGTTACCGACCTTATCGGGATACTGATCGCGACCATCGATGATGCCGGAACCGGTGCCGGAGGGATCGCCGCCATCGAAAAAGGGAGTGATGAAGGCGCCGGTCTGGAACAAGAAGATGTTCGAGAGACGCCAGCCGCCCAATGCGCTGTCCACGGCGCGATTCCAGCTGCGACCGAAGGTGCGTCCCTTGCCGAAGGGCAGGTCATAGAGGGCGGTGGTAATCCAGCGATGCCGGCGGGTGCCGTAAACTTCGCCGTAATCGATGCTGCGATCGCGGAAGTACGTGGCGCGGGAGCCGCCATTCTCGTCGGCGAAGCTCTCTTGATGTGCTTGGTTGTCGGCCATGTTTTTAGCCAGCGTGTAGGTGGAGTTGAAGGAGAGGCCGTTGCGGAAGCGGCGGTTGGCTTCGAGCTGGAAGGCGTTGTACATGGAGTTGGCGCTGCTGTCGCGGTCGTTGAGAATGCCCCAGTTCGGGAAGGGACGATCGGTGACCAGGCGTGTGGGATCGGTGGCCGGAGTGGTGGACGAGTAGCTCATGTCGTTGTAACTGGGAGCCCAGACCAAGTGGTTGGTGCGCATGCCGATGTAGGAGGCCCGAACGGCGACGCCCTTAGGGAACTCGTGGTCGACGGAGACGTTCCACTGGTAGGCCAGTGGATCGTGGAAATGAATGTCGTTGGCGGTGCCGAAGTAGTCGGTGCCGTATTGCGGAGCGCCATAGCCGCTGCCGCCTGCGGTGTACGCCGGCCATTGGTAGAGCGGGACCGCTGGGAGTTTCGGAGTTGAGGAATGTCTGCGTGCCGGCCTGAATGGTGCCGGTGAGAGCGTAGAAGATGCTGCCCAGGGTAGTGATGTTGTACATGCCGAAGCCCGCGCGGATGGCAGTACGGTCGTTGTTGAAAGGCCGATAGGCGAATCCCAAACGGGGCATGAAGCGCAGTTTGTCAACGGTGCGAAGCGAGTTTGGCAAACCGGCCTGGCTGGCGGAGAGCACCGGGGTGCAGGGGACGCCGTTGATCACAGGACCTTGCGTGGAGCCGAGGGTCGGGCAGGCGTTGAAGTTGGCGAGAAATCCGGGATTGAGGAGCGCGGATTTGCCGTCGGGATAAATGGCGCGGCCCGAGCCCGGCAGAGAGGGATCGAAGTTGCCGATGTCACCTCCAGCATCCTGATAGCCCGGGTGATATTCGTAACGCAAACCGAAAGAGGCGGTCAACTTGGGAGTGACCTGGAAGGTGTCCTGGCCGAAAAAGTTGTAGTAGGTGGAGCGGCCGTCGTTGTCTTGGGACACGGTGTCATAAAACGACTTGCTGGGGGCGCCGAGGAGGAAATCGGCGAAGTCGTTGCCGGTGAAAAGGGCCGAGGTGAAATCGAAGGTGCCGTAGTTATCCGCGCCATTGAAGCCCAGGGGACTGACGGATTGGATGTGGCGGATATCGGTACCAAACTTCATGGTGTGACGGCCCTTGATCCAGCTGAGGGTGTCGGTGTATTCGAAGACGTTGGATTTGTTGATGCCGCTCAGGCGCTCGGCATCGAGAGAAGTGACCTCGTTAAAGTCCAGTTCGGTGACGCCGTTGAAGTAGAGATTATTGTCGGCGATGCCGTTGAGGCCCAGGGTTTTGGCAAAGGCCTGGCCATCGAAGGTATTGGTTTTGCCGTTGTTGTTGCGGGTAAAGCCGAAGCGGAATTCGTTGGTGAGGTTAGCCTTGAGGCTGTAGGTGGCGGAGACGACCAGCATGCGGTACTGGTCGATGAAATTGCTGGAGGGCAGCAAGAGTATGGTGGGGTCCGCCTTGGAGATGTTCTTCCAACTGAAGCGTCCAAAAACCTGCCATTTCTTGCCGATGTACTCATCGCCGCGAACGTCGAACTGGCTGGAAGTGTAACTGTTGTCGAGGTTGGCGAAGTAATTTTTGGAGCCGTCAAAAGTGCTGGTGTTGCCGCCATTGGGGAGCGGATACAAGGCCAGGAATTTCTGGGCGATGGGGCTGACGGCGGGCAATTTGTAGCCATAAGTTCCGCCGGCGGGATTGTTCAGGGGCGCGATGTGCGCGCCCGAGGAGTCGAGGACATTGGAAAAGTCGCCGGCGCGCATGTCGGCGGTGGGGACGGTTTCCTGGATGGCCTTGCCGAGCGGGAAGCGGAAACCTTCATAGGTGCCGAAGAAAAATGTGCGGTTGTGGCCGTTGTAGAGATAGGGGATCCACACGGGTCCGCCGCCGGTGACGCCGAAATCGTTGCCAATCTTTTGGGGCTTGGTGACCTGGCCGAAGGCGGTGGCATCGAGAGCGCGGTTCTGGTGATACCAGAAGAGGCCGCCGTGATAGTCATTGGTGCCGCTCTTGGTGATGGAGGTGATGGCACCGGGTTGTCCAAATTCGGCATTGTTGCTGACGCCGTCGACGCGCAGTTCGGTGATGGTTTCCGCGGAGGGCCAGGCGTCGGACAAAGGATTGTTGCCGCCGACGTTTTGGGTGCTGATGCCGTCGACGGAGGTTTCCGACATGAAGGGCAAGCCGCCCTGGATGGAATATTTTCCGTCACTGTCGGGTTGCACGCCAGGAAGGCTCTGGACCAGTGTCAGGGGGCTGGTGCTGCCGCTGGCGCGATAGTTTGCGGGAAGCTCGAGGACGTCGGCGGCGTCGAAGCTGGCGATGATCGCGGGAGTCTCGGAGTTGATGCCGCCGATGGAAGTGTCGGTGACTTCGACGGTGTCGGTGACGGAGCCGACGGTCAAGACAAAGTCTTCGCGGAGGGCCTGACGGGCCAAGAGTTGGACGTCGCCGTGGACCTCCAATTTGAAGCCGTCCTTTTTGACTTCCATGCGATAGTGGCCGGGTTTGAGATCCGGCACGAGGTAGTCTCCAATTTCGCTGGAGGAGGCGGTGCGCGTTGCGCCTTCTTCGACGCTGGTCAGTTTGATGTCCGCGGCGGCGACGACGCTGCCGGTGCTGTCCTTGATGGTGCCGAGAATGGTTCCTTGGGTAGATTGCGCGTGCGCGTTGACAACCGCGAAGGCCACGCAGAAGAGATAAAGTATCGTTCCGAAATAGAGGTAGCGTTTCATTTTGGGCACACCTTCCTTGTTCGTTTTGCGGCGACTCTTGCGAGGAAGAGTCGCGCCGAAACCCGCGGATAGAACACCACGCCCAGGAGGGTCACACTTGGTAAAACATCGGAGGGAGCAGTCTGAGTGAGGACGCTCCGCTTGGGCACCCGACCTGGCTTACTAGCGTGGTGGGAGTAAAACAGTCCAACGTGACAACGCCGTGAACGAAGAATGAGGCGGATGTAAATTCGAAGAACGCCGCCGTATTGGAATGCAGGCGGCACTACAGGAAGGAAGTTTTCCTATTGAGGGCCTAGCACGTCGGCGATCGGTTTGCCGGCCTTGGGAACATCAGCGGAGTAGTCTTCGCCCAGGAAAGCGGCCAAGGTAGCGGCAATCTGGCTTTGCGTGACTGCGGGAATTTTGGAGCGCTCGCCCAGGGCGGGGGTATCCGGGCCGAGAAATCCCATCCAGATGTATTTGGAGTCGGGGACTTTGCCGCCGTGACTCTTCCATTTCTGAGGGGCCTTACCGCGGCCGTGGTCGGGAGAGAAAATCAGGGTGGTGTTGCCGCGATACTCGGGCATGGACTGGGCCAGATCCCAGAGAGCTTTTAGATAGGCGTCGACGCGGTGGGCGGCGTCGAGATATTCCGTATATTGGCCGCCGTGAGCCCAATCGTCGGTCTCGCCCAGGGAAAGATATAAGATACGGGGCTTTTTGTCCTTGAGGTATTCCACGGCGGTGTAGAAAGGGATGGCGTCGAAAGGCTCGTCGTCCCAGACGCGGGGAGTTTCCGCTTTGAGGGAATTGAGAAGCTCGAGTTTGGGAGTGAGTGGAATCGCGGTGAAGGGATCCCATCCGGCGTTGGCGGTGAGCTTGGAGCGATCCGGGTTGACGACGGAAGCGATTACGTCCCAGGCGCCGAAGACTCCGATCTCGCCCTGGAAGGATGGGCGATTCTTGAGCCATTCCAGGACGGTGACGTTGGGATTGGGCACTTTGTCGTTGCTGTTGATTCGCGGATCGGCAAAACCGCAGAGGGTCTCGCTGTATCCTGGGTAGGAAAAGTACATTCCATTGGTTACGTAGGCGTCCGAGCCTTTTTCGCGATTGCCGAAGACTTGGCCTTGCTTGGCGACAACCTCCCAGACGAAGGGCATGAGGGCTTCGCGGCGGGCGTCGGAGGTTTCGCGCCAGTAGGCTTTCTTGAGCGCGGCCTCGTTGGCCACCTTGCCGTTTTTTTTGTTCATGATGGATGCTTCGGCGCCGTCAAATACTTCCTGCCAGCGCAGGCCGTCGGTCATGACAAAAATGATGTGCTGGGTCTGATGGTCGGCACGAACCTGCGCGGAGAGCGGGGAAACGGCCCACAAGAGCAAGGAGCAGAACGGAAGCAGCCGGAAAGAAAAATTCACAGAGATATCCCCCAAGAGTTCTCAAGAACCACAAAACAAAACTCATCCGCGAGGCCGGCGGATCGATATGGATGTCTTTGAGCGTTCCGCAAATCTGGGTGGTGCAGAGTCTTGGCCGGCTGTTGGCACGGCCGAAGTGCGCGACTAATCTGCGTTCCCGATATTTCAGGAACGTTACAGCAGCGTTGAAGTTTGTGCAGCGGGGTTTGGCAAAGGGCCGCCGCGTGACCGTTCGGATGAGTCGCCATGTTCGCTGCGGTTTTTTCCTAGGGCTTGGCCACGACGATGGGATCGGGATCGGCTTCCCTGCGGTAGAAAACGCGGGGACGTTGCAGGCCGCGATTCCCTCCGCCGCGGGTGTCAGAGTCTTCTGACGCGAAGGAAATCGAGCGGCCCTGTTTTTGCGCGATGTCGATCTGGGCTTCTTGCAGCTCGGGTACGCGGACGGTGGCGTAGTCCATCCATTCGCGAGCGACGATTTTTCCATCCTTGGGGGATTTGTCGGCTACCGGCGTCTTCAGGCCTTCTTCAACCAAGGCAAAAGTGAGCAGGCCGTGACCTAGCTCCTTGACCTCGAGCGCGGCCTGGTAGCCTTGTGCCGCGGTCAGGACGTACATACCTTTTTCATAAGCCAATTGAGCGAGACCCGGGGAGTTCATGGGACCGCGGCGGCGCTCTTCGGCTTCCAGGGCCTGGCCGGAATTGCAAGCGTCGATCACCAAGATCAAATCGCGGGCGTCGACTTTTTCCAGGGCATCCTGCAACTCGAGATCGGAGATGCTGTGATCCATGATGGACATGAAGCCGGCTTGATCGAGTCCGGTGCGGCTGTCGGCGTAGCCTAAATCATAAGGAATCAGGTAGAAACGCTGATCGGCTGCCGCGCCATGGCCGGCGAAGTAGATGAAGACTTCGTCCTCGGGTTGGACCTTTTGCAGGCTTTCCAACACTGCGGGAGCGCCCGCGGGTAGAGCGTCCGTGTCGGTCCCGGCGAGGCGCCGCAACGCCAACAGGATATTCTTTTTGGTGGCGTCGGAGTTCAGCAACGGTACAACTTCCACCTTTCCGGCGACGCCGACTTTGCGCTGCTGGATCTTCAATTCGGAGGAAACATCTTCGGCATCGGCTACCGCGAATTTCAAATTGTATTCGGGGTTGCTGTATTCGTTGATGCCGATACTCAGGATGTAGGCCACGCCGGCACGTTTGAGAGCGGGGCCGCCGGTTACGAGCAAGGAGGCGTCGGGGCTTTTGATGTTGTCTTGATTGAAAGCGTAGGCGGTCAAACGGTTGGGGCCGGCGACGATGGGAATGGTGGTCTCCAACACGGCTGTGCCCTGGCCGCTTAGTTCTACTTCTCCGCGCCAGGTGTTTACGAGGGATCCGTTGCGGAACAGCCGGACATCGCGGACGGTCGAGCCCTGGGGATGAGTCTGGTCGGGCTTGGCTTCGGCCACTTTGACTTGGACTTTGATGGTGCGGTTATTCACGGGCGCGGCGGAAACTCCGTCGGCGGCGATTTCCAGCGACGGCTGGCGGCGGTCGAGCTGCGCAAAGTCGCGGGTCGCTCGCAATTTTTTCCCCGCCAGGATCTCGGAAAGCAAGCCGGGATAGTAAAACTCGTTGAAGAAGGTTTCGACCGGAGCGACGTTGAAGGTTTCTCCCGCGAACCTCCAGAGGATTTGGTTCCAGCCGCCGGGAGAGCCGTCAAATTTTCCGTCGGGGGCCACGACCAGCCACTCGCCGTTGTCCGCGCTAATGAGGGTGGCCAGGAGTTGGCCGGTGTGGGCGTCGAAGAGGTAGGCATCGCCGTCCTTGCCGAGCAAGGCCAGCAGGCGGCCGTCGGGATTGAAACTCAAAGCCGCGGCTCCTCCGAGGTGGGGAATCTTCACGAGAGATTTTCCATTGGTGGCGTCCAGCAACTCGACGCCTTTGTCGCGGAATCCTGTGGCCAGGGTGGTGGCGTCACGACTGATGGCTAGAGCTTCCACGGGTCCCCTTTCACCGTCTTCGGGACTGGCGAATTGCGCTATTTTTTTGCCGCTGACGGTTTCAAAAACATAAATCTCGTGGGCGGATTTGCGGCCTTTGTATCCGGTGACGGCGATGCGGGAGCTGTCCAGGCTGAATCCGGCGGCAGGTACCTCTCCGACTTCCTTGTCGTACCCAACGCCAAGGGTGTGTAATTTGTGTCCGCTGCGCGCGTCCACCAGCTTGACGCCCTGGGCGTATGGATTGGTGTATTTGGAGAATTGCATGGCGCTCATGAAGGCCGACTTGTTCTCGGTGGCGTATTCGGGAACGACGCGGAAGCGCCCGTCGGGGCTTTCATCGGGATTTCCAATGGCATCTAATTGCGCGTTTTTTAAATTTTGCACTGCCGTGCCTGTGGAAGTTTCCCACACCGCCGCGGAGAGATCGGCCATGCGGCCGCGCTTGGTAAGCAGCCAGCGGCCGTCCAAGGCAAAAGTAATGGCTTCACCAGCGCGATATTTAGAAAAGTCGCTTACATCTTCTTCGGCCTCCCGGAGTTCAGCTTCCTGCGTCAGGCCGAGTCCAGTCAGCTGCTTGCGAAGTTGGGGATCGACGGGTTGCGATGGGGTCGAGCCAGCCTCGACCCGTCCGAAAGTGCGCAGCAACTGGGCGGTGGTGATATCGCGCAGCTCAAGAGAGTGGCTTCCCCGAGCTACAGTGACCAGCAACCGGCCACTGGGGCTAATGGCCAGTACGCTGATGGCGCGATTGTCTGTGATGTTGACCTGGCCGGCTGGTTTGCCGGTGAAACTGGCCCAGCGCTGCAGGATGCGATTGCTGCCCGCGAGGGACTCCGCGGCAAGCTCGCGTCCGTCGGGAGTAAAACAGAGGAAAACATTGTGTCCCGATGAAACCGGGGACTGCCATAGGGCCTTGTTCCTGTTGGCGCTCTGCACGACGATTTCTTTTTCGTCCTTGATGTAGGCCAGCAGTTGGCCATCGCGGCTGAACGCCAAGGTGCCCGGCGATTCCGGATTGACCGTCAAACCGATCTCCTGCAATTTTTTCATGTGAATGGTATCGAACAGGCGGAATCTCTTGCCGGGCAGGGCTGCCGCCACGACTTCTCCGCCGCCGCTGATGGACATCTGGCTGGCCAGGTCTTTGAATGTTTTTTGCCACTTCTCCAGAGTTCTATTCTTCGCCGCAGGAACCAAGGAAGGCTTGAAGTTGCTGGCGAAGGAGGCCGACTTAGGCAGAGGAAAAACAACCATGGAACGGAGTTGGTTGCCCGATGGCACATCCCACACCTTGATGACATCACTGCTGGCCGAGGTGACCGTGTGCCCGTCGGAACTAAAAGCCACGGCCATGACGGAGAGGGTGTGACCCTTCAGCACGTGGAGCTGGCGGCCGGTGGCAACGTCCCAAATTCTTACTGTGGTGTCCTCGCTGACGCCGCCGATTTGACCGCCCTCGAAGAATAGTTTGGCATAGCGGATGTCGTAGGCCTTGCCGCTGCCGGAGGCCAGGAGTTTGCCGTCCGGGCTGGCGGAGAGGGCGTTCACCGGGCTGCCGTGGCCATACAGAGTTCTGAGCAGACGCCCGGAGGCGACGTCCCAGATCTTAATGGTGTTGTCTTTGGCGCCGGAGGCCAGCCAGCGGCCGTCGGAGCTGAAAGCCATGGAGCGAACGACGCGGCGATGGCCGACCTGGAGGACGGCCTCGGGCTTTTGCGAATCGTCCGAGGCGGTCTGCGTTTGCGCGGGGACGATGAAAGTCGATGTCGAGCAAAGGACGAGTAACAGGGAGGCTCTGAGAGACTTTGCCGAGATCATTTCGCACCCATAAAAGAAATAAGTTTAGCCAAGGGACTTGGATACTGCGTCTCGCAGGAAGGCGATGACGGATGATAGGCGAGTGGGGCTGGAGCCGTCAATGAGGCGAACACGTGGAGCAGGCCGCGCGTTCTAGGATCCGGCACACCTCGGCATACCTTCCTGAGGTGTGTTTTCTCACGCTCAAGGTTTACTTGGCTGCGGTGCGTCTTCGAGAGTTTGCAGCAACTTGACGATTTCCGGTGCTGCGATGTGCCGGTAGTCCGGTGTAAGCAGGCCGTAGGTTTCGACCTCGTCATACTTGCGAGTCACGCCGCTGGATTGGGTTCCGTTGAGGGGCCAATAGCTCCAGCTCAGTTCGTTCTCGCGGAGGTATTGGACAAACCAGTGGAACCACTGTCCTTTATCGTCGCAGTCCAGAGTCTGGCAGGTGCCGAACTCGCCGATCCATAGCGGGACGCCGGGCTCGGTGTGCAGGAGATACCCGGCTCGCGCGTCGTAGGCCTGCTTCAGCTCTTCGTAGCTCTGAAACGGGCGCTGGCCGATGGCGTAGGCGTGCGGAGAATAAACGACGCGATTCGCGACGTTCAGAGTCACCGGCAGCTTTGCGAACGTGGTGAAGTCGGTCGAGTATTGCGGGCCTTCTACCATCACCAGCAAGTTGGGATTTGCGGCGAGGACGGCGTTTCCGCCGCGTTCCGCGGCTGCGTGCCAGTCCAGGTGCGGGTCGTCGCCGCCCCATTGCGATCCGCTGCGCAATTCGTTGCGCAGGTCGGCGGCCACGATCCAGCGCTGTTTCTTGTAGCGGCGAACGATGGTTTGCCAATCGGCCAGCCACTTTTCTTCAGGATAGTCCGCGTTGTACCAGAGGCCGTTGCCGTCGTCGTCCTTGCAGCACCAGTCCGCGCGGCTCACATGATTGTCGAGAATGATCATGATGTGGGCGCGAGCCAGGGCGGCGATCACCGCGTCCATGATCTGAAGCGCGTGCTTGCCGCGAAATTTTGGATTGGCCTTTACCGCGTAGTCGGGGACCAGCGGATCGTGCTCCAGCGTTTCATTAGCCCACGGCAGCCGGACGGAATTGACGCCGATGGCTTGGATCTGCCGGATGATGGTGCCCAGCGGCGCGTGGTCCAGACCCCCTACTACGAATTCCTTTTGGTCGAAGCCATACCAGTTGACGGAAGTAAGGCGCACGACACGCCCGGCAGAATCCAGAATTTGGTGGCCGCCGGTGTGAAGAGGAGGACGGACGGGCTGCTGCGCCGGCGCGGCCGACGGCAAAACCAGGAGGAACACGAGTAGCAGAAACTGCGCGGATTGAATGACCGTTGGCATCGTTCTCCTATTTGCTATGGCTCGCGACGATTCACATCGCGTTAGAGGCCGCGGAGAAAATCGAGCATGGCGGCGTTTACTTCTTGGGGGCGTTCTTGCTGGGTCCAGTGGCCGCAGCCGGGGAGGATGTGGGTGGCGCGGAGTTGCGGGACGGCGTGCGGCAGGTTGGCTAGGATCATGTCCATGCCGCGGAAGGCCACGACCAGGTCGCGGTCGCCGGCGATGTACAAAGCGGGAACTTTTATTTGGGCGCCCGCGAACGGGGCGAGAAGGTCCCAACCGCGATCGATGTTGCGGTACCAGTTCAGGCCACCGCGGAATCCGGTGCGGGTAAATTCCTTTACGTAGAAGTCGACGTCGGCGTCGGTGAGCCACGAGGGTAGCGACGCGGGATTTGCCAGGCGGGTGAGAAAACCGGCGTTGCGCGGGACCATGCCGACTTCGCCGCCTGGAGCCGGACCACGCGGAGCATCGCCCGAGGCGGAATACAACAGGCTGCGGATGGTGACGCGGACGTCGCGCTCGAATTCGGCTTCGGCGACGCCCGGGGTTTGGAAATAGAGCTGGTAGAAGAGCGCGTCTTCGGTCTGGGACATGACGCTGGTCGGACAGAACGGAAGTCGCTGCCAGAATGGGACGCTCAGGCCGATGACCGCGTGGAAGCGGTCGGGGCGGAGCAGAGCGGAATGCCAGGCTACGGGAGCGCCCCAGTCGTGGCCGGCAATCGCCGCTTTGTCGGAGCCCAGCGCATCCAGCAGCCCCACCATGTCGCCGACTAAATGAAGGAGTGTGTATTTGTCGATTTCCTGGGGTCGGTCGGTTTGGCCGTAGCCGCGCATGTCCGGAGCGACTGCGTGGAAGCCGGCTTCGGCGAGGGCTTGCAACTGATGGCGCCAGGAATACCAGGATTCGGGGAAGCCGTGGCATAAAAGCACCAGAGGACCAGCGCCGCATTCGGCGATGTGCATGCGGATGCCGTTGGTTTCGATGGTGCGATGTTTTACTTCGCTCATGGCGGCCTCTTTGTTGGAGCTGACGCGAGGGCTAGGCCTTCGCCGCGAGCCCTTCCACGCGGCGCACCAGCTCGGGATCGCGGTAGGCGCTTTGCGGTTTGAGGAGATGCTGAACTTCGAGCATAACCTTGTGAACCTCGGGATCCTCCAGGGCGAGTTGGAAGAGACCAGCGGAAAAATTGAGAGTTTTTTCTAGATCGGGAGGACGCTGCCCTTCGGTCAGCGGATCGAGGAAGTCGGGGATGGCGGCGGTGGCCCAAGGGGTGGCGATGATGGTTTGCGCTTCGGCGAAGTACGTCTGGCGCGAGACCGGAGAGTCCGTCGGGCTGGGCAGCCCTTGGCGCAAGCAGGCGCTGAAGCAGGCAAGCTTCTTGCGAAGCGACGCTCATGCCTTGGCCGTAGACCGGATTGAAGCGGCAGATGGTGTCGCCGAAGGGGAGGAGACCGCGCGGGAACGTGGCGAGACGGTCGAAATGCCGCCAGCGGCTGGCTTTGAAGCCGTAACGGGCGATGCCGCCGAGAGGCTTGGTGTTCTTGATGGCGTTGTAGACCGTGGGGGTCCGTATGTTTTGCGCGTGGAGGAGGAATCCGTCCCAGTCATCGGGCGGCTTTTCGTCGTAGCGGCCACTGAGAGTGAGGAGCCAGCGGTGGCCTTCCATGGGCAACAGGAAAGCGCCGCGACGGTTGCGGGGAGGATCGGGAATGGTGACGACCGCTTTCCAATCGGGTGGGGCATCGGGCGGGACGTCGAAGGTAGCGGTGGCGTAGCCGATGTCGACGCCGACCGTGGTCTCGGGTGGCGGAGGCTGCCCGATGGATTGAAGCATGGCGAGGGTGAGGAGGCCGTGGCCGGAGGCATCGACGACGAAATCCGCGGGAAGGATTTCGGTTTTGCCGTCACCGTGCTCGCAGCGGACACCGGTGATCGCGGCGCCGTCGGGAGTGACGACGAACTCGACAGCACGACAACGATCGCGAAACGAAATATTGCGATGCTTGGCGACCTGTTTTCGCACCGTCCATTCGATGAGCGGGCGGGACATGCTGTACACGAGGAAACCGAGATCGCGCTGGGGCATGTCGCAGGCAGGACGCTCGAAGCGGAAGTCGGAGGTCACGCGGAGGGTGACGGCGCCGGCTTCCGCAAGGCTGCGCTCGAAATCGGGAAAGAGACTGCTGAGCGCTAGCTGGCCGCCGGCGAGGAGAGCGTGGGCGTGCTTGGATTGCGGAGTGCCGGGCCTGGGAGTGGCTTCGGTTGGTAGGGCGTCGTTTTCCAGGATGAGGACTTGGTCGAAGAAATCGGCTAGGGCTCGGGCCGCGGTTAGTCCTCCCATTCCTGCGCCGACGACGACGGCTTGTTTGCCGATGTGGGTGGACATGATCAGCGTTCCTCGTCGCCGAAGAGTTTGATGTCGGCTGGGCCTTCTTTAATGGGGCCGCGGGCGCGGCCTTGGACTTGTTCGCGGATTTGCTCGACGATGTCGGGGTTGGCCAGGGTGGTGATGTCGCCGGTGTCCATGTGATTGGAGATGGCGGCCAGGACGCGGCGCATGATTTTGCCGGAGCGGGTCTTGGGCATGTCCGGGACGATGTGGATGGTTTTCGGGCGGGCGATTTTGCCGATCATAGTTTCGATGGTCGCGATTACCTTTTCCTGGATTTGCTTTTTGGCCGGGACGCCGGGTTTTAGGGAGATGTAGATTTCGGGCACGCGGCCTTTCACTTCGTCGACCACCGGGACCACTGCGGCTTCGGCAATTTCCGGAACTGTGAGGCACGCGGACTCTAACTCTTTTGTGCCGAGGCGGTGGCCGGCGACGTTGATGACGTCGTCGACGCGGCCGAGGATGCGGTAGTAGCCGTCGGCGGGCAGGACGGCACCGTCGGCGGCGTAATACGGCCAGTCATGCCAGTCCTTGCTGTGCGGGTTCTTGCAGTATTTTTTGTAGTACTGGTTTACGAAGCGCTCGGGGCTGCCCCAAATCGTTTGCATGATGCCTGGCCAGGGATTGCGAATGCAGATGTTTCCAGCCGAGCCGGAGCCTGCAGGCATCTCCTTCCCTTTTTCGTCCCAGATGACTGGGTAAATTCCGAGAGCGGCGGGCCCCGCGCTGCCGGGCTTCATGGCATCGAGTGCGGGCTTGGTGGAGCATAGAAAGCCGCCGGTTTCGGTTTGCCACCAGGTGTCCACGATGGCTGCTTCACCTTTGCCGACGACTTCGTGATACCAGCGCCAGACTTCGGGTTCGATGGGCTCGCCTACCGTGGTCATGTGCTTGAAGTGGTAGTTGTACTTTTTGGGCTCGTCGGCGCCGGCCTTGCGCAGCATGCGGATGGCGGTGGGCGAGGTGTGGAAAATATTTACGTCCAGGCGCTCGGCGATGCGCCAGGGGCGGCCGGCGTCGGGGAATTGCGGGACGCCTTCGTAGAGAACGCTAGTGGCGGCGAGGGCGAGTGGTCCATAGACGATGTAGGAGTGGCCGGTGATCCAGCCGATGTCGGCCATGCACCAATAGACGTCGTTGGGATGGATGTCCTGGTAGTACTTGGAAGTTCCGGCGACGTAGGCGAGATAGCCGCCGGTGCGATGCTGGCAGCCCTTGGGCTTTCCGGTGGTGCCGCTGGTGTACATCAAGAAGAGCGGGGCTTCGGCGTCCAGGGAGACGGGATCGACGATGTGATTGCGGTAGTCCTGGAGGACGTCGTCGATGAAAAAATCGCGGCCCATGATCATGGGAGTTTCGGAGCGGAAGTGGCCGTGGTAGCGCTTCCAGACGAGCACCTTGTCGATGTTCTGGCCTTCGTTCTTTGCGGTTTCGACGGCGATGTCGGCGTTGCCTTTGTGATCGATCCACTTGCCGTTGCGGTGGTAGCCGTCGGCGTAGATCAGGACGCGGCTTCCGGAATCGGCGGCGCGCATGCCGCAGGCTTCGCCGCTGAAACCGCCGAAGACCACGGAGTGGACGACGCCGAGGCGGGCGCAGGCCAGCATGGTGATGGGCAGCTCGGGGATCATGGGCATGTGGATGGTGACGCGGTCGCCGGCTTTCAGGCCGGCGAAATCGCGGAGCAAGGCGGCGACTTCGTTGACGCGGCGGTACAGCTCCTGGTAGGTGATAACGGTCGCGGCTTCGCCTTCGGGTTCGGGGACGAAGATCAGCGCGGCTTTGTTTTTGTGCTGGGCTAGGTGGCGATCGACGCAGTTGTAACAGGCGTTGAGCTTGCCGCCGACAAACCATTTCCAGAACGGGGGATCGTTGGTGTCCAGCGTGGTGTGCCAGTAGTGGTCCCAGTGGAGCAGCTCGGCGTACTCGCGGAAGCATTCGGGGAAATGGCTTTCGTCGAAGCGCGCAACGATAGCGGGGTCGTTGAGGTTGGCCTGGCCGATGAACTTGGGGGATGGCTGGAAGTATTCTTCTTCCCTCCAGTGAACCTGGATTTGGGCTTCATTTTCGTGCCGCGAAGAGACTTCCTTTGCCGGGCGGGGCTGCTGACCGGAAGATTTCGCCTTGGTTTTGGGTGGTTGCTTTGGCTTGGACTTTTTGTCGCGGGTTTTGGCCACGGCGATACTCCTATCGGAAAATGGAACTTATTCACAAACAAGACTTGCGCAGCCGAGAGCGGGATGAAGCCCGCCGGTACATTATGGCGCGAAGGCGACGGAGAATGATGCTACTCCGGAAGCGCGGGAGTCAATTGATAGCGACCGGCTGATAGGCTATGAAGAAACGGGCTTTTTTCCCGGGCTGCAAAAGCAGCCCCCAACACTTTTCGCTCGCCTAACGCATGCCGCCGACTTCGTCCCAGATCTTTGTGCCATGGGTTTCTTTCAGCACCAGGGTGCCGATGATTAAGGTTAGCGAGGCGACGATCATGGGGTAATACAGCCCGGCGTAGATGTTGCCGGTCTTGGCGCAGACCGCGAGTCCAATCAGGGGAAGCAAGCCACCGAAGACGCCATTGCCGATGTGATATGGCAGGGACAGAGAGGTGTAACGAATCTTGGCTGGAAAGGCTTCCACGAGATACGCTGCGATGGGGCCATAGATCATGCAGACGTAGAGAACCTGGACGAACACCAAGAGAACGAGTTTGGTGGTGTCGGGGCTTGGCGCTTCTTTGGCGGGTACTTGAGCTCCGGTGGCGTCCACGGTGATTGGCGTGAGGCTGATGGCGCCGGTAACCTTATTTGTAGTGGATCGGACGGTGACGACATTGTTGCCCGCGGCGCTCTGCATGGCCTTGTAAATGGGTATGTAAGTGACCACGGCGAGCAAGCAGGCCGCCATCATGAGCCATTTGCGGCCGATCTTGTCGGAGATGGCACCGAAAACAGTGAAGAAAGGCATGCCGATGAGCAGGGCCACGGCGACAATGATATTGGCCGTGCGCGGATTGACTTTGAGGATGGCCTGTAAATAGAACAAGGCGTAAAACTGGCCGGTGTACCACACCACGCCTTGTCCCGCGGTCGCCCCGAAAAGCGAGATCAGAACCCGCTTCAAGTTGTCCCAATTTGTAAAAGCGTCCGTCAGCGGTTGTGCGGAAGTCATGCCCGCGGATTTGATCTGGGTGAAGATCGGGGATTCCTTCATCTTTAAGCGAATGTAGAGTGAAATGGTGACCAGCACGATGGAAGCGAGGAAGGGAATGCGCCAGCCCCAGGCGGCGAAGGCGTCCTTGTTCATGGAAGATTGAGTTACCAAGATGACGATCAGAGAAACGAAGAGGCCGAGAGTGGCGGTAATTTGAATGAAGCTGGTGTAGAAGCCGCGTTTGCCGTCGGGAACGTGTTCGGCAACGTAGACGGTCGCGCCGCCGTATTCGCCGCCAAGCGCGAGACCTTGCAGGATGCGAATCACCAGCAAGGCGATCGGCGCAAACCAACCCGCGGTTTTGTAGGTGGGCAGCACGCCGATTAGAGCGGTGGCCGCGCCCATGATGGACAGGGTGACCAGGAAGGCGTACTTCCGCCCAACGAGATCGCCTATGCGTCCGAAGAACAACGCGCCAAACGGCCGCACGACAAATCCAACGGCGAAGGTGGCGAGATAAGCGATATAGGCAAAGGTGGCGTTGCCGGGCGGATAAAATACGGGAGAAAGGAAGACCGCCAGGCTACCGAAAATATAGAAGTCGTACCACTCGATCATGGTGCCGACGGCGGAGGCGAGAATTACACGCCAGATGCTGTACTCGGACGTCCCACCGACTGCCATTGCATCCGTGCGAGTGGCCACACTTCCTCCTGTTGGACTGCCAAACCGGGACGAACAGAGATTTGGAAAGCTTCGATACCCGTGATTAGGGGAGCGACAACCCCGACCCTTGGACTGCTTATCCTACCAATGTTAATGCCGTGTTAACGCACCGAAAGCGGCGGCGGCACGAGAGGCTAGGAGCGCAGTGGAGCGCTGTAGGGGATTCGTGATAAAAGACTTGCTTGAATATTCGACAGGCCATCTTCTTGTTCGCCGCCGCGGCGCTAGGCGGCGCCATCAACGCGGTCGCCGGTGGAGGGAGCTTTGTGACGTTCCCGGCACTGCTCTTTACCGGGGTGGGGCCGGTCGGGGCCAACGCTACAAACACGCTTGCGCTGTGGATTGGGGTCACGGCAAGCGGTGGAGCCTACCGGAAACACTTGAACATTTCCCGGCGGGTAATGATTCCGCTGATTGCGACCGCAGTCGCGGGCGGGTTAGCCGGCGCGGTTCTGCTGATACGGACGCCAGCGCAAACATTTCTACGGGTGTTGCCGTGGCTCTTGCTGGGAGCGACGCTGCTCTTTGCCTTCGGGAAGCATCTGACCGGGCGCATCGCCGCGGGCATTTCGCACGAGTCCAGTAACGCGGCGGTGCTCGGCGCTTGCGTGTTTGAATTGGGCGTAGCGATTTACGGAGGTTACTTTGGCGGGGGCATAGGCATCATGAATCTGGCGATGCTCTCGGCCCTGGGCATGACCGATATTCATGCGATGAATGCCCTGAAAGTGGTGCTTGCCGGTGTCACGAATGGCGTCGCCACCTTCACATTTATCGCCGCGGGTGCCATTCTGTGGCCTCAGGCTATTGTGATGACGCTGGGCGCCAGCTTGGGCGGATATTCCGCGGCGCACTACGCGCAGAAGTTGCCGCAGTCCTGGATCCGAACCTTTGTGCTGCTTGTGGGCGTGGCGATGACCATCTATTTCTTCGTGCGTGCGTACCGCTAGAGCGCCTCGGAAGGCTCGCAACATCCTGATTTCGCGCGGTTTCTGATATAGTCCCGGCAGACCGCCGGGGCCAGGATTTCGCCCGCGCGGATTTTTTCTGCCAGGAACGCGCAAGAGCCATCGCAAGCCGATATGCCAGATCTGGTCACCGCATTTGAACAAAATGCAATCGCCGCCGCTGCGGTGGTGTGGCGCTGCGAACGCAGCCCGCTGGCGGTGCGCCAAGCGGTGGAGCGGGCCGCGGGTGACGCGCGGAGCATCGTACTCAGCGACCCGGAGTTTCTGCCGCCCCCGCTGTTCGCCGGACTTCGCGGCTTGGCGGGCGTGATCCCGCGGCCGGAAGACGAGCACCTGGCCATGGCTGACGTTGGCGTAACTGAGGCATTCGCGGGCGTGGCCAGCACCGGCTCGGTCTGCATCGCCATGGGCCGACCGCTGGCGACGGCCACCAGCCTGTTGATGCCGCTGCACATCGCCTTGTTGGCGGTGGAACGCATCGTGGAACGCCCGCGGGACCTCTTCGATCCCGAGTGCTTGAAAGGGGAGGGCCTGCGGCGCAACCTGGTCTTTATCACCGGACCGAGCGCGACCGCGGACATGGGGCCGCTGGTCCTCGGGGTGCATGGTCCGCATCGGCTGCAAATTCTTTTGCTAGAGTGAACCTCATGGCGGATTCAATCCGGAAGACGGCCGCGGTTGACACGCCTCGCGCGGTCGCTAACAAGAGCGATCGCGAGCATCTCTTGCGCGCGATTCGCATGGCGCTGGCGATTGAGAGTCCCGCGGTGCGCCTCAATACCCAGACCTTCAACAGCAATCGCTATCGCGCCACTGCTCTTCTTCCGGACTACGACAATCTCAAGGACGAGGCGCGCCGGATCAAAGAGCAGGCCATCGCCAACCTGCCGGATCTGGTGCAGACGCTGAAAAGCTCCGTTCGCTCGCGGGGAGGGCACGTTTGTGTCGCCAACACCGCCGAGGACGCTTGCCGGTACATTTTGGATGTGTGCCGTTGGCGTGGCGCCAAACTGGTCGTAAAAGGGAAAAGCATCACATCGGAGGAAATCCATCTCAATCCGGTGCTGGAAGCGGATGGGATTGAAGTAGTGGAAAGCGATCTTGCGGAGTTTATTTTGCAGGTCGCGGACGAGCAGCCTTCTCATATCATCGCGCCGGCGGTGCACTATAGCCGCGAGCGCATCACCGCGCTGTTCCAGCGCAAGTTTCAAACCAGGGCTCCCCTCGACAGCGGCGAGGCGCTTACGAAATTCGCGCGCGAACTGCTGCGGGAAAAGTTCCTGTACGCCGACGTGGGCATCACCGGTGCAAATCTGCTGGCCGCCGATACCGGCACGCTCATGCAGGTCGAGAGCGAAGGTAACATTCGCCTGGCCAGCTTCCTTCCTCCGGTGCACATCGCCATCGCGGGTGTGGAGAAGATCGTTCCGACGCGGCGCGAGATGGCTCCATTTCTGGAATTGCTCGCGGCCAGCGCCACGGGACAGGGCCTGGCAGCCTATACCAGCTTTTTGAGCCCGCCGCTGGACGATCCGCCGTTCGCTCTTCCCCTCAAGGCGCTCAAGCCGCGCGAGTTTCATCTGGTGCTGGTCGACAATGGGCGAATGAGCATGCGCGAGGATGCCGTTTTTCGCGAGGCGCTGTATTGCATTCGCTGCAGCGCTTGCCTGAATTCCTGCGCCAATTTTCAGACCGTGGGTGGCCACGCGTTTGGCGGAGAGACGTATTCGGGCGGCATCGGCGGGGCGTGGGAAGCGGGCACCGGGAAACTTGAAAATGCGCGCTTCTCTGAACTTTGCACCGGGTGCTCGCGCTGCGTGAACCAGTGCCCGGTGCGCATCGATATTCCCTGGCTGAACGAGAACCTGGGCGATCGCTTGAATCAGAAAACGGAGCCGTCGCAACTTAGTAGCCTGCTGGGATCGTTCAGCGGAACTGCCCCCGAAGATCGCAGTGGTTCGGCCTCCAAGATGTTTTTCGGCAACTACCACTACTTCGCGAAGTGGGGCGCGCGTTTCTCGGGCGCTGCCAATGCCGTCATGGGCACCACGCAGGCGCGGCGCCTGATGGAGCGTTGGTTCGGGTTGGACCAGCGGCGCACGCTGGCGCCATTCCCGAAGGAAACGCTGGTGGAAGCGGCCGCGAAACTCGATGCCAAGCCGGGAAAGACGCCGACGAGCAAGGCCGTCCTGTTTGCCGATGTATTTACGAACTACGGGCTGGTACGCACGAGGGTTGGCGACGCTAAAGATTTTGCGCGCACTCGGTGCCGACGTGATCGTGAGCGAAGTGCTGCCGGAAGGCCGCGCGGCCCTGTCGCAGGGCTTGATCGCCACGGCCAAGGATCACGCGCGGCGCGCCGCCGCGGAACTCGAGCCCTACGTTCAGGGTGGGCGGGACGTCGTAGTGGTCGAGCCGAGTTCCCTGGCAATGTTCCGGCGGGAATTCGACCAGCTTCTGGACAACAAAATTCTGTTTCAAATCCTCCGTGCCAGCACATTCGAGCCGGTCGAATACATCATCAAGCTGCTGGCCAAGTCCGGGCGCGAGCCCCGCAAAGTATTTGATGTGGCCAGTTCGCCGGTGGGGCAGAAACTCTTTTTCCACGCGCATTGCCAGCAGAAGACCATCGGCTGCGCTTCGCCCACCGAGGCGTTGCTGCGCGAGGTGGGCTTCGATGTGGCCACCTCGAATGTCGAATGCTGCGGCATGGCGGGCAGCTTTGGATACAAAAAAGATTTCTACGAATTGAGCATGGCCGTCGGGGCCGATCTTTTTTCGCAAGCCGCCAAGAGGGAGAAGGACGTCGGTGTGCGCGCGCTGATCGCCAGCGGGACTTCTTGCACCGAGCAGTTGCAAGCCGGGCTGAAACGCCCGGTGATGCATCCGGTGGAATTGCTCGCGGCAATTCTCAAGATCTAGCGAATCTAGCTCGCCGGCACCCTGCTGGTGGTCATCGCGTCAGAGAGTCGATTGATTTTCCCCGAAGAGACGCATCCAGAATCTGAATCGTGTGCACCACGGGAATTTTGTGCCCGCTCCGCGCTAATGCCGATTGCAGCTGCAATAGACACCCCGGATTTCCCGTAGCGACCAGGTCTACATTCAAGGGCGCAAGGAGTTGCGCCTTGCGATCGCCGAGTTCATTCGCCGCATCGGGTTGCACGAGATTGTAAATGCCTGCGGACCCGCAGCACACGGGTGCCTCGGGAATTTCGGCCAGCGTCAGCCCGGGAATCTGGGCCAGGAGCGACCTGGGCTGCAGTCGCACGCCCTGCGCGTGCTGCAGGTGGCAGGCGTCGTGATAGGCCACGCGCACCGGCAGCGGATTTCGCCGCGCGCGAGGTTCTAATTCCACCAGCAGTTCTGAGACGTCTTTACATCGAGCCGCGAATTTCTTCGCGCGCCCGGCATACTCCGGATCATCGCGCAGCAGATGGCCGTATTCTTTGACGTTCGATCCGCATCCGGCGGCGTTGACGACGATGGTGTCCACGTCCGCGCGTTCGAATGCGTCGATGGTGCGGCGGGCCAACGCGACGGCCGCCTCCTCTTCTCCGGCGTGCACCAGGAGCGCGCCACAGCATGGCTGCTCCGGAGGCGCCACGACCTCGCAGCCTTCCGCAGCGAGCACCCGGATAGTCGCGGCGTTCAGTTCCGGCAGAAACTCCCGTTGCACGCAGCCGAGGAGCACTCCGACGCGCCGGCGTTTGGTGCCTTGCGCGGGCGTTACGGCTGCAATCGATGCGCTCGGCGGCAGTTTTGGAAGCAACGCTTCCATGGCCTGGAGCTCTTTTGGCAACAGCCTCAAGGCTCCCGTGCGGCGCAGTGCTGCTTGCAGTCCCGACTTCTGGTACACGAGCAGTGGCAAGCGCAGCAGCCGCAAGCGGTCCGGCCTTGTAAAGGTGCTGAAGACCAATCGCCGGTACAATTTCTCGCCAAAGGATCGTTCGTGATTGCGTTCGATTTGCGCGCGCGTCGCTTCGATGAGTTTTCCGTAGTCCACGCCGGACGGGCATGCGGTCATGCACGCCATGCAGCCCAGGCAGGAGTCGAAATGCCCGACCCACTGCGAATTTAGCGTGGCCGCGCCTTCGCTGGCCATTTTGATCAGATAGATGCGCCCTCGGGGCGAATCCATCTCTTCGTTCCACAGCACGTAAGTAGGACACACCGGCAGACAGAATCCGCAATGCACGCAGGTGTCGATGATTTCCGTAGAAGGCGGGTGATGGGAGTCAAACGCGCTGGGGAGAGGCGATGCCATGGTCTCGTCCGGCATCAGATGCCTCCCACGAAACGCCCGGAGTTCAGCGTGGATTTGGGATCGAGTTGTTGCTTGATCGCGCGCATGAGCGGGAGGGTGTCGCCGGGCTCACCCCAGGCGTCGAGCGGCGACATGGTTGCAGGGCGATGGGCAATCACTAGCGAGCCGCCCGTGCGCTCCAGCTCAGCACGAAGAGATTTGAGTGCGGAAACCATCGGCGCTGGCTCGCCCTGCAAGTGAACGCAGCCGATGCCGGTCGCCTGCACCACGGCGTTGCAGCGAGCCTTATTCGCCGATGCGCTCGCGAGAGTCGCCAGGGCGTCGCCGATTCCCGAGGGCAGAACGGAAATCTTGGCGACGGCGCAATCGGATTTGCTGTCTTTAGCGGCGGAATAGAGTTCCCCGCGAGCCTTCCAAACAACGGGCCCAGGGCCGGTGAGTAGTGCCGGAGCCAGGATCGATTTCAGCCGCTCGGCTTGAGCGTTGAGTCCCGCTTCGACGCCTTCGAAAAGCACATCGACTTGCGGCGGTGCTCCTGCGACGCAGTGTAGCTGAAGTGCCGAGTGCGCCAGCTTCGAATCCTGAATAGCCAGGAGGAAGCGCTGCGCTTCGGATACGTCGCGGGCCAAGCAAGAGACCGTATGCGCCGCCTTGGGAACCGGGTGCAGCCGAAATACCGCGCGGGTGATGACGCCCAGAGTTCCAAACGCGCCCGTGACGAGTTTCGGAAGATCGTAGCCAGCTACATTCTTTACCACTTTGCCGCCGCTGCTCGCCAGCGTGCCGTCGGCCAACGCCAATGTGACGCCGATGATCAGATCGCGCAGCGCCCCGAAGCGCAACCGCAACGCGCCGCTGTCGTTGGTAGAAAGGACGCCACCGACCGTCGCGCGACTCGGCCACAACGTGTCGATCGCCAGCCGCTGGCCGTGGAGCGCCAGCGTTTCCTGCACAGTTTGTAGGGTGCAGCCGGCTTCCACGGTCACGGTCATGTCCGCCCACGCGTGCTCCGTCACCCGGTTCAGGCGAGCGGTCGATAAGATCAGATCGGCGCGTCTCGGCGGATTTCCCCACGCCAGCTTCGTTCCTCCGCCGCGTGGAATTACCGCGAGCCCTGCCTCATTCGCGAGCTTTAGAACCTGCGCGAGCTCTAGCTCGCTTCCGGGTTCGACGATCAATTTCGGCTGCACGCCGGCAGCGGCGTCGTTTGCAGCGGCGGCACGGACGTGCTCTCCCGCGACAATCATGCGCAGGGCCTCTTCCAAAGTGTTGGTCACAGCAGTGGTTCGAGAAGGAACGCCCTCATCCATTGTCAGAATCGCTCCGCGATTCCGGCGGTTTCGAGAGGATGGGCCACGTATTCTCCGGGTTTTTCGCCGCACAGCCGCGGACGCGGGAACACCTTGGTGGGATTCGAAAGCTGCAGGGGATCAAATGCGCAGCGCACCCGTTGCATGGTCTCCAGGTCCGGCTCCGCGAACATTTGAGACATCATTCGTTTTTTTTCTTCGCCGACTCCGTGTTCGCCGGTGATCGAGCCGCCTGCTGCGAGACACAATTCCAATATCCGGAAAGACAACGCCAGCGCGGCAGCTTCCTGCCCAGCGATCTTGCGGTCGTACAAAATCAGCGGGTGCAGGTTTCCGTCGCCGGCGTGAAAAACATTCGCTACCCGCAAGCCGGAGTCCTGTCCCAGTTGCTCGATGTCGCTCAATATCTTCGGCAAGGCCGTCCGAGGAATTACGCCGTCCTGCACGATGTAATTTGGCGAGATTCGTCCGACTGACGCGAAGGCCGCCTTGCGCCCTTTCCAAAACAGCGCCCGCTCCGCCTCGGACTGCGCCACGCGAATCTCCCACGCCCGGTTGCGTCGGCAGATCTCGTCCAGTTGCGTCATCAAGACTTTTACTTCCGCGTCCGGTCCGTCCAGTTCCACCAGCAACAGCCCGCCGCAGTCCGGATAATTCGCGTGCACCGCGGCTTCCGCCGCCTGAATCGCCAGGTTGTCCATCATTTCGATGGCTGCCGGAAGCATCCCCGCCGCGATGATGTCACTTACCGCTGCGCCCGCATCGTTGGTCGATGGAAATGCGGCTAAGAGGGTCTGCACGCATTCCGGGCGCTTGACGATCCGCAGGATAATCTTCGTGGCGATTCCCAGCGTGCCTTCCGAGCCGACGAACACGCCCGCAAGATCGTACCCGGGCTTATCCAGAGTCTTGCCGCCGAGGTGCACCAGCGATCCGTCCGGCAACACCACTTCGAGTCCCAGCACGTGCGTCGTAGTGAATCCGTACTTCAGGCAGTGCGCCCCGCCGGAATTTTCCGCCACGTTGCCGCCAATGCTGCAGACGGTTTGGGACGACGGATCGGGCGCGTAGAAATATCCTTCGCCCGATCACCCGTCCGGTGACGTCCAGATTGACGACTCCCGGCTCCACAACGACGCGGGCATTCGGGAAATCCACTTCCAGGATGCGATTCATGCGCGCCAGGCTGATGACGATTCCGTTCTCAACCGGCAGCGCACCGCCGCTCAGCCCGGTTCCCGCGCCGCGCGCGACAAAAGGCATCCGCTCGCGATGGCACACGCGCACGATCGCTTGCACTTCTTCCGTCGACTTAGGGAGCAATACACCCTGCGGCAGGGCGCGAAAAGCCGTCAAACCGTCGCACTCATAGGTGTGGAGTTCTTCCGGCGAAGTGATCAGGCCGCGCTCCCCGACAATCGCGCGCAGCTCCTGAAAAATGCGGCCTTCCACGGTTTGCCTTTCCCGGACCGGCGGGCGGGTGCTTCAAGCTTCCGCTGGAACAAAAGCTTGCCCCATCAATGCAGGAACGTCAAACCATGAGGAATGAATTGCGGGAAGACGTACGCATAGAGCATCACGATCACGCCGACGATGGCCGCCAGCGAAACCGAATGCCAGAACACGTACCGGAAAATGATGCCTTCGTTGCCCACCTGGTTGGTCGCCGCGGTGGCGATGCAGATCGATTGCGCGTCGATCATCTTGCCCATCACGCCGCCGGCGCTGTTCGTCGCGCACATCAGAATGGGGCTCGAGTGCAGTTGCTCCGCGGTGATGCGCTGCAAGCCGCCGAACAGCGCGTTCGACGCCGTATCGCTTCCCGTCAGTGCCACGCCCAGCCAGCCGATGTAGGTTCCGAAAAAGGGGAAGAGCCATCCCGTCCGCGTAAAGGCCAGACCCAAGACCGCATCCATGCCGGAATATCGCGTGACATAGCCCAAACCGAGCATGCAGGACATGGCCACGATCGCGAATCGAAGACGGTACAACGTGTGCCCGAAAATTTGGGCCAACCTCTTTGGCTTCAGGCCGAGAAGTGTCCCCGCCAACAGTGCCGCGAGAAAGCAGCCGCTGCCCACAGCGGTAAGCCAGTTGAAATCAAACTTGGCGTTTTCCGGCGTAGGCTTGACGACGACCGGCTGCGCACGAGAGATCGCCTTGTGCAAGTACGGAACCTCCCATCCCCCGGTCTTGAACGCCGGCGTCGTGGCTTGACCCATGGCATTCTTGATCGACGGCAGCCCCCACATCAATACAAACAGCGACAGAATCGCAAACGGCATCCAAGCCTTGGCGATCTGGCCGCCGGTATATTGTTTGGCGGTCTCGTTTCTTGCCAGCTTTGCGGCGTCTTCTTGGCGTTCGTGTTCAAATCTCCAGACGCTCTTCGGCTGCCACACGCGCAGGAACAGCAGCGTGGTCACCAGGGACACCCCGCCCGCCGCGATATCCACCAGATTGCTGTCCATGTGATTCGACCAGAACCATTGCGTCCCAGCAAAAGAAATGCCCACCACCAGAATCGCCGGCAACACTTCCAACGTTTCCGACCAGCTGACCATCACGCGCACCAGCCAGAACGGAACGATCACCGCCGTGAACGGCAGAATCCGCCCGATCATCGCGTTCAAATCGCCTTCCGGCAGCGCCGTCACCACCGCAAGCGTATGCACGGGTGTGCCGATCGAACCCCAAGCCACCGGCGCGGTGTTGGCGATCAAATTCAGTGCCGCAGCATGAAACGGCTTGAAACCCAAACCGATCATGAACGCCCCCGCGATCGCCACCGGCGTGCCAAACCCCGCCGCGCCCTCCAGGAACGCGCCAAAGCAAAACGCCACCAGCAAGACTTGCAGCCGCCGGTCCGCGGTAATCGCCGCCACCGACTGCTTCATGATTTCAAACTGCCCGGCATCCTCCGAAATGTCGTACAAATAGACAGCAGCAATGACAATCCACACAATCTTGAGCAGGCCGAACCCAGTGCCATACACGAAGCTGGTCAGTGCCAACGTGGCGGGCATTCCAAAAACGAAAATCGCGCACAGGACCGCGGTCGCCGCCCCGGCGACGGCGCAGAGGTGCGCCTGCACCTTAAAACCGGCCAGCAAACCCAGCAGCACCAAAATGGGCAGGGCCGCCACCATTGTGGAAAGCCACCAATGGCCCAGCGGATCATAGACTTGCGTCCAGGTCACACCCATCCTCCAGCGAACAAAAATCGGAACATTATGACGCGCAACGAACTAGACGGTACCAACCGCCGAACCGCCGACACCACGGCGCTCGTTCGCTTTCTCGAAATCCAGGTTGCGGCAGATGGGATACTTCCTCGCGCCAGCAAAGTCAAGACATAACTCCGGCCGGGCGATGTCAAGCAGCTGTGTACAAGGGCGGAGGGTGCGGTTTTTCCATTGCTCATCGTAGCGATGGAAGATGGCGTAGATGAGGAGGCGTTCGACGCTCCATGGCGCGCGGGTGCAGTCGGCACAGGCAAGAGTGTACGTTGCCGCGACATAATGTTTCAGAGCCAACGATGTTACTCTCGTCCACAAAATGGGGGATGCCACGAGCAACGCGCCGGCGTGGGAGGATGCAGCGTGAAAAACAGGATGGTGAAGGCTTGCCTGTTGGTCGCGGGCTTGGTGAGTGGTGTTGCGACGGCTCGCTTGATTGCGCGTGGAGAACAGTTTAAGTCGGAGGCAGGCGTCGCAACGAAGCAGACTGATTGGCCGGCGTATGGGGGCTCCGCGGAAGGCAACCACTATTCGAGCCTGGCGCAGATCCATCGGGGCAACGTTCGGCGGTTGGAAGTGGCATGGACTTTTGACACGGGGGAGGAGGGCGGGCTACAGACGAGTCCAATTATTGTCGGTGGCGTGCTTTATGGGCTGACGCCGACGCAAAAAGTTTTCGCTTTGGACGCCGCTACCGGCAAGCCTTTGTGGAGGTTCGAATCTGGAATCCGCGGGACCCAGCCGGATCGCGGCCTTGCGTACTGGTCCGACGGAGCGAACAAACGGATTCTCGTTGGCGTGATGAATTTTGTGTACGCGCTCGACGCTGCTACCGGCAAGCCGATTCCTGGTTTCGGGGTGCAGGGCCGGATTGATTTGCGGGACAATCTGGGGCGCGAACCGGCCTCCGCGCAATCCATCTACATGACCAGTCCCGGCGTGGTTTACAAGGATCTGCTGATTGTTGGCGGACGGATGCCGGAGACCTTGCCCGCGCCGCCTGGGGACGTTCGTGCCTATGATGTCAGAAGCGGGAAGCTGCGCTGGTCCTTTCATACGATTCCCCGGCCGGGCGAAGTTGGTTATGACACGTGGCCCAAGAACGCGTGGACCTATACCGGCGCGGCCAACAACTGGGCGGGTATGGCGGTCGACGTCAAGCGCGGGTTTGTTTACGTTCCAACCGGCTCCGCGGCCATGGACTTCTACGGAGCGAATCGGGTCGGCGACGATCTTTTTGCCGACTGCCTGATCGCGCTGAATGCCGAAACCGGGGAGAGGATTTGGCATTTTCAGGGCGTGCGGCACGATATTTGGGACCGCGATTTTCCGGCTGCTCCGGTGCTGTTGACCGTGAAGCGGAAGGGAAAAGATGTGGACGCGGTGGCGCAGACCACCAAGCAGGGATTTGTCTATCTTTTCGATCGCGCCAACGGTGAGCCGCTGTTTCCGATCGAATACCGCAAATATCCGCAAAGCGACGTGCCGGGAGAAGTGGCGGCGGTGGAGCAGCCTCTTCCGGTCAAGCCCCTTCCCTACGCCCGTCAACGGCTCACCGACGATCTGCTGACGACGCGGACGCCGGAAGTCCATCAATGGGCACTCGAGCATTTTCGGAGATTTAGGAGCGCGGGGCAGTTTGTTCCGCTTAGCGTGGGGAAAGACACTGTGGTTTTCCCTGGTTTCGACGGAGGCGCGGAGTGGGGCGGACCGGCGGAGGATCCGCAGACGGGAATCCTTTATGTGAACGCTAACGAGATGGCCTGGACCGGGGCTTTGGCGGAAAACACTGCGGGAAACAACGCGAAAGCTACCTATGCGGCTCAATGCGGCGTGTGCCATGGAGAGAACATGGCCGGTTCGCCGCCTGCCATGCCGTCGTTGGTCGGAGTGGGCGAGCGATTGTCACCGGCGCAGATTGCTACCGCCATCAAGAATGGGCGAGGAAGAATGCCGGGGTTTCCGAATCTCGATGACGAGCAGCTTTACGGTTTGATCGACTATCTGGTCAGCGGGAAGAGCAAGGAGCTGGAAAGCTCGGGGCCGCCGCCGCCCGATATGAAATATCACTTCACGGGCTATCACCGGTTCCTCGATCCGGACGGTTATCCGGCGATCGCGCCTCCCTGGGGCACGCTGAACGCCATCAATCTGAACACCGGCGAATATGTTTGGAAGATTCCGCTGGGTGAGTTTCCGGAATTGGCCGCAATGGGAATGAAAAATACGGGAAGCGAAAATTATGGCGGGCCCATCGTCACTGCCGGAGGGCTGCTGTTTATTGGCGCCACCAACTTTGACAAGAAATTCCGGGCGTTCGATAAATCGAACGGCGAACTGCTCTGGGAGACAACGCTGCCCTTCGCGGGAAACGCCACGCCCGCCACGTATGAGGTGAATGGCCGCCAGTTCGTTGTGATTGCGGCGGGCGGGGGAAAAGATCCAAAGTCGGGGTCGGGGGGAGTCTATGTGGCCTTTGCACTTGCAGCAGATTCGTCAAGCGCAGGTTCCCATTCCGAAACCAAACATTGATAGTATGAGGGAGCGTCTGTTTTCCCGAAACACGCCAGCTTCGATTTCCTAGAGGTGCATGCGTGCGCTTGCAAATACGAGTTCGATTGTCGGTGATGATGTTCCTGGAATATTTCATTTGGGGCATCTGGTATGTGACGCTGGGAACGTGGCTCGGGCAGCGGCTGCACTTTTCCGGGCAGGAGATTGGTCTCGCGGCAGGCACCACCGCGTTGGGGGCCATGCTGTCGCCGTTTCTGGTCGGACTCATGGCCGACGAATTCTTTGCCACGCAGCGGATGCTCGCGGCGCTGCACGGCGTCGGCGGGGTGCTGCTGTGGTTTACGTCTACGCAGACCACGTTTGGTCCTCTGTACGTCATCCTGCTGGTGTACTCGCTCTGTTATATGCCGACGATGGCGCTGACCAACTCGCTTTCCTTCCGGCAGATGAAAGATCCCGACCAGGAATTCGGATCGATCCGCGTGCTGGGCACGGCAGGGTGGATCGCCGCTGGATTGCTCATCGGATATATGGGAGTGGAGTCGACCGCCGTACCGATACGATTGGCAGCGGGAGCTTCCATCTTGATGGCCATCTACTGCCTGACGCTGCCGCATACGCCGCCGCTGCGATCGTCTTCAGGGTTCAAGATCGGCAATATTTTCCCGGCCGAGGCCTTTAATCTTTTCAAGGACCGCAACTTTTCCGTTTTTGCCTTGGCTTCTTTCCTGATTTGCATTCCGCTGCAGTTCTACTATGCGTTTACGAATCCTTTTTTGAATGAGATCGGGGTGCAGAACGCCGCGGGCAAAATGACCATGGGGCAAATGTCGGAGTTGCTTTTCATGGTCACGCTGCCCTGGTTTTTCCGGCGGCTGGGCGTGAAGTACACGCTGATGCTTGGAATGTTCGCCTGGGTGGCGCGATACCTCTTTTTCGGATTCGGGAACAGCAGCTCGTTGGTCTGGATGCTGTACCTGGGAATCATTCTCCACGGAATCTGCTATGACTTTTTCTTTGTGACCGGGCAGGTGTACGTGGACCAAAAAGCCCCGGTGGCGCTGCGCGCTGCCGCGCAAGGACTGATCACCTTTATCACCTACGGAATCGGGATGTTTCTGGGTTCCTGGCTGTCCGGCAAGGTGGTCGACGTGTACGCAAGGTTGTCGTCCGCGGGCACGGTTTTGCATGACTGGCGGTCGATATGGATGGTGCCGGCGGTCGGATCTGCGGCGGTCTTGGTTTTTTTCTGGGCAGGATTCAAAGGAGAGGCCAACCGGTCATCTGCTGTGGCCGGAGAGAGTTCTCCTGTCTCTGTCACTGGCAATGACTGAGCTCGATCGCAGGTACGGGGCGCTTCGAGCGGCGCACGCTGGCGAAGCCCACGCGTAGCCTCTGAGAGCCGACGATAAGCGAGAGGCCAAGGAAGCCTTCAACAAGACCGCCGATTGCCTCGCAGTCTACCTGCCGACCACGATTCTTACCGCTACCTGGTGGCAGTTCAGGACCAGATCTTGGAGAGTGGCGCCGGTCAAGCTGGCCGCGGAGACCGGATCGGGTGTGGAGTGCACGATCGCCAGCAACACGGCGAACTGACCGGTGGCCAAGCTGCTGAAATCGGTATTAAAGGTTGCCGCCCGGGGCGTCCTGGCGTCGATGTCGGATGTCAACGTACGTGTGGGAAGAGTCACATCGGTAGTCGCCCAGCCATCCGGCAGCGCCGGGGGCGGACCTCCCGACATCAACTGTGCGACCCCGGTCTTCCAGGCCGCCGACAGAGCTATGCCCGCCCACTGGGTGTTGTCGGCGGGCAAGGCTCGCGACAACAACGTCACCCGGACCTGATCCTTGGCCAGCGGACGGACGTCCCGATAGTGCACCAGCACGTCCACTAGGTGCTTGCGTTGAGCAACCCGCGAGACCGGTGGCGGAGACGGCCAGTCGGAAAGCGGCGGCGGAGGCGGAACCGTGGCCGCTTCCGGATCGACTCCGTCTTCGACGATTAGCTCGTACAAATCCGCTTCGCTGGGCTCCAGGCCTTCCCAGGGAGCCGCAAAAACATTGGCATCGGTAACGATTCTGGTCCAGCGCGCGACATCGATGGTATTTCCGGATGCAACGTTCTCCTGACGCAGACGGTCAGCGAACTGATTGTCCCAAACGCCATTGGCGCGACAAATCGGATCGATGGCGTGCAAAGCAGTCTGAAAAATCCATAGCTGGTAGACATTGGGCGCGCTTCCTACCCAGGTGGGAGTCGCGGCGGAGGCCGGAGGCGTCTCGCCAACGGTAATGCGCGCGGGACGGATGCGGATATCGGGACTGGCATACCAACGCCAGTTAGCCGGACCTTCTTTCATGGGATTGGTCAAAGCCGTGGCCGCCGTGCGGCGGGCATCGTTGGGATGTACACGAAGAAAAGTGCGCTTGGTGGGCGCCGGACTGGCGCTCAGGTCTACTTCCCAAACACCGCGGGCCTGGGTCGCGGCGCGCAGGATCTTCACATTTCCATTGAAATAGAACGAGACATCCTGCACCGAAGCTTCGGGCAGGCCGTTGGAGAACGGTTCCCAGGCCCACCCGGGAGTGGTACCCGCAAAGGCCTGGAGGCCGCGCCACACCCCCAGCGCGGTTCCCACATACACGGTTGTTTTATCCGCGGGGTCCACAACGACGGCATACGCTGGAGCCTTGGTGCCGTGATCGGAACTGCGGAGGTGCGCCGGATACCAGGTGTTGGTGCCGTCGAACCACCAGACGGTATCCATGCGATCGGAGGTGCCGTCTCCAGTGGCCGCCACGTATGCCGAACCGTATGTCCCTCGCGCCGGATCGTGAATGGCCAAGTCGCTCCAAGGTCCCAGTGGCGGCAGAATAGGCGACGTGGGCTGGTCGATATTTCCGTTTTCGTAGTCCGACTTCTTGTTGGAGTGTTCGGAAATGACGATTCTCTCCCACGTGCCGTCGGGCTTGCGTCGATATAACAAGACAGCTGAATCCTGGCCCTCGCCTCGGCTGGCGCGGATCAGGACCATCAGCCTGTCGTTGTCTACCCACTTGCAAGAAATGATCGAGCCGGTGCCATCACCGTAGCGATCCGTGGTGTCGTCGGTGCCACTGTTACGTCGCGGATCCAAATTGCTGGGAAGGGTCACCCAACTGGTCGGAAGGGTTGGATCCCAGTTGTCGGCCAGCCATACACGATTGGTTCCAATGGCCAGACGCGCCTGGGTGGCGCTGATGGGGCGCGCGTCCCCTCCCGAATAGAACGAGGCCCTGCCATTCTCACGTGGTTCGGAGGGGTCCACTTTTTTGCCGGTGGCGTCGAGCGTCCCGCGCATGACCGGCGGAGAAAGCGTTCCATTGCTATACCATTTGGCAGAGTGGTACTGCGCCGCGAAGAACCGTTTGTTGTTGGGGTGGAAGATGGCGCACCCGGCGTCTCCTCCAATGGGACTGGAGTGGACCCACAGGCTGTCGCCCATGCGCATCAGCAGACCATTGTCCTGGGCGCCGGCGATTACAAAGGCATCACTGTCGGGATGGCTGGCGACATATCCTGGCTCCAGAACCGCCAAGCCGTCGTTCCGATTGACGAAGGTGTAGCGCTGGCCGGCGTGCGTGGAACGGAAGATGCCACCGTCGCAGGTTACCCACATATGCATGTCGGTTCCGACGGTGAGGTAGCGGATCTGGTGAATGTCGCCATGAACACCGGTGCCGATAAAGGTGGGATCCCGGTCGTCGTGGCCTTGGTTCGCCGCCTGGAATCCGGCGGTCAATCCGCCTCCGGCTTTGGGCCCGATGGTGAATTGAAATATCGAACCACTCCATTCGCCATCGGCGGAGATGGTCGATCCTCCGACCGCGATCATGTCTTTGTTGTCAGGGCGGACGGCAATGGCCATGTCATAAAAGGACTGGCCGTAAATTCCTCCGAAGAGGTCGTCGGGGAGATCCTGGATTTGCGTAACGGTTACGCCGTCTACCCGCCATAGGCGGGGACCGCTGCCCAGGGCATAAACCACGGTGGGGTCGGAAGGCGCGACCGCAAGCGCCAGGCGCGCTACGCCGCCGCCCTTGTCCTGTATGACCTTCGGCAGATTGAGAGGGGTGAAGGGTCCATCGGCCCCATCCACCGACGTGTACACGTCGGTCCCGGAAGCAGCCGCCAACGCGGCGAACAAACGTGGCTTCGGAGCGGTCGCAACCCAGAGAACATCGGTAACCCGCTTGCCCGCGGTTTCGGTGAAGTTGAATGGAGCGGCGGTGACGCGGGTCCAATCCGAATCTTCGGTGAAGGTGGCAGTCGCGCGCTTGAACAACCCGATGGAGGTGGCCGCCACCATTTGATTGGCATCGGTAGGATGCCGGGCGAGCCGATAGATTCCGAAGTTCGTCAGGTTCTTGGCTTCGCGCTTCCAGTGCTGCCCGAAGGGGTCGTTGAGAACTTGCGGCACCGGATCGGCGAGCCGGAGTACGCCCACGCCGCCAAGCTGGCTGCCGGGTACGCCAGAGGGATCGGGTGTTAGCTCGCCGGTGCCAACGTAGACTTCGTCGCCCGAGCCGTCGGCGGGAGCGCCAAAATTTACCAGCAGGCATCCGCAGGTCAAGGTGGTTGAGGGCCGGCTGATGTCGGCTCCAGCCGGGGTCGCGAGCCAGTCTCCCAGCGGCGACCACGTGCTCCCGCCGTCGTTACTGAACCACACTCCGCCGCTGGCCGATCCGGCGTAGGCACGTGATCCGTCGGGGCTCACCCAGAGGTCGCGCACGCGACCGGCCACACGAGGATTTCCACCCGCTTGTCCCTTCAGCACCGTAGAAGGACCGATCGGTACCCACAGGTTCAAATCTCCCTCCGGCGAGATCGTCGGCGCGACCCGGGTTTGCGGCGTGCGCAGCGCCCGAGCCGCCGACAACGCGCCCTCCGGCAAAACTCCATCCGTAGCGGCGTTGTAGCGGAGGCGGGCCTGCGGGCTATCCTCACTCTTAAGGGTTCTGGGCCATTGATAGCGCGCCATAGCGGTTTCTTGTTCCTCCTTTTCCTGCGGGCATCGCAAATATTGAAGCGATCAAGACGGACCGCTGCCCGCTTGATTTGGTGCGATTCGTATATAGCCTTCCTGCACGTCCGATGGCATCTGGGGAAAGAGCGCCTCCTGGGTTGCTGCCAGGATAGGATCATCTTTCCAGGTATTCGGGGTGTCGCGTCGCGTCCAGAGCTGGTCCTTAGGAAAGGATGACACTTTGGGCAGACGAATCTTGTCGGGATCGACCAGCACCGGACCCACGCGCACCGAGGGAGCAATCACCGCCAAGCCTGGCTGTACCCAGTCCCTCGCAAGTTGCAGGTATTTGCGGGGCAGAACTCCCGAGGTTAGAAATACCTTGCCGGTGGGATACATCAGCAAAGTCAGCCGGATCACTTGGCCGGGGCGAACCACCAATCCGTCCTCGGCAGCGATGTAAGGATGGGTGATCGGCTTGACCGGCGGGATTTGCTGGGTTGATCCAAGTTGAGCAAACTGTCCGCGTCCGCGGCCCACATCCAGCGCGCCATCACGAATGACTTTGTCCACCACATGGAACTGCGCGTAGTCGTCATCCACGAAAAAGCCCAGCAGCCCGTCATCACTGCGCGTCAATTCTCCTAGCCGAATGGGAAAGGCTCGGTCGGCCAGCGCGAGATATGCCGATTGCCGCGCGGCCTTCTGATCATCGCCGGTGAACGTGAGATCACTCAGGTCATCTGCAATATCCAGCCGGAGTGTCGCCCGGACGACAACAATCGGCCGGCCAACGAGGCCGGCGATATTTTCGTTGCCTAGTTGGGAGAAGGTGTCCACGGTCCACAAGGTGGTGTCCACCGCCCTCAGAAAGGCGGACAGGGCCGATTCGGTTTCCGGCTGCGCCGACTTCCCCTCGCGCTGTTTGGCATCGGCGGCCACCATGCCGGCGGCGATCAAGCCGATGATGCTCTGTTTCGGGTCGAGTCCGTAACTCGGCCCGGCATCGGCAGGCCCGGTGCGTCCCGGAGCAATCTCCCAGGTGACGCCTCCGCCGAAAGGCTCGTGCATTAACTGTCCAAGGGGCTGGCCTGAGGTATCGAAGGTTTCCAGCGATTCGTCGATGTGATCGGGAAGAAAGAAGCCCGAGACCGGATTAATCATCTGCGCAGGATTGATCTGGTCGATGGTTGCTTCCGCGGCAGAGTCGCCGTTGCTGGCCGCGATGGACGCCAAGGTGGGATCGACCAGCCGGAACAGCCATCGCGTAGGCCGCAGCAGCCTGGGCCTCATCGCCATGGCCTCGGCCGGCAGGGTGATTTCATCGCGCACCGGGATATGCAGCTTGTCGAGCGGAAGATCGAGAGTTCGCCCAAACGCATCGACGATGCGGGCGCGCGTCAAGCGCAGGATGCCGCTGAGCAGCAGTTGCGGAATGTCAACCGGCGTGGGAGGCACAACCGTTCCGTCGGTCTGGCGCTGACGCAAAACGCCGAAGTCATCCACCGGCAGTCCAAGAAGCCGGTCCGTCAACCCATCGAGCGTCGCCGAAAGCACATCGAGAGACCCGATGCTGTTGGCGATGCTCTGCAGGGCGTCCGCTGTCGCTGCGTCTACCTCGCCTTGATTGTCCTTGTCGCGCTGTTCTTCGGCCTTCAGCCATTCTTCAATGGAGGCCGCCAGCGTCTTGGCCGCACCCGTGTGCAGCGGGCTGCGGCCTGTAAACGATCGCAGTTGTCCGTCCCGCCCAGGGTCGGGGGAGTCCAAATCCACTTGTGCAAGCTGCCAGCCGTCTAGCCGGTCCGTCGATTGCAGATCCACTGCCCACTCCAACCACAACGGCACCCATGGTTGCGACCACGCGGTTACGCCCACCGGATCGACGTCCACGCCGGCAAACAGGGAAAAGCGCCGCAACTGATCCGACACCTGCACGCGCTGAACAAAAGAAGGCTGCAGCTGCGTCGCGATGTTGCCAGCTTGAGAAGGCGGCTGCTGAAAGGCGGTCGACATGCCGTCGTAAACACCATTCACACCGAAGCGGATCGCGGATTCGGCTGCCAAGCGGTTCTGGGTAAGAGCCTTGTCCAGGTTCCGGCGATTGGCTTCGACTCCGGCCAACCAAGGCACGAGGTAAGGGTCCTGAACCACAGTGTTGCGAGCCAGAATAAGGATTTCGTCGGGGATGGCTCCGCTGGGCAGTGCGTCGACATAATCGCGACCGTCGATCAGTCCCTGCGCCTGGGTGGGAATCTGAGAAGGCCAACGGCATTGCAGTCTCTGATCGGGTGAGGTGCGGCCATCGCCGCCGTGACGCAAGCTTCTCTTGGCATTGCGGATGGCGATGAGCGGATCGAGCGGCACAAAGTAACGCGGCGCCGGACGTCGAACCTCTTGCACCTCCACTTTCGGTTGGGTCACCGGAGGATTGCTGCCGGTGAACAGCTCGATCGCGCGCCGCTGTTCCTGCAGCGAACCTTGCAGCAAATCGACACGCTTGAGTGAGAGTTTGCTGAGTGCTACGCCGCGTTCCAGAACACTCGCCACGCCTACCCGGGCCATCTCGCTGCGAGCGGCGCGGCCGACCGACAGCGGCCCGGACTCGGCCCCTTTCCGCAGGCGATCCACGGCGCCCTGCCCACCGGGCAGCGACGAGAACCCCGCTTCATGCTCGTGCTCATCGGCCTCGACCACACCTTCAGGGGTTCCTAACTCCGGCAGGATTTGTCCGGCGAAAGCGGAGAGGAGCCGCTCCAGATCGCGGCGGTCTTCGGGCGCGCCGATGCCCGACCCGGCAGCCGCAAGGGCTGACGCGACATCGTCATTGTGATGTCCCAGCGCCAAGTCCACGTCGGCGGCGGAGGGCATCTGGTCCACCACCACGGGTCCCTTCACCGGCACGCCATGTACGCTGCCATGCAGCAGCGTGGAGCGCGGCCACTTCGGATCACTGGCAATGACACCGGCGGCGTTGGACACCAGGGAAGCGACGGAGGGCGAGTACGCCCGCAACGGGCTGGCAGTTTCCTGCAGCAAGGGTTCGACGGCGGTTCTGGAGACCTGATCGGCAGCCAGTGAACCGTAGCGGGCCGCGGTTTTCAGGCCGATGCTGTCGCGCAGCGCGGATTGGATCTTGCGGTTGCCCTCGATCTTGTCTCCGCCCTCCTGGTCGGTGATCAGACTCCAACCCAGTTGGGTCAGGCGCACGGACAGACTGGAGTCGGTCTCGGCGCCATAGAGCGGATCGAACTTGGCGTCCGACCACCAACCCGCCACCATGTAGGCGGCCAAGTCATCGACAACTCCGTTGGGAGCGAGTTGCGCTAGATCAGTCAACGGATCATAGAAAGAGAGCCGGTTCTGTACGGCATCGAAAACGGCAACCCAGGCGGTTGATCCGCCCACGGTGCCGGTGAGTTGATCGTTCTCAACCGTCTTGCCCGCGGGAGTTGCGGTCGCGCTGCCGGCCGGCCATTGATCGAGGGGTGTTGCTTTCGCGGTGTCGGCTTCAAGTACCCATCCAGTGACGATGGGCTTGCTGGATCCGTTGGGAGCAAGGATGCGCAGGACCGTCCATCGATCGGGAAGGGTCGGCAGGCCCAGGCGGTTTCGGGAACTGTCGTCGACATCCTGTAACGTGCCGCGCAGCAATGCATCGGGCGGCGCCCAGTGCAGATAGACGCCTGAGGCCCGAACCGCTCCCGAGGCAAAGGGTGCTGGCATGGGCTCGGGCGGCAGGCCGTCCGCGGTGGTCAGGGTGAACGGAAGACGGACGAACGGCGTCGCGTCGCCGGACGGCACATACAGTGCCTGCAGGTCCACGGGAACCACGACGCGGGTTTCGCGCAACAGAGCGGGGTCCCATTGCGCGAGGGCGGCTGGGGTGGCGTCCAGGCGCACCAGACCCGTCCAACGCGGCGACACCATCGCCTGTCGCACGGTCCCCGGATCAAAACGGTTGGCCATTATGCTCCTCCCCATCCGCCACACGCGGTGTCATATGGGTTCTCCACGAAAGCAACTAAATCACCGCCGAGAATTTCGCCTTCAGCTGCGCCATCGAAATCGAAACCCGGAAGACATCGCGAATATTTCCCACGCCGCCTTGCGCGGGATCGCCGAAAACCTGGCGGTACGGATAACGAATCATCTGCAGGGCAAACTCGGCGCCATCCAGGTTTGGACCTACGTGTGTTCCCGGAGTATTGATGAGCGACTGGGCCGTGCGCTTCAAATCCAAAACCCCGGGAGAGCCAACGCGGAATGACACCGCAACGTGCGTGCCTGGAGGCGATGGCGGAACATCGTCGGAGGTGTTGGCGTCGCGGGCGATGACAAACGCGCTGAATTGATTGGGAGAGCCTGCCGCCTCGAGGCGGATGCCGAACTGCACACCGCAGCGTGGCTCCTCCACATGCACGACCGCCGGGACACCATCAAAAAGCACCAGCATCACCGCGGGCGCAAGCCGCTCCATGCGCAGTACCTTGATGCGGTCGGGACTGGATTCGGGGATGATCTCGTTGTCTTTGCCAAGCTCCTTGCGATACGCGCGTACGTGCATGCCGGGCCAACCCGACACCGCGCGCGATCGCAACAGAAATCCCGTGATGGTTCCTGCCGGTCCTTTCTGGACCGCCTCACCGCCGGGTTCGCGTACCACCCGCTCTTCCTGGTCTATCTCGCCGCGGATCGGCGCGTACAACTGCTCCAGCTGAGCGCGGTCCGAGGAGTTCACGGTGCCGACGCTCAAAGCGCCTTCAATCAAGGCATCGGTCCAGTTGCGATCGACATAGAAGAAGCGAACCGATTCCGGCGGCAGTAACAGACTGTCGGGCGCCAGATAGGCGAACGGCACCGAATCGAGCAATCGCAAACGGGCGAGCCATTGCCGCAAATCCAGTGGGACGATGCGATCGCCCATATCCGGATCCACATCCGATGGTGTGACCACGATCTGTGTCACCGCCGCCTTCACCGTCGCAAAAACAATCTGGCTCGTGAAATACGCGGTATTCATTTGCCGCCCTTGCCTCTCTGCCGGTCCTTGGCGGCCTGGTCGAGCAAGTCATCGAGCGCGTCGCGCCCGGCCCCGGCTTTGGTTGTCGAAGCAGCGCGCAGGCCACCGGGAATCGGGGTGCGTTCCACCGCGCCTGCGGTCACCGATTCGACTGCGGAAGAAAGGCCATCTTTCAACTGGGCGGCGGCCTGCGCATCGAATCGCGCATTGCCGGCTTGCGGTACCGCGATCTGGGCCATCGCGGCGGCGATTCCCACGCTGGCGGCGCTTTTCTGCACCGCGTCGAGCGAAAAACCGAATCCATCGGCGATGATCTGGTCCATCCCGGATTTCAGGTAGTCGAGCGGGCGGCCGGGATCGACTAACGGACGATTTGCAGCGAGCATTTTTTCCGGAGCCTGCGCCGCTGCCAGGACGACTTGCTTCGCGACCAACTGCCCTAAGTCATGCACCGCGGCGGTTGCCGCAGGCTGAAGTGCGGCCAATTTCTGCAGGGCCATCGCGGCCAACTGGCGCGCGCGTTCGGCGCCGAACTGCTCCCGCCGCCAACGCATCAGCGCGGAAACCACGGAGGGCTGCGAGAGCGCCAGCAAGCGTCCGATCTCAAACGCGCCCGCCAGCGCAAGGTCTTCGCGTCCATCGGGAGTTACGCGCCGGAGTTGGTCGCTGACGTTAGCCAGCGGCAGATGCCCATCGGCGTCCGGCTGCGAGCGTTCGGTCACATGCAGCGTGAGCGGGCCACGGTACCAGGCGCGCAGCGAGTCACCGCGCCGGGTGAGGTGATGCAAGCCTACGTGACCCGTGTCGGTCACCTCCGGAGCCGGCCGGGGGGGATCGGTTGGGGGAGGAGCATCACCGGCCTGTGGAGGTGTGCAATCCGGCTTGGGCTGGGCCGTCGGATCCGCGGGCAGAGTGCCAAGCAGTCCTACATCCAGTCCTTGCATCAGCGTTTCAAAGGATCCCGCACCCGTACAAGTGAATGACCAATGCGCCAGAACCGGGAAGCGGTACACCTTCTCGGCTACGATCTTGTCGACTGGAAAACGGAAGCCGGCAGTCATGGCATCGCGCACCAGGCGTCCCGCCTCGGACGGAGCGGAAGAAGCGGCAACGTTGGCCACGGTTGTCTGGCTCGTGCTCCAGCTCGCCGATACTGGAGGTCGCTCCGCGATTGGCGGAGTGACGGGCGGCGCCGCAAAGTTCGCAGTGGAGGCCGCTGGGAACGCCGGGGAGTGGATGGCGCTCCCGGACGCATGGACATTCAGGACGCTCGACGCGGCGTTCAATCCACTGCCCATGACGTACTTGTCGGCAGAGCTTTTGGATGCTCCCGCAAAGGAACGAACGTCCTGCACAACGGCCACGGCGTCGAAGTTGAGCGAGAACTCAAGCGGCTTGGGAAGAGCATCCAACTGCCCTTCCAGATTGATGAGGCAGGCCATGTAGCGTATGGGCTTGCAATTGGTGCGGTCATATTGGGGCAAGCGGTTGGCCATGATAATGGCCAGAAATCCATCGTCGTCGCCCATGGCCAACTCGGTATCGCTCAGATCCACCTCTCGCACATGGGCAAGCAACTGCAGATCGTCGTGGGTGGGGAAAACCTTGTCTACTACTGTTTGTGTCACGGCCAGGTAGAAGCCGGTCGCGACGTCGTTGGGCCCGCTCAGTGTCAACCCAGGAGTAACGCAGTCCTTGATCGGAGTTTCGCCGGAGATCTGTCCTTCCCCTTCGGCGATAACCACGAGCGCCAACCAGGGAACTTGCCGGTTACTGCCGTCGGCCACGCGCTCCCAAGGCAGGGTGCGCCGCTTCAGCACCACTTGCGGAAGGCGGGTCTCAAAGGATCCCTCGGCATTGGCGGGCGGAAACGTTGAAAGAATCTGATCGGGCGGCATGCGAAATCGTGGCGAGGTTACGCGCAGGTGCCCTTCATAAGGCGCCGTGGGGCCGCCCGTCAGCGTTTGGTTTCCGGTGAGCGTGTAATCGCCCGCCGGTAACGGGGGTACTGCCGTGCTATGCAAGACGAAAAATCCTGGTTGAGGCATGGTCTAAGACTTTCCCTTCCTGGGTCGCGATGGGCTGCGCTTTTTGCTCTTGCCCCCGGACTCGGTTTTCCCGGTAGTTTTGCCCTTGTGCTTCTTCTCGGTTTTGCTTTCGCGCTTGATTTTGCCCTCGGTTGCTTTCCGTGCCGGCGTCTTTTTCTCGCCTGGACTGGCGGGCTTCATGAGCGTCGCGCCGCCGGTTTGCGGTACCACCGGAGGGTTGGCGGGATTTGAAGGCGAAGGCGTGGCTGGGGGGTTCCATTGCAGCTGCACCGTGCCCTGTCCGGTGGCTACGAGCGGAGCAACCAACGACTCGAGGCCGTTCGCCGCAATTCGCCTGGCCATGGAATCCGCGGCTTCGCTGCCGCCGATCACCCCTGCCAGATGCCAGCCATCCTGGCTTCCCACGGTCACGGTGACGGCAGCTGGCGCCGCGGAGGCGGGAGACAGAGCAAGAGAGTAGATCAACGCGCTGCGATTCGCGATTACTACTACGGTGGGCGGCACCGGTTGTCCCGCCGCGTCCAGTAGTCGATTCGCGCCGTCGAGCGTGAGCGACAAACCGCGAGCGGCGTCGGAGCTCACCGGCTCGTCGATCAATACAGCGACGGTCTGCACTGGGGCGACGAACCTGGTTGCCACGATGGTGGTGCCGGTCACAAGCTCGGAGGCATGAATCCAGCCGGCCCGGAAGCGTTGTTTGGTTCTTCGCACCCGAGCACCTTCCGCATGAACGACCGCGCCCGAGGCCAGAGCGGACCACCAACCTACGTAGGCCAACTCCTGGCCGGAATACCAGCCTGACAAACCGTTCGACGAAACTGCCTGCTGGTCGAGAGCCAGTATTGCCAGCCGCTCGGTGCGCATGGGCACTTGGGTTCCGTTCGCCGATCCGATTCCATCGAACAATATTTGCCCACCATGGGTGAAAGCTACTAGCCGGGCAGTGCCCTGCACGATCAGGCTGGGACGCGGGGCGTTCGCATCGACATCCCGGCTGGCATTCGGCATCTGCAGAACCAACATTTCGCCTGCGCGCAGCGGCTCCACCGCGGGCGGCTCTGCGGCTGCGCTCCTGACTTGCAAACCGCCGGACGCACTTCCCAGCATCGAGGTCATCGCGCTCAAGCGATTCTGGGCATCGGCGGGAGCATTGCGCGCTGCCAGCGTGGCCACTCCCGAACGCGCCATCCGCGTCAGGGGCACTGCTCCGGTGGCGACCATAGTTTTTCCGGCCGACGCCGCCGCGGGCGCGAGCCTCACGAGCTTCGCCGAGACCGCCATCGGGAATTGGGTTTTGACCGCGTCAAGTGTGGGGGCGGCGGCACGGGGAAACTGCTGCGCGAGGCTGACCGTCGTGCGGGCTTTCGCCGCTTCCGGCAGCACCGGCGAGGACAGGATGGCAATGGCCCGCGGAGGATGAATACGATAGTCGAGCGGCGCCGGTACAGCCGGAGTGGTCAGGTCAATTGCCGGCTTCGGCATTTCGTCTTGGGCGAGGTCCTGGGTTAAGGAGCCCAGGCGAGGCGGAGCAGTCCGGTCGCGCTTGATGGCCGCCACCGCGGTCCGGCTGGATCCACCTTTTAACAACCAGGGCAGGGCCGCTGCATACATGGTATCTGCGTCGTGGGCCGCCGGAAGAAGGTTGGTTATGCCGTCGGCCGACGTGAGGAAAGAAGGCCGGAACGCCTGAACGGTCACGAAGGGGAGCGGCTTACGGGTTCCCGTCTCCACCTGGTTGTATTTCACCGGAGTGGGAAGGGTCCCCTGCAGCGTTGCCACGGCTTCAAAGCGCACCCGATCGACCGCGTTCACCACATCGCCGGTGGGGATCTTGCGGTCGTCGTCGGCCTGCGGCGGACCCCACACGCCGATGGGGAATGCACCGCTGGTATTAACGTCCAGGATGAGCCCAGGCGGAGGACCAGCCAGACGATCATTGTTGGCCGCGTCAAGCAGTTTGACTTCGAGCGTACTATTCGCCGCGCTGACGTTAACCGGGGCTACGCCGATGACGGAACTCGGCAGGAACTGTTGCGGGGTACCTGCTATGGTCAGGAATTGCGTCGGCACCGTGGTGGTGACGGTAATTTCGAACTCGCTGTAGACCTCGAAGGGCTTATCGGTCGAACCGTCGGCGGTTCCTGTTTCCGTGGTTCCTCCCGCCTTGGTGCCTGGCGGCAAAGATCCTTTGCCCGGGATGGCAGTGAGCACGCGCGCGACACCGGGCGATGACTCCTCCAGATATTTAAGGACAAACTGCTCCCAGGTGATGAAAACCTTGGCATTCTGGTCGCTGTCGCCCAACTCCACAGCCAGTGAAACAGGCCCGACGTCGAACTCCGCGCGTCCGTGGAACTTGGGGCCGCTCACGGAGATCGAGGCCCCAAGGGAGACCGAAATCGTGATCTCGCCAATCCATACGTCAATGGTTACGCCCGCCGCAATGCTGGCGTAAACGTCCACTTCAAAACGGAAGGGATCGAAATAGACGATGCCGTCGGCGCCGAACCTGACTTCGGCCCAAGCCGGACCGAAGTGCGCGGAAGCGAGCAACTTTCCGCCGGCCATAACCGCTTCGGAGGTCAGCGCGAAATAGTTCTCGCCCTTGACGACGATGGCATCCCCGATGGACCAGTTGAACCCCAGGCGCGGCACGTCGGGATAGCCGTCGCGGTGGAATTGCGGATGGTAACCACCCATCGTCAAGACAAATTGTCCGGCGTTCGGGCCCTTGAACCAGGTCACGAAGGCAAACCCACCCGTGAGACGGACGCTTTGATTGAGCAGCCAGGAATTGTCAGTAAGCTGGGCCTGAATCCACAGCACTCCTTCGCTGGAAGAAAATCTCGCCAGCAGCGCCAGTTCAATACTGACCAAGGCGAATTCCGGACGCGGCAACGCCATGCGCGCCAGCCCGAGAATCGCAATCTCCAAACCGTCGCCGATCTTGACGGAGACCACCGCAATACCGTCGACCAGCGCGAAGCTGGTGAAGCTGATGCCGGCGGCAAACCAGAATTCGCCCAGCCGCATCGGGAAGTCCTGGCGCAGGCTTGCCAGTTCCGCCATGGGATCGCTTGCCGGCTGAGCTGCCGGATCGAGTGCTTTGAGGAATGGGAAATCGCCGAATCGCGACAGGTCGCTGGGGAAGATCAGGTCACGGTTGATGCCTAAGCCGCCGCCGATCCCGGTCAGGAAGAATGCCGGCGGACCTCCGATGGGTCCGTTGATGGCGCCGAAGGCGAAGAATGCCGAGAAGCGCTGGCCGTTCACTACCGTGCTGCCGTAGCCACCGTAGACACTCAGCCCGTAAACGGCGAAGCGCGCCAGCAGCATTCCGACGTACTCGACGTTGTCGCCGTCGCCAAACTTGCGCATGCCGCCGGCAAGCACAATGCCGGCCATGTCGGCATCGACCGCGAGTCCCGCCAGGTCGATGGCCCAGCGGCTGGGATCGAAGAGGGAAGCATCGGAGGCGATGACGAAAGTGAGTTGCAGTTCGTCAACCGCCGCAGTCAGGCCAAAGATCGAAACCCGGCCGTCGAGCAGCAGGGAGATGGCTTTGAGCTGATCCTGGTCCACGGTGACGCCGAAGCCGACCTGCTCGATGTAAATCGGCCCAAAGCCCTTCTGGATTGCCAGCCACCACGGACCGCTTCCGTCCCCGGCGGACAGCGAAACCATGACTCCACCACCGCTATGCTTCTGCACCGCAAGCGCCGGGCTGAACGATGGCGCCAGGCGATTTTGCCCACTGCCCGAATCGCCCATCAGGCCTCGCGCGACGGGGTTGCCCCCTTGCGCGCTGGCCACTCCGACGGCGAGGTCGCTTAACTGCACTTGCACCCCGCCCGAAAGCGACCCCGGAGCGATTGCGCCGTACAAGTGCACGGCCACCGATCCCAGCGTCAATCCAAGATTGAGCAGCGGTCCGTCGCTTTTTGCGATTCGTATGCCGATGCCGTTGGCCGAAAGACTTGGGGCGAACGCCATGGTTCCCACGTCGAAGACTCCGACCGCAATGCCGGCCGGGGGCTGCCCTTGGATCCAGCGGCTGTCGGCCTCGATGGATACGACAATGTCGCCCTGGACTACCGGTATGCGACCGTTCACCCCGACCGTGATCTGGACAACCGATCCTGACTTGGAAAGCCCGAAGGTGAGCCCACCTCCGATGTCGACCGTCGGAGTTGCAGCCGCGAGATTCCCGGCAAGAGTCTGAACCCGCTGAAGAACCTGTGCCGGATCGAACAAGTTTGGAAGCAGGTGATCTCCGGGCCCAGCCGCAAGCACGACGTTGGTCAGGACGCCGCGCACCGTGGTGCCGCCGACGGAATTGCCCAACAGTTGCTGCACCGCCGAGGTGGAGACCGCAAAGCTTGCCACCAGATCGATGACCGCCTCGACCATTTTGACGGCGACGTGCTCAGCATCGGTGAAAGTGGTTGGGCCATCCGTGGCAATCAGACCAAGACCCGCACCATCGATGTTCCAGCGACCGGCTACCAGCTGCGTGCCGGCGTCATCGAGAGACAGGCCCAGCTCGATCCGCCGGCCTCCGGCGGGAGCTTGCCCGACCGCAGCGGCAAGATAAGGTCGCAGAGTGACACTTCCCGCATTGATGGTGCACGGACCAGCCTGCGCCGTCAGAGACTTCAGCCCGGTGCTATCGAGAACGATCGAGCCTTGTACGCGATCGATGCCGGGAATGCCGGTCACGGTTCCGTTCAACGCGAACTGAAGCGGGGAAGGCTGCCAGGTCAGCGATACTCCGCCTGCGGTCACCGTCACGGTTCCCGCAGCGGCGGTGGCGGTCACGCCCGCTGGGAGCGCGGGCCCCAGGGCGCTGGCAATCGCGTTCAGCGCGCCGCTCGTGAGAGTGGGCAGCGCCGCCACCAGGGAGGCGACGGGATCGGCAGCCCAGGCTTGAAGCTTGGCGCCATCAAACTTGAGTGGAGCGCCGCTGCGCAGATTCAAGCCATCCCCGACGCTGCGAACGATCGCTCCCACGCGGCCTTGCAGGTTCGATCCGGTCTGGCTCGCCAAGGTATCCAAAACCAACGGCAGAGCCTGGGTAACGCCTGCCGCGGCGAGCTGCGCTAAACCCGGCGGATCGGGATACAGCGAGATGTCGGCGCCGGTATCGGGCCGCAAATACAAGCGAATGTGATCCGCGAGTTCAACGTAGATAGCGCGGCGTCCGGGCGCCGCTCCCGCCAATCCTAATGAAAGGGTGGCACTGGGCCGCGGAGCGGGCCCCGGCGTGAGGGTCAGGCGGAACGTCCCGGTTGAAACCAGTCGCCCCGGCGCGGCGGCGATCGGCGCAAGCAGGCTGGTGTCAAGCTGTAATCCAAGCCGAAGATTCCCGCTGTCCGAATCGGCCAGGGCAGTGACACCAGTCCCGAGGGTCCATTCCCCGGGATTGCCCGCGACACCGAGAATTGGCTTCAGGGCATCGAGCAGCGCAACGACGCGCGGCGCACTGTACCCGCCCGCGCCGCCGAAGGCGCTGTTGTGCGCGAACCATCCGGCAGGATCGTGGAACAGTCCGACGGGAAGCAGTACGGCCCGTTCGCCTGTGACCGCCGGCGCCAATAGTCCAATGGAATCTAACGCCGCATCGATGATGGGCTTGGCGGTGTCATCGAGCGAGCGCAAGTACTCCAAGCCGAGACGCGCACACTCCGCGGGGAGCAGCCGCCCGATCACTCCGGCGAGTGCAGCGGCGTCGGGAGACGGCCACAGCGGAATGATCTGCGCCGTCGCCAGCCCCGGCCTATGCCACTCCAGCGTCACGCGGAATGGATTCGTCTCAAGCCGCAGCACAGCGCCCCCGGCGGCCGTGGTTCCCGCCGATCCCAGCGTCGCCAGCGCCGTTAGTGTCCCGGAGGCAGACGCTTCCAGGTGGGTCGTCCAGTTCGCCATGCCCCGTTCGGCAGGGGTTCCGCTGGTGTCCAGTATCAGCCGCCGGCCCGCGAGGTCCACAGAGACACCCGAAACGCCAGTCAGCAGCTGCGTCAATGCGGTGGAGAGGACGGGTTGTTGCGTTACGTCGGCGACGGCTGCCGCCACATGCGCGGCAGGATCGTGCAGCAGATGGTCGATGGCGTCGGGAACCGCTCCGCCGGTAGAAGCTACCAGCCCGAGGGCCCGAAGGATCGACAGAAGCGCATCCAACTGCGGCGTGGACGAGGCAGGCAGCGATAGTTGTTCCACGATGGAGGCGAGCAGCACGCGTACTTCGGGCAATGCCGGAGTAACGATCTCGGCAGAACTCACAGCGGCCGCGTCCGGCCGCACGATCCAGCGTTCGCGCTCGATGCCGAAAACGGCCGGCTCGTGCAGCACCAGTTCGGCGCTCGCATCACCAGCTCCAAACGGCAGATGCACGTTGGCCTCGATCCAGCGTACCGCTTGAGCGGGTCGATCACCGGCTCCCAGCCCTGTACCTGGGCCGCCCACCAGCCACCCGCCGACACGGCGTAGCTCCAGGTGCAAAGTCAGCGCGCGAGCGGTCGAGGTGGTCGCCACTCCGGCCGCCAGATCCACGCCGCACAGCTCGATCTGGGCCAGGCCCGAGACGGTGATCCCCGTAGCCCCAGGATTGACGGGGATTCGCAACCCCGCTCGCGCCCCGCTGGGCGGCTGCTGTGGCGTGAGCGCCCGGTTCATCGCGCGCGTGGAGAGCCCGGCGGCAACGATGGCCGTCATCGCCGCTTGAACAGCGGCGTCCGACATGATGCCGAAGAAGGCGTGCACCGCCAGCCCAGCCCGGGGAACCACCGGCGCCGCGGGGGGTCGAATCTCCACGCCGGGGTCACCCAGCGGCAGCAGTGCGCCGAGCGCGTCCACCAATCCCCGGCCGCGCGCCAGCACTTCATCGTCGATATCCTGCGGATCGTTTGCCGGAAGCAGCACACGCAGAAGACGATAGGCATCCGCCGCCGGTTGATCGTCCAGCACCGTGAAGGCGACATCGCCGAAGGGAGTGCCCAGCGTAACTACACTGGTGACGAACGTCAGCGAGTTGGCGCCAATCAAGACCGCATGCCCGGCTTCGCTCTCCGCGATCAGAACCACACCGCCTACAATCGACGAAAAGCCGGAGAGTGCGCGAGTAAGGCGCGCCGCTTGCCCTGCCGTTCCGTCGGCATCGCCCGCCGCTAGCCTGGCGTCGGCACGCCGCGCCAACGCAACCCACCATTCACCGGTTGCAGCCGTGGCGATCGGGAATGACTCGGGCGCCAATCCCGGTGCGCGAAGATCGATTAGCCGGTCCGGCGGGATTCCGCTCCAAGGCAGGGCCGCACCCGGCCGAACCACGGCAACATGCACAATGGTTCCAGGCTGCGCGCCGAATATCTGGCCCAGGTCCACGGCATTGGCCAACTGAGTGAGTGGCGCATTGGCGACGCGATGTACGGTCACGCCTGGCGGATCGGTAACAGGAGGGACGATGCGGCCGTCGGTTGTCGTCCAGCGCTCCGACAACAAGGAAAAGCCGGTGGCGAGATCAGGTCGGCCGCTCAGCAAATCGCCGATCTCTGAGGCCGAAACCGCCTCCTGCATGATCGCTTCTGCCAATGCCGCGGGCAGGAGCCCGGAATCGCCGGGCCGCCAGGAGCGCAGCGCCTGCGGCGCGGTAGTTATCGGCAGTGCCGGCCCGTCCGGCACCAGCCACGCCGCGAACTCCGGTGACGCGGCAACCGGCAAGATGGGCACACGCCACGGATCGTCCAAGGTCCCGTAGCCGCGAACAAAACCCGCCGCGCCCACCGACCCGGTAAGCAACTGGGCGAGCGCATAAAGCCCGTTCAACAGCGCGGACTCCTGGTCGATGGCTAAGGCGATAAGCCAGGCCTTGATGGCCTCGGCTGGATTGCTGGCTAGATCCGCCAAACGAAGGTGAGGACCTGAGGCGCCAGACCAGCCTAATGCCGTGGTCAGATCTTTGATCCAGGACAGCGGTGCGCCCGAAGCAAGTAGATCCAGCACTTGCTCAAGGGCGTCCCAACCCGCGGCGTCGAGTGTCAGCGACCCATCTGCCGCGAAGACCGGAAGAGTGAATGGCAAGCTGAAGCTGTCCGTCTCCACCGCCAGATTGGGCGCGAGCACATTGGCGGAGATTCCCCGGGATGGGGACCACTGCACGGTGAAACCGATAGCATCCGCGGTTAGCTTGAAAGGTCCGGCGCCAAGATACGCGTTCGTTCCTCCGCGCACTCGGGCCGCAAGCTGCATCTGCACCGCCGGCAGGAACACCGCACTGCTGGCCGCCAGATCGAGTTCTACCAATCCCACCGCAACACGCGTCTCAACTCGGGTGCAACGATGACCGAGGTTGTCCGCGGCGTACTGCGCGCTGACAGCGACGTCGAGGGTGTCGCCCCCGTTCGAAGCCCATACATCCAAACCTACGGGATCGACGATCGGCATGTGCCACGGATCGGCGGCGGTGCCGGATCCTGTAATCGCGATTCCACTTTGGCTCGCATCGGAAATCAAATCACGCAGGGACGTCAGGAGTTCAGCGATCGCCGAGGGATGATCGTGCAGCAAACCTCGCCAGTAGGTACGCACCGCCGACAGCGGGTCGTGCAGGAACGAGGCGATGTCGAGCAAGGTCGCGCCTGGTGCGCTTGCCGGCGCGGTCAGCCCAAGCAGCAGCCGGACCACATCGCCAATCGGTCCGAGTTGAGCGATGAGGCCATCGATGACGGCGCTCAGCACAGTCGTTACGGATTGCGCGATGGCACTGGGACTGGAGAGATCCAGCGTAGGGTAGGTATGCCCGGCAATGACAACGTTGTCCGCCGCCAGCAGGAAATTCGGCTTGCGCGCCTGGTCGAGCGTTATCCCCACGCGCAGGCAATCCACTTGCGGGTCGCCGGTCAGCAGCCGCGTGCCTCCGTCTGGACGTATACCGAGCTGCGCGTAAACCGCTAAAGCCGGTAGAGCTGTCGCCGATCTGCTGGCCAAATCCAGATTCAGCAGGTCCGCTTCGGCACGCACGCGGACGTCACCTTGGGTGAGGCCGAAGCTCAGGCTGGGCGTGACCACGGAATGTCCACCTGTTCCCGTTGCTACGCGCACTCCGAATGCAACTTCTGCGGTCCCCACGGTCAACCGAACTTCATCGCCAGAAACTGTGCCGCCGAGCAACGTGGCAAGATTGCTCAGCCATGCCGCGCGTGCCGGCGCGCTCGACACCACGCTCTCGAACCAGGTGGCGAGCGCCGGAACGCCTTGCGAGACCAGTTGATCGAGCGGCAGGTTGGGAATGCCGGCGGCGCCGTCCAGTCCCAGCATGGCGATCAAAGACGCCAACGGACCTGCGCCCAGCGCATCGGCCTGAGCCCGCGCCAGTCCCAGGACAAGATTCAAGGCGCTTTGTTCCAGCTGACCGACATTGCTGGCCGAGACGGTCAGGTCTTGCGCCGAGCTTGAGCCGGGCAATTGCAGGCCCTTCAGAGACAGCTCGAAATCGGGTGGGACCCCGCCGGTTGTCGGGATCTTTAGCTGCAGCCCGATTCCCCGCAGCGGAGGGCCGGTGCCGATCGTAATTTCTGTGGCGAGGCGAATGGTGGCGTCCGGCGACTGTCCGATCAGGATCGGGTCGGGCACGCTGTGCCCGGTTTTTGCCGCGCGGAAAAGCGGAACGTAGACGCTGGTCTTCGACTCTGTCGGCGAAGTGCTGAGCCTGACGCCCGCGCCCAGCCCCACATAATCGGCATGGGTGGGATCGAGAACGAGATAAACCGTGACTTGCGGGCTCGGGTTCTGTGCAATCTGCAGCCAGATGAGGCCATCGGGATCCGTTTCGGCGGGAGGCTCCGCCAGGATCTGATCGACAAAGCTGATCAGCGCGTTGCGTTGTGTATCGTCGGCTATGACGGTGGAGAGGTAATCGCCGGGCCGGCTCAACCAATCGGAGCGCACGTTCCCGGTGCTGTCCAGCAACCCGAGGGCGCGCGCCAGGTCCTCGATCTCGCCGAGGTTAATCGCGGCACTCATGGTGTGACCCGGTCGAAGGGATGACGCGCCATGGTGAGGATTTTGATCCCGTCGGCCGTCGATGTCAGAGCGGCAGGGATCAGCGCGGCGCCATCCTGGTCGGTGCCAGTGAGCGACGCAACCTTGGTCAGCACCGACATCAGCACCTTCCAGGCGAAGGCCAGCACAGCTTCACCCCAAACCAAAATGATGGCGTCCGGCCCTCTGGGATGTTGTTCGGTTGCGATTAACATGCCCGCCGGCGACGTAGCTCCGCCGACGGCAAAGGGAACCTGGAGTGTCGCCGACCCTTGATCGCTCCATACCGGCAGGTTGATCAGCAGCAAGCCGTCGTCGAGACTCACCGTCACTTTCCCGGTCACGACGAGCAATTCGCTATCGTCCTTTTGCCAGACGACGAAGCCCTGATTGTCCTGGGTCGCCGCGGCAGTGATCGATAGCGCAAATATTTCCCGGTTGACAGGAACCTCTGGACCCACCTTGCCGGCCGCCAGCGGCGCCCGGGGGGCGGCTCCGGGATTCAGTGCTGCCCACTGCCGCCACGCCTCCGCCACAATGGCCGCCAACTGCTTGGAGAAATCCGGCAGGGGTTCCACGGAGCGCAGTTCTTCCGGCAGGCCATGCGAGGACGCGTCCGCCACCGCGGTCGATGCCTTTCCGCTCGATTTCTTCGACCTGGTATTCTGGCCCAAAGCGTTTTACTCCTCACACTGCTCCGTCAGCAGTTGGAGAAAAGGCTGGTTGTCTGGGCACGCGCCCGCTGTTTTCTTCCCGGTCGTTGTTTGCGAAGCCACATCGTTTAAGGCAGCGGCCGGGCGTTGAGTTTTTGATTTCCTGTTTAGCAGCAATCCTGGGCTGGGGCCGGGGCTTAAAGAATCAACGAACCCATCCGGGCGGCAAGCCGCTTTCGAATGGCGTTTGCGTCACTTCACTTACAGACGACGGATACGGGCAGCGATTGTGCGATTGGCCCTGAAGCTTGTCAAGCAGAATACGGGCATGGATGCTGGCATGAGCCCGTACAGGATCTGCCTGAAGCTCAGCCTCTTGGGAATCTCAATATGCTTGATTCCAGCCTCATGTTGCCGCGACGGTCGGCGTCGCGTGCTGACGCCAAGGATAAAACCGTGCCTATTGAATCGTTTTAATACTTGACTGGGCATCGCCAACGGAATACATTTCCGCTTTCGCAAGACTCCTGAAACTCTGACTGCACTGCGGGGCGGCGAGCGCCGACATAGGCCATTGGAAATCGGCGCGATTCCTGGGAACGAGGTAGATAACGTCGTGCAGCACCAGCCCAACGCCCTCCGTCAATTTTCTTACCCACAATGGATTACCCTCCAGTTGATCGACGCATGCAACCTGCGCTGTAAAATGTGTTACGAGTGGGGCGAGAACGGCAGTTATCACGGCCGCAAAAGCACACTGCTCAAATTGGAAGTGGTTAGAAAGCTGGTCGAGGACTGCTCTCCCGCGAAGCCGTACTACGCCCTATTCGGCGGCGAGCCCATGGCCTACCCGTGGCTGGCGGAGGTAGTGACGTCCATTCGTTCGGCAGGCTCGCGCGTGGATATGCCGACGAACGGAATGTTCTTGGCGAAGAAGGCTGACACTTTATGCCAGGCTCCACTCAGCCGCATATGGGTGTCCCTTGACGGGCCACGCGAGATCAATGACGAACAGCGCGGTAAAGGGGTGTTCGATGTCGTGCAAAACGGCATGGAGGTCCTTTATGACCTCCGCGAGACAAGAGGGCTCTCCGAGCCGAAAATCGGTTACACGTTTATCGTTACTCCGCGCACTCACAAATACATACAGGCCTTCGGGGCAGAGTGCATCGACTTCAAGAAGATAGATCATCTCAGCATAGAGTTCCAAACTTTTATTCCCGAGCAAACTTATATCCGGCATCGGGATTTCTTCCGGAAAACCTTCGGAGTGGAAGACACGCCATGCGCAAAGGGTTTGGTGGCGGACCTGGAACCGTTTTCGAGGATGGACTACGAAGAGATCGCCAGGCAAATCAAATGGATGCGCCAGAAATGTGAGGAGCACGGCGTTTATTTCGTCTGCTATCCAAAAACCATAGACCCAGAGAATTACAAGGCGTACTTCGAGAAGCGCATCGAGGACCTCATGGACCGCCGTGACCGCTGCATGTTTCCCTGGGTGTATCTGGAGGTGGGCTCCAATGGCGACGCCACTCCCTGCCATACGTTCTATGACTACCCGGTTGGAAACGTGAACGGGACGCCGGTGCTGGAGATTTGGCGGGGGGAACCTCTAAGCAAGATGCGCGCGGCCCTCCGGACCCACGGATTGTTTCCTGCGTGCTCGGCTTGTGCGCGATACTATGCGGACCCTTCCAAACACTAAAAAACCATCGGACGAGCCACCATGCGGATCCGACGCCGAAAGGCGTCCTGGCGGGTTGGCGGGAAACGCGCAAGCCACAGCATCAAGGGCCACCTATTATCCGAGTAGCCCGCGGTCACGCTTCGTACTCGAAGATTGGCATCCTGGTGGGGAGCTCTAATGTCGGTTGAGCCAAACTTGCCGAGTACTCTGGAGGGTGTGATCCCAGCAGGCCGAACCAAGTCGCACGCAGCAGAACACCAGCGGACCGCGCACGTAGGATGGCGAACGCATGCTGGTATATTTTGGAATGATTTCCGATTTGCCGCGCGCAGCCTGTGGAAGGCACGCGCTTTTGCCGCCGTCGCCGTAATTACCCTTTCCCTCGGCATCGGGGCCTCGACGGCTATGTTCAGCGTCATCGACAATATTTTGCTGGACCCCTTCCCTTACGCCGACTCCGAACGCTTTATGGTGGTCATGATCCACAATACGGACGACGGGACGCCCGGCGGACGGGAAGGATTCTCGGGACCGGAATTCTTCGACTATGTAAACCGGAACCACGTCTTCGATCGCGTCATAGGAGACTTGAGCGACCAGGACGTAATCTACACCTCCCGCGACGGGGCGCAGCGGCTGAGCGGTGACTTCGTTACGCCCAACACTTTCGACTTTTTTGGCATGCCGGCCCTGTACGGACGCACCCTGGAAAGTTCGGACTACCAAATCGGAGCAGCACCGGTCTTTGTCCTGCGCCACAAAGCCTGGACGACTTATTTCAACGGCGATCCTGCAATCCTCAACCGGACGTTCGTGTTGAATGGGATTCCGCGCACGCTCGTGGGCATCATGCCACCCCGCTTTGCTTTCGGGAATGCGGACGTCTGGATGCCGCAGACGCCCAGTCGCGCGTCTCAGGCCGGGCAAGACACGATCTATTGGGACATCCTTGCTCACCTCAAACCGGGAGTTACCATTCCGCAGGCGGAAGCAGACCTGAACGTGCTCGCTCACCAACTCTCGTCCGCTTATCCAAGAGATTACCCCAAGCATTTCACCGTTCAGGTGCAATCACTGATCGACCAGGTTGTCGGTCCATTCCGTTCGACGTTACTCATCGTCCTTGCCGCCGTCAGTCTGCTTCTGCTTATTGGGTGTGCGAATGTCGCGAATCTCCTGCTTGCCCGGGCGACTACGAGAGAAAAGGAGTTTGCTATCCGTGCGACGCTCGGCGCCAGCCGCTGGCGCATCGTTCGCCAGCTTCTCCTGGAAAGTTTCGCGCTTGCCGCTTGTGGTGCCGTGCTCGGCAGTATTTTTGCCTGGGCAGGTCTTAAGGTGTTGATCGCGCTCACGCCGGCCGACACTATCCCAGCCGAAGCAGCCATCCGTATGAATGGCGCAGTGCTGCTGTTCACCCTCGGCGTGGCGGTCGTGACCGCACTCACCTTTGGGCTCGTTCCGGCTTTCCAAGCGTCCCGGCGGGACTTCAATGATTCGCTCCGCGATACGGGCAAGGGTGTCAGTGGAAGCGGCGCGGGTCACACACGGTTTCGCAATGCCGTCGTGATTCTGGAGGTGGGCGTATCGCTGGTGCTGCTCGTTGGCGCCAGCTTGCTGATGCGCAGTTTCGCCAAACTGCGTGAAGTGAATCTCGGCTTTAGCGCCGACCACGTTCTGATCGCTCGCCTTCCACTGCCCGAAGACCGCTACAAGACCGCAGATCAGCTGGCTGGCTTCTTTCGGCCGCTGATCGACCACCTCCGGACTCTTCCCGGCGTAGTGGACGCGGCCGATGCGAGCAGCATACCTCCTTACGGCACCAATTCCAGCGAGGTCGATGTTCCTGGGAGGCCTCATTCAGAGAAATGGACTGCTCTGTATCAACTCTGCAGTCCGGGAATGTTCAATGTTTTGCGCATGCGATTTTTGGAAGGCCGGTCCTTCACGGAAAGCGAACTCAACAGCGCTCGCAAGATCGCTGTGATCAATGACGCTTTCCGGCGCCGGTATCTCGGAAATGACTCTGCGATCGGGCGTCGGATTCAAGTTGCCGAACTGCAACACCTTCCCGACCCGGTGCATGACGCGATGTTTGAAGTGGTCGGGATCGCTGCAGATGCAAAGAATCAGGGCCTGCAGGAAGCAGCCCAGCCGGAGATATGGATCCCGTATAACGTGACAAGCAGCGGCACACGTAACATTCTGGTCCGCACCGCCAGCGACCCGCTGTCGATGATGAACACGGTTCGCCACGAGATTTGGGGCGTAGACGCAGGCGTGGCCTTAACTTCCATGGGGACGCTTGAGGAACTAATCAGCAGCAACTCCTACGCGCAGCCGCGTTTCGCTTTCCTGTTGATTGCCGTTTTTGCTTCAATTGGGCTGATCCTCGTGAGCATTGGAGTCTACGGCGTCATTTCCTACACCACCGCCCGCCGCACGCAGGAGATCGGCATCCGCATGGCGCTTGGGGCGGCCGCGGGCGAAGTCGAACGTCTGGTGATCGGGACGGGCGTGCGTCTGGTGGCCATCGGCATTGTTCTAGGTCTGGGTGGCAGCTTCGCGCTGTCCGGTGTGGTCGCGAGCCAACTGTGGGGCGTTTCGCCGCACGATGCGTTAACGCTGGTGGCTGTTCCCGCGGTGCTGCTGCTCGTTGGCGTTCTGGCTTGCTGGATTCCGGCACGGCGCGCCACGCATGTGAGCCCTGTCGTGGCTTTGCGCTATGAGTGAAAGGAGAACCACAATCAGAGACTTTCGTCCAGAGAGTGCCGCATGTCTCAGGTGACTCGCTCACCCAAGATCTACGACGTTTGCGTCATCGGATCGGGCGCCGCGGGCGGTGCGGCGGCGAAAGTTCTAGCCGAAGGCGGCCTCACGGTGGTGATGCTTGAGGCGGGTCCCGCGTTGAATCCCGCGAAGGACTACAAAGAGCATCTCTGGCCTTACGACCTTCCGCACCGCGGCGCGGGAATTGGCGGCAAGCTCAGGGGAGAGGAAAACGACGAGTTCATGGCGCCCAACGGCGCCTGGGAAATTGAGGGCGAGCCCTATAGTTCGGCGCCTGGCGCAAAATTCCGCTGGTTTCGATCGCGCATCGTGGGAGGCCGCACCAACCATTGGGGAAGAATGTCGCTGCGCTTCGCGCCCGTGAACTTTAAGTCCAGATCGGCAGATGGCGTGGGAGACGACTGGCCGATCACCTACGACGAGGTGGCTCCGTACTACGACAAAGTGGAATCATACATCGGTGTTTTTGGCACCAAGGAAGGGATAGCGAGTTCGCCGGACGGCGTATTTCTTCCTCCACCTAAACCGCGATGCACGGAAAAGGTTCTGAAGAGCGCGTGCGACAAGCTGAATATCCTTTGCATACCAGCGCGCATGGCCATTCTGACGAAACCGTTGAATGGGCGCGCAGCCTGTCACTATTGCGGCCAGTGTACGCGAGGATGCATCTCCGCTTCCAATTTCAGCTCCAGTCAGGTGCTGATCCCGCCGGCTCAAGCGACTGGCCGCTTCACGTTGATACCAAATGCCATGGCGCGGGAAATCCTTGTAGACAAGAGTGGCAAGGCCAGCGCCGTGTCGTACATAGACCGCACCCGAAGAACGGAGCAGCAAGTCCATGCGCGCAGCTTTGTAGTGGCAGCCAGCACCTGCGAGTCGGCGCGCTTGCTGCTAAATTCCCGCTCCGCAACTTTTCCCAATGGCCTGGCGAATTCGTCGGGCGCAGTCGGCCGAAACCTGATGGATAGCGTGGGCAGTTTCGGCTCCGGATACTTTCCGCAGCTCGAGAAGATTCCTCCGCACAACCACGACGGCAGCGGTGGCAACTTTCTGCCGCACGTATACATTCCCTGGTGGAAATTTGACCGCAAGAACGAGTTCTTGCGCGGTTACCACATAGAACCGGGCGGTGGCCGGTTCATGCCGGTGGTGGGTGACTTCGATGACCTTTGCGAGCGAGAGGAAGGTTACGGCATCGCGTTGAAGGAAACCTGCAAGCGCAGATACGGAACGACGATAGGTCTCGAGGGTCTGGGCGAGATGATTCCCAACGAAAACACCTATTGCGAAATCGATCCCGACACTGTCGATGAGTGGGGCATCCCGACACTCCGCTTCCACTGGCGCTCCGGCGAAAACGAAATAAAAATGGCCCATGATATGCAAGAGACCTTTCGCGCCATCGTGGAAGCCGCGGGCGGAACGTATCTGACGGAAGCCGGCGCCGAAGGCGCAAATCCCTATGGAATTTATGACGGCGGCGTGGCCATCCACGAGTCAGGTACGGTGCGCATGGGCAACGACCCGAAGACATCAGTGCTGAACAAATACTGCCAGGCGCACGACGTTAAGAACCTTTTCGTGACCGATGCCGCCACCTTCGTGACCAGCCCGGATAAGAACCCCACACTCACCATCCTGGCCCTTTCCTGGCGAGCCTCCGAATATCTGCTGGATCAGGCGAAGAAGGGGAACTTGAGTTAAGGGAGCGGACGTCATGAAAAGATCCATGTCGAGGCGTGATGTATTGAAGTCACTGACCACCGGAGTCGCCGCCGGTTCGATGATGCGCGTTGTGCCTATCGAAGCGGCGGAGCGTGCCCACTTACGGATCGAAAGAGAGAAGGCACCGGGCGGCACGTACCGTCCGAAGTTTTTTTCCGAGCACCAGTACCAGACCCTGCGGGCATTGTGCGAGGCAATTATTCCGGCGCACGATCAATCCGAAGGGGCCATCGGAGCTGGCGCGCCGGAATTCATCGATCTGCTGACCAGCGAAAATTCGGATTACCAGCTCAAATTAGGCGGCGGAATCATGTGGCTGGATTCTGCCTGCGGAAATCGATTTGGGAAGGGGTATCTGGATTGTTCTGGCGAACAGCGGAAACAGATGCTCGATTCCATCGCCTATCGCAAGAATGCGCTCACTGATCCTGGCCTGAGCCAAGGGATCGCCTTTTTCTCTCTCCTTCGGAGCCTTACCGCCGACGGCTATTTCACCAGCAAAATCGGCATTCAGTACTTGGGATATATTGGCAACACATCGCTAAGCGAGTTTCCTGGCTGTCCGGACGCACAGTAGCCCGAGTACAGATCATGGGCGTAGGAGAATTTGATGGATCAACAAACTGGGGCCTCACGCAAACGAATGAGCGACGCGCCGATGGTTTCGAGAATCGGCGAGATCGTTGCCAGAGTTCGGAAGAATCCTGCTTTGTCCGGGAAAATTACCGGCTCAGCGGATCTCATCAATGAAATTGGTCTCGACTCACTGGAAATGATCGACTTTTTGCTCGCCTGTGAGGAGGAGTTTCAGATCCAGGTTGATTTCGATGCCCTAGCGATGCACCACCTGGCTTCCGTGGATGCCCTCTGCGATTTCTTCAAGGATACGTGCGGTTACGGCGGCAGTACCGCGGCCGACTCGCCAGCGGTTTCTTCTCTGCCTCCGAGCCGACCGACGTCCGGGACTGACGATGATCGAGGCCATTGACAGAACCAGAGTCGAGCGACCCGCTGCGCTCGCAGAGCAGCCGGCTGCTACGGTCTTGCGCATCGGCGCGTTCAACGCGGAGTCTTATTGGCGGCCGCCGGGGAGAGCCACGCTCCCTTCCATCAATGACCCGGCTGCATCCGATCTGATCGTCACGATGGACGAACTGCTGGTGCCGTGGCGTTATCCCGGAGGCACATTGGTGACCATGCTGCCGATGGCCGACGCGCAGGCACATTACTTGAGCACATTGGGGGTGGAGTTTAAGAGGAAGTCGCTCTACCAGTCCGTCGAAGAATGGCGCGCAGATGGTCAGCCTGGCTGTCCTTATCAGGTAGCGGCGGCGGGTCTCCGAGCGGCTACGAGCGCATGGCCGGATATTCCGATTTCGCCTTACGCGGTTACTGCGTCCTTCGACACTCTCGCGAAGTGTTGCGGGCAATCCGGCAGGTGGCCAGACGCGGCCGACGTCGCCAAAGTCAACTCTAAGGTCTTTTCGACGCAGCTAAATCAACGTTTCTTGCCCCAAGCCAAGGTCGCAGTGATACGTAGCCTGTCGGACCTTCAGAGATTCGCGAGCGAGTGCTCCGGGCGGCCATTTCTTGTGAAGGACCCTTTTGGCGTTTCCGGAAAGGGGCACTTCCTGGTTAGGCACGAGGCGAGCTTGGCCAGGCTGATGCGATGGCTTGCTCAGCAGACCGAAAGAGGACTGGAAATTGAGTTCGTCGCCGAGGCTCACTTGGAAAAGAGCTTCGATTTTTCCTGTTTTCTCGAGATTAGTCCGAGTGGAGAGGCGCTGATTCGCGGCGTCCAGCGGATGCACAACAACGCATTTTCCTATCTGGGCTCAACGCCGGTCGATCTCGGATTTCTCGAAGAATTGCGGCGCAAAGACTATTTTGAAAAGCTTGAGCCCTTTCTGGTCGCGCTCTATCAGGAGAGATACTGGGGGCCGGTCTGCGTCGATTCCATGGAGCTTGCCGATGGCACTCTGTGGCCTGTTGTGGAAATAAATGCGCGTGAATCGATGGGCATCGTAGCCAAGTCGATCTGTAATTTCCTCTCGCTGCATGGGACAACAGGGCTCTTGACGTTTCTGGGATTTTCCAGTCGCGAGGTTCAACCTTATGAGCAACTGCTAGCGGCTCTTTCAAGTCACAGCTTGCTCTGGCGCCCGGGACAATCTCAAGGAATTCTCCCGCTCTCTTCCGCAAGCTTATATGTTACGAGTGATCCGAAAATGGAGGGGCTAAGGAAGGGACGTTGGTACGCGATGCTGGTGGCCAAAACCGAATCCGAGCAAATGGCTCTGCGCGACCGCTGGTTTTCCTTGTGCACCGCGGAATTCGCGTGGCAGGTGCAAGCAGCGCCGTTCCAACAGTCATGATGAAAAGATGGTGCTCCTTGCTGCGTCCTCGGGTCTCGGGACATACACGCCGGCCGTTCAGCTTTATCACTATCTGGCGAGCGGAGGCCATGCGGTGTCTCTACAGGTTCTCGAGCGGCTTTTCGGAGATGACAAGCTCCAGCAGCTTGCGAGGTCGAGACAGCGTTTTCAGGAAAGCTTTCGGTTTGCGTTGGCGGCCAGAAGAATTCTGAGTCTGAGCAGCCCGGCCGACAATGTTTGTCCAAAGAAGAGCGCGATGCTGATGAATACCTGGAAAGAGGCCGGAGAAAATTATTTCGTTGTATTTTCAGGATTTTGGTTGCCGCTGCTTAGACAATACCGAGAACGGATGATGATCGACGTTGCGGTCGATTGCGTGCAGATGGAGGTGACCTTGTCTCCGTCCTGGTGCGCTCACTTGGCGGATTACCCATATCCTGCCCGTCAGATATGGTTTTATTCTGAGTCGCAAAGCAAAGTCACGCAGACCCTGATTCCTCGAACAGCGGCCATTGCGTGCCGGCGGGAGCGACGCTTGGTCTTGCATGGAGGTGGCTGGCAGATTGGGGACTTTGGCGATTCCGTAGAGGTTTTGGCTGATGCCGGATACGCCCTGCTCGTAGGATGGCCGCAGGGGCGGTCCTGTGTGCCTCGCGCAAACGTGCGATATTTTCGCGTTGATCCCCACTGGGAAACGTGGACCGCCGAGGAAGGACAATATCCTGCCGTGGAAGTGAGTGAGAACGGCGAATTTTTGCCGCTGAGCACCTCGGGATTCCATTGGCTTTTGCGGCAAATCGAAGGCTCCCTTGGGATTGTGAGCAAGCCGGGTGGCGCTACCCTCCTGGATTCTTTATCGACGGCGACTCCTTTGGTTTATACCTCTCCCTACGGGGAGACGGAAGCCCGAAATGCGAGCTTTTGGCGTTCGCTGGGACTAGGCATAAGCGTTGCCGAGTGGCAAGCGAGCGGCCACAACGAAGAAATGCTGACGGACGCGCGGCAGCGTTTAGAAGTTCTGCGCGCACCGTTGCACTCTTATGCGGAGACCTTACATGCAGCCTAAGACCTCCGTCCGCTTTGACGCCGCTGCGTTCGACAGGGTAAAGATCCGCGTCCGCGACATCGCGGAAAGCCGGAGATCTCTCCAGAAAGACCCCGGCTATGCGGCGCAGGTGCCGACGCAAATCGGAATCAAGATGAACAACGGCTGCAACTTGCGGTGCAAGCATTGCTACGAGTGGAATAGCGATGGCTATCACAGGATTATGGACGAGACGGAGCGCAAGGACGAGATTGCACTCGAGCTGATTGAAGGAGTCTTGACCGCGACGCGCTCCACTAAGGCGAAGATCTACCTATGGGGCGGCGAGCCTCTCATGTACAGCCAGTTTGATGGCTTCATGCAACTCCTGGAAAAGGATCCTCGTTGGACCACGATTTGTACAAATGCGATTCTCACGGAGAAGCGGCTCGACTCACTGCTCCGTGCGTCCCAGTGCCTGGCATTTCTAGCAAGCGTCGACGGTCTGGAGAAAGAAAATGATGCCATCCGGGGGAAAGGTACATTTCCCCGTATTTTGGCGGCTTTGAACCTTTTGCTGGACCTGCAGCGCAGGAACATCTACAAGGGTTCGGTGTCTGTCAGTCTAACTCTCAATGACGGCATAGTCGGTAAGCTATTCGAGTTCGTCGAATACTTTGAAGCCGCAGGGGTAGACTCCGTTTATCTCGTGTTCCCCTGGTATATTCCTCCGCAGGTGGCAGACAGCATGGACCGGTTCGTTGCGGACCACCTGCCGCATTTGGCGCCCAAGATTCCGGTCTGGAACAAGGCAAGCTGGCATTCGTTTACCTACCACGTTGCACCAGAAAATGTACCGGTCCTCAAGGAGGAGATGGCCAGAATCAGCGAGCGTGTGTGGAAGGTGCGCGTTCGTTTTCATCCCGCTTTGGATAGCGGCGAGGTTAACGACTTTATTTTGGGCCGGCCAATTCCGGCGGAGAACAAAACGAAATGTCTGGCGATCACCAATCGAATTGATCTGCTCCCTGGTGGAGACGTAGTGAGTTGCAAGTTCTTCCCTGAACTGAACGTGGGAAACCTGGCCGCGCAACCCGTCGATCAGGTCTGGCGTAGCGACCGTTTCACTCAGTTTCGAAAGACTCTCGCGTGCGGGCTTACTCCAGTGTGTTCCAAGTGCACGCTGCTCTATTCGACTGGCTAGACTTTACCGAGGCAAAGAGATGAGTATCGTCGCGGTCCGCGGTCTGACCAAAGTCTATCGATATTACAAGCGCGAACCTGGACTTCGCGGCTCTTTGCGTACTCTTTTCTCGCGCCAACAGCACGAAAAAATGGCCGTGGATAGGCTTGCATTCGACATTCACGAAGGCGAGATCGTTGGATTTTTGGGCCCGAATGGCGCCGGAAAAACAACTCTCATCAAGATGCTATCTGGCATTCTCCATCCCACGCAGGGAGAAGCCCTGGTTATGGGCTTTGTTCCGTGGCAACGCCACAAACAGATGAAGCTTCGGCTCTCGGTAGTCATGGGTCAAAAGCAGCAATTGTGGTGGGATCTGCCCGCGCGGGAATCTCTTCAGCTGAATCGTCACATCTATGAGATTCCAGTGGCGACATTTAACCGTACGTTGGGGGAATTGTGCGAACTCATGTGCGTAACCGCGCTTCTCGACGCACCCGTGCGGCAACTTTCGTTAGGCGAGCGTATGAAGTTCGAACTGATTGCCGCCCTTGTTTATGAACCAAGGGTAATGTTCTTAGACGAACCTACTATCGGTCTGGACATTATCTCGCAGAAGCGGATTTTGGAATTTCTCAAACAGGTCAATGAACGGCGCAAAACCACGATCCTGCTGACCAGTCATAACTTGTTGGACATTCAGAGGCTTTGCCCGCGAGTCATCGTCATCGACCGCGGCCGGCTGGTCAGCGATGGCCCGCTGGCTCAGCTCGGCCAATTCTCGGAACAAAAAAAGATCATTACCATTCACACCTCGCAACCCATGTCCATTGACGACCTCCGGCATTTGGGAGACGTCCGGGAGTTCGACGATTATCGAGCGCGCATCGCCGTATTCAGGAGTGCGGTGCATGAGTGCGTGGCATTTCTCTTTGGCCGGTACGCAGTTGCGGACATCAACATCGAGAACGTGCCTTTGGAAGAGAGCCTGGAGCGAATCTTCATCGGAGAGGCTGCGAGAGTCCCGTGATGTCGAAGTACGGTGTGCTTTTTAGAATGGGTATCCAGACCGTTTTGACGTATCGGTTCAATGTTGTTCTGATGATGATAAGCATCGGCGTTTCTGTCCTTCTCCAGTTGGTTCTCTGGCGAGCCGTATACTCACAAAGCACAACCCCCACTGTCTATGGTTTCACATTCCACCAGATGGTCACCTACGTCGTTTTGGGCAACGTGGTGCCTAAAATTACTCGGGCGAGTTTCGAATACGAAATGGCCAACGACGTTAAAATGGGAGGGATCAGCCGTTTTCTAGTGGCGCCCATTTCCTACTTCGGCTATCGCCTGTCGGTCTTCCTCGGCGCGAACGCCATCAGCGTAATGCTGGCCCTTGTTGTTATTTTGGCTCTTCCATTCGTGGGGCTTAGCCTGTCCGGAGCACAGTCCGACATCGTGCGCACCCTTGCGTTTGTCTCCTCGCTGGGGCTGGCGCTGGTTCTGAATTTTCTATTCTTTTTCCTGATCGGTTTAGCTTCCTTTTGGAGCGTAGAAGCTTGGGGTGTATTTGAAGCTGCTCGCATACTTTTGCTGATCTTAAGTGGAGGGATTTTCCCTCTCGAGGTGTTTGGTTCGTTTTGGCAAAGTGTATCCGCATGGCTTCCTTTTCAATACGTCGTGTACTTTCCCATTCAGGTAATCGACGGTCGGCTTGCAATTCTCGCGGTTGGGCGGGGCTTGGTTATCCAGGTGCTGTGGATTTTGCTGTTGGGAGTCCTGGCTCTCGGTTCATGGAAACGCGCCACGCGGCGCCTCGTAGCCGTAGGTGGATGAACCATGCGGACGACTAGCGACGGTATGGTTCGAGAGCTGGGCAAACATGCTCGAATCTATGCGCTCTTCGTACGAAACTTCATTCTTGAACAACTTCAATATAGAACGAATATTTGTTTATTTTTCCTGGTCGAATTCGGATATGTAGCCGCCCGGTTGATGTACGTTTTGGTCGTTCAGGAAACGGGTGTTCGAATCAACGGGATGCCGCCCCAGTCCATCTACCTCTTTTCTGGAACCAGCCTGCTGATGATGATGTTCTGTGTGGGCATGTTGCAATTCAACGTCATTCACTTCGGAAGAAAAATAAGGGAAGGTGAGCTTGACCTACTCATGGTCAAGCCTGTGTCCCTGCAATTTATCGCCACTCTTCGCCACACCGATTTTATCTCCGCTTCGCCCAATATAGTCGTCGGCATTCCTTTGATCGTGTACGGTTGGCGCCTTCTCGGCCTGCCGGCCAACTTCACGCACATTGCGGGATTTCTGCTCTTTATCCTGCTTGGCTTACTGGTGATGTATGGTCTCTTGACCATTCCCATGATTCTGGCGTTCTATTTTTTCCAGGTGGACGAGTTCAACTCCATCTTGTGGGCCTTGTGGGACTTTAACAGCCTGCCCTGCAGGATTCAGCCCTACCTGATCCAGTGGGTAGGAATCTATATCTTCCCGATTTTCTTGATCGCTAATTTTGCGCCGTTGTATGCGATGCATCGACTCAGCAGGCTCGAACTCGCGTGGGGGATCATCGCGCCGTTTTTAGTTTTGGGCTTGGTGCGCGTGGCTTGGCAAAGAGCGGTCCGGCAATACGGGAGTGCAAGTAGCTGATCTTCGCGCCGCTGGTAGAGCGGTGTGAGCTACCGGCGCTGGCCGTGGGATTCGAATACGCATATCCGCGCAGACTTAGACCGAATGCAAAAACGTTTGCCAATATCGATGCCGCCGTTGCTGGGCTTCTTAAGCTGGGCATACACCTTGGCCATTACTCACGCCCACGAAGAAACGCACGACTGGTTCTACACCAACTTCGTCCTCCTCTCGTGCAACACGGACTACCTGGAACCTCGCAGGTTCGCCACCCTGGACTTCTGGCGCGGCGGTCAAAACGAAATGCTGGAGAATAACCCCTTTCTGCATTGCCGCGCGATTGGCTATGAGCCCTTCTTCTCGCTTCGCGACCCAAACCGGCTCATCTCTGATCTCCGGCTGGCAATTGACGAGGATTTCTATCCCATGGTCTTCCTCGATGAGACTCTTCTTGAATTCAGCACGACCCATGGGACAAATCGGTTCTACCCGCACCACGTTCTCTTGTACGGCTACGATCCTGAGCAAGAGACCTTCGATGCCCTGGGTTTCGGGCGCCACTGCCAGGGTGATATTTTCGGGAAATTTGGGCCCCAGCGCGTGTCTGCCGCCGAAATTATCGCCGCCGTCGACAGCATGCGAATCGGTCTGAAGGAAGGCCGGATTTACGAGCAATTGACGTTCTTTCTGAAGCTTAAGAAACTCGCTCCGGATCCGTTTCCGCCCTCGTACGCCTTCGATCTAGACCTTCTCCGCAGAACGATCATCGACTATCTGGAGGGCCAATCGTATTGCGGTAGATCTAACCGCAACATGGAAAACACTCTCATTGGCCTCAAGGTCTACGACGAGTTGGACCGTTACTTCCATCTCGTCGAGCAGCGACGTATGGACGCCGACCGCGAGGATGTGCGCCACCTTCATATTCTCGAGGACCATAAGAGAATCATGGTCGAGCGAGTGCGTTATCTTGCCAGAAAGAATATCGTCGCGGCGGACGATGCCGAACGACTCGCTCTCGCCTGGCAGGGAGAGGCAGAAAAGCTTTTTATTGCCAAGCTTCGCGCCCTCAAGAATTCGGCCAGTACCAATCCGAGTTATTGCAACGCGATGCGGGAGCTTTTACGGGGTCAAAGGAATGCCGATGAAATTCTGATGACCGCCCTACTGAAGTTGCTCTGATGAGGTTACAACGCATGGGTACTTTGCGGCTGTTGAACGCGGGCGATGCAACACAAAGGGAGTCCACGGGATGGCGCTGAAATTGAATCAGGGGGAAGTGGGTCTGGTGGGATATGCGGATCGCTTAAGTGTGCAACCCGGAGAAAACATTCGATTCATGGTCAGTTGCGACGAACCGGAATACCAGATGGATGTTGTTCGGCTCATTCACGGACATCCCAGTCTCGCCGGCCCGGGTTTCAAAGAGGAGGTCCTGCAAACGTCGATAAGCGGAAGATATCCCGGGAGAAGTCAGGAGATCCATGCTGGCTCCTACGGAGTCATAGCGGACAACGAGCGGCTACAGTTGTGCGAAGCTTTTACCATCCAAGCTTGGATCTACCCCACCGCAGTAAAGAAGGGTTTGCAAGGCGTCGTCACAAAGTGGTCGCCCCGAGAGGAAAGCGGCTACGGGCTTTTTATTGATCAGGACGGAAGCCTGGCCCTGAAGGTCGGCGCCGGAAACGGCAGAACGGTGACGCTTGGCACCGGCAGGCCTCTTCACAATCTCCATTGGTATTTCGTTGCCGCAACCTACGATGGCCACACGGGAAATATGCTATTGGTTCAGAAGCAACTCGTGCGATGGCCCGTTGCGGACTCAACACAGATAAGCGAATCGTCCGCGAGTCTACACAAACTCGGGGCTAACCGCATGCCACTGCTGATCGGTGCGGACTGGCAGTTATTCCACGGGGAAACCTGCAGGCCAGGGGCTCACTTTAACGGAAAGATCGATAACCCAAGGATATTCCGCCGAGCTTTGACACAGCACGACCTGGAAAGGCTCGCGCTGGACATGGCTCCTCAGGAGCTGAAAGACGACTTGATTGCTGCTTGGGATTTTTCAGCCGATATCTCGACCAGCACGATCACCGACGCATCCGCCAGCCGTTTGCACGGAACGACCGTAAACCTCCCTACACGCGGGGTTACCGGCCGAAACTGGAAAAACCGCGAGACCCATTTCGACCGTGCGCGGAATGAATACAGCGCGATCCACTTTCATGACGATGATCTCGCCGATGCTTGCTGGCAAGTCGACGCCGACCTCACCATTCCGCTCGAGATGAGAAGCGGCATATACGCGGCACGTCTCCGGTCGGCAAAGAGTGAGTGGTACGTGAGCTTCTTCGTTCGGCCAAAAAGAGGCACCACGAATGCCCGCGTCGCTTTCCTTATTCCGACGCTCACGTACTTGGCCTATGCAAACATGCAATCAGGCTCTCCCGGCCTGCTCAGCCTCTATGACTATCACTCCGATGGTACGGGCGTATGCTACGCCTCGCGTCTTCGGCCTCTCCTGGACCTCAACCCCAAATATCTGAAATTTCATCACCAAGATACGCCTATCTACGCGCGACACTTCTGCGCAGATCTCTCCTTAACCGACTGGATGGAAGCAAAAGGAATTTCTTACGACATCATCACCGACGACGATCTGCATGCCGAAGGAGAAGCGCTGCTTAAGCCCTACAATGTGGTTCTGACCGGATCTCATCCCGAGTATTACTCGGAGCAGATGCTGGATGGCATGAAACGGTATTTGAGCGGTGGGGGCCGCTTGATGTATCTCGGCGGGAATGGATTTTATTGGGTGACTTCCGTTGGTTCGCAGCACCCTTATCCACTGGAAGTGCGCAGATGGGGCGGCACGGAAACATGGGAAGCCCCGCCTGGCGAATACCACCACAGTACCACCGGAGAATTGGGGGGACTTTGGCGCCATCGCGGCAGAGCGCCGCAGTCCCTCGTTGGCGTTGGCTTTTGCGCCGATGGCTGGCTCGACGAACCGCCCCAGACCTGCGCTTCGGCGCGGCCATACCGCCGCGCTCCGGACAGTTTCGACCAAAGAGCTGCCTTCATATTTGACGGTGTCGGAGAGGAAGAACTGATTGGCGATTTCGAATCGCTGAGTTTAGGGCCTGGAGCCGCAGGAGACGAGCTCGACCGCGTCGAATACGCATTCGGCTCCCCGCCCCACACACTTTGTTTAGCAACCGCTTCAGGTTTCAAGCATCACTATCATGCCGTCGAGGAGCGCCATCTTTCGGGACGCTGGGCCTCCGACGACCCTAACGTTCGAGCTGATCTCGCCTATCTTGAGTATCCGGCCAGCGGCGCGGTGTTCTCCGTTGGATCCATCGGATGGACTGGTTCGCTTTCTTTCAACGGTTACAACAATAACGTTTCTCGAATTACTCTGAATGTCCTCCGGGAATTCGAAAAGAAATGACTCGCACGCCGCCTCGGCCGCTGTCCATGATGAACATCAAACCCAGGTTGTCCGTGATCATTCCGTGGTGCAATCGGAACGAACTTCGCACCTCTCTCGCCGGCAATGAACATTGGATGAAGTCGGACCGGATTGAGGTCAACATCGTGAACTGCGGAGGCGACGCAACCCAGCTCCAGGAGATTTTCGGCAACACTCCGGAAATTCCGTACAAGCAAATCGACGTACCTGCTCCCAAATTCAATAAGTCCCTGGCTCTGAATCTCGGGCTTTTCGCCAGCTCTGCGCCGACGATTTTTGTTATGGACGCTGACATTATTCTCAACTGCCTGCCCTTGACGGATCTTCTCCCCTTGGTCGGCAAAGAAACGTTCCTCACCTTTGACCGGGTTCGCGAATCGGAATCGTCTTCACCCTGGTGGAAGTTTCCGGACCCGCAAGTAAACAATCGAAATGACTTCATTAGGTCGATGAAGGAGACGCACACGTTGGAATTCGGCTGGGCTGACGGGACCACCACCCAAATCACGAGCTATCGAGCTGACATCTGTGATAACTCCCGATTCGGTCCAGGACTGCTCATGGCAGACAGGGAACACCTTGTCACCATCGAAGGTTACAACTCGGACTTGCGACTGTGGGGCTGGGAAGACAATGATGTCGAGCTTCGCCTCCGGCACGCCCTGTCCTTGAAGCATGCCTACTTCGGCGAGGCCACTCATCTTACCCACGGTGACGAAACGCGTAATCTCGAAGGCAAAAGTCTCCAACAATCCGATTTCGAAAACTTTGCCACTGTGTGCAAGCGATATTCGCAAGGCAACTTTCTCGGAACCTACTCCTCGGACGTATCCGCGTGGTGGCCTCGCACAAAGCGATTGCCGAACCAAGAACTCTCGGAAACCTGAACCGTGAGAGCCCGGAGCAACGCTACGCATACAACTCTTTATTCCCGCTGCGTTGTGCTGACGCCAATTTCTACAGGATGAGGGGCCCATGATCCGTTTCGGGATTGCCGGTTTCGGTTTGCACGCGGCTCAGCGCCTGATGCCAGGCTTTCGCTTGGCCAGAAAGTGCAAAGTCACCGCACTTTCGCGCCGCAACCTGGATATGGCCAGCGCATCCGCGACGCACTTCAAGATTCCTCTCGCCTTTGATTCCATCGCCGATCTTTGCCGCTCAAACGAAGTCGACGCCGTTATGGTCACTACACCAAACGCCTTTCATTACCCCGACGTCTTGCTGGCCCTGGAATGCGGCAAACCCGTGCTTTGTGAAAAGCCCATGGGCATAAACGCCGATGAATGCAGGGGAATGATCGCAGCTGCTGAGAAGCAGAACTTGCTTCTCGGCGTTGCTCAGATGCTTCGTTTCGATGAGGGCGTCCAATCATTTCGGGAAAAGCTCAAGGCCGGAGAAATCGGCAGACTCAACTCGGTAAGAGCCGAGTTCTCCTACTCCGCTAGCGACTCCACAAGGGCATGGATCAACGACCCTAAGATTTCCGGAGGCGGCCCCATCGCCGATGTTGGAGTTCACTGCATCGATGCCCTGAGGTTCATTTTGGACGATGAAGTTGCTCAAGTCTGTGCTACTGCGAGCAGTGATCAGGAATCCGGAGACGTTGAGGCCCGTGCGACACTTAACCTTGAGTTTCGCAAGGGTACGCTCGCCACGGTCTCGGTCTCCATGCGCTCTCAATACCGCGTGCTTCTTGAGTTCGTCGGCGAAGCCGGCAAGTTGCTTTCTATCGACGACGGCGGCGATGCGGAACGCTCTGTGCGCGCCGGGCTAAAACGTTATCTGGCCTATTCCCGGCAGGTCGATGCTTTCGCCGACGCCTTGGAACACAAGATTCCGTTTCCCGTTTCTGGAGAAGAAGGTCTAAAGAACCAACTCGTGCTCGACGCGGCCTACCGTAGTTTGCGGAGCGGAAGGGTCGAGTCAACTTCCGTATCGTGACCGTTAAACTTGTCGCCCGTGAAAGATTCCCATGAGTAAAGTCCTTGTGACCGGCCGGTCGGGTTTCGTAGCCGCTCATGCCATCGTGCAGCTTATGAGCGCTTTTTGCTCCAATCGTACCGAATGTACCGAAAATGGCAGTTGCAACAGAGGAAGAAGTTCTGGTCTAAGTGCTTCTGCTTGTGAGAGATTAGGGAGAGAGCGCCCGTAGCTCAGTTGGATAGAGCGTCTGCCTTCTAAGCAGAGGGTCGCCAGTTCGAGTCTGGCCGGGCGCGCCACTTTTACAAAACCTCAGCGCCAGTGCAGCAGCGCATCCCCTACCGGGCCGATGTCGAGGGACAATTGGCGCTCCGGCTTGGAGCAATCCAGAACGGTGTTGGCCTGATACAGCTCCTGCACCGGCATGCGATACGGCGGATCGGCGACGCTCAACTGCACGAACATTGGACCTGATTTAGCATTCTCCAGAGTGGTCACGCCATCTTTGGTCCACAGGGACTGGCTTTCGCCGTTCACGATGATGTCGTACGCTCGCGACGTGGCCTTCTTCGCAACGTAGGCCACCTTGATGGTGATGGTGCAGACACCGCCCTTCACCGCGGTCACGCCTTCGCCCTTGGCCACCTGCACCTGAGACAACACCTGCGAATGGATGCCGTCGGCCATGCCCAGCGCCGCTTTTCCCAAAGGCTGCTTCTCGAATGGCCGGCTGCCGTTGGTGCGGGCCATCGCGGAATAAAGATTCCGGCCGTTCCGCATGGTGTTGCTCGTCGAACTGCCGTAGTCCAGGCCGCCTTTCGCGGCATCGAGCAGCGCATCGTTGTGGCTGACCTTCGCGCTGTAATTCGACGGCGCCATTTCCTTTAACGTCTGCACGTCCATGAGCTTGGCCTCGACGTGCAAGATGAAATCGCCTTTTTGCGGCTTATCCGTCTGCTGCAACGTAGTCACCAGCACGGTGTCCACTCCGGCCGCTTGCGCGTACTCCGGCAGTGATTCCGGAATCAACGGGCTGTACAGCCCGCCGGGATTCAAAAGCACCAGTTCAAACGGCGCTCCTTCCAACTTTTCGTAGATCATGGCCGTCAAGTTCTGCGCAAACTGTTGGCCAAAAGCGTCTCCCGAAATATCAAAAACCGGCATGATCCCGACAATTCTCTTTCCGCCGCCGCTGCTCTGCGCCTCCGTCCGGCCGCAGCAAACCAACAGCGAACACACAAGCAAGATGCGCGCGAATCTCATCTCCAAACCCTCCCAGAAATACTCAGGAGGTGCGCGATACACTGCGCACCTCCCGGACGTTGGCGAACCTCAGTGGGGCGATGCGGCGGATGTTTTCTTCACCGGCGGTCTGGTGGCCTTGGCCGGCTCCGCGACCGTCGTTCCCCGGCTGCCCTCTCCGCTTCCGGTCGCCCGGTTGACCACTTCCACGGCGCTGGCCGCGGGCGTGGGCGACACCTGCGTCACGTTCAGTGATTCCACGTTTTTCGTGCTCACCACTCCCGCCGGCGGTGCGTACCAATTCTTGTCGCCGATCAGCAGGAAGTAGTCATAGATGATGTACATGTTCGACGGCAATGCACCGGTGTGTTGCCGCTGGTACAGCGCCACATAGGTTTTTAGTTCCTTCTTGATCTGCTCCTGGACGCTGGGATCGTTTTGCCCGATCTGGAAAAGCGCCTGCTCCAGATGCGGCTCCGGATACGCTCCGCGTTCGGCATCGTATTGAATGGCCTGCAGGAATTCGCCCAACGCCGCCTGCTTGTCCTCCTGCGTGCGGCCGGTCATGATCATCACTTGTCCGAGATAGTAGTGCGCGCGTGGGTCGTTCGAGCGCAACTTCACGGCATCTTCCAGGTTATCCCGCGCCGCAGCGTACAGATCGTAGTCGAGCGCAATCACACCGTTATCGCGCTTGAGCGCAGCCATGAGCAACTGGAACTCCGGCCCGGAACTCACCAGGCCTTTCTTCGCCCTGGCTTCCAGGTCGGCCTTGTAAGACGTGGTGATCAGCTTGGTGATTTGCGCCTGGCGTTCTCGCGTCCGTTCGGGTTTCCCGATGAAGCCTAAACCCACGCGGCTGTCGCGCCCCACCAGGTTGTCCAAGCGCGCGTACATTCGCGGAATTTCCCGAGCATCGTAGTTTTGGTCCAGCATGTACTTGAGCCCGGCTTCGTCCGCTTCATCTTCATACACGGTGGACCATTCGGTGGGCTGAAACTTGTTGCGGAACAGCAGGCCGCCGAGTATTCCTCCCGCGGCGCCGATGCCCCCTCCAATCAGAGCCCCCGTATAGCCGCCGGCCGCGCCGCCAATCGCCGCGCCGCCAATCGCCGACACCGCGCCAAAGATCGCGCGCTTCTTGCCGACGTCCGCCTCTTTCTGCTTGTCGAACTCTTCTTCGAGAATCTCGTTCTTGATGGTGTTGTAGGTATGCCGGCGTTCCACGTGCGCGATCTCGTGGCCCAGCACGTAAGCCAGTTGGGCCTCGCTATCCAGCATGGCCACCAACCCCGTCGATATATATATCGTTCCCGTCGACAGCGCTTCCGCTCGCGGAACCGGATCCAGCAGCAGCCGGAACGAGTACAGGTTCGGCGACCCCTGCGGCACGATCTTCTGCCCCAGTGAATTCACGTAGCGCAGCAAAATCGGGTTGTTATACAGTTCGCCAAAGTTCTGCCGGAAGGTCGCCAATTCCGAAAGTGACAGCTCGCCGATTCGCGACGACTGGTTCACATTGAAGGCGAATTCCATATCCGCCCGCCGGTGGGCGTCCCAGGTTTCCTGGATCCTGTGAATCACCTCGGGACGTTGGGCGATTTCCGCCAGTTTTTTCTTGTCCTTGTCGTTGAACTCCGTCGCCGTCTGGGCGAGGAGCGGTGAAATTGTCCACAGCAGCACGCCAAACAACATGGCAAATCGAGCGAAAACCGAAGGCCGAATCATAATTGTCCCTCCTGTCCTAATTCCAGCAGCACAGCTTGAGACCTGAATACGGGAGTGTCGATCGCTTTCCGGAAGTTCCCAGAATGATGCTCGGAAAAAGGCTACCACGGTACTAAGACCGCACAACGAGATTGTCAAGTGAAATGCTCGTATTGCACAATGACATCCACCGGGCGTTCCACTACACTTTGCCTAACTTGGTGACTCTAATGCGCTTCTATTCAGGCCTGATGCTGGCGCTCCTTGGGATTGTGTTGTGGTGGCAAGCCAGCGCCGCGGATAACGCCGTCGAGCCCATCACGCTCGAAGTCCCGCAGTTCCAACTGCAGATGGAACCCGACAGCGCCGCCGTCATCGCTTCCGCCGATGTCGATCAATTGCTCATCCATCTCACCAAGCGCCCCAGCCAGATCACTCCTGGGAGCATCTTCACCAAGGTCAACACCGACGCCGCCAACATCATCATGACCACCACCACCCTGGCGGACGGCATTCTCTGCAAACTGGACCTCGGCCACCGCGCGGGCTTCCAACTCCACAAGGGCCGCAATTCCGTGGAAATTGCTTTCACCGACACGCAAACGCGCATTCACTACGCCTCTTTTCTCTTACAGACCGGCGAAGACGCTACCACCGCTAGCACCGGTGCCCGGGGACCTGTGAAGCGCATTCCCATCACCCCGGAGCGCGCCATCGCCGACAAATATGCCGTGGTCGTCGGCATCTCCCACTATTCCGATCCCAGCGGGGGTCTCACCAATCTTCAGTTCGCCGACCGCGACGCCCGCGATTTCCGCGATTTCCTGTTCTCCCCCGATGGCGGCTCCTTTCCGAAAGATAACGTCCGCCTGCTCTTAAACGAAGACGCCACTTCCCAGAACGTCCGCAGTGCCCTGTTCACCTTCCTCACCAAGGCCCAAGCCCAGGATGAAGTCGTCCTCTATATCGCCGGCCACGGCGCCGCCGACCCCAACGATCCGCGCAATTTGTATCTCCTCACCTACGACACCAAGCTCGAAGACATGGGCGGCACCGCGTTCCCCATGTGGCAGCTCCAGGATGTTTTTACGCGGGTGCTGAAAGCCAAGCGCGTCGTCACTTTCGCCGACACTTGCCACAGCTACGGTTTCAGCGGCGAGCGCGGGCGCGGCAAGAAAACCAACAATCTCGTCAATCAGTATCTGGCCCACTATGCCAGCGACGCCGACCGCGCCGTAATCACCGCCAGCGACATCAGCCAGCTCTCCTATGAAGGCGACAAATGGGGCGGCGGCCACGGCGTCTTCACTTATTACCTGTTGAAGGGTTTGAAGGGCGAAGCCGATTTCAACAAAGACGGCACGGTCACGGCCGGCGAACTCTTTGCCTACATTCACGACAACGTGGACAAAGCCACCGAAGGCGGCCAAAGTCCCATGGCGCTTCCCGGCTTGGCCGAGCACCTGCCGCTCTCCGGCGTCGGCCTGCGCAAGAGCGTCCACGCCGCGCTATTCCCGTTCGAGTTCTTCGCGAACCCGTCCGTTCGTGGCTCCTTGTAACTGCGCAATGGCCGGGCGCGATGTAGGGGCGCGCTTTAGCGCGTCCCAGCCCGCTCTTTCCGCGGGAGGCCGTAATTACGGCGGCAAAAATATCTTAGCCACCGAGAGAATCCTCGTCACGAGCTCTCTCGCGCGGCCATCAGTTCCGGAATACTTGGGATGACGCAGAAAAACGCGGCACAAAATCACTCGGGGCGTCCCTCGGAAACCCACGTCCGTCTTGGTCTGCGCGGCTGGATCGTGGTCGCCGCATTATCTCTGCTGATTGGCGGCCTGGTCGCCGGCCTGGAACTCGACCCCCACGGCTTCCTCGACGCTCTCAACCTCCAAGGCTACGACTTGCTGGTCAAATCTCAGCGCCCCGCACCACCCAGCAGCCGCATCTTCAACATCGACTTTGACGAGGAGACCGTCCGCAAATACAACGCCTTCCCCATCCCACGCCTGCTTCTCGCCGACGTCATCGCCAAGCTCGCTTCCGCCAAGCCCGCCGTCATCGGCGTCGACATCATCCTGGATCTACCCCGCCTCGAAGCCGACGACGCCCATCTCGCCAAGGTCATCGACGACGCCGGCAACGTCATCCTAATCAGCGAATACGGCTTCGACATTCATCCGCCCAACAAGCCTCTGGACATCTTCAAAAACGCCGCAGCTGGCGTAGCTTTCGGCGATCTCCCCACCGACGATGACGGCTCCGTCCGCCGCATGTTCCTGAAAATTACGTCCAGCAAGTATAGAGGTCTCTCTCTGCCCGTGGCCCTCGCGGACTATTTCTCCGATCAGCATCTCCGTCCCGGCGGCCCCGGCTATCTCCTGTTCGGCTCCCGACAAATCCCCCTGGCCACCACCGAGCCGGACACCGCATGGATTCACTTTCATCCCTCCGCGCCCACCACCGTCATCCCCGTAAAAATGCTGCTTTCCGATGACTTCGACCCCGGCATTTTTCAGGGCAAGATCGTCCTCGTCGGCCAGTCCAGCGAAATGGGCAAGGATCTCTTCGCCAGCCCCTTCTCTCGCTCCAATGCCACCGTCGCCGGACGCACCATGCTCTCCGGCACGGAGATTCACGCCGCCGCCACCGAAACTTTGCTCAGCGGCGATGCCCTTCGCGCCGTCCACCCAATTCCTCGCATCGCCCTCGGCCTTGTCCTCGCTTTCGTCGTCGTCGTTCTGGCCTTCCGCAATCGCTGGTATGTCGCCGTCGCCGCGTGCGTCGTCCTCGCGGCTTGCACCTTCCTGATCGCCATGCTGCTTTTCTCCCGCGCGCATCTCTGGCTGCCCTTCGTCTCCACCGAGGCCTCGCTATTCATCGCCCTGCCCGCAGGCCTCGGCTATCGTTCCATCGAAGAGCGCCGCCTCAAAAACCGCATGGAAGCCGAGCGCGGCCAGCTCATGGGCCTCTTCGAGCGCTATGTTTCCGCCGATGTCGCCGCCGAAATCTGGAAAAATAAGGACGCCATCGTGCTGGCCGGCGAAGAGCGCGTTGCCACCATTCTCTTCTCCGACATTCGCAGTTTCACGGCGATGACCTGCGGCGTGCCTTCACAACAGGTCCTGGCCTGGCTCAACCGCTATCTCACCGAGATGGACGCGGTCATCAAGGAAAATCGCGGTTTCTTGAATAAATTTATCGGCGACGGCATCATGGTCGTGTTTGGCGCGCCCCTCAGCGAAGGTCCCGGCGAAGATGCCTGTCGCGCCGTTCGTTGCGCCCTGGAAATGCTGACCAGCATCGACAAATGGAACGCCACCAAGCCTGCCGGCGAGCCCACTTTAAAAATCGGCATCGGCATTCACACCGGTCAGGTCACTGCGGGAAACGTCGGCTCGCCCAACCGCCTCGAGTACTCCGTCATCGGCGACACCGTGAATCTGGCCTCCCGTCTCGAAGCCCTCACCAAGGACAAAGGTGTACCGATTGTTCTCAGCCCGGCCACTTTTGAATACATCCAGGCACAGTTTTCCGCCGTATCCTTAGGTGAGACGCCGGTTCGAGGATTCAAAGAACCCATTCCGCTCTATACCGTGAAATCGAAAACTCCCATAGAGGTGCATCCATGAAGCGAGCGTTCTTTTCTTGCCTGCTGTTGCTGGTTCTAACTGCGGCCGCCCCCGCGCAAAGAGCAAATGTAGGGGCGCGCTTTAGCGCGTCCCTCGCGGCAGCCACCGAGCCCGATCCGCTGCCCTCAACTCACCAATTCTTACCGCCGCCCGCCGACTCCTCCGCCTCCGCCCAGCAAGCCCCATCCAAATCCGACTCCGCCCCCAAACCCAAACGCAAGCTCGACGCTGATCTCTCCGGCTTCGACGTCTCCGACGACAAATCCGGCAAAAAAGTCTCCTCCATGCTCGGCGGCAGCCGCTCCGCCGCCATTCCCTCGGCCACGCTGCTCGCCCCGCGTCGCGCCAAACTCTACGGCTCCGCCGCCGACTTCTCCTGGACCTTCGGCGGACACGCCGAAGGCTACGTCCTGGTGGTCACCGACGAAGACGAAACCCAAATCCTTCGCCAGCAGGTCAAGGATACCCACTACCGCCTCGATGGCCTGCCCAAAAACCTGCAACCCGGCGAAACCTACTACTGGCGCGTCCAGGTTCTTCCTAACACCCTGGCCAGCGAACCTCTCGAATTCGTAACGGTCACCGCACAAGAGCGCCAAGCCATCGACCACGCCCTGGCCGCCATCCCCGCCACCGACCCCTATGAAGCCAGCCTGGCCCGCGCTCGCCTCTTCACCGACCACCGCCTCTGGTTCGATGCCCTCGGCGCCTACGACGACCTCATTGCCAAGTACCCCGACCGCCCCCAACCCTACGAAGACCGCGGCACCATCTATTCCCAAATCCTCGCCACCAAATCCCTGGGCGAAGCCGACCTGGCCACCGCCGCCAAACTAACTCAAACCAAAACCCCGTAAGGGTCACCGTGAGACGAATCGCTAGCGTTTCAGTTTCCGATTAGCCGGCAAAACGTCTCAATTCTATGGAACGTCCCTTCCAGGTCACGGTGCTAGGTTGGCTGTTCATAGCCGTGGGGATCCTGAGCACCATCTATCATCTTTTAAAAGGTTCACTTGATCGTTGGATCGTCCCTATCTTCCTGGTCGGAGCCATCGCTGTCATTGCTGGGGTCTTCTTGCTCCGGGGTGCGAGATGGGCTCGCTGGCTGGTTCTAGCTTGGCTGGCCTTTCACGTTGTCGTCGGCGCGTTAATTTCACTGTCGGCTGCTATGCCACACGTCGTCCTGCTGTTGGTCGTCGGCTATTTCCTGCTAGGGCCGCCCACTTCCCAGTATTTTCAGCGTGCCCAACCAGAATGATGCCTACCGGCTGACGGCCTCCTGAACAAACCGATACAACTCCCGCAGCACCACGCCGGCCACCACCACATACACGGCCACTACAATAATATCGTCCAGGATGCGCATCGCTTTCTGACCCGCTTTGGACATGAGACGCGCCCGCATGTCCCAACGATACAGAAACTAGGCCTAGGTGCTACTGGCCAAAGGGCGCATTTTGGGGCAATGTTTCGGTCTGCGAATCATTACCGGAAACTTGAAAAAAAACTCTCTCCCGGCACGTTCATCAAGACTTCCGACGCGAAGTCTTGCTAGTGAGAGAATTGTATGCCCCGGCCTAAAAAAGTCACATAAAAGGTCCCCAGGACCACGGCAGCAATCCACCATCCGGGCGCACGGTGCACCACGAGTCTAAGGTCTGGTGCTGCGCGCGGCATCAACCCATCGGCCCACAGCAGACCCGATGAACCTCCGAAGGCGGCCGGAATCGTGGACAGGAAGAACAACTTTAACCCCAGAGGGTCCAGCGCACCGGCGGCACAATTGAAGAGGCACGCCGCGTAATAAGGGAACCGGCCGACGACGTTGTACGTCCGCCTGTCCGGCGCAAAGGGCCGGACAAAAATCGCGAGCAGGCGCACCACCATCACATATAGCCCAACGCCGAACACAGTCATGCCAGTGCGCCATGCGGCCTGATGGGGCAGACCCAGAATCACCTCGTTCCAGTCGCCCAGCCCAAGGATTCCGGAGAACAAGAAGTACCCAGCGCCCGGAAGCAGGTTGAGCGCCGCCAGAATCCAGAAGAAGTAGCGAATGTTCGCGCGATCCGCCGCCCTGCTCGAGATCAGCAAAGATGCGGCTCCGGCCGCCAGATTAACCAGTGTTCCTCCGGCGTCTACCCAACGATCGGGCCGCAGCGTTGACAGGTGATTACTCGTAAGCTCGGTCGGAATATCGCCCCGCAACCATGCGACAACGCCATGGCCAACACCTTCGTGTAGCAACGTCGCAATTCCGGAAGCAATCACCGCCATGCTGATGATGGTCGCCGCGCTGTGTCGGATCGGCATAGTCTCGGCTGTACCAGAGCCTGGTTCGGCGGTTGCCATCATAAACCTTACCTGCTCACGCCCGCACGCATTACCCGGCAGGAGCCACCCACGAGAAAGTGTTATTGAACTGCGATGCTAAGCTTAAAGAGTTCCTGGATCCCTCGCCCGTATTTTCGCAGCTGTATCCCCGCGGACTTCGCACTGAGGATCAACCTCTCTGCTCACGTTGGTCGTGGGAAATCGCTTCTCCGAAGGCCAACACGCATGCCAATATCACTGCATCTCTCGGACCGCACGAGCGAGCCATGCGCACTGTGCTTCAAGATCTCCGCTATTCCGTACGTCAGCTCATCCAGAGTCCAGGATTCACGCTGACGGCGGTGATCTCGCTGGCGCTCGGCATTGGGGCGACCACCGCGGTCTTCAGCGTGATTTACGCCGCGCTCGTGAATCCTTATCCCTACCCTGCAGCGGATCGAATCGTAAGACTCACAACACAGAGCGAGGCAGGTTCCGGGGACTGGGTCAATCTAAACGGCGCTCAGATTCAGAACTTGCGGCAGTCGCCTGTGGTCGAAAGCGTGCTGGCGATGGATTTCCACGCGCTGATATTGACCGGGCAAGATCTTCCGGAGAACGTGGACACGGTGAGCCTTATTTCGAATGGCTTCCAGGATCTTGGTGTGCCGACTGTGCTCGGACGCGGACTCTTGCCCTCCGACGCAGTCGACGGTCAAGACCCGCAACCTGTCGTAGTTCTTTCTTACAAATTTTGGCGGAAGCACTATTTGTCCAATCCGAATGTATTGGGCCATAGGCTGCAACTCGATCACAGGAACTTTGAGGTCGTGGGTGTCGCCGCACCGCGATTCACCTGGTACAGCGCCGACGTCTATCTGCCCCTGAAGCTGATGCGGGGTCCGGGCCGTACATTTCTCGTGAATTTGCTTCTGCGACCTGACATCAGTCACGCCACCGCCGACGCCGCGCTGCAGCCCCTCATCGAACAGTTCGCAAACGATATGCCGCAGGATTTTCCCGACCGCTTCAGGGTGCACGTGCAGGGCTTGAATGAATGGGTCGTTAGTTCCATGGGCGGAACGCTCTACCTGCTCTTTGGCGCGGTAATGTTGCTGCTCATGATCGGATGCGGGAATGTCTCGATTTTGCTGCTCGCGCGGGGAACGGCGCGGCAGCACGAATTGGCTGTAAGAGCCGCTGTCGGTGCCGGCCGCCTCCGGCTTATTCGTCAACTCCTCACAGACTCTGTCCTTCTCGCGGCGATCGGAGCGGCGTTGGGCGTCCTGACGTCCTACGGCGCTCTGGCGGCGATTCGCCGTCTGCTGCCACCATATGCCTTCGCACCTGAGGTCGTGATTCGCATCAACCTTCCCGTACTACTCTTCAGCGTCGCGGTGGCGCTGGGAACGGGCGTGCTATTCGGAATTTGGCCGGCGCTGCAACTGTCGCGGGCCCAAATCGGCCAGATTATGCAGTCCAGTGCCCGCCGCGTAGCCGGCAGCGTCCACGGAAGGAGAACGCATAGCGTGCTGATCTCCGCGCAGGTGGCGCTGGCACTGGTGCTGTTGGCGAGTGCGGGCTCGTCAATGAAGGGGTTCGCCGCGCTGATCCATCAGCCTCTCGGCTACGACCCACACAATGTGATGGCGGTGGGAATTCCTTTGCACGAGAACTCCTATCGCGTCTGGCAGGCGCGGGTGTCCTATTTTGAGCAACTGCGAGCAAAAGTGGCAGAGACGCCCGGCGTGATCGTGGCGGCGATTTCCACGGATGCAACGCCGCCGCGGAATGGATGGATCATGGGGTTTGATATCTTGGGGAAACCTGCGACCAATCCTCCGATGGGTTCGATTAACCTGATTAGCCCGGAGTACTTTGCGGCCCTGCGGATTCCCCTGCTGCAAGGTCGCATTTGGAGCAAAGCCGAGAATAACGGCGGAGCCCATGTGGCTGTGATCAATCGTGCCCTTGCGAAACGCTACTTTCCGAACGGCGATGCCATTGGGGACTCGTTGAAAATGCCGGGAATCGAAGGCAATCCGGGTACGCTCTTGTCGCCACCCAATATTGGAAATTCGTGGTTGCAGATTGTGGGCATCGTCGAGGACTCCCGCAATGATGGGCTCAGAAATGTTACGAGACCAGCCATCTTTGTGCCTTACACGCTAAGCCTCGGAGAATTCACGGAAATTCTGGTTCGGTCGGGGGCCTCCCCGCTGCGACTGCTACAGGCCGTCCGCGAGCAGTTGCGGTCAATCAACCCGGATCAGCAGACCAGCAGCATCGTGGATGATCTCGAAACTCGGCTTACCTACCAGCCGGAATGGCAACAAGAGCATCTCGCCGCCTGGATCTTTGGAGCTTTTGCCTGGCTCGCCCTGGCCCTCGCCGCGGTAGGACTACACAGCGTGATGTCCTACACGGTAGCGCAACGGACCAATGAGTTTGGGATTCGTATGGCCTTGGGAGCGCAGCGCGGAGAATTGCTGCGAATCGTATTTATGTCCGCGTTCCGAAGCGTGGGTACAGGAATTTTCGCCGGCATCGCCCTTTCGCTCGGGTTGAGCCGAATCATTGCGAAGTGGGCAGAAGAGAACTCCCGCGATCCATTCATCCTTTTGGTTGGAACAGTTCTCCTCGGCTTGGTGGCTGGGTTGACCTGCGCAATATCGGCTCGCCGCGCCTCCAAAGTCGACCCGATGATTGCCCTACGTTGCGATTAGTAGCGACCCTCTGGAAAGACGCCGACCCTGACACTCCGATCCTGAAGCAAGCCAAGGCCGAGTACGCCAAGTTGCGGTAGTTGCGGGTGTAAACCCCGGCCCTCCCTTGTCACATCCCCGCGGTTCGGCCAATGCCAAGATTCAGTTTTTCCTTGACCTTTGGGTTACCTCGATGGTATAGTACCTCTAGGTAAAACCTTGGGCTGACGAAGTCGGCGGTATCAGGGTGCCGCTTGCCTATCCTCCTTGCCGGAGTTTCGAGGGGGCCGTCGATGGGTCCAGCCCGTCGCTCAACCCGGCACACACCATGCCGCGGAACGATCACCCGCTGTTGACAAACTACTAAACATCAACCCGCGCTAAGTACCTTTAGAATGAACACTTGAAAAAGTGTATCAAAACAAAGGACTTTAACTGGCTTTAGAATCAACACTTATGAAAATGGGGGGAGGGGGTCCAGCATAAGTTGCAATCCTCCGTCGCCCATACGATGGACTCGCCGGGCCAGGGCAAGCCCAAAAGTGGCCTGTTCCTCAAGGAAGAGCGCCGAGTCACTCTTTCCTTGGAGCACGCCAAACAGAGAGTTATGGCCGTTCCAGGAATTCCCCCAGCAGCATATGAAAATGATGCACGCCGTTCTCCCGCTTCACGGAGTATCGTCCCCGGTCGTAGGTCGATGACCGCAGCCCGCGCTGCACGCTCTCGCACAGCCCGATGTCTTCCTGCTGCACCTCGTCGCTGAAGGCCACCGCCTTCTTGATTCGCTCCTGTACCGTGCCCGACGTGGCATCGTGGAAAAACCACTCGAAAATCGTCAGCGTTTTGTCCTGCGAAAGCGGCACGATCAAGTTGGTCGAAACGTTGTCGGGATAAAGGTTCAGCATCAAATTCGGAAAAAGCCAGAAATACAGCGCCTCCTGCGACCCGGCTCCCGGAGCGTAAAAGCGCTCCCCGGCCTCCCCCATCTTCATCGCCCGGATCGGCGCGAATTGCTGCGAGTGATACCGGAACGTGTCGGTGCGATATTGCGAATAGTCGATCTCGCGCATCAATCCCGGATGCGCGATCGGGATGTGATAGCCCTCCAGATAGTTGTCGACGTAAACCTTCCAATTACAATCGATTACGTAGTCGCGCCGCTCCGCCAATTCCAGGCCGTCGAACTGAAATCCCTTGGCCTGCCCGGGAATCTCCCCCAAGTAGGCAGCCAGCGGCTCCGCGTTCTGGTCAAAATTGACGAAAATAAACTGCTCCCACGTCTCCAGCCGCAGCGGCACCATGCCCATGGTGCTGCGATCGAAAAACTCCACGCCCTCCACATCCGGGGTGCCAATCAACCGCCCATCCAGGGTATAGGTCCAGCCGTGGTACCCGCAGCGCAGCACGTTTTTGCAGCCGCTGCCCGAAGCGATCGGTCCGGCGCGGTGCCGGCACACATTGCTGAACGCGCGAAGCGTGCCCGGCTTGTCGCGAACGACCACGATCGGCTCGCCACCCACCTCGGCCGTGAAAAAACTCTCCGGATCGGCGATCGTCCGCTTCGCGCCGTTCACCTCGCCGCAGGCATGGCTGAGCGTCCCAACCAGTTGCCAGGTCCGGCGAAAAATGCGCGCCTTCTCAATCTCCAGAATCGCTGGATCGGTGTAGAAGCGCGACGCCAACGTCTGCGCGCATTCGATCTGCTCGTTCACATCCAGATGCAGAGGTTTGCCAATCATAAGAACTTCGTACCCGTCGCGCGTTCAACGCGCCCTTGCCAATCTTGGCACATCTTGCGAACTTCGCGAATCTTGGAAGGATCCTCTTTGTGGGTCGGAGCTTTAGCTCCGACAAATGCCCTGGCCGCTATTGGGCTTTAGCCCCTGAGGAAACGGTTTAGGTGTCTTCAGCAACGTGTTAGAACTTGCGGGTTTCCTGCCGCGACCAGCGCTCGATCACGACCTTGGACTCGGTGTAAAACTCCACCGCGTCCTTGCCCTGCCCGTGCAAAATCCCAAAGAAGCTTTCCTTCCATCCGCTGAATGGGAAATACGCCATCGGAGCGGCCACGCCGATGTTGATCCCAATATTCCCCGCGGGCGCTTCGTAGCGGAAACGCCGCGCCGCAGCTCCGCTGGTGGTAAACAGCGAAGCTTGATTGCCGTAAGGACTCCGCCGCAAAAACTCCATGGCCTCATCCATGGAATTCGCATGCACCAGGCTCAGCACCGGACCGAAGATTTCCGTGTGGGCCAGTTGGCTGGAAGATGGCAATCCGTCCAAAACGGTCGGCTTTACGAAACTGCCAGCCTCGTGATCCGAAATCTTGGTGTTGCGGCCGTCCACGATCGGCTTGGCGCCCTCGCTGACACCCGTGGCAATCAGCGATTCGATGCGCTGCTTGCTTTCCCGCGTGATTACCGGACCCATCTGAATCCCGGCATCCAAACCGTTGCCCACGCGAATGGAAGACGCCGCCTGCGCAATCGCGTCGCGGAAAGTTTTCTGCGCTTCCCCGATAGTTACGGCGACGGAAACCGCCAGGCACCGCTGCCCCGCGCAGCCAAACGCGCTGTCGCTGATGATCTGCTTGGCCAGATCCATGTCCGCGTCGGGCAAAACGATGACGTGATTCTTTGCGCCGCCCTGGCATTGCATGCGCTTTCCGCTGGTAGCCGAACGCACGTAAACATGTTTGGCCACCGGCGTCGAGCCGACGAAACTGATCGCGCGCACCTGCGGATGATCGCAAAGCGCATCGACCACTGTGCGTCCGCCATTCACCAGATTGACGACACCCTTGGGCAAACTGGTCTTCTCGATGAGCTCCACGGCGCGCCGCATGGTGAGCGGCACCCGCTCGGAAGGCTTGAGCACCAAGGTGTTGCCGCAGGCAATGGCATAAGGCAGGAACCAGAACGGAATCATCGCGGGGAAATTAAACGGCGTGATGGCCGCAACCACTCCCAGCGGCTGCCGAATTAACGTTTCATCGACTCCCGGAGTCACATCCTCCAGGTTGTAGCCCTGCATCATCATGGGAATGCCGCAGGCCACTTCCACGTTTTCGATGCCGCGGCGCAGCTCGGCCTTCGCTTCCGCAAACGTCTTTCCGTTTTCCTGGGTGGTCAGCCGGGCGATTTCGTCGACGTGCTCTTCCAGCAAGTTCTTAAGCTTGAAAAGATACTGAATGCGTTCTCCGGGAGGAGTGCGGCGCCATGCGGGAAACGCTTCGGCGGCCGCTTGTACCGCGGCGTCCACATCGGCGTTGGTCGAAAGCGGCGTGCGCGCCAGGACTTCCGCGGTCGCGGGGTTAGTGACATCCACGTAATCCGCGGTGGCGGAACGCCGCCACTGGCCATTCACATAGTTCTGCAATTCCACCGCTTGCGTTGTAACCACACTACCCATGCCTTGCTCCTTGGCCCGCGAACCGGAAGTCGACGCGCTGGGACACTCTGAGGGAATATTTCCGCCAAAACAGCTTACCAAAGATGTGTAAGGTTTGAACACGCGCGGCGCGAGTTGTTGAGGCTCGCCAGCCGCTCGTTCCGGCCTTTTCGAGCGGTCAGCGAAAGGGCGTGGCCTTCGAGCTGGAAGCATCCGGCAACCCCGCAGAGGGAATATTTCCAGGTTGCCGCGTAGAGCAGTAAGTCTGCCAGGCGAGCCAGGCCATCGTGCCGATCATTCCCATCCATCCAATCGCGCGCACCGTTCCTCCAATGCGCTGGTCCTGCGCCAGCAGCCCCCACTGCCCAAACAAGATTTCCCAATCGTGATCGCCAGAACCCACCAGCGGCAGCGCCAGAGTGCGAGCATCGGCCATGTACGTACCGATGTACGGGCAATTCTCAAAGAACCAAAAACTGCAAAACGCAAAGCCCGTGGTCTCGCGGTGCGCGAAGAAATAGGCCGCGCAGAGGAGCGGCACCAGAAGTTCGGCAAGTGTACCGCCCAAGATGGTGATCGTGTAGCCGAACCAGCTGAAGAAGAAGTGTCCGCCTTCATGGATGATCAAATTCACGTAGTCCAGGAAAAGAAATCCGCTGCGATCGACAGCGGCGTAGATCAGGAAGAGCGCGTAGGCACAGAGCCAGCCGATTCCCGCGTAACGCGATACCGGCTTCCAGTCGCCAAGATATTCGCCGAGAAAGGCCACTCCACAGAGACTAGCAAGCAGCGGCCGGAACGAAAATGACTATGACCTGGATGTTGTTGAAACAGTTCCAAGGCTAGCGGTGCATCGCGGCTAGCGCTTCGTAGGCGGCGCCCAGAAGCGGCGCGGATTCGTTCAACACCACCGACACCGGAATATTAGAGAGCAGACTCTCGAATTTCCACTTGTCCTTGAAGGCGGCGAAGAACTTCCCGTCTTTAATTTTCTCGATAATCTTCACCGCGATCCCACCCGCCACATACACCCCGCCGAGTGCCAGCACCTTCAAGGCCAGATTTCCCGCTTCCGCCCCGTAAATGGAAGTCCAAAGATCCAGGGTTTCCACACAGACAGGGCACGACTTCGCCAGGCCCTTGCTGGTAATCTCCGGCGCGGGATCGGCGTCGGGGTCTTCAAAAGATGCGTGCTTCACGGTTGGATCGAGAAATTCATGCAGGGTGCGGAAGCCGCGCCCGGAAAGAATCAATTCCCAACTCACCTGCGGGTAGCGCCGCCGCATGAACCGCAGCAATTCAATCTGCTGTTCGGTGTGCGGAGCGTAATCGGAATGTCCCCCTTCGGAGGGCACGATGCGGTAGCGAGCGCCATCCCAAACCAGGATAGACTGGCCGAGCCCAGTGCCGGCGGCCAGCAAAGCCCGGGTGCCGCCGGGTTCGGGCTTGCCGGGATTCAGGACGCAGAATTCTTCCTGGGGCAGATGCTCGATACTGTGGCCGGTGGCCCCGAGATCGTTCATGAGCACGATCTTGCGAACGCCCAACTCCTTCTCGAGAATGCGGGCATCGACGGTCCAGGGAAGATTCGTGGCCCGCACGTGATTGTCGATGACCGGGCCGGCGACACCGAACCCAGCGGCCTGAATGCCGCCGGAAGAAAGATGGGAAGCGGCTTGCCGGGAAAACTCTCTTACAATCAAATCGAAGGTGGCGAATCCCTTGCTCGCAAACCGCTGCTTGAACACGGTCGTGAGCTTGCCATTCTTCTCGGCGAAAAGCGCCAGATTGCACTTCGTGCCGCCTACATCTCCCGCAAGGATCACCTGTCCCCCTCGTCACGGCTGTGGCTTTGCTGCATGGTGCTATTTCGTTCCGGGCGCCGGAGTTAAGGATTGCACCAGTGGCGGTCGTCGCGCTCCAGCAGGGCATCGGATTCGCGCGGGCCCCAGCTGCCCCCAGGATATTGCGGAATGGTGGCGGTCTTCGCGGCGCTCCAAACATCGAGGATGGGATCGACCAGGGCCCAGGCCGCTTCGACACTGTCTCCGCGGTCGAACAGGGTAGCATCGCCGCGCACACAGTCACCCAGCAAAGTGGCGTAAGCGCTGCGTGCGCCATCGCCGAAGGCCGACAAGTAGCTGAAATTCATGGTCACGTTGCCAATGTTCATCTCGGGACCCGGGCGCTTGGCGCCGAAGGAGACGGAAATGCCTTCATCGGGCTGAATATTGAGAATCAGGCGGTTGGGCTCGACCTCGCGATTGCGAAACACGATGTGCGGAGCGCGCTTAAACTGAATCATGATCTCGGTGGAGCGCTTGGCCAGGCGTTTTCCGGTGCGCAGATAAAATGGCACGCCGGCCCAGCGCCAGTTGTCGATCAACAGTTGGACGGCGACAAAGGTTTCCGTGCGGGAGTGGGGACTGACACCGGGTTCCGAGCGGTAGCCGGGAACGGTCTTGCCGTCGGCGGTCCCGGCCGCATATTGTCCGCGGACCGCGGATTGCGCGACCATGCCCAGGTCGAAGGGGCGGATCGATTGCAAGACCTTAAGCTTCTCGTTGCGAACGGAAGTGGCGTCAAATGACGCGGGAGGCTCGACGGCCATGAGCGACGTGAGTTGCAGCACGTGGCTCTGGATCATGTCGCGCAGCGCGCCGGCGGTTTCGTAGAAGCCGCCCCGGCGCTCCACGCCGAGCGTTTCTCCCGCGGTGATCTGCACGTGGTCCACGTAGTTGCGGTTCCAAAGGGGCTCGAAAATGCCGTTGCTGAAGCGCAGGACCAGCAGGTTTTGCACGGTGTCTTTGCCGAGATAATGGTCGATGCGGTATACCTGGGACTCCTCAAAAACGCTTAAAACAATCTTGTTCAGTTCTTTCGCGGAAGCCAGATCGCGGCCGAAAGGTTTTTCGATGATGATGCGCACCCAGGACTCCGGCGAACTGGGACGGGCCAGCCCGGCCTGGCCGAGATGCTCAACGATGCTGCGATAGACCTCGGGCGGCGTGGACAGGTAGAAGAGCCGGTTTCCACCAAGATTCTTTTCCGATTCGATCTGCGCGAGACGCTTGGCGAGCTTGGCAAAGTCGTCCGGATTGCCGTATTCGCCGGCGTGATAGTGGAGATTGGAAGCAAACTCTTCCCACTTCTTGGGTTCGATCGGCCCGACTTCCGAGATGCTCTTAGCGGCTTCGCCGGCCGAGGCTCGAAAGGTTTCATCGGTCATCGGGGTGCGAGAGAAACCCATGATGGCAAAGCGCGGACCGAGCAAACCATGGTTGGCCAGGTCGTACATGGCGGGAATGACTTTGCGCTTGGCAAGGTCGCCCGACGCTCCGAACAAAACTACGGTGCACGGCTCTGCCACTCCCGAACGATTGCTATCCACGGCCGTCCCCCCTCGCATCGGTGCCCTACTTCGGCGCGCCATCACTGGCGCTGGACACTATACCTCAACGTCGAACTTTTGCAGATCAGAGCGCAGTTGGTTGGCGTTCTGGTAATGGATGACGTTCATGCCCAGCCGCCGAGGGCTTTCCAGATTCAAGGGCCGATCGTCGATAAACACACACTGCTCCGGGGGGCGCTGGGTAACTTCCAGAGCCACGCGAAAAATGGTCTCTTCCGGCTTGCGCGCGCGCACGTAGCACGAACTGAAGAAGACCTGGAAATCGCGGCGCAGCTTAAAGGCTTCGATGCGGTATTGGTTGAGCTCCAGCGGCTCGTTGTTGATCGCGCCGACGAAATATTTCCGCGAGTTGACAGCCGCCTCCAGGACGGCGCGCGATTCCGGAAACTCTTTGGATTGAGCGAACATGAACGCACTGAACTCTTCGCGGGTGAATGGACGCGGGCGGTAAAACAAGGTCCGGTCGAGATACTCATCCAGGCTGATATGTCCGGAATCGAAGGCGGGAAAGGATAGATCGTGGCGGTCCTGAAAGTCCTCCCAGTCCAACTGGAAAGCGGTAGCCGCCTCGGCGCGCGAGACGCGATCCCATCCATTGGTCAGAATGACGCCCCCGATGTCCCAGAACAACGTCGTGATTTTAGGCAAGCGTGCTGCACCTCCGCTAGCGCGGCCTTGGCCGGAATCGCCATTTTAACCCGCGAGGGGCACGATATCCGCTACTTTGCGAACCGAGATTTCCTTAGAGCTTACTGAGGACCCGCCCAAGTTGAGCCAACCCGCGTTCGGTACCTTGCGTGAGATGCAAGCGAACGGCAAGCTTCTTGCGGCTGGTGAGCGACTCGAAATCACCCAGCGCCAGGCACAACTGCAACTGCGCAAAAGTGTAGCCTGCTCCCGGAATAGCAATATCCTGGTCCGGTTCACCGGTGAGCATCAAGAAGAGCCCTTTGGACGGCCCCCCTTTATACACCTGTCCGAAATAGTGCAGGTAGCGCGGACCAAAACTTAACAGCACGGGTATGCCCAGCTTGGAGGCGAGCTGCGCGCGCAAAAGCCGCAGGGTGCTTTGCTGCTCGGGATTGTGGCCCACAAACGACAGTATCGCCAGGTAGCCGTCCGGATTCTTTAGCGCAAAGAAACTGCGGAGAGCGTCGGCCAGGCTGAGCGTGGAAATTTCCTGGCGAGTGGCGCCTTCGGCATACAATTCCACGCCGGACTCTTGGACTCGGACCGTCCTGGCCGGCAGTGCGCGCCCCGCGATCAAGTCTTCGAGAAGCACCGCGGTTTTCTGTTTGCTCTCCAGCAAGTCCGGCTCGGTAAAGGGATTCACATCCAGGAGCGCGCACGCCAGGGCGGTGGCGAGTTCCCACTTGAAAAGTGCGCCGCCCAACTGCTCCGGCCCGCTCAGCTCGAAAAGAGCGACCGGCACATCGGCCTGCTGGAGAGATTTCACGGTTTCTCGCACTTCGGAGTCGTCGTCGCCCTGCATGGTCCAGAAGGCGGCGACGCAGCCCCGCCGGCACAGGGCGAAGGCGTCCCGATCGTTGTCGCAAATGGGAATCAGGCCACGCCCGCCCTTGCCCATGCTGACGCCCACCAGCTGAGCGATGCGGTAGGTGAGCGCCGTCAGAGTTTTCGAGCTGAGGAGCATAAATCTGTCGTTGCCCTCGACGGCGGCGGCCGCCAGGAAGGCCGCCAGCTTCAAGGCGGGATTGGACTCTGGGGGCGTGGAGGGGCCACAAAGATCACGGACGGCCGCGGCGCCGCCCAGCAGGTGGGCTGGATCGAGGCGGCAAAGCGCGGAGAGCAGTAGCCCGAAATGAATCAGGCCGGAGTAGCGCCCCTTGATGCCGGGAGGGTCGAGAGAGATTTCCCGGAACTGATAGGTTTGAGCGAGCTCCGCGAGATAGGAACCCTTTTCGGTAACGGCAATAAAGTGGCGCCCCGGAGAGCTGATGCCCTGAGCCCTTACCTGTTGCAGAAAATAGAGAAGCAGGGACTGGGTTTCGATATGTTTTCCGGACTTGTTGGCAAAAACAAAAAGAGTGCGCTGCAAGTCCAGATCTTTTTCGATCGAGCGCACCTTGTCCGGGTCCATGCTGTCCAGGACGAAAATCCGCTTGCCCCGCTTCTCCACGGAAATATTCAAGACGGTTTCCGCCGCCAGGTTAGAATCACCCAGAGCCACGAAAACCAAGGCGTCGAAGCCTTCGGCCTCGGCGACCTTGGTGAATTCCACGGCGTGGGCGATCTGCGGGCCGATGCGGTCGGGCAGGTCCAGCCAGCTCAGATTGTCGGCCACATCATGGCTCTTGCTCTCCTCCGCAGGCCACAGAGAAGGATCCTTGGCCCAGAGTCGACGAATCGCCTCTGCCGCAACCAAATTTTGAAATTCCCGACGATACGCCGTCTGAAGGGACCCTGGAGTCAGGGTCTGAACCGGCAGCTTCACGAAGCCTCCCCGTACTGGGCTTGGCCGCGAATCTTACGCTCCGGTTACGGCTAGCGCCAGCGGCATTTAGACGTTAACCAACTACAGAGGAGGTACAGAGTTAGAATTGATGGCCCGGGGCGACCAGCGTCAGTGGAACGCTATGCTTTTTCGCGAGCTTGGGGTATCGTCGAAAAGAAACACGGCGAGGGAGAACAGCATGGCCAACGAATCTTGCGATCCGACACCGGCGGCGAGCGAGCCGGTAAAACCAGGCACGCGCATGGTGCAGTGCGTAAAATTTGGCAAAGAGATGCCGGGGCTGGATCGCATTCCGTGGAAGGGCGATCTCGGGAAGCGCGTGTATGAAAGCGTTTCGAAAGACGCGTGGAAGCTGTGGATCGAGCACTCCAAGATGGTCATGAACGAGTACCGCTTGAATCCGCTGGACCCTAATTCGCAGAAAATCATGGAAGAGCAGATGGAGCAGTTCTTCTTTGGCGCGGGATCGAAGCTGCCGGAAGGCTACGTGGCGCCCAAAGCCAAGGGCTAGTGGCCTTGTCCGACGATGCGCCGCGTCGCAGGATGCTCGACGGCCAGGCGTCCGGTCAACGTAAACTTCAGTTTCGAATGGGCCAGGCTCAGGGCTTTCTCTGCCTGTTCCGCAGTGTCTGCCCTGGCAAACAGAAATCCGAGGTAGCTGGAGCCCTCCGGCCACGCGGCGATGTAGTCATGCAGGCGTGCGGTGATTTCCAGCTGGGATACGCCCGGAATTGCGCGTGCTTCATCTTGGCCTTCCACTTTTTCGAGCGTTCCACTGTGGGGCACCGGGATCATCATGACACTCGATGCTGCGGCTTCTCGGGGCCAATCGCTGCCGGGCAGGTTGAGGGCGTGGCGCAGGAGCAGTTCCTCCAGGCCGATCGGCTCGGCGTCTCTCTGTGAGCAAAAACGAAGAGCGCGGGCGCAAAGCCCGCCGATGGGCCTGGGCGCTACCTCCAGCGGCCACACGCCATGGTCATTGATGCGAAATTCCGCGTGCACCGGGCCGTGCGTCAGGCCCAGAGCGCGCACGGCGTCCACGGCGGTGCGCTCGATGTCGTGCTGCTGTGATGGCGTCAGGCGGGAAGGCGTGACGTAGATGGTCTCTTCGAAAAATGGGCCTTCCAGCGCATCGGGTTTGTCAAAAATGGCCAGGACCCGCAGCACTCCGTCGGTCAGCAGCCCCTCTACCGCCACTTCCCTTCCCGGAAGGTAACCTTCGACGATCATTTGGTCGAGGTTTGCTTCGCGGCTGGCGAGAATCTCCGGGGACTCCATGAGGCGGCGAATTCTTGCGGCGGCGGCGAGAAATTCCTCTCGATTGTTGGCGCGCATCACTCCCTGGCTGGCCGAAAGCGACATGGGCTTCAATACGCAGGGATAGGAAATTCCGAGGAGCGCCGGCTCGGGCAGCGGCTGCAAAGACGCGGCGCGAAACCACGGCACGGGCAGGCCCGCGTCGCGAAAAACCTCGCGGGTTCGCAGCTTGCTGCGGCAGGCTTGCACCGCGGCGGGGTGGTTGTGCGGCAGCCCGAGACCTCGCGCCACGTACGCGGCGGCGACAGCAGGCCGGTCACCCAGGGCGAGAATGCCGTCCACGCTTTCGCCGCCGCGGACCGCTTCCAAGACCGCGTAAGCCGCGCTTTCCGGCGATTCGAAATGGACGGGAATCGCGCGGTCGCCCCAGGGATCATCGAGCTGGTGGCAGCGGTCGGTGACAAAACGCAAATCGACGCCAAGTTTTGCAGACGCCTCATCGAAACTGCGCGTCTGGTAGCCCAGCTTGCTGGCGAAAAGCAGAAGCCTTTTGCGTGGTGCGCCCATTTCGAGAAAGTCCTCGCTCGCCCGCCTAGACAAAACCTTCGGCGGTGGCCGCCGGCGCGCTGACCTTCTTAGCGACGCTGCCGATGGAAATCAACTGATCCTGCGTGGGCTCCGCACAGCAGTACCACGGCTCGCTTAGAAAAGGCACCGGCACGTGGGATGTTTTCGTCGCATGCAGATATGGAGCTGGGACGCCCGCGAATTGGTGCGCTGCCCGCCAAATTCTTGCGAACGCCGCTGAGCGCGCCTCTTTCCTGCGATCGCTTTCGGCCGCAATGGTCTGGACTGCGTCACTTAATTGGTCGAGCCGCGGATCGACATTCCGCCACGGATAGACCAGCGACTTGGCGTCGAACGCGCCAACCATTCGACGCACTTCTTCCAATTCCAGCAGCCGCGAGCCTTCGGGAATGAGAAGGCGGATGCCTAGCTGGATCGGCGCGACGTTCTCGACCAGTTCTTCCGCTTCAAGAACATGCAGCAGGTCCAGATAGCCTTCCATCGTGGTCCACGGGGTGAGCGGCACGAAGGTGGGATGCAAGGTCATGCCGAGAGAGCGGAAGGTTCGCGCGACATGGAGAAAATCCTCGCTGGTGTGGCCTTTGTCGAGCAGGGCGAGAATTTTATCGTCGACCGATTCCACGGCGCTGATCACGAATAAGCAGCCGGTATCACGGAGGCGCGACACGTGTTCCTGGTGCTTGCGGAGGTGTTCGATTTTGATGGTCACATCGTAGGTGACTTGGGGGAATTGGTGATGAAAGGCCTCAACAAGTTCCATCGCGTGACGGATACCGTTGAAGAAGTCCGGGTCGCCAAAGGAGATATGCTGCGCGCCGGCCGCTACCTGCCGGCGAATGTCCTCCAGCACAACTTCGCGGCTGACGATGCGAAAAACGCCTTGGTACACCGGAACGATCGGGCAATGCCGGCAAAGATGTTTGCAGCCGCGGCTGGCTTCGGTGGAGCCGACGACGCGATATCCATCGCCGGGAATCACCAAGTTCGCGTATTCCCCGAGCGCAGGCATGCCCGAGCGGTCCGGGACTTCAAACTGCAATCGCTCGAGTGACACGAGAGGTTCCTGTTGCGTTTGCGCAGGGTCAGCGGGCGCGGCGCTGAGGCGCTTCGCGAGGTGAACCAACCCAGCTTCGAACTCTCCGCCGAGAATTGTTGCGACGCCGAGGGTACGCAAGTACTCGGCGTTCATCGGCGCATACAGGCCGTAACAACAGAGATGCGCGCCGGGATTTTGCTGCCGCAGCGAGGGAATGAGCTGTGTCGCCAGCCGGGTAGCCGTATGCATCGGCAGATAAATAGCGATTAGGCCAGCGTCACGAATCGCTCGCTCGTCAAGCGACTGGCGGGTAAGGTCGAGACACGTCACGCCGTGCCCGCGCTTGCGCAGCCACGCCGCAGGCGACACCAAGCCAAAGGGCTGGCGCCCCAATTCGTACGTGGAGATCAGGACGATGTTCATTCGCCTACCAGTATAGCTGCCCGGCGCTTGATTCCGTTTTCGGTTATCATGGAAGCCTGCTTCGGCTGCATCCAGCGAAAGGACAGTCAGAATGGCCATTTCCGCGGGCAATTCCTTCAGCACACGCGACAAGCTCAACGTCGGCGCGCAAACCTTTGAAGTGCACCGCCTCGAACCGCTTGAAAAGCAGGGCCTTACCACTCTCGCCAAGCTGCCTTTTTCGCTGCGCATTCTGCTGGAAAATCTTTTGCGCTGCGAAGACAACCGTTTCGTTCACGCCGCGGACATTCGAACGCTGGCCGGCTGGACTCCCGGCACGCCGCAAAAAGAAATCGCCTTCATGCCCGCGCGCGTGCTGTTGCAAGACTTTACCGGCGTGCCCGCGGTCGTCGATTTCGCCACCATGCGCGAGGCCATGAAGCGCATGGGCGGCAACCCCACGCGCATCAACCCGATGTTCCCCGCCGAGCTGGTCATCGACCATTCCGTGCAAGTGGACAGCTTCGGCAGCGCCAATGCCTTCGGCTTAAATGCCGAGCTGGAATTTCAACGGAACGTGGAACGCTACGCATTTTTGCGCTGGGGCCAGACGGCGTTCCAGAATTTCAAGGTGGTGCCGCCGGACACCGGCATCTGCCATCAGGTCAACCTCGAATACCTTGCGCGCGTGGTGTGCGTCATGCCTTCGGGCAACCGCTTCGAGGCCTATCCCGATTCCGTGGTGGGCACCGATTCGCACACTACCATGGTCAACGCGCTCGGCGTCTTTGGCTGGGGCGTGGGCGGCATCGAAGCCGAGGCCGCCATGTTGGGCCAGCCCTCTTCGATGCTCATCCCGGAAGTGGTGGGTTTCCGCTTGCACGGCAAGCTCAGCGAAGGCGCTACGGCGACCGACCTGGTGCTCACCGTCACCGAAATGCTGCGCAAAAAGGGAGTGGTCGGCAAATTCGTCGAATTCTACGGCACCGGCCTTTCCAGCCTGAGTGTTCCCGACCGGGCCACCATCGCCAACATGGCCCCCGAATATGGGGCAACTATGGGCTTTTTCCCGGTCGACTCCGAGACCCTTGCCTATTTGAGCTTTACCGGCCGCTCCTACGAACAAGTTGCGCTGGTCGAGGCCTATTGCAAAGAACAGCTGCTTTTCCGCAGCGACAGCACACCGGAGCCGGCGTTTAGCGACAAGCTGGAACTTGACCTGGCTGCCGTGGAGCCGACAGTGGCCGGCCCCAAGCGCCCACAGGATCGAGTTCCGCTGCGGCAGGCGAAGTCTTCGTTCACCAAGGTCGTCGAAGGCCAGACGGACAAACACGTTCAGGTTCGCAACAATGGCGACTCTTTCGATTTCTCCAGCGGCGCGGTGGTCATCGCGGCCATCACCAGCTGCACCAATACTTCCAATCCTTCGCTGATGCTGGGGGCCGGCTTGCTGGCGAAAAAAGCCGTGGAGCGCGGGCTGCAAATCAAACCGTGGGTAAAAACGAGCTTGGCTCCGGGCTCGAAGGTGGTCACCGACTATCTGGCCGCTTCCGGACTAAACGTGTATCTCGACAAACTGAAATTCAATCTGGTCGGCTACGGGTGCACCACCTGCATCGGCAACAGCGGGCCGCTGCCCGAGGCCATCGGCGCGGCGATCAAGGACAATAATTTGGTGGCAGTGGCGGTGCTCAGCGGCAATCGGAATTTCGAAGGGCGCATTCACCCGCTGGTGCGCGCGAATTATCTGGCGTCACCGCCGCTGGTGGTAGCCTACGCACTGGCGGGCCGCATGGACCTGGATCTGACCACCGAGGCGCTCGGCAACGACACCGCGGGCAAACCGGTGTTCCTGCGCGATATCTGGCCGACGCCGCAGGAAATTGAATCCACCGTGCGCGCATCGGTCACCACCAAGATGTACCTGAAACAATACGGCGAAGTGTTTGAAGGCGACGCACACTGGAAGTCCATGAAGGTTCCCGAAGGCGACCTGTACCAGTGGGATCCCAAATCGACGTACATCAAATTGCCGCCGTATTTCGAGAACATGCCCAAGACGCCGCCGGCACTGGCCGACGTTCATGGCGCGCGCGTTCTCGCGATGCTGGGCGATAGCGTGACCACAGATCACATTTCCCCGGCAGGCTCCATCCCCGTGGATTCCCCCGCCGGAAAATATCTGATCGCCAACGGCGTGAAGGCCCACGAGTTCAACTCCTACGGAGCCCGCCGCGGCAATCATGAAGTCATGGTGCGCGGAACATTTGCGAATATCCGGCTCCGTAATCAGCTGGCCCCCGGCACCGAGGGCGGCTGGACGCACTTTCTGCCCGGCGATGAGAAAATGACCATCTACGACGCCGCCGTGAAATATCGCGAAGCGGGGGTGCCGCTGGTGGTTCTGGCCGGAAAGGAATATGGCTCGGGATCGTCGCGCGATTGGGCGGCCAAAGGAACACGCTTGCTGGGAGTTCGCGCCGTCATCGCGGAAAGCTATGAACGCATCCATCGCAGCAATCTGATCGGCATGGGTGTACTCCCGCTGCAATTCAAACAGGGAGAAAACCGCGAATCGCTGGGATTGACGGGGCAAGAGGTTTTTTCGATCGAAGGCGTGGCTTCGCTGGCGCCCGGAAAGACCATCACGGTGCAAGCCAAGACCGGCGATGCTAAAGAAAAACAATTCTCAGCTCTGGCGCGCATCGACACGCCGGAAGAAGTCTCCTACTACCACCACGGCGGCATTCTCCAGTACGTTCTTCGCCAAATGTTGTAAGCTTTGCCGGCGAAGGGACGTCCATAAGATGATCAAGCAATATGTCTGCGTGTTGTTGCTCGTTTTTTCGTTTGCCGCCTGCGGATTCGCCCAAGAACCGCCTGCCCAAGTCAGCGCGATTCGCGCCGGAAAACTGATCGACGTTAACGCTGGCCGCGTTCTCGCCAATCAAGTCATTCTCATTCGCGACGGGAAGATCGAATCCATCGGCAGCGATGTCGCTATTCCGTCCGGTGCGAACACCATCGATCTCTCGAAAATGACCGTCCTGCCCGGGCTGATCGACTGCCACACGCATCTCGCCGACGGCAACCAGGAAGCCAACATTGATCCTACCTATCAACTCACGCGATCGGCGTCGCAGGTGGTTCTGGAATCCGTGCCCAACGCAAAAGTCTTTTTGGAAGAAGGCTTCACCAGCGTGCGCGATGTCGGAGTGTACCGCGCGCTAAACGACGTTGCCTTGCGCGACGCCATCAACAAGGGATACATCGCCGGACCCCGCATGTTTGTAGCCGGGGCCTATATCACCATCTCCGGCGGCGCCGGCGCCATGACCGGCTTCGCTCCGGATCTTAGGCTTCCGTGGGACCTGCGCTACGGCGAAGCCAACGGTCCGTGGGAGGTTCGACAGAAGGTCCGGCAACTGGCGCACGACGGCGCCGATCACATCAAGGTGCTGTCCACCGGCGCGGTGCTGACGCACGGCAGCAATCCCAAGTCGATCGAATTCACCCCCGAAGAGTTGCAAGCCGCAGTCGAGGAAGCCAAGAATTTCGGCCTTCGCGTGGAAGCTCACGCGCACGCCGCGGAAGGAATCAAGAATGCAATTCGGGCGGGTGTGGCTTCCGTGGAACACGCCACGCTGATCGACGACGAAGGCATCGCCCTCGCCAAGCAGCACGGTACTTATCTCGACATGGACATTTACGACGAGGAGTGCATTCAGGAGCAAGGCAAAAACGGCGGCAGGCCCGCCGATTTTCTGGAACACGACCGCGACCTCGGTGAAACCCACCGGCGCAACTTCACCAAGGCCCTGCGCGCCGGAGTCAAGCTGTCGTTCGGCACGGACGCAGGCGTCTGCCCGTATGACCGAAGCGTGCGGCAGTTCGCGTTCATGGTGAAATACGGCATGACGCCGATGCAGGCGATCCAGTCGGCGACCAGCAGCGCCGCGGATTTGCTGGGAAAATCGGAGATTCTCGGCTCGCTGCAGCCCGGGAAGTATGCGGACATCATCGCGGTGAGCGGCGATCCGCTTTCGGACATTCGGCTGCTGGAGCATGTGAGCTTCGTGATGAAAGAAGGCAAGATCTACAAGCAGTAGCAATTTGGAGTGGGGGAGATCGGTGCCTAGAGTGTGCGCTAGTGGCCGAGCAGCGAGTCAATGTCCCGGCGTCCGTGCACCACGTGAAGAATCAGCACGTCCCGATCCTGGACGCGGTAAAGGATGACGTACCCGCTCGCGGGAAAGCTTCGCAAACCGGTGCGCAAATCGTCGCGGGTCGGCCCATCTGCGGATGAGTAGCGAGAAGAAAAAAGCGGTCGGTGATGGCCTCGATGAGCCGGTCTGCGATTTCGATGCTGCCGCTTTCCCTTGCCGTGTAATACCAAATGTCGCCAAGTTCGGATTCAACTTGCGGGGCAAGGCGGTGCGCCATCAGCGTGGCGTTCGTTGGTCGGCATCGAGCCGCACTCGTCCACGCTGTTTCACTTCCCTGGCAAGTTCGCGCGTCGATTGCTGCGTGGCGACTTCCCGGCCTTCACCCCGTGCCAGAGAAGCTTCCGCGGTATCAACGGCTGCCAGGATTTCGGCGCGTTTGCGCTCGCGCTCTTCCCACAAAGAAAGTGCTTCCTGGACCGCGTCCTCGGCCCGTTCAAACCGGCCCGTCTCGATCGCCTGGCGCACGAACGCTTCCTGGTCGGCAGTCAAACGCACTTCCATACATTCCAGCCTAGAAGTCCAAAAAGCAGGTGTCAAGCAGAGGCTTGCGATGGACGATGCGAAGTTTCCCCCTCCGTGGGTGCCAGGCAATTAATTCCCGATCAGCTGCGGCCTTCGCGTTTTTGCGCGACTACCAGGCCGCGCGGCGTCGGCAGCAGGAGCACCGACAAGAGACCTTCGCTCTCGAGCTTCAGTGCGGCTTCTCGGACGGTTTTCATCGCGGAGCTGGCGTCGTGCATCAAGATCAGTCCGTATGGGTTCACTTGTGGCAGAAAATGGCGGACTTCCTGCTCGCGAATCGGAGCGTCGCTGTCGCAGAAGAGCAGATCGATGCGCCCATCGACCTTCATTTCCAGGCTGGATTCGTTGCGGGCTTCGATCCATTGGGCTAGGCCTGAGGAATCGAAGCGTTTTTTGGCGGCAGCGAAGACCTTGGCGTCGTATTCACAGGTGATCACCTTGCCGACGCCGTTGGCTTTCAGGCCTTCGGCGATGTGCAGGGTACTTAGACCGGAAAACGTGCCGGTTTCGACCACCAGTTCCGGCTTGATGGTGGTCACCAGCGATTTCAAGAAATCGAGAACTTCCACTTCGGCGGTCATGGAATCGTACATGTGCCAGCGCTCCGGGTGCGGACATTCCGGCGTGGGCTTGTGATATTCCTGCTGCAGAACGTCGCCGCGCGCCGCGATGTGCTCTACGATGCGATGCTCTTTTTTGAGGGCGTGAAATTGGCTTTTAAGACGCCAAAGTAACACCATGCCGACCACAACCGACAATACGCTGGCGGCTTGCGCGTTGGACAGGCCGAAAAACGAACGCGGGTTGATGCGAATGATTTCGACGAGGAAGCGCGCGATCCCAGTGAGTATCAAATAATTGCAGAAGATTTCGCCTTTGGCCTTGGGGCCGCGCACCGCCTTGGTGCCCATGTGCCACAGGAATGCGGCAATCGCCAGCCAGATGAAAAATTCATAGAGCGGAGTGGGATGAACGCGGTCGGTGGTGGGCACAACGCCGTTCGGGAAACTCATACCCCAGGGCAGCGAGGTGGGCCTGCCGTAATCGCCGTCGCCCGAAAGCAGGCAGCCGATGCGGCCGATGGCGTAACCCACGCACGCGGCCGGCGAGCAAATGTCCAGAAATTCCAGAACCGGAATCTTGGAGCGGCGCGCCAGGAAGACCAGCGCTACGAACCCACCGAGGAACCCACCAAACCAGGCGAATCCGAAGCGGCTGAACAGCTGCGGCCAGGGATCGGCAAAAAATTCAGCGGGACTCTCCAGCACATGATAGAGGCGGGCGCCAGCCAGTCCGGCTATTCCGGCGATGCCGATAATCAGAAATCCTTCGTCCTTTTGGCTCTTATAGCCTTCGATGCGCTCGAGTTGGCCTCTCCGGCGGTCGAAGTCCGCTTGCAACACGTAGGCCGAGACCAGCAAGGCCGTGGCGACCATCAGGCCGAAGGTAGGAATGGTCAGCGGACCAAGATGTAGGAATGGAATCATGAACGGAGTGGCGTACCCACGAAAGTATACACGACGGCGCGAGGAAGCTTGGTCATGAGCGGCGGCGCAAAAGAAACCCGATGGCGAGCCAGATGCCGAGGGCCAGCCATTCCCAGCCGGAGAAATGGCCTGGAAAGATAGGCAGGAACTTCATTAACACCAGGGTGAGAGAAGCCAGCGCGCCGAGAGTGGCGATGATCCGAAGACGCAAACCAGGCTCGATGAGCCAAAAGGACACGCAAGCGGTGAACCAACCGAAGGCCGAGGCGGCGGAGGCCACCTCGGTGACGGGGACCAGGGCAGCATCGCCAAGAAATAAAGCGACGACGCTGCCTGCGCCGATGGCCAGGACGGCGACGTTGGGCGTCTGAAAACGCGGATGAATGCGACCGAGTTGCGGCGGTACCGAGCCATTGCGGCTGTACGCATAGAGCAGGCGGGTGGAAGCCACGAAGTTGCCGTTGAAACACTGGAAAAGGCCGAACATGGCGATCGTCAGGATCAGTTCCACGGGCCAGCGCGCGCCGAGGGCCTGCTCGAAGGCGATGGCGGTGGCGAAGCGCTTGCCCAGGAGGCTCTGCCAAGGGGCAATGTAGGCCACCGACGCAATGGAGAGCGCGTAAAAAAAAGAGCCGACGCCCAGCGCCAAAGCGATGGCGGTCATATAGCTCTTGGGCGGCAAGTCCGGGTTGGCTTCCTCCGCGTATTTCGGGACCGACTCGAAACCGGTCAAGAAAAAGGGCACGATCTGCAGCGTCAGCAGAATGGAAGCGAAGGGAGCAGCGCGAAAGACCGGGTGAAAGTTGGCGGGAGCGCCGTGTAAGGCGCTGATGCCGGCGACGCCCAGAAAAAGGAGCAGGACCATGGAGGTCATGACTCGCTGAAAATTGGCGCTCTTGCGGATGCCGCGATAATTGACGGTGGTGATAAACGCCGTCAGCGCGATACCCAGAACGAGCCGCGGCAAGAAAACCGGCTGGCCCGCAACACGATAGACCTCGAAAGAATCGAGCGAGGGGAAAATGTAGGCCGCGATTTTGCCCACGGCGATGGCTTCCCAGGGGCAAACGGCGAAATAGGCGAGCAGCATCACCCAGCCGGTGACATAGCTGACGACGGGTGGGAAGACTTGCGCCGTGTAGGCGGCTTCGCCGGCGGCATCCGGCAGGCGCTTGACCCATTGGCCGTAAACGTAGCCGACTGGGAGCAAAATGACCGCGCCCAATACAAAAGCCAGGATGGCCCCCAGCGGGCCGCCGCGACCCAGCCAGTCGTCCATCAGGACGAGCCAGCCGGTGCCGATCATGGTGCCGAAGGCCAGTGCAAAGTAGTCGTGCAGCTTGAGTTTGCGGGCGAGGGTGGGCATCTAGAAGACGCAGAGCAGCTCGAACAGGAGATTGGCAGCCAGGAGTGAAGTGAGCTCGCCGTTGTCGTAGGGCGGGGAGACTTCGACGAGGTCGGCACCGACGACGTTGAGACCTCGGAGGGCGCGGACAAGTTCGAGGATTTGCGCGCTGCTGAAACCTCCGACCTGGGGAGTGCCGGTGCCGGGAGCGAAGGCGGGATCGACGGAGTCGATGTCCAGGGTGATGTACACCGGCTTGCCGCGAAATGCTTTCAGGTGGCGTTGCACCGGGGCCATGCCCTTGGCGTGGAATTCCTCGGCGGTGACCATACGGACTTTGTGGGCATGCGCGAAGTCGAAATCGTCTTCGGCATAGACCTGACCGCGCAGACCCACTTGCAGGACGCCGCCATCTTGCAGCAGGCCTTCCTCGAAGGCGCGGCGGAACGGCGTGCCGTGAGAATACTTGCTGCCGAAGTATTCGTCCCAGAGGTCGTTGTGGGCGTCGAACTGGACGAGGCAGACCGGTCCGTGTTTTTTGGCCACGGCGCGCAGGATGGGCAGGCTGATGGAGTGATCGCCGCCGACGCACAGGCAGCGCGCTCCGGCGTCAAGAACCGGACTGATTCCCTGCTCGATGCGGCGGAAGGTGTCTTCGATGGAGAGAGGATTGACCGGGAGGTCGCCGAAATCGGCGACGCGGAATTTAGCGAAGGGATTCAATTTCAGAATGGGATTCCAGGGACGAATGATCGCGGATTGGGCGCGCACGTGGCGCGGGCCGAAACGCGGACCGGGGCGATAGGTGGTGCCGCCGTCAAAGGGCACTCCAACCATAGCGATGTCTAACTCTTCGGGTTGGGTAATGTTCGGCAGGCGGAGAAACGTGGAGATGCCGGTGAAGCGGGCGTACGTGAGCGCGTCAGTGGGCTGAGGGTGAGGCAAGTGGAAGGCGCGCCGGGGCTTAGGCATGGGGCAGGCATGTTAGTTAGCGAAGAGTGCGAAGTCAACGCGCGTTGACACGCGAGGCATCGACGTTTGCAGGTCAATTCAAAATGACGCCGCTGCCTGCCGCGGCTTACAGCACGGGCACACGGCGGCGTTCACGGTGCGTTCATTTGAGAGTAACAAGAGCGGCGTATTTCTAAGAGCAGGGACACCCTCGCGATGTTTCGGGCACGTTTCGCGCGTGAAGTGTGTGTTTCGCACTGAAATCCAAGTGGGGACTTAGATGAACGTCTTGCGAGTGCTGATTTGTGCCTGCGTCTTGATGACGCTCGGTGACATTTCGACTCTTGCCCAAGCGGCTGGCGGTGCCGCCGCGCCGGATTTGGCGGGACCTGGCTGCTTTCGTGGCGCGGAGGGCAGCGTCGTTCCCGAACCCGAGGATCTGCGGAGCCGGAACGGCGTGCTGGAGGTGGAGCTGGCGTTTCGGAACTACCGGGATGCGAACGGGAAGATGCGGTACTGCTACGTAACCAAGGACGGGGGGCAGGCGCCGACCCTGCGGCTGCAGCCTGGAGACACCCTGATTTTGCGGCTGAAGAACCAGGCGTCCTCCACCGGAGGCGCCGATCACAAAGCAATGGACGCGACGCCACCTCCAACCGGCGCGAAAACGAAGAACGCCGGTGGGCCAACCGCGCGTGACGCGTGCGCCGGGGGTCCCATGATCGCGTCGGCGACAAACCTGCACTTCCACGGGCTGCTGATACCCTCGACCTGCCACCAGGACGAAACGCTGAAGACGATGATCGAGCCATCGGATGCGCCGTTTGAATACCGCTTTTCCATTCCGGCCAATCAGCCGCCGGGTTTGTATTGGTATCACCCGCACGTACATGGGATCAGCACGGCGCAGATTCTTGGCGGAGCTTCGGGCGCGCTGGTTGTCGAAGGCATCGAACGCGTAGACCGGAAATTGGCGGGGCTGCCGGAGCGGGTGTTCGTGGTGCGAGACCAGGATTTGCTAAACCCGAATGCGGCGCCGCCGAAATCGATCTATCCCGAATCGATTCAGCATCTTGACGCTGAAGGAGACGCCCTTAACACCGGAACGGGGACGGGAAAGCCGGCCAAGGATCTGTCGATCAACTTTGTCAACGTGCCTTATCCCGATTACCCGCCGGCGGTGATCCGGATGAAGCCGTTGGAGCGGCAGTTATGGCGGGTGCTGAACGCTTCAGCGATTACCTTTCTGAACTTGCAGTTGCTGTACGACAGCTCGCCGCAACCGATGGAGTTGGTCGGGCTGGATGGCGCACCGCTTGGCGAGAACGGCAATCCTGGAAATGCCATGCAGCGAGTGAGCCATACGGTGGTGCCGCCGGGCGGGCGCGTGGAGTTTGTGGTCAACGGACCCGGGCTGGGCGTGCATGCGGCGTTGGTTACCCGCGGAGTGGACACCGGGCCGCTCGGCGAAAATGATCCGCTGCGGGCGCTGCTGAGTATTGTTGCCGCCGCGGACGCCCGGGAACCCCGATCGACTCTGGCGGCCAATCCCGCACCGATTGCTCCGCAAGAGTCGGTGTGGCTTGGGAAAGCGACTCCTGTCCGGGTACGGAAACTCTATTTTTCTGAAAAAGCGCAGAACCCCAACGATCCGAACAGTCCGACGACTTTTTACATCACGGTGGAAGGGCAGACGCCGGCGCCGTTCGATCCCAAGTGGAGCGTTCCGAACATCGTGGCGCAGCAGGGAACCGTGGAGGACTGGATCATTGAAAACCGTTCGCAGGAATTCCACGCGTTCCACATCCATCAGACGCATTTCATCCTGATGGAGTGGAACGGGCGGCCGGTGGATGAACCCTATCTGCGCGACACGGTAAATCTCGACTTCTGGGATGGGAAAAGCCCACAGTACCCGAGCGTGAAACTACGAATAGATTTTCGCGATCGCGATATCGCGGGGACCTTTCCCTATCATTGCCATCTTTTGGAGCATCAGGATGGCGGGATGATGGGAATCATCCGGGTCGAACCATCCGGAGCTGCCGCTGACAAGAACACGGGCACAAGGGCGAAGTGATTTTCAGGAAATCGGATTAAGACACTCAATCTCAAGTCAAAGCCGGCGCAATTGCGGCGATCGATTCGCGTGCCAACCAGTTTTTACCGCTCATTAATCTGCCACTAACAGACGCAGCTTAGAAATCAATACGCGGGAGGGGTGCCCGGTGATGCGCAGGAATCTGCGTCCGTCCTTGTAGCACCTTTTCCATGTCCCAATTTCACTGTTTGTCGAAAAAGCGAAACAACCGACTAAAAGGAGTCAGTAGATGATGAACCTGAAGCATCCCCTGCATCTTCGCGCGCTCGCAGCCATGGCATCTCTTTCGATCGTGTTGGCGAGCCCCGCGGGATTGCAGGCGCAGTCCGAACCGACGGACACGCCGATCAAGCACGTGGTAGTGATCTTCCAGGAAAATATTTCGTTCGACCACTATTTCGCGACCTACCCGTCCGCGGCAACCATCAACGGTCAGGTGAAGTTCAAGGCAAAACCCAACACGCCAACGGTAAATAACCTGCAGTCAGCGGGTCTTCTGACCCAGAACCCCAACTCCGTGAATCCTTTTCTGCTGACACCTGCCGATGCGGTGACCTGCGACCAAGATCACGGCTACGCGGACGAGCAAAAGGCTTTTGACGCCGGGCTGATGGACAAATTTCCGGAAGCAGTAGGCTCGGGAGGTCCGGGTTGCAACGACGTAGGAATGGGCACGGGCATCGTGATGGGCTATTTCGACGGCAACACGGTAACCGCCTTGTGGAACTACGCTCAATACTTTGCGATGAACGACAATTCGTACAGCACCGTTTTCGGTCCTTCGAGCCCCGGTGCCATCAACTTGATCTCCGGGAACACCAATGGAGCAACACTAGTGCCATTGACGGCCAGCGGAAAAACAGCCAACCCAGCAGGATCCATCGGAGGCGCACAAGCAACCGGCGCGGTGATCGGTGATCCTCGCCCAGGGTTCGACGATTGCTCGTCGACGACGCCTGGGCTGGCGAACTCCACCCAGATCACCATGACGGGCAAGAACATCGGCGACTTGCTGAATGCCCGGGGAATTACCTGGGGATGGTTCCAGGGCGGATTCAATCCGACCGGCATGGACTCCAAGGGCCGCGCGATTTGCGGCGCACACCACACGGGGTTGGCCGGCGACGATGCCCTTACACAATCGAGCAACGGGGACTACATTCCTCACCATTCGCCGTTCCAGTATTACCAGCAAACGGCCAATCCGCACCATATGCCTCCCTCTAACGTGGCGGCGATCGGCACCACCGATCAGGCGAATCACAATTACGACCTGACCGCGTTCTGGGCCTCCGTAGGAAACGGGACCATGCCGGCGGTGAGCTTCCTGAAGGCGCCCGCGTGGGCCGACGGCCACCCGGGATACTCGGATCCGATTGACGAGCAGGGCTTTATCGTAAACACCATCAACCAGCTTCAGAACTACACGGATGTTTGGAAACAAACCGCCGTGATCATCCTGTATGACGACTCGGACGGCTGGTACGACCACCAGATGAGCCCGATCATTACGCAATCCGATGTCTCCGACGACAACTTGGCCGGCATTGGCAACTGCGGGACGCCGACGGCGGTACAGGGCGGTGGGACCATCGAGAATGGCCGCTGCGGATACGGTCCGCGGCAGCCGCTGCTGGTGATTTCACCCTATGCCAAACGGAACTTCGTGGATCACACGATCACCGATCAGGCTTCTCTGATCCGCTTTATTGAAGATAACTGGGGCCTCGGACGCATTGGCGGCGGTTCGCACGACGCGACGTCGGGCTCGCTGCTGAACATGTTCGACTTCACCCAAAACCCCAAGTACAAGCTGTTCCTGAGCCCCAGCAAGGGCGACATCGTTAAAGTCGTAGAATAAAGGCCGATCTACGCGGCTAGCGGTTGGCCTCTTCATGAGCGGCCCGTTCCCAATGTTGGGATCGGGCCGTTTTTGTCTCTGGAGGCACTATCCGGAGGGCGCCGTACCTGAAGCCCATCGCCGGGGGCTGGCCCGATTTGAAAGCAGGACATCGCGGTGTTCACCAAGATTGCGCTTAATTGTAACGAGGCAGCAATAAGTCACGACTAGTGTAGCGGCGGTCAAGGCCGGCCTAAACGGGCGAGCAGTGGGCCGAACCTCTTTTCCCCCACATCTCAAATCGAAGGATAACGAAAGGTGAGTTGCATGAAAAAATTCGCAGTAACTCTAGGTTTGCTAGCTACCGGATTTGTGGGTGCGGCCTCCGCCCAGGAGGGTGACGTTCCCAAGGGCGTGCCGCATCTGGATCACGTATGGGTAATTATGATGGAGAACCACGGCTACAGCCAGATCGTGGGCAATCCAGACACTCCATTCGCCGACTCGTATGCGAAGTCCGCGAACCACGCGACGAACTACTTCGCCGTGGCCCATCCCAGTTTGACCAACTATCTGGAGCTTGCCGGCGGCTCAAACTTCGGGGTGCACAGCGACAACAATCCGGATTGGCACAACGCTACGTGCACCAACAACTTGGCCTCCGGCACGGTAAACACCGACACTCCTGCTAGCCCGAACATTTGTCCGATCTTCGGCACCGGAACGGACGCGGAGACGCCTGCGATCGATTGCATCAACGAGGTCACCTGCGCACCGGGCAGCAACGCCGGGGAAAATAACATCGACGGAACCAAGTCTATTCCAGCCGCAAAACACATCGTTGGAAAAACCATCGCGGATCAACTTTTCGCCGCGGGGCTTAGTTGGAAGACCTACCAGGAAAGCTTGCCCGCCACCGGCGCTGACAACGTGAATTTCGCCGACGGCTTCTTCACCGACTCCAGCAATATTCTGGCGGTGCTGCCAAGCGAAGCACAGGGCTTGCTCAAGTTATACGCCGCGAAGCATAACCCGTTTGTATATTTCCGAAGCGTGCAGGAAGGCCAGAACCCGGAACTCAGCCTGAAGAGGGTGGTTGGCTTTGAAGGCGCGCATGGCTTGTTCGAGGATCTGAGCTCCGGGCACGTGCCGCATTTCTCGTTCATCGCGCCCAATCAATGCAACGATCAACACGGTCGGGCCAACGGCGGCACACAATGCGACTTCGACCCGAACGACAACGGAACGCTGGTGGGATTAAACCCCGCGCTGATGTATATCGGCGACCTGACCTTGCGCAACATCGTAAAGGCCATTCATAGATCTCCCGCGTGGGATGACGGCCGAAACGCCATCGTGGTCCTGTGGGACGAAGACGATTACAGCGTTACACCAACGACCAACAAAGTCCTGTTGATCGTGGACACCAACTACGGCCCGCATGGCGTGAGAGACTCTCACTTTTACACGCACTTCTCGCTGTTGAAGTCGATTGAAAGCGGCTTCCGGCTGCCTTGCCTGAACCATGCTTGCGATTCCGACACCCACGTGATCTCGAGCCTGTTCCGCGAGGGAGACGGCGACCACGACGGAGATGACAAATAAGAAACGCAAACGCATCGCGGAGATTCAGCGACATCCGGCGCGATGCAAACCCGAAGAGCCCGCCCCACACTTTGTGCGGCGGGCTCTTCGCTTATTTGGCGTGGGAAGGCACCCGGCAGGATTCGACCGGTTCGCCCCTTTTGGCCGGGGGCTGAGGCCGCTGTTTTGATGAGCCGGGCTGTACTACACTGCCTGCGTTATGAAACAGAACAAACTTATTAAGGAAACGGCGCGCCTGGCCAAGGCATATTGTGTGACCAAGGGTGAGAAATTTCGGCTTAAAGCGTTCGATCCTGGCGACACCGGCGGCGTGAAATCCAAGAAGCATGCCGAAAAGCTGCTGGAGCAGAGCAGCGCGCTGGCCAGCCAGATGCAAGAAACACTTTATGCCCAGGACCACTGGGCGTTGCTGCTGATTTTTCAGGGCATGGACGCGGCCGGCAAGGATGGCGCGGTCAAACACGTGATGTCCGGCGTGAATCCTCAGGGCTGCGACGTGTATTCCTTCAAGGCGCCGACCAGCGAAGAGCTGGATCACGATTACCTGTGGCGGACTCATCGGGTGATGCCGGAACGCGGGAAGATCGGAATTTTCAATCGCTCGTACTACGAAGAAGTGCTGGTGGTGCGGGTGCATCCGGGATTGTTGAAGGCAGAGAAATTGCCTGACCGCCTGGTGACCAAACACGTCTGGGACGAGCGATATGAGGACATCAACGCGTTCGAGCGCTATCTGACCCGCAATGGCGTGGCGATCCGCAAGTTCTTCCTTTACATTTCAAAAGCCGAACAGCAGAAGAGATTTCTGGAGCGCCTGGAGGATTCGAAAAAGAACTGGAAATTCTCGATGGCGGACATCAAAGAGCGGTCGTTCTGGAAAGATTACAAGGAAGCCTACGAAGAGATGATTCAGAAGACGGCGACGAAACACGCGCCCTGGTACGTGATTCCGGCGGACAATAAATGGTTTGCGCGGCTGATTGTGGCCTCGGCAGTCGTGGAGGCGCTGGACGGGCTGGACCTGGCGTTTCCGGACGTGAATAAGGAAAAGAAGAAGGAACTCGAGCAGATCCGCGACTCGCTGCTTGCGGACAAGGATTGAGCGTCTCAGAATTTTGTAGCGGGAACGAAAACTGATACCTTGCCTGCGCAGGCAAGAGAACCCTGCGCAGCGAACGACAACGGAGATAGCGATGAAACAGGTAGCGGCAGTCGTGGGGGTTGGGTTTGTGGGCCGGGCACACGTCGAGGCAATCCGGCGGCTCGGCATACCCGTGCGGGGAATCCTCGGAAGTTCTCCCGAGCGCACGGGGGAGGCAGGCAAGTCTCTGGGGATTGAGCGCGCCTATGCCTCGCTGGAAGAACTGGCGCAGGATCCCGCGGTCACTGCCGTGCACATCTGTACTCCCAATCATTTGCATCTGCAGGAAGCCAGTACCTTGCTGCGGGCGGGAAAGCACGTTCTCTGTGAAAAGCCGCTGGCGATGGATTCCCGTGAATCGGCCCTTCTGGTGGCGTTGGCGCGGGAAACGAAACGCGTCGGGGGCGTGGCCTACAATTTGCGCTACTACCCGCTGTGTCATGAGGCGCGGGCCATCGTCGCGAGCGGAGCCATCGGGCAAGTGCAGCTGGTTCACGGAAGCTTTTTGCAGGATTGGCTGCTGTTTCCGAATGACTGGAATTGGCGGCTGGAGCCGAAACTCGGCGGCGACCTTCGGGTGGTGTCGGATATTGGAACGCACTGGCTGGACTTGATTATGTGGATCACCGGGCGCAAAGTCATCGAGCTTTGCGCGGACCTTGCTACGGTGATTCCGGTGCGGCAACGTCCGCGTGGCCGCGTCGAAACTTTCCAGAAGGCCGGCTCGGGAGCTTCCGACGAAATTCCCATCACTACCGACGACTACGCTTCCGTGCTGTTGCATATGGAAAACAATCTTCGCGGCGTGATGACCGTGTCGCAGGTCAGTGCGGGACACAAGGCTCGCTTGTGGTTTGAAATCAATGGTTCGGAGGGTTCGTTGGCGTGGAACTCCGAGGAGCCAAACTCACTTTGGATTGGGCGCCGCGACACCGCCAGCGAAGTATTGCCCAAAGATCCGGGGCTGATGAGCAAGGAAGCGCGGGGCTATGCGGCGTATCCGGGTGGCCATGCGGAAGGATACCCGGACACGTTTGTACAGCTGTTCCGCGATTTCTATGGCTACATTGACGCTGGGGATTTCAATGCACGGCGAGTGTTTCCCACTTTCCAGACGGGACACGAAGAGCTGCTGTTGTGCGACGCCATTGCGAAGAGCGCGCGCGATCGGGCGTGGACTCCGGTCCTGTGGGACTAGGCTGGGCTGCACACTTTGCGCAACCTGCCTCAGTGGGACGGCGGCGGATAGTGGTAGCGCAGGTCCGAGGGCAGGCGATCCGAGCGCGGCCTGGTGTTGTAGTCCAACTGATAACCGAGATGTTCCGCATCGGCGGGGTATTCCGCGCCTGGCGGGTAAGGATACGGCCGCAGCGAGTGTCGCGGGAGCGGCTCGACGGTAAAGGCGTGGGCGGCGTAAAAATCGAGGTCCTTCTCGAAGCCGTCCGCGTAGAAGAAGTAGTCGCGCACCCAGCCGGCCGGCACTGCCGGTAATTTGCGGGGATCGAAATCGAGCTTCAGTCCTTCGCCAGAACTGAAAACGACAAAGCGGTCGTCGGACCTGCGCAGCAGATCGTGCACGTCGCCGTAGCGCGTATAGTTGCCCGCGGCGTGCGCGTAGGGACCAGTCATGCTGCGCTGGGTGTAGGAATACTGCGTGTCGCTCGCGGGAGTCAGACGGATCTCGCGTGGATAGCCCACAAAGTCGAGCGCCGCGTCAGCAAGTGGAACTTCCACGACACGCGTCTCGCGTAGTTCCGTCAGTCTGGTCAATGCGGATCGCATCCCAGTAAATCTTCAAATTGTTCACGATGCGGATGCGCCGGGTTCCTGGAGGCAGCTTCCCGGTGAGGTCCGCCACCATGGTGCGTTCCAGGCCCGCCGGAAAACCCATGTCATCGACAACACGGACCCACTTGCCCTGCGCGCTAAGGGCTTCCACGTATGGCGCGATCACTTTGATGCCCGCTTGATTCGCCGCATACATGGAGGTCGCCGTGAAATAATCGGTGTAGCCATCGATGATCAGGCGCAACGGCCGGTTGGCGTCCCACGCACCCAGATCGAGTTCGAGCCAGTGAAGCTTCGCAAAACCGGCGAAGGGTAGTTCTTCAAAGCTGGTTACGTACTTGCGATCGCGCGCTGAAATCAGCGGCAGCACATTGTTTCCGCGGTCGTCCCACGCACCCAACGGCGAGCGCGCCTCCTTGCTCGCGATTACTCGGAACTCCGGAAATGGCGGTGCGCTGACAAACCTCTCGTTCGGATATACCTCGTACGCCGCCGGATGATCGACGGCCAGCAGACGGACCTGATCGAGGTAGACCGTTTCTTCCATAGGCTCCATGAAGCGGAAGCTGAGCAATCCGTTACGGGGCTGTGCGCTGCGCGAACCAACTTTCAGATACTCATCCGGGTCGGGGACATCGCGCTCGCCCGGCGCGACCCAATGGCCCACGACGCCGGGTCCAATCATGTCGGCGATGAATTCGTATTCGTGGCCGTTCCAGGAGAACAAAATCGGGCAGGAGCTGCCGCGGCGGTCTAGCTCCGCGATGCTCTGCTCTTTCTTCGCGGCGAGATTTATTTCGTCCTGTGGCACGCCGGTCGGCCAGAGCAGGCGCACGACTTCAGCGTTGCGCTCGGTGCCCAAGCCCGCAAGGATGGACGGAGCGTTTTGCCCCAAGTATCCCGATGCGCCCGCTACTTCCCACTTTTGATAGAGCGGTCCAGCGTAGAGCTCGACCTTCGTGCCGATGGCGCTCTTGTTATCGTTCAGCGCCTTGAGGTCGATGCGCATCCAGCTGCGCTGATTGCCGCCTTCATTGCGCAGCAAGAGTGGAGCGCCGCCCACCTGCGTGACGATCAAATCGGCGCTGCCGTTCCCAACCACATCGGCAACGGCAATGGCGCGCGGGTCCTTCAGCTTCACGGCATCGAGATGGACATCCTTGGTCACGTCGGCCCAGCCGTTTGTTCCCAGATTGCGCAGCAGCCGCAGTTGCCCGCCGGCGCTGGATTCTCCGGCGGCGACGATGTCGAGCCACCCGTCGTTGTCATAGTCGATCGCCGCCAGCCCCCAGCCGCGCTGCCAGGCGAGATCGGGAAGCGGCACGCGTTCGAGGCGCTTGCCTTCGACGTTCCGCCATAGGCTGATCCCGGGCGCGCCTGCGTGGGTGAATGCCAGGTCCATCCAGCCGTCCTTGTCGAAGTCTAAAGCGATCACGCCGACGGCTGGAGGCAGATTCTCTTTCTTGAAGTCGATTCCGGTGAGCGGCGTGAACTTGCCTTCCCGAGGATTCAAGTAGATCGAGGCACCGTCGCTGCCTCCGGCGAAGACAAAGTCAATCGCGCGGTCGTTATTGAAATCTGTAGTCACGACACCGGCACCGGTGGCATCGATTCCCAGCGCGGTTTCTTCAGAAACATCGGTGAATGTGCTGTTCCCGTTGTTGCGCCAGAGCACGTTGTGCGCTTTTGCTCCCGGCGACGTATCCGGTGCGGTCGTAATGTACAAATCCAGGTCGCCGTCGTGATCGTAATCAACGAAGGTCACTCCGACGCATCCCCTCTCGCGGCGGATTCCCACCGCTTGCGTTACATCTTCAAATTTGCCGTCGCCCTTGTTGCGCAGCAGCCGCACGCCGTCGCTCAGGCAGACAGCGAGGTCGGTGTGGCCGTCATTGTCAAAATCGCCTGCGGCGCAGCCAAGTCCGCTGCCGCTCAGAGTGAGCCCGGCGGCTTGCGTCACGTCCGCAAAGCGTCCGTTTCCGAGATTGTGCAGCAAGCGGCTGGTGCCATCCGCTAAGGCGCTGACCAAGAACAAATCGGGCTTGCCGTCCCCGTCATAATCGAGGAAGCAAGCACCCGTACTGGCGCCGGGCAGGATTGCATGCCCACCAGCCGGCGCCACGACAACTGGCTGCTCCTTGAAACTTACGGCGATGGCGGGCGGCGCAGCCGTCGCCGCGCTGCGTGCCAATTCCGCAAGCGAGTACCTTCCCTGATCGCCGTAACCCGCGCCGAACGGCGAGCCGAGATGCTCGGTTGTGATTTTCTGAAAACGCGCCAAGTGTTCGCGCGCGGAAGCGGCGTCGCCTTTTCGCTGGTAGGCGCGGGCCAGCCCGAATTCTGCCGATGCATGATAAGGAAATGCGGCGAGCGCGCTCTGGAATGCCGCGATGGCGTTGTCGTAACGCTGGAGCTGGGCCTCCAGGTAGCCTACGAAATAATATCCGTCAGCCTCCGGCGTTAGCTCGGTTACGTGCCGGAAGGCGGCGATGCCTTTTTCCGTTTCGCTGGAATCTTTGTAAACGAGCCCTAGGTTGTACCAGGCGTAGGGGTCCTGAGGCAATTCGCGCGCGGCCTCCTCAAGAGCGGTGCGCGCCGCCTCGAGTTTTTGCTGGCTGAGCAGCGCTACGCCTAGGTTGAGTCGCGCAACGCTGAATTTTGGGTCCGCCGCCAGCGCCTGCTCGAAATATTTCTGCGCATCGGCGAATTTCTGCTGATTCATGTACGCGACGCCGAGCGTGTTGAATCTCAAGGCGTCGCCGGGGTTGCCTTGTGGCGCAACCCGCTGCTTGGCGGGAGCTTTTTCCTGCGCCCGCGCGGATCGAGAGCGTAGCACGGGCATTGTAACGACAGCGACCGAGAGCAAACAAACCAGCGCGAACGAAGCTTTACCCCAAAAGAAACGTTGCACGAAATTTTTTCCCTTGCCGGTGCGAGTGGCGGCGCTTTACCCCCCGCGCCGCAGAACACTATCGATTCTCTCGGCTCCACCATGCAGCGTCAATCGTTAATTATCCCGCCCTTCTTGCTCCTCCGGATTGACCGGCGCGAGACGACGGCCTAATCTGCGAGGTAGGTCATGAGCCCGCTGTTCCATTCCAGCATCGCCCGGCTGACTGCGGGGATTCGATCGAAGAAGATCTCGCCCGTTGAGGTCGTGGACACGCAGATCGAGCGCGCCGCCGACTGCGAGGCGCAGCTCAATTCGTTCGTGCACCTGGATGCGGACAGCGCGCGGGCGCAGGCGCGCTCCGCCGAAGCCGCCGTTTTGCGCGGCGACGCGCTTGGCCCGCTTCATGGCCTGCCGGTTACGATCAAGGGCTGCATCGACATCGCCGGCTGGCCTTGCCCGGCGGGCTCCGTGCTCCGCAAAGATTATGTGCCGCGGCGCGATGCGCCGCTCGTTGCCCGCCTCAAGGCCGCCGGCGCGATCATTCTGGGCAACACCAACACGCCCGAATTCTTGATGGCCTACGAGAGCAACAATCTACTGACCGGGAAAACGAGCAATCCCTGGGACCTGGAGCGGACGGCGGGCGGATCGAGCGGGGGCGAAGCTGCCGCGATCGCCTCCGGCTGTTCCATGGGTGGAGTGGGCGGCGACGGTGGCGGATCGATTCGCGTTCCCTCACATTTTTCCGGGATCTGCGGTCTCAAGCCGACACCGGGACGCGTCCCGTCAACAGGACACTTTCCGCCCGCCGAAGGCGCCCTAAACTGGCTCGGTGTGGTCGGGCCCATGGCGCGCACAGTCTCTGACGTTCGCGAGCTGTTCGAAGTGTTGGCCGGACCCGACCCGGGCGACGCACTAGCCGCGCCCGTGCCTCTTCGCGCGATCGGAAGGAGCCATCTTAAGGGCGCGCGTATTGGCCTGCTGGAGAGCGACGCACTCGGAAAGGTGACACCGGAAACACACACAACGGTGCAGCACGCCGCGGAACTGCTGGCCGCTCAGGGATTCGTCGTCGAGCCTTTGAAACTGAAAGCTCTCGACCGCGCGCTCGAACTCTGGTGGTTCTTTTTCGGCCCGGTGATCGCACACCTGTTTGGTCCGATAGTTGCCGGTCAGGAAGATCAAGTCAGTCCGATGCTTCGCGAATATCTCTCGTGCGCCACGCCCGAAAGCCCTGTAACGCTTGATCGCTTCCTGGCCGCATGCGCGGAACGCGACGTCGTCCGCGCCGAAATCCTCGGCCAGATGAACGAAGTACACATCCTGCTGTCACCCGTGTGCTCGGCTCCAGCGTTCCGCCATGGGGAAGGTACCTGGCGATCCGGAGCGGAGCATTGTTATCGCGATACCATGCGCCATTCGCAATGGCTGAACCTTGCAGGCTTTCCCGGCGCCTCTGTTCCCCTTGGCACTTCGCCGGAAGGGCTGCCCATCGGCGTGCAGGTGATCGGGCGGCCGCATGAAGAAGAATTAGTCCTAGCCGTGGCCGAGCGCATCGAGGAAGCTCGCGGCCCCTGGCAACCGCCGCCGCTGTAACCCGCGCAATACCGCAAAGCTGCTACGGCGGAGGCTGCGCCAGTTCAGGATTCCGAACCCGGGTGTCGTTCATCGAAGCAGGTTCCTGGTCTTTTTCGGCCGACGCGTCGAGCAACTGCTTCGCCTTGGCCAGTTCTTTTTCCGCTTCGGCGCGACGTCCCAGCTTCATCAAAATCCGTCCGCGCATGAAGTGCACATTCTGGCTATCAGCTGCCAGCCGCTCAGAAGCGTCTATCGCCGCCAAGGCTTGCTGGTATTTTTCTTGGCGCAAATAGATCTTGGCCAGCCCAAACAGGGACGCCGGCATCTTGGGATTGCGCTGGAGCGCCTGGTGAAAGCATTTCTCCGCGTCGGCATCCCGCGCCATCTTCAAATAAAATTCGCCTAGCTGCTCGTAAATATCCGGAAGATCCGGTTCGACGGCGATCTCTTTGCGAAATTCAGCTTCCGCGCGCTCGTCGTCGTTGGTGCGCATATACGCGATCCCGAGGCCAAAATGCACGAACGGCATATCGGGCTTGGCACTCTCCGCGCGCTCCAACTCTACTACCGCCTTCTCGGGTTCATGCCGGTTGAGGTAGGCCTTGCCGAGAATCAAGTGGAACTCCGGCGTTTCGCCGCCGATTTCCACGAGACGCGTCAGCGCCTTTTCATCCAGCGCGGTCTGGCCGGCATTGTGGGCGGCGATCCCCAGGACGTACAGATACATGAAATTATTGGAGTTCTGCGGCCACAGGGGCTCCAGCACGGTAACCGCTTCGGCGTAGCGCTCGGTAAAAACATCGCACAGCCCAAGGAGATACCGCGCCTGAAAGGAGTCGGGCTGGTCGCGAACCACGGATGCGAGCGGGGCGATCGCTCCGGAGTAGTCACCGCGCCGATACATCACCAATCCTATGTTGAGGCGTATCCCCGGCACCTTGGGATCCAGGCTCGCGGCCTTCTGCAACAGGGCCAGCGCGCGATCCCACTCTTTTCGGCGCATGGCGATGACCCCGAGATTCGAGTACGCCGCTCCCGACCCGGGGTGCACTGCAAGTATCTTGCGGAACGCCGCCGCCGCCGCATCCAGATCTCCCGCCCGCAGTGCGGCTTCTCCTCTGGCGAACAATGCTGGAAGATCAACACCCCGATCCGCGCTTCGAGACGACGGAGCGGCCTGCCCGGTCGATGGGCGGTAGCGCAGGTTCGGCGAGGGCCAGCCGCCTCTCGCGCGTGCCGATGCACGTCAGCAGAGCTAACGCCGCGCAACGGACGGATCGCATGGAAAGTCTTGACTTCACAGGGCGTAGTGTCCAGCACCGGGTAGGCGAATTCAAGCGGTGGATGAGAATAACCTTATTCCGGAAGAAGGATACGCCTGCAGCATCTGGTCAGCTGGCTGGACACCCAACCGCGTTGTCACCGGCGAAATCGACGTCCATTTTCCTCTTGACACTGACGCAAAAATGCATTATTAACTCGATTTAATAAGCCCGGTGCCGCAGTGTTTGCGTCGAGTGGTGGGGGCCTTGTAGCCAAATGATCTGTCTCCTGCCGGCGGTGGACCCAGGGATGACCCGCCATGGCAGGCCAGTTCGTTCCTCACGTATCCGCGTATCTGTTTGAAAACTTTCGGAGGTATTAAAGTGAAGGAACACTCTGATCTTTACAGTGTTTGCGGTTCCATTTCGCTGCGGGGCGCCGCGGTTGTGCGCGTTCTTCTGTGCGCCGCGCTCGCCGTGCTGTGCCTGCCATTCTTGGCGGTGGCGCAGGACACCGGCTCAATTAGCGGCACGGTTACAGACAAGTCCGGCGCGGCCATTGTCGGCGCCGAAGTGGCTATTTCCGACGTGGGGGGAAACCTAAGCCGTTCCACCGTTACCAACGGGGACGGTGTGTATGTTGCCGCAGGTTTGCCCGGCGGCACTTACGACCTCACGGTGTCCGCCAAAGGCTTTCAGAAGTACCAAGCCAAGAACGTGGTGCTGCAGGTCGCGCAAAAGGCGCGCGTCGACG
>CAWBGX010000013.1:0-144070 GCA_963788495.1 uncultured Acidobacteriota bacterium | reverse complement strand
AGACCTTTGCCTTACCACTTGGCGACCGCGCCACCGCATTGGGAGGAAGCCAGACCTACGGGGTTTGTCGTAGGTGCTCTGTCCGGCTCCCTCACGCAAATCGAAAAGAGATCGTCTTGGCCTTAGTCCGCCCCGGCGGCGGCGGCCGCCGAGGAAACGGTTGGGTTGACGACCGGGGCGCCGATCAGATTGCCCCATTCGGTCCACGAACCATCGTAGTTTCGCACGTTGTCGTACCCCAACAAGTACTTCAGGACGAACCAGGTATGGGAGCTGCGCTCGCCGATGCGGCAATACGCGATCACTTCTTCCGCCCCGTTGATGCCCTTCGCTGCATACAAGCTGGCCAGAGCGTCGAAGGATTTGAAGGTGCCGTCCTCGGCCGCAGCCTGCGCCCAGGGGATATTCGCCGCGCCCGGAATGTGCCCCGCGCGCTGCGCGGTCTCGGTCAGTCCTGGAGGGGCAAGGATCTTCCCGGTGAACTCATCGACCGAGCGCACGTCCACCAACTGGCCGCGCTTCTCGCCGTCGACCACCGCAAACACTTCGTCGCGGCGTGCACGGATCGACTCATCGACACCGCTCACACGGTAGGTCGCTGGATTTACCTTCGCAGCTTCGGTGGTCACTGGGCGCTTTTCTTCCAGCCACTTCTTGCGGCCGCCGTTGATCAGCCGCACGTCTTGGTGCCCGTTGTACTTCAACTGCCAGAAGGCGTAGGCCGCGAACCAGTTGTTGTTGTCGCCGTACAGAATGATGGTCGTGTCGTTGGCGATGCCCGATTCACCGAGCAACTTCTCCAGCGCCGATTTCTCGATCAAGTCGCGCCGGACGTTGTCCTGCAACTGCGTTTGCCAGTTCCATCCCACGGCTCCGGCGAGGTGGCCTTGGTCGTATGCCGAAGTATCCACATCCACTTCCACAAACCGGACGTTTGGGGAATTGAGATTTTGCGACGCCCATTCGGTCGAAACCAGGACTTCCGGATGCTTGTAGTCTCCCATTTTCGAATTTCCTTTCGCGCTTTGCGCGCCCTTTGCATTGCCCAAAAACGAAAAACCCACCTGCCAGTTCATTCTGGCGGTGGGTTCCGAAAACTTAGGCTCGACTTGAGTATTTCTTAGTCGCCCGGTCTCCCCGCGCCAGTGCAGGCACACGTACAACACAGACAGCAGGAACACGTCGGTGTGGCCTTCTGGCGGATAACGAACATATTCCTACGATACCTGCGAACGCGCCGATTGGCAATAGCCTGAACGTACTGTCGGCTCACCGCCCTCAAGGCGGGCTATCGCCTGCTAACAACGGAGGCGATCGCTTCGCCGAGATCCCTGGTGCCGGCGTCGCCACCGATATCAGGAGTGCGCGTTTGGGCTTTGGCCAAAACCTCGGCGATGGCGCTTTCCACGGCATCAGCCGCTTCGGGCGCTCCCAAGTGCCGCAACATCATGGCACCGGACCAGATCTGCCCGATGGGATTCGCGATTCCCTTCCCGGCAATGTCGGGGGCCGAACCGTGAACCGGCTCGAACATGGACGGAAACTCCCTTTCCGGGTTCAAGTTTCCCGACGGCGCGATGCCGATCGATCCCACGACCGCCGGGCCCAAGTCCGACAGAATGTCGCCGAAAAGATTCGAGCCGACGACAACGTCAAACCAATCCGGATGCCTGACGAAATGAGCTGTCAAGATGTCGATGTGAAATTGATCGGTGCGCACGTCCGGGTATTCCGCGCCGATCTCTTTGAAGCATTGATCCCAGAAGGGCATGGTGTGAATGATGCCGTTCGATTTTGTGGCGGAGGTGAGGTGTTTCTTGCTTTTTCGAGCAAGCTCAAAGGCAAAGCGCAAAACGCGATACACGCCCCGCCGCGTGAAGACCGTCTGCTGGACAGCCATCTCGTCTTCCGTGCCCTCGTAGAGACGCCCGCCGATTTCCGAGTACTCGCCTTCGTTGTTCTCGCGCACCACCGTGAAGTCTATTTCGCCGGGTTTCCAACGCTTCAGGGGACTCTCGATCCCCTCGAAGAGGCGCACCGGGCGCAAATTCACGTACTGGCGGAAGCCCCGCCGGATGGGGATGAGCAAGCCCCACAACGATACATGGTCCGGAACCGTCGGATGCCCCACGGCACCAAGAAAAACGGCGTCGAACTTGCTCAATTGCGCGAGGCCGTCCTCCGGCATCATCCGTCCGGTTTTTAGGTAGGTTTCGCAGCTCCAATCGAAATGCTGCCACTGACATTGAAACCCGAAGCGTTTCCCGGCCGCTTCCAGGACATGAATGCCCTCGGGAACGACTTCTTTGCCGATCCCATCGCCAGGGATGACCGCGATTCTAAAAGTCTTCATCTACGCTCGTTTCTCCACGGGGAGGCTTGTCGCCAGAGTAAGAGCTGGTTGCTTAAGACTTGCCCCTACCGCCGGACGATTTCCGAAACCGCCGCGAGACGCTTGAGATCCGTCGCCGCTGGAACGTCTTCGGCAGTCGTCACGATGGCAGGCTGCACTTCGGAAATCAACTGGGCCAACCGCGGACCGAAATCTGAATCGCTGGGCTGGTCCGGCCGAAAAGCCGCAGCGGGCAAGCCGATACCAAGTTTCGCGGACCGCATCACCGAATATTTTTCCGCCAGCATACTCTGGATGGCCTCCAGCGGGACGCAGAGGGTGCAGCCTTGCGCAAGCTGCAGAATCGCTTGGGGATTTTCCGTCAGGCCATGCTCGCCCGCAATCTGGAGAACGGGCTGTGCTTCGTAAAACCGGATGACATTGAAAATTGGCCCCAACATAGATTCCCAATCTTGCGAATTGCCCGGAGGTTGGGTTGGAAGCCTGCCCTCGCGCAGAAAGATCAGGTTGGCCCCCGCCTCTGCAAATGCCTTGGACGCCTGGGCGACCGCCGACGTTGCAACCTCGAGGGCGGCATATGGCAGATCCACGCTTGCGTTGGATTCGTGGCCCTGAACGCCCGCGAGGCGCGCCGCCAGAGCAAAAGGGCCGGAGACGCCAACCGTCAGCAGGAACTCGTCGCGGACAAGGGCCTTTAATCTGCGGATCACTTCGAGAGCTACCGGCATGCGACCACTCTTGAGCATCGCTTCCGGCGAGCGTAGGCCAGCTGAAAGCTGACCTGGCTCGGGTGCAGGAGACCAACTCAGGGTGGGCCTCTCATTATCAGAATGCCAGTCGAGCGTGCCGCCTAGCGCCTCAGCTTCTAACAGCGGGTCGAAATAGCAACTTAGCCCATCGGATCGCAGGTGCGGGCGAATTTGCCGCAACGAATTGGAGATTTTCGTCGGATTCGCCAGGAATGCACGCAGCGAGAGGTTTTCAAGGCGGGCGCCGAGTGCGAATACGATCGGCAGGAACAGCGGTCGGGACGGCGCGCCGCCGTGCACGAGGTCTTGGAGAATCTGGTGCGGGGTATTGTTTTCAGCCATCGATCAGGGCCGGAAAACGGGCCCGAGGGGCTTGGCATCCGGCCAGGAACCATAGTATTGCAAGATTTCCTTGGGTGGACTCTTCTTGTTCCACTCTTTGTGAAAATCGTCGTACGACTTGCCTCGAGCCAGGCGTGCGCGGCGCTCTTGGTCCCTTTGTTCCTTGGTCTTCTCGACGTCCAGCTTGCGGCGCTCCGGATCGTAAGCCAGGAAATAGATGTGTTGGGCGGTCCAATCCGAGACAATTTGTTTCTTTAGATCTTCCAGGATACTTTCCGGATCACGTTCGAGAGGATCGCCGTAGCCCGGTCCACCTCCGCTGAAACCGAAGAGCAGGTCGCCTTCCTCGTATACTTTGGGCGTCCTCGCGACCAGCTCGAAGTTCCAGTTTCCGTGGACGGTGCCCTGCTCCATGATTTCACGGTGATCCATGGACAGACCCGGCTCTCCGTCGCGCATCTGTTGCAACAGATCCGTCTTCCGGATGCTGACGCCAGGGATGGGCGCCGATGCATAGCCACCGAATAGCGGCTGACCCAGAGGGACTTTGCTTCCGTTGCCCATGCACATGGAAACCAGCTCTGGAACTTTGTGGATCATCCAATGCTGGGTGGCCCCGGAGCCGCCGCGCTGACGTCCAGCCCCACTCGAATCCTTCCAGTGTTGCGCCAGGGTTACGGTTACGGGCAGTTCGCTCTCGACCTGTTCGGAGTCCGGCGCGCGTCCAAAGGCGCACCAGGCGAATCCATAGGCATCCATCCCGTCGGTGCGTGCGCGGCCGCCCTGGCCTTGGGTATTGAGAGAAAACGAGAGTACGTCCGCGAACGCCAGATTCCATTGCGAATGGCCGGCACAAATTTGCGAAGTGTGCTGGCTACCGGGATGTGCGGCGATTTGTTGCCAGAGTCCCGCACTGGAAAAAGTCATTTTGGCAAAGGCGCTATGGGTCGCGCAGCGCGCCTGCATGCCGATGAAAACACAGCAACTAGTGGCGGCCATACGGCCGGGATTGACGATAGCGCCTTCGGGAAAAACAAAATCGATGGGCGCAAAGGTAGAACTGCAGATCGGCAGGTCGTGGAAAATATACTCGTACATGAAATTGGCGATGTGGCCGACGACGGCTTGCGGATGAACGTTATACGAGGAAGGATTTTCGGGTGACGTCCCGTGGAAATCGAAGGTGACTTGGCCGTCGCACGTTGTCAGCGTCAGATAGCAGGCGCGCACCAGAGCTGGGGTCCAGCCAATGGCATCGTTGAAGACAACCGTGCGGAACTTGCCATTGGGCAACGTTTTCAGTTTTTGGCGGGCGCCGGCCTCGGCGGTATCCGACATCTTGCGGAGCAAACCGACGAGATACGCCTCACCGCGCTTTTCGACCACCTCCAGGAGGCGCACGCGAACGCGATCAGCGGTAGTACAGCGCGCGCGCAGATCGGAGATAAACATTGCGGGTGCGCGAAGTCCGTAAACGGCGTAGAACTCCAGGAAATCGTTGCGAATCTGAAAATTCTCGCCAATCTTGATGGGCGGGAGATTCAGGCCTTCCTCAAAGCGTGATTTGGCGCTGACGGGCATGCCGCCAGGCTCAATGGCACCGGTTTCCGTGGTATGCAAAGCCGCGGAAGCCCAGGCGAGCAGCTTGCCTTTGTGGAAGACAGGCATCAGCGCGACCTGGTCAGGATTGTGAATGCCGCCGTAGAGCGCGTCGTTGGTGTACCAGATGTCCCCGTCGCGGATGCCGGGATTGTCCTCGTAATACTTGAGAATAAATTTGATCACGATGGGCTGGATGATGGCGTGAAGGTAGGTTCCGCAAGAGGCGTTAATGAGGTCCCCGCCGGCCGTGAAGATCGCCACCATGGAATCGCCGGAAACACCGAAATAGCTGCGGGACGACCGGATGAAGATTTCCATCGCTTCATCCAGAATGTCGTTAGTGACCTGCACGCCGATTTCGTAATCGCCTTGCGGGAGTTTTGCCGCGCACTCTTTTTCGTAGGGCGTTGCCGGCGCCGGTTTGAGCCACGCTAGTTTTTCGGCAGTCGTCGGGATGGGCATGTCGTTCCTCTATTTCTTCGCTGAGTTGTGCTCGAGAATTCCGAGGCTGCGCCCGTCGATGGAAAAGTGCATCGACGGAGGCACGACCAGCGTGGTGTATTCGCCTTCGACAATGGCCGGGCCATCGACGACGTTCCCAGGCCGCAGGCCTTCATAGGAATAAACCGGCGTCGCGCTGAAATCTTTCAGCTGCGGCCAATAGGCGGGCCGCTGTCCTTTTGCCGCCGCGGCTGGATCGCGTCCTTCCAGCGGCATTTTGGGAAGCTCGATCTTCCTGACCGGCACGATGGCCTTCAGAATAAAACTCTCGATAAAGACGCCGCCTTCGGGATTCACGACAAACGGACTGAAGGCCTCGCTGAACTCCTTCTCAAAGGCGTCGCAGATCGCTTGCACATCCGCCGGTCCGTGAAGTGCGAGTCTTGGCGAGAGGGCGCGTTTGACGTGGAACTGGCCGCCGTAGAGCATATCCAGTTCGAGAACATAGGAGGCCTGGTTCAGGTCCAGCCCGTCGCCTCGCAGATCGCGCTGGGCTTGTTCGACGAGCTTTTCAACGGCTTGATTGAACGATTCGTATTCGGTGGAAAGCGTCTGCGTGACGGGTTCCAGCAGCGTCAATTTTTTGGAAACCTCGTAGACGTGCATGATGTCCATGGTCGAGGAACCAAAGGCGCAAAAGACGGGAGAGAAGGCGAAGGTTACGGCCTTTTCGATGTCGGCCATATAGCCTTCGGCGTGGGTGGGGCCGGCTCCACCGCCGACGAACAAGATAAAGTCTTCCGGGCTGTAGCCGCGCAGGTGGACCTCTTTCATGATGGCCGAGGCCATGTTGCCATTGACGATTTTGCGGACGATGGCGGCGGCTTCTTCCACAGACATTCCGAGGGGCTTGGCGATTTTGTCGCGAATGGCTTGGACCGAGCGGTTCTTGTCCAGGCGCATTTTGCCGCCGAAATAATAGTCGGGGTTGAGGTAGCCGAGGACGACATCGGCATCGGTGACGGTCGGTTCCGTCCCGCCCAGGCTGAAGCAAGCGGGGCCGGGCATCGAACCGGCGCTGCGCGGACCAACCTGCAGGCGATTTTGCAAAAGCTTGTTGATCGACGCGATGGAGCCGCCGCCCGCACCGATCGACAGCGTCTTGATCATGGTGATGCCCACCATCCAGCGGTCAATGATGGGGCGGAAGTCATAGCTGCGGACACTGTCTTCCACCACTAGGCCGACATCAAAGCTGGTGCCGCCCATGTCGGTCATCACCACGTTCTTGTAGCCGAGAATTTTAGCGACGTGGTGCGCGCCCATCAGCCCTGAAACCGGGCCGCTGTTGAAGGTACGGCTGGCCGTGGTGCGAAACACCTCGGCGATGCCGCCGGAGCTTTGGATCATGAGCAAGGGCTTCTTGTAGCCGCGATCGCGGAGCTTGTCCCACATCGCAGAGAGCTCGATTTGCATGGAGCGGTGGAGGTAGGCGTCGAGAATGGCGGCGAGGCTGCGCTCGTACTCTCCGAGTTTTCCCACCACTTGTCCGGCAAGAACCACTGGCAGAAAGCCGATGTGAAATTCCTTGTACTCGTCGCGAATGATCTCTTTCACGCGCTGCTCATGAACCGGATTGAGGAATCCCCAGAGCAGCGAGACCACGAAGCCACGCGCGCCCCGGCTGACCAGATGGCGAACCTTTTTGCGGACGTCCTCTTCGTCGAGCGGGCGGATGATGCGCCCGCGGGAGTCGATACGTTCTTTGACTCCAAGAATTAGATCGCGGGGAATCAGCGGCTCAGGCTTGTGCTGGACGGCCAGATTCCGGCGTTCCGCGACGCGCGTTCCGTCAATCCACTGCGCTCCCCGGCCGATGAGCGTGACGTCTTCATGGCCTTCCGTAGTGATGAGCGCCAGGCGCGGGCCTTTTTTCTCGATCAGGCGATTCAGCGCTATGGTGGTCGAATAGCGAATCATTTCGACATCGGGCAGAAGCTGATCGATCTTCATTCCGAGGGCACCGGCACCCTCCTCGATCACCCGCGAGAAGCACACGGAGAGGTCGTAGGGGGTGGTGGCCACCTTCTTGATCAGCGTTTTTCCGCCGAAGTTCAGAACTAGGTCGGTGAAGGTTCCCCCGACATCGATGTCAATGGAGTTCATTCCGCGGCCTCCAGGCGGCTGTCGCGGACAACAAATTCGCCTTTCCGCAGCCTTTCTTTCAAACTCGGGAGGTCCAGCTCGATATCATGCGTGATGGGGTGCCCCGGCGGGAGATATTCGGTTTCGACCTGTGCGCCACAGCCTGGGCAGTAGAATTCCACGATGCGAATCCAGTTGGGGTCGGGAGAGAAGTTGAAGTCTCCGGAAACAATGGGCGGGTGAATCTCTCGCGGATCGCGGTCGTACAGCAAACAGCCCTTCTTGTAGCTCTCACTGGCCGGACCGATATCTTGGCCGCAACGATTGCAGAACCAGCGCTCGGCATTGAGGTCGAGGTCGAGGTATTCGGTAACTCGAATTCGTTTCTGTTGGTCAGAGGCCATGGCTCTTTCCCTCGTTCAGCGGTACTTTCCGCTGCTGGTCAACCGCGGTGCAGCCTGGCGTTCCCGTAAGCGTCCATTTCTAGACTCCAGCCCTCGGGAACAAAATAGGTGCTGTGGACGCCTTCGAGCACGGCGCATCCATCCAGACAATTGCCGGGCTGTAGAGATTCCCAGCGATAGATTTGCGCCGATCCGCTCTTGCTGCCCCAAGCGACGGCGCGGGTTCCTTTGCGCGCATGCGAGGAATCCGGACCGCCTGCGGGCGGCTTCGGAAGACCAGGTTTCAGCATGGGCTTTTTCACTTGCAGACGAATGAGATCAATGCTGAAGTCCGGGCGTTGGCCGCTAGCGCCGGAATCCTTTAGCGCAGCGGCGATGTGGGACTTCGCCGCGTTCGTATCGTGAATCGCCGATTCCGGCACAGTAATCGCAACACCGGGTTGTCCTGGTTGCGAGACCTCCAATTCGATCACGTAAATCACATCGGCCAGGCGCAGGCCTTCGCCAAGCAGGTCCTTCACTCCTTCGGCTTTCATTTCTTCGAGAGCCAGGCGAATCCGCGCGAGATCCTTTTCTTCGAGGGCTGAAAGGTAGAGAGAGCGTTCGTAAACATGCGAAATGTCCGACACCGAGGAGCCAAACGCGCTGAAGACCGGCCCGAGGTTGAATAAGTAGACCGAGCCGAGGCCGGCTTTCTCCGCGGCGCCGCAAGCGAAGAGCCCGCCATTTCCGCCGTACGCGAACAGAGCATGTCTGGAAAGGTCTCGTTTCAGTTCGGATTGCGCGAGGGCGATCATGTCCGCGACCAACTGAAAGCCACGATCGATGACCGCGCCGCAGGCTTCCTCGACCGACATGTGCAAAGGAGTCGCGACCTGCTCTTGAATTGTACCGCGGGCGAGGTCGCGATCGATGGGCTTGGTACCACCCAGAAAATAGTCGGGATTGATCAGACCGGCGGAAACGAAGGCGTCCGTGAGCGTGGCTTGGTCGCCGCCTAGTCCGTAACACGCAGGTCCCGGGAAAGAACCCATGCTGTCCGGCCCCAATGTGACCGGATGATCCGCGCCGGGGTTTGCGGGGCGAACCACGCTGCCTCCTCCGAGCGCAACCGAGCGCAAGTACGGAAGCGAGAGCCCCACCGGAATGCCAAAGAAGTCGGTTGGCTTACGAAAGAGCGGCTCGCCGTTTTGCAGCAGGCTCAACTTGGCGGTGGTGCCGCCAACGTCCAGCGCGACTACATCCTTTAGACCGAATTCCTTGGCGAGGTAGCTGCTGCCGTGGATGCCCAGGATGGGGCCGGACTCCATCGTGTCGATGGCCTTGGTCTTGGCGATGCCGGCGACGCCGCCGTTGATGTGGCTAACGAAAAACGCGCCATGATAACGGTGGATATCGCGCAACTCGTCCTCCGCTTTGAACAGCGTAGCGGCCAGAGCACCATGGGTGTAGGCATTGATCAAGGCGCAGTAGGTGCGAGTGCGATCGTCGGCGCCACGGCCAATGTCGCTGCCCGCCAGCACCGGGACCGAGCCCAGGAAATGATCGGGATACTGTTGCTCGATGATCCGTTTGATGCGGATTTCGGATTCGGGGTGGCGATCGGCGTCTTTGAGACTGACGCAAATGCGGCGGACGCCGGTCTCCAGCAGGCCGCGGGCAGTGTTCATGATTTCCGCTTCGGAAGTCGCGGCGTCTACGCCAATGACGTTTTGCCGGGAGATCAGCCGGTCCAACAGGACGCTGCGCGGGGTCTCGCCATAAAAATCGGATTCGTGGCCGCGGGAAATGATAAGCCCGAGTCTCGGCCCGCGTTGTTCCGCGAGAACATTGGAGGTAATGGTGGTGGACCAGCGGATCAGATCCACGCATTCGAGAAAGGCGTCGACGTCGTCAAAACCAAGCTGCGTCGCTCCCTGCGCGAGGCAATCGAAGAGGCAAACGGTCAGATCGTGCGGCGTGGTGTCCACTTTCACGCAGAACATGCCGCCATCCTTGATGAAGATTCCATCGGTGAGCGTGCCGCCTACGTCGATGTCTATCGTTATCACAGGGTGCTAGGTCCCCCCGATGGATTAAGCGCGGCGAGAAAATCGTCCGACCTCAGGGTCCAGCCGAAAAAGTTCTCGACGTTGTATATCGTGGCCTCGTGCGCGGCCGGCGGGCCCGCGGGCATCGCGCCGTCGCTGAGCAGAATAGGCCAGTAATCCAGGAAATACGCGTCGCGGAGCGTGGATTCCACGCAGACGTTGGTGGCGATGCCCGCGAAGAACAGATAGCGAATGCCCCTGGTGCGGAGCATGGAATCGAGCGATGTGCCGGCGAAGCCGCTGTAGCGCGTCTTGACCACCACCAGATCCTCGGGATGTGGCTTTAGCTCCTCCACGATGTCGAAATCCCAGGTGCCTTCGGTGAGCAGCTTGCCTTTGAGCTCGGGCCGGCGATTCATCAGCGTCATGGCCAGTTCTTTGTGCCAGTTCGGCGAATTTGGGCCGCCGCTGTTGCTTTGATCGGGCTTGTAGCCCATCTGGAGATGCACCACCGGTATCCCCGAAGCCCGGGCACCTTCCAGGGAAGCTGCGATTTTCTGCGTCACTCGTGCCGCGGAGGAAATATCGGCGCCGGCGATGTCCAGCATTCCGCCCTTGCTAGCGAAGGCGTTCTGCATGTCCACGACAACGACAGCAGACCTCGCCAGGTCGATGTCGACAGCTTCCGGTCGCGTTTTCAACGTGATCATGGTTCGTGCCAATTTCCGCTAGTCGCGGCTCGCTTCTAGAATCTTGTCGGCCAAGCCTGCGGGGTTGGTGAAGATCACTTCATGGCTCCCCGGCATTTGCACCAAACGATACAGCCCCAACCGGCCGGACATCCTCGGGTGCCAGCCCCATTCGCCCGGGGGCAGAGCGGTGTCTTCGGTACAATTGATATAACTCTTCGGAATCTCCAGCGAATAGAACTTCTTCAGGTCCAGCTTTTCTTTCGTGGGTTGCGAAGGCTCCGGGGAGAGCTGCGCGTACGTGGATTTCGCCAGGTCCAGATCAGCATCGTTGATAAAGGCTTCTCGCCACAGGGGAAAAGGGAGCGTCACTGTGGCGTCGGAAGACTCCTTGGAGAGTTCTTCAAGGAGTTCGGCCTGGTGCGGGGGGATTTCGTCCCACAAGCTGAATCCGTCGCGAAGTACGAAACCATTTAAGAAAACCAGGCGCTTGATGCGGTCGGGCAAGGCTTCCGCAACCTTGGAAATGACCGTGCCGCCAAAGCTGTGGCCCACCAGCACGAAATCGCGGAGATCGCGTTCCTCGATGTAGTCCACGATCGACTTCGTACATTGCGCGTGGTTGACGTTTTTAGCGACTCCTTTGCCGTGCCCCGCGATGGTGGGGGCGAATATCTTGTGGCCTTTCCGTTCCAAATGAGGGATTGTGCCGTTCCAGCAGGTTCCGTCGTGCCACGCACCATGCACGAGTACGAAGATCGCCAAAGGGGAGTCTCCCAACGCCACCGAAGTTATAAGCTACGCGCCTGATTGTTGCAACGATTCCCTGCCGAGTTCGCTTGGGCCACGAGAATTCCGGCCGAATACCGAACGGCACAAGAAACTGGGTTGCCGCGCGGGTCTCGCGCCGCAACCCAGTTTGAGGGAGGGAAGCCCGTTTAGAACGAGAACTTTACCGCCAACTGCAGTTGACGCGGATTCATCATGGTCCGCGGCGTCCCGAAGCTGCCGTTTGGGCTCGGAGGAACAAAAAATCCCCCGGGAAGAGGCCCGGCCGGGATCTGGCCCGCCGCCGTCAAAGAAGCCAGCGTCGGACAAGTGGCCGTGCCCTGCTGGATCGCCAGGGAGGCGGCGTCTCCGAAGTGCGTTGGCACGGCTCCGCAGAACACCGGAGAGCCGTAGACGCTGGACACCTCGTCGATGTTTTGCCGGTTGAGCAGGTTAAACGCATCGAAGATCAGATCGAGCCTCTTTTTTTCGTTGAACACGAAATAGCGGGACAAGCGAAAATCCCAGGTTCGCAACGGCTGCCCGATGTAGGAATTCCTCGAGGATAGCCCCACCCGGTCCGTCACCGGATTGGTATCGCCATTGGTATCGCCGCCGACGAACATCGTGAACGGGCGTCCACTCTGCACCGTGATGATGCTGCTCAGCGCGAAGTTCCGCAAGAAACTGCTCTTGGGGGCTTCGGCCGTAAAGTTGGTCACGAACCGGTGGCGAACATCCTGATTGGAGTTGCCGCGCTCCGACCTTTGATCGAATTGGTTCTGCGGGAGGTTGATGAAGGTGGTGAAATTGCCGTCGTCGATGATGTGCGAGTAGGTGTAGTTGGCGTTCAAATTGAAATACTTGCCAAAGCGCTCGATCGCTTGCAGCGTAAGGCCGTGATACACGGCATTCACGACGCTGTCGTTGTAGTCGAGGAATCCGCCATTCGAGAATTCGTTCCCGCTGAAATAGGGTTTGCCCACCAGCAACGCCGGAGTCCCCGCACAAGAACTGATCGTTCCGTCCGGATTGAGCCACCCTTGTGTGGCGGGAGAATTAAACGGAGGACCCGGCACTCCTGGAGGCCCGGCGGGATTTCCCGGTTTGCTGGTGCCTACGGGACAAGAAGTGTTCAGGCCATTTCCCAACACCAACCGATGCGCACCCACAAACAGATAACCGATATCGACCGTCAGTCCCTTTCCCAGTTGCCGGTCGATCTCCAAGCTGGCCTGCTCGGCGTAGGGAAGCTTGCTGTGGTTACGGTCCATTCCGCCGGCGCCCGCAGTGCAAGCCGGTGGGCAGATTCCCGTTATATTCTCAGTCGGATACAGACCGGTTGTCAGAATGCTTGCGGCGGTGACCGCAGGGGCGTCCAGGCAAAGAGGAGGGGCTGGAGGGGGCCCAAGGACAGGTATGCCTAGTCCTGTCGTGCACGTTACTCCGCCCGGTAAAAACGACGCCAAATTCACGGCATTCAGTTGCCAGCCGCCAGTGTCCGCTCCCTTACGAATCATCGGCAGCGTCACGCCCGGGAGGAAGCCGGAGACCGTTTTCTGGTTTCCGGTGATGAAAAAGAACGTCATGTTGTTGCGGTCGTCAAACAACCCGAAACCAGCGCGAATCACGGTTTTGCCGTCCGGGGAGTAGGCAAATCCGACCCGGGGCTGAACGGCTCCGTAGTACGGAGCGATCTGGTCACCTAACCCAGTTTCCAAGTCGTACCGCAGCCCGTAGTTGAGAGTGAACTTGGGAGTGATGCGCCACTGATCCTGTGCAAAAAAACCGTAGTAGCCGTGGTTGAGCGTGTACTGATAGCTGTTGCGAAGCCCCGGCGCAAAAGCATTGGACCAATTGGTGATATCGAGCGGCGTTGCGTTGTTCAATGGGGCTTGACCATCCACGTAGCCGGTCCTGGCCAGCGCGACCCCGTAAAATGTCACCGCATCTCCGGCGGCGAAGGGCGGCAGGGGGCACGGCGCTTGGTTGGCCATTTGGGGAAGCGGCGGCCCACCGGGACGGTCCACAAAGTTAGCAAAGTCCACCAGGCAGTTCAGGCCCGGCAGGATGATTCGCGCCGGCGTGAACCCCGGATAGATGGTGGCATCCCAAATATTGTTAGAGTCGAATCCGAACTTAGCAAGATGCTTGCCCTTGACCCACGCCACGGAGTCCGCGAACTGCAACCGGCTCTCATAGATGGAATCGAGAGTGCCAAAGTTGTGGCCGAAGGACAGATCGTTTGGGATGTCCAAGTCGGGCTGTCCGGTCACGCCGGGGAAGTTGTAATGGCGCCGGGCATACTGAACCAACGCCGTGTTGACTAGATTCGGCCGCAGGGACGAATCCAGCGTCCCTACCACAGACTGATCGCGAATGAACAGATTGCGCCCGCCGCTCGGCGTGCCAATCCCACCGCCGTCTTCGGTGTTGCCTATGAGCTGATTCAGGTCGCGGGCGTCCTCGACGTTGTAGCGCAGTGACAGACGATTGTTGCTGCTGATCTGGTGATCCAGCCTCACAAAACCGTAGTCGTTGTCCTTGGTCTTCAAGGCGCTCACATCTTCCGGCGCGAGTCCCAAATAGGCCTTCGCTTGATTGATCGCCGCGATGTTGTTCCTAAAATCCGGAGGAAGAATTGGAGACTCCGCCCGCCGCTGGCCCTCATAGTTCGTGAAGAAGAACGTCTTGTCTTTCCGGACCGGGCCGCCAAGCGTGGCTCCGAACTGATTCGACCGCAAGGTGTGCGCGTCCGGGGCCGGCTGTAGCAGCGACCTCGCGTCCGCCGAACTGTTTTGCAAGTAGTCGTACACCGAACCGTGAAGCTCGTTGGTGCCCGATTTCGTGACCACGTTGACGATCCCACCGAGCGCCCGTCCATATTCCGACCCGAAACTGTTGTTCACCACCCGGAACTCCTGCACCGCCTCCTGAGGCGGGGTGGCCCTTTGCACTCCGGTATTCGAGTTGATGAAATCCGCTCCGTCCACGGTGATTTCGTTGCTGAAAGAGCGCATGCCGCCGAAAGAAATTTGGGTAATTTCGAACTCCGTGAACGTGGTTCCCAGGCTGGTTCGGCCGGTGGCCACACCCGGAGTCAGCAGCGCGAAATCGGTGAACAAACGGCCGCTGACCGGTAGCGATCCGATTTGCCGCGTCTCAATGACTTGGCTGATCTCTGTTTTTGTGGGTTCTACGGTCTGCACTTCGGTGCTGACGGTAACTTGCTCTCCAACGCTGGCAACTTTCAGCGTGACGTCAATGGTGGCGACCTGCCCAACGCGTAACTCGATGCCGGTCTGCGTATAGTTCCCGAACCCCGCGTAGGAGACCTTCAATTCGTAATGTCCCGGAGGCAAGTTGGGGATCACGTAGAAGCCGCTGGCGCTGGAAGTGGTTGGATAGGTGTTGTTGGTTTCGGTTTCCCGCAGCGTAATCGATGCTTTGGCCACCGAGCCGCCCTTTTCGTCGAGAATGGTGCCGTTTAATTGCGCGGAACCCAGTCCCGCCTGGCCGAAAGCAGAGTCAACCCGCGCGAAGAGAAGACTGAAAGCAAGAACTGCCAGAAACCAACCACGCCCCCTCATAACAGACTCCTTCCGGCGAACGACCGCCTCAAAGAGTTGGCGACAAGGCCACCCTTACTGTCCATTTAGGCCGAGAACATAACCACCCGTGACAACGGTCTAATCTGCATACCGCGCTTTGTCAAGCCTTTTATCGCTCACCCCGTGCGAATATCGGACATCCACCCTATGGCTTCCTTATCCGCCTCGCGGGAGCGCTTGCTAATCGCCGGCAAAACACTTATTTTCCGAGCGCGGAGGTACTGCCGGTGATTTCCCGATACACAGTCGTCGCCGTCTTGCTGGCCCTCTTGTGCGCGGGCGGCGGAATCACAGTGCAATCAAGTTTTCCGCGGCAGACTCCGGAGCGAAAAGCCGCGGACGGCGCGGCCGGTGTCGACAGTAAAAGAATCATCAACGCCGATGCCGAACCCGGGAATTGGCTGACCTACGGCCGCACCTATTCCGAGCAGCGCTTCAGCCCGCTGGACAAAATCAACGACCACAACATCGCTCAACTCGGCCTGGCGTGGTTTTTCGATCTCGACACGCGCCGGGGACAAGAAGCCACGCCATTGGTGGTCGACGGCGTGATGTACTTCACCACCGCTTGGAGCAAAGTCGTGGCGCTCAATGCCGTAACCGGCTCCTTGCTCTGGAAGTACGATCCGAAGGTCCCACCCGAATGGGCGGTGAACGCCTGCTGCGATGTCGTCAATCGCGGTGTGGCCGCTTGGGAAGGCAAAGTTTTCGTGGGTACCCTGGACGGCCGGCTGATCGCGTTGGACGCCGTCACGGGAAAGCCCGTATGGGAAACGCTGACCATCGACCGGCGATTCCGATACACCATTACCGGCGCTCCCCGGGTGATCAAAGGCAAAGTTCTCATCGGCAACGGCGGAGCGGAAATGGGTGTGCGCGGCTACGTCTCCGCCTACGACGCCCAGACCGGCAAGATGGTCTGGCGCTTCTACACTGTACCCGGCGATCCGGCCATACCGTTTGAAAACGCGGCGATGGAAAAAGCGGCCAAAACTTGGACGGGTGAGTGGTGGAAGAACGGTGGCGGGGGAACGGTTTGGGACTCCATCGCCTATGACCCTAAGCTGGACTTGTTGTACATCGGCACTGGCAACGGCGATCCGTGGGCACGCGAAATACGCGATCCGCAGCGCCAAGCCAATCTGTTCGCCTCTTCGATCATTGCCCTAAAACCGGACACCGGCGAATACGTCTGGCACTACCAGGAAAACCCCGCCGACGAGTGGGACTTCGATTCCGCCGAGCAGATCATTCTTGCCGATCTGAAAATAGATGGCCAGCTGCGCCACACTCTACTGCACGCGCCGAAGAACGGTTTTTTTTACGTTCTGGATCGCGCGACAGGCCAACTGCTTTCCGCGAAGCCGTTCACCAACGTGACCTGGGCCACCGGCATCGACCTGAAGAGCGGGCTGCCTATCGAGTCCGCGTCCGCGCAATATGAAGGCACCGGAAAGCCGGCGCTAGTCACTCCAGGTCCCGGCGGAGCCCACAGTTGGCAACCGGCGTCCTACGACCCGCTCACCGGACTAGTCTATTTTCCGGTGCTCGAATCCGGTTTTGCTTACAAATCCGAGGAACACTTTGCACACCAAGCAACCGCTTTCAATACCGGTACCGACCCGGTGGCCGCCGGCTTGCCCCAGGATCCGCAAATCAAGAAGGCCATTCTCGCAAGCGTCAAAGGCCATCTCACCGCCTGGGATCCCGTGAAACAAAAGGAGGTGTGGCGGGTAGATCAGCCTGGGCCGTTTAACGGGGGCGCCCTGTCCACCGCAGGCAACTTAGTGTTTGAAGGCACGGGTCTCGGCCAGTTCGAGGCTTTCCGCGCCGACACCGGGGAGAAACTCTGGTCCGCAGCTACGCAAAGCGGCGTCACCGCAGGTCCCATAGCCTACGCGGTGAACGGCGAGCAATACATCGCGGTTCTGGTCGGCTGGGGTGGCGTGCTACCGTTGGCCGGGGGCGAGGTATTCCTGCAAAAACCTCGGCCAGCGAACGTCCCGCGCATGCTGGTCTTCAAATTAGGAGGCAAAGCAATCTTGCCGCCCGCTCCCGAGGTCCAGCCTCGCGTCCTGAACCCACCACCCGCGACAGCCAGCGCCGAAGCCGTCAAGGGAGGCGAGCAGCTCTACCAAGGTTATTGCGCCAACTGTCATGGCGACGTCGCCGTGAGCGGCGGCGTGCTCCCCGACCTCCGTTATTCCAGCATGCTGGTGGGCGATCAGTGGTTCAACATCGTCCTCGGCGGCCTGCTGCGCCAACGAGGGATGGTCTCGTTTTCCAGCGAGCTGTCGCGCCAAGACGCGGAAGCTATCCGCGCGTACGTGATCTTCCGTGCCAACCAAAGCAAGGAAGCCACTCCGGCTCAAAATGGAACCGCGCCGACACCGCCCGCGCACCAACGGTGATCTATTTTTTAGCTCGGCTCAGTGCTGGCCGGTACGCCAGCCTGCTGCGTAGGATTTGCGCGCAACCTCAGAGTAAGGCACCGGGCTGACAATCGCGCGGATTTCGATTTGCTTGTGGCGCTCCACGGTCGTTTTCCGCGAACCGCCGCCCTCCTCGCCCCAGACGAGCGTGACCTCGTTGCCGACTTCGATGTCCGGATCCACCACGCCTAGCGACAGCATCGACCGCTCGTTGTAGCTGTAGCCGCTAAACATCGAGATGCCCACCATCTTTCCGGCGTGCAGAATCTTGTCGTAGGACGCGGAAGCATAATTCGATAACGGCAGGTCGATGTATTTGCAGTTCTCCGCACCGGGCTCGAACATGGAGCGGAAGGCTCTGCCGACATCATCGCCGTTCCAAGCAAACGTCACCTTCTTCCGTTGCGGTTTCCCAGCCATTTTTTCCAGTGCTTCTCGCCCAATGAAGTCGTGGTCGAATTTGACGAACGGCCCGTAGCCCAGCTCGTAGGGCGTCATGTAGTAGTCTTCAATGTTGCTGGAAGAGAAGCTGCCGCCCAGAGAACCCGTGCCTTCATAGCTGGTCGCCGGTAACCACTCCCTATAAGCTTTCATCTTGTCGCCAGTGTAAATCGCCGGGAGCGGTGACGGAATCCAGCCCGATTCCAGTGTGTTGGTCGCGTAAGCTCGATTACCGACTTGACGCAGACCAAAGTCCTTGCCGGCCTCCACGACCGCCGCCCGGACTTCCTCGCCTTCCGCGTAGGGGCCCCAAATCTCCAATCCGGGAGCGCCGGCCATGCCGTGGCGCAAGGCGCGCACTTTGCGTCCCGCGATGTTGATGGCATCCATGCTGAAAAACTTGATGTCCGCAATCGGCCCGCCGTTCAGTTTCTCGATAATCTGCTGAGCATTTGGCCCTTGAATTTGGTAGCGGTAGTGCTTGCGGACAACGGGTTTCCCGCCCGGGCGGGAGGGCGATCGGTCGTCTTTCTGGGTGGTGACATTGTACCCGCCGGTCTCGGCGTGAAATTGAATCCAACTGGCGGACGGCGCGCGCCCGACGAAAGTGAGTTTGTTCTCTTCCAGATGAAACAGAATCCCGTCGCCAATCACATAGCCATCGTAAGTACAGGGAGCGAACTGCTTGGCCTTGTTGACGGGAAACTTTGCAAAGCTATTGGTTGCCAGGTGCGAGAACAATTTGAAGGCGTCGGGCCCCTCCACACACTGTTCCACCATGTGGTGCGATTGGTCGAACAGAACACAGGTCTCTCGCCAAGCCCGCTGTTCGTCGCGCCAGTTGGTGAATTCGGTGGGCACGACCGGATAGACATAAGCCCCAATCTGCGAATTACGGAGCAGGTCCACCGGGTTCCCGACGGTACGTAACAGATCTTCCAAGCTTTGGCGGCTCATGGCTCTCAACGCCTCCTTCTCAAAAACGGTCCTTGGTCGTCGCGGAAAGACGCGTAGCTTAGCATGAGTTAATCGAACCAATGCGCGATTAACGCACGTCGGTGAAGAAACAACCACCCGTCAGGCCCTCAAGACGTTCAGGCGTCCGGCTATACCCTGACTTTGTTTTCTTCTCTTTTATCCCCGCGCCGTTCGGTATCGAGGACTTGGTCTATGCCCTGAATGACAACCAATTCCTGTCCCGGACGGCTGTCGCGATTCAAGAAATAACTGATCCAGGAGCTGGTGCCTTGCAGCGCGAGGTTTCGCGGCGGAACGTACATCTTCAGGTCATTCATGCGTCCCGTGGCCTTCGCGCGGTCATAGACCGCGCCCCAGATGCAGGGTTTGTCCACAACTTCGCATCCCCCCAGCAGTGTTCCTCCGCAAGGCCCGTTACGCATGCCTTTCGGACACGTTTGCGGGCAAACATACTCGGTGTAGCTCAGCACGCAGTTGCCGCAGGCCTCGCAGCCGAACAGCGGAGACTTGATCGCGAATTCCACGCGTTCGAGCGCCTTCGCGGCGGCCGGCCGCCGGTCGATCCAGCGAAGAATCGCGGTGAGAAAGCTGCGCAACCGGCCCGGCTGGTCCGTCGGGAAAAGCTTGCTCATCGTCTCCAGCAACCAGGGCACCACGCCAGGACTCTTCGCCGGCGCGGCTGGCGTCTCGTACAAATAGAAACCTTTCTTTGGCGCCCAATCGAGTTCTTCGGCGAATTCTTCCCATCGCGAAGCAATCGCCTCCGATCGTCGGATAATCCAGCGGATGCTTTCGGCTTGATGGTTGCCGCCGAGATACGCTCCTGCGTACCCGAGTCCCCGCAAGATCGAGACCATTCTTGCCGCGCGTTCCAATCGTGCCGCGCGCCCCGCGTCGGCAGCCCTGGCCTCCACACGAATCTTTTCCAGAAGCTCCGGCGAAACCCAGCATCCCGGAGGCTCTCCCTTGGACATTTTCTCGGCGCCCTTGGCGCCCAACACATAGACATTGCCCAAGAGAGGAATTTTCAGATTTCGCTCGTCGATGTAGCGCTTCAGCTCGCGAAACTTGCGGGCGTCGAAACCCAACTGCGTGATGGCGTAGTCAGCCCCCGCCGCAACCTTTTTCTCGAGTTTCAGATACTGATACCCGCAATCCGTTTCTGTGTACTTAAACGGAGAGACGGCGACGGAAACCCAGAACGGCATTCCGCGCTGGCGCATTTGATCGATGATGTGCACGAGTTGCACGGAATCCAAGGCGAAGGTCGCTGACCCAGCGTTGGCCTCCGATGCTTTGGGATAATCGCCGCTCAACGCCAGGATATTTTCGATGCCCAACGCGTTAAGATCAGCCAGCGCCTTGCAGACCGCCGCAGAATCGCGATTCACGCAGGTCACGTGAATGTTGGGAGTAAGTCCGCGAGCCCGCGCCGCGGTGCCCACCCGGATCGGATCGTGCCCGATAGCTCCGCCGGCATAGCTGGTGATGCTGCCGGCCACGACTCCAGGTACCTGCGCCAAGTTCGAGGCTACTTCCAGCAAACGCGCCTCTCGCGTAAGGCGACTGGCCACTAACTCAACGACGTAGCAGAACCGTCCAGCGGTCAGCGCTTCCCGTAGTGGATTCGGCGCGGCCATTTCACTTGCCGACCTCCTTCCGGACCAGCCTCGTGCCTTCCACCATAGCGCAGAGCTTGGCGAACGCCACTTGTCGCGGCAAATGGAAGCAGCCGCAGTCCGGCAGGACGAAAAGGCGGTCCGCTGGCGCGAATTTCAGACTCTTGCGAATGCGCTCGGCAACCACATCCGCGGTCTCCACGGCCTGGGTCTTCACGTCGATGACCCCAACTCCCACCTCAAAATGCGGCACCAGTTCGCGGAGAAGTTCCAAGTCTTCGTCTCCTCGCCGCGCAAATTCGAGGGTGAGCTGCTGCACTTTCACGTCAAAGATCTTCGGCAGCAGGTAGCGGTAACTTCCCTCCCAGGAAGGCTTGCCGTAGCGGTTGCCGTAGCAGATATGAACGCCGATTTTCGCCGGCACGCCTTCAACCAGCGTGTTTAGCGCGTTCACAGCCCAGACTAAGTCGTCTGGAAAACCGGACAGGTATGGCTCATCAATCTGGATATGCCGGGCGCCGGCTTTGACCAACTCCTTCAACTCCAGATTTAGGACGCTGGCGATGTCGGTGGCGAAAGCCTCTTCCGTCGGGTAAAACTTATTGTGAATGCGCTTGGAAAGAGAGTGCGGACCGGTGATGCAAAACTTGGCCTCCCGGTCGGTATTCGCCACCAGAAAACGAAAGTCCTCGGTCAAACCCAGAGGTGCATGTGGAAGCTTTCTCTCCACCACGCTGTTGTAAAAGTCGTAGTAAAACTTCTTTGAGCCCCGGTCGATCTGCACTCCGGGCATGCGCTCAACGAAATAATCAATCAAGTTGTCGCGCCGCAATTCCCCGTCGGTAATGATGTCCAGTCCCGCGACCTCCTGATCCTTGATCGCGGCTTTCACCGCGGTGTCGTGAATCTCGTCGAGATCGACACGGCTGATCCGCCGCGCAAAGTATTCCGTTTTCAGGCGCTCCAGCCAACCCGGCATCGAGTAGCTGCCCACGACGGTGGTAGGAAGAATGGGAAGACTCATAGCTTACTCCCGCTGCGTGGTGTAGAGGATCGACGTGCGCGAACCCTTCCGGTAGTGGAAAGGCGCGAAGTGCACGTCATAGCCGGCGCGTTCTGCCACCTCTCGCAACAGAACGCCATTCACCCAGTTCACGATCGAGCCGTCCAGCTTCCCCGGGCCTTGAAAACCCAAACGGCATTCATTGAGGTTGCTGATGAAAATATCCTGCACTTGCAGATACCCGCGCGGATGGAGCAACGGTACCGTATTGCGAAAGCTTTCGAGCGTGCCGGTGCTCAAATGGAAACGCAAATCACTCGGGGCGGTTCGCAACACGTCCGCAAGCTGCCGGGCATCAAGACCGGTAGGAAGCGTGTCGTGGGGAAGCTCGTCTAAAGGAACCAGGCGCTCCTCTAATCGCAAACATTTCCACACGTCCTGCCAAAACGCCACGCCCTGGCTGCGTTCCTGAAAGCAGTCCGGACCAACGTCCAGCAACCGGCGCACCATGCGGCTAACTTCCGCAACCGCCAGACCGAACGTCTGCGCGATGCGATTGGCTTCAGCCATCGGCAGGTAAGCCCGAACCTGCACCAGATAGAGCCTGCCATCGCGACGCGCGAGTTCCTCATCCGGCAGATTGTCGTATACGTTGGTCATATGAATGTGCAGGATTTTGTGACGCAAGAACGCCAGTGTCTTGATGGGATTGAGCGCATCCAGCACCAGAAAGCTGCACAGCTCCATATGTCTCTGGACCGCGGGCCTCGACCGCTCGAGGGTGGCCGGCGAATAATCGGCCAAAAGAAATTTCAGCCGCGGGTAGTACCGCGTTCCGCGTTGTTCATCCAGTGCGCGAAAACGATCGAGCCACAGCCCCGAACGCGTGCCCATTCCAACGCCAATCTCCAGGGCGAACAGTTCGGCAGGCAGTTGATGGTGGCTCTCCAAATCCTTCAAGAGCGTCCAAAAATCGGCCACGCTATCGGCCACCGCGCCTTCATGGTTCGCGTCGGACTTGCCTCCGGGGAGTGCCTGCTCGTAGCTCCGGCCCGTCGCCTTCTCCCAATCCGTGAGGTGGTGCCAGTACAGGCCGTTGAAGTTCCAAGCGATGCTGGAACGAAACGACGCGAAATCCTCAAGCAGCACACGGTCTTCCGAGCACGGAGCGTCGGATTCGACCACTCGCATCGCTTCCAGCAGCGTGCCGCGCAAAACCCCGGGCGAAATCTGGCGCATATCCACATGCACATCCATCAGCGATGGTTCATCGCCCGCTTCGCTCGCCGCACGCACGATGGTCACTGGCTCGCGAAAATTCTGCCGGTATTGAATCCAATCCAGATGGATGCGCAGCCGCGCAAACTGGGCTTGCTCGATGTGGCCTTCCTCGAGCAGTCCGTACAACGCGTCAATCACATCCTGAGAGGTAGCCGCTGCGGACTTTCGTTGCAGGTGATTGAATTGGAGAATCATGGTCCTTAGGAAGCGGCGACGCGCGGCATCGTAGCAGCCAGCTCCACTCCATACAATGTACGACTAAAGTCTGGCGCGTTTTTGCGTTCGATTATCGTTGTGCACCACTCGCCGCGAGTGCTCTACGCCAAGAATTCCTGCAACCGGTTCAGTGAGGCGCTTCGAGGACCGTCACAGCGCACGCAGCGAGGTCCATCCCAATAATTCCTCCGCCGTTTTCCGCCAGGCCGATGCGCGCATTCGGCACTTGAATCTCTCCGGCCTCCCCGCGAAGCTGTATGCACAATTCGTTCAGCATCATCAACCCCGTAGCCCCGATCGGATGTCCTCGGGACACCAATCCGCCCGACGGGTTGACCGGAATCCTGCCATCGCGCTGCGTAGCGCCGGAAGCGGTAAACGGTCCGCCCTCGCCGCGCGGGCACAGACCCAAATCCTCAATCAAGTGAATCTCCGCAAACGAGGTGGCGTCATGCAGTTCGACAACATCGATGTCGGACGCCGTCAACCCCGCCATCTGGTAGGAGCGCCGCGCCGCGCGCACCGGCGCTCGATCGTCTTTCCAGGATGCCTCGAACATTCCCCCCGCGATCGCATGCGCCCGCACCCGAACTGCCCGACTCCGCACCTCAGCGGGGGCGTTGCGAAGAAAGCTCGCGGAACATAGCAGGGCCGCCGCCGCGGCATCTCCAAGGGGAGCGCACATCGCGCGAGTAAGCGGCTCGCTTACCATCCGATCGGCAAGAACGGCCTCCGCGTCCATCGGAAATCGATACTGCGCCCGCGGATTACCCACGGAATTCGTATGGTTTTTGGCCGCGGCACATGCGATTTGCCGCGCCGTAGTTCCGTACTGCGCCATGTGCGTCTTAGCGAACAGCGCGTAAATGTCCATCGCGATGGAACGATCCTCTCGCTGCTCAAATCGGCCGCCGTGTTGAGCCGCCACCCGCTGGTACATTTCCAGCCAGTCTTGCGGATCGATCCAGTCGGTGCCTTTCTCCAAACGCGAGAACATCTCCGCCCGCCGGTCGGGGTCATACATTTTTTCCACGCCGATCGCCAGCGACACCTCGCATTGGCCCGACAAAATATCCTTCCACGCGCCGTTGAAAGCCATGCTCCCGCTGGCGCACGCGCCTTCCACATTGGACGTGGCAACCCCCGCTGGCAGCAAGCCCTCCCTCACCAGCGGGAGCAAACACACCTGGCCCTTGACGTTCGGCTGGCCCCAGAAATCCAGCAACATATTGCTGAACCACACATGACCGATGGTCCCCGGATCAAGCCGCGCGTCCGCGAGCGCCCCGACATACGCATCGCGCACTAAATCCTTCGGCCCGCGATCCGGAAATCGCCCTGCAGGCGTGCTGTAAACCCCGATGATGAAGACGTCGTCGACCATGCCCTCAGCCCGCGCCCCTCAATGCACCCCGCGCTCCAGGCCAGCCCAATACGGCCGCCGCAACTCCTTGCGATCGATCTTCCCAGCAGCAGTCTTGGGAATCTCCCCGCGAAATTCCACCGACTTTGGCGTCTTGACCCCGCCAAGCTTCAACTTGCAATGTGCCAGCACTTCTTCCGAGGTCAGCGAGTGCCCCGCCCTCAACACAATCACCGCCTTAACCGCTTCGCCCCATTTTTCGTCAGGGACCCCGATCACCGCGCACTCATGCACCTGCGGCAAAGCCATGATCCCAGCTTCCACTTCCGCCGAATACACGTTGAAGCCACCGGAGATGATCATGTCTTTCTTGCGATCGACGATGTAGAAGTACCCGTCCTGGTCGTAATAGCCGACGTCGCCGGTGTGATGCCAGCCGTGCTCCCGAATCTCCGCTGTAGCTTGCGGCATCTTGTAGTATCCCGGCGTCACCAGCGATCCCCGCGCGACGATCTCGCCGACCTGTCCTGCGGTCAGCAACTTGCCGTCGTCATCCATGATCCCCAGCCGTACCGCCGACGTCGGCCTTCCGCAGCTTCCCAAACGCTCCGGATGATCCCCAGCCGCAGCGGCCGCAAGGGTTTTCTGGTCCAGCCAAGTCAGCAGCATCGGCGACTCGGTCTGCCCGTAACACTGGCACATGCACGGCCCGAAAACTTCCACGCCCTTCTTAAGTTTGTCGGGCGAAACCGGCGACGCTGCCAGCAAAAACACCCGCAAACTCGAGTAGTCGAACTTCGCCAAGTCCGGGTGCTCCAGCAGCGCATAAAACGCGGTCGGCGGCAAAAACAAATGCGTCACGCGAAACCGTTCGATATTCCTCAGCACCTCCCCTGCGTCAAAACCGGGCATCACCACGTTGGTCGCTCCCAGCGGAAACAACGCGAAAGCCACTACTCCGGCCGCGTGCGAAAGCGGCGCCACGCTCAGGCACACCGGCTCGATGCCGTCACATTTCCAGTAGTGGCTGGCCATCTCGGTCATCGTTCCCCAAGCCAGGCTGGTCACCCGAACGCCTTTCGCGGGACCGGTTGTGCCTCCCGTCGGCACCAATCCCATCAAGCGGTCGGCATTCCCCAGCGCGTCGCCCCAATCGATGTCCTCGCTCTGGTTCCCCCGCTGCACGAACGCCTCCAGCGAAGGATTTCCGCCATTCTCCGTGTCGATGCATATAAGATTCTTCAGAGAAGGAACGCGCCGGCGGATTTCTTGAACCGTCTCACCGAAACTGCTGTGATAAAACAGCCACGACATCTCGACATAGTTCATGTACTCCACGTTCGCATCCAGCGCATTGCGATAATTGATCGGCACCCACACCGCGCCGGCTCGCATCATCCCCAGCATGCAAAAAAGAACGCGAGGATCATTCCCGGAGTAAATTCCGGCACGTTCTTCGCCGCGCAGCCCGCAGGCCCTCATAGCTAGCGCAATACGCACCGTGTGAACCCGCATCTCTTCATAGGAATATTGCGCTCCCTGATCGACAATCGCGACGCGCCTGGGAAACGCCTCGGCTCCCTTGTCAAAGTAATCTATCGCACGCATCTTGGGAGTGCGGTGCTTGGGCGCCGCTTTTCGATGTTAGGGCTAGATTTCAAGCCTAAACTCCTCACGCTCGTGTCACATTCTCCAGCAACATCGCAATTCCCTGCCCTCCACCAATGCAAGCCGAAGCCACGCCGTATCGCCCCTTCGCTCGCCGCAGTTCCCGCGCCAAAGTAATCCCCAATCGGATCCCCGTAGCCGCCAGCGGATGCCCAATCGCGATAGCTCCGCCATTCACGTTCAATTTGTCCCTGGTCGAGCTGCAATTCGCGCTGTACTCCCAGCACCTGCGCTCCAAACGCTTCGTTGATCTCAAATCGGTCAATGGCCTCAAACCCCAGACCGCAAGCTCCCAGCAGTTTCCTTATCGCCGGTGCCGGTCCCATGCTCATCAACTCCGGAGGAACGCCAACTGTCGCCACCGCCGCGACACGCGCCAGTGCCTTGATCCCTCTAGTCCTCGCGTAAGCCCCGGAACCCACCAAGGCCGCGGCAGCCCCGTCCACAATCGCCGAGCTGTTCCCACCGGTCTGCACGCCGCCGAAAGCAGGACGAATCTTCGCCAGCACCTCGTAAGGCGAGGGGCGCACGTGCGTATCGCTCGCGACGCTTTCGACGCCCCGCGGCAGCTGCACGCCGCGGGTCTTGTAACCAGACAACTCGAATTTCTCGCTGACCACCGGAACGATCTCGCCGGAAAGAAAACAGCTTTCCTGAGCCGCCAGCGCTCGCCGGAAACTGGTCTCCGCAAAGCGATCGACCTCCTCGCGCGTGATGCCGTATTTCTTGGCGACGCTCTCCGCGGTATCCCCCATCGTGCAGCCCGGAGCCGTGTCCATGAGTGCTTCCCAGAGGAAGTCCTTGAACTCCACTTGCCCGAGCCGAAATCCGGAGCGGTGGGTGTAAGCGGCAATCGGATTGCGGCTCATCGATTCCGCGCCGACACAAAGCCCCAGATCAATTTTCTTCAGCGTAATCGCGTCCGCCGCCTGACCGATCGCCTCAATTCCCGTCCCGCAAACACGCTGCACTAGCAGAGCGGGCCGGTCGATGGGCACTCCGGAATACAACCCGATATGCCGCGGCAGCACGTAAGCATCAAAGCTCGTTTGCGCCACGCTGCCGGCAATCACTGAGCTCACATCCGTCGCGGGCACTCCGGAGCGCTCGAACACCGCCCGGGCCGCCTTGATTCCCAGATCGATCGGCGACACCAGTCCCAAAGCTCCGTTGTAATCGACAAACGGCGTCCGCACGCCATCCAGAATCCAGATATCTTCGTAAGCGGCGAACAATCCGCCATGTTCCTGAGGCATGGTTATTTCCTAGCGATGCGAAGGATATGCGGCGACTCCGCCGCGGAATACAGCTCTTCGACCAGAGCGGCTCGGTTATCCAGAACGGCGCGCTGGTTCAGCGAGCCTTTGTCGGTCATTTCGCCGGCATCCAGCGAAGGCGGCTCCTCCATAAGAACGGCCCGAGTGACGCAATTCGAACTACCGGTGGAAGCCCTAGCAAAACTCTCCAGAAGCGCACGGAAGGACGCGAGGACAGAATCGCTCCGCAAAATCGCTGCCGGGGCCGCACCGTCCGCGAGATCGGGGCATAAGGCCCGGCAAGCCTCGACGTCAGGAAAGACCATCATGCCCACCTCATCGCGATCGTGCCCCGCGATCACGCAATCGCGCAGCAATGGAGAGAAGTGCCCAAGAATTCTCGCCCGCAGGGGACCCACGCTAACCCACGTTCCCGTCGAAAGTTTGAAATCCTCGGACAACCGCCCATCGAACAAAAACCCTTTGCTGACGTCCTGCGGGTCGACAAACCGCACGGCGTCGCCCATTTTGTAAAAGCCTTCTTCGTCGAAGCACTTTTGCGTAAGCTCCGGCTGCCGCCAGTAACCCGGAGTAATATTCGGCCCACGTACGCAAATCTCCAGTTTGCCTCCCTGCGGCACCAGCTTCGCTTCCACTCCTGGAATCGGCAACCCAATGACACCCGCCCGATCCGTTTCCCAGGTGGTCTGCACTGCCATCGGAGCCGTCTCCGTCGCTCCCAGGCCGGTCACCATGATCACCCGCTCGCCGCAGGTCTCCATCCCCAATTCCCGGTAGGCGTCCCACACTGGTTGCGAAAGCCCCGCGCCGGCATAAAACAACAACCGCACGCGGCTAAAAAACTTTTCGCGAAGCTGGCGGTCGGCTCGCAGAATCGGCAGCAAATCTTCATAGCCCTTAGGCACATTGAAGTACACGGTTGGGGCGATTTCCCGCAGGTTCCGGACGGTTTCCCGGATGCCGGCGGCACCCGGCTTTCCATCGTCGATATAAAACGTTCCGCCGTTGTAGACCGTAATACCGATGTTGTGGCTCCCGCCGAAAGTGTGATTCCAAGGCAGCCAGTCCACCACCACCGGGGGCTCTTCCTGCAAGAAACCAAAAACCTGCGCGATCATCTGCTGGTTGCTGGTGATCATGCGGTGTGTGTTGACCACCGCCTTGGGCATAGCCGTCGAACCGGATGTCAGCAGAAACTTCGCGACATCGTCGGGTTGAATCCGTTCATACGCGGCCTCCACTGCCGCAGTCGGTGAGGTCGCTGCCAGATCGGCAAAAAGCGTAAGCTGTTTCCCCGAGCGCTTTCCTCGCGTGGCCACAACTTCCATGTCGCCGCCGGCGACGCCCTCAATTGCGCGGCCGTATCTCTCGAAGTCCGAAGCGAAAATCATGCCCGGAGTGAGCAACTTCACCGCGTGCTTCAGTCTCGCGAAATCACTGGAAACCAGCGAATACACGGGCGAAACATGCGCCGTGGGAATTCCCACATGTTGCCCGGCCAGCATCAGCAGCACGTGCTCGAAGTCGTTCTCCGAGAGAATCATCAAGGGCCGCTCGACGGAAAGATCGCGCTCCAGAAGTCCCTGGGCGATGCAGCGAACCGCCGCAAGCACCTCGGCGTAGGTCAGGCACTGCCACTCCCCGGCGGGGCCTCGCTTAGCGAAACAAATCCGGTCCGGAGCCACTTTGGCCCATTGCACAAGACGTTCCGTCAATACCTTCGGATAAGGACCCAGCGCCTCATCGGCGCGTACAAGTACAACGCCCCCCGCCAAGTGCTCGATCGATGCCCCCGAGGTGCGCAACCGCACCGCCCGGACTCTTCCGGCCGTGCTCCCGGAACGTGGCGGGTCCTGCTCCGCTGCGGACCTGATGCCCGCTCCGGGATTGGAATGTGATGGCGAAATCTGACTACTCATCTTTGTTTCACTGCTTCGGTGGCACTCCTCAGTCTGCGGTCACCGCCTGCAGTTCGCCGGCTCCTTTCCTGACGTTCGCGGTCTCCTTCAGAAACATCGCCGCCAGCATAATCAGAACGCTGCCCGCCGCCGACATCCATAGAGTAATTCCCAAGCCATACTTTTCCGCCAAGATGCCCGCAAGAACGGGAGCCAACGTCGCCCCCGCGATCTCTCCGATGAACGTTGGCAATCCGATGGAAGTGGCCGCGAATTGCGGCGGAACGCTCTCGGTCGGCACCAGCACCAGAATGAGCGCTCCCATTCCCTGTCCCGTATTGCTCAAGAACAAAACTGCGGCCAATAACCACGGGAAGGCATAAAGCCAGGAAACCTGGAATGCCAGCGGCACAACCGCGGACAGCGCCGCCATCAGCAGCAACACTGGTTTGCGTCCCCAGCGATCCGAGAGCGATGGCAACAGAAATCCAAGAAAAAAACTGCCCAAACCCGTCGCTCCAAGCAAAAACCCCGCGGTGGTGGAAGGCTGATGCGCCACCTGGGTCAGGTAAAGTGGCGCAAAAACGTTCTCCAAGAATAGCCAGGACATAAACCCGGTGGCCGCGATGCAGCACAGCCAGATGTTCCGGTATCGCAGCACGGAGAAATAATCTCCCAGCTTGATGGATTCCCGCTCTTCGCCCCCTTCGGAGTGCCGCTCCGGTTCTTTAACGAATTTCCAGATCAAAGTACCCATGAGCAACCCGGGAATCCCCGCAATGAAAAACGCCCAGCGCCAGCCCATCCGCGCAGCCACTTGCGTAGTCAGCACCGGAGCTACGGCCAGTCCCACCAACGCGGCGGCACTCACAATGATCCCGACGTTGCGTCCCCGCCGCGAAGGAGACGACGACTCCTCGACCAGTGCAGACATGATCGACCAGGTCGGCCCTTCCGCAATTCCCATCAGCGCCCGCACCAGCAAGAGTTGATGGAAGCTGTGCACCGCCCCGGAAAGCCAAGAAAGCAGCGAAAACACGAACACCGCCGGAATCAGAATCTTCCGCCGCCCAATGCGATCCGAGACCGCCCCGAAGAAGAGCGAAGAGACCGCCCAGGTGATCGCCAGCACCGAGGCCAGCAGTCCGATCTGTTCATGAGAAAGGTGAAATTCGCGCGCGATGTCCGGCGCCAGGTACATCTGAGACATACGGTCCAGGAAAACCGTGCCCCAAGAGAAAAACAGAATGCCCACCAGAGTGTTTTCGTAGCTTCCCGTTGCGTATGTTTTGGCCATTCTGCTGTTGAAACCCGCGCTCCCTTTGCCTTTCGACGCCACCTTTTTTTCTACGCCTCGCAGCGCTCCCCAAGTCTAGGAAGTCGCAACGCTCATCTCAAAAGCATGGAAAGCTCCTGCGCCGCCGCGCGCAGCCGGGGCAGAAACTTGGTCTGCATTTCCTGGATCGAAACGCGCTGCGCGTGTGCCCCCACGTTGAGCGCCGCCACGATCTTTCCGTTGGGATTCTGGATGGGCACGGCCATCGATCGCAGCCCCAGTTCCAACTCCTGGTCCACCATCGAATACCCGTTGCGGCTGACCGTCCGCAGCACCTGCCTCAGCTTTTCCGCCGTGGTCACCGTTTTCTCCGTAAACCTCTTCAGCTCCGTCTGCGCCAGGTACGCCTCCAGCGCTTCCGGAGACAAACTCGCCAGCAGGATCCGCCCCATCGACGTGCAGAACGCCGGCAGCCGGCTCCCCACGCCCAAGTCGATTGACATAATCCGGGTCACATTCGCGCGCGCCACGTAAATAATGTCCGAACGGTCCAGCGTCGAGATCGAACACGACTCGTGCAACTCATGGCTCACCCGTTCCAGCACCGGCTGCGCCGCCGTAGCCAGCGGCATGGACGCGATATACGAATACCCCAGCGCCAATATCCGCGGCCCCAGATAAAAATGCCGCCCGTCATCCGATCCCGCAAAACCCAATTTCGCCAATGTATACAAACACCGCCGCACCGCCGCGCGCGACAACCCGGTCTTGACGCTCAACTGCGAAATCGTCAGTTGCCTCTTTTTCTGCGTGAACGCCTGAATGACCGTCAGCCCACGCGCCAGCGAGGTCATGAAGTTGGGATCACCGCTGAAAGAATTGATATTCGCCAAAGGCGTGTTGGCGGTTTCCTCGGAGCTCGCCGCAGCCACAACACTCACCCCGCGGCGTTCCGGGGTTGCGAAAGCAGACTCACTGGGAGGCATATTCTCCATCTCCGGCGCTAAGTTTTCCCGGAAGGATACACGACGCGACCGATATACGCACGCCATTTCGATAATCGACCTTGACAACTCCTCGCCTCTTTCATAGATTCGCCCCCGAATCCCATATAATCGACCCGGAGAATCCATGCCACCCGTCGCTCCCTATCGCAGATACTACCCGGGCACCCAGCCCAACCATCTGCACCCCCAGTACGTCTCCTCGATCAAGCGCGCTCCCTCAAAGCCGCTCGTCTATCTCCCCCATACGCTCTCTGAAGTTACCGGCCCGGTCATCGGCCCCGAAGTCGTTGACGCAAAAGCCTGCGACCTTACCCGCCAGCATTCCGGCCAACCCCTCGGCGAGCGCATCATCGTCAGCGGCCGCGTCCTGGACGAGAACAGTCGCCCACTCCCCAACACCCTGGTAGAAATCTGGCAAGCCAACGCAGCCGGCCGCTATCAACACAAATGGGACCAGCACAACGCCCCACTGGACCCCAATTTCACCGGCTGCGGTCACGCGCTCAGCGACTCCGAAGGCCGCTACCGCTTCGTCACCATCCGCCCCGGCGAATATCCCTGGGGCAATCATTACAATGCCTGGCGCGCCGCCCACATTCATTTCTCCGTCTTTGGGCCCGCGTTCGCCACCCGGCTGGTCACCCAGATGTATTTCCCCGGCGACCCGCTGATGCCCTTCGATCCCATCTTCAACTGTACCGCCGACGAAAAAGCTCGCAACCGCCTCGTCTCGATCTTCGACTGGGAGACCACCATCCCGGTGCAAGCCCTCGGCTACCGCTTCGATATCATCCTCAGCGGACGCGAAGCCACTCCCCTGGACAACCACACCCACGGGGGAAAACAATGAGCCTGCAAGCCACCACCTGGCAAACCGTCGGCCCCTTCTTCAAAATCGGCCTGGCCTGGCTCTATCAGGACGACATCGCCGGATCCAGCGCCTCGGGTGACCGCTTCACCGTCGAAGGCCGCATTCTTGATGGCGACGGCCAGCCCGTCCCGGACGGTGTCCTGGAAATTTGGCAAGCCAACTCCTCCGGAAAGTACGCTCACCCCGACGATACCCAAGACCGACCGCTGGAAGCAGGCTTCAAAGGCTACGGCCGCGTGCCCACCGATGAGCAAGGCCGCTTCCGCTTCACCACCATCAAGCCCGGTCGCGTCCCCGGCCCCAACGAAAAACCCCAGGCCCCGCACCTGGCCATCTCGGTCTTTACGCGCGGCCTGCTCCGCCGCTTGATCACCCGAATGTATTTTCCCGGCGACCCCGCCAACCAAGAAGACTTTGCCCTCAACCTAGTCGATCCTGCCCGCCGCTCCACCCTCATCGCTCAAACGGTTGTCGGCCGGTCTGGAGCCCTCGAATGGAACGTTATCCTCCAAGGCCCCAACGAAACCGTCTTTTTCGACGTCTGACCTGTTCCGCCCCCAGTTTCCCGCCGGGCGGGAAGGCCGCCTGCTACGCCCCACCTAGGCGACTCCCGCTGCCTGAAGCCTCCTCCTGCCATGTGGCAAGTTTTGTCGGGCCTGGGAGGGCTCCTGCCCGAGCTTGATTGTGATTTACACTTGTCGGGCAACGGTCTACGCTAATTGGTAAGATTGGGGTTCAGGGAATTCGATCCGGGCAAAGTCCCCCCAGCCGACCTGCCCGCGCGATAACTGCAGTCCGGCATAATTCGTAAGGCGCGTGGCCCACTTTGGGAACTTTATGGCGATCAGGAAAACTTCGCTCATTCTCAGCTTTCTCGGGATCGCTGGCATCGTCGTGCTGGCCTTCCTGTTTCTTGGCGACTTGTCGTTCCGGACCCCTCAGGCCAAGCCAGTCGAGCCTAAAAATGGCGGCGCGATCACGGCCACCTATGTCGGAACGCGATTGAAGCAAATCGACAAGAACCACGCCACCCTGTCTTTCGCCTACGATCTTGAGAACAATACCGTTACCGACTATCGCCTGGCCGATTCCCCTGACATTCTCGTCATGGCCAGGCTCAATGTTGATCGCAGCCTCAGCCAAACCGAAGCCTTGAATCTCAGTTATCCCGTAGTCGTCCCGGCCAAGCAGACCGTCCGTGTTGAAGTCCAGGAGCAATACACCTTCGCGTGGCCCTCGGCGTTCGACCCGGGTCTCGACGATAAATTGAAGAATCTGGTCAGGGAAAGACTCCAGAACATCGCGGGCTTTGTGCTCTTCGATGAGATGGACCACTGGCAGGTGGAACTGCCAGGCGGTTGGGCGGCAATAGCGAAGAACTGATCGTCAAACAGTTTTATGCTCAACTTTGCAGCTTCATGGAAATGGGAGGGCCGACACTAGCCCCAAAATGTCATTACATCTTCAAAATGAAGGTTTAATTCCCGAAACCGGTGACCGGCGTCTCTCCTCGAGAAAGAGACTACCGCAGGTCGTGCTGGTGTTTTTCGCCCGAAATGGCTGGGGCCGGCTCGTCAATATCAGTGAAAACGGCATTGCCTTTGAGTTCTCTGGCCTTTCCGAAACCGGTCAGGTCACCAGCTTTGAGTTGGTCGATCTGACGCAAAATTCGATTCAAGTGGACGGAAGCATTGTTTGGACCCGCGAGCTCGACAAGATTGCCGGCATGCAGTTCGTTGACTTGAATGCGGAGAACAAGCAGCAGATTAGGCAGTGGCTCTCCGCCGGCAGGTTCACCCAGACGCGCGTGCACGACGAAACCCACCGCCACGCTAGCCAGGTCAAGCCTCCTGACACGATCAAGCCTCCTGACGAAATCAAGCCGCTGGAGGAGGTCAAGCCGCTTGACGAGATCGAGCCGCCCGAGCCCCCACCTCGGCAGCGGGCGGCGCCCATCCGGTCAAAGGAGCCACGGCATCCCAGGAATCGCCAACCCGAGGTGCGCGTTCCCCAGGATTTGGTAAGCCTGGTGCCCGAACCTCGGCCCGAAACGCTAGCGAAGCAAGACCCCAACCTGGAGGTGTGGGACGATTATTTTAATCGCGCCCATGTCGGCCTGGATAAGCGGCCCATCGCTTGGCTGCGTATCGTAGCGGTAGTCTTCGGCCTGGCAGCCTTCTCCGCGTTGTGCCTCACTGCGGCAATCTGGATGGCTCGGTATCGCCAGTCGCGTGCGGAGCAGGCGCAGGATCCTCGAACAGCACCCCATACCCGCCCCTCGGCAAACATAGTGGCTGGCCCATTTGAAGTTGAAGTCGTGGACGCCAAGAACAAACGTTGGGTTCTGACGTTCTCCGGCAGCTCAGACAAGCCTCCCGTGCCTTCAGTTCCCAGGGTGGCCTCCGGCGCTTCCGCTCTTCCCGCCGCCACCCCACGCCAGAGTCGGACCGTAGCTAAGAACGCGCCGGATCCGCCGGCGAGAATTTCTGCGCCACCCGGAAAGATCGAGCCGGCACGGCTGATCTCTTCCGTCCCCCCGGCCTACCCGGCAGCGGCCCGCTCGCAGAAAATCGCGGGCGACGTGGTCATTGATGCGCTAATCGATGCCGCCGGAAAAGTTACGGACATGAACGTGGTGTCCGGGCCCATCGTGCTGCGCCAGCCCGCGATGGAGAGCGTACGGATGTCCAGGTATTCCCCGGCCCGCCTGGATGGCCGGCCGCTATCGACGCATCTTCTGGTCACAGTCAGATACGCGACCCAGTAGAGGCGTAGCATGCTGCGGCCCCTACTCAGCAACAGCGTATGTGATTGACAGCGCACGCCGCTGCGGCGGGCCGAAATCCATAGAGCGCGGCTACCGAGCCGCGCCGCGATTCGCATTTTCCCGCAGCCGGTCTGACCGTGCAGCAGGTAACATCTCAACCCGGCTTCCGTCGCGGAGGGTCTGCCTTCGTGGCTCCACAACAGGCAACTTAGACCCGGGCGACGGCTGGCTCCAGGGTCGCCAGCAACTCCAGGATGCGCTGTTTGGAGCTTTCCGAAGCTGGAAGGAGCGGCAGGCGCGGCAAGCCGCCACGGTAACCTCGCTGGTCCATCACGAACTTTACCCCGGCGATGCCCGCATCGGAAACGATAACCTTGGAAGCCTTCAGCAAAATGTTTTGCAGTTCGCGCGCCTGCTCCGCCTGCCCGCGGCGCACCAGATCGTACAGCGCCACGCACTTTTCGGGCAGCGCGGATGCCAGCGCCAGGATCGCGCCGCGCGCACCCACCGTCATCGACGGCAACACCACCGCCGCTCCGCCGGTCAGAATCTGAAACCCGGCAGGCGCCACCGACACCATTTCGGCAATGCGCTGCACGTGCGTGGAACTATCTTTGATGCCCACGATATTCGGATGCTCGGAGAGCACGGCAATGTCGCGCGCCTCCAGCGAAACGTTGGTGAAGATCGGCACGGAATACAACAGCACCGGAATTGGCGAGGCATCTGCCACGCGCCGGAAGTGCGCGATATACGATTCCATCGTGTACATCGGCTTGTAGTAATACGGCGTCTTCACCAGCGCGAACTGATAGCCCAGCTCGGCGGCGCGTTTGGTGCGATCGATGGTTTCCGCAGTGGACTCCGCGCCGGTACCGGCAATCAATCGCTTGTCCTTGCCGGCCACTTCTTTCACCGCCGCCAGAATTCCGTCCATCTCCGGCCGCGACAGCAGCACGTTCTCGCCGGTCGAACCGAGCACCACGTAGCCGGCCAAACCCGTGTGGTTGTAGCGCTCGATGTTGTGTTTCACGTCCGAGAGCGACACCGAGCCGTCCGGAGCGAACGGCGTGGTCAGCGCGGGATAAATTCCAGAAAGGTCCACGGCTTAGTCTCCTTTTGCTGGGCTCGTCGTCGCCGATGCACGCCCGCGGTGCAAATCCTGCAGCGCCGCAACTTCCGTGCTCTGATCGAGCAGCGCGCGAATCCCCAGCGCGGCCGCCTGGGCCGCCGCCAGCGTGGTGATGCACGGAATATTGTGCCGTATCGCGGCGCGCCGAATGGACTTTTCATCGTAAAACGACTCGCGTCCCAGCGGCGTATTGATAATCAGGTCGATCTTCTTGGTCTTCACCAGGTCGACGATATTCGGGCGCCCTTCGTTTACCTTGAATACCGCCTCCGCCTCGATGCCGGTGGCCGCCAACGCCGCCGCCGTGCCTCGCGTGGCCAGCAAGCGAAAACCTAACGCCAGCAAGTCTTTCCCAAGCTGACCCAGTTGGCGCTTGTCGCGGTCGTTCACGCTGAGGAACACGCTTCCCTTTTGCGGAAGCCTCTGCCCGGCGGCCAGCTGCGCTTTCGCAAACGACAGTCCGTAAGAAGTCGAGATGCCCATAACCTCGCCGGTGGAGCGCATTTCTGGTCCCAAAATTGTATCCACGCCGCGAAACTTGTTGAACGGAAACACCGGCGACTTGACGGCGTAGAAATCATGGACGGCTATTTCCGAGACGCCGTTGTGCCGCACCAGTGGCAGCTTCATTTCCGACAATCTCCTGCCGGCCATCAGCCGCGCCGCGATTTTCGCCAGCGGCACGCCAGTGGCCTTGCTCACGTACGGAACGGTACGCGAAGCCCTCGGGTTCACTTCCAGAACGTACACGGTATCGCGCTGGATGGCGTACTGCACGTTCATCAGCCCGACGACCTTCAGCGCCAGCGCCAGCCGTTTTGTGTACTCGCGGATCGTTTCCAGGACTTTCGGCGACAAACTAACCGGCGGCAGCACGCAAGAGGAATCGCCGGAATGCACTCCAGCCTCCTCAATGTGTTCCATAATCCCGCCGATGACTACTTCGCTGCCGTCGGCGAGCGCGTCCACATCGACTTCGGTAGCTTCTTCCAGGAATTGGTCGATCAGCACCGGGCGCGCGGGACCCATCAGCGCCGCTTGTGCGACGTACTCCTGCACGGTGTTTACGTCGTAGGCGATCACCATCGCTCGGCCGCCGAGAACGTAGCTCGGCCGTACCAACACCGGCATGCCAATTTCGGCAGCGACGCGCGCCGCTTCCTCCGGCACCAGCGCGGTGGCATTGCGCGGCTGAGGAATTTTCAGCTCCTCCAGCAAGCGCCCAAAGCGCCGCCGGTCCTCCGCCAGGTCGATGGACTCCGGCGTGGTACCGATAATGGGCACGCCGTTGCGCTTCAACTCCAAGGCCAGGTTGAGAGGCGTTTGCCCACCGAACTGCACGATAACTCCCTGGGGCTTCTCGCGTTCCACAATCGCCAGCACATCTTCCAGCGTCAGCGGCTCAAAATACAAACGATCCGAGGTGTCGTAATCCGTCGAAACCGTCTCGGGATTGCAGTTCACCATGATGGTTTCGTAGCCGTCTTCGCGCAGCGCAAACGATGCATGGCAACAGCAGTAATCGAATTCGATGCCCTGCGCGATGCGATTCGGTCCACTGCCAAGAATCATGATCTTGGTGCGTGGCTGCGGGTCGGATTCGTCTTCCTCTTCGTAGGTCGAGTACATGTAAGGCGTGAAGGATTCGAATTCGGCGGCGCAGGTATCCACGCGCTTGAAAACCGGGGCCACGCCGTAGCGCGCGCGCTGCAGGCGGACCGCGGCCGCAGTGGTCTTCCAAATCTGCGCGAGGTATTCATCGCTGGTTCCATGGCGCTTTACTTCACGCAGCAAATCGCGCGAAGCGGTTTCCACGGTTACGCCGGCGGCCCGCCGGTTCATGGCAATGATTTCTTCAATCTGGTGGATGAACCACGGATCGATTTTGGTCAGTTCGCAGATTTCTTCCGCGTGTAGACCGCGCTCGACGGCGGTAAGCAGCCAATGGATGCGGTCGGGCCGGGGGGTCGCGAGCCTCTCACGCAGCAACGAATCCGGCGTTTCCGCCGGGGCCCTCCATGGAGTGTGCGGCTCCAGCGAGCGAATGCCCTTCTGCAGCGCTTCTTTGAAGGTTCGCCCGATGGCCATGACTTCGCCGACCGACTTCATTTGCGTTCCCAGAGTCGTATCCGCACCGGGGAATTTCTCGAACTGCCACTTAGGAATCTTCACCACCACGTAGTCGATGGTCGGCTCAAAGCACGCCGGAGTTTTCTTGGTGATGTCGTTGGGGATTTCGTCCAGCGTCATGCCCACGGCCAGCCGCGCGGCGATCTTGGCTATGGGGAACCCGGTAGCCTTGCTGGCCAGCGCCGAGCTGCGTGATACGCGCGGATTCATTTCGATCACGACCATGCGGCCGTTCTCGGGATTGATGCCGAACTGCACATTCGAACCCCCGGTTTCCACGCCAACTTCCCGGACGATCGCGGCAGCGGCATCGCGCATGCGCTGATATTCCTTGTCGGTAAGGGTCTGCGCGGGAGCGACGGTGATGGAATCACCCGTGTGCACTCCCATGGGGTCAAAATTCTCGATCGAGCAGATCACCACGAAGTTGTCGCGAAAGTCGCGCATGACTTCGAGTTCGTATTCTTTCCAACCCAGCACAGATTCTTCCACCAGCGCCTCGTGGACGGGACTCATATCCAAGGCGTGGGCGATGGCTTCTCCGAATTCTTCCTGGTTGTAGGCGATGGCTCCACCGGTCCCGCCCAGCGTGAACGACGGCCGAATCACCAGCGGAAATCCCAGCTGGTCGCACAGGCGCACCGCGTCTTGCGCGTTGTTCACCAGCGCGGAAGCCGGCACTTCCAGGCCAATCTTGCGGCAGGCGTCCTTGAACCACAGCCGGTCTTCCGCCATCTTGATGGCCCGCAGCGACGCGCCGATCATTTCGACTTTGTATTTTTCGAGAATGCCGCTCTCGGAGAGTTCGACGGCCAGGTTCAGCGCCGTTTGTCCACCGACGGTGGGCAAGATGGCATCAGGTCTTTCTCGCGCAATGATCGCTTCCAGATATTCCTTAGTGAGCGGCTCGATGTAGGTGCGGTGCGCCAGCTCCGGATCAGTCATGATCGTCGCCGGATTGGAATTAACCAGCACAACTTCGTAGCCTTCGTCGCGCAAAGCCTTGCAGGCCTGCGCCCCCGAATAGTCGAACTCGCACGCCTGCCCGATGACGATGGGGCCGGAACCTATGATCAAAATCTTTTTGAGGTCTTTCCTCTTCGGCATTGGGCTAGTCGAGATCCTTATGAAAGAAATAAAAGCATCGCAAAGGCTGCGGCCCTCATCACCGCGAACTCCCGGACTGCGCAAATTCCTTCATTAAATCCGTGAATTGGGTGAACAAGTAGTGCGAGTCGTGCGGCCCCGGCGACGCCTCGGGATGGTATTGCACGCTAAAAAGCGGCAGCGACCTGTGCCGGAACCCCTCGTTAGTCTGATCATTCAAATTGACGTGGGTCATTTCCACATCGCTGGAGGGCAGCGATTCCGGAGCCACGCAAAATCCATGATTTTGCGCGGTAATTTCCACCTGTTGGGTGAGCAGGTTCTTCACCGGATGATTCGAACCGTGATGACCGAACCGCAGCTTGAAGGTCTTGCCGCCCAGCGCCAGTCCGCACAATTGGTGCCCGAGACAAATTCCGAAGACCGGCACCCTGCCAGCCAGCTTGCGGATGCTTTCGATGGCGTAGCTGGCGGGCTCGGGATCGCCCGGGCCGTTGGAGAGAAAGACGCCGTCGGGGCTCATGCCCAGCACGTCTTCCGCCGAGGTTTGCGCGGGAACCACCGCGACTTCGCAATGATGGTCCACCAGCAGACGCAAAATGTTCTGCTTGATGCCATAGTCGTAGGCCACCACGCGAAACTTTCGCGTCTCGTTGTTGCCTCCGGTCTCGCCCATTTGTTCCGTCCAGGGCGAGGTGGCCAGATCGATCGAACCGGTGTCCCACTTGTAAGTCTTGCCGCAGGACACTCGGCTGGCCAGCTCTTGCCCCGCCATACTAGGCAATTGCTTGGCTTCAAAGATCAGTTGGTCCGCTGGAGTACCGTCCGTGGCCACCACACCGCGCTGCGCGCCGGCCTGGCGCAGGTGGCGGACCAGCGCGCGGGTGTCGATGTCCCAGATCACCGGAATCTTATGGCGGTTCAGATAGAGCTGCGCGGTCTCGGCCGAGCGCCAGTTCGAAGACATCTGCGAGAACTCGCGCACCACCAGCGACTCGATATACGGCCGGGGCGACTCTTCATCGTCCAGATTGGCGCCCACGTTGCCGATATGCGGATACGTGAGGCACACGATTTGCCCGGCGTAACTGGGATCGGTGAAAACTTCCTGATATCCGGTGAGGCTGGTATTGAAAACGACTTCGCCGCCGCGGCGCGTGATCGCGCCGGCCGCGCGGCCGTTAAAAACGCGCCCGTCTTCCAGCGCGAGTATGGCAGGTCGGTGCAAAACTTCCGTCAGTGTGTCCTCCGTGGCAAATCATTTGGTCTTGGCTTCCGTAGTTCCCGTAGACGACAACGATCCGAAATGATCCACCGGCCAGTACGCGAACACCGCGCGGCCATAAATGAAACGATTGGCCACCGGACCAAAGACCCGGGAATCGTTGGAGCTGATGCGGTGATCGCCCATGACAAAATAATTGTCGCGGGGCACACGCACCGGCCCGAAGTCGCTGAGGTCCTCGTATTGCCGCGGCACGTAGGGCTCGGGAAGCTCGTTGCCATTCAGATACACCATGCCCTGGCGAATCTCTACGGTTTCTCCGGGCAGGCCCACCACGCGCTTGATGAACGATTTCGAGCGATCCAGCGGATACCAGAAGACCACCACATCGCCACGCTCGATCGGCTCAAAGCGGTACACAAACTTGTTGATAAAAATGCGCTCCTGGTCGGAAAGCAGCGGCGCCATGCTGGTGCCTTCGACCTTCACGGGCTGATACAGAAAAACGATGATGACCAGCGCCAGGCCGATGGCAATCAGCAGGTCGCGGGTCCAAACACGAATTTCATTTCGTAACGAATGCGCCGGGGTGAGCTGCTCGGCGCCCGCACCCGAGGACGCCGGGGCTGCGGGTTCCGGGACCCCTGTGGTCGGAGGTTGGTTGTCGTCCGCGCTTTGCATTTTTCCGCTGCCTCGTATTTATAACATGGGCGTCACGCGCTGCGCCATATTTTGGTCACCCCGCCCGCGCTTTCTTGCAACTCCGAGATAACCCAGCTGCCAACGCACCGTTCTCTAGGACGCGGGGCGCCGCGTCACCGTTGCTTTTGCCTCGGTCACTCGGCGAGCCCGTAGTTCAGCGACGCCACCGCGGCGATCACCGCGGTTTCCGTCCGCAGGATTAGCTTTCCGAGAGAAGCTTCGCGGAACCCGGCGCCCGCCGCGGCATCCAACTCCTCGCCGGTCCAGCCGCCTTCCGGGCCGATGGCGAGCACCGCCTGCGCCTGCGAGCCGGCCTCGCCCGCGAGAATCTGCCGCAGTGGCGGAGCGTCCCCTCTCTCCGAAAGCACGACGCGGGTGCCGGCTCGATGGCCATCGAACCCCTGCTCGGGCCGTATCAGTGGCGCCAGCGCGGGCACTCGGACGCGTCGCGACTGCTGCGAAGCTTCCACCAGGATTTTCTTCCAGCGGTCCGCGCGCTTGGCCGCGGCGATAAGCAAGGCCTTGTCGCTGCGAGCAGCCGCCAACGGCACAATGGTGCTTACGCCCAGCTCAGTCGCTTTCTCGATGGCCCATTCGAAAGCGTCGAACTTCACGACGGACAGAAGCAAGGTGATGTCGAGCGACGGCTGATGCGACGGAATCTCTTCCACGAGGGCGAATTCGACGCGGTCGCGGGTCACACCCTCGATGCGGCCCAGCCAGACCTTCTCGCCGTCGCTCAATTCGTAAAGCTGGCCCTGCTGAGCGCGCAAAACCCGTCCCAAATGGTGCGCAAGGTCGCCGTCGACGACGGCGGAGTCGCCGCTAAATTGTTGAACGAAGAATCGCCTGCGCACCGGGGAATTGTATCTCAGACCCTGACTCAGAGATGAACCCTTGCGAGGGCCTAGGTCTGGCTTCTAGTCGGCATGGATCCAGCCGCGGGAAGCAAACCGGGCCTGCGGTAATCATAACGGGCAAGTTTTGCCTCGAGTAAGGACTTAAACTCCTTTTCCTGGGATGCTAGCGCACGCTTTGGAATAATTTGGTAACGGCGAGGACTGGAATACAACAGGAAGACATATCCGTTTTCCAGGTATCCGATAAACTGATTCCACGCGCTGCGAGTAAGCGTTTGAGGATTTTGGATTTGGAGACCATCTTCTCCGAAAAATATCCGCAGCGCACCAAAATACGGCGTTCTTCGCCGCATCAGAGTCATTACCGTCACGAAAAGAAGAACAGGTCCGAAGGCAAAGTAAGGCACCGCGGGATCGTTGCCGGCACCATTGAAGCGCAACACAATAAGCATCACATAGCCAAAGCCAGCAACGCTACACGCAGAACTTAGCAAGCGCCGCCATCCCCCGGCTCCCAACACATGCAGAAGATAGGCATGCCTAAAGTCCGCTCGCGTGTAACTGAAATCGATTGGACGCGCGGTGATAGACCGGGAACCATCCAGCTTGCCGAGGAACAGAGCTCGAAATTCAGTTACCGCACCTTCGGAAGCGAATGCGGACTTGGTCACGGGTTGCGAGTTGCCCCTGACACCGACGACGAAAAACGCTTTGTTCTCGGAGAAGCTGGTCAGTTCGGACCACGGTCTGGTAACCATGCCGCAAGCGCAACTCACCGTAAAGCCGGCCTCGTCAGTTTCGAAAATGCGGCATTCGCGACAGTGAATTCGTTGATATGCGCCGACGATGGTGTCTTCATACTTTTGCTTCGCCGACTTCACGGATCGTAAGTCAAGAAAATAGGCAACTAGCGTCGCACAAATGCCAAGGCCGATTAGGAAAAATCCGACTGGCGCCCCGAGACCCCTCGACATCGAATTCAATCCGAGCAAGACCATTGCGAAACAGACCGCAACAACCACGCGGAACCCAATGTTGCGGCCCGCCTTGATCCGAAACGGTGGCTGGACCGATCGGAAGTCTTCAAGTGTGATGGCGTACTCGACTCTCATCGCACATTTAGGATAGGTTGGGTCGCCGACAAAAGACTGCTGCACCAAGCGACAGGTGCATGCAAGGGGTAACCGTAAGTCACTTAATCCGCGAGAAGAACATCCTAGCCGAAGATGTCTTTGACCTTGTCGAAGATGGAAGAATTCCGCTCGGCTGGCTTGTTCTCTACTTTTAGAGACGCGCCGAGTTGCTCCACCAGCTTGCGCTGCTCGCGGGTGAGCTTGGTGGGAGTCAGCACGCGGACGTGGTAGTACAGGTCCCCCTTGCCGCCGCCATGAGGGTCCGCCAAACCTTTGCCCTTAAGGCGAAACACCCCCCCGCTCTGCGTTCCTTCGGGAATCTTCAGTTTTTCCTCACCGCTCAATCCCGGGACCTGCAACTCGGTGCCGAGCGTCGCCTGCGCGATGCTCACGGGGATGGTGCAGTACAAGTCCGCGCCCCGGCGTTCGAAAAATGGGTGCTCTTTTACATCCAGCACGACATATAAATCACCCGGAGGACCGCCGTTGGGTCCGGGCTCGCCTTCTCCAGTGACGCGCAAGCGCGTTCCGCTATCGACGCCGGGGGGAATGCGCAGCTCGATGGTTTTCTCCCGCTCGATGCGTCCTTGCCCGCGGCACTCCGCGCAACGCTCGCGGACGATCTGCCCGGCGCCCTGGCACGCGGGGCAGGTGCGCGTGATGGTAAAGAAACCTTGCTGATAGGCCAGCTGGCCGCGACCCGCACACGTTTGGCACGCGACCACCCCGGTTCCCTTCTTCGCACCCGTCCCGTTGCACGCCTCGCAGTATTCCTGGCGCGGCAGCTTCACCTTGGTGGCCACACCAGTGGCGGCCTCCTCGAAGGTCAGCGTCATGTCGTAGCGCAAGATCCGCGCCGCGCTGCGTGCGGGTACGCCCGCCGCGCCGGCCGCCGCCGAGCATGTCTTCGAATCCGAAGAAGTCTCCGAAAATATCGTGAAAGTCCTGGAAGATGGTGCCGTTGAAGTCGGTAGCGGCGCCTGCGCCCGACAGGCCGGCGTGGCCGTAGGTGTCATAAATCTGGCGCTTCTGCTGATCGCTCAGGACGCTATAGGCTTCTGTGCTCTCGCGGAATTTTACTTCGGCTTCCTGTTTGTTTTCGGGGTTGCGGTCGGGATGCCACTTCAGCGCGCACTTGCGGTACGCGGCCTTGATCTCCTCGATGGCGGCCGTCCGCGAAACGCCTAGAACCTCGTAGTAATCTCTCTGGTTAGCCTGGGCCATGCGGCAAGTGCTCCCTTTCTAGTTGACCGTATTCTTGGATGCCGGGTGCGGATTCACCGCTACACGCACCATCGCGGGGCGCAGCACCCGGCCATGAAAAAGGTACCCCGGCTGAAAAACCTGCAGGATGGTCCCGTCTTCGTGGTCGGTGGTCTCCGCGCGGTCCACGGCCTGGTGCAGATGCGGATCGAACGGCTTTCCGAGGGGATCCACGCGTTCGGCGCCCAGTTTCGCGATGTTGTCGAGGAGTTGTTTATGAATCAGCTCAAAACCCTTGCGATAGCTTTCATATTCTTTCTCGCGATGCGCTGCCAGGGCCTGCTCGAAGCCGTCGATCGTCGGGATCAGCCCTTCGATCACGCGGGCCGTGGAGCGCTTCCAATCCTCGGAGCGCTCTTTTTCCGTGCGCTTGCGGTAGTTGTCGAAGTCCGCTTGGCGCCGCAGCAGGGTTTGCCGCAGATCGTCCAGTTCCGCGGCCAGCTTGGCGATTTCGTCGTCTGCGCCGGCGGGATCCATGGCCGCCCCCTTCCCCTCCGCGGGCTGGCCGGGGTTGGAGCTCGGCTCCTCGCGATCAATATTGGAATTCATGTCCTTGTGTGGCACTCGCTTGCCTCTCTTGTTCCAAAAGTCTTTCAAATTTTGCTCAATGCTTCGCTGAATAATTGTGCGACGTAGGCCACCGCCGTTATGGCCCGCTCGTAGTGCATGCGCGTCGGACCCAGAACGCCCAGCGAGCCTTGCACTTGATCGTTCATGGTGTACGGGGCGCTGATCAGCGCCAGATTCTCTCCCGCGTCGGAAATTTCTTTCAGGCCGATTTGTACGTGCACCGGGTCCGGCGTGTCGATGCAGGCGTTCAAGACCGTCACCAGTCGGTGCTTTTCTTCAATGGCCGACAGCAAGTCCCGCAATTGCGTTTGATCGGCAAAATCCGCCGCGCCCACCATCTGCGCGGCGCCCTCGACGTACACCTGCCGAGCCGAATCGTCTCCCAGTATCGCCGGATCGCAGAGCGCCAGGGCGCTTTGCACGATGCCTTCGTACCGCTCCCGCTCGGTGGCCAGCTTTTGCAGCAAGTCGGCACGGATGGCTTCCAGCGTCCAGCCGGAATAGTGGCGGTTCAAGAAGTCCGCGGTGGCGTCCAGTTCGCTCTGCGAGAACGGCCGGCTGGGGCGCAGAATTTTGTCGCGCGTGTTTCCCCCGGGCGAAATCAGCACCACCACCACGCGGCCGTCCGGGAGCAGCCACATGCGGGCGTGCTCGATAACCGTCTTGCCCATCGGCGGTGAAACGATAATGCCCAGCGCGTTGGAGACCTCCGCCAGCACGTGCCCGGCGCGCTCGGTAATTTCCGACGCGTTGGTTCCCGCGCCGATCTCCCGCTTGATCCATTCTTTATCGACCGCGCTGATGGTCGCCTGCGTGGCGATCTCCTGCGCGAAAAACCGGTACGCCGCCGCCGTAGGCACGCGTCCCGCCGAGGTGTGCGGCTGGTACAAAAAGCCGCCCTCCTCCAGGTCCACCATGATGTTGCGAATCGTCGCGGTGCTCAATATTTCCTCAAATCGCTTGGAGATGGCGCGCGAGGATACCGGCTCGCCCGTCTCGATGTACGTCCGGACGATGTCCGCCAGAATCTGGCGGTTGCGCCGTTCCTGGAGAGCGGAAGTCCTCATGGCAGCACTCTACCCCAGTTGCTAACTACCATTGTAGAAATGCTGTCAAGCGCAGTCAACGCGCCTCGGGGTCAGGCGTGCTACGACAGCCTGCCAGGAAAAGCCGTGGAACGCCCATCCTTGGCGGTGTCCCGGCAAGGGGCCGCGACCACTCAAGACCCTAATTGTTGTCGATCTGTGCGCGCTGGAGCTTGTCCGAGTAGTCGATGTATAGGGTTTTCCACTCGGTGTAGAAATCGATGGCGGCAATGGCCGCCTCGCGATGGCCATTGCCGGTTTGCTTCGTGCCGCCGAACGGTAGGTGCGTCTCCGCACCGATGGTCGGGGCATTGACATACACGATGCCCGTATACAGATCGCGGGTCGCTTGGAACGCCTTGTTCACATCCCGGGTGTAAATCGATGCCGACAGCCCGTAGGGCACGCCGTTGGCGACCGTGATCGCCTCGTCGAAGCTGCTCACCGGAATCACGGAAACCACGGGACCAAAGATTTCTTCCTGCGCGATGCGCATCTTTGGCGCGCAGTCGCCAAAAACCGTGGGCTCATGGAACCAGCCCTTGGCATGCGCGCCTCTATCCAACCGATTCCCGCCGGTCAGCAGCTTGGCGCCCTCGTTCTTTCCAATCTCCACATACTCCATCACGGTCTTCAGCTGCTGCTCGTTGATGCACGGACCCATTTCCTTCGACGCGTCCAATCCGTCGCCAACCTTAAGCGCCTTGGCGCGCTCCACAAACCGCGCCACAAATTCGCCGTACACCGATTTATGCACCGCAACGCGGCTCGCGGCAGTGCAGCGTTGCCCACTGGTGCCAAAACCGCCCCAGACCGCGCCCTCCACCGCCAAATCCAGATTGGCGTCGTCCATCACGATGATGATGTTCTTCCCGCCCATCTCCAGGCTGCAGTGCTTGAAGTCCGGCGCGCACGCTTGCGCAATCAGCCGCCCGACCGCCGTCGACCCCGTGAAACTGATCACCGGCACGTCGGAATGCTGCGAAACCGGCGCACCCGCATTGGGGCCGTCCCCGCTCACCAGATTCACCACTCCGCTCGGTATCCCCGCCTCAGCCAGCACCTGCACCAGGTTATAGGACGACAGCGGCGTATCTTCCGCAGGCTTCAACACCACGGTGTTTCCGCTCACCAGCGCCGGCATCATTTTCCAAGCCGGAATGGCCATCGGGAAATTCCACGGCGTGATCAGCCCGCACACTCCAATGGACTGCCGCACGCTCATGGCAAACTTGTTCGGCAGCTCCGAGGGCGTCGTTTGCCCGAACAGCCGCCGGCCCTCACCCGCCATGTAATACGTCATGTCGATGGCTTCCTGCACGTCTCCGCGCGTCTCCGCCAGGACCTTGCCCATCTCTCGCGTCATGTCTTTCGAAAATTCTTCCTTGCGCTGCACCAGCAATTCCGCGGCGCGAAACAAAATCTCCGCGCGCTTCGGCGCCGGCACCAGCCGCCACTTTTCATAAGCAGCCTTCGCAGCTTCCACCGCCGCATCCACGTCCGCGGAAGTCGACGACACGAACATGCCCACCAATTCATCGGTGTTCGCCGGGTTGCGGTTCTCGTAGGCCCCGCCGCCCCGCGCGTCCACCCACTCGCCGTTAATGAAATTCTTGTAGACCCGAGGCGCGACTGCCGTAGCCATACTTCCTCCTAAGCTTGTGGGTGCTCCGTGTACTCTTCTGATTCTCAGCGGGATCAAACGCGGGACTACCACTCAGCTATAAAATTCTACAGGCGCTGCCAGGGCCCGTCAAACGCCGGTCGCCCCTGCGAATGTGTCACTCTTAATCGCCGCCGCCACTCTATTCATTCGGCGGGACTTAACGCCGGCCCTCACGGTCACGGAAGATTTGACGCCGTTTTTACAAAATCGTGGCAAGTCCCCGGCCCCTTCCCGATATTCTCAATCCACGTGGTAGTAGTTGATTGAGTGAGTCTCCTTGGGCACGGGCCGGACCGATGCACCCGCATCTTCCGGCCCATTTTTTTGCCTTCACCTGCCGCCCGCTCCGCTTGTTTTGTCCACCACTACAGCTCCACCCTTCATCACCCACTTGACTCCATTCACAGCCGCGTTCACATCCACCAGCGGATCGCCTTCCACCGCCACCAGATCCGCAAAATACCCGGGCGCGACCGTCCCCAATTCCTTGTCCTTGCCCAACAGCGTCGCCGCATTCACTGTTGCGGTTCGCAGCGCCTGTTCCGGCGTCATCCCCGCCTTCACGAACCACCCCAGCTCGCGCGTATTCTCGCCGAACATGGTGTAAATCGCATCCGACCCCATGGCGAACTTCACTCCCGCCTGTAACGCTTTCCGGGCCGTCTCCAGATTCCGCGGGATAAACGCCTGCAACCGCTCCTTGTATCCCGGCGCATATCCGATCTTGTCTCCGTTGTCGATGTAGTAGCGGTTGTGGTCGATGGTCGGCACGTAGAATGTCCCGCGTTTCACCATGTCCCGAATCGTCGCCTCGTCCATGTCCGTGGCATGCTCGATCGAATCCGCCCCCGCCCGAACCGCATCGCGCGCCCCATCCGGCCCGTAAGAATGAATGGCAATTTTCTTTCCGAACTGGTGCGCCATGTCCACGGCCGCCTTCATCTCCTCGAACGTATACGTTTCAAAGCCGGTAACGTCGTCATCGGTCCCCGTCGAGCCGTACATCTTGATCACATCCGCGCCCGCGGCGATCTGCTGGCGCACTACCTTCAACACTTCCGGCACGCCATCGGCGACCCCTCCCACCGGCGGCGTCCCTTCTTTCTTGAACGGCGTCGCCGTAATGTACAGGCCGTAGCCGCACACAAACATCCGTGGCCCGATCATCTCGCCCCGGTTGATCAGGTCGCGCATGGCGATGTCCATGTACTGATCCGCGCCAAGATCGCGCACGGTAGTGACCCCAGCTTCCAGCGTTCGCATCGCCCCCTTGCGTGCCAGGAATACCTCGACGGCCGCCACCGGATTCACCATCTGCTTGAGCATCGGCACGCCGGGCGTCTCATCCGTATACATGGTCATGTGCGTGTGTACGTCGATCAGCCCCGGCAGGCCCGTGTACTTGGAGAGGTCCAGCACTTCCGCGCCGGCCGGAATGGCCGATGCGTCGGTCGTCACACTACGAATCTTGTCGCCCTCGACCAGCACGATGGCGTTGCTCCACACCTTGCCTTTGGCGTCCCACAACTTCCCAAAGCGCACCGCTTTCACGGGTTTTCCCGCTGGCGAGTTCTGCGCCACCAGGCTCATCGAGGAGGCCAACGCCAGCGACATCCCAATCACCATCCGAGCTGCACGCATGAAGGCTATCCTTTCGCAAACACACCACGCTTTGCGCCGCTAGGACTTCTAATTCAGTTGTGATGGGATTGCAATCGCGAAAGACAATACGATAACTACTGGCTCTCCGCCGTTTGCGGCGCGCCCGTCAGCCTCGAAGTCGAATTGATCGGCGGTATGGGCGCCGCAATCCCGGCGGTCTGCGAACCGAGACCCAACTTCTCCAAAGTCCGCGCGTCGAGTTTCCCGGTAGGGTTCAATCCATGCGCCGCCTGGAACTTTTTCATGCCCTCGACGCTGGCATCGTTCCACTTCCCGTTAGGCGCTCCCTCGAACGACCCATCCTTCGCAAGAGCCTGCTGAATCTCCACAATACGGTCGGGAGTAGGGGCCTTTTGCCCCTTCTCCCGCCCTCTGGAACGTGTTTTCTTCGACGAGCGATGCGCCTTGCCGCCGCTGGACGATCTCGAGGAGCTCTTTCGAGCAGTGCCTTGCGCTGCCGCCTGGCACACACCAAGTCCCGCCGCCACCAGCAACGCCAGCCCAAAGACGATAGTTCTCCTCAAACGCATCCAGCCTCGTATGTCCGGCCTTACGTTCCGGCCCGCAATTATTGTTTGCTGTCCGCCGGCACCACACCCGACAAAAACACCGTCAGCGTGTGCTCGTTATCGCCGCGCTGGAGAACCTTAAACACCACATTCTCCCCGGGCTTCAGTTTGCCTACGGCTTTCTTATAGTCGTCGATGGAACTGATCGGTTCGCGGTTGATCTCGGTAATCACGTCTCCGCGATTGAACCCTAGATCGTCGGCAAAGCTGGCAGGGTCCACATCGACCACCAGCACGCCCTTCTGTCCTTCCATGCCCACGCGCGAGGCGCGTTCCGGGGTCAGGCTATCGACGCGCAGCCCAAATTCCGCGGGTGCGCCCTCTCCGGATTGATCGCCTACCCGGCCCGCCTGCGTCGGAAACACCCGCGTACGATCTTCCACCACCGCGGTTGTTTCTTTCTGCGCGCGGTCCCGCACATAATCCAGCTTCACCTTGCTGCCGATCGGAGCTTGCGCGATGGGGTTGACCAAGTCATTGCCGGTCTTGACCGGCTTGCCGTTCACCGAGGTGATGACGTCCCCGCCCTTCAGGCCGGCCTTCTCCGCCGGACTGCCGGGCTCCACGCCCATGATCACCATGCCGTACGGCGCTCCCAGCGATTTCAGCGTGATCGCATTGGTTCCCTGATCTTCCCGGAAGCTAACGCCGATCGACCCGCGCGTAACCCGCCCCTGCGCAATAATCTGGTTGTACACGTTGATCGCGGTCGTGGAAGGCAGCGCAAATCCAACACCTTCGTACCCGCGACTCCCGGTGATAATGGCGGTATTGATGCCGATCACTTCGCCCGCCAGGTCCACCAAAGGTCCGCCGGAATTGCCCGGATTGATGGCCGCATCGGTCTGCACGAATCTCTGGAACTGGTGCCCCGCTCCGCCGATTCCGCCACGATCCTTGGCGCTGATAATTCCCGCGGTCACCGTCGCTTGCAAGCCGAAGGGGCTGCCAATCGCCAGCACCCAGTCGCCAACCTGCACGCCGTCGGAATTTCCCAGCTTCGCCGTCGGCAGGTCCTTGTTCGCCTCAATCTTGATGACCGCCAGGTCGGTATCTTCGTCCACGCCGATTACTTTTGCGGTGTACTTGTTGGGGTCCCCGCCGTCGAGTTGCACCTGAATCTTGGTGGCCTGCTCGACAACGTGATTATTCGTCAGAATGTAGCCGCGCTTGTCGACGATCACGCCCGAGCCCAAACTGCGCTCCGCCTGCGGAGGAGCATCCTGCCGGCCGTCGAAAAACCGGTCGAAGAAATCCTGCATCGGGTCGTCTTGGTCTGGCGCCTGCTGCGGCGAGCGGCGCTTTTTGGCCTGCTTGCGCTCCAGTACCTGAGTGGTCGCGATGTTCACCACCGCGGGTTCCACGCGGTTCACAATGGCGGAAAACGAGCTGGTCGCCGGCACCGGATCCGGCACCACCAGCCGCGTAGCGTTGGTTCCGGCGAACGAAAAAGTCTTCATCGCCGAGACCCGCCCGGACACCACCGTGCCGATCAAGATGCCTGCGCACAGCGTTATGGCCACAAATACGGACGCCAAAATCTTGCGCCGGCGCGCCCAATCAAACAATTCCTGTACTTGCTGCCCCATATCGCTTGCTCCTCTTTATCCTCAAGAAGACGTCACGCCCGCCCGTGCAGTATAACACCGCGTTTTCGTAAGCGGTTGCGGCCTGCAGGGAATGCACCCAGGATGGATACTGTACCAATGGCCGGGTACCCTGCTGGGCCAGGCTGGTGCGTCAGCCGGGAAATGTTACTCCTAACCCGCTCTCTATGGCTCTCCTTTTCTCTTAGACGCGGCAAACCCCGGAACTGTTGTTACATACTTTCCCATGGCCCCGGCCCGCCTCGCTCTTCGCCCTTGACATCTCCTGCGTTTTCAAGCATAAAAAGACGTAGCTGCGGTTGCGGCGAGTCGATCGCTGGGCGATCGCACTTAAAACGTGGCGATTTAGGGCAACTTGCTCCACGTAAAAAACTGCTAAAGAGCTGTAGAGTTTCCCAGAAGATTTTCTGAGACCCTCCAAGCACTTTGGCACGGAGGGTTTTTTCATTTCCCCCTCCTTGCTGCCCTGAGAAGCCCCGTATTCCATCGTACCGCGCGCTTTTTGGCGCCTGTTTTTCCGTCTTCTCCTGCAAGACAGCGGAGACAGGTAACCAGGCGCCGCCGCTGTCGCGAAAGGTGACCATGTCGGATCTCTACGAACTACGCTGTAAAGAATGCGGCAAGACCTGGGGAAACTCCCCGAGGTCCTTCTGCGAAGAGTGCTTCTCCCCGCTGGAAGTCTCCTTCGACTACGATTCCATCAAGAAAACCGTCCGCCGCCAAGACCTCGCCTCTCGCGCCTTCAACATGTGGCGCTACTCTGAGTTCCTCCCCCTGCCGGAAAAGTTCCAGCCCCCCAACGCCGTCGGTGGCACCCCGCTGGTCGCTTCCCGCAAGCTGGCCGCGCACTGGGGCGTGCAAAATCTCTTTTTCAAGAACGACGCCGTCTGCTTCCCTTCTCTTTCGTTCAAAGACCGCGTCGTAGCCACCGCCCTGGTCGCCGCACGCCGCTTCGGGTTCCAAACCGTCGGCTGCTCCTCGACCGGCAATCTCGCCAACGCCGTCGCCGCCCAGGCCGCCCAGCAGGGTTTCGACGCCTGCGTCTTCATTCCCGCCGACCTCGAGCCCGCCAAAATTCTCAACACCGCGGTCTACGGTGCCCGCATCGTGCGCATCAACGGCAACTACGATCACGTCAACCGCCTCTGCGCGCAAATCGCCGACCGCTTCCAGTGGGGCCTGGTCAACGTCAACCTCCGCCCGTATTACTCGGAAGGCTCGAAAACCCATGGCTTTGAAATCGCCGAGCAACTCGGCTGGACCCTGCCGGACAACGTCGTCGTCCCGATGGCCGGAGGCTCGCTGATCGGAAAAATTGCCAAAGCCTTTCGCGAATTGGTGACTCTCGGCTGGGTCGAATCCAAGCCCGTGCGCTTCTTCGGCGCCCAAGCCACCGGCTGCTCGCCCATTTCCAGCGCAGTCAAGCGCGGCCTCTCCCGCTTCGAGCCGCAAAAGCCCGACACCATCGCTCGTTCCCTGGCCATCGGCAATCCCGCCGACGGCCCCTACGCCATCAAGCTCATCCGCGAAAGCGGCGGCTGGGCCGAAGACGTTTCCGACCCCGAAATTGTGGACGCCATCAAGTTGCTGGCGGAAACCGAAGGCATCTTCACAGAAACTGCCGGCGGCGTCACCGCCGGTGTAGCCCAAAAACTCATCCGCGAGGGCCGCATCGCCTCCAACGAAACCACGGTAGTCTGCATCACCGGCAACGGCCTAAAAACCACCGACGCCATCGCTGCGGACTATCCGGCGACGGAAGCCATCGCCCCCAAGCTCGAAGCCTTCGAGGCCTATCTGGACACCCAGCTAGCCACCACCGCGAAAGCGTAAAATGGGCCACAAGGATGCGCAGAGCGGCGAAAAACTGGGCTACCGGGGGCGCAGCACGACGAAAATTGTGGGGGCGCAGCACGGCTGCGCCCCAATTGAGCAAGATGTCAGCTTCAAGCTGTTTTACCGTTTTTGATTTCTCAAACTACGAAGAAAGCCTGACCAGGAGACTCCAAAAAATGCCCGTAACCATCGAAATCCCCACCGCCTTCCGCCGCTTCACCGACGGCGCCCCCAAGGTCGACTGTAGCGCCGCCACAATAGCCGAGGCCCTCAACGCCTTGACCACCCGCTTCCCCGACCTCTCCCGCCACGTTCGCGACGACAGCGGCCAGATCCGCCAATTCCTCAATATCTATCTCAACGAAGAAGACATCCGCTTCCTGGGCGGCGAATCCTGCACCCTAAAAGAAGGCGACCGCGTCCTCCTGGTCCCCTCCATCGCCGGCGGCTCCAACGAGTAAATGTAGGGGCGCGCTTTAGCGCGTCCCCGTCCTCGCCCTTCTGAGAATTCAAAGACAATTTTCAGCCCGCTGCTCCAATCCCTAGTGACTAGTCTGCCCGCTGTCAGAACTCACCATCAAGCCCGACACATTCACCGGCTCAAAATCCCCCAAAGTCAAACTAGTCAAACAAGCCAGATCGCTATCATTCCACCGCGTATCCGGCGTTCCAATCAACCCCCCACTCATTCCGTTGTCAGCCAGAATGATTCCATAATTTCGAAACCCGGTAATAATAATCGCCGCCTGCGGACTCGTAGACGCACACGACGGCGTAGCCACCGAAGCCTTCAACCGATAAATCTCCCCAGCCGGCCCCGTCATCGTGCAACTGGTCGGCGGCGAAGACTGCGAAATCATCGACTCCGTGGGAATCGTGCTTCCCCCGGACTTGCAGCTCCCCGTCCCCGCCGTCTCCGTCGAAGGCCATACCCAATAATTCAACATATGGTTGACCGTGAATCGCACCGGATGGTGCACCGCCCCATTCGGCGCGCTCGGCGTACCCGTGCCGATCACTTCGTCGGCGTTCACCAACAATGGCCCCACCGGAAGCCCCGCCGCGTCCGAGGTTCCGTTCCCCTGCGTCGTCAGCGCATTGGACGACACGTCCGGCCATAGCGCGTTGGAGGAATCCGTCCAGGGCCCCCCAAGGTAGATTCCCTGCCACATCTCGTAAAGCGCAGGTTTCTTTCCGCCGCCAGCCTGTAGATACACCAGCACGTGCCGGTCTCCCGTCGACGCGCTGGTCTCCTCCACCGGCGCATACGCCGGAATCGGTCCGGACGTGAAGTAGGACTGATACAGAGTGGTGGCGACCGCTACATTGGCCTGATTGAATGGCACTTGAATCGCCGGTATCCCATTCGGAAACGAGCCATCCGAACCGAAAAACGGCCGGATGCTCGCCGGCAAATACGCGCTGAATATCGGCGCTGCCGGAGACGAATCTACTGGCAGGCTGGTGGACGCGAAGTCCACCCGATGGTGAAAAATCGAATTCGCAGGAAATATGTTCGCCAAAAACGCATTATTCCCGGTGATGGCAAAGCTGATTTCCTGGGTCGCTTGGCCGCTGGCCGAGTCCTTAACCACCAATTGCGGCCCATACGTGCCTTGCCCGCCGATCAGCGCGCTGCTGACCACTCCCGTCGATGCGTTCAGAACCATTCCTTCCGGCAACGGCGGGAAGCTGCCACTGCTGTCCAGCGAAAACGTATAAGGCGGCGTGCCGCCGGTCGCCGTTATGGTGCAGCCTGCATAACCCGTGCCCTGGGTTCCGCCTGGACACGACGAAGTGGTTATCGCCAAGGCGCCACCAGCCGACGCGATGCTTACCGTGGCCGTCGCCATTGATGGGCCGGACGCATTGGTCGCCGTCAACGTGTAGGTCGTCTTTGCCGTCGGACTCACGCTCGTCGACCCGCTCGCCGCTGTGGACGTAAAACTTCCCGGCGTGATGGCAATTCCAGTCGCTCCCGTCGTGTTCCAGCTCAGCGTGCTGCTGCCTCCTGAATTGATACTCGTCGGGTTGGCGTTGAACGAATGGATGGTCGGCGTGCCCGCCGCGCTTACCGTCACCGTGGCGTTGGCCGTAGCCGAGCCCGACGCATTGCTAGCCGTCAGCGTGTAGCTGGTCGTCACCGCCGGGCTCACGCTCATGGAACCATTCGTCGAAGTGAAGTTTGACCCGGCCACGGAAATGGTCGTCGCCCCGCTGGTCATCCAGCTCAGTGTGCTGCTCGCCCCGGCATTGATGCCGGTCGGATTCGCGGTAAAGGAGGTGATGGTCGGCACCGCCCCTTTTCCCTGGTTCGTGTTCGTCGAATTGGAAACCCCGCCACTGCAACTCGCCAATCCGACGCCGGCCGCCAAAGCAGCCGTCAACGCGAAGCCCAGCCCCGAGGGAATCCCCCTACGAGAACCAACGCCTCCGCTGCCAAAGGACTTGGGGACATCCATGTGTATTCCTCCATCTCTATCGATCCCCAAGTCTAGCCATCACGGATTCACCCTCGCTACTGGTCGCAAGGCCAGCACAGAACTCTCTGTATACTGTCCTAATTAGTAGTCAGCTCGCGAGCGAATGCCACATACTTCACAGTCCGAGCGGCGGCACCTGGGAATGCCAATCTCCCGATTGGCGATTCGTCACGCCGGGATGTAGCCAGGCAACGCCGTCCCCGCGCCACCCGTAGCGGCCGCCGACCGTGGCGGGCGCTGTCTGACTAGACAGGGACGCAGCTCTCGAAACCGGCTCGCCCCCAGTTTTTGTTTGACACCGATGTAACATATACGGTATAGTATGTGGGAGTAATACGGAGGCAGGAACAAAGCCATGAGTGTCCTGGCGCGGGCCGAAATATCAGTAACCAAGTAGCAAACAAAGCCGCCGCGTAAGCCCCTTTAGAATCAACACTTATGTAAGTGTTGATTCTAAAGCACTTCAACTCCCTTTAAAATCAACACTTACAAAAAAGGGGGAGGGGGGCTCTTCCCACCGTTCCAATCAAGAAATCATTCACCCCGCTTGCGGCAGCAACGGAACCAATCCACAACTCCTCTCGTCTATGCCTTCAAGACCCTGCCTCTCGTTCCGGCAGGCAGGAGCCCCAATGCAAAACCTCTGGCGCAACCTCCACTTCGGCCTACGCCTCCTCCGCAAGAACCCCGGCTTCACCATCATCGCCGTCCTGGCCCTGGCCCTGGGCATCGGCGCCAACACCGCCATCTTCAGCGTCGTCTACGCCACCCTCCTGGCCCCCCTGCCCTACCACCAACCAGACCGCATCGTCATGGTCTGGTCCTTTGTAGGCGGCAGCCGCAACGGCGTTGCCGCCGGGGACTTTCTCGACTGGAAGCGCCAGAACACCACCTTTGAATCGATCGCGGCCTGGACCGGCCGGCAGATGAGCCTGTCCAATTCCAACCATCCCGAACAGGTGGAAGCCCAGTTCTGCACCCCCGGATTCCTGGGCGTGCTCGGCCAACCGCTGCTGCTCGGCCGCGACTTTCTGCCGGAAGAGGGCGAACTCGGCAAAGACCACGAAGTCGTCCTGACCTACAAACTATGGAAGAGCCGCTTCGGCAGCGACCCCGAAATTCTCGGCAAGCAGCTCCGCTGGACGCCGAGCAATACACCGTAGTCGGCGTTCTCGCCCCCGGCGCCACCGACCGTGTCCAGAGCGAGCTCTACGTTCCGCTGGCGTTCCGGCCCAACCAGATCAACCACGACTTCCACTGGATCCTGGTCATGGCCCGGCTGAAGCCAGGGGTCACCGTCGCGCAGGCCAACTCCGACATGCAATCCGTCACCAAGCACATCGCAGAAGAGTTTCCCAAGTCGAACCAGGGATGGGGAGCCAGCGTCGAGCCCTTGCACAACGACTTTCTAAATCGCGACACCATTCGTGCTCTCTGGATTCTGCTGGGCGCCGTCGGTTTCGTCCTGCTGATCGCCTGCGCCAACGTAGCCAATCTCTTGCTCGCCCGCGGCACCGCCCGCCAGCGCGAAGTCGCCGTTCGCGGCGCTTTGGGCGCCACAGGTGGACAGCTTTTCAGCCAATTCTTAATGGAGAGTCTGGCGCTCGCTACCATCGGCGGTGCACTCGGCGTTGCGCTGGCGTGGGGGTTCCTGAAAGCGCTCTTGGCGCTGATGCCCGCCTACACGCTGCCCTCCGAAGCCGACGTCACTCTAAATATACCGGTGCTCCTGTTCACCATGGCCGCCACCATGCTCGCCGGAGTTCTGTTTGGATGCGCGCCGGCATTTCAGGCCATGCATCTGAATATCAATGACACGCTGAAGGAAGGCGGACGCGGCGGGGTCGGCGTCGCACGCCATCGCCTCCGCCACGCCCTGGTGCTCGCGGAGTTCTCGCTGGCCCTCACGCTGCTAACCGCCGCAGGCCTGGCCATCCACAGTTTCTGGAATATCACCCACGTGGACATGGGCTTCCGCACCGATCACATTCTGACCTTCGGCCTACCGATGCCCACCGATCGTCGGCCCCAACCCGAGCAGATGGTTGCGTTCTACCGCCAAATGATCGATCGCGTACAGGCACTTCCGGGAGTAACCAGCGCCTCCGTCTCCACCGGAATTCCGGTCCAAGGCACCAACTTTGGCATGCCCTTCGATATCGTCGGCAAGGAGGCCTCCGACCGCTCGCAGCGGCTCGGCGCCGGCTTCAATATGGTGACCCCCAGTTACTACCAGACCTTCGGCGTGCGCATCGCGCGCGGCCGCGCCTTCACCGAGGCCGATATCGCCGGCGGCTTGCCTGTCGCGATCGTCAACTCCGCGCTGGTCAAGAAGTACATGCCCAACGTCGATCCGCTCACGCAGCGCCTTTCCGTAGAGCAATTGATCCCGGGCGTGGCCAACCTCGGACCGCCGATCGCCTGGCAGATCGTCGGCGTGTACGAAAACGTGCGCAACGGGGGCCCCAAAGACGGCGACTTTCCGGAAATCGACGTGCCCTTCGCGCAAAGTCCGTGGCCGGGCGTCCAAATGGCCGTGCGCACCGTCGGTGATCCCGCCAACATGAGCAAGAGCCTCGCCGCGGTCATTCAATCCCTGGATCCGGATCTGCCCATGGCCGATGTGAAAACCATGGATCGGCTCCTGGATGATTCCATGGGTAACGACCGTTTCGGCGCCGTTTTGTTTGGGAGCTTTGCCGCAGTCGCGCTGATTCTCGCGGCGTTCGGTATTTATGGAGTTATGTCCTTCGCGGTCGCGCAGCGCACCCACGAAATCGGCTTGCGCATGGCCCTCGGAGCCGCTCCCTCGCAGGTTTTAGGCCTGATTCTGAAAGAAGGGATGACCCTGGGGTTCATCGGCTTGCTGATCGGTTTTGCCGGCGCCTGGGGCGCCGGACGCCTGATGAAAGGTCTGCTCTACGGCATCGGGTCGATCGATCCGCTGGCCTTCAGCGCCGTAGCTGCGGTCTTGATGCTCTCGGCCCTGCTGGCGTGTTACGTCCCCGCGCGCCGCGCCACCCAGGTCGATCCCATGGCCGCCCTCCGCGATGAGTAGCGGTGTACCATTAAGCGTGGAGGAATCTGCATGATCGCTCGCCTGTGGTCCGCGCGTACCGCACGCCAGAACTGGCCCGCCTACGAAGAACATTTCAATAAAAAGGTGCTCCCCGAACTTGGCGCGGTCGATGGCTATGTCTCCTCGAATCTCCTCAAACGCGATGCTGGCGGCGAAATCGAAATCACCGTCATCAGCTTCTGGCGCTCCCTGGAAGCCATCGACGCTTTCGCGCAACCCGACCGCGAAGCCGCCGTCGTCGCGCCCAACGCCGCCGCGCTGCTCCTCGACTACGATCGCCGCGTCCGCCACTATGAGGTGGCGCTCGCCGATCGGTGACCGAGTCCGCGCGCCTCATGATTCCAGGCGCCCGCAGCGGTTGTTGCGAAGCTCGGTCGGGCCGGTAGACATCCGATTGACTCTGTCGTGGCGAACCCCTACCATCCCGCGTCACAGCTCGATCTGGCGAAAGGTCGTTCATGCCTACCTTCTACACCCCAACGCGGCGCGAATTTCTCGGCTCGCTGGCGGCGTTCTCGATGTTCCCGCTGGACACCGAGAAACCCGACCTGATCCTGTACAACGCCAACATTTTCACCGTTGACGACGCCCAGCCGCGCGCGCAGGCCGTCGCTATTTCCAACGGCCGCTTCTTGGCCGTCGGCAGCAGCAGCGATGTCCTCAACCTAGCCGCACCCGGCACGCGCAAGATCGATCTTTCGGGCAAGACCGTGCTCCCGGGCTTCATCGACGCGCATTGCCATCCTTCTAGCGCAGGCGTCGACATGGTCGTAACCGTCAATTGCGACCTTCCCTCCATCGCCGCGATTCAGGCCGCCCTCCGCGAAAGGGCCGCCAAAACGCCGCCCGGCCAATGGATCATGGGATCGAAGTACGACGACACCAAAGGCAGCGAAGGCCGCATGCTCAACCGCGCCGATCTCGACGCGGCGGTTCCCGATCGCCCGGTAGTGGTCATGCATCGCGGCGGGCACACCAACTTTTACAACTCCGCGGCCTTCCGGATCGCGGGGATCGACGAGAAGACCCCCGATCCTCCCGGCGGCAAGTTCGATCGCGATCCGGCAACCGGGAAGCTCACCGGCCGGGTGGCCGATCAAGCCCGGGAACTCGTCGATAAATTCGCCGCCGATCCCACCACCCGCGAGAACCGCCAGGAAGGCATCAAGCTCATCTCCAAGGCCATGGCTCGCGCCGGCATCACTTCGGTCGGCGACGCCGGCGGCATGGCCGAGGATCTTCGTGCCTACCAGGACGCCCGCGACGCAGGCGAGCTTTCGTTCCGTGTGTATTGCCTCATCATGTATGCCGATTTGGACAAGATGCTCGCCGCCGGCTTGCGCACCGGCCTCGGCGACGAATTCGTCCGCGTCGGAGCCTGCAAACTTTTCGTGGACGGCTCCATCTCGGAACGCACCGCCCATCTTTCCCAAGCCTACGAAGGCAGTCCCAACTATTTCGGGCTGGCGATCGGCACGGAGGAGCAGCACTACGAGCACGCCCGCAAAGCTCATCTGGCAGGATGGCAAGTCGGCACCCACGCCAACGGCGACCTGGCCATCGATCAGACGCTGCGGGTTTACGAGCGCCTGCAGCGCGAGTCCCCGCGCCGCGACCCGCGCTTTCGCATCGAGCACTGCACCATGATCAACGCCTCGCTGGTCGCGCGCATGAAAGCTCTGGGCGTGATCCCCACGCCGTTTTCCAGCTACGTTTACTATCACGGCGAAAAAATGCATTTCTACGGCGAGGAGCGCCTCAAGAACATGTTCGCTCTGCGCACCCTGATCGACGCTGGCATTCGCCCCACGCAGGCCTCCGATTACACCGCCAGCCCCTACGAGCCCATGATGGCGCTGCAATCCGAAGTAACCCGCACCGACACCAAGGGAAATGTCTGGGGCGCCAACCAGCGCATCACCATCGAGGAAGCCATTCGCGTCGGGACCCTCAACGGCGCCTACGCCTCCTACGAAGAAAAAATCAAAGGCTCGATCACCGCCGGCAAGCTGGCCGACCTCGTGGTGCTGGGCCGCGATCCCCTTCGCGAGCCACCCTCCACGCTGGTCACCATTCCTGTGGAGCGCACCATGTTAGGAGGCCGCTGGTCCTTCGAGTCTTGAAACAGCCCACTGCGCTGGCGCGCAGCTTGTCCACTTAGCACGTTGGCCCGAAGACCTCGTTGGACCTCGCAGGTTTGCCTTGCCGCGGTCGACCACGTATAAACTTTCCATGCCTGCGCCACTCTTCGTTCTCGGTCAGACGGTCGTCCGTTTGCCGTCGTCGCTGCTGAAGTGGGAGCTGCTACAGATCGTCGTGAGTTCCGTGCTGCTTTTCGTTGCCCTGGCGGCGATAGCGTTGTTCTTTTTCCGCCGCAAGACCGGTGACCTCACGCTGATTTTTTTCGGGCTGTTCAGCCTTCTTTACTCGGTCCGGCTGCTTATTCAATTGCAACTCATCCGTTCTCTTTACAGCTATTCCGAGGCGTTTTGGCGGTACGTCGATTGGGGCATTACTTGCACCATCATTCTCCCGTTTGGCCTCTTTCTTTTTCAGGTCGTCAGCGAGCGCTTGCGGAAATCGCTGCGCTGGCTGCTTATCTTCCAGGCGGCCTTCGCAATCTTTGGCCTCTTCGCAGCCGCATTCGGAGCCTCCCTGGACAAGCTGAATGCCGCCAATAGCATGGTCGTGCTGGCAACCGCGGTCGCCGCGGCGCTGCTGTTCCTGTTCGCCGGGCGCCGCGACGGTCCGCGCAAACCTCTCCCTCGTGAAATTCGCGTTTTCCTGATGGGCTTTGTTTTTTGGATGCTGTTCGTAGTCCACGCCAATCTTTTGGGCCTGAAGATCATTCCCGGCCGCAACGTCGAATTTCTGGGCCTGCTGGTTTTCGTCGCCTGCCTGGGCTACGTCTCGGCCTACCGCACCTTCGCCAACGAGGAGCGGCTGCTGGCTATTCACAAGGAACTCCAAATCGCGCAGCAGATTCAGTCCTCCACGCTTCCGCGCAGCGTTCCGGCTCTCGCCGGACTGGACATCGCCGCGCGCTACGTGCCCATGAGTGCGGTCGCCGGCGACTTCTACGATTTCCTGCTGGTCGACGAAAAACACGTTGGCGTGCTGATCGCCGACGTCACCGGGCACGGCGTGCCTGCCGCTCTGATCGCCTCGATGCTCAAGGTGGCTTTTGCCGGCCAGTCGGCCCACGCCGACGACCCCGCGCGCCTGCTCACCGGCCTGAATCGCGCCCTCTGCGGCAAATTCGAGGATCACTTCGTCACCGCCGCCTACATCTTCGTGGACATGGACGCGCGCATGCTGCGCTACGCAGGCGCCGGCCATCCGCCGCTGTTCCTGGCCTCGCACACCAACGGCGTTAGCCAAATCGAAGAAAACGGCTTGATGCTCGGTCTCTTTCCCGAGGCGGAATACACCGCGAAGGAAATCCCCATCCGTAGCGGCGACCGCTACCTGCTGTATACCGACGGCATCCTGGAAGCCATGGACACCTCGCAGCAAGAATTCGGCAAAGCCCGCCTCCAGCAATCTCTCGAAACCCATCGCGATCTCTCCGCCACTCAATTCACGAGCGCCCTGCTCGACGAAATCTCCCGCTGGTCGGGCCACGCCACCGGCCGCCACCAGGAAGACGACATCACCCTGGTTGCGCTCGACTTTAGCGCTGCTCAAGTAGCGCACACCAAGTGAATCTCGCCGTGGGCTGCCATAAATATGGTAGAATCAAATCATGCGGACCACGATCGACATTCCCGATCCCGTCTATCGCCGCCTGAAATCCCGCGCGGCGCGCGAAGGCAGTTCCGCGAAGAAACTCATTCTTCGCGGTGTCGAGCAAGTCCTGCGGGATAAGCGCGGCAAATCCAAGCGCAAGCGCGTCAGCCTCCCAATTGTCCGGTCCAAACGCCCAGGAACGCTGCACCTCGACAATGCCCGCATCTACGACATCATTTCTTTTCCCTGACATCAACGTGTGGATCGCCCTGACGTACGACGGGCACGTCCACCATGGCGTCGCCGCGTCCTGGTTTGCATCGCTCGGAGCGGACTCGCGGCTGTTCTTCTGCCGTTTCACGCAGCTTGGCCTCCTGCGCCTGCTCACCGCGGAGGCCGTGATGGGTCGCGCCGAAACGATGAATCAAGCCCAGGCCTGGCAGGCCTACGATCGCTGGCTCGAAGATGATCGGGTAAGCTTCCTGGAAGAACCTCCGGGCCTCGAGCGCATCTTTCGTACCTTAACCCGGCAACGGCGTCCCGCGCCGAAGGATTGGGCCGACTCGTATCTGAGCGCCTTCGCCGCCGCTTCTCAGCTGAGCGTGGTGACCTTTGATCGGGCCCTTGGCAAAAGAGCTACGCATAGCCTTATGCTCCGCCCGTAAGAGCCTTTGGCCAGTGCAAAAGCATAGGAGCTACGTGAGCGACCTCGCCAACGCCTCTCCAGCGGAAAGCAAACAAGCCAGGATTTCCCCCGAACTCGCGCGCGTCGCCGTCCTTCTCGGGTTCTCCATCTTCATCAACTACATCGACCGCGGCACCCTCTCCATCGCCGCGCCACTGGTAAAAAACGAACTATCGCTCTCCGCCACGCAACTGGGCATCCTGCTCTCCGCTTTCTTCTACACCTACGCCCCGTTCCAGATCGTCTCCGGCTGGCTGGTGGACCGCTTCGACGTCAATTGGCTGATCGCTCTGGGAGTTTTGGTGTGGTCCGTCGCCACCGTCGGCACCGGCTTCGCGCACGGTTTCCTGTTCCTGCTGCTGATGCGCCTGCTCCTCGGCGTCGGAGAATCCGTCTCCTACCCGTCCTACAGCAAAATCATCGCCAAGCATTTCTCGGAGCTGAATCGCGGCCGCGCCAACTCCGCCATCGCCGCCGGATACGCCTGCGGCCCGGCCTTCGGCACGCTGCTCGGCGGCATGCTCATGGCTCACATCGGCTGGAGATTATTCTTCGTCGTGCTGGGCCTGGCCAGCGCCCTCTGGCTGCTGCCGTGGTTCCAATGCATGCCACGCGGCCCGGGTCTCATCAACTCCAACGCCCCGCTCCCCGCGGACTTCTGGGAAATCCTTGGCAAGCGTTCCGCGTGGGGCACTTTCGCGGGACTTTTCTCCTTCAACTACCTGCTCTATTTCCTGATCACCTGGCTGCCGTTCTATCTGGTTCGCGAACGGCACTTCTCGCTGCAAACCATGTCCATCATAGGTGGAGTGGCCTTCTTCGCCACCGCGGTCACCGCCACCATCTCCGGCTGGCTCTCCGATCGCTGGATCGCGGCCGGCGCCACCATCACCCGCGTGCGCAAAACATTCACCGGCGTGGGCCCCATCATCGCCTCCAGCGTAGTGCTGGTCTCGGTGATCTCCGACCCCCGGCTGGCGATGGCCATTCTGATCGTCGCCTGCGCTTCGCTTGGCATCTGTTCATCGAATCTTTGGGCGGTCACGCAAACGCTGGCAGGCCCGGAAACCGCGGGCCGCTGGACCGGCCTGCAAAATTTCATCGGCAATCTGGCCGGCGTAATCGCCCCCACCGTCACCGGCTTCGTAGTCGACCGCACCGGCCATTTCTTCTGGGCCTTCGCCATCACCAGCGTTATCACGCTGCTGGGCGCGGTCTCCTGGATCTGGGTAGTGGGTCCGCTAAAGCAGGTAGCCTGGAAGTCCCACGTCAGCCTCGCGGACTAAGCACCACGCTGCGAACTCGATCTGTTGCTTCTTTTCTCTGTGAACTCTGCGTCTCTGCGGTGAGTTCTGTTAGGGTTTCTCCCACTTGCCCGACGCCCCCGACCGCAGTGCCGCCTCAATCACCGCCATATTCAAAATCGCATCCTCAATCGAGCTCGGCACCTCGCCCTCCCCGCGCACCGCCCGCGAAAACGCATCGCCCTGAATGGTGTACTGGTCGCAGACCGGAAACGTCTCGGTGGTCACCCCGCCGCCAAACACGTCGCGCCCATCGTCGATAAAAATCCGCGTAGGCCGGTCCGCGGGAGCATTGAACGGAATCTCGACCTCGATGCGCCCCTTGGTCCCGAAAAACTCCATCCGCTGGTGGGCCACCATCTGCGTGCTGCACATAAAACTCGCCTGTCCCGCCGGAAAATCCATAATCACCGACGCCAGCCGGTCGGTCTTGAAGTCCGGGTCCCGCTCGACCAATCCCGCCACGCGCGAAGGCTCGGTCCCAAAAACGAACCGCGAGGCAACGATCGGATAGCAGCCGATGTCCATCATCCCGCCGCCACCCCACTCCAAAACCGACCGCACGTTCTCCGGATTGCGATTGAAATAGCTGAAGGTTCCTGTGATGGCGCGCAATTCTCCGATCACGCCGGCGCGAATCAAATCGCGGGTCCGCAACCACTGGGGATGGGTCTTGACCATGAAGGCCTCGCCCATCTTGACGCCGGTGCGATCGCGCACCGCCAGCAGCGTCTTGGCTTCCGCCACTGTCAGGCTCAGCGGCTTCTCGCACAGCACGTGCTTCCCGGCCTCGGCCGCCTTGGTGGACCACGGCACGTGCAAATGATTCGGCAACGGGTTGTAAATCGCCTCGATGTCGGGATCGGCCAGGAGTTCTTCGTACGACCCATACGACCTGGGAATTCCCAGCTTGCCTGCGGCCTCGTGAGCTTTCTTCAGGTCGCGGGAAGCAATTGCGGTGACCTCGCTCCACTCCCCCAGCTGCATCGCCGGTATCACCTTGCGCACCGCAATCGAAGCCGCGCCCAATACTCCCCACTTCACCTTCTTGTTCGCCATGTGCGTCTCTCCGTTTTTCGTAGCGCACCTTTGTAACACACCCGGTCCACGATTCAGATAAGGCGGGTGAAGAACCCGGAGAATTAAACGCAGAGGGCGCAGAGGCACAGAGGTCGGAGCGCCGAGATCGCCAAGACTTTGGCGTGGATCGTCACCTCGCGATGCCGGCCTTTCTCTTTTCATTACATCGTTGCTTCCTTACCTCATTGCTTCGCTTCTTCTGCCTCCAATTTGAACTCCATTCGAATGAACTGCTTCACTCCTTCCTTTCCGGTGAGCCGCAACCACAGCGGCCCGCCGTCGGGTTCCACCTCGATACTCATGTCGAAAAAGGGGCAGCAGCGCGCCTCCGACGACACCCAGTCCGCCAGTTCGATCAACGAAACCGCCTCGGGCCGGAACCGGAACGCGTAGCCGTTGGGCAGTTCCTTCCTATCGGCTCGCGCGATTTTCATTTTCGCGGAAATTTGCATCTTGTGCGCCCATTCCGCGACGCTCAGCGACTTCGTATTGCAGTAGAAGGAAGTCTCCGAGTTCACCTCCGGCTTCCCGGACGTCTCCGTGAACGCGTGCCGCGGCTTCCACACCGCCATTTTACGAGCGCCCCACCACAATCCGAGCGCCAGCGCGACGCAGAAAATCACCGCCAACAATGCTCCTCCGGCTTCTGGCCGCGAACCTTTTTGCTGCTTGCTCATGATTTCTCCTCCGCCGATTGCCTCGGCACGAGAACCATGCTAGAAGTTGAAGTTGACTTTAAGTCAAGCAGTGGTTTGTTTGGGATTCACCGCAAAGGAAGCGCCTGCCGGGAGACCGTTATGACCATTGGTGAGCTTGCCGCCAGCAGCGGTTTGAAACCATCGGCCATCCGCTTCTACGAAAAAACCGGTCTGCTCCCCGTCCCTGCACGCAGAAACGGCCGCCGCGTCTACGCCAGCGAAGCCGCCAATCGCTTGTTTCTCATCGGCTTCGCCAAGGACACCGGCTTTTCTCTACCGGAGATCAAGCTGCTGCTCCACGGTTTCCCGCAATCGACCACCGCCGGGGACCGCTGGAGAAAGCTGGCCACCTCGAAGATCCAGCAACTGGAGGCCAGCATCCGGAAGGCCCGCGCCATGGAAGAAATGCTGCGGTCGATCATGAAGTGCCGTTGCACGACGATCGACCAGTGCGCGCACGGCCTGGCCACTTGCATGCAGAAACGCAGCACCTGAGGCGTCTCAAGTGCAGCCGGCGAGCCTCTTCGCCGCCACAAAATTCCGGCATGCACTTTGCCGCGCAGCGGTTTATACTCCCGCAACAACGTCCCCAACCATTCTCACAAGGAGCCGCCATGGCCAGCCAAGCACAGCCCAGCGCCGCTTTCATGCGCCCGGGGTTCCACAGCATCACGCCTTATCTGGTGATCCCGCGAGCCGCTGCGCTGATCGACTTTCTGAAGACGTCCTTCGGCGCCACCGAACGCCTGCGCGTCCCGCTTGCCGAAGGCTCGGATCGGATCATGCACGCCGAGATATCCATCGGGGACTCCATCGTCGAGCTAGCAGACGCCAACGACGCGTATCCCCCGGCGCCCACCGCCATTCATCTCTACCTCGACGATGCCGACGCGGCCTACGATCGCGCCATGCGGGCTGGCGCCACCTCGATCTATCCGCCCGCCGACCAGCCGTGGGGCGACCATCAAGGCGCAGTCAAAGACGCCCACGGCAATATCTGGTACATCGCCACACCCGGAAGCTGGCAGTTGGATCACCCTGGGGAACTTCTCACCGTGCAGCCCTACCTGCACCTCAAGGGCGCGGATAAGATGATTCCCTTCCTGGAGAACGCCTTCGGTGCGGCCGAGCAAGGCCTGGCCAAATCCCCCGAAGGCGTCGTCTTGCACGCCACCATCCGCATCGGAAACGCCACGCTGGAAATCGACGAAGCCCATGACGCCTTCCAACCCATGCCCTGCCACTTGCACCTCTACGTCCCGGACGCCGACGCCGCCTACGAGCGGGCCCTGAGTGCGGGCGCTACGTCGCAGGAAGCCCCGGTAACCAAAGACTACGGCGACCGTTCCGCAGGCGTAAAAGACCCTTGGGGCAACACCTGGTTCCTGGCCACCCATCTCCCCGCCAAGTAGCGCTGGCGCTCCTGCTTGCCCGGAACCTGAAAGGGCCGGTGCGAAGCGCGACCGCAGCCAAGCGGATCCGTCAGCGAGAGCGTATGCAGACTCTACTTCTCGCCCGGCCCCGCTAAGTCAAACGGCCTCCGAATCCAACCTTCCGCCGGCGAGCCACCCCCAGGCCAACTTTTCCCCTGCATCCCGCGTCACAGTTTCCAGTAGACTTCGATTGCAGGGACCCCTTTCGTATGCCAACCAGGTTGCTCGCCGCACTGCTGCTGATCGCATGCCCCAGCTTCGCCCAGTCGCGGCAACCCTCGCCACAGGAACCCCAGCCAGCCCAAGCACAACCCGCGCTCCAGCAGCCGACCGACGCCCAGACTAAGATTCGCGTCAATTCCGATCTCGTGATCCTCCCCGTCACGGTGAAAGACCGCTTCGGCGACCTAGTTCCCGACCTGCAAGAAAACGACTTCCGGGTCTTCGACGACAACGTCGAGCAGTCCGTGGACGTCTTCACCGCCGAAGCTTTCCCGCTGTCGCTGGTCGTGCTCATCGACGACGATCTCAAATCCAAAGACGCCGCGCAGATGACCCCCAGCCTGCGGGCCATACTCGCCGGCATCAGCGCCAGCGACGAAGCCCTGATCTGCCGCTTTGACCTTTCGTTCTATCCCGGCGACGGCTTCACCGGCGATATCGACAAGCTCTGGACGGCTTTGAAGGACGCGCAGGATCACACCGCTCCGTCCACCGCGGCCGCCGTGCCCTTCGTGACCTCGCCGTCCGATCATCCCGCCGGCGTCGGCGAACCCCGCCCAGCGGCGCCGATAAACCCTGGAGCGCGTCCCAGCAAAGCTCTGGACGACGCCGTCCACGCCGCGGCCGAGCGGCTCCACGATCGCGGCAGCGGCCGCCGCAAGATCATTCTGATCATCTCCGACGGCGTCAACGGCCCGCCTTTCAACCAGCACACCTACGGCGACGCCCTCGAAGCCCTGCTGCACGACAATATCTCCGTCTACAGCCTGGCGGTCGGGAACAGCGTCTCCAAACGCAAATTCACCCGGCTCATCAACTACGCCAACGACACCGGCGGCGACATCTACTACGCGGCCACCCGCAACGCCATGGAGAGCCTGTATTCGCAAATCACCGAAGAAGCCCGTCACGAGTACACCCTGGCCTATGTGCCTCGCGGCCTCAAGCACCGCTCCACCTATCACAAAGTGGAAGTCCGCGTAGCCCGCGAAGCGGTCACCATCAAGACCCGCCAGGGCTATTACGCCAGCCCCATCCCGGGCGCGGCCGCGGAGTAGCGGCCTTTCGTTAGTTCACTTCTTCACTTCGACGCCCAACAATTTCGAGTACACTTAGTCGCGAAATTTTATCCCTACGTCTCAAGGAGACTTCCATGTCTGAAGCCGCCGTTTCTGGCGCCGACTTTAAAAAGCAGTTGCGTGACGGCCAGCCGAAAATTGGCCTGTTTCTCAACTCGCACAGCCCCACGGTGGCCGAGCAGCTGGCGCACTCGGGTTACGACTGGCTGCTGGTCGATACCCAGCACGGCCCCATGGGCTACGAAAAACTTTCCGCCATGCTTAGCGGCATCTCCAACGGCGGCGCCAAATCCATGGTGCGCGTCGGCGGGTACAGCGACCGTCCCGGCATCCAGCAAGCTCTGGACATGGGCGCGGACGGCGTCCTGATCCCCTACATCAACAACGCCGAGGAAGCCCGCCAAGCGGTGAGCTGCACCAAATATCCGACGGCCGGAACCCGGTCGGTCTATTTCCCGCAGCGCAGCATGAACAAGGCCGGACTGCTCGGCTACGCCGGCAACGCCAACAACAGCCTGATGGTCGCGCTGCAAGTGGAAACCGCCGACTGCATCAAGAACATGGCGGAAATCGCCGCGGTTCCCGGGGTAGACATCCTGTTCCTGGGCCAAAACGATCTGTGCATGTCCATGGGGCTGTACGAGAAATATATGTTCCCGGAGATGTACACGTCACCCGAACTGGGCGCCGCCACCGACAAGCTGGTCGCCGAAGCCCGCAAAAACAAAGTTATCCTCGGGCTGTTTCTCTTCGGCACCGCCCGCGTCGGGGAATTCCTCGACAAAGGCTTCACCTTCATCAGCCTGGGCAACGACCTGCACCACGTCCTGACCCAAGCCGGCGCTTACATGAAGGACGTAACCGCCACCGCCAGAGAAAAAAACAAGCAGTGGCAACCGCGCTCCAGCGCGTTGCTTTAATCCCGCCGTTGTAGCCGCCCTCTCTGGCCCTGAGCATTGAAGGGTGAGAGGGCGGGGTTTAGGTGCAGCCTAGGCACCGCCGCAACAGAACGCGCGGCCCGCGCAGGCGGACCGCAACAACGAAGCAAGGAAGGCGCCCGCGCCAGGAAAAGCGCCCGGTTCGGAATTGTCCGCTGCAACGGCAAGACTCCAGAGGACAGGACGCCTCTGGCCCTGAAATCTTGCGTGATCCCTGGGGACAAGGCATACTCCCGCCAACAAATATTGTGAACAGGGGTCTTCATCCTTTCATGCTCGAGAAAAACTGGAAAAGGCTCGGCATCTCTCTAGCGTTATTTCTATTCGCTCTCTCCACAAGTCCATCGATGCCCGCGCAACCGGCCGCAACGAAAGAGCAAACGGCGCCGCCTGCAAGCGCGCCGTCTTCTCCAGCCACCGCCGCACCGCAAGCGCCACAGAAAGAACGCCACATCACCGCCTACACCCTGCCGCCTGACCTCTACAGGAAAGCCCACGATCTTGGGCGCATCTATTTCCGCTTCACGCTGATCAGTTTCTTCTACGGCCTGGTGGCCACTTGGCTGGTCCTCCGCTGGAAGCTGGCCGCGAAATATCGCTCGCTGGCGGAAGGCACTTCGTCGATACGTTTCGTGCAGGCCGCGGTGTTCGCGCCGCTGGTGTTCCTGACCCTCGATGTTATGGAACTGCCTTCCGGCATGTATCAGCAGTGGCTGAGCCGCAGCTACGGAATCTCGGTGCAGGGATGGGCTTCGTGGTTTTGGGACTGGACCAAGGGCGAGATCATCTCCATCCTTCTGGCCATTCTGTTGGTCTGGATTCTTTACGCGGTCATTCGCAAGAGCCCGCGCCGCTGGTGGGTTTATTTCTGGCTGGTCTCTTTGCCCATCGGCCTGCTGCTGATCTTTGTGCAGCCGGTGATCATCGACCCGCTGTTCCACAAGTTCGAGCCGCTGGCCGAAAAAGATCCGGCGCTCACCGCCAGCCTGGAAAACCTGGTGCACCGCGCCGGACAAAATATTCCGCCAGAACGAATGTTCTGGATGGGCGCGGGCGAAAAAACCACCTCGCTCAACGCTTACGTCGCGGGCTTTGGGGCCTCGAAACGCATCGTGGTCTGGGACACAACCATCGCCAAGATGAACACCCCGCAGATCGTGTACGTCGCCGGCCACGAAATGGGCCACTACGTTTTGGGACACATTCCCAAGCTTCTGGGCTTCGGCGCGGCGCTGCTGTTCGTCTCTTTTTATCTGGGTTTCCGCTGCATCGGCTGGGTGCTGGCCCGCTGGGGAAAGAACTGGGAAGTTCGCGGCGTCGACGATTGGGCTTCGCTGCCGGTCCTGCTGCTGCTCCTATCGATCTTTTTCTTCCTGGTGAATCCGGTGGTCAGCGCGTTCAGCAGGCACCAGGAACATCAAGCCGATCAGTACGGGCTGGAAGTTACCCACGGGCTCACTCCCGATTCCGGGCAAGTCGCCGCGCAAGCCTTCCAGGTGCTCGGCGAAGTGGGTCTAGACGATCCCGATCCGAGTCCGCTGAACGTGTTCCTGTTTTATTCGCATCCGACCATCACGGATCGCGTGCGGTTTGCGTTGAGCTACGATCCGTGGTCGCAAGGTGGAACGGGCGAATTCGTCAAGTAACCTCGCCGCGAAATTCCTGTAACTTAGGACGCAGTTTAGGTTTGCAAGACTTGGCGCTGGAACCCGCATGAAATCGGCGCGGCACGCAGCGAATCGAGATCAGGGCTTCGGCTGTGGCGCCTCGTCGGAATTTTTCGTTTTCATCAGGCTGGCGATGTACAGGGTCACGGCGCGACGTTCGTCTTCGGTTTTGTTTTTAAGGCGGCCGTTCACGGCGCTGGCAATTTCGTCGGTGGAGAGCCCTCGCTGGTTCAGCGGCAGGCCCGTTTTTAGAGGTTTGTCGCCGCCGGCGTTGTGGCAATTTACGCATCCCGCGGCGGCGAACAGCTCCTTGCCCTGGGCCAGCGTCCGCGTGCGCTCCTCTTGGGTCTGTGACGGATCCGTGGCCGGAGCCTGGCTGGTGCCCTGTGCGTGTATGGCAATGCCTCCAGCGAAAACAGCCAATGCGATGGCGAAAAGAAGGGGTGTGTTACTTCGAGGCATGGGCACCTCCTACTTACTCCGCTTAGACGCACGCCCGGTGTTTTCTCTTCTCCCGCCGGGAGGGAGTTTTTGGCTCCCTCCCGGTGCGAGTGACTGGCCGGTCTGACGAACGGCCCTTACACTTACAGCGACTTCTGCACACCTGACGCGCCGGTCTGAAGACCAGCGCCTACATGCTTAGGCCTTCGCCGCGGCGCGCATTTGGGCTACGCGTTCCTGGAACTGGCGGGTTAGGTGCGGCACGATGCCCAGCTGGCGCTCGATGAGCATGAGCTGGCCGCGATGGTGCATTTCATGCTCCTTGGCGCCGAGCAGCATCTGGAATCGCGTCCTGGTGGTTTTGCCGTCGGGTTCGGTGACCGTTTCGGCCAGGAACTCGGGCGTTAGGGTGTCCAGCCAGGTGGCGAAGTCTTCGCCGCTAGCGGTCAGGAATTGGATGATCTCGGCCTTGGTGCGCGGCTTGGCTTCGTCCGCCTGGAAGGCTTCCAGCATGCCCAGGAAGTTCAGACCCACGAGGGTGTTCAGGTGGCGTTTCTTGTGAATTTCCTCCCAGATTTGGGTGGCCATGGCTACGTGGGTCAACATGTGGCCGACGGTACGACAGTCCGGCGCCGCCATGTGGTTGTACTGCGCTTCGGGGATGTCTTCCGCGACCTGAATGGTGTTCTTGCGAACCGTGCGAAACGCGCTGCCTAGATCTTTTCCGCCGTAAGTCATCTTTCACCTCGTGGTGGTGTGGTTCCGCCCCCGCGTGACGAAGGAGGGCGGATGCCGAGTTGGATGCGCGGGGACCGTCGGCGTCACGGGGATTCTGGCGGGTTGCGAACGCGACCTGGGACGATGGGCAGTCGGACCCCCACCCCCGTACTTTTTATACATCGTTTTGATTCCATGGAAGTTATCTCGTGGCGTGATACATCGTTTTGATTCCATGGGACTTAGGACCGTATGGCCCGTAAGGCGTTGATATGGAAGGAGTAAGCGAGGGATAAAGAAGGCCCGCTTCGGATCCCGGAGAAGAGCATCGAGAGTCTGTGAGGCGACTTCCATTCCAAAAAGCTAACATGGTTTATCATAACGGTTAACAGTAGCCTTCTCGTTATTCGAATGATCTGTGGAAAAGTCTGCCCAAAGAAACCGATAGGCGGGGAAGGTTTGCCCGGCTGCGTAGATTCGCCCTAGGCGCCCGCTCGATTGCCCGACAGTAAAGTCAAAAACCGCACCCTCAAAATCGGAGGGTGCGGCACCCGACGGGCCTACGTGCTAGCAACACGACGGAGATATGGCGTGTACAAGGCCTGCCAGCCCTTACTAAGCTGTTGAAGACTTCGTTCGACAATCTGGCGCAGGGGAGATCTTTGTGAAGATCACATTTCAGGGCGTGCATTGCTATGCCAAGACGGAAAGCGACGAAGACGAGATCTATTGCGTGGTGAGCTCCGGCAGCGACAGGAGCCGCCGCGAGTTGGCGCGCGTCGAGGTGGGCAGCTTTGAGATTGGACGGGACCTGCAGCGGGAAATATTGATTTGGGAGGGACCGAGCCATCCGGACATGACCATCACCGTGATGGAAAGCGATGCCGACGAGCCGGCGTATGGGAGCGATGACTTCATTGGAGAGATTACCGTGAGTGCCGACGGGAGTTGCAAGCCGGGGCACGGGACGCTCGACGAGGGATTTGACGAAGGCAAACGGTACCGGCGATTCAGCATGACGGGTAGCGGGGCGCACTATGTTTTGCAGCTGGAGGTGCGGGCCTAGGTTGTTGGCGGAGAGATTGGTAACAACTAGGGGTTCGGTATCTCGACCACCTGCGGCGCTGCGAGGCTTTGCGCAGCGAAGTCTAGAACGGCTTTGACTTGATCGCGGGTCAGGCCGTCGAACATTTCCACGATTTCATTGATGGTCAAGCCGTCTTCGAGGTTTTCGAAGACGGCGGCAACCGGCATGCGGGTGCCGCGAAACACCCAAGCGCCGCCCACTTTTCCCGGGACGCTCTCCACGGCAGGACATTGTGACCAATCGAGAGGCATATTCGTTTCTCAGCCGTTATTCTAGCGCAAAGCTCTACGCGCCTGTGTGCGAATTCAGGAGGCACGCGGCGCGTGACGCAGGCTGTCTTGCGCTCATCCAATCGAGGTGGAAGAGCGGGAGGTTGGCGTGGGGGTTGCGGGGGCCTCGGAGAAGATCGCTGCGGCGATGGGTGGGTTGGGCGGCGTGGTGGCGCGGGCGCATCGGTTCGGAGGGACGGAGTATCGTCTGGGGCGGCGAGAGATTGGACATGTGCACGGCGACAACCTTGTCGATATTCCTTTCACGAAAAAGATTCGCGAGGAATTGGTAGCTGCTGGAAAGGCGGAACGCCATCACATCCTTCCGGAAAGTGGGTGGGTGAGCGTGTACCTCCGGCAAACATCCGATGTGGACCGTGCGATCGAATTGCTCACTCTTTCGTTTGAGATCGCGGTCGGGACTGCGAATAAGTTCTGATTTGCGAGCCTCGCTCCATCTATACCAACATTGGGATTGTCTTCCGAAGAGAGAGGGGGATAAGTTATTCGTCCAGATCCTTTTCCGGTCCGCGCTTGCCGCGAAAGAAATACGCTACTGCTCCGAGCACGATGGAGAAGAACGCCACCCCTCCCGCCATAAGCGCAAACGCGCCGCCGTCGATGCGGGCGCCCGGCACGCCCGCGAACTTCGCCGACCATACCGGCGCATATCCCAGCGCCTGATGCATAAAGGAGCTGCCCGCCGGAGTCGGCGTCCACGGGGCGTAGCAGCACAAGATCAAAATGCCCAGCACGAAAAAGAACAGCGTGACGTTGTAGAAGGTCTTCATGGGCTGCCACTTTACACCATTCCGCCCGGACTCCGTGCGCAGGCGGGTGGCGCAGACGCGGACGGTCGCTTCCCTCTTTCCAGCGATTTTAGTTTTCCGGCAAGTAATACTACATGCGTAAGACTTGATCCCGCGGGTGGATGACCGGGTGGACGGGGAATAAGACGGATTGGGCGAAGAGGAACTGCCACCAACTACAACGTCAAAAACCCCACACGCAAAAACGGCGTGTGGGGCACCCAGGATAGTCCCAGGACTAAAACCTTAGGAAAGGACACCGAAGGGCTACCAGCGGCGGAAGCCGCGGTGGCCGAAACCGCCACCGTAGCCGCCGCCCCACCAGAAGCTGGGGTAAACGCCTACGTACCCGGGATAATAGTAGCCGGGGTAGGCGTAGCACGGTTCGTAGTAGCCGCAGCCGTAGTACGGGCTTGGCGGCGGATAGCCTCCGGCGTAGTGGCGGGGGCCGCGTTCTCTTCGTTCTCCACGGGCGCCACCGTCAAAGTCTTGTTGGGAGACTGGGAGGAAGGCTTGCTGGCTTTGCGTGGTGTCTATTTTTACGGGGTCGACCAGGCGGAAGCTTAGCTGGGTTTCGGGCTCGATGATGGTGGGGCGGCCGCGGGTTAGCAGGACTGCGCCTATGCCTGCGGCGGCGCCGGCTCCTGCACCGATGGCTGCGCCGCGGCCCCAGTCGGCGGCGGCGCCGATCACGGCGCCTAATGCCGTCGTCGTGCCGATGGTGGCAGCGTCGTTGCCGTGGGTGGTGCCGCCGCTGGCTTTCCATAGCTCGGTGAGGATGGGGCGCTGCTCGCCGTCGACTATGGTTAGGTCGGTTAGCTCCAGACCCAGTTGCGACGTGCCTTTGACGCGGCCGGCTTTTACGGCGGCTTCGACTTGGCCGACTAGCGTTTGGCCGCGGCGGGCCACGACCCAGCCGTTGACGACGAGGGGTTGCTCGAGGGTGGCGGTGACGCGATCGCCGACCTGGCTGCGATCGCTCGAAAGAAACTCGTTGATGCGCACGAGGAGGACGGTGCCAGCGGGGATGGTCAGAGTGGCGGGGACGGGGCCGCGCGGGGCGGCGTAGTCAGAATTGGGAGCGGGCGCGGCGGGTTGCTGGGCGCCACGGTAGGCGCCGGCTTCGTCTTCTTCCGGCGAATACTCCGACGGCGGAGGGGCCTGGTTGCGGGTCGAGGGCCGCGCGGGACGGTCTTTGGAATAGGGCGGCTTGTCGGCGTCCTGCGGGGCGTAGACCGGCTTGTTCTGAGCCGCGGGAGGCGGAGGGGGCTGTTGCGCATCCGGCGATTGGCCTTGCGACTGCTGCGCGGCAGTTCCCTGCTGGTCTTCTTGCTGCTGCCCTTGCTGCTGGTCCTGTTGTTGAGCTGACGGCTGGCTTTGCTCTTGTTCCTGGGCAGGCGCGGCCGGGCTAAAGAATACCGTCAGCCCCAGAGCCAGCGCCAAACTACACAAACCGCGCACCGCGAAAACAGAGTTCTTGTACGTCCCTTGTGAATGCACCATGATCCCTCGGCTCCTCGACCTGGGGCCGTGTTCGGGACCCTCCGGTCCCTTACTGAATCTGATGGCGCCTGCTGCGCCTGGGGATGCCTCTGAGAGTAGGAGTTTAAGGGTTTGAGGGGCTAAGAGTATAAGAGTCGATAACGATTGGCCTTCCCTGACAGTTGGGGTGCTTGTATTCGAGTGTACAGGGGGTCGTCTGGGCGGCAACGGGCCGACATCAAGCGGCTTTCTGGAAGGTGATTTTGGCGGTGTAGCCGAGGGCGTAGAGCACCCGGAGCAGCAGGTCGGTGGAAATATCTTTGGTGTTGCGGTTTATGATGGCTGTGACCCGGGTACGGGAAGTGCGGGCCAGACGCGCGATCTGAGCGTGGGTCAGGCCTTTGCGCTGTGCGATTTCGACGATTTTGGAGTTGAGATCGCTGCGAAGCCCAATTTCGGCTCCGGCGGCCGGGGTCAGGCCCAGAGCCTTGGCCAGTTCCGCGGCCGTACGCGTGACGACTACCTTAGACTTCTTCATGGAGCAGCTCCCTTAACCGTTTCTTTCCCAAGTCCAACTCCTGTTTGGGCGTCGCCTGGGTCTTTTTCACAAAGGCATGAATCACCAGGATGCCCCGCGGGGATCTGGCGTAATAGAAGGCGCGATAGATCCCAGTCCGGTCGCGAATTCTCAGTTCCTCAACGCCGGAAGCGATAGCGGGCATCGGCCGGGAAAGCGGCATTGCCAGAACCTCGCCCTTCTGGAGGTCAAAGATTGCTTTGCCCAGCGCTCCCCGCACTTCTTCCGGAAACAGGCGAATTGCAGCGATAGCCGCCGGATGAAAGACTGCCGCTTTCACTTCTCTAGTGTCTCATATCTGGGACATTCCATCAAGATCAACCTCCTCGGAGTTGCGCGGTGGGAGTCGCACTTATCCCCTTAGTGGCCAACCCTGTTACAGCAGTGTTAAAATGGACGCGACTCCTATGTCCGCACAAACACTCTACGAAAAAATATGGAATTCGCACGTGGTTCACGAGGAGGCTGGCCAGCCTTCGCTCATTTATATTGACCGGCATTTGGTCCACGAGGGCACCTCGCCGCAGGCGTTTGCCGGGCTGCGGGCCGAGGGGCGCAAGGTGCGGCGGCCCGATCTTAGCTTTGCGGTGATGGACCACTCGGTGCCCACCATTAGCAAGGAGCGGCTGCTGCCCATCGTGGATACCGACGCGCGGCTGCAATTCGAGGCGCTGGAGAAGAATTGCCGGGAGTCGGGCGTGCGGCTGTTCGACATGAACAGCTCGAATCAGGGCATCGTGCACATTATCGGGCCGGAACTGGGAATTACCCAGCCCGGGCAGACCATTGTTTGCGGCGACAGCCACACTTCTACGCACGGGGCGTTCGGGACTTTGGCGTTTGGCATCGGCACCAGCGAAGTGGAGCACGTGCTGGCGACGCAATGCCTGGTGCAGTCGCGCTCCAAGACGCTGCACATCGTGGTGAACGGGAAACGGCCCAGGGGCGTGACCGCCAAGGACCTGATCCTGGCGATCATCGGGAAGATTGGCATTGCCGGAGGGACCGGGCACGTGGCGGAGTACGGCGGGGAGGCCATTCGCGGGTTGTCGATGGACGGGCGGATGACCGTGTGCAACATGACCATCGAAGGCGGGGCGCGGGCGGGGATGGTGGCGCCGGACGAGACGACCTTCGCGTATCTCGAGGGGCGGCCGTTTGTGCCGCGGGGGAAGGGCTTTCAGGATGCCGTGGAACGCTGGAAGCAGTTGCGGACCGATGATGGCGCGAAGTTCGATATGACCGTCGAACTGGATGCTAAGGACATTGCGCCGCAGGTTACCTGGGGCACCAACCCCGGGATGGTTAGCGGCGTGACCGCGCGGGTGCCCGATCCCGGGTCGTTTGCGGACTTGAACGATCAGAAGGCTACCGAGCGGGCGTTGGTGTACATGGGACTGAAGGCCGGGACGCCCATCGTGGATATTCCGATCGATCGGGTGTTTATCGGCTCTTGCACCAATTCGCGGATCGATGACTTGCGGGCGGCGGCGCACTTCGTCGACGGCAAGCACGTGGCGCGTAGCGTGAAGCAGGCGCTGGTGGTCCCCGGCTCACGGGGGATCAAGGCGCAGGCGGAGAAAGAAGGCTTGGACAAGATTTTCACGGCGGCGGGATTCGAGTGGCGCGACGCCGGGTGCAGCATGTGCATCGGCATGAACGACGATGTGCTGCCGCCGCACGAGCGCAGCGCCAGCACGTCGAACCGGAATTTTGAGGGGCGGCAGGGGAAAGACAGCCGGACGCATTTGGTCAGCCCGGTGATGGCCGCGGCGGCTGCGATTGCGGGGCATTTTGTGGATGTGCGGGAATTCGACGTGGCGCACGTCGAGTAGTGGCGGTCTTTACTTAGGATTAGGAGCTTCGTCGCATGCAACCGTTTTCGACGCACACCGGGATGGTGATGCCGCTGGATCGGGTCAACGTGGACACCGATCAGATGGTGCCGAAGCAGTTTCTGAAGGCGCTGACGCGCGAGGGGTTTGGGCGGATCCTTTTTTACGACTGGCGCTATTTGCCGGGCGAGAAGCCCAATCCGGAGTTTGTGCTGAACTTTCCGCGCTACAAAGGGGCGTCGGTCTTGCTGGCGCGGGCTAACTTTGGTTGCGGCTCCAGCCGCGAGCATGCTCCCTGGGGCGTTAAGGACTACGGATTTCGCGTAATTCTGGCGCCGAGCTACGCCGACATTTTCTACAACAACTGCTTCAAGAACGGCATTTTGCCCGCCGAGTTGACGGAAGCGCAGATTGAAGAGATTTTCCAGCGCACGCAAAAAGAAGAGGGCTATTCGCTGACCGTCGATCTGCCGAAGCAGACGGTTACCGACAATCACGGTTTGTCTTACAAGTTCGAGATTGCGGCGTCGCGCAAGGAAGTGCTGCTCCAGGGCCTCGACGACATCGGCACCAGCTTGCAGCACGAAGCGGAAATCACCGCTTACGAAAAGGCCCACGCCGCCACCGCTACGATGTTCGCGCCTGTGGATATCAAGAATTATTCCAACGGCAGATAGCGCCGGCGATTCCAGCGGCAGTGCCACTTGGCGCTTGGCGCGGGAAGTTCTTACAGCCGCCACCACGGCTCGAAATAAATTCGCCCTTCGAAAATAGGCTCCGGCGATTCTGGCGCCACTGGCGAGCCGAGGAGTTCCGCCAGCAAGATCCCGCCCAGCACGAACGCGGCACCCAGCATGGAGCGCGCCGCCAGGCGTTCGCCCATCACAATGTATGACGTGATTACCGCGATCACCGGCTCCAAGGTGAACAGGATCGCGGCGTGGCTCGGCGTGGTGTATTGCTGGGCCCACAACTGAACCGAGAACGCCACCGCGGTGGCCAGCACCGCGCAGATCGCTGTGCCGACATACAACTCCCAACGCCAAGCGAACCGCGGCGCCTGCCAGCCCAGCGCGCCGAGCACTCCCACGGCCATCCACGCCAGCCCGGCGCAAGCCGCGACTTGGAGGACGCTGAGCGCCGCTACCGAATGCCGCCGCGTGTATTCCCCGACCAGAATGATGTGCATGGCGTACAAAGCCGCCGCCGCGAAGGTCAGAAGGTCTCCGCGATTCAGGTGCGACCAGCCTTCGGCGGGCACCGTGAGGAAGTACAAGCCCACCACGGCGGCGACCGCCCCGGCGTAAGCCCACGGAGCGAGCCGGCGTCCCCAGAAAACGGCTAGGAGCAGCGGCACCAGGACCACGCTGGAGCCGGTGACGAAGCCGGATTTCGCCGGCGTGGTGTACTGCAAGCCCGCAGTCTGAAAGGCGTAGCCGCCAAACATAAAGAACCCTAGCGCTGCGCCGGCGAGGAGCTCTTCCCTTTTCAGAGCGCGGAGGGCGCGAGGACGAAACGCGGTCATGAGTACGGCTGCCACCGAAAAGCGGATGGCCAGGAACATGAAGACCGAGGAGTAGTCGAGAGCGCTCTTGACCACCACGAAGGTGGCGCCCCAGAGGAGGGTGCAGGCGGCCAGGGCGAGGTCGGCTTTTATCCGGTTGGCGTGTTCGGGCGAGGACAAGAGCGGCTCCGTGGCAGCGGCGACAGCTTAGCGGCGGAGTGGGGGGAACACAACGGCGGCATTTCGCGGGTGCGACCGGTGGCGCCGAACGAAACGGAAGGATAGGCGGACGCAGTGTCTTGCGTGTGGTGAGACAACATGCATGGTGGACCGATCCTCGCGTGGGAAACACCGCGGAACTGCCTCTTAGTCCTAGGACTAGGAAGTTGGGAGAGAGAAGCAATACGGTGATGTCTGTATTTTCATATCAAAAATTCATATCTTCATATATCTCATCGTCGCAAAAGTCTGGCTTGGGACAGAGAAAAATCTAACGCCTTATGAATCATGCCCTTAACTGCAAAACAATATATTTCTAGTTGATGGCAACGATATTGCGGTTAGGCGCTTTAGTTCACGTTCATTCTCCAGGGCCTTCGGGATTAGCAAGTCATCAGCGGCACGTTATCTCAAATTTCAGGAATGATAGCTTGGGGGGAGATATCATGAATTTCAGCCTAAAGAATTGGCAGTCGTGTTTGCTGGTCTTGGCGGTCGTACTATCGATGCTGCTGGGGACCAGCGGCGCCCGGGGACAGAGCTTCGCGACGATCACGGGTCGCGTCCTGGATCCCAAGGGAGCCTCTGTACCGAACGCGACGGTGACGACAACGAATACGGAAACGGGTCTGGTCCGAACGACGACGACCACGTCGGACGGCCTGTATCGGTTTGAAAATCTGGCACCGGGCACTTACGACGTCGCGATCGAAACGGCTTCGTTCACCAAGGTTGAGGCGAAGAAGGTCAAGCTGCAGGTCGGCGAACAGCGGGACATAAACTTTAACCTTGAGCTGGCTGGCCAGAGGCAGTCGGTGGTGGTTACCTCGGAAATACCCCTAGTGGAAACGACCAAGACCGACGTGTCTACGATCATTGACGACAAGTCCGTCGCAGACCTGCCGACAACGACCTCGTATCAGGCAATCGGCGGCGTGGCGAACGACTATCAAGGACTGGCGGCCTCGGCGCCCGGTGTGAGGTTTGACTATTCCGGCGATTCGGCCGATATCGTGGGACCCGGCGCAGTCAGCGATCGCGGAGTGGTCGTTAATGTGGACGGCGGGAATATTTCCGACCAGTTGGTTTCGGCGCGCGACGCGCTGGGTGCCTCGGTGGAAGAAGTCAAGGAATTTCAAGTTCTTAGCAACAACTACAACGCCGAGTATGGCCAAGCCGGAAACGTCATTCTAAACGTGGTAACGAAGTCCGGCACGAACAGTATCCATGGCGATTTTCACGCATACTTCCGAGGTCGCAATCTGGGAGCCTCCGATTTCTTCTACAACCTAGGTTTCGCCGGGGCCACCCCGGCAGACCCGCAAGGCTGCCCGGCGAGTGATTTTTCAGCAGGCGTGCTGACCAAGATCGACGGCTGCGGCCGTGCTGCTTTCCACAAGCACGAGTACGGATTCACCGTGGGCGGACCGCTCATCAAGGATCGACTGTTTTGGTTTGGAAGTTACGAGAAGGTTCAGCAGGGGTCGCCCGCGACACTGCGGCCTTTCAATACCTCGGTCACCTTCAACCAGCCGACGAATGAAATTCTGGGCTCGGGGAAAATCGACGCAAAATTGACAGACAAGCACAGTCTTACGGTGCGCTACAACCTGCAGCGGGACCTTTCGGACAACTTGCTGGTGCAAACAGGGCCCAATACGGATCCCAGCGGCCTGGTCTCGTCGGTAGTGCATGACAACGGACTAAACGTAGGGCTGGTCTCGACACCCACGCCGCACACCGTAAATGAGGCGCGGTTTTACTGGCACCGCTTCCTGTCTCAGACACCTACGAAGAGCCAGTTGCCGGGTCAGGCACTGGGGAACGCCTATGTGGGCGCGGACTTCTGCTGCCCCCAGGGAGCGCTGCAGCATCGCTTCCAATATATCGATAATGTGTCCTACTCAAGGGGATCGCACACAATTAAGGCGGGCACGAGCATCAGCCACTTCCCCTACGATTCGTTGTTCCAGCAATTCCATTTCGGAAGGTACGAGTCGTTCGCTCCTGGCGGATGCGTGGATACGCCATTTCCCCTGGGTAGCGGCAACTGCCCGGGACAATTCACGGTTGGCGCCGGCGCTGGCTTCGTACATGCCTCGGACAACATTTACGGCGCGTACGTGCAGGACACCTGGCAAATCCGGCGAAGCGTGACCGTGAATTACGGGCTGCGGTATGACATTGAGAACGGCGCATTCAAAGGTGGTTCCATTGTGGATGCTAATGCTCCGGGCGGCTGCTTACAGGGTAACGGTCTTGTCCCGGCGTGTGGCTCGGATAAAAACAACTGGCAACCGCGGCTCGGCGTGGCCTGGAGCCCCAGCTTCGAGCACGGCGTACTGCACACCGTTTTCGGAGATCCTGGGAAATCCGTAGTCCGCGCAGCGGCAGCGGAAGTGACCCAGATGGCCTACCTCAACGTAGTGCTGGATTCACTGAACTTCGACGGCACGAATCTGTTCACGACGTCAATCAACACACCGAGCGGCAACAGCTGCTTCCTGGCGAATGGTAGCGCGGACCCAGCGGAACTAGCCTCCGCAACGGATGGTCCCGCCTGTGCGGTGCTTACGTCGTTCCCGAACAGTCCCAGTGCGGCCAGCCTGGCTCCGTTCACCCAGGGTGTGAAAACGGCCTTCGGTCGGGTTCGCCCTATCTCCCCCACGATTCGCAATCCGGAAATCCGGATGGCGTCTTTCTCGATCCAGCGCCAAATCGGGCCGTCGTTTGTGTTCAGCGTGGGATTCCAAGGTGTGTATGGCTTCGGGCTCTTCGGCGAAACGGATACCAACTTCCCCACGCCGGTAGCAGACCCCAATCACCCCGGCTTCTTCTACGTGGGCGGCCGACCCGATCCAGCATTTACGGCCATCCGCACGAATTTCAGCAATCGGACGTCCGGGTATAATTCCCTGGTTGCGACAGCGCAAAAGCGAATCTCCCATCACTTCCAATTCCAGGGCAGCTACACCTGGTCGAAGACCATGGCTACCGGAGAAGACTTCTTCGGGCTGTCCGAGCCTGGCAATCCCCTGGCGAGCTTGAAGCTGGACCGGGCGACGGCGCAGCAGGACATTCGCCATCTCGGAAACTTCAGCTTCGTAGCTGACACTCAGAACCTGTTCCACACGGCGATTGTAAGCCAAGTGCTCAACAACTGGACTTTCGGCGTTCTCGGGACGTTGCAATCCGGGCGGCCCTACCCCGTTTCTACGGGAGACGGCTTGTTCTCCGGATCTCAGTTCCCGGCTCTTGGCAACGAGACCAACCAGCGGCCGAACGTAAATCCGGACGGCACGCTAAACACAGCGGGTATTGGGGCTTTTGGCGAAAGCACCGACAACGTGAGCGAGGCCGATGTTATGGCCTGCAACACGGCTGGCCTAGCTAACTGCTCCCAAATCCAAACGACATGGCTGGCTCCTGCGGGAGCGAGTGGAAGCGGTCCTCGAGATGCCTATACTGGGCAGCCGGTGGATTTCAAGTTGATCAACGGAAACCTGGCACGCAACGCAGGCCAGACCCTGCCGTTGTACCGGTTCGATATCTCCATCACCAAGGCGTTCCGAATCCCGAAGTGGGAGTCCAGCCGATTGGAATTCAAGCTGGACGTCTTCAACGTCTTCAACCATCCGCTGTTTATCCTTAACAACGGCAATGACGCTCTAGCCGGGGTCATCTCCTTGCCAGCGATCGGGCCCGGGTTCGATTGCACCGCCAACTGCATCAACCCGTACACGGGTCTGTATCTGGGGTCAGGCGGCCAGGCGTTGAACATCAAGGACTTCCGCAGCGGTCGCGTGGACAAGGATTTCAACGGCACGCTGAAGTTCGCAGGCCTTGGCAACCCCTCGGGCGATGTAACGTCGCGCATCATGCAATTGGTTATTCGCTTCCGCTGGTAAGTCACACGGAAACGAACACCAGCGCAAAAGGTTGTGACTGAGGGGGCCGAAAGGCCCCCTCGGTTTTTTTGGGGGCGCCGAGGCTGGCAACAGAGAGTCTTGACAGGTCGGCTGCGATGAGTTGAACTCAGGGCATGACGGCGGTGGTTGTGTCGAGTATCCGGGTACTGGGGTTTCTGGGTATGTGGGCCTGGTTACCCTTGGCGGTGGCGGCGAATCAGCCCGAAAACTGGGTGGAGGTGCGCAGTGCGCACTTTGTGGTGTCCAGCAATGCGCCGGAGGCGGACGCGCGGCGCATTGCGGAGCAGTTTGAGCAAATCCGGGCGGTGTTCCACAACTCGTTCGGAAAACTTCGTGTAGACCCTCCTCAGCCGGTCGCGATTCTGGCGGCGCGCGACGAAACCACCATGAAAATGCTGGCTCCCGAAGAGTGGGAGGGTGAGGGGCACGTGCGTCCCGCTGGGTTGTTTCACAGCGACGGGGAAAAAGATTACGTGGTCATGCGCCTGGACGCGCAGGGGACCAGCGCTTTCCACACCATCTACCACGAATATACGCACGCTTTGCTGCACATGAATTACACCCGGGTGCCGCTGTGGCTGAACGAAGGACTCGCGGAATTTTTCGGCAATTCCACGCTGACCGCCAAAGACGTGACCACCGGCGCGGCGGACAAGACCCATCTCTACGTGCTGAGCAAGAACGAGTTGCTGCCTATCGAAACGCTGCTGCAAGTAAAAGAAAACTCTCCTTATTACAACGAGATGAACCGGGCTTCGATCTTCTACGCGGAATCGTGGGCCATCGTGCATTACTTGCTGCTTGATCCCGAGGCGCGGCGGCAGCAACTGTTGGGCAAGTTTTTCGCCGCGTGGAACAAATCCGGCGACGCGGTGGAAGCGGCGCGCGAGGCGTTTGGCGATCTTTCCACCTTCGGCGAGACCATCAAGCACTACATACAGCAGCCTGGCCTGCGCGCCGGGGTGGCGCTGCCGGCACAAGAAGCGGCGGGCGGCGGGTACGTCGTGCGCAACTTGTCGCCCGGAGAGGTGCTGGCGCTGCGCGGCGATTTCTTCGTGCACCGCGACAAGATGAAGCAGGCACAGCCGCTGCTGGAAAAAGCCGTGGAGTCCGAGCCGAATCTAGCGGCCGCCCATGAAGCGCTGGGATTTTATGATTACCGGGACGGCGACTTTGTGGCGTCCGATGATGAAATGACGAAAGCCATCGAACTCGGCTCGACGAGTTTCCTGCCCTTACTATTGCCACGGCCTGTTGTTGTTGCGCGATCTGACCGCGACGCAGGGGGACACGAACACCGCGTCCACTTTTCTGGAGCGCGCGGCGCAGATAAATCCGCAATTCGCGCCGACCTTTGAAGCGCTCACGCAGACCTACTCGCGGGCGGCGGGTACGCAGAAACAAGCCCTGGAGGCGGCTACCCGGGCCGTGCAGCTGGATCCCACATCTCCTTCGTACACCATCAACTTGATTTACACGCTGCTAAATAACAATCGCGCGCGCGAAGCACGCGGCTTGGCCGATAAGCTGGCGGCCATGGCTAGTTCGCCGGAGGACACCCGGGCAGCACGCGCGGTATTGGAGCGGGTTAAGGAAGAAGAGGAGTGGGCCAAGGAGAACGAAGAAGATGCCCAGGGCAGCGAGACCACGGCCGTGGCGCATGCGAGCGTCGCGACGGACGCAACGACCGCCGCCACTTCGGTGGTGGCGCGCCCGGAAGAATCTCGCAGGAGACTGGGACCGCCGACGTGGATCGGGATTGATGGGCCGATCGGCGCGATCGATTGCTCACATGGCCCGGAGATGACCCTGACCTTGAACATGGGGAACGGGGCGATGACGTTTCACGCCGAAAACCTGGAGCGCGTGGGGCTCAGCGGGGTCAGCGAAAAGACGACGCCGAGCATCAACAGCTGCAAGCAGTGGGTTGGGCGGCACGTGAAGGTGTGGTTCCGGATGGTCGAGGGCGCGGACTATATGGGGGAGATCCTTAAGATTTATTTTTATGGGGTAGAAAAAGCAAAAGAGTAGAACAGGAAAAAGTGAGCGAGCGCTTAAAAAACGCCAGCTGAGATGGCGTTACCTGCCGAAGTCACCCACAAAACGTTCTCTATGGAGCTTGATAGACGGTGCGGCCGCCGACTACGGTGCGGAGAACCGTCGTTTTCACGAATTCTGAGGGCGGGACCTTAGTCAGGTCATTGGAGAGGACTATGAAGTCCGCGTATTGGCCGCGTTTTAGCTCACCCTTCCTGCCTTCCTCAAACTGCGCGTAAGCCGAACCGACGGTGTAGGCGCGGATGCAGTCGTCGAGAGAGATTTTCTCTTGCGGCTGCCAGCCGCCTGGCGGGCCGCCGCCTGGAAGCTCTCGGGTGACGCAGGCATACAGACCGCGCATGGGGCTGATGGGCTCGACGGGGTAGTCGGTGCCGAAAGCCAGGCGCACGCCGTCCTTTTGCAGGGTGGCCCAAGCGTAGGCACCTTTGACGCGCTCGGGCCCGAGGCGCTGCTCGGCCCAGCGCATGTCGGTGGTTTGATGCGAAGGCTGCATGGAGGCGATGACGTTGAGGGCGGCGAAACGCGGGAAGTCTTCGGGGGCGACGACCTGGGCATGTTCGATGCGGTCGCGGCGATCGCGTGGCCCGTTGGCTTTGGCGACGGCCTCAAAAACGTCGAGGGACACGCGGTTGGCGCGGTCGCCGATGGCGTGGAAGGCCAACTGGAAGCCGGCTTTGTCGCGCTCGATGGCCATCTGACGGAGTTTTGTGGGGTCCATGGTGAGAATGCCGCTGGTGGAGGGATCGTCCGTGTACGGAGCCAGCAGCGCGGCGGTGCGCGAACCCAGCGCGCCGTCGGTGACCATTTTGAGAGCGCCGGTCCGCAGCCAGGGATCGCTGACGCCGCCTTCGCTGCGCCGATTTTGCAGATCGTCGAGAGCGGTCGTAAAGTGCAGCCACTCGGTGATGCGCGCAGTGAGCTTGCCCTGGTCTTTCAGGGCGTGATAGACGAGAAAATCGTCCCATTCGGAATTGTCTTGGACCGAGGTCACGCCATTTTTGGCGACGTCGGCCAAGACCAGTTCGATGCCGCGGCGCCGCTGCTCTTCGGTGGGGTCCGGAACGTTCTGGGCGACCAGACCCATGGCCGAGCCCTCTTTCAGCAGGCCGGTGGGATCGCCGTTCGCGTCGCGGTCGATTTCGCCGCCTTTGGGATCAGGCGTGTCTTTGGTGATGCCGGCGATTTTGAGGGCTAGAGAATTCGCGACGGCGACGTGTCCGGAAATGTGCGTGAGCAGGACGGGATTCTTTGGAGAAACGGCATCCAGTTGCTGCCGGGTTGGGAAAACTTTTTCGGGCCACAGAGTGTGGTCCCAGCCGCTTCCGGTGATCCACTCGCCCTCTTTGTGCGCGGCGACGGCATCCGCGAGGCGCTTCTGCAATTCTTCCACGGACGCAGCGCCGTTCAGTTGAACGGAGCGCATGTCCGCGGCCGCCGCGCCCAGGTGGACGTGAGCATCGTTGAAACCGGGCATCACAAAATGGCCGTGGAGATGGATGGTTTCAGCGTCTTCTTGCCCGCCGCCGCATTCCAGCATGACGGTGTCAATGCCGCCGATGCAGTAGATCTTGCCTTCTCGGACGGCCATGGCGGCCGCCCAGGGATGTTGCGGATCGTTGGTGTAGATGCGGCCGTGCAGGAAATAAATGGTGCGCGGCGTGGCCGGGGCGGATGGCGCTTGGCCGCGAACGGTGAGGCCACCAGCAAAGGCCGCGGCCAGGGCGGCGGAAAACAAAGCGAGACCGCGGCGGAAACCGGTTGCGCTCATCGGGCCCTCTCGTTGGCGATTCCGGAAATGCCCAGCAGCGTGAGAAGAGCGCGCTTCAGGCCCATCTCGCGGCCAGTGGGGTCGTACCATTCTTGCAGGGAATGCGCGCCGCCGCCGATGCCGCCGGCGCCAATCGAGATGGCATCGATGCCCGCGGAGAGAGGGATGTTGGCGTCGGTGGAGGAGCGCTCGACACGCGATTGATTGCCGACGTATTCGTCCGCGGCGCGCAACGCGGCGAGGAGCGGCGAGTCCGGAGCCAATTCCCCGCCCGGACGGCTGCCGAGCAACTCCACCTTCCACTCCAGTTTTCCCTTGGAACGATCGCGGGCGGATTCCATTTCGTCGCGCACACCGGCGGTGACGCACTCGCGCAAGGCGGATTCCAGCTTGGCCAACTCGTCTTCGCTTTCGGAACGGACGTCGACCTTTAATTTCGCCTCGTAGGGGATGGAATTTACGGAGGTGCCGCCCTCGATCTGGCCCAGGTTGAAAGTGGTGCGCGGGTTGGCGGGCACTCTGGTGTTGATGAAGCGAACGGAAGCACGGACCAGCGCGTTGATGGGATTGGGCATGCCGAAGTCGGACCAACTGTGGCCGCCGGGACCAGTGATGAGGACTTCCAGGCGGCGAGAGGCCAGCGCTTTGGTGGTGACGTGATCGGTGCCGGAGCCGTCGAGGACTACCGCGGCTTTCAGCCTCGAGCGGTAGGCGTCGACCAGCGCGCGCATGCCGCGAAGATTGCCTTCGCCTTCTTCGCCGACGTCGGCGACAAATAAGATGGTGCGCTGCGGTTTGATGTGGGCTTCTTGCATGGCGCGCGCGATGGCTACTAGCGCGGCCAGGCCGGTACCATTGTCGGAGATGCCCGGCGCGGTCATTCGGGAAGCGTCGCGGCGAACCTTGACGTCGGTGCCCGGGGGGAAAACCGTATCGAGGTGGGCCGCGAGCATGACGATTTCTTTGTTGGTCGCACCGGGGAGTTCGCCGATGACGTTGCCGGTTTTGTCGATCTGAACGTCGAGACCCGCGGCGGCGAGAAGAGCCTTCGCGGCGATGCCCCGCTGGGCTTCCTGGAACGGCGGGGCCGGGATTTCTGTCAGGCGGGCCTGCTGGTCGTTGATCCAGGCCAAATTGCGAGAGAACCACGTGAGGGCCGCGCGGACTTCGGCGTTGTCGGCAAACTGCGAGGCAGGAACGGGACGATTAGCCTGAGGGATACCGACGGAGCGAGCGGGCATGGCACAGAGGATAACCCAAAGAAGGACAGGTTTCACGGACGAGTTCCCGGCCGGGAGCAGCCTCAATTGCGTGCGGCCTCCGCGCAGAGAGCTTGGACTTCTTCCTCGGTGAGCACGCGCGCGGACTGCTTGGCGGCATCGAAGATGCGCGCTACCAGGGCGTCTCCCGCGGGAATGCCGTGGCGCTCCAGCCAGAAGAGGACGTTGGATTTGCCGCTCATCGGACCGATTTCGATGACCTGATCGAGTCCGAAAAGGTGTGCAGGCACGCCGCTGTAGACGACGTCGGCAAGGCCGGGATCTTTGCTGTGGAACGCCTTGATGATGGCGGCGGCGTGCACGCCGGTGGCGGTGCGGAAAGCGTCGCGGCCGATCACCGGATAGTTCGGCGGGATGGTGGTGTGCGTGGCTTTGGCGACTTTATCGCAATATTCCTTGAGGCGAGAGAGGTCGCGATCGATCAGGCCCATGAGGCGAAGATTGACGAGCATCAGCTCCATGGGGGTGTTGCCGACTCGTTCGCCGAGGGAATTTGCGGCGGCGTGGACTTGATGCGCGCCGGCAGCCACAGCGGCAAGTGAGTTGGCGATGGCCAAGCCGCGATCGCAGTGGCCGTGCCAGTCGACGCGGATTTTTTCGCCGCTGGGTTTAACCACTTCTTCGATGACGAACTTTACGAGGTTGTACGCACCTTGCGGCGTGGCGTGCCCTACGGTGTCGCAGAGAACGATGGCGCGGGCGCCGCTGCGAATCGCGGTGGTGTAGAGGCGCTTGACGGTCTCTGGATCGGTGCGAATGGTGTCTTCGGTGACGTACATGGACGGGAGGCCGTGTTCGACAGCAAACTTCACGGCTTTTTCCGTGGTGCGCTCGAGATGGTCGACGGTCCAGTCTTCGACCAGGCGGCGAATGGGACTCGAACCCAGAAACGTGGCGGCCTCGATGGCCATCCCCACGCGCTGGGAGATTTCGACGATGGGGCGGATGTCGGCTTCGACCGTGCGGGCGGCGCAATTCGGGCGAATCTTCATGCGGTTGGTGGCAATTTCACGGGCTAGGGCTTCGCAGTCGGCGACGGCTCGCGGACCGGCGCCGGGCAGCCCGATATTCAGCGAGTCGATGCCTAACGATTCCATCAGGTGCAGGATTTCGATTTTCTCTTCGATACTGGGGTCGTGGACCGAAGGATTTTGCAGGCCGTCGCGGAGGGTTTCGTCGTTGAGCAAGACGCGAGTGCCGGGCGGGATGGCTGGCGCGGAGGCCAGGTTCCAGTCGTGGATCCATTCGCTTTTCGTGAGCTCGGTCATTTCTTGCTCCGGTTTGTATTCGCGGCGGCGCCTGTGGAGATCCGCGAAATTCTTGCTGCTTCAACCGTGCCAATGGCTATGGGATGGGCACCAGTGGCGTCTAAACCCCGCCCTCTAAAGAGGGCGGCTACAGTGGCGGAGCCCGTTAGAAACCGTGGTCGCGGAACATGGTCTTCAACGCGCGGCGGGCCTGGCCCAGACGGGCGCCCAGACCGTTGCCGTACTCGAACTGCAGGAAGGCGTCGGCGGCGCGCTCCAGGTCCGCGCCGTAGCGGTACCACCAGGGCTTCTCGCGGCGCGGCAAGCGGTCTATGTCGATGTACTTGGTCTGCACCATTTCCAGCAGGCCCGCTTCGCCGTGGGTGCGGCCCCATCCGCTGGAGCGGCAACCGCCGTGCGGCGCTTCCGCAATTGCGAAGTAGCTGATGGCGTCGTTGACCATGACAGCTCCGGCGCGAAGCCGCTTGGCAATGGCTTCGCCACGAACGGAATCGCGGGTCCAAACGCTGGCGGCGAGAGCGAAAGGCGAGTTGTTGGCGCAAACGATGGCGTCCTCGGCATCGCGAACGGTCTGAATGGCGAGAATTGGCCCGAAGGTTTCTTCTTGAAAGAGGCGCATCGTTGAATCGACATTGACGATGACTGTCGGCTCAAAGAAACCGGCGCCGAGGTCCGGGCGAGCGCGGCCGCCGCAAAGCACTTTCGCGCCTTTGCCGACCGCGTCCTCCAGCAACCCTTTCATGCGCTGGACCTGCTGCGGGCGAATCAACGGGCCGACATCGGTGGCAGGATCGCTCCCGGAACCCAGCCGCAGTTTCTTTGTTTTTTCGACGCAGCGCGCAACGAAAGCGTCGCTGATGGAGGCTTCGACGAACAAACGCTCCACGGACAGGCAAACCTGGCCACAATTTGTGTAGCCGCCCCACACCGCTCCGCTGGCGGCAATGTCCAGGTCGGCGTCGGCGAGCACGATCATGGCGTCTTTGCCGCCGAGTTCCAGCACCGTGGGGATCAGCGACTTGGCGCAAGCTTCCGCCACCAGCCGGCCGGTGGCCACGCTACCGGTGAAGACCACTTTGTCCGGAGCCGCATCGATGAGCGCCCGCCCCACTTCCCCGCCGCCCTGCACGATAGTCACCAGGTCCTTCGGAAAACCTGCATCGACAAAAAGCTTCTGGATCAGCGTGCCGCACTGCGGAGTGAATTCGCTGGTCTTGCAAACCACCGCGTTTCCCGCGACTACCGCGGGAATAATTTGGCTCAGGGGAATCGCCAGAGGGTAGTTCCAGGAACTGACGATGCCGATCACGCCCAGGGGCTCGTAGGTCAGGATGCCGCTCTTGGCCTTAGCCGCCAAATTGTGATGGGCCAAGGACCGCGCCCGGAGGAAGCGCTCGGCGTTTTTCGCGAAAAATGCCGCGGTGTCCAGGGCCACAAAAACATCCGCGAACAAAGCTTCCGCGCGCGGCTTGCCGGATTCGCGAACCACAGCATCGGCCAGGGCGTCCCGCGAAGACATGATTCGCTGGCGGAGAACATGCAGGAGCTCGGCGCGAGCGGTTATCGGAAGCTTGGCCCAATTGGCTTGCACCGCGCGAGAAAGGGAGAGGATATAGGGCAGGTGAATGGGTTGGGTCTTGGCAAAATAGCCGAGGGTCTCGCCGGTCGCGGGATTCAGCGAAGGGAGCGCGTCGACAGGGATGGCTGTAGCCGCCATACGCGGATTCTAACTGAAAACGCCCGGCACAAGCACTCCCACTTGGTGGGCTAGTCTTCCGGCTGAACCGGGAGCGTCATGGTGTGCACCATCGAGGGGTCATCCCGCAGCTTGATATACAGAATGGGTCCATTGGGGTGCTGGACGCTCAGGGTGGAATCGATGAAGCCGGTCGGCACCGGCGTGGTGTGGGTAAAGTCCGGATCGGAAGCGACCGAATCGATCAGGAACAGGTTCGTTCCGCTCAACTGGCAGGCCTGATCAGGGCTCTCCGGACAACGAATCGCTTTGATTGTGGGTACGCGCACCAGAGTCGCGAGCGCTTGCCAGTCGCCTTTGGTGCCGTCGGCCTGCACCGGCCGAAAGCGCACAGGTCCGAACGCCGAGGGTCCAAAGGCTTTGCGCGGATCGAGAATCGCGAGCACGTTTTCGGCATCGCGCAGCACCAGCGTTCCGTCGGTGAGACTTAGTGTGGTGCTAAACAACTCGTCCGCGGTGGCAATCTCGATTCTTTCGGTGCGCGGGAATTTCTCGGGCATCTCGGTCTTGAGAAGAAAGGAAATTTGACCGTCCAGAGGCAGTTCCTCTTGGCTGCCGAGACTGAGCGTGGAGGGAGTCGAGCCGAGTTGGATACTCTTGCTCACCAGCGTGACCTTCGGCCGCGGAGCTTCCACGGTCGTCGGCAACTCCAGCACGCGCCCGTCCTTGAGAGCTACTCGCGCGACCAGCCGCTGATCCGGCTGCAAAGCCGCAGCCGGGGCGGAATCCGCTGCGGCCAAATGCAGCTCGTCTTTTTCGTTCGCGCGCGCCAATTTCGCGGGAACAAATTGGATTCCGCTCAGTTCAAAGCGCGCGACTTCATCCAGCCGGGTGCCCTTCAGAACGCCTTGCCGGTCGCCGGCATTGATCGCAAAACCCTCCAAGTGGGCCGCTTCGGAATACGCTTGCAACGGGAGTTCGTCGGGTTTGCCCAGGCCGAATTGCTTCAATTTCATTTTCATCGGTCCGGCCGACTGATCTTTCAGCGGGACTTTTACTTCGAGTTCATCGGGCTTGGTGAGCTTCCAGGCAGGCTTCAGGTCTTTTCCCTGGCTGTCTTGCACGCTGACCGCATCCACGCAAACGGCGCTTTCTGATTGCAGATGGATGGCGTCTTCCCGGCCCACGATGAGCGCACTTTGCTCCGCGGGAGGAATCGACCACTGCGCGGGCCGTGAAGTCCGCAGACGGAAATTGGGACCTTGATAAGCTTCGAAACCCCAAGATCCCCGCAGCGTGCCGGTGACTTCGGGATCGAGCTTAGCGGTCTCCACGGTGTGGGTATCGATGAGGAATCCGCCGCTGGAGGCGTCCGGCCTCGCGGGAAGATTGATGGCTTCTCCATTCTTGTTCTGCACGCGCAGCACGAAGTCGTGAGCGATCTCCCCGGAGAACACCAGCGGCGCGCCCTCGACCGGCAAAACCAGTGACGATTTTTGCAGGCAGAACACCTGCTCGGCATTGACCGCACGAAGGGGCGGCAATTGCGCGGCCTCCACGGCGGGCAAACCCACCACGATCACCGACAAGGGTTTGCGAAACGATGGCGGATTGTTGAGCTTCAAATTCATCTGCTCTTTTTGCGGCAGCGCCAACGCGGGAATGTAGACGTAGGACGCGGTATGCACGCTGGCCATGACCCGTGCCAAATCGACGACGGCGCCCACATAAGCACTGTAGAACCCGCCGCCGGCCAGCGACGTGGCGCTGACCGCCCCGATCAAATCGGAGTTGGGACCCGAGGTGAGCGCGGTGACCATCGACTCGCTATGTCCGTCGTCCAAGACCAGATTGTCAGTGTGTTGGGTGATGCAGAATGCCTGTTCTTCGACGGGCTTATCGAAACATTGCTGATCGAGACGAATGCCCAAAGTGCGTGCCAACAGCGCTGAGCGTTCGCGAAGGGCCTTGGGATCGGCATCCGAAATTACTTTTACATCGCCGAGATATTTCTCCAGCCGCGAACGGTCCAGGCTGGCTTGATTCAAGTCCTGCGACGCTCTCACGAAGACACCAGGCCGGCCACGCACCGTGGAGCGCAAAGTGCTGAAGTCCCCGCCGGTTTCCGGAGCCAGAAAAAGCAGCGCTTGTTGGGCATCCTGCGGAACGGTAACCACGATTCCTTCTTCGCGTACTTCCCTGTTCCAGCTTTCCGCCCGAGTGAACCAGTTTTCCGGAGGCGGATTTGTCGACCCGCGGAGAAAGGCAACGATCAGCAGGTAGCGCGCGGATTGATCCTCGGGAAAGTCCGGATGAAGCCAAATGCGGTCTCCGGCTTGCAAGTTGGGAACGTCGGAGATGGGGAGCGGCTTGCCGTTGCGAGTCACCTTCATCTCGATGCGCGGCCCTTTCAAATCGAACGCGGTGCTGTCCGCCCGAGCCGGGGCGGGCCCTGCGAGGAGCGCGGTGAAAAGGGAAAAATAGCAGATCAGATTGTGCTTGGCCGAATAACGCGAATAACGGATGTCCCGAATAACCATTGCTTCCTGCACCCCTCAAAAGGTATTGGCGGCACCTTCAGAAACGTCGCTGGCCGCGACTTCAAACACTTCCGTTTTGCGGCGGCTTCACCACCGATGGAACTCCATCTGTAAGACAGCTCGCCACCTGCGTCAATTTGTTTGATGCGGTCTGTTTCCCGTATGCCGCCGGGCTATTTCGTATTTCTTGCGCCGGCGTTCGCTAGAGGGTGGACAGCGAAACGTCCGGCTGCGGCCATAATGACCAGCTGAAATGATAGCAATCTCAGGCGCGGCGTGGACAATTCTTCCGCATGGTTATGCGCATCGCGCAACTCCAGCCGTTCACCAGAGGCGGGACACGTCGTACTCATCGAAACGCGAATCCGTACTTAGGATGGGCAGTTTCTCAACCCGCGCCTGGGCGATCAGCATGCGGTCGAAAGGGTCCTTGTGCTTAGTCTCGAGAAGTCCCGCCGCGATCGCGTGGCGTATAGACACGGGAAGTTCCGTGAAGCGGTTGTCCTCCATTTCGTTCGCGAAGCGGCTGACCAGAGACGCCGTCGCATCGAGCTTGCCCGCTTTGTATTTGATCGCGATCTCCCAGAAGGAAGCTGCGGAGACAAACACCTTGACGGCGGAATTTTCAATGAGCGTACGCGCTCGACGGGAGACCTTGCTTCCGCCCTCTAACCACCACAACACCACGTGAGTATCTAACAGAACGGCGTTCACTCGATACCCCACTCCTCCAACTCCTCTTTCGACATGGGGTCGAAGAAACTCGGGTGGATGCGAATCTTACCTTTCAAGCTCCCTGGGACGCGTTTCTTACCAGGGCTGTCGAGCGCGACGAGCTTTGCCACGGGTTTCTTACCGCGGGCGATGATCACTTCCTCCCCGTTGGCGGCCTTGCGAAGGAGTTTGGAGAGGTTGGTCTTGGCTTCGTGCACGGTGTACATGATTAGCTAAGTATATTAGCTAAGGCGGCGAAACGCAACGATATGTGCCCGGCGGCAGGCCGTGGCCGCCGCAAGACAGCTATAAGTGCCAGGATTCTTCGTGCTCGACACTAACCATCCACAGGCCTTGCGGGGGGACCGTTGGCCCGGATTTCGAGCGGTCTTTCAGTTGATAGAGGCGCTGGATATCGTCGGGCGTGAGTTTGCCGCGGCCCACGTCGAGAAGCGTGCCGGTCATTTTACGCACCATGTAGCGCAGGAAGGACCGGCCGCGCACCGTGAAAGTGAGTTCTTCGCCATCCGCCGAGTTCACGATTTCACTGGCGTAAATTTCGCGAACGGTGGAGCGCTCCCGGTCGTCCTCCTCCGAGCCGGTGGAGGCCGCAAAGGAAGCGAAATCGTGCGGGCCGACATAGCGGGAGGCGGCGATACGCATGGCGTCTTCGTCCAGCGGAAATGGATAGTGCAGTACGTAGCGCCACAGCGCCGGAGGAACGACTTTGCCGCGGTAGAGGCGGTAGCGGTAGGTCTTGGCCCGCGAAGAAAAACGCGCGTGGAAAGTCGGTCCCACCTCTTCGGCGGCGACAATGCGAATCGTGGGCGGCAGAAGCGCGTTCAGGGCCCGCTGGAATTCACCGGCCAAAAGAGGCGACAGCGTTTGAAAGCTGGCCACCTGGCCAAGCGCGTGGACGCCCGCGTCGGTGCGTCCGGCGCCGTGCAGCAAGACACTTTCCTGGGTGATGCGCCGCAAGACGCTGAGGATCTCCCCTTGAATCGTGGGCTTGTTGGATTGCGCCTGCCAGCCGTGGAAATCGGTGCCGTCGTAGGCGATGGTGAGCTTGAAATAGCGCATGCCGAGGAAGGGATCGTAGGTTACGGCGTGGAACGCGCGAAGCGGCTGCCGGGTTTGACGGCCAAGCTGCCTTCGCGGCACTGCGGACAATCTTCCGGCGCGTAACTCGCGATCGGCAGGTCCAGCAAGGCCTGGGCTTCCACGGGAAACTCAATCCGGCCGCCGCTGCGATCGATCAGCGCGCCCGCCGCCACGACCCGGCCCCCGGCCTCTTCCACCACCTGAATGGTTTCTAGAGTCGAGCCCCCGGTCGTCCATACGTCTTCGACTACCAGCACATGCTGATCGGGGCGCAAGCAGAAACCCCGGCGCAAAGTCATCGTGCCACTGGCGTCGCGCTCGACGAAAATGGCGGGAACGCCGCCTGTGGATCCCTTCGGCTCGGGCAGCGCGCGAGCAACTTCATGTCCAACGATCACGCCACCAAGTGCCGGCGAAACCACGGCCCCAATCGTGGCGTCGGAAAAAAGCGCGGCCAGCGCGTGACCCAATTTCTCAGCAAGCCGCGGGTACTGCAGCACCTTGGCGCATTGCACGTAGGTGCTGCTGTGCAGCCCGCTGGTCAGCTCAAAATGCCCGTGGCTGATGGCGCCGACGCCCTCGAACAAGCGCAATAGTTCTTCGCGTGACAGCATTTTTCCCCGGCTGGGCGCTTGGGCGGCTACCCTTACATACGCTGCGCGCGATCGAGGCGGTCTGTCCTTTGCTCCGCCTGACCAGAGTCCGCGCGGCCAACCGATGGACGCCCATAAACGTCGAACCGTCAGCAGCCTAGCCGTGGTGTGTTGCGTTGTCAAGGAAACGGCCCCCTGCTACAGTGAAAGCTTCGTTTCGTCGGGTTCTGCCTTGCCGGTTACTACCCTGCTTGCGACGATTTGGTGAAACAAAGTGCCTCTGGTGAACGTTGTACAGAGTTAAGCGTGTGAACGACCCAATCTCACTGTGGATAAAACTGAAGGGGTGAAAAACACCATGAACTTGTTACGGCGAACCGTCAAGCGGTCAACAATACGCGCTACCGCCTGGCGTTTAACGCTTCGAGGAGCGCCGCAGCCCGCGCTTTGGGCCCGGTCGCTGACGGCGGCCTTACTGGCGGTGGTGCTTGCCGGCGGCCCCGCGGCACCGGCGTACGCCCAGAACCCGGGCCAGGATCCGCCGACCCAGGAGCAAAAACCACCCCTCCCGACTCCCACCTCGCCGGAAGCAAATCGCCCGGGACAGGACCCCAATCCGCCCACGAACCCTCCCGCGCCTGTGTATGGGCCGGGACCCACGAATCCCGCGATCCCCGTGTCCCTTGGCGTCTCGAAATACAACTACTCCCGAGCGCCGCGAGCTTTTCCGTATCTGCTCGCTCCCTATCGGCCGATCGCGATTCCGGGGCCCACGCTGACAAATTCCCCGCGTGTCGATCAACTCGTTCATGACGGCAAGCTGGAGCTCACGCTGCAGGACGCCGTGGAACTCGCGCTCGAGAACAGCATGGACATCGCCGTGCAACGCTACAATTCGTGGTTCGGCGACACCGATATTCTGGCCGCGGAGTCGGGTGCTTTTCCGCAGGGAGTGACCGGCGCGGAGATTCGCTTTTCCAACGCCAATATTCCGAATATCAATTACGACCCGACGATAACGGCTGCGCTGGCCTTCGATGACCGTTCGACGCCGGTAAACAACCCGTTCATTTCCGGCGTGGGCACAACGGCCACGGCGGCCGGCCTGATAACTCACACGGCTCAGTACAATACTCAATTTTCGCAAGGCTTTTCGACCGGCACGACCATGGCCGTGACCTGGGACAACACTCGCTCCTCGTCGAGTTCGGCCATCAACTTTTTCAATCCCGACGTGCAGTCGTTGCTGACCGTCTCGTTTTCGCAGCAGTTGCTGAACGGTTTTGGAAGGTTCGCGAACCGGCGGAATATCATCATCGCAAAGAACAACAAGAAGCTCGCGGATTTGACGGTCGCGCAGCAGGCCATCACCACGGTCACCAATGCCATCACGGCCTATTGGGAATTGGCATATGCGCGAGACAATGTCAACGTGCAGCAGCAAGCCGTCACCGTCGCCGAAAAGCTATACAACGACAACCAAAAGCAATTGCAAATCGGCACCATGGCGCCCCTGGACGTGACCCGCGCGGAATCCGAGTTGGCCACCGACCGCCAGAACCTCATCGTGGCCCAAACCACCAAGCTGCAAGACGAACAAGTCTTGAAAAACGCCATCAGCAAGGACCCCCTGGCAGCCAATCTCATCAACGTCGAAATCATTCCCACCGATCACCCCACGCCTCCCGAGGCGATCGAGGCTGCCTCATTTGAAGAGGCCATCAGGGAAGCTTTCGCCAAGCGCCCCGATCTGCAGGAGCAGGAAATTAACGTGACCAATGCCGGAATCGACGCGCGTGCCACGGCCCTCGCGCTGCGGCCCATCGCCACGCTGACGGCTCAATATACTAGCCAGGGTCTCGCGGGCAATTCCCCGATTGTCGGTGCTACCGTAACCGGCCCCGGAAACGCCATTGTCGGCGCCAATGGACAGCCAGTGACCGTACTGGACGAAAACGGCGTGCCCGTCGAGGTATTCGAGCCTCAGACCACTACTCTGGCCGCAGGTACCTCGCACCAGGGTTTAGGCACGGCGCAAAGTCAGATTTTCCATAATAAATTTCCGGACTACCTGGTCGCCCTCAACGTCCAGCTCCCCCTTCGCAACCGCGCCGCGCAGGCCACCAACCAGCGCGCCATGCTCCAGCAGCGGCAGATCGAAGCACAGATGCAGCAGCTCAAGAACGCCGCGCTGCTCGATGTGCGTAACACCTACATCGCCCTCGAACAAGATCGCGCCCGGGTGCAGGCCGCCAGCAAGGCCCGCGAACTGCAAACGCAAACCTTCGACGCCGAGCAGAAGAAGTACCAGTTGGGCGCATCCACCGTCTACAACGTGATTCTCACCCAGCGCGACATGATTACCGCGCAGGGCACGGAGCTGCGCGCCCTGGCGGATTTAGTCGAGGCCAAGGCCAACTACGAGCGCGCCGTCGGACGCACCCTGGAAGTTAACCGGGTCACCGTCGCGGACGCCCAGCACGGCGAAGTCGAGCGCGACACGCTGATTCCCGGCACGCTTCACGGCCAGGTCGTCGGCACCGAAAAACTTTTCACCACCGGACAGCGATAAAACACCTCGTTCACCGATCGAAGCCGGTCTGGCCTTGCTGCCAGGCCGGCTTTTTGTTTGCCCCGGGCGACGGCGCACCCCACCGGTAGCGGCGCTTGCCCTGCCACAGGCTTTCGCATAGCATAAAATGCAGAGTCCCGAGTCGGTTTTGGCAATCGCGAAGGGCCTTGCGCCCGGAGAGCACCGGACTATGAGCGAACCATCCAAGGGATCTGGCCACACCTTACTTCCCGCCGAAAGCGGTTCGACCCGACGGGAACCCTCCGCAAAAGAAAAGGCTTGGGAAGAAAACACTCTGGGACCCACGCTTGAAAAAAGCTTCGAGCGCCAAACGGAATTCACCACCATCTCCGCGTATCCGATCCGGCGGCTGTACACCCCTGCAGACCTTACAGGTTGGGACCCGGATCGCGACCTCGGCTTCCCCGGCGAGCCCCCGTACACCCGCGGCATCCACTCCACCATGCACCGCGGCCGGCTGTGGACCATGCGCCAGTTTGCAGGCTTCGGCACCGCCGAAGACACCAATCAACGCTTCCGCTATCTCCTGGCACAGGGCCAGACGGGTCTTTCCACCGCGTTCGATCTGCCGACGCTGATGGGCTACGACTCCGATCACCCGCTTTCCGAGGGCGAAGTCGGAAAATGCGGCGTCGCCATCAGCTCGCTTGCCGACATGGAAGTCCTGTTCGACAAAATCCCGCTAGCGGATGTCACGACTTCGATGACCATCAATTCCCCTGCGGCCATCATTTGGGCCATGTATCTGGCCGTCGCGGAAAAGCAGGGCGCCGACTGGAAAACAATCTCCGGCACGCTGCAAAACGACATCCTGAAGGAATACATCGCGCAGAAGGAATACATCTACCCGCCGGCCCCGTCGATGCGCCTGGTGATCGACACCTTTGAATTCGGCGTCAAGAACACCCCGAAGTTCAACACCATTTCGATCAGCGGCTACCACATCCGCGAAGCGGGCTCGACGGCCATTCAAGAGTTGGCGTTCACTCTGCGCGACGGCCTGGAATATGTGGAATGGGGCATGCGCCGCGGCCTGGACGTCGACGAATTCGTGCCGCAGCTCTCATTTTTCTTCAACGCCCACAACGATTTCTTTGAAGAAATCGCCAAGTACCGCGCCGCCCGGCGCATCTGGCACAAGGCCATGGTCGAACGCTACAAGTCGAAAAACCCGCGGGCCTGGGCGCTGCGATTCCACACGCAAACGGCGGGATGTTCGCTGACGGCACAGCAGCCGTACAACAACGTGGTGCGCACGGCCATCCAGGCGCTGGCCGCGGTGCTCGGCGGCACGCAGTCGCTGCACACCAATTCGCTGGACGAGGCCTGGGCCCTGCCGACGGAGTTCGCCGCAACCATTGCATTGCGCACGCAACAAATCATCGCCCACGAAACCGGGGTCACTAATACCGTCGATCCCTTGGGTGGTTCGTACTTTCTGGAAACGCTCACCAACGAAATCGAACGTGGCGCCTGGGAGTACATCGACAAAATCGACGCCATCGGCGGCATGGTCGCAGCCATCGAGCGCGGCTACCCGCAGCGCGAAATCTCCGAAGCGTCGTATCGCTATCAGGTCGCCGTGGATAAAAAGGAAAAAATTATCGTCGGCGTGAACGACTACGTCTCCCAGGAAAAGCCGCTGGACACCCTGCAGATCGACGAAACGGTAGCCCGCCGCCAGGCAGAGCGCCTCAGCAAACTCCGTGCCGACCGCTCCAAGGACGAAGTCGCGCGCCGCCTCACCGCCCTCCGCAAAGCCACCCAAGGCCAAGACAACTTGATGCCCTACATCTTCGACGCGGTAAAATCCTACGCCACCCTGGGCGAAATTTGCGACGCCATGCGCGAAACCTTCGGCACCTACGAAGAAATCGCCATCACCTAGCTCTTCTCTGCGCACTCTGCGTCTCTGCGTTTGGCTCTCCTATGCTCGACCGCGACCTCACCCATCAAATTATCGGAGCGGCCATTGAAGTCCACCGAGAGATGGGACCCGGCCTCCTCGAGAATGTCTACGAGGAGTGTTTGTGCTATGAGTTGAGTGCGAAAGGCCTCTCGTTTGAGAGGCAGAAGCCGATTCCAGTTGTGTATCGTGGCGTAAAACTCGACTGTGGCTATCGCGCCGACATCGTCGTTTGCAATCGCGTAATCATTGAAATCAAGGCTATTGCAGCTATCGCTCCGATACATGACGCTGTAGTGCTAACGTATCTTCGCTTGTCAGGATGTAAGATCGGATTACTGATTAACTTTCACTCGCCTGTCCTTAAAGACGGTGTTCGTCGATACGTCTGGAAGTACGATCAGGTCGCACAAAGCGAAGAGACCGCGCCAAGCGAAGAGATCTGAACGCAGAGACACAGAGGTCACAGAGAAGAATGGCCGAGAAGAAGATACGAGTTTTGATTGCCAAGCCGGGGCTGGATGGCCACGACCGCGGCGCGAAGATCATTGCCCGCGCCCTGCGCGACGCCGGCATGGAAGTCATCTACACCGGCTTGCGGCAAACGCCCGAGATGATCGCTTCCGCCGCCGTCCAGGAAGACGTCGACGTCATTGGCCTCTCTATCCTCTCTGGCGCCCACAATACCCTGTGCCCGCAGCTTATGGAACTCCTTCGCGGCAAAGGCATGCACGACGTCATTGTGCTTCTGGGTGGCATCATTCCCGAAGCGGACATCGCCGGTCTCAAGAAAGCAGGCATCGCGGAAATATTCCTTCCCGGCACCTCGACCCAAGACATCGTCGAGTTCATCCACAAACGCGTGGCCCAGTAACGCCCGCAGGAACGCGTGCAGACTGCGCAGCCCTCAATCAGGGCGCAGCTCTATCGCGAAACGCGAAGGAATGCTGCGCCCCAGCTAGCAAGCTGTGCAATTCCTATTGCCAGGCACGCTCGAATTTGACGCGCGTGTACAGGACCGAGAAATTCTGCCGCATCACGTTGCGCTGCGAGACGCTGCCGGGCTGCGCGAGGCACGCCGCCAATTCGCAGCCGGCAGCCCTTGCGCTATCCAGCCGCGCCTGCAAGAGCGCCGTTTGTATGCCGCGCTTGCGAAACGCTGGCAGCGTGCTGGCGCCAAATAGACCCGCGACACCGTCGTGCATCGTAAGGGTTCCCCCGCCAGCCACGGCTCCGTCAACGCGGGCCAGATAGCATTCCACATTTTGGCCCCGCGCAAACGCTCCCATAACCTCGAGAATTTCCCGGGTGACCGGAAAATTCTCCGAAAATCCCTGGCTTACGGTCAGCGTCCACAAATCCAGGTGCCCTTTGGCAATTTTCTCAATCACTACGCCTGCCGGCGGTTCGGGCCGGCTCTTCGGCGAATCGGAGTTCCCCAGAGGGACCGCCATTACGTTCGTGAACTCTGTGACCCGATAGCCTCGCTGGCTAAACTGCTCGATCAGCGTATGGTCGGCGAGCGGACACGTCTCCACGCGCACGGGCTCCTGGCGGCTACGATAAAATTCCTCCAACCGGTCGAATTCCTCGTCGCTGACGGGACCGTCCAGTCCCAACCCCACCGCCTGGGTAACCGGCGAATTCGCCCCGCAATACACGGCGAATCCTCCGGCCACCGCCTGGACCACCGCGCCAATTTCCGTTCGCAGCCGCCCAAGTGCCTCCGCGCAGTCCACCGCGGCCTGTGCTTCGGCCAACTCGATTCTCCGCGCTAGTGCCAAATCCAGAAGCAGCGCCGTCATCGTTTTCCCTCGTCTTCTCTCTGCCGGTACTTTTGCCGGACCCCACGCATCAACACTCTGATCCTATGCTGCTCTTCGCTTCTGGCCTCCGGATCCATTTTGCGCTGCAGGAATTCTTGCTCGCGTTCCAGCTTCCTGCGGTTTTCCAAGCGCGCCTCGTCCAAGCTACCCGCAAGCAAAGCGGCCTGAACCGCGCATCCCGGCTCGCCTTCATGCCGGCAGTCGCGGAAGCGGCACTTCGCCGCGAGTTCGTCGATATCCGCGAACGTCTGGGCCACGCCGTCCGCGGCGTCCCACAATTGCAGTTCGCGCAGTCCGGGCGTATCGATCACCAGCGCTCCGCTCGGCAAAAGAAACAGCTCCCGCGAAGTCGTGGTGTGCCGTCCACGACTGTCTTTTTCGCGGACGGGCTGCACCGCCTGCAAATCGCGTCCCAACAGTCGATTGACCAGGGTCGACTTTCCCACGCCGGATGAACCGAGAAGCACGACGGTCTGACCGCGGGCGAGGAACGAATCGAGCGCCTCGATCCCTTGTCCCGTTCGCGCGCTCAGCACGAAGACCGGAGCCTCCATCGCGATGCGTCTCGCCTCCGCGGCGCGCGCGGCAACATCGCTGCATTCGTCGGCCTTGTTCAACACCAGGATCGGCCACGCTCCCGATTCCCAGCACGGTGCCAGATACCGCTCCAGCCGCCGCAGGTTAAAATCTCCGTCCAGCGCCGCCACGATCACCGCGATATCCACGTTGGCAGCGATGACTTGCTGTTCGACGCGTTTGCCAGCGACCTTGCGCACAAACTGGCTGCGTCGCGGCAAGACGGCGTGGATGATCGCGGGTTGCTCTCCCGTGAGAACATCAACCGCCACCCAGTCTCCGACAGCCGGCCAGTCGCCACCTATCTCGCCTGCGGCTCGCATTTTGCCGGAAGGCGCCGACCAGCATTCGCCAAAGTCGCCGGCAATCCGCCAGAGACCGCGTTGTTGTGACAACACCCTCGCTTGCAACCATCCGACGCCCTCGTGCTCCTGCCACATGGCCTCGAAATACGAATTCCAACCTAGTTCCTTCAGAAACACTCGCGCACCCTCCTGCTGCCGCAGCAGCTTCGCGCGCTGGCACCGGGTAGACGCCACGCGGCCATACGTCCGGAAAAAAATGAGCGTGCAAAAACTCCGGACGCAGATTCGACCACCGGAAAGGAGAACTACAAGGAGAGCGGATTTACCGGAGGCGAGAAGAACCGCCAGAGGCACACCCACCCCTTAGGCCTTCAACAGGGGTATTCACAGGCGCCTCCAATGTGAAGAATGCGGTGCTCCGACAGCACCAATACCGTGAATTCTATCGATCCTGCCGGGCTGGGTCAATCGTCACTTTACAGGCGGGCGGCCTCGCGCTGTGAGTCGAGAGACCGTATACTGGGGCGTTTGAGATTGTTGCTACGGCCTGATAGTTGCCGGCGCTGCATGTGCCGTATGTTCCAGTGCGAGGTCTGCGAGTGTCCGCATCGGTTCTGAAAACGAACGTCAACACCAAGTCACCCGACTTCGCGAAGAACAACCGCAAGGTCATCGATCTCATCACCCAGATCAAAAACGAAGAAGAACAAATCGCCCAGGGCGGCGGCGCAAAGGCCATCGAATCACAGCACAAGAAGGGGCGGCTGACAGCGCGCGAGCGCATCAAGAAGCTGGTCGATCCCGGTTCGCAATTTTTTGAGTTGGGCGCCTTTGCGGCGTACGAAATGTATCAGGAGTGGGGTGGCGCGCCGGCGGCCGGAACCATAACCGGGCTCGCGCGCGTTTGCGGCCGCACCTTCATGATCATCGCCAACGATGCCACGGTCAAGGCCGGAGCATTTTTCCCCATGACCGCGAAAAAAGTGATTCGCGCCCAGAATATCGCCATCGAGAATCGCATCCCGACCATTTACCTCGTGGATTCCGCGGGCGTGTTCCTGCCGCTACAGGAAGATGTTTTTCCCGACACCGACGACTTCGGCCGGGTATTCCGCAACAACGCGGTGATGAGCGCCATGGGCATTCCGCAACTCACAGCGATTATGGGCATGTGCGTTGCCGGTGGCGCGTATCTCCCGGTAATGTGCGACCACATCTTGATGACCGAAGGTTCAGGATTGTTTCTGGCGGGGCCCGCGCTGGTCCAAGCCGCCATCGGGCAGAAGACCTCCGCCGAGGATCTGGGCGGCGCCAAGATGCACGCGCAAATCAGCGGCACCGTGGACTTTCGCGAGCCGGACGATGATGCCTGCATCGGCCGCATCCGTGCCCTGGTCGACAAAATGGGCGCCGCGAACCCCTCACCGTTCAGTCGGGTGGCCGCGCGTGAGCCGTTGTATCCCGGCGAGGAGATTTACGGGATTTTTTCCAGCGATCCGGGCAAGCAATATGACATGCGCGAAATCATCGCGAGAATCGTGGACGCCAGCGAGTTCGAAGAATATCGCGCGGAATACGGGCGAAACGCTGCTGTGCGGCTACGCGCGCATCGGCGGCTGGGCCGTGGGCATAGTCGCCAACCAGAAGAAGCACGTGCAGACCACCGCGCGCGGCTCGGATCAGAAGCGCATGGAATTCGGCGGCGTGATTTACACCGAGTCCGCCGAGAAAGCCGCCCGATTCATTCTCGACTGCAACCAGAACCGCATCCCTTTGATCTTCTTGCACGACGTGAACGGCTTCATGGTCGGCAAAGACGCCGAGTGGAGCGGCATCATCCGCGCCGGCGCAAAAATGGTCAACGCGGTCGCCAACAGCGTCGTGCCCAAGATTTCCGTAATCTGCGGCGGCAGCTTCGGCGCCGGCCACTACGCCATGTGCGGCAAAGCCTACGACCCGCGCTTCATGTTCGCCTGGCCTACAGCCCGCTACGCGGTCATGAGCGGCGACGCCGCGGCCAGTACGCTGGTTGAAATCAAGCTAAAGCAACTCGAACGCGAAGGCAAAAAAGTTGACGAAGAGCTAAGAAAAGAACTGTACGAATCCGTCCGCGCGACCTATGAGCACCAAACCGATCCGCGTTACGCCGCGGCCCGTCTGTGGGTGGACGCCATTATCGATCCGGCTCACACGCGCGAGGCGCTAATCTGGGCGCTCGAATCCGCTGCGCTGAATCCCGAAATTCGCGAATTCAAGACCGGAGTACTGCAAACCTGATATGGAGACCGTGAAGCTGATCGAATGTCCGCGCGACGCTTGGCAAGGGCTGCCGGATCTTATTCCTACGGAACTCAAGGCCGAATATCTTCGCGAACTTGTGCTTGCGGGTTTCACGCACATTGACGCTGTGAGTTTCGTTTCGCCGAAGCACGTCAAGCAGATGGCGGACAGTGAAGACGTGATGGCCCAGCTCAACGCTTCCCTTCCCGATGACACCGAACGCCCGGAGATTATCGGAATCGTTGTGAACGAGCGCGGACTCGAACGGGCAATGGCGACTCCGGGCGTCACAACCATCGGTTACCCATATTCCATATCCGCGTATTTCCGGCGGGCCAACGCGAATATGACGCGCAGCGAATCGCGCGCGCTCGTGGAAAAATTGAAAAAAGAGACAGCGGCGGCGGACCGGGGACTGGTGATTTACATCTCCATGGCCTTCGGCAACCCGTATGATGAGCCCTGGGGCCCGGAACTGGTGCAGGAAACCCTAGACTGGCTGAAAGACATTCGCGTGCGCACAGTTTCCCTGGCCGACACCGTGGGCACGGCCTCCCCGGAACTTGTGGGCGATCTATACCGCCAGGTGAAAGACCACGTCGCGGGCGTCGAACTGGGCGTCCATCTGCACAGCCGGCCGGAGAACGCGGAAGAAAAAATCCTCGCCGCGTATGAAGCTGGATGCCGCCGCTTTGACAGCGCGCTCACCGGCCTGGGCGGCTGCCCGTTTGCCGGAGACGAGCTGGTGGGCAACATCGCCACCGAACAAGTTCTGGCGGCGCTGCGTAAAGCGGGCGGTGATCCCGGAATCGAACCCGCGCGCCTGACCAAGGTGCTTCAAATGGCCAATGAGATTCGGGCCAAGTATGCCCACGCTCCACTCGTAAATTGAGGAGGCGCAGTCACCATGTATTCAACCCTGCTCCTGGAATTCAACGGCGAAATCGCCACCATCACGCTGAACCGCCCCGATAAGCGCAACGCCATCACCACCACCATGATCGCGGAGCTCCTGACCGCGCTCGATGTCATCGAGAAAAGCCACACGCGTGTAGTGATCTTGACCGGCGCGGGCAAATGCTTCTGCGCCGGCATCGATCTGGAGATGCTCGCAGCCATCGCCAAGCAATCTCCCTCGGAGAATCAGGAAGACTCCCGGCGCATCGCCAAAATGCTGCGGCGCATCTGGAGCTTCCCCCGACCGATGATCGCAGCGGTAAACGGAGCCGCCTACGCCGGAGGCTGCGGCATCGCAACGCTATGCGATTTCACCATCGCCGCAACAGAGGCCAAGTTTGGCTACACCGAAGTGAAGATTGGCTTCTTACCGGCGATCGTCTCCGTTTTTCTGACCCGCCAGATCGGCGAAAAGCGCTCCCGCGATCTGCTCCTCACCGGCAGGATCATCACCGCCGCTGAAGCCAAGGAATTTGGCATGGTCAATGAAGTGGTCCCTAGCGAACGCCTGCTCGACCGGGTGCAAGAGCTTGTTGCAGAGCTCGTGGCCGCCAGTCCCAGCAGCGTCACTCGCGCCAAGCACCTGCTCACCTCCTCTGCCGCCGCGGGACTAGACCACGATCTGGAGCGCGCTATCCTGGAAAATGCTCGCATCCGTTGCACCCCCGACTTCAAGGAAGGGATCGCGTCGTTTCTGGAGAAACGCAAGCCCATGTGGCACGGCGAGCCGGAATAAACCACGACATGCGAACCATCGAGCATCACGACACCACAGTACGGGTGCGCTACGCCGAGACCGACCAGATGGGCGTGGTCTATCACGCCAACTATCTGGTGTGGTTTGAGGTCGGCCGCGTAGAACTCATGCGTGCTCTCGGCGTGGAGTACAAAAAAATGGAATCCGAGGACGACTGCCACATCGTGGTGGCCGACGCCCATTGTCGCTACGAACGCTCGGCGCGCTACGACGAAGTAGTGCGCATCCGCACGCGTATCGCGGAATCGCGCAATCGCATCGTGAAATTCGCCTACCAGGTTTTTCGCGACTCCGATGGCGAGTTGCTTGCCACCGGCGACACCACCCACATCATTTGCGGCAGCAACGGCCGCCCCAAACTTCTGCCGCAGAAATATCGCCTGCTGCTGGCGGCCATGGGCGTTCCTCAGCCGGACCGGAGCGAAGTATGAGCGCAGCCCCTGGCTCGATTCAACTGACCGGAAACGATTTGACCTTCGAGCAGCTCTATGACGTGGCGGTGCGCGGCGAGAAAGTCTCGCTGCCACCCGCCGCCATCGAGCGGATGAACGCTTCGAGGGCTGTAGTCGATCGCCTGGTGGCTTCCGGCCAAACCGCCTACGGCATCAACACCGGATTCGGCAAGCTCGCCTCGGTGCGCATCTCGACCGAGCAGGTGCGCCAACTCCAAGTAAACCTGGTGCGTTCGCACGCCTGCGGCGTCGGCACGCCGCTGAGCGAACCAGAAACCCGCGCCATGATGCTGCTGCGCGCCAACGCGCTGGCCAAGGGGCTCAGCGGCATTCGCCCACAAGTCGTGGAAACGCTTTGCGCCATGCTCAACGCCAAGGTGCATCCGGTGATTCCTTCGCAGGGATCGGTTGGAGCATCCGGCGACCTGGCGCCGCTGGCGCATCTGGCGCAGGCGGTGATCGGCGAAGGCCGCGCCACGCACCAAGGCGAGACTCTGGCGGGCGCCGAAGCCATGCGCCGCGCCGCAATCGCCCCGGTCGCCCTGGAAGCCAAAGAAGGCTTGTCGCTCCTCAACGGCACGCAAGGCATGCTGGCGCTGTTGAGCTTGGCGCTGCGTGAGGCCGACCTGTTGGCTGACACCGCGGATGTAGCCGCGGCTCTATCACTGGACGCGCTGCGCGGAAGCCCGGGAGCCTTTGACGCGCGAATCATGCACGCGCGCGCATATCCTGGCGCGGCCACCACCGCTCGGAATCTGGCGCACTTGAACGAGGGCAGCCAGATCCGCGAGTCGCACCGCTCAGCCGACAAAGATCCGCGCGTGCAGGACGCCTACAGCTTGCGTTGCACCCCGCAGGTGCACGGCGCAGTGCGCGACTCACTGGCCCAGGCACGCGAGATGGCGGCGGTAGAGCTGAACAGCGCAACCGACAATCCGCTGGTGTTCGCCCGCGACGGCGCCGGCGACATCGTCAGCGGCGGCAATTTTCACGGCCAGCCGCTCGCCATGGCGGCAGACCAGGTAGCCATCGCGCTGGCCACGCTAGGCGGAATCTCCGAACGCCGCATCGAGCAAATGACCAACCCCCTGACCAGCATGCTGCCGGCGTTCCTGACTCCCGAGCCTGGGCTAAATTCGGGCTTTATGATCGCGCAAGTCACTGCAGCCGCGCTTACCAGCGAGAACAAAACGCTGGCCGCGCCGCACTCGGTGGACTCCATCTCCACCTCGGGAAACCAGGAAGACTACGTCTCCATGGGTATGAGCGGCGCCCGGCGATTGCAGCGAATGCTCACGAACCTGCGCTACACCCTCGCCATCGAGCTGCTCTGCGCGTGTCAGGGCATCGATCTGCTGGCCCCGCTGCAAACCGGCACGCTGGCGAAGAAGGCACAGGCAGAGGTGCGAGCAGCTTCAGCGAAAGTCGTTGAAGACCGCCCACTGGCGATGGATATTGAAGCGGTCTCGGCGTTAGTGGCGGACGGGACTTTCGCGGCGATTCTGCGCTGAGGCCGGCCGCTTCGATGCCCAGCCGCGAAGGGCCATCACAAGATGGCGGCGTCTGTCTTACGGAAGTCGTCGCCTTTGAACAGCAGGGGTTCGGCTCTGGTCTTAGCCAGGGCATAGGAGAAACAATCCCCGAAATTCAAACCGGCAGGGTGACGCCCTTTGCCGTAGTCAGAAAAACCCTGTCTAGCCAAAAAAGCTTGCTCCTCCGTCACCGGTTCGATGGCGATCCCAGCCCGCCGGAACAGCGCGTCACAATGATGCACACCTACATCTCCTCCGCGTGATTGCACCACCATTGAGACCTCCACGAACCCCGCGGCGGAAATACTGCACGACGGTGCATCGGCAATGGCGCTCTCAAACTCTTCGTAACCCGGTTCGCGAAATAAAATGGCCAGAACCCCTGACCTGTCGACGATCATTTCGGAAGGCCGTGCTCGTCGTAAAACAATTCCGCGTGGTCGATGGCAGGTCCCTGAAGAACTGCCGAAGAGCGTGCACTAATGGCGTGGATTTCGGCCAACAAGGCGTCCCGCTTGCGGCGGCGACGCACGCGATCGAGGCGTTCGCGAAGCGCTTCGGTGACCGCCTTCGTAAGCGTTTCCCCGGTTTCCTTCGCCAGCAGCTGAGCAAGTTTGTGCGCTTCGGGATCCTTGATATTCAGACTCATTTGTCTACCGTGGTAGAACTTCTTCTACCCTGCCTTATATTCTATGATAGGGCCTCTCCCACCTAAGCCAGTGCCGACCGCAGAAAGGTAAGCATCCGGTAGCCCGCAATGTGGCTAAAGGGTGGAAGTTCCAAGGAATAGTGCCCGCAATGGAGCTCCAGGGTCTGCAGGTTGGCATTGTGCCGGCGCAGGGCGGCTAACATCTGGTGGGTCAACTCCGGGATGAACGTGGGGTCGTATTTGCCGTAAACCATGAAGGCATTCTTCCCCGCCCCCAAGCCGCGCTCCACGTAGGGCATAGGGCTCACTGGCGCCCAGTAGTCGCGCAGTTCGTCGACCGTGACGTGGTGGCGGAGCGATTCCCAGACGTGCGTAGTGGTCATCCCCTGGCTGACCACGTCGGCGAAGTAGGTGGAGACATGGAAGAACCCGCCGGCGCGCAGGGCGGAGTCGTGGACCAGGGTGATATAGCCCACCGATGAACCGATGCTGGTGCCCAGGATGCCCAGGCTGGTAAATCCTTGCTGCTCGAACCAGCGCAGGCACCGCCGGGCGTCCTGGACGGCTTGGCGGTTGGCTTGTAGGGTCAGCCCGATGTTAGGGCCAACGATCTGGTCGGCACGCTCGTGTCCCTTGGCCATGCGCCGGTCGTGGTACGGCATGCTCATCTTCAGGACGCTAATCCCTATGCGCTGAAGCCACTCACACAGGCCGCGCTGGCCGTGCCACTTGGCGTTCCAGTTGGGCAGCAGCAGGACGGCCGGGCCACCCTTCTTGCCGGGGAAGAATTGCCCGTACACCGTGTTGTTTTCCGGCCATGGGGAGACGATGGAGCTGGTAAAGGTCAGGACATTGCCTTCGTCGAGACGGTAGTCCGTGGCTGGCGTGGTGGCGTACCACTCCGCGCTCGATTCGATGGCCTGTTGAGCGTATTGATGGACGAACTGGCGCGGATTGGGATCGTCTGGGTCGCCCCCGATGTGCTCCAGGCCCCAGTGGAAGGGCTGGACGCGGCGATTATCGTCGGTAGTCCAGCGGCGGTGCTCGTAGCGGCGAATGCGGCGCTCAAACCAGTGCATAGTGAAAATCAAGTATAGCGCGACGCCGTGTTCGGGCCACCAGGCTCAAACTCCGGGCTAGAATTTGTCCTGCCTGTTAGGCATCCGACACGCTGCCGTGGGGGTTTCTTGAGGCCCTGCGGTTCCTGTGGCACATTCGAGATGTGGTCATCGCTTTCTTCTTCTTTCTTGGCGCGGTGCTTGGGAGCTTCCTGAATGTCTGCATTACGCGGATTCCGGAAGGGTTGTCTATTGTTACGCCGGGGTCGCGGTGTCCGCGGTGCGAGACGCAAATCAAGCCGTATGACAATGTCCCCGTGCTTGCCTGGCTCTGGCTGCGGGGAAAATGCCGGTCGTGCGGTCTGGCGATTTCCCCGATGTACCCCCTGGTGGAACTTCTGACCGCGCTGCTGTTCGTGGCCTGCTACCTGGATTTCGGACTGACGCAAACCGCGGTGAAGTGGCTGTTCTTCACCTGCCTGATTATCGTTCTGACCATCACGGATCTACGAGTTCGCCTACTGCCCGATCTTGTGAACTGGCCGGGGTTCGCAGTGGGGCTGTTTTTCTCGGCTTTGGTGCCTCCCCAAGACGGCATCACCTTTTGGATCAGTGCTGGTTTTTTCCATCGCTTGCCGCCGCGGTACGTGCTCGGTCTAGCCGACGGGGCGCTGGGCGCTGCCTTCGGGAGCCTGTTGCTGTGGGGCGCTGCGGCGCTTTACAAGGCTGTGCGTGGGCGCGAAGGCATGGGCATGGGCGACGTCAAGATGATGGCCATGGTGGGCGCCTTTCTGGGGCTGCGCGGCGCATTCCTCACCATTCTCCTGGGCACGTTCTTGGGCAGCGTAGTGGGTATCGCCATGATTCTGGGTCTGTATGCCTCCGGTTGGCAGCGCCCGCTCGCCGAGCGTGCCAGCCGGCGAAACCTGGGCAACGTAAACGCTCTGCGCTGGGCCATTGCCAGCCAATACCAACTGCCGCTGGGGACGTTTCTGGGCTTCGCGGCTCTGCTGGTGGTTTACGTGCAGCCGCTGCTGCGCGGGCACTGGCGGCTATTTGTTGGGTGAGGCGGCATGACGGGTCGACGGGTGCGTTGATGATGCTCGCTATTCTGCAAAACACTGGGGCGCCAAGCCTCTGGCCGGTGATCGGGCTGGCGCTGCTATTGTTCGCCATCGCGGTGGCGGTGCTGTATTTCGTCCGGCGATCTTTCCAAGGCGCCCGGAACTCACAACAAGAACGCACTTCGGCCCCGCGGGTGGAAAACCAAGCGGCCTTCATGACCGCGTCGATGCAGGGCGTCATTCAGAAATTGCGCGACCAGGAAAAAGAACTGGAGCGCCTCCATCGCATCGAAAAGGAGCGCGCCGAGCATACCGAGCGGCTCAGCGAAGAAGTGACCCGCAACATGCCCGCCGGTTTGCTGGTCGTAAATGCCACCGGGATTATTTCCAGCGCCAATCCCGCCGCGGAACAAACCCTGGGAATACGCGCCCTGGGTTTCCGGCGCTACAGCGAGGCACTGGGGGAATCTTCGGAGTTGACGGAGCTGGTGGCTGACTGCCTGGCCAGCGGCAAAATCTTCCGGCGGGAGCAGGTGCGCCATGTGACTCCGGCAGGCGACGCCAGGCGCCTGGGAGTGACCATTTCGCCCATCCGGCGCGGCGACGAGAAAGTAAGTGGAGTGATCTGCTTGCTGAGCGATCTGACCGAGTTGGCAGCGCTGCAGCAGCAAGTGGAGCTTAAGAAACATCTTGCGGCCCTGGGAGAGCTCTCCGCGGGTATCGCCCACGAGTTCAAGAACGCCCTGGCGACCATTTCGGGCTACGCGCAGATGATTCGCGCCGAGGTGGCCCAAGGCGAGGTTGCGGATCACGCGGAAAGCATCCTGGAGCAGACCCGCAACATCACACATGTAGTGACCGAGTTCTTGAAATACGCCCGGCCACTGGATATCTCGGACGAGCGGGTGGTGCTGCAAGCAGTAATCGACCGCGTGGCGTCCGAGGTCGGCGAGGGAATACCGAAAGTGCGCATTCAATGCGAAGGGGCTTTTGGTAGCGTGGCGGGGGACGAAGGTTTGCTGCGGCAGGCCTTGCTGAATCTGGCCCGCAATGGCGCGGAAGCTTGCGCGGAGCAGGGGCCTGCCGGATGCGTGGTTCTGCGAGGCGAAATCATCCACGTTGGGCAGAGCGGATTTCAACGAGTGACGATTTTGGACAACGGGCCGGGGATTGCCGATGACGCGCTGCCTAACCTGTTCCACCCGTTTTTCACCACCAAGCCCAATGGCACCGGCCTGGGCCTGGCAGTGGTGCAAAAAATCATCGTGCAGCACGGAGGACAAGTGGAGGCGCGCAACCGGGCCGAGGGCGGCGCTGCATTTATCCTTACGCTACCGGAGTGGCAAAGCACCCCGGAAAGCGTAGAATTGAAGAAGGATAGCGTAAAGATATAGGTCATCGTAACTCGCCCGGCTCGCTGCTTGGGAGGTAGGTTCATATGGTCGCAATAACTTGGCGGAAGACCGGCGTATACCTTTTGGTGGCTTTGCCAGTACTGGGTCTGGCTGGAATTGGCGTGCTGGCGCGGCAGCGGCAGCAGCGCCAGGACACCTCGCAGCAATCGGGCGAGGATGCCGTAGCCGCGGCGGCGCGCAAGGCTCGCGAGCAGAAGAAGGAAGCGCCGAAACCCAAGAAGGTCTACACGAATGAGGATGTGAGCAGCGCGCCGGAGGCTGCTGCTCCAGTCGCAGCTTCTGCGGATAAGGCGGCGCCAGCCGCCGAAGGCGCAGCCAAGGACTCCAAAGCGGACGAGGGCGCCGACGCCGACAAGGCCGCCAAGAACAAGAACGATGAAGCTTCCTGGAGAAAGCGCTTCGCGGAGGCTCGCGACAAACTAGCCGTGGCGGAAAAGGAACTCGACATTCTGCAGCGCGAAGTCAATAAAGCGCAGACGCAGTACTACTCGGACCCTCAAAAAGCCTTAAGCGAACAGTACAGCCGCAAAAGCATTAACGACCATGATGCTCAGATTGCCGCCAAAAAGCAGGAAGTGGAGCAATTGAAGCAGGGCCTCAGCGACTTGCAAGACGAGTTGCGCCGGTCGGGCGGCGATATCGGCTGGGCGCGCTAGCTAAAGCGAAAGCTTCTCGCTGCCGGCGCCGATCTCTCGATCCGCCGTAATTGTAAATCTCCTCCTGGTCGAATTCCGCTGGCCTGCTTCCCTTCTCCGCACATGCCCGCCCGGTTCTCGCGAAGCCCCGTCGGATTCGTGATAGAAACAAAAGAGATGGAACCCCTTCTCCTTGTTGAAGATAAGAACGAATTGCGGGCCATGCTGCGCAAGGCTCTGGAACGGGCTCGCTACGAAGTGGACGAAGCGCCCGATGGAACCTCTGCCGTTCAGAAGGTGCGCGCGCGGCGCTATCAGATGGTCATCACCGACCTCAAGTTGCCGGGCGCGTCCGGGCTGGACGTGCTGCGAGCGACGAAACAAGCCGACCCGACGATTCCCGTGATTTTGCTGACCGCTTTCGGCTCGGTGGAAGAAGCGGTGACGGCCATGAAGGAAGGGGCTTTTGACTTCCTGCAAAAGCCCGTGGACTTGGACCATCTGAAGCTTCTGGTGCAGCGCGCCTCCCAGCAGCAGGAACTCTTGCGGGAAAACGTGCTTTTGCGGGAGGAGTACGCGGCTCGGTATGGTTTCCCGCGCATCGTCGGGGAGCACGCTTCCATCCGCGAGGTCAGCCAACAAATCCAGCGCGTGGCCGGGACCGATTCCACGGCGCTGCTGCTCGGGGAGAGCGGCACTGGAAAAGAGTTGTTTGCGCGCGCGGTCCATCACCTTTCGCCACGCCGCGAGCAGCCGTTTGTGGCCCTCAACTGCGCGGCGATACCCGAGGGCCTGGTCGAGAACGAATTGTTCGGGCACGAGCGTGGCGCGTTTACCGGAGCGGGGGCCCGCAAGATCGGCAAGATGGACCTGGCGCATCGCGGCACCCTGTTTCTCGATGAGATCGGCGAGTTGCCGCTGGCGATTCAGGCCAAGCTCTTGCGGGTGCTGGAAGAACGGCGCTTCGAACGAGTCGGGGGCACACAATCCATCGAGGTAGACGTCCGGATCGTGGTGGCCACCAACCGGGATTTACAGAAACTGATCGAGCAGAAATTGTTTCGCGAGGATTTGTATTTCCGCATCGCTGCGGTGCCCATGACGATTCCGGCGCTGCGGCTGCGCGGGAATGATGTGCTGCTGCTGGCCCAGCACTTTCTGGAGAAATTCAGCCGGGAGTTTTCCAAGCCAGGGCTGGAGCTTTCGGAAGACGCCAACGAGCGGCTGCTGCACTACCGCTGGCCGGGCAACGTGCGCGAACTGCAGAATACGCTGGAGCGCGCGGTGATCCTTGCGGATGGCCTGAGCATTCATGCCGACGGGTTGCAGTTGCCCACGGCGCGGCCCGATGCCGAGAGTTTGCCGGCTGGGATGCTGCCCGACAACTTTCGGTGGGAAGGCACGCTGGAGGAGGTTACTGGGCGCGCGGTGGCCCACGTCGAGCGGGCCGTGCTGGAAAGCACGCTGCGCGAGTGCCAGTGGAACAAGACGCGGGCGGCGGAAAAATTGGGTGTCTCGCCGAAGACGCTTCTGGCCAAACTTCGCACCGCGGGCCTGGAAGAATAGCGGCGGCTTACCTACCTTTTATCCCAGTGTGAAGCGCTACGGTGCCGAAGGTCCAGACGCGAAACTCCGCGGAATCGTAGCCGACCGCAGTCATCAAGGATGCTAGTTCGGTCGGCCGAAAAAAACGCGAGACCGAGGCGGGTAGATACGTATAGGCGGACCGATCGCCCGACAGCAAGCCGCCGATGCGCGGCAAAATACTTCGGAAATACCAGCGATAGAAATTGCCAACGAGGCCGGCAGGCGGCTCGGTGAATTCGAGAAGCGCCAGCGTGCCGCCGGGTTTTAGCACCCTTTGAATTTCCTTCAGCCCATCCTCATAGTTCGCCAGATTGCGAAAACCGAACGCGGTGGTGACCAAGTCGAAAGAACCGCCTGCAAACGGAAGGCGCAATGCGTCGGCCTCAAAAAACGGCATGGGGACAGCCGCATTCGAGGCCTCGCCGTTGTAGCGGCCGCTTTCCGAAGCGGGCGCTTTCTTGCCCGGCGACCCAGCCGCTGAATTTCCGAGCGCCGTGCTTTTCTGCCGCGCGCGAACCAGCATGGCGTGGGAAAAATCGGCGCCGATGATGCGCGCGCGGCTGCCGCGCGCCAGCGAAAACGCCAAATCGCCGGTGCCGCAACACAGGTCGAGGACCAGCGCGTCTGGCCGGTCGAGAATGGCGCGCAGGCGACGCGCTACACGGGAGCGCCACAGTCGATCCAACTGCAGCGAGAGGAGATGATTCAGCAGGTCGTAGCGTGGTGCGATCTGCGTGAACATGTCGCGCACCTGGCGGGATGCGTCCGCTTCAGTCAGCGCCCCTTGCGGACGGGTTCCCTTCGCGGGGGCGGCGGCCTCAGGCATGGATCTTCACTTTATTGAGTTGCTCGGCGGTAAGAAAATGCGGGGCGAAACGCAGGACCCGCTCCACGGCATCGAGCGGTACATCGTCGTAGGATTTCGCTTTGCCGATGCGCGGCGTCAGGACGAAGCGCAGATGCCCGCCGCGGGCTTTCTTGTCGGAGCGCATCAGATCGATCAGTGATTTGGCGGAGACGCGCGGCCACGGCGGCAGAGGACCAAGTCGGCGGACCAGAGCGACGATGCGCGAAACGTCGTCCGCGCGGGTAATGCCGGCTTCATGTCCGAGCAGCGCGGCGGCCATCATGCCCCAGGCCACCGCTTCGCCATGCTGGTAGCGCCGATATTTGGTGATGCTTTCGAGAGCATGAGCAAAGGTGTGGCCGAAATTCAGGATTTCTCGCAGCCCGGATTCGCGCTCGTCGCGGCTGACGACATTCGCCTTGATCTGCACGTTGCACGGAATCAGATATTCCAGCGCCGCGCGGTCACGCCGCAGAATCTTCGGCATGTTCTCTTCGAGATAGGAAAACATGCGCTCATCGGCGATGACGCTGTGCTTGACCACCTCGGCCAGCCCGCCGCGGAATTCGCGGTCCGGCAGGGTGCGCAGCATGTCGACGTCGGTAAGGACCAACCTCGGTGGATAGAACGCGCCGACCAGATTTTTGCCTTCAGGCAAATTGACGCCGGTCTTGCCACCGATCGAGCTATCGACCTGCGACACCACGGTGGTCGGCACGTGCACCAGTGCTACTCCGCGCAGGTACGAGGCCGCAACGAATCCCACAACGTCGCCCACTACGCCACCACCGACGGCCACGAGCAAGGATCTTCTGTCTGCGCCGGACTTGACCAATAAACGAGAGACGGCCTCCACCGTGCGCAAATTCTTCGCGGACTCGGCGTCGTTCATTAGATGTATTTCGCTGGATTTTCCCGCGCCTAGCGTTCGCTTGATACTCTTCCCTGCCGCCCGCCAAACTCTTGGCGAAGACACGACGTGCACGCTGGAGAACTTTCCCAGGCCCGCGATTTCTTTCATGGCGCGGCGCAGGACGCCGGCGCCGCACACCACGGAGTAGGTGCCGGCGGAGGACTTCACAGAAATGTGTTTTCTTGCCATTTATCCGACATCTGAAATGTAACACAGTGCCTTGCTGCATCCAGCCTTGTGACGCCTCGCACTAGGAACCTACGCGATCAACTGCGCAAGCTGCCATCTGCTAAATTCTCGGCCTTAGCCGCCTTTCTTGGATTGCTTCGCTAAATCACATAGAATGCCCGCGTGATGAGGTCATTCTTGCACCCGCGAGCGAAAAAGGAATAGCAGTACGCAGAGTCGGAGCAGGAAGGAAAAAAGAATATGAGCCTACAGTTGAGCGCATTTCTGACTTTGCTAGTTCTCTCATCCGCCGTCCCGATAATTCTGTTTGTTCTGCTGCGCGCCAGCCTTACCGATTTGCTGCGGCACACTCTAAAAATGCAAGCGGGGATCACTTTCTACCTGCGCTCCTTCCTTCTCATTCTCTTTCTTTCAGCGCTTTCAGCCGCTGTCGGAACTTCTTTTAACTTGAAGCCAGATTCTCCTTTCATGGAGTACATCTGGAGGGGAGCGGAGGGTGTGTCGTCAACCCTGGAGAAGACGGTCTGGTTTGTTGCCGTCTACTTGGTTCTTGTCACCATTCTGGTCGCCACACTGAAGATCAAAGATGACAAATGAGCGATACCTAATCGCTTCTTATTTTGCGGGCGCCGCCCTCTCTGCCGGGCTGGGCACCATGGTGTATCTGTTTCTTCGGCGTCCCTTCGGCGACGTCGCAGACGCTGCTTCGGGTAAGCGCCTCGCCTCTCTGCTGAAGAGACTATTTCCTTGGGGATTGCTGTTCCCGGCTCTTTTGGGATTCGTCTCTGTCTCCTATCAGGGCTGCGGTCGAGCGACCTACGAGGAGATTGTCCAAAATCGAAGTTACCTCGTCGAGAAGAATCAGGAACAGATTTCTTCGGTCTTACTCTACGTCCTCGTCGCAGTCGTGTTCTGGGATGTCATTGCCCTCCTCATCTTGAAGTGTGCGCAAAACGGCAGAAACGAGTCACAGTTGCCCCAAGTGGACGATAAGCACTGACCGGAGACTGACCCACTACAGTGCGCCGCACTCCATAGGTGAGGTGCAGCGAATTGCCTCGTGCTACCATACCCCAGCATCCAATCCGACTGCACACCATGACGATTTCCCACAAATTTCACCGGGCCGATTACGTTGTGGTGGGTTCCGGCGTGGCCGGATTGCGTGCAGCGATTGAGCTGAGCAATGTGGGCAGCGTGCTGGTGCTGGCCAAGTCCGATCTGAGCGATTCGGCGACCTCGTGGGCCCAGGGCGGCGTTGCGGTGGCGCTCAGCGACGAAGATGAGATCAGCCTGCACGAGCAGGACACCATCAAGGCCGGGGACGGCCTGTGCCGGGCGGAATCGGTGGCGCTGCTGGTCGAAGAAGGCCCCAAATACATTACAGAGCTGATTGAATGGGGCACGGAATTTGACCGCGCCGGGACCAAACTGGCCTTTACGCGGGAAGCGGCGCACAGCCGCTCGCGCATCCTCCATGCGCATGGCGACTCCACCGGGCGCGAAATCAGCCGGGCGCTGCTGGCCCGGGCTCATTCCATTCCGCACTTGCATCTTCGCGCGCACGCGTTTACGACCGAACTGATTGTCGAGTCCAAGAGCGTTGTCGGCGTGCGTTTTATCGACGAGGTGGACGGCTCGCTGCATGAAGTGCGCGCGGGCGCGGTGCTGCTGGCGACCGGAGGGCTCGGCCAGATTTACCGGGAGACGACCAATCCGGATGTGGCCACGGGCGACGGAATGGCCATCGCGTACGACGCCGGGGCGGTCCTCTCCGACATGGAATTCGTGCAGTTTCACCCCACGGCGCTGGCGGTAAAAGGGGCGCCGCGGTTTCTGTTGTCGGAGGCGCTGCGCGGGGAAGGCGGCATTCTCCGCAACGTAACCCTGGAACGCTTCATGAAGCGCTACAACGAGGCGCAAGAACTCGCTCCGCGGGATATCGTGGCCCGGGCCATCGTCAGCGAGATGCACCGGACAGATTGCGGGCATGTGTATCTGGATATGACGGCGAAGAGCGAGGAGTTCCTGAAAAAGCGTTTCCCGCGTATTTACGAGACCTGCTCGAGCTACGGTCTGGAGCTGGCCAGCGACCTGGCGCCGGTATGTCCCGCGGCGCACTACATGATGGGTGGGGTGAAGACCGATCTGTGGGGCCGAACCTCCCTGCCAGGGTTGTATGCGGCAGGAGAGACCGCGGATACCGGGGTGCATGGGGCCAACCGGCTGGCCAGCAATTCCCTGCTGGAAGGCATTGTGTTCGGAGCGCGCAGCGGCCAGGCGATGATGAAGGATGCTCCGGTTGCGAAACGCAGCGTGGTGGGACTTCCGGGGAGCCCGGCGCCCAAGCCAGGGAATGCTACCGACGCGCCCCTAGCCAAACCCGCGAACAACCAGCCTCCTCCGGGGGCCCTGGCGAAGATCCGAGACCTTATGTGGCGGCATGTGGGCATCCTGCGCTGCGGGAAGGAGTTGTCCAGCGCCATCGACCAGCTCCAGAAGATCGAATTGCCCAAATCGGAGAAGCCTGGGCGGGCGGAGTACGAATTGCGCAACCTTCATTCTCTGGCACAGCTCATGGCGCGGTCGGCGTTGGCGCGGCAGGAGAGCCGGGGGAGTCACTACCGGTCGGATTTCCCATATCGGGACGACGAGGACTTTAACAAGCACTCGATCGTGCAGAAGGGTAAGGATGTGCGGTTCGAGGTCTGAGACCTGACGTCCCCTTGGCGCGGGTACCCCCCTCCCCCTTTTTGTAAGTGTTGATTCTAGAGGGAGTTAAAGTCCTTTGTTTTGCTACACTTTTGCAAGTGTTGATTCTAAATGTAGTTAGAAGCGCTCTATAGTAACTCTCTAGTTACCAATGCTCCTGGTCCGCGATTGAGGTGTTGGATCGGGGCGGTGAGCGCCCGGGGCTTGGCCGGTCGAAAGCAGCGCCGGAGCGCTGGACGCCAAAGGCGGTATTACCCGTTCACTAACATAGCGCGAAAGGTACTTTATGTCAAGGAAAACCGGTGAGGCCGCTGGTTACCTAACCTGGAGTTGCTTGACGCTCTCCAGGAGGACGTGGCCTACGATGGCCAGGCTGGTGGAGCTGATTTTGTCCAGGGTGTCCTGGGGAGTGTGCCAGTAAGGGATCTCGAGGTCGATGACGTCGACACAGGGCACGCCGCGCTTCAAGAAGGAAAGATGGTCGTCTTCGATGGGGGTTTCGTCGCGCACAAAGACGCCGGAGTAGCCTAGTCTTGCCGCGGTGGTCCAGACCAAATCGGTCAGCCCTCTGGTGGAGTTGGATTCGCGCTTGAAGCGCAACGTGCGGCTGCCGACGATATCGGCGAGCAGGAAGGCCTTGACCTTGGCCAGGTCGCCGCTCATGGCCAGCTTGGCGGACATTTGGCGGCTGCCGTAGCGGCTGTCGGTGTCGCTCCATTGCCGCACGGCCTCTTCCCCGTCAAAGAACGCTATCCACACCTGGTAGGGGCCGTGCTTTGCGCAGAGCAGCCGCGCAAGTTCGAGCATGACTGCCGTGGACGAACCGCCGTCGTCCGCGCCGACGAAATTGTCCATTTTTTTGGTGTCGTAGTGGGTGCCGAGCAGGATGATGCCCGGCTTTTCGCCGGAGATCTTCACCAGGATGTTCTTCATCGGCACCGGACCGGCCGGCGTTTGCGCGTTGAAAGCATCGATATCGGCGGTGCAGCCGTAGCTGGCCAATTCCGCGAGGATGTAGTCCTGGGCTTGGGCGATGGCCTGCGATCCGGAAGGGTGGGGGCCGAAGCCTACCAGCTTGGCGACGTGGGCATAGGCGCGCTTGCCGTCGAAACCTCCCGTTTTTTCGGCGGCCGGGGTGTCCTGATCGGGCATCTGCGGCGGGGCTGCCGCGATAGCGCTCATAAACGGCGGCTGCCCGGGAGTGGCGCCTTGCGCTTTACCGCCGCTGGAGTTGCAGCCCGCAAAACCATAGAGAAGCAGGCAGGCGAACGCTAGCGTCCCAAGAAGCCTTGTTCGTGTCGCGCTCATTTAGCGAGCCTCCGCCTCCGCAGCCAGACGACGTTCCCGCTTGCGCACCACCACCGCCGAGACGGCGATCCCGACGAAATACAGCGCCACCATGGGGGCCATGAAGATGAGCATGGTGGTGGCGTCGGGCGTGGGGGTGATGACCGCCGCTACGATGGCAATGACCAGAATCGCGTAGCGGATGTTCTTCCACAAGAATTTCGGAGTCACAATGCCAAACAACGACAAAAAGAAAACGAGGATCGGTAATTCAAACACCAGTCCCAGGCCCAGCAGCACCATCAGCGTCAGGTCAAAGTATTCGTTGATGCTGATCATGGGCACAACAGGCCCTTGGAAGCCGACCAGGAACTTGAGGATGTATGGCAGGGTGACGAAATAGCCGAAAGCGATACCCGCGAGGAAGAGGAAGACCGTGGAAACCAGGAAACCGGTGATGGCGCTGCGTTCGTGCTTGTACAGCGCGGGTGCTACGAACAGCCAGATCTGGTACAGCACCACCGGCGAGGCCAGCACCACGCCCAGGTAAATGCCCAGGGTAATAATCAGATTGAAGTAGCCGGCGGGATGCGTGTAAATCAGTTTGGGTTCGAGATGGGCATCCGAGAGCGCCCTGAGCATGGGGTGAATGACGTAGTTGATGACGTACTTCGCCACGTACACGCCAATGAAAGCGCCAATGGCGATGGCGATCAACGAATTGATGATTCTTTTTCGGAGCTCCACGAGGTGCTCGAAAAAGGTCATCTGCCCGCCTTCTTCGGGCTCCGGCGTAGTGCTGGAAGGATCAGGCGGGCTGCTGGTCATGGGTGGTGTCTAGAGGTTTGGCGGCGACGGAGTTTTCGGTTTTTGCTTCCGGCGGCTCTGCGGCGGTTACGGCTTCGGGTATGCCAGCTTCGGGTGTGCCGGCTTCGGATATTTCGGAGGGCTCAGCGGAGCGGGCCACCGCCTCCGCCACGGGCGTAATGACCGGTGCTTCCGTGGCCCGGGCATCCGGATCGATGGTTGCTAACTCCGTAGACGAAGACTGCGTCTCAGTACCAGAGGGCGTCGCGAGCGTAGCAAGCTGCGGCTGCGTAGCCGCCGCGGCGGCCGAAGCATCGGCAGCCTTCCGGCGTTCCACTTCGCGGGCTTGGCGTTCGAGGTCGCGCATTTCCTCCTCGAAGGCCGATTTAAAGTCCGTGGAGGCCTTGCGAAACTCGGCCATGAGCTTGCCAAGGCCGCGGGCAAGCTCCGGCAGCTTCTGCGGCCCGAACACGACCAGGACGATAACGAACACCACGATCATGTGCGGGATGCTGAGCATGGCTCAAGGTGACCCGATAGCGGTCTGTTGGCATCATAGAGAACGGCGTTTGGCAGTGTCAAACGGCAGTTTGCCCTGTGCTATAATTGAAGGGCTGAGAGTTCAGGCGAGGTCAGGATGAAACCAGAGCGTCGCGGACTGTTTCTTGTCGTAACGGTGTTGCTGGTATCTGCTGTGTTGGGGGGCATTTACGGCCCCAACGTCCGGGCGACCACCGCCTCGGCCGATGACTATCAGACCGCGGTCCGGGACTTCACCCGCGTTCTGGACGTGGTGCAGGCGAACTACGCCGAACCCGTGGACGTCGACAAGAGCGTCTACCAGGGCGCGATCCCGGGCATGCTGCGCATGCTCGATCCCCACTCCAATTTCTTTGATGCGCGGCAGTTTGCGCTGCTGCGCGAAGACCAGCGCGGCAAGTATTACGGCGTCGGCATGGTGGTGGCGCCGCGCGAGAACCACACCGTGGTCATGGCGCCTTACGTTGGAGCGCCCGCGTACAACGCCGGCATTCGGCCGGGAGACGTGATCACCAAGGTGGACGACAAATCCACCGATGGGCTGACCACCAGCGACGTCGCCGACATGCTCAAGGGCGCCAAAGGCACCATCGTCAAAATTACCATCTCGCGCGAAGGCTATGCCGACCCCCTGAATTTTACCGTGACCCGCGATGAGATTCCCCGTCACTCCGTGGATATCGCCTTCCTGCTGAAACCCGGCATTGGCTACATTCGGCTGTCGGGATTCAACGAAACCACCGATCGCGAAATTGCCGACGCGCTTAGGAAGCTCAATGCGCCTTCGCTCGACGGATTGATCCTGGACATGCGCGGAAATCCTGGCGGACTGCTGAACGAGGCCGTGGCCGTGGGCGACATGTTCCTGGAGAAGGGCCAACTGATCGTATCGCACCACGGGCGGGCGTCGGCGGTGCGCAGCTATTACGCGGTGCGCGGGAATCAGGGCGATACACGTACCCGCTGGTGATTCTGGTCAACGGGAATTCCGCGTCGGCCACCGAGATTGTTTCTGGCGCGGTGCAGGACCACGACCGCGGGCTGATCGTGGGCGAAACAACCTTCGGCAAGGGCCTGGTGCAGACGGTGACGCCGCTGAGCGAAAACACCGGGCTGGCGCTGACCACCGCGCGTTACTACACTCCCAGCGGCCGTCTGATTCAGCGCGACTACAAATCGATTTCGCTGTACGAATATCACTACGAGCGCAAAGTTCCCGAGCATCCGACGGAAGTCAAGCTGACGGACAGCGGACGGCAGGTGACCGGCGGCGGCGGCATCACTCCGGATATAAGCGGTAGCCGCGCCGAAGCTGACCAAGTTCCAGGAAACTCTGATTCGCGCCGACGTATTCTTTCCCTACGAAGCGGGTGTCGGGCGGCTTTACGCGTTTTTACCTGGGGACCCGGCCCACCATCACCAAGGAGTTTCAAGTCGACGACGTGGTGATGAAAGATCTGCGCGAATACATGGCCAAGCACAACGTGCACTACACCGAGCCGGAAATGGCCGACAACCTGGATTGGATCAAGCGCAAGATCAAGCAGGAAGTGTTTCTCTCGGTCGTTCGGCCAGCAGGAAGGCTTCAAGGTGGAACTGGAGGCCGATCCTCAGGTGCAGAAGGCCGTGGACGCCATTCCCCAGGCGCGTGCGCTGTATCAGAACGCGCGCAAGGTGGTGGCCCAGCGGATTGGCAGCACGCCGGATCAGCCGTAAGTCAACAATTCACACAGAAATACTGAGAAACGACGGGGCGCACTTAAGTGCGCCCCGTTTGGTTTTTAGACGCTCCAGTGTTCGATCTACGGCTAACTTGGTTGGCAAGCCTGTTGGCCTCTGCTAAAATTTGTCTGCTGCTCGTGGGCGAGTAGCTCAGCTGGGAGAGCGCCTCGTTCGCAACGAGGAGGCCGGGGGTTCGAATCCCCTCTCGTCCACCAATTCCCTTCGACCCAATAAACGGGGCTCTCCTGAAGTGGTTTGCGCGTTCCCTTGTCCCGCTGGAACACCCTCACCTTACCAAATCGTACGAAGCACTTTGGACCGAAGGATCTGGCGGTCCGCAGTGAGCAGAGGGAGCCCTTCTACCAGTGCGGTGGCTCCGATTATGCGGTCCGCGGGATCCTTGGGATAAGCTGGCGGAAGGGCGATGGCGCGCGCGCATGCGCGACCACTGATCGGTAGAACGACGAACCGGGCCTCGACTTCCTGCAGAAAAGATTCCAGGCTGATAGAGAGGCGGATGCGGCCCTTGCTCGCCAGCGTCGCCAACTCCATGAGCGTGATATCGGAAATTGCCAAGCCCTCTGCATTCCTGCGCGCATGTTCGATGGCGGCTTTTGCTTTTCTGGAGAGACGACTTTCGTCAAACGCGAGCCAGACGACCACATGAGTGTCGACCAGAATCACTTGAGATCGCCCCACTCCTCGGGAGAAAGAGCGGGCGAAACCACGTCGCCAGTAACCGTGCCCTTGCCGTCGAGGAAATTGTAGATCTCGTCCGTGCCGGTGATAACCGGGACGAGCTTGGCCACCGGCTTACCGTGTTTGGTGATAACGACGGTCTCGTGCTTAGCCTGGACCTCGTCCATCACTGCGAGGCAATTCGTCTTGAAAGCACCTGCTGCCATCTTCTTCATGCCGTACCTCTAAAGAGCCATGGTCATTATACCATGGTCGTAAGTGGATTCAGATATGCAGGAGACCCCGGGCGTCGAATCCCCGCTCGTCCACCGTTTTTTTCCCATTACTTAGGCCACTGCCGGAACGATGGCGCTTATTTGTTGATTGCGAGCAGCTTCAGTGGTCCGAGTAGACCGGACTCCACGAGAGGGGAATCGGCTCGTCGAGGGTTGGGCGCGTCGATTTAGCTTTTCCGTCGCGGTCCGAGCGTTGGCTAGGCATAGCTGGCTGGCGCGCCACGATTTTTCTCGCTCCGCTCGCGCGTGATTCGTTCGAGATATCCGCTGCTGCGAAACGCCAGCAACGGATCCTCCGGCAGGCCGCGAGATTTTCTCCATTCCCGGATGGCCGGACGAACGTCCTGCCAGAACGCTTCGCGCAGAGTCTCTTCGGCATCCACCAGCGAGCAATCCTGTTGAAGCTTGGCGAGGCGAGCATGGTCGACGAGAACCGCTCGCGCGTACAGCTCTTGCGCAGTGCAGACCGTCTGGATCATCGCCTCGATCTTTCCCTTGAGGTTGTGGCTCTGATCCACCATGTAGGCGACGTCAGCGGTAGCCTGGGTCTCCCACTCGAACATTTTGATTTCGTGGAAGATTCGGAAAACCTGGTAGGGGTCGATGGAACCGAGAGTGAGATCGTCATCGGCGTATCGCCGGTCGTTGAAATGAAACCCGCCCATCATTTTGTGATGAAGCAGCCAGGCCACGATTTGTTCGATGTTTTGCGCCTGGTAGTGATGCCCGGTGTCGACCAGAACAAAAACTTGCGGACCGGCATTTTTCGCCAGAAGAAACGCCATTCCCCAATCGGCGACGTCGGTGTGATAAAAGGCCGGTTCGAAAGGCTTGTATTCGAGGAGCAAGCGTTGGCCAGACTTTAACGCAGTGTGGACCTCCCTGAGCCCTTCCTCAAAATAGCCGATTCGCTTGCGAATGTTTTGTGTGCCGGGATAGTTGGAGCCATCCGCAAACCAGGGCGATACGTCTCGCGATCCGAGGGCGTCCGCAATCGCGACACATTCGAGGACATGCCGGATGGCCATTCGGCGAATGGCGGGGTCCGGATTTCCAAACGAACCGTATTTATATTCCTGATCCTGAAAGACGTTGGGATTGATCGATCCCGGGCGAATGGCAAAACGCTTGGCTAGTTTTTCAACGGTAGAAACACTCTTCAGGCCTTCGGGCATGTCCCATTGAACGTGAAGGGCCAGCGTCGGGCACGCGCCGGTGACCGCGTGAACCTGGGCAGCGTCGCTGAACTTTTCTTCGATGGTGGTCGCGGCCGAGGGCTGAATGAACTTGCCAAATCGCGTGCCGGTATTGGCAAATCCCCAGGAAGGCAACTCGACGTTAAAGTGGTCGAGGGCCTTCCAAACGGCTGCGACCGCCTTATCCTTCATAACCAAGTCTCCGTTCGACCGGTTGGTTTCCCTGTTGTTGGTTGACATTTAGTTGATCTCGCGATTACTTGAAAGCACTAAGGAACTTGTTGCGATCCGCTCAGCCCACGTGGCCACCGGTTCCGCCTCGACGCCTCCGGACGAGTCTCCGTTTTTCTCCAGTGCTGCCATCTGGATTGCGAAATTACCGATGGTGGTACTTTCGACAGAACCAAGAATAAGCGCCAGGCCGGTGCGCTGAGACGTAAGGCGATTGAGCAGAGTGTTCTGACTCCCACCGCCCACAAGGAACAGGCGCTTTAATTGCTTTCCGGTGATTCTGCGGATCGAAGCGAGTACTTCGGCGTAGCGAGCGGCCATACTGTGAAAGATCGTGTTGGCCAGACAAGGGACCGAGATATGGTCCAAGCTGAACCTGGGCTGCCCCAGGCGTTCTAGCTGCGCGTTGATCTTGTCCAGGGTGTTTCCCGGAAGCATCAATTGCGGGTCGTCAACGTCGATCAACGCGGCAGGCGCCGGCAAGGAAGCGCAGCGCGAGACCAGGTCCTGAAACGACCAGTGAATTCCCTTCTGTTCCCATTCATCCATGCATTGGCGCAGAAGCCACATGCCGTTCACATTTTTTAGAAAACAAGTTCTTCCACCGACGCCGCCAAGATTGGTGAAGTTCAACGAGCGCGCTTCATCGCTAACGCAGGGAGCAGGTAGAGACGTCCCGACCAGGGACCATGTTCCGGAGCTGATGAAGGCCCAGTCGTCGCCAACCGCTGGAATCGCAGCGATGGCGGAAGCGGTGTCATGGCAAGCAGGGACGATGACCTTTGTATGAGCAAACGCCGGTAGTAAAGAGAGCTCCCCGGATACGGGTCCCAGCACCGAACCGCAGGGCACAATTTCTGGCGCGGAGGCCGCGTTCAGACCGAGTTCGCGGAAAATCTCCGGGCACCAACTTTGGGTTCCCAGGGCGACCAGACCGGTGTGAGTCGCATTGGTATATTCGCTCACCCGCTTTCCGCAAAGACGATAGGTAATGAACTCGGGGAGATTCACCCATGGTGCTCGCGCGTCGAAGCCGGCGAGTTTGTCGGCGAATAGCTGATAGAGCGTGTTCAGTCGAAGGATCTGAATTCCAGTCAAAGAATAGAGACGAGATGGAGGCAAAAGGAGAGTGAACTGCACTTTCCGCCTTCTCTGTTCTCGAGTCTCGGTAGCAAAAAGGAGGGGCCAGGGGATCGCCCCTGGTGTCGAGCCGAACGTAGTCGACCGCCCAGCCATCGACGGCGATGGATTCGATGCCCTCCGGTGCGTGGGCAGCGCAAGAGCGCAATCCCGTCATGATGCCGTCGGATATCGCGTCTATATCCCAGCACAGACCGGCTTCGGTGTTTAGCGGCGCATTTGGAAAGCGATGAAGGACCTCCATTTCGGGTTCTTCCTGATTCCAGCGGAGCAGGGAGACACGGCAACTCTGTGCGCCCAGATCGACGGCGACGAGAGCTCTCCGGTTTGCTGCAAGCGTCATAGACCTTCTCGGACTCCCACTTACTCGCACACCGACCGTTCTCGATGGAGCTTATCGAAGAAAGGCTTCCGTCAACCCTCCGTCCACCGGGATCAAATGACCGGTGGTGCAGCGCGACTGCGGACCGGCAAGAAACAAGATGGCCGCGGCGCAATCTTGCGGATCAATCGGTTGGTGCGTCAGCGTGCGCTTGGCATAGAATTCCGCGAGAATCGATCGGAGCTGCTCGTCGGAGGCTCCCGGCTCGAAGGCAATCGAATACTTGTTGAGAGAGGCGAGGACTCGATCTCGAGGAAACATCGTCGAACCTTTGACCACCGTCGCTGGACTGATCCCGTTGACTCTGGTTTTTGGCGCCAACGAAATCGCGAATTCACGAACCAGGTGATTTACGGCAGCCTTGCTCACGTCATAGGCTTCGCTGCCGCGTTTCGGAACAACGGCGTTCGCCGAACTGACCAGCACCACGCTCGCGGCCAGATCCTGTTCGCGGAGTATTTTCGAGGCTTCTTCGAGAAGGCGATGATTGGCGGTAACGTTGATATCCAGGGTCAGGCCCCACTGGCCGTCATTGATTTGCCCGTCGGGAGAGGATGGAAAAATTGCAGCGGTGTTCACGACGATGTCCAGGCCGCCATAGGTCGCGACGGCGCTGCGAAGTGCTTCCCGGATGGACTCTCGATCGCCAATGTCGACTCCTACTGCTATAGCCGCTTCCTTGCCGCCAATTTGCTGCGCTTCCGCGGCAACGGCTTTGGCAGCCTCCAGGTCTTTGTCGGCCACGACGACATGAGCTCCTCGATGGGCGGCCATCAGGACGGTCTCTCGACCTACGCCGTTTCCGCCACCGACCACCAGACAAATCTGCCGGCTGAGTTCTTTCTCCGGCGGTTGCCGCCGGATCTTTGCTTCTTCCAGTTGCCAATATTCAATTCGAAACGCCTCGGACGGAGGCAGAGCTACATAGTTGGAATGGACGCTGAACGCCTCGGACTTTGCGGCCGGTCCGGCTTGCGGCAGCACGGCTGGCTTGGTATCCGACCCCAACGCGGTCGCGCCTTCCATTACGTGAATGGCGTTCGTATAGAACTCGCCGGTGATGCGAGCTTCCGTCTTGTTCTTGCCAAAACTGAACATGCCGATGCCGGGTATCAAAACAACGGTGGGATTGGGATCGCGCATCTTGGGAGAGTCGTTGTTGCGCAAAGGATGAGTAGTAAGCGGCATACTCTTCCCGGTACTGGTTCAAGGCGCTATCAATAGCTTCGCGCAATCCCGACAGGTCCGATTGAGGATTCCAGCGCACGAATAGCGGGCGGATTTTGGTTCGGATGAAGTGGTCGGGGCAGCTCGTGCCCAGATGGGAAAGTTGCTGAGCCTCTGTCGAATTCACAAAACGTAGAACTTCCGGAAGGTCGTTGAAATTGCCGATCAGGCGCTGCTTGGCTGATACCCGGCCACGCAAGAACGGAAAGATCTCCAGAGCAAGAGAGCGGTGGTGATCCAGAGTGCTGCTGCGATTTCCTCCAAATAGATTGGCGCCGCGCCTTTCCAAGTGGTCTGACACGAATTGCCCCAATTGGTCGATGATAGTGATGGTGTTGACGTAGCACTCGCGCTGAGTGTCTCCCCAGGTGAAAAGACCGTGCCCGCCAAGAACAATGCCGTCGCTGTCTGGCGTTTGATTGACAGCGTCGCGCAGCATCATGGCCAGCTCAAAACCAGGTCGCTGCCAAGGCAGCCAAATCAGTTTGTGTGAAAAGGCCCGGTTAAATTCCTCCATTTTCTCGCGGCCATTGGCCGCCGCCGCAAGGGCGATGCCCCAGTCCGGGTGCAGGTGGTCCACGTGTTTGAAAGGGAGAAATGCGTGTAACGGAGTGTCGATGGACGCCGCAACCGTGTTGCTGCCAAAGGCGCAGAGAGGATACATGTCGACCATGGCATCCTCGGTTTCGACTCCCCGATAGCGCCCCGCGAGGGCATGTACCTTGTCCAAATAAAGAGTGGCAAAGCCTTTCCGCTGGATGCTGCCGATGTCACCCCCGCTTCCTTTGATCCACAGGACGCACTTCTCGGAATCATCGAACGGGTCGGAATCGGTGATCTTGGAGCTGGTGTTGCCCCCGCCAAAATTCGTGATGCGCAGGTCGGAGCCCAGGATGTTCGACCGGTATCGCAGAAGCTCGGCGTCGTCCAGTTCGTTCGCAACGCGATCAACCCACCGGTCTTCCAAATAGCGCAGCTTTTCTTGGATCTTCATTATCAGAAGCCCCTGGGCAACAATGCGGCAGACCGCCAATCATCGGACTGCAGAAGAGGGACAACCAACCCGGAAACCTGGAAAACATACTGCAAAAAGAGCCTCAAGTGCAATAGATTAATTATTTCAATAGTGAAACAAGTCGAATTACCAGCGTACTACCTGGCCGCCCGAACTCTCTTGCTATGGGCCCCCGAAGCCACCAGCTTGTGTTTCACGTAATTGTACGGCGGCACCATTTGGCCGTTCAGGATCGCCAGTCCTAACTGAATGAGTTGCGGGCCATAGCTTGCCGCCTCGTGAGAAACCGACGCGATGAAACAACTCCCCGGAACCTCTAGTTCGTCCAGCGCCTCCGGAATGCAATCTTGGCCAACAATCGCGACGTCCCGCTCGCGCTTGGCTTCCCGGACGGCCTGGAGCGCGCCGAGTGCACTGGTGTCCGTAGCGGCGGCGACCAGGACTCCACGCTCTTTAGGATGTTTCCGAAGGAAATCGAGCATTAGTCGATGACTCTTTCCCCGGAGTCCCTCGGCATCGAGCGAAACATACCTTTCGTCGCGCAAGTCCGGAAGTCTGGCGCGAATGCCCGCGAACGCGCCGGTTATGCGGCTGTGGACCAGCGGGCCGGCCTCCTTGATATCCAAGCCCACCGCCCAACTTACCTCGCCGCGCCAGTTGTTCTTGGCATGCTGGGCCAGGTAGACTCCCGCCTCGTGGCCCACCCGATAGTTGTCCACCCCCAGGAACGTGGCGTGCGGGTGGGGAATGTCCACCGCGATCAGGGGGATCTCGGCGCCGTGGATTTTGTCGGCGATAGCCGGCGCGATTCGTTGATCAATCTGAAACTCGATTACCAGATCGACCTGCTGCCGCACAAACTCTTCCGCGTTCCGCACCGCCGTGGCCGCGTCATACTTGTTGTCCAGAACGAGCAAGTCGACGCCCGCGGAGGCGGCGGCGGAGGTTAAGCTCTCGCGAACAGCCTCGGAGAAAGGCATCTCCGACGATTCGGCGCCAAACCCAAATCGTACCTTTCGTGGCCTGGTAACCAGCCGGTAAAGACCGTTCTCCGACTGGGCCAGATACCCGCGGTGCGTAAAGGTCTTCAGAATTCGATAGACGGTGGTCTTGGAGATGCTCGTCCGCCGGTAGATCTCTTCCAAAGACTTGGGTTGATTCTCGGTTTGCAGTAATTCCAGGATATCCAAGGCCTTGGACAGCACCGGGATGAGGTAAAGTCGGGGCGGCCCGGTTCGCGGCTGACTGTTTCTCATATGAACTTAGTATACCCCCGAGCCGGGCTGGCCTCCCCGATTTCAATACGTATATTGCTTTTGTATTGACGGTCCGGAGCGTTGCGAACTAAAGTCACCGCTTGTGCCCAGCCGATCTGCTTGTCGGCAGCCCCCGGCTCACTCCCTGGATCGTGCGTTTGGCTTGCGGTGGAAAGGACACCTCTTGGGACCGAACCCGCTGCTCGGCGTTTTCTTTCATTGGTTGGGTGGATTGGCCTCTGGGAGCTTCTATGTCCCCTACCGGCGCGTAAAAATCTGGGCCTGGGAAACGTATTGGTTGGTCGGCGGATTCTTCAGTTGGATTCTCGTGCCCTGGATCCTGGCAGCCTGGATGACCAGCGATCTGATCCGCGTGCTTCAGGAGACCCCCGGCCGGAGCATGTTCTGGGCATACTTCTTCGGAGTGCTTTGGGGCCTGGGAGGGCTCACCTTCGGACTGACCATGCGGTACTTAGGAATGTCGCTCGGCATGGCCGTCGCCCTCGGCTACACAGCGGCTTTCGGCACGCTGATGCCGCCCATCTTCCGCGGCCAGTTCGCCACAGAGGTACTCGCTACCAGCTCCGGCTTGACGATTCTGGCGGGGGTCGGAATCTGTCTGCTGGGCATTGTGTTTGCCGGCGCGGCGGGAATGTCCAAAGAAAAGGAGATGTCCGAGGAACAAAAGCGCGCCTCGATCAAGGAATTCAACCTCAAGAAGGGCCTGCTGGTGGCCACCTTTTCGGGCGTGATGAGCGCTTGTTTCGCTTATGGCCTGGCTGCGGGGGATACCATCAAAGAGATCACCCTCCGCCACGGCACACCCGTCCTGTGGCAAGGCCTTCCCGTGCTGGTGGTCGTTCTGCTGGGCGGATTCACGACGAACTTTATATGGTGCGTGATCCTGAATGTCCGCAATCGGACCGGATACCAATACTTTACGTCGGAGATCCGAAGAACCGCTCCCGCCCGAGGTGACGAGCCGATCCTCGAAAACGTAATTGATGCGCCGGCTGAGGAAATGGCTGAACTTGCCGGGAAGCAAGGCCCAAATCCTCTGACGGCCCCCATGCTCTCGAACTATTGTTTTTCGGCTCTAGCAGGCACAACGTGGTACTTCCAATTCTTTTTCTACACCATGGGCGAAACCCAAATGGGCCGCTACAAGTTCTCCAGTTGGACTCTCCACATGGCCAGCATCATTATCTTCAGCACCCTCTGGGGCATTGCGCTTAAAGAATGGAAAGGCACGGGCCTCCGCACCAAGTGGTTGGTGGGTCTCAGTCTATTGGTCCTAGTGACGTCGACAGTCGTCGTCGGCTATGGAAATTACCTGGGATCGCGAACTTCGGCGACAAAATCCTCCGCGGCGCGATAGACAGGCGCGTCCTGGTCCGTGGGGTACCCGAGGACAACCAGTTCCCCGCGATGATTTCCGATGCACGCGATTCCGCCCAGCTAGGGCAACGCAATCTCGAATTGATAGCTCCCCGACGGAATCTCGTATTCGAGGCCATTGGCGCTTTCCGGCAAGGCACGGACCTTGCCGCTTTGCGATAAGAGTTGTCCGTCGAGTTTGAAAGCCTGGGCTTTTTGGGTGTCGAGCGGCAAAAGCCCGGTCGCATTCGCCGGAAGCGTCAGACTCCAGGTTGCTTTATTTCCCGCAATCGACCACGCCGAGTGAATCGTTCCATACGAAGACTCGTACGAAAAGTCCAGACTCCCTAAACGCTTGTCGAAATTCGGATGAAGAAGAATGGTGTGAAATCCCGGATCCGCGGGTTCGGTGTCGATTCCCGCCGCATACCGGTAGATCCAATCCGCGACCGCGCCGTAGGCGTAGTGATTGTAGGAGTTCATGCTGGGATCGTCGCGCATCTGATCCCCATTCCAGCGTTCCCACATCGTGGTCGCTCCATGTTTCACCAGGTAGCCCCAGGATGGATAATCCTCGTTGAGCAACAACCGGTACGCCACGTCGGCGTGCCCAGTATCGGTTAGCGCCCCCAACAAATACGGAGTGCCCAAGAAGCCCGTGCCCAGGCGCCACCGATTTGCTTCGAGCCGGTCCACCAAGCGCTTCGCGGCCACACTCCGCAGCGAATCCGGAAGCAGATTCATATGCAACGCAAGCACGTAGCCCGTCTGCGTTTCCACTGGTGTGTCGCTGAGCTTCGTCGCTGTCCCGGACGGAAATACCGGCGGGGGCGGAACGCCGCCTACAAACCCGTCGGGACGAACATAGGCCCGATTGAAAGCCACCTTGATCTTGTCAAAAATCTCGCCATACTTCTGTTCGTCCGCCGTCTTTCCAAGCGAGTGCGCCATTTGCCGCATCAGTGTCGCGTCATACGCCCAATAGGCCGTCGCGATCAGATCGACGGGCGTGACGCCCTCCGGCGCCAGCCAGTCCGCGAACGGAATGCCATAGTTCTTTTTCCAAAGATAGTTCGGGTTCGCTGTCTGAATCGCAGCCAGATATTTCTCCATCCCTGCCCAGTTCTCTTCCGCCACCTGTTTGTCGCCGGTCTGAATCCAAGACGTCCACGGAATAATCACTCCGGCGTCGCTCCATCCCGTTCCATAACCGGGATTCGGCGACGACGTTCCAGGCGCAAAGATCCCGTACATATCCGTGCCCACTTGCGTGCCCCGCAAATCCGCTCCGAATTTCCGCGAGAACTCCGTCAAATCCATGTTGTAGCTGGCCGTGCGCCAAAACACCTGCGCGTCCGCGGACCACCCAAGACGCTCATCCCGCTGTGGGCAGTCGGTCGGCACGCCAATAAAATTGGACCGCTGGCCCCATAAAATGTTGCTCCAAAGTTGGTTGATCATGGGACTGCCGGTCTTCAACGTCGCCGTAAATGGCGCATCGGTGTGAAACACCACCGCTTCCACGTCGCGCGGCTGCGGCTTCGTTTTCACTCCAGAAACTTCCACGTAGCGAAATCCGTGAAACGTGAAAGATGGCTGATAAGCTTCGCTGCCGTTGCCCGCAAGAATAAAATGATCGGTCGCCTTCGCCGTCCGTAAGTTTTCCACGTACAGCGAGCCATCCGGATTCAGTACTTCGGCGAACCTCAATTTCACGTCGGTACCCGCCGGCCCTTGCGCCCGAATCCGCGCGACGCCGGACAAATTTTGCCCGAAGTCAAAGATATATACCCCGGCCGCCGGATTCGTGACGTTCTTCGGCTCCAGCGTCTTCTCTACTCGAATGGGCTGAAAATACTGCCAAACAATCTGCGGCTCATGCGGCTGAACGATCTCCGCGGATTTCCATCGCTGGTCGTCGAACGCCGCCGTGTTCCACTTCGCCTGCACCCTGCGAGCGTCGTACGTTTCTCCGTCATAGATTTCCGCGCTGGTAATCGGCGAGATGTCGGCCTTCCATTTTTGGTCCGTCAAAATCCAATCTACCGATCCATCTTGGTATTCGATCCTCAACTGTGCTCGCACAGCAGGCGGCGTGTCGCCGTAGTTGTATCCCTGCCGGAACCATTGCAGCGGTGTTGTGTACCAGCCCGGCGCCAGCAGCGCCGCCACCGCGTTCTTCCCTGATTTCACATCCGCGGTCACGTCATACGCCTGATAAACCACGCGCTCCCGAAAATCGGTCCATCCCGGCGCCAGAATTTCGTCGCCCACCGCGCGGCCGTTGATCGACAGTTTGTAGGCTCCCAGCGCCGTCGCATAAATGCGCGCGGAGGCCACCGGTTTGGCAACTTCGAACGTGCGCCGCAAATATTTCACCGCTCCCGTCGGCCAGGGATTCCCCAATTCGGAGGTTTCGAAACGGGAGGGTGGCAGAACGTAGCGGACCGCTTCCTTCCAAGAGCCGTCGTCAAATTCCGCCGCCTGCCAATTCCCGCCGGCATTCAAGGCCGCCCGCCAACCCGCGAAACCGCTCTTGAACAACGCAAGGGTTCCGTCCGCCTCCTCCACGTACAGCACCGCGTTCATCGGCGTCTGGCTGACATTCCGCGGCCCGCGTCTGTCATTCCCGGCGTAGCGCACCACCTCCACCGCCAGCAAATTTTGTCCCGCCCGCAGCGCTGTCGAAACGTCGCGGACCGTATACGTTTTCCACGGCATTTGCTTCCACGGCGGAAGTGGATCCGCTTGCAGCACTTGTTTTCCGTTGATCCATGCTCCCGCCGAGTCCTGCCCGGTTACATACAAGACGCCACGCGTAGCCGGCTTCACCAAATTGAAATGCAGCCGGAAATCGTGCTTCGTTTCGTCGGCTTCCTTCGGCGCCTCCCCCTCCGAGTTGGTGATCCACATTGCACCGGATTCGCGGATGTGCCGCAATTCGGGTTCCTCATAACCGATCCAGCCCGCCTTCCAGCTTCCCTGGTCGAGAAGCCCGGTCTCCCACCAACTGGCGTCGCTGGGCGGATATGGCTTGCCATCGCGGTCCCAAACCAGCACTCGCCAGAAGTATCTCTTGCTTGGCGCCAGCGCTGGGCCGCCGTAACTCACGCCGATGGAATCCCCGGATTCCACGCGACCGCTGTCCCACACATCGGCCTTCCCGGCCGTCAGTGCCGAACTGCTGGAGGCCACTTGGATCTCGTATGCGCTCTGCCGAGCCCCAGGGCGGGAGTCCTGTATTATCCATGACAGCACGGGCGCCTTCGCGTCCATCCCCAAAGGCGTGGAAAGCGACTCGCACTCCAGCTTCGTGGGTTTCGCCGATTGCCCACTCGCCGTTAAGGGAAATAGCAGCAGGCCCACGACCGCCGCTTCCAACAATCTCCGCAGTTTTCCAGCAGTGCTCTCGGCAATTCTCATCATGGTCCCTCAATTTCGCCCGTTCGATTCGAAGGTGACTTGTAAGATGTAGGGCCGTTTGCGGCGGCGACAATGGCGTCGCCGCACTGTAGCGGCAACTTCCTCCAACTGTCAATGCAATGTACAACCTATTTCCCTATTGAACCCGGCAGCCTAGCGAATTTGCACGCAATCCATCCTCAGCAACGCCACCAGTTTCTTCAATTTGTATGCCACGTGACCCATAGCGCAGGCTGGTGCCCGCGGCGATGCCCACCGGACCGTTGCTGCCGTTAGTGAGCCACTCCGCCCTGGCTCGGCACTTGATCTTACGACACGGCGTAGCCTCCGTCGGCTTGGTTCCCGAAAAAGGTTTAGGATGTACTGCTCGATTAGCGAGTCGCTGTGCGGACCATCTGGAGGCCATTTTGCCCGTGCCGTCGTGCCCAATCTGCTCTTCTTCTGCCGTCGTCCCAATGCCTCGCCACCCTGAGGCGGAACTCTATCGGTGCAAGACCTGCACCCATGCCTTCTCCGTTCCCTCGTCGATCGCCGTTCCGGAAACTTACGGCGCGGATTACTACGATCAGCAGCATCGCCGCTGGTTTGAGCATCCGAATCTCGAACTCTTCCGCGCGGTCCTGCAATTCCTTCCGCAGCGAGCTTCGGTGCTGGACGTTGGATGCGGCCGCGGCGACTTTCTGCGGTTCGCCAGAAAAACTCGACCGGATCTCCGCCTGGCCGGCATAGACCTGTCTGAGAATCAGAACGCGGACGGCATCACCTTCTCGACCGGGCAGATCCTCACCTGGAAGACCGACGAGCGCTTCGACGCCATCGTTTCGCTGGCTGTGATCGAGCACGTCGACGATGTCCATTCCTTCGTCGCCAGACTGCGGGAGCTCACCCGAACCGGCGCAATCGTGATCGCCATGACGCTGAACGATTCGAGCCTGCTTTATGCGCTGGCCCGTTCCGGGCGAGCTGTCGGAGCTCGCATCGCATTCGACCGCTTGTATTCAAAACACCATGTGCATCATTTCACGCCGCGCTCCCTCAGGATGGCCTTTCAGCTCGAGGGATTCTCCGTGCGAGCGCAGTTCAACCACGCGGCGCCGATCCAGGCGATGGACATTCCGGTGAGTAACCGGCTCGTTGAATTCGGGCTTCGGCAGGGTCTTCGTGTGGTGTGGAGCCTTGGAGAGCTTCTACGGCGCGGCTACCTACAGACCATCATTTGCGAGGCGGAGTCCGGCAAGAAATCCACGCCGGAGCGCCTTGCTACGAACCTCTCGACGGCCCTCCAATAGGAAGCCCAGCCCAGCCGGACCCGCTAAGGCGAATTCACCTAAGTGGACCAAACGCGATCGTGGCCCCGGGCAGTCACTCACCTCGTCTGCTGTCACCTATCGGTTACCTCACCGAAATACGCAAATCACACGCCAGAAATAGTTCCGTAATCTGCCGCGCTCCACACTTCCAGCATGCCCACGACCGCTGTCTTGCTGGAAGACTGCGAAAGTCTCGTAACCTCCACTCCGCTGTTCCGGCTCTCCCTGGCACAGAACATGGGTGACCTCACCGCCTGCCAACGCCTGCGCTATCTGGTGTTTAACTGCGAGCTGGGCGAGGGACTAGCCAGTTCCGAGCACTGCGGGCTGGACCGCGACCCCTTCGATCTTATCTGCGATCACCTGATGGTTCACGATGCCACGTCCGGCAAACTGGTGGGCACCTACCGCATGCAAACCGGCTACCGCGCCAAAGGCAACCTGGGCTACTACAGCGAGCAACTCTTCGACTTGACACCGTTCGACACTCTGAGAGGCGAGATCCTCGAGTTGGGCAGAGCCTGCGTCCATCAGGACTATCGCAACACCACCGCCCTGTTCATGCTCTGGAAAGGCATCGCCCGCTACGCGGCGCTGTGCAACGCGCGCTACCTCATCGGCTGCAGTTCGCTCACTTCCCAGGACGAGCACCAAGGCTACGCGCTCTATCACGCCCTGCGCGACAAATACCTCGTGGACTCTCCCCTGCGCACCTTGCCACACCCAGCGCATCAATGCCGCGAGGGCCGCGGACCATCCCAAGCTCCTCCCCCGCCCCGGCTCTTCCTCGCTTATCTCGACATTTCCGCGCGCCTCTGCGGCCCTCCGGCCATCGACCGCGAGTTCAAGACCATCGACTTTCTCACCCTGGTGGATTTGCAAAAAATACCCGACCGCGTCCGCGCCAGGTTCTTCTAACTCTCCGCCGACAGCAGTTTCGTCGCGCGCCCCAGCACTTTTTCGCCCTGCGTGGCGTCGTCCAGCCGCCCCCGCGCGAAATCGCGTGTGCCGCCGCCCTTGCCCCCGAACTCCTGCAGCACCTGCTTGAGCAATGCGTTCATGTCCTTGCCGGCCGATGGATGCTGCGCGAAAATCAAATGGCCGCACGGGAACCTGGCCAGCAGCGCAATCGTCTTTTCCGTTTTCGCGAGCTGCGTCGCGAACTGGCTCACGTACTCAGCCTGGGCATCCTCCTGAAACCAGCGGGCAATAATGCCGGTACCGTCCGGGCCCCGCTGCGCGCCTTGCAGTTCGAGAGCGGCGTCGGCTTCCGCGAGCCGCTGTAACGCCGCGCGAGCGCTCTTAAAATGGGCGTCGCGCTCGTTCACCGCACGCTCCGCCGCCGCGACGACCTCGTCCGTCGCGCAACCCAGCCGCTCGGCAACCCGCCGCAGCAAAAGAAAATCCTGCCTCGCCACCCGCTCCGCCCGCCGCCCGCACACGAACTCCACCCGCCAATCCTGCCGCATTTTCGTGCAGCGCCGCACCAGCAGCAACCCAATCTGCGCCGTGCGCTTCAAATGCGTTCCGCCGCAGGGCTGCAAGTCCGCTCCTTCGATTTCGATGGCCCGCAGAATCCCGCCGCGCTGGACCTCCTTGCGAGCCCCCAGCTCCGCCAAATCCTCCGCCGTTCCGTAACGCACGCTGATGGTCCGGTCCTCAAAGATCACCTGATTCGCAGCCCGCTCCGCGCCCTCCAGAATCTCCTCCGAAGGCTCCGGCCCCCGCAGGTCAATCGTGCAAACCTCCGCCCCCAAATGAAACGACACCGTCGGCCGCCCAAAGCGTTCCTGAAACATCCCCGACAACAAATGCTGCCCGGTATGCTGCTGCATATGATCGAGCCGCCGCCCCCAATCGATGCAACCCTTCACCGCCCCAGGTTCCAGCTCCCGATCGACGATGTGCACGATCTCGTCTTCTTCATCGCGCACATCCACCACATTGGCCTCGCCCAGCTTCCCCACGTCGTGCGGCTGCCCACCCGAAGTCGGATAAAACGCGGTCGAATCCAGCAGCACTTCCCAAGCCGGCGCCGCCTCATGCACCGTCTGCTCACAGCTCACCACCGTCGCCTCAAACTCCCGCTCGAACGAGTCGTCGTAATACCGCCTACGTGTGCTCATAAGCGCCAAAGTCTAGCACAGGCCTTTTTGGCTATCCTTTGGCATCCTGTACCGATTCCGCTCCCAAGGACAGGTGCCCTTTCACGTTACAATATCCGTATGCCTGTGCGTCTGATCGCCTTGGACATCGACGGCACCCTTCTGGACAGCCGCTGGGAAGTCTCCGAAGCCAACCGCTCGGCCATCGCCGAAGCCACTCGCCGCGGCATCGAAGTCGCCCTGGTCACCGGCCGCCGCTACGATTTCGCCATGCCCGTGGCCCGCCAGATCGCTTCCCCGCTGACCATGATCGTCAGCAACGGCGCCATCATCCGCACCCAGGCCGGCGAAACCCACCTCCGCCATCTCCTCCCGCATCGCACCGCCGCCGAAGTCCTGCGCCTAACGCAACCCTGGCGCAACACCGCCGCCCTGATCTTCGATCGCCCCCGCGAAAATCAGGTGATGGTCGAGTCATTCCAATTCGCCGACCCCAATCGCCAGGCCTACTACCAGCGTTACCGCGAATCCTTCGGCGAAGCCAATCCGCTCGAAACCTGCCTAACCGAAGACCCCATCCAGGTAATGTTCGCCAGCACCGTCCCCGCCATGCGCGAAGCCGAAGCCGCCCTGCGCGCCGCCCCCGACGGCCCTGGCAACTTTAGCGTCGCCCTGACCATCTACGAGCATAAGAATTTCGCCATGATCGACGTGCTCCACGCGGACTGCTCCAAAGGCTCATCCCTCGAGCAATGGGCCACCCTGCGTGGCGTAACCAGAGAAGAAGTAATGGCCATCGGCGACAATCACAACGATCTCGAGATGCTGTCCTACGCGGGAATCCCGGTAGTCATGGGCAACAGCGTCCCCGAACTAAAAACCTTCGGCTGGCACCAAACCACCACCAACGACGAAAGCGGCGTAGCCCTAGCCATCGAACGCTTCGCCCTGCGAGAGGCCGCCTCATGCGCCTGACGCGACCAACTCTGGCGCACCTTGCCGCAGCGTCTCCGGCTCCGATCTTCTCCGCCACGGTCCGCCCGGCTGCCTTCCGCCGCACTCTCAACCGTCCGCTTGCAGCGAACGCAGCGCCAACCCGCCCAGCCCTGGTGACGAGCGCTGCGCGAAAGCTCCCCGCCCTGCTGAAGTTTTTCTTGCTGTTCCCGCTGCTCTTCCTAGCCGCCTCCAGCGCCCGCGCCGAATACTTCGTCCTGCGCAGCGGCCAGCGCCTCGCCGTCACCGGCTACCAACTCCTCGGCGACAAATACAAATTGCAGCTAAACGGCGGCTCGGTAGAAATGCCCGCCGCGGAAGTAGTCGCCATCGAGCCCGAAGAAGTCTTCCACTCCGCCCCGCCCGCGGAAGCCGCCAAAGCCCCCTACAGAGACCTGATTCAAGCCGCCGCCACCCGCTACAGCGTCGACGCCGACCTCATCACCAGCGTCATCGCCGCCGAATCCAATTTCGATCCCAAAGCCATCTCCCGCCGCAACGCCCGCGGCCTGATGCAGCTTCTCCCAGAAACCGCCGCCCGCCTGGGCGTAAAAAACATTTTCGATCCCAGCGACAACATTGACGGCGGCACCCGATACCTGCGCGACCTCCTGCAACGTTACCGCAACGACCTAGCCCTAACCCTAGCCGCCTACAACGCCGGCCCCGACCGCGTCCGCCAATACGGCACCATCCCCCCATTTCCCGAAACCCGCTCCTACGTCCGCCGAGTAAAAACCGCCTACGCCAAACGCAAATCCACCCCGCCA
>CAWBGX010000012.1:0-180278 GCA_963788495.1 uncultured Acidobacteriota bacterium | reverse complement strand
GGGATGCAATTCGATTCCCATCGCCCGCTCCAGAATCATTCTAAAGAAGTTACATTTTGCGGTTGATGGCAAATAATAGAAGCTTGCAAAGCTTCAGTCGGGGCAACCGTTCTGTTCGGCGGCGGTTTGGGAAACGGCCGCCAAATGGCAAAAGCAGAGAATGGAAGTTGAGGAACGGACAACTCTGCGACTGGTGTGTGAGGCAGATGTCGAAAAGCCGACTGTACGGCCAAGTGGAATCGGATCACCCCGAACCAGGCGTTACTTCCCGCAACGTGCTGGTGTGATTTTCAAACGGCTAGTGAATCGCATCAACACCAACATGCGGAAGTCCATCCCAGTTTCGGCTTGCGTTTTCGAAGCAGGCGTCACGTCTAGCGTATTCCCTCACTGTTCTTGCGCTCAACCGTAAGACTTCCGCCGCTTCCCACATGGTCAGTAGTCGGTTTCCGCTGACGGTTCGCTTTGCTGTGTTGCTCCCCGTCCGCAATCCTTTTCAATTCTCAACATTTCGTGCTCACTCTGCGTAACTTCGGCCCGGATTCCTGCGACTCATCACATTCATCCTTGCAGCCCCCGATGGAAGCGAGCATTCTGATAAAGCTAGTCGCTCTCGACAAAGACGTACTAACGTATCGCGCAACCCTGGCGCATCTCGGCGCCTGATTTTTTGTCGTCCACGGCATTCCGGGAGGAACTGATGGACCGAAATACATTTTCCGCCGGTGCTTCTCTAGTGGTTGCCGTGATTTGTGCTTTTGCGGCGCCACTTCAGATCCGGGAGCAAGATCCCAAGACACCGTATCCCAGCATGGCACCAGTGGATCAGTACCTGATGCCAGACCGCGATGCTGAAATTGCCTTGGCGCGCAGCGCGGCTCCCGACGCGATCTCTCGCGACGCTACGATCCTGGTTCTCGGAAGGCATGGCTATGAAACCGCAGTCAAAGGTAAGAACGGTTTCGTGTGTGTCGTGGAGCGAGGGTGGATGGGCCCATTCGATGGCGAATTTGCCGTTAATTTTTGGAACCCTAAACTTCGAGGCCCACTCTGCTTCAATCCGCCGGCTGCACGCTCCATTCTGCCGATGACATATAAAAGAACGGAAATGGTTTTGGCCGGTCAGTCCAAAGCTCAGATCATCGAGGGCATCAAGACATTCATGAAGCAAAAGCTGCCGCCTCTGGAGCCTGGGGCCATGAGCTACATGATGTCGAAAGGACAGTACCTCACCGACAACGGCCAGCACAACTGGATAGCTCACCTGATGTTTTACACTCCACTCATGGACAGTGCCGTTTGGGGTGCAGATTTGCCCCGCTCTCCCGTCATGCTGAATCCACAGTTCCATGGCGATCCGGAACCAATCAACGTATTCATGGTTCCCACAGGGAGATGGTCGGATGGAACGCCGGCGCCAATGCCGAAATGATCCGGGCCGCGGAGAGCGCGTTCGGCGCGGTTGTTGTCGGTCTCCAGCCCGGCCATATCTAGCCAGCTATTGTCACTGTGACGCGGGTGCGTGGCTAGCCCGTGGCGAAAGTGTCGGCGCCAATCCAGAATTTTGCCAGAGACTTCAAATTGCTCTTGTAAGTCCGTGAAACTGTGTATTCCTTGCCCCCCTTGATGCGAAGCGCGTACTCTCCCGTGGGCCAAGGCTGAATTTCTTCAACGAAGGAACCGTTCACCAGCACGGAGCGGTGTATTCTTATAAATCCGTAGGCTTTTAGCTTTTCCGCCATCGTAGAAATCGATTCTCGGAGTAGGTACGATCCTGAAGCCCGCTGTAACAATACGTAATTGCCTTGAGCTTCGATAATCACGACGTCGGCCGGATCGACAAAAAGGATCCTTCCTTTCGTCTTGATGGCGATTTTCGCTGACTTCGACAACAGTTCTTCCAGTTGAGGCAGTATTTTCACAAGCTGTGCGGCCCGCTCGCTTTCCGTTCTGCGGATGGCCATATCGAGCGCTTCATGAATACGATTGTTTGAAAAGGGCTTCAGGACATAATCAACGGCATGTTTCTCAAATGCAGCAACCGCGTGCTGATGGTGCGCAGTGACAAACACAATCGATGGTATCGGTTGCCGCCGCTTGTTTAAGCGGTCGGCCAACTCGATTCCCGATAATTCCGGCATTTGAATGTCGAGCAAAAGAACGTCATAGTGCTTCTTTTGTAGTAATTCCAGGGCGTCAACAGCATCGTTCGCGCAATCGAGAGCTTGAATGTCGTTTCTCGCTCTCAACGCATTCTTGAGGGAGCTTCGCGAAAGTGGTTCGTCGTCGACAATCAATACCCGCACAATCTTTCCCCCTAAGCGTGTAAATTCGAGGCCGACATTTCTTTCATCGCCTCCTTCTGTTGACCGATTGCCGGCAACACAAGAGTCGCGATCGCAACGCCATCGATGCCTTGTTCGAAGCAGAGAGTTGCCTCGTCCTCGTAAAGATGCTTCAACCGTGCTCTCACATTCTGGAGACCTAGCCCCATCCCTGCTTGCCGTTTTCCTCCAACGCTATTGCGAATTGCTATCTCCAGCATGCCTCCCGCCCGCCGAGACGAAATTTCGATCCATCCTCCTCCGCGGCAGCAAGCCACGCCGTGGAAAATCGCATTTTCCACGAGAGGTTGCAGGATCAGTTGCGGCACGAGCAATTGCCGCGCAGCGGGGTCAATTCGCCAACGCACTTCAAGTCGGTCTTCCAAACGCATTTTCTCCACGCCGAGGTAGTCGTCGACAAACTTCAATTCTTCATCGAGGCTAATGACATCGGAGCTCGCACACTGCAAAGCAGTCCGAAGCAAGTTAGAGACCTTGAGAACCATCGTTTTGGCGCGCTCTTTCTCTGTGTCAATCAGAGCTGAGATTCCCTGGAGCGTATTGAACAAGAAATGCGGATGAAGCTGACTCTTCAGGGCCTGGAGCTCGCTGGTGGCAAGCGCTTGCTGCAATTCAAGTTCCTGGTCCCTCGCCCGCTTAAAGTACTCGTATGCATGCGCGGCCGCCAGAACAATGATGTAGTTCCAGGTTATCTCGGCAAAGACGTAAAAACCTGTAACCAATGCGTGCAACGAACGTTGGTCGAACTTCTGAGCAGGAACATTCCAGGGCGGCACTAAAACCCAACGGAGGCTCACGCAGGCGATGATGTAAAGGGCAGTGCCAAGAACATATCCAGCTACGCGCCCAAACCGAATCGGTTTGGCGATCGGATAGCGGTGAACTATCGCGAAAACCGCAGGCGTCACGAGCGCGGTCGGCAGTAGGAATCCGCCCTCGACAAGCAGTGCAGTCCAGTAAGATGTGTGGAGCCCCCTCTGCAAGAAGTTGAGCTTATCCTCCCCTGCAGCCAGAAAGGCAAGACCCATCCAAAACAAGATGGACCACAAGTAGGCCCACGCGATCGTCGAGAGCTTTCGCCAAGCAGGTTCCACACACCAGATTGTATCTGGATTTGGTGCCCTTGGGCGCCGGAAGGGACTAACGTACGAAAAGTTGATTCAGTCAGACAAAGACAGGATGTAAACTCGCGCGCTTTTGATTGCGGCACACTTAATGCGGCTTTCATTTACCCAATACAACGGACTCTTAGTGCAGCAATACGGTCGCCCTGCAACTTGTTTCTGAGACGAAAGAGAAATCGAGGGAATCCAGCACGGACTCCCTCGCTCATTCGAAACAGTCGAAGCGGCTACCAGCTCAAGCGCAAGCCTAGCTGCATTGTTCGGCTTCCGCCATTGAACTGGTGGTTGTTCAGGAACAGGTTGCCGGAGGTTACGAAAATATATCCGGAGCTGAGCGGGTTGGCGTTCGTGTTCTGATCGATCGTGCCGTTATTCGTGGGCAAGCCGATGCTGAAGTTCCGGTGGTTGAATGTGTTATAAGTCTCGGCGCGGAATTGCAACGAGAAGCGCTCCGAGAGTTTTGTGTCCTTAAGCACTGACATGTTCCAGATGTTCAGGCCCGGTGTGGACACTGTGTCTCGTCCCGCGTTTGCTCTGGCTCCTACACCAGCTTGGATGAAGCGCGCCGTGGGGTCCGCAGCGACGTAGCCGACGATATTGGAGTCATCGCCAGTGCCGCAGGTGGCGGGATCGGTGACGACGCCGGTCGCGCCGCCAGCTCCGGCGTTGCACACAAAATTGACGGTGCTGCCCGTTAGGCCAACTCCTGCAGGATTGATGATGGTGCGGTCGCCCGCAGAGTCTCCGTTAGCGTTCGAATCAACGCCTGACAAGGGAGTTACAGGCTGGCCGGATTCCGCCAGATATGTACCTCCCCATTCCCATCCGTGAGCCAGAGCCTTCACAAAGGCATGCTCCGTCCGCACGTTGGGAATTTCATACAGGAACGAGAGCGCGAACTTGTTTCTGATGTCCAGGGCCGACAAGCCCCGCTCAGCCGCGAAGTCGAAACCATCCTGCGCGCGCCGTGGGTTCACACGGCTGCTGAACAGTTCGTTGGTGGCATTGTCGATGTTCTTGGAGAATGTGTAATTCGCCCGCAGATAAATCCCACGTGCGAAGCGATGGATGAAATCGACGGACCCGGCATGATATGTGCCGCTGCCGATCGGTGGGAATGTGGTGACGCTTCCGAGGAAACCGTCCCCCGAGAGTGGAAGCGGATTGAAGTTGTCAAAGCTCTGCAACGTGCTCGCCGGGCTCACAACCACTGCCGGCACGTCACTCGGACTGATAAAAGTCGGAAGCGGCGCGATGCCCCCTCCTGGAACATTGGGGTCAAACGCCGACGCCGAATTCAACCGCTGTTGAACCGGCAGTTCCAGGCTGCGTGTACCCACATAGCGCACTTCGAGGCTGCTGTTACGGAACAGTTCGTGTTGCACGCCCAAGGTCCAGCTGATGACCTTTGGCGACACATGATTCGGAATGAGCGATGCGGTTGCCGCTCGAGCATCCGCTTGCGTCACCGGCGGAACGTTTACCTGCAGCAATCCGCCGAATTGCAGGAATCCCTGCCCGGCCGTTGGATTGGTTGGATTGGCCGCGTCGAAAGTAGCGCACCACTGAGGTGCACCGGCCAGCGCGCACGTCAGGCCGGGGTTTTGTTCCGATTGCAATTGCGGCGGCAAACTGTTGATGGCAAAGTTGTTCGGAACAACGTCGTACGCAAGGCCTGCACCGCCCCGCACGGCCCACTTTCCGTTTCCACGGGGATCCCAGGCAAAACCGAACCTGGGAGCAAAGTTGTTGATGTCCGGTTTTGGCGCGCGGAAAAACAGCCCGCGCGCTGGGTCGTCCGAAATAGCGTTGATGGCTTGCAGGTTTTCGTCGCGAGGAACACCGCTGTACTCGTAACGCAGTCCAAGGTTCAACGTTAACCTGCGTGTTATTTTCCAGTCGTCCTGCAAAAACCAGTAGAACGCATTGTAATTGTCGGCCACGCTTCCTGAGCCAGCTCCTCGCAGTGCGCCATTGGCGCCGGTGGGTACGAAGTCGTTGATGAACTGGCTGAGGGAGGCGTAATCCCATTCACCCCGCGCGCGAGGCAGCGTATTGGTTGGTGCAATATATTTCCGTGCTTCCACACCGAACTTGAAAGTGTGCTTTCCACGTATGTAGGAAATGTTGTCCACCCACTGATAAACGTTCTGTGCATAACCCTGCGGCGCCAGTCCGTTGGGTCCCAAGTTGCTTCCAAGTTCGTCTACTTCGATGTTTGGAAAATTCTGAAAGGAGGTGGGCACTACCAGGTTCGGCCCGTTCAGGCGTGAATACGACGCACGGAAATCGTTGATCACACTGTTAGAAATCGACCACGCGTCCGTGAAAATCACTTTCCTCGCATCCTCGTTGTGCGTTCCCAGAAACTGCGGTTGTGGTTGCGATGGATTGAAATCGGGCTCGCGGAGCCTGTCATAAAGAAAACGCCCGCGAAGTTGATGCCTTCCCAGGCTCGCATCAAGGTTCACGATAAAATCGTGCTGGTTAGAGAAATTCGGCGCGATGGACTGAATCGTGCCCACCGGGATCGCTTGCCCGTCTACCTGCACTGCGGCATTCGCGGTTGCCGCCACCGGGAATTGCTTTAGGAAGTCGGTGATCGCGCTGTCGTGCGCGAGCGTCATCAGAGTAGCCAGGCCATCCGCGGTCGGCGAGGAAAAACTCGGGCTGGAAGAGGCCAGTCCATTGTTCTGGAATTCGTACGCGCCATACACGAAGAATTTATTGTGGATGATCGGCCCGCTGGCGCTCGCGCCTGCCCGGTTATAATCGAAACGATCTTTTTTTCCGCGTTGCTTTTCCAAATTGTCCAGCGCGTCATAATTCCGGTTTCGATCGTATCCCCATCCAGCGCCATGCCAGTTGTTGGTGCCAGACTTAGTCACGATATTGAACTGGCCTCCCGCGGAGTGTCCGTTTTCTGCGCCGAACTGATTCGTTAGGAGCGTGAACTCCGCCACCGACTCCTGGATCACCGGCTGAGTCGGACCGTTGGTATCGATCTTGTTGTCATCAACCCCGTCAATCGAAAATCCGTTAAACCGCGGACGCGTTCCACCAATCGACCCGCCGTGACCGAGCACACCTCCCTGTTGTGTAGTCGTCCCAGGCGCGTACACGGAGTACTCCTTCACATCGCCGCCAATGGTGTTGATCGGAACATCCTGTACGGCGGCGCCGCTGAAGGTCGCTTCCAATGTAGAAGATTCCGTTTTCACCAAGTCCGCGCCTGCTTCCACTTCGACGGTAGCAGACACGGAGCCGAGCTCTAGATCGACTTTCGCTTCCGATACTTGGTTCGAATTCACAATGATGCCTTTTTGCACTGCTTTCTTGAATCCGTCTTTCTCTACCGTCACCGTGTACGTCCCGACTAACAAATTGGGAAACACATACGTCCCCGAACTCGAAGCCGTCGTAGTCATTGCAACGCCGGTGGCTTCGTTTTCTGCGGTTACTTTGGCTTCTTCGATACTGGCCTGGGTTGTATCTGTGACGGTTACGCGAAGCGTTCCGTCCAGTCGTTGCGCCCGGGCTGCACTGCCGAGCAATATACAAAGTACCCCTGCCAGTGCCATGAAGATCAGTCTGCGCATTGCTTCTCTCCTTCAGAGCGATAGAATTGTTTTGCTTATATCCCACGCAGCTTTTTCCACCACCCGCTGCAGCGACAAGCGTGGGACATGCACGCAGTACTCCACTCTAAAAATTCAATTTGCGATTGCTTTTCAATGACTTGCGAAATGGTATTTCTTAGCGGTTATGAGTTCACGGAGGGGAGCCAATGCGCTTCATCGCAAGATGTCGGCACTTTGAATCAAACAATTGTCGTGTCGTCACGATCCATCGTTAACTGACAACTAACAAAGAAACTCATCATCAAATCCCAGATTCTGGATACTTTTGTATTCGCGTCGACGTTGACCACCAAAACGAATTTGGCCGCCGCATCCTTCGTGAATTGCAAAGCTGCGGTTTTCAACCCCTCTTCTCCTCTAACTAACTCCATTTGACTCCAGTTGACTCCCGGTGCGGGCGGCAACGCCATCAAAGCACAAGACCTTTGATTTGGGGATGCAATTCGATTCCCATCGCGACAAGGTCCGGGTGCTGAAGCCGTCGGTTGGTATCTAGAAGACATGGAGCCTCCGCAGCGCGAACCGAGAACCTACAAAGACCTGGCTTTCGACAATGGTTTACCTAAAGGCTGTGAGGAACAAGGACGTGATGGTCCGGGTGAATTCTAGCGGATTGGCAACGCTGGCGTTCTGAAGTTCAACCACCGTAGACTTGACGCTGTTTTCCGTCCTGGTCATCATCGATGAGATTCCCGATAACGTACGCACTTATTTTACTCAACGAGCTGCAGATTCAGGGCGATGCGCACGCCGTTGACCAAGACCACGCTCTGGTCGATCAGTTGCTGGTTAGTGATCTCCGCATCGGTGAACTGACGAAGGGCCGTCCGGGGACATATAAATTCGATCGCTTCCGAAGAAGCTTTTACGCCGGGACGAAGCTGATTCAGGACCGCGAAATCAAACGCGTGGAAATCCTCATCCGCTGGAGCTTTGTCCAAGAGATCCTTGAGCAGCGGGGCGAGAAACAGGTCGAAACTTTGCGCCGCGCGTTTGTAGATCGAGCCTTTGTCTGGCTCGAAGTGCAATGAATTGCGCAAGGTCATTTGCAGGACGACTTGGTTTCTAAAAACCATGAAAGCGGGCGGCGAATAGTCTACAAAGTGGAACTTGGAAACACCTTCCTTTGCAAAGGTGTCGAGAGATACCTGGTGCTTTGCCTGAATGCTTTCTGCATCCGCTTGAGTTAGCGCCGCGCCAGTGGCCTGCTTATCCCCGGTGCGGGATTCATCCGGAGCGGGAGTGGCGACTGCTCTCGTCAAACCTGGCGACGGCGGGACGGGTGACTCTCGCGGCTGCGGTGCGGGCAGCAAATTTGGATTTGCGTGTGCCAGGTGCAGCATGGCCATGGAAGAGCGCGCGGTCGAAGTGGCGTCGATGGTCCGAGGAACGGAGCGCGGCAGGGCCTGGACGTTCAGTGGGTCGCGCTCCGTCAACGACAGGCCGAATTCTCCTCCATCCAAGTAAACCCTTGAGCGGTTGACGATCTCCTGCCTGCCGGAGTCGTTCGCCGCTTGCGCCAGACCGAAAGCATCGTCGCGGTCCAGCGCAACGACAAGAATTTCCTTCCCTTCATAGTCAAAGTTTTTTTCACCGGTTCGCGTGTGGTAGGAGATTTCCAGTCCAATCCCATCGCATTTAATGTCAGGTGGGATTGCGGCCGCAACCAAAGAGACGATGGGCAGCATGACATCCCGAAAGGTACGGCCGGCTCTTTCGTTGCGCGACAGACGTTTGGCGTCGTACGCGGCGTTGTAATTTCCAGTGATCTTAAGGATTATGCGGTCTTGGAATCGCACAAACTCGAGCCCTCGCGAATCTGCCTCCGCTTGCACCGCAGGATCAAGCCCCACGAAACGACTGAGATAGAAAGGAAAGGGGAATTTAGTTCTGGCGATCGACTGGTTCAGCGTCTTCAATTGGGGGAAATAGGATTCCTCCAGTGCTTTCAGGTCGGGATTTAGAACTTCCGCCGGGCTTACCTGGGCGTACGCAGCTTGTCCCCAGAAAGCCGCGGCCATTCCAAAAGCCGCAACGATCCACCGGGGACAAGATCTGCGAGACACGCTGAATTTCGTGGGTGCCAAGGTATCAATATCTCCTATTTTGGGGAGTATGGCGGTCCAGGCCGGCCCGGAGGCTGATAGGGCGGTTGCGCGATCGCGCGCGCAAACGCAATCACGGAGCGAATCTCCTCGGCCGAGAGCACACGCCCGTATGGCGGCATCATCGCTGATTTGCCCAGGGCGCTGCCACCCAAAGTGATGATGTTCTGCATGTATTCGTCACTCTCGGCGTTCAATACGGCGCCATCGTTCAAGAGCGGAGAAACGGGCGTCAGGTTGGAACGGTTCGAGGGCCCCGCCGGCGTAGCGTCGGCGTGGCACCACACGCATTGCGCGTAGAAAATGCGCTTCCCCTGCGCCTGCGAGTAACCCAACGGGATGGTGTGCTGGGCATCGGTCCAGTCGGTCTCGGTGTCGTAGGCGCTTGCGAGTGGATCCGCCTTCGCTGCTTCGGTCTTCTTGCCGCATCCGGAAAGTCCCGACGCGCAAAGGAACAGGAGGACGGTAGGTAAAACTCTGATCTTCACTTTCCCACCCCGTGCGCCGCTTTGCCTGTCGCGCCGTTGCTGGCGGTCTTCTGCGTCTTTCCGTTTTGCCGCAGCGTCATCAAATACGCCGTTAATGCCTGGACTTCCCCTGCGGTGAACTTTCGCCGTGGTTCGATGGCATCGGCAACGAGCCCTTGTGGATTCCTCAGCCACTCCTCGATCCAAGCGGGAGACATCCAGTTACCGACGTTGTTCAGGTTTGGGCCTACGTATCCTCCCGCGCTCCCGATGGTGTGGCACGACTGACACTGGTATTTCACTTCATAGAGCTGCTTACCCAGCGAGACCATGGCTGGCGTGAACTGTCGTGCATCGGTGCTTGCCGGATTTACCTCCGGACTCTGCAGCACCATTCCTATGTAGTCCGCCAGGGTAGACGCTTCCTTATCGGTCATGTTGAATTGCGGCATCCGCAGGACCAGCGTGGGTCTCAGAGTTTGGGGACTCTTGAGGAAATCCACGAGCCACTGGCGTTGCGCGCGGCTGCCTTCGTAAGAGAGATCGGGAGCCAGATCTCCTCCCTGCCCGTTGAACTTGTGGCAGACGGAACATTTGTATCGTTCGTAGACCTCGGCAAACGATCCTGCCGGATGAAACTCCTCAGTCTTATGTTCCACAACCAGATTCTGGCGAGCGCTCGTGACCGGCGCGCCGGTGTTGCTCAGCAGCGCCGTGGTGGCAGCGTCGAGGTCGGCTTGGTTCCAATTGTATTGCGGCATACGCGCGGCCGGATTGACCGACAGCGGGTCCTGCAGCTTGGCCTGGATAAAGGACACCAGGTTGTGCGGAATCGTGGACTTGCTGAACTCCAGTTCGGAGGCATTCTTGGCGCCGAGCGCCCGGAGGTCCGGCCCGAAATCTTTCTGGGGCGAGACACCTTCTAGGACGTGGCAGCTGGCACAGCCTTTCTCCAGAAAAGTGCGGCGGCCGAGCTCAATCTCGTCCCGCGTGGGCTCCCCGAGTTGGGGAACACTGCTCAACAGATCGGAGTCGGTGAGTCTTGTGGTGATGTATTGGCTCACCTTGTAAAGATCTTCGTCGGACCAACCGTACCTCGGCATCTTGGTGTGCGGCAAATATCCATTGGGATCGCGCAGCCAGGCAACCAGCCAGTCCGGATTGACCTTGCTTCCGACTTTGGTGAGTTCCGGCCCGATGTCGCCGCCGATGAGTTTCGTCTCCCCGGCACGGGTGACCGCCAGCGAATGGCACGTGGAACAGAACATTTGCCGGAACCGCAATTCGCCTTGCGCGACCAATTCCGGGTTCTTGCTCCACGCCCCAACCACACGCGGATCGAATTTATATCGCTCGATCGGTTTGGCGCGCTGCACGCTGAGGTAGGCGGAAAGCCCGCGAAGTTCCGGTTCGGTCAGACGGAACTTCGGCATGCGCGGCTCTTCTTCCGATTCATAGCCGTTGACCGTAACGTTGCCGTCCTTGTCCAGAATGGTGCGCGGCTCTTTCAGCCACTTGTAAATCCATTCGCGGCTGACCTTCGTGCCGACATTGGTGAGATCGGGGCCCAGCATGGCGGGCCGCTCGATTCCCGGCAGCCGGTGGCACCCGATGCAGTTGAGCTCCTTCAAGAGCGCGCGGCCTCGCGTAAGTTGCGGGGTCTGCGGCAAGTCGCTGCGATGGCAAGTGCCGCAGGAAGCCTGAAGAAGGTGCCCGGGTAAAATCGGCTGTTCCCAGGCGAGGGTGGTTTCGTGCGCTTCGGCCACTTCCGTCGAAGGCCCCTGCCCGCGATGGCATACCGTGCAGCCCCAGTCGCGGACGTTGTGTGGGATGGCCGGATGCGCGCGGAAAGGCTGCGGAACGGCGGCGCCGGTAAGGGTGGCCTGCGTGATTCCCTGGTGGCAAGTGGTACAGCGATCCACGACGTTCATGCCCGGAATCCAGATTTGATCGATGCCGGGATGATAGTCGGCAAGCAATCGCTTGGTGTCGGGGCGCCCCTGGGCGAAGCGGACGAAGGAGCGCTTGTATTGCCTCCATTCCAGGCGCAGGTCTTTCACCGGGGAGATGGCCAGGACGCCCACAAATACCAGCGTCGTAATCGCAAACACCAGACGCATGCGGTTGGTGAGCTTGCCCATGTCTTCAGCCGGCATGCGTCCCCCAGGGCCATACCCAAGACCATCCAGGACCTCGGAAAAAAGTCCCGACCATGGTCAGGCAGATCGCAACGGCGATGAACCAGGTCATCACCCACCAGGAAAGCGGTTTCGTTCGTAGCGTATTCATCCAGTTTTTCTGGTCACTCTTGGCGCCATAGGAAAAGAACAGCGGAACCGCAACCATGATGGTGGGGACGAGGATTGTCCAAGCATCGAATATCGCCAGAAGTACCAGCAGCACGATGGTCACAGCGAGCACAACTCGCAAACGCTTGCGCGGGCTCCCCGACCACAGCGGCCGGCCTTCGATGTTCACGTGGAAATAAGGGATCACTACCAGCGCGATAATCACCAGAGTCGGAATCAGAATCCCGGCGACGAAAGGCGGAAAAAAGTGCAGCAATTCCTGCAGACCCAAAAAATACCAGGGTGCCTTGGCGGGATTGGGCGTTAGCAGCGGATTGGCCAGTTCCTCGAGCGGGGCGTCCCAGAAAAGAGCGACCAAGACTATCGCAATCACCAGGACCTGGAAGGCGATCGCCTCCCGGATCAACAGGTGGGGGTAGGTCATCAGCTGCGGGCCACGGTCGCCGGTTACCTTCGCCGAGGTTTTCTTCGTCACAAAGACGATGCGGCGCGGGTCTTTCTTCGCGTCCGAGCTGAAGCCGGTCTCGATTTTATTCTTTTCGGTCATCGTCGTCTTTGGGCTTTACGGTCAGGCCGCCGTCTTTCTGCACTCGCCAGAAATGAATGCCAATGAACAGGAAAGCAATCAAAGGAAGAATGACCACGTGGAGCACGTAGAAACGCAGCAGCGCATTTTCCCCGACGATATTGCCGCCCAGCACGATGAAACGAATCTTGCTGCCTAACACGGGCATTGCGGAGATGATGTTGGTGCCGACGGTCACCGCCCAAAAGGCCAGCTGGTCCCAGGGAAGCAAATATCCTGTGTAACTCAGGAACAGAGTCAGCAGCAGCAGAATGACTCCGACCACCCAATTGAACTCGTGCGGAGGTTTATAGCCGCCACGATAGAACACGTGGAACATGTGCCAGAAAACCGCCAAGACCATCAAGTGCGCGGCCAGGCGATGAACGTTTCGCAGGAAGATGCCGTTGGCGACCACAAACCGCAAGTCCTTCATGTCGCGATAGGCGTTGGGCGCCGCGGGGTGATAGTAAAACATCAGCAGCACGCCAGTGACGACCAGCACGATAAACAAGAGAAAGGTGATGGAACCAAGGTAGTACGAGGCCCGGACGCGGAGCGATTTCTCGCGTACTTTAACCGGCATCCAGTGCAGGAATAAATTGCCAAAAACGGCCAGGCTGCGATTGCGATTGGTCAGTGCCGGGTCTCGGCGGAAAATGGATTTCCAGACCCGCGTTGCGCGGAGTCGAGCGAGCGCGGAATGTGCAGTCGTAGCCATCTCTCTCCTCAGGCCTTCAAGACTTGACCCGGCTTGGCAATCTGTAACTTGTCGACCAGCAACTCCCCATCCGCGGTCAGTGAAATCGCGAAATGCGGCAACGGCCGGGGCGCTGGTCCTTCTACTTTTGTGCCATCGATCCTGAATTTGCTGCCGTGGCACGGGCACTGAATCTGATTGGCATCCGGTTTCCACTGGGTGATGCACCCGAGATGCGTGCATACCGCCGACACGGCATAAAAGCCTTCCGGCATCCGCACGATGTAAACCAGTTGGTCCTGCAGGAATGTCACGGAATGAACCGGGAAGAGGTCGGGATTTCCGGCGCGAAACGTCGTGGACGGCTCGAACAGCACGTTCGGTGAAAAATACTGGTAGGTCACCACCACGGAACCTAGACCCGCGACGCCCAGCGCTCCCATCGTGACTTCATTCAAGAAATCGCGCCGGCTGATGTCGTTCCCGGCCTTGTGGTTGGCTGCGCCCTCCGGGGAGGGAAGACTCTTTGCGTCGCTCATGGGTGAAGAACAAGCTCCTGCACCGAGACAAAACTCGGGTCGCGTTTAAATACTTCGAAAGCTTCCATCTTGATGGTGTTTACCGGGCAGCGTTCCGCGCAGAGCCCGCAACGGATACAAATGGTTTCGTCCTTTACCATCACCGAACCTGCCACTCTCGGCAGCTCTCCCGGACCCAGGTGGAACAGATCGAGGGTCACGGAGTCGGCATCTGTCGCCAAGCGTTGTGTCGTTTCCTCCGAGAACTCGAAATGGCTCAATGGCACAAGCTGCAGGCAGTTTTCCGGGCAGACGTCCACGCATCCGCCGCAAAGGATGCACTCGGTTCCATCCGCCTCGTTACCCTCGAAAATCGTATTGATCCAGCACTGCAGACAACGGTTCGCTTCCGCTCTCGCCTGTTCCTCCGTGAATCCTATTTCAACCTCCGCAACCCCGGTGCGACGTTCCAACGGAATTACAGGGACCGCCAATCGAGAATACTCGTCGTAGTGCTCGGCCATATGATGGTGATCGAGGACGGTGATCTGCACATACTTCGACTCGGGTTTCCATTCGGAACCCCGAAGATGTTTGTCTATTTGCTCGGCAGCTTTTTTCCCGTCTGCAACCGCGCTGATGATCAGCCGCGGACCGAAGGCAATGTCACCCGCCGCAAAGATTCCCGGCGCAGTAGTCATCAGTGTTTCCGGGTCGATCTTGATCGTCCCTTGCCGGGTGGTTTCGACGCCGTCGGAGGGCGACAGGAACGAAATGTCAGAAGCCTGACCGATGGCGAGAATCACCGTGTCGCACGGGAGTATTGTCTCTGTACCCTGTGCGAAAGTCGGGCTAAAGCGATGCTGCGGGTCGAATACCGATGTGCAGCGGATGACTTCCAGCCCCGTCACCTTTCCACCCTGGCCGACGAACTGCTGCGGGCCGAGTGAAGGATGAATGGTTATCCCTTCGACCAGCCCTTCTTCGATTTCCTCTTCGGATGCCGGCATTTCCGCCCGCGACTCCAGGCACACCAGGTGCACTTCCCGTGCGCCCATGCGCAACGCTGCGCGCGAGACGTCCATGAATTCCTTCATGGCCACATCCATCTCGCTGGACGTCAGTTCATTCGGAAGGGCGGTGCTACTCTCCGGCTCCGCGGCCAGTTTCTGCTGCTCGCGCATCGCCGACCTTGCGACGTCGATGGCCACGTTGCCGCCGCCGATGACCACAACCTGCTTGCCGATCGAGAAGCGGTAACCGAGGTTAACGTTCAAAAGAAAATCGATGCCCTTCACCACGCCGTCGAGGTCGTTCCCCGGCAAGTTCAAATCGCGGCTGCGGTGCAAGCCGAAGGCCAGAAGAATTGCCTGGAAGCCCTGCCGTCGCAAATCTCCCAGTGAAAAATCGCGTCCCAGCCGCCTGTTCAACCGCAGTTCAGGACCGAGATCGAGGATTTCACGGATTTGCGCCTGTAGCACGTCGCGGGGGAGACGATACTCCGGGATTCCAAGGTGCATCATCCCGCCCGGTACTGTCGTCCGCCTCAAAAATCGTCACCGCGTAGCCCAACAGCGCCAGATCGTGCGCCGCGGACATTCCCGCCGGACCTGATCCGATCACCGCGATTTTTTCTGGATGGATCACTCTCGGTTTTTCGGCGAATACGTCGACAGGGTTCCGCGATTCCGGCCCGTGACGTTCCGTCAGAAACCGCTTCAGCGCCCGAATCGAAATGGGCGAGTCCAATTGCCCGCGCCGGCAAGCCGGCTCGCACGGATGCCCGCAAACCCGTCCACAAACCGAAGCGAAAGGGTTGGGGACCCGGGCGTAGCGGTACGCTTCTTCATACCGCCCCTGGGCGATCAAGGAAACGTACCGCCCGGCGGGCGTATGCACGGGGCATGCTTGCATGCAGGGAAAGTTCGACTCGAGCCATTCAAGGTCAACGAGTTTTGTCCGCGTACTCACTTGAATGGCTCTCTCCAGGGTCCTAGACCCACTACTTCTTGACGGTCAGGTCAACCGTGACCGCTCCAGCCGTAACGTCCACGGCTTGCGTGGTCGGCTTCCCATCTTCACTCCAGGTCTTCAGCGTGTAATGACCCGCGGGAACGTTCTTGATTTCAAAATTGCCGCCCTTGTCCGTCACCGCAAAATAGGGAGTCGGAGACACGACCACGTAACCGGACATTTCCGGATGTACGTTGCACAATAGCGAAGCCACGCCGACGTCGTTGAACTGAAATGCTTTCTTCTCGCCCTTCGGCCAAGTCCCCAAATTGTGCGCCAGCTTCTTATTTCCGCTGATAGACGGCCAGTAGACGTTATGTCCCACGGGATCGCTGTTCAGGAAATCGACGGTGGTGCCCTGTTGAACCACGGCCACCCGCGGACTAAACGTCATCTTCGCCTGGTCGATCAGTGCATGCTGGGATGGCGGATCGAACTTCTTGTCGGGTATCACATCCACGTACACGGCGATGTTTTCCGCCGACTTGATTCCCTGCACATTCACTTTGCCTTTGATGTCACCCGCCAAAGTGCCACCTGCGAAAGCTAGCGCTACACCGGCTGTGGCTAGCGCCTTCACTGCATTTCTCGATAGATTCATTTCTAGTCTCCCGTCTCAGATGTGCCGGGGCCCCAAGGGGCTCCCGCGTTCATGCCTTAGAACACGTAGTCGATACCCGTCGTAAAGGTATTTGGCCGGAAGAAGTGCGTGTTTCCGGACAAGGGGTCAATAAAGGGCTGCTCCCAGTGATGCTGGTATTCAGTGGTTACCTTGATGTTCGCCCGCAGCAGCAGTTGCAGGCCGGGGCTTAACCGATTGCGCGTCGTGGATCGAGATACGCCATTGGCAAAGTCTGCTGGTGAGTTCACAAAGTCGTAGCGCATGGTCGCGATCATCCACGGGTACACCCAGTAGTTCGACCCCACGAATCCACCGCTAAAGGTGATCGGTCGGGCCCCGGTAATGGTGTCCAGCGTGGTGTCCACGACGTGGTTTCCATCGTGCGCGAACATACCCAGCCCGAAGAGTTCCCAATTGCGATACTTGAAGCGCACATCGCTGCCCACCCGGTAGAACGGTTCATGGATGGTGCCGAGGAAGTCGAATTGCGCTTGGTCCGTATTCAGCGCGTTCCGGCCGTAGTAGTAAAAAGCGCCCAAGCGAACCGAGGTGTGGTCGCGCGGCCCGGTCGGCCCGGCGGCGCGTACTTCTTTGCGAACCTCAGGATCACGCTCGAGATTGAATCGCTGCGAGACGCGCACATACACGTCCTTGGAGTCGCGTGCGGCGGGTGAGTCATTGTTGCCATTCATTAACGACACCGACCAGGCAAAATTCCCGTTGTTGGGATAGCCGCCAAACTCTATCCCGCGTTGTGGTGTTCCCAATGCGAAGGGATTATTGGTTGTCCCCAAAGATCCAGCCACGCTGGTTTGGTCATAAATGTCGTAGTCGGAAGCATAGATCGTCCGCGCCTGTGTGAAGGGCAGGTCCAGCTCGAACTGCCCAAATCTCACATTCAGCGCGTTGGTCGGTAATCCGATGGCGTGGCCTAGATCGTTATATTTCAGATAGCCGTCACCCAGACCGCCATCTGCTCCCGATCCCCCCGTCGACAGATCATCATCGATCCAGAAGGAGAGATTTGGACCGAAACTTCCCGCGCTGATGATCGTGAACGTATTGGGTGCAAACAGGTCCGTCCGGGGTACAAAACCCGTCTGCGAGACTGGCCGCGGCTGTTTGCTGTTCAAATTGAAGAACCCTGAGTAGCGAAACGCTATTGGCAGGCTTCCAGGAATCTCCCCGGGATAGACCGCTCCGGGAAAAGCCTCTTTCTGCGCTTTGGCGCCCAGCATGACGGGCGGCTCTTTCACGAAGACTTCGTCATCCTTCGGAAACTTGAATCCGTTCTTCTTGAACACCTCCCCGAAATCATTCAGCTCGGGATAGTTGCTGTGGCACGTCGTGCACGAAGTCTGATACTTCCTGGAAAAAGCCGGAATTGCGGAGCCCTTGGGTGCCCACGCCAGCGCTACCCAAACCACGAGGACGACAGCCGTAAAACTTGCGATGATGCTCGTGTCTCGCACGCGACCCTTCATGACCAACCCCTCCTCATCTCTTCCCGAATGTAACCACCAGCACCCGAATTGCATGTTTCATTTTGAATTTCTGCATTGTCGGGCCCGCCAGGAATTGATGCTGTGACGCGAGTCACCAACGGACGTGACGTACGTCACCACGCGACCTCAAAGTGGGTGAATTCCAAGGGGGGAACGGCGGTTAAGAACCTATGAGGCTTTCAAGCCCTGCTCGATTTTGGATGATGAGTGTCGAACCCTTTACCTGTAAGAGCTGTTTCTTTTTGAAGTCGCTAAATAGTCTAGTCACTGTCTCTCGGGATGCCCCGATCATTTGGGCGATCTCTTCGTGCGTGAGCGTGAGCGTTAGCTTTGTCTCCACGTCCCCCGGACCATGGTCCGCGGCTAGTTCCAACAAGAAGCGAGCCAGTTTCTCGGCGGCTGAATGAGACAAGCCAATCGTTCTCATTTCCTCGATCGCCGAATGATAGGTTTCGCCCAACTGTTGGGCCACGCGCAACGCTGCCTCGCCGTGTTCGCGCAGGAAGTTCAAGAAGTCCGTGTGCGAGATGAAATTTGCCTGGGTAGGCTCGATCACCTCTGCCGTGAGTTCATAGGGCTTCCCCGTGACTGTCGCCGGCAAGCCTAGGACCTCCCCCGGCTCCGAGATCCTCAAAATAAGAGTCCTTCCATCGGTATGCGAAGTCGAGAGCTTGACCCGGCCGCTGCACAAAATGAACACTCCGCGGGGAACCTGCCCTTCCAGGAACAGCATCGCCCCCTTCGGATAGGTCGCCGCGGAAGTGATCGCTGCCAGCTGTTGCACCGCAGGTTCCGGGAGGTTGCAGAAGAGCCGATCCTCGCGGTCAGGGCAGGCCACGCAGTTCTCAACAATCTCCAATCCGTATGGGACGACCCTGGGCTCACGGCTTCGGGACACGCCTGCTTGTTTGCGCGAAATGAACCTAAACTCGTTTGGCATACGCAGCCGCCGACAATCGCTCATTGTTAGTCGAATTTAGCTACGATGGCTGTGATGAGCATCACGCGTTTACGTGACGCCGGTTCCTGAAATCTGTTGCACTATAGCGTTCCCAGTTCGGGTGCTCCACGCGGAACAAAGGTGTGGCGCACGCGAAAAGGTCGAATCTCTGCCTCAGATGTTTTTCGAACACGTCGCGAGTCGATGAATCGACCCTCGCGACCTTTTCGCGGAGTCACGCCATCACTGTCTCCTAGTCTTGCGCGTCAACAAGCAGGCGAAAGTTAAGTTGTTTGTCGTCGGCAATGTCTTTCAGGCGACGTGGCTCTGCCGAAAGAATTACGTCGATCAAGGCTGGAGGATATCTCGGAGAAGTTTCGTCAGCTAAACTCGCCTTCGGCCCCGCCCAAGCCTACGACGCGCTGACCTGCATGTGCGACGGCGCAGTCCAACACGCGACAGCAGTTCTTGCCTGGCGTGCTTCCGCGATTCAGTGGAGTCAAGTCGGGTTTCACTTCCTTTTGTGATAAAGGCAAACGATTCACAAGTCAGGCACTCAAGGCTTGAGGCGCAGAGACTCCGTGGATGTTCCAAATCTTGTTGGAGTACTCTTCGACGGAACGGTCGGAGGAAAAGTATCCCATGCGCGCTGCGTTGAGGATCGACATCCTGGCCCAAGCTGCCTGATCGCGGTAGGCTTCGGCCACCCGATCCTGACAATGAATGTAAGACTCATAGTCGGCGAACAAGAGATAGGAGTCCTGATAAAGGAGCGAATCGAGCAGCGGACGGAAGAGGTCGCGGTCCCCACGGGAGAACTGGCCGGAATAGAGCGCATCGATCACGCCGCGCAGAGCGGGGATCGATTCATAGAGATGGCGCGGATTATAACCCGAGGCCCGGGTGGTGTGGACCTGCTCCACCGTGAGGCCGAAGAGAAAGAAATTTTCGTGGCCGACGGCTTGGCGTATTTCTACGTTGGCACCATCAAGTGTGCCGATAGTGAGTGCGCCGTTCATCGCGAACTTCATATTCCCTGTTCCGGACGCTTCCTTGCCGGCAGTGGAGATCTGTTCGCTGAGGTCGACACCGGGGTAGACCAATTGGCCAAAGGTTACATCGTATCCGGGGAGAAAGACGACCTTGAGGCGGTCTCTCACCTCGGGATCGTAATTGATTACCTCGGCCACGGAATTGATGAGTTTGATGATGAGCTTAGCCATGTGATAGCCAGGCGCGGCCTTGCCGCCGAAGATGAATGTGCGTGGCGTGATTTCGAAGCCGGGATTGTTCTTGAGCCGCTGGTAGAGAGTGAGGATGTGGAGCACGTTGAGGTGCTGGCGTTTGTACTCGTGGATGCGCTTCACCTGAGCATCGAACATGGAATCGGGATCGACGGCAATGCCGGTCTCTTTCAGAATGAACGTAGACAAGCGGGCTTTCACCGCGCGTTGGACCTTTTTCCAATCGCTAGCAAACGCAGCATCGTTTGCGTAAGCCTCCAAGCGCTTCAGTTCTTGCAAGTGGCCGACCCAGGTGTCGCCTATTTTGCTGGTCATAAGTTCTGATTGCTCTGGATTGCTGACGGCGAGCCAGCGGCGCGGGGTGACGCCGTTCGTCACGTTGATTATTTTTTCCGGCCAGAGCTCGTCGAAATCATGGAACAATTCGGTTTTCAGAAGTTGGGTGTGAATTTTCGCGACACCATTGATCTTGTGGCTGCCCACGCAAGCGAGATGGGCCATGCGGATGTGCTTCTCGCCGGATTCGTCAATGATGGACATGCGGGCGACCCTGGCTTCGTCATTCGGGAAGCGCTGCCGCACTTCAGCCAGAAAGCGGGCATTGATCTCATAGATGATTTCGAGATGCCGGGGGAGGAGCGAAGCGAACAAGGGAAGCGGCCAGCGCTCCAACGCTTCCGGCAGGAGCGTGTGATTCGTGAAGCTAAAGGTCTGCGAGGTGATACTCCAGGCCTGGTCCCAGCTCATCCCGTGATCGTCGAGGAGCAGGCGCATGAGCTCGGCGACCCCAATGGAGGGGTGAGTATCATTGAGTTGAATGGCCCATAGTTCGTGAAAGTTTTCCAGCTTCTGTCCTCTAAACAAGTGCCTTCGGATCATGTCCTGAAGCGAGCAAGAGGTGAAGAAATACTGTTGCTCCAGGCGCAATTCCTTGCCACGGAAATCCTCGTCATTGGGATAGAGGACTTTGGTGATATTTTCGGCGAACACCTTTTCCGCGACCGCTCCGCCGTAATCGCCGCTATTGAACCGCTCGAAATAAAAGGATTCGCGGGCTTCGGAGCGCCACAAACGCAGAATGTTAGCGATGCCGGAGCGATAACCCACGATGGGCGTGTCGTAGGGGATTCCTTTCACCACCGTTTGCGGAATCCAGTGAACGCGGAAGCGTCCTTCGGCATCGGTCCAGTGTTCGGTGTGGCCGTGGAAGCCTACCTCGGCAGCGAGCCGTGTCCGACGCAATTCCCAGGGATTTCCGTTCCGCAACCAATGATCCGTATATTCGACCTGCCAGCCGTCCTGGATTTTCTGGTCGAAGATTCCGTACTCATAGCGTATGCCGTAACCGATGGAGGGAATTCCCAATGTCGCCAGGGAATCGAGGTAGCAGGCGGCGAGGCGCCCCAAGCCGCCATTGCCGAGTCCCGGCTCGGCTTCCTGTTCGATTAGCGATTCCATGTCTAGGCCCAGTTCGTTGACGGCCTGGCGAAATGGCGCGTCTAGCCCAAGATTCAGGAGGTTATTCGCCAATTGCGGCCCCATTAGGAATTCCGCGGATAGATAACTTACAGAACGAACCGCGCTCTCTTTATAGGAATGAATTGTGTGCATGAAACGTGCAAGAATCCGGTCCCGGACGGTGTATGCAAGAGCCGTGTAGTAGTCGGCGATGACGGCTTGATGTACATCCCTGCCAACAACATAAAAAAGATTATCAAGGATCGCGCGCTTCAAAGTTTCGACGCTCGAGCCGGTGCGGACATCTTCGATTGGCACGGAGGGATCCTGCGTAAGTCGGTCTGGCATGGTGTTCCTCGATTACCGGCGGAAAGCCACGAATTGCCGGCGCTTCAAACTGCGCGCGGAGCCTCTTCCTTCAGCATGAAAAAAGCCGGCGCGGAAGGAAACGGAGCAGGCATATCGTTTGCACGAGCAATAGGAAGAGTTGATCGTTGCGCTAGCATTCTCCAAGGAAGCGTCTGACCCTGTAATGATACCCGCACTTTCGTCGGCCGCTTCATTTCTGGACCATGAATTCTGGGCGAAAGTCCTCACGTGTAATGCGCGGAGATTGGATTTGCTGACTGATCGAACCAATTCCTCGATTCCAGAGTTAGGAGCTTCCGAATCCACACCGACCTTCACAAACGCTACGCCTTCACCAGCCAAGAGCAACGAGTGAAATGATCCCCGCGCTAAGCCTTTCTCGCGGGAGGTCTCTGGGGTGCAGCGTGACGATGAAATCTGCGTTGTCTTCTTCGCCACAGGGACAGGGCGATCATCCCGCGAGGCACTGGAGGCCGGCAGCTCCCGGTTGCAACTTCATGCAAAACTGTCGCAAAAGGAGTGGTAAACGTTTACTATTCCCGGGTTATTTTGAGGGGAGGCTCAGTCATCCATGCGGAGGCGAGATTTTTTATACTCCGGGTGCCTCGGTTCGTGCGCGTTGGCCTTGGGCCGGAGTTGGCTCTCCGCCGCGGCTAGGCGCGGCCCCCGAATCGCGTATTGACATTCTTCTTCAAGAGCCCTTGGGCACCATCTCGCCCGACATCTACGGCCACTTCACCGAACATCTCGGCGGCGTGATCTACGACGGAATCTGGGTCGGCGAAAACTCGAAGGTGGCCAATATCAATGGAATCCGTAAGAGCCTGGTCGAGGAAATGCGCAGGATCAAGCCTGCCGTGGTCCGCTATCCCGGCGGCTGTTTTGCGGACAGCTACGATTGGCGCGACGGCGTAGGCCCGGTGGACCAGCGGCCCCGGCGCACCAACTTTTGGGTCGACGGCGAGTCCAGCAGCGCACCGGCCAGCCACAAATACGAGCCCAATCAGTTCGGCACCAACGAATTCGTCCGATTTTGCAAACTGATCGGCGCGCAACCCTATCTGGCCGCCAATGTCCGCAGCCTTTCCGCCGAGCAATTCTATCGCTGGGTGGAGTACTGCAATTCTCCGGCAGGCAGCACCACCCTCGCGGACGTGCGCGCCGCCTCCGGATTTGCCGATCCGTTTGGCGTGCGCTTCTGGGGCGTCGGCAACGAATCCTGGGGCTGCGGCGGAAATTTTACGCCGCAAGAATACGCCGTGGAATTCCGCCGGTTCACCACTTGGGTGCCCCGCTATGGACAGCAACTCTCGTTCGTGGCTTCTGGGCCGAACGTCGATGACTGGAATTGGACCCGCGGGTTCCTGGAAGAAATTCTGCGCAAGGGCCGCGGCCAGCTACGCGAGATTTATGGCCTGGCGTTGCATCACTACGCCTGGAATCTCAGCCGGGGGCGAACGCAGGACTGGGTGCAGGGGAAAGGCGACGCGGTTAAGTTCGACGCCGTCGACTGGTATGAGCTGCTGCGCGAAGGCGAACGCATGGAGGGGCTCATCAACGGCCACTGGCAAATCATGGGAGAAGCGGACCCCGGCCATTCCATAAAATTGATCGTCGACGAATGGGGCCCCTGGTATCGCCCCGGCAGTGAACTGACGCCCGGCGATCAGCTCGAGCAATTGCCAACTCTCCGCGACGCGGTGTTCAGCGGAATGACCTTGGACCTTTTCAATCGTCACCCGGAAAAAGTGGCGATGGCCAACTGCGCACAGCTGATCAACTGCCTCAACAGCTTGTATTTGGCGCACGAGGACAAATTCTGCGTCACTCCGGTCGGCCACGTGTTCGCGATGTACGCCGCTCATCAAGGTGGCCAAGCGGTACGCACCTTGTTTAACGCCCCGGCCATCACCTACGAGCGAGACAACCAGCCAGCCTCTTTTTGGGGCCTGAAAGGTTCCGCGTCGATCCGCGAGAAAACCCTGGTTCTCAGCGTCGTCAATCCGTCGGTCGGCGACGCCAGGGAAACGCAAATTGTGGTGCGCGGCGCGACAATTACCAGCGGATCGGCTACCACCTTGACGAATACCGACATGCACGCGCACAACACCTTCGAGCAAACTAATGTTGTCGTTCCTCGAACGGAAGCCGTGCAACCCTCTTCCGGAACTCTGGTGCACACGTTTCCACCGGCCTCGGTGACCAAGCTGGCGCTGAACCTGGCTTAGCGCTCCACCATAAGTCTGCGCAAAAACGGAAGCTCCGGTTTAATCTGCAAGCAGAGTTCGCCCACTTGCGCGACGTGCCTCGCACCAGGAGCTACACCTCTTGAGCTATTCCCGCGCCGCTTTGCTCAGCGGGCGAGCGGTTCGGGTTTCCCAGGCTTTGCGCAGTTCGTCGCGGCGCGAGAGCACGTGGTTTCTGGCCTCTTCGAAATTGGAGTACACCCGGCGCCCCTTAATCATATTGCAGGCGCGGCAGCAGGCTACCAGGTTGCCTGGATCCTTTTTGCCTTTGCGGGCGCGGGGAACCACGAAATCAACCGACATGGAAAGAGCGTTCTCGAAGCTAGCCTGGCCGTCCAGGCCGCAGTATTGGCAACGATACTGATCGCGTTCCAGAATCCGTAAGCCTTCTGCCGCGGTTACCGGACGGGATACCAAGGATAAGGTCATGAGGTCTAGTGGCATGGGATGCCTCCGATCGAAATCCCTTTGGCGGGTGGGATTTGCGATTTTGACCGACTTGGCGCAGACCATACGGCAGCAATGCGCTGGTGTCAAGGGCGAGCGTCAGCCGCGACACCGATCGGCCGGTGCTAATTCATTAGAAACGCCTAATATCGGCCGTAAAGCTCTGGCCGCAGCGGCCGATAGAGCCATTGAGGTGCTTCCATGAGTATTCAAGCGATTCACAGCAGCCAGCAATCCGCGCAAACCGAAGCGGTTTCGCAGGCGCAAGCGGATCAGAAACAGACCAGCCAGCAACGGGCCGTTCCACAAGACAAAGTGACCATCAGCGCCGAGGCGCAGGCTCAACAGACGGCGTCGTCCATTGGAGCGGATTCCGACCACGACGGACGGTAGTCGGAAAGCAGAACGAGAGCCGGCTGGCTTTGCCGGAAAATTGGAAGGCTGTGTTTCGGGGGTGTGAATCCGTTCGAGCGATTCACGGACCGGAGCGCGGCCCTTTTTTGTTGCTACGCCCGCTCAGGAGGGCCAATCGTTTCGCGCATGTGGCTGATGAGCAGGCGAATGCTGTTGGCCAACTGGACCACTTCGCCTTCGCCCTGGATATCAAACTCAATCTCGTAATTGCCGGCTGCGGCGTGGTCCACCGCGTCTTTCAGGCTGACCAGCGGCTTTACCACTTGGCGAGGGAGGATAAAGCTGATCCATATGCTCACCAGCAGGGTAATTCCGGAAACGATGCTCAGCGCCCATTCGGCGCGAGAGATCATGCGCCGCGCTTTGTTGTGATCGAACTCGATCCGGCCCCAGCTGCGCGCTTCCAGGCCGGCCGTGAGATCCAGGACATCCTGGCCGGAGCTTTGCAGGTCCGCGGTAATTTTGCGGAGGGCGGGATTTCCTTCTTGTACGGTCTTGGTAATTTGCGCGTCGAAAGAGCCGACGCGGTTGCGAAGTTCGTCGACCAGCTGCGCGCGGGTTTTGTAGCGAGTGCTTTTAAGCAGGTCGTCGAGGTCCTTTTCATAGGTGATCAGCACGGAGTCGATGCGGTCCGCGGGAGCCTGCCCGGGCTGTCCGATGACCGTGACCGCGGCCAGGAACTGATCGTTGTAGCGGTGCAGGGCATCCAGGGCTTGTTGGGTCAGCGCTTGATCGGAGGGATGCAGATCGCGGATGGCGGTGAGTATCTGCTCCATCTTTCTCATCGAATCGCGATTCGCCTGGAGCGACGCGGGATCGTAGAGCAGCAAGTAATTGCGCTCGGTGTGGCGCGCCTGCAGCATCTCGATGGAGGCTTGCTGCGCCAGGGTCGCCGCCGGGGCGTCATAGCTGACGATGCGTTCCACCAGCCAGCCCACCTGCAGCAGGTAATACACCGACAACACAATCACTGGGACGAGAATGAGCCTGACGATAGCCAGGCTGTAGGCCACTCGCCGCCGCAGCGACGCGCCGGGCGCCAGGACCTGGAACGACCTTCGAATCCCGAGTTTCATGCCGCAAGCCTCCGGCCGCAATCAAGCTTAAGGATCGGTGCGCCGGTAGCTTACAGGACCGGCGACCTGGTTGTCTCCCTGGGCCGATCACGAATCTCCCTGAACAATAGCTGCTTGGCGCCAGTAGCAACAAGCACGAAGTTTCGGCGGACGTTTCGGTGGAAACGGGTAGGCGGGCGGCGCGTAAAACGCCCTGCCCTTCGGATGCGAAAGGGCAGGGCGTGGTTTCCGGTCAGGCTTGTACCTGGCTTGTAGAGGTCCGTCGCTCGAGGGGTTTTCTTTCCACCCGGGAGCGACTTAGGGGTTGATGTCTTCCTTCTTCTCGAGCCGCGCAATCAAGCGTTTTATTCCGGGTTTGGCCAGATCGGGTGCGGTGGTCAGCGCCAAGTTCATCTCCTTGGTCGCGGTGGCAAAGTCGCCCTTGGCCGAGGCCATGCGCCCCAGCTCGCCGTGGGTGTACCACTCGTTGGGATGCTTCTTCACGTTGATCTGGAACACTGCAAACCCCTCGTCCTGCTTCTTCTGAATCTGCAGGCCCCGGCCATAGATGTGCAGCTGGAGTCCCGAGGCTATCTCAAAAGCTTTGGCTTTCACTGCCTCGGCTTCTTGCTTCTTTCCTTGGACTTCCAGGATTTGCGATTTGGTCAGCAGGTTGTCGAAGCGTTCCTCGTTCTGGATGGACTGGTCCTCCCACTTCATGGCTTGATCCAGGTTCGCGCCGGTGTCCAGCAGCCAGGTGGCGGCCTCGTCGTAGCCGGCCCAGGTGAACCCTCCCACGCTACGTAGCTGGTTCTGGATGCTGCGGAGAACGATGGCGTTGACGTCTACGGAGACCCGGAAGGGCACCGCCAGCTTTCCCCATCGCAGAGTGACCTCGGTGGAGTCGGGCTTCACGTCCTCAAAAGTGAAGGACAGAGCCTCCTCAAACTCCGCGGAATGTGGCTTGACGGTGACCCGCAGGGCGTCTTCCTTTTCGTCATAGGAAAAGCTCCCCCACGAGGTCGAATTCTTCGAGAAGATAATGGTCCACTCATCGGCCGTGGGTATGGTGTGCAGGCCATAAGTGCCGGCCGGCAGCGGGTGGCCTTCGACGGACACGTCGTCGGTGAACGTGATCGTGGTGTTTTCGTTTGCGCCGGTGCGCCACACCTGGCCGTAGGGCACTTCCTTGCCCCACAGTGTCCGTCCGCCCACCAGCGGGCGGCAGTAGTTGATGGTTATGTCTGTCAAGCCGATTTGCTGCGTCGTGATCGAGCGCTGGCTGAGCGTCGGCAGCTTCAGCTCCGTCGCCTGGCTGCCATTTTTGAATTGAGCCTGAGCGCTGCCCGCCAGGCAGCTGACCCCCACCACGAAGCCCAGAAAACACCGGTACGCGTTGTGCATGAACACCCCCTCCTCGTGCTTTCGTCCATCGGGCAGCGCCATGGGTACGGCGCCGACCCTTTCCACTGTGCCCATAGACGGCTGCGCCCGGAGGGCGTGAGCAACCGGCCAGCGTACCGGCGTTAGGCCGGAAATGGCCGCCCTTCTTTGAAGAGCGGGCTAAGCTGTTAACCGATTGGACACAATCCGTAGTTCCTCTGTAGTACCCGGCCTAAAGGACAGGCTAACGTGGCAAAAGTGAGTAAAAATGAGGGACCAGTACCCGGTTGACAGCGGCATTCCGGGTTTTTCCCTAATTGCTTTTTTGTCAGTTATTTGCGGACAACTGCTACGGGATTCGGTGTATTGGAACGACGGGTGCTTTCTGACACATTCATCTGGGGCATCTCGGGGAATTAACGTCTAAGAAGGAGGCTTCTCAACATGTGGAGCATGAAAAGAACAACGATCTTGGTTGCATGTGCTTGTGCCTTCTTGACGCCGGCCCTGGCGTCGGCACAGAGCAAGGTGATGGGCGAGGTGAAATTTGAGGGTGCCACGAAGGTGGAGAAGGATTCGGGTGTGTGGGTCGACGGGCAGTACGTGGGCTTCCTGAAGGAACTCCATGGGGACAAGAAGGTCATGCTGCTGCCGGGCGAGCACGAAATATCGGTGCGCCAGTCGGGTTACGAGAATTTCGTGAGGAAAGTGGTAGTCGAGCCGGCCCAGGCGCAAACCGTCCAGGTGGCCATGCATCTCAGCCCCAGGGCGACGTCTCCGGACGTCACTTCCACCCTGAAGCTGAACGTAGAACCGGGACGCGCGGCCGTTTTCCTGGACGGCAAATTTGTGGGCCATGCCAGCGAGTTTGGCGGATCCTTCCACTCCATGCTGATCAGCCCTGGCAAGCATCAAGTGAAGGTAGAGCTCCCGGGCTACCGGACCTTCGAGACCGAAGTGAACTTGCTGGCCGGGCAAAAGTCGGAAGTGAAAACCGAGCTGGTCAAGGGCAGCATCGAGCAAGCCGGCACGGAAATCAAACCGCAGTAGCGCAATCTGGGGGGCGGCGCTTAGGCGCCGCCTTTCGGTGTAAAATCCGTCGAGTCCGCCACTTAGGAAGAGTGCGCTCCATCGCAAGGCGGGGCTATGCCCCAGCACTCCACATAACGTCGCCATTTGCCCTCAGGTCGAAGTTGGAATGAACGGTTGACACGCAGGCACCCCGCTTTCTAACATGATGCTTCGGCTTTCACCTGGTTGAAGTTACTTGGGATGGTTTCTGCTGTGCTTCTGAATTCCAAAAGCAAAATTTTATGATTACCGTTACAGAGCTTACGAAGAGGTACGCCCGCCACACGGCCGTGGACCACATCTCGTTTGAGGTCCAGAAGGGCCAGATCGTCGGCTTTCTGGGACCCAACGGCGCCGGCAAGACCACCACCATGCGGATGCTGACCTGCTTTTTGCCGCCAACCTCCGGCCAAGCCACCGTCGCCGGGTTCGATGTCCTGGAAGAATCCATGGAGGTCAAGAAGCGCATCGGCTACCTGCCGGAAACGCCGCCGCTGTACCCCGAGATGCGCACCGCCGAATACTTGACCTTCGTCGGGCAGCTCAAGGGACTGTCGGGAGCGGAGCTGAACAAACGAGTGGGCTACGTCCTGGAGCGTTGCGCGGTCGCCGACGTCAAGGACAAGCTGCTCGGGAAATTGTCGAAGGGCTACCGCCAGCGCGTGGGACTGGCGCAGGCCATCATCCACAACCCCGACGTGCTGATTCTGGACGAGCCGACCTCGGGCCTCGACCCCAAGCAGATCAATGAGACCCGCGAGCTGATCAAGAGCCTGGCCGGCGACCACACCATCATTCTGAGCACCCACATCCTGCCCGAAGTGGAGCAGACCTGCCAGCAGGTGATCATCATCGCCAAGGGCAAGGTAGTGGCCACGGATTCGGTGAGCAATTTGCAGAACCGCGCGCGCGGCGCCGAGTCTCTGCTGGTCGAAGTGGCCGGCCGCAACGGCGATATCGATTCCGCGACGGTGCAGAAGCGATTGGAACAGATTTCCGGCGTCAGCAAGGTGCAGTTCAAGGACAAGAAGCAGAACCGGTCGAGATTTGAGGTGCACAGCGGCAAGGACAGTTCCGTTCGCGGCGATCTGGCCCGCGCGGTCGTGGAGTCGGGCTGGGACCTGAATGAGCTGCGCCCCACGATGGCGAGCCTCGAAGAGATCTTCCTGCAGCTTACGGGAGACGCGGCGCCTGCGGCGGCGGAAGAAGCCGTTCCGGCGGGGGCCAAGTAAATGAGAAACGTGTGGATCATTTTCCGCAAGGAGATACGCAGCTATTTCGTTTCGCCGGTCGCCTATTTGCTGCTGACCATGTTCGGGCTGATCTTCGGATTTTTCTTCTGGAACGTGCTGTTTTCCTTCGTGGTGGCCGGCATGGAGTCGCAAATGCGCGGCCAGATGTTCCCGATGAACGTCAATGAAGAAATGATCCGGCCGCTGTTGCAGAACGTCGCCGTGGTCGGGTTGTTTTTCATTCCCATGATCACCATGCGGCTGTTTGCGGAAGAGAAGCGCACCGGCACGATTGAGTTGCTGGCCACTTCGCCGATCCAGGACATCGAGGTTATCTTGGGAAAATGGCTGGCGGCCATGGTGCTCTACGGGTGCATGCTGCTGCTGACGGCCGTGAATTTCGCCTTCCTTTTCAAGTACGGGCAGCCCGATTGGAAGCCGCTGGCAATCGGTTACTTGGGCTTGCTGCTGCTGGCCGGTGCCTTGCTGGCGATCGGGACTTTCATCTCCACGCTGACCAAGAACCAGATCGTCGCCGCCGGCGCTACCTTCGGCGTGTGCTTGATGCTGTGGATCATCGGATGGGTCGGCGGCAACGGCTACGACACCTCCACCTGGGCGCAGGTCGTTTCTTATATGTCGGTGATCACCCACTTTGAATCGTTTTCCAAAGGTTTGCTGGACTCCAAAGACGCGCTCTTTTACGTGACCCTTATCTTTCTGGGGCTCTTCCTGACCGCCCGCTCGCTCGAATCTCTCCGGTGGAGGTCCTAAGTGGCTAGCCAGTTCTTGAAAGCCCGGCAAACCAAGTACGCGGCGTACGCCGCCGTCTATATTTTGGTGGTCGTGGCCATCATTTCGGTGGCCAACGTTCTGGCCAACCGCTACGACAAGTCCTACGACTCCACCTCCAACAAGCGCTACAGCCTCTCCGAGCAGACCATCAAGATCGTGAAGGGGCTCAAGCAGGACGCGACCATCACGTACTTCGCGCAGAGCAGGGAATTCCAGCAAGGCAAGGATGAACTCGATCAGTACGCGAATCTGTCGCCCAAAGTGCACATCAAGTACGTCGATCCCGACAAAGAACCCAATGTGGCCCGCGAGGCCGGTATCAAGAGCTACGGCACCACCGTGGTGCAGATTGGCGCGAAAAAAGAAGAAGCTAAGAGCCTGACGGAAGAGGGCATTACCGGAGCTTTCATTCGCGACCTGAAGAACACCACGCGCACGGTTTGCTTCGTCACCGGCAGTGGCGAACACCAGATCGAAGACACCGATCGCAGCGGTTATTCGCGATTTAAGGAACTCCTCGGCAAAGACGATTACACCGCCAAATCGATCAGCCTTGCTGCAGAACGCCGAAGTCCCGGCGGACTGCACAGTGCTGGTTGTCGCGGGCCCCAGCGGCGAGTATCAGCAACCCGAAGTGGACGCCATCAAAAAGTTCGTCGAGGACGGCGGCCGCGCGCTGTTGATGCTCGATCCGCCGCTGAAAATGGGGCGCTCCGAGATCTCCGACAACGACGCGCTGGCGGCCCTGTTACAGAGCTGGGGCGTCACGCTGGATAAGGACCTGATCCTGGATCTGAATCCCATCGGGCAATTGGCCGGATTGGGGCCGCAGGTGGCCTTGGTGACCTCCTACGATTCGCATCCCATCGTGAACGAGATGAAAGGTTCGGCGACCGGATTTCCGCTGGCGCGTTCGCTGGAGGTCAAGAGCGGCGGAAAAACCACGGTCGAGAAGCTGTTTTCTTCCTCGGACACCAGCTTGGCCACCAATAAGCTGGATTCGCCGAATATCGATCCCAACGATCCCAAAAACCGAAAAGGACCGCTGACCATCGCGGCCGCGGGTTCGTACAACACCGGCAAGGAAAATTCGCAGGGACGCTTTGTGGTGATCGGCACCGCGGCCTGGGCGGCCAATTCGTTTATCAATTTCAATGGCAATCGCGATTTGGCGTTGAACGCCATGAACTGGCTGTCTTCGGACGAAGACCTGATCTCCATTCGTCCCAAGGAACGCGAGGATCGCCGGATTACCATGACCCGCGGGCAGATGAGCCTGGTACGCGCCACCAGCCAGTTCGTGCTGCCGCTGATCGTTATTTTCATGGGCGTGTCGGTGTGGTGGCGGCGCCGGTAAAGCCAGCTTTGGACTTGTTTGGGCCATGTCAGGAAAACTTCCATGAAAAGCAGCGGATTGCTCATCGCGGCCGTCCTTCTGGCGGCACTCACCGGAGTGCTGTACTGGTCCGATCATCACAAGGCGGAAGACAAGCCGGTGGTCGCGGCCGACACGCCTCCCAAGATTTTCACCCTCAAAGATGCGGACATCTCGAAAATCGAAATCAAGAAGAAGGGCGCGGAGGAAGTCGCGCTGGCCAGGAATGACGCCGGTAAGTGGCAGATTACCGCTCCAACGCCTTTGAGCGCGGACCAGGACTCGGTGTCCAGCGTGGTCTCCACGTTGGCGACGCTGGGCTCGGATCGCTTGGTGGCGGATAAGGCCGCTGATTTGGCCCAGTTCGGGCTGGCGCAGCCGTCGCTCGAAGCCGACATCACGCTGAAGGACAACAAATCGCAAAAGCTTCTGCTGGGAGATGACACGCCGACGGGCAGCGCGGTGTTTGCCATGGTCGCCGGCGATCCGCGAATCTTTACCGTGGCCAGCTACACCAAGACCAGCGTCGACAAAAATGCCAACGATCTTCGCGACAAACGGCTGTTGACCGCCGATTTCGACAAGATCAGCCAAGTCGAGTTGAGCGTCAAGAAGCAGGACATCGAATTCGGCCGCAACAAGGAGGCCTGGCAGATTGTAAAGCCCAAGCCGCTGCGCGCGGACAATTCGCAGGTCGAAGACCTGGTGCGCCAACTGAAAGACGCGAAAATGGATCTCACCGGTGCGGACGTCGACGAAAAGAAGAGCGCGTCGGCCTTTGCTTCCGGGTCGCCCTTTGCGACCGTAAAACTCACCGATGCGTCCGGCACCCAGGAATTGCAGGTTCGCCAGTCGAAGGATAAAAACGACTACTACGCGAAATCCAGCGCCGTGGCCGGCGTCTATAAAGTTTCCAGCGCGCTGGGCAAGGAGCTCGACAAGGGCCTGGAAGATTTTCGCAACAAGAAGCTCTTCGATTTCGGATACGACGAGCCCAGCAAGTTGGAGATGCACGACGGAACAAAAGCGTATTTCCTGACCAAGGGCGGGCAGGACTGGTGGTCCGACGGAAAGAAAATGGACGCGATTGGCGTCCAGTCCTTGGTGGACAAGGTCCGCGAACTCTCGGCCAGCAAATTCGCCGATTCCGGGTTTTCCACTCCAGTCGTGGATTTGACCGTGACGTCGAACGACGGCAAGCGCGTTGAAAAAGTGTTGATCTCCAAATCTGGCGACCACTATTTGGCCAAGCGCGAAAATGAACCCGCGCTGTACGAACTCACGGCCACGGCGGTCACCGATTTGGAAAAAGCAGCCGCTGACGTAAAGCCCGCCGAGGAGCCGAAGCCCGCGCCCCCCACGAAAAAGTAGACGCGGCGTCCCTGATCCGGCTGTAACTTAAGATATTCGCATGTGGTGTAGGATGGTTTTTTCGCCGTCAGCCGCAGAGAGGACCACCTTCCCCCGATGATCGTGCGAGGCTACTTCCGGATCCTCAGCTTCTTTGACATCGCCGAAGCCATTGAATTGGAAAACTTGCGCACCCTGCTCGGGCCGGAGGCCGCTCCACGCTCGCCGGGTTTTGGCCACATGACTCCGGAATATGCGCAAGCACAGAATGCCCCAATCCTCGAAGCCACCGGTCCGCTGACGCTGGCCACCGGCGAAAAACTCGAAAGCAAGATCAAGTATTACTGGTTCGGGGTCGCCTGCGTCGAGTTGGCCACGGCATTTGAGGGCGAATTTGACTCTCTCAGCCCGCAATCCTATCGGTGGATGAATGCTCCGGAGGTCGAAAAGGCCGCGGAGGACTTGCTGCAACGCCAGGTGGAGCGCTTTCGTCCTGCGCTCATCAAACCCTCGCCGAAGTGGCTGGATGAAGACTACCTGGTCATCGACATTCAGTCGGCGCAGCATGAAGACGGTCGCGCAGCAAGCGCCGCGGAAATGCTGCAATCCTACGGCGATCAGATCACCCAACTGGTTCGCGGCGAGCTGGTTTCGCTGTCCGCGGCCGAGCGCGATGAAGTGGTGCGCTCGGCGTTGTCGTACTATCCCAGCGACTTGGTAGTGGTCGGCTGGGCGGCGGCGCTGGTGTACGACAAGCCCGACGCCACGCCGGCGGTGATCGATCTGCTCGAATACGCGAATACCCAATTGCTGGAGTTTCGCTACTACGACGAGCTGCTGACCAATTTGCTCTCCAATGTGTACAGCTCGCTGGAAGGGCATGAAAGCTTTCTGTCCCGCTTGCGCGTGCCGCGGCGCGCCGGGCGCCTGAATGGAATCCGCCTGGACATCATGGACCTGGCGGAGCGCACCGAATACGCGGTGAAATTCATCAGTGACACGTACTACGCCCGCGTGTACCGCGTCAGTTCGGCAAGAATCGGGGTCAACGATTACAAAACGCTGGTTGGCGAAAAGCTGAAAACAGCGGGAGAGCTGTATGAATTCATGGTCGCGCAATTCAACGAGCGGCGCATGTTCGCTCTGGAAGTGGTTGTGGCCGTGCTGGTCCTCCTGGACGTGATCCTGCTGCTGCGCGGCGGCAAATGAGGCCGCGGATCGCATGATCGTCGTAGTAATGGGCGTGACGGGCTCCGGCAAGACCACGATAGGGACCCTGCTGGCAAAAAAACTTGGCTGGGACTTCGCCGACGCCGACGATTTTCATTCTGCCGCGAACAAAGAAAAAATACAGCACGGAATCCCGCTCACCGACGCGGACCGCATGCCGTGGCTGGCGGCTCTCCATGAAAAGATCACGGAGTGGGTGGCGCAGAAGCGCAGCACCGTGCTGGCCTGCTCGGCCTTGAAGCAGAGCTATCGTCAGGATTTGTGGAGCGGCCCGGAAGTGAAATTCGTCTACTTGAAGGGCAGTTACGACCTGATTTACCAGCGATTGCTCGCTCGCAAGGGCCATTTTGCCGACGAGCACATTTTAGCCAGCCAGTTTGCGGCTCTGGAAGAACCTGCGGATGCGGTGGCCGTCGACATCACTCCGCCGCCAGAGCAAATCGTAGATGAGATTTGCCGCCGACTCAATCTCGCCTAAACAGTTCATGCGCGGCGACTACGATTTTCCCGATGCCGGCGCCGTGCCTGCCGACGCGGGCTTAGGTATGGCTGGTACCGGAGTTGCATTGGCTGGGGCGGGCGTCGGATTAGTTGGAGCGGGAGTTGCGCTCGGTGCCGCAGGAGCTTGGTTTGGTGAAGACGGATTTGGCGAAGCTACACTCGGTCCAGATGGAGCTGCTTCCGGCTTCGGCGGAGTTACCTCGCCGTAGCGGGCGGCTAGCCAGGCGCGGACTTCCGCCGGATTATAGTTGAAGGGGCCCATACCGCCGCGGTAGGCGACGTGACCGGACTCGTCGATGACGTACAGGCGCTCGGGCCAGGCGGCGTAGGCGTCGTTGGCTGCGTTGCTCATGTCGTCGATGCCGAACGGGACCGGGTAGTTGAAGCGCTTGATGAAATCGTTGGCGATGGCTACGCGCTGCTCCAGGTTTTTCGGCTGGGCGTAGCAGACATCGTCCTTCACGTTGGACTTCATTTGCCACTCATCGGTGGGGTGGGCCTCGCGAACGTAGATGGTCAGGAAGTCCGCGTGATCCTTGTAGTCGTTGTAGATCTTGGCCACGTCGCCGACCTGGCGACGGAAAGGCGGTCAGGTAAAGCTGCCGAAGACCAAGACCAGCGGGCGCTGTCCGGCGCGCTCGCGGATATGGAAGTGGTTGGAGCCGTCCAGAGAGACCAGGCGGGCGTCGGGGGCGTCATCGCCGACCTTCAGCGTGCCGCGATGCATGTGCGGCAGGGCGTAACGCACCATGCTGTAGGCGTCCTTGGGGCTGCCGGCCAGATAAGAGAGGCCGGCGAAGGCCACGAGCAGCAGGACGCCCAGGCTACAGCCAATCCAGGTCCACACTTTTTTGGTCCTCATTTAGAGTTGATGCCCTTCCGTGGAAACTGGAGTGGGAAGGTAACACGATCCGCCATTGCGTCCCAATAGTGCAGAAATACTAGGTGAATTGAAGGAAAGAGTGACGCGTCACTTTCTTTTTGCCCCCCCCACCCCGTGGGTAGTGCGTATCGATATCAGAGGAAAAGACTTACGAAAAGGTAGTGCGTAAGTGGTTGATTGTACAGGGCATATTTGGACTGTGCAAAGATGTTTTGACTGCATGGCCTGCATGGTTTCTTGGTAGAATCTGTAAGCTACTCATTTTAGACTAGTTATCAAATTCCAAGATGGTTTTTGCACTACCAACTAGCGTGTAAGTGATTGTTGATGTTGGACTTACTGTGTCATTCGGAAATGAAAAAAGCGCCGAAGACCGGCGCTTTGAGCAAAAAATAAACCAGGCCCAGTGTATCACAGATTGAGGAAAAGTCAAGAGGCAAAATTGGGTTTTGCCACGATTTTTTGGCGTCGACGCGATGAATTGAAGCCGCATTGCAACGGGGTATTCACGCCGAAGAACGATGGGTGGGACGCGCTAAAGCGCGCCCCTACACGGAGTTGTGGGTGCGGAGCTTGTCGCGATTTTGTTGGTAGCGGGCCAGGGAGCGCTCTATTACCGTTAGGGCGGCGTAGGCTGGGCGGATGTCTTCTACTTCTACCTTTTTGCCTTCTAGCTGTTTGTAGTCGGAGAAGAAGCGCTTCAGGACCAGCAAGCGGTGCGGGGGGAGGTCGCGGGCTTCCACGTAGTCGCTGAATTCCGGGTCGTTGGTGGCTACGGCGATGACTTTATCGTCGCTGGCGCCGGAGTCGATCATGGTCATTAGGCCGATGGCGCGGGCTTTGATGAGAGCCAGCGGTTGGACGGCTTCCTGGCAGAGGACCAGGACGTCCAGGGGGTCGTTGTCTTCGGCATAGGTTTGCGGGATGAAGCCGTAGTTGGCGGGGTAGAAGACCGCGGAATGGATGATGCGATCGACCTTGAGCAGGCCAGTGGGCTTGTCCAGCTCGTATTTTACGTTGGAGCCCAGGGGGATTTCGATCACCGCCTGGAAATCGCGGGGCAGGTCGTTGCCGGGTGAGACGTCGTGCCAAGCATGCATCATCATCGATCCTCAGAGTCAAAAGGGACTGTAACATTATCGCGTGAGTGGAGTACTGACGCAAAGGCGAGGCTCCGTGCGCGAAGAGCCGGCAGGGATGCTGGCTCGACCAGTTAGGTGCCAGACACAGGAATTCAGACGATAGTGTTTTCAGAGCATCAGGCGCGGGCTTTGTCGATCATTTCTTTCCAGATGCCTTTGCTTTTCAGGATTAGCTCGACGAGTTCGCGGGCGGCGCCTCGGCCACCGACGGCTTTGGTCACGTAGTGCGCGGCATGCTTCACTTCGGGTGTTGCGTCGCCTACGGCAACCGCCAAGCCTACGCGGCGCATGACCGTTAGGTCTGGGAGATCGTCGCCCAGGTAGGCGACTTCCGATTCTTGGGCGCCGCTTTTTTTCAGGATTTCTTCGTAGGCGGCGATTTTGTGCGGCTGCTTTTCGTAGACGAACTCGATGCCCAGCTCGCGGACGCGGCGGCGCAGGGCGGGGCTTTCGCGGCCGGTGATGACGCCGGTGCGCAGGCCGGCGGTGCGGGCAAGCGCGAGGCCCTGGCCGTCGTGGGCATCAAACGTTTTTATTTCCAGGGCACTGCCGTCGGGTTGGGAGAGCAGGGTGACTGCGCCGGTGGTGATGGTGCCGTCAACGTCCATGAGCACGACTTTAATTTGTTTGGCGCGCTTGGAAACGCTTGGTGACACTTTGTTTCCGGTCTTGGCCACGTGGTTCTCCTATTGGGCCTGAATTTCTTGCCGCCTTGCTGCGCCGGGTGCTAAACCAAAAACCGCAAGCACCAGGGTTGGTTGCCAAGCACGCGGGCGCAGCATGCTGAGCCCCTTACGGTCGGCACCGACCATTTGGCGAGGAGCGCCCGGTAGCTACATAAGCTCCAGGGTCCAGAGGTCGTGCAAGTGTACGACACCCAGAACGCCTCCGGCTTCGTCGACGACGGCCAGCGAAGTGATCTTGCGTTTCTCCATCAAGTTGAGGGCTTCGCTGGCTAGCACGTGCGGGCCGATGGTTTGCGGGTTGCGGGTCATGCAGGCGCCCGCGGTCATCTCCAGGGTGGCGCCGCGATGCTTTTCCATCAGGCGGCGCAGGTCGCCATCGGTGATGATTCCGGCGAGGCGCCCGTCCGGCTGGATGACCGTGGTCATGCCTAGGCCTTTTTTGCTCATTTCGTGGAAGGCGTCGGGCATGGGGGTTTCCGGGGAGACGCGCGGCATGTCGTTGCCTGCGTGCATGAGGTGCTCGACGCGCAGGAGTTTCTTGCCCAGGCGGCCAGCGGGATGCAGGGCCGCGAAATCGTCCTGGCGGAAGTCGCGGCGTTCCAGGAGCGAGACCGCCAGGGCGTCGCCTAGCGCCATCGCTACCGTGGTGCTCGCGGTTGGGGCCAGGTTCAGGGAACAGGCTTCTTCGCGCACGCTGGCGTCTAAGACCACGGCGCTGGCTTCGGCCAGCGTGGAGTTGACGTTGCCGGTTAGCGTGACCAGAGGAATTTCCAGGCGCTTGAGGGCTTCGAGCAAGCGAATGATTTCTTCGGTCTCGCCGCCGTAGGAGACCGCCAACATGGCGTCACCGCGGGCGAGCATGCCCAGGTCGCCGTGCAGGGCCTCGGCGGGATGCAAGAAAAATGACGGAGTGCCGGTACTGGAGAGCGTCGCGGAAACCTTGCGGGCGATCAGGCCGGATTTTCCCATGCCGGTTACAACCACGCGGCCTTTGCAGGCGAAGAGCAGATCCACGGCGCGCTCAAAGCTGGCGTCGAGTCGGGCGAGGACGTCCAGGATGGCTTGCGCTTCAATTTGAAGGACGCGGCGCGCTGTACTGAGGCTCATGGTGTGCTCCAGCGACGCACTAGGGAGGAAAGTTCCTTGAGCCGCGCGAGCAGGCCAGCGAGTTGGGAGAGGGGAAGGGCATTGGCGCCGTCGGAGAGAGCCGCTACTGGATTGTCGTGGGTCTCGAGAAAAACACCGTCCACGCCGGCGGCTACGCCTGCGCGGGCTAGCGGCTCTATGAATTCCGGCTGGCCTCCGCTGGCATGGCCTTGGCCGCCGGGGAGCTGCACGGAATGGGTCACATCGAAGACGACGGGGTAGCCGAGCTTTTGCAAAACGGGGAAGGAGCGCATATCGACGACCAGGTTCTGGTAGCCGAAGGAGGCGCCGCGTTCGGTGAGCACGATCTTGGAGTTGCCAGTGCTCGCGATTTTCTCGACAACATTGCTCATGTCCCAGGGCGAAAGGAACTGGGCTTTCTTGACGTTGACGATGCGTCCGGTTTTCGCTGCGGCGATGAGCAAATCGGTTTGGCGTGAGAGGAAAGCCGGGATTTGCAGCAGGTCGCAGACTTGTCCAACAGGCTCGGCTTGGGAAGCGTCATGAATGTCGGTAAGGATCGGCACATTCAGATCGGACTTGATCTTGCCGAGGATTCGCAACCCTTCCTGGAGACCTGGTCCGCGAAAGGCCTTCACGGAAGAGCGATTGGCCTTGTCATAGGAGGCTTTGAAGATATACGGGACGCCGGCGTCGGCGGCGATTCGCGCCACTTGTTCGGCCATTTTGCGGGCATGCGCTTCGCTTTCGATGACGCAGGGCCCGGCGATCAAGAAAAGGGGATTGGCGCCGCCGAGGCGCAAAGAACCGACTGGAATCTCACGAGTTGCGCTCATTTCGAAACACTGAAGATAGCACAGACGCGAAGGCCCCTGGGGGCTTCGGTGGCCGCTGAATGGTCATCAGCACGAACGGCACAAGGCAAGAAAGTCTCGGCGATGCGGTCGCAGAGCGAACCTAAAATGGGACTTTACGGGCTGCGGAAAAACACCGGAGAAGCTTTCTTCAGGGGCTAGCCCCCGGTTCCAGAGGCTTTCGGCCGGGGCTGAAGCCCGGCCTTCTAAAGAAAAGGCCACGCCATGAGGAAGTACACATTGCTGTTGTGGGCCGGGATGATCGCCGCGATGGCCGGAATCCACTACTATCCGCCTTTGGACGGCGAGCGATTGATTGGCTGGAGCGTTGGCCTTTTCTTTTTGCCGATTGTGCTGAACGTCGTCGTTCTTGTGTGGAAGCGCCTGGCGGCGAACCTCGTCTGGCTGCGAACGGCATATCTCTGTTGCGGCGGCGCACTCCTGCTGCTCGGGAGTTACACCATCGCGAATGGCGCGCTGGATAAGGCGCCGGTGAAAACAGAGAGTAGCGTGGTGACTCTCAAGAATATTATATCTGGAAAGAATTCCAAGGCTTACACACTGCGGATTCCTTCGTGGCGACCCGACCGAGACGAAGAACAGTTGCGGGTGAACCGCCAGACATTCAACAAACTGAAAGTAGGACAAGAGATTCTTGTAGAAGTGCACCCGGGGTTTCTCGGAATGCCTTGGTATGGGCAAGTAACGCCAGGCGAACAAGCTAAGCGGTAACCTGGGGCGCGACGGCAACGGCTTGTGCTCTATGGGGCTCAGCGGCCGGGCGCGACTTTTTTTTCCGGTGTTCCAGCGCGGCGCCGATGAAGGCGGCAAAAAGAGGGTGCGGCTCGAGCGGCTTGGACTTGAATTCCGGATGAAATTGGCAGCCGAGAAACCAGGGATGCTCGGGGGCTTCGATAATCTCGACGTAGTTTTCGTCGGGAGTGCGGCCAGTGATGCGCAGGCCGGCGCTGGTGAGGATTTTCTCGTAGTCGCGATTGAATTCGTAGCGATGGCGGTGGCGCTCGCTGATTTCCAGCTTGCCGTAGGCGCGATGGGCGAAGGAGCCCGGCTCCAGCTTGCAGGGCCAGGCGCCCAGGCGCATGGTGCCGCCCATCTCGTCGACGCCCAGCAGTTCGCGCAACTTATAAATAACGCGATGCGGGGTTTGCGGATCAAATTCGGTGCTGTCGGCTTGTTTTAGTTCGGCGACATCGCGGGCGTATTCGATGGTGGCGCACTGCATGCCCAGGCAGATCCCGAAGAAGGGAACTTTGTGCTCGCGGGCATAGCGGATGGTGTGGACCATGCCGGCGATGCCGCGCTTCCCGAATCCGCCGGGAACCAGGATGCCGTCGAACTGCCTCAAACGGGCCGCGGCGGTCTCGAGGGAATCAATTTCTTCGGCCTCGATCCATTCCAGAACCGTTTTGTGATTGTGGGCCAGCCCGCCATGCAGCAAGGCTTCGCGCAGGCTTTTATAAGCGTCTTCAAGCTGCACATATTTGCCGACGATGGCAATGCGCGCTTCCCCCGCCGGGTGATGCAGGCGGTGGATCAGGTCGATCCAGGACTTCAAATCTTGCGGATGCTGTTCGAGCTTCAGCAAGCGCAGAATTTGCGCGTCCAGACCTTCGCGCGCCAGTTCCACCGGCACGGCGTAGATGGTGTCCACGTCTTCCATGGAGATTACGCAGGAATCCGCGACGTTGCAGAACAACGCAATTTTCTTTTTGAGGTCGCCGGGGATGTGGCGATCGCTGCGGCAAAGAAGAATATCCGGCTGAATTCCGATACCCAGCATTTCTTTTACGCTGTGCTGCGTCGGCTTGGTCTTCAACTCGCCGGCGGCGGCGATGAAGGGCACCAGGGTGACGTGCACGAAGAGGGTGTTTTCGCCGCCAAGCTCCAGGCGCATCTGGCGAATGGCTTCCAGAAAAGGCAAAGACTCGATGTCGCCGACCGTGCCGCCGATTTCGACGATGACCACGTCCACGCCTTCGGAAACTTTCTTGATGGTGGCTTTGATTTCGTCGGTGACGTGGGGGATGACTTGCACGGTCTTGCCCAGGTAATCGCCGCGGCGTTCCTTGCCCAAAATCGTTTCGTAAATGCGGCCGGTGGTCCAGTTGTTGTCGCGGGAAAGCTTGGCGTGGGTGAAGCGCTCGTAGTGGCCGAGATCGAGGTCGGTCTCGGCGCCGTCTTCGGTGACGAAGACTTCACCATGCTGAAACGGGCTCATGGTGCCGGGATCGACGTTAAGGTACGGATCGCACTTTTGCAGGGTGACTTTAAATCCGCGACTTTCGAGGAGACAACCGATGGAGGAGGCAGCTACGCCCTTTCCAAGCGAGGAAACAACACCGCCAGTAACAAAGATATATTTTGGCGCCATCCGTGCAGCTCGCGTCTGGTTTCTTTCGTTCCAGCCCGCCGAGCTTGTTTGCCCTCCGCAGGAGTGACGTACACGCAATTATGGTCGGAACCCGGGGAAGAGTCAAATTGAACTTCCTGATGGCTTGGAAACGAAAAATCTTTGCCATCCAGCCGCCGGCATTCACTGCTCGCCGGAGCGAAACATTTTTTCCAGGCTGGTGTTCTTACCGTTGTGGGGTTCCGCGCGGCGACCGATGGGCTGTAAACAGTTTGTAATTACGAACATCCGCCGGCCATTCGGGGAACCCACCGAGGGTGTTTTGGTCATCTAAGAAGTAGGAACAATCGCGCTAGGGGACCTGGCTTGGGGGCCGGTCCGCGCGTAACTCCGGGCTCCGGGTTGAGCCTGACAACCTAGGGAAGGCAAAAATGAAACGACTGACTCGTATGGTTATTGGCGGTGCGTGGCTGGCTCGGACGTTGTTGTTGTCGACGCCCGCCGGCGCACAACAGCAATCGCCGGCGTTGCACGCTGGATATGATGCGGCTCGCGAAGTGAATCTGGTGGGCACGGTATCGTCGGTGGTGACCAATTCCAAGACCGGGCCGCTGGGAACCCATGTCATCGTGGAGACTTCGGCGGGACCCGTGGATGTTCACGTGGGCAGCGCAAAATTTCTGGAACTGAATAATCTCACGCTGGTCTCCGGCGACAGCGTCCGCATAATGGGCGAAAGCTTTTCCGTGGGCACCGACAGCGTGTTCCTGGCGCGTATCGTGCAGAAGGGCACCAAGGCGGTCGCGGTGCGCTCGCTGAAAGGCATGCCGCTGTGGCCTGCCGGGGCCCGAGCGTTGGCCGCGAAAGCGCCATCGCACGGGGGTGCGCAGTGAGCCGCCCGGTGAGTCGTTTGGCGAAAGTCCTGACCTTTTTCGCGGCCGCAGCGCTCGTTTCGTTCGCGGCAGCATGCGGAGGCGGGAGCAACGGCATTACCAGCACTCCCGCGCCAACGCCTACCCCGGGTCCATTTTCCAATGCCAGCCTCAACGGAACGTATGCGTTTGAAATGAGCGGCCAGGACGGCGGCGGCCTGTTTGCCCGGGTTGGCAGCTTCACCGTGAATGGTGCCGGCCAAGTCATGGGAGGCGTCGAGGACGTCAATAGCGGCACCATTCCCGGGTCGACGACGCTGACATTTAGCGGGGGTTCGTATACCTTGGAATCCAACGGCAAAGGCACGCTGAATCTGACCAATCAGACGGGAACGCTGGGGTTCAGCATCGTGATGACTTCCGCCAACGGGGGGTTGGTCACGCAGACGGACGGCATCGCCACCGCTAGCGGTAATTTCACCGTGCAGGACACCACGACGTTTTCTACTTTTCCCAATGACATTAACGGGCCGTACGTTTTTGACGTGTCGGGTCTGGACCCCAGCGGATTCGCGGAGTCCATCGTGGGCCAGTTCACGGGAAATGGCGCGGGCGGCATAAGCTCCGGCATTGTGGACATCAACGACGGGGCCACGGCTTCGGGCACGCAAGCGATATCGGCCGGCAGCTTCACCAGGGATAGCGCGAATGGCCCGACGTCTGGCCGGGGTACCGCGACGTTTACGGCCAACGGCAGCGTCTTCAACTTCGCCTTCTATATCGTGGGCGCCAACCGCATCAAGCTTTTGCGGACCGATTTTCCGGCGGTCAGCCTGGGCGATGCGATCGCGCAAACCGGTACGATTCCCACGGCCACCAGCGCGTTCAGCGGCAATTTTGTGTTTGTTCTGGCGGGCGCCAGCCTCTCGGGTTCCGACGTTCGCGCGGGCCGCGTGAGCTTGAGCGGCGGCGCGATTGCCGCCGGCACGCTGCAACTGGACGACGATAGTTCCAGCGGCAGCGGCTCCGGCAACAGCAATCCCTCGCAGGTTCCGAAGGGCTCGATTTCCGCCGCTACCTATGCCATTGACACGAATAACCCAGGTAGCGGGCGGGGGACTTTGACCTTTACGGACTCTAAGGAGGGGACCTTTGTGTTCATTTTCTACCTCATCTCCCCGACTCAGGCGGTCATCCAGGACAATAGCAACGGCATCGTCTCCGACGGCTCGATGCAAATGCAAACCGGGGGCCCGTTCACGAATACCGGCACGATGGGCAACTGGGCTTTCAACTGGAGCGGCCAGAGCATCAACTCGTCCAATGGAGTGCTGGCCGCGGAAGACTTCCTCGGGCAATACAGCCAGGACAGCGCCGGGAACATCTCGGGTGGTGTGGACTTTACGGAGCTCTCGGCGGGAAGCGTGGTGACCAACGGGGCCTTCACCGGCTTGTTTACGATTACCGGAGATGGGACCGGGCGCAACGCCTACAAAATCACCCTAACCACGTCGCCCGCGGCGACCCTTAACTTCAGCGCCTACTTTGTCGATCCCAACACGATCCTAGTCGTCGGAACCGACACGCACCGGATCATCGCCGGCACGGTCGTACGTAATTTCTAGGTTCAACCCCGGCGCGTCGCAATGCCGCTCGGCCACGCAGGTTGGCCGGGCGGTTTCATTTTTGCAGGAGCTTTTCCACCCGGGCCACGTCGTCCGGGACGTCCACGCTTACCGCGTCGTGCTCGACCTCCGCGACGCGGATCTTCCAGCCGTTCTCCAGCCAGCGCAGTTGTTCGAGTTGCTCGATCTTTTCCAGCTCGCCTTGGGGCAGGGTGGGGTATTCCAACAGGGCGTCGCGTTGGAAAACGTACAGACCCAGATGCTTCAGGTGGCGGACCTGGATGGTGGTCCCGGTGTCTCGGACCCAGGGGACCGGGGCGCGTGAGAAGTACAGGGCGTTGCCGTCGAAGTCGAGCACTACCTTGACGGCGTTGGGGTCCATGATGTCGCCGGGGGTGCGAATGGGGGTCGCCACGGTGGAGACCGCGGCCTGCGGCTCTTCCAGAAGGGCGCGCACTGCCGTTTCGACCGCCACGGGGTCGAGGAGCGGCTCATCTCCCTGGACATTTACAAAGATCTGGCCTTCCACGTGGGCGGCGACTTCGGCGACGCGCTCGGTGCCGGTGCGATGGTCGGGGCGGGTCATGCGCGCTTCGCCGCCAAATGTTTCCACGGCCTTGACGACGCGTTCATCGTCGGTGGCGACAATGACCCGGTCGACGTTTTGTGCCGCTTTGGCACGCTCGTAGACGCGGCGGATCATGGGCTGCCCTGCCAGGGAGATCAGGGGCTTACCCGGCAAGCGCGTCGATCCATAACGGGCCGGTATTACCACGACCACTTTCCCAGGACTCATGCATCTACCTCGCGAGAGCGTCTATCGTATTTCCGGGATGCTACCATACGCGTGTTGCGAGCATGGGAAAGGTCTTGACAAATTTTTGACAAAATCGCGGTGGGGGCTATGCGAATGCTCTTGTCTTCGCCAGCGCGAGTGGTAGAATCTCAGCAGTCCCTGAACCGCGCGGCTGTTCCGGGCGATCCCCGGCCCTTCAGGAGAGAGCCGTGAAGCGCGAGGTGCCACAGATTCGCGTTATAACTTGGTTACTCGTTACGTTCTTGTTCGCCTGCATTCTCCTCCCACCTTGCTCGATCCCTGTCGCCGCACAAACCGCTTCCGCGCCGGACGATACCAAGCCGAAAAATGATGCCAAGGCCGATGACGCCAAGCCTCAGGACAACGTCAAAAAGAATACGCCGGGTACTTCCATCAAGCCGCGCTTGGGTTTGCACCTGGATGTGGATCTGGCGCTGGTTAATGTCACCGTCACCGATCCTTACAATCGCCTGGTGACCGGCCTGGATCCCGACAATTTCCGCGTTTTTGAAGACAACATCGAGCAGGAAGTGGTGACTTTTTCATCCGAGGATGTACCGATTTCGATCGGCGTGATTTTTGATTTCAGCGGCAGCATGGCGAACAAGATCGGCAAGGCTCGCGAGGCCGCGGTGCAGTTTTTCAAGACCGCTAACCCGCAGGACGAATTTTTCCTGGTGAGCTTCAATGAACGGGCGGAGCTGACCAGCGCGTTCACCAACAGCGTGGAAGATCTGCAGAGCCGCATGATGCTGACCGCGCCCAAGGGCCGCACGGCGCTGCTGGATGCCATCTATCTGGGCCTGAGCCAGATGAGGGGTGCACGCAACGGCAAGCGCGCCTTGCTCATCCTATCCGATGGAGGGGATAATCATAGCCGGTACAACGAAAGCGATATCAAGCGGCTGGTGAAGGAAGCCGATACCCAGCTTTACGCCATAGGCATTTTTGACCCGCTTGGCTACCGCAATCGCACGCCCGAAGAGCTCAATGGTCCCTCGCTGCTGAGCGAAGTAACGGAAATGACCGGGGGCCGCGTATTCGCGGTGGAAAATCTGAACGAATTGCCGGACATTGCTTCCAAGATCGGCATGGAGTTGCGAAATCAATATGTCCTGGGATATCGGCCAAGCAACAAGGCACATGACGCGCGCTGGCGGAAGATCAAAATCAAGCTGCGCGCTCCCAAAGGGCTCCCTCCCCTTAACGTGTACTCGAAGACCGGCTACTACGCGCCCAGCCACTGAGCCGGCTTCCCATTTTATGTTTCGACTGGTGCTCTCTGCGTTGCTGTTGTGCGTGCTGGCGTTGGGCGTTCTGCCCGCCGCCGCGCAGATCCCTGAGACCAATTCGCAGCCCCCGCCGCCCGGGCAGAATCCCAATGCCAACCCGCAAGACCCCAGGATTCGCGTTGATGTAAACCTGGTGGTGTTGCACACCACGGTTCTGGACGATCGCGGGCGTTTTGCCGACGGGCTCAAGCAAGATAACTTCCGGGTGCTGGAAGACAAGGTCGAGCAGAAGCTCTCGGTCTTCAAGCGCGAGGATGTTCCCGTGAGCATGGGACTGGTCATCGACAACAGCGGGAGCATGCGCGACAAGCGGCCGCGGGTGAACGCCGCGGCGCTTACGCTGGTTGAAGCTAGCAATCCCCAGGACGAAGCCTTCGTGGTGAATTTCAACGATGATTTCTACCTCGATCTGGACAAGGATTTCAGCAGCAGCATTCCGGAATTGAAAGAAGCGCTGGAGCGCATCGACTCGCGGGGCAGCACGGCGCTGTACGACGCGGTGATCGGTTCGCTGGACCACGTGAAAAAGGGCGCCAAGGACAAAAAGGTGCTGTTGGTGGTGACCGACGGCGAAGACAACACCAGCCACAATTCGCTGGAGAAGACGATTCGGGAGATTCAGAAGACCGACACGGTGATCTATACCATCGGGCTGCTTAGCGAAGAGAGCAAGAAAAACGCCAAGCGTGCGCGAAGGGCGCTGGACGAAATCGCCAAGGCTTCGGGCGGGCTGGCTTTTTTTCCTGAAAATGTCGATGACGTGCGCAGCATTTGCGAGCAGGTCGCGCATGATATCCGCAACCAGTACACCTTGGCGTACTATCCGACGAATACCAAACGCGACGGAACATTCCGTTCCGTGCAGGTAGACGTGATTCCGCCGCGCGGGCGCGGCAAGCTTACCGCGCGAACCCGCAATGGCTACTACGCGCCAGGCAGTCCAACCGGCGCTGCCGCCGGCAACTAACCTGCAAACTGAATCGGGAACTGCCCGGCGTTAGGCACATCGCTGTAGCCGCGGCCTTCAAACCGCGGAGTTAAGATAATAATGAGGCGCAGTTTTTAGCGACGTGCAGGGGGTTATCGCGCGGATTGCGCTGTTGGCTTGGTGATTTCCTTGAGGAAGCTCTTTCCGTGGGGGATGGTGCCGCCGAAGTTTTCGGCGATGGTCTGGCCCATGTCCGCCAGAGTGGAGCGAACGCCCAGGTTGACGCCCGCGCCGCTGGCTGGGGAATACGCCAGGATCGGTACGTATTCCCGCGAGTGGTCCGTCGTCGCCCAGCGCGGATCCGGGTCGCAGCCGTGGTCGGCGGTGAGGATCAGCAAATCGGAGCGGGTTAAGAGCTGCAAGAACGGCTGAAGCAGGCGGTCGAATTCTTCGAGGGACTTCGCGAAGCCTTCGACGTCTTTGCGATGGCCATACAGCATGTCGAAATCCACCAGGTTGCAGAAAATCAGTCCGTTCTTTCGCTCGCGAACGGCGGCGGTCAGTTTTCCCATGCCATCCACGTTGTCTTTGGTCGTGGCGTAGTCTTTCACTCCGCGGCCGTTGTAGATGTCATGAATCTTGCCGATACCAAACACCGGGACCAAGCGCTCCTCCAATACGTCCAGGAGCATTGGCTTCGGCGGATCGACGGCATAGTCATGACGGCGCGAAGTGCGAGCGAAGTTGCCCACCGGGCCGGCGAACGGCCGGGCGATTACGCGGCCTACCCGGTGCGGCCCATCGAGCAGCTTCCGCGCGATTTCGCACATGCGGTATAGCTCCGCGATAGGAATAACATCCTCGTGCGTGGCGATTTGAAAGACGCTGTCGCCTGAGGTGTACACAATGGGCTTGCCGGTGCGCACGTGTTCTTCGCCAAGTTCCTTGATGATTTCCGTGCCGGAGGCCGGTTTGTTGCCGATCGTGGCGCGCCCAATCTGGCGCTCGAACTCTTCGATTATTTCTGGCGGAAACCCGTGCGGATAAACGGGAAACGCTTGATCGAGCCAAACGCCGGCCATTTCCCAATGGCCGGTGGTGGTGTCTTTCCCCGGCGAATGAGTCGCGCCTTTTCCAAAGGCGGCCAGAGGCGCGGTCGCGGCCTGCAGATGGTGGAGCGGGGCGATATTTGCCAGCCCCAAGCGCGCCAAATTCGGCAGGTTCAGAGGTCGAGACTCCGCGATGTGGCCCAGGGTGGTGCGGCCAACGTCCCCGTAGTCCGCCGCGTCCGGCAGCGCGCCTATGCCCACGCTGTCCAGAACCACCCAAACGACTCGATCGAACCCTAACATCGCCGCGCTCCTCTTGCCGCGAGACTCTAGCACAGCCGTTGAGTTCGCGCCGTTGCTCGCTTTACCCGATGGCAGTATGCTTACCGCCGATGCGGCCTCTCCGCATGCGCCGGCGAAACATTTTCCTTCGCAAATGCGTATGGAACAAGTAAGAGGTACTTAATGCCCCAGAACGAAAGGCCCCGGCTCGCGGTTCCTATCGTCCTGATCGTGGTCGGCGCGCTGTTCCTGTATGCCAACTATCGTCCGGCCTTCGATCCCTGGCCGGTTCTCAGGACGTATTGGCCGCTGATCCTCATTTTCATCGGTTTGGGCAAGATGTGGGACGCGGCACGCCGGCGGCAGAATCCCGATGCTCCTTGCGGACACTCCTGGGGCCTGACCGTGGGCATAGTGGCCTTCGTGTTGGTGCTGATTGCGCTGTTGTGGCACGGACGCGCGTTTTCGCGGGAACACCACTATGCGTCAGCGGCGCATCACGAGAGCCGAACCGTGGAGCGGCAGGGCGCGCAATCCGCCCACGCCTCCTTGCAGGTGGGTGCCGGCCAATTGACGATTGGCGGGGGTTCCAGCCACCTTATGGACGCGGATTTCAATTACAGCGAATCCTACGACAACCCGCGCGTGGACTACACCGTGGCCAACGGAGTGGGCCAACTGTCGGTGTCGCAGGACGGCGAAAGCACGCATTTTGTGGGAGTTTCGCACAATGAGTGGAACTTGCGGTTCAGCAATGACGTTCCGCTGGAGCTGAAAATCGATATGGGCGCGGGGCAAGGCCAGTTGCACCTTCGAGATGTGCCGGTGACGCGGCCTGGACCTGGAAATTGGTGCCGGCCAAGTTGACGTAGACCTCACCGGAGATCGCAAGAAGGACCTTGATGCTGACATTCAGGGAGGCGTCGGCCAGGCCACCATCCGCCTGCCGAAAAGTGTGGGTGTAATCGCCCAGGCTTCCGGTGGCATCGGCGCCGTCAATGCCCACGGCCTGAAGCACGACGGCGACCAATACATCAACGATGCGTATGGCAAGACTCCCGCGACGATTCACCTCAAGGTGCAAGGTGGAGTCGGCGAGGTGAGCCTGATCCAAGAACCCTGAACGCCGCGTTTGCCCGGAACGCGCGCTAGCCGTATAATTTAAAGTTTAGGCAGTGACTGCGGACCGCACTGTCTGAGCTTCCCCTTGGCCACCAACGAACTCATCCCGGTGAACACCAACCAAGAGACCATTTCCATTCGCGGCGCCCGCGTCCACAATCTCAAGAATATCAGCGTCGAGATTCCCCACAATGCCATCACCGTGGTCACCGGGGTCAGCGGATCGGGCAAATCGTCGCTGGCCTTCGACACCGTCTACGCTGAGGGCCAGCGCCGCTACGTCGAGTCGCTCTCCGCGTACGCGCGGCAATTCCTGGAGCGCATGGAGAAGCCGGACGTGGATGAAATATCCGGCATCGCTCCGGCGGTGGCCATCCGCCAGAAAAACTCCACGCGCAATCCGCGGTCGACGGTGGCCACTGCTACGGAAATTTACGACTACCTGCGTTTGCTGTTCGCCCGCTGCGGCCAGACGTTTTGTATTAAGTGTGGCGCGCAAGTACGCCGCGACAATCCCGACGAAATCGCGACCAAGGTTTTGTCCCTGGCGCCCGGGCGGCGCTTCTACATCCTGTATCCGCTGCGCATCGCCCAGGCGCAATCCGCGGCGCCTCGGCGCGGCGCCAAAAAGAAGCTGGCCGCTCCTCCGCAAGACGCGTTGCGAAACGCCCTTATCGACATTCAGAAACGCGGTTTCAACCGCCTGTATCAAGATGGGCGCCTGCACGAATTTTCTTCGCCGGAAACGCTGCTGGACGTGGACTTCGCCAGACCCGTCTACGTGCTCGTGGATCGGCTGGCGGTCAGTCCGGAATCGCGCTCGCGTCTCGTCGACTCCATCGAAATTTGCTATCGCGAGGGGGGCGGCGAAGCGATTCTCGAATTCGTCCCGGACGCCGCCGGAAATCCCGGCGAGCGCCTGGTTTTCAACGAACGCTTCGAGTGCAAGAACGACGGCACCATTTACCAGGAGCCCGAGCCGCGGCTCTTTTCCTTCAACAATCCTTACGGCGCGTGCCCGCGCTGCCAGGGTTTCGGCAACACCATCGATTTCGATCTGAATCTGGTGGTGCCCGATCCCAGCAAGTCGCTCGACGACGGGGCCATTGAGCCCTGGACCAAGCCGCGATATCGCACGCTGCTCCAGGAAGCGAAAAAATGGGCGCGCTCGCGGGACATTCCCACCAATGTCGCCTGGCGCCATCTGACCGCCGAGCAGCGCCGGCTGGTACTGGAAGGCGATCCCGCGAACGATTTTGAAGGCGTAAAAGGTTTTTTCGGTTACCTCGAGCGCAAGAAATACAAGCTCCATGTGCGCGTTTTTCTCAGCCGCTATCGCGGCTACGCGCTGTGCCCGGAGTGTGGCGGCACGCGTTTGCGCCCGGAAGCGCGCGCGGTCCGCGTCGCCGGGAAATCCATCACCGAAATTTGCAAGTTCACGGTGAAAGAAGCGCGGGTCTTCTTCGCCACCCTGCAGCTCACCGACGAGCAAGCCAAAGTCGCCGACCGAATTCTCGAAGAGTTGCGCACCCGCTTGCAGTTCCTCGATGAAGTCGGCCTCGACTATCTCACCCTCGAACGCTTGACCTCCACGCTTTCCGGCGGCGAGTCCCAGCGCATTCAACTGGCCACCTCGCTGGGCTCGCATCTCGTCGGCGCGCTGTACGTTCTCGACGAGCCATCGATCGGTTTGCATCCCCGAGACACGCAGCGGCTCATCGACATTCTCAAATCCCTGCGCGATCTGGGCAACACCGTTCTGGTGGTCGAACACGATCCCGATACCATCCAAGCCGCAGATCACGTGATTGATCTAGGTCCCGGCGCCGGCGAACTCGGCGGCAAGCTCCTTTTTTCCGGGGGTTACGACGCCATGCTCGCGGAGCACAAATCTCTCACCGGCAGGTACCTCAGCGGGGAACTACGCATCCCGGTACCCAACAATCGTCATAAGCCCAATGGCAAATTCCTGCGGCTTTCGGGAGCCACTCTCCACAATCTGCAAAATGTCGATCTGATGATGCCGTTGGGCACTCTCACGGTGGTCACCGGCGTGAGCGGTTCCGGAAAATCCACACTGGTTCACGACGTTCTGTATCGCGCGCTGGCGGCCAAACGCAACGGCGGCAGCGTGAAGGAGTTCTGCGACCGGTTGGAGGGCGATTCCGAAATCCGCGAAGTCATCATCGTCGACCAATCTCCGATCGGCCGTACGCCGCGTTCCAATCCCGCGACCTATCTCAAGGCTTTTGACGCCATTCGCGAAGTCTTCTCCGAAACGCCTGACTCCAAGCGCCGCGGCTACTCCGCTGGGCATTTCTCTTTTAACGTTCCCGGCGGCCGCTGCGAAACCTGCCAGGGCGACGGCACCGTCACCGTCGAGATGCAATTCCTCGCCGACGTCGAGCTGGTTTGCGAAGAGTGCCGCGGCACCCGCTTCAAAAGCGGCGTCCTGGAAGTTCGCTACCACAACAAGAACATTCACGAAGTCTTGCAGCTCACCGTGCGCGAGGCACTCACGTTCTTCATCAACGTGCCGAAAGTAATTTCCAAGCTCCGGGTTCTCAATGAAATTGGTCTCGGCTATCTGCGCCTGGGACAATCCGCCACCACACTTTCCGGCGGAGAAGCGCAGCGCCTCAAACTCGCCGCGCACCTCACCCGCACGGAAAATGAGGGCATCCTCTATATTCTCGACGAGCCCACTACCGGACTTCATTTCGACGATATCGCCAAGCTGCTCGCCGCTTTTCGCAAGCTGCTCGAATCCGGCGCCTCGCTGCTGGTCATCGAGCACAATCTGGACGTCATCAAGTCCGCGGATTGGCTGATCGACATGGGTCCGGAAGGCGGTGACCAGGGCGGCAAGATTATTGCCACCGGTACGCCGGAGCAGGTGGCGCGCAACACCCAGTCGCACACCGGCCGCTATCTCGCCCGCGTGTTGAACGCCAACGGTCAGGCAAAGCGCCAGCCCAACGGCGCATCCAAGCCCGCAGGCCCTTCCGCTACAATCGCCAACGGAGCGAACGCATCGCCTTCCGAATCATGAAACACCGTCGCGCGCGCCGGGTCGCAATATTTCTCGTGCGGGCGGCGATTTGTCTGGCAGGCGCGCAATATGTTGCGCCCCATCTCGGCAACCAACTCTGCGCCCGAGCGCGATCCGCTGCCTCCCAAGCGGTACAATCGAAGTCCCAGAAACTGGCGAACCCCCTGAATGACCTGCTCGACGAAGCCCAGCGCAACATCGACAAGAACGATTTCGAGGCGGCCATCCCCCCGCTGCAAAAATTCCTGGCCGAGAAACCCGACATCGCCTACGGGCATTTCCAGCTGGCCTACGTCTACACAGCGCTGAAACGCACCGACGAAGCCCGCGCGGAATACGAGCGCAGCATCGCCCTGGATCCGAAAATGTCCGAAGCCTATCTCAACCTGGGTGTTCTCCTTCTGGACAAGCACGAGTACGCTGCTGCAATCGTTCCGCTCCGCAAGGCCGTCGATTTGCTCCCTGCGCAAAGCCACCCAAGATCGCTCTTGGCCGTCGCCCAAGACGGCTCGGGAGATAAAGCCGGCGCCGCGGAGACGCTTCATGCCGTTCTGCGCCTCGATCCAAAAGATCTCAACGCCATCAATTACCTGGGATGGAGTGCCATCAACAACGGAAAGCCCGCCGAAGCCGAGGGCCAATTCCGCCGCGCCCTCGAAATCGATCCGCACGCTCCTGGAGCGCTCAAGGGCCTCGCAGAAAGCCTGGACGCTCAGAAACGGCCGGAGGCCACCGACGCTTATCGCAGTTACCTTGTACAGGCGCCGAACGATTCTGAAGCTCGCGCCCGCCTTATTCATCTTCTTGTCGACCAGGAGAAATACGACGAGGCCCTGGCCGAACTCGACCACTCCGGCAGTGGAAAGCCGGACTCGCTCGAATCTTTGAAACTCCGCGCCGACATCCAAATCGCGCAGAAGAAGCCCGACGCGGCCATCGCCACTCTCCACCAGGCGATCGCTCTGTCTCCGAAGAACGCGCAGCTTCTTGGCGGGCTGGGCCGCATCGAAATGCAGAAACGCGATTTTCCTGCTGCCGAAAGGGAACTGAAGGCCGCCCTGCAAATCGAACCCAACAACCTGGTCTATTGGAAGGATCTCGGTTCCACGTATTACCTCAGCGGAAATTGCCCGGCCACTTTAGCCACTCTTGACCTGATCGCCAAAGCCGAGCCGCCCGGCGCCGCTTCCTGGTTTGTGCGCGCGCTCTGCTACGATAAACTGCACCAGTTTCGCCCGGCGTTGGAGGCTTACCAGAAATTTCTGGATATGGATCAAGGCAAGAATCCGGATCAAGTCTGGCAAGCGCAACAGCGCAGCAAGGTGCTGAAACACATGCTGGAAGAGAAGAGATAGGATCTGTGAGGCCCTGGAGCATACGCCTGCTGGTGCTGCTGAGCGCCGCCGCATTCGCGTGCTTGGCGGCTGCCGCCGCGGACAAAGTAAGCGAGTTGCAGGCGCGCTTTGATCGCGAGGCCAACTCCGTCCACAAGGCCAAGCTCCTGGAAAAACTCGGCGACGAGCAATTTGCCGAGACCCGTCTGGCTTCTCAGGCCAACGATTACAAGACCGTGGGACAAGTCATGGAGAAGTACCGCGACAATGCTCGCCTGGTCATGAATGCCCTAAAAAAAGAGCATCCCAATGCCGAGCGGCAGATGGGCGGTTACAAGCAACTGCAGATCCACATTCACCGCGGGATCCGCGAGCTGGATGAAATGCTGGTCATCGCGCCGACGGAATATCGTCCTCCTTTGCTGCTGGTCCGCCAGGACCTCGCTTCCATGGACGACGAGTTGCTCCTTTTGCTCTTCCCACACCGCCCGGAAAAAAAGAAGCCCGCAGCGCCGCCCGGGCCCGCTCCCTCGGAGAAGCAGCCATGAAAATCCGTACCTGCCTGACGATCTTTGCCGTGGTTTTTGGCTTGGCCGCTTCTGGCCCTGGCCTGAAAGCGATGCAGAAGGACTATCTGTCCTCCCTGGAGTCCGACAAAATCCGCGACGCCGAGACCAGCAACGAGCGCATCAAGCTTTTCGTGTCCTTTGCGGAAGATCGCCTGAAGAAGTTTCAGTACGAGCTGCAGCATCCCTCCAGCAACAAGCACACCGAGATGCTCAACGCCCTGCTGAACGGTTACGTGGGCTGTATCGATGACGCCGCCGACCTCATCCAGCTCGGCATCGAAAAGCAGGAAAACATCCGCCCGGGTATCGACACGATGGCCACGCGCACCAAGGAATTTCTCGAAGTCCTCAACAAGGTTTCCGCCGACGGCACGGAAGTGGAGTCCTTCAAGGACAATCTCAGCGACGCCATCGAAGGCACCCGCGACGCCATGAACGAAGCCGAAAAAGCCAAGAAAACCGTGGCCCCACCCCCGGTCCGCCGCAAGAACTAACCGCGCGAATCAGAGCTCGTCGCGTCCGTGTTGTCAGCGTCTATGCGTCTAGCTATCTCTTCTTAGTGACTTCTGTGTTCCGGTCTCTGTGTCCTCTGTGTTAATTCCTGAGTTTTGCGGGTTGACGGTTGCGGCGCGATGTCCCCAGTAATTTGGAAGACTTGCGATCGCAGAGTAAAATACTGCACAGAGCATGCCAACAAATTCCCCAATCGTGCCTGGCGCCGCCGCCCTCTTCCAACGTATGTTCACTCGTCTCGGCTGCGACGAGCGCCCGCCGCGCTTTCGCGTCGAGTTCTACCCTTATAGCAGCCTGGTTTTGACCATCCGCCGCCGTGAAGAGACCGTGTACGTGCGTTTCTCCGATTTGTTGCGCCGCGCCCCGCTGCCCGTTCTCGAAGGCGCCGCCGCCTTGCTCCTTTCGCGCGTCTACCGCCGCAAAGCCCCTGCTGCGCTCACCGCGCCTTATCTTGAATATGCTCGCTCGCATCGCACCCGCAGCCGCATCAACAGCATGCGCCGCCGCCGCGTGCATCCCGGCGCGGCCGGGCCCCACGGGCGCCACTTCAATCTCGAACAATTATTCGATCGGCTGAACGACGAATACTTCGAAGGAAAACTCACTCGCCCGCACATCGGTTGGAGCACCCGCAGCTGGCGCAGGCAATTCGGCTGCTACGACCCCGGCCCCAATCACATCCTGCTGAATCGTCGCATGGACCGCCCCGGCGTCCCGCAATGCGCCGTGGAGTACGTGCTGTACCATGAGATGCTGCACGTCAAGCATCCCACCCGCCGCTCCGGTTGCAGCCTGGTCTCGCACTCGCGCGAATTCCGCGAAGAAGAGAAACTCTTCCCCGACTTCCACCGCGCCCGCAAAGTTCTGGACCGCCTGGCCCGTTGACGCGGCGGCGCCAGGAGAAAAAGATAACGCAGAGACGCGGAGACGCGCAGGGCGCTGAGGTTCGTGAAGGCGCTGGGTGGTGCGATCGATGTTTGAAGTTGTTTCCTTGCTTCGTTCCTTCGTTACTTCTTTACTTCGCTTTTCTTTACTTCGCTACTTCTTTTCCTTCTCAACTTCCTTATACAGCTTCTCGATCTTCTTCTTGATTTTGTCCGCGTCATCCGCATGCGGCACCAAATCCAGATACCGCTGATATGACTTTATCGCCGGCTTCTTCAATCCCTTCTTCTCCTGCGCTTCGCCCAAATACCGAAAGGGAATCCCATATCCAGGTTTGGCGGTCGTCGCATCCTGAAACCGGTCGATGGCCGCGTCCACGTCGCCCTTCCGCATGTAGTACTGCCCAACTTCCAAATCCTTCTCCGCCCGCAGGGGATCCCACATCGGCTGGTCCGGCGCAGACTCCGTGGCGTTGTCTTTATTGGTTTTTGGCGCGGGCTTTTGCTTCGGTGGCCCAGCATCGGCGGGTTTCTCCGTCGGCTCCTGCGGCGGCTCCTGCGCTCGCGCATCGCCGGACCGCCCGAGCAGCAATACGCTCAAGCCTGCCAAGATGCAAAAAACCCACGCCGCGCGTCTCATGTCTCGACTCCTGGTTCCGGACTCCTGACTTTCTACTCCTCGGGCAACTCCCGCACCCAGATATTCCGGTAGCGCACCGGATGATTGTGATCCTGGAGCGCCAGCGGAAGCTTTTCAGGCTGCGCTTTATATGGCTCGCCCGTGGCCGTCGGCCCTTGGATCTCGACATTGTCCTGCACCAACACGCCGTTATGCAGCACGGTCACCCGCGCCGGGCGCAGCAGTTTGCCGTCAGCGCCGAATCGCGGCCCGTGAAAGACGATGTCGTAGCTCTGCCATTCGCCGGGCGGTCGCGCGGCATTCACCAGCGGCGGATATTGCCCGTAGACCGCGCCAGCCTGTCCATCGGCGTAGGTCCGGTTCTGGAAAGAATCGAGCACTTGGATTTCATACAAGCCCATCAGAAAGACGCCGCTGTTGCCGCGGTCTTGGCCTGCTCCGACCGCGGGTGACGGCTCGGCAAACTCAACGTGCAGCTGGCAATCTCCGAAGGCCTGCCGCGTATAGATGTATCCGGTCTTCGGCACCACCTCGAAATAGCCGTTGCCTACTTTCCATTTCACCGCGCTCCCGTCTTTCTGCGACCATTTCGAAAGGTCCTTGCCGTCGAACAGCGCCACTGCGTCGCCCGGAGCCCGCCCAGCACGATTCTCGGTGCTCGGCGTTCCCGGATCGACCACTGCCGGCACGGGCCGGTTCATGTCGTTGGGCTTCCATTTTTGCTGCGTCTGCGCCTGGCTCGCCCCGCAGCCGAGCAACACCGCCACGACTACACTGTAGGATCTAAAACGCTTCTGCATGAAAGCCCTCCCGTAACAGGCTCGCCAGCGCCAAAATCCCACAGCGCCGCCGGCGTGCCTTCCATCTCACATTTCCTGACCGCACGCTTGAGCCAAACCAAGCATTTGGCGACTGTGGAGTCGCTAGGACTATACCTGGGCCGTCTCGACCGGCAGTTTTGCGGCTTCCCAACCTACGATGCCGCCGGCAATTTCTCCGACCGGAGCAAACCCGCCACGTTGCAACAAGCTCGCGGCGATGGACGAGCGATAGCCGCCCGCGCAGTAGACCAGCAGGGGACGATCTTTCGGCAGCGTGTCCAGATTTTCCGCCAAGATGATTGAGCGGGATGCTCACGCTGCCGGCAATGTGTTTCTGCTCGCGCTCGCGCGGCGCGCGGACGTCGATGGCCAGCGGCGGCTGAGCTGGATGACAGGAGCTCCGCGGCGAACGGCGCGCTGACGTCGCTCGGTGAAGGCGATCAGCTCCGGCCGCGATTTGAGGCTGTGCAATCCATCCTGCAAATATCCGGCGACGTGATCGAATCCGATGCGCCCGAGCCGGATGGCCGATTCGTTCTCCCGGCCGGGGTCGGCGATGATCACGATCGGATGCGTTCGATCGAGCACCGTTCCGGCCCACGTGGCGTACTGGCCGCCGAGGCCGATGTTGATGCTGCCCGCCAGATGGGCCGCGGCAAATTCGTCGGGATCGCGCGTGTCGAGGATCTGCGCGCCAGCCGCCTGCAACGCCAGCACCGCGTCGAGCGTCAGCGGGTTCATCTCGCGCGCCAGCGCCTGGTCCAGCGTGGGCCGCTCCTCGCTGTTCAGCACGGCGTCATAGGTGAAGTAGGCCGGAGCTTCCGGCTGATCGGCCGTCACCACCTGGATGAATGCTTCCTTGCTCATGGGCTGCAGCGCGTAGTTCGAGCGGCGCTGCTCTCCCAGGGTGGACACCGTTTCCTTGCTGATGGCCTTGCCGCAAAGCGAACCCGCGCCGTGCGCCGGATAGACCAGGCTTTCGTCCGGCAGCGCCAGCAGCTTGGTGTGCAGCGAATCGAAGAGCATGCCGCCAAGTTCCGTGGCCGACCAGCCCAGCGCCGCGCGCAGATCGGGACGCCCTACGTCGCCGATGAACAAAGTGTCGCCGGTGAGCACGGCATAGGGCTGCGTATCGCTGGCGTTCAGGTCGTAAACGACGATGGAGATCGACTCCGGAGTGTGGCCCGGCGTTTCCAGCGCCTTCAGGCGCACGCGTCCGAATTCGAGAATGCGCGCCGTCGTCGAAGCGGCGTAAACGCGTACGCCGCCTTGGCCGCCGCTCCCAGATAGATCGTCGCGCCCACGCGATCGCGCAGCTCCAGATGCCCGGCGACAAAATCGGCGTGCAGATGCGTCAGGAAGACGTGCTTGATCTTGAGCCCGTGCTCGGCGGCAAATGCAATGTACTGGTCCGTGTCGCGCTGCGGGTCAACGACGGCCGCCGTGCCGGTCGCCTCGTCTCCAATCAGGTAGGAAGCGTGCGCCAGGCACGGCAGATAGAATTGCTTGAAGATCACCCTGCACCACCCTTGCTTGCGGACGGCTACTTCGGCTGGGGAACGATCCGCAGATACGGGCGCGGCGCCTTCCAGCCGCCGGGATACTTCTGCTTGGCTTCTTCGTCCGATACCGAAGGCAGAATGATCACGTCATCGCCCTGCTTTCCAGTTCACCGGCGTGGCCACTTTGTGCTTGGCGGTGAGCTGCATCGAGTCGAGCACGCGCAGCACCTCGTCGAAGTTGCGGCCGGTGCTCATCGGGTAGCTGAGCATCAGCTTGATCTTCTTGTCGGGGCCGACGACGAACACCGTGCGCACGGTGGCGTTCGTGGCCGCGGTGCGGCCTTCGCGAGGTGTTGCCGGCTTCGGCCGGCAGCATGTCGTAGAGCTTGGCGATCTTCAGCTCCGGGTCGCCGATCATCGGATAGTTCACCTTGTGGCCCTGGGTCTCTTCGATGTCCACGGCCCACTTGCTGTGGCTGCGTCACCGGGTCCACGCTCAGCCCGATAATCTTGCAATTGCGCTTCTCAAATTCCGGCTGCAGCCCGGCCATGTAGCCCAGTTCCGTGGTGCACACCGGCGTGAAGTCCTTGGGATGCGAGAACAAGATGGCCCAGCCATTGCCGATCCATTCGTGGAAGTTGATCGTTCCCTGCGAAGTTTCGGCGGTAAAATTGGGAGCTTCGTCGTTTATGCGCAACATGGTTTCTCTCCTGGTGTGCTGCTCTCCGAGACCGGGCGCCCTAAGGCCCTTGTTCTGGTCTTCTAAGCAACCAATACTCTACCAATCCAGCCAAGTGATTGCGAATCGCGCCGCGACCCAAGCCCCGCTCCGCGAAGATCGCAACGTCCCAGACCGCAACCCGCGTGGTTGCAGCGTCGGCGGCCGCCCAGTCATCAGTCACTAATCACCAGTGACGCGTCCACTGCTTGCCCCGGGGATCGATTCATTTGTCACCACCCGCCGCGCTGCTGTATTCTGCTTTAGATCCTGCATTTGGAGGCCCCCCTTGACCCAATCTCTCACACCCCTCGACTCGCTGTTCTTCCACATCGTGCTCGCCACGCTGGCCATCGGCCTGCCGATTCTTATTCGTGTTGTCCATTCGCTTCCTGTGGGACCGCAACTTGCGTCTCGGCCGTTCCAAAGAACTCGAAAAGCTCATCTGGCAGTTGCATCGCATCGCCAGCGCCATGGAGCATCAAATGCATTTGACTTTCCCCGCCGTTCAACCGGGCACGGAGGAGCCTCGCGACCTCGCCTATCTCCAGCACCCCGCCGCCCAGCCACCCGCCGCCACACCAAGCGTTGCAACTCCCAATGTCGCAGCGCCGGCGCCCGCCAGCGATCAGCCTGGTGCCCATCAGCTTGTAACCCCGCCAGCCGCCCAACAGGCGTCTCCCGCCGCGCTGGAACGCCGAGATCCTTCTGCCGAGCCTCGCCGCGCCGGAGTCAACTCCATGTTCGGCATATAGACCTAGTTTGGATGGTTAGCCATGATTGAACCTTCTGATCTGCGAATGACGAGAATTCCACTCCACCACGGAGCCGGCCATATGCCCGCGCTCGGCTTTGGCACCTTAATTCCCGACGCAGCCGTGACCATAACCGCGACCAGAGACGCACTGGAAGCCGGATTTCGACATTTCGATTGCGCGGAACGATACCGGAACGAGCGTGAGGTAGGCAGGGCGTTGCAGGAAGGTCTTGCCGCCGCGGGGATCCCGCGCGAAGACATTTTTGTTACCACAAAGCTGTGGAACTCCAATCACCGGCCCGAGCGCGTCGAACCCGCTTTCGAGGCGAGTCTCGACAGACTCGGGCTCAAATATCTGGATCTCTATCTGATCCACACTCCATTTGCATTTCAACCGGGGGACGAGCAGGATCCGCGGGATCAAAACGGCAATGTCCTTTACGATCGCGGCGTGACTTTGCTGGACACCTGGAAAGCGATGGAAAATCTCGTGGACCGTGGCAGATGCCGAGCCATCGGATTGTCTGACATCACGCTGAACGAACTGCAGCCCATCTACGAATCCGCAAGAATCAAGCCGGCCGTGGTCCAGGTCGAAGCGCATCCGTATCTGCCGGAAACGGAGCTTCTGGAATTTTGCAAAGAGAGGGGCATCGTGTTTTTGGCTTTTGCGCCGTTAGGCCATGGGATGAAGCCGGGACTGCTCGAGGACCCAGTCATTTCAGCGATCGCCGCGCGAGTGGGAAAGACGCCCGCGCAGGTGCTGCTGGCTTGGGCGGTGCAGCGCGGCACGGCTTTGCTTACCACGCCCAGGTCTGCGGCCCGCGCCAGAGAGAATTTCGACATCGCGCGCCTTCCGGAAGACGCGCTCGACGAAATCAATCGAATTCAGACCAGACAGCGGCTGAATCCAGTGGTGAGCACTGGCGTTCCGGGTTTCATTCCACAAAGTAAGTCGACTGCACCTGGTAAATGAACAGGGAAGCCAATCCGCAGCCAGAGCCGTCCATGCAAGAAGAACAAACCCGCGCAGCCCTGAATAAACATTGGTACGCGTCAGCAGCAGGCGATGCAAACGCAGAGCGCGGGAAGAAGTTGTCTTCATTCGAGGATCTCGCCTATGACAGACTGGTTCGCGCGCCCCGTCCTGCACGTGACGGACGTTGAGGCCTCGCTCCGCTTTTACGTTAACCAGCTCGGCTTCACGACCCCTTGGCGCTACGAGGAGGACGGCAAAGCGCGCGTTGCCCAGGTCGACCGGCAGGGCTGCGCGCTTATCCTGGCCGACACCTGGCCGGACAAGATTGGCAAGGGGCTGATGTTCATTTCTTTGAACGTCGAGCCGGTGACGCAGGTCGCCGAGTTGGACGCGCTGCGCGCAGAACTCGAGGCCAAGGGCGTTTCGGTCAAGGAAGGTTCGTGGGGCTATCGTCTCCTGGTGGTCGATGATCCCGACGGCAATCAGCTCTTCTTCAACTATCCGAGCGAGACTCCATCCGGCAACGTAGACTCAGTGGCTGATTAACGCTGGTTATCGGACGACCGCCTTTTGAGTTCCCAGAAGTCCCGTTCCAGGAAATCGCCACGTTCCGGTTCATTTGTCCCAGTAGTCCGGTCCTCGTAAAGTGAGCGCCGCAGGCGACCGCTCGCCAATCGCCAGTCACTAGTCGCGACTCTAGTACAATAGAACCTGCAGCCAGCATCGCCTTCTGCTCGGCACTCCATGGAACCCCGCGAAAAAGCCGCTCTGCTCCCGGAAAGCCCGGGCGTCTATCTATTCAAAGACGCCGCGGACACGGTCCTCTACGTCGGCAAAGCCACCTCGCTCCGCAGCCGCGTGCGTTCCTACTTCCTGGAATCGCGCTGGATCGACGCCAAAACCGGTTCGCTCGTCCGCGAAATCGCCGACCTCGACACCATCGTCCTCGCCAATCCGCGCGAAGCCCTGGCGCTTGAAAACAATCTCATCAAGCAATATCAGCCCAAATTCAACGTCCTCCTGCGCGACGATAAGACCTATCCCTACATCAAGCTGACCGCCTCCGAAAAATATCCCCGCGTCTATTTCACGCGCAAAGTCAAAAAAGACGGCTCTCTCTATTTCGGGCCCTATTTTCCCCCAAGCCTGGCGCGCCGCATCCTGCACTTCGTCCACAAGCGATTTCTCGTGCCTTCCTGCAATGTCGACCTCACCCGCAATCACCCTCGGCCTTGCTTGCAGTACTACATCAAGCGCTGCCTCGGCCCTTGCGTCGAAGGCCTCACCACCGACGAGCGCTACGCCGAAGCCTTTCGCGATGCCCGCCTTTTTCTCGAAGGCAAGCGCCACGACTTGATGAAGAGCCTCGAAGCCCGCATGGCCGCCGCCTCCGAAAAAGAACTCTTCGAACAGGCCGCTGCCTATCGCGATCTGCTCCGCACCCTGGAAGACATCGAAGAGCGCCAGCGCATTGCCTCGACGCAGGGCGACGACACGGATGTCCTCGCTTACCACGCCGAGGCCCCGCTGGTAGCTGCCAATCTTTTCCATTTACGTGGAGGCCGCGTGGTGGACCGCCGCGAATTTTACTGGGAAGAACTTGGACGTTTTCGACCCCAACGAATTTGTGCCCTCGCTGCTGAAGCAGTTGTACCTCGAAGCCGCCTACCTACCGAAAGCCATTCACGTCCCCATCGATTTCGAGGATCGCGAACTGCTCGAAGAAACCCTCACCGAGCGCGCCGGCCACAAAGTCGAAATCTTTACGCCCCAGCGGGGCAGCAAGCGCGCCTTTCTCGACCTGGTCGAAAATAATGCCAAGCATTCCTTCGAGCAGCGCTTCCGCGTCCTGAAGCCCACCTCCAAAGCGATCGGCGAAGCGGTCCAGAACGCCCTCAACCTCCTCGAAGAGCCGCGCCGCATCGAAAGTTTCGACATCTCGCACATTCAAGGCACGGACACGGTGGCTTCCATGGTCGTCTGGGAAAGCGGCCGCATGAAGAAATCCGACTATCGCAAATTCATCATTCGCGGCGACGAATCCGCCAACGGCGGCCTGCCGGTCCTGAACGACGACTTCGCCAGCATGCGCGAAGCGGTCACCCGCCGCTATCGCCGCCTGCAAGAGGAAAAAAAGCCGCTGCCCAGCCTGATCTTGATCGACGGCGGCATCGGCCAACTCCACGCCGCCGCCCAAGCCCTCGAGTCCCTGCAAATCATCAATCAACCCCTCGCCAGCATCGCCAAGAAAGAAGAGATTCTGTACATCTACGGCCAAGAAAACGAGCCCTGCATCCTGGACCGCCATTCTCCGGTGCTGCACCTGATCCAGCAGATTCGCGACGAGACCCACCGCTTCGCCGTAACCTTCCACCGCCAGCGCCGCGCCAAGCGCCAAACCAAAACCGCCCTCAGCGACGTCCCAGGTGTCGGTCCTCGCACGGTGCAAAAACTCTTGCGCGAATTCGGCAGCGTCGCCAACATCCAGCGCGCCGGAATCGACAAACTCAGCGCCGTGGTGCCGCGAAAGAGCGCCGAAAACATCCTGGCGCACCTGAAAGCGCCAGAATCGGCGGGTCGGGCCAATAACCGGACGGAATAGTACATACCGGTTAGTCCGTATTGCGCCCTCATTTACGCTATGCTACGGTTTCTATGGAGGTTGCTATGGCGGACAACGTTGGTTCCAAGGTCAGTTATTTTCTCGTTGGTCTCGGCGTCGGCGCACTCGTGGGCGTGCTCTTCGCTCCCAAATCCGGCGAAGAGACGCGGGATCTTTTGTATAAGAAAGCCGATGAGGGCAAGGACTACGCCCAGAAGAAAGCGCGGGAACTCCGCGAACGCGCCGACGAATTGATCGAGCGCAGCAAGGATGTGGCGGTTCGCAAAAAGGATTCGATTTCGGCGGCGGTCGAGGCGGGTCGCGAGGCCTACCTCCGCGAGTCCTCGAAGTCCTAAAAGTTTTTGCCGGGATTTTTTTCGCTGGGTGTGTGGAGTCCGTCCTTGCGTGGGGCGGCCGGGGTAAGTATGCAGACTTGGATCGCGGTGTTTGTCGTCGTGGCAGCCGTGGCAATCGTTGTGCAAGCGGCGCTGCTAACCGCGTTGTTTTTCCAGATGCGGCGCACCATGGAGCGCATGGATCAGTTCACCAGCGACATGCAGTCGCGCATCGGGCCCATCCTTACGCGCGTGCAGCTCCTGCTGGATGATACGCAACCGAGAATTTCGGAACTGGTCGCGGACGCTGCGCACGTCGTGTACCTGGCGCGTGGACAAGCGCAGAAAATGGATCGCATTTTCACCGATGCGTCCGACCGCCTGCGCGGCCAGTTGGTCCACGCCGACCGCATTTTGACCGGCGCGCTGGAAACCGTGGAAGAAGCCGGCACGCAGTTCCGGCGGAGTTTCTGGCGGCCGGTGCAAAAAGTTTCCGCGGTGGTTACCGGCATCAAGGTGGGGCTGGACCTGTTGCGCTCGCGGCGCGGCGGGCGTTCCGCGCATCCCGACGATCCCGTTGGGGACGAAGAAGAGCTGTTTATCTGATTTCTGTGAAGCTGAATTCGTAAATCCAAGTTCGTAAATCCCAATTCCATTTCGAGCGATGTTTGGCGGACCGGTATTTTTGTCGGTCCTGTTTTTGTGCATGACGCGCCGGACTAAAGTCCAGCGCCTACATCGTGTCGCCTACATGTGTCGCGACCATGGTTTCGGCGCGTGGATTCAACGTCTAGCGAATCCAGCCGCCGCCTAGGACGCGGTCGGCGTCGTAGAAGACCGCGCCCTGGCCGGAGGTGATGGCGCGCTGCGGCGTATCGAAGATCACGCGGGCGCGTGTGGCGCCCAGCGGTTCGACGGCGGCGTCGGCAGGTGCATGCTTGTGGCGGATCTTAACCGCAGCGCGAACCGGCTGGCTCGGGCTTTCCACGGATATCCAGTTCACATTGTCCACTTCGCACGTGGTGGTGCGCAGCGATTCGTCATCGCCCACGACGACGCGATTGTTTTCGCGATCGATAGACAATACGTACAGCGGTTTGCCGGCGGCGAATCCCAGGCCCTTGCGCTGGCCGATGGTGAATTGATGCACTCCGCCGTGCCGGCCCACCACCACGCCTTCTTCGTTGACGATTTCGCCTCCGGCGTCCGGCAACGGCGCGCCACGCTCGCGCGAATAGGCCTCGATGAACTGCACGTAATTGCCGTTGGGCACAAAGCACAGCTCCATGCTTTCCGGCTTATCGGCTACCGGCAGGTTCACACGGCGCGCGACTCCGCGCACTTCTTCTTTGGTGAGTTCACCCAGAGGAAACTCGCTGCGCGAGAGCTGTTCCTGCGTGAGTCCCCACAAGAAATAGGATTGGTCCTTGCTGTCGTCCCTGGCGCGCAGCAGCTCCCAGCGCCCGGTCTGCTCGTTCTTGCGGATGCGGGCGTAGTGGCCGGTGGCCAGACGTTCCGCGCCGATCTGGCGAACCATGCGCAGCAGCGGCTCGAACTTCACATCGGTGTTGCAGTTGGTGCAGGCGATGGGCGTGCGCCCGGCGAGGTATTGATCGACGAACGGGCGCACCACGCGCTTTTCAAACTGGTCTTCAAAATTGACGACGTAATGCGGAAAATTCAGATGCTGCGCGACGCGCTTGGCGTCGTAGACGTCGTCGAGCGAGCAGCAGCGGTGCTGCGCCGGGCCGTCGCCCTGCAGTTCGGGCAAGCGCCGCTGATTCCAGAGCTGCATGGTCAGGCCGACGATGGGGAGGCCTTGCTCCTGCAGCAGGGCCGCGACCGTCGAGCTGTCCACACCGCCGCTCATGGCCACGGCGACCATACCGGGCGAGATTTCCTGGCGCTCGGGCAGCGCGTCGAATTGAGTTTCAGTTTGCATCAGTACATTCGATTCTAGCAGACGGTTTGCCGCCGCAAACAGAAGGAGGATTCACGGCGGAGGGTGCCGAGCACGCCGAGGAGACGAAAAGTGGCGCCGCGACGCCGGAGCGATTTTGCTGAATTGGGGCGCAGGGGTCCTGCGCCCCCACAGAGGACGCGGCGGTGCCGCTGGGATTTAGCGGCCTGATATTCATGGATGGGTGGCCGCTTCCTTCCGGTAGGTCGGAGAGAGTTCGCGCAGTTGGGCCACCGCGGTGGGCACGACCTGCAGCGCGAAGTCGATGTCGGCGGTGGTGGTGTGGCGGCCGAGGCTGAAGCGCAGGCTGGCGCGAGCTTCTTCCGGGGGCAGGCCGATGGCGGTCAGGACGTGCGAGGGTTCGACGGCGCCGGAGGAACAGGCCGCTCCGGTGGAGCAAGCCAAGCCCTTCAAATCCAAAGCGATGACCAGCGCTTCGCCCTCCAGGCCGGGGAACAAGATATTCGCCGTGTTCGGAGTGCGCGGCGCGCGGCCGCCGTTCACTCGCGCGTGAGGAACGCGTTCCACAAGGCCGTGTTCCAGCCTGTCGCGCAGCGCGGAGATGCGGGCAGCGTCTTGCGCCAGCGATTTCTTGGCGATTTCCGCGGCGGCGCCCAGGCCGACGATTCCAGGGACATTTTCGGTGCCGGGGCGGAAGCCGCGCTGGTGATGCCCGCCATAAAGAAGCTGCCGCAAGCGGGTGCCGCCGCGAATGTACAGAGCGCCGATGCCCTTGGGGGCGTAGAACTTGTGCCCGGACAGCGAGAGCAAGTCGACTCCCAGAACATTCACATCGATCGGCAGCTTGCCAACGGACTGCACGGCATCGGTGTGCAGGTGCACGTCGGCTTCAGCGGCGATGCCGCCGATTTCGTCCAGCGGCTGCACGGTGCCCAGCTCGTTGTTGGCGTGCATGACGGTGATCAGCATGGTCTCCGGGTTACGCAACAAAACGTCGCGCAAGGCGTTCAGGTCGATCAGTCCGTCGTCATTCACGGGCAGGTAGGTGACGCGAGTGCCGCGCTTCTCGAGCGCCTGGCAAGTGTTCAGCACGGCTTCGTGCTCGATGGCGGTGGTAATGACGTGGCCAGCAACCTGGCCCGCAGAATGAGCAGGCGCGCCGGCGTGCTCGACGATGCCGAAGATAGCGTGGTTGTCCGATTCGGTGCCGCCGCTGGTAAAGACGATCTCTTGCGGTCGCGCGCCGATCAGTGCGGCGACCTGTTCGCGCGCCGTCTCGACGGCCGCCCGGGCCCTCTGGCCAAAGGTGTGGATGGACGCCGCGTTGCCGTACTCGCCCGACAGGTAGGGAAGCATGGCGCTGAGCACTTCGGGCTCAACGGGTGTAGTGGCGTTGTGATCGAGGTATACGCGGTTCATACGGCTTCTTTAGGATACTACCAGTGGCGGACCTCGGCGCACGGAAGCCAGAAATGCCAAGAGTCTTGCTCGTAACTTGCCCCCCCATTTTTTTTTGCAAGAGTGTGATTCGATGGGAGTTGCGAAACCTCGATTCCGTAAGAGTGGATTCTAAAGGACTTACAGGCGCATTTTTCGTAAGAGTGAGCTCTAAAGGACTTAGCAGAATGGCGCCTGATTCTAAAGGGGTTATTTGCTGCAAATTGGTGCAATTCCATCGAAAATCGGAGCAAAATGCTTGGATTCCCCGTAAGAGTGAGCTCTAAAGGACTTAGCACAAAACCACCGACGTAAGGGTGAGTCCGCCGGGGCTGCGGTCGCGAATGCACAACCCATGATACCACATCTTTGTTACTAAGTCAATAAGTTTTTTATTGGTTAGGCACTCGGCGTGCCGCAACCTTGCCGGTATGTCTAGGGGCGGTGGCTCAATGAAACGAAACACTTGGACGTTGGCCGAGGCAAGGGCAAAGCTCGGTGAAGTGAATCCAGGAGGCGCAGACATCGGGACCCCAGACGATTTCCCGAAATGGGAAAGAGGTCGCGGTTGTCGTGTCGGCGGAGGCATGGAAGCGCAAGACGAGACGGAAAGGGAGCTTGGTTGAATTTCTGCTGACCTCGCCCATTCGGGGGTCGGGTCTGAGCTTAACGCGAGCAGATGATCCCCCGCGAAAGATCGAGTTGTAATTGGATTCCGCCGCCGCATTTTTCCTTAGCTGGGCGCCGGGGTCATTTACGAGCGGTTATGGTGCGGAGGAAGTCGACTTCCTCTTGGCTGTACGGTTGGCCGTCGGTGCGGAAGACTTCGTGAAACCAGATGGCGGGTTCGCGGTCGGTGTAGGGATGTTTCCAGGAATCCCACGGCAGGTAAGTCTGGGTTTTGCCGGCGACTAGGCCCCAGTTGATGGCGGCGACGTTGTAGCGCTTGGCGATCGGAAGCGTGCCTTGGAAGGTGCTGCCGTTGCCGCGGGCCATATACTCGGTGCACAGGATGGGGCGGCGGTATTGCTGAAGCGAGAGCACCCGTTTCTCGAATTCGGCGGGCGGGTCGTAGCTATGGAAGGAAATTACATCCGATTCTTCGAGTTGAATTTTTGCCACCGGTGAGAGCTTTTCGGGGTTGGACCAATCATCCTTCCAGACGCCGCTGGTGAGTGGTTGGGTGGGATGCGCGGAGCGCGCCCAGTCGAAGGCTTTCGGCAACAGCAAGGTGACGCGAGCCACTTTGTCCGCGGGATCGACGTAGGAGCCGCCGTTGGTGTTGTCCGGTTCATTCCAGATGTCCCAGCCGAGGATGCGCGAGTCTTTCGCGAAGGTGCCCACCACACCTTTGACATAGGCCTCGAGACGCGGGTATTGCGCCGGATCGTCCAGCGCGCTGGCACCGGGACTTTGCACCCACCCGGAATTGTGCACGCCGGGAACCGGGGCATGCTGCTTGCCGAGCTTGGGGTTGGGGTCCCAGCACGAATCGAAGAGCACGAAGAGCGGCTTGATGTGATGCTTTTCGGCGATTTGCAGGAAAGTATTGATGCGTTTCGTGAATCCCGCGGAGTCCTGCTTCCACAACAGATCGTGCAGGAAGACGCGCATGGTGTTGAAGCCGACGGACTCCGCCCAGCCTAACTCCTTGTCGATGCGCGCGGGATCGAAGCTCTCCGCCTGCCACATTTCCAGCTCGTTGATGGCCGTGGCGGGAATGTAGTTGCTGCCAACCAGCCAAGGCTGCTTGGCGTACCAGTCTGTAGCGGTCTTCTCGGGCCAGCGATCGAGAGGCGGCCGCGATTGCGCGTCGGTAAATGTGGCGAAGGCCAAAAGGAGCGAGAGAGCAAGCAACAAACGTTTCATGGCGAGGTGTCTCGATTCGATTCCGCCAAACGGGCAACACGGTAACATGAAAACGAGACCCGGAGCGCCGGCAAAATGCCTTTCGCGCAACGCAAGACGGCGCCGGCAGATCCTCGCGAAGGACGAGATTTTCGATCAAGAGCGCCTGGCGACCTTACTCCTCGCGCAGCGCTTTCACCGGCTCGACGCGGGTAGCGCGATAGGCCGGAATGAGGCTGGCAAACAGCGCCACCGCCGCGAGAATGGCGGAGACGCCGGCGAAGGTGAGCGGGTCGGAAGGTTGCACGCCATAAATTAACGTGGAGAGGACGCGACCCAGGGCCAGCGCACCGGCGGCTCCAATGGCCATTCCGATCAAAGTCGGGGTCATGCCTTCAACCACCACCAGGCGCAAGACGTCGCTGATCTGCGCGCCGAGCGCCATGCGGATGCCGATTTCGCGCACACGTCTTCGGACCGCGTACGCGAGCACGCTGTAAATTCCCACCGCGGCGAGCAGCAGCGCAAGACCCGCGAACGCGGCGAACAGCAGCATGTTGAAGCGCCGCTGGGCCACGGAGTTAGCCATCACCTCGTCCATGGTGGCGACTTCGACGACCGGGGTTTGCGGGTCGATCTGGTGGATGGCGCTGGTCACCGCGGACACCACGCTGCTCTCCTGGGACGCGGCGCGGACCACCAGCGACATGGGAAAAGACCCCCAGGTCCCCATGCTTGAGGCGGAAAGCTGGCCCAGGGGAACGTACAAAGTCGCAGAGGGCGCGGAGACATCCAGTCCGTCTTGTTTCACGTCACCGACCACCCCGATGATTTCTCTGGGCTTGGCGGCGGAAAACGTCAGGGTCACATGTTTGCCGATGGGATCTTCGTTGGGCCAGAAGCGCTGCGCCAGGGTTTCGCTGATGAGAATCACGGGCGGACGGTCGGCGGTATCCGCGGCGTTGAACTCCCGGCCTCGGCGGAGCGGCACGCGCAGGGCGCGCGGGTATCCCGGCGAGATGAGTCGGACGTCGACCTCGGGCTGCTCGGACATCTGGGTCACCGGGCGGCCTTCGATCAGGATCGGCTGATGCGAACCATCGCCGCTCAGCGGCAGATCGTCGATTACCCCGGCGGAGTCGACGCCCGGCAATGCGCGGACCCGAGCGAGAGCCGTCTCAAAGAATTGCACCTCCTGGAGCGGGGAAGAAAACTTGGTGCGCGGGACCACGACGGTCATGGTGACCACGTTGGAGGGATCGAAGCCGGGATTCACGGTGCGCAGCATCCACAAGCTGCGGATCATCAGGCCCGCACCGATCAACAGGATCAAGGACAACGCCACTTCGGAGACGACCAGGAGACTGCGCACGCGAGCGCCTCCGGAATCGGAGCCCCCTCTGCTGCCTTGCTTCAGGGTTTCGTTTAAATCCGTTTTCGTGAGACGCCAGGCGGGAGCCAGGCCGGTGACGATTCCCGTGAGGAGCGAGATCACCAGCGTGAAGGCCAGCACCCAACCGTCCAGGCCGATCTCGGCGGAGCGCGGCAGACTGCCGGACAGGAAATTGGTAATGAGCGACGTGCCGGCACGCGCCAGCAGCAAGCCCAACGCGCCGCCGGCCAGCGACAGAACCACGGTTTCCGCAAGGCCTTGCTGCAAGACGCGGGCGCGGCTCGCGCCCAGAGCGGCGCGGATGGCCATCTCTTTGCGGCGGGCGAAGGTTTTGGCCAGGGTGAGATTGGCAACGTTGGCGCAGGCGATCAGCAGAACGAAGGCCACCGCGCCCAGCAGGATCAGCAGCGCCGGGCGCACGTCACCTACGATGTCTTCGCGCAAGGGAACAACGATGGCGCCCCAGCCTTGGTCGTCCGCGGGATACTCCTGGGCGAGGCGCGCGGAGATGGTGTCCATTTCGGCTTGAGCCTGGGGCAGGCCAACTCCGGGTTTCAGTCGAGCGACCACCAGGGAGTGGTGCTCGCCGCGGACCGCGCGTTGTTCGTCGGTCCAGGCCATGGGCGTCCAGAAGCGCGCGAAATCGGGGAAGCGGAAGTCGGGCTTCATCACGCCGAGAACCGTGTAGCGCTGGCCGTCGAAGTCAACATCCTGGCCGACGATGTTGGGATTGCCGGCGAAGCGGCTTTTCCAGAGGGCATGGCTCAGGATCACGACATGGTCATGGCCGGGGTGGTCCTCTTCGGGAACAAAGGTGCGGCCGAGGAGCGGCTGGGATCGCAGCGTGGAGAAAAAATCCGGTGAGACGCTGGCCCCTTGCAAGGCTTCCGGACGATCGCCGCTGGTGAGATTCAAACTCGTGAAGCTGTAGATGGCCATGTGCTCGAAAACGTGGTTTTGCTTTTGCCAATCGACGTAGTTGGCCGCGGAAACGGAGAAGCGGGTCATGCCGGGAAAACTTTTGGGCGGCGGGACGTGCCAGACGTGCACCAGCCGGTCGGGATCCTGGAAGGGCAGCGAACGCAGCAGAACGGCGTTGACCACGCTGAAGATGGCGGTGTTGGCGCCGATACCCAAAGCCAGCACCAGGATGGCCGCGGCGGTGAAGCCGGGGCTCTTGCGGAGAACGCGGAAGGCGTATTTCAGGTCCTGCGCCAGGTTGTTCATGGGTCCCTCCTAAACGTAAAGACGAGAAACAGCGGGGAATGTTTCCTGTGGAGAGGCCATTCTCGGTCGGCTCGCGGCGGCTCGAAGCCGCCAGGGCGGGCGCTGCGGCGCAATCGTGTGGGTTCGTGCTAGAGTGCTGAATTCTTGGAGGATGCGTGGCGTATCGCGATTTGCGGGAGTTCGTGAAGAAGCTGGAGAAGGAAGGCGAGCTGAAGCGCGTGCGCGCGGAGGTCGATCCGGTTTTGGAGATCACCGAGGTCACCCAGCGCGTGGCGCGGGACGCCGGGCGCGCGGCAAACAGCGTTGGCCCCGCACTTTTGTTCGAGAAGCCCAAGGGCTCGCGGATTCCGCTGCTGGTCAACGCGTTTGGAAGCCTGCGGCGGATGGAGCTGGCCTTTGAGGTGGCGCGGCTGGACGACGTGGCCGAACGAATCAAGGGTTTTCTGGCGATGGAGTCGCCCCAAGGACTGTTCGACAAGCTCAAGATGTTGCCGAAGCTGGCGGAGCTGGGTTCGTTTTTTCCGAAGAGCGTGAAGAGCGGGGATTGCAAGGACGTGATTCGCAAGGGCGCGGATGTGAACCTGTTTGATTTTCCGATTTTGCAGTGCTGGCCGCAGGATGGCGGGCGGTTCATTACCTTTCCGCTGGTGTTTACGCGCAACCCGGAGACCGGGAAACGCAACGTGGGCATGTACCGCATGCAGGTGTACGACGAGCGGACCACGGGCATGCATTGGCAGACGCAGAAGCACGGGGCCGAGCATTTCCGGCGGGCGCGGGCGGCCGACCCGGAGGGGCGAATCGCGGTTTCTGTCGCGATCGGCGCCGATCCAGCGACCGCGCTGGCGGGCATGTTGCCGATTCCGCCGGACCTCGATGAAATGATGTTCGCGGGATTTTTGCGGCGCGAGCCGGTCGAGATGGTGACTTGCGAAACGAACGACCTGGAAGTGCCGGCCAACGCCGAGATCGTTCTCGAAGGCTACGTCAATCTGAATGAAATGCGCGTCGAAGGTCCGTTCGGAGACCATACCGGTTTTTATTCCCTGGAAGGGGACTACCCGGTATTCCACGTGGAGTGCGTGACCCACAAGAAAGATCCGATTTACCTTACGACCGTGGTCGGGCCGCCGCCGCAAGAAGATTACTTCATGGGCTACGCGGTGGAGCGCGTGTTCCTGCCGGTGATGAAGATGCAGTATCCCGAGATCGTCGATGTAGCCATGCCCGCCGAGGGCATTTTTCACAACTTGATGATCGTGGCGATTCGCAAGTCCTATCCAGGCCACGCGCGCAAGATCATGAATGCGATTTGGTCGCTGGGACAAGCCATGTTCACCAAGGTGATCGTCGTCGTGGATCACGACGTGGACGTCCACAATTACAAAGAAGTGGTGTGGAAGACGTTGTGCGCCCTGGACCCCGAGCGGGACGTGCAATTTGTGTTCGGCCCCGCCGACACGCTGGACCATGCCTCGCGGTTGCAGGATTACGGCTCGAAAATGGGCATCGACGCCACCCGCAAGTGGGCCTCCGAGGGATTCACGCGGCCGTGGCCCGACGAGATTTTGATGGATAAAGATACGAAAGCGCGCATCGACGCGCTGTGGAAAACATTGAGCCTGTAAGCCCGCTGTACCCTCGCAAGCGTTCCGGTAGTGCTTCCCATACCAATCTCGATTCTTCCCCATTGAAGCAGGCGGGGAATTCTGCCGATACCCACAAGGTGGAGTGTGGCCGATGAAGATGCAGCGTTCCGACGAAGCGCCGGGAGCTTTTCCCGACGGACAGGACCGCCGGCGCTGTCTGCGATACCGGTTCACCGGGCCGATGACCATTCGGCGAGAGCGCGGCTCGGTGATGCCCGCGCTGAGCGTCGAGATCAGTGAAGGCGGGATGTCAGCAATGGCCAGCGGCCTGTTGAGTGTGGGGGAGAAGGTGGAACTCGATCCGGTCGCCGGGGGCACGGCGCCGGCAATCGTGCGCCACAAACTCGGGGAGCTCTACGGATTTGAGTTTGTGGGCCTGAGCGTCGACCAAGCGCAGCGAATCGTAAATAAATGTAGGAAGTTCCGGATGCGCTTGGCCGGCGCGCCGGATTGACTTCAAAAGATAACCGGCCCACGGGACAGGTCTGGAAAGGTCGGAAAACACAAGTAATTGTGGTACTGATAGACTTGCTACTCCATTAGTTGAGGGGGATACCATAAATACCCGGCAACTACCTGAAACTACCCCTATTCTTAGGACAACTGCGGTACAGAATCCCTTGACGCTCGGAGTCGCGCGATGTCATAACGCTAGCAAGGGGCGCACCTCTGGTGTTTCGCAGTTTGCCTTGGGGTGCACCGCGCATGTTGGATATCGGGCGTGTTCGAGCGCTGGGGTAGCGTTCCTCGTGAATGAATCGCGTGAAGTGATGAATGTGCGGCAGGCATCGCAATATCTGGGGATCTCCCCGGATACCCTGTACCGTTACATCACGGAAGGCGAGATTCCCGCATTCAAGCTCGGCAATCGTTGGAAACTTCGTAAGACGATCCTGGACCGCTGGATGGAACGCAAGATGAGCCAGGCGACCGCGCGGCGCCGTTAGTCTGGCGCGAGGGGAAAGAGGCCACACATATGTTGTTTGGCGGAAAAAGCAAGCAACTGGTGGGACTGGACATCGGATCCAGTTCGATCAAGGCCGTGGAGCTGAAGTCCACCAAAGCCGGCTACGAGTTGGTCAGCTTCGGCATGGAACTCCTGGCACAGGACACCGTCGTGGACGGCGCCATCATGGACGCCCCGCAGGTGGCCAACGCCATCAGCAAGATTTTCGATGCCCAGCGCATCAAGACCAAGAACGTGGCTACCGCGGTTTCCGGGCACTCGGTGATCGTCAAGCGCGTGCCGCTGCCGCTGATGACCGAAGAAGAGCTGTACGACCGCATTCCCTCGGAAGCCAGCCAGCACATCCCCTTTGACATTGCCGACGTGAACCTGAGCTATCAGCTGCTGGAGTCCATGGATGCGCAGATGGACGTCCTGCTGGTGGCGGTGAAGAAAGACAAAATCCTGAACCACACCAACGTCCTGGCGCAGGCCGGCAAAACGCCGGTGGTGGTGGACATCGACGCCTTCGGCTTGCAGAACTGCTTCGAGGTCAACTACGAGCCGGACGCCGGACAAACGGTAGCGCTGCTGAACATCGGCGCCAGCGTCATGAACATCAATATCGTGCGCGGCGGCGTGCCCGTTGTTCACCCGCGACGTGAGCGTCGGCGGAAACCAGTTTACCGACGCCCTGCAAAAGGAACTGGACCTGAGCTTTGAGGACGCCGAGCGGCTCAAGAAGGGCGACACCCTGCCCAGCGTGACCGACGAGCAGAAACAACAGATTCTGCGCAGCGTCTCCGACATTTTGACCCTGGAAATCCAGAAGACCTTTGACTTTTTCCGGGCTACCGCCAGCGGGGAAAACATTCAGCGCATCGTCGTAGCGGGCGGCACCGCGCGGGTTCCGGGGCTGGTCGACCTGCTCCGCGAGGAATTCGCCATGCCGGTCGAGGAGCTCAATCCTTTCCGTAAAGTGCTCGTGAATCCCGGTAAACACAGCGATGACCAGATTCGCGAAATGGCTCCACGGCTGGCCATCGCCGTGGGGTTGGCACTGAGGAGCTTTGACTAGCCATGATCCGAATAAACCTTCTCGGGCAAAATCGTCCCAAGTCTTCGCGGGGCCCCGTGGATACCGGTGCGGCACTCCCGGTGCTGTTTGTCGGGGCTGGCCTGCTGTTCGGCTGCCTGATTCTCGGCTACTTGTACTACTCCTGGCAGCGGCAGTTGAACGAAGAGAATAACCGGATCAAACAACTGCAGGTGCAGAAGACCGATCTGGAACAGATCAAGCAGCAAGTGGAAGCATTCGAGAAACAAAAAGTAGTGCTGCAACAGCGGGTGTCCACGATCGAGCAGTTGCAGCGCGATCGCACCGGAGGGCAGGAGTTGCTGGACCAGATCGCCAACACCGTGGCGCGCACCGAGAACCTGTGGATTACCTCCATGGTACGCAAGGGCAGCAACCTGGCCATCGAGGGATCTTCCGCGTCGGTGAATGGGGTGGCCAATTTCATTACTGCGCTCAAGCGTTCCGGCTATTTCTCGAAGGTCGAAATCAAGGAATCCAAGCAGGACGAGAAGAATACCGCGGTGCAAACGTACACCTTCCAAATTTTCATGGAAATCACCCCGCCGGGAGAGCCCTCCAACGCGCGAGGTTCGCAATCCAAGCCTGTCAATGCGCCGGCGCAGCCCGCGCCAGCGTCCAGGCCACCGGCCAAGGAAAGGGTAGGGTAGCGCGATGGCCAATCCACTCCGAGATATGTCGGTAATCATGCAGGGCCTGCTGGCCCTGGCGATTACCGTGGTGCTGGTGGTTGCCGGCGTGTACGTGCCTCTTTCTCCGGTGGCGCAGGAACGCGACGAGGTCGACAAGGCCGTCCGGCAGCGCGCCCAGCTCAACCAGGAAGTGACCCAGCTTCAGGTTTACAAGCAGCGTTACGGGGAATTGAAGTCGCAGATGGACGCCTTGTCCAAGCAACTGGAAACGCTGAAGACCATCGTTCCCGAAGAAAAGGAAGTGGATGAGTTCATCCGCCTGGTGGAGGGCGCGGCGTCGGCGTCCAACGTACAAGTGCGACGCCTGACCGCCATGCCCATCGTGGCCCGGGAATACCACTACGACATGCCCTTCGAAGTGCAGGTGGACGGGCCGTACTTCAATATCCTGGACTTTTTCGGGCGCATGAGCCGGTTGTCGCGAATCATCAACATCGGAGACCTCGATTTTGAGGACGCCTCCGGCAATAAGGCCGCCAAATATGCGTTTCGGCCGGGCACTTCCGTGTCCGGAGTATTTACAGCCACGACGTTCTTTACCAAGCCGGCTGACACCGGGACGAAGGCCCCAGGCAGTCCGGCTGGAAAACCGTGAACGGAATGAGCGAACTATGCGTTCTGTAAACACTCTGATTCTCGCGATTTTTCTGGCAGCAGCTCCCGGCCTGTTTGGACAGGCCAAGCCCGCTCCAGCGGCACCCGCTCCGCATAAGGCCGCCGGAAAGTCCGGCAGGAAGCCCGCGGCCAAGAAGGCGGCGGCTCCCGCGGCTGAAGCTCCCAGTGGAGACGGCGCTCAAGCCTCGTCGGAAGCCGAGGGCAAGTACGCGCGGCGCGATCCGTTTGAGTCGCTGCTCAGCCGGCAGCAAACCGGTTCGGGCAAGAACTTGCCGCCGGGCAAGGCCGGCCTGCAAGTCAGCACCTTGAGGCTGGATGGCATCGTGCGCGCGCCGAATGGAATGATTGCGGTGGTATCCAATCCGCAGTCGCGGTCCTACTTCTTGCGCGAGGGCGATCAGCTTTATGACGGGCGAGTAGAAAAAATCGCCATGGATGGAGTGTCCTTCCATGAAGTCGGCAAGGACGCTTTCGGCAAGCCCATTGAACGCCAAGTAAGCAAACGAATCTACGCCAGTGCAGGAGAACAGCAATGAAGACGAACCGGCCGGCCTTTCGAATTGGCTGCCTGATACTTGCGGCGGCGGTGCTGACCACCAGCCCGCTGCTGGCTCAGCCCCAGGAGCCCACCGGCGCGACCGCGGCGGCATCGGTAATCTCCAACGTGGCCATCACGCAGGCGCCGCAGCGCGCCAGCGTCCGCGTGGAAGGCGAGGGGCATCTCGACGTTCGGGCCTCCCGCATGCAAAACCCGGAGCGGCTGGTCCTGGATTTCAACGGCGCCCGCCTGGCGGTTCAGAAAACCGTGATCCCCGGCGTCTCGGCCCCGGTCCGCGGCGTGCGCATGGGCCAATTCCGAACCGATGTGGCACGCGTGGTGGTGGACCTGACGGCTGCCGCGCCTTATCAGATTTCGCGGGAAGGCGCCGTGGTGGTGATTTCCTTCGACGTACTGCCGCTATCCCCCGTGGACGGGACGGTAGACCAGACCACGGTGACATCTCGGGAAATCAGCAAGCCCAGACCCCAGTTTCATTACACAGCGGCCGCCCCGCGCCATGCCTCTTTGCGCGGATCCAAGTCGCTTTCGATTTCCGCTCCTCGCTTCGCGCTGCCCGGCGAACTGACCCAGCCCTCAGTCGTCCTGGCATCGTTTGGCGGAAAAGGCGGACCTGCGCGGCCGGAAACTCCGGCGCAGGAGGCCACCCAGCAGCCCAGTAACGGCCCAACAGTTTCGACGCAGGCGTCGACGACCGCAGCTCCCGGCAGGTACACGGGCGAACCCATTTCCGTAAATCTGAAGGACGTGGATTTGCGCGATTTCTTCCGGCTGATCCACGAAATCAGCGGCTTGAACGTTGTTCTGGACCCCGCGGTGAAAGGCACGCTGACCATCGTGCTCGACGAAGTTCCCTGGGACCAGGCGCTGGACATCGTGCTGCAGAACAACGGCCTCGACAAGCAATTGCACGGCAACGTTTTGCGCATCGCTACCCTGGACACCATCAAGAAAGAAGCGGATACCGCCAGGGACGTGCGAAAAGCGGAAAATGAAGCCCAGGAGATGGTCACCGTCACTCGCGTTCTGAGCTACGGGAAGGCCGACACCCTCAAGGACACTCTTAAGAAGTTCCTGACCGCGCGCGGCGATATTCTCTCCGATACGCGCTCCAATCAGCTCATTGTCAGAGACATTCCGGCGGTCATTCCGGTGATCGACAACCTGATCCGCCAGCTGGATCGCAAGTCGCAGCAGGTGGAAATCGAAGCGCGCGTTGTGGCTGCCACGCGAGCCTTCGCGCAAGACATCGGCGTGCAACTCGGATTTGCGGGCACGGCCACCAGCGGACGGTCGTTCATCGGTGGCGACCCTTCCGTGGGGCAAAGCAATCTTACGACCTCTTTCCCACCGCCTCTTTCCGTGGCAAATACGAATCCACCGGTGATACCTTTGAACGTCAATCTTGGTGCCGGAGTTCCGACCAGCGGCTTGTTCTTGGGCCATCGGTCGCCGAACTTCGCCGTCGATTTCTTCATCAGTGCGGCGGAGTCCAAGGGCGTCGGCAAGCTGCTTTCCAAGCCGCGCGTGGTGACCCAGAACAACGAGAAGGCCACCATCAAGCAGGGCGTCAAGATTCCGATTCAGACCACCATCAACAACACCATTTCCGTGCAGTACATCGACGCCGTGCTGAAGCTGGAAGTCACTCCGCAGATCACCGCCGAGGGCACGGTCTACATGGACGTGCTGGTCGAAAATACCCAGATCGATCAAGGTATTCCGCGTATTCAGGGCGTTCCCGCTCTCGATACCCAGTCCGCGGAGAGCAAGGTCACCGTCGTGGACGGCTCCACCATCGTCGTCGGCGGCGTGATCGTCACCTCGACGCAGGTCAACATTACCGAAGTGCCCATCTTGGGCAGCTTGCCGCTGATCGGACACTTGTTCCGGCGCGACAATACCAGCGTCAACACTTCCGAGCTGCTATTCTTCCTGACGCCGCGCATCATGCCGATTACGTAGCGGCAAGACAACCTTTCGGAAAACTAGGCTTTCCATTAAGGACGAAATCGAGGAGACTGCGGTCTCCTCGATTCGTTTATGAAGACACCTTTTGCACTGCGGAGACGCGCGTTACTGGCGCAACTGGCCGGGGCCCGGCTGGGCAGCCTGCTGATCACCCATCCGGCGAATTGGTACTACTTGACGGGCTTTACGGGCGAAGCTGGCGCCTTGGTGGTTTCCCGCCGCGGCGTGGCGCTCATCACCGACGGGCGCTTTACCGCGCAGGCCCAGGAGGAGACCTCCGGCTTGCGAATCGTGCAGCAACAGGGTTCTCTGATAGCAACGGTTGGCGGGTTTCTGCGAGGGGCCGGCGGCGGCCGCGTGGGATTTGACGCGTCGCGCATCACGGTGGGGCAGCTGAAGTCGCTGCGCCGGGCCGGAGGGGCCCGCGTGCGATGGATTGCTGCCGCGGGTCATGTGGAGTCCCTGCGGGCGCGCAAGGAGTCCGAGGAAATCCGCCGGATGCGCAAGGCCGCCTTGCTGATCGGAGAGGTGCTGGAAGGCGCGCTAAAGCTGCTCAAGCCCGGGGTGCGGGAATTGGAAGTGGCGGCCGAAATCGATTACCAGATGCGGCGGCGGGGCGCATCCGGTCCGGCCTTCGAGAGCATCGTCGCTTTTGGGGAACGCTCCGCGTATCCGCATGCGCGTCCTACCGCCAAGCGATTGAGGAAAAATGAATTGGTCGTCCTGGACCTGGGTGCTATACTCGCGCACTATTGCAGCGACATTACCCGCACCGTGGTTGTGGGGCGAGCCTCGGCGCGCATTCGCCGTTGGCACCGGGCAGTGCAGGAAGCGCAGTCCGCCGCGATCGGAACGGTCAAGGCCGGCGTTACCTGTGGGGATGTCGATGCTGCCGCGAGGCGGGTTCTCGCGGGCTATCGACTGGACCGCTACTTCGTTCATAGCACCGGGCACGGCCTGGGGTTGGAAGTACATGAGGATCCCCGGGTGGCCAAGGGGCAGAAGCAAATACTCGAGCCGGGGAACGTAATCACCATCGAACCAGGCGTGTACGTGCCAGGCATCGGTGGAATTCGCATCGAAGATGACGTTGCCGTGCACGCCGAAAGAACGGAAGTACTCACCCGTGTTCCGCGGGATCTTATAGAGATCTAAATACAGGCATGAAACACAAAAAGTCCCCGAAATCGACGGCAGGTTCGAGTCTCGCCAGCCCGGAAATCCAGCATATCGAGCAACTGCTCCGCTTCATGAGCGAGCACAATCTCGAGGAATTTGAATACTCCAACGGCGATTTGAAGATCCGGCTCAAGAAGCCGGCCTCCGGCATGGCTCCGCGTTCTGTAATTGCTCCCGAAATCATTATCGCCAGCGGAGCGGCGCCGCAATCGGCTCCCGGGGCTCCGCCGGCCCCCGCGCCCGAGACTCGGTCGACCGACGATCTGCACCTGGTCAAGTCGCCGATCGTGGGGACCTACTACGAAGCGCCCAGCCCGGGGGCGGAAGCCTTTTTGAAGGTAGGCGCGTACGTGGAAACCGGGCAGACGCTGTGCATCGTGGAAGCCATGAAGCTCATGAACGAAATCGAATCGGACATCAGCGGCGAAGTGCTGCGCATCTTCGTGGAGAACGGCCAGCCGGTGGAATACGGCCAGCCGCTCTTTGGCATTCGCCCGAGCCGCAAGAAGTAGGCGGCCGCTCACCTCTATGTTCCAGAAAATCCTAGTCGCCAACCGCGGGGAAATCGCCCTGCGGGTTATCTGTGCCTGCAAGGAGCTGGGAATCTCGACGGTCGCGGTGTATTCGGAAGCCGACCGTAACTCCCTGCACGTGCGATTTGCCGATGAAGCGGTGTGCATCGGCCCGCCGCGTAGCAGCGAAAGCTATCTCAATATCCCCCAGGTGATCAGCGCGGCGGAAATTACCAACGTGGACGCCATTCACCCGGGGTACGGGTTTCTCTCCGAAAACGCCAACTTTGCCAAGGTTTGCGAGGCTTCGGAGATCACCTTCATCGGGCCCACGGCGGAAGTGATTGAGATGATGGGGGAAAAGGATCGCGCCCGGCGGGAGATGAAGGCCGCGGGGCTGCCGACCATTCCGGGGAGCGACGGGGTTATCGAAGGGGAAGAGGCGTTAGGCAAAGAGGCGGCCCGAGTCGGGTATCCCTTGATCCTGAAGGCTTCGGCCGGCGGCGGCGGGCGCGGGATGCGCGTGGTCCGCAACCAGGGCGAACTTCTGACCAACTACCAGACGGCGCGCAGCGAGGCGCAGCAGGCCTTTGGCACGCCGGACGTGTACGCTGAGCGGTTCCTGGAGCATCCGCGGCACATCGAGTTTCAGGTGCTGGGCGACCAGCACGGCAAGGTCATTCACCTGGGCGAACGCGAGTGCAGCATTCAGCGGCGCCACCAGAAGTTAGTGGAAGAGTCTCCCTCGCCGGTGATGGACGCCAAGCGCCGCAAGGAACTTGGCAACAAGGTGGTGCGCGCCTTGGAAAAGATCGGCTACACCAATGCTGGCACCGTCGAATTCCTGATGGATCAGGACGGCTCGATCTATTTTATCGAGATGAACGCGCGCATCCAGGTGGAGCACCCGGTGACCGAGCTGGTTACCGGAGTCGACCTGATCAAGGCCCAGATTCGCATCGCCGCGGGCGAGCGGCTGGAGGATGCCGTCGGAGAGATGCAGTTTTCCGGGCACGCCATCGAATGCCGCATCAATGCCGAGGACCCGGATACCTTCGTGCCGTCGGCGGGACGGATTACCACGTTTCAGGCGCCGGGCGGCACCGGGGTGCGCGTGGATTCCGCGGCTTACGCTGACGCGGTCATCCCTCCGTACTACGATTCCATGATTGCCAAGCTGGTGGTCAAGGGGCGGGACCGCGCGGAGGCCATCGGGCGCATGAAGCGGGCCCTGGAAATGTTCGTCATCGAGGGCATCAAGACTTCCATTCCGTTGCATCTCCGGATTTTCGCCGATCCGGACTTTGCGGCCGGCAAATTCGACACCCATTTCATCGAAAGACTGCTCGGAACTAACGGAAAATAAGTGGCATCGCGGCTTGTCCTCCCAAGGCTGTATGTGATACTAGACTCAGCATTGCTGACTCTTCCTGTACAGGATTGCGCGCAAAGTCTCGCGGATGCCGGGGTCCGGTTGGTGCAGTACCGGAACAAAATGGCGTCCGCCCGAGAGCTGTTGCACTCCTCCCAAAATTTGGCCTCCTTGCTGGCTCCGCGCGGAGTGTCTTTTGTGGTGAATGACCGGGCGGATGTGGCGGTGCTTGCCGGGGCGAGCGGTATTCACGTAGGACAAGAAGATTTGGGTGTGGAGCAGGCGCGCGCGTTGGTCGGGAGCGACAAGTGGGTTGGCGTTTCCACCCATAGCCTCGAACAATTCCAGACGGCGGCAGCGACTTCGGCGGACTATATCGCTGTGGGGCCGGTGTTTGCGACCTCCAGCAAGGCCAATCCCGATCCCGTTGTGGGCATCGAGTTGGTCCGCCAAGCGCGTGCGTTGACGGACAAGCCGATTGTGGCGATTGGTGGCATCACGCTCGAGAACGTCGCGTCGGTCGTCGCGGCGGGCGCGGATTCTGTAGCGGTGATCAGCGACATTCTGCGGGCACGCGATCCTGGCGAGCGGGCGCGGCAATATATCGATTTGTTGGGTGCCGCGAATCACGCCGCAGCGGTCTGAGGCTCTGAGGCATGGCGGACAACACACAATCGATGCAACAGCATGCCGCCGCGGGTGAGCCTGGATTTGTGCGGGCTATCGGGCTGTTCGACGGGACCATGATCGTGGTCGGGTCGATGATCGGCTCGGGAATTTTTATCGTGGCGGCGGATATTGCGCGGCAGACGGGGTCGTCGGGCGGGTTGCTGCTTACCTGGGTCTTGACCGGGCTGCTTACGGTTTCGGCGGCGTTGTCGTACGGAGAGTTAGCGGCGCTTTTCCCGCATGCGGGCGGGCAATATATTTATTTGCGGGAAGCGTATTCGCCGTTGTGGGGCTTTCTGTACGGTTGGACGCTGTTTCTGGTGATTCAGACCGGCACGATCGCCGCGGTTGCCGTGGGTTTCGCGCGATATCTTGGCGTTTTGTTTCCGGCTATTTCTGGTACCGCTTGGGTGGTACATCCCATCAATCTTTCCTCGAAATATGCCATCAGCCTGTCGCTCCAGCAGTTGGTCGGCGTGCTGATGATTATTCTACTGACGTTCTTGAACACGTTGGGCGTGCGCCTTGGCAAGCTCATTCAGAATGTGTTCACCAGCGCCAAAGCGCTTTCGCTGCTGGGCCTGATTTTCTTGTGCGTGTTTGTGGCGCGCAATGCCGGCGCCATCGCGGATAACTTCAGCCATTTGTGGGCGGTGCGCGGCGCGCAGCCCATCGAGCCGGGAGCAAACTTTCTGCGGAGCTTCGTGCCTACCGTGAGCGCGGCGGGAGGCGCGTTTGGTTTGTTCGTGGCCTTCGGCGTGGCGCAAGTGGGGTCGCTTTTTTCGGCGGATGCCTGGAACAACATCGGTTTTACCGCCGCCGAGGTGAAAAATCCCAAGAGGGATGTGGCGCTGTCGATGGCTTTCGGCACGGTCATCGTGATCACCCTGTACTGCCTGGCGAACCTGGCGTATCTGTGCGCGCTGCCGCTGGCGCAGATTCAGAACGCCCCGGACGACCGAGTGGCCAGCGCGGCGCTGAATGCCGTGTTTGGGCCGGCGGGGGCCGCGATCATGGCGGTGGCCATCATCATTTCGACGTTTGGCTGCAACAATGGGCTGATTCTGGCGGGCTCGCGGGTGGTGTACGCCATGGCCCACGACGGGTTGTTCTTCCGCGCCACCGGCAAATTGAATCGCAGGGGAGTGCCTGGGACCGCACTGGTTTTGCAAGGCTTGTGGATCACCGTGTTGATTCTGCTGCGAACCCGCCGGGCGGACGGAACCTACGGCAATTTGTACAGCGACCTGCTCGATTACGTGGTGTTTTCGGTTCTGATCTTTTACGTGCTGACCATCGCGGGAATCTTTGTTTTGCGCGCCAAGCGGCCGGGTGCGGAGCGGCCGTACCGGGCGTTTGGCTATCCGTTTGTGCCGCTGCTGTATATCGTTGCGGCGCTGGCGATCATGTTTGTGCTGCTGCTGTACAAGACGCAGACGACGTGGCCCGGCGTGGTCATCGTGCTGTTGGGGGTGCCTGTCTATTGGTTGTGGTCGAGGCGGGGCGCGGCGCGAGTCTAAAAAGTGCAAGAGTTAAAGAGCATAAGAACGGGGCATTTTCGCTGGACCGGACGGCCTGAGACGACCTGATGTGGCTGAGACGAGAATTTGACTTGGTGGCGGTTCTGAATCGTACGAAACTGTAGTTTTCGAGCAGTTTAAGAACGGGGAAGAAATCCCCAGAGGAGGAGTTGCATGGGCAACCCCTTGTTTGCAACGAAGTCGATGACCGCGTTGATGGCCGAGTCGGCGGAGACCGGAGAGCACAGTCTCAAGCGGGCGCTCGGTCCGGTAAACTTGGTCACTTTGGGCATCGGCGCCATCATCGGCGCAGGCATCTTCGTGATGACCGGCTCCGCCGCATCGCTCTATGCGGGTCCCTCCATCATGCTGTCGTATGTGCTGGCGGGGGTAGGTTGCGTGTTCGCCGGACTGTGCTACGCGGAATTCGCGTCGATGATTCCCATCGCTGGTTCCGCGTATACGTATGGCTATGCCACGCTGGGCGAGATCGTCGCCTGGATCATCGGCTGGGATCTGATCCTAGAATATGCATTTGGCGCGGCTACGGTGGCCAGCGGTTGGAGCAGCACCCTGGTGGCTTTCCTGCAAGACTACGGAATCAGCATACCCCCGCAGATTTGCGATGTTCCTGGAGCGCAATGGGCGATGTACCAGGGCCGATGGATGCCGGTGAGTACGCTGGATAGGAGCGTGTCACTTCAGGGTTTGCCGATGGCGACGGCGCACTTCAACCTAATCGCCTTCCTGGCCATGATCGGGGTGACGATCCTATTGATCATCGGAATCAAGGAGTCGGCGAACTTCAATACCGGCGTAGTTTTCGTGAAGCTGACTGCGGTGCTGGTATTCATCGCCGTGGCATCGGCTTTCCTCATGAAGCATCCGGAAATCGCGCATGCGAACTGGAAAGTGTTCATACCACCCAATACCGGAACGTTTGGGTCGTTCGGTTGGTCGGGCATATTGAGGGGTGCAGGAGTGGTGTTCTTCGCGTACATCGGTTTTGACGCGGTGTCTACCGCGGCGCAGGAAGCGCGGAACCCGCAGAAGGACATGCCGATCGGTATTCTCGGATCGTTGGTGGTTTGCACGATTTTATACCTGCTGGTTTCTGGTTTGTTGACGGCCACGGTGCACTACTCGCGACTGAACATCGGCGCGCCGGTCTCCTTGGCCATCCGCGAGACGGGCGTGAAGTGGGGCAGCTACGTGGTGAACGCTGGGGCGCTGGCCGGACTGAGCACGGTGATGCTGGTGATGATGCTGGGGCAGTCCCGGGTTTTCTACTCCATGGCCAAGGATGGCTTGCTGTGGAAATGGGCGAGCGACATTCATCCGCGTTTTCGCACGCCGTGGAAGTCCACCGCGATTGTCGGATTGTGCGTGGCGTTTGTCGGGGCGCTGGTGCCGATCGGCGATCTGGGGCAACTGGTAAGCATCGGGACGCTGCTGGCGTTCGTGATCGTTTGCGCCGGCGTGTGGATCCTGCGGGTCCGCCGGCCGGAGCTGGATCGACCCTTCCGAACGCCTCTGGTGCCGGTAGTGCCGATTCTGGGGATGATCATATCGCTAGGGCTGATGGCCGGCCTGAAGGCGGTGACCTGGATACGGTTGGTAGTTTGGTTGATCATCGGCATGGTGGTTTACTTTACGTATAGCGTGAAGCACAGCAAGGTGCGCGCGGCTTCGGCGAAGTAACGGTGGCCGCACGGCGGTTGCGCCTGGGCGTGGCCACAAACAAACGGCTCTCGAGATTCTGGTTTGGAAGCCAAGTTGGGGCGCGGGATGCTGCTCCCCTACCCGGAGGGCCCCCCTCCCTGTTTCTATAAGTGTTGATTCTAAAGGTAGTTAAAGTCCTTTATTTTGATACACTTTTGCAAGTGTTCATTCTAAAGGGGCTTACGCGGCCCGAATAGTGGCGACATGGTAACTAATGACCGTCAGCCCCTCCAGGTCTCGGGGTTGCGATGAAGTTGGCTCTAAACCCGCACACGCAAAACCGGCGTGTGCGGCACCCAGCTACCAAACCCAGGAAACCCAGGAAACCCAAGTCGAGTGGCGGCGCGTTCATAGGCGAGCGCGTCAGAGACGGACTTCTGGGCCTCGTTTTGTGACCTACCAATTCTTTTGGGTGGTTTGCCGCGACTATCGTGGTGGCCTGGAGATATCTTTACTTGAAAGTAGTATACCACCGGCGTCACCTATGGCCAAGGGAAAAAATCTGAAACGTGGGAAACCGATGGCTAGGGACAAGGTCATGGGAGGCAAGTTTGGTTAGTCAAAGGCGCGACCCTCCGAGGCTCCTCTCGAAACTCGGGGGAGCAGGATAAACGAGCCGCCGCACTCCATAGCGTCTTCAGGTAAAGTAGTGGTTCTTTCCGGGGACTGATGACCGCTTTCCGTGCTAATTTGCGCGAATTCTGGCGCCGCCTCTCGCGCCTTGATGTTGTTGCGCTGGTGCTGGTTCTGGCCGGGGGTACCGCTTACGTTGTAGAGGCCGACGGGAGAATATCGAGTTTCGTGCAGTATTTGGCGATTCTCTCGGCGATTTATTTGTGTTTTCGGCTGATCGGGTGGTGGCGCAGCCGGTTGCTTTGGAGCCTGCGGAACCGGCTAATTGTGGCGTATCTGTTCATTGCGGTCGTGCCTATTCTGTTGCTGCTGAGCCTGGCGGTGCGGTCGGCGCAGATTCTGTATTCCCAGCTGGGGGCTTACCTACTGTTGGAAGACATCGACCGGCGGGTGGAGATGATGTCGGACATTGCCGAGCACATCGCCGCGGCGCACGCGACGCTGCCGCCGGGAGTTACGCAAACGGAGTCGGAGCGCATCCTGGCGGCGCAATCGCACGGGGTGCACGATCGCGAGTTGCTGGGACTGGACATTGAATTCTCGAATGACGGCCGCCTACTGCAAGAGATCGCTGCGCCGGAGAAAAAGTCGTTTGCGGGTTTGCTGCAGCAGGGTGAGGCGCTGTCGATTGTAAGCCTGCGGGCGATGCAGGACCCCAAAGGGACGAGGATCGTCAGGCTGCGGGTCCCGGTGACTCCAGAATTTCTAGCCACCCTGGCGCCAGACCTCGGAGCCATTCAATTGAACTTGACGCAGCGGTTTATGGGCGGGCGCCCGCGGGGAGTGCTGTACGCGACCGGCGGGACACAATACGAAACGACCAAGAAACTGGTGGCGCGTAACCGGACGTTGCAGCCGCCGATGCTCTTGGACGAGGTGCTGCCGGTCGACGTGGTTTCCCGATTGAATTCGGTGTATGTGGGGAGCGACGGCACGGTCGATCCGTTGCGACCGGTGCTGGTAGTTTTTAACGCGCGGCCTTCGCGGCTGAATACCCGAATTTTCGCTTCGTTGGGGGAACTGCGGGATACGTATTTGATCGTCTTCGTGCTCATTCTGATTGCCTTCTTCCTGATCGAGGCGGCGGCGCTGGCTACGGGGGTGGTGCTGACGCGGCAAATCACCAAGGCGGTCGGGGACTTGTACCAGGCAACGCAGTACGTGCAGAGCGGGGATTTGACGCACCGAGTGCGCATCGAACGGCGGGACCAGCTGGGGGTGCTGGGGGAATCGTTCAATCTGATGACCGGGTCGATCGGCACGCTGATTGAAGAGCAGAGGAAACGCCAGCGGCTGGAAAATGAAATTTCCATCGCGCGGGAAGTGCAGGACCAGCTTTTCCCCAGGAGGCTCCCGGTAGTGCCGGGGGTGGAGATGGACGCGATTTGCAAGGCAGCGCGCTCGGTGAGCGGAGACTACTACGACTTCATACAGCTGAGCCCGACGCACCTGGCGATAGCCATCGCGGATATTTCCGGCAAGGGAATTTCGGCGGCGCTGCTGATGGCCAGCTTGCAGGCGGCGCTGCGCAGCCAGGTGCTGGTGCCGGATAGCGAAACGATGAGCACGGCGGAACTTGTGGCGCGGCTGAACAAGCACCTGGTGCGGAATACCGGGGACGACCGGTTTGCGACCTTCTTTATCGCGGTGTACGACAGCGCGACGCGAGAGCTGAGATACACGAACGCGGGGCATTTGCCGTCTTTTCTGATCTCGAAGGATTCGGCGCTGCATCTGGACGTGGGCGGGATGGTTCTTGGAGTTGTGGAAGACTATCTATACGAAGAAGGGTCGGTGATCGTGGCGCCGGATGCGCTGTTCGTGGCCTACAGCGATGGATTAGTGGAGCCGGAAAATGTGTATGGAGAAGAGTTTGGGATCCGGCGATTGCAGCAGGCGGCGGTTCATGTGCAAGACGAGCGGCCGCGGGTGGTGGCGGAGTCGTTGATGACCGCGGCGGAGGAATGGGCGGGAACGCCGGAGCAGGCGGATGATATGACGGTGATTGTGGCGCGATTGAAGTGAACGGCAGTGAGAAGGCCGGGCCCGAAGGAAAACACATGGCCTGACGAGGTTGGCGGGCTGAGATATACTGGCTTGCTTTCCTGACCATGTGGGCCGAGGAGAAGAATGTCCCTGCGAAATCGAGTGGCGTTGATAACCGGCGGAAGCCGCGGCATCGGCAAGGGTATCGCCTTGCGGTTGGCGCAGGATGGGGCGCGGGTGGCCATCGCGTACCGCTCGAACAAGACGGCTGCGCAACAGACTTTGCGTCAACTGCAAACCAGCGGGGCGGATTGCGTGGCGGTGGAAACGGACATCAGCGATGCGGGGCGCGCGGAGCAGTTGGTGCGAACGGTTGCGGATCGTTTTGGGCGGCTGGACGTGGTGGTGAACAATGTCGGCGATTTCAAGTGGGGAACGCTGGGCGAGTCGCCGCTGGAGGATTGGCAAAGCGTGTTTGCGTCGAATCTGATGACCGTGTTGTACGTGAGCCGGGCGGCGCTGCCGCACATGCGCCGGGGGCGATGGGGACGCATCATCAATTTGGGCGCGGTGGGGGCGGAGAGGGCATTCGGGCAGGCGAAGATTTCCGCTTATGCGGCGGCGAAGGCGGCGGTGGTGGCGCTGTCGAGGTCGCTGGCGCTGGAAGAGGCGAAGAACGGGATTACCGTGAACGTGGTAAACCCGTCGAATATCGATGAAAACGAGCTGACCGTTGAAGAGGCGCGGCGCATCCGCGATGCGAGGTTTCCCATTGGGCGTCCGCCAACCGCGGAGGACGTGGCTGCCAGCGTGGCGTTTTTCGCTTCGGAAGAGGCGGAGTATGTGACCGGCCAGGTCGTAAATGTCAGCGGCGGCTGGATGCTTTGATCGTTGTGAACCAGCCATGAAAGTTCTGACTGCTGCGGAGATGCGCGAAGTCGACCGCCTGACGACCGAGCGCCTCGGGATACCCAGCCTGGAATTGATGGAAGCCGCGGGGAAACACGTCGCGGACGCTTGCCTGCAAAATTTCCAGCGCGCTGGGGTTCCCTCGCAAACGATCTGCGTGCTTTGCGGGAAAGGGAACAATGGAGGGGATGGGTTTGTAGCGGCGCGTCATCTTCAGAAAGCTGCCGCGGATGTGCGCGTTTACCTTTTTGCCCAGGCGGAGGAGCTGGGAGGGGACGCCGCGGCAAATTTTAAGCGCTGGTGCGAAATTGGGGGGAAAGTAACCGGGGTTGCGGACGAAGCCGCGTGGAAATCCGCGTGGGGGGAAATTGCCGCTGCGGATGTGATTGTCGATGCCATCTTTGGCACGGGATTTCGCGGCGCGGCGAGCGGAGCGATCCGGCAAGCGATGGAAGATATTAACCGGATGTCGCGCGATGCGACGGCGGCGCGGCCTGCGCTGATTGTGGCGGTGGACACGCCGTCGGGCTTGCCTGCCGATGGCGGGGATGCGGAAGGTCCGGTTCTTAGAGCTCATCATACGGTCACGTTTACGGCACCCAAGCCAGGGCAATTGATCTCGCATGATGCTTCCGCTGTAGGGCATCTCGAGGTGGTGGATATCGGTTCGCCTGGTTCGCTGGTCGATGAAATTGGACAGGGCACGATGCGCTGGATCGAACCGCAGGAGTTTGCGGGGCTGCCGCTGGTGCGATCGGTGGATTCGCACAAGGGACTGTACGGCAACGTGCTAGTGGTGGCGGGATCGGTGGGGAAGAGCGGGGCTGCAATTATGGCGGGCCATGCAGCACTGCGAGCTGGGGCTGGTCTGGTGACGGTGGCCACGCCGGATGCGGTGTTGCTGGAGGTTGCGGGGGCTCATCCGGAATATATGACCGAGCCGTTGTTGACGACGGACGCCGGAACGGTGTCCAAGCGGAACATTCTGGACCGGCCGCCACTGCCGAGCATGTCGGGGGGCATATCTAAAGAGGCCTTAGACAGGTTCACGAAGGAAATTCGATTTCGCTATGCGCGAATCGAGGCAGGCAAGACGGTTCTGGCCATCGGGCCGGGTCTTGGGGCGCACCCGGAGACCCAGGAGTTCATCCGCAATATTGTGTTGCGTACGTCGCTGCCCGTGATTCTTGATGCCGATGGCCTGAACGCATTTGGGAGGTACGCTGACAAGTTGGGTGATCGCCATACCGACTTTCTGGCGATTACGCCGCATCCCGGGGAGATGGCGCGGCTGTTGAATACTTCGATCAAGGCGGTGGAGACGGATCGCGTCCGGACCGCCCAGGAGACCGCGAAGCGTTGGAACGTGTTCGTGGTGCTGAAAGGATTTCACACTGTGGTGGCGGCGCCGGATGGACAGGTGTTTATCAACACCAGCGGAAATGCTGGGCTGGCGAAGGGTGGCTCCGGCGACGTGTTGACGGGCGTGCTTGCGGCGTTGACGGGACAATTTAAGACCGACAATTGGGTGAAGGTGCTTGCGCTGGGGGTGTACTTGCACGGGTTGGCGGCGGAGATTGCGGCGGAGGGGATGGATTTATCCGGGCTGTTGGCTGGGGATGTGGTGAACGCGATACCCGAGGCGCGGCGAAGGCTGGTCCTGGAGTTGCAGCGGCGTGGGTGAGGAAGTCATAACGGATTCCGCGGAGGAGACCACCCGCTGGGGCCGGGAATTCGCGAAACGCTTGAAGGCGCCGGTGCTGGTGCTGCTGACGGGCGAGCTGGGCAGCGGAAAGACTACGCTAACGAAGGGCATCGTGGCCGGGTTGGGTGCTGCTGGCGAGGATGAGGTCACTAGCCCTACTTTTACCTTAGTTCATGTGTATGGGGACGCGGAGAAGGTCTATCACGGGGACCTTTATCGCATCGAGAGCTTCCACGACTTTGAAACGTTGGGGTTGGAAGACGTTTTCAACAAGCCCGCGGTGGTGATCCTGGAGTGGTCGGAACGATTTCCGCTGCAATCGCCTTGGCCGCAGGTGCGTTTGCGGCTGGAACATGCCGGGGGAGATCGGCGTCGGATTGTGGTGGTGTAGGGGTTCTTGAGAGTTGACTCCACTGCGTTGAAATCCAGCCAGCCGTAGGCCTAGACAGGCTGCCGACGAAAGTACGCGGAATAGCTTCCTTCAGGGGCTAAAGCCCATCCGTTCTGCGCTTTACATCGGCGCTGAAGCCCCGGCCTCCTAAAGAAAAAGGCAGCGCTGCAAGACCTCAGGCGCTTGCCGCGAGATGTCGAGATCAGCTGGCACACCGGCCAATCGGATGTCGGCTTACTTTCTGGCAACGCCGGCGGGTGTAAACCTTGCCCGGGTTAGGCGCCGCTGTTAGCGTAAGGAAAGCCCTTCTGGCGGAAATGCATGGACCAGCTGACCCTTTTGCCCAGTGCGACGGAAGCGGCCCGGACAGAACTCAAGAGCTATAACACCACGATTCCCATGGGATCGTTGGCCATCGGCGTGGATAACATCCACCACGATGTGTTCCTGAGTCCGAGGTTTGTCCAGGCCACGCGCGACTATTTGTTCGGCTTGATACGCCACAACACCAAGGCCAGCTATTTTGCAGGGATGGAGTTGCGGGCGGTCAAGGGCCCGGACAACGCGGCGTTTCGCAAGCTGCTCACGGATTTCCTGCAAAGCTCCCTCACGCAGGCTAAATATCAGAAAAATATCGAGATCGACCTGATCTTTCGGCTGGCGCTGCTGAAGTTCCTGAGCATCGAAATCGGCAACCAATTCGCCAACCTGATTTTGGAAGGAAAGGAATGGATTCGCCAGCGTGGCGAGCAGTTTGAACGCAGCCAGCAGGCGCACGTGATCCAGGCGCGGTTGTCGGAACTACAGTCGTCGCGGCGGGGCGTGGCCCGGGTGGTTGGGCAGCAGATCGCGCAGATGGTCGTGGACGTCGAAGAAAATGTGATCGCCAAGACGCGGCGGGCGCTTTTCGGGGAAGACTTTGCGCCGTTCTATGAATTGCTAAAAAACCGTTTGATTTTTCTGGAGGGCGGGAAGGACGACATCTTTTTCCTGGAGCATTACGTGCTGCTGGGAAATTACGTCCGCGACCCTGACCGGTTTGAGGCCATGGACGAGTTGTTTCAGGAGCTGTTGCGGGAATCCGGTTTGGCCATCAGCCAGGACCCGGCGTACATCGAGGCCAATCAAGGGCACGCGGCACTGCTGGATCAGAGCCAGGCGATGCGGAGCGAAATCGCCAACCTGGAAGCGCAGCGCGAAAGCACGCGGAAACGGCTGGAGCGCGGCGACAATTTTCTGAACAAGTTCCTGAGCTCCACGGATCCGTCGAACCTGAAGGCTTCGCTGAATGATATCGAGGCGCGGCTGAAACATCAGGAAGTGAAGCTGGAAGAATTTGGACCGCAGATCGACGCGGCCAAACAGAAGCTGGATTTCTTCACCAAGGGTTACAAGGGCCGGCTGGGCGACTACTTGAACGAGCCGGAGAACGCCAAGCGGCTATTCGACCAGGCATCCGCGCCGGAGGCCGACAAGCCGCTGTGCGCGAAGATGCTGTCGGAACTGCTGGAGCGCTTGGAGCAGCACGAGATTCTTTACCACGTGCTGGCAAGCTACGAGATTCGCCCGATCGCGCCGGAGTATAGTCCGCCGGTCCACTTACAGCAGTTGCGAAAGGCGCTGGTGTCGAAAGAGGAGCTCAAGCGCGTCGAACAAGTGCTGAAGCAGGTGCCGGCGCGGCAATTGTCCTTGAAACCGATCGAGGAGTTGTCTCGCAAGATTCGGCGATACTCGCGGGAAGAGATGCAAGGATTGGTATTGCGATTTGCCACGGACTTTCTGCGGCTGCGGCGCGACCTGCGCGACGCCGAGCATTTGACCACCTGCATGGAACGAATTCATCTGATCACTACCGAACAGACTCGCGAACTCTCGCGCATCAATAATCGCTTGTACGAATGCGTGCTGCAGGACGAGGTGAAACACCATCAGGATCACGTGGTGTCGCACGTGATCATCAAGGCCGACGTGCGCGGATCGACCAAGATGACACAGGATCTGCTGGCGCGGGGCCTGAGCCCGGCTTCGCATTTCAGCCTGAACCTGCATGAGCCGGTGAAGAAACTCCTGGATCGTTACGGGGCGAAGAAAGTGTTTATCGAGGGCGACGCGATCGTGCTGGCGATTTTTGAAACGGAGTCGAATCGCGCGTATGCCCGGGCGGTGGCCAAGGCCTGCACGCTGTCGCGGCAGATCTTGGCGGTGTGCAATTCCTACAATGATGGCGCGGCGGCGGGCAATCTGCCCGCGCTGGAAATCGGGATTGGGGTGGCCTTTCAGGGATCGGCGCCGACGTATTGGACCGACGGCGAATCGCGCATCATGATTTCCAAGGCTTTGAACCTGTCGGACCGCCTGTCCGGATGTGCCAAGATCGCCAAGCGTTTGTTGGCCGGGCAGAAGACGCTCTGCTCGCTGTATCAGTTCCTGAATTCCGTGGAAGGCGCTTCAGCGGAGGAATTGGATGAGTTTCTGGTGCGCTTCAACAGCAATGGGATTGAGCTGAACGAGGAAGGCTTTCAGAAACTGTCGGAGGAGATTTCCCTGGATTCGGTCGAGACCAAGCTGGACATGCCGTGGGGAAAAGAGAACGTCACGCTGTACTACGGCGAAGTGCCGATGGGCGAGTCCGTGGAACTGCTGGTGCTGCGCAAAGGGATGGCGCGGCAGCTTCTTCCCGATGGGAAGATCGGCGCGGCCTCCAGCCACGCGTACTACGAAGTGTGCACCAGTCCGGCGCTGTACGATCTGGTGGCGGCGCTGATTCGCACGCAAATGGCCGCGATTGAATCGTCTACCGCCTGACCCCTATACTGGCGATGGAGGCGAAAGGGGTCCGGTGATCTTCCCGGCCTTCAAAGCCGGCGATTCGGTCCTTAGCGGGTCGAATGGTGGGTTCGACTCCCACACGCTTCCGCCAACTTATTGAAGATAAAAGTAAGTACGTTATTTGTTTCATAACTGGAACATGTTCCAGTTGAGAGGTTCCCAACGGATTCCATAGCGCCTCTCTGGCTCTGTGGAATCGCGTGGACGTAGACCCTTAACGTTGTCTGTACGCTGGCATGGCACATCCTTTTGCAGCACCGGAACAGACACCCTTTCGCTAGCTTGGTCGCACCGCGACGGAAACAATGTGGTCCTGCTTTTCTGTCGGGGGCACTGCTGCATCTAATTTAATCTTCGTACCGTCGGTGTAGTCGACTCACCCTTTGGAGAATCCTGGGCGTGAGTGCGGGCGTACATAGCACAGACAGCACCCAGCGCCAAAATTGTAGTGAGCGTGATTTCAGAGAGGTGCGAGTAATTGAGCCTCTTGCCCTTCGGTCTCCGGGTTGTGGGCCATCTTGAATATTTATCGAGTATCGGTTCGATTGCGGAGGGCGGCACCCTAACCAACTCGCACATCTCTTTACGGAATAGATGAGACAGTTCGCGATCTATTTGATGGTTCTGATTGATGCCAATAAGCCAAATTGTATGGACGACCACAATCGCAAGGCCCACCAGCGCCGTAACCAAGACCGGCCAAAAACCGTTGAGCTGGTACGACTCTGTTGGAGACCGAGTTAACAGAGCTCCGGTAAATACGGCTAAAGCAGTCCACAAAGCAAGGGAGACTTTCCATTCAACACTCCTGCGTTCGCTAAAGCTGATCCATGAAGCTTTTCGGAGGGCTTCGAGTGATTTGAATCTTCGTTCCTGGCTCGGCGTCATGTGATTTTCCGCACTCATATGCACCTCAAGGCGAGCAAAATGAGGTTGGTACCACGGCACGTATCCTACACTTGACCCTCTATTTTCCCAACCCCAGGGGCACACCGACCAAGGAGCGGACTTGGAAAATGACACATTCGCGAAATCAGGCGAATGAACTATCTCAGCCAGGAATCTCTTCGAATTACTCAAACACAGTTTTAGGAGGCAGCGCCGTCCGTATGTTGAAATCACGGAGATCAAACCTCAGACGATGACTACGGAAGGGACGTTCACCGCTAGTGCCCGAAACTACGGTCCGCTCTATCGGACATGAGTCCCGCTGATGGTTAAATACCAGCCGTTGTTCACTCCTTGGACTCGGACAAACTCCTTTCCTCTTAGAGCACTTAAGCAGCCTGACGGGAGCCTTAGATTGATGGCAATCCCAGTAGTTTGAGGCAGGGGTGAATTTCATAAAAGGACAGCGACAAATCGGCATTCACCGTCCATCAATTTGTCCACGATTTCCAGTTGCCGTACTGACATTTAGGCGTTCAGCGATTCCAGAAAGTTTCGTCGGGGTTCAGAAGTTCGAAGCCCGCACTGCTCGTTGTTGGATTGCGCCAAACCAAGCGTGCTTCGGCCACCGAGCCGCTGTGTCGATTGATCAGCCGCACCTGCTGCCGGACTGCCAAATCGGAGCTGAGGACGGCCAGGCAGCCGGAGCGGCTGACGTCCAGAGTAAAGGTGTGGATGGACTGAAGCTTGGAATCCTGCTCCCATTCGACGGCGAGTTTCACATTGGCGCGAACCCGCTGGTGGGTGCGCCGAAGCTCGGTCAATTTTCCGGCCTGGTTGTCGGCAACGGTCACTGTTTCACCCCACATCCACCTCATCGGCCAGTTCCGACCAAACTTTAGAGTCCCCGTCTACCAAGGCTAGTCTTCGTCGGTGAAAATCGCTCGCCGCAAGAATGCGGACGACCGGGATCGGTTAATGGCGATCCGGTCGCATGCAGTCTGGTACCGGTTGTAGCAGTTGGGGAGAATGGGTAGCTGCAACGGCTAGAGAGTCCCAGCCTTATGGTAATAGCCTGTCCGTTAGATTCGTCCGCTTGGCGTTAGTTGGCCGTGCGTTTCCAAATTTTGATCGTCCAGTCGCTGCCGCTGGAGGCGAAGGAGCGTCCGTCTGGGCTCAGCGCGACCGAAGTGACGGTGGCAGCTGCGGGTAGCGTGCGCAGATCTCTGCCAGTGGCAGCGTCCCAGATTTTTATGGTTTGGTCCATGCTGCCGGAAGCGATCCAGCGCCCATCGGGACTGTAGGCGACGGCCTCGACCACACCGGAGTGTCCGGACAGGGTGTGGATCTCTCTGCCGGCGGCTAAGTCCCAGATCTTGACCGTTTTGTCCGAACTGCTGGAGGCTATCCAGCGTCCATCAGGACTGAAAGCCAAGGCCTCTACCACGCCAGAGTGTCCGGAGAGCGTTCGGATCTCTCTGCCGGTGGCTACGTCCCAGGTCTTAATGGTTTTGTCCTGACTGCCGGAAGCGATCCAGCGCCCATCGGGACTGAAGGCCACCACTTGGACGGGGCCAGTGTGTCCTGATAAGGTCCGCAGTTCATTGCCGCTCGACACATCCCAAATCTTGACGGTCTTGTCCTGACTACCCGAGGCGAGCAGTCGCCCATCGGGACTGAAAGCCACGGCTTGCACTCCGCCCGAGTGTCCTGAAAGCGTGCGCCTTTCTGCACCCGACGACACGTCCCAGATCTTGACCGTCTTATCCAGACTGCCTGACGCGATCGAGCGGCCGTCCGGGCTGAAGGCTACCGAAGTGACCGAGCGGGAATGTCCGGTAAATTTCTTTAGCTGCTGGCCGGTCGCTACGCTCCAGAGCCTGACCGAATTGTCGTAACAGCCGGAAACCAACAATCTTCCATCCGGGCTGAAGGCCATCGAGCGAGTGTTCGAGATTGCACTGAATGAGCTTTGCAGAGCAAACTGCGGCGCGGCGATGACAGGAATGACGTGTTTTAGGGGTTCTTCTCGTGGCCGCGAGGCGGCGGGCTCCGACTCGCGGGAATTGGCAGAGGGCCCGCTCTTTGGCGGTACCACGGTAGTCGCTTCGGCTGCACCTGGCGAAGGGCCAGCCGTTGTGGATGGCTCGGACTTTGGTCCACCTGCGCTCGATGGAGGGGCATCCGGTTCGGCTGGAGTTGCCGCTACCTCGTTTGTCCCGGTTGGGCTGCCGACAGACTCCGGTCCGGGCAAAGCCGCGTTTGTCTGCGAAGGTGAATGGATGGAAGGATTAGGCTGCTCCGCAACCTTTGGGTGAATGAGCACCCGCCAGAGAAACAGGGTCATTAGCAATACGACCAAAGCACTCAAGACGCCTGCAGCAGCTTTCCACTTAGTGCCTGGGGCCTGTTTAGGAGGGGCGGGCGCGATGGTGGGAAAGGGCGCTGGAACCGGCGGTTCAATTACGGCTCGGGCTGCTGGTGATCCACGAGAGAGACGCGCGTTGACGTTCTCGGCGAGACTCTCGAAATACCGCTCCCGAGGCGGAGGGAAAGCGTCGTGCCAATGAACGTTGGCCATGAAGTAGTCGAGGGACTTGCCGGGCCGGACATCTTCAATGCGCACCGGGATGACCGTCACGCCAGTGCTGACCGCGCGTTCGATTTCCTTCGGAATGTGTTGGGAAGCGTTGGCTTTTGCGGAAAAAACCAGAATCATAATGCGGCAATCATGGATGGCATCGACGATGCATTCGCCGTAGGCAGCTCCGGCAAGCACGTCACGCGGAGCGATCCAGCATCGAATATGGCGGGATTCGAGCGTGGCGCAGAGCTGATCCGCTACCAGTTTGTCTCCGGACGCGTAGCTGATGAATACGTCGTGCGGCATGCCGCCTCTTCTCCTGGATGAACCTTGGGGCGGATTCTACCACCGCAAGAACCTTAACAATAAAAATCTCCTCAAGTACCTTACGCAAACACTGGTAACTTTAATAAAGAAAGATTGACAGACACATAACTTGAGAATAGCCTAGCGCCCACTTGTAGTCGTCCCCGACCATAAGTTTCCCCGATAGCTGGTTAGGCCACTTAAGAATTCTAGGCTGCATGAAGTTCCTGGCGAGTGAAGTCCGAATTCAGCAGCTTTGCTTAGCGGAGATCGCGATGAATACGCTAAAAGCTATTTTTCTTCTTGCAGTGCTCACGATTGCGGCCGTTGTGATATTGCCGCCGTCACACCAAGGGGAGGCGCGAGCAGACGGGTCGGCGGACGTCTCCGATCAGGTAGCGTACATCAAGATGATCGATGGGGATCTAGGCTACCAGCGAGGGGATGACGATAAGGGCGAATGGAATCCTGCGGCCGTCAATTCGCCGCTGATGCCTGGCGACTCTCTGTACACACCGGAGACCAGCAAGGCGGAACTGCAAGTTGGCGACGACAGTTTTCTGCGGCTGGCGGATCTCGCGTATGTGGGAATTCTTCAGAATTCGAACGATATTTTCCAGGTGAAACTCACTTCTGGCGTGGCCACGCTACGCGTCCAACAGCTAGACCGCACCTACGAGATCGACTCTCCGGGGATGGCGTTTACGCCTCAGAAGCCTGGCGAGTACCGTTTCGGCGTCAAAGAGAACGGCGAAACCAGCGTGACCGTGCAAGAAGGCGAAGGGGTGGCGAGCGTATCGGAAGGCAACAACCAAACGCTTGGGGCCGGCCGTCAGTTGACGGTTGGCGGCGGTGGTGGTGGTGAGAGTGGTACGTCAGGAACTGCGCCGATGCCGGCAGCGGTCAGCGCACCCGCAGAGGTCAAGTCGGATTCGATAGAGCAATGGAACCAAGCGCGGGACAAGGTGGAACTCAATTCCACCAGCAGCGGCAACGTTCCTCAAGGTGTAACCGGCGCGGATGCGTTGGACACCACGGGTCACTGGCTGGCCACTCCTGCTTATGGAAACGTCTGGGTCCCTAATGGTGTTGCCGCCGGATGGCAGCCTTATCAAGCGGGACGATGGGTTTGGGTGGACCCGTATGGTTGGAGTTGGGTTTCCTACGAGTCGTGGGGTTGGGCGCCTTACCACTACGGACGATGGGCGGTCGTCGACGGAATCTGGGTCTGGCTTCCGGGTTCCGGACCCCAGGTGTATTCACCGGGCTTAGTGACGTTTGTGGGCGGTGGGGATGAGTTTGGATGGTTTCCACTGGGACCCGAAGAACCCTACGTCGCAGTGTACGGGGTGGGTTTCTGCTGCCGGCCTTACCGTGAATATTACAACTACCGATATGTGACCGTGATCAACCGCACCGAGATTGTCAACGCTCACTACAGCTACACGCGCGTTGACAATCATTTCTACGAGAGGGCGACGACTGCGCGGGGCCTCGAAATTCGGCCTACCCGCGATACCCTCTACGCCCGACGCGACGCTCACGGGGTTCTAGATGCTCGAGGCCACGTGGCAGCGCAGCCGATTCGGGCGGCGCATTTCACGCCGCCAAATAAGATCGCTAACAGTAATCGTCCCGTTCGCGCCATTCACGACGCACCCGCAGTGAAGTCATTCAATACGAAGCTGGCGGAAATGCCGAAGAGCGGACCGCCTCGTGGGGTGAACCCTGTCGATGGTAGCCGGAAGGCCGTTGCCGCGACCATGCCACGTCCCGCCGGGTTGAAGAGCGCTCAACCAAAGTCGTTCAAGGTCCCTTCCACAACTGGAAATGCGGGAACGGCGAACCGGCTGCAGCCTCCTGCAAGCGGTCCAAAGACGTTCCAAGTTCCAGCCAGCCCGGCATCAAGTCATGCAGCTGTATCGAAGCCCAACGAAGTCTCCAACAAGAATGAGAGCGCGCCGGCGCAGGCCGCTAATCGTTACGCGCCTCCAGGCGCGGCAACGAAGGCGGCGCCAAATGCTGCACCGAATGTTGCGCCACCGTCCCAGGCGAGTAATCCTTACAAGCCGCCAACTTCCGCCGCTGCCGCAGCACACTCGCCGAGCACGCCCGTTGCCCCAGGGCAGCCTTCAGGTGCCTACCATCCTCCTACGGGAGCCACGCGGCAGGCCCAGCCGGGTGCAGCAGCCTCTGCTCCCGCTCCAAACTCGCGACAAACGCAGCAGAGTCAAGCACAGGCGCCAAGGAACGCGGCGCCTCAGCCGAGAACCGCGCCGGCACAGCAGGCGCGTCCCGCGCCGCAGCAGAAGGCGGCGCCGCCGCCTCCGGCAAAAAAGAAGCCATGAAGTAAACATTCAAGCGAGGGAAGAGTTTCCTTCTCTCGTACTCACATTTAGTCCAGGCAACAATCCAAATTGGCGAACGGGAGGAAGAACATGCGGAAAGTGCCGGCACTAGCAACGGTAGTCCTACTTCTTTTTCTGATGGCAGCCACGGGCCTTCGCGCGCAAACAAGTGGCGACGAATATACGAGAGAAGTAAAGCTCGCCAGCGGCTTTATGAACGAAGGCCGCTATGACGACGCGCTGGATGCGCTGGACAAGGCTTTTAAGGCCAAGCCGGACAACCAAGCGCTCGCGCTCATGGGCTACATTTTCCTGGCGGAAGGGAAGGGCACCGAGGCCACGGACGTGTTCGATCACGTGCTTTCGAGCGGAGGAACAATTGCTCTCGGCCTCCAGCACATGCATGGAATAGCAGGGTCTTGCCGGGGCGTGCTGTCCATTAGCGCATCCAAAATTCGTTGGGAGAGTACCAACCAAAAGGAAAACTTCGAGACCGCGTCGAGCGACGTTCAGGGAATTACCACCTCCGAACTGGCGAACTCCAACGGAGACGGATCGGTGTCGCCGTTTCTGCAATTTCGCGCAAACAAGAAAAACTGGAAGTTTATCTATCTACTGCACGGCCCCACAGGCAAATACGTAGTGGCCCAAAACTTGTGGTTTGCCGTGGTCTACGCAGAGCCCGACCTAGGCAACGACCGTAAAGCCGACTCGACGATCGGAGAACTCCTCAAGAGCGCCCCCTCCATCAAGGTGGATTCTCCGGCCGAGCCTGAGAAGATTGCATCAACAAGCCCTCCTGCCTCCGTTACTTCTAGCAGCCCGAATGCAGTGGCGCCGGCACCCGCTGCAGCTTCGACCGAGCTGACAGAGGGGCAGACTCCCGACCAAGTGCAAAAACTCCTGGGTAAACCTTTGGACGTCACCACAATAAAAGAGACAGTGGTTTATACCTACTCAACCGTGAAGGTGTACTTCGAGCGCGGCAAGTTAGTGAACGTCGAGGAACGCAAGCAATAAGGCCGACATCGACGCAGAATGAATTGTCCGCGGGTTTGTCGATGAATGCATGACTCTGCCTCCAAGCGGTTAAATAAACGTTTTCTGGCTCACAAACACCATGGTCTTGCGGGATTGTTCCTAAACCGGTTTGAGCGTCCAACGCGTGGCTGCCAATGGCCTTGACAAGGCTGGTATACCTATAACACCAGCCGTTCGATGGACTCCGTCGGGGTGAGCCCAGGAAAGTTGCGAGAGTTTTTCGATCGTGCATTCTTCCCGCATGGCCACGTTATTTGGCGCGCGAGGGTCCCTGAATGCGGGGATGATGCTTGCGCTGACGATGCTTCTGGCCTCTCCGACTTCTCTGCGCGGCCAATCCACCAATGCGTCGGTGACCGGACGCATAACCGACTTCAGCAAAGCGGTGGTTCCCAACGCGCGGGTGATCGTAATCAACACGGCCACGCGCATTCGCTACGAAACGATAACCAACGAAACGGGCAGTTATTACGTGACGAACCTGGCGCCGGGAGCGTACCGCATCGAAGTGGAAAAGCTCGGATTCAAGGCGGTGATCAAGTCCGATCTGATTCTGCACGTGCAGGACGCTCTGGAAGTGAATTTTGAAATGGTGCTGGGATCTTCTTCGGAGAGCGTGACCGTGCAGGGAGGGACGCCGCTGCTGGACACCGAATCTTCGACTGTGGGTACGGTTGTGGAACAGCGCAAGGCCAACGAACTGCCCCTGAACGGCCGTAATGTCTTCAACTTGATTGAACTGGCGGCCTCGGTCGTGCCACAAGGGAGTTCTACTGGCACGCCTGTGGGAGTGAATCCGTTCGGCTGGGGAAATTATCAGGTGAATGGGTCGTTCGGAAACGAAAGCGCGGAATACCTGGATGGCCAGCCGCTGAACATCGGTTACATCAATTTGCCGGTGCTGATTCCCACGCAAGACTCGATTCAGGAGTTCAAAGTTCAAACCAGCAATCTGGGGCCGGAATGGGGCAAGTTTTCCGGCGGGGTGACCAACCTCAGCACCAAGTCCGGGACCAGTTCGGTGCACGGCGAAGCCTACGAATACCTCCGCAACAAACTTTTCAACGCCAATGATTTTTTTCTCAACGCCACGGGACGCCCGAGGCCTCCGTGGGTCCAAAACCAATTTGGGATCGACGCCGGCGGGCCTGTAAAATTTCCTCATCGCGACTGGACCAGGACTTTTTGGTTTTTCAGTTGGGAAGGATTCCGGTTGCGAACCGGACAGCCGTTCACCGCCACGGTTCCCGACGCCAAGCAAATCGCCGGCGATTTTTCCGAGCTGTGTAAATCGGGCTTCTCGGCGGGCATTTGCAACGACCGAGGGACGGACTCCAACGGCAAGGCGGTGGTAATCGACCAAATATACGATCCCTGTGCGGGCAGCGTGAACGCGCGTGGAGCGTGCCCCGGGAGCACCGCCACACCGGTGCCGTTCGCAAACAATGTGATTCCCGCGAGCCGCATCAATCCGACATCGGCCAAACTCGTAAATCTCTGGCCGGCGCCCAACAACCTTTTTGCGTCCACCAACAACTACACCGCGGTAGCGCCGACGGGCGGAGATCAAAACCAAGTGGTGGTGCGAGTCGATCAGAACATTACCAGCAGGCAGCGAGTGTTCCTGCGGGGCAACTACTGGAATGTGCTGGATCTGCCCATCGACCCGCTGGGGACCGGCGTGTGCGCCGACCGCTGCGCGGAAAAATATTACAGCGACGCGATCGCCGCGGGGTACACGTACAGCATCACGCCCACAAAAGTTTTCAGCTTCAACGCGAGCTTGAGCAGATTCCGGTACAACCGCAGCCCCAAGAATTCCGGATTCGACCTGACCCGCATCGGCTGGCCGGCCAGTTACAACGCGGCGGTACCGGCCGAGATGCGGACGCCGCCTACACCGTGCGTGGCGAATTTCGCCGACAACATCATGTGCACGCAGGGCCAGAGCTTCATCCAGGATCGCAATACCCAGTACAACTTGTCGCCGAGCCTTTCGATGTTACGTGGCCACCATCAATTTCAGTTCGGTTTGCAGTTCGAGGTGGGCCGCGACAATTACGCGCAGTCCAACATCGCCAGCGGGTCCTTTGACTTTTGCGCTCCGGGCCAAACCTGTTTCACGGGACTGCCCGGCGTTTCCGGTACCGGGTTTTCTTTCGCCGATTTCTTGCTGGGGTACGCCGACAATTTCAACAATTTCGAGAATCATTTCTTCGCGCAGGCGGTGGTTCCAGCGTTCACTGCGGGGCAACAAATCTATCGCGCGGTTTATTTTGGTGATTCCTGGCACCGCCGCCAACAAGCTCACGCTGAATCTCGGCCTGCGCTACGACCTGCAGGGTCCGTGGTCGGAACGACTTTAACCGGCTGTCTTTCTTCAACCCCGACGCCACCAGCTTTCTGACGCAATATCTTCCGCCGGGCGCGTCGCCTGTTAAGGGAGACGTCTTTCTGGTGCCTCCCGGCCACAGCAACAATGTTCCGCTGGATAAATTTGCATTTTCTCCGCGCCTAGGATTTGCCTACGGCATCGATTCGAAAACCGCGATCCGTGGCGGCTATGGAATCTTCTGGGTTCCCAACTATGTTTCCTTTGCTCTCAATCCGCTGAACGACATGGTGAATGGCGGTGCCACTACCTATTCGGGAACCGTAGACGGCACCCATCCGGTCAACACCATTGGGCTTCCATTCCCCGCGGGAATTTCCGCGCCGCCCGGGCGAAGTCTCGGAACCCAGGGCACGCAACAATTTCTCACCCAGGTGGTGCAGTCGATTACCGAAGCCAATCCCAGCGACCATCCCGCGGGCTACGTGCAGCAGTGGAACCTGAACCTACAGCGGCAGCTCCCAGCCGATTTTTTTGTGTCGGCGGCCTATGTCGGCTCCAAGGGCACTCACCTGCAGCAATACTCGCAGCAGATCAATCAGATTTCGAGCGACTTGCTGGCGCCGGCAGCCGAGCAAGTGGATCCATCGCTGCCGAACCCCAGACAGAACGTAGCGTTGGTGCAGCCCGTGCCGAATCCGTTCTTCATCGACGGCCAAGCGTTGGCGCTTACCGGAGCCACGACCACCGTGGGGCAGCTCCTGCGCCCGTATCCGCAATATGCCAACGTGCAGTTGGCGGGACAGGGATCTTTCGACAGCGTCTATCACTCGTTTCAATTAACGGTACAGAGGCGCTTCGCGGGCGCGGGGGCGCTGTTGGTGGCCTATACCAATTCGAAGCTGATCAGTGACACCGACACGCTTACTTCGTGGCTGGAGACCGGGGTGGGCGTAATTCAAGACAACAACAATCTGCGTGGAGAGCGCTCGCTATCTTCTCAAGATACACCGCAGCGGCTGGTGCTCAGCTACGTGCTCGACCTGCCGTTCGGCAAAGGAAAAAGGTATCTCTCCGGCGTGAGCGGGGCGACCGACAAGCTGGTCGGCGGATGGGGCGTTGACGGCGTAACCACATTTCAGCGGGGCTTTCCGCTGATCTTCAGCAATGGACAAGTCAACGGCACCACACTTTTTGGCGGCGGCTCGCGTCCGAACTTTGCGCCTGGTTGCCACGGAGCGGTGGCCGGCAGCTCTACTTCCAGGCTAGGAGATCCGAACGGCGCAAATGCGCCGCGGTGGTTCAACACCGGATGTTTCACGGCGCCAGCGGATTTCACCTTCGGCAACGAGCCTCGCGTGGACCCACGGCTGCGCGCCCAGGGAATCAACAATTTTGATTTCGCCATATTTAAGAGAACAAGATTCGCAGCCAACGAGCGGTTTGGCCTGGAGTTCCGCACCGAGTTTTTCAACATCTTCAACCGCACCCAGTTTGCTCCGCCCAACACCATCTGCTGCACCACCAACAACAAGAATTTCGGAGTGGTGACCGGCACCGCCCAGGGCACCAACCCACGCCTGGTTCAATTCGGATTGAAGTTTCTGTTCTAGGAAGAGGCGTCAGAAGGGCAGTCGCGCCAGACCAAGCAAATCCGGGACTTAAAAATATATACGTGCTTCTTCACCATTCTGTACCAGCCAACCGGCAAATTTCTATGCCATCAAAAATCCGCTGGTTAACAGCGAAAAACCTTCTCGTCCGTCCGCCAGTTGGTGTATGTTGCCCGAAGCATCGGAGCTTCGCCGGGGGAGCGTTCTGATGCGACGCGTATCCTGCTGAGGTGTGTCAGCAGGGAAGCGTGGAAATCGAGAACCACGTATGAGTTCTCCACCGCCAGGCCGCGCACTCACATTTCCGATCACCTGGGGAAGACACCAGGAACGTTCCGCTACCGCGCCGACAGCGCCCCCGGGAGCGGTGTCCCAGCGATGAGGACGTCATGGCTCGCCTGCAGGCCAACGACGCAAACGCTCTGGAGATTCTCTTCGATCGATACGCTCGCCTGGTATTTAATATCGCGCGCAGGATCGTTCTGGACGCCGGCGAGGCCGAAGACGTGGTCCAGGAGGCATATTTTTACCTGTACAAGAAATCGTTGCTTTTTGACGGGTCCAAGGGCACTGTGAAGGCCTGGATTCTGCAAATTGCGGTGCATCGGGCGCTGGACAGGAAGTCCCACCTGGCGCGTAGAGGCTTCTACGCTGGTACGGATATTGAATCCCTGGACGATAACTTACTAGGGGAAACCGATCTGGACCGTGAGATCGGCGCCAAGCTCAATCGCGAGCAGTTGGAGCGGGCTTTCGAGCAGCTTCCCGAGATTCAACGAGTGACGCTGGAGTTGTTTTATTTTGAGGGCTTGGACTTGCGCGAGATCAGCGAACGATTGAACGAGCCCTTGGGAAATAGCCGGCACCACTTTTACCGAGGTCTGGAGCGGCTGCGAAAGAACGCTTTTGTGCAAAAGCTCCGGGAAACCAAGCGATGATACGCGATCACGAAGGCCGTCAAGGACACGAAAGATTCCGCGAGTTGAGTGCGTTGGCGGCCGCTGGGGCTCTCACGCCCAGCGAACAGTCGGAATTGAAGTTCCATTTGCTCAGTTGCGAGGAATGCCGGGAAGTGCGCGCTCAGCATGCGGTTTTGTCTCAGGAAGGAATTCCCGCTCTGGCCGCTCTTCATGCGAAAGGTTCAGAGTCCGAAACCTGGGACGACGCGCCCATTCGCAGCAAGCTTTTTGCTCGCGTGCGAGCCGACGCGAACGGGTCCTCGTTGGAGTTCCAAAGCCGTCCTGCGTCAGTCCTGAAGCCTTTCTGGCTGTGGCGTATTGCCGCGAAGCCGATGGTGCGAGCGGCGCTGGCCGCATGCCTGCTTGTTGCCGTGGGTCTGGGCTGCTATCGCTTGGGCAGCCGGTCGCACCAAGTCGCGATGGCAGCGGCAGTCGCGCCTCACGACGATTCGTTCCAAAAGTTAGCGGTAGAAAAAGAGTCACTCGACCAACTTCTTGCTTCCCAGACGGGCAGGCTGACGCAGTTGCAGGAACAGAGCGCTCAGAAAGAAGCGGAGCTTGGGAAATTGCGTTCGGCATTGCGCGCTTTGGAGGATCACTCGAACACGTTGACGGCCGCCAACAGCCTGTCTCAAGAGCAGTTGAACAGTGTCTCGGAGCAACGTGACGCCCTCAACGCGCGGCTGCTAAATGCCGACCACGACTACCAAAGCGTCCAGGCGGAACTCGCGGCCCTGCGCGTCGAACGTGACCAGGCGCTTCAGCGCACTACCTCGCTGGAGACCAAAATTGAGGAACTCAGCTCCGTCAATCGCGATCAGGAGCGCCGGCTCAAGGACACCGAGCAGTATCTAGCCTCCGACCGCGACATTCGCGAACTCATGGGCGCGCGAAAGCTGTACATTGCCGACGTGTTTGATGTCGATGGCACCAGCCGAACCAAAAAGCCCTTCGGACGCGTCTTCTATACGCAAGGCAAGTCGCTCATCTTCTATGCCTTCGATCTGGACCGCCAGCCCGGCATCGTGAATGCCAGCACCTTCCAGGTGTGGGGCCAGAAAGAGGCGGCGCAGGGAGAGCGGCCGCTGCCCCTGAATCTGGGTATTCTGTACATGGATAACGAATCCAACCGCCGCTGGGTGATGCGCTTCGACGATCCAAAACAGCTGGCGGAGATCGATGCGGTGTTCGTCACCGTCGAGCCCCGCGGCGGCAGTCTGAAACCCACCAGCAAGCCGCTGCTATACGCGCTGCTGCGCAACGAAGTAAATCATCCTTAAGAAAAACTCCGGCAAGTCGCAGTGAGCTTGAACTCCTTTACATCGGAACCCTGCGTCTTATCGTTTTCGCCCCCATTGCAAAACTCGTTTGGTACACATCCGTTAACTGCCTCGTAACACTAGGTAAGCGGGAGTGGTGTCGAGGAAGCCGGGGCTCCGAATGCGGAGCCCTGCAGGTGAGTGGTCTCGTCGGGGGACGTTCATCACGCAAGGAATTCGTCTTGGGGGTTAGGAGCGCAGATCATGAAAAAACTAGGTTTCGCACGTCTCTTGACAATTGGTTTGGTATTTTGCTTTTACGCGGCATTCGTTTTTAGTCCATCCCTGTCTGCTCAAACGACCTACGGATCCATCGCAGGCGCGGTCACCGATCCCTCGGGCGCAGCGATCGCCGACGCCCAAGTGAGCTTGACCAATATCGGCACGGCGGAGAAGCGCGTGCAAACGACGGGGCCTGACGGCTTGTACGACTTTGTGAACCTCATCCCGGCCCGGTATCGCATCGATGTGGAAAAGACTGGCTTCAAGCGCACCGCCCGCCCCGATGTCATCGTTGAAGTAGGCCAGAGCGTGCGCATTGATCTCAGCATGCAAGTCGGGGACGTCACCCAGACGATCGAGGTTTCTGGGGAAACGCCGCAACTCCAGGCGGAGACTTCCTCGCTGGGCCAAGTAGTCGAAGAGCGCAAAGCCAACGAACTCCCGCTCAATGGCCGCAACGTTTTCAATCTCATAAGTCTCGCACCCTCGGTTGTTCCGCAGGGCAGCGCCTGGCGGCACTCCCGTCGGTGTCAATCCATTCGGTTGGGGCAATTATCAGGTGAATGGCTCTTTCGGAAACGAGAGCGCGGAATATCTGGATGGTCAGCCTCTAAACATCGGCTATATCAATCTGCCGGTGGTGATCCCGACGCAAGACTCCATTCAGGAATTCAAAGTGCAGACCAGCAATCTGGGAGCAGACTGGGGAAAGTTCTCCGGCGGTGTCATCAACTTGAGCACCAAATCCGGCACCAACAGTTTGCACGGAGACTGCCTACGAGTACCTCCGCAACAAGGTCCTCGACGCCAACGATTTCTTCCTCAACAGGGCCGGACAGAAAAGGCCGCCATTCACGCAGAACCAGTTTGGCGCCAATGCCGGTGGGCCCATCCTCATTCCACATGTTTATGATGGCCGCGACAAAACCTTCTGGTTCTTCAGTTGGGAGGGGTTCCGCCTGCGCACCGGCACGGCGTTCACCACCACCGTTCCTACTCCAGCAGAACTCGCCGGAAATTTCTCGGCGATCAGTACCCCGGTTATGGATCCTTGCGGCGGGACCGTCGCCACCGCGGTGGGCTGCCCTGGCTTCGCCGGAGCTGCCACACCATTCGCTGGCAACCAAATTCCTGTCAACCGCCTCAATCCCACCTCGCTGGCGCTGCTCAAGTATTTCCCGGCGGCCAACACCGCCGGCATAGTCCAGCCAAACGGGCTCGTCACTCAGAACTTCACTACGGCAACCAGCGGCGGCAGGCAATCAGAATCAAGTTGTGGGTCGCTTGGATCAGAATCTGGGCGCCAACCAACACATCTTCTTCCGCTATAACTACTGGAATGTGCTGGACCTCCCCGTCGATCCGTTGGGAACCGGTATTTGCGCCGACCGCTGTGCGGAAACCTATTACAGCCATGCCGCTGCCGTCGGCTACACCTATACTTTGACGCCCAGCACAATTCTGGGCGTAAACGCCAGCCTGAGCCGCTTTGCGCTACAATCGCTCTCCGAAGAACATCAACTTCGATCTGACCTCCATCGGTTGGCCTGCGCAGTATAACAACGCCGTTCCCGACATTGCGCGCACGCCGCCCACGCCGTGCGTCTTCCAATTCGCGGACAACATTATGTGCACGCAGGGGCAGAGCTTCATTCAGGATCGCAACACCCAGATCAACTTCACGCCCAGCCTCACTCTGGTTCGCGGACGCCACACTCTCAAGCTCGGTTTCCAGTTCGAGGTCGGGCGAGATAACTACGCGCAAACGAACGTTGCCAGCGGCGCGTTCGCCTTTTGCGGTTCAGGGCCAGCCTGCTTCACGGGCTTCAGCTTCGCGGACTTCCTGCTCGGATATGCGGACAACCCAAGCAACGTGGAAAACCATTTCTTCGGCCAAGCCGTCGTGCCCGCTCTGATCGCAGCACAACAGATCTACCGCGGCTTCTACGCCGACGATACCTATCACGTCACCAACAAGCTGACTCTCAACCTGGGTCTGCGATACGACTTGCAGGGACCTTGGTCGGAGCGCTTCAACCGCCTATCGTTTTTTGACCCCAACGCTCAGAACTGGTTGTCGAATCCCACCGCCACCGCAGGTCTGACCAACGTTCCTGGGCTTCCAGGAATACGGGGCGATCGTCTTTCTGGTTAGCCCCAACGCCGGCAACAGCATTCCCCTTGACAAACACAACATCTCGCCACGCGTCGGCTTCGCCTACAGCTTCGACCAAAAGACGGTAGTCCGGCCCAATGTCGTCGCGGGGTGCAACAAGTCGTCGCCCGTCAGCGGCCGGGCAAAGCTGCAGCAGTGGTTCAATACCGCTTGCTTCTCAGCGCCTGCCGATTTTACATTCGGCGACGAATCGCGCACCGATTCCAGTTTGCGAGGAGATGGCGTGAGAAACTTTGACTTCTCCTTGTTCAAGAGGACGCGATTTGGACCTGACGAAAAGATTGGGCTGGAGTTCCGCACCGAATTCTTTAACCTCTTCAACCGGACGCAGTTTGCTCCGCCAAATACGTCATTTGGCAGCAACAGTTTCGGGCAAGTGAGCGGTTCGTATCCGGGAACCAATCCCCGGCTGATCCAGTTCGGACTAAAACTCGTCTTCTAACCCTCTGGCAAGCTTCAGGGTGGGTGCTTATCGCATCCACCCTGGAGAGGTTGCCGCCCTGAACTTCTGCCCAAGCTGCCATCTGTTACCCGCCCTAAGTCCCTGCCCGTCTTCGTGTTAGCCTACTTCGATGGGTCCGGGCGGTACTTTCGCCGCTCGTCACGAGGAGTCACACACAAGCATGGTTCGCAGGTTCACGCGGCGCCAACTTCCTGGGCATTGCCGCGCTGGCCGCCGCTTCGCCCGTGTTTGAAGTGAAACCGCTGCGCGGCATCGATTTCATTCTGCAAAACTCGCCCACGCCGCAAAAATATCTCATCGAAACTATGCCCGGCGGCGTGGCCCTTTTCGACTACAACAACGACGGCCTCCTCGATATCTTCCTGGTGAACGGCGGCAAGATCGCGAACACCTTGCACGTTCCCGAAAATTTCGATCGCGCTTCTCCCCGCTATTGGAATCGTCTTTATCGCCAGAATCGCGACGGCAGCTTCTCGGACGTCACCGAAGCCGCTGGGCTCGCTCATGCGGGTAACGGCAACTACGGCATGGGCGTGGCCGTCGGCGACTATGACAACGATGGCTATCCTGACCTCTTCCTGACTAGCTACGGAAAGAACATCCTCTATCACAACAATGGCGATGGCACCTTCACCGATGTCACCCCAAAGGCCGGGGTCGCCGGTGGGGGTTGGTCTGTTTCCGCCGGCTTCTTCGACTACGATAACGACGGCCATCTTGATCTCTTCGTAACCCGTTACATGGAATGGGACACCGATCACAACAAGATCTGCGGCGGCGACTGGCACACCTACTGCCCCCCGGGCGTATTTCCCGCGACGACCTGTCTGCTCTATCGGAATCGTGGCGATGGCACATTCGAGGACGTCAGCGAACGCTCCGGCATTGCAGCCAAGAAGGGGAGGGCCCTGGGCGTCGCGTTCGCAGATTATGACGGCGACGGCTTTACGGACATCTTCGTTTCCAACGACGGCATGCAGCAGTATCTCTTCCACAACAACGGTGACGGCACCTTTAAGGAATGTGCCCTTGACTCCGGTGCGGGTCTGACGTCCGACGGCAAAGGGCTTTCCGGCATGGGCATCGTTTTTCAGGATTACGACAACGATGGCCGTCCGGATGTGATCATCACGGAGCTGCCCCGCGAACTGTACGGCCTGTATCACAACGATGGCGGCGGAGCCTTCAGCTACCAAAGTCTGGAAACTGGCTTGGGGGCGCTGACCTCCGGGAGCTCCGGCTGGGGCGTCGGCCTCGAAGACTTTGACAATGACGGCTGGAAAGACCTCTTCGTCGCACAAAGCCATGTGCTGGACAATGTCCAGCGGATCGACGCTTCCCTGCGTTATAAGGAGCTACCGCTGCTTGCGCTCAATCACAACGGCCGTTTTGAGCGTGCCGATTCCGGCCTAACCACGCCCCTGGCCGCTCGCGGCGCTGCCTTTGGTGACATCAACAACGACGGCTGGATGGACGTTGTTCTCAGTACTCTGGGCGGCCCTCCGGTGTTGCTCCTGAACCGGGGCGGCAGCACAAATCACTGGCTCTCTCTCACCCTACGCGGAACGCGTAGCAACCGCGACGGCTACGGTGCTCGCGTGCGAGTCAATGGTCAGACTCGCGAGGCGACTTCGGGTGGCAGTTACGTCTGTGCCAGTGACAAGCGTCTCCACTTTGGCCTTGGGTCTGCTGAAAAAGCCGCGGTCGAAATTTTCTGGCCTTCGGGCCTCAAACAGGTTTTAAACGATGTTCGCGCCGGCCAATTTCTGGAAGTTCGCGAACCGGAAAGACCATGATTCTACTCGTCTTGTTTGCTTGGTTTGCCGCACAGGCCGCGAATTCTTCTGCGGCGGAGCACATGCAGGCGGGGTTACAGGCGCGCCAGCAGCGCCAGGTCGATGTCGACATCGCGGAGTTCAAGCAAAGCGGCCGATCTCGACCCCAATCACCGCAGGCCTTCGTCGGTCTGGGCCAAGCCTACATGGAGAACCGCGACTACGGTGCCGCGATCGAACCCCTGAAACACGCTCTGGAACTCAACCCGGACATCCCCATCGCCCACCAATATCTGGGTTATGCGCTGCTAGCGCAAGGCTACCCCGCCGAGGCCATCCCGCACCTCGAGCGGGTCGGTGCCCAAGACGCCCTCGGCATCGCGCAACTGGAAGCCGGCCAACTCCCGGCGGCGGTCACCAATTTGAGCAGGCGCTCGCCAAGCGTCCCAACGATCAGGATCTGCTCTACTACCTCGGCCGCGCCAGCGGGCTGCTCTCCAAGCAATCCATCGACACGCTGCTCAGCGCCTATCCGGACTCGGCCCGCGCCCATCAAGCGCTTGCGGAGAACTATTTTGTCCTCCGCCAAATGCCGCAAGCCGAAAAAGAATTCAAAGAAGCCCTCCGCCAGCGCCCCGACGTCCCCGGCATCCACCTGGAACTCGGTTTGGTCTACGCCGGCGCCTCCCAGTGGCCCAAAGCCGAAGAACAGTTCCGCGCCGAGGCCAAGCTGCAACCAGGCAACGCCGAAGCCGCTTATCGCCTGGGGTCGGCCCTGCTGCAGCAGGGCAAGCCCCACGACGCCCGCGCCGAGCTGGAACGCTCGGACCGCTTGAAGCCAGAGATGCCGGAGACGCTCTACTCACTCGGCAAGGCGGCCTCCCTGGACGGTGACCCCGCCACGGCCGAGAAAGCCTGGACCAAAGTGATCGACCTGGAAAAAGAGACGTCGCTGGCCGCCCAATCCCATTTTGGGCTGGCCGCGCTCTATCGCAAGCAGGGCAAGACGGCTCAGGCGCAACACGAAATGCAGGAATTTCAAAAGCTCCAGAGCACTATCGGGCCTCCCCGGACCGAATAGGCGCATCCGCCTTAGCAAGAATGAACCAAACGAATAGCAGAGGGTGTCGATCGTCGCTCCGCAGGTCCGGCTCGGCCTATTTGCACAGGAGAAGGTTAGACTCACATCTTGCAATCCTGCGTATAACACTTGACGTGATAGATAATTAGGTTTAGATTGATCGCCGTTTTGCTAACCAGCGGGGTCCTATCGACATGGAGAACCCGTCCCTATCTCCGCGTTGCCTCTGCAAACACCGCCTTGCGAACTTACTGGTAGGTGCCGGTCTGCCGGACGACCGCAGCACCCGCTGGAACGCGTGTCAGTCGGAGTTGACGGACGCGCGCAAGCGATCTCTGGCGGAAAAACGCTCGCCGCGAAGTCTGATCAAAAGTGATTCCCTAACCGGCGTGGGAAAAACGATGCCATGGGCTGCAAGCCCGCGGAACGCCACAGCAAATCAGCACACTAGCCAAGCTTCCCGATTTCGCGAGTTCGCGATACATCGACGAAAAATTGCAGTCTACCCGGCCTTAACCCCAGGTCCCCAACCCACGCTGGGCGTGGAACTTAAGGAGGAAACGACGTGAATACCAATGAACCCGGTGCAGCAGTCCTTGCGATCTTCGATCAACTCATAAACCGAGTCAAACAAGCAGCGCCCGTTCGCAGTGACGACAAGCCGTTGGGCGGCGGAGTGGTGTATTCGATGCTTATGCTGGGAATGCCCATCGACCCGCAGGACTACATGAATCCGTGGATGCCCCAAGGCGACACCAACATTCAGGATGCCGTCACCCAAGGCACTGCACCAGCGGCACCTGCGGCACCCGCCGCAGCTGGCGGGACCACTGCCCCGCCTGCCCCGCCCGATCCCAAAGCCGCTAGAGCGCTGGCCGCCGCGTTCAAAACCTCGGCGCTCTGTAACATCCTGTTGCAGGTGACTACCGATGGGACCTATCTCGAGTACCCCACTGGCAAGCATCTCGATTTCGCTTATAACAGCATTATCAGTGCCATGCAGCCGCTGACCTCCAACGAGGCCCCTGACCCCGATGTCGAGGCCGCGATCCTGGCGGCCAGGAAAGTTCTGTTTGAGGTCAATGCCGACGGAACCATCTCCGCTAAAAAGAGCGCGATCTACAAAGCCTACATCTCTGACAGCATGGCCTACGGCATAGCGAAGGCGACATTTGCCCAGGCCTACGCTGCCGCTCGCTCCGACCCCAACCAGATGCAGATCTGGCCGGTCACCTCGATTACCTACCAGACGGCTGTGGATCAGGCCAGGGACCAACTGGTTGCCGACGGTGCGCAAACCATCGAACAGGCGCTCGATACCTTGGCGTCCAAAGGCAATCCAATCCAAGCCCATATGGTCGCCGAAGCCAGGGCCCTCTTTGATGAGTGGGATTTGAGCCTCACTGGCTCAGTACCCTCCAAGATGCCTTACTCGTACATCCTGCCGACGGGTTGGGCCGATCCCAGCGACGATGACGAAGGCTGGCAACAGTTGACCGTCAACGCCAGCAGCTACAACCAGTACGACGTTCAGCATGCCACGTCACAGAGCCAGTACTCTTGGTTTAACAAGAGTTCCTCGACCGGCGGAAGCGGCGGCGTGATGCTTGGCTTCATGGCTCTCGGCGGAAGCGGCGGCACTTCCTCGTCGTCCTCCTCCTCCCAAGGCTCCTCCGGGTCGCAGTCCAGCAACGTGTTCGGCAGCGACGCGAAGAATCTGAGCATCTCCCTCGAATACGCGCTCTGCACCATCCAGCGGCCCTATCTGGTAAGTGACCTGTTCTATATGGACGGCTGGTATCTGCGGGGCGGCAAAAAGAACTCCATCAGTGATGGCACCGTGGCTGGGCAGGCGCAAAGCGCGACGCCCCTGCTCCCGGCGATCTCTCAGCAAATTCTGGTCATCCGCAACGTAAAAATCTCCACCTCACAGTGGGGCAGTGCTGGCGCCGTCTTGCAAAGTGCCTATGGCAGTTCGCAGGACAGCTCTAGCTCGAGCTCCAGCAATGAAGCCGGTAGCGCCGGAGTAAGTCTCGGCTTCATCAGCTTCGGCGGCACCGCGAGCCATTCGCAAAGCCAGGCCCAGGGGCAGGGTTCAACCTTCACCGCTCAGGACGGCAGTTCCTATTTCGGCACTACCTTCGACGGCGAAACCTTGAACATCCCTGGAGCACAGATCATTGCGTGGCTCAGCGACATCGTTCCAGCTTGCCCGTTGGCCGATGATCCGGAACTCGGAAAGACCGCTCCGGCTGCTACAACTACGACCACAACGGCGGCGGCCGCGACCGCCGGCGGCACCTCGACCGGTAGCTAGATCACTCCCGAGGAAGTGGCGGTGGTCGTGAGCCGCCACTTCCTTATCCCAAGAACGCCTAGAAAGAGCCCAGAAGGAAAGGAGTTAGCAATGCCTATTGACCCCGCAAATCTTATGGGTGAGGTCTACAGTCTCTTCGCAAGCATCTACACCTCTAAGGCCACCGATCAGGCGTTTCTTTCGTTCGAGGCGTTGGGCATTCCAGTTTCTGATGGAATGTTCAAGCTAAATCCTTCGGACACTGCGTTTAGTCCGCCACTCGCGGTAGAGCGTCTCTCGGATATAGCGAACAAGGCGGTGATGGTCTTGGGAGGATCAATTACCCGGGGCATGGCCACTGTCGATGGAACGGTGTCGTTGTTCCTCGAGGCTTCCATGCCTGTCAACGCCAGCGCAATGGACTCCTTGGGGGCCGCGAAACAAAACGCCAACGCAAATTTCGACGTAACCCTGGGCTCGATGGACGGGGTCCCAAACCATCGATTCCACCCGGTCTACGCGAGCCCCGTGGATTGGTACGATCCCACCGCCTCCGCGAACTGGACGTCGCACCAGGTCGGAGAACAACAGACCCCGGCGCAAGCGCCGCCTCCCCCGCCGGCGCCAATCCATCCGCCGGTTTGGCGCGTATTGCCACTGAACATGCGGCCCGCGTTAAGTCAAGAGGTCACGTTGGTCCATCCATTTTTTGCTTTAGCCGAACGGGAGCCCGCGCTCCGGGTCGACGCCGAGCCTGTCCAGGCGGTACCGGTGAATCGGAAGGTTATGTTGCAACGCAGCGTCGAAATGACGGCGCTGCCTCTAAGGTCTGTGACTGCGATTCCGGCCGCCGGGGCGCGCTTCTCGGTGGCTGGCGCTGCGGCTGCTGCAGCGCCACAGCCGTCACCAGCGCCAACTGTCGAAGTGCAGATGATTCGGCCTTTGCTCTTGGCGACAGCCGTCGCCGCGGTCGGTGCGAGCACTACTCCTCAGCCGGTAGCTGCCAACAGCATCGACATCAGCTTCGATCATTGCGTTGTCATGCTGCAACGGTCCTGGTTTCCGGACACCTTGCTGATGTTGAGGAACTGGTACCTGCCGGATTATCCGCAAGGTGGGATCTCCAATGGAACTGGCGTGCAGGACCCCGGGCCTATGCCGGTAATGGCTACTGGGTTCGTGGCCGTCCGCAATCTCAAGATCACCTCGAATTGGTCTGATCAGGATCTTCCTGCTGCGCAGGCATCCGCATCGTTCGGACCTTTTTCTCTGGTTGGGAGAAGCTTCGATGCTGGCTCCGGCACCCTGGCGTGTCCAGGCATCCAGATCATCGGCTGGTTTTGTTCCGCGCTGCCGGTGCTGCCTCCGGCGTCGGACCCGACTTTGGCGGCACCGGCGCCACCTCCATTGGGGGCATCCGATCCTGGGCCAACTCCGGCTCCGTCTTCCTAGGTGGGTCGCCCGGGACTGGGGGTACTCGAGATACCCGGCTGCGGTTGAGTCAGAAATTTCCACGATTTCTCGCGGGCTGGCTCAACTGGGTTCAAGTCTTCTATTTTTGCGCGGTCCGGCGCACCAGCGTGTTTTCCAAGAACAAGTACTCGATTCCCGTGCCCAGAAAAGTATCGATCGCCTCGCGCGGCGTGTTGACGATGGGCTGCCCCTTGACGTTGAAGCTGGTGTTCAACACCATCTCGCGGCCAGTAAGCTTCCCAACCTCTTCCAGCAAGGTGTGAAATTCGCTGTTGTCTCTTGCCGACACGGTCTGCACCCGCGCCGAGCCGTTCACGTGAGTGATGGCCGGCAGTGCGGCCCGGTGTTGTTTCCGGACGTCCGCGGTCATGATCATGTAAGGCATCTCAAATCCGCGCGGCACTTCAAACCAATCCTGCACCTGCTCCAGGGAAACCGCCGGCGCGAACGGCCGGAAGGCCTCGCGCATCTTGACCATGGCGTTGATGCGGTCGCGCATTTCCGGATGACCGGGGTCGGCCAGGATGCTGCGATGTCCCAGCGCCCGCGGCCCGAATTCCATTCGCCCGCGGTACCAGCCCAGCACCCGCCCGTCGCGAATCAATCTCGCGGCTTCCGCGCTGGCGTCGCGAAGATTTGAAAAGCGAACCGTCTCGATACCCTTGGTTTCTTTGATGGCTGTCTCGATATCGCCTGGCGAAGCTTCGGGGCCCAGAAAGGGCACCGGAAACCGGACCTTGCGGAGCGCTTTGTCCCGCGAGGCCCTCCACAAAGCCGCCCCCAGCGCCGTGCCGTCATCCCCGGCGGCGGGCTGCACGTAGATATCGTCAAAGATCCCCGATTGCAGCAGCCGCCCATTCGCCGTGCAATTCAGGGCCACGCCTCCCGCCATGGCCAGCCGCCGCAAGCCCGTGGCTCGCCCGAAGTGCCCGCAAATGTGCAACATGACCTTGTCCAGGCACTCTTGCAGCGCCGCCGCCACGTCCCGATGATCGTCGGTGATTTCCGCGTCGGGTGCGCGAGACGCAATGAGGTGCTGTTCCAGATGGCGGCGTGTCGCACCATACGATTCGCGGTCCTCACGCGCGTTGTTCATCCGCAGCGAAGGAATCCTAATCGTGCCGTTGTCCAGAAACTCGACGGCCTCCTCAAAGAACCGCCGGTAGCGCGAGGGATCTCCATACGGCGCCAATCCCATGATCTTGTATTCATCGGAATTGAAGTCGAAACCCAGGTGCAGCGTGATCACCGAATACAGAATGCCAATGGAATCCTTGGCGCTGATCTCTTGCAGCTTCTCAATCTGGTTATCGTGGGCTTTATACACCGTAGCGCTGTGCGCCTCGCCCATGCCATCAATTACCACCACCAGGCATTCCTCCCAACCCGACGTGTAATAGGCGCTGGCTGCGTGGGCCAGGTGATGATTCACTTGCTGGACTCTGTCCGCGGGGAACCCCGGAAGATGCCGGCTTACTTGCGCCAGGAGTTTCTCTCGCGAGAAAACCTGGTCGTACTGCTCGGCCGTGGTGGGGTCCAAAAGGAAGGCCGCTCGGTATGGCGAGTAATCAAACCCATGAGCAATCTCATCGACGTCATTCGCCTTGATTCCGGCCGCCGCCAGGCAATACTGAATCGCGCCGATAGGGAAGTCTCCGGTATGCTTTTTGCGGCTGAAGCGTTCCTCGGCCGCTCCGGCGACCAACTCTCCATCCACCAGCAACACGGCGGCGGAATCGTGTCCCTGGGAAATCCGGTACTCGCGCTCCTCCAGCCCGGGCCAATGCGCTTTTTTGAACGGAATGGAGTTCTCGAATCCACTTATGCCCAAGACTTTCTTCATTATCTGGTCGCTCCCTCACTATCTTCAGGTAAACGAGCCACGATGTACGCGGACTCGTCGGTGCTTGCAGTTCCTGTTCCAAGTCTTGACGGCGATATCATTATTCTGGGGCATTTCTCACACTTTTGGCGGACTTCCATGAATCCCTGTATCGTTCCCAGCAGCCGCATTTCACCGGTGTGTCTCGGCTCTAAGGAAGTGCGCTGGATCACCAAGCGGGGGCCCTTTGGGCAGCGGAAGGGCTAAGCAGGTTCTAAGGAGTTCCCCGTATTGTTCGAGCCCGAGGAAGCGGCCAAAATGATAGATGACCAGCCTGCACAAAAGACCAAGGGCAGCGTAACTCGCGTAATCGTAGAATTGTAAATACTCTCGTGCGCTGGGACCGGAGTCACCGTTCTTGGCGCGAAAACCGCTTCCGATGTAGTTACCAGCTCGCTATATAGCTACGTTGATCGCACCCGCACGAGCTTGGAATTTGCACAATTTAGGAAGCCAAGTGTCCTTACTCGGAGACACCAAGCTTGGCCTGAGCGGCCCCGAACATCCGACCTAGCCATAAGTGATTTATTATTATGTACTTATGGGGAATTCCCAGTTTGACATAATTTGGCATCCGACATGCTCATCCTGACTACGGAGTACTAGGGAGTTCCGCTAGTGAAAGGCGCGACACTTGGGAAAGACCGCGTAATTTTAAGACCGTGGCTTTCCTCGCCCCGGATTCAGTTAGAACCCCCGTCGGCAGTCGTTTCCACCAGGCTAACAGCGGATTTTCTCATTACCCTACACGTTAGGCGTACTTCAACCGCGCCAATCCTTCGGCTCGACCAGTCCACAATTTTGGCTCTGTCCCCGGCCTCAAAGATCGGTTCACCGAGGTCACACACACGATGAAGCAGCCAGCTGATAACGAAAATTTGTCTGATACGGATCGCACCAGTGTGCTCATTTCCGAAGCCAGCAAGATGTATTGCGACCTCTTGAATATGGCGTTTTCCGCGGTTCGAGATCGCTTCAACGTGGTGGCTTCCGCGTCCAGCGTCGCTGAGATTTTGTCCATGGTTCAAGAACAGCGCCCGCAAGTGGCGATCATCAGTGACCAACTCGAGGACGGCCCCCTAGCCGGCCTGCGCATCGTACCGGAGGTGCGCCGGATCAATCCGGAAACCCGTATCCTCCTGGCCATGGGTTCTCGGGATCGCGAAATGGTCATCGAAGCCTTCCGCTTCGGTGCCGATGGCGTATTTAGCCGCACCAGCTCCTTCGAGCAGCTCTGCAAATCGGTGGACGCCGTTTCTCGTGGCCAGATCTGGGCCAACGCCACGGAATTGCGTTATGTTCTCGACGAGTTCACCCGCGCCCCCAAGCAGTTGAAGGTCGATCCGATGATCGAAAATCGCATGACCAAGCGCGAAACCGATGTAGTCCGCTTGGCCGTAGAAGGCCTCTCCAATCGCGAGATTGCCCGCGAACTGGGGCTCACCGAGCATACCGTCAAGAATTACCTGTTCCGGATTTTTGACAAGCTGGGAGTTTCCAATCGCGTGGAGTTAGTGCTCTCCTGCCTGCGCCAGGAGGAAGCCGCCCGCGAGGAGGCCGCCGCTGTCGAAAATTAGCGGGAAAGAAATTTTGCCGCAAAGCGCCGGAAATCAAGAAGTTGAGGAAACACGGGGACCCACAAAACAAATGACTCACGAACAATTTCTGGAGCTGCTGACCAACTGGATCCGCGCCAACAAACATCTGCCGGACAACATGCGCATTTCCGCCGACACCGAGCTCCTCGGGTCAGGCCTGTTGGATTCCTTCGATTTTCTCGATCTGATCGTCCATATTGAAAGCAAAACGGGCAGGAAGATCGACCTCGCGGCAGCCGACCCGTCCGAGTTTTCCATGGTCCGAGGACTCTGCAGCCTAGCTCTCGGCAGCGCCTGGCAACGTTCCGAGCGCGAAGCGGGTCACGGCAACATCGCCACAGCCAGCGCCGGCGTATAGCACAGTCCCTTTGAAATGTGGCACTAGGTGCCGCCTTTCGCACGTAAGCCATAATCTCCCCAATCCCATAACCATCGCACTTGATCCGAGAGGCTCTTCCTGAAGGCTGCGTGGGATCGCGGACCGAATGAGAGCGACCAGACGACAAAGGCCAGAACCCGTCTAACCTCAATCGAATCAAAACGTTGCAGCAAGCAACGACGTAAGTCCTTTAATTTGATAACGTTGTATAAAACACCGGGGGCGGGGGTGTTTCGGCGAGCCTTTTCGAGAGAAAGAGGGGAGAGAAGGGGGTAGAGAAGGGGGTAGAGAGGAAGGTCCGCCGGCACCGAAACCACATGGCGGTCCCGGCGACAAGCGAATTGCCAGCTTACGATCGCGGCTAATGTTACGGCTGCAGGCAGCTAGCGCCCGGCAGCCGATTCAGGCGACCTACCTGCCGCAACCGCCCGAGCCTTCGGCGTGCCTTTGGGCGCCTGACGCGAAAGCCTTGCGCTGATCAATGCCCGCCCAACCGCGCTGGCAAGGGCAGTCTTGAACTCCTCGGAAAGTACACTCAGCTTCATTTGCCAGTCTTCATCGGGGGCGGAAACGCGGAATAGAGATACGCACCCCATGGTCGGATGGGAGCTAATAACCAGTTCCGATCGCCACTCGCCAGGCTGCGGATCGCCGGTGGTCCATTGCGACCAGGTAAACATCAGCCTCCGCTCGGAGTCATATTCCAAGGGGTAAAACAACTTTGTGGGCAGGTGGCCGTTGCCGGTATTCTTCAGGCGAATCCCATCGAACCCCAGCGGCTGCAAGGTTTCCCGAAGAATCAAGCAGATGGCGCGAAAGTCCGCGCTGGACCGCAGCGATTCCGCAGCGTAGAGAATGCGGGCCTGGTCCGCCGTGATTTCTCGGCGCTGCGAGCCGCCTAGCCAAGCGGCCGGGAGCCTGGAGAACTCCACATAGCCAAGCTGACGCACTCCCAGGAACACACACAACACCACCGCCACCAGCACCGGCACCAGCCAATTCGCATTCAGCGTCACGGCCAGACTCGCCAGGCCAAATGCCACCGTAACCCCGTAAAGGACCAGCGCAGCATGGCTCTGCGTGAGTCCCAGCTTTAGCAGTTTGTGATGAACGTGATCGGCGTCTCCGCGGAAAGGGGACTGGCCGCGAAGGGATCGCCGCGCAACGGCGAGGGCCACATCGAGAATCGGCAAGCCGAAGATCAGGATAGGAATGGCGGCGCCCGCCATGCTGGTTATCTTCTGTGGCCCGGTCAGAGCCAGTGCGCTTAGCAGAAACCCGATAAACAGGCTTCCCGAGTCTCCCATGAAAATATTTGCGGGACTGAAGTTAGAAGGCAGGAAGCCCAGGATCGCGCCGGCGAGCGCAATAACCACGATCGCCACGCCGTAGTTGTGCCCGAGGATCGAGGTCGCGAAAGATGGCCATGGCTGCGACCAACGCAGAGCCGGCCGCCAGACCGTCCAGCCCGTCGATCAGGTTGAAGGCATTGGTGATCAGCAGCACCCAAAATATGGTCAGCGGCAAGCCCAGGCCCTGAGCGCTGAAGTGTCCCGCAAGAAACGTACTGGGGAAATGGATTCCGAATCCGGATAAATAGAGAGCAGTGGCCGCAATGGCCTGGACCGCGATCTTGCTTCGCGCTCCCAGCGGCCGCACGTCATCATAGACGCCCAACAGAAAAACCATGGAAGCCGGGAGGAGAATCCCTAGAAGAGCGCGTACGGGGAAATCGATGTGGGTGAGCTTGGCCAGCGGAATGGACGCCGCCAAAGCCATCGCGAAAGCGATGCAGATGGCCACGCCCCCGAGCCGGGGCAGCGCCTTGGTATGCAAATGGCGTCTGGATGCGGGCGGAGCAGTCAAGCCGCGAACGGTGGCTAAACCGCGCACCCAGGGAGTCAGAATCATGGACAGCAACAGGGCTGCCAGAAAAATCGACAGGAGTAGATAAGGAATCATGTGGTTGGTCCCGCTGGGATTTATTTTCCGATGGCCTCTGAACCGTCACTCGCTGAGGCGGATCCTCGTCGTGGAGTCTCCGTTGCGGGTGTCGGGGTTGTTTCCGTTGCAGACTGCTTCAATTCCGCGCGAAAGAAACGTTCCTTCAGACGCGGCCGATCGATCTTGCCGTTGGAATTCTTGGGTAAGACGTCGTAAGACATCCAACGAACAGGGAACATGTAGCTGGGCACCAGTTTTTTCAGGTGCTCCCGCAAGCTGTTGGAAGTGACCTCGGCTCCGCCGCGACCCGCGTACGCGCAACAGATCATCCAGCCTCCGAAGCTTTCGGTCTGAATGGCCACCACCGCGCACTCCTGCAATTTCCCCGCGGAGTTGAGGGCCGTCTCGATTTCCCCGAGTTCGATGCGATAGCCGCGCACTTTTATCTGCGAGTCTGCGCGTCCCACAAAGTAGACCACTCCGGCTTCGTCCTGCCACGCGAGATCGCCGGTGCGATACAGGCGATCGCCGGAACCCGGGTTTCGCGGGTCCTGCAAGAAAACGCTGGCGGTCTTTTCCTGGTCGCGCCAGTAGCCGGGACTCAGGCCCGCGCCGGCAATGTATAGGTCGCCGATCTCGCGCGCGGCCACCGGCTGGAGCTTGTCATCGAGAACTAGCAACTCCTCGCCGCCGCAACCCTTGCCAATCGGAATGGACGCCTTCGGATCCTGCGGGCAGGCGGTAACGTCCTGATAGCTGCTGGCGATGGTGGCTTCCGTCGGACCATACAAATTGGTGAAGCGGACCCTCGGCAGACGTTCCATCCAGTAAATCAAAGCGGGTGTGGGCAACACCTCGCCGCACCACAACACGCGGCGCAGGGAAGGGAAGTCGTTGTGTCGTACCGCATTGAACTTGGCCAGATAGTTCAAGACTGAAGGAACCGAAAACCACTGGGTCAGTTCCGACGCTCGAATAAATTCAGCCAGCTTCGGGGGCACCAGCGCCGTCTCCGATGGAACCAGATGGAGCTGAGCTCCGGCGGTCAGGCTTCCGAAAATATCGAAGGTCGATAGATCGAAATGAAAGGGGGTATGGCCGGAGAAACGGTCGGTGTGATCGATACCGAAATGCTTCAACGCCCAGCCCACAAAGGCGATCACATTGTCGTGGGTGATTACCACTCCCTTGGGAACACCGGTGGAGCCCGAAGTGAATAGAATGTGCGAGCCGTCTTGGCCGGTGCACTGTTGCGGCAGCGGCGATGATGGCGCCGCACCGAGGTCGGCGCCGCAAAACGCTGGCTGAATTTGCGTTGAGGTCGGCCCCGATTCATCCATCCAGCCCACAGAAATTCCGGCGCGCAATCGCTCGTCCGCCAAAATTTCTTCCAGCAACGGACCACTGCCGCCGGACGCCAGGATCCAACGATTTTGACAGGAATCCAGAACCTGCCGGATGCGCGCGGCAGGGCTCCCGGTGTCGATCGGCACATGCATGCAGCCGGCTTTCAAAATGCCGATCATGCTGACGATCGCAGCCGGAGACTTGGGCATCAGGATGCAGACGCGATCGCCTTTTTTGCAGCCCGCTTCGCGCAGCGTGTGCGCCAACTGATTGCTGGATTTCTCGAGCTGGCCGTAAGAGAGCTGCTCGCTGCCGAGGACCACCGCGGTAGCGTTGGGCCGCAGCTCCGCCTGCTGAGTGATCCAATCCTGAAGCAGTCGATTCACGAAGCGACTCCTCGATTGGCGTACTCGAAGACCGTTTGAATGTGCTGCAACTCTTCTCGCGACGGCGGGATGTCCAAAATGAACGACTGGAAGCCATTGCGCATATAGCGGGACACTTCTTCGGAAACCTCTTCGTAGCTGCCGACCAGGTACGGGCAAAAAGTCTGGTAATTCTGGAAAGGCCACATCCAATAGACGCCTTGCACCTCTCCGGTTTCTTTGATCATCTCGGAAAGCTGCTGGTGCCAGACAGAATCTGAAACGCGCATCGCCAGTTGATGGGCCAGTTGGCCCCGGCGGTCGCCGGGAAAGCGCTCATTCGCGACGCTCCAAGCCTCCGCGCTGTTGGCGCGAGCCACGATTCCCACCCGCACGCCGGACTTGTGGCCGTTGGATGAGCTAGCAGTCTCGGCATCTTTAGCCGGCTTGGGATACTGCACCGCGGTGGCGCCCACGGCTCTGGCTGCCGCCAATCCCGCATCGGAAGAACCCGACATCAAGATGCCCGGAAAAAGTTCCGGGGCAAGAGGCGGAGTCATTTTCAAATTGTCTACTTTGTAGAACTTGCCTGCAAAAGTCACCGGCGCGGCACTCGACAAAAGCTGTTTGATGATCGTGGTGTATTCCACCAGGCGCGTGTAGCGCTCGTCGTGCGGGGTCGTATCGTTCAGCGCGACCAGATCGTTCTTGAAGCCGCCCGCGACCATGTTCAGATACATGCGCCGCCCGTACAGATGCCCGAAGCTGGCAACCATCTTGGCCACGCTGTAAGGGTGCATGTACACCGGCTGAATCGCGACCAGCGGGCAAAGTTTTTTGGTGTTTTGCAGAATGATGTGCGACACCAGCCACGGATCGACGATGGAGTTATCCGTGTAGACCAGGATGGCCGTGCATCCGGCGTCTTCACTCCATTTGGCCACGTCGATAACCTGTTGCACGTACGTTTCGCGCGGGAAATCTTTCGACTGCGGAGTGGTCGAGAAGATTTCGATGGGGGATTTGTCGTTCATAGTCGGTTGCGTGCCTCTCTGGTGGTCCGCGGGCCCACGCTGTTGAATTCGATTGCCGGGGACGGCTGGTCTTGCTGGCTTATCGTGCAGGTAACTTGTCCTTGCGTCCAGGGTCCTTGGTACCAGTACTTTCTGGCACCTTTGTTCCCTATCGTATACTTGTCCTTAATCTGTTCTCCCCACCAGTTGCTGCTCCTATACCCCAGAACTACGATGACCGCCTGACCTGGTGCCCTCCCGCCAGGGAGCCGCAAAATCGGGCGTAACACACTCGAAAAACTGAAGTTGCGACGACGGAGAACTCGATCATCATGAGACTGTGGCGCGAAAACAGCGTATTAGTACTTATAGTCTTTGCCCTCATCCTTGCCGCTACCACTTGGCTCTCGGGCTGCGCCGGGTTTGCCGAACCTCTCCCGCAGTTATCCGTGAACCCCAGCAGCCTTTCGGTCAGCGCCGCGGTGGGCAAGTCGAGCTCTCAGGTGGTGACGGTCGCGAATATTGGCACCGACCCTCTCAACATCAGCCAGGCCACTGTCATCGGCGCGGGCTTCAGCATCGCGGGTCTAAGGCTTCCCTTGGCTCTCTCACCCGGGCAGGGCGCTAATTTCTCGGTAAAGTTCGTTCCTTCCACGGCCAGCAGTGTGGACGGCACGTTATCGCTGATTACGGACCTTGCGCACCGGCCCGTCGTGCTGCGGCTCCACGGAAAAGCCTCGGCTGCCACCGATCCGGTGAGTTCGGTTGCGCTCTCTCCATCGTCAGCAGCGCCCGTGGTAAACGGCAGAGTACAGTTCACGGCAACAATTCAGGGCACGACGACCGACCACGCAGTTACTTGGTCGACCACCATCGGCACCATTACATCGACCGGCCTCTTCACCGCGCCGGCTAGTGTCGGCACGGGAGTGGTGACCGCGACCAGTGTCGCTGATCCCACCAGATCTGCGTCGGCGCCCGTCACCGTTACGAACACGCCCGGGTCTAACCCGAATCCCCCGCCGCCCGGTCCGGCGGTGACCTCTGTAACCATCTCGCCTGTGTCGGCCAAGTCAGCCGCGAGCGGCACGCTTTCCTTCACCGCCTCGGTCCAGGGATCAACATCCGACAAATCAGTAAGTTGGAAGGCAGCGCTGGGCAGCATCACGTCTTCCGGGTTTTACACCGCGCCGTCCAAGGCGGGAACGGACTCGGTCACCGCCACGAGCGACGCCGATCCGACGAAGTCAGCCTCGGCCATCGTTACCGTGACCGCGGCGCAGCCACCACCGCCAAATCCGACCGTAACCTCCGTGACGGTCTCGCCCGCTTCCACTTCGGCAACCACCGACGGCACGCTACAGTTCACAGCCAGCGTACAAGGCACCGTCTCGGACAAGAGCGTCACCTGGAAGGCGTCCCTGGGCAGCATTACGGCTTCCGGGCTCTATACCGCGCCGTCCAAGGCCGGAACGGACAAAGTCACCGCCACCAGCGACGCCGATTCCAGCAAATCCGGCAGTGCCACGGTTTCCGTTACCGCCGCCGCGCCGCCACCTTCGGGGAATACGGTCAGCCTGCTGACGTTTGGAAACGCCGGTTTTGGCGGCGACGACACCAGCGTGTTCCAAACGGCATTGAACTCTACGGCGTCCCATGCGCAGACCCTGGAGATTCCAGCCGGCAGCTATAACATTAGCCCCATCAATTTCCCGGCGAACTCGCACATGAAGGTGGACGCGGGCGTTACGGTCTCGGCGAACTCAGGTTACGGTTCCAGCGACCGTATGCTGAACATCAATTCCAACAACGTCACCATCAGCGGCGCCGGCGGTAATACTTCGGTGTTTCAGATGCCCAAGGCGCGAACCGCCAGCCAGGGCGACGGCAGCCAATATCGCCACTGCCTGGGAATCCAGAACGCCAGCAACGTCACGGTGACCGGAATCGGCTGCAACCAGTCCGGCGGCGACGGAATCTATCTCTCCGCCGCGACCAATGTGACCATCACCAACTGCGTCTTCGACAAGAACTACCGCGACGCCGGCAGCGTCATCGGTAGGTTGAACCACATCAACATCAGCAACAACGTCTTCTCCAATACCAACGGTACGGCGCCGCAAGCGGGCGTTGACGTGGAGCCGAATAACCCGGGCGACTTCCTGCTGGATGTCAACTTCACCGACAACACCATGGTCAACAATTCCGGGGACGGGCTGGCGATTTCTCTGTGGACGCTGGACCATACCTCCCAACCGGTGGACCTCATGGTTACCCGCAACCACTCCGACCACAACGGGCGATACGGATATTTCGCCAATAACAACGATCCCAGCAACGCCGCCGGGGCCATTACCCTGAATGATTGCACCACCGATCAAAGCGGCAGCGATGGCGCCAATGCCCGGTTCTACTCGGCGAACGGCGCGAGCCTGACGTTTAACAATCTCACGGTCACCAATCCGCACCGCAACGGTCCCGATCCGTCCTATGGCGACAGCGTGGCGGTGGCCATCATCCGTGGTGGAGGCGCCAGCGTGCCCGAGGGCAACGTCCACTATCGCAATGTCAACGTCAGTGTCACCAACGGCAAGGTGAGCTACTACTTCGACTTCCACGATGGTTCGAACATCGGGGTCAGCAACGTGACCTTCACTCCCGGCAACCTAAGTGGGGCCTCGCAAGCGCCACCCAACGGCTTGCTGTCGGGGCAAACCATGAATTCGGTCGGCCAATAATCAAGGCAAACGGGGGAAGCGCGACGACCGGCTTCCCCTGCGGGCCTTCTGCAAGTTCCGTCCCGGAAAATTTCCCGCAAAACAGAAGCGACCCCAGGATTACGCAGCGGCGCTACGGTACACAGGAAGCGTCTGGAGCGAGCCCGGCATCCTATTTCCCATGCGCGGCTGTGGTAAGCTTTTTTCTACGCGTCCCCGGCGCCGTCGAGAGCCCATCCTATGAACAATCTTCGCGCGTTTTCCTGCCGCGAGAATGCTGTGCCGGCTGCCGCATCGAGAAAATCAAGAGCGTCTTGGCTGCGTCGCGCGACCGCGTTTGCATTTTGTCTCGCGGCTCTGTTCGTCTCAGGAACTCTTGAGGCTCACGCGGGACCCACAGTCTGGGTGGTCTCGGCGCTTACCAGGGTCGGCCGCGAAGAGCCTCCCGCAAATTCACTGGAGATCACCCTCTGGGCCGCCCGCGGCGAATACGAATCTTTTCAAGTGGTCGTGCGCGCTCCCGCGGGCGGCTTGACCAACGTGAGACTGGCGGCCTCGGCGTTGGCCGGGGAGGGGAAGCGGGTTATCCCCAAATCAAACCTGTCGCTCTTCCGGGAGCACTACGTTCACGTCACCCGCGGAAGCCCGGATCGCGGCGGATTCAACCGGCCTTTGGGGCCCGGGTGGTACGCCGATGCTTTGATTCCGTTTCCGGACGGCGACAAGCCGCTTGCCAATCCGCCGGAACTAAGAGCGATACCGTTCCATCTAGCTGCTGAAACCAATCAGCCCGTTTGGGTGGACGTTTTCGTGCCGCGCAATGCCGAAGCGGGCTCATATCGCGGAACGATCACCGTCAGCAGCGACCAGGGCGGAGCGTCGGTGCCGGTGCTAGTCAACGTCTGGAATTTTGGTCTGCCGCTGAGTCCTTCGCTGCGCTCTGCGTTTGGCATGTACAACGATACGACCAGCAATCCGCACGTTTACTACGCGGATTTGCAGGCCAACCAACGCTTGCTGCTGGAGCACAAGCTCATGCCCGTGGCGGTTGATCCGGCGGCGGAGCGCGAGTTCATCGACCACTTCGGACTAAATTTGTCGCAGCTGGAATACTTCAAGGTCGCGTCTTACGGCACCTGCCGGCAGCCGCCTGCGCCCTCGGTTGAAAATTTGCTGGCCTCGAAAGCGAAACACCAACCGGATTTGCCGCTGTACGTTCACATGGGCGACGAGGTCTCCGAGTGCCAGCGCATCTTTCCGCTTCTCAAGCAATGGTCCAGGAACGTGCGTGCCGCGGGACTGATTGCCAGTCTTACGGCGATTCCGGTGCCGGAACTCCGCGACGACGGCTCCGGCACGGGCCGATCGGTCGCCGATATCTGGGTCATGCTCCCCAAGCAAATTGTATCGAATGCCTCCGACATGACCGCGGCCATGAACAAGGGAGACCAAGTTTGGTCCTACACCGCGCTGGTGCAAGACTCCTATTCCCCGAAGTGGGCCATCGATTTCGCGCCGATCAACTACCGCATCCTCGGCGGCTTTCTGAACCAGGTGCAAGGCTTGTCGGGGCTGCTGTACTGGAACGTGAACTCTTGGGTTATCGATCCAACGCCCGATCCCTGGAACAATCTCACTTACGTGGAGGATGGGAAGTCGACGCCGTCTGGGGAGGGATGGCTGGTTTATCCTGGGGACAAAGTGGGCTCGGCGGAGGTAGTACCCTCCATTCGCTTGAAATGGATCCGCAAGAGCGTCGAAGACTATGAGTACATCGAGATTCTAAAAAAGCTGGGCCGCGGCGACTGGGCTCTGGGAATCGCCAGAAGCGTGGCGCCCGACTGGGCCAACTGGACCCGCGATCCCAATGCTTTGGAGCGCGCGCGCCGTCAGCTTGGCGACGAAATCAGCCGGCTCTCGTCCAACCGCCCCGCGCCAGCAGCGCCGGCGCATCGCTAGGAGCCGCATGCGACCTTCGCTGTTGAAACTAGCGGAAGCCCAACCCAATTTAGTGCGTGACTACCTGGTTCGCCAGGATATTTCGCCGGAAATTACCGACTGGAAATATTTCGATGCGCGCTTCAATCGCGGCCGGGAGCGCGGCTTTGTGTGCATGAAAGACGACAAAGTCTGCGGCTTCCTGGGTCTCATTCCGTTTCAAGCCCGCAAGGATGCCCGTACCCTGGAGTGCGCCTGGTCCTGCGATTGGTCGGTGGATGCTTCACAAGTTGCCGGCGGCATGGGCATTATGCTGGTAAAGCAAGCGAAAGACGCGTACGACGCGGTTTTCAATGTCGGTGGGAACGAAAACACCCGGCGAATTTTCCCTCGTTTGTCGGACCGAACCGTTTGGGACGCGGGCATTAGTTTCGTTTTGCCGCTGCGCCTCGGTTCCATCCTGACCAAGCTTGCGCCGCCTTTTTTGCGCCCGCTCACGCGCGGGAAGTTCTTGCACGATTTCCCGTTGAAGTGGATGCGCGGCACGGGGCTCGACAATCGAGTGCAAATCGATCCGGGAGTATCGCGGGAGCTGGCGCCGTTGTTGGAAGACGCCGGTGAGGACTGGCGTCCGCTCTACGATTACGAGTACGTGCGCTGGCAACTGGAAAGTTGTCCCGCGGTATGCTCCTGGAGCTGCTATATTCCCGCGCAGCCCGCGCCGCGAGCCGCTGCCATCGTGTGGCGGTCCGCGACTTCATCGGATTTCTGGCGGATGGCCGTTTGGGGAATTCGCCATGCCCAGGACGAAGCCACGCTGCTGATCCAGCAAGTGATTCGGTTTGTGCACCAGCAAAACGGCGCGGCCCTTTTCGCGATCGCGTCCCATTTGGATCAGGACCTGATCGCGGCACTAACCGCTCAGGGTTTTTGGCGGCGCCGCGGACGTTTGCCGTTCTATGGCATGCGTGGGCGCGAGACCAAGCTCACTTTCGACGAATTCCAAGTGATGAGCTTGCTGGACGCCGACTTGCCGTATCGCTTCTCGTGAGCCGCGACTAACGCCCGCCCGCGGCCGCGGTCAGCAGAGAAGGCGGCTTTTGGCCTGGAACGCGGGTATTCGCAAACGCGGAAATCACGTTGGAATCCAACTCGTCCTTGCAGGCCGGAGCGCCGGCGAGCTTCAGGAACTTCTGGTTGTAGTATTTGGCGTCGGTGTAATCGACGATCTGCCGTTCTTCAAAGGCCTTCCAGATTTCGCGGATGCCGTCTTCCAGGCTCAAGCGGCAACGGAAGCCCACCTGGTTGCGGATCTTTCCGAAGGACACCCGATAGTTTCTGCGGTCGGCGTTTTCGATCTGCTCGATCTGCGTGGCAGGGAACGCGGTCAGGATTTGCTGGCCCACCTGCGCCAGTGTGTAGTTCATGCGTTCGTCGCCCAGATTGTAGATTTCGCCGCTGACCACCTCCAGCGGCGCATTCAAAACCTGCATGATGCCTTCCGCCACATCCTGAACATGGATGAACGGACGCCATTGCGTGCCGTTGAAAATCGTGATCAGGCCTTCCGCCCGGGCCTTGGCGGTCAACAGATTGACTACCAGGTCGAAGCGCGGCCGGTACGAAAGACCGAACACCGTGGCGAGCCGGAGAATGACCGGATGGAAAGTGCTCGACTGCGCTTCCAGGAGAGCCTTTTCCGAGTCGGCTTTAGTCTGCCCATACAGGGAGATGGGCGCGGCGTTTGAGAATTCGTCCACCAGGAAATCGGTGGCCCCGTACACGCTGCAACTGGAGGCAAAAACGAAGTGGCGGATGCCGCTGCCCTTGGCCACTTCAATCAACATGCGGGTGGCCAAATAGTTGATCTCCAGAGAAGTCTGCGGGTCCACTTCGCACGCGGGATCGCCCACGATGGCGGCCAGGTGCACGATGGAATCGACGCCCTTCACGGCGGCCACCAGATCCTGGATTCGCCGGCAATCGCCGACCTGCAGCGTGAGATTGGGGTGCCCGAGGATGTCGCGGATGGCGTCGTCGCCGTACACCAGGCTGTCCATCACGCGCACCGACCGGCCGGCGGCCAGCAGTTTGCGGACCAGGCAGGAGCCGATGTAGCCGGCTCCGCCCAAAACCAACACGGTGCCTTCCCGGCTCGGACGCCCGGAATAATTCCTGGGCTTGATTTCCACGCGGTCCAGAAGGGCCGCCTTGGCCATGCGCGATAGCAGCACCGCGGACAGGGTGAGCGCGCCGAAAAGAGCCGCGCTGCCGGGTGGCAGTGCGGTCCCGAACAGCAGAAAGTCGATCGCGATGAAAAGCAGCAGGCTCAGCCCGACGCCTTTGATGATCATCAGAGTGCGATACAGCCGGGGCTGCTCCTGCGAGCGGGTGTAGAAGCCTTCGACCAGGAAGACCGCGGGAAACAATAGCGATAGCAGCATGAAGTTGGAGGAATAGTAGTGCATGGCCTGGGCGCGGCCGAAGGACGCTCCCATGGTGTGGCTGAACGCCGCGGGATTGAGCACCGACAGCGTCAACGCTACGATCATGCACACGTGGACGTTGAAAAAGTCGATGAACATCCGTGGCAGCGACTCTGAAGGCTTCAAATCACTATATGGCAGAAACACTGGGCCTCCCTGAAATCGTGGATTGATTTTGCGCGGGTTCGAAGTCCACCAGGTTGCGGATGGTTTGCGCTACGGTTTTCACCGTTTCGTCCGGAAGCGACTCGTATATCGGCAGGCTCAGAACTCCTCCAGTGATGTATTCCGTTTGTGAGAGATCATCTCGATCGCGATTGTAAAAAGGCTTGTACAGATCCTGCTGATGAAGAGGGGGATAAAAGTATTTTTTGGTTTCGATGTTTTCCGCCAGCAAGGCTTCGGCCAGCGTGTCGCGGTTCATCCCGAACGAATCGGGAGTTACGTGAATGGAATAATCCTTATACGTGTGGACGTCGGCGGAGTCCACGCTCTGAAAGCGCAACCCCGGCAGGTCGGCCAGCATTTCCGTGTACATATTGGCAACCGCGTTGCGCCGCTTGATTTTCTCTTCCATCATCGGCAATCCCACGAGCGCCAGCGCCGCGTTGAACTCCGGCATTCGCGCATTCATCCCCAGCCACTCGGGGTTATAGGCTCCCAAGTCTCCGTAGTTGCGCATGAAGCGGATGGCTCCGGCGAGCTTGGCATCGTTGGTGGTGACCAGTCCGCCTTCGCCGGCGACCAGCAGCTTGGTTGGCGAGAGCGAGAAAACCTCGGCGTCTCCAAAGGAGCCCACCGGCCGGCCGCGGCGCTGGCTGCCAAAGCCGTGCGCGGCGTCGAAGATGAGCTTCAAGCCATGGCGCTTGGCCAACTGCTCGATCGCTTCGTGGTCGCAGGGGTTGCCGTACAAGTGCACCGCCAGAATCGCGGCGGTCCGCTTGGTGATTTTCTTTTCAATTTGAGCGGGCGTGACGTTCCAAGTATTCGGGTCGCAATCGGCGAATACCGGCGTCAAATTGTTCCACCGGGTGGCATGGCCTGTCGCGAAGAACGTGAAGCTGGGCACGATGATCTCGCCGGTAAGTCCCAGGCCGCGCAGAACCATCATGAGTCCGCTGGTGCAGCTGGAGACCGCCACGCAGTGCTTTACTCGCAAGCGTTCGGCAACAGCGCCCTCCAGGCGCGCGACCGACTTGCTGTTGGTCAGCAAGCCGCTGCGATAGATGCCCTCGTAGCTGGATACCACTTCGCTTAGGGGCGGTAGCGACGGCCGAATGAACGGGAATCGCTCGGCAAAGGCCGGGCGACCACCGCGGATTGCAGGCAACTTCGGACTTGGCGTGAATGACATCGATCTTCCTTGAGTTGATTTAGATTTGTGCTATTCAGAACAAAACCAGAAGCGGAGCATCCCTGTCCGGGACCATCACATGGAGGTCTCGGAGACGGCGACGCGGTACCGCCGCACTTTTCCGTAAGGCTCCAATTCCTTGGGGACCCAATCTTCTTGAACCAGCTTCGCAAAGGTGTGAAACAGGATTTTCAGATCCGTGGCACAGCCGTGGTCTTCCAGATACTTGCGCTGCAGCGCGATCTTGGTCGGCAAGATCAGCTCTTCATAGCTTTTCTCGGGGTCGCTGCTGCCCTCCAGTACCGCGGCTTCGTTGGAGTTCCAAATCGACGCCCAATCGGTGATCCCCGGGCGCAACTGGAGGATCGCTTTGTCGTCCTCGGAATACCTGTCCACGTATTTCTGGACTTCGGGCCGGGGGCCGACGAAACTCATCTCGCCCATCAGCACGTTGAAAAGTTGCGGCAGTTCGTCGAGCTTGTAGCGGCGCAGGAATTTTCCGATGGAGGTCAGGCGCGGATCGTCGCCGGCGGTGGCGGAACCTCCATGCTTTTCGGCGTCAACGATCATGGATCGAAACTTCAGGATGCAGAACGGCTTACCGCACTGGCCAACGCGCACACCTCGATACAAAACCGGGCCGGGCGACGCCAACTTGATCAAGATGGCGATCAGCACCAAGAACGGTGAAATCAGAAGCAGTCCCACGAACGACAAAAGGACGTCGAACAAGCGCTTGGCGGCGTCTGACATATAAATGGTCAAAAGGTATTTTGTCGTTCGTTACGGTCTTCCCTGAGACCGGACTTCCTGCGGTTCGAGCACTGCATTCGCTCGGGAGAGCCGTGCTTCTGAACCCACCTCGCGCAGTGTTGGACTGGGAGTGCTCGGCGACAGAGTGCGAGCCGCCCATCCTTTTACTCGCGCTCGAAGCAAGTTCTGATAGATGGCTTTGTACTGGGAGATCACCAGATCCAGGTCGAACTCTTGTACCGCCAGGTTCCGGTTATAACTGCCCATGGCTTTTCTCATCCCCGGATTCTCGATGAGCGTGCGCAGCGCATTGACCAGAGCGCCGGTATCCTGCACCGGGACGAGCAGACCGTTTTCGCCGGGCCGCACCAGCTCGCGGCATCCGGGTGCGTCGGTGGTAATGATCGGCCGGCCACACGCGGCTGCTTCAATCAAGATTCGCGGGATACCTTCCCGATACGAGGGCAAGCACACGATGTGCGATTGTGCCAGCACATCGGGCATGTCTTTCCGCAATCCCCACCACTGGACGCTTCCTCTTTCCTGCCAGACGTGCAACTGCTCGACCGGGATCGCGGTCGGATTGCCGGGGTCGGAAGCGCCGACCAGCGCAAAGGTGGCCTTCACGCCTTCGGCCCGCAGAATTTCCGCGGCTTCGACGAATTGAGCGATGCCCTTGTCCCAAAGCATTCGCGAAGCCAGCACCACGACCGGTTCTCCGTCGGGTTCCGGAGTCGCGGCGAAAACGGAAAGATCAACGCCGGAGCCCTTGATAACCGCGGTTTGATCCGCGGGAATGATTCGGTCATTGATAAACACCGCGCGGTCATCGGGATTCTGAAACACCACACGCAGATTGCGATGGCGGAACGCGCGCCGGCAACCCGTGGACACCAGTTTGCGCAGCAGCGCCGTGCGCGTCGAGCGCTCGGTAAAAATATGGCCCAAGCCGGTGAGCGTGTTCACGACTGAGGGCACTCCCGCAAGCGACGCCGCGAGACTTCCATGCAATACCGGCTTCAGGCGGAAGTGATGCACCAGGCTCGGCCGCAGTCGGCTATACAGGCGGAACAGCGCCAGGATCGTCGCGGGCTCGTTCCACAGGCTGGTGCCCTTACGAGACATGGGAATCTCGTGGAAAGTGAACCCTTCCTTGATGAGGCTTGCGGACGCCGGGCCCGCGGGCGCGGCGACGTGGACTTCCAAGCCCATGTCGCGGACTGCGTAGCAAAGTTCCATGCGATCGTGGCGAAAAGAGGCCACGCTGTTGTCGACAAGTAAGACCTTGGGATATGCCTTCATCCGAGCGCTCCGTACACTTTAAGGATAGTCACGACTGCAATCGCTGCTGGTTCCGAGTCGGGCACGCCGCGAGGCGGTGGCACGAACAATTCTTTCAGGCCCTTAAGCCGATTTCGCGTTTGCGCCGGCCGTGGAGGCTTGCTGCTCCACCACGGAAACGGCTCCCAAGCCGCGCGCCTCCTGGGCGATCGTCCGGTACAAGGCTTCATACTGTTCGACGAGTGCCGGGAGACCATAGTGTTTCGCCACGCGCTCCCGTGCGGCCGTTCCCAATCTGCGGCGAACCCCGGCTCCGCTTTCCAAAAGTTCTCGCCACGCCTGCGCCAGGAGTTCGGGCCGCTGCGGCGGCACCACTTTGCCGGTGTCACCCACGATGGCCGAGGAATCGCCAACCTGAGTTACCACGCAAGGAACTTCGCACGCCATGGCTTCCGCTACCGTCAGCGGGAAAGCTTCGCTCACCGATGAGTTCGTAGCGATGTCCCAAACTGCGTAGTTCGTTCGCATGTCCGACTGGGCGCCCAGAAGATGGCAATTTCCCTGCAGCTCCGCGGCATCTACTTCGGCTGCAATTTCGGAATTTTCCGGGGTCACGCCGTCGCCGCACAATACGAAGTGCGCGTCCGGAAATTCCTTGTGCAACATGCCGGCGGCCCGGAAGAACGTGCCGTGATCCTTGTGCGGATGAAATCTCGCCGCCAATCCGATCACCGGCGCTTGCGCGGGAATGCCAAGAGCTTTTCGCACCGCGACACCCGCATCCGGATCGGGCCGAAATTCCTGGACGTCGATTCCATTGGCAATGACGCGCATCTTTTCCGGTGCGTAGCCCAGCTTCAGGTGCGCTTCCTCCGATGCCTTGGAGCAGCACACGATCGCCGCGGGCACCCGCCGGGAAAGCAGGGCGCACAGGCGAACCGTTAGCACGGTCAAGAACTTCGTCTCTCGCCAATCCACGCGCGTGTGGTGGATTCCCCAGACCACCGGCACGTTCCCGGCCAGGCGCGTGGCCAAGCCGCCTAACAGGTCGGCGTGGTACATCCAGGTCTGCACCAGTTGGGGACGCGTTTCCCGCAGTTCGCGCGCCAGCCGCGGGACCGCCAGCGGGTTCGGAATACCCGGGCGCATACGCAACACGCGAACCGGCACGCCGAGCGCTTCGATCTTGCCGGCCATGGCTCCACGGTCGGTCAGCGAGATCACTTCGTGTTGGTACTCTTGCGGGTCCGAGGCCGAGAGAAACCTGTAGAGCATGGTCTCCGCGCCGTGCGCGGACAGACCGGTAATGACGTGCGTTATCTTCAAACCCGCACCTGTTCTGCCGCTGTCGAATCTGTCGCGATCATCCGTTGCTCATCTTCTATGCCGGTTTGGGAAACGCCCTGTTCGCGAGCGAACTCAGCGACCCCGTTCATCGACAGCGAGCGCATGCCGAAGCGCCTGCGGCAAGTGGCAAACGCCCGCAGAATCTCTTCGAAAAACTCCAGGTTCCCCTCGATGTCTACGCCCAAATTGTGGGGGTGCAGCCACAGGTGGTACACGCCGTGGTTCTCTGCCGCCAGGTTCATCTCCGCCGTAATACGCCGGAGACGCAGCTTCTCAAAGGCTCCCAACTTGGAGCGGTAGGGCCTGAGAAACCGGCTGCCGCGGACGTTGCACAGGCCGTCGGCCTGCGGAATCTCCGACCAGTTCACGATCTGCCAGCCGGGGAGCCCCAAGTAGCTATCCGCCAGGCGCGCCGCGCGTATCACCGCAACTCTTTGGCTTCGCGGCATCGAGCGGTACATCCAGCCGTTTTCCGTGCCGCGATAGCAGGAGATGCCGGCGTCCAGCAGCGCCGACGCATAGGCTGGATTCACCTGGTTCCGCGGAAAGACGATCGAACGAAGCGCGATGCCACGTTCTGCAGCGACGCCGACGGCACTCCGCAAATCTGCCCGGAACGCATCCTTTGTCTGGCCCGGCTCAAGGCAGTAGTAGTGAGAGAAGGTGTGTGTGGCCACCTCCTGCCCAGGCGATTGATGGATCTGATCGACCAGGCTCGCGGCAAAGTGCAGCGGGTCGTCTTGCTCACCACTGCCAGTCGCTTCCTCGTACGGATCCAGAGCCGCATCGTCGTACTTCGGCAGAATTGAGGGCCGGAATTGCTCGAGCTCCTTGCGGGACGACGCGAACAGGAAACCCACGGTGGCCCAGGTCGCGGCGATCTCATATCGCTCGAAAAGCTGGAGCAGTCGCGGAATAACCACCCGCGCGCCAAGCAAGTTCTGCTGATACGGGCCATTGCCGGGCATGTGGTCGCGAACGCCCCAATGAAGTTCGAAGTCGAACGACAGGACCAAGGCTCCGAAGCCCGGGCCTTCCCGTGCCGGCGTCTTGCTCCCGGAGTATTTCGGTGTTTCGCGGTCGGACAGCGTCGCTCTCCTAGCTGCTCTTGGGTGGAACGGTAACCGGTTCACAAACTTTTTCCGCTGCGGGCGATTCCGCGCGGCGCCTGCGGTGCTCGCGGACGAAACGCCCCGCGCTACGTCCCAGCCGCAAAAAACCGCTGGTGCCCAGATCCAGCAAGCTACGCTGCCGTCGCTGGTAGCGTTCGGCGATGCTGGGCATGGTCGCAAATTGCACGGCGAATTCAGAGAGATCCCGGTCCAGTTGCGCGACCTCCCGCGACGTCCAATCGTTGATGTGATGGCAAATCGTCCACACCCCAACGGGAATGTTGCGAAAGCGCCCCACCTGCTGGGGAATCCAGGTTATCCCGCCGGAATCCCGGTAGGGATACAAGGCATAGCCGTCGCTGATCGCGCGCATCCCGACGTTCATCAAGGCCGCTACCGTGCGAGCGTCGAAGGAATGGGCGGGAGCCACCCACAACTCCGGGAATACCTTCTGCTCGTGGAAAATTTGCAGCGCGCTCCGCAGCTTGGCTTCCTGTGCGGCCAGCGGCAATCCGGCGAATTCGCTGGCCGGCATTCTCCCAAACATCCCCGCGTCTTGCGTGACGTAGCGGTGCTGGTAGCCATGCAGGCCGATCGTCCAGCCGCGCTCTTGCCAGGCCCGCACCCGCGCCCAGAAATTTTCGTCCGGCGGATCGAAGATCAGATCTTCGTCGCGATTGTCGGGAACCACGGCCAAGATGGGTTTGACGCCCGTCTTCGTCAAAATCTTCTCGACTTCGTTCCAGACGCTCCACCTCATGGTGGGGCAGATATCATCAAATCGGAGAAGAAACCGAGGGGCTGGTGGTCGCTTCACAGTCCGTCCTCCGTGCACCTGAGCTGCTCAACAAATCGAAAGTTGTTCCACGAGTTTTAAGTCGGAGTGCTTCCTTGTTGCCTCACTGCTTGCAGATTTGTGTCCACTACCTGGAAAGCCGCGGACGTCTCCAAACTGAAATGGACATGAGTCGTATGGGGCTCTCCGAGCCGTTCGCACCTAGCGATTCTGGCTAACCTGTTCCTCGACTGCCGGCACCACTGCGCGCCGGCGTTGGGACTTTTTGTTCCATGAGTTCCCGCGGGAGGGCAGAGTTTCATACAGGTGCTCGTACGCCCTAATCATCACGCTCACGTCGAACCTGTCCCTGGCGCGCCGTGCGGCGGCCCCGCCCATCGTTTCTCGCACCGGTTTGTGATTCAAAAGAAAGGTCATCGATTTTGCCAGCCCATCCAGGTCTCCCAGGGGCACCACGAACCCTTCTTTACCGCTCTCAATCAACTCCGGCACGCCGCCCGCCGCTGTGCTCACGGTCGGTAGACCCGCCGCCATCGCCTCGATCACCGAGAGCGGATTGCCTTCCCAATCGGAGCTCAGGACGAATACATCCATGGCCGCCAGCACGTCGGGAATGTCCGTTCGCACGCCCAGGAAGTGGACCCGGTCGACCAGACCCAGTTCGCGGGCCAGAGCTTTCACGGGTTCCAGCAAGGCGCCCGCTCCAGAAAGAACCAGGTGCGCTCGCGGATCGGAAGCCGGGCCCTGCGCGAAACTTTTCAGCATCAGGGCGTGATTCTTTTGCGGGGCGAAGCGCGCCACGCAGCCAAACAGAACGTCGCTCTCTTCAAATCCTTCCTTGGCTCGCCATTCCGCGCGCGGCGTCTTCGGAAATGCGTACAGATCCGTGGGGATGCAATTTCCCACCACCGCGCACGCGGGAATCTTGTAAAGGCGCTGTAAGCTCGCGGACACTTCTTGGGCCACGGCGACGGGTATGACCCCGTGGTTGAACGCGAAGCGCTGCAGCCAGCGTCCCCGCGGTTCCACCTCTTGTTCCGCCACGTTGTGCACGGTGTGCAGCATCAAGCCGGGCTTGAAGTACAGCATCGAAGGAAGGGTGTAGCGAAGCACGTGCACATGCGTGTGCACAATGTCCGGCCGATACTCCCGCAAAACTCGATGCAATTTGGCGTAGATCCGGTAGTCAAAACCAAGGTCCTTGCCCAAATACCATACTTTTGTTCCGGCATCGGCCAGCAATTGCTCGACGTCGGTTCCGAATGGCTTGCTGATGGAAACCACCGCGACATCAAACCGCCGAGGATCAAGGCGAGTCGCGATATGCGCGACCATGCGCTCTGCGCCACCTGTTCCCAGGTTGGCCAGAATGTGGAGTACTCGGGCCCTCTTCATGACCACCTGCCCAATTGCGTGCCTCTTGCCGGCACCGGACGCGGCGCGCCGAACTTTGCACGCGCGGCTGATGCGGCCTGCGGCCTGTCCCCGCCACGCATCGATGGGATTTGCGCAGCGGCCGCCGCGACCAACACTCCAAAAAGAAACCACGAGGGCTTGCGATCTTCCCACGTCAAACTGGAAACGCCGATGGCCCAGGTTAGAAGAACCGATAGCCAGAAGGCCCGATCCACCAAGGGCAGATGCCACGCCGAGACTACCAGGGCCAGTAATATTCCAACGAACAGGGCAAAGCCGATTACCCCTTGTTCCACCAGCACCGACAGAAAAGTATTATGCGCAACCAGTTCGACGTTTGACGGGCCGCCGTCGTTGATGCCCGAACCGTGGAACGGCATGCCCAAAGCGTGTTCGACCGCAGGAGCGAACGCCGCCGCCCCCACTCCGCGAAACGGAGACTGATTGAAAACCACCCAGCCGGCACGCCAGATCATCGTTCGCTCATTCAAGGTTCCCGAACTTACCTCGCTTCCAATAGTGCTCAAGCGCGACCAGGAACTCTGCGGCACCAGGAATCCAGCCCCGACTCCCAGCACCACCACCAGCGTAAGCCCGATGGCCTTTTGACCTCGGGTGAGCTGTGCGAAAGCGAACGGGAGCATCACCAGCGCTCCGACGGAGGCAATGAGAGGCCCCCTCGCCGCCGTCAGCAGAATCGCCGAAAGTGCCAGCACCAGGTGGGCCCCATAGAGCCAGACACGAAATCGCAAACCTTCATCGCGTGCCGCCAGGTACAGCGAAATGGGCAGGCTCAGCGCCAGAATCAACGCCAGGTCGTTGGGGTTAAACCCCAGGCCGGTATACCGTCCGTAGTAGCCCTCGGATGTAGGTCCGTGCAAAAACGCCACCACGATCGCGACCGAAGAGACCACGGTCCCCAGCACGAAGGCGCGCAGCAGAAGAATCTGTTTCGGGTATGTCTGCGCGAATTGCCAGATCAGCCAAACCATGGTCAGCAGTTGCAAAAAGGTGACCGCTGCGATTCGGGTGCGCGCGGGATCGAAGCTCCAAAAATAGGTCAAACCTATCCAACCCACAAACAAGGCCATCAAGCCATGTTGCACTGCGGGAACCCGGAAGCGTCCGGAATCCAGAACCGAGATGACGCCAATGCCGAACGCCGCCAGGCCTACTACGCGGCTCACCGTTCCGAAGCCTGGGATCACTACCGCGTTTTCCCAAGGCATGGCGAAAGCAAAAATCCAAAGACAACCAAATGCCACTTTGGGCATGAACCCGGTGTTTCCCGCCTCAGCCCAATTTCGTGCATTGCGGTTGGCTAGCCTGGGATGACCGGCCGCCAAACCTCGCGCGGCGTCTAATCCCGTGATCATTCCTGGAGGGGCGGAATTTCTCACGTCGCCTCCACCTGCATGCCCACCGGTTGCTGCGCGCGATTCGCTCGCAAGCCGTACACCAGCAGTCCAATGCTCCCAAGCAATTGAACGATACCGCCCATGACGATCGCCAGGACCCCTCCGGTCAGGCCCATGCGCGGCACCAAGAAGTAGCTTCCGGCGCCAATCGCCAGGGCCACCGCGGCATTCAGGGGAATCTGGTGCACGAAGAACCGGGCGGCGGTGATGGCCGTGCCCAGGAATTGGCCCATGTAGCTAATCCAAGCCGCCAGCATGAACCACACCAGCAGGCCTGAGTGGCTGGCATACTCCGGCCGATACAGGATCCTCAGGATTTCTGGTCCCGCGATCCACGCCCCGAGGACTCCGCCGGCGCCAAGCACCGTTCCCACGCCCACCAACTTGAGCAGCACCGCAAGAAAATCCGAGCGGTGGCCGTCGGCATAGGACCGCGCAAAACGCACAAATACGGCCTGCGCCAGCGCGTTAACCAACAGGTTGCCGGCCGACATCAGGAACGCAATGGCGGCAAAAATGCCCAGCTCGTGCGCGCCCAAACGCCATTGAATAAAGTAACGCGGGATATTGGTGTTGAGATTCAGCAGCAGGGCGACCAGTCCCAGCGGGAACGAGATCCACAGAATCTTGCCCATTTTTTGCAGATTCCACAGCGGCCGCAAAAGTTCTCTCAGGCGCTGGAATTCCGGCTGATCCGTAGTCGCCAGGAGCGGCTCCGAAGACTGCGTCTGCACCCGCAGGTCGTAGCACAGCAAAACCATCGCTCGCATTAGCACCAGGCCCGCAACTCCCCAGACCACTTGACCCGTGAAATAGATCCCCGATGCCATGGCCAGCAGCGACAGCGGCCCGCGAATAATCTGCGACTTGGCGATTCGATCCATCCGATGAATGAATTGCAGCCGGGCGTAATACACGTCGCTGATGGCTTCGGTAGCCTGGGAGAGGCCGACTAGAAAAATCAGTAGCGTCAGCATCGGCCCGCTGTGCAGCACCAGGGGAATCGCCAGGATGACCACGCTGGCCACCACCGTTGTGACGATGCGGAATCCCAGGTACTCGCCAAACTTGTACTCTTCCCGCACATCGGAGGCGATCACCGGCCGGAGCTGCAACATGGCAAACATGATGACCGGCATAGCGATGGCCAGGCCCAGCGAATATTGCCCCACCAACTCCGGAGTGCCCAGCTTTGCCAGCACCACCAAGCCGCCCCACTGGCAGCCTGAATACACAATATTCCCCGCAAAAGTCCAAGCAAAGTTGGCGCGCAACGACAGCCCACGCGAGGGCGGGGCTTGCGTCAGTACCAGAGCCGGTGAACAGGTTTCAGCCATGTTTAGAATCGAGTCTGCTTTCTGGTTTGGTCTGCTATTACGGAACGACGTTTCTATCGGCACGTTCTAGGCGTTACTTTCCCCGGCCGCCCGGCGGCCAACTCGTCCCTAGCGCTCCAGTGACGTTTCGTGAGTGTCGGCGTAAGCATCGCTGTAAGCGTCGCTGTAGGCCGACCGGTAATGGTTTTTCAGATCCCAACTGTTCAGGATGGTTCCCAGCACCCGGGTGCGATCCTCGTCGAAGCGCTGGCAGGCCAACATGGCGGCCTCCCACTTGGTTTGTCCCGCGCGCAGCACCAGGATGACTCCGTCGGAGTAGCGGCCCATAATGCGCGCATCGGCAAATTGCAGCATCGGCGGAGCGTCGATCAGCACCACGTCAAACTCTCTCCCCATGCGCTCCAGGAACTCCACCAGCCGTGGCGAATACAGCAAAGTGGAGGGACTGTTGGTGGTCGGCCCGCTAGTCATCAAGCTCAAGCCGGGAATCTTGGTGCCCTGTACCAGTGATTTCAAGGGCGTGGTTTCGATCGGAGTATTGAGCCGCAGCAAATCCGTGAGCCCGGTGCTATTGGGCATGTCGAACACCCGATGGAGTCTCGGCCGCCGGAAATCGGCGTCGATCAACAGCACCCGTCGTCCGGTCTCGGCGGTCGCGACGCCCAAGTTGCTGGTCACGGTGGTCTTGCCCGCGCCGGCCTCCGGACTGGTGATGACGATAATCTGCCGGCCCGCTCCATTCAGAGTGGGCAGCAGAATGGAAGACAGCGCCCCGCGATAGGCTTCCGAAATTGGCGAGTGCGCCTTGACCGTGTGGCCATTCTTCGGCAGCGGCGCCATTTGCAAGGTCGGTGCCGAGGCCGCCGGGAACCAATCCAAACGGCGTCGCGAATCCTCCGCCATGGGGATCACACCAAGTTCCGGTAGATTCAAATACGAAGGCGAAAGGCCCGGCGACTCGATGCTGCGGTTAAGGCGTTCGCTAACCAGCACGAAGGCCACTCCGAAGAAAAGCCCGCTCAACAGACCAAGCGCTGCGTTCACCTTGAAATTGGGGCGGTACGGAAACACGGGAGGCTTGGCGGTGTCCACCACCAGCACATTGCTCGAACGCATGGCGGCGGCCAATCCGGCTTGCTTGACCCTCAGCAACAGGGCGTCGTAAAGCTGCCGGTTGGTATCGACCTCGTGCTTGAGGGTGCTGTAGCGGATGGATTTGCCGTTCACGTCCGAAACGGTCCTGGCTTGTTCGTCGTAGGAGCGAGAGAGCAGCCTCTCGCGTCGCTGCGCGGCCTGATATTCGTCCGAAGCTCGCCGCAGGATGTTTCCGCGCTCCTTCTCGAGCGCCTCCTGCAGTTCGGCGATCTCCGCTTCCACCTTGCGGACTTTGTAGTGCTCCGGAGTCAGCGTGGACGACAGTTCGGCATGTTGCCTCTGCAACTCCGTCAGCTTCTGCCGGTAGTCGCGCATGGTCGGATCGTCCAAAGTAGCCGGCAAGGACTCCACCGGATTGCTTTTGGCCATCTCGTAGTTGGCTTGCTTCTCGGTCAAGATGGATTGCGCTTTGGAGAGTTCTTCCTGCACCTGCTCGAGTTTCTGGTCGGCCACGTTGCCATTTTGCGAGGTGAACACCAATCCCGAGGAGCGCGCATAGTCCTGTAGCTGGTTCTCGGAAACCTCCAGGTTCTTTTTCAGCGTATTCAGATGACCGGTGAGCCATTCTGCCGTTCCTTGCGTGGCTTCCCATCGGGACTCGCGGCTCGAGGAGATAAATTCACTCACCAAGGTGTTAGCGAAGTCCGCCGCGATTTGCGGATCTCGATCTTCGTAATAAATTTCGGCCAAGCGGGTTGTTCCCCAAGCTTGCACGGTCAGGTGCTGTTGCACGTCCCGCATCAACTCTTCTTCGCGGACCGCGGACATCCGGTCGTCCTCCGAACGGCGCCGGGTCCACCTGGACCAGAAAGACTTCTTGTCGCTCTCGGCCATTCGATCGGCGAGGTGCAGCTTGGCGATCACCCGCTCCAGCATTTCCCGGCTTTGCAGCACCTTGATTTGCGTTTGGAAGTAGGACTCTGCCGCGCCCCCGCCCGAAGTGGGGTCCTGGTCCTTCAAGTTTTGGAAATTCTCGTTTAAGTCGTCGACCTGCAGCGACGTAACCGCTCGATACAGCGGAGTCTGGAACAGGCTGAAAATCAGCCCGCCCAGAATACCCACGGCGATGCACGCCAGGATCGCAAACTTGCGCTTTTGCAGCTTGTTCCAATACTCGAACAGGTTCGAGTGCGAAGTGTCGGCCACCGCCTCGGCGGGTACCCACTCGCCGTATCCGGGATGCCGCGTCGCCAGGTGATCCTGGGGTCCGGGCAAGGCTCGCTCGTTCCCGCCCCAATTGTCGGCCACGGGCTGGATCCGGTTGCTGTTCACTCTGTTGAAGTGTTTAGACATATGATCTGCTATCCCATCCCTTAGCAAGTTTTGCGTTCGCGCGTGCTGTGCACCAGGTCCTTACCGGAGATATGCTTACGGGCGATAAATTGCCACGCCGCTCCCCGTTTGAATCGCCGCTTCGATGACCCGTAGAGCTATTTTCTTGCCGGCGTTACCTGGAATGAAAAGAATGTCGTTGCCTTGCAGCGTGACGTCGCTGCTCTTTCCTTCGAGGATCCCTTTGAGGTTCACGGCGATTTCCACTCGCTGATCGGCTCCCGGATTCAGCCGCAGTATCTTGGCGTGTTTTTTGTCCGCCGTCTGTCCCAGGCCCTCGGCCAGCGATACCGCCTGGAGAACCGACATGGACTGGTGTTCCCCAAGAATGAATCCGCCCGACTTCTTCACTTCGCCGGTCACGAACACCATCTCCGCCTTGGGGACGGTGATGACGTCGTGCGGAAGAATCTGGATGTTCTCCTCCGGAGTCTTGGCGTCCATGATGTCCTGCAAATTGACTTGCGCGACGCTGAACCGGCCGGAAGCGTCGATGGTGGAGTTCGGCAGGGGAATGCAGCCCCAATCCATCTGCCGAGTGATCCGGATGCTGTAGCCGGCATCCTGACGGACCCCGCCGGCCATGGAGATCATTTCCAGCAGGGTCTTGTGTCCTTGAACCTGATGAATCCCAGGTGAGTTGACCGCGCCCAGTACCGACGCGGGTTGGCTGCGCAACTCCTTGACGTCTATGGCGACCTGCGGATCGCGAATGTAAGTCTTCAGGCGCTTGTTAAGTTCTACCTCGCTCTGCTGCACCGTCAATCCCGCCACGTGCACCCGCCCGACCATCGGAACCTGGAGGTCGCCCTCGCCGTCCACCCGCACGGTCTTGCCGGGAACCACGTCAAGCTCCGGAGCGGAGATCGATAGTTCGTCATCGGGTCCCAACAGATAGGTGGAACGCACCTGGTTGACGCAGGCTGCTTTGGCAGCGCTCGGCGGCGTCGCGGACGCTGCTTCTTGTCCACGAGCACTCCCGGCCAGGAAGGGAACTGCCAGACACAAGCCCGCAATTCTGGCGATCTTCATCGTTCTTGCGGCTCGGTTACAAAGTTTTTGGCCATCTGCTTTTTTACGCAATTTCTTACCCCCGAATCGGTTGAGCCTCTTAGGCTGGTGTGGAAAATTCCTTGCTTTGCGAAGTGGCAATCGGGTCATGCAAATGACCTGCGGTCGCAACGATCGGCCGAACCCACAGCGGGTCCACTTCCACCGAGATCGATCGCTTCAACAGCGTGACCGATACGTAGATTCGGTGCTGGTCCGCAATCTTGGTCAGCACCCCTTCGAGGCCCCGCAACGGCCCGTGTTTCAACTGTACTTTTTGCCCTACCATCAGCGAGGGCCACGGCGTCACCGGAAACCCCGACCGCAACACCGATCGGATGGCCAGGATCTCGCTCTCATCCACCGGCTCCGGATTTCTGCCCACTCCCACGATGTACAAAAAGCCTGGCGTGGTGATCAGCGGCATTCGGTCTTCCAGGTTCAAGCGGCAGAACAGGTAGCCCGGGAACAGCGGAAGATCCATCATCTTTACCCGATCGGACCACTGTCTCTTGCTGCGCAGCAGCGGCAAAAACTCTTGCAAACCCTTGCCTCGCAGCGCCGCCGCCACCGGCTTCTCGTGATTGGGCTTTACCCGCAGCGCATACCACGAATCCGTGTTGGGCTCCGTGGATCGCTGCGCCGCCCTGGCCGCTAAGTTAAGCCCTTCAAAATTCGATGTTTCCAGCATTTCGGAGGAATCTCCCAGACCACCGCCCGGTATCAACTGGCTCGCCATTTCTCGCCCCTCACTCGCCTTAATATCCGGCGGTAACGTTTGCATGCCACAGCATTTGGGCAAGCTTCCGCCCTCTGAGTCCCAAATCGCTCTTCCAAACCCGATCCAACCGGCAACCGTCAAAGCGCTCCGATTAGTTGCCGCGCCGAGCTTCCGGCGACACTTGGAGCTAACGCCAAATTCTTATTGCTGCCGCCGGACCTCCGGATTGACCCTGGCCACATTGCCAGCACCTGTCCGTTCGGCCAATGGACCATACGTCCCTAACCACAGGTACGGATGTACCTCGCCAACATGGCAGTACCTCCGTACTACCGAAGTAACCCCGGCGTACCCTTGACCTCTCGCAGCACTTCCCGGAACCTGTGCAGGTAACCATCGCATCTGGTAGTGTCCCAATCGCTGCCTACTCGCCTGACGTTCTTCCACGCTCGTCTTCGGCCCTCTCCAGCCCGAGTTCGTCCAAGGCGGAGTCCTGCTCGTGAAACTTCTGATCGCGCGTTTCGCGCAGCAGCGTCGTATGGTTCATAGCTGCGAAGCCGCAAGCCTGCAGCGGCGACCGCACATGCTCGGAGCGCACCACTCTCCCTATGGCGTGAATCTCCGACGGGCGCATGGAGTGTTCTGGCCGCGGCAGAAAGACGTTCATCTCCACAGCAACACCCAGCGGCGGGACTAGTTCCGAGTGCACGTAGATGCCACGGTTGCCGAGATCGCGGCAGTATCCGTCGCTCCCCTGGACTCGTCCGCGCTCGTCCTGCCAGGAAAACACTACAGGCAGCCGCAGTGGGTACCGAAGGGCCGTCCTTCGTTCCGCAACGCGGCTCGTTAGAGTTGAACGCACCAGCATCTGAATCCTCCCGCCATCGCATGGGGTGAACTTGTCAACCAGCAACACCCATCCGCGTACCTTGACTGTAGCCGCAGAGGCAAGGATGTAAAGAGGTCGAGAGTGATGCGAATTAAGGGTCCTGGGGCCTAGTCAAATAGGTCGGGATACCTGGAGCCAGGTAGACTTCTATTTGCAGGAGTCTTTAGACTCATAATGATGGAGTCTAAAGTCTCTATTTTCGGGATTCCCACGCCAAGGAAGCGGGTCTGCCGCGCGCGGCACCAACCCCTTCGAGCCTGGGAACTGGACATTCGATCTTCCACGTGTTTCAGTAAGTCCTTGGCTTTGTTCGCCGTCACCCGGGAGCCGCCATGGGTTCGTCGCACGCATCTCTTTGGGGCCAAGCCCCGTGGACCATCGACTTCCATCCCGATCCCTCTCCGCTGCCCGCCGAGGTAGACTTCGCGGTGGTCGGCGGCGGCTTCACCGGCCTCGCCGCCGCGGCCTGGCTTCGCCATCTCGACCCGCAGAAAACCGTCGCGGTCTTCGAGGCTGAAACCATTGGCGCCGGTTCCAGTGGCCATACCGGCGGCCTGGCTCTCGCGGAGACGGCCGCCGGTGACCTTCCAGGACTTGGCGACGTGTTGGCCGGTTTCTCGCAGATCCTACGGGAGTTGCGGGCCTCTCCGGACCTCAGTCTGCCCGGCGTATGGGAGCTGAACCGCACCTTCAGCGACCCCAACTCGCCGATCTCATGGACGGATTCTGGGAACTTGCGGATGGCCAAAGAAGTCCCGGGAGGCACCATCAACCCCGGCAAGCTAGTAGCCCAGCTGGCTCGAGCCGCAACGGAGCGCGGCGCGATGATTCTCGAGCATGCTCGCGTCGAAAACATCGCCTTCGATCCATCGGTGGTGCTGACCGTCGCCGGAAAACAGGTTCGGGCCGGCCGCGTCCTGGTTGCCACCAATGCCCAATCGCTGGAGCTGAGCAATCTGGCAGGCAGCGCACAGCCCAAGTTCACTCTGGCCCTGGCCACCGAGCCGCTCACCGACTCGCGGCTGGAAGCCCTCGGACTGGCCTCCGGGAAGCCGTTTTATACCATCGACCATCCCTACCTGTGGGGGCGCTTGCTCGATGGAAACACCGCCATCTTTGGCAGCGGGCTTGTACATTTGAACGATTGGCGCGACCTGCTCACGCTGGACGTGGCGGCCGGCCAGGCGGCGGATCTCCTCACCGGTCTTGGACGCAGGGTTCGTGGTCTGCACCCGGTACTAAAGGACGTGCGTTTCAGCCATCAGTGGGGCGGACCGATCCTCATTGCGGACGGTTGGCTGCCGGTATTCGCTCGACATCCAGCCAGTTCCCGCGGAATCGTCCTGGGAGCCTACAGCGGCCATGGGGTCGCTCTTTCGGTCTATCTTGGATCCTGGGCAGCGGAGGCCTTGCTGGAGCAGCGCGAACTGCCCGCGTGGCGCACGCGCGCCAGCGCCGGGCCGCCAAGTCCGTGATTGGTTCGGTCGGTGGGTCAGACCGACCGCTCGGTCTTTTCCTCGCGGAGGCTACATCGCGGTTGCGGCTCCAATCGATAGATCCCGGTATGGTCGGGTTTCCGCCTGCCTTGTACTTTCCAAACAGCTCGCCGAGGCGCGCTGCAACCTTTCAAAGGAGAGACCATGGAGCACCAAGCACTGAAGGAGCTTTATATCGACGAGTTGAAGGACCTGTATGACGCGGAAAACCGCTTGGTGAAGGCTTTGCCGAAACTCGCGAAGGCCGCCACGTCCAAGAAACTCCGCTCGGGGTTCGAGGAACACCTGGAACAGACTCGCGAGCACGTCAGCCGGCTCGAGGAAATCTTCGGGGGGCTCGGGGAAAAAGCCACCGGCAAGAAGTGCGCCGGCATGATGGGCTTGGTTAAAGAAGGGGAAGAGATGATGGCGGAGGACTTCGAGGGTGAGGTCATGGACGCCGCTCTAATCTCCGCCGCGCAACGCGTGGAGCACTATGAAATTGCCGCCTACGGTTGCGTCAAAACCTGGGCGGAGTTGCTCGGCGAAAGCGAAGCCAACGCTTTGCTGGAGAAGACCTTGGAGGAAGAGAAAGAGACCGACCAAAAGCTGACTGAGCTCGCGGAAGAGATCAACGTTCAGGCCAAGTCCGCGAGTAGCGAAGAGCAGGAAGAATCCGAGGAAGACGTACCGCGGAAGAAAGCGCGTGCGGCCCGCGCGTAGACCCGGGACACGGTTATCGTTACTTCCGCTTTGCTGCTGATTGGCCCAGCCCATCAGCGGCAGGCATCGGAATCTGAAAGATGATATTGCCAAGGACCTAGCGGCTCAGGTCTCCGGCCCTTGGCGGTCCAGACCCAGCTTCAAGGCCTCGGCCAAATGAAGGGCTTCCCGCCCTGCTCCCTGCAGGATCTGCTCGCGGCAGCTGAAGCCGTCGCAGACGATCAGGGTGTCGGGCGGGGCACGGCGCACCGCGGGCAGCAGGATTCGTTCTCCAATCGCCTGCGACACCTGAAACTTGTCCTTTTCAAAGCCGAACGGCCCGGCCATTCCGCAGCACCCGGAATCTAGGGGCTCCACGTCCGCGCCGGTCTTCCGTAGAAGAGATTCCTCGTCGGTCATTTTCATTAGCGCTTTGTGGTGACAGTGGCCGTGCAGCAGTATTTTCCTGTCCAGCCGTGGGGGCTGGTAGCCAGGAGCCTGCCTTTCCAGAAATTCGCTGAGCAGAAACGTCTGCTTCGCCAGCCGCGCCGCGCGGGTATCCGCCGGAAATAGATTGTGCAGTTCATCGCGAAACACCGAGGCGCAACTCGGCTCCAGAACTACGATGGGCAGGCCCGCGTCAATCTCCGGACCAAGAGCTTGCAGCACGCGCTGCAAATATTCCTTGGCCAGGTCCAGCATGCCGAAGTCATACAGCGGCCGACCGCAGCACAGGCGATGCCGCGAGGCTGTGACCGTGAAGCCGGCATTCTCCAGCACTTGCAAAGCGGCGCGACTCGTTTCCGGGCGGAAGTAATTGTTGAAGGTGTCGATCCACAGAACGACGGCGCGCTCGCCGGCGGTGACGGGTTTCTTGCCAACTTCAAAAATGGCGCCTCGATGCTTTCGTGCCCACTGCCGAAAACTGGCGGCGGCAAACCGCGGAATTTGTCTTTGCGGCGCCAGATCTAAAGCCTTTTGAAGGAGATAGCGGAAGCCAGGTGCGCGGTTGAGGAAGTTAACGACCGCCGGCGCCAGGGATGCCCAGTGAGCCCAGCGGTCGATCCTGCCAAAGGCATGAGCGCGAAGCGGGCGCCGCTGGTTCTCGTAATAGTGGGATAGAAACTCCGCCTTGTACGTTGCGATATCGACGTTGGCCGGGCATTCCGACTTGCACGCCTTGCACGACAGGCACAGATCCAGCGCTTTCTTGACATGTTCGTCCCGCCAGCCGTCGCGCACCACTTCGCCTTGCAGCAACTCGAACAACATGTGCGCGCGGCCCCGCGTGCTGTGCTCTTCCTCGAGCGTCACCATGTAGCTCGGACACATTGTGCCGGCGTCGCCCTTGCGGCACGCGCCCAGCCCGATACAGCGCAGCGAGGCTTTCGCGAGCGAGCCGTCATCGTCGGGAAATTGGAAGTGTGTCTCCGGTTGGAGCGGCTTGTAGTCCGCGCCCAAGCGCAAATTCTCCGTCGGCAGGTAGGCGTTCACCACTTTGTGGGGATTGAGCTTGTTGTCCGGATCCCAGGCCGCCTTGAAGTCGCCAAAGGCCTTCATCAGCTCGGGACCAAACATCTTGGGCAGCAAAGCGCCGCGCGACTGGCCGTCCCCGTGCTCCCCGGAAAGCGAGCCGCCATAACTGACCACCAGGTCGGCGGCGCGCTCGACGAATTCGCCATACTTGCGAATTCCGCTTTCTGATTCGAGATCGAAGTTCACGCGCATATGAATGCAACCATGCCCGAAGTGCCCGTAGAAGGCGCCTTTGTAGTGGTACTCGTTCATCAGCGTCCGGATATCGCGGAGGTAAGCGCCCAATTTTTCCGGCGCCACAGCGGCGTCGTCCCATCCTTCCCACTCGGCCGGCGCGCCCGGAGCAAAAGCCGCGGCACGCGGCCCCGATTCGCGTATCTGCCAGACCGACCGCGCTTCTTTGGAGGTATAGAGGCGCGAACTGGGAGGGTCGGCCACGTTTTTCAGCCGTTCGATCAGTTCGAGCGCCGGTTGACGGGCTGCATTCGGATCATCCGCGCCAAATTCAACCAATAAAATGCCTTGGCCTTCGGGAAGCAGGTCCAGATTCGGCGCGCCCTTCTTCGCGAGGCCATCGACGATGCTTCCTTCGAAACCTTCCAGACCGATGGGATGAAAAGGCAGTATTTCCGGAACGTGGTCGGCCGCGAAAAAGGCGTCCTGGTAACCGAGTCCTACCAATGCGCGGTGCTGTGGGCTGTGAATCAGTCGCAATTTGGCTTCGAGCACCACCGCGCAAGTGCCTTCGGTTCCGACCAGCGCGCGCGCCACGTTAAATCCGTTTTCCGGCAGCAATTCATCCAGGTTGTAGCCGGACACCCGGCGGGGAATCCGCGGAAAGCGCGTGCGGATGAGTTCGGCGTATTGGTCGCGGATAGCGCGCAGCTTGCCGTAGATTTCGCCGCGCCGTCCTGCTTGGCCAACGATGGAATCGAGATCGCCATCATTGGTCGGACCGACGGTCATTTCTGAGCCGTCGTATAGCAAGATTCGCAGTTCCTCGACGTTGTCGACCGTTTTTCCACCCAGCAGGGAATGAGTGCCGCAAGAATTGTTGCCGATCATTCCGCCGAGGGTGCAGCGGTTGTGCGTCGAGGGGTCCGGCGCAAAGGTTAATTGGTGGACCTCCGCTTGACCACGTAAAGAGTCCAGCACAACGCCCGGTTGGACTCGCGCGAACCGCCGATCGACGTCGATCTCCAGGATTTGATTCATGTACTTGCTGAAGTCCAGAATCACCGCGACGTTGCAGCTCTGACCGGCCAGACTGGTTCCCGCGCCCCGCGACAAAACTGGCGCTCCGTACTTTCGGCAGGCCGCGACCGCGGCCATCACATCCTCATCGTGCCGCGGCACCACCAGTCCTATGGGAATCTGCCGGTAGTTGGAGCCGTCCGTGGCGTACAGCGCGCGGCTTCCCCGATCGAAACGCACCTCGCCCTGCACGGCAGCTTTCAGTTCTTTTTCCAGCTCGGCAGCCTGCGGAAAGGAGTCAACGGGTTTGGCGTGGGAGCTTAGCGGAAGCGGCAGGAGTTGATGCGACATTTATTCGCGGCCCGGTAAATCAGACCTGGTTGGCTCGTCGGGCGCGAGAGACAGTATCGACAAGCTGCTTCGCCGTTTCAACGACTTCTTCTGTCTTGCCCTCGCGCAGCGCGGCCACATTCACGAGGTCCGCACCGACGCCCAGGGCCAAGGCTCCGGCAGCGAAATACTCAGCGGCGTTGGTGAGATTGACGCCTCCCGTCGGAATCATGGCGATGTCCGGGAAAGGCGCCTTCAAGGCTTTGATATACCGCGGACCGCCGACGTTTCCACAGGGGAAAACCTTGACGACCTGAGCTCCTTCGGCAACCGCGGCCATCAACTCGCTGGGAGTGAGCACGCCGGGGATGGCCAGTTTGCCGTGAGTCTGAGCGGCATGAAGCACCTGCACGGAAAATCCCGGGCTGACCAGGAACTCCGCGCCGGCGTCCAGGCATTCCGCGGCCTGCGAGGCGGTTAGCACCGTGCCAGCACCTGCCATCACCTGGTTTCCATACTCCTTGGTGATTTCGCGAATCACTTGCGTGGCGTTTGGGACGGTCATAGTGATTTCGACGATGGGAATGCCCGCGACGCACATGGCTTCGACCGCGCGGCGGGCCAGGTCCACGCTTGGAGCCCTGACGACAGGCACGATGCCAATCTCTGCGATCTTCTGGATTGCCTCGTCCCGTGTCACGGAATTGCTCCAAGCCTTTCTTCCCGACCGTGAAAGATCATCGCGCAATTCTGGCGGTATGCCCCTTCATGACCTGAAGAACTTCCTGGAGAGTTGCCATGGAAGTGTCTCCGGGAGTGGTCATTGCCAGGGCCCCATGGGCGGCGCCACACTCGACCGACCAGGTTAAGTCATGTCCTGCCAGCAGGCCGTAAATCAAACCGGAAGCGAAAGAATCGCCGCCGCCGACGCGGTCGTAGATTTCCAGATTTTCCCGGACGGTGGCTTCGTGGAATTGCCCGTCGTGAAACGCGATAGCTCCCCAGTCGTTGCGCGTGGCGGTGGTGGCGCGGCGGAGGGTGGTGCCGACCACGGACAAGTTGGGAAATTTTTGAACGACGGCCGCGATCATTTGCTTGAAACTTGCCGAATCGATTTGAGAATGACTTTCGTCGAATCCCACGACCGGAATGCCCAAGGCCGCCGTGAAATCTTCTTCATTCCCGAACAATACGTCCACGAAGGGCGCGAGCGCACGGTTCACTTCTTGGGCCTTGGCTTTGCCGCCGATGGAGCTCCACAGAGAGGCTCGATAGTTCAGGTCGTAGGAAATGACCGACCCGGAACGCCGGGCGGCTTCCATCGCTTCTCGAGCCACCAGCGGAGTGCTTTCGGAAAGCGCGCAGAAAATGCCCCCGGTGTGAAACCAGCGGCTGCCTTCCTGGACGAAGATCTTTTCCCAGTCGATCTCGCCGGGTTTCAATTGCGAGACAGCGGTGTGCCCGCGATCGGAGCAACCCAGCGCGGCGCGAACGCCGAATCCGCGCTCCGTGAAATTCAAACCGTTGCGCACGCTTCGCCCGACTCCATCGAAAGGCACCCAGCGCACATGGTCGAGATTGACGCCGCCCTGGAGCATCAGATCTTCGACCAGCCTGCCGACGGGATTGTCGGCGAGCGCGGTAACTACCGCGGTGTCCATGCCGAAGCATCGCTTCAGCCCGCGAGCTACATTGTATTCGCCCCCGCCTTCCCAGGCGTGGAACTGGCGCGCGGTGGCCACGCGAACATCGCCCGGATCCAAGCGCAGCATGACTTCACCGAGGCTGACCAGGTCCCACTTGCACTTTTCCTTGGGCTTGATTTTGAGTTTCGTCATGATCGTGAAATCCGACTAACCTCCATGCCGAGATGGTCAGGCGCGAGTCGCGGCCGGGACCAGGGAGCGCTCCGGGTCGACCACCAGCCAGGCCAGGGCCCCGACGGCACACAAAAGCGCGGCGACCAAGAACGACGCGGTCCATCCCCAGCGCTGCGCGATGGCGGGTGTCAAAGAAGCGGTGAGAGCTCCGCCTAGTTGCGCGCCCATATTCATAAATCCAGAAACCGATCCCGAAAATGCGCCGGAGATATCCGCACTAACCGCCCAGAAAGAACTCTGAGAGAGATAGAGCGCCCCAGCGCCACCGGCGAGCACCACGCTGGCCAAGCGCGCACTCTGCACATTGGAGCCGAACGCCAGAAAAACCGCGGCCAGCCCGAGGCCTAAAAAGGCAACACCGCAGCGTCCATTCCGCCGGCCCACACGCCGCGTCAGCCAGTCACTGAGCAATCCACCGAGAGGGCAGCAGGCCGCCATGGCCAGAAAGGGAAGCGTTCCGTAGAAAGCGCTGGCTTTCAAATTCAAGCCGCGCACTCTCGCCAGATAGATGTAGAACCAACTGAAGAAAATCCAAGCGGCGTATCCGTAGCAAAAGTAGCTGAGAGTAACCGCCCAAACATTCTTGCTGCTCAGGATGGTTGTCCACGGCACGATCGTTCTCGGCTTCTGCTCCCCTGGAGCGAGTTTCGTCGCGCCATTCGCCGCAGGGTACTTGAACGTGAGTCCCGCGCGAATGGTTGCCAGTTCGGATGCGGAAACCAGAGGATGTTGACTGGGGGTATCGCGAGCGGCGATATACCAGACGGCTCCCACCGCCAAGCCAATCCCGGCACACAGCCAAAAAGACGAGCGCCAGCCATGATGGACCATGATGTAGCTGACCAGCGACGGCGACATACCCGAGCCCGCACCGACTCCCGCGAAGATCCAGCCGTTGGCGAGGCCGCGTTCCTGGGTAGGAATCCAGCGAGCCACAAACTGATTGGATGCCGGGTACATCACGGCTTCCCCGGCGCCGAGAAGAAAGCGAATCGCGATTAGCAACAAAATTGGCTTGGCGAGCGTGACTGGGACGGCGGCGGTGAGCGCGGTGAAAACTCCCCACCATAGAACTCCACCGGAAAGCACTCGCCGTGGGCCAAAACGATCCGACAGCCATCCGGAAGGAGTCTGGAATAGCGCGTACCCCAAGAGAAACACGGTGGACAGGAAGCCCAGTTGGACGTCGGTCAAGCGATACTCGTTGGCCAGGGAACTTCCCGCAACCGAGAGGTTGACTCGGTCCAGAAAAGCTACGGCACTCAGGACAAATAGCCATCCGACCAGGAACCAGCGGACGCTGCTGGTGGCCTTGGGGCTCACGAGTTGGCTCCGGCCCAGGGCGTTCTAGTCTGCCGGCATGAGAGTTCGTCGGTGGTGGGCATGGTTCCTTAGACGGAATGTGCTTTGAAAAGCTGAACCAGCCGTTCGGCGATGATTTTTTCCTCGCCGGGTTGGAGCATGAACGAATTCATGCCCAGCCCATTGGCGTTGTGTTCAATCACGATGGATGGTTTTCCGCTCTTTAGTTCCTTGGAGGCGTCTTGGGGCGTCAGAGTGATGCGGCGCGGGTCCCAATTGATTTGCATGTGGGGCACATGATTGGCGATGTCCGGCACGGAAAACGCGGTGCTGACCCCGGGAACTCGACTGACTTCGCCGGAAACAGAGTCGAGACGCCGCCACCATTCCTTGGTCAGCGCTTCGTGGTCTTCCTTGAGATACAACTCCAGGGCTTTCACCATGCCAACGATTTCTTCCTTGCCAACCTTCGCGCAGCGCCCAAGCGTATCTTCGTGAGGGCTGTTGTTGAGAAGCGCGTACGCAACCAGATCCTTCTTTCCCATCAGGATTCCGGCGCATTGCGGGCCGCGGATGGCTTTGCCACCGCTGAAGGCGATGAGGTCGTAGCCCATTTTGGCGTAGTCCCAGAGATGCGAGACCGGCGGGGTGTCCGCCGCGGCGTCGATAAAGGCCGGGATGTTGTTCTCCTTGGCCAGCTTCAGCCATTCATCGACCTTGATCTCGCCCGCAGCGTTGGCAAAGTTTGAGAAATGCATCATCGCGGTTTTGGGATTGATGGCTTTTCGCAGCTCTTCGCGAGATTCGATGACCACCAACTTGATCCCGGTGGCGCGCAGCTGGTGATCGAACGGATTGCGATGCGACTTCTGGATGATCACTTCGGATTTCATTCCGGTGAGGTCCGGAAGCTGTTCGATGAATTGCGGATTGTCACCGGTGAGGATACCCGCAAGGCCGGACTGCATCGCCGCGGCCGCCCCGCAAGTGACCACGGCGGAATAGCCGTCCGGCAGTTTGAGCAACTCCGCGATGCGCTTTCCGGCGGCGACCTCCAAGTCCGGAACACTCACAAAGTGGCGCCCGGCCAGCGCCATGACCGCCTCGACCTCCGGACGCATCAGGGAGCCGCCGAGCACGGTCATAGTGCCCTGACCGTTGATGACCGTGGTGACGCCCAACTCGTCGTAAACATTGCCGGACTCGCCGAAGCCGGAGATCTTGTCGGCGGCGCCCGGCGGACGCGCACCGGCCAGCAGCTTCTTGGCGTTCCACATCGCGCCGGCCATCACACCGAGGCTTCCGATAAACGTTCGGCGAGTCCATGCAAGATTCAGCGCCATGATTCGCTCCTTTTCTTAGCTGCGTGTGACGGCGGCGGTGCAGTTGATCTCCACGAGCGAATTGCCGGGAAGAGCGGCGACCGCCACGGTCGTGCGCGCAGGGCCACCATGCGGGAAGTAGGTCTTGAAAACATTGTTCATGCCGTCGTAGTCCTCGATCTTGGCGAGGTAGACAGTGAGCTGCAAAATGCTGTCCATGGAGCCGCCGCCGGCTTCGACGAGCGTTTTCACGCTTTCCATGACGTGTTTGGTGTGGTTGTCAATGTCCATGGGAAAGTTCTCGCCCTTATCGTGAGAATGGGCGCCCTGGCCGGCGATATAGATGACTTTGTTGTGAACAATCAGCGGGGTTATAAAACCGCCGCCGGTGGCGGGCTTGCCGTCGTAGCCGAGTTTTTGGACGCCGCCGGTGCTGTCTTTGGTCTTGCCTGCGAGCGAAGGAACGGCCGCTCCGGTCAAGCCCAGGCCCGAAACGAGTGCAGCGATTCGGCCGGCAAACGCTCTGCGTGTGAACAGGTTGGATAGCATTTCTTTGTTTCTCCTCTCAGGGTCGTACTTGAAAAGTCGTAGTCCTCAGGGCAACGCAAAAGTGAAAATATCGCTGCCGGAAGCAATTGCCACGTACTGCTTGTCTTGTATGGCATAAGTCATGGGAGAGGCGCGCATTCGTTGTCCCGTAGTGAAGTGCCAGAGCGGGGCGCCGGTATTGGCGGCGACCGCTTCAAAGGATTCCGCATCGTCGGCGAAGAAAACCAGGCCTCCCGCGGTGGTCATGGTGCCGCCCGAGGAATCGCCGTCGCCTAGCTGCGGATAGCGCCATTCGAAAGCATCTTTATCGAGGTTGTAGGCCAACAGCAGCTTTTGCCGCTTGCCTCCCCGCGGGCGGCGGACACCGGTGGCGTAGTAAGTTTGTCCCTCGGAGAAACGCTCCGGCTTCCTGAAGAAAACTCCGCAGTCTTCCAGGGCCAAAAAGTACAAGAGATGATTGGCCGGATTGTAGGAAGGCGAATACCAGTTGGTAGCGCCAGCGAACCCGGGACATACTTCGGTTCCTTCGTCGGAGGGCTCCAGGTTGGCGCGAATCGGGCGGCCGTCGGCGCCGATTCCTTTCGCCCAAGTTACCTTTTGCAGGAAAGGAGTCGCCGAGAGAAATTTGCCATTGGTGCGGTCAAGAACGTACAAGAAGCCGTTGCGGTTGGCTTCGACGAGCAGTTTTCGCGGCTGTCCTTTATAGACGGCGTCGAGCAGAACGGGGGTCTCGGTCGCGTCATAATCAAAAAGATCGTGCGGCGTGAACTGGAAATACCATTTCAATTTGCCGGAATCGGGGTCCAGAGCGAGCACGCAGTCGGTATACAGGTCGTCGCCGGGCCGGGGCGCGCCATCGAAATCGGGAGCGGGGTTGCTGGTGCCCCAGTACAGGGTATTCAGCTCCGGGTCGTAGGTGCCAGGCATCCACGTGGTGCCGCCACCGCGTAGATACATTTGGCCTGGCCAACTCGAAGAGCCGAATTCGCCGGGAGCTGGGATGGTCCAGAAACGCCAGGCCTCTTTACCGGTCTGCGCATCGAATGCCGCGATGAATCCGCGAACTCCGTCGTCGCCGCCGGAGGTGCCCACCAGAACCTTGCCGTTAACGACCAGGGGAGCGCTGGTGGCGCCGTAATTCTTGTTGCCCTCGGCATAGGGGACGTCCCAAAGAAGATGGCCGGAGCGGGCGTCCAGGCAGAGCAGGTGGGCGTTGTCGGTTTCCAGGAAAACTCGCGTGCGCCAAACGGCGACGCCGCGATTGTGATGCTGGGAGGCGTCGTCGATCAGGCCTTCCGTGATGGAACGCGAATAACGCCAGATCATGCGACCGGTTCGCGCGTCGAGCGCCAGAGCATCGTTTTTCGAGGTGATGAACATGATGCCATTCACCACTACCGGGGTGACCTCCAGGGCGTTCGAATCCTGCAGATGGAAGACCCACTGCGCTTTCAGGCTGCCGACATTATGTTCATTGATTTCGGCGAGGCCACTGAACCGGCGACCCGAATAGTCGCCGTTGTAGGAGATCCAATTTGCTCCCGGCGGCTGGACGGCAAGATCGGTGGGCTGTACTTCGATCATCGAGTGCAGGTCAAGAGCGGGTTTCTCCTGCGCGGCGGCGAGAGCCGCGAAGCCTGCGCAGAGAAGCATGGCGTACAGAATGCGGCGTTTCCCAACCCGTGTTTTATGCACTGCGCCGCCTTTGTGGATCATGTCCGTTTTAGGGCCCGCTTCCCGAAGCCCTCGGAGACAACTGGTCTCGACGGCGGAGTAAAGGGCGGGCGAATCTTTTTTGCGGCCTGATAACCCAATTGTTCGGAGATCTTGAGGCCGGCGTCGCAAATCAGAGGGGCGATCTGGCGCAAGCGGGCGGCAGACATGCGCACAGCCGGCCCAGTAACGCTTAGACTGGCGTTAACGATCCCCGCGTGATCCCAGATGGGTGCCGCGATACAACGAATGTGAGGTTCGTGCTCCTCTAGGTCGCAGGCGTAGCCCCTTTTCCTGGTGCGCTGCAATTCCGCCTGTAGTTCCTGTACGTTACTGGCGGTGTTCTCCGTGAAGCGTTTCAGCTCCAATTGATCCAGGATCTTTTCGCGCTCGGTTTCGGGAAGATAAGCGAGCAGAACTTTTCCAACCGCGGTGCAGTACAGGGGGACGGTGGCACCGATGCGCGAGTGGATGCTTAGCGGTTCGGGGGAGTCAAGCTTTTCGATATAAACCGCGGACAGTCCGTGGCGAATGGTCAGATGGACGGTCTCGCGGGTGTGGCGATTCAGTTCTTGCAGGTGGGGCAGGCTGGCTCTTCGGACATCGAGTTGTCCGCGCACGGCGTGGCCTAGAGAGACGCAGGCGATTCCGAGTTGGTACAGGCCGGCGCTATCGCAGTTCAGAAAACCTGCGGATTCGAGATTGACCAGGAAACGATGCACGGTGCTGACAGGCAGGCTGGAAAGGCGCGCCACGTCGGTGGCCGACAGGCTGCGCTCCTCGCCCGCAAAGAGGCCCAGCAGACGCAGGCCGCGTTGCAGGGAGGTGATGGTATAGGTGCGTTTGGCTACGACCGGCACGTTTGCGCTTCCTGGCTCGGTGAAACGGGCGACGCACAAATGAAAATACAAATCATCTGGTGAAAGTGTCTATACTACAGAACCTCGCGGGAAATCCAGTGGCAATTTTTCCGGAAACACGGCGCTCGCCTCTGCCCTCGTTCAGAGCCGCCCGAATTTCTTCACGGCCTCTTCGATGGATTTCAGCTTTTCGATATAGGCGTACATGGAGTGCTCCTTGAAGTCCATCTCCTGGGCCAGAGCCAGGACGCGCGGGGCGGAAGCACGCGGAACGATGACCACGCCGTCGGCGTCGGCGACCACGATATCCGCGGGGCTTACGGAAACTCCATCGCATATAACCGGGATATTCGCGCCGGCAAATCGATAGTGGCCGACGGATGTGGAGGGGACGTTGCCCAGGGCGAAGACGGGAAAGCCGATCTTCTGAAGGTAGGCCGTATCTCGCACACCGCCGTCGATCACCGCGCCCGAGAAATTTCGCGCGGCCATCGCTGTGCCCATGAGGCCGCCCATCCCGGCGATATCGGCGCCGTCTTCCACCACCATCACGTATACGGAATTTGCAGAGCCATGGTCGATGGCCGCGAGCATGCCCGAAAGCGCGTTGGGATCGTCGTTCTTTTCTTTCTTGAGGAGCACGGTAAGAGCAAAACCTGCAAATTTAGAGGGGAAAATGGGACGCATGCGATGCGACAGGTACATGGTTCGGCCGCTGGCTTGCTCCAGAGCATCGGAGACAGAGGCGACTTCCACGTGGCGGAATTCCTCCAAGAGTGAGGCGTCATCGCTGGTGGCCGGCGCTTGCGCATCGGCCTTGGTCCAGGGAGACAGTGCTGATGCGACGACTCCTGCTAGTAGCAAGGCGCTTGGCAAGAGGATGGCCTTGAATTGGCGCGAGGGCGCTGAGCGAGCTGGTGCTTTCATCATCGATCTACTCCTGATCATTTCGAACCGGGCGCACTGTAGCACTGTTCCGGGTTGGCGTGGAAGGGGGGCGGCGTGTGGGGGACGAAACGCGGACGTCGCCCTCTTCCTTACGAATGGTTTCCACGAATGGCTTTCGAGCGATCGGAATCACAGATTGTGGACGCTGCGGCCCGCCGGTTCGGAGGAGGGCAAGCGCGTGGAACGGAATAGGGGTATCATTGCCGCCCGTTGCGCATCGAAAGATTTCTGCCGTGCCGGAATGCTGAGGAGCAGAAAGCAGTTGACACGCGCCGAAGCGCTACAGTATCAGAGTAGTGGACAGCAAAAGTATTTTCATTTCCGCGGCGCCAGCTTTCAGTTTTGAGAAGCCGACAACTCCGCGAAAGCGAGATGAGGGTGTGAGTCCGGCGCAGGGCGCGACACCGGACGGCCTCGGAACAGAAGCTATGAACCATAAGAAGAACACTCATTTCGAAATTCGTGGTGTGAGCATTTGGCTGGCCGCGAGTTGCTATTGCTTGTTTTGGGCCACCGGCTTGAGCTCGCAGCAGCATGCTCCGCGGCGTTCCGTGAATGCGCCGCCGTCGGAGATCCAATCCTCTGCCGAAGGCCGCCAGACTTTCCAGAGCAGGTGCGCGGCGTGCCACGGGCTCGATGGGCGCGGGGGCGAGCGCGCGCCAAATATCGCGACGCGACCGAGCGTACAGCGGCTACCCGACGCGCGGATTTTTCGCATCATTCAGGATGGCGACCCGGACGGGGGAATGCCGTCCTTCGCCACCCTGGACACTGCCCGGATTGAGGCACTGGTGAAATATCTCCGGGTGCTGCAGGGAAAAACGGAGACTGCCGCGCGGCTTTTGGGCAATCCGCACAATGGGAAATTGCTGTTTTTCGGGCGGGCCAAGTGTTCGGAGTGCCACCTCATCGAGGGCCAAGGCGGGTTCATTGCGTCGGACCTCTCCATTTTTGGGCGCACGCATTCGGCGGATGAAACGCGCGAGGCCATCACCAACCCCAATAAGGCCGGCGAGCCGTCCGCCGGAATTGCCGTGGTAACTACGCGTGACGGGCAAAAATATTCCGGCATGGTGAGGAACGAAGACAACTTTTCGTTGCAATTGCAAGCCGTTGATGGCGGCTTCCATCTGTTCCTGAAGTCCGCCGTCGAGAATATTACCAGGCCGGCGGAATCGTTGATGCCCGCGACCTACGGATCGATGTTGAGCCGCGCGGAACTGGACGACCTGGCCAGTTTTTTGATCACCACGGCCAGCGATCGTAAGTCCGATGGAGCCTCGAAGAAAGAATCAAGTGAGGATGCGAAAGACGAGTGATTGACGGCCCGGCGACTTCACTCCACGGCTTCATCTAAATTCACTTCGATGCCGCGGCGGCGGCCTCGACTTCGCGCAACAAACCATCCAAGTCGCCGCGGGACATAAAGCGGCCGGCCAGAACCACGCTGCGGATCTTCCGGGTGTTGCCGATGTCAACCAAGGGATTGGCATCCAGCAGCACCAGGTCGGCTCGCTTTCCTTTCGCGATCGTGCCGGTGTCGGAAAGCCCCAGGTACTGGCCGGCATTCCGCGTGGCGGTCTGCAGAGTCTCCATGGGCGTGAGTCCCGCTCGCGCGATCAGCGCCAGTTCTTCATGGAGACTAAAGCCCGGGTAAACGCGAACGCCCGCCGCGGTGTCCGTTCCGGCGAGGATGGGTACTCCGGCGCGGTGCATCTCGCCGACCATCTGCAATTCCTTCTGCACGAATTTCTCGCGGTCGGCAAGAGGATCGGTCGACCAGTGCTTGGTGATGTCCGACGTGAACATCGGCCAGGTGCGCTCTCTCCAGGCGGCCGGGGCATATTTTAGTAGCGGGTCAGGTCCCGTGTTGGTCTGCTCGATCAGCCACTCGCCTTGCTCCCAAAACAGCGTGGGCACCTGCCAAGTCTGGTTCTTGACGAACAGCTGGATGAGCGCTTTCGCTCGCGCCGGATCGTAAGTGGCCAGGAATCTGCCGCGACCTGGTCCTCGAGGCTCTTTCATTAGTTCGTCCTCGACGGAGGAGCATCCCTCGAACACGCCGGTCAGATGCTCGATGCTTTTTTGTCCGGCGTTGGAGGCTTCGACGGCGCGAACCGCGTCCGGGACGTGGCCGGCAAAGACGATGCCAGTCTTTTTGGCTTCGTCGGCCGCGGCGAAATAACCGTCGCGCGGAATCAGCGATTGAATCTTGATAAAATCCACGCCGGCGTTTTTCAGCTCATCGACGATTCGCCTTCCGTCCTCCGCCGTTTTCACCGGCGCGGAGCTGGGAAACTGCGGAACCGGCCCGTCGAGCATGGGACCGGCAATGACCATGCGCGGCCCGAGAAGCTTGCCCTCGGCGATCGCCGAGCGCCATTGCTTCAAAGGTTCCAGATCGCCGCCCATGTCACGCACGCCGGTGACGCCGTTGGCGACGAACAGGAGTGGAATGACTTTTTCATCTTGGGGCAGCCAGTCGCCAAAAATCTCGTGGACGTGCATGTCCCACAGTCCGGGAATGAGAAATTTGCCGCGAGCGTCGACGATCTGAGCGTTTTGTGGAATGGGCACGCTGCCACTTTTTCCAAGATCGACAATCTGCCGGCCCTGGATGACGACGGTCATATCCGGCTGGACCGGAATGCCGGTCGCGTCGATGACGTTTACGCGGGTAAAAACCAAAGCGCGTTTCGGGGCCGCGGCCACGATCAAAGCGAGGGTGACCGCCGCGAGCAGCAGCATCAGAAATTTGGTGGCCTTCCGCACAAGCACCTCATTCCAGCTTTCTATCGGAGTTACGCGCCCCGTTACATGCCAAGTTCTTGCCTTATTTCACGCTGACACGAGCGTGCATGATACCCAACCTCGCCCACGCTACAAAGGCCTTTCACGTAACGTGACGTGAAACGAAGCAGAGAGACTATTTTCCAAAGCGTTTCTATCGATTGGAAAAGTGGTTGTCTAAGCCGGCGACCGGCCCACGAGTAGTATTCGCATCCTTGCCGCCCAACAAGATATAAGCGCCTTAATGATTTTTGCGTTGTGCCGCAGATTCTAGGCCGATATATTTGTCAGTTAGTTTGAGTTTTTGCCAGCGGTGCGATAGCGGGACCATGAGCTACCCGAACTGGCTCTACGGTAGGAACGCGTACGAAGCCTGTTTCCGGTGGCCTGGAGCACCCGCCTGAAAAATGCCAAGACCGGAACAGACGTGTTGGGCTGTCTTTGTTTCAGTGAATTTGTGAAGCTGGGTTGCACCTCGCTCATGCGCTGAGTGATTTCAGAGTGTCGAGTGAGCGGACAGGAGCATCACTGTGAAAAGCGCAAGAGTTCTGTGGATGTTGGCAGCAGTTCTTGTGGTGTTAGGACTTGGCACATTTCTCTTCTACTCGCCGCCTGGGCAACGATTCCAAAGCGACTGGGCGGGGAGCCGACTATACCGGGTACTTACCCGCCCCATCCTGCATCTCGGCAGCCTTCCAATAACACTGACTTCTGCCGTAAAGCTGGCGGCGTTTCTGGTTTTGCTGGGCATCGCCACCGGTCTTGCGCGGAGGGTGCTCCAGAATCGACTGCTGTCTCGCACCTCTCTGGACGTCGGCCAAAAGTACGCCTATGCAAGAATCGCCAGCTACGTGCTTTTTCTAACTGGGCTGGTCGTCGGGCTGCAGACGTCGGGCGTCAACCTGAGCAGTTTGCTGGTGCTGGGAGGAGCGGTGGGGATTGGGGTTGGGCTCGGCTTGCAAACCCTCACAAACAATTTCGTTTCCGGCTTAGCTTTGCTCTTCGAACGGCCCATCAAACTGGGTGATCGCGTGGAAGTGGGAGGGGTTTTGGGCGACGTGGTGCGAATGGCCAGCCGCAGCACCTGGGTGCGCACCAACGATAATGTGGTGATCATTGTGCCCAACTCGGAATTCATCTCCAACCGGGTGGTCAACTGGACGGCGAACGACCGCAGTGTGCGATTCCCACTTTCCGTGGGAGTGGCCTACGGAAGCAATCCTGCCGAAGTGCGGGATATTCTGATGGCGACAGCGCGAAGCCACCCAGACGTGCTCGGGGACCCTCCGCCCGACGTGCTATTTCTGAGTTTTGGAGACAGCGCGCTTAATTTTGAATTGCGAGTATGGACCGTGCGGCAAGTGCAAACGCCGAAGGTGCTGACGAGCGACCTGTACTTCGCGATCTTCGAGAATTTCCGCAAAGCGGGAATTGAAATTCCATTTCCACAACGCGATTTGCATTTGAAATCGGTTGCCATGCCGATACCCGTTTCCGGCGTTTGACGGCACGAGCCGGGGCCACGGGGATTGCCGGCACCATAGCAAACAATTCGGCCGCGGGTAGTATCCGCAACAGGATTGGGTATTCGAATGGCGGCAAATAGGCCGGCCAAGCCGGATAAGAAGGCCGTTCGCTAATTATGTTTTTTTCGAGAAGTACGTTTTTTGGGCTTCTCGACGACCACCGGCGGAATGTCTTCCGCGTTGACCTGCGCTTTGTCCCACGACAGCAAGAATGGATCATGACGTACGGCGATCAAGGTGCCGCGAAAGTGAATCATGGTCTCCGGCTTCAAGCGTTCGACGTCCGGTTGGTCGAGGATATGAATTTCCATGTTTGGATCCGTGCCCTTTTGCATTTCTTCGGCAGTTGGAGCGCGAAACGCCTGGATAACCGTGGAATCGTCGGTCTTCGCCATGCTGAGAACCTTTACGACGACCTCGGGAAATTCGAGACCACATACCGCGAGCCAAAGACGGTGTGAATTGGCGTCGTCCGGGCGCAATTCGTCCAAGAGTGGGCCAGCGGTTTCGCGGAGTTTTTGGAGATCGGCGGCACTCGGAATTTCGAGGTCAGCGGGTCGGGCGGCTTGGGTGGCGGCCTGGGCAACCAGTTGCACGACCTCTTCATCGACGGCCTGATCGCACGCGCTTTGCTGATATCGCACGAGTTGAGATTTCAAGTAGGCTCGCACCTTTTGCTGGTTCGCTCCCTTCAGCGCTACGGAGCGCGCCAAGGCCCAAAAGCCATCCAAATACGCCGGAGGAGTAATTCGCAAATAGCTCACGCCGAGACGAAGAGAATTGAACGGATCTTTATCATTGCTTGCAGCGGCTAGTTGCAAATGCGGCAGCGCTTCTTTGTAGTCCCGAAGCTCGAAATCCGCGAATCCGACGGCAAACTCATAAAACGCGCGGGTGGTTACCTTCTCCTGATCAAAACGCTCGGCTGAAATATTTTCAGGTTTCGGAATTTCTGACAGAAGTTGGATGGCGCGGGTTCCAGCATCGCGGCCTTCCTGTAGGAATTGCTGGCTGTCCGGATCGGTACTGGAGTACGAGATTTCGAAGGCCCTGGTCCGGGCCGCAAGCACTCTTAACTGCGCGGCAGCATCGGGGGCTGGTTTGAGAGCAAGAAATCGATCCGCATATTCAATTACTTTTGGATAGTTCTTGGCTTCCTCATAGCTGGAGCAATACGTTTGGTAGAGAAAAGGCGACAGCGTCGAATGCGGATACTTGGAGGAAAAAACATCCAGAGCAGCGATGCGGCCCTCTACATTGGCGGTTTGCGTGGCGGCCATGTATTGGTTGTACTCCGCAGGCGTGTAGGTCGGAGCCTTGGAGGTTGGCGCGGCTTTTGTGTTCGTTTGGAAAGCAAGGGCGCCGGACTCCGCCAACAAGGCAAGGACGAAAATGGGGATCATTCGATGGATCATGGCTCCGGGTACCTCCTTCAAGACGATTGAACTCGCGAGAGATGGTCGAGCTTTCCGCCAACTCGCCCCGAACATAGGGTATTACCAACATTCTACGCTGCGATTAAAATCGCGGCGGGCAATATTGCAAACTCCTTGCTCAACGAAATGTGAGTTTTCGCGTCGAGAGTTTCATTGGTCAGAACATTGCGGTAACGTCTTCCGAGGAATCCTTCGGGCAAGAGCACTGAGGTGTCGGCCCAGCATTGTGGTCCCAGAGGAAACGGCGAGCTGGTGGTGCAAAGCTTGGCGGTCAGTCGCGGCACTATGGCGATGACCGCGTCTGGACCCAGTCGTCGGCCCAACGCGATGGCGTGGAGGCTTCGTTGGCCCTGGACAGTCAGCGGCGCGTACTCGCCGTCAAGGAAAAGATGACTGAAGGCGCGGCGGAGCTGCAGGCCTGCTGCGGTGCAAAATAATTTTATCCTGCCATCGGACCAGCGGTTGAGCATTTCGGATAGCAATTCTCTTTGTTTGTCCGGCGCGCACTTTCCGTCGAGAATCGGCTGGGCATCCCGGAGAAAGGCACTTCGGCGGCCGAAGTCTACGGGCCTGCGATTGTCGGGGTCGACCAGGCTGAGATCCCATAGCTCTGTTCCTTGGTAGAAATCCGGCACGCCAGGACAGGTAATCTTGAGCACCAGTTGCGCCAGCGAGTTTATTACTCCGGCGGAGGCGATGCGCTGCTGGAACGGCAAGAAGCTGTCAAGAAAACGCTTTCCTCCCGCGCCGGTGAGAGTGCCTTGGACGAAATCGCGGAGCGCTTTGTCGTAGTCCGGGTTGGGATGAATCCAGCTGGTGTGGATCTTTTCCTCATTTATGGCCTTCAACATGTAATCCTGCATGCGGTCCACAAACTGGCCGGAAGGCTGGCCGGCCGCGTCGGGCGGCCAGGCGCCAAGCAAGGCCTGATAGTACAAATATTCGTTGGCGCGGTCTGGAGAAGGATTTCCGCGAGCCGGAGTTTTCAGATTCGCGTTTATTTCCGCCCAGTGCGCCAGCGCTTCTTGAAATTCATCGGGGATCTCAGAAAGGACGCTGATGCGGCAGCGAGCGTCTTCTCCGCGCTTGGTGTCGTGCGTCGCGGTACACAGCATGGAGAGCGGCCAGTGCTCTCTGCGCTGGAGATTGGCATGATGAAATTCATCCACAGTGCGTCCGAATCGCGCCGGTTCGCCGCCGACCTCGTTCAAGGAAAGCAGCGGGCCGTAGCGATAGAACGCGGTGTCTTCGACGCCTTTGGCTTGCACCGGACCCGTGTATTGTTGAAATTTCATTGCGAATTTCACACGCCGCTGGTATTCCTCCACAGGCATTCCCGGCGTTGGTTCAGGAAAAAGCATTTTGCAAATAAAGGCGAACATGGAGGGTTCCAACGCGGGATTGCGGCGAAGGGCTTCCGACTCGGCAATTTCGACGGCATTGTCGTCAAAACGGTCGTGGCCATCGGGTGTGAAATAGCTGCGGTAGACCGGAAAGCAGGCGACCACTTCGCGCAGGCCTTCCTGCAAGCTGTCCAGTGTGAAATCCCGATAACGCCGGTTGGATTCGGAGATGCGATTGAGCTTTTGCGCCAGAAGTTTCAATTCACTGGCCATGGAAGTGGCCACAATCAGTTTTTTACACTTGTAAACGAGGTCGGCGAACGGGATGTTTCGCCCCGTGAAGTTCGCGTAGAGCTTCTGCATGGCGGCGGCGTTTGCGGCATCAACAAAAAGTGCGGCAACGTCATTCAAGAACTCATACCCGGTGGTGCCGTGCACGGCCCAGTCCGGGCGCAGGATTTCGCCGGCCGACAGTATTTTTTCAACCAAGACATAGAGCGGGCCCGCGGGCGGCGCACAACGCTCCTGCAAGGCGGCAAAATATTGGTTTGGATCGAACAGACCGTCCACGTGGTCCAACCGTAATCCGGTTACCAATCCTTGCCGGATTAGTTCGCGAATCAAAACATGAATGGAGTCGAACACTTCCGGTGTTTCCGTGCGGATCGCGGCGAGCTCATTGACGTCGAAGAAGCGGCGGTAGTTGATCTCGTGGCTCGCGGTCTTCCAGTACGATAAGCGGTACGGTTGGAGATCGAGAAGCTGATGCAGCAGATTGAAACTCTCCGGGGTGCCAGGTTTTCCGTTGAACTCGCCAATGTTCTCCTCGAGGTAACGGCCGATGTCCGGAGACTTCTGGATCAGCGTTTCCAAACGTTCGGAGGCGATGACCTTTTCGCGGTCGCGGTCAGCGACCAGGTCCGCCGAGGTCGCTGTAAACGGTGGAATGTGCTCGAGATGGAAGATAATGCTCAGGAGTTCGCGAAAATCGGCGTCTTGTTCCGGCATCCGCTCGCGGAGACTGTCCAGCCGGTGCAGCAACACCACCCGGATCTGCCGGGGATTAAGAGGAAGATTGTTATCGCCATATTGCAGCGAAAAGTCTCCGCGTTCGAAGCGAACTTTTAACAGGCCGGACTCCAGAACCGCTCCATATTGATCTTCCAGAATGGGCAGCAGAACTTTGTTCTTTAGCTCAGGCTTTAGAGGGTCCCAGTCGATGTCAAAGAAATCCGCAAAGGGAGAAGAGGGGCCATTTTCCAGTACGCTGCGCCACATCAGATTCGCTCGCGGATCGATCCCCATGTGGTTTGGAACGAAGTCAACGATTAGTCCCATGGAGTGGCTTTGCAGGGCGTCCGAGAGCGCCTGAAAATCCTCCCGTGTGCCAAGTTCGGGGTTGAGCCGATTGTGGTCGCAGATGTCGTATCCGTGCATGCTTCCCGGCCGGCAGGCAAAAATCGGAGAGGCATAGAAGTCGGTAATTCCCAGCGCCGACAGATAGGGAACCAGCTCTCGCGCCTGGCGAAATCCAAAATGCGGATTAAGCTGCAAACGGTAGGTGCTGACGGGAGTTCGTGATGGTCGTTCCTTCAATTCAGTGGTCTCCGTGTGATCTTGGGGTTGCGCGGAGTACGGCCGCGCCGGGCCTGGTGAAGCCTACTTTCAAAGGATGGCAGCTGAACTCGATGGGCGCCGGGTGAACGGCAAAGGACGGGTCCTCGGTGGTTAAAGCGCGCTGCCAGGCCCAGTTTTCCGGAATTTGGCACAGGGCATGGCTCTCTAGATTGTGAGCGCCGGGACCGCGCAACTGCACGATGGTCAAGACCTGACCGGTGGCTGCCTTTCTGCTAAGCAAGAGGCCGGCGGAGCCTAGAGCAACAATATCGCAAATCGATTGCGGGCCGCCGCGAAGCGCGGGATCGCAAGCCCGAAGCTTTAGAAGAGTTTCATACAGGCGGCGCACTCCCGCATGGGGTTCCGATTGCGCTTCCTCCCAATTCAAACGGCTGCGGGCGAAAGTACCGGGATCCTGCGGGTCGGGAATCATGTCGCGCATCGCAGGATCGCGAAATGAGGCAAAGCTTTCGAATTCAGCGCGCCTGCCTTCGGTGATAATCCGGCCAAGTTCCGGCGCGTGGTCGGTGAAAAACAGGAAGGGCGAAGAACTTGCCCATTCCTGCCCCATAAACAGCAGCGGAATTTCAGGAGCCATGAGCAGCAGCACGCTGGCGGCGCAGTAGGCGGGCAAATCGATGAGGTGATTCAAGCGCTCCCCCATGGCCCGGTTGCCAATCTGATCGTGATTTTGCAGACAAATCACGAAGGCCGAAGCGGGAAGGCCGATGGGATCGGAACCTCGCGGTTGCCCGGAACGGAGGGTATTCTGCCCACAGTAAAACCAGCCTTTGCGAATTGTGGTGGCGATGTCCTCCGGCGTTCCGGAAAAGTCGGCGAAATATCCATCGTCCTGGCCGGTCAAGCAGCGGTGGACCTGGTGGTGGAAATCATCGGCCCAGGTGGCGTCAAGACCCCAGCCGCCTTTTTCGCGAGGTTTTGCCAGGATCCCGAGATTGCGCTCATCCTCGGCGATGATCGACACTTGGCGACCCACTTCCTTGGCCGAGTCTTCCATGGCTTCGGTGAACTCCGCGAGAAAGGGCTTGAGACCATTGTCGATCAGCGCGTGAGTAGCATCCAAGCGTAGTCCGTCAAAGTGATATTCGTGAATCCAGTGGCGGGCGTTTTCGATGAAGAACTGCCGGACGCCAGGGCTGTGTTCTCCGTCGAGATTGACGCTGGCACCCCAGGGGTTGCGATTGTGCTGCGAAAAGAAAGGCGGGCTGTAGGAAGCTACATAGGCCCCGTCAGGGCCAAAGTGGTTGTAAACCACGTCCAAAAGAACGGCGAGCTTGAGCTGGTGTGCGGCATTCACCAGGTGTCGCAGGTCGTCGGGCGTACCGTAGCATCGGGCCGGCGCGAATAATGCCACGCCATCGTAACCCCAATTTCTGGAGCCGGGAAAATCGGCTAGGGGGAGCAGCTCGATGGCAGTGACGCCCAGGTCTCGCAACCAGGGAAGTTTCCGAGCCGCCGCCTGGAATGTGCCTTGCGGGGTGAAAGCTCCAACGTGCAATTCATATATCACCAACTGCTCGCGGGTAAGGCCCTTCCAGGCGTCGTCGGACCAGGCAAATTTCGCGGGATCGATGAGTTGAGAAGGACCGTGCACTCCCTGGGGCTGATAGCGGGAAGCCGGGTCAGGCCACGGATTCCGTTCCTCCAGGCGGAAACGGTAAAGATCTCCTGGCCGTGCCGTTTTCAACTGCAAACCGAAAAAACCGCCGGATTCTTTCTCCATGGCGAATTGCTCAGCCGGCTTGTCTACGGCCTCCAAATGCAGTGCGACCTGTTTGGCTTCGGGCGCCCATACGCGAAAGAACGGTTCTCCATCGCGCCAGAAACCTCCTAAACAGGGCCGCCATCCCATGAACGTTGGACCTCCGGCTGATGGGAGCGATAGCTGCATGCCGCGCCGCCAGCCAACTCGTGAAAAAATCGAATCAAGCCGTTGCAGGCGGCTCAGACGCTAATTTCGAGTCCGGTTTGGAAAGCTGGCCCAACTTCAGGCGCAGTACCACAACCGAGCGGCCGCGCAGCTTGTAAGTCTGATCTCGGGTCAACAAACCCATCTTTGCCTCAGGGTTCGCGGTATCCAGCAGGCGATCCCAGCGTCCGCCCTGCGGCTTGGGAGGCAGGTGAAAAAGGATCGAACCGTGGTAGGCGTTGAGCATGAGGAAGAGGGTGTCTCCGATCACGCGTTCCCCGTGCTCATCGGTTTCGTCCAGGGTATTTCCATTCAGCAAGACACCCAGGCAGCGTGCCATGTGATCGCCCCAGGTCTTGTCGGTCATTTCGCGGCCTCGCGGTTCGTACCAGGCTATATCCTTGACGCCGGCACCGCGAATACTGCGTCCCTGGAAGAATTTTCTCCGGCGCAGCACCGGATGTTCTTTTCGCAGGCTAATGAGATAGCGGGTGAATTCCAACAGGTCGGTTTGATCCGGAGACCAGTTCCAGTCCAGCCAGCTTAGCGTGCTGTCCTGGCAGTAGGCGTTGTTACTGCCGCGCTGGGTGCGGCCGAACTCATCTCCGCCACACAGCATGGGCACACCCTGAGACAGAAAAAGAGTAGCGATAAAATTGCGCCTCTGCTGGGCGCGCAACGCAACAATTGCCGCATCGTCCGTGGGTCCCTCGGCGCCGCAGTTCCAGCTCAAATTATTGTTGTCGCCGTCCTGGTTATTCTCCAAGTTGGCCTCGTTGTGTTTGTCGTTGTAACTAACCAGGTCATTGAGCGTGAACCCGTCGTGGCTGGTAATGAAGTTGATGCTCGCATAGGGCCGGCGGCCGCTGTGGCTGTAGAGATCGCTGCTGCCCGCGAGACGCGTGGCCAGTTCGGATGCCACGCCGCCATCGCCTTTCCAGAACCGGCGCACCGTGTCCCGGTACTTTCCGTTCCATTCCGTCCAGCCCACCGGAAAGTTGCCAACTTGATAGCCGCCTTCTCCGATGTCCCAAGGCTCGGCGATCAGCTTCACCTGTGAGAGCACAGGATCCTGGTGGATGATGTCGAAGAACGCTCCGAGCTTGTCCACGGCATGAAGTTCGCGTGCCAGCGCGCTGGCAAGATCGAAACGAAAGCCGTCGACGTGCATCTCCAGAACCCAATAGCGGAGGCTGTCCATGATGAGCTGCAGAACCCTGGGATGGCGGACATTCAGGGTATTTCCGCACCCCGTGTAATCCATGTAATAGCGCTGATTGTCCTGTACCAGCCGGTAGTAGGCTGCGTTGTCCACACCGCGCAGAGATAGCGTCGGCCCCAGGTGATTACCTTCCGCGGTGTGGTTGTAGACCACGTCAAGGATGACTTCCAGTCCGGCCGAGTGCAGATTCTTGACCATGGTTTTGAAGGCCCGCACCGATTCCAAAGGAGCGTTGGCCATCGAGTAACGGGTATCCGGTGCAAAAAACGCCAGCGTGTTGTATCCCCAGTAGTTGGTCAGGCCCAAATCCACCAGGTGGTTGTCAAAGGCGTGATGGTGCACCGGCATCAGCTCCACCGTGGTAACACCCAGCTTTTGCAGGTGCCGGGTGGCGGGTTCGGCTCCCAACGCGGAGTAGGTCCCGCGCATGCTCTCGGGAATATCGGATCTGCAGTTTGGTGAATCCCTTTACATGCAGTTCGTAGATCACGGTCTCGTGCCAGGGGATGTGCGGCGGGCGATCGTCGCCCCAAGTGAAGGCGGTGTCGACCACCGCGGCCAATGGCGCAAAGGCAGCGTTGTCGCGACCGTCCATCGACAAGTCCTCTTGCGCTCCACCTCGCTGGTAGCCGTACATCTCCGGGGACCAGGAGACGGTGCGCGCAATTCCCTTGGCGTAGGGATCGAGCACCACCTTGTTCGGATTGAAACGATGCCCGGCGGCGGGATCGTAAGGGCCATGGACGCGGTATCCGTAAACCTGCCCGGGCAGAATCCATGGCAAATAACCATGCCAGACCATGTCCGTTTGTTCGGCCAGCACGAGCCGGGTGGATTCCTTTTGGTCCTCGGGGGAATTAAAGAGGCATAGCTCTACTTTGGTGGCGTTCTCGGAGAAAATAGCAAAGTTAACCCCCGCTCCATCCCAGGTCGCGCCCAGAGGGTATGGCGCTCCAGGCCGCATCTTTAGCCATGACTTCATATTTGGGTCCTCTGACGCAGATTCTTTTTTAGAAACCAGCAGCGCTCAGCGAGCCGCTCGCGACCGGCTGTATCGCGTGGAGAAGAGAGGCTGTACTGGCGAGACGATTCCATAACAATTCCATCCCGACCACAAAGTTCTCCAAGGCTATCTGCTGACCTTGGGAGCCAATTGCCTTTCCGCTTGCAGCCAATCGTCCAGATCCTGCCCGTTCGCGCGGCCACGGGCGAGAAAGAGATCGTAGGCACGAAAAGCAATTTCCTGCTGGCTAGGTTGGCGGGTAGAACTGGAGGCGGCCTCCAAATCGCCAGCCGGTGGGTTTCCTGGAACGAGTTTACGAGTTTCCGTCTTCGTGCTGCGGACCGAAACTGCCACGCGTTCTTTGACTGCTGTTTTGGCTTCACTGATCATGAGCTTACCCTCTTTCTCTGAAACAGGATCTTGGTACCGCCGCTAGCGTGAATTGCCAATGCTGAGGCTTGGCTCGCACGTTCATCAGACACCGGTGCCGTAGGGAGGGGATGGCACAGCCAATGCTTGAGAGGAGGGGTTGTCAGGGATATTAGCACCGGGCCAGCGGAAAGTAACTCAACAAACGACGGATTTGGGCTGCAAGGTAAATAGTGGGGCCTGGTCGAAGTCAACCTGCGCAACTCCGTTGCATCGCGGCTGTACTTTCGGAGTGGTGATTGCTGAGGAGCTCACGTTCTCATCGTCTACTCCGGGCTCTTCGGGCGCCTCTCTCCGATCGTTGAACCGCGCATTCAACGTCCCTCTGTAATTCCCGGCCAGTCGTCTGTTCGAAAGGGCGAGGCGGGCAGGCCGGCCTTGTTCCGGCAAACCGGGCCGCTGGCGAATAGGCTCGCAATTGCCCCGATATACAGCAGGGTTCGCGAGCGTCTCACCGTGTTTTTCCACGGAAAGATCTCGAAAGTCATTTCTCTTCGATGATGGCCAGATCCCAAGGCTTAAGAATGACCTGCTGCGAATGCATGACCCGGCCGTCGGTCAGCAGATCGGTTCCCGAGCCGTAAGGATACGCGAAGGCCTGGGAATCGTTGGAATAATTCAAGTAGTAGTGGATCGTCTTCCCGCTTCTGTTCACACCATGTTTGACGCGCACGTTGGGTGGGAGGGCTTGGTCCGCGCCGGTCAGGCCAGCAATGCCAAGAACGTCGAGCAGCACGTTTTCCTGCAATTTGTCGGTCAACACCGTTCCTTCGTAGGTCAGGGTTCCTTTTCCGAAGCGATTGCGGGTGACCGCGGGATATTTTCCGAAAAAGGGATGATCGTAGAAGGCCAGCGGCTGGGCGGTGTCGGGGATCAACATTTCCGCCCAGTCCGAAACCTTGTTGTCTGGGCCTGCCTTGAAGGGATCGTCCTTGAGCGAGAGGCTGGTCTTGAGGTTGGAAAATTCCTGGTAATGGAAGCCCGCGGCTTCACGAAGCGGACCTGGCGCCATGGTCCAGCGGACGGTGTCAAACTCGTTAGTGAAACCACTTTTGAAGGCCATCACGAGATGGCCGCCGTCCCGCACATACTCGGTCAGGCGTTCCAAGAGCTGGTCGTCGGCGACATAGAGAGGCGGAACCACGATCAGCTTATAGCGCGAAAGGCCGGCGCTGTCCGGAAAGACGAAGTCTACGGCGACGTTCAAACGGTACAAAGCGGCGTACATGCCGCGCATCACGGATTCGTAATCGGCCTGATCGCTGAAGGGCATGAACCGAATTCCCTGGCGCGAATCGCCGCTGTACAGCAGGGCGACCTTGTTGTCGCGCTTGAGATCGACGATGTGCGGTCCAATCTTCCGCAGCTCGTGCGCGGTCCTGCTAACTTCGGCGTAAGCACGGTTGGGCTCCAGATCATGCGACAGGACGCCCTTCCAGTAGGTTTCCTGTCCGTTGTGGATGGAGTGCCAATGCCAGTATTCGACCATGTTCGCGCCGGAGGAGAGATGCGTGTACACATCCAGGCGCAGTTGACCATCGTAGGGAGGGAATTGCGTCTTGGAGTTCCAGCCGATGGTCTGTGCGTTGGTTTCGGTGACCAGGTAGTTGGTTTGCTTTAGCGAGCGGGAATAGTCTCCCGGCAGGCTGGATCCGATGCCATCGAAATCGTCCTGGGTGCCGTGATACGGATTCACCGCGACGATGTCGAGCGAGCGGCCGATGTCGAACTCGTTGACTTCAGGGCGGGGCGGGCCGGCGAGGTCGTGGGTGACAAACTGGCCGGGTCGTTTGTATTGATTGACGATCGCGGCTTGCCAGGAAAGAAAGTCGGTGGTGATCCATTGCGAGTAGCGTTCCCACTCCAGCTTCCAGCCGGGATTGAGGATGCCCTCGCGCGGGGGTATTTCTTCCCAGCCGTTCAGGCGTTGACCCCAGTAGTTAAGCAGCCAATCCTGGTTCAGGGCGTCGACGGTTTTGAATTTGTTCTTCAGATAGCTGACAAAGCCGGTCTGCACGTCGTGATTCGCGGCTCCAGCAGATGACGTTTCATTGTCGACCTGATAGCCGATGATCGCGGGGTGGTCCTTATAGTGCTCGAGAATTTTGCGGATGACACGCTCGCAATAGAAACGATAGGTCGGATTCAGGAGATCGGTGTTCTGCCGCAGGCCGTAACCGATCGTTTTTCCATCCAATCGAGTTACGAAGATCTCCGGATGCTCCTTGTACATCCACGCCGGGACCGAATAGGTGGGAGTACCCATGATGACCTTGATGCCTGCCTGGTGCATGCGGTCGACTACGCGGTCCATCCAGGCGAATTCGAAGCGGCCATCTTCCGGCTCCCAAAGTCCCCAACTGGATTCGCCGACTCGGACCACACTGATGCCCGCTTGCTGCATGAGCTGGACGTCTTTCTCCAAACGCTCGTAGGGCATGTACTCGGTGTAGTAGGCGGCGCCGTAGAGAACCGTGCTCATCTGGTCCGGAGCGAAAGCGGACGTGGATTGGGCAGGGGCCGGCGGCGCGAAGAGAAAGCAGAGAACAAAAATGAGAGGCGAAGATTTCAGCGCATTCATGGCGACGTTTGGCACCCATTCCATTCCACCGCTCCCCGGTCTACTCCCCCGCAGGACGGTACTTTGGTTCCGAAGAAGTCTCTTCCCCCATTTTGCGGAAGCGCGCTTCCCGAATTTACGGCCGGAGAATTTGGCCGCAAAGCGTACCCGGACAGGGATTTGGCATCGCGCGGAATATTTCCGGGCGCTACCAGCAGGGGATCCGTCGTCAGCGCGTGCGGATCGTTCATGGGGGAGAGGCCATAGTAGACGTTAAAGTCGAAAAAGTTGTTCTTGCTGGAACCAAATCCGGGTGCGGTGACCCGCTCGCCATCGGGTTTTTGGGCGACTTCATAGGCAAACTGTGCGGGGCCTTGAACATAAAAAATGTTGTTGTAGAAAGAGGTCCCGTCAGACCAGCCGCCCCAATCGGCGTACAACACCACACTGACATTTTCACCTGGGCCAATGTAGATGGTGTTGTTGTAGATCACGGAGTCTTTCGCCGGCCCGGCCATGTCGATGCCGCGATGATGATCATTTTGGCTGATGTTGTAGCGGAC
>CAWBGX010000011.1:0-674470 GCA_963788495.1 uncultured Acidobacteriota bacterium | reverse complement strand
TTGGTGATTCTACGCGCGGCACGAAAAAGCTGCTTGGTGTATCGCTCGCAAAGCGTCGCGAAGGCCATTGATTGCCCACCCTTGGCGGCCTGCACCAATCTCTCATCACTTACTCTAAGGGGACCTTCCGTTGAAGTGGCGGCACATCCTGTTAGAGTGACCGGCGTGATGACGATAGCTGGCATGGTTCCCTCCTGATTTGTTCAGCGGCTGCAACACACTGAAGTCATGCAAGTCTGGGGCCATTGACAGTGCTGTGAAAACAAGGACGTACGACGGATAGGCGATAAACGAAATTCTGAAGAGTCCCGAATTTTCAATGGTCGAGTACAGAGAATCCGAAACTTCAGAATATGGCCGCGTGTTTAGTCACTTGATTTTCGATCTGGTTTCGAAGACGGAATAATGATTGCTGTCAAAATTCCAGCAGCCGTGATGTCATCGCGACGATGTTCGTGATCGGATCTCCCGCTCAGTTTCGTAGTCGATTCAGAAGCTTGTCCAACGTGAATCGGTCAGGCTCCCAGAACGCCAGTAAGAATGCGGCAGCGGCTGCGGAGAAGACCGAATAGTCGAATGGCGCCTTGATGCCAAGACCTGTGGTCATGCCTATAGCAAATGACAAAATGAGAAGTCCCGAGAGGACGGAGGCCATTCGTATTTTGAAGCCTGCGATAAGCAATATCCCAAAGAGTGTCTCCGCGACGGTAGCCGCCCACGCGAACGGCACTGTCAATGAACTGGGGAAGAGAGACGTCACCGCGCCTGTGTACTCTACGAAATGAGCGAAATTTCCCCAGGATACGTGCTTTGCTCCATATGGCCCCCACAAGCCAAAACGATCAGCCACAGCGGATAGAAAGGAAGCTCCTAGCGCAAACCGTGCGAACAGACGGACAATCTCTGTCCGATTCTCTCTGAATTGCGCGGCTTTTGAATTCATACGTCGCTCCACGTAAGGAATATTGCCTTCGGCGCGTCAATTGCATCTTCGTGGGCGTTAGGCAATGGCCGAGTCCTCACGGACGAACGCGGATGATCGTCTTTCCGCGGGTCCGTTCGGTCCGGTTGAAGGCGGCGACGGCATCGTCGAGGGCAGCCACTTTGCCGATGTTTGTCCGCAGCCGACCATTCCGGACCCGCCGGACGACCTCACTCAATTGGGCGCGATCGGGTACGACGACGAAGTCAATAGTCAGGCCGCCAGCGGGCCGCGCTTCGGTCGGGCCGGTGATGGTCACCAGCGTTCCTCCGACGCGAATCACGCCCGCAGACCGCTTCGCGATGTCACCACCGAGGACATCGAAAACCAGATCGACCTCGCCGACATCTTCTAGGGCGTCGTTATCGAGGTCGACGAACTCCTGTGCGCCGAAGTCGAGAGCCGTCTGACGGGCGCCAGCGCGCCCCGTGCCGATGACGTACGCGCCGGCCTCACGTGCGAGCTGGCTCGCCATCGAACCGACTATGCCGGCCGCACCGTGCACGAGGACGCTCTGCCCCGCTTGAAGGCGGCCGTGCTCGAACAGCCCTTGCCACGCGGTCAGGCCCGGCATCACGAGGGCCGCGCTCACCGTGAAGTCAACGTCGCCCGGCAGCGGTGTGAGGCTGCGCTCCTCGACGGCCACATACTCCGCCAGCGTGCCGTCGCGATACCAGTCCGTGAGGCCGAACACCCGCTGTCCAATCGACAGCCCCGTCGTGCCATAGCCAAGCGCGGTGACCACCCCGGCCAGTTCGTGTCCGGGGATTGAAGGCGTCCGGTCACGGCCGACGCGATCGGTCCATGTCGAGGGCCACGTCAGCTCATCCCCGGTGAATCCCGACGCATGAATCTGAACAACGACGTCGTTGATCGCCGCCTGCGGCTCGGGCCGCTCCGTCAACTTCATCCCGGCCGTTCCCGCAGCCTGATTCGTCGTTACAATCGCTTTCATCGGTCGCCTCCCTGTGTCGAGTTGTTGCCTGTAGGTAGCCGCTCCATCCGTTGTCCCTGGACGGGTTATCGGACAGAAGCGGATCGATCAAAATCTTGGCCTCGCCCGCCTCGATGCGAAATGCGGAATGGCCGTGCCATGTCTGGTTCATAGGAGTTGTTCGTTCGAATGTCGTTCAGTCGATCTTTGTTTTTAGGAGAGGGTAATATTGAACCCAGACCATGTCCGTTTTGGCGACGAACGCGATATGGCATGAAGCGCATTCTTTGCTGGGACTCTCATTGGCCATGGCTTCGTAGGGCGGGGCATGGTGGCCGAAGGTGAAGAATCCCCAGTCGTTCGTACCGGCAAAGCGTTTGCTGTCCTTCACCATCACGTCGATACCGCTCAGCGAACCAGGGAAATACCCGCGCCCTGAAGCCGAGTCGAGCGATCCGTCGGAATGCCCGCCCCCCTGTACCAGCGCCAGTTCCTTGACCATTACAGTCCCTTCCGGAAACTTCCCGTTTTTCTGGTAGTAGCGAAAGTTCTCCTTTTCGATATACACGCTGTGGAACTCGGGGAACGGGGCATGGCCGTCATTCAGCCCGTTGGGAGTGATGGGCCCTCCGATGAAGACCCATGACCGATACCCAGTTGGTAAGACCAATTGTCCGTCTTTGGTGAACACCGGCCCGTTCTTCTCGTCCGACTGCGGGCTCGCGACCACTGCCGTCAACAAGAGTGCGCCGATAATTAGCTTGAATATAAAGCTCATGACTTACCTTCCCTTCGTTCTAACTTCCACTGGCTCGAACATTCTCACTTGCCGCGATGAGACGCTTTAATTCAATTTGTCGCGAAGTATCGGATAGAACTGCACCCAGGTCATGTCAGTCTTGGAAACATTGGCGATGTGGCACCAGGCGCACTCACTAACAGGGGATTCAGCAGCAGTCTGTTCGTATGGCATGGGGTGATGTCCGAACGTGAAAAATCCCCATCCATTGGTCTTAGCAAAGCGCTTGCTGTCTTTCACGGTTGCGTCGATACCGTTAAGTTCGCCATTGAAATAGCCTCTTCCGGAAGGTTCTGTTCGAGAACCGTCTGGGAACGTTGGATTTAGCACGCGTGTCAGTTCCTTGATGAAGACTGTGCCCTCAGGGAACGACCCGGTCTTGAGGTACGCGTCTAGATTTTGCTCCTCGACGTACACGTGATGAAACTCGGGGAAATTGGCTTTTCCGCCGTTGAGGGCATTCGGTGTCAGCGGGGCGCCGACAAAAACCCACTTACGAAACCCCTTCGGCAGTATTAGCTTGCCGTCAGAGGTGAACTGCGCGGTGGAGTGACGTGTCTGTGCGGCAACCGATTTCGCGTGATTTGATGCAGCATATCCAGCGATGACAGCGACTCCAATGAGCATAGCAACGTACTTTTTCATTTCTAGTCTCCTTTTGATTTCGAACCTCAGCCCCTTCGAAAACAACTCCTACTGCGAACTAAGAACGGGATAACCCTGGATGTAGATCCAATCTGTATCTCTTGCGGGAATATGACAGCCCAAACAGTCTTTCTTGAAGTCGACGGCCACTTGTTTGTCTGGGGCATCGGATTTGTAAAGCGCCCAGCCCCAGCCGTTACCCCAGAGGGGATTGCCCGGGTATCGCCCTTTTTCGTCTTTGACCATGATGAACCACACTTTTGTTCCCGATGCCCAATGGGCATCGCCGGTAGTCATCTGCGCATGTTCGGTCCCGTCGACCTCCTTCACCAAGACGGTACCGTCCGCGAATTTTTTGTTATTGCGGTAGTACTCCGCCGCACCGGGCGAAGCGTATGTCAGGTGCATTTGATCCCCTTTTGGATCGAGGACCATGTAGGTTCCGAGCGTTTGATACTTGTCTCGGTAGTCTTTGGGTTTCGCGATGTTGCCGGCCTTGTCGACGAGATCGAATCCGTTAAAGGAATTCTTGCCTTGCGGTCCCATCTGCGAGTAGGTAGCCAGAGTGACGAGAGTAACTAACGTGAGAACAGAAACCACTGTACGAGAGAGGGTCATGTTGTTTCTCCTTTATGCTGCTCTAGAATTTGAATCCCAAATCCCTGTGGTCTTGGCGGCCGGCCGGACCTCGTAAGCTTTTGTTTGGTAAGAGCTGTCGTTGGTTGCTTCTTTCTTTTCCTGAGACTTCGACAAACTCCCTTGACCCGCCCAGCGTTCTTCAATGCAAACGATGGGCCAATGACAGGACTATTTACTTCCATTGTGAATAGTGGGTTTGCTGAAAAAAGTCGGCTCAACACTGCCAGGCGGCGTCAAACGGCGGTCGTGTCACCATGTTGGCTCTTTGGCACTGGAACGGCTCACAATACTTGCTTCCTTAGCTCACCGTTCGTTTCTTCACTTCTTGTTTTTTCGCTCATTTATTTCCCGTGCTTTGCCAATGGCCGCATTCTTGCAGATCCTTTTTGCGGTCCTTGAGGAATGAAGCTCATGAACGACTGTGGGCGAGGAAATTCCTGCGTAGGCCTTCGGACTCGGAAGCTTCGATCATCTTCAGCAAGGGTGCCATATCGGCCAAGCCCGGCTCGACGCCTGACCCTCTGCAAATGCCGTAGTTCAGAAACATTAGAAGGGAGATATCCAATGTTAAACAGCAAGACTCCACCGCTCGCTTGCGTGCTCGCCGCCCTCCTTGGAGTGGGCGCTACGCTTGGCGTGCAGAATCATGAGAGCGTAAGGAAGGTCTCTGCGGTCAAGCTTCCAAACGTGCCCGGGCAAACTCTGACGGCGGAGGTGGTCGAGTACTCCCCGGGCGGAAAATCCAGTGTTCACCATCACGCCGGTAGCGTCTTCGTGTACGTACTGACCGGCAGCATTCGTTCGCAAAATTCCGCAACAGGGCCGGCCAGAGTCTACAAAGCGGGTGAGACGTTCCTCGAGCCCCCCGGAAGTGATCACTTGGTCAGCGAGAATGCAAGCACCAGCGAACCCGCAAGCCTGCTGGCAATCTTCATCGCCGAAGACGGAGCAGTCCTGACGACGCCCGGCAATGCCAAATAGTCCTTGGGCCTCTCGTCGTCGACGTTATCCCAGCCTCTCCCGCACCCCGAATTGCCGCGGTCAGGCTTGCCCGGGCACCAAGCCTGACCTAGCGTCAACCGATCCAGTAAATACCTATTAAAAAGTAGGTGCTTATGAAGGTGACAGAGGTAGGCAGACCAGGGACTAGTGCCCATCCTCGCGGAGTTACGGAAACCGGCTTAGGTGAGACATAGAGAAGTGTGAGACTTAAGAACGAGTTTGCGGACCAATTCTCATGCACGCACTAACTGACACTCAGGCTCTCAAGGGCGGCACGATCGTGAACCAGTAAGGTGCTACCGTCGAGTTCCGCGACTCGCTTTCTTTTGAAGTCGCTGAACGTACGGCTCACTGTCTCGCGCGAGCAGCCGATATGTTGAGCAATTGTTTCGTGTGTCAAAAAGAGTTTTGCACGGACAATACCTTCAGCCACATATCCATTCGCGCAACAGGAAATAAGGAAGCGCGCGAGCCTCTTCGAAACCGGGTTGCCCATCGAACGAATCATCTCATGGGCCGAATGGCAATCGCGGCTGAGCTGGTGCGCAAAATACAAGCAAGCGTCACTGTGTTCCTTGACGAATTTCAAAAAATCCCCGTGCGCGATGAATGCGAACCGGCAAGCTTCTATCGTCTCGGCGGTGAAGCTATACGAGGTGCCTGCTAACACGGAACTGACTCCCAAAACCTCGCCGGGCAGGGCGATCTTTAAAATTAACGTCTTTCCTTCGATAGTGGTCGTAAGAACATTCGCGCGGCCCTCATACAATATGTAAACACCGCGCGCTTTCTCCCCCTCGAGGAAAATGATGGTGTGCTCCGGTTGTCTGCCGAAGTGCGCGATTTGATTGATCAGTCGGATCGACGGGTCAGAGAGAATGGACGACAAGATATCGCCCGTGATTTTGCCGGCCGAGCCCGGACCTGGGAGTGGCAGTCGACGTCCTGCACTACCCTTGGCGCCTCGGTCTATCTCGGGGCGAAAGTCAAGAAGCTCCGGTTCGACTGTGACTAACGCAGTTGACATGACGATTGCCCCACAGGCGTCTTTCAGGTTTGTACTTTCCGCCTCGATCTCAGAAAGCGTCGCCAGGTACCTATTTCGCGGATCCAACTGACCTCATAGATCAGTTCTTGTTTCTCGGCTGCGCGCTCGTTCTCATTCCACATTACCCAGCTAGTTTCCCAATGCACATCGAGTCCGGCGGGAAACGCAGCGGGAATTCTTGCATCTTGATCAGTGGTCGTATACACCATTGCAAACCTCTTGGAACTCGCTAAATCAGTTCGCCCGGCGAATTCTGAGTCTTTCGTTGCATTTTCGTTTCCACTCGACCCGCGGCTCTCGGCCTGAACGGCAGGGACGGTTACAGGCAATCCTGCGCGACGTCTTGTCCAGGGCAATTGCTTTTCGCACACGCAGCCTTGTCGTAAAGGGAGTAAATGGAACCTGCTTGCGCAGGCGGTGGCACGCGTCTTGGGCTTGATCGCGGTATACAACCCGCCCCGGGTCTTTGGACAATGTGAGGCGCAAATCGCCTACAGATTGACGCCGCTCAAGAATCCTCCTATGTGTGCGGTAAGTACAATAACTGCCAATCCCAGCAGTTCGATAGGGATGCGGTAGCGAGGAAGGGGCATTGGTTCGGATTTGCGTGCCCGCCAGTGCACCCACCAAGACCCTACGACCAACAGTGCTGCTAATGATGCTGCGACGAAATGCAGCAATATAAGGCCCCTCAGCCTTCCTCCATGAAGGGCTAACTGCCACGCCAACACACCTGTAACGTAGGTTGGAAGTACGGCCGCCGCCGCGGCGGACAAGTTTAAGTAAGCGGCGACGGCAAGTTGCGAATTCCGTTTTCCTCGCGATAGGAGATCGAATAGAACACCGACGACAAACAGCGCAATCGGAAAATGGATGAGCACGACATGTTGTGCGTGCTTCTCTACAAGGATCGCTCGTAGATCGAAAGGATTCACCATGATTCACCATATTTAGATACCTGACAGAGCTTCCGACTATCCGTGAAATGCAGATTCTAATTGGCCCGCTTTGCATTGAATGCGCTGCTCCCGGCTGCAGGTCTTGTCCTTCTTCTTCTCCGGACTTTAGACCGGCAGCCACCACCAGTTTAATCTCGCGATCAGCGCGGTTTCCCTGGCCGCATTATTGAACGATCAACTTACCTTCCATGTTCGGGTGGAAAGTGCAGGTGTAGTCGTACGTGCCTTTGTTCCGGGCGATGTAGCGCCATACTGCTCCCGTCTCGATAGTTCCTGAATCGAAACTGGGTTTGCTGACATCCTGGGTAGCAGTGTGGGGTACGATGTCGTCGTTCTTCCACTCCACGGTGTCGCCCTGATTAACCGTCACGGTTGCTGGCTCAAATTTGAACCCGCGGATCACAACAGTTACCGTTTTCAGCTGGGCGCTCGCGGAACTTGATGGCCGGCCTGTGCTGGCATGCGATGGGAATCCCATCGCTGCCAATAGCGCAAGCGCGCCCACCAGAACTAGCGTTTTCGATGCTGGACTAGTCTTGTGGTTCATAGGGTCGTCGCTCTTGGTTACCTCGAAAATCCCTCTGTCGGCGTCTGGCGTACCGAGGTTCCCCGAACCAAAGTGCAACCGAAAGGCCAAACCCAACGCAAATCAGATTGCATTTCAATTCAAAGAGCAATGGTCGAAAAGATGCGGACAAGGCTGCTACAGAAGTGAACGTCATTCCCTTAGAAGCGAATCGGGTCAAGGGATTATGCAGAAACCAAATCACATCGGCGCGGGCTGGTTGCGCGCCTCGTGTTGTGACTGTCTGAGCGCCTCGAAGTAGTTGTGGTCTCGGCCTGAATTCGAAATGACCATCTAGCGCCAAGTCCATCTAGCGCCACCGGGGCATAGCATTAACGCCTGCGCGCTCCCGGTGTAAACAAGCTAGTCGCAGATCGAATAATCATCACTCGAGAAAGCTGTATGAAGCGTGCAGAGTCTTCTGCGCCATCTTTTTGTCGTGTTTGAAACGCCCAACGGGACTCAGTTCTTCGATTTGTTTGCCAACGGCCCGAAGGCGTTCGGACCACGAAGTGCAGACAGTTATGCCGACCCCCAAAAACGCGGGTCGAAAAGTGAGGGAGTGACGTCATGGTTCGTGTCAAGGAAGCGCGAGAAGGCCCGGAGAATGCAGTGCTCACAGTGCCGCGCGAAGGCACCCTGGTCTGGGAGTCGAGAGTTGCTGCGGCCCGCGTAGAACAGAATGCTATGTTGCCCCGCGAACTTAATCTCTCCGGTTCGGACGTTCTATTCGGCTTCGCATCCGCCATTGCCTTTACAGGCCTTTTACTGTGGGCACTTTTGAAGCTTTGGCTCTTTGGGCAATGAACCATTCGTGAATTCTGCTGATTCAACTAATCCTATTTCGACAGTGGGAGCGACGAAGGAAGTGACTCGAAGCGGGGTCTCGAGGATATCAACTACTCGCGCGTCCGGCCGCAGTCGGAACCCCTCTGCATTACTGCGCAGAGCCAGAAGAGAGTCCTGGTCGGCGGAAGGATGGATGGCCGCGTGTTGCACCGGCCATCCCAGAGGATCTCGGTTTTATTGAGCCGTGTAGTAGCGCTCGGAAACTACCTTACCGTTCTGCCAGCGCCGGCGGAACATCTCGTTCCACAGAATCGGACCATTGTTGGTCGTCAGGTTAAACGTCCATTCGCTCATTGTGATTCCATCGCCGATTGACTGACCGTGGAGAGTCAGAGCATTTACGGTTTTCACCGTCTTGAAAAGGTTAGAGAGGTACTCCTTCTGACCCTTCTTACCACCAGTGCGCGGAGACTGATTGCCCTCTTGGTAAACGCAATCGTCAGCATAAAACTGTTCGACCGCCTCGATCATTTCACCCTTTGCAATCAGGGCGTTCAATTTCGTTTCCAGTGTCTTCAGATCTTCCATGTTTTTCTCCTTGATTTGCCCAAGATTCGGGCGTCATCTCAGAGAAGCACGACTGTGGCCAAAGAAATGAGATCAGGGGCTAATCGCTGAAATCCACTTTACGTGGCGTTGAACCGCGCGAGGGAGATCGTTCTCATTCTTAGGCCGGCCTTCTGCTGTCAAAATGGCAGCACGTCATCGCAACGTCTGGGCATTTTCTTGGCGCCAAATGCGGTCGTGCGTTGACACAATTCGGTTGCCAGAGCTGTTCCACCAGCGTTCAAGCGCTAGACGTTGAACGGCGGCCGGCTTAAGGCGGCCTACAAATGTCCTCAACTGCCCCAGCCGCTGGGATTACGTGTGCTGAAGCTGCGTCGCAACCGCTTCAGATGTGCACGCTATCTCCGAACTCCAGTCTCTTCCGCAATTGACAGCCAGGGAATGAGATCCCTTGTTTTGCGAGAGTGTCGTCGAGATTTGGCACGCAAGATGCATTCTCATAACAACTGAGAGGAACGACTCCACTCAAAAGCAAAGGCAGCCGATATGGATACCAGGGGTGACCAATGACAACTAAGGGCGCACGCAGCGCGTTTCAGCGCAGCTATCACATCCCGTCGATCTTGCTGCACTATCCTCGCCTCGTCCGCTCGATGAGGCGGCTGGCCATACTCGATGAAATGACAGCTGGTACATGCATTCGCGACCTGAAGGCTGGCCGACGCTGGAGCAGTGAGGCCGTCAATCGTTACGGAGGAACTCATAAGGTTGCCAGTGAGGCATGGAAATATCGGAGAGCACTAAGCTTCCTCCCAGGTGTTGCGTGAGATGGACCGCGAAAGTTTGCAGCAGAAGGAGGAGTGCGCATGCCAAGTGAATCGATGACACACGTGTTTCGGGATGAATCTGACTTGACGCTAGTCGCAGCGACAAAGAATGGGGAGAGTCAGGCCTTCGAATTTCTCGTGAAGCGACACGAAGCAAGGGCTTTCTTTCGTGCTTTCAGCATAACGCGCAACCGAGAGGACGCTCAGGACGTCGTGCAGGAGAGCTTTCACAAAGCGTTTATCCACCTCGACAGCTTCCAAGGGAAATCGTCTTTTTCCACTTGGTTCACGAGGATTGTAATTAACGAAGGTCTTATGTGCCTGCGGAGGAATCGAACCCGGAAGGAAATGTCTCTTGACGACGTAAAATCAGAGTCCGCGGAACTGTTCCCGCCGGAGATTCCGGATAGAAGGGAAAACCCTGCGGAGTTATACGAACAACTGGAGAACGAACGGATCCTTTGCGAAGCGATGAATCAGTTAGGTGCGGACTTGCGGACCGTCGTCTGCCTCCAGCTGGAGGAACGAACGGTGAGAGAAATAGCCGAAATTCTGGGCCCAGGGATCGGGACCCTGAAAGCCAGATTGTTTCGCGCGCGGCAGAAATTGCGCGTGCTGCTTACACGCAGTCCGGAATTCCGTGTCGATCGAACGATGAGCCAGACGCGACAGCGTCGTGACGGCGGCCTCAATTCGCATCCCGCGGCGGAGGGAGTGATGAGTGCGGACTCACGTGCTGCTGGAAGTAAAGCCAGGGTTGCAGCTGTCGTGGGCTGCCGGAAGGGCGCTCGGGAGCGGTCATTGCGAAGCACTGAGTCAAGGATGCTAGAGGTAGCATGAGCTACGAGCATCTCTCTAAAACGAAAAGGATTTCATGTGCGCCGCCATCGACGCGACGCTCAGTGCAATTTCTAGTGGCACTGTACATTCACGCATTGGCGCTTGTGATCCTCGTGGTCTTTTCGCGAAACGTGTTCTCAACGGCGATTCGCACCACGCTCTTGCCATTGCTTCGTTAAGCTATCTTATCCAGAAAAGCCTAATCTATGCGTGTGGAACCGCGAAGCCGAACGACGATGGTGACGCGCCGACGAGCCTCGGGGTTGGTTGTGCCTCTTGACAAGCGGAAAAGGCGGGCAGATATTGAGGCCTGGCGACAGCGGGGTGTGGTGTCTCTGGCCGAGCGCAAGTGTCGTCGGCGGCTCAGATCGAACCTTCACCTCGAGGGTTCACCTGAATGCAAATGCGGGTGTTTACCTCATTGTTTGCTTGGCTACGGGTAGCACTGTTGAACCGCAATATACCTTCAACCCTTTGGGCAAGATTACGAGTCCGGTCAGAGAGCCGCCTCGGTAATCGCGGCATAAATTTCGACGGTTGCTGACATGACCTCGGAGACCTAGCGCGCGTGACGTCGGCCAACAATTTCTCATAACGCTATCAGTCAAGGAGGATCTGCTATGTCTCACGCGGAATCCGCTGCGGCCCATGCCGAAGCGCGCCAGCAGGTCGAGCAACGATGGCGAACCGCATTCGAGAGCTCAGCAATCGGCATAACGATGGCTGACTTCGCAGGTCGCTTCTTCGCGTCGAACAGCGTCTTCCGGAATATGTTGGGCTATACAGAATCAGAGTTGTATCAGCTGACCTTCCTGGACGTTACCTACGAGGAGGACCGAGAGGCTAACCAGGCGCTCGTCAGAGAACTCGTGGAAGGCAAGCGGCAACACTTCCAAATCGAAAAGCGCTACTCTCGCAAAGACGGCGCTTTAGTTTGGGTGCGTAACAACGTCGCTCTCGTTCCGGGAATTGGCGGTGTAACACCATTTTGGTTTGCTGTCGTCGAGGATATTACCGAGCGCAAAAAAGAAGAATCCGAACGGCGCTACAGCGAACAGAGATACCGCGTCGTGGTCGAAACAGCCCCTGACGCCGTGGTCTGCATGGACGAGAGCGGTGCGATCCTGCTCGCAAACCCCGCCACCAGCCGAAGTCTTTGGTTATGAACCGGCGGACCTGATTGGGAAACCCTTGACCATGCTCATGCCGGAATACCTGCGGAAGCTGCACGAGGATGGATTCAGGCGGTACTCGGCGACCGGCCAGCGGCATATCAATTGGCAAGGCACCGAGCTCACTGGACTCCGCAAAAATGGACAGGAGTTCCCGGTGGAAATCTCATTCGGAGAATTGACCGCTGACGGTCATCGGATATTTACCGGCTTTATCCGCGATATCAGCGAAAGAAAGCAAGCCGAGCAACTCCGAGCCTCCTTGCACGCAACGCAACTGGAGCTTGCTCAGATCTCCAGGCTGACAACTATGGGCGAATTGGCGGCGTCCATTGCCCATGAGGTCAATCAGCCTCTGACCGCGGTAACCAATAACGCCAACGCCTGTCTTAGACTGCTCGCCAGTCACAATCTCGAACCTGAAGTTCTGCGCCGGGCCCTTGAAGAAATCGTCGCGGATGGCACACGCGCAAGCGCCGTGATAGCGCGGATTCGTGCCTTCCTAAAGAAGAAGCCCGCTGAAAAGAGCGAACTGGATATCAATGAGGTGATTCATGAAGCGCTCGCCCTAGCTGGCCGCGAGCTTTCTGAGAATCGAGTCCGGATCGAGCCGCAATTGACGAAAGCTCTCCCGCCTGTATTGGCTGATCGCGTTCAGATGCAGCAGGTCCTGCTGAATCTGATCATGAATGCCATCGAGGCCATGAGCACGGTCACAGATCAACCTCGCTTACTTTGGATGCAATCCGGAATCGACGAGTCCGGCGACGTGCTGGTTACGGTACGCGACTTGGGTGTCGGTCTTGGTTCGGAATCAAATCGGATTTTCACTGCTTTCTATACAACAAAAGTGAACGGCATGGGTATGGGTTTATCCATCAGTCGCTCACTTGTCGAAGGTCATGGCGGGCGACTCTGGGCCTCGCCGAATTCTCCGCACGGCGCCGTGTTTAGCTTCACCTTGCCAGTAGCCGTCGGGAGTCCCTCATGACTCTCGCTCCCGTCGTCTTTGTTGTCGATGATGATCCATCGGTTCGTTCGTCGCTCAAATTCCTGCTCGGCACCGTGGGTCTCCAGGTCGAGTGCTTTGAATCGACTGATAACTTCCTGCAAAGAAGGCCGCCGGATGCGACCAGTTGCCTCGTTCTGGACGTCAGACTGCATGGCTCAAGCGGGCTCGACTTTCAGCGTGAACTTGCCGTCAGAAATATTCGCATCCCCATCATCTTCATTACTGGATATGGCGATATCCCAATGAGTGTCAGTGCGATGAAAGGCGGGGCGGTCGAATTCCTAACCAAGCCATTCCGCGATCAGGAATTGTTGGATGCCGTTCGCATCGCTCTTGAGCGAGATCGTGCCAGACGCGAACAGGAGAAAGAACTGGACGAAATTCAAAAGCGTTTCGGCTCCTTGAGTCCTCGTGAACAGGAAGTGATATCAATGGTCGCGTTGGGCATGCTCAACAAGCAGATCGCGGACGCACTCGGAACTGCGGAAAATACCGTGAAGGTTCATCGAAGCCGGGCAATGGAGAAAATGCACGCGCAATCACTTGCCGACCTGGTGAGAATGATCGAGAAGCTAAAGGGCCGTGCGGAAAAAGCCTCGTAAACGAAATCATTACCGGAATTCCACGTTCTGTGACTCTAAGTCCACCAACGCCCAATAGATTTCTGTCTTCCCCGACAGTACCTTGGGCGCATTGGAGTATTCAGAGTGGCAAAGAATCTAATCTCGGTCGTCGACGACGATGAGTCCATCCGAAGGACCACCACACTACTCATCGAGTCGTTTGGCCTTCGAGCGGTGGCCTTTGACTCTGCCGAGGGTTTCCTGAAGTCTGGCCAACTGCACGATACTGCATGTCTCATTGTTGACATACAGATGCCGGGCATGAATGGATTAGAACTCCAAAGCCACCTCGCTGCCGAGGGCTGTGCATTCCGATCATTTTCATCACCGCTTATGACGACGAAGAATCCCGCGGGCGAGCGATGCGAGCCGGTGCTGTCGCATTCCTAGGCAAGCCTTTTGGCGACGAGCAGTTACTGCAAACCATTCGTTCAGCCTTACGCGGGGAATTCGGAGTGGCAAAGAATCTGATCTCGATCGTTGACGACGATGAGTCGATCCGCAGAACGACGACACGACTCATCGAATCTTTTGGGTTTCGAGCAGCAGCCTTTGAATCTGCCGAGGATTTCTGAGTCGCTCCATCTGAATGATGCCTCGTGTCTCATCGTTGACGTACAGATGCCCGGCATGAACGGATTGCAGCTACAAAGCCAACTGGCTGCGGCAGGCTGCCGCATTCCTATCATTTTCATCACCAGTTACGACGATAAAGAGTCCCGTCAGCGAGCAATGCAAGCAGGCGCAGTCGCATTTCTGGGAAAGCCTTTTACCGACGAGGAATTGCTGCAATGGATCCGTTCAGCCCTACGTCAAAAGGAACACGGCACCGGGACGACATGATTACGGACTGATAGAAGTGAATGCATTAATCGTATTCGTCTGAATGATGGTCGGTTTTGTAGTTTTCAGAGAACTTCCCTGGGAGATTGTCATGGAGAACGTCAAGACAGCGCTGCCAACTGATGAGGATTGCGCGGAAGACAAATTTGAAGAAATCATAGGCAACAGCTCCGCACTCGAAATGGCACTCGCAGAGGTGGAACGAGTGGCACCCACCGATTCCACTGTGCTGATCCTTGGCGAGACAGGTACGGGCAAGGAGTTGATCGCCCGAACAATTCATAACGCGAGCCGACGCCGCGAACGCCCGTTCGTAAGGCTGAATTGCGCTGCCATCCCCTTCGACTTACTGGAAAGCGAACTTTTTGGACACGAGAAGGGTGCGTTTACTGGAGCAATCTCGCAGAAAATTGGCCGTTTCGAAATGGCCGACACCGGCACACTGTTTCTGGATGAAATCGGGGATATTCCGCTAGCTTTACAGCCCAAGCTGCTGCGCGTTCTGCAGGAGCAGGAGTTCGAGCGTCTGGGAAGCGGGCGAACACATCGCATCAACGTCCGTTTGGTTGCGGCCACACACCGTGACCTACCAAAAATGGTCAAACGGAACGAATTCCGCAGTGATCTCTATTATCGTCTCAACGTATTCCCGGTTGTGCTACCACCGCTCCGAGAGCGCCATGGGGATGTCCCACAGCTAGTCGCTTATTTTGTTGAGATTTACGCGCGCGGCATGGGCAAACAGATCAGCCACATTCCCAAGGAAACTTTGGAAGCGTTCACGTCGTATTCTTGGCCGGGGAATGTGCGCGAACTTCAGAACTTAGTCGAGCGAGCGGTAATCCGATCCGACGACGGCGTATTATCGAGTCCTTTGCCGACAGTATTTTCAAATCCTCTTCCCGCATCAAACAAAAATCGCGCGATTTTTCCACAGGGTAAGTTTGTACAGTCTCAAAGAGCCTTGATCCTGGAGGCGCTTCAGGCGGCAGGCTGGGTTATTGGCGGACCTAGTGGTGCCGCTGCACACCTGGGACTTAAGCGAACTACTTTAGTCGCTAAAATGAAGAAGCTCGGGATCTCACGGCCAGCTCGCCAAAAAGACATGAATAGGCTCACCGAAAGTAAGGGGAGCGAGGTCGTAATCGGCAGCTAAATGACACTGATGTCTGTCTCATCTTCGCGAAGGCGCTGGCTATATAACTGAGTACGCGGTCACTTTGACCTGCAAGACGAACTGAAATGTCGCACCTGGCCCGCGGTTAGCCTATCTCGGTGCAAGACACCCCTGTTTGGAAGCATTTGTGCAACTATCGTGCAACCACAATTCAACGAAAATTACAGCGGTTCCCCGGACCGTTGCGGCTAACTGTGCGGCACTGGCGAGCGTCATATTCGCCCACTGATCTCCGCATTGTTTTCTGCGTCAGCGAGCACCCGGTTCATGGTTGTAAAAGGGGTAATCGGTATATCCCCGAGCATCATGGGTATAGAAGGTTGCGCGGTCATATGCGTTCAGTGGCAGCCCCCGCTTGATGCGCTTCGGGAGATCGGGATTTGCAAGGAAACTGCGCCCGAACGCTACCAGATCAGCAATCCCTTTTTCAACGATCTCTTCGGCGCTATCGGCGTCAAATCCCCCGGCTACAAGAATATTTCCTCTGAAGACTTTGCGGAGCTGCTCGGCTGCGACCGGCGGCATCTCTTCCAATAGGGTTTCATTCCCTTTGACACGCGGCTCGATGATGTGAAGATAGGCGAGCCCATAGTGATTCAGTCGCTCGGCGACGTATGCGAACGTCGCTTCAGGGTGGCTGTCCGACATTGAGTTGTATAGCGAGTTCGGCGACAGACGCACGCCCACACGGCCTCCGTCCCATGCATCAACTACTGCTTCCAACGCTTCAAGCAAGAGCCGAGCGCGGTTCTCGACTGGACCGCCGTACACGTCGGTCCGTTTGTTGCTGCCATCCTGAAGAAACTGGTCGAATATGTAGCCATTCGCGGCATGGATTTCGACGCCATCGAAGCCGACCGCTTTCGCGTTTTTCGCAGCTTTCCGGAACTCTTCGACCAGTCCAGGAATTTCTTCAAGCTTTAACTCGCGATGCGGCGAGGTCTTCACCCAGCCCTTGGTCGTATACGCAGTGCCCTCGAACGGAACGACCGAGGGTGCGACCGGCATTTCACCGCCCACCATTTCGAAGTGGGAGACCCGGCCAACATGCCAGAGCTGCATGAAGATATATCCGCCCTTTGCATGGACGGCTTCCGTGACTTTCCGCCAGGCAGTGACGTGCTCATCGCAATAGATCCCAGGTGCACCCAGATACCCGCGGCCGCCGCGGGATACTACGGTCCCCTCTGAGATGATGAGGCCGCCCTCCGAGGCTCTTTGCCCGTAGTATTCGGCCATCAGCTCCACTGGCATATCACCAGGAACTTTCGACCGTAGTCTCGTCATAGGTGCCATCACGACACGATGCGAAAGCGTGAGCGGCCCAACCCGAACGGGGCAGAACAGCTTTTTCGTCGGAACAGTTGTTTCTTTGACTTTAGACGCGGCCATATAACTCCTTTGTGCTTCTAATCGGGAGCTCCAGCCAGCACCTTTCAAGGCGTCCAGCAGACGCTCGTCGAGCATGATGTTGGAGGTTTTAAGTAATTGAACAGATATCAGGTATTCGTTTGGCGTCTGGACATGAGCGATGTATCGCGAACGTTCGCTGAATTGCGAATCTTTCCGCCTTTGTCGACGAGATCGAATCCATTAGGGCTGTTCTTGGTTTGCGGCCGAACTTCCGCGTATCCACCCAAGACGCAAACCGAAAAAGCGATTAAGGGTGTGTGCCGAAACGCATAACGATTCCTCCCCGCGGCCGGTTTGAATCTACGAGGCCGGATTAGCGATTGCGACCATCAGTGTCGATATGCAGACCGCACTGTCCGCCGCAACGTTCTTCAATTTACGCAAACGCAGGGCCAATGACAGGCCTATTACTTCTATTGTGAATAGTAGGTTTGCCGAAAAAAGTCGGCTCAACACTGCCAAGCAGCGTCAAACGGCGGTCGGTGCCACCATGTTGGCTCGTCACCATGATGTCGGCAAAAAACCGAGAGATGAGGAAAACAAGAAAGGGTGCGCATGCGTAAAGACATCGGGAACTAATGAGGTGTAAAAGGAATGAAGGAGACTCGAAACTAACCGCGGATAGGTCTAATACCGTCGCGTCTGTTTCGTTGGAATTTGACTTGATCAAGAAGCGAAGAAACGAAACGGTGAGTTAGGGAAGGCAAGCATTCTGAAGCGTTCCGGTAAAACATCAAGAATACCCCCACAGAGTTGGTACTGGCCTTGTACATCCACATGATGAGACTGCTGATTCTGAGCTTGTACGAAAACAGGAAGAGATCGCATGGAGCGGTATCAGGACACGAATTTTCGGGAGTCATCACGGCCACCGGCAAAGATGTCCAGGACTTCGAGATTGGCGACGAGGTCTATGGCATGAACGACTGGTTCGCTGACGGGGCCACTGCGCAGAATATTGGCCCTGTGCGTGCAATGGAACTGAAGTGGAATGTAAGGGACACAGGTGCAAGGAGGCTGCCCTCGACGATGCGGTTGCCGCCTTCAACCCGACCGAGCGGATCAAGGGAAAGACGATCATCCGCGTTCATCCGTGAGGACTCGGGGTTTGCCTACAACCCACGAAAATGCAATTAATTCACGCGCCGAAGGAGAGTTTAGATGTCGAACACGATTACACCGATCGTTTTCTATCGCGCGCTTAAAGTGGAGGGGCTGGAAATCTTCTATCGCGAAGCCGGTCCCCGGGATGCTCTCACCGTTCTGCTCCTGCACGGTTTTCCGTCGTCTTCTCATATGTTCCGCAATCTGATTCCAATGCTTGCGGACAAATATCATGTCGTTGCCCCGGACTTCCCTGGATATGGCGAAAGCTCAGCACCGTCGGTCAACGATTTCGACTATTCCTTCGAACGGTTAGCGACTGTGACCGAAAAGTTCATCGAAAAGCTGAATCTGTCTTCATATGCTCTATACCTCTCGGACATTGGTGCATCGGTCGGTTTCCGGTTAGCTGTCATGCATCCCGAACGAGTGGCCGCTATGATCGTCCAAAACGGCGGCGCCCATGTTGAAGCCCTAAATAAGGAGTTCGCAAAGGGATTAGTCGACTATTGGGAAGATCCGAGCGAAAAGAACGCTAAAGTTCTACTCGACTGGCTTCTGACGATTGAAGGAACAAAGTGGCACTATCTGCATGGTGCCAGCGATCCTTCGAAGATCAGCCCGGACAATTGGGTGATCGACCAGGCTTATCAGGATCGACCGGGAAACAAGGAAATCCAACTTTCAATCCTCTACAACGCAAAAAGGGATCTGGATGTCTTTGCTGGCTGGCAGGAGTATTTCCGCAAACAACAGCCCCCCACGCTGATCACTTGGGGCAAAAACGATGGAATCTTTACGGTGGAGGGTGCTGAACTCTTTAGGAGAGATATTCCCAGTGCAGAACTCCATCTTCTCGACACGGGCCATTTCGCGTTGGAAGAAGAAGGGGATCGGATTGGGTCGCTGATGCGTGAGTTTCTCGACCGAATTCAGAAGACGCACAAAGCTGCATCCGCCTAACTTTGACAAGGGTTGCCACGGTTTCCCTGCCAATCGTGACCGAGACATGCGCATGCAGAGGAGCTGGATTTTCGCGATTTCTCCAGCTTGTTCCTGGTGAAGGAGAATCGCAGACAACTGGGAAACTCTGCGTGTTGCATTTCTTGTATAAAGGGGCATTCGGGGAGCCACTCGGTTCCTGGGCGTTGCGGAGTGGGCTTTCGGTGGCCTGCTGTTCGCGGGATTTTGGAAGGTTCATTCTCAAGCCCGGTACAGCTTCGAGCGATCGCTGGCGAAGATGACGCTGGCCAAACTGGTTGGTCAGATCCGAGGAAAGACGCATTGACTTTTTTAACGCCCGTTCGTAAAGCTGAATTGCGCTGCCATCCCCTTCGACTTACTGGAAAGCGAACTCTTTGGACACGAGAAGGGTGCGTTTACTGGAGCAATTTCGCGGGCATCATCGGAGTTGACATTGTTGTGACAGCACCAGATGAAACCAACCAGATTCAGCCGAGTAAGGTTAAGAGCGTTCGGCTTTCAACCAAAGGGTTGGTGTTATTCAAGGGTTGGCTACCGCTGAAAGTATTTCGGTGTTTCTTCGCTGAGGGGGAAATTGGGGGGACTCTGCGCATGCGGAACCACATTTCGGTACATCCGGCCACAACCAAATATTTTTTCTATCTCGTTTATTTTCAAAAACAAGATTGAAAAGGAAGGACTTCCAAGAGATAGCCTCGCTGGCTTGGGCGCAGGAGGTCAACCGCCGTTCCTTACTGTTCAGGTAAGTGTGCGATCCGTTCCGCGATCACGACGCCGTTCCTCCAAAGACGAATCGTTTGCCAACGAAGAGGTTTCCCTGTTGCATACGGTCCTCCGAGCCGCAACTCCCAAACGCTTACCAAATGCCCCTGCGAGTCCTTCATTGTCAGAGTGACCTGAAAGGACTCAACCGTCATTGTCCCCATTTCAAGGAACGTATAAATCGGTTCAAGCGAGCCGGCCAGTCTTGCCAATGCTTCCTCCCGACCCGTAATCAACTCGGGCCCCAGCCAGAACGCGACGTGGTCGGCGTAATAGGGTCCGAACGACTCGAGGGCCAGGGCTTGAAGATCAAAAGGGCCGAATAGGAAGTCCGTTCGGGCGAGGTCCAGAATGGCCTGGTTGAGCGAAGATTCGCGGACCTGAATGTTCGGAAGGGGCATGGGGCTTATCAGTATCGAGAACTTTGTCATATCGTTAGTGCGTCTATCGCGAAGTAGCATCGCGATGACCAACCCGGCGTCATTCGGTCCATAGTTGGCGAACCACTAAGTCCCTTGATCATCCAATCGACGCACGAGCTCCATGAGCTCGATTCCCAATACGATTAGAGAATCCCCACAGCAGAAAGGCGATCCCGTACAAGGCAAGTCGCGCGCGGGATTGTGCCAGCAAGAAGACGCGTGACCTAAGGGCTGTAATTACGTTTACAGCGACATAGCCGGTCAAGAGACAAATCAGAAGAACGTCGTGTTGGTTCATAGATGTTCCTTAAACGTCGTTTCACGCACCGCTTACATCTGTTTCCAAGGACTCATTCCTGACGATATCCGCATGATGTGTGGGCGCTTCTGAACCACGCTCACCGCCTTGTAGATGCGACCTGGCCATCAATGCATTGCGGGGCCGTCTTTCGGTGGCTCCATCTTGCCGAGCAGAAACACGAGTGGCCCGATTAGCCCGCACATCACTGCGATCACCGCAATAATGTCCAAGTACGCAAGCATGGCCGACTGACGCTGGACTTCGTTATAGATGTACGCCTGGGCGGCGTGAACATTCCCATGGAAGAATGGTTTGAGTCGTGCCATCTGAGCAATGTATCCGAAGCTACTCGGAGTAACGTGGCTTACCATGTAAGTCTGGTGCCGCTGCGAAGCGCGGGCCAACATTGTTCCTATAAAAGCTGTACCAACGGAACCGCCAATGTTCCTTGAGAGATTGATGAGACCGGAAACGTCGTTATTCTCGCCCTTGGCGACACCAAGGTAGGCAATGGTGTTGATCGGAATGAAGAAAAAACTTAGCCCCGCCATCTGATAGACCCGAATCCACATGATGTATCTGAAGCTGGATTCAAGAGATATCGTGTGCATCAAGACCAACGAGGTCGACAACGTGAAGACGCCAAAACACATCAGCCAACGTGCATCGACTTTGGTAATGAGGAATCCAACGAGTGGCATGGTTAGCAAGAGTGCGAAGCCACCCGGAGAGATGACTTCTCCTGCAAGAACAGCAGAGTATCCCAGTAGTGTCTGAACGTATTGAGGGATAAGGACCAGGGTTGAATAAAACATGAACCCGAGCACAAACATGAAGACGAACGGAATAGTAAAAGTTTTCCGTTTGAACAGAGTGAGGTTGATAATGGGCCGTTTATTGATCTTCAACTGGTAGAGTTCCCAAACGAGAAGCGTAACCAGTGAAACGACACAGAGAATAGTGAAGAAGAGAATGACATGCGAGCCAAACCAATCGTCTTCCTGACCCTTGTCCAGTACGAATTCGAGTGAGCCAAACCCTGACGCGAGCAATCCAAAACCTAACAAGTCAGGCCTAGCGCCGGAAACCTTTGCTTTAGCGACTTCACGTTTAAGGTTCGGAGGGTCCTCAATAAGCCGGTTCACAAGATAAAGCGAAAGAAGCGTCACTGGGACGTTGATCAGGAAGATCCATCGCCAGGTGAAGTTGTCGGTAATCCATCCGCCGAGCAGAGGCCCAATCGCAGGTGCCATGACGACGGCAACACCATAGAGCGCAAAGGCTTGACCTCGCTGTTTTGGAGAGAAGGTATCGGCAAGGATTGCTTGTTCGGACGGTGCTAAGCCGCCGCCACCGGCACCCTGCAGAACTCGAAAGAAGATTAGAAGAGGCAACGAGGGAGCTAGACCACATAGCATCGACGAGAAACCGAACAGTGCCACACAGATCATGTAGAACTTTTTCCGGCCAATGAATGTCGTTAAGTACGCCGCAGCGGGAAGCACAATCGCATTTGCGACGAGATAGCTGGTAAGAACCCAAGTAGCTTCGTTCTGCGTCGCGCCTAATGCGCCGCCGATATGAGGTAGGGATACGTTTGCGATCGAGGTGTCCAGGACCTCCATAAACGTCGCCAGCGTGACTGTTAGAGCGATGACCCAGGGATTCGTCTTTGGCTTCCACGCCTCGTCCGCATCCTGATGATCGAGACCGTCAAGGGCCTCCATGTCTTGTCCGGGAGAAAGTGCGGTTGCAACAGCCATGTATTAGAGTTTCTCCGCCAGAATGTCGGACTTTCTGAATCTGCGGAGCGGAGACAAAGAGCTCCTCGGCGTGCGCGAAGAGCGCCTTCGCGACTTCGCCGGTGACGTGAGCAGTCCGTCCGGCTTCATCTTTGAACGTATTGAAGATTCCAAACGTCGCCGGTCCGACCTTGAATGCGAACCATGTGGTTGTGCCCGTTTCAGCTTCCACGAGCGGAAGTGCGGACTTCAGAAAGCCTTCTACCTCAGCTTCCTTGCCTGGGCGAGCCTGCAACGTTACCAACAGCCCTCTTTGATTCATTTCATCTCTCCTACGGTTGGGCAGATCAAACCGTCCTGGTTGTATTGATAGTTCGCAGAAACGCTTCAGCAAACCGCTCCGGTCGTGGTTCCACCCGATCCATGCGGCTGGTCGCAGCATCCTTGGCGCAGCGCCGTAACTACTCCGAGATCGATGGGCGATCAGTCAGCCCACTCATCAAATCGGCGCATGATCTCCATGAGCTTGCATCCCAACAGGATGAGAGAGCCCCACAATATGAAGGGGACGCCATAGAGTAGGAGATGCTTGCGCGAACGGGCTAAACCAAACAGCCGCATCTTCACGATGGCGTATACGTTCGCTGAGAGATAAGCGACCGCCAAACAGCTCATTACCAAGTTATGCAAGTCCATATGCCTCCTAACTGCTGTATCTCCCGGACGGTCCACACCTTAGAGTTGAGACCATCCTCCGTCTACCGGAAGCTCGGCGCCGGTCGTGAAGGTCGCATCGAACGCGAGGAAGAGGACGGCCTTGGCGATTTCCTCCGACATTCCCCAGCGCTTCATCGGAACCATACCGATCATCTTCTCCCTGATCTGGGCGGCCGCGTCTTTATCGGGAAACGCTTTGCCAAGGATCGGCGTGTCGATGGGGCCGGGCGTCACCGCGTTGACGCGAATCTCGCGAGGAATCAACTCGGCGGCCAGCGTCCGAGCGAAGGATCGCAGCGCAGCCTTGGCCGCTCCGTATGTGGCGTTGCCGGGCATTCCCTTGACGTTGGCGATCGAGGTCGTGAGGACGATAGAGCCTCCCCGATTGATCAGCGGCGCGAGCTTTTGCATCACGAAAAGCGGCCCCTTGGCGTTCAGGTTGAACATCTCGTCGTAGACAGCCTCGGTCATGCTCTCAAGAGGCGCTCGGATGCTGAACCCGGCGTTGACGAAGAGCAGGTCGAAAGTGTCGAACTCGGCCTTCACTTGAGAGGCAAGAGCGTCGATTTCCGTCAACGAACGGGCATCACTCGAAACCACGAGGGCGCCCTTCCCAATCTCTTTCTGGGCAGAATCCAGGCCGGCCTTCGAGAGACCCGTCACCAGAACACGCGCACCGCCATCGAGGAGCATCTTCGCCGTCGCGAGCCCCATGCCGCTCGTGCCGCCGATGATCACCACTTTTTTACCTTCGTAACGTTCCATGTGCATTCTCCTCGCGAGGTTAGCGTTGCTCTGCTATTTTTGAACTGTTTGGTATGATAATCAGGCGCGGAGGCTGCGGTCAAGACCTTTTTGAACTATTTATTTCAAAATGCCGTAAGACCCGTGGACGATCATGTAGCTCCGCAAGCGCCTGCTGATTCGGGTTACTGGGATCAGTTCAGCCGCGATCGGGCTCGCCTTCAGGACACCGCTCTCAAGTTGCTGCGGAGGACGACCAATTTTTCTATGTCAATCCGACGGACCGTTTTGTTATCGGCGGGCTCGACTGCGACGCGGGTCTGACAGTCGAGAAATCGACGCCGGAGACTTTGACGACGGCCTGCCACGCGGCTTCTTGGCTGGCGCGATCGTGAAAATGTGGGTGGCGCATCGCCTCGATTGGGCCGGTGAACTTCTTGGGCGGCGAGGCGAAGATCTGGCCCGAGACGTCGGTTCCGAACGCCGATGCTTGCTGGTTAATGAGAATTATCACAGCAGATTCAGCCTGTATGAAGAACTACTACTTTTCAGGCCTACTTTATGAAATGGTGAATTGCCTCGTTGGCGTTATCTTGAAATGAAGTATTTTTCAAATCAGTAAAAAAGGTGCTCTGGTCCACCATGTCCCCTGATAACTTACCCTCTTTACTGGCATAAAAAACGCCGCTTTTATACCGCTCATCCGAAATGGCATCTACAAAGCGTTTTGCACCTACTTCCAGCGTATGCACCATTTCGCCCATCAATGGGAATACAATAGGCATCATCACATACTTCAACATAAACCGCATTGCCGGGGGAAGACTATCTGGCGCCTGAGTTCCTTTTGTATTTCCTGGGCTCACAACAATAAACTTGAGCTTAGGATATTTTCTTGCCATGGATAACGTCCACATGGTTTCTGCATACTTGACATATGCGTATGCTTGCAATGCATTGAACTTCTTACCAAAATATGATCCATCAAGAACAGCAGCAAACTCATCTACAGAAGAATTCCTCATTGAAACTCGTTTTACTCCGAGCATCTTTACTCCTGGAACAGCTTCCGCACTGACTGATAGAACTGTTTTCCTTAACTTGTCCCGTTTAATTAATTCCTCCACTAGAATTACATTACCTAAAATATTCGTAGCAGCTAATTGATTCATACCGGAAGGCGTAGATTTCGCAGCCGTTTTCCCAATTACTCCACCTGCATTTAAAATTATTGCATCAACAGGTTCCTTTATTTTTTCTGCTGCTTTTCTTACAGAATTTGCATCCGTAACATCCCCAATAATAATTTCAAAAATCTTTTTCCCCGTTTTCTCCTCAAGGTCTTTTTTTGCTGCCTCTGCTCTCGCTTGATTTCTGCAAAAAAGAATTACCTTTTTTGTTTCTTCTTTCAACGCTAACTGTCGGGCAGTCTCTTTCCCAAGCCCAGCATTTGCTCCGGTTATTAAGATACTTTCGTTCATATTTTTCTATCCTTTTTAGGTTATTAATGAGCGGCCGTTTCCTTTACCCGAGCCAAGCTGCGTCCGGCGACGATGACCTGGCGGTAGCCCTTGGCGGCGAGCAGGCTGGCTGCGGCATAACCGAGCCCGGAGGTGGTGCCGGTGACGAGCGCGTTAGAATGATCCATGGGCGTCTCCCTGGTGAAGTGTGAAGGCCGAGTCGTGAGGCCCCACGAGGACAGAGTCGGCTTGCTAATTTCGAACTATTCAGTTATATATTGGTGGAATGAAAAGTGTCAAGGAGTTTTGAACTAAATGATTCACAATACCTCTAGGCCGCGGGGTCGACCGCGCAGCTTCGACGAGACGGGGGCGCTGGAAAAGGCGACTCAGGTGTTCTGGTCGAAAGGCTACGACGGAGTGACGATTGACGATCTCGTCGCCGGGATGGGCGTGGGACGGCCGAGCCTGTATGCCGTCTTCGGGGACAAGCAGGCGATATTCTTGCGCGTTCTTAAGGCGTACGCAGAACGGAAGGGCGCATCCGCCGCGAAGGCACTCCTCTCGCCACAGAGTCTTCGCGACTCGATCGCGGATTTTCTGAGGTACGCCGTCGAAAGTGCGACCGAGAAAGGGTCCGCTCGGGGCTGCCTCATGATGTGCGTCGCGCCGCTTGTGAAGGACGCTGAAGTTCAGCGGTTCCTGCAGAGCGCGGTCGCGGGCGGCGTGGCGCTGGTGGAGCGCCGTTTCCGGGACGGGATCAGCGCGGGAGAAATCCCATCTGACTTTCCGGTAGCCGCGCGCGCAACCCAAGTCACGGATTTAGCGCGTGGGCTGACCATGCGTGCGCAGCTAGGCGTGCCGCGCAAGACGCTCCTCAAAGATGCTGAGGAAGCGGCCGACTTGGTGCTCCAGTCGCGGCGTGGGGTGTCAGAATGAGGTCTGAGCTCCAACCGTCGCGACACTACGACAGCAGTTTGCGCTCGCCTTCACTAATCGGCGCATCGTTTACGCTGGCGAAGCGCCGAGCCATACGTCTGCTAGGTGCGAATGCCCAAGGCGTTCTTCCGCAGAGCCCGCTCGACGACTTCTCTAGCAAAACCTTCATCGGAGACTCTCACGGGAAAAATACCGTCGGTACAGCAGCGGCCCCATGACCGAAGCGACCAGGGCCTTAGGGTCCTCTGAAGCCGACAACTCACCTCGCGCCTGGCCCCGCTCGATAACAGTAATCAAGGCACTCCGCATCTGCGCGTGAATTCGCGATTGAAGGCTGGCCAGTTCTTTGTCGCGCTCTGCCGCGTCGATGATCGACGGGAGCACGCTCGACCAAGGGTGTTGCAGCCGGGCCGCGATACCACCGGCCAACCGTTCCAAGTCTCCTTTGAGCGACCCCGTGTCCGGGTCCTGCGGTTTGGACGACCCTTGCCAGCAAGCATCGAGCAGAAGTGCCTCGCGGGAGGGCCAGTGACGGTAAATGGTCGTCTTCGCTACGCCGGAACGCCTGGACACCTCATCCACGCTGACGCCTGCGAGCCCGGACTTCATGAGCAGATCGAAGGTTGTTGCCAGCACCGTCTTCTTTGATTTTTCTACGCGTTCGTCGGTTTCCCTCTGCGACCGCTTGACGGTTCGTTTCCTTCTCACCCTCTTGACACTCCTCGCGTGCTACTTTATAGCTGCGCTACGCTACCGTATTGTACAAATACGATAAGCCGAAAACACGTAGTTATGACGTTAGCATGCGCAGCCCGTACACCAGAAGGTGCTCCCGCGCGAATGGCGTCCCATTGGACCGGAGCGCGAGTATGAACAAATTTTCGAAATTGGTCCCGTGGACGACCTACTTTGCTCCGGGTTCCCTGCAGTGAGCAGCGAATCTTGTTCAATAGCCTCTTATCGGTTGCCGTCGGACGTAAATCGGGCTGAACTTCGGTAGGAGGTTACGAGCTTTTCAAATGCCGGCCGCATATCGTGAAACAAAGGCTCCGCGCACCAAGCGGTGACTTTTATGAAATTGTTGTCCGAGCGGCTGATGAATGCGGTGACAAATTCGACCGATGTGTTGGGCGGAACTGGAAAATTTCCACGATAGAGGACGAGGATCGCTCTCTTTCCGTCGATGGTGGCACTGGACTGCGAGAGTTCCTCGAAATTGCTCAAAGTGATCCTCGTGGCCGCCATGGTCAACTCTTTGTAGCTTGCGAGTGAACCCGTGTATTCCTTTTGCTCCACGATGGCGAAGCGCGTCTTGTCGCTAGAGCTCAGCCCTGCCAATGTAACCGGCCTCTTACGCAGATCGGCATTGATCATCCACTCCGGGGGCAGCGTCAGCGAGAATTTACCAGTGCGATTCACATACTCCGTTCCGTGCAGACTCTCGTCGATTTTTGGGGGATCCGCCTTGACGGTGTTCGCTTCGGTGGACTGAGTGGAAAGGCCTTCTCGAAAATGGATGGACTCGGGGTCGGTTGACTTCGACTGAATTCTGCCGTCAGAGGTCTCCACTTCAACTTTTTCAAAGGTAATGCTAGTCACGCGGCTCACAAACTTTGTGCCGTCTTTCAAACTGATCTCATTGGCGACTAAGAGCGGGGCAGAAGGCCAAAGAGCGGCCAAGCAGAACACCGATTCGAGTCCGAGACGTCTCATGAAGTCTCCGAGGCCCTGTGGTTGGGCGAGCATTTCCGCTCTGTACGGGCCAAGACGATAGTGGATAGGCTCGCGACACCGCCCTTCGTCGTGGAACGCTGAGTGGTACGACGTAAGCCAGGGCGCTATCACCTACAACACGATACCGTAGCGTAGCGATACTGTACCGCAGCGCACTGCCGCTGTCAAGCGGCGGGTGGTCGCAGGGAAGACGCTGACGTCGTAGCCTGGCTTGAATCTATGGGCACTCGCTTCTTTACAAGCGTGGGTCTAGCATCCATTCGGTCCTACACCGGGTGGCTTTCTCATCTCCACACCGGATGTGTTTGTGTCGGCGCAACTGATGAAGCCTGGGCCGATAGTAGGGCAGGTATTTCCCTCTTCAGGGGAGACGGACCACCATTTCAATCTCGACCTTGATCTCCGGCTTATAGAGTGCCTGGACGCCAATCGTTGTGATGCTCGGCATCGCGTCCCCGAATAACTCACGTAGAGGGGCGACGGCCTGCCCGAACGCTTCGCTGGTTGCATTCACGACGTAGACGCGCAGCATGACAATGTCTTGCGCAGACGCCACAAGCTCTTTGAGTGCGGCGGCGAGGCTGGCTGTCGCAAGCTTTGCCTGGCCAGCGAGGTCTTTGGGCACCTCCCCACTGCCAAGCGTCGCTGCGATCTGGCCGGACAGGAAGGCGAGGCGGCCCGGTTCAGCGACACTGATGTGCGAGAACCCGAGCGATGCCATATCCCACATTGTTGGAGGATTGCGGCGGCTCACCGACGCTGATGTACGAGACGGAATGCGTGCGCTCACGCTATTCCACGACTTGGACTTGATCAAGACCCAAAAGATCATCAAGTGTGAAACGAGCACCAACGGAGCGTAAAACGTATAGACATACCAAAAGGTGGCCAGGTTGAAGCTCGGCACGTTCAACTGCAGGACGCCGCGTACTCCGTTTAGCAGGTCCACGAATCCCCAGGTGTTGGCCACCCAGACCAGAGGAACGGCAATACGCCAGTTGCCCCGCAGAGCAAAAATGGAAACCAAAGCTAGCGCCGCTTCTAAGAGATCACCGTAAGCAGCACTGGAACGGAAACCTAGAGGCAGATTCGGATCGACCATACCTGCAACTAATAGCGTCATACCCACATAGCGAGGAACATGAACGAAGAGCAGCAGAACTAGCGCAGAATTGCGAGAAAGTGTGGTTAGATACGGCCAAACGTACCACAGCGCGACGATGCCAAAAACAACAACGCTCGTAAGAAGCTGCATCCAAAATATTGGGGTCGAGTCCATTTCCATGTTCCTTTAACGCTCGGTCTTCGTAATCTCAGCTACTCGCCGTCTAATGCTCGCGCTACTCTTTGTTTACCCGTGCAGGTTGCGTAAACCTAATTCAGGTTCCGCTCTTGGCCCACACTGGATAGTCGATGTAGCCGTGTTCGTCGCCGCCGTAAAAGCTCCCCGTGTCGGGCACGTTCAATGGTCCACGGCGACTTAAGCGCGTGGGCAGATCGGGGTTCGCGAGGAACAGCCGGCCATAGGCCACGGCATCGGCAGATCCTTCCAAGATTCCGCGCTCGCCCCGCGCAGCGTCGTATCCTCCGTTGGCGACATAAATCCCCTTCCATGCAGAGCGCAAGCGCCGGAAAAAGTCGGCATTTTGCTCGACGGGGATGGGGTCTTCCACGACGTGCAGGTATCCGGGCCGATGCACGTTGAGCACATCCACAACGCGCGGGAATGTTTCCTCTGGATTTGCATCGCCCATGTCGTTGAAGGTACCGAGGGGAGAAATACGTACCCCAACGCGACCCGGTTCCCAAACTTTCAAGACGGCATCGAGAACCTCGCCGAGAAAACGCACCCGGTTCGCTGCACTTCCGCCGTACGTGTCGGTGCGGGCGTTCGATTTCGACCGTAGAAACTGGTCAATCAGGTAGCCGTTGGCAGCGTGGATCTCCACGCCATCGAAACCAGCGGACTTGGCATTGGAAGCAGCGCGACCATAGTCTTCGATTGTGCTCCGGATCTCCGTCAGGCTGAGCGCTCGGGGCTCCGAAACATCGACAAACCCTGTCTCAATTACTGTCTGCGTACGGGCCCTGATCGCGGAAGGCGCCACCGGGGATGCGTTTCCCGGCAACAGGCTGCTGTGAGAGATTCGTCCCACGTGCCAGAGCTGAAGAAAGATTCGCCCGCCTTTTCCATGTACGGCGTCGACGACTGGCTTCCAGCCGGCGATCTGCTCCTCCGAATGGATGCCCGGAGTGTTGATATAGCCCTTACCCATGGGCGAGATTTGCGTTGCCTCTGTGACAATCAGCCCAGCCGATGCACGCTGGCTGTAGTACGTGGCTGCCCATGGACCCGGCACCCCAGTTGGCATCGCGCGATTTCGGGTCAATGGCGCCATGAAGACGCGATTGCTGAGCGTCATGTCGCCGAGAACTATGGGGTCGTAAAGGCTCGTCATGCCAGGGCTCCTGTAATTTCCGTACCTGCATTCAGTTGAGCGCCAACCCACGGGCCATCTTTCGGAACTGGCTCTGATCTAGGGTTTAACCCTCGGATTGAAACGCCGGATCCAATTCAGTCGGGGAAATGTGATCCAAATAGTTGCTCATCGTCTTGAGAGCGACGCCGACCAGAACCTCAAGCACCTGATCCTTTCGGTACCCGGCAGCAAGAAAGTTGTCCATGGTTTGCGCGCGCACATGTCCGCGTTCAGAAACGATCTCCTTTGTGAGGGCGACAAGGGCGTTTAGCTTCGGATCGGATACAGGTTGGTTGGACCTCACTGCCGAAACGACGTCGGCCGGCACATGCATGAAAGCCTTCAGTAACGTGCTGTGCGCCGCCGTGCAATACCTGCAACTGTTTTCAACGCTGGCGGCCAGTAGGACGATCTGGCGCTCCACTGCACTCAGGCTCCCCTTATCAAATGTCTTTTCCAGCCCTAGATAGCCCTCCAGCAAAACAGGAGAGTTTGCGAACACTCCGAAGAGGTTTGGAATGAACTTGAACGACTTCTGAACATTTTCCAGGAGCGGACGAGACTTCTCAGGGGCGGTTTCCACGCCGACGGGAGCAAAGAGTGTGGTTTGGGTGCTCATAACAGGGGGCTTCCTTTCTGGGATCGAAGATGTAGACAGACACGTCTGTCTACATCAGATTTATTATAGACAGACAAGCCTGTCTCGCGTCAAGATGAATCTCATGGGCAAGAGCAAGAACATTGATCCGCGCACAAGGATCCTGAAGGTTGCCGACCGTCTCTTCTACGCAGAGGGGGTCCGCGCTACTGGCACCGAGAAGATCATGTCACTCGCCGAGGTCGCAAAAGCGACGTTCTATCGGCATTTCGAAAGCAAGGATGCCCTCGTGCTCGCATACCTCGAAAACCGCGATCGAGCTCTTTGGGACTATCTCTCTCATCCCACTCCCGCGAAGGATCTGCGTGAGGCTCTGACCAAATTCGAGCAAATGGCGAACTGGCCCGAGATGATCGGCTGCCCGTTCCTTCGCATCGCATCCGAATTCCCGGATACCGCCCACCCGTACCATCGCCTGGCGATCGAACACCAAAACAAGATTCTTGACTATCTAACCGATCTGCTAAAGCCCTTCGCAATCGACAAAAGGGCTGCGGCGGCGGCGATACTTAGCGTCATCGATGGCGCCTTCTCCATTCGAATGCTCTATGGGAATTCGAAGGTGATTCCGATCCTTTCGCCCGCCGAGGCAGTACTTAAGAGCTTTCAGCGCGCGCGAGCTCAACGCCGCAGATGATTGCCTGGCGGAGAACATTTTTGGGGAATCATTTCGATAATCCGAAATTGTGTTTTTGGTTCAGCAAAACTTCACGTTACAAGGTCTAAAAAGTGTTCCAAGCGGGTGATCCCGGAAAGCGAGCCATAAAATGGAAAGGAATTCAGTAAAGTTCTTACTGCGATGGTCCAAGACCTACGCATCGCGCGTTTGACCGTGACAAAGCTCTCCACAGCTGACAAATCTGGAGATGGGAGGTTTCCCGTATTGCCGTTCTGAAAGCTGCCAGTGCACTCAAGGTTGGCTCCGGGCCCCAGCGAAGTGAGCCGCCGTTCGTGGAGGCAAGAAGCACGTGATGGACCACAGTGAACCGCCGAAGACCGATGCAAAGCCGGTGAGGGTCGCCATAGCCCAATCCGCGCCCGTCTATTTGGACATACGAGCGAGCCTCGCAAAAGCACTTAGCCTCATCGAGCGGGCGGCCAAGCGGGGTGCAGGGCTCGTGGCTTTCGGCGAGACCTGGCTGCCCGGTTACCCCGCGTGGCTCGACGTGTGCCCGGGTGCAGCACTGTGGCAAAACCCAGCGGCGAAAGACGTCTTCGCCAGGCTACGAAGCAACAGCATCGTCGTGCCCGGTGAGGAAGTGAATCTTCTCAGCGAGGCCGCGCGCGATTTCAAGATTGCGATCGTAATCGGAGTCAACGAGCGCGTCGATTCCGGTCCGGGAAACGGCACGCTCTACAACTCGCTGCTCACCATTTCAGAGGATGGCGAGATCAAAAACCACCATCGAAAGCTTGTTCCGACCTACACCGAACGCCTGGTTTGGGGAAATGGAGATGGCCGCGGCCTGGAAGCCGCGCCCCTATCCTTCGGGCGTGTGGGCGGATTGATTTGCTGGGAACATTGGATGCCGCTTGCGCGAATGGCTATGCACAATTCCGGGGAGCACATTCATGTAGCGGTATGGCCGACAGTCCACGAATTGCACCAATTGGCCAGCCGACACTACGCCTTCGAAGGCCGATGTTTCGTTCTGGCAGTCGGGTTGATGATGCCGGTTTCGGATTTGCCACGCGAATTTCAGGATGCCCCGACATCCGGGCCTGACCAAGCCCAATGGATCGAGCGTGGGGGAAGCGCAATCATCGGTCCCGACGCCCAGTATGTGCTGGATCCAGTGTTCGACCGCGAGGAACTTCTGGTTTCGGATTTGGATTTGGCACATATTGATCGCGAAATGATGACGTTCGATGTTTCCGGTCATTATGCGCGACCTGATCTGTTCCGATTTGAGAAAAAAGTTTGATGGAACAATGAGTTGTACAAAGGTCTCTCGGGCACCTCTGGAACGCGCATCAGGAGAAGCAATGAAGATCGGGCATTACATAATGTCGTGAATCCGGCGCTTCTCCCTGCTGCTCCTCTTTTCGAAATCAAGATCGATCATCGTGAGGGCTTCGCCAAATTGCCGATGGTCCGAGTGGCGCTCGTATATGACACGCGCGTCTTTCCATCGCCGGGCAGACGACCAACTCACCATAACGCTGCGGCCGGTGGCGCCTACAAGATCGAGGGACCAGTCGGCGTGTTGTTCTTCAACCTTATCGCTGAAAAGTGGAGTATATCGAAGGCGGACGGAGAGCCCGCCGATTTCGGCCATGACATGGAGCGGCATCAGGAAGTTGAAAATGATGGGAAGTACGCGGGCCTTGCCGACGAGCGGATCGGGATGACTGTCACTTGCCACGTCGACATTCTCATCATAAAAGTGGTCGAAAAGCGCGAGGTACTGTTCGTAGCCTTCGCTGATGTCCGCATGCACGAGCGCGTTGTTCAGGTCGAGTTCGTCCTCGGCCGCCTTGGAGAATTGTTCCTTATTCATAAGGTGTCCGTTAGTTCCTTTCGAAATCACACAAGTGAGTTCAAGCGTCGCACCCACATCACCAACATTTCCCGGACGAGGACAATCGCTAAGCTAACGGTGAAGCGTGTCGTCTTCGGGAAGAGTTTATTAAGATCCCTCCGCTCGTCGATGAGTGCCCAGTCGTGTATCCGGAGTCGACAATGCACTCCGATTCTCAGCTAACTGGTTCGGAGCTTTTTCTGTAAAAAAAGCCATCGCAACGGGCCATCAGGCAGCCCACTCATCAAATCGGCGCACAAGCTCCATGAGCTTGCATCCCAACAGGATGAGAGAGCCCCACAAAAGGAAGGGGACGCCATAGAGTAAGTAGTGCTTGCGCGAACCGGCTAACTCAAACACCCGCAACTTCACGATGGCGTATACGTTCGCTGCGAGATAAGCAGCCACCAAACAACTCACTAGCAGGGTGTGCATGTTCATACTGCTCCTTCATCTTCGTGCCGGTACTCACTTCCTCGTGTTGGCAGACGCCCGTGAACGGGTTATCGCTTATTTGCCAGGATTGTTTGGCCGAGGTGATAAGAAAGATGGCCCGTTCGACGTAGTAAAACCGTGAATCGGTTGCGAGATGGTTCGCGCTTAAAATCTTCGTCGGATACAGCGGTATGCTTCTCTAGCCACTGCGAGGGTGAAAGCTTGTCAAATGAGAGGAACAGAGCTTGATTCACATCTACCCATCTACGCTTGAGGTCTTCGCCTGAAAAGCCGTCTTGAACCGGCGAACGATCCGGACTCGTTAGGAATGCCTCGTGCATCTCCGGGTAGAGCCGCTCTCCGAATCCGAGCAGCGGAAAAAGCGCATCATTGACCGCAGTCAGGTGGCCAAGCAAGTAAATAAGCCTATTTCTGCCGGGACAAATCTCTCGAAGGAGTTCCTCGTCAGAGAGGTCACTAAAGAACTTGGTTACGCGACCGATATCTGACTTCCAAACGCCAAGTGTCAAATCGACGAGTTGCTGATCGATACTCACAGTTCGTACCTCCACAAGATGTTTGCATTTTGGGCGGAGCGCGGAGTGGCGACGACCGAGCCGCCGCCAATTCGTGCGCTATTGCATCTAGTGCGTAATGGTGTTCGAGTCATTGAAGACAGTTCTCGATGGCAGCTTGCCGTCCCGCACCTTAAAATTGAGACCAGCCTCCGTCTACCGGAAGCTCGATTCCCGTCGTGTAGGTTGCATCAATCGCCAGGAATGCCACGGCTTTGGCAAGTTCGTCTGGGTGGCCGAGACGCTTCATCGGAACGCTTTGCGCCATCTGAACATAGACCTGATCTGCCGCCTCCTTCGGCATTCCTACCTTCTGGAGTATGGCCGTCGCTTCAATTGGACCCGGGCTCACCGCGTTCACACGTATTCCACGGGGCAACAACTCACTCGCAAGGCTCCGAGTAATTGAACGAAGCGCTGCTTTAGCGGCGCCGTAAGCGCTCAATGGCGCCACCGCCTTCACGTTGGCCATTGAAGTGGTAAAGACCACCGAACTTCCTGCCGGCATGAGCGGCACCAGTTTTTGGACGATGAAATACGGTCCTTTCGCGTTCAGGTTGAGCATCTCGTCGTAGACTTCCTCAGTCACCTGCTCAAATGGGATAAAGTGACCATATCCCGCGTTGACGAACAGCACATCGAGCTTGCCGAACGTCTCTTTGACCTTCTTCGCTAAGGCATCCATATCGGGAAGCGAGGTCGCGTCGCTGCGGACCACGATAGCGTTATCGCCAAGCTCAGCCTGAGCCGTCTTGATCGTTGCAGCGGCGCGGCCAGTCACGATCACGCGGGCACCTTCGTTGATGAATAATTTGGCAGTCGCCAAGCCGATGCCGGTGGTTCCGCCTGTGACCAGTGCTGTTTTTCCTTTGAACCTATCCATGTGGTCTCCTGTGTTTATCTGTCTTGAAGCATTACGTACTTTAGAGTACGATAATGACAGCTGCACTGCAAGGAGTTTCGTACGCTATGGTAACTAATGTTTCGAAGCGGCGCCGAGGACGTCCAAAAGGCTTTATCCCCGACGAGGCACTCGACCGCGCCGTTGAGATGTTTTGGGAGCATGGGTATGAAGGAGTCGACGTGGATCGGATCGCGCGCGCCGTGAACGTCACGAAACCCGCGCTATACCGGGCATTCGGAGACAAGTCCACCCTGATGCTCAAGGCGGTCGAGCGCTATGGGATTGACGTATCTAGCCCCCAGAATGGCAGCGTTTCAAGCGGAGCCGGACATCCACGAGGCCGTGACCGCCTTTTGCGAGGCTACCGTCAACGCCGCTTCGAATGAGGCTCGCGGCGGTTGCATGCTGGCCGCCGCTGCGCTGGGACAGTCGGAGCGAGTAGCCGAGATCCGTTCGTACGTCGCGAAGGGCCTGACCGCAACCGCTGATGTTTTCGCGAAACGTTTCGAAAAGGAAATGAAGGCGGGGCGCCTAACTCGCACACCCTCTGCCAAGGTACGAGGCCGTGCGCTCGTTGACTTGCTGCAGGGTTTGCAGCTTCGCGCCAAGACTGGTATTCCGCGCGAGCAATTGCTGCAAGACGCCCGAAGCTATGTGCCCCTGATTCTTGGGGAGTAAATCTAACGCACTTCTCGGGCGATGCGTCTGGACAAGTGCCAAATCACCGACACAGTCAAAGACAATTGGTCACGATAGGTGTTTCGTGGCGGGTGGCGCTGTGCGCTGGTCGGCGCACCTGTTCATCCAAACCTTTTACCACTGCCAAACTGTCGGTTCCCAGCTTCGCACTTGCCCCTGTCGGGTAATGTGGCCGAGTCCTGGGAACGGAAAATGAGGCACCAACACTAAGGATCTTTCAGCAATGACCTGATTGAGCACTCGCAGCCGTGTGCGTGCTCCTAGTTCCTGGTCGTTATCGAATCCGACATGCCACTCCGGATGCGCAATGCTGAGGGCGAAATGATGCAGAGCGTCCGCAGAATAAAAAAGGCTCTCCGATCCCGATGAAATATTGAAAGCGAGCATACCGGGCGTGTGGCCGAAAACTTCCACCGCGGTAATACCGGTCACGACCTCCTGGCCCGGCTTCACGAATTCGACCCGCTCCTTGATTCCGCCAAGATGCCGTTTTGCCCCCTCAACGATCAGCTGCTTGAATTTTTCCGGTAGGAGACTTCCGAGTTTGATGTCTGGCTTCATCCAGTAGTTCCATTCCTGATCCCCAATCACATAACGGGCATTCGGAAATACCTGGGAGCCATCGGGAGCCAATGTGCCAAACACATGATCCAAGTGTGCGTGCGAGATGATGATGGTATCAATTTCGCCGGGAGCGACACCGAGGTTCCGAAGATGAGCGGGCAGGTGGCCGCCAGATGGTCCAAGATACGGCCCCATGCCATTGTCAATCAGTAGCTTGTGTTTGCCCGTGTTCACATAGAGCGAGTTGATTTGGAAGTATGCAACTTTCGGGGAGAGAAACTTACTTTCCATGAAAGCCTGGTATTCAGCTTCACCAGCTCCAGCCGCGATCATGGTCTTGGGATCGTCAAACTGGAGGAATCCGTCGCTAACCGATGCAGCCTCGAACTCGCCAATCTTGAAACGGTAGAATCCAGCGCCCTGTTCCTCACTCATTGCTGCATCTCCTTCAGAATTTGTTGTAATATAGTGAACGCTATAGTATATTCGATTCCAGTGTCAATGCTGCGCGGTTGTCATTAGGCAAACCGCTTCTGCGTCACACGGGAGAAAAATATGCCAGCACTACAGGGAAAGGTCGCCATCATCACCGGCGGCAGTAGCGGAATTGGACTCGCTATCGCAAAGCGTTTTGTGTCGGAAGGCGCATACGTCTTCATCACCAGTCGCCGCCAATCGGAGTTGGATAAGGCAGTCGCCGAGATCGGCAAGAACGTCACCGCGGTTCAGGGCGACGTTTCAAAGCTGGAGGATTTGGATCGGCTCTATTCGGCCGTTTCCTCTAAGGGGCGGAGAATCGATGTCGTCGTCGCAAATGCGGGTTTCGTCGAAATGGGCCCAATCACAACTGCGACACCTGAGCATTTCGATCGGACTTTCGATACGAATGCGCGCGGGGCATTCTTCACCGTCCAGAAGGCGCTGCCACTGATGAACGACGGTGGTTCCATCATCCTCATTACTTCAGCGGGGAAGAACAAGGCGACCCCAGGCCGAAGCGCCTACAGCGGCACGAAAGCAGCTCTGCGATCTTTCGTCCGCACCTGGACCATGGAACTGAAGGATCGAGGTATCCGCTCGAATGTCCTCAGTCCGGGAGCCACCGAAACACCCATCCTCGACGGCTTGTTCGGCTCGAAAGAGGCTACTGAAGCGGGAAAGGCGCAATTCGTAAAAGCGACTCCGCTTGGCAGGATGGGCCGGCCCGAGGAGATTGCTGCGGCAGCGCTATTTCTGGCGTCAAGCGAGGCCAGCTTTATTACAGGCATTGATCTAGTCGTGGATGGCGGATTGAGCGCTGTCTAACCGAAACCAAGCATTCCAACCAAATCAGGAGAGTACAAAATGAAGATTCAGAGAATCATTACTGCCGAGGGCAAAACTGGCGTAGCCACCAAAATCGATACCATCGACACAGCGACAGCTGACTTCCTTACCAATATCTGGGGATTCGACAAAGTTCCCAACTTGCCGCTAAAGCCAGAGCAGGTTCTGGGCGAATATAAACCATTGGGGATATTTGGCCCGCTCGGCGGTATTCGGGTCGATCTCTTCACCCTGGCTCCCGAGACGCCAGAGGGCCCAGCGCCGCTTGAACGTGCCGCCTCAATCGACATGGGCACCCCAGGAATGGTCCCGGGCAAAGAAGGTGACGGGATGCACCGCACCGACAGCATCGATCTTGCCATCGTGATGGATGGCGAAGTAAATGCCGGTTACCCTGGCGAAGATGGTCAGGTACACGAACTCACGCTCAAGACAGGGGATCTGGTTGTGAATAACGGAACGTTCCATAGCTGGCATAACCGTTCCACCAAGCCTTGCACCATTCTCTTTGTCGTTCTCGCGGCCGAGCGCAAAGCGGCTTAACTCAATCCACCGCAGGTTTTGTCCCTGCTGAGAAACCTGCTTGCATCAAGTGGACGCCTCAATGACTTGAGGCGTCCATTACTACAGCCATTCGGGGCGTCCGATCTCATTGGGATTCAAGTCAATGAGAAGGCCAACATCAGCAACACCGAACAAGGAGGAACAATGTCAAATACTTCCTACGAACTCTTTCCCAGCACGGGCTTCACCGTGACGCACTTTCTCGTTTCGGCGGACATAAAGAAGTCGTTGGACTTCTACTCGCGGATCCTCGGCGGGAAGGTCGTCATGGACGGCGAGAACGGTAAGCCGTGCGTGGTCCAGCTCGAGAACACATGGGTCATCATCAATGTCGGCGGCGGCCCGACCGACGACAAGCCCGGCGTCTATCTCGCGCCTCCGAAGGAGGGCGAGGCTGTCAGCAGCTTCATGAATATCCGCGTCGCGAACATCGCAGAATGCTACGACCGTTGGAAAGGTCTAGGTGCGGAGTTCCTCACCGAACCGAAGGTCCACGAGGCCGAGACGCGGTGCTACATGCGCGATCCCGACGGACGCCTCATCGAGGTCGGCGAGGCGAAAAAGTAGCGGCGAGTCGCGAGATTGAGCCCGCGGCGAATGACGGCCTGGAGTGTCTGCGAACGACAGGCCGTCATCCGCCCGGGAGCTCTCTTGTGTTGTTCCTTCTGCACGCGATACGTCGGCAGTGTTCAACTCAAGCACCGCGCTTCTCTCGACGACTGACCGCTTAATTGCGGTCGTGAGATGATTCTTCGGTAGCGCTTATCCCGCGTCGACTATTCAGGCTCTCCCCGCTACGGAGCGCGCCACATCTAGGGCCGTCGCCCCGACCCTGGCACCGAGTTTGTATGCCGTTTCGTTCACCGCCGAGATAATGCCCTGCTTCAGCGTCGATTCGCCATCACCGATACACGCCGAATCCGCAGCGACCGTAGCGGCGGCAATACCATCAGAATCGAGAAGAGGAAGGCAGGCAGCGCCCGCGCGGTCTGCGCCGAAGCCGGCATCGTTGAAGAAAACAAGGCGTGGCTTGAAGGAACGCGTAAATGGAGCAGCGCTTCTGCCGCCATGACTACCGCTTGCCACGACCAAGCCTGCATCTTCTGGAGTAGCAAATGAGATGGAGCCTATGCAGAGGATGCCGTCAACAAAGGCGCGTTCCTCTACCGGTGCCTCCACGTCTGCGTGGGGCCAGGGGGCAGACTTCAATAGCTCCACTGCTTGTGCGACGGTTTGACCGGTCTCTACGCCACACGTGGCCGCAAGTTTGTTGACGCGACTGATGATCCCCCGGTGGAGCATGTCTGCGGCGTCGCCGGCCCGGGCGCTGTCCGTCGCTACGGCCGCCATAGCCATGCCATGTTGGTCCGCCCAAGGCAGACCTCTGACCCCCGCCTCATCCCGACCGATGCCGCAGTCATGATGTATGGCAGCGCGAACGCCAGCTCTGGCCGAGAAATACGCCGCGTAAGCCGTGGCATTCGAACCGCCAACAACGACGGCACCGTTTGCTTCTGGAGGAAGCTTAACCACGCCATCCACCACCAGAACAGGAACGTCCTTTGAAAGCATTTCCGACCTCCGAAAAACCGTGTGCGCTCGCGCTAACACGAATCGCAACCTGATTCTTGACCGGCAGAGCCGGAGTCCGTCATCTGCCCCAGCAGTTCTATAGTGCACGATATAGTATCCGAGCATGGCGGTGTCAATGTTTGTGTAGCACGTGGTATAGAATAATGAGAATTAGCTATGGGACGTCCACGCGAATTCGACATCGATGAAGCCATCCAGAAGGCAACTAAGCTTTTTTGGCGGAAGGGTTACGAAGGCACATCGCTCAGTGATCTCATCGGCGCCATGCGCATCACCGCGCCTAGTTTCTACTTTGCCTTTGGCAACAAGGAAAAGCTCTTCCGAAAAGTCATCGAGCGCTATTACGATGGTCAGCTGGAACTTCTTGAGGCGGCGCTTCGGGAGCCGACCGTGCGAGGCGGGGCCGAAAGATTTCTCTACGGTTATGCCGACCTCCTCACCGACCCATCTCACGCACCCGGTTGTCTCGCTCTCAACAGTTCTCTTCCTTGCGCGGGAGACGATCCAGTTCGCGCCTGGCTCGCAAATCTGCGGGGCGAGCTTATCGTCAAACTTCGCAAACGCTTCGCCGAAGCCCGTGGCACCGTCGAACTTCCGATAAATGCTGATCCCGAGGTGCTCGCGCGCTATATCGCCATCATTGCATGGGGATTAGCCGTCGAAGCTCAATCGGGAGCTAAACGTAAGGATCTGTACAGCGCAATCACCGCGGCCCTCGCGGCGTGGCCTGGTACAACCGCCCCGCGCGAGAACGGGTCGCTGCCGATTATGCGTAAGAGCGCATCCACTCGACGCCGACAGGATTGAGTTGGCGTCAACGACTGAGAAATCGTAACGCTCTCAACTCGATCGCCAGAGCACATCTTGTAACTTTTGGGGAGCTCGGGAATCACAAACGTTTTGGAGGTACGCGAGGTCCTATGCCGCTTGCAGTGGAAGACCACCGAGAAGATTTTAAACTGGATGTTGTGTTGCCAAATGTCGCGAATTCAAGCAAAAAGCAAGTCCTGCTTGGGTCAGGCTCGCTTGCCCTGGCGGCGATCGAAGCCGTATGCCTGTTTTTCGTCAGCGCCAACGGCTTAATTGTATTGCTCGGCGGCGCGGCGGTCGGGCTGGCGCAGGGCGCGGCGTGGATTCACAGCGCGGCTATTCGACTTCCCCTTCTGGGACTTGCTACGTTCGGGGCGCTGCTGAATCTTTGGCTGCTCGTGAATTCCTGGAAGTTGAGGAATGCCGCTTCTGCACGATGGCGGAAAAAGGCGCTCCTGCCGAGCGAACGCAAGCGGATCATCCTGATTGCGGTGCTCTCTATTCTGACTCTCCTGTTTGTCGGCGCAGAACTCTTCCTGCATCACAAGTTTCATGGTTCTGCGTTCGCTTCAAATTCGTTTCTAAATTTCGAACAGCAGGCCTGATATTTTGGCAATGGAAGCGAATCATGCTTCGCTCCGGTTCCCATTGCATTCCGCGTTAAACGGCGGTTGCCATCCCGACTACCCTCACACTGATTCGAGTTCCTGGCGCAAACGGTCGTGTAAACGCGAACTGAATCCTGCCGGCAGAGGAAAGACACGGTCGTCGGCGATCAAGACAAGTACGTTATGAGTTCCATCGAGGATGGCGGTGCAATGACGGCACTGCGCCAGATGCGCTTCGAGAACGGCCCGCATTTCGGGCGTAATGTCATTGTCGATGTAGTTCGAAATTTCACGCCGGACATCCTTGCAATTCAGGACCATGGCTTTTTCCTTTTGAAAAAGGGATTGCGACTGAACAAACCCCGCGACGTGGTCATCGGCGCAACCAGATCGCGCAGCTGAAGTCGCGCCCGCACCAGCCGCGTTTTCACGACACCGGGCCGCACGCCCAGTACCTCTGCCGCCTCGGCAACACTGAATTGCCGGATGTCGCGCAGTACGATGACCTCCCGATAAATTTCGGGTAAGGCGGCGACTGCAGTAGAGAGAATATCTCTAATTTCCTTGCGCTCCAGAGCTTCGGACGGAATTTCACGCCAGTCTCCAAATTCCTGGGGAACGTATTCGCTGTCCTCCTCCTCGGTTTGTACGTCGAGCGACTCCCAAAGTTCCTTATGCTGCTTGCGAAGGCGCATGCGCGCTTCGTTGAGCGTGATTTTCAAGAGCCACGTGCTGAAACGGCTCTCCGCCCGGAACTGCCCAAGATGCCGGAAGCCCTTGAGAATAGACTCCTGGGACACTTCCTCGGCGTCGGCCGTATTCTGCAGAACGGAAAAGGCCGTCAGATACACGCTCCTTTCATGTGCATGAATAAGGTCATGATATAGCTCTCGTTCGCCTGCGAGGATACGGACGATCAAAGCGGACTCGCGGGAGCCGTCATCGACAGCGTCTTTTTTCAGTTCCGCCGTTTGTTCGGGCGTCATCCGTTGGTCCTAAACCGCAAAACCACTCATCGCAATGCGGAGTCAAGCAGGCGCGTCATCTGCGCTTCCTCGACTTCCCCAGAGTTGTTGTAAATCGGCGATTGCCGCTGGTCGAGCAGCACGACGTGCGGGATGTAGCCCTTGTAATATTTCGTCAGGAGTTCCTGTTGCTCGGGGCTGCGTTTCCGGTCGAGGTCGATCACCACGAAATTCACACGTCCCTTATACTTCTCGTAAAGATGCACCGTGCGTCGGGCCTGCCTCTTGGAGTTGAAGCATCCTTCTCCGTAAATAATGATGTAGTTCGGTTTGCCCGCGACGGCGCCCGCTTCCATAGAGCTCCCCGTGATCAAAGGCCCATCCAGACTGTCGCTCGAGTAGTCGAGGCGCGGGTTCACCTTGAGATCCTCCGCACTCTTCAACGAGGGAACCAGAATCAGAAGTGCCCCTACCATGCAAGCAAGTCTCCGCATGTTCACGTTGTCACCTTGTAGTCTTTAGCTCCGAATTGATGTCGCGCAATTCCACACGAAAACGTTTGGTCTCGAACTCCGTAGATGCGAGGTGCAGAAATTCCGTGAAGCTCGGTTTGTACTTCGCCGGTGCTGCGGGGAAATATCCGCCGCCTTCATACAGTTTGCCCTCGGGGGTGACGAACATGATGAGCGGGAGACCGGACGGAAGGTTGGCCAGCGCCTGCGCTAGTTCGAGTTTGTGCGCGAGTTCCGGCTGACCGTCATAGTCAATGCGCACGGCGATGAAATGCTGGTTGATGAATTGGGCGATTGCGGTCTTGCTGTAGCCCTCGCGATCCATGGCTTCACAGAAGGGGCACCAGCCGGCGCCTACTTCGATGAGCAGTGGCTTCCCGGTTTGTTTTGCCATAGCCATCGCTTCCGGTCCAAGTGGGTACCATTCGACGGGCTGCAGCGCCGCCCGGCTCAGGAACTCCGAATGCGAATTCTGCAATCGTTTGGGAGAGCTGTCTTGCGCTGCCGCGCAGTGCGTCAGTAGGGGTAAGGCCAAGAAGAGGAAACTCGCTCCGGTGTGTCGCAATCGTTTCATGGCTCCTCATTCGGGTTCAGACCCAGGTTTGGGGGACAAGGGGTGCCTGGGCACTGACTCTGCAACATGCTTCCTACTATTCCCGATGTATGAACGAGGAAAAGGTTTCAGGCAGCCTGCAGCGAAAAAAGAAAGGACCTTTTGCTGAAATAGCGCAAAGCGTGGTGATGCGGTCCCCCACTGTACCGCGCGACGGCCGGTAACCTTCCTACGAGTCAAACATCCAGAACGGCAGGACGAGACGCGAACAGGAATTTCATCCCACCCCGGCGAGCGTCTTCGCACCCACAGTTTGTTCGAAACGAAATTTGATCGAGAAAAACAGGAGAAAGAACACCATGACTAAGACAAGAAAGAGCTTAATCGTTGGAGCAGCACTGGCCGGATTGCTTGCGGGAAGCGCTACGGTACAGGCTTCCACCCTGCTGCCCGGAATTCGGGCAGGAGCGGGAATGCAAGAACCCAGCCAGGACCAGCCATCCGACAAGGACAAAGATCAGGTCAAAGAAAAGCATGCTTGCAAGGGACAGAATTCCTGCAAGGGCAAAGGCGGCTGCAAGGCTTCGGATAATGGCTGCAAGGGCAAGAACTCCTGCAAGGGCAAGGGCGGATGCAGAACCGATGGCAAGAAAGCTGACGAATCGAAACCGCCACAAGCGTAATCAGTGGGAGGTCGAGCGGGATAACGGGCCGATGCTGAGCATCGGCCCGGGTCTCAACCAAGCGTCCGGGACTAATCAGCGGATTCCTGTTGGGAGTTCTCGTTGCATCGACGCCGCGCATTGGTCCGATTCTCGCTACGGTCCTGCCCATTCCATTTTTGCTCACCGCGCGGGCATCCGGCAATTCCTTAGGTTCTACGAACATTTTGACAGCATTTCCGTTGCGTGGACCTGTTCAGCGGAAGCTTATTGCTGTTGGTTGGAGACACTGTTTTCTCAACCGGCTGAAGTAGTTGTCAAGAAAGCTGCCTTTCTGATTCGATTTTCTCTTTGAAGTATTTGTGAAGCGCATTGGAGTGAAAGTATGAATCGGAAAAAGTGGATCTATGTTTCGGCATTGTTCGTGGGAATCGGAATCGGAGTGTTTATCGCGAACAAGGCGACGCGATTGACGCCAACAGCGAATGCCGGAGCGCGAACACAAAGCGCGCGTGCAGCCGCCCCGGCGTTCACGCTCAAGAATCTCGAAGGAAAACAGACCTCTCTAGCCGAGTTTAAAGGGAAGGTTGTGCTCGTGAATTTCTGGGCCACATGGTGTGGCCCGTGCCGCGTGGAGATTCCCTGGCTCATAGCCATGCAGCAGAAATACGGGCCGCAGGGATTCACGGTGCTGGGGCTCGCTATGGATGATGAAGAAGAGGCGGTCGTTTCCCCGTTTGTTGCCAAGGAAAGATTTACCGTGAGTGGCAAGCAACTCCCGATGAACTATCCCATTTTGATCGGCACGTCGGACGTTGCCGACAAGTTCGGCGGCCTTCTGGGATTCCCGACCAGCATCCTCGTCTCGAAAGATGGGAAAGTCATTACCCACATAACTGGGATCATCCGCGAAGAGGAAATTTCAAAGCTGGTAGAGTCCGAGCTGTCGGCCAACGGTGGGAGTTGATTTCCTTTTTCTACGTTTTCGCTTGTCCAAACAGGGATCGGTTTCGCGAATGAAGATTTATTTTGGATTTACGGTGGCTGGGAATCGCTCGTCGCTTGATGCGGCTCGAAGGATAGTTTCGATCTTATTGGAAATGGGACACGAAGTGCTCACGAGCCATTTAATCGGCGATGATGCATGGGAAGCGGATCGGCGCATTTCGCCGAGTGCGGTGTACGAGCGCGACATGAACTGGCTGCGTGAATGTGACCTTTTCCTGGGAGAAGTTTCGGGTTCCACGTTCGGACTGGGATTTGAAGCCGGCTACCTGCTGGGGGCCACCGCGAAACCCGTTCTGTTGTTTTACGCGCAAGAATACGAAGACAAGATTTCACTACTGATCACCGGGAACTCCCATCCCAACTGCCGTTTGTCGGCATATTCCAATCTCGAAGAAATTAAACCCTTGATTGCCGAACACTTTGCGCAATTGGGTTTCCCGCCGCAGGGCCGCACCCACTAGCTTCTCCAAAACTCCGTTTCTCCAAACCGGACACCTTTTCCATTTCCAGGAATCAGACACTCGAGGCCCGCGGAGACCTTCGTCATGAAATATCTAACCAGCACTCTCGTTCTCATCGCAGCTGCAGCCATGTTTGGAGTGGTGTTCCGGGCGAAGCCGGAGGTTCACGCTTCGATGCCAACGGGACCGCGCACTCCGGTGATCGTCGAGCTGTTCACGTCGGAAGGGTGTTCCAGTTGCCCGCCCGCCGATCAGTTTTTGGCGAAGCTCGAAGCGGAACAGCCGATCGGGAACGCGGAAGTAATCGCTCTCGAAGAACATGTGGACTACTGGAACAATCTCGGATGGACAGATCCTTTTTCGTCGGACTCGGCCACGATCCGGCAATACGCTTACGCGGGAGCCATCGGCAATGGCAATGCGTACACGCCTCAGATGGTTGTGGACGGGCAGGATGAATTCGTAGGAAGCCGGGAACGGCAGGCATGGGGAGTGATCGAACGCGCAGCAAGCCGGAAAAAAGCGGAAGTAAACGTGACTGCGGGGCAGAGCTGCTCCCGACGGTACCCAAATATTCGAGATCAAGGTCGGCACACTGCCAGATTCCACGACCGGTGACAAACCGGAAGTGTGGATGGCCATTACCGAAACCGGGCTGCACTCCGACGTAAAGCGAGGAGAAAACGCGGGAGAGGATTTGCATCATGCAGCGGTCGTACGCAAACTGCGCAAACTTGGCGCGGCAGGAGAAAGCCACTTATTCCTCCGACGGAAAAGGTAAAGCTGGACCGCAGTTGGAAGCGCGAAAACGTACGAGTTGTGATTTTTGTCCAGGAACAGAAAAGCAAACGAATTCTGGGAGCGGGCAGCGCCGCATACGGAAGTTAAGCGGACCGCAGTGTGTCCGATTTTGACGAGACTCGGTCTGCTCTCAATGTTTTATCTGCAGATTCTAAAATCCGGGAGGTTACGTGACAGTTCGTATGTGGAGAAATTCCGTTTTTCGTGCGGGAACACTCCTGCTCTTTGCTGCAATTGCAATGTCATTTCCCCGCGAAGGCGCAAAAGCAAGAAATCGGTCTGACGATCGGGGGGCTATTGAATCCCGACCGACCGTTCCACGACCCTCAGGGAAGCGTGCAGAGTTCTTCCGGGATTTCGCTGGGTGCCGATTATGCCCGCCGTTTTTGGAGTAGCGGCAATCTTGCCCTCTACGGAGAAGTGGAATTTGTGGCGAATGCGCGCGATCGCCAAACGACCTCGGTGGCCGCAGCCGTCCCACAATCCTATGCCACCTTGTACGTCGCTCCTGGAGTGCGGCTTAAGTTGCGGCCAACGGCGCGATTTTCGCCATGGGCCGCGATCGGAGGCGGATACGCGCAGTACGAACAGGCGCGTGTCTTGACCGATGGGCAGCCTTTCGAAGACCGGCGTGTGCATCGGGGGGTGTTCGACTTCGGGATCGGCGCCGACTATCGCGTTTGGCGATTCGTCAGCGTGCGCGCAGAAATTCGTGACTACGTTTCCGGCAATCCGGCGTTGAATGTCGAACTCGACGGCAGCCTGCAACACAATGTGATTCCCAAGGGAGGAATCGTTTTCAGGTTTTAAGCGCGGAAACAGAACATTTCGCAATGGTGGGAAAGATTTCAAGAGAAAGCGGACCGGAATACGGATGGAGGCAGAAGCACAGATGAACGGCAATCGTCCAGACTTAGTGACTTCGGAAATGATCGTGGCCGCGGCGGCCCACAGGGAGGGAGTGTCGTTGCTTGAGGATTTCGGCATCCTCATTAGCCGCTATGGTTTGGCGGCTATTTTGTTGTTGATCGGCATGTTGAAGTTTACAGCAGCCGAAGCACACGGGATTGAGCCACTGGTTGCCCACAGTCCGTTCTTGTTTTGGCTGTACCGCGTGCTCAGCTTACAAGCGGTATCCAACTTGATCGGCTCGGTGGAAATTGCCTTAGCCGTCCTCATCGCACTGCGGCCGTGGTCCGCGAAGCTTTCCTTTTATGGGAGCCTTGGGGCAGCGTTCACATTTTTGCTCACCTTGAGTTTTCTGTTCTCGACACCCGGCGCATTCGATTTCAGTCATCCGGTTCCGCTCCTCGGCGATGCAGGCCAATTCTTGATCAAGGACCTCGTTCTGCTCGGCGCTTCATTTTGGACTGCGGCGGAAGCAAAGCACGGAACTGGCGTGAGATTTGAGTTGAGACAACCCGTCCATGACCGCCGATGACCCGGGGCGACAAGATGACCATCGGCGCAAAACTCATCGTGATGTTTCCGCAACCGAAGAACGTCGGAGAGTTCGAGAGCCTTTACCGGGAGCAGCACACGTTGCTGGCCGAAAAGATCGGAAACAAGACATTACTCGTCGAAGCGAAGATCGTCGCCGCGCCGATGGGGCCTATGCCGCACTATCGCATCACCGAAATTCATTTTCCGACGCGGGAAGCGCTCGAAACCTGCCTGGGTTCTCCAGCCGGTCAACTGGCAGTGCTCCAGGCCGTTCGAATTTCGACAGGAGGCGCACCGGTGTTCCTGATTGCGGAAGAGCAGACCACTCGATTCGGATGGTGAAAAGTGCGTGAGCACCATGCGGACTTGAGACGGGCCTCCGATGGCGGAAGGATACCGCGAATCTGGCACCTGTAACTTTGTCCAGAGCTGCACATCAGGAGTTGTGAAGGGGTGGACACCAGCTAGTACGCACACCCCGAGGGCGGCCGCCAAGGACCGAAAGTCATTGGTTTTCTGTCCAGTTCGAACGGATTGACCAGGGACGGAATTTCGCCCACGCACAATTCGTATCGCAGTCCACAGGAGGAAGGCATCACCATGAGCAAGAAAAGGAACAGTCTCATCATCGGGGCGGCACTCGCGGGATTGCTGGCAGGCAGCACTGGCGTGCAAGCGTCAACTCTGCTTCATACCTTGAAATCTGGATTCAACACACAGGAACAGAGCAAGGATGACGGCAAAGGCCAGAAGTCGGAGAAGGCCAAAGACCCAAAGGATCGCCATGCTTGTAAGGGCCAGAACTCGTGCAAAGGCAAGGGCGGCTGCAAGTCTTCGGACAACGGCTGCAAAGCCGAGAACTCCTGCAAAGGCAAAGGCGGTTGCCGGACCGACGGGAAGAAGATGGACGATCCAAAACCCAGTTCCAACTCCTAAAACAAATACGGGTCTCTCCTCGGGGCCGGTGCCGTTGGCCGGCCTCAATACTTATTTCTGAGCGGAGTGTCTAGTGCCTGCCAATCGCTTCAATGGATTTACGGATTACGGTATCGGAATAGGGTTGCGGTCCCCGCACTATAATCACATCCTGACGCGCAAGCCGGTGGTCGACTGGTTTGAAATCATTTCCGAAAATTTCATGATCGATGGCGGGCGTCCGCTGCACATTCTGGATCAGATTCTGGAGCAATACCGCGTCGTCCAGCACGGTGTGTCGATGTACTTCGGCTCCGCAAGCAAAACGGATCGCGAGCACCTGCGGCGCCTCAAGGATCTGGTGAAACGGACGAAAACGCCTTGGGTTTCCGATCACCTGTGCTGGGGCAGCGTGGATGGGCGATACACGCATGATCTTCTGCCCATGCCGTATACCTTCGAGGCAGCAAAGAAAACCGCGCAAAAAGTTCGCGCCGTACGTGATTTTCTGGAAGTTCCGATCGCCGTTGAAAACGTCAGCAGCTACGCGGAATTTCACGTCTCCGAAATGACGGAATGGGAATTTCTGAATGAAGTTGTGGAACGCGCGGACTGCGGCATTCTTCTCGACGTGAATAATATCTACGTTTCTTCTAAGAATCACAGCTTCGATCCGATGACTTACGTCGAAAGTGTGCCGGCAGAGCGGATCGCCCAGATTCACATCGCTGGCCATTCCAAGTACGAAAAATACATTCTCGACACCCATGATCATCCGGTGATCGATCCGGTCTGGAAACTTTATGACCGCGCAATTCAAAGGGCGGGTCACACGGCAACGCTTCTGGAGTGGGATGACAGCATTCCCACGTTCAAAGAGGTTCACGACGAGGCTCTGAAGGCCAACCGGTTTCTCGCGCAAAGCGCCCTGGCGCGTGCCGTATGAATCTGCTCGCACTGCAACGCAACATGGCCCGCGCAGTCATGCAGCCGCTGACTTCTTCCGAGCGCATGAGCATGCACGCTCCCAATGGCGAGCGCATGCAGAAATACGCTGCGCGGCTGATTAAGCCCAACGACCGGCTGACCTCGTTCGAGCGGTTGGAGATTTATAACCGACAGTATTGGTTTCGTTTGCTCGCTGGACTCGCCGAGGATTTCCCCGGCTTGCAAGCCATTCTCGGCAACCGCCGGTTCGAAGCTCTCTCCAGAGCCTATTTGACGGATTGCCCATCGCGTTCCTTTACGCTAAGGAACCTGGGAGAACGTCTCGAAGCATGGCTCAGGAAAAATCCACACTGGGCCGGTTCTCGGCAAGCCATGGCGCTCGACATGGTCCGTCTGGAGTGGGCGGATATCGAAGCGTTTGACGGAAAAGCGGAAAGGCCTCTGGATGTGACGGCTGCCCTTTCTACCTCGGGAGCAAATCTTCCGCTGCGCCTGCAGCCCTACGTGCAGCTGCTGCATTTGAACTATCCCGTGGACGCATTGGTTTTGAAGATCAAGAGCTTGAACGACGACACAGAAGTTTTCCAGCAACGCGTTCCGGGAGCGACGTAAGCGCAGACAAGTACAGGCGATTGCAAAACTCAATTCCGCGACGATCTTCCTTGCCGTTCATCGGGTGGACTATTCCGTTTACTTTCGTCGTTTGGGCGAGCACGAGTACCGATTGTTGTCCGCTCTGCAGCAGGGCCGGACTCTCGGGCAGGCGGTAAGTGACTCTTTTCGAAGACGCAGCGGAAGTTCACAACCGGAACCGGCACTGGTCGCGGGATGGTTTCAAAACTGGGCGGCGCTCGGCTGGTTTTGCGAAATCAAGGGAAAACCTGCTCGGCGCTGACACTTTTTCCGTGGCCGCGAATCCGAAACGTGTATGAGAAAACTTCTATTGAAATTAAATGAACTACACGACCGCGCGTTTCAACTGGTCTCCTACGCACAATCTCCGTTTCTTCTGTTGGTCCGCCTCTACTGGGGATGGCAGCTGGCGCAAAGCGGTTGGGGTAAGCTTCATAACCTCGACAAGGTCACTGAATTTTTCACCAGCCTGAACCTGCCTCATCCAGCGCAAATGGCGGTCTTCATCGCTTGTGTCGAATTTTTCGGTGGGATATTTTTCGCCCTGGGACTGTTTTCCCGCATGACGGCGCTGGTCCTTACCGTCAACATGCTCATGGCGTACATCACCGCCGACCGGGAGGCTTTCTTCTCATTCTTCTCCGATCCGGACAAGTTTTCGGCGGCCGCTCCGTACGTCTTCCTTTTCGCCTCTTTGCTCATTCTCATCTTTGGCCCCGGTAAGCTGTGCGTGGATGCGCTGCTTCGTCGCGTTGCGAATATCTCGCGCCCGGTGGAGCGTACCCCTTTCGCCACGTAAGAGACCGAACAGGGAAGGTTTCTTAAAGGAGCTTCTTGAAAGTCTCTGCCCTGTCGGGTCCCTTGCGCCTCGGACTTGCATTGATCGCTCTGATCTTTCTTTGCTTGCCTTCGCCAGCGCGCGGTGAATCCAAGTTACGACTTGAAGTGGGTGGTGCGCGAATCGAAGTCGTTGTGAGGTTCGGTTCTCTGCAACTTTCAAATGCAGAACTTCTTGAGTGGGTGCGTAACGCCGCGGAATCGGTCGCTACCTACTACGGCCGTTTCCCGGTGCCGCGTTTGGTCATCCGAGTGGCGCCTTTCGAGGGCAGGGGAGTGCGCGGCGGAAGAACGTTCCCGACCGGAGGCGGCTTGATTTTGATTCGCGTGGGTCGGGAGACAACGCGAGACGACCTCGCAGCCGATTGGATGATGACGCATGAAATCGTGCACCTCGCTTTCCCCTCCGTGGAGGATCGGCATCACTGGATCGAAGAAGGAATTGCGACGTATGTGGAGCCCATCGCACGCATTCAGGCTGGCCATCTCGAAGCGGCTACCATGTGGATGGACTTGGTGCGTGACTTGCCGAAAGGCCTTCCCGAAGAAGGGGACCGCGGTTTGGACAATACGCACACGTGGGGTCGTACGTATTGGGGCGGCGCTCTGTTCTGTTTCCTCGCGGACGTTCAGATTCGCCGCGAAACAGGAAATGCGAAGGGTCTTGTGGACGCGCTTCGCGGGATTCTAAATGCGGGCGGAAACATGACCCACGATTGGGAATTCGCAGACGCACTGCGCGTGGGTGACAAGGCTACCGGTACCCACGTACTGACGGAGCTTTATGGCGAAATGAGGGATGCACCTGTACGTCCAGATTTGCACGCGCTATGGAAGGAACTCGGTGTGTCCATGGAAAACGGTTCCGTTCATTTCGATGAAAACGCAGAACTGGCTCGTGTCCGCGGTCTGATCGCTCAGCCAACCCCAGTTCAGAAATAATTTGCGATAAGGAATTGTTGGGTTATGGAAACGAATTGCAACGCAGTTTGAAAGGCAAAAAGGAGAACGATGCTATGGGAAACAGCAACGATGTGAAAGTAGCTCTGTTTGTTCGCTTGGAAGCAAAAGCAGGGAAAGAAGCGGAAGTCGCCGAATTCCTGCGGCAAGGATTGCCCATGGTTCAGGAAGAGCCAGCGACAATCGCGTGGTTTGGGATACGCCTGGGTCCTTCGACCTTCGGTATTTTTGATGCATTTCCCGACGAAGCTGGCCGGCAAGCGCATCTTGCTGGTCGCGTTGCGGCCGCTCTGATGGCCAAAGCCGCCGATCTATTTTCCCAACCGCCGTCCATAGAGAAAGTCGACGTGCTGGCCTCGAAGCTCCCGAAGGCTTGACATAGGTTTTCACTTTTGCGACGGGAGACTCCCGAGTATTTCGCTGGCGGTAGTGCGATCCGCGTGGCTTCGGCTGATCTCTTGGAACAGAACCTTGCGGCTGCGATCAAGAATGAACGCAGTTGGATTCGCGGTCTCGTTGGGCGCATCCCAGCGCAGGCTGTATAGATTGGTGGCTTTATAGTCTGGATCCGTCACTAGAACCACATTCGACGGGAGCGCCGCTTGCTTCGCCAGAAATTCCTGAGCGTGCTGATCGAGATCCGCCGGCGGTCCTGGATAGACCAACAACACATTGGCCTTTTTCGCCGCAAAGTCCGCGGCATGGGTGATGAAGTCGTGAGCTTGTTTCTGGCAGAACGGGCATTGATAACCCGGATAGCCGCGAAGAAAGATGAGCACTGTCGTGCCTTTGCCGGTCTGGGTGGAAAGAGTAACAGCCTGGCCCTTCGTTGTTTGCAGGGTAAAATCGGGCGCAATTTGGCCAACAGCCGGTGTTTGGCCCTGTGCGGACGTAGCAAACACCATCGAGAGGAATAGAGAAGAAACTAAAAACGTCAAACCAAAGGGCACAATCTTGATGGGAGAACGTTTCGGGCGGTGTAGAAAGGACGGGTTCATTGGGGAGTGACTCCAACTGGGATAGGTTCGTAACGATACGTGTCAGATTAACCGACCGGAAAAAAGTTACAGAGTAGGAGAACCGGATCGCGAATTGTCACCCGTCCCCCATATCCAGCGCTACACCCATCGCACGTGCCTGCTCAGGTCATCAACTCGCGTCTGGGATTTGTGGGAAGACACTCGGTAACCTGCTGAAAGTAAATGGTGGGGCCGAGGTGGACTTGAACCACCGACCTCGCCCTTTATCAGGGCGAGTTCTACCGGCATTTCGCGCTCTAGAGTTGATAAGCCGGAGGAGGGCGAGATTGTCAGAGCGAATTTGCAAGGGCGTGGAAGCGGTTTGGAAACGAGCGATATTGCGCGGATCGTGGTAAGAACTTGGTAAGCATTCGACTTAAAATGAAGGGTTTCGGAACAACTGAGGAGGTTGTAACAAAAGAATTAAATTCCGTCCGTGGGAACAGGTCAAGGTGAATTAGCAAACCGCGGCCTCAGGTGCTACTAGTCTTGCTACTAATTTTGGCCGATTTGCGGGTCATTAGAACCCTCATAAACACTGCCGATTCCGCCTAATTGAAAAGCGGCATTGAAAACAAGAGACATACCAACGCTCACCAATCGTCCCCTCCCTCTCAACAACAACGGTTGCAATCCCCCCCTCTCCGCCAGATTTCCCCTAACTACGTCTAGCGTCAAGGACTTACGCGCACCCTCGTTTCCCGCTTTTGCTCCCAATTTTGGTGACTCGAACTGCAATTGGGGAACAGTTTGGGGAACAGTTAGGGAACAGTTCGACTCCAACCTTTTCATCGCTTCTTCCGCATCCCGCGTGACCATCTTCACGTAAATATTAATTGTGGTGATCACATTCGCGTGACGCAGAATCTGCTGGATGACTTTGTCGGAAACGCCGAGCCGATGAAGATTCGTAGCCAGTCCGCGCCGAAACGCGTGCCAGCCGTACCACGGAATCTTCTCCGCTTCGAGTGCGGGCCGAATCACTTCACTCGCCAGCAGATCGAGATTCAACGGGTTGCCCCAGAGATTTCGAAAAATAAATCCCTGCACAAAATTCCCCGTCGAAGCCCGGTGCCGATCGAGAAAAAGTTTCAGCTGCGCGATCACCGGAATGGTTCCTTTGCTCTTCTCCCTCTTTGGCTCGCCTACCTGGTTGCGCCACACGGAGTGCTTCACTTCGATGGTGTAACCGTCGTAGTTCTGCCAAAGAAATCCACGGATTTCGCCCTTACGGGCGCCCGTGAATGCCGCCATCGCGACGACCGTCGCGGCGGGTTCGGGAAGAATTGCCAGCATCCGAACTTCTTCCTCCAGCGAGTAAGCATGCGTTTCACCTGCAGGGCGTCCTCTCGGAATCTCCACTTCCCGCACGGGGTTGGGAGAATCGAGCACACCTTGCCTGCGGGCGTAACGAAATGCGCCGCCGAGGAAGTGTTTGATGTGTGCGAGCGTCGAACGACACAGATCGTGGGTGCGGGCAATCGATAGCAACATCTGCTCGCATTCGAAGGTGCGGAATTCGCGCAACGCCTTGTCTCCATCCGGTTTTATGTAACGCTTCCACATATTGCGATAGCCGATGAACGTGGACCGACGCTTTTGGCGTTCCGCGTAAGGCAAATACACGGTCTCCATGAATCGATTCAAGGTCATCGTGCTCTCTGGAACAAGCACGCCATCGTTTGAGTGGCCGTAACGTCTTTTCGGCCAGGACTGGAAAGGAGGGCTTGCGATTGCTTCAGCAGGAAGAATTCTCTGCGTCGTTTGGTGCTGAGTCCGATTCCGGACAAGCACCGCGACTTGATCGCTTGGCTCGTGCAGAGCGAACAAGTATTCCGGCGCCGTCAGGAATCTTGGCGTGAACGAGGAAGCGCTGCTCATGCGTGTTCCTTTGGGGCGACATAAATGGAAAAGAAGTCGAAAAGGTCGGAGTCCGGATCGTAGCTGTTGATTTCGAGGACTTCGGAGATGAATCGCCGGCCCGGTCTTCTTTCGATATGGACGACGACGTTGAGGGAATCGGCGATATTTGTTTTGATCGAACGGTACGGTAGCTCAATCCCGCTCTGTAAAACACAGCTGGTAAAGCGAGCCAGTCCCTGTTTAGCGGAACTCGCATGGATTGTACTCAGCGTTCCGGCGTGGCCCGTGTTCAAGAGCTGGAGCAGGTCGAACGCCTCGCTTCCTCTAATTTCTCCGAGCAGAATACGATCGGGACGATGCCGCAGGGAGGCCTTGAGGAGATCGCGAATGGAGACCGCGGGCACTCCATTCTGCTCACGGCGCGCTTCGAACCGAACGAGATTCAATTGTGCAAGCTGTATCTCCGCGGTGTCTTCGATCAGCAGAATGCGTTCATCCGGGGGAATGAACTTTCCAAGAGCATTTAATAGTGTCGTCTCTCCGGCATTGGTTTTGTAGCTGCTGAGGAGGCGGAAGCCTTTCTCCAAGCTGAGTTGGTTTTCTTTGCGGTCTTCCTCGCAAAGCTCTCCCCAATCGCCCGTGACATGGCGCGTGAGGAAGTCCATCGGGTTCTGTCCGCTTTTTTCGAGAGCGGCGAGCGCTCCCGGCGTAGCGACGAGTTGTCCGAGGTCAAACAGCGGTTTTCGTTCGGTTTGTTGCATGGCGAATCTCCTGCGGTTGAATTTGGGTATTGCTCCCAGGCACCGCAGAGCGGTGCATGAAAAGCAAATCCCTTCATGGCGAGGGAAGGCGCCTGTCCGTCCGCGCCGTCAAGGGCGCCGGGGTGTGGCGTTCATTGGAGCGAAGCGGAAACCCTTGCACGGAAGGAGCGGACGGATCAGGCGCAGGGTTTAGCCGGGAAGGGATGGGAAAATTGGATTTCTAGCAATCCTTGGCCGACGACTGCGTCTTATGGGTCTCTTGCAAGAAGACAATTCGCGAGCTGTGCGCTCACGAATCCGTGAGCGCCGTCAGCATTTGCGAAGCAGCCTTCTGAATATGGGTAAGACTGTCCGTCAGCGTTTCTTTGTCTCCATTCCAAAGCTGAATGTAGTCGGCTGCGGCCGAACCGGTTTCGAGCCCGATGGCATGACAAACGACGAAGGCGGTCGCTTCAGCTTCCGTTTCGCGGACTTTGCGCGAGGTTTGTTCGCGGCGGTCGCCACGGTGCAAAAGTTCGTGCGCCAGTTCGTGCACGAGCGTCGAGAACTCCTCGGCTGGCGACTGGCCCGGAAGAAGCGCGATGCGTCCGCCATACGAAGTCCCGCGGGCAGGCGCGATGTCCTCGGAAGTACTCGACGCGATATTCTGCGCGGCGGCAAACCGGCGGAGCCCGTCGCCATATTCGCGCGGATCTCCGTGCACCACGCCAATCTGCGGCAGCTCCTGGCCATCGGTCTGACTGACATCAAAGACGTAAGCGGCGCGGAAGCCGGCGATGCGCGCGAGAGTCCTCTTTCATCGTCTTCGTAGTCCTCCGCCTTGCGGCGGACGATGGGAGCGAGAATCATGATGCCTTTCTCGCCTTTCTTGACGAAGCGACCGAGTTCGTTCCACGTGCGAAAGCCCGCGACGTAGCTGGCATTCGGCTTCTGCAAAGCGATGAGCAAAACGTTGTGCAGGCTGTAGCGATGGAAGCGCCCAATGGCCTTGAGATAGCCGGTAAGCGCCTCGCTGTGGCCTGCCTGCAACGCAGCGACCAACTGCTCGGTGGCCTTTTCCGTGATTTCCTTGATTTGTTCTGATTTCATTTCCGTTCTCCTGTGCGGGGATTTGGTTCCCTCACTTGAGGCCGGGGAACCAAAGAACCGCGTCTGCAGGAGAACGGAAGGAGAGAATTCAAGGAGCCGCGCGGAGGGCAACCGGCGTGACACTGGGTTGCGAGTGGCGCGACGGTGTGCCAGCGGCGGAGAACAGACGATGTCCCTGATACAAAAACCGGGGCTGCTGCATAGACCTATTGGAGACTCTGGCCGCGCGCGAAGGGGTGTGCGTACAAACGATGAAAGTGAAGCGTGAAGGTGGCGTAGGCAAGAGAGGGCGGAGGCACGAGAACCGAGGTAAGGAGCTTCTTGATTGCTTGACCGAAGCTGGGAAGCAAATGGGCGACCTCTCCGACGAGGCGGTGCTCGATGCCGTTCGACGTTGTCGCGAGAAGGTGGGTAATGCGCGTGCGTCCGGTGGAAAGGACGGCAAGAAAAAGGGCCATCGTCGGGGACGACGTTGAAGAACAGTCCGGTTGCGAGCCCTCGCAATCGCGGGTGCCAGGAGGGAAAGATGCCGGTGTACATTTGCCGATGGCCGAATGGCGATTTCTCGGTCGTGAGTGCAGCGAATAAAGAGCGTGCGATTGAACTTCTGGATGAAGCGGGAAATGCGGAAGGGTCTCAAATTTCTGTGATCAAGGATTTCATGATTCATTTTGCATTGAAAGATTCCGGAGAACTGGAATTCGAAAGTTACGGCGAAGCGACAGAGAGCAAGATCATGGAATGGGGATATCCCTCGCTTGATGATGCGTGGGCGGAAGTCATAAACAGAGGCCTCGGGGAAGAGGAACGAGCGCATGTAATTTGTCGGGCGGTTGCCGCGGAACGGGAACGCGTGGTTCACAAAGCCAAAGAACCGGAGACGGAGTTGGGGAAAAGAATCAAAGGGCTGACGGATGCGCCAGCGGGCACGATCAACGCAATTGTGAAGAATCAGGCCAGAAGATCATTGGACAAATTTCGGGGCAAGGGAAAGCCGCACTAATCTTGGGAAGACTCCGATGGAGACGAGGCATCACTGGAATCGGAGCGTAGAACCATGCGTATAATAAGCGTAGATTGTGCTGGACGATGCGGCGAATACTGCGTAGAATAAGCGTAGATTATGACCTACCTCTACCAGAATAAGGCCTGGCCCCGTTTCGAGTGGGACTCGGAACGCCTGGTTTCGCATTTGTCAGCAGTGCGTTACAAACAGGGCCTACTGCTGGGAAAGATGCAGGACCTGGGATACCCCCTAAGAACGGAAGCCACACTCGCCGCGTTAACGGAAGAAACCGTCAAATCCTCGGCTATTGAAGGACAGGAACTCAATCCGGAGAGCGTCCGGTTCTCCCTCGCCCGCCGCATGGGACTCAAAGAAGCAGGAACTCGGGCCGTGGATCGAAATGTGGAAGGCGTCGTCGAGATGATGCTGGACGCGACGCAAAAGTACACGCAGCGACTGACCGAAGAGAGATTGTATGGCTGGCATGCCGCTCTCTTTCCTACAGGCCGCAGCGGTATGCGGAAAATAACAACCGGCGCGTGGCGAACTGGTGGAATGGAAGTGATCTCCGGCGCGGAAGGAAGGGAAAAAGTCCATTTTGAGGCTCCCGGTCCGAAAGCGGTAGGACGTGAAATGAAAGCGTTCCTGAGCTGGTTCGAGGGCAAGACTTCCGGCACTGAGCCGCTCATCAAGGCTGGCTTAGGGCATCTTTACTTCGTCACGATTCATCCGTTTGAGGACGGCAACGGAAGGATCGCGCGTGCCATCACGGAAATGTCTCTGGCGCGTATCGAGAACAGCGCGCAGCGTTTCTACAGCATGTCCTCGCAGATCCGCGAAGAACGCAGGGCCTACTATCAAATCCTGGAATCGACCCAAAAAAGCGGAATGGATGTTACGGAATGGCTGGTCTGGTTTCTCGATTGCCTTACTCGTGCCATCGACAAGGCGAATGAACTGACCAGCGATGTGCTGGCCAAGGAAGGATTTTGGCGCGGCCTCAAGCAGAAATCAACGGAGGTCAGCGAGCGGCAGAAAAACATCATCAACCGACTGCTGGGCGGCTTTGAAGGCAAGCTGACAACGGAAAAGTGGGCGAAATTCGAGAAGGTTTCACACGACACAGCGCTCCGGGATATTCAGGATTTAATCCGCAAGGGAATTCTGAAGCAAGAGGAAAGCGGTGGCAGGAGTACCGCGTACACTCTGATACGCGAACAAGCAACTTGACTGGCGGTGCCACGATTGCGCGATATGCGGGGTTCTGTACCCGAAGTGGGTACAGTCGTACCGGAAATGGGTACGGTACCGTGAACCACGATTCCTCCTCGATGGACGATCGAGATGTACTACTGTTTAGTCGTCAGCGGCATTTTGATTTCTGGCTTGAGCGTTTCGGAAACCTATGTAGCGATCCAGTTCGAAGCGATCGACGACTCGTCGCTTCCCGAGGACAAACGAAGGAATAACGTTCTCCCGTAGCAGGGTTTCGATCTGCCAGGTGGTGGCGCTCAAGTATTTCGCTGCATCCTGAATGCGCATCAGGCGTGGTACGAGAATAGTTGGCAGAGCGCCGTTTGCTTCTTCTTTGACCGGCAGAATGGCGATGTATTTTTTCTGATTGCCACGACCTTCGGACCCACAGTCGTTGGGTTTTCGATCCGCGCCGAATGGTCCGTCACTGCGCGGCGCGAGGATTTGAACTTGTCCGCGAATACGTTGACGTGGGCCAATCCGGTGCGAAAGACTCGCGGCCCGAACTTAATATATTGATGGGAGACGCCCGCAAGCGGCAGTTTGACGCAATCGTGGTGTGGCGGTGCGAAACTACGTCGCATGGGAGAAGGAAACACAGAATCAAGAGGCGTGGAAGATGGTGAAACGGTTGGCAAGAAAAGGGGTCTGGAGAAAAGTAAATGGGAATGAAATCGCCCCCATAGACAAAGAACGCGAATCTTGCGAGGGCGGGGAAAGACGACCTTCCTTGCTGAGGTGGATGGCGCTGGCCAACGGGGGCCGAAAAAGCAGGGGCTCGCAGCAAAGCGCGATAGGCTATTCGGCCTTTGCGGCGCCGGAAGCCGCACTGGCTGCTGGGCCCCTGGGGTTTAGGGTGTAGGAGCTGAGAACGCGCAGGTAGTTAGCGCGATCGAAGGCCGACGGATTGGGCACGGAGCGGCGGCTCAGGCTGCCGCGCATCTGCCGGACGGATTCGTATTCGTGCTCCTCCATCCAGCGGGTCATCTCGTACAAGACGACGTTGGCGTGCCGGATGCCGTTTTGGAAGAACGCCGAAGTCATCATGGCGACATGCGCGCCAGCCATCATGGCCTTGAGGACATCGCGGCCGGTATGGACGCCGCCGGTGACGGCCAGATTGGCGTCAACGCTGCCGTAGAGGATCGCCACCCAGTGGAGCCGCAAAAGCAATTCCGTCGATTGACTCAACGTGAGGCTCGGGACGATTTCCAGGGCATCGATGTCGATGTCTGGCTGGTAAAAGCGATTGAACAGCACCAGTGCATCGGCGCCGGCACCATCCAACTGCTTGGCCACGTTGGCCATGGCGGTAAAAAAGGGAGAAATCTTTACGGCGACCGGGATGTGGACGCTTTCTTTGACCTCCTTTACCAGGTCGCAATAATCTCTCTCCACTTGGGAGCCTTTGTGATGAGTGTCCGAGACGATATCGTAGATGTTCAGCTCCAGCGCTGGGGCTCCGGCTTGTTCGATCAGCTTGGCGTAGCGAGTCCATCCGCCCGAAGAGACGCCGTTCAAACTGGCGATCACCGGAATGGAGACGCGCTGCTTGGCCTGGTGAATCAGTTCGAGGTAGGCATCGGGCCCCAGATTGTAGTTATGCAAGTTCGGAAAGTAGTTAAGGGACTCCGGGAAACTGTCCGCACCGCGAGAAAGGTCCGCGTGGACGGCGTGGCTCTCCAATTCGAGCTGTTCCTCAAAAAGAGAGGGCAGCACCACCGCGCCGACCCCGTTTTCCTCGAAACGCCGAATGTTTTCAAGCGAATCGCACAACGGCGAGGCGGATGCGACGAGAGGCGAACGCAGTGGGAGACCCATGTAGGTCGTCGTAAGATCGATCATTTTGTTTTTCCGTCCTTTGAGGTTTCTCTGCCAGCAGTAACAGGTTCGGGTGGCACTATGTTTGGCGTGTCGGTTGACGCGGCAAGGTTGGAATAGATCCTCCAACGTCGGTCGACATCGGTTTGCGCGAGGGTCAGCAGGTCGCGCGCCACTTCCGGATTGCTGCGTGCGAGAGTGGAATACCGCGCCTCCTGATAGGCATATTTCTGCAGCGGTATGCTGGGCGCCCGGCAATCGAGCTGAAATGGATTTTTCCCCTGAACGCGCAGCGCAGGGTCGTAACGCATCAAAGGCCAGTAGCCGGACAGCACCGCGGCTTTCTGCTGTTCCATTCCGAAAGCCATATCGTATCCGTGAGCAATGCAGTGGCTGTACGCGATGATGAGCGAAGGTCCTTCGTAGGCCTCCGCTTCGAGGAACGCTTTGACCGTCTGCGTGTCATTGCCGCCCATCGCGACCCGTGCCACATACACCGAGCCGTAGCTGATGGCCTCCAAGGCCAAGTCTTTCTTGACGGTGCGCTTGCCTCCGGTGGCGTATTTCGCAACGGCCGCTCGGGGTGTAGCTTTGGAAGCCTGGCCGCCGGTGTTGGAATAGACCTCCGTGTCGAGCACGAGGACGTTCACATTGGCGCCGGAGCCCAGAACATGGTCCAGCCCGCCGGCACCGATGTCATAGGCCCAACCATCGCCGCCCACCAGCCAGACGCTTTTGCGGACGAGGGAGTCGGCGACGACGAGCAAGCCTCGTGCGTCCACGGAGTCCAGCGAGGCCAATTTTCGCTTCAGAGCGGCGACGCGTTCGCGTTGTGCGGCGATGCCCGGCTTCGCTAGACTGATCGGCCGTCAATAAGCCCTGAACGAGCGTATCTCCGAGTAAAAAGGCCAGCCGCAAGAGGAGAATTCTGGCGTAGTCGGTGTGCTTGTCGGTGGCCAGCCGCATGCCGAGTCCGAATTCTGCGTTGTCTTCGAACAGAGAGTTAGACCACGCTGGGCCTCGCCCTTGGCGATTGGTGGTGTACGGGGTGGTGGGCAGGTTGCCACCGTAAATAGAGGAGCAACCGGTGGCGTTGGCAATGAGCAAGCGGTCTCCGAACAACTGCGTCAGCAGTTTGAGGTAGGGCGTTTCGCCACAGCCCGCGCAGGCTCCGGAGAACTCGAAGAGCGGTTCGAGGAGCTGCACGTCCTTGACGTGAGTGTGCGTCAGGCCTTCGCGGTCGAAATCGGGCAAGGCGGCGAAGAAATTCCAATTGGCGCTCTCCTGTTTGCGCAGCGGCTCTTGAGGCGTCATGTTGATGGCTTTGTGTTTCGCCTCGCTCTTGCTCTTCACCGGGCAGATTTCAACGCACAGCCGGCATCCAGTACAATCCTCAGGCGAGACCTGGAGGGTGTAGCGCAGCGTTTCGAACTCGCGCCAGCGGGGTTTCGTGGACTTGAATGCCGGCGGAGCTTCGGTAAGCCGCGAGGAATCGTAGACTTTGGCGCGGATGACGGCGTGGGGACAAACCATGACGCATTTTCCGCACTGGATGCACAGATCTTCGTCCCAGACCGGAATTTCCTGAGCGATATTGCGTTTCTCCCACTTGGAGGTGCCGGTGAGAAATGTTCCATCGATGGTCATGGCGCTCACGGGGAGGGAGTCGCCTTGTCCGGCAATCATGGCCCCCAGCACGTTGCGGACGAACTCGGGCGCCTGATCTGGCACCGGAGGCAAGATCGGCAAACTGCTGGACGCGTGCTCGGGAACAGACACCCGGTGAAGCTGGTCCAGAGTTTGATCGACTGCGGCAAAGTTCTTCGCCACCACTGCCTCCCCGCGCTTTCCGTAGGTGTCACGGATGGCGTCCTTAATGGCTCTAATGGCTTCCTCACGAGCCAGAACGCCGCTGATGGCGAAGAAACAGGTCTGCATGATGGTGTTCATGCGGTTGCCCATGCCGGTTTCACGCGCAACCTTGTAGGCATCAATGACGTAGAAGTCGAGTTTCTTCCTGAGGATCTCTTCCTGCACGGGCTTTGGCAAATGGTTCCACACTTCCGCAGATGGGAATGGAGCGTTCAGCAGAAACGTCGCGCCGGATTCTGCCGTCTTCAGCACGTCCATCCGTTCGAGAAATTGGAATTGGTGGCAGGCGACAAAATTGGCCTTGCTGATCAGATAGGAAGACCGGATCGGGTGAGGACCAAACCGAAGATGCGAAATGGTGACAGATCCTGCCTTCTTGGAATCGTAAACGAAGTAGCCCTGGGCGTACGTGTTCGCGCGCTTTCCGATGATTTTGATCGAGTTTTTGTTGGCACCGACCGTTCCATCCGAGCCCAGGCCGTAAAACATGGCGCGGACGGTGCCTGGATCCTCCGTCGAAAACTCGGGATCATATTCCAAGCTTGTGTGCGTGACGTCATCTCGGATTCCCACCGTGAAATGATTTTTCGGAGCCGACTTCTTTAGTTCGTCGAAGACGCTCTTGGCCATGGCCGGCGTAAATTCCTTGGAAGAAAGGCCATACCGGCCGCCGATGATCCGCGGCAAGGGCTTCGAAAGCGAACCGGACTCGTGGAGGGCGGTTACGACGTTCAGATAGAGGGGCTCGCCGATGCTGCCGGGCTCCTTGGTGCGGTCTAGCACGGCAATACCGGAAACGGTTTTCGGAATCGCGGACAGGAAAGCGTCCACCGCAAAAGGCAAGAACAGGCGAACCTTCAGCAGGCCCACCTTTTCCCCTTGGCGTTGCAGGCGTTCGATGGTCTCTTCCGCGGCGCCGGCGCCAGAGCCCATCATGACGATGATGCGATCGGCGTCCGGTGCGCCAAGGTAGTCAAATAACTTATAGCTCCTCCCAAAGCGATCGGTGAAGCGGTCCATGACGTCCTGCACGATAGTCGGGCACGCCCGATAGAAAGGGTTACTCGCTTCGCGCGACTGGAAAAAAGTATCCGGGTTCTGCGCCGTACCACGGAGGGCAGGATGGTCGGGGGTTAGGCCGCGCTGGCGGTGTTCGCGGACCAGCGTCTCGTCAATGAGCGCGCGAAGATCATCATCGCTCAACGGAGTAATGAGGTTAAGTTCATGCGAGGTGCGAAAGCCGTCAAAAAAATGAAGGAAAGGAATGCGAGATTCGAGTGCGGCAGCCTGCGCGATGAGAGCAAAATCGCTCGCTTCTTGCACCGAGTTGGAGCAGAGCAAAGCAAAGCCCGTAGCTCGTGCGGCCATAACGTCGCTGTGATCCCCAAAGATCGAAAGCGCGTGCGCGGCCACGGTTCGCGCCGCCACGTGAATCACCGCGGGCGTCAGTTCGCCGGCAATCTTGTACATATTGGGAATCATGAGCAGCAAACCCTGGGAAGCGGTAAACGTCGTACTCAAGGCGCCTGCCTGCAGGGCTCCGTGGAGCGCTCCAGCCGCCCCTCCCTCGGATTGCATCTCAATGACCGTAGGGACAGCACCCCAAATATTCTTGCGGCCCTCGTGTTGCCACTGGTCCGACCATTCACCCATGGGGGAAGACGGGGTGATGGGATAGATGGCGATGACTTCGTTCAGGCGGTAGGCAACCTCCGCGACCGCTTCGTTTCCATCGACGATGGTTGAGGGACGTGTCATGAGGTCCTCCGTTTTGCCGCGCAACACGGTGCGATCGAACAGACTTTTTCCCGCCTAGGATCGTATGACTTCGACGGAGCAGTCGGCATGAATCGCGACCGCTTCGGATACGCTCCCCATGAGCACACGATCCAGCCCGCGGCGCCCGTGGGAGCCCAAAACGATCATCTCGGCGTGCCATAACTTTGCGGCATCCAAGATCACTCCGCGGGGTTCCCCGACCGGTGCCACGGGATCGCTCACAGCTTTCACTCCCGCGCGAAGAAGAATGCCCTTTGCCGTTTCGACTGCAGAGTTGGCGCGTTGATGAGCTTCTTGCATCAATTCTTCCAATAGACTCGCAGGATAGATCGGTGAAAAGGAAGACGCAATCATCTGGTTCTCGAAGATCATCAATTCCTCTGCGCTCAAGACCTTAACGACAGTCCCATCTGGCCACGGACGTTTTGCAAGCGAATGTGCCGCTCCCACCGAGCAGTCACTGCCGTCGGTCGCCAAGAGAATTTTCATGGGATGGCTGGAGGCAGGTTCGCTGGTTCCCGGACGGACGATCTCAATCGAACAGGGCGCCGTTCGAAGAACGGCTTGTGCCACGCTGCCTAGCAGAAAGCGCCCCACAGCACTGTGGCCGTGGGAGCCGACCATGATCAGGTCTGCGTGCCATTCTTTGGCGCGCTCGGAGATGGCCCGTCGCGGAAACCCCACGATAACTTCAGGGACCGCCGTATGGCCGGACCGGGAGATCTCCTGGACCCCCTCGTGCACGGTCCGGTCGCCTTCCCGCTTGGCGTCCTCGATGAGGGCGGGAAGCCGAGCGAAGCGTAGGACATCAACCACATGTACGACGGAAAAGCTTGTACCAGCAGGCCAAGGGCGTGCGGCAGCCTCTTCCAGCACGCGTTCCGACGCCGGCGAAGAGTCGATCGCAACTAGTACTTTCATGGCGTGCCGCCTTCCCGGGAATCGCTGTTTGGACCACTCCGTCGTTGTTTCTTGAGTTCAGTGTGACGAGGTTCACAAAGAGCAGCAGTGACGAACATCACCCGCTAAGGTGCGCCAGATCACAGAAGTCTACGCCTTGTTCCGCCCAGACTTCGTGCAAGGAGTTGCGTGATGACTGACCTGCTCCCCGAAATTTAGTCCAGCCAAAACTTAGCTTCTCCGGGTATAAGACCACGAGAGGAGAAGCGCCATGAAAGGAAGCCGCTTTAGTGAAGAGCAGATCGTTGGGGTGTTGAAGGAGGCAGAGGCTGGAGTTCCCATGAAGGACCTCTGTCGTCGCATGGGCATCAGTACAGCTACGTTCTACCACTGGAAAGCGAAGTACGGTGGTCTGGAAGTGAGCGAGACCCGGCGGCTGCGTCAACTGGAAGAAGAGAACGGACGGCTGAAGAAGATCGTGGCGCAGCAAGCCTTGGACCTGGACGCGCTGAAGGTGGTGCTGGCAAAAAAGTGGTAGGCCCGCGGGCGAAGCCAGAAGCGGTGCGTGTCGTGAGGGAAGAAGCAAGACTCAGCGAGCGACGCGCCTGTGGGCTGATCGGGATGCACCGCGGGAGCTGGCGGTACCGGCGGAAGGAACGGAACGAAGTGGCGTTGCGGGCCCGGCTGCGCGAGTTGGCAGGCGCGCGCCCGCGATTCGGCTATCGGCGGCTGTACATTTTCCTGCGACGGGAGAAGACCGCGGATGGAACGCTGCGGTGGCGTGTCAACCACAAGCGAGTGTATCGGCTGTACCGGGAGGAGGGGCTGGCGATGCAGCGTAGGAAGCGCAAGAAATTTCGATCTGAAACGCGGGTACCCTTGGCGCTTCCGACGCGTGCAAACGAGATGTGGACGATGGACTACACGCATGACGAAATGGCCGGCGGGCGGAAATTCCGAACACTGAACCTGATGGATGGCTTCACGCGAGAGGCCCTGTGGATCGAACCGGACACGTCGCTGCCCGGTCTGCGTGTGGTGCGGGTACTGGAGGGGCTGCGAGAACAACGTGGAACACCGGCGGCAATCCAGGTAGACAATGGAACGGAGTTCACCAGCCGCGTTGTGGATCAATGGGCCTATCAGAATCAGGTGGCGCTGCACTTCATCGAGCGCGGCAAGCCCACGCAGAACGCGTTCATCGAAAGCTTCAACGGGAAGTTCCGCGATGAATGCTTGAACCAGAACTGGTTCGTTGATCTCCGACACGCACGGAAGGTGATCGAGGACTGGCGGGTTGATTACAACACGGTACGCCCACACAGCTCGCTGGGGTATCTGACGCCGGAAGAGTTCGCGGCGAGTGCCGTCGCGCGACCGGCGTCTCCCCCCACGCCGGTCGTCTCTATCGACCCAGCATGGGCCGGATCGGATGTGCAGGAACCCCGGAGTGCTAACTTATGACTGGACCAAAAACGGGGGGCAGGTCATGACCACCTTGCAAGCAAACAAGCGAATCGCACTGAAGCACATTCTATTTCTGACGGATTTTTCCGAACCCTCGGGAACTGCCGTTCCCTTCACCGCCAGCATTGCTCGTGCCTATGGTTCCGTGGTGGATGTCCTTCACGTTCTCGTGCCGTCGGCCTATACCTACCTGACCCCCGAAATGGCGGCGGCTCTGCTGGATGAGGAGGAGGACCGAGTGCGCGCGGAGATGTTTTTTGGAGACCCTTTGCCTCTTCCGCGTAGTAACGTGTCAGCGGCGAATTGGCTAAGAAAAATGCGTCCGTCTTCTGATAGATCTCGCGCAACAGCTGTCTTCCCCTGGGGTCGAAGACGAGCGAGAAGCATGAGACGATTTCTCAAGTCATCCACCGACTCTGAGTACCTTCAACTAACCGAGAATCTGGGCCTGGTAAACGCGCTTATCGGAAAAGTGGAATCCTGTACGGCACTCGTCCGGTAACCCGACTTACCAGGAGTTTGAGGCGGTTGTCTAGCATCGAAGACCATTCTAACCGGGAGAGGTTTTCTGGCAGGGCAGGTCAGTGGCTCAAGCGAAACGATAAAAGCAACAGAATTGGATTTCTATTTACTTCCTTTTGCTAGGGTCATGGATATCTGACCTGCATGATGGGAGTTATGAAAAAGCACATGAACAAATAATCTGATTCGTGTAACCGTACCAAAAAAAGGAGTATCAACAGGTTTCAGCCAGTCTTCATCAGCGCTGTCTTCAACAAGGTCTCTCAGCACACCATATCCTCTTGAGATCAACTGCCGGCTATATTCCACATCGAACACCTGACCGATATCTGTTTGACCCATGGTTGTATTTATTACGTCAGTTGGGATGCCGAAAAACTGACCAAACAAATTCATCGTTTCTCCAATATGCCGGTAGATGAATCCAATAGATGCTGTTTTGTCATTGAGCCTGAGCGACGCGTTTTCTTCACTGACCTGGTCCAAGGAGAAATGACTAGTAAATTGATTCTGTTTCACAATTTCTAACAAGATTCCTTTTTGCATTTGCTGCCCTCCCAATACATTTTCATCGTTCGTTGTGGTCGCTCCGACTTTTCGGCGATCGATGCGCCACCTCAGCTCGGGAACTCTCTTCCGACTCGCCGATCCATGATGACCAGCAACTGCTTACAGGCCTCGCACGCTTCCCTTCGAGCATATGAGCCCCATCATATCGGAAGTCTACTCCGATGATTCGAGTCCTTTATCGAGCACAAGTCCTGGTTAACGCTGCCAGCTCAATAGGTCGATGCAACACTATTCAACTATTGATCTGACAACGTTCCCTGTAGAGAACCGAAATGTCCGGCTGTAATCCAATCACACCTAGCCAGGATGGTGTTCCGCTTGAATCACCGCTCGCGAGCGATCCTTAGCTGCTGAAAACCCTTCGCGTGGGTTTCAAGCAGGTGTTGCGTCGACCCGTTGAGACCGCCGGACTTATCGGGCAAGTAAAAACGAACAGGGAAACGCGACGCCGTTTTTCACGTCGAAGGGCTGGATGGGAGCGCGGGAGTAGGCTTGGGGTGAACGCCGTCGCAGTAATACCCGTACAAAAAAACGAATTCCGATGATCGCAATTGGGCCGCGAGACGCAACTTCGCTCCGAAGCGAAAGGACGAATACATCGCCTCCTCTTGAACTTCCTTCGCACATTCCCAGCACCTGGGGACTGCCGATGCAGCCTGGATTAGCTCGCCAGCCGTGCCATCGCCGCGCTCGCAAACTTTTCCTCCCTGAGACCGAGTACGACGCGGCCACTGACCTGCCCCTTCTTGAGCCGGCTGAACACGTCATTGATGGATTCAAGTGGCAAGGTCTCAATTGTGGCCTTCACTTTGCCGTCTCCAGCAAACGCAAGCGACTCTTCCAGGTCCAAGCGAGTGCCAACGATGGAACCTCGTATCGTGTAGCCATTTAGAACTACGTCGAAAATCGAAACAGGGAATTCCCCGGGCGGGAGACCATTCAGCACGCAAGTCCCACCGCGACGAAGCATGCCGACGGCTTGCTTGAAGGCGATCGGTGAAACCGCCGTTACCAGCGCTCCATGCGCCCCGCCGATTTGTTTTTGGATTTCCTTCGCAGGGTCTTGTGTTCTCGCATCAATCGTGATTTCAGCTCCGAGTTTCCGCGCCAGCGCCATCTTTTCTGGTCCCAGATCCACCGCCGCGACGTGCAGTCCCATGGCCTTCGCATACTGGATGGCCACGTGGCCCAGGCCGCCTACTCCGGAGATCGCAACCCATTCACCGGGTCGCGCTTCCGTCATTTTCAGTCCTTTATAGGTGGTGACGCCCGCGCACAGGATCGGGGCCGCATCCACAAACGAGAGATTCTTGGGAATTCGTCCCAAGTAATCTGCTTGCCCCAACGCGTACTGCGCGAAACTTCCGTTCACCGAGTAACCGGAGTTCTGCTGCTCCGGGCAGAGCGTTTCCCATCCGGCAAGACAGTAATCGCAATGCCCGCACGCGCTGTGGAGCCACGCGATTCCCACGCGGTCGCCTTCTTTCAAGTGGGTGACCCCCGGCCCGAGAGCTGCGACGATTCCTGCTCCTTCATGGCCTGGGATGAGCGGCATTATCGGCTTGACTGGCCAATCGCCGTCCACAGCATGCAGGTCGGTGTGACACACTCCAGTCGCAAATACTTCTACGAGTGCCTGCCCTGGTCCAGGCGTTGGGATTGGAACTTCTCGCACAACCAACGGCTCGCCAAATTTTTCAACAACTGCTGCTTTCATGGTTCTTGTGTTTGGCACTCTTAATCTCCTTTTCGCCCGAACTGCTACAACTCTAGCTCCGGTTCAAATAACGGTATGTCTCATTCGGCACAGTTGGTTGTGACGCGGATCACAGAGTCGTGAAGTGAACCCCTCTGTTGAGACAATCTGGAACTCGCACACTTGCTCGGACTGACTTGCCCCGCATCTCGAGACAGCAGCGAAGTTGAATCCGAGAAGCAAGTCTTCCTAGAACGCCATTTGCTGACAGAGTGTAGAGCAACCACTCGTCCGGTATCCGACTTCTCTCATTTCCGCGCAGAGGTAATGGACAGCTTCCAGTTCTTGGAAGTAGCGCCGGTCTGCACGGTCGGGAGGAACGATGTGATCTCGCGTAGAGCGTCGGCATAGTGGCCGACCAAGGCATGACCGCCGGTTGGAAAGATGATGGCCCTGCCGTCGGGCACATTGGCGGCAATATACTTCGCCCGGCTGGCCGTGCCGAACCTATCGTCTTCAGCGCTGATCGTCAGGACCGGGCAGGCGATCTTCTCAATCGGATACGGCTCATACGTAGCGGCGGTCTTAATGTCGAAGTTCATCCCTACTATGCGCGGGCTTACCGGCAAAATGTGTTCCAGAGCTTGCCGCACGCGCGCCCTCTCGCTGGGCTCGGCGGCGCGCACAAGGGTACCGTACGTGCCGAGCATCATCCGGGTCATTGCGCCAGGCATGGTCGTCATCAGTTTCAAGACCGCCCAGCCGACGAAATCGGAGTTGATCATCGCCCTGACGACTGCGCCGCCACGGATGGACATCCCTTCTGGCAAGTAATCCGCGGGGCCGAGCAGCACGAGCGCCCGGCAACGTTCCGGATGACGGATGGCGAACTGCAGGGACGACCAAGCGCCAGCAGAGATGCCAACAACGACCACCTTGTCGATGCCAAGACGGTCGAGGAGTTGAGCATAGGCATCGGCCTGCATCGCGGTCGTAGGGTTGCCGGGCAAGGTCGAGCGAAGATAGCCAAAACGGGACGGAGCGATGACCCGATATCCGCGCCCGGCCAGCGCGCCGGTCATGTCGATGCCCTGATCAAAGCCGCCTTCGGCACCGTGGGCGATCAACATCGGCGCGCCCTCACCCATCACGGCGTATTCCACCGTCCCGAACGACGTCTCTACCGTCTTGCTGCGACCAATGAGGCGGGCGCGTGCGGCTGCCAGGTCATGCGCAAAGATTGCGTAGACCCCAGCGGTGGCAACGATAAGGACTGCGAGAATGATGAAAAAGATTCGGTGCATGGTTATCCCAAGAAACCCGGACTGCGGGAAAAGGTGGCATCTGCGGGTGGGATATTCGCAATCGAGTCAAATCGCTGCGGAGACACCAACACCGGGGCAAAAAGCCCGGTATCAGGGAATCTAGATTCCCTGATCGCGTTCCCTGTTTCAATTCGTCCCTAAGAGCGCCGTTCCCCGGCCAAAGTACTCTCCGGTCGGGCTTTACGGTCGTATGTCCTCGGCCAACGTTCAGAATTCCCTGTATTTTTTCCCTGTTACCAGGGAACTTAGCAGAGAAAAGTTCGCAGGGGACTGCATCCTCCGCCAGATTTATTTCCTCTAGTAATGCCCCATGACGAGCCTGCGTTTTCTGGCCGCGGACACGTGAGCGTCGCGAGGCCGCCGCTTTGGCGGTTGTAGCAGCGTTAAGTTGAATCCTGCACTTACTGCTTCAAGGCTAACGTCCGTGCGATCAAGACCCTATCGCGTCGGCGCTTCCGGGCCGTCACTGATCTCCCAGCAGCTTCGCTTCCGTGAAGCGGGCGAGGCCCGGCAATTCTTCCGCCCGAAATAGGAACCCTTTCCTTTAACCTTATTTGTACCTAAAATATAAGATGTTAAGGCGTGACTCAGAGCTGCTGCCTCGGAGTGCATCCGCCGGCCGTAAAGGTGGAAAAGGGTCTCTGGCGCAAGGCCAAAGGCCGGACCACAAAGGCTTTACGGTCCCACAGCGAAACATTTTGACTGGTCGGAGCGTATACAAGGTATCGGACGAGCGGCATTAGCCTTGTGTCCTGCGCGGGCGCTCCCCCGCGGACGGCCAAAGAGGAACCCATGAAGACGTGGCAGAAGATCGGGATAGGAGTCGGCGCGGTTGTGGCTTTGGGCGCCATTGTGGCGATCAGCGTCAACCAGGCCAACAAGGGCGTGGTGACCGTCCAGACCGCCAAGGTCGCTCCACAAGACACCCTGGTGTCGCAGGTGACCGCGTCGGGCGAGATCAAACCCACCACCTACACCAACGTGACCGCCCAGGGCTTTGGCCGCATCACCGCGATCCTCGTGAAAGAGGGCGACCACATCAAAAAGGGCGACATCCTGCTCACTCAGGAAAATATCCAGGCCAACGCCGACGTGCAAGCGCAATCTGCGGCCATCAACTCCGCGGAATCCGGTGTGCAAGCCTCCGAAGCCAGTTACAGATCTGCGCAAGCCGATCTCTTGCAGCAACAGGCCAACCTGGAAAGAGCCAAGCTCGATTGGGACCGCGGCCAGGGCCTCTTCAAAGATGGCTTGATTCCCAAACAGGACTTCGATCAGCGCAAGACCGCCTTTGATGCCCAGGTGGCCGCGGTAGACTCGGCGAAGGCGCGGGTCTTGTCGTTAAAAGCGACGCTCGACCAGACGCGCTCCCAGGTACTGCAGGGGCGCGCGGTGCTCGTCCATACGGAGGACATTTTGCACAAAACCACGTATACGTCGCCCATCAACGGCATCGTGAGCTATCTGCCAGAGCGCGTGGGCGACTATGTCGTGCCGGGCATCCAGAATTCCAACGGCAGCTTCCTGATGACGCTTTCGGACATGTCCATCGTCACCGCCGAGGTGAAAGTGGATGAGACCGACATCGTTAGCGTCAGGATCGGTCAGGACGCGGACGTCACCATCGACGCGGTCCCGGGCAAAATCTTCAAGGGCAAAGTCACGGAGATCGGTTCGCAAGCGGTATTGCGCACTTCCGGCTTGGCGACTACCCAATCCACGACCAGCAATCAGGAAGCGAAAGATTTCAAGGTCGTGGTGACCCTGGCGAGTCCGCCGGAAAATCTCCGGCCCGGCCTTTCCACTACCGCGAAAATAAAGACCGCCGAAAAGAAAAACGTCCTCGCGATTCCCATTCAGGCGCTGGCCGTGCGCACCCGCAAGGATCTGGAAGAAGCCGCCAAGAACGCGAAACATGGTACGGGCTCGAGCGTCACGCTGGCCGCACCGCCGCCAACTGCCCCCGGCGATCCCAAGAGGGACGAGATTCAGGGCGTATTTGTAGTGAACGGCAAGAAGGCGGTGTTCCGGCCGGTTGAGACCGGCATCTCGGGCGTCACCGACATCGAAATCACCAAGGGCCTGCAGTCCGGCGACGAAATCGTCGTCGGAAGTTACAAAGCCTTACGCACGCTCAAGCCCGAGTCCAGCGTTAAAGTCGACAACTCGGCGCCCAAGAAAACCGAAGATCAACAAAGCTGACGCCGGCGAAACACCAAGGAAAAACGCATGCCCCTGGAGACAACTTCAACGGAGTCGTATCGCGAGGACCTGGTCGGCTCCGGAGTCGTCATCAAAACCGAAAAGCTCGCCAAAGTCTACGAAATGGGCGCGGAGAAAGTGCACGCCCTAAATGGCGTGGACGTCGAGATCCGCAAGGGCGAGTACGTCGCCATTATGGGGCCGTCCGGATCGGGAAAATCCACGCTGATGAACCTCATCGGGTGCCTGGATTCGCCTAGCTCCGGCAAGTATTGGCTCGCGGGACGCCTGGTGAGCGATCTGGACGACGACGAACTCGCTTACATTCGCAACAAAGAGATCGGATTTGTCTTTCAGACGTTTAACCTGTTGCCGCGCGCCACGGCGCTCCACAACGTCGAGTTGCCGCTGATCTACAACGGCACCCCCGCGGAAGAACGCCTCGAGCGCGCCAAGAAGGCCCTCGGACGCGTGGATTTGGCGGACCGCATGAATCACAAGCCCAACGAACTTTCCGGCGGGCAAAGACAGCGCGTGGCCGTCGCCCGGGCTTTGGTAAATTCTCCGTCAATCGTGCTGGCCGATGAGCCCACCGGAAACCTCGATTCCAAGACCGGCGACGAGATTATGGCGCTCTTCGAGAATCTCTATCAGCAGGGCAACACCATCATCCTGGTCACCCACGAACACGACATCGCCCAGCACGCCCACCGCATCATTTTCATCCGCGATGGGAAAATCGCCTCCGACCAGGCGGTCATAAAAAAGACCTAGCAGACAATTCGGCTCTTTCACTCCCCCAAAAACGAAATACGCTGGTCGGCTAGAGGCATCAATTTTTGGCCTGGGCTGCGCAGCCACGCCCAAACGAAAGGCCGGAGCGAATGGCAACACAAACGAATTCAGAATCGCAGCTCGCAAAACACGACGTTCTCACGATAGCCGCGGAACGCGCGCGCCTATACGTCGAGGCAGTTGCCAGCCGCAGAGTCGCGCCTGGAGAACAAGACTTAGCGGCTTTGGCGAAATTCCACGAAGCTTTTCCCGCGGATTCCGTCGACCCCAGCCAAGTATTGGCGATGTTAGACGAAGTTGGCTCCCCAGCGACTGTAGCTACCGCTGGCGGCCGCTATTTCGGTTTCGTCATCGGCGGCGCGCTACCTGCCGCTCTGGCGGCCAGCTGGCTCGCCGCAGCCTGGGACCAAAACGCCTGCTTGCGGATAATGTCCCCAGTCGCCGCGGAACTCGAAGAAGTAGTTCTACGCTGGGTCTGCGAAGCGTTTGGCCTGCCCGCGGACTGCCAAGGAGGCCTGGTCACCTGCGCGACCATGGCCAATTTCACCGCCCTGGTGGCCGCACGTCACGCCCTGCTGGCAAGAGCCGGCTGGAATGTCGCGCAGGACGGCATGTTCGGCGCCCCGCCTATCGACGTAGTGGTCGGCGCCGAAGTTCACGTGTCGATCCTCAAAGCGCTTAGCCTCGCCGGCTTGGGCGCCAAGCGCGTAACGGTCGTCGAAACCGACAACCAAGGACGTATGCGCCCCGACCGGCTCCCGAAGCTCAACGACCGAACCATTCTTTGCCTCCAGGCCGGCAACGTAAACACCGGCTCCTTCGATCCCGCGGCAAAAATCTGCCCGCAAGCGAAGGAGCAAGGCGCGTGGGTGCACGTTGACGGCGCTTTCGGCCTGTGGGCCAACGTTTCCCCGAAGTACTGCCATCTGACCGCCGGATTCTCCGCAGCCGATTCCTGGGCTACCGACGCCCACAAATGGCCCAACGTCGGCTACGACAGCGGCATCGTAATCGTCCGCGACCCGATCGCTTTGCGCGCCGCGCTCGCCCTGAACGCGGCCTATCTCGAGCCTAGTGCCCGCCGCGAGCCGATGCATCACACGCCCGAAGCCTCGCGGCGCGCTCGCGGCGTAGAATTGTGGGCGGCATTGAAATCGCTGGGGCGCTCTGGACTTTGCGCCCTGATCGAGCGCACCTGCGCACACGCCCAACGATTCGCGGCCGGGCTCAGCACCGCTGGTTTTGAAGTGCTCAACGAAGTGGTGATCAATCAGGTGCTGGTGTCATTCGGCAGCGCCGAAATCACCCGGGAAGTAATTCGCCGCATTCAAGAAGAAGGAACCTGCTGGTGCGGCGCAACAGTCTGGCAAGGAAAGACCGCCATGCGCATCAGCGTATCATCGTGGGCCACAACCGAATCCGACGTGGAGCGCAGCCTGGCGGCCATCATTCGTATTGCCCGCGAGTGCGGTTCACGCTGACGTTAGCGCCCGACTTGTGCTTTGCTCGGAGGCATCTCCCTCGTAGGCACCGGGGCTCGCCCCGCCCGGCGTTCGTCCAGGCACCCCGCCTGCCGCAAAGCAAGACCGCGCACCGCAAGTTCCGTCAACGGCCGTCGGCCGCTTGCCGAGCATGCGCCAGCGCCCGGCTCTGCGGCGAGCTGAGATACGTACGCGAAAGACGATCGTGCCAGGTCAGCGTGTCCTCGTCCCACCAAGCCCACACAAATCCCATAAAAAAAGTCCCTGCCGACAGCACGTAACCCGCCGCACGCAGAAACATCTGCTGCGGCGTAGGCGGGCCCCCGGTAAAGCTCGCCACCTGCAACCCGCGAAACATCATGCCCGGCGTCGTCCCTCCAAAAACCGTGAACAACGCGAAATACTGCAAGTACACGATGGCAAAGGTCGCCGCATAAACCTCCGCGCTCAGCTTGCTCAGCGTAAATTGCCCCCCGAGCGAGCCGAACAGCATCAAAAATCCGCCGTAGGCAAACAGCAGGCAAACCGCGTCGATGAGCGCCGCCACCCGGCGTTGCTCCAACGCGGCCACCGGATATAAGCCGTAGTGCTCCGACGCTTCTTCGCTCTCCGCCGTCTCTGTTTCCCCTTCCGGCGCCGGCGGCACGGACACGTCAATCATCATCCGCGCGTCGCGCTTTTCGCTGGGCGGCGTGTACCTTCCGATGGCAATGGTGAAGGAAAAATCGTCTTCCGCGGTCACTGGAGATTCGTCGACCGCCACGAATTGCCGCGAGCGTGGCTCTTCGACGGCTTCGTCGAAAGGCAGTTGTGTTTGCGCACCGTCCGGCGCCGTCCGGCCTCGCCGGACCCGGTAAGCTTCCAGCCGATTCTCCAGCTCGCCCCGCCAGGCAGGATCCTGGCTAAGGTCACCTGTGCCCGCGGCCGGATGGCGATCGACGCTTGGGACCACGTTTCTCTGCGCCTGGGCGCGCGTCGTGGAGCGTTCTTCAAAGGAAGAGAGTTCCGTGGGAAAAACCGAATCACAGAATTGGCAGGCTCGTACGCTCGATGCCAGTACGGCGCCGCACTGCGGACATGTTTTTGTCACCGTGAGTTTTGCGCTGCGGACGCTTCCGCCCCGGTGAGGAGGGAACCTCGTCGAGGATACCACGAAGAAAGAAAGTCAACCGCCGATCGGAACGCCCCTGTTGCCAATCAGCCAGCCCAGTCAGCGATCAAGGGGTCTTTAAGAACAGGCCCGCTGGCAAGCCTAAACTTCGATCTGTTGCGCCAGCATATCCCGGCTGAATGCGATCCGCCTGTCCAGCGTGACCGCCGCAAAGTACGTGCATTGGCCCCGCTCCCTTTCCGTCCAGGTCAGCAAGGAAGGCGCTGTTTTTGCCAGCGTCGCCCGCACCAAATCGAGCAGCTGGAAATAGGCTCCGATCGCCCGAATTTCGCCGCGATCCTCCCGGCGGTCGGGACACAAGCGCAGCAGTTGAACCACCCGCGCAAAGTCTTCGCCGGACGTTCGGTTCCCCAGGCCCGCCACATCTTGTACTTCCGCGGAAAGCGCGTGCTTCGCCGAAGCGGCGATCAGCGAGCGGCAGTAGGATACGAAGAACTGCAGCAAGGTGGCCACGGAAATGGCGAGAATGATCGCGGCCATCATCGCGGGATCACCGCCAGGCGCGACGGCGCCAGCCGCGTTCCATCGGGTACCCGCCAAAACGCATACGCCCACGACAACGGCAGCAGGCAGCCCATGGCCGGCACCAGGTACACCAGGTGCGCAAACGTGTTGGGGCTCAGATTCGACAGCGAATAGCTGGCCGCGAACGCGCTGAAATAGATCCCCAGCGACAGCACCAGCTGCACCAGCAGCGCCCGCGTCTCCCGTAGCTTCAGGATCGCTCCCCACAGCACGAACGTCAGCACCAGTCCCACGAAATACAGGTTTTGCGACAGCTCAAACGCGAAATAGGTCAGCATCCGGTGCGAGGATTGATTGACCACCTCGTAGGAAAACCACGACGTGCCCCCCAGCAGCAGCACTGCTCCCAATCGCACGTAGCGCTCCAGCTTCAGTTCTTCAAACACGAACACGAACAGGCTGATCACCGCGAAAAACAAAGCGATGGTCAGCAGAGCGTCGGAGTAAAAATAGAAATATCGGTAAGCGGCGGAAGACCAGCCATCATGAACCAGAACGCGAAAGCGCCCCAGGCTGACCAGCAATTCCAACAAAACATAGAGGTTCAGGAAGAAGTAACGCTTGAAGACACCGCGCCGGACGGCACACACCACCACCGCCGCTTCTAGGAATACTCCGAGGAACCAGATCACGTAGTCAGCGGACCCAGGCATCTCACCTTTCCAAGTGAAACCCTGGGCCGCTGCTACCTTACAGTAGAATCAGCTAGTCGAGCCTACTTCCAGGGTCTCGGCACCGGCTCCGGCCCGTTGGCGATCAAAACGGTTCCGTGCCCGTGCGAAACGACAAGCGCTTTCAGTCCCATCGCCCCTGCCAGCACGATCATGGCAAAGAAGAGGGTCGTGAGTTTGCGTGACATTCGAGTGCCTCCCGGGTAGGCAAAAGCCCCGGTTGCACTCTATACCGTGCTACACGAATGTCAAGACGAAGTTGTACACACCCATCCTCCTGCCTTTCGATAAACTTTCGCCTATCGAACGTCAGGTCAGATAGACTTCGACCGCGGTCAGGATAGGTTCTAGGACTAGTAGGGTCAACGGTACGGTAGTACCAAATCCCCTTAGGACTTTTCTCCCCGGGAACGCCAATCTCCCGATTGGCGCTTCCAGCCTGCGGTCCGGTCGCGTTTTCTGCTTGAACTTGCCCGCGCGCCTTCCGCCAGGGTGAAGCTCTTGACCCTTCGCAGCGGACTCCGTAGCATGAAGAGTCACCTTGTGCCGGCGTAGCTCAGTGGTAGAGCGAGGGTCTCATAATCCCTAGGCCGTGGGTTCGATTCCCTCCGCCGGCACCATGATTTCAAGAACTCTAATTGGGTCTGCCTACTGCCGCATTCTTCCCAAGAGCATTAACCTTCTCCGTTGATTATCTATTTACAATAGAATAACTTATAGCTAGCATCCCCTAAATTCAGTCTCCTACCCAAGGTGTGATCGAATTGCTCGAAAAGTTCCCGATTGATCCGGGGAAATCGTTGCAGTTTTCTTTCGCCAAGCAAAACAGAGACGATCGCGCGTTCAGAACTTGGCGTAGGTCCGCTCGTCTAACATCGAAGCCCAAGTTCCTGGACGCCCTTGAACTCACCACCATTGCGTTCCGCCGATGGAAAGATGCAGACGTCAAGGGCCGAGTGGCAAACGATCTCGGAGAAATAAAAGATCTCATCCAGGACAACCCACACGCTGAAGTAGCAGTTCTTATTCTCGTTCGAGCGCACTGGCTGAGGCGTAGGCCGGTAGTTGGGCTCTGTCATTTTCGCCGGACGTGGTGCAACAACATATTCATAGATTACCTGACTCGTCATCCAAGCTTGTTTCAGCGGCACAGGGAGAAACCGGTTCAAGGGGTTGGCACTTCGCTCTTATACTTTGTCGCGTCTGTTGCTCGTGAAATCGGCGCTAAGAGAATATGGGGAGAGGCCACTCAAAACTCTGCGCAATTCTATAAGCACGTTTTCGAAAAGACCGAGATCACCGACCTGATATTTCTGAGCAAGAAGGACTACAATGGATTCTTGACGCGTTATCGTCCAGAGACAGACGACAACGTGGTTAGGAAATGAGGATAGACGATGCCCGCTGCGCCTCTCAAACTGAGCCTGAAGGATGTAATGGACCTCGAAGATAAGTTTTCCGTCACGCTGGGTGCGCCTACTGGCGTGCAAACGTTCTTGAACAGAAAGGAAGCGAAACACCGAACTGATCGTGGGCGCGGAATAAGCAAATCCAAAATCGTGGCACACATTGCCCAGAAAGTTGGCACACCAAAGAGAACTGCGGCCAACTTTCTCGAAGAACTGTTCAACCCAGCTGTCAGGAAAGCAAAGGGTGACGCACGCAAGTTTGTCATTCGCGGCACTGGCGTGGTCAAAGCACACCGCAAGTCGGGCGCAAGCCGTCATCCTCAGACAGGCAAGCAAGTCAAGGTTAAAGGTTAAAGGGAGGACTGTGGTTCGATTGAGACCGCAAGGCGTTCGATTCGAGCGACCCTCGACTACAACTCGAAACAGCCTCAACCCGGCAGCATCCATCCTACACAGAACAAGAATCTGCCAAAACCTTCCGTCGCTTTCGACGAAATTGCGCTAAAGTCTTTGGCGTTGGTCGCTGCGGAAGGAACGCGTATCGGGAACATTTATGGCCCAATCCGAAGTAGATCTAAGCAAGACATATGACGCGATCGTAGTGGGTTCGGGCGCGGCCGGTGGCATGGCGGCCCACGTTCTTACCACCAAAGGCCTGCAAGTCTTGCTGCTCGAAGCCGGCAAGAAGCTCAACATCGAGAAAGAACTACGCTCGATGGAATGGCCGTACGACAACGCCCATCGCGGCGAAATCCCACCGGACTCGCACGCTCTCAGTCTGAATGAATACACCGTCCGCAATCCCCCTTATGGCCCGGGATTCGAGAAATACAAGAATCTCTACAGCTACATCGGCGACACCGACTACGTAAAGAACATCGTCGTTGACGAACGCCAGCATCCCATCGCTGGCACCAACTACGCCTGGGTTCGCGCCCGCTGTCTCGGCGGCAAGACCAATATCTGGGGCCGCTTGGCGCTGCGCCTCTCCGACTACGATTTCAAAGCCAAGAGCCGCGACGGTTTCGGCGAAGATTGGCCCATCTCCTACAGCGATATCGCTCCCTACTACGACAAGGTGGATCTGTACCTGGGCATTTCCGGCGTCCGCGAGAATCTGCCGTATCTTCCGGACAGTTTGTTTCAGCGTCCCAGCAAGTTCAACTGCGCCGAGCTGCAGCTCAAGCAGGGCGTCGGCAAGATGGGCCGCACCGTCACCCAGTATCGCGCCGGCGTGACCACCGACGGACTGAAGCACAACAAGTATCGCAGCCGCTGCTTCTCGCGGGGAGCCTGCGAGCGCAAAGGCGGCTGCGACATCCACGCCGCGTTTGACTCCCCCACCGGCTTGATCTACCCCGCCATGGACACCGGAAACTTGACGTTGCGCACCAATGCGGTGGTCCGCGAAGTGCTCGTCGATCCACAAACCGGCAAAGCCAGCGGCGTTCACTTCCTCGATTCCGAAACCATGAAGGATTACACCGCCCACGCTAAAGTGGTCATCGTGGCGGCTTCTACGCTGGAGTCTGCGCGGCTTCTGCTGCTCTCCAAGTCCCGCCTTCATCCCAATGGCTTGGCCAATTCCAGCGGGCATGTAGGCCACAATTTTTGCGAACACATCATGGGCCCGCGCGTCCTGGGGCAAATGAAGGAATTGGTGGGCAAGCCGCCCACCCTAGATGACGGAAAGCCCGGAGGCTTTTACCTCGCCCGCTTTCGCAATCTTACCGAGCGGAATCCTAAATTTATCCGCGGCTACGGATTCGAAGGCGGCAGCGGCTGCAGAATGTTTCCCGAAGGCACGGACGTCAGGGGTTTCGGCGCCTCCTTTAAGGAAGAAGTCCGCAAGAACCAGGGCTCGTACATCAGCATGGGAGCCTTCGGCGAAGTCCTGGCGCGCTACGAAAACTATGTCGATCTGGATCCCCAGCTCAAAGACCATTGGGGCATCCCGGCGCTGCGCTTTCACTACCGTTTCGGCGAAAACGAAAAGCACATGGCCGAGGACATGTTGCAGACCGCTCAGGAGATGTTCGAAGCCTCTGGCTTTAAAATCGTCAGCTCCAGCGGCCGCATCCTGACCGAGGGCTGGTCCATCCATGAAATGGGCACAGCGCGCATGGGCAGTGACCCCAAGACCTCCGTGCTCAACCAATTTCAACAGTCCCATGACGTGAAGAATCTCTTCGTCGTCGATGGCAGCGCCTTCGTCAATGCCAGTTGCCAAAATCCGACCTGGACCATCATGGCCCTTTGCTGGCGCTCCTGTGACTATCTCGCCGATGAGTTGGCAAAAGGCAATCTCTAATGGCTCAAGGAGGGCCCATGGCCGATAACCCACCCAGCGATTTTAGGCAAGATCGCCGCTCTTGGCTGAAGACCTCGGCGACGGTCTTGGGATCGGCCCTTTTGCCCCTGCCGGCGGTTTCCGGGCAGACGGCCAGCCGCCTCGCCGGATGCCCGGCCCGCCGGCGCCGAATCCCCAAGCTCTTTTTTCACTCCGGCCCAGCACACCTTCGTCGAGGAACTCGCCGAGACCATCATTCCAGCCGACTCCCACTCCGGCGGTGCCAAGGCCGCCAAGGTTGCTGACTTCATCGAACAGATTGTGGGCGCCAGCGTCGATGAGCAGCGCAGAGCGCTATGGCAGGAAGGCCTGCGGCTGGTCGACGCCATGACCCAACATCGCACCGGAAAATCCTTCGTCGATGCCACCCCGGAGGAAAGGATTGCCGTTCTCACCATCCTTTCCGATCATGATGACCTAACCGACCTCCCGGAAATCCGTTTCTTCCACGAGCTCAAGGGCTTGACCGTTCAGGGCTACTACACCTCCAAAATCGGCATCCACGACGATTTGCAATACAAGGGCAACAGGGTCCTGATGGAATTTGTAGGCTGCGACCAACCCGCAAAGGAGTCCTCGTAAATCCCCGTGCGTCTGCTGACGGGTTCTGCGTGAACCGTGTAGGGGCGCGCTTTAGTTTATCCTGACGAAGGAAGGGCGCGTCCCTGGAATCCTGTTTTTCCACATGGAAAGCGGCGTACGGATCAAGAGCATGGCCGGCCCGCAAACTGCTGGCCCGCAACTAAAATTTTAACCGGAGAACACCATGCCTGACGGAAAAGTAAAAGTCGGAATCATCGGATCGCAATTCGAAGCGGATATTCACGCCGCCGCCTTTCAGATGCTCCCGCACGAAGCCGAAGTAGTGGCGGTGGCTTCTCCGACCCCAGGAAACGCCGCTGCGTTGGCCAAAAAATACGGCATTCCGCGAGTCTTCACCGACTACCGCGAAATGCTCAAAGAACCCGACATCGAAATGGTCACCATCGCCGCTCCCAACAGCCTGCACGCCCAGATGACCGTGGACCTCGCCCAAGCCGGCAAGCACATCGTCTGTGAAAAACCCCTGGCCATGACCATCGCTGAGGGCGAACAGATGATCGACGCCGCCAAACGCCACGGCGTCCTTCTGATGTACGCCGAAGAGCTTTTCTTCACTCCAAAATATTTGAAAGCCAAGGAAATGGCCGACGCCGGTGCCTTCGGAAAAATCTATTTGGTAAAGCAGAGCGAAAAGCACTTCGGTCCGCACAGTCCGTGGTTTTGGGATGTGAATCGCTCCGGCGGAGGTGCGTTCATGGACCTGGGCTGCCACGGCATCGCCTTCTGCTACTGGTTTCTCGGACGCCCGGCGATCAAGTCGGTCTATTGCCAGATGGGCACCTACGTTCACGGAGACAAGACCAAGGCCGAAGACGACTCGCTCTGCATCATCGAGTTCGTGAATGGCGCCGTGGGCATGATCGAAAATAGCTGGGCTCGCCGTGGCGGCATGGACGACCGCATCGAAGTTTACGGCGCCGACGGCGAGACCTACGCCAACCTGCACATGGGCAACGCGCTGGCCACCTACAGCGAAAATGGCTACGGCTACGCCGTCGAAAAGGCTCCCACCACCAAGGGCTGGACCTACCCGGTGTTCGAAGAGCATTGGAACTACGGCATGCCGCAAGAGATGACCCACTTCGCCCGCTGCGTTCGCGGCAAGGAGAGCCCCCAAGCAACTGGAGAGGATGGCCTCGTTGTGTTGGAAGCGCTATACGCCGGTTACGCCTCCGCCGGCGAGGGCCGCAAGATCGCTCTGCCCTTCCGGCCTGCCGGCGTTAAAAAACCCATCGACCTCTGGCTCAACGGCCGGGGTTTACGGTCGCTTTCTTGATCCAATCGAGTTGCTCCTTGAAGGCATCGCCGGAAATCGTATTTCCAGCGCGCTTCTCACTCCGGTAAACTGGCGCCGTATGAACTGGAGAACCCGGTATTCTCCCTCCGTGGGGCGCTCAAGCTGTCTCCAGCGGAGCGCGTGGTGAACCGTGGCAAGTTCTCACGCCGTCAATGGCTCCGCCGGACCTCGGGTCTCGCCGCCGGATTGCCCCTAAGCGCCCTCCCTTTTTCAAAGTTGTACGCTGCGGAAGTCCTCCAGGACTCTAAGCCGCAAGCTCCACAAAACGTTACCCCTCCGCCCCCGAACGGCGCCGCCTCTCTGTTCAACGGAGACCCCACCAAGTACCGCTTTACCCACGAAGAGGACCGCTTCCTCGAGGAAATCGAGCGCGCCAGCTTCCAGTTTTTCTGGGACGAGGCCAATCCCTATACCGGCCTGGTAAAGGACCGCAGCCAGGCCAACGGGCCCGATTCTCGCAACGTGGCCAGCATTGCCGCCACCGGATTCGGGCTCACCGGCCTGTGCATCGGCGACCATCGCGGCTGGGAAGACAAAAAGAAGATTCGCGAACGCGTGCGCAACACTTTGCGCTTTGTGGAGTCGCGCGTTCCGCAGGCCCACGGTTTCTTCTGCCATTTTCTCAACGTCCAGAATGGTGAACGCGTCTTCCAATCCGAAGTCTCTTCGATCGATACCGCCATCTTCGTTTGCGGCGTATTGACCTGCCGCGCCTATTTCGAGGACGCCGAGATTCACGAGTTGGCCACCAAGATTTACGAGCGCGTGAATTGGGCCTGGCTGTTGCACGGCGCGAAAACACTATCGATGGGCTGGACACCGGAGCACGGCTTCATCCCCACCCGCTGGGACGCCTACTCCGAATTGATGATGATCTATTTGCTGGCCATCGGTTCCTCCAGCAGCGGCGTGCCCGCGTCCAGCTGGGACGCCTGGACGCGAACGTATTTTGAATTCAACGGCATCCGCTACATCGGGTCGCATGCTCCGCTTTTCGTGCACCAGTATTCCCACGCCTGGTTCGACTTCCGCGGCAAGCACGACAAATATGCCGACTACTTTACGAATTCCGTGATCGCCACCAAGGTCCATAAACTTTGGTGCTTGGAGCTGGCGCGGGAATTTCCGGATTACACCGAAGACTTGTGGGGAATCACCGCTTCGGATTCGGCGCGCGGCTACACCGTGTGGGGCGGGCCGCCGGCGATGGGGCACATCGACGGCAGCATCGTGCCCTGCGCGGCGGGAGGCTCGCTGCCTTTTTTGCCGGAAGAAACTTTGCGGGTGCTGCGCACGGTCCGCGAAAAATACGAACGACGCGCCTGGCACAGATACGGTTTTGTCGATGCCTTCAATCCGCTGACCAGTTGGTACAGCCCGGACGTGATCGGCATCGACGTGGGCATCACCATGCTGATGGCGGAAAATGCGCGGACCGGTTTTGTTTGGGAACATTTCATGAAAAACGACATCGCGAAAAACGGAATGGCGCGCGCGGGCTTCAAGTTGATTGCTCCAGCCGAGACTCCATCGCCGGCCAAGCCTCCTATTCCGAACGGCTACCCGATTTGGGTGAGCAGCTAGAACTCAACGTGCTCCACGCTTCAGGGGCTAAAAGCCCGGTTTTTATCGGCGTTTGCTGTCGCGGCCCTTCGAGGCTCCGGGTGAACGGGAGCCGCGACCCACAGCGGGTATTTATGGGATCGCTCGCGGCCCCAAGAAACGAAGTTGGGATGCTTTTCATTTTGATAGCTCAATCAACGCGAGGGCGTGGGGTTGCAGTGTTAGGGTGAGCGAGCCGTTTTTGAGCGGCCGCGTTACCGCTTGCGGAAGAGCGGCGGCTTTGCGAAGCGTGGCGATCTGCGCGACTGTCGGAGATGCCGGGCGGCCCATTTTTTCGTAGGCGGGGAGCGGCGAACCGTGCTCTTTGTCTACGATGGTCACCCGCGCAGAGCGGCCTGGCGCTTGCCCCTTGAAGTGCAGGACCAGCGTCTTCGGCGCGCCGGTCTCTTCCGGTAGAAATAAATTCCAGACGGCGACGGCCAGGGAGCCGTCTTTACGGCGGGTGACCAACGCGGAGTCGGAGCTGACGTCTAGCCGCGTGTCGCCCAGGTGATGCAATAACGTGAAGTCGTTGAACGCCGGCTTGGGGATGCTGCGCTCCGCGAGAATCCCGAAGCCCCCGTAGAAGGGCGTTTTCACCACGCCTTGCTCCTCGAAGACATCGGAAAACGTCCAGTAGCTCATCATTTCCGTCAGGCCATCGCACTCGCGGATGGTGTTGGCAAGAAACGGCCCCATGTAAGCGCTGTCGGTGACTTCCGATTGATTGTTGTAGGCGGCGTTGTACTCGGTCCAAATGAGCGGCATTTTCGGGTACGGAGACGCGGCGATCTGCTGGTGAACATTCTTTACCGCGCGGCAGACCATTTCGTTTCGCGAAATTTGCTCGTGGGTGCCGAAGACATCCTCGGCTTTATCGTTGCCGTAGACATGGGTGGAGACGAAATCGACGGGAACGTTTTTCTCTTTGCAATGCGCCAGGAAGCGATCGGCCCAGGCGGCTTGCGCGGTGGCCGGTCCGCCGATGCGCAGACGCGGGCTGACGCGTTTGACGGCGCGGGCGGCGTGATCGTACAGGTCGTAGTAGGTAGCTTCTTTGGGATTGCCGACCCAGAAGTCGATGTTGGGCTCATTCCAAACTTCAAAATACCATTGCGCGACTTCGTCTTCGCCGTAGCGCTCGACGAGATGGCGCGTGAAGGTCTCGATCAACTGTTCCCATTTGTCCCAATCCTTGGGCGGAGCGACATTTTGCTTGTACCAGAAGGCGTGCAGCGCGTTGGGATCGGAGGTGAGCTTCTTGGGCATGAAACTCATCTCGACGAACGGGCGTACCTTGTTTTGCAGCAGGCCGTCATAGATCTGGTCGACGTAAGAAAAGTTGTAGACCGGCTTGCCGGAGGCGTCTTCGTCGTAAAGCCCGGCTTCGTCCTGGAAGATGGCGTGAAAGCGGACGTACTCGAGATTGGTGATGCGCTTGGTATCGCGCAGGTCGTTGCGATAGTCCTCGCGCAGGGAAAGAATGGCGCGCCCGGAGCCGAACATACGTTCCCAGAAATGGGGAAAGGGATGCGACGCGGCGTTGGAGTCGATCTCCACGGCTTCCGCCAGGGTTTGGGCGGCGGTGGTCTGCGCGCGAAGCGCGGGGGGCAGAAAAGTGAGTCCGAACAGAAGCAGAAGGGATACTCGAAGGGCGAAGCGGCGAAATGCCGTCATGGGCATGATCACTCTCCGCGTAGAGTTATAACAGATGTAGCGGCGGACACCCGCGGAGGAAATAGACCCCTACCCCCCCACCCCCTGGGGCAGTTTGCATGAGTATCAAAAGAAATGACTTAGCAAAAATGGAGTTTGTAAACTGTTGAAAATAAAGGAGCGATTTGCACAAAGGGGTGCGCTTGGTGGGTGCAGACGAGCGGAACAACCTACTCATACCCCCCCCACCCCCGGGGTATGGTGTATCGATATCAAAAGACTGGGGTTGCAAAAAGGTATGTTGGAAGTTGTTGAAAATAAAGGGTGAGTTTGTGCAATTGAAAGCGAGTAACGTGACGTGAAATAAGAGCGACGACCTGATCCTGCTATGCGCCTTTTCCCGGAGCGAAAGAGCGAAGGGCGATGATAACGCACGGACGCAGAGAGCGCTGAGGAGCGCGGAGAGGAAACAGGCTTGGAGGGGTGTGCCGCGACTTTCATGGAGAATATTACCATGAAAGTATCTTACTTGTCAAGGACTTATTGTACGTACTAAAGTTACGTCGGCCTCCCGAGTCGCATAGGAGGCCGGCGATCCAACGTATTGAAAACTGGGGCTAGAAGAGCAGGCGCAGCGTCATCTGAATCTGGCGCGGGCTGCCGATGGTCTTGTTCACGATACCCAGGCTGGTGGGGCAGTTGTAGAAGCCAGCGTTGGTTTGGTCACAGGCGGTCGGACGTGCCGGTGTTCCGGCGGTCGGGAAGCCGTTGAAGTTTTCGTTCTGGGTGACGTCGTCGATGGGGATGTCGAAGCTGGCGGTATTGGTCAAGTTGAAGACGTCGAAGCTGAATCTCGCGGAAACTCGCTCGGTCAGCTTGGTGACCTTGACGATGGACAGGTCGGTGCGCTTTTGCCAGGACTGGTCGAAGATATTGCGTTGTCCGGTGGTAAAGCCGGTCTCATACAGGTCGCCGGCGGGAATCGCGCCATTCAGATCGCCGGGGCTAAGCAGGGGTAGGGTAAAGCACTCGGGACGGAGCGCCGGGCCGTTGGCGCCATTCTTGCCAGTGAGAGCTGTTTTTGGCGTGCAGCCGTTGCCCAGCGGGACGATGGGGTTGGTAATGCCGTCCGAGACGCCGTAGAAAACGCTGCCTACCGCGCCGCTGAAGTCGATAACGGCGTAGGGCTGGCCGCTTTGGAACACCGCGATGCCGGCAATCGCCCAGCCATCCACAAACTTGCCCTTCAGCGAGGTCTCCGCGCTGACGAATTTGGGCAACTGGTATAGATAAGTGAAGTTGAAGACGTGCGTGCGGTCGAAATCCGAAGAGGCATACCCGTCGCGTAAGTTCAACGGATTGTTGCCGTTATAGAAGAGGCCAAGAGCGCTCTGCTCATCCAGCGCGTGGGAATAGGTGTAGGAGAAACCGGCTTGAAAGCCGTGGCTGAGACGTTTTTCAATGTGTGTTTGCAGGGCGTTATAGGCGGAGATACCGGCGGCTTTGTAGCTTTCCGACTCCGCGGAATAGCCAACGAAGGGCACTCGCAGATCGATGTTGCCGCCTTCAAAAGTGTTCAGAAACGGTCCCTGACCGTTGGGCAGCTGGATGGGAGTGAAGGTGTTGTCCACGACCTGGTAGCCATACGAGTACTGCTGACCGTGGATCGGATTCGTGGGCGTAGCGATTTGTGCCTGGTTGAAGGGCACGGGAATGACCTGGTGGCGCCCGAGGTTGCCCACGTAGCCGATTTCGATGGCCAGATCGTTGCGCGGCTGCCACTGGATGTCCAGGGTGTTGTTGATGGTGTAGGGAAGCTTATTGGCCCGGTCGTAGACAGCAAAGGGAAAGACCGCCGCGTTGTTCTCGATCTGGTCGCGGCTGGGCAAGAAATTAATAATATCCGCGGGATTCCCCGTGGGGGCGGGTCCCAGCGAGTTGCCGAAGGGATGCTCCAGGGAGAACTCGGAAGAAGGACCGCACGTGGGAATGAAGCCCAGATAGAAAGTAGTGGGGGTGCAAACCTGCGAATTCACGAAGGGCGGAGCTTGGGCGACGCCGAAGGGCCCTCCGGTGGTGTTGCCGGCGGCAAATCCCGGAGAAAGATAGGTGAACAGTTCGCCGCGGTCGTAGTAAAGACCGGTGCCGGCGCGCACCACGACTTTGCCGTGGAACATGCCGGGACTCCAGGCCAAGCCGATGCGCGGCGCCAATCCCCACTGACGGCCCGTCAGGGTGGTATTGCTGATTCCCTTGGTCGGGAAGAGCTTGTTATTGCCGGCAATGATGAAGCCGGTGGAGGTTACCTCGCCGGTAGCGTCGTCGAAGGAGTATCGCGAGGGATCGAAATTGTAGATGCGTCCGTATTTCTCGGTGAGGCCACCGTTCCAATCCCAACGCAGGCCGGCGGTAATGCTGAGATTGGGGCGCAGTTGGAATTTGTCCTGGACGTACAAGCCGGTCTGACCGGCGCGGTAGTAGCGGTTGGCGTCGCCCTGGAGGAAGGCGGTGGTCACGAATCCATCCGGAGTGTAGGAGATGACTTGACCTTGGAGGAACTGGGAATAATCGAAGGAGGCGATTTCGCCCTTGTTGGTCCGTTGGTCGCGAACGTTGAGCTGGGTGTAGGCGTAGCTGGCGCCGAACGTAAGAGTGTGCTTGCCCAGAGTCCAAATGGCGTTGGCCGAAGGCATGAAGCGGTTTTGGAAGACGCCGGTGAACGAGCCCTGGGAAGTGGGGCCGGGACCAATGTTCAGGTTGGCGTTGAAAACGCCCGGGTTGTTGGGCGAACCGTTACCAAAAGCATCCACGATGCTGATCCCCGGAAAGTACGAGGACCCGAAGGAATTGATGCCCAGGTCCTGCGAACTGAAAAGCTGCTCGTTGGTGCTGTAGGCCTTTTCACGGAGAAAACCGAAAGTTTCGGTGACGCTCAGATTGGGCTTGATGTTCTGAACATTGGTTACCGAGAAGACGTGGCTGCCGGCGTCCAAATGCTGGGCGAAGCCGGCGACGTTGGAGTAGGCGAAAGGGGCGATGCTGGGATCGTGCTGATAGTAGTACTTAAACTGGACGGTGTCCTTGGAACTCTTGTTCCAGTCCAAATCGGCAACGGCCTGGTCGGCCCAGAAGTACGCGGTGCCCGGAACAAACGAGTTGTCCGCGAAGCCGGGCCGGGCAGTGCCGGTGGCCGACGGGATCAGGAACTGGCCATTTTTGAGTTTGGCTTGAAACAAGGCCAGCGCGACGGGATCGAGAGGCGTGCCGTCCGCCACTAACGTGGTGCCGAAGTTGGCGTCGGAGATGGCCGCCAGAGCTTGCGGCGAACGATCATTGGTGAGACCCAGGGGAACCGACAGCCGGGAGTTGCCGAGTTCCTGGTCCGAGACATGGGTGTGCTGGTAGCTGAGGAAGGCGAAGAGCTTGTCTTTCTTGATCGGTCCGCCCACCGTGCCACCCGCGGTATAACGATGCAACTCTGGAACTTTTTGATCGGCAGGGACATTGGGGTCGGCGTTGTAGAAAAAGGGAGCGGCGTTCAGGGCATCGGTTCCACGATGGACGTAGAGGCTGCCGTGAATGTCGTTGGAGCCGGAGGCGGTGTTCATGTCGATGTGCGCGCCGCTGGTCGATCCTTGTTGCGCGTCGTACATCGAAGTGTTTACGCGAAGTTCCTGGATGGTTTCAGGCGGCGGCGAAGGCAGGGCTTGACCGATGGCCAAATAGACCGAGGCGCTGGTCTGAATTACGCCGGTGCCGCTCTGGTTGCCCGAGCCGGTGTTGTTCACTACGCGAGCGGAAGCTACCTGGCTGGTGCTTTTGCCGTTGAAGAGGTTGCTGGCGTCGACGCCGTTCAATTGAAAGGTGTTGCTGGTGTCGCGCTGGCCGTTGGCCCAGATGGGCTGGCTGCCCAAGCCGCTGTTGACGCCGGTGCCTCCGGAGAGTTCCGCGTTCACGCCGGGAGAAAGGATAGCCAGTCCGGTGAAGCTGCCGGTCGGAAGAGGGACGGACTCAATCTGCGCGGTTTCCAAAATATAGCCATTGGTGGTGTCCACGGCGTTGATCAGCGGGGATTCTTCCACGGTGACGGTGGTGCCCACCTGGCCGACCTTCAAAACGGCATTGACGGTCGCGGTGCGGTCGGCCTGCACGGTGATGGAGGGGACCTTCTGGGTGTCAAAGCCGTCATGGCCAAAAGTCAGGGTGTAGGTGCCGATGGTCAGGTTCACGAAATCGTAGCTGCCGGTGGCGCTGGTGGTTTGCGTGCGCGTCAGCTTGGTTGCGTCGTTTACCAACGTGACGGTGGCGTCGGCCAGTACGCCGCCGGAGCTGTCGGTAACCGTGCCGGTGATTCCACCCAGGGTTCGCTGCGCCTGCGCTCGCGGCGTTAGCGCGAAAGCCATCCACACGAGAGAGGTAAGGAGAAAAGTGGAGAATACGGTTCTCTTCGTCATTTTGCGTGCTCCCTGAAATTATCGAAAAACACCTGACCGGAAACTTCCCGCCAAATGGCAGTGCAAGGCCTGTTGTTCGTTGTTTAGCCCCGGGGGCCTGGCTTCACTCGACGCGAACTTGTCGGCTTAAAAATATTTCATGGAAACTACTCTTATTCCGGTTGGGATCGAAACGAATTCTTTGATTTTGGCAAATGCGTTTTTTCTATTCCTACGTTTGGGCGGACGCGATCAGGGAAGGAGTGACACGTGGGCGGCGACGATGCGCCAGCCTTCCGGCAAGCGCACCCACGTCTGGGTCTGGCGGCCGAGGACGGTGCGTCCTTGGATGCTGGCGCTCGAACTCCAGGGTGATGCTGGCGAAGTCGCGGCCGAAGGTGACGATGTCCAGGCGGCGCACCGTGCGCGCCAGGTTCACGGGAGGGCGAGCTGCGCGGAAGGCGGCGATTTCGTCGAAGCCGTGCAGGTTCTCGGTGACACCGAAGCGCATGGCGTGAGGCGAGGGCCAAAACAGCCGCGTTAGCGCCTCCACGTCGTTGGTTACGAGTGCGGTCTCGTATTGGGGGTAGAGCGCCTGCAATTCGGCGACGGTTTCTGGGTCGTTGATTCGCAACGTTTTACTCCGACTTCAGGAGAAGAGTTTTCTCGGCGGCAGAACGTGCTTGGGGACGGCTGCGCTGATCGTGAACATCGGCTCGTTGACCACCTGGCTGAGACGGAGATGCATGGCCACGCTGCACAGGATGTAGGCGTGGACGTCGCTGAAACCCCAGCGTTGCGGCCAGCAGATCGATCATGCGCGAGGTGGCTGCGCGAGCGGCGGCGACGGCGTCGTCGCGGATTCCACCACGATCCAGGAGTCGTCCAGGGCGTCTGGCTGGCGGGAGGCTGGGGATTCGATCAGTGGACCCGCCAGCGTCCGCTGCTTGTGCAAGTGGAAGCGCAGGGTTACGTCGGTAGGGCACTCGATGCCGTTGATGCAGACTTCGCCGTCGCCTTGGGCGGCGTGGGCGTCGCCCGCGGAGAAGAGCGCGCCCAGGTTCAGTACCGGAAGATAGAGCGTCGCACCGCCGCACAGTTCGCGCACATCCATATTGCCGCCGAAGATGCCCGGCGGGCGGGTGCGGAATCGCCGTCTTCCGCGGGTGCGACGCCCATCACGCCGCAGAACGGGCGCAGCGGCACGACGGCCGGCGCGAGCGACTTGCTCACCGCGCCATCGAGTTGCCAGTGAAAGAGATATGGATCGGCGAAGCGCTCTTTCAGAAAACCGAGCCCGGCGATGACGCTGGACCAGCCCCAGCCTTTGTGCGCCACTTCGAGAACGTCGATCTGCAGCACGTCGCCTGGCTCGGCGCCTTGCACGAAGATCGGGCCGGTGAGCGCATGGATGCGGCCGCGGTCGATGGCCAGAAACCCGGCAACTGTCATCCCCGGTTGGACTTGCGCGCCGCTGGCATCCTGGCATTCCAGATGTACGGTGTCGCCTGGCGCGATGCGGAGACGCGGGGGCAGTGCGCGATTCCAGCGGGAGTGGGTCGGCTCGGCGGAAAGAAAGTGCTCGGCCATTGGCGCCCTTACACCTCGACCGTCATTTGCAATTCCACCAGGGCGTTGCGCGGCAACGCGGAAACGCCGATGGCGGCGCGCACGTGGCGACCGGCGTCACCCAGGATTTCGACGAACAGGTCCGAGGCGCCGTTGATCACCTTGGGAGAATCGGGAAAGCCTGCGACGGCGTTCACGTAGCCGTTGACACCGACGATGCTCTTCACCGAGTCCAGCGAACCGAGGTGACGGCGCACCACGGCTAGCTGCGTGAGGGCGCAGGCGCGCGCGGCGGCGTAGCCATCTTCGATGGTGCGGTCTTGGCCCACGGTTCCGGTGATGACGCCCGCGGAGTTGGTGGAAATAACTCCAGCGAGGAACACCATGTGGCCCACGGTTTTCGCAGGAACGTAATTTCCGCCAGGTGCCGGCAATTCCGGCAAAACAATTCCGAGTTCCTGAAGTCGCGCTTCGATTCCTGTGGCCATCGATCTGGGCTGTCTCCATTGCGAAAACGTCGCGCCACTTTAGCATAGCGGCGCAAATTCCAAATGCGGGCGGCGTGAATATTTTTCTTGCGCACCCGTGGGCCTGCGCTAGCATGTGCCATGCAAAAAAGTTTGACCAGCCTCAGCTTGCCGGCCGCTTTTGCTTTTCTCGCCGCCGTGGCTGCGGTGCCGCGCTATTTTGCTACGGAAGCGCATGCGCGAAACCAGTCGCCAGCCCATGCCGCGGCCGCTTCCACGCTGCATGAAAAGCGCGGATCGCCTGCCGATCTCGAGGTGGGCGGCGAGCTAGCGGGTCTCCCGCCGGGGACCACGCGCTACATCACGCGCGAGGAACTGCTGGCTCTGCCGCAAGTGAGTTACACCGTTACGGACGACAGCAACTTCATCGGCGCGACGCGGGTCGGCGGAGTTTTGTTGGAAGAATTGATCCGGCATTTGGGCGCGGCGCCGGAATCCGATCTGCTGATCGCCATTTGCGATGACCTGTACCGCGCGAATTATCCCGCGCGCCTACATGCTGGCGCACCATCCGCTGCTGGTGCTCACCGTGAACGGCCAGCCGCCTGCCGGTTGGCCAAAAGATTCCGAAGGCCACGGCTTCGACATGGGCCCGTACATGATTTCGCATCCCAAATTCACACCGGCCTTCCAGATCCTGGCGCATGCCGACGAACCGCAAATCCCGTGGGGCGTGGTGCGGCTGGAATTCCGCGACGAGAAGGCGGTCTTCGGGGCCATCGCGCCGCGTGGACCGCACGCTGCAGACTCGCAGGTGCAAGCGGGCTACCGCATCGCACAGCAAAACTGTTTTCGTTGCCACAATCTGGGCAGCAAAGGCGGGCAGAAGGCGGGCCGTTCCTGGCAGAATCTTTCGGCGTGGGCTACGGCTTCGCCGGAATACTTCGCCGCGTATGTGCGCAACCCGGCCGCAAAAAATCCGAAGGCGCAGATGCCCGGCAACCCGGCTTACGATGATGCCACTCTCCAGGCTCTGGCCGCCTACTTCCAAACGTTTTCTTTCGCGGAGAAGCCATGACCCTGCGCGTAGCCAAGATGTCGCTGGTCTTCGGGGTCGCGTTGTTCTACTCGTTCGTCGTTTTCAACAACGTGACGGACTACGATTCCAACTACCAGTTCATTCGCCATGTGTTGATGATGGATTCCACGTTCGCCGGCAACCGTGGGATGTGGCGGGCCTTGAACTACCCGGCGGTGCACAGACTTTTTTATGTATCGATCATCACCTGGGAGATCCTCACCATGATTCTCTGCTGGTGGGGTGGCTTGCGGCTCGCCAGGACGCTTCGTGGAACTGCCGCGGCGTTTCATTCCGCCAAGAACGTGGCCATCGCGGCGCTTGCGCTTAGCTTATTGATGTGGCTGGTGGCTTTTCTGAGCGTCGGCGGCGAATGGTTCTTGATGTGGCAATCGAAGACCTGGAACGGGCAGGACGCCGCATTCCGGATGTTCACCGTTATCGGCATCGTGTTGCTGCTGGTGGCGCAGCCGGACGCAGAAGGACAGCCCTAGCGGCGTGCTGGCGCGCGAAATTTTAGGCCAGCGCCTCTTTTTTGCTCCGGTTGTTCAGCAGAAACCAGAGCAAACCCGCCGCGAGATAGCCGAGGTATATATAAGGTAGCTTGCCGTAGGGTCCCTCCGGCACCGGATAAAGGTTCCCCAAAAGGGCCAGGAGCATGGCGGCGCAAGCCAGCGCCGGTATGATTTGCGCTCCGGAACGAAAGGCCCCGTGGTCCCGCAAGTAACGCGGCAGGGCCAGGCAGACCAACGCATAGGTCACGATGAATCCGTAGGTTGCCAGCGAACCCATCCATCCGTAAACGTCCAGCCCACTCGCGCCGCGCGCCGCCAGCACCGCCACCGGGAGCAGCGCGGCCGTGCCGGTCACGAGTATGGCCCGCCCCGGCGTTTCGTTGCGGGCATGGGTGGCCCGCAGCCGGTTGTGCGCCAGGCCGTTGTGGGCCATCAGCAAGAGCACGCGCGCTGCCGCCGTGATGCAGGCTAGCGTTCCCGCGAACAGACTCACCAGCGCTCCGATATCGATCAGCAAGCCGAGCACCGGCACGCCGCCCACGACCGCCAGCGTACGCATAGGCGCCTGGTTGGTTCCCAGATCTTGCCCGGCGATGCGCGAGCCCAGCACTTCGGTGTAAGCGCACACGATAAAAATGGCCCCCGCGAGAATAGCGCTTTGAATCACCGCGCGCGGAATTGTTTTTAGAGGATTGCGCGCCTCGGAGCCCAACGTCGTCGCACTCTCGAAACCCACAAAGCTGAAAAGGGCCAGCACCAGGCCGAGCCGCAGGCCGCTGCCGCTCACGCCTTGTAGATGAAATTGTTGCCAGTCCAGGTGAAGGCCGTGGCGCACCAGCACCAGCACGACCACGCCCAGGATCATGGCCACCGAGACGGCTTCGATCCACAGCATCAGCCGGGCGGAGATTTTCACGTCGCGCCAGGCGATCCACATGGAAATACCGGTGGCCAGCACCGCGAAAAGCACGGCGGAAGCGGGGTGGCCGGTGGAGTCGCGTATCAGCAGGTTGGCGTAGTGATAGAAGCCGCCGATGACGCTGGCGCCCGTCGCGATGTACGCCAGCAGCAGGCTCCAGGCCGCGGTGGCTCCCAACGATGGCGGCAGAATCATCGAAGCATAGGTGTACAACGACCCAGGCGACGCGGAATACCGCGCAAAACGGCTGATGCACAAAGCCACGAGCAGAATCGCCGCGGTCGCCAGCACATAGGCGAGCCACGTGCCATTCCCAGCCAGCGCGCATACCAAGGGAATGGTCGCCACCGGGGTAGTCGTAGGCGCGATGGTCGAGACGGACTGCGCCAGCGTTTCCATCGGCGAGAGCACCTCGCGCCGCAAACCATAACCCGCAGTTTGCGGCTGCGCGTGGGCCTGTGCTTCCGCCGTTCGCTCCATTGCAGGACCGCTCTTTCTTTTTCGCCAAATTGCGATAAACGCGGCTTACGATACAGGCCGCGCGCAGCCGGTGCAAGGGACACCGGCGCAAACGTCAATTTGTTTATTGGCTCGAATGGAGCGGAAATTTGCATCGAGGATTTCCCGCGTATAGATCAATAATCGCGGCCAGATGAAATCATGACCCGCCCCAAACGTTTTCCTTTTGTCGTACTTTTACTGGCTCTGCCTGCTTTCGCGTTTTTTCCCTCGCCGGCGGGAACTCCCGCGAAACTGGTGGTGAAGAACGCCTTCATTTTTTCGCTGGCTCCCGATCGCCACGATCCGTTCCGCGGCTACCTGGTGGTCGCCGAAGATGGCGCCATTTCTGAAATCGCGCCAGGCGATCCGCCCGCCGGCCTTCCCGCGAAGGAAGTGTGGGATGCCGGAGGGCACTGGATCATTCCCGGCTTCATCTCCGCGCACAGCCACCTCTGGCAAAGCGCTTACCGCGGCCTGGCTTCCGACCAAACACTGCACGGGTGGATTCGCGCTCTTTATATGGAGCGTGCGATCAAGGCTGCGCCGGAGGATTTCTACTGGTTCACGCTGCACGGTGCGCTCGATCATCTGCAGCACGGCGTCACCGGGGCCTATAACTTCGCGTTCGGCGGCATCACCACTTTTGGTTACGGCAGCGCGCATCCCGCGGAAACCGACCTGAGCTTCAACGAAAATCAGTTTCGCGCGGAAATCGATTCCGGCATCCGTTTTGTGCACGGCTATCAGCCCGGGATGTCCAGTCCAAGCTATTCCGCTGCCGACGCGCGCCAGCGCCTGAAAGCCTTTCTCGATTGGATCGCCACACAGCCGAAGTCGGCCGCCTACCTGTCGCTGATGCTCAACGGCGCGACGGCATTCAACAACACTTACGAGCAAGCCGTGACCGAAGCCGCGCTGATGAAGGAGTTTAATCTCGGCAACGAGACTCACTATCTGGAGCCGCCCGAGACCCAAGGCGAGGAGCGATCCAAGTTCCGCTGGTTCATGGACAGCGGCCTGCTCTCCAACCGCCTGATTTTCGGCCATTTCATTCATCCGGATGCGTACATCATCACGCAGACCGGTCATGCCGGCGCCGCCATGAGTTGGAATCCGCTCTCCAACGGGCGCTTGGCTTCCGGCGTCGCCGATATTCCGGCGTATTTGAAGGCCGGCATTCGCGTGGGCATGGGCGTGGATGGAGAAGCCAGCGCCGACCTCGCCGATCCATTCGAAAATCTGCGCACGGGTCTCTACGCGATTCGCGACAAATATGAAAGCGCGGCGATCATGAGCCCTTACGACGTCCTGCGCCTGCACACTCTGGGCAGCGCCGACGTGCTGGGCGTCGCTGACCGCCTCGGAAGCCTCGAAGCCGGCAAATTGGCGGACTTCCTGGTGATTGATCCCAGCCACTTCGGCCACATTTTCGATCCGTACGCGACGCTGGTCTTCGTCACCAGCGAGCCCGACCTGGAACGCGTTTATGTCGGGGGAGAACTACTCGTGGAAAGAGGAAAGCTCCTAAAGCACGACTTCGCAAAGATCCAAGCGGAAGTCGATAAGCGCGTGACCTCGTCAACGCCAAACTGAAGTTTCAGCGCACTCGATTCCAAGAGTGTCGCCGCTGGTTCCGCGACGCTGCTCACCGTCTTCTCATGAATTGGCTATAATGACGCCTCGGTGGGAACAACTCCGGCAGCGTCGCCCGGATTCCAGAGGCTGGAAAAATGAACGTCTCAAGAGTAGTCGGTCGCTCCACACGTTGCGCTGTTTCCGCCCTCCTGCTGTTCGCCGCCGGGTCTGCTTTGCCGCAAACCAAGGAACCATCTCCATCCGCGAAGCAAACCGCCGCCGAACAGAACACCGAGCGTTCGCTCCAGGCCGCTCGCGCCAATCCCACGGTCCTCCGGCATTTCCTTCACGACATGCCCAAGGGCGCCGATCTTCACAATCACTTGAGCGGCGCGGTTTACGCGGAATCTTGGATTCGCGCGGCCGTCGAAGATCATCTCTGCGTCAACGTGGCGTCACTCTCTTTCGTTAAGCCGCAGGCTCCCTCGGACAGCGCTGCGCCGCAATCGGCTTGCGACACCGGCAAAGTTCCGGCCGTCCAGGCATACCGGGATCAGCGTCTCTACGACGGGCTCGTGGACGCATTTTCCATGCGGGGTTACGTGCCTTCTCCAGGCGTCACCGGCCACGATCATTTCTTCGAGACCTTCGCGAAATTCGGCGGCACCGATCCGCGCCACATGGGCGAGTGGCTCGATGAGGTCGCCACTCGCGCCGCCGCGCAAAACGAGCAGTACCTCGAATTAATGCACACGCCCGATTTCAGCCGCTCCGCCGCGATCGCCAGAGAAGTCGGCTGGCGCGACGATTTCGGCCAATTCCGCAACGCATTGCTGGCTGCCGGGCTGGCCAAGAATGTGGAAGTCGGGCGAAAAGATTTAGACGAAGCGGAAGCTCTGCGCAAACAGCGCGAGCACTGCGGCCAGCCGGAAGAAACTCCAGCGTGCCACGTTCAGATCCGTTTTCTCTATCAGGTTCTGCGCGGCTTACCCCGAGACGTAGTCTTTGCCCAAACCCTGCTGGCCTTTGAGGCCGCTACCGCCGACCCGCGCTTCGTCGGCCTCAATTTTGTCATGCCCGAAGACGGCTACACTTCCATGGCCGACTACGCGCTGCACATGCGCATCGTTGGTTTCCTGCACGAAATTTATCCGAAGATCCACATCACGCTGCACGCCGGCGAGCTCGCCCCCGGCCTGGTCCCTTACGAAGGCCTGTGCTGCCACATTCGCCTGGCGGTCGAGCAGGCCCACGCCGAGCGCATCGGCCACGGCGTCGACGTCATGTTCGAAGATCACCCTCACGACCTGTTGAAAGAAATGGCCGCCAAGCACGTCATGGTGGAGATCAGCCTCACCAGCAACGACGTCATTCTCGGCGTCAGCGGCAAAGATCACCCGTTCCCGATTTACCGGCAATTCGGCGTGCCGGTCGCGCTCTCGACCGACGACGAAGGCGTGTCGCGCATCGATCTCACCCACGAATACGTCCGCGCCGTCGAAAGCTACGATCTCCACTACGCCGACCTCAAGCAAATGGTTCGCACCAGTCTGGAGCACAATTTTCTACCGGGCGCCAGTCTGTGGCGCGACCCAGACGCATTCTCTCGTCCCGCCGCTGCCTGCGCTCAAGGCGCGCTAGGAGCAGACAAACCATCTAGCGCCTGCGCCGCGTTCCTGAAGTCCAGCGAAAAAGCTCAGCAACAATGGGAACTAGAACGCCGCTTCCACACCTTCGAATCGAACAACTAATTGGGAGTGCGGCTTTGGAGTGCGGCTTGCCCTGAGCGGCGCCGAAGTACGCTTTGGCGCCGCTTTCTCGGTGTAGCCAGCGCCACCACTCGTAACCCGCACGCAGCAATCACCCAAGCCCAGCCGCATAGGCCAGCAACCGCCCATCCGCCCCCCGCGCAGCCGCAAGCTGCACCCCAGCTCCCTCCGGCCCAGGCAAGGTAATCACCGGCACCCCCGCCAAACTCATCGGCGTGGTATACCGCAAAATCATTTTCCGCGACTCGCGATGATCGGCCCCGGCCGCCAACCGGCACACCGGCGCGCAAGGCGCAATCAAAAAATCGTATTCGCGCAGCAACGCATCCATGCGCTCGCGAAAAGCGGCGCAGCGCCCGCGCAAATCCTCCAACTCCGCAGCCGGAATCGCGGCACCCCAAGCCAGCCTCTCCGCAATCGACGCCTCGAAAGGCGAAAAATCTCCACCCGTTTTCGCGCCGTGAAGCGCCGCGGCCTCGCTCGCCTGGATCGGCGCATAAATCGCTATGGCTTCTTCCCAGAAGCTTGCATCGAACGAAAATATCTCGGCGCCGCAACCAGACAACCGCCGCTGCCAATAGGTCAATCCCGCGAGGGCCTCCCCGTTGCAATCGTCCAGAAACGCCGCACCCACGCAGCCGATGCGCACCCGGGTCTCCGCCATCTTCGGCACCCGCAAATCAAACAGTGCCTCCGCCAGCAGCGGCCCATCCCGCAGATCGCGAAACAACCATCCAACCGTGTCGAAAGACTCCGCCAGGTGCGCCGCGCCCTTCCACAACCCGCGCGCATGCCCCAACTCGATCGAGGCCCGGAACCCGGCCAATCCGCACAGCGCCGCGGGCACGCGAATCGATCCGCCGGTGTCCGACCCGATGGCCGCGATCGCCGAGCCTTCCTGCACGCTCGCCGCTGCACCACTGGAGGATCCCCCGGTCAGCCAACGCGCATCGTCCGGCTGCAAGCAATCTCCGTAGTCCGGATTCTCTCCGGTGATGCCGTATGCCAAAGGATGCATGTTGGTCTTGCCGGTGATCGAAGCGCCCTGCTCTCGCAATCGTGCCGCTACGCCGGAGTCCTCGCGCGCCAAAACTTCCCTCTCCGCGTAATAACGCGATCCGCAACTGGTCACGAATCCCGCAAGATCGAAGCAGTCCTTCAACGAAACCGGCAACCCATACAAAAGGGGTTTCTCGCCCGCGGCAAATCGCGCCTCTGCTGCCGCCGCCTCGCTCAAGGTCCACTCCGGCACCCGTGTGATGTACACGTTGTGCCCGGCATTGCTGTTGGCCTTCGACAGGGCGCGCTCAGCCACCGCTCGCGGCGTGAGCTGTCCCGAAACCAGCGCGTCGCGCAATTGTTGCAATGGACTCGACAGAAAAGACATGCCGTGCATTCTACCCGCATCCACGGGCTTCAGCCCGGCGAATGCGTCCGGCGCACCTCTGTTCGCGAGGCATACCTGGATTTACTCGTAAAGATTCGACTGTGCGAGTAGAAGAACCTCAGATTAGGCGACGAATCCCGGAAACGAACTTGTGAAAGACTTTGTGGTAAGGGTTTTCGACGGTGACAACTACTCCCATCAGAGCACCGGCTGCAAGTTCGAGTCTCTCCGTCCTTTGCGCAGGTACCGCGAAGTGGACTAGCTTCAGGGTGATGAATCCGGAAGAGCTGGCCGTTACTTCATACGATCCGGAAGGGAGATCAGCCAACCGTAGCATCCCGCTCGCGTCGGTCTGTGCATCCAGTTTCTTTCCAGTCGCCTCGTTGACAAGAGACACCCGCGCCTTCGGGATAGCTGCGCCGGCAGCATCGAGGATCGTCAACGCAAGTCCTTCCTGTGCCGCTTGAATCTGCACCAGGGACGAACTCTGTTTCTCCTGAGCTGCCGTAACCAGCCCTGTACTTAAGCTCAACACCGCCGCAAGCGCCGCGCCAGCGACGCGCGACGCTCGTAACATTGTGCCGCGGAATCCCATCGGGCAATCTTGCGTCAGCATCGTTCCATCCGCCCTGCGATAGAAACGCGCGCACAACCGTCCCTGCCGGCCCGCGACGATCCGTCTCACTTCTACGTCCGTCATCGTCGAAAAATTGTAAACGCTGAGCTTACACTCCGCGCAATACCGGACGCGGTCATCCCCCGCCATCCGGTCCCAATCCGCCGTGCACGGCGCCGCGATGCGAATTTCGGGCTGCATTGCTCCTGGAGTATACCCCTGTTTCGGTCGGCGAACTCTGGTCGACACCGTGCTTGGCCTCAGGGCGCCATGGGAAGATTCAACACTGGATTCTGCGGAAAAAAATCATACGGCCGGATCACAAAGTCGTGCCACATCACCGGCATAACCGGCCAATCCTCCGCCCGCGGCACATGATGAAATCCCAGGGTGTACCACGCCACAATGTCCGTGTTTTCGATCGGGCGATTGGCCTGCGTCCACACCGCCAGCCCGTCGCCACCTTTGCTGGCGGTAGGGTACACACCGGCAGCATAGAGCTCATCCGGGCGATACGGCGTAACCCAAAGCTGGTGCGCCGAAAACGCTCCCACGCGTTGCGGCCCGTCATCCGGGTCCAACAACGACGCCGCGGTCAATCCCGGCATGATCTCGTACCCGGTCGGGTATCCGAGCGGCCCGTGCACGTTGGGATTCACGAACATCCACATGGATGGATGCTCCAGGTGAATGTCCATCATGGCGTCGCGCTCGGTCTTGGCCACCGACGGTTCCGCCACCCAAATACTTTTCCGGTGCGTCGAGGCGGGCAACTCGCGCTTCTTCAACACGTGCGGCACAAAAGTGTTGTTCTGCCCGTCCACATCCAGGTCCAGGCGGAACGAAAAAAAGTGGTCGTGATCCACGCCCACGGTGTTCTCGCCCACAAAGTGGCCGAACTCGTCGTCCGCTCCCGCCTTGGCTTCGCCGCTCATGCTCATGGCGTGCTCGCCCGCGGTCTTGGCCTTGACGCCCTTGGTCTCGATGATTCCCGTCGCGCCCACCGCTACCCGGATCGAGCCATCCTGCTCGAATCTCCAATCCAGCAGATAGTCGTAGTTGCCGATCACCGCCGCGGTCCTCAGCACCAGAGTACGGCTCGGACGTCCCCACACCTGCTCCAGCTCGAAATGCCGCCACGCCGGATTCCCGCTCACCGTTTCGAACAGGCACGCCTCCCTCGGCCGGATCACCGGAATCCCATGCTCGTTGGGAGACAACCCGTCGATGTACTCCGCGTTCGACGGGCAATCGACTCCTTCGCTCATGGTCCGCAGCACTCCGCCCGGAAAAAATTCTCCCGCGTCGATAAACACCCGCGTCGCCCAACCCTCCGCCGGATCCATGTACGGCACGTACAGCTCCGACATCGATCCTTCATACATCACCGAACGCTGCCGCCCGCCGTCCTCCAGCCGTACCAGGTTCAGCACCGGTCCCAAGCGCGTGTCCAGGCGCACCCGGAAGCGCCAGTTTTGCCAGCTCACTTCGCCGTTCTTCCACTGGAAGCTCGGCCCCTGCGGCTGCGTAATTTCGATCGGCGTCGTGCCCGCACGGGGCTTTGCCGGAGCCTCTTCAAAATTAATCGGGCTCTGCGGCACAGGAATCGCTTCCTGGTCCATCACTTTGATCACTTTTTTCTCGACCGCATCGACCTCAAAGTACAAGCCTTCGATCGAGCGGCCCCAACCCAAATACGCCCCGCGCGTGTCCGAACATTCACCATACAAAATCCGGTGGCCTTCCAGTTCCGGCACCGCGAAATATCCAAACGGCAGCGCCACGCACTCCACCGTGGCCATGTCTTTGATGCCTCGCTTGGCGAAACCCGCCTGCATCCGCGGATCGCTCTTGGCCAACTCCCCCATCGCGAACAGTTCGCTTTCGAAAATCGGCCCCTGCGCTCCCTTCACTTCTTTCCACGACTCCGCTTTGCGCCCCGCCAGGTCTACGCGCACTTCGGTTACCAACCCCTTGCGCATCAAAACGACGTCGGCCTCGCGCGGAATCGCATCCCCGGTCTTCCAGGCCAGCACTCTTTCCTTGGGCGGCTCGTGCAACAACACGCTCATCACGTAAGTATCGGTGTCCATCTTGCCCGTCGCCTGCAGCACTTCGTACACCGTCCAGTATTCCTGCGACCTCAGTCCCTCCAGCGGGTGCTCCGGCGCTTGCGTCTGCGCGAACGAAAAAGGGGAGCCCAGCAAAATCAAACCCAGAATGACGAATACCCGCCGGCACTGATTTTTCATTGGTTCCTCCACGTCGTTCTGGCGCTCGAATCCTGGCCAGCCTGCCGAAATCGAAGCGCGTCCCTGGGCGCAAATTTGCCGCCCGGGCTTCTACTGGATCGGATTTGCGTGAGAGGCAAAACTCTGCGCATTCCTTGGCAGAGATTATCCATATATGCGAGATGAACACGAAGAAAAAGTTCGACGCGGCCCTTAATCTTCAGCCGCCAGCGAGCGCTGAATTGGGTTCAGGCTCGCGGGATCATTTGGATGGGATCAGCGTGCTGTGGCTGGCCACGCAGAGCCAGACACCGTCGCGTTTGATCCAGGTGTCCGTGTAGCGCGAGCGGATAACATAGCGTTTGCCTTTGTTGGTGCCGGACTCGCGATAGATGCCGGTGACCACGGCGGCGTCTCCGTACACCTGAACGCTCAAGCCTTCATCGTAAAGGTGATCCGCCTTCTGCTGCGGAGCAGCGACCCATTTCATGTATTCCGGCTTATTCATGAACGAGCCATCGTAATCGGTGTAAACCAGGGTGTCCGCGAGCAGCGCGGAGACTTCCTTCACCTCTTGCTTGGCCTCCGCTTGATTCCACGCGCGCTCCAGTTGCTTGATTTGAATTTCGTCGGCGCTCACGGATTTGTCCTGCGGGAATGGAGTCCGCAGAAAACAGCAATGCGGCGAGCGCCGCCAGTGCGAAACGGTTCATAGCGTGTACCCTCATTACGGACGAAGTTGAGGAAATGTTAGCAATACGGTGAGAAAAAATGGAATCGGGCAGCGGTGAGGTTGCCGCGAACCTTACCCGCAACCCCAGCTCCCCTAACCAGAATTGGTTTTCCACTCCCCGGCCATAGTTGACGCCACCCCCTGCCCGGCCTATAGTGGCGCACTTTCCCCGGAGATCCGGCTTGCTCGAGCGCGTCTTTCATCTCGCAGAAAACCAAACCACTGTCCGCCGCGAGCTCCTCGCCGGCTTGACCACCTTCATGACCATGGGCTACGTGGTCGTGGTCAATCCGCGCATCCTCGCCGAAGCAGGCATGCCGGTCGAAGGCGTGCTCTTCGCCACCTGCATCTCCGCGGCCCTCGCCACGCTGATCATGGGCCTGTGGGCCAACTACCCCATCGCCCTCGCTCCCGGGATGTCGCTCAACGCCTACTTCACCTACTCCATCGTCATCGGCCGGGGCATCCCCTGGCAGACCGCCCTCGGCGTCGTCTTCCTCTCGGGCCTGCTCTTTCTGATTCTTACGCTGACCAACATCCGCGAGCAAATCGTCAACGGCATCCCCGACTGCCTGAAACACGGCACTGCCGCGGGCATCGGGCTGTTCATCGCCTTCGTGGGCCTCCGCAACGCAAAAATCATCGTCGCCAATCCCGCCACCTTCGTTGGGCTCGGCAAAACTTCCGACCCGCAAGTTCTCCTCGCAGCCATCGGCCTGCTGCTGATCGCCATCCTGATGGCCCGCCGCGTCGGCAGCGCCATTCTCCTCGGCATCGTGGCCATCACCCTGGCGGGCATTCCCATCGGCCTCACCCATTGGCCCGCGCATCTTTTCTCGCTGCCGCATCCCTCCGGCACGTTTCTCAAGCTGGACTTTCGCGCCGCCGCAAAGATCGGCCTCGGCGAACTTATTTTCGTCTTCTTCTTCGTCGATCTGTTCGACAACGTCGGCACCCTGGTCGGCGTCTGCGAACAGGGCGGCTTCCTGCGTGACGGCAAACTTCCGCGCGCCAGCCGCGCCTTGCTGGCCGACGCCTTCGGCACTATGATCGGCGCGCTCACCGGCACCTCCACGGTCACCAGCTATATCGAAAGCGCCGCTGGAGTCGCCGCCGGAGCGCGCACCGGCCTCGGCAACATCGTCATCGCCGGACTCTTCTTCGGCGCCATGTTCTGCGCGCCGCTGGTCGCCGCCATCCCTTCTTACGCCACCGCGCCCGCGCTGATCCTCGTTGGCGCCCTGATGTGCGGCTCGGTCGCCCAAGTCCGGTGGAAGGACTTCAGTGAAGCCTTCCCGGCTTTCCTCACCCTGGTGGCCACCCCGCTGACCTTCAGCATCGCCACCGGCCTCAGCCTGGGCATGCTCTCTTTCACCTTCATCAAGGTGGGCACCGGCAGGTATCGCGAAATCAGCCCGCTCATCTGGGTGCTCAGCGTGCTGTTCCTGCTGCGCTACGCTTTTCTCGGCGCCGAGTAGCAGGTAACATAGCCGCTGCGAGAAATCCCGTGGCACAGCCATTCGTGGCTGTGTGCCGCTGCGACGGCATACATGCAACACAGGGAAGGCAGGTCAGCAAAATGATCGTCACCACCGAATACGCGGACATCGCCACGGCGGCCAACCCGATGCGCACCTTCGTGGCCGCGCCCAAAGCCGAAGGACGCTATCCCGGGATCTGGTTGTATTCCGACATCTTTCAGCTCACGCCACCGACGCTGCGCTCCTGCGTGCGCCTCGCGGGATACGGCTTCGTGGTCGCCGCGCCCGAGATTTATCACCGCATCGAACCTCCGGGAACGCCCATCGCCTTTGACGATGCCGGACGCACTCGGGGCCAAACGGACGCCGCGAAAACTCCGGTCGCCCATTTCGATGCCGATTGCCGCTCCGGCCTGGACTGGCTTTCCCGGCATCCCAAAGTCGCCCCAGGAAAAATCGGCGCCACGGGGTTCTGCATCGGCGGCCACTTGGCATTCCGCGCAGCCTTCCAGCCGGACGTTCGCGCCACGGTGTGTTTTTACGGCACCGGCATTCATGACGGCAAGCTCGGTCAAGATGCCGACGCGGGATCGCTGGCCCGCGCCAAAGAAATCCGCGGCGAGCTCCTGATGATCTTCGGCACCAAGGACCCGCATGTCCCTGACGCCGGACGCGAAACCATCGACCGCGCCCTGAAAGCTTCCGGCGCGCGCTACCAAACGCTGCTGTACCCTGCGGAGCACGCCTTCACCCGCGACGAAGGCCCACGCTACGATCCTGAAGCCACCGACCAGGCCTACGCGGAAATGATCGGTCTGTTTCGCAAGGTCTTTCAAAACTAGCAATTAGGATCGCGCATCCAATCCATGGTCAACTCGATGGTCGACGCGAAAGGAAGCGCAGCCAGAAGAACAGGCGAGCCAACCAGATGCTTTCAAGCCCCCAACCGGAACCCAAATCTGTCTTCAAGAATCCTCTGCTCTACTCCTCGATCGTCTTGGCGGCCGCGGCCCTGATCGTCGGATGGATCTTTTTCTCACGGTGGTTGGAAAATAAGCAGATCGACCGGAAAACAGCAGAGGAAAAAAGCCAAAAGCAGCTCGAAAACGACCGGCTGGCCTTGCAACAATTTGGCGGCAAAGCCTTTGCCATTCAGGACTTCTACGCCATCCCCGCCGTGATTCATCGCGGGGAGAAAAGCCAGCTCTGCTACGGCGTGGCCAATGCCAAGACGGTCAAGCTCGAGCCGCAATCCAGTCCCGTCTGGCCGTCCTACTCCCGTTGCGTGGATGTCTCTCCCACAAAGGACACTACCTATACCCTGACCATCGAAGATGGCGCCGGGAACACCAAGTCTCAAACAGCGGAGGTTAAAGTCCGCTAACCAAGCGCTCCGGCAGGCCCGGAACCTTCCACAGCGCCCCGGCCGACCGCAAAGGTTCCCTTGTGGCGGCAATTCCCTCGCGCCTATAATGATCGGCTACGGGTGCCATGAACCAAGGAGATATCTAGCCCGCTCAGCAGTTACATAGAAGACCATGTCCGACCCACTGAAGAATATCAAGCAGAAGCTCCAGGACGAAATCACGGCGCTCGAGCACGAGCTAAGCATCGAACTGCCCAAAGAGATTGCGGTTGCGCGCGCCCACGGGGACCTCTCCGAAAACGCCGAGTACAAGTTCGCCAAAGAGCGGCAGGGTTATGTCAACGCCCGTATCGGCCAGCTGAAAAAGCGTATGGGCGACCTCGGCATGCTCAATCTCACCAATATTCCCAGGGATCGTGCGGGTTACGGCTCGCGCATCCTGGTGCTGGACACCCAGCGCGACATCAAGATCGAATACAAGCTGGTCAGCACCGAAGAGGCCGATGCCGAAAAGGGGCTCATCTCCACCACGTCGCCCATCGGCAAAGCGCTGCTCAATCGCAAGGTTGGCGATGAAATCCAGGTTGCCACGCCAGCCGGCAAAAAAGAATTTGAAGTCGTTCGCCTGTTCACCATTCACGACGGCGAATAAGTTTCACCCGGTTTGTCCCGGTCTGTGAGGAAGCATGCATTGGGGTTCAGGTCACGAACTTGGTTTCTTGACGCTTCTCGGCTATCTCTCGTTCGTCTTCGGCGCTCTGCTGGTGTGGCGCGGCCGCGACCATATCTATGTGTGGATGCACGATGAAGTCGGCGCCTACCGCCGCACGCTCTCTCGGTACATTCCCGTCGGCCCGTTCTACGGTCCGCGAGGAGAATCGCGCCTCAAGATCATCCCTTTCCAGATGGTGCGTACCCTGAGCGCCATTCCGCGCAGCCGCTACAGCTACGGCGCCTTCCTCATGTTCCTGGGCCCCCTGCTGGTCCTCCTGGATTTCTTCTTCTAACGCCGCTCCTTCCGAATCGGCGTGTACTCCGCGTCCTTTGCGCCGAAGTCTTGTAGTTGTCTCCGTGGTCGTTGTGTTTAGTCTTTGTCCCGTCCTTTGCCTCGACTGTCTTTACTTCCCCTATCCCCTTTGCCATCCTCCTTGCGCGATGAATCCATCCCTCATCGTCCACGGCGGCGCCTGGGACATTCCCGACGAAGCCGTTGACGCCTGCGAAGCCGGCTGCCACCGCGCCCTCTCCGCAGGCTGGTCCATCCTTTCCAGCGGAGGTTCCGCTCTCGACGCCGTGGAAGCCGCCATCCTGGTCCTCGAGGACGATCCGGTCTTCGACGCCGGCTTCGGCTCGCATCTGAATCTCGACGGCCGCGTGGAATGCGACGCCATCGTCATGGACGGCGCTACGCTGCGCGCCGGCTCGGTAGCCGCCTTGCAGCACATCCGCAATCCCATCCGCCTGGCCCGCAAGGTCTTGGAGAATTGTCCACACATGATGCTGGTCGGCGAAGGCGCGGAGCGCTTCGCCAAATCCCAAGGCCTGCCGCTCTGTGCCCCTGAAGAACTAGTCTCCGAAGCCGAGCGCGAGGCTTGGCAGCATTGCAAGCAAGACCAGCACGCCGCCGAACATCATCGCGGCCATGAACAGGGCACCGTCGGCGCCGTGGCCATCGACCGCCGCGGCGCGCTCTTCGCCGCCACCTCTACCGGGGGCACCTGCTGTAAACTCCCCGGCCGCGTCGGCGATTCACCGCTCATCGGCTGCGGCTGCTACGCCGATTCGGAAGCCGGCGGCGTGTCCGCCACAGGCTACGGCGAAGCCATCATGAAAGTGGTGCTGTCCAAAACCGCCGCCGATTATCTCCGCCACTACGACGCGCAAAAATCCGCCGACGAAGCCCTGGCGCTGTTCGCCAAGAAAACGCACGCCACCGCCGGCCTCATCCTCCTCGACCGCCACGGCCACCCCGGCTTCGCCTTCAACACTCCCCGAATGGCCTACGCCTACGTTACTCCCGACGGCTCCTTCGTCACCGCTGTGTAGCGCTGTCGGGACGCTCTCCTACTTTCCATCTTGCTGGCGGGCTTTCAAGCGGCCAATTCACGTGGCCATTCGTCATCTGGGTTTTCGCCAGCATCGTTTTGTGGCGCTGCCGCATCAGATTCCGTTGTGATTGCAGAGAAGCCTGGAACGGGCGATTCGAGGCTTCGCAGAGTTACCCATCCAGCCGATCGCCCCGGCGCTTAACTATTCCCATGGAGGACAGTCATGGTGCATTACCACACCGCAGTCGCGGACGGCCACAAAATCTTCTACCGTGAAGCGGGCGATCCCCGGCATCCAACGCTTCTTCTCCTGCACGGCTTTCCGACTTCGTCGCACATGTTCCGCAATTTGATTCCGCTGTTGGAAGATCGTTTTCACATCGTGGCCCCCGATCTTCCGGGGTTCGGATTCTCGGAGTCTCCGGAGCGCGGGAAGTTTCAATACACGTTCGACAACCTCGCGAAGGTGATTGCGGGGTTTACCGACGCCGTCGGTCTTTCGCGCTACGCGATCTATGTTTTCGACTATGGCGCACCTGTGGGCTTCCGGCTGGCGCTGGCGCGGCCGGAGCGAGTCACGGCGATCATCACGCAAAACGGCAATGCGTACGAGGAAGGCCTGAGCTCCGGCTGGGCTCCGATTCAGAAGTACTGGCGGGAGCCGACGGCGGCGAACCGGGAAGCGATCCGGGCGATGCTCACGGCGGAAACGACAAAGTGGCAGTACGTGCACGGCGTCTCCGATGAGACGCGGGTCGCGCCGGAGTCCTACACGCTGGATTTGGCGCTGCTCGGGAGGCCCGGGAACGACGAGATTCAGTTGGATTTGTTTCTCGATTACGCGAACAACATCGCGCTGTATCCGAAATTTCACGAATATTTTGCAGCCAAGCGGCCGCCGCTCCTGGCGGTGTGGGGCAAGAACGATCCATTCTTTCTACCGCCGGGCGCGGAAGCCTTCCGCCGCGACATTCCCGACGCCGAAGTGCACTTCTACGACACGGGGCACTTCGCGCTCGAAACGCATGTGGGTGAAATAGCCGACGCCATCCGAGCGTTCCTCGGCAAAACAGTTCTGGCCAAGGCCGGCACCGCGTAATCCCGTCTGCCGCGGCACCGTGTACGTCACCTGCGTCCAGCTACACCCTGGGACTTGCGAACCTCAACGAGGTTGCACGTGCACGCTCGAGGAAATGTGGACCGCCGCAATTTTGGGGGTGACCTTGGTGCCGACGAACCCGTTGGCGGCTTGCGGAACAAACACGACTATCAAGAGTCCCAAGACAAGTATGGCGAGAATGGAGATCACAGCGATATCGGAGTGCCTCAAGCCTCTCTGGGAACCTGGTTCGAAGGGAATAAGGTGATAAGGGTGAGGGTCCGAGTTGTGGCTGTCCATATTAGTTCTCCTTTTTGCCTCATCCTAATTATATCGCAATACGATATATTTCTCAAGAAGCTCGAACCTTCCATGTGGCACATCCGTCCCATCGCCAGGATGCAGATGCACGCAGCCCGCTTCGTTGTGTTCCAGAAAAGCGTTGCGGTTGCAGGATCGGTCCGCGCACCCCGGATCGGCAGATTGGCTTGCGCAGATAGATGGAAGGCCCGCCGGCTCCAGGGTCGGCGGGCCTTCCAGATGCATTGGCGAGCTCGTACTTCTATTAGACGGCGCGAGCCGCGGAGGTGACCTGACTTTGATTGGGCTTGGCTTTCTTGATGTCGAGTTCCAGAATGCCTCGTCTGAGTTGAGCGGTGGCACGTTGCGGATCGATCTCGACGGGGAGCTGCATGGTGAGCAGGAGTTTGGATTTCTCCGCCACGACGCCGGCGTCGGGTTTTCGGAGGGTGCCGCTTCCTTGTTTGCCGATGATGGTGACGCGACGGGGCTCCAAATCGACTTCGAGTTCCCTGGGGGCGTAGTTGCGGACCTCGGCCAGCACGCAAACTTCGTCGTCGGACTGAGCCAGACGGAGCGGCGCTCTTTCGAAGAGTTCCGCCTCGGCCTGAAACCAGTTTTCCAGATCGCGACCGATTGGCCGGCCTTTCGATTCGAAAATCTCGTAGGCGCGCCGGGCGACGGAATCAAAGAGCTCCCGCGCTTCGATGCTTAGGCCCTGAGTTCGAATCATGATGTGAGGCTCAGCGGTTTGGGGTTTGTTGAAGTCTTGTTCTTGCATTTTTTCTCCTTTTTTCCCCGGCACAACCGGGGACGAAAACTCAGTTGGTTGTCGACTAACGCAATCGATGATGAACGGCGTGGAGATGGTTCAGGCTGGGCCTGAATGCCCGGTCAATCTCCATTGGGATTGGCGTTGGCTTCCGCCGTGGTCGAAGACTCCTGCGCAGCGCGCCGCACCTTTCCAAGAGCCGGCTCTTTGAGTTGCCAGACGATACGCGAATCGCTGGTGGCGGCGGGGTACACGAGCGCTGATTGTTGTCCGGTCGGTTCGAGAACGAGGTCGGCGCGACGGTTGTAGGCGAGCCAGGTGGTTCTTTTCCTCTCGGTCATCCACTTCTGGGGTGTCTGGCCGGTCTTGGAGAGCAGGCCCGCGACCTGGGTCTTGTCGAGTGGTTTGTTTTCGCCCTCGGCTCGGATCGTGATGTCTTCCTTAGGCACGCCCTTGGAAATGAGATAGTCACGAACGAGGGCCGCGCGGCGCTCGCTCAACTTCTGGTTGTAGGGCTTCGGGCCGCGGACATCGGCATACCCGACGACCACCAATCCGGCTTGGTGCGAGTAGAGTTGGAAGTTCTTGAATTGGGTCGCGGCATTATCGAGCGTGGCTCGTTCGCCGGCCACCAGACCCGCTTTCGGGTGGTGGCGAGTGGGATAGGCGGTTGGATAAAAAACGCTGGCGAGGGTGGCAGAAGGCGGAGGATCGATGGAGCCCACGACGTGAAGCGTGGCGGTCTTGGTAGTCGTTCCTCCACAGGCGTTGGCGGCGGTCAGGGTGTAATTGACTTCCTCGTCGACAGGCCCCGTTTTAGTGCTGTTGGGATTGGCGTTGATTGTACGGCTCCCGCTCAGGGCCGTGGCGTCGAAAGGCGCGAGCTTCGCGGAGGTGGCGTTGGAGGCGGACCATTGCAAGGTAGTGGAGTCTTGCTCGACGACGCGGTCTCCGACTTTGTGATAGCGGATTTCTGGGCGGCCGAGGGTGAGGGATGCTTTGGGGCGGGCATCCACATCGATGGTCACGCTCTGCGTGGATTCGCCGCCGGGACCTTTCGCGGTCAGGACATAGGTGGTGTCACGCGTGGGTGTCACAACGCGGTCTCCCCGAACAGGAACTTCTCCGATACCGGAGACGGAAGTGTCGACGGCGTCGGTGGAGTTCCACTGCAGAGTGGTGTTGGCCCCGCAACTGAGGCTGTGGGATTGCGCCGCGAGTTTGGCGGAAGCGGGAGCGACTGGAACCGTGGCACTGGCAATTCCGGCATGGAAGCGAGGTTGGGGCGGCAGATTCAGGCCCTCTTTCCAGTCCACGGTTTTCGTGAAGCCCTGGCGGTCGAGATAGACGATCACGCGCTCACCGGCCTTGGCGGTAACCGGTCCGGTCCATAGTGTGTTTCCTTCGTGCTTTACGGCAACTTGATATGTGCCTGGCTTTACGAGAAGGCGCTGGTGCCAGATCCAATTCCAATTGAACTCATCCACGTGCCCCACGAAATAGGCGGGAGTTTCTCCGTTGAGCAGAACTGCGGCGCGAGGGTCGCCTTTGAATTCGATGGCTGCAAAAGGTCCGGCAACCATGTCGCCGGCGGACTGCAGGGATACGCGCAGGTCGGTGCTTTCGCGGGCGCCGACGTGCACGCTCTGGATTTTAGGAACATATCCGTAGTTGTAGACACCAACCTGGTGATTGCCAGCGGCCAAATCCATGGTCTGGCTGCCATCGCGAATGGCCTTGCCGTCCACAAATACGTAGGCCTGTTTGGGCTCCACATGAATTTTGAGTTTTCCTGTCTCCTGATTCGACTGGGCAAGCGCTGGTACTGTGCCAAGGCAAAGTGCGGCCAAAGACAGCGCGGCTAGAGCTGAGAATTTCGCTTGCATTTTCTGAAATCTCCTTTCGAGACAATTTGGGGACCGGGCCGGGGCTTTTGCATCGGCAGCGAAGAAGGGAGGAGCAAGCACTCCCTTCTCCGCTCGAGCGTCCCCATGCCCATTGCGGGCATCCCAGCCCAGGGGCGCCAAAAACACGGTACTTATATCGTGATGCGATACAATTCAGAGGCGTTGCCTGCCGATATATCGTAGAACGATATTTATGATAATTTTGGGTAACGACGCTGGCGGAATGAGCGTCAAATCCTGCAGGGGCCCGCGCTTGCCAGCGGCGCGCTGCCGCTGTCACGACGTTCAAAACTTGATATGCGAATTGAAGATCGGGAGAGCTGGAAGTTGGTGGGCCCGCTAGGATTTGAACCTAGGACCAACGGATTATGAGTCCGCTGCTCTAACCGCTGAGCTACGGGCCCCACGCAGCCTAGAGGCTAGTATATCGCTTGGGCCGACGGGGCGGAAGATTCGAGAGCACCCGGAGTAGTTCAGCGCAGCTAGAGGGTTGTTCTTACGATGCTGGTGGCTCGCGCTACTTCGCTTGGACGAGGTTCGGATTCTGTCCCAGAGCGGCAAAGCCGATCTTCTCCAAGACGTGAAGGGCTGGTTTGTTGTCCGCCGACACCGCGGCGAAGATGCAGTTTGCTCCGGGGATCCTGGTCATATCCTGCAAGATCTGGCGCAACGTGGACTGGCATAGGCCGCGTCCTCGCGAGGCTGGATCGGTATACGAGCCGTATACCACAGCGGATCCAGGAGGGAATTGAAACGCCTGGTCCGTTTCCGGAAAGACCTGCGCTTCTTGTTTCTCCACGAGCCAAGTGAGATGGAGCAGCCTGCCGCTCTCCGAGCAGGTGTAGAAATGATGTCCGTTTTCCATGCTTTTCAAGCATTTGGCCAGGAAGGCTTGGCGTGTGCGCCAGAATTCGTGGGGCTGAAGGAAAAGTAGATGGTCCAAACGGTCCTTGGCCACCAGGAGCGAATCCGAGATTTCCGGAACATTGCTCAGCTCCAGCCGGTAGACCTTCAATTCCGGCTTAGAAAAAGATCTCTTTAACAGTACAGCCGATCGTTGGGCAAGCGCGGGGGGCCAGGTGCGCGGTGGGACTCGGGCAACCTGTTTCAGAGCTGAACCGCGGCGTTCGGCGAAATGTTGAGGGCGCGCAGCGTACGCCTGGCCAGAACCTCCGTTCCTTGGGTAATTCGATGACTGATCCATTTTCCGTGCTGGAAGTAGATGGAGAGCGAATAAATCGAGTCGTAGCCAGCGGCGAAGCGGTCTTTGAATGGATCTGGGCCGGCGGTTAGATCAAAAATCGAGTAGCGGTCCTGGTGCAGTTGCTCCACCAACATCAGCGCATGCACGGTGATGGGAGAATTCGCAGAGTGCCAGGGAGAAAACATCGACATCGCCACCGAATACATCTTGCTATCTGTTACGCCGAACCAGGCCGATATGGTTTCTTCCCCAGCTTTTAGAATTGTGACGTGTAACAAGCCAGGCGTGTTCAACAAAGCGAGGTGGAAGGGCTTTTTCGCCGCATCGGTCTGAAACGGAAACTTGCCGCGCAAGCCACCCTGGCGAATGTCGTAGTAGGCGATGAGCTGATCGAAGATCGGCGCGAGTTGATCGGCTTCGCGAATTTGCTCCAAACGAAGGGCTCCCAGGCGCTTGAGTCGATTCCATTTGCTGCGGGTGCTGCTCCCGCTCTTTTTCTTTTGCAGGTAGGCCGCCAGGTCGGCTTCGCAGCCGAGAGGTACGATGGGGCGCGGGTGCGACTTCAATTCGCAGATCCAGGACGCATTGCGTGAGCGGGTCGTCCAGTTCGTGGGAATACCCGGAGGCAGGTACCCGAAAGACAGAGCTCCGATGCGCGTTTCGCCGGCTAACAGCTTTAGGGCTGCTTCAACAAAGGATTCACCGTTTGCTGCCGTCGCTAACCACGCCTTGTATTCGGCTTGGTGGCCGCCGGCGACAATCAGACGCCCGGAACCGTCTTCGGCGGCCAAAGAAAGAAGGCCAATCAAATCTCCGGCGGCCGAAAAGTCGGAAATCATCAGTGGGCTGTACTGATTCTTGTATGCCTCGTGCCACGCGGTGACATATCCGGGGCTTTGGAAGGCAGTGGCCCAAGGGCAGGCTTGGTGCAACTGTGTCCATTGGAAACGAAAGGCAGGATCGGCGAGGATCTGGTGCGCTTCCTTGCCTTGGCTCAGACGCAGCGTCATGGATGGTAGGAGTTGCGTGCTCAGGAATTAGATGATGTTGAATTGTAACCGAAAGAAGTATGGAGCACAGGCCGAAAGTCTCGGGGCCATTACCAATCCGGTACTACGCTCGCTAGTCTGCGAGCGCACGCATTGAACGAGAGCATGCACTGCCGACGGGCTCGGCAAGTAGTCCGCAGCTGACGTCTCCACATCGTGCGAAGGGTTTACGCGTGGGACAAAGCAGGTTGTTTGCGCTCGGCCACTGCCGCGAGTGCCGCTTCGATTACGCCGAAGCCTTCGTCGAGCTGTTCGTCGGTGACCACCAGCGGCACGAGGATGCGCATGATGTTGTTGTAGGTGCCGGCTGTGATGGTGATGAGGCCGTGTTCGTAGCAATAGTGAGCGACTTCCTTGGTTTCAGCCTCGGCGGGTTCGCGGGTTTCGGGGTTGCGCACGAGCTCCATCGCGCACATACCGCCTAGACCGCGGACGTCACCGATGAGCGGCCAGCGCTTTTGCCAGTTGCGGGCGCGCTCTTCGAAGCGCTTGCCGATGGCGGTGGAGCGCACGAGCAAGCCTTCCTGCTCGATGGTCTCGATCGCGGCCAGCGCCGCGACGCAGGAAAGCGGATTGCCGGCGAACGTACTGCCCAGCCCACCGATTCCGGGAGCGTCCATGATTTCTGCCCGCCCGGTAACCGCTGCGATGGGTAACCCGCCGCCCAGCGATTTGGCGGTGGTGATCAGATCGGGCTCGATGCCGTAGTGCTCGGAAGCAAACCATTTTCCGGTGCGCGCAATTCCGGACTGTACCTCGTCGGCGATGAAGACGATGCCATGCTTGCGGCAGATCTCCTGGAGGATTCGGAAGTAATCGCGAGGGGGAACGACAAAACCGCCCTCTCCAAGTACGGGCTCAGCAATCACGGCCGCGACGGACTCGGGCGCAACGACTTTCTTGAACGCGTCTTCCAGATGGCGCGCGAAGGTCTCGGCGGTCGCACCTTTTTCCGCGCGGTATGGGTAGGCGAAAGGGATGCGATACACATCGCTGGCAAAGGGCGCGAAACCCGCCTTGTAAGGATGCGTTTTGCTGGTAAGAGACAAGGCCAGCAGGGTGCGGCCGTGGAAGGCATCTTCAAAGCAGATGACCGCGGGACGCTTGGTGTAAGCGCGGGCGATCTTAACGGCGTTTTCGACGGCTTCGGCGCCCGTATTGACGATGAAAGTTTTCTTCGCGAACTTACCGGGGGCTAAAGCGTTCAGTTTTTCCGCGACGGCAATGTACGGCTCATAGGGAGTCACGCTGAAGCAGAGATGGAGATATTTATCCAACTGTTCACGGATCGAGGAGACGACCCGCGGCGCGCGATGGCCCATATTGAGGCAGCCTATACCGCCGGCGAAGTCGAGGTAGCGATTTCCGTCCACGTCTTCGATGGTTGCGCCTTCAGCGCGCGCGGCAAAGATCGGCGTGGCGTGATACGGGCCACGAGGCACAGCGGCTTCGCGGCGCGCCATGAGCGCCCGCGATTGGGGTCCGGGAATTTCAGTGCGAAGTTGAATTGTAGCCATTTTTAGTACCACCCGATTGGAGTTTCGTCGAGGTTGACGAAGACTTGCTTGGTTTCGAGATACTCTTCCAGGCCCCAGGGACCGAGTTCGCGGCCGAAGCCGGACTGCTTGTAACCACCCCAGGGGGCTTCAACGTACGTGGGTTGCATGTGGTTGACCCACACGATGCCCGCCCTTAGAGATTTTACGACTCGGAAGGCTTTGTATATGTCGCGAGTCCACACGGCCGCCGCAAGGCCGTAGGGCGTGTCGTTGGCGATGCGTATGGCGTCGGCTTCGCCGTCGAAGGGAATCACCGAGGCGACCGGTCCGAAGATTTCTTCGCGGGCGATGCGCGCGTTGTTGTCGACATCGTAGAAAATGGTCGGTTCGAGGTAGTAGCCTTTGCCGAATTGTTTTGGCCGGCCGCCGCCGATGGCGACCTTGGCTTCTTTCTTGCCGATCTCGAGATAGGAACTGACGCGGTCGTATTGTTCCTTACTGACGAGGGGACCCATCTTGGTTTCGCGTTCGAGCGGAGGGCCAAGCTTGATGCGCTTGGCTTTTTCGGTCATGGACTCGACGAATTTTGAATAAATGCTTTTCTCAACCAGGATGCGGCTGCCTGCCGAGCAGACTTCGCCTTGATTTATGAAAACGCCAAAGAGCGCGCCATCGACGGCGGCCTCCCAGTCGGCCTCGGCGAAGAAAATATTGGGAGACTTGCCGCCGAGTTCGAGGGTGACGCGCTTGAGCGTGTCGGCTGCGCTCTTGACGATAATTTTGCCGACGGCGGCGCTGCCGGTGAAGGCTACCTTATCTACGCCCGGATGGGCGACTAGCGCGGCGCCGGCGGTTTCGCCAAAGCCGTTGATGATATTCACGACGCCGGGAGGTAGCCCGACTTCTTCGAACCAATTGGCAAACTCCAGCGCGGTGAGCGGGGTTTGTTCTGCGGGTTTCAAGACGCAGGTGCAGCCCGCGGCGAGGGCGGGAGCAAGCTTCCATGCAGCCATGAGAAGAGGGAAGTTCCAAGGAATGATCTGTGCCGCGACTCCCATGGGCTCTCGCAGCGTAAAGCTGAGCGCATTGGCCGGAACAGGATTCACGTGGCCGAGAATTTTGGTGGCCAAGCCGCCGTAGTATTCAAAGCAGGTGGCAACGTCCGCGATGTCGTATTCGGCTTCTACGATGGGCTTGCCGGTATTGCGTGATTCGATGTCCGCGAGTTGTGCGGTATTCTGGCGAATCTTCTCGGCGAGTTTGAAGAGAATGCGGCCACGGTCTTGAGCGGTGGTTTGTGGCCAGGGGCCGGAATCGAAGGCAGCGCGGGCGGCCCTTACGGCGGCATCGACATCAGCGCTGTTCGCCGCGGCTACGCGGGCGATGACTTCTTCCGTGGAAGGGTCATAAACCGGGAAGGTCTCGCCCGAGGCGCTGGCCACCCACTGGCCATTCACATAATTCCGATAGGTCCTAACTTCCGCTTTTACGCTACCTGACATGACAACCTCCGACTTCGATGACGCCAGTGCTGGCTTTGGGCAGTGCCGGTTTGGACCTCAGCAACGGCGTGTCAACCTCAGAACCCATTTCCTCCGCGGCAAAAACCGTAATGCAAACGCAAGCGATCATGCCCGGACCTAAAAGTCCGATCCCTTGTCCTCCAACCTCAGCCTAGAGGCACCAACGCTGCCAATTTGCGCGCGGCTTTGCGCCGGCCGTAAACAAAAAAGAAAAACGCCGCGAGACCAATGAACAGCAGCGTTCCTCCGAACATCCAGACCTCGTAGGACATGATCGAGGTAATTTGTTGCGCGGGGAAGAACGCCAAAGCGATTCCTAGAGTCGTCGTCAGCAATCCGCTGGATCCCGCGAAAATCAGAGTCGCTCTACCGTAGCGGCCTTTGACGAATGACTCGCCGAAGGCAATTTTCAGCAACGCTCCGAACATATACAGAAAGGGAACAAGTTGCAGCACCACGGCCAGGGACAACAACTTTTGGAAGGTCTCCTGCACACCGGCGCCGGTAAGAGTGAAATTAATGATCACCAAAACCAGAGAGACCACCGCGTGAACGATCAGGGCAGCGTACGGAGTCCTGTATTGGGGATGCACTTTTCCTAGCCACGACGGCATGTAGGAATCGAGACCTGCGACGAAAGGAATTCGCGCGGAACCCGCGAGCCAAGCGGAGCCAATTCCGGCGATGGAGACACTCAGCAGAAATGCAAAAGGCGCAACAATCCAGCCCACGCCCACTCTGGCGGCCATGTGGCTAACTGCCTGGACGATGCCTTGGAGCACGCTGATGTCCTGCTTGCTGACGGCGATGAGCAGCGTCAGCGTAGCTCCAACGTAAAGCAAGCCGGATAGAATGCCGCCCCAGGCGACCGCGCCGGGCAGAATGCGGGCGGGATTCTCGATTTCGTCGCCCATGACCGAAGCAAGCTCCAAACCGACGAGGCCGAAACAGATCACACCAAACGAATTCAGCACAAATCGGGGATTGGCGGGAATGTGAAAGTCCGCGGCTGTCACCGTTGTGCCGAAGCGGAGCCAGACGATCATCCCCAACCCGATCAGCACGGCGGCGGCAATGCCGGTACCTACGGCGCCAACGTTATTGATCCACTTTCCCACGCCCAGCCCGATGACGTTGAGCACCACGAGGACGGCCAAGAGAATGAGAGAGGCGCTCAGAGCGAAAACCTTGTTGTCTGCCAATGACTGGTGGCCTGCGCCGAGAACGAAGACGGAGACTCCGACGAAGTACAGCATGATGGTCGGAACGTACATCATGTTGTTGGTCCAGTAGCACCAGCCGGAGAGGAAACCGTGGAAGTCGCCGAAGACTTCTTTGGCCCAGAGGTATACGCCGCCTTCACCGGGATAGCGATGTGCAAGTTCGATCACGGCGATTCCCTGGGGCCAGAAGAAAAGCACCAGAGAGATGATCCAGAGCCATACGGTGACACCGCCGTTTGCAGCGATCGATGGGACGACGTTTAGATTAAAGACGGCGACGACGAAAAGCAGGACGAGGTCCCAGCGGCCAAGGACGCGCCGCAGGTGGGGCGCTTCCTGGGCCGCGAGCACCGCGGGAGCAGCGATAGCCTCGTTGGACAACTTTGTCCTTCCCGGATGATAGCTGCGGCGGACTGCCATTAGGCCGTCGGCCGCAACGGAATTACCTTGCTAATGTCCCGCGGCACCAACGAAAGCCACGCCACGCTCCTGCTGGGCCTTCGCGAGACCTGGCGCCACTTCTTCGAACACCGAGAGGTGCTTATCGATATCGGCCTCGGTGTGTTGAACGGAGATGGTCCACTGTTCATCCCACCAGTAGGGCTGCGCGAGGACGCCGCGATTGACCATAGCGAACCAATAGTGGCGCCACAGGTCGATGTCGATGGCCGTCCAGTCGCGGTAGTTGCGAATCTCCTGAGGATAAAGCATCAAGGCGCCGTTGACTCCCGCGCTTGCGACGTAGGCCTGCAAGCCAGCTTTAGCGACGATCCTGCGGTAACCATCGGTGAGCTTCTTGCTGAGCTTGTCGACGTGCGCATAGTTTTCGCGGGTGAGGACTTCACGGAACGTGGCGAGGCCTGCGGACATCGCGACGCGGTTGGTGTTGTAGGTGCCGCCATGAAAAACCTTATGCTGCGTGATGAGATCCATTACCACGCGGCTAGCTCCAAAAGCGGCCAGCGGTAGGCCACCGCCGATGGACTTTGCCAAGCAGATGATGTCCGGCTTTACGCCGAAATATTCGCTGGCACCGCCCCAGGCGAGTTTCGCGCCGGTTTTTACCTCGTCGAAAATGAGCAGCGCGCCGTTTTTCGTGGCGATGTCGCGCAAACCCTCCAGAAAGCCGGGCTGCGGCAGGCAGAGACCAACGTTCATGAGGATCGGTTCGAGAATGATGGCGGCAATCTGGCCGGGATTTTCGCGGAAGCGCCTCTCGACGCTGCCAAGATTGTTGAAGCTGGCGACAACCACGTTGGCGACGGCGGATTTCGGGATGCCACCGCCTCCCGCGACGGAATTTGGGGCGTCCGGGTCGCCGTACTCTTCGGCTTTGGGCTTGACGCTGACAAGCGCGGTGTCGTGCAGGCCGTGGTAGGAGCCTTCAAATTTCAAAATCTTGTCGCGACCAGTGGCTGCTCGCGCGATACGGCATGCATGCATGGTGGCTTCGGTTCCGCTGGAGCCGAAGCGGACCATTTCCACGGGATAGCGTTGGCAAATTTCTTCTGCGAGTTCCCATTCCTGGTCGTGGGGCATGCCGAAGGTTGTGCCCTCGTGGAGCTTCTGCTCGACGGCCCTTACCACCGCGGGATGACAGTGCCCGGCCATGAGTGCGCCGAAACAGAGGTTGTGATCGATGTATTCGTTGCCGTCCACGTCATGAATCTTGCTGCCCTTTCCGTCCTTTACGAAAATAGGATAGGGCTCGTAGTGGCGGTAGTTGCTGGCTACTCCGAGAGGTATGCGTTGCAATGCGCGCTTATGGGCTTCCGCGGATTTGGGCGTGCGCTTCTCGTAGGTGGAGATTTCCTTCTGTAGAGCGTCGTGCATCTGAGTACTCCGTACTGGGTGGCCCTTACGGTCACCCGTAGCAGGTCTGTTCCCTGCAGTCAGTATGCTTCTCGAACCTTAAGCGTGCAAAGACGCGGCTCTTGCGAGCCGCGCCTCTTGAATCGTGTATTTTGCCTCGGTCCTAGAAGAAGAGCTTCATCGCGAATTGAACCAGCCGCGGATCGCGAGCTCGCTTGATGCGACCGAAATCGGTTCCATCCGTAGTATTGCCGTCCGGCTGGAAGAATTGCGAGTGATTGAACGCGTTGAAGAGTTCGCCGCGGAACTCCAGTCTCCAGCGCTCGTTGAGCTGCGTCACTTTCTGGAAGCCAATCTCCCAGTTGTTGATCCCGGGGCCGCAGCACACAGTGCGCGGCGCGTTGCCAATGGTCCCCGGCGCAACCGTAGCTTCCGTAAAACTATTGTTCGGGTCAAACCCAGCGTTGATCGGCTGGCAATCTACTCCGGTTCCCGCCGACGGGCCGGTGCCAAAGGCGCACACCGTCTTCTTCGGATTGATCGATTTGAATGGTGCGACGACGTTGGGCTCGCCAGGAGTCTCGAAATCGAAGCTGGATTGCAGTTCGATGTCGTCCTGTTCGGTAATGCGGATCGGGAAGCCCGCTTGAAACGTCGTGATCCCCGAAACCGCCCAACCATTAAGAGCCTTGCCAGCAAAGCCCTGGTATTTCGGCACGGGGAGTTCCCAATAGTAGCTGAAAACGAAACGGTGACGAGCGTCAAAAAGCGACAGGGCGCGATTTCGCTTTGGATTTATCGGATCGACCAGGTTCTCGAATGTGGACGCCAGGTCGATCGATTTTCCGTAGGTATAGGCGGCTTCAAACTGCAGGCCGTGTGAGAAACGGTGCTCCAAGCTGGCCTGTAGGCCGTTGTACGACGAGTTTGCGAGCGTATTCTGCGTGAATATGCTCGAGAATACGGGCACGCCGTCCGGCGGGCACCCAGTACCAGTGGTTGGGTCGCACAATGGAGAAGAGAAAGGCCGAAGGCCGACCAGCGTGATTCCGTTGGGGCCGATGGTGGTCCCGGCGGGGATGACTTTGGTCGGACCGTAGGGCAAATGCAAATCGACTGGCAAAACGGTGCCACCGGGGATCGAGAAACGAACTGTCTGCGAAAAACGGGCCGCAAGTCCCATCGCCCAGAATCGAGTTCAGGTCAAGACAAGTCTGCGGATTGCCCGGATTGAGATCTTGAGTGGCCAGCAGGCGATGACCTTGTCGGCCGACGTATGCAACTTGCAGGACCAAGTCCTTTGCAAGTTCCCGCTGGACGGTCAGGTTGTATTGTTCCGCATACTGGGTGCGGGGGTTCTTGGCCGCTTGTCCGAACAGAAGGATCGGGCGGAACAGCGACCAATCCACAGGTTGGCCCCTCGGAGGGTTCAGGATGCCGTTAAATGGATTGGGGAAGGTAGTGGCGCCATCCTGACTCAGAAACGGAGTGTTGAACTGGGTGTTAAACAGGAACGTGCTTCCACCGAATGGCGGCTCGGCACTGAACTGTTCCAGCACCAGTTGTTCGACGGGGTTGTAGAAAATGCCGTATCCGGAGCGAATGCTCGTTTTTCCCGGACCGCCGAAAATCTTGCCCCACAGGCCGTCCTTCGCATCGGGGCTCCACGCCAAACCGATTCTCGGAGCAAAAGATTTGTAGTAGGTGTCCGACAGCCCGTTCGGAATACCCTTATCGCCGGGAACGACGAGACCCACCGGAGTCACGCCCGTATTGTTGCAATCGTTGCCCGGACCAAAAAGCGGGCTCAGCGAGGACAGTTGACACGGATAAACCGTGGAAACCTGCCCGGGGCGGAAAGTTTGCACTTTCTGTCCGGCGTCTGCCAGCGGGGTGTTCAATTCCCAGCGCATGCCGTAGTTCAGCGTCACGTTGGATTTAATCTTCCAGCTATCCTGCGCGAACAGATATACGGATTTGCTGCGAACCAACTCATGCTGCGCGGAACCCTGTCCGTATTCGTCCGGGACCCCCAAAAGATAGTTGGGAAATAAGTTCTGATATCCGGGATCGTTAGGGCCCGCCACCGAAGTAGAAATACTGGCCGTTGATATCGAAAAAGAGCTCCTGATCGAACCTCTGATAGCGTATGTCTCCGCCAAACTTGATGTCGTGTTTGCCGATGGTCTTGCTGAAGTTGTCCGACCACTGGTAGGTATCGCCGCTCTGCGGCAATTCGCCCTCAAAGTTGTTCCCTAGCGTGAAGCCGCCGGAAATGTTGACGAAGGGCACGCCTTCGCGGCTGGCGCCGAGACCCGGGTGAATGCCGAGGTCCGGATTGGTGGGGTCCGCAAAACAGTTGGCGGCAGGTACCGTAGTGCAGGAATCCTGCACCGAGGCCGTGTGCTGCGGATGCAAGAAGGTTCCCTGGCCTTCACGGAAGAACGTGAACCGCGCCTCATTTACGGCCGTCGAACCCAGCGTCCAGGTGTGGCTGATGTTGAGCTGCTGAACGCGTTCGTCGGTGAGGTCGCCGAAACCAGGCAGGTCCGCGCCGCCGGACTGAAATCGCGCAAACGGCTTAGCCAGATAGTGCTGCGTAAAATAATAATAGCCGCTCAGATGTTGGTTTTTCGTCAGCTCGTGATCGATCTTGACGGTGAATTGGTTGGAGCGCTCGTGGCCCAGCGGCACGGACTGAAAGATGCTGCCGCCTCCGGAGGTCGCATGCGGCACGTATTTATTGAGCAGGTCAACCGAGGTCGGATCCATGCACGCTGTAGGAATCTGGTTGCCCGGGAAGACCGTGGCATAGGCCGTGCCATCGGCAATCGGCGCTCCCAGCCCCAGAGCGGTCAGGCACCCGGGCCGGCTGTTGAGGATATTGGCATTCGCCAGCGTTCCTGAAAATGGCTGACCCGCGGAGAAATCACCAGCGCGCTCCGCATCGGTGGGCACGCGTAACTGTATCGGACGAAGTTCCCCGTCGGATGCGATCCCCTTCGTAGGTGGCAAAAAAGAAAGTCTTGTCTTTCCTAATCGGTCCGCCGAAGGTGGTCCCGAACTGATTCTGCAAATAATCCAGCTTTTGCGAGTCGAAAAAGCCCTTGGCATTCAACGCCTGGTTGCGGAAAAACTCGTAGAGGTTGCCGTGAAAACTGTTGGTGCCGGACTTGGTGACGACGTTAACCACAGCTCCGGCGTTGCGCCCGTACTCCGCGTCGAAGGTGTTGGTCAAGACGCGAAATTCGGAGATGGCATCCGGAGAAGGCTGGATTGCCGGAAGGCCGGCGAACTGATCGTTGCCGTCGCCGCCGTTCACGGTAAAGTTGTTGTCGCGCCCGCGGCCGCCGTTCACGCTGACTACACCGGCGCGGTCGCTCCCATAAACACTGTCCAGACCGACCTGTGATTGCACGCCAGGCTGCAACTGCAGCAGTTGATAGGCATCGCGCTGCGCCAGAGGCAACTCGCTGATCGCGCGCTCGCCCACCACCGCACCCAGTTGCGTCGAGGTGGTATCCACAAGTGGCGGCGCCCCAGTCACTTCGACAATTTCTGTCGATCCGCCTACCTGCAGAACCACGTCCACAGAGACCACGCCGTTCAGTTCGACGGTCACGTCCTTGTGCAGGTATTTCTTGAAACCCGGCTGATCGATTTGTATGTCGTAGGTTCCAACCGGCACTTCCAGAAAGATGTACTCACCGGTCGCGCTGGTTTGGGTGTCGCGGACGCTGCCGTTTGACTCGTTGACGATCACCACTTTCGCGGCCACCACCGCGCCGCCGCTAGCGTCCACCAGCGTGCCGCGAATGCGGCCGCCGGTGCTCTGCGCGTCAGTGAACGGCGCTGCGACCAGGATGGCAAGGGCGAATACCGATAGGCCAAGAACTTGCCGCACGCAGAGCGAAAGAGTCTGCCGATGTTCATGAGTAGCGTTCATGACGTCACCCCTTATCGCGAAAAAACTTGTATCTGACTTATTTCTTCGAGGTTGCTGCGCCCCTGAAACCTTACTATAATCCCGTAAACTTAGAGAAAGCCGGGAGCCGTGTCAAGCGCAAAGAATTTATCGAAAGGAACGATGAGACGCCCGCAGGGTGGCCTGCTGCGCATCAGCCAAGTGGCGCGCCGCATCGGCATTTCCTCCTCCGCGCTGCGTGCCTGGGAAGCGCTGGGGCTGGTCGCTCCGCAGCGCACGGAAAGCCGCTACCGCTTGTACACCGAAGCTGACGTACGGCTGCTGCAGCGCGCCCTTTTTCTGCGGCGTGCGCGGGGCCTGAATCCCGCCGCGATCGTGCACGTGTTGAAACGTCAGGGCATCGTGTCCGCGCCCGCCGAGGTGGCGTTGCTGCCTGGACAGCGATTTCGCCGATTGCGCACTCGGCGCGGCCTTTCCCTCGCGCAAGTCGCGCAGGCCACCGGCGTATCGGTCGGTTTTCTTAGCGGGCTGGAGCGCGGCCAGATGCGCTCTTCGGTCGCCACGCTGCGGCGCATCGCGCGGTTCTACCGTACAAATATCCTTTCCCTTTTTGAGACCGCAGGGGAAAATCCCCGTCTGGTACGCCCCGAACAAAGAAAAATCCTGGAGACCACCCCCGGCGTGAGGATGGAACTGCTCGCCTGGGGCAACACCGCGATGGAGCCGCACCTGTTTCGCGTGAAACCCAACGGCGGGAGCGGTGAATCGTACGCTCATGAAGGAGAAGAGTTTCTGCACATTTTGCGCGGAGAATTCGAAATCTGGCTCAACAACAAGGAGCATTACCGGCTTAAGACTGGCGACAGCTTGTATTTCGAAAGTTCGACGCCGCATCGCTGGAGAAATCCCGGCCGGACGGAGACTTGGCTGCTGTGGATCAACACGCCGCCGACATTCTAGTTTTGCGGCGTGCGAAATATTGTGGTCTTTCAGTCCGATGTCAAGTAACACCGGAGAGAAAATGAACCGACGATCGCTGCTCTTGGGGACTCTGGCACTCGCGATCGCGTGTGGCGCCTGCCGGCAAAAGCAAGAAACGTTGAGCCTGCTGGTTTGGGAAGGCTATGCGGATCCCTCGTTCGTTCACGCCTTTGAAGATGCTCATCACTGCAAAGTGCTGGCGTCTTATATGGGCTCCAGCGATGAGCTGGTGGCCAAGCTGCGCGGCGGGAGCGCCGCGAACTACGACGTGATCTCTCCATCGAGTGACGTCGCTACCTCGATCGTTCGTGCCGGACTGGCGGCGCCCTTGGATTTGTCGAAGATTCCCTCCTACGATCAGCTTTCCGCCAAACTGCGCGATTCTTCGCTGGTGAAGGCCAACGGGAAAACCTACGGAGTACCGTTCGTTTGGGGGCCGAATCCGCTGCTCTATGATACGACCACTTTCCCGCAGCCCCCGGATTCCTGGAGCATCCTCTGGGATCCCAAGTACAAAGGAAAAATCTCTCTCTGGGATGAGCTCTCAAGCGTATACATGGCCGCGCAGGTCCTGGGCTTCGACAAACCCGATCCCAGCCAAATCTACAACCTCAGCGACGCACAACTCGAGGCGGTAAAGAAGAAACTCATCGAGCTAAAGCCTAATATCCGCAAGTATTGGTCGACCGGCGGCGAACTGACAAATCTCTTCCAGAATCATGAAATTATTGCGGCCATGGGCTGGCCGCTGATGACCAACCAACTCCGCAAGCTCAACTACCCGATCGGCGAGACCATCCCCAAAGAAAACACCACGGGATGGATCGATCATCTGATGATCACCGCGGCAAGCGCGCAAAAGGAACTCGCCCAAGCGTTTTTGGAATACATGATCGAGGCCCAAACGCAAAAGCTGGTCACCGATGTGACCCACTACACTCCCGCGAATCCCGTCACCGCACAGCTTCTGACACCAGAAGAAAAGAAGAGCCTCCATTTGGACGCTCCCGACGAATACATGAAGCGAATTTATTTCTGGCAGGACGTGCCGCGCCGCCCCAAGTACACGGAAATCTGGAACGAGGTAAAAAACGCGCAGTGACCTCCTCCGGCGTAATCGCGGTTCAGCATGGGAAAGTTGCCGGCACGGTGCTCCTTGAAGTTCGAGCCGTGGCCAAAAGTTTTGGCCGGCGCGAAGTCCTAAAAAAGCTTTCGCTGGAGATTGCCCCCGGTGAATTTCTTACGCTTCTGGGTGAGAGTGGCTCGGGCAAGACCACCCTGCTGCGGCTGATCGCCGGCTTTGAGCAACCCACTTCCGGCGAAATCTGGATGAGCGGAGAGCGCCTCGACGCCTTGCCGGCCTACAACCGCCGCGTCAACACGGTATTCCAGCACTACGCGCTCTTTCCCCATTTGAACGTTCGAGACAACGTGGCCTACGGCCTCCGCGTCAAGAACACCCCAAAGAACGAAATTAGCGGCCGCGTGGACGCAGCATTGCAGATGGTTAAGATGAACGAATTTGCCGACACGCAGCCCGCGAAGCTCAGCGGCGGCCAGCAACAGCGTGTCGCGTTGGCTCGAGCGTTGGTGAACCGTCCGCAACTGTTGCTTTTGGACGAACCACTGTCCGCGCTCGATGCCAACTTGCGCAAGCAGATGCAAGGCGAACTGAAGGCGCTGCAGCGCGAAATCGGCATCGCGTTTCTTTTCGTCACCCACGATCAGGAAGAGGCCATGGCTCTTTCCGATCGCATCGCGCTACTCCGCGATGGCGCGCTCGAGCAAATTGCCGCGCCACGCGAAATCTACGCCCATCCCGCCACGGCGTACACTGCCCAGTTCATCGGGCAGACCAACTTGCTGCACGGGGACGTGCGCAGTGGTATGGCCAGTTCCGGCGCCCTCCGTTGGCAAACAACCGGGCCGGACGGCGCCGCTCTCTACTCGCTCCGTCCGGAAGCCATCCAACTTGCGAGCGACGGTACGGCCATGGCGAACGCCGCCCGTTTCCGCGCGGTGGTCCGCCAACAAATCTACAGCGGCGCCAGCGAATTGCTGGAGATTGACTGTGGCGGCAGCCAAATGCTGCGCGCACGAATTCCGGCTCGCGGGCCCCTCAACGGCGAGCATGAATTTACGTTTTCCGCCGCGGATGCCATTCGCGTCAGGGAATAGCGGGCCGCTGCCGGACATTCACTATGTACTCTCGCGCGTACAAGGCGATCGTTTCAGTCCCGCCGCTGCTCTGGGTGGGTTTCTTCTTGCTGCTCCCTTACGCGCTCATGTTCGCGCACAGTTTCTGGACGGTCCGTGACGGATTCCTCGTCCATCAATGGAATCTCCAGAACTACGAGAAACTTGCGGCGAATCCCCTGTACGTGGGAGTTCTTCTCCGCACCATGCGCATCGCCGCATCGGTAACTTTATGTTCTATATTCCTTGGCTACCCCCTGGCCTACTACTTGTCCTTTCATTCCGGCCGGCGCAAGGAACTACTCTACCAGCTCGTAATCGTGCCGCTCTGGGTCAGCTACCTGGTGCGCGGCTATGCGTGGAAAACGATCCTCGGCAGCGATGGCGTGTTGAACGGCTTTCTGCAATATCTGCATCTCACGCACGCGCCCGTCGGTTTCCTCTTATACAGCCCCTTCGCCGTGGTGCTAATGCTTACGCACATCTACACTCCTTTCGTCTTCCTGCCAATCTACGCGGCGCTCGAGCATATCCCGCGGCCACTGGTGGAAGCCTCGCACGATCTTGGCGCCGGCCAGCGCGCGACGTTTCTGAAAGTAATCCTCCCGCTCTCCATGCCGGGACTCCTCGCCGGCGCCACGTTCGCCTTTGTTTTGTCACTCGGCGACTTCCTTGCTCCTTTAATGGTCGGTGGTCCTTCCGGCACCATGATCGCGAACATCGTGCAAAGCCTCTTCGGCGCGGCGTACGACTGGCCGCTGGGCGCCGCCGTCTCGGTTTGCATCATGCTTATCACCATGTCGTTGCTTTTCCTCACCGAGCGCGTCGAAAAACGATGGTCCTTCAAATGAGCCGCACCCGATCACACCAACGCGCCCCCTTGCTAACTGTTTACGCCGCGCTCGTTTTCGCATTTGTGTATCTGCCGATCGTCGTGCTCATCGCCTATTCTTTCAATCGCGATGGTGTCGGCGGATTTCCCCCGCGGCATCTCACGCTCGATTGGTACCGGCAATTGTTCGCCGATGGCGCCATCTGGGACGCCGTGGAAAACAGCCTGCTCGTCGCCGCGGCCAGCGTTGCGCTTTCTCTGGCCCTCGGTCTGCTGGCCGCACTGGCCCTGGACCGCGCGTCTTTCCCTGGTAAAGCCCTGTTCCGCCGCCTTGTGCTCCTGCCCCTGATTCTCCCAGGCATCATTACCGGTCTTTCGCTCCTGATGTTTGCCGTCTTCGTCAGAATGCCGCTCAGTTTGCTCACTGTCTTTCTCGGCCACGGCACTGCCCTCATCTCCGTGGCGACCACCGAGCTCTTTGCAGGCCTCCAGAAAATGGATCGCGCCCAAGAGGAAGCCTCTCTAGATCTCGGCGCCACGCCATTCCAAACCTTTTGGCGGGTAACTCTACCGAATCTCAAGCTTTCCCTGATCGCCGCGGGACTGCTCATCTTTACCCTTTCGATGGATGAAATCGCCGTCACGTTTTTCCTGATCGGCCGCGACAACACGCTCCCCTTGGAAATCTGGGGGCGCCTCCGCCGCGGCATCACTCCGGAGATCAACGCCATCTCCACGCTGATCTTCGTCATTTCCGTTGGGCTGATTGTTATTTGGTATCGCGTGCGCACCCGCGGCATCGGCGCTGGAGCGCAGGATCTTCTGGAACGGCCTTAGGAGAAAGTTATGTCTCAGTCGCGCCGTAATTTCATTAAGTTCGTCGTCTCCGGCTCTGTCGCCGCCGGTTGCCCGATTGACTCAACCCTCGTCGCTTTGCCCCGCCCCGCAGGCGGCGCTGTGGTTCACGGGGAGCACTTCGAGGTCTGTCACAGTATCCGCGACGGAAAGGTTTTTGATCGCCCCGATGCCACTTCAAGAGCCGACGTGGTCATCGTGGGTGGCGGAGTCGCGGGCCTCTCGGCGGCCTACTTTCTTCGCGACCTGGACTTCCTGCTCCTGGAGAAAGAAGACCACTTCGGCGGCAACGCCTACCAGGAGGAATTCGACGGCCAACCCTACGCCACCGGTTCCGCCTTCGCTTGGGCCGGCGACGAAGGCGACCAACTCTCTCGCGAGCTCGGATTGAAGCTCCTGCCGATCAATAGCCCCGATCCCACCATCGTCAACGGCACTTGGGTTCCGGACACTTGGCATTCCGGCATCGATCAACTCCCGTATCCCAAGGAAGTCCGCGGCAGTTTCCGGAAATTTCGCGACGACATGCTCAAAATCAATGTTCAACAGCGCATGGCGGAGCTCGATGCGGAACCTTTCAGCAAATTCACCGGCCCCTATGCGCGCGAAGTGGCTCAGTGGTGGGACGCCTACGGGCCATCCAACTGGGGCGCTACCACCGTCGATACTTCCGCGTTTATGGGCATCTCCGAGATGCAAGGAATCGCCCGCGCCAAGCAGGACCCGCGCGTCATTCTCCCCGGCGGTCTCGGCTGTATTACTCACAAGCTCGTCGAGGTCCTGCATCCCAAATACAAAGACCGCATGATCGGCAACACTACGGTCGTAGCCGTCGTCCAGGACAAGGACTCCGTGCGCGTCACGTACCTGCGCGACGCCACGCTCACCACGGTTTCCGCCAAAGCTGCCGTCATCTGTATCCCAAAAATGATTGCCTCGCGCACCGTGATGGGTTTGCCCGCGCAACAGAAAGCCGCCATGCACCGCTTTCGCTATATCCCCTATCCGGTCATCAACGTGATCTTCGACAAGCCGGTCTACAGTCGAGCCTATGACACCTGGGCCCCCGGAAATACGTTCACCGATTTCATTGATGCCGATTGGACCGTTCGCAACCTTCCCGGCTACCGGCAAAAGAACAACATCCTCACCTTCTACACGGCGCTCCACGCGGAACAACGCGCGATGCTCCTCGACGAAGACAACTGCAAAGCTCTTGCTGCCCGTGTTCTCGCCGACTTCCAAAAGTTACTGCCGGAGTTCAACGTCAACCCCATTGAGGTTCACCTTTACCGCCGGGGCCACCCGATGTTCATGGCCTCCCCCGGCCGCTACACCAAGGACCGCCTCGCCGCCGCCCAGCCCATGGACCGCATTTATTTTGGCCACTCCGACTCTGGAGGACCGGAATCCCTCACCAGCGAAGCCATCCGTCTATCTCGGGTAGGCGCGGAGTGGGTCCGGCTGGTCCTCGCCGGCAAGCCCGGCGCAAAAGAACTGGCGCAAAAAGCCCTGGCCGCCACAGCGGACTAGCGCACGTTTGCTCCGCTGCCAAGTTGGGCGCGGCCTGCCGGGAAAGCACCTCTCGCCGAAACAACGGGGCCCAAAGCCATCGGGAATCCCCGAACTGGTTCATAATGCTCTACGGCCTAGTCGTCAGCTTGACTGCTCCGGGAGGAACCGCGTCGGACCGCTTGGACGACTCCCGAGAATCTCGCGGTGATCGAAACGAGGTTGTCCCCGGCTTCGGGTCATCTCGGCGTCAAGCGATTCTTGGACCGCGACCGCCAGGGCTATGAGCTAGCCCGGTACTAAACCAAAGAGCTATTGGGACTGGTCGCCCCCGCGGTGCTAGGCTGCAAGGACTGCATCCCGTATCTCATGCAGAAGAGGATTTCGGTGGCCATTACGGCCTATTTATAAATATAGTACTTAGACTCTAGATAAATGGACCGGCTTTCGTCTCTCTTGGGGAATAATAAAAAGTACGCATGAACGACATCGCAAGCTCCGCCGCCTCTCAAACAGAAACGATCGGCATCCGGCTTCGCAACCTGGCGATCGGTGCGCTCTTCGCACTCGTTCTTCTCGTGCCCAAGCTTCTGCGCCTGCGCCGCGACGAACGCGCCTGGACCGCTTTCCGAATCCTTCTAGGTATCTCCGGCGCCGCGCTGGTTGTCCTACCGCTCAGCCTCTGGAACAGCTGGCTCGCCGCCATTGCCGGTCTGGCGATGTTTCTTGCCTCGATTCTGTTGCCGGCCCCGATAGCCGGCACCCGGATCGACGACAAGGCTCGCGAACTCGGGGTCTTGGTGGTCGTCAATGGCGGAGAAATTCAGCCACTGACCGCTCCCGCCGTGGCTCTGCAGCTGTTCGTCGGCGGAGACAATATCTGGGCGCTCGATTCACGATTGCAGCCGCTCCTGCATATCCCTGTCGCTGAAATCTCTTCGGTAAGCGTCCAGGAAGTGCAAAGCGGATGGCTGCTTCGGGTCCCCTGTTCGAATCACGTGGCGGAATTCTTCTACCGTGGCATCTTCGCGGAGCACCTTGCGCGCGTCGCGGAAAGCACGATTCGCGGTGTTATGCGCACGCCCCTGCCCGTTTTGCCGCGGAGTCGCGCCGCCGGCGCGTGAGCGCCCTCTAGAACCTCCCGCGCTTAATAAAGACCGCCATCCTCGCGAAATATGTCACAATATCGTTATGGCGCGAGGCTGGGAAAGTAAAGACGTTGAAGCCCAAGTAGAGTCCATCGAAGGCAAGAAGTGGTCTTCGGGCCACGAACCGAAAAGCCCTCAGGAACAGCTGCGAGAGCAGGACATCAAAGACCTGCAATTGTCCCGCATTCGGATCGTCAACGACCTCGAGACGGCGACCAACCCCAATCACCGCAAATCCCTCGAAGCCGCTCTAGCCCACCTCGACAAGAAAATCGCTGACCTAGGCTAGCGTTCCGTTCTTTTTCGCTCACCGGATAAAGTCCCCCGCCAGTCCCCAGAAATCATTCACGTAGTAATGCGACAGCACATTCCCGAACAAATAGCAGATCCCCTGACAGGGGGGAATGTCCCCGTATATCTGTTTCCCTCGCGCGAAAATCTTCCGCAGCGAACCGTCCCGCAATAGATTCCCGGCAATCTTGCGCAGCGGCTCGCACGGATAAAACACATCGCCATTCGGGTACACCCGCGGAAACATGGTTGGGTAGCACTGGAACTCCCGGAATCTCAGCAGTGTGTCGATGGTCTTCGGCGTTCCGTTGATGGCCTGCGTACCCGCGCGTCGCCGCTCGATGATCTTGTCCACCAATGCGTGGTATCGTGGGTTCCGCAGCAAGGCCAGGTTCGGCATTTTCTCCGCCTGCGCGGATTGTGCGGCGAAGACAAAGCCCTGCTCGCCGCACCAATCCAGCAGCCGCTCGACTTCTCCGATGTTCCATTCTTCGATCACCGTGCTGATGGTGATTCGCCGCGGACTCCCGAGCCGCTCCTTCGCAAACGCAAGATTCTCCAGCACCCTGGGCAACGCGGCGGGCTTCGAAAGTGGGTTCGTCGGGTCGGCCGCCAACGCATCCAGGCTGACCACCAGTCCGGTCACGGCTCCGAGAATTCGGGGCTTGCGATCCAACAACGTGCCATTGGTGATTAGCAGCAGCGAACGGAACTTGCAATCGAATCGCGCGGCTTCCACGAGTTCTTCGATGTCCGCGCGAAGCGTAGGCTCACCACCGGTGATGACAATCGAATCCGTCTCTCTTCGAATCCGCTTCAGCAGCCGCAGCGTTTCCCCGGTGGGCAACTCTTCGCTGAAAACGTCCGGCTCCTTCTGCGTGCAATACGAACATGCCAGATTGCATTTGTGGGTCACATAGAAGGTCACGGCGTACGGCGCAACTACATTCGTGCGCAGTACATGCCGCCGCCATCCATTGCGGAAATAAAGTTGAAAGTTCTTGGCCACAAACGGTGCATGCCGCACCAGTCCGCGCAGCAGTTCCCGCTTGGACGGCGGCCGTTTATTCAGCGCCGAGACCGGTACGAAATTTGCCTTGCTATCTGCCATGGTCGCCACTTGCAGAGTACACGCAGCCTGTTACCTATGCCAACGCATCAATCGATAATCACCAACGATCACCGGCGTGTAACCGCCGCGGACCGTCTACTCGCTCGCCCGAGTTTCGAGGGGAGCCTCGAAGGATCGGGGGCGCTTTTAGCTGGATTGGCAAACAAACAAGAGGAGTGTCCTGAACTTCTAACCAAATGCGAATCTAATCGGTAAAAACCACGCCCACCGCGCTGTGACCCTTCTCCGCTCCCTCGTCGATGCGCACCACGTAGCCCCGCAACTTCATCGCTTGCAAACCGTCGGCCCCCGGCGTTTCCATGGTGACCTGCAGCTCGGACTGCAGCCGCGGGCAGTGCAGCAGCGAAATCAAAGCGCCCTGCAAAGACAAATCCCGCACGACCGTCTCTTCTTCGAACGCCTGGCCGCCTTCGGTGACCCCGGCAACACGCGCCCGGAACTGCGCCTCGCGGCGCAACGCCGTCCTGGTCCCCGGCATGTGCGCGTCCACCCGTCCACCCGGAGCGCCCAGCGTGATCACCATGCCTTCGCTCGCCGCGAACACCGAATCAAATTCTTCTCGTGCTTGGCGCAAGATCGTGTCCACCATGCGGTCGGTGGAATCTGGATCGTGGTGAAACAGCACCAGTGTCTTCGCATTCGTCTCGCGTGCTATGCGTACGCCTTCCAGCCACGTTGAATGCCCCCAGCCGCGCCGCGTAGCCTCCAGCTGCTCGGGAGTATATTGCGCATCATTGATAAAAATATCCGCGCCCTCGGCCAGTTCTCGCAGACTCGCATCCAGCTTGGGGTCCCCGGGCTCGTTGTCCGTCGCGTAAACCACGATGCCTGCGGGCGTCTCGATCCGGAAACCCAGGCATCCCTGTGGGTGATTCAGCCACCGCGCAGTGATTTTATTCTCGCCGATCGTAAAGGATTCCCCGCCGGCCACTTCCTGGAACTTGCGCTTCGCGTTCATGGCCGACATGTCCACGGGAAAGTACGGCAGGGCCATCTGCGTTTCAAAAACTTGTTTTAAGCTATCGCGCCCCAGGAATTTAGATCGGAAGCTGTAAAAGTGGAATTCATTGTTCTCCGCATACAGCGGCGAAAAGAACGGAATGCCCTGAATGTGGTCCCAGTGGTAATGCGTGACGAAGATATGCGTCTCGGGAAAGCGTCCGGCGTCGGGTGCCGCCCAGCGGCTGCCCAGCATGCGCAGCCCCGTTCCGCAATCCAGGATGAATTGGGTTCGATCCGGTGCTACCAGCTCCAGGCAGGGCGTGTTTCCCCCATACCGCCACGTCGCCGGATCCACCGTGGGCGTGGAACCCCTGACACCCCAGAAACTCAACTTAGCGATGGGAACAGTCATCTCTCAGCGCACCGGCCTTGTGCGTGGGTATTCCACCACGGATAGCGACGATAGGGAAGCTTCGTTGAGATGTTCGCAGCGAAGGGCAAAAGCGTCAATGGAATCACGACAGCGAAGTGTCAAACTGCCCACTAAGGACGCCGGAGGGCTGCGCCGGGTTGTACGAACGAGTAGAATAGCGGAGAAATGCACGAGCACCACGACGCGCCCGGTCATGAGCACCAGGGTCATTCCCACCATGGCCATTCCCACCACGGTCACGCACACCCGACGTTGCGCCCGTCCGTACTCGCCTGGGCCATGGTGGCTACCCTTGGCCTGGTTGCCGCGGAGATAGTCGGCGGCTTCTTTGGTCGCTCGGTCGCGCTCCTCAACGACGCCGTGCACAATCTTTCCGACGTTCCTGCCCTGGGCATCTCCTGGTTGGCGATGCGCTGGGCCGAACGCCCCGCGGACAGCGAGAAGACCTTCGGCTATCGTCGCGCGGGCATTCTGGCGGCGTTCACCAACGCCGTTTTGCTGGTTCTGCTGTCCCTGTGGCTCGGCTACGAAGCCATCGAACGCCTTCGCGCCCCCGTCGACGTAGTCGAAAGCTGGATGATCTGGACCTCGCTAGCCGCACTCGCCGTTAACGCCGGCATCACCTTGGCACTGGTGCGCGGCCGCGGGGACCTGAATCTGCGCAGCATCCTGGTCCACAACTTTGGCGATGCGCTTTCCAATATCGCCATTATCGGCGGGGCAGTTCTGATTCGCATGACCGGAGCCCACTGGATCGATCCTCTCCTGGGTCTCGCCATCGGTGTACTGGTTCTCTGGTCCAGTATTGGCATCCTCCGCGAATCCGCGCATCTCCTGCTGGAGGGCCGCCCGCGCGAAATGCGCGTCGAGGAGGTCGCCCGCGCCATCCTCACCATACCCGGCATCCAGGAAGTCCATGACGTACACATCTGGTCGCTCGGCGGCGATCACAATGCTCTCACTTTGCACGCCCGGATACCGGATATGCACCTCGATGAGTGCGAGCGGATTCTCGCCTCCATTCAGGAAAAAGCAGCCAACGATTTTGGAATCGGCCACTCTACCGTGCAGTTCGAAAGGGCCGGATTACCCGCCCGCTCCGGCTATGTCATGCCCGAACCCGCCAAAAAGTAGCCGCTCGCCTTAAGGATGTTCCGGATATTCTTTGGATGTCGGCACCGGGCTTCCGTTCGACGAACCAGCCCAGATACAGATAACGTTACTTACAGGATTTCTGGCAATTTCTCAGGCGGGCAAACGAAAATCCACTCCCCGCTGCTCATTGAACTGCTGCGTGGCGTCCATATCCAGCGCCTCCTGCATCACGCTCCCGCGTAACCCTTCCCGCGTGATGTATCGCAGTGTTCCGTGGTCCCACGAATAAGCGACGGCAAAAACCAATCCACCGTCGCGCCGGACGAAAACATACTCCGCCGCATCATGCTGCGGCGCGGGCGCCTCAGTCTGAGCCGCCCGGGAAGGGTTCCGACCCCCCGGTCCACGCACATTTTCGCTCTCGGCGGAGTTTGCGGCCGCGATCTCCTCCTCCACCGGCTGATCCAGCGGCTGCCCCTCCTCTACAATCACTGTAGGCGGAGACAACAGAAAACCGCTAAAACCAAACGAATTCACTCCAATAAAACGTCCATGTCCCGGCCGGCCGTGCACCGCGGCCATGTGCGCAAAATCGAACCCGAGCCCCGGAACGTTCGCGGACTCCGTCCGAAACGAAGGCAGGTTCGCAATATTCACGATGCGATGCACATTCCCATTGACTCCCGCGCGACGGACAATCACCACGCCGGTCCCGGGTCGCGTTCCGGTCGCCGCGCGCGCCATGCCCGGTCGCGCCGGACCAACGGCAATGTGTGGCGAGACAACAGCGGACTGCCCCACGGGCACCATTCCCCCGCGGTGCTGCGCTGGGGCTAATGCTGGAACTCCGAAAATAAGACCGGCAAGGATCAAAATTCGGCGCATGGTGAGCACCTTCCCGGAAAACCTCCGGGTCCCTACCATAATGATGCCCCCGTGGGCCCATTGGTTTCAAGCATCGCAACCGCAGAAACGCCACAGGCCCCGGAGGCCGCCAACTCGCCCGCGCTCGGCAACTTGACCCAACCAGGTGTCCCACACCTGCCAGGGGAGCTATCCTCTCGTTGCACTCTGCGCTCCAAATCGTATACTGAGACTACTCACGTCCGGCGAATCGTCGCCGCCCACGTGAGCCCTATGACTCAAAAGAAGACTTCGCGCACTGCCAGGCCGTCTACCCCGGATCGAGCCACCGAATTCGCTCACATCTTTTTTTCTTTGAAGCGGATTTTCGCTCCCCACGTAAAGCTTCTGCGCGTCAATACTGACACGCGAGACCGCTATTACCTCGAAACGCGCTCTCCCAGCTACAAAGGCAAGCCGCTGTTCTTCGGCGCGGTGATTTCCGGCCGAAGCTACGTCAGCTTCCATTTCATGCCGCTGTATTGGGATGCATCTCTGCGAAAGAAAATATCGCCACAACTCCAGAAGCGCATGCAGGGCAAGTGTTGCTTCAATTTCACCACCACGGACACCCCGCTCTTTCGCGAGCTGGCCAAGCTAACCACCGCAGGCCTGGCCTTGTACCGCCGCAAGAATCTGCTCTGACAAAAACTGTTCTGAGGGCTGACGACTAGAGCCCGCCACCTAACCCTCCTGAAATAGAGTGCCGCGGATCGCCATTTGACGCGGACAACATCAAGCGGCGCTGTGTATAGGAACAACCCTTGTCTTGTTCTCCGAGACTTGCGGTGTACAATCAACGCCGCTTTCCCCGGGGACAAACATGACAGATTGGAAGAACAACGGCTTGCGTATCATCCGCGGAGGCGAACTGAGCACCGATACACCGCAAACTCCAGGGATGACCCGCGCCGAAGCTATCTCACACGCCAGGGTCGGCGCACAAAAACTTTGGGCTGGCACAGTGATCGTGCATCCCGATGCCAAGACCGGCCCGCATCATCATGGAGAGGTGGAAACGGTGATTTACGTCGTTCGCGGCCGCGCCCGTTTTCGGTGGGGAGACCGCCTGGAGTTCGTGGACGAAGCGGGCCCAGGCGACTTCGTCTACGTCCCGCCCTACGTGCCGCATCAGGAGCTCAACGCCAGGAAGGACCAGCCGGTCGAAGCCGTGATCGTTCGCAGCGGCCAGGAACCCGTCGTCGTCAACCTGGACATCCCCAGCCCCGAGGATTTCCCTATTACTCCGCAACCCGATCCGTTCCATTCAGCCCCAGGCGAGTCGTGAAGAGGCCTCGACCTTAGCTTGAGCTTGCGCCAATTCGCCCCTCCCGTTTGGTGCCGCATGTTGAACGTCTCGACATGGGCCTGCAGCCGAAGCGCTCCTTGAACTTCCAGTTTCTGGAGACCGAGAAGCCCATCTAATGGAACCCGTTGGTGGGGAAAAGGCTGCCTATTGACAAGGCCTGCGTTCATATGTAACTTACCTTCCAGTACTCCCCCTCCCACACTAAAAAGTGGCACCGCGCAGTCACTTGTGACGCGGGTCACAGATTTTTCTATTTAGAGTGGCAGACAATGTTCTTCGTGGCGATGCCTGCACTTTTGATGCCGGCGTACGGAGGGGGTGGCAATGCCGCAGTTGGTCAGCCCAAGAGCGAGCGTGATTGCCACCCAGGTTTTCGTCGGGGCCCTGTTGGTGTGTGCGGTGAGCCTTACCGGAAGGGCCCAACAAAACTCCAGCAAGTCTAGCCCGTCCAAGCAAACAACGACGTATGAGCGGCCAACGGACCCGTCCCTCTACGTGGGGTCGGAAACCTGCAAGACTTGCCACGAAGACATGCCGTCGAAGGATTTTTTCAAGCACTACGAGGCTTCTCCGCACTACGTAACGACGCTCGACACCAAAAAGGGTCCCGAGTGGCACGGATGTGAAGCCTGCCACGGTCCGGGTAAAGCCCATGTCGAAGGCGGCGGAGACAAGACCAAGATCTTTACCTTCAAGAATGCCTCCGCGCAGGAAATTAGCGCGCGCTGCCTGGGTTGCCATCAATACGGCGAAGAGCACAGCAATTTTGGCCGCTCCGCGCACCTGCAAAACAATGTAGGCTGCACCGACTGCCACGACCCGCACCACGCAAAAGACGGTCCGTTTTTGATGAAGGACCAGCAGCCGCAACTTTGTTACGGCTGCCATCTGGAGATCAAGCAGCAATTCGGCCGCACCTTCCACCATCGCGTGAACGAGGGGTTGGTGCAGTGCAGCGACTGCCATAACCCGCATGGCGGCTTCCTGACTCGTCAACTGCGCGCCACCTCGTCGCAAGACCAGGTGTGCTTCAAGTGCCACACCGACAAGGCTGGACCATTTGTGTACGAGCACCCGGTGGTGAAGGAGGAAGGCTGTGTCGCCTGCCACACACCGCACGGCTCGTCCAACCCGCGGCTCCTGAAGCGTAGCCAGGTAAACCTGCTGTGCCTGGAGTGCCATTCCTTCAACGTCGATGCGGGCGCGCCATCGACCCCGACGTTCCACAATCAGGCGCAAAAATACCAGTCCTGCACGCTGTGCCACGTCGCCATCCACGGCTCGAACTTCAGCGCCGTGTTCTTCAAGTAGAGGGCCGCCAATGGGAAAAATGAAGAACCCACCAAACCATGCTTTCCGTCTGCCGATCGCTTCACTATGCTTCCTCGCCATCGCTCTTTTCTTGGTGCCCCCTGCCGGCGCGCAGGAAGAGGAGCAGAAGGGCATCGATCAGGGCAACTACAACATCAAGCAGTCGATTGAATTCGGCGGGCGATTTGCCAGCATCGGCGGGGACACGCCTACCTACGACACCTTTGTAAATCTGCAGCAGGGCCCCCGCCTGCTCGGGTTCACGATGGAAATGCAGTCGCTGGACCACCACGCGGCGCTGTTCGACCGCTTGTACTTCAACAATTTCGGCTACGGCGGCGACCCCAACAACGTTTCGCGGCTGCGCGTCAATAAGAACAAGTGGTACGACTTCGACGTCCTGTTCCGTCGCGATGAAAACGTTTGGAACTACTCGCTGCTCGCGAATCCCCTGAATTCCACGGCGGCCTTTGCCAATGGGCCCGCGGGATTCGGCCCGCCGCTTTGCAGCAGTTGCGTCGCCGGCAATTCGCCGCATCTGTATGCCACGCGCCGCCGCATGAGCGATTACAACCTGTTGTTGCTGCCGCAATCGAAGATTCGCTTCCGCCTGGGATACTCGCGCAACATCAGTGAAGGTCCGTCGTTCAGCACCATTCACCAGGGCACGGAGCAGTTGCTCTTCCAGGATGTTAAGGACTCCATCAACGCCTACCGTATCGGCGCCGATTTCAAGTTCCTGCCCAGGACCAACATCAGCTTCGACGAGATTTTGAGCTACTACAAGGGCGACACCGGGCAGACCGACAACAACCAGAACTTCCTGCTCCCGAACGGGACCCCGGTGGACCTGGGCGTTTCCTTCAACGCCACCGCTAACCAGCCTTGCGGGGGAACGTTCCTTCCGGGCGGCCTGGTGAATCCGACTTGCAGCGCGTACATCGATTATCTTCGCCACGGACGCACTCGTACCAACTCGCCCACCGAACAGCTGAGCATGCAGTCCAACTACTTCCAGGCCTGGGACCTCTCGGCGAAAGTCAGCTACACCGCTGGAGACATGAACGTTAACAACTGGATCGAGTCCCTGACCGGCCGCGAGGCGCGCACCGGCCTGTTCAACCAGACCAATAGCGGGCCGGTCTTCGGGCGCCATGTAGCGGCCACAGCGGACTTCGGCGCCACGTGGCACATTACGGATAAATTGAGCTTCGTCGATTCGTTCCACTTCTCCAATTGGCACAACCCCGCGGAACTTGACAACTCGGGCTGCTCGTTCTTTAGTCCAACCCTGGTAACGGCTCCAAATCTCTTCACTCCGTCCGGTGCGCTGCCTCTGTCCATTCCGTGCACCCCGCCCAGCAACGGTGTCACCGGGGTTCCGGTGCACGGCGGCTCTTCCGGGCCGGACATTTCTTTCGCGGTTTCCAGCCTCTTCCTTAAACAGGATGAGAAGACCAACATGGCGGAACTGGAATACCAATTCTCACCAAAATTGGGCGTGCGAGGCGGTTTCCGCTACCGTCATCGATCCATCGACGACAACGATTTCGAGACCACCACCGAGATATTTTTCCCCGGCAACGCGAACCGGGGTGACTGCGCACTCGTGGGCGCGGCGCTCCCCGACGGCTGCACCGCGATCGGCGGCGGCGCCTTCGCCTTTGTCACCCCCGGTCCGGTGGCCAGTCCGGACGAGACCCTGATCAACGAATACTCCGGGCTGTTCGGAATTTGGGCCCGGCCGCTGAATCACTGGAAAATCAGTTTCGACACCGAACTGATGAGCGCGGACAACTCCTTCACCCGCATCAGCCCCCGCCAGACCCAGGAGTACCGGCTGCGCACGACTTACAGGCCGGCGGAATGGTTGAACCTGAGCGGCTCGGTTACTCTGTGGGAGGGCCGCAACAATGTGGACGAGGTGAACAACCTTCAGCACAACCGGGTCTATGCGTTTTCGGCGGGATTTCAGCCCAACGATAAAGTCGGGCTCGAGCTGGGCTACGACTACAACGATGTTTTCTCGCAAATCTTGATTTGCTTCACCAGCAGCGCGGTGGTCACCGGTCCGGCGACCGTTAATTGCACGGGCGTTCCCGGCCTGGTGCAACAACTCTCGATTTACACCAACAAATCGAATTTCGGTTACTTTGATGCTTCCTGGACGCCCACTCGGCGGCTAACCGCGCGCTTGGGCGCCAATCTGACCGGGACTTCCGGCACCGTGCTGATTATTTCTCCGAATGCCCCATCCGGCCCGCTCAACTCCACCTATTTCCAGCCGTTCGGCGGAATTGACTACCGCTTCGCCAAGAGCTGGACCGGCAAGGCGTATTGGGGCTACTACGGATACCACGAGGATCAAGATAACGTCGTTCAGGACGTTTTTGCGCCGCGTAATTTTCGCGCTAACTTGGTAACGCTCTCAGTGCGCTACGCGTTTTAGGAAACTGCTACCATAACGGCCACGGCGGTGCGCTCGCACCGAGGAGAAAAATATGAACTGGACTCGAATCGCAAGAGTAGCCATGGGTGCCGCGATGTTCGCAGCGCTTGGGTGTCGTAAGTGTTCCTGCGGAAGCACAAGACTCCGGTGCGGCCACCTACAAGACAAAATGCGCAGCGTGCCACGGCGCTGACGGCAAGGGCCAGACGACGATAGGGAAGGCCGACAAAATTCGCGATCTAAGTTCCGCTGAGGTTCAGCAGCAAAGCGACGCCGATCTGACAGCCATCATCGCCACCGGAAAGGGCAAAATGCCGGCCTACGGAAAGAGCCTGAAGCCGGACCAGGTCAAGGAATTGGTCGCGCATATCCGGTCGCTGGCGAAGAAATAGCGCTGCGGCAACTGGCAGGATGCCCGGCGGGCAGCAAGATGCTTGGGAGCCTAATCTATGCCTCCAGCGACAACTCTGATCATCATTCTCGTGATCTTCAGCGCCGCGCTTATCAGTGTGCTGGTGGCCCGCCCGGGCATCACCGCCACCCGCGGCGGGAAAATTCTCGCCTTCTTGGTCCTCTTTTTCCTGCCGATCCTTTGCGGCGCAATGGGTCTCTCCAGCCAAATGGACCGTTCGAAGACCACGGCCTTCTGTCTCTCCTGCCACACCATGGAAGCCTACGGAAAAAGCCTCCACATCGACGACCCGGGCCATCTTCCCGCCGCTCATTTTCAGAATCATCGCGTTCCGCCGAACGAAGCCTGCTATACCTGCCACGCGGACTACGCCCTGTTCGGCACCTTAAAAGTGAAGCTGCACGGCCTGCGCCATGTGTACGTCTATTATTTAGGTACTCCTCCGGCGCCGGAAAACATCAAGCTGTACGAGCCTTTCAACAATCGAGAGTGCCTGCACTGCCATTTAGGCGCTCGATCGTTTGAAGAAGGCGCGGTGCACACCGCCGACCCCGCCACGCTCCCGGCGATCAAATCCAACAAACTCTCGTGCATGTCGAGCGGCTGCCACGATGTCGTACACGACATCGCGCACTTGAAGGACGCCAAATTCTGGAAGGAGAGCCAGTGATGCCGGGCGCCGACCAAATGGAGAAACGTGTTCAAATTGCCGGGACTCTGCTGATCGCTGGGTTGGCGGTCGAGGCGGTCTGCTTGCTCGCGGCCAAGCCTATCGCCTTTGTCATCTTTGTGGCGGTTGGAGGACTCCTGCTCTTTGCGGGGGTGGCGTTCTTTCTGTTTTCGCTGGTCTCCACTCCACGCGCTCATAGTTGAAGCGCATTCGCTTCACCGGAATTTATCGCCTGCACGTTCCCGGCGCGGCTGGCGACGGATTCACTGCGCCATGGTTTCCGCGGCGGCCATCCACATCCAAGTTCCGGTGGTCTTTGCCGGCGCTTGGCTCGCAGCCTCAGGCGGAGCTTGGCACCCCGCTGAGCTCTGCCCAGACCCTCCAACACGACAGTCTCTACGGCCTGTGAAATAATGGGCCTTCGTTTCTTCTCCAGGAGTCCACATGCCTCGCTATCTCACGCAGCACAGCCTCGCTTGTCTTACGCGCCAGGGTGCGGAAGCTCTCGCGCTGCGCATGCAGAGCGGCGTCACCGCGCGGGCCGAGCGCGTGCTCGTCAACATGCTCGAAGGCAAAATGTTCGCCGAATTTCACGCCGACTCCCGCGAAGTGCTCGAAGCCTGGCTCAAGACCGAAGGCATGCATTTTGACTGGCTCGTCCGCATCGAGTGGGAAACTCTCGCCCAAGACGGCAAGCTCCACCCCGCTGGCTAGATGGCTTCTAGTCGTAGCGCAGTGCAATCAGCGGGTCCACTGTTGTCGCGCGCCGCGCCGGAACATAACACGCAAACAGCGCGACCAGCAGCAAAACTGCCGCCACGCCAAGGAACGTCCACGGGTCGGTCGCGCTCACGCCGAAGAGCAAGCTCACCAGTAGCCGCGCAAAGAAGCCCGCCAGCACCAATCCCACCGCAAGACCCGCAAGGGCCAGCCGCAGGCCTTGGCCCACCACCAGCCGCAGCACATCTCCGCCCTGCGCCCCCAGCGCCCGGCGAATGCCGATCTCGTGCCGCTGCTGATTCACGGAATACGAGAGCACGCCATAAACTCCGACTCCTGCGAGAATAAGCGCCAGCCCACCGAACAAAGTGAGCAACGCGGCGGCCATTCGAGGCGCCCACAGTCCCTGGCTCATGATCTCGTGAACCGTCTGCACGTTGGTGATGGCCAGATTCGAATCGAGGGATTGCACCGCGCTCTGAACCGTGGCCAACACCCCTTCCGGTCTTCCGGCGGTGCGCACTTGCAGCGTGGCGAATGGCGAAGATTCTTGTGTGATGGGCAAATACACTACGGGTTGCGGCGCTTCTCCAATCTGGTTGACCACCGTATCTCTGACCACTCCGACGATTTGCCGCAAGGTCGGGTCGCCAAAAAAGTGAAAGCGCTTGCCCAGTGCATCTTCATTGGGCCAGAAGTGCTTGGCCATCGCTTCGTTTGCCACCGCGACCATCTCCGTGCCTTTTCGATCGCCGTCCGTAAACGTCCGGCCCCGAAGAACGGGGACGCGCAGCGTCTCAAAGAAACTCGGTGATATGGCGTTGGTGGTGGTTAGCGTGCCGCGATACCCGGAGCCTTCGTCTTGTCCTTCGGGGAAGACCGTGCGAGAAAATCCCCCTCCGAGAGTGAAATTAGAGGAGACCGCGGCAGCCTGCACGCCCGGAGTCGCCGTGGCGCGCTCCACGGCGCTGCGATAGAACTGCTCGGTGCGCCCTTCGTTATAGTGCAGGGCCCCCAGATCGAACGCCATCATGAACAATTTCTCCGATTCGAATCCGGGATCGATGTGCTGCGCATTCTGCTGGCTGCGAATGAACAATCCAGCGCCCACCAGGGCCACCAACGCCAGCGCGGTTTCGAATACCACCAGCAGGCTGCGCGCTGGATTGCTGCGCCATCCCACGGAATTTCCGCGGCCCCCGGCCTTCAGCGTGTCCGCCAGATTCGGAGCCGAGGCCTTAATCGCGGGGATCGCGCCGAAGACCGCCCCGGTCAGCAGCGCAATTCCCAGCGTGAACAGCAGCACGTGCGAATCGAGCGCCAGGTCCACATCGTTTTTCTCGATGAAGGAAGGGCGATAAGACCACAGCAGTCCTCGTCCCCAATACGCAAGAATCAAGCCGACGGCCGCCCCCGCCAGGGAAAGCAGCGTGCTTTCCGTGAGCAGTTGGCGAAGCAGCCGGCCACGGCCCGCACCAAGCGCCGCGCGCACGGTCATCTCTCTTTCGCGGCGCGCCGCCTGGGCCAGCAGCAAATTCGCCAAATTGGCGCAGGCAATCAGCAGCACCAGGCCCACGGCGCCCAGCATCATCGCTCCCGCCAGCGCGAACTGCTCGTGATCGTTCACCCCAACGGCGGCTTCAGCCAAGGAAGACAGCGCCACGCTCCGCCCGCCATTGTCCTTCGGGTATTCACTCTCCAGCCTGGAGGCGATTGTTTTTAAGGAAGCCTCGGCCTGCGCGATGCTGATTCCAGGCTTGAGCCGTCCAAAGGAAGTCATCGCCAGATAGCGGCGGTCGTTAAAATTCTCCCCAAAAAAACCCGCGAGCACTTGACCGTACATGCTGGTCGGAATCCAAACCTGCTCGGAGCTGCCCAGCGACACCGTTCCCTTGAAGCCCCGCGGAGCGATGCCGATCACCGTATAAGGCGTGGCATTCAGAATCATGGTGCGGCCCACGGTGGCCGGGTCGGATCCGAATTTGCTGGCCCATAGCGCGTAACTGATCACCACCACCGTGTTGCTGTTCGGCTTGGTGTCCTCGTCCGGCAGAAAAAACCTGCCTGCCGCGGGATTCAAGCCCAGCACGTCGAAATAATTTGCGCTGACCAGGTAACCCTGCACTTGCCTCGGCTCGGCGCCGCCGCTCCAAGTAATGGGCAGCGCCAGCCACGCTACCAGGTCGGTGAACACCTCATTTTGTCGCCGGTAGTCCTGAAAATTGGGAAACGAAAGCCCCATCTTGGTAGCGCGCGCCTGCGTCACCTTGGTTTTCGCATCCACCGTGTCCAGTTGAACCAGCCGCCCTACGTCGCGCACCGGCAGAGGATTCAGCAGAACCGCGTTTACGACCGTGAAGATCGTGGTGTTCAGCCCGAAACCCAGCGCCAGCGAGAGCACCGCGATCGCGCTGAAGCCGCGATTCTTCAGCAGCATCCGCACGCCGAAGCGAATATCGCTCTTCAGATCGGCCCACCAGCGATACAGCCAGGCCCCGCGGCTGTCTTCCTTGACCAGCTCCACGTTGCCGAAGGCGCGGTGGGCTGCGTGGCGAGCTTCTTCGGGTTCCATTCCATCCTCCAGGTTTTCGTCTACTTCCATGGCCAGGTGCGTGCGAATTTCATCGTCAAGCTCGCGCTCAATTTCTTTGGAGCGAAAGATGGCGGAAAGTCTGGCAAGGCTTCGTTTCATTCCCATGGCGCCCCTCCACCAAGTCGGAAGTTGTGACCTGAGATCCCGGAGCCACTGGGAGACTCGGAGCTCTTCCCGGTAAGTTCGCCCGGCCCTTCGTTCGTCGGGGGAATAGAAGCCCGCCACCTACGCGGGGACGCAGCCTTCTCCATTGTGCTCATCGGTCGCTTCCTCTATGCGTCTTCAGCGCGGGCGGAGGCCAGAATGCGCGCCACCGCGTCGCTGAAGCGGTCCCATTTCGATTCCTCGGCGGAAAGCTGTTTACGCCCTGCTGGAGTCAGACGGTAAAACTTCGCCTTCCGATTGTTGGCGGACGTGCCCCATTCGGCGGTGATCCAGCCCTCTTGCAACAGGCGCTGCAGCGCGGGATACAAAGAGCCGTGCTCGATCTTGAACGCGTCGCCGGAAGTTTGCTGGATGAATTTCGCGATGCCATGGCCGTGCCTGGGCCCCCAGCGCAGGGTCCGCAGAATGATCAAGTCGAGCGTCCCCTGCATCATTTCCAAGCGCGCGGCTGCATTCGGTTTGGGTGTCATGGGTAGGCATCCTACCACAACATTGGTAGGTAATCTACTAGAGGCTGGGGCGTGTCGCTGCAAAATGAGAATGTCCGGTTTGAGCAAAGTAGATCTCAGCCTCCATGAAGCGGACATTCTCTTTGCGTTGACACTAGAGGCCGGGGCGAAGCGGTGACTCAGTCTCGCGAGCAAGCTCCTGCCAAACACACCGCGTTCGTCAGTCTCCGTTTAGAAAAACGTCCACGGGATGCTTTGACGTAGATTCCAGGTCCCCGGCGTGACATAGCTAACCCTGCGACGTTGGGGATGCCAGGGGGGCGGCTCTTTGATCAGGGTTGGAGCGTTGGGAGGGAGGAAATCTCTGGAGCACAGCTAAACCGGTCGTCGGGATACTTTAATCGAAACCCCCACGCTCGACGGCATGCTTTACAGCGGTTCAGAGATCGCGAACGCGGGGGCCCGATGGTTCTTAAGGACTATGGGCTAAACTTTATTTTCCCAAGGCCTCCTTGTGAGTTGCGAAGGAACCGGTGCAGAATTACACCCTGCGCCGGGGTACCGAAATGGGAATACCCGACACTCTTGTGCGGGGTCAAACGAATTGACACTGAAAATACTATGACCTGTTAAACTACTTACAATCATACATATACGAGGTCATATGACTAGACTCTTCCCCTCGGCCGCTTGTCGTGGTATAGTCCCCGGCCTTGGGAGACGTAACTTTGTTACTGCCCAAAATCGACGCGACGGTGACGGTCAGGTTTGGCCTATTCGAGGTCGACACCTCGCGCGGAACCCTCACCAGGCAAGGCGTCCGGCTCAGGATCCAGGAGCAGCCCTTTCGGATCCTCGAACTCCTCCTCCAACAGCACGGCGAGATCGTCACCAGAGAGCAACTCCGCGAGGCCCTGTGGCCCAAGGGAACGCACGTCAACTTCGACGGCAGCCTCAACGCCGCCCTGAAGAAGCTTCGCGCCGTACTTCAGGACGATGCGGAAAATCCCCGGTTTATCGAGACCGTGCCGCGCCAGGGATACCGCTTCGTGGCCCCCGTGCACGTGATCAATGACGCGGCGGCCATGGTTTCGGCGGGGCAAGTGGCCAGCCTGGAAAACCCGGACAAGTCTATTGAGGTGCGCCTGCGCCTCCGCCCGGAGTTTTCGCAAGACCTCGCCGGCGGCGTCTATTGGGATCGTCAGAGAGCTGAGCGCACCCAGCGCTGGTTCGACTTCATGCTTCTAACCATAGGCATCCTCTTTGGTTCCTGGCTGCTCTTCTTCATCGTGTATCCCGTGCCCCGGCCAAGCGTGCAACGGATGAACCGCATCACCAACGCCGGGCGCATCGAAGAGTGGGGTGGCATCGTCTCGGACGGAACACGAATCATCTTTCTACAGCGGGACGCGGGTCACTGGGCATTAATGCAAACTTCGGTGGAGGGCGGCAACGCGGAGAAGATGGCTGCGCCCTTCGAAAACACCCGCCTCTTCGGCATTTCTCCCGACCATTCGCAGTTTCTGATCGGGCAATTCACGCGGCGCAATGACGAAATGCCGCTATGGCTCTGGCCGGTTCAGGGTGGAGCACCGCGCCGCGTGGGCGAAGCCACCGGCCACGATCCTGCGTGGTCGCCCGACGGGACGCAAATCGTGTTCGCCCGCGGGCAAAGCCTGTACTCGATCCATCGCGATGGAACGCAGCTGCGCCAGCTTTTCCACATCAATGGAGAACTCCGTGCGCCGGCGTGGTCCCCCGATGGCGAGAGCATTCGTTTCACGGTAGCCCTGGGAGAGGACGGCACTCAGTCGATCTGGCAAATGGGGGCGGACGGCAGCAACGCGCATCCGATCCTGGCGGGCGGAACGCAGCCTTCCCGCCAGTCGTCGGGAAACTGGACCGCCGACGGCAAATACTTCCTGTTCTCCGGTTGTGAGGAATACGATTGCAATCTGTGGGCTATGCGGGACGCCTGGAGCTGGTTCCGCCGATCGCACCACGGACCATTCCCGCTGACCAGCGGCCCGGATTCCTTGCACGTGGCCATTCCTTCGCAAACGGGTTCGCGTATTTTTGCTTTCAGCTTTCGCTCGCGCCGCGAACTCGAAAAGATCGATCCGCGAACAATGCGCGCTTCCATGCTGAGCCTCGATACCCACGCCGAAGAAGCCAGCGTATCCCCCGACGGACAGATGATCGTCTCCTCAGACCGGCCGGATGGCTCCTTGTGGCGGAGTCGCGCCGATGGGTCGGAGCGCCTGCGGTTGACAAGCCCGCCGCTAGCCGCGTTAGCCCCGAGCTGGTCGCCCAAGGGCGAGCAGATTCTTTTTACCGGCGTGCGCACCGGGCAAGCCCGCCAGATCTACATCCTTTCGTCCGACGGAGGCGCGCTGCGCCCGGTCCTCCCCAAGGGCTGGGAAGGGTCCAGCGCGGACTGGTCGCCCGACGGCTATCGCATCGTAGTGACCATGCGCAATCTGAAAACGCATCCGCAATATGCAATTTTTACCCTCGAGCCCACCACCGCCATCTGGAAAGAGTTGCCGGACTCGAAAGACCTGAATGAGCCCCGATGGTCACCGGACGGGCGATACATCGCGGCCGTCGACAACTCCAACCATCATCTAGCGCTCTTTGATGTGCAAAAAGGCCAATGGACTTCGATAGCGTCGGGCAGATTTCTGGATTCACCCTATTGGTCCCTGGATGGCACATTCGTCTACTATCAGGACCAACTGGACGATGAGGAGTCCGTATTTCGCGCCAACGTCGCCACTCAGCGAGTCGACCGGGTCATGGGATTCGGAGAGATTCTTCGCGGGAGCGCGGCGCACTGTTCTTTCAGCGGATTGGACCGCGACGGATCACTGTATGTGATGCTGGAGCGCGGACTCACCGATATTTACGCGCTGGATCTGGACCTGCCCTGATTCCCTGAAATTGTTGTGGGAGTTCGAATCTATTCTTCGTTGAACTGGTTCCGCTTCCGGTAAGCCATCACGGCGATTCCGATGGAGATGGCCATCGGGGGTATCACGAGTATCAGGATGCCGCTGCGCAACGCCTGGATCAGCCGCGAACCTCCGGCGGCAGCCTGCGTGTAACACAGCGCGCAATTCTGCGCGAACGCCAAGCCAGGTACCCATAGGGCCGCCATGAGGGCGCACCCCCAGCGAAGCGATCGGACCGCGCGGCTCGCGTTCGGGCTCATCGACAAATCCTCTCCTTGAGTATCAGGGCCAAAATTCGCTTCGTCAACCGCCAATCGCTCTCCGCACGGCAGGCGAGACGCAATCCCGGCCGCGCCAGGCCTAATGCGCAAACGGACGCATGTGCAGCAGCCGGAAGCTGTCCGACCAGATCATGTTCATCATGATGAGCACAAAGATCAAAGCGGGGATCAGGGTCAGGAACAGGCTGCGGCGTTCCTGCGCCAGATGCATGAAGTACATCACCGCCAGCGCGCCGCCGCAAATCGCCAGCGCCAGCAAAATCGCGAGCAAAGATCCGGTGGAAAAATTGCGGTAGGCGAGGAACACTTCCAGGCCCGCGATCCCCAGCAAGACGAAATAAACCGGCAAATACTTGGCGATTACGTTTCCGGGCGCACCGATGGTGGCCATTCCGCATCCTCCGCTCTGGTCCCGCGCTTAGCGCGAGAGATTCAACAAATAAATCAGGGGCACGACGAACATCCACACCAAGTCCACAAAGTGCCAGTACAAACCGGTGATTTCCACGTGGCCTGCCGTCAAACGGCCCCGCGAAAAGCCGCGGGCGATCACCGCGATGGCCACCACGCCGCTGACCACGTGAAGCAGGTGCAATCCGGTGATGCTGAAAAACGTGGCGCCAAAAAGCGGGGAACCCCAGGGATTCTGAAACAACCGGACGCCGTCGTCGATGAGGCCAAACCATTCGCGGATGTGCAGGCCGGCGAAAATCATGCCTAGCAGAATGGTGGACCACAGAAAACGGTTGGCCTTGGCCTTGTTGCCGGCTTTCGCGGAATCCACGGCGCCCAGCATCGTCAAACTGCTGGTGATCAGCACGAACGTCATGATCATGACATTCACGATGCTGGGATTGAACTTGAATGGCGTAGGCCAGTCGCTGCTGGCGGTCCGCAGGTAGCCGTAACCGAACAGCAGAGCTCCAAAGGTCACCGCATCGGACACGATGAACAGCCACATGGTCAGCTTCCGCGACGGGATCGCGTACGGCGACCCTTCCATCAACGCGGCACCATGCCCGTGCATGGCTACGTCGGACTCGCTCACCGTAGGTCCTCCTTCATTCGCGCTCAAGGTTCAAAGCCTCGTACATATAACCACCAGCAGATAAAGCCATAGCACGCTCATGAAGTGCCAGTAGATCGCGACGCCGTCGAACAGACTCTTGCGGAAGCTGTAACCTCCGGAAAGACGTCCGAGCAAATAAACAAGAGCGGCGATTCCGCCGAGAACGTGCAGGGCATGCATGGCGGTAAACACGTAAAAAAAGGAGCTATTGGAGTTCGTCGCCAGATAGAGGCCCTGCGCGGCGAGATGCCGCCAGGCCAGGTATTGCCCGGCGACGAAGGTCAGGCCGAGGATCAGTGTAATCGCGAGCCAGGCCAGGGTCTTGCGCACTTCGCGTTCGGTCAGGCTCAACCTGCTCGCGATCGTGCTCCTGGACACTTCCATGGTGAAACTGCCGATCAGCAAGATCGCCGTGTTCGCGTACATGATGCGCGGCAGGATGATGTGCGCCCAATCTCCCGAGCCTTGGCGCACGTACAGTGCGCTGGTGAATGCCGCGAACGACATGGTGATGGCAAAGATGCCGATCCAGATGCCGCTTGGGGAGCCCCGATCGCGACCCACCAGTAGGGGTCGCGAAGCTGCCGGCGAGTAAATTGTCGATGCCATGATCTCCACTCCTAAAGGTTCACTCATCCCTGCAGCGGGGTTACTCCGCTGCGTCAACCGCTGGTCAGCTGCTCCGGCGAATCCTGCATGACAAAATCTCCCTTGGAGCCTTTCACGCCGTATTGATAAGGATCGTGATAGATGATCGGGTGCTTCCCGCCAAAGTTGTCCCAAGGCGGAGGCGAAGGAATGCTCCACTCCAGCGAAGTCGCATTCCAGGGATTATCCGGGGCGGGCTTTCCGCGAAAGCGGCTGTGAATCAGGTTATATAGAAAAATAAACTGTGCGGCACCGGTGACGAACGCCGCGATGGAAATGAATTTGTGAAGCGGCATCAGCGGAGCCATGAAGTCGTCGACAAAGGACGAATAACGGCGGACGTTGCCCACCAGTCCCAGATAGTGGAACGGCATGAAGATGCAGTAAGTGCCGACGAAGGTTATCCAGAAATGCAGCTTGCCCAGCGTTTCGTTCATCATGCGGCCGGACATCTTTGGAAACCAAAAGTAAGTTCCCGACAAGATGCCAAAAATGGCCGCGACCCCCATCACCATGTGGAAATGTCCCACCACGAAATAGGTGGCGTGAAGATAGATGTCGATCGACGGCTGGGCCAGGAAAAAGCCGCTGACACCACCGCTGACGAACATGGAGACGAAGCCCAGCGCAAAAAGCGATGCCGAATTGATCTGGATATTGGCGCCGTACAAGCTGCCCAGCCAGATCAGCGTAATGATCGTCGCCGGAATGGTGATGGTGAGCGTCGGGAAAGAGAACAGCAGCGACGAAAACGGATTCATGCCGCTGACGAACATGTGATGGCCCCACACCATCCAACTGAGGAAGCCGATGGACATCATCGAGTAGATCAGCACCTTGGCGCTCAGCATCGGCTTGCGCATGCTGGTGATCAGCACATGCGAAACGATACCCACCGCCGGCAGAATGGCGATGTACACCTCCGGATGGCCGAAAAACCAGAACAAATGCTGCCACAGCAAGGGAGATCCGCCGGCGTGATTCTGCAAGCGATCACTGATGACCAGCCCCGAGGGAATAAAAAAACTGGTGCCCGCCAAACGATCCAGCAACAGCAGCAAGCACGCCGGAAGCAGCACTGCGAACGCCAGCAACCCGATAGCACGAGGTGATAAACCATGCCCAGGTGCAGATGGGCATGCGCATGAAGGTCATGCCCTTGGCGCGAAGATCCAGCGTGGTGGCGATGAAATTGAGCGAACCCAGCAGTTGCCCGATGCAAAACACCGCGATGGAAATGGCCCAAAGCGTTTGCCCCCAACCCAGGCCGGGCCCCGCGTCTTTGCCGACTGCGCTGAGTGGCGCGTAGGCCGTCCATCCGGAAATGGGCGGTCCGTCCGGTATAAAAAACGCCAGAACCAGGACCAGGAAGGCCACCAGCGTGGTCCAAAACGACATCATGTTGAACCGCGGAAACGCCATGTCTTCCGCACCGATCTGAATGGGCAGAAAATAATTCCCGAAGCCGGCGAACGGCGCATTGGTCAGCACGAAGAAAACCATCAGCGTGCCGTGCATGGTCAGCAACGAGAGGTAATATTCCGGCGTGATGATACCTCCGGGCGCGCCGTTCGAGGAGAGCAGATCGAGGCCCGGCACCTTCGCGGCCGGCCACACCAGATGAAAGCGCATCAGCCAGGACAGCCCCATGCCCATGAAAACAGCCAGGAGCGCCAAGCCGTAGTATTGTTTGCCGATCACTTTGTGATCGAGACTGAAAACGTGCTTGCGAAGAAAACCTTCCGGCGGAGCGTGAACGTGGGCCGGTTGAACCGATGCGTCTTCCATGCGCCTCCACCTCATTCGGGGCCTCGCGGATCAAATCGAACGGCAATCCGCGGTCGGGACTACTGCTCTGACGCCTTCTCTTTCAGCCACTTGTCAAAATCTTCCTGCGACAACACATTGAGATACGCTTTCATGTTGTAGTGCCCCAGCCCGCAGAGCTGGGTGCAGACGATCTCGTATTTCCCCGTTTTGGTGGCCGTAAAATGCAGGGAAAGATCGAGTCCCGGAACGAAATCCTGCTGAATGCGCAACTCGCGCACGTAAAAAGAGTGACCCACATCTTTCGCGTGCATCAGAAGATAAATCTCGCGATTTATGGGCACGTCCATTTCCGCGGTCACGATGTCATCGCGGGCCTCCACATCATTGGCGGGATCCAGCCCAAAGTAGTTTCCGTTGCCTTCGTCAATCTTGTCCGGGTGAAGGGGAGCAAACTTGCCGTCGGCTCCGGGATATCGAAAATAGAACGCAAATTGCCCCGCCTGCACCTGCACTTGCAGGGCGTCCGGTTTGGGCGGCGTGAAGTAAACCTCGGCCCAGGCCTTTTGCCCGAGTACGCCCAAGGCCAGAACTTCCGTGCCCACCAAAATGAAGGCGGTGGCCACCATTAATTTCGCGCCACCGGGCAAGTGCGTCACCTTGGAGCCATCTTTGCGGTTCGAGAATTTCCAAACGAAGAACGCCAAAAGCAATTGGGCGCCGAGAAACGCGAACCCCGCCTCGGCCATGGTGTCCGACAATTGCTCGTCGATGGCGTGACCGTGCGTGGAGATGTCCACCGGCTGCACGTACTTGTGCGCCACGATGGGATACGCGGATACCAAGGCAATGATTGTTAGAATTATCCCAAACAGCTTTCCCACAGCACCTCGCTTCCGCGCTACCAGCTACGGCGCGCCTTCACGAACCGAGACCAAATGCCTTTTTCGTTCCGACCGTAAGACTTAGGCCCGTTTCTACTCAGTAGGGCTTCGCTTTGAAAACGAAGTTGATGCTCTTCGTCTCGTTGCCGGAAATTGTCACTTCCTGCGACTGGTCGCCATACGACTCGTGCCAGGCGGTGACGGTGTACTTTCCCGGCGGCAGATTCGGAAGAGTGAAGCCTCCACCATCTTCCGTGACGGCGTAGTGCGAGTTCTTCAGCACCGCAAAATTCCCATGCATCCACGGATGGATGTTGCACTTCACTGGAATGAACTCCGGTTTGTCGTACTTTTCGCTGATCGGCGGAGTTCCCGGGGGCTGCGACTTATTCCACTCCCGGTTAATCTTCGGCAACGGGTGGATGTTGTGCGAAGTCTGATCGTCGTTGGCGATTTCCAGCGTCTGGTTCACCTGGAACGCCAATACGTGAGGGATGTACTGGCAGCCTTTCTGGTCAAACCGTACCGCCTGGCTTGGCGCTCCCTCATCGGGAGCTCCCGCGGAAATATACACCACCACGTTATCCAGCGCGTTGTTCGGTCCCGTTACCACCGTCTCGGTTGTTATCGGGGTCGGGTGCTGTTTGGCACAGCTGGGCTCCTTGGACATATCGATTTGTTTTGATTTTGCCGGCGTGCCTTCGTAGGTCACCTTGCCGCTGACGGTCCCGCCGGCAGGTGCGGCGCGGACCACGATCGCCGAGGCCGCCAATACAGCCAGCCCTGCAATATAGACTCGCATCATTCTCATAATTTGCTTTCTCCCTTGGACCGCAACACTTTCTGTCCTGAACTACTGCTTGATTCCGGAACCCGTCGGCGTTCCGTAGATTTTCTTCGACGCCACTTGCTCCGCGCCCTCCTTGGTCGATTCCCACAACGCCAACTCGGGGCTCTTGTGCGTCACTTGCAGCGTGCGCAAGAAATGCACCAAGTCCCAGGCTTCTTCGGGTTTAATCACGTCGGCGAAGGAAGGCATCGGCGTGCCATCGAGTCCGGTGATGAAAATCTTGTACAGGTCCTGGTTGGTGGAGCCGCACTTGAACCGCGAGCCAGCCGCGAAGTTGTAGGGGCGGATCGGCTGATCGTTGCTGTCGGTAAGCGTCGATGCCGACGGACCGTCTCCGTAGCCTTCCTGGCCGTGGCACTTCCAGCATTCCAGCTTTTGGAAAAGCTCTTGCCCATGCTTGATGCTTTCGATGGTGAGCTTGGGCTCCGGCGGCACCGTGATCGGGGTCCCCGCCTTGTCGGTTTTCCACCGCGGCGAAAAAGTCTTGATAAACGCGATGAGGTCGATGCGATTCTGGTCCGTCAGGGCAATCCACGACGGCATGTTGCTGTTGTTGAAGCCGCGGCCAATGGAATTGTAAAGATCCTGATCGGTCGGCAGCGTGCCGGTCACCGTGGAACGGCACTTGAACGTTGCGGCCACGAAATTACGCGGCAGAATATTCAAGTACGGCGCGTTTTCGCCGTTGCCGTCGCCACGGAACCCGTGGCAGCCCCAACAGTAGCGGAAATAAAGATCCCTGCCGGCGCCCGTGTGTCCGGTGAGGTTGCCGACATGTGCTTCCTGCCCGCAAGTAAAAAGCGGCAGGGCGAGAAGGAGTCCCAAAATCAAGGTGCACTTCGATGTAGTGTGCGTCGCGCTCATGGGTGTCATCCTCCTCAGAACGCAAAGTCGAAGCCGAGCAAGACGCTGCTGGTGGTTATATCCAAGCCAGCCTGCGAAACCCCGCGCTGTCGAACAATGGAATATTCGTTGTGGAACGCGAAACCCGCTCGGCTCCCGATAAACGGATAGTAGCGGTAACCGAACGTGAGGGAATCGATGTCCCCCAAATTGCCTGGGTTCGTCGCCAGCGCTTGGCGAGACATACGGATTAGCTCGTAACGGTTCACCAAAATGAGTTGTGGATTCACCGTGTAATGCGTTTCGATCATTCCGCCGTCCCACACCGGCGACCTCGCCCCGGTCGGCAGATCCTGATTTGCAGGCGTGCCGGTCGCCAACAACGCGTTGTCGCTGGCATGGGTCCACATCGTCGAGAAGTCAAGTTTCTTGATGTACCACAGACCCAACAATCCGACTCGATAGAAGGACTTCTGGCCTAGGCCATCGACCAGCGTCTGCCCGCCTCCCTGCGTCGAAAAATAAGTCGGTGCCCGCCCGATGTACGCGAAGGCCCCGACGCGCTGCAATCCCAGGCTTCCCACCTGGAAGGCTTGGCTCACGGTCATGAACGTGTCGTACCCGTGGCCGTTGGGGACGTCCACGTTTCCGTCATTGCTGCTCAACAGCGAGATCGAGTAGCGCGTGCGGTCGTCTTTCGAGTGCCCCATCAACTCCGCACCGAGTTGGTTGTCGCCCAGGCCGAACGTATTGATGTCGCCCACCGGCGCGAAGTGGTAGGCCTGGTAGAAGCCTCCATTGCCAGACAGCGTCAGAATGCGCTTTTCCGAAATCAGGTTGTCCAGTTCGAACTTGCCGACCTTGATGTTCAGCCAGCTCGAACCCAGCAAATTGCTGAAGCGCACGTTGGCCGATTCGAAATGGAATGCTCCGGTCTCATCGCTGGAAGGCACCAGCAGGAAGCTGATGTTTTTTGCGAGCGTACCGGCGGTAAGCAGGTCCATGCCGGTCAGGTCGAAGCCGTGGGTGGTGACCTTTTGCTCGATAGTGCCGCCCGGGTTGTTCGGATCATCCAGCGTTTGGCGGTCGCTGCTCTCGCGATGCCAGTTCGGCGTGATGCGCAGCGCAATCGGCCAATACGCCGGCTGCTGGAAAATGGGCGCGTCGCGGTCGTTTCCCAACTGGTAGCCATTGTCCTTGAACGATTGCCCGAAGGGACTTAACTTCGGCCATGCCTCGTGGCAGGAGGAGCACGGCAATCCATATTTTCGTGCGAACGCCGGGATGGCGCGAACCTTCACGCCGGGTAACGGCAGGGCGTTGGCCGGATGACTATCGGCAAGTGCAATGGCGAGAATCAGAAGCCCGGACAGAACGGCCGATAGTGCCCACGAGATCTTTTTCTTTTCCAAATGCGGTGTCCACTGGAACATACATCCTCCTCCGCAAGCCAATCAGCACTGGCACAAGCAATCGTATTTTTCTGGGATTGCGCGATCAGGGAGGAGAGCAGGCACACACAGCACCCTACGCCGGACAGGCCGGCAGTGCCTCGTGCGCGATTCCAATGCGGATGTAGACAACACGCCCATAGAGAATCGGACCCTGTTCTTCGCAGCAAAAAAGAACGGATCAATCCCCACGTCCCTGAACCGTCCGGGAATTTACTCCCACAAAAAGTCGAATGCAAGAGTTTTTCTTATTTTTCTAAATTTATTTTTTGCTCGACGCCTCAAAACGCCGGTACTAGTTCTACCCTTCAACTGAGAAGGGCGCCGCCAGCCATCTCTCCGTTTTCGAGATTGACAGCCCTCGCTCAGCGGAGTACCAAGTACATGCGTCACCGTAGGTTGACCGACTATGGGCGGTTCTTCTTCACGAGTCATGCGGCAGGTAGTCCTGCGTCCAACGCCGGACGCCGCCGCCCCAAGAGGCCTCCTGGCCCAGACGTTGGCAGCCGCGCTCACTGTCGCCCTCCTGGGCCCGCTTTTCGCGACGCCCCCACTGCGCGCCGCAAATCAGCGCGACTTACCCAGCGCCACCTTCGTCACGGAATTCTCCGCGTCGCTGGACGACGTACTGCAAGCCCTCCAGGAGGACCTGGACGATCAAATCATTCACGGCACCTATATTTTTGAAAAAGAGAAAACGCTGACCGGCGCAAAGGTGGCGGAGTCCACGCCGTTATTCGAGCCCTGGAAGGCCGCCGGCAAAGTGTTCTACAAAATTCGCACCGACGCCATTGCCCCACGCCATTTCCGGGAAAGCGCCGATCAAGGCACCATCGCGGTCCGCTACGTGGTGACCAGCGTCGCATCCGACCGCACGCGTTTACGCATCGACGCCATCTTCGTAGAGAACTCGCGCCGCACCGTTCATCAATCCGACGGTACCGTCGAATCCAGCGAGTACAAAGTAATTCAGGATCGGCTACAAGCCATCCAATTTGCGGAGCAGGAAGCCGCTGATACAAAACGCCGCCGCGAAAGCATTGACCTCGCCAGGCAGACCGTAATCCACCAGCGCGAGGACGAAACCACCCGCCTCGCCACGGCCCAGTCCTCCACGCAGGATCTCGAGCAGCGCGTGCAGGCTCTGCGCCACCAAGTGCAGGAAAGGGTCAAGGCCCCCGGCGCGGATCTGAAGGCGGCGCCATTTCGCTCCGCTGCGAACGTCGCCGCCCTGGCCGCTTACACCGACGTGGTGATCGTGATCGTCACACCACGCTGGCTCGGTATTGAGACCCCCGACGGCCAGCGCGGCTGGCTGCCTCTCGACCAACTGGAATCCCTTCCGTGATCCGGCGACGCTCCTCACTCGGTCGCTCCTCGGTTCTTTTCTCGTTGATAGCGCTGGTCCTGAGCGCGGCAATCCTGCCGCGAGCCGCCGCTCAAGCCGTTCCTTACGCGCGCACTTTCGAGAAATCAAAGGACGAGGTCGACAGCGCCTTGAAAAGTCTCCAGGCGTACGCCGGCCAGAAATTGCCGACCGTCGAAGGTTTTGTCGCCACCAGCGGCCAGCCCCTCAATCGCTTCGAGCGGGCCTTCTATCAGTTTTCGATCGATCTGCTGCCCGCCTCGCCGGATGGCACCATCGTTCGGCTTACCGCTAAAATCACTGCCTGGTACGCCGATCCCGACCCCTCCAAGTCCGGCTATCAGGTCTTGCCGTCAAACGGTCGCCTGGAGCTCGATTTGCTCGACCGCCTCACCGAAAAGTTCGGCGGAAAATCGCCCACCTCCGTCCTTCGCTCGGATGTGCAGGCTCCCAAGCCGAAGCTCGACCTCTCCACAGATCTGCCCGGCACTTCCCTTTCCGCGAATAAGGGTTTCGGGGGAGCATCGCCGTCCCCCGCGCCAGTGGCCACCGATGAAGTAGCTGCTCTCCGAGCGAAGCGCGAAGCCGAAGAGAGGCGCATGCGGCAGCTCAACGCGGAACTCCAAACGCTGCAGGAAGTGCAACGCAATCAGGCTCATCCCCTCAACCTGGTGGTGGTGAAAAAAAGCGGCACGCCCGTTGTAGCGCGAGCAGCCGAAGGCTCCCGAGTCCTTTTTTCCGCGGCAGCCGACGACGAATTTGAATTTCTCGATGCCGATGGAGACTGGATCCACGTGCAGATTTCCGGCGCCTCGCGCGGATACATTCGCCGCGGCAGCCTGGAACTCCCGGAGTTCATCGCCGCCCGCTTGAAGTCGCCGAACGGCGCAGCCTCTTCCGAAAAACCGCCAGCGTTTCGCCTGGAGCGCGAAGAAAACAGCACCTTCCCAGGCGGGTGGGAAGCGCTGCGGGCTAAGACGGTAAAGATTTATACGGTACAGGCGGTTTCGCAGGACCCCAAAGAAACGGGTACTCAGGCCAAGCTCAGTTTCGCCGCGTCGCTGTTTCGCAAACTCTCCTCCGAGTCCGCGTCCCCCACGCCGCCGGTGGAAGGCGTGGTGGTAATCTTCGACTCCGCCGACGGCGGGATCATTGCCAGCACGCTCTCCGGCGCACAGCAATTTGCGGCCGGCTCGCTCTCGCCGGATAATTTCTGGAAGCAGTGCTATCTGGACCCGCCCGACGCCTTCCAGCCGCAGTCTAAACCGTAAGCATCGCTGCAACGGAAACGTCCCGGAGCGCAAACCCCTGGCCAAACGGGCAAATTCCCCTGGGCTCCGTTTATCCTTACGCCATCGAAAGGCTCACCGGCGGTCTACCCAGACGTTTCCCGCTTAGACTAGGAACACGCACTAGCATGCCCTCTTCCCGCTCCATTGGTATTTTTGTGGGACTGTGGCTCCTGGTTATAGCCACGTATGCAGGGGTGTCGCTGTCGCTTCCCAAAGGCAGTCAATCCCTTTCGACGTTCGGCAATCTGGTGCAATGCCTCGTTCCGCTGGTGGCCAACGCCGGCCTATTGCTCAACGCAGGCACTCCGCACTGGCGCCGCAACATCTTCTGGATGCTGCTGGCCTTGAGTTGCACCATGTGGATGCTCGGCCAATTCGAGTGGACCTATTACGAAGTCTACGTACACCAGCCCATGCCGGTGGCCTATAGCGGCGACATTGTTTACTTCCTGCGCGGTATTCCGATCATGGCGGCTCTGGTGTTGCAGCCCCATCGCCAGCGCGGTGAGCCGCAAATGCGTTTCGGGTATCTCGATTTTGTGCTGTTGCTCACCTGGTGGACCTTCCTGTACGCCTTCGTGGTCTTCCCTTGGATCTACGCCACGCCATCGGAAGCACAGTACAACTTCAACTACGACGTGGTGACCAATATTCAAAACATGGTCATCGTCGGTGGGTTTGGTGCCCTCTGGCTGAGAGCGCAAGGCGCGTGGCGGTTTGTTTATGCTCATCTTTTCGGCGCCGCCACGCTGTATATGCTCTCCTCGCTGATGATCAACACGGCCATCAGCGTGAACAAGTATTACACCGGCAGCCTGTACGATCTCCCGTTGGTCTCCTCATTCCTGTGGTATGCGCTCGCTGGGCTTATGGCCTATCGCAACCAAGCGGCCCTGGACGTGCCCTTCGAAAACGGACCCGAGGCTGCCGACAAGCAGCGCGCGGAAGGCGCCTGGGCTTCACGCCTGGCGATGGCCGCGGTAATATCCCTGCCCGTTTTCGCCATCTACACGTTGCGTTACTCTCAGGACGCCCGCGAGGTCCGCGACTACCGGCTGATGACCACCTTGATCGCCTCCGTGCCTCTGGCGCTCATTGTGTTCCTGCGAACCCACATCGCGGACACCGATCGCGCCCGATTGCTGGCAAAATCCGAACAATCCATCGAAAACCTGCAACGCCTGCAATCGCAACTCGTGCACACCGAGAAACTTGTTTCTTTGGGGCAGCTGGCGGCAGGCGCGGCGCACGAAATCAACAATCCTTTGCAGGCCATTCTCGGCTTTTCCGATCTCCTGGCCGACGACATGACCTTGCCTGACAAAGCCCGCGCCACCGCCGGTAAAATTCGCGATCAAGCCCGCCGTACCAAGACCCTGGTGGGCAACCTGCTCAGCTTTGCCCGCCAAGTGCCGGCGGAGCGCACGCTCCTGGACATCAACACCGTCGTCACCAATGCCATGCAACTCCGCGCCCTCGACCGTTCGCCTAAAACCAGCGTCCAGTTGCAATTGGAATCGGTTCTCCCCGGCGTCCGCGGCGACGGCAACCAACTCATGCAGGTGTTCTTCAACATCATCAACAACGCCGTGGACGCCATGGAGGCGGCCGAAGGCGGCGTGCTCACCATCAAAACGATCCGCGATCGCGGTAACGTCGTCGTGCTCTTTTCCGATACCGGGCCCGGCATCAAGGAACCTCATCGCGTATTCGATCCCTTCTACACCACTAAGCCTGTCGGCAAGGGCACCGGTCTGGGTTTGAGCATCTGTTTCGGCATCGTGCAGGAGCACGCCGGAAAGATCCTGTGTTACAACTCCCAACAGGGTGGCGCGGTATTCCGCGTGGAATTGCCCGCGGTCCTTGCGGCCTTACCGGCCAGGGAAACCCAGCTCGTTGGCGCTTCCTCGCAACCCAACAAATCCTCCCTCTGAAATCTCATCCGCACTCTCTCCGTACCACTCTGGACTCCGGTGCAAGCCCGGATGCCTGACGATGTCATGTTAGAGTCTGGTTGGAATACTTAAGCTCCAAGAAATGGGGACCCCCCGGTGTCCGGCGCTGCCATAGTGACCGAAAAACTCACCCGACGCTTCGGCGGCTTGACGGCCGTGGACGGTATCGATCTAACGGTCGCGGCCGGGCAATTCTTCGGCTTCCTCGGGCCTAATGGCGCCGGCAAATCCACAACCATCAAAATGCTCACCGGCCTGCTGGCGCCCACTTCCGGCCGCGTGCAGCTCCTGGGAATCGATTTTGCCTCCGACCCCGTCGCCGTCAAACGCCAGATCGGCGTCGTTCCGGAAGGCATGGGCCTTTTCGAGCGCTTGACCGGCTCGGAATACTTGAATTTCGTCGGCCGGATGTATGGGCTCGATCGCGCCACAACCCGGCAGCGTTCCGAGGAGCTCCTCGAATTCATGCAGCTCGCCGACCGCCCCAAGTCGGTGATTGCCGACTATTCCCACGGCATGCAAAAAAAGCTGGCCCTCGCCGCCGCGGTAATCCATGGCCCGCGCATCCTGTTCCTCGACGAACCTTTCGAGGGCGTTGACGCCCTCGCGGCCGGCGCGCTCAAAGCCTTGCTGGGCCGCATGACCGAGCGCGGCGTCACCATTTTTCTCACCTCCCACGTCCTCGAAATCGTCGAGCGTCTCTGCAGCCACGTCGCCATCATTCACAAGGGCCGCCTGGTCGCACAAGGCTCCATCGAAGAACTCCGCGCCGGCGCCGCCGGCGAGGAAGGCGGCAAGAGCACGCTGGAGCAGATTTTCCTCTCGATCTTGGGCCAGGGCGGTGAAGTCCGTCCTCAAATGGAGGAACTCTCGTGGCTGATGTAGCCGCCACGCCCGGCATCGGCGAGCAAATCGGGCTGGTCGCCGGCCTGCGCTGGCGCATCTTGCGCAACCAGCTGCGCCGGAAAAATTCTCGGCTGGACCTGATCGGTATGATCTGGGCCGCCATCTTCGCCAGTCTCCTGGTGGTGGGCTTGAGTTTCGCTTTCTACTGGGGCGCTTACAGTTTCTTGTCCGGAGGTCGCTCCACTTGGATGGTCTGGCTGTTCTGGGCCGTCTTCATTTTCTGGCAGGTCGTGCACATTTTCATGGCCGGATTTGGCGCCACTTTTGAATTTCGCACCTTGCTGCGCTTCCCGCTGAACCTCGGCGCCTTTTACCTGATCGCCCTCGCCTACGGCTTCGCGGATTTCGCCGCCGTCGCCGCCGTCTGCTGGCTGATCGCCATGACGCTCGGCGCCGCGGCCGCCGACCCGGCTGTTCTGCCGGCCATGCTCTTGGTCGTCGCGCTTTTTATTTGGATGAACGTCACCCTCGAGCGGCTCCTGGCTTCCTGGTTTGAACGCCTGATGGCCCGCCGCCGCACTCGCGAACTCCTCGTCGGATTATTCATCCTGCTCAGCGTTTCTCTGCAATTCATCAGGCCGCTCGTCGAACAGTACCAACATGGCGTGCCTTCCCGCTTGCTGCGATTCGTGCCGTATCTATCGGTCTTTCCTCCGGGATTCGCCGGCCGCGCCATTGCCGCCGGCGCCGGGCACCATCTCGATGGCGTTTTACAAGGCGCGGCAGGGCTCTTTGTCTATGCCTTATTTTTCAGCGTACTGCTGTGGCGAAGATTCGCGGCCCAGTATCGCGGTGAGGAACTCAGCGAGTCCGCCGCTCCGGCGCGTGCCGCGGCCCGCGCGGTCTCCCGAAGGCCGGCGTCGCCCGATCTACTGGCATGGCTGTCTCCCCAGGTAGCCGCTCTCGTGCGAAAAGATTTCCGCTATCTCACGCGCAACAGTTTTGTCCTGGTCTCTCTGGTGATGCCGCCGCTCCTGGTCCTGCTTTTCAGCTCCCAGTTCGGCGGCAAACATCCGTCCATGGCTCGTAGCGGCGTCACGCCGGACCTGTTTTTCCCGGGAATGATGGGCTACCTGATGCTCATGTTGATGATGCCCGCCTACAATTGCTTTGCCTACGAAGGCCGCGGCATCCAAACCTATTTCACTGCGCCCCTGCGTTTTCGCGACGTCTTTCTCGGAAAGAATTTGGTCCACGCATTGGTGCTCGTTTTTGAGGTGCTCGTCGCGTTGGGGGTCCTGGCCCTGCGCGTCGGCCTGCCATCACCGCCGGCCCTCGCGGCAACTCTCGCCGCCCTGGTCTTCGCCGTAACCGGGCAATTCTCCATCGCCAACTGGGCTTCCCTCAGCTTCCCCCGAAAAATGGAGTTCGGGTCCCTGCGTGGGCAGCGCAATTCCGGTGTGGCCGTGTGGGTCGGCTTCGGCGCCCAAATTATTCTTGCCGCAATCTGTTCGCTCATCCTGCTCATCGGCCGTTGGACCGCAAGTCCCTGGCTCCCGGCGGAGGCCTTTGCGGGATTAGCGGCTGCTGCGTTCGCCGGGTATTTCGCGTCCCTCGACTCTCTTACGCAACTCGCCGAGGAAAAAAAGGAAACCCTGATCGAGGCTCTCTGCAAGTGAACGGGCGGTGCAGCTTTCATCTCGCCCCAGGGAACAGACATTCTCCCGCGCAGATCTCGGCAATCTGAGTTACGATAGCTACTCCGGCCCTCGGACCTTACTCCGATGGAAAAAGAACGGCGCCGGGCGATCAGGTTTCAATTCATCGCCCCCGTAGAAGTCCTCGACGAATCGGGCGGTCAAGTCACTTCGTACGTAACCGACCTCGGTTTGCATGGCTGCTCCATGGGCGCCGGCGATCGACCCCTACAAGGCCCCGCGGTTCACCTCAAAATTAGCACCGCTACGGAATCCTTCGAGACCCAAGGGACCATCGTCCACGCAAGTTCCCATCGCATGGGCGTCGCCTTCCACGACGTCAAGCCTCGCTCCTTGACCGTCCTGCGCCGTTGGCTGGCTTCCGCGAAGTTTCCCAAAGCCGCCTCGCGCCCCGCTCGCAGCCGAACCTCGCACCGGAACGGGCCCTGACCTTTCGGCGCAAACCATCCGCCTAACCTAGAAACTCCGCGTACCGCGCCGCGATCGCCGGCCACGCAAAAAACTTCCGATGCGCTTCGCGGCTCCGCTCTACCAACGCAGCCCGGTAGCCCCGGTCCCCCAGTACTCGAGCCAGCGCCTCCCCCAGCTGCGCCCGCTCCTCTCTCGAAATCAGAACCACTCCTGCGTCCGTAATCGGCGCCGCCGTCTCCGCACTCGACCACGCAATCACCGGCAGTCCGCAGGCGATCCCCGCAATCGCGCTCCCCCTCCGGCTCGAAATCGCTCCGCGCACAAACACAAGAACGTCCGCCGCCGACAGCAAGCCCGCAACTTTCTCCGCCGCAACCACGCCAAGAATCCGCACCTCCACGGGAACATCGCGCAAATCTTGGCGCAACCTCGCTTCCGCCGACTCCGAATTCCGTCCCAGCACGACCAAGCGCATCTTTCCAACCTGCCCCACCGCGAACCGCACCGCCTCGATAATTCGCGCCGTCTCTTCTACACCAGCGTCGCCGCCAGTAATCCCAAACACCGCCGCCGTCGGTCCCCCATCATCCAGATCGCCCTTTTCGCCGGCGTTCTCTGCCGCCATTGCGACCGGAAGATTCGCGCCCACGGGAATAAACACGTCGCTGTTGCGTCGCGGCGGTCCCCAAGAAAGTTTCTCCGTAGGAATGGTAAAGACCGCCACCTCCGACGCCTCCACCGCCCCGCGCATCGTATGGATTTGCACCCGCCGCCGAATCCTATCCACCACCCGCCCGCCGGCATACGGCTCCACATCGTGATACACCACCGCCACCCGCGCCCCCGCATCGCGCAGCACGCTCATCACCCGCGGAAACCGCAAAGGAAATCCGCGCCCCGACCAAGCCAGCGCCGTGTATTGCAGCAGCACCCATTGCCCGCGCCAGCCAGCAGCCTGCCGCCGAAGCTCCCGCAACGCCCCCGGCCAACCACGCTCCGCCCACGCCACTCTCGCCAATTCCATCGCAAACCCGTGAGCCCGCAGCGCATCTCCGAGGTACCGGCAATACTCCTCCACCGCGTCGGTCGGCTCATCCCGACGTCCCAGCAGCGCCACAATTCGCCGCTCCTTCATTTTCGCCTTAAGCTCATTTTTCGACGAGGAACCCGCCGATCACCAGCGCATCCATGCCCGAACTAAAAAACGTCCGCACCGCATCCGTCGGCGTATGCACGATGGCCTCGCCGCGCAAATTGAACGAAGTATTCATGACCACCGGCACGCCGGTCCGCGCGCCAAACTCGTCGATCAACCGCCAATATAGCGGATTGACCTCCTTCTCCACCGTCTGCGGCCGCGCGCTGCCGTCCACGTGCGTCACCGCCGGAATCACCCCGCGCTTCTCCGCCCGCACCTGCGCCGTCAAAATCATGAACGGCGAATCCGTCGCACTCTCCAAAAACTCCCCCGCCCCTTCTTTTTTCAACGACGGCGCAAACGGCCGCCACCATTCCCGGAATTTCACCGCATTATTCACCTTCACGGTCATCTCCGGATCGCGCGGATCGGCCAAAATCGATCGATTTCCCAGCGCCCGCGGCCCAAACTCCATGCGCCCCTGGAACCACCCGAGAATTTTGCCCCGCGACAATAGTTCGGCCGCCACACCCGCAGGATCATCCACCCGCGTGTAGCGCAACTTGTAAGTCCGCAGCGCTGTCTCGATGGCCGCGTCATCAAAGCTCGGCCCAAAATAAGCGTGGCGCATTGCTTTGTTCGGCAATTTCCCGCCGCCATCCGCATAGGGCGCCAGCGCCGCCCCCAACGCCACTCCGTCATCCGACGCCGCGGGCTGCACGAAAATCTTCTCCACCAACCCGGAAGCCGCAATCTTCCCGTTGGCCTTCGAATTCAGCGCCACCCCGCCCGCCAAACACAAATTCCGGCTGCGCGTTTTCTCCAGCGCCATCCGCACCACGCTCATCATCGCCCGCTCGCAGCAGTCCTGCACCGCGTAAGCAATATCCTTGTGCCGCTCGTCGATCTCGCTTTCCGGCGCGCGCGCCGCCCCCAGCAGCGCGGTCATCCCCGAAAAGGATCCCGCTCCGTTTCCATTCAATCGTTTCGTGTGTACGCGATAGGGCCCCGCGTCGGCGTCGATAAACGCATCCAGCTTCACTCCAGCGTGCCCGTACGGCGCCAATCCCATCACTTTCCACTCGTCGCTGTTCCTCAGAAACCCCAGATACGCCGTGAACTCGCTGTAAAACAATCCCACCGAATCCGGAAACGGAATCGTCGACACATGCTCGATCCGCCCGTCTTTTCCGTGCCAAATCGACGTCGCCTCCCAAGCCCCGCGCCCATCCATGATCACAATCGCGGCGTCTTCGAAACCCGAATACGCGTACGCGCTGATGGCATGCGCCAAATGATGGTCCACAAAGCGCATCCGCGCCTTGCCCTCCCCGAAAATTTGCGCGAACCGTTTTGCCCCCGACTCCTGATGCCACATGCTCGCAAAATGCCGCGTCGAATTCAGCACGTTCAGATAGGTAATCGGCAATTCCCCCAGCGCGTACAATTTCAAATCGTGCCGGTACACCGGCCCCGCCGCCTGCCACCCAAAACACACCTCATCGACCTGCCCCGCCCCCATCCCCGCAAAATCCAAACAAGCCTGAATCGCCAGCCGCGGAAACCCGGCGTCGTGCTTCACCCGGCTCAGCCGTTCCTCCGCCACCGCAAACAGCAATTCCCCGTCGCGCACCAGGCACGCCGACGAATCATGCATCTGCGAATAATTTATCCCCAGCGTGATCATCGACCTGCCGAGCCTTCCGCCCCCAGCACTCGCCGGAACAGCGCCTCCAGCATCCCCGCTGCCCGCTCCCAGGTATACCTCCGCATCGACTCCCGCGCCGCCTCTCCCAGTTTCTGCCGCAACTCCACCGACTCACCCAATCGCCGGATCGCTCCCTCTAAAGCCCCCGCATCCGCCGGCGGAATCAGCAGGCCGTTAAACTCATTTTCCACCACGTCCGGCATCCCGCACGTCTCCGTGGTGATTACCGGCATGCCGCTGGCCATCGCTTCCAGCAAAACGGAAGGCAAGCCCTCCATCAGCGAGGGAAAAACAAAAATGTCGTGCTCCGCGTAAAGCTCCTGCATGCCCTCCGAAGGAACCACCGGCCGCACCACGATATATGGCGCCAAGTCTTTCCCGAAAAAGCCAAAAAGCTCCTCTGCGGGAACCCCAGCCCCGGCAATCGTCAACGTCAACCCCGGCATCCGCGGCGCCAGATTTCGCAGCGCATCGCGCAAATAAAAAATCCCGCGCTGGTCCAGCCACGTCCCGGCATACAGCAGTCGCAATTTCTCGCCGGCCGCGTACTGCCGCGGAACAAAAAAACGCCGCTCCACTCCGTTCGGGATATACGCCGCGCGTTCCGCGTCGAGATTGTACTTAAGCAGCAGAAAATTCCACACGTCCCGGCTGTACGCGTGAGCGCCGTTCGCCGTCCGGATCGCCCAGCGGAACCTCGGAAAATGGTAGCAGCGATGCCAGGCGCGGTTCTTCCAATTGAAATTCCAGGCCCGCCCCTTCTTCACTTCCCGGCTCATCACATGCACGCGCCTTTCTTCCAGCCCGTGCAGCGTCATTACATACGGCGGATAACCCGTTGCCCCATGCCATCGCCGGCGTATTCCGTAAACCAGCCCGGACGGCGCATGCAAGTTAACCAGCGAAAATTTCTCGCGGTTCTCTATAACGTATCGCGCCAGCCGGAACGAAAAAACCAACTCCGAGAATCGCCCGGAAACCGAACCGGCCGCCACCAGGTCGTCCAGAAAGACGTACGTCACCCGATGCCCCAGGTTTTCCAGCTCGCGTCCCAGGTTGTAAACGATGGCCGCCACGCCGCCTTCGCGCTTCTTCGGCACCCCCGCGCTCATCAATATGTTCAGCCGCTCTTCAGCGCGCCGCGCTTGCTCCATTCCTCAGGGCCTCGTCGTCCGGTAGCGGTCCACGTGTTCCGGCTCCGGAAAGGGCAGCCACTTCTCCCGCGCCTTGCGATAGGCCCCGTTCCGGGCAAATTCCCGCCGCAACGAGTAATACCGCCGCGCGGGCAGCAGGCAGGCCGGCAGCAGCGCCGCGCATTTGAAAAGCCAATGTGCCGTCGAAGCCTTTTCGTGCGTGATGCCGTAGTTTCGCAGTTCCGTCCGCACCGTCTCCCACGGAAAGCCCCCGTCGGTCATCAACCGCAGGAGATCCGCCTCGGTCTCCACCGACTCCAAAATGATTTCCGCCGCATCCTCCGGCGCATGCAGCTCCTGCAATTTCTCGCGTAACGAGTCTGCCAGCGCCGCCAGAACCTTTTGCTTCCGTCGCGCCGCCGCGTTGCTGGGGTCCGCGATCTGAAACGCGTTGTTTTCATGCAGCCGGTAATACGTCAGGGACTCCCGCAAAATCAGCACGTCGCCGAACAGCCCTGCCAGCGTAAACAGGTATTCGTCGGCCTCGAACGTCAGCGTCTCCGGAACCCGCCCGATCTTCCCCAGAATTTTCTTCCGCAAGGTCATCCGGCTGGTCCCCAGAAAGCTCTTTCGTAATCGAAACGCCTTTGCTCCCTCTTTCGAGTCGACCCGAAAACGCGGAGTTTCGCGCAATAGCTCCATGTGTTCCCGCCCGTCGGAATACACCTCGGTAATCCCATGCCCCACCAAACCAATGGCTGCATCTTCGGCCAGCGCATCGGCCACCCGCCCCAGCTTTCCCGGCGCCCACCAGTCATCCCCATCCAGAAACGCTACAATCTCGCCCGCGCACTCCGGAATCCCCGCATTGAACGCCGACCCCTGCCCTCCATTGGCCTTGCGGATCAACCGCACCCGCGGCTCGAATTTCCGCACCATCTCCGCCGTACGGTCCGTCGACCCGTCATCCACCACCAGAATTTCCCGCTCGCCCTCCCCAAGCCCCTGCTCCAGCACGCTCACGATCGCCTGCTCGATAAAGCGCTCGTGGTTGTACGTATCAATCAAAACGCTGATAAACGGTTTGCCGGTCAACGCCGCGCCTTCCACAGACTCATATCGGGAAAAAATTATAACTTGGAGCGAGCCTACCGATCTTCCCAACCCAAGTCTACGACATCCTTAGAGTCCGGCGCTCAACCGCCGCCTCCTACAATCCAAGCCCGCCCAGCCGTAACCAGCATTCATCGCGCACGTCCCGTACGGCACCTGTAGCGGCCGCCGACCGTGGCGGGCGCTTTTCTCCCATTTCATCTACCCCTATCCGCACAAAAACCCCTTGACTCCATAGGTACTCCTGTGGTAATATCTCACCCAGTAAAAATCTCGCCCAAAGCGCCGTCAATCGGCGCTCTTTTTGTTTTCGTCGGGGGTAAAAGCGGAGTGGAGCTTCAAGACCCTAACCGTTTTAGAATCTGAACGTTGCAAATACAACACATCGTTATCAAAACAAACGACTTTAACTAACCTGCAATCAAAATGTTACGATCTCCGACCCTCAACACTGAAAACAAAAGACTTCAAGGCCAGCAAAATCAAAACGTTACGCAATTTCTGAATCTAACACCAATAGAATCAAAACGATGTAAGGAAAGGGGGTGGGGGCCCTCAATGGGAAGGCCGTCTCTCCTCCCCAGTAACCCCCGTGCGCTCGCCTGCCACCATGGGCCCGCCCGCACCCCGCAGCGCCCGCTTCACCGCCACCCGCCACTCATCCAGTAGGTGGACGTTCTTATAGCCCACCACCAGCGACCCCGCCGCATTGACATATGTCACCGCCCGGTGCCGCCATGTCAATTGCGGCGCGTAAAAGTGGGCGTATTGCATCAGGTGGCGCGAAATCTTCACCCGGCCGGGCGGCTTCGCCACGAACTCGTCCTTCTCCTGCGACAGGTCCCATTGCTTGAAGAACGCATGCAGGTCGGATTGCCGCAGATTGTAGCCCCGTTCGTCCAGCCACACCTTCATCCCGTCGACCAGCACCCGTCGCGTTTTGAGGCGCAGTTCCTGTCGCGCGCTGCTCGCGCCAGACGGTCCCGCAAACAGATTTTGCCCGTGCACCCGGTACACCGCCAAACACTCCGGCACCCCCACGATCGGCGCGAGAAAAACGATCAGCGCGGACAGATGCGCATCGGCTTGAATCGTCAACTTCTCGGGAATGGGCAGCAAGGGCTGCAGCGCGCTGCGCCGGAATGCCAGAGAGGAGGTCGGATACAGAACGTAGCTCAGCAGGTCTTTCGCGTTGGCCGGAAGGAACCCGGAAAGCAGGGGAAGTCCTCCGTCCTTGAAAACACCTCGCTGCGAATGGAATTCGCGGACCTTGTGATAGACCATGCCCGCGTCGGGATGCTGCTCAAACTCGTCGGCAACGCGCCGCAGTTTCCCCGGCAGCCAGTAGTCGTCCGCATCCAGAAAGGCCACGATCTTCCCGCTGGATCTCTCCAGGCCAAAATTGAACGCCGATGCCTGTCCGCCGTTCGGCTTCCGCAGATAGCTGATGGAATCTCCGAATCGCCGTAGACGCTCCTCGGTATCGTCCGTGGAACCGTCGTCCACAACCACAATCTCCCTTTGTTCCGTCGGAAAATCCTGCGCCAGCACGCTGCCGACCGCCTCCTCGATGTAACGCCCATAGTTGTGCGTGTCGATGAGCACGGTAACAAGAGGGGCCGGCATCTTTGTATTCTTTCAAGCTGCTATACGTTCTGGCGGGGGCGCGCAAGCGTCACGTTGCGCGAGCGCAGCAGGCGGCGCAGCGGTCGGGTAATGGAGAGCAGGAAAAAGCTCGTCGGCTGCCACACGTCGAAGAGCAGCATGCGGCCGGCCTGTTTCAAGTAGCGTTCCAACACGGCCAGATAGCGGTCGGTATTAGACTTCAAGCCATCCGCGCACAAGATCGCGGTGGCATCGGCGATGGTGCGGAAATGTTTCCAACCACCAGCGAGCTGGTGGTTGCGGCGGGATTCTTCGTCGTGCCAGACGCCGTGCTTGCCTTGCGGGTGATAGCCGTAGTCGTGGTTCTGATGAATGGCCATGACGCACGGAGAAACATCCACCACCGGTTCCTTGCAGGCCAGGGCTCGCCACACCAGCCAATGATCCCAGTGCACTCGGCCCACGACCAGCGGCGGTATCGTGGAACCATACAGGTCGCGGCTGAAAGCGAAGTAGTCGATCCACTCCGGTGTTCGCTGCCGGCCTCTTTGGCGGATCACCCCTTTCAGCCGCGCCTGCCAGTTCTCCCGGGTGAAGTAGTACGGCTCCCAAATCTCCGCGTCCCAGCGCCGCCCCACCATCAGGAATCGCGAATGCGCCGCCCGCACCTGCTCCAGAGCCTGGCAGAAATCCTCCATCAGGATGATGTCGCAGTTCACGTAGCAGAGAACCTCGTGCCGCGCCAGCGACCGCGCCGTGGTGAACAGGTAATCCAGCCGCTTGGTGCCGTACTCGCTGCGCTCCACGTGCGGCTCGTGGCGAATCCCCAGTTCCCGCGCGGTTTCCGCGGCGCCTTCCTCGTCGCCGAAAAGAATCACCTCCACGTCCGGATGCAGCAGCGTCCAGCTCTTCAGCGCATTGCGCTGGATGGTCCCGGCATGGCCCCGAAAAGGCTTGGCCGTGGTGAAAAACGTAAGCATGTCGCACCCGCTTTCTCGTCGTCGCGATCGACCACACCGCAGGGCCTTGTGCCGTAACCACTACGTGTAATGTACGACATAGTATCATAACTTAGCTAGTAGATATTTGTACTATCTGATATACTAGGCAGACCGCCAGCGAGGCGGCCCCAAAGGATTGGGCCGTGAACTGAGTGCCGCTGTAGTTGTCGAGGTTGGCTCGAACCGTGGAAGCGTGGCTTCACGTGCGGGTCGCCACGCAGGCTCCGCTAGGCGGGCCACCGCCCCACCATCTCCTCGAGAATGGCCGGAAGGCTGCGTGTGATTTTCCAATTCGGGTAGTGGCTCTTGAACTTGCTCAAATCCGAGATGTAGCAGATGTGGTCGCCCTTGCGCGCCTCATCGACATAGCGCCAATCCAGCTTGCGCCCGGTCAACTGCTCGATCTGCGCGATGGCTTCGATCATCGACACGCTGTTTTCCCGCCCGCCGCCCAGGTTGTAAACCTCGCCCGGCCGCGGGTTCGCCGCGAACTCCTCCATGGCCCGCACCACGTCGTGGCTATGAATGTTGTCGCGCACCTGTTTCCCTTTGTAGCCGAACACCGAGTAGCTGCCGCCGCCCTGGGTCACCTTCACCAGGTAGGACAAGAATCCGTGCAGTTCCACCCCGGAGTGCGCAGGCCCGGTCAAGCACCCGCCGCGAAACACCCCCACGTTCATCTTGAAATAGCGCCCGTACTCCTGCGCCACCAGGTCCGCCGCGGCCTTGGAGGCCCCAAACAACGAATGCAAAGTGCGGTCGATTCGGCAAGTCTCCGGCACGCCGCCGAAATCCTCCGGCCGGGCGTAGTCGTAGCGGGTCTCCAGTTCCTTCAGCGGAATCTCGTTAGGCGCATCGCCGTAGACCTTGTTGGTGCTCATAAAAACGAAAACCGCCTCGGGGCAACGCTGCCGCGTGGCTTCCAGCAAATTGACGGTCCCCAGCGCATTGACCTCGAAGTCCAGCAGCGGGATGTCCCGGGCCTTGTCGTGAGAAGGCTGCGCCGCGCAATGCACGATCAAATCGAAGCGGTGCGCGGCGAATAATTCCTCGATGGCCGCCCGGTCGCGGATATCCAGCGCCGCATGCGTAAACCGCTGGGTCGAGCTTTTCAACCGCTCCAGATTCCACAGCGTGTCCCCCGCCGCCCCAAAAAACACCCGCCGCATATTGTTGTCCACGCCAAAAACTTCGTGCCCCTGGCGGTCAAAATGCTGCACCGCTTCCGACCCGATCAATCCACTGCTGCCGGTAACCAGGATCTTCATCCCCAATCCTTCCCACGCAGCAAAAGAATAGCAGCAATTTATCCCGCCAACCCCGGCCAGCGCACCAGGTTGTTACCTGGGAAACCCAGGGCTTTTGCAATTGACCCGCCGCGATATTCAAGCAATAGTTTGAAGGTACGCGCCCAGTCCGTTGCACCCCTCCGCTGGGAGCATTCACAAGCAGGTTCACGTTTCTGTGAATAGCTCCACCCACGATTTTCGCCTGTGGCTCACCCCTAATGTCCATGGCGCGGTGGTGTTTTCGCGCGCTGCCGCTTTCGATTCCTGCCCTTTCCGAGGGCGCCGCACCAGGGAAAGACCATGACACCCGCGCTGACTCTGTTGCCGCAAAAGTACGACCCGCGCCTGGTGGTTCTGTCCGTGGCCATCGCCATGTGCGCAGCCTATGCGGCTTTGGACCTCGCCGGACGAACTTCCGCGTCCAAGGGCCGCGCCCGGACGGCCTGGCTGGCCAGTGGAGCCGCGGCCATGGGTCTGGGCATCTGGTGCATGCACTACATCGGCATGCTGGCGCTGCGCCTGCCGGTTCCCGTGCTGTACGACTTGCCAACGGTGGCAGTTTCTCTTTTGGCGGCGGTGTTCGCCTCCGCCGTGACGCTCCGGCTGGTAAGCCGGGCGGAGCTGCGCCCGGTTCCTGTGATTGTGGCCAGCCTGGTGATGAGCGCAGGCATCTGCGCCATGCACTACATCGGCATGGACGCGATGCGGCTGCCGGCCATGTGCCACTACAATCCGTGGATCGTCGCGGCCTCGGTGGTCATCGCCGTAGTCGTTTCCGTGGTGGCGCTGTTGCTTACGTTCCATTTCCGGAAGACAGACAGAGCCCTGCATCCCGGAAAGCTCGCCGCTGCCGCGGTCATGGGCTTGGCGGTAGCCTCCATGCACTACACCGGAATGGCCGCGGTTTCCTTCGAACCATCTCCGGAGATCGACGACGTTTCCCGCGCCGTGGCCGTTTCGACGCTGGGAATGGCCGGGGTCACGTGCTTCACGCTGGTGGTACTCGGCTTTGTGGCCATCACTTCGGTCCTGGACCGCCGGATTTCCGCGCAGTCGCTGCAGCTGGACGCCAGCGAGGGACGCTACCGGCTGCTTTTCAAACGCTCCCTGGCCGCGGTGTACCGAAGCGCTGTTGACGGGCGGATGCTGAATTGCAACGACGCCTGCGCCAGGATTCTGGGGTACGAATCGAGCCAGGAGCTCTTGGCGGCAGGTGCGAGCATCGAATATGACGATGCGGCGCGCTGGCAAGAGCAGTTGGCTGAGCTCAGACGCCAGGGGCAGCTGACGAATCTCGAAGTTCGCCTGCGCCGCCGCGATGGGCGGCCTATCTGGGTTCTGGCCAATGCCAATATCGTGGAAGACCCGGGCAGCCACGCGCCGGTGATGGAGGGAACGTTCCTGGATATTTCCGAGCGCAAGGAAATGGAGCTGCAGCTGATTCACGCCAAGGAAACGGCGGAGGCGGCCAACACCGCCAAGAGCGAATTCCTGGGGGCCATGAGCCACGAAATCCGCACGCCGATGAATGGCATCATCGGCATGGCGGGACTTCTGCTGGAGACCACGCTGACCTCCGAGCAGCGGGAATTTACGCGGACGCTGGAGCGTTCCGCCAACTCATTGCTGGTTATCCTCAACGACATCCTGGACTTCTCCAAGATCGAAGCGGGCAAGATGAACATCGAGCTCATTTCCTTCGACCTGTCCTCGACAGTGGGGGAAACCGCGGACTTGCTGGACGGGAAAACCCGCGACAAAAACGTCGAATTCATCATCCGCTACGATCCGACGCTACCGAAAAGGTTCATCGGCGATCCGGGGCGCATCCGCCAGATCCTCATGAACCTTCTGGGAAACGCCATCAAATTCACGCATGAAGGCTTTGTGTACCTCAACGTGGAAGCGGCCCGGCCGGAGACTGCTACGGCCACGGTGCGCTTCTCGGTGGAGGACAGCGGTGTCGGCATCCCCGAGGACCGGCTCGGCGCGGTGTTCGAGAGATTTACCCAAGCAGACACTTCCACGACGCGGAGTTTCGGAGGCACCGGCCTGGGACTCTCCATCTGTTTGAAACTCACCGAACTGATGGGCGGAGAAATTGGAGTGACCAGCAAGGCGGGCGCGGGCTCGACGTTCTGGTTCACTTTGCCGTTACCGGCGGATCCGTCGGCGCCGCCGGAATCGGTAGCCGACGTGCAACTCAGTTCGCTGCGCTTCCTATATGTCGACGACAATGCCACCAATCGTTTCGTACTCCGCGAACAACTGCACTACTGGGGCTTGCGCGGCACCGGGTGCTCTTCCTGCGAGGAAGCGCTGGCCTTGCTGCACTCCGCCCATGCGGACGGCGATCCTTTCCATATTGGCATCGTGGACTACGAGATGCCGCTAATGGACGGCGAAGCGCTGGGACGGGCCATCAAGGCCGACGCCCAGCTGAAAGACATGGTGTTGATCATTTCTTCGTCGCGCGGGCAGCGTGGCGATGCCACGCGCATGCGGGATGCGGGCTTTGCCGCCTATCTCAGCAAACCGGTGCGCCCGTCGACGCTGCTGGACGCGATCAAAACGGTGTGGGCGGCGTCGCGAACTCCGAACGCACGGCCGACCCTGGTTACGCGCCACTCCCTGGCAGAAGCGGCGGCGGAAGGGCTCAGCACACTTACGGCGCCGGAGCCTGCGTTCCGCCCGCGGGTCCTGGTGGTGGACGACAACCGGATCAACCAGATGGTGGCTTCCGGCATGCTGGAACGCCTGGGGTGCACCGTGGAAGTGGCCGGCGACGGGAAAAGAGCGGCGCAAATGGTGAAGGCCTCGGGGTACGACCTGGTGTTCATGGATTGCCAGATGCCGGTGATGGACGGTTACGAAGCGACCGCGGAAATCCGCCGGGATGCGGCCCCGGAGGTGCATCCGATCATCGTGGCGATGACCGCCAACGCCATGCAAGGGGACCGCGAGCGTTGCCTGGACGCGGGCATGGACGACTACATTTCCAAGCCGGTTAACAAAAAAGAAATCGCCGGCATCCTCAAGCGCTATGTGCTGGACGCGACACCTAGAGAACCGGCTGTCGAAGCAAACCGGGTGAAGTAACCAGGGAAGAGACTTCGAGGAACATTGGCGCTATTGGTTTCCGCAGGTTCTAGCTGGCAAGAGACGTTTTTCGAATCCCTCCGTCTATGTGGGCATCGGGGTGTGCCCATGAAAATCCTGCTTTGGCTTTCCGCGGCGGTACTGTGTTCACCGGCGTTCGCGCAGGACGCTATGTTCCGCGGCGGGCCCCAGCATACCGGGGTGTATGCGGGGCCAGGTGTCCCGCAATTCGGCAAGATCCGGTGGCAGTTCCACACCGAGGGGCAAGTGCTCTCCTCTCCGGCGATTGCCAATGGGACGCTGTACGCGGGCAGCAGCGACCACTTTCTGTATGCGCTGGATGCAGCGACGGGCGGGCAAAAATGGAAATTCAAGACGGAAAGCCGGATCACGTCATCACCCGCGGTTTCCGGCGGAGTCGTCTACTTTGGCAGCTATGACAGCAACTTCTACGCCGTGGACGCCGCCACCGGCCAATTGAAATGGAAGTTCAAGACCGCGGGCGAGCGGCGTTTCGCCGCCAAGCATCTGCACGGCGCGGAACCCGCCGCGGAAACCATGCCCGACCCGTTCGATTTCTTCCTTTCGTCTCCAGTGGTCTGGAATGGGGCGGTGTATTTCGGGAGCGGAGACACCAACGTCTACGCGCTGGACGCTAATTCCGGCGCTTTGAAATGGAAATTTAAGACTGCCGACGTGGTTCACGGCTCGCCTGCCATTTCCGACGGGACGCTGTTCGTGGGAAGTTGGGACAGCTACTTCTATGCCCTGGATGCCGCCAGCGGAAAAGAGAAATGGCGTTTCAAGACCGGCGAGGATCCGGACATTCACAACCAAGTGGGCATCCAGTCTTCCGCGGCGGTGGCGGATGGCGTGGTCTATTTCGGGTGCCGCGATTCCAATTTTTACGCTGTCGATGCCGCCACCGGCAAGCAGCGCTGGTCCTTTTCCAATAAAGGTTCTTGGGTGATTGCATCTCCGGCGGTGCGGGAAGGGAAGGTGTACTTCGGGACTTCGGACACGGGATTGTTCCATGCGCTGGATGCCAAGTCTGGCGCGCCCCTGTTCTCCCTGGAATTCAAACATTGGCCGATGTTTTCTTCGCCGGCCATCGCCGGCGATTTGGCTTACATTGGCTCGCACAATGGAAAGCTCCTGGCCATAAATCTCAAGACCGGAGAGCTGGCTTGGGCGTTTGAAACGGAGAATTCCAAGAAGAATGGCGCCAAGTATACGAAAGCCGACGGCACTCCCAACTATGAAGCGGTGTTCTCCGACTTTTTCTATGACGATATGGTTTCCGGGGTGCAGCAAATGATGTCGGTGGGAGCGATCCTGTCGTCGCCGGTGGTAGCGAACGGCACCATCTACGTCGGCAGCGTGGATGGCAACGTGTACGCCTTGAATTAGGAAACGCCATCGGAAGAGGCCGCCGGGAAAGTCCCCGGCAGTCTACAGAGCGGCCATTAGAAATGCAGAAGCGGGGAAACGGAAAGGAAGGTCAAGAGCGCGGCTTGACGCGATTCACGTCCTTGGGCCAGTCCTGCTTGAACTTGGAATCGCTGATCTTCAGGTTCTTCTTCATGTCCGAGTAGTGAAACAGGAAATAGTCGCCCGCGGCGGCCTCGAAAAACTTCTGCTGGATGGGCAGCCAGGAAGCCTCATCGATCCACATGTCGATTTTGGTGATTTGCCTGCGAATGTCTTCGGACTTGGGAGTAAGTTCCAGTTCAACGGTCTTGCGCTGATCCAACTCTTCTTCGCCGGTCAGGGTGACGTTATAACTTTTAAGGACTTCCTGGCTCTTGGTGCCAAAACCCAGCAGCACGTACTGGTCGACCATGGCGCGGTTCTTGCCCAAGTCGTATTCTTCGACGCGGTTGATTTTCGGCGTGAAGACGTACAGGGAATCTCCGTTGCGGAGAATGGTACGGGGGTCGGGCTTGGTGATTTCGATGCGCATCTTTTGGTCGCGGCGCACGAAAATCTGACCGGTCTCCGTGGAGGTGTCCTTCACCACGTCCGTATATTTGATGTGCTCGATGTCCGCCGTGAGGCTGCGAAAATCGGACGCCGACTTGTCCATCATGGCCAGGACGCCGTCACTGGTCCAGCGGCCGGTGGTTTGGTCGGCACCCATTTGCCGGGCGCAGGCCAGCACGCTAAGCCCGAGGAGGGCGGTCAGGCAGGCAATTTTTTTCAAGGCAAGCCCCTGCGGCGGACGAACTGGCGGATGGTGGCCGCTGGATTTAATCCTAGCACACAGGCTCTCGGCATATAGATACAGATGCGCGAAAGGCGGCGCGAGGCTTGCCGGAGCGGGGAGCCCCGTGGGCCATGGGCTGTCAGTGGCGAATCTCTACTTCGTAGGCAATGACGGTGCCCTTGTCGTCGCGAACCGGCTCGATGTTGGTGATCGAGAAACGCCCGTTGCTGAGGTCCGGCAGGGCTTTCTTCAACGCGTTGTGCAGGTCATTCTGCAGCGCGGGGGTCTTTTCGGGTGGCGCCAGGACGCGGGCATCGACGCGATAGACTTGCCGGTGTCCTTCTTCCGAGAGCATCTTGACTTGCCCCGGAGCGTCCGGCGGGCCCACCTGCGGCAGATCGTGAAACCAAGCGCGCGGCGTCAGCAGCACGAAGATAAGAATGACCACCACGGCGACGTCGTATTGCCAGGTGCCGCGTTCGTAGGACCAGAAAAACGTGCGCTTGAGGATGGTTCCGAGACTGGCCATCTTAGTCCGCTGGAATTCCGTCCACGATGACGCCGTCGCGCATGTGGACCACCCGGTCGAAATAGGTGACCGCTTCCGGGTTGTGGGTAATCATTACCACGGTTTGGCCCAGGTCCTTGTTGAGCTGCCGCAACATTTGCAGCACGATTTCCGAATTCTTGGAGTCCAGGTTGCCGGTGGGCTCGTCAGCGAGCAGGATTTTCGGCTCGTTGATGATGGCGCGAGCGATGGCCACGCGCTGCTGCTCGCCGCCGGAAAGCTCGGAAGGCTTGTGAGCCAGGCGGCCCTCGAGGCCGAGCATTTTGGTGACGACGTCAAAACGATGGGGATCGAAGCCGTCGCCGTGCAGGAACTGCGCGATGGCAATATTGCCTTTGGCGGTCAAGGTGGGCAGCAGATTGAAGCGCTGAAACACGAAGCCGATCTTGTGGCGGCGCAGCTTGGTTCTGGCGGCATCGCTCATGGTGGTCAAATCGTTGCCGTCGACCAGGACTTGTCCCTTGGAGGCCTGGGCCAACCCGCCGATGACGTACAGGAGCGAGGATTTTCCGCAGCCGGACGGACCCATGACGGCAACCGACTCGCCCGGGGCCACGGCAAAGTTGACGCCGCGCAGTGCGGGCACTTCGACCTTGCCGGCACGATAGAGCTTCCACAAATTTTCGGTCTTAAGTATCGGCTCCACGCTGTGATGTCCAGGAAAAATCAGCCTTTCGGCAGGCGTCCGTATTGTAGCCGCGATTCCCATTGGTGCCTAGTTTACCGTTGTGAGCGCACCGCGCTCCCTTTCTTGCTTTTTGCCATTCCGTGGCTCTGCGTTCCCTGGGTCCTCTGTGGTTGAATTTGCTTCTTCTTAGTCGTAAGAAAGCGCCTCCACCGGGTCCTTGCGGCTGGCCAGCCACGCCGGATAACTCGCGCCCAGGATGGCGCCAAGCAGGGCGATGCCGCCGGCGCGCAGAATCCATTCCGGCGTGATCAGAATTGTGAGGGTGGGGAAGCCGGCAATAAACCCTGCGCGCACGGCGTAACTCAGTCCAACGCCGGCCAGGATGCCAAAGACGCACAGCGCCGCGGATTCCATCAGCAGCGCGCGCACGATGAAAGAGCGATTCGCGCCGATGGATTTCAGAACGCCGATGTCGCGGGTGCGCTCGATCACCGTGGTGTACATGGTCAAGAAAATGACGAGCAACCCGATGGAAACGGCCAGGGCGATCATGGCGTGGATGAAGGTTTCCAGGCCGGGGATATTGGTCGAAGTCATCAGCGAAAGAAAATCCTTTAGAGGGCGGACAGTATAGCCCGGCAGGACGACGCGAATCTCGTCCATGACGTCTTCGGTGTGCTCCGGGCGGGTGCACTTGAGAAGAAAAATGGAGGCTTTGTCGCGCGCGCCGACCAGCTCTTGCAGGGTGGTGATGGGCACGAACAGGCGCGCGCCCTTGCCGTGCTCGATGATCGCGGCCACGTGCCAGTCGTGGTTCAACAAATTGTAGGTGTCGCCGACCTTGAGGTTCTTGGCTTTGGCGGCCCAGTCATCCACCAGCAGATCGTCCGGCCCTTGCATGTCGTGTCCGTGAATAAAAACGAACCCACCGGAGATGGCCCGAAAACTCTTGGGATCGATGCCGTAGATCACTTCCACGCCGCCGCTGGAATTGAACTGCAACAGCGCCGGGGCGACGGATTGCACGTATTTTAGTTCGGCAAGCTTGTCGCCGATCTTGATGGGCATGGGCGAGCCGCTGAAGCCTAAGAAGATAGACGCTGCCGGCGGCTGGAGCATCACATCCGCGCCGATTCCCTGGATGCGCTTGGCGGTTTCCTGGAGCAGGCCCGACGTGAGGCCCACGATGAGCACGACCAGCGCGACTTCTACGGCGACGGCCATGACGCCGATCAGCGTGCGCAGCGGGCGGTGCAGCAGGTTCCGGACGATCAGCTCACCCATCATGGCTGTTTGTCCTCCGGGGCTTCGCCGACGCGTACCAATTCGCTGCCGGCGGGCTGGTCGAGCTTGAAGCGCTCCTGGGGGATTTCTTCATTCAAGGCCACTTTGGTCAGCACGAGATCCAGGCGGTAATCGTCGTGCGGACGGTCGATACGGATAGCTCTCGGAAACCCGGTGACACCGGCTGGCGGTGGAGGCGCCGGATGCTCCGGGTCGGGCAGCAGCGGCTGCCAGTCCGAAAAGTGCACATCGGAGACTAGCGCGCCTTTGGGGCCGTAACTTTCCAGGCGGGAGACCTGCAAATCGGAGCGATCGAACCAGATCTTGCGGAGAATTTCGGTGCGATAGCCGCCGCGCAGGACGGTGAGGACATAGTAGCGGGCGGTTTCGTCGTTGAACTCTTCGAAGAGCACGGTTTCCTCTTTGCGAATCTCCGGCCACAGTAGCGCATCGAGGAGGTGCTGCGGGCGGAGGTTCTCGATGGGCTTGTTGCTGGAGCGCTCCACCGCAACCGGGCCCATCAGGAACTTGTTCTTGGAGGGAATAGACACGCGGAAGGTGTCTCCGTCGCTGGCCATGTCAAACACCGTGGTGCCGATCACCGGGGCTTGGCCAATGACGCGAATTCTTCCGGGGCGCGCAGCCAGCAAGAAGGCTTTGACCTCGTGATACTCCTCGATCACGCCGCTGTACTTGGAACCCGCGGTGGGCCGGAGCTCCACGGTGGCGTTGACGGTCTTTACGCCTAGCGCCATCTGGTTGTAGATGTTCAGCAAGTCCTCTTGGGTGGCGTCCTTGACCACCGGCTTGATGGCTCGCGGTACAACCGTGGTGGTGCTGACACTGGTGCTGTGGCAGCCGCAGGAAAACGCCGCCAGTGTCGCCCCTACCGTCCATGCCAGCACACGTGGATTCAAGCAGTTCCGTCCTTTACACACAAATGAAGCAATCTAGCAACCGCTTGGATGCCCGTCAATGCGGCGGGGTCACCGGAGGCGGCGTGGCCCGTGCCGTGCAGTTTGCCGAAAGAACCGCGTCGAAACGAAACTGGCAGCGTAGTTCGCGTTGTTAAGGACCACGCTCTTTTGAGAGAGACGCTTACCGGATGCGAAGCCGCGCGAGTCAGCGGGCCCTCGAACGTTGGAGCAATTAGTCCCTAGCTGACTTACTTTCGGATAAGCCTAACGTACTAGGAAATCAGGGCTGAATTTAGGGCGTTTCGCGCGTGATTTTGGATGTAATGGAGCGAAAAAAATCGTCGCGCGGTAAGTTCTGTTCCACAATACCGCCCTTGGCCAGCACAAAAGGGTAACATTTGACACCTTCCAGCAGTGGACTTCTTTCAGATTGCTGATTTTACAAGGGTTAGGGGACGGCCCTTGGCACGGGGCGTGCTCCTTGTACCTCTGTAAAGAAAAGTACTAGGACCTTCTTGTCATAGCTAGGACGGCCGCCATTTTCTTGACTTGGGACTCCTCGGTAGTGAATCTCCGCGATGGCGTGGCGGCATCTTTGCGCCTGGCCGCTTTTGGATCGCCTGGCGGCGCCTCTGGGGCAGCGGTTCCCACAAAAAATTTAACAACGGCGTTTTGCGCTCCACCCCGCGGGGCGGCAAACGGCGTTGAGCTTATTCGCTCGAAAGGGATACAGGAATAAATCATGCGATTGAAAACACTTTTTCTCGCTTTGCTTTTTGTTGTGGTGGCACCGCTCGCGGTTCGCGCCCAAGTCACCATTAATACGGTGGTCGGTGGCGGCTCGACTTGTCCGCCAGCCGCTAGTCCTTGTGCGCTGACTGTCAGCATCGGCGGACCAGCCGCCGCGGCCAAAGACTCCCTGGGCAATCTCTATATTCTGGATAACTACCAGAGCCGAGTCTTCAAGCTGGATGCCGCAGGCAACTTGACCATCTTCGCGGGCGACGGAACCTCCGGCTATAACGGCGACAATAGAGCGGCCAACACAGCGCAGCTTAATGGACCAAGAGATTTGTTCATCGACGCTCACGACAACATCTTCATCGCCGACGCCGATAATGGCGCCATCCGGGAAATTGCGAAGAACACCGGAACGCAATACGGCATCAGCATGACCGCGGGAAACATTTATACGGTGGCGGGTAACGTTGCAGCGGGTTTGGACTTCAGCGGCGACGGCGGACCGGCCACCAGCGCGCAATTGCAGTTTCCGGACGGGGTGTGGGTCGACGCCAACCAGGATATTTTTATCGCCGATAAGGGCAACCATGTCGTCCGCGAAGTGGCGGCTGTTGCCGGTCCCCAGTACGGCATCACCATGGCCGCGAACAATATCTACACCATTGCCGGTGTGCCTAATCCAGCCGCAAAGAAAAACAGCTATAGCGGCGACGGCGGACCAGCCACAAGCGCCAACCTCAATAATCCCTGGGGTGTGTACGGGGACATTCACGGAAACATCTTCATCTCGGATTCCACCAATTGCCTGATCCGCGAAGTGACGGCTTCAACTGCGGTCATTACAACTGTGGCGGGAATTCCCCCGGGCTCGCCCAGCACTCCGTCCTGCGGCTACAACGTTGATGGCGTGCCGGCCACGACCGCCAAGCTAAACATTCCCCTTGGCGTGTACGTCGACGGCTCCGGCAACCTTTTTATTTCAGACACCAGCAATCAACTCGTGCGCGAAGTTCCAGCCACCACTGCCAACGGCATGACCGCAGGCAACATTTACATCGTTGCGGGCGTGCCCGGCACGACTCCTTCTGGCGGCGTGAATGGGGATGGCGGCTCGGCGAAGAGCGCTCAGTTAGATCTTCCCAGTAACGTCTTTCTCGATGGCTCCAATAATATCTTCATTGCGGACACGCAGGGTCACAACCTGCGCGAAGTGACGGCCGCTACGGGTAAAATCGACTCCATCGTTGGCAACGGCGCTCAGTTTTTCTCGGGCGACGGGGGACCAGCCACCAATGCGGAGTTTAGCGCGCCGTTCCCGACCACGCCCGCGCAGGCCGTCGGGATCGCGACGGACACGACCGGCAATTTGTTGATCGCCGATACGGACAACGACGTGATTCGCAAAGTAAGCGGCGGCAATATTCAGACGGTGGTCGGCGCTCCTGGTTTTGACGCGTTCTCGGGTGACGGCGGAACGGCGGCCAATGGCCGCATTGCCAATCCTAACGGCGTGTTCGTCGACAAGGCCGGCAACTGGTTCATTGCGGATACGGCGAACCATGCGATTCGCGAAGTACCTAAGGTTAGCGGCACCTTCTACGGAATGCCCATGACCGGAGGGAGCATCTACACGATTGCGGGAAACGGAACCCCCGGCTTCGGCCCAGGGCAACTGAACGCCCCCAACGGAATCTTCGTCGATGGCTCGTTCAACGTATTCATTGCGGACACCGGCAACAACGCTATCCGGGAAATCCCATTTGCCAATGGGACCAATTACGGCATCAGCATGGTTAAGGGCAACCTCTACACCGTGGCTGGAACGCTGAATGTCGCTGCGGGCTTCAGCAACGACGGCACAACCAATACCGGCACGCTGTTGAATGGCCCGACGGGCGTCTTCGTGGATGGCTTCGGCAACATTCTCATCGCCGACACCGGGAACCACGTGGTGCGCGAAATCCCAGCCCTTAGCGGCACCAACTACGGCATTGCGATGAGCGCAAACAGCATTTACACCGTGGCTGGAACGCCAAAAACAGCCGGCTTCGCGGGCGACACGGGACTGGCCACCGGCGCAAAGTTGGACAGTCCTTTTGCGATATTGGCCGATCCGGCCGGCAACATCTTTATCTCCGACACTAACAACCACGTGGTTCGCGAGCTCGTGGGCGTGACGGGCGGCGGCAAGACTGCCAATCACATCTATACCGTAGCCGGAACGCCACAAGTACCCGGCTTTGCGGGCGATGGCGGAGTGGCCACGGCCGCGGAATTGAATGCTCCTCAGGGGCTGGCAGCGAGCTCCGGCAACTTGCTGGTAGCGGATTCGCAGAACGTACGCATCCGCACCGTTGGACCGCTACTGTCCGGTCCGGCGGCGGCGATTACGCTCAACCCGACGACCGTAACATTTACCACTTCTCAGTTCGTCGGCACTCCCTCGGCAGTGCTGCCGGTGACCCTGGCCAACAACGGTACCGCGGCCCTGACCATTACCGGGATCACACCCAGTGGCGATTTCAGCCAAACGAACAACTGCCCGGCATCGCTGGCGGCCGCGGGCACCTGCACCATTAACGTGACGTTCACACCGACCCTGCCAGGCACGCGAACCGGCTTCATCTCGGTCGCCGACAATGCCACCGGGACGCCGCACAAAGTGGCCCTCTCCGGCACCGGCATACAGCCAACGGCGGATCTCAGCGCCCCCACTTTGGCATTCACGCCTCAGATTGTGGGTACCACCTCGGCAGCGCAGACCGTGACGGTGACGAACAACGGCAATACGGCGCTGAAGTTCGCGGCGTCAAATGCGATCACTCTAGCAGGCACCAACCCTGGCGATTTTGCCTTCGCTCCAGCCGCCGCCAACACTTGTGGTGGGTCGCTCACCATGGGCGCTAGTTGCACCATCAGCGTGACCTTCACGCCGACAGCCGCTACGGCGCGATCGGCTAAGATCATGATCGCCGACAACGCCGGCAACACGCCGCAAACCGTAACGCTATCTGGCACGGGTCTTCCGACGCCGTCGACGGCGACGCTCAGCGGGAACAGCCTGACGTTCGGTACCGAAATGGTTGGCAACGCCTCTGCCGCGCAGAGCGTTACCGTGACCAACAACGGCACCGGGGCATTGACCATCGCCAGCATCAACATCAGCGCCGGCGACTTTACGCTGGCGCCCGCCAATACTTGCGGAACCTCGCTCGCGGGTAGCGGCACGAAGTGCACCATCAGCGTGACCTTCACGCCGAGCGCTGCCGGTTCGCGATCCGCAACGATCACCCTGACGGACGACGCCGGCGGCGTCACCAACAGCCACCAGACGGTCAGCCTCACCGGCATGGGTTCGTCGCTCGCCTTTGCGGCGGCTTCAAGCAGCTCGACGACGCAAACCGTAAAGGCCGGGCAGACGGCGACCTACAACCTGCAGATCTCCGAGACCGGAGGAGCGCCGGGAGACATGCTCAGCGTGGCGGTTGCCTGCTCGGGCGCGCCTTCGCTGGCCATGTGCAGCGGTCCAACGACAGCGGTTAGCGTGCCTGCGGGAGGCACCGCGCCTGTCGCCATCACCGTAACCACCACGGCCGGCGGGGCTGCCGTTCCGGCACCGCAATTCGGGCCGCAGATGCAGCCTCCGGCGGCGATCCGCACTTTGCCGCTGTTGCTGCTGGCGCTGCTCTCCGTAGCCATCCTGCTGGCGTGGATGCAGAGCCCGGCGGGCCGCATGCGTACCGTTCGCCTGGCATGCGTCGCGGGATTGCTGATGCTTCCGGTGTCCGCGGCCGTGCTGCTGCAAGGTTGCGGCGGCGGCAGCTCGGGCACCACGACACCTCCACCGCCTGCGCCGGGCACTCCTACCGGCACGTCTACTTTGACGGTTACGTTCACGCCAACGTTGAACGGCGTGGCACAGCCGGCGCAAATGACCACCTTGACGCTCGTCGTCCAGTAATTGCAAACGCGGCGGCGTCCTGCGACGCTGCCGCGTACTTCCGGATGGCGCTCTTCGCGAATCAGCGGAGGGCGCCGTTCGCTTTTTGGGGAGTCTCTGGCCAGGTCTTCGCGAGGATCAGCGGGCTTGGCCCTCGTACGAGCGCGCGTTCCAGAGTAGGGTTCCGTAGTAATCTCGGGTCATGCGCATCTTCCCGTTTTCGCGGCTTTTGCCGCTGATCTCGTTTTGTTTGCTGCTCGCAGGCCACGCCACCGCGCAGACCCACACGCCTCCGGCCCAGATTGTCATCGCTCACGTAACGATCATCAATCCCGGTACTTCTTCGGTGCAGCCAGATTCTACAGTTGTGATCACTGGGGATCGCATCACTGGGGTTTTCGGAAGCGCTTCTGCTTCCGGCGCTGCGCACGTGCGGGTGCCGAAAGGCGCGCGGGTGATCGACGGCAGCGGGCGGTACCTAATTCCCGGGCTTTGGGATATGCACGTGCACTCGGCGTTTGGCGATTGGTTCCCTGGCGGACGCGAGATCATCCTGCCACTGTTCGTGGCCAACGGGGTCACCGGCGTGCGCGATATGGGCGGCGATGTTCCGGTGCTGTTTGCCTGGCGCAAGCAAATTGCGACGGGAGAAATCGTGGGACCGCGCATGGTGGTGTCCGGACCGATGCTGGATGCCCTGTTGCCCGATGGAAAGCTGCGCTTCCCGAGTTCCGTGGCGGTCAGCACGCCGGAGAGCGCGGTCGCCGCCGTGGATGCGCTCAAAGCCCAGGGGGTGGATTTTATCAAGGTGCAATCGGTGATCTCGCACGACGCCTATCTCGCCGCGGCGGCGGAGGTGCACAAGCAAGGCCTGCCTATCGTGGGCCACGTGCCGGACAAAGTGCGCATCACGGAAGCCATCGCCGCTGGGCAGAAGAGCATCGAGCACCTGATGGGCAGCTTCGAGGGTTGCTCGACGGAAGAGGATAAGTTCATCAGCGGGGAAGGCGATTTGAAGCTGCTGTTGACTAGCTACGACCAGAAAAAATGCGACGCGTTGATCGCCTTGCTGGTGAAAAGCCAGACCTGGCAGGTTCCGACGCTGGCCTGGCAGCGCGGCGGGACTTTCTTGGATCAGCGCGACCTGCAGCACCAACCGCTCGATAAATACGTTCCGGCGTACTGGCGCGAAGTGACTTGGCGGCGATTCACAGAGGAGATGATGCCGGGGCTGCTGCACGACCCCCTGGCTCTGCGCCAGGAATATTTCGCGCGAAATCTTCAGATGGTTGGAGCGCAACATCGTGCGGGAGTGCCGTTTCTGGCGGGTACGGACACCGCGCCCGGCGTGTACATCATGCCGGGTTTCAGTTTGCACGATGAGCTGGCTAATTTCGTCGAGGCCGGTTTTTCGCCGATGGAGTCACTGCAGACGGCCACGAGCAATCCTGCGAAGTTTTTGGGGACCGAAAGCACGGCGGGTTCCATCGAACCCGGCAAGGTCGCCGACTTGGTGTTGCTGCGCGCCAACCCGCTCGATGACATTCACAATACGCAGAAGATCGACGCGGTGATCGCTAACGGGCGGTTCTTCGATCGCGCCGCGCTGGATGGCCTGCTGGCGCAAGTCGAAACATCGGCAAAACACCCTAAATAAGCAGACAACGCACGGCTGGCGCGGTTCGTTTCTCACCGTCGCTGCTGGTACTCTTACTAGAGCCCCGTTCGGGAGAACATCAAGTCACTTGCCACCGATCATCAGTGCACAGGGATTATCCAAACGATACGGAGTGGCCCCACTTTTTGAAGACATCTCGTTCACGGTGTCCGAGGGCGACCGCATCGGCATCATCGGGCCGAATGGATCGGGTAAATCGACGCTTTTGGCGATTCTGAATGGCCACGTCAGGCCGGACAGCGGAGACGTGGCCGTCCGCAAGGGCACGCGGCTCAGCGCGGTGCTGCAAATCTCGGAGTTCGCCGCCGGGGAAAGCATTCGATCGGTGATCGAGAAAGCTTTCGACCGCGCCACGGTTCCGGATGTCGAACGGCTCTCGCGCACCGCGGAAATTCTGGGACGCGCTAATTTTACCGACTTGGACGCTCCAGCGGCCACGCTTTCCGGCGGTTGGCGCAAGCGACTGGCTATCGTCGAAGCGCTGGTGCAGAAGCCGGACATTTTGCTGCTGGACGAGCCGACCAACCACCTGGATCTTGCCGGTATCAAATGGCTGGAAAGCGTTTTGCAGAACGCGGCGTTCGCGTGCGTGGTGGTCAGTCACGACCGCTATTTTCTGGAAAACGTCGCCAACGAAGTCGTGGAACTGAACCCTGCTTACGAACACGGGGCGTTACGCGTTTCCGGAAACTACAGCACTTTTCTGGAAGCGAAGGAGCAGTATCTGCACGCGCAGAGGAATCGCCAGGAGGCGCTGGAGAACCGCGTGCATACGGAAATCGACTGGCTGCGCCGGGGCCCCAAGGCGCGCACCACCAAATCCAAGGCACGCATCGATAAAGCGCACGAATTGATCGGTGAGCTGGCGGAAATGAACGCGCGCACACGCAGCACCAGCGCGAAAATCGATTTTTCCGCGTCCGGCAGGCAGACCAAGCAGTTGATCACCCTCGACGGCGTAAGTTGCGCACTGGGTGATCGCACGCTCTTCGACAACATTCATTTCATTGTCACTTCCGGCATGCGCGTGGGGCTGGTGGGCCCCAACGGCAGCGGCAAGACCACTTTGCTGCGGCTGCTGAAAGGCGAGCTGAAGCCCACGTGGGGCAGCATGCGGCAGCCGGATGCTCTGCGCATCGTGTACTTCGACCAGAATCGCGAGCTTGATCCAGATATCACTTTGCGGCGGGCGCTGGCGCCGGACAGCGATTCGGTGATCTATCAGGATCGCGTGACGCACGTGGCCGCCTGGGCCGCGCGATTTCTTTTCACCGGCGAACAGTTGAATCAGCGCATTGGGCGGCTGTCCGGGGGTGAGCGGGCCCGTGTTTTGATCGCGCAGCTGATGCTACAGCCCGCCGACGTTCTGCTGCTGGACGAGCCTACCAACGATCTGGATATTCCTACGCTGGAAATACTGGAAGAGAGCCTGCTGGAGTATCGCGGGGCGCTGGTGCTGGTGACGCACGACCGCTACATGCTGGACCGCGTTTCGACGGTGGTGCTGGGACTCGACGGCCTGGGCGCCGCGGAACGCTTTGCCGACTATCAACAATGGGAAGCCTGGCAGCGGTCGCAGCAAGCCGCCGGGAAGAGCAATGCGTCGGTGGAAACGCAGAGTCCGAGCGGGGCACCTGGCGGGAGCAGGGCGTCACTGACAAAAAAGAAGCTCTCTTACAAAGAGACCCGGGAATTGGAAACCATCGAAGAGCGCATCGCGGAGGCCGAGAGGGAATTGCAGGCCAAGCACGACGCGCTGCTGGACCCCGCGATCATGAGCGATGGAGCGCGCTTGCACGCCGCATCCGTGGAACTGGACGCAGCCCAAAAAACCATCGATCTGCTGTACGCCCGGTGGGCCGAGTTGGAACAAAAACAGAAGTGAGGCTGGTCTCGGGACACGCCACCGGCACGCGGAGGTTCTTGAACCGCCGCGGCCACTGCTTTCTTGATCGGCTTACCGCTTGCGTTTCTTGCGCTTGGCCGGGCGGTGCTTCGCCGCGTGATGCTTGGGTTCGGGCGCTTTGGCGGGTGCTGCGACCGGAAAATCCGAACTGAAGCTGTCCGCCACAATTTTCCAAATGTTGTCCGCCTGTTTCTTCCAGACCGCCAGGTCTTTGCCGCGGTCGGTGGCGGTCTTGCCGTCGGGAGCTTCGGTAGTCAGCTGGTAGGTATAGAGCACGTAGGCGAGGTCGCCGGCGCGCGCGACTTCCACTTTGTCGATTTGCCAATCGATGGCGAACCCCGGACTGGCCATCAACCTGGACCAGCCCGCGCGAACAGCATCTTTGCCGGTGACGATCGGGGCATTGGGTGGAAGCCAGGAAGCGTCGGCGGCGTAGTTGGCGACCGCACGATCGACGTCGCCCTTCTGCACGGCCTGCAATGCCGCGGCGTCGGCCTCGCGAATGGCGCGTTCATCCTGGGGGCGGGTATCGACCGGCGCCTTGTCGCAGCCCGCGGCAAGGAAAAGGAAGCCCGCGGAGATTACGAATATGGCCGTGGAGCGCATTCGGTTCATGGAACTCCTCCTCGTAGATCAAAAACGAGCCGGGCTGGGCTTCGGTGTGGCTGAGCAAATGTAGATGTTGAATCTTGGCACGGCGGAACCGGCGCGCCAATCACATTTTGGCGTTTCTTCCGGCGGCCACCAGCATGATGGCGCTCTTGCCTTCGGCGTGGGGGGAAAAGAATTGGGTCACGTCGTCGTCGTAGAAGGTCAGGCCGGTGGCGCTGAAGCGTTGGGCGTACGCGGCAAGATACAGTTTGCCGCTTAGAATGCCGGCTTCGAGCTGCACGGCGCGGTATCCGCGATTGCCGAGGCGCTGCAATATCGGCCGCAAGTCGGCCAAAAGGAAAATGTCCACGGCGGCATCGGCGGGCAACTGCTGGTCCAGACCCAGATAACCCGCCCGCGGGCGAAAATCTCCGGTTTTCAGGCATTCGAGCAGGCGCTGGTCGCGGTGGAAGACGTAAGCACCCGGGCGGAGGCCTTCGACCGCATTGACGATCAGGTATAGATCGCTCAGCTGGGTCCCCTGGGGATACAGGAAGTCCGCCGGGATGCCGCGGGTGGCGCGATCCAGCATGGTGGCGAGCTGCGGCAAATCGATCGGTAGTTGCGCGAACTTGCGAGAAGAGCCGCGCCGCAGGATGACTTGTTCGATCGAGTCGCGAGGCATTTCCGCATCCGAAAAAGGGTGGAGCTCGATGGTCGGTCCACTTGGCGGCGGTAGATTCGCCAGCGGCGTGCTAGAGCGGCGCCAATCTTCCGCCTCGCTGGAGGAATGGAGCGAAGAGGCGGCGTGCATCTCGCGCATGGCGGGATAGACGGTCTCTTCGCGAGAGAGCGGAAGAGTTTCCAGGTGTAGGGCCGGGAGTTCAGCAGGGGAACGCTGCACCGTTTTACAGACATGACCGAGCGCGACGAGAGAGAAGGCGACTTCTCGCTCGGAATCGACGTCGAGCAAGCGGTTGACGTCGGCGTCCACGAATCCGCCGACTACCTTCGCGGGTAGCCCAAGAGCCGTGGCAACGCCCAGCAGATTGGCTAGCAGCGTGCCGTTGTCCCACCCGAAGTGGCGATAGGTGCGGGCCTGATATTTCCAGGCATTGCGCCAATAGGTGCAGGTGCACAGGATGGCGACCGGAGCGTGGAGGATGGCGGGGTCTCCTCCCGTGGCCTCGGCCAGGATTCCGCGATAGTCGCCGGCGCGCAGTCTGCGCAGGACGAACTCTCCGGGGGCGAAGTGATAGACGCCGGCCTCCAGATCGGTAAGGCCAGCACAAACCACGTAGAGTTCGACTTCGTAGAGTGCGCCGGTGCAGGCCGCCGCGCGGAAAAAAATCTCGCCGCCAGGGCGCTTTCGGTGTCGAGTGATCCCGGCGGATAGATAAAGTAGTTGGGCCAACACTTCCAGATCGGGAATGGCATTGGCTTCCGTGTGAATGCTCTCAGCAATTGCCGAAAGGGCGGCGACGCCGGTTTGGCGTATCTCGCGGGGCAGAGGCAACGGCCCTGGCGAGGTGTAGACCTTGAACGGCATGGGTTGATTGGCCCAGTCCAGAAAATGGGCATTGCTGCGGATGCTGGCATAGGAATGCTTGGTGGCGTTGTGGTAGTTCCAAGCCGCTTCCAGATTGCCGTTGTCAATCATGGGTGCGAGGGACGAATTGTCCGGCTTCAGTGCGGCCGGGCGATATAGACGTCAAATTTTTGCGCGGCGGGACGCACGCGGCGAATCACTTCCGTGGGCCACAGCGTTTTGCTAAGGAGCGTCACCCAGCCGTCTTCTGGTTCGCAAACGGCGCAAAATGTGTAGCGCTCATAAGCTGGCTGGTAGGCGTCCAGCCCACGCCGGGAGAGTTCTTTTTCCAAGACGGGGTCCGCAGCCTCGGCCGCGGGGCCCGCGCGTACGCCAAACGTTTCGCCCTCAAAGCGTTCAAAGAGCTCCAACAACTGCGCTTCCGTCGGCCGCGGCAGCACCAGGCAGCGCTCGGCCGCCTCGCGAAAGGAAATTTCATGGGTCTTGCAAAATTCGCGGACACGATCAATGTGGCTGAAGAAATCGAAGGCGTAAAATTCGCTGGCCGCCAGGAGCGGGAAGACCGCCGCCCAAATCGCCGCCGCTTCCTTGCCTTTCACCGGTTCGCGGCTTTCGGTCCCAAGCAGTTCCAACCCTACCGCGGTCACGTCCGATCCCAGGTCCAGCGATTCGACATCCAGGGAAAAAGGCGGCAGCTCGAGCGCTCCGCCGGGCCGCGGACTGCCCGCCGCGCTCATACTTCCAATTCCGTTTCAGTTTGCGGGAATTTTGACTGAAAGTCCGGCGACTGTTTGCGCACATCGAGCCAGTCGAAAAACACGTCCGGCGTTTCCAGCCAGATGCGGAACCAGTTGGCAATCTCTTCTTTTTCGGCGCGCTTCTGGGGCTCGACCTTGGGATTCCGCGAAATCATTTCCGCGCGGCGCTTTCCCAACCGCGCGACGTTCAAGACCCTTTCCACCGCGGCGCGTTCCCCGTGGGTTTGAAATTTTCGCATCAATTCATCCAACCTCATGATGCTGACTTCGGCGTCCTCCAGGGTCTTGAAATGAAGCAGATCCTCGAATTCTTCCTCGTACTGGTCTTCGGCTTCTTCCTGCAGCGTCAGCACGACTTTTATCCCAGCTTCCTTCAGCACGTCGGCAATGTAGTCGGACGCCGTCTTGCCTTCCTCGCCGTATTCGGCCAGCAGCCGCCTTCGCAATTGGTCGATCTCCGCGATGGTGTACCTTTGCGCGCCGATCTCCCGGGCGGTCTGCAAAATCATCTCTTTCTTGGTTCTCAGCATTTCACTCATCGGGCTGCGCCTCTATGGTGTTTGCCCTGGGGTTTCTTTGCAACTACCGGCTCCGGCGGCGGATCGGCCGGCAATCCGGCCAGCAGCCGGCGGTATCTGGCGACGTTGCGATTATGTTCCGCCAGCGTTGCGGAGAAAAAGTGCCCGCCCTCGGTATTGGCCACGAAATAAAGATAATCCGTCTGCGCCGGAGCAATCGCGGCTCGCAGCGACGTCTCCCCTGGATTGCCGATAGGACCCGGGGGCAGCCCGGCATTTTCGTAGGTATTATAAGGCGAATCAAAACGCAGATCGTCCCCCGTTAGCGTGCCCTTGTAGCGGCCGATCTGCTCCAGCGCGTAGATCACCGTAGGATCGCATTGCAGCCGCATTTTTTTGCGGAGACGGTTTTCAAAGGCCCCGGCCACCAGCGGCCGCTCGTCTGGTTTGGGCGTTTCGCGCTCGACCAGCGAGGCCAGCGTCACGATGTGTTCCGTAAGCGCGCTTCCCGGCGCGATCGGACTGCTGGCGGTGATGCGCGCCCACTCTTCTTTGAACTTGCGGACCATTTCCGCTGTTAATTCCGCGGGCGCCGGGTGCCGCGGCAAAAGATAGGTTGCCGGAAACAAAAAACCTTCAAGGGTCTTGACGTGCGGCGCGATGTTTCGAACCTGCTCCGGAGTTCGCGCGGCGGCCAAAAACGCGCCGGCAGTCATGAACTTTCCGGCTTCCAGTTCGCTGGCGATGTCGAACATGGTCTCGCCTTCGCGCACGGTGAACGGTTGCTCCCAAATATGGCCGTCGGCGATTTGCCAGAATACATCGTGACCGGAGATCGGGTGGTCGAAGAAATATTCGCCGGCCTGCAGTCTCCGCTTGGGGTGCCGCCGCGAGTAAATCTCGAAGGCCGCGGCGCTGCGGATGACGCCGTTTTGCCAGAGCAGGCGCGCCACGGTCCTGCTGGACGCGCCGCGCGGTAGATCGACAAAAACACCTTCCGACGGAAACTGGCGGTACGGCTGCTCGATGCAGACCCAAAACCAGACTGCCGCGCCCGCTGCGGCGAGCACCAGTACGAGAACGATGGTTACCAGAAATCTCAACTCAGTTACGCCTCTTCGCCGCGCTCACTCCGCGGCTACCGGGACCCGATTCATTGCTTAGATGCTTTCCTTCACAGGTTGTTGCCGCTCCAAATATTCCTTCAGGATCACCGCGGCGGCAATCGCATCCACGGAAGACCGGGGTTCCGCCGGCTTGCGTTTCTTGTGCACGCCGTCCCCGTGGTCGCGAAGAATTCTGCCGCCTTGTTCTTCGAGCAAGCGCTCCGCTTCCCAACTGGTCAAGCGCTCGTCCACCATTTCCACCGGAACGCCCAGCTGCTTGCGCACCCGCTCGGCAAAACGCGCCGCTTCTTCGGCCATTTCCCCGCGGGTTCCATCGAGCCGCAGGGGCAGACCCACGACGATTTGCTTCACACCGTGGGCGCGAGCGATTTCCCGCAGCCGGCGCATATCCTCGTTGCGGTTGATGCGCTCCAGGGTGTCCAGGGGGCGAGCCAAGCCGGCTTGGGCGTCGGCGATGGCCAGCCCGATGCGCGCCCGGCCATAGTCGATTCCCAGGATGCGCTCGCGCTGGTTTTCGCTGGGAGAGATTTCCTGGTCTGGCGTGTGGGCAGGTCTCACCTCACCAGTATACCGGGAAGCGCTGTGCGTAAGGCGTGCGAAGCTTACGTCAAAACCCACTACGGCCGGCGGCCGCGGACACCGCTTTCCCAGGAGTGCCAGAGGTCCATCTGTTTCATTTTTTCATCGAGGCCAGTGTCCTTGAGTTGCTGAGCTATTTCGGCGCGTGACAAGCGCTTACCGAGGGGCTCGGCGCGATCGGCGATGCCCCAGGCGGTCAGCGCGGCGAGTGCCGCGTTGATTTTCAGTTCGCGGATGTCCACTTTGTCGAGCGTGTCCGAAGCGGCGTGGTAATTCGGCAGGTAGTTGGCTTCGGCCTGATTGGCTACCAGCGTAGGAACACCTTCCAAAAGAAAGTCCCAGTTGTCCGTTCCGATGCCGCCGTCAAGAGTTTGATGATTCACATCCCAGGACTCCAGCGGCTTGAGCACCTCCTGGACGCCGGTTTGAATATCGCCGCGGCCACTGAGCGAGTATCCGCTGACTCGCCCGATGCCGTCGTCATACACGATCACGGCGCGGATCTTGTCGAGCTCCGTGCGGTGTGCCACGGCGTATTGCCACGAGCCGAACAGGCCCTGCTCCTCGCCGCTGAAAAGCGCGAAGCGGATGGTGCGGCGGGGCACGAGGCCGGTCGCTTTGATCGCGCGCGCGGCTTCGATCACCATCGCGGCGTTGCAGCCGTTGTCCAGTGCTCCAGTGCCAAGTTCCCAGGAATCGAGATGAGCGCCAAGAATAACGGACTCGTCGGGCTTTTCGCGGCCGTGAATTTCGCCGATGACATTCTGCTGTTCGATGGGGCCGCCGATCTTGTTGGGCATTGTGAAGCGCACGCGGACTTTGCCGGGGTACGCCGCGATCGTTCGCGCCAGATGCATCGCGTCTTCCCGCGCTAGCGTGGCTTGCGGGAGCGCCTCGAGCTGGGCATCGCCGGTGTTGGTGTGCCGGTACAGCAGCAAACGTTCGCGCGCCCCCATCCACAAGATCGCGGCAGCGCCGCCTTTCACGGCACGATCGATGACGGCCGGCGGCTGCAGGTATTCGTTGTCCAGATCGGCCCAGGTGGATCCCAGCGGGGTGTAGGCGAGGAGGATCGCGCCCTTGACCGAGCCGCCTGCGCGCGCGAAATCCTCTGACGTGCCGTAGCCAATGTCGACGGCGTTGGCTTCAATGCCGCCCGCTGGCGTGGCAGGCGACCAGCCTACCGCCGTGAGGCGCACGGGAAATTTTAGCGGGCCGAGCAATTCGAGGCGGGTGTCCCCTTCGCTCCAAGTCACCGGCAGGGTGTATTTTTCGGTGTGCGCTTCGATGCCTTCGGCGCGAAAGGCGGCCAGCGCCCAGTCGACGGCTTTGGCCATTTCCGGGGAGCCGGTCACGCGGCCTCCGACCTCGTCGGTCAAGCGGCGCAGATTTTCGGCCATAGGCGAGGGTCCCATGACTTGCGGCAGGATCTTTGCGGCGGCCTCGGCGCAGGACGAGGATTCCGTCGCCGAGCAGGCGGCGCCTTGGATGCCTGGCAGCGGCTTGCCGAGAGGGTCGGTCTTCAACTGAGCTGGAGAAGACGACGCAAAGACGCAAAGAAGGAATAATGTAAGCAGAAGACGTAGCATCAGGCGATACCCTCGATGAAGGATGGGCCAACCGGAGGAAGCGTCGGCGATAGACTCGCGAGAGTATAGCGCGGCGGGCAAACGGACTGGACGGAAACGTTGGACCGCCTGGCGCCATGACTTCCACCTGGGGCCTGCATCCAAAGAAACTACGCTCGCAGTTATGTACCATAAGAATCTGCGAAGGAGTGGGGACCAAGGAGGGCTAGATGGCGGAGTTTCAGGCACCCAGCGCTATAGAGGCGCTTTTCAATCGGACGTTTGGATTCCTGGTGGGGCTGGGCATTGGACCCAAGTTTATTTATTTGTTGCAAGTGCGCGGGCGGAAGACCGGGAAGATCTATTCCGCGCCGGTCAACATGATGGAACTCGGCGGGAAGCTGTATCTCGTGGCGCCGCGAGGCAGGGCCAATTGGGTGCGGAATGCGGAGGCGGCGGGAGAGGTTACGCTAAAGCGAGGAAGTTCGCGGAAGCGGTTCGCATTGCGGGCGATTCCGGATGGAGCGAAGCCGGAGATACTGAAGGAATATTTGGACCGGTACCAGAGTGCGGTGAAGAAGTTCTTTTCGGTGGCGCCGGGTTCGCCGGTGGAAGCGTTTCGGGATGTGGCGGGGAATTATCCGGTGTTTGAATTGGTGGCGAGCTAGAGGACGGCCTAATCGGTAAAAAATCTCCCGGAGAAATTTTATCGCGTGGTTCGCCGAGCCCTTCGCTTCTCAGGGCCAACTAAAGCTCAGCGCCTACATTCGCACCTGCATTCGCAACTATTTTGCAGCAACGATTAGGGGCACAGCTTAGGCCACGGAGTTGGTGGCTTCGTGCAGGCGAAATTCTTTGTGCAGCGCGGTTAGGGCGCGTTGGGTGGCGCCGGCTTCGATGACCAGGGAGATGTTGTACTCCGAGGAGCCTTGCGCAATGGCGATGATGTTTACGCCTTCGCGACCGAGTGCGCCGAAGGTGCGGCCCGCGACTCCCGGGATGCCCCGCATTTTTTCTCCCACTACGGCAACAATCGCGACATCCGGATTGGCGGAGACATGTTCGACAGTCTGCTTGGCGATTTCCGGGGCGAAGGCGTCGCGCAGGGCCTTCAACGCTCGCTTTTCGTCGGCGGAAGAGATCACGAAACAGATGTCGTTTTGCGAAGAGGATTGCGAGACCAGAAAGACGTTGGTGCGGGTTTCCGAAGTGGCGGCAAAGGAGCGGGCCAAAACGTCGGTGAGGCCGACGATTCCCGGGCCGCCCACAGTGACCAGGGTGACATCGCGGATGGCGGTGAGCGCTTTCACGCCAGCGCCGCTGGGCGTTCCTTTCGCGGTGATTTTGGTGCCGAGTTTCTCAGGAGCAAAACTGTTGCGAATCCAGACGGGAACGCCCGCCGCAGTGACCGGGCGCAGGGTGTTTGGATGCAAGACCTTGGCCCCAAAGTAGGCCAGCTCGGCCGCTTCGTTGTAGGAAATTTCGGGGAGCGTGCGGGCTTCGGGGACCAGGCGCGGGTCGGCGGTCTTTACGCCATCGACATCCGTCCAGATCACGGTTTCCTGAGCATCGAGAGCGGCTCCGAGAATGGTGGCGGAATAGTCCGAGCCGCCGCGGCCCAGAGTGGTTTGCACGCCTTCCGGCGTGGCCGCGATGAAGCCGGTGACCACGGGGACGATGCCTTGATTCAGCAGCGGGCGCAAACGGGCCTCGGCACGCTCGCGGGTGGGAATCATCATGGGCTCGGCGCGCCCGTAGTATGGGTCGGTAACGATAATCTCCGTGGCGGAGACCGCGACGCTGCGCAGGCCCAGTTCGCAAATGGCGCCGGCGACCAGAGGAGCGGACAGACGTTCTCCGATTCCGGAAATGGCGTCTAGCGCGCGGGGAGTCAGCTCGCGAAGGAGCGAGGTTCCACGGAGGAGGCGGTCGAGTTCTTCGGCGACCCGCTGGCAGACTGCGGAGATTTCCGCGTGGCGCTGCGGGTCGCGCACCAGGGCCTTGAGCGCGGTGGTGTGCTGGCTGAAAAGTTCGTCCAGCATCGCTGGGAGAAATTCCTGCTCGCCGGCCTCGGCGCGATGGGCGGCTTGGATCAGGCGGTTGGTCACGCCGCTCATGGCCGAGACGACCACCACGACGGGGCCCTGCGCGGCAGCGGATTGCACGATCGCGGCGGCGCGGCGCACGCAGTCGGCGTCGCCGACCGAGGTGCCGCCAAATTTCATTACGCGTAGAGAAGAGGGCATTTTGTCGTGTCCCGCGGACCGAATATAAATGGTCGCATACTCGGCGCGGTCTGGTGCTGAACGGAACGTACCAGGGTGACGTGAGACTCAATCTGTTGACGCCGGGTGACCGGGGCACCGGTTGCCTGGGGTGACGTTGAGAAGGCGCCGCTTTCCATAGCTAGATTTGCTGGCGCTTCCAGCGGCCTTGGCGGAACAGCAGGATGCCCGCGACGGCGATGGCCGCTTCGGCGACCACAATGGAGATGAAGGCGCCGTTGGAGCGCATGCCCAAGGGGATCGCCAGGCAATAGGCCAGGGGAATCTCCAGAAACCAAAAGCCGAAGAGATTCACGAACGTGGGCGTGACCGTGTCGCCGGCGCCGTTGAAGGCCTGCAGCATGACCATGCCGTAGGCGTAGGCCACGTTGCCGTAACTGATGATGCGCAAACACGATGCGGCCAGCGGCACCACCAGCGGATCCTGGCTGAAGAGGCGCACGATGGGTTCGGCAAAGAGCGTGAACACCAGTCCGATGCCGCCGAGGAAGAGCATGTTGTAAAAACCGGTTCGCCAGACGGAGGCTTCCGCGCGTTCCGGCTGCTTGGCGCCGAGATTTTGGCCCACCAGCGTGGCGGCGGCGTTGCTGAGTCCCCACGAAGGCAGCAGTACGAAAATGACGATGCGAATAGCGATGGTGTAGCCGGCCAGGGCCGCGGAGCCGAAGATACTGACGATACGCACCAGGCCGATCCAGCTGGTGTGCGCGATGGCGAATTGCAACATGCCGGTGAGGGAGACCCGCAGCAGGCGCACCAGAACGCCAAGGTCCAAACGAATCTGACGGCGCAAGATGCGGATGCGCTCGCTGCCGCGGAGCAAGCGGTAAAACTGGTAGAGCACGCCGATGCTGCGACCGGTCAAGGTCGCCAGGGCCGCGCCGGTGACGCCGAGTTTCGGAAATGGTCCCCAGCCGAAGATGAGGCAGGGGTCGAGGATCAGGTTGATGATATTGGAGACCCACAACAGGCGCATGGCGATGGCCGCATCGCCCGCGCCGCGGAAGATGGCGTTGTTGAGAAACAGCATGAGTATGGCGCCGCTGCCGCCGAGGGCGATGCGCGTGTAGCCCGATCCCACCGCGACGATTTGCGGCGAGGCCCCCATCAAGCGCAGCAACTGCGGCGCGAAGAAGAAGCAGGGGATACCGACGGCTGCGGAGAACGCCAGGCCCAGGGCGATGGCTTGCACCCCCGCGACGGCGGCGCCGCTGGGGTCTTTTTCACCGATGCGCCGCGCGACCATGGCAGTGGTGGACAGGCTCAAACCCAGTCCCACCGCGAAGACCAGGCTGAGCAGCGATTCCGTCAGGCCCACGGTGGCCACGGCGTCAGCGCCCAGCCGGCCGACCCAGAAAACATCGACGACCGCGAACAGCGACTCCAGCACCATCTCCAGGACCATGGGAATGGCCAGCAGGAGAATGGCGCGGTTCAAGCTACCGGTGGTGAAGTCCTGGTGCGAGCCGCGAAGGGCCTCCCGGATGGAGTTCCAGAGAGGAATCGGCGGCGACGTACCGGCAATCTGTTGCGTTTCCATGAAAACCTGTACGTTTCTGCATCGGCGCGGTAAAAGAATCAGGCGCGTAGGCGGCTGCGGCAATTGATAGTTAACGACGAAAAAGAAAATCAGGCCCGCGGGAATCGCGGATTAGAGGGATACAGAGGTTCGTGGGATAAACATATTCGTTTCCTGTGTGCCGCCGGTCCGTTACGACTAAGGCGAAAGGCCAAGTCACACCGGAGATTTACCTGAGTGGGAGTATACCTTGGAGGGTTTCGGCCCGTCTAGAAAAAACCGGATAGGAGGAGCAAGCGGCAGATGGCAATGCTCCTCCTGGGTTAGATTGGCGCAGGTGCAGCTTCGTCGAGTCGCCGGGTGGTTCAGGCCGCCGGCGATTGCAAAACTTTCGCCAGCACGTCGAAGCAGCCGTTCCAGCCGCGATTGTGGTCGTCGCGCAGGGCGGCGGTGCCCAGCCCGGTGTGGGTAAGAACCACCTCGGTGGAATTCCCCCGCGCGAAAAACTCCACGGTGACCAGCGTTTCGTGGCTGCCGGGATGCAGGGTCGGGCCGTCCGGGCGATCTTTGCTCCAAGCCCAGGTAAAAACCAACTTTTCCGGAGGCGTTACCTCGCGGTAGGTGCCTTGTCCCCAATACGTCTCACCCTTGGCCGGATCGCGTATTTCCATGAGATAGCGACCTCCCGTGCGAATGTCCTGCTGATGATGAATGACGGTGTGCGCAGGGACGTCCCGGCACATCCACTTTTCTAGCTGTTCGCGTTCGGCCCAGGCGGCGAAAACTTTTTCGCGGGACGCCGCGAAGGTGCGGCGGACCTGGAGCGTGAGTTCCGGACTGCTTTGCGGCGTGGCCATGATTTTTTCTCCTTTTTGTGAATTGCGGTGGATTCGAGATATTTCGCCAGGGCGTCGAACTGCTTTTCCCAGAAGGCCCGGTACGTGTCGATCCAGGCGGCGGCGTCTTTCATGGGCTGGGGAGACAGGCGGCAACGGTGGATGCGGCCGTCGATTTCGCGTTGCAGCAGGCCCGCGGATTCGAGAACGCGCAAGTGCTTGGAAACCGCAGGTAGCGAGACGTCAAAAGGTTCCGCCAATTCCGAGACGGTGGCTTCGCCCTGGGCCAGGCGCGCGAGGATGGCGCGGCGCGTGGGATCGGAGAGCGCGCCAAAGGTGGCGTCGAGCGGCGCGCCCGGGGAGCCGGGAGAATAGTTAACCATATGGTTTAATATTATCGACACGCGGGCAATTGTCAAGCGCTTTCTTGCAAACTGCGGTAGGCGCTAGCGAAACGCGAGTGCCCCGGGGCGACGTTTCGCAGACGGCGCGGGTTGCGCCGCGTCAATTACGGCTTCAGGTCGAGAAGGATTTTGAGGATTTCCGCGGAAAGCGCCTCGGCGTCCACGCCGTCCAGGTTGGCCAGCACCACCACCGCGGCATGGCGGTCCGGTGCCAGGATGATCGATGTGCTAGTGCCCTGTTGACTGCCGGTATGCGCAACGACTTTGACGCCCGCCACCGTGCTGGTGCCCCAACCGAGCGCGTAACCGTTCTGCGAGCCATCGGCGGCCTTCTGCGGAGTCCACATCACCTCGCGCGTGGACCGCTGCACCAGTTTGTCCGCCAGGATGGCCGCCTCATAGCGGGCCATGTCGTCTGCCGAAGCAATCATTCCGCCGCCGGGAATTTTGTAGCTGGAGTCCAGCACCCCGGCGTTGCGCAGCGTTCCGGACGCGTCCTTGTGATACCAGCGGGCGCGGTGCAGCACGATGGCGGAGAGGTCGTCGGCCTGGGTGTGCTCCATTTCCGCGGGCCGGAAGATGTTCTCGCGCACGTAGTCCATGTATTTCCGCGATGCGGCGCCTTCCAGCACGCAGCCGACGACCGTGTAGCCATACGTGGAATAGTGGAACTTGGTTCCCGGCTTGGCCACCAGCGGATCGGCGGCAAAGATCTGCAGCGACTCCTCCATGCTTGCAAAATGCTTGGCGCTGTCTTCGGGGATGTCGCCTTTACCGTCGGGGTTGTAGTGCCGGATGCCCCCGAGATGGCCCAAAAGTTCACGCGTGGTGATCGGTGCTTCCTTTTGCGGAAAGGCCGGGCAATATTTCTGTACCGGCGCGTCCAAGTCCAGCTTGCCGCGTTCCCATAGTTGCATCACGGCGGTGGCGGTGATGGTCTTGGACAGGGACGCCAGGCGGTACAGGGTCGCGGACGTGGCGGGCACAAAGTTTTCCAGATCGGACATGCCGAAACCTTCCGACCAGGCCGGCTGGCCGTCTTGCACCACGGCGGCGGAGATTCCCGGCACGGTGTTGGCGGACATGAAGCTGGAGACGGCTTTTTCGATCTGCGCGCGTTTTTCCGGAGACAGACCCTGCTGTTGGGCAAGAACCGCAGTGGGCGCCAGGCACGCGATCCACAGCGTGAACGCCAGCGACGACGCGGCGCACCGCCTTCTTGCGACTCTCGGAATCCAGGATGCCGTCATGGGCGTTGCACCTCCGCTGAGAGTCTATCTCGAACGGCGCGACAAATCCTGAATCGGCGCCAACCGAAACGGTATTCCTGCGGACCCCAAGATCCCACCCGCACGGCGTGGGATCGGGCGTGTAGTCAGTACGTCAACCCCAGTGCGCCGGAAAGCGTTGACCGGGGTGCGGGGGCTACTTACCATGAGGGAATGCACCTAAGGCTTGAGATGGTGACGACGGCGATGCTCCTGGCGGGAGCGATGGGCCTCGCGGCGGGCTGCGAAGACGCCGCCAAAAAACCGGTGCAAGCGCGCGTTCACGGGCCGACTCCCGCCGTTGCCGCGGCGCAAACACCATGGGAGTTGCCGGCGTTGCCCCTGCACGGTCCGGGCTGGCGGCCGCTGGCGGTTCTGACGCCGCCCATTCGGGACCAGAAAAACGATTTGATCGCCAGGGTCGAAGAAAAATTCGCGTCGGGCCAGCAGAATTACAAAGCCGGACACCTGGAAGCGGCGCGCAAGGATTTCGACGACGCCGTGGACTGGATGCTGGAGAGCGGCTACGACCCCAACAGCGACCCCAAGCTGAGCGAGCTGTTTCACCGCGTGGTGGACACCGTTTACACCTACGAGTTGCAGGCGTTTCGCGCCGGCGACGGCTTTCAAGAGGCCCCGGCGGTGCCCGCACCCATCGATGAAGTCGCGGAGATGACCTTTCCCGTGGACCCGCGGCTGAAAGCGCGCGCCGAGGAAGCGGCCAAGAATATTTCCCACGACCTGCCGCTGACGGTGAACGATGAAGTTTTGTCGTTCCTGAATTTTTTCCAGACGCCACGCGGAAAGGCCATTGTGGAGACCGGGCTGCGGCGCTCCGGGCGCTATCGCGAAATGATCAGCCGCGTCTTGCGCGAAGAGGGCGTGCCCCAGGACTTGATCTACCTGGCGCAGGCCGAGAGCGCCTTCCAGCCGCTGGCCCTGTCTCGCGCGGGTGCGCGGGGCATCTGGCAATTCGTGGCCTATCGCGGGCAGCAGTACGGCTTGCGGCACACCTGGTGGATCGACGAGCGCCAGGATCCGGAGAAGGCCACTCGCGCGGCGGCCCAGCACCTGCGCGACCTCTACGGGCTCTTCGGCGACTGGTATCTGGCCATGGCCGCGTACAACTGCGGTCCGGGCAACGTGCAGAAAGGCATCGAGCGCACCGGCTACGCGGATTTCTGGGAGCTCTATAAACGCAACGTGCTGCCGCGCGAGACCAAAAATTACGTGCCCATCATCGTGGCCCTGACGCTGATCGCCAAGGATGCCGCGCACTACGGCATCGAGGTGGACGCCGAATCACCCGTGCCGGCGGATGTGGTAAAACCCGGCCGAGCCATCGACCTGCGGCTGGTGGCCGAGACCATCGACGTGGACGTGGAAACGCTGCGCGCCCTGAATCCTTCGCTGCTGCGGCTGGCCACGCCGGACGATCCGGCCTTCGAGCTGCGGCTGCCGGTGGGTACCGCCGAACGATTTTCCGCGGAGATCGCCGACATCCCCGCCGACAAGTGGGTGAGCTGGAGGCGGCACCGCGTCGAGCCCGGCGAGACGCTGACGTCCATCGGGAAAAAATATCACGTGACCTCCGCGGCCATCGCGGCGGCCAACAATCTGGAAGACCGCGCGGCGCTCGATGCCGGAGAAAAGCTGATCATTCCCGCCGCGCCGCCGCTGGCGGAATCCAAGCGGCGGCTGGTGAGTTATCGCGTGCGCAAAGGCGACACGCTGCTGGGCATCGCGGACCGCTTCAGCGTGGAGGCCGACGACGTGCGCAAGTGGAACCGCTTGAAAAGCAACCATGTAGGCCGCGGAATGGTCCTGCGGATTTACACCCTGGGAGGGGCGCCGGAAGCCAATCCCGCCCACTCCCGGGCCCGATCCAAGAAACGCCCGCACCAGCCCACCAACATGGCCCAGGCCTCTACGAATAGCGGAGCCAAGAACTAACACGTTTGTTTCTCATAATTTATGGAGCCGATGGATCCCCGCTGGGGGAGCCCGGGGTTGGACCGTTCTGGGCCAGCACGACCCTGACCCTGGCCCTTCTACCCGGCTCGTGCAGAGTGCTTGACAACCATGCGCGAGTGCGATAACAACGGCAAGGCTTTGGAGCGGCAGGTACACTCCAGCCGGTCAGCGACTCCAACCCGATTCGTCGGGCCCGATACGTCGGGTAGGATTCCCCCTGGGGAGGACGGAATGAAGGACAACTTCGAAGAAGACAACGAGCTGTCGGGGCTGGAAGAGGACGACGAGTTGGTCGGGGACGCCGAGGACGTCGTGGAGACGGAAGAGGAGGAGCTGATCATCGCCGAAGAGGAGCCAGTGGAGGCCCCTCGCGCGCCTGCTCCGAGACCCGCTCCCAGGGCGGCTGCCGCCCGGCCCGCGGCGCGGCCGGCCCCGAAAAAGGCCGCCAAGAAAGCGCCGCCGAAGAAAGCCAAGAAGGCCGCGAAGAAATCGAAACCCAAGAAAAAGGCGGCCAAAAAGAAGCCCGCCAAAAAGAAAGCGACGAAAAAGAAGAAGCGCTAGCCTCTGGGCGCGGATGTTTCGCGACGGTTCTTTTTTCGCGCACCGCCAGATTCGGTCAAAGGTCCTTGCAGCGTCCCGGCGACGTGCAAGGACCTTTTCCTTTTTGCAAACGGCGTGAATCCAGACTGGCACTTCCCGCTGTTTGCGCGCCATGCCAATTAGGTCCCGGGCCGTTCGCAAAACGGGAAGGGAATCCACCGTGGCCCGCCATGCCGCGAAGAATGCTTGCTCGCGATAGCAAGTGCCGCTAGCATAACCCCGGATGTTGCACGCCATGGAGCAGATACGCCGGATGCGCGGCGGCGCGCAGTCACACCTGATGCGCTGCTCGGACGGGCACAATCACGACCTGTACTACGTCGTGAAATTCCAAAATAACCCTCAACATCGGCGCATCTTGGTAAACGAACTGCTTGGAACCAGGCTGGCGGCGCGCCTGGGATTGCCGACAACGGCGGCGGCGATCGTGGACGTAAGCGAAGACTTGATCCGGTTGACCCCCGACCTGGCCATGGAGTTGCCGCGCTCGCGGATTCCGTGCCAGCCGGGCTTGCAGTTTGGCTCACGCTATCCTGCCGATCCTCGCAACCTGACGCTGCACGATTTTCTGCCGGACCAGCAGTTGCGCGAGGTCCGGAATCTGTATGACTTCGCGGGCATGCTGGTCTTCGACAAGTGGACGTGCAACACCAACGGAAGACAAACGGTGTTTCTTCGCGATCTCGCCGACGATTCCGGCCGGCCGGTATCGTCACCGGAAGCACGGCCAGGTTCCGATCCCGCCGGACAGGTTTATAAAACGCTGATGATCGACCAAGGATTTTGTTTTAACGCCGGTGAATGGAATTTTCCCGACGCGCCCTTGCGTGGCTTGTACGCTCGCAACCGCGTCTACGAAGGCGTGACCGGCATGGAATCTTTCGGTCCATGGATCGCCCGGGCGGAAAATCTCACCGATCGCGCGCTGGGAGAGCTCGCGCGGGAGATTCCCCCACAGTGGTACGAGGATGACTACGATGCGTTGTCGCGATTGCTGGAGCAGTTTGCGCGCCGGAGTTCGCGTCTTCCGGACCTGCTGCTCGCCGCCAAAAAAAGCAACCGTCAACCTTTTCCGAATTGGAGATGAGGCGGACCGGATGCGGACGGCGGCGGCACGCATAGCTTGGCCCGCGTAGATCGGAGGCCACATGACGGAAACGATTTCTCCGGCAGGCACGCCGCCAACCCATGCGTTCGTGCACCGTATTCTGCGCTACGCGCCGAATGCGTTGCGCGACGAGTGGGTGAATATCGGCGTGCTCGTTTTCGATCCCCAGACCGGCGAGCGCCGCATGCGCTTGATTGAAGAAGAAGACGAGTATCGGCGGATCCGCCGTTTGCTGCCCAGCGCGGACGAGGCCCTGTTGCGCGGGTTGCAGGCCGAGCTGCAAAACCGGCTCGATACCGCGGCCGAGGGGAATGGCGGTCCGGAAGAATGGCGGAAAGTATTGGCGAAATGGGACCAGACCCTGGCCGACGCCGTGCAGCTCGCCGAGCCCAAAGGAACGTTCGGAACGGATTTGGACGCCGAGCTCGAGCGGCTGTACGCCGACCGGGTGGCCGTGCCGCGGGCCACCGGCCGAGCCGGGCTGCCGGGCAGCCGCTCCACGATCCGCTCCTACTGCGCACAGGTCTTCAAGCAAGCCCGCGTATGGGATCGCCTTGAAAAATCCGTGCGCGTGGGCGATTTTACCTTCCCAGGAGATCCGTTGCGGCTCGACTACGGTTACCGGAGAAACGGCACGCGGGGCTTCGTGCAGAGTCTTTCCGTCACGCACTCGCCGCGCGACGCCAAAGAGCTGGCCTATACCGCCGAGCGCATAAATGCCAAGGCCCGCTTTGCCACCGAATTCGCCGCCGTGACGGACGTGCCGCTCGAGCCCGGGAACGAGCGTCACCGCTTCGTGCGCGACACCCTGCGCGACGTCGGCATCGAGCCGGTACCGATGGAGGGCTTCGCCGTGTGGGTCGCTAAACTGCGCCCCATGCTGCTGCAATGATGCCCGGTTGCCATGGCTGCCCCGCGCTCTCGGACCCCGCCCGGTAATTCCGCCGACGCCATTCCGCGAATAAGGATACGATGTAAGCAGGCTCTTCCAGCCGGCGCGCCAAGTTGCTACCGCCGCGTGCGGCTGCTAAAATTTATCGTTTGGCGGGATACGGCCGTCCGCGCCGGAGAGCGTGGGCGGCTTTTTCTCCGTCCGGCGCCTGCCGAAGGGAGACTACGCGTGGCAAAGTACGATGTAGCGATCATCGGAAGCGGTCCGGGCGGCTACGTCGCGGCCATCCGCGCGGGGGAACTGGGCCTCAAGACCGTGGTGGTGGAAAAGGACCCGTTCCTCGGCGGCACCTGCCTGCACGTCGGCTGCATCCCCACCAAAGTTCTGCTGCACCACGCCGAGGTCTACGACCATTTCAAGAACGCCGCGGAGCTGGGCTTCGAAGTCAGCGGCCTGAAGATCAACTGGGCCAACGTGCTGGCGCGCAAGGACAAGATCGTCAAGAAACACGCCAAGGGCATCGAATTTCTTTTCAAGAAAAATAAAGTCGAGTGGGTTCAAGGCTGGGGCCGCTACGAAGGGCCCGGCCGCATCAGCGTGGAGAAAGACGGCAAGAAAACGCAGATCGAAGCCTCCAACATCCTGATGGTCAGCGGCTCGGAAGCGCGATCGCTGCCGGGCATCGAACCCGACCACAAAATTATCCTCACCAACCGCTCCATCCTGGAACTCCCGGAAATTCCCAAGACCCTGATCGTGGTGGGCGCCGGCGCCGTGGGCGTGGAGTTCGCCTCCATCTACAATTCCTTCGGCACCACGGTCACCATTCTCGAAGCCCTGTCGCGCGTGGTACCTGTCGAGGACGAAGAAATTTCCGCGGAGCTCGACAAGACCTTCCGCAAGAAAAATATCCAGATCTTCACCCAAAGCATGGTCGAGTCCGTCAAGAAAGACGCCAAGGGCGTCACCGTGACCTTCAAGGACAAAGACGGAAAAACCCAGACCCTGCAAGCCGAGAAACTGCTGCTGGCCGTGGGCCGCAAGCCCATGACCGACAATTGCGGCCTGGAAAAATCCAAGGCCCGCCTGGAGCGCGGCGCCGTGCACGTCGGCGCGTTCATGGAAACCGACGAACCCGGCCTGTACGCCATCGGGGATATCGTCGCCGGGCTTCCGCTGCTGGCGCATGCGGCCATGATGGAGGGCATCTCCGCGGTCACCCACATCGCCGGAAAGCCTGGCCCCGCGATCATCAAGACGCGCATCCCCAACGCCACCTATTGCGAACCGCAGATCGGCTCCATCGGCCTGACCGAAAAGCAAGCCCGCGATGCCGGCCACGCGGTGAAGACCGGCAAATTCCCGTTCGTCGGCAACAGCAAGGCCACCATTCTCGGCAACCACGGCGGTTTCATCAAAGTCGTCTCCGACGAAAAATACGGCGAGGTCCTGGGCATTCACATCATCGGGCCGCTGGCCACCGAAATCCTCGCGGAAGCCGCAACGGTACTGCATCTCGAGGGCACCGTGGACGACATGATGAACATGATGCACGCGCACCCGACAGTCTGGGAAGGCATGGGCGACGCGTTTGCCAGCGTGCGGGGATTGCAGATCAATGTGTAGCGCTTAGGTTGAGTGAGGATGTCGAGTGGCGAGTGACCAGAAAAATCCGAATGCGGTGGCCAACGTGAACGCGAGCGTGGAGGTGGAGGAGCTGTTCACCAGTCACCCATCACCAGTCGCTAGTCACCGCCCTCCTTGCCACATCATCGATCTCGGCTTGATCGGCTACGCTGACGCCTTCGCGCTGCAAAAGCGCCTGGTAGCCGCGCGCAAATCGCAGGCCATCGACGATCTGCTGCTCTTCTGCCAGCACCCCCACACCATCACCCTCGGCCGCAACGGCAAGCGCGAACACCTGCTCGCCTCCGACAGCGTGCTGCGGCAGAAAAACGTCGAATTCCACCCCACCGACCGCGGCGGCGACATCACCTATCACGGCCCGGGACAACTGGTCGCCTACCCCATCCTGAATCTTGCCGCCATCCGCCGCGATGTCGTCTGGTACGTCCGCATGCTCGAGGAAGTGATGATCCGCGCCACCGCGGAATTCGGCGTCACCGCCGAACGCGTAGCCGGCAAAACTGGCATCTGGGTGCCATCGCCAAACGCCAGGGAAGAAAAATTGGGCGCCATCGGCATCCACATCAGCCGCTGGGTCACCTCCCACGGCTTCGCCTACAATGTCTCGACCGATCTGCGCTACTTCGACCTGATCGTTCCCTGCGGCATCGCCGATCGCCAGGCCACCTCTCTCGAAAAACTCCTGGGCCGCGGCGTGTCCATCCAAGAAGCCGCGCCGCCGCTGGCGAAACATTTTGCGGAAGTCTTCGGCCTGACCATGAAGCAAGCATCGTACCCGGAGTTGCTCGAGCAACTGCAACGCTTCGAACAACCCGCAGCGGTTTCGGCGTAAGGCCGGGAGCACGGAATGAAGAAAGATCTGACGCGCCAGCAGCACCTCGACCTGTACTACTACATGCGCCTCAACCGCGCGGTCGAGGACACCATGACCAAGTTGTTCCGCCAGAACAAGATCGTCGGCGGCCTGTACTCCAGCCTCGGCCAGGAGGGCATTTCGGTCGGCACCGCCTACGCCCTGGAGAAAAAGGACTGGCTGGCCCCCATGATTCGCAACATCGGCGCGCTGCTGGTCAAAGGTGTTCCGCCGCGCGACATTTTCACCCAGCACATGGCCAAGTTCACTTCGCCGACTCGCGGAAAAGACGGCACCAGCCACTTCGGCGACCTCGAAAATCTCCACATCGTCTCGCCCATCTCCATGCTCGGCGATCTCATCCCGGTGATGACCGGCGTGGCCATGGCCGGCCGCTATCTCGGACAGAAAATCGTCACCATGACCTGGATCGGCGACGGCGGCAGCTCCACCGGCGTTTTCCACGAAGGCCTCAACTTCGCCGCCGTGCAAAAAGCCCCCTTCGTGCTCATCCTCGAAAACAATCAGTGGGCCTACTCCACCCCGGTCCGCCGCCAGGTGCCGCTCGAAAATCTCGCCGACCGCGCCAAAGCCTACGGCATCCCGAGCTACATCGTGGACGGCAACGACGTCGTCGCCGTCTACAAAACCACCAAGGAAGCCGTCGACCGCGCCCGCGCCGGCGATGGCCCCATCCTCATCGAAGCCAAATCCATGCGCATGCGCGGCCACGCCCAGCACGACGCCGCCGACTACGTTCCCAAGGAAATGAAGGAATATTGGGAGAAGCGCGACCCCATCGCCCGCCACGAAAAATTCCTGATGGAGCAGAAACTCCTCGACGCCAAAGGAAAACAAGAAATCGAAGCCAAGATCAACACCCTGCTCGAAAAAGAGCGGGACTTCGCCGAGAATTCCCCCATGCCTCCGCCGGAGCTAGCGGAGCAGGGGGTCTACTGCACCGGCGACGACTGCCACAAAATCAGGCCTAAATGGGAACGCCCCATCGCCGAGGTCACCCCGCCCAAATCGAGCGTCGATCCCGTGTGGATTGTCGAAGGCTTCGGCCGCGGCAAAGGCTCTGGAGGTGGCAGCGCGCCGATGCACTTCGGCGATACCGCGGCCGCCGAAGAAAAAGCCGAAAATGAAGACAAGCTCGCGCCGAAATCCCCGCCGAAAAAAGTGGCGAAAAAGCCCGCGAAAGCCGTAGCCGTCGCGGGCAACTCTCGAAAGGCCCGGAGGTAGCCCATGCCCGCCACCAACGGGTCCAAAACGAACGGATCGAAAACCAATGGCTCCCCAGCCGGCGCCGGCCCGGTCACTTTTCTCGAAGCCATCAAGCAAGCCATGTTCGAAGAGATGGAGCGCGACCCCGCCGTGGTGCTCCTCGGCGAAGATGTCGGCGTCTACGGTGGCGCCTTCAAGACCAGCGAGGGCCTGCTCGAACGCTTCGGCTGGGAGCGGGTCATCGACACGCCCATCAGCGAAAGCGCCATCATCGGCGCCGCCTGCGGCATGAGCTACGCCGGCCTGCGCCCCATTTGCGAAATGCAGTTCATCGATTTCATCGTCTGCGCCTTCAACCAGATCACCAATTTCGTCGCCAAGGGCCACTATCTCTGGAACGCCCCCGCTCCCATGGTCATCCGCGGCCCTTCCGGCGGCGGCGTTCACGGCGGCCCGTTTCACTCCGCCAACCCGGAAATGTATTTCGTCCATACCCCCGGGCTGAAGGTTATCTATCCCTCGACGCCCTACGACGCCAAGGGTTTGCTCAAGGCCGCGGTGCGCGATAATAATCCGGTGCTCTTCTTCGAACACAAATTCCTGTACCGCCGCATCAAGGAAGAGCTCCCCGCCGAGGACTACACCGTGCCCATCGGCAAAGCCGTCGTCCGCCGCGAAGGCCGACATCTCACCATCCTTTCCTACGCCGCCATGATGCACACCTCTCTCGAAGCCGCCGCAGCGCTAGCCAAAGAGGGCATCGAAGCCGAAGTCATCGACCTGCGCACCCTGCTGCCCCTCGATGAAGAAACGATTCTGCAATCGGTGAAGAAAACCAACAAGGTTCTAGTCGTTCACGAAGACACCAAAACCGGCGGCATCGCCGGCGAAATCGCCGCCATCCTCTGCGAAAAAGCCTTCGGCGACCTGGACGGCCCGCTGTTTCGCGTCACCTCGCTGGACACGCCGGTCCCGTACTCGCCGCCGTTAGAAGAGTATTTTCTACCGAACGCGCAAAAAGTTTTCGCAGCCGCGAAAGAACTGGCGCGCTATTAGGTCTTGGTGGCACAGCCATTCCTGGCTGTGAAGGATTTTAGATGGTGCCGACGATTTCCGTCCAGCGATGAAAGCACGGACAGCAGGTCGCAAATGAATCGTGGGGCACCGCTGCCCGTCTTTGGGTGTAGGATTTAAACAGGAGACTCACATGGCCGTCGACATCGTAATGCCCCAAATGGGCGAAAGCATCTTCGAAGGCACCATCACCAAATGGCTCAAAAAGCCCGGCGACAAAGTCGAGCGCGACGAACCGCTCTTCGAAATCTCCACCGACAAAGTCGACGCCGAAATTCCCTCGCCCTCCGCGGGCGTCCTGAAAGAAATCAAAGTCGGCGAAGGCAAAACCGTCCCGATTCAAACGGTAGTCGGTACCATCGACGCCGCGGGCGCAGCCGCCGCGGCCCCCGCCGCGGCTCCAACCAAAACTCCGGAGCCGCCCAAGGCCGCCGCTCCAGCACCAGCTGCCAAGCCCGCGGCTGCCCCACCGCCGCCAGCCGCAAAGCCAGCCGCCCCCGCGCCGCCGGCGGCCGCATCCGGCCCCGCCGCGCCCCCGCGCCCCTCCGGCGAACGCATCCACAGCTCCCCGCTGGTCCGCCGCATGGCCAAGGAGCACGGCGTCGATCTCGCCGCCGTACCCGGCACCGGAGCAGGCGGCCGCGTAAGCAAGCAAGACATGGAAGCCTACATCGCTGGTGGCGTATCGGCATCGTCGTCAGCCCCAGCCGCCGAAGAAGCCGCGGAGCCAACCACCAGCTACGCGCCGCCCACGTCCGCGCCAGCCCCCGCTGCGCGCGCCGCGGCTCCCCCGCCGCCCGCCACCTCCGGCGGCCAGGCCCGCGTGGCCCTCGAATCCGCCGTCCCCCGCGAAAAAATGTACTTCGGTAACTACGAAGTCCAGCCCATGAGCATGATGCGCCAGCGCATCGCCGAGCACATGGTGGCCTCCAAGCACGTCTCCCCGCACGTCTACTCCGTCGACGAAGTGGACATGACCAAGGTCGCCGCCCTGCGTGCCAAGTCCAAGGACGAATTCGAGAAGCGCTACGAAACCAAGCTGACCTTCATGCCCTTCTTCGTGAAAGCCGCGGTCGCCGGTCTCCGCGCTTTCCCCACCATGAACGCCTCGCTCGACGGCACCAACGTCATCCTGCACAAAGAAATCAACGTGGGCATCGCGGTAGCCCTGGACTGGGGCCTGCTCGTTCCGGTCATCAAGAACGCCGACGAAAAGAACATCCTCGGCATCCAGCGCACCATGAACGATCTCGCCGAGCGCGCCCGCACCAAAAAACTCAAGCCCGAAGAAGTCCAGGAGGGCACCTTCTCCATCACCAACCCCGGCGTCTTCGGCGGCCTCTTCGGCCTCCCCGTCATCAGCCAACCGAACGTAGGCATCCTCGGCCTGGGCATGATCGAAAAGCGCCCGGTAGTCATCAACGACTCCATCGCCATCCGTTCGATGTGCTACGTCACCCTAAGCTACGACCATCGCGTAGTAGACGGCGCCGTAGCCCACCAATTCCTCCACAAAGTAAAAGACACCCTGGAGAACTGGAGCGAGCCCCTCCTCTAGGTAGCACGGGCACGCTTGTCCGTCCCGGTCACAATGCGGGCGAGAGTGACCCGGCCAGGTAACCAAGCCCGGGTCGGGCGATTGTCCTCGACGCAATCTACGAGGCCGTAGAACGCCGTGGCAACCACCTCCCCACCGACCGGCAATAAGCCTCATAGGGCCCGTGAAATGTCGCCCGCAGGTGCGGCTCCTCGTACAGAATGACTAACAGATGAGCACAGAGAATCCACGGCAAAGCGAAAAGCAAAATCGCCGGCGACTGCTCGTACAAGCCGAAGCCAAAAAGCACGGTGAAGCCCCCGGCATACATCGGATTCCGCATAAACCGGTACGGACCAGCGGCAACGAACCTACGCGGCGGGTCGAAGGGCGCGGGCGTGCCCTGCCCCCGCGTCACGAACGTCGCCACGCAAGCCAACGCCAGCATTCCCCCGCCGGCCATCAGCGCCATACCCAATCCGCGCGTCCAACCGGGCAGCGCAAACCCAATGCCACTGTCGTATCGTTGGTGCAGGCTTAGCGCCACCCAACCCCAAAGAAAAATAAATCCCGTGCCAAAGATTGCCGCCCGAAGCGCGATGAATAGCGTTTTCATGGCTAGCTCCTTCCAGAAGCCAGAAAGCACCTGGTCCAGTTGCCGTCGGGTTTCCTGCGGGCTTCTAATAAGCCTTACTACCGGCGGCGCCAATAGGTTTCATTCTCTCCAGCTCTCGGTGCTTCGCCCTCTTGGAGTGCGGCGGCTTCGCGCCGCTTTCTACGGTTGCCGCCGCACCACTCACTCCTCCTAAGACCATGGTCCAATTCAAGTCAGCTTGGATTCCGCCTAGCCGTTCGGAGCCAGCATTGGCCCACCGTTCTCCCGTCGGCCCCTCGCTCCACTTACCAGGGGGTCGGTCTCTAGAACTCGGCCCCGGCGAAAAGAGGCCAGCCAAGTCTCCTCCCTTACCTTTCGTAATACGGCCTTTGTGTTAGCTTTCTGGTTACCCACAGGCGTCTCTCCTCAGCCCCTGGAGGCTGAATCGTGCGGAGCCAGCTCCGCTATGTCACAAAAGTAATTCTTGCTTTTTATTTTACTACTCGGTATCGTACCTCTCCTCGTACGGAACGGTGGCGTCAAGGCATCTTCACGGACGGCCTGAAGTCACGACGAAGGGAGGCACGAAAGTCATGCTTATGAAGGCAAGAGAGCGCTGGCACTGCACGAATCTAGCCTGCGGCTGCCAGGTAGTGGTGGAAATCAGCGGCGAAATCGAGGGCCTCAATCCCAGGTGCGCGTGCGGCGGGATCATGAAGAAGAAATACACCTCGCCCATTTTCACCTACCTGGATTTTCTGCGCGTCGACGAATCCCTCGCCGTACCACAAAGTTCTCACGAGGGATAATCCATGCGCGACATCACGGTAGGCGTGCCCGCCGCCGGGCATCCGGCAAAATCCCTGGCTGTGCGCGGCGGAACCAAGCGCACCTTCGGAAGTATCACCGTCTTCTTCACGTTGACGCTTATGTGTCTCGGGGTCTACATGATTGAGGAGCAGTTCGCCAACCCGCTGGCCGCGCAACCCACCGGCCTGTTCGCCGCCGCGGTCACTCTCGCCATGGGCGCGATCCTGCTGTGCTACCTGCTCCGCCCGCGCAAGAACAAATGGCACAAGGGAGCCCACCACCGCCGCCCGGTCCTGATCTTCCCGGATCGTACGAACTGGACCACCAGGCGCGCGGCCGTCGATTGTTCCGAGGAACGCAAAGATCTGACCTATCAACGAGGGTATGTGGACGCCGTGCGCATTCGCCCGCGGCATTGATCTGGGCCGTTGATTTTAGGCTCGGGGTATCGCCGGAAAGTAGCGCTCATCCAGAATGCGCCGGTGGTGCAGTTCGTGGCCTGCCGTGATGAATGCCAGCGCCCGCACGCTCACCTCATTCTTATTGGCCACCCCGCGCAGCGTCCAGGCATCTTTCCCCAGCGACCGGAACAACGCCACCGTGGCGCCGCGCACGTGCGCGAACTCCTCCGCCAAGTCCGCCAGGGACCGCTCCGCAAACCCCCCGGCCTTTACGTAGTCGTCTTGCTCGAAGCCGCTCAGCGGCGTCTGGTCGCCCCGCGCGATGCGCATCGCGCGATACGCAAAAATGCGCTCCGAATCGCTGACGTGGCCCACCACTTCCTTCACCGTCCACTTGCCCGGAGCGTACCGGAAATTGCCGTCGCGCTCGCTGCGCGCCGCGAACAGTTGAATCATCTGCAGCCGCTGCGCTTCGAGGACGGCCACAATATCGTTCCCCGTGATCAGCGCCACGTACTTTTCATAGAAAGACGCGTATTCTCCCGGTTCGGGCCGCGACGTTACCGCTCTTTTGGCTTCCATGACCGCTCCAGTATACAGCTTCCCCGCCGCTCAATTACTCCCGGTGCGGTCCAAACCCGTCTGCTCCTGCACCGCCCGCCGGAACTCCTGCGGATGCGCAATCATCAGAAAAGGCTCCGGAGTGCCCCCGGTTCCCCGCACCACCACCGATCCATATCCCAGCATCCGTCCGACCACCGTCTCTTCCACCCCGATGCTCTCCACCCGGGAAAGCATCAAATCCAGCGTTCTACGGCTCCCCAAGCCGGTCTTGATCAGCACCCGCTTGTTGGTCACGGCCATCTCGGTGGCGTTGCGCTTCGCAATTCCGTACCCCACCATGACCAAGCAAACCACCAGCAAGAAAACTCCAAAAATAACCATCCCTTCAATTCCTGTCGAAGATGATCCGGCCGCTACGCCCTTCCCATTCTTGGCTGCGATGGCCTCGATCAGCAGGCCGGCAGCCAGCACCCCGAACACAAAGCCCATAACCACCGGCCCGATCAGCACCATCCAGTGATGCCGCGTCTGATACAGCAGCGTTTCTCCCGGAACCAGGCTCTTCTCTGCGTAACTCATTTCCGTCCTTCTACGGTACGCGCCAAATTCGCATTTGTCTCGGGAAGCTGCGCGAATCATACTTGATACCCGGAAACCGTCAAGCCGTAGCGGCACCCAGGGCAAGTTCCGGTGAACCAAGCGGCGGCCGCAGCGAAAACACGAGGCACGCAAACGGGAGGCGTGGGTGGACCCAGAGAAAATGCGCGTGGCATTCCAGGGCGAAGCCGGCGCGTTCAGTGAAGCCGCCGCTGTCCAGCTTGCTCGGCGAGCACATCGCCACCGTGCCCCGCGCTACCTTCGACGCCGCCTTTCGCGCCATTCCCGAGGGCGCCGCCGACGCCCTGCTCGTTCCCGTGGAAAATTCCCTCGCCGGCTCGGTCGTCCGTGTCTACGACTTGCTGCTCGAAAGCGACCTCACCATCGTCGCGGAAACGATCTTGCCCATCGAAATGCAGCTGATCGCTTGCCCCGGTTCTTCGCTCGCGGACATCCGCGTCGTTTCCTCGCATCCCATGGCCCTGGCCCAATGCGAGCGTTTCTTCGCCGCCCACCCGCAGCTCAAGCGCGCCCCAGCGGAAGACACCGCCGGCAGCGTCCGCGAAGTCCTCGCCCGCGGCGACAAAACCCACGCCGCCATCGCCGGCCGCCGCGCCGCCGACCACTATCACGGCATAATCCTCGCCGAAAGCATCCAGGACAACGCCGAAAATTTCACCCGCTTCGTCCTGCTGAAGACTCCAGCCGATGCCGCCAGCGCAGCCACCGTTTCCGAAGCCCGCAAAATGTCCATCGCCATGCGCCTGGCCCACCGCCCCGGTGCCCTGCTCGCCTCGCTGGAGCCCTTCTCGCGCCACGGCGTAAACCTGCTCAAAATCGAAAGTCGCCCGATCCACGGCCGCCCCTGGGAATATCAGTTCTTTCTGGACGTAGAAACCGATGCAGCCCCTCGTCTCGGACGCCGCGCTCGCCGAAGTCCGCAAAGCCACCAGCGACCTACGCGTCCTGGGCCTATACGCCGCCGCTCGTAATAACTCAAGATAAGAGCAAACGAAAAGGCCGGCGTTTCGGCCGGCCTGTCTCCCATCGTTATATCGTTGCTTCGTTGCGTCTTTACGTCATTACTTCTGCTTCTTCAGCAGAAGCTGCAAGCTTCCTCACCCATCATCCCGGCTCCGTCGCCGTTCTTCCCGGTCATGTCATCGCTGAAGCGCCGCAAGCGGCGGCCGAGGCGCTCGGCAAGCTGATGCCGCGCGCGCCACAGCCGCGCCTTTAGCGTGTTCTCGGTAACTCCGAGCTTCTTGGCCGCTTCTCCGGTCGAGTAGCCTTCCACTTCGCGCAGCACAAACGCGGTGCGCAGCAGCGGCGACAACTCGTCCAGGTTCGCGCTGATCATCTCGCGCAGCTCCGTCCCGGCGAAAACCTGCTCCGGGTTCGGACCTTGAGCAGCAAATCGCTCCGCTACGGGCAATTCGTCCTCGCGCGGCGCCTCATCGAGCGAAACCGCGGGACGCGCCTTGGCGCTGCGCCTCCGCATCAACGCCGCATTGATTACGATGCGCGTGAGCCAGGTCGAAAATTGCGACCTGCCCTCAAAACGCTTCAGGTTGCGGTACGCCGAAAGCATGCCGTCCTGCAGCGCGTCTTCCGCATCTTCCGCGTTCCCGAGCACCCGCAGCGCCGTCTGAAACAACGGACGCTGGTAGCGCTTGAACAGGGTTTCCACCGCCTGTGAATCGCCCCGCTGCCCGGCGCGGATCAGCTTGCCTTCATCGAAGGGCATTCCGACTGCCGCTTGTTGCATTCCCACTGCCACTTGCGTTGCCATTGGTTACCCCCGTTTCGCTCCATAAACTGTTACGTTCCGCACAGCCCAAAACTTTCGCGCCCTCAGTGCACCGGCACATTCCCCGATGGCCCTTTCGGCTTCTTCAGCAGCAACAACGCCGGGACCACCGCAAGAAAAATCACGCCCAGCATCTTGAAGTTGTCGATAAATGCCAGCATGGCCGCCTGCCGCTGCACCGTGTTGTAAATCATTCCGTGAGCCTGCGCGCTGGCCTGCGTCAACCCGGAACCCGCGGAAACCAAGCGCATTTCCGTGCCATTGAGCAGGTTTCGATACGCCGCGCTGAATCCGTTCACGTGCTCCGCCAACTGCGACTGATGCACCTGGGCGCGCCGCTGCAGCATGGTGGTCACCGTGGCAATGCCCACGCTGGCCCCGATGTTCCGCGCCAGGTTGATGATGCCCGTCCCCATGTTGGTCTTTTCCCTCGGCACGTACGCGAACGCCGCCACGTTGATGGGAATGAACAAAAACGCCAGCCCAAAGCTTTGCAGCATCCGGGCCAGCACCGCGTGCCGGTAGTCCAGCTGCAGGTTCCATCCGGCCATCACAAACAGCGCGATCGACGACACCACGCAGCCAAACGTGATCAGAATGCGCGTGTCCACCTTGGACACCAGAAAACCAACCACCGGCATCATGCACATGATCACCGCGCCGCCCGGCGACAGCGCCATGCCCGCCAACTGCGCGGTGTACCCCAGCAGTTCCTGCAAGAATTGCGGGATCAGCACGGTGCTGGAATACAGCACGAACCCCAGAAAAAACATGGCCAGCGTGGACACCGCAAAGTTGCGGTCCTTCAGCATCCGCAAATCGACCACCGGCTCTTTTTCCCGCAGCTCCCAGATAATCCCCGCCACGATCCCGATGATCATCAGCACGAAGAAGCACACGATGAAGTTGGACGACAGCCAATCCTCGCGCTGTCCCTTGTCCAAAATGATCTGCATGCTCCCCAGGCCCAGGCTGATCAGCCCAATCCCGATGTAGTCGATGCGGAAGCTGCGCTTGACGCTGGCGCGCTTCATGTATGGCGGGTCGCTGACCAGCACCGACGTCAGCAGCAGCGAAAGAATTCCCACCGGCACGTTGATGTAGAAAATCCAGCGCCAGGAAAAATTGTCGGTGATCCACCCTCCCAGCCACGGCCCGATGGTCGGCGCCACTACGACCGCCAGCCCGTATACCGCGAACGCCATGCCCCGCTTCTCCAGCGGAAAGGTGTCGTTCAAAATGGCCTGCTCGCTGGGCTGCAATCCGCCGCCGCCTATTCCCTGTATGATCCGGAACAGCACCAGCACGCCCAAGCTCGGCGCCAGCCCGCACAGAAACGAACTCACCGTGAACAGCGCCACGCACGACATGTAAAACCGCTTGCGCCCGAACATCGAAGAGAGCCAGCCGGACAGCGGCAGCACGATCGCGTTCGATACCAGGTACGACGTCAGCACCCACGTCGATTCGTCCGCCCCCGCCGACAAATTCCCGGAAATATGCGGCAGCGCCACGTTGGCGATCGAGGTGTCCAGCACCTCCATGAACGTCGCCAGCGTCACCGTAACCGCGATGACCCACGGATTGATGCTCCCGTCGGGGGTCCGCAACCTCGCTAGGATTCTGTTTCGCATCGAGCACTGTTCCGCAACCTTTTACTCTTCTACTTCTAGACTCTTGAACTTAGACTCTTAAACTCGCGCTTCTATTCCGTAATCACCGTCGCATCCACATTCATCCCCGGCCGCAAAATCGCCTTCTCCGGCGGAATCGGATCCAGCACGATCTTCACTGGAATGCGCTGCACCACCTTCACGTAGTTCCCAGTCGCGTTTTCCGGCGGCAGCAAGCTCAGCACCGCCCCGGTAGCTCCGGCAATCGAGTCAACGTGCCCGCTGAAAGTCTTGCCGTAGGTGTCCACGTGCACTTCGGCCTTCTGGCCGGCCTTCATTTTTCGCAGCTGGGTTTCTTTAAAGTTCGCGGTCACCCACACGTCCTTCAACGGCACAACCACCAGGAGTCCCTGCCCTTGCTGCACGATCTGCCCGGGTTCCACCTGCTTGTGCGTCGCCACTCCGTCCACCGGCGCAACGATGTCCGTGTAACTCAGGTTCAGCTCCGCGGCCATCAGCGCCGCGCGCGCCGATTCCACTTTCGCCACTTTTCCTTGGGCGTCCGCGGCGCGCATGCTGATTTGCTTAACGTCCGCATGCGCCAACGACACTCCGGCCCGCGCCTGATCCACCCGCGCCTGCGCCGCCTGCAGTTGCGCCTTGGCGATGTCCACGCTGCGCTCGGCCTGCGCCAGCTTCTCCTGGTCGGCCTTCAGCGAACTGGCGGTGGCATCCGCATTGGCCTTGGCCGCGTCGTACTGCTGCTTGGAAATCTCTCCCTTGTCGAGCAGCGGCTTGTAGCGCGCCAAATCCGCCTGCCCCAGCTCCGCATTGGCCCGGCTCTTTTCGATGTTGGCCCGCGCCCAGGCCAGGTCGGACGTCCGCGCCTGCTCGTAAGTCGCCTGCGCGCTCTGCACATCCGCTTGTGCGCCGGCCAGCTGCGCGTCCGCGCTGGAAGTCCCGCTGGCCACGTTCTCGCGGGTCCGGGGAACATCCACGCCCGCCGCTCGCGCGTCGCTTTCCGCCAACGCCAGGGCCCCCTTGGCCTGGTCCAGGCTGGCCTGATAGTCTCGCGGGTCGATCTTCACCAGCACTTGCCCCGCTTTCACGGGCTGGTTGTCGTCCACCAAAACTTGCGCCACCCGCCCGTAAATCTTCGACGCCACCGGCGTGATGTGCCCGTCGACCTGCGCGTCGTCGGTGCTCTCGCGGTTGTGGTAGTAAACGAACAGCCCGGCCAGCACGGCCAGCAGCACCACGCCGCCAATCACCAGCAGCCCCCGCACGTTGGGATTGGCCAGGCCCTTGGGGGGTTCCTCCAGCTTGATTTCTTCAGCGACTGGTTTGACTCTGGCCGCGTTTTCCAGTCCTACTTCGATCTCAATGCTCATGAGCCCGTCCTCACTTGGCGTAAACCTTTTCCATCTGCCCGACGGCGCGCGCCAGATCCGCACGCCCCTGGTTGAACCGGTACAGCGCCGCGATCTGGTTGTCGTTGGCCCGCGCCAGCGAATCCTGGGCCTGAATCACCTCGATGTTGTTGGCCACGCCGGCCTTGAAGCGGTCGCGGGCCTGATCCACTTCTTCCCTCGAAAGCTGCACGCCCAAATTGGCCACCCGCACTTGGTTTCGCGCGGAATCCAGATTGACCAGCGCCGTCTTCACGTCCAGCGCGATCTGGTTTCTCAGGTCGGCCTGCTGCTGCTGTAATTTCTGGATGTCTAGGTCGGCGCGCACGATTTCCGCGTGGATTCGCCCGCCGGTGAACAGCGGCATCGTGGCGGCCAGCGCGTAGTTGTACGTGGGAATGCCCGTCGTCGAGGACGAGCCCTCGTAATTCCACTGCCCGTCGAACTTCAACGATGGCAAGCGCGATTCGCTGGCGGCCTTCTTCTCGTGCTCGGACGCGCGAATCTGCTCTTGCAGGGACTTCCATTCCTGGCGCGTGGAAAGACCTTCCTCGATGCTGGCCTCCATGTCCGGCTGCGGAGTCTCGAAGAAACTCAGCGAGTCGGCCAAGTCGATGGTTTGCCGGGGGTCGAGATTCAACAAGCGGCTCAGCGCGAAGAGAGATGTCTCCCGGCTGGCTTGCGCTTCGATCAGTCGCTGATTCTCGTTCTGCAGCTCCACGTTGGCTCGCAGCGTGTCGATGCCCGTGCCCACGCCTTCCTTTTGCAGGTCCGCGGCCTGGTCGTACAGCGCTTGCGCCAAGTCCACGCGCGATTGCGACGCTTGCACGTCCGCAATGTCTCGCAGCGTTCCGATGTATTGCGATACCACCAACAGAATGACCTGCTCCCGCGTCGATAAGCTGTCTGCCTTGCTGGCACCCGCCAGATAACCTGCCGCCTGGTAGCGGCGGAACAACGTCAGATCGAAAATCGGCATGCCGAAGGACGGTCCCGCTTGGAAGATCTGAAACGGCCCGCCGTGTTCCGGAAAACCGGGGATCTTCTTTCCGAGAAACGCCTGGACGTTGATGCGCTGCACGGAGTCGTTGACGTTCAAATCGGCATGCGGCAGCAATTCCGCCCGGGCGGTATTTTTGTCTTGCACGGCTTGGGCCGCCGTAAGAATCGCGATCTGCGCCGTGGTGTTCTGCTTTACCGCCAGGCCTACGGCCTGGTCCAGCGTGAGCCGCAAGACCGCGGTCGGCGGATTCGCCGGCAATGGGCTCTGCTGCCCGCCGCTCTGTGCCGGCGTGAGGGCTGGAGTTACCAGCAAACTGAACAGCGCCAGGTAAAAAACGATGTGAGAACCCTTAGACCCTTCGCCCTTGCCTTTGTCGTCCGGCGTGCTGATCTCGCGCACGATAGCCTGGTTCAAGCAGCCCTCCGCAACCAGCCGGCCTCCCTGATGGTGTATTTCCTTCAGCAGCTCCTTTCCGGCGGGATCGATGAAGCTGACACCGCAGAGATTGACGCTGAACTTCTCCTCTGGCGACCCGGCGCGCATCTCGCGCCAGCACTGCTCGAGGGTGGCCACCCAGGGCCCCGCAAGGCGCCCCTCCACCGTCAGGACCAATTTGCCGCGCTTCTTGTCCGTAGTAATTCTAAGCATACGTGCCGTCCTATCGGTACCAAGTGGATGCATTTGAGTCACCACCGGATGCTAAATTCTGTTGAATAAATAACTTATTATCCTACATAGAGTTACGGTGAAAACGGGGCGGGGGAGGCGCAACTATAATGACCATATATGGGCTTATGGTCAAATACAGCCACTGATACGATGCCCAAATAAGGTCTGGCGTTGTCCTTCCGCCATACCCTTTTGGGTTAGAGCGCTTCCGTCCGAGGAAGGTCTGCGATGTCGATCAAGAAAAGATCACCGCAACGGTGACGGAAACGCTCGATCCCATCCGGCCAGCGAGACTGGGACGCCGGATCGAGAGCCAAGCTTCAGCCCGGGAATCAATCCCGGGAATCAACGACGAACGGCTATTGCCTGCAGCTCGAAATGGCCACCGCGCAGCAGCGTGCTGGCCCCGATGAATTCGCGGGCCGGCAACTCCTTGGTCGTGAAGTACGTGCGATAGGCGGCGTTGAATTTGTCGTACAGCGACAAATCCGTGCAGGCGATCTGGACGTACACCAGGTCATCCATGCTCATATCGGCCTTCACCAGCGTGGCCTTTACATGGTCCAGGAGCAATTTTATTTCCTCGTCCACCTGCTCGGGGGCCTTGAGGGTTTTGGGATCCAGACCGATGCGGCCGGACATGTACAGCGTGTTGCCGGCCAGGATCCCACCGCTGAAGGGCGCCTGCGGGTTGTCGTCTGGGAGGCTGATGACGCGGCGAGTGGAAGAGGGGGCCGTCTGGGAAAATGCTCCATGAACGGTGAGCATTCCGGCGATGGCGAGAGCGACAAGGACGAAACCGATTCGGCGATTCACGTGTGACCTCCAAGAGTGTGGCGTTCGGCCTCCAGGGCAGCGGGTTCCGAAGGCAACGAGACGCAAAGTGGCAGCGAGTGTATTCCGCGAAGCGTTTCGTCGCAAGATATTCTGCCTGGATTCGGAGTGCTTCCCGCACCGGCGCTAGAAAGAGATGAAGCCGGCGTGGATGAAGTACAGCGATGTGAGGGCGACGATCATCCATAGCAGGATGCCCTGCGCCAAGGGCCGCCAGCCGACCTGTTTCAAGGCCCCCAGCGAGATGCTGGTGCCGATCAGGAACAGCACCGCCGTCAGGCTGAACCGGCCCAGCGTGGAGAGCGATGCCGTGAGATGAGAATAGTTTGGAAGATAGGTGTTAGCCACCGCCGCCAAGCAGAAAAACAGAATAAACCAGGGTAGCTTGACGCGCGCGCCGCTGCGCTTGACAGCCGCGGTGATCAACGCCAGGGGCACAATCCACAGCGCGCGCGCGAGCTTCACGGTGGTGCCAACCACCAGCGCGGCAGGTCCGTATTTCGACGCCGCGCCCACCACCGAGCTGGTGTCGTGGATCGCCAGCGCGGCCCACAAGCCAAACTGCGGCTCGCTCAGGTGCAGGGCCAAGCCGATCGCCGGAAAGATCAGCAGTGCCACGGAATTGAGGATGAAGATGGTGCCCAGCGAGACGGCCATTTCCTGCTCGTCAGCCTGAATGATCGGGCCGACGGCGGCAATTGCGCTGCCGCCACAAATCGCCGTGCCGGCGGTGATCAGGAACGAAGGCTTGCCTTGCACTTGCAGCAGTTTGCCCAGCGAGAGGCCGACTATGAGTGCGAAGGAAATTCCCAAGGCGGTGTACAGAAATCCGCTGCGACCGGCACGGATGACTTCGTGGAGATTCATCCCGAATCCCAGCGCGACGACAGAAGCCTGCAGCAGAAACCGCGAAAGCTCCCGGCTGTCGGCGGGCAGCGGATGGGGAACGCAGAGGCCGAACAGGATGCCGACGGTGAGCGCGACCGGAGGGGAGATAAAGCCGCTGGCGGAAATAATCAGCCCGGCGAAGAAGAAGGTCTTGATGAGTATGGATTTCAGGCTTTCGGAAGTGCTGTCGGTGTGCATGAAGTCGGCGGCGGTTCTCCGTGGCACGCGAAGGGGCTGAGCGAAAAGCAACTAAGCCATGGTCATCGCGGCGATTCGCCGGGTGGCGCGGCTTTGTCGGCTCGTTTTTCCGGAGCGTCTTTGAGATTGGCCCCGGCGGAAACGGCGACGACGATTTTCCCGGTCCTGGCCTTGCTGACCGCGCAATTGCGATCCCAGATGCGGCACTGGGCCAGGGTGAATTTGCAGCCACAGGTGCAGGTTTCGGCGTTGAAGCGGTGCAGGGCGGCCTGCTTCTGGTCCGCCGTCAGCTTGGACAGATCGACGCCGGGAAGTTCGCTGGCGCGGTCGGCATGCGCGAGGAAAATTTCGCCAGTGTCCTCGAACGTTTCCACCCTGGCGTTGATGGGCAAGCCCAGCAGCGCACGAATTTCCAGCTCATAAAGCAAAGGATCGCGGAGGCCTTCGTGCTTCTGCACCACGCGGCCTTCGGAATCGAGCACGAAGGAAGTGGGCAGCGCGGCGATGCCGCCATATTTGAGGCGCACCGCGGCGGGGGCCATGGCCACCGGATAGTTGATGCCGGTCTCTTCAACCACTTTCTTTACCAGGTTGGCGTCGTCTTCGTCTACGGTGAGACCAATGATTTGCAGGCGGTCCTTGTATCGGGTTTGCAGCTCGATCAGGTCAGGAATCTCGGCGCGGCAGGGGCCGCACCAGGTGGCCCAAAAATTCAGGAGGACGACCTTGCCGCGGTCAGCGACCAGACTCAGCGGCTGGCCGTCGAGACTGGTCACTTTGAACTCGGGAGCCGGATCAGGGTTGCGGACGAAGCGGATGACGTTGCCGGTGTCCTGGGCTTTGGCTGGGGCCGGGCTGGCCGCCAGGAGAAGCAGAAACAACGAAGTAAGGAAGCAATGAAGTAAGGAGTCGGAGGGGACGCCGGCTGGGCGCGAGACTGTGGGGTGGAATGTCATGTCGCTTCTCTAGGAGAGCACATCTTCCGGCCGAAGTGAATAGTGCGCCGTGGAATGGGGAGACCCTAATTCCCTCCGTGACGAGAGCATTGAAATCCGATTTCGGTCGTGCCGATCGAGTGAAGCAAGTTCGTCGGAGCACAGGCAGGAATGTCTGTGCCACGGGGGAGACCTGGCTCGCTGTGCGCGATTGCCAATGTACGTTCCTGTTGAACGCTTAGTTACCCCCTCCCTCTTTTTTTGTAAGAGTGTGATTCGACGGAACTTCCAGAGGGGCGATTTCGTAAGAGTGAGCTCTAAAGGACTTACGGGCGGATTTTACGTAAGAGTGAGCTTTAAAGGACTTAGCAAAATGGCGGACTGATTCCAAAGGGGTTAGACGGCAGAGATTACGGCAAAAATTCGGATTCCTTGTAAGAGTGAGCTCTAAAGGACTTAGCTCAATTTTGGGGCGTTCGCAGGATTTCGGAGGCGGCGGGGAGCTTACGACGGGGAGCCCATGTGACACAAAACGATGATAGCACATAAGTAACGCTTTGTCAAGTATAAATTTAACTCATTGCGGGGACCATCCTGGCGGGCAGGTCAAGTAGGCTGTGGGCACCTGTCCCGTTTTGGGACTGCTGTCCAGTGTTCAGAGGAGGTGGCGCAGGGTAATAGAGAGGGCATCGAAAAAGCATTTCTTGCCGACAGAGGGGGGCCTATGAAGACCGTGGCATGCAGTCTCGGCATGGCGGTGATGCTGCTGTGGCCGCAGGTGATGCAGGCGAATACGCCTGCGCCGCTTCCGGTCAACGTGCTGGCGGCGCGGAAGATTTACGTGGACAACCGGACGGGGGACGCCACGATGTTGAATCACGCCTATTTGGAACTGACCAAATGGGGGCGCTTCCAGATTGTGGATTCGCCGCAGAAGGCGGACGTGGTGCTGCGGCTGTTTGGACGGGACGCGGCGTTTGTGGCCGCCGGCGAGAAGACCTACGTCTATAAACCTGGCGCCAGCGCGGCGCGATTGCAGGGAGCAGACGAGTCGGCGCCCGAAGGATTTACGCGGCTTACGCTGGTCGATCCGAAGAGCGGGGTTGCGCTGTGGACGGAGCAGAGAAAGACCCGGGGCCCGGAAGCCAAGCAGCATTTAGTCGACGGGCTGCGCGAGGCCATCGAACAGACGGAAAAAGCGCGGAAGGATTAACGCAGAGACACAGAGTTCACAGAGGTAGGAAGACGCTCTCCGGGAGTGTTCCATTGCCCTCGATCACGGGATTGGTTACGGCAAGCCGACGGTTGTTACTTTAGCTTAGCGTGTTCGGCTTTTGCGGCGGCGAGGATCGGAAGATCCGAATCGGCGTCTTTCCAGAGGGTGAAGAAGTACTCGTATTGGGCGCGGGCTTTGGCGGCGTCACCGGACATCGCCGAGGCGCGGGCTAGTTGGACTCGGGCCAAGGCGGCGATGGGGCCGTTGAGTACCAGGCCGGGGTGGTCGACGATTTTCTGGAATTCAGCGGCGGCTTCTTTTGCTTGATGGGACTGCAAGTACGCTTCTCCGCGCAGATATACTGAATACATGTTGCCCAAGGGAGAAGAAGTGACGGGGAATGGGTCCGCCAAGTCGTACGGGGCGGCGTCTTGCAGCAGGTCCAGGGCTTTGGCGTGGGCACCGCGATTCAGCTCGATCGAAGCGCGGATCACCGGCAGCCAATAATTGCGGAGCAGGGTGTCGCTGGGATAGGTCTGCTGGAGCTTTTCCGCCAGAGCCTGGGCGCGCGGGGCTTCGCCGGTGCGGGCGAGTGTCAGGGCGGCGAGGGCCCACAATTGCTTGCCGGTGGCGTGGCTTAAGGCGGATTCCGCTCCGCGGCGGGCCAGGTCGCGATGGCCGAAGTCGCTTTCGCGAAGGGCGGCGCTGGCTTCCCAGATAGCGGCGGCTTCGGACATTTCGCTGGCGGCGGAAGATTCGGCGGCACGGCGAGAAATCTCGCGGGCCTTGCGGAGGCGGCCGTAGAAGGCTTCGGTGTCTGACTGCGAAGAAAGAAAGAGCCCTTCTCCCGGCTTGTGCGTGGCCCAGGCCATTTGCGCGGCCATGCCCGGGGCATCTTGCCGAAGAAACGCCAATTGGTACCTGGTCAGGCGGAGAACCGTGCCATCGACCTTCTTGTCCGCAGCCTGGTCGAGAATTGCTTGGGCTTGGTCGAACTTGCCAAGAGCGAGCTCGTCGCGCCCCAGATTGCTGTAGATGACCACAGCGCCGGGTTCGAGAAGCTGGGCCGCCTGGGTCTCGAAGACGGATTTATCGAACTGGCCGAGGAGCGCGTAGAGACTGCCGAGGCTGGCGCGCGGCAAATAGTCCCGTGGATAGCTTTGGGCCCACAACTCGTAGGCCTGAATGGCCTGGCTGGTGTCTCCGGTCACGTAGGAATGATAGAAGGCTTCGATGCGGAGTTTTTCGAGTTCGCTGACGTGCTCGCGCAGGTCAAATGCGGTGCGAGCATTCTCGCCGGCGTTGTGGACCTGGCCGAGATTGTTGTAGGCCGTGGCCAGGCCGGAATAGGCCAGCGCGAATTTTCCGTCGAGCTCGATGGCGCGCTTGTAAAAAGTGATGGAGGCGGCGTCGCCTTTTTCGCCCTGGGTTTTTCTGGCCAGGGTATAGGCGCTGAGGGCCTCGAGCGACGGCGTGGTGGCTTGCTCCAGGGGCATGTCGTACTTGTTGATGGAACTGAGGGATTCGCCGAGCTTGGCGCGCACGTTCCCGAAGGTTTTGCCGAGAACATCGAGAACCGCGTCCTTGTTGGCGGCAGGATTTTGGGCGCGCGCCAGGGGATCGCCGTTAGCGCAGTTGATGGCGTTCAGCGCCAGCACGTACTGGCTGCCCAAGGTGGAGATGGAGCCTTTAAGAAGGGCTTTGCTGTGGGCGCGCACGCAAACATCGCGGGCCAAATCCGGGGTGAGCCGCTGGCCTGCGGGTTTGCCCATCAGCTGGAGGGTGTCGCGGACTTTCTGATCGGAAAGAGTGTTCACAAAAGGGGATTGCTCGATCTCCACCGCCAGCGCTTCCTTCAAGGTATCGTCGAAGACCGGGTCTTTGGTGGAGTTGTCGAAGTCGGCGAGGACCACAGTGTCTTTTTCGGTGAGCGCCTGAACCTTGGGCGTGCGGAAGAAAAATCCGCCGAGCACGATCGCCGCGATCAGGCACGTGGCGACGAGACCAAGCGAAATCTTTTTAATCGCGGCGCTCGAAGGCGCTTGGACAGCGGCCGTCGCTGCGGCTGCCGCGCGCAGCTTCTTCGGAAGTTCCGGGTTGCCGGCTTCCTCGGTACACAAATTGTAGAGATGAACGCGGACGCCGTGCTTCACTTCGGCTTCGCCAAGATCGCGCAAATGTTTGGTCCACGAGCTGATTTCCGCGAGCACGTCGGCCATGGTTTTCGACAGCAGGATGTGGCCGGAATCGCCGCAGTCCATCACGCGCTGGGCGATGTTGATGCCGCCGCCGGCCACGTTGCGGTTGGCGTTGATGTCGGCGATGCGGTAGACCGGGCCGGCATGGATGCCCATGCGCAACTGGATGTGCGGCTTGGCGCGCAGAATTTTCGTCAGCTCCAACGCGCAACGCACCGGAGACTCCGGATCGCGAAAGAAAACCAGGGCCATGCCGTCGCCCGTCGGCAGGCGAATCAGCTGATCGGCGGCTTGGGCGCGAGCGAACTCGGAGGTGCCGCGGACCGCGTCCTGCAATTCCTGAATGGCTTGCTGCTGCTGGTCCATGTGCAGGCGGGAGTAGGCCACGATGTCCAGAAAAAGGACATTGGCCATCTCCAGAGACGGGGTGGCGGCGGGAGTAAGCTCGCGGACTTCGGTCATCGTCCGCTCTGCGAGCAGAAGATGCCGAGGGCGCCGGCGTGCACGACGGTCAGGGTAGTCATTTGAAGTCGAACCTTGTCGTGAAGATGTTAGATGGCGATTTTGCGGGAGGTCAATGAACCGGAAGTTTGTGGGTGCCGAGCAAGCTAATGGCCGATAGTCCGAATTCGAGCCCAGGCCGTGGAGACCGACCTGGCCGTCCAGCATCGAGGCGCGGCCGATCTGACGGCGATTGCCGGCCGTAGTTCATTTACGTAGGCGTGAACCGGCGGCAGATTCCACGTTGTCCACGTGGCGGCGCCCGTCTGAGAAATTCCAAAAATCGCTAAGGCTGCGAGAACCGGAAGAATGCAAGACAGAATTTTTACAACTTTCATATTGAGTCGATCCCAAGAGGGGCTGGTACGATTCATAGTGCAACGGCGCAGGAGCGGAGCAAAGAAATGCGTACGGATTCGAAGCGCGAATCTTCCGGAGTGGGAGCACTACAGGATTTCCGAGCTGCTAACCAGGTGTTCTCCCGATGCCACGGCGCGGCGCCCGTGCTAGCCTCGAAGCGGCCGGACGGCAATTGTGTCTCGACGAGAAACAACCATGGCTGAAAAACCCGCTACAGAAATCAGGTTTTGTGACGAATACGAAGACTTATTGCACCAATGCCTTCATGCTTTGACGCAGTGGATCCAATTGCGGGCCTTCGAGGACCGGCCTGACTCCGCGGGAACGCGGGCCAAGAGCGAAGCGCAGCACGCCAAGCGGGGTTACGTGGCGGCATTTTCAGCATTGCGGGAGCACTCGCGCGACTGTATCCTGTGCGAGGAGAAATTGCGAGTACACGCAAACAGCCGGCCTTTTTTCGCGGCATCGCGCGCCAGCTAGCGGCGCGGTTTTCAACCGTCGGAGCGATTGTTCTTCTCTCAGCGAATCGCTCTCTCCGTCCGGTAGTTCTCGACCATTGCACGCGTCCTGCGAGGGGTGTTTTCGTGGCAATACACTGTCCGCACTGCCAGAGCCGCCGCATCCATCGGTCCAGAACGAAGGGGATGCTCGAATCCATCCTTTTGGCGGCGGTGTGTTTGCGACCGTTCCGGTGCGAGGATTGCGATTTGCGTTTTTTCCGCTGGTCGGTGGACAAGAAGTCGCGCCCGCGGCGGGCGGCGAGGACGAGTTAGATTCCGGGCGGTTAGCGCCGCGCGGGCAGGTTTTCCGACGAATTGCGGAGCGAGGGCTGCGCGCCGTTGCGTGCTAGAATTCCCACCGAATGATCTCCACTGTAAAATTCGCTTCGGCCCTGCTGCTGCTCTTTGGAAGTTGGCAGGCTGTCCACCGGCCGGATGTTCCCGAAAAGCTGACGGCACCCGCCGCTGAAGAAGTCATTTTGCGCGCTCATGCGACAGGGTCGCAGATTTATGTCTGCCAGCCGGGGAGCGATCAGAAGCCGGCTTGGACCCTGAAGGCTCCGGAAGCGGAGTTGTTTGACGCCGATGGAAAAAGCATCGGACGGCATTACGCGGGCCCGACGTGGAAGCACGCTGATGGAAGCGAAGTGACCGGGAAAGTGACGGCGCGGCAAGATTCACCGGACGGCGATGCCATTCCTTGGCTGCTGCTGACCGCCTCGGGACATTCCGGAAGCGGCGTTCTCAGCCGGGTAACAACGATTCAGCGAATCCACACCAAGGGCGGCCAGCCACCAGCGGCGGCTAGCTGCGACGATTCCCAACGCGGCCACGAGAGCAAGAGCGCTTACAGTGCCGACTACTATTTTTACGCGCCAGCGCATTAAATTTTTTTCAAGAGCAGCTTCTTAATTTTCCGAATGCGCGCCTCGTCGCGTTTGTAGAACGTCCATTGCTTGATTCGTTTGCCGCGAACCAGGCCCGCATGCTGCAAAACCTTCAAATGTTCGCTGGCAGTGGGCTGGCTAACGCGCAGCTTGCGGGCGATCAGCAGCCCACAGACCCCGTCGTCCACCAAGTCGCCGGCTACCTGCGGGGGAAAGTGCCGGGTAGGGTTCCTGAGCCAATGCAGGATTTGGAGCCTGCGCTCGTTCGAGAGGGCACGCAATGCCAGTTCCAGATTCATATAGACAGTTAGCCAACTCCCTAATTACAATAGCACGTGGAGAGACCAATGCAAACGATGGCCACCCCGCAAATCGACGGACAGCACATTACCGCCGTGGAGACAATCATCCGCCCCTACATTCGGCGGACACCGGTGATCGAGATTGGTGGCGGCGACTTCGGTCTCGATTCGGTCCAGCTGATTTTCAAACTGGAATTATTACAGCATTCCGGCTCGTTCAAAGCGCGCGGGGCGTTTACCAACCTGCTGAAACGCGAGATTCCTCCGGCCGGGGTTGTGGCGGCTTCGGGCGGCAACCATGGAGCCGCGGTGGCTTTCGCCGCGATGAAACTTGGCGTTCCGGCAAAGATTTTTGTTCCCAGCGTGGCCTCACCCGAAAAAATCGACCGCATTCGCGGATACGGAGCCGAGTTGGTGATTACCGGAGAGCGCTACGCCGAGGCGCTGGCAGCTAGTGAGAATTGGACCGCGCGATCCGGTGCGCTGCCGATTCACGCTTACGATCAAATGGAAACGCTACTGGGTCAAGGAACCGTCGGCCTGGAATTCGAGAAGCAGGCTCCCGATCTGGATACCCTGCTCGTGGCGGTTGGCGGCGGCGGATTGATCGGCGGAGTGGCCGCCTGGTATTCCAGCCGGATCAAGATCATAGGAGTGGAACCCGAAGCGGCGCCCACACTGGCGCACGCGTTGCGCGCGGGCCGGCCCGTCGATAGCCCCGCGGGCGGTATCGCCGCCGACTCACTGGCTCCCAAACGCGTCGGCGAACTAATGTTCCCGATCGCGCAAAGGCATGTGCATAGCGTGGTCTTGGTGCCCGACGAAAAGATCCAACAGGCCCAGGAAGCTTTGTGGAAAGTGCTGCGCGTCGCCGCCGAACCCGGCGGCGCGGCCTCGCTGGCCGCATTGTTATCGGGCGGCTACCAACCCCAACCAGGCGAACGCGTCGGCGTCTTGGTCTGCGGCGGCAATACCTCGGCCGTTGATTTTCATCGGCGAACCGTGGCCTAGAACCAATTTTGCAGGGTCGAAGCGAAGCGCGCATCGGGGAGGCTGGCCGTAGCGCTGTCTGGCAGCCTAGTTGACAGTGTCGCAGAAACTAAGTATACACACCGTACCTACCCGGAGGTGCGGCGATGCGAAAGACACTTTTGTCCATTTTGCTGGTGCTGACCGTGGCCGCCAGTCCGTCGTACGCCTGGGACGGCTTCGGGCACATGGAAGTGGCGTACATTGCGTATCAACAACTCACGCCAGCGGCGCGAGCGCGGGTGTGGACCTTGCTGCAACTGAATCCGTACTTTACCAACGGCAAATGGACGAGCATGATGCCGGCCGGGACCTCCGACGCCGACAAGCAATTGATGATCTTTATGATCGCGGCTACCTGGCCGGATGAGATCAAGGGCGACTCCAGCTACAGCGACGACGGCACAAACAACGGAAACACTCCCGACGGCGCGACTTCCAAACAGAACACCGGGTACACGGACACGCTGCGGCACAAGTACTGGCATTTCGTCGACAAACCATTCGCTCAGGATGGGACCAAGAAATTGCCCAAGGTTCCGACACCTAGCGCGCAGACGGAAATCGCGGCGTTTCGAAGAGTGCTGGCTGCCAAGAGCAAGTCCGACGCCCTGAAATCTTACGACCTGGTTTGGTTGCTGCACCTCGTGGGCGACGTGCATCAGCCGCTGCATTGCACAACGCGCATTGGCTCGGATCAAGCCACGGGTGATTCCGGCGGGAACCTGGTGAAATGCCCGAATTGCAATCCGGGAGGGGGTGAGCTGCATGGGTATTGGGACGATCTGCTGGGAACAACATCAACGACCCAGCCCGACTTTCAAGCCGTTATTACGGCTGGGGCAGCCCTGCCGGTGGCCACGGATCCTATACCTACCAAACAATCGGCAACCGTTTGGGTTGGCGAAAGCTTCGTCGATGCAAAAACCATTGTGTACCATGACCCGATCGGATTGGGCCTCGGACCGTTCACGTTGACGCCCGCTTACGAGACGACGGCGCAGGACTTGGCTAAAAAGCGCGTGGCGCTGGCCGGCGCGCGGTTGGCCAAGCTCTTGAACGACGAACTAAAGTAATAGCGAGCAGAACGGACTTCGTCGAATCCTCGTCTTCTCACAGGGCGCCGTCAGGCGCACCGTCTGCGATTGTTGGGCTGCACACGAACAAATACTAAATTGGCCGGCGGATTTTGAGTTTGCGCATGCGGGCTTGCAGCGTGGTGCGCTTCATGCCCAGAAGCGCGGCGGCGCCTTTAGGGCCGGCGATGCGCCACTGGGTTTGGCGCAGGGCGCGGAGGATGTGCTGGCGCTCGGCTTCTTCGAGAGTGGAGATTGCAGAAGTCGGAGAGCTGGAGAAAGCTGAGGAAGCGAGAGGAGAAGAGGGATCGGCGATTGCGGCGGCGGCCTTGAGTTCGGAGACCGGCACGCGCAGCTCTTTCCCGGGCGAGAGCAGGACGGCGCGCTCGATGAAGTTTTCGAGCTCGCGGATATTGCCGGGCCAGGCGTAATTCGCGAGGGCGTCCATGGCGTCGGCCGGAACGTATTCGACGGCCTTGTTGAGGCGGCGGCTGAATTTCTGGACGAAATAGCGGACCAGCAGCGGCACGTCTTCTCGCCGCTCGCGCAGCGCGGGAATCTGAATGGGAAAAACATTGAGCCGGTAGTATAAGTCGCTGCGAAAAACGCGCTCGGCGACGAGTTTGGAGAGGTCGCCATTGGTGGCGGCCACCACGCGGACGTCCACTCGCTGGGTGCGGTTGCTGCCCAGGCGCTCGAACTCCTGCTCCTGGAGCACGCGAAGAAGTTTGGGCTGCAGCTCGAGAGGAATGTCGGCGACTTCGTCAAGAAAGAGCGTGCCACGGTCGGCCAGCTCGAAGCGTCCGATTTTCTGGCTGATGGCGCCAGTGAAGGCGCCGCGTTCGTGGCCGAACAGCTCCGATTCGAGCAGGCCAGCGGGAATCGCGGCGCAATTAATTTTGACGAAAGTGCGTTCGCGGCGCGGGCTGCGATTGTGGATGGCCCGGGCGATGAGTTCCTTGCCGGTGCCGGTTTCGCCCAGAATGAGCACCGTGGTTCCAGCGGGAGCGACGAGTTCAAGTTGCGAGAGAGCGCGCTTGAGCGCGGGACTTTCTCCGATGATTTCCTCGAAATTGAATTCGCTGCGAATCTCTTCTTCCAGATAAAGTTTTTCTTCGGCCAGCTTGTCCTTGAGCGCGTCGATTTCCTTGAAGGCCAGGGCATTTTCCACCGCGATGGCGATTTGCGCGCTGACTTGCTGCAACAGCTCGACGTCTTGCGACGGAAAAGCGTCGGAACGCCGGCTGGCGAGATTGAGGCTGCCAAAGGTCCGGCCGTGGGTGATGAGCGGAACGCAACAGACGATCTGCACGCCCTCGGCGCGAAGCACGCGGATGATCTCGTTGGGGTAGCGATCCAGCTCCGCTCCGCGGGCGATGACCGGCTGCCCGCTGGCGATGGCCTGGCCGGAAGGAGAAGCGTCGCGAGGCACGACCGTTTCTTGCTTGATCAGGCTCTGACGGTTGGGAAAATCGAGCGCGTGAATCTTGAGCAACCCGGTGACCGGATCGACAAAAGCCAGGCTCGTAAAGTCGTGATGGATGACGCGCTCGAGAGTGGAAACGATACCGCGAAAAAGATCGGGGAGCTCGCGGCTGGTGACCAAAAGATTGTTGACGTCCAGAAGCACCCGGAGCCGGTCGCGTTCCCGGGCCAGTTGTTTCTGATAGGCCTGCGAGGATTCCAAGTTGAGCGCATTGTCCACCGCGACGGCCACTTGACTGGCCACCCGCTGCATGAATTGCAGCTCGGTGTCGGTGATGCGTTGCGGGACCATGCGGCCGAAGCCCATGGCGCCCACGCGGCGTTGCGCGGTGGTCAGCGGAACGAGAGCCGCGGAGCGCACTCCGTGCTCGCGCAAGCGGCTGATATACTCCGGATATCGGGTCTCTTCCTCGGTGTCGACGATCACAAAGGTCTCTTGAGACTGCCACACCCAGCCGGATGGCTGACCCTCGACGGGGCTCTCGGTCCCGGTGACTTTGTCGGTGGGAACGTGAGTCTCCAGAATGTGCAGGCGCATGACGTTGCGCGCCGCGTCATGGAGCACCAGGGTAAGGAAATCGAAATCAACGACGGAGTGCAAGCGCCCGGCGAGATCGTGGAACAGCGCAGGAAGATCGCGCTGCTGGGCGATGGCCTCGCTGACTTCCAGCAGGGCTTCGAGCTGGCGGCGCGAGTGTTCCAGCGGCGCGGCAAGCACTGTTTCCGGCGAAATGACCGGGTCCGCCATAGAAATCAGCATAGCACTGGCATTGGCAGAGGCCAACCAAAGGAGAATCGGCCACTGGGGGGCCGGCTCTGCTTCTCTTGTTCTGAAAAGGCGCAGACGCAACATCGCCAAGCCAAGCGCGAACGACGGACGAAGTGTCGTTTGATCTGCGCGACATCAAACTCGTTCCCGGACGCCAAAGTGGTGTACATTCAGCCCCCAGGAGGGATGCTATGCGTGCCGATAGCGTGGAAGTTTCCTGGGATGCGGATAAGTCCAGCTGGCTGGTTCGCATCACGACAGGGGAAGAAGTGATTCGCCGTCATTGCAAGGCGCCCAAGGATTCCGACGAGCAAGCGCTGCGTTCGCTGGGGCAGAAAACGGCGCAGGACGAGGGCTACGAATCGGATCCCTCGCAAGTAAGCGTTCGCCGTTCCTAGGGCTCTCGGCAAATCACGATGCGCCCGACGGAAGCGCATGCGCCGTGTATGTCTTGCATTCGCGCAAATAGTTGAAATAGGAGCGAGTAACGTCTATAGGTTTGCCTGCTGTTAAAGTGGAGCGGAATTTAAGCCTTCTTGTGAAGATCGACAACCTCCCGCCAACGGAAACGAGTTAACCCTGTTGTTTTCGACTATGATACGTGTAAGCGTAAGTTTGCCGTAGCGCCCGGGTCATCAGGGATCGCAAGCCTTTTCCCGCGGGCCAGGAGGCCTTCCATGCGACTTGTCTGCATCAGTCTGGCTTTTGTGTGTCTTCTGAAGCCGGTCTCGGCCCAGGAAAAGCCGGACGGCCCCACCAATGAAAAAGCGCAAAAGACGTATAAGCAAGCCCTGGAACGGTTGAAGAAGCGCGAGCGACTGGAGGCTTTCGAGGATTTCAAGAAAGCGGACAAGCAGGACGGCGGGCATTGCCTGGCCTGCCAGAAGCAAATGGTCAAGTATGGAGTGGCATCCGGCGATTGGAAGGCCGCGGAACTCGGCGCCACGGAGATGGTTGCGGAGGCCCAGGGCGAACGGGATACGGCCATCGCACACTATCAGCTCGCCGTGGTCCTCGTCGACGAGGGGCAGCAAAAGCACAAGGATGAGTTTTTTGCCCGGGCCCACGAAGAGATCACCAAGGCGCTCGCGGCCCACGCGAATTTTCCGGACGCGCTGTTCCTGGATGGCAGCGCGCTGGCCCGATTGCGCCAGGACGATGCGGCCAAAGCAAGGTTTGCGGAGTTTGTGAAGGCCAAGCCCGCGGGGGACATCAACCGCCAGCGGGCGCTGCGATACATCGGCAACCCAGAACTAGCGCGGGCCAGAATGGCGCCGCCATTCTCCATAACCACCATCGACGGGCAGCAGATTTCCATGGATGAGTTGCAAGGCAAGGTAGTGCTGCTGGATTTTTGGGCCACTTGGTGCCAACCGTGCCGCGAGGCGCTGCCGCATATTCGCGAGGTGGCCAAGAAATTTCAAGGGCAGCCGCTGGTGATCGTCAGCATCAGCGTGGATACCGACGAAGGGAAGTGGAAAGAGTTTGTCGGCAAAAACGAAATGACCTGGCCGCAATATTTCGACGGCGGCTTTGAAGGTTCGGTGGCCAAGATGTTCGGGGTAACGGCCATTCCGCACACTTTCACCATCGACGCTGACGGCGTCCTGCAGGATGAACACATTGGCGACGCATCCATCGAAGGCAAGCTCAAGAAACTTCTGGCCCGCGCGCGCGAATTGCAGTCAATGGAGGTCCTTCAGAAATGGGACTTTGTCGAAGGCTTGCCGGGCACTTGATAGGCGGGCCGGAAATCGTCTGACGCCACCCGCAGCCCAGCCCCGCATCGAAATAGTTAGTACCTTCGCGGGTTTTTAGCGTACTGGGTTCAGGACGAACCACTCTTTTAAGGCGGAAGCGCTGCGGAAGGTCTTGGAGTTGAGCTTTGCGGGAGCCGTTTCCCAGAACATAGTGGCGCTGTTGGTGAGGCTGTCGACGCACAAGCGCTTGTGGACGTCAGTGTCCTTGTCGGGGGTGGTCTTCCGGAACCACACGGTGCTGCCCTCTTCGGATTCACCAACTTCGAGGAAACCATTGTCGAGCGCGGCGGATTGAAATTCCTGTAGTTTCAGCATGGTAATTTCAGTCTACGCTGATTCGGAGTGCGGCGGGGACTACGGTCTGCCGGGTTTCTAGAACGGCCACAGCCGGGCCTTGACGCTGGGGTGATACCGCCGCGTACATGGCGCTGGCGTTAAAACTGTGGCGCGGGCTTCCGGGGATACATGCCCTTCGGGCCTTTGGCCGGGTGGGCGTCGCGGTACACGTCCAGGTCGCTTTCGCTAATGCGGTAATGCGTTTTCATCGGGTTGTTGACCGGGTCGGCCATCTCTTTATGGAGCTTCCGCGAGCAAATGTCGGGAGCGTTCTGAAAGCTCAAGCGGCGAGAGGAAAAGGCCTCGTTCAGAATGGAAAAGATGATCTCTTGCGGCTCCGTGGACATTTCGCGCACCAGGAAAGTGTATTCCCGGGCGACGGCCTTCGATTTGAAGCCCACATACTGTACGGTCACGCTCATTTCAATCCTCCGGATGAATTTTGCAGCGGCGAACGATCTTCCACGCGAAAGTGCAACGGATCCCTGAGGTTTTGTAATTCTCGGTAGTAGTACAGCGGAGTCGGACGGCGGCCTTTGAAGCGCACGCTTCTGAGAAAGCGCATTTCTTCCGGAGTGAGATCGCCACTCAGGGAACGATCCAGCAGGAATTCCTTCAGACCGGGTTCCTGTTCCGGTTCTTCAGCGGCGCGCTCTACGAATTCTATTTTTCTCGGCCCGCCCGGGACCAACCCGCCGTTGAGAATGATTTCCATGCCGAACGTCGCGAGATCGATATCCCAGGCGTCGATGAGGGGATCGAGAAACGAAGCGAAGTTATCCACGGAGAGACTGAAGACGTCGGTATCCAGGAACTCCAGAATGCTTACGCGCACCTGTTCGTAGCTTCGCCCGGTAAGCCGCGCGACTTGATGAAGCCAGTTTTCGCTGCCGAGTTCTTCCTGGGCCACCCGCTTGGCGACGTCCAAAAGCTTCTGGGTAATCAGGCGTTCGAGTTCGCCGAAGGGCTGTTTTTCGAAAATCGCGAGCACCGGCTTTTGGGTCTCCGGCCGGCACTTCCGCAGGACCAGTTCTCGAATGTCTTTGAGTAGAGGCTCGGGTGTATCCGACAGCTTCTTTCTCAGTTGGTGCTGCTGCTCCAGCCCGGCGAGCCTGGAAAGTTGCCCCTGGGGTAACCTCAAAAAGGTGCCCATCTTCTCGTAGATGTCTGTCCGTTCCGGAGCAGGCGGGGCCTTTTTCCTGGTAAGTAGTTGAGAAATATAGGATTCCGTCACCTTTGCGGCGGCCGCCAGGTCGCGTTGCTCGAGATCGAGCTCCTCCAGGCGGTGCTTGATTACCAGGCAAACGTCCACGGACCCTCCCGAGCCTTCACTATAACAGTAAATCTATTGATACTCAAGTGAAATACGATTGACTATCTTGGTTAAGTGGACCACACTGACGGTTGGGTCTAATCGGTGCGCGCGAATCCGCTCTACGATGCCGCCGCGGCAAAGAGGAATACATGTTTCAACTATCTTGGGTTTTGGCTGGATGCACGATCGGGTGGTCGGTGGGGAAGGCTCTCAAGGGTAACGGGTACGGTCCAATGAAGGACTTTGTTCTGGGCCTCGGCGGAGCCGTGGCAGGCGGGCTTCTTTTGCAATCCGCAGGCCTGGGCGGACACGGGGGAACCATCTTGACCACTCTGGTGGCCATGATCGGCGCAGTGCTCATGACGGTGCTCGTCGGTTTGGTCAACGGCAGAAGAATGTACGCCCGGCAACTCTAAGAATCTGGCGTGCGAACACGCAAGGCGTCCGGACATAGGGTTCCACCTCTAGTTTCCCCAGGAACCATCCTCAGGTTACAGGCAGCTTCGAACGGTTAGGAACTCGTTGGAGATATGGAAATGAAAATGACACGCGTTGCTCTTTTTTGTCTCGGCGTCTTGCTGTTTTGGACTCCTATGCTCCGGGCCCAGGAATTAGCCAACTATCGAAATTTTTCGCTCGGAACGAACCTGGCGGCCGTGCTGCAGCATACCGACCAGAAGCTGGCGGACGTGAAGTTGATTCATGAACGGCCCGCGCTGATTCAAGAGCTGACTTGGTGGCCGCCGAGCCCTCCTGGAACGCCCTTCCGGTCCGATACCGTGGAACAGATTTTGTTCTCCTTCGACAACGGTGAACTCTACAAGATTTCTGCGACTTACGATCGAGGTGCGACGGAAGGACTGACCGCCGCGGACATGATTAAAGCGATTTCGGCGAAGTACGGGCCGCCGACAAATGTCGCGCCCGATGCGGATGCGCCGGTGACTCCTCAATATAACCCCAAGGGGAAACCCGTTGCTTCATGGGAAGACTTGCAATACTCCTGCCAGCTGATGCGTTCTTCCTTTACCGATGGTTTCGAGTTGGTCATTTATTCCAAGCGCCTGAATGCAGAAGCCGAAGTTTCTATTGCCGATGCCGCGAAACTCGAGGAGCTAGAAGGCCCGAAAAGAGAAGCGGAGCGCTTGAAAAAAGCAACGATCGACCTGGAAGCCACGCGGGAGAAAAACCAGAAGAGCTTTCGTCCGTAGTTCTCGGATTTGATGGCGCAGGCTGGCCTCGGCCAACTTCCTTCACTCTGGCCAAGGGCAGGCTTCAACCGAGCTTCCTGACACCTCACAAAGACTTGCGGTAGAGCACGCTGCGCTCGACGGCCTCGAATCCCAGGGCTTGGTGCGCGCGTTGCGACAGTTGGTTGTCGAGTTGGTGGTCGGAGGCCATCTCCGTGCATCCCTGAGCGCGCGCCCAGTCCTCGGCGGCGCGCAGTAGAGCGCCACCAATTCCCTTACGCCGAAAATCTTCTGCAACATACCAACCCTCAACATAGCCCACAGGATGCGCCGGATCGCAGTGGTCGGCGTGCGAGCGCAGGCCTACTTCCAGGAAACCGATCAGCTTCCCGTCCGCAGCCTCGGCCACGAAGTCTACCAGCGGCAGCGCTCCCCAGAAGGTGCCCGCGAATATGGCGGAGAGTTCGCGTGCGTGTTCTTCCGCGGGTGATTCAGGCCACAACGCAGCGCGCAAGCGCGCGAGCTGTTCGCAGTCGGAAGGCTGGGCAAGTCTGACGCGCGCATCGTTCACTTCTGCGATTTTCGCACGCCAGGCCAACACTCGCCACCCCGGGGTGCGTACCCGCGCCGGGCCGAATGCGTCGCCGGTCACCTGGCTAGTATTTGATGTACAGTCCGGCGAGATCGTTGAAATCGACCCATGCGGGCTGCCCGCTGCGGCCGTTCTTATGTTCGGTCTTCAACAAGACGCGATAGTCGCCGCGCGGCGTCCAATTGACCTTCGTCTGGGTATTCGCCTGGGCGATGAAGGATTGAAAGTCTCGCGGCACGTCTTCGTCGCGCTTCCAAGAAAGCTTTAGGTACAAGCGCAGGGGCGCGAACACTTCTTCGGGAGGGCAAACCACGACCAGCGAGGGCCTGGGCGGATTGCCGTTCCATTCCACCACTGCGCACTTCAGGTCCGCGGTGCGGTCCGTGTTGACGCGGGCCACCGGCGCGGGCCAGCGTGGCCTGCTGCCCGCGGGTTCCTCGGATCGGGCGTCGTTGCCAGGGGAGACGCGGAGAGGCGCGGGCGCCACATTGGGCGTGGATTGCGTTTGCTGCGCGCCGGCAAACGGTTTGGCGCAAAGGCCAAGGACGATGGCGAAGGCCGCAAAAAAGGGATGGGACATCAGGCGGTGATGATGAGCGTTCATGTGAGTGCCCCGGATTGAATTTGGCAGAGTCTCGACGAGACGTCCAATGGGAAGAATCCATCGAAATTATGGAGATTTTTGATACACCCTCGGGGAATAGCATGATGAGTAAAATCTAATCCAAAGGTCCAATCCAGAAAGCGGAGTGGTCAAGGATCGACGGAAACAAGGGCGGGTTCCGCGGCTTCGGGTTTGGATTTTCCGAGCGCGATCTCGATCGCCGCGAAAAGCTCCGCGCTGCGAATGGGCTTGGTGACGTAGCCGTCCATACCAGCGGCCAGGCAACGCTCGCGGTCGCCCTTGAGGGCGTGGGCGGTCATGGCGATGATGGGTTGGCGGCGGCCGCCGGGCTGTTCCTTTGCACGGATAGCGGCGGTGGCTTGCAGGCCGTCCATTTCCGGCATCTGCACATCCATGAGCACCACATCGAAGGATTGCTTTTCGAGAGCGGCAATGGCGGCGCGGCCGTCGCCGGCGACGGTCACCTTGTAGCCTCTTTTTTCGAGCAGGCGGACGGCGAGCAGTTGATTGACAGCGTTGTCTTCCGCCAGGAGGATTTGCAGACGGCCGCGTTCTTCGCGCAAGGTGTGGCGGGTTATCAGTGCGGGCGATTGGGCTTCTGGAGATTTGCCAAGAACGCGGCAGAACGTTTCCAGCAGTTCATCTTGCCGCGCGGGTTTCAGGAGGTAGGCGGAGATGCCCAGTTCACGGCAGCGGGCCGCGTCTCCCTTTTGGCCGATGGAGGTGAGCATGATGATCGTCGTGCCGGCAAGCGCGGGGCGCGCTTGAATCTGCTTGACCAGCATGAACCCGTCGATCCCCGGCATCTGGCCATCCACGATGGCGATGGAAAAAGGACGGGCCTCGCGCGCGGCAGTTTCCATCACGGCGAGGGCGGCTTCCGCCCCGTCGGCCGACGAAGGGTTCATTCCCCAGCGCGAGACCATGCCCTGGAGAACGGTGCGGTTGGTGGAATTGTCGTCGACCATCAAGACGCGGACGTCGCGTAATTGGGAAGCCTCGACGGAAGCAGGAGGCGCAACTTTGTCCTGAACTCCCATCCACGCCGTGAAGCGGAAGCAGCTGCCCTGGCCGTCTGCGCTCTCGACCCACATTAGCCCGCCCATCAGTTCGACCAGCCGGGCGGAGATGGTCAGCCCCAGCCCGGTGCCGCCGAATCTACGTGTAGTGGACCCGTCGGCTTGCGAGAAGGCCTCAAAGATCTTGGCCTGGCGGTCCGTGGGAATTCCGATGCCGGTATCCTTAACGGAAATTTGCAGACAAACCTTTTGCTCGCCTTCCGAGTGCAAACCGACCGACACCAGGATTTCGCCGTGCTGGGTGAACTTGATGGCATTTCCCACCAGGTTGCCGAGGATTTGGCGGATACGGCCGGGGTCGCCGATCAGCGACTCCGGCACGTCGGGTTGCACATCGCTGACCAGCTCCAAGCCTTTTTGGTGGGCTCGAAAACTGAGGGCATGCATAGCCTCGCCGAGAGTCTCACGCAGCTCAAAGGGAATGGCCTCAAACTCCAGCTTGCCGGCTTCAATTTTCGAGAAGTCCAGAATGTCGTTGAGGACCGTGAGCAGGGATTCCGCTGAGAGGCGCACCAAGCCGAGGTTGTCGCGCTGCTCGCTGGTCAGTTCGGTGTCCAGGGTGAGTTCGGTCATGCCCAGGATGCCGTTCATCGGCGTGCGGATTTCGTGGCTCATGTTGGCCAGGAATTGGCTCTTGGCGCGATTGGCCTCCTCGGCGGCTTCCTTGGCGTCGCGCAACTCTTGTTCGGCGAGCTTGCGCTCGGCGATATCGACGAAAGTCACTACCGCGCCGATTTTTGCCTCGCCGCGGATGATGGGGTGGGTCCAGTATTCCACCAGGAAACTGCTGCCATCTTTGCGCCACAAAACTTCTCCATCGACGTGATCGCCAACGCCGCTCTGAAAGGCCCGGTAGATGCGGCACTCCGCGACCGGATACGGCGCTCCGTCATACCGGGTGTGGTGCGCCAGATCGTGCATATTCTTGCCCAACAGGTCAATTTCGTGCTCGTATCCCAGGAGACGAACGCATGCAGGATTTGCAAACGTGCAATTTCCCAGCAGGTCGAGGCCATAAATGGCCTCGACGGTAGAATCCAGCAGCAGCCGGACCATCTCGTGACTCGCCCGGGCCTTTTCTTCCGAGGTTTTGTATTCCCCTAGCAGCTCTTCCAACTCGCAGGCGCGTTGATTGGCGGTGTTCTCGAGGATCTTGAGCAGGTGCTCTAGGGCGGAGACCTTCTGCCGGAGCCGCACGACTTCCTTGTCTTGCTCTTTCGCTTTCCGGTCGTCAGCCATCGTTTTCAGCCATGCTCACGGCGGTCGCCAAACAAAGAGCTTTCCGTCGAGCCACCTGAAGGGCGGGGCGACGGGCGAACTTCGGTCAATTTAAGTGCGACGCGTCTAAATGGCTGGAAAGGCAGGCCAATACACACGGAGGACGCGCAGGAAGGGTACTTTCATCATACGCCAGGCGAGGGGTGCGTCAAGACGTTGCAAAGAGCGCAGGGCGATAGACACAACAGCGGGCAGAGGCAGCTTTTAGGTGCTGGGAATCAAGCTGGCTTCTTTTCGTTGGAGCCTCGCGGAGTGTCCGGCCCGGTAATCCACGCCGGAGGATCGCTGGCGGGGAACGATTCGCGAGAGGCCTCGTCGACGGGGTCGAACACCGGCGGCGTTGGTTGTTGGGGCTCCCTGGTTGGAATCTCTTTTTGTGCTGGCTTGGTCATGACCAACACTAATTTTAGACCCCTTCACGGGTTAAACGGATACAGGAAAGTCCCGAGCTCGGAGGCGCTCGGTACTCACCGTACTTTTACCCGCGGATGGCGGCCGCAGAGCACGGTAGTCCAGAACGGTTGCGCGCGGCTGCCCATAGGTGACCGCCGCGCCGGAATAGGATTCAACTGGATCGTCGCTTGGGGACTTTAGCGCCTCTTTTTCGGGCTTCGGAAAGACCGATGGCGATGGCTTGCTTGCGACTTTTTACGACTCCACCCTTGCCGCCCTTACCGGATCGCAGCTTGCCGCGTTTTTCCAGGCGCACGGCGCGTTCGACGCTCTTGCTGGCGCTCTTGCCGTATTTGCGACCGCTTTTTCTGCGTGCCATTTCTGTGCCTCCTCCTCTTAGACACGTCACCCGGCAAAGAGGTTTGCATAGTGATGATGTCGGAGATTTCGCGAGCTCAGCGCGCGTCGCTTCTACCTGCGAGGCCCAGCATGCGGCGGTTGGCTTGATCGTCCGCGCCCGAGGCGGCGAAATCGTCAAACGCGCGCCCCGCAGTTTCGATGATGTGCCGCGCGATGAAGGGCGCGCCCTCTTTCGCTCCCTGCTCGCTGCTCTTCACGCAGCATTCCCACTCGAGAACCGCCCAACCATCGAAGCCATATTGCGTGAGTTTGGAAAACACGCCGCGAAAATCGACTTGGCCGTCGCCCAGCGAACGAAAACGGCCGGCGCGGTCGATCCAGGACTGAAATCCGCCGTAGACCCCTTGCCGGCCGGTCGGGTGAAACTCCGCGTCTTTCACGTGGAACATCTTGATCCTGGAGTGGTAGATGTCGATGTAGTCGAGATAGTTGAGCTGCTGCAGAACAAAGTGGCTGGGATCGAAGAGCAGGTTGCACCGCTGGTGCTGCTTCACGCGATCAAGAAACATCTCAAAAGTAACGCCGTCGTGCAGGTCTTCGCCGGGATGTATCTCGAAGCAGAGATCGACGCCAGCGGCGTCGAAAGCGTCCAGAATCGGCGTCCAGCGCTTGGCGAGTTCGTCAAACGCGGTTTCGACCAAGCCGGCGGGACGCTGCGGCCAAGGATAAAGATATGGCCAAGCCAGTGCGCCAGAGAATGTGGCGTGGGCGGTTAGCCCCAGATTCGCGGAGGCCTTGGCGGCAAACAGTAGTTGCTCGACGGCCCAGGCTTGCCGCGCGCTCGGATTGTTTCGCACCGATTCCGGAGCAAAGCCGTCAAACGCCGGATCGTAGGCCGGGTGAACCGCCACCAGCTGGCCTTGCAAATGGGTGGAAAGTTCCGTCAACGCAACGCCGTTCGCCGCCAAAGTGCCGCGAATCTCGTCGCAATAGGTCCGGCTTTCCGCGGCGCGCTTGAGGTCGAAAAGGCGCGCGTCCCAGGACGGAATCTGCACGCCTTTGTAGCCCAGCGCCGCAGCCCAACGGGAAATATCCTTGAGTCCATTGAACGGCACCTGGTCGCCCGCGAACTGCGCCAGAAAAATAGCCGGCCCCTTGATCGTCTTCATTGAGCAGACCCCCCGCCACTACAATTACCATTGCTGAAGGCCGCGTGCTTAAGAAAGTTCAATACTGTCCAGTAAGAGCATGGTCGGCCGGCACCCGCCACCAAAATTTCTCCAGAAGTTCGTGCTATGCTTTCAATATGGAGATTACTTTCAGCATTCCAGACGAACTTGCCCGCCAAGTTGCGTCTGAAGGCAAGGAGCCGGCACGGGTGGCGCTGGAAGCGCTGGCCCTGGAGGGTTACCGCGCGGAACTCCTTTCGGAATCTGCGGTTCGGCAGATGCTGGGCTTCGAAACTAGGATGCAAGTACACGCCTTTCTTAAGGAACACGGCGTTTACTTGCATTACGATGTTGCCGACCTCGATCAAGACCAGGCAACCGCCGGGCGAATGCGGGCAAAGCTGCAAGGTACCCGGCCTTCCGACTGAGCGTCGCTTGGGATGATCGTCGTCGCCGATACTTCGCCGATCAACTATCTCCTCCTCATCAAAGAAATCGACATCCTCGCCCAAATGTACGGCACCGTTGTGATCCCACGGATGGTGCGCGAGGAACTGCTGCGATCGTCTGCGCCTGAGCTGGTTCGGGCCTGGATCACTCAGGCGCCTTCCTGGCTTGAAGTACGCGCGCCCGTCAACGCACCAGATGCATCCCTAGCCAAGCTCGATGCCGGAGAGCGAGACGCCATTGTGCTTGCGGCGGAACTCCACGCCGACCAATTGATTGTGGATGACCGCGAGGGCCGCCGACACGCCGAGAAACGCGGCATTCCCGTAATGGGAACTCTAGGAGTGTTGCGAGCAGCCTCGACCCTCGGATTGTTGAATTTGCGGACCGCGCTGGTCCGTCTTCAAGACACCAGCTTCTTTGTCGCTCCGGAAGTCATGAAACGTCTGTTGGACGGCCTGCCTTAGGCGAGAAAGCTTATAGCTACGGGAGACCGAGACTCGGCCAAGTCGCGAACGAAGGCACTCCCGCCGCTTAATGTATTCAATGAGATATATGGTAGGCCCGTGGGGACTCGAACCCCAGACCTCCACCGTGTCAAGGTGGCGCTCTAACCAACTGAGCTACGAGCCTAAATCGTGGTTAGTTTAACATGAGCGGCGACGGGGTGTTGGGGAATCGAGGTGATCGGCGGATGCGCGTGACGATGGATGAAGCGTTAAAGGCCAAGTGCCCGAGGACGGCACTGGGTTGCGTTACCGGGCGTGTGGAAGCGCTGGCGTCGCCGGCTGGGCTGATCGAAGAGATGCAAGCACGCGTGGCGGAAGTTCTCACGCTGCCGGAGCCGCGCGCGGTCTTGGAGTCGCCGCAAATTGCCGCGACGCGCGCGGCATATAAGGCGTTGGGTAAAGATCCGGCCAGGTATCGCGGCTCGGCGGAGGCTTTGTTGCGACGGGTGATTGCGGGCAAGGGGTTGCCGCAGATCAATGTGGTGGTCGATGTGATCAATTTGGTTTCGGTGGAGAGCCGGCTGCCGGTTGGTTTGTACGATCTGGGGCATGTAAGCGGAGACATTATATTTCGCGCGGGGTGCGCGGGCGAGACGTACAAAGGCATCGGGAAGTACGATTTGAATTTGGAAGGCTTGCCGGTGTTTTGCGACGCGCTGGGTCCGCATGGGAGTCCTACAAGCGATTCGGAGCGGACCATGGTTACGGCCGAGACCAAACACGTGCTTGCCGCGATCGTTTCTTTTGGCGGCAAGCACGGGTTGGAGCGCTGGGCGCAGCGGATGACGGAATTACTGCAGCAGTATGCGGGGGCTGGCGATCTAGAAACGGAGCTCGTCGGCTAGCGGTCAACTACTTTCCGCGAGGCAGCTCGATTCAGCTCTCATCTGTGCCGGGAGGCACGACAGGACTGCAAGAGCGAACGGCGCTCCAGATTCTGTTTCGTTGCCAAACCCGGGTGCAGCAGGCTGCGCCCCTACGGTTACTATGGGCTCGCCAGGCTAAAGCCCAGCGCCTACATATCAGCCATGAGCGCGTCAGCTGGAAACTGGCTCAGCCAGGGCTTCTTGTTCGGCGTTAACGCCACGATTGAAGAAGCCGCGGGCGGCTAGGAGTTCGGCATTGAGCAGCGCCGCGCCGGCTGCGCCGCGGACCAGGTTGTGCGACAGCAGTGTCAGCTTTACGTCGAGCAGCGGGCATTCGCGGACGCGGCCTACTACCGCGGCCATGCCGTCGCCGGCGTTGACGTCGCGGCGGGGTTGCGGGCGATCTTGTTCCTCCAGAACGACGACCGGATGGCGCAGCGCGGAAGGCAGCGACGCCAGCTCCGCGCTGACCTCGAAAGAGCGCAGGGCTTCGCGAACTTCGCCGAGGGACGCAATCTTCTTTAGGCTGAGGCTGACGCATTCGAGGTGGCCGTCGAGAACCGCGACGCGATTACAATGCGCGCTGAGGCCCAGGCCCGCATCGACGAAACGCCTGCCATCCCACTTACCGAGAAGTTTCTGCGGCTCGGCCTCCAGTTTTTCTTCTTCGCCGCTGATGAACGGAACGACGTTTCCATGAATGTCCATGGAGGCGACGCCGGGATAGCCTGCTCCGGAAACGGCTTGCAGGGTGACCACGAAGATTTTCTCCAAGCCAAACGCATCGGCAAGCGGCTTCAGGACCAGGACCAGACCCGCGGTGGAGCAATTGGGATTGGTAACGATGAAGCCGCTGTCGTACCCGCGATTTTTCTGCTGCAGTGCAATGGCGTCAAGATGCGCGGCGTTTACTTCGGGAATGAGCAGGGGAACGTCGGGATCCATGCGGTGATTCTTCGAGTTGCTGACCACCGGATAGCCGGCGCGGGCGAAGTCTTCCTCTGCTTCTCCGGCGACGGAGGAATCCAGCGCGGAAAAGACAAAGTCGCAATCCAGCGAGGGATCGAGACCTTTCACGACCAGGTCGCGGGCCGCAGCGGGAATCGGCGCGTCGAGGTGCCAGCGCACGGCCTCGGCGTACGACTTGCCGGAAGAACGTTCCGAGGCTGCGACTTCGGTCAGCTCAAACCAGGGATGACCGGCGAGGAGTTTGACGAGGCGCTGGCCGACGATGCCGGTGGCGCCGAGCACGCCGGCGCGCCACTTTTTGGACCCGGGATTTGCGGAGAGATCGCGGTTGTCTGCCGCCGGCATTCGCGCCTCGCCGCTGTGTTGTGGGTGGCCGCTCATGCCGCACCTCCCTGGCGCGAAGAACCGTTCAGGGCGCGTGGCGCTGCTATGCGGGTGCCGCGGACATGTGGTTTGAAGGTGTTGCGAACCCAAACGGTCATTTCCGTCTCCGCCGCGAGTGGCAGCACATGCGGGTGGAGCACTTTAGCACCACTGGCGGCCAGCGCGTGAGCTTCGTCGTAGCTGAGGTCGTGGAGGAGCTGGGCTTCGGCGGCCTCCTTGGGGTTTGCGGTGTAGATGCCGTCCACGTCGGTCCAGATGACCAGTTCGTCGGCGTCCACGACGTGGGCGATGATGGCGCCGGAGAAGTCGGAGCTGTTGCGGCCCATGGTGGTGATGCGGCCGTCGGGGGTGGCGCCGATGAAGCCGGTCACTACCGGAACGATGGCGTCCTCGAGGAGCGGCGTGAGAACGTGGCGGCCGCGCTGTTTGGTCTGTTCCAGATGCGGCTTGGCGTCGCGGAAGGTCTCGCAGGTGAGCACGAAGTCGGAAGAAGAAACGGGAACCGCCGGGACTCCGGATCGCTCGAGCGCGGCGGCAAAGAGGCGGGCGCTGAAGCGTTCGCCGAAGGATGCCAGGCGATCGAAGAGTTCGGCGTCGGCGGTCACGTGGCCGTGCAGGGGAACTTCGTGGAGCAGATCGCGGCCGAGGGAGTCTAGTTCGCGGCCGACGCGATCGTGGTCGCCGGGGTCCAGCGACAGTTCGCGAAGAACATCGTGATGAAGGCGGAGGAGCGACTCGGCTTCGGCGCGGGCGCGCACGTTCTGGCGGTCCGCGAGGAATTGCGCGATGGCGAGAAGGCGATCGGTGACGCCCTTCATCGCGGAGACCACCACGACGACTTGCGACGCTTCGGTGACCGGTCGGACCAGGCCAGCAGCGTGCAGCATGCGCTCGGCACCGAGCAACGAAGTGCCGCCGAACTTAAAGGCGACCACCTCTTCGCGATGGCCGAGGGACTCGACGGCCCCGCCAAGTTGCGGGGCAAAGCCGCGTTCTGGGACTACGTCTTCTTGTACGTGTTCGGAACTCATGGGTGCCGCTCCCTTGTTTGGTTACCGCTTGGAGCGACTTTGGAGGGGGCTTTAAAGAAGAAACCCACCGCCAGGTTCGCTCTGGCGGTGGGTTGGAAACTTTTTCTAGCTTGCTAGTTTCTCCACTCGCCGGAAGCGGTGCGGGACGTAGTCGTAGTCGAGGTAGTCGACATAGACGACGTCGCGGTGGTAATTCGCTTAGCGGCGGTGAGAATCATCATACCGAGGTGAAATGTAGCATGAGGTTTGTGACCGGGCAAGGCCAAAAATAAGCGGCTCGCTGGCATCGTGTTCGCATGGTTATGGCTTGGCGGAAGTTGGTTAACAGTTGCCACCCCCTACCCCGTCTTTCCTGCAAGTGTTGATTCTAAGGGAGTTTAAGTCTTTGGTTCTTGGAAGTGCTGATTCTAAACGAGTTACTGGCATATTTTGCGGAGGTGCAGATTCTAAAGACGTTAGCGTGACGGTAGAACACTCGCTTCCTAAGGTGCCGGAGCTCGCCCCGTCCGGCGTCCAGACACGGGCATCACGTCTGTCTCGACCGAAGCGCAAGCAAGATCGACATGGTTTTAGTACTACATCGCAAGTAATTGGTACGTAAGAGTTTAGCGGCGCGACTTTTTCGGAAGATAGGGGTTTCACGAGGCAAGGGTTGCTGGGCGCGAAGGCGCCTCCGGGGTATTTCAAGTACGAAAGGAAACTGACTCATGAAACCCATGAAGTGGACTAGTGGAATATTGGCGCTGGGGCTAGTGGCCTTGGCTTCGGGCTGTGGCGGGGGAACCTCGGGTTCAACAACCACTACAACGCCGCAAAGCGGAAGCGTATTTGTGAACGGTACAGACGCACCGCTGCCGAGCGTGGTGTCGTTTCAAGTGGATATCACCGGCATGACCGTGTCGGACGGAACCAATCCTCCCGTTTCTGTCTTGAATGGGACGCAAACGGTGGACTTCGCGCGGCTGAACGGGCTGCACACGCTGCTGGACCTGAATACCATTCCCATGGGCACGTACACGACGGTGAATGTGACCCTGGCGAATCCGCAGATCGGCTACCTGAATGTAACCAATCCACAGACGACTCCTCCGACGCGGCCGACAATCACGATGCTGAATGGAACCACGACGCCGGCAGTGACGCTGACGCAATCCAGCGTGACGATTGCTCTCAACAGCCCGCTAACGGTGAATGCCGGCGACGTCATTGGATTGTCCTTTGACTTCGACTTACGGCAATCGATTCAAGTAGATCCGAGCGGACAGTTTACCGGCGTCGTGAACCCGACCCTGGACTTGAAGGCCATTACGCCGAGCGACTCGGATGCTTACATCGATGAATTCGACGCGGGCGTGGTGAGCGCGGGGACCAGCTCGTTCCTGATTCAGGGTCCGCACGGGCATCAGTTCACCGTGAACGTGAACGATCAGACCGAATGGGAGAACGGGGAGGGCCTGAGCGACCTGACCAGCACTTCGATCGTGGAGATTTCGGGCACGCTCGATAGGACTTCCGGGGCGATCCTGGCCGACACGGTGGCCATCGTGTCGCAGAACAGTTTCTTCGCGGGGGGATTGATCACGTTCGTGGACCCGGCAACCGGCGCGGCGAACGATTTCGATCTGTACGTGCGGAACGTGCTGCCATCCGGAACGGGGTTCCAGTCCGGGCAGATCTCAACGATCGATCTGACCGGGAACGAGAAATATCTGGTTTATTGGTGGCATAACCCGTTCTTCTTCTCGAATGCGACGAATCCGGTCTTCAACTCGAGCCTGCTGGTGGCGGGGCAACACGTGAGCGTCGGCGGTCCGTTCAGCAACGGAGCGGTGACGGTGAAGCGCGTGGTGTTGCGTCACGAAGGGCACGCCGGCGCGTGGGTAGTTGGCAGCACGGACGTAGGAGCGCGAACGTTCCAGTTCAACTCGAATGGGCTGGCGGGCGTGCTGTTCAACGGGCCGGTAACGGTGTACTGCACGGCATTTACCGCGTTCCGGGGCGGGCTGACCGGGCTTGGCGACTTAACGGGCACAGCGGCCATTCCGCTACGCGTTGTCGGGTTGGTGCTGAAGGATCCGATCAGCGGGCAGCCGGTGTTTGTGGCGCGTCGCGTAGAGAAGCTGAACTAAGGTCGACGTTGATTAAGAGGACGGCCACTTCGAGTTCCGGAGTGGCCGTTTTTCTTTTGGCCGAACGACTACCCACATTTGCGTCTAACAGGAGCGGGCGTCTTTTCACAGGTTCGGTGGAGCATGAAGTTAGCTCTAAACCCGCACCCTGAAAGGCGCAGGGTGCGGCACCCTCGCGACGAGGACTTCAGCTTTCAAACAGCAGGCTGGAGCAGGTCAGGCCGGATTCGGCTTTTTGGAGTTCGGAGATGTCCAACGAAGTAACGTGAAAACCCTGGGCTTCGAGGCGCTTGCGGGTTAGCGGGAACGAAGAGGGAAAGATGAGGCTGCTGCCGAGGGCTAGGGCGTTGGCGGCCTGAGGTTCTTCGGCGGCTACGTCGATCCAGTCGTAGCCGAGGAACGCCTTGGCGTGGAACCAGGCACGGTTGGCGAGCAGGGTGTTTCGGCCGATATAGGTCACTGCGGATTTCAGGTGCAGGCATCCGGTCACAGGCACGGAGATGACTTGGTAGCCGTGCGGGGCCAGGATCGCTGCGAGTTGGCGAATGCCTTCGGCGTTGGTGCGGCTGGAGAGACCGACGAAGAGTTTGCGATCGATGCGAAGAACGTCGCCGCCTTCGAGGGTGCCGGGAGGTGCGACGCATTCGATTTTGCGAAATTCGGAAAGAGCCTCAGCCAGCGAGGCCGCTTCCGGGCGGCGCGACTCCGTGCCTAGCGGAAGAATCACGGCCAGCTCATCGAGCACGATAGCGGGGTCTTCAACGAACATGGAATCGGGAAGATCCGGCTCTGCGGGGAGGGAAATCACGTGAGCGCCGAGTTTTTCGAGAAGCTGCTGGTACGCGCGATGCTGCTCGCGGGCTTTGGAAAGATCGATGGGTTGCCGCGCGACGAAAGTGAGCTCGCAATTCACGATAGCGGGGCTGACGGCGCGGGTGATGGCGGTGAGCATGAGATGGAAAAGTCTACACGAGAACGCCACGAGCATTGGAGAGGCGGCCCGAAAAAGATCGACGCGAGAAAGGTCAGGCCAGGGGAATTTGCGTCCTGGCGAGCATTGCTGCAGAGCGCACCGGTCGTTTCGCCGTGCCCTCCTGGCAAAAACGATAGGCGGAGTAGGTCATCTCGAGAGCGGCGTCCCAGGAGGCCGCGAGGATATTCTGACGCGCCGCCGCGCCCATTTTGAACAAGCGCTCGGGACGGGTCACCAGCTCAAGAACTCTTTGGATAAAGTCGCGATCATTTTCCGCGACGAATCCGGTGACTCCCGGCACGACGAGATGTTTTGGCCCGCCTTCGGAGGTCACAATCGCGGGGACACCGGAGGCCGCGGCTTCCTGGATCACATTGCCGAAAGTATCCGTACGCGACGGGAAGACGAAGAGGTCCATGTTGGCGTAGGCCTCCGCAAGCAAGTGATCGCGAAGAACCCCGGTGAAGACGCCGCGCTGCAAGTTGCGCTCCAGCCAGGGGCGCTCGTTTCCGTCACCCACCACCACGATTGAAAATTTGCCGTGACCCGCGGCCAGCAGCGCACATTCGATATCCGCGAGGAAGCGCACGCGTTTTTCGGGGGTAACCCGGCCGACATAGCCGATGCGCAGAACACCGTCGTGCACGGTGCGCCGCCGGGGATGGAAGAGTTCGCAATCCACGCCGCGGGGCATGAGAAACGCGGGCTTCCCAGTCGAGTGTTCCAGCCAATGGACCTGGACGGGAGTCGGCGCCAGCGTGACACGCGCGATGCGGTAGAAACGCAAGATGGGCAGGAGAGCGGTGCGCTCGGCCCAATCGGTCAGGCGCTGGGAATGGCGAAGGGGGAGAAAGGAGAGCAGCTTCTGAAGGCGACGCGCGGCGAACTGATGCAAATTGGTGTGCCAGGAAGCGACCAGCGGAATGCGCTGTGTGTGCGCGAGGTAAGCGCCGAGCTGCCCGAATTCGCCGGGACTGGTGACGTGGATGACATCGGGCTGGAATTCGGCAAGGGCGCGGCGCACGGCGTCCTGGTGACGCCACAGAAAAAGATCGTAGCGCAGGTCCCGCTCGATGCCGAAGCTAGCCCAACTGCGAGGCAATTCCAAGCGAGTGACGCTGCCGTCCTGGAAGCGGGCGAGACGCGGCCCTCCCAAGACGGTTAGCAGCGGACGAGCGCGGCGCTTGGCAAAATCAACGAGTTGCCGCGCGGTGAGGGCCACGCCGTTGATCTCGTGAAAGGTTTCGCAAAACAGAGCGACGCGAGGCTGAGCGGTCATAACGTGCCGTCCCGGTTGTCGAGAAAAGCGAGACGCATCGCGGACCGGACTTGCGGGCTGACCAGGAAACCCATGACCCAACGGAACTTGTCAATGACGCGCTGAAAGCGGGTGCCCATGAAATCGGAGAGCGGGCGCGGAGCGCCGTCGGCGCCGGGGATGAAGACCCGCGTCATCCAGTGGCGGCGGCCAAATTCGCCCGGGGCATCGCTGAGGGCGTGCCAGGCGCCTTCCAGCAAGCGGTGGCGGAGCGGCTCGAAATACTGGGGCATGAGGACGATCTGGCTGCGGCGCTGGCAGCGGATTTCGTCGACGAAGTCGGCAAAGGTAGCGGCGGCGGTGAGGTTCAGCACGGCGTTGGGTTCGCAACCGTGGCGGTCGCCGCCGGAGACCACCGGCAAGTCCGAGGTTTCGCTCAGTTTGAGGACTTGCTCGTTTTCGCCGCGCGAACGGAGACCATTGAGCTCCAGCGCGTGCAATAGATGCCCGTATTTCTGCAGAAAGATCGCCAGGGAATCGCGGTGCTGTTCGGGGCCGACGCTTTCGGCGTCCCAATAGGGATGATTCAAGACGAGAAGCACGGAGGGCTCGGCGTTGAGCTCGTGGAGTACTTGGCGCAGGCGTTCGGGGCGCGGATGGGCAGTGAAGTGGGCCAGCTCTTCCATCCAGGCATGGGCCCGGGCAACGGGAAGATTGTGCACGCCAAAATGGAAAACGGTCTGCTCGTAGGGAACACTCCATTCGACGGAAACCGGGACGTGCGAGGTGTGCGGAAGCATCCGCAGATGCAAGCCGGCCTCGATATTGTCGTGATCGGACAGCGAGACCATCGCACGCAACCCCAGCATCTGCTCGACCTGTTGTTGCTCGAGGTCCAGAGCTTCGCGAGGGGAAAGCGGCGGGGTCCAAAACATCTGGCGAAAATCAAAGATGCGGCCGCTGTAGAGATGCAAACGCCCGACTTCCCGCTCGATAATGTAGGAGGCCACCGGAATCTTGGAGATATATCCCGGCAAACGGCCGAGATACTCGCGCGAGTGCATGGTGTGGCTGTGCAGGGATACGCCCGAACGGAAGCTTTCGGCAAAGCGCCGGGATCGATCGAACTTCAGGACCTGAGTTGAGCCCGTCTCCATGGCACGCTCCGTGTAACCTTTGTTGCAAGCTAAAGGAGCGGGTGTTACCGGTGGATGACGCCGGCGTCAAAGATTCGTGCCGCTCCTAATTCTTAGGGCACAGAGCGGGCCTGATCGCGGGCTCAAACGAAAAGACCGGCCTCCGAAGCATGCGCATCCGCAACGGACGCCGGCGTCGCGGCTTCGTTGCCGAAACCTTCCTGGATGGCGCGCTCATGGAGCTGGTCGTAGAGCTGGAAATAATTTGCCGTGATGCGCGTCCACGAGAATTCTTCCGCGGTCCTGCGGGCCTTTTCGGTCTTCCGGCGATGAAGGGAGTGAGGAGCGTGGATGTTTTCCGCGGCTTCCGCGAAGCCGGTGGGAGTGTTTTCGACCAACCACGCATTTTCCCGGTTGGCGTAGGTGAGTAGGCCACCGGAAGCAGGAGCGACCAGAGGCAGGCCCGCCGCCATGGCCTCCAGCGGAGCAATGCCGAAGGGCTCCCGAGGATTGGGATGAATGAAAATATCGGCGGCGTGATAAAGCGGAGGAAGCTCTTCGCGGCGGCAGTGGCCGAGCAACAAGCTTCGCCCCGGCGCGGCCTGCGCTAGCGAGTTGCGCAGCTCGACGGCGAACGGCCCATCGCCCGCCACCACCAGGCGATAGTCAAAGCGGGCGTGCCCAGCCAGCTTGGCCAGCACTTGCGGCAAGACCATCAGATTCTTTTCTTTCGATAACCGGCCGGCATACAGCAGCAGCACGGTTTTTTCGCCGCCTCCAACCCGGCGCAACAGTTCTTGGCGCAAGCTGCTTCTGTCGGGAGCCCTGCTGAAGGCCTCAAAATCCACGCCCATGGGACAAACGTTCAGGCGGCCGCGCAAGCGCTCGGGAAGAAGGCGGCGAACTTCCGCGGCGATGTAATCCGAGGCGGCGATATGGAAATCGAACCGCGGAACGTAGCACCAACGCATGTAGCGCTCGCATATGTGCCGCGCCACGGCGCCGGCGCTTATGTATGTGGCCATGTTGTCGTCCAGGCGCTCGCAGGTGAGCCCCACGATCACCGGCACCGGCACGCCGGGAATCCACTTGCGGCGTAGAACGCCGGATAGATAGAGGAGCCAGAACTTGTCGCAGACTTCGACCAGGTTGGGACGCTCGGCGGCCAGGATGCGGCGAAGCGGGCTATCGTAGCGCCACGCATACGCGTGCGGCAGCATCCAGCGATAGCGGGAATCAAGGACGGGCACCCGCGGGGCGGCGACATAGTAGATGCGCCCGAATTCGCCGGCTTCTTCGACGGAAGTTTCGGCGCCGGGCACCACGATGCGCACGAAACGCCGATGGCGGTTAGCCGCCTCGAGCAACGCACTGTAGAAAGTTCGAATGCCGCCCGAGGCCGGATGGTAGGAGTTGGTGATGTGCAGAGTCTTAATGGTCATGGGATCGGTCGGACGTCGAATTTCGTGATGCTCTGCGAATCAGATAGCGCGGGAACCAGGTGACGAAATCGAACGCCAGGCGCGGCAGGCGCAGCAAATCCTTTCCCAGGGAGCCGCGGCCGGAACCCACAATGAGAGCGCCACGGCGCATAACGTAGAAGTTAAACAAGGTGGAGAAGGCCGTAAGGACCATGGAGGCGACGATGCTGGGCAGCAGCTTCTGGGTTCCGCGCAGCCAGTGCACCAGCAGTTCGAGCGAGTGATTGGCGAGCGGCAGGAGCACCATGACGGTAACTGCGGCTTCCCAGGCCGGTTCGGCCTCGCGAAAGGCCTCGGTGAGCGCGCCATAAAAACCGGAGGTCACTCCGCGAAAAACTAATTCCGTCTGCATGGCCGCAAGCGCCGCGGGGAGGCCGGCGGAGAGATTGGTGGCAAAAAACAGGGACGCCCGCAACATGGAACTGAGCAGCGCCGACTTCCAATTCCAGCGGTGAAACAGATATTTCACGGGTTCGCGCAGCAGCAGCAAAAATGCGTGCCGGACGGTGAGGTGATTCGGCGGCGGCAGCTCTCGGAGGGAACGCGGGGCGGTGGACGCGCACGGCGACGAAGCGAATGGCAGCACGAGCCAGTGTAGAGTACGGAGTTGTAATCATTTATTACGACAACATTCTTCTTTTTTCAATTTTCCGTAACAAATTCGGGACTAAACTCATGGGCATAGTGACCCAATCGCGCCGCACGAACATCCCCAGAAGAGTTCTTCTCCCGTGAACAGCGCGTATCGATGCCGGACCGTCCTGGCGCTCGCTTGCATGGCTGTTCCGCTGTCGGCCGGGACCACCGCGGTGGATCGCACTCCGATCGTCGAGGCGCTGGGGTGGGTGCGCAACGCGCCCAGGGACATCGTGGAGTTTGATTACGTAATGACCGCGCGGGTGCGCTTGCTGTTTTTCTGGGCGGGGAAAGATGACGTCGGAGGCGGCTACGTCCGGCGCGGAATTTCCAAAGACGATTCCCGGCAGGAATTTATTCAGGTTCTGTTTGGCTCCGACCCCGCCAAAGCGCCGCGCGCCATCAATCGATGGGGTGCGGGCACCGAAGTGGTGTGGCACAGGGACCCCGCGAGCAATCCGGCAAGAAACGACGATGTGGTGGCCAGCGCTTTCTTTGGATTCATGAAATCTTCGAAGGGAAAATCCGTCTCGGAGATGCAAGAGGAGCTTCGAAGAGAGAAAGACCGGGGCGAACATCAATTCACCGGGATTCTCAGCCGCGTGGAAGCCGGGCGGGCCATCTCTCTGGTGGTACCGCTGGCGTCCGACAAGGACTACAACCTCAATCAATATGACGAGGCCCAGCCCCTGATGCTGGAAAGACTAAGCTCCTCGGAACGTCCGGCACGCACTCTGGACAACGCCCCGGGATGCCCGCGGGCCGGCGAGTTCTTGGGCAGCGTTTCGCGATTGCTGGATGCGGCGCTGGAGAAGCCCAGCGGGCCGGCGTCGTTGTGCTACGTCTACGACGCGCAGGTGAATACGCTGACGCTGGAACGCGTCGAGCCCATCCAGAAATTAAGTGTAAAAGTAAATTCGGCGAAAGGCGGAACGCTGACCGAGCAGACCTACGACCAACTCCTCGAGGCCGCCTTTGTCTCGGCCAATCAAGCGACCGGACGGCGCGTGTACTTCACGATCTCGATCGGAACGCAGGGCGCTCTGCGGGGTGTGCCGGTGCAAATCCGCTACCAGCCTAATTGGTGGTTTCAAGTGGTTCTGAATTTGCTTCCGAAGGCGGCGCCACCAGCAGGCGTTCGTTAGGGCCAACCGCTACGGCCAGAAAGCGCCCGGAGTAGGTGCAAAATGAGAAATCCACAGCCGCGTCAGGCCCGCACCAAGAAGCATTCCGGCTAGGATCAGTCCGATCACCCCGAGGGTAATCCAGATGTCCGATCTTAGCGCTTCCGCGCTTCTCTTATTCGACTGAGGCCGCTCACCGGCAGCGCTTGAGGGTGCCGGCGCAACGATCATGGGAACATCGGCAAACTCCGACGGCACGATCAGGCAGTAGCCCTTCCGCGGGATGGTTTCGATGTACAACGGCTTATCCGAGGAATCGCCAAGGGCCTGGCGCAGCTTATTCACGGTGGTGTTCACGTTGGCGTCGTAGTTGACGTGGGTGTCCACGGGCCACAAGCGGAGCCGCAGTTCCTCGCGGGTGACCACCTCGGCTTGCTTTTCGATAAGCGCCAACAAAACTTGATAAACCTTGCCCTGAAGCTTTAGCCGGGAACCGTTCTTGGTCACTTCCTGGCGTTGCTGATCCACCTGAAACGGTCCAAAGCGGATATAGCGCGACGTCAATTGCAGCGTGCGGCTGGTTCCTGTGGTCATTTCAGGTTCCAGGGTCGAACTGAGTTCTGGTCCCATACACCCCACCCTTATCCCTAGTAGACGCATGAAACGCGTAAGTGTTTTCAATACATACGAAATTTCGCTTCGGGAAGTTTCGACTCTTAGGAGACAAGGACGAGACTCTACGCGAAATTGGAGGGCCTAGAGGAATCTGTATTTGCCGAGAAGGCGCGGCTAGCGATTGGCGCGAAGCACTTGTAATTCTTGCCTTTTATCTTTTGCCGCGCAGGCTGGCAAGTGTCTAAATACAAATAGGTTACACCTGAATTTACGACCAAGGAACAATTTAGCCGGAGATTCTCTCGCCTGGAATTCGGTGTGCCGCTGTTTCTCGCTCGGTTTTCTGGCTAGACACGTCTAACGAGATACAGCAAGACCCGGTGTGGGAGAACGCAACGTGAAAACGCTTTGGAAGGTAGTATTGGCGCTTTCCCTCTTGGCAGGGGCGTTGAGCGCCAGGGCCGCGATGCCGGTCGACGCGAAAACGGATTCGCTTGCGGCCGAAGCCGGGGCGGCCTATGACGCCAAAGACTGGGCCAAGGCGGCCAAACTCTACGAGGAGTTGTCGAAGTTGCCCGACGCGCCTCCGCGCGTGTGGCTGCGCCTGGGCGGCTCGCTGCGTTCTCTAGGCCAGTACGACCAAGCCCTAACGGCGTTCGACAAGGCCACCCAATTGGGCGCGGGCTTGTTCGGAGAATACGGCAAGGCGGCGGTGTACGAAGCGATGAAACAGCGCGAGAAGGCCTTTGAGTCGTTGGACAAGGCCGTGCAGCAAGGTTATGCCGATCCCGACGCCATGAGCAGCGATCCGAACCTGGCCGGCCTCCGCGAGGATGCCCGCTTTGGCAAACTCCTGGAACAAGCCAAGAAAAATCAGCGCCCCTGCGCCTACAGTGCGGAAAATCGCCAATTCGACTTCTGGCTGGGAGAGTGGAATGCCGTCACCACCCAGGGCGCCATTCCCGCAGGCGACAGCAAGATCGAATTGATCCTGGAAGACTGCGTGGTGCTGGAAAACTGGAAGAGTAAGAACAATCCTTACTCCGGCAAGAGCTACAACATTTACAACCAGTCGCTGAAACGCTGGGAGCAATACTGGGTAGACAACGTGGGCGGCAACATTTTCTTCTACGGGCAGCTGAAAGACGGAGTGATGGACTACTGGACCGATGAGATTCCGCAACCCGATGGCACCAAATTGAAGCGCCACCTGCAGTTTTTCCCCGTGGGTCACGACACCGTGCGGCAATTCAGCCAGGGCTCCACCGACGGCGGAAAAACCTGGCACGTCGAGTACGATTTCACCTACAACCGCAAAAAATAGCCGGCTACTGCGCGATCGGCCCGGTGTGAATGCCATCCTTCAGGTCGAAAGTGGCGCCGACGGTGCCCACGACGCAGTTATGCCGGCTGAGGCCCAGGCGCTGCCGTAAGCGATAGACGCTCTCGATGCCGGTGCAATGCGCTCCCAGAATCTGCGCGATCTGAAACTCCTTCAGTTTGTCCGCGGTCCAATTGATCTGTTCGTCCTTGGCGTTGTACAAGTGAAATCCGCCGATGGCGGCGTCCACGGGCGCCGGCCGGATGAACTTGCGAGCGTATTCCAACGTATTTATGACCCCCGCATGACCACAGCCAGCCAGGAGAACCAGCCCCTGGGGAGTGTTGAAGACCAGCGATTGATCTTCGGGAAGGTCGTCCTCCACCCATTTGCCATCCTTCACAACTTCTACGCCAGCCGGGTAATTCTTTTCAGGGTAGGTGCGTGGCACGGGACCCGTCAGCCAGACCCCAGGCAGAATTTCTTCCGGTTTGTCGTGCACGATGAATTGTCCGCCTGTGGCTTCGTAATCCTTCTTCATGGCCTGCATTGGATTTTGCTCGCGGCCTCGCCGCTCCAGGAAGATGCCTTTCCCCACGTGCACCCGGGAAAAAGCCGCGGGATTGCTCTTCGACAATTCGCGGCGCAGCGTCATCAGCCCGGTGGTGTGGTCGTCATGAAAATGACTAAGGATCACGTCCTGGACCCCGCCGAGGTCGATCTTCAATTCCTTGGCGTTTTCCAGGACTGTGTTGGGGCGCGCCCCGGTGTCGAAGAGAATTTTCTTGCCGTCGGCCTCCACCAGCGCCGCGAAGCCCCACTCGCCGATGCCCTCGTCGGCCAGCATGGTGGAAAGGATAGTCACCTTCAGCGAGCGCACCTCTGAGAGGGCACTCCCAGGAGATGCCGGTGCTGCGGACTGGGCCCCGGCGCCCGCACCGATCGCCAAGGCCAGGGCCAAAGCCACAAAAGATCGACATATCCAACCCATCGGCAATCTCCATCCGCGAAAAGGCCATGCTGCGACTCTCGCGGAAACTAGCATACAACCATGCTGGCCGCAATTCGCCGCATCTGTTAAACTGTTCTTTGCTCGACCGCACCTGAGAATATGAGGAGATTCGTCCGGGCTGCTGGTTGTATCAGCAGCTATTTTTGTCTCTACAGGACCTGGCCGCCCAACGGCCCGCAAACGGTAACGCTATGAGCCACAACATTCGCAATATCGCCATCATCGCGCACGTGGACCACGGTAAAACCACCCTGGTCGACGCCATGCTGCGCCAGAGCGGCATTTTTCGCGCCAACGAGGCCCTCGTCGAACGCGTAATGGACTCCAATGACCTGGAGCGCGAGCGCGGCATCACCATTCTGGCAAAGAACACCGCGCTGTTCTTTCCACGACACCAAGATCAACATTGTCGACACCCCGGGCCACAGCGACTTTGGCGGAGAAGTGGAGCGCGCCCTGCGCATGGTGGACGGCGTTGTCGTGCTGGTGGACGCCAGTGAGGGCCCGCTGCCGCAGACCCGCTACGTCTTGCAGAAGGCCCTGGCCGCCAAGCTGCCTCCGGTGATCGTGCTGAACAAGATCGATCGCGCCGACGCCCGCGCCAAAGAAGTCCTCGACGAAATTTACGACCTGTTCATCGATTTGGACGCCACCGAAGACCAACTCGATTTTCCGGTGGTCTATACCAACGCCCGCGACGGCGTGGCCCACCGCGTGCCCGGCGATGATTCCAAGGATCTGCTTCCCCTTTTCGAGACCATCATCAAGTCCATCCCCGCGCCGCCCGGCGATCCCGAAGGCATCCTGCAAATTCAGGTGATGAACCTGGATTACAGCGATTTTCTGGGCCGCATCGCCATCGGCCGGGTCTTCAACGGAACGCTGCGCCGTGGCTCGGAAGTCGGCATCAGCAAGCTGGACGGAAAACTGACCCCCACGCGCATCACCAAGCTGTACACCTTTCGCGGGCTGGAGCGCGACGAGGCCGAGAGCGTCGCCGCAGGCGACCTGGTCGCCATCGCCGGCGTCGAAGGCATTCAGATTGGCGAGAGCATTGTCGACCTCGCTTCCCCGCTGCCTCTCGAGCCTTTGCTGATCGACGAGCCCACTCTGGCCATGATTTTCACCGTGAACAGCAGCCCGCTCTCCGGCCGGGAGGGCAACTACCTTACTTCGCGCGACCTGCGCGACCGCCTGCAGAAAGAACTGCTCACCAACGTCTCCATCCGCGTGGAAGACACCGACACCCCCGAATCCTTCCGCGTGCTGGGTCGCGGCGAACTTCAGCTCGCCATCTTGATCGAGACCATGCGCCGCGAAGGCTTCGAGCTGATGGTCGGCAAGCCGGAGATCGTGGTGCGCACCGAAAAAGGCCGCAAGCTTGAGCCCCTCGAGCGCCTGGTCATCGACGTCCCAGAAAATTTCATCGGCATCATCCTGGAAACCACCGGCCAGCGTCGCGGCGAAATGCTCAAGATGAGCAATCACAATTCCGGCCGCGTCCGCATGGATTTCAAAATCCCTTCGCGCGGCCTGATCGGCTTGCGCAGCCAGTTGCTCACCGACACCCGCGGCACCGCGTTGATTCACTCGATTTTTGAAGGCTGGATGGACTACGCCGGCGAGATGGCCCTGCGCCCCACGGGTGCCCTGGTTGCCGACCGCTCCGGCCCGTCCACGGCGTTCGCGCTGTGGAATATTCAAGAGCGTGGCGAGCTTTTCATCGGCCCGGCCATCGAAGTCTACGAAGGAATGATCATCGGCGAAAATTCCCGCGAGCAGGACATGGATGTGAACGTCACCAAGGAAAAAAAGCAGACCAACATGCGCTCTTCCAGCGCCGATGAGGCCATCCGCCTGATTCCGCACCGCGAGCTGAGCCTCGAACAAGCCATCGAGTTCATCGCCGACGACGAGTTCGTGGAAATCACGCCCAAATCGATTCGCCTGCGCAAGAAAGTCCTGCAAGCCAACAGGCGCCCCCGCCGCTGGCAGGAAATTCGCGCCAGCCACGAAACCGCCCGTTAATTCTAGAAACCGCTCTTTTCCTAGCAAATCCCGCTGGGTTTCGCTGCCGTGCCGGACTCTTGCGTCGGAGCAGTCTGCGTGCTGGGCACTGCGTACGGCGTCGTGCCCGCCAAATTCGCCACACACTCCTGGATCAACTGCGGAGCCGCTTGCAGCGTCGATGGCAAACTCGGAAGCGATAGGTCGGGCGCTTTGAAGTTGAAGGCGCTGGTGAGATCCCCAACCGCGGCGCGGCGCCAGGCGCTCAAATTGGGTACTTCCGCGCCAAATCGGGTTTCCAGGAATCGCAACAGCGACGTGTGGTCGAAAAGATCCGTAGATACGAACCCGCCCCGGCTGAATGGCGAAATGACCAGCATCGGCACCCGAAAGCCCAATCCGATCGGTCCGGTAATTGCCGGGCTGCCAACCACCGTGGGATCCGGCATCGCTGGCGCGGTGACATATTCACCCGGTGTTCCGGCAGGCGCCGTCATCGGCGGCACATGGTCGAAAAATCCGCCATTTTCGTCGTAGGTGATGAACAGCGCGGTCTTGGCCCACAGCGCCGGATTGGCCATCAACGCTGTCACCACCGCCGAAACCAGGTTTTCGCCGAATATCGATGGCGCCGGCGGGTGATCGGAAGACAACACCGACCCTACCAGCCAGGAAACTTGCGGCAGACTCCCGGACAACACGTCGCTCAAGAAATCGACCGGGAACTGCGGCCCGAACGCATTCTGATGCAGCACCGACGCCGGATCTTGAAAATTCTTGAAGTACGACAGCACGTTGTCCGACAGGATCCCGCCAAGAATCGTTTCGTCCGGAGAGGAGTAAACTTTCCAGGAAATTGCGCGCGCCTGCAACTGCTCGGGCATGGTGGCGTACGTCAAGTGCCCATAAAACGCGGTGCGATTGGTGACGACGGTCTGTAGCACCGGGCCGCCGTTCTTGCCATCCGGGTCCAGCGAAGCCGCCATGGTGTACAGCCGGTTCGGATCCGTCGGTCCCATCACCGAACAGAAATAGTTGTCGCAAATCGTGAAAGCATCCGCGAGGGCGTAGTAGAAAGGAATATCCGCGCGGTTGTAGTAGCCCATGGCCAGAACCGCATCATTCGAATTGATGGCCAGACGTGAACTTACAAAGCCATCCATCGCGCCGTTGTTCCAGCTTTGATGTTGCGGCACCCACTCATGGCTGATGTCGTGCGTGCATGCGGCGTTCGTTGTGACCGTGTCCAGGTGGAACGGCAGCAGCGTGCCCACCGGCGAAACGCTGGTGTTTGCCGGATCGGGCTGCCGGAACGCCATGCTTTGATCCGCAAATCCGCGCACCCCGCGGTAGCTTCCGAAATAGTGATCGAAGGATCGATTCTCCTGGATGAGGATGACCACATGCTCGATGTCCGTCAGCTTGCCGCAGGTCGGTCCGGCCGGCGGAACAATCGGAGTCGGGCCTCCTCCACAGCCATCCAGCAGGAACGACGTCAGTCCTGTGGCTGCCGCGGCAGTGCTCAGTTGTAATAGTTCCCGGCGCGTGAAACCCCGTCGTGTCATATGCACTGGTTAGATGCACTTGCGGGGGACAACGGACACTGCCGTTCCCTCCTCGACCCCGGACCCCCGCCAAACCGTTTTCTCTTGACACTATGGCGGCTAACGATATAGTGTGGGCCGATATACACGACCTCGCGGTCAAGAAATGGCGGCTCATGACTCCTAAGGCTCCCGCTCCGGAACCCGCTTCTCCTCTCACTCCCGCTATGTTTCATGTCTTGTTGGCGCTGGCCGGCGACGACCTGCACGGCTACGCCATCCTCAAGGAAGTGGCTGCCCGCACCGGCGGCGAAGTCCAGCTAAGCACCGGCACGCTATACGGCATCGTCAAGCGCTTGCTTGGTGACGGGCTGATCGCCGAACTTCGCCAGCGCCCCGCGGCGGCGCAAGACGATGAGCGCCGCCGTTATTATCGGCTGACTGCCAAAGGCCGTGAAGTAGCCGCGGCGGAAGCCCATCGGCTGGAAAAAATGGTAGCCCTGGCGCGCTCGCGGCACTTGCTGAAGAGAACGCAACCGGCGTAAACGCCGCTTGGCGAGCGACAAAAAGCTCGCGAAGAACACGCCATACCCCGGAGGAACCGATCGTGCGTGACACAACGACTCATCGTACCAACCGGTTTTACCGGATGCTGCTCAGGTTGCTGCCCGCGGAGTTCCGCGGCGACTTCGGCCCTGAAATGGAACAAGTGTTTGCCGAGCAGCGTGCCGAAGCCGCCCGCACCGGAGACAAGATGGGCATCTTGCGCCTGTGGTGGGAAACGGCCAAAGGCATTTTCACCACCGCGCCTCGCGAACATCTTTCCATGCTGCGCCAGGACTCCGCGTTCGCCCTGCGCATGATGGGCAAAAACCTCGGCTTCACCGTGGCCGCCATCGTCGTCCTCGGCCTGGGTATCGGTGCCAACACCGCGATCTTCAGCGTCGTCAACGCCGTGTTGCTGAAGCCCCTGCCTTACGAACATGGCGAGCGTCTGCTGCTCCTGCGACAAGGCACGTCGCGCGCCGGCCAGTTGGGTCGCAATGTTTCCGTGCCTGAGCTCCTGGACTACCGCCGGCAAAACCGCAGCCTGGACGCCCTGGTCGAGTACCACAACATGCAATTCACCCTGCTGGGGCGCAGCGAACCGGAGCGCGTCGAAACCGGCGTTGTCTCCTGGAACTTCTTCGACGTGTTTGGCGTGAAACCTCTGCTGGGCCGGATGTTCGAACCTAACGACGAAACCTCAGGCGCGCCGCCGGTCCTGCTCCTCAGCTACGAATACTGGCTGCGCAGCTTCGGCGGCGATCCCACGGTGGTGGGCAAGACTTTTCGGATGAACGACCAGGCCCACACCGTCATCGGCGTCCTCCCGCCGTTTCCGCAATATCCCGAGCAAAATGACGTGTACATGCCGTCGTCCGCCTGCCCCTTCCGCTCCAACAAGCAGACCATTGCCAACCGCCAAGCGCGCATGGTGCGCATGTTCGGCCGCATGAAACCTGGCGTGCAGCCCGCCCAAGCCGAAGCCGACCTCTCCACCGTAGCGGCGTCCATGCAGCGGGAATTTCCGAAAGACTACCCGGAAGACTCAACCCTCAAAATACAAACAACTCCCTTAAAGGCGGAGCTAACCCGCGACGCCAAACCCACCATGCTGCTGCTGTTGGCGGCGGCGGGTTTCGTCCTGCTCATCGCCTGCGCCAACGTGGCCAATCTCAATCTGGCTCGGATGGTCCGCCGCGACCGGGAACTGGGCATACGCACGGCCATGGGTGCCGGACGCGTGCGCCTCTTCCGTCAATTGCTGACCGAAAGCTTCCTGCTGGCTTTGGGTGGCGGCGCCTTGGGTTTGTTCTTGGCCGCGGGCGGCGTGCAGTTGCTGGTGGCCTATGTGGCTCGCTTCACGCCTCGCGCCAATGAAGTGCACGTTGACAGCGGCGTGCTCCTTTTCACCCTCGGCGTCGCGCTCTTCGTCAGCTTGCTGACCGGAACGACCCCCGCCCTGGGGCGCAGGGGGGGCCTGGTCACCTCATTGAAAGAAGGCGGCCACCAAACCACGCCAGGTGCTGCTCGCGCAAAAATGCGCAGCGCCCTGATTGTCGCCCAAGTGGCGGTTTCCTTCCTGCTATTGATCGGCGCGGGTCTCACCGTGCGCAGCCTGATCAATTTGCAGCGCGTCGATGCCGGCTTCCGCCCGGAAAATGTCCTGACCGTGCAACTCAGCCTGGATTTCACCAAGGATATGTCCAACCGCAGCATGCTGGCCTTTGCCGACTCCCTGCTCGCAAAAGTGCAAGCCATGCCCCAGGTCACCTCGGTGGCGCTCTCGGAGGAAGTGCCTCTGGACAAGCAGCCCGCTCTCAACAATGAGTATTTGATCGAAGGCCGGCAGGGCGATTCCGTGGATGCCAAGCCCACCGCCGAATTCAACGCCGCCACTCCCGATTATTTCCGGACCCTGGGCGTCCCCATCCTGGGCGGCAGAACATTTGATGGGCGCGATCGACTGGACAAACCCCTGGTGGCCATCATCAATGAATCCCTGGCGCAACATCGTTGGTCCGGCCAGGATCCCGTGGGACGCCGTATCTCCTTCGATGGCGGCCAGACCTGGACGCAGATCGTCGGAATCGTCGGCGACGTGCGGGAGCGCGGTCTGGATCAAGCCCCCGCCGACTTCATCTATCTCCCCTATGGGCAATATCCCCAAATGGCGCCGACCCTGGTGGCCAGAACCCAGGGCGACCCGATGAACATCGCTCGGGCCGTCGTCCTGCATTTGTACGAAGTCGATCCCAACCAGCCCGCCGGGCGCATCCAGTCCCTGGATCAGGTGCGCGCGGACTCCATCGTGGCGCCCAGGTTGACCGCGAATCTGCTCGGATTGTTCGCCCTACTGGCCTTGGCGATTGCTGCAGCCGGCATTGGCGGCGTGATGGCCCTGTCGGTGAGCCAGCGCACCCATGAAATCGGCGTGCGCATGGCCATCGGCGCCCGCCCGGCAGAGATCGTCCTCATGATTCTCAGGCAAGGGATGGGGCTGGCGGTTATGGGCGTCGCGTTAGGACTCTTGGCCGCTCTTGCTCTCACCCACACCGTCAGGACCTTCCTTTTCGGTGTAACCCCCACGGATCCAATAACTTTCGTCGGCGTCGCAGCCGTACTCTCCGCCGCCGCCTTTACCGCCTGCTATCTCCCGGCCCGCCGCGCGGCAGAAGTAGACCCGTTGCGCGCCTTGCGCACGGAATGAACGGGCACACTCCGGTCATTTCCCCGGTCCGCGCCTTCGATCCTTCATGTTGCCCTAGTTGCGTGACGCGACGTCTCGTAACTGCCTTAGTTTTAAGTAATTTAGCCAAAAAAATCCGGCCCTATACGTTTCTAGTTGACAAGAGGTCACTCTTGTGGTATAGTATCTTCAGGTAAAGTCACGTAAGGCCGCACTGGACCTTACTCCTCTCCCAAGCCAAAGGACGAAAAACATCGAGATTATTGTAAGTAGTTGTATTTACAATTAGGTACGAGTTCCGGGGGCCCTCGCACCGCTTCTTCCAAGGAAAGAGTGACGCGTCGCTCTTTCCTTCGACTGGACTCGCGTACGTCCTTGCCAAGTCCCGCTCCCGACCTCATTCAGCGCACAGGTCCCGGACTACGGCTGCGACTCCTTGAGTAGCGCCGCCAAGTGGTCTTTCCACATCGCGGCTGATGTATGCGTTCCATGCCCTCGCGTCTGCTCGCTGATGGGAATGAGCACGAACGTCGCCCTCTTGACTCTCTTGATCTCGGTCTGCGCCATAGGCAGCTCCGGCGGATTGATGAAATCATCCGCCGAATTGATGTACATCACCGGCGCCTTGATTTTCTCCAGCTCAGGCGAAGGATCGTAATTTCGCGAAGCGTTCACCTGGTACAAGAAGTCGTTGGCGTCCAGGCCAGCCAAGTGGTCCTTGAAATACTGGTCCAGGTATTTGTCCGCGGCGTCCCGCGTTGGCAGATTCTTCTGCATCAGCAGCGGCGCGCTCCCCGCGATGATCAGAAAGTCCAGCGCCGTCCGCAAACTTTGCTGCGGTTCGGTCGTGTACTCGCCGCCTTTCCAGTCCGGATCATTGCGGATAGCGTCCATCACCATCTTGCGCCACAGGCGGTTGCGGCCCGCGATCTGCACCGGCTGGCACGCCAGCGGCATCAGCGCATCCATGAAGTCCGGATACGTTTCGCCCCACACAAAGGAGTGCATGCAACCCATCGAAGTTCCCATCACCAGCCGCAAATGATTCACGCCCAGGCCTTCCGTAAGCAGCCGGTAGTGCGCCGCGACCATGTCGTCATAGTCGTACTGCGGAAAATGGGCATGCAAGCCGTCGCTGGGTTTCGACGACTTCCCATGCCCGATGCCATCGGGAAGCACGATGAAGTAGCGTGCCGTATCCAGAAGTTGCCCGGGCCCAAACAGCTCGCCCGCAAACTGCGGCGCAAAGAACTGGTGGCCCGTGCCCCCGGTGCCATGCAGGATCAACACGGCGTTGGTAACGCGGCCCTGAGCGTCGCGAACCGGTTTTCCCAGCGTCGTGTAGTGCAGCCGCAACTCCGGCAGCGACTCCCCGGAATGAAACTTGAAATCATGTAAGACAAAGTCTCCCTCCGCCGAACCAGGCACCGTTTGCTGGCCCATAGAAGGCACGGCGAGACAAAGAACGCTCAACAACACCGCCGTCGAAAAATCCCAGAACCGATCGAAACATTATTCACCTCAAGGGAACAGAATCTACCACAGGGCAGTCCGAAGACTGCCGTCGCTCTCGCCAGAAGCAGACGCTTGTCCCTTGTGTTCGCGCCCGGCTCTGAATACACTGCGTCGCGTCTCCCGATCTCTCGCTTCTGGACGGTGCCATGCGCAAAGTTGTGCTTCTATCGTTGTGCTCGCTGTTGTTGCCTTGCTTCTCCTGGTCCCAAGCCGCATCCAAGCTCTCGCCGCGAGTGCGTCGGTTTGTCAAGGAAGACGCAGCGATCATCGCGCTGGCACACGTGCGCGTAATCGACGGCACCGGCGCCGCCCCGCGCGCAGACCAAACGGTGATCCTCCAGGACGGAAAGATTGCCGCCTTGGGCGACTCCGCCACCACGAAAATTCCCGACGGCGCAAAAGTACTCGACCTCACCGGGCGCACCCTCATTCCCGGCCTCGTCGGCATGCACGATCACATGTACTATCCCGCGCCCGGCAATGGTCCTGCCCTCTACCCGGAACACGCCGCCAGCTTCCCGCGGCTGTATCTGGCCGGAGGCGTAACTTCCATCCGCACCACGGGCAGCGTCGAGCCCTACACCGATCTGGAGCTCCAGCGCGCCATCGACGAAGGAAAAATGGCCGGCCCGAAAATTCACGTCACCGGCCCCTATCTGGAAGGCCAGGGCGCCTACACCCTGCAAATGCATCAACTAAAAGACGCCGAGGACGCCCGCCGCACCGTGGAATTCTGGATCGCCGAGGGCGTGACCTCCTTCAAAGCCTACATGAACATCACCCCGGAAGAACTGGGCGCCGCCGTGAAGGCCGCTCATGCCCACGGGATCAAAGTGACCGGTCACCTCTGCTCCATCGGCTTCCGCGAGGCCGCCGCCCTGGGAATCGATAATCTGGAACATGGCCTCTTCGTGGATACCGAATTTTTTCCAGGCAAGAAACCAGGAACCTGCCCCGAGGATACCGCAGCCGCGGAAAAGGCCTTGCTCGGACTCGATGTTACCGGCACTCCCATTCAAGACATGATCAAGGATCTGGTCGCGCATCACGTGGCCATCACTTCCACGCTGCCGGTCTTTGAAACATTAGTGCCCAACCGCGCTCCCCTCGACGCCCGCGTGCTGGACGCCATGTTGCCGGAAACCCAGATCGATTATCTGACCACCCGCTCCAAAATTTCCGACACCGCCGCGGAGTCCTACTGGCCCGCGCTGTTCAAGAAGGAGCTGGAATTCGAGCACGAGTTCGCCAAGCGCGGCGGCCTGCTCCTGGCCGGACTCGATCCGACGGGGTACGGAGGCGTGATCGCAGGATTCGGCGATCAGCGCGAAGTGGAATTGCTGGTGGAGGCCGGATTCACGCCGCTGGAAGCCATCCACATCGCCACCTCGAACGGCGCCGAATTTCTGGGCGAACTGGACAAGATTGGAACGCTCGCCGCCGGCAAAGTGGCCGACATCGTGGTCATCCAAGGAGACCCATCGGCCAAAATCAAGGACATCGAAAAAGTGGAACTCGTTTTTAAAGATGGCGTAGGCTACGACTCGGCGAAATTGATCGAATCCGCAAAAGGGCAAGTCGGTTTGCATTAGGCCGGCAACCACTTGGCTGTTTTTTCGCCGATCGCTTAAGGCAGCAAGTTTTTCCCGTCCGCCGAAGGAAGAGCCAGCCCCGCTTCGTGGGCGAGCGTCGGCGCAACATCCCGCATATCAATGACCCCGAGCGAACGGCCGGCAGGCACGCCAGGACCCACCAGGAAAAAGGCGGCACGCAGGTCCGGCACATCCGGCAGTTGGCCGTGGGTGCCGCCGGGTTTCGTTTTTGACAGCACCGGACCTTCGAGAGAGTATCCCGTTCTCCACCCAGGCTTAAGACTCACGAAAAAGGACGCATTCGGATAGCCGCCCCGCTTGTGCAGTTCGTCCGCATCCAGCACGCGGTCGATCCCGTTCGCCGGATCGCTCGCCAGCTTCGCAAGCAGTTCGCGCACCTGCGCGAGGGTGGCCACATCCCCCGGATCTTTCAGCACGATGGCCGCGGAGCCGCCGGTAACCCACGGCATGGCCTTCCAGTCCGCGATTTTCCCTTTGTCGTCGACGCTAAACAATTTCGCGTCGCGAAATGCCGGGAATAGATTCAATTGCGCGTCGGTCTTTGCAAAGCCGTGGTCGGAAACAACGGCAACGTAGGCGCGGCCCGGCGCCAGCCGCTCCGCGCTCTCGCGCACCTTTCCGATCACCGCATCCAGGCTCTCCAGCACCGCGATAGCCTCGGGACTGAACGGACCAGCCTCATGCTCGACGTGATCGAGCGCGATCAGATGCAGCAGCAACAAGCCCGGGCGCTTCTTCTCCAGCATCCACTGGGCGTACCGGCCGCGATTTTCGTCGCCTTCGACCGACGCATCCGTCCCGCCGCTGTACGGCCCGATTTCGCTTCGGGCCTCCGCGAGCAGCCCGGGAGTCGACACCGCCCGCAGCAGCTTCGCGTCGTCCTCGGTGTTCGCGCGCCAGAATTCCGGAATGTCCCAGGTGATCGGCGCGCCCACAGTGACCGGCCACTGGATGCTGGCCGTCGCCCGCCCGGCTTTGCCCGCCGCATCCCACAGCGTAGGTACGCGAATATCTTCCGTGTACCAATACCACCCCTGATAATTTTTCTGGAGCGGGTCAAACGTGGTGTTTGCCAGGATTCCGTGTTTCGCCGGCCATACCCCGGTTACCAGAGTGGTGTGGCTCGGGTAGGTTACCGTTGGCACCACGCCGGTCACGCCTTCGGCGTAAGCACCTTCTTTCAAGAAGCGCCGCAGATTCGGCACCTTGGCTCCATGGGCATCGGCGGCGGTAATGTAGTCGGGGCGCAAGCCGTCGATGGAGATCATCACCAAAAGCGGAGGCTGCGCTTGATCCTGCGCGACGGCGCCCGGGCAGAACCACAGGCTCGCCACCAGCAGCGCCAAAACAAAATAACCAGGCCATTGTTTGCGAGCGGCTGGATGTGCCTTCATCACGGGAAAAGGAGACCCCCAACTCGGATAAGAACCTGAACCGGAGAATAGAGCAAGTTAAAGATTATTTAAGTCCGGGAGATCCTGCTTACCATCGCGCCTAGGCCGCCCCTCAAACCATTCCTCACCAGGCCCGGAATGATGTAAAGTCTACTGCCAATTGCAGCGTGCTGGTGGTACGCGGCACCTTAAACGACTAGAATTGCTTGGGGTTAACGCTGGACCTCTCGCCGGACGAGACAGGGGAAATCTTTGAGTACTGACCGGACCGCCGCGCTTACGCCGACGCATCAACCCAATTCTTCGCACTGCACCATCGCCGCCACTGCCACGGCGCTCCCGCCGCACACCATCACCCGCGAGGACGTGAAGTATTACATGGGCCGGGTCTTCGACATTCCCGAGCGCAAACTGGAAGCCATGATGAGCATCGTGGACAACGCCCAGGTGCACAACCGCCACGCGATTTTCCCCATCGAGTACACCGTGGAACCCCGGGCGCTGTCGAAGACCAATCAGGAGTACATGGAGCACGCCATCAAGCTGGGGCGCGAAGCCGCGGAAAAGTGCCTGGAGCGCGCCGGCTTGCGGCCCGACGAAGTCGATCTGATCATCACCGTCTCCTGCACCGGCTTCATGATCCCCTCGCTGGATGCCCACCTCATCAATTTGATGGGTTTCCGCTCCAATGTCCGGCGCATGCCGTTTACCGAGTTGGGATGCGCCGCCGGAGCCATGGCCCTGGGCCGCGCCGCCGATTTTCTGAAGGCCGAGCCCGGTGGAAATGTCCTGATCATCGCCGTCGAACTGCCCTCGCTCACCTTCCAGCGCAAGGATATCTCCCAGGCCAACCTGATCTCTTCGATCCTGTTTGGAGATGGCGCCGCGGCCGTGCTGGTCAGCGGCAAAGAAGTAAAAGGCCCGAAAATCCTGGTCTCCGAAACCTACACCTTTCCGGATTCGCTGGGCGCCATGGGTTTCGACCTGCGCGATTCCGGCTTTCACATCCTGCTCGACAAGGGCGTGCCGGAAATGATCGGGGCGAAAATCCGCGGCCTGGTCGATGGATTTCTGGAACGCCACGGCATGACCCAGGAAGACATCAAGGGTTGGATTCTTCATCCCGGCGGCGCTCGCTTGCTGGGAAACGTCGAGATCGCTCTCGGCCTCACCAAGTGTCAGACCCAGCCGTCCTGGGACATCCTCGCAAATGTGGGCAACCTATCCAGCGCCACCATCCTCTTTATCCTCCAGGAGTGGCTGGACAAGCGCCCGCTCAAACCCGGCGAGCACGCCCTCGCCGCGGCGTTCGGTCCCGGCTTCAGCGCGGAATTTTTACTGCTGCAATGGACCTAACCGTCATCGCATTCCTGGTGTTGCTGGCCGCCGTAGGCGCTCTGCGGATTTTGGAATTGCGCATTTCGCGGCGCCATCAGCAGGAACTGGTTGCCCGCGGCGCCGCCAAGGTGGACGAACCCAGGTTCCGCTGGATGGTCGTGCTGCACACCGCGGTCTTGCTCGGCGCGGGACTGGAAGTCGTTTTCCTGAAGCGCCCATTCATTCCCGCGCTGGCCGCCATTATGTTCGCTATTTTCCTGGCCGCCAATGCCGTGCGCTGGTGGGTGATTCGCACCCTTGGCGACCATTGGAACGTACAGGTGATGGATTCCACGAGACTCGGCGTGGTCACGTCAGGTCCTTTCCGTTTCGTTCGGCATCCAAACTACGCCGCGGTCTTCGCCGAAATGCTGGCGTTGCCGCTTATCCATACCGCATGGATTACCGCGCTGGCCGGATCGCTGGCGCACATGGCAGTATTGACGCAACGGTTGTCCACGGAAGAGCGCGTGCTCTTTGCCAATCCGGACTATCGTGCGGCAATGTCGGGCAAGCCCAGATTCCTGCCCGGGTTGTTCTAAATAAGAAAGCTATGATGCACCGGCAACCTTACATCTATATCCTTGCGCTGCTACTGCTCGCTCCCGTCGCGGTTCGTGCCCAAAGCACCACCGACAATGGCGAGGGTCCGGCGTTCACAACCGACCCGGAGCTTGCGGCGGCATTCCATCTTTTGTACGACCAGCAATTTTCCGAAGCGCGCCGGGAATTTATAGCTTGGGAGGACCGTCACCCGAAAGAGCCCTTTGGCCAAGTCGCGATAGCCGCCAGCTACCTGTTTGAAGAGCTGTATCGCCAGAACGTGCTGACCAGCGATTTTTTCCTGAACGAAGAACGATTTTTGCATGGCATCGAGGGCAAGCCGGACGCCGCCCGGATGGCCGATTTTCGCGCGGCGCTGGCGCGTACTCGCACGCTATCCAGAGAGCTGCTGCAGAAAAACCCCAAGGACCCGGAAGCGCTGTTTGGCCTGACCCTGGCCGCTGGAATGGAGTCCGACGCCGACGCCATCCTCGAGAAAAAGCAACTGGACGGCCTGAAGCGCATGAAAGAAGCCAACGAATACGCCAAGCAATTGCTGGCGCTGAAACCGGACACCAACGACGCCTACGTGGCCCTGGGCGCGGCCAACTACATCATCGGATCGCTGAATCCCGGCTACCGCTTTGCCCTATGGTTCGGCGGCATTCACGGCGACAAAAAGCTGGGCATGCAACAATTGGGAAAAACCGCGGAGAACGGCCGCTACCTGCAACCGTTTGCCAAAATCCTGTTGGCCCTCGCAGCCCGCCGGGAAAAACAAAACGCGCTCGCGCAAAAGCTGCTTCTCGAGTTGAGCCAGGAGTTTCCCACCAGCCCGCTCTTCGCCGCCGAATATGCAAAAGCCATGGGCCGCCCGATTCCCGCGGAGATCACCCGTTAATATGGAGTGCGGCGCCTGGGCCTGAGTCTCGAAGGGTTGGGCGCCGCTTTTCCCACGTCAGCCATTACCTCCCAAAGAATCCAATGAACTACAATCTCGCCTACCCGCGCCCGAAAAGCGCGGGCGCCATATCCGTCGAGAGGTGGTGACCCGTGTTCCAGCAAGACCTGTTAAAGGATCGCGCCATGTTCCTGAGCGGCGGCGGCACGGGCCTAGGTCGCTCCATGGCCCTGCATTTCTCCGCACTCGGCGCGAAAATGTTCCTCGTAGGTCGCCGTGAAGAACCCCTGCGCGAAGTCTGCGACGAAATCCAGCGCAGCGGAGGCACAGCCGCCTTCGCCACCTGCGACGTGCGCGACTACGCATCCGTGGAGGCCGCCGCGCTCCAAGCCACCGAGCAATTCGGCCGCATCGACACGGTCATCAACAACGCCGCGGGAAACTTCATGGCCCGCACGGAAAAACTCACGCCCAACGCTTTCAACGCCGTGGTCGGCATCGTCCTCTACGGCACGTTTAATTGCACGCAGGTCTTCGCGAAAAAATGGATTGCCGACAAAGTTGGCGGCAACGTCTTGAACATCACGACCACCTACGCCGCGGCCAATTGCGGCTCGGCCTTCGTGATCCCGTCGGCCTGCGCAAAAGCCGGAGTTTTGGCGATGACCACGTCGCTGGCGGTGGAGTGGGCAAAATACAATATCCGCGTGAACGCCATCGCCCCAGGACCGTTTCCCACCGAGGGCGCCTGGTCGCGTCTGATGCCCTCCAAGCAATTCGAGGAGCACGCCAAGGAAGCGCACCCCATGAAGCGCTTCGGCCGGCACCAGGAGTTGACCAACCTAGCGGCCTTCCTGCTCAGCGACATGGCCGGATACATCAACGGCGAATGCGTGGTGATCGATGGCGCCCAGTGGTTACGCGGCGCCGGCGAATTCAACGATCTTCTGCTGCTGCCGGAAGCCGCGTGGGACGCCATGGAAGCCGCCCGCCCGAAGAAATCCTGAGGCGGGCTACTGCGGCAGCGCGCGTTTGCGCAGCACCACGCGCAGCTTCACAATGCCGATGCTTTGCCCGTTCGATTCCGCACGCACGGTAACTTCCCGCGGCTCCTGCTTCTTGGAATCCGCATCCCCGAGTTCCGGCAGAGCGATGTCCACGCGCGCCGCGGCCACTTGTCCCGCTGCCAGCGTGAATTTTCCCGCGCCGCCCTGCACCGTCCATCCCGCCGGCAAATCCGCGGAGAGTGTGACCTCGCGAGCCGCCGCCGTCCGATTGCGCAGCCACACCGGAATGGCCAAAGTACTTCCCGCCTGAAGCGCGATTTCCGGCGGCTCCGGATGCGGCAACTGGCTGAGTCCGTGAGCGCGGCGAAACTCGCCGTAATAACTCCACGGTCCGCCCAGTTCGGCGGAAACTTCCGGCCGCTCAGGTTCCGGCTCAACGTTGGGCCGCGCGAAGGGAATGGCACCCGGCGTGATGTTCTGGAAGATATCTCCGGTCACGCTGCCGCCGACCAGCGACTTTCCCAACACGAAGCGTTGCGGGTCCGTCCAACCATCGGACGCTGCCATCTTTTCGATTTGGGCTTCGTCCATTTTGCTGATCGCGTCCAGGTAGCCTTTGGCCTGGGTCTGATGCATGCGAAACGATTCCACGGAAACCCGCCAATACGGCATCCTCAAGGACTTGGAGATATCCTTCACGGAATACTCCGGACCCTTGCCGCGAAAAAGTTCGTCATTTTCCGCGTCGGGGAAGTAGTAGATCTTCTTCGCCTGCCAGGGCCGCAGGTTTTCCATATAAATTTCGCGGCGGCCCGTGGGCCCGGCCACTTGACTGGGAAAAACAGTGGGATCGCCGGCGAGGTCGAACGCCTCGGTCGCCAGGACGCCCGCGGCTTGATGGTCGCCATGATCTTCGCCGATGAAGGTGCCTGGAAGCGGCGTCAAGATCACTTCAGGCCGCGTCAGTCGGACCAGCCGGACTAGTTGTTCGAGCGCGGCGCCGTGCTGCCAGTTGGCCAGCGAGCGCAAAACGTTCTGGCTGGCAGTGTCTTTGCCGTCGAAGAACCACACGTTGGTGATTCCCAACGTCGCCAGCGCCCGCCGGGCCTCGATCTCACGCACGGCGCCCAGCGCGTCCGCCTGCTCCGCGCCGGCTTCGTTTCCGCCGCTGCTGCCGCGCGTGCCGAACGCCACCGCGATGCGTTTGCCTTCATCCATCGCCCGCGCGACATAAGCCGTGGCCGCGCCTTCGTCGTCGGGATGCGCCACCACCACAAGAATGTCCGCCTTGTAGCGCTCGTCCGCCTGCGGCAGGGGTTTCGCATCCTGTGCGGCGCCGCGAAACGGTAGCAGCAACAGAAACACCAAGTACATCGCGAGTCGTTTCATCCATACCTCGAAGAAATGTGTCTGACGAATCCAGAAACAACCAGGACGCCCTATCCGACGATACCGCTGACTACCCGCAGCCTGGTTGCATCAGGAAAGAGTCTACCCTGTCGGCCGAACGCAGCGAAATTTGGAGGTGTTCGCAGCGTAGCGGTGGGCTGGTAGCGCCGGCTCGTCCTGAGCTTGCCGAAGGGCATCCCTGCCGGCTCTTGGGCAAACGGTGAGCCACGACAAAACCGCCATGGGCACGTCTATACTGCCAGCATGCGCAGGCTTCTCTTCCTCAGCACCGTCGCCGTGCTTCCGTGGGCCGCCGCAATCCAAGCCGGCCAAGCTCCCACGTCAAACCCACCGGCGCAAATTCCGCAAGCCGGCGTTCTTGTCGCACACCAGGCCTGCGCCGGCAAACCGGACCAAAGTTACGCCCTGTACCTTCCGTCGCAATACGTCCCGGGCAAACGATGGCCGATCGTCTACGCCTTCGATCCCGCCGCCCGCGGCAATGTGCCCGTCGAGCTGATGAAAGATGCTGCGGAACGCAACGGCTACATCGTGGTGGGTTCCAACAATTCACGCAACGGCTCGTGGAAAATCGAAGCCGAGGCCGCCCAGGCCATGCTCGAAGACACCCACGCGCGTCTTTCCATCGACGACCGCCGTGTCTACTTCGCGGGGTTTTCTGGCGGAGCGCGCGTGGCCTCGCAGATTGCTCAGCGCTGCAAGTGCGCCGCAGGCGTGCTCTTGAATGGCGCGGGATTCTCCTCCGGCACGCCCCCATCTCGCGATGTAACGTTCGCGGTGTTCGCGGCCGTGGGCAGTTTCGATTTCAACTATCCGGAGGTAGCCCAGCTTGACGAAAAACTGGAGGAGGCCGGCTTCCCGCATGTCCTTCGCCACTTCGACGGCCCGCATCAGTGGGCTCCCGCCAGCCTGATGGAGGAAGCGCTCGCCTGGTTTCGGCTGATTGCCATGAAACAAAGCCGCGAAGCTCGCGACGATAGTTTTGTGGCAGCCCAAGCAGCCGAAGCTGCTGCACGTGCCCACGCCCTCGAACAATCCGGAGACCTCTACGCCGCCTGGCGCGAGTATCTACAAGACGCCGCGACTTTCGATGGGCTCACGGATGCGAGCGCGCTCCGCCAGGCCGCCGCATCGCTGGCAACGCAAAAGCCCGTGCGCGACGGAGCCAAGCGCGAAAAACAAGACTTCCAGGAGCAGGATCAACTCACCGGCGAGATTTCCTCCGGCCTGATGTCTTTGGGCAGCAACATCGTGACGCGCTCCGACACCCGCAGCCAGATCGAGCAAGAGATCATCGACCTACGCGAGCGTGCCGCCCACGAAAGACGCCCGGAGCAGGTCCGTGTATTCAAACGCGCCCTGAGCGGCGTCCTGGTGGAAGCGATGGAAGCCGGCGCAGAGCGCCTGGACGCCAAGGACGTCCGTGTGGCTATGGACTACTTTCAGCTCGCGGCCGACGCCGATCCGGACTCCGTCTGGGCGCTGGACAGCTTGGCCACCACGCACGCCCTCACCGGCGACCGCAAAGGCGCGCTGGAGGCCTTGCGCCACGCCAAGCAGAAAACCAAAGACCTCGCCGCGTTTTCCACCTGGCTCAATGAGGAGCCCGCCTTCGCCAAGCTCCGCGAAGATCCTCAATTCCGCGCCTTGCTCGGCCAACCCGTGACACAACGAACCGGCGCGCCATGGCTTTGGCTGGCAGGCGCTCCTTTCGTCAGGGATCGCCGACGGATGCCACTTTCCTCACTGCTGATCGATAACTATCTAGACATACCAACTAAGATATCGATACAATTGGGATGGGAGAATCTACATGGACATGGTCAAGGTCTCGCCCAAATTTCAGGTGGTGATTCCCAAGAAGGTGCGTGAAGAGCTCAAGCTCGAGCCAGGGCAACAACTCCAAGTCTATGTTTTGGACGGCACTATCCGGCTTCACAGACCCCGCTCGGTCAAGGATCTCTTCGGGATGGCAAAAGGGATGAAGTGGAAGGATGCGCACCGTGACCACTCCGAGCGTTTTTGAAGCTGCGATTGTCGATTCCTCGGGCTGGTTGGAATACATTACCGCGGATACCAAGGCAGAGCTCTTCCGGCCTTATCTACAGGGCGAGCGCCCGATCTTGGTTCCCACAATTGTTATTTACGAGGTTCGGAAGATTCTTCTGCTACAGCAGACCAAGGTCCTCGCGGACCTTTTCGTATCTGAAGCGCTGCGTCACTCCGTTATTCCCGTTGATCAAGAGATCGCTCTCGCAGCAGCGGTCATCAGCATTCAGCATGGATTGGCGATGGCCGACGCCCTGCTTTACGCGACAGCGGAAAGATGTGCCGCGGAGTTCGTCACCTCCGATAGTCACTTTAAGGGTCTGCCGGGTGTCAAGCTGCTTTGACCAACACTCGTTGATTTGCCCTTCCAACCAACTTGCCCTTCACCTTGACCGTGTAACAGCACGCCGATAAGCTTAGAGTTTCTCTTTCCGGGTGACACAAAGCATGGAACCGATTCACGTTACATTGCCCGACGGCAAAGTTCAGGAAGTGCCCAACGGCACCACACCCGCGGACATCGCCAGGAAAATCTCTCCGCGCCTGGCCGATGCGGCTTTGGTAGCCCGTGTCGCCGAACCCAACGACGGCGCCGGGGAGCTGATCGATCTCCGCCGTCCGCTCGACCACGACGTTAAGCTGCAAATCCTCACCGAAAAGGATCCAGACGCGCTGTTCGTCTTCCGGCATTCCGCGGCCCATTTGCTGGCCGCCGCGGTGATGGAGCTATACCCGAGCGTGAAGCTCGGCATTGGCCCGCCGATCGACACCGGCTTCTTCTACGAATTTTTGCGCGACGATCCCTTCACTCCCGACGACCTGGCGAAAATCGAAGCCAAGATGCACGAGCTGGCCGCCCAGGACCTGCCCAACGAGCGCAAGCTCATCCCCAAACCGGAAGCCGTCGAGCTCTACAAAAAAACTAATCAAATCTTTAAGTGCGAGCTGGTGGAAGAAAAAGCCGAAGACCCCATGGTCTCCTTCTACACCACCGGCAAATTCATCGACTTCTGCCGCGGCCCGCACATTCCTTCCACCAAGCGCATTCACGCCTTCAAATTGATGAGCGTCGCCGGCGCCTATTGGAAGGGCCAGGAAGGCAACCCGCAGCTGCAGCGCATCTACGCCGCATGTTTCTTCACCCAAAAAGAGCTCGACGAGTATCTGCACCGCCTGGAAGAAGCCAAGCGCCGCGATCACCGCAAGCTGGGCGCCGAGCTTGACCTCTTCAGCATTCAAGACGAAGCCGGCCCGGGCCTGATTTTCTGGCACCCCAAGGGCGGCCTGATCCGCACCATCATTGAAAACTGGCTGCGCGAAGAGCTTCAAAAGCGCGGCTACGATCTCGTCTACACCCCGCACATCATGCGCCGCGATCTCTGGAACACCAGCGGCCACACCGGCTTTTACAAAGACAGCATGTTCGGCCCCATGGAAGTGGAAAAGACCGATTACCAGCTCAAGCCCATGAACTGCCCGGGCCACATCCTCATCTACAAATCGAAGCTTCGCAGCTACCGCGATCTCCCCGTTCGCCTCGCCGAACTGGGCACCGTCTATCGCTACGAGCGCAGCGGCGTCCTGCACGGCCTGCTGCGCGTGCGCGGCTTTACCCAGGACGACGCGCATATTTTCTGCACCGCTTCGCAGGCTGAAAGCGAAATGGAAGCCTGCATGGATTTCGCCTTCGCGGTCATGAAAAATTTCGGCTTCGACAAATTCGAAGTGGAACTCTCCGACTGGGACGCCGCGCATCCGGAAAATTACCCCGGCAAGCCCGAAGACTGGCGGCACGCCAGCGCCACTCTCGCCGACACCATGAAGCGCATGAACATTCCCTACAAAAAAGTCATAGGCGAAGCCGCTTTCTACGGCCCCAAGATCGACGTGAAGCTCATTGACGCCATCGGCCGATCCTGGCAGCTCACCACCGTTCAATTCGACTTCAATCTTCCCGCGCGATTCGCCTTGGAATATGTCGGCGAAGACGGCGCGCGGCATCAGCCGTTGATGGTCCATCGCGCCCTGCTTGGCTCCGTCGAGCGTTTCTTCGGCATGCTGGTCGAACATTACGCCGGCGCCTTCCCGGTATGGCTGGCCCCGGTGCAGGTAGAGATTTGCCCGGTCAGCGAAAAAGTGATCGACTACGCTCGGCACGTCACCGAAACTCTCAAGCGCCACAACGTGCGCGTCCACCTCGACGACCGCAACGAAAAGCTGCCGGCCAAAATCCGCGACGCCCAAATGCAAAAAGTCCCCTACATGCTGATCGTCGGGGGCAAGGAAGCCGAAGCCGGCACCGTAAGCGTCCGCCACCGCAGCAAAGGCGACCTCGGCCCCAGGCCCCTCACCGATTTCGTCGAGGCAGTCCACGCGGAAATCGAATCCCGCGCCATAGCCTGAATCGTCCGGGCCTTGTTCCTCGGCGATTGCTCGGCGTTCTCCGCGTCTCTGCGTTATCCTTACTTCCGTCGCCGTGAACTCCCAGCAAACTCTCCTGACCGAAGAGTCCTTTGCCCATGCCGTCCGCGAGCTGGCGCAACGCGACGCCCATCTTGCGGCCGTCCTGAAAAACCATGGCCAGCCTCCACTGTGGGTTCGCGATCCCGGCTTCCCCACGCTCGTCTACATTATTCTCGAGCAGCAGGTCTCTCTGGCCTCCGCCCGCGCAGCCTATCAACGCCTGCAAGCCGCCGCGCGCCCTCTAACTCCAAAACGGTTCTTGCAGCTGACCGACGTCCAACTCAAGCAAATCGGCTTCAGCCGCCAGAAGACTCTCTACGCTCGCCTGCTCGCCGATTCCCTGGTTCAGGGCCACTTCGACCTGCGCCACCTTCTCGATCTCCACGACGAAGCCGCCCGGAAAATGCTGGTCGCGCTCAAAGGCATCGGCAATTGGACCGCCGACATTTATCTGCTCAGCGCCCTCCGGCGTCCCGACATCTGGCCTGTCGGCGATCTGGCCCTCGCCACCGCCGTGCAAGAAGTAAAACGCCTCCGTACGCGCCCCTCGCCCGAGCGGCTCGAGAAAATGAGCGCTCCATGGCGTCCCTTCCGAGCCGTCGCCGCTCGCCTGTTCTGGCACGCCTATCTCTCCAAACGCGGCCAAAAGCCCACCGAAGTCAGCTTGTAATTTCGCCGACGCGAGCATTACGATCTATCGCATGGCGCAAACAACTCGCCGGCGCGACTTTATCTTCGCAACCGGAGCCGCTCTCTTCGCTCCGCGCATCACATTTTCGTCAGACCGGGTGCCCACCTTGCTCGATCACATCCTCCTCGGCTGCAATGACCTCGACCGCGGCATCGCGTTCGTCGAAACCCACACGGGAGTCCGCGCGGCTTTCGGCGGCGTGCATCCTGGCCGCGGCACGCGCAACGCTCTGCTGGCCCTCGGCGGCCGCCGCTACCTCGAAATCATCGCCCCCGACCCGCAGCAAAATACGCTCGCTCGCTGGCCCGAGCTGAAAACCATGTCCGAGCCGCGCCTGCTCACGTGGGCCGCCCATCCTTCTTCGATGGACACATTAGCCAAGCACCTTCGCGATGCCGGCGTCGCTTTTGAAGGCCCGACCGACGGCTCCCGCAGCCGCCCCGATGGCAAAACCCTCCACTGGCAAACCCTGGACCTGAAGGACAATCGCAGCGGCCTCCTGCCTTTCTTCATCCAGTGGAGCCCCGACTCCACCCACCCGTCCACCGACGCTCCGCCAGGCTGCCAACTGCTCAGTTTCAACCTCCTCGCGCCGGACCCGCAAGAACTCGCCAAGACACTCCGCATCCTCGAACTGGACGCCCCCATCGAGCGCGGCGGCGAGCCACGGCTCCGCGCCAGCATCACCGGCCCCAAAGGCCAACTCGACATAACGTCCTGAGTGCGGCAAGCGATCCGCCACCGCGCCCCAGCTTCCGCATCAAACGCTTGTCGCCGGAATGCGCGTGCGTGCTATACTTTGAAGCCCGTCCCCGGCTGTTTTGAGCCGTGCGGGGCGGGTTAGTAAACGCTTCGGGGTGAAGCGCGATTTCTAGATTCGGGGCCATCCTCGGCGAACCGGGGCCAAAGGCGCCTTTCATCAACTAGGGGGAATTCTGGCAGAACGTAATTTCCGGCAGAGCGACCGCACTCGCGTCAATGAGCGCATCCGCGCTCGCGAAGTCCGGGTGATTGACGAAGAAGGCGGCCAGCTTGGCGTCATGCAGCCGTTCGAGGCTGTCAAAATGGCGCGCGAACGCGGGCTCGACCTGGTGGAAATCTCGCCGACGGCGGATCCGCCGGTTTGCAAGATCACCGATTACGGCAAATTTCTTTACCAGCAGAACAAAAAAGCTCACGAGCAGCGCAAGAGCAGCCGCGGCTCGCAGCTCAAGGAAGTAAAGTTCCGGCCCAACACCGCGGAGCACGATTATCAGGTTCGCAAGAACCAGATCATCCGCTTCCTGGGAGAAGGCCACAAGGTGCGCGCCATGATTTTCCATCGCGGCCGCGAAATGGCGCACCAGGAAGTGGGCCGCGCCAAGATGACGCGCCTGCTGGGCGAAATCGGCGAGCACGGCCAGATCGAGACTATGCCGCGCATGGAAGGCAACGTCTTGGTAGCCCTGCTCGCGCCCAAGAAGGGCGCGCCGGTAGCCAAGCCAGTCTCGCAACCGGCCGCTCAACAAGCGCAGTAGTTGGGCAGTAATTGGTTACTGATAGGGCCCGGCGTCCAACCCGTGTTCACGCAAGATTGCGGGAGCAGCAACTGTAGCGGCCGCCGACCGTGGCGGGCGCTTTTCGGCCGCGAGTACCTTCGTAGTTCTAGCAACGGGCCCGGAGCCCGCGTAGAGAGGATTTAGCAATGCCAAGAAACGCATCAAAGCCGAAGAAGAAACTGAAAACGCACCGCGGCGCCGCCAAGCGCTTCAAGGTCACCGCGGGCGGCAAAATTCTCCGCATGCATTCCGGCAAGCGCCACCTGCTGGGCACCAAGAAGCCCGGCCGCATGCGCAAGCTGAAAAAACTCACGCTGGTGAACAAGACCGACGTGCGCAACGTGAAGCTGATGCTTCCGTACGCCTAGAATCTTCGCCGATTTTTGTCGGTTTCGATTTTCAACTTCAGCCTCATCGAAGTTGATTTGCAACAACGCGGGGCGCAAGCCCCGCGAATCGTGCCAGGCAGCGCTTCACGGGTGCCTGCCGGCCGATAAGCCGCACTCGATCTTTTGCGAGTAGCGAGAGATCCGCGGCATGTAGGCGCTGGGCTTCAGCCCGGCGCGTCCGCTTCAAGCGGACAGCCTCAAATGCAACCGCAACCAGGTTCGCACCGCAGGCGCTACATCGCATCACCCCGGAGACAAACCCGTTGCCCTACGCGTGCTTTTTCAACGCGCAGCCGCAACCCGTTTGCCTCCCAAGAAGTGGCTCAGCCCTTTTACCCGCGAGACCGCCGTTCGGGCTCGCCGGTGCTTGTGAACCTGCGCCACACAACAAAGGAGAAACCCCATGGCACGCGTAAAACGCGGCACAAAACGCCGAGCTCGGCGTAAGAAGTACCTCCGGCGCACCAAAGGCTTTTTTCTAACAAAGAGCAAGCTCTACCAATCCGCACAGGAAGCCGCCAATCGCGCCGACCGCTACGCCAAGCGCGACCGCCGCGTAAAGAAGCGCCAATACCGCCGTCTGTGGATTCAACGTGTCGGCGCAGCCGCCCGTCTGAATGGCCTGACCTACGGCCAACTGATTCACGGCCTCAAGACCGCCGGCGTCTCCCTCGACCGCAAGGTCCTGGCCGACATCGCGGTAAAAGACGCCGCAGCCTTCGCCAGCCTGGCCGCCACCGCGAAAGCCGCCGCTCCGCCGCCAGCCAAAGCCAAAAGGCAGGCGTAGCGGTCCGACGCGTAAGACAGGCACGGCGATGCCGTGCCCCTACACGTGGCCGGCGAAGCGCGCAAACGGCAAGATCGTTGCGCCGGCACCTGTAGCGGCCGCGGACCGTCGCGGGCGCCTTTTGATTGCGCGCCCGGACCGTTCCACCGGCGCGTGATATTTTCTTCGTAGGGCGCAGCACTGTTGCGCCCCTGTTGGCACCGAGTCAGCCAATGAGCTCTTCCGAAAACAAGCCAGCCCAAAAACTCGCCGACCTCGGCGTGACGCAGCCGCACGGCATTCCGTCGCTGTTCGCTGAAATTCGCGCCCGCTTCGATGCCGACGCCTCCGCCGCGCACGATGAATCTTCCTGGAAACAATTCCGCGACGCATGGCTGGGCCGCAAATCCGGTGTCCTGACGCAAATCACCGACAACTGGCTGAAGCCCTCATCTCCCGAACTCAAGCGCGCGGTAGGCGCAGCTCTGAACGAACTCCGCGCCCACGTCGAATCGCAAATCGAAGTCCGCCGCGCCGCCATCGAAGCCGGCGCCGACGAAGCCGCCCTGGCCCGCGAGCGCATCGACCTATCGCTCCCCGGCGCAAGCCATCCCATCGGCTCCCATCACCTGATCCGCCAGGTCTTGCAGCAAATCGAAGACATTTTCGTCTCCATCGGTTTCTCCGTCGTCGAAGGCCCCGAAATCGAAACGCCCTACTACAATTTCGAAGCCCTCAACATCCCCGAGTTCCACCCCGTCCGCGACGACATGGACACGTTCTATCTCGACCTCCCCAAAGGCGCCGCAACTCCGCTGCTCCTGCGCACCCACACGTCGCCCATGCAAATCCGCACCATGGAAAAGCGCCAGCCTCCGGTCCGCGTCATCGTCCCCGGCAAGGTCTACCGCCGCGACAATCCCGACGCCACGCACTCCTTCATCTTCCACCAAGTGGAAGGCCTGGCCGTCGACACCGACATCACCTTCTGCGATTTCACAGGCACCATCGAATATTTCGTCAAACAATTCTTCGGCGCCGGCGTGAAGGCCCGTTTCCGTCCCAGCTATTTCCCGTTCACCGAGCCGTCGGTCGAATTCGACGTCTCCTGCATTTTCTGCGGCGGCAGCGGCACCTCGGCCGCGGGCGGCACCTGCTCCAAATGCAAAGGCGCCGGCTGGATCGAGCTCTTTGGCGCGGGCATGGTCGACCCCGCCGTCTACGGCTTCGTGAAATACGACCCGAAAAAAGTCAGCGGCTTCGCCTTCGGCATGGGCATCGATCGCCTGGCCATGCTCAAATACGGCATCGACGACATCCAGGTCTTTTTCCAAAACGACGCCCGCTTCCTGCGCCAATTCCCGTAAGCGCCGGAAAAAGGGGTCGGAGCTTTAGCTCCGACATAAGAACTTGGCACAAAATGGGCTTTCACCCCTGAGGAATTGGGTTGAATTAGATGGATGCTGAAAGATAGTGCGATGACCTTCACCGACTCCAAACAGCGCTTCTCCAATCGCGTAGCCGACTACGTCCGCTATCGCCCCGGCTACCCCACGGAAGTCATCACCCTCCTCCGCAGCGAGTGCGATCTGCGCCCGGGCAGCGTGATCGCCGACATCGGCTCCGGCACCGGCTTCCTCAGCGAGCTCTTCCTGAAAAACGGCAATCGCGTCTACGGCATCGAGCCCAACGAAGCCATGCGCCAGGCCGGCGAAGAATATCTCGCCTCTTTCGACAATTTCGTCAGTCTCAACGGCTCCGCCGAAGCCACCACGCTCGAAGACGCCAGCGTCGACTTCGTCACCGCTGGCCAGGCCTTCCACTGGTTCGAGCCCAACGCCGCCCGCCGCGAATTCCGCCGCATTCTGAAGCCCGGCGGCTGGATCGTGGTCCTCTGGAACGATCGCCAAATGGACACGCCCTTCGCCAGCGCCTACGAAGATCTCCTCGTGAAATACGGCACGGACTACACCCGCGTCCGCGAATCCTACCCCGAGACCCCGGTGATCCAGGATTTCTTCGGAGCCGGAACGTTCACGCAGCGCAGCCTGCCCAACGCGCAAATTCTCGACTGGGACGGCCTGGCCGGCCGCCTGCGCAGCAGTTCCTACGCCCCGCAGGAGGGCCACGCAAACTACGCCCCCATGATGGCCGAACTCGAAGAACTGTTTCGCGCCAATCAAGCCAATCGCCACGTGCGCATGGAATACGCCACCCATTTTTATTTCGGGCACCTGGAGCGAAGCGCGCCTAATGTAGGCGCTGGGCTTTAGCCCGGCGAGCCAAGCTCTAGCGGAGCATTCGTCAGCAATCGATTTTTAGGAAGGGCACGGGAAAGGCTGCACTCAGGAACCCAGCATGAAGGTCGTCTACAACTGGCTGAAAGATTTCGTCGACGTAACCGCGTCCCCCGACGAACTCGCCTCGCGCCTCGCGCTCTCCGGCACCAACATCGGCGGCGTCGAAAAAGGCCCGTACGGTGCAGTGATCGACGCCGAGGTCTCCTCCAATCGCCCCGATTGTCTGGGCCACCACGGCATCGCCCGCGAAGTCGCCGCAATCTACAAACTGCCGCTGAAAGCCCTGCTGCCGAAACCCACAGAAGGCTCTGCGAGGGCCAGCGACGCAGTCCAAGTCGAAATTCAAGTCCCGGAACTCTGCGGCCGCTTCACCGCCCGGGTAATTCGCGGCGTAAAAATCCAACCCTCGCCTCCCTGGCTCCGCGAACGTCTCGAAGCGTCCGGCGTCGCCAGCATCAACAACGTCGTCGACATCTCGAACTACGTAATGCTCGAACTCGGCCAGCCGCTCCACACGTACGACTACGACAAAGTCCGCGATCACCGCATCATTGTTCGCACGGCAAAGGCCGCCGCCGACATGATTTCCTCCGGCAGGTCCAACGAGAAAATCAAAACGCTCGATGAGATCGAACGCGTACTTCCCCCGGGCATTTGCGTCATCTCCGACGGCGACGGCTCGCGCCCCATCGGGCTCGGCGGCGTCATGGGCGGCGCCGACACGGAAATTTCCTTCTCCACGAAAAATGTTTTGATCGAGTGCGCCTGGTTTGAACCGATCCCGGTTCGCCGCGCTGCGCGCCTCCTCAAATTGCACACCGAAGCGTCCACGCGGTACGGCCGCGGAGCCGACCCGGAGATGCCGGAACTCGCTTCTCGCCGCGCCGCCGAACTGATCCTTGCAACTCGCCGGCGGCGAACTGCTCTCGGGCGTCGTCGACGTCTATCCCGGAAAGCGCCCACCCAAAAAAATCCGCATCACCCGCGCCGAACTACTCCGCGTAATGGGCGCCGACGTTCCCGACCGCGACCTAGAAGCCAGCCTCAGCGCTCTAGGCTTTGCGCCCGTGCGCGTGGACCAAAATCGCGGCGCCTCAGAATCCCTGCTGGCCGCCTGGGAATGCACGCAACCTTCCTGGCGCGCCGAAGTCGAGCGCGAAATCGATCTCATCGAAGAAGTCGCCCGCATCTATGGCCTGGACAAGTTTCCGCCGCGCCTGCCCGCGGCCCGTCAAGGCGCAGCCCGCCTGCCGCACTACGAAGCGGAAACCCGTGTGCGCGAGCGGCTCATCGGCCTGGGCTACCGCGAAATTCTCACCATCCCCCACGTAGCCGAAGACCGCGACGCATTGTTCCGTCCACACGACGCACAGCCGGCTCGCCTGGCCAATCCGCTCTCCGAGGAAGCCAGCGTCCTGCGCTCCACCGGCATCGTCACCATGGCCGCCGCCTTGGAATGGAACCTCAACCACGGTCAGCGCAATGTCCTCCTCTTCGAAATCGGCAGCCACTACCGGCTAAAGGGCACCGCGTCGGTCGAAACTCGCGTGCTAACCCTCGGCGCAACAGGCGCGGCCCGCCAAAAAGATCTTTACGACGCCGCTCGCGATTATTCCTTTGCCGATCTGAAAGGCCACATCGACGCCCTCGGCCACTTGGCGGGTCACTTCTCCTGGCAAAACGGTGGCGCAGACTGGCTGCACGCCGCCCGCCGCGGCCGTGTGTCTCTTGGAAACGAGGAGATCGGCGCAGCCGGCCAGCTCGCCCGCCGCGTCGCCGACCGCCTCAAGCTGCGCCAAGAAGTATTCCTAGCTGAGCTGCGCCTCGAACCGGTCTACACCGCCATCCGCGCGCTGAAGGATTCCCGCCGATACCAGCCGCTACCGCGCTTCCCCGCGGTCGAGCGCGATTTTTCCCTGCTGCTGGCAGAAGGCACGCACTTCTCCGACGTGAGCCATGCGATCGCTTCCCTGAACATCGCCGAAATCACTTCGATCGAAGCCACCGATCTTTTCCGCGGCAAAAACGTCCCCGCCGGTAAATACTCTCTGCTGGTCCGCGTAACCTTCCAAAGCCGCGAAGCCACCCTGACGGACGCCCAAATCACCGACTTCTCCGCCCGCATCATCGCCGCCCTGGAAAAGCAGCTAGCCGCCCAGCTCCGCGCCAGCTAAATCCAGCGGCGATCCTGGCTGCCCGGTGGCCGACTCTGGTCGGGGCCGGGGCTCGCCCCGCCCGGCGTACACTCAGGCACCCGCTCACTCCGCGGGCTCTCAACCCGCGAAAGGACGCTCTTGGCACGTCTCCGTAGCCTGTGAAGATCGCTTCCACGGCCGCCCGTCTGCGCTACAATACCCAAAACTATTTTCGGAGCCACCCATGAGCACCCCAGTAAAAGTTCAAATCTTCGGCCAAACCTACTCCATCCACGGAGAACTGGACCCCGCCTACGTCCAAAAACTCGCGACCTACGTCGACGAAAAAATGCAAGCCATCGCCAGCGCCACCGCAACCATCGACACCCACAAAGTCGCAGTCCTCGCCGCGCTTGCCATCGCCGACGAATTGAACGCCGTCCAAGACGAGCTACGCAACGCCCAAACCACCCGCGGCGAACACGACGACCTCCTCCGCGAACAAGCCGAGCGCTGCCTCACCCTAGTCGAGCGCGCCCTAAAGCAAACCGCCTAAAGACGAACCGGGGGGTCGGACCTTTAGGTCCGACATAAGTCTTGAGTTTGCCCCACGGCTTTAGCCGCTGAGGAATTGGTTTTGCGGTTGCCACGCAGGCTCATTGGTCCTTGAAGCAAGGGATTCGCAATCCTTCAGGGGACCTATGGGACAAGTAAACACCGCCACACTACCGACGCAACAAATGTAGGGGCGCGCTTTAGCGCGTCCCTCCTATCCGCAAACTTTAGCCCCTGAGGGAATTGATTCTAAGGTTGCCGCACTGGCTCGTTGGCCCGAGGCAAGGGCTCGTCACCAGTCACTAGTCACAAATCACCAGTCACATCCTCACTGGCTCCACTTCACTGGCTCCACTTCGTCGGCTTCCGCTCCCACCGATGCTTGCGCAGCTCCGCGTGAAGCTGCGCGGAGAGCGGCCCGCGATCGCTGGCCGCCAAGTTCGCATCGACGTGCCGCCGTTTGCGCATTCCGGGAATGCTGGTGTGGGCATCCTTATTGTTGAGGATGAACCGCAGGGCCATCTCGGACATGCTCATGCCGTCGCGCAGCAGAGGTTTTAGCGCATCGGCGCGCGCCACGCTGGCCTTGAGATTTTCCGGAACGAAATAGGTGTTGCGCCAGTCGCCCTTGGGCCATGTCGTGTCGACGGTAAGCGTGCCAGTGAGTGAACCTTCATCGAAAGGGCATCGCGCGATCACCGCAACATCCTTCTCGCGGCAAGCAGGAAATAATTCGTCTTCCGGATTCTGATCGAAAATGTTGTAGATCACCTGCACCGCGTCGATGAGTCCGGCCCGCACCGCCTTCACTCCGTTCCACGGCTCCCAGCGATTCAGGCTCAGGCCCACAGCGCGAACCTTACCGCTGCTGCGGAGCTTCTCGATCGCCCGGGGCAAGCGCGCATCCTCCAGCCACACATCCTCCCAGGTATGCAGCTGGATCAAGTCCAGCGTCTCCACGCCGATATTTTTCAGGCTCTTCCCGACGTATTCGTCGATATATTCCGGCGGATACGACTCGTCCAGCGAATACTTCGGATTGCCGGGCCACTTGCGGTTCTTCGGCGGAATCTTCGTTGCGGTATAGAGCGTCTTTCCGGAATTCGCGCGTAAAACTTTCCCGAGCAGCTCCTCGCTGTGCCCGTCTCCATAAGCCCACGCAGTGTCAAAGAAATTGCAGCCCAGATCCACCGACCGCTGCAACGACTCCAGCGATTCTTTATCCTCCGAGCCGCTCCATCCGGCCATCCCCCACATTCCGTATCCAATTTCGCTGACATTCCATCCAGTGCGGCCAAACCGCCGATAGTTCATGGGAGTCCTCTCCGTTTTAGAAACGGCCCATTATAGCTTTGGCGTCTCAGGCTGGCACGGCCTTGCGTCTCGTCCACGGCGTTGCTACAATTGTTATAACACTTGAAGAGGCTCGTATGCTGGAACTTAAGGTCCGCAAAATCGGCAACTCTCTCGGCGTGGTTCTGCCCAAAGAAGCCGTGAAACGCCTCAGCGCCGATGAAGGTGACCGCCTATTCCTAATCGAAGCACCTAACGGCACCTATCAGCTGACGCCCTATGATCCCGCCTTCGAAGAGAAAATGAAAAAGGCTGGGAATATTATTGGCCGCTACCGCAACACCTTGCGCACACTCTCCAAGTGAGCGAACCCGTTTGGATAGACGAGCGCGATGCCCTGGCGCTTCACGATCGTCTTCTCGCCCTCGACGGCGGCGCCGTGGGCGTACGCGATGTCAGCTTGCTCCAGTCCGCCCTCGCGCGGCCTCGGCAGCTCCACGCCTACCGCGATCAGCCCGACATCATTGACATGGCTGCGGCTTACACGACAGGTATCGTCCGCAATCACCCCTTCTTGGACGGGAACAAACGCACCGGTTTCCTGGCTGGTGTGCTGTTTCTTGAAATAAACGGTTATCGCTTCACCGCTACGGAAGAAGCCGCTGCAACCATGGTGCTTGGGCTTGCCGCGGGAACCCTCGACGAAATGGAGTTCGCAACATGGGTGCGCGCAAACGTCGAGCGCGAGTGAGCGCTCCGGAGAGCACCGGCAACAGCGGAGCTTCGCCTCGCACGTTCAAGACGCCCCTTAAGGGCGGAGAGAACTAGCGCGGCCTCGACGCCAGCGCCAGTTCTCTCCATGCCCCAACATGCTGCCAGGTCAGCTCAGGACTTGATCGTCAGCACCGGGCAGCGCGCGCCGCAAACCACTCGATACGCCTTGGTGTGCGGAACGTTTCCTGCCAGGCTGCCTCGCGCCTTCGCTCCCATCACGATCAGGTCCGCGTTGCTCTCCCGGGCGATGCGCAGTATCTGCTCGACCGGCTCGCCAACGGCCACCTCAAATTCGACCTTGCAGTGCAGTTCCTCTCCGCGCGGCACCAACTCCTGCAGTTTGCTCTTGTACCCTTGCTTCTCCAGCACCAGGACATCTCCGCTATAGGCTTCCGGGTGCGCGAATACGTGCACCAGCCTCAGCCGCGAACGGTGCTCCTGCGCCAGCGAAAAAGCGTATTCCGCTTCCCGCTCCGCACTCTTTCCAAAGTCGGTGGCAAACACGATGTTCTTGAATTCCAGCTCGTAGAACGGCTCCTTCTCCGCCAACGGGCCTACGGTCAGCACCGGTATCTTCGCCTTCCGGAAGATTTCCTCCGCTCCCGAACCGATCAGGATCTTGCGCAAAGTGCCGGCCCCGCGTGTCCCCAGCACCACCAGATCAATTTCGTGTTCCTTGATCAGCTGTTCGATCGTTGGCCACAGGTTTCCTTCTTGAATCACCTCTTCATGGGGCACCGCCTCCAGCCGTCCGGATTCCAGCGCTTCTTTCATCCCTTTCTCCGCGGCTGTCCGGAGTTCCTCCAGCGATCGCGCCGCAACTTCCGGCGACATCATCGGAAATCCGTCCAGCGCAATCACATGTGCCAAATAGATTCGTGAGCCATAGCGGCGGGCCAGCGAGGCCGCATATTCCAGCGCTCCGTCGGAGGCCGGCGAAAAATCCGTCGCCACCAGGATGTTCTTGAAAAACAATCCCTTGTTCTCTTTGATTGCCGGGAGCAGCGTGCAGACGCTCTCCGCAACTTCTTGTGTGTTGACCATCGCTACCTCCTTGCCCATTGTCTTCCAGCGATTTTCTCAAGGCCCGAATGCATTCGCTGGAACCTACATTTAGGATGCGGCTGTTTGTGCCGGAGGGCTGTGCCGGCGGTCACCTCGAGCCGTGACTCGGATCACTGATTTCTGCCACTAATTGATTTAGACATAAGGACATGAGGACACGGACTGCCAGCGGAAATGGGTTGTCGAGGCTGCCGGAAAGAAAAACGGCCGGGTCCGCAACCCTTCCCAAGCGGCTCACCAGAGGGCCAACGGGGATTGACCTTGGCAGAACTTCTAGTCCTTTATTTCGCGGGCAGCGGCGAGGCCCGAAGGCCGGCAGAAGCGTCTGAAATTTAGACCCACCGGCCCTTCCGGCCGGAACGTGCTTCGGGGCCCCGCCGCTGCTCCCAATGAGGTCTGCCGCTTCTGATGGGGCGGCACACGTTTAGCATGGAGGATTTTATGACCAACCTGTATGCCAATGATCGGTTCTTTGAGGAGTTGTTCGGTTTTCATCGCGATCTCGAGGAAATGCTGAATCGCTTCGCGACCAAGCCCTGGGGACGGGAACTGCCCGCGTCCAGAAAGGCCTTTAGCTTTGCTCCCGCGGTGGAGACTTTCGTAGACAAAGAGGCCAAGAAGTATGTCTGCCGCGTCTCTCTGCCGGGTGTCGAGCCCAAGGACGTCCACATCCAGGCCCAAGCCAATGTGTTGACGATCCGCGGCGAGAGGAAGCTCACCCACAGCACCAAGGAGATCGAGCTTCTGGAAGGGGAGGTTGTGTACGGTTCGTTCGAGAGGACCTTCACGCTGCCCGAGGGCGTGCTGGCCGAGAAACTGAACGCCGAATATGTGAACGGCGTGTTGGAGATCACGGCCCCCGTTGCGGTAGCTGCACTGCCGCGCAAGATTGAAATCCGAACGGCGGCGCCGTTGGTCAAGCACATAGCCGCGTAAGTGGCGGTCAGCAACAAGTAGGACGAACGGCCCGGAGCCCATGCGGCTCCGGGCCGTTTTGTTTTTGTAAATCGTTTCCACTTCTTCCGCCGCAAAGAAAACTGCTGGCGCCGCCGAGAGATGCTGGTTTCTGGCCTTAGGTTCGCAGTTGGAGGGTGTGGCGCGGGCCTTTTCGCGCCGTCAGCGCCGCGGCTTAGCTAGGACTCGCTCATTGCTTAGAGCTTCGGCGACCTTGTGGACTAAGGTGTGCCGGGAGAAAGGCTTCTGCAGGAAGAAACTTTCGTCCAGAAACTCGCCGCCATTGGCATTGAATTCCAGATAACCCGACATGTACACCACCTTGAGGTCGGGATGGAGAGCCTTTAACCGCTTGGCCAGCTCCGGGCCACGCATATTGGGCATAACCACATCGGTGACCAGGATTTGAATCCGCTCGTCGGAACAGGCCGCCAGCGCCAGCGCTTCTTCGCCATCTTGGGCGGCCAAGACGGTGTAGCCGGCGGACTTCATGAACTCCGAGGCCAATTCCCGGACTGCGGCTTCGTCCTCGACGATCAATACCGTCTCGGACCGCCGTGCCGGCGCAACAGTTGTTTCCTGAGGACGAGCGACCTCTTCCACTTCGTCGACCGCCGGTAGGTATACCTCGAAGCGGGCTCCCTTGCCGGGCGCGGACTCGACCCAGATGCAGCCGCCGCTCTGCTTGACGACGCCATAAACAGTGGCCAGGCCCAAACCGGTACCCTTGCCTTGTTCCTTGGTAGTGAAGAAGGGCTCGAAGATGCGAGCCTTGGTATTGGCGTCCATACCGTGACCCGTGTCCACAACGGCGAGCAGCACGTAACGCCCGGGCTGCATCGGGGGCCGCTGCCGCGCCAGCCGCTCATCCACCACCACGTTGCGGGTCTCAATGGTCAGCTTGCCGCCCTCGGGCATGGCATCGCCGGCATTGACCGTCAAATTCATGATCACTTGCTCGATTTGCCCGGGGTCGGCTTTGACGCGTCCCAGAGACTCGCCCGCCTCCAGGCTGAAGGCTATATCTTCGCGGACTAACCGCCGCAACAGGCTGGACATCTCCGATACCAGGGTATTTAGGTCCAAGACCCTGGGTTGCAGGACTTGCATGCGGCAGAAAGCCAGCATCTGGCGGGTGAGCGAGGCGGCGCGGTCGGCGGCCTTGTCGATCTGGCGGGCGCTGCCGTGGACGGAATCGGTGGGTTGCAACCGATCCAGCAGCAAACCGCTGTGGCCTTTGATTACGGTCAGCAGGTTGTTGAAGTCGTGGGCGACTCCGCCGGCAAGGCGCCCCATCGCTTCCATCTTCTGGGACTGGCGAAGCTGTTCCTCGAGTTGTTGTCTCTCCGACTCGTTGTTCTTCAGCGTGCCGCGCATGCGGTCGAAGGCCCGGGTTACCTGCGCCACTTCGTCCCCGCCATGCGCTTCCAGAGGATACGCAAAATCTCCCTTTTCCAGGGCCTGAACTCCTTCCACCAGCGACTCCAACGGGCGCGTGAATCTATCCGAAATGGCGAAGGCCAGCATTCCTCCGGCGAAGACTGCGACCAAGCCAAGCGAGATAAGGAGGTGATTCAGATTCTCCAGAAAGGCCAGGGCTTCGGTATAAGACTTCAGAACGATGATGCTCACCGTCGACTTTGCGCCCGGCGTCAGGTCCACGGAGCTGGCGAAGAAACGCTCGCCGTCAATCTTGAGCTCTTGCTGGGGCTGATCTGCCTTTAGCCCAAGTGCGAGATCCCTCGCTTTGGAAGGATCGAACGTGCTGGCCACGATCTCAGAGCCGTAGCGGAAGGCCACTTGACTGGAGGAACCACGGCTCAAGTCGTTGGCAGCCGGATCGATTCCGCGGCCCACAATCACGGTGCCCAAGAGATTGGCCTTCAACGGAGGCCCATCGTAGAAGGGTTGCAGGACCACCTGATAGAGGCGCTTGCCGCTATACCACCAGCCCGCCGTATTTCCGTCCTTGAGAGAGCGAGTGAGCATTTGTTCGGCGGTGACGATGGGGAATTCTGGAATGGTGGAGTGCAGGGCGACGATCTTGCCGCTGGGGTCCGCGAGCACGAACAGGTCGCAGTCGCCGGACTGCCAGGGATCTTCGCTGACGTCCTGGATGGTGGTGGCGTCGCCGTTTCTCATGAAAGCCAACGAAGCCAAGAGGTCGGCTTTGCGGCTCAGGTCGATTTGGTGCTGGTGCTGCACGACCTCGAAGGTCAGAACGGTGTTGAGCGCCTCCTGCTGGATTTCGCGCTGCACGCGCATCTGGGCGCTGCGGCGCACCACCAGCAGCGTGGCACACGTCAGGCAAGCGGTAATCAGGACGAGCGACAGCAGAAACTTAGTGCGCAGCCGCAGATGGGCCTGATTCTTGAACATGCCAAGATGGTCCTGTTGCGGGTGGGCTTGCCCGCTTTTCAGAGTTGCTGCCTGTAGATCTGGAGCGCTTCGACTAGCACCGTAACATCTGGAATTGACAGGGGAAAATGGACCTAGAGTACTAGTGTGTTGGAAAGGCTACTGCGCTCTTTGGGCACTGAAACGGCCGTGTTTGGGGTCTTTTCGAGGATTTTGCGAATTGGGCTTTTGGCTTGGTGGCAACGGCTTAGTGGTAGAAAGCGGCGCCGAGCCGCCGCACTCCACAGTTAGAACGTGAGCCGAACGCCGACTTGGGCGGCGAAGGGGATGCCGACGGTGGTGCCGGGGCCGAAGAAGTCGCCGAGGGCGCCGGAGGGGACCAGGAGTTGTTTGCCGCTGGTGACCGGGCGGGTTTGCGTACAGGTGGGGTCGAGGCAGAAGGCGGTGACGTTGGCGAGATCGTTGACTGGGGTGGGCAGGGCCGAGACGTCTGGTATGTAATTGTTTCCAGGGTTGTTACGGTTGAACAGGTTGAAGAATTCAATAAACGGGGCCGCGGTCCAGCGCTCGCCGAATTTGAAGGGGCGGGTGACGCGCAGGTCGGTTTGCAGGTAGGGCGTGCCGCGGAATTGGTCCAGCGAGGTTTTGACGCCGTTGATTACGGCGCGGTCGCCAACCGGGGTGACCAGGGTGATGGGTCGGGCGCTTTCGGCTTGGGACAAGAAGGTCACATCGAAGCCGCCCGGGGCGTGGAAGGTGCCGGCGAGGACGGCGCGGTGGCGGACGTCTTCTCCGGACGGGCCGTAGTCTCCGGGGGCGAAGGCGTTGAAGGGATCGCAGACGCCGTTGACGTAGTCGAAGAGTTCTCCGATCTGACAGCCCCATGTTTTTGCGGAGGAGAGAGTGTAGTTGGCGACCAGACTGAGGCGGCGGGCGATGTTGCCCTGAAGATGGACGAGCAGTGCGTTGTAACTGGAGCGATTGTCGGTGCGAAAAACGGAGACGTTGGGAAAGTCGTAGCGACGGTAGCCATGCATTCCGGTTTCGAGAGTCCAGTCGGCGCTCAGAGTCCAGTTGGCGCTGAAGGCGTGCTGCAAACCGGCGGTGGCGTGCATGGCGTAGGGCGTGGAGTAGTTCGGATCGATGATCGAGGGCGGAGCGATGCCGCCGCCTTGCGCGACGTTGGCGTCATTGACGGCCTGGAAGGCGGTGGCCCAGCCGTTTTGCGCCAGGTCGTTGTAGTACAGACCGAAACCTCCGCGGAGGACGGTGTTGCCCGAGGAGCCTAGAGCATAGGCGGCGCCCAGGCGTGGGGCAAAGGCTTTGCGATAGTCGTGCGGGGCGCGGTTGATGAATGGGGACTGCGTGGGATCCAAAGAGAGCAGGAAGGGATTTTGCGATTGGCCGCGACCGGAGGCGTCAAAGAGCCCGAAGCTGGTGTCGTAGCGCAGGCCGTAATTTACGGTGAAGCGCTGGGTAACCCGCCAGGAGTCCTGGGCATACAGGCCGAGGCGCTGGACGTTTTGCGAAAAGCTGCCGTCGCCGGCTGGAGCGAAAGTGCTTCCAGCGGCGATGTCGGCGGTGAATTGCGCAGGATTGGCGAGGTAAAAGTCGGGATTTTCGGGGAGGCTGACCAGGGTCTCCGAGGTGGCCGCGAAGGCGCCGCTCAGGACCGGCTCGTGAATGAAGTTTATGCCGAAGCGGGGCGAGTGACTCCCGGAGGTGTGGGTCACATCGTAGCGGAACTGGTATTTCTCCTGGTTGCGCAGGACCGGGAAAGCGGTAATGGCGGTGATGAATTGATTGTCACCAAAGGTTTCCAGGCCGGAGATGGTGCTGGCGGTGGTGCTGAAAGGGAACGCGAGCGCAAAGCCGAGATTGGAGTTGCGCGATTCGGTGAGGTGAAAGCCGCTGGCATCGAAGACGAAAGAGCCAAGCCACGTGGGGCTGAAGACGAACTGCTGGCCGATGGCCAGATTCATGTAGTTGTTGTGCGAGGTCGCACCCGTCGAGGGAAGAGTGCCTTGCTGCACCAATGCGTTGCGGGTCAGATAGTTGTCGACCGCGGCGCGCAAGAACCACTGCGAGCGCGAAGACTGCGCCCAGTCCAGACGGGCCATCCCCAGATAATCGCGGAAGGGAACGGGGACGCTGCCGGGAACGTCGATCGAGGAAACTGTTGTGCCAGCGATACTTACCAAGCCCTGCGCAGCCAGTTGAGAGAGGGCGTTCAATTGCGTCTGGCTGGCCGGACTGTAGGCGATGCTAGCGTTTTCGTGGACGTATTCAAAAGAGGAGAAGAACCAGAGCTTGTCTTTGACGATGGGACCGCCGAGCGTGCCCACATAGTTCTGGCGGGAGAAGGGCTGCTTGGGATCGGGAGCGGGATTGTCGATGGGAAAGCGGGCATTAAGGCCGGAGCCGCGCTCGTAGAAAGCCTCGTCGCCGTGCCATTCGTTGGTGCCGTGTTTGGTGGTGATGAGCACGGAGGCGGCGGTGGTGCGGCCGGTGTCGGCGTCCTGCTGGGCGGTGCGCACGGAGAATTCCTCGATGGATTCCGGGGAGAAGTTTTGCAGGAAGCCGCCGATCCAGTCGTCGGAGTTGTCGGCGCCGTCGACGGAGAGCTCGTTGTTGAGGCCGGAGCTGCCGCCGGTGGAGACCGCGGTGATGCGGGCCTTAGTGGGATCGGAAGGCTCGACGGGTTCGGTGCCGGGGGCGAGGTAAGCAATGTTGGCGAAGCTGCGGGCGGCGAGGGGAATGGTTTCAAGATCCTGCGCGGAGACAATGGTCTGGTGGATGGCGCCGGCGGTGTCGATGGGCTGGGTGGTGATGGAGGCGGCTTGGCCCTGGACGGTGACGCTTTGCTGGACGGTGGCAGGATTCAAGGTGACGGTGACTTCACGGACGGAGCCGATGGCCACGCTCACGTCGGAGCTAACTTGGGCGAAGCCCTTGGCGTCCACGGCGATGTGATAGGTGCCGGGGAGCAGGCCATCGATGCGGAAGTCGCCGCGGTCGCTGGTGGCGGCTTCGCGTTCAAGAGAAGAGTCCACGGCATGGACGACGATCTTCGCGGAGGGGACCCTGCCTCCGCTGGCGTCTAGGACGATACCTCGGAGGGTGCCGCGAGGATCTTGCGCCTGTAGGGTGCACGGGAGGATCAGCGCAAATGCTAGCCAAGGAGGCGTTGCGCGAGGTTTGCCGCATCCGTCGCCGTTGCCAGAGCGCACAGCCAGGAATCATCGCGCAAAAATCGCGCGATGGCGCAGAGGTGGCTGTGCCACAGGAGCCGCGCCGTTTTGGGAACCGTGGGCATGGGCGCAGATTCTAAGTCAGATCGCCGAGGCAAAACTACCCCCCTCCCTGTTTTTCACAAGTGTTGATTCTAAAGGGAGTTAAAGTGCTTTGTTTTGATACACTTTTGCAAGTGTTCATTCTAAAGGGACTTAGGGATGCAAAGAGGTAACTTCGTAGTAACGGGGAGGCGGGGGAAGGAGAGGGCTGGGGCGCGGGCAAGGAGAGCTACTTTCTGTCCTCCGCACTTACAAAGACAGGCAAAATATAACAGATTAGATACTACTTTGTCAAGGTAATTCGAGGGAGCGGTGGTAGCGAGAGCGAGACTCCCCACCAGGGCATAGCGGAGGAGGGATCGAGCTCCGCGGCTCGGCGGAAGGAGCGTGCGGCCTCGGCGCGATTGAAAGCCCAGGCCAGTGCCAAACCTTGATCGAAGAATTTCTGAGCCGCGGGACTTTTGGTGGCAATGGGATGGTGGTGATTTCCAAGTCCTGGAAGGAGTTGCGCGGACGGCACGACCCGCGTTCCTGGAGCCTGTTGGGCGACAACACTAGAAGGAATACCGACCAGGAGCAGAACTAGGAAGAAACAGTTTCGCATTGAACCCCCTATGGGGAATTGGGGAGGAGTCCTGCGGGAAGCTAGTCCCGCGAACGTGTAGATGTCAAGGTCAACCGAAGATAGACGAAGCCGCTGGAGCGGGGAGTCGCGATGTCGCGAAACCGCTGGGCGTAAAGCGCGTGCACGTAGAAGGGAGGTTGTTCATATTCGATTGGCGGCGGCTTTCCTGGTGCCCGGATTATGCATGGTATCCAGAAGTGAATCATCTCATTCCGTGCCTGGGATTTCGTTCAGGCTGTTGTAGATTTTCAGGCCCAGGGTGCGGCCTACGCAGACCATTTCGTCGGCGCCGGTGGACGGGCCGCCTACGCGGAGGATCGCGTCGCACTTCTGCTGGAGGCGAACGGCGATGGGATGGAATATTTCGTTGAAGGGTTGATCGCCGATGGTTTTGGAGCCAGCGAGGGCTACTAGCGGAAGGGCTAGCCATTCGCCGAGGATGGGGATGTGTCCGGCGCGGAAGATGGGTAGGGCGTAAGACTCCATTTCTTCGACATTTTTTCGGATGAGGGCGGGGTCGTCGTTGGTGCCGGAGCGGTAGGGGCCGGCGATCAGGATCATCATGGATTTGGGGGAAGTTGAGGTCACGGATGCCCTTTCCCTGAATGATTATTTTAGAATAGCAAGTTTAGAAGCCATCTCATAAATCGAGGCTGTCGAAAGTAAAGAAATCTCAGGGGCTGAAGCCCGAGAATTTGTGCGCTTTGGCGGCACGACTGAACACGCTGCGGAAAAAAGATCGGAGGGACGCGCTAAAGCGCGCCCCTACAGTTCACTAGTGGCGGCATCTACCTCGGAACCAAAAGGGGCGTTTCTGATGAGCAAGAAATATGTGCTGTTTTACCAGTCGGCGGAGGACCTGCGATCCAAGGCGCCGGCGCACTTCGCGGGGCATATGGCGCGGGTGCAGGAGTTTCATGAGCGCCGTGGCTTGCTGATGGTCGGCACGTTTGGCAACCCTCAGGAGGAGGGGGCCATGTCCATTTTCACCACGCGGGAAGCTGCTGAGGAGTTTGCCAAGGGCGATCCCTTCGTGGTCAACGGGGTGGTGCGGAGCTGGAAGGTGCTGGAGTGGAACGAGTCGCTCACTTAGAGGCCGGTTTTTGAGCCGGTGTGGCAACCCGAAAGGCCGGCGCTAAAAAGGCTGCAAAAAACGGCGGAACAACTTTCTTCAGGGGCTAAAGCCCATTGATTCTGGGAGCTTTACGCCGGGGCTGAAGCCCCGGCCTCCTAAAGAAAAAGGCTTTCCGCAGGCTGCAAGAGCCGTGCCCTGACGACTCTCCATCCTAGGGAATGCTGACTTTTCGGAAATAGCGCTTGTCAAAGCCGCTGCGAGAAGGGAGCCAGCGGCGAATAGCTTGGACCGACAATACTAACGGGGCAGGCACGCGGCTTCGCCATCCCGCGATGGAGCGCGTCAGCCAATGGCCCACCGGGCGCCCCAGTTGCCACTGGGCGCTGTAAAAGCTCTGCTGCACGCCGGCGGAGAAGACGGGCAACTCGGCGGTCTTCTGGGCGATGACCAGGAGGTAGGTCTCGCGACGGTTGATGAGCGAAACGCGCTGGCCGAGGGCGTCGGGGTCGACAACCTCATACCAGGTGGCGCCTTTGGACTCGAAAGCCAGCATGCGGCGCAAGGCGAAACCATTGGGCGGGCTGAAGATCCGGAAGAAAAGTTCGGGGCTGAACTGGTAGAAGCCGTGGCCGAGAAAATTATTGGTGGGGGTGATGGCTATGAAGTGGCCACCAATGTCGACCATCTCCATGCAGTTGGCAATGGCCTGGGGAAAATTGAAAATGTGCTCCAGGGAGCCGCTGTCCAGGACGACCGTGAACTGGCGGGAAAATTTCTTGTCGAGCGGGAGATTGAAATCGTGGGTGTGGGTGGCGCCTTCGAAATCGGAGATATCGAAAGAAACGATGTGGTCGCCGCCGAGGAGACGCAGGAAGGGCTCGGCGTAGCCTTTTTCAGCGGAGAGCAAGCGCGCGGATTCGCTGGCAGAGGCTGCGAATCCAAAATCTTTCAGGTTGCGCGTCAAGGAGGCGACGTTGAGGTGCAGGCCCTGGCGGCCGATCATGGCGGTACGAGAGAAATCCACGCCCTGCTTGCGCGCATGCAGCAGAGCCCGGGTGCCGTTGATGTCCAGTCCCATCGATAAGCTCTGTAGCGGTTACGATACCACAATAGTAAACGTGAGGCTACAACGGGGCGAGAGGAAAAAAGCCGCTTGGTCAGCGGAGGTGGGCGTCGAACCAGGAGAGCGTGCGTTCGATAACGTCGCGCTGGTGGGCTGGGGTGGAGAAGAGGTGGCCTTCGTGTGCGTAGACCACGAACTGGGTTTCGACGCCTAGGGTTTTGAGGGCGTGCCAGAATTCGTAGGATTGCGGGGTGGGGCATTCGCCGTCGCTGTCGCCGACCAGGATTAGCGTGGGCGTTTTTACCTTTTTGATGTAGGTGATGGGGGAGCTTTTGGCGTAGACCTCGGGGTCGTCGTAGACCGATTTGCCGAAGAACGGGATCATCCACTGATCGATGGAATTTTCGCCGTAGTAGCTTTGGTAGTTGGCGATGCCTGCGCCGGCCATCGCGGCTTTGAAGCGGTTGGTCTGGGTGACCGCCCACATGGCCATGTAGCCGCCGTAGCTCCAGCCGGTGATGCCCAGGCGATTGGGGTCAATAGGGGCGACGCGGAGAGCTTCGTCGACGCCGGCCAGGATGTCCTTGAAGTCGCCATAGCCGAAGTCTTTTACGTTGCCGCGGGTGAAGGCTTCGCCTTGGCCGTAGCTGCCGCGGGGATTGGGGTAGAGAACGAAATAGCCCATGCCGGCTAGGCCCGCGGAGAAGTCGTGGACGCCGGGCCAGTGCGATAGCTCGAGGTACGAGGGTCCGCCGTGCACGTTCACGACCAGCGGATATTTTTTGGCGGGGTCGAAGTCGCGGGGGTAGAGGAGCCAGCCCTGGACTTCGTGGCCGTCATTTTTCCAGGAGATGCTTTTGGCTTGGCCCCAGGCGGGTTTGAGATCGGCGTTGACGGAGGTCAGAGGCGCGGAGGTTAGCGGGGCACCGCTGAGAAGAACGACCTCTGGGGCTTGGGCGAAAGTGTGGAAGGTGCCGGCGATGGTCTTGCCGTCGCTGGAGGCCGAGAGCGTGAATCCGAAAACTCCACCGGCGGTTAACGCACCTTCTGACGACCAGCGCTCTTCGATTTTGCCGGTGGCGGGTTCCAGGGTGGCGATGGCGCTTTTGCCGCCGACGAATTCGCTGAAGAGGATGTGCGAGCCGTCTTGCTGCCAGGCGAGCCATGCGGCTGAGGCCTTCATGTCTTTAGTGACGTTTTTCAGGTCGCTGCCGTCGCTGTTGAGAGTGAAGATGTCGCCGCCGGTTAAGCCTTCATCGCTCATGAGGCCTTCGATGAGGGCGATTTGCTTGCCGTCTGGCGACCAGGCGGGGTTGGCGATTTGCAGCTTGGGCTTGTAGATGGATTTCATGAGGCCGGAGGCGGCGTCCAGGGTGTAGAGCTCGGCGATCCACCAGTTGTTGTCGCCATTGCCGGGGGCGGCGGTGACGGCGAAGCGCGAACCGTCGGGGGACCAGTCGTATTCGTAGATGTAGGTGTCGGCGGGGGAGATTTGGCGGAGCTTGGTGGAGGCGACGTCGACCAGGGCCAGGCGCTGCTCGTAGAAGGAGTCTTTGATTTCGCCGGTTTCCTGGGTTTCGGCGACTAGCGGGCCGGAGGCGCGGGTGGCGTTTTCGGTGAAAAGGACGGCTATTGTTTTGCCATCCGGCGACCAGCCCGGATTGGCCAGGAAACCTTTGATGCTGGTGAGTTTTTTTGCGGGACCGCCGGTTGCGCTCACGACGTAGAGTTGCGGTTGGCCTTTCTTGGCTACGTCGGAGAGGAATGCAATCTGTTTGCTGTCGGGGGACCAGGAGATATTGCCTTCGGAGCGGGCGGAGGGTGAGGCGGCGGCGCTTACGCGGCGCGGGGCTGCCGTGGCGTTCTTGAGATCCTTCAGGCGGATGGCGGTGCCGCTTGGCGTGCCGTTTTTGTCGACCAGGGTTTCGACCCAGGCGACTTTGCCGGCGTCGGGGGAAATGGCTACCTGCTCGAAGCGATGGGCTGCGAAGAGCGTCTTTACGACTGCGTCGAGAGGTTTTGCGGATTGCGACTTTTCTTCCGCCTTCAGGCGTTTTTCGACGTCCTGCTTGGTGCCCGCTTTTTCTTGGCCGGAGGCTTGGTTGGCCACATAGAGAAAAAATAGGGGAACGGCGAAGGCTGCCAGCTTGCTGCGGGTAATCATTTTGGAATGTCCTCTCGAAACGCGCGCGTTTTGCGTAGGTACAGTAATCTGCGCGGGCCAGCATCGCAAGAGGTTCGGGCAACTCGCCGCGCGCCGGGCTTAAGCCCAGCGCCTACACAACGATGATCCGTTGAGGCTGGGGAATCTTCACCGAGGTCATTCCGGCGGCGGTGGCGGCTTGGATGCCCATGTCCGCGTCTTCAAAGACCAGGCAGTCTTGCGGCGCTACTCCGAGCCTCTTCGCGGCGATTAGGAATGGCTCCGGATCGGGCTTGCTGTTTTGGTAGTCTCCGGCGCAAACCAGCGTGGCGAACTTGTCGAGGATCTTCAGCGTCTGCAGCGATGCCCGCACTGAATCGCGCGTACTGCCGGAGACAACGGCGAAAGGAATGCGACCGTGGCTGGCTTCAATGTGTTCCAGCACTTCGGGGATGGCCCGCAGCTGAGGAAGAATCTCCAGGTAGAATTCTTCCTTGCGTCTGGACACATCGTCCACTGGCATGTTCAGGCCGTGGTTTTCGTTGAGCGTGTGGATGATTTGGGCCACTGGCATGCCTCCCCAAGCATAGAAGAGGTCTTCGCTGAATTCGCAGTTCCATTCCGAAAGAGCCTTACTCCACGCTCTGTAGTGAAGCGGCATCGAGTCGGCGATCGTGCCATCGCAATCGAATAAGTAAGCCTTAAAGGACCCAGTCGGCAGTTTTAGTTTCATATCTACTATGCTCTCACAGGACACAGCATTGCACTTATCGCCGGATTACCGGACATCTGCCGAGCGCGATTTCGCCTATCCGATTTGCTCGTTTATTAGGTATTGGTTTGATGGGTCGCGGCCACTATCCGGACAGATAGACCCAATTGGAATTGAAATTATTGGGCATCGGCTGCAAAGAATCCTGGGACCTCCCGGATTTTGTTAAGGATTCGCGTGCAAATGTCGATCCGTGCGGTGAAGATTGACCCATATCTGCCACGCAAACATTATGAGACTACAAAATTCCTAGAGGGTCCTTTTCCGCTTTCGACAGAATCGCCAGAACTGCCTGCTGGTCTGCCACACTGAGTCTGCGAAATTGTGGGTCGCTGCGAAGGTACTCGATCTGATCGTGCTGAGACGCCAAAATAAATTTCTTCTCCTTCCTCGCGCGACCGAGGACGGGATCAATCACCCCCAATACATCGGCCTGATCTTGGGGAACCAACCTCTGAAAATCTGCGCTATGGATGATCGAATCCAGCTGACGCTTCGCATTAATGATTTCAGGAGTGTCCTTCGGTAGAAGGGCAGATACGGGCTTGTCTTTTTCTAAAATCTTTTGGACATCCGGCCAACCGTTCCACACTTCGGGCAAATCCGTGCGATAGCGGTTCTTCTGGTCGAAAATTGCAAACCCGGCGTTTTCAACAAGTCTTTTGCTGAAGAAAGGAACAAACTCTGCTTCCTTTGCGGGGAGCGCGTAGTCCGTCGAGGTCACGGTCCAAACGACCGTTACGTTCACCTTCTGCCTAGCAGGGATAAAAACATTTTTGTCCCAAGTGACATTTGCCTTGTCTCCACTTTTATACCCGGCACCCCTTGGCAAGAGCATCATGATTCCTGCGTCGGAAGGGAATTGATAGTCCTTGTCGGTTGTGTTTTCAATGACGTACTGAAACTCGAAGACAACGGCATCCTTCGGCTGCCTCGTGTTCAGTCCCGTGAACGTCCCTTTCATCGGGGAGATCCACGGCTTCGTTTCCTCGTGATGTTGGTAGATAAAATATCCGGTGATCGCCAAGGCGCACGCGGCAAACAACCCAAAACCAACAAAGAACGCGCTTACAGCGACGCGTTTCCACCAAGACGATTGATCCGACGACGGCTGAGTTGGGTTTGACATAGATATCGCCAGATTGTGTGATGTAACTATATCGCTCGCCAGAACAAATTAACAGTCATACACTAACGCACATGATTAAAGGTTTGACCTTCCTCGCTGCCGGTGTGTTTATGTGGCTATCTAGGTAAATGCGTGTCCCTCTATGAGGGGTGCATCACTTTTTCTCGCCCTATAAGCTACCCTCGGGGTTTCTTGACCCTGTGCGCGGGGGTCGACTACACTTACTAATTCGGAATGGGCCGCTGAGGCGGCTTGTCGACCGCTATCGGGCTGATGGAGATAGCGACGCGTGCTCGCGGGTGCCTGAAAGAACCGGTCCGCGTGGCACGTAAGATAAGAGGGGGATTGCTTTGCCAAAGCGCACATATCAACCGCGCAAACGCCGGCGTGCCAAGACGCACGGTTTTCGCGTGCGCATGAAGACGAAGGGCGGCCGCAAGGTGCTTGCGGCGCGCCGTAAGAAGGGGCGTCATCGGCTCACTCCCGAGTAATTCGGGGCGGCTGGAGTTTCCCCGCGAGGCGCGGTTGGTGCGGCGCGGAGAGTTTGACGCCGTGTACCGCGCCGGGAAGCGCCGGTCGAGTTCCCACTTCACTGTTTTCTTTCGCGCGAATCAAATGGCGCAGAGCCGCTTCGGCTTCAGCATCAAGAAGGCGCTGGGCGGGGCGGTGGTGCGCAACCGCATGCGGCGGCGAATGCGCGAGATCGTGCGCTGCCATCGTCAGGAGATACCCGCGGGATGGGACATCGTCATACATCCGAAGAGCGCCATGGCGCGCGCGCCGTTTGCGACGCTGACGGCGGATCTGCTGCGCCTGCTGCAGAGCGGCGGGCCCAACGGCAAGGCTTAGGCTCGCGGGATATTGCTTTGGATTCCGCTTACGCTGTGAGAACAGACGGAGGGGACAGACTGAAGTCTATCCCACCGGGTGTGCGCGTTGCTCTGTTTGCTTTGCGTTTTTACAAGGCTTACTTGTCTATGCTGTTTGCCGGGAGCTGCCGGTTTGAGCCTACCTGCTCGCGGTATTCCTATGAGGCGGTGGAACGATTCGGCGTTTTGCGCGGGTCGTGGCTGACGCTGAAACGTTTGTTGCGCTGCCAGCCGCTTTCGCGCAAATTCGGGTTCGACCCCGTTCCGGAGACGTGGGGAGACACGCCAACTAGCTCCGCCGCGGCCGGCGACGGACGCTCCATCGGTGCAAACGAGGTCCATTCGTGAGCGAGCCGCAAAAGAAGAAAAGTCTTACTCCTGAGCTGCGGATTTTGGTGGCGTCGCTGCTTTCGATGGGCGTGATTCTGCTGTGGGCGCGTTTTTTTGCACCGAAGGCGCCGGTCGTGCCTCCGCAGGCGAATCGACCTGCACAGAGCGCGCCGGCTTCCACCGGCTCGCCCGCAACTTCACCGACGAGTCCCGCGCCGCCGCCAGCAAAGGCCACGGCCATCTCGGTCCCCGCGCGGGCCAGCGTCCCGGCGAAGAGTGACGCACAAGAGCGCAACATCGTCGTGGAAAACAGTTTGTATCGCGTGGAATTCTCCAATCACGGCGGGGTGGTCAAGAGCTGGCAGCTCAAACGTTACACCGACGACGCGAAACCCCCGCGGGTGCTGGATGTGGTGCACCCGGAAGCGGCGGCGCAGACGGGCGGTTGGCCGTTCGCCGTGGTCCTGGATGACGCGCAACTGGAGTCCGCCGCAAACGGTGGGCTTTACCAGATTTCGTCGTCGGCCAGCACCCTGAACGCGCCGGCCGATGTGGAGTTCTCCTGGAGCGACGGCCACCTGGAGGTGACCAAACGCTTCCACTTCGATCACAGCTACGTGGTGCGCGCGGAAACCTCGGTGAAGCTGAACGGCGAGCCCATCCAGGCAGGACTGGCGTGGCTGGGCGGCTTCGGCGATTTGACGGTCACGAATCCGGCACCGATCGAGACGGTTTCGACGTTCTACACGGAAAACGGCAAGGTAACCAACGTCGCGGCGAAGAAACTCGACGGTCCGGAAAAATGGGCCGGCGGAGTGTGGCAAGGCGGCAAGGATTGGACGGGAATCGAGGATCGCTATTTCACGGCGGTGTTCCTTCCGTTGAACGGCGCCGCGCCCGGGTCGCTGGAAACGCGCTACTGGAAGTTGTCTCGCGCGGTTCAGGTGGAGGGGAAAGATACCCAGGAGCCGGTGCCGGAAATAGCCACCGCCGCCACAACGCAACCCCTGGCATTGCGCGTTTATGTAGGCCCCAAAGACTACGACGACCTGAAGAAGATGAACCCGCCGCTGCACGCGCTGGTGAATTTTGGCTGGCTGGAGTTCATCGCCGATCCGCTGTTTCACGGCTTGAAGTGGCTGCACGACTACGTTCCCAATTGGGGCTGGGCTATCGTCATTTTGACGCTGGTGATCAACATGCTGCTGTTCCCGCTGCGCATTTCCAGCTATCGCACCACGCTGAAAATGCAGCGAGTCGGGCCGGAAATTAAGCAAATCCAAGAAAAGTACAAGAAATACTCGATGCGCGACCCGCGCAAAGCGGAAATGAACAAGGAAGTGATGGCCGTCTATAGCCGCGAGGGCATCAATCCGGTGGGCGGGTGCTTCCAGATGTTCCTGCAGATGCCGATCTGGTTCGGGCTGAACACCGTATTGCGCTATGCCATTGAGATGCGCCACGCGCGATGGTTCGGCTGGATCCACGACCTTTCCGCCAAGGATCCTTATTACGTGTTGCCGATCATCATGGGCCTTTCGATGTACCTGGTTTCCAAAATGACGCCCATGACGGCCACCGACCCGCAGCAGCAGACCATGATGAAGATCATGCCGATTACCATGGCGGGAATTTTCATGATCTCGCCGATTTCCAGCGGGCTGGCGGTGTATATTCTCACCAGCAGCCTTGTGGGCATCGTGCAGCAGGTGTGGCTGAACCGCAAGCATCCCGTGACGGCGGTGGTGCCGGTCAAGCCGGCGCGCGGCAAGAAGTCTTAGGAAGCTCTTTCCCCCAACGCAACGAACGTATACCTTCGTTCGAGGACTTATGGCGCTAGAACTCATCAAGGATGGCCGGCTCGATAGGCAGGCGGCGGCCGATGCGCTCCGTGAGTTTCTGGAAAAGACCGTGCGCGCGGCGGGATTCCAATTGAAGGTGACGGTGCACGTGGTGGCGCCGGATGCGGGCGGGGACGCGGAAGTGATCGCCGACATCGACGGCAAAGATAAGGAATTGCTGCTGGAGCGCGGCGCGGAAGTTCTCAAGGCGCTGGAGCACCTGGCGTTTCGCGCCTTGCGGCTGGAGACGGCCTACCACGAGAAAATTCATGTGGACTGCGGCGGCTACCGCGCCCTGCGTTTTGAGGAACTGCGCATGACCGCGCGCGTTGCCGCGGAACGCGTGCAAACTTCGAAGCAGGCGTTCCGTTTGAATCCCATGTCGTCGCGGGAACGCCGCATCGTGCATCTGGCGTTAAAAGAAATGCCCGGCATTCGAACGGAGAGCGTGGGCGTGGGGGAAGAACGCCAAGTTGTGATACACCCCGCGGACGCCAAGTCGGCCCACTAGATTTTCCCGCTAAAAACGTCCGTCAGGCGGCGCGGAGTTTGGCCGGCGCGCACAAGGGGCGCTGGAAGAGAGCACAGACTGAAGTCTGTGGTGCTACCGCCGGACCCATCCTTTTGACACCACGTTTCCATCGGCGCCGAAGCGCACGCGATAGGTGAACGACGCTGGCCGGTCCGGGCGCACGTGCGGAAAACGCAAGTCCGCGATTTCCACGATGGCGTCGTTGCCCTCTTTGTGAAAGCGCGTCACCGGAAAGCGGGAAAACCACAAGACGGTTTGTACTTCCGGCAGGCGCTTCGCCGAAGCAATGTAGGAGTTTGCCGGAGAATCCGGATAAAAACGGTACTCCAGGGGAAACGCCGAGGCTGCTAAATTCGAGGCCACCGCCGGGAGCTGTTCTGGCGGGCCGCTGAGATCCATGCGCGTCTCGTACACGCCGTGCGGCGTGAGGACCAAACCGTCCCAGTGCCAAAGCGATGGCGGCAGCGGTAGCGCGCCGATCGCTTGCACGTCGAGGTGTTCGAGCGCAGCGAATTCCTGCACGCGGACGAGCGCGGCATGATGGTTATATACGGCCAGCGCAAGGTAGGCGAGAGCGGCGAGGACTCCCGCTCCATTCCAAGTCGCGCGACCTATTCGCAATCCCCAGCCACGAATCGCGGGAAGCAGAAAGAGGGCGGCAAGGATCACGATAATGGCCAGGATCGCGGCGACGGAAATCGGCGCGCCCACAAATCGCGCAATTGCCGCTACAACCAGCGCGCCAATGACCGAAACAATCCAGCTTCCCAGCGCGCGGGCAAGCAATCCTTTGGGCTGGCCATAAACCCAGGAGAGGATTTGCGGCACGAGAAGAATCGCTGAAAACGCAAAATCGACAATGAAAATCAAATCCCACGCCGGCCGCGACCATTGCAACGGCGACCACACCATGGTGCCGAACGAGGTCACCAAATCCAGCAGGATGTGGCTCAGAATGCCGATGGCGTACAGGCCCGTCAGCGCGGCGAACGACGGCGCGTCCCATTTGCGCCAGCGCGCAAACCAGTGCGTCAGCGCCGCGAGCATCAGGGCAAAAAACGGCAAGCAGATCAGCGAGTGGGTGAGACTGCGGTGCCAGGTGAGGATGAGCAGCTCGTTGTGCGAAAACGCGTCGCGAAATACGTCGGAGTCCGGAAAAATAGCGCCGAGCATCAGCGACCAGGTGATGATTCGCCCACGATTCATCGGCCGCGAGGTCACCATGTCGTCGCCGCGAAACAGCGCTTTGCCGATCAGGGCGCCCGCGATTCCGTGAGTAATGGTGTCCATGTTGGCCGCCAGTCTACAAGATGCGGAGAAGAGATGGAATTTCAGCGGACCAGGATCAGCGGCGATCGCTTGGCGACCACCTGGCCGACGCGATGACCCGCAACACCGTGGCGGCCGAGTGCCGCTAGCGCGGCGTCAGCTGCTTCGGGCGCGATGGCCACGAGCAATCCGCCGGAAGTCTGGGGATCGAACAGCAGATCCTGATGTTCGGGCGAAACGCCGGCATCGAACGCCGCGCAATCGCCGATGAAGGCGCGATTGTTCTTGAGGCCGCCGGAGAGATGGCCTTCGCGAGCAGCATCGAGCGCGCCGGGGAAATAATCGAAGGCCGCGTGATCAATTTCGAAAGAAACGGAGTCGAGGCCGTGCGCGGGATCGCCCAGCGCCATCTCGCGGGCGTGCCCCAGCAGGCTGAAACCGGTCACGTCGGTGACCGCGTGAATCAGGCGGGCGGCGGATTTCTCGTCGATTTCCTGAAGGGCCGCTGCGGCCGAACGGTTCAGCCGGGTCATCGCCGAGACTGCGGCGGCGAGCGATTCCGGAGTAGCGCGGTCCTTCTTTAGCGCGGTGGTAATCACCCCGGTACCTAGAGGCTTGGTAAAGAGCAGCACATCACCGGCGCGGGCACCGACATTGCGCCACACGCGATGCGGATCGATCACCCCGGTGACCGCGTAGCCGAAAAGCATGTCTTCATTGCGAATGGAGTGCCCGCCGACCACGCTGCACTTGGCTTCGTTCATCTTGGCCATGCCGCCGCAGATGATCTGTTCCAGGATTGCCGGGTCGCCTTTCTCCGGAAAGCCCACGATCGATAGAGCGGAGATGGGCCGGCCACCCATGGCGTAAACATCGCTCAACGCATTGGCCGCGGCGATCTGGCCAAACAGATGAGGATCGTCCACGATCGGCGTAAAGAAATCGACGGTCTGGACCAGTGCCAGTCCCTCGGCAAGAAGATAAATTCCCGCGTCATCATTGGTGTCAAAGCCGACCAGAACGTTGGGATCGCTCTGGCGCGGCAGTTTTCGCAGAATGGCGTCCAGCGTTGCTGGATTGAGCTTTGCGGCGCAGCCCGCGGCCTTCGCCATCGCTGTCAGTTTCACTTGTTCCGCCAAGGTACCACCTCGCTTTGGGCATTATAAAGATGCTTCTGCTTACGCGCTCGTAACATTGTTCCGTCAAGGTTGCGCCTGGCTCTTGAACGTGTTTTCATCCCCGGATGCCTTGGGATGTTTGGTTGATCTTTTTTGTGCTCGGCGTTGTTGTTCCGTGGCGTGGACGCCTGCGCCTGCGGGAGTTACTGGCGAAGCCGCACGTTGGAACCCGCGAGCGTATTTCGCTCTATGCTTCGACCATTGCCTTTCAGTGGGTGGCCGTCGGGGTCGTAGGATGGCGGGCCTGGGCTCGCGGCTTTACCGCCGCTCAACTGGGGTTGGTTGTTTATGCCGGACCGAAGGTCGCTGTGGCCGCTGTCGTGGGAGCCGGAATTCTCGGCACCCTGCACTGGCTCAATCTTCGGCGTATGGGCCGTCTCCCAACGAAAGGCAGGGGCATGCTCCAAGCTCTTGCTGAACGAATCCTTCCTCAATCGCCGGTGGAGATTTTTCCCTTTTTGGCTCTGGCGGTTACCGCGGGCGTTTGCGAAGAGTTTCTTTATCGCGGTTTTGCGTTGGCAGCGTTCCAGCGCGCGGGGTTTCCAGTCTGGAGCGCTGTGCTGCTTTCGTCGGCTTTGTTTAGTCTGGCTCATCTTTACCAAGGGCGCGGCGGGCTCGCTGGGACCATGATTCTGGGGACACTGTTCGGAGCGGCGCGAATCCGGTACGATAGCCTGGTTCCCGTAATGTTGTGGCATGTGGCGGTAGATGTCGTGGCCGGCATTACAGGGCCGAAGTATTTGACGCGAAGAATCACCGCAACTGAAGATACACTCAAGTAAGTACTAGTACTATATAACGAGATGCCCCCTACCGTCCCCGCACCACCATCAGCCGAAGTCGTGCGTCGCGCCCTGCGTGAATTCCAGATCACTGTGAATGACGCCCAAGTCTTGCAAATTCAGCAGTATATGAAGATATTATGGACCTGGAACGAGAAGGTCAATTTGACGGCAATTCGCGAGCCGCTGGAGATCCTGTATCGGCATTTCTGCGAGTCGATGTATGCGGCTGGGGCTGTGCCGTTGGGGCCGGGCGGTCGACTCGCCGACGTTGGCTCTGGTGGCGGCTTCCCCGGGCTGCCGCTGAAGATTTTGCGCCCTGATTTGCAGGTATTCTTGGTGGAATCGAATGTGAAGAAGGCCACGTTTTTGGCGGAAGTTGTTCGTGAGCTTGAACTTACGAACGCATCGGTGATCGTCAGCCGCTACGAAGAGTTAGGGGAGGAGCTGGCTCCGCTGGATGTCGTGTGTTCTCGGGCCGTGGGCGAGTTTGGCCCTTTCCTCGAATGGGCGCGTTCGGAACGGATCGCGGCGGGGCAGGTGGTCCTTTGGATTGGTGGGCGGGACCTTGACGAAGTTAGGCGAATCTCGGGGTGGGAATGGCGTGAACCCATCACGGTTCCCCATTCGTTGCGCCGGTTTCTGTTAGTGGGCACCCAACGTGTCGCGAATACAGCCGGAATGAGCGGAGATTAGCTGGCGACAGGGCGGAATTGGCGGATCGCAGAAAGTATTTGTCTCTGTCTCGAGAAATAGACGTTCCACGTGGAACACGCGAGGACATGTCATCTGCATCTTCATGTTTCACGTGGAACATTCAATCCTCATAACTCTGCTGATTTAGCCGCACATCTCTGACTTCGCAGTAAAGAAAATCGTGTTTCACGTGAAACATCTTGCATCTCCCAATTGCGTTTGCTAAATTTTCGCCGCGAGGGATTTCTTGGCGCGTATTATCGCGGTGGCAAATCAAAAAGGCGGCGTGGGGAAGACCACGACAGCGGTAAATGTCGCCGCCTGTCTTGCTGCGGCCGAACAGCCAACTCTGCTCGTCGATTGTGATTCCCAGGCAAACGCTACCGCATCCATTGGCTTTGCAAAGGACCCCTCTCGCAGAACTCTGTATCACGCACTGATCATGAACGAGCCCTTCGATAGAATCGTGCAAAAATCGCAGGTCGAAGGTCTCGATGTAGTCCCGGCGGACAAAAACTTGGCCGGCGCCGCAGTGGAGCTCGTTGCAGCGGAGAATCGCGAATACAAACTTAAGGCCTTTCTGGAAGGCATTCGCCATAAATATCGGTTTATCATCCTAGATTGCCCCCCGGCCCTCGATCTTTTGACTCTGAACGCCCTGGTCTCGGCGAGTTCGGTCCTGGTTCCGATACAATGCGAATACCTAGCGCTCGAAGGTGTGTCGGAATTGCTGGATACGCTGATGCGAATTCGGCGGACCCTGAATCCCAAGCTAGAGATCGAAGGTATTGTCCTGACGATGTTCGACGAGCGAACGACACTGTCCCGTCAGGTAGCTACGGATTTGCGCAGTTTTTTCGGCGCACAGGTATTTCAAAGCGTAATTCCCCGCAATGTGCGCCTGGCGGAGGCACCCAGTTTCGGTAAACCAATTATTTTCTATGACATTCACAGTAAAGGGGCCGAGGGTTATACACAGCTGGCTCAGGAGGTAATTCTAAATGACGAGAAACGCGCTGGGACGGGGGCTAGGAGCGCTCATTCGGGAGCCTGAACCGCAGGTGCCTGCGGCTTCCGGGCCTGGTGAATCCTATCCGACCACAGCTGGCGGAGCAGCGGCGGCGCCTGCGCGCGACGGCGCGCCGACAGGTCCACTACAAATCGACATCGATTTGATAGAACCAAGCCCTTTTCAGCCGCGGACGAGGTTCCGGGAAGAAGCTCTGGATGAATTGATGCGCTCGATTCTGGCGAGCGGCATCATTCAGCCGCTGGTAGTACGCCCAATCGGCGATCGATTTCAGCTAATCGCGGGAGAAAGGCGCTGGAGAGCCGCCCAACGGGCGGGATTGACGAAAGTTCCAGTGATCGCGCGCCAAGTACCCGACGAACTGGCGTTGGAAATGACGCTGGTAGAGAACATTCAGCGCGAAGATCTGAACGCGATTGAGGCGGCGCGGGCATTTGAACGATTGATCGCCGAATTTCAACTCACGCAGGAAGCCGTGGCGGAACGCACTGGAAAAGACCGCACCACGGTAGCAAATGCCGTTCGACTGCTGAAATTGGAGCCAACCATTCAAGATTGGATTGAGGAAGGCAAATTGACCGCCGGCCACGGGCGAGCGCTTCTGGCTGTCGCCGATCCGCAGCTGCGGATGCGCTACGCACAGCGCGCCTCCCGCGGAGGTCTGACGGTTCGACAGATCGAGCGATTGGCTTCGCGGCGCTCCAGGGGCGGGATTGCGCCAAGTGAAGCCCACGTCGACGCAAATATCCGCGCAGCACTGGAAGATCTGCAGCGGCATTTGGGCACCAAGGTCTTGTTGCGGCAAAAAACAAAGATGCGGCCCGGAAATCTGGTTCTCGAATATTACGACGACGCCCAACTCATGGGTATCTACGATCGCTTGATGAAGTAACGCCGCAAACGCGGCTTCCCTGCACTAGCGGTGCCCATTCGTTCAGTCGTCTTTTCGACAACTCACTTTCTACCGTGCGTTGACTTATCCGCGAACGCCGCTACAGTAGAGAGGTCCATCGGGGGTTGTCATGTCCTGGAAATGGCCCGGCACTTCAAAAAATGGCAGCAGTGAAGAGTGGACTGGATTCATTGACCAGGGAGTGACTCTCGAAGGCACACTGCAGCTCAAGGGAACTTTCCGCATCGACGGAAATGTAAAAGGCAACATCATCTCCGAACAGACGGTCGTCTTAGGCGAGAGAGCCAAAGTCGAAGGCCAAATCGAAGGGAATCGCGTGGTCATTGCTGGCCGCTTTGACGGCGTGATTTTTGCAAAGGGGCGGGTCGAGATCGAAGCCAAGGGTGTTGTGACCGGAGAAGTGCATTCTCCTTGTATGGTGATCGATCCTGGGGGAATCTTCGACGGTCGATGCCACATGCTGGCTTCCTCTGACGCTTCCACAGGCGTAACGATTCCCATCCGCGCGGCAAGCTCAGCGTAGCGATTCTTCATGAAGTGCCCCGTTCAGATTGTTTCCTGTCCATAACTATTATTATGCTATTAATAGGTTAGCCCTTGGGGAGAGTTGTTTTTTTCACCCCAGAGCAAACGATTCCAGCCGTTCTCTCCACGTGCGAATGCGCTGCCGTTCAAGAGCAATCTAGCCTAAACGCACGCCCATCCGGTTGACACAACCGCTCTTGACGACTATCGTTCGAGGAGGTCGGAGGGGTTTGCTTTTATGAAGATTCTTGTTGTTGGCGGCGGCGGGCGTGAGCACGCCTTAGTGTGGAAGCTCAAGCAAAGCCCGCTCGTGGAAGGAATCTGGTGCGCGCCGGGCAATGGTGGAATCGCCGAGGGTGCGGAATGTGTGGCCGCCGATCCCGGCGATGTGGCTGGGCTCCTGGCGTTGGCCGAGAAGATCGGGCCGAAGCTGACCGTCGTAGGGCCGGAATTGCCGCTGGTCAACGGCATCGGGGACGCATTTCGGCAGAGAAACTGGCCGATCGTGGCGCCCTCGCAGCAGGCTGCCCAGCTTGAGGGCAGCAAAGTCTTCTCGAAAGAGTTCTTGCAGCGCCACAAGATCCCCACGGCGGAAATGTATGGCACGTACGACTCCGCAAAAGAGGCTTACGCCGCTTTGCGCTCTCTGAACTGGCCGGTGGTGATTAAAGCGGACGGCCTGTGCGGCGGAAAGGGCGTCCTTTTGGCGGAGAACGCGGATGCCGCGACAGATTTTATTGGACGCCTGATGGATAAGAACGAGCTGGGTTCGGGCGGGCATCGTGTCATGCTGGAAGAGACTCTGGAGGGCGAAGAGCTTTCATTTATTATAGTTACAGACGGGGAGCGTTACGCGTCCCTGGTTCCGACCCGCGATCATAAACGCGTATTCGACGGCAATGAAGGACCAAACACGGGAGGAATGGGTGCGTATTCCACGGACGAACTCCTCCCCCCGGGCCTCCGTAAGACCATTCTTAGAAATGTCGTCGAGCCGACAATTCAGGGTCTGGCCGCTGATGGCATCCGTTATCAAGGCTTCCTGTACTTTGGCCTGATGTTGACCGCGTTGGGACCCAAAGTGCTGGAGTTCAATTGCCGCTTAGGAGACCCTGAAGCGCAGGCGATCGTGGCGCGAATGGATTTTGACCTCGCCGAAGTATTGGCCGACGTAGCGGCAGGCCAGCTCGATCCCTCAAAAATTCATTGGAAACCTGGTGCAAGCGTGTGCGTAGTGCTGACAGCGGGCGGGTACCCCGGTAAGTTCCAGAATGGAAAAGAGATACAAGGACTAACTAATATACAAGCTATTAATGGTGTGACGATTCTGCATGCCGGAACGAAGCGCCTCGGCGAGTCCGTCGTGACGAATGGCGGCCGCGTTCTTGGGGTAACCGCAACAGGAGCCTCCCTGGATGCTGCGTTGGCAGCGGCATACGAAGCTGCCGGGAAAATCCATTTCGACGGCATGCACTATCGTAGAGACATCGGGGCCCAGGCCAGCCGGGTACGAGCGGCTGGAGACTAAAGCGATGGCAAGCGTGCTGCATCTGTTTCGAGCGCCGAAACGGCGGCTGCCGATGGAAGAACTTCCGGAGACCGAAGCCGTGCAGGACTCCGGCATTGCAGGCTGCGCTCACGCGCGGCCCGGGGGGAAACGCCAAATCCTCCTCGTGGACCGGGAAACACTGGACGCCATGAGCCTGCGCCCCGGCACAATTCGAGAAAACATCACTACGGAAGGTCTCAACGTAAACAGCCTGGTAGCCGGCCAACAGCTACGCGTTGGCGAGGCACGCCTGGAGGTAAGCGCGGTGTGCACGCCATGCGATCAGCTGGAGAAACTCCGGCCGGGCCTCCGCAGGGAGATCCGCGGGCGCCGCGGCATGTTGTGCCGGGTAATCGCCGGCGGGACCATCCGGCGCGGCGATCCCATCGAGAAAATCGCCTGAAATTCTTAGGGCTTAGGCTTCTTGCGCAGCGAAGGTGCGTCGGGCGGGCGGTCTTTGTCGTCCTGTCCCTTTTCCGCCTTTTCGACTGGCTCGCTCGGAGGAACGATCCAGTCGAGTCCGTGCTCCGATTCCATGGTGCCGAGCACGAAGGCCGAGTTGCCAGCGAGCAATGGCAGTACGGCCCGAAGGAAGTCCGCAGCGTCGACTGACACGGCTTTCTGCGCCTGCCCCCGGTCGACCGCATCCAGCACCTTCGCGAACCGCGGCTCCCCACCGCGCAGGCGCCCAATGCGTGGGTCGTTGCCTTGAATAAGCTCCATGAGCGTCGGCCCTTTGGTTTCCGGAGGGTAGCGCGTTTCGACGATGGTGCGCGGGGCGTGCTTTTCCGGCGGATAAAGCTGCTCGAAACGGGGGCGCAGGATCCGCGTCTGCCAGTACTCGCCGCGTGTGGCGACCTGTTCCTGGTGCACCCGATATTCGATGGTCCAAACTTCCGGTCCATAGTCATGCGGCGCGAAGCCAATCACCACTACCTCAAAGAGCGGCTCATCCGCGGAGACTTCGATCTTGTGGTGCAGTTGGGCGACCAGGGGGCGCAACTCTTCCAGAAACGCGACCCCAATAGTCTCCAAATCGGGCTCGGCTTCGCCTGGCTCAGCCTGGCTGCGCGGATCGCGCGGGCCGATGCGTTGGAAGTTGCGCTCCAGGCGCACCGGCTTGGGATCGGCGGGAAGTCTCCACTCCGACGCGCCCAAAAGCACGCCGACGTGAGCGTTGTCCAGATCCATGACGCGCGGTGGAACCGAACCGGTCTCGATCGGCTGATCGATGGCGGCGAAAACGATGACGTTGTCCTTGGTGACATGAACGATGACGCGGCCGCCGGCCAGGTTAGCGACAATTTCGTCTTCCCGGCCTTGCGACTGGGCGTGGGCTGTCGAGCACAGCCACAACGCGGTCAGCAGCAAAGGAAAGATTCCGCGAATCCGTCGAGGCAGTGTCTTGCGGTCTTTCATCGCATCTCTATCCTACGGCGGCGGCAAGCCGCGGCGATACAAGGAATTACTGGGCCGCAACGGCCGCGGCAGCCGACTTTGCCTGCGCCAGTAGCTTATCGAGCGCCGCGCGGTCAAGATAGTTGCCTCCGCGAATCACAGCGGCGATCTTTCGGGTGTTCCCGATGTCTTTCAGCGGATTTGCATCCAGCAGCACCAGATCGGCAATCTTGCCGTCCTCCACGGTGCCGAAGTCGCGCTCCCGCCCCAGAAATTGCGCGGCTCCTCGCGTTGCCGCTTGGAGCGCTTCGCCCGGCGTAAAGCCCGCGCTCACCAGTTCAGCAAGCTCTTGGTGCAAGCTGTCACCCGTAAAAACAAAGGGATCGAGCGAATCGGAACCAACCAGGAGCGGTATTCCCGCGCGATGCAACTCGCCGGTCAATTTCCAATCGTTGGCGGCCTGCCGCGCCAGCCACGCAGCGCGCTCCTTCATCTGCAAATCGTCGAAGGAGTCTCGCCACTGTTTTGCCAGCGCCGGAGGGACGAAGTCCAACTGCGGATCATCGGTTTTCCAATTCTCCGGATGGGAGGTGATGTCCAGTGAGGCCAGCGTTGGCGTCACCCACGTGCCGTTTTTCTTCAACGTCTGAAATAGAGCGCTGGCCTTCTCCGTGCTGTAGGTTGCGTCCGCCTCGTGCGCGATCTTTTCCCAGGCAACAGAGTCGCCCTTTTGTTCCGCAGCCACCAAGCGTTGCCGCAGATCGTCCTCCCTGGAAGAAAACGAAAGCGAGAAGGCGCTGTAGAGCAAGTGTTCGATGCTGCGCATGCCCGCGTTCGAGGCCTCCAGAGCGCTGACTTGAAATGGCAGGTGCCCAGCGAAAGGGATCGTTTGCTTTTTGGCCTCATCGGCAACCGCGAAAAACACCTCCTTCGAGGGCAGCGAGATTATTTTGATAAAATCGGCACCGCGTTTCTTCAAGTCGCGAACCGCGGCGCGGGCCTCTTCCGCATTGGCCACAGGATATTGTTCTGCTGTTTTCTTGCCGCTGCCGACGAGAAACGGTCCCGCGGCGATGATGTGCGGACCTAGCAGCGCTCCACTCTCGACCTCACGCTTCCAGGCCAGGAGAACATCGAGATCGCCGCCCATGTCGCGCACGCCGGTAATTCCGTTGGCCAGAAGGAGCGGAAGCAGGACTTGCTTGCTCCAGGCGGGGTCCGCGTTCAAACCGGCGATGTGTACGTGCATGTCCCAGAAGCCAGGAATCAGAAATTTTCCGTGCGCGTCGATGACTCGGGCGTCTTTCGGCGGCTTAACACGTACGGACGGCCCCGCGGCGGTGATATGGCCGTTCTCCATGACGACGGTCTGATCCGCTGCAGCCGGCTTTCCGGTGGTGTCGACGATCGTGACGTGGGTAAGGGCGAGTCCCTGGGCAACAACGCGCGGCGACGCGGCACCTGCGATCAAAAGGATCGTCAATAGCCAGAGTTTTGCGAGATGTTTCACGTCAGACCCCCACTGGAACCACTTGCCCGCGCTTGGCTCACAGTATCACAGCCGTTCCGTCGGGCCGCGCGACGCCGTCTGCCTCGAAAGAAGCACCCTTTGCCTTTCCGGGTTGCCACGGGGTCCAGTAGAATAGACGCTAGAACTACAGGGTGGTGACCCGGCGATGGGACTGAAGAATCCAAAGAGCATCAAGCACAACGGCAGGCGCCTTACTGAAATTCTGGCTGCCCACGAGCAGTTCTTCCGCGGGCAGGACGGCGGCGCCCGCGCAGACCTGACGGGCGCGGACTTGTCCGGCGCCGACCTCAGCGGCGTGAATCTGAGCGGAGCCATTCTGCGCAATGCCAATCTGGAGGGCACTGATCTGCGCAAGGCGAAGCTTCCCGGCGCGGACCTTTCCGGCGCGAATCTGCGCAGAGCCGATCTGCGCAACAGCGACATGACCGAAGCGATTCTTCCCGGCGCTAATTTGAGCGAAGCACAGGCCAGCGGCATCGAATTTTTCCGCTGCGATCTCTCCAATGTGAATTTTCAGGGCGCGAAACTCCGCAACGTCAATCTCCGCTATGCCAACGTCAACGGCGCGAAATTCAGCGGCGCCGATCTTGGCGTTGCCATCCTGCGCGAAACGAATTTGACGGGAGCCGATCTTTCCGGCGTGGACCTTTCGACCACGCTGCTGCCAAAGGGTTTTGTGCTGGTGCAGACCAAGTAGACGCGCGCCGGAGCGTTCACACGCCGTTCATACAAATTAGTAACGGAGAGGCACGTGGCCGTGGCAATCGGCGTCACTGCGTGATAGCCTCTCGCGGAAGAGAAAATTCCCCCTCCTCGTGAGTCCTGTGGCTGCGACTACTACACATCTCGATCATTCCGCCGCGCGAGAGCGCGTGCTGCTGGTGGTCCGCCGTTTGCTCGAGGAGCTCGGCAGCCACGGCGCGCTGCCAATGCTAGGCGCGACGTCGCTTCTGGACCGCGATCTGGGGCTGGGCAGCCTGGAACGCGTGGAGTTGCTGGCGCGGCTGGAAACAGAGTTCGGCGTGCGCCTGCCCGATCGCGTGGCCGCCGAAGCCAACACGCCGGAAGATCTGACGCGTGCGATTCTCGGCGTGCCTGCCGGAGCCGCGGAAGAAGAAAGCGCGCCCTCGGCGCTGCGCGCTTCGGTCACCGCGCAGAAGCTCCAACACGAAACCCGGGAAGCCGGCGTCTTTTCAACGCAAACGCTGCTCGATGTGCTGCGCTATCGCGCCGCGCAGGATGCCGATCGCGCCCATCTTCTGATTACCGAAGATACCGACGGCGAAGAACGCAGCGTCACGCTGACTTTTGGCGAGCTCTATGCCGCAGGGCAGCGTTGCGCGGCGGAACTCGCGCGCCGTGGCGTGCCCGCCGGCGGCCGGGTGGCGCTCATGCTGCCTACCTCGCGCGCGTTTTTTGTCTCCTACGCGGGCATCCTTCTTGCCGGCGCCATTCCCGTACCGATCTATCCGCCGTTTCGCGCCGACCGCATCGAAGAGTACGCCGCGCGGCAGTCGGCCATTCTGAACAACGCGGAAGTATGCCTGCTGCTGACCTTTCGCCGCGCGGAAGCGGTCGCGCACCTGCTGAAACCTCGCGTGCGCTCGCTGGCCGCTGTGGCCGACGCGGAAAAACTGATCGACGCCGCGGATAAGGCCCCACCACCCGCCCCGGGCGCATTGCCGGCACACCTGACCGGCAGCCGATCACGCCGCTCCAGCGACATCGCGCTCTTGCAATACACGTCCGGCTCGACTGGCGACCCCAAGGGCGTGATGCTGACGCACGCGAACCTGCTGGCCAACATGCGCGCCATCGGCCAAGCGGTGCAAATGGGGCCTGGCGACGTCGGAATCAGCTGGCTCCCGCTCTACCACGACATGGGCCTCATCGGAGCGTGGCTCACGCTGCTGCACTACGGCATGCCGCTCGCGGTGATGTCGCCGATTGCGTTCCTCACGCGCCCCGAGCGCTGGCTGTGGGCGTTTCACAAACACCGCGGAACGATTGCGGCCGCGCCGAATTTCGCATACGAGCTGTGCGTCCGAAAAATTGCAGAGAAGGACATCCAGGGCCTGGATTTGAGTTCCTGGCGGGTGGCCATGAACGGCGCCGAGCCAGTCAATCCGGAAACGATGGAACGTTTTACGGCGCGATTCGCGCGATACGGCTTTCGTAACGAAGTGCACCTCCCCGTATACGGCCTGGCGGAATCATCGCTGGCGGTTACCGTGCCGCCGCTCAATCGCGGCCCGCTCGTCGATCGCGTCGAGCGCGAAACGTTCGCGGCACAGGGCCACGCGGTGCCCGCTAAACGGGAGAGCAGCAATTCCATTTCGTTTGTTTCTTCCGGCTCGGCGTTGCCGAATCACGAACTACGCATTGTCGACGACCGCGGAGAAGAAGTGCCCGACCGCACCGAGGGTTTTCTGTGGTTCCGCGGGCCTTCGGCCACCACTGGCTACTACCACAACGCCCGCGCGACCGAAAAGTTGTTGCCACTGGGCCCTTCGACCGGCGCCGATGAGTTTGCCTGGGTCGATTCCGGCGACCGCGCTTATCGCGCCGACGGGGAAATCTACGTCACCGGCCGTGTGAAGGACATCATCATCAAAGGTGGACGCAACCTGTATCCGCACGAAGTGGAGGAACTCGCCGCGCGCGCGGAAGGTATTCGCAAGGGCTGCATCGTGGCGTTTGGCATAAAGGATGAAGCCTCGGGCACGGAAAAACTGATCGTCGCTGCCGAAGTGCGGGATCGCGATGCCGCGCGTCGTGCGGCGATTGCCGCCGCAGTGACCCAGCAAGTTGCGCAAGGACTCGGCCTTCCGCCTGATCGCGTGGAGCTCTTGCCGCTGGGGAGCATTCCCAAAACCTCGAGCGGCAAATTGCGCCGCGAAGAGACCAAGCAACTTTTCCTGGACGGCACATTGTCCGCGGAAAAGCCTCCCGCATGGCTGCAAATCGCCCGCCTCAGCGCCGGCGGCGCGATGCGCGGCCTCGGCCGAACGCTCGCGTCATGGATCGGACGTGGCCTGGAGATGCTCTACGGCTTGTATTTCGGCGTGATCTTTTTCCTGTGGATTGTGCCTACCTGGACGATCGTAAATTTCATCAACGACCATCGCGCCGCGGGGCGTTTTACATCGTCCGCTCTCAAGGTGCTGTTTGCGCTGATGGGCTGCCCGGTGCGCGTCGTCGGTAAGGAGTACATGGACATCCCGGGCGCGAAAATGTATGCGTCCAATCACACCAGTTTTTTCGATGTGCTGCCGCTGATGCTCGGGCTGGGCGTTTCTTATCGTTTCGTCGCCAAAATGGAAGTGCATGGCATGCCGTTTATCGGCACGTTTCTTCGGCAGATGGGACATCTCTCTTTCGATCGCACAGACGCAAGTTCGCGCCTGCGCCAGGCGGAAGAGATGGAAGAAATTCTGCGCCGCGGAGATTCTGTGTTCGTATTTCCCGAAGGCACGTTCACATCCGACGATGGCATTCGCCCGTTCCAACTCGGCGCGTTCAAGGCCGCGGTGGCGGCGGGCGTGCCGATCGTTCCAGTTTCGCTCGATGGAACCCGCAAATTCCTTCGCGAGGGCACCTATCTTCCGCGGCCCACCAGCGTGACCATCACCTTGTCCGCTCCCATTTATCCCCGCGCGGCAAACCCGGCCGCCGACGCCGGCGAATCTTCGGACTGGCATGAGCTCATTCGTTTGCGCGATCAGACCCGCGAAGCCATCGCGCGCCACGTCAGCGAACCGGTCCTATAGCACTCCTACAAAAACACGGAACGTACGGAATTCTGGAGGTTTACGCGCGCAAATTCTTTGCGTTTCCCTGCAACGTCACCCCGGCCCTCCCGCATCTGTGTAGGAAGAAAAAATAAAAGGGAAAGCGGACCGCTGCCTTCCTGCCTAGGGCACACCGCGAAATGCGCAGCCGCGCGCTCACGCCGGCTCGCGTAAACAGACGGACATACATCTAGGAGGCGTTATGAAGGTAAAGGTAGTGGTGTCTTCACTCGTTTTTCTTTTCGTATTCGGCGCGGCGGCAGCGCACGCGCAGGACCTGCCCAAGTTCGACGTTTTTGCCGGCTATTCCTATATGCGGGGAAATCCTTCCCGCGATTCCGGACTGCATGGTTTCAATCTCAACGGCGCGCAATTCTCCGTTTCCTACAACGTGAACCATTGGCTCAGCGGCGTCGCTGAAATCGATGGCTATCACGTTTCGAGATCCGACGTCTTCACCTGCACGATCGGCAATTGCCCGGCCAATGGCGCCAATTTCGGCGGCAACCTGTGGAGTTACCTTGCGGGACCCCGCTTCAGCTACCGCCATCTCGGACGCATCACGCCCTTCGCGCAAGTCCTTTTCGGTGCTTCGCACGCCACGCCCAACGTGTTCCTCACCGGCAATCAAACCAGCTTTACCACCGCTATTGGTGAGGGTTTCGACTTCCGCCTCAACCGCCACTTCTCGATCCGGCCGATCGAGGTGGACTATGTGCTGACGCACTTCAAGGAGAATGTCAATTCGCTCAACCTCAATCCCAGCGCGCAGCCGCAAAACAATGTGCGCGCAACCACCGGCATCGTTTTCCACTTTTAGCCGCTAATCCAAATTCCGCCGGCGAGCTCCGTATTCCTGTCGCTCGCTGGCGCCTGATATCGGTTGCCCGGCGTAGGCAGAAGGGCCGCGCGCGGTTTAGGCAGACGCGCGGCCCTGTGCGCCGATATTCTCCTCGATGGTGCGGCTGCTTCAACGCTGCATGGTGTAGATGACCGAAATGTAGGTGTCGATCTCCACGGGCTGGCCGTTGAGGATCGTTGGCGAATAGCGCCACTGGCGTACGGCTTCCATCGCCGATTGATAAAACAGCGGGTCTCCACCCGCTACTTGCAAAGACTGAATCGTGCCGTCGGTCGCAATGACCGCTTTGAGTTCCACGCGGCCGCTGCGCCCAAGTTGCTTCGCAAGCGTGGGGTACACCGGCTCGACGCGATGAGTCAGCATTGCTGGATCGAGGTGCGTCATGTGCACTCGCTCCTTCCTGGCCGGCGGGTCCGTAGGGGGCGGCGGACGTCTGTCGTTTGCTCCGCCGATATTGACGCAACCCGGGCACGGCGTGTCTCCGCCGGGGCCCGTAGAAATGCCTGGCGGCACCACATCTGTTGGCGGATCGGCGCTGACGTGCGAGGTCGGAGTCAATGGAGGAAGTAAGGGACAGGTCACGCAAATTGTGTGTGTAAAACGCCGCTGCTGGTCGTGCGGCGCTTCCACATGTGTCGCTCCGCTCGAATGATGATAAGGAGGCAGCGGTATGTAGCTGGCAAAAGCAATCCGCGCCGGTTTGCCAAACAACGGAACGAGGATCAGCGCAGCCAGTGCCGCGCCCTGCAAAGCCACCGAGATCACCAAGGCGCGGCGGCGCACGCGGCGCTCGCGTGTGCGCTGCTCCGCGTCGCCATCGACGAGGCAGCCTTTCAGAAAACCGGAACTTTCACGAGGAACAGGTTGGGATTCGACAGACATCACACACCTCCACACAAGAATGCTGCGAGGCAGCAGGAAGAGTTTTTGCGGCGCCGGCTTCCCGTGTGCTTCTCACAGGAGACCGGCGCCGCGCTCGCAGGGATGTGAGGTTGCGCGCGTCCTCACTGCCTTTGACACCAGCCCGGTCCACAAGTTCCCCGGGCCGCCAGGCGATCAAGATTTTTCGCCCCACCTTCGTCAACCGCACCCCAACAGCTCCATCGAACGCTGTGAAGACTCCGGACCCTTCGCAAATGATAGAAAACAATAAATTTATCGAAGCTGTATCGAAGTGGCACCCTAACGCATCACATGTCTTGTGGACGTGGATCTAAAGGAGGCGTGAACCCATGGACCGGCGCAATATTGAAACTGTAGGCGTGCGCCGCACCGGCTGGGCCGCTCTGGACCGCGATCCGCAGGAGGACAAGGTCGAATACGTCTGTCCCCACTGCGGCACTCGGGGCCAGAAAAATGCCCGTCGCGAGCGGACGCAATATCATTTCACCGATGGTTTTTTGCAGGACTTACAAGGCGAAGTAACCAACTGCCGTTCGTGCAATCAATCGCTGCGGGTGGTGCCCGTAGTGCTGCTGCACGATCAGGACGAAACCAAGCGCTTCGAGGCGGTCTTTTCCGAGGAACTGCCTGTAACAACGACGACGCACTAAAGTTTCTTCATCCCAAAATAGCGACGGGGCGCATCAACACGCGCCCCGTTTTTGTTTTCTCCACCGCCGTCCAGCTAGTAGCGATGCCAGCAGCCGAAACGGTCGCGGTAGCCGTGCACGAAAATCACTTCATGCCGCGGCCCATAGAACCCGTGTCGCACAACAACTACCGGCCCTGGGCGCCTAACCACAACGACCTCTCGAGCCTGTGCACTTCCGGCCCCGGCCAAGCACAGAAAACCACCGAGTGCCACCGCGGCGATCGCCGTCTTCTTGAATAAGGACTTCAAACGAGATTGCAGTTGCATGATCTCCTCCTGGCGCTTTCCCCGGCTCTTTTCGTAAGGTTGGCGTCCTGCCTGTAAAACACCTCCCCGTCAAAAATGTCGCGGCCTGCCGAAAGGCCCACGCTGCCTGCGATTTTGCGCTGCGCCAAAACAAAGAGCGCAGCAGACAACCTGCTGCGCTCCGGAAAGCCCTGCGTTGTCGCTACGGAATCAATGCGGATGGCCGTGATCGTCGTCCCAATCGCGATCGCTGTGCCAGCGGTGGTCATCTTCATCCCACCACTTGTGGTCGGTCTTCCAGCAATACTCGCGAGCTTCCTGCAATTCGTGCCGCGCGTGCTCCGCTTGTTTGCTGTCCCAGCCGTGGTGTTCCACGGCCTCGTGAACCTTATGGTCGGCTCTCGCCATGCGATGTTGGCATTCCCTTTCATCCGCGCGAACGGTGGGCGCACCCGCGAACACCAGGAATCCGGCGAGGGCGGCGCCGGCTAGGATCAACTTCCCAAACCCATGCTTTCTCAAGCGATGTTGTATCTCCATCCGATTCTCCTTGTTTTTCGGTGAGCGTTCCTAGGTCGTTAGGCACTATAAAGGCGTATCAACGCCAGCCGCCATACGCGGAGTTACTCGTACGGCAGAGGGAAAGCCTGTAGGAGGCCAAGCCCGCTAGGGGCCTATTTACCCGCAGCTCACAAGTCCGAATCCAGCTCCATGTGGTACTGCTCCAAGCCGCTGCGAATACGCTGAAAAGCCTCATCCACAGTGTCGGCAAACTGCAGCATTTGATATTCGCTCTGATTGATCATGCCCCAGCGGACCATGGCGCGAAAGTTCAGCACTTCATCCCAATATTTTCGCCCGTAGATGATAATCAGATTGTGCTTCGGCAGCTTTCCGGTCTGCAGCAGGGTCATCATCTCCCACAACTCATCCATGGTGCCGAACCCGCCCGGAAAAACGATCAAGGCCTTCGCGATCTGCGAGAACCACAGCTTGCGCATAAAGAAATAGTGAAAGTTCAAACTCAATTCCGGGCTGATGTAGGCGTTGGCAAACTGTTCGTGCGGCAGTTCGATCGACAGCCCGATGGACTTCCCCCCGGCCTCGGTGGCCCCGCGATTGGCAGCCTCCATGATGCCCGGCCCGCCGCCCGAGCAAATCACAAAGCGCCGCGGCCGGGGCCCCAGCGTCAGCGACCAGGTGGTAATTCGGTGCGACAACTCGCGCGCCTCTTCGTAGTAGCGCGACATTTCCAGGGCGCTCTTGGCGTCCCGCAGCGCCGTTCGGTGCTTTACGCGTTCCGCCGCAGGAAGCTTGGCGGTCCTGGTCTTCTTCAGTCGGGTCAGCCGCCCCAGGGAGGTCTCGTGCGATTCGATGCGCGCCGAGCCAAACATCACGATGGTGTCTCCGATGCCCTCTTTTTTGAGCTGCACCAGCGGGTGCAGGTACTCCGCCAGGATGCGGATGGGCCGCGCCGACGTACTCTCCAGGAAGGCCGGATCTTGATGTGGCGCCTTGGGTGCGTGCTGCGGCCTTAATTTGGCCGTGTGTCCGAGGGACATGAACTGTTCTCCAAAATTGTCGAACCTTCATTCTAGGAATTGGGGACACCCACGGCAACGCCTGTCCCTGCCGCTGCGTCGAATCGGATACACTGTGTTGGGAGGCCCGTTGCCATGACGCTATCGCTCGCATCACGGATTTTGCCGCCACGGGTCGCGCCGCTACTGGCTTTCCTGGCGGCCACCACCCTACCCCTGGCGGCCCAGTCGCCCTCGGGGCCCCTGCCCCCGCAACCCGGCGTCTCCGTCCAGCAAGCCCCGCTTCAGCCTAAGATCGGCGTCCGCGTCGCGCTGGTCAACACCCCGGTGACCGTACGCGACTCCAAGGGCGACATGGTCGACAACCTGAACGCCAAGGACTTTCGCATCACCGACAACGGGGTCGAGCAAAGGATCACCCACTTCGACCTGGGAGGGGACGCGCTCGCCCTGGTGATCCTGGTTGAAACCAGCTCCCGGATCGCCCCCCTGCTCCCCCAGCTGCGCAAGGTCGGCATCCTGCTCAGCGAAACCGTCATGGCCGCCAACGGCGAAGCCGCCGTCCTGGGCTTCAACGATTCCGTCGACAAGCTCCAGGATTTCACCGCCAACCACGACCTGATCCAAAACACTTTCAACAAGCTGCAACAAGGCACGTCGGGATCGAAGCTTTATGACGCCATGGCCATTGGCGTGGAGATGCTCAGCGGGCGCCCGCTACCCACCGCCGACGCCCCCGGCCGACGCCGCATTATGTTGATCCTCTCCGAGGCTACCGATGTGGGCAGCGACACCCGCCTCGGCGCCGTCCTGCGGCAGGCTCAGCTTTCCAATGTGACGATTTACAGCGTCGGCCTTTCCACCACCCGCGCCGAATTGCAGGCCGCTCCCAAGGACAACACACCCCACCCCACCCCGCCGGGAACCTTTGGCCTGCCTCCGCAGCCGGGTACAGTGCAAACGCCGGAAACCGAAGACGCTCGCTACGGCAGCGGCAACCTGATGAACGTGGTGGTCTGGGCGGTGCAGCACGTCAAAGACAAGATCACTGCCAATCCGCTCGAAGTAGCCACGGCGGGCACCGGCGGCGCGCATCTGGCCACTTTCAAGGACCGCTCCATCGAGAAAGCCATCGATGAAATTGGCGGCGAGCTCCACTCCCAATATTCTATGAGCTATACCCCCACCGGCACCAACGACACCGGCTACCACGAAATCAAAGTGACACTGGCCAAGAATGGATTGAAGGTCCGCGCCCGCCCGGGCTACTACGTAGCCCCGCCCGAAAGCTAACCGCCCCCGGCAGCTTGTGCCGGTTTACCCAAAGGCTAGGCGAAAGAGATTACCCGGAGGCTTGCCGAACGGCTCACCCGGGGCCTCGTAGGGCTGCCCCCGGAGCTTCCGAAGGGCTCGTCTCGAGGTTGCCGAAGGGGTTTACTTCGAGGCTTGGCGAAAAGTTCTGCCCTGAGGTGGAACACCGGTAGCACCGGCATCCCTGCCGGCCAGCGGTCCAGCCTCAGACGATCAACTTCCAGAAGTTAACATCGCGCGAAATCAGCAGCGCATCTTTCCGCGCGTTCCACCGCAAAAAATGTGGCGTCTGCGTATGCAACTTGTGATGCTCCCGGCTAGCCCACACTTCGTGCAGCAGCAACGCCCCCGGCCCATCCGCCCCGCGGTGTAATTCGTACGTAAGGCAGCCGTCTTCCCGGCGCGTCGGCGCGACCAGCGCCCGCAACTCCGCCTCCAGCAGCGATTCCTGCCCCTCCCGCGGGCGCAGGATCACCGTCAGCGTCAGTGCTTCCTTGGGCAGCTTCGCCTCGCGACCGGAGCTCCGCCTGCCAGCGCTCGTCTTACGCTTTCCAGCCGTCTTCTTCCCTTTGCGGCTCGCCATATGGCCGGGATTGTACTCCAACCCGCCAAAAACGCCAGCAAGACCTGGCGCTATTTCTCCTCGATCTTGCGTCCCGCGTTCAAGCTGTCGAAATTCAAAATCGTATTCAGCACCAGCGCATACGTCCCCCGTGTCTCCCCCCGATAAACTGGGTTGATCGAAAACAAGATCACGTGCCCCTTCCCCGCGGGCACGTCCACAACGGCGGGATGCTGCGCGATTTCATCCCCACCCTCCACCAATCCGGAAATGAGCAGTTCGTTCTTGTCCGCATACCGCAAGATCACCCGTGCGCGATTGGCCGGCGGAATCACCCGGAACCCGTTAATCCTCTGCTCGTCGGTGACCACCGGGTTTTCCCAAATCTCCGACGTGGGCTCTTCCGGAGCCTCTACCGGCGGCCGCCCCACCGTGAAGTCCTGGTCATTGATCGTGCCCCGGCCCGTAGGACGCGAAGTCATCTCTGCTCCCAATCGCCGCCGCCGGACCCGCGATCCCGCAATGCTGCTGAGTGAAAAAATCAGGCCGTTGTCGCAGTAGGCCGCAACCTTCTCGTCGTAGCCATACGCAATCGGGCTCGCCCCATCCACCAGCCGCGTCCCCACCACCGATCCGACGATGTTCATCTTCTGCGGCGCGCTCACGCTGACGCCATCCGCCAGCCCGATCGAAAGCGCGAATCCCGAAGTATCCGCCGCCGTCAGCAGCACCCCGCCCTTGGCCACAAACGCCTGCAAGTGCGCGACGCCCGACCAACCCAATCCCGGCCGCATATCATCGGTCGAATCGTTCTTGCCTAGATTCGGCGTCTCCGGCGTGTTCTTCCACGGCAGCGGATTGCCCCAAGCTGTCGGCATGCCGTCGACCATCGTCGTCAGCGGCGCCATATATCCCACCGGCGGGAACAAGATGACGTCATACTTCGCATTGAGGTCATCCACTTTCGCCACCGTTTGCGTACTGATGTACTCGTACGGAATCTTCATGTCATCCAGCGCCAGCCGCCACCACCCTTCGGTCTGCGTGCTCAGCCATGTATGCACCAGGGCCACCCGCGCCGCCCGCACCGCGTGGGTCTTGACTCCGGGTGCGCCGACCAGCGCCATTGCTTCTACGCCGGCCTCGGCCGCCGACTGGTCCAGCTCCGCACGGCCCACGTTCCGCACGAGAATCGTGCCGCGATCGAACCTTTTTCCGCCGGCCTCAAACGCTTCTTCCGCGGCCTCCATGGAGGCATCCCGTAGTTTGTAGCGCAGCGTAGCCAGTCCGGGTTCCGCGCTATTGCGGATCGCAAACACCGCGCCTTCCCCGCGCGCTCCGCCAGGCGCTCGAATTTCCTTCACCCGTTCCATTGCGGCATCCAAAACCTTCACGTCGGTCACCCGGGTCACTTCCACTCCGAACAATTCCCCGAACGTCCAGCCGGTATCGTCGTACGGCGTCTTCTGCGGATCCTCGGGACTCCAGTATTGATAGTCCAGCAGCGCATCGGCGATGCGCGAATACGGCTGGTCCATCCGGATGATGTAGCTTCCCGCGGGAAATTCCCGAGTGACTGGCTCCGCCGGTTTCTTCGCATCCTGGGACTCTTCGCCCTTGCCAGTCTTCTTGGCCTTCTTCGCCGGCAGCGTCACCTGGAACGCCGCCGTCGCCCGCGAAATCTCCACGTCTTGCTTCTGCAGCACCCGCAGCAACTCCGCCTGCAACCCGGTCCGCGGATCGTCTCCCGGCAAAACGTAAGCCGCCGGCCCTTCCTCCCCCGGCTTCAAGACCGACCGCTTGCTCTTCAAATAGAAATTCTTCAAAAACATTCGCTTGTTTTCGTTGAAGTAGTGCAGCGACGTCAACAGCCCGGTCTCCTCGTAATTATTGTTGTCGCGCTGCGACCACAACGTCTTCGGCAGCGGCGGATTCGGCCGGTACCACGTCCGCGCGTACTCTTCCGGCTCCAGCGTGCGTTCCTTGGTGTCCGCTCCGGCATTGCCAAACGTTTCGTACAGCCGGCTGATGCCGTTGTGCATCGCCGCCATGAACATCAGGTATCCCGGTGACCAGGTGTCGAAATCTCCGTGCGCGAAAACCCCCGGCATGCCGAGCTTGGTCATGTCCGCCACGTTTCGCGACCCGATCATCTGCCATTCGTCGGCCAAAATCGGGTCGATCCAAGCGTTGTACGGCCCGTCGCCGATGGTGTTGTCGTAGAGATACGGCACGGACTCGTGCAGATCGTGCAATACCTGCGCTTTCCAGCCGACATAAGTATTCAGAACGTTTTCCGTCAGCTTCAGCGTCACTCCCATGGCGTCGCGATTGTTGTCGTGCGCCACGTACTTGCCCCAATAAATCAGCGGCGGATAAAAATCCTTCGGGTGTGCCAGGTGCCAGCGGTACAAATCCACCATGCGGTCGCGACCATCCACTTCCACCACCGGCGTAATCAGGGTGATCATCCCCTCGCGAATCTCTCGAATGTACGGGCTCTCGTCCACCGCCAACCGGTAAGCCAGTTCCATCAAGGCGGTGGGCGCCCCAGTCTCCGGAGAGTGAATCGTCCCGGTGATGTAGTAAATCGGCGTAGCCTGCGCCACGATGCGGTCGGCTTCCGCATCATCCAGCTTGATCGTTCGCGGATCGGCCAGCTTCGCCAAACGCCCCCGGTTCTCCTCGAGATGCTTCAAATTTTCTTCCGACGAAACCGCCACCGCGATCATCTCCCGCCCTTCCTCCGTCGTCCCGATCGAATACACCTTCACTCGCCCGCTGGCCTTCTCCAGCATCCGCATGTACTTGTACACGTCCTCGGCGTACGGCAAAATTCCCGGCGCCCCCGCAACATCGCCCAGCACCACTTCCGGCGTAGGCACATTCTTCGAAGCCGGCAAGTAATCAACCAGCGGCGAAGTAAAGTAAGGCGCGGTTGTATATTTCTTGATCTTCGCGCTATACGCCTCGTCCACCGCCTGCTTCGGGTCCCGCCCCGGCGTAGTCTCTCCATCCCCCGCCCAAGCCAGTCCGGTCATTGCCATACACAGCAGCAGACCTAAACCGCACGCCGCGCCGACACCCATTCGCCTGCCGTGAATCATCTGCCTCTCCCAACTCACTCTGGTTTGAACGCGGAATTCTACTCCACATTGTGCCGCTCTGGATGAGTTGATTCACAGTATCGGCGATTTGTTTGTCTCCCTTGTGTGTGTCGTGATGTACCGATTGACATGGAACGGAGATCAGTATAACGTTAGTTTGTGATTCGGTCCTTCCGCTGCACCGAAACCGAGAGCCTGTTTCGTCGACACTCGGTGCGCAGATTCAAGGCCATCGAGCGCTCGGCTCTTCGTAAGCTGGACATGCTCGACGCAGCGTCGGATATCCGAATGCTTTCGACGCTGCCAGGAAGTCGTTTGGAGCGCTTGAAGGGGAATCGCAAGGGTCAGTACAGCATCCGCGTCAACGATCAGGGGCGCATCTGGTTTGCTTGGCGGGATGGACACGCCTACGAAGTTGAGATTGTTGACTACCACTAGGGGGATCCCATGGCGAAGAAACTCAAACCGGTACATCCAGGCGAGATTCTCCACGAGGAGTTCCTGACCCCTCTCGGTCTAAGCATGAACAAAATGGCCATGGATTTGCGTGTTCCTGTCACGCGAATCGCTGACATCGTCAATGAGCGCCGCGGCATCACCGCCGATACAGCACTCCGCTTCGCTCGCTATTTCAAAAACAGTCCTATTTTCTGGATGAATTTGCAGACGCGCTACGAGCTGGAGATTGCCGAAGATCGGATCGCCGCGAAGGTCGAACGGGACGTGCAACCCCTGGCGACCGTTGCCACTCGTGACTAACGGAACGTGTGCACCGCTGGCAGGGAAACATAGGGCCGGCAGCGATATCGTTTGAACTAGCTCTTAATCGCCAACCACGAACGCAATCCCCACCGGCGACGGCACTTCCACCGTTTGCCCCGTCGCCGTCAGCCCACCGGTCGCCGGATCGATCTTGAACACCACGATGTTCCCGGAATCCTCATTCGCCGCCAGCACAAACGTGCCCGTCGGATCGATTACAAAATCGCGCGGGATCTTCCCCTTGGTCGGAAACTCCCCGGCCAGCTTCAGCGTGCCCTTCGTCGCGTCGATCGTGAACTCCGTTATGCTGTTCGCGCTCCCCCGGTTCGACGCATACAAAAACTTCCCCGAAGGGTGCACCGCGATCTCCGCCGCCTCTTTCACTCCCGTATACTCCTTCGGCAGCGTCGCGATGGTCTGCAGCGCGGTCAACGACCCCTTTTGCGCCTGGTAGGAAAACGCCGTCACCGTCGACGCGATTTCGTTCAGCACGTACCCAAACTTCCCGTTGGGATGAAACGCAAAGTGCCGCGGCCCCGAGCCCAGTGTGACCTTCGTATACCCTGGATCGTTCGGCGTCAGCGATCCTTTGTAGGCATCGAAGTGATACACCAGCACGTCGTCCAACCCTAAATCCGCGGCTAGCGCAAACCGATTGTCCGGCGACACTCCCACCCAGTGCCCGTGTGGGCCCTCCTGCCGCTCCTTGTCCACGCTCGACCCGGAATGTTGCACGAATCCTGCCACCAACCCCAGGCTCCCGTCGTCATGCACCGGGAACGTCGCCACGCTCCCGCCGTCATAGTTCGCCACCAGCACGAACCTCCCCGCCTTATCCAGCGACACGAAACAAGGCCCGGCTCCGTGCGTCGACACCTGGTTCAGCGCCTTCAGCATCCCGCTCTTCGCGTCGATGGCAAACGCGCTCACCGCCCCGCTCTTCAATCCGTTGAACTCGCCGATCTCGTTCACCGCATACAAATACTTCCCGCTCGGGTGCACCGCCACAAACGAGGGGTCCGTCGACTCCGCCGCCAGACCGATCGACGTCAACTGCCCTGTCGCCGAATCAAAGCGGTACGCGTAAATCCCCTTGCTGGCCTGTTTGGTCGTATAAGTCCCGACGTAGACGAGATACTGCCCCTTGCCCGCCCCAGCCTGCTTCCCCGCCCACGACCAAACCAGGGCCGGCACCGCCAAAACGCACAAACTCAACAAAACCCGACGTGTAATTTTCATAAGGCCTCGCATTCTAGCACCATCGTCATCCTTCTGAAACCACGCCGGTTACTGCCGGCCTGCGACCAAAGCAAAGTTCGCTCTTGACTCTTACCTTCAGTCGCGGTACTATTTGAATAGATAACAGTTTGTTTAGAGCGCCGACGTCCGGCGCTTTTCTCATTTTCAGCCGCGCCACGACGACGTAAGGCCCGCTACGGTAGACCTTGCAAGCTCCAGGAGTCGTCGATCACTGTTTCCGAGGCGAGTCCGGGCATCGTTCCGGCACAATCCCCTTGCGCATGGATTGTGCAAAACACCCCTTTAGAATCAGCTACTTACGGACTGCGTTTTCCTTAAGCCCTTTCCTTTGATATTCATACAAACTGCTAGGGGGAGGGGGGAGTGAGCAGCCTAATCCGTCATCCTTTGGCGCCGTTCAAAGCGTATCTCTGCGCACTTCAAACGCGAAACTGTCCCTTTGTTTTCAACAACTTCCAACATACCAATTTGCAACTCCTTTCCTTTGATATCGATACAACATACCCCGGGGGGTGGGGGGTATCATCAACACCAAGGCCGTCTAGACCCGTGCCAAATCGGGAATCCAGGAGACGCCGGCGAAATGGGGGTGCCAGCAATTCTGATCAGTTACTTCTTCTCTTCTTCGTTTTCTTCCTGGAGCACGGCGGCGGCGGCCACGGAGTCATCGTCCTCCAGCCGTAGCAAGCGCACGCCCTGCGTAGACCGGCCCGCCTCGCGAATCTCGTTGGCATGGACGCGTATAACTTTCCCGTTGTGGGTAATGATCATCACGTCGGACTCTTCCGTCACCTGCAGCGTGGCAATCACCGACCCATTCCGGTCGGTGGTCTTCATGTTCACCACGCCCTTGCCGCCACGGGACGTAATCCGGTATTCCGCCAATGGCGTGCGCTTGCCGAAGCCTTTTTCGGCCACGGTGAGCATCAGGGTCGTCAGCGAATCCTTGATGTCTTCGTTCTCCAGCTCTTCCAGGTTCTGCGTTTCCTTCTTGCGCTCTTTGGCGATGATCTCAAAGTCCGGCTGCACCGCGTCCATGCTCACCACGTGGTCTTCCTTGTCCAGATCCATGCCGTTCACGCCGCCGGCGTTGCGGCCCATCGGCCGCACTTCCGTCTCGCGGAACAGAATCGCCTGGCCCTCGTGGCTGGCCAGGAAAATCATCTTCTTCCCGTCGGTCAGCTTGGCGCCGATCAATTCGTCGCTGCCGTCCAGATTGATGGCAATGATGCCCGTCGAGCGCGGGTTGGAAAATTCCGTCAACGTCGACTTCTTCACCGTGCCGTTTTTCGTGGCCATGAAAACAAACTGGCCCTCTTCTTCCAGGTTCCGCGCGGCCACCAGCGCCGTCAGCTTTTCGTCTTCCTGGAATTTCACCAGGCTGGAGATGGCCTTGCCCCGCGTAGCCGCGGCGGCCTCCGGCAATTCGTACACCTTGAGCCAGTACACTCGTCCCTTCGACGTGAACAGCAAAATGTAGCTGTGGGCCGACGCGATAAACAGGTGCTCGACGAAATCCTCTTCCTTGGTGCGCGCGCCGATGCGTCCCTTGCCCCCACGCGACTGGTGCCGATACGTATCCGCCGCCGTGCGCTTGATGTACCCCGCATGGCTCACGGTGATGAGCATCTCGGTATCGGCGATCAGGTCTTCCAGCTTGATCTCATCGACTTTGTCCACGATCTGCGTGCGCCGGTCGTCGCCGTAGGCTTTGTGTACTTCCTTCAATTCGGCAGTGATGACCTGTTTCAATTTCTTGTCGCTCGAAAGAATTTCTTCCAACTCGGCGATGTGCTCGCGGATGGATTTCAATTCCTTCAAAATCTCGTCCACGGAAAGCTGCGTGAGCCGATGGAGTTGCAGTTCGAGTATGGCGTCCACTTGTACCGGCGTCAGGCCAATCACCCCGCCGCGTGAAACCGCTTCTCCCTCGAGTGGCCCAACCTTGTACTTCCGCCCATCGAGCTTGACGCCCGCCACCTTCCGGGACTTCCCGTTCTCCGTGATGGTGACTTCCTGGTCGGTGAAGTACTTGAGCAGGTTTTCCTTGGCTTCCGCGCGGCCGCTCGATCCGCGAATGATGCGGATCACGTCGTCCAGGTGGTCCAGCGCGATCTGGTAGCCCACCAAAATGTGCTCGCGCTCGCGGGCCTTGCGCAGTTCGTACATCGAACGCCGGCGCACCACTTCCACGCGGTGCTCGATGAACAGCTTGATCAGCGGGATCAGGCCCAGCTCCCGCGGCTGCCCGGCCACGATCGACAGCAGGATCATCCCGAAGGATTCCTGCATCTGCGTTTGCTTAAAAAGATTGTTCAGGATCAGCTGCGACTCTTCGCCGCGCTTGATTTCGATGACGATGCGCATGCCCTCGCGCGAAGATTCGTCGCGCACGTCGGCGATGCCCTCGATCTTCTTGTTCTGTACCAGCTCGGCGATGCGCTCGATAAGTTTGGACTTGTTCACCTGGTACGGAATTTCCGTGATGATGATGCTTTCGCGGTCCTTGCCGGTCTCTTCGATGGCGGCTTTGGCGCGCATGATAAAGCTGCCGCGTCCCGTTCGATAAGCCGCCTCAATGCCCTCGCGGCCGGCAATGTACGCCCCGGTCGGGAAGTCCGGCCCCGGCACGATTTTCATTATTTCTTTGAGCGGTGTATCCGGCTTTTCGATCAGCAAAATCGCCGCGTCCACGATCTCGCGCAAATTGTGCGGCGGAATGTTGGTGGCCATACCGACGGCGATGCCGCTCGCCCCATTGACCAGCAAATTCGGAATGCGGGACGGCAACACCACCGGTTCTTCGCGCGTTTGGTCGAAGTTCGGAATGAAATCGACGGTTTCTTTTTCCAGGTCGGCGAGAATATCTTCCGAAATCTTCGCCAGGCGCGCTTCCGTGTACCGCATGGCCGCCGGTGGATCGCCGTCAACGGATCCGAAGTTCCCCTGCCCGTCGACCAGCATGTAGCGCAGGTTGAAATCCTGCGCCAGGCGCACCATCGCCGGATAAATCACGGCTTCGCCGTGCGGATGGTAGTTGCCGGAAGTGTCGCCGCAGATCTTCGCGCATTTCCGGTAGCCGCGGTTGGACGCCAGCCCCAGGTCGTTCATGGCCACCAGGATGCGCCGCTGCACCGGCTTCAATCCGTCGCGCACATCGGGCAGCGCCCGCGCGATGATCACGCTCATCGCGTAGTCGAGATACGACTTGCGCATCTCCGCTTCAATGTCCACCGGAAGCAATATCGACGTATTTTTCTCGTCCGCCATGTGTCCTCAGTTATGGTTCAGTTTAAGAAGCTTGATTCGATCTCGTCCTCTTCGCTAGCATCAAACTGATGAACGATCGCTCTACCGCACTCATCTCTCGTGAAGACCGCTTTTACGTCGCTCGTTGCCCGGAATTGGCCCTCACCTCTCAGGGCGACACCGCCGAAAGCGCGGCTGCTAATCTGCGCGAAGCAATTGAGCTCTATCTCGAAACCTGGGGCGATCCCCGCAACTTGCCAGAACCGCCGGCCTGATCGCACGCCGGGCTGAAGCCCAGCGCCTACATAACCCCAGAGACCTACCGGCGATATGTTTGTCGCTAGCGTTGCTTCGCCGAGTGTTCCAGCACAAACGCCTTCACGGTGTCGAAGGCATCGGCCGCGTTCGTGAAGCGTTTCGCGGCAAAATGCTCTTCGAGTTGCCGTAAAAATGCATCCCGCTGAACTTCTGTCGCAAATTCAACGGCCACGCCGCGCTCATTGTCCGGCGCCGCGGTCGCCGTCGCGCGAAACTCGCTGCAGCTCAAGCCGCGCAGCCCCGGTAATGTCGCCCAGCCCAGTTGATACAGCATGGCGGCCGATCAAATATCCAGGTTCACGACTTCGAGGGCGTTTTCCTCGATGAATTTGCGGCGGGCTTCGACGTTTTCGCCCATCAGCGTGGTGAAAATATCCTCGGCCGCCACGGCATCTTCCAGCTTTACTTGCAGCAGTGTGCGCGTCTCCGCGTTCATGGTGGTTTCCCACAACTGCTCGGCGTTCATTTCGCCCAGGCCTTTGAATCGCGTGATGGTGAAATCTTTCTTGGCGTCTTCCACGACGTAGTTCAGGACATCTTGCGCTCTTTCTTTCGTCACTTTGGTGCCGTTGCGCGCGACAGTGAACGGCGGTTTGTTAAACTCTTCGATAAGCTTGGCGAGGCCCCGGAGTTTCTTATATTCAGCGGTAGCCGCGAGCGCCCAATTGATTTTCTGGCTGTGTGGCGGCCCAAACTGAATTTCATACAAGCTGTGCTCTTCGTCGAAAATGACTTTGCCTTCGAGCTTCAACTTGGCCTTGTCCACTTCTTTCAACAGCTTTTCGAGGCCCTTTTTGTCCTCGAAGTCAGTTTTCTTCTCGAGGCCGCTCTCGGTGAGCAGGTCCACCAGCCGGGGTTCGCGCAACCGGCGGCCGAGTTTGGCCGAGGCTGCTTCATATTCCTGCACGTTCAAGAGGAACTTCGTCAACCCTGCGCCTTCGAGCGACACGCCTTCCTTGGCCTTCACCACGTGATCTTCGGTGGCCCGCTTCATCAACTCGTGCGCAAAGTCGCTCTCATCGCGGATGTAGCGCTCGCTCTTCCCGCGCTTCACGCGATACAGCGGCGGCTGCGCGATGTACACGTGCCCGCGCTCGATCAGTTCCTTCATGTGCCGGAAGAAAAACGTCAGCAGCAGCGTTCGGATGTGGCTGCCGTCCACGTCCGCGTCGGTCATCAGGATTATTTTGTGATAGCGCAGCTTGCCGGCGTCGAAGTCGTCTTTGCCGATGCCGGTGCCCAGCGCGGTGATGATGGCGCGAATTTCTTCGTGGCCCAGCATTTTGTCGTAGCGCGCCTTTTCGACGTTGAGGATTTTTCCTTTGAGCGGCAGGATGGCCTGGTATTTGCGGTCGCGGCCCATCTTTGCCGAACCGCCGGCCGATTCGCCCTCAACGACGAACAACTCGCATCGCGAAGGATCGCGCTCCTGGCAATCAGCGAGTTTTCCCGGCAAGCCGCTGGAGTCCATCGCGGATTTGCGGCGGGTCAGCTCGCGAGCCTTGCGCGCGGCTTCGCGCGCGCGCGCCGCTTCAATGCATTTGCCGATGATGCGCCGCGCCACCGTGGAATGCTTGTCGAACCAGTCCCCCAGTCTTTCGTTGACCAGTTGTTCGACGTCTCCCTTGATATCGCTGTTGAGCTTGCCTTTGGTCTGCCCTTCAAACTGCGGCTGCGGCAGGCGCACACTGACCACCGCGACCAGGCCTTCGCGAACGTCGTCGCCGCTGATGGTCACTTCGTCCTTCTGTTCCTTCAACATCCCCGCCGACGAGGCGAAATTGTTGATAGTGCGCGTCAGCGACGAGCGAAAGCCGGAAAGATGCGTGCCGCCATCGACGGTGTTGATGGTGTTCGCAAAGGCGAAAACGTTTTCGCCGTAGGTATCGTTGTACTGCAGCGCGATCTCGATTTCGACGTTTCCGCGCTTGCCTTCGATGTAGATCGGAGAATCGTGCAGCGTGGTTTTTCCGCGGTTCAGGTGCTTGACGAACTCGCCGATACCGCCGGTGAAGCGAAATTCCGCGGTCTTTTCGGAACGTTCGTCGGTCAGGGTGATTTTCAATCCCTTGTTGAGGAACGCCAACTCGCGCAAGCGCTGCGCCAGCGTGTCAAAGCTGTAGACCGTCTTGTCGAAAATGGTCGGGTCGGGATGAAACGTGACTTTCGTCCCGGTCTTGCGCGTTTTGCCGGTCTGCTTCAATTTCGAGGTGGGCTTGCCTTTTTCGTAGGTCTGTTCCCACACCGCGCCATCGCGGGAGATTTCCAGCTCCAGCCAATCGGAAAGCGCGTTGACCACCGAGACACCGACTCCGTGCAAGCCGCCGGAAACCTTGTAGGTGTCGCTGTCGAATTTTCCACCGGCGTGCAGCACGGTGAGCACAACTTCCGCCGCGGGACGCTTCTCGGTGGCGTGCATGTCCACGGGAATGCCGCGGCCGTTGTCCACCACGGTTACGGAATCGTCCGCATGTATGGTGACGTTGATCTCGTCGGCGTAGCCGGCCATGGCTTCGTCGACGGAATTGTCCACCACTTCCCAGACCAGGTGGTGCAAACCCATGTCCCCGGTCGAGCCGATGTACATCGCCGGACGCAAGCGCACCGCTTCCAGGCCGGCGAGCACTTTGATCGACTTGGCGTCGTACTGATGACCCGGACCTTTGCCGGTCACCGGCTCCTTGTCGTTCTTCTCTTCCTTATCGCCCATGATTCTCCTGACACGGCGTGCCGCGCTATAGCTCGCGCTAGGCTTTGCGGGCGCGCGTCGGAAACGCGGCCGGCCAGCGGCTCACGCTGAAATTCACAATTCCGAACTGCGATGCGAGGGAAGGCGTGGTTGCGGACTTCTCCGTACGTCGCCTTACCCTTTGATTCCGATCGCGTGCGACCGGAACTCGTAGGGTTACTGCTTCATCCCATCTCGCGCAGCGAGACGTGGCGAAGACTTCTTCACCCTTAGGACTGCGGTCCCAAGAGTTGTACTCCAAGCGAGCGGCGCAGGCTCCTGGCGCAGAGCCGAATTTCAGGCCGCAAGCACTTGGCGGACGTTCCCCAGATCACCGAAACGGGCCGAAATGGAGGACCGAACAACGAGCAAAACAACAGGCAGAATTGTACTCGATCAAAGATTATTACTCAAGGACTTTCCGCGTCGCCCAGTCAATTAAATGGTTTAGTTTCAGTGGTTTACGTGAGATGTTAAAATAGGAGACAGACCAGACCTGCTTTTAGAGATTCCACAATGCAGGGTCAAAGTTTTGCTGAAATTTGCAGGCACAATTGGCGATTTCTCGCTGCCCCATAGCGAATTTTAGGGCGCGGCGAAAAATCAAATGCGCATGGGCATGATGATGTAGCGATAGCGGTAGCTTTCGTCGGCGAGCGGGCGCATCTGTCCGGCGGATTGCTCGTCTTTCAGCTCGATGCTGACTGGGCCATCGGCGGCGGCGGCGAGAAAATCGAGCATGTAGCTGGAATTGAAACCAATGGCGATCGGATCGCCTTTGTATTCCTTGTCGATGTTTTCTTTCGCTTCGCCATACTCCGGGCTGGACGCCGAAATTTCAATGCCGTCCTTGGAGACGGCCAGTTTCACGGCGTGCGAGCGCTGGTCGGCGAGCTGCGAGACGCGGCGGACGGCGTCGCTCAGCTCCAGGCGCTCGATTACCACGGTCTTGGTGTTGTCGCGCGGCAGGACCGCTTCGTAATTCGGGAATTGGCCGGTGAGAATGCGGGAAATCAGCAGCCGGTGGCCCACCTGGAAAAATAGATGGCTCTCGTCTTTTGCGAAATCGATTTGGGCTTCGGATCCCGCGGCGCCGGCAAGTTTTTCCACTTCGTCCATGGCTTTCTTGGGGATCAGCACCTTCATTTCGCCGTTGAGGCCCGCGAGCTTCTGGTCGGTTTCCGCCAGCGCCAAACGGTGTCCATCGGTGGCGACCATGGCTAAGGTGTCCGGCTTCAAAATAAGCAGGCCGCCATTCAGCGTGTAGCGGGATTCTTCCATGGAAATCGCGAATTTGGTTTTGGCGATGAGGCTTTCCATCACCGGGGCGGGAATTTTCACCATCGCATGCGGCATCGCCGGAAGCGCGGGGAAATTTTCCTTGGCCATGCCCACCAGCTTGTACTTCTTTTTTTCGCTGACGATTTCAACCCAATGATTCTCAAGGAGCTTGCACTTGATTTCGCCTTCGGGCAGCAAGCGCACGAGTTCGAGGAGTTTCTTGGCGGGAATGGTGCCAGCGCCCTCTTTTTTCACCTTGGCTTCGCAAGAGGTGCGGATGCTCAGCTCCAGGTCGGTCGCCGTAATGGTCAGGCGGTCGCCCTTGGCCTCTACCAACAAATTCGACAAGATAGGAATGGTCGTCTTGCGCTCGACGACGCCTTGCGTGGTGCTGAGTTCATTCAACAGCGCGGATTTTGTGACGCTGAATTCCATCTCGTGATGTTCCTCGCGTGCGATTCCTGGTGCGGTCATTGTGTGCGCGGCCTGCTGGCGGCCAACCGCCTCCCTGGCTGATTTTTACCGCTGCCGTACTGTACTCGCTTTTGACAAAAGTATAAAGCCCGGGAAGCTCGCAGCACTGTGGAAATACAGGTGCAAAACAGCCAAGCGTTCTCCTCGCAGCATAAGGAGTTTTGGCAGACAAAAGTTACGAACTCCAATGACACACACTCCTATAATTTCCACCGGACATAATCAGCACAACAAGATTCTCAAAATATTTTAAATCTATAAAGCTTGTTGTGATGATGAGCGCTGTGCAAACGTGGAAAGCGCGGCAAGTTCCGTTGAGTGTTCCTCCTAGCATGACGAGTAACGAGTGGCCGATTGTGCGAATCGAGGAAAACAGCGCCGTCTCGCGTGCCCACGGCTTTGGTTCAACGTTTCGTCCACCATGCGTGCACAGAAAATCCAACACTTTCGCAAGGCTTCTACACAGTCTCCATTGCGCGGGAAAATATCACAGCGTTTGTCTTTGCAGCGCTGCGCATTAATCATGCAAGCGCAGATCTCCATTTGGGAGATCTGGCTTGCAGTGAAAACACTTGGGAGGGAAGGGTCGGAAACGATCGCTTCTACTGCAAGGCATCCATCAATCGCGTGATCGTGCGGTTTAAATCTTTGTCGGAGCGGCGCATCTCTTCGATCTTGTTGATGGAGTGGAGCACGGTGGTGTGATGCTTGCCGCCAAACTGGCGTCCGATCTCCGGCAGAGAAGCGGTGGTGAGCTGCTTGACGATGTACATCGCCACCTGGCGCGGGAAAGCGATGGCGCGAGTGTTGCTGCGCACTTTGAGATCCTGCTCGCGCAAATTGAAGTGCTCGCTGACGCGCTTTTGGATCAAGTCGATGGTGACGCGCTTTTCCTGCGAGGCGATGATGTTGCGCAACACCTGCTGCGCCGTGGCCAGGGAAACCGTCGCGCCGGTGAGCGAAGCATAGGCCATGAGCCGGGTCAGCGCGCCTTCCAGCTCGCGCACGTTGGACTTGATGGCACGCGCGATGTATTCCGCGACTTCATCGGGCAGCGGGAAGCGGTCGTTTTCGGCCTTTTTCTGCAAGATGGCGATCTTGGTCTCGAGGTCCGGCGGTTGGATGTCCGCGATCAGGCCCCACTCAAACCGCGAGCGCAATCTCTCCTCGATCGAGTTGATGTCCTTGGGCAAGCAGTCGGAAGAGATCACAATCTGCTTCTGCTGTTCGTAGAGCGCGTTGAAGGTATGGAAAAATTCTTCCTGGGTGCGCTCTTTACCGGCGATGAACTGGATATCGTCCACCAGCAGCACGTCCACGGTGTGAAAACGGTCGCGGAAACTGATCATGCGGTCGAAGCGCAGCGAGTTGATGACTTCGATCGTAAATTTTTCGGCGCTGACGTAGCTCAGGCGCATCGCCGGGTTGCGCCTCTTGATGGTGTGCCCGATGGCGTGCATCAAGTGGGTCTTGCCCATGCCCACGCCACCGTATAGGAACAGCGGATTGTAGGCCTTGGACGGCTGTTCGGCTACGGCGCGCGACGCGGCATGCGCAAACTCGTTGGACTTGCCGACCACGAAAGAATCGAAGGTGTATCGCAGATTCAACTGATGATCGCTGCTCTCGAAATCCAGCTTGGACTGCTTCACGGGAGCGACCGCCGGCGCCGCGGCCACCGGCTCTTCCTCGGTGCACACGTATTGCACGCGCATATGGGGAGTGCCGATTTCGTGGAAGACGGCCTTTACGATTTCGCCGTAGGTGCGCGTCAGGACCTGCCGGAAGACCGCGGTGGGAATCTGCACGTACAAGGTTTCACCCTCGGCGCGATTGAGGCGCGTGGGCTGGAACCAGGTGGTGTAGGTGTTGATGCTGACACGGGACTTCACGTGTTCGAGAAATTTTTCCCAGGAGTTGATCGCTTCGCGTTCACGCCCGGTTTGGATTGCAGTTGTCATCGCAAGAGAAAAGCGGGTCCTGTGCTATTTCCACAGATGTGAAAAAGCTGTGGAAAGCAGGCCCATCTGCATCTTTCTGTAGACTTCGGGGTTCTACCCTCGCTGGGAATGCCTAAGCGTGCCCCTGTTGCCGTTCACGGCCCGACCTGTCCAACCGGCCAACGCACAACCGCTATTGGACAGCGCGGGATTGTCGCCGATTGAAGCGCATGGAGCAAGCGAAAAGTGTACGAAGGCTCGGAGCGTCATGCACATCTCGTGCACAGTTTTTCCACACGCACCAGAGTAGTGCAACTTCGCGGCGCTCTCGCGGTTTGCAAGGCAATTTTACAAACATTTTACGACCGCCAAAAATATTTCACCGCCGCCGCGAGAAAAACGCCTGAGGAAAACTCCCGCTACGGCGCATTTTTTTTCTCCGGCCGATCGAATTCGTAGATGCCCAAGGGATCGTTGCCGATCACCAGATGATCCGCTTCGACGAGAATGGTGCGGGCCTCCAGCCGCGCGCCCTCCGGAGTGTAAAGCTGGTAGCTGGCGCGCCGGTTGCCATCCTTATCGAAATGAATGAGGGTGTTGCCGACGGCCATCCATACTTCGCCATTTGTGCGATCAACGCCCACCGCGGTGAGCACCCGCTTGAACGCCGGCGACTTGGAGTTTTTTTCTTGCCGTTGAATTTCGCGGCGGACGGCTTGGGCCTCGGGCGCCGCTTCGAGCGCCAGGTATTGAATGTCCTGCCCGGCGGCGTAGCCATAGCGATCGTATAGCCGCACGGTCGGCTCCGGTGTGTAGCCAAACGCGTAGTACAAATGCCCGAGCGCATCGGTGGCCAGCTGCCCAATGTTCAGGAAGCGATTCAGGTCCTGGCGCTCGGTGATCTGCTCGGGATCGCCGAATTCGCGCACGTCACGCCCATTTTTATCGAAGACCACCACCAGGTGCGGGTCGCGCAGAGTGGCAACCGCGACCTCTCCTTCTCCGAGAGCGGCGACGGACAGCGGCGCGGTCACGGAGGTCGATCGCAGCAACGCGCCGTCCGGCGAGAAGATCTCGATGGCATTGGCGCCGCGGTCCGCGACGTAGATCTTGCCTTCCGCGTCCACGTCGCAATCTTCACCGAAGGTGATGCCCGTGCGCGCGCCTTTGCCGGCCGCCGAGGCCGCTCCAAGCGACAATACTTGCTTGCCCTGCGCATCAAAAACCACCAAGCCGGGTGAAGGCGAGGCCAGCACGTACGTGCGTCCGTCTGCCCCCCGCCGCACGGCGCGCAGACCCGGGCCCAGGTCGGAAAGGATTCTTCGCTTCGCGGTCAGTTCACCTTCTGCTTGAGCGAGCGCGCAAGCTCCAACACACCCGAGCAGACACAACGCCGCCAAGATTCTCAAGGTGAGACCCATCTTTTGCTGCATGAATCCTCAGATTACTTCGGACGTGCCAAGGTTGCCCTGCGTTGCGCTCCGGAAAAACACCGGACGCCAACTAATCAATGTGAAATCGCAGCCGCTCGATGGAGCGGGCTGGCAGTCGGCCCGCGGCGTTGCGCGGCCCACCATCCTCGGTTTCAACGAGCACGCAATTCATCTGCACGTCGCCGCTGGCCACATCGAATCGCACCGGCAGGCCATCCAGGAAGCGCTTGATGATGGCGTTGCGCTCCATGCCAATCACGCCGCCGTGCGGACCGGTCATGCCCACATCGGTGATAAACGCGGTGCCTTGCGGCAAAACGTGCTCGTCGGCGGTGGCCACGTGGGTGTGCGTGCCGACGACGGCGGTCACGCGACCGTCGAGGTACCAGCCCATGGCGATTTTCTCGCTGGTGGTTTCCGCGTGCATGTCCACCAGCACAAACGCGACGTCCGCGGGCAGCTTGGCCAGTTCGCTGTCGGCTTTGCGAAAAGGGTCTTCGATCGCCGGCAGGAAAACTCGGCCTTGCAGGTTCAGGACGGCATATTTCACGCCGTTCTTGGCCGTGCCCACGTACAGCCCGCTCCCCGGATTGCCCTCTGGGAAATTTCCCGGCCGCAGCAAGCGCGGCTGGTGCGGCATGTATTCCAGTATTTCCCGGCGATCCCAACTATGGTTCCCGCCGGTGAGCACCTCGATGCCGGTTTGCAGCAACTCGTCAGCGAGCCGCGGCGTAATTCCGAAGCCGGACGCGGAATTCTCGCCATTGGCGATCACCAAGTCGATCTGGCGCTGCGCAACGATATCCGCCAGCCGATCGTGAACGATCTGGCGTCCGGGCGAGCCGACGATGTCTCCGATGAAAAGAACGCGCATAGGCAAAAAGAGCGGACTGCTCAGCCGTGGGGAACTAGGCCGTGAACCTCTGAATTAGGTGGGCGCCACGAGCCAACCGTTAGGCTTTCCTGCCCCGTTCGCTTCCCGGTTGTGGCCAGGAAGCCAAAGGGACAGGCCGTGCACACAGGCTGTCTATCCGCGGCTCCTCAGAGATTCGTCATTGGTTCAAACAGCTTTCGTCCCCGCACCTGCTTCGAAGTACCGCTCCGCCCGCATTGTAACTTGGGCGAGGAATCGGCGTCCAACCGCGGCGCTCCGGGTGGTAACGGAAAGGGGCTATTGGTCGTCAGAAGAGTATAGAATTGCTGCGTCTTTGGAGGACGCTTCCATGCGTCGAATGAGCCTTTTCCTTTCCGTTGCGGCACCTCTCATCTTTGTGTCGTTGGCTGTGGTGCGTCCCGGTGCCGCTTCCGCGGCCCGGCCGTCCGATCAGCTTGGCAAAGTAAGTTTCCCCACCAGTTGCGCGCCGGAAGTGCAGCCTGCGCTGGAAAAAGGTGTTGCGCTGCTGCACTCGTTTCAATACACGGAATCCGAGGAGACCTTCAGCGCCGCAGCCAAGCAGGATGCCAAGTGCGCCATGGCGCATTGGGGCAAAGCGATGGCTCGCTATCACCAACTGTGGGATTTTCCGCAAGCAGGAACGCTCCAGCGGGGATTAGAGGACGTCCAGGAAGCACAAAAACTCGGAGTAGCGACCGAGCGCGAAAAGGGTTACATCGCCGCGGCCGCTGCTTTCTATCAAGATAATCCGAAGCTTTCGCATGCGGAGCGCACCGAGGCATATTCGGCCGCTCTCGCTCAACTGCACGCCCAGTCGCCTCAGGATGTGGAGGCTAGCGCCTTTTACGCGCTCTCGCTGGTGGCTCTTGCTGACGTCGATCACGTCGACGACCTCGCCAACCGGAAAAAAGCTATCGCCATTCTCGATCCGCTCTTCCGTCTGCACCCGGACGATCCTGGCGTCGCCCACTATTTGATCCACGCCACGGATGTTCCAGAATTGGCGCCCCAAGGCCTGGAAGCGGCGCGGCACTACGCCAAGATCGCCCCGGACTCTTCGCATGCGCTGCACATGCCCTCGCACATTTTTGCGCGGTTAGGCCTGTGGCAAGAATCGATCGCTTCCAACATAGCCGCTGCGATCTCCGCCGAGCATTCCATCGAGGGGCATCACGCCGAGCCGCACTACCAGACACATGCCATGGATTATCTGGACTACGCGTATCTGCAGAGCGGGCAGGAAGCCAAGGCTAGACAGGTCGGCGAGGATGAAATGCGCGTCCCGGGCGCGTCTGAGGAAGACAAGCTGGACCATCAAGCGATCGTGATGGCCCGCAACGCCATCGAGCTGCACCATTGGAAAGAAGCAGCGGCGTTGCCGGTTCCCGCGATCAAGCCGTTGTGGCAAGACACCACGTATTTCGCGCGGGCGATTGGCGCGGCGCGGTCCGGCGACATCGCGGCCGCGCGCAGCGATCTGGAAAAACTGACGGAACTTGTGGCCGCTCGCGAAGTCAAGAGCCGCAAGGAAGGCTACGAAGTCTCCGCCGAGAAGGCCGTCGATCTTCGCGAAGCGGAAGCCTGGCTGGCGTTTGCCGAAGGGAAAGAGAGTGCCGCGATCGAAGAGATGCGCGCCGCGGCTACCCGCGAGGACAAGGAGGGCATCCAGAATCTCGCCGTGCCCGCGCGTGAAATGCTGGCGGATATGTTGTTGGAGCTGAAGAAGCCCGCCGAGGCTCTCGCAGCTTACGAACTCGCTTTGAAAGACTCTCCCAACCGCTTCGATTCTTTGTACGGAGCCGCTCACGCCGCGCAAGCCGCGGGAAACTCCAGGGCCGCGCAATCGTTTTACGCCAAGCTCGCGGCCATCGCGGGCCCAGGCGCCGACCGCCCCGAACTCGCCGAAACCAAGTCGTATTTGGCTCGCGCGAGCAAATAGCAGCAGCCATCAGGCCGCTACGGCACCATATCGAGTACCAGCCCGTCGAAACGCCTCTGGAAGCCTGCGAACTGCCCGAAAATAGGGGAGGTCACGTTGTTGTAGACGTCATGGGGATTGAGGTGGTCCGTAACGTCGGTGGAGTAGATCCCCAGGCGAAACTTGCGGGTCTTGGCATGCTCCGTGAACGGCAGGTGCAGTGCCATTTCCCGGTACACCCTGGCATCGAGCGAAAAGTACGTCGGGAACCGCTCGCCGTTGGGCGTGCCTACATAGTTCTGCAGAACATCCACCTGCGAATAGGGCAATCCCGAATGCAGGTCGGCCACCGGGCTGAAAAATAATTTCCAGGGTAGACGAACCAACCCCGAAGCCAAGACTCGATAGGGGACGTCGGTGGGCCGGATTCCATAAACATTCGGCCGAATCACCGGCGTCGCGAACGGCGTGGAGGTGTCCGCGAGAGTATTCAGGTCACCGCGCGCGCGGCTCCAGGCGTAAGACATATTTAGATCGAGGCGCTGGCCGGGGCGGTAGTGCGCAGTAATATCGGCCTGGCGATACTGCGAAGTGCCGGCGTTCTGGAGAGCCAGAATTCCGCTCCCGGCAGCCGCGCCGAGCACCGGATCGACCACGAACAGGTCGACCGTATGGCTGTCGAGGTAGCCCACCCGCAGAATCAGCTTCTGGCTGACTTCCTGCTGGACCTCGGCGTTCCAGCTAAACGTCCGCGGGCTTGATCCCGGATCGACAGAGGCCCCAGGCGCAATCGGAGCCGCGCCGGAGAGGAGATAGGCGTTTTGCAGAACGGTCGGCGGGCCTACCAGCGCGCCAGAGGGATCGAAAAAGCTCAGCACGCGCGTCTGATTGCCCGTGAAGTCCGCCGCCAGCAGCGGCACGTGGCCGTAAATCTCCGCGACGCTGGCGCGAACCACGGTCCTTCCGCCATTGAGCGCATAGGCAGCACCGGCGCGCGGCGCGAACGCGGCCTCCCGACCGGTGGTCTGGCTGGACAAGCGCGCTCCGAAGTTCAGCGTCAAGCGTCTGGTCAGGCTCCAGTGGTCCTGGACGAATTCCGCAATTTCCGCGTCGCTAGCGCGCGACAGGCCGTCGCCTTGAAAGTCGATGCGCTCGGCGACCAAGCCATTCTGCGCGAGCAGGTCGATGGGATGCGAGAGGCTGCTGCCGCTGTAGGAGCGGTACAGCACGTCCGCGCCAAACCTTATTTCATGGCTGCCCAGCCAGGACTTCGCAGGAAGCTGATACGCAGGCAGCACTTCCCACTGGTTGGCCTTGCGTGACGAACTGTTGAAGAAATCGCCGCCCCACCCTTCGGGCGTAATTTCCATGTCGGCGAATCCCTGCCCACGCACGTCGGCGTCAAAGCGGGTGTAACGGGCGATGGTGTTCAGCACCGCGCCGGAAGCGAACTGGTAGGAGTCCGAAACGCCGATGGATGCCCCATTCCGGCCATAATCCGCGGATGCGGTCTGCGGCACCAGGGTATTGATGTTGGCGAACTGCAGCGACATGGGGAAGACATTCATGCTGACGTTGACCAAGTGCCGCGGAGACAAGATGAACTGGAGTTCAGTAAAGGAGGTGATACTCCGCGTCTTGGTCTCGTTCACCGGCCAGGGCAGCCCGCGCACCGGCTGTTTGCGGATTTCGTAGGTCACCTCTTCGGAGAAATTGATCTTGTCCTTCACCAGTGGACCACCGAACTCCAGCCGTGGGGTCCAGTTGCCGAGACCCGAAAGATGGCCGCTCTTCCCCCGGAAGGAGGTGATGAAATCCATCACCTTGTAGTGCCAGTCGCCGGAAGGCGGCTTGGTCTCGATGGTGGTCAGTCCGCCGGAAAAACCTCCGTACTCGGAGCTCTCCGGCAAGTTGTAGACGGTCATGGCTTGAATGGCTTCGACCGGGATGGGAATCGAGAAGCTGCCCGAAACGGGATCAACGTTCTCCACCGAGTCCACCACCAGCATCCCTTGGCTTTCGGACTGGCCCTTGAAACTGAGCTTGCCCTCGCGGGTGCGGATAACCCCCGGCACCAGGGTCAAGGCCTCCGTAAACTTTTGCGTGGGCAAAGGCAGGGTGTCCAATTGCTGGGCGCTGACCGTGCCGGTTACCCCGGAGCTCTGGGTGGCAATTTCTGCGGCTTGCGCCTGAACTTCGACCTGTTGGTCCACGGAATTAATCTTTAGAACGATGTCCGCGACCGCCGCTTGGCTGGCGCTAACGATGACGGTGTTGGACGAAGGCTGAAAGCCGTCCTCGCTGGTCTCCAACGTATACCGTCCGGCGGCCAAATGGACGAACTGGTAGCGGCCTTCCGTATCGGTCACCGCCGACTGGGGCGCCGGCGCCAAGGCCGGACCGGTCAGTTTCACGGTGACACCGGCGAAGGCGTCTGTGCCCCCGTCCCCGTTGGCCACAGTGACCTTGCCGGTAACCGAGGCAGTATCCTGGCTGGTGCTTTGCGGCGACCCGCCGAAAGCCGGGCCTGCGGCCAGCAACAACCCCGCCAGCACGGTCCGGCGAACAGCGCGCACTACTCCTGAAGCCATTTTGTTCATTTTCTTGGGTCAGTTTCTGAGAAGCGGAGAAGGGCGCTCTCTCAATATAGTCTTCAATTTTAGCGTCCCACCGCGGGATTCCGACCTCCCAAGCCCATCCGGAGTCGCGCTCCGGTAACCGGCCAAAGGGCCAGTAGCGGGGAATCAACCTACCACGACAGACACCTGACCCTGTCAGTCGGTCTCGGCAGCGTCACACGCACCTCGGGAGATCCAACGAACTGTTCCGCGGCTATCAATCTCAAGTTCGGAAATCGGAGGGCCAGCCAGATCAGGGTTCTCTCTGATCTCCATTTCGACAAACTGGCGCGCGGCCGCGGGATATCCCAAGCGCTCCCATTGACCATGAGAACTTACGTGTTCCCGGATATGACGATTGAGGCCAGCAAAATAGCCGATAGGAGACTTCGCTGTGTCCGTGCTCTCGTAACGCTCGGGAATGACCCGGCCGTTTGCGTCGGACACCAGGCCCCTTACGAATAAAGCGAGATGGTTCCCCTGAAGCCCGGCAAAAATAACCTCCGTCGGCTTATTTTCTATCGTCCGCTGAAAGTCGCTTGGATCCTTGTCAAGAATATGACGCACGGCTCGTTCGTATGGAGTCTTGGCAAGCCGCAGAAATGCTTCCGCTTTCGCACGCAGGTCGCCAGGGTACCCGCAGGCGGCACCGGCAAGCTGCCGCAGATTGAAAGCAGTTATTTTTTCTTCGTAGAGGCCCGCGATTGCCACGACACAACCAGGTTCGTAGATGATCTTGCACTCCGAGCCCCACGCCAGCTCGCGAGTTACGCGGCAATCGGCGGCGATCACCAGCATGTGATTGGCCTTGTCAATCAAGGCCACGACGCTGGTGGCTCGCAGGGGCATCGCAAAGAACGAAGTGCTGGCCAACAACAAGACCACACCGACTCTGGTGCGGGTACTCATTCCGGTTCATCCTGCGGGGCGGCAGGGCCGCCGTCGGCGCGAGTCTTGTCTCTTCGTCGATCCCCAGCAACCTGGTGCTGATACAGGAAATCAGCGTTGGCGCACATTTGCGACAGAACCGATCCCAGCTGATCGATGTCGTTGGCCAAAACTCCCGCAAAGAATTGCCTGCGGACCTCTTCAAACATAACTTTCAACCGCGGCGCGACCTGTCTACCCCGGTTCGTCGCCTTGATGACCAGCGACCGGCGATCCCGCGGATTGCTCTTGCGGCTTAGAAAACTTCCAGCTTCCAGCCGGTCCACGAAGCGTGTGATTTTGCCCTTGTCTCGGCTCATGATGTCAGCGAGTCTTCGAGCGGAAATCTCTCCGGCATCCACACAACGAATCAGAACCGCAGCTTCTTGCGCGGTCATCCGGAACCGGACGAAGCAGCGATCGAAGGTTTTCTGGAGTTTTATGCTAGCTCGAAAAAGCAGCGATACCAGGAGTTCTTCTTGCGTCCCGCGCGCACTGGGATACTTCCACGCGGAGTCGAGCCGCTTCCGGAGAGGTTCTAACGCGAACCCCTTGCGCTTCCGAATCTCGCTGGTCTCTGCCATAAAATGACCCCCGCGAGACAACCTTTGGTTGTCCCGCAGGGCTCTTTCTCCCCTCAACTTGCTTAGAAGTGGAAGGCGAGCTCGGCCGTGTAGGACCTGGGCGAGACAAAGTGCGTCCCGCTGAATGTGGAAAGGAAGTTGTAGAGGGCTTCTTTGTTGGTCAGGTTGATGACCGTGAAGCGCGCGCTCCATTTGAAGCGGTCGCCGTGAAACAGGTCGTCCTCGCCGACGCTCATGTCAAACAAGTGCCGCGGAGCGATGCGTGGAGCGTTCTTGTCGTCGTTTTCCGTGCCGTCGGCCGGAATTTTGACGCGCGTGGCGCCTGTGCCGGTTGGAGCGGCACCGCAGCTCCCGGGAGCATTGCTGAGCGGAGACGCGAGCGTCGCCATGATCCTCTGGCCGCCGGGACCCGCGCAGAACAGGCCGATGGACGCTTGCTGGTCGGCATCGAAAGACAGGGCCGTGGCAAAGTCGGTGACCGCCCCCGCCACCAGGCCGCTGTCGTACCGCCAGTTGAAGCCCAACCACGGCCCGCGCTTCCACGGCTGGTACTGCAAGTGCGAGGTCTGGTTGAAGGTTTCGTCGTGATCGATGCGGAAAACCGATCCGCTCTGCCCCACGGTCACTCCCAATCCGCCGACTTGCGGCGGGAAGTAGCGAGCGGCGACGCTGGACATCACCACCAAGGCGCTGAATCCATGGAAGTTCGGCACACTGGCGCGCAGCAGAAAGCCGGGAATCTTGGAGTTGTGCCAATCGATCGGAAAGGTGATCGGTGTATTGCCCAGCACGCTGAAGTCGTAGGCGTTGTGCGTGTACTTCCAGAGATATTCGCCATCGAGCACCAGGTATTTTCCAAATGCCTGCTGCAGACCGGCGTGGAACTCATTCCGGAATCCCGCCGGGGAGTTTGCCGGCACGCACGGAATCAGCCGGCAATCACCGCGGAGTTGCAGCCGGTGCTGGCGATAATCAGGTTTTCGTTAAAGGGGGTCTCCAGGGTCCGCGCGTAGGAAATCCGCAGCACCGTGTTCGTGGGTTTGATGTTGTAGGCGATTCCCAGCCGGGGCTCCGCCTGGCTGGCCGACGACAGGCCGTTGTACACGTCTCCCCGGATGCCCAGGTTAAAGGACCAGTTTCCCTTCGTGATGGTGTCCTGGACGTAGAGAGAAAGTTCCTTGATGTCGCCGTGCCCGCGAAAGCCGAACAGGCCGCCGCCGCGCGTGAGGTCGAAAGGAAGCAAGGTCGCGCACGGTGTGCCGGCTACGGCGACGTTGGTTGTGGGGTCAAAGCAAGGCGCGCCGCTGGCGTCGGTAGTCGCCGGCAATAGCCCCGGATCGATGATCCCCAGGCGGTCGTTTTCGTCCAGGAAGGTATGCTGATACGTGACGCCGGCCTTTACGTTGTGGATGCCCTTCACGTACGAGATGTCCGAGCGCAGGCCCGCATTGGTGAGGCTGCGATCCTGAGAGATGGTCTCGGAATTGATCGGCCCAAAATCCGCAAAGGGATTGTTGCTCGGATAGTAGTTGTACTGGTCGCGCCGTACGAAAGCCCCCAAAGGTCAAGACCGCCGTCGTACCGATGAGCCGGGTCCACGTCGGCGCGATGTTGAACGTGCCGATTTTCGAGCGCTGGTCGGTGTCGCCGACGTTGTTGCCGTTGGGATCGAGGACGTTGAGGTTGTCGAAGGTGTTGGGCGTCTGGAACCAGGAACGCGTGTACTGGAAGTTCCCGTGGATCGTAGTCCTTTTGCGACAGTTGGTAGTCCACACGATCGAACACGTTTACCTGATTGCCCTTGTCGTGGAATCGCCGTGAACTCCGGAGGATCCAGAAAGCGTCCGCTCCTCAAGCCGTTTGCGGCGATGAAGTTCCCCCACTTCTGGTTCCGTAGGCGAGATTGAATCCGACGTTGGCGGTCCCGAAACTCCCGTAGGACGTGGTGACGCTGCCGGTCGGCCGGGTCACGCCCAGCCCCGATTTCGTCGTCACTTTGATTACCAGGCTGGTCTTGTCGCCAAACTCCGCCGGCGGCGCTCCAGAGATCACTTCCAGCGATTGAATGGAGTCGGCGGGAATCTGGTTGGAAAAAACCTTGCTGGTCTGATCGGTGATCGCCTGGCCGTCCACGGAAAACGAATTCTGCGCGTGATCGCCCAACCCGTGCATGTTGCCGTTGGAATCCGCGGCGACCCCGGGCGACACCAGGGTGATGAGCGAGGTCACCGAAGACGAAGCGCTCTCGAGCGGCAGCCGATCGATGATCCCTTGGTCCACGTCGGTGTGAAAGGTGGATTCCTTCTCGACCAGATCGTTGGCCTCCACGGTCACGCTGGTCTCCGCAGTGCCGATTTTCAGCGCGATCTGCACGGCGCGTGGGTACCGACGAGCGCACATCGACGTCCTGCGGAGTACGGCGCGAATCCCACGGCGGTCACCACCGCGTGATACGGTGTTGAACGGCACGTTGGTGAAGCGGAACGTGCCGTCGGCGCCGCTAGTTGTCTCGCCGGTCGAACCCGCTGACCGCATAGGAAATCTCCACCGTGGCGTTGGCCACCGCCGCCCCGGACGGATCCTTGACCATACCCTCAATCGAGCCGGAATTTCCCAACTGCGCCCGGCCCGGCGCTGTCAAAAACAAAAAACTCAAACTCAAAACGATTAGCGCGTAGCTGCTGCTGCGCAAACCCTTAAACATTTTTCCTCCATCCCGATGAGGGATCTGTGGGTAGAAGCGTGGATAGAAGCCATCAAATAATTGACGGCGGCGCCAGCCCAGTTGCGGGGCTCAGCGAATGGAATAGCAGTGAAAGATCAGAGCGGTAGGATTAAACGGCGGTTGGGGGAGCTCGGGAGGCCCGATGGAGAGAAAAGGAACTCGATTGAGCGACATGCTTCGGAAGCGACGCATGCCAGGCAACTTGCTGCGCTTCCGGGATCAGGTCCAGGCGCGCGGCGGCCAGCGCGGGCATGTGCAGCGTCTGGCAAATGTGGCAAGTGGTCTCCGGACCATTCGTGTGGTGGTGGAGAAATGTGCCGCCAGCGGCAAGGTACAGCAGCGCAACGCAGCCCACAATCGCCAGCGCCCGCCGTGCGCCACCACGCCCGAAGATAAATCTCTGCAAGTTCATACACCTACACCCAGAGTGTACCACCTTAGACGGACGCACCCCCCGGTTGGTTGCTCTAGGAGCAAACCCCGGCGTGCAGCCAGACCTTGACCCCGCAACCAATCTTGCCTAAGCTTCGTCTTAGTAAGCACATGCCCAGCAATCTCTCGCGCCTCCGGATTTTGGCGTTGCTCCTCGGGATCGTATTTCTCGCGGCGCAGTTCCATTTCTGCGCCGACCTGAGTTCGGATCCCACCAGCTCGCACATTTGTCCGTTCTGCACTGCGGCGGGTTCCGCGATGGTCGCTCAGTCGCCGGGTGTCGCGGTTGTGCCGGTGATGAACCGGCTGGAAAACCCGGTCGTTGTGTTTCTCGTCTCCGCAGCAATTCCGCGCGCGACATCGCCGCGGGCGCCTCCGTCCCTCTAGTCGTTCGCCATTTTCCCCTTCGTTTTGATTTCATTCGGCACTTGTCTCTAGTGGTAGGCGCGTAGGAGTATCCCCATGAGGAAAGGATTGGCATCGGCCATCGTTCTGCTGGCCCTCCCCGCATCCATCGCGGCGCAAGGGCAGAAGATGCCGCCGCTCCCGCCACCTTCCGCTCCCGCCGTCCCGCCGGCGCCTTCGCAAAACGCTCCCACGCGAATCACTCTGGACGAAGCCATTCGCCTGGCCTTGCAGCATAACCATGCCCTGCAAGCGGCCCGCACCACGATTCTGCAAAACCAGGCGGAAGAGACCACCGCCAACCTCCGTCCGAATCCCACCCTGTCCTGGGATAGTCAATTTTTCCCGCTCTTCAACCCCAGCCAATTCAGCGCGGACTATCTCGAGAATCAGGCGCAGTTCGATGTGGGCATCGGGTATCTGTTCGAGCGCGGCAAGAAGCGCCAGCATCGCCTCCAGGCGGCCAAAGATCAGACCGCGGTAACCCGCTCGCAGGTGGACGACAACCAGCGGCAGCTGATTTTCAATACCAGCCAGCAATTCGTTGCCGTGCTTCTGGCGCAGTCGAGCTTCGATCTGGCGCAGCAGGACGCCGACAGTTTCCAGCAAACCGTGGAAATCAGCGAATGCCCGTTACAAGGCCGGCGACATGAGCGAGAGCGATCTGCTCAAAATCAAGCTGCAGCTGCTGCAGTTTCAAAGCGACCTGTCGGCCGCGAAACTCGCCAAGATCCAGGCGCTGGCCGGCTTGCGCCAGTTCCTGGGGTTCGAGTCCGTTCCCGACGATTACGACGTGCAGGGGGAACTCGACTACCAGCCGGTGCACGCAGGCATCGCCGACTTGAAGATTCTCGCGTCGCAAAACCGGCCCGATCTGCGCGCCGCGCAGCAAGGAGTCACCGCCGCGCGCAGCCAGGAAGCGCTCATGCGAGCCAACGGAAAGAAGGACTTGGGCGTCAGCTTTGATTACACCCACACCGCGGGCATCAACACCGGCGCCTTTTTCTTCAACATCGATCTGCCCATCTTTGACCGTAACCAGGGCGAAATTGCCCGCGCCCGCTACGCCATCACCGCAGGCACAGGAGCAAGCCCTCGAAGCCGCCCAGCAAGTCGACACCGACGTCGTCGACGCCTACGCGGCTTTGCAAGCCAACGACGAAATCATTCAGCTGTACCGCGGGGGTTATGTCGATCAGGCCAAACAGTCTCGCGACATCACCGAGTACGCCTACAAGCGCGGCGCCGCCAGCTTGCTGGACTTTCTGGATGCCGAACGCACCTACCGCTCCAACCAGCTCGCCTATCGCCAGGCGCTGGCCAGCTATATGACGGCCGTCGAACAGATGCGCCAAGCCGTCGGAACGAGGAACCTGCCGTGATCACCCACACACCAGCTCGGAACCTTTCCCTCGCGGCCCTTGCCGCCGGCTTCCTCGCTCTGGCTTTGGCCGGCTGTTCGGGTCCCAGTGAGTCGGAATCCAAAATGACTTCCTACTCCACCGGGGAAAGTAAAGCCGACACCGCCGATCTGTTCACCGTGCCGCCGGAGCAGATAGCGCATGTCCAGGTCGTCCCGGTGGACAAGTCCAAACTCCCGCGGGTTCTCCGGCTGACCGGGGCGGTGGCTTACAACGCTTTCAAGACCACGCCGGTTTTCAGTCCGGTCAGCGGGCCGGTCCAGGAGCTCCTCGCGGAGCCCGGCCAAAATGTTCATAGCGGCCAGACGCTGCTCACCGTCACCAGCCCGGACTATTCCGCCGCGCGCTCCGCGTACATGAAAGCGCGCAGCACGTTTCAGCTGGCCGACAAGAACTACGAGCGCTCCAAGGACCTCTACGATCACAAAGCCATTGCCGAGCGCGACCTCCAGCAAGCGGAGTCCGACCGCGCCGAGGCGCAGGCCGATTTGCAGTCCAGCGAAGACGCGCTCCGCGCTCTGGGCATCAGCGACCCCGAATCGCTGGTGAAAGAACCACCTAAAACCACCGGGCAGATTCCGGTCATCGCTCCGGTCGGCGGCGTCATTGTCGAGCGCCTCGTTGGCCCCGGGCAGCTCCTGCAAGCCGGTTCAACTCAGTGTTACACCATCTCCGACATGAGCACCGTGTGGGTGCTCGTCAACGTCTACCAGAACGATCTGGCCTACGTGCGCACCGGCGACACCGTGGATATCACCACGGACGCTTACCCGGACCTCTTCCGCGGCAAAATTTCTTATATCGCCGACGCCCTCGATCCCACCACCCGCACCCTCCAGGCCCGCATCGTCACCGAGAATCGCGGCTACAAGCTCAAGAAGGACATGTACGTCACCGCCACCGTGCAAGCCGGGGCGCTTCGCGATGCCCTCACCGTTCCGGACGCCGCCGTGCTCCGCGACTCCGAGAATCAGCCGTTCGTCTATGTCCAGTCAGCCGCCAACCAATTTGCCCGCCGCCTGGTCAAGGTCGGCGACAGCCAGGACGGCCGCACGTTGATTTTGGACGGCCTAAAGGAAGGCGAGCGCGTCGTCGGCGACGGCAGCCTCTTCCTGCAATTCAAGAATTCCCTGCAGCACTAGGAGCCCCTTGCGCGCCACTCGACAACTCGCTTCGCTGCGCCGCGCATCGCGCCGGAAGGTCTCCCGCCGATGATCCATCGCATCGTCCAATTTGCGCTGCAACAGCGCTTCGTCGTGCTGATGTTCACGGTGCTCATCGTCATCGCCGGCGCGGTTTCCTTCCGCCGCATGCCGGTGGACGCCTATCCCGACCTTTCGCCGCCCATGGTGGAACTCATCACCCAATGGCCCGGCCACGCCGCCGAGGAAGTCGAGCGCCTCGCCACGCTGCCGCTCGAGCTGGCCATGAACGGCACCCCGCACCTGGTGGTCATGCGCTCCATCTCTCTCTACGGGCTCTCCGACGTGCGCCTCACCTTTGACGAAGGCACCGATCCGTATTTCGCGCGGCAAGAAGTCTTCCAGCGTCTGGCGGACGCCTCGCTCCCGCAGGGCGTCACCCCCAGCATGGCCCCGCTCTTCAGCCCCAGCGGCCTGGTCTACCGCTACGTCATCGAGAGCCCCGACCGCTCCCCGCATGGAGCTGCACACCTACGAAGACTGGATCATCGAGCGCGCCTATCGCAGCGTCCCGGGCGTTGCCGACGATTCTGGTTTCGGCGGGCCGACCATGGAATATCAGGTGCTGCTCGATCCCGCGCGGCTCTACAACTTTCACCTCCCCGTCGTCCAGATCGTCAACGCGCTGCAAGCCAACAACTCCAACACCGGCGGCGGCTTCTACACCCAGGGCGGCCAGTTCTACTACGTTCGCGGCCTGGGCCTGATCAAATCCACCGATGACATCGGCGAAGTCGTCGTCGGCAGCAACAACGGCGTTCCCATCCGCGTGAAAGACATCGGCCAGGTGGTGATCGGCCACGCCGCCGCGCCTGGGCATTTTCGGCTTCCAGGACAAAGCCAAGAACAACGATGACGCCGTCGAAGGCGTCATCCTGATGCGCCGCGGCGAGCAAACCCAGAACGTGCTGCGCGGCGTCGAGCAAAAAACCGAAGAGCTCAACCGCAGCGTCCTTCCGCCAGACGTCAAAGATTCATCCGTACTACGACCGCAGCGACTTGGTGCGCGTCACCACCGACACCGTCGAAGGCAATCTGGTCCGCGGCATGGTCCTGGTCCTCATCGTGCTGATCTTTTTCCTGGTGAGCATCCGCGCCGCGGTCATCACCGCGCTCACCGTCCCGCTGGCTCTGCTCTTCGCCTTCATTTTTCTGCATGCCACGCGGCGAAGCCGCCAATCTCCTCTCCATCGGCGCCATCGACTTCGGCATCATCATCGACGGCACCATCGTTATGGTCGAAAACATCTACCGCGAGCTCGCCGAACGCCGCGGCACGGACTACCAGCTCCACGAAGTCATCCTGCACGCCGCCCGCGACGTCGACCGCCCCATCTTCTACTCCGTCGCCGTCATCATCGCCGGCTATCTCCCCATCTACGCGCTCACCGGCCCGTCCGGCAAACTCTTCCATCCCATGGCCGACACCATGGCTTTCGCTCTCGTCGGCGCCCTGATCCTCACGCTCACCTTTGTTCCCGTTGTCGTTTCGTACTGGTTCCGCAGCGGCGTCGAAGAAAAGCAAAACCGAGTCTTCAACTGGATCCGCGACAAATACGCCGGCCGCCTGGTGTGGTGCCTCAACCATCCGGCACTCACGGTCATCGCCGCCCTGCTCATCTTCGGCGCCACGCTCTTGCTCGTCCCGCTGATCGGCGGCGAATTCCTGCCGCATCTCGACGAAGGCGCGCTGTGGGTTCGCGCCACCATGCCTTACACCATCGGCTTCGACGAAGCCGCCAGGTTCGCTCCGCAGATTCGCAATATTCTGGTGAAATATCCGCAGGTCACCGTGGTCGGCTCCGAACTCGGCCGTCCCGACGACGGCACCGACCCCACCGGCTTCTTCAACTGCGAGTTTTATGTCGGCCTGAAACCCTACGACGACAATTCCTGGCGATCCGGCTCCGTTCACACCAAAGAAGAGCTGACTCGCGACCTGGAGAAAAAACTCGAAGCCTACCCCGGCGTAATCTTCAATTTCACCCAGCCGGCCGAAGACGCCGTCGACGAAGCCCTCACCGGCCTCAAGTCCGCTCTCGCCGTGAAAATCTTCGGCCCGGACCTCGACGTCCTCGAGAAAAAAGCCGTCGAGATCAAAAACGCTCTCGACAAGACCCCGGGCTTCACCGAGCTTACCGTCGTCCGCGAGCTCGGCCAGCCCAGCCTGCTGGTCGACGCCGACCGCCAAAAAATCGCGCGCTACGGCATCAACGTCGCCGACGTGGAAGCCGTCGTCGAGGCCGCCGTCGGCGGTCAGGCCGCCACTCAGGTCATCCAGGGCGAAAAACTTTTCGACCTCGTCGTCCGCATGGAGCCGCAGTATCGTTCCAATGCCCGCCAGATCGCCAACCTGCTCGTGCCCACGCCGGGTGGCCAGCAGATTCCGCTCTCCGAGCTGGCCACCATCAAGGAATCCACCGGCGCATCCTTCATCTATCGCGAAAACAATTCGCGCTACATCGGCATTCAGTTCTCGGTCACCGGGCGCGACTTGGAAGGCATCGTCAAGGCCGGCCAGCAGGCCATCGCCAAGTCCGTGCAGCTCCCCGAGGGCTATCGTCTCGATTGGGGCGGCGAATACACCGAACTGCTCGAAGCCAGATCTCAGCTCTACGTGATCGGCCCGCTCGCCGTATTTCTGATTTTCCTGATCCTCTTCGCGCTCTACGGCAACTTCAAATTCCCGATAACCATTGCCCTCGGCGTGGTCCTCACCGAGCCGGTCGGCGCGCTGATTGCGCTCAAGCTCACGCACATCCCCTTCAGCGTCTCCAGCATTCTCGGTCTGCTGGCGTTGCTCGGCGTTTCGGTGGAAACCGCCGTCATCCTGGTCAGCTACATCAACAAGCTGCGCCTGGAAGGTGCCTCGCGTCCGCGATGCCACCCGCGACGCTTCCCTGCTGCGCCTCCGCCCCATCATGATGACCGCGCTGGTCGCCTGTCTCGGCCTGCTGCCCGCCGCCATGTCCACCGGCGTCGGCAGTGACACACAAAAGCCCTTCGCGATCGTGGTGGTCGCCGGCTTACTCTCGCGCCTGCTTCTCGGTTTCTTCGTGAATCCGGTACTGTACGAAATCGTCGCCCGCGAAGGCGACGTCCTACAGGTGTAGGCCCGCAGGTGTAGGCGCTGGGCTTAAGTCCGGCGTGTCGGTTCTTTCCCGCAACCGCTTAGAAGCCCGCTAGTTTTATTGAGGATTTGCCGACGCGCTCGTCGCGCCGGTCCCGATCGCGTCGCCGTTAACCACCAACTCCACCCGCCGGTTTTTCTGCCGCCCCTCGGCGGTATCATTGGAAGCCACCGGCTGCGTCTTGCCGAACCCCTTCGCCGCCATGGAAGAACCCGGCACTCCCTGCTCCGCCAGGAAATCCCGCACGGAGTCCGCGCGCCGCCCCGAAAGCTGTTGATTCATTTCGTCGCTGCCCACGCTGTCGGTGTAACCCTCGATCTGCAAATTCAGCCCCGGATGCGCCAACACGATCCCTGAGATTTTCGCCAGCTTTTCCCGCGCCCCCGGCTTCAGCGTGTATTTCCCGGTGTCGAACAACACGTCCGACATGTTCACGATCAAGCCCCGCGCCGAATCCCGCGTCTGCAAGATGGAATTCAGTTGCGCCAGCAACTGCGCGCGCAAATCCGTTTTTTCCTTCTCCGCCTGTGCCGCGGCTTGCCGCGCTTTCTCCGCTTCCGCCTCGGCCGCCTGCTGCTGCGCCAACGCCGCCGCCCGCGCCGCTTCCGCTTCCTGTCGTTGCCGCGCCGCCTCCTGCGCCGCCTGCTGCGCTTCTTGCTTCATGCGCTCCGCGTCGGCCTTGGCGGCTTCCGCTTCCGTGCGCGCTTGCTCTGCCGCATCGCGAGCCTGGTCCGCCTGCTGCCGCCGCAAAATCTCCGCCGCCGCGTCCGCGCGCGCCTTGGCTTCGCGCTCCGCCGCCGCTTTCTTTTCCGCCAGGGCCGCGGCGTTGGCTTGCTCTTCCGCCGCCTGCTTCACGGCCATCACCCGCGCTTCTTCGGCGGTCTGCACCGCGTCGCGTGCTGACGCCACCACCGTTTTCTTGTCCCGTTTCCCACGGTAAGCGTCTTCCGCACTCTTTAATTTCTCTTCGGCTTTGGCCAGCGTGGACCCCGCGTATTTGTCCGCCTGCGCAATATGCGCGATGCGCACCGCGTTGCGGGCCTCAAACAGTTCCAGCGGCGTCTTGCGGTCGATCCCGAAAATGGCGTTCTCGATCTTGGTGTTCGACGACGAATAAATCCCCTTCCCCAGCAATTCGTAGTTCGCGTCGATGTTCTCTACCTTGGCGTCCGCGGCCAGAATGTTCTCCAGCACCACCTCGTCGCCCGGCTGGGTCACCGCAAAATACGGCTCCGCGGTCACGATCATTCCAAACGTCTGCATGTCGGAGATGGCCTTCACCGTGCCGCTGCCGTTCTTCAGCACCACTTCGCCCAGGTTGACCGCCCGGCCCTGCGGCGACACCGCCCACAACACATAAGTCAGATATTCCAGCCCAAACTTGGTCGCTTCCTGCAGCCCGTCAAAGCGCGCCTCGATCTCGATGCGGTTGCTCTTGACGTCCATCTTGGCCTCGCCGGAGGCCCCCTGCATCAACTCCGTAGCCTGAAAATCGATCTTCGTGGACCCACCGGCCCGCCGGTAGTTCACCGCCTTGGTGGTGCGCGACACGGTTGCAGGAGCCGCCGCGATGGCTTGGCCCTGCGCGTCACCCGCGGGCAGCGCCCCCGCAAACACCGGCGCAGCCGCCATCCCCACAACTCCGCTCACAAGCATGCAAATCGATGCGATTTTCACGTCAGACTCCTCTTTCGCCCAGGCCGGATTCGCGTCCCAGGGCCAATGGAAACCCAGTCCGCCCAGCCAATATGTCCTTGCGTACTTTTAGGTTAGCAAAAAGGAAGCCAGGGAAAGCGCTCGCACCGCCTCGTTTGCACAACTGATAACCCGTGCAGCGGCCTGCTCACCCTGCTGGCCCCCGAGTTCCGAGGGGTTCTCGGAGGGGGCCCCTTTCGCGGTTAAGGCAAGATCCCGAAAGATGTATTCTGACCACCGCCAGCGAGTCTCCCCCATGGCCAAACGCAAAATCATCGGTTTTCATCAAGACGAGCACGCCGATTGGGTTGCCGAACTAGAGTGCGGCCACAACCAGCACGTCCGCCACAACCCGCCCTGGACCACCCGCCCCTGGGTCGTCACTCCCGAAGGCCGCCAGTACCATCTCGGCCATGAACTTCCGTGTCCCGCCTGTGATGAGACACCCGCCAAGAATTGACGCGGCAAGTACTTCGTGCCGGCTCGCTTTGGTTGCATGTATTCGGATCAGTGCGAGGCACTCGCGGGCAGGTCCCGCCACTCCCAGCCCATATTATCGTCGGTAATGACCAATCGTTGCCCCTGCCGGGCCTTGAGCGACGCGGAACTCTCCATCCCTCGATCGGTCGGCGGCTGCGTCACGGAATCTCCAAGTTTCCTGTAAGACGCCAGCGTCGCCTCGGTTTCCGGCCGATTCGGATCAAACACCAGCCGGCCATCGATCTTGTATTGCCGGAGCATCGCCATCCAATGTTCCTTATCCACTTGGATCGGCGAATCGCTCACGGCCAGGAAATTGAGCACCCGCAGCCCATACGGAAACACTCGCAACGCAGTCGCCACCACGTCGTCCGACGAGGTCGTGTTGTAGTAATACACCCCGCCGGGGTTCAGATGCGACTGAACGATCTTCAGGTAATCGACCGAAAGAAGGTTGGAGCTGTGATCTCGCCAATAAAACGAAGTGTTCTGCACGATCACGTCATAGCGTGCGTTTGGATGAGCGAGTAACCAGCGTCTTCCATCATCTACGTAAATATGCACTTTCGGATTCTCAAGCAGCGAACGGACCGCCGGGTATTGCGCGATCAGCTTCAGATACCCAGGATTGATCTCCACAATGTCGAAGGATTCCACCTGAGGATGATTGGCGAGAATCTGTCCCCAGGAGCCCGACGAAAGCCCAATCATCAGCATCCGCTTGGGCGCTGCGTGAAAGGCGCTCAAGGCGTACGCCCGCACCACCAGGTTGACGTCCGCGAACGGATCGATATTGAAATACCCGTCGTAAACGCCCTCTCCGTAGACCGCTCCATTTTGCGAAACGTTAATGACACCATTCCGGTTTTCCACTGTTTGGGCCAAAGGTATCGCTCCAGCCGGATCGGATCCGAAGAGCAGCCTCTCGAATAACCTGGAATAAAACCACGGCGCGACGGACACCGCGACCAGCGCAGCCAGCGCGGCTGTCGGCGCCCAAGCGGGCAGCTTTCCGAATTTGCCTCGGCCGAACCATAGAACGCCGCCGCCCGTGATCACCGCGGCCATGCCCAATCCCTGTGATATCTGTCGCAAGCCTAAGTGCTGCATCAAAACGAACCCGATCAGCAGGCTCCCCAGCGTCGAGCCGAGGATGTTCGACACGTAAACCAGGCTCACGCCCTGCCCCGCTTTTTCGTTCGCTGCCACTCCCAGTTGGCACAACAGCGGCAGTACCGAGCCCAAGAGCGCCGCCACCAGAAACAACACCGGAGCGCCCGCCAGGAACGTTATGTTTTTCCATTTGAGATCAGCGATCAACGGCGGCACATAAACGGAAATCGCCCCCGCCAGCAGCAGCAACCCGCCTACGATTCGCAGGATTTCCTCGGAGCTCTTCTGCTCGGTTAGTTTTCCCCCGATAAACGACCCCGCGGCAATGCCCGCCAGATAGGTAGACAGCAAAAGAGCGAATGCCGGCGCTCGATCCGAAGAAGCCAACGAAAACACTCGGAACCACGCGATCTCGAAGCCCAGCGCGATAAACCCGGCCAGCCCGGCAATTAACATCGCCTTCCCCAGCGCCAGCCCTGGTTCCTTCGTTCTAACCTCCCTTGCCGCCGCAGGAGTCTCTTCCGGCTGCGTTTTTTGACTACGGCTGAAAACTAGGGCGGTTGCGCCGACCAATGTGTTGAGGCCCGCAGCCATCGCTACCGAACCCGACTGCCCGAAGTCGCGCAGCAGGAACGTTGCGCACAGGTAGCAAGCCACCGCGGACCCAAACGTATTCACGAAGTACAGCGTCGCCACCGAATATCCCACCCGGCCGGAACTCCGCACCAGGTGTTCCACCAGCAGTGGCAGCGTCGCCCCCATAAACATCGTCGGGAAGATCAAAAGCAGCAAACTGAAAACCACGGTGGACGGCAGGCTGGCACCCGCCGTGCGAATCGCCGCCCAATGGAAAATCCGTAGCGAGCTAATACCGAACAGCGCGACTCCCAATTCCGCGAAGCCGAACAGCATCAGTGCTCGCCGGGGAAACCGGCTGGACAGCCACCCGCCCGCCAAACTCCCCAGGCCCAGCCCCAGCATGAAAGCGCTCACCACTACTGCCACGGACTCGGCATTGACCCCGTAAATCGAAAAAAGCGCCCGTTGCCACACGATCTGGTAGACCAAGGCCGGCATCCCGGAAAAAAAGAACAGCACGCTGAGCAGCAAAGTCTTCCGTCGCTGGGTGGACTCTCTGGGCTGGGAAATGGCTCCGAGAAAGACAATCAGGTCGTATAGAAGCAGGGCCAGAACCGGTGCGGTAGCCATGGACCGCGCAATCCTACCAGCGATGCCCTTTCCGCGGCACTCCAACAATAAGCCCAGGCTTTTCCGCGGTAGGCGGGTTCAACAGCCGACAGGCCACCGGCGCATCCACATTTTCCACCCCCGGTCACCCCACGCGACTCCCGCAACCCAGTGCTTCGGAGCTTCGGGGAGCCCAGCCTGTTCCCTCGGGCGACCCTGGTCCAACGCCACCCGTAGCGGCCGCCGACCGTGGCGGGCGCTTTCTTGACTGGACGATCTCTGTCGCCCCATATCCGCGGTCGTCGAACCGTGCGTCTCGCAGTGTCCTTTTACCGAACCGACGTCGCGAGGCGCACGACTCCCTCTGTCTGAACCAGGCTGCCCGGCATCCCTTCCCCAAGAATCTATTTGACAAACTAGCTATCTATGTGGTAATATTCGCCATGAAGTCGAGGCTGAAAACGGACCTGCCGATTCGCTGCAGTTCTGGGCGTAGTTCGTCGGGCCCACTTCACCCCAAGAGCTCGTTGGTTCTCCTGCTAAGTCCTTTAGAGCTCACTCTTACGAGAAATCCGCCCGTAAGTCCTTTAAAGCTCACTCTTACGAAATAGGGGGTTTTGAAGTCCTTTGTAATCACACTCTTACAAAAAAAGAGAGGGGGGTATTTTCCCGGCCTAATCCTCCACCCCGCCCGGCACAGCCGATCTTCCACGCTTACAATCGTTGCCTTGGCCCTGCTATTCTTGGAGAGCACGCCATGATCGGCCTGCGGCGCACCACAGTTTCGCGGGTCACGGAACACCGGGCACGAGCCACGAACTATGTTTGAGAACCTGACAGAGAAGCTGCAACGCACATTCAAGAACCTGCGCGGCCAGGGCAAGCTCACCGAAGAGCACCTGGACGCCGCGCTCGCCGAAATCCGCGAAGCGCTGCTTGAAGGCGACGTCAACGTCGGCGTGGCCGACGAGCTGCTCGCCAACATTCGCCAGAAGACCATCGGCAGCGAAGTCATGCTCCAGCTATCGCCTGACCAGCAAGTCGTCAAGACCGTTCGCGACGAGCTGACCATCATGCTCGGCAAGCACGCCAAGCCGCTGTTTGCTTCGCGCCCCCCGTCGGTCTGGATGATCGTCGGCCTGCAAGGTTCCGGCAAGACCACCACCACCGGCAAGCTCGCCAAATGGCTGGCCCTGCACGGTCACCGCCCGCTGGTTGTCTCCACCGACGTGTACCGGCCCGCCGCCCGCGAACAGCTCGCCCAAGTCGCCAAAGCCGTCGGCGTGCCGCTATGGCCCGGCAAAGGCACCGACAAGCCGCTCGAAATCATTCGCGGCGCGATAAAGGAAGCCAAGCTGTCCGCCAGCGACGTGATCCTGGTCGACACCGCCGGCCGCCTGCACATCGACGACAGAATTAATGAAAGAGTTGGGCACCCTCAAGAAAGAGTTGCAGCCCAGCGAAATTCTGTTCATCGCCGACGCCATGCTCGGCCAGGACGCGGTGCACTCCGCCGGCGAATTCCACAAGCAGCTCGGCCTCACCGGCGTGGTGCTCACCAAGCTCGACGGCGATGCCCGCGGCGGCGCGGCGCTCTCCATCGCCAAGGTATCCGGGGCGCCGGTAAAGTTCGTCGGCCTCGGCGAAAAATACGACGCTCTCGAAGGCTTCTATCCCGAGCGCATCGTCTCCCGCGTCCTCGGCATGGGCGACATCATGTCGCTCATCGAGCGCGCCGAGCAGGCCGTCGACAAAAAAGCCGCCATCGAGCTGGAGCGCAAGCTCCGCAAGGAAGATTTCACCCTCGAAGATTTCCGCGACCAGCTCAAACAGATTCGCAAAATGGGCCCGCTCGAGCAGCTCGTCGACATGCTCCCTAAAGTCGGCCCGCTCGCCAATCTCCCCAAAGACGCCAAGGTCGACGAAGGCCAGCTCAAACAAGTCGAAGCCATCATCAACTCCATGACCAACCAGGAGCGCCGCGATCACAACGTCATCGACGGCAAGCGCCGCAAGCGCATCGCCAAAGGCAGCGGCACCAGCGTCCAGGACGTCAACCAGGTCCTCAAGCAATACCTGCAAATGCGCACCATGATGAAGCAATACGGCGCCCTGGCCGCCCGCGGCAAAATGAAAGGCCTGGGCAAACTCGCCGGTTTATCCTGAGCAAGCGCGAAGGGCTTGTCCTGAACCGGAGTGAAGGGTTTATCCCGTTCGAGCGGTCGCGCCAAAACACTCGTCATGAACGTCGAAGAGGAGTCCAATCGAACATGAACACCGTCGCTCTGACGAAAATCGCGCCTGAGATTTTTCGCAAGCGCCTGCTGGTGGAAGGCTACTACCGCGCAGAGGTTACCGAAGATTTCATCCGCGGCTATTTCCAGCGCTTGACCAGCGAGCTGGGCCTGCGAACCTATGGCCCGCCGATCGTGCACAAGACCAGCGGGCAAGGCAAAGACATCAACCAGGGTTTCGACGCGTTTGTGCCGCTCATCGACTCCGGCATCTATTTGGGAACCTGGGGTCCGCCGAGCTTCGTCTCCACGGTGATCTACACCTGCGGCCCGTTCGACGAAAAGCGCGCCGTCGAAATCGTAAAAGACTATTTTCAATTGAGCGAATACGAAGCCGCGGTTTTCTGATGAGACCGTCTTAGTATCGGTACGAGGGCAGATACAGATCGGCCACTTTTTCCATCACTTTTTCGAGATCCAGGTCGCTGCGGTTGCTCAACAGAACGATCGAAAGTTTGTCGTCAGCGAAACGACTGATGTAGGCATGAAATCCCATGGTCTCGCCGTAGTGCCACATGCGAGCGCGGCCCTGGTACGGATCGAGAAACCAGCCGAAGCCGTAGGAAACGGGAGCGCCCTTGGGGCGATCGGAATCCGCCGGCCACGTCGGCTGCGAACCATCCGCGAGTTTCACCGGGGTGAAAGCCGGCTGCATTTCGCTCTCGCTCAGCAGGGTGTGTTTCTGCAGGGCATCGTCCCACTTGGCGAGGTCGCGCAGCGAAGAATATACGCCGCCGTCGCCGAGAGTCGCAGACGTCGAGCTTTGGTCGGTTTGCTTCCAGCCTTGCGCTTCTTTGGTGTGGCCGAAGGCGCGATTGGCAACTTCGTTTTTTCCCTTTTGGTAGGCCAGTGTTTGATCCATTTTCAACGGCGCGAAAATTCGCTCGTGCAGAAAATCTGCAAAAGATTTGCCGGAAACTTTGGCAACGATCGAGCCGAGGAGCACGTAGCCGGAATTGCTGTAGGCCCACTTTGTGCCGGGCGGAAATAGCGTGGAATCTTGTTTTTCGAGCAAAGCGAGAACTTCGGCGTCCTGGATTTGATTTTCTTCGGTCCAGCGGCGGCCGCCGCGGCGTTCTTCCTGCTCCATCAGGGTTTCGTAGTCTTGCAGGCCGGAGGTATGGTTCAGCAGATGGCGCACGGTGATCGATTTTCCGTAAGCGGGAAACTCGGGAAAGATCTCGGCCAGATTTTCTTCGTACCGCAGTTTGCCGTCATGGACGAGCAGCATGATGGCCATGGCGGTGAACTGCTTGGTGCAGGAGGCCAGGCGAAAGTTGGTTTGCGGATCGATGGCGGCGAGCGTCTTCAGGTCGCGCACACCGTAGCCGCGCTCGAAAATGGCGCGGCCATCCTTTTGCAACAGCACGGCGAGGCCCGGGGATCGCGAGTCGCGGAACGGCGCAAAGAGCGCCTCGAGCTTCGCCCTTCGCTCGTCTTCGGAAAGTCTCTCCTTTCGGAGATGGAGCCCCAGCAACGCCACCAGCACCGCCACGACCGCGCCTATCCAGGCGATTCGCAAGATGTTCGCCCTCCGGGATCGCAGCATATCATTCCGGAGCATTCATCTTGGCGTAACACTGGTAGGCTATCTCTCTTCGGCCCGAGACATCCATGAAACGCAACGCATTCACCGACCCGCGCTACTACCTGAACCGCCACATTCAGTGGCTGGAATTCAACCGCCGGGTACTGGAAGAGGCCCGGGACATCGGGAACCCGCTGCTGGAGCGGGTCAAGTTTCTGGCCATCACGGCGAACAACCTGGACGAATTCGTGGAGGTGCGTGTCTCCAGCTTCTTGCAGCGGATCGAGCACGGATCGCGCGAAATCAGCCCCGACGGGCTGACCGCGGACGAAGAACTCGCCAAGGTTTCGGCGGCCATGCACGTGTTCGTCGCGGACCAGTACAAGTGCTGGAACTCCGAGCTGCTGCCGGCGCTGGCCAAGCAATCGATCCGGGTGCTGGCGCCCGGCGAAGTGGACGCGAAGGCCGCCAAGGCGGCCAAGGTCTTTTACGATCGGCGGGTAAACCCGATGCTGACGCCGGTGACGGTCGATCCGTCGCATCCGTTTCCGCATGTGCTGAACAAGGCGCTGTGCATTGCGTTTCTTTTGCGGCGGCGGCGCGGGGGCAACGGCAAACCGTACTTCGGGGTACTCACGGTGCCGCGGGCGTTGCCGCGCTTGTTGCGCGTGCCGGCCCAGGATGGCGGCATACACTACGTTTTCTTGCAGGACATTATCTCGACGCACGCCGCGAAACTCTACCGTGGCTACGAGATTCTGGCGTCGGCGGCATTCCGCATCACGCGCAACAGCAATTTGTACCTGGAAGAAGAAGAAGCGCGGAGTCTTTTGGACGCCATCGACTCGCAGGTGGCGCTGCGCCGCAAGGGTGACGCGGTGCGCCTGGAAATAGAGGCGGGCGCGCACCCCGATATCGTCGATCGCCTGGTGTCTACATTCGACCTCGACGAGTCTCTGGTGTTCCGGGTTCCCGGGCCGGTGAATTTGCAACGTTTGTTTCACGTGTACGAGGAAACGCCGCGGCCGGACCTGAAGTATCCGCCGTTCGTGCAGCGGCAGGTGCGCATCGGGCATGACGCCGATTCGATGTTCGACGTGCTGCGGCGGCAGGACGTGCTGCTACACCATCCGTATGAATCCTACGACACAGTCGTGAATTTTCTGAGGACGGCGGCGCGCGATCCGCGGGTGTTGTCGATGAAGCAGACGCTGTACCGGACCAACTCGGACTCGCCCATAGCCCAGGCGCTGCTGGAAGCGGCGGGAAAAAAGGAAGTTACGGTGGTCGTGGAGTTGAAAGCCAGCTTCGACGAGGCGTCCAACATACGCTGGGCGCGGAGTTTCGAGGACGCCGGGGTGCAGGTGTTTCACGGGCTGGCGGGCTTGAAGACCCACGCGAAACTAGCGTTAATCGTGCGCAACGATCCCGATGGAAAGATCCGGCGGTACGTGCATCTGGGCACGGGGAACTATAATCCCTCGACGGCGCGTTTTTACAGCGACCTGAGCTTGCTGACCCGCGACGATTCCATCACTTCGGCGGTTCACGATGTTTTTAATTTTCTGACCGCATACTCCGAGCACGCGCACTACAAACCACTGCTGGTCGCGCCGCGGGACCTGGCCAAATCTTGCATCGCGCTGATCGATCGAGAGGCGCGGAATGCGCGCCGCAAGCGCCCCGCGCGGATGATCGTGAAAATGAACGCGGTGGTGGATCCCCCGATCATTCAGGCGCTCTACCGGGCCTCCCAAGCGGGCGTGGAGATCGACCTGATCGTGCGCGGCCAGTGCGCGCTCACCCCCGGGGTGCGCGGGCTGAGCAGCCGCATCCGCGTGCGCAGCATTGTGGGGCGCTTCCTGGAGCACAGCCGCATCTTCTATTTCGAGAACGGCGGGAAGCCGGAGATTTACCTGGGGAGCGCGGATTGGATGCAGCGCAATCTGTACGAGCGCGTCGAGGTGGTTTTTCCGCTGAAAGATCCGCAGCTTTGCCAGCGGGTGTGCAACGAGATCTTGTCTTCCTATTTGGCGGACACCCGGAAAGCACGCATCCTGGGGCCGGATGGGACGTACTCGCGGCCACGGTCGGTGCGCAACGGGCACGGCTTTTCCGTGCAGGAACACCTGATGCGGCTGGCGGGTGAAGGGCATAGTGACGCTCCGCGCACGCCCGCACTGGTGGCGCCTCAGGTGATCTATACTGCAGATGGTGTGAAGACCGACCCCGTTAACCCCTCGGACGACTCTGACACACAGGATTCCGCAAATGCAGCCGTATGAACTGATCGTCATTGGTTCTGGGCCCGGCGGGCAGCGCGCCGCCATCCAGGCCGTCAAGGCCGGAAAGCGCGTGGCGCTAGTCGAGAAGCAGGCCGCGGTCGGCGGGGTGTGCATCAACACCGGCACGATTCCCAGCAAAACCATGCGCGAAGCGGTACTGCACCTGTCGGGTTTCTACGACCAGAGTTTTTACGGGGCCAACCATTTGGGCAAAGAGCACGTGACCATGGCGGACCTGAATTTCCGGGTGCAGCGCGTCGTGGAGAACGAGGTTTCCGTCATTCAGGATCAGTTGAAGCGCAACGGCGTGGATTTGATTCACGGCGTGGCGAAATTTACGGATGCGCACCACATTCGCGTGGAGAACAACAACGGCTTCAGCGAACTGGAAGGACAATTCGTGGTGGTGGCTACCGGGACGAAGCCGGCGACCAATGCCAAAGTGGCCATCAACGGCCGCAACATCATCAACAGCGATCAGATCCTGACCATGCCGCAAGTCCCGCGGACGCTGATCGTGGTGGGCGGCGGGGTCATTGGAGTGGAGTACGCGTGCATGTTCGCGACGCTGGGCGTGCGGGTGATCATCGTGGAAAAGCGCCCGCGGCTGCTGGAGTTTGCGGATACCGAGATGGTCGAAGCCCTTAGCTACCACATGCGCGACCGGCGCGCCACCATGCGCCTGAACGAAGAGGTTGAGAGCGTCGAGGAACTCCCGGACGGAAAAGTGGCGGCCAATCTGGTGAGCAAAAAGCGCATCATCGCGGACGCGCTGCTGTACGCCGTAGGCCGCGCAGGGGCGGTCGATGCGCTGGATTTGCCGGCCGCCGGCTTGCAATCCGACGAGCGCGGGCGCATCAAAGTGGATGCGGACTTTCGCACCTCGCAGCCGCACATCTTCGCGGTGGGAGACGTGATTGGGTTTCCCAGCCTGGCGTCGGTGTCCATGGAGCAGGGGCGGATCGCCGCGGGCCGCGCGTTCGGCTTGGACGTGCAGACCAATCCCGCAGGCTATCCGTACGGGATTTACACGATTCCGCAGATATCTTTTATCGGGAAAACGGAAGAGCAATTGACGGACGAGGATGTGCCCTACGAAGTGGGCGTGGCGTATTACCGGGAAATCGCGCGCGGGCAAATCAGCGGGCATACGGAAGGGCGCCTGAAGCTGCTGTTCCACCGCGAAACGTTCGAGTTGCTGGGCGTACACATTTTTGGGGAAGATGCGGCGGAGCTGCTGCACATCGGGCAGGCGGTATTTTTGCTCAAGGGAAAAGTAACCTACTTCAAGAACACGGTCTTCAACTATCCCACGCTGGCCGAGTGTTACAAGACCGCGGCCTTCAATGGGTTGAACCGACTCTCGTAGAGTTGTCCTACCTTGCCAGCTTAGGTTCTTAAGGCACACTCTTATCCTTCTCTGTGCACGTGTTCTCCCACCTTCTAGAGATTGAACCGACTAGTTCTGAACAAAATGTGTAAGGCCTTCATGTGCCTGCTTAAGGCTCGCCTGATTTGCAAAAGCGCGGACCGCGGACCTCGACAACAAGAGAACCATCAGGGGGTAAACCAGGGTCTTATGGCCGGGGCATCTTGGGGCATTTGCGATTAGGCGTCAACGAGTTGGCGTAGGAAAGTATTGAGAGACAGTAACTACATGCAGAGACTCCGCGGGGAGTGGATTTTGCTTACGATTGACGCTTCCTCGAGTCCGATGTAGAGAGGGGTTTAGCTAGGAGGCTGCTATGACTTGGCGGATTTTCTTCTGTGCGATCCTGACAGGAATTTTGGTTCTGACGGCAAGTCTTGCCGCGGTGGCGCAGCAGACGGCGCCAAGGGTTGTGGACTTGACGGCGCCGGATGGGACGAATCTTAAGGCGACTTATTTTGCGGCTGGCAGGCCCGGGCCTGGGGTGTTGCTGCTGCATCAGTGCAACCGGCAGAGGAAGGTTTGGGACGATTTGGCGAAGCAGATGGCGGCGACGGGGTTGAACGTGCTGACCATGGATTTTCGGGGATTTGGGGAGAGTGGGGGAACACCCTTGGCCAAGCTTCCACCGGAGGAAGTCATAAAAGTGATTGGCGAGAAATTTCCCGCCGACGTTGACGTGGCGTTCCAGTATTTGGTGGCGCAGCCCGGCGTCAGCCGCGACACCATTGGGGCCGGCGGAGCCAGCTGCGGCGTGAACCAGGCGGTGCAATTGGCGCGGCGGCATCCGGAAGTGAAGTCGCTGGTGCTGTTGTCGGAAGGAACGGACAAGGTTGGGCGGCAGTTTCTGCGGGATTCGCCGAAGTTGCCGCTGTTTATGGCCGCCGCGGACGACGACGAGGACCTTGGCGTAGTCGAAATCATGCAGTGGCTGTTCAGCTTGTCACCGAACCCGGCGAACAAATTTGAGCACTATGCCACTGGTGGGCACGGAGTGGAAATGTTTGCGGCGCACAAGGAATTGCCCGGCGAGATCGTTCGATGGCTGGGGAGCACGTTGCGTGCGGGTCCAGGCGCCGCTGCCGCCAAGGGAACCGCGCCGGCCTCCCGCGAGACGCGCTTCCTCGAATTGATGGACCATCCCGGGGGCATAGGCAAGGCCGGGGAGATGTTTGCGGAGGCGCGGCAGCGCGAGCCGAAGGGCGTTTTGTTTTCCGAAGTGGTGATGAACCGGGTGGGTTACGACCATCTGCAATCGGGTGACACCAAAGGCGCGGTGGAGATTCTGAAGATGAATGTGACCGCGTATCCCAACTCCGCCAACGTTTACGACAGCTTGTCCGACGCATATCTGGCGGACGGGGAAAAGGAGCTGGCGCTGGAGAACGCGAAAAAGGCGCTGGAGCACCTGGGGACGGACACCGCTGATTCCGAGGTGCGACGCGAAGGCATCAAGACGAACGCCGAGGAGAAGATCAAGCGTTTGGGGGAACAGCGGCGATAGAGGCGAGCGCGGGAGGCCGAAAGCAGAGGTGTTTCTGTAAGGGGCGGAGCTTCAGACGGCTACCGGGGTCTCGACCATAATCTGGTCGGCCCATTCGATGGCGCGCTTATATAGATCGGGAATGGATTGCTCTTTGAGGCCAATGGCGCGGGATGAGGCGGAGAAAAGTTCCCAGGTGCCAGACTCGTAGTCCAGGACCATCTCAAAAATCTGGCCGAAGGGGCTGGGCTGTCCGCTCAGAGCATTCTTGATGTCGTCGGCCACGCCGAGAGTGGCCAGCACCTCCGGTTTGGACACATCGAGCAGGGCGTCGATGACCGAGAGCAAGCCGAGCAGGAAGAGTTGCTCCGCTTGGGCTTCCAGGCCCAACTCTTCCGCGAGTAGTTCGCAAAAGCGGGCGCGGGTCAAGGCCACCTTGAGCAATTCGGGGGGTTTGTCTTCGCCAATGGCGGTGACGCAGACGACGGAAAGCCATTTGCGCGTTGCCTTTTCGCCCAAGAGGGAAAGGGCATGCGGTATCGACTGCACGCGGACCGCGAGAGGGAAAACCGGGGAGTTCAAATAGCGCAGCAGCCTGTGGCTGAGGGAGACTTCCTGCTTGACCAGGTCGGCGATGAGCTGCAAGTCGATCTGCGGCTGGGCGGAAGCTTCGATCAAGCGGAGCTGGACAACTTTATTGGCGGGGAGCTCGTGCCGCTTCATCATTTCGGGCCGGCAAAAGAAATAGCCCTGAAACAACTCATAACCCATATCGACGCCACGTTGGAACTGTTCCAACGTCTCCACTTTCTCGGCGAGGAGAGCAATTCCCATCGGGCGGAACTTCCGGGCCAGGGAGTCCTGGTCGGCCAAAGAGGTCGCGAGGAAATCAATTTTTACGAAATCGGCGAATTCGAAGAGAGGCGACATCTCCGGGCTGTCTACATAGTCGTCGAGGGCCAGGCGGTAGCCTTTGTTTTTCATGCGCCGGCAAGCTGCGAGCACTTCCGTATCGGGCGCAACGGTCTCGAGGATTTCCCCGACGACGAGGTCTTGGGGGAATAACTCGAGGTAGTCCCGCTGAAGAAATTCCCGCGTGCAGTTCAGGAATGCCGGGTGCCCGACGGTCATCTGTTTGAGCCCGAATAAGAACAGCTCATCGATGGCATTAACGTGGACGGCCTCATTATCCGGCGGGCGGCAATAATTCTCCGCACTGAAGCGGCTCAAAATCTCGTAGGCGAAAACGCGCTTATCCGCGGTAAGAATCGGTTGGCGTGCCAAGAAACGATCCATCAGACGTCCCGACCTTCCGCAGAGAACCGGGAAAGGCCCGGAAAAGTAGAGCCGAAAGAAGGCGTGTTTAAAGAGGGGGTAGCTTCGATATCATCAGCAATAAACTCGGCCATGGCGGAGCACTCCACCCGTGGGAGGAGCATCTGAAGCTCCAACACGGGAACGACGTTCGATATCCCTTCATAAAATGTTGGAAACAATACTGTTTTGGGTCCCAGCGAAAACTGGTGAGAGTCTCCGGTGGAGACACTACACTGTTCCAAAATGCTCGACGGACCCGGTGTGGGAACAGAGATCGGGCGTTTGTGGGCGAAGACGCGGAATGGAAGGACGGAGACGTCCTTGGGCGACAGGCCTGTGAGCTACGGGGTTGCAGGTTTGGTCAGTGGTGCTGGCGGTGCCGGCTTGGCGAACTTGGCGGCGTCGATGGGGACGTTGGGCTTCACGTCGGTAAGCTGGAAGGTGGAGCGGCCGTCGACCCAGGTTACCGTCCAGCGAAAGGGCATCTTGACGCCGGAGACGTCGCGATAGTCCGCGTAATCCACCTGCGTGGGGACGCGGCCCACGGGCACGTTGGTGTAACGCAATTGGCGCACCAGCAGGCCGGACTGCTTGTCGAAGTATAACTTTACGGGAGACCCCCAGGCACCGATTCCCTGGACAACCAGGACCTCGCGGCCATCGACGGTGGCGGGGAAGCCCCCGTGCCATTCGCTGAGGGTTTGCTTTATCCCCGCAGGAAAGCACAAATCCGCGTCTACCTTGGCGCCGTCCAGATCCCCGCCAGTCAGCGGGATCACCGGCACAGGCGTGATGGTGTCTGGGGCGGTGACCCAGCCCGAGCGGCCGTCGTAGACCGAAGTGGTGTCTCCGCCGGGAGTGTGGACGATCGTGGTGCGCTGACCGGGGGACTTGGCATAGATCTCCGCGGAGCGCTTGTCCGGATCGTCATAGCCCTGGTAGGTCCCTTTGCCGACGAAGCTGGTGAGTGTGGCCACGCGCTGAGATCCGCCGATCGCCTGGATGTACTTGTCAAGAAGCTGATCGGCGGAAGGCGCGCCGGGGGCTTGCTGGAGAATATCATCGGGCTCTTCCAGGACTGGAGGGCCGTACACCTCGGCGAGGTTCGGTGTGGTCTTGGGTAGTTCGCTGCCGCGATGGCAGGTGTAACAGGTGACCATGCGGCGTCCCCCGAAGTTGGTCTGGTTGATGGTGGCCATCATCAGGATCATTCTGCGGGCGGTCTGCTTACGCGGAGTGTCGTCGGCATATCTGGCCCAACTGCCGCCGCTTTCCATGCCATGGCAAAAAGTGCAGTTGGCGTTGAGGGCGGCGGAAAAGAATCCCATGGTGGCCATGAATTGGCTGACGGTAATGCCTCGGAGGAGTTGGACGTTCTTGAAGGCATCCTCAGCCATCAGGGGCTTCTGGTCTTGGCCAGCCTGGCCGCCCGCGGTGGCGACACCGAGGAGATAAACCACCGCGGTTCCCATGGCACACAAAATTGTCCGCCGACATCCGCGCTTCATGTTGTCTCCTCATCTTTTTTTGGGGTTCGAGAGTACGGTGGCCTGTTCGTATGACGTTTGGAAGTGGCGTTCCGGGTACCTTGTAGAGCGTCCTTAGGGATGGCCATGGCGAGAAGATTCTACAAGTTATCGATGGTCCGGGCCAGAAGGGGGGTGTGCCAAAACGGGCCAGCAGGATTCCCGAATCCGTATCAGCGCGGAAACCGCTAGCGGTGGGTTTGTGGGAAAAGCGGAGAAAAAGGCGGGAACGTGACCGTGGACGGGTGGAACTAAACTTGCCTCGGAAGGAGGTCGATACTGTCACAAGGGGGCAGCTGAATGACGGGCCTGGTCGAATCAGAGCTTTTCCAGACGATTCTGGAAGGCCTGCGGACAGGTGTGTACGTGGTAGATCGAGACGGCAGGACGCTGTTTTGGAACTGCGGGGCAGAACGAATCACCGGGCATTTCCGGCAAGACGTGGTGGGACGGGTCTGTGGCGAGAATTTTCTGGGAGAAACGGACAGCCAGGACAAGAACTTGTACGGCGCAGTCGCTCCGATCCAAGCGGCAATTCGTGAAGGCAAACCGCTGGGGGCGCAGGTCTCGCTGCGCCACAAAACCGGGCACCGCGTGCTGGTGCAATTGTGGGCCTTTCCGATTCGAAATGCGAACGGTGCGATCGTGGGCGCGGTGGAGAGTTTCGAGGAAGTAACTTCAATCTCCGATTCGGACCGCCGGCACACCAAGCTGGCGACCTACGGATGCCTGGATGAGGCGACCGGAGTCTTAACCCACGCGATGGTGGAGGCGCATTTACGCGAGTTCGTAGGGATCTTCGCCGAGCACCCCGTTCCTTTTTCGATTCTGCAGATAGAGATAGATCATCTGGACAAGATCAAGGCGCGCGACGGCCCGGGCGCGGTCGCGGCGGTGCTCGGGGTCGTGGGCCACACGCTGGAAAACAGCCTGCGGCCGACGGATTTCCTGGGGCGGTGGCAGGAAAATCAATTCCTGGCGATCCTGGCGGAATGCAGCGGATCAGAAATTGTATCGGCCTCGGAGCGCTTGCGGCGGATGGTGAGCACATCAAAAATCCGATGGTGGGGGGACTTCGTGCTGGTGACGGTTTCCGCGGGCGGGACCTGTGTGAGGTCCGGTGACACCCCGGAGGGAATGGTGGCCCGTGCGGAAGAGGCCCTGAAGAAGAGCGTGGCGGAAGGCGGAAATCGCACGACTGTCGGGAATGAATAAGGTCGGGGAAACCCGAGGATCGGCTATCTGTGTTTGTAATCATCGGAATTGTCGTGGTGTTTGGGGCGGTGATTGCCGGGTACCTGATGGAACACGGCAATCTGAGGGTGCTGGTTCAGCCGGCGGAGTTGGTGATCATCGGCGGCGCCGCGATTGGCACGGTGTTAATCGCAAATCCCCTGTATATCCTGAAGGCTATTGCCGGGGGAATCATCGGTGTGTTCGGTGGCTCGAAATATGGAAAACAGCGGTATCTGGACACGGTGAAGATGATGTACGAGTTGTTCACCCGGGCGCGCAAAGAAGGGCTCATGGCGTTGGAGACCGATAGCGATGCGCCGGACAAGAGCCCGGTGTTTTCCAAGTATCCGGTCTTTTTGAAAGACCATCACGCGCTTTCGTTTGTGTGCGACACGCTGCGAATGGCGGCGGGAGGGGGAGTCGAGCCATTCGATGTAGACCAGATGATGGAGCTGGACATGGACGTGCACCATCATGGTGCCAGCCAGCCGATTGCGGCCCTTTCCACGGCGGCCGACGCGCTGCCGGGTCTAGGAATCGTGGCAGCGGTGCTGGGAGTGGTGATCACCATGGGTGCGCTGGGAGGGCCTCCGGAGGAGATCGGGCACAAAGTAGCAGCGGCGCTGGTGGGAACCTTCCTGGGCATTTTGCTTTGTTATGGGTTGGTCGGGCCGATCGCCGCGAACATGACCAAGAGTTCGGAAGAGGAACATGCCTACTACCATGTGCTGCGAGTGGCGCTGATTGCTTTTATGAAGGGCACGCCGCCGACGGTGGCGGTGGAATACGCGCGGCGAGCGATTCCCGGGAACGTGCGGCCGAGTTTCCAGGATGCGGAAGCTCATATCAAGAATCGTGGGGGAGGAGAAGCGGCCGCGGGCGGAGCGGAAGCTCCCGCGGCGGCGGAGGCTCCGGCGGCGTAGCACGAGCAGACCCTCATGGCCCAAGTACCACCGATCATCATCAAGAAGAAGGTCAGCCACGGCGGACATCACGGCGGAGCCTGGAAAGTGGCGTATGCCGATTTCGTGACCGCCATGATGGCGCTGTTCATCGTGTTATGGCTGCTGAACACCAGCCCGAAAGTCCAGAAAGCGGTGGCCGGGTACTTCAAGGATCCGTTGGGCACGGCCAAGGACGCCGGCACCAACAAACAGGGCGCGGCGGACAACTTCGTGCTGTCCAAGGACAACATGAAGGCCCTGAAGGAACAATTGGAGAAGGCCATCCGCCAAGTACCAGACTTCGACAAATTGAAGGACCACATCGAGATGACGATAACCAACGAAGGACTGCGCATCGAGTTGTCGGAGTCGGCGGCGGGAACGTTTTTCGATAGCGGCAGCGCGAAGATCAGCAAAGACGGGGCGGAATTGCTGGATACGCTGGCCGGGGAATTGGGAAAGCTGCCCAATCAGCTGGCTTTCGAAGGCCACACGGATTCGAAACCATACGCCGAGGGAAGCAGCTACGGAAACTGGGAACTGTCCACGGATCGTGCCAATGCCGCAAGGCGGCTGATGACGCAGAATGGAATTCGTACCGACCAGGTGACGCAAGTGCGGGGATTCGCGGATCGGCGGCTGCGCAACAAGGCTGACCCGCTGGACCCGGCAAACCGGAGAATATCGATGATCGTGCTGTACTTGGATAGGAAGCCTCCGGATGAGCCCGAGCCGGAGGGCGACTCCAAGGAAGCAACACCTGACGCCGGGGAGAAAAAGCCCGCGGCGGCCGAACATAAAGAATAAATCAAACAAACGACGAGAAAGTCGGCACAGCGGCGTTACGGTGCACCCGGCCGCTGTTTTTACTGGGAAGCAGGTGGCGGAGGGGAGCTGAACTTGGCGTCCTCGACGGGCACATTTTGTTGCAACTGATCCACTTGAATGGTGAAACGGCTGTCGGGGCGAGCGAGCGTCCAACGGAACGGCACCTTCACGCCGCCGGCGTCGCGGTAATCGGAGTAGTCGATTTGAGTGGGGATAGCTCCGAGGGGCGTCTCCGCGTAGCGGACCAGGCGCACAAGCAAGCCGGAGTGCGAATCGAAGTACAAGCGGACCGGCGTCTGGCCCTCGCCGCTGCCAACGACCAAGTCGGTTTCGTGGCCGTCAATTTTTTCGCCGGGTTGGACAGTAAACTTCTGATTCAGCGTTCTAAGGTGAACCGGGAGATATAAATCCGCGTCCATGTGGGCGGCCTCATTTTCCGCGGCGGTCATGATCTGCGGCGGGCGGCCAGGAACCCGGAGCCAACCGGCGCGGCCATCGAAGGACGTCACGCTGTCGCCATCGCGAAGATGCATGATCGAAAGGCGCTTGTCGGGGGCCTTGGCATAGATGTCGACGGGGAAGTGCTGGCCTCCGAAGGCGGATAGAGTTCCCTTTTCTACGCGACTGGTAATTTTCTGCACGGCTGCGGCGCCACCTAGCGCGGCCAAATATTTATCGAACAACTGATCGGCTGTGGGCAGAACGGTCTGCGCGCCGGTTGACGATTTTTCGGAGCCAGCCTCGGGCTGCGGCTCTTCTTTGGCGACGATCGGCGTGGCCACAGGATCGGCCGCGCCGCGATGGCAGGAGTAGCAAGTGACCTCGCGCTGGCCGTCGAAATTCTCCTGGTTGAGGGCGAACACCATTTTCATCATCTTGCGGGCAGTGACTTTTTGCTTCTTGTCATCTTTGTCGAATGCGAGTCCATGGGCTTCCCGGACGTGGCAAAACTCGCACTGAACGCCGAGCGAAGCAGCGATGAACTGCATGGCGGGGAAAATCTGATCGGCGGGGACGCCTTTGAGGACCTGAATATTCTTGAATTGCTGCTCGGCGAGCTTGGGCGCGGTCGAAGCGATCGGTAGCGCCTGGACTGGGCGTACGCGCCGAACACGGCCAAGGCGGCGCTGGATACTAGAGAGAGGATGACGGCGAACAGTTTTTGGGGGCTTGGGCGCATTCGTGAGTCTCTCTAAGAAACTTCAGGAGGAGTTTATCAAACCGGTTTGGATGCCGGGAGAAAACCGGGGAAAACCGCTAGCGGTCGTTGCCAAGCTGGGGCGCAACATGTTGCGCCCCTCCGAAGAGCCGCTGCGAAGGGCCGGGAAGACTTCGCTGGGGCGATTTTAGATTTCGGCGCGCTTGGCGAGATCGGTGATGCGATCGGCAGCGCGGAAAGCCAAGGCCTCAATGGTCATGGTGGGCTGGCCGCGCCCGGAGGTGACCAAGCTGCTACCATCGCAAAGGAAAAGATTCTTTACGTCGTGCGTGCGATGGTCCCGGTTGATCACCGAAGTCTTGGGATCATTGCCCATGCGGCAGGTCCCCAAGAGATGCACGGCAAACTGCTGCTCCTGAGCGGGGTAGCTCCATCTTTTCTGTGCGCCGGCGGCATCGAGAAGTTCGGCAGCCCGCACATTCATCCAGTTTCCGAGCTTGATATCGTCGGGATGGTCTTTGTAGGTCATGCGCAGAGCGGGGAGACCCCAGGCATCCTTGAGGTCCGGATCGAGCGAAAAGCTGTTGTTCTCGACCGGCAACGACGTGCCGTGACAGAAGATCTCCATGGTGCGCGTGAAATTCTGGCGCAGCGTATCTTTGAAGCTCTTGCCCCAGCCCGGCGTTCCGGGAGGGAGACCACCGGTCGCAAAACCGACCGGCGTCAGGTCAAAGCGCGCATCTAGCCCGCCGCCTCCATAGAAGCCCACTTTTTGTGCATCCAATTCGTAAAAATCATGAAAGACGCGGCTGACCGCGAACCCTTTGTAGTCGTTCAGCGGGTGTTCGAAGACCCCCACCGACAAAGCGCCGCTATTGAGCATGAGGTGTTTGCCGACGATGCCGCTGGAATTCGCCAGACCGTTGGGAAATTGCTTGTTGGCGGAGAGCAACAACAGACGAGGAGTTTCGGCCCCGTTGGCACAGACCACCACCGCTTTGGCTTTCTGCAGTTGAACGTTGCGTTTCTCGTCGAAGTACACGGCGCCGGTTGCCCGTCCGTTACCATCCATCTCAATGCGATGGACGTAAGAATTCGGACGAATCTCGCAACGTCCGGTGCGCTCGGCCATTCGAATCGCAGTGGCCAGAGAGCTGGACTTGGCGCCGACTTCGCAGCCGAACCCCAAGCAGAAACCGCAATTGATACAGGCGCTGCGTCCCAGATGCGGCCGCGAAAGAATCGCCATGGGTGCGGGGAACGGGTGCCAGCCGAGCTTTTGCGCGGCGCGTTCGAAGAGCACGCCGGAAGATTTCACGGGCAGCGGGGGCATAGGGTAAGGCTTGGAGCGCGGCGGATCAAAGGGACTGGCGCCCGCGAGACCCGAGACGCCAATCTCCCACTCGACTTTGGTGTAGTACGGCTCGAGATCGGCATAGGTGATGGGCCAGTCGGCGAAGTCCGCTCCGGCGATGGGGCCGACCTTGCTGCGTTCCACGAAGTCGATTTCGTGAAAGCGCCAGAAGTTAGCCGTGAAATGCACGCTGGTGCCGCCGACCAGCCGCCCGTAAACGAGAGCCCGCTGCGGTTTGGCTTTTTCGTCCGGAGTTTTGCGGAAAGACGTGGGTTGCAGTTTGGGATGATTGGTCAGCAGGTCTTGGTTAAGGACCTTCACCTCATCATGAGTGAAGTCGGCCTCGGTAAGATACGGGCCCTGCTCCAAAACGACCACGCGGAATCCGTTGGTGGACAGTTCCTTGGCGAGAATGCCGCCGGCCGCGCCGGAGCCGACGATGACGAAATCGACCTCATCGGAAGTCTTGTACTTGGGCTGCTCGGGCCTCATGTCTTGGCCTTTTCGGAGCCGGGGGCGGGCTTCCAGCCGGGATAATCCTTGTCGTAGTAGCCGAAGGGCGGTTGGAACATGTGCTCGCGGTCGCGCCCGATGACCTTCCAGCCGACGCCGTCGCGATTGCCGCCGGAATCGGAATCGGGGTCGATCAGGAAGGCGATGATGGTGTGGACGCGTAGAGTCTCGAAGAAATTCCGCCCGGCGCCGGGGCGAAATGCGCGCCTGCCAGTCTGGGCAGGCTGGTCGAAGGAGTGGAGGATTTCGTCCTGCTGTTCGGGAGTGGCGTCGGAGAATTTCTGTACCCCGGGGAAGGTCTCCTGGACCCTGGCCTGTAGCTGGGGCAAGCCTTCGCGATAGGCACTCTGGTCGTCGGTCGCGAAGGTGGTGAGGGCGCGATCGATAAAGTAGACGGCGCCGGCTTCACGGGCGCCCGGCATGTCGTCGGTAGGGATGATGCGGGCGGTGATGGCATCGATTTCCTTGGCTTGGTCCGCCGAGAAAAACTCCAGCTTGGCGTCCGCGGCGGACAGCGCGGCTTTCCGGGCATGCCCGGAAGCCGCGAGAACAGCGGGCCAATGCGTGGAGAGCCAAACGGCGCTGACGCCCGCTCCGGTGCGCACAAGAAAACCACGGCGACTGAGATCGTTGGTCATAAGAAAAGAAGACAGACAGAGTGCCCAAGAAATGTAGGCTGGGAGCGAGCACCGGTCAAGAGAAAACCGCGAATGCGAGCGATGCGAATCTTTCATGGAATCAGCGGAAAGCAGACCGGCGGTTTGCGGTGCGACGCGGGGCTAGTGTACGATGCCGCAGAACCGGGAAAAACAGGGGAATTCGCGAGAGGCACGCACCTTTGTGGGTGATTGACGCACACGTATGGCTACGCTGACAGGAGCGATCGGAAGCGGGAGCAAGTGGCTGCTCGACAAAATTGTCGGGGCGCTGTCCGCGACCGGCGTGAACCCCAACTTTCTGACATTTCTGGGACTGGTGGTCAATTTTGGCGCCGCCGCGGCGTTTGCCATTGGGAATTTTTTTACCGGCGCGCTGATTATTTTCTTCGCCGGATTTTTAGACATGCTGGATGGGCAAGTGGCGCGCCGGCAAAAACGGGTGACCGCGTTCGGAGCTTTCTACGATTCCACCCTGGATCGCTACGCGGATATGGCGCTGTACATGGGCCTGCTGGTGTATTACTCGGTGAGCGGACACATACCTTACGTGGTGCTGGCGGCGGTGGCCACCGCGGGATCGGTGATGGTCAGCTACGCGCGGGCGCGCGCGGAGTCATTGATTCCCCTGTGCAAGGTGGGCTTCATGGAAAGGCCGGAGCGCCTGGTGCTGCTGATCATCGGCGGCGTGTTCAATCGCATGGCGGCGGTGCTGTGGGTGATTGCGGTGGTTTCCACGATTACGGTGATCCACCGCATAGTGTATACATGGCAAGAAACGCGGGCCGGGCGTGTGCTTCCGGGCATTCGGCTTTCTCTCTGAAACCCATTTATTTCAGTTCGATGTAGCTACACTCATCGATACCACCAGGCTTCATTGTGACTACTAAGTTTTTCTTCCAATGAGATCTGGCTTTCAGAACCACTGCCACGTTCGCCGGACAGAGCCCCTCCACGCTGACAACCAATCGATACCTTCCATTTGGAACACCAACGATTTCGAAATGACCCTCCGCATCTGCTTCAGATGCCCTCAATAGCCGTTGATCAGATTCCGCGAAGACCCAGACGCACGCTCGCGGGACTGTAACGCCGTCTGAATCTTTCGTAAGTCCCTGGATGGAGCCGATATGTAGAGGTCCGTAATCAATTTGATTGCGATGCTCGTATTTAATCGCTCGGCAGTTAGCATGAGTCTGCTGAGCAGAAACGGAATGCCAACCAAACAGAAACACGCTTGACACGACGAAAAATCGACAGAGGTTAGCCATTGAATTTACTCCTTGGCTGTGAACTAACCTTCGACCGGGGCGGAAATGATTTCGCGGACGCGGTCGCGAAGGGCGGGGACTGCGTCCTTCGACATGCCGGTGGTGTCGATAGTGTCGTGAAGGTAGACGGTGACCGTCGCGGGCCAGAGCATCCAGTGGCCGGTGCGGTGATGTTGGAAGGAACCCACCAGGCTGACTGGAACGATGGGGACGCCGAGTTGCTGCGCGACGCGGAAGCCGCCGTCCTGAAATTCGTTCACATGACCATCGCGGGTGCGCTTGGCTTCGGGAAAGATGATCAGGCTGGTGCCGCCGTTGATGGCGTCCTGCGTCAGGCGCCACATGCGCTTCAGGTCGGAGGGGCGGCGCACGTCGGGCACGGGAACATTGCCGAAGCGTTTCATCAGCCAGCCATAGGCGGGTATCTTGAAATGGGATTCCAGTTCCCAGCCGCGCACCAACTGCGGAATCGCGCAATAGAGCATAAAAGGATCGAAGAGATTGACGTGGTTGACCATGAAAAAAGATGTCCGTTGCGGATCGAAACCAGGCGAGCGGCGAACTTCCACGCGGGCCCCCGAGAAAAAGGCGATGCGCCGGCAAAAATCGCGCTGAAGCCAGTCGTGCTTGCGTGGGTCCAGAAAAATGCCCAGGAAGACCAGCGTGGGCGCCGCAATGAAGAAGTGCAGGATGCTGAGGAACCACAGAAACACGCTGCGCACCGCAAGCAGGGCGCGCTTCATATATAGATGTCCACGGCGCCCGGAATAACATCGATGGAGCGGGGCTGCAATGCCATGATTTCTCCATCGATCATGACGTCGACGGGTACGGGCACGTTGAACTCGACGTGGCGCACGGCGCGGCGCGAAGCCAGGGAATGACTCAGGTGCGTGCCGTCGTAGAGCTTGGGCAGCATGCGCATCAAGCCGAAGCGGCCGATCGGCCCCCAGCGGACGAATTCGATGAGGCCATCGGTAGGGTCGGCCTGCGGCGCGATCAGCATGGTTCCGCCGGTGTACTTGCTGTTGTTAAAAGCGAGAAATAGGCAGCGCCGCTCGTCCCAATCCTTGTCGTCGTCGCAGCGCAGCGCGAAGGCGCGCCTGCGCAATTGAACGACGCGCGCCAAAACACCCAAGAGGTAGCCGAACTGGCCGAGCGGTTTGAAGAGCCGATTGGTCAGAGCGCCGACATCGGCTGTAAAGCCGATGCTAAGGAGATTGAAGGAATAGATTTCTCCCGTGGCATGCGTTAGCCGTAAGAGATCGACCGGCCGTTTGCGGCCTTCCAGCAGCGCCTTTAGAGAGGTTTCCGCACCGGCGGTGGTGAAGTCGCGCAGAAAAGAATTTCCCGTGCCCAGCGGCAGAAAGCCGAGGGAGATGCGGCGCGTGTCGTCGCTTGGGGTGAAAACGCCGTTTAGAATTTCGTGAGCCGTTCCGTCTCCGCCGACGGCGATAAAGCGCCGATAGCCTTGTTGGTATGCTTCGCGGGCCAGCTGAACGGCATGCCCGGGGCCGGTCGAAGCGATGACGTCGACGCGCAGGCCGCTGCCGCGCAGTCGCGCGATGGCCGGGCCGGCGAGCTTCGAGGAGCGGCCGCCGCCGGCAGCGGGATTAACGATAGCGAGGAAGCGTTCGCGTTCCATCAGGGTGCCGTGGGTCTCCAGCCGCTCACTTTTTACCGCTTTACAAAGGCAGAATGGCCGCGGCACGGTCCAGCTGCGCGAGGCGTTCCGCAAGGACGTTTCTCTTTATCTTAAGCGAAGCGGTGCGGGGAAAGTCTTCGTCCAAGAGAACGATCCCGTGGATGCGCTTGTAGTTCAGCAGGTGGCTGTTGCGCGCCGAAATGTCGCTGCGGAGCTCGCTGGTAAGAGTTTGCCCGGGTTCGAGGCGGAGGACCAGCACCAGCTGCTCGCCCACCATGGAGCGCCGCGGCCAAACATAGTTGGCGGCGAAGGCGCAGAATTCCTTGACCGGCAAGCTTTCGAAGGCGCTTTCGATATCCTCCGGGTAGATGTTCTTGCCTTCTTCGGTGACGATCATGTTTTTCTTGCGGCCAAAGAGCTGCAGATGCCCGCTGGGATCGAAACGCCCGAGGTCGCCGGTCATGAACCAGCCGTCGACAATGGCTTCCGCGGTGAGCTCCGGGTCATTCAAGTAGCCCGACATGACGGTTTTGCTGCGGACGGAGACTTCGCCGATGCCCTCGGCGTCGGGATTCACGATGCGGACTTCCATTCCGGGCAGGGGTTTGCCGACCGTGTCGGCGCGAAATGGTTTGAGGTCATTGACGGTGACGGCGACGACAGTCTCGGTAAGGCCATAGCCGTTGGCGACCGGGATGCCCAGATCGTAGAAAAATTGCAGCGTTTGCGGCTCGCTAAACGCGCCCCCCACGATGATGGCGCGAAGTTCGCCGCCGAAGGCATCGTGTACTTGCTTGAGCAGCCTGCGGCTAAGCGCCAGGTGCGGCCGATTTTTCGTCAGCGCCTTGTTGACGGCCACCAAGGCGTTGAAGACTTTGCGCTTGCCAGGCGGCAACGCGTCGAAACGAGCCTGGAGTCCCTTCTGTAAATTTTTCAGAACTAGCGGGACGAGACTGACGTAGGTGATTTTGTATTTCGCAAAAGCGTCGCGAACGTACTCCGGGCGCAGGGTACGAAGATGCACCACGGCCGCGCCGCAAATAAACGGCCCGAAGAAGCCCACCATGAAGTCGATGGCGTGGTTGGTGGGAAGAATGCTCAGGTACCGCATGCCGGGAGCGAAAGGATAGAGGGAGGTCAGGGCGACGCACTGCTCCAGATAGTTTTCGTGGGTCATGACGCAACCCTTGGGCCGGCCACCGGTTCCGGAGGAATAGACGATCGTGGCGGGGTCTTTGCGAGCACGAGGCACGAAGCTGGGTGCGCCGCTTCCACGGAATTCTTCCCAACGGCGGGCGCCCGCAAGATCGGCGTTGGGCGGGGCTTCGGTGACCAGCACCGTTGCGAGATTGGTTGCCGCGGCGCGCCCGCCTGAAGCGGCGAGCTGCCGCCAGATAGGATATTCCGTCACAAGAACGCTGGCGCCGGAATGCTGCAGCAGTTGCCAGTGCTCGTCAGGCGTAAGTTTGTAGTCCAGCGGAACAAGGACGCCGCCGCAGAAGAAAACCGCATAGGCGGAGATCAGCCACTTGGACTGATTGGTCATAACGATCGCCGCGCGGTCGGCTGCGTGAAAGCCGGCCTCTTGCAGCGATTTCGCGAGGGGGTGCGCACGCTCCTGAAACTCGCGATAGGTGAGGCGTTCTTTTTCGCGCTCGCGATCGGACTCGATCAGGCAGGTTTCTCCCGCAAATCGGTCCAGCGCGTCCTTCAGAGCCGCCCCGATGGATTGATATTGGGAAAGGTCCAGCATTACAAACGCGATTGAATCCGCGAGGCCAGCGTTCGGAAGTCGCTGACGCCTTGAACCTCGTAATCGGGCAGCTCCACGCCGAAGTGATTTTCGATGAGGCTCAGCAGCTCGAGCGTCTGGAGGCTGTCGATGCCCAGCTTCTTGAAAAAATCGTCGTCGGGCGCCAGCGAACCTGGAGGCACCTTGAAGTGCGTGGTCGCGAGATCGAGAATTTCCTGTGTGGTTTGTTCGACGGTGCGCATGGACAGGTCAATTTATCACTCTAGCGGCCGGAAAGGAAAATTGCAGAGGCGGCATGGATGCAGATTCGATAGCGCGGCGGCCAGCGCTTCAAAGCAGGATCAAGCCCAGGCGGATCGCCAGGGATACCGCCTCGGTCCGGCTGCCGGCACCCAGCTTCCCGAGGATCGACGTGACATGGAACTTGACGGTGTGCTCGGAAATGGCCAACTGCGCGGCGATTTCCTTGTTGCCCACGCCGCTGGCGAGCATTTGGAGAACTTCACGCTCGCGGCGGGTCAGTGGTTCGGCGAGTTCCGCCACCAGGGGACGCGAAGCCGGGGCACCAGCCGGAATGGCGGCACTTATCTCACTGGGATGCATGACCACTAGACCCAAAGCAGCGGCCTGCAGTGCGGCAACGAGCTGGCCGGGAGAAACATCACTGGGCAGGACTGCGCGGATTCCCGCGCGGAGAGCCTCCGCGGACCAACCTGCGGGTGGATGATCCACAAGAACAATAAGCGCGGCCTCCGAAACCAGGCCCGACTCAGCGAGCGACTCGAGTACGCTTTCCGGCAGCTCGCCCGACGTATCGAAAAGGATCACCTCGGGTTCCGCATCGAGGAGCTGGGTGCCAAGCGATTCGATGTTTCCGGCGCTGCCCACGACTTCCACACCACGAGCCGCCAGAAGATTTTCCAAGCCGGCGCGGGCCAGTGGCGACGCCGCGACAATGAAAACGCGAATCACGCCGCCACGGAACCCTTGGTGGTTGCCTGCCCGCCGAGTTGCAGGGTTACGCGACGAACCCGTGCATAGTCTCCGCGCAGAAATTCCACGCGCAGCAGCCGCGATCCGTTGCCTCGCAGCGCGCGAGACAAGTCTTCGATCAATGCAAAAGGCTTTCCCTCGGTGCCCAGCAAAATGTCTCCGGGCAAGAGCGATGCTGACGCCGCTGGGCTCCCTGGCTCCACTTCGAGAAGCACCAGCCCAAAGGTCTTGTCCCGGTTGCCGGGTCTGGGGACCTGCACCGGATACACGGTCATGCCCAGCCATCCGTCAGCGGGTTCCGCCGAAAGGAAGCTGGCTACCGTGTTGCTGGAAATGGCCAGCGCCAGCCGGCCGGCGACCATCGCGTTCACGCCAATCACCCGGCCCTGCGCGTCGGCCAGCGGTCCGCCGGAATTGCCGGGCGCCAGACGAACCGTGGCCTGCACCCACGACTGCGGACCGAGGCCGCGAATCGGACCGACTCCATGAACCACCCCGGTGCTGAGGGCGCCGACGAAACCAAACGGGTTGCCAACGGCAATCGCCAGCTCCCCGGCACGGACTCGCGACGAATCGGCAATCACCGCCGCCGGCAGATTGCTGGCCTTGACGCGTAGTGCGGCCAGATCGCGTTGCGAATCGCGCGAGGTGACGGCAGCGTCGAACTTGCGCCCGTCCCACAGCTCCACGGAGATCGTCGATCCGCGCGCGACATGTGCATTGGTAACGATCACGCCGTCTGCCGACCAGATGATTCCGGAGCCGTTGCCGCGACCCGCGCCGACGAGAACCGTCGAGCGGCGCAGCTGTTCCGCGATTTCGCCGAATCCCGGGACGCCCACGTTACTTGCCTCCATGCGAGCGTTCTGCCACCACCAGGCTCGCTTCTTGGACTGCGCCCCCGCGAACGAATTTCAAAGTCAGCGGTTTACCAATCGCGCCGCCGTGAAGTTGCGAGTGCACATCTTCCAGCCGTGTAACCGGCCGACCGCCGAGCGCGACGAAAATATCGCCGATGACGATTCCCGCCTGGTGCGCTGGGCCTTCGGGTTCCACTTCCAAAACGATGGCCGCGGTTTTTTCGCCATGGTGCAGCGACTGACGAAGAGCGTCGGGCAAGCGCACCGGCTGCAATCCCACGCCCAGGTAGCCGCGGGGGATGCGTCCTTTTTGCAGCAGCGTGTCTACGACTGCGTTTACAGTTGGCGCGGGAATGGCGATCGCGCCGAACCTGGCAAAGCGCGGGCTAGCGATCCCGGCCGCGCGGCCGTGGGCGTCGACGACCACGCCGCCCACGGCGGTGGGTTGCAAGCTGACGTCCAACCGGATGTAGGGAGCGAGGGACGCCCCGGTCCAGGTGCGGCGCTCGGGCGCAACCAGGCTGACGACGCCGAGTGCGGCGACCGGGCCGCTGGCCCGCGTGCGGCCGACCACGAGCGTAAAGCTGCCCGGCTTAAGCGAACCAACGTCGCCAAATTCCGCGACGCCGGTGCCGGCTTCCGCACACTTCAGCACGGCAAGGTCGGTCGAGGGATCGCGGCCTGCAAGAGACGCCGGCACGACGCGTCCATCAGGAAGCGTCAAGTGAATTTCTTCGTCGCGCCGCAGCGCGTGTTCCGCGGTGACGATCACTCCGGGGCGCCATACGACTCCGCTCGATGAGCCGCGCGCCTCCGTGTGAACGGCGACGGCGCTCGCGGCGGCACGATCCGTGGCCTGCGCCAGGGCGTTCGAAAGTTCGATGAGTGGTGAAGACATTTTCCAACCTCCATGAACAAGATGCCCCAGATCTGGAGGCGTCTACATCCGCCGATTGGCTAGGTCCGGACCTGGAAGGATGGGCAGGTAGGAGCGAGATTCCGCGAGACGCGTTATGGCTTTGCGCGTTCCATCAGCTCGAGCCGGTTGCCGAAAGGATCGAAAACATGGAAACGCCGAAAACCGTTGAACGAGGTGTCGGGCCTCGAAGGCAAGCCGGCGCGCTCGCAGAGCAACAGGATTTCATCGAGCCCTTCGACCACCAGCGCGGGATGCGCTCTCTTCGCGGCGTGAAAGTCGGGCTCGATGCCCAGGTGCAGGCTTACGGCTCCGGCCGCGAACCAAATACTGTTGCGGCCGGCCATCGCCTCGGGCTTTTCCACCTCGGACAACCCGAGGATGCCGGTGTAAAACTCGCGCGCGCGGCCCTCGCCGCCGACGGGAATCGCCAACTGCACGTGGTCGAGGCTAAGGACGGCCATCGGTCCCAGGTCCTTGGACCGGGCCATCCCCGGCCCACGGAGACACGCAGAAATAGCTGCCGTGCCGGCCCGAAGCGAGAAACATCAGCGCGACGAGAATCAGCAACACCGTGAGCCGGACCGTTCTTTTATTCATTAGTGGGATTCCTGAAACATTAGATGCGCAATCCATGCTTCAGTGACTTTCCTCTTTTTCAAAATATTCCATGGAGAAACCAGCCCAGGGGACTCGCGCCGGCCGGTCAAGGGAGATAGGGCATAGCGTCGGTGGATTCGACAAATTTCTTGAGGCCGGCCATCACCGCCGGCCGCGCGAAGAGCTCGCAAAAGAGATCGATCTCGCGCCGGAGTTCCTCGTGAGGGATCGGCTTGATGAATTTCTTGGCTGCGGCGCGGGTGATGGCGTCGAACTTCGTGATTTGACCGGCGGTGGCGCGAGCAAGTTTTGGCGCTTCACCTTCACCGGCAAGTTGCGAAACCAAACCGACAGCCTGCGCGCGTGTGGCGTTTACGCTACGGCCAGTGAGCAGCAAATCGCGGACGAAAGCGTTTCCCAGGTCGCGCTTCAGCCGTGGAATCCCTCCGAAACCCGGAATGAGTCCCAGCCGAAGCTCAGGGAACGCGAAGCGCGCCATCTTGTCGGCAACGATGATGTCGCAGGCCAGCGCCACCTCTAAACCGCCGCCGAAACAAACGCCGTGAACCGCGGCAATGGTCACAAACGGTGCGGCGTCGATGGCGTTCAGCACCGCGTGGATTCGTTCGAGAAACTCCCGGACACCCGCGACGCGTTCGCGTTCAGACAGGGACGCGGCCCCCTCGTAAAGCTCGCGGAGGTCGGCGCCCGCCGAAAAGCCATGCTTGCGGGCACTCAACACAATGCACGCGGAAGTTTCCGGCGCCAGCGCGGGCAAAGCGCCCGCGAACCGCTCGAGCTCCTCGAGCATCGCAGTGCCGATTTCGTTGCCCGGCTCGCGATCCAGGGTCAGTTCCACGATGCCGTCGCGCCATTCCCAACGCAGCGTTTTTCCCGCGAAGCTCTTCATGCCGGCTGCCTCTTGGCGGCTTCGTGTCCGCGTCCGACATCGTACATGGAGCTAATCTCCGAGGCGAAGCGGGCGTTGATGGCGTCGCGACGGAGTTTCCCCATGGTTGTGAGTAGTCCGTTTTCCGCCGTCAAAGAATCCCGAAGCACCGTAAAATTACGAATCTGCCGATAATGCGGCAGATCGGCGTTGACGGCGTCGAGCGCGGATTGCACCGCGGCGGGCTCGACCGGCCCAGCGACAAGCGCGCACAGATACCCGCGGCCGTTGCCCACCAGCACCACGTGTTGCGCCCCGGGAAGAAGCCGCGCGATTTTCTCTTCGATGGGTTCGGGAGGAATGTTGTGGCCCGAATTAAGGATGATGAGGCTCTTGATGCGTCCGACGATGCGCCAATTCCCGCGCACCGTTACTTCCCCCTGATCCCCGGTATGAAACCAGCCGTTGCCCAGGGCCCGCGCCGTTTCTTCCGGGCGGTTCCAGTAGCCGGGGAAGATGTGCGGGCCGCGCACAACGATTTCCTCATTCTCTCCGACTTTCATCTCGATGCCGTCGATCGTGGGACCCACGTAGCCCGGCTCAGCGGGAATGCACGGATCGTCCATGGTGCAAATACCCGTCGTTTCCGTCAGGCCGTAGACCTGCAGCACCTGAATGCCCAGCATCAGGAAAAATTGTTGGGTCTCGGGCGAAAGCGGAGCGGAGCCGCAAATCAGCGCTCGCAGGTGTGGCCCGAAGCGCTCTTTGATTTTCCCGAAAATCAGTTTGCGGCTGAAGCCGAGCGAGAGAGCGTCGAGAGAACGCCCGCGGCCCACGCGTTGGCGCTGCCAAGCCTCGCGCGCAACCCCAAACAACCAGCGCACGGCTGCCGGCCGCTTCGCCAGCGCGTCGGTCACACCGCGCCGCACGCGCTCCAGCAGCGTCGGCACATTCAGAAAATAATGCGGTGCGGCCAATCGAATCTCGTCCGCCAGGCGGTTGAGATCGGTGGATAGCGTAACCACACTCTCCCTCGACAAAAACGAAAGCAAGGCGATCCACGATGCCGCGAAATTGAAGGGCAGGTAGTGAAAGACGCGGTCCGGCTCGCGCGTCCCGCGCATCAGTTGATCCAGACGCTGGGTGGTCCGGGAAAGCATGAACGAAACATTGCCCGCATTCAGGCAGACGCCTTTGGGCTCGCCGGACGTCCCGGAGGTGTAGATGATCTTGACCAGGTCGTCGTCCTTGCGCGGCACCGGCGTCGGTTCCAGGTTCGTTGCGGGCGCGCCTTCCAGGACCTGATCGAACGACACGCTCGAAGTTCCGCTAGGCAAACGATCTTCCAGCGCCTTTTGCAACTGGGTGTCGTCGGCAATCAACAGCCGCGGCTGGCAGTCCTTCATCATGGCTGCAAGCTCGGCCGGAGCCTGTCGCGAATAGAGCGGGACGACGATGATGCCTTCGGCGGTCAGCGCCAGATCGAGGACCACCCAACGAATCGAGTTGGCTCCCACAATCGCGCACCTGTCGCCGGCTTGCAGGCCGAAACGCCGCAAGCACGCCCGCGCGCGCCGGATCTGGTCCAGAAGCTCCCCGCCGGTGACGCTGGCGAAGTTTTCCAGGCGGACCTCGCGCAGCACCACGCGCCCGCTACCACGCTGCAGTTGGGCAAACAGCTTCTCGATAAAGTTGGACATATACGTCAGGGTTTGGTGGCGCGCAGCACGCGCGCCGGCGCTCCGAGCATAAAGCTCGCGGATGAGCACTCCGTCTGTTCCCAGCCGAGCGAGCGCAAGATTTGCTCGTATTGTTCCGCGTAGCGAACGTCGGCGACCGCCAGCTGCCCGCCGGGCTTCAAAACGCGGGCCATCTCGCGAATCGCGCTCTCGCGTCCCGCCGCATCCGAAATGGTGTGGATCGCCAAGCTGGAAACGATAACGTCAAAAGAAGCGTCGGGGACCGGCAACTCCTGGAGATCCGCATCCTTAAGCTCGACACGTTCCGCAACGCCCTCGATGCGCGCATTCTCCATGGCGGCCGCCGCGGCGCCGTTGTGGGTGTGGATGTTAAGACCCAAGGCGCGCCCGGCTTGCAGGCGTTTCGCGGCGCCCACCAGCAGCAGGCCCCGGCCACATCCCACGTCGAGAACTTGTTCGTCGCCCCGCCACGAAATGGAGTTGAGGATTCTGTCGCGCAGGATGTGTTTGCCGATTTTCCCTGCCAGGAAAATCGCGCAGCCGATGAGGAGAAAAGAAAACCCGGTATCAATCAGGATGCCGCCGGCGCGCATCTGCCACGATACGGCCTTCATCACTCCATGGTCGTCCAACATCCTGCCCGCCACGATTAGCGCCACTCCCCCAAAGAGGGCGATACGCTGCAAGAACGTCCCGCCCGTTCCGTAGTCGGGTCTGCCATTCACTGGCACGGCGTGCTCCGTCATCGGGCCGACAATCCTGCCACGGAGTGCTGCGCCGTGGCCGAAACATCGTAGCGCTCGAGGAGCTGCTGCAGATTCTCACTAAGCGGCGGGAGATAGTCTTCCCAGGAAAGCACGCCGGAGCGAAGCGGAAACTCCGGATAGGTGGTGCGGACGGCGTCTTCGAGAATGGTGCCCATGTGAGCCATGGCCTTGAGATTGCGGACCACGGTGCGGCCAATGCCATCGCGCACGGAATCGGCTTCGGCGATCAACGTTTCCATCATATCCAGGAGCTTGGGTTCCAAGTCGGGATCCTCAACGGTAAGTAGTAGATGCTCGTGGCCCCGCTCGCGCATGAGGTTGCGAATGCGCTCATCCATGGTAACTCCGGCGGAGGCTACTTGGCTGGGCATGGATGTAACGATGCCGTGATACCGCGAGGACACCATGTACGAGCAACAGCGCAGGATCGACACCAGCTGGAACATGTCGTAGTCGTCGGAGGTGAAAATCGGCGCGCCTGGCAAAAATTCCGTCATAGACCGGCAGGCGTGCGCATCGAGACGTTCCATGGCCACCAGGACCGGAAAAACCCGATGACGCTCGCGGAAGGCGGCGGCCGCCTTGCCAAATCCGGAAATGTAATGGCGATATTTCTTATCGACCTCCGGACCTGACTCATGGAAATAGACGGTTCGGTATTGGCTGTCCTTGTAAGCGCCGGTAGTCACCCGCCCAATGTATTTTGCAATGGAAGCCTTCACCGGCCAGACAAAAGGATGAATCGGGCAAAGCGCCAGGACCGGTGTGCGCTCATCCCAGCCGGCATCGCGCAGCGCCCTTCGGCCGTACTCCAGAGGCTGCGGTTCGAAAGTCCAGGCCGTGTCGGTGCCAAGCTCGGTGGGAATCCCCAGCTTGCGCAACAGCGTTTGCGACTCCGCATTGCGAGTGATGACCAACGAATCGTGAACGTAGCGCTCGCACATGTCTTGTATCAAAGAATCCATATGGCCGGCTTCGCCGCCGTAAGCGAGGGAAAGCTTGTTCTCCGCGGAAGCCAGGCCCAGCGATCCGATCATCATCGTGGTCAGCGCGTTGGCAAACTTGCTCTTGAACATCGAGCCTTCGCACGCGATCACTCCATGATTTTGGCGCACCTCGCGAAACAAAAACGGCGGAAACACATCGGGCAGGTAAACCTGGCGGGTCCCCTCAAAATAACCGCGCGAGCGGTCGAAGTCCTGCGACATCACGCTCAAGTCGACGTTGCCCGCGCCCAGCACGTGGCGCACCTGGCGAAGCATCTCTTCCACGCGCACGTCGGAGCCGGTATTGCGCGTGCCGTTGTAGCCGGCGAACAACAGCCGCAGTTTTTCTCCGCGCGTCCAGCGCCGCCCCAGGCCAAACATCCAGCCAAAGCGGCGAATCTCGATCAGCGCGCTGACCCAGGCGACCAGAAGAAAATCGGTCATGCGTGCGCGCTCCCGGCGACCGTGGATTTAGCGGTGGAACTCGCCGCAGCGGGCCAAGGCTTGGCTGGATAGTGGAATTTGTTTTCCCGGCTAAACTTCAAAAGAGGGAAAGCGTAAGTCGAAAACTTTGCCGGAGGTTCCCCAAGTTCCGCCACCACGCGCGAGTTGTCGAACACCGTGTTCCACTCCAGGTACGGCCAGAAGACCTTCAAGAGCGAAGCTCCGTGGGCGATCGCTCCACCGCGGTTCGCAAGCCAATCGACCGTGCCAGAGAACGGCTTGCCGAACGACGGCAAGAAAGTGGGCCGGCGCCATCCGCCCGCGGCCGCAAGCGCATCGGTGATTTCGCGGTAAGTCTGCGAGCCCGTGCCCGAAGACAAATGATAGATGTCGTGCGCGGGCTGCTCTTTCTGATGAATGGTCACGATGGCCCTGCCGACGTAATTCGCCGGCACGATGTCAATTCTATCCTCAGGGCGCAGCGGAAGTACCGGGAGTCGCGCCAAAACGTCAAAGGCCTGCACCATGTCGAATTGCGAAGTCTCCGGACGCCGACTGTCGCCCATCACGATGGCCGGACGGAAAATCGTGCGCGGCACGTCCGCCAGCAGCTGCCGCAGCATATGTTCGCCGAACTTCTTGGTGCGCGCGTAGGGGTCGTAGTCGGAGCGCGCCCAGTCGATGGCCGCGTCTTCGGTGACCACTTCATTCTGGCGCTTGCCCGCCACCGCAACCGTCGAGACGTGCGAATAGCGCAGCAGGCCGTTGCGGTTCTGCGCCCGCCGCGCCAGCTGTATCACTTCCAGGCCACCGCGCAAGTTGACGTTGAGGCACTGCTTCTCCGACTTACGGTTGAGCGAAGCCGCACAGTGGATGAGCGAGTGCGTGGTGTCCACCAGCACGTGGTATTCGTCATCGGAAAGACCGAAGCACTCGCTGGTGAGCTCGCCGCGAAAGATGCGCACCCTCGAATTAAGGTATTCGAGGAACTCGGGAAATTCAAAGTGCAGTTGCAGCGACTGCCACAGACGCGCCCGCGCTTCTTCGTCGGATTTGGCGCGCACCAACACATTGAGCGCGTCTCGATGCTCCTTCAGCAGGCCGGCAACGAGATAGCTGCCGAGGTAGCCGGTGGCGCCGGTTAGGAAGATCGCCATAAGGGATCGGACGGCGGCGCGGAGTTGGAGACCGCGGACGCGCGCGCCGTTTGCGCCGACCAATCCAGCTCGCGCGGCGTGCGGGACTCCAGCGGACGTCCCTCCATCAGCGGATAGCACCAGCGTCGCAGCGCCGGAATGTGGATGTTAATCCAATAGTCCCACCAGTCAATGGATTCCGGATCGAATTCGAACAACGGGCGCTCTTCGGGTGGCAGCGCGGCGGAAAGCAGGCGGGTGTTCTCGCATTCGAATACGTGCTCGTTGTGCAGGATGAACGGTTCGTACAGCTCAATGAGTTTTTCGGCGCGGGTCAGGTCGCGTTCTTGCCGGGCCAGCGGCGGCTTCTTCATGTGCAGGGTGGTCGCCGCCCGGTTGATCCTGGAGATCACCGCCTTTTGCATCGGTATGGAAAGGCGCTCATAGCGCTGCTTGGAAACCGGGATGGTCTCGAATTTCAGCTTCAGCCAGTGCTCGATGCCCTGCTGCCGGCGGTAATGTTTGCGGTGCGCCAGCCCGGTCAGCTCAATGCTGCGTCCCATGTTGACCGGATTGATCGCCGAGGTCGCCAGCTGATACATCCGCGCGTTGCATCGCGCGATCACCGCGGCGGCGATCAGCGTCATGCCCCGGCAAACCATATCCACCGGGATGACGTCCAGGCATTTTCGTTCATTGGTGGGCAGTTGGCGAAAATTCGTGCCCAGCAGGTAGGAAAGCGGGCCGGAGGTGTTAATGCCTTCATTCCATCCCGTGAAGGGAGAACGCATCGAACTTTCGACGATCGACGGCCGCACCACGGCAATCGGCAGATCGCGTCCCTGCCGCGCCAGCACGGATTCGCCCAGGCTTTTGGTGAAGGTGTAAATGTTCGGCCAGCCCAGGTGCCGCGCCCGGCGCATGCCGGCACGAATCAGCCGGTTGCGCGACCACCGAACCCGGTTGCGCTTCAAAACGCCGTCGAGTTCCGCGGCGGGCACTGCCGATTCGTCTCCGCCGCGCCCCAGTTGCTGGCGGCGCAGCGCCTTGGTCAGCTCCGGGCTCTCGGAACGCTCCTCCACGCGGTTAATCATTTCCCGCAAGGATTCAATCTCGCGCTCGGCATCGAAGTCAGGGTCGCTTGCGGGATTGTAGCTGTCATGCAGCTCTTCACCCACACGGCCATCGCGCATGCCCACCACGTAGCAGGTGGAAAGATGCATCAGTCCCGCGCGGTCGCATTTGCGAAGAAAGCCCAGGAGATGGAGTGCCGAATCCACGTTAGAGGCCAGCGCTTCGCGAAGGTCGGGATTGAAATCGGTGAGGCCCGCGCTGTTGACGATGAGGTCCAGCGACTTCGCCAGGCGTGTCTGCGTCTCTTCGTTCAGCCCCAGGCCGGGCTGGCTGACGTCGCCCTCCACAACTTCGACCTTTTCTTTCAGGAATGCGCCCAAGTGCCGGCCATAGCGTTCCTGCAAGGTGTCGAAGGTCGGCGACTCTTCGACGATTTTTTCAAAGCGCCGCTGCGCGGAAGTGGTCCGGTTCCGGCGAATAAGCAGGGTGATCTTGCCGATGGCGGAAACATTCTCCAGCAGGTCCACCAGCCACACTTTCCCGATAAAGCCGGTTACGCCAATCAGCAGGATATGGCGATTGGCGAGTGTCTCCCGCACCGACAGCCGGTCGACGCGCGGCACATCGCCGAACGCCGCCACCCCCCTGCCCGTCGGAGGTACCGGCCGGGCGGCGGTTTGCGCCGCCGATTCCAGAAGCGCAGGTTCTTTCGACCAGCCCAGCTGCTGGAGCAGTCTTTCTCGAGAAATCCGGCCATCGATCGAACCACTCGCTAGCCAGGCGAACGGCCCGCGCGGACGCACCACCGGATCCAGCAGCCGCCCGGTCGCATGACCATCGCGAAATTCCAGCCGGTTGGAAATAAACGACTCGATCCCGAAATGGTTCGCCAGCGGCCGCACGATATGCTCGAGCAGTTGTCCCACAAGCACGACCTGCTGGCCGCTGCGGACGGCTTCCAGCAGTTTTTCCGCCGCCTCGCGCCGCAGCTGCGGCTTCAGCACGTACTGAAAATATTCTTCCCCCAGCAGATCGAGCCGGTCCTGGCTGACCCCGCGCAATAGCGTGTGCAGAAAGCGCGTGGCAAAAATCCGGTTGGCCGCGTACGCGAACGGCCGCAGCAGCGCCATGGCCGCCATCCCGGCCCGGCGCGCCCAGCGCTCCGCGAAGCTCTGCGCGTTCCAGGTGAAAAACCCGACCGGGCGCAGCGCGCCGACTTCCAGCAGGGAGCCTTCGATGCGCCAGTAAGTCGCACCACCAGGCGCTTTTCCCGCGGACGCACTTATCGAGCTGGCTGGGAGCTTGGTCATGGCAACGAGTAACTATGCAACGGCAAACCGTAAAGCATGAATCGCCGGGGACCCGCGAGCGATCTTGGGACGCACTTTACCCTGAATGGCCTGGAACGTTTTCGCAGCCTCCAGCCACTTCCGCGCTGCGGCGTGGCACCCGAATGAAGCGCCCCCGTCGGCTGCCTGGGAAAGTGTAAAAGTAGCATTCTCAGAGACTTCTAGCAAGAACCGCGGTTTGCGCCGGGCCCGGCCGGTTTCCGAGTTGCTAACCGGGCCCGTGGCATAGTCTTGGCCTTCCTGCCCGTCGATGACCCGGCCGGCCCTTGACGACCCGCTCCGTCCTGGCTGTCGGCACAAAATTGTACCGGGCGGCCCCTCCCTGGCATCTAGCACTTCGCAGCACGAAACAGCTCTGCGGGAGAGATAATCATGTCCAAGAAACTTGCTGGCAAGGTGGCTTTGGTTACCGGTGGGTCGCGCGGCATCGGCGCGGGGATCGCCCTTCGCCTGGCGGCCGAAGGTGCAGCAGTGGCAATCACCTACAGCCAGTCGCCGGGCAAGGCCGAGGCCGTCGTGAAGGCCATCGAACAAGACGGCGGCAGGGCCGTGGCCATTCAGGCCGACGGCGGCGATGCGGAAGCCGTGAAGCGTGCCGTCGCGGAAACGGTGCAAACCCTCGGCAGGCTGGACATCTTGGTGAACAACGCCGGCATGATCACGCTGGGCACGGTAGACAAGTTTTCGCTCGAGGACTTCGATCGCATGATGGCCGTGAACGTCCGCGGGGTCTTCGTGGCTACCCAGGAGGCGGCGCGCCATATGGGCGAGGGCGGCCGGGTCATTAATATGGGCAGCATCAACGCCGATTGGGTGCCCTTGCCGGGCTTGGCGGTGTACGCGGCCACCAAGGGTGCGGTCGCCTCGCTGACGCGCGGACTGGCCCGCGATCTCGCGCCCCGCGGCATCACCGTCAACAACATTGAGCCCGGCCCCATAGACACCGACATGAATCCCGCCACCGGCCCCTTCGCCGCAACGCTGCTCAACTATGTCGCGCTAAAGCGTTACGGCCGCAGCGAAGACATCGCCGGCCTGGTGGCCTACCTCGCGGGACCCGAGGCCAACTACATCACCGGCGTCAGCCTCCGGGTCGATGGCGGCACCACCGCCTAAAAAAAGCGCCGCCCGAGGATTGAGCCGGGAGGGTTCTAAACTTTCCTGCCCAAGCCGCAGCGCGAGCGCGGCCAAGCCACTAACGCGTTGAGTTGTTGTACCAGCGCAGGACTCGCAAAGCGCGCAGTGTGTTCCAGCCGCTTGCCCCGCCGACATCGGTCTCCATCTCCAATGGAATATATTCGGGATGAAGGCGGTTCAGCGGCCAGCGCCCGTTCTGGTGGCTCCGCTCCATCACGACTTTGATGGCGTCACCAACGCGGCTGTCGGGCTTGATTCCTGCATTTCGCAGATAATCGAGTCCGCGCAAGACGTCGTAGTGCCAAAACGTCGGGAACGCGAAGCGCAGCCAGCGTTTGTCGATGATTTTGCCGGTTCGAAGCGAGCGCAACATCCCCCGCTCGAGCAGATAGTTTTCCGCCCTCTTGCGGGCCTTCGTGACCCCCGCCGATTTGCGCCCTGCTCGTTCGTATTCCAGCAGTCCTTCGAGCACGCAGATCGTGGTATGGAACGAAGAGCGCCGGCTCTTGGGCGCTTCGCAGTTCCAGCCGCCATCTTCGAGCTGTTCGCCCAGGAGTTGTTTGGCCAGTGCGTCGTTCGGTTCCTTGAAATACGAACCGATGCCCAGGATTCTGCCGTTGATGCAGGGCTCCGTTTCGCCGCGCAGGTAAGGCCGGTTGTTGAGCCGCTTGAACACCAGTCGCTTGTCGACGTGGTCGATCATTTTGCGAGCCTGCTTGCTGGCAGGGTCGAGACCCAGGTCCATCAAGGCCACGAGACTGTAGAGGGTAATAAGCAAGTCTCGGTCGTCCTTCGGCAAATCGTTTCTCCACGCGCGGGGGCTCCCGCCCCAGTTTCCGCCAGGAGATTGGCGCGCGAGAAGCCGGGATCCCCAGCCTTCGGTGGCGACGCGCGACCTCTCCGCGGCAATCGCTTTGGGCGCTTCGCCGGTGAGGTCCCTCATGACCTGCCAACGGATGGCCGGGTCAGCATCCAGGAGCCATTTGATATGCGCGGGTCGCGGCGCGAAATCGTGTCGGCGCATGGGTCTCTTATAGCACGTGGTGAGTAAGTCTTGACCCATGCGCCGCGCGCCGGCCGCATGGGAAAGAAAAGTCGCGATGTCAGCGGATTCCGCGAGCGAGCGAAAGTTCGATGTTTCAGGCGGCGGCTTGGAGCGGCTTGATGCCCGCCAGCAAAGCCAGTTCACGCCACTTCCAGTGGCAATCGACGTCGGTGAAGCCGATCTGTCGGAGCCATGCTAACTGGACCTCAAGATCGAGGAGTTTATTCGAGGGATCTTCGGTTTCCGATGTGTAGTCTATGGCACGCAGGAATTGGTCGTGCAAGGCGACGCTAGGCGAAGCGACGTGTTCGAGGTTTAAGAAGACTCCGCCCGGGTTCAGTAGACTGAAAATCTCACCATACAGGCAGCGCTTCCGCTCGTGCGAAACGTGGTGGATGGCGAAGCTGGAAACGACTGCATCGAAACGACCTAGCTCGGGGAGCGGCCGGGAAAAATCGTGCTCGACAACCGCCGTGCCGGTGTCGCTCCCGAAACTGTCCTTCAGGGTCTGGAGCATGGTGGCCGAGAAATCCAGCGCTACAAACTGACCGTCCGGCCGGGCGGCTTTCACCAGCGAGAGAAGGCGTCCTCCGCCACTACCTACATCGAGCACTCGGCCGATTTGAGCGGGCAGGAATTCCAGCAGGGTGGCTTCCCCTTCGCGGCGATGGGGAAGCGAGTCTGCACGCTTCAGATAGTCACGGGAATGGTCCGCCGAAGACCACAGATTGACATCAACGGGCGAGGGCGACGCCACGGCTTTACACGCCCCAGCCGTAGCGTTCGGCGTGTTCCAGGGTGCGCTGCATTTCTTCGCGGAGCATTTCGGTGAAGACCGAGCTGCTGACGATGCGGCCGCCCGGTCCGGCAAGGTCGGAGGTGCGGTAGCCGCCGCCCAGGACGCGCAGCAGGGACTGGTCGACCCAGTCGGCTTCCAGCGACAAGCCAAAGGCGTCGCGCAACATCATCGTCGCGCTGAGGATGGCGCCAATGGGATTGGCGGAATCGGTGCCCGCAAGAGACGGGGCCGAGCCGTGAATCGGCTCAAACAGGGGCGCGCTGGACCCGAAGCTGGCCGACGGGACCAGACCGATCGAACCCACCAGGCCGGCTGCGGCGTCGCTGAGGATATCGCCGAACATATTGGTGCTGAGCAGCACGTCGAATTGCGACGGCTTCAGCGTGAGCTGCATGGCGGCGTTGTCCACGTACATGTGCTCGAGCCGGATATCCGGGTACGCGGCGCCCACCGATGTGACCGTGCGGCGCCACAACTGCGAGCTGGCCAGGACGTTGGCTTTGTCGACGGAGCAGACCCGCCGCGAGCGGTTCTCGGCTCGCGCAAACGCAAACGTGGCGATGCGCTCGATTTCCGGCGTGGAATAGGATTCGGTATCGAAGGCCCGCTCCACGCCTTTTTCCACCGTGTTGCCGCGTTCGCCGAAATACATGCCGCCCGCGAGTTCCCGCACGATTTCGATGTCCAGATCGCCCAGGCGTTCGGGCTTGAGGGGCGAAATCCAGCGCAGCGGTTCCAAGAGCTTGATGGGGCGCACGTTGACATACAGGCCGAGACCCTGGCGCAGCGCCAGCAAGCCGCTTTCCGGCCGCTTGCCGACCGGCAGGGCATCCCACTTCGGCCCGCCGACCGCGCCGAGAAAAACCGCATCGGCTTTCCGGCAAGCGTCCAGCGTGGCATGCGGAAGAGGAGTACCGGCGGCATCGATTCCGGCGCCGCCGATGGGCAGTTCCTCAAACTCAAACTGATGATTGAACTCGTGGCCCGTTTCGCGGAGCACCACCGCAGCAGCGCGGGTGACTTCCGGCCCGATGCCGTCTCCTGGCAGAAGAACAATGGTCTTTCTCATGGAAAACCCCGGTCCAAAAAAATCGTAGCACGCCGCGGCATCCTGTCGCGGCAAACTCTGTGCCCAGTGAGTTGATGATCACTGCTGCGGTCTCCAAGGACGTGGAGACCAGCAGGGTCAGGCTGCGGGCGACGCTTCTTTGGCCAGCGCGGTAGCCCCGCGGCGCATCACTTCATGGGCGATGGCGACCAGGTCGCGTTGCCGCACTTGCTTGGACTGATCGGCCAGCGCGGTTACCCGGCGGTAGCATTCGGCCAGGTCGGCGTCGCTGGGCTCATAACCCAGGTCGCGCAGGCTCATGCGCAAGGCGTTGCGTCCGGAATGCTTGCCGAGAACCAAGGAGCGCGATGGCACGCCCACCGTCTCCGGCGAAATAATCTCGTAGGTCAGTGGATTCTTGATGATGCCGTCTTGATGGATGCCGGCTTCGTGCGCGAAGGCGTTGGCGCCGACGACGGCTTTGTTCGGGGCCACTTGCGCGCCGGTGATCTCGGTCAGCATGCGGCTGGTGGGGAAGAGTTGATCCAGGCGGATGCCGGTGGTCACGCCGAAGCTGTCTTTGCGCACGGCCAGCGCCACGACGACTTCTTCCAGGGAAGCGTTTCCGGCGCGTTCGCCGATTCCGTTGATGGTGCACTCGATCTGGCGAACGCCCGCGCGGATGGCGGCCAGGGAATTGGCTACCGCCATGCCCAGGTCATCGTGGCAATGGGCGCTGAGCGTGATGCCCGCGGGATCGCCCAGGTATTCGCGCACTTTCCGGAACATCGCGCCGTATTCTTCCGGAACGGCGTAACCCACAGTGTCCGGGAGGTTTAGCGTGGTAGCGCCGGCGTCGACCGCCACCCGGCACACCTGGCACAAGTAATCGATATCCGTTCGGCCTGCGTCTTCGGCGGAAAATTCGACTTCGCCCACGTGCTGGCGGCCGAACTTGATCATCGAGCCGATGGCCTCTAGAGCCTGCTCGCGGGTCATGTTCAGCTTTACGCGAAGATGCAGGTCGGAGGTGGCCAGAAAAATGTGCAGGCGGGATGCCGCGGCGGGTTCCAGGGCTTCGATGGCCGCGCTTACGTCTTCTTTTTTGGCGCGGGCCAGAGCCGCGATGGGGACGTTGCGCACTTCCTTGGCCACCATGCGCACGGCTTCCAGGTCGCCGCGAGAGGCAATGGGGAAACCGGCTTCAATCACATCCACGCCGAGGGTGGCAAGCTGCCGGGCCAGGCGGATCTTCTCCGCGGTATTCATGGAAAACCCGGGCGATTGCTCGCCGTCGCGAAGGGTGGTGTCAAAGATGCGTACGACGTCCATAGAATCTCCCTAGAGTAGTAACGCAGACCGGCAGGCCTCTAGTCAAATTTATCTTTATTCTGCTTTTGATAATACTATCTTATACTGGCTGGGAGGAGAAAATCACCGTGGACCTTGGGGAACTCCAGGTCTTTCTAATGGTCGCCAAGGAAGGGAGCTTTTCGCGCGCGGCCGAGCGCCTATACCGCACCCAGCCGGCGATCAGCCTGGGCATCCGCAAACTGGAAGATTCCCTGGGCCAGCCGCTGTTTGTGCGCGGCTCGCGGCCGGTTCGTCTGACGGATGCGGGCACGCTGCTGAAGGACTACGCCGAACGGCTGCTGAATCTGCGCGACGAGGTTAAGAAAGGGCTGACCGAGCTGGAAGGGCTGAAGCGCGGCGAGTTGTCGCTGGGGGTCAACGAAAGCTCGATCCATGCGTTGCTCCCGGCGCTGGCGACGTTTCGCGAAGCGCACCCCGGCGTGCAGGTGCGCGTGCATCGCATGTTCTCGAGAGACATTCCGCACGAGGTGTTGAACTACCGGCTGGATGTCGGCGCGGTTTCCTACGTGCCGCGGGAACCGCAGCTGCAAGCCACGGAAATCTTGAAAGACGAACTGACCTTGGTCGTTCCTCTGAAGCACCCTTTAGCCAAGCGGCGTGAGATCGACGTAGCGGACCTGGGTAGCGAGACCTTTGTCGGGCACATCGTGGAATCGCCGTACCGGCGGCGGGTGATCGAGCTGTTCGCGCGCCACCGCACGGAACTGAACATGCCCATCGAGATGCCTACCATCGAAAGCATCAAGCGCTTCGTGCAGATGGGCATGGGAGTGGCCATCGTGCCGCGCATGTGCGTGCAGTGGGAGATCGAGCGCGACTGGATGAAAGAAGTGAAAGTGCGGCAATTGAATATGCCCAGGCACGTTTACCTGGTTTCGCGGCGCGGGGCGCGTTTGCCGCACGCGGCCGCGGAACTCATGCGTATTTTGAAGGACGAGAAGACTACCGTTTAGCAGCTTGTCGGAAGAGGCCGGCTTTTATCGTGTTTGCCGCCGCCTCGTTCCCCTGGCTCGTCCTCGCCGTCACACCGCCAGGAATGGCGGTGCCACGCCAGAGGTTCGAGGCATCCAAATTTCAGCGTTTTCTGTTAAGTTAAGAACCCCGTGAGCGACCAACAGCAGGGCGCAGCATTCTGGACTTCGGCGAAATGACCAGCGGGCTCGCTATTCTGGCCATCGGTTTTGTCCTGGGCATGCGCCACGCCACCGACCCGGACCACGTCATCGCGGTTTCGACCATCGTCAGCCGCGAACGTTCCATCGTGAAAGCCGGGCTGATCGGAATTTTGTGGGGCGTCGGGCACACGCTGACCATTCTGGCCGTCGGCGCCGGCATTATTCTGTTCGGGCTGGCGATTCCCGCGCGGGTTGGGCTGACCATGGAACTTTCCGTGGGGTTGATGCTGGTGCTGCTTGGACTGCTGAACCTGACCGGTGCGATGAAGTGGATGAGCCAGAAGTTTTCACCGGCGCATCCGCGCGTCACCGGAGAACACGCCCATGTTCATCAACATGACGCCGAGATTCATTTGCACTGGCATTCGCACGCTCCAGGAAGCGAGCACCATGGCGAGAGCCTGGCGCCCCCGAATTGGTTCGGCAAGACGTTCGCGCGGTTGGGGTTATATCATTCCTTGCGCCCTTTGCTGATCGGCATCGTGCACGGGTTGGCCGGTTCGGCGGCGGTGGCCCTGCTGGTGCTGAGCACCATCCGCGATCCGCGCTGGGCGGTGCTGTATCTGCTGATTTTTGGCGTGGGGACCATCGCCGGGATGATGCTGATCACCGCGATGATCGCTCTGCCCTTTTCGTTCGCCGGCTACCGATTCGGCTGGCTGAATAAGAGTTTGGTAACGGGTTCCGGGCTGCTGAGCCTGGGATTCGGGCTGTTCGTGTGCTACCAAATCGGAATCGTGGACGGCCTGTTCACCAGCCACCCCAATTGGACCCCCAGCTAGTCCCTTTCCCCGGAATTAGGAAGGTCCCTTCCACAACGCTGTGAGAACTGAAGGAAAGAGTGACGCGTCGTTCTTTTCTTCAGTTCTTGGGTGCGAAGGCGCGCTCAGAAGGCGGTGCGCAGCTTACCGAGCGGGGGCGCAGCGGGAAGACTCGGTGACCTGGGACGCGCTAAAGCGCGCCCCCACACCTAGCGCTACGGAAGTGCCAAATCGGGAAGACGCGAGGGGTTTAGGCGGGCGCCGCCATGGCTTGTTCCACGGTTGGGTAGACCGGCAGGAGTTTGAGGAGCCCGGACACCTGCATCACCGCTGTGCCCTGCTGGGTCAGGGCGGCCAGTGCGAGGGTTTTTCCCAGGTTGCGGCGGCTGACAAACAGAGAGACCAGCGCGCCGACGCCTGCCGAGTCCAGGAACGATACGCCGCTCATATCCAGCACCAAGCGGGTGGCGGGCTCGGTGCGCATGGTGGAAATGAAGTCGTGAACGGTCTCGAGGCTTAATTTACCGTTGAGGCGCGAGACCAGCAGGTCGCCGTTCGCGCCAGATTGTCTGGCGATGTCTAATTGAGTCGGTGGCATAAGTGGTGGAGGGTAGCGCAAAGGCCGGGACCTCAATGTTAAAATTGTGTAACAAACCCTTCGCTCCTCCCGGTTGCTCCCTGCGCGGCAGCGAGAGGCGATTGCAGGCTCATATCCATTACGCCATCGTTCCGGTACTAACTAGATAATGATGATTGACGCGCGCGCTTCGAGAGACTAAGGTGTGCGCGCAAAAGTTTCCCTCCCAGAAACTTCGTCGCCCTCTTTGCGGCCGAGAAAGTTCCATGATCTGGCAACTACTTTTCCCCGACCCTTGGTGCGGAGTGCTCCGTCCGCGCTTTCGGCGCGCTTACGCGCCCGCGCTGAGTGCGCTTTTGTTCAGCAGTGCCGCGCTTATCGGCGCCGTTGGCGCGGGAGCACAAACGCCGCAACGCCAATATGTTTACGCCTCGGTGCCGGTCACGACCACAAGCTCGGAACTCGCCGGCTTCTCCAAAGATGGTGCGAGCGGCGCGCTTTTCGGCGTTGGCGCGCCGGTGGCCGACGCGCTGGAGGGCGGCGCAATGGCAATCGATGCCAAGGGACGGTTTCTTTTTATCGCCAATCCGAACAGCAACGGCATTTCGATGTTCCAGATCGACCAGGCCACCGGCGCGTTGGCGGAAGTTTCTGGGCTCGCCGTTTGCGGCCGGCTCCACGGGCAATGCAGCGATGGTTCCGAGCTCACCGATGTGCCTGACGACCGAAAGCTCCGGGCAATTCTTGTACGTTGGTTACGCCAACGGAAATTTCCAGGGAGGCAGCGCGATCCTGGAATACCAGATCGATCCCGCGACTCCGCGGCTGGTTCCGCCTGCGACGCTGGCGGGGAGTTCCAACCTGGCTTCCGTGCCGATTGGCGTGGTCGCCGACCCCAGAGGCGCCTATCTGTATGTGGGCCTGGGTCCCAACCCGAGCTTGGGGACACAGGTCAGCACCACAAGCGTCTACGCCATCGGCGTGGAACTCTCCCCGAGTCCTGTGGGCACCGCCGGAGGCCAAAACCCTCATGAGCGAACGATCGCGATGGACCCGCAAGGGCGATTCTTTTTCGACGGATGGGGTTCCAGCGAGGGCTTTCTGGAAAGCGCGCCGATTTCGCCCGCCGATGGCACCGCGACACCCGTGAGGGCCCCGGTCAGTCTAGGCTTTGGCAATTTCCCGCTGGCGATGCTGGCCGACAACACCGGGAAGTTTCTGTACGTGCAAGAGACGGCCGGAGCCTACGTGTTTGCGATCGACCCAATCAGCGGAGCGTTGGGCCAGCCGCAGGGACCCCTCCTGGGACTGAGTTTTCTGGCGCCCGACTCCGCTGCCGACCCGCAGGGACCGTACTTATATTCGTTGCAGCCCGATGGGATTCATGGATTTCAAGTCGACCCGCGATCGGGTTTACTGGCGGCCCTTCCGGGTTCGCCATTTTCCGTGGGATCGGCCGCGGGACTGGGAGGACTGGCGATCTCCGGCGCGGCAGTGCAGGCGGTCAGCGGTCCCGCGGCGGGGATTTTTCCGTCGTCGGCAAACCTCGGAGGGGTGGTCATCGGTCAATCCAGCAACACTCGGGTGGTCAGCCTGACCAACACGGGGGATCAGCTGCTGATTCTGAGCCGAGTGGGGGTGTCTGGCACCAATCCGGCAGATTTCGGCGCCGTTGCTAATTGCCCGCTGCCCGCTGCGCTTTCGGCGAACGCCACCTGCACCATCAGCGTGACGTTCCAGCCGGCAGCGGCGGGATTACGCCAAGCCCGCCTGAACACCTTCGATAACGCCGCCGGAGGCACGCAATCGATAGCCCTAAGCGGGACGGGCGTTGCGCCGGAGCCTGGAATGACGCTGGTGCCCGGGAGCGTCGTGTTCCCCAGTACGTTGCAAGGGGCTACCAGCGCGGCGCAAAGCGTCACGGTGACGAACTCTGGCGCGGCGACACTGCATATCTCCGCGGTTTCCGTGGATCCCAACGCGGGGGACTTTGCCGCGACCAGCGGGTGCGGCGGCGCGGTGCCGGTCAATGCCAGCTGCACGATCAGCGTCAGTTTTTCACCGATCGGAGCCGGGCTGCGGACGGGCACGGTGTCGATCGCGGACGATGCGCCGGGCTCGCCGCATACCGTGGGGCTGAGCGGGAACGGCATAGGTCCGCCGGTGACTCGGCCTGGGGTAACGGTGGCCCCGAGCGTGGTCGCCTTCCCCACGACCACGCTCGGAACGGCGGTGGGCAGCGAAACGGTGACGGTCACCAGTACGGGCAATTCTCCGGTCCATATTTCCTCGATCATTCTCGGAGGGACAAATCCCGGGGACTTCCAGATGACCGACAGTTGCACGCCTCCGGCCAGCTACGCTGTCCACGCCAGTTGCATTCTCACCCTGATCTTCACGCCGTCGGCTGCCGGCACTCGGACGGCGGAGATCCAAATCGCGGACGATGCACCGACACCTAATTCCGTGCAACACATCGCGGTCACCGGTACGGCGAACTCCGTGCTGGTGGTCGGGGCGGCGACGGGAGACGGCCTGACAGCCACGGTCAAGGCGGGGCAAACCGCGACCTACAACCTGCAACTGGTGCCGGGCTTTACAGGGAGTGTGTCGCTGGGATGCAGCGGGGCGCCCACGGCGGCGACCTGCATGGCGCCGCCGTCGATGAAGGTGGCCAGCGGAATCGGCGTTCCGTTCAGCGTGACGGTAGCGACCGCGGGAGCCGGAGGGCTGGCGCCGTTTTCAGACCTGCCGCGGTTCGTACCACCGATGTTGTTGCGCTTGGTTTTGCCGGTTGTGTTTTGGACGCTGGCCGTGCTGGCGTATACGTTGCGCAGAACTCCGTGGAGGCCATGGGGCGGGCGAGTGATTTGCAACGGGGTGCTCGCGGGCCTCACGCTGATCGCGGTGTCTGGGGTGGCAGGCTGCGGCGGGGGGAGCACGATCGCGCAAAGCGTTCCCATCACTCAACCGAATACGACGGCTACGCCGCCTGGCACCTATACGATTATCTTGACGTCGACACCCACGGCCACGAACGGAGCGCCGCTGACCGCGGTGCCGCCAACGCAACTTACGCTAATCGTGAACTGATGCCGAGGACTACAGGCGGCTATCGAGTTGCGGTCACGCGGTACACCAGGCCCGCGCTGTCGTCCGACACCAGCAGCGCGCCATCCGGCGCAACGGTGACCCCGACCGGGCGTCCATAAACGTTGGCCCTTGCAGGGTCGGGAACCAGTCCGGTCAAGAAAGGCTGAGGATCACCGGAAGGTTTGCCGTCTTTGAACGGAACAAAAGCGATCTGATAGCCCGCGCGAATGGAACGGTTCCACGAGCCGTGCTCGGCAATGAACGCTCCGCCCTGGTAGCTCTCCGGAAACTGCTTCCCGGTATAGAAAGCAAACTGCAGCGGAGCTCGATGCGCGCCCAGAAGGACGTCGGGAATGATGGCCTTGGCCACCAACTCGGGCCTTTGCGGATTGACGCGAGAATCCACGTTGTCGCCGATATAGCTATAAGGCCAGCCATAAAAGCCGCCCTCTTGGACCGCGGTAAAATAATCGGGGGGCAGGTCGTCGCCGAGGCCATCGCGTTCGTTGACTACCGCCCAGAGCTGCCCGGTGCGGGGTTCGAGAGCGATTGCCGATGGATTGCGCAAACCGGTGGCGTACAGGCGGGCGTTCTTGCCGTCCGGATCGCAGATGGTGATGGCGGCGCGGCGCGAGTCGCTCTCGATGTTGATATTGGAATCCGAACCGATGCTGATGAACAGATGTTTGCCGTCGGCGGTGAAGACCAGGCCACGGGTCCAATGGCCGCCATGCGGTAGATCCATCAAGTGTTCGGCATCGCCCAGCCGTTGAGACGTTTTCGGATCGTAGTGAAACCGCAAGAGGGCGTTCGTGGCGCCTACATACACGTAGTCGTCGCGGAAGACGATTCCATAGGGGCGATTCACACCGGTGGCAAATATTTCCCGCTGTTGCGCTCCACCGGTGTGCTGAGGATCCCGCAAGATGAAGATCTTTCCGGCGCCAGAGTCCGCTAGAAAGATGTCGCCGTTCGGAGCCACGGCGAGCCATCGAGGTTCCTTGAATTGGGCGGCGAAGATGTTCACGCGAAAGCCTGGGGGCACCGTTGGCAGGAAACCGTATGGTGGAGTGGTGTCCTCGGGTGGATTCCCCGATGATTTGGTGGCGAAAGGAGCCGGAAGCTGGGGCTTCTTGCCGTTGGTTACTTGAGCCGACAGCAGCGACGGAAGGAAGAGCAATACTCCAAACATAACGGCAGAAATCCGCGCAGACATGGTTTTCTCCTAACGGCCCGGTGCCGGCAAACAGTCCTAGGATGCCTCAAGGCTGGATTCGGTTCCAAGTCCGTTGCCGGGCAGCGACACGCACGGGGATCGCGAGCGATAGAAAGTTGCTCCGGTAGTGCCTGGATGATCACAAGACGTTTCGGAGCGGCTCCCGGCAACTCCGGCCAAGGTACTGTATGACGATGTAACTCCGGCGAGTTCCGGAACATTTTAGCCGACGAGCAAAGTGAGGAACGATGAAAATGGTCGCCAAACTGGCGTGTTTGTGTTTTCTCGCGGCCGCCACTGCGGGCGTACTCCAGGCTCACAGCCCGGCGGGATCCAAGCCGGTTGTGGTGGAAATCAAGAACGCGGAAGGCCAGAGCGTTGGAACTGCGACGCTGTCCGAAGCGCCGCACGGCGTCAGGATCAAGTTGGACATGAAGAACTTGCCGCCTGGGGAACATTCGCTGCACATCCACCAGGTCGCGAAGTGTGAAGCGCCCGATTTCAAGTCCGCCGGACCGCACTTCAGCCCGGCGCATAGCGACCACAGCGGCGCGCTTCCGGCCGGAGATATTCCCGATTTTTCCTTGATCGTGTCGGCGGACGGAACCTCCCACGTGACGGTGGTGGCGCCGAACGTGACTTTGGGCAGCGACGACCATTCCGTTTTCAGCAACGGCGGCACGGCCATAGTCATCCACGCGGTTGCGAACCAGGCGTCCAGCAGCGCACCAGCCCGGATCGCTTGCGGGGTCATCACCAAACCGGAATAGCCTGGCAAGCCCGAATCTCGGGAAAGCACAGCAAACAACAAATCCGGCTAACCGAATCTTCACGGGCCACATCTAATCCAGCCGTGCGGACGTATATTGGGTAGGCGTTGGCAGGGAGAACGACCATGCGTAGTCCCAGGATTGGCCGAGGCATAGCTATCGCCGTGATCGTGGCTTTTGTGGCCTGGAGCGCGGTCCGATCCATCGGCGCCAAACCCAACGAGCCCAAATTCCCTTTCCCTAAACCTGCCGTGGATGAGCCGCTTAGCTCCACTAAGGGCCAGGCGACCGCGGTGCTTGCCGGCGGATGTTTTTGGGGAGTGCAGGCGGTCTTTGAGCACTTGAAGGGAGTGACTTCGGTGGCGGCGGGCTACTCGGGCGGCCACGTGGAGTCCCCCGGGTACGAAATGGTCAGTACCGGCCTTACCGGGCACGCCGAGTCCGTCAGCATAACTTTCGACCCCGCGCAGATTTCCTATGGGCAAATCCTGATGGTTTATTTTTCGGTGGCGCACGATCCCACACAGTTGAATCGACAGGGGCCGGACAGCGGTTCGCAATACCGCTCCGCCATTTTCTATTCCAATGACGAGCAGAAGCGCATCGCGGTGGCGTACGTTGCGCAGATCGACGCCGCCAAGGTCTATCCGGCGCGGATCGTCACGCAAATCGCGCCGATTCAGGCGTTTTACCGCGCCGAGGAATATCACCAGGACTATTTGAAGAATCACCCGCACGAACCTTACATCGTGTACAACGACCTGCCGAGACTAGAGCACCTCAAAACACAGTTCCCCGAGCTCTACCGGGAATACTAGCCGAGCGCGTTCAGCTGAGAATCTTGAAACTCCGGCGTGGGTAGAACGCTATTTGGAATCCGGGCGCTCGGTGACGGGTTTACCACCGGAATGAGGCAAAGCGGATTTTGCTCCCCCTCCGGCTTCCCCTTCCAACAGGGCACCCAGGCTGGAGTACGCGTAAATGGTGGGAGCATGGTTCTGCATCAGGCCGCCAGTGTCCGCGGTGGGGCCGTAGTTACTGTGCAACTCGCGGCCCAACATCCGGAGCATGGCCATTTGCTGCCCGCGATGATGAGAAGTGTGCGTCAAACGCCGGGTCATCACCCACGCCCGCGAACGCTGCACATCGAAGAACGTGGTATCCCCCTCCCACCAGCCGTCCTCTTTGGTGCGCAACGCCGCGAGGCGCTTTTCGCTGTCCTGAGCGTAGCGCTTCACGAATTCCAGGCGGGTTTCTTGAGTCTGGCAAAGGAGGGGCACCCACGTCGATGCCGAGCATGCTGCGGAACCACAAATCCTCGCTGACACACTGGTGCACCATCTGCTCGCGAACGCTTCGGCCGCGGGGGTCGGCCTGGCGGGGACGGACCGGCAGATCCTCGTCCAGGAATTCACTCCAAACGCTGACCACTTTGACGCGTTCCGTTTCGTAGGTCTCTACGACGAAATCGTATTTCATGGAAGTTGCCCCTGGTGAAACTTTCCGAGGCGTATCTTGCCTCTCGCCGACAGGGAGGTCAATCCAGTCTTAGCGGGACGCGGGAAGCTGACTTTTAACAATTCGGTGGTTGACTTCGCCGGCTTCGCGGGGTATCTACGGCTTTGCACGCATCCCGTGTTCTTTCCGGCCAAGGAATGCGCGTCCATATTCCAATTTCCAGGAGGATCTATGTCCAACGCTGTACGCCCCATTCCTGAGGGATATCATTCGATGACTCCGCAAATCACGTGCCGCGATGCCGGCGCCGCCATCGACTTCTACAAGAAGGTCTTGGGCGCCACGGAGCTGACGCGCATGTCCGGTCCGGGCGGCAGAGTGATGCACGCGGAACTGCAAATCGGAGATTCGCGGTTGATGGTGAACGACGAGTTTCCCGGGATGGCCGCTGCACCTGCGCCTACCGCGGTGCACTCGAGTTCCGTGTTCGTATATACGACCGATGTCGATGCACTTTTCGAGCGCGCCGTTCAGGCGGGCGCCCGGGTGGATATGCCTCTGAGCAACATGTTCTGGGGCGACCGCTATGGCAAATTCACCGATCCGTTCGGACACCAGTGGGGTGTTGCGACCCACGTCGAGGACGTCGCGCCGGAAGAAATGCAGCGGCGCTCCGAAGAAATGACCAAGCAGATGGCCAAGGCCGCCGGGCAGTCAAACTAGCCCCGACCTGCGGTATTGGAATGATGCCTCGCCCTTGGAAGACACGGGCGAGGCATTATTTTTGGCATAGGTCGCCGCAAGCGCCACGTTCTGGGACCTATAACTCTGGACCACGAGTAAAATTAATCGCCTGCGGGTTACATATGGTATGCGGTACCACTTTCTCGTTGATTGTCAGGAAACAGGCTGAGAGATAGGTTTTTCTGCTTGGAAGAATGATGCTGAAATCAGGAGGAATGGTCCGCGTGTTCCTCGAACAATCAGCGAGATCGCGATGCACAGCTCTTGCGGACAAATCAGCAACAACTGGAGGAAGAATATGTTGAAGAAGCATGCTCCATGGGTGATCGGTGTTCTACTGGTTTTGGCTTTCAGCGTTTCTGCCCGCGCGCAGAGAGAACGCTGGGACTATCTTGGAAGCGCCCACGTCGATGGCGGCCAGGATCACGACAATATCCACGTGGGCCGGCACGATGGCAGATTCCGCGCGATTCAGTTGCGCGTCAGCGATGGCGCGGTTGAATTCGATCGCGTAGTGGTCCACTTTGGTGACGGCAGCCACGAAGAACTCGTCATCCGCGATCGCATTCCCTCGGGCGGCAGAACCCGCGCCATCGACCTGCCCGGCGAACGCCGCGTCATTGAAAGCGTCGAACTCTGGTACAGCAAAGGCCGGTGGGAGCACCGTCCAAAGGTAAGTTTGTTCGGTATCCGGTAAGCGCGAGCGGCGAATTTCGTCCGAGCGACCCGGTGCAATCTGGTTAGGCCTTGCGTTCGATGCGGAACGTGTAGCAGCCGGCTGACGTGCTGTTCACCTGGATGTAGTCCACGTCTCGCCGTTCGAGCAATTGCCCGATGACCAGCTCAAACTTTCCATCCGCCACGTACTTCTGGGCAATGAGGCGCCGGCCGCGCGCATAGGCTTCCAACGTGCGCGGACTCTCCCTGAGTTGCTCCGGGAATCCGGCATCTTCCGGGTAGTGGATGCAATTTTCGGCGTGCACGTACACGGGACCAGGCTGCGGCAGTGTTTCAACGCCCGCGAAACGATCGTAAGTGAAGAGAATCCTGCGATCCTTACCAACGACAAAGGTGCGCAGGCAGTGGCGGCAGGGGGCGGGATCCTCAGCCAGTTCGGCATGTGCCGGGAATCCATAAATCGGAGCCCGCATCGTCTCTCGAACCGAACTCGCAACTTCCGTTGGGATTGCTACGACACGAAATGGCCGCATGTCTTTATTCTTCCTTCCCTTGAGACATAGAGCGCTCAGGCTCTCTACGCGAGCGATTGTGGGGCGAAGTTGTTCGCGATTCCATCCGTTTTCGGCATTCAAACTCGGGCAAGTCTTCTAGCCGAAAACCATGCCAGATCGATTGGACCACGGCCACTGGCCTCCGAGGTGCAGGAATTGAGTGGGGCGCCCTTCTTGAGGCGCAGAGAGCTCGCCAAGCGTTGCGTTGACACTCTTATCCAGGGTTCGCTAGACTAAAAACGTCAATACTTGAAGTGTTCCTACCTACGCGGTTCCCCGGTAGCTCAATGGTAGAGCATTCGGCTGTTAACCGAAGGGTTGCTAGTTCGAATCTAGCCCGGGGAGCCAACCTTATTTCTCTCAATGAGTTGCCGGGGAGCATTCGGGTTGCTCCCGAAAGATTTGCAGGCTGGAGGTCAATCCAACCGGCGACATCTTGTCGTTCTTCATGTGAAGATATTTTTCAATGACTTTTCCCCGTTTTCTGCGGATCGTAGTAAAAACGTAGTACGTTGGGTCTTCGAGACTTCTGCAGGGGAACTTGTGCGCCAAGGCAAAGGATTCACGATTTGGTTTGTGAAATAAATCGGTTCACTGTTCTGTGAGTGTCCAATATAGGACAGTTTCAAGAACCTAGAAGAGAGATGATCCAATTGCAAAGGAGGGACCGGTGATCGAGAAACTGAAGGATCTCCCTCGTGGAATCGATGGTGTCAAGGCTATTGGAAAGATATCGAAGGAAGACTACGAGCAAGTGTTCGCGCCGCTCCTCGACGAGGCACGGCGAGAGGGTCGTCACATTCGCTTTCTATATCAGTTTGGGCCGGAGTTCGAGGGCTTCACTCCGGGCGCGGCCTGGGAAGATGCGAAAATCGGCCTCCATTTCATGCGGCTCTTCGACGGCTGCGCCATCGTCACTGACTTGGCTTGGATTCGAGACTTGACGCGGCTGGCCGGGTTTCTCATGCCGTGCCCCGTGTCCGTATTCAACAACACTGAATTCGCAGGGGCCGTTGATTGGCTGCGAGCGCTTCCCGAAGGTGCCGCCGTTTCTCACCGGCTTCTCCCCGAATCCGGCGTGATCGTGGTCGAAGTCAAGCAAGCCTTGCGCGCACAAGATTTCGACTCGCTGGCATTTACGGCAGACGCGTGGATCGAAGCGCATGGTGACTTACAAGGGCTGGTGATTCACGCTCGTGAATTTCCCGGTTGGGAAAATCTGGCGAGCTTCCTTCGGCACATTCGATTCATCCGCGATCATCATCGAAAGGTCAAGAAGATCGCCCTTGCGGCGGATACCAAGCTGGCCAGCGTGGCGCCCAGTATCGCCGAGCATTTCATTCAAGCTGAAGTGAAGAGCTTCGGATACGACGAACTCGACGCCGCAATCGCGTGGGCAAAAAGTCCTGCCATACGCAGTGCCGCTGCGCAACGATCCACGTCGCACTAAGCAAACGTTCCGAAGCTTAGGACTGAGCTCGAATCCTATCCCGTAAGCCTGGCGATTGATTCCTGGGAAAATACGCCCGGTTCCGTGCAAAACCCTGAAAGCCTCCGCGTTAGCGCGCTTCTAAGATCGCGTTGACGGTGTTATAGCCGGTCTCTACTGCGCCTTCCATGAACCCCTGCCAGTCGGCGATGTGCTCGCCGGCGAAGAAAACCCGGCCGAATCGTTTTTCCAGCGCACGCTCTACGGTGAACCATTGCCCTGGGAGCCAAATTTACTTGGCTCCGTAATCTCATCACTTGAAGAGGAGTCGGCCTGGGGTGTATTGTGTGCGCTGTTACACGGGGCGGGAAGCAGCCCTATTGAAACGCATCAACACGAAGGAATAGTCCTTCGTTTATGGTTCCATAACCTTAAGAACTGGAAAGAGTGCACGATGATTATTGGTGACCGCTTACGTGAGTTGCGCGAAGAGAAGAACCTGTCCCAAGGAGACATCGAGAAGAGAACGGGCCTGCTGCGTTGCTACATTTCCCGTGTGGAGAATGGCCATACGGTTCCTGCCATCGAGACATTGGAGAAGATGGCGCGGGCCCTGGAAGTCCCGCTCTATCAGCTGTTCTACGAAGGGGAAGAGCCGCCGAAGCTGCCAAACCTCCTGAAGAGGAAGACGTCGGACGACATTGTGTGGGGGAGTTCGGGTAAGCAGGCCGCGTACCTTCACAAACTAAGAAAGTGTCTGAGCAAGTCTGCGGATTCCGACCGGAAGATTCTGCTTTCTCTGGCTCAGAAACTAGCCATGGGACGCAATCGCCGGAACCAAGCCGCGGCATAAGATCCGTTTCGAAAAGGCTCCATCGGCGGAGGGATTGTCCACGCGATGGAGCGCTGGGTTGACGGGAACGGGTGTCGCTCTTAACGCTTAGAATCTTATGGGGTGTGGAGAGCCGGCGGTTCGCCGGTCATAAATTTCGTCGGAGCGTTTCGCAAGACCCGCCAATGCAGCAGCGGCGGGTCTCTTCATTGGAAAACCTAAATGCCGAGAACCCTCTCTCCAGAATCGCTGCGAGAAATCACGGCACGGCTCGTTAGCGCGCACGAGGCGTTTCAACGGCGCTATCCCGGGGCTACGGGGGAGCGCCAGCCGGTCCACACCGTTTATGGCGGCGCGCATCTGTTTCGGGCGGACACCGCGCGGCGCCTCGGGCAGACCGCGTTGCGCTCGCTCGACGAGTTTGCGCCCGATTTCAGCGCGTTCGCGAAAGCCATTTCGCTTCCCGGTGCGGACCTCCTGCCCGATTCGCCGGAAGCCGCCGCGAAGATGAAGGAAATCATCGAAGCAGATCCGGAGGGGTCGCGGAAGGAGAACCGCTCCGCTTGGTTCGCCTACACGGTATACCAGCGGGTGCGGCAAAAGCTGCAGCGCGAGCCGGTGGAGGATTTCCGGATCGATTTTGAAGATGGCTACGGCAATCGGCCGGACGATGAGGAAGATGGTCACGCGGCGAGCGCTGCCAGGGAGGTGGCAGCAGGATTGAAGGCCGGCGAACTTGCCGCCGTTCTTGGGCATTCGCATTAAACCGTTTTCGGAGGAACTTCGCGAGCGGAGCGTTCGCACGTTGGATATCTTCCTGACGGAGTTGGTCTCGAAGACGGGTGGGAAGCTGCCTAAAATATTTTTCATAACGCTTCCGAAGGTGGCTCTGCCGGAGGAGGTCACCGCGCTTGCTGACATTTGCTCCCGGCTGGAAGCGGCGCTGAAGCTGGAGCTGGGCGCGCTACGCGTCGAGCTGATGATTGAAACGACGCAGGCGATCTTTAACGAGCGGGGTGAGGTCAATCTTGTGCCTCTGGTGACCGCGGGGAGCGGACGCTGCATTGCCGCGCACTTCGGCACCTATGACTACACCGCCGGCCGCAACATTACCGCCGCGTATCAGCACATGACGCATCTCGCGTGCGACTTCGCGCGGGAAGTAATGCAAGTGGCGCTCGCCGGGACGGGCATTTGGCTCTCCGATGGCGCGACGAATATTTTGCCGGTGGCTCCGCATCGGGCGGGGAAAGACGGGCCGCCCCTGGAACCGCGCCAAGTCACCGAGAACCGTGCCGCAGTGCATCAGGCCTGGAAGCTGCACTTCGATCACATACGGCACTCGCTGGTGAACGGCTACTACCAGGGATGGGACCTGCATCCGGCGCAGTTGGTGACGCGCTATGCCGCGGTATATTCCTTTTTCCTGGAGGGGCTTGATGCGGCTTCGGGGCGATTGCGCAATTTCATCGAGAAGGCGGCGCAAGCGACGCTGGTGGGGGAGGTTTTCGACGACGCGGCTACCGGGCAGGGGCTCTTGAACTATTTTCTTCGGGCGATCAACTGCGGGGCGATCAGCGTTGAGGAGGCTCAGTCCCGGACGGGGCTGACATTGGCGGATCTGCGGGCGGGATCGTTCGTGAAGATTCTGGAGAGTCGACGGAGGTAGGGCCCGAAGTCCAATGGACCGGTTCGAGGTCAGGCGCCAGTGGGTCAAGGGAAAAGGCCGAATCCAGGCCTCAGTCTTTGCGGACCGTGGCTTCGATCACGCCGTGGGGCTCGTCGGTGGGCAGAAATACTTCGGCGGGATTGTCCATTCCCAGCGGGGAGAGGTCTAGCAGGTTGAAGTGTTTGTTGGGCAGCGAGAGGTGAATCTCGCGGATATGGTCGAAGTTGTTGAGGACGGCTTCGCCCATAGCGTAGAGCGTGTGTTGCAGCGACTGACTCTTGTGTTCGGCAAAGGTCTCGAGGAGCATTTGCCGGACCCCATGCCAGACCGGGCCAAATTCCACGTCTTCCTTGGAGTAGAGCCAACGGGCGTGGATCGCGGTGGAAAGAATGCGATTGCGGTCTTCCTTGAGTGTGGTGTAGGGATCGCGAAGGAAATCCTCGAATGCGGAATTTGCCGTCTTCAGAACGATGAGGCCGTCGATGCCGGCGCGAATCACCGTTTCCGCGCGCGTGGCACTCATGTCGGTGGTGCGCTTTTCCTGTCCTGCTCGGGTGAACGTGAATGCGTGCGGCTTTCCTCCATGGGGCAGGCGCGTCCACGGATCTTCCACGACGCCGATTTGTACGCGCGAGATTTGCGGGTTGTAGGTCAGGAAGTGTTCGATCAGGTGCAACGAGAATTCTTCGATGGACTCGATGGGATGTTGGCGCGCCAGCGCGTACACGGTGTTCTTCATGGTGTCAGTGGGCAGGATCTTGCGGTTGTCGCCCTTGGTATGGGCGGCATCGAAATCGCCCTCGAAGCGAATTTCCAGCGTCAACTCCTTGATGTCGTGGCGGCCTTCCTGGCGAGCCACGCGGAGCAGGCGGACGCGGGATTTGCCGTAGTTGTTTTCAGCGAGACGAATGGCCATGGGTCAGCTCCCGCGATAGGTGGAATATCCGAAGGGGCTCAAGAGCAACGGAATGTGGTAGTGCTCCTTGGCGTCCCGGACACTAAAAATGATGCTCACCTGCGGATACAGAGCTTTGACCTTGCGTGAGGTGAAATAGGCGTCGGTGTCGAATGTGAGACGGTACGTTCCTTCGACGAGCGCCCCGGGGGCGAGCAGATCGCGCAGCCGGCCGTCTTTATCGGTTTCGGCGCGATGCAATTCTTTCCATCCGGCGCCGGCCTCCTCTACCTCGAGAAGCACGGGCACACCGGCGGCGGGACGTCCGAGCGAAATATCCAGCACGTGCGTAGTTATCTGGCTCATGACGCGAGTAGTTTCTCCAGACGTAAGCGAGTGATCTTGCGCTGCTCTTCGGAGGCGATATGCAATTCCGCTGCGGGGTCATTGGCCAGGCGCTGCTGAAGGGCGCGCAAAATTTCTTCACTGCTTTTTCCAGTGGCGCAAATGAGAAAGACATGGCCGAACTTCGACAGATACGATTGATTGGCGGCAGCCAGCGCGGCCAATACGTCCGGCTCGGCCTTCCGGGCGACCGATTGTTCGCCGGTGGACCAGCGACGCGCCGTTGCGGATTGGTCCTTCTTTGCGCGCTTGGCGCCGATCGCCGGGTGGTGACGGAAGGCTTCGAGCCAGTCTTCCGGTCCAAGAGCAGCGAACGCAGCGTCGGCGGCCTGGAGCATATTCGCAAGATCGGTGAATGGCATGCCCTCAAGTATTTGCGCGCTCCACCGTTTTGAGCCGCAGCAGTCGAGCAGCGCTTTGCGCGCCTCGAGTTTCGAGAGGCGATTGAATCGCTCGATTCCGGTTACGCGATCTTTCGGGGTCAACGGCCGACCGAAAATGCGCAGGCGACTGACTCCCCCGTCCGGATAGATGTTGAAACGAACGTGAGTGGCTGGACCGATGTCTTCCAGGTGGTTCAAGAGGTGTTGGCGATTGGCTTTGAGTTTGGTTCGCGGCAAAAGTGGTTTCCAGGCTTGCGAGGCGCTTACCATCGCGTCCGTTGCCGAGCCGCCGGCCTGGCAGGCTTCCATGGAGCAGCTCTCCGGGAAATTGCCCTTGAAATGGGCGGTGTCCACTGCGATCCGCCGGATCACTCCAGGCGTGCCGAGTTTGAGAATGACCCAATCGTGTCCCGGACCACGCCGGCGGCGCGTTTCCCAGCCGTCGCCCATGTTGCGGGCGCGGTCGGGCATCAAGAGGTTCCGGGGAAGGCCAAAAAATTGGTCACTCGAGTTGACGACGCTGCCGCCGTTCTCCACTGCTGCGAGGTCGATCTCTTTCTTTGAGAGTCTTGTGAAATCCGGAACGGCTTGGCCATGAACGCGCAGCCGGGCGACGCCGCCGTCAGGATAAATTTTGAGCCGCACGTGCGTGAAGCGGCCGTCGTGTTCCACGGAAGCCAAATTCTGGGAATCGCCTTGCAGCGCCGTTTGCGGAAGAAGCTCGATCCATCGTATTTGTGAGCCTTCTAATCGTTGTTTTTCGTTCTTGTAAGGCGGTTTGGTTCCCAGATCGCAAGCCTCGAGCGAAAAGTGCTCCGGATAATTGCCACGGAAGAAGCTGGTGTCCACGACGACTCCGTGAATGATTCCCGGCAGGCCCAATCGGATGACACACCAATCGAAGCCCGGAGTGCGGCGGCGGCGGGTTTCCCAGCCATCCATCCATTTTCCCCGCGCGGTGTATTTCCCTTCTATGAAAACCGGCTTCGATTCTTTCAGCAGGTTTTCTTTCGCGGCAAAGAAGTCGTCATTCGATGCGATTGCCCGGCCGCCCAAACGTTCGGATGCCAGGTCCGCGAGTTGAGTGAAATCCTTCATGTCTGGCCCCGATAGACGACGCGCCCCGCAGGCGCGCCCGGAAATGCTCCTTTGTCAAAGATCTTCTGTCCCCGCAGAAACGTTGTTTCGACGACTCCGGCGAGTTCACGGCCCGCGTAAGGAGTGACCTTATGCCGATGATGGAGCCGCGCGGGATCGACACGGAACGTTGCGTCCGGATTCCAGATTACGACATCGGCGTCATAACCTGGGGCGATGGATCCTTTTCTGTCGTCGAGCCCCGCCAAACGCGCGGGAGCGCTGCACATCCACTTGGCGATATCGGTGAAAGCATAGCCGCGCGAGCGGGCCTGCGTCCAGACCGCGGGCAAGCCGAGCTGCAGCGACGCGATTCCGCCCCAAGCGCGCAGAAAATCTCCCGCCTCCGGCAACTTCATGGCGGGTGGGCATGGCGAGTGATCGGAGGCGATCAGGTCGATGGTGCCATCGAACAGGGCCGCCCACAGTTTTTCGCGGTTCTCGTTTTCACGGATGGGCGGAGCACATTTGAATTCGGTGGCGCCATCGGGAATTGTTTCGGAGGCGAAGGTCAGATAATGGGGGCACGATTCGACGGTCAGGCGTGCGCCTTGAGACTTGGCGCTGAGCAATTGCGGAACGGCGTCCGATGAAGACAGATGCACGATGTGGATGCGTACGCTGAATTCTTTGGCGAGACGCAGCAACAACGCGATCGCTTGGTTTTCGGCTTCGCGCGGACGCGAGGCAAGCCAGGTTGCGTAGCGAAGCGCGGACTGACCCGGGATGAGCGTCTTCACCGCTTCTTCGATTGGCCCCGGCAATTCGGCGTGCACGAGCAGAGGAGCGTCGAGCGCGGCCAATTCCGGCAGCGCCGCGCGAAGGTCGGACTCGTCCACTTGCGGAAATTCTTCGACACCACTGGCGACAAGAAAGCATTTGAATCCAAAGGCTCCGGCTTCCCAAAGGGCGCGTAACTCAGGAGCGTTGCCCGGCACGACGCCGGCCCAGAATCCAACGTCCACGGACAGCTTGCCCGCTGCCGCCGCTGTTTTTTCGCGATATCCGGCGGTGGTTGTTGTTGCGGGAATGCTGTTCAGCGGCATTTCGATCAGAGTTGTTACTCCACCGGCCGCCGCGGCTTGCGTTGCGGATAGAAAGCCCTCCCAATCGGTTCGGCCAGGCTCATTGATGTGCACGTGGGTGTCGACGAGCCCGGGCATGACCACGGAGGCACCGGCTTCGTGCACCGGAAGTCCGCGGGGAACGTCGTCGAAATTGGAAATCGCCGCGATTACTCCGCCTCGAACATGAATGGCCGCGGGCTGCTCGCCTTGCGGTGTGATTACTCTGTGGCCGCGAATGACGAGTTCGGGAGTACCGGGGGAGATGTTGGACGTGTGGTGGATGTTCGACATTGCTTACGAAGACGAGAGGGTCTCGCAAAACTCGGCGAGAAGATTTTGAGCGATCCGGCGGCGATAACGAGCCGTCGAACGCATATCGTCGATGGGTGCAATTTCGCCGGCAAGAACGTCTTGAGCGGCGCGCAGGAGAGCCGGCGTCAGCTTCTGGCCCCGCAACATTTTCTCGGTTTCGGGCGCTCGCAGCACGGTTGGCGCGACGCTGCCAAGCGCGATGCGTACATCCACGATGCGGCCGGCGCCGAAATGCGCCGCAGCAGCGAAGCATACTTTCGAAATGGCCTGGGCGCGGCGGGTGCCCACCTTGCGGTAATACTGTTTCCAACCGATCTTGCCGCGCGGCAGGCGAATCCGGCGAATCAGTTCGCCGGGGCGCAGGGCGGTCTGTTTATAGCCGAACCAGAAGCCATGGTACGGGACCCAGCGCGCACCACTGGTGGAGACGAGCTCGAGATCCGCGTCGTAGACCAGCAGCGCGGGAGGTGAATCCGCTGCGGGAGACGCGTTGGCGATGTTGCCGCCGAGTGTGCCGCGATTCTGCGTGGCGATGCTTCCGGTTTCGGCGGCTGCCCGGCATAGCAAAGGGAATTCGCGAACGAGGATTTCATTCCGGCGGATTTCCGAATACGTGGTCAGCGCTCCGAGCGTTATGTGGTCCTGAGTTTCCTCGATGCCACGCAGTTCCTGGAGCTTCCAGATGCTGAGGAACTTGCGGTGCGGAAGTTTTCCGGCTTCGAGCAAGACCATCAAGTCGGTGCCGCCCGCGAACGGCTTCCATGTTCCTGGCTCGCGAGCCATGCACTCCAGGGTCGCCGATAAATCGCGCGAAGCCTCCATTTGATACGCGGGGACATACGACTTCATGCCCGCTGCTCCGTTGCGCGGCAGGCTTCGACGACCGATTCCAGAATCTTGGTGTAGCCGGTGCAGCGGCAGAGATTTCCGGCGAGGCCTTCGCGGATTTGCGATTCGGTGGGCCGCGGGTGCCGCGCCAAGAGATTCACGGTGGCCAGGATCATGCCGGGCGTGCAGATGCCGCACTGCGCTCCGCCGTAGGTTAGGAATGCTTGCTGAACGGCGTGCAACTGGTTGTTGGAGGCAACGCCCTCGATAGTGCGGATTTTCGCGCCCTCGGCGTGGAACGCCGGGACCAGACAACTGTTTACAAGGTCTCCGTCGATCTCGACCGCGCATGCGCCGCACTCACCCTCGCCGCAGCCTTCTTTGGTGCCGGTGAGACCGGCTTGTTCGCGCAGTACGTCCAGCAGGCGGGCCATCGGAAATGATTCAAGGTTCACCGCGCGGCCGTTAATCTCACAGCGCACGCGAATCTTGGCTGCCGCCTCAGGCATGCACACTCTCCAGGATTTCGAAGAGAGTTTCGGGTGTGATCGGAACGCGGCGGATATCCGCTCCCGTTGCATTGGCGATCGCATTCGCAATCGCGGGCGCGGTGCCGTCGAGAGGCAGCTCGCCGATGCCTTTCGCTCCCGCGGGGCCGCGGTCGTAGGGAATTTCTTCGAAGAAAACACGAATCGGCGGTACATCCATTGAGGTGGGCATGATGTAGTTGGTCATCTGGCCGTTGATCATGCGTCCTTCTTGCCAGACGACGTTTTCATAGAGCGCGAAGCCGATGCCCTGGGCGACGCCGCCTTCGATTTGACCCGCGGCAAGGACCGGATTGATCACTTTGCCGACCTCTTGCACCGCGACAAAGTCCTCGACGCGAACTTCGGCGGTGCGCGTGTCGACCGACACTTCGGCCACGTAAACGGCCCAGGCGTAAGTGCCATACGCATCGCCCTGGTAATGTTCGTCGTCCCAGTGAAGATCGTGCGGATGTTCGTACTTGACGAGAGATTGCAGCGCTCCGAATTTATCGGTGTATTGGCGGCAGGCTTCGTCAAAATCCTCCGCGCTGTAGCCAGGCTTCAGAAAACCGCTGTTAAGGAGTGACTGTTGCACGGCGCGGGCTGCGGACTCCACGAGTTTGCCGACGATCATGGTTGTACGCGAGGCTACTGTGGGTCCGCTGTTCGGAACGAGGTCGGTGTCCGGCTGCACGATTTCGATGTGATCGCAATCGAGGTGCAGCGTTTCCGCCGCGATCTGCGTGAATATCGTATTCGTACCCTGACCCATCTCGGTGCTGCCCGCCAACACGCGCACGCGGCCTTCGCGCGTGGCCTCGACGATCGCTTCCGAGGCGAGATACTCCTCTCCCGAGCCCGTGAACCCCGCGCCGTGTAGGAAGGTGGCGAATCCGACGCCTCGTCTGATTACGCACTGCGGATTCTCTATTTGGAAACGCTGGCGCTTGGCGTGATAGCCGCTCAATTCGAAAGCGCGGTCCATCAGGTGGCCCATGTCTACCTTTTCGCGAATCAGTTGACCGACGGAGAGCGTCTGGCCTTCTTGGATGAAATTGCGGCGGCGCAATTCATCAGGTGCGAGGCCGACGACTTCTGCCACGCGGTCCAGATGGCGCTCCAGCGCGAAGACGCTCTGCGGGGCGCCGAATCCGCGGAAGGCGCCGTGGGGAGGGGCGTTAGTCGCTACCGCGCGGCTGTGAATGCGTACATTGGGGCAATTGTAGGGCCCAGCAGCATGAATTGTGCCGCGCGAAAGGACCACCGGGGAAAGAGTTTCATAGGCGCCGCCATCGAGGGAAAAATCAATATCCATGGCGAGAAATTTTCCGTCGCGGTTGACGGCCGTGCGGTGCCGCGTGCGCGAAGGGTGGCGTTTTGTTGTGGCGGCCATGTCCTCGGCGCGATCGTAAATAATTTTAACGGGCTTGCCGGACTTCCAGGCAAGTAACGCCGCGTGGCAGGCCAGCATCGAGGGATATTCTTCCTTGCCGCCAAAACCGCCGCCGGTTTCCGTTTGCACCACTCGAATACGTTCTTTTGGCAGGCCGAAGAGCCTGACGAGCGCCTTGTGGACGTAGTATGGGCATTGCAACGAACCCCAGACGGTGACGCCGTCGGCTGGGCTTGCTCGCGCGATCATTCCCTGCGGCTCGATGTAGAGTTGCTCTTGGGCGCTTGTTTCGTAGTCGCCTTCGACGACGAAGTCGGCGTCGTTCCACACGGCGTCGACGTTGCCCTTTTCCACGTGGAAGGATTTGAAGACGTTGTCCTCGCCCCAGATCAAATGCTTGCGGGCCAGCGAGTCAGCGATGGAGAAAACTGCAGGCAGCGGATCGGTCTCGATCCGCACGGCGCGGCGCGCTTCTTCCAGCAAATACTTGTCGGGATGCGCGAGCAACACAACCGGCTCTTCCGGATGGTTGATCATTTGTTCGGCGAGGCATGGCTGGTCTTCAATGAGCAGGGCTACGCAGTTCTTCGACGGAATGTCTTTGGCAGTTACGATCGTGAATTCGGCCCAGGGGATGCCAGGTTCGAAATGAATATCACGAACGCGGCCGCGGGCCACGGAACTGCGCACGGTCGCACCGAAAAGCATGCCGGGGAAGGTTACATCGTCCACATAGCGAGCGCTGCCCACGACCTTCGCGCGCCCTTCTTTGCGTGGAACCGACGTTCCGATGACACGTGCTCCCAAGGTTGCCATCCTCCGCGCGAGATACCGGCCGCAATATTCGCGGCAATGCGATTCTAGCGCAGGCGGTTCAAATCAGCTTGAAAATAGGCACCGGAGCAGGGGAGAAGCTACAAGCGATCGGGAGTGAGAGCGATGGTCATTTCGAGCACGCGGCGGTAGTACTCTTTTTGTTTGAGTTGCGAGCCAGCTTCTCGATCCACGATAAAAGTGACATCCGGGTGCAGTTGAAGCGCGGATGCGGTCACGGAGGCGGTTAAGGGCCCTTCAATGGCATTTGCGATTGCTGTGGCTTTCGACGAGCCGCTGGCGAGAAGCAGGATTCGTTTTGCCTCGAGGATGGTTCCGATACCCATAGTAATTGCGCACTCGGGTATCTTTTCGCCAAGGCCGAAGAACTTGCGGTTGTCGTCGATGGTCTCTTGGCTCAAGACTTTCAAGCGGGTCCGGGAGCCTAGGCTGGAGGTGGGCTCGTTGAAGCCGATGTGTCCGTTGCGGCCAATCCCGAGAATTTGCAGGTCGATGCCCCCGGCATCGCGAATCGCCTGTTCGTAGGAGCAGCAGTATTGGTCGTAATTGCCGGCGATCGCGCCATCGGGAATATGAATATTGGCGGGATCGATGTTGATGTGGGAAAAGAAATTGTGGTGCATGAAGTGCTGGAAGCTTTGCGTGTGTTTGGACGGGAGTCCCAAGTACTCGTCCAAGTTGAAGGTCACCACCCGGGAAAAATCGAGGGCGTTCTGCTTATGTAACCGGCCAAGCTCGTTGTACATCCCCAGCATGGTGCTCCCGGTAGCCAAACCCAGTCGGAGCGCGGGATTGCGGCGAACAGCGTTGGCAACGATTCTGGCCGCTTCGCGGCCAAGCTCTTCATCGGTGGGCTTCAGGACGAGCAGCATAGGCGATGTTTCCCTCGTTGCATTTTAAACCGTTTTAAATATATAGATATAGCACATTCGGCTTCGTGACGATCAGGGGTGTTGCGCGTCCACGAGGCCCACACTCCGGGCCTGCGCTCTTCGGCCACGGGCGTGGGCGCAAAGAATTTGTCATTACGGAACACAGTATTGGGTCTAAACTTCACGGTCAAGATCGTTCTCGGAGAGTAAGAACCAACCATGGCGCTCACCTCAACCGATTGGATCGTCATCGCCACGTATCTGCTGCTGAATTTGCTCATCAGCCTGTACTACCGGCGCCGCTCTTCCGGAAGCACCGAAGAGTTTTTTGTCTCCGGCCGAAACGTGTCTTGGTGGCTGGCGGGCACTTCGATGGTGGCCACAACGTTTGCGGCGGACACGCCCTTGCTGGTCGCTGGGCTGGTGGCGAGGAACGGAATCTCCGGGAACTGGTTGTGGTGGTCGCAGTGTCTATCCGGAATGATGACCGTGTTCTTTTTTGCGCGTTATTGGCGGCGCGCGGAAATTCTTACGGACGTGGAATTTGTGGAGTTGCGATACGAAGGAAAGCCGGCGGCGTTTCTTCGCGGCTTTCGGGCTATCTATCTGGGCGCGCTGATGAATTGCCTGATCTTGGGCTGGGTCATCAAAGCGATGATCAGCATCACCACAGTTTTGTTAGGGGACGCCATTGCGCAGGGCCGTGTGCTGCAAGTGGCGCTGGGCGGACATGTTCTATTGCATTACACGCTGGGCGACCCCGCTCGTACCGGGCTGCTGATTTGCGTGTTGCTGCTGGTGCCGTTTACGGGAATTTACACGTTCATCGGCGGGCTTTGGGGCGTGCTAGTCACGGACTTGTTTCAGTTTTGCCTGAAAATGGCCATGATCATCGTATTGGCATGGGTGGCGGTGGCAAAGGTGGGTGGCATGACCCTCCTTAAGATCCAGCTTTCCCACGTCGACAGCGCGGTCCGGCAGACGGGGGAGCCCACCGGGTCGATCCTTTCATTCTTTCCTTCGTTTCATTTGGGCTGGACCACCGACGCTATCTGGACGCTGCCGGTGATTACCTTTGCGCTGTACCTGGCGATGCAGTGGTGGGCCAGCTGGTATCCCGGTGCGGAGCCCGGCGGAGGCGGGTACGTCGCGCAGCGCATGTTCAGCGCCAAGGACGAGAAGAATTCGCTGGGAGCGACGCTGTGGTTCAACATCGCGCACTACGCGATGCGCTCGTGGCCCTGGATCATCACCGGACTTGTCGCGGTAGCGGTGTATTCACCACACGGAGGATTGCATCCCAGCGCTGAGTTCGCGGCGGAGCCGGAGAAAGGCTACGTGATGGTGCTGCGAGATTTTCTGCCGCCGGCATTGCGAGGGTTGATGGTTGCGGCATTCCTGGCAGCTTTCATGTCCACGGTCGGGACGCAATTGAATTGGGGCACCTCCTACTTGATCAATGATTTTTACCGGCGCTTCGTGGTGCGCCGGGGCAGCGAGAAGCACTACGTCCTGGCCAGCAAGCTTTTTATCGTGTTCCTGGTGATCTTGAGCGGCTATACCGCGGCGCACATCACCTCTATCCAATCCGCGTGGCAACTCCTGCTGGGAATGGGCGCGGGAACCGGGGGCGTATTGATGCTCCGATGGTATTGGTGGCGCATCAACGCGTGGAGCGAAATCTCTTCGATGGTTGCGGCGTTCATCGTGTCCATGTCGCTACAGCGAGTAGAGTTTGCGGGGAACAGCTCGGTGGTGTTTGCGAAGACCGCGATGATCACCACGGCCGTGACCACCCTGGTTTGGTTCGCCACGACGTTGCTTACCCGGCCGGAATCAGACGAGAGATTGCTTAAATTCTACAGGCGGGTTCAGCCCACGGTCCACGGATGGAAGCGAATCGCGCTGCAAGCGCCGGAAATAAAGCCAGTTGAGGATTTTGGGGCCAACGCGTTCGATTGGGTCATGGGCTGTACGTTGGTGTATTGCTGCATGTTTGGAATCGGAGAGCTGGTGCTGCAGGCATGGCTGGCCGGTTTCTTCTTGCTTGCCGGCGCCGCGATTTCCGGATACCTCATATATTGGAGCCTTTCGCGGCGCGGGTGGACGACATTATCGGGCGCCACCACCACCGATGCGGCTCCATCGACTACAAGACCAGCCGACTAAAGCAGCGAGGTCTACTCACGAAGCGCTCTCTTCCAGCCAGCACGCTATCCAACGGTGCCACTCGACAAAAAAAGGGCGGAGATTTCTCTCCGCCCTCGGTGTTGTTCGATGCCTGCGTGCTTACGGCTTCAGTTGCGGCGAAGCTTTCTGCAATCGCGAAATGAGGGCATGCGCGGATTCAGGAGCATGCACCTTGGATTCGGTGATGATCTCTGGCGCGGCATTGTCCTTGCCATAGAGCCGGTGATTGGCATCGTCATCGGGACGAAGGGTCGATCCTTCCAACGAAACTCCCGCGAATACCCCGCGCGAGCGCGAGTAACTCAACATTTCGGCTCGCATGGTGGCATCCGTGTCAGCTTGAGCATCCCGGCCTTTGGGACCGGCTGATATAGCGGCATCAGCGCCCAATTTAACTTTGCTGTGCAGCAGGCTGTCCACGCCCCGATTGTTCATAACCAGGATGACGAAATCCGTCGCTTCGCCGCCAATCTGGAGGCCGAAGCTTCCGCCTTCTAACGCCATCATCGCTGGCGCGCCCCACGGACCGGTAAAGTCCTTGTGCGTGCGGCAGACCATTACTCCGCGGCCATAGCTTCCGCCCACGATAAACGCCGCCTTCAGCACCGACGGGAATACAATCACGCAGCGCGCCTTGTCGAGGAGATCCTGCGGAATGTCGTCGGGCACATCGAGAATTTCCTTAACCACCGTGCCGGCATTGGTGATGCGATCGGTTTCTTTTTGTTCGTCGTCTTTAGCTTTTGCTGAGGCAGTCGGCGCCCACGAAAGGCCGATCATCGCCAGCGCACTTCCTAGAATCACCGCGAAAATCTTCTTACCCATACGTTTCATCGGAACTCCCTCCTTTTTGCGTCACGTTCTGGCTCGTTCGAAACACTTTGAGAACAGATTCTAAATAGGTCCGGTCTTAGCTACTCCGGCGATCGGAGACAAGCACGACAACTCCGCCTATTAGGGCCAAGGCACCCAGGATCGGCGGTAGGGGGACGGTGTGATGCTCTTCCTTGGTCGCCTGAATTGGACCGATATCCACAACTTTCTTCTGGGTTGTGTATGTAAAGCCCTGATAAGCCAGGGACAACACACCGATGACCAGCAGCACGATCCCGATTACTTTCATGGCGTCTCCTCAATTCTCTGTGCGCACTACGGATCAGGTTCTACGGAGCAAATGCCCAACGAGAGTTACCAGGAAAAGAACCAAGAACAGATAGAAAAGAATCTTGGCGATGCCTGCTGCTGCCAGTGCCACGCCGGCAAAACCCAAGAAACCAGCGATCAGTGCGACCACGAAAAATGCCAAAGCCCAGCGCAACATGAACCCTCCTGTCAGGTCTCGATTTGATTGCCCGTGCAGTCGGCACCGGGCGTTGAGCTTTCTTGGCCGGTGCCACGATCCTCGCTATTTTTAACAGCATTCGAGTGCGGGGCTCCATACCGCGTACACCCTACCGCCCCATAAAGCATCGTGTAGCGTCCTGGTGATGCTTGCCACCAGTGCCGTAGTTCCTTCCTGGTGCCGCACGGGCCAACCCGGCTTAGCTTCCTGAGAGTCCAGTAAAGACTTCACACACAGTGGGGAAGACCATGTAAAAAAAGCCGGCCGTGGCGGAGTGCGCTTAGATGTACTAGGACCTGGTAAGCTGGTAAGTCTATTGGCAGCAGAGATTTAAGAAAATATATTTCGGAACGCGCGAATGGCTCGCCGAATGCACCTTGGAAGCCAGAATCCTTGAACGGTCGAGGAATACGCGCGGAAGTTGACACAAGCGCGCCGAGGCAACCGGACTTCGCGGCGGCGACTTGAACGCGGAGGAGACCGACCATCCCCTAAGCCCTTTCGTATTCAATTTCGAAATGGAGGTGCGTGATGGATGCATTACGCTTGCTCGTAGCAGACGACCACGAGATCGTTCGGACTGGCCTGCGTACGCTGCTTGAGGCCCAGCCGGGATGGCAAGTTACGGCCGAAGCGAGTGATGGGCGAGAAGCCGTTGAAAAGGCTAAAGAAATGAAGCCCGACGTGGCCGTCCTGGATGTCTCCATGCCCTCACTGAACGGACTCGAAGCTGCGCGGCAAATGCTGAAGAACGATGCGCGCGCGAAAATTGTAATTTTAACGGCTTTCGACTCCGACGCGATGATTCGAGAAGTGCTGGACGCGGGGGCGCGCGGATTTGTGCTGAAGACCGACGCGAACCGCGACCTGGTTACCGCGGTGAACGCGGTGCGCAGCAATAAGACTTTTTTCACCGCTAAAGTGGCCCAGATGATCCTCGACGGATACCTTGACAAGAAACCAAGAAAGCAAGATCCAGACGCGCCCAGCAGCCGCCTGACCCCACGCCAGCGCGAAATCGTGCAACTTCTCGCCGAGGGCAAGAGCAGCAAGGAAGTTGCCGTCGCACTGGGGGTCAGCGTGAAAACCGCGGAAACACATCGCGCCAACATCATGAGGCGGCTCGATTGCCATTCGGTGAGCGAGCTCGTGCGTTACGCGGTGCGCAACAACATTGTCAGTCCTTAAGCAGCAATGTAGATTGAACCTGCGTTGAGCTGACTCCTTCCGCTACAGTTGCGCCCATCCCGGCCCTCGGTAATCCACTGTATTTTTCTCGATGGCGCAGCGTGTTTGGATGGAGACGAAGAGATGTTCCTATCAAGGCCCGAGCGTCCGGTTTGCAATATCGAGCGGCGGGCGTACCTAAACAAGGAGGTCTCGATGAACTGGGATCAAGTCGAAGGCAAATGGAAACAAGCTTCTGGCCATGTGAAAGAAAAGTGGGGGAAGCTGACGGATGACGACCTGCAGGTGATTCGCGGGAAACGCGATCAGCTGGTCGGCAAGATCCAGGAGCGCTACGGAATCGCCAAGGAGGACGCGGAACGCCAAGTGGAAGAGTTTACTCGGACCTACGGTGCCGATGAGACCGCCACCACGCGTGAAAAAATCCGTCGTGCCGGCGCCTGACGATCTAACAAGAAGGCCGGGACGTCGTCGGACGAATGGCGTCCCGGCTTTTTTCTCGTGGTGAGTCCCAAAATCTGGTCGTATTCCGTTACCTCCCAATTTCAAACGGTCGATCGTACCCGGTCATTTCGAGGTAACCAGTTCCGCCAATCGGAGAGTGAATTCGGTGTCCGCTGAAGGTGATGGCGCCTTCCCAATAGCTGGGCGTGAGTTTTGTGTTTCCCGTCAACTCCTGTGACGGTAGCGGAGTTTTTACTTCTAGTTCGAGACCCAGCCTCGGTACTTCGATTTCCCATTGGATGGGATAAGCCGCGCGAGTGATCGAGCTCGTCCATGTGTCGCCACGGGGATGCAGCGAGAATTGGTCCGCCCGCAAGTGCACGCTCTTCCCTTCCGCGTCGACGAACGTGCCCGCGGAATGCGAATCGATGGAACCGTCTTTGCGGCGAATGTTAAACAGCATGAGCTCGGTTTTATCTTCCAGCTGCAGACTTAGCCAGTCCCAACCTACCTGCTCTGGTTCGAGCTGCTGCGTGAAAAATTCGTGATCCATCCAGGCGAGTCCCGCTACGTCGAAATGCCCACCCGCAACGTCGACTTTGCCGCTGGCGGCGATTCGCGTCAGAGAAATATAGTGCGACGCCCGGCCCAGGCCTTCACCCTTTTGGCTGACGCCATTCTCTCCATTGACTACCGGTGGCTTTTCCGGGCGTAAAGTGAAGTGCAATTCAAAACCATCGCCTATCGCTTGCAGTGCTTGCTCATTGCCCCGCCATTGCACCTGCCAATTGCCATTCCAGATGCGGCCTTCGGCTTCATCAATCCCCGCAATACCCGGCCCTGCTCGGTTGGTGCGTTCGGCGTGATAGAAGCGTCTCCCGTCGAGATCGCTCAAGGCTAGATGCGCGAGGTAGAGATCGCGAACGTCCCAAGTGGCCGTCTTATCCGGGTCGCGATTGACGGCCTGTCGAAAGAATGTCAGCTCAAAACCGAAGCGATGTCCGTCCTCCGATTTTAGGTTGCCGGTGTAATACCACCACTCGGTCTGATAGTTCGGATGATTGAAATAGTCGCGAGGAAACTCATAGCGATAACCGGGCAGTGCCATCCGGTACTGCGCAGGCAGGTGCGTCAGGACCAGCAACACAGCTGCGAGACAGGCCAAGCTATTCTTCATGCACAACCTCAATCGGATTGAGGCGCACGGCGACGCTCGCGGGATACAAACCAGCCAGTATTGTGGCCACGTAGACCACCATCAGAGCCCCGAGAAGCACGGCAATGGGCCAGTGAAAGCGTATGGTCCACCCGAAGGATTGTTTGTTGATGACGAATATCAGGATGAGTGAAAGCGCGAAGCCCAGCGCGACGCCCGCCAAGCTGGAAAGCAGGCCGAGCAATCCGGCCTCGACCACGATCAGCTTGCGGATCTGTCCGGTGGCAGCGCCTAGAAAACGCAGCAATCCCAGCTCGCGTCGGCGATCGATGACCAGAGCCAGCAGCGCGCCGGCGACACCCATCACGGCAACAACCACTGCGATCGCTTCCAGCGCGTACGTGATGGCAAAGGTGCGATCAAAGATACGCAGAGCTTCTCCGCGCAGATCGCGATTCGTAAAGATGAGAATGCGATGTCCCGCAGCAGCTCGCTCGATCTCCGCGCGGACGGTTGCGATGCGCGCTTCCGGCGCGACATAAACCGCGAGATTGGAGGCCGCCGGGTCGGGCAAGTAGCGCAACATCGTATCGCGGTCCATCAAAATGCTGCCCCGCTCGCTGGAGTAGTCGTAGTAGACATCCACGACTCGAAACCACGGGCGCGCTGCGCCAAGTGACAGATGGATGGAATCTCCCGCGCGGATGCGGTGCTTGTTCGCAAATGGCTCGCTGATAATTACCGTGTTGGAATTCTGGAGGTCGCGGAGAACTTCGCCGGTGGGCCGCCCGGAAAGGAAGTCAGCCTTGTGATACGCGCGCAGGAGGGTTAGTTCGACGGAGGCCAGTCCGGCCGGCATGCCGTCGAAACTGATCTCGTATTCGCGAAGACGGTCGATAGCAGCGACGCCGGGCAGTTTTGCGATTGCCTCCGTCAAATCGAGAGAGATCGTTGGGTGCCGATCGGCGGCGGCATTTCCCGCCGGACGCAGATAGAGATCCGCCGGCAACTGGTCGTTCATCCAGAGCAGAACGGTCTGTCGAAAGCTTCCAACCATGATGCCCACCGCGGTCATCATGGCAATGGCCGTTGAGAGTGCTCCCACCAGCACGGAAGTGCGGCGCAGCGAGCCTGAGAGGCTTCGCGACGCGAGCAATCCTTCCACGCCGAGTATCCGCCTGAGCGGACGCGAAGAAAAACGAGTGACCGCGTCAATCAAAGCGGGAATAGCCAAAGCGGAGGCGACGATCAAAAGGAGTGTCGCGAGGTAACCAAAAAGAGGTTTGCCGGCAACGGCCGGGGCACGGGAAGCTGCTGCCGCCGCCAAAGCCAGAATGAGGGCAACAGCGAGGTCGCGCGTTTTGTGAACGCGCGTGCTGTATTCCCGTTGGCCACGGGCCATGGCCTCGACGGGTGACACCAGAGACGCTTCGCGCGCCGGAGAATAGGCCGACGCAACCGCCACCCCAACGCCCACGATCATCGCTAGCAGCACGGACGCAGCATCCAGCTCGATTGGGCCAGGCCGGCTGCTGACGTACAGTGAATTCACCGTAGCAGCCATTAATTTCACGGCGCCACTGGCCATGACTCGGCCTAGTGGCAGTCCGATCAAGGCGCCGACGAACCCGAAGCAGGCAGCTTCCCCCACGAACGCCGCGAGAACCGACCGACGACTCGCACCGAGCGCGCGCACGATTCCAATCTCCGCTCGCCGGCGCACCACGGATACGGAGATGGTGTTGTAGATCAGGAACGCGCCGACCACCAGCGCGATGTAACTGAGTAATCGCAGATTCCAGCGAAACGCCGCCAACATGCGGCGATTTTCGTTTGTGCCTGTACCGGCGGGACGCACTTCCACGCCCGCGGTGAGTCTCTCTTTGAAACGTCGCTGCCACTCCTCGAGGTCCGGCGTTTGAGGAACCTTGGCGAGGATTTGGTCGACGCGGCCAAATCGATGGAGCGCGGCCTGCGCCGCCGCGAGATCCATCACGATCGCGGATGCATTTCCATGCGAGTCTGGATATTCGCCTCGAACGGTGTACACGTGCACTTGATCGTTGATGAGCAATGAGATGCGATCGCCTGGCTTCAGACCGAGGCTCGTGCCAACCCAGACGCTGTCGTAGTCGCCGAGATACTTCAACATGTTCTCCAGCGCGTCGGTACTGACTCCGGGAAACGCGCCGGCGTTGTTGCCGGCCTCCGCGACTAGATCGAGACCCAAAAGCGGAAGCGTTTGTTTGGTGTCTACGATGACGGCGTAGTCTTCGACGCGCGGCGAAATGCGCACCGGGTACGGCACCGCTGCAAGAATTCCCACTTCGCTCTCGGGCACGCCGCCGGATGCGACGATCTCGAGGTTATTATCACCAGCCAGCATCTCCATCGATGAGTGAAAGGAACCTGTTGCTGCCGTACCGGCAAGATCGATCGCCAACACTACGGCGACACCCAAAGCGATGGCGAACGCGGTTAACGTAGTGCGCGCCGGTTCGTGAAACAACGGGCGAACGATCAACCGGTAGAAAAGTAGAAGGCGTGACATTTTTCAGCGCCGAGTAATGCCTTCGATCTTTCCGTCTCGCAAGCTCACGACTACGTCCGCCAACGCTGTGGCTTCCACGCTATGTGTCGCGATGATTGTTGCGGTGGCTTGCTCGCGCGTGATCCGCTGCAGTAATTCCAGAATGACATTTCCCGTGGATGTATCCAGGTTGCCGGTGGGCTCGTCGGCGAGCAGCATGCTGGGGCGATGGACCATTGCGCGCGCGATGGCCACGCGTTGCATTTGACCGCCGGACAGTTGATGGGGATAGCGTTCGCCGAGACCCTCTAGCTCCACCCAAGCAAGACTTTCACGAGCCGCTGGTCGCGCGTTCCGTGTCCCTGCAAGGAGCAAGGGCATCTCGATGTTTTCGAATACGGTCAAAGTGTGCAGCAATTGAAACGACTGGAAAATGAAGCCGATTTTCTCTCGCCGAAGTTGTGTAAGACCGGCGTCCTTTAAAGAAGAAGTCAGGATTCCATCCAGAAGCACCTGTCCCGAGGTCGGAAAGTCCATCGCGCCCGCCAGATTTAGCAGCGTGGATTTTCCGCAGCCGCTGCGCCCTACCAAGGCCACCAATTCGCCCCGTGACACTTCCAAGGAAAGCTGGTCGAGCGCCCGCACGCGTTGGCCGTCCGTCAGATAATCCTTGGTTACGTTCTGGACGGAAAGGATAGGCATTTTGCGACGCGGATGGCGTCAAAGTGCAGTTGTGCGTAGCGATTTCAGCCAGCCCTCACCACAACTGCAATGGGTGGACTTCCTAGTGCTTCAGTGACGCGAGCGCTTTTTCGATCGCGGCAGTGACTTCGGGTGCATCCGGGGTGACCGCCGGCTCAAAGCGCGTGATGATCTGCCCGTCGGGTCCCACCAGGAATTTCGTGAAATTCCACTGAATCTCGCCGCCTGTTTTCGGATTGGCCATCTTATCCGTAAGGAATTGGTACAGCGGCGTTTTGTCGTCGCCCTTCACGGAAACCTTGGACATCATCGGGAAGGTCACGCTGTATTTGCTTTGGCAAAATGTCTTGATCTCCTGATTCGTGCCCGGCTCTTGAGCGCCAAAGTTGTTCGCCGGTATGCCAATGATGACGAAGCCTCGGTCTTTATATTTTTCGTAGACGGATTCGAGCGCAGTGTATTGAGGCGTATAGCCGCAGCGGCTGGCAACATTGACCAGCATCACGACCTTGCCCTTGTAGCTCGCCAAGGGCGCCGGCTGCCCGTCGATCGTATTTAGCGTAAAATCAAGAATGCTTTTCTCTCCGCCCATAAGCGACACCGTGCAGAACAGCAGGACAAACGTCGCGATGCCAATCAGCCTGGTCATATTTCCTCCATTGTCTTTGTACCTTGATTTGCCGCTGCTGGCAAAGCTCAAATTGCCGTGAACGCAGGCCCGCACCCTCCCGCGCCGCGGCCATGCGCCACAGCGCCGCGAACTGCCCATTGAGCCTTCTGCGCCCCTGTTATAAACTTCGCCGGCACAATCTTCCGCACAAATCGTGGTATGCCGTCAGCGGTACAGAAGTCGCCTCCTGTGCCGACAGAAGTTGCCGCGCGCCCACAAGGCGCGTGGCGCGGCGGTGCGCGAAGGGCGATTCCTGGTTGTAACTGTTGCCGCTGGATGCCAAGGAGGCTGTGATGCTGTTTGCATCGGGAGTTGCGGTTACGCATCGCACGCTCGCAGCCGTAGATCTCGTAATCATCGGGATCTATTTCGCCCTGGTGTTTGCCATCGGGTTCTATTTCTCGAGGAAAGAGCGTACTTCCGAGGCTTATTTTCTCGCCAACCGCAACATCGGCTGGTTTGCCATCGGCGCATCGCTTTTCGTATCGAATATTTCGACCGAGCACTTTATAGGCCTGGCGGGTTCGGGCGCAACGTCGGGTTTGGCCGCGGGAAATTTCGAATGGGAGGCTTCCCTGATCCTGTTGCTGCTCGGCTGGGTGTTTGTGCCGTTTTACCTGCGCTCGAATGTCTTCACTATGCCCGAGTTTCTCGAGCGGCGATTCAACCGCAACTGCGCCACCTACCTGGCGTCCATCTCCATCATCGCCTACATCTTCACCAAGATTTCCGTGCACTTGTACGCCGCCGGCATCGTGCTGGAACGCGTCGTCGGCTGGAATCAGTGGACCGCGGCGATCATTCTAGTAGTCGCGACCGGCGTATACACCGTGGCTGGCGGCCTGGCCGCCGTGATCTACACCGATCTCGTGCAAACGTTGATTTTGCTGGCCGGCGCGATTGCCTTGACCGTGATCGGCCTGGACAAAGTAGGCGGCTTCGCCGGGTTGCGCGCGGCCGTTCCCGCCAGCTACCTGCACATGGTGAAACCCGCCACCGACCCCGATTTTCCGTGGACCGGTATTTTCTTCGGCGCGCCGATTCTCGGCATCTGGTATTGGTGCACCGACCAGGTGATCGTCCAGCGTGTGCTTTCTGCCAGAGACGAGGGCCACGCCAAAGCGGGCACTATTTTCGCGGGTTTTCTGAAAATTCTTCCCGTGTTCCTCCTGGTCATTCCCGGCTTGATCGCCTTCGCGCTGTATCCGCAGCTTTTCACTATCGTCAACGGCACGGTGACGGACGGCGACATCGCCTTCCCCACCATCGTCGTAAATCTTCTTCCCACCGGTTTCGTTGGGCTCATGATCGCGGCGCTGCTGGCGGCCCTGATGGGCGCGATGAGCTCGGTTTTTAATTCCGCCTCCACGATGGTGACCCTCGACTTCTACAAGAAACTTCGCCCAGGCGCCAACGAAATGCAGCTTGTCAACTTCGGACGCATCGCGACCGGAGTTATGGTCCTCCTCGGTTTGCTCTGGGTACCGTTCATCCACCTGCTCAGCGCCCAGTTGTGGATCTATCTGCAAAGCGTGCAGGCCTACATCAGCCCGCCCATCGCGGTGTGCTTCATCTTTGGCATTCTCTGGCCGCGGCTGAATGGTCAGGGCGCGATCAGCTCGCTTCTCGTCGGGTTCGTCCTCGGCACGGTGCGCTTCGTCTTCGAAGTGCTGGATAAGACCCAACACTTCCAGTCCGCCGCGATCCGCCGGCTTGTGAGCATGAACTTCCTGCACTACTCGATCGTGATGTTTGCCGCCTGTTCGGCCGTGCTGATCGGCGTCAGCATGTTCTACCCCGCCCCGGAACGCTCAAAAATCGCCGGACTCACGTTCGCGACCATCGACGACAAGCTCGATACCGTCAGCGTCAAATCCGCCCATCTCCAGAAAGAGACACGCACGGAACACGCCATCAATGTCGCCTTTACTTGCGTGTTGCTGGTAACGGTGCTCTCCCTATGGATCTACTTCCGATAACCGTTTGCAATGCGGCAGCTGGTCTTGAGCGCGAGCCCAAAGGATCGCCCGCGCCGCACCTCGGTGAGACCTTGACCATGCAATCGATCTGCAGCCTAAAGCCGAACGTGTCGCAAGAGGAGGCCGTGCGCAGGTTTACCTCCGCCGGACTTGGTGCCTTCTACTGGCACCTGCGCAGTGGCCCGCTGCGCCGGATCGCCGACGTATACGTCCCGTTCCTTCTATACCGCGTGAAATATGAAATCGGCAGAGCGGTCCCGACGCGCTTTTTCGCCATCGACGCGGTAGACGGCTCCCTCGACCTTTTCGAATTTCCGGAAGTCCCCGCCAGCGCTCAGCTCCTTGCCGTCGAGACGCGGAATCGCGTGCCATCGGCGCTCACGAAAACAAGCGCCGAAAACTTGCTCCGCGACAAGATTCTGCGTGTAATCTTTCAACAGGGCTTCTTCAAGGTGCGCCAACCCAAGCTCGAAGTCACGCCAGAGTCTCTCGATTTGCATCTTCCCTACTGGCTGGCGTTCTACGGAAAAGAAGCCGCGCGCTGCCGCGTGCTGGACGCCGTTCGGCGCCGCATCGAGGGAGCCAAGGCCTCCGCCTTCTTCGAAGAATGGCTGGCCACGTAAGTCCGGTACCGAATATGCTCCACGATCTGGAACAACATTCTATGAAGTACGGACAAAACGCTGCTTCCTCCGGCAAGACTTTGACGACTCGCCTCGTGCGGCGTGTCATTCCGCCGCTGCTGGCCGCTGCCGCCTGCTGCGCCTCGGCATCCGCGGACGGCTGGCAGCACGTAGGCGCGGTTCAGCGTGTCGAAAAGCTCAAAGACGGCGTGGAACTGTCCGCCGGACGGACGAAAGTCCGCATCACCGCTTTCCGCGACGGCGTAATTCGCGTACGCGTCGCGCCCCAGGGCACGTTCCCCAAGGATTCTTCCTGGGCTGTAGTGGAAGCCCCAGAGCCCCCGTCCGTAAAGATCGAAGACACAAAGGATGAGCTGCGCCTGACGACTGGCCGCGTCGTCGTCATCGTGCAAAAGTCGCCTTTCCTCCTGAACTTCGCCGACGCCGATGGCCACGTGCTCCTCGCCGACGAGCCCACCCTGCCCATGGCCTGGGATGGTCAGCGAATCCGCATCTGGAAAAAGATGCCCCCCGATGAAAACTACTATGGCCTCGGCGACAAGTCCGGCCCGATGAACCGCCGCAACCGCGCCTTCACGATGTGGAACACAGACGCCTACGGTTGGGACGAATCGACCGACCCGCTCTACAAGGCCATCCCCTTTTTCCTGGGCTTGCGCAACGCCACCGCCTACGGCGTATTTTTCGACAACACCTATCGCACCAGCTTCGATTTCGGCAAGGAATCGCCGGATTACTTTTCCTTCGGCTCCGAAGGTGGCGAGCTGAACTATTACTTCGTCGCGGGCCCTCAGCCCAAGAAGGTCGTCGAAGAATACACCGCGCTCGTGGGCCGCTCGCCGCTGCCCCCGCTCTGGAGCCTCGGCTATCAGCAGTGCCGTTACAGCTACTATCCGGAAGCGCGTGTCCGAGAGATCGCCCGCCTGCTTCGAGACAAGAAAATCCCAGCCGACGTCATCTACCTGGACATCGACTACCAGGATGGCTACGCGCCCTTCACCATCAACCGTGAATACTTTCCTCATTTCGAGCAGATGATTGCCGATCTCCGTGCCCAGGGGTTTCACACCATTCTGATCACCGATCTGCACATCAAGAAGAATCCGGGACACGGCTACATGCCTTACGATTCCGGCATAAAGAACGACGTCTTCGTCAAGAACCCCGATGGATCGGTATTTGTAGGCGTGGTCTGGCCCGGTGCCAGTGTCTTCCCGGATTTTACGCTCTCCCGCGTTCGCGATTGGTGGGGCGGCCTGTACAAGGACTTCGTTGGCATGGGCGTGGCCGGTTTTTGGAACGACATGAACGAGCCGTCGGTCTTCCAACGAGCCGACCAAACCATGCCTCTCGATACCGTTCACCGGCTCGACGACGGCACCACCCTCGATCACCGCGCCGTTCACAATATCTACGGAATGCAGAACGCCCGCGCCACCTACGACGGCCTGCGCAAGCTCCAAGCGAACGAGCGGCCCTTCGTGTTGACCCGCGCGGCGTACTCCGGCACGCAGCGCTACGCGGCCACGTGGACCGGCGACAACTCCGCCACTTGGAGTCACATTTGGATGAGCACTCCGATGTTGCTTAGCCTGGGAATTTCCGGCTACGCTCTGGCCGGCGACGACATCGGTGGTTTCGCCAGCTCTCCTCCGCCGGATTTGCTGACGCGATGGTACGAACTCGGTGTTTTCAACCCCATCTATCGCGACCACGCGGCCAAGGGTACTGCCGATCACGAGCCGTGGGCCAGCGGCCCGGAGCACGAAGCCATTCGACGCCGCTACATCGAGCTGCGCTACCAGCTCTTGCCGTATATCTACACTGGCACGGAAGAAATGACGCGAACGGGTGTCCCGCTGATGCGGCCCGTCTGGCTGGACTACCCTCAGGCCGCCGAGTTTTACGCCGACAACCGCGATTTTCTGTTTGGCCGCGATCTCTTCGTTGCCCCGGTCACCACGGAGACGGTCGATCCGGAAGAAGTACAGCTGCCGCCCGGCGAATGGTACGACTACTGGACGGCGCAGAAGCACGCCGGCAAGGACAAAATCACTCTGCGCCCGGCGCTCGACGAAGTGCCGCTGTATGTTCGCGCCGGCGCCATCATCCCCATGCAACCCGTAGTGCAAAACACCGGAGAGAAGCCAAACGGCCCGCTCGAATTGCGGGTTTACCCCGGGGAAGCCTGCGCCGGCTCTTTATACGAAGACGACGGCCACACCTTCGCCTATCAAAAGGGCGAGTTCCTGCGTGTGAATTATTCGTGCCAGGCATCCGCCGCGGCGCTCACCGTCGCCGGCAGCACGGAGAACCGTGCATTCCAACCTTGGTGGGACGCCACGGAAGTAATCATGTTCGGCGCCGCTGCTGAACCCAAAGAAGTGCGCGTCAGGGATAACGTCATCCACGATTGGCGCTACGACAGCGGGTCGCACGCCGTCATCGTCACGGTGCCAAACGCGATGCAAAACTGGAACATTCACCTGGCGTTCTGAGATTTCAATTCAAGTCGAAGATCGAAAGGGATTGAGCCGGTGCGCGGATCAAGACTTGTTTCCCGGAGAGCTTCGCGCTGGCTTCCCCAAAGAGCACTGACGCACCCTGAGCGTTCTGCGCGGGCGTGTCCTGTAGCGGAATGTGAAGCTCGCGAGCCTGCTCCGAATTGTTGAATACCACCATAAGCCGCTCCTCCTCCGATTCCCGCATGAAAACGTAGGATGATTCATCCGAGCCCAGGTGCCAGAGCCGTCCGCCGCTCAGCGCCGGATGTGCCCGGCGCAGGCGCAGCAGCGTCCGCACGTACGCAAATATTTCCTGCTGTTCCGCCGTCCGCCCTGCCTCAAGAAAGGCATTCCGAGCGTCTTCGGGCCAGCCGCCTGGAAAATCATGCCGGTTTTCCGGGTCGCCGCCGCCCGTCAAGCCAATCTCATCGCCATAGTAAAGCTCGGGAATCCCGCGTAGCGTCGCCGTCAGGCCAAACGCCAATTTCACCTTCGCGGCAGAACTCCCTTCCGCACTGGCAAAGCGCGGCACGTCATGATTGGCAAAAAACGTCACCAATTCGTTCGGGCGCACGTACAAGGAATCGTGCCGCAGCACATCCGCCATTCGCCCCGCTGGCGCGCCGCGTAGCAGCACATCGCGCAACGCGAAATACATCGGATAGTCGAAAACCGTGGTCACACCCGTGTCGACGCCGTCGAAGCGTTTCTGCCCGCCTGCGAAAAAGGACGTTACGCTCGGATCGGGATGAAACACTTCTCCGATCGTCGTCAGCCGCGGATATATCCTTCGCAGACCGGCGTGCCAGCGAGACCAGAATTGCCGGGAGACGTACGGAAAAGTATCGATTCGGTAGCCATCCAGTCCGGACGACTCCGCCCACCAGACGCTGTTCTGCAGCAAATATTGCGCCACCAGTGGGTTTTCCGTATTCATGTCCGGCAGGACGCCGAAAAACCAGCCTTCCGTCAGGTTGCGGGAAAACCGTGGCGGAGCGTGCGGGTCCGCGATAATTTCGAATGGATCGTGCGCCACCCCGGGCTTGTCGGGCATTCCGTAAGACGATCCATCCACCGGCGTGGAAGAATTGGTGTGGTGCTGCAGAGTTCCATGGAACCAGTCCGGCAACGGCGGGTTGGTTACCCACGGATGCCGGGGACCGACGTGGTTGGGGACGATATCGAAAAGAATTTTCATGCGCTGCTGGTGTGCCGCGGCCACCAGGTCTTGATAATCCTGTAGCGTCCCAAAGTGCGGGTCCACAGCGTACAGGTCCATGGCGCCATAGCCGTGATAGTCCTCCGCGGCCCCATTCTTGAGAATCGGCGTCAGCCAGAGCGCCGTGACGCCGAGATCTTTCAGATAAGAAAGATGATCGCGAACCCCGCGCAAATCGCCGCCGTGATAAGCGCGCGCCTTCGCGCGATCGTGCGACCCCGGTGCTTCCGCGGGCTCGTCATTGGTAGGATTCCCATTCGCAAAACGATCGGGCATAATCAGGTAAATCACGTCCTCCGGCCCGATCCCCTGAAATTTGTGAATGGTCTCGCCGCGAGCCCCCAGCGACAATTCGAACGACGCTATTCCCGTTGGAGTTGTTATCCGGCAGACCGCGGTGCCCGTCTTTGCGTCGGGGCCGAACTTCAGCCACACGAACAAATACCTGCCGCCTGCGGTAGCTTGCGTGCGCTCCACCAGCAGGCTCGAAAGATTGCACTCCACTTTCGTGGCTTCCAGGCCACGCCCGGTGAGCAACACCATCACTTCGGGGGTCAGCCCGATCCACCAGTTGGGCGGCTCAACTTTCACCACCGCGGGAGAGCTTTCGACAGCCGCTGCCTGGGGCGCCGGATCAGCGCGCAGCACTTGGGGGCACAAATCCAATGCGGCCAGGTAGATCAGCGCCAGGAATGCTCGAACAACACAATGGAGGCTTGATTTCACGGTTGTCCGGAGTTACTCCGACGCCCATTCGCAAAAACCAGCCGCCCAAATGCCTCCGGCACATGAAAATTCGGCTCAGCCGTGTGGGTCGGCCGCCAGGCGGAGTAAAAGCGCGGCTCCGTCGCGCCCTCCACGCGATAAAAATTCACTCTCCACACCGCGGATGGATCAAAGCGCTGCACCAGGCTCTTCATGGGCAGCGCCAGCACAGCGCGCCACCGCTTATTTTCTTCATCAACATCCACACGTCGCCGGAGTCCGCTTCGCAAATCATGTTTTTCTCCGGGCGCGATATCCAGATCGATCCAAAATCCATTGGGGGCCACCTCGAATTCCTTGTAACGCCGAGGTTCAGAAGGCTCCGGTTGCAGAAACACCTCGCAAACGTCGCGGTCCCACAAGTGGTCTCGGCGGCCGTCGGATTCCGCGTCCGGGAACACGGTGATGGCCCGATACCGCGCCTCGAATCGCAGGTACAAAGTCTCGGGAGTCCACAGCAGCCGCACCTCCGTTTCGCGCTGGCCATCGGCGTTCTGCCCCTGCCAGTCCGCGTCGAAAAGAAGCGGTGGCGCCTCATTCCACGCCGCCTCCAGCGGCAATCCCTCCCTATCGACGTCGCCCATCAGGCGCATGGCGGTGGCCGTATCAGAGCTCACGCCATGCTCCAAGGATGGAAAAAGCAGCGCTGCAGAGCACCACAAACCCACCGCCAACCATTTGCGCACGCGACGTCCTTCTGGTCCAAGTCCCATACAATCCCTGTGCTAGCATCAATTCCGGCCCCATTTTTAGGACCAAACCATTCGATTACCGGATGAATCTCCAGGAGGCGCAACGTGATTGAGCCCGCCAACGCCGCAGATTTTACGACCCAGCTCGTCCGGCGAAGTCCGGAGCAATTCGAATCCGTAAAATTCCGCATCGACCAAGGCGTCGCGCGCATCACCCTCAACCGTCCCGAGCACAATCTGCTCAACGAAGCCATGCTGCGCGAAATCGCCGACGCCATCGTGTTCGCCGGCAACCAGCCCGACGTAAAAGTCATCGTTCTCGACTCCGCCTGCAAAGTCTTCTGCGGCGGCACCGACATCGGCGAGTATACCTCGCAGCGCGTCTTCCAGATGCTCGATGCATTCAACGCCGCCTTCGCCGCCATGCTGGAAGTGGGCAAGCCGGTCATCAGCGTCGTCAACGGCCCAGCCATCGGCGGAGGCGCGGAGCTCGCCATCTTCGGCGACCTGGTCATCGCCACGCCGAAAGCCCGTTTCGCGCAGCCGGAAATTACCATCGGTGTCTTTCCTCCGCTCGCGTCCACCATCCTGCCCTATCTGGTCGGACCCAAGGTAGCGCTCGAAATCATCTTGACCGGAGAAGCGGTCAGCGCCGAGCGCGCTCTCGAACTCGGCTTGGTAAATCGCCTCGTTCCCGAAGCGCAACTCGAAAAATGTGTCGACGAACTCCTCTCCCGCATGTCCGCGCACTCCGGTCCGGTCCTGACCATGGCCAAAAAAGCCATTCTCGGTGGAATGGGTCTCTCCCTCCGCGAAGGTCTCAAGCAGTCCATGGCCATCTTCCTCAATGAACTCTACCGCCTCGAGGATTCTCAAGAGGGCCTTCGCGCCCTGGTCGAAAAACGCAAGCCCAACTGGAAAAACCGCTAAAGCCGCTAAGCCCAGCAATGAAAAATATCGCCGACGTCGCCCACGGATTGACACTCCCGAATACGCGACATACACTCATACCTCAATTTGCAGGCAAGGGAAGCGGGGAAGGCCGTGCGAATCGGCCGCGGTCCCGCCACTGTGATCGGCTGAAAAGCCGTAAGCCAGGCCACCCTCCCTCGTCGCAGAGGATTGCGCTTTTCGCGAGAAAGAGCGCCATCGGCAGCCCCATAGCTACTCGCGTGGGGCTTTTTCTTTGGTAACCGTGCAACTCAGGGGAAATTCGTGCTGAAGTTTCTTCTATCCAGAATGCTGAAGGCCGCATGTCCCCCCGCTGTGGCCCTTCTGTTTTGCTCCTCGCTTTTGCGCGCCCAGGCGGCCCCGGCTTCCGCCCCTGCCGCAACGCCTCCGGCCTCGCAGCCGGCCTACCGCGAAGTCACCGATGAGCTGTCCCGCTCCATCCGCATCCCGCAACCCGTCCACCGCATCGTGTCCCTGGCTCCCAGCTTGACGGAGACCATCTACGCCCTGGGCTTGCAGGATCTTTTGGTCGGCGACACCGACTATTGCGACTTCCCCCCCGAGGCCCGCCACAAACAAAAAGTCGGCGGCTCCATCAATCCAAGTTTGGAAGCCATCGCCGCTTTACATCCCGATCTCGTGCTCGTCACCAAAAGCCTCAATCGCCTCGATACCGTAAATTCCCTGGCTGGTCTCGGCATCCCTTCCTATTCCACCGATCCCCACACCGTCGACGACATTATTTCCTCAACCCAGCGCCTCGCCGACGTGCTGGGCGCGCCCGAAGCTGGCAACGCCCTCGCCAAAGATCTCGTTCGCCGTCTCGCCGACACCCAGCAACGCGTCGGCTCGCTGGCACCGAGTCGTGTTTTCTTCATTGTCTGGCCCGAGCCTCTCATCTCCATCGGCAAAGACACCTTCATCGCCGACGCCCTGCAACACGCCGGCGCCGTCTCCATCGTGGATTCCTCGCAAAGCTGGCCGCAGATCAATCTGGAAGAAGTTGTCCGCCTCCAGCCCGACTTTCTTGTTTTCGCCGATTCGCATTCGGAGACCGCGCCCACCAGCACCGCCCAATTTGCCGACCTCCCCGGATGGCGTATCCTCCAAGCCGTGAAAAATCGTCGCTACGCGGTTACCACGGACGCCGTCAACCGCCCGGCTCCCCGCATCGTCTCCGCGATCGAAGATTTGGCCAAACAGTTTCATCCGGAGGCCTTCCCCGAAAATCCCCTAGGCGACAAGCCCAACCCGGACAAGCTCAATCCAGACAAGCTAAACCCGGACAAGCCCAATTCGCCAGCCCCCGCAGCTCCGCCCGATTCCAGTCCGCTCTTCTCCTTTGTAGACGCAACCTCTTTCCCCGCGGAGGAATACGCATGCGTCCGCTGACGCTCTGGCGTCTCCTCGCGCCTTGCGGCATCCTCGCCGCCATCTTGTTCGTAGTAGTGGCAGTAGCCCTGAAATTCGGCGCCGTCCCAGTCTCTCTCTACGGTCTCGGCCACGACTTGGTCCAGGTGCTCTTGGGCCACAACGCGATCTCCAGCGACTACGGCCTGATCATCATCGACATCCGCCTGCCGCGCATCCTCCTGGCCATCGTTGTGGGCGCCTCGCTCTCCGTTGCCGGAACCAGCTTTCAAGCTCTTCTTCGCAACCCCCTCGCCGATCCCTACGTCCTGGGAGTCTCCAGCGGCGCCTCGCTCGGTGCCATCATCGCTCTCATCGTCGAGCCCCACCTCGCTCTCCCGCTCTCGCTCGCCGCGCTCTTCACCCCCCTCGGCGCGTTCCTCGGCGCCGCCGCGACCATTACCGCCGTCTATTTTCTCGGCCGCCGCCAGGGCCAGCTCGACAGCACCACCTTGCTCCTCGCCGGCATTATTTCCGCGTCCTTTCTTTCCGCCATCATCATGTTTTTGATCACCACCCTCACCGGCCGTGGCGATCTCCGCGGCATGGCCTTCTGGCTGATGGGCGATCTTTCCTCATCGTTGCAGCCAAGTCTGCGCTGGGTGCTCGGCGTGGGCTTCGTCGTCGCCTCGGGAGCCATCTACACCACCGCGGCGGACTTAAACCTGCTCCTGGCCGGAGAAAAAGAAGCCATGCACCTCGGCGTCGATGTGCCCCGCGTCCGCTTGGTTGTGTACATAGCGGCGTCTCTCCTCACCGCGCTCGCGGTTTCCGTCAGTGGATCGATTGGCTATGTGGGCCTGCTCGTGCCCCACGTGATGCGCCTCATATTCGGTTCGGACCATCGCCTGCTCCTGCCCACCGCCGCATTCGGCGGAGCCATTGCCGTGGTCATCGCCGACACTCTCGCCCGCACCGTCGTCGCTCCCGCGGAGCTCCCCGTCGGCGCCATGACCGCCATGGCCGGCGCCCCGCTCTTCATCTATCTACTCCGCCGGGGTCTCGCATGAGCGGCGCCGCGCCCATTTCAGCCGCTCCGGCGTACGTCGCCGGCGACTCCGCCCGCGTCAGCGGCGAAGTTCGTCTGAGCGTCGAACAAGTCAGCTACGCCTACTCCGCCAATCCCTCGCAGGCCCCGCTCTTCACCCTGGAGGCCAACAGTTTCCAGGCCCGCCCCGGCGAGATTGTCGCCATCCTGGGCCCCAACGCCAGCGGCAAATCCACCTTACTGAAGCTCATCGCCGGCACGCTCGAGCCCCTTTCCGGCCGAGTCCTCCTCAACGGTTTCGTCACCCACTCGCTCACTCCGCGCATCCGCGCCCAGCGCATCGCCATGGTTCAGCAGGAAAGCCCTCTGCTCTTCCCCTCGCGCGCCTGGGAATTTGTTCTGCAAGGCCGCCACGCCCACAGCCGCACCCTGCGTTTCGCATCCGACGACGACGTCGCTATCGCTAAAAACGCCCTCGCCCAGGTCGGCGCCGAACATCTCAGCGATCGCTGGATGGACAAAATCTCCGGCGGCGAAAAGCAGCGCGTCATCCTGGCCCGCGCCCTGGCCCAGCAACCTCTGCTCCTGCTCCTCGACGAGCCCACGCTGCACCTCGATATCGGCTCGCAAGTCGACTTGCTGGACAGCTTGCGCCGTCTCGCTGCCGGCAATCGCTACACCGTCGTGGTCGTCACTCACGAGCTGAATCTCGCCGCCGCGTACGCCGATCAGGTGGTGCTGCTTCAGCGCGGCAGAAGTCTTCGCGTCGGTCCGCCGGCCAGCGTCTACCAGCGCGAGTTGCTCGAACAAGTTTTTCAAACCCCGCTCTCCGTGGAGCTAACGTCGTCCGGCCGCCCACGTGTCAGCGTTCTGCCTGGTACGTAGCAGGCGTCTCTTCTCGTTCACCTCCAACCCGCCGCTTTTGCAGAAGGGTAGGTTCTAGGGGTCGGAGCTTTAGCTCCGACATAGACATTGGCTCAGTGGGCTTTAGCCCCTGAGGAAACACTCTTGGCTTTTTCCTCGTTCAACGCGGCAAACAGTCACCCCTAGCGGGCGCCAACGCCCCTCACAATCACCGCGAACTTCGTGCTCGGGAAGACGGTGCAAAGCCGTCGCCGACGCGCGACTGTAAGGCGGAAAAAAAACCGGCGCAGGCCACTGCGGCGAATCGCTGGAATCTCCGGCGCCGTCGCGGGAAGGCCCCGCCTCTTCGGCCCCAGCACCATCAGGACCGAAATTCCCGCCAAGCCAGGAGACCGGCGAAGTTCGCAGCCCGCGCGTTTTTTCTCGCCAGGCCAGCCTTCAAGCTCCCACGCGTGAGGGAGTGGAGGAAAAATGAAAACCATCTCTCTACGTACGGCCGTTCTCGCCTTCGCTGTCTTCGCAGTTTGCTTCTCGTCCCCAGCGCAGTCCAATTCTCCAGACGCGCATCTTTCCGGCACTTTACTCGACCCCAGCGGCGCCGCCGTCGCCGGAGTCCGCGTAACCGCCCAACTCGACGGTGCCTCCAACACCCAGATCGCCACTTCCAACTCCGACGGCGCCTACCAACTCACTCTTCCCGCAGGCCGCTACCACGTGCAATTCCTGCATCCATCCTTCGTCTCCCGCGACTTCAACCTGGAATTCGCCGCAGGCCAATCTCGCAAACTCGATCTGCGTCTCGATCTCCAGCCGCTTTCCTCCAGCGTTCTGGTCACTACCCAAAGCGAACCCGCCCTCATCGAAGACACCCCTGCCGCGGTCACCGTTTTCACCCGTGACGACATCGATCGCCGCCAAGCCGTCCCAGTCGCCGACTTATTGCTCTACGCTCCAGGCCTGGCCATCGGCAAGACCGGTCCCGAAGGCGGCTCCACTTCCGCCTTCGTCAACGGCGGCAACTCCTATCAGACCAAGGTCCTGATCGACGGCACCCCGGTCAATCTCCCCGGTGGCACCATCGACTTTTCCAACATCACCCTCGACAACATCGACAAAGTCGAAGTCGTTCGCGGCGCCGAAAGCGCCCTCTACGGCACCGACGCGGTGGCCTCCGTCATCCAGCTCTTCACCCATCGCGGCGAAACTCGCATTCCGTCCTTCGATGTCTTCGCCGAAGGCGGCAGCTTTTCTTCCGGCCGCGGTGGCGCTCAGCTCAGCGGCCTCATCGGCGCTTTCGACTACTCCGTCGCTGCCTCCTATTTCCAAACCGACGGCCAGGGTCCCAACGATTCTTTTCGCAACCGCACCCTCTCCGGCAATTTCGGCTATGCCTTCGACGAAAACAACCAGCTTCGCCTGTCCCTTCGCAACACCACCAGTGAAGCTGGCATCCCTGGGCAGACTCTGTTGCAGCCCGCCAGTCTCCATTCCATCAACGATCTCCACGACTTCTCCGCCAATGCCCGCTGGAACCTGAACACCGGTGCCCACTGGCATCACGAAATCAGTGGCGCCGAGTCTTTTCATCACTTGTTCTCCGCCAATCCCGTCCAAAGTTTTTTCGCCACCGATCCCTTCGCCGGCTGCCCGCAGGCCAACCCCACATCCGTCCCCACCGCGGAGTTCTGTGATTTCACCGACCCCGGCAGCACCAGCAAATACAATCGCGCCAGCTTCAACGCCCGCTCCAGCTACGTCTTGTCCAAATTCATCGCCACCGCCGGCTATCAATACGAAATCGAGAACGCGGATATCTCCTTCCTCGGCATTGGCCATTTGCGCCGTAACAATCAGGGCGGCTACCTGGACTTCCGCTATCTGCCCATCCAGCGCGTCTCGCTGAGTTTTGGCGCGCGCGCCGAGGCCAACGGAAACTTCGGCACCCGCGTGGTTCCCCGCGTCGGCGCCTCCGTCGCTCTTCATTACGGCAAGGGTTTTTGGGGAGACACCCGCTATCGCATCTTCTGGGGCGAAGGTATCGTGGAGCCGCGCTTCGATCAGACCGCGGGCAGCAGTCCGTGCGCACCCGGAAATCCCGAACTGAAGCCCGAAGAAAGCAAAACCTGGAACACCGGCATCGAACAAAAGCTCGCCAACGATCGCGTCAAAATCACCGCCGATTATTTCTCCAATCGCTTCTACGACCTCATCAGCTTCACGTCTTGCTTCCCCGGAACCGGCTGCACCATTCCTCAACCCTTGGGCTGCCCCGCGTTTTGGGGCAATTTCTTTAACACCGATCGCGCTCGCGCTCGCGGCGTCAACTTAGCCGCCGAAACCCACCTCCGCCGCTGGCTCAGCGTCGCCGCCAACTATTCCTACGACGACAGCCGCGTCCTGGTCTCCCCCAACGCCTTCGATCCTTCGCAAATTCCCGGCAACCGCCTGATCCGCCGCCCCCCGCAATCCGGTTCGCTAACCGCCAGCACCGCCTGGCGGCGCTTCAACCTGACCTTCGCGGGCTATTTCACCGGCCCCCGCACCGACAGCGACTTCCTCGGCCTCGGCTTGACCCACAACCCTGGCTACGCCCGCTTCGACATCGCCACCGCCTACACCTTCGCCCGTTCCATAACCCTCTACGCCCGCGCCACCAACCTCTTCGACAAGCAATACCAAGACGTCCTAGGCTACCCAGCCCTGGGCCGCGACTTCCGCGTAGGCGTGAAATACCAATTCTCAGGCAAGAACTAATGCGACCAACCCACCCCCCGCAAAATCCGCTCACGGTTGGCCGCACCGCATGCCAAACTGCCGGCCGCAATCTACACCGCAATGTCGACCGCAATGTAGGGGCGCGCTTTAGCGCGTCCCCGTCGGCCACCCAAGCCCCCGTCGCCCCGCCTCTTTTCCTTTTCTTCTCCGCGGGTGCCGCACCCTTCGCCGTTAAGGGTGCGGCTTTTCCCCAGCCATCTAGGTGGTCCCTGTGCTCTCCACGTCAATTTCTCCCCCCTCAGGTCCACCCATGCCTGAACCCATCCTCTTCTGCTGGTCCGGCGGCAAAGACAGCGCCATGGCATTACACGCCGTTCTCCAACAGCGCGATATCCAGGTCGTCTCCCTCCTAACCACCATCACCGACGAATACAACCGCATCAGCATGCACGGCGTCCGCCGCGAACTCCTCGAAAAACAAGCCCAATCCATCGGCCTGCCCCTCCACGAGGTCCGCATCCCCCCGCAATGCGTCAATTCCCTCTACGAATCCCGCATGGAAGAAGCCCTACGCATCCATTACGCCAAAGGCGTCCGCACCGTAGCCTTCGGCGACATCTTCCTGGAAGACCTCCGCGCCTGGCGTGAAAAAAATCTGGCCCGCATCGGCATGACCGCCCTCTTCCCCATCTGGAAGCGCGACACCCGCGAGCTGATCCGCCACTTCCACGCCTCGCGCTTCCGTTCCATCGCCGTCTGCGTGGACAGTAAAGTCCTCGCCCCCAGTTTCGCCGGACGCGAACTAGACGAGTCCTTCTTCCGCGACCTCCCTCCGCAGGTCGATCCCTGCGGCGAAAACGGCGAATTCCACACCTTCGTCTTCGACGGCCCCATCTTTCGCCGTCCCATCCCGGTTCGCACCGGAGAAGTCGTCCAACGCGATTCATTTGTCTTCTGTGATTTGTTGCCGGACGTGCTTGCAAAGGAGGAAGTTCTGTCATGAATCAGAAAAACTCGGAAAAAGAAATCACCGCAGTCCGCACCGTCATTGTCCTGGCGATCGTCCTGCTCGCCGCGGTCTTGCGTATCGCGCCTCACCCGTGGAATTTCACCCCCATCGGCGCCATGGCCATCTTTTCCGGCGCCATGATCAAGGACCGGCGTCTCGCTTTCCTATTTCCCCTTTTGGCACTCTTCGTCGGCGACCTGTTCGTCGGTTTGCACACCCTGATCCCCGTCGTCTACGCCAGCTTCCTCCTCAATGTCCTGATCGGTCGTTTTCTGGCGGACCACCGCACCGTCGCCCGCATTGGCGGCGCCACATTTCTCGCCGCCCTCCAGTTCTTCCTCATCACCAACTTCGCCGTCTGGGCCCTCCTCGGCAGCTTTCCCCACACATTTGCCGGGCTGATGGCCTGCTATGCCCTGGGTCTGCCTCTGTTCGGCAACACCCTGGCCGGCGACGCCCTCTACGTAACCCTGCTCTTCGGCGGCTTTGCCCTCGCCGAACGAACCTTTCCCGCTCTTCGCCGCCAAACCGCCGAGCCCGCGCGGTGACCCATAGGCGCCGTGCAAATGGCGGAATCGCGCCAACCCAGGGTCGGTGCAGGCGTCCCCCAATCTCATCATGACCGCCAAAAACGCCATAACAGCCTACAAAGCCCTATGGAGTGCGGCGCTTAGGCGCCGCTTTTGATCCACCCAGCAAGCCCCACAAAGTACCGACAGGACACCGACGCTTTGTAGGGGCAGTGCTCGTTTACCTAGAGCCTCGAAGGGCCCGGCCCGGCGTCCCCTTCGAGCATCAACGCTGCGACAACCACCCGTAGCGGCCGCCGACCGTGGCGGGCGCCTTTTGCCACGGCTCCCAATCCTAAAACGATCACCGATCCCGGTAGGGGCGCAGCTCTGCTGGGCCCCAATCTAGGCAAGATCAAACGAACTTGGAGTCGACCATCTACGCATCCGTCGTCGCCCTCCAATTCGTCGCCACGCACCATTTCCGGGGTAGGGGCCATCAGGAACAAAAGGCTGAGTTGCCACCCAGACTCTGAAGCCCACCGTACAGCCAGCCTAATCCGTTCGGATTCCATCGCTTACGCCCTATCGATTCGAATGATCTCGAATCTAATACTAGTACGTAAATCATATTGACAAGATACACTTTTCATGCTACCATGTATTGTGAAATTCATCGCCCAGCCTCGTCTGATCCGCTCGAGCCGCAATCTCTGCTGGCACACCGCGCATTACTCGACCTTTTATTTTCATACACTTACAAGCTCCTCTTTTCGTAACTCCTTTTCTTTGATATCGATACGAACTGCCCCAGGGGGTGAGGGTGAAATTCTGTAGTAGCTGTTTGCAAACTTGTCAACAGAAAGCGCCTCTAAATCTCTTTAGAATCAACACTTGCAAAAGTGTATCAAAACAAAAGACTTTAACTTCCTCTAGAATCAACACTTATGAAAAAAGGGGGAGGGGGCTACAGACTGTCAGGGATCCCCGGTCGCCTTCAGCAGGTCCGGACCCAGCCCCGCGTGATGCTATAATCCGTCTTCCCTTATGGTGAAATCGGCCCCAGATATGTCCATCGCGCCCGAAGTGCTCGCCAAATACGAGCCGGTCATCGGCCTGGAAGTCCACGTCCAGCTGTTGACCAACACCAAAATCTTCTGCGCCTGCTCCAACCGCTTCGGCGACGCACCAAATAGCAACGTCTGTCCGATCTGCCTGGGGCTGCCCGGCACCCTGCCGGTCCTGAACAAGCGCGTCATCGAGATGGCTGCCCGCGCTTCCCTGGCCCTGAATTGCACCGTCCACCAACATTCCCGCTTCGCCCGCAAAAACTATTTCTATCCTGACCTGCCCAAGGGCTACCAAATCTCGCAATACGAGTTGCCGCTGGCCACCGGCGGCTGGGTGGAGATCGACCACGACGGCGCCAGAAAGCGCATCGGCATCACCCGCCTTCACGTCGAGGAAGACGCCGCCAAGAATCTCCACGAAGGCTTCGCACACTCCGCCGACAAGGCCTACATCGACTACAATCGCTGCGGCACCCCGCTCTGCGAGATCGTCTCCGAGCCGGACATCCGAATGCCGGAAGAGGCCTACGCCTATCTGACCACCCTGCGCCAGATCCTGCTCTACACCGGCGTCAGCGACTGCAACATGGAAGAAGGCTCGCTCCGCTGCGACGCCAACGTCAGCGTGCGCTTGCGAGGCGCGCAGCAATTCGGCACCAAGGTCGAAGTAAAAAACCTCAACTCCTTCCGCTACTTGCAAAAGGCCCTGGAATACGAAATCGATCGCCACATCGGCGTCCTCGAAACTGGCGGCCGCATCTCCCAGGAAACCCGCCTCTGGAACCAGGCCGAAGGCCACACCGTGTCGATGCGCTCGAAGGAAAAGGCCCACGACTACCGCTACTTTCCGGAGCCGGACCTTCTTCCCGTGCACGTCAGCGCCGCGTGGCGCGACGAAATCCATCGCACGCTCCCCGAATTGCCCGAAGCGAAGCGTCTGCGCTTCGTGAGCGCCTACGGCGTCACCCCGTACGACGCGGAAGTTTTGACCGGCACGCAAGCGCTGGCATCCTACTTCGAGGCCGTCGCCAAAGCCGGCGCCCCGGCAAAGCACGCCGCGAACTGGATGCAAACCGAACTCCTGCGCCGCCTGAACGATTCCGGCAAAGACATCGGCGCCAGCCCGGTCTCGCCCGCCGCCCTCGCCGAACTCGTCAACCTGGTCGAATCCGGCCAAATCAGCGGATCCATCGGTAAGAAAGTGTTCGCCACCATGTTCGATTCCGGCCGCGGCGCCGCGGAAATCGTCGCCGCCGAAGGGCTGGCGCAAATCAACGACACTTCCGCGATCGAACAGGCCGCCCGCGAGGTCATTGAGAAAAATCCCGACAATGTCGCCAAATTCAAGGGCGGCAATGAAGGCGTCTTCAAGTTTTTCGTCGGCCAGGTTATGCGCGCCACGCGCGGCCAGGCCAATCCGCAGGCCGTCAACGACGTCCTGCGCAAGCTGCTCGCTCCTTGAGGTGATTTCGTGCTGAAGATCGGCGACAAAGCTCCGGACTTTCACCTGAAAACAGACGACGGCAGCGAGCTGGCGCTTGCGGATTTTCGCGGCAAGCGCGTGCTGCTTTTTGTCTTTCCCAAAGCCAACACTCCCGGTTGAACGACCGAAGCGTCCGAGTTTCGCGACGCAAAAAAGCAGTTCGACAAGCTCGACGTGGCCGTCCTGGGCGCCAGCGCCGACCCGGAAGCAGCTCTAGCCAGTTTCAAAGTAAAGCAAAAACTGAATTTTCCGCTGCTCAGCGATCCCACGCACAAAATGCTGCAAGCCTACGGCGTCTGGCGCATGAAGAAATTCATGGGCCGCTCCTTCGAGGGCATCGTCCGCAGCACCTTCCTGATCGGCGCAGACGGCAAGCTGCAAGGCGTCTGGGACACGGTAAAAGTCAAAGGCCACGTAGCCGAAGTTCTAGCCGCAGCGAGCGTTATGTAGGCGCTGGGCTTTAGCCCGGCGTTCGAGCCGATACGATTGGTCATTCTGGTTCGCGGAGAGGACACTGCAAGTCGCGCCGGGCTGAAGCCCAGCGCCTACAAATGAAACAGCAATTCGTCGTTGTTGGATGCCGCAGGCTCGATGAACAGATTGTCGATCAGCCGGGTCTTGCCGATGAAGACGGCGAGGACGGCGTAACAAGGACGTGCAATACGCGTGACCGGATCGAAATTCTCGGCGTCCACGATTTCGGCATAGTCGATGGCGGCGAGCGGCTCGGCCTCCAGCACGCGGCGCAGGACGGTTTGCAGGTGCAGCGCGTCGCGGACGCCCGCAACCAGTTCGGCGCGCACCGCTTCCAACGCACGATGCAGGACCACGGCCGCGCGGCGCTCGTCCGCGCTCAGGTAGGCGTTGCGCGAAGAAAGCGCCAAACCGTCGGACTCGCGAACGATGGGGCAAACGACAATCTCGGTATCCAGATTCAGGTCGCGAGCCATCTGCGAAATGATGCGCACTTGCTGTGCGTCTTTTCTTCCGAAATAAGCAAAGTTCGGCTGCACGATTTCCAGCAGCTTCATCACCACCGTGGAAACGCCGCGAAAATGTCCCGGCCGCGAGCGGCCTTCCAGCCGCTCGCTCAATCCTTCGACGTTGACGTAAGTTCGGAAACCGTTCGGATACATTTCCGCCGCTTCGGGCATAAAAATAGAATCGACTCCGGCGGCGGCAAGTTTTTGCGAATCGGCTTCCAAGGTGCGCGGATATTTCGCGAAGTCTTCTTTCGGCCCAAACTGTTTGGGATTCACGAAAATGGAAGTAATCACCGGCGAACAATTTTCTTTGGCGCGCTGGACCAGGGCCAGATGCCCGCGGTGCAGCGCACCCATGGTCGGCACCAGGCCAATGATGCGGTTTTCTGCGCGCGCTTGCCGCGCTTGTTCCTTCATCCAGGCGATGGTTCGGATTGTGTCCACGGAGAGAGGCGCGCCGAGCCGGCTAGGCTCCGGCCGCGGTGGAGCGCTCGCGATAGAAGTGCATCAGGTCGGTCGCGATGGGTTGCGCTCCGAGTTGCCGGAGCATCGTAGTTACCTGGCCGCGATGGTAGGTGCCGTGATTCACCACATGCTGCATGGATTCCCACAGCGGATTGCGGTAGACGCCGAATTTCAGCGTCTTGTATTCCAGCACGCGGTCGAGATCGCTTTGCTTCAGCCCGCGGACGAAAGTCAGCAGTCGGGTTTCATGCTCGGCCCAGCGCTCTTGCAGGCCGGCGACGTCGGCGAACTGCGTGGTGTCCGGCAGCGAAGAAGGCGAACGCCCTTGGAAGCGCTCCAGCCACACCCATTCGGCGCCGTAGATGTGCGCCAGCGTATCGCGCACGGAAGAAAAACTGTTTCCCAGGGACTTGGTAAATTGTTCCGCGGTCAGCGCGGAAGCGGCATCCAGCGAGCGGTGATTAGCCCAGGCATTGTAGTCGTACAACGAGCGAACTTCGTCGGGAGTCATCTTGCACCTTGGCGAAAAAGATTTGTGTTTCGCAAACGGTTCAGCACGCGATGTGGATAGTGTTTCGGGTTTTCACCGTTTGTCCGGAATGATAAGACTCGGCATCGGAAGGGAAATCGCCGCCGCGCACGTCATCGCAATAGTCGCGCACGGCGGCCGAGATGACCTCGCCGACGTTGGCATATTGCCGCGTAAACTTGGGCGTCTGATTGAAGGTCAGCCCAAGCAAATCGTGGACCACGAGAATCTGGCCGTCGCAATCGGGACCCGCTCCAATGCCGATGGTAGGAATACGCAGCTCGCGCGTGACCTGCGCGGCCAGCTCGCGCGGGACGGCTTCCAGAACGACCGCGAACGCGCCGGCAGCTTCCACCGCGCGCGCGTCGCGCAGCAATTGCTCGGCGGCGTCGGCGGTTTTGCCTTGCACGCGGTAACCACCCAGCGCATTGACGGATTGCGGCGTCAGGCCGATGTGCCCCATCACGGGAATCTCGGCTTCGGTGAGCCGCGAGATGAGTTCCAGCCGGCGCTCGCCGCCCTCGACCTTCACGGCTTCGGCGCCAGCTTCCTTCACGAAGCGCACGGCGTTGCGCAGCGATTCCGCGGTGTCGGTGTGGTAGCTGCCGAAAGGCATGTCGGCCACAAGCAGAGCGCGCCGGGTCCCGCGCCGGACCGCTCGCGTATGGTGCAGCATGTCCTCCAGCGTCACCGGCAAGGTGCTGTCGTAGCCCAGCACCACCATGCCCAGCGAATCGCCCACGAGGATGACGTCAACGCCAGCCTCATCGACCAAGCGTGCAGTCGGATAGTCGTAAGCCGTCAAACAAATGATTTTCTGTGAAGGGGAGTCCGCAGCCGAGGACTTGCGCTGCAGCAGCTCGGGCACGGTGATCTTGCCGTTGCCCGCGTTCGGAACAACACTCATAGTGGCCTCCGGTGCCATTCCCTAAAAACGGGATACAGCCCTGTACCAAACTCTCTAAGTATAACAAATTGAGAGCCCACCAGCCAGGGCCTTCAAGAAACGAGTGGGGCCGCCGCAGCAAGACTCAGTGAACGGGGACGCGCTAAAGCGCGCCCCTGCAGAAGCCTCGCCGCGTTGATCCTGGAAAGGATGGTCGTGCAGCTTCTTGCACGGCCAAACCCTGGGACATTGAATCCACGGAAGGTTTGTCAGAGTTCGTTGTCTTATCGACTCAACTTTCTTAGAACGTTTGGGGTGCTTGCGAGCGGCCTTTCCATTGGGCGCCGCGGTTGAGCCAGTAGCGGGCGGCGGAGAGGCATGTTGCGTAGGTATAGAACAACGCGGTAAGCGGAAGAAGCGGTGCCCAGAGGGGCGAGACGCGATAGAAGCGCACAGTTGGCACAAATGAAGCTGACATCAGGAGCCAGGTGGCGAGTGCGATGAGTCGTGCCAGAGGATCATGTACAAAGATAAGTACGACTGGTGCTAGATACGTGAAGAACATTCCCACCAGGGTGCCAACGAGCAGCAGGGCCGAATAGCGGAGTTGGGTGAAGGCGGTGCGGGCAATCATGTCGCGGATTTCGCTGAAGGTGCGGTAGGAGCGGAGGCTGATGCTGGCGCGGGTTAGGCCCATCCAGATTTTTCCGCCGCTGCGTTTTACGGCGCGGGCCAGGGCGCAATCGTCGATTACTTCGCTGCGGATTGCCGGGAAGCCACCTAGGCGCTCCAGGTATTTGCGACGCAGGAGGATGCAGCCACCCGCGGCTCCGGCGATGGCCGCGTTGGGATTGGCGATCCAGCGCGGGGGATAGAGTTTGAGGAAGAAGAAGAGGAAGGCCGGGATCAGGGCGCGTTCCGGCAGGGTTTTGGCTTGCAGCAGGACCATCAGGGACGCTAGGTCGAGCTGGTTTTGCTCGGCGCGGGAGACTAGACGACGGAGAGTGTCTGGTGCGTGCACGATGTCGGCGTCGGTGAACCAGTAAAACGTCGCGTTATGCGCCGCGGCTTTGGTTACGCCTTCGTTCAGAGCCCACAATTTGCCAGTCCAGCCTGGGGGCAACGTTTCGGCGGGATGAATTTCGACTCGTGATTCCTTCTTTTTTTCTCGCGCGGTGCGCTGCGCGATGTGCAAGGTAGCGTCTTCGCTGTGGTCGTCTACTACGATTAGGGAAAGCTCGCCAGGGTAATCCTGCTTCAGAAGGGCAGCTACCGTCTGAGCGATGGATTCGGCTTCGTTGCGGGCGGGGACTATGGCTATGACGCTTGGCCATTTGTTCGGCATGGTGTGTTGTGCGGTGTCATCGTCGAATGGGGGCAGGTGCCAGAAGGCGCCGCGGGCGAAGACCAGGTAGAGCCAGATGGAGAGAGAGAGGATGGCAACGCAGAGCGGTGCGGAGGGCACGGGGTATTTTGCAACGGGGGGTTGGTTTGAGGCTAGGAGTTAGCTGTGGCGATAGACGCCGAACCTATCCGTCCGTGGGCGTAGTCCGCCATCGATTGGTTTGTTTGTTCGGTTGAGGTCGTCGGAGCACAGGCTGAAAGCCTGTGCCACTTTTGGCTGTGCCACGGTTGCGGTTTGCTCGTTACGCGAGATCTTCTGGACGGATCGGGAGGCGGCGGACGGGTTTGCCTGTGGCCGCGAAGATGGCGTTGCAGACCGCTGGGGCGATCGGTGGAGTGCCAGGTTCGCCCACGCCGCCGGGTGGGTCGTTGCTAGGGACGATGTGGACTTCGATCTTGGGCATTTCGTTCATGCGCAGCATGTCGTAGTCGTGGAAATTGCTTTGTTGGACGCGGCCTTTGTCGATGGTGATGTTGCCTTTCAAGGCGGCGGTCAGGCCGTAGACGATGGCGCCTTCCATCTGGGCGGCGATGGTGTCCGGGTTGACGTGGCGGCCGCAATCGACGGCACAAACTACGCGATGGACTTTTATTTCTTTGGAGCTGCGATTGACGCTGACTTCGGCGACCTCCGCGACGTAGCTGGAGAAGGATTCGACGACGGCGATGCCGCGGGTGCGTCCCGCGGGGAGCGGCGTGCCCCAGCCGGCTTTTGACGCCGCGAGTTCCAGCACACCTAGATGACGCGGAGCCTTGGCCAGGAGCTTGCGGCGAAATTCGAAGGGATCTTTGCCGCCAGCCTTGGCGAGTTCGTCGACGAAGCATTCGGTGATGTAGCCGTTTTGCGAGCAGCCCACCGACCGCCAGAAGCCCACGGGCACACCGACTTCGGTGAGCACGTAGTCCACGAACAGGTTGGGGAACGCGTAGGCTAGGTTGGCCGCGCCCTCGACGGAGCTGTTGTCGATGCCGTTTTTCACCGAGCCGGGGAAAAAGCGATTCATGATCGACGGGCTGACGATGCGGTTTTTCCAGGCGACCGGCCAGCCATCGGCACCGATGCCGGCCTCGAGCTTGTTGTAAGCCGCGGGACGATAGTAATCGTGCTGCACGTCGTCTTCGCGAGACCAGGTCACTTGCACCGGCGCGCCTACTGCTTTCGAGGCTTCGACCGCTTCGGTGATGAAATCCTGCTCGGCGCGGCGGCCAAAGCCACCACCCAGAAAGGTGGTGTGCACGCGGACCTGCTCGGGCTTGAGGCCGCAAACTCTGGCGCCGGTATTTTGCACGAAGGTTTGGAATTGCGTCGGCGCGTAGATGTCGCAGCCGTCGGCACGCACGTCCGCGGTGCAATTCATGGGCTCCATGGTGGCGTGGGCGAGGAAGGGGACTTCGTAAACGGCTTCCACTTTTTTCGACGCGCCGGAGAGGCCGGCTGCTACGTCGCCTTCCTTGCGGGCGATGGCGCCGGGTTGCTGGGCGCGTTCGGCGAAGAGCTTGCGGATGGCGTCGGTGGTATTCGCGGCGTTCGCGCCTTCGTCCCAGGTGATTTCCAGCGCGCGGCGCCCTTCCATGGCGGACCAGGTGTTGTCGGCCACCACGGCGACCCCGGTGGAGACCTGGATCACCTGCTTTACGCCGGGGACGGTTTTGGCCTTGGTGGCCTCAAACGTTTTTATCTTGCCGCCGAAAACCGGGCAGCGGGCTACCGCGGCGTGCAGCATGCCGGGCAGACGCACGTCGATGCCGAAGCCCGCGGTGCCGTCGACTTTGGAAGGCGTGTCTAGGCGCTTGATGGGCTTGCCGATGAATTTGTAGTCCTTGGGTTCCTTGAGCGCCGGTTTTTCCGGCACGGGGAGCTTGGCGGCGTCGGCTGCCAACGAGCCGTAGCCTAGGCGGCGCTTGCTGGCGGTATGGACCACTGCGCCATTTTCGGCGCGGCACGCGGAGGCATCGACGTTCCAGCGCTGGGCAGCGGCGGCGATCAGCATTTCGCGCGCGGAGGCTCCGGCTTTCGTCAATGGGCCCCAGGAGGCGCGGATGCTACTGCTGCCTCCGGTGCCCTGCAAACCAAAAACCGGGTTGAAATATTGCGGGGCGGCGGGGGCGAATTCGGTCTTGATCTTTTTCCAGTCGAGTTCGAGTTCTTCGGCGAGCAACTGGGCGAGCGAGGTCAGGATGCCTTGGCCCATCTCCGCTTTGTCGATGAGGATGGTGACGGTGTCGTCGGGGGCGATGCGCACCCAGGCATTCAGCGCGGCTGCGGAGCCGGCGTCCGGCTTGGCGGCGGCCAGGGCCTCAAATTTTTTCGGCAGGTAGAACCCGATTAGTAGGCCGGCGCCGCCTGCGGCGCTCTTTTTGAGAAACTCGCGGCGATGCAGAGTTGCTGTCGATGACAAGAAATCCTCCCTCTGGGCGATGCGTCGATCCGTCTTCGGTCGGCTGCCACTTGCTCGGCGGAGGTCGTAAGAGCACAGGCTGAGCCTGTGCCACTTTTGGCCTACGCCAGATCTTCTGGGCGAATCGGGAGGCGGCGCAGGCGTTTGCCGGTGGCCGCGAAGACGGCGTTGCAGACTGCGGGTGCGATGACCGGCAAGCCGGGTTCGCCGATTCCCGTGGGCTCTTCCTTGCTCTGGACCACGTGCACTTCGATCTTGGGCGTCTCGTTCATGCGCGGGATTTGGTAGTCGTTGAAGTTGGATTGCTGGACGCGGCCGCGATCGATGGTGATGGCGTCGTGCATGGCGGCGGAGAGGCCGTAGATGGCGGCTCCTTCGACCTGCGCGGCGATGCCATTGGGATTGATGGGGCGGCCGCAATCGACGGCGTAGACGATGCGGTGCACGCGGACCTGTCCGTCTTTGACGCTGACCTCGGCGACGGCCGCAGTATAGGATTCGAACGAATAATATCCGGCAATGCCGCGCGAGAGGCCTTTGGGGACAGGCTGGTCCCAGGCCGCTTTTTCGGCGGCCAACCGCAGAACATTCTTGAGCCGGGCGGTGTCGAGAGGATGGTTTTCCTTGGGGTTGGTGAAATCGGGAATTTTTCGATCGTCGCCGATCAAGCGCAGGCGGAAGGCCAGCGGGTCGGCGCCCGCGGCGGCTGCCAGCTCATCGACGAAAGTTTCCACCACGAAGCCGCTGCTGGAATGTTCGACGGAGCGCCACCACGCCCGGGGGACGCCGGATTTGGCCAGAGCGTATTCGACGCGGAAATTGGGCGTTACGTAGGGAATAAACGCCGCTGTGGCGAATTCACTGGCTTCGGGTTTTTCCTGGCCGTCCTTGTCCCAAACTGCGGCGATGGAAGTGGAACTCTGGAAATGTTTCCAGGCGGCCAGATGGCCTTGCGCGTCGAGGGTGCCCTGCATGTGGTGATAGGAGGCCGGGCGGTAGAAACCGTGCTGCATGTCGTCTTCGCGGGTCCACAACACCATGACCGGCTTGTTGATGGTTTTCGCCACTTGCGCCGCTTCCATGACGAAGTCCGCGTGATAGCGGCGGCCGAATCCTCCGCCCATGAGCGTGGTGTGCACCACCACGGATTCCTTGGGAAGCTTGGCGACGCCGGCGATGATTTCTTGCGTCCATTGCGGGGCCTGCGTGGGGGCCCAAGCTTCTGCGCCGTCCGGCCGGATGTGCACGGTGCAATTCATGGGCTCCATGCAGGCGTGGGCCGCGAAGGGGAGCTCGTAGACGGCTTCGACTTTCTTGGAGCCGGAGGCCAACGCGGCATCGGCATCGCCTTCGTTGCGCACGATTTTTCCTGGCTTCGCGGCGTTTTCGATGAAATGCTGGCGCAAAGTCGCGGACGACTCGGTGGCGTTGGGACCTTCGTTCCAGGTGATGTCCAGCGCCTTGCGCCCTTGGATGGCGGCCCAGGAATTGTCGGCCAGCACGGCGACACCGCCGGCGGTAAACGCGCCGGGACCCACAGGGTCGATGGAGACGACATCGCGCACGCCGGGCACAGCTTTGGCCTTGGTAGCATCGAATTTGGCGACGGTGCCGCCGAAAACCGGGCAGCGCGCGATCACCGCGTAGAGCATGTTGGCAGGGCGCGAGTCGATACCAAACTTGGCCGTGCCGGTGGATTTGTCGCGGGCCTCGAAGCGATGGTGATCGTGGCCGACGATGGTGAAGTCGTCGGAGTTTTTGAGCGGCACGGTGTTGAGGTCGGGCACCGGGAGCTTGGCGGCGGCGTCGACCAGTTCCCCGTAAGTCAAAAATTGCTTGCGCGCTCCGTGGAGCACGCCGCCGTCTTGCGGCTTGCAGGTGTCGCGGCTCACGTTCCAGTGCTGGGCCGCGGCGGTTACGAGCATTTCACGCGCGGCAGCGCCCACACGCCGCAGCGGCACCCAGGAACCCGCGACGCTTCCGCTGCCGCCGGTGCCGTGGTCGTAAATCGCGGGGTTGGTGGGCGCCTGCTCGATGCGTACCTGCTTCCAATCCAGGCAAAGCTCTTCGGCAAGAATCATGGGCAGAGAGGTCATCACGCCCTGGCCCATCTCGGACTTGCCCAGGATCAAGGTAACCTGATTGTCCGGAGTAATACGCACCCAGGCGTTAAAAGGGTTGACCGGCTTTTTTTCCTGGTCCTCCGCGGTGCCCGCGAAGGCCGAGGAGGGCAGATAGAATCCAATAACCAGCGCGGCGCCGGCCGTGGCGCCGGACTTCAAAAAGTCGCGGCGATTCACAACGGATGCGGTAGCCATGACCTGCCTCTCTATCTTTTGGGGAAAAACAGCGGCTAGGCGGACTTCGCTTTGCCGGACTCGGTGGCGGCGCGATGGATGGCTTTGCGGATGCGTTGGTAGGTTCCGCAGCGGCAGATGTTGCCGCTCATGAAGTCATCGATATCGGCGTCGGTTGGATTGGGCTTCTTGGAAAGCAGCGCGACCGCGGACATGATTTGTCCGGATTGACAGTAGCCGCATTGCGGGACGTCCTCTTCGATCCAGGCTTGCTGGACGGGGTGGCTGCCGTCGACGGACAAGCCCTCGATGGTGGTGACCTTTTTGCCGGAGACGCTGGAGACCGGCGTAACGCAGGAGCGGGTGGCTTCCCCGTTGATGTGTACGGTGCATGCGCCGCAGAGGGCCATGCCGCAGCCGAACTTCGTGCCGGTCATGTTCAGGGTGTCGCGAAGCACCCACAGCAGCGGCATTTCGGGGCTGACGTCAACGGTTTGCGGCTTGCCGTTCAGAGTGAAGGTGATAGCCATGGAAGCCTCCTTTGAGTAGGACGATATCCTACAACAAACCGCGGGTAAGCGAAAATGGGCGAAAAGTCGTTAGATTGGGTGCGAACGGTCCGCCGGAACGGGCCAACGCCGGACGCGGGGTGCCGCTTCGGCGAAGCTCTAGGCCGGCGCCACGGTTCGCGGAGCTTCGGTCTCGACTCCGCGCCAGCCCACCGGCCGGCCGCTGACGGCTTCCTTCACCGAGCGGAACAGCACCACGTACATCAATTGGCGGTAATAGAAACGCTGCAGCAGTACCGGCACCAGCAGCGTCCAGTCTTCTTTTCGCTCCAGGGCGAAGGCCACCATGCAGGTGAACACATCGATCAGCAAGAAGCCCAGGAAAAACAGCACGGAGCGCTCCACGTCCGCGGTGGTCCACAGCTGCGGCAAATGAGCAACTTTTTGTCCCAGCGCCCACAGCAACAGCGAGCCGAAGAACATCAGGTCGATGACCGGCGAGATAAACGGCAGCACTAGCTGAAACACGAAAATATTCGGCAGCGCGATCCAGCCGAGCGTGCCGTACTTTGGACGAAACAGCGTGTCGTTGTGCTTCCAGAACGCCTGCAGAGTGCCAAACGTCCAGCGAAATCGCTGGCGAATCAGCACGCCGGCAGTTTCCGGGGCTTCCGTCCAGGCGATGGCCTCTTCGTCATAGCCGATGCGCCATCCCAGCCTGCGGATGGCGATGGTCAGGTCGGCATCCTCCGCCACCGTGTCGGCGGTGATGCCGCCCGCCGCTTCAATGGCTTTCTTGCGCCACGCGCCCAGGGCTCCGGGGACGACCGTAATGCAATTCAGCAAGTCGAAAGCGCGCTTCTCCATGTTCTGGCTGGTGATGTATTCGAGTGCCTGCCAGCGGGTGAGCCAGCGCGAGCGGTTGCCGACCTTCACGTTCCCCGCCATCGCGCCGACGGTGGGATCCGAGAAATGCCGGACCAGTTTGCCGATGGCGTCCCGCTCGATTTCCGTGTCCGCGTCGATGGTCACCACGATTTCCGTGTCGGCTTCGCCCAACGCGCGGCTCAGGGCCGCGGACTTGCCGCGGTTCACCTGGTGCAGTATGCGCACGCGGGCGTCCTGGCCAAAGTGCGAATCGAGCAGCTCACCGGTGCGATCGGTCGATCCATCGTTTACGACGATCACGCCCAGCGGTTTGAAGTCCGAGGCCAGCACGGACGCCACCGTCTGTACGATGTCGGTTTCCTCGTTGTGCGCGGGGATAAGCACGGTGACGCTCGGCGGCGGATCGGACATGACCGCGCGATCGGGCCGCAACTTCTCGATCAGTGCAAGAATCCCGATGATCAGCGCGCGTGCACTGACCAGCACGATCCCGGCGATGAAGATGGTGGCAATAAACAGCCGGAACCAGTGATAGATTCCGAAAATGAAGCCGTCCGCGCGAGCTTCCAATCTTTCTTCCGAAGACAACGGCATCATCACTTCGGCGCGGGTCTTGCCGATCAGCTCCGGCACGGAGACTAACTGGTATCCCCGCTCGCGCAGCGCGTCGATGATCAGCGGCAGGGCTGCGACGGTCTGGCTGCGATCGCCGCCTCCGTCGTGGAGCAACACGATGTTACCCTGGTCGGCTTGCTGCAGCAGGCTATCGACGATTTCCTGCGCCGGTATGGGTTTCCCATCGCGCAGCTGCCAATCGTGCGGGTCAATTTTTTGTCCGACGATCAGGTAGCCCATCTCTTGCGCGATCGGGAGCTGCGCCACTTCCTCCGCGTATTCCGGCTGGTGATCGATGCCAAAGGGCGGCCGGAAGAGAATGGACTTGACCCCGATGGTGCTTTCGATCAGCCGCTGGGTCAGGTTCAACTCCCAGCGAATTTGCGTTTTTGAAATGTCGTCGAAATTCGGGTGCGTGTAGGTGTGGTTGCCGATTTCATGGCCTTCGGCATATTCGCGCTTGAGTATTTCCGGTGACTGGCTGGCATCCACGCCGATTACAAAAAAAGTCGCGGGTACGTTCTTCTCTTTCAGAATGTCCAGTATTTTCGGGGTCCAGCGCGGATCGGGTCCGTCGTCAAAGGTAATGGCGATTTTCTTTTTCGCCGCGCCGATCTGCTCGATATCGTACGAGAGCGGGTAGGCATCGTAGTTCTCGTCGGTAAAAAGATCGGTCGGCGCGTCGTAGGTGAAGCTCCGCCGCCCGTGTTTGGGCGTGTCCTCGAAGTGCCAAACGTCGCCGTTGCCTTCCAGGATCAAGTCGGGCCCCGGCGGGATGTCCGTGAGCTTCTCGCGGGTGGCGTCGTCCGGCCGCACCGCATCCCAAATGGGCCACAGCGAGCTGTCCGACGATCCCAGCCGCCACAGCGCCGTGCCTTGTACGCCCATGCGCTCGCTTACCCGCATTTCGTTGTAGGCGGTGAGGGCGTCCAGCATCCACACCTGGTGCACGCGGTTCTGATCGTCCTGGTAGGAGTAGTGCGGGTTCAACGAGGCGGAGTCGAAGTCGACGTCGGCTTCTGACTCGTAGGCGTGCAGCAGCGCCTCCTGCACGCTGGGTTCCGGCTCGGTGGCAAACCATTTCTTCTGGGGGCCTTGATACCAGTCGTACGCATAGTTCGCGATGCCCACCACGATTTTCTGCGCGGGAACGACCTCCATCACCTGCCGCAGGTTTTCCACGAACCAATCCTGCGCCGCGATCGGGCCGGGCCCGGAGGTCGCCCAATGCTGGTCGTAGTTCATCAGCACGACGGCGTCGCATTCCTTGCCGAAGAATTTGTAGTCGAATGCGTCGTCGCGCGCGGGCAGCGCGATCATCACCTTCAGGCCGACGGAATGCAGAGCCGGAGCCAACTCCGCTATGAACTCCTGAAAATGCGGCTGGCTCGCTTCGGGAATTTCCTCGAGGTCCACCACGATGCCCGCCTGGTGCGCCTCAACGGCATATTCGACGACATTGCGCACAAGATTTCGGCGTGCGGTCGTGCTGGCCAGAAATGCGGCCATTTCCTTGACCCGCCACACCGTGCCGTCATAGTTGTTGAGCAGACCCATGATCGGCAGCTCGACGTTGGCGGACCTCATCCACCGATGCAGCTTGTCGTCCTTGAGCCGCGCAATAGCCTCCGCCGGACTGGCCTTGACCGTTTCGTAGCGCTCGTAGTCCACCACCGTGAGCGCGCCATCCGCGGTGACCGCGTGCAACTGCTCCGGAACAAGCAGGTCTAGATCCCTGTAATGTTTTTTCAGGGACGCCAGGCTGTTGGGATCCCAACTTACGAAGAACGCGGCGCGCAACGGGTCGTAGCTCGCCGGAACGGCACCCAAATTGGCGATGCGCCGCCGCCGCCCCTCGCGCACCGGAACCAGCTTGGCTTTGGATCTCAGTTTCAGTCCGCGATAGACCGGCCGGGTGTCCGGCAGTAACCCCGCGGGAAGCTCAACGCTGGCCGCTATGTTCACGAAAAAATAGGCCAGCAACAGCGTTAGCAGCGCGCCGGAAACCTCCAACACCCGGCGCGTGCGGCGCCAGCGAACGCGCTCCTCGTCGTAGAATATGGGCCTACGTTCCTTCATGAAACCTTTCGACCTGGCAGTATGGCAGGGACCTGAACGTCAGGGCGGGCTGACTCCGTCTGCCTGATTCCGTCTGCTCTATTGTAAGATGCGTTCCGTTCATGAAGCGAATTTTCTCGACTCCCATTGTCGCCCTGGCCGCCGGATTTTGCCTCCGGCTCTTCTTTGTTCTGAAGTATCCCGCCAATTCCGGCGATGCGGTTCTCTACGAACAGATGGCCACGAACTGGCTGAAACATCACGTCTACGCCATGGACGTGTACGGCCAGATCACGCCGGTGGACCTGCGCATGCCCGGCTATCCGGCTTTCCTGGCCGTAATCTATGCGATCACCGGCCGCACCGGTCCGGACGCCCGGCTGTGGGTCATGCTCGCTCAGGCGGCCGTCGATCTGCTTACTTGCCTGTGCATCGCCGGCCTGGCCGCGCTTCTCTTTCTCATGGTGAATGAACGAAATCGCCCGCAGCGTGTTTTCATGGTTGCGCTTTGGCTAGCGGCGCTGTGCCCTTTTACCGCGAACTATGCTGCCGTTCCGCTCACCGAGGTGTTCGCCATGTTGTTTACCGCGGCCGCGCTTTTGCCGTTGTGCTTATTGGCGGGTCGCACGCGAAACAACGGGTGGCTGTTCGTCAAAAAGAGTTGGCCTCTCGGCAACGACTATTGGTATTTAGCCGCCGCGGGCGCGTTTCTGGTGGGCCTTGGTACCTTGTTCCGCCCGGAGACGCCCCTGCTGCTGGGCGCTTTCTGGATGGTCTTCGGTGTCATTCTGGTTTCGCAGCACGAAACGAAGCGATGGCTGAGCACCATCATCGTCATGGGACTAGCGGCCGCGATCCCTCTGGTGCCTTGGGCCATCCGCAACGGCGTGACGCTCCACGAACTTCAGTTTCTGGCGCCCAAAAACTCCAATCTTCCCGGCGAACTGGTGCCCTACGGTTTCATGAGTTGGGAAAAGACCTGGCTGTATCGCTTGCGCGACGTGTACCTGGTTTCGTGGAAGCTCAACGATGACGTCATTAATGTCGATGACATTCCCGCCCGGGCGTTCGACACTGCGGAGGAGAAGGCCCGCGTCTCCTCCATACTGGAGCCGTACAACGACGACGTCACGCTGACGCCCGAAGAAGACGCCGCTTTTGCGCAATTAGCGCGTGAACGCACCGCGCGCCACCCGCTGCGCACGTACGTTTGGCTGCCGGCGGCGCGCGCCGTCACCCTGTGGTTCACTCCACGTATCGAACTGCTTCCGGTATCCGGAGTGGTTTTTCCGCTGGCGCAGTCTTGGGAAGACGACCGCATCGACCAATCGGTGACCGTAGTTTTTTTCGCGCTCAACATCGCGTACATCGCGTTAGCGATATGGGGCACGGCCCGCCTCTGGCGGCGAAGCTCCGCGGTTCGGCCGGCCGTCGTGCTGCTGGCCGTCTTTATTGTTTTGCGCACCGTATTTCTTACGACCCTCGAAACTCCCGAGCCGCGCTACGTTCTGGAGTGCTTTCCCGCCCTGATCGCCCTGGCAGCCCAAGTCTTCGCGGGCCCAAGCGAATCCACCTAGAGCGGAAACTTTATTTGAGGATTCCCAAGGTTTTGCGCGGCAGCCGCGCCACCTCGTCCTTGGTGATCAGGAAATTGTCGGCGATCAGCGAAGCCGGATTTCCGGCAAGCCATTTGGAAATAGAGATCTCTTCAAACACCGGGCTGTTGAACAGCGCGAAAAACTGCGTGGGCTCGCTGCCCACTTGCTCCACGTAATGTCCAAAGCCTTGCTGGATAAACGCGATCTGGCCCGGACCAAATTCTTCCGTCTTGGCTCTTCCGTGCGCGCCAAACACCGTCACGCGCGAGCGCCCGCTGATGTAGTACTGCCATTCGTCGGCGTTGGGGTGCCAATGCAGCTCGCGCAGCGCCCCGGGTTCCAGGTACTGCATCACCGAACTCAGCGTGGTGTTGATCGGGAATTCTTTCGAGGTCACGATGCGTTCCCAGCCGCCCGGGAACGTCAAGGGCGCCATCTTGGACAGCCGAAACTTGTGCGCCGATTGCGCCGTTTCCAGATCGTCCGCCAGGTTGGGCTCCAGCGGATTCGCGGGAATCTTGCCGGGCGAAATGTACAGTTCTCTTTTCGGAAGATTGCTGACCGTCGCCGGATCAAGATTCAAGTTGCGGGCCACTAGGTGCGCGGGCGTGCGCGCCATCCAGTCGGTGATGCTGAACGTCCCGAACTCCGAGAAGTGCCCGTCGTCGAAACCCAAAACAAAGTGCGCTTCTTCGTTACTGATGTTTTGCAGCGCGTGTCCGTGGCCCTTGGGGAAATACCAGATGTCGCCGGGCTCAAAGATGTCGGTGGCCGCCTGGGCGTTCGGAGAAATGACGGTGGTACGCAGAGTTCCCGTCAGAACCAAGGCCCACTCCGCGGCGATGGCATGCCAGTGCAGTTCGCGGATGGCCCCGGGTTTCAGGCGCATGGAAACGCCCGCGATGTTTTGTGAAGGAGGGAACTCGGCGATCGTAGCTTCTTTCGCGGAGCCACCTTCTCCGACCCAACCGGTCGTCGCTTCAATGTCGAATTTGAAGCCGGGAATGGGCTCATGCTTGCCCGGGTCCTTGCCGACTTGATAGCTTGGCTTTGGCTCCTGCGCGGCAGCGTGGAGCGAGGACGGCATCATTGCCGCTCCCACCGTCGCTGCGGAGGCGGCCCCGAGCATCTCCCGCCGGCTCAATTTTCCCTTCACGGTGCGTTTCATCGCATTGCCCCTTGTCCCGATCGCAAATTTTCGCTTGGATTCAAGATTCGCGCGCTAACCTACACCCGGCGCCGCGCGTTTGCAATGGAATCGGTCCGAGAATGGCTCAGCCGGTACCCTTTTCCGTAGTCATTTCTCCTCTACGGGCTCGGGATGAATCGTAACCCGGTGGATCTGCGGAAAGCGTTCTTTGACGCGGTCTTCCAGCGCCGCCGTCACATCGTGAACCTGCGTAATCGGCAACGCGCCCTTCATCGTGCAGTGGCACGACGCCAGAATGCGGTGCTCCACCTGCCGCACATGCACGTCGTGGCAATTCACCAGCTCATCGTACTCCGCCGGCAATCCGTTCAAGAACTCCTCGATGGCCCGCGAGAGCTGCTTCATCTCGCCGCCACCCGCATCCGGAGTGGCGATGTGCCGCCCCAGCGGCTCGATGTGGATATTTACCTCAATCGGCCCGTCGCGCAGTTCGCGAATGCCCTCTTCGAGTTCCGTAGCTTGCCGGTGTGCATCGCGCAGGCTCAAGTTCTCGTCCACTTCCAGATGCAGCTCCACGAACAGCTGCCCTTGTTGCTGCAGCGCGCTCAGGTCATGAATCGCCAATCCCATGCGCTGCGCCACCGCACGGATGGCCTCGAATAGATGCTCGCCCTGCGGCGCCCGCGGCTCCGCGTGCACCATCACGTCCGAAGGAACGATTTCTCCGATGCGTTTCTCGATGGCGTCGCTTAAGGCGTGCACCTGCTCCAGGCTGGCGGTCCGCGCCACGCTCACCGTGGCGTCCACAAAGTGGCGATTCCCCGCCCGCCGCACGCGCACCCGGTCCACGTCCAGCACTCCGTCCATCCGCGCCACGGCTCGCGCGATTTCCTGCTGCAGGCCTTGCGGCGCAACATCCAGCAGCGCGTCCAGCGTGCGCCGCCCCAGCTGCGAACCCACCCACAAGATCACCGCCGCCACGCCCAGGGCGGCCAGCGCATCGGCATACACCAGCCAAGGCACATTCCACGTCTCGCCCGCCCACACCAGCCCGATGCCCACAATCACGACGATGGTGCTCCACACGTCGGTCGAAAAGTGCAGCGCATCCGCCTCCAGCGCTTCGCTGTGGTACTTTTTGACCACCCGGGACAGCGCCCGCGCGCGCGTCACGTCGATAGCCAGCGCTCCCAGCAGAATCACGATGGCGGTAACGCTCGGCGCAATGTGCACGCTGCGGAAAAAGAGCCGGTAGAACGCTTCGTAAATGATGTACAGCGCGGTCAGCAGCAGCAGTCCGGTCTCCACGAACGCCGAGAAATTCTCAAACTTCCCGTGTCCGTAAGGATGCCGCTCGTCCGCGGGCTCATCGGACACCCGCACCGACAGAAACGTAATGATCGCCGCCACCAAATCCAGCCCGGAGTGCAGCGCCTCCGACAACACCCCCAAGCTGCCGGTTCGCAGCACCAGAAACGCCTTCAGCGATACCAACACCACCGCCGAGCCCACGCTCAGCAGCGCCGCCCGCTTCTTCTCTCGCACTTCCCCGACCAGCTGCGTAGCAATCACGTTGCTAGACTACCTCAACTGTGACTGCCACGGACCCGCGACTCCGCGCTCTGTTCGGTCCCATCCTTCCGCAAGGTGCACTGACACCCTTCCTCGCGCGCCCTAAAAATTACCTCTTGGCCACGCTGTGCCCCATCAGCTACTTGTCGCGAGTGCCACCACACGGTAACGTCGGGAATGGCTGTGGGGAGCCTCTTTCATGATCCGCAAGTCCTTCGTTCTGGCGCTGCTGTCTTTCTTCGTTTCCTCGGGCCGCGGCGCGCAGGCACCTGCCGCGTCGCCCGCAACCGCGGTTTGGACTGCTTTGTGGGCGGGCGCTATGGACCCCGCGAAGTCCGCGCACGTTGAAAACGTCACCATCGCGCGAGACCTCGTCCACATCACTCTCATTGATGGCACCATCGAGTTCACCCAGCCAGCCAACGGCGTCGTCTTTGGCGCGGTCTTTCATGGCAGCGGCCGGCTTCAAGTGGACCCGCCAAACGCCTTGGAATCGCAGCAGCTGTATCTCTTCACCAAGCAGCCCAAGTTGGATCTGGCTTTCACCGACGCCACCTTCAGCTTCACCGACGCCTCTTCTCGACGAAGTCGCCAAGCAACTCAAGTGGCAACCGAACGGACCCGCCGGCGACGATCTCTACGCCAAGCGCCAAGGGAACGCGAAGATCTCGGCGCGTCGCAGGTTCCGCGCCTCTTCCAAGAGCGATTTTTTCGCCGGACCGCCGCGCACCGCCTACTTCCTTGCGGACCTGCAAAACCAAGGATCGCGGCTGGGTGGAAGTGCGAGACGACGCCATGCAGCTCGAGGAGATTCGCGTCGGCCGCTGGGCCGATGTCGGCCCCTTCCGAATTCTCGATTTCTGGATGAATTTCCCCACCGGCGGTCGCGATCCGCACCACGCCTACGACGATCCTTCGGCCCGCCAGGATTTCTTGATCCCCGGTTATCAGATAAGCGCCAACGCTGCCGATAACGCCGATCTAAACGCCACCGCGCGCGCCACCCTGCGGCCGCGATACTCGGGCGAACGCGTTTTGCTTTTCTCCTTGGATTCCAACTTGCGTCTTAGTTCGATAAAAGACGCTCAAGGCCGCAACCTGGAGTTTTTTCAGTCCAAGGAGCGGAACGATCGCTATCAGTCCTACGGAGATTATGTTGCTGTTGTTCTGAAGGAGCCCACGGAAGCAGCGCGCGAAGAAGTCCTCGAATTCCAATACGGCGGCAAGCGCGTCGTGTTCAAAGTGGGCGATGGCAACTATTTTTGCAAAAGCTTCGGTTGGTACCCCTCCATGTTCGATAATGAACTCGGAGTCGATGTTTTTGCCTTCCGGTCGGACTTCGACCTCACCTTCCGCAATCCCAAGAGATACAGCCTGGTGGCCACCGGCAACAAGGCCAGCGATACCACCGACGGGAAAGAAGAGATCACCACGTGGAAAAGTGAAATTCCTCTGGCCGCGGCCGGCTTCGCTTACGGCGACTACAAAATCGTCACCGACAAGGTGGGCGACGTTGAAGTTCAGGTCTACGCCAATCGCCAGCCCGATGACTTCCTGCGATCTATCCAGCGTCACTTTGACGACCCGACGCGCGACCTGGCAGGAGGTCCCGGCGGCGGACACCTGCAAAACCAGCCCATGGCGGCCGTTGGCACCCTCTCGGCCGCGGCTCTCGGAAAGACCATCAACATCGAGTCCGCCAATACTCTGCGGCTGTTTCAAAACTACTTCGGGCCCTATCCTTACAAACAGCTGGTGGTCACCAACATCATCGGCAGCTACGGGCAAGGTTGGCCCGGACTCCTCTATCTCAGCTGGGTCACTTTTCTCGACTCCACGCAGCGCAACGCCCTGGGCATCCGCAACCAGGTTGGACTGACCGATTTCTTTCGCGGCCATGAGAGTTCTCACCAGTGGTGGGGCCACCGCGTCGGTTGGAAGAGTTATCACGATCAATGGTTATCCGAAGGATTTGCTGAATTTTCCGGAAAGCTCTACGTGGAGTTTCGCCGCGACCGCAAGGAATTTCTCACCGAATTTCGCAAAGACAAGGATCTGCTCCGCAGTCGAGACATCGGCGGCCACCAGGTGGATGCTCTCGGCCCCATCTGGTTGGGCCGACGCATTCGCTCTTCCGAAACTAACCCGGGTTCCTATCAGAATCTGATCTACTCCAAAGGCGGCTACGTCCTGCAGATGCTGCGCGTGCAACTCGCCGATCCTCGCAATCCCGATCTCGACCATCGCTTCAAAGAAATGATGCAGGACTACTGCAAGACCTTCGACAACAAAGCTGCCTCCACCGAAGACTTTAAGTCCATCGTCGAAAAATACATGACCCGCACCATGGACATCGACAGCAACCACAAGATGGACTGGTTTTTCGACCAGTACGTCTACGGCACCGGCTTCCCCGAATATGCCTTTCACGTCTCCGCCGAGCCCACGCCCGACGGCAAGACCCATCTCAAGGGGCAAATCACCCGCACCGGCGTTCCCAGACGACTGGAAAGACGTCATTCCGCTGTACGCGCACATCGGAGACAAAACCATTCGCCTTGGGTACTATCGGCGTCTCGCACCCACCGAACCCCTAGACGTGATGGTCAACGCCAAGATCGACCGCGTCTACCATCAACGAAAACGAAGATCTCCTGGCCGACGTAAAACAATAACCTTTCGTGGTCGTAGCATTTAAAAATGAGCCGCGTCTAGGCTTGAAATTGGAGGCTGCCCGCTGGCGCCATGCTAAGAGTCTCGACGACGGCAAAAAACTCCCTGATCTGCAGCGGCTTCGAGACGTAATTATCCATCCCAGCTCTCAGACAACGCTCTCTGTCACCGACCATGGCGTTGGCGGTCATGGCCACGATGGGCGTGTGCTTGCCGGTCTGTTGTTCTCGCTCGCGAATAGCCGCGGTAGCTTCATATCCATCCATCTCCGGCATCTGAATATCCATCAAAATTAGATCGAATTGTTCCTTTTCCTCGGCTTCCACTGCGGCTCTCCCGTTCTCCGCAAGGATAACGGCGTGCCCCATCTTTTCCAGGAGGCGGGTCGCCAGCACTTGATTGACGCCATTATCTTCGGCCAAGAGGATTTTCAACCGGCGGTGGCTCTCTCGCAGATGGTGTCGCGTGACCAGCGCCACGCTCCTGTTTGCCTGTTCCCCTTTGCCAAGCACGGCTCGGATCGCTTCCAGAAGATCCGCGCGCCCGATCGGCTTCGTTAAATACGCACCGATGCCCAGTTCCCGGCATCGGGCCGCATCTCCACGCAATCCCGCCGATGTGACCATCACGATGACGGCTTTTGCAAACTCGGAATCTCCCTTCATGCTCTCTGCCAGGGCAAAACCGTCCATTTCCGGCATGTGCGCGTCCAGCAGCACCAGAGAGAATTGTTTTCCCCGCTCCTGGAACTCCTTCAAAGCCGCCAGCGCTTCCTTGCCTCCCTCGGCCGTCGTCGGCAGCATGCCCCAGCCCGCGAGCGTCTCTTGCAGAATGCGCCGGTTCGTCGGGTTGTCATCCACCACCAGCACAGAAAGCCCGCGCAACATCTCGATGCCTACGGGCGAAATTTCCCTGGGCGAACCACTCTGTAAGGCCAAGCGAATCGTAAAATGGAAAGTGCTGCCCCGCCCCAATTCGCTCTCCACCCAGATCCGCCCTTTCATGATGCTGACCAGCCGCGACGAGATCGCCAGACCCAACCCCGTGCCGCCGTATTTCCGGGTCGTCGAGCTATCCGCCTGCGTGAACGCCTCGAAAACCGCCTTTTGCTTCTGCAACGGAATGCCGATACCTGTGTCGGTCACGCGAAAGTGCAGCAGCACCTCCTGGTCCGTTTCTTCCTCGCTTTCGACGCCAATGATGACTTCGCCCTGCGCAGTGAACTTGATGGCGTTTCCCGCCAAATTCGTCACGATCTGCCGGAGGCGCGCCGGATCGCCACACAATCGGTCTGGCACCTCGGGCAAAACGTGGCAAGCCACTTCCAGGCCCTTCTGGTGGGCGCGTAGGCCCAGGGCTTTCACGGTGTTGTCCAGCGCGTCTCGCAGGCTAAAGTCAATTGCTTCCACATCCAGTTTGCCCGCCTCGATCTTCGAGAAATCCAGGATGTCGTTTAGCAGCGACAGCAGCGAATCGGCTGAGGTCTTGACCATGGTCAAGTATTCCCGCTGCTCGCGGGTCAGCTCTGTTTCCAGGGCCAGTTCGGTCATGCCCATAACGCCATTCATCGGAGTCCGGATTTCATGGCTCATATTGGCCAGAAATTCACTCTTCGCGCGGCTGGCTGCTTCCGCCTCTTCCTTGGCTCTTTGCAGATTGATTTCTATCTGCTTGTGCGCGGTGACATCGCGGAAAAACCACACGCGTCCCAGGTAGTGGCCGTCTTCGCTTCGTAAGACCGTGGAATGGCGCTCCAGCGTCCTGCTATCCTTTAACTCAATTTCACAATGGTCATCCGCGCTGGGATCATCGTAAAGTTCTCGAACCCGCTTCACAAATCCCTCGGGATCTTTCACTCGCTCTAAAACGGCGGCCAGAATTGGCCGGTCCTCTTTGCCGATCGCGGTGTCCGATTGGCCGCGCTGGATGCTGCTCAAGGAAATTTGCCAGATGTCGAGAAAGCGCGGGTTGTGCGAAACGACGGTATTCTTTTCGTCCACTACTAGAATTCCGTCCGGCGATTCTTGGTGGATGGCGAGAAGAAGTGAGTGTTGGAACCGGTGATCGCCGATGGCGAAAGAGACGGGCCTGACCCTCTCCACAGGAAGTTCCCTTTTCATGAATAGCGATTCCTCGCGTTGTGACTGCCTGAAAGGGAAAACTTCGCCTAAGGAGTGCTGCCCACGCTGAACACTAGGATACCACCAGCGGCGCGCCGAGCCTCGGGCCTGTGCCTGAGGTATACAGGCGAAGGCACGCAAGATCGCGGGATCGATCGCGTGTTCGTCAATGGTTTCGAAGACCTCTTGGGGTCGGCCCGAAACGGCCGCGACTGAGTTTCATGACAGCGGGGTTTTTACACCCGCCCTACCGATTCCGCATCCGGCGTGTAGTCCAGAACTTCGCGCAGCTTGGCTGTCAGCGTGGAAGGGGTGAACGGCTTTTGCAGGAAAAGTGTTCCCGCATTTAACTCCGCAAATTCTTCCGTGTACCCGGACATATAGAGGACCTTGATTGTCTTTCTGGCCGCTGTTATGCGTTTGGCGAGTTCCTGCCCGTTCATGCTGGGCATGACCACGTCGGTCAGCAGCAGATCAATGTTCCCCGCATGCTGCGCGGAAAGAGTTTCCGCTTCCTTGGGATGCCCGGCGATCAGCACCGAGTAGCCGCAACCTTTTAAGATGTCCGCCACCAGTTCCCGCAACATGCTGTCGTCTTCGACCAGCAGAATCGTTTCGCTGCCGCGCTTGGTTTGCCGCGGCTGCCGTTCGCGTTCCGTGGCCTCCGCGGGCGCATCCACTCGAGGCAGATAGACCTTGATGCAGGTGCCTTTTCCCGGCTCGCTGTAAACCCAAATCGAACCTTCGCTTTGTTTCACGATGCCGTAGACCATCGAGAGCCCCAGCCCCGTGCCCTTCCCGACTTCCTTGGTGGTGAAGAAGGGCTCAAAGATGTGCGCCTGAATCTCGGGCTCCATGCCGATCCCGGAGTCGGAAATCGCCAGCATGACGTAGCGCCCAGGAACTACCCCGTCGTGCTGGCTGGCGTACTCTTGATCCAACTGCACGTTGGCCGTTTCAATGATGATTTCCCCGCCGCGCGGCATCGCGTCCCGCGCGTTGACCACCAAATTCATGATGATCTGTTCGACTTGCGAAGGATCGGCCTTAACCGATCCCAGGCCGCGGTCCATCCGCGTAACCATGTGAATGTGCTCGCCGATCAGCCGCCGCAGCATTTTCTCGGTGTCGGCCACCGTGCTGTTCAAATTGATGATCCTAGGCTGCAGCACTTGTTGGCGGCTGAAGGCCAGCATTTGCCGGGTCAGGGCAGCAGCACGGTTCGCCGCTTCGTCTATTCTTTCCACGCTGTTCTGGTCGTACTTGGCGCGATCCAGCAGGTTGCCGCTGTGCCCTTTGATCACCGTCAGCAGATTGTTGAAGTCGTGCGCGATGCCCCCCGCCAGCTTGCCGATAGCTTCCATGCGCTGCGATTTGCGCAGGCGTTCCTCGATCTTCTTGCGCTGGCTGATGTCGTGGCAGATCCACACCAGTCCCCCGTCGGGCAGCGATGCCAGAGCTAACTCCACGGGAAGAGCGGCCCCGCGGAACGTCTTGGCGGTAGCTTCGCCTTGCCATTGGTGTTGCGTTGCCACCAGCGAAAGAATGCCCTGCTCGAACCGAAGCACTTCCTCCGGGGGTAGCAGCAGTCTCCAGTCCTGGCCCGCCAGCTCTTTTGGACTGGCATACCCGAAAATCGCGGCCAGGGCCCGATTCACGTAAGTGAATTTGCCCTTATCGTTCAGAATCGCCATTCCGTCAGGCGAAGTCTCCATCGCCACGGTCTGCCGCAGCAGCGCCCGGTTGCTCTGTTGCTGCCTGGCTTGTGTCAGTAACAGCCGGGTACTGGAGCACAGGAAAGAGATCAGCACCACCACCGAGGCCAGCGTCACGTTCTCGCGCGCGATTCGCGCGGACATGGCCAATACGAAAAGCGGATACACCAGCGGGAACAATTGCGTGACCACCGAACTCTGGCTGCGTGCCGGGGCCGCGTTGCCGGGGCTTGCCGCCCCTTTTCGATTCCAGGTGGCCGCGAATCCGAAGTACATCGCCAAAGTACAAATCCAAACAACGTCAAACCACGAACCCGCAGGCATTCCTTTGCCGGGGCCAAAATAAAATAGATAGTCGGCCACGCCGGTGGCGAACAAGTAGATGGCCAGACGCAGGAAAAGAGCCCGGGCCACTTGGGAACGAGACAGCATGGAACGCAAGAAGAACGCCGCCGTAAGGACCCCGTTGTACAGAAAGTACGGGCCCCAAACGGCGTGAGAAAGTTCAGTTCCCGCCTGGTCCGGCGCCGGCAAATAGAAAAAGTACAGATAGGCGGCCACCCCAAAAAGGATGGCCTGCGTGAAATCCAGAATGACCAGCAAGTCGAAGCCCCGCGCTTCGGACTCCGGGTCCAGAAACAGCGCCATGCCCATGGGCGTGAACCAGAAGAAGAAAATCAGGTTCACCAGCCACTCCACAAAATGCGGCGCGTGGAAGGCTTCGTCGTAGGTTCCCAGGCCCTGCGCTACCACGAACAGCGAAAACGCAATCGCTGCCAGCCACCAGAACTTCCTGCCAAAATCATTGGAGCGTCCCGCCGCCTGGATGGAAGCCCCAACGCACAGCATCCCAAACGCCAGTTGGATCAATTCGGAAACAACTGGCCCCGGGCGGGTGGTTCCCAGAACGACCAGCACCAACAGCTGCGCCACAAACAGCACACCTGCCGCGACCACGATTTTTCGCGAAGAAAGCATATCGAAAGCTCTGAGATCCCCTGGGCTTCAGCAAGAACCACAGTTTTTCTTATCTTCCATGAATACCGCCCCGGAGCGCAGGCGGTCAACGAGCGGTTTGTGGGCATGTCGTGGAAAGGCTATGTATCTTCAACGCACGTCTAGCTTTAACGCGCCGAGTCTGGCAGCCTGCCAGATCAGTTGCTTCCTTTTTGGCAAATTTTACACGCTGGCCGGTCTCCCAGGGCGGTTTTCAGCGTCAAATTTCTTGACAACTAACGTATCGGTATGGTAATATTCCTCATGAAGATCGCACTAAACCCGCCCCGGTCTCTAAGGTCCCCGCGCTCCTCGGCGCTTGGTTCCCAATCCGGCTCTCGCCCGTTGATTACGGTTCTCCCGCTAAGTCCTTCAGAGTCCACTTTTACAGGGAATGCGCGAAACTCCCCTCATTTGCAGCAAAATAACCCCTGTAGAATCAATCGGCAATTTGCTAAGTCCTTTAGAGCTCACTCTTACGAAAAATACGCCGCTAAGTCCTTTAAAGCTCACTCTTACGAAATTGGGGCTTTGGAAGTCCCATCGAATCACACTCTTACCAAAAAATAGGAAGGGGGAGTACTACTTAAGCAACACCAGGTCACTTTCCGGAGGGGAATCCAGTTTTTGGGAGGAATCGCAGCGCGGCTGAATTCATGCAATACCGCAAGCCGGTCGGTTCCGGCCCGTCGGGGAACACATGCCCAAGGTGGGCATCGCACAGCTTGCACCTTACCTCGCGCCGGATCTCGCCGAAGCTGACGTCTCTCTTCTCGTACACATTCTCCGCCGCAATCGGCTTCCAAAAGCTCGGCCAACCGGTTCCCGAATCGAACTTCGTCGCCGAGTCAAACAGGGCATTGTCGCAGTCGATGCAGCGGTACAGCCCGAGCCCATACTGCTTATCGAGCGCCCCGCTGAACGCCCACTCCGTCCCAGCCCGACGGGTCACGTCGTATTCCAGCGGGCTCAGCTGTTTCTTCCACTCTTCCTTGGTCTTCCGGACTTTGGCCAGGCTCGCCGCGCCCAGTATTGTGCCGTCGTCCGCGAACTTCACCACCGTCACCGGCCCGGAGTCCGTGCTCGCCGGCTCGTCATCCGCAAACGCCGCGCGGCAAACGCGTTGCACCCCAATCAGCAAGCCATACGACGCCAAGGTCGCCGTCCCGAAGATGAATCCGCGTCGCGTCAAGTCGTTCATAGGCAATGTCCGTCGAAAAGGAAGCCCCTACAAGGGCCGCTCATCCTATTAGATCGCCAACCAGACAATATGTTACATGGCCGGCCGATCGAATCGAGGTCCAGAGACGTGCTGGTCAAGGCAGGACGAGCCGCGGAGCAGGTTAGAATGCATTCATGCACCGTCATCGGTTGGGAAGAGCATGGCGCGCAGTCGCCTGGCCGGCCCTATTCGCGGCGATTACGTACATCACCCTGGCGGCCTGTCCTGTAATCGCGCAGACCAGCCCCGCAAATTCCAGCTCGCGCCAGAAGTTTCTTCAGAAGTTGTCGACTGCCGCGATCGAGCGAACCGATCACGCGGTCCGCTACGATGGATCCTATGTGCGCATCCCATATCCGGGCGGAGACGTGCCTGCGGACACCGGCGTTTGCACCGACGAAATCATTCGTTCCTATCGTGCCTTGCGCATCGACCTACAGAAAGAAGTTCACGAAGACATGTTACGGAACTTCGCCGCCTATCCCAATCAACGGCTGTGGGGCCTGGCTCATCCGGATCCCAACATCGATCATCGCCGCGTGCCGAATCTGATGGTCTTCTTCGACCGCAAGGGAGAAACGCTGGCCATCACCAGCCGCGACGCGGACTACTCGCCGGGCGACCTGGTCACTTGGGACCTGGGCGGCGGCGTTCCGCACATCGGCATCGTTGTCGACTCAAAATCGCCGCACAGCGGGCATTACCTGGTCGTTCACAACATCGGGGCCGGCCCGAAGATGGAAGATGTGCTCTTCCGCTGGAAGATCACGGGACACTACCGTTATTTTGGACCGAGCTTCCCGCAACGGTAAACCTACTTAAGGGCCACCCCATAGAAGTAGTCGTACGGGTTGCCCTGGTTCGCGGGCAGTACGCCCTTGAAGGAAGAAAACAGGACCGCACGGCCCTGGAAGGTCACGAAGAAGTCCTGCTGCGAACTGGCTGTGATCGTGCGAATGGTGAACAGCCCGAAACAAGGATCCGTGAGTTCGCCGCTCGAACCGAACAGGAACGATGTGTCCGCTACCGCAGCCAGCGTTCCCTGCGCCAGGATGGTGCTCTGCGCATCCTGCAAGGTCACGGCGCCGTTCGCTGCTACGACCAGCGTCGCGTTGCCCAGCCCAGGCGTGCCGGTTTCCACGTTGCCTTGGCCCGTCATAGCGCCGGTCTTCTGGTAAAAAATGGCTTTGTACGTTCCCGCAAAAGTTGGATCAAAATCCTTGGTCTTGGCCTTCAGCAAACCCAAAATAGCGCCGTTGGCAGTATCTACTGCGAAGATGCCGTTTTGCGTGCCAAACATAAAATCCAAGGAACCCTGTCCATCGTCGTGCACGATGAAATTGCCCGAAGAATCCTCGGTAAAGCTGTTCGCCGGGAAACCCCCGCTATGGAACGGGCTGGGCGGCTGGTCTAGCGCTCCGGATGGCCCATAGCTCGAAATGGTAACGGCGCCCGCCCCGTCCAGGCTGACGCTGCCGGCCTCCACGCCTCCGGAGTTGGTGCGGAACTGCATGTAGTTGTAGCTGTGGTTTTCCACCGACGCCAGTGTGATCGGCGAGCTTTGCACCGCAGTGATCAGTGCCTTGGTGTCATGGTTCGGCCCCGTCTTAGCCGCTTGCACCAGCAATGCATAGTCCGGAACTTCATAGGCGGCCAGCAAGTTGCCGGTAGGATCGTTCAGGGCATAAGTGCCGTCGGAATTGACGGTATAAGGGATGACGCCCGCGTCATGGTTGGAGTGATTTGAGTACGTCAGCGTGTGTGCCGTGGAATCCAGGGAGATGGTCAAAAAATCGCCGACGGAGGCGGTCCCGTTGTAGGAACGGACGCTACTCTGAGGCGTAGCGGGAGTTTCTGGCGCGCTGGTCGAGCCACAGCCGGCGGCGGTTACCAGGAACGAACTGACAAGGATATTGCAAAGCTTCATACCGGGTCCTGCCTTTCGGAATCGCCGTCGCCTTCAAAGCGCAGGCGCACGTTCTGAACCGGCGCCAGATGCGCCAGCCAGTACTAGGACCTAATGGAAGCAAGACGAGAACCCATCGAATGCTCGAATGATCCACGCCCGCAATTGGCGTATCCCACTGTTTCGCTACGTGTTAGGGGAGATGGAGAATTTTCCCGCTGCCCACCGGTTTCGAGGAGACGGTTTCAGGACCACCGGACCGTGCCGAAATGGAACAGTCCCGTCGCGGCAAGACGCTACCGGGCCGCTTAGAGTCTGTTTATATGGTAGTATGGCACTATGGCCACGCGGAAAATGACCTTCACTCTGCCGGAAGACTTGGCCCGGCAATTCGTGCGCCGGATTCCCGCGCGAGAACGTTCCAAGTATCTTGCTGAGGCGCTGCACGAGAGACTTTCCGCGCGCGACCGGATTCTGGTGGAAGCTTGCCGAACGGCAAACAACGATCCGGAGGTCCGTGCCATTGAAAAGGAATTCGATGCCATCACCGACGAAGCCGGTGAACCCTGGACCGGTTCCTCGCCGCGGCGAAATTTGGTGGGTAAGACTCGATCCCACGCGCGTCGCCGAAATTCGTAAAACGCGGCCTTGCCTGGTGCTAACGACAAACATTCTGAATCATCATCGCCGTACCGTGGTCGTCGTCCCTCTTTCGAGTTCTCCGGCAGGCAGCCCTCCGCTTCTGGTGCCACTGACATGCGCGGGCCGAGCGGTCGTGGCTGTCGCGGATCAGATTCGCGCCGTGACAAAGGAGCGATTTCTCAAGCGGATTGAGAGCATCACCGCGCAACAACTGAAGTCCGTCGAGGACGGACTCCGCGCCATCCTGGAATTGTAAGTACCACCCGCGTCGCCCAGAAGCTTTCCGACTCTCGCGCCAGAAAACGAAGTGATCCTTTTTCCCCTAGCCGAGGGCGGCTTTGCCTTTGAAGCGGGCGGCGGAGCCCAGTTCTTCCTCGATGCGCAGGAGTTGATTGTATTTGGCGATGCGGTCGGTGCGGGAGGCAGAGCCGGTCTTGATTTGGCCGGCGGCGGTGGCCACGGCCAGGTCGGCGATGAAGGTGTCTTCGGTCTCGCCGGAGCGATGCGAGATGATGGAGTTGTAGCCGGCTTTACGGGCCAGCTCGATGGCGTCCACGGTTTCCGTCACCGTGCCGATCTGATTCAGCTTGATAAGAATGGCGTTGGCAATGCCCTGGTTGATGCCGCGCGCGAAAATCTCCGTGTTGGTGACGAAGATGTCGTCGCCGACCAGCTGGATCCGCTTGGCCGAAGATTTTGAGCCGACTTTCTGGGTCAATTGCTTCCAGCCCGGCCAGTCGTCCTCGCTCATGCCGTCTTCCAGCGAGACGATCGGATACTTCTCAACCCACTTGGCCCAATACTCGACCATGGCCTCCGGCGAATGCTCGGACTTGTCGGACTTCTTGAATACGTAGTTGCCTTTGCCCTTGTCGTAGAACTCGCTGGCCGCGGGATCGAGCGCGATGCTCACTTGCTCTCCCGGTTTGTAGCCTGCGGCGGAAATCGCTTCGACCACAATCTGGATGGCTTCTTCGTTGGATTTGCAACTGGGCGCGAAGCCGCCTTCATCTCCAACGGCAGTGGAGTAACCGTGTTTCTTCAGCGCGGCCTTCAGGGAGTGAAAAATTTCGACGCCCCAGCGCAATGCTTCGGCAAAGCTGGACGCTCCGATGGGCATGACCATGAATTCCTGAAAATCCACGGAGCTATCCGCGTGCGCGCCGCCATTGAGAATGTTCATCATCGGAACGGGGAGCAGGTTGGCGGAGGTGTCCGTGGAATAGCGAGCCAGGTATTTATACAGCGGCAGATTTTGCGCCGCCGCCGCGCCGCGCGCCGCGGCCATCGAGACCGCCAGGATGGCGTTGGCGCCCAGCCGCGACTTGGTGGGCGTGCCGTCCAGCTCGATCATGCATTTGTCGAGCGCGCGCTGGTCGCTGGCATCCAGGCCCACCACCGCCTTGGAGATTTCGCCGTTGACGTTGGCCACCGCCTTGAGGACGCCTTTGCCCAGATACCTGGACTTGTCGGCGTCGCGCAACTCAAGCGCCTCATGTTCGCCAGTGGATGCGCCGGAAGGAACGGCGGCGCGGCCCTTGATGCCGACTCCGACGTACACGTCGGCTTCGACGGTGGGATTGCCGCGCGAGTCGATGATCTGGCGGGCGTGGACGCGAGTGATCTTCGTGGTCATTTTCGAGTGCTCTCCTGAGTTGGACGCAAATTGATTTTACAGAAGATCGGCCATGGAGTCACAGGGAGTACGGAAGAAGACCGTGGTTCGGTTTCGATTAGACAGCGCGGACAGCGGTAGCCGGGACGCACTAAAGCGCGCCCCTACATGTTTCAGCGGCTTAAAGCCGTGCCCTGACGATGAGGGGAGCGCTCACGCATAGCCTCAGGCCGGTTCCGGCTCTTCGATTAGCGATTCCTGGCGGACTACGATCACTATGCCGGAATCGGTGACGTGGAAGCGGCGGCGGTCGGCTTCCAGGTCGTAGCCGATTTCGGTGCGCTCCGGAAGGGTGACGTGGCGGTCGATAATGGCGCGGCGGATGCGCGAGTGGCGCCCGACGTTCACATGATTGTAGACGATAGAGTCGGCGACCTCGCAGTAGCTGTTGACGCGCACGTCGTAGCCGACGACCGAGCGCTGCACCCGTCCGCCGGAGATGATCGAGCCCCCGGCCACGATGGAGTCGAGCGCGACGCCCATGCGTTCAGGATCGGCGAAGACGAATTTGGCCGGCGGATACTGGTGCTGCCAGCCGCGCAGTGGCCACTCTTTATCGTAGAGGTTGAAAATGGGCGAAACCGAAACCAGGTCCATGTTGGCTTCGTAGTAGGCATCCAGGGTGCCGACGTCCCGCCAGTACAGCGCGTCCTTGCGATTTTCATCCACGAAATTGAACGCGAACACGCGATGCTTGGAAATGATGCGCGGCAGAATATCCTTGCCGAAGTCGTGCGCGGACTTGGGATCCTCGGAATCCGCCAGCAGGATGGGAATCATCAGATGGGTGTTGAAAATGTAGATGCCCATGGATGCGTTGCAGTAGCCGGCGTGGTGCGGAGAGTGTTTCGGTTCCGCGGGCTTTTCTTCAAAGCCGACGATGCGGTAGTCCTTGTCGACTTCGATGACGCCGAATTGCCGCGCAGCATCTTGCGCGGGAATTTCGATCACCGCCACGGTGACGTCGGCGCCGGAATCGACATGCTGCTGCAGCATGCGGCTGTAATTCATTTTGTAAATGTGGTCGCCGGAAAGAATGAAAACGTATTTGGAGCGCTCGCTGCCGATGGAGTAGATGTTCTGATACACGGCATCGGCGGTGCCCTGATACCACTGATTGGAAACGCGCATCTGCGGCGGCAGGACTTCGATGTAGTCGCCGAGGCCGGCCAGCGGAGACCAGCCGGCGCGAATGTGGCGGTTCAGGCTGAGAGCCTTGTACTGGGTAAGCACGAAAACCCGGCGCAGATCGGAATTGATGCAATTGGAAAGCGTGATGTCGATGATGCGATACAGGGCGCCAAAGGGAACGGCGGGCTTGGCGCGGTCGCGGGTCAGCGGCCACAGCCGCTCGCCCTGGCCTCCGGCGAGGAGTACTCCGATGGCGTCACGCATATCGGACATGGCCGACCCCCAAGCCGCAACTTTCGGGAACGCGGCACATTCTAGCAGCAGAAGCACGGAAAAGGACAATACGGTGATCGCCGGGTAGCGGTCAGTTTCCCAGTATTGGACTTGCCGGGCGCGATCCACAATCCGCTATATATCCAACCTGGCTTGCACGTCCGTGTAACGCTGAACCGAAGATCCCGCCTGGTAAGAGGACGACATGGCAGTGTGCGATAGTGATGATCCGACGCGTTGCGGGAGGTACTGGCCGCATCGGAACGTACACCAATAGGAGGGCAAAACGTTTCAAGTCTCCCCCGGGCCCGCCATCCGAGAGTTGAAACGGGCAACAATCTGTTGAGTGCGCTGGCTAAAAACGACGTATTCGCCGGGCGCATGCGCTTGCAGTTCCTGAATCCTGGCCTCGGCGGTTTGCAAGTCTCGAACGACTTCGACCCATTCGAACTTCACGACGTCAATCTTCCTCAGAATGTCGAAGGGGAATTCCATGTGGTACGTCTCTGGCATCCGCTAATTTATGTTCCGACTGCCGGAAAATCCTTGCACCCCGCTTCAATATCCTGCTTGGAAGGAGAGTCGCTCGGCATGAACTTGAGAAGCACACACCACTTAGCCCGCGAGCGATTTGGCTAACGGGGATTTCTCGTGGTTCGCGGGTGTTCGGCACAGACGTGAGCTATGAACTCCTTGTCGCGCTGCCGTTCATAGTGCATCTTCATCTCGTCAATGGATTCGCCAACAAGCGGACCTGAAGGGTTGAACGCCCATGCGCATGCGGAGCAGGCCCAGCCTTGAAAATCCTGCCCTTCGACCCATACCAGTCTGCGGCGCTTGGCCTCTATGGCACACCTCGAAATTTGGTGCGGCTAGACTACGAAGGTTGCTCTTTTCATCGCCCTGAGCGAAGTTCTGCCTCGACGCTTTTTGAAAACACATCAAAACCGGAGTGAATACACGAGGCCCGAACATTAGCGATAGAAAGAGGTTGCTGTCTGTGGGGTGTCCAACACTGACAAAACTTGTTATCTCAATCCGATATCATCTTCGAACTGTTGGATGACGCCGTAACACTCACAAGCGGAGTTCAGGAGTTTTCTGCGGTTCACAATCTTCACTGCACCTCGCACGTATTCTATGATGCCTTTTTTTTGCAGTACGGCGGCGGCCAAGCTGACAGTGGATCGGTCCGTACCCATCATGGTCGCAATGAAATCGTGGGTGATCGGAAGTACTGCCAAATTCACCCGATCCTGAGTCATCAGCAGCCACCGCGCGAGACGTTGCTGTATATCGTGGAGCCGGTTGCACGCCGCGGTCTGGGCCACTTGCATCCCTTGGAGTCCGGAATGCCTGTTCAAGATCACCTGCAACTGCGGAGCCGACCGCAAAATGCGTTCCAGCGCATTTCCCATCATTCGGAAACCATCGCCGGCGACCTGGACGATTTCGCGCACGGGACTTCTGGTCAAGCCAGCCGCCAATCCTGCCCCAACATAGCCCTCGTTCCCCACTACGCCCACTTCCACCGTTCGACCGTCTTTGGTCACTACCACCTGAGAAACCATTCCTCGATTCGGAAAATAGACGAACTCGACGTTTTGGGTCGGCTCATGAAGGCTGAGATGATCCGGCAGATCGACGTACGTCAAGTCAGGACGCATCAACTGATATTCATTGTCAGGAGTTGCCAACAGCACTTTGTTGCTTACTTGTTTTCCCTGGGCGTTGGTCCGCTGGTCTGCCTTGACGACCCGAAAGTTTTTCCGACTCATGGTCCATCCTGAACGGCACCGGAGTGCCGTTTATTCACTCGTTGAAATTCATCGCTCTGAGATTCCATTTCAATTCAACCAAAAGGGGGGTCTAACAATCTGTGCGAAATGGGACACCTCTCTGGCATATTTGGCCGGGTCCCGATGAACGCGCGGATCGGAAACCGGCCGGCTAACGGCGGTCTCCTTTTGGGCCGACCGCCCAAACCCACCCTCCCAGAAAGATTACTTGACTTCTATGGCCCGAATTGATTAGAAGAGGCCATCATCCTGTCCAGGTGCACTCGAAGCGCCTTACATGCGATAATCTCCAGGGGCGGTGTGAGTAGCTCAGCAGCATGACACCACCGCAAGAAACCAATCCGAACCGGATTGGGGGTGAATTTAACGTGGCTGAAGTCATCATTCAGGAAAGTGAATCTCTGGAGAATGCTTTGCGTCGTTTCAAGCGCAAGGTGCAACAGGAAGACATCATCAAGGAAATCAAGAAGCATAGCTTCTACATGAAACCCGGCGAGAAGCGCCGGGCAAAAGAAGCGCTTTCGCGGAAGCGACTGCGCAAAAAGCAGCGTCGGGAAGCGGACTGAAGTCCCTCCTCGCCGCGGCTCAGCGCCGCACTTCCGTGATTCAGGCCCCGTAAGGCAGAGACGTTGGGTTTCTGTTGCAGCTTCGTGCCCGCAGGCCCAAGGGATCCGCGCCCGGTTTCCCCGGATCACGGTGTCCTCATCTCTATAGGCCCATGGTGCAAGGTGCGCCCATCCCTTTGTCTCACACGGGTCAGGGGGAGAGCGGCTCATGGAATACCACGATAAGGTCCTGAAGTGTTCGGAGTGTGGCGCTGAGTTTGTATTTACCGCCGGCGAACAGATGTTTTTCGCCGACAAAGGCTTCAAAAACGAACCCAAGCGTTGTAAAGGCTGCAAGGCGAAACGCGCAGAAGGTGGTGGAGGAGGCGGGGGCGGCCCGCAGATGCGCTCGGAAACGAAAACGAATTGTTCGCAGTGCGGAAAGGAAACCACAGTGCCCTTCCGTCCCACGCAAGGGCGACCGGTGTTCTGCCGGGAGTGCTTCCAGCAGCGGCGAGCCATGGGTGCGGGTTAAGTCCCGCATTCCACGATTTCAGGACGATAGCAAGACGGGTGAGGCGGACTTGGGTGTCTGTCTCACCTTTTTCATTTTATTGGAGACACCGCGAGACAGCTGGCGTTGAGCAGATGTAATTTTCTGGCTCGCGGGGTATGATACCGCCTCCCGGTCCCCAACGAGACCAACGCGGCTCGGAGGGCCACTCCATGGCTCACCGCTTTACCATCGGCGTAGAAGAAGAATTCCAGATCATCGATCCAGCCACGTGCGAGTTGCGTTCGCACGTCATGCAGCTGCTTTCCGCCGCTTCGCCGGACATCGTCGAGCAGGTCAAGGGCGAGATGCACCAGTCCATCGTCGAGACCGGCACCAAAATCTGCGAGAACGTCAGCGAGCTGCGCATCGAGATGCACCGCACTCGCGGCGAACTGGTGGCCGCGGCGGAGCGCGTCGGGCTTGCAAGTCGCCGCGGCCGGCACCCATCCTTTTTCCAGCTGGATCGATCAAGTGATTTCGCCCGGCGAGCGCTATCAAAACATCGTCGAGGAGCTGCAGCAACTAGCCCGATCCCTGCTGATTTTCGGCATGCACGTGCACGTAGCCATGCCCGACAAGCAGACCACCATCGACATGATGAACATGGTGCGCTACTTTCTGCCGCACCTGCTGGCGCTGTCCACCAGTTCGCCGTTCTGGATGGGCCGCAACACCGGGCTGAAGTCCTTCCGCACCACGGTGTTCCGGCGCTTCCCGCGCACCGGCGTCCCGGAGCAATTTGAATCCTGGAGCGCGTACGAAAATTTCATCAACCTGCTGGTCAAGCTGAACTGCATCGACAACGGGAAAAAAATCTGGTGGGACGTGCGCCCGCACCCGACGTTCGGCACGCTGGAATTCCGCATGTGCGACGTGACCACCAAGGTCGAAGAAGCCGTGGCCATCGCGGCGCTGACCCAGGCCATCATCGTGAAGCTGCACCGGCTATACACCGCGAACATGAGTTTCCGGCTGTACCGCCGCGCGCTCATCGAAGAAAACAAATGGCGCGCCGCACGCTACGGCATCGAAGGCAAGCTGATCGACTTCGGCAAAGAAGCGGAAGTGCCCATGCGCGAGCTGGCTACCGAGCTGCTGGAGTTTGTCGACGACGTGGTGGACGAGCTGGGGAGCCGCAGCGCGGTCGAGTATGTGCACACCATCCTGAACGAAGGCACCAGTGCGGAGCGGCAACTGCGGGTCTATCAGGAAACCGGCGACTTGAAAGCGGTCGTCAAGCACCTGGTGGAAGAAACGCGCGGCGGCGTGACCCAAGCGCGGACGTCCTCGGCCCGCGCAGTGAACTAATTTGCAGTGCGGCGCTTAGGCGCCGCTTTTCGGTGGGAATAACACCGCAATACCTCTCTAGGAGCACACCATGAAGAAGGTTGGCCTTCTCTGCGGTCGTGAATACAGCTTCCCTCCGGCGTTCCTCGCCCGAGTGAACCAACTGGGCAAAGCCGATGGCGTAGCCGCGGAATTCGTAAAGCTCGGCGGCACGCGCTTAAACGAGCCCGCGGAATACCGGGTGATCGTGGACCGCATTTCCCACGAGGTGGATTACTACCGCGGCTATTTGAAGCACGCGGTGCTGCAAGGAACCTACGTCATCAACAATCCCTTCTGGTGGACCGCCGACGACAAGTATTTCAATTATTCGGTAGCCGCCAAGCTGGGCATCGCCATTCCGAAAACGGTGCTGCTGCCGCAAAAAGGCTATCCCGCCGGCGTAGACATCACCGCCGAATCGCTGCACAACCTGAAATATCCCGTCGAGTGGGACCAGTTGCTCGACTACGTCGGCCGGCCGGCGATCCTGAAGCCATTTTCCGGCGGCGGGTGGAAGCACGTATATAAGGTCCACAATCGCGAGGAACTTCTGGAGGCGTACGACAAAACCGCGCCGTATTGCATGACGCTGCAGGAATTCATCGACTTTACCGGCTACGTTCGGTGTTTTACCTTCGGCAAGACGGATATCCTGCCGGTTCGCTACGATCCGAAAGAGCGCCGCTACCTGGTGGAGCACGAATATCTATCCAGCGACCTGGGCGCGCGAATCGTCAACGATGCCCGGACCATCAATCAAGCGCTGGGCTACGAGATGAACACCATCGAGTTCGCCATTAAGGACGAAATTCCCTACGCCATCGATTTCCTCAATCCCGCCCCCGATTTCGAGCGCGACCGCATTACCGAATTTTATTTCGATCACGTCGTCGAGCAAATGGCTCATCTGGTCATCGACCGGGCCCTGACCGGCGAGCTCTCCAATACCTGGCCGCGCTGGGAAGAGATGCTCGGGGGTGGCGCGCCCGCGGGTTTTGTCGGTGCCGCCAAAAAAGCCGCCCAGCAAACTCCTCCCGCTCCAGCCGCCTCGGCCAAAACCGCGGGCGTCTCCGCCGCCTCGGGGCCTGCCGGGACCAAAACCACATGACCAGCGCCGCCACGCCCTCCGCCATGGCTGCCAACCCTGCGGACTATTGGCACGAACTGCTGCGGCCGGTGCTGCAAGACTCCCCCGATTTCGCGGAAGACTTTGCCGCGCGGTTGCGTGCCGAGAAGCTTATTTTTGGCGACCGCGTACATTGCCCATTTTTGCGCCCCTTCTTTCTCTCTCCGGAAGACGAGACGCGCGTTCGCGTGGTGGCGGAAACGATCGCCGACTTGGGAGAGCGGGTGGTGGCTGCGGCGCTGGCAGATGCCGATCTTTTCGCACAACTTCATCTACGCCCGGAGGAAGAGCGCTTGGCGCGCCTGCCCGCCGGTTATGGGCGCGCCAGCACCGCCTCGCGCCTGGATGCCTTTCTGCTTCCCGAGTCGCTGAAGTTTGCCGAATACAACGGAGAATCGCCGGCCGGCGCGGGCTATGCGGAAACGCTGGCGGAGATTTTTCGCGAAATGCCGCTGATGGAGAAATTCGCGAAACGCTACGAGGTGCACAGCTATCCGCTCAGCGCGAAATTGCTCGATGCGCTCATCTTGAGTTACCTCGATTGGGGCGGCACCTCCAAGCGCCCGCAGATGGCCATCGTGGACTGGGGCGAAGTTCCCACCTGGAGCGAATTCGAGATTTTGCAGGCGCGCTTCGAGAACATGGGCGTGCCGGTGCTGCTGGCCGACCCCCGCGAACTGGTCTTCGACGGCAAGACCCTGGCGGCCCACGGCAAAAAGATCGACCTGGTCTACCGCCGGGTGCTCATCAACGACATCGTCGCGCGCCCCGCCGAATGCGAAGCGCTGGTCAAGGCCTATGCAGCCAATGCGGCCTGCGTGGCCAATACATTTCGCTGCAAGATTCCCCACGTGAAGGCGTTTTTCGCCGTGCTGACCGAAGATGCCAATGCCGCGCTGTTTTCGCAAGACGAAACGGCGCTGATTCGCCGCCATGTGCCGTGGACCCGAGTCGTCGCCGACGTCAAAACCATGCACTACGGCGACCCGGTCGAACTCCTGGCCTTCATCCGTAAAGAGCGCGAAAACCTGGTGCTCAAGCCCAGCGACGAATACGGAGGCACAGGCGTGACCCTCGGCTGGGAAACCAGTGAGCAAGATTGGGACGCCACGATCGCAAAAGCCGTCGCCGCCGCGAACGCCGGCGGAGATGCCGGCTGCTGGATCGTACAAGAGCGCATTCCCATCCGCCGCGAAGTCTTTCCCTACATCGCCAAAACCGGTGGTGTCGAATTCAAGGACATGCTCGTCGACTTCGCCCCCTACCTCTTCCGCGGAAAACTCTGCGGCTTCCTCACCCGCCTAAGCGCAACGGGCTTAGCCAACGTCACCAGCGGCGGCGGCCAAGTCCCAGCCTTCCGCGTAAGCCCCAAATCCCCAGCCTGAACGAACCCGCGCAAATGTAGGGGTGCGCTTTAGCGCGTCCCCGGTCGCTTCGTCCTCCGACCGCCGCTCCTGCACGCCACTACTAGCGCCTTTCTCTCGCCCGAATCGGCCCCAGTTATGTAGGCGCTGGGCTTTAGCCCGGCGTACCTCCTCCGCGCATTTAGGGTTACAGTACGAACGTCCCGAACCCAAAAACGACTGCCATACGGTAAAATAATCGGATGCTCTTCGGCACCGTCCAACCAGACCTGATGCCCGGCGCGCGAAACGCCGTGGAAACGTGTCTCGCGGTCCAACCCGGCGAGCACGTAGCCCTGATCGCCGACAAGTCCAGCTCCGCCGTAGCCGCCAGCATCGCTTTGGCCCTGGAAGAGCGCCACGCCAGATTCACCGGATTGCTCTTGGAAGACTTCGGCCCCCGCCCCGTCAAAGAAGCCCCGCCCGACGTACTCGACGCTCTGGAGAAAGCCGATGTCGGCGTCCTATGCATGAACCCGCAGCCGGGTGAGCTCGGCGCCCGCATGGCCATCGTGAAAGTCGTGGAGCGCCGCCAGATCCGTTACGCCCACATGGTTGGCGTCACCCCAGAAATCATGCGCCAGGGCATGCGCTCGGACTACCGCATGATCGACCGCCTCAGCGACAAACTGCGCGACCGCATGCTGCGCGCCGAAACCCTCACCGTCAAATCCGGCGCCGGCACCCGGATTGCCGCCCATTTCGATCGCGGCCTGGACTGGGTCAAAACCAGCGGCCTGATCAGCCGCAGATACTGGTCCAACCTGCCCGCAGGAGAAGTCTTCACCACCCCGGCCACGGTCGACGGCACCTTCGTCTGCGACGCCACCGCCGGCGATCACTTCAACGGCAAGTACGGCGACCTCCAATCCACCCCGCTGACGCTGGAAATCAAAGGCGCCCGGCTGGTGCGGGTCGAGTGCCGGCGCAAAGACCTCGAACAGGAATTCTGGGAATACTGCCACACCGACGAAAACAGCGATCGCGTCGGCGAACTGGCCTTCGGCACCAACCTGGGCCTCTCCGAAATGATCGGTATCTTATTGCAAGACGAGAAGTTCCCCGGCGTCCACCTGGCCTTCGGCGACCCCTACGGCAGCCAAACTCACGCCGACTGGAAATCCAAAACCCACGTCGACGTCCTGACCCGCCAATGCGACGTCTGGATCGACGACGACCAAGTCATCGCCAAAGGCAAATACCAGCTCGACCATCTCGGCCTGTAAGCCCGTCCTTCCCAAACGGCTCTTCTCCTCGATCTTCAGGCAATCCCATCAACGTAAAGTGCTGCGATTTCTCGACTTACAGAAAGTAATGGACAAGATAGATATAACTATGGTAATATTGTCTATGAAATTGAGCGGCAATCCCGTCCGATCGACCCCTCTCGACAATCGCCCGCGAGCCACCCCTCCGCCTCAACACTGCGTATCTAACGTTCAAACGCGGCCTTTGTTTTCAATCACTTCCACCATAGCAATTTGTAACTCCTTTCGTTTCAACCTCATACACCATACCCCGGGGGTGGGGGGGTAAAAACGAACGTTTGGCGAAAGTCCGGAACGGGCAGCGTGGCGTACGTCCAGTTCTTGGGGAGATAGACGGAGACGGGTTCCAAAATGGAACGGGGCCAGAACATCCGACCAAGCTCAGGAAATCAGAACAGTCGGCCGATATACTCCCTCATCTGGTGCTTCCAGTATGGCCAGTCGTGCCCGCCGTCGGGTCCCCAGTTGTCCAGCGAGTGCCGGATGCCCTTGCTGGAAAGGATCTCAGAGAGGCGGTACGAGGGACCACTGTTCTCCCACTGGCCCGTGCCGGTGCTGATATGAATGTCGCAAGTGGCCAGTTGCCCGTAAATCCAGGGGTCGCTCAGGTTGGCCAGGTAATCGACGGGATTGTTGAAGTAAAAGTTGTCGTCGTACGCCCCGTCCATGAAGTTTCGCAGATCGTAGACGCCGGACAGGGCAAAGCAGCGCTTAATGACATCGGGATGCTTAAAAAGCGAGTTGGCCGCATGATAGGCGCCGAAAGACGCGCCCATCGTGGAGATGGCGACACCGCTAGACTGGCAGTTGTCCCAAATGAAAGGAACGACTTCTTCGCGCAGGTAGGAATCGAAGACCGACTGCACCCAGCTGCGGTGAAAAGGATGCGAAGCCTTGTTGTAAAAGCTGAGGCCGTTGATGGAATTGACGCTGAAGAATTTGATCTTCCCGCCGTCGATGAAATCGGCCAGCGCGCCGATCAAGCTCTGCCCTTCCAGCTCGAATTCATCGCCGGCGCTGGTGGGAAATCCGATGATCGGCGAGCCCCAATGGCCGTGAACCACCACGCCCATGTCGATGCCGAGACGGGGGGAGTGCCAGCGATGATATTCGCGTTTCATTCCGAAGGACCTCATGCCATGTGCGGGGCGAGGAAGTATGCCAGTGCGGGCCGCTTCGCGGCAATAGCCTGAGCCGAAATCCGCGCTTTCGCCGCGTGTATAATGACGGCTTCCGTAGCCGCAAGAGAGGAACCACCGACATGGCGACAGTATCCCCAGGCGCAAAGCCCACACCCGAGCGAATCTTCAATACCCTGAGTGCATTTCAACAGACCGCGGCGCTAAAAACAGCCGTCGAACTGGACATCTTCACCAAGATCGGAGAAGGAGCAAGCGAAGTCAGCTCCCTGGCGAAACAGATCGGAGCGTCGGAGCGCGGAACGCGGATTCTCTGCGACTACCTGACCATCTTCGGTTTCCTGACCAAGGAAAATGGGCGCTACACACTGACCCCGGAGTCCGCCGCGTTTCTGGACCGGCGCTCACCGGCATGCCTGGCATCGTTGACCGGGTTTCTCGGATCCGAACTCCATCAAAGAAACTTCCACGCCCTGACCGAGGCGGTGCGAAAAGGAGGAACCGCGGTCGCGCAAGGAGACAACGCCAAGCCCAATGATGAGATGTGGGTAGCGTTTGCAAAGTCCATGGCTCCGCTCACGTTTCCCTCGGCCATGTTCGTCGCGCAATTGACCAACGCGGCGGAGAAGAAGCCGTGCAAGGTGCTGGACATCGCCGCGGGTCATGGAATGTATGGGATTGCCATCGCGAAGCAGAATCCAAACGCGCAAATTGTGGCCCTGGATTGGCCGGCGGTGCTGGAAGTGGCCAAGCAGAACGCCCAAGCGGCGGGTGTAGCCGACCGATATGCGGTTCGGGCGGGAAGCGCGTTCGAGGCGGATTTCGGAGAAGGATATGACTACGTCTTATTGACGAATATTTTCCATCACTTCGATCCTCCTACATGCGAAGTGCTGATGCGCCGGGTGCATGCCGCGCTCAAGCCGGGAGGTCAGGCGATCACGCTGGAATTTGTGCCCAATGAAGACCGCGTGTCGCCGGCCACCGCGGCAGGGTTCGCCATAGTCATGCTGGCGGGGACCGACTGCGGCGACGCTTACACCTTCTCGGAGTACGAGAAAATGTTCGGCCACACTGGATTTGCAAAGACCACGCTGCATCCCATTCCGGAAATGCCGCAGCGGGTGCTGGTCTCGGAGAAATAGCATCTTGAAGAAGAAGAAAAAGCAGAAAAAAAAGATCCAGATTAACAAGCGCGCCAACGGCAAGAATGGCCAAGCCAAGCTCCACGACCGGGCTTTGCGCGAACAACTCGCCAACCTGCTGAAAGGCGGAGGAGCCCACATTCAGGTCATGGACGCACTCGAGGGCTTTCCGCCACAGCAACGCGGAACCTACGCCAATGGCCTGCCGCACACCGGATGGCAGCTGCTCGAACACCTGCGCATCGCGCAGTGGGACATCCTGGAGTTCTGCCGCAACCCGCGCCACGTCTCCCCCGAGTTTCCGGAAGGCTACTGGCCCAAAACACCAGCGCCGCGAACCGAGGAGGAGTGGACCGATAGCGTGTGGGCCTTTCGGCGCGACCTGCGGGATATGGTTCGCCTGGTCGAGAATGTTCGCGTCGATCTATTCGCCGCCATTCCCCAGGGGCAGGGAAAAACGCTGCTGCGCGAGGCGCTGATCCTGGCGGATCACAACTCCTATCACTTGGGGCAACTCGTGGATCTGCGGCGCTCTCTGGGAGCCTGGCCGGGGTCGTAACAGCGATCAATAAGGCGTTTTGTTTTCCTGCTGTTTCCACGCGGAGAAAATGGCCAGGGATTCGTCGTGAAGAAGCTGCGTCATCGAAAGACGGCGCGCCGCGGGCGGATGCTTCAACTGGTCATAAATGAAAGCGTCATCGAAACCCGCCGCCGCCGCATCGGCGGCCGTGCCGGCGTAAAAGACGCGCGTGGGGCGCGCCCAATAGATCGCGCCGAGGCACATGGGGCACGGCTCGCAGGTGGTGTACAGGTCGCAGCCGGCCAACTGGAAATCTCCGAGCACCCGGCAGGCTTCGCGAATGGCCACCACTTCGGCGTGCGCGGTGGGATCGTTGATGGCCGTGACCCGGTTGGTGCCTTCGGCGATGATGCGCCCGTCTTTGACGATCACCGCGCCGAAAGGGCCGCCGCGACCCGAGCGAATATTTTCCAGGGCCAAAAAGATGGCGCGGCGCATGAAATCGGCTGACATGGCTGGCGGTTGCGCTATTCAGCTTGCCCTGCTCCGCGGAAAATCGCAATGCAGGACCCTGGGCCGTGCGCGGAAGGGTTCACCATCACAGACAACTCTAGGCCGTCAAGGGGCCGGCGGCGGGCGGAGCTTGCAAGAAATGAGATTGGCGGTACGATGTAGCGGTGTGGCCAGGCAACCGATTCGGCAAACTTTGGGGGGACGCATGATCTGCATCGAGAACGCGAGCCGGCGTGGATTCCTGAAAAGCATGGTTGGGGCGGGAGCGTTTGTCCTGAGTATCCGCTTGATGCCGGAAACGCTGAGCGCGGAAGCTAGCGGCTCCGGCGCGCTCGATCCCGCGGGGACCATGGCCAAGGCTCCGCTGCAGGCGGGCGTGTATTTGGCCATCGATACGGATGGAACGGCGTACATCGTGGCGCACCGCTCGGAGATGGGGAACGGTGTGCGCACCGCGCTGCCGCGCATCGTGGCGGATGAACTGGATGCCGACTGGGCGCGCGTGAAGGTGGTGCAAGCCACCGGCGACGAAAAATACGGGGATCAGGATACCGATGGCTCGCACTCGGTGGTGAGCTTTTTCGTTCCGTTGCGCGAGGCTGGAGCCACAGCGCGATTGATGCTGGTGCGCGCGGCGGCGCAGCAATGGGGCGTGCCGGCGAGCCAGTGTGCGACCGATTCTCACGCCGTGGTGCACAAGGCTTCCGGAAAAAAGCTGGGTTACGGCGAATTGGCCACCGCGGCTTCCAAACAGGCAGTGCCGAAGAAAGAAGAAGTGAAGCTGAAGCCGCGAAGCGAGTGGAAATACATCGGAAAAGACGCCCCGGGTTACGACTTGAAAGATATGTGCACCGGGAAAGGCTCGTACGGACAGGACGCGCGAATGGATGGGATGCTGTATGCCAGCGTGATGCATCCGCCGGTGATGGGCAGCAAGGTCAAGTCGATCGACGACAAGGCCGCGCTGGCGGTGAGCGGCGTAAAGCAGATCGAAACCATCGATACTTACAAGCCGCCTGTTCTTTTCCAGGCGCTGGGCGGCGTAGCGGTGCTGGGCGATAACACCTGGGCCACCATGCAGGGCAGAAAGAAATTGCAGGTGGAATGGGAAGTCAGCCCGAACGGCGCATACAACTCGGGTCCGTACCGGAAAGAACTGGAAGAGACGGCGCGCAAGCCGGGGAAAGTGGTGCGCGAAGTCGGGAACGTGGACGCGGTGTTTGCGAAGGGCGGGAAGATCGTGGAGGCGGAGTACTACGCGCCGCTGCTGGCGCATGCGTCAATGGAGCCTCCCGCGGCGCTGGCAATGTACCGCGACGGAAAAGTAGAGGTATGGGCGCCGTCGCAGAATCCGCAGGGGGCGCGGGATGCGGTCGCCGCAGCGGTCGGAGCGAAGAAAGAAGACGTGACGGTCCACGTCACGCTGCTGGGCGGGGCGTTCGGGCGGAAATCGTTCCCGGATTTTGCGGTGGAAGCCGCGGTGCTTTCCAAGAAGACGGGCAAGCCGGTAAAAGTGGTGTGGAGCCGCGAGGACGACATCCGCTTCGACACCTATCACTCGGTTTCCGCGATGTACATGAAAGCGGCGCTAGGCGGCGATGGGAAGCCGACCGCATGGTTGCAGCGTACGGTTTTTCCTCCCATCGGGTCGACGTTCGACGCCAACGAAACGTATTCCAATGCGGACGAACTGGGGCTGGGGTTCAGCGACCTTCCTTACAACTTGCCGAATCATCGCTCGGAAAACGGCCCGGCGGTGGCCCACGTGCGCATCGGGTGGCTGCGGTCGGTGGCCAACATTTATCACGCGTACGCCATCCAGTCGTTCACCGATGAACTGGCGTTTGCGGCGGGCAAGGATCCGCTGGAGTACACGCTGCAGCTTCTAGGGCCGGACCGCATCGTTCCGAAAACCGAACTGCCGAAGGACTACACCAATTACGGCGGCGACTACGAGCAATATCCCATCGATACCGCGCGCTTCCGGAAAGTGGTGCAGCTGGCGGCGGAAAAGTCCGGCTGGGGCAAGAAAAAGCAAGGAAACGGATTCGGGATGGGCATCGCGATGCACCGCAGCTTTTTGACGTACGTCGCGTCGGTGGTGCAAGTGCAGATCAACGACGCCGGACGAGTGCAAATCCAGCGGGTGGATACGGCGCTGGATGCCGGGACGGTCGTCAATCCGGAGATGGTGCGCAATCAGTTCGAAGGCGCGGCGGTGATGGGCACCAGCATCGCGCTGTACGGAGAGATTACGGCGACCAACGGCGCGATCGATCAGTCCAACTTCGACACCTTCCAGGTGGCGCGCATGAATACCGCGCCGCGCGAGACCCACGTGCACATCGTGGAAAATGACGCGCCTCCGGGCGGCGTGGGCGAGCCGGGATTGCCGGCGTTTGCGCCGGCGCTGTGCAACGCGATTTTTGCGGCGACGGGCAAGCGGATTCGCGAGTTGCCTTTGTCCAAGGCGGGTTTGGCGTAGGAGTTTTTCGACGGATCGCGATTGCTTGATCTGTCGCGCTTTTAGTTGGTGCTTCGATTTTGACATCCTGCCAAGCTGGGGCGCAGCAGTGCTGCGCCCCTACACGATCGATTTCCACTGGTGATTGCTCGGTCTTGAAAGTTCTGTTTCCGGTGATTTCGCTACTCCTTTTGGCCTTGCCTGCCACGGCGCAGCGACGGCCGGTGCTTCCGCAGATCGACCTGCCGCACGCGTACTACTACCGCGAAATGTATTTGCCCCAATTGACCAGTGGGCCGAGCAGCGTGGCCTGGTCACCGGACTCGCGCGAAGTGGTGTATTCCATGGCGGGGTCGTTGTGGCGACAGAAGATCGATTCGAACGTCGCCACACAACTGACGGACGGGCCGGGGTACGACTATCAGCCGGACTGGTCGCCGGACGGAAAGAGCGTGGTGTACGTCGCATACCAGAACGACGTGCTGGAACTGTGGCTGCTGGACCTGGCAACGCACAAAACGCAACAGCTTACCGAAGGCGGCGCGGTGAACGTGGAGCCGCGGTGGTCGCCGGACGGGAAGCGGATCGTCTTTGTGTCCACCGCCTACAACAAACGATTTCATATTTTTGCGGGCGATGTGCGCGACGGCAAGCTGACGAATGTTCTGCGATTGACGGGAGAGACCCGGAGTCCGCTGCCGCGGTATTACTACAGCGCGTTTGATACCGAGATCAGTCCGGTATGGTCGCGGGACGGTGAGGACATAGTTTTCATCTCCAATCGCGGACACATTTACGGATCGGGCGGATTCTGGCGGATGAAGGCACAACCCGGAGCTGAGGCGCGGGAAATTCACTACGAAGAAACAACGTGGAAAGCGCGGCCGGAGTTTTCGCCGGACGGTTCGCGCATCGCGTACAGCTCTTACCTGGGGCGGCAGTGGCATCAATTGTGGATGATGCCGGCCAATGGCGGAGATGCTTTTCCAGTTTCCTATGGCGACTGGGACGAAACCAACGTCCGATGGTCGCCGGATGGGAAGCAATTGGCGTTCATCTCCAATCGCAACGGCGAGACGGAGCTGTGGCGGCAAATGATACCCGGCGGCGACCAACATCGCGTGGCCAGCGTTCATCGAGAATATATACGACCGCGAGCGATCCTTCGCCTGCGGGTGATGGACGCGCACGGCCGGGAAACTCGCGCGCGAGTCTCCGTGACGGACGGCGCGGGACGTTTCTATGCACCGCAGCACGAGTGGGTGTACGCCGACGATGGATTCGATCGCGCGGAGCGGCCGTACGAGGCGCATTATTTCGATCTCGCCGACTACCGCGAAATAGAAGTGCCGGCGGGCGAAATCACTATCGAAGCCATGAAAGGGTTTGAGTACGCGCTGGAGAAGCGCACGGTCGACATCCAATCGGGAACAGAGGCGAATGTCGTGATGCAGTTGCGGCCGCTGGAGGCACCGGCAGAGCAGAGAGAACAGTGGATCAGCGGCGATTTGCACGTGCACATGAACTACGGCGGGGCGTATCGCAATACCCCCGCGCACCTGGTGGAGCAGGCGGAAGCGGAGAACCTGAGCGTCGTGAATGATTTGATCGTTAACAAGGAACAGCGATTTCCGGATATTGCATACGACGGGAAGGAGCTCGATCCGGCTTCGAAGCCGGATGCGCTGGTGTTTCACGGGCAGGAATTTCATACCAGCTATTGGGGGCATCGCGGATTGCTGGGATTGCGAGGCAACATTTTGTTGCCGGGGTATGCGGGATATCCGAACACGGCGGCAGCGAGTTTGTACCCCATGAATGCGGACGTGGCGGACATGGGGCGGGCGGAGGGCGCGCTCATCGGAGCAGTACATCCATTTGATGAGGAGCCGCAACCGTTGGCGAGTCCGCGGCAGAGGATCACAGACGAGCTGCCCGTCGATGCGGTGCTGGGGAAACTCGATTACATGGAGATCGTAGGATTCAGCGATCACCGGTCGACCGCGGCGGTATGGTACCGCTTGCTGAATCTGGGATTCCGGATTCCGGCGGGGGCGGGAACGGACGCGATGGCCAACTTTGCGTCGTTGCGCGGCCCGGTGGGAATGAACCGGATTTACGCGCGGGTGCCGGCTGGGCCGGTGAAGATCGAGACGTGGCTCGGGGCGCTGAAGGAGGGGCGGACGGTTGCGACGAATGGGCCGCTGCTGGATTTTTCGTTGGGTGGACAGGAGATCGGCGGGGAGGTGAAGTTTGCCGGGCCGCAGGACAGTGTTTCATTCCAGGCCAAGCTGCGCTCGATTGTACCGGTAGATCATTGGGACGTGGTTTGCAATGGACGCGTCGCACAGACGCTGGCCCTGAGTTCCGCACGCGACGCCGGCGACGTCCATGGAACGCTGGCGTTGCGGGAGAGCGGATGGTGTGTGCTGCGGGCGTCGACTGACAAGGCGGTGTATCCGGTGCTGGACAACTACGTGTATGCGACGACCAGCCCGATTTACGTGACCATCGGGGAGCGGAAACCGCGCTCGAGCGAGGATGCCAAATATTTTGCCGCATGGATCGAGCGGGTGATCGAGGCCACAGCGCGGTATCCGGACTGGAATTCTCCGGCGGAAAAGGAATACGTATTGCGTCGGTTGGCTGAAGGAAAAGCGGTGTTCGAGAAGATGGAGTAGGCGCGCGCGCGTTAGCGGAAATTTCGATGAGGCGCAGCAAAATCGTTGCACGGCGGTTTTTGCGCAAGCTGCTAGACTGCACCGCGCGGCTGGTCCGCTTCGATGGACGCGAAAGAACCGAGGGGGAAACCAAATGCAGCAACATAATGGCGCAAGAGCTTTTCGCGTGGGCATCGCCGGGCCGGTTGGTTCGGGCAAAACGGCGCTGGTCGATCGGTTGAGCAGGCGATTGTGGCCCAAGCGCAATCTGGCCGTCGTCACCAACGACATTTATACCAAGGAAGACGCGGAGTTTTTGCTGCGGCAGGGCGTGCTGCCGGCGGAACGCGTGCGCGGGGTCGAGACCGGTGCGTGCCCGCACTCGGCGATCCGCGAGGACGCTTCGATGAATTTGCAGGCCATCGCGGAGCTGGAAGACAGTCTGCCGGGGCTGGAACTGATTTTCGTGGAAAGCGGAGGCGACAACCTGGGGGCGGCGTTTAGTCCGGAACTCGTGGACGTTTGGATTTTTGTGATCGACGTAGCGGAGGGAGAGAAGATACCGCGCAAAGGCGGGCCGGGAATCATGCGGTCGGACTTGCTGCTGATCAACAAGATCGACCTGGCGCCTTATGTCGGGGCTTCGCTGGAAGTGATGGAGCGCGATTCGCGCAAAATGCGCGGGGAGCGGCCGTTTTTGTTCACGAATTTGCGGGAAGATCACGGGCTCGACCAAGTGATCGAATGGCTGGAGGAGAAATTGCGGTTGCCCGGGGATTCGCGGCGGGCGCTGATTGACGCGCATGCTCCCTACGTGGGACATCCGCACACGCACGAGGATGGACACGGACACCAGCATCATCATTAGAGATGGAATGTTATGGATGGCGGCGCGCATTTTCCGAATTTCGAGCGGGACCTGGCCGATCTGCGGCTCTTGCACCTGGCCGACAGCGCGCTGCCGATTGGCGGGCTGGCGCACTCGTTTGGCTTGGAATCGCTGGTTTCGCAAGAGTTGCTGGGCGTGCGCGACTTGCCGGAGTTTCTGCGGGGTTTTCTGGAAGAGGCGGGAATGGTGGAGGCGGTGTTTTGCAGGGAAGCATTTCGACTGGAGCAAATGGACCAAGGGAAATTTCTCGCGGACCGCTGGGTGGAGCTGAATGACCGATTGGGTGCGTTGAAACCGGCAAGAGAAAGCCGGGCGGGAAGCGCGTCGCTGGGGAAAAACTTTTTGAGTGCTGCGGCGGCTCTTGGCGATTTTGCAGTGCTAAAAGAGGCGCTGGAAGCGTCAAAGCGGGCGGCAAGCGCCGTCCATCACAGCCCGGCGTTTGGCTTGGTCGGCGGGGTGCTGGGATTCGCCGAGGATCGCGCGGTGTTTGCTTACCTGCATCAATCGATCGCCAGCTTGGTTTCGGCGTGCCAGCGGCTTTTGCCGTTGGGGCAGAGCGCCGCGACGAAGATTTTATGGAACCTGAAGCCGGCGATTTTAGAGACCGCCAACCGGAGCGCGACGTGCGCGATTGACGATGTTTGTTGCTTCATGCCCCTGTTGGATTGGGGCGCCATGGAACATCCGGGCCTGCTTACGCGCTTGTTCGTCAGTTGAGGTTGCCCGATGGACACCATGGCTGGCATCGCGGAAACCGAACTCGCCACGAAAGCAGTTTTCCCCGCGCCCGGCGGTCAGGTACGGGCTTCCCTGCGGCTCGATTTCGCGCGCGATGAGCTGTCGGGGCGCACGGTGCTGGCTGGCAGCCATCAGGAGCCTCCGCTGAGAGTGGTGCGCGCCTTTGCCATGGAAGACGGAGCGGCCATGGTTCACCTTCACAATGTTTCCGGCGGACTGCTGGGTGGAGACCGTTGGCGACTGGCAGTGAACGTTGGCTCGGAGGCTTGCGCGCAGATCACCACCACCGGTGCCACGCGGGTTTATCGGCCACGGGATGAAGCGCAGGTTACCACGCAGGCGAATGAAGTTACCGTTGGCGAAAATGCGCTGCTCGAATATCTGCCCGATCCGCTGATTCCCTTCGCGGGGGCGCGCTTTTCTCAGAGGACCTGCATTCGACTATCATCGGGCGCGGGGCTGTTCTGGTGGGAAATTTTGGCGCCGGGGCGAGAGGCGCGCGGGGAGATATTCGAATATGCCGGCGTCGAGCTGAAGACAGATTTGCTAGCCGTGGGCCGGCCTATCGCCATCGAGCGAGTGCGCATCGAGCCCGAGAAGCACAGAGTCGCCTCGCTGGCCCGGCTCGGGCCTTACCGGACTTGGGCGACCTTTTATATTTGCCGTGTCGGACTGGAAGCCAGCGCGTGGCCGGAGTTGGAGCAGCATCTGCGCGAGGCCGTTGCGGGGTTTTGCCTCCCGGGCAGGACGCTGTGGGGAATCAGCACGCTCACCGCGCATGGATTGGTGGTGCGCTGTGCGGCCAGCCGTGGCCGCGATGTTCTCCCAGGGCTGCAAGCGCTGTGGCGGACAGCCAAGTTGCGACTATATGGGCGAGACGCCCTGCTGCCGAGAAAAGTGAATTGATGCCGGTCCGGCGCAGCGCGATCCGGAGATTTCAAGCAGAGGGCTGCCTTTGCATTTAACGCCGCGTGAACAGGAAAAATTGATGATCGCTTTTGCGGCCGACCTGGCGCGGCGCCGGCAGGCTCGCGGTTTGAAGCTCAACTACGTGGAAGCGGTGGCCATCCTGTCCGCCGAGGTCATGGAAGCGGCGCGCGATGGAAAGAGCGTTGCCGAAATCATGAGTTCCGGCGGGAACATTCTTACGCGGGAACAGGTGATGGAAGGCGTGGCGGAGATGATTCACGAGGTGCAGGTGGAGGCCACGTTTCCGGATGGGACCAAGCTGGTGACCATTCATGACCCGATCCGGTAGAAGTACCATTCGCGACAAGGAAAAAATGTGAAGCCAGGTGAATATTTTCTGGACCAGGCTGGCGGGCCGATTGCGGCCAATGTTGGACGGCGGACCGCGCGAGTGCTGGTGAAGAACACCGGAGACCGGCCGATTCAGGTCGGGAGCCATTATCATTTTTTCGAGGCCAATCGAGCGTTGGGATTCGATCGCGCCGCGGCCTACGGCATGCGGCTGAACATTCCGGCGGGGACCGCCGTGCGTTTCGAGCCCGGAGAAGAAAAGGAAGTAGAACTCACGGAGTTTGGCGGATCGCGCGTGATCCAGGGTTGTAACGGATTGGTGGACGGTGCGCTGGCGGCTACGGGAATGCGGGAGCGGGCGCTCGAACGGGCTAAGAAGGCGAATTTTGCGTTTAGCGGAGAGGAGCAGGACCGTTGAGCCTGAACATTCCGCGGCGGACGTATGCGGATCTGTACGGTCCGACCAAGGGCGACCGGATTCGCTTGGCTGACACCGATTTGGTGATTGAAGTCGAGAAAGACTTCACGCACTACGGCGACGAAATCACTTTCGGCGGCGGAAAAGTGATTCGCGACGGGATGGGACAAAGCAGCAGCGCGCTGCGGGAGGGCGAGCGTGGCACCCTCGACTTGGTCATTACCAACGCCGTGATTCTCGATCATTGGGGAATCGTCAAAGGCGATATCGGGATCAAGAACGGGCGCATCGTGAAAGTCGGCAAAGCTGGAAATCCCGATACGATGGACGGCGTTGACCCGGAACTCGTCGTCGGCGCCGGCACGGAAGTCATCGCCGGAGAAAATCAGATCGTCACCGCCGGCGGCGTGGACAGCCACATCCACTTCATCTCGCCGCAACAAGTATACGAAGCGCTTTCCAGCGGCATCACCACCATGATCGGCGGCGGAACAGGACCAGCCACAGGCACCGCCGCGACCACGTGCACGCCGGGAGCATGGAATCTGGCGCGCATGTTGCAGGCGGCCGAGGCCTGGCCCATGAACTTCGGTTTTCTCGGCAAGGGAAATGCCGCGACGCGCGCGCCACTAGCCGAGCAAATGGAGGCGGGCGCGTGCGGGCTGAAGTTGCACGAAGATTGGGGAACCACCCCGGCGGCGATCGACGCATGCCTGAAAGTTGCCGACGAATTCGACGTCCAAGCCGCCATTCATACCGATACCATCAACGAAGCGGGTTTCCTGGAAGCCACGGTGGCCGCGATTAACGGACGCGCCATCCACACCTATCACACCGAGGGAGCGGGAGGAGGCCACGCCCCGGACATCATTGCCATCGCCGCGCACCCGAATATTCTTCCCTCATCGACGAATCCCACGCGGCCTTACACCGTCAACACCATCGCCGAGCATCTGGACATGCTCATGGTGTGCCACCACTTGAATTCGCAGGTACCGGAGGATGTAGCTTTCGCGGAAAGCCGCATTCGGCCGGAAACCATCGCGGCGGAAGATATTTTGCACGACATGGGCGTCCTCAGCATGTTGTCGAGCGATTCCCAGGCCATGGGGCGCGTAGGCGAAGTCGTTATCCGCACCTGGCAAACGGCCCACAAGATGAAGTCGCAGCGCGGACCGCTGCCGGAAGATTCCAGCCGCAACGACAATCAGCGCGCGAAGCGCTACGTCGCCAAGTACACCATCAATCCGGCGATCACTCACGGCATGGCGGCGGAGATCGGCTCGATCGAGCCGGGAAAATTAGCGGACCTGGTGCTGTGGAAGCCGGCGTTCTTTGGAGTGAAGCCGGAGATGGTGGTCAAGGGAGGATTCATCGCCTGGAGCGTGATGGGCGACGCCAACGCTTCGATTCCGACGCCGCAGCCGGTGCTGTATCGCCCGATGTTCGGGAGCTTTGGCGGAGCCACAGCTGCGACCAGCATCACCTTTGTCTCGCAGGCCGCTCTTTCGGCGGGCTTGCCGCAAAAAATTGGACTGAAAAAAATGGCCGCCGCCGTGCGAAATTGCCGGCGCATCGGAAAGAAAGACATGATCCACAACAGCGCCACCCCCAAGATCGATGTCGATCCCGAGACCTATGAGGTCCGCGTGGATGGACAGCTGGTCACCTGCGAACCAGCGCGGGTGCTGCCATTGGCGCAGCGGTATTTTTTGTTTTGATCCGCTTGTTCCCTCCGTCGGCTCTGTGACAAAACTTCTTCGCTCGTTGACGGTGGAGGATCGCCGGGCATACGATGGCAAAGGTGTTTCTGGGGGGATCGAATGGCGAAGAAGAGCAAGCTCACGCAAGTCGCGGTGAAAATTGGATCAGCCATGGGCAAAGCCGATCGCACCGCTCATAAAGTTGCCAAGGCCGGCGTTCTGGCCAAGAAAGAGCTTGAGGACATCTCGAAACAGGTCGATAGTCTCAAGCGGCAGTTGTTGAAGACCACCAAACGTTTAAGGAAGGCCCTTCGATAAGCGGCATTCGGCGAGCCTTGCGCCGTATAACGTTTCATTCGCCTGTGATTCGCCGCTTCTCGATATTCTGGCAGCGTCGCACCCGGGGATCCCAGATGCCGCGGCCTAACCTTCTGACGGTTCGATCTTTGCACTGCATTGCGCTTGTTGTTGTCGCGTGCTTCTGGCCTTCTGTGGCCGCCGCTCCTCGACCCCATCCGGGTCAGCCGCCCCGCCCCGCCGTCATCCTCATCTCCATCGACGGTCTCAAACCCGAGTACGTCCTCGAAGCCGACGCCCACGGCCTCAAGATCCCCAATTTGCGCGGCTTCGTCCGTGAGGGCGCCTACTCCACCGGCGTCCACGGCGTCGTTCCCACCGTGACCTATCCGAGCCACACCACACTGCTCACTGGCGCCTCGCCCGCCAAGCACGGCATCTATGCCAATAACACCTTCGACCCGCTGCGCAAGAATTTCGGCGGATGGTATTGGTACGCCGAAGACATCCAGGTTCCCACTCTCTGGGACGCCGCTGCCGCCGCCGGCCTGACCACCGCCAACGTTCACTGGCCCGTCAGCGTCGCCGCGCACATCACCTGGAATCTGCCGCAGTACTGGCGCGCCGGCACGCCGGACGACCGCAAGCTGCTGCGCGTCCTGGCCACGCCCGGCCTTCTTGAAGTTCTCGAGAAGGATCTCGGTCCCTACGCTGATGGCATCGACGAAACCATCACCGGCGACGAAACCCGCGCCAAGTTCGCCGCGCGCCTCATCGAACTCAAGCGCCCCGCCTTCGCCACCATTTACATGACCGCCCTGGACCACGAACAACACGCCACGGGCCCTTTCTCTCCGGAGAGTATCGCCACGCTCGAGCGTATCGACGCGGCTCTTGGCGGCGTTCTCGAGTCCATCCAACGCACTTACGGCGCCGCCGCCGTGGTCTGCGTGGTCTCCGACCACGGCTTCGTCCGCACGGACAAATCTTTCAACCTCGCCGTCGCCTTCCGCAAAGCGGGTCTGATTGAAATCGACGACAAAAACCAAATCAAATCCTGGAAGGCCACCATCTGGGGCGCCGGAGGTTCCGAGGCCATCATGCTGCACGACAAGAATGATGCCGCCACCAAGGCGCAAGTCGCCGATCTTCTCGCCAAGCTGGCGGCCGATTCCGCCAATGGCATCGATCGCATCGTCTCGGAAGACGAATTGCACGCTCGCGGAGGTTTTCCGGACGCCTCGTTTTTGGTCGCTCTTCGTCCCGGCTTCGTTACCGGCGAAGGCCTCTCCGGCGACCTGGTCACCGCCAGCACCTACAAAGGCATGCACGGCTACTGGCCCGACGTCCCCGATATGAATTCGTCCTTCTTCTTACGCGGCCCCGGTTGGGGCCCTCATTCCGTCGGCCAGATCGACATGCGCGTCATCGCGCCCACCCTCGCGGCGATTCTGGGCGTCCGCCTTCCCGCCGCCGAGGGCCGCGCCCTACTCCCGCTGGCCGCTAAGGATTCTGGCCCGCCCGCAGCGCCCGGCCCGCTAGACAAACGTGCTCGCGCAACGAATTGACCTCCACCGCCTCTGCCTCTACGATGAAGAGTGCGCGTGGCGCCCCAGGGGCTGCGGCGCAAACGGTCCGTCCATGAAAATAAAAGCCCGCCGCCTGTGCTCTCTGTTGGTCGTCTCTTTGATTTTCTGCGGTTTCGCACCGGCGGTGCGCGCGGAAACCGCCTCCGCGGTCGTCGCCAAGGTTTTCGCCGCCCGCGGAGGCCTCGACAAGATTCGCGCCGTCAAGTCCCAGCGCGTTTCCGGAACCATCTCTTTCGGCACGGATGCCTCTGGTCCCTTTGTCGTCGAACTCAAGCGCCCCCTCAAAATGCGTATGACCCTGGCCGTGCAGAACCTCACCATGGTCCGCGTCTACGATGGAAAAACCGGCTGGGCCAACAATCCCTTCGCCGGAAAAATGATTCCCGACACCATGCCCGACGAGGATCTGAAGAACATTGCCGAAGAATCTGACTTCGATGGTCCGCTCGTGGACTACCGGCGAAAGGGAAATCTGATTACCCTGGTTGGAAAAGACAAAGTTGGCGACAAGAACGCCTGGCGCCTGAAACTAACCACCAAGAACGGAGATGTCCGCTACTATCTCTTCGACGCCGGCTCTTTTCTGCTCCTCAAGTGGGAAGGCAAGCGCCACTTCGAAGGCCGCGAGCTGCCCATCGAATCGTATTTCAGCGATTACCGCGACGTGGACGGCCTGAAGTTTGCCTTTGAGATCGCTTCCGGCACCTCGGCCAGCGACCTCTCGCAAAAAATCATCATCGATAAAATCGAGCTGAACCCGGAGCTCGATGACGCCGAATTCGCCAAACCCGGCACGCCCGAGCCGGCCACCCCCGCAGCGGCTCCGGCAACGCCTGCGCCGCCCGCTTCCCCGCCATCCGCCTCTGCTCGGTAACGGCCGCGGGGTCTCGGCCCGAACTCTTCTCAGTGTTTTTTGCTGGCGCCGCCGGAATGGCGGCGGTAGAGATCCGCGATCGAGTATGTCGCGCCGGCAAAAAATGTGAACCGCGGCAAATTTCCGTAGCCCGCGATATACGCGCCGCCGTCCAGAACCAGCCGCGACGATACGTTGTAGGTCCCCGCTCCCAGCAGCGTCAGCGTCGCTGGCGTCGTTATGTTCGTCCGGCTGAATCCCGCAATCTCCGCGGTCCAGCCCCACTTTTCCGTAATCGGGTGCGAATACGACAGCGCGGTAAAATAATTGCGGTCGAACCCCGCCGTCGCCCTGGTGCCCCACGAACTGCACTCCCTCATTTACATCGAGATGATGTTTCCCGAAATCCTTGCTGACCAACAGCTGCACGGAATGCCCCACGGCGCCGGTGCCCAGGCCGGCGGTGGCCGTCGGCAGCGTCGCGGTATACAAAACCGAGAAGGTGGGACGCGAGCCTTTCTGGCGAAATACCTTGAACTTGAAGCCGGCGCCGGAATCGGTGATTCCTGTGACCCCGGCGTCGCGTTCAAAGGGATTGTTCGCCAGGCGCAGCTCCAGATTCTCGAAGATGCCGAACTTGAGCAGCCCATTCATGTTCTGGTGGCCGCTGGCGGCCTCCAACCCGTATTCGATTTCCAGCACGCCGCGCTGCACGGCCTCGGCCGTAGTGGCAAAAGTGGGGCGGTTGGGAACCGCAGTGATTTCGTCGGGGTCCGGCGTCTGCGCTTCATTCTTGTTCTGGCTCTGTTGCTGAGATTGTTTCGGAGGCTGGTCTGGCGGCTTGTCTTGCCCCCAAGCCGCGGAAAGGCAAATCATGCAGAAGATAGGCGCCGGGAAAAACCGGAAGACACGCATGCGGAATGTTTTCCTCGGACTTCTCGACTGGCCGGTAGGAAGTCTCTCCACGAGTTTAGCAACGACGCCCTTGCTTGGCGACTGCTCCGCTGGGCGTAGATTCGCGCCGGACAATCTCGCCGCGCTCTTGGCGGCGCTGCTCCGTGGGCCGCGGAATTGGATTGCGTTATGCTGTTTCCATGGAATCCGCGGATCAGCCGGAGCAGGATCGAATGCGCGTCGGACTCTGCTCCGATTGCGTTCATGCGCGGGGCATCGAATCGGCGCGCGGTTCACATTTTTTGTTGTGCCAGCTCTCGTCGAGCGATCCCCATTTCCCCAAATACCCGCGGCTCCCGGTATTGTCATGCCGGGGCTACAAAAGTATCGGCCCTCACTGATATCGAGCCTTCCTCCATTGGCTGCCAGCGTATATTAATATATGGTAATATAAATCAGTATTTATCTCGTTGAGCGGGTGGCCGTGTGAAAGCGACCTGTCGTTTTGCAGTTGGTGTCCTGCTCTTGGTTTACGCGCAGCCCGTGCGGGCAGACACCCTGAAGATCACCAGCAATCCGCCGGGCGCCACGGTGGAAATCGATGGAGTCCCCATCGGCACCACGCCCTGCGAAAAAGACTTGCCGGGCGGCTATTTTCACCGCACCAAGACCTCGCTGGGAGCGCGACTCGAGCATCCCATGGTGGTCCGCGTCAGCCTGGCCGGCTACGCCACCAAGGAAATTTCACTGACTGAAGGCCCCATGAATTGGGTGGGCTTGAACGGCCGCAACCACGGGGAATACTGGCTGCTCAAAAGCGACCACTTCCATGTTGACTTGTATCTGATCGCGCAGACCTTCACGGGCAAGATTTCGGCCGGGGGTTCCGGCGAGGCCGAGCCCGGGACGGAACCGGAGGTTCCCCTGGAAGAACTTGTCGCGCGGGCCAAGCCTGCCGTCGTATATCTCAAGGGCTTGAGCAAGGCCGGGTCGGGCTTCTTTGTCACCGATACCGGAGTGATTGCCACCAATGCGCACCTGGTTCGCGGCGAGGAATCCCTGCTGACCGTACTCTCCAGCGGACAGCAACTGGAAGCTAAAGTCGTATATATCGACGGCGATCTGGACATCGCTCTGGCCAAAGTGCCGGGCAGTCATTTCCCACACCTTAAGCTGGCCGACCCTGCGAGCATTCAACAGGGAGAAAGCGTTCTGGCCATCGGCAATCCCGGAGACGCCATGTTCTTCAGCGTCACTCGCGGCATCGTCAGCGCGGTCGGGAAATTTTCCCGCGCAGGACCGGGAACCTGGATTCAGACGGATACGCCGATCAACCCAGGCAACAGCGGTGGCCCGCTCTTGAATTCCAAAGGCGAAGTCATTGGAATCAACACGCAGAAGATCATCAAGAGCAGCGTTACCGGGATCGGATTTGCCCTTAGTTCGTCGGAATTGCTTGCCGTCCTTCACCACTTTTACCCCGACAACGAGCCACCTCCCGAAAAACTATCCGCGTCTCTCGGCTCGACGGAATCTGCGGAAAAGCAACCCGCGCCGGATTCTTATGGCACCGTGATTCTCTCGAAGCCCGAAGGCGCGGGTATTTGGGTTGACGACGCCTTCGTCGGCAGTGTGCCTGCGACTCTAAAGCTGCCCGTGGGCGTGCACGATATTATGGTTCGATCCAACGGTCACGCCGACTGCGCTTGGAAACTGCGGGTGCTGAAGGACAGCCAGGTGAGTCTGAGCCCGTAGACGGAACAAACGCCGTGAAAAGACAATCGGGTCCAGGAAGGGACTTCGCCCCGCTGAGCGCTCTCCGACCGGCTTACTCCGCTAAGTCTTGTGACGCGGCAGCGATAGCAGTTTCAGCTGCTTCCCTACCTTGGTGAATTCGGGGTCGGCGGTGACCAGGACTGCGGAATGTTCCAGCGCCAGCGCGGCGGCAAAGCTATCCGCGTAAGCTAATCCGTGCCGCGTTTTGATCTCCGCTGCGTGCGCCGCTCGTCCGCGGTCAACCGGCAGAATGACCAGAGGCAGGTGGGCAACCTCCTTGTTCAACCGTTGAACCTCGCCCTGACCCGATTGCTTCCAGAGACAGTAAACGACTTCGCCCCAGTTCACAGCGGACATCAACAACGAGCCTTGCGCACGATTGGCGTCGGCGAATAGGGCCTTGACGCGGCGGGCTCCAAGGCTGCCGCCAAGAAAGATCAAAACCGCATTGGCGTCCAGCACATACCGTCTCACCGATCGCGCTCTCGTTCTCTTCGTCGTTCCTGCCGCAGAAACTCCAGAGCGCCACCAGCGCCCTTGAAGGAACCGCAAAGTTTGCTAATGAATTCCTGGGTGACCGGCCGAAGGACAATCGGTCCTTCCTCACCGTCCACCAGCGAGATGCTAATGCGCATGCCTTTCCTCAGGCCCAGCCGGGAACGTACTGGGGCCGGAAGAACCATTTGGCCTTTGGAGCTAATAGTGGTCGTAAAAACTTCCGGTTGTTGCGGCGCGGGCTTTCTCACTACGACCATCTTACCTGTATGTAAGACAGCCGCGCAAGCAGCAGTGTCCTTACCGCCATATCTTGGGTGCGTGCCGCGGCATCAGCCCGGGGGTTTTTGCTTCGCGTGGACGCTCAATTGCCCTTCGCCGAGGCGTGTGCTAGCATCCGCCCGTTGGAGAGCGGACAGGGGTAAGTTTCGTTGGACCTTCGCCCTCGCACCCGCGAGGACCCAGGTAACGGCCGCGTTCTCCTTCTCGACTCCTGCGAAGCCCTGATGTTCGGGCGCCCGCGGCGCGGTCGGCACCAGCCACACCAGCATCGCTCAGGCGCAGGCCCGCGCCTCCATCCCGCAGGGCGGACCTCGTCAAATGGAGGTCTGCATGAAGAGCTATCTCACCAAGGACATTCGCAACGTGGGCATTGTCGGCCACGGCGGCACCGGGAAAACGCAACTGGTGTCGTCGTTGCTCTACACCGCGGGCATGACCCCGCGCTGGGGGAAAGTTGCGGAGGGCAGCACCACCACCGATTGGGACGAAGAAGAAATCGGCAGAAAAATCTCCATTCAAACCGGCATCGCTCACGCCGAATGGCCCTGCACCCTGTGCTCCGGCGCCAACGTTAAAATAAATTTTCTGGATCTTCCCGGCTACTCGACCTTCATCACCGAGGCCAAGGCTTCGCTGATCGCGGCGGATGCCGCGCTGATCGCCGTCGACGCGCACGTGGGCGCGCAAGTTACCACCGAAAAAGTTTGGGACTACTGCACCGAATACGATATTCCCCGGGCCTTCGTGCTGACCTGGATGGACCGCGAGCTGGCCAGCTTCGAACGCTCCATGGAGTCGCTGGAGCAGGTTTTTGGGCGCAACGTGGTGGCGCTGCAGCTGCCCATCGGCGCGGAAAAAGGTTTTCGCGGCGTGATCGACCTGGTGGGCATGAAGGCCCACTTGTACAAGCCCGATGGCGACGGCAAGCCCTCCATCGAAGAGATTCCCGCGGCGCTGGCGGATGAGGCCAAGGAAGCCCACGAAAAACTGGTGGAAATGATCGCGGAAGGCGACGATGAGCTGATGGAGGAATTTTTCCGGGAAGGCACCATTCCCATCGAGGATCTCATTCCCGGTGTTCGCAAAGCCATCGTGGCCGAGAAAATCTTTCCGGTGTTGATGGTTTCCGCGCTGCGCAACGTGGGCACCGCCAGCCTGCTGACGTTTATCGCCGATGTGTTTCCGCATCCCGACGAGCACTCCCAGATTGGCTTCAAAGAACCCAGCGGAAAGGGCGAGCGCATCGAGCGCAAGTACGATGACGGCCAGCCGTTGTCCCTTTTCGTTTTCAAGACCCTCGCCGATCCCTTCGCCGGACGCATTAATTATTTCAAGGTGAAGAGCGGAGTGTTGAAAAACGACGCCACGCTCACTAATTACAGCCGCAGCATGCCCGAACGCTTCCAGCACACCCAGTTGGTGCAGGGCAAACAGCTCACCGAAGTTGCGGAGCTCCACGCCGGAGATATCGGAGCCATCGCCAAGCTGAAAGAGACCACCACGGGCGAAACCCTCGGTGACAAAGCCGCGCCCATTTTCTACAGTCCCGCGCAGTTGCCGGAGCCTTCCATCACCTTCGCGATCGAACCGAAGACCCGCGCCGACGAGGACAAAATCGGCGTATCGATCCACAAAATATTGGAAGAAGATCCGGCGCTGCGTTTCTCGCGCGACCCGCAGACCAAGGAATTTCTGCTCGCGGGATCGGGCCAGCAGCACATCGAAGTGGTGGTGGCCAAGCTGCACAAGAGATATCACGTCGATCTGACCCTGAAGCCGCCCAAGGTTCCCTATCGCGAAACCATTCGCGGCAGAGCCGACGTGGAGGGCAAGCACAAGAAACAGTCCGGCGGTCACGGACAGTTTGGCGTGTGCCGCATCAAGATGGAGCCGGTGGAGCGCGGCAAGGGCGTGGAGTTTGTGGACGACGTGTTCGGCGGCGCGATTCCGAAGAACTGGATTCCGTCGGTGGAGAAGGGGATTCGCGATGCGGCCGCGCGCGGCTATCTGGCGGGATTCCCGGTCGTCGATTTCCGGGCCATTCTGTACGACGGCAAGTATCACGATGTCGATTCTTCCGACATGGCCTTCAAGATCGCGGGCTCGCTGGCGTTCAAAGAAGGCATGAAGCTGGCCAAGCCGGCGCTGCTGGAGCCGGTGATGCACGTGGAAGTCTACGCGCCCGATCAGTATTCCGGCGATTTGATGGGCGACCTCAGCTCGCGCCGGGGACGCATCGCCGGGAACGAAGCGCGCGGCCACAACGTCATTATCAAAGCGCAAGTGCCGTTCGCGGAAATGCTGACGTACGCCAACGACCTGATTTCCAAGACCCAGGGGCGCGCGAGTTACTCGATGGAGTTTTCCCACTACGACTACGTCCCGCCGGAGCTGGCGGACAAGGTAATTGCCGCTCACAAAATGGCGCACGGCGAGCATTTGGTGGAAGAAGAAGCCTAGTTGCCTGACTCGCCGCTCGCGTTGCGACGAAGTGTGGTTTAGACGAAACCGCAATCCGAGTCATCCCGACGAAGCTGCTCGCTTGCTCGCGTCGGCCTGCCACAAGCAGCCACATACAAATAAAGGTAGAATGCGCCCGCAGCGGGAATGCGGGCTGCGGAGGCTGATGTGCGAGCGATCGCAAAGGTATTGATCTTCGCGGCGGTCTTGTTCTTTGCGCAAGGCGCGACGGCGCAGAAGCCGCCGCTGCTTCCGGAGAGAGACGTCGCCGCGCTGGCTCAGGAATTGAGCGGCGAGACCGCCAAGCGGAATCTCGAGGGCGTCGCGCGATTGCACCGGCAGCGCGGCTCGCGGGGGTTTCATTCCGCCGCTGAGTTGGTCGCGGAGCGCGCGCGCGCTTACGGCTTGAGCGATGTGGCTATCCTGCAATTTCCCGCCGACGGGAAAATCTTCTACGGCACGCAGCGCTCGCGTCCCGCGTGGGACGCGGAATTTGCGGAGCTGTGGGAAATGAAAAACGGCAGCGCGACGCTAAAAATTGCCAGCTACGAAGCGGAACCAGTGGTTCTGGCGGAAGACAGCGAGAGCGCGGAGGTGACTGCGGATTTGGTGGACGTGGGCGAGGGCACTAAAGAAAGCGACTACGCTGGCAAGGATGTGAAGGGCAAGATCGTTCTCGCCGGCGCGCAACCTGGCGCGGTGCAGGATTTGGCGGTCGGGAAATTTGGCGCGGCGGGGATTGTGAGTTACGCGCAGAACCAGAAGACGGCTTGGTGGGGCGAGGACGAAAATTTAATTCGCTGGGGACACCTCGAAACGTTTTCGCCAAACAAGACATTCGGCTTCATGGTTTCGTTGAAGACGGCGCGGGTGATGCGCGAGCGGTTGGCGCATGGCGATAAAATTTGGCTGCACGCCATTGTGAAGGCCGGACAGCATCCCGGGAACTACGAAGTGGTCACCGCGACGATTCCCGGCACCGATCCGAAACTCAAGGAAGAAGAGATCGCGTTCAGCTGCCATCTGGATCACCAGCGTCCGGGAGCCAACGACAACGCCAGCGGCTGCGTAACGATTCTCGAAGTCGCGCGCACGCTGCAGAAACTGATCGACGAAGGAAAGTTGGCCCGCCCGGCGCGAACCATTCGCTTCATCTGGCCGCCGGAAATCGAAGGCACGGTGACGCTGCTGAATGCCAAGCCGGAATTTGCGCAACGCATCAAAGCCGTGATTCACATGGACATGGTCGGTGGCGGTCCGGTGACCAAGGCGGTGTTTCACGTGACGCGCGGGCCGATGAGCCTGCCGTCGTTTGTGCACGACGTGGCCTGGGCGTTTGCGGAATTCGTGAACGATCAGTCGTACAAATTCGCGACGACCGGCGACGCGGAATATCCCTTCGTGGCGCCCGAAGGCGGCAAGGAGCCGCTGCAAGCGCGATTCGGCCCGTACACCATGGGTAGCGACCACGATGTCTATCAGGATTCCTCGTTCAAAATTCCGTCGATTTATTTGAATGATTGGCCGGACCGCTACATCCACACGAACTTCGACACCGCCGCGAACATCGACACCACGAAACTCAAACGCGCCGCGTTCATCGGTGCCGCCTAGCGGCTATTTCCTGGCGCAGATGACCGATCGCGACGCGCAGAGCGTCCTGCGATTGCTGGAAACGCGCTCCTTGCGGGCAGCCATGGAGATTCGGCTGCGCCGCGCGACAATTTTCCGAATGCGACGGTGGCGAAGTCACATCGCCATTCGAGCTCAGCAGATGCGACCCCTTGTCGACTCCATCGGAAGACTTGCTTCAGCTTCGCAGAACCTCCGCGAGCCGTACCTGGCGAGAATGCACGACAATATTCAGAGCACTCCGAAGGGATGTGCTCCGACACCGTGCTGTTGATGGGTTTTGCCGACGTGTATCGGCGACAAAGAGAATGTGAAAGGGCCTCTCTCCGTCTTTGGCTACGACTATTTCGCGGACCATGCGAAGGCCACCGGGGTCGCGATGCCGAAATTGTTGAGCTACGAAGGCCTTTGGGGAACTGGCGAAGAGTATGCGTACGAGACTCTCAACTTTGTCGATGGCTCTCGCAATCCTTTGGAGATTCGCACGCGGTTTCGGCGGAGTATGGTCCGGTTCCGCTGGAATTGATCGTCGAGTATCTTCAGGCGCTCGAGAAAATCGGTTTGGTCGAGCAGGTTAAGTGAGTGCCAAGCTGGGGCGCAGCAGTGCTGCGCCCCTACAAGTGCTCGCGGGTCAAGCTTTCCGATGAATTCCTCGACACACGTTGCGGGCTCCTCGATTGCATTGCGGATGGAGCGGTTGCCGCTGGGGAGTTTTCACCGGCGATTTATTGCGCTGGTTTCGCTGGGAAACTTTTTCGATCTCTACGATATTTTTATCGTTGCCTACATCGGGGCGGCGCTGCAGCAGTCCGGTTTCTTTTCTCTTAAACAATTCAGCGTTTTTGTGGCTTCCGGATTTCTGGGGATGTTTTTCGGGACCATTGTGTTTGGGATGGGTAGCGACCGCATGGGGCGGCGCAGCGCGTTCATTTCGTTGTTGCTCATTTATTCGGTGTTTACGCTGGCCGGGGCATTCGCGCCTTCGGCGGGGTGGCTCATTGGGCTGCGTTTTTTCGCGGGCCTGGGCATCGGGGCGGAAATTATCGTCATCGACACATACGTCACGGAGATCGTGCCGGGACGCGCGCGCGGGCGGTACGTGGCCATCACTCAGGTTGCGGGATTCAGCGCGGTGCCGGTAGCGGCGGTTTTGTCGCGACTTTTGGTGCCGACCCATTTTCTGTTCGCCGGTTGGCGCTGGGTGATGGTCATTGGCGGCAGCGGGGCGCTGCTGAGTTGGTGGTTCCGGCGCAAGTTGCCGGAATCACCACGCTGGCTGGAGAGCCGCGGGCGAATCGCGGAGGCCGAAGCGGTGGTCGCGGCGCTGGAAGCAGAATCGTTTGCGACAGCGAGTCCCGCCGAAATCGAGATCGCCCCGAATCGCCAGGTTCCGATGGCAGCGGCGGAGCGCGGCTCGTTTGCGGAGCTGTGGCGGCAGCCGTATTTGTCGCGTACCGTCATGCTCATCCTATTTCAGGCGCTGCAAACGATTGGTTTCTACGGGTTTGCCAACTGGGCGCCGACCTTTTTATTGAAGCGCGGGGTTTCGCTGCTGCATTCCTTGGAGTACACCTTGCTGATCGCCCTGGTTTCGCCGATCGGGCCGCTGCTTGGGGCAATAACTTCGGACCGCTTGGAGCGCAAGTGGACCATCGTGGTGCTGGCGCTGCTGGTGGCGCTATTTGGGCTGGGCTTCGGCAACGCCACTACGCCCGTAGCGGTGATCGCGTTTGGGGCGCTGCTGACGCTTTGCAACTACTGGTTCTCCGCCACGTTTCACGCTTATCAGGCGGAGCTGTTCCCTACCCGCATCCGGGCCACCGGGGTGGGCTTCACGTATAGCTGGAGCCGGTTGAGCGCGGCGCTTTCTTCGCTGTTGATCGGCGCGGTGCTGGTTTACGGCGTGCCTGCGGTTTTTGTGCTGCTGGCGTCGGCTATGGGCGGGGTGGCGGTGATCATTGCCTTACTGGGCCCGCGAACGAACCGGATGCCGCTGGAAGACTTGGCGCGATGACGGGCGCGGCGGATAGCGTCTTCCGGTATAGCCTCCCCGATGTGCTGGGCCCCCCTCCCCCTTTTCTTGCAAGTGTTGATTCTACAGGGAGTTAAAGTCCTTTGTTTTGATACACTTTTGCAAGTGTTCATTCTAAAGGTGTTTAGAGACATCCCGTAGTATCGAGAAGGTTAACGCTAAGGCGATCGGACTTTACGCCTGCAACTAGGCCCCAAGGCGGGGCACTTCATAGTAGTACCCGGATAGTACTATACTATACAAGGTATCAGTCGTCAAGAGAAAAACACTCATCGGGAGGCTCCAGCGCTGGCGTTTGTGGAACGACGCGGGCGGACATCCATGATCGCGGCGGGTATTGGCGCGCTCGAATGGGGTCAAGGTCCGATACCGAAGGCACCAGCTGCTAGTCCGCAGGCCGCAACACCGACTCCAATATTTCCCGATAGTGGCGCAGAGGCGGCACGTGGGCGCCCTCGATTTTCGCCAAGTCGTCCCAGCGGCGCAGGCGAACCGCGTCGCGGGCATACGTATCCCCTTCAAAAGCAGCAGTTTCCTGGGCATTCATAGGGCCGCCCTGGAGTTCCAAGCTTTGCAGGGGCTGAAAAAACGGGCTGGAATCCTTTTCTAGGAGAAGCTGCCGGTGGCGCGGCGCTCGTGAGCGAGGAGTTCTAGAATCCTTTCCGAGGAGAGGGTGTTTTCGGCCGGCAGGGTGAGTTTGGGCTTAAGGCGGCGGAGGACTTCCTCGGCCATGCGGAAGCGCACGCCGACATCCAGGGCGGAGCGGCGGGTGAGGAAAGAATCAATGAGAGCGCAATCCTCCGGTGAGAGGCGATCCGCGCCCAGAGGAGCCCCGGAAGAGGAGGCGGGCGCAGGAGCGGTTTGCCAGGCAGGCTTCAATTCACTCAGGGAGGTTTCCCGAACCACCAGCGAACCCACGACGAGGTCACCTAGCCGCTTGTTCCCCTTGGTGCAAAATGCGCTGACCATCCCCACGCCGTAGAAAAAGGGCAGCCAGTCCACGATGCGCATCAAGTTGCGGCCGATCGTTTCGGCAGGCGTGAGCGGGCGGCCGGAGTCCTTGATTACGCGGATGCCCACTTTGCGCTTGCCGGGAGTTTGGCCGTTCCAAAGAATCTCGAATAAGGGGTAGTAACCGAAATAGAGGAGAAAGGAGAACAGCATAAGAATCGCGAAACCCCAGATGCCAGCCCTCGGGGCAACAGCCGCCATTCCAGCGATGGCCATCGTGCCACCGATCCAAACAACCGTGCCAATCAGCATCTGAATCAGAATGTCGTAGGCTAGAGCGAGAAAGCGGCTGCCGATTCCGGCAACCGCGAAATCAAGCGCGGTTTGCTCCGGCGTCTGGATGGTAAGCTGGTCGGGTGACGAGCCGAAGGGTAGGCCGGCGTTAGGCGGGTTCAACGACATGATATCCAATCGTTGGCTAGAGAAACGTAAACCCTATTGGGCTCGCCTCGAAGAACTGGTGCAACGATCGGGTCGGGGCGTTGCCGCGCTCAGCCACAGTGAGTTGCAGGAACTAGGCCTATTGTATCGCCAAACCGCTTCCGACCTGGCGGCGGTGCGGGAAGATGTAACCACAAAGCAACTAGCCACATACCTGAACCAGCTTCTGGGACGCAGCCACAACCTGATCTACCTGGGGCACAAACCCAAGGTCAGCGGATTGGTACGCTTCTATCGAGACACCTATCCGCAGATATTCCGGGAGACACTGCCGCAGACTCTTTTGGCATTCGCGATTTTTTTGGTGACCGGAATTGCTGCGTGGGCGGTGACCTGGCACGACTCGGCGTTTGCCTATCGTTTTCTGGGCCCGCGCATGATGGAGACCATCGAGCAGCGCAAGATGTGGACGGAATCGATTGTGACCGTTAAGCCGCTGGCTTCCTCTGGGATCATGACCAACAATCTTTCGGTGGCGTTCAGCACTTTCGCTATGGGGATCACCGGAGGGCTCGGAACGATCTGGATGATGGTGGTGAATGGGCTGCTGATCGGAGCGATCGGAGCGGCTACCTGGAAAGCAGGAATGGCCGTGCAACTGTGGAGTTTTGTGGCGCCCCACGGGGTTCTGGAATTGCCGGCAATTTTCATTGCGGGCGGGGCGGGATTGGAGATCGCGCGAGGGTTGCTGTTTCCGGGTTATTTGCCGAGAAAGATTTCGCTGGCGCAGGCCGGCGGGCGCGCGGCGCAACTTTTGCTGGGGACGATACCTATGTTGATCGTTGCAGGTTTGATCGAGGGATTTTTTTCGCCGGGAAAGGCGCCGGTGGCTATGAAGTTTGGGCTGGCGGCGGTGTTGTTTCTGGCGTTGCTGGCGTATTTGTTTCGGTTCCGTAGAGCGGAGGGACCGGCGAGTCTTGGCTCTGTTGTTTCGGTGGGCGGTCCGAGTTGACTGGGACGCGCTAAAGCGCGCCCCTACATTGGCTGGTGGCGGCGATCGATTTGCGTCGATGAGTTAGAGCAGGTTGCGCTCTTTGATGTCCAGATATTGATTCACGATCGAGGAAGTGAGCAGGCCCGGAAGCAGTTCAAAGGCGAAGACTCCGCGTTGCCGTAGCCCGCGCATCAGCAAATCCCGCCGAGAGGCAATTTCCAGGGCCGCCGCGTGGCGGTACATTTCCTGGGGAGTGGTTGGAGTTGCTTCGGCGACTGCGGCCAGGTCCGGTTGGCTCATGGCACAGAACACGACCAGGTGCCGCTGGGTCATTTGCATCGCGTACTCAATGACTTCCGGTGTGGTGGGCGTTTCCGCGAAATCGGTGATCCAGACCACGAGGCTGCGGCGGTTTTGTTCGGTGAGCAAGACGCGGGCGGCACGCGAGTGGTCGGCCTCGGAGGCCTCGCCTCGAACCATGGCCAGACAATCCACGATGTTGCGCAGGTGCTGCGGCCCGCGGCCGGCGCCAACGTTCTGCTGAATGCCGCGGCCGTAGGCCAGCAGGCCTACACGATCGCCGCACTGTATGGCTACCTGGGCTAGAGAAAGGGCGGCGTTGACGGCGTAATCGAGTTTCGCCAGACGAAGATCGCCATGTTCGGGGCGAATTTCCGCGCGGGTGAGGCGCCCGGCATCCAGAACGATCCACACGGCCTGGCTGCGCTCGATCTCGAAGACGCGAGTGGTGAGTTGATGGCGGCGGGCGGTGGCGGTCCAGCAGATGTCGCGGAGTTCGTCTCCGGCGCGGTACTCGCGCAGGGTTTCAAACTCGCGGCCGTGGCCGCGGCGCCTGCGGCGGCGCTTTTCCATTTCGACCTGGCGGCTGCGGATCAAATAGAGAGCTTGCTGGCGAGCCTGCTCCAGGTCGGGGAGAACGCGGACGGTCTGCGAAATTTCTACCGCGGCCCAGCGCTCTGCAAAACCGAGCTGGCTTTGATAGCGCAGAAAAAGACGGCCCAAGCGAACATCGCCTCGTTGGCCGGGAAGAATCGGGTAGTGCGTGCCGGCTTGCTTTCCCGCCGGAACGACTAGTGCGAGGGAAGGCGGAGCCGCGCGAAAAGAGACCGGCGTTTCATCGACTAGCGCGCAACGAACTGCTACGCCACTGAAATTGCGGACGGCCAGCGCGACTTCGCAGGGAGTGGCGAGCGATGGCGCGTGTTCCCAGGTGCGGCGGCCCTCCAGTTGCCGCGGGCTCGGCAGGCGTGCCAGGTCCGTGGCGAAGGCCAGCAGGACCAGCACATCCCACAAGATCATTGCGGCGATGAGTCGGGGTATCCACCAGGCCGGGACCAGCCAGAGAAAGCCGAGGAGCAGGGCTACGAAGAAGCGCGGGCCAAAGCCGAATGACAAGCGGCCTTGAGGGCGCGCGTGGGCGGCCACTGCTGGCGGCACCAGGGGCCGCGGCGAACTCATGGGCAATTCCTTATGGCGATGGCGCGCATGCTACTTGGGCACTTCCACAGCGGAGATAACCTGGCTGATGACCTGATCGGGGGTGAGCCCTTCCAGGTCGGCTTCGGGCTTCAGCAGAATGCGATGACGGAGGACCGGAAGAGCGGCGGCCTTCACGTCATCCGGCAAGAGAAAATCGCGGCCGTCCATTCCGGCGAGAGCGCGGGCTACGAAAAACAGGCCAACGATGGCGCGAGGGCTGCCGCCGAGAGAGATGGCGGGCCAGTCTCGCGTGCGGCGCACCAGGGAAACAACGTAGGAGTGCAGGGCCGGCTCCACGCGGATGTCCTGGATTTCGCGGCGTGCCGCTGGGAGGAGAGAGGCATCGAGAGGATCAAACACGATTTTGTCCAGGCGGCGGGGGTCGAAGCCCTTTTCGTATTGCATCAAGATTTGCATTTCTTCGGCGGCGGAGGGATAGGTGATCCGAATCTTGAGGAGGAAACGATCGAGCTGGGCTTCGGGGAGGGGATAGGTGCCCTCGAACTCGATGGGATTTTGCGTGGCCAGGACGGTAAAGTTTTCCGAGAGGGGATAGCTGGTGCCGTCGATGGTCACCTGGCGTTCCTCCATGGCTTCGAGGAGGGCGGCCTGGGTGCGCGGCGAGGTGCGATTGATTTCGTCAACGAGAAGCAGGTCGGTGAAAATCGGGCCGCGATGGAAATTGAAGGTACTGTTGCTCAGGTTGAAGACGTTGGTGCCGGTGACGTCGGCGGGCATGAGATCGGCGGTGCATTGCACGCGCTGGAAACCCAGGCCGCATAGGCGGGCGAGGGATTTCACGGCGAGGGTCTTGGCGAGGCCGGGGACGCCCTCGATGACCGCGTGGCCTCCGCACACGAGAACCAGCAATAGCTGATCGACGACTTCCTTCTGTCCCACGATGATCTTGGAAAGCCCAGTGCGTACTTGAGTGGCGAGCGCGGAAAGATGTTGCACGTTAGGTTTTCTCCCGTTGGAATTGGGCTCGAACGTTCAGCCTTGCTGCGAACTTCTCCAAATTTTGAACCAGCTCCAGTGCTTCGCGGGAACGGAGCTTGGCGTTGCGGCTGGCCATTTCGGCGCGGTGCAGGGAGTCGCCGAGTTCCGAGCCGCTCCATCCCAGGCGGTGTTCCGCGGCTAGCGCCAATTCGGCGTTGGGGGTGTTCGACGCTAATCCGAGCTGCCGGACCAGCACGGAGCGCAGCCGCAAATAGGATACGGCGATTGCCGAGGATGCCGCTCCCGCGCGCTGGTACAAGCCACCTAACGTGTCGACGAACTCCAGCGGAGAAAGCCGCGAAACCTCCGCAGGGACATAGATTGGGCCGCTTCTGCGGCTGAAGGTGAAGAGGACGGCGGCGGCTAGGACGGCAACTTGCAAAACGCCCCAGGGCAGGGAGGTTTTTGCCACGTAGCTCCAGAGAGAGCTGCGCTGGCCGTGGAAGTATTCGTCCCAATAGATTTGGTAGGGTTCGTCCACGGACCAGTTTCTGACGGCGTTCAAAAAGAACGCCAGATTGTCTTCGCGGGTGATCCCGGCGTTCGTGAGTGGCGTCGAGCCGGCCCACCAGACGATTTCGCCCTCACCCATGAGCCAAGTGACCACGGCGGGCGAGCCGGAGTTGCCGTAGACAGAAAGCTGCGATGGGGCAAGCTTGCCCCAATACGCCTGCGGATGAATGCTGACGTGCCGGACGCCTCGCGTCAACACCGACGGAATGTTTGGGGCGAAGGATTCCCAGGGGAGCGTTCTTTCTGGAGCGACATTGGCCTCGGGGAAATACGTGCCGATATTGGCGCCGGTGAACAGGACGTGGCCGCCGACCTGGACGAAATCCCTAAGGGCCTTCCGCTCGGCGGCGCTCGGCGGTTGGAGGGGTTCGGCGAGAATCAGCAGGATGTTGGAGGGATCGGCGTCCAGTTCGGTGGGAGAGGTTTCCCAGCGACGGACCGGATAGTGGAGTTTCGAGAGCAAGCGATAGGCAGCTTCCGCGCCGTCCGATTGGGCGGAGTACGTCGAGGGAATCGGCGAATTGAATTGATCCGGTGGAGGAGCCAGGACCACGCTGGCGATCAGCAACACGAGGAGCAGGCCTCCGCCGATGAGCAGCAGTTTTCGGTCGGAGGCGGCTATTCCAGTTGGCATCCCAGCGCCTCCAGTTGCCGCAGGGTGTCTAGAAAATCGTCGGCGCCTGCGCCGCGATTGGCGTACCAGATTCTTTCCAGGCGCGTGGTCAACGCTGCGAGTGGCTCGCGGTACGCGGAACTCGGGGGGATGCCGTCGGGCGATGGCTCCGATGCCAGGCGCAGATACTCGCGGGGCGTCTTGGTGCGATCCTTGGGCACAACCCCCGTCTCTTCCAGGCGGACGATTCCGGCCCAGTATGCGGAGTGGACTGCTTCGCGGAAATCGTTGCGTCCGGCCGCTTCACGGGCGGCGCGAATCCATTCTTGCCAGGTCCGCGAAGCCGCGAGGACTTCACTGGGGGGCAAAGAGTCCAGGCGGTCCCTGCTGACCAGGAAGCGAAATAGCCAGAGTGCGATAAAGCCGACTCCAACGATGATGGCGACCCAGAACAGAATCTGGCCGCTGATGGGATAGCGCGCCAAGCCGCCGAAAATGTGCAGCAGGAATCGTTCCAGCCGGGCCGCTAGGCGCTGGCGAAACAGGTCCCAGGCGCTCGGAGGGCGGACTCCCGCGAATTCGGCGCCAGCCAGGATTTGCTGGAGTTCGGCCTTGGCATCGCCGTGGGTGCCATCGCGAGGAGCGGAGTAGCGTTCCGTCTCCATCGTCAGGTGGTCGATCCAGACACTGGCAGCTTCACTTGGACCGGTCGTGAGCTGGTGGCGCAGGAATTCGCTCGACACGGAGTAGCTGCCGTCCGGGGTTTTAACGTTCCATTGTTTGGGGAGCGAATCCCGCAGTGCTGCCATTTCTTCTGGCGAGGGATTCTTGCCGAGAGCGTCCGACAGCCTGTGGAGTTCCGCGGCGAAAGATGGAGCGTCGTAGGTTACGAACGGGGGCGCCGAAGCCTCGGGAGAGCCGCTTTGCGAGTGGCCGGATGCCGAACAGCGGCGCTGCCCAGACAGCAGGAGGAGAGCGCAGAGCAGGAGTCGCTTCATCGGCACCTTGGGGTCCCCCGCGTGGCTGGCCTCGCGAATTTCAGGAAAGCATCGATGGAATTCTCGAGGCTCCCGAGGGCACATTGCCGCTGGGATTCATCATCAGCTGCAAATCAAACGCTTCTTTACGGACACGCAGGTCATAGTAAAAAACCGAGGTGGCGATCAACAGGAATGGACCTACCAGAATTCCCGCGAGAAAATTGCCCACCTGGAAAAGGCCCAGAGACAAGCGCGCCATGCTCGGATCTTTTGCAGCCATCGCGATCGCAACGCCGAACGGAATCATGAAAAGAAGTGCAGCGGCATACAGGAGAACGAAGTACAGAACATAAATTACAAGTGCCCGCCAGGCGCTGCCTTTGGTCAGGTAAAAACTGCGCTCGAGCGACTCGCGCGCGCCCAAGTCCTCCAACAGAGCCGCGGGCACACAGGTGATCAGCCGGCAGGCGACGTAGATGCCCGGAATAATCAGGAAAATCGTCGCGCCCATGACCGCCAAACCGTTCAGCAGGCACACGCCGAAAAGGTTCGCAAGTTGTCCCCAGACCTTGCGGAGAGACGCACTAATTGTAGCGGTGCGGCCGAGATAGAGCTCGGAGACGGCATAGATTGTGCCGCCCTGCGAAAAAAGATATGCCACGAGGTAAATCACCCCGCCGACCAACAGCCCGCCAAGGCCAAACGCCATCAATCCGCTGCCGCCTCGCGCCTGGAATTGAGTATCGAGGGGCGGTTTGGCAATCATTGCCGGCGCCTTCATGAACAAGATCTGCCCCAGATTCAGGAGCAGAATCAGAAGGTGCGGAAGTGCGGTAATTCCAAGAAAGAGCAAGAAATGGCGGCGATAGAGGGAAAACGTGCGATCTAGGATTTCACCAAGGGACAACGGACGCAGACCTGGTTCCGCCATCTGAGCCTCCCGATCGGATAAGTCTAAATCGACCTTTGCTTAGCTCTTACTTTACCAAAGACTAAGGGCTGGCAGGACCCTGGTCCCGGTCATCCATGCTCAAAATCTCAATACATTGTTGGCGTCGCGGCGACGATCACGGCTCGCCGTTGGGGCTAAGCGTGTTCGTGGAAAATGGGTTGGGGCAGCGTCACTGCGCCGGAAACACGGATGGAAAAAAGGCCAAGGACCGACAGGATGGAAGATGGGGCTGTGCTAGCATTGTAGTTTCGCGCCTGAATGAGTGCCTGCCAGGTGGTCTCCAGCATGCCTACGACGATGAAAGCCTTGCGGAAAATGCAGCCCGCGCGGGGTCTTTCGTTCGAGACTGCGAATATTCCAAGCGTTGGACCGAAGGACGTGCTGGTGCGCGTGCGCGCGGCCTCCATTTGCGGGACGGATCTGCACATCTATGGGTGGGACCGCTGGTCGCAGGGGCGCATCAAGCCGCCGGTTACTTTGGGGCATGAATTTTGCGGAGTGGTGGAAAGCGTCGGCGAGGAAGTCAAAGAGCTGAGCCCCGGGGACTTCGTGAGCGCGGAGATGCACGTAAACTGCGGGCATTGCCACCAATGCCGGCTGGGCGAAGCGCACATCTGCCAGAATCTGCGCATTATTGGCATCGATCAGGACGGCGCGTTTGCGGAATTCGTGAAGATTCCGGCGTCGAACATCTGGAAGCTCGATCCGGCCATTCCGGAGCACTACGGGGCGATTCTCGATCCTTTGGGCAATGCCGTGCATACCGTACTGGCTGGGGCGATCGCGGGGCAAACCGTGCTGGTGACCGGCTGCGGGCCTATCGGGCTGATGGCTATTGCGGTGGCCAAGGCTTGCGGGAGCTCGACAGTGTTTGCCACCGAGACGAACGAGCAGCGCCGAGCCATGGCCAAGAAAATGGGCGCGGACGTGGTGCTGAACCCGGCAGAGATCGATGCGGTGGCGCGCATCACGGCAGAGACGAATGAAACGGGCGTGGACGTGCTACTGGAAATGTCCGGGAATCCCAGCGCGATCCAGCAGGGATTTCGGTCGCTGAGAGCGGGAGGGCGGGCTTCGCTGTTGGGAATACCGACCGAAGCGGTACCGCTGGACTTGGTGAACGACGTGATCTTCAAGGGCGCGACCGTGCAGGGGATTTATGGGCGGCGGATGTATGAGACCTGGGTGCAGATGACGGCGCTGCTGAAGGCCAACAGGCTCAATCTGGAACCGCTTTTTGGGGAGCGCAGTTCGTTGGAAAAGTTTGAGAATGCGTTCGCGATGTTGCAGAGAGGGTTGGCGGGGAAGATCTTGTTGTATCCGGATGGAATGAAGTGAGGGAATGAAGAAGCGAAGTCGAGAAGTAATGACGTAATGACGTAACGATGTAACGATGCAACGACGTAACGATGCAGCGACAGGACGCCTGCGCTGCCGGTTGACACCCCGAACTAAGAACTAACACAGAGGACACAGAGAGCACAGAGTCCACAGAGAAGAGCGGCCTTGGCCGCGCGGTTGTGCCGGGTTGGGCGTATTGATGAAAGACAAGGGACCACTGCAAATGACGCTGGCGGAACTTGAGCGGGAGTTTGCGAGCGCCGACGGCAAGCGAATCCAGGCGGCGCTTTTGAGCGCCATGCGTTGGAAGAATTGCGTTTGGGTGGAAAGCCGGTGTCTGTTTTTTCTGGGTGCTTCGAGCGCTTCCGCGAGGCGCGGGGCGGCGCTGGTCCTGGGCGATCTTGCGCGGGCCCATGGCGAGAGAATTGACCTCATCAATACGCGAGTGGCGCTGCAAAGGCTTGTAAAGGATGCGGATAAAGGCGTCCGCGCGGCGGTGAAAGACAGCCTGGATGCAGTTATGCACAGGCTAAGGCTTCACAAAAATCGGCAATGAGTTCAATCTAGCTGAGTAACCTTCGTTGGCACTGGGCGTTGGCATTCGGCAGTGGGAGCCAGGCATGTCAGAGACGGCAACACAAATTACGAAGCGAAATCCCTTGCAGTACGTGTCGGACCAGCTTAGCGAGCTGCGGACCAAGGGGATAGCCCCTCGGCTGCGGGTGCTGGAGGGCGAGCAGAAGCCGGTGTGCACGTTTGACGGCAAGGAAGTGATCAACCTGGCGTCGAACAACTATTTGGGGCTGACCTCCCACAAGGCGTTGCGGAAGGCGGCGCTGGAGGCGGTGCGCAAGTACGGGGCAGGAGCCGGAGCCGTGCGGACCATCGCTGGGACGATGAAGCTGCACATGGAGTTGGAGGAGCAGATCGCGCGGTTTAAAAACGTCGAGGCCTGCGTGGTATTTCAATCCGGATTTACGGCCAATGCGGGGACGGTTTCGGCGGTGTTGGGCAAGGAAGATTTGATCGTTTCCGATGAGCTCAACCACGCCTCGATTATCGATGGAGCCCGGCTGTCTAAGGCTACGATTAAAGTCTTCAAACATAAAGACATAGCTGATTGCGAGCGAATTTTGCAGGAAACGGCTGGTTGGAACGGGCACAAGCTGATTATTACGGACGGGGTGTTTTCGATGGACGGCGACATCGCGCCCCTGCCGCAGTTGTGCGATCTGGCGGAGAAGTATGACTGCATCATGATGGTGGATGACGCGCACGCTTCCGGGGTGCTGGGCCGTGGAGGGCGGGGAACCATCGACCATTTCCATTGCCATGGGCGGGTGCAGATTCAGGTGGGGACGCTTAGTAAGGCCATTGGAGCCATGGGCGGGTATGTATGCGGGTCCCGCGATCTTATTGATTTTCTGTACCTTAGGGCGCGACCGTTTCTATTTTCCACCTCGCATCCGCCGGCTACGGCGGCGGCTTGCCAGGCGGCCTTCACGCTGTTGGATTCGGCGGAGGGAGAGAAACTGATCAAGAGACTGTGGGCCAATACGAAGTTTTTTAAGCGAGAGCTCAAGAAGCGGGGGTTCCAGTTCAAGGTTAGCGAAACGCCGATCATTCCGATCCACGTCGGGGACGCCGCTAAGGCGTTCGAGTTCTCGCAGAAGCTGTTCGAGGCCGGGGTGTTTGCTCCGGCGGTGGGTTTCCCCACGGTGGCCGAAGGGAAGGCCAGGCTGCGGGCGATTGTAAGCGCGGGACACAAGCGGGAGCAATTGCTTCGGGCGGCGGAAATCCTCGGGGAGATAGCCAAGCCGCTGGGTATCGTTTAAGGATTGGGTATCGAAATTTGCGGTACTGGGACCCCTTTTTGCACTGGTAGGGAGGCGTCATCTGTATTGTAACTATAACAAAACAAAGTACTTGACATTTGGTTTGCTTCGTGCAATCCTATCTTATACCGGTATAGGTGTCGTTGCAGTCGGGTCTCCCGGCCCTTGCGGTTTTCCCAGTTAGGGAGGACGCATCACGATGAAATTGACGGCCAGTTTACTTTTGATCAGCGCCCTGGCAGTTCCGGGCGCCAGCGGACAGGCTCCTTCGCTATTACAATCCACGTCGAAAAAAGAGGCGAAAGATCAGGCTCCCCCGGCGGCGGTCGTTGCGCCCTTGTGTGTGGGCACGGCGTTTAATGCTTTCTTAGACGAGACGCTGGACACCAGGAAGACCCGGGCAGGCGATCCGGTGACGGCGGAAGTAGCCGAAGATGTCAGCTACGAACGCAGCGTTATCTTTCCCAAGGGCACAAAAATCGCTGGACACGTCGTGCGGGTGACCTCCGGCGGGCGTGGCCGCGCAGGATCGGCGATCTTCGTGCAGTTCGACAAAGCCACGTTGAAGGATGGACAGGAAGTCATCCTGAATGCGGGGATTCAGGCGCTGGCGGTGGGCGCCGTGGCGCCTTTGACGCCGGACGCGGATACGCCGAAGAGTATGGATACAGATCCTCATGCGGTTCCGGTCGAGGACAATTCCACAGGTGCGGCTGGGAACAGTGCCACCGTGGTGTCGACGATTTATGAAGCGCCGCGGACTTCGCTGCGCACACCGCTGGCGCCCGCTCCGGCAGCCGAGGGAGAATTTACGTCGGATGGCCTTTTCACGCCGGACAGCAAAGGGGCCTTCGGACGTCCGGACCTGAAGGTGTACACGCCGACCTCGGACGGTTCGCACGGCACAGTGCTGCTCTCGGCGAAGAAGAACATGCATATCGATAGCGGCACGCGCTTGCTGCTGGTTGTGCAGCCTCCGCCGTCGGGAGACTCGGACGCCGCGAATCCGTTGGATCTGGATTCAAACCAATAGCTCAGCCAGTACCCGGCCTCTAAAAATTTGTTTCCGCTTAGAGGAGATCTTCCATTATGAAGATTCTAAGAGTGTGCTTGTTTCTGGGAGCGGCGTTGGCGTTGAGCCTTTTCGTTTACGTGCGCCGTGCCAGCGCTCAAGAGGCTGCCGACGGAACAAGAAGCGGGCACAGCGAGGCCTCGTTGGCGGGCGGGACGCCGATTAACGCGGAACTCAACTCGTCCATCGATTCGAAGAAAGTGAAGCCCGGCGACACGGTGATCGCGCACACGACCGCGGCAGTGAAATCCGCCGACGACCGGACAATATTGCCGAGAGGCACGAAGGTGGTCGGGCATATTGCGCAAGCTTCGGCGCGGTCAAAGGGCGACGCCGATTCGGAGGTTACCATCGGGTTTGATAAAGCGGTCCTGAAAGGTGGCGAGGAAGTTCCCTTGAGCGTGACCGTCCGGGCCTTAGCCGCGCCAGCGAACGCGTTTGCCGGCGGGCCGAGCGACCCGATGTCCGGGCCGAACGGTCCTTCGAGTTACCCGGGGAGTTCCACAAACAATTCGGGTATGAGTGGCTCGCGGCAGATACCCGATAGCCCGAGAAATTCCCAGGCTGGGACCAGCGAGGCGGCTGCCACCGGAGGAGCAAGTTCTTCGGGAGAGTTGGCTCCGAATACCCGCGGCGTTATTGGTTTGAACGGATTGACGCTGAGCGTAGCCGGTGCGGTCAATGCGCCGGTGTCGGTCATAAGCTCGACGGGGAAGAACGTGCATCTGGACGGCGGGACGCGGTTGTTGCTGGTTACGGAAGCGCCTGCTTCAGGAGCGCCGGGGCAGTAAATATTCTGCGCGGTTCGTGCTTCAGCGAGGGCGCACTTGGTGTGCGCCCTTTCTTTTTTGGCCGGCGAAAGCGTGCCGCCTTGCTTTGCTATACTCGCCGGGATGCCTTCCGCTGCTCCGAAAAAACTTTTTCTCGTCGACGCCATGGCGCATGTTTACCGCGCGTTCTATGCGCCGATGAACCGAATGAATGCGCCGTCCGGGATTCCCACCAAGGTGCCGTTCCTGTTCAACAATATTCTGCGGAGGCTGATCAAGGACTACCAGCCCGATTACGTGGGCATCGTTTTCGATACGCGGCAGCCGACCTTTCGCGACAAACTTTTCGAAAAATACAAGGCGCAACGGCCGGCCATGCCGGATGAGCTGTCGCAGCAGTTGCCGTACGTGCGGCGATTGTGCGAGGCCATGCGGCTGCCGATTTTAGAGCTGGATGGGTACGAAGCGGACGATGTGATCGGGGCGCTGGCGCAGCAGGCGGCGAAAAAGAACCTGGACGTGCTGCTGATCACCAACGACAAGGACATGATGCAGCTGGTGGACCGGAATGTGCGGGTGCTGCGCACCGGTCCGGGCGGGGCCAAGGGCGACGTCATTGTGGATGAAGCCAGAGTTCAGGAAATTCTGGGCGTACCGCCGGAGAAAGTTGTCGATGTGATGTCGCTGATGGGCGACACCATCGACAATATTCCCGGAGCGAAGGGGATTGGAGAAAAAGGGGCCACCGCGCTGATCCAGAAGTACGGGAGCGTGGAGAATGCGCTGGAGCACGCCTCGGAAGTTTCGAACAAGCGTTACCGAGAAGCTTTGCAGCAGCAGAGAGAACAGGTTTTGCTTTCGAAGCAGTTGGCGACGATTGCCACCGAGGTTCCCTTGGAACTGGACCTCAACAGTTTGCGGCTAGGCGAGCCGGATTTGACGTTGCTGGCGGCGCTATACCGGGAGTTGGGATTTAATTCGCTCTTGAAGGAGTTGGGCTCGGAAGCAGTGGCGGCCAGTGTGGCGGCGAGCGCCGAGCCTGTGCTGCAGACGGACTACGCGCAGCTGGCTAGCGTCGCGGAGTTTCGCGAGTATCTGGGCAAGCTTCCCGCGAAGGCGCCGGTGGCGGTGTGGTTGAATTTGGAGGCGGGAGATCGCGAGGAAGAGGGATTCGGGACGCGCATTGCCTCGATTGAAGTCTCATCGAAGGCGGGCGAGGGCCGCTCGGTGTGGTGCGATGAGAAGGGGGAAGCCCTGAAGGCGCTCGGCGCGCTTCTTAAGGATGGAAAGCGCCCCAAGATCGTGCACGATCCCAAACTTTTCCAGATCCTGGGCGGGCGTGCTGGAAATATCCAGCACGCGACGCAAATTTATTCTTATTTGCTGCGACCCACGACGGCGAACCACAATTTCGCCGATGTGGTGATGCGGCAGACGAATGTAATGCTCGGCGGCGGGCCCGGCGAGCGGGCGGATCATCTACAACGGCTGGCACCGACGCTACGCGCGCTGGTTGAGGCGGAGAAGCTTGAAGGGGTTTACGAAAAAATCGATCTTCCGGTGGCCGGGGTCTTGGCGGACATCGAGCGCGCGGGAATCCGCGTCGATCCGAAGGCGCTGGAGGCCATGTCGCTGACCATGGAAAAGGAAGTCCGGCGGCTGGAGAAAGAGATTTGGGAACTTGGCGGCGCGGAATTCAACGTCAATTCGCCGACGCAGTTGGCCGAGATTCTGTTCGACAAGCTGAATTTGCAGGCGCCGTTCCGGCGGGGCCGGGGGCGGGTACGATCGACGGCCGCGGACATTTTGGAGGATTTGGCGTCGCAGCACGCGCTGCCGGCGAAAATCATCGAGTACCGGGAAATCGCCAAGCTCAAATCGACTTATGTCGACAGCCTGCCTAGGCTGATCCGGCCGGAGACCGGACGGCTGCACACCAGTTTTTCGCAAACGGGAACGGCGACCGGGCGGCTGAGCTCGTCGGACCCCAATCTGCAGAATATTCCGATCCGCACAGAGCTGGGGCGCCAGATCCGTGCGGCTTTTGTCGCCGAGTCCGGCAAGGTTCTCCTAGCGGCTGACTATTCGCAGATCGAGCTGCGCGTGATGGCGCATTTTTCCAACGATCCAGTGTTGATCGAGGCCTTTCGCAATGGAGAAGACATTCACGCCCGCACCGCGCAGGAAGTTTTCGGCGTCGGGCCGCTGGCGCAGACAGCGGAACACCGGCGGGCGGCCAAGGCCATCAACTTCGGAATCATTTATGGGCTTTCGCCGTTTGGGCTAGCGCAACAATTGAGTATCCCGCAAAAGGAAGCCGCCCAGTTCATCGCAGCGTATTTCGCGCGCTATCGGGGCGTGAAGGAGTATCTGGACAACGTGCTGGCGGAAACCCGGAAGAGCGGCGTGGCGAAGACCCTGTTTGGCCGCATCCGCCCGATTCCAGAGATCAATTCGCCGCAAGTGCAACTTCGCAACTTTGCCGAGCGCACGGCGCTGAATTCTCCGCTGCAGGGCACCGCGGCCGATCTGATCAAGCTGGCGATGATTGCCATCGACCGGCGGCTGGCGGAGGAAAAATTCGAGGCGAAAATGATTTTGCAGGTGCACGATGAGCTTCTTTTTGAAACGCCGGCTGGGGAGCGCGATGCCTTAGCGGGGTTGGTCCAGCAGGAGATGGAGAACGTGCACAAACTGGTGGTGCCGCTGGCGGTGGAGATTGGCGTGGGCGCGAACTGGCGCGACATGGATTAGCGCCGGTGGATTAGAAAGGAAAAGTTCCCGACGGTCCGCAATTTCTTTGGTTGTTGGCCCACGAGCGGGAATGCCGGTGGCATGGCAGAGCGATCGCAGGCACCTTTTTGATCAAACAGCCATTCCTGTTTAGGGAACAGAGTCGGTTCTTTTGGGTAACTGGCCGCTTTCGTTTGCTAGAGTTACGTCTTCGCTCTTTTAGTTGGGACTTCTATGAGACGCGGGTACCTCCTTTTTCTTCTGCTGTGTGTGGCGATCCTCGCGGGTTGCAAAAGCGGCACCGCGGGGAAGGTCATCTTCGTCACGATCGAACCCAGCGGCGTGAACGTGGTGATCGGAACAACTCTACAATTCACCGCGACGGTGGCCGACACTTTCGACCAAGACGTGACCTGGAGCGTTGTGGGCGGCAGCGACAAGGGCACGATTTCGAGTAGCGGACTGTATACGGCGCCCGGAGCGGTGCCGACTCCGGCGCAAGTCACGGTCATGGCCATTTCGCAGAAAGACCAGACCAAGACTGCTACCGCGACGATCAAGGTGACGGCGACAGCAACACCGTCCCCGGTTTCCGTGTTGGTCTCACCGGTTGCGGCGAGCGTGGCGGCCTTCGGCACGCAGCAATTCACAGCGATGGTGAAGGGCAACAGCAATAGCGCGGTGACCTGGCAAGTGAATGGCACGACGGGTGGCAGCCGGACACTGGGATTCATCTCTGCCGGCGGATTGTATGTGGCACCGAGCGGCGTGCCGACCACCCCGACGGCACGGGTGGGACGGCGGCGACCACGTTAACGGTGATCGCCGTGTCGCAGGCCGATCTATCGGCTTCGGGTTCTGCGGCGGTGACGATCCTGCCGGACAATCAGAATAACCAGGCGGGGCCCATCGAGTTAGGCACGTCCGGAGGGAACGTCAACGATTCGAATACCAGCGGAAAAACGACCGTTTGCTGCGGAGGGACCCTCGGATCGTTGGTGACGCGCAACGGCACGCAATTCATTTTGAGCAATAACCATGTGCTGGCCCGAAGCGATTCGGCCGCTGCCGGCGAAAGCATAATCCAGCCCGGCTTGATCGACGCGGGCCTGACGCCATTGAGCAAGTGCGATAAATCGCAGGCAACGACGGTGGCAAGTCTCTCTCAATTCGTGAATCTTGAAACCGAAAGCAAGTCGGCTTCGGCAGCGAATATCGATGCGGCCATCGCCCAAGTCGTTTCCGGCCAAGTCGATCCCAGCGGGAATATCTTCTATTTAGGCGCGACCACCGACGCCAACGGCGTACCGGTCCCCGGAGCGCCAAACGCAGGTTCCGGCGTCCCGGCGTCGGTGAACATGGGGGTGGCCAAGAGTGGCAGGACCACCGGGCTCACCTGCTCCACGGTATTGGCGGTTAACACCAACACCATCGTGGCCTACAACAAAAAGTGCGACGGCAGTGGAGCGACCTTCAAGGTGACTTACGACAATCAGGTCCAAGTTTTGGGCGGCGATTTCAGCGCGGGAGGTGACTCCGGTTCGCTGATCGTCACGCAGAATACGGCGGACCCGGTTGCGCTCCTTTACGGTGGGTCGGATATGGACACCGTGGGGAATCCGATGGCCCCAGTGCTGAACTTCTTCGCGAGCGGCGGCAACAGCGTCACGTTTGTGGGTGGCGCAGCTCATCCGGTGATTGGCTGCACGCTGCCGAATGCGCCGCAAGCCGCCTCCAGATCCCTGCCGGCGGCGTCTGTAACGGCTGACGTCCTTCACAGAGCGATTGCTGCGCGCGACGCGCACGGCCCCGAATTGCTGGCGCATCCCGAAGTGCAAGCGGTCGGCGTAGGTGCGAGTTACGATAGTCCGGGGGAACCCGCGATCTTGTTCTTTGTAACCAAGGGGCAGATGCACGCGAAGCTCCCCTCGCTGGTGGATGGTGTTCGGACACGGATTGTGGAGGGGGATCTCTTCCCGCGCCGGGGGACGATTTCCGCCGCTGACAGTGGTGTCAACGAACAATCCGCGCAGGCGCCTCAGCCGGTTTACTCCATCTCGCAGGCGGAGTTCCGCCGCGCGAAAGTGGTTCATGCGGCACACGTGGCGGAGTTGATGCGGGAACCCGGCGTGCAAGGTGTTGGCATCACCTCGAGCGTTGATTCTCCCGGCGAGGCTGCGCTGATGATCTTCCTGATTCGTGGAGTGCCGCATAACGCGGTGCCTCCGGTTATCGAAGCGTTGCGTACACGGGTGCGCGAGTCCAGTGCGTTCCGCGCGGGTTACGGAGGGGCTGAGCCGCAGCGCGCGTGCAGGCTCTCATCCATGAAGGCCAAGGAGAGGCCGCCGACGCCATCGGCGCAAGCCAGGCGCTAGGACTTACGCGGCGGGGTTGACAGGTTCACCACAGATAATTCTTCGTACTTTCTTTGCCCGCCTCCCGGGCGTAGAATCCGCTCACAATACAGATTTAGCTCGTTAGGTCGGGCCCATCCGTTTTTCTTAGGAGGGAGTTATGAGACGTTCTCACCTCGTCGTGGGTGCGTTCCTGCTTGCGGGTTTTGGCGTTGGCGCCGCGCAGCAGAACATCTCACAGGACAGTTCCGACAAGTCTCAGTCAGCGAGCGAGGAGTACAAGATCACGCCCGAGGCCGCCGCGCGGGTGAACCCGGTGAAATCGACGCCCGAAGGAATCGCGGAAGCGCGCAAGGTATTCAAGTACGATTGCGAAATGTGCCATGGCCCGCAAGGCGACGGGAAGGGCGAGTTGGTGGAGGCCATGAAGCTGACGATGCACGACTGGCGGGATGCCGCGTCGCTGGAAGGAAAAAGCGACGGCGAGCTCTTCTACATCATCACCAAGGGCAAGGGAAAAATGTCCGGCGAAGGCGACCGCCAGCCGGAGAAGCTACGCTGGAACCTCGTAAATCTCATCCGCTCGTTCGCGGCGAAAGGTTCGGCGGAGAAAGCTGCCGGCGCACCTTCAAATCCGTAGCAACCACACCCGGCGACGCCGAGCTTGTGCTAGGCTCTTCCCGATGGGCTGCCAAATCGAGGGAGAATGACATGGCGCATGCCGCGCAGTTTCTGAAACTGGTACAAGACGCCAAGAAGCGCGTTAAAGAAACAAACGTTGCCGACGTGAAAAAACGTGTGGATGCCGGCGAGAGATTGCTTCTCGTGGATGTCCGTGAAGACAACGAGTGGGCCAAAGGCCATCTCCCCGGTGCTGTGCACCTCGGCAAAGGCATCATTGAGCGAGACATCGAACAACGTGTTCCGGATACCGGCACAAAATTGATTCTCTACTGCGGTGGCGGTTTCCGTTCGGCTCTCGCCGCCGAAAATCTGCAAAAAATGGGCTATACCAACGTGGAATCCATGGATGGCGGTTGGAAGGGATGGCTCGAGGCGGGCCTGCCGACGGAAAAGGATTAGTCGCTGAAAATTTCTCGAGAAGCATCCGAAAAAAATGGCTGGGGCGGAAGGATTCGAACCTTCACCGTCCTCATTAACAGTGAGGTGTCCTACCGGTTGGACCACGCCCCAGCGGCGTTCGCGAATCCGCATTGCGATCACGCGAAAGTTAGGTAGGCTCCGCCGCGAGCGGCGCGGCAGAGGTTCTTCCTAAGATAACATGACCGAGCGGCTCGACAAGAGCCCGGGCGCAAAAAATAGGGGAGACGACGGAGGGGCGCCGCACAGCGTTCGGTCGGGAGAGGCGTGCGCAAAGTTGGTACTGGATTGGTACGAGACTATGAGTTACATTGTCTCAAAGCGAGAAGGAATTCATGGTCGCCATCCATTTTGAACCATTCGAAGAAACAGTGTTTTTCTTTGCGCACCATCTTGTAAAAATGTAATTGCCAACTTACTTGAACAGTTGCATTCCCGAAAGTTTTGTTGGAAACTATCGCGCGTCAAAGACGACCCGGGCTGGCACATCCCGGGTAGGACTTGGTGGACGCCTAAGTTTCTGCTCCCTCCCGGAGCGCTCACCGCCAAAGTGCAAACATTAAAATGGCGCAAATTTTCCACCGCAGCACAAACTTCATCTCTCGTTTCAGTGTCTTCTCGTCGCTTTTTCTGGGAGGCCTGGCGCTGACGGGAATTCTGGGAGCCGCACGTTCTCCGTATCTGACGAACCAAAATCAGACCCGCGAACAGCCGGTGCAGTTCAGCCACAAGCATCACGTCGGGGATGATGGCATTGATTGCCGCTATTGCCATACCGGGGTAGAGAGCTCGGCAACGGCCGGCATTCCACCGACGAAAACCTGCATGAACTGCCATTCGGTGCTGTTTAACAATGTGGGTTACCTGGAGCCGGTTCGCGAAAGCTACCGTACCGACAAATCCATTGACTGGGTGCGCGTGCATCGCCTCGCGGACTACGTATATTTCAATCACAGCATCCACATCGCCAAAGGCGTGGGTTGCTCCACGTGCCATGGACAAATCAACCAGATGCCCCTGGTGTTCCAGGCGTCGCCCTTACAGATGGAGTGGTGCCTGGATTGCCATCGCAATCCGGAGCGCGTTTTGCGCCCGCACGATCAGGTTTTCAACATGGACTGGAAGGCTCCGTCCGACCAGGCTGCAATCGGCAAGCAGCTGGCGGCGGAGTATAAGATTCGGACCAAGGTCGAGCTGACCAACTGCTCGACCTGTCATCGTTAGTGGATGGTATGAGCGAGAGCGAACACAAACATTTTGCCATGTTCCAGAACGGGGATTCCCACGATCACGACGAAGATCACGCGGAGGATTTGACGCTGCGCGAGCACTCGCTCGATCTGGCGGCGGTTCGCGCCAAGCTGCGGTCGAAGAGCGGGAAACAGTATTGGCGGACGCTCGAAGAGCTGGCCGACGATCCGCACTTCGAGCAATTGCTGCACCGCGAATTCCCGCGCCAGGCGTCGGAGTGGGATGAGTCCGTGGATCGCCGCGACTTCCTGAAGCTGATGGCGGCTTCGCTGGCGTTTGCGGGTCTTTCCGGGTGCAAGGCCAACGAGCAAAAAGAGATCGTGCCGTACGTGAAACAGCCGGATGGCATGATTCTCGGCAAGCCGCTGTTTTTTGCCACCGTGATGCCGTTTGCCGGCGATGCGGTGGGCTTGCTGGTCGAGAGCCACGAGGGGCGCCCCACCAAAATTGAAGGTAATCCGGATCATCCGTCCAACCTCGGCGCCACCGACGCTATCGCCCAGGCTTCGGTGCTCAATCTTTACGACCCGGATCGCGCGCAGACGGTCACCAATCTCGGCGAGATCCGCACCTGGTCGTCGTTTTTGGATGGTGCGCAGGCCAGCGCGGCGGAGATCAAGGGTGCCAATGGCGCGGGTTTCCGGATCTTGACGGGAACCATCACGTCGCCCACGGTAGCCGACGAGATTCAGTCGCTTTTTAAGCTCTATCCGCAAATGAAGTGGCATCAGTGGGAACCCGCGGTCAGCGACGGGCCGCGTGAAGGCGGGAAGCTGGCTTTCGGGCGATACGTCAATACCGTCTATCGCGTCGAGAAGGCCGAGGTCGTTCTTTCTCTCGATGCCGATTTCTTTACCAGCGGCCCGGGCCATTTGCGGTACATGAAGGACTTTTACCGGCGGCGCAAGCTGGATCAGTTCGCGGAAGCAGATCGTGTTGGCGGCGAGATGAACCGGCTGTACGTGGTGGAGCCGACGCCGTCGGTTACCGGATCGAGCGCGGATCATCGCTTGCCGCTGCGAGCCTCGGAAATCGAGCAATTTGCTCGGGCGCTGGCGGTGAAGCTGGGTCTCGGTGGTGGCGGAACGCTCTCGCCGGCGGCGGAAAAATGGCTGGATAGCGTTGCGAAAGACCTCCAGAAGTATCACGGAAGGTCATTGGTGGTTGCCGGCGAGCAACAGTCTGCGGAAGTTCACGCGTTGGCGCACGCGATCAACGCGGCGTTGGGAAACGTTGGCGCGACGCTCTATTACACGGAGCCGGTCGAGGCCAGTCCCGTCAATCATCTGGAATCGCTGCGCGAGTTGTGCGCCGATATGGACGCTGGCAGGGTCGACACGCTGATAATCCTCGGCGGCAATCCGGTCTACGACACGCCGCATGATTTCGATTTCACGTCGAAACTCCGCAAGGTTCGTACTTCGGTGCAGCTCAGCCCCTATTTTGACGAGACCTCCGAGCACTGCCAATGGCACGTGGCGGAGTCGCACTACCTGGAGACCTGGGGCGACGCGCGCGCTTTCGACGGCACCGTCAGCGTCGTTCAGCCGCTCATCGCGCCGCTGTATTCCACGCACTCCGCGCGCGAAGTGCTGGCCGCGTTTACCGATAAGCCGGGCATCAGCAACTACGATACCGTCCGCGATCGCCTGAAAGCCGCGAATCCCGGCGGCGACTTCGAAAAGTTTTGGCGCAAGTCGCTGAATGACGGCGTGGTGGCCAATACGGCTTATCCCCCACTGAGCGGAATCGCGCTGAAGTTCAATCCCGCGAGCTTGCCGGCCGCGAAGCCTGCCGCCGCCGAGGAACTCGAATTCATTTTCCGCCCCGATCCGAGCGTCTACGACGGCCGGTTTGCCAATAACGGGTGGCTGCAGGAATTGCCCAAGCCGGTCACCAAGCTGACCTGGGACAACGCCGCGATGGTGAGCCCGGTTACCGCGGAAAAGCTCGGTCTAACCCAAAGCGTGGCCTCACGAGGCGGCGAGCACGGACAAATCGTCTCCAACGTGATCGATATTGCTCTCTCCGACAGCAAAGTGACCGCGGCTGTGTGGATTCTGCCCGGCCAGGCCGACGGCGTTGTTGTTCTTCCGCTCGGCTACGGCCGTAAGAAAGCCGGTTATACCGGCACAAACAAAGGCTTCAACGCGTACGTGGTCCGCTCCTCCAGCGCCTTGTGGACCGCCGCGGGCGGCAAAATCAGCAAGACCGGGGACGATTATCCGCTGGCTTGCACGCAGTATCACTTCAACATGGAAGGGCGGAAGATCCTCAGTACCGCCACACTCGAGGAATACAAAAAGAACCCGGCGTTCGCCCATGAAGGCGACGAGCAGCCGCCCAAGAGCGATTCGCTGTACAAGGAATATTCCTACCCGGGCTACGCCTGGGGCATGGCCATCGACCTGAATAGCTGCAACGGCTGCAACGCCTGCGTGGTGGCCTGCGTGTCCGAAAACAATATCCCCGTCGTGGGCAAAGACCAGGTCATGCGCGGCCGCGAAATGCACTGGATTCGCATCGATCGCTACTACAAGGCGGAGACCAGCACCAACGATCCGCGTACCGACGAGCACGACGCTCTGGCCAATCCGGAAACCTTCTTTCAGCCGGTTCCGTGCCAGCAGTGCGAAAATGCTCCGTGCGAGCAGGTGTGTCCCGTCGGTGCCACCGTCCACAGCGCCGAAGGTTTGAACGACATGGTGTACAACCGCTGCATCGGCACGCGCTATTGCTCGAACAACTGCCCGTACAAGGTGCGCCGCTTCAATTTCTTGCGCTTCCAGGATTGGGAAACGCCCCAACTCAAGCTTTTGCGCAACCCCGAAGTTACCGTGCGCAGCCGCGGCGTGATGGAGAAGTGTACCTATTGCGTGCAGCGCATCAACAACGCCCGCATTGAAGCCGAAAAGCAGAATCGCCCGATCCGGGACGGCGAAATCGTCACCGCTTGCGAAGCCGCGTGCCCGGCCGAAGCCATCGTCTTCGGCAACGCCAACGATCCGAACAGCCGCGTGGCCAAATTGAAAGCGCAGCAACGCAACTATTCGATTCTCGGTGAGCTGAATGCGCGCCCGCGCACCACGTACCTCGCGGCGGTGCGCAATCCCAATCCTGAGATGGAGAAGGCATGAGCGCCGGGGAACCGCCAATCAATTCTCCCGAGATCCGCCGCCTGTCGCCGGTGATCGAGCCGGGCTATACCTACGGCACGGTCACGGACAAAATCAGCGCCATCGTTCTGACCCGGCCCGCTTCGCTGGGCTGGTTTGCGGGATTCACCGTGGCCTTTGGCATGGTGATGATGCTCACCGTCGCGCTGGCGTGGCTGATCACCAAGGGCGTCGGAATCTGGGGCATCAATATCCCCATCGGCTGGGGCTTCGCCATCGTCAATTTCGTGTGGTGGATCGGTATCGGGCACGCGGGCACGCTGATTTCGGCCATTCTGTTCTTGCTCAACCAGAAATGGCGCACGTCGATCAACCGTTTCGCTGAAGCGATGACGCTCTTCGCGGTGGCCTGCGCCGGAATTTTCCCGCTCATTCACACCGGCCGACCGTGGATGGCGTTTTACATGTTCCCGTATCCCAGCACCATGGGAGTCTGGCCGCAATTCCGCAGCCCGCTCATCTGGGACGTCTTTGCGGTCTCCACGTATGGCACGGTTTCGCTGTTGTTCTGGTTCGTCGGCCTCATTCCCGATCTGGCGACGCTTCGCGATCGCACCGTGTCCAAGCCCAAGCAAATCATTTACGGGATGCTCGCCATGGGCTGGCGCGGCTCGGCGCGCCACTGGCAGCGCTATCAGTCGGCGTATTTGCTCCTCGCGGGATTGGCCACACCCCTGGTGCTCTCGGTGCACACGGTGGTCAGCTTCGATTTCGCGATCGCCATCGTGCCCGGCTGGCACACCACCATCTTTCCGCCGTACTTCGTTGCCGGAGCCATCTATTCCGGCTTCGCCATGGTTCTGACCATCGCCATCCCGTTGCGCAAGGCTTACGACCTGGAAGATTTCATCACCATGCGCCACCTGGAAAACATGGCCATGGTCATGCTCGCCACCGGGCTGATCGTGGCGTACGGCTATTTCTTCGAGTTCTTCCTGTCGCTGTACAGCGGCAACAAGTTCGACGTGTTCCTGGTCCAGCAGCGCCTCCACGGACCTTACAATCACTTCTATTTCGCGCTCATTTTGTGCAACATCCTCACTCCGCAGTTGCTGTGGTTCCAAAAGATCCGCACCAGCGTGCCCATGCTTTTCGTGATGTCCATCGTCATCAACATCGGCATGTGGCTGGAGCGTTTTGTGATCGTGGTCATCAGCTTGACGCGTGATTTCATGCCCTCCGCCTGGGGCCGCTACTCGGCCACCGCGTGGGATTACATGACCTTTGCGGGAACCCTCGGACTATTCGTTATGCTGCTGTTCCTGTTCGTGCGTGTACTGCCGGCAATTTCCATCGCGGAGATGCGCGAATTGGTGGCCGAAACTTCCGAGGAACACCAGTGACCACGCATTTGCATCGCTCGCACATCTACGGCGTTCTCGGCGAGTTCGAGACCGAGCACCAGCTCATTCGCGCCGCAGAAAAGGCCCGAGACGCCGGTTATCGCCGCATCGAAGGGTACGCGCCCTTCCCGGTCGAAGGTCTCTCCGAAGCGCTGGGACTAAAGCGCAACATCGTGCCGCTGATCACCCTGATCGGTGGCTTGTGCGGCGGTCTTGGCGGTTTCGGGTTTCAGTATTGGGTGAACGTGATTGCCTACCCTCTGAACATCGGCGGGCGCCCGTTCAATAGCTGGCCCGCGTTCATTCCGGTCACCTTTGAGCTGACCGTTCTCGGGGCCGCGCTCTCGGCGGTGTTTGGCATGCTCGCGCTGAACGGCCTGCCGCAGCCGCATCATCCTCTTTTCAATGTCGAGCGCTTCGCCAAACACGCCACCACCGATCGTTTCTTCCTGTGCATCGAGGCCCGCGATAAAAAATTCGATCGCGCGGAAGCGGCGCGCTTTTTGCAGGGAGTTGACGCGCACCACGTCAGCGAGGTGCGCGATGATTAGCGCTCCGCCGATGAAGCTGATTTCGCGGGGTCTGGCCGCCGTTGGTGCCGCCGCGGCTCTGCTATTGCTTGGCGGCTGCAGTCTTAAGCAGGATATGGCGCTGCAGCCCAAGAATCGCCCGCTGTCGCCGTCGGATTTCTTTACCGACGGCCGGTCGGAGCGTCCATTGCTGGAAAATACCGTCGCGCGCGGTTCGCTGGCCGACGATGCGCTGTTCGTCCCCAAAGAGTCGAACAGTTTCCCACTGCCGGTCACGCTGGAACTCCTCGAGCGCGGAGAGGGCCGCTACAAAATTTTCTGTACGCCGTGCCACGGCCTGCAAGGCGACGGCAACGGCATGATCGCCATGCGCGGCATGAAGCATCCGCCGAGCTATCATCAGGAGCGCCTGCGGCAGGTCCCCACTGGCTACATCTACGACGTGATCACCAACGGCTTCGGCGCCATGTATGGCTATTCCGCGCAGATTCCGCCGCGCGACCGCTGGGCCATCATCGCTTACGTTCGCGCCCTGCAGCTCAGCCGCAACGCCAAAGTGGCCGACCTGCCCGCCGGTCTGCGCGAGAAAGTCATGAATCCCCCGGCCGAGAAAAAAGGCTCTGCCGCTACCGAGAACCCCGGAGGAACGACGGAATGACCGCGCAGGACTACCAGGCCCCGGAAAGCATCGGCCGCGTCCAGCAGCGCGCCCTGATTGTCGGGCTCGTCGGCTTGGTGCTTTGCGTTGTCGGCTACGTCAAATCGCCGGCCGATTTCATCCATTCCTACCTGATGGCCTTCATCTTCGTTCTGGGGATGTCTCTGGGCTCGCTGGGATTATTGATGCTCCAGCACCTCACCGGCGGGCACTGGGGCATCATGATTCGCCGCCCGCTCGAGTCCGCCACCCGGGCTCTCCCTCTGGTTCTGGTTCTCTTCGTTCCGATCTTTTTCGGCATGCGCTATCTGTATTCCGCGTGGCTCAATGCTCCCTCTTCCGGAGAAGGGGCGCTCTCCACGTTCCAGCAGAGCTACCTCACGGAAAGCGGCTTCAAGACCCGCGCGGTCATTTACTTCGCCGTGTGGCTCATCCTGGTATTTTTCTTCAATCGCTGGTCGAAAGAGCAGGATGTAAATCGCGAAGACCGCTCGCTGCGCCGCCGCCTCAAGATGGCCGCCGGCCCCGGCATCATCCTGTACGTTTTCGCGATGTCCTTCGCCGCCATTGACTGGGTCATGTCCATTTCCCCGCACTGGGCGTCCACCATCTACGGCTTCCTTTTCGTTGCCGGCCAGCTCATCTCTTCGATGTCGCTGATGATCGCGGTCATCGTCCTGCTCGCCGGTTCGGAGCCGCTCGCGAGCGTCGTTCAGAAGCGCCACTTGCACGATCTCGGCAAGCTGCTGCTGGCCTTCGTCATGCTGTGGGCCTACTTCGCTTTCTCGCAACTGCTCATCACCTGGTCCGGCAATCTGCCGGAAGAAATCAGCTTCTACCGCACCCGCTTGTACGGCGGCTGGGGCGTCGTCGCCGTAATCCTGCTGATTTTCCACTTTTTCGTGCCCTTCTTCCTGCTGCTCTCGCGCGATTTGAAGCGCAACCCGAAGCTCCTCCCCAGGGTGGCCATCTGGCTGATCTTTATGCGCTTCGTCGATCTTTTCTGGATGACCCGCCCGGAATTCACCTCCAGCGCCATTCCCAACCTGTGGGACTTCGCCGCGCTGCTCGCTCTGGGCGGTTTGTGGTTCTGTGTTTTCGCCTGGCAATTGAAGCAACGCCCGCTTCTGCCCATCGGCGATCCGAAACTTGAGGAGGCCATCGAGCAGCATGAGTTCTGAAATACACGACACGGGTCATGGTGCGGGCGGCGGAGCCCCAGCACGCGGACGTTTCTTTCGAACACTCCGACGTGCAACCCGGCACGATCTACGGCTACCTGTTCGCCCTGGCGATGGCGGTGGTGCTCTCCTACGTCGTCTGCGTGTTCGTGCTTCGTCTGACCACCCGCGAGGCGGTGGAGTCCGACGCGCCGCCGCCTCCGGTACGCCAGGAAATGGGCAAGGGCTTCAAGATCATGCCGCCGGAGCCGCGCCTTCAGGGCATGCCGGGCCACGGCAACGACCCGCAGGCCGACTTGCGCGAAAAGGTGCGCGCGGACACCAGGGAAAACGAAAAGTTTGGCTGGATCGATCAAACTTCGGGCATCGCTCAGATTCCCGTGGAAGACGCGATGAAGCTGATCGTCGAGAAAGGTTTGCCGGCCGTGCCTGCTCCGGCGGCGGAACAGAAAAAGTAAACGCTATGAACTGGCTTCGCTCCATTTTGGGCATCGCGGCGCTGCTGGGGCTCTCTTGTGCGTCATTCGCGCAAACGGCTCCCGACAACATCGGCAAGTCCTCCGCGGGTCTCCCCGCGGCGTTGCAAAACGTGGGCTTTGATCCTCCGCTCAATGGCCAGTTGCCGCTCGATCTGGGCTTCCGGGACGAGGCCGGCAGCCAGGTCCGCCTCCGCGACTATTTTGGCCAAAAGCCCGTCTTGCTCGCGCTGGTCTATTACGCCTGCCCCATGCTTTGCAATCAGGTCGAGCAGGGCGTCGTGGGCTCCCTGAAAATGCTTTCCTTCAATGCCGGGCGCGACTACGAAGTGGTCTTCGTCAGCTTCGACCCCAGCGAAACTCCGGAGATGGCCGCGCGGAAAAAAGAATCGGCGATGTCGCACTACGGGCGCCCGGAAACCTCGTCGGGCTGGCATTTTCTGACCGGATCGAAGGAATCCATCGACGCTCTTACGAAAGCCGCCAACTTCCGCTATTCCTTCGACGCCCACAACGGCATCTTCGCTCATGCCAGCGGCATCATGCTGCTCACTCCCGAAGGGCGCATCTCGCGCTATTTTTACGGCGTCGAGTATCCCTCGCGAGACGTGCGCCTGGGCCTGGTCGATGCTTCCGCCGGAAAAATCGGCAATCCCATCGACCACCTGCTGCTCTATTGTTTTGAATACGATCCCACCACAGCGCGTTACAGCGCCACCATTCTTAGAATCATTCGTTTGGGTGGGCTGTTGACTATACTCTTGATCGTCGGCGGCATCCTGATTTTCCGCCGCCGCGATGGCCGCGCGATGGACTCGAAACCGCATCCGCCGCTCAGTGGCGGCACCGAACAAGGAGCACACTAGACCGTGCAGTCGCAATTCCCATTGTATCCGCAAGAAGCGTCCAACTTTGCTCCTAGCGTGGACGCTCTGATGGTGTACATCACCGTCGTGTGCCTGTTCTTCGCGGTGGTGATCACCGCGGCGATCGTCATTTTCTTTTTCAAATTCCACCGCAAAAATGCCGACGACATCGGCATCACCATTCACGAGGATAGCCGGCTCGAAGCCCTCTGGCTGGTCGTGCCCGCCATTCTGGCTTTAACCATGTTCGCAGGCGGCGCCGTCATCTATGTTGACTACCGCCGCGCCCCCTTGGATACCCTGGACATCTACGTCATCGGCAAGCAGTGGATGTGGAAGGCCCAGCAGCCCAACGGGCTCAAGGAAATCAATGAGCTCCATGTTCCCGTCGGCCGCAACGTCAAGCTGATTATGGCCAGCGAGGACGTCATTCACGACTTTTCCGTCCCGGCCTTCCGCGTAAAAATGGACGTCGTGCCGGGCCACTACAACACCATGTGGTTTCGCCCCACCAAGGCCGGACGCTACCATTTCTTCTGCTCCCAGTATTGCGGCACCAACCACGCTCTCATGGGCGGCTGGGTCACCGTCATGGAGCCCTCCGACTACGCCGCTTGGCTCGCCGGCTCTTCCGAGGCCAACCCCAATCCCGTGGCCGCCGGCGAGAAGCTTTTTGCCGATAAGGCCTGCATCACCTGCCATCTCGGCAATGGCAAGGGCCGCGCCCCTTCTCTTAACGGTGTTTTCGGAGCCAAAGTTCTCTTGGCCGATGGTTCCACAGTCATCGCGGACGAAGCTTATATCCGCGAGTCTGTTCTCGACCCCAAGGCCAAGATCGTAGCCGGATATCAGCCTTTGATGCCGACTTTCCAGGGACAAATGACCGAGGAAGAAATTCTGAGTCTGACCGCGTACATCAAGTCTCTGCAGTCGCAACCGGTTCCCGCCACCGGCGCGGGAATTGCGCCGACCACGGGGAAGAAATAAGTTATGAGCTCAACACCAGCGCACCAGGCAACGAACTGCCGACCGAACACTATCTGAATGCCACCTACGGCATTCGCTCGTGGCTGCTCACCACCGACCACAAGCGCATCGCCTTGCTGTACCTGGCCTCGGTCACCTTCTTCTTCTTCATCGGCGGCACTTTCGCCACCATGATTCGTATCCATCTGCTCACGCCCAAGGGCTACCTGGTTACCCCCGAGACCTACAACAAGCTGTTCACCATGCACGGCGTGGCCATGATCTTCTTCTTCCTGATTCCCTCGATCCCCGCGGTCTTGGGAAATTTCCTGATACCCCTGATGATCGGCGCCAAGGATCTGGCCTTTCCGAAAATCAATCTCTTGAGCTGGTATGTTTACCTGGTTGGCGGCGGCTTTGTGCTCTACTCCTTCGCCACCGGCGGTTTGGACACGGGGTGGACGTTCTACACGCCCCTGAGCAGCGTCTACTCCAACTCCGCGGTCACTCCCGCGGTCCTGGGCGTCTTCATCAACGGTTTCTCGTCCATCCTGACCGGCTTGAACTTCATCGTGACCATTCACACCATGCGGGCCCCCGGCATGACCTGGTTCCGCTTGCCTCTCTTCGTTTGGGCCCATTACGCCACTAGCATCATCTTCATCCTGGGGACCCCGGTGATCGCCATCACCCTGCTGCTCGCCGGCCTCGAGCGCATGTTCCACCTCGGCTTTTTCAACCCAGTGCTGGGCGGCGATCCCATTCTCTTTCAGCACTTGTTCTGGTTCTACTCCCATCCCGCGGTCTACATCATGATCTTGCCGGCCATGGGCGTGATCAGCGAAATCATTCCAACCTTCGCGCGCAAGCCGATCTTCGGCTACCACTTCATCGCCGGATCGAGTATCGCCATCGCGGTCATCGGCTTCTTCGTTTGGGCCCACCACATGTTCCTCACTGGCCAGTCTCCCTACGCGGCGTTGACCTTCTCGCTGCTCAGCTATCTGGTGGCTATCCCCTCCGCGGTCAAAGTGTTCAACTGGACCTCGACCCTCTACAAAGGATCGATTTCCTACGACACGCCCATGCTCTACGCCCTGGGCTTCATCGGCCTGTTCCTGATCGGTGGATTGACCGGCCTGTTCCTCGCCTGCCTGGGCCTGGACATCCACATCCACGACACCTACTTCGTCGTCGCTCACTTCCACTACATCATGGTAGGTGGCGCGGTCATGGGCTACGTCGGCGGACTGCACTTCTGGTGGCCCAAGATCACCGGCCGGCTCTATCCTGAGTCCCTGGCCCGCGTCGCTGCCGTCATCCTGTTCATCGGCTTCAACCTGACGTTTTTCCCGCAATTCATTCTCGGCTATTTGGGCATGCCGCGCCGCTATTCCAGCTATCCACCCGAGTTTCAGGTGCTCAACGTGATGTCCACCGCGGGAGCCTCGATTCTCGCGCTGGGCTACCTGCTTCCCATGATTTATCTGGTCTGGTCCATGCGCTACGGAAAGATAGCCGGGCGCAACCCATGGCCGGCCACGGGTCTTGAGTGGCAGACCGCTTCGCCGCCCATGACCGAAAACTTCGACGTTACGCCCGAAGTTACCTGGGAGCCGTACGATTTCAACAACCGTCCCGAATTGGGACTCGCGGTGAAAGGTGGGCCGTCGCTTGCCCCGGCTCACGGAGACGATTAAGTAGTTTTACGCGCGCGGCCCCGGTCAAGCCGGAGTCGACAGAGGAGTGCGGAGTGCATCGCACCGGAGAACTGTACGGCCAGTTTGAAACGATGGACCAGCAGCGGGAATCCGCTTCACTGGGCATGTGGGTGTTTCTAGCCACTGAAGTTTTGTTCTTCGGCGGCATGTTCATGACCTATACCCTCAACCGCTCCACGTATCCCGACGTATTCGGCGAAGCCAGCAGGTCCCTCGGCCTCAGGCTGGGCACCATCAATACCATCGTGCTCATCGGCAGCAGCTTGACCATGGCCATGTCCGTATGGGCTTCGCAGGTCGGCAAAAAGCAGCTCGTAACGATTTTCTTGATCGCCACGCTCGTTCTCGGCAGCGTCTTCCTGGGCATCAAGGGCGTCGAATACCATGAAAAGTTCGTCGAACATCACGTTCCCGGCTTGAACTTTAGTTTTGAGCCGGGTGCTTCGATTGCCACCAACGCGCACGCCCAGCTCTTCTTCTCGCTCTATTTCGCCATGACCGGGCTTCACGCCCTGCACATGATCATCGGTGCCGGCCTGCTTTTGTGGCTCATCAAGCAATCCATGCGCGGCCGCTTCACGCCGCAATACAGCACCCCGGTTGACCTTGTCGGGCTGTATTGGCATTTCGTCGATATTGTGTGGATTTTCCTTTTCCCGTTGCTCTATTTGATTGACCGGCACTAGCCGAACATCTCGAGAGAGGCATCGTGTCTGAACATCACATCGTCTCACCGAAAATTTACGTCACCATCTTTGGCGCGCTGATGATTTGCACTTTACTCACGGTCTATGCCGCCACCGTGGATCTCAACCAGTACTTTTCGGGGCTCAATATCATCGTTGCTCTGCTCATCGCCGCATTCAAGGCGTCCTTGGTTGTGCTCTTTTTCATGCACGCGAAATACAGCCCCAAACGCACCCAACTGGTCATCATTTGCTCCATCTTCTGGCTGGCCATCATGCTGTTCATGACCATGAGCGACTACGCCACGCGCCACTGGTCGTAAGGCCGGTCCAATCGGTTTTTCGCCGACTTCGAGTTACTTTTGGACGACCATACCCTCTGGATCATCTCGCCAAACCGCTGGCATTCTCAAACACGATCATTCCGGCACCAGGGGTCGGTTCCCGATTTGCATGCTAACCCTTTTAGAATCCTGCACTTCCAAATTCCAAGGACCTAAAGTCCCATGGAATCAAACTCTTACAAAGTGGGGGGGTGGAGGGGAGGAGGGCAGTGTCGCCGCGGAGATACGCACCATGCCGAAACAATCGCCGCGAAAAACGCCCGCCAAGACATACCTCGACCGTGTTCCAGTACGTTATTGGGGTGGTTCGGGAGGCGGTGACACCGGAAAATCTCCGGTTTCACCTACGGTGGAAGTATAAAAGGGGGACAAGCGAACCGGCCCAGCCCTCAATCCCCTAAAGGGATCCTCGGCTCGCGTCCCCCGTCCCCAACAGGTGCAAACCTTACGCCATTCCTAACGCCCCTAGTTTCAACGCATTGCCACTTTAAACCGCGTAAAAACGCGGTACCCCCGCGAAAAATTACCCGTCACATTAGGGTCTTGCAACAAATCATCCGCTCCGATAGACCGAGCTCCAGATAGCTCCATCTAAGGTACCCACGGCGGCCGCGAGTCGGCTGAAATGAGGGATCTTCGTCCGGTCTCACTATGTTGGGTCGGGAGGTGGGTTCTGCGTCCCTGCGTTTCCATTCCATCGCCACTATGGGGTGATTGAGGAAAACTCTTCGCGCGCGCGGACCCAGCTTAGACTATCGCTTACCGGCACCCGGCGGGCTGGACTGCCTTTTTTAGCGGCCTCCCAGTAGAAAAACTCGACGCCGACTCCCGTGCTTCCATCCCCGTTGTCTTTCACTTCGACGTGAGATACCCGGCCAGCGAAGATTCTTTTGGTTGAAAGGGCTCCTGCGATACGCTTTGGCATTCGCAGAAGTACTTGAACGGCCAGCCCCACAAAGACCGGATAGCTCGTCAGAAAGTAAACTCCTCGCGACGATATGTTTATGGATTTCGCTGGGTGGCCATTTGCCAACGGAGCGTCCATCAGGGAAAACACCAACGGAACCTTTAATCCATAGCGATGGGTATAGCGGCGTTCGGATGTGGTCATCGCTGTCCCCTCCTCGCTACAGCGGCCAACTTTTGTTGGCCCCCGCCCTCATTGTGTGAACCGCAACCTCGTATTCGTTTCGGTGGCATCAGAACGTAACTCAATCCCCGGGCGGATTTTTCTGCGTCCCACGCCGCCCGCGCATCGTGCTTAACTTGTAACAAGAATGTCCCCGGAAGTCGGCGAGTTCTGTTCTTTTTTGCACACGAGTACTGAGTCGGTACTTAAAACATCGAATCATCCGAGTGCCCCAATCTGAAACAGTTCGCCAGCCGGAATCTTCGGGAAAGAAATATTTAGGACCGCACTGCCTGCGCTTTGCGGTGCCCCGTCAGTTCCGTCATTGTTGACCCTGGGCAATCACGCCTGCTATGGTAAGAAGTTATTCTGGCCGCAGTGTACCCACTGTGCGCCACTGCTCCTGTGGAGGGAGCATTTGGGGATCATGGGCCTGACCAAACTGGTGATCCGGGGCGCGCGGCAACACAATCTAAAGAATATTAGCGTCGAAATTCCCCGCAATACGCTTACGGTCATCACCGGCCTGTCCGGCTCCGGCAAATCTTCTCTGGCCTTTGACACCATCTATGCGGAAGGCCAGCGCCGCTATGTGGAATCCCTCTCCGCCTACGCTCGCCAGTTTCTCGACCAAATGGAGCGCCCCGAGGTAGACGTCATTGAGGGCCTCTCCCCCTCCATCGCCATCGAGCAGAAGACTACCACGCGTTCCCCGCGCTCCACGGTTGGCACCATCACGGAAATTTACGATTACCTGCGCGTGATCTACAGCTCCATCGGCGTTCCCCATTGCCCCACCTGCGGCAAGCCCATCGCCCGCCAGTCCAGCGAACAGATCGTCCAGTCGATTCTCAATGGCGACCTTTGCAAACCCGACGACCGCATTATGATCCTCGCGCCCATCGTTCGCGGCCGCAAAGGCGCCTATCGCAAGGAACTCGAAAAGCTCGCGCAAGACGGCTACGTCCGCGTGCGCATCAACGGCGAACTTTGCCCGCTGGACGACACGCCGGTCCTCGACAAGCGCAAGAACCACACCATCGAGGTGGTCATCGACCGCCTGCTGGTCAAGCAAGGTATCGCTTCGCGCCTCGAACAATCGATTGCCACCGCCCTCAAACTAGCCGCCGGCCTGGTTACGGTCTCCATCGTGGGCGGCAAAGACCATGTCTTCTCCGAGAAACTCGCCTGCCCGGATTGCGGCATCTCCGTCCCGCAACTCGAGCCGCGCTCCTTCAGTTTCAACTCTCCCTACGGCGCCTGCCCCGCGTGCAACGGCCTGGGCTCAAAATACGACTTCGATCCCGCGAGGGTCATCGTGGATTGGACCCGCCCGCTCTTCGACGGCGGCCTGGGTCCGGGTTCCGGCTCCGCGAATCTCAAGCGCACGCTGGAGCTGGGCGCCTACGCCCACGCCTTCGACCTCGAAACGCCCTTCGAGAAATTCCCTGCACGGGTCCAAAATCTTCTGCTGTATGGCTATCCGCCCTCGAATGAGCACTCCGCAGGCGGCGCTGATGCCGCGGCTAAGAAAGCTCGCGGCGAAAAAGGGTTCCGCTTTAACGGCATCCTGAAATTCCTGGAGCGCAATTTCGAGGAGTCCAACTCCGACTCCTATCGCGAGTGGATGACCCAGTACATGTCCGCCACCCTCTGTAACGTGTGCCACGGCCGGCGCCTGCGTCCAGAGTCGCTTGCGGTAAAGCTTGCCGGATTTTCCCTCGCCGACTTCACCGCGCTATCCTTAAGCGCCGCGCGTCCTGCCGTCGCCAAGATCCTCGGGCAGATTACCTCGCGCCAGCGCGAAGTCGCCGGACGCCCGCTCGAAGAAGTCGCCGAGCGCCTCGATTTTCTACTCGCCGTCGGCCTCAGTTATCTCAGCTTGGACCGTTCCGCGGCCACCCTCTCCGGCGGCGAAGCCCAGCGCATCCGCCTGGCCACGCAAATCGGCTCCCGCCTTCGCGGCGTCCTCTACGTTCTGGACGAGCCTTCCATCGGCCTCCACGCCCGCGACAACGATCGCCTCCTCGGCTCCCTGGAGCAGCTTCGCAATCTCGGCAACACCGTCCTCGTAGTCGAGCACGATGAAGACACCATTCGCCGCGCCGATTTCGTCGTCGATCTCGGCCCCGGCGCCGGCGATGCCGGCGGCTACCTGGTGGCCCACGGCAAGCCCGCCCAAATCGCCGCCTGCGCGGAATCCCTCACCGGCCGCTATCTTTCCGGCACCGCTCGCATCCCTGTTCCCGAAAAGCGACGCAGCCCCAACGGCAAATCCATCCAAATTCTCGGCGCTCACGCCAACAATCTCAAGGATGTAGACGTCACGTTGCCCCTCGGCCTGCTCACAGTCGTGACCGGCGTCTCCGGCTCCGGCAAATCCACGCTCGTGAACGACATCCTCTATCGCTCCCTGGCCCAGAAACTCTATCGCTCCATGGAGCCCCCCGGCGCCCACCGTGAACTCCTCGGCGCCGAGCACATCGACAAAGTAATCGAGATCGACCAAGCTCCCATCGGCCGCACCCCGCGCTCGAATCCCGCCACCTACACCGGCGTCTTCGCCCCCATTCGCGAGCTCTTCGCCATGCTTCCGGAATCCCGCGAGCGCGGCTACCGCCCCGGCCGCTTCAGCTTCAACGTGAAAGGCGGCCGCTGCGAAGCCTGCCAGGGCGACGGCCTCCGCCGCATCGAAATGAATTTCCTGCCCGATGTCTACGTCAAGTGCGAAGTCTGCCGCGGCCGCCGCTACAATTCCGAAACGCTGGCCGTCCGCTTCAAGGGCCACTCCATCTCCGACGTTCTAAATCTCCCCGCCAGCGACGCCCTGAAGCTGCTCGAGAACATTCCGCAAATTCAACAGAAGCTTGCCACCCTGGTGGAAGTAGGCCTAGGCTACGTCCAGCTCGGCCAGTCCTCCACCACGCTTTCCGGCGGCGAAGCCCAGCGAATCAAGCTCGCCCGCGAACTTTCCAAGCGCCAGACCGGCCGCACCCTCTACATTCTCGACGAGCCCACCACCGGTCTACACTTCGACGACGTGCGCAAGCTCCTCGACGTCCTGCAGCGCCTGGTTGCCCTTGGCAACACCGTGCTCATCATCGAGCACCACCTCGACGTCATCAAACAAGCCGACTGGGTCATCGACCTGGGCCCTGAAGGCGGCGAAGGCGGCGGCCGCATCGTGGCCCAAGGCCCACCCGAACTGGTCGCCCGCACCAAAAAATCCCACACCGGCCAAGCCCTGGCTCGAGTCCTCAGTATCGGCGCCAACGGCAACCATCACCCGCTCAACGGCAAATAGGCTGCCGCGCACCGAACCTCGCTGTGCACACACCCGTACCATCCCCCTCTGCGCGGCCTCATTCCCTTGTTTGTGTTTTTATGAGTGTTCGTTCGTCGCCATCGAATTGACCGGGGCGGCCACCGGCTTGGGCTTCAAGTGAAAGTTGAGGCCGTTGACCGATCGTACCCGCAGCTTCCTTCGATACAGCAGGTTGCCGCAAGTGTGAATGGGATGGTCGCACGCTGTGCCGCAATCGCCCATCAGCAACTTCCCCTTCGGGTACTTCGCGAACCATCTCTCGATCAAAGTGAGAAACAGGTACGAGCCCACGCCCAAACGGCTGTTTCGCGTGCCGCCCGAAATGTAGTACAGCCGGTCACCCACTTCCGCTCCAAAAAACGCCGCGTAGCAGCGCCCTTTGACTCTCCCGGTGATGATGAATCCCCGGCGCCCCAGCACCAGCACCTTCGCGGCGTGCAAAAGATAATCGCGGACATGCGAAAACGGCTGCTTGTTTCTGCGCATCATGTGCCCGCGCATAACCACCAGCGCAAACACGTCGCGCAGCGCCGCGAGCCCGAAACTCGTTTTCACCACTGCCGCGGCTTCTTTGGCCTTTTTGTAGTCGCGCCGGATGTTCTCGCTCACTTCCCGGCGGTAGGCCGCAAAGTCGGCCCAGTTCCCGCAATCGATCAGGTCCAGGTGAAAGGTCCTGCTGCCCACGTCGAACTGCTGGATGCCTCCAAGATCGAAGCCGTCTTCGTCGTTCCATTGCGATCCGTAGGCGTACGCCACGGCGCCGAATTCCCGGACCAGCAAATCGAAACATCGCCGGCGCAAATACTGCTGTGGCGCCCCCAGTTGAATCTTGTCGAGGAAGGTGATCCTTCGGTCGCCGACCAGGACCGCGCATTGGCCCACTTTACGCTGGGCGCCATTGCCGTCGGTCAGAAGAAAATCAAAAAGTTTCACGCGGCCCAAAACGCGCCGTGCTTTGATCACTCGCCACGATCCGAGAAACGACCCGCCGCTGGCCTCCGCGAGAGCGTCCCATTCTTCCCGGCGAATGGAAGAAAAGGTTCTCTCCGTCACGGTCAGTTGGGTCCCGTTCTGCAAAGCAGCTCCCGCGGGCGCGCCGAGCGCCTCCTGTGACTCTACCAATCCTTGATGGAGCGATCCCATTACCAATTTCCTTTCGACTCGATCGGTGCATTGCCTATCGCGGCGCGTTAGAGCGTGAGTGCGCCTGGCTTCGAGGCGCTTACGGGGTTTGGGGGACATGGATTCTTGGTGCTGCTGGGCCCGCTGGAGAAAGCGCTAGGGCGCTAGGAAGTCTTCTAGGTTCTTAAAATGGGGCACATACGTAAGAAATCTTTCCCTGCTCCCCGGAAAGATCTTGCAACCGACAGAAAATAAAAGTTTTGCACCGTCAGATAGACAGCCGCCGGCACCTGCGCGCTTGCTGCAACGGGGGCCTTCGCGTGACTCGCCGCACGGACCTGCACCGATTGGCATCCAAAAGAAGGTGTACCGAAATCGTTCGACGCAATATTGCTCAAATGCATCAGTTCCGGAACCTCGGTGTGCACCAACGCGACAAGCAGCAGAAACACCAGCAAGAGGGAGGGCTTTCTCATTGGGGGGACTTTCGTGAAGGCTTGTCCGTCAACAAGACCTTCCACATACCTTATTCTAGCCTATCCTTCCGGTTATGATCAACGATGCATTTCGATTGTGACCAATCATCAACAGCGCAAATTAAGCGAAACCCGCTCCTTCTTCTTGCACCCACCGGGGGTTCCCCGTACAGTGAACTTCCGGCATGAGCATCTACTCCATCCCGCCCCTCACGTTCGGATCCCTCCGTACTTACCCGCTCGCTTCCCGCAAGAGCAAAGTCGGCGTCTCAGGATTTTGCCAAGCCGCCGGCTGGCAACGCCTCGCTCGCGAAATTTCTAGACTCCCTCCCCGGACTTCTGGCTGCCCAAGACTTTCGTAGTCTCCTGGCCGCCATCCAGAGCGCCCGCCGGCAGCGCCAGGCCATTCTGTGGGGCCTTGGCGGCCACGTCATCAAAGTCGGCCTGGGTCCCATCCTGATCGATCTAATGCGCCGCGGCTTCATCTCCGGCATCGCCATGAACGGCGCCGCCCTCGTCCACGATTTCGAAATCGCCTTAGCCGGCAACACTTCGGAAGACGTGGAAACCAACCTGAGCTCCGGCCAATTTGGCATGGCTGAAGAAACCGGCCAATACGTCAACGAAATCGCCAAACTCGCCGCCCGCATTCGCATCGGCTACGGCGAAGCCGCCGGGCAGTTCCTCAGCAGCGGCATTCTCGAAGTCCCCTACGCAAACTCCAGCGTGCTGGTCGCCGCCTACAAACATCGCATTCCCGTCACCATTCATCTGGCGATCGGCACCGACATCCCGAACATGCATCCCGCCGCCGATGGCGCTGCTCTGGGTGTCGCCACCCACTACGACTTTCGTCTGTTCTGCTCTCTCGTGAAACAAATGCACCCCGGCGGCATCTATCTCAATTGGGGCTCCGCGGTCCTGCTCCCCGAGGTTTTCTTGAAAGCCGTCTCCGTCGTTCGCAATCTCGGGGTTCCGCTCCGTCCCATCACCACCGCCAACTTCGATTTTATTCAGCACTATCGTGCCTTGCAGAATGTCGTGAAGCGCCCCACCGCACCCGCCCGCGACTCGCGCGCACCGGAATCGCGCGGCTACGCCATCACCGGCCATCACGAACTGCTGATGCCCCTGGTTGCCGCCGCACTGGCTTCCGGCTGGCCAAAGAAGTCCACTCCCCGAAATGCGCGAAAGAAAAAACGATGACCGCCTTCGACGACCATCCGTCCGATCCACCAGATCTCGATCCATCTCCACGCTCCCCAGCGGACGCAACGCCGTCGATCGTTCTGCCAGCCGAGACTCCGCTCGGCGGCGATCCCATCACCTACGCAGCCAGTTCACCGCCCGCCGGCGTCCCTCCGCCGCGTGCGCTTCCCGAAGACCTTCGCATTTCTTGGTCCTGGCCTCATCTCATCCTCTTTATCTTTTTCGCCGGCCTGAGCTTTTTTGTGGTTCAAACCGCCCTGCTTCTCTATTACGCGCCCAGTCAACACCTTTCCCCGCAGGAACTCGAGCGCTATCTGCTTAACAAACCGCAGTTTGTTTTCGGCAGCAACCTTCTCTGGTTCGGGGCGGTCTTTCTGTTTCTCTACGTGACCCTCAGCGTCCTGCGCGACGTCCCTTTTTGGAGCTCGCTCGGCTGGAAGAAGCTCCGGCCCAGTCTCTCGCCCGGCCGCGGCCCGTGGGTTTATTTCGCTTCGGGTTGCGGCCTGGCCGTTTTCGTGGCTTTGGCCAGCTCTGGAGTGCACACCAAGGAAAACATGCCCATCGAGGAGCTGTTCAAGAATCGCAATAACGCGCTTCTTTTGATGGCCATGGCCGTTTTAGTCGCTCCGCTGGTCGAAGAAACCGTCTTTCGCGGCTATCTCTATCCGTTGTTCGCCAAGTCTTTCGGCATCGTGCCCGGCGTGCTGGTTACCGGCATTCTCTTTGGCCTCATGCACGGCGCGCAGCTCGGTTGGACCTGGGGCATCGTCGCGCTGCTGATCCTGGTGGGCGTGATCTTCACTTTCGCCCGGGCGTATACCGGCACGGTCCTCGCCAGCTTTCTTCTACACCTCGGCTACAATTCCATGATCGCGGTCACCACCATCGTCAGCACCCACGGCTTTACCAGGTTGCCCATCTCGCCCTGATCGGTTCGTTTTCCATCCGCCCCTTCGCTACAATGGGTAGGCAGACAAGATATGTAGGCGCTGGGCTTTAGCCCGGCGTGTTCCGGCCGCGGCAGCTAGTGGTCGAACCTCTAAGATCCGCATAGCCTCATGTTTGCGTGAACGGCTTTGGCCGCTGAGGAATTGGTTTTGAGGTGTTAAGCAGGCTCTTTGATTCAGCGTCTGTCGGTCTTGTAGCCGCCGCTTTCGTTTGCGAATCAGGGAAACGTTTCGAGGTTGACGAAAAGAATGTACGTAGCCCAACCCATCCTGTGGACCGACCGTGGCGTAGTCATGCTCGACCAGCGCCGCCTCCCCGGCGAAGAAATCCACCATACCTACACCGACTACCGCGAAGTCGCTGGCGCCATCACCCAAATGGTCATTCGGGGCGCGCCGGCCATCGGCGTAGCTGCCGCCATGGGCGCCGCCCTCGGCGTTCTCCGTTCCCGCGCCAAATCCATCGCCGAGCTCCGCGCGGAATTCGCCGAGATCTGCGCCGTTCTGGCCAAGACCCGCCCCACCGCCGTCGACCTCTTCTGGGCCATCGAGCGCATGAAAACCCGCTTCGCCGCCCTTACCGCGGCCACCAAGGATTTGCAGGAAATCAAGGCCGGCATGGTCGCCGAGGCCCAGCAAGTCCATCTGGAAAAGAAAGCGACCGACGAAGCCATCGGCCGCTTTGGCGCCGAATTCATGCCCCTCGAAGGCAAAGTGATGACTCAATGCAACGCCGGTGCCCTGGCTACCGGCGGCATCGGCACCGCCTTGGGCGTAATTCGCATCGCGATCGAGCAGGGTAAGAAGCTGCATATCCTGGTGCCAGAAACGCGCCCCTATCTCCAGGGCGCCCGCCTCACCGCTTGGGAGCTCCAACGCGGCGGCATCCCGCTCACGCTCATTACCGACAACATGGTCGGCCACCTGCTCAAGACCGGCGATGTAAGCGCCGTGGTCACCGGCGCCGACCGCATCGCCGCCAACGGCGATTCCGCCAACAAGATCGGCACCTACCAGATCGCCGTCCTGGCCAAAGAAAACAACGTCCCGTTCTACATCGCCGCCCCGGTCTCCACCTTCGACCTGGCGATTCCCGACGGCGACCACATCCCCATCGAAGAGCGCTCCGCCGACGAGGTCACCCACCTCCAGGGTGTCCGCATCGCCCCCGACGTACCCGCGGCTCACCCGGCCTTCGACGTCACCCCGGCCCGCTACATCAGCGCCATCTTCTGCGAACGCGGCACAGCCCGTCCCCCGTTCACCGAATCCCTGCGCACCCTGGCCGCCGCCACCCAACCCGTAGCCGCTGCAGGGTAAGCGTGACGCGACTCGAACCTGGTGGCTCCCCCACGCCAGTCCTACGCGCGGTTGTTCTCCAGGTCATACCGCCGCTTAGGATTGCCTGACCATCGTCGATCAGTTATACTCGCGGTATGAAAACAGCCGTGTCCATCCCCGACGAGGTCTTCGAAGGTGCGGAACGTCTGGCGCGGCGGACCAAGAGATCCCGAAGCCGCCTGTTCAGTGATGCGCTGAAGGAATATCTGGCGCGCCACGCACCGGACGAGGTAACCGAGGCCATGAACAAGGCTTGTGTTGAAATCGGCAAAGAAGAAGACTTGTTCGCTGCCAGCACTGCCCGTCGGGTCTTAGAGCGAAGCGAGTGGTAATTTCTCAGGGGGAGATTTGGTGGGCGGATCTACCCGCACCCGCCGGCTCCGGCTCTGGATTCCGTAGGCCGGTGGTTATTGTCCAGTGTGACGCTCTGAATCGCAGCCGCATTGCCACCGTCGTGTGCGTTCCGTTGACCAGCAATCTCAAATGGAGCTCCGCTCCGGGAAACGTGAGTCTCACTGCCCGGCTTACAGGGCTGCCGAAAGATTCTGTGGCCAACGTGTCCCAAATAGTGAGCGTGGACAAAGATCTCCTTACCACAAGCACAGGCAAACTACCGCGCTCGAAGGTCGAACTGCTGCTCTCGGGAATCGATGTGGTGCTCGGTAAGTAGTCCCGCGGTCACCGATGGTTAGGCCGGATGGATGGCTATGACCGCGCGTTCCTGGCGCCGGAACATCGCAAAGAACCCCAGCAGCTGCTTCCACGGCATGTATTTCTTGTCGAGCAGCCTCATGCCGTGCGTCGCTTCCGCCCCGCTGACGATTTCAGCGCGGGCATCCACCCATGCGCCCAAGACCTTGCCGCGCACGTCGCAGGGTGCGATGCGCACCTGTGGGTTGTTGCGGATTCGTTTGATCTTACCGCTGTTCCCCACCGTGTAGAGGTACAGCTTCGCGCCGGGCGAATCGAGGCCAGTAGAGGGCTCCGCGGCGAACCAGATCGGCGTGCGCACGCCTTCCCCGCTCTTACGAAACGTTTCCAGGCTCAAATACTTGTGGCCCGAAAAAGGGGCAAAACCCGCCGTCGCAGCCATAACCATTTCGATGCGCGCAACTCATCTCCGGGCACAGTAGGGGCGCACCGCCCCTGCGCTCCAGCTTGCCCAGGCGTCAACCCTAGGACGCAATCGCGTCGTCCTACTTCCGAACGTAGAGCGTGTCCTCCATGAAGCTATCCTTCTGGTTCTTCCTAAACGCCCACACCTGCCGCATTTGATTGTTCTCCACAAACGTATACACGGCGTGGTGCATGTGGCCGTCGTCCGGGCTCTTCATGTTCGTCGCGCTGACGAAGTCAAACGTCAGCGTCCGGGTCTCCGGCGCGTAAGTAGCCCGCATGGTCGGCTGGTTGCCGGCTTCGCAGTAATGCGTCATCTTGACCTGGTCGCCGTCAAGGTAATACATGGTGATCATTTCGACCGGCGCCCCGTCCTGGACCATCGAGGAGCGTTCCATCACCACCGACCCGCCGGAGGTTTCTCCGGCGCATATTTGGCCAGCAGGTCGCGCTCGAGCAGCTCCGCAAAGAATCCCTGCGTCAGGTCTTGCGCGTCCTGGGCGGGACGATTCCATTTCAACCGCACGTACTTGTAGACCGCTTTCCAATACGCGGCGAACAAAATCTCCAGCGCCCGCGAACGCTCGCCCGGCTCGCGACTGCGCGCAGCGTCAATTACCGACAAGCGCGTAGCGGGGAACTTGTCGCCGCCCCGTACCTGGGAATCGTCTTGCACAGTCGAGGAGTCTACGCAGCGCGGCCGGGAGATGACAAGAGCAGGTTATTTCGCAGCACAGCGCCTCGAGCGGATAGAGGGCGTCTTCCAAGCGGAGATACGCACCAGAAACGATTCCGGTCACGGTGACGCACGAAGTGTTGTCAAGGTAGAAAAGAAAAGGGCGGTTTCGCAGATGCGAAACCGCCCCGGAATTGCCGCTGTGCCGGTCAGGCGCAGCGAGCGAAGTTAGAAGGTAAAGTGCACTCCCAAACGGATCGTCCGGCCACCCTGATACCTGTTGGGATGACCGTACCCGCTGTCGATTGTTACCGGACCGCCACCCGCACCAACGGTGTTCGATGACGACGCGTTCAGCAGGGCCGCGACATTGTAGGGGTGAAAAGCGGCCTCGTAGAAGGGTACGCCAGCGAAAATCGGAAACCCACCCGGCGTGACGTAGTTGGAGGCGAAGCCACTGGTTATATTTTCCTGGTACGCAGTGACGGAACGCTCGTTTAGCAGGTTGGAAATCGTCGCGGAGAAGCTCAAGGTTTTGCTTTCGCTGACCTTGTAGCCTTGCGAGAAGTTGAAATCGGTCTGGTTGTACCACGGCGTGCGCTTGGTGAAAGGAGCGCCTACGGTGATGGCACCGGTGGTGGGATCCTGAGTCACGTTCACGAACTTGCCGCGACCGGCGATGTCAACCGGGAACCCGCCGCCGGCGTTCGGAACGTTGAACCCGCCCGCAAACGCAAAGCCGGCATCCAGGTAACTGCTGACCGGGGAGCCTTGGTAGAGCACTTGGAAGATGCCAAGCTGGGTGGTGAAGTGCCGCATCCAGCCGAACTCATAGTAACCATAGCCCTTAAAGGTATTCGGGCGGTCTGTGGGAAGAAGGCCACTGGAAGATTTACCGTTGGCGTCCCATGAGAAGAAGGGTTCGTCGAAGGACCGGCCGTTGTTGGGAGCGTTGCGACCGCCGCCGCCGTCCGCCGCGTCCGAGCTGGTCAGGCCGGTGTAGTTGCCCCACAGTCTGCTATAGGTGTAGGAGAACATCCCGGTCCAGTGTTTCGAGGTGGCCTTGGTCAGCCGGAGCTCCACGCCGTCATAGTTGCGCTGCGGCGGAATGATGTTCGGGCAGGATGGAGTGCTGTTCGGCGTGCAAGTGGAAGCGCCCGGATCGGTGGGTTTAAGTCCGGCGAGAAAGTTGTAGAACCCGGAGAAGGTTTTGTCGGTGCCCTCACCAGGGTTGACAATGACGAAAGTCTCGCCAATGGCCGGGTTAAAGATCGAGGAGTCCTCGATGACATGGTCGAGCCGGCGGCGGTCATAACGGGCTTCAAAGGCCAGAGTCGGAGTCAGCTGGTAGTCGACACCGAATGTGATCTCGTGCTGTTTGTAGGGCTTCAGGCCCGGAGCGACGCCCTCTTCCGTGTTAGTGCAAGTAGAGCAGGTGTTTGGGAAGGTACGGAAGTTCTGGTTCTCCAGGAACGTCAACCCCTGGGGAGTGTTGCCGCCAAAGTTAGCCTGGCTGGTAGCGTCGGGACCTACGCAATAGCGCCCCTGGGAATTAAATACGGGAAGAATGGAGGCGATGTTTCTGGTATCCAGGGCATAGTAGCACTGTTGCCAGAACTGGCCACCGAAGGAGCTGATCGCCAGGTTGAGCTTCATCTGGTCGTAGAATTGGCCGTAGCCGCCAAAGATCTTCATCTTGCCGTTGCGGAAGGGATCCCAAGCCGCACCAATGCGGGGAGCGATCTTATCGCTCCATCCGAAGTTGATAGGTGTGTTGATCCCGCCGGTGGGCTGGTTCTCAGCCGGCAAACCTTCCTTTTCGACGCGAAGGCCCGCGTTGATAGTAAGGCCCCTGGCGATGGACCAGGAATCCTGGGCGAAGAAAGAGTTATTGTTGCTGGTGACGTTTCCGCTGGAGCCGAAGTCGTAGACGCTGATGTAACCGAACTGTCCTTGACATGCAGTGGTCTTGTCGGCTGTTTCGACCGCAAGGCAATTGGCTTTGCCTACGGGTCCTTGCGGGGTGTAAGCGCTTCCGCCGCCAACAAAGAAGTCCACACGCGGAACGTTGTAGTGTTGATTGATGGTATTGGAGAGGTGGTTCAGTTGATAGCCGAACTTGAAGTTGTGCGTGCCCTTCCATCCGCTTTTGTACCAGGCTAAATCCACATCGACCTGGCTGGCCTTATCGGCGTTGTGGGTGGTGAAATTGGGACTATTGGCGACGTTGAAGAAACCGCCTGGTTTCTGATAGTCCGGTGGCAGCGGGGCGCCAAAAGCATCCGTCGCTCCCAGGCCGTTAGCGGCAAAGTTCGTGAGGGCACCGGTCTGGGGGAAGCCAAAGTCGTGGTAATTCTCGAAGTAGTAGCCGTATCGGCCAGTCAAAATAAGACGTGACGTAAGGTTGTAGTCCGCGCCGACGTTGGTAGTCGAGTTCGGGGAAGTGTAGCCCAAGCCGTGCGCGTAAACGATAGGCGTGACGGTGGCGCTACTATTGTTCGCTAGGAGCGGGCCGCCGGGGGTTGGGTTGGTGATGAAAAGCGGCAAGTTTGTAGGGTCCTGAAACGGTAGGTTTTCGCCGCTCTGCTTCTGAAGCTGGTAGAGCCAGGAAGCATAAACGCGAAGCTTCTTGGTCACTGCGGCGTCGATACGAGCATTGGTGTAATAGGTCTGCGTGTTTTGGCTGAACGCACGCACACCGCCACCCGGCACGAAGGTGCTATCGCTGGGGTAGGTGACTTTGCGCTCCACGTCATTGAACTCCGGATTGAACGCCACAAAACCAAAGATGCGATCCCTTAGGATAGGGCCGCCGAATGTGAAGCCAGGGAAGACGTCGCTGGTTTTGTCTTTCTTCGGCACATACTGCTGAAAGGCTGGATCGGTCAGAAAAGTGCCAGCACCAGGCCCGGCAGTCTGTTGGGAGGAGTTGGGATCGTAGCGGGTAAAGGTAGACGGATGGGCATCCATGGCGTCATTTTCGAAGTAGCTGAAGACCGAGCCATGGTAGTTGTTGGTACCCTTGCGCATGATGACGTTCACCACGCCACCGAGCGCGCCGCCGTGCTCGGCCTGAATGCCGGAGTTCTTGATCTCCACTTCGTCAATGAAGTCAAAGGGAACGCTGGTACGGGAGTAGCCGCCAATCAGGTTGGCGGTTTCCTGGCCCTCTACCAGGTAGGAATTCTCGGAGTCCGAACCGCCGGCCACGGAGAAGCCGTGATCGCCGCCGTTGGCCGTGCTGCCTGGGGAGGAGCCGCCGCTGCCGTTACCTGGGTAGCCCCCCTGGGTGGTGTTGCCCATCAGGGGCTCGTTGCGGGCCGAAGGGGCGAACTGGATGACCGACTGGAAGGACCGCCCGTGGGGAATCGCTTCGATAACATCCTCGGTCACGTTGGTCGCAGTAACGTTCGTGGTTACATCGATTTGAGGAGCAGCGCCGCTGACCTCCACCACCGTCTCGGACCTGCCGACCTCCAAGGTAAAGTCAACACTGGGCAAGTGACCTACTTCGAGCGATACCTCGCGCTTGGCGGTCGAGAAGCCCTTGGCAGTTACAGATATGGTGTAGTTGTCCGGCGGAAGATTGGCGAACCGATAGTAACCGCTGGAATCGGTGTCGACGCTCTTGTTGCCAACCAGGCTGTTGGCTGTCACCACAACTCTTGCGCCGGGGACCACGGCTCCCGAGGGATCCTTAATGGTGCCTTGCAGACCGGCTGTGGTTTCCTGGGCAACCGCGCTGGAAACGAACAGCAACAGTGCGGCAAGACAGATCAGCAGTGATGAGAAACGCATTACGCCTCCGATTTGAGAATGTCGTTAGGAATTCTCGTTCTGTGTGACACGCTAGATGTTTGGCTCCGTCTCAAACAGCCCCAACACACGAGTTTCTTCACAAAAAAACTAGCTGACCCCAAACTCTGATTAAGCTTGAACGCCCCACGGGTCGAAAACTGGGTGCAGGCATTGCAATAAGTTGGCCAAGCCGCAAGATTGATTAAAGTGATTATTTTCTTGTCTTTAGATCAACTGGAGGAGCGGCCAAAGTGGCTTGAGGTCCGGAACCTCGGATGGTTCATACATAAGTTCGTAGTCTTTAGAAGGTTGCGCCTGCTTTCGGCCCGGGTTTTCGTGCATCCAGGTATTGGAATGGCTAGACCTAACTCAGTGATAGATGCGACTCCGGGAGAGTGGGAGCCCTAACGGGCAAGCCTTCGGAAAACAGAGGGTTTTGCTCAAGATGAGATCAACGGGCCTGAAAAAACAGAGAGGGCGGGAACCTTTTGGGTTCCCGCCCTCTTTTGCCTTGCCTTGATGGTTGGTTAGAAGCTGACTTTGAAGCCGAACTCGAGGGAGCGCGGCGTTCCCAGTCCGAATACGCCGGAACCCAGACCGATAATATTGCCGCCCCGGGTTGATCCCGTCGTGTCGTTAATTGAGCCGGTGGTCCCCACACCATCCAGCGTGGCGTGTAGGAGGTTGTCTGGCCCGTTGTAGTTATGCTTGTTGAATAGGTTGAAGATGGCCACTTGCGGCTCGAAGGACAGTCGCTCGAAGTGATGGCCGAGAGGCTTAATGTTCCAGCCCAGGCGGACATCAAAGGTAAAGAACGAGCCGTTGCCCACTTGTCCCGGAGGCGCCAGATCAAACTTCGGCCCGCAGCCTGCGGTGCCCGTGAGGGTCGGGGTTACCGCGCAGAGAGCCACGAGTTGGTCTTGGCTGAAAAATCCGCCATCCACAAGAGCCTGACCCGCCGGTGTTAGCTTGTTGCCAAAGTTGCTGCTCAACTGTTCGAGGAACTTGTTGAGGTCAGCCGCTTTGACGTCGCGACCGAACGCGCCAAGGTTGGAGCCGGGAACCGGCTGTCCGGTTGGATTGGTCTGTCCGTCACCCAGATAGTCGAACTGGAAGACATCTGCGGGTTTCCGGGAAGGGCGTATTGGATGTCTTGCGGCAAAGCACTGTACCAGTGGGAAATGACGTTGATGCGGGTGCCGAACGGCAGATCCATGATCACGCCGGCGGACAACTGGTGGGTGCGATCCAGGCTGTCAGGGCCAAAGAAGGCGCCGGTGTTGCGCTGGTCGGCCGCATCGTTGACGAAGTCGCCGTCCACGGTCTGGCTCTTAAACCGGGACAAGGAGTAGGAGAAAGTCCCGTTCAGGTGGCGGATGAACTTGGTCGGGGTGTGTAGGTCCGAACGCAAAGTGACTTGCATTCCGTTGTACACCGAGCGCCCGACCGGTTCGAGCAGGAGGATTTGGCCGAAGTTCGGGTTAATTCCCGGGAAAGCAATGGCTCCGGGACCCGCTGGAAAGCCACCAGTCAAGAGGCCGCCGGTGGACAACCCGTTTCCGGCGTAATCTCCAATGGTTGCGCCGGCGCCGATGGCACAGTTGATCGACGCTGCATCCGTGCCCGTTCCGCAGCCAGCCGCCGCGTTGGTAGCCGAGATTGCGGAAACCACGGCGGCCTTGTCCATATAGCGGGCGTCACCAACGTGGTTCTGGTCGATACCCAGCAGAGTATGCAGGCCGACGTTGCGAACATAGTCCACGCTCAGCACCGTGCCCGGGTGAAGTTCACGCGAAACCCCGCCATTCATCTGAACGGAGTACGGAGAACGGTAGTTGGGAGCGAACATCGAGCCGGTGTTTACGGTCGTCAGGGCGTTCCCGAAGAACGCTCCGTTGGCCTGTGGGCCGGCCGCTAACGTGGCCGACTGATAGAGCTTCTGTAAATCGATCATCGCCTGTGCCACGCTGCCAACCGCGTGGTCATCGCCGCAGACTTGCGTTGCCAAGTCCAAGCCGTCGATGGAGGTGACGGTCGAACCGTCGGGCATAAACACTTTGCCGCCCTGGGTGCAAACTTCCTGCACCTGGTTAAAGAGACCGTTCGGCAAGCGTCCCGGGCGATCGAACAGGATGTTGTTGAACACACCGTTCTCGTAGTAGATTCCCGTGCCGGCACGAATTACGGTCTTTCCGTTCTTGAACGGATCCCAAGCGATGCCAAGGGTGCCGCCAACGTTCTTGTTCGGCTGCTGTACCGGATTTCCCAGCCCGGCCTGAAACTGATTTAGGGAGTCGATCGCCGGAAGATCGCTGTCGCTGCGGCCGGTGTCCCGGTTGTAGCGAATTCCCGCGCTCAACGTGATGTTCGGCTTGACCTTCCAGTTGTCTCCGAAATAGGCCTGGAAGCGGCTGTCATACTGACCGCCGCAGGGCTGACCAAATCCTTTGATCTCGGTGAAGCATCCTTCTCCGTTACCGATGTCGATGCGGTGGACGGGCCAATTGGCCGGATTGGATTCGCCACCCGGTCCGAAGTGGCCGGCTTGTGCAAATTCCTCGCTGCTCCCCGGGCCGGTCGTAAACGCAGAACGCACGGCTGGCGCGATGCCAAAGAAGTTGGCAAAGCCGCCTCCCAGGATCTTGTTGTAGCCGACGCCGTAACGGAAGATGTGGCTGCGGTAGGTCTTGCTGCCGTCATACTTGAACTGTTTGTTGGACTGATAGGTCTTCTGAGGCGCCAGGATGTTGGAGCCGGAGCAGAACAGGTTGCCGGAGGCGGTGCAAGACGTGCGCCCGTTGCCGATCGCCAGGGTAATTCCCGGAACGGGGTCGAAAACTGTGGAGCCGGCAACTGCGTCTCCGATGCCGTTGCGGAATTTCAGGTAGCCGAAGCGAATCTGGTGGGAGAACGAACCGGTAGTGAAGTCCGCGCCGATCGCATGTGACGGCGTATAGTCCAGGTTGGCGAATGGCGAAAAGGTGTTGGGCACGAAAGCGGCCACGTCAATGTTGTGCTCATAGGCGAACTTATAGAAGAGACGGATGTTGTGGGTGAGCTGGTAATCGAGCCGCCCCAGGTACTCCGTGTCGCGGAAAGGCGCGTTGTAGCCTCCGGATTGCGATGCGAAGGGTGAAGTGGAATCAAACGTGACGCTGGTCAGCAAATCCTGCTTGGTGCGTTCAAAGGAACCGAAAGCGAACAGCTTGTCCTTGATCAGCGCGCCGCCCAAGCTGGCGCCATACTGCCTGCGATCAAAGACCGCCGCCGGGTCGCCGATCTTTGCGGAGGTGGCGTCGCCACGATAGTAGAAGAATCCCTGGCCGTGAAGTTGATTCTCGCCAGTGCGGGTGGTGATGTTTACCGTACCCGAAGAGGTCAGCTCGGTGGAAAGGTCCAAGCTCGACTGGCTGACCTGGAACTCCTTGACGGAGTTGATCGGAACGTTCTGGGTGGTGGTGCCGACGGTCTCGTCGCTGATATCCAGGCCGTCGACTTCGATACGCGCCGTGCGGCCAAACCGTCCGCCAAAGGAGATCGAGGAGAAGCCCTTTTTCGTCGGATCGAAGTTGCCGCCGTCTTGAATTTGCACACCGGGCTCGAGCTGCGCGAGGTCCAGGAAGTTGCGGCCGTTGATCGGCAAATTCTCAATTTGATCGGAAGTGACCACGCCTTGGATGGTGGCCTGTTCGGTATTTATGGATACCGCGGAGCCCTCAACCGTAATGACGGTGCTGGTGGCGCCCACTTCCAAGGTAACCGAGGCCGAGGAAACGTTTCCGACTTGGACGATGACAGGGATTTCCACCGACTTGAAACCATTGGCCTCGACACGAACCAGATACTCCCCGGGAGTGAGTGGGCCGGAGTTATATTGTCCGCTGGAACTAACCGCGGCGGTGTTTTGCGCTCCGGTTCCTTTGCTCTTGATGGTAACTTTGGCGCTCGGGACGACAGCGCCGTTGGGATCCAGAATCGTACCCTGGATGGTGCCGGTCGAGAGACCCGCCTGAGCATGAGCCAGCGGCGGTGCGACCAAGTTCACGCCTACAACGATCAAAAGCCCGGCGACGAGCGTTAGCCAAGCAGTGACTTTGCGCAAATGACGCATTTTAATCCCCTCCAATTTTAGATCTGAGCTGTTCATTCGAGTTTTCACACGTTCTCTTGGGGTTCTCGCCTCGCGTACAGTGGATTGCTCGCGAAACTGGCAAGAACCCGACGAAAGTTAGTACTAGGAAATCCCCCACAATGACATGAGTGTATGTCTATGCTTTGCAATAGGTTGGCCAAATATTGGGGACGATTAAGATACTTAGCTTCAACTAGTTATCTAAAGACTTAGTGGACTGGCAAGAACGCACTTCTAAATTCGGAACAAATTATACGTAATATTGTATCGACCGGTCGGGGATAGCCAGAGTTTCAAGCCATAGGCCTCAGCATTTGGGCGTGTGGACACGAGCACACCACTAAACTGGTAGTACTGGGGTGTTTTGACTTGGGCAGGCGAAAGAGGCCGAAGATTTGCTGCTCTCTAGCTTGGGTGGCGGATGCGCTCGGCTAGGGCGCGGGCGCGTTGGCGGCCGATTTCGACGAAGCGGGCGTCGCTGGCGATTTGGTCCAGGGCCGGGAGGGCGCGTTGCGGTTCGGGTAGGAGCTTGTGGTTGAGGTCGGACTCGAACTGCAGGAGGGCGTCGTTGATACCCAGGCGGTCGTATTTCATTCGGCGCTCGAGCAGCATTAGGAGTTCCTGCTGGCGGGCCAGGCCCTCGAAGATTTGGAGGAGCTGGCTGGCCGCCGAATTCAGGGTGTAATTGAAGGCCACCTCGTGAGCTTCAGAACCTTGCTCCCAGCGAAAGGTCTTTTGGCCCAGATTGGCAATCTTGCGGTGGACGTCCAGATCTTGCCCCTGGAAGTGATTCAACTCTCCGGTCAGCTCGAACATTTTGGCGCGCAGGGCGGAGCTAACCTCGAAGGGAGAGGCGCCAGGATCGTCTTCGAGTTGGCGGATCTCATAGGTGGCGCTGTCCGAGTCGGCACGAACCGTGATCTCGATGAATTCCGGGGTGCTGGATTTGAACACGCGGCGGAAGGTCAGCTTCGCGCCGGTGGCCGCCGCGCCCAGGGTCGGCGAAGGCAGGCTCGTCAAGAGGCAGGCAGCACAAATTAAAAGAGTTAGTCGAAGCGCGATGTGTTTCATTGTGCTGATTCGATGCGCGAAGCGTGCCGCTGCGTTACCCCGGCGCTGGGAGCGGCCGGGCCTAGCCGGACGCCTCGGGACTTGGCCAGGCTTCGGGCCTCCGGCAGACCAAACCGCAATCGTGCTTGCTCCGCCTGCAAGTGGCACAACGCGACCGCCAAAGCATCGGCAGCATCGGCGGGCTCTGGCGTTTCCGCCATAGAAAGCAAAGCCCGGACCATTAATTGCACCTGCTTCTTGTCTGCTTGCCCATAGCCTGCCACAGAGGCTTTCACTTCCCGCGGCGAATAGCTGTAGACCGTGATGCCATGCTGGGCCGCCGCCAGCAACACCACTCCGCGCACTTCGGCCAGGCGCAGGGCTGTCCGCATATTAAGGGCGGTGAACACCGACTCGACCGCCAACACGGTGGGCGAAAATTCCACGATCAGCCGGCAGAGCAGGGCGTGAACATCTTGCAAAGCCGCGCCCAATGATTCCTTTTGGCGCTTGGGGGCTACGCGGAAGGCCCCATAGTGCAGCATCGTGCAACGGCGGCCATCGCTTTCTACGATGCCATATCCGGTGGGACCCGCGGCGGCAGGATCCACTCCCAGGACTCTGAGGTGGCCGTTGTTGCTGGTTGCTTGGAGCATTGGCCCACAGTCTACGGCGTTCCGGATGCCGCTGCCAGATGTTTGTCTGAAGCGCCCCGCAAAACAAGAACGGCCACCCCACACCTATGGGGTGGCCAAAACATCGCGATGGCCTCTCAGTTCGCGCCGACCGCGGCTTGAATCTCTGACTCGTCGATATCGAAGTTGGCGTACACGTGTTGGACATCGTCGTGTTCTTCCAAGGCTTCCACCAGGCGCACCATCTGGGTGGCCTGCGCCCCGGTGAGCTTGATGTAGTTTTGCGGCACCATGCCAATTTCCGCTGTTGTCGGGGTGATTCCCGCCTTGGTTAAGGCTTCTTTCACCTTTTCCATCGCTTCCGGCGGCGTGACCACATACCAGCCCGATCCGTCATCCTTCAGATCTTCGGCGCCCGCTTCGAGAACGATGTCCAGCATCTTGTCCTCGGTGGCCAATTCCTTGGGGACCACGATCTCGCCTTTACGGTGAAACATCCAGCCGACGGCGCCGGCTTCGGCCATGTTGCCGCCGTTCTTGCTGATCAGGTGGCGGAATTCGCCGACCACGCGGTTGCGATTGGTGGTTACGACTTGAATGAGCATCCCTACGCCGCCCGGGCCGTAGCCTTCGAAGGTGGCCTCTTCATATTGTTCGCCTTCGAGCTGCCCGGTACCGCGCAAGATGGCCCGCTCGATATTGTCGTTCGGCATGTTTTCGTTCTTGCCCGCGAGAATCGCAGTGCGCAAGCGCGGGTTGGAATTGGGGTCGCCGCCGCCGATGCGCGCGGCAATGGTGATTTCCCGAATTACCCTGGTGAACGCGCGGCCGCGCTTGGCGTCGGTGGCCGCCTTTTTGTGTTTGATGGTGGCCCATTTTGAGTGACCAGACATGATACGTCCTCTTTTGTTTTGCGCGACCGCAGCGCGGTCACATGAATTTTTGGCCGCGAAACGGCCGGCTCAATTGCCAGCGCGAAGCACCACGTCTGCGAAATTTCAAAGTACTGGGAGGCCTGCGCTCGTCGCCCTGGCTACGCGCGGATCACTGTGCGGAGACCTACGGTGAACCGCCTACCCTGCGGAACTCTCGCAGTCTAGCATAGCCCGTGGCCACGCGAAACGGGCGTATACTTCCGTGCGGGGCACATCCTTGCTTTCGAAAGATCTCGTCATTTTGGCCACTTTGATGCCGCCGCCGGTTGACGATCCTGAGTCGCCGCATGCCTGACCGCCGTTTTCGCGTTCTGACCATCGCCACTCATCCCGTCCAATATGCCGCGCCGGTTTTGCGCCGGATGGCCGCCTGCCCGGAACTGGAGTCGGAGGTTGCCTATTGCAGCCTGCGCGGCGCGGAGCCGGGGCTCGACCCTGACTTTGAAACGACGGTGCAGTGGGACGTGCCTCTCCTCGACGGGTATAAGTGGACTCACGTACCAAACCGGGGTTCCGGAGGGGATTCGTTCTCGGGTCTTCGCAATCCTGGTCTGTGGAGGCTCATCCGCCGAGGGAACTTCGACGCGGTCCTGTGCTATGTCGGCTACGTGCGAGCGAGCTTCTGGATCTCCTATTTGGCGGCGCGCAGTTGCGGTGTGCCCTTCTTGTTTGGGACCGACGCTTCGACGATTGCGCCTCGCGACGGCAAGGTCTGGAAACATATTCTTAAGCGGCTTTGGTGGCCGCTGCTGTTTCGCCTCGCGGACCAGGTGCTTACCGCTTCGAGTGCGGGTTATTCGATGATGAGTTCCCTCGGGATTCCCGAGGAGCGCATTTCGATGACCATGGACACCGTGGACAACGATTGGTGGCTGGGCGAGGCTTCGCGCGCCGATCGCTCCGCGACGCGAGCTTCCTGGGGCTCGAACGAAAGCGAAAAAATAATCGTATTTTGCGGCAAATTGCAGACGTGGAAAGGCCCGCTGGAGCTGTTACGCGCCTTCGCCCAAGCCGCGATTCCGCAATCGACGCTGGTCTTCGCCGGGGAAGGACCGCTGCGTTCGGAGATCGAAAAAGAAGCTCGCACGCTGGGCATTAGCGATCGCGTTCGCATGCTGGGTTTTGTGAATCAGTCGAAACTTCCCGCGGTCTATAAAGCATCGGACGTGATGGTGATTCCTTCGCGCTACGAGCCGTTTGGCTTGGTCGTTAACGAAGCCATGCTGTGCGGCTGCGCGGTGGTGGCCAGCGACAAAGTAGGCGCCATACGGGACCTAATCGTTCCTGGCGAAACAGGTTTTGTTTATCTCTGCGGTGATGAAAGGGCACTAGCGGCGGTTCTGCAGCAGGCGTTCGCCGATCCTGTGCGCTTATCCGAGATCAGAGAAGCGGCGCTCGCGCGAATGCAAGGATGGTCGCAGAGCACCTGCGTTGTCGCGCTGGTCGAAGCGATTGCCCGCGCCGTCTCGCGCCGGAGCGATCTCCGGGACCGGCCGCTTCCGAGGTCCCGACGGCTCTACGGGGCGCTTTGTTTTTGGATGGTGGCTGCGCAAGTTTGGTATTACCTGCAATTCAGGGAACAATTCCGCAGCATTTTTGCGCTTACATTGCATAAGCTATGGCGCTAGTTACTGCTTCAGCCGTGCTGCTTGCCGTCGGATTCTTCGCGCTTATTGGTACCGCGCTCGGCCATCGACTGTTGCGCCTTTCTTCGCTTGAATTCGCTGGAGACGCTGAACACTTATTGAGTTCGGTGGGCGTCGGAGTTATTTGTGTCGAAGTGGCGCTCTTTGTGGTTCAGATCTTGGGTCATATCCGAGCGGGAGTGATAGCGGTCATCGCGGTGGCCCTTTTTTTCGGTCGTAACGATTTTGTTCCGGTCTTCGGGAAAGTGTTCGGTCTGGCCCGGCGAGCCCTGAGAGGTTCTCGTTTCGAAAAAGTTCTCGTCGGTGGTATCGGCGTCGTTTTGCTGATTGAGGGTTATGCTGCAATGGCCCCTCTTACCGGTTCCGACGCGCTGCACTATCACTTCGCGGCGCCCCTGCTTATTCTGCGTTCGGGTTTTTATCCTAATTTTTTCCTTTCGCATAGCTTCTTCACTGGCCAATCGCATCTTTTGATTCTGGCGGGGTTGGCGCTGGGCAGCGATCAGCTAAGCATGGGCCTCTTATTCTTAGGCGGAGTGCTGGCCGCTTTAGCGGGCGCGTGCCTGGCGCGGCGCTGGTCCGGGCGCTGCTGGTCGTGGATGCTGGCACTCGTGTTTCTGGTGACCCCAGTCGTGTTCTGGCAAATGTCCGCAGCCGGAGCGCCGGATTTGTGGATGGCGTTTTTCGCGACGGTGGGCGTCATCGTTATTGCACGGCCAGAAAACTCGGCGCATGCATTTCACGCCATCCTGGCGGGAGCCCTTGCGGGCGCGGTTGCGGGCACAAAGTACACCGGCTGCATTGTGGCAGCGAGCATGGCCGTGGCGTATTTCGTCAATGCGCGTTCGGCGCGCGGATTCGTTCTGTTCCTTTTCGGCGCGTTAAGCGCGGGCGTTTGGCCTTATGCGCGGAATCTGGCCTGGAGCGGCGACCCGGTTTTCCCGTTCCTGACGAACCGGCTCTTACCGGGAAAAGTGAACGCTTACGCCCTGGCCTCGTATCTCGCGGACACGGGTGCGGGAGCACACAAAAGTGCGTGGCAAATCCTAAAATTTCCGTTTTTTGCGGGAATCGACCTCACGCATCTCGGATTCTGGCAGTATTTTGGTCCTTTGGTGCTGGTCTTTGCTCCGTTGGTGGTGCTAACGATTCGCAACACGCCGGCATGGCGGGCAACTTTGATCGTATGGACCTTGAGCGCACTCTTGATCGGGGCGTCGTCTGGAATGATGCGCTTCCTTCTTCCGGTGTTTCCGATTGCCCTGGCAGCTGCGTTGGCGGGCGCAGCCCGCCTGCAGGCTGTCGGAGCGGGCATAACTCGCTGTATCTCCACTGCGACGCTATGCGCTGTGCTCTTGTTTGGGCTCGCGGGTCTGCTGGTCTACGATCGCTCTGCCCTGGCGGAGGTAGCTGGATTCACCTCGCGCGAAAGCTACCTGCGAGACCATTCCCCGGAATACGAAGAGGTCGAATTTATCAATCAAGTTCTTAAAGGAAAGGAGGCGCAAGGGCTAGCGCTCGTTTTCTTGCGGCATACTTATTATCTTCGTGTGCCGTTCTTGTATGGCGACCCAGCCGCAAGCTGGACTGTGGATCCTTCTAGGCTTCGAACGCCTGACGAATGGCAAGCATTTCTACACGCGCAGGGCATCCATTGGATAGTTCGGTCACCGGACTATCCTCCGGCGATCGCGGCTCCGTTATGTCAACTGGAAGCACTGGGACGACTGGTGCCCATCGCCCGCTCCGAAATTTCCGACTTTCGCGGCTTGCGGATATTGGGAGACCGGCAATCGTTACCGATCGTGGTTCTCGAAGTAAGAGAATAGCGTGTTACGGATGAATGATCTGCCACAGACGGCGACGGAGGCACGTCGAATAAAACTTCTCGTCTACAGTCATTTCCTTGCGCCAAGCATCGGTGGTGTCGAAACCATTGTCCTCTCTCTGGTCCGTGGCCTCGCGGAACTTCGAACAGCAAAGGGCCAGCCGCAATTTGATGTCATCGTGGTCACGCAGACTCCGGCGGGCGACTTCGATGACCGCTCACTTGCCTTTCGCGTCGTGCGTCAGCCGCGGCTCATGGAGCTTTGGCGGCTCATTCGCGCGTGCGACGTCCTCCATCTAGCCGGACCCGCGCTCATGCCTCTTTTTCTAGGGCGGTTCGCGGGCAAACCCGTCGTCGTGGAACATCACGGGTACCAAGCCGTGTGCCCAAATGGCATATTGGTGTATCAGCCCGATGGTTCGATGTGTCCGGGTCATTTTCAGGCCGGACGATATGGAAAATGTATTCGTTGCGAGAGTTGCCAGAATTCCGTCTTTCGCAGTATGCGCAACCTGCTGCTCATGATTCCGCGGTTCTGGTTCTCGCGGGGCGCCGCGGCGAACATCGCGGTCTCGCGCCGCGCCTTGGAGCGCTGTGCGTTGCCGCGCTCCTCGGTGATCTACCACGGTATCGACGATCCGCTGCCAAGGGGCGGCCTGGCGCGGTCCGCGGACGAGTCCGGCATGTAAGGTCTGCTTCGCTTACGTCGGGCGTTTCGTATCGGAAAAGGGGATTCCCACGCTGCTGCAAGCGGCGCAAATATTGATGAGAGAAGAGCGCGAGTTTGAGGTGCGGCTCATTGGAGACGGACCGGAGCGTGCGAAACTTGAAGCGATCATCCGTCAAGAGCGCCTGGAAAATTGCGTTCGCATAACGGGCTATCTCACAGGTAGCGCTTTGGCGGATGCCCTTCAAGATGTGCGCGTGGTGGTGATGCCCTCGGTTTGGCAAGAAACCGCGGGATTGGCGGCCATGGAGCAGATGGTGCGCGGCAGGTTGGTGATCGCCTCCGACGTTGGCGGGCTGGGTGAGATCGTTGGAGACGCGGGCCTCAAATGTTCGCCAGGCGACCCGGGCGCCCTCGCGGATCGCATGAGAGCGGTGCTGGGGGATGCCTCGATTGTCGATTCTTACGGACACAAAGCTCGCGAACGCGCGCTCCATCTGTTCGTTCGCGAACGAATGCTCGATGAGCATGCCGGTGTGTACCGGCACGTGTTCGACCGGACGAAAGGCTGACGCATGAGGGCGGAACACGCGAAGCAATCTGGGCGGCTCGTCAGGGCGCTGGACGGAACGCACGAACGAGTGCTAGAGACCGCTTTGCGCCACGTTTCGGCGGGCGCGCGGGCGCTGGATTTAGGCGCGGGAAGCGGTGCGTTGGCGGAGCGGCTGCAGGCCGCAGGCTTTCGCGTGACGGCCGCAGACCTTACCAACTATTTCGAACTCACCGCAGAGTTCGTCAAACTGGACTTCAACGATCCCGGGTTTGAGAGCACGCTGTCTGCCGAGTTTGACCTGATCACCTCCGTCGAGGTAATCGAACATCTGGAAAACCCCACCGCTTTCTTGCGAAGCATCTCCAGGCTTCTAAAGCCGAACGGCGTCGCGATCCTCACGACTCCCAACGTGGAAAACGTGCCGGCCCGGTTGAAGTTCCTGTTGCGGGGAGAGGTGCGAGCCATGGACAAGAACGCGCCGGAGCACGTCACGCCTATTCATCTCGACCTGTTCTTCCGGCAGATCGTTCCGCGAAGCGGCCTAACGCTGGTCGATCACTTCGTGCACCCGAAGAACGACTTCCCGCTGACCGGACGCCGATACCTGGTGCCGTTCCTGCGCATCTTGGTGCCGTTCATGAAAGGCCCGGCGCTTACCGGCGACTGTCATTTTCTGGTGTTGAAGCGAACTTCGGGCGCATAGTCGATAGGGCTTGGCAAAGGCTGCGCGAGAAATGTTTGCCTGTGTGTCGCGGTTCGAACCAGAAGCGCCATCTTCGATAACTTAACGGTAAATATACACTACGGCTTGTGCTACGATTCACAGCGATGCTTGAAAGCGTCATTCCTCGTGTTCTGGCGTGGGTTCCGGTGACCTGGCGGCGTGCCATCATTGGGCGTCCCGGCAATCCGTCACGCGCCGCGACGCTTGTTCATGATTGGCTGAATCGGCGGCCGCCCGCCCCGACGAAAATTTTCACGTGCCGGGGCGCCCTGCAGGGATATCGCATGTGCATCGATTGGAAGCGGTTTCGAAGTTTCGTGTACGGCACCTGGGAGCCCGACGTTGTTGGAGCGATCCTGGCTACGGTGCACACGGGCGCGGCGGCAATCGATGTCGGCGCTCATATTGGCTACTACACGCTCCTTCTGGCGAAGTGCGTCGGCCCCACCGGCCAGGTCCTTTCGTTCGAACCGCTTCCGGCCAACTTCGCTTTGCTGCGGCAAAATGTGCAACTCAACGGACTGCCGCACGTGCAAATGAACGCTCACGCCGTTTTCTCGTGCAACGAGGAACTCACCATCACCGTTCCGGACCATGCGCCAAATTCCGGCGACGCCTCGGTCCTTTCCGTGGAGGGCACAAAGCAGTTTCGCGTACCGGCGACCACGCTGGATTCGTACTGCTCCAGCACGGGTTTCCGGCCGGACTTCCTCAAGATGGACGTGGAGGGCGCCGAGTACGAGGTCTTGCTCGGGGCCAAGGAAACCATCGCGCAATTCCGTCCGAAGATGCTTATCGAGCTACATCACTTCGACGGAAATCTTGCCGGACATCCGGTACCGCAACTCCTTGCGAGTTGGCATTACGAAATTGAGTGGATCGATCGTTCTCAGATGACCAGCCACATCCTGGCGCGCCCGAGGACCGTGGTATCGTTGGAACTTCCAAACACGTTCAGTGCGCATCCTTTGAAGGAACTGCCCACCAATCCGGATTCGAAGGCGCGCTCATGAGAGCCTTCGCGCTGTCCCCAACCGGCCCGTTCCGCAGGGGCGCGTTGTTGACCTTTGGGTTTTTCGTGTTTGCGCTGGCCGCGGCCTACGAGGTTTCGGAATACGTCGTAAGCGGGGATTTCAAGGGGCTCGCGCTCATAGCCATGGTCACGGTCGGCGCCGTTTTTGTCGTGGCCATGCTCAACAATTGGCGTCACGGCCTGTATTTCTTCCTGGCGTGGCTGCTGTTCGAAGACTTCGCCCGCAAATTTCTCGGCAACAATATGGCGATTTACTTTGCCAAAGACCTGCTCGCCATCGTGGTCTATCTATCTTTCTTCGCCGCCTATCGGCGCAAAGATAAGGACATACAAAGTTTTCGTCCGCCCTTCCGGGTGGCTTTGTTGCTTCTCTTTTGGTTCGGCGTGATGCAGGTCTTCAATCCGGCCTCCACCAGCATCTTTTACGGCATTCTTGGCATCAAGCTGTATTTTTGTTACATGCCGCTGATGTTTGTGGGCTACGCGCTGATTGATTCGGAGGCCGAACTCAGGCGCTTTTTCTATGTGAATCTTGGACTCATGCTGGTCATCGTGGGGCTGGGGATCGCCCAGGCGATCATTGGACCGGGGTTCTTGAATCCGGAAGTGATCCCGGAGGATATCCGCCTGCTGAGCCAGACGTATCGAGTAGCGCCAATCTCGGGCGTCATCGTGTATAGGCCAACGTCCGTATTTGTCAGTACCGGCCGCTTTTCGGACATGCTGATCGTGGCCTGGCTTATCGTTTTTGGTTTCAGCGGATATTTGCTTTTGCGCCATCGGCGGGGGAGGCTGTTTGCTTTTCTAGCGTTAGCGATGACGGCGGCGGGCTGCCTGATGTGCGCCTCGCGTGGTGTTTTTATGTGGTCTCTGGGCAGCAGTGTCGTCGGCGCCGCGGCGTTCATTTGGGGCGCACCCTGGCGTCAGGGTGAAGCCTTGCGGGTTATGCGCACCTTGATCCGAAGCGTATTTGGCATAGCGCTCGCCATGGTGGTGCTGCTCTTTACCTTTCCCGATGCTTTGCTCAATCGTCTGGCGGTGTACTCGGAGACACTCGATCCCAGAAGTCCGGCGAACGAGCTGCTTCATCGCACGCGCGATTATCCGTTGGCGAATTTTCTTGGCGCTTTCGATTCTCCTCGCTGGCCTTATGGCTACGGTATCGGCACCATTTCCCTGGGCGGCCAGTACGTCTCCCGGATTTTCCATGTTTTGCCTCCCACCGGAGGCGTCGAAAGCGGGTTCGGGAACCTGGTCCTCGAAATGGGAATTGGCGGGTTGATTCTGTGGATCGTCATGAGCCTCGCGGTGGTTATTTCCGCCTGGAATGTGGTGCGTAAGCTGAAAGGTTCTCCGTGGTTCCCGCTCGGATTCATGATTTTCCTGTATGCGTTTCTGCTGCTGCTTCCTCTCACGTTCATGGGTAGTCAGGCCTACCAGGATTTTGTTTTGAACGCTTATCTCTGGCTTTTGCTCGGGGTGCTGTTCCGGCTGCCGAAGCTGGCGCTCTCCGCACAATTCGCGGCGGACGCGCCGCCAGAACCGTCTCGCAAGCGTTGGATTCGCTGACTTGCGGCTTGCCGTCGTTTCCCCGTTCGTAGACCGCCGCCATGGCACGGAGCGCGCGCTGGCAGAACTACTGGAGCGCCTGGCGCGCCACTATCATTGCCAAATTCACTTATTTTCTCAGCGCGTTGAAGATGTCGCCGCGAATGGCCCGGGTGTGCCGCCAACTGCGGACGCAGGCGCTATCTGGTGGCATAAGGTCCCTTCCGTCGGCGGCCCGCACCTTCTGCAATTCGTAAGCTGGATTGCCGCTAATGGACTGCTACGATGGTACTACCGGCTTTTCCGCAATGCTGCGTTCGATCTGGTTTTGTCTCCCGGGATCAATTGCTTGAACGCGGACGTCGTCATTGTTCACGCCCTGTTTCATCGGTTGCGGGAACTCACGCGCGAAGAAACCAGCGCTTTGGCAACGCAGGCTGGATTCGTGCGGCGCCTCCATCGCCGTACCTATTACGGGTTGCTGGCCGCCCTCGAACGGCGAGTCTATTCCGATCCAAAGGTCTCGCTCGCCGCGGTGTCGCAGCGGACCGCCGATCTTCTCGCACAATACTTCCAGCGGCGCGACGTCCGCGTCGTTCCCAACGGCGTCGACACCACGCAGTTTTCTATCTCCGCGCGGAAGGCGCGGCGCAGCGCAGCTCGCAGCCGTCGCAACTTTCGTGAATCGGAGTGCGTGCTGTTGCTCATCGGAAACGACTGGCTCGTGAAGGGCGTTCCCATGGTTTTAACTGCCATGGCCGCGGTTCCGGATCATCCCTTGCGTCTTCTCGTCGCCGGCAGCGACGCCGCGGAGCCCTTCCACGAAATGGCAAAGCATCTGGGCGTTTTCGATCGCTGCCAGTGGGAACCTCCTCGCGGCGACGTCCTCGATCTGTACGCCGCAGCCGACATCTACGCCAGTCCCAGCCGGGAAGATTCGTTCGGGTTGCCGGTTGCGGAGGCCATGGCCTGCGGCCTACCGGTGATTACGTCGGTTTGCGCGGGAGTTTCCGGTCTGATCCAAGATGGGGTCGATGGTTTTGTCCTCCGCGATCCCGGCGATTCGGGAACACTTGCTGAAGTGTTGAAGCAGCTGTGCATCGACGAACGCCTGCGGAATCGCGTCGGAGGGGCTGCCGCCGCGGCGGTGCAGGAATGGACCTGGGATCGCAATGCCGCGGCGGTGTGGGAACTCTTGAATGAAGTTGCCGCAAAGAAAACCAATTCCCGCGGGCTCCGGACCGGCGCGATATGTTTCTAACTCAACCGGAGAGGCGGGCTACCGGGGCAACGCCAGGACGTGATTCTCGTCAGTCTCCGTGCAAGCGTAGCCGCTACGCGAAAATTCGTCGACCAGGATCCGCCGATTTTCTTCGCTGTGCATTTCGCAGAGAATCCCCGGCCGCTTTTCTCTCAACAGCCGGCGCGCGCCCCGAAATACTTCGAGTTCGGCGCCTTCCACGTCGCACTTGAGGAAATCCGGTGCGGGAAAGTGGGTGGCGTAGTCGTCTAGACAGACGCCCTCTACCTGGATGGTAGCAGCGCTCGCCGCGCTGACCACGTGCCCAAGGCCGCGATCCGGCGAAACTCCGGGATCGGTGCGCAAGAAAGGTACCTTCTGCTGCTCCGACCACACGGCCTTCTCCACCACGGTGACTTGAGAAAAGTTGTTGCGCTCAATGTGCTCGCGAAGGCGCATGGCCACTTCCGGGTCGGCTTCAAACGAAGTTACGTGGCCGTGCGGTCCAACCAAGCGCGCCGCCAGCAGCGAGAAAAACCCGATATTCGCCCCAACGTCGTAGAACGTCATGCCCGGACGAACATATTCTTGCAGGGCTCGTTGCACCGCGGGCTCGCCGCCACCGGCAAAGGCGCTGCCTCCGGTACGCGGATTCAGCCGCATCCACAGGCCCGCCGCGGGGCCTTTCTGGATTTGCACCCACGCCAGGGAGTCGCGCGGAACCATTTTGCCGCTGGCCCAGCGCAAGCAGGGCCCGACAACCGGCAAACGCCGCAGACCCGCAAGCGGCGACGCGTAACGCAGGAACAGTTGCGCCATGCGGCCGCTCGAAGCGCTCATGGCATTGCTCCGCCAGCACAGCACTTGATGAGAGCGCCGTGCGTTTCCGGCCGCGCCACTGCCGACGCTGGATCCGACGCGACGCTAGGTGGGGTTCTTCTCAAGCTAACCTTCGACAATCGCTCTTCGACCGCTTTTCGCGTGGCCTGCAAAGTGAACGTCAGGGACTCTTTCGGCACGCTGGTCACGTACGGCGCGATCAGCCATCCCAGTCCGGTCGGAATGTCGCGCGTCAGCGAGACCACTTCGCTCTGCACATAGACCCCGCCGTCGCTTTCGATCATCCTCCACCATGTTTCCATGCGCCACAGGAATCCGTCGTCGTCTCCAGGGGCCTTCTCGCGTTCGTCGCTCTTACCTGGATTCTCCACTTGGGCGATACGCACCGCGGAGCTCCGGCTGTGTGCGCGGGTGTCGGAGTCGTGAAAATACCGTACCTCGTGCTCGGTGTTCAGCACCACGGTGATCACTTTGTGGCGCCGGAACCTCAGGAACACCCGAAAATGATCTCCATCCCGCGACTCGATTTTCGACCGCTCCACGTCCGGCGCGTAGTACACAGCGTGGCGGTCATAGTCCTCCAGCACAGCGAGCACATCGTGCAGCTTCGCACCAGGAACGAATACCACGCCCACCCAGTGATGAATCATCCCGTCCGGGCAAAAGATGGTTGCGCCATGGTCGCGGGTCTGGAGTCTTTGGATCCACACGTGACCGCTCTTCAGTTCTGCCTGTGCTTCCGCGCGCTGTGCTTCGGGCAAACCGTCGACTTGCAATAGGGTGCTGCCGTGCTCGAGCTCCCAGTCATTGCGCGCGTCGGTCAAGCGCACGTAGCGATCAAAGGCCTCAATCGTCGCCGATTTCAATTGTGGAGGTGTCGGCGGGTTGTTCGCCGCCGGCAGGCCCGGCGGATTCAGCGCCAGCAAAGCGACGAGCAGCACCAGGCGTCGCGCGCTGGTGTCAGCAAGACGCATCATATGTCGCGTAAGCCTTTCAGCCGACAACGCGGGTCACCTTCCAAACCATTGATGGCACGCCACCTGGCAAGGAACTGCGCGGCATTCCTTCCATAGCGATGCACGGTCAGTGCCTATTGTTCCATGAAGAGTGGGCTTAGAACGACAAACGCCGGGCGGATGCCCGGCGTTGGCTGAGAGGAAAGAATCTGGCGGGTTGGGTAGCTCGCACACGACCCCTTGCGGAGCCGCTGTCCCCGCGCGGCCCCCAACCCGTTATGAACACATTACGGAATGTCGGTGTGCGGCTCAATGGGCCACCGGACTCATAAAATTGAGTACCCGGGTAGTGGTACCCCCTAAGGGCCAAGGAGCGCTTAACTCTTCTGTAAGTCTATTGTTTATAACATGTTATGCAGCATCAGAGGGGCGCCGGCGACCGTCGAAACTAGCGTCGCCGAGTGTACGGGCACTTAGTTTAACCAGGCCCATTTACTCCACTGAGGAACCCGCCAAGATGGCCGGTCAACGCCACCAGAATGACCCCCAAGAATTCGATCGGTAAGCGGTAGGCTGGCAGCGCCACTCCGTGCCGTCGCCCGCGAAAATGGATCCACCAGACCATCCAGATCATTGCGCCAGAGGCGCAACCGAATACCAAGTGCAGGAGCAAGACGCCTTTCAGCTTCTGCCCCTCGAGTTGGAACTGCCACGCCAGAAGGCCGGTCGCCAAGACGGGCACCGTGGAAACCGCTGCGACCAGCAGATTGTAGTACGCCGCGTCTGCCCAACCGCGCCGCCTGGTCCATTGCCCGACCAGATCGAATAGCACGGCGGTAATAAACAGCGCGATCGGGAAATGGATCAGCACCACATGCTGAGCGTGCCTGGCGAGCAGCGCGGCCTTCCAGTCGAAGGGGTTTAGCATCGGCCCGGCATCATTGCACCACCACTTTGCCGGTCATCTTGGGGTGCACCGAGCAGAAATATGGATACGTACCCGGCTTGCTGAACGTGTAGGAAAACTTCTCATCCGTGTCCAACACCTTGGACTTGAAGGATTTATCGTCGGCGACCACGGTATGCGGAATATCGTCGTGATTGGTCCACGTCACCGTCGTTCCGGCCGCGACCGTGATGGCCGCCGGCCCGAAACTGAAGTTGTCGATTTTCACTTCCATCGCCGGCGTTTGTTGCGCTCTCGCGACAAAACCATACGATCCCATCCCCAGCAAAACTACGGTGGCTATGATCGGCGCCGCCACACCCGCTATCCACACATGTCTCCTCATTGTTTTTCTTCCTTTCTTGAATTGGTTGTTCGTTGTCCTCAGGCCGACTGAGTTCTTCCAGCTTATTCGAGCGTCGAATCGACCACCGCGAGCGCATGCTGCCCGCGCACGTAGCTCACATTGGTTATCCCCAGAACGCTGCGCAACTGCTCGGCTGGAACCTTCATGGGTCCCGGCGAGTCCGCCTTGCCGGGCTGCGGCTGCGGAAACGCCGTGGACGCCGCCGTATGAAAGGTCACATTGCCTTCCACCTTTTGCATGGTCTGATGAATATGCCCGTTCAACACCGTCACCGAGCCAAACTTTTTCAGATACGCCAAGGCCTGCGCGCTGTCTTCGGTTCCCCAGCCCCATTCCGGATACACCGTCCACAGAGGAATGTGCGCGTAGACCACGATCGGCGTGCTGGACTTCAAGTGTTTGACGTCGTCTTCCAACCATTCAAGCTGCTCGTGCCCCAGCGTCCCCAACCCTCCGGCCTTCAGATTCATCACGTTCACCAGCCCGATGAAGTGCACGCCCTGCTTGTCGAAGCTGCGCCAGCCCGACCCCTGGGAGCCCTTTCCATAGCGCTCCAGAAATTGTTTTCCGTCATCGTTCAACACGTCGTGTTCGCCCGGCACGTAGAACACTTCTTTGCCGGTGCCCTTCAAAATCTGATCTACGTTGTCGAATTCCTCGGGTTTCGAGAGATGGCTGATGTCTCCCGTGTGCAGCAAAAATTCCGGCGCCGCCGGCAGCGCGTTGATCTTGTCCACCGCCGCCTTCAAGGTTCCGGCCACGTCCGGATTCGCCGGCTTGTTGAATCCCATGTGGCTGTCGCTGATTTGCACGAAGCTCAGCTCCCCCGAGGGTGAAGCGGCGTGATCCAGTTCAGATATCCGGCTCAGGCTGTACGATTTCAATACGCCTCCCTGCATGACACAGAGTGCCCCGGTTCCCGCCCAGGCCATGCATTTCAAGAAACCTCGCCGGTCGATCCCATCGTGATTGTGATCGTGCAGAATCTCGTCTTTCGCGTTCTTCGTCATCATTCTCTCCGTCACGTCCGTATACCGAATCGCTTTTACAATCCTCAACACACTTAGCGAAGGAACGGAGCGGCGAGAGTTTGGTGGATCCAGGGTGCCCACGCCGCTCCGGGACGTGTTTCGTTCCTGTAGACAAGAGACCCTGCCGGGTTATTCCAGTTTTCCCGAATTTTTAATTCGTTACAGGAAACTCGATATCGGGAATAAAATCCCTTCGCGGGCGGTCCTATACATGAGTTCGGGTGGCCAACAGGAAGGTTCGGACGTGTTGGATTCGCAGGAGCGATTGCGCTTCGAGCAGATCGTACTTCCACATCTTGACGCCGCATTCAACCTGGCTCGCTGGCTGCTGCATGGCCGCGCGGACGCCGAGGATGTCGCTCAGGATGCCATGCTGCGCGCGTTCCGCTTTTTTCGGGGGTTTCATGGCGGCGATGCACGCGCCTGGGTTCTGCAGATTGTCCGCAACAACTGCTACACGTGGCTGGAGAAGAATCGTCCCTTGGAACTATCGACGGAATTCGACGAAGAGCTGTACTCACAGCCTGGCGCCAATCCCGAAACCCTGGCCATCGCCGGAGACAATCGCGAGCGCCTCACCCGCGCGCTCGAGGATCTTCCCCCGCGTTTTCGCGAAGTTCTGGTGCTGCGCGAACTGGAAGGCTGTTCCTACAAGGAAATCGCGGCGGTTACGTCGGTGCCCATCGGCACGGTAATGTCCACGCTGGCTCGCGCCCGGCAGCGGCTGCAGCGAGCGCTGACCCAGGCCGATCCTCGCGGGAAACAGGAGGCCAAACGTGAGCTGTGACCTCACGCAATCTGTCCTCCACGGCTACATCGATGGAGAACTGGACGCCGCGCGCGCCGCCGATTTCGAGCGCCACCTGGTTTCTTGCGCGGAGTGCGTCGCCGCCCTGGAGGCCCAGGAAACCCTGCATGCGTCGCTGCAAAGTAGCGCCCTGTATGAACGCGCGCCGGCGACTCTTCGTCAAAAGGTGCGCGCCGATCTTGGCGGCGCCACCGCTGCTCCCGCCCCGATCCCTGTCGCGTCACGCCCCGCGTCCTGGCGCTGGCTGGCCGCCGCCGCAGCGTTTCTGCTGGTGGGTTTCCTCACTTGGAGGCTCATTCCCGGATTGCGCGGAGAGCCCTCGGAAGCCGCCTACGCCGCGGCCATTGTGGATGCCCATCTGCGCTCGCTGCAACCGGGCCATCTCGAGGATGTCATCTCCACCGATCAGCACACCGTGAAACCCTGGTTCGACGGCAAGCTCGATTTCGCGCCGCCGGTGCAGGATTTTGCGAGCGAAGGTTTTCCGCTGCAAGGAGGCCGGCTGGACGTAGTACACGGCCGCACCGTAGCCGTTCTGGTCTATGCCCGCCGCAAACATTTCATCAACGTTTTCGTGTGGCCCACCACCGAACGCGACGCCACGGCCCAGTCAGGCACGCAGCTTGGGTATCATTGGCTCGATTGGCGCAAAGGTGGAATGGAAATGTGCGCCGTCTCCGACGTCAATCCCGAAGATCTCGACGCGCTCCGGCAACTCCTCACGAATTAGCCGGCGGTTCCTGTGTTAGGAGTTCACGTTTGTTGCACCGTGGCTTAGCCGCGGTGTGAAAGTGCAGAGGCGCGCTTTAGTTTATCCTGACGAAGGAAGGGCGCAGACATCTAGTGGTTGCTGTTCCCTTCGTACGTTCGCGTCGCGGTATACGCCCGCGGTATTTCCTTCGCGTAGATCAATCGCAGCGTCACTTCCTTGGTCTTCCCCGACCGCACGAACACATCCTTCTCCCATTCGCTGAACACCCCGCGGCCCGACGCACGCACTTCATACGCGTCCGATCGCAGCTTGGAGATGGTAAAGCGCCCCTTGGCGTCGGCGTGCACCGCGTGCGGCGCGTTGCCTCCGGAAGATTGATAGGTGATCACCGCGTGCGCCACGGGCTTATCGTCGGGGCCGATCACCACGCCAGTCAGCGTTCCAGACCCCTTGCTTTGCGGATCCGCCAACACCGTACGCGCCGCGAAAAGTCCAACCACGAAAACCACCGCAAGAATAGTTGTGCGTCTCATGTGCTCCACCTTACCGCCAGTAACCAGTGTAGGAGCAATTGCCACCCTCGCGTCGGCCTGGGTCCATTCTGTGCTTCACCTAAACCTGCCTGCCCGTACAGCGAAGGAAATACACAAGGCCGCAGCGCTTCATTCGTCGCGTAGCGCCGCCATGGGGTCCACCCGCGCCGCGCGCAGAGCGGGTACCACGCACGCCGCCGTCGCCACCAGCACCAAAGCCCCCGCCGCTCCCGCGTACACCAAGGGCGCTGCGGGAGTCACCCCGTAGAGCAGCGCGCGCAGCAAAAAGCTCAGCCCCATCGCCAGCGCTCCGCCGGCCAACAACCCAATTCCACTCAGCTTGAGCCCTCGCCCCAGAATCATCCGGGTGACATCCCCCGGCCGCGCTCCCAACGCCATGCGCACTCCGATTTCCCGCGTCCGCTGCGCCACCGCGTAGGCAAGCACGCCGTATACCCCGATGCACGCCAATACCAATGCCAGCCCCGCGAACACTCCCAGCAGGATCATCGGCCGCGTCCGGTCGGACACATTCTCTTCCATCAATTGATCCATAGTGCGGACCTCTGCGATCGGCTGTTGCGGGTCCACCGCCCACAGCGCCGCTTCCACAGCTTTGAGGATACTCTGCGGGTCCTCCGCGGTACGCACCACCAAGTACGTGGATCGCTCCGCAAGGTTTTGCGCGAACGGCAGGTAGATCGCCGGCTTCATATCGAGGAGCAACCCGCGCTCGCGAATATCCTTGACGACTCCCACCACGGTACGCAGCGGCTCTTTTTCGTTGTCGAAACGAATCCGTTTCCCGATCGCGCTCTGGTCCGGCCAATGCCGCTTGGCCAGGAACTCATTGACGACCACCACCAGCAACCCGTCCGCCCGGTCGCGGTCGTCCAACAGCCGCCCTTCCAGTAGCGTAGCCCCGACGGTTTGCAGGTACCCCGTCGTGACCTCCCGCCAGAGGCCGTCGTTCATCTCGCCTGGCGGGAGCGGGGGTTCCCCTTCCACCAGATAGCCTTCCGTGTCTCCTTCCGAAGTAAATGGAGCGTCCGACGTGAAGCCGGCCCCTTTGACGCCCGGCAAAGCCCCAACATCCTCCGCCACTTCCCGGTAAAAAACGCGCCGCTTCTCGTCCGTGTCGTATTTGGTCGTCGGCAGTCGCACCGCCATGGTCAGCAGGTGGTCCTTGCGAAATCCCAAATCCACTTTCCGCAGATTCCAGATGGTCTGAATCATCAGCCCCGCCCCTGCCAACAGCGCAAACGCGAACGCGAATTGCCCCACCACCAATCCGTCGCGCAGCCGCAACCCGCTGCGAGACTCCCCTCCGCGCCCGCCCTCTTTCAGGGTCTCCTGCAACGACACAGCGGTCGCTCGCAGCGCGGGCACCAACCCAAACAGAATCCCCGCCGCGACGGAGATCGCCGCGGTAAACAACAACACCCGCCAGTCAACTCGAAATCCGCTGTTTCCGGCCTGGGAGGGTATAAGTCCGCCAAACACTCCCCAGCACAGTTGTCCGACCCACAGTCCCAGCACTCCACCGGCAAGGGAGAGCAGCAAACTCTCCGTCACCAGTTGTCCAGCGATCTGCCCGCGGCTGGCTCCCAGCGCGATTCGCACGGCAATCTCCCGCTTCCGCGCCGTCGATCGCGCCAGCAGCAGGTTCGCCAGGTTCGAGCAGGCAATCAGCAGCACGAAGATCGACGCCACCTGCAGTACCACCAACCCGTCGCGCGCGTCCCCCGCGAAATCTTCCCGCAGGGGCACCACCACCGCGCCAATCTTGGCGTTCGATTCCGGATACTGTTGCTGCAGGCGCTTGGCCACTGCGTCCATATCCTGCTGCGCGCGTTGCCGGGTCACCCCCGGCTTCATCCGCGCCACGACGTTCAGGTAATGCGACTGCCGCCGTGCCCACTGCTCCGGCGTGAACGACGTTGGCGCCCAATAATCCACGTCGCGTTCCCGGAAGAAGAAGGCCTTCGGCATCACTCCCAAGATCTTCGTCTGCACCCCGTTCAGCAGGATCGCCCGATTCACCACCGACGGATCTCCGCCAAAGCGCCTCTCCCACAGTTGGTGGCTCAGCAGCACCACCGGGCTGTGCGCCCGGTCTTCCTCCGCGGTAAACGGCCGCCCCACAACCGGTTGCACCCCCAAAACGTCAAAAAAGTTCGGCGTCACTTGCCGCCCGGACAGTTGCTCCGGCGCGCCATCCCCGGTGAGGCTGGCGCTCATGAATCGGGTCGCCGCCATGTCTGTAAAAACCTGGTTCTGCGCCCGCCAGTCCGCGTAGTTCGCTGGCGCCGGCGTATTCAGCGCAAACCCCACAAACGACGCCTCTTCCCACACCATCACCAGCCGGTTTGGCTCGGCGTAAGGCAGCGGCCGGATCAGCAACGCTTCTACCGCACTAAAGATGGCAGTATTCGCGCCAATCCCCAGTGCCAGCGCTGCCACCGCCACCGCGAAAAACCCGGGATTGTGCCTCATCTGCCGGAAGGTTGTCCGCAGATTGGTCTGCAGCGGAATGAGGAAGTTTGGGGAATTCATATCCTAAGAGACGATGAATGGTGGAAAAGGTTCCGTTCCCTTAGCTTAACGGGGCCGGCTACCTCCGACTGGGAGCTTCGCTCGGCTCCTTCGACTTCCTCCGGTCCGCCCACTCTATCTGATACCATGTGCGCCGGTGATTGGGAATGACCGCAGCGCTCAAGAAAGTCCCGAAAAAAGCGTTGCAAGGCCAGATCGCACTGGTTGCCGGAGCCACCCGCGGAGCCGGACGGGGGATTGCCGTCGCGCTGGGCGAGGCGGGCGCTACGGTCTACTGCACCGGCCGCAGCTCACGAAAAGGCCGTCCCGCTCCCGACCGTCCGGAAACCATCGAAGAGACCGCGGAGCTAGTCACTGCCGCCGGCGGACGCGGCATTCCCGTACGAGTGGATCACACCAAGCCCGCGGAGGTGAAAAAACTGGTCGCCGCCATCAAACGCCGCCACCAGCGGCTCGACATTCTGGTCAACGATGTCTGGGGCGGCGACGCCCTCACTGAATTCGGCAAGCCGTTCTGGACCTGCAACCTCGACAACGGCCTGCAGATGCTCAAGCAGGCCATCCACTCGCACATCATCACTTCCCACTACGCCGTTCCGCTGATCGTGGCTTCGCAAGGAAAAGGAACTAAGAAGAAAAGCCGGGGAATCATTTTCGAAATCACCGACGGCGACGCCTTCTACTACCGCGGCAACCTCTTCTACGACTTGGTGAAAATTTCCGTCATCCGCCTGGCCTTTGCTATGGCCCGCGAACTGCGCAAACGAAACATCGTCTCGGTAGCGCTGACTCCGGGCTTCCTACGTTCCGAAAGAGTCCTGGAGCATTTCGGAGTCACCGAGGCCAATTGGAAGGAAGTCGGCAAGCGCAAAAACGCCAACGTAAACTCGCAGGACCAGAATGACGCCCCTCAGGATTTTCTGATCTCCGAATCCCCCCGGTACATAGGCCGCGCCGTGGTCGCGCTGGCCTCCGATCCCCAGGTCAAAAAGAAAACCGGCCGCGTCTTCAGTTCCTGGGCCCTGGCCCGCGAATACGGCTTTACCGACCTCGACGGCACCCAACCCCACTGGGGCAACCACGCCCGCAAAAAGTACGGCAAGTACAAAATCTGCGACGACCACTTCTATTCCTACTGGGTCCCCGGGCTAATCGAGCTGATCTTCCCAGATTGGTTCTGAATCCCAAGCCGACATCACCTTTCAGGCCTTAGGTCCACCGCTCCGCTCGCTCGAGTTCCACCAACTTGCCCAGCGACGTCACACGCAAATCAGGCACAACATCCCCGCCGACCTGCGGGGTCGCTCCGCCGGCCCTCCCCGCGCGCCGGTCCACCCACACCGCGCGCAAAGCCAGCCTCTTCACGGGCTCAATGTCGTGGAACAGGCTTTGCGCCACGTGCAGGATCTTCTGCGGTGGAATGCCCCAATCGCGGGCCACGGCCAGCGCCCGGTCGAACATCCTGCGGTCCGGCTTGTAGGCACCCACTTCCTCGGCACTCACCAACCCGTCCAGCGTCACCCCCAGCTTCGGCGCCGTCCGCGCGAACGACTCTCGGTCTACGTTCGACACCACCATCAGCTTGTGCCAGTTCTTCAACGCCCGTAGCGCATCCACCGTATCCGCGAACACCGGCCAATCCCCCACCGAACTCGCCAGCGCCTCGCGTTCCTCGGTTGGCGCCGTCTTTCCAAAGCTCGCGGCTATCCGTCCCATCGTTTCTCGCAACACGTCCCGGTAAAGCGCCTGCGGCGTGTCGTGCTCCACAGCGCTCTCCGCGGCTCCAAACGCGGTCAGCAGTGCCTCCGAGCCGGCTTCCACCTGATTTGCCGCAGCCCAGGGCGTCAGCACCTCCAGAATTCCCGCTTCCCAGTCCACCAGCGTCCCGTAGCAATCGAAAGTAAGCAGCTCGAACTCGTTCCAGCGCAGTCCAGAAGGCATGGTCTCGTTCCACGCTCCAATCCAGACATTATACTTACGCCTCAAACGTCTTCCACAAACGCAGCAATCGCGAAATTCAAATCATGGAGCAGGAACTCACTTCTCGGCGGGCGCTTTTTGCGCGAGCGGCTCGTCAAGAATCTGTCGCACCAGGCGTCCCAGCGTTGTGGGACTGTACGGTTTTTGGAGATAGCGGGTCTTGGCGTCACAAACAGGCGCGGCGTCGGAGTCGGCGGAATATCCGCTGGTGAACAAGACCGGCAACGCCGCGAAACGGCCAGCCAGCCTTGCGGCCGTGGCCGCTCCCCCGAGCTTCGGCATGATCACATCGAGAATCGCGAGCGCGGGCTGGTCGTTTTCGCAGAGCCGCAAAGCTTCCTCGCCGTCGCAAGCCGAAAGCACCCGGTAACCCAGGCTGACCAGCGTGTGCCGGGACATTTCGCGGATGGATTCATGGTCGTCGGCAAGGAGAATCGTTTCCGTGCCGTGCATTTCCGCCAGACTCGGCGCCAGCGCCTTCGCGGCGGCTCCTTCGGTCGCCGGGCTATCCATCGCCCGCAGATACACGCGAAACAAGCTGCCGTGCGAAGGTTCGCTGTAAACGTGGATGAATCCTCCGTGCTGTTTCACGATGCCGTAGGCCGTCGCCAAGCCCATGCCCGTGGCCTTGCCGCTTTCTTTGGTGGTGAAAAAAGGCTCGAAGATGCGTTCACGCGTTTCCACGTCCATGCCGGTCCCGGTATCGGAGACGGAGATCACCGCGTAACGCCCAGGTATCACTTGAGGATAAAAGCGGCAATACGATTCGTCGAGCTCGACCATCTCGGTTTCGATGACCAGCCGCCCGCCGCCTGGCATAGCGTCCCGGGCATTCAGACACAGATTCATCAACACTTGCTCGATCTGCGGGGGATCGGCTTTCACGTTGTCCAGCGGTGCTTGCTGAAGCTTGAGTTCAACCTGCTTCCCGATGACCTTGTCGAGAAAGCTGACCAAGCCGCTGGTTACGCTGTTGAGGTCTACAGCACGCGGCCGCAACACTTGGCGCCGGGAGAACACCAGCAACTCGCGCGTCAAGGCCGCCGCGCGCTCCGCTTGCTCACGGATGCGGGTGAAACGCTCCGCGACCTGCGGGGTGCCGCGGTTCTGTTCGAAGCCGAGTTCGGCCCATCCGAGTATGGCGCCGATGGCGTTGTTGAAGTCATGCGCAATGCCCCCCGCCAGTTGGCCAATGGCCTCGAATTTCTGCGAGTGGCGCAACTGGCGTTCCATGGTGCGCACTTCGGTGATGTCTTCCGCGATTACTTCCAGTTCGTCCGGATGGCCGGTGCTGGAAAGCCAGCGCAGATGCAGTCGCACCACGACGATTCCGCCGTCGCAGCGGCGCCACTCCGCTTCCACACCGTGCAGCTGGCCGAGCTTCCGGCACGATTCCATAATCTGTGCGTACTCTTCGGGAAAACGGAAGAGATCGCTCGCCAGATTCAGGGTTTTCAGATTGGCCAGGTCCGAGCAGCCAAGGATGCGAAGGAGCGCAGGGTTCCCGTACAGAAAGGCTCCGTCCGCGGAGACGCGGAAGATGCCGTAGATGGCATTCTCGACCAGGTCGCGATTGCGTATTTCGGAGATCCGCAACGTTTCCAGAGCGCGCGCGTTCTCATCGCGTAGAGCCTTCTCCCACAGGGCCCGCTTCAACGCAGTGGCTAGCCGCGAGAGATTCTCCTTCAGGATGTAGTCGTTCACGCCTTGCTTGATGCATTCCACCGCGGCTTCGTCGCCCAGCGTGCCGGTGATCAGCAGAAAAGGTATGTCCTTTCCTGCGCTGCGAAGTTCGTGAAGGGCGTCGATTCCGTTCCAGTTCGGCAGCCGGTAGTCGCTCAGAACGACATCGTAATCCTTTTCTGCGAGCGCCGAGCGGAACTGCGCCTGGGTCTCCACCAGGGTGTGATCCACGGAAAACCCCGCCTCGGATAGTTGCAACAGGAGAAGTTCGACGTCAGCAGGCGAATCTTCGAGCAGCAGCGCCCGCAAAGGCCTGATGCCCGGCGGCGCGTGAGTTTCTTCCAGGGTTTCCGATTTCACCGCGAAACTCCCTTGGCCTGGTGATCAGCAAGCATTCCCATGCACGCGTGAGACGTGAGATATGCAACGGTGGCCACTGCTCCTGTTTCGCCGAAACTCCCCGAGCATTGCGCTGCGCGATTCATGGCTATCATCGGGTAGAGGTCGCACCGTCCCGCGCCAGGCTCTGCAGTTCTTCCATCGGAGAAACCAGCCGCAGGTTGGCTTCCACGGAATCCAGGAAGTCGCCGAAGGCTCTGCCATCCTTGCCGGACCACACACCGGTGCTCATGCGCAGGTCCAGGGGTCCCCATGGAGAGCGCGTCTCATTCTGGTCCGCCAAACTTTTTTCTATCCGTTTGCGGAGCAAGACCGCCGTAGGCGCATCGGCATCGACCGCCAGCAGGGCGAATTGCGACTCGCCGAGGCGTGCCACGAGGTCGCTGCGGCGACAGCTCCCGGCAAGAAGCTCGGCTATCTCCAGCAGGGCGCGTTCCGCAGCGCCGGGACCAAATCCGTCACGGAGGGTCAGCAAATTTTCGAAACGCGCGCACAGCAGGACCAACGTCCTGCCGGTGCGCTGCGCCTCTTCCTGGCTGCGCGTGCCCAGGGTCATGAGTCCGTCACGCGTATATAGACCGGTGATGGGATCGCGCAGAAGATCGGCTAGTCCTTCGAAGGTGTTGCGTTCCAGCGCTCCCCGTAAGACACGATCGAGGGTGCGCGAGTCTATGAACCCTTTCAACATATAGTCCATAGCGCCCTCGCTCAGACTCTGGGCGGCATACTGCTTCTGCGCGGGATCGGCAAGAACCACCAGCGGAATACCCGGCGCGGAGCGATGCACAATGCGCACGGCGTCCAGCGGGTCGCGAAGGCTGAGCGTGAGATCCAGAAGGATGATTTCAGGGTCGACCACTTTGACGGTGGGAATCAGGGTGGCCAGGCTGGATACAACGGTTAGCGCCAGCCCGCCCGCGGATTCCGGAAAGAGGGTCCGCAGGGTCTCGGCGGTCTCGGTGGGATTGCCCTCCGCCAGCAAGATGCGAAGTTTCTTCTGGTTCATGCCCTAGCCTCATTTTCGGCGGAGCTTACGGCGACGCCAGACCATGGACCGCCCGGCCCATGTGATCCTTCGTCGCAGCAACACCGCTTAGCGAGACTGGAGAGGACAGTCCTCTGGAAAACAGACAAATAGAAGGAGGGGGTGAGTTCATTGTCGCGCAGTGTGGAAGATAGTCAAGAGGAGTCTGCTGCCCCCGTGCGGTTGCGCTACATGATTTGACGGGAGGGTTCCGCGCGGCGCAGGAGAAACGCGGTGGTGCCAGCGATCAGCCCGCCAGCGATAATGATGCCTTCCCAAATAAGTCCCGCCGCGAGTACCAGATGCCCCGGGGCGCCGAATGGAGCCAGAAGGGCCACCAGGGCGGCTTCGCGCACTCCGATCCCGCCCTGCGTTAGCGGCAGCAGTGCCGCGATCTTAGCCAGCGGCCACGCGAACAGCCACACGCGCAAAGGCAGAACCAGCCCGCAGTAAATCGCCATCTGAGCGGTGAGGACCAGGAACACGCTCTGCACGAAGGTCCCCGCCAGCCAGCCGCCCAGCAGCACGTACGATCGCCGCGAAACCGAATGAAGGGCATGACGGAGGCGCGCCAAGCGCCGGCGAAAGTGAACGGAACGCCCGCCCAGCAGCGGACGCCGCAACACGAATACCAACCCGAGGAGCAGAATCGCTCCGCCCGCCACGACGAGCAGCGCTTCGCGTGCGCTTTTTTCCAGCTGTGCCGGCAAGGACCCGGGCAACAGTACCAGGCCCAGCAGGACCAGCCCGCCTTGCGCCGCGACGTCCAGAAAACGGTCGACTACATTGCCCGCCAGCACGGCAGCCGGCCGGGGGCTCCGGCGCAGGCCGACCGCCAGGCGAATCACGTCGCCGCCGATAATCGATGGCAGAAAGAGCGTTCCGAAAAGTCCGCCAGTGTAGCACTGCACGCTGGTGGCAAGATCCAGCTCCGCACCCGCGGCATTCACGACCATGCGCCACTTGGCGATGCCCACACTGTGCGCGAGAAGGTAGCCTAGTAAGATCGCAAGAAAACGGGAAGGCGGCACTTGGGCCATCGCCGCGCGCAACGACGCCAGCGGAAGAAAGTGCAGGAGAATACCGAGGACCACGAGAGCGGCCACCCAGCGTAATAAAATGAAAAACCAGCGGCGTAAGCCTTGCTGGGAGTGGTGAGCGCCGATCATCGACTAGCAGTTATCTCATAAACGGGTTTGCGGGTGGCTGCTTTCGCGGAGCGCAGAGAATGGGGCTGGACGTCGATGCCGCTAGCGCAAGAGGCAGCCAAGTCCCTTACGCGCCGAAAATTTCATCGATCTTTGCCGCCAGCTTGAAATCCAGATCGCTGATGCCCTTCACGCTGTGGGTATTCAGGTCGATGACCACCTTATTCCAGACATTGAACCACTCCGGATGATGGTTCATCGCTTCGGCCACCAGCGCCACGCGGGTCATGTTGCCAAAGGCGGCGACGAAGTCCTTGCACTCAAACGCGCGGTGCAGCTTGCCTTCGACGAGGTTCCAACCTTTAGCGCGGCTCAAACGTTCGGTCACTTCCGCATCGGTCAATTTTGTTGCGGGCATGAAGAGTCCTCCTGGATCAGCGGCGGGCTGCGCCACCATCGGCGATGGTGCTGACCGCGCGGCTGAGGGCGGCGCTGGTCAGGATGCGGCTGAGCTGTTCGGTTTCTTGTTGGGCCAAGATTCCCGCCTGGAATACTGCAGGACGCTATCACGCGCTAAAACAGAACCGCAAGAGTTTAACTGAGGATGGATGGTTCCATCCGAAGGTCGCGAACACATTTCTCTTACCTCACGTTTACGCTTTCCAGGACCCGTTCGCGTAGGTATCGTAGGTCGAGTCACGCTGGTCTCAGAAGGAGGGTGGGTGCATTTTCAAAGACGCCAACTACTTCGAATCCTGTCCGTTGCATTCGGGTCGAGCTTCGTCTGGACCCGGAACCAACTTGGCGGAGCGGCGCAGACAGCCACGCCGCCAACGACCTCCGCTTCCCCTGCAGCGGCAGCCGTTAGGAATGAGCTGGCTGGGGGCACGGAAATGGAAAAAGTGACGGGCATTGGGGGATTGTTCTTCCGAGCTCACGATCCCACAGCGTTGGCGCAGTGGTACCAGCAACATCTGGGAGTTACGCCCACACCGGCGAACTACGGGGAATCCGTTTGGCAGCAAGAGGCCGGACCCACGGTTTTCGCTCCCTTCCCGGAGACCAGCGACTATTTCGGGGATGCCCACAAGGCCTGGATGGTGAACTTTCGAGTCCGCGATCTCGACAAAATGGCGGCCCAGCTGCGAGCCGCTGGAATCGCGGTCAAGATTGACCCGCAATCTTATCCCAACGGCCGGTTCGCCCGCGTGCATGACCCTGAGGGAAATCCGATCGAATTGTGGGAACCCAAAGGACCAAACGCTCCACGCTAGTTGCTTCACCGGTCAGAACAGTTTCTGGATCTCTTCTGCGCGATCTCGATTCGGCCGATGGCCTTGGCTGCGTTGGTGGGGCTCCGCGGATTTGGCCAGTAACTTAGAACCCGCGCCGCCGGACGCTGGCCCGAGGTCTTCGGAAACGCCCGTACGCACAGCGAGGCCCGCGTACGTCCTTTATGGGTAGTGAGCGAACCGGGACGGCGTTCCTCCCAGGAGGATTTCAAGATGAGCGGAATGACGCGTCGTGGATTTGTGAAAGGGGCAGCTTTGGTGCCTCTCGCTCTTTCTCCGCTTACCGGCGTGGCACAGGAAGCCGCTAAGCCGGAAGCTGTCAAAGCGGATCGGTTTGATGTGATCGTCGCGGGCGCCGGGCACAACAGCCTGATTTGTGCGGCTTACCTGGCCAAAGCTGGATACAGAGTGTTGGTCCTCGAAGGCCGGCCGACCATTGGAGGCGGCTGCAAGACCGCCGAGGTATGTCTGCGCGGATTCAAGGAAGATTTGTGCTCTTCGGTGCACGGCGGCATTCAATCGAATCCGCTGCTGCGCGATAACGAGCTGAACCTGCGCGACTACGGCCTCGAATACATGGATCCCGATCCGATCATGCATACGCAGTTCACGGATGGCGCTTCGCTCACGGTTTGGCAGGATCTGGATCGCACCTGCGAAGAGTACGCCAGGATTTCCAAGAAGGACGCCGAGACCTTCCGGCGACTGCACGCAGAGTTCAAAGCTTATACGGCGGCGACGGCGGCCAATCGTGCCGGCGGAGCCGCCGAAAAAGCCGTGAAAATTCCCAAGAGCGGCGTCTGGCAGCGCCGATTTGCGATGTCTGGTTACAGCCTGGTCCGCGAACTCTTTACGGACGAGCGTATCCAGGGCTTTCACCTGGCGGTCGGGCATTTCGGCGGAGTTCCCGGAGGAGATCCCGGTACGGGCGCACAAGCGCTTTCCGTCATCCCCATGCAGATCAGCGGGCGTCCCATCCCCAAGGGCGGTTCGGGCATGTTGACGGTGGCGCTGGGGCGCGTTCTCGAAAAGTACAACGCGGTGATCCTCACCAATAAGCCGGTGACCGAGCTGATCATCGAAGGCGGCAAGTGTGTTGGGGTGCGCTGCGCGGATGGAAGTTCGTATCGCGCCGAAAAGGCCGTGGTTTCCACGATTCATATCAAGCATCTGGTGAATATGGCGTCCCGCGATCTCTGGGGCGACGAGTTTCTCGAGGGCGTGCAGTTATTTCAGCCGGAAATCGCCATGTTTCAGTTTCACTACGCCACTTCTGAGGCGCCCAAGTTTTCTCTCGCCGGTGGCGGAACGATTTCGCCCTGCGAGGCGGCCATTCTGCCAAAACCCGAACGCATCTTGCGCCTCACCTACGACGACGCGCGAGGAGAGGTCATCATGGACGATCCTCCACTACAAGTCGTGTGCCCCAGCGTCGCGGATCCCACGCGGGCACCGGCGGGATTTCATACGCTGAAGCTCGAGGGCCAACTACCTTATGCGCTTAAGGAGGGCCCGGAGCACTGGGATGTCATCAAGGAAGACGTCGCCGAGGGAATGCTCAAGTACCTGCGGCGATTTGCTCCCAATCTCACGCCGGACAAAATTCTGGCCAAGTTCATCGAAAGCCCGGTCGATATCGAGCGCATGAATCCCGCCATGTGGCGTGGCAGCGCCCACCACGGCGCGAACAACCCTGCACAATCTGGGGCCATGCGTCCGGTGCCGGGATGGGCGCAGTACCGCATGCCGATTCCGGGGTTGTATCAGACCGGCGCTTGCACGGCTCCCGGCGGCTCCATCACCGGCGTGCCGGGGCGCAACGCCGCGGCAGTTTTGCTCAAGGAATTCGGCACCAGCCTCGAGGAAGTGGTCAAGAAAGCATGACGGCGGATTTTTTCTTGTCGTTTGCCGGCGAATGCGACGGGCCATGGAGGTGTTTTTGTGAAGCGAATTAGCGGGAATGCGTTGTTGCTAGCGGCAGTAGCGGGGGTTACGCTGCTCTTGATCGCCTCCAAACTTACGGCTCAGCAAAACGCGCCATCGCCATCGCCGGCGCCAAAACAACTCGTCCCCGTCAATCTCGGCGACCATCCCGCACCAACGCAGCCCTTGCCCTACAGTCACAAGACGCATCTGGCTGTGGGTCTCCAGTGCAAGCTTTGCCACACGAATCCGGACCCTGGAAAATTGATGACCTTCCCGGCCACCAGCGTATGCATGACCTGTCACGTGAGCATCGCCAAAGACAAGCCCGACATCCGGCAACTCGCCGATTTCGCCAAGTCCGGCAAAGCGATCCCGTGGGTGCGTGTGTACACTGTCACTCCCGGCGTGACTTGGACCCATCGCAAACATGTCGATGCTGGCTTGAAGTGTGACACGTGTCACGGCCAGGTCTCCCAGATGGATGCCATGTCGGAAACCACCAGCGTGACTGCCATGGCCGTCTGTATCAACTGCCACGTACAGAACAAAGCCGCGACCACCTGCAAAACGTGTCACGTGTGGCCGTCGAATTGACACTGCTCGATCGGATTTGAAAAGTTGGAATTTCCCCAGAACGCTCCGGGGCATCGGAAATCGCCGCTACGCCAAAGTTTATTGATTGACATACTTCAAAGTACGGCGTAGCGTCAATCTTGGGTAATTTAGCTGATAGTTTCACCCCTACGCTGTTGTCTCACCGCTGACTATAGCAAGAACCAAATAGCCACCCCGTTGCACGTTCTATCAGCGGTTTTCCAGTTGCGCACAGCTAACGGGACTTTCCAGCTGCCCTCTGCTTTGGGGGCGCAGACTAATCCACAGGACCTCCCCTCCCCGCGAGCCACAGGATTCTATGAAAATTCTACTGTACAACCCCGACAACGGGGTCACGCGCAATTTCATGCCGCATCTCTGGATGTTTTTGCTGCAAGCTCTGACTCCGCCCGGACATGAGGTGGTGTTGATCGACGGCAACGCGCAGCCGATGGACGAAGAAAGCATCGGGCGCTTCGTGCTGGAACAGAAAATTGGGCTCGTGGGCATCGGCGCGATGACCCGCATGATCGCCAAGGCCTACCGCATGGCCGACGCGATTCGTGCCGTGGGGGTGCCCGTAGTAATGGGCGGACCGCACGTCACGGAAATGGCCGACGAGGCTCTCGGCCGCTCTGGCGGTCCTCGCCACGCCGATGCCGTGGCCCTCGGCGAAGCCGACGCGACCTGGCCGAAGATTGTCGAGGACGCGGCGCGAAACCAGCTCAAAGACGTCTACGCACCCGTGGACGCTTTTGGGCAAGAGCTAAAACCTAGTCTTCAGCCCTATCCGCCGATTCCTTGGGACACCATCAATCTCAACCAGTTCAATGTCGTTCCAAAAATGGCGGCTCCGCTGCTCCAGAAACTTGGCGCGGGCTGGGGGACGTTCCGCATTATTCCCGTGGAGTCCGGACGCGGCTGTCCCTACGGGTGTGAGTTTTGCACCGTGACCGGTTTTTTCGGTGACAAGATTCGCTTCCGCACCAATGAAAGTGTCGTGAACGAATTGCTGCTTCTGAAAGCGCGCGCCCGCAGCGAACGCGGCCAGATCGCAGTGTTTTTCATCGACGACAATTTCGCCATCAACGTCAAGCGCACCAAGTCCCTGCTTCGCGACATCATCGCTGCCGATGCGCAAGTGAATTGGGTAGCGCAGATCAGCGCGAACCTTCTGCGGGACGAAGAACTGGTGGATCTTATTGCCGCCGCCGGCGGCAAGTGGATTTTCATTGGCATGGAGTCCATCGATCCGGCCAACTTGAAGGACGTGAACAAAGGATTCAACAAGCCGGGTGAGTACGCCGCCGTGCTGGAGCGACTTGCGCTGCGCAACGTCTACGCGATTACCTCATTCATTTTTGGCATGGACAACGATGGTCCTGGCGTCGCGGAACGCACCCTTCAGGAAGTACGGACGTGGCCCCCGGGCTTGCCCATCTTTGGTTTGCTCACGCCGTTGCCCGGCACGCCGCTCTACAAACGGCTAGAGACCGCCGGCCGCCTGACGCGGCCAAAACACTGGCAAGAGTTCATCCCGTTTGCCATGGCCCACACACCGCTGAAGATGACCATCCCGGAAGCGCATGCGGAGGTCAAATACGGCTGGGCCAAGACGTACAGCCCGGAGGCCATCGCCAAGGCGGTGCAATCGATTCGTCACAAGCCGCTGGGGTACCGCATCAACATACTTATCGCGCGTCTTTGTTTTCGAGGCATCTATTTCCCGCAGATGGGGCGCTTCGCTTGGGTGAAAACCATCGCCCAAAACCGGCGTACCATTTTTAGTCTTGTGAAGGAAGGTTTTGGGGCCTGGCGCGCTGCGCGTTCGCGATCCCGCCTCCGGCTCTCACCCACGGCTCCCGCCGGAGACTGACTAGCCTCCGCTTGCCTCCAAGATGGTGCTCACGGCACGATCGGCAAAACGATGTGCGAAGGCATTGCACGCGAACAGTAGATGTGTTGCGTCGCGGGCGTGAAATCGGAAGCCTTGGCCTGATAGATGCTCGGCACGAACTTCTGCGGATTCCGATCGATCACCGGAAACCAGGTGGACTGAATCTGCACCATGAGGCGATGACCGCGTAGAAAAACATGGTCGTGATCGCGCAGGGGTATGCTCCATTGCACCGGCTGGTCCGGCGTCAACGGATGCGGATGCTCATAGCTGGCGAGATAGCGGCCGCGCCGGACCTCCATCGCGATCGGTAATTCGTATCCGTTAATCGACTTTGCGTACTGCCCGGGCTTCGGCCCGGCTTCCGCCTCCCACTCGTTTTTCTGCGCATTCTCCGGATACACGTCGATCAGCTTCACCACAAAATCGCTGTCCGTGCCCGAAGTGGAGGCGAAAAGCTCCGCCGCAAGCGGGCCCGTCAGCGCGATGTCGCGATCGAGCGGCGCGCTCACAAAAGTCAAAACATCGGGGCGATGATCGACGAAACGCTGATCCGCCACCTCCCACGTCCGCCAGTCGCCCGCCGGATAGGTGGGCGAGATGGGCCGCTGGCGGTAAGGCACGGGGTTCGCGGGATCGGAAACGTATGAGCGGTTGGATTCCGCGCCTTCGGCTTCGGAGGGCGCGGTGAACGACAACGTGCCATCGCTATGCAAATAAAGATTTGTCAGGCGCGCTTCTTTCGGAGGCCACTGCGCGTAGGTGTGCCAGGTATTGGAACCGGTTTGAAATGTGCTGGCCTGCCAGTTTGGTTTTTTACCCTTGCCATGCAAGTAGTAGCGAAAGAAGGGTGCCTCGATGTTTTCCCGGAACTCGCGGGCGGTCTCGTGCCCTGCAAAGGGAATGATCCCGATGCTGTCGCCCTCTGGAGTCCACCATTCGCCGTGGTACCACGGACCCGCCACAATGAAATTGGTGCGATCGGGGTCGTGCTCCGCGGCGTGGCGGAAAATTTGCCACGGTCCCCAGGGATCTTCCTGGTCCCAAAACCCGGCCACGTTGAGGTTCGGCACCGTGGAAGCATGAAGCTGCTCAACCCAGGCCTCACGCTTCCAGAAGTCGTCGTAGTCGGGGTGCTCGATGGTGTCGTTCCAATACGGAATGCTGCCGTGCAGATATTTTGCGTTGATATTGGAAAGGGGACCAAGGTCGAGATACCACTGATAGGTGTCGTAGGTCGCGAAATCGAAATAGGTATTCTTATTCTTATCCGCCTGTTCCATTACCGCGTATTCAAAGTCGTAGCTCTCGCGCAGCGCCCCGTACCGGTGGTCGTCGTCGTTCATCCACTGATCCACGGGGGAGGCCTGTTCACTGACAGCCTTCAGTGCCGGGTGCGGGTGTAGCAGCGCGAGTGCCGTGGTCAGGCCGTCGTAGGACACGCCAAACATTCCGACCTTACCGTTGTTTGGCACGTTTTTCACCAGCCACTCGATGCTGTCGTAAGCATCTGTTGTTTCGTTGGTGGCTTTCGGATCGCTCAAATCCACCTGCGAAGAGAGTTTGAAGACGCCCTCGGACTTGAAGCGCCCGCGCAAATTCTGGATTACAAAGATGTAGCCGTCCTGTGCGAGTTCTTTGAGAAATGGCGGCACCGGCTCCGGCGCCTTGTCGGGAACGCCATAGGGCGTGCGCCGGAACAGGATGGGCAGCGGCCCATGCTTGTCCACCGGCGTGAGGATGACCGTTTGCAGGCGCACCCCGTCGCGCACGGGAATCATCACTTCCTGCAGAGTGAAGATGGGCTTAGCGGCAGGTCCCTGCGCGCGGGCGGAAATTCCAAACAGCGCAATTGAAACCAAACAAATAGCGTATCGGCGCACGCGTTTGTCTCCGTCACATTTTATCGAAAAACGATCGAAATTCCGCGATGACCAGGGAGTATAGCAAGTTACCCGCGACATTCCAGTGCCGCGCGCCATAGTGGCGCGTCTTGACACTGGCGAGTACCCGTTGTCTACTCGCGCGTTGCCAGGAGGTCCCCGCTCAATGAAGTGGAAAACATTTGCCGCCGCCGTGGGCGTCACGGCCGCGTTTTTCTTTGCCTTCCCGACGGTCATCCATTCGCAAGGCGCGACCCACAAACTCACTGCCATGGACGAGTTCCAGCTGCAGCTCGCGCTCGATCCGCAAATTTCTCCCGACGGCAAAAAGATCGTGTATGTCCGCCGCTTTGCAGACCCTATGACCGACCGCCGCTACTCCAACCTGTGGATCATCAACGCGGACGGCACCGATCATCGCCCCATCACCACCGGGAACCGCAGCGACACGTCGCCGCAATGGTCGCCCGACGGCACGCGCATCGCATATCTCTCGGACGCCGACGGCAAACAACAAATTTACGTGCGCTGGATGGACAGCGGGCAAACCGCGCGCATCACCAATCTCGAACAGAGCCCAGAAGGCATCGTGTGGTCGCCCGACGGCAGGATGCTGTCCTTCTCGGCTTTGGTCCTTGGCAAAGGGCCGCATGTCGCCGATCTTCCCGCGCCGCCGTCCGGAGCGAAGTGGGCCGATCCGCCCACGGCCTACGATCGTCTGGTCTACCGTTTCAACGGCGTCGGCTATTTGAAACCTGGGTACTCGCAGATTTTTGTGGTTTCGGCGGACGGCGGGGCTCCGCGCCAGGTCAGCAATGGTGATTTCCCCAACGGCGGCAGCGAGCTATCGGGGGTGAATCACGCCTCGTGGTCTCCCGACGGGAAATATCTCTTCGTGTCCGTGAATCGCCACGCCGAATCCGAACACGAATTTTTCGACACCGAGGTCTACGAATTCAGCGTTGCCGATGGCTCCGTGCGTCCGCTCACCAATCGCAAAGGCCCCGACGATTCCCCCGCGATTTCGCCGAATGGAAAATGGATCGCTTACACCGGTTTCGACGACCGCTACCAGGGCCATCAAAATACCAAACTGTACCTGATGAACCGCGACGCCGGCGGCGCCCATTCGCTCTCCGACAAACTCGATCGCGACGTCCAGAACGTGCAGTGGGCTCCCGACAACAGCGGCGTCTATTTTCAGTACGATGATCAAGGCGACGGCAAGATCGGTTTTTACTCCACGGCGGGCGAGCTCAAGAAAATCGCCGACCACGTCGCGTCCACCACCGGCGCCGGGGGCAGCGGCTCTTTCTCCGTGGCTCGCAACGGCACTATCGCGTTCACCTCCGGACGCCCCGACAATCCCGGAGACATCGCCGTGATGGATCATGGTTCGCAACGAGTCCTCACGGCGCTGAATCAAGAGCTCCTCGAACAAAAGAAGCCCGGCCACGTCGAAGAGTTTTGGTATGAATCGTCAAAAGACAAACGCAAGGTCGAAGGCTGGATCGTCCAGCCCCCGGATTTTGATCCTGCGAAAAAATACCCGCTCATCCTGCAAATTCATGGCGGGCCTTTTGCCGACTACGGCGACCGCTTCGATCTCGAAATGCAGGTGTACGCGGCCATGGGTTACGTGGTTCTGTACACCAATCCCCGCGGCAGCACCAGCTACGGCGAAGAATTTTCCAATCTGATTCACCACGCCTATCCCGGCGACGACTTCGACGACCTCAACAGCGGCGTCGACGCCGTCATCGCCAAGGGCTACATCGACCCCAACAATCTTTACGTCACCGGGGGCAGCGGCGGCGGCGTGCTCACCTGCTGGACCATCGAGCACACCGAGCGCTTCCGCGCCGCAGCCTCGCTCTATCCGGTCATTAACTGGTACAGCTTCGCGCTCACCTCTGACATCCCGTTCATCACCAAATACTGGTTCCCCGGCAATCCCTGGGACAACACCGACCAATACATGCAGCGTTCGCTCACCAATCTCGTCGCCAAAGTCAAAACGCCGACGCTGGTCATGACCGGGGAGGCCGACTATCGCACGCCCGATCTCCGAAGCCGAGCAATTCTACGAAGCCCTGAAGCTCCTGAACGTCGACACCGTTCTCGTGCGCGTCCCCGAGGAGCCGCACGGCATCAGCCGTCGCCCCAGCCACCACATCGCCAAGATGTTGTACATCGCCGGCTGGTTCGAACAACACAAGCCCAAGAACTAGACGCCCGGTTACCGAGTGGACGCCGTGGCCCTATCCGAGGAAGGAAACCGATCGTGTACATCCATATGTTTGCGTTTCGCTTCAAGCCCGGCGTGACCGATGCCCAGAAAGATCACATCGTCGCCGAGATCCGCAAGCTGCAGGGCCAAATTCCCGGCCTGCTGGAAACCTTCGTGGGCAAGAACTTCTCTCCGCGCGGCGATGGATATGAACTGGGCGGCGCGATGAAGTTTGCCGACAAAGCGGCGTTGGACGCTTACGGCCCGCACCCGGTTCATCAGCAGTTGGTCAGCTGGCTGATGCCGCTGATCGAGCCGATCGAAGTCGACTTCCTGGCCTGAAATTTTCTGCCGCATCCCTGATTTTGCCCGCAGCATGAAAAAAGCGTCCCGGCGGCATCAGCCTCGCCGGGACGCTCGTCTTTTCGCAATCGAAAAAACTAGGGAACCAAGCCCATGTTGTGAACCCCGGCCGCCAGCGATGCTCCTGATCCTGCTAGCTGCGGTACCCACCACATCTTCCGCACCAACGGGTGGCGGTTGACCATCATGCGCTTCCCGACGTAATCCATCACTGCCGGGCTCACCTGCGTCGCCACGTACATGGCTCCGGAATGAGAGAAAGGCCGCAACAGCGGATTCCCTTCCGCCCCATACCCTTGCGAAATCGCTCGCCGCGTCGACCAGGCGTCAAACACCGCCGCGCCGTGTCCCGTCACCGCCAGCGCGTACCACGCCTTGCGCTGATTGGCGGTCGCTTCGTAGTGCGGCGTGCCTGCCGGCTTCACCGCCGCCAGCGAAAGCGGTTCGTAGCGCGGCTGAACCGGCTCAGCAGCGGTGGCTGTGGACAACTTTTCGTTTAGAGCAGCTAAATTTGACCCGTCCGCCGCCAGCTCTGCGTCGGTTTTCACCTTGGGCAGGGGCATTGACGGTACGGGTTGTGAGAGGGAAGAAACCTTGGTGGAGGCATTGGTAATGCTCGCCGGAGCTTCGATTGCTATCTTCGCTGTATTCCCAGTCTGCGGAATGGGCCACAGCAGTAAAATCGTTGCCAGCAACATCTTTCACCTCAGTAGCCGCGAGCCTTGCGATCCGTTCCCCACTCGCAACGACTGAAACTTTACCGGGCGCGCAAGCGCAATGCACTGGGCGCTTAGTTACATTCGCAGTGGTACTCCGCTGTGGCCCTTCCGTTTTCTGCGCGTGGAACTGTTGTACTAGCACCGAGTCTCAGAAATTTCTAAGCAAGTTTGGGCTTTCAAGTGTTTTGCAGCACGGCGATTCGCGCCGCTTTTCACGTGTCGGCCGCGCGCCACCGTGGTCGTAATTCGCAATCGCGCCATCCGCACGCCGTTCCTCTCGCCGGCTCCAAAACTCATAACGCCGGCTTCCCAGCCGGCAGGCCCCCTCCCTAGCTCGATTCCTCACGCTTACTCTGACCCCGCGCCGCACTCTCAATTGACTCTGCTATAATCACGCGCGTCGGCGCGAAAGCCGTCGGCCGAAAACCATGTCTCCCAACGAGTCCTCCTCCGCCAGGCGCGCCCTCTCTCCGCAACGTGGTCCGCAAGCCCCACGCTTCATCGTCATCGAAGGCCCCTTGCGCGTCGGCAAAACCACTCTCGCCAAGGTTCTCGCCGAACGCCTGCACGCCCGCCGCGTCCACGATTGCGACGACAACCCTTTCCTCGCCGATTTCTACAAGGAAAAACCCGGCTCCGCCTTCCGCGCACAAATGTATTTCCTCATTGACCGCCAGAAGCGTTTGCGCGAAGCCTTGGCCATCGAGGCCCCCGGCCCCATCCTCGCCGACTTCCTCATGGAAAAAGACCGCATCTTCGCCAATCTCAATCTCAACGACGAGGAACTGAAGCTCTACGACCGCTACTACGAAACCCTGGCCGCTGAAATCCCCGCTCCCGACCTGGTCATTTATCTACAGGCCAAGCCCGAAGTCCTGCGCGCCCGCATCGCCAAGAAAGCCTCCCGCGACGAAACCCAAATCTCCCTCGAATACATCGAAGAGGTCGCTCGCGCCTACGAACACTTCTTCTTCCGCTACGCCGCTTCCGACCTCCTGGTCATCAACACCTCCGACATCGATTTCGTCGAGCGCAGCGCCGACCTCCAGCAGCTCCTCCGCCGCCTCCAAGACCCGGTCAAAGGCACGCAATATTTCCTGCCCCTTGGCGCGTCTGAGTAAGGCGCCGCCTCCAGGGGCAGGATCGTCGACATTCCGTAAAAATCGCCCCTGTTCCCTGGTACGGGACCCTTCCTAGTTGTGCCTACCAGTAACCCCCGTAAGTAGCTGACAAAAAGCCAGTTGCTCAGCAAATTCGGGGGCTGCTGGCCCGCCGTACCATTGTTGCTTTCTGCCCCGCCCCCTAACTTGCCCAGAGACGCGCATCCGGGCTGTCCGGAGCGCCGGGAGAGGGCCAGACAGAATGGGCGGTTTGCACCAAGAATCCTTTACCAGCGGCGAAGCCAAGCCGAATCGTTTGGGCCTATTGCGCCGCTACGCTCTGCCCGTTGTCGCCCTTGCCGCGGTCTCCGCCCTCGCCGGTTTTGAAGCCGCTCATTTCCATGGAGCCTCGAAATGGGGCAGCACAGATTCCGTGCAAGCCGCTTCGCTCCCTGATTCCGCAGACGCAGCGAAGATGAGTGAAGAAGAATTCAATCGCCTGCCTCCCCAGCAGCAAGCAGAGCGCTTGCTGGAGAGCGCTATCCATCGGGACGCAGGCTCTCTGGAGCTGATCGATAAAGGCGTGGATACCTGGCGTGGCCGGCTGCAAAATACGGACCATCTCTTTGATCTGGTGCACACGGCCCTGAACGCCGACGACCTTAAAGTTCGCGGCGCCGCCGTAGAGATCGACCTGGCCGCCAACAACCTCAGCAAGTCCGCCGATAGCGTCGACCGCCTCGTGCATCAGCTGAAAGATGATCCGGCCGCACGCCCGTGGGCTCTCTGGAGGCTCGGCGCCCTGGGCAATCGAGGTGTTGAGCCTGAAGTCGCTCTTGCGCAACTCCTCACCTACGCCCGCGACCGCAACGAAGAGACTCGCTACTGGGCCGTAGAAGGTCTGGCGATTCTTGGCAGCGATGCAGCGATCGATCCGCTGCTCGATCGCTTCGCCCACGATCCCTCGGCGCGCGTCCGTCAACGCGCTGCCTGCAATCTGGCCCAAGCCGGCATGCTGACCAAAGAACAGCGCCTGGCCACCGTTCCGCAATTGCTCAACTTCTTCGACGACGATGCACTGGACTCCGCCACCCGCGGCTGGGTCTACGGCGCTCTGCGCCTGATCACCGGCCAAGCCCTCGGCAACGACGCCTACGCCTGGCGCAAATGGTGGGCCACCCGCGACGCCCGCCACAAGCAAGCCCACCGCCCCACCAATATCCTGCTGGCGTAACTAACGCTCTACCGTTCTCACAGTCCGTTTTTTTGCGGTCATGGGACCATCCTCCAAGAGGCCGACTTTGGTGTTCCGAAGCTCTCTCCGAAGAAGTCCCCTGTTCCCACGCTGGCCTCTGCTTTGTGGTCGCTGTGTCATAGACGACCGGAAAATTGCATGAACTCGACGGCACCATCGAAGTTAAACGCTTGCTTCATATCGTCGGAGGGTGAATCTCTTATGGAAGAATGGCGAGGCGGGTACGTCCGTGGATTCGATAGACGGCGAAGTCCTTGCGGTTCACCGTGAAGACTTTTCGGATACCCTCGCGCTCCGCAACTCTGACCAGTGCCGCGTCCGCAAGATCCATCGGGCGGTCCCCATATTTGATCATTAGTTCTCGTATGCGGGGTATGTCCTCCGAGTCCAGCTTCAGGAGTTGCACCGCTCCACGTTCCAGCATCTCCCAGAGAGCTTCCTGGCCTTGCGGAATGTCACCCAGCAAATACAGGGCTTCGACAAGCGGAGGCCACACCGTCGCCAGGGGTTCTCGCAAGCCTTTCAAACAGTTGACGCACTTTTCGTGGTGCTGGTCGTCTGCGTCGACCAGGGCCACCAATGGCCCGGCGTCAATCAGAATCACGTACGGCTCCGCCGGCTCTTCAACATTTGCGAGAAGCGGCGGCCGGTCTCCGTGGAGCGCCCGGGCATCCCGCCGCGGACCACGCCGATCAAATCGCGCATGGCTTCATAAGGCGCGGCGATTGGCTCCTGGCGCTCCACCCAAGCTTCGATCGCTTGCCGGATCACCTCCGAAGTAGAGACCTGTCTGCGGTTGGCGATGCGCGCTATGCGCTGCCGGGTCTTTTTATCCAGCCTCAAAGTCAAAGGCGAAGCCATGCGGCCACCCCTAACCTGGAGTGTAGTGTATTACAGCTCGTAATACAAGATATTATCTTGGGGAAAGCATTGCGGCAGCGTCGTGCCGGGTCATCGGCGTGCTGCAGTTTCTTGAGAATTTCTTGCGCGACTGCTCTAATGGGCGATCCAAGAAACAGCATCCCCTCGGAGAGGCTCAACACCGAGAATCACCCCGCCGTAGAAGGCCCAGAGCGCTTACCCTGGGTGCCTGGGCTTGGTCTGATACCGGGGTATCGTGGGGATGTTTCCCAACAATGCTCGCGCATGGGCGATCACGGAATCGCTGTTGATCGACCGCGGGCTTTCCGTTGACCGGAAGTGCGTAAATGCCTCCACCTGGCGCTCCAGCATCCCGCTGGCGCACTCCGGACACCTGGGCCTTTGCCGGCCCTGGACCACCCGCTCAAAACGGTGCCGGCACTTCTTGCACACGTACTCGAAAATCGGCATGGCTCATTTCACCTCGATGAACTCGCCAGCGCGGCGGATTGACCGCCTGCCAGAGCCGCTTGGAACTCGCTATCGTTCAGGTGCAGGGAACCATTGAGCTGCCGCAGGGTCTTAAAAAGGTAGTAAGGGGTCTGCGTCAAATTGTGCTTGGTCATGATCGGGTCACTCAAAAGCCATGTCAGTTTCTGCAGCTGAATCGTCTCGGTGCAGAGAGTTCCTTCCTTCCACGTGAGCACGCCCGTCTCATTGAGGCTGCTGACCAGTTGGTTGAGGTACACGGCGTTGTTGAGATAGGCAGTGGTGTACAGCAGGGTGTCCTCGTCAGCCCGGCGCTCCCAGGTTTTCAGCACTTCCAAAGCCCGGTTGTAGGGTCCTGCGGTCACTTCCAGGCGCAGCATGGTTCCAGAGTCGCCAGCAGGTTCGCTATGAAAGCTTTCCCGAATCTTCTCGGGAATGACTCCAAGGACCGGATAGCGCTCCAGGGGTTTGACCACTGGGTATACGCCGAAGGCATCCGAGTGCGTATGGACGCCATCGGTTTTGATCAGCATCGCAAAGCCGGCCGCGCCAAATCCCGGATCACCCTTGCCGGCCGCGAGGACCACAAAATAGCGTTGCGGGTCAACTCTGGTCCAGCGGGTAACAGCTGCGCCAGGGTTCCCAGCCGGGACCGTAACAAAAAGTCCATCATCAAACGTCTTAATCTGCAGCGTGGTGTCCGTCGAGAAACGCCCCCTCTTGTCGATGGGCGTTGTGATCAGCGTTTTGGGCCTTTTCGGATCGTCCAGGCTGTAGGTGGCTTTGCCGGCCACTTGCCACTCGGAACTCTTCTCTGAGCCGTTGCGAGCGAGCTCCGTCACAACCCCATTGGATCCAAAGCGCTGCCTGGTCGGATTCATCTGGCCGCCGGTCGACGATTGCCAGGTACCCGCAATATTCAACTGGCAGGTCTTCTGCTGCGCCTGGCCTACAAAAGCCATGGGGAACAAACCTGCAAAAACCAGAACCAAAGAAAACAGAAAGCTAAACCGCTTCATGGGAGACTCCTTCGACCAGACTTTGTCTTCAGTCTGTTGTCGGAAATGGGAGCCGCTGTCAGTGCGGCTCCCATCCCGGAACTACAACCTAGCTTGTTGCTCGGACCTAGGACCTTGCGGCCCACAGGGTTTGCAGTTTCTTCATCCCGTCTGGGATTTCGTACCTTGTGGTCATCTCCGGCCAGCCGTGGTCGCTCTTGAACCTGGCCAACCTTGGCGCAGCCAGCGCGCTTTCCCGGTCGATTTTTGCTTGCAGCTCGGCGTTCTCGCGAACCCGTTCTGCAAACGGTTTGGTCGGCTCGACCCAGGAAATGACGTCCCGGATCAGGCGCGGCGGATCAGGCAAAACCCAGGACGTCCATTGGCTGTTCGTATCGTTGATAATGCGCAGCATGGAGGCATGGATGCTGACTGAGAAATCCACCAGAGGATCCTCCAAGCGGAAAAGCTTGAAGCGCACGCTGGTCAGGTCGTATTCGCTGCCGGTCAGGAACAACCAGCCGGGCCTGGCGTGGTTGCGCTTGGCATAGGCCGCCAGTTTGGCTGGTGTATCTTCGTCCGGCTTCAACGTGAACGAATACATGAACATGTCGCGGCCCAGACGGTCGCCGAGCAGGTCCTGTAGTTTTGTCAGGCAGGCGATTGACTTTGGGCAAAACGTCTCGCAACTTGCGTACATGAAGTTGATGATCGAGATTTTGCCTTTGATCAAGTCGTCATAGAACCGCACCGGTTTGTTTTCATGGGTGCGGAACACGCCGTTGCTGTAATAGCGCGGCCCCAAAGAGGCTGCCGGCCGGGACTTGTCTGCCATGTGGCAGCTAAAAAAGTCTCGTCTGTTCATGCTCGAACTCCTTTCTTGGAACCCTTGGAGCCGGGGCTATCGAGCCTGCTCGTCCCAGGGGGATTGAGGTTGAAACTATCAGCCAGCGTGGTTAAGGCCGGCGTGATGTTCGGCTGTGCGCCGGCGTTGACCGCGTTGTTACCCGTGTTCGTCGTTCCGTCCGAATAGACCGGGGACGTCACAGGTGAGGTGGCGGTGCCCACATCCCAGCGCACCAGCATCAGGTTGTCCTCGTGGCCCAGGTTGTGGCAGTGGATCATGTACTTGCCAAACCAGTCGCGGAATTGCAGGAAGATCAGGACCTCATCGTTGGGCAAGATCGGATACACGTCCCGACGACCCTGCTCCAGCGGTGGAACCCGGTGATTCGTGATGGTCGCCACACCGGTCACCGGATCGACTTTAATGTTCCTGCGGTCCAGAACGCGTCCCTCTTCCAGGTGGATGTGGATCGGATGGGTCCAACCCGTGCCAGGGAAGCGGTTCCGGATCAGCCAGGTTTCGGAAGTGCCCTGAGCTACGGTTGCGTCGGGGCGGTCTGGATCAAAGGTTAACCCGTTGACATTGAATACCTTGGCCGCCGCGTTGGCCGGATCGCCTTCCGGACCCACGACGTTGTCGTTGAAGTTCCAAATTCTGGTTCCCTGCAGGTTGGCAAGCGCCGAGGAGATGTTCGGCAAGGTTGTCAGCACATTCGGCACCTGGCTTTGATCCGGGATCACCGGCGGGCCAGTAATGTCGAAGCGCATCACCACGTTGCCGATGTTGATTCCGGGCGCTGGCTCGGGCTCGGGCGCGTTGCTCACAAACTGGGCTGCGATGTTCGTCAGGTACCAGCTCGTTCCGGCCGGGACATTGCTGAAATCAATGATCACGTCATAGCGCTGCGATACGTGGACGGTCAGGCCTGTCAGCGTTGGATCCGGCGAGGTGGCTATTACTTGCACCGGCGACGGCAGCAAATTGCCGTCAGTGGTCACCACCGTCATCGGTACCGGGTTGCCGTTGTTGTCCGACAAGTTGAAGGTCCAGATGCGGGCCGGTCCGCTGTTCAGGAACCGGAAGCGGTACTTGCGCGCTTTCACCTGGAAGAACGGTTGGATCGCCCCATTCACACAGAACTTGTCCGTGCCGCCGGGCACCGCGTCCGGGGCCGTGGCGAACATCTGTCCGTTGGAGCAGAACAGCTTGTCGGTGAAGTTCAGCGGGATATCGTAGATCCCATATGGGCCGGGCAGTCGCAGGGCATGGGGCCCTTGGCCGGGGATCTCCAGCCCGGTATCGAACTGATCGTAAATCAGGTACATACCGTTGAGACCCCGATAGTTGTTGGTAGCCGTGAAGCTGTGCCGGTGGTCGTGATACCAGTACGTATACTGTCCCTCGAGTGGATCGCCGAGCGGCGGGGACTGATTGAAGCCCGCATACACGTTGGGGTAGTGATGGTCTTTGAACAGGCCGGGACTCCAATAGTCACCCGCAAACCCATCGCTTTCTGAAGCGGTGTGCCCATTGTGCAAGTGCGTGGTGTGGCTGTTGGTGCCAAACCCGGTATGGTTCACCGGCAAATTGTTGTGCAAGCGCACCACAACGGGAACGCCGTACACATTGAGGAACGTCGGTCCCGGATAGATTCCGTTGTAACCCCAGCAATACGTAGGCGGAATTTCGGGGTGGAATTGATGCATGGTCGGCTGAATGGAAATGTCGTATTGCACCAGCGGGAAGAAGCGTAGCCAATTTTGATGATTGGCGCGTGCGGCTTCGCCGTGAGCGGTGTTGGCTTGCAATGTTGGGAATGGGTTCAAAATCGTCGGGACCGCTATCGGTGGAATCGGCAGCGCCTGCACAAAAGGTGTGGTCTCCGGGCTGTGGGTTGGCGCGGGTGTGCAATCCGTCGGTTCGGGGGGGATGGGCGGAAGCGACGCTAGGGTCTTTCTCGGAGTCAGCATGGTCACCACGCCCGCCGCCGCTCCCAACTTCAGGATGTTGCGTCGAGTTATGGTGTTCTCATCCTTCGCTTGGTCCTTTTTTTTCTTCTTCTTGCTCAGAGTTGCTGTCGGCATGAATTCTCCTTTCCCGGGTCCTTTCAACTATTTATGCGAGGCCACGCCGGGCACACCACTAGCGTGGAGTGCGAAACGCCGCCCACCAAATCAACGTCTGGCCCTTGCGGGTCCAGAATCGCTAGAGTTGTCTTGATTGATCCTCTAAGGCGATCTATCTCCTTGGCTGCTTAGGCGGAGCTATCGCGGGCAGACCCCTCCCTTTACGGAGGTCATCTCCGCTCGATGGTTCTTCTAATGTGTACTAACGATAGCGATAACACCGCCTAGGTTGGTAAAGACCTTGCCATCGCCTCCAAACGGAGTCAATTGCAGTTGCTTATCAGAAGCGGCTATTTGTTAGCAGAAGTAGCTGTCCTCGTCGATAGCTCGTGGGGCTGTGATCGAATTTTTTTCGGAACGCTCGAACGAAACTGGGCTCTTGGCAATATCCAACGGCGTATGAAATTTCCTTTATTCTCATCTCCGTAGTCAGCAGTAGATTCGCCGCCTTCTCCAGCCGCTGGTCCGACAGAAAGCTTTTTAAACTCTTACCGGTCTGCGCTTTGAACAAATGGCACAGCCTGGAACTGCTGAGGTTGGCCAGACGCGAGAGAGCTTGAACGGATTTAGAAGGGTCGTCCTTCACAATCCTTAGAATCTTGGAAATTCTTAGATCAGCTACTGCGCAGTCAGCAGTACCCATGTTGGTTGATCCGGAATGGCCGCGAACTCTCTTTGCAATCGCGTTTCCACAGGCACAACCCTTGGTGGCTTACCCAGACCCGTTCCGGGGCGATTCGCAGCGGCGGAAGTACTGGCTCCCTGACTTGAAACGGTTGCTCGCCAGACCGGCCCACGGCGCGCCGAGGCTCAAGAGTGCACGTTTTTATCTCGTGGGTTATAGATGCTGTCAAGACTTATTATAATTATTCAGTAGTACCTACCGCGCTTGGTTGCTTTACCAACCGGAGCCCGCCAGGGTACTTTCAACTGTTACGCGCCGGGCTTCGACGGTATAGTGGCCGCCTCGCACCGAGGAGGTTCGTCGATGGAACTGTGGACACGCCGCAAATTTTTCCTCGCTTCGCTTGCCGGCAGCGCGATAGCCGGGACCGGCAAGCTCTTCGGAAGAGCGCCATCTTCTCCGGTCCATGCCGCAGCAGAACGGGTGGGCTCTGCAGGCCCGGCAGGGACCGGCAAACGGCCGGTCATCATTTCCAGCACCAACGGATTGCACGCGCTCGACAAAGGCATGGACATCCTCAGGCGCGGTGGCGACACGCTGGATGCCGTCATAGCTGCAGTTACCGTCGTCGAGGACGATCCGAAAGAAACGTCCGTGGGTTACGGCGGACTCCCGAACGAAGAAGGCGAAGTCGAGCTGGACGCCTGCGTGATGCACGGCCCCACGGGACGCGCCGGTTCGGTCGCTTCCGTCCGGCGCATCAAGAACGTCGCGCGCCTGGCCAAGACGGTCATGGAGCGCACCAATCACGTGATGATCGTCGGAGACGGCGCGCGGCGGTTCGGCGTCGCCGAAGGCTTCGAGGAAATGAATCTCCTGACCGACCAATCGCGCTTGGCGTGGTTGGCGTGGAAAGCGTCTTCCTCGTTGAATTGGCGGCCGGGAATCGACAGCCCGGAATGGAAAGAACACCTGGCCGCCCTGCTGGATACGCCGGAAAAGCAGGCGCTGCAGCCGTGGATCGAAAGCGTTCTGGCGCATCCGCCAACCGGGACGATTCCGTGCATGGCCGTCGATGAGAAGGGCGACATTTCCGCGACCACCACCACTTCCGGACTGGCTTGGAAAATTGCCGGGCGCGTGGGCGATTCGCCGATCATCGGCGCCGGGTGCTGCGTGGACAACGAAGTCGGCGCGGCGGGCTCGACCGGCAAGGGCGAAGAGAACATCAAGATTTCGGGCGGCCATACCATCGTAGAAATGATGCGCAAGGGCATGTCGCCCACCGACGCGTGCCTCGAAGCGCTGCACCGCATCGCCCGCAACTACAAGAACGATAAGAAGAAGCTCCGGACGTTTCACATTTTCTTCTACGCGCTGAACAAAGACGGCGTGCACGGCGCCGCTTCGCTCTGGAACAACGCCTATAGCAAAGCGCCCGCCCAATACGCCGTTCACGATGGCACCGAGGCGCGCCTGGTCCGCTGCACACCGCTCTTCGACGAGACCATCTTGCAAGACTGAACTGGTCCGCGAAGATTTCGTTTCGCGTAGAGCAGGATTTCCTCTTTTTCCTGCCCAGTAGGCATCGCATCTTGTTTTGGGCCGGCGCCAGCCGCAAAAGCCGTCCGAGACAGCAAAGCCAGCCCTTTCTGGCGCGGCCTTTCTGTCTTATTCTTTCTGCATGGATCAGGCCAACATTCTCATCATTGGCGGAGGCATCGTCGGCTGCGCGATCGCCAACGCTGTTTCGCGCCGGTGGCAGGATGTCTTCCTCGTCGAACAATTTCCCAAATTGGGAATGGCCACCAGCACCCGCAACAGCGGCGTGATTCATTCCGGCATTTACTACCCAAAAGGGTCTCTGAAAGCCCGGCTTTGCGTCGAAGGCAACCGCTTGACGTACGAATTCTGCATCAAGCACAGGGTTCCCTACCGGCACACCGGCAAGCTGGTGGTCGCCGCCAACCTGCACGAGGAAGCAGACTTGGTCGCGCTGGAAAAGAAAGGCGCGGCCAATGGAGTCGAGGGACTACGTCTCATCGGCCCCGACGATATTCGAGCCCGCGAGCCCCACATTGCGGGAGTCGCAGCCCTGGAAGTGCCCTCGACCGGCATCGCCTCGGCTGAGGACCTGGTTCGCACCCATGCGCGCTTGGCGACGGAGAACGGCGCCAGCATCGTGACCCGCGCGAAAGTCATTTCGCTGACGCCGGCGAAAGAAACCGTGCGGGTCGGCGTGCAAATCGGCGATGCGGAAGACCTGCAGCAGGAAACCATCGAGGCGCGCTGCGTGATTAACGCCGCGGGCCTCTTTGCCGATGAAGTGGCGGCGCTGCTGGGCAACCATTCCTGGAAAATTTATCCGGTGCGCGGCGAATACTGCGAAATTCGCGGGCCGCGGTCGAACTTGATCAACAATCTGGTGTATCCGCTGCCGCACGCCGGCGGGTTGACCCTGGGCGTGCATTTCACCAAGACGCTTTGGGACACCGTGCTGCTTGGGCCCACGGCCACCTACGTGGACGGAAAGGATAATTACGAACGCGGGCGGCTGGCCATTCGCGATTTCGCCGAAAGCGCGAAAACGCTGCTGCCGGAAATCGAAGAGAGCGATCTGCAGCTGGGGTATTCGGGCTTGCGGCCGAAGCTGGTTCCTCCGGACGGTCACGGCATCGCAGATTTCGTGATCGAGCGGGATCCCAAGGTGCAGCAGGTGATTCAGTTGGTAGGGATCGAGTCGCCGGGTCTGACGGCTGCGCCGGCCATTGCCGAGCACGTGGCGCACCTCGTGGCCGAAACCCTCGGCTAGTCTGTGTGAACCGATTGCTGTTCCATCATTCGATGATGATCCTTATGAATTTTTTCTTGCCCAGGCGGGCGGTGTATACCGTTTTTTCGTTAAGGTCGATGCGAGCGGCGGGGTCGGACATGATTAGGCCATTGATTTCCACCGCGCCCTGCTTGATCAGGCGCTCGGCTTCGGCGGCCGAGGCGAGTTGGCCGGAGAGAGCCAGGAATTTGGGCCAGCGCTCTTTGCCGATCGGCGAAATTTCGCAGGGCCCGCTCTGCTCTAACTTCCCAGCGCGAGTCTCGAAAAACACGATCAGGCGGTCGGAGAGGCGGCGGACTTTGATTTCCCGGATTTCTTCGGGTGCCTGGCGATCGCTGAAGACGCGCTGGAAGTTCTCGGCTGCTTTGGCGGCAGCCTCTTCGTTGTAAAAGCCGGAGATGACTTCCTGGGCCAGACGCGCCTTGGCCTTCATGGGATGCGTGGCTCCGCTTTCCACTTCACTTTTGATCTTGGCGATTTCCTGCGGCGTGCGATCGGTGACCAGTTCGTAGTAGGACCACATCAAGCTGTCCGGCATGGACATCATCTTGCCAAACATTTCGTTGGGCGCTTCGGTGATGCCCACGTAGTTGCCGAGGCTCTTGGACATTTTGCGCTGGCCGTCCAGGCCGACGAGGATGGGCATGGTCATGCACACCTGCGATTCCTGGCCGTACTCGCGCTGAATTTCGCGGCCCATCAGCAAATTGAATTTTTGTTCGGTGGCGCCGAGCTCCACGTCCGCTTCGAGCACGACCGAGTCGTAGGCCATGAGCAGCGGGTACAGCAGTTCGTGCATGGAAATGGGTGTCTGGTTGGTGAGGCGATTGTGAAAGTCTTCGCGCTCCAGCATCCGGGCTACTCGGTATTTGGCGCAGAGGCGGACGATGTCGTAGCTGGTTAGTTTGTCGAGCCATTCGCTGTTGTAGCGAATTTCCGTTTTTTCCGGGTCGAGGATCTTGAAGACTTGTGCCAGGTACGTTTTGGCGTTGGCGTTGACCTGTTCGCGGGAGAGTGGCGGGCGCGTTTCGGATTGTCCGGAGGGATCGCCGACCAACGCGGTGAAGTCGCCGAGGAGAAAGACCGCCGTGTGGCCCAAGTCCTGGAAATGCTTCAGCTTGCGGATTACCACGGTGTGACCGAGGTGGATGTCCGGAGCGGTGGGATCGAGACCCAACTTGGCGCGCAACGGCTTGCCGGTTTTCAGCGACTTGGCGAGCTTGGCCTTCAGCTCTTCTTCGCGGATGATTTCCGCCGTGCCTTTTTTCAGGTACGCGAGTTGTTCTTCGACTGGTTTGAATTTCGGTTCGGTCATGATCCTCAAAAAAAGCGCCCGCCACGGTCCGCGGCCGCTACAGGTGGCGTTGTTTGCGTCTAGGCCTTCCGCTAAAGGCCGATAACGCGGCGGCCGGCGATTTTGTACTTTCCTTCCAGGACGATTTTCACCGCTTCGGAGTAGATGCGGTGTTCTTCGGCCAGAATACGCTCCGACAGCGTAGCTTCGGTGTCGTCGTCGCGAACCGGGATGGCGGCTTGCAGCACGATCGGTCCGGCATCCAGGTTTTCGTCCACAAAGTGTACCGTGCAGCCGGCGAATTTCACGCCGTACTCGAGGGCCTGGCGCTGCGATTCCAAGCCGGGGAACGACGGTAGCAGGGACGGATGAATATTGAGGATACGCTGGGGGAACGCGGCTACGAAGTAGGGTGACAGCAGGCGCATGTAGCCGGCGAGACAGATCAAGTCTACTTTGTGCTCTTGCAGGACGGCTACGACCTGGCGGTCGTAGGCTTCGCGCTCCAGGCCCTTGGAGGGTATGACTTTGGCGGGGATGCCGCGCTGCTGGGCCTTCTGGATTCCCGGGGCGCCATCGCGGTTGCTGATGACGATGGCGATTTCCGTTTTGGGAATTCGGCCTGCCGGGATGGAATCGGCCAATGCCTCGAAATTGGAGCCGCGACCGCTGAGCAGCACGCCTATACGCTTGGTCATAAACAGGAAACGTTAGCATAGTCTGGAGGCCAGACAATGGAGGTTTGAGACCGGAAAGAACTCCTGAGGCGGCCGGCTCCATTGGCGGGTTGCGGGAGACGTGAGGAGGGGTTGTATGGTACCCCCCCTCCCCCTTTTTTGTAAGTGTTGATTCTAAAGCAAGTTAAAGTCTTTTGTTTTGCTACACTTTTGTAAGTGTTGATTCTAAAAGGGGTTAGAGTTGTAGCGAGATATCTACTTAGTAACGGGAGGGTAAGACTCGCGGAGGGCCGATGTGCGGGCAACGGAGGGCTTCTTTCTATCCTCCACATCTTCAAAATACAATTGAAATATAGCAGATAAGGTATATTTTGTCAAGGTAATTATAAATGCTAGACAGAAGAGCACCGAAAGGCACAGGCAAAGATGAGGAGCGATTCGCCGAACTCCAGCGGGGCCGATACGACTGCCTTCCTGCAACGGTTCTTGAGCGGGCAACGAGGGCTCCAACTAAGAAGGAAATTCCGTAGGGGGGACAGCGGTTACGTTAGAATGCCGGTTCGCTTAGTGAGTAGACCATTCCAGGGGAGCGCCACTGATGAGGGATTGTAAGGGGCGGATTTGGGGATTTGTGGGTGTGCTGGCAGTTGCGGTGATTTTGCTGGGGGTTGCCGGCGTTCCGGCGTTTGGGCAGAGCGGGGCGGGTCGGGACCCGGTGGAGCCGCAGCAGGGAGCGCCGAAGCCGAAGATTTTGGCGCGGCCCGCGGGGGCGGTGGCGCGGAAGGCTGTGGACGAAAAGGGGATGCGTTCGCTGATCGACGAACTGGTGGCTTGCGGGACGCGGCTTACGCTTTCTTCTTGGACCGACCCGAAGCGGGGGGTGGGTTGCGGGCGCGACCGGATCGCGGCGCGGTTCAATGCCATTGCTAAGGACTCCGGAGGCAAGCTGCAGGTGGTGGTCGACAAGTTTGAAATGACCTCGGAGCGGACCTCCGGGACGCCGATCGAGTTGCAGAACGTGTACGCGATTTTACCTGGCACCGATCCTGCGCTGGCGAAGACGGTTTTTATCGTGTCCGGACACTTCGATTCGCGCCCGTCGGACGTGATGAATGCGAAGCTGGATGCTCCGGGGGCGGATGACGACGCTTCCGGAGTGTCGGTAAGCGTGGAATCGGCGCGGCTGCTGAGCAAGGCGGGTGCGAGCGGGGGCGGGTATCGGGCGACGATTCTGTTCGCCGCGGTTTCCGGGGAAGAGCAAGGGCTGCTGGGCAGCTATCACATGCTGGATTGGATCAAGCAGCAGGGCTACACGGTGGGCGGGATGCTGGACGACGACATCGTCGGCGCCGATCCTTCGGCGGGGGCGCCGCATCGGGTGCGGCTCTTTTCCGGGAACGGCGACGTGGATGATGCCGACTCGCCTTCGCGGGAATTGGCGCGGGCGATTGAGGAGATCGATGGGCGCGCGGCGATCCGCATGGTTTTTCGCGTGGACCGCTACGGGCGCGGCGGGGATCACTATCCATTTTATAAGGCGGGGTTGCCGGCGGTGCGTTTTACGGAGCCGCTGGAGGATTACACGCACCAGCATCAGACCCCCCGGACGGAGAACGGCGTGGAGTACGGAGATTTCGCGAAATACCTGAACGCGACGTTTCTAGGCAACGTGGCGCGGGACAATGCCGAGGCGCTGCGGCAGTTGGCACTGGCTCCGGCGGCGCCTACGGACGCGAAGTTGACGGGAGCGGTGACGCCGGACGCCAAGATTTCCTGGGGCGCAGCCGAGGATTCCGAGCGGGCGGGATTCGAGATTTTGTGGCGGGAAACCAGTGAGGAGCGCTGGCAAGTTTATGATTTTGCGGCTGCGGCGGGGGAGACGGTTTTGAAAGGCGTGTCCACCGACAACCATTTTTTTGCGGTGCGGGCGGTGGGGAAGAATGGCGCGCGATCAATCGCGGTACCTACGGAGATGGAGCGGCGCGGTCCGCCGTTGCCGACGGGGACGAAGCAGTAATGGCGTTCGGGAAACGAGTCGGTTTGCGATTTCCCGACAACCGCGAGTTGGCAGAAAAGAAATGAGAGTGCGTTGCGGCCTCAGATGAAAAATCGAGCATTTCAATGCCGAATGAGCGTCCCAAGCAGTTTTGGAAGCGCCTGCAAGTAACACTATTTATCGGCGGCCTCGCTGCGTCACTCTGCTGGTATTCCTTGTGGGAGCATTACGTAAAAACTCGGCCGAGAACAATACAAAGTGAGACTGACAGGGTTATACCTCTGCGTAGCCACGGGCTGGTCGTGTATCTGACGAAGAATGAAGATCGTAAGCTAACTTTATTTTATTCGATTGGATGTGTGCTTGGCCTCTCTATTGTCGCGATTCATCTACTCAAAGAGCCATTTAAACGATAGATGCACAAACGCGCGCCAAGCGAAAGATGGCGGGCAGCGTGACGAACGGTGCGGGCCCGGTACCATTGGCCTCTAAACCCCACCCTCTGAAGAGGGCGGCTACAGTTGTTGACGCCCTATTAGTGCGGGCGGCGGCGACGGGTTGGGCGAAGGTGATGAAATGGCCGCCGGGGTCCTGGACGGCGAATTCTTTCATTCCGTAGAAGGCGGTGCGGGCGGGCATGACGAGTTTTGCATCTTTCATGGCGGCGAGGACGGCGTCGAAATTGTCGACTTCGAGGTAGAGATAGGTGGGGCCTTTTCTGGCTTCGGCGGCCATTTGGGGCGGGGCGTCTTTTTCTACGCTGGCGTAGGTCTGGTACATCAGTTCTACTGCGCCTTTCTGCAGGGAGACGAAGGCTAGTTTGTCGCCTTCGGGGACTTCGATGGTTTTTGTGAAGCCCAGGCGGTCGAGCCAGAAGGGTAGGATTGGTTCGATTTCTTTTACCAGCAGGACTGGGGTGATTTTCTTAACGTTCATGGGTTTGTTTTCCTCCTTCGATTTGTTGCGCTAAACCATAAAGTTCCGAAAGCGAGAGAGACGTCTTTCGCGGATTGATCGCGCCAAGCTGGGGCGCAGCAGTGCTGCGCCCCTACACGGAATACTTGCTTGACACGTTTCAGTAGTCTCAATTAGACTAGATGAGTATGGACAACGGTCGAAGAGTTGTCAAGGAGGTTTTTATGGCTCGGGAGACACGGCGATTGGAGGATTTGATTTCCGTGGGGCCGGCGATGGTGCGGGATTTTGGGATTCTGGGAGTGCGTAGCGTGGGGGAGTTGGCACGGCGGAGTCCGGAGAGGCTTTACGAGAAATTGTGCCGGGTGGCGCCGCAGCATCAGGATATTTGCGTGCTGGACACGTTCCGGGCGGCGGTGGCGCAGGCGCGGGATCCGCGGTTGGCGGTGGAGAAATGTCAGTGGTGGTATTGGAGTGAGAAGAGGAAGAAAGGCGAGTAAAAAGTAAAGAAATAACGAAGTAATGAGGCAAAGATCGAGAGAGAAGAAGAACGAAGAGCCTAACGCAGAGACGCTGACAGCGCAGAGGATTCGGAGAGAAGAATCGTCGGAAGGGTGCGCCGGGCTAAAGCCCAGCGCCTACATAGAAGCCATTCACCGGCAGCAAAAGGAGGACCGCCCGAGGGGTCGATTATGCGGAATGGGAAGAAGTTGGTGCTGACTACGCCGGATTTGGTTTTGCTTAGTTTGCTGGCGGAGCGGGCTATGCATGGGTACGAGGCCAATATGGAGTTGGAGCGGCGGTGCGTGCGGGATTGGGCGGGGATTTCGCGGCCGCAGATTTATTATTCGCTGGGGAAATTGGCGGAGGCGGGATTCATCCGGTCGGTGGAGAGCGGCGAGCCTGCTGGAGGACCGGAACGCAGCGTGTTTGAGACTACGGCGAAGGGGCGAGCGGCTACCGCGGACGCTTTGGAGCGCGAGGAATGGACTACCGAGAGGGAGCGGCCGCCGTTTTTGACTTGGGTGGCGCTGTCCTGGTTGGCGCGGCCGGGAGTGTTTCGAGAACAGTTGCGGCGGCGGGAGAAGTTTTTGAAGGAAGAGTTGGCGCGAGAGGAGATGGAGTTGCGGTCGATCTTTAAAGAAGTCGGGCATGGGCATCATGAAGCAGTTTGGATGGTGAGCTTGATGATCGAGCAGTTCAAGGTCGAGCTGCGATGGTTGCGGAAGGTTTCCCGGGAGTTGCGGCATCGCGGGGCGGCGCGGCATCCGGACTACTTCGGAAGTTGACGGGCACCACACTCCATACTACAGATTTAGCGAGCCGGAATAGTGCAGGCGGGCTTTGCCGGAGTCGCCGCGCTCGATGCGGCCGATGCGAAAGAATTTCTCGCGGCGGCGCTTAAGATCGGCTTCGACGGATTGGACGTGGGCGGGAGGTACGGCGAGGATCATGCCCACGCCTAGATTGAAGGACTGGAGGAGTTCGTCGGTTTCGATTTTGCCGATTTTGGCCAGGTATTTGAAAATTGCGGGAACCGGCCAGGCGGCTAGATCGATTTCCGCGCGGATGCCCGAGGGCAGGACGCGCGGCAGGTTGCCGGGAATGCCTCCACCGGTGATGTGCGCCAGGGCGGAGACCCAGCCGCGCGAGAGGATATTTTTCAGCGCGGGGGCGTAGCAGAGATGCGGCTTGAGGAGCTCGGCGCCGATTTTGTTGCCGATTTCGGCGACGTAGGTGTCGGGCTTGAGCTTGGCGACGTCGAAGGCAAGCTTGCGGGCCAGGGAGTAGCCGTTGGTGTGCAGACCGGCGGAAGGAAGGGCGAGGAGCGCGTCGCCGGGCTTGACGGTCTTGCCGGTGAGAAGTTTTTTGCGCTCGACTACGCCGACGATGAAGCCGGCCAGGTCATATTCGCCGGGCGGGTAGAATCCGGGCATCTCGGCGGTTTCGCCGCCGATGAGCGCGCAACTGGCTTTGCGGCAGGCGCGGCTCATGCCCTCGACCAGCTGCTCGACGATGTTGGGGTCGAGCGTGCCCATGGCTAGATAGTCCAGGAAAAATAACGGCTCGGCGCCTTGCACGAGGATGTCGTTGATGCAGTGATTGACGAGATCGGCGCCGACGGTGGAGTGAACGCCGGTGGCCATGGCGACCTTGAGCTTGGTGCCGACGCCGTCGGCGCTGGAGACCAGCACGGGCTCCGTCCACTTTTTCCTGTCGAGGGCGAAGAGGGCGCCGAAACCGCCGATGCCGCCGAGAACTCCTGGCGTGAAGGTGCGGCTGGCGTGATGGCGGATTCTCTGCTTCGCGGCGTCCGCGAGGGCGATGTTTACTCCTGCATCGGCGTATTTCATCGGGGCTTGTGCGTTTCCGTTTCCGGTCTGGGTGTACAGCACTGGCGTCTTTCTTTCTTCTTTTGAAACAAACCTGCTTGCCGCCGCGAGGGTGGGGTGCGGCATTTACCGTTGCGGCCAGTACTGAGTTTAGCTAATTAAAAGGTTCGGAACAATCGTTTCCAGCGGACCACGCCAGGATGAATTATGGCACTGGCGTAGGCCAGGAAGCGCTCGCGGATTTGGCCGGGTTCCCAGGCGTCCGAAGGCACATCCAGCGACATGTAAATCATTACCGGCGTGCCGATGATGTCGTTGCGCGGGACGCAGCCCCAGAAGCGGCTGTCGTAAGAATTGCCGCGATTGTCGCCCATCACGAAATAACAATTGTCGGGAACTTTGTAGGGCACATGCAATTCGTACGGTTCGGAGCGGCCGATGGTGTAAGCCTCGGTGAGCTTTTGTCCGTTGATCCACACCGCGCCATCGTGAATATCGACAGTGTCGCCGGGCAAGCCGATCACGCGCTTGACGTAGTCGGGCGTATCGGGAGCGAACGGCGGCTTGAAGATGATCACCTGCTGGCGGCGCGGGTTGCGCCACAGCGGGACGTGCCAGTTGGTGAAGGGGACGCCGGCGTCGTAGCCGATGCGGCTCATGATCAGGTGGTCGCCGATGAGCAGCGTGTTTTCCATGGAGCCCGAGGGAATCACGCGGGCTTGGCCGATGGTACCGTTGATGAGCATAAATGCCAGCGCGACCCAGAACCAGGCGATGATTTCGCGTTGAACGCGTTGACCCATGGGCAGGCTTGCTGCTGTTTCTTTTTCTTTGGTCTTGGCGTCAGCTTTCATGTTCCACCGTTACGGGACGCTCGGTCGTGGCGCCGTCGCTTGGATTGCCGTTGGTCGTGTCATTCCCTTTGCCGTTCGCGCTGCCTTCGCGAACTTCCAGTTGCACCAGGTCCGTGGGGTAGACGCCCGTGTAACAAGACGTGCAGTAGCGGCCGGTGGTGTCATTTACGGCCTGCTTCAAATTGTGGAGCGAGACGTAACCGAGCGAATCAGCGCCCAAAAACTTGCAGATTTCTTCCGGCGAATTGGAAGAGGCGATCAGCTCTTCGCGCGTGGGAGTGTCCACGCCGTAGTAGCACGGAGAAATCGTGGGCGGGCAGCTGATGCGCACGTGGACTTCTTTGGCGCCGGCTTCGCGCACCATGCGGACGATCTTGCGGCTGGTGGTGCCGCGGACCAGGGAATCATCCACGAGGACTACGCGCTGGCCCGCGATCAGGCCGCGGATAGGATTCAGTTTCAGCTTCACGCCGAAATTGCGAATGGCTTGCGACGGCTCGATGAATGTGCGGCCGATGTAATGGTTGCGGATCAAGCCCATGCGAAATGGGATGCCGGACTCGAGGGCGAAGCCGACCGCGGCAGGCACGCCGGAGTCGGGCACCGGCACCACGATGTCGGCGTTGACCGGATGCTCTTTGGCCAGCAGGCGGCCCAGGGCTTCGCGGCTTTCGTTGACCGAGCGCCCGAAGATAATGCTGTCCGGGCGCGAAAAATAAACATGCTCGAAGATGCACTGCTGCAAGGGCTTCTCCGGCGCGAAACGGACGGACTCGATGCCGGAGCGCGAGATGCGGACCATCTCGCCGGGCTCGATTTCGCGGACGTATTGGGCGTTGAGCAGGTCGAAGGCGCAGGTTTCCGATGCGACCAGCCAGGCGTCGCCGAGTTTGCCGAGATTCAGCGGGCGGAAGCCGCGTGGATCGCGCACCGCGTAGAGTTCGTCGGGGGTAAGAACCAGCAGGGAGTATGCGCCTTCGACTTGATTGAGGGCGTCACCCAGCGCGCCCGAAAGATTCCTCGCCTGGGAGCGCGCGAGCAAGTGGACGATTACTTCGGTGTCGCTGTTGGTTTGAAAGATGGAGCCGCGATGTTCGAGCTTGCGGCGCCACTCCGCGGCGTTGGTCAAATTTCCGTTGTGGCCCAGGGCGACCTTGCCTTTGTTGCAGTCGATCAGGATCGGCTGCGCGTTGAGCAGCGCTTTGTCGCCGGCGGTGGAATAGCGCGTGTGGCCGATGGCGGAATTGCCGGGAAGCTTATCCAGCACATTGGGTTGAAAGATTTCTTCGACTTCGCCCATGGCACGGTGCAGATGCAAGTCGGTGCCGTCGCTGGAAACGATGCCGGCGGATTCCTGGCCGCGATGCTGGAGCGCGTAGAGGCCGAGGTACACGAGCTTCGAGGCTTCTTCGTGGCCGAATACGCCGAATACACCGCATTCGTCGTGGAAGCGATCGTCCGCGTAAGAGAGCTTTGGCGTCATTTTACCTTGAGCGTTCGTTCCAGAGAATTGGCCCAAATGTCGCGCAGCGCCTCGACTGGGCTATCGATCACTGCGCACCCCTTATATTCGATGCGAAACGCAGCGTTGCGGGTGACCTGGCCGATGTGCTGCGCCGCTACTCCGGATTGTCTCGCACTTTCGAGAAGGTGGGCAAGAGTACTTGGTGGGACGGAGACGACAGCGCGGGCGCCTTGTTCGCCGAAGAGGGCAGTTTCGGTGGGGGCCGAGTCGTCGTCGAGATTGATAGCGGCGCCAAGAACGGGCACGGCGTGCCGTGACCCTACGAAAGAAGATCCGCCGTCGAAGCAGGATTCGGCGAGGGTGACCGCGAGGCCGCCGTCGCTGATGTCGTGCGCCGAACGCACCGCGCCTTCGGCGGCGATGGATACGAGGAATTGCTGCAGGCGTTTTTCTGCGGCTAAATCGATAGCGGGCGGCTCTCCCGCTACGATGCCTGCGATAGTCTTGGAGTATTCGGAGGAAGAGAATTCACGGGCCGCGTCCCTGCCAGAATCGCCCGTAGGGGCACGGCATGCCGTGCCCGCTTCCGTTCCGTCGAGGAGCACGATGGCGTCGCCTTCTTCGCGGAAGGCAATTTTCAGAACCCGCGAGGCGTCGTCGATTACGCCGAGGATGCCGATCACTGGCGTCGGATAAATCGAGTTGCCGAGGGTCTCGTTATAAAAACTTACGTTGCCTCCGGTGATGGGCGTGCCCAGTTCGTTGCAGGCGACCGTCAGGCCGTCGATGGCTTCGCTGAACTGCCACATCACTTCGGGTTTTTCGGGGCTGCCGAAGTTGAGGCAGTTTGTTGCGGCGATGGGGCGCGCGCCGCTGGCGGCCACATTGCGGGCGGCTTCCGCTACAGCATGCATCGCGCCCAGGCGCGGATTCAGTTGGCACCAGCGGCCGTTGCCGTCGGTGGCCAGGGCCAGGGCGCGCTTTACCACTCCTGTTTTCGGATCTTTGATGCGCACGACCGCGGCATCGCTCGCGCCCGGTCCGGCGAGGGTGTTGGTGCGCACGGAAGTGTCGTATTGCTCGGTAATCCAGCGCTTCGACGCGATGGCTGGCGAAGCTAGGAGCTTGGCGAAATTTTTCGTGAGGTCTGTGTCTTCGGCAGCAAACGCGAACCAATCCGCTGGGGTTTCCCTCCGGAGCGATGGCTGCGCGATGGGCCGCTGATAGACCGGACCTTCTTCCGCGAGCGGATGGGCGGGAATTTCGGCGGCGATCTGGCCGTGATTTTTCACGCACAGCAGACCGCCATCTTTCACTTCACCGACTACGACGGCGTCCAAGCCCCACTTCGCGAAAACATCCAGCACTTCTCGCTCGCGGCCTTTCTCGGCGACCAGCAGCATGCGCTCCTGGGATTCGCTGAGCATGATTTCGTAAGGGGTCATGCCGGTTTCCCGCTGCGGAACCTTGGCGAGGTCGATCTCGATGCCGGTGCCGCCGCGAGAGGCCATCTCCGTTGTGGAGCAGGTCAGTCCTGCGGCGCCCATGTCTTGAATCGCGACCACCGCGCCGGTTTGCATGGCTTCGATACAGGCTTCGAGCAGCAATTTTTCCAGAAAGGGGTCGCCAACTTGCACGTTCGGGCGTTTCTGTTTGGACTCTTCGGTGAATTCCGCGGAGGCCAGCAGCGACGCACCGTGGATTCCGTCGCGGCCGGTTTTTGCGCCCACGTAGATGACCGGGTTGCCGGTGCCGCGGGCCTTGGCGAAGAACAGGTCTTCTTTTCTTGCGATGCCGAGGGCCAGCGCGTTCACCAGGGGGTTTTGCGAGTAACACGGCTCGAAGCAAACTTCGCCGCCGACGGTGGGGACGCCGAAGCAATTTCCGTAGTTGGCGACCCCGCGGATCACGCCGTCAAGGATGCGGCGATTCGTGGCGGCGACAGCGTGCGGTGGCGGACTACTGTTCGATGCGGTTACAGGTGCTGACGGGTCGATCTTGCCGAGATGGGGCGCAGCATGCTGCGCCCCTACAAAACCGTCTTCGGTGATCGGGCCGAAACGTAAGGAGTCCAGCACCGCGATGGGCCGGGCCCCCATGGTGAAAATGTCGCGCAGGATTCCGCCCACGCCAGTGGTCGCGCCCTGGAAAGGCTCGACGTAACTGGGGTGATTGTGCGATTCGATTTTGAAAGCGGCGACCAGGCCATCGCCGATGTCGACCACGCCGGCATTTTCTCCCGGCCCCTGCACGACGAGTTTGCCGCGCGTCGGCAGCCGCTTGAGGTGCACCTTGCTTGATTTGTAGGAGCAGTGCTCGCTCCACATCACGCTGAAAATGCCCAGCTCGGTAATGTTAGGTTCGCGCCCGAGGATTTGTTTCACACGCGCGTATTCTTGTGCGGTCAGGCCGTGCTCGGCGGCGATTTCGGGGGTGACTTTGATTTCTGTGGGTGCGGTGGCCATTCGATTTTTACTTACACCAGGACGGACACGGCCCTTCGCAGCTCCGGGTAAACGTGCCGTGCCCCTACTAGAAAATTGCGCGGCGTCGGCGATACGGGAAAGTTGCTTGGTGCTATGGCCATCAAGCGGTGGCCTTTGCGGTGCCGATGAGAGCCTCGACCATGGAGTGGAAGACGACCAAGCCGTCGGCGGAGTCAAGGGCCGGCTCCACGGCGCGCTCTGGATGCGGCATCAGGCCGGCGACGTTGCGTTCGCGGTTGCAAATGCCGGCGATATTGTGCATCGACCCGTTGGGATTGCCGGCCGCGTCATCGGACCCGTCAGGCGTTGTGTAGCGAAAAACCACCTGGCGATTCTTCTCCAAGTCGGCGAGCGTGGCTTCGTCGCAGTTATAGTTGCCGTCGTTGTGCGCGATGGGAACCTTCAAAATTTGCCCTTGCTTAGCGGCGTTTGTGAACGGCGTATTGGTTTCTTCGACGCGGATATACACGTGACGGCAGATGTAGCGAAGACCGACGTTGCGCATCATCGCGCCCGGAAGCAGGCCCGCTTCCAGCAGAATCTGGAAGCCATTGCAGATGCCCAGGACCATGCCGCCGCTCTTCGCGAACTTCTCGACCGACTTCATCACCGGAGAAAATCGCGCAATCGCGCCGGTGCGCAGATAGTCGCCAAACGCAAACCCGCCGGGCAGGATGACCGCGTCGCAATTGGCGAGGTCTTCCGATTGGTGCCAGATAAACTCAACGGGTTTCCGCAGGACGTTGCCGATGGCGTAAAACGCGTCGTGGTCGCAATTGGACCCCGGAAAGACGACGACCCCAAATTTCATGCGATGGCAGCTCCTTGCAGCGTTTAGGGAATTTCTATTTTAGCACAGCGCGTCGGACGAAGCGCACGGTTACAAAGATCTGCCGGGCGATGAGGGCGGCAGTGTCGGCGCTGCGCTCGCACTGGTCGCCTGTAGAGCGCCATCGAGACCCAGTATGTTCACCAGGCTGGAGTTCGACGGCACGATGTACTTGGTGTTCTGGGCCAGCGTGTTGTTCAGGACTTCCAGGCGGCGCATCATTTCGGCGCGTTCCTTGAAAAACGTTTCGGCCGCGTTAGAGACCAGCTTAATGGCTTCGGCTTCGGCGTTGGCTCGCGTAATGCGGGCCTGCGCGTCCCCTTCCGCCTTCAGAATTTCCGATTGCTTCTTACCCTCGGCCTGCAAAATCTGGCTTTGCTTGATGCCTTCCGCTTCCAGCACCGCGGCGCGCTTCTCGCGTTCCGCTTTCATCTGGCGAGACATGGCGTCGGTGATGTCCCGCGGCGGCTCGATTTTCTGCACTTCCACGCGGGTGACCTTCACGCCCCAGCCGTTGGTCGCTTCGTCCAGCACTTGGCGCAAATTGGTGTTGATCATGTCGCGGGCCACCAGCGTTTCATCCAAAGTGCGGTCGCCGATCAGGTTGCGCAGATTGGTTTGCGCCAACGTGGTGCACGCGTAGCCGAAATCCTGCACTTCATATTGCGACTTCACCGGATCGATCACCTTGTAGTAGACCACCGCGTCCACTTCCACGGTAACGTTGTCCTTGGTGATCAGTTTTTGCGGCGGCACGGTGATCACCTGCTCGCGCATGTCCACGCGCACGATGTCGTCCACGAAAGGCATGATGAAAGTAAGTCCCGAGGGAGCGATAGCATGAAATTTCCCTAAACGAGTAATCAGCCCCTTTTCGTATTGCCGGACGGTACGAGCCGCCCGTGCCAGCGCGACCAAGCTGAAAAGTAGAATGACGACCAGCAGAAAGCCCAACAAGGCGCTGGGATCCATTTCGATTACCTCACCTTCAGAGTTACGCCTTCGACGGAACTAATCGTTACCGCGGCCCCGATCTCGCGGGCAGCTTCGTCGCCGGGAGCAAGCTCCGCCCGCCATTCCTCGCTACCCACCTTCACGATTCCGGCGTCATGCGATGCCACGCGCTTGGTGACCACACCGGTCTTGCCCAGCACGGCATCGACGTTGGAAGGTTGATGGCGAACGGTCAGCCGGGACTTGAGCCAGCTTCGAAATAGGGCCAGGTAGATCAGCGCCAAAGCGCCCGCGGCGAGCAATCCAATTTTTGCGGAACCCGACAAGAGGCCAATCGCACCGCCCGCGGCCAGCGAGGCGCCCACCAAGGCGAGATCAAATCCGGTGAATGCGCCGAGCACCAGTTCGACGATCGCACAGACGATGCCACCGATCAGCAGCAGCCAGTTTACCCAGTTGCCCACGGGTTTCGCTCCTCAGCGGTTCAGGTACCGGGGACGATAGCATCGGGCCGGGTTCGGTTCAATGAAGAAGGAAATCGGAAGTAGGATTCGAAGAGTCTAAGGCTCCTGGCCGCCGCATCCGCGCAGGATTTTGCGCCGTCCTCAGCGCCGCCGGGTTTTCTTCGCTTTGCGGGTCTTGGATCTGCGGCGAGGAGACTTCTTCTTCGCGGGCTTATCAGCGGCGGCGAGTTCCCGGCGTTTGCGCGAGGCCCAGCCGGCCTTGTTGACCTGGCGGCCGCGAGCGATTCCCAATCCTTCCGCGGGAACATTGTCCGTGATGGTCGAGCCGGCCGCAACATAAGCGCCATCGCCAATGCGCACCGGAGCCACCAGGGCGGCGTCGCTCCCGATGAAAACGCGATTGCCGATCGTGGTCGGATGTTTGTGAAACCCGTCGTAGTTGCAGGTGATCGTTCCAGCGCCGATGTTGGACTTGGCTCCGATCTTCGCGTCACCGAGATATGTCAGGTGCCCGGCCTTGGTGCCCTCACCCACGATGCTCTTCTTCAGCTCCACGAAGTTGCCGATGTGCACGCCGGCCTTCAAGTGATTGTTGGCTCGCAGCCGCGCGAAGGGCCCGACCGTTACGCGATGATCCAGGCGGCTTTGCGCCACAACGCAATGGGCCTCCACGATCACGTCGTCGCCCAAAGTGGCGTCATTCAGCACGCTGCCGGTGCGAATGATGCAACGCGCCCCGATCTTGGTCTTGCCCAGCAACTGCACGCACGGTTCGATCACTGTATCTTCGCCCGCGGTGACTTCCGGATCGACCAGCACGGTCTCCGGCAATTGAATGGTCACGCCCGCGTTCATCAGCGCCTCGCGCTTCCACTCGCGAAACACGCGATCAACCTCCGCAAGGTCCGCGCGGGTGTTACAGCCCAGCGCCTCTCGGGCGTCGGGTGCTACTTGCGCTAGCACCGTCTCGCCCTTCGCGGCCAGGATGGCGATGGCATCAGTCAGGTAGACTTCGCGATGCTTGTTGTTGGGCTTCACCTGCGCCAGGGCCGGCCACAGCTTGTCGAGCGTGAAGCAGTAAATGCTCGAATTGATCTCGTTGATCTCCCGCTGTTCGTCGCTGAGCTGCGATTCCTCGACGATCGCGCCAACGTTCGTCTCCGATTTGCGCACCACCCGCCCATACCCGCTGGGATCGACGACTACCGCGGTCAGAATCGTCGCGGAGGCATTGCCGGCGCGATGCGCCGCCAGCAGCGCGCGCAAAGTTTCGGTGCGCACCAGCGGTGCGTCTCCGGGCAACACGATGGCCAGCTTGCTCTTGCCCAAGGCTCGCCGGGCCACCTGCATGGCGTGTCCCGTGCCATGCTGCGGCTGCTGCAACACGGTTTCGGCACCCATGGGCTCGACGATCGCTGACACCTGTTCCGCCTGGTGCCCCACAATGACGATAGTCTTCTTGGCTCGCAGCGGCGCGCAAGCACGCACCACCTGCTCAACCAGCGCCCGGCCCCCCGCGCGGTGCAACACCTTCGCAAGGCTGGACTTCAGCCGCGTGCCTTTGCCCGCGGCGAGTATCACAACGGCAAGATCATTGGCAGACATAGGTTTTATTCATTCTGCGGGAGGCGCGAGGATTTCGCAATGCGGTGATTTTTAGGGAGCGGCGAACCCCTAATCAGCGGCGGCAGAAGGGGCTAGCGTAGCCAGGCCGGTTTGCATCCCGGGGCGGACTGATTCTTCCGTGGCGATGGTCCACAGCGAGGGGTCCGCTAGCAGCCGGCTAACCAGCTGCGTGTGCAAAGCGTGCCCGGCCTTGTGTGCTTCTACGCGGGCCAGCAGCGGCAACCCCGCCAGGGCCAAGTCGCCAATCAAATCCAGCGCTTTGTGGCGCCCAAATTCGTCCGGAAAACGCAGCGGCCCGTTCATCACCCCATCATCGGTCAGGACAATGGCGTTCTCCAGCGATCCGCCGCGAATCAAGCCCATGGACCGCAAAGGTTCGATGTCTCGTTCAAAACAAAAGGTCCTGGCACGCGCCAACAGGTGGCGAAAGGTCTCCGGGCTGACCACCATTTCCACTTCCTGCTGGCCCACCAGGGGATGCGGAAAATCCACGTAGCACCGGACGTGGAACTCATCCGCAGGGTAAATTCCAATGCGCCGATCCCCTTCGACCACTTCCAGTGGCTGCAACACCTTGAGAAACCTGCGCTTGCGCCGCAGCCGGCGAATACCCGCATGCTCCAGCATCTGCATAAACGGCTCCGCCGAGCCATCCAGGATGGGCACTTCAATCGCGTCGATATCGATATATATGTTGTCGACTCCGCAGGAATAGATCGCCGCCAGCAGGTGTTCGGTGGTGGACATCAGCACGCCCTGCTTCATCAGGCTGGTCGCATAACTCACGCGCGCCACGTTGTGCCCTTGGGCTTCAATCAGAAAATTGTCGAGGTCAATGCGGCGAAAGACGATGCCCGTATCCGCTGGCGCAGGCATCAGGCGGATATGCCCGTACACGCCAGTGTGCAGCCCAACACCCTCAGCGGACGCCGGCCTCAGAATCGTAGTCTGGAACATGAGCTTGCCAATACTAGCATGTTGTCATCCACAGTTTCCTCTGTTTGTTCCATAGTATCAACAACTTATAGGTATCACCGAGCTGGGCGGTCCTATGACTGTGGTAATTAAGCAACAAATGAGGCGTTTCTCGTGTCTTTCATGGAATGCGGCACCCTCGCGTCGCTTTAGCGACCTTCTACCCGTCCGGTTCGCTGCCGTGGTCGGCACCCCACGTCTTGGCTATCCTTTCTCTTTCCCAGAGCGTCCCATAGCTTTGCGATGCTATAATCGACAGTCGAACCTCTAGGTAGGTGGAAAGATAATGAATCGAGCCGCGCGCATTGGGGTCCTTTCGATTTCGGTAGCAATTTTCTGCTACGCCGGTATCGGCCATGTTCTGGGGCGCACTCCCGACGACAAAGCCTACAAGTCCCTGACCGTTTTTGGCGAAGTACTGCAAAAGATCCAGGCCGACTACGTCGACGAGCCCAACATGCATCTGGTCACCGCCGGTTCGCTGCACGGCTTGCTGGAGTCTCTGGACGCCGAATCCAGCTACCTGACGCCGCGGGAATACAGCGAGTACAAGCAGAAGCTACAGAACGCAGGCACCGGCGAGACCGGCCTGAACCTCAGCAAGCGTTTCGGTTACATCATTGTGGTCTCCGTTTTGCCGGACAGCCCGGCGGAAAAAGCCGGTATCCACAGCGGCGACATTTTTGAGTCCGTGGGCGGATTCACCACTCGAGACATGTCCGTAGGTCAAGCTCTGAATCTCCTGAACGGGCAAGTCGGCACCGGCGTCAAAGTCGGTGTCATCCGGCGCGGCAAGGCCCAGCCGGAAGAAATCGACCTGGTTCGACAGAAGCTGGCCCCGGCAAAAATCCTGGCACAGAAAAACGATCCGGATGTTCTAGTGCTGCGCCTGGCGTCTCTGGACCCGGGCCGCGCCGACGAAGTGCGCAACAAGTTGGTCGAGGCCGACAAGCAAGGTATTCACAAGCTCATCTTGGACCTGCGCGAGTGCGGCCGTGGACCGGTCTCGGAAGCCATCGCCGTCGGGCGCCTGCTTATCCCTTCCGGCACCATCGCCACGTTGCGTGGACAGACCGTTTCCGCACAGGTTTCCTCGGCCGAGCCCGGCAAGGTTGTTTGGAAGGGCCCGGTCTCCGTGCTGATCGACGGCAGCACCTCCGGCGCCGCGGAGGTGTTGGCTTCGGCGATCGTTGCCAATCATCGCGGCGATGTCGTGGGCGAGCGCACCTTTGGTCTGGCATCCGACCAGAAACTCATCACCCTTGACGATGGTTCCGCGTTGTTCCTGACCGTGGCCAATTATTACAAGGCGAATGGCAAGTCCATTCTGGAAGAAGGCGTTGAGCCCACAGAAGTGGTCCGCGCCGTCGCAGAAGACGATTCCGACGTGGGCGACGACGATGCCGCGGCTGCGACGACAACGGCCAAGGAGCCTCCCGCTGGTCCGCGTCCTCTTTCGCCGGAAGATCCGATTTTCCGCAAAGCACTTGAGCTTCTGAAGACTCCGGCGAAGAAAGCCGCCTAATCGTCTCGGTGACTTGCCGAACCTGGTCCATTCCGCAAAATGGCCGGTGGTCTCATTCTCCCAAGCATGTGAACTTCAATCCCTGCCGCCCGCTAAAGCTGTTCGCGCTGGGCCTCGTGCTGGCCGTGTTTCTAGCCGGCTGCCACAAGACCGAAAGCCGCCTGCGGGTCGCGGATATCCACGCTATCACTCGCGAATTCGCTGCTACTGCTAACTCCGCGGCGCCGTCTGGCTCCGACATCCGAAGCGAGCTAAGCGCGTCCGATCAGAATCCCGAAAGTACCGATCATCTGGACATCACCATACATGCGGCCTCGAACGAGACTTCCAACGGGGCCGCGATCGCGCGATTGCTGCGCGCGCTGGGCAGCGTCGCCACCCGCCATCGCCTGACCCAGGATTCTCCCTCGGAAAGCCGCGAGGGAATCCTCTTTCGCTATCGCCATGCCGGTTTCGCGACCCATACCATTCACATTCATTTCGCATCGGTAGCGAACTCGCGGGAGTCCTTGCCCGGCCACGCTTGGCTCGCGATCATCCTCGACGACCTGGGCAACGATCGCGCCGCCGCCAACGCCATCTTCGCCCTGCCCTATCCCCTTACCATCTCGGTGCTTCCGGATCGTCCTCACTCCGCGGACATCGCCGAGGAAGCACACCGCCGCGGCTATCAGGTGATGCTGCACCTGCCGATGGAATCGGTCGCCAAGGAAACGTCGGAGTCCCGCGAACTGCGCCCGGGCATGTCCGCCGGAGACGTGGCTGCGCTGGTGGACCAGTTTCTTCACGCGGTACCGGCCGCCGCCGGCGTGAACAATCACCAGGGTTCCCAGTCCACCGCCGACGCCAATTTGATGGAGGAACTGATGCCCGTTCTCCGCGACCACCAGCTCTTCTATATCGACAGCCGTACCACCGCCGCCACCGTCGCCTATGACAGCGCGCGCCGCCTCGGTGTGCGCGCCGCTTTTCGGAATGTCCCTTTTCTTGACGATGTCGCAGAAGTTCCCGCGGTCCGCAGGCAGTTGCAACTCGCGCTGCGCGACGCTCGCGAGAAAGGCGAGGCCATAGCCATCGGTCATCCGCATCCGGCAACCTTGAAAGCTTTGAGCGAAGTTCTACCCCAAGCAAAAGCCCAAAGCGTCCGCCTGGTCTTTGCCTCCGATCTCGTCCACTAACTGCGCTTCTCGCAGTTATCGCCTGCGTGCCACGTAGGTTGTCTGTAGTAGTTTGTAGCCGGGCCAGGCTGTCATCCGCACCCTTCAGTCCACGGGCTTGCCCGGCGAGCTTGCGGGATACAGCAGGTGCAATCCGTAAAAGAAAAGGAGTAGCACCAGGAAGTCGCAGACGCTGGCTTCCGGACCTGCCGTTCCTCCGGTCAGCCACGTAGGTCCTACGATGGTGGCGTTGGATAGATGTCCGGGAAAAATCATGCCGCTGTCCGGCACCGAGTAAAGAAACGTCTCGCCGAAGTCAAAGGTGGCGTGCATGCCTACCGCAAACCATAAGCTTCCCGTGCGTCGCAGCGTGAAGCACCAAAACAGGCCGGTCAGCACGATGCCGCCGAGTCCCACCCAGGTCTCGCCCGGATTCCTTGCGTGTACCAGGCCGAACGCCATCGACAGCAACACCGCCGTGGGCCAGAAGCCCAAACCTTGCGTGAACGTAAATTGCACGTAACCCCGAAACGCGAACTCTTCGTAGAAGCCGACAATCAGGAAAAAAACCGCCCAGAAAATTGCCCAGCGAACAAATTCCGCGCCGTGAATCGCCATGGACCCAAAGTGATAAGCGCCCAACGCCGCCATCGCGCCGACCACCACGCTGATCTCTGTCAGTCCGAATAGCGCTCCCTGCCAGAACAACTTTCCGAAGGCCCCGCGCCACGGCAGCCCGTAAGCACCGAATTCGCGACGCTCGAGCCGGGACATCATCCACGCGGAGGAAAAGGCGCCGACGAGCGCGATGCTCTCTCCTGCCGTCAAGCGTTGCGGGGAGTAGGGGGAAAGGTCGGCCTTCAGGAAGAATCTCGCAACCCACAGCAAACCGTAGGCGATCCCATTGCCAAGCAACAAATAGAGGCACACCCGCACAAAACCGAACGGCAGGGCCGGGCTGCGAAAAAAACTCCGCTCTTCGGGCGCAGACGAAACGATCGTTCCGGTTGATTCCTGGTTATTGTCGGCCAGAGGCGAGTCGGTCATGAGAAAAGCAGCGAGCGGCAGGGCCCGCTTCTGGAGTCGCGGATCGACCTCGTTGCCCCGCTCGACGGATCAAGATATCACAAGCATAGGGTCCGCCCAGGGATGAATCGCCAGTGAAATGGATTCCCAGCGAAAGGGGATACCAGCGAAAGGAAATGCCAGCGAAAAGGATGCGAGCTTACTTTTCGAGTCGTGCCGCGGCCGCGCCAAGGATCTGACGGCTCCTCTGGTCTTGCACGAACGCCACGGCATGCAAATTCCGCACGTTCCAGGCAGGGTCGAGGGACAAACGGAGGCCGCTGGAAAACGAAATCTCTTTGCCCGGATCGGCAACGCCCATCTTGCGCAAAGCGCGCACGACCGAGGCGTGATGCAGGTCTTCGCCGGCGTTTTCTCCGCGCGTCACATTGGAGTGCAGCCCGGACTCCGTGATCGCCAGCCAGACCCCCAATGCGTCGCCAGCTTTGTTCCCCGCCAGCTTCCCTACGGAAACGGCAAATTCTGCGGGACCCTTTTCTGCCGGTTGCCGCGCCGTCAGTGAGACCTCCGCGCGCATTCCGGCCGCGGCTGCTTCGATCGCTTGCCGCGCCTGTCGCTCACGACTGCCCACAAATTCCGTCTGGCCGTTGATCACCATCTGCGGGGTGTAAACATTTCCGTTTCCCAAGGATTCGGCATACTCCTGCTGCCGGGCGCTCCAATCTTTCGCGGAAAACGGGTCCATCCAGCCCAAGTTGTTCCAGTAGTCCACGTGTTCTTCAAGCGCAATGACTTGCGCGTTGGCCACCGGTTGCCGCTCTTCGAGCCTGGCCAGCAAGGCGTCCGCAGGGGGGCAACTTGAGCATCCCTCCGAGGTGAACAACTCAACAATCACCGGCACACCGGTGGGCATGTTGTTTTCGGTGCTAGGGGGCTGACCCGGTCTGGCGGGCCGGTGTAGCGTGGAGCCCAAGGCGAATAGCGAGAACGCCAAAAGCGCAAGAATCCCAAGAGGATAGCGCACTGCAATCCACGCCGTTGGACTTAGCATATAAATAGGACCCGGAAGTTGCCGAAAAGTTTCAGATTCTTGCGCGGCGAAGCCGGAGAGCTAGTCGCCGGATAACCTCTGTGATAGATTTAACCGGTTATTCGATGGGCAAAATCCTCTCGGAGGTTGCCTCCATGTTCCAATCTGGATCGAGTTTAGCGCTTCTCGGCGGCCGTCTGGCCATCGATTTTGCCAACGCGCCTTCCTATCCGGCAGCTCCCTTCCGTGGACTATCGTGGGAGGAGTTCGTGCTTTTTCTGGAGGCCTCGCGCGTCGTTTCCAGCGAGCGCGGAGCGACATTGCTGACGCTTCCCCAGACCGACCCGCAAACCGCCCAAGCAGTGCTTGCGCGCGCGACTCGCCTCCGCGATGCCCTCCGCGAGGTCTTTGGAGCCATGGTCCGCAAGCAACGAGTCGCCCGCGAGTGGGTCGCGCCCATTAACGAGGTACTCCGCATTACCGAGGGGCACGACGAGTTGGTGCAGGACGGCTTCGCGTGGAAGCTGGAATTCATGGCCCGCGAAGGCGGCTCCGATTGGCTGCTCGCTGCGGTGGCCCGCTCCGCCGCGGAAATTCTGGTCGAGGGCCCGAACGCCCAACTGCGCACCTGCGCGAACGTGGCGTGCGGACTTTTCTTCTGCGATACCTCGCGGACCCATCGGCGCCGCTGGTGCTCCATGGCGGTGTGCGGCAACCGGCACAAAGTGGCCAGTTTCGCCCGGCGCCGCGCGTCCTGACGGCGCACTGGACCGCCAGTTCCTCATTCTCCGCCGGGCTTCACGAATTTCGGCGGTTTTCCCGTCGACCACGGATCGTAGCTGTGGGCAAAAACGAGGCGCTCCGCCAGCGGCGGGTGGGTATACAGCCAGAAGGTAATGATGGACGGCGGATTGGGGTCGGCGAGGTCGATCTCACCCATAACTTGAAAAGCGTGCGCGGCTACCTCCGCGGAATTCGGCACAATTCCGTGAATTACTTCGAGCCCATAAACGTCGGCGGCGTGCTCCTGCATGCGGCTGAAGCCGTTGATAACCGGCAGAGCGAGAAACATCATCACTTGCAGCAGGAGCAAAAGCACCGCTAGAGACGCCCAGTCTTCGGGGCCGTACACTTTCCAGTCTTTTCCCCAGCGGTTGAGCGCCCAGTGCAGGCCGCGATAACCGAGATAAAGCGAGACCAGCAAGACAGCGGCGAAAAACAAAAACCCTTGGCGGACGTGTCCCAAAACGTAATGGCCGGCCTCGTGTCCAAAAATAAAGAGGGTCTCGTCGGTGGTCATCTTCTGGATGGTGGTGTCCCACACCACCACGCGCTTCGACGCGCCGAAACCTGTTACATAGGCGTTGATGTCGTTGGTCTTTTTGCTGGCCAGCATCAAAAACATGCGCTCCCGCGGAATTTTCAATCCGGTCCGCTGCACCACTTTTTCCATGGCCGCGGCCAGCTGTGGATACTTGGCGTCCAGCGGCTCGAAAGTATTGAACAGCGGATCGATGAACCACGGGCTGATGAAAAAGACGAACAGCAGGATGGGCAGCGAGGCCAGCCAGAAATGAAACCACCATCGCCGCGGGCTCCAGCGCATCACGGCAAAGAGGATCAGCGCCAGCACCAGCGCGAATCCCACGCCCAACAACTCCGCCTTGCAGCGATCCCAGAACCACGAACCCCAGCCTTGTATCGACTGTTGGTAGCGCAGCGAAAGGGAATGCCCGTACACGCGCAGCGGCAACTCGAACAGGTCCAGGGCCAGGACCAGCAGCGGGACGAAGACCAGCCCTTGCAGAAACCGATGGGCGCTGACGCTCTCGGCAAGATCCCGGAATTTGGCGGCTACGCCCAGCCGGAGGAAGAGGAAGAGCACGACCACGCTTAAAACGTAGTACACGAAGTACAGCACATACTCCGCGCGCGAATAGGCTACGGCCTTTTCGTAGCGGTCCTGGGAGAGCGTGTACTGCTCGGTTTTCGGGGGCGTTGGCGCCGGGCGTGCCTGCTGCGGCGGGAGTCCAGGCACGGCTTCCTGGGAGGGCGTCGGGCGTTCCGGATAAGTTTGCAGGGCTGCCGCTTGCGGCTGGGTCAACGCGAGGGAAGAGCCACCCCGAGCCGTCACCACGAGAAACAAACCGAAGCACAACATCGCGGCCAAGCGGCGCGACAACGGGCCACGCGACAGGCAACGCGCTCGCAGCGGCAGGTGCCTTGGCAAAGAAGTGAGATCGCAAATCATCGGTATTTGGGCCGGCAGTATGAGGCTCCAGGCACTCGACCGCAACTACTGGTTAGATAGCTGGCGTCCGGGCCTTGCGCCTATCGAATTTAGACGTGCCCGGTGTGACTAGCGTTGCTGAAACGCTGGGGTTAAGGAACGGGAGCGGACGGCGAGCTATGAAAAGTCTTCAGGGAATAGTTGCGCACGGCGCCCGTGGTAGCCAGGCTGAGGTGCACGATAGAAGTCCAGCGCTCCAGTTTGTGGTGCCCGTAGCGGTGAAATAGATAGGCAGCGCCGATCGAGACGCCGGTTCCGGCGGCTTCGATCACCGCAAACGCCGCGTGATTGTCCACCGCGTCGTTGGTAATCAAGATTTCCTGGCGGCCCCGGCGCCGCAGGTTCAACGTGGAGAAATAGTCCAAAGTGCGTGACGCGCCGACGCCCGCAAACAGCCAGTCATTGGTCTTGTCCCAGAATCGATGCTGGTTTGTGGCCGTGGCTTCCGGCTTCGGCTGGGGAGCCGCCGGGATGTTCGCTGCGGGCTTGGCAACCGGAGCAGAAGCGGGCTCCTGCCCGAAGAGAGATTTTCCTCCGCCCGCAAGCGCGGCCACCAAGCAGAGAGCGACGCGAATCCCTCGGAGCATCTTCACCGTGCGACCGCGTGGTAGTGGTTTTGCATTATGGCGTCATCGCCTATAATCGCATGGCTCGCATCCTGGACTACAGAGTCCCTTCAGGAGTTTCTGCCATGACGCTTCCCCGCCTGGTACTTTCGTTCTTGCTCGTCGTCGTCGCTGTCGCAGGTGTTGCCTCGCGCGGCGCCCGCACGATAGCCGCGGATTCCGCAGCGCCGCTCGATTCACGCACGTTCGAGTTCGTCTATCAAGTTCATTTTCCCGCGACTCCAGGTGTTGCAGGCCCCGTGCATCTTTGGATTCCGGCTCCCGCGCGCGCCGATTCCTCTCAGGCGCCGGCCACGAGTTTGTCCATTACGGGAAACGTGAAACACGCGACCGGCCACGATCGCCAGTACGGCGACGAATTCATCGTCTTCAACCCCACGCCGGAACAAGTCGCTTCCGGCTTTGATGCTGGCATTCGCTTCACTACCACCCGCAAGGAATACGTTGCGTTGCGCGACGGAGTGGTTGTCCGCAAAGTCTCCGAGACCACCCCGAGCCCGGCTCTTCTCCAGCGTTATCTGCAGCCGGACAAGCTCGTGCCGCTCAACGGCATCATCGCCGAGTTGGCCAAGGAGCAGACCGCCGGCGCCAACACTCCGCTCGAAAAGGCCCGCAAAATATACGACTACGTGGTCACCACGCTGCGCTACGACAAATCCGGCGAAGGCTGGGGCCGCGGCGATGCCGTCTGGGCCTGCGATTCCAAGCACGGCAACTGCACGGACTTTCATTCGCTTTTCATCGGCATGATGCGCGCCTCCGGCATTCCGGCGCGATTCGAGATCGGCTTCCCGCTTCCCGAAGGCAAAACCGAGGGAGACATCCCCGGTTATCACTGCTGGTCGGAGTTTTACATCAAGGGGATGGGCTGGATTCCCGTGGACGCCTCCGAGGCCTCCAAGAATCCCGCCAAGAAGGACTACTTCTTTGGCGCGCTGGACTCCAACCGCGTGCTGTTCACCTACGGGCGGGATATTCGCCTCTCCGCGGACCAGAAGGGCGAGCCGCTCAACTATTTCATCTATCCTTACGCGGAAGCGAATGGCCAGCCGGTGAAGAATCTCGAGAAAAAGTTCTCGTTCCGCGAGGTTGCGACGCCACAGCGAGCCGCGGCCGGCCGCTGAGTACGCCGCTGGTTCGCAGCCTCAGCGACGGCTGGGCCGACGACGAAAAAGCGGGAGCGAGCTCCCGCACTCCATATGCGGCCTTGTAGCCCGTTAGCTGATTCGTACGTTCGCGACGCCCCGCATTTGCCCGGGGTAAGTCTCCGGCGTATCCTGAGATTTGACCCGGCCGAGACCTCATTCGGGGATCACTCCTATGCGCTTCGACAACACTTGGCGACTCGCTGTACCGTTCATCGCGGCGTGTATTCTGGTTCCCTGCGCCTCCGCGCGGCCCCAGGACTCGCAAGATCAACCGGCGGAATCCGTCGCCGACGCCGCGCGCCACGCCCGCGAGCAGAGAAAGGCCTCCACCAAGTCCACCAAGGTGATCACCGACGAGGATATCGAAAGTAAGAAGGTCAAGCCCGGAGCGGAGGGACTCAACGTCGGAGCGCCTGCGAAGCTGGATACTCAGGCGCCCAGCCCCGGTGCCGTAGCCGCCGCGGAAGCTGCCGATCAGGCTCCCGATTCCGCCGCCAAGGAACCCGCGAAGAAAGCCGGCGAAGATCCGGCCATCGCCGAAATGAAAGAACAGGTCGCTCGGGTGGCGAAGGATCTCGATCTTCTCCAGCGCGAGCTGGCCCTCGATCAGGATGAGTATTATTCCAAGCCCGGGTACTCCAGCGATAAAGATGGGAAGACCAAACTCGACGGGGAGCAACGGCAAGTCAACGACAAGAAGCAGGAGCTCGAAGGATTGAAGACGCGCCTGGCCGCCATGCTGGAACTCGAGGGCCGCAAAAAGTCCGGCCCGGCAAGCGCTCCGCCGGCGGACAGCGACAAGTCGGCTCCGCCGGCTCCGGCACCGCCCCAATCGTAATCCCAGCTAGGCGCGAACGAGGATTCGCGACTCACCTTCCGTTATTTTATTTCGGTTCCAGCACCAGCGGCAGCCCGTTCTTCGGATTCCCGATGATGACCACCTTGGAGTTCGCGCTGGTCGCCAGTTTTTCGGTGGCCTCGATGCCTTTCCATTCCAGCAATTGCGCGCTGATCCCCTGGGCCACGATCTTCTGAAAATCGGCGATGCCCTGGGCCTCGATGCGCTTGCGTTCGGCCTCCTGTTTTTCCTTCTGCAGGATGAAGCTCATGCGCAGGGCGTCTTGCTCCGCCTGTTGCTTGGCCTCGATCGATCCTTTGAGCATGGCCGGGAGCTGCACGTCGCGCAGCAAAACGTTTTCCACGATCACGCCGCGCGGCGCCAACTGCGCGGTCAACTCATCCTGAATTTGCTGCTGCACCAGTTCTCGCGCGTTGGTGTATAGCGCATTCGCGGAATGGGCGGACGTGGACGCCCGGATCGCCGCACGCAGCGTGGGCTCCACGATTTTTTCGGCATAGTTGTCTCCGACGGTCTGAAACACATAGGCCGCCTTGGACTTGTCCAGGCGGAACAACAGCGAGGTGTCCAGCGCCAGGATCAGTCCTTCGTTGGACGGCACGTTGGCGCTCTCTTTTATCGACTGCGTCTGCACCGACATCTTTTGCACCGATTCCAGCGGGTTGATCAAATGAATGCCTTCGCCGAGGGTCTGCCCGGTAACTCGCCCGAACAGCGTCAACACACCGACATTTCCTGTGGGAATCGAAGTAGTGCTCCACAGCAAGAGAAGCAAGACCACAGCCACCACGGCTATCCGCAGAATTTTCCCGCCCGAACCGCGAAAATTCGGCACCCCCGGCATCGGGCCCCCAAAATCCATCCCCCCACGCGTCGTATTTGCCATTCCGGCCTCCATCGCGGCGCCCCTACCCAATGAAGCGCCGCTCGCAGCAGCTTCTATCTTGTACTACGCGAGCGATTGAGTTTCTCTTTCTCCCAGCCAGGGCATCGAATGTGCCAACTTCCAGCTGGCGCGCCGGACGGGGGTTGGCGCGTAGCAAACGTACCGCTATACATAGTGGTGTTTTCTCTTGACACCACAGGCTGCTCGCGCCACAATCCGCGCAACGTTTGTCTTGGCTGGCAACCGTTGCGCGCATCGGCCGCAACGCGGCGGGTGCGGTGCAAAATGGCCAGCCGCCTGGGGGGACAACCTATGCAGTATTTGCCCGGCTTCACCGTGCAGTGCATCAATCCGCAATGCGACGCTCGCGGCCACTGGCTGCGCGCCGATGCCACCGGCCCGATCAGCGATGACGGCCGCTGCCCGGGTTGCGGCGATTTTCTGCGCAACGTTCCACCACCGCTGAGCCCGCGCTTCCGCATGCGTCCGCGCCCGCTGACCGCGCGCCCGCCGCTGCGTCCGCGGTTTCGCTGAACGGCGCGGCACTCGGCAAATATTCCCCGGCGGATTTGGACTCGCGGCCCGTCCCCGCGTGGCCTCACTGAAAGCAAAAGGCCGGAGGCAATCGCCTCCGGCCTTTTTGTTTTCCTTCGAATGCCGATCTAGCTTTCGACCAGGCCCTTCTCTACCATCTCTTCGTCGCTGAGCCACAGATCGGGGATGTTGGCCGAGCCGAAGCGCAGGACATCCGCCAACGCGCCGCGCACTTCGCCGAGCCGGAAATCGACGCCGATGCGTTCCAGTAATTCGATCAGCGATTGCGAGTTGTCGGCCTGCGCGGGCCGCGGGAGCAATCCCTCTCGATCATGGTCCAGGCGATGATAGGTAACGACGTAGATGGCGCCGGGGCCGGTTCCGTGCCGGGCGATGTGCAGGAAGCCCCTGGTCTTGGGCTTTTGTTGAGTAACGTTGGGTGCCATGGCCGAACCGGACGGAAGCGCGCTCATCGGGTTAGGACTCTCTCCCGCGCCCACCGACCTCAACTGCACCCCGACGTGGAGCCGCAGTTCTCGCATTTGTAGCATGCCCCGTTCGGTACCATGAGCATGCCGCACTCCGAGCACGCTGGCGCGCCTTCATGAGCGTCGCGCGGCTTGGAGGACGCCGCGGCGTTCGCGGCATGGCTGCCGGAGATGGCCGAGAGCATGGACTCGAGCATGACCGCATTCGGCGAAGTGGGAGCGGCGGCGACCTGCTCGTTGCTGAGCTTCAGATAGTCGGTGGAGATGAACCGCCCGCCGAGCCAGCGCGCGATATAGTCCAGAACCGAGGAAACAAAACGGATGTTGGGATTCGCGGTGATGCCCGAGGGCTCAAATCGGGTATTCAGGAGCTTGTCCACGAACACTTTCAGCGGCACGCCGTACTGCAACCCCAGCGATACGGTCAGCGCCAAGCCGTCCATTACGCCCGACAGCGTCGAGCCTTCCTTGGACATCTTGATGAAGATCTCGCCGGGGCGCCCGTCTTCGTACATGCCCACGGTGATGTAGCCCTCGTGCCCGCCCACGCTGAACTTGTGGGTCACCGAGGCGCGCTCGGTGGGCATCTTCTCGCGCTGCTGGCGGCCGAACAGGTCGCGCTGCACCGGGTGGTCCGCAACCACGGCGGCTTCGGTTTTCTTTTCGTCTTTTTTCTGGCCCGCGGCCGACAACGGCTGCGAGCGCTTGGAGTTGTCTCTGTAGATGGCCACGGCCTTTAATCCCATCTTCCACGATTCGATATAGGCATCCATGATGTCTTCAACCGTGGATTCCTCGGGCATGTTGATGGTTTTCGAAATCGCTCCAGACAGGAACGGCTGCGCCGCCGCCATCATTTTCACGTGCCCGGTCCAGGTGATGGACCGGCCGCCGCCCGGCGGTGTCAGCGAGCAATCGAAAACCGGGAGGTGTTCCGCTTTCAGATACGGCGCGCCTTCGATGGTGCCCTTTTTGTCGATGTGCGAAACGATTTCGCTGGTCTGCTCCGGCGTATAGCCGAGGCCCATCAGCGCCTGCGGCACGGTGTTGTTGACGATCTTGATCAGGCCGCCGCCAACCAGCTTTTTGTGCTTCACCAGGGCCAGGTCCGGCTCGATGCCGGTGGTGTCGCAGTCCATCATGAAGCCGATCGTTCCGGTGGGCGCCAGCACGGTTACCTGCGAATTCTTGAAGCCGAATTTTTCCCCGTGTTGCAGCGCGGTATCCCAGGATTCTTGCGCGGCCAGGAACAGGTCGGTCTGCACGTGTTCCGGATTGATGCCGCGCATGGCGTCGCGGTGCATGCGAATCACTTCCAGCATCGGCTCCTGGTTCACTTCGTAGCCCGGGAACGGGCCCATGCGCTCCGCGATGCGCGACGATTGCGCGTAGGCTTCGCCGCACATCAGCGCGGTGACGGCGCCGGCCACGCCGCGGCCTTCGTCGGAGTCGTAGGGCAGCGCCGTGGACATCAGCAAAGCGCCGAGGTTGGCGTAGCCCAGTCCCAGCGGGCGGAAAGCATGCGAATTGTCCGCGATTTTCTGGGTCGGGTAGCTGGCGTTGTCGACCAGAATCTCCTGCGCGGTGATGGTTACGTCCACCGCGTGCTTGAAGGCGGGCACGTCAAACTGCCCGTTGGATCCGAGAAACTTCATCAGGTTGAGCGAAGCCAGGTTGCACGCGGTGTCGTCCAGGAACATGTATTCGGAGCAAGGGTTGGAGGCATTGATGCGCGCCGTATTCTTGGAGGTGTGCCAGCGGTTGATGGTGGTGTCGTACTGCATGCCGGGGTCGCCGCAACGCCAGGTGGAATCCGCAATCTTGAACAACAGGTCGCGGGCGCGGAGTTTCTCGGCGGGCTGTCCGTCGGAGACGTTCTGGGTCCACCAATCGCGGTCTTCTTCCGCGGCGCGCATGAAATCGTCGGTGACCCGCACCGAGTGGTTGGCGTTCTGGAAGAAGATCGAGCTGTAGGCGTCGCCGTCGATCGCCGAGTCATAGCCCTGCTCGATCAGCACGTGGGCCTTGCGCTCTTCCTTCATCTTGCATTCGATGAATTCCACGACATCCGGATGATCGATGTTCAGGATCACCATCTTGGCCGCACGGCGCGTTTTTCCGCCGCTCTTGATTACGCCCGCGAAGGCATCGAAGCCCTTCATGAAGCTCACCGGGCCGGAGGCAATTCCGCCGCCGGAGAGTGTCTCTTTGCTGCCGCGCAATGTCGAAAAATTCGTGCCGGTCCCCGAGCCCCACTTGAACAACATGCCCTCGGTCCGCGTCAGGCCCATGATGGATTCCATGCTGTCCTGCACGGAGTTGATGAAGCAGGCCGAGCACTGCGGCTTGGGCTGCACGCCGACGTTGAACCACACCGGCGAATTGAAGGCCATTTTCTGCTCGACCAGCAGGTGGGTCAGTTCGTCGCGGAAGGCATCGCGCGACTCCACATTCGCGAAATATCCGCCCTCTTCGCCCCAACGCACGATGGTGCTGGCCACCCGGCTGATCAGTTGGCGCACCGAGCCTTCGCGCTCGCGGCTTCCGGGCTTGCCGTGGAAATACTTGCTGCACACGATGTTCGTCGCGGTTTGCGACCAATTCTTGGGGACCTCCACGCCTTCCTGGCGGAAGATGGTCACACCCTTTTCGTTCCCGATCAGCGCCGTGCGCTTTTCCCATTCGACGGCGTCGAAGGGCGGCGTCCTTCCATCGGTGAAATAGCGTTCGAACACCAGTCCCGTGTGCTCGCCCGTGTTTTTCTCCGGGCTAACTCCCGTTTGCAGCGACTTTCCATGCAATGCCGGCTTCACTGTTGCCATCCGTTCCTCCAGGGCTCCCCCAAGAGGAGGTTACCCGTCTAGTATACTCCTCCGCTTTGACAGAGGCGCTGCCCGCCCACTCGCGAGGAGGCAACTTGATTTGGCTGGTCCGACCGTCCCGGCAACAAAAACATCGGCCGCGATCCGCAGTCGAGGGTCGAAAATGACGACGCAAAAGCAACGCGCCGCCATGGGCCGGTGGCTAGCAAGCGGCCTGCACAGCAGCGCTTCACGCCTCGATGCGGGCGCGGAGCTGAACTTCGCGCTCGATTTTTTGCTTAGAACCCGGGCTGGTTTCGTGGATTCGCGCGGACCCGCCAACGATCCTCGACTCGGTCCGCCTGGCGCTTCCACGCTCCCCCGAATCTGGAATCGCAGTATCAACTTCTGTAAATTTCCTGTCAAGAGAAAAACGCAAAATGTCGTTGCCTTTTTCGCCGCATGTCTATTTGTAGTGGTGCTCTTGCGCGCGAACTCTTTTCTTTCGTTCTACTTCGCGCCTAAATTTGTGCCGCGAAGAGTAAAATAAATCCCTGGAATGCAGACTCGCTTGCTCTTTTTTTTCCGGCCCCCAGGCCTTGTCGCACTGGTCCTCTCCCTGTGCGCAACAGCCGCTCTCATCGCTTGCGCGCGAGCCGTGCCCGCGAAGTCCCTCCATTCCCAAAATGCGCCCTCTACGGCGATTGCTCCCGCGGGGAAACTGAAATTCTCCGGCGTTCGCAACGTCGGCAGAATCAGTGACGTGCTGCTGCGTGGCGCGCAGCCTACCGCCAAAGGTTTGGCCGAGCTCAAGAAGGCCGGCGTCACCACCATCGTCAATCTGCGCCAAGGGGGTTTGGAAGTCGAACGCGAACGCAAAGTCGCCGAATCTCTGGGCCTGCGCTTCCTGAACATTCCCGTCGTCGGCTGGTCGCTGCCATCCGACGCCCAAGTCGCTCAATTCTTGATGCTGTTCCGCGACCCTGCCGGTCCGCGCGTCTTCGTCCATTGCCGCTACGGCGATGATCGTACCGGCGTCATGGTCGCCACCTACCGCATCGCGCAGCAGCACTGGACCGCCGACCAAGCGGTGCGCGAAATGCACTCCTTCGGCTTTCACTACTATCTCTATCCGAACATGACCTCCTACGTTCGCAAATTTCCCGCCAGTTTCGCCTCGAAATCGGCCTTCGCGCTTCTCCGCACTGTCCCCGCTCCAGAGCCCGGGACCAAGCAGCCATAAAAACCCCAGTACGTGAGAGGCCTCTAATCTCATTTAAGTAGTACTTCCGTACCTGTACCGCAGAACCCTTGCTCTATTCCGCCACACCGTTACATTTCGTATCCTGTCGGTTGGAAGTGGATCGCTCTGAGGGAGCCTCCGTGCAAGTCGGCCGTTACCAAATTCTCGATACCATCGGCACCGGCGCCAATAGCCGCGTCGCTCGCGCGTTCGATCCCATGATCGGCCGCACCGTGGCCATCAAACTGTTTCCGTCCGAACTCGCTTCCGGCGAGGGCCGCGAGCGTTTCATTAAGGAAGCCCGCGTCGTTGGCCAGATTTCGCATCCCTCGATCGTGGCTCTGCACGACATGGGCATCGAGGAATCTTCCTCGACGCCCTATCTGGTGATGGAATACGTCGAAGGCCAGCCGCTGGAGCGGCTCCTGGAAAAAGGCAGCATCCCGTATCCGCGAGCCTGCGCTTGGGCCGCCGAAGTGGCCACCGCGCTGGCGGTTGCCCATCGCAAAGGCATCATCCACGGCGACGTAAAACCCGCCAACATCCTGATTAGCGAAGAGGGTCGCGTCAAGCTCACCGACTTCGGCATGGCGCGTCTCGCCAGCCGCGACTCCGGGGACTCGCCGCTGCTCGGCACTCCCGCGTACTGGTGCCCCGAGCAGATTCTCGGCAAGCCGCAGGATGCCCGCTCCGATATTTTCTCGCTGGGCGTGGTCCTGTACGAAATGATCACCGGTCACCGGCCTTTTGATGCCGATTCGCTCCAGGGTATCTGCTCCCGCGTTCTGTCTTCCACGCCGCTGCCGCCGTCGCACACCAACCCGTCGCTCCCGGCCGGCCTCAACGAGTTAGTTGCCGCGTGCCTCGAAAAGGACCCCGCGCAGCGCCGCAATTCCGCCGACGATCTGGCCGACGACCTCTACCCATTCGCGCGCCGTAAGCCCGCGGCGCAGCAGCCCATGCCGCAGCAGAGCACGTCCCTTCGCCACCGGGCCGCAAAACTCCTGCGCTCCGCCTAACTGCCCAAACGAAGTTCTAAACCAGAATGCAGCGCGCCGCATGCCCCGCGGAAGCCCCACGCAATTCCGGCACTCCCTGCGTGCATTCCCCCACGCGCACCGCGCAGCGCGGCTCAAACGCGCAACCCGGAGGCAGCGCCGTAAGCTGCGGCACGGTCCCGGGAATCGGCGTAAGCCTGCCGCGCTCCAGCGTCGGCGAAGCTGCCAGCAATCCTTGGGTATAAGGATGACGCGGCGCCCGCAGAACTTCTCGCGCCGACCCTTCTTCGACGATTCGTCCCCGCGTACATCACCGCCACCCGCTCCGCCACCTGCGCCACCACGCCCAGATCGTGGGTGATGAACAGCAGCCCCAACTGCAACTCCCGCCGCAGCCGGTCCAGCAGATCGAGGATTTGTTTTTGCACCGTCACGTCGAGTGCCGTCGTCGGCTCATCGGCGATCAGCAAACGCGGCCCTCCCGCGAGCGCCATGGCGATCATGGCCCGCTGCCGCAATCCGCCGGAAAGTTGATGCGGAAATTGTTCGGCCCGCGCTTCGGGCTCAGGCACCGCCGCTCGCGTCAAAGCCTCCTGCGTCCGCCGCCGTACTTCCCCCGCATCCAGCCCCGCGTCGTGCGCCCGAATCGCTTCCTCGATTTGCGCCCCGATGCGCATCACCGGATTCAGCGCCGTCATCGGCTCCTGAAACACCATGGCGATTTCCCGCCCGCGCACCTCGCGCCACTCCCGCTCACTGAGCGAAGTCAAATCTCTGTCCCGTCGTCGCGACTCCGCTGCGCTTGTAGTGGAGGGGCTAGGCCTTCCCGGCGTATCACCGGCACCATGGATCCGTGCCTGGCCGCCCATCTTCGCCCCCGGCGGGAGCAACCCCATCAACGCCAGCGCCATCATGGTCTTCCCGCTGCCCGACTCCCCCACCAATCCCACCGACTCCCCCGCTCCAATCCGCAGCGACACGTCGTTCACCGGCCGCACCCAACCCGCCGCCGTCGGCAATTCCACCCGCAGTCCGCGCACGTCAAGCAATTCATTCATGGAGGTCATCTTAGACTAGAGCGGAAGCCACTACCGGGGAACAGGAAACTCGGCGGAACGTGCCTCATCGCGGAAAACTCAATCGCTAACGCCGGTCCAGCGGAATCACGAATTTCAGCGCCGTATGCGTCGGCGAGAATCCCACCACCTTCACATCCTTAAGCCCCGCGTTGCGCCCCGCCGCCAACACTTCGCTCTCAGTGATCTCTTTCTTTCCCTTCGGATAAACCACCCAAAGCGCGGCCGCGCCCCTGATGGCCTTGGCCACTTTGCCGATCGCGCCGAGATCCTTCGCGGAATCCGCGCTCGCAAAAATGATTTCGCTGCTCGCGTCGATCTTGCCAGTATGAATATTTTCCGCCACTCTTCGCAGCTCCCGCAGAAACTCCGCGTCAAACGTGCCGGCAAGCGAAATATTCCCTCCGGTCTTCACCCCTAGCTTTTCCAGCCGCGTCTTCGGACGCAAAATCTTCTCGCACCAGTTTTCCGCCGCAGCCCCCAACTCGAACACCGCCAACCCATCGGCCGTCTGCAACCGGAGTTCTCCATCCGCAGCCTTAGCCGACTTGATCCCCGAAAACGCAATCTTCAACCGAAACCCATCCTCCATCCCGCGAAACACCAGCTCCGACGTCTCCAGCAGCGCCTTCCCCTGCACCCGCCGCTTGCCGAACTTCACGCTGCAATTCGCTTCATTCCCCATAAGCCGCCTCGCTCCCGCTGCCCGCACCCTTTCTCCACAAGCACCACTGCGTCCGCCCCGGCAGCATACGATAGTAAGCTACTAAATCCGATGGCCTCTCCTGCTACCACCGCTCCCGTCGACTGGAAGCTGATCTGGCAGCAGCGGGGTTTCCGTTTTTTCTTTGCGGCCATGCTGATCTCGCTCTTCGGCAGCGGCCTGAACTTCACCGCCGTCAGTTGGTACATCCTCTCGACCACGCATTCGACCATCCAGGTCAGCCTGCAGGTTATCGTCGTTACCCTTCCCGGCCTGTTCGTGCCCTTTCTCGGCGGTGTGCTCATCGACCGCATCGACCGCCGCTACCTCGGCGTGCTGCTCGATTTCACCCGCGGCATCGCCGTCCTGGGCGCCGCCTACATCGCCTGGAGCGGCCATCTCCAACTGTGGCAGATCTATGCCATGACGCTGATCACCGGCACCGGTTCCGCGATGTACTGGGCCACCGTCAACGCGCTGGTCCAGGAAGTCATTCCACCCAGCCAGTTCACCGGAGCGAACGCCGCGGTCCTGATCGCGGTGCAGAGCGGCATGCTGATCGCCGGCGCGTTCGTCGGTTTCATCTACGACACCGTAGGCATCGCCGGCATTCTGGCTATCGACGGCGCCACGTATTTCGTCTCCGCCCTTTGCCTCTATCAAATCCGCCGCGGCTACGTCTCGCCTCGAGAAAGGCAAGGCTACCCGCACGAATATTCCGACGCCACCGAAGCCACCGCCGAAGCTCTGGAAGCCGGCGGCAATCCCGAAGTTGCCGAAGCGGGCCTGTCCTTGGCCGTTTATGCCGACCTCAAAGAAGGTTTCGCCTATCTCCGGCAGCAGCCGCAGGTCCGCGCCCTGGGCATCACCCACGCGGCCATGATGGCCGGCGTCGTCAGCGCCAACGTGGTCCTGGTGGCCCTGGCCAATGACGTCCTGCACGCCGGCGCGCGCGGCCTGGGTTTCCTGGAAGCCGGCTGGGCTGTCGGCGCGATCACCGGAGGCTTGATTGCCAGCCAACTCCCGCATCCTCTGCGCATGACCCTGTACGTGGCCGCCATCGCCGGCCTGGCCACCGGCCATTTCGTGATTCCGTTCGTATCGTTTCTCGCTGGCGCGGTCGTGCTGCAAGCGATTTTCGGTTCCTGCCGCGCCCTTTCCGGCGTGGTCGCGCAATCCTGCTTGATGTCCATCGTGCCCCGTCATTTCATGGGTCGCACGCAATCCGCCATCGCCATCCTGACCACCGCCCTGCAACTCCTGATGTGCCTGGCCCTCGGCTGGATCGCCCAGCGTATCAGCCTCTTCGCCGGCTTTGCCCTCCTGGGCCTCATGTACGCCGGCGCGGGCTTCTTCGCCACCCGCGCCCGCCAGCTCCTAACCGAAAACTCTTGATACACGCGCGCTCTCTCTGTCCTCTGTGTTAATTCTTGGCTTTTCTGTTCTCCGCGAAGCCTCTGTGTCCTCAGCGTCTCTGCGTTATCTTTCCTCTTTCGTTGTCTTATACTAGTCTCGGGTCGCTCCACCGTGGAAATTCAAATATTCAACCCTTCCTGCAATATTTCTCCAACGTCCGGGAACGCACCCTGCGCGTGGCCCGTTGCATCCCGCCCGACAAAATCGATTGGACCTACGCCCCCGGCAAATTCACCTTCGGCGACCTCCTCCGCCACTTGGCCGTCACCGAGCGCCACATGTTCGCCGAAAACATCCAGGGCCACCCCAGCCGCTACACCACCCACGGCAAGGAGCTAGCCGACGGCTACGAAAACATCCTGGCCTTCATGAGCCGGCTGCACCAGGAATCCCTGGAAATTTTGTCCAAGCTGACCGACGAAGACCTCCGGCGTAAATGCCAAACTCCCGGCGGCGCCGAAATCACCACCTGGAAGTGGCTCCGCTCCATGACCGAACATGAAATCCACCACCGCGGCCAAATCTATCTGTATCTCTCCATCCTGGGAGTTCCCGCGCCGCCGCTCTACGGCCTGACCTCCGAACAAGTCCGCGCCCGCAGTTCCGCTGCCTAGCGAATTCAGATTTAGCTGGCCAGGAAACCCCGAGAAGAATATCTTCGCTGCGTTGAATGGCACGAAATTCGACCGCAAAGGGGGAAACATGTCCACCTTGTCCACCACCATGCGCTGCTGCCTCGCAACGCTCGCGCTCGTCACCATGGTGTCGCTGGCACCCGCAAAAATCGCCGACCTCAACCCCGCGGCCATCGCCTACAAGCTCCCCGATCAGATCCCCTGGACCGACGAATCCATCGGCGCAAAAATCGCCATTCTCCACGGCGACCCCGCGAAGCCCGGCCCGTACATCGTCCTAGTCCGCTGGCCCGCGCACCACATGAGCCGCCCCCACTACCACCCCAATGACCGCTTCATTACGGTCATCTCCGGCACCTGGTGGGTCGGCACCGGCTCCAAGTTCGATCCCGACTCCACCACGCCGCTCCCCGCAGGCACCTTCGTCACCCACTTCGGCAAGCAAGTCCACTACGACGGCGCCAAAGACGCAGACACCGTCCTGCAAATCGTAGGCGAAGGCCCCGCCACCATGACCGCCGCCGAAGCCCAATGAATCCCAGCATCGCACCAAGCCTACAGCCTGCGAAACCCGTAGGGGCACGGCACGCCGTGCCGCTCTAGGCGCTGGCATTTAGCTCATCGTAAGGAACGAAGGGCCCGGTCGCTGCCTCTATCGCCCCCTGGACTCAACCCTACAATCTGCCAAAATAGAAACGCGCCACATTCCGCACCCGCGAGGACCCCAATGAAAATGGTCGCCATGGACATCTCCAAAATCCCCGCCCAAGACACCTACCGCCTCCTGATCGGCAGCATCGTCCCGCGCCCCATAGCCTGGGTCAGCACCATCAGCTCAAAGGGAATCACCAATCTCGCCCCATTCAGTTTTTTCAACGGCGTCTGCAGCAACCCGCCCGCCGTCCTGTTCTGCCCGTCCATCCCGGTCGACCGCGAAGTCAAAGACACCCTGCGCAACATCCGCGAAACCCGCCAGTTCGTAGTCAACATCGTCACCGAATCAAACGTCGCGCAGGCCAATGAAACCTCAGCCACTTATCCGACTGACGTCAGCGAATTTACGGCCGTCGGCGTTACTCCGCTGCCAAGCGTAGTGGTCCGTCCGCCGCGCGTAGCGGAGTCGCCCATCCAATTCGAGTGCGAATTAATTCAAATCGTCCAGGTAGGAGAACCCCGCCCCGGCAGCGGGAACATCGTCATCGGTCGCGTGGTCTACGCCCACGTAGCGGAAGAAGCGTGGGACGCCAACCACCACATCGACGTCCGCAAGATCAACCCGGTCTCCCGCCTGGCGGGAAACGACTACGCCCCAGTCCGCGACATCTTCGCGCTGAAACGCCCGGCGTAAGCTGCTTGGAGTGCGGCGGCTTGGCGCCGCTTTGCGCCGTGAGGCCACGACTCCCAAACAAAACGCCCGTCCCTACCTTTTCAGATGGTTGCGCGGGATACAAGGAAGCAAAGGAAGTAGCGAAGTAACGAGGTAACGACGGAGAAACGCGAAAGAGACTGGCTCGGCTCTAAGCCTTGCCGGGAGCTTCCACCGCCTCGGGCGCCGGGGTTCGTGTCTTGAGTCCCAGCAGGTCCACCAGGATCTGATTCAGCTTGGATCGCAATTGATACCGCTCGTGCGCGCTCGTAACATATCTCACCGCGATCTCCACCCCGCCGATGACCGGTTTCACGTTGATCGCGGGGGCCGCGGAGAGTGCACTCATGTCACCCGATTTCGCCGCGCTGCGCCATTCTTGCTCGGCCTTCCGCCCGGTATCCGCCGTGGCTTCCAGCACTTTCGTCTTGATGGCGTCGACAATCGGATACGGGTCCTGTCCGGCGGGCAACACAACCTGCAACTCATCCCACAGCCACTGTCCCGAGGTCGAAAAATTGAAGTAGTGGCCCTCGATGGCAAAGCTGTTGGTGAAGGTTACTCGGCGTCCGGTGGGATGTCCGGAATCGGTCCAGTTCCCGGTTTCCAGCAGCACGGTGTGAAACACCCCGAGTTCCACCACTTCCCCGGTCACCCCGTTGATCTCCACCCAGTCTCCCAGCCGCATGCCATTTTTGCCCATCAGCACGAACCAGCCGATAAACCCGACGATGAAATCCTTCAGCGCGACCGTCAAGCCGGCGCCCGCCAGTCCCAAAAACGTTCCCAAGTTTGGCGGCGGCCCAAAAATCACCAGCAGGATGAGCAACACGCCCAGGACTTGCAGCGACACCTGCGTCACCGCCCGCAGCGTCTCCACTTGCCGCCGGTCCAGCGACACCCGGCCCAGCACTATGGCCACCCATCCGTCGACGAACATCGCTATCAGGCAAATACCGAGAATGATGACAATTCCGCGCAAGCTCCGGTTGACGCTGACGCGCTGCTGCGCCGCCACCACGTCGATCCATTTGCCGTACCCATCTGCCAGCTGCTTTTCGTCGTCGATGCGCTTGTCCAACGCCGCCAGGGTCTTTTGCTCGGCCGCGATCTGCATGGTCTTGCTGACCAGTGCCGCGGATTCCTCGCTGGTGCGGCTGCTGGGTGCCGCGAGCGCCGCCGCGGCGGGATCCTTGATTTTCTTGGAGTGACGCAGCAGCGCCGGCGAAGCGGACTTGGCCGCCTCGACCTTGGCGTCCAGCTCGTTGTGCCGCTCCGAAAGGGCGGTCACGGCCGCCTCGGCTAACTTGGAGGCTTTCTTTGGTTTTTCCTTATGTTTAGTAGGAGTATATTTTCTATATACTTCCAAACATGAAATTGTTCAGGAGATAAAAATTCCCAATTTTATTCTGCCGTTGATTGGCATTTTTATAGGGGGGCTCTCATCGATTCTTGGTATAGGAGGGGGGATTATAACCGTTCCCATCTTGCATGGCATGAAGACCCCTTTAAGGGAATCGATATCCACATCCGCAGCTATCGGTTTTCTGATTGCAGTTGTTGGGGCCTTTTCGTTTCTTATTCTGGGGTTACAGCATCAAACGATGCAGGGATCTCTTGGATATTTGTATATTCCAGCCTTTTTGGCAATTGGATTCACATCATCCTTGATGGCTCCTTATGGCGCCCGGATGGCTTATTCCCTTCCAGTTAAAACCCTCAAACTAATTTTTGCGATCGGCCTAATATTGGTGGGTATTTCACTGTTATTGCATGACTTAGAATTACTCGATCATTACTTTTATCTGTGGTATTTTGTTTAATGATTCAGGGGGCACTTCGCCGCAATGGCGTAAAGTCAATTCTTTAAGGTTCGTAGGTAAAAAAGTTAAAAAGAGATCAGACATATGAGGGTAGTCTGACAATGACAAACTTATAATATTTTGTCCTAAACGATACAATTGGATTAGGTAAATGTGGTCAGAAAAACCTAAATATAAACTTCTTAAAGTTGATGGCAAAAGATTTAATCCTTCATTGGTTATTTCTGGGTTCTCTAAACTAAGATGAGTCATTTCAGGAGGTAGATTTTTCAGCCCTTCATCCGTAATTTTTCTGCATCCCCTAATATCTAAGCTTTGCAGTTTCCGTGGCAAAGCTTTGATTCCATTATTAGTAATATTGTTGCAGTAACTTAAATCCAATTTCTTGAGGTTGGGGGGTAACAACACAAGACCACTATCCGTGATCTTCGTAGTACTTAAATTTAATCTTTCCAGTCCGCGAGGTAAATTCTTTAGCCCAACATCTGTGATTTGATTGCAATTAAATAAGTCTAAGCTAATTAAAGTTTTTGGTAAAAACTGCAACCCATTATTATTAACATTTAATTGATTTAAAATTAAGTGATTAAGATTTTTTGGTAAATTTTTTAGTCCCTCATTAGTGATCCCATAGCAGCCAGTTAAATCCAATGCTTTAAGTTTGTCTAATGCTGATAATTTCGTTAAGAACACATTATCTACCTTGTTGCTTCTCACAAATGATAGGGCATTTACTGAGGCTTTTTTGTAGAGCACAATTAAATCGTCTCGTTCTTCAGGTTTCGCTTCCAACAGAACATTACCCAAATAGGTTGCTAACTTATTTCGTATAATATCCTTAATCTGCGGGTTATCCATGAGTTTAGTTAGTTTTTGATGAATTTCCAATGCCCGGTTGAGGTCATCTTTGTTGTTGGTTTTAAAATTATCAATTTCACTCTTCAAGTTGTTTATCAAATTATCCAAATTTCTGGTGTTAAGGTAATTAGCCACAGGTAAAAGATCATCACTTTTTTGATTTAAATACTGGACAAGTGTATGGGCCTCTGATCCATAAAGAAAATTCAGCAGTGTAGAAAATTGATCATAAGTACATCCTGGAAGGGATATATAATTTAGTGTCATTTCATCTGTTATCTCTTTAATTGTTCCACAGTCCTTCTTTAAAGCTTCGAAAAATATAGGTGGAATTTGTAGAGTTTGACCATCCGAAAAGGTGAGTGTAAGAGCTGTCGGTTGATTAACGACCGCTCCGGGGAATTTTTCTCGGAAAATCTTATCAGCTTTGACAAAAGCAAGACCTGTCGACTGTGAAGCAACTATTTGCCTGCAGCTATCCATCGCAAACGGTTGATTGTTAGGATTGTCCATGATAATTTTTGTGAATTTGGTTTCAATTTCCGTTGTAAGTTGTGCTCTAGTTTTCTTGATCTTAGGGGACTAAAAAGAAGCGCCATCTGAATAATTTTCTGAAATCATACTACCCATCCAGTTAAGTGATAACCTCTATAGAATCTCAGGAATCGACAATAAATTATATTTTTATTATAGCATAAATTAATAAATTAAAATTATACTTAAAATTATGATGGGGGCAGAATTAATATGACCCTTTTCATCTTAATGCTCTTTTAACACTGTTGAAGAAATCAAGAGTAGCGCAACAAATAGTTAGGTCGTTATTTTGAACCTTAATGGGATAAGGTTCATCTTCGTAGATAAAGCATTTCTTTTTTAACAGTTTGTTGTTCGATAGCTTTTCCTGTATGTGTTCTAGATAGGTATGCGGGCCTGTGATTATCAGCTGAATAAGCCTTTTTTTCCTAAATAACATCTTTTCCCATTGCGCAAAGCTTTTCTAGGGCCTATTACGATTTGTGTTTGAATGCGCTTTTCAATTGTTTAGGCATTTGTAAAGAGGGGAGGGTTGGGTATAACAACTCACTGGTTTCAGTCGTTTGATAGGGGGATTCCGAAAACTAAAAATCTAATCAAAAAAGAGGAAAAGTTTCCTTTTTTACCTCCTTTTTCGTAGGGACTTTCACTTTGACCGCCAAGCTGCAAACCTGTCTGGATAATCCAGAAGAGGATTTCTTCATCCGTAGATTTTTTGGCAACACGGATATGTGCAGCTCCTAGCCAAATAATATAGCGACCAGGATGCCTTTCACATAGGCCTTGATGAATTTTGTCCAAACCGGATCAGTTTTGTTAAGGCGTTCGATGTGTTGTTTAGCTTTTGTTAAAGATTGATATTTATGAATGAAATTGATTGGC
>CAWBGX010000010.1:0-1153224 GCA_963788495.1 uncultured Acidobacteriota bacterium | reverse complement strand
AAATCAAAAGTCTTGTGCTTTGATGGCGTTGCCGCCCGCACCGAGAGTCAAGTGGAGTTAAATGGAGCTAACTTGGAGGAGATGAAGGTCCGAAGATCGCAACCTTGAACTTGGGAGTTGAGAAACCCTGAGATCGTCTTGTCGGTAAACGCCCGGGTGCCACCCTCTTAGGAAAGCCCCAAGACCCAGGTTCCCCACACCCGAACTTGGGACCCCTCCGCTTTTCTATGGTTGGAAAATGTAAAAAGAGCGCGTGCGTCTGATCGACCAGGTCCGCAGGAACGGAGGCAACAATCCGGGGCACCACCCATACGAGTTGTTCACCTTTCGATACGGCGTCCGTACCGAACCCGAATTTGCTAAAAAGAAAGGGACGTATGCCCGTCGACAACCCCGAAAAGTCCAGACCCTTCAGATGACCTCGCGCTAGCTCTTCGAACGTATTAAGAAGCCGCTCTTGCCGAGCCCGAGAGCAGCCAAATCTACCATTTCCCGAGTTGAGACAGCTCGATCAGTCGAGGGAACTCCAGATCTTCGATTTGGTCTCATTTCGCCTTCGATCCGCACTAACGTCTTGACTTCCCCATTTTTGACGATCTCACAATCGCAGGCACGGATGAAGTTGACGTCACTTTCGATGGGTCCAGCGAAAACGATAGTGCCATCGTCAAAAAAGAACGTATCTTCAACTCTCATGCAAAACGTTGGCATCTTACGGGAGCCCCAGCAGTCTCCGATGACGACCCATGAAGTCTTTTACGTGAGTCTCGGCCCCTTGTTGACCTAGGCGATCTATGATTCCCAAGCGGTCCTGCGTGCCATGCAAAAATTCCTCCAAGACGGCCTCCTTCGTCGGATTTGGACGTAGAAGGATATTCAGGCATCCAGGGCCACCACAGTTAGCTTCAGCACCCATATAATCCAGATATCGTAGTTCTTCCGACCCCGCGCTTGCAAACGTGACCGTTCGCCCATGCTGACGAACCGAGTTAAGAAGTTTCTCAAGTCCCCCGGCGCCTTCTACGGCCTCAATGCCTTCGATGGCGCCTTCCTCTTCCCCGAAGCCGGGAATGAAAAGGCCGAGGAGTGGCCCGATCTTCATTCCCTTTTCCTCTGCGAGGCTGTGGGGCTCAAACTGCTGCTTCAGGGCCTGCTGGAGGGCCGGATTTGAGGTGCTACTCGCCGGGCTGCCGCCATTTGACATGGCCCATCCTGCGAATACCCCATAGAGGAAGTCTCCGAAGCTTCCCTGCGGCGTGTTTGTAGCCCAAGGATTCAAAAACCAGGGTTGAGGAAAGGGATTGGAAAACAGCAGAAGCTGTTGTCGGATGTCGTCCAGACGCCGTTCTGGTCGAAACCCGAGTTATACGAGAGGATCGCACCGTAGTTCCAAGAACCCCAGCCACTGAACGGGTCGTCGCAGCCTGACCAATCGTCCTCCTCGGAGCACATGCCGGATGGATCGGTAAGATTTAGTGGATTGTTATGCACATATGAGCCGACAATCCGGGAGACAATCCGGGACAGACGGAACGTTTACCCTTTCTGCGAACGGGAAAATGACATGGCGAATCGAGGATCTCTTTCCACAAGTCAGAATCGCTTCTGCTGGGATGATCCTACGCCCTCTGCGCGCCCACTCGCCAGCAGCAAGCGAATTTAGTGATTCTGGAGCGGGCGATGGGAATCGAATTGCATCCCCAAACTAAAAGTCTTGTGCTTTGATGGCGTTGCCGCCCGCACCGGAGTTAAGTGGAGCCAAATGGAGCCAGAAGTTGGAGGGGAGAGGAAAGGTCAAAAGACTGCTGCCTTGAAATTCACCGGGGCTGCGAAACCTGGAAATCCGAGATTCGTCTTGGCGGTAAATATCGGCAGCCACCCGTCCCAGGAGAGCCCCAAGAGTGGTTTTTCCCACACCGAAACCCGTGGCACCCCGCGTCTGTCCCCATACCCCAAGTTTTTCGAGCGATTGAGGACGACAACCCCAAGCACGAGAATTTAGTCGGTTACCCGTCTGTCTCGCAGAAGCTTCACGACTTCGGAATGTTGGCTCCGTATAGCTGCGGACAACACGCTTCGGCCATACTGGTCTTTCGCATTGGTATCGGCACCAGCGTCCAGTAGCACCCTAACGTTGTTGAGGTAACCCGAACCTACTGCATTCATTAGAGGCGTGTTGCCCTCCTTGCTTCGAGCGTCCACATCTGCTCCGAAACTGAGAAGGGTCCTTATTACGCACGAATTCTCGCCGAGCGACGCGGCGAACAGTGCAGAGTTCAGATCTTCTCGCTTGAGGGTCGACGCTCTCACCTTCACAACTTGTCTCATTCCGAATTCATCGCCTAAGAGAGCTGCCTGCACCAAGGGTTCGCGGTGCGTATCGATATTTTGGAATACCGGAGCATGCGTCGGTAGGCGCTCGTCGTCAAACAGCTCATCATAACTGACTCCGTGGTCGCCGTCGATTTGCGAGGGAAAGTCTACTCTTGACCAAGCGGTCCTTGCTATGCGCTGTATTGCGACCTGCCGAATTGTTTCCTCAAGACCGCTCGAACGGATCTGAGCCAAACTTGCAGGATCCGTGATTTGAGCACATTCTGCAGCGTACCTGCTGGAATAAATAAGCCGGACCACGCTTATATCTTTCGCTGCGCCACGCCAAACAAAGTGCCCCTCAACAAACACGCGCCTCACGCCTTGTCGTGCCATGTCATCCATCCAAGGGAAACGAGTTCCGTCACCGTGGCCGCCGTCGGAGAGCTCATATCGAAGGTGGCTGCCCGATGGCAGCGAATCGATGAGATTTTGGATCTGGTCCCTAGGTTCCTGGGACACGGAGCCTGTTGGCACACCCTGCTGATTTCCAATTAGAAGAAACAGAATCAAAATGAGAAGCGTGTAAGTCGTCATGTTCGGATTCCTGCTATCGCCCTCAAGGATGAAGCTTCTTGCACTTGTCAAATAGCTTTTGCGCTTGGCTCGGCGTCAGCTGAAGACCGGGTGGAAGCCCGGGATCAGACACGAGACTCCTAAACGCAGGATTGTTGTCTAGATTCATCAGATTCGGGTTGCTGCCGTTGAAACCCAGATCTCGTATGTCGCCTAACTTATGTACGAGTTCATGGGCACCAAATGTTCCGTCAATACGATAAATAGTATCGTTTCCGCCCGTAAAATTGGAATTGACAGCGTTCGTAAATACGGTCGGTTTTGTAAGAGAGGTACTCACACCATATAAATTGAAATAACTTGCAACGACACCCGCCAGACCACTTGAAAGATTGAGAGTGGTGTCAGGCGCTCCCGTGGAGTTGAAATTAACTCCAACGGTGTCCCCTCCCGGCGTTTGGGTAGCCCCGAATATTTGAGAAATTCGATTCTCAATCGCGGTCACAGCCGCCGAGCCCAGACTGCTGGAGTTATTTATCGCGATGTTAAACGTACAATTCTGAGGTTTGGGTGGCTTATGCGGACCGCCGCCGCCGTTACCAGTATCAGGGCCAATCGGCCCACCAGGAGGCGGGAATTCAGGCGGTCCGAATGGCCCCCAAGGGTCGCCTCCACCGCTGCCAGTCCCTGGGCCCAATGTGAAGAGCCCGGAGGGGTCGATGCGGTTGATCGGGTCGTTGCTTGTATAGGCGTACCGATTTAGGGTTTGTGGCACCGCTGTGGATCCGAGGAGAGGATCGGGGGAGGAGAAGCGGCCTAGGCGGTTGACGTACGAGCGGGCCAGGGCGTAGTCGTTGCCGGATTCAGCATCGCGCTCGTAGGTGGTGAATTTGGCCTTGGTGGTGGTGGTGCCGTCGTCGTACCAGACTTCGCCGAACGGGTATTGGCCCATGTGAGCCGAAGAGTTCTGCGTCGAATCGGTGGTAAGGCGGGTCGAGACTTGATCTGGGTGATGGTATCTTGTTCCTGCGGAGTCAATCGTGGCAAGGAGCGCGCCCCCAGAATGAACATATTCACGGTTGGGCGAGCCTACGGCGGCGCCGTTGTCGTATTCGGCGATGACCTTGCTGCCGGAGAAGACGTAAACCGTTGTAGTGCTACCGGAGACTTTCTTGACGCGGAGACCATTGCCATCGTAGGTGTAGGTGCCGGAGGCACCGCCGTTGGTGACGCTGACAGCGCGATTCTCGGCGTCATATACCAGCGTATTGTTGCCATCGTTGGTCAGATTGCCGTTGGCGTCGTAGGCGTAGCCGCTGGTGCTGATGCGGTTCTTGGTTTGATCGAACGTTACGTGGTTTGTCGGTGGATTGCCAATCGTTTGGTTCTCATCGGTGCGGTTGCCGTAGCGGTCGTACGTGAAGGAAAGACCCCACTGGGAATAACCGGACGAGCCGACCGATGTTGCGGAGCTTAGCCGTGCCAGCGCGTCGTAGACGTAGTTGACACTTTGGCCCGGCTGCGAAGGATTCGCGACGCTGGTGATCTGACCGTTGTTCCCCCCGTTCTGGGCGTAGCCGAAGTTCAGCAGGAACAGCGATGCGCATGCTGTGTTGTGGTACGAAAGCGAAGTGAGTTGCAGGCGGTCCGCGGAGTACGAATAGCTGGAGATAACGCCGTTACCGTAAATGAATCCGGTCACTTGGGAGGCTGTGTTGTAACCGACCCCTGTGGCGTAAGGAGCCGCTGCGGTCGAGCAGCCACTGGTGGACGGAGCAATTTCGCAAAGGCGGCCAATGGCGTCGAAACTCTGTTGCACGATTCGATTCGAAGGATAGGTGATTTGGGTCATCTCGCCGGCCAGATTATACGCGTAGTTCGTCGTATATGTCGTGCCACTGATGACTTTTTGCAACTGGGTTAACTCGCCGAGATTGTTATAAGCGTAGTTCTCGGAGCCAACACCGTCGGTCATGGTGATGAGACGACCGTTGTTGAACTGGGTGGCGTTGGTTCCGTAGGTCAGACCAACGCTGGGCGTGGCGGGAACTCCCGTCGAGCCCACATTGTAACTCATTCCCGTGGAACGATTGAGAGTGTCGTACCCGTAGGTAGTGATCACGCCACGGGCGTCAGTGCGCTGGTTGACGAGATTGAAGTCATTGTATTGATAGTTGAAATGGCCGGCTTCCGGAGTGGTGGAATCCGTGAGACGACCCAATGCGTCGTAGACGTAGGTCCTGGTCTGCGCGCCCTGGGTAACTTGTGTCACGGCGTCGAAGACGTTGTAGGTGTAGGAGGTCTGCTGCGTCAGGGCGTTGCTGTTGGCGATGTCCGGCTCGAACGCGGTAACCAAGCGCCCGAGGGAGTCATATTGCTGTTCGTTCTGTTTTCCAGCCGGGTCAGTGACGGTGGCGGTTGCATTAGAATAGACGTAAATCGTTTGGGAATTGTCGGGAAGCGTGATGGTCTTCACGCGACCTAGGGCGTCAAATTGCGAAGTAGTCCAATATTGCGCGGTGCTATTGTGCGGGTTGCTCTGCTTGTATGGCCGACCGAGCGCATCATACTGCGCTTCGGTGATGGAGTAGCTGGTGCTAGAGGAATCCGACGTGGTGACCTTTATAGTCCTGCCCAGGCCGTCAAGGGTGGCAATCCGTTTCTGGACATTTGTTCCCTGGATGGGCGTGGTAGTCGTGAACGTGCTTTGGGTCGTGGTGGGATAAGTGTAGGAGACCTGCGCGCTGTCCGGACGGGTTACTGTGGTGACCCGGAATAGACTGTCGTAGCCGAACGAGGTTACCTGATTGTTTTCGTCCGTTGAGGTGAGCATCAGGCCGGTGGCATTGCTGTAGGTGGCGCTGGTCGTGAGTTGCGTGGGCGAGGTGCCACTGACCACGGAATCCGGATAGGCGTATTGTGTGGCTGCGGAGTAGTTCCATTTCTTCAACTGGCAGCAATTCAACTGGGCGGTCACAAGATTGCCGAGCGAGTCGTAAGTGAAGCTTTTGGCGATGCCTCCCGACGGCACTGCCGGATTAGTGTAGGTAGTAACGGACAATCCGGGACAGACGGAACGTTTACCCTTTCTGCGAACGGGAAAATGACATGGCGAATCGAGGATCTCTTTCCACAAGTCAGAATCGCTTCTGCTGGGATGATCCTACGCCCTCTGCGCGCCCACTCGCCAGCAGCAAGCGAATTTAGTGATTCTGGAGCGGGCGATGGGAATCGAACCCACGTCCGAAGCTTGGGAAGCTTCTATACTGCCATTGTACGACGCCCGCTCGTTTCTCCCGTGATTATACACAACCGACTCACAGGACGTACAGACCGGTTGGCCGTTCTCGTTCCGCGCCGCCCGCGGCGGATCGCGACGTGGGCGCATTTGGGCGAATCCCTGCTGCCCCCTTCCGGGAGTGGCAATTGCACAGCACCCGCCGCCGCAATTCTTGACGATAGCGTGCGCGTTCGCTAGCGTGAAGAGGTACGAAGCGCCTCCCCGTTTCGCCTGCGCGGGTTCTGCGCGCAAGACCCTGGGTGGGAGAATCCATTGCCCAACGCAATCATTACACTGACCACGGACTACGGAACGAATGACCATCTCGTCGGCACGCTGAAAGGCGTCATTCTCAAGATCAATCCGGACGTCACCATCGTGGACATCACGCATCACGTCGCCGCCTTCGACCTGCTCGATGGGGCGTTGGCCATCGGCTCGACATTCGCTTATTTCCCGCCGCGCACCATCCACGTAGTGGTCGTGGACCCGGGCGTGGGCACCGACCGCCGTCCGCTGCTGGTCACCGGAGACAATCAATACTTTGTTGCCCCGGACAATGGCGTTCTCTCGCTGGTATACGAGCGCGACCCCAACGTCATCGTGCGGCACGCGAACGTGGAACACTATTACAACCAACCGGTAAGCAAGACCTTTCACGGACGCGATGTTTTCGCCCCGGTGGCCGCCTGGCTGTCCAAAAATGGGCAAACCGCCAGCATGGGCGAGGAAATTACGGACTACAAACGATTCGCTCTGCCGCGGCCCAAGGGCACCAACGGAGTGTTGAAGGGCATCGTGATGCGCGTGGACACCTTCGGCAATCTGGTGACAAATTTCCGTCCGGAAGACCTCGCCGAAGAGGCCCGCCAGGACGGCAAGGTAAAATTTCAGGTCGGCACGCACGCGGTTTCGCGCTTGGTGGACACCTTCGCGCTGGGCAACGCCGGCGAAGCGGTCGCCTACGTGGGATCGAGCGGGTACATCGAGATCGCGGTCAACAAAGGAAATGCGGCGCGCAATTTGGCTCTGGGGCGCGGCGCGGCGGTCACCCTCGAAAGCAAATAGTTCCCTGCCCTGCCACCGCCGGAATTTTCTTCGGATAGCGCCGCGGCTCAGCGCGTCAATTCCAGCGCGGCCATTTGCGAGCGGGTGCGCGGGTCCAGCCAATCGCGCCACGCGTCGCCCAGCAGATTAAAGGAAAGCACCGCGGTCATCACCGCCAGCGCGGGAAAAATGACCATGTGCGGCGCGTCGAAGAGGTGGCTCCGCGCGTCATTCAACATGGCGCCCCAACTCGGCACCGGCGCCAGCACCCCAAGCCCCAGAAAACTCAGCGTGGACTCCGCCAGAATCGCGCCGGCCATTCCGATGGTCGCCTGGATCAAAACCGGTTGCAGAATATTGGGCAGCAGATGCCGGACCAAAATGCGCAAGTGCGAAGCACCCAGCGAGCGCGCGGCCAGGATGAATTCCAATTCCTTGACCTTCAGCACCTGCGCTCGGGCCAGCCGCGCATATCCCGCCCAGCCGGTGATCACCAGCGCCAGAATCACCTTGCTGATCCCCGGCCCGAAAAACGCGGCAAAAGCGATGGCCAGCAAAATTCCCGGGAACGACAGAAACGCGTTGATCAGCAGCAAGTTTACGAAGCGATCGAACCAGCCCCCGGCATAACCCGCCACCATCCCGATAACCAGTCCCGTAAAGCCGCACCCACAAACTACGGAAATCGCCACCAGCAGCGACACTCGTGCCCCGTATAGCGTGCGCGACAACGTATCCCGGCCCAATTCGTCGGTGCCCATCCAATGCGCGCGCGAAGGCGCCTCCAGTCGCGCCGGCAGATTCTGCGCCGCGGGATCGGCAGGCGCGATCCACGGGGCCAGCACCGCGGCCGCGACCAGCAGCACCGCGGCCGAGAATCCGACGCGCGCCAGAACGCTCTGCCGCAGAAATTGGCCCATCACGGCGAGCATTCTCATGAAAGCCGCACCCGCGGATCGATGACGGCGTACAGCATGTCGGTCAGCAAATTCACCAGCACGTAAGAAACGGTAATCACCAGGATGCAGCCCTGCAACAACGGATAATCTCGCGAGGAAATAGCCTGCACGGTCAGCCTGCCGATCCCCGGCCAGGAAAAAATCGTTTCGGTAACAATCGTGCCGGCCAGCAACGTACCGAACTGCAATCCGAGAATGGTGATAATCGGAATCAGCGCATTTCGGAACGCGTGGCGAAACAGCACCGCCCCCATCGAAAGCCCCTTCGCGCGGGCGGTGCGCACGTAATCGCTGGAAAGTTCTTCCAGCATTGAGCCGCGCACCATGCGCGTAAGAATGGCGGCCAGCGCCGCGCCCAGCGTCGCCGCGGGCAGTACGTAGTAAGCAGGCCCTCCGCGCCCCGACACCGGCAGCCAGCCCAACTCAATCGAAAAAAGCAAAATCAGCACCGGACCCAGCGCAAAGTTGGGCACCGCCAAACCAAAAAGCGTAAACACCCCGACCAACCGGTCGGCAGCGTGCCCTCTGCGGTACGCCGCCAGCACTCCCGCGGGAATGGCGATCGCGGCGCACACCACCAGGGCGAGGAACGCCAGACTCAGCGTCGCGGGATAGCGCTCGAAAATAATCCGGCGCACCGGCGCTTGAAATTTGAAAGATTGCCCCAGATCTCCGTGAGCCAGCTCTTTCAGGTAGCGCCCGTACTGTACAAGCAGCGGCTGATCCAAACCAAGGGCGTGACGCAGTTGCACCAATTCTCCCGGCGCGGCCCCTTCCCCGAGCATCTGCTCCGCCGGGTCGCCGGGCACGATATGAATCATCAGAAAAACCAAGGTGAGAACCAGCCAGAGCGCGGGGAGCGTCAGCAGGAAGCGCTGCAAGAGGTGTCGCGCCATTACCGGGTGTTTGCCGAGGAATCGGAGCCCGAAGATTTTGCGACGTCCACGGGCTGCCCCGCGTCGGAAGTGGATTCGCCCGATTTCGGCCCCACCGCCAGCGGATGCGTGCGCTGGATTTTGACGCGCGCGACGCGCCTGCCATCCACCTCCACCACGGTAAAGCGAAAATTGCCGTACTCGAAACTTTCCCCGCCGCGCGGGATGAAACCCAACTGGTCGAGCACAAAGCCGCCCACCGTCGCGTAGGCGGGATCTTCCGGCAAGGCGATGTTGTATTGGGCGTCGAGGTCGCGCACGTTCAAGGCCGCGTCGAAAATCACCGCGCCGTCGGCCAGGGTCAAAGGCCGCTCGACCACGTCGAACTCATCGTAAATTTCGCCGACCACCTGTTCGAGAATATCCTCCACGGTAACCAGTCCCAGGATGCTGCCGAACTCATCGACCACCAGACCCATGCCTACGCGATGGTTGCGCAATTCCACCAGCAACTCGTCGGCGGATTTGGTCTCCGGCACGATCAGCACTTCGCGGAGCACCCTGCGCAGATCGAACGGTGATGGCGCAAGATGCTCTTCCATGCGCCGCTCGCGATCCAACAAGACCCACAGCATATCCTTGATATGCACGAAACCCAGGATCTGATCCTCCGAACCGCGAAATACCGGGATGCGCGAGCGCTGCGTGGTCGCGAAGGCGCGCATCACCTGGTCCAATGTCGATTCCACCGGAAGAGTGTGCATGTCCGGCCGCGGCACCATGATTTCCCGTACCTGCACTTGTCCCAGCTCGATGGCGCTCACGATGAATTTTTCTTCGCCGGGCGCCAGCAGCCCTCGCTCGCGAGCCTGTTTGATCTGAATCTGCAGCTCCTCGGTGGAGTGCGCGGCGCCATGGCCTTGCGGCTCGGACACGCCCAGAGCCTTCACGATGGCGCCGGAAATGCCGTCCAGCAGGTCGATGGCCCAGCGAAAAGTGTTTAGAAACCAGCGGAACGGGCGCGCCACAAGCAGCGCCACACGCTCGGCGCGCGCCAGGCTGACCGTCTTGGGCACCAGTTCCCCAATTACCACGTGCAATGCGCTCAGTAACACAAACGCGCCAGCGAGCCCAGCTGCGTGGGCCAGCAGCGCCGTGCGCGTCCCAACGGTGCTCGGCCAGATGCTCTGAAAGATGCCGGCCAGCGTGCTTTCCCCGAGCGCTCCAAGAGACAGGCTGCACAGGGTAATGCCCAGTTGCACGCCGGAAACCACGCGGTGCAAATCGCCGAGCAGCGCTTCCACCACTCGCGCTCGGAGGTCCCCTTTTTGAACGAGCTGCCGCACCCGCGACAGTCGCACCGCTACCAAAGAGAATTCGGCCGCCGCGAAGAAGCCGTTTAGTGCGACCAGCGCCAGCACGCCGATGAGCCGGACTGCAAACATAGGTGTTTTCGCTTGCCCTTAGAAGAATTGTAACAGCACCGGCAGCCGGGAGTGTCGGCGTGTGACTTAAGCTCGGGCTGCCCGGGCGGCGGGTTGCTGCCCGCGGCCCATTGGGTGCTCGGGTAACGCCGGGCGGGGCCAGCCCCGGCCCCTACACCCCCACACCCCTACAAAGGATGAGGCCCCGGGGGCTAAAGGCACGGCTTAGAACCTCGCCGCCTCGAGCTATAACCCCCTTAGCGTTGCTGCCTCTTGAGTTCCACGCTGAAGAGCCGGATGTCGGTGGTTCCTACGTTCTCGACCGAATGGGGCGGCAACGGCGGCAGCCATTCCGCGGCTGGACGTGGCGTCGGAAATGGCGTGACCCGCGTGTCCAAAAGGAGTTTCCCTTCCCCATCGCGACGAATGAAGTCGGCGGCGCTTAAGGTGAACACCACGCCAGGCCACCGGTGCGTGTGTACAGGAACGAACTGTCCTGGTGGGATGTGAACTTCCAGAACCCGCACATCCTCGTTTTCCAGGAGCAAACGGTGATGATCGGGCGCGGCGATCAAGGCGTCCAGCGAATCCGGCCAGGGCCACGATGGCTGCTCCGAGCTTGCGATGGTCACCTGATCCTCCCTCGAAAAAGAGCAATTTATCACCTTTCTCCGAAAAGCGGCTTCCGTATACATTAGGTCGCACCATGGCAACGGAAAACGCAGTCCCACAGACTTTTATTGCGCGCCATCCCGTTGCCGGATATTTCGCGCTCACCTACGCGATCTCGTGGATGGGCGCCCTGGCCGTGGCCGCGCCGAAGCTCTTGCGCGGCGAGCCGCTGCCAAAAATGGCTGGTTTGCTGATGTTCCCGGTCATGCTTCTCGGACCCAGCGTCGCCGGCATCGTGCTTACCAGGGTCGTGGACGGAAGAAGTGGTCTGCGGGATCTTTTTTCGCGAATGTTCCGCGTGCGGTTTCCGCTGCGCTGGTTTGCGGCCCTGCTCCTTCCACCCTGCGTGATGCTGGGAGTTCTCCTGTGCTTGGAAGCATTCGTGTCGCCGGTTTTTGCTCCCGGCAGCTTTCTGATCGGGATCTTGTTTGGCGTGCCTGCCGGTTTTTTCGAGGAAATCGGCTGGATGGGCTACGCCTATCCGAAAATGCGCGGAAAGCAAAACGGGCTGGCGCCGGCCATTTTGCTCGGAGTGTTGTGGGCCGTGTGGCACCTCCCGGTCATCGACTACCTGGGCACGGCCACGCCGCACGGCGCGTATTGGTTTCGCTATTTCCTGGCGTTCGCCGCAGCCATGACCGCCATGCGAGTGCTCATCGCCTGGATGTACAGCAACACCAAAAGTGTGCTGCTGGCGCAGTGCATGCACATCAGCTCCACGGGCTCCCTGGTGATCTTGAGTCCCTCGCACGCCGCCGCCGCGCAAGAAGCGGGGTGGTACGCGGTGTACGCAGCCGCGTTGTGGATAGGTGTCGCGATCGTCGTCATGATTTATGGCCGACGCTTGACCCGCCAGAGCGTCTAGGCACCGCCGGCGCCACAACGCGGTCGCAGAGCGGTTGCGCCCGTTGGGTGGCTCCTCTACACTGAATTTTCATCATTGCGAGTCGGAGCGAGCTTGCGGATCATCCTGCGTTCTCTGTTTTGGGTTTTTGCCATTGTTGTGGTCGCCGCTGGCGCGGTCATTTGGTGGTTCGTGTACCGGCCGCTGCCGCAGTTGAACGGCACCATCGGCGTTCCCGGACTTCAGAAAGAAGTCCTGGTCGAGCGCGACCGCTGGGGCGTCCCCCATCTTCGCGCCACCTCCGTCGAGGACTTGGCCGAGGCCCAGGGGTTCGTAATGGCCCAGGACCGCCTGTGGCAGATGGACTTGTTGCGGCGCGTGGGTCGCGGCCAACTCTCCGAGATTCTCGGTCCGGCTACCCTCGATATCGACAAGGAATTTCGCACCTTTGGTTTCGGCCGTGCCGCGGAGCGCGACCTCTCTCAGATGGAACCCGCCTCGCGCGCGGTCATGGAGGCTTACGCTCGCGGCGTCAATCGCTTCATCGATCAGCATGGCAAGCAGCTGCCGCTGGAGTTTTCTCTGCTGAAATACAAGCCCCAGCCCTGGCAGGCCTCCGATTCCCTGGTCATCGCCGGGTACATGTATCAGACCCTGACGGACTCCTGGGAAGAAGAACTGGATCGCGCCAAGGTCACCGAACGCGTTGGCTGGGAGCGGGCCAGAGATCTGTTTTCGCAAGACGCTGCCATGGATCATTTCGTCGTGGGCGACCCCAACGTGAGCAACGATGGTTCGCAGCGTTCTCACGCCGATCCCGATGATGACGACGATGATGATGACGACAGTGAACCTGACACGGTGCTGAAAGCCGGCGGGTTGGGTTCGCCGGATGCTACGGCGCCGGAGGGATTCTCCGATCTCACCTCCGCGTTGGCGCATTCAGTTCGCGGGCTGCTGGAGGACACTCGTCAGGAAATTCGCCACGGGCTTGGCAGCAACAACTGGGTGGTCAGCGGCGATCACACCGCGACCGGCAAGCCGCTGCTGGCCAACGACACCCACCTGGAACTTTCCATCCCGCCCATCTGGTACGAAATACACCTGACGGCACCCGGCTGGAATGTGAAAGGTTTTACGCTTCCCGGTGCGCCGCTGGTGGTCATCGGCCACAACGACAAGATCGCTTGGGGCTTCACGAATAATGGTGCCGATGTGGAGGATCTGTATATTGAGAAGTTCAATCCGGCGGCGCCGGATGAATACCGCGTCAAGAACGCCTGGGTCAAGGCTCAGGTTTTCGACGAAATGATTCATGTGAAGGGTCAGCGGGACGAACACCTGAACGTAGTGGTGACCCGGCACGGTCCCGTGGTGCGCCGCGAGGGCGACAAAGCCTACGCGCTGCGCTGGACCGCCACCGAACCCGGCGGCCTTGGAAACACCTACACCTGGCTCGGCAAAGCCCAGAACTGGGAAGAATTCCGCAACCTTATGAAACATGTTTGGGGGCCGGCGCAGAACGTGGTGTACGCCGACGTGAAAGGAAACATCGGCTACATCATGGCCGCGCGCGTTCCCATTCGCAAAAAGGGGCACGGGGAAGTTCCCGTTCCGGGTGACGTCGATGATTACGAATGGACCGGCTACATTCCGTTCGATCAGCTTCCCCAGGCCTTGAATCCGGATAGCGGGCTGATCGTGACCGCCAATGCGCGCGTGGTGGGACCCAACTACAAACCGTATTTGACCGACCACTGGGAAGAACCGTATCGCACCGCGCGCATCTATGATTTGCTGCACGATAAGCACGATCTGCGGCCAACCGACATGCTGAACGTGCAAACCGATACCTACAGCTATCCGCATGTCTTCCTCGCCGATCAGTTGCTGGCGGCGGCCAAGATCAGCCAGCCGAAGGACGAACGCACGAAGAAGCTCATCAACGGGTTGAAGGATTGGAATGGCATCGCCGACGCGGATTCCGCGGAAGTTTCGTTTCTGGTGGCCACGCGGCGCACCGCGCTGGCCCTGATCCTGGAGCCCTACCTCGGAGACCAAACCAATCTCTACCAATGGCGCAGTACCGTATTCTTGCTGAAGGTCCTGACCGATCGTCCCGACAAATGGCTGCCGAAGAACTACAAGAATTACGATGACTTGCTGATGGCGGCCGCCGATCGTGCCGTGGCTAAGCTCACCGAGGACTCCAAGAGTTCCCGGATCGAGGATTGGCCGTGGAAAAGATTTAATTCCCTGGACATGTTCCATCCCCTCGGGCGGGAAGGCTTGCTGAAGAAGCTGCTCAGCATCACCGACAAGCCGCAGTCCGGCACGGGATACAGCGTGCGCGCGGCCACCAAACATCACGGGCCGGCCATGCGCTTCGTCGCCAATCTCGGCAATTGGGACCAATCGATTTTGCTGATTCCCGCGGGCCAGTCCGGGCAGCCGGGCAGCAGCCATTATTCGGACCAGTTTTCTTACTGGTACGAGGGCAAACCCATTATTCAGCCTTTCAGCGACGCCGCCGAAGCCAACGCCCGCAAGCACACGCTGACTTTGATACCCGCGCCATGAAATCGGCCTCCAGCCAGGGACACCCGGCGCACAAAGCGATTGTTTCGCTTCGACGCCGTGCCTTAGAATGCTCTTTGCTTCCCACGCCGGAGTCTTGCGATCCGGGAAATTACACGGAGCAGCGGGTCACGATACGATGGCGCGGCGCTGCACCGAACGGGCGCCCGCTGAGGACAAGGCTGATCGCGTGAATTCTATTCCGGCAAAGAAACCCGAGCCGCCCAAGAAACCTGATTTCGAGAGGTCCCTGGCGCGCCTGGAAGAGGTGGTGCGCCGCCTGGAAAGTCCGCAGCTTTCTCTGGACGACGCCATGAAATTATTCGAAGAAGGCGTGGCCCTTTCGCGCGAGTGCCAGAAGCAACTGGAAGAGGCCGAGGGCCGCGTGGAAATCCTGCTCAAGAAAGCCGACGGAAAACTGGTCGCGGAAGCGTTCGATCCCGAACCGGAGAGCGAATCGTGACCGCGGCGCATTCCTCGACGCCCGCTACGTCTTCCCCGATGAAACTTCCCGCCTTCTTTGAAGAAGACCGCATCGCCGTTGATGCGGCGCTCGATCGTCTGTTGCCGTCGGAGAAAACGCAGCCCGCTTCGATCCACGAAGCCATGCGGTACAGCGTGTTTGCCGGCGGCAAGCGCATCCGCCCGATTCTGTGCCTGGAGACGGCGCGCATCTTTGCCCCCGATGTCACGCCCGCGCTGCACCCCGCGTGCGCGATCGAGTTCATTCATACCTATTCGCTGATTCACGACGATCTGCCGGCGCTGGACAACGATGACCTGCGCCGCGGCAAACCGACCTGCCACAAGAAATTTGGCGAGGCCAACGCTATTCTCGCTGGCGACGCGCTGCTCACCCTGGCCTTCCAGACCATCAGCGCCGCGCCGGTGGAAGCGGAGCGCGGCATCGCCATGGTGAAAGAAATAGCCGCGGCGGCGGGAACCGTCAAAGGCATGGTCGGCGGGCAAGTGGCCGATCTGGAAGCGGAAGGCAAGCGCATTGCGCCGAAGATGCTGGAATTCATTCACCGCTCGAAGACGGCGGCGCTGATTCGCGCTTCGGTTACCGCGGGGGCTTTGTGTGCGGGAGCAAGCGCGGAAGACGTGGCGCGTTTGCGGAAGTTTGGCGAGAGCATCGGCTGGGCTTTCCAGGTGACCGACGACATTCTGGATGTGGAAGAGTCTTCGGCGGCGCTGGGCAAGACTGCGGGGAAAGATGTCGCGCAGCAGAAAGCGACGTATCCCGCGGTGTACGGTTTGGAGCGCGCCCACGAAATTGCCAACGACCTGGCCACGCGCGCGATTGCGGAGCTTGCGCCTTACGCCGAGCGCGCGGAGCGGCTTCGCGACATCGCGGAATTTCTCGTTTTACGCCGCGCCTGACGTGCCGGCGAGCCCCATGAAATCCAAGGCAGCGCGGAAGCGGCTCGACGTTCTGCTGGTCGAGCGCGGGCTTGCCGAATCCCTCGAAAAAGCACAAGCCATGATTTTAGCGGGGGAAGTGCGAGTGGATGGCGCGCGGGCCGACAAAGCGGGCGCGAGCTTTTCAGAAGAGCGGCGCATCGAGATTGCCAGCCGGTCGCTGAAATACGCGAGCCGCGGCGGGATCAAGCTGGAAGGGGCATTGGCGGATTTTTTGGTGGATCCGAGCGGGCGGGTTTGCCTGGATGTTGGGGCTTCAACGGGAGGTTTTACGGACTGCTTGCTGCAAAAGGGCGCTGCGCGTGTTTACGCAGTGGATGTCAACGTGGATCAACTGGCCTGGAAGCTGCAGCAGGATGATCGCGTTGTGCGGATCAAGCGCAATGCGCGGGACTTGCGCGGCGAGGATATTTCCGAAGCTATCGACCTGTTGGTCGCGGACGTTTCCTTTATTTCCGTAAGCAAAGTTTTGGCGCCCGCGGCAACGGCCATGAAACCCGGAGCGGACGCGCTGATCCTTGTAAAGCCGCAGTTTGAATTGCCGCGAGAGGACGTGGGCCGCGGAGGCATCGTGGCGGACCAGGCGCTGCACGAAAAGGCTGTTGCCAGCGTCCGCAAAGCAGCCCTGGCCGCCGGGTTGGCGATCTTGGGCACGCGGCCCAGTTGCCTGCCCGGCGCGGAAGGCAACCAGGAATATTTTCTGCACGCACGCAAAAAATTGCTGGAGTAGAATCCAGACACATGCAGCCTTCCGCGCCCTTCCAGACCATTGGCATCATTTCGCGGCCCCGGCGTTCCAACCTGGCTGTGGTTGTGCCGCCGCTGCTGCATTGGTTTGCGGCCCGCGGAATCCGCGCGCTGTACGACACGGAAACGGCGAGTTCCCTGCATGACTCGTCCAAAGGACTGAGCCGCGAGCAGTTGGCCAAGGAATCGCAGCTGCTGCTGGTGTTGGGTGGCGACGGCACGCTGCTGGCGGCTGCGCGGGTTGCGGCGCCTCTGGGAATTCCTATTCTGCCGATCAATATGGGGAGCCTCGGCTTTCTCACCAGCTTCACACTGGAAGAAATGTATCCGGCGCTGGAAGAGACGCTGGCGGGGCGCTTGTCGTCGAGCGAGAGAGTGATGCTGGCCGTGGAGCTGGAGCGCGGCGGCACGGTGATCGAGCGGCAGACGGTGCTGAACGACGCGGTCATTAATAAAGGCGAACTGGCGCGCATGATCGACCTGGAGTTGACCATTGACGGCGACGTGGTGTGCCGGTACCACGCCGACGGTTTGATCGTGGCGACGCCTACGGGGTCGACGGCCTATTCCCTGTCGGCCGGCGGCCCTATCGTGCATCCCGCCGTCGAGTCCTGGGTGATTACGCCGATCTGCCCGCATACGCTGACGGACCGGCCCCTGGTGGTGCGGGATTCGTCGCTGGTGGAGATCAATCTGTCCGCGGATACCGAGTCGGTGTTTTTGACGCTGGACGGGCAGACCGGTATCCCGATGCATGGCGCCGACCGGGTGCGGATCAAGAGGGCGGCGGAGAAGCTGAACCTGATCCAGCCGCCGAAGAAGTCTTATTTCGACATCCTGCGGAGCAAGCTGAAGTGGGGCGAAGCGTAGCAGCCGAACAATATCTTCCCCCTGTTCCCGTAAGCGTTATGAAGGTTGGCCCTGGCTTTGACTGGCTCGTTCTGCGCCGGTCCCTCGAGGTGATGAGTAACATGAGAGCCCGAGGTATCCCCCCTGCCTCTTTTTTGTAAGTGTTGATTCTAGAGGTAGTTAAAGTCCTTTGTTTTGATACACTTTTGCAAGTGTTGATTCTAAATGGGGTTACAGGTTACTGATAGTAACCTGATGGTAACTACCGTTCCTGGTCTTTGAAGGAAAGAGCGACGCGTCGGTCTTTGCTTCGAAAAGCTGAGTTTTTGAGGAATTAGGGTGTCCTTGGCTCGCCGGGCTGAAGGCCCAGCGCCTACATAAAACGAAAAGCGCCGAATCGACGGCGCTTTGGACGCACAGCTTCTTGGTTACTAATGTGCCATATAACGCTAGAATGTCAAGAATTATTCTTGGGTGGACGCCTGTAGTTTGGAGGCGACGAGAATGGTCAGGTGAGCTTGATTTCGCGGAGGAGGCCGTTGGTGACGTCGTAGACGAAGCCGCGGACGGATACCGTTTTGGGAATCCACGGGTGGGTGTGCAGCTTTTGTAGCTGATGGCGGACGTTTTCTTCGACGTTTTGGAAGGTGAAGAAGTGGGCGGGAGCGACGGCGGCGGTTCCGGTGCGATTCTGGATGCGGGTGCGCAAGTCCTGTTCGTTGGTGTGCATCAAGCCGCAATCGGTGTGGTTGATGACCATGATTTCTTCGGTGCCCAGGAGGTAGTGGGAAACGATCAGGGAGCGCAGGGTGTCGTCGGTGACGATGCCGCCAGCGTTGCGGATGATGTGGGCGTCTCCGGTTTTCAGGCCCAGGGTGCGAATGGATAACCGGGTATCCATACAGGTGAGCACGGCGAGCTTGCGCTCGGGGCGCGGGGTGAGTTTGCGCAATTCGTGGGTGCGCGAGTAAATTTCGTTTGCGGCGAGTACTTCGTCGATTACGCTCATGGGCGACACAGTTTAACCCAGGCTCGTTTCAATCGCACAATTAGGACGCAGGAGGGGCGCGCTTGCACAAACCTAAAACGCTTGAGGATTTTCCTCACTTCATTGTTGCTGCTGTACGTCGCGGAAAGACTTTAGCCGCCGGAACTACCAGATTTGAACTCGATGGGAAATTCGATCGCGTTATCGACAAGATTGACCCGGACTGGTTTTGGCTCTTATTCGGAAGGCAAGACTGCATTTGCGCCACCCTGCAATCAATGGACAGGGAGACCGGGGCAGCTACTCTAACCTGCGATGTAGAAGATGAACCGGGCGTCGGGCAGACTCTCGCATATCTCAGCCCTTACTGGCAGGCCTATCACGTGTGGATGGTCCTTGATCCAGCATGGGGCTGGGAAAAGAAGCAGTTTCGGGGCGCTGACGCCGTCACTCAGGACTACGACGCGGGAGAGACATCGGTCGTTGGCGGGCGCGAGGTGAGAGTCTGGACAAAGCTGGAGCTCGCGGGCGGAAGGAAAGGCGCGAGTCGGCACTACCCGGCGAGCGACCAAAGCTTACCGCCCAGCTCAGAGTTGCGGTCAGTTCCTGAAGGATGGGGCCACGAGCACTGCGACTTGTGCAGGTCTCACATAGACCCGGGCGAGTTTGGATATTGTGATCCTGGCGGACGTTGGATGTGTACGACGTGCTATGAGCGATATGTAGCGCGGCGCGACCTCTCCTTCGTGGACGGACTCTAAGAATGTGAAGACCGAAGGGTGAACCGTGGCGAAGCAGATGGCTTCTAGCCAGTGATGTGGTTGCGAAGGAGGTCTTGGGGGGTTTCGCGGCGGCGGATTAGGCGGGGGTGATGGCCTGCGACGAGGACTTCGGCGGGGCGGCAGCGGGCGTTGTAGTTGGAAGATTGGGACATGCCGTAGGCGCCGGCGACCCAGATGGCGAGGACGTCACCGGAAGCAACTGCGTCGAGGGGCCAATTGTGCAGGAAGCAGTCGCCGGTTTCGCAGACTGGGCCGACAATATCTACCCGCTGCCGCGCGATACCTACGCGCTGGCGCGGCTGGCTGCGCCCTTTGCTACGGGTCACCCTGGTGATCGGGTGGATCGCACCGTAGAGGGCTGGGCGCATCAGGTCGTTCATGGCGGCGTCGACTACTACAAACTTCTTGCCGCGATTTTCTTTTACGTAGAGTACGCGGGTGAGCAGAACTCCCGCGGGGCCAATGATCGTGCGGCCCGGCTCCAACAACAGGTGCAGGCCAAGCGGCCGAACCATTTTCGAGACCATTCGCGCGTAGGACTCGCGCGAGGGCGGGTGCTCCGTTGTGTAGCGGATACCGTGCCCGCCGCCGAAATCCAGATACTTGAGATCGACTCCCATCTTTCGCAGTTCGCCGACATAGGTGGAGAGACGGCTTAGCGCTCGACGAAACGGATCCAAGGTGAGGATTTGGGAGCCGATGTGGACGCTGATGCCCTGCCAGTTGATCCACCTGGACGCTTGATGGGCGCGATAAAGACGGCGGGCGGCTTCCCAATCGAGGCCAAATTTGTGTTCGTAGCGTCCGGTGGAGATGTGGGGATGGCCGCCGGCCTGAACATCGGGATTTACGCGAATGGAAACGGCAGGGATCGCGCCGGTTCTTTTTCCGTGGCGCGCCGATTCTTCGAGCAGGACTTCCAACTCGGCTTCCGACTCGATGTTGAAGAGCAAGATTCCACTGCGGCCCCCGCGCTTGGGCGCCGGATAGCGTAGCGCTTCGCGAATCTCTTCGCGGGTCTTGCCCACACCGGAAAAGACGATGCGGTCGCCGCGCACGCCGATGCTTTGCAGAAGATGGAGCTCGCCTCCGGAGACCACGTCGAATCCGTTCCCCATTTTTGCCACATGCTTGAGGATGGCCAGATTGCCGTTGGACTTTACGGCGAAGCACAGGGTGTGTGGGAGGGCGCCGAGGCCGCGGTGCAGCTCCCGGTGGGCATCGTCAATGGCGGCGCGGCTGTAAACGTAGGTGGGCGTGGCAAATTGGGCGGCGATGTCAACGAGCGGGACGCCTTCGCACAGCACGGCTTGCGCGAAAGCCGAGGTTTTGCCGGCGTTTTTCCACGCAAAATGCGGGGTGAACGAAACCGGGTCCACGAAGGAAAGTTTTTTCGGAGCAACGGCGCCGGGACCGCTCATCGCACTTTTAGCACCACCAGGGTGCGATCGTCGGCCGGAGGCGCGCCTTGCGCGAACCAATCCACTTCGCGAAAAACGCGGTCGGCAAGATCGCCGGCGCTGAGATCGTGGTGATCCTCGATGAGCTTGCGGAGGCGCTCGGTGCCGAAAAACTGATTTTCGCTGTTGGCCGTTTCCGCGATGCCGTCGGAGTGGAACACCAGGACATCGCCGGGCGCCAGCGTAACGCCCCACTCGTCGTAGGTAACGTCCTCGAAGATGCCCAGCGGAAAGCCGGTGAGCTCCACTTTTCCGCAGCGGCCGTCCTTGTATAAGAGCGGCTGGGACTGGCCGGCATTGGCGACCCGCAGCTTGCTGCGGTTTTTTTGCCAGGTGGCGAAGCAGATGGTCATGAAGCGGCCTTCGATGCGGCGCTCGCCCACGATTTGATTCATGGCCTTGAGGAACTCCGCGGGCTGGAGTTTCTGCGGGGAAAGGCTGCGCATGATGCCGATGGCCACGGCGCCGTACAACGCGGCGGCAGTTCCCTTTCCGCTGACGTCACCCAGGGCGATGCCGATCTGCTGCGCGCCGTAACGGAGAAATTCGTAGAGATCGCCGCCGACTTCGCGGGCCGAGAGATAGCGGGCGGCCATGTCCAGGCCGAAATCCTCGGTGGGCACGGGGCGCAGCAAGGCGCCTTGAATGCGTTTGGCGGCTTGCAGATCGCGTTCGAGGCGCGCTTCATCGCGGGCCACTTGCTGGTACAGGCGGGCGTTTTCCAGGGAAACCGCGAGATTGGAGGCCAAAATCGAAAGCGTCTGCACGTGATCCTCGGTGAAGTAATTCAACTGGGGACTCTCGAGGTCCAGGACGCCGATGACTTTGCCTTTGTGCATCATGGGAATCGCGAGCTCGGACCGCGTCTCGGGATTGACCATCAGATAGCGCGGGTCGACGGTGACGTCCGGGACGATCACCGGCTCTTTCAGCGTGGCCGCCGCACCGACGATGCCTTCGCTGGCCGCGACGCGGAGTTTTCCTTGCACGCGCTGGCCGTGCTTTACGTCGACGCGATGACGAAACACTTTTTGCTCCTCGTCGTAGAGCATGATGCTGAGGATTTGATAGTCGATGACGCGTTTGGTTTGGTCCGCGGCACGGCGAAGCAGCTCTTCGACGTCCAGGATGGAACCCGTTTCGCGGCTGACTTCGCTGAGCAGCAAAAGAGTGTCGGCCTGGGCGCGAACGCGCTGAAAGAGCCTGGCGTTTTCGATGGCCACGGCCAGGCGGCTGGCCAGCAGGGTCAAGATGTTTTGTTGGCCGGGCGTGAAATATTCGGGATGGCCGCTCTGAATATCCAGCACGCCGATGCACTTGCCCTGGAGCATGAGGGGCACGGCCAGCTCGGAACGCACACTGTCGATGGCATTGATGTAGCGCGGGTCCTTGGAAGTGTCGCCGACACGCACGGAGTGCCCGGTAGCCGCGGCCGTGCCGGTAATGCCCTGTCCGATAGGCACCTGCAAGTTCTCCGCGAGACCGTGGGGATAGCCGATGGAGAAACGATGCTTGAGATAAGAGCCGTCGCCCTCGAACATCAGCACGCCGAAGATTTCGTAGTCGATATGGCGCTTGATCAGGGCGGCGGTGCGGGCCAGGACTTCGTCCAGGTCCAGGGAAGAGTTGACCTCTTCGCCGATTTCGGCCAGGGTGGCGAGCACCTCGGCGGAAATCCCCTGGCTGCCGGTCGCGGAGAGTGTTTCAGTGTGTGCGTCAGTGGGATTCATGCACTCAAACTATTATAGCAGGCGGAGGGAAAGAGTCCGCGAGATCCGATGATGGCCGGAAAATCGATAATTTGTCAGGCTTTTGCGGCGTTCTTTTCCGGGGCGCCCAGGGTGAGGATGCCCACATCGGGCAGATTGCGGTAGCGCTCGGCATAGTCCAGGCCAAAGCCGACGACAAATTCGTTGGGGATGGTGAAGCCGACGTAGTCGGCATGAACCGCGGCGATGCGGCGCTCCGGCTTGTCCAGCAGCACGGCGACGCGGATGCGCTTGGGCCTGCGCTGCTCAAAGACGCGGAGCAAATACTGGAGCGTCATGCCGGTGTCCAGGATGTCTTCCACGACGATGACCGTTTTCCCCTCGATGTTGGAATCCAGGTCCCTGGTGAGCCGCACCTGCCCGGAGGAATGCGTGCCGACGCCATAGCTGGAGACCGCGATGAAATCAAAAGAAACGTCGCCGGGAATCTGCTTGCCCAAATCGGTGAGGAAGAACACCGCGCCCTTGAGCACGCCGACCAGATGCAGCGGCTCATCTGGAAAATCCTTGCGGATTTCGCGAGCCATCTCGGTAATACGCCGCTGGAGCCGGGTTCTGGAGATCAGGATGCGCACGCTCTGCTTGCCCTTCCCTTTAGGTTGGGGCTTGGTTGCCTCTTTGGCCATGGCCTTCCTTTGCATAGAACGGAGACTCTAGCTCAGGGCCGCGTGGTTCGGCAAGGCGCGATCGTTTATTCTAGATTACTGCTTTGGCTGGAACGGATTCGAAAAGGTGGTTGAGGGGAGCGCAGATGCGTGACGGTAAGAATGTGGGACCGCCGAATCCTGGGTCGCCGCCGGAACCCTGGTTGCGCGGCACACTGACCGATGTGCCGGCCGTAGCGCGGGGCGTGCTGCACGCTTTGGAGCTGGCGCGAGAGGATTTGGAGAAATGGTGCGGCGGGCTGACCGAGGAAGAGTTAAATGCCCGACCGGCGGGACTTGCACCGGTCGCGTTTCACGTGCGGCACATCGCACGAAGTCTGGATCGTTTGCTGACTTATGCGGAAGGCGGGGCCCTCTCGGAAGGGCAATTGGCCGAACTCCAGAGCGAGTTGGAGCCGCGGGTGACACGGGACAGCTTGTTCGCGGAGCTGGCGACGGCTTTGGCGAGAAGCGCGGATCGGGTGCGCGGGTTGGCGGCGGGGGACTTGGAAAAATGGAGAACGGTTGGGAAAAAGGCCTTGCCCACCACCGTCGGCGGCCTGCTGGTGCACTTGGCCGATCACACGCAGCGTCACGTGGGGCAAGCGGTGACCACTGCCAAGTTGATCGTGGCGCAACGCGGATAAACGTGGGTTGCGCCGGTCTTTTGGTCGGATATACTCGAAATTCGCGGGGGCGGCATTGCTCGAAGCGGTAAAAACCACCATCCTGATCGTGAGTGCGCTCTTCCCGATCGTGAATCCGTTGGGCGGGAGCCCGATCTTTCTGGCCCTGACGCGGGACTATTCGACGGCGTCGAGAAGACTTCTCTCGCAGCAGATCGCGATCAATAGCTTTATTTTGCTGGTGGTTTCCTTCCTGATTGGCACGCACATCCTGGCGTTTTTCGGAATATCGCTGCCGGTGGTGCAAGTGGGCGGCGGGTTGATCGTGATGTCCACGGCGTGGGCCATGCTGAAGCAAAAGGACGACGACGAACGGGGTCACGTGGCCCGGAGGAATGTCGATTCGCAGGATATTTTCCGAAATGCGTTTTATCCGCTGACGTTGCCGCTTACGGTTGGGCCGGGGTCGATCTCCGTGGCCATCACGCTGGGCGCGAATGAGCCGCGGCATCTGGGCCCCAATTTTCTGGGCATGCTTGCGGCGGTGGTGGGTTCCGCGCTGGTGGCGCTGAGTATTTTCCTCTGTTATGGCTTCGCGGATCGTTTGGCGACGCTGCTGGGGGCCACGGGGATGAGCGTGGTGATGCGACTTTCGTCGTTTTTGCTGGTGTGCATCGGGGTGCAGATTTTTTGGAATGGCGCCAGCGCTTTGCTGCGGTCGCTGCCGCAATTTGCGCACTGACGCTTTGTCGAACGAATTCCCTTCCAAGAGAATATGGCTGGCGCTTCCTTAGTGAAAATCGTGGGAAGTGGTTTCCGCTCGGGTGATGGATAGCGGGCGGATGCGTTCGGCTTTGACGGAGATGACGTTGTCCTGGTTTTGCAGGCGGCCTTCGATCAACAGGAATTGTTGGTGCACGATCACGATGTGATCCTGCTGAAAGAGCTGTGGAGTAATGATGGCGTTGGAGATGCCGGTTTCGTCTTCGAGGCTGAGGAAGACGAAGCCTTTGGCGGTGCCGGGGCGCTGGCGGGCGATCACCGAGCCGGCCACGCGGACTGGGGCGCCGTCCGGCAAACGATGCAGGTCGCTGGCCGAGAGAATGCCTTGTTGTTTTAGATTGTGGCGATGATAGCTCAGGGGGTGCGGGCCCACGGTCATTCCGGTGTTGCGAAAATCGGCGACCAGGCGGGCTTCCGCGGTCATGGGTTGCAGCGGAGAGAAGCTGATATTCGATTCATCCCCGGATTCTTGCGACTCTTCGCAGGTTTCGAGAAGCGGGCCGGCGCGGCGGGAGACTCGTTCGATTTGCCATAGGGCATCGCGGCGGTGGAAGCCGGATTTGTTTCCGACAAAGTTCAAGGCGCCAATTTCCGCGAGCGCGGTCAGCTCGGATTTTTGCAGCGCGGGCACTCGCAGTTTTAAATCATCGATGGAAGAAAATGGTTGGACAACGCGCTGGCGGACAATTTCGCGACCAGCGTCTTCGCGCAAGCCTTTGACGTAGCGCAGGCCAAGGCGGAGGGAAAACTTCGCGTCCCCTTTTTCCAGCGTGCAGAGCCAGTTCGAACAGGTCGCGTCGATGGGGCGAACGCGCAGGCCGTGACGCTGGGCATCTTTGACCAGCGTGGCGGGGTGATAGAAGCCCATGGGCTGATTGTTGAGCATCGCGGCGGTGAATGCCGCGAGGTAATGACATTTCAAATAGGCGCTGGCGTAGGCGAGCAGCGCAAAACTTGCTGCGTGGGACTCTGGAAATCCATATAACGCGAACGACGTGATCGATTTAACGATGGTGTCCTGCACCTCGCCGGTGATTTCGTTTTTTTCCATCCCAGCGCGAAGCTTTACTTCCACATCTTTCATGAGCCTTTCGGAGCGTTTGAAACCGAAGGCGCGGCGTAATTCTTCGGCTTGTCCTCCTGTGAATCCCGCGGCGATCATGGCCATGCGCAGCAACTGCTCTTGAAACAGCGGCACTCCTAAAGTGCGCTTGAGCACGGGTTCCAGCGAGGGATGCAGGCATTCGGCGGGTTCGCGTCCCTGACGGCGCTTTAAATAAGGATGAACCATTTTGCCGACGATGGGGCCGGGCCGGATGATGGCCACCTGGACCACGATATCGTAAAAACATTTCGGCTGGAGGCGAGGCAGGCAGGCCATTTGCGCACGGCTTTCGATTTGGAACATGCCGACGGTGTCCGCTTTTTGCAGAGTTTCATAAACAACCTGGTCATTCGCGGGAAGATGACCCAAATCCACTTCTTCTCCGTGATGCTCTTGAATGAGTTTAAGCGACTCTTCCAAAACGGCCATCATGCCCAAGCCGAGCAGGTCCACTTTCACGATGCCCATGTCGGCGCAGTCTTCTTTGTCCCACTGCACCACCACGCGCCCGGGCATGGTCGCGGGCTCCAGCGGCACAACCGAATCTAATTGCCCCTGGCACACCACCATGCCGCCGGAGTGCTGGCCCAAATGGCGCGGCAAATCCTGAACTTTGCGGCACAACTCGAAGAACTTGCGGATTTTGGGATGTTTCAGGTCGAAACCGGCATCGCGAAACTGCCGCTCCAGCGTGTCGTTTTCATCTTTGTATTCCCACGCACCAACCAAGCCCGCCAAACGGGTCAAAGTTTCCGGGTCGAACGACAAAGCCTTGCCGATTTCGCGTGCCGCCGAACGCCCGCGATAGGTGATAACGTTGGCGGTCATGGCCGCACCCAACTTTCCGTAGCGTTCGTATACGTACTGAATGGCGCGCTCGCGTTGATCGCCGCTGGGAAGATCGAGATCGATGTCCGGCCATTCGCCGCGTTCTTCGGAAAGAAAGCGTTCGAAGAGAAGTTCCATGCCGACAGGATCGACGGCAGTGATGCCCAGCGCGTAACAAACCGCGCTGTTGGCGGCCGATCCTCGCCCTTGCACAAGAATATTGTTGCGCTGGCAGAAGCGCACGATGTCCCAAACAATTAAAAAATAGCCCGACAGATCAATCTTCTCGATCAAAGCCAGTTCGCGGTCGAGTTGCAGACGGGCCTTTTCATTGTCCGGTCCGTAGCGCGACAACATCCCTTCATAAGTCCGATCGCGCAGAAACTGCATTTGGGTCTTGCCGTCCGGCACCGGATATCTGGGAAACTCATACCCAAGCTCATCCAAGGTAAATTGCAGCCGAGCAGAAAGAACCTGGGTGTTGGCAATGGCTTCGGGAAGATCGGCAAACAACTGCTGCATCTCCGCGGGTGATTTCAGATGCCGTTCGGAATTGCCTGTGAGGAGACGCCCCGCCGTCACGAGCTGGCGATGATGGCGAATGCAGGTAAAGACATCCAGCAATTCCCTATCTTGCGGCAACGCATGGCAAACGCCATTGGTGGCCAGCAACGGCAAAGATAATTTGCGCGCAATTTCCACGGCCGCTTGATTGCGCGCTTCCTCCGCGCGGCAATAATGTCTTTGCAGCTCGACATAAACATTTTCGCGCCCAAATAGTTCGCATAACTCCCTCACGCATCCCAGCCCACGCTCGATCCCACCCTTTTCGAGCGCACTGGCCAGCGGGCCTTCCTGGCCTCCGGTCAGGCAAATCAAGCCCGCGCTCAATCCAGCAAGCTCTTCGGCCTCGACGCAGCCTTGGCCTTTTCCAGGCGCGCGCAATTTCATGCGCGTAATCAAGCGGCACAAATTCTGATAGCCCTCGCGGGACTCCGCGAGCAGCGGATAACGCCAGCCGCCGGCGGAGGTGACTTCGGCGCCTAAATGCGCCTGCAAAGAACCTCCCTTCTTTGCGGCCTGGTAAAAACGCGGCGCTCCATACACGCCGTCTCGATCGAGCAGCGCCATCGCCGTCATGCCGCGCGCCACGCACACGCTGGCCAATTCTTCGGGTATGGATGCCCCGGCCAGAAAACTAAAAGCGGAACGCGCATGCAGTTCGGTGTACGTCAATCGTAGAACCCTCGCACGAACCAGCTGTGGCGAACGGCGTCGTAAAAAATGCGAACCACGCCGTACTGCGGCCAGGGATTCGTGATTGGCCCGCGCGATTCGCGTGCAACATCAAAATCAATAGCCAAATCCCATTCGTCTTGATGCCAGGCGTCTTCCTGCCACCAATCCCCCGAGCTGCGCCAGGGACCCGAAGCCGCAAGCACGTCGCCGTGTACTCCCTGGAGATAAATGCGCGCCGGCTGTTTTTCCCGCAGTTCCACGGCCACCGGCAGCGACGGCCTAAACGCGCGAAAACCAGCCAGCGGCTCGCGCGTCTCGCAACGCTGTTCCGCGTCCGGCAAAACGCCAGTTCTTGAAAGGCTCTTGGCCCGCTGTTGTCCAGGAGCAAAAAACCGGCCGATCCGATAATTCTGCGGGCCATGGGTATCGAGCAATTCCGGAGAGCCCACGTTGCAATCGCCCACCAGCTTGGCCAGCCGCGCAATGGTAAGTTCCAGCTTTTCCGGATCGGGCGCATAAGGCACAAACAACCCGCCTTGTACCACGCGCGGCGCGCTGGAATCCGCGGCCAAAAATATTTTCTGAATGGGCGCCAGCGGCGGATCGGCCTGCAATTGCAAGCGCAGCAATTTCAAGAGCAGCTTGGAATCCCGCATGGGCACAGGCAAAGCCAAGGTCTTTGCATAAAACTTTGCTGCCGTCTTCTTCCGCGTCTCGTCCTTCCGCAATTGCAGCGCATCTTCAAAGGAAGGTTCCAGATCGAAGCGCACGTGGACGGCATGGACCGCCAGAGCACGGGCCTCCAATCGCGCGCAAAGCTCATCGAGCAATCGTCCCAACAAAAACGACAGCGGCTCCAGCTCTTCCACAGCCTCATCCAGCTCCATCTCCTCTTCAAAACGCGTAACCAATTGCGCGAGCACCAGCGAACGCACGCATGCTCCACGCGCCAGTTCGTGCAGGTGCACTCCCTCCTGCCCCAGGCGTTCGGAAAGCTGCAAAACAGGCAGCACGGCCAAAGCTTGCAAGGTGTCCACACCCCAACGTTCCAGGATTTCCAGAACTTCCGGCCCAGTGGAAAGTATGTGGACCGGCAGGCCGCTCAAACGCTGCGATTCTTCACCCGTGGGAACGATGGTAATCCCCGGGAAGCCGCGGGCGGCATGAAGGGCCACTTCGATATTGGAAGCCACAGCGATGCGCGCAACCAAACCAACAGCGGCTAAACGCCGCTCCAACTGCCGCGCTATATTTTCGTCAGAGCCGAATAACGACGTGAGCCCATCCAGATCGAGAACGATGGTATCCGGCGCGGTGTCTTCCACGCGCGGCGATATGCTCCATCCCACATCCAGCAAAGCGGCATGCGCGATCCTTTCCTGCGCTTCCGAGCGCTGGCGAATTTCCACGCTGCAAAATTCGGCCACCTGCGCTTTCGTCATGCCCAGCTGGATTCCTGCCTGTAAGGCCGCGGGATTGGCCGCCACCACGTTCCACAGCGGTGCAACGCCGCTGATCAGCGCAACCGCGCAAGAACCAAGCGCCGGCTCGGCGCGCACCATGGACTGCACCAGAAAATCGCGAATATGAATGCAAGCAAAAGCCATAAAAAGTCGATCCGGATAGTGAACGCAAAAAAATGTTCAAATCAGCCTCGAAAATCGCTCCACGTGGCCCTGGTTTCAAAAATCTCTACCCTGCCGGCCGCATTTCCGGCCGCAAAACGATGTTCCAACGGTGCGTCCGCTGCCGGAGCGATGCGCGACCTGACCACTTCGGTATGCACCGGAAAACCTTTCAGCAAGCGCGCAAACGGATAGCCAAGAGAATTTTCCACGCGGGCCGGTGCCGCTTCCGACCAGCGCCCCGCCCGCGCATCCATTCGCAAAACCAAGGAGGCACAGGTCTTGGCGTTAGCTTCTTGCTCGAGTAGCACCAGAATCGTCGGGGTATCTTCCACCGCGCGGCGGAAACGGAACCAGGCGTTCAGCGGCACATAACGAACCGTCTGCGGAGGCACATCGCTCAAATCCACGGCCACCAAGCCAAAACCCCCGCCTTGAATCAGCAGGTCGGTGGCTCGCAGCGCCTGATCGATGTTCCGGCAGCGCACCCAGAGCAATTGCTGTAACGCCACGCCGGCAGCGCTGGCTGTCTGCGGATCGAAACTATCCCGCGCGTCCACCAGCGCACACACTTCCCCCTCCGCGGTTCTGGAAGCCAAAGCCGAAAGCAGCAAACTGGTGCGCCCCGAGCACGCCGGCCCGCAAATCTCCGTCAGCGCCCCGCGAGGCAAGCCGCCCACGGAAGAGTCAATTTCCGGGATGCCGGTGGAAACCACGTCGCCGACATGGCGGTCGCGGTAGGTGAAAGGCGCGGGGACCCGCGCGCGGAGATCGAATTCTAATTTGGAGCGCAGCGTAGCTAGGGAGTTGGCAGCCATAAGCGGTCGTAAGCAAAAGGAGCGTGGGGACTAGTTTCGCCTTTTGTTCGCCTATGGCCATTGTCCACGCCCGCCCGGTGGATTGTCAAGAGTACGGGGCGAATTTCCGCTGCCACGGGATAACGGCGCCAAGACCAAGCCAGTTAGCCATCCCGTTTGGACTCTTTTCTCCAAAAAAGAACGGCGAGGAGCCGGATGGCTCCCCGCCGCAGGTTGTTGTCTGACTAAAACCGGCTAGAAGATCACCCGGAAGCCGAACTCCAGGGAGCGTGGCGCACCGAGCGCAAAGACGCCGGAGCCCAAGCCGATCAGGTTGGTGCGGCCAGTGCACTTGCTTTGGTTCGTAGGACTACAGCCGACCTGGTCGTGCGCCGTGGTGCCATTCAAGAACCCGGGACCGCCATTCAAAATGCCGCTGAGCGGCAGGCTCGGCGAATCGTAGTTCTGCCGGTTAAAGAGGTTATAGATATTCACCTGTGGCGAAAATTGCAGGTGCTCCCATTTCTTCACCGGCCGCAGATTCCAGCCCAGCCGCAAGTCAAACGTGAAAAAGCTGCCCAGGCCCACCTCACCCGGTGGCGGATCGGCGATGGGCTGAGGCGTCGCGCCCAACGCGATCAACTGCGCTTTGGTAAAGAGTCCGGCGTCGACCAAAGCTTGTCCGGCGGGCGTCAACGTTTGTCCGGCAATGGTGCTGTTATAGCTGTCGATTAGCTTGGTGAGCCCAGAAACGCCGAAATCGCGGCCGAATCCTCCAGGCTTGGTGCCCGGCAGGAGATCACCAGACGCCCCCAGCGTGTTCCCGGCGAACGAGCCATCCCCGGTCAGATCCGAAGTAAAGATGGCTCCCACGGGATTCGGTGTTCGTAGTTTAATGTCGGCTGGCAGCGGGCTGTTCCAGTGGGTGATGAAGCTGAGCTCCACTCCGTACTTCATGCTGAAGGTAGCACCGGCGGAAAACTGGTGCGTGCGGTCCAATCCGTTGGGACCGGAAAATCCGGTATTCCGGAAGTCATAGGCGTTGGCGATGAAGTCCACGTCCTTGACCGCCGCGACCGCCCGCGAATAAGCGTAAGACACCTGCATATTCATGGCCTTAACCCCCGGCAGCGGGTTGTTCCATTGGCTGGTCAACTTCATCTGCAGCGCGTTGTACACCGAGCGTCCGATCGGGAACAACATCTGGTTGGTTCCCACGTTGGGGTTCACTCCGCCGAAGGCCGCGCCGGTATCCGGGGTCCGGCCGAACACATAAGGAGAAAGGCCGCCGCCATTAAAGGCGTTGCCGGAATCCAGACCGTTGCCCGCGTAATCGACTATGGTGGCGCCAGCAGTGATCGCGCACTGGATGGCGGCGGCATCGGTCCCCGCGCCACAACCCTTCGCGGCGTTTGTAGCCGAGATGGCACCCAAGGCAGCCTTGGTTTCCAGAAATCGCGCGTCGCCGACGTGATTGGTATCCACGCCGATCAACCCGTGCAGCGCCACGTTTCGCAGGTAATCCACGGACAGCACCGTGCCCGGACGAAGTTCCCGGGATACCCCGACGTTGAACTCCATCGAGTAGGGCGACCGGTATTGCGGCGCCAGCAGGTTCGTCAGGGTTACGTTGAAAGAATCCGCCAGCAGGTTCCCGATGAATCCGCCATTGGTTTGCGCGCCCGCGGAGAGCGTGGCTTTGCGGTAGATATCCTCGAGTTCCATGGCGTCCGCCGCTACGTTGCCAATCGGCTGTCCGCAAACCTGCGTGGCGATGTCATGGCCGTCGCTCGGAACCGTGTCTATAGTCCCGCCGCCGGGCAAAGCCAGCTGCCCGACCGGGCAAATGTTCTGGGTGACCAGGAACAATCCCTGCGGCAGGCGTCCCGAACGGTCGAACAACACGTTGTTGAACAAGGCGTTTTCGTAAGCCAGGCTAAAGCCCCCGCGAATCACGGTTTTGTGATTCTTCTGCGGGTCCCAGGCAATGCCGATCTGCGGCGCGAAATTCTTGTTGGGCTGCTGCACCCGGCCGCCCAACCCCGCGCCAAACTGATCCAGCAGATTACCCGTGCACGTAAATAGAGTAGTCGCCGAGCAAGGAATGGGCCCCAGGTCGCTATCCGTTCGTCCGGAATCCCGCACGTAGCGCAGCCCCACTGTCAGAGAAAGGTTGGATTTTACTTTCCAAACGTCGCCGAAGTAGAACTGCATTCGGGTGTCCGAAGACTCGCCTCCGGGAAAACCGAACCCCGGCCGCTCGGTGAAGAAACCCTGTCCATTTCCGAGGGAAAGATTGGTGACCCGGTATTGCAGAGGGTCGGCGGCGTCAGCGCCAGCCGGCAAGTCGAAGTTCGACCCCACGATTGGCGCCGAGCCGATGAACGCCGCAAAGACGCCCCCCTGGATGCGGTTGACCCCAGCACCGAACCGCAGAGTGTGCCTGCCAATGGTCTTCGTTCCGTCGTACTTGGTCTGTTTGTTGCTCTGAAAGGTTTTTTGCGGCGCCAGGAAGTTCGGTCCGGTGCACAGCGGATCGACACCCGCGGTCAGACAGAACGGATCGCCGCCGATTTCAATGGCGATCCCCGGCGCGGGATCAAAGACGGGGCTGCCAATCACGGCGTCGTTGATTCCGTTGCGGAATTTGGTGTACCCGATTCGCAAACTATGCGCCCAAGATCCGTGGCTGTAGTCCACGCCGATGGCATGAACCGGCGTGTTATCCGCGTTGGCAAACGGCTGGAAATTGTTGGGGATGATGCCCTTCACGGTGCGATTCTGCTCGTAGGAAAAACGATAGAAGATCTGAAGATTCGGCCGAGCCTGCCAGTCCAAACGGCCAATGTACATCGTATCGTGGAATGGCGAGTCGAACGCGCTGCTCAGGCTGTTGAATGGCGCCGGAATTACCTGCAACGATTGCAGACTTTGCTGTGCCCGCTCGAAGCCGCCGAAGAAGAACAATTTGTCTTTGAGGATCGGTCCGCCAAAGCGGCCTCCGAATTGCTTGCGGTCGAAAGGTGACGGCAGCGAGCCCAATTTTGCCGACACGCTGTCACCCCTCCAGTAGAAAAATCCTTCCCCGTGAATGTCGTTCGAACCCGACCGGGTGACCACGTTTACCGTCCCCGTGGACGTCAGCTCGGTGGAAAGATCCAGGCTCGATTGCCCGATCTGAAATTCGCGGATGGAAACCTGCGGGATGTTCTGCGTGGTCGTTCCCACGGTCTCATCGCTGATGTCCACGCCGTCCACTTCGATGCGCGTGGTGCGGCCGAAATGCCCGGCAAAAGAAATCGACGAGAAACCATTCTTGGTCGGATCGAAGTTGGCGCCGTCCTGAATCTGCACACCCGGCTCCAGCTGCGCCAAGTCCAGGAAATTTCGCCCGTTGATCGGCAGCGTTTCGATCTGCTCGCTGGTCAGAACGCCTTGGACGGTAGCCTGTTCCGCATTGACCGCCACCGCCGAGGCCTCCACCGACACCACGGTTTTTTCCGACCCGACGTCCAGCGTCACACTTCCCGAGGACACCACCCCCACTTCCACGGTTACGGACAGTTCCGACGTCTTGAAACCTGCGGCTTCTACACGCACCAGGTACTCTCCCGGTTTCAGCGCCCCGGAAACATACACCCCGGCATCATTCACGTTGACTGCCAGTGTTTGTCCGGTGCTCTTGTTAATGATGGTCACTTTGGCGGAGGTCAGCGCTCCGCCTTTCTGGTCCGTCAGTGTTCCCTGAATGCTCCCGGTCGAGGTGGTCACCTGCGCGCACGCCAGCGACGCGTTCGCCAAATAAGTCGCGGTAAAAATTAGTGCGAAAAGTACCAGCGAGGTAGATCTGCGGATAAATCCAGCTGCCATGTTTTCTCCCCTTCGAGCGGCTTTCGCGCGTGCTGCAAAGTTTGTTTCCGGGCCAAACGGGTAGGGGTCGCGTGGCATTGAAAAAGCAATCTTGCTACGTTTGGAAAAATGTTTTCTCGGCCACGCCCCACCTCGAGTGGGAGCTTGTATAGTTCATCTGCAACGAATGTTGCAAAGACAATTTTTCGATGGCAGCTACTCGAATAACGCGCGACACGTGTCTCCAGGGTAATTTTCGGAAAACAATTCCGCATGGTGGACTCGTCCGGAACCCGTCCCATGGCTCGAATTAGGCCAGTTTTGAGGCTGGTTTAAGACCAGCGCGGCTGGCACAAACCGTCGGTGAGCTGCAAGGCGGTCTTTCGGTCGCCTCTTGCTCGCCCGCAAGCTATTTCCTATCTCCTCGGCGGATTCTCAAGAGCGCGGGCTACTTGACAATGAGCGGAAGGACCGCAGACTCCAGGTAGTATCAGGGAAGCACATCCGCCATCAAATGGCCGCCGGTACTATCTGCGGCGACGAAACGCACCCGCAAAATCCACTCCGAAGAGGCGTTCTAGCGCGCCGCTGACTGTCCAAAGGTACAGGCAATGAATTGCCTCGAGGATCGTCGCCCTTGGAGCGTCGGCGGTCATCTTCAACACGCGCTGCTTGCCCGGCTAGTCCGTTAGGTAACAAGGGGAGATAGCTATGCCAGGCCATTTCAGCGGCATCCGCCTGAGCCTGATCTTGGTTTCTGCGTCACTCCTGCCAGCTCCCATTTGGGCGCAGGAGACGCGTTGGAAAGAGCTCGACGCGCAAATCGAGCAACTTCAAAAACAGGGCAAGACTACCGAGGCCGTCCCGCTGGCGAAGGAAGCGGTGCGCCTTGCCGAAGCCACCTTTGGCCCAGAGCACGCCAACACCGCCACCGCACTGCAAAAACTGGGCATGGCCGACATGGCCTTAGGCCAGTATCCCGAAGCCGAGGCGCTGCTCAAACGCGCCCTAACGATTCGAGAAAAAACGTTTGGGCCGGAAGCCGCTCCCTTGGCCGAGTTATTGAATGAATTGGGCCAACTGAGTTACTGCGAAGGTCAGTACTCCGACGCGGAAGCGCGTTTCAAACGCGCACTGGCGATTGGGGAGAAAGTGCTAGGCCCGGAGCTCCCCGACGTGGCCGAGAGCTTGAACGACCTCGGAATCATCTATGACTCGCAAGGACGCTTCGCCGAGGCGGAGCAAGTCTACCAGCGGGCGCTGGCCATTCGAGAGAAGGTGCTTGGCCCGGAGCACGCCAGCGTGGCTGAAACCTTGAACAATCTCGCAATTTTGTACGAAGAACAAAGTCGCTACGCCGAGTCCGAAGAGCTCTACAAGCACGCTCTCGCCATCAATGAAAAAGAGCTGGGGCCGGACGATCCCCAAGTGGCCATAGATCTGGGTAACCTCGCATTGTTGTACAACGCCGAGAGCCGCTACAAGGAGTCCGAGCAGCTTTACAAGCGCGCGTTGGCGATCAATGAGAAAGTAGCTGGCCCGGACCACCCGGACGTAGCCCTGGTCCTGAGCAACCTGCAGAATCTGTACCGCGAGCAGGGCCGCTATGGGGAAGCCGAAACCCTCTCAAAACGCGCCCTGGCGATTTACGAAAAAGTGCTCGGCCCGGATCATCCGAACGTCGCCACTGTGCTCAACAATCTCCAAAGTCTGTATGAAGAGCAGGGCCGGTACGCCGAGGCCGAAGCACTCTCAAAACGCGCGCTGGCGATCAATGAAAAGGCGCTCGGCCCGGACAATCCGACCGTAGCCTACGCGCTGAACAATCTGGCGGTCCTCTACGTCGCGGAGGGCCGCTACAAAGAAGCCGAGCCGCTGTACCAGCGCGCCCTGGCGATCCGCGAGAAAGCGCTTGGGCCGGAGCACCCGGAGGTGGCCGGCACCATGACCAACCTCGCCGTTCTCGAAGTCGCGGAAGGCCGCTACGCAGAAGCCGAGCCGCTGTATAAGCGCGGCTTGGCCATTCGCGAAAAAACCCGCGGCCCCAACCACCCGGACGTGGCTAACGACCTGAGCAACCTGGCCGCGCTGTACGCCGAACAACAGCGGTACAGTGAGGCCGAACCCCTGGAGAAGCGCGCCCTGCAAATTGAAGAGCAAGCGCTGGGCGCGGACCACCCAAGGGTCGCCACCGACCTCTATTGCCTCTCAAAGCTGTACTACGCCGAAGGCCATTACGACCAGGCGGAGCAGTTCGTGCTGCGCAGTTTGCGGATTTTGCGGGGGCGATTCGAATACAGCTTCGCTTACATGAGCGAAAAAGACCGCCTGCAATTTTTGGCCACCGTGAAGAAGGTGTTTACTTTGTATTTCAGCCTGGCCCTCACCGAGCACGGGCAAGATGCGGCGGTGGCGGGCAGGACCTATGACCTGCTGTTGTGGCAGAAAGGCCTGGTGAGCACCAGCGTAGCGACGCTGCGCGCACAGGTTGCGGCCAGCGGCGACCCTCAAGCCATAAAAATCTTCGAAGACCTGACCGCGAAAAAGAGTCAATCCTCGCGCCTGATCGCCCTCCGCCCGACCGGCTGGCAAGAGGCTCGCGCTCGTGCCGATTCGGAAGCCAACGATTTGGAGCAGCAGCTGGCCAGGCGGGTCAGCTCCTTCGCCGACCAAAAGAGCCTTACCGGTGCGACCTGGCAGGATGTGCAAAAAGCACTTAAGCCGGCGGACGCCGCCGTTGAGTTTGTGCGCTTTCCCTTCCACGATGGCAACAAACAAACCGACAAAATCTATTACATCGCGCTGGTCATTCGGCCGGAGAACCCGCAACCCGCGCTGATCCAGCTTGGCGAGGCTCACGATCTCGAAGGCGCCGCCTTTTCGGCCTATCTTGCCGAGGTCGGCATCCGCAAGACTCATAAAGCGCTCCAGGCGCTGCCGTCCGGCGCATCGCCATGGCGCGGCCTGTATGACTCCGTGTGGCAGCCGCTGGAAGCCCCGCTGGCGGGCGTGAAACGAGTTTACGTTTCGTTGGACGGAACGCTGAACGAAATTCCCTTGGGTGTTTTGCAGGCGTCCGACGGCCGGCGCGTCATGGAAAAGTACGATTTCCGCGTGGTGTCGAGTACCAGAGATTTGCTGCGAGCACGCTATCGCTCGACCAGCAACACCGCCACTCTCGTGGGCAATCCGCGGTTCCTGCTAACCGACGAGGAACAAAGAATCGCGCTGAACCGCTGGCACGGCGCCCAGCAGCCGGAACCCGCCATGCTGTTGGCCTCCGCTGTGCTTCCGGGCAATCCTGCGAGCGGCGCACTTTCGCGAGCCGCCACCGAACGGGGCGCCTGCAATCCGCTGCCTCCCGCTGGCGGCGTGCTATGCCCGCTACCCGGCACCGCCACGGAAATTCAAACCATCGGCGAATTGCTACGCGCCAAGCACTGGCGGGTTTCGGACTATCAGGATAACCAGGCACTCGAAGAAGTGGTGAAGAAAGCCGCCAACCCGCGCGTCCTGCACTTGGCCACTCACGGTTTTTTCCTCTCCGATCAACAAGTGAAGCTGGGAGAGAGTCTGAGCGGCCAAAGTTCAGGATTAGAAGATCCCATGCTGCGCTCCGGACTTTTCTTTGCCGGCGCCGATCGCACCCTGAAGAGCGAGCCGAGCCTCGAGGGCGTCGAGACGGGTGTTCTTACGGCCTACGAAGCGACTGCCCTGAATTTGCAGGGCACCGAGTTAGTGGTACTGAGCGCCTGCGAAACCGGCCGCGGTCAGGTGCAGAATGGCGAGGGCGTCTTCGGCCTGGGCCGCGCGCTGCAAGAAGCCGGAGCAGAGTCGGTGCTGATGAGCCTGTGGTCCGTGCCCGACCGCGAAACCCAGGAATTGATGACCCTGTTTTACAAAAACTGGCTCACCGGAATGGACAAACCCGAGGCCTTACGCCGCGCGCAGATAACCGAGCGCGATCGCGTCAAGCAACGCTACGGCGCAGACCTGCCTTACTACTGGGGCGCGTTCATACTCGTCGGCCGCTAGAGTTATCACCGCCGGCCTCGCCTCCAGTGATGGGGCAAGACAAGTGGTTTTCAGATGTCCAGTGATCCGACTTGTCGTCCACCTCATCAAACGCGACGTTCCCTCATTGAAAACCCGCCGGCCAGCAGTAGAGCCCAGGCGACTCCCAACAAAACGCCGCTGGCCACGTCGCTGGGGTAATGCACACCCAAGTACACTCGCGACATAGCGACCAGCGAAATGATCGCAATGGCGAGGCCAAACAGTAGAATGCGGCCCTTCATTGTTGGCAAATGGCGCGCCGCAAGGAGTGCAATCGTCAAGTACAGTGAAGCGGACGCGAGCGAATGGCCGCTGGGATAGGAAAAGCCGGAAACCTGTACAAGGTGAGTGACGTCCTCAGGTCGAGCTCGTTCAATGAAGTTCTTGGTTATTACTGTCCAAATTCCCGCTCCCACCGAATTCAGGAGAAGCTGCCAGGCTGCTGGACGGTCCTGTAACGAAAGAAATATGCAAAGGCCTACCGCAGATATCAGGACCACCAATGTAAGCGAGCCAAGAGCCGTTAGGTCCACGGCCACGCCGGTAAGCCATGGCCTTCGCATCTTGGCGACCGCAGTCAAGATGGACGAATCCACGCCACGCACTTCATGCTCCAGCAGTTCGGTAGTGATCTTCACGAAGATTCCAAAAGACAATGCGGCAGCCCCCAACCACAATGACAAACGTTTGTCGCGGGCCGAAAAGCGAAGCGGGCTCAGTTGCATGGTGAATCCCAGTGTTTCACATCTGTCCCTCTAGGGCCCATCTCACAAACCATTCTTCGGGAGGGTACGGCTCTCAGCCGCTACGGGAAACGTGTAGGGGCGCGCTTTAGCGCGTCCCTCCCCTCTTTTTTCCACAACCTGTTTAGTCGTGCCGCCAAAGCGCACAAATTCTTTGGCTCTGGCCCCGGAGTTTTTTTACTTTCGAGAGGCCCGATTCTCAATCAACGTTCGTAGTCGGCCGAAAAACTTGCAGTTGGCGGTGAACCGTCGAGATCCCACTCCAAGTTACGAATACTTTCTTATACGTTCGTTTTGTTTCGATGCTGATGTATCATCTGCGGTATCGCGCGGGTTGCCGAACTTCACCATTTCAGGAGCGCCCATGGACCGCCGCAGCTTATTCAAGTTGGCCGCCACCACAGGACTTGCCGTTGGATTCGGCAAGGTCACGGCCAACGCCACCATTCCGGAGCACAACTGGGACAAATACGATTGGGGACCAGGTCCCGCGGTTCCCGACCGGCTCTATCAAGGACCGTTCCCCCAGTATGGCCCGTGCGCGGTGGTTCCGGACAGCGACGTGGCGATGGTCACGACGCCATCGAAGGAGATCGTCAGCAACTACGGGATGGGCCTGATTGTCTACGTTTCCGACGACACCGGATCCGCTGCAGATTCCCGGTCAATCGACGGAGAAAACGCTGGAAGATTTGATCAAGCTGCCGTTCGCGCAAAAAGTGTACCTGCGGCCCAACTGGCGCGAAGTGCAAAAGCAACCGGGCCGACTGGATTTCCCGGAATGGTGGAAGATTGCGCTGGATCTGGCGCGTCGCTACAACAAGCAAATCGGCTTCCGCGTGCAATTGGAGAATCCCGACGTGGCGGAGCCGGGTATGCCGGATTTTCTGCTGAACAAGGTTCCCCGCGTGCAGCTGAAAGGCGAGTGGAAGGGCAACCCCGCTGAAACGCGCTACCACAAAGACAACCGCGTACCGCGTTACGACCATCCGGCCTATCAAGCTGCGTTTCGCGAGTTGAACGAACTGCTGGCCGCGGAACTCAACGGTAATCCGCAGGTCGAGTTCATGGACACCATGATGTACGGGTTCTGGGGTGAAGGGCACACCTGGCCGTACGAAGGGAATCCCTTCCCAAGCCAATTGGTTGCGGAACAGACCTGGTCGGCCATGTTTGAGCTACAGGTCGAGAAGTGGAACAAAACCCCGCTGGCCACCAATACGCAACCCGACTTCAGCAACGTCGGGAACGCCGAGTTGCTCGATCGCACGATGCGGAGCTGCAACTGGCTGCGTACCGATACCATCTTCATCGAGAACACACAAATAGAGGCGTTGAGCAACCGTCCGCCCTGGGCCGCAGCGATTTGCGAGGTAGGTTTCAGCACCGGCGAACCGAAAGAACTGCGCATCGATCAAGACGGAATTACCTACAACGAACAGATCCTTTCCCATGTAGCCGATGTGGGAGCCAACTATCTGTCGGTTTGGAGCTGGCACAACCAGTCCGCTCGCAGCATCCTGAGCTACTACGACAAATATCCGGAGCCCATCGAGGCCATGGCTCGCCGGATCGGCTATCGGATTCGCCCATCCTTCCTCTGGACCTTCCAGCGAGACGGAGCGCCCGGCCTGGTCATCGGACTGGCCAACGACGGAATCGCGGCGGTTCCCGGGGTGCTGCGACTAAGTCTGTTCAGCGAAGATAACAAAATGATGGTGTCCGGGTGCGTCGACCCTGGATATCCGAAGCCGACCGGCATTCGTCAGGCGATGCTGATGCTGCCGGCGGGCGCCAAGTGGGAAGGACTGCGACTGAAAGCCGAGCTGGAGGTCAAGGGCGTGCTGCACCCGATTCGTTGGGCGTGCCGGCAACGGGTCAATCCCGATGGGTCGCTGACACTGCGCCACAACTACAGACCTGACCAACCGTTGGTCTAGACGCGAAGGCATGGCGCGCGGGCCCAGCCCGCACGCAACGCTTAGGCCATCGTGCGGCACCGCAAGCGATAGCAAGGACCGTAGGAGCAATTCATGTTGAAATCGGATGTGAATCGCCGTGAATTTCTGAAGATCGCTGCTGGCGCCGGTGCTGCGTTGGCCCTGCCGGCTCCAGCACATCCTGCGGCATCCTCCAAAATGATCGGCATCCAAGTCGGGGCAATTTCGTTCGTGGATGAAGGCACCGAGAAAGTGCTTGATACGCTTCAGGAACGCGCCTGCGTGAATACGCTGTTTCTTGCGGTGTTCACCTATGGCCGAGGCATCGCGGGAAGACAGATTCCCGGCCAACCGCTGCCGGATCATGGCAAACAGGAGTACGACCTCAATTTTCACGGCGGCAACTTTGCCACCCCTCATCCTCAGTATTACAAAAACACGGTTCTCAAGGACACCCGCGCGCCCGACCACGGCAACCTGGATATCCTTGCCGAAGTGCTTCCTGCCGCTAAAAAGCGCGGCATGAAAGTTATGTGCTGGCTTGAGGACGTATTCCGCACCGACTTACCGAACATCGAGAAGCTGCAGGAGCGGGACCTCTACGGGCGGAATGCGGAGACGCTGTGCGTGAACAATCCGGACTACCGGAATTTCCTGACCGGGCTGGTCGAGGACTATGCGCGGTCCTATGACATCGACGGAATCATGTGGGGGTCCGAACGGCAGGGCGCGCTTTCAGACAGCTTGGGAGCCACCCACGACATACCGCCGGTCGATCCGGATAAGGTGACTTGCTTCTGCGAGTTTTGCCGGAGCAAAGCAAAACAGCGCGGTATCAATGTGGAGCGCGCCCGGCAAGGTTTTCTGGAATTGGAAAAGTTCGTGCGTTCGGCGCGAAGCGGCCAGCGCCCCGTGGACGGCTACTACGTTCAATTCTGGCGGTTGCTGTTGCGATATCCCGAACTAGCTGCCTGGGAAATGCTGTGGACAGACAGTCTTCGCGAGACCTACGCTGCGATCTACAAAACCGTAAAGACCGCGAAGCCGGCGGTGCCGGTAGGCTGGCACATCTGGCACAACAATTCCTTCAATCCCATCTACCGCGCGGAACAGGATCTTCATGAGCTCTCAAATTATTCGGATTTCATCAAGGTCGTGATGTACAACAACGTCGGCGGCGAACGCATGGCGTTCTATGCAGACAACATCGGCTCGACACTTTATGGAGATCTCTCGAAGCAGAGTCTCATCGATTTTAATTATGCGGTGATGGGATTTAAGGAAGGCAGTTACGATCAGATTCCTCACACCGGCCTTTCGGCGGATTACGTCTTCCGCGAAACGAAGCGCTCGCTTCAGGGGGTTGCCGGCACCAACACTCTCATCTGGCCAGGCATTGATATCGATATCCCCACCGAGGCCAACAACAGCAAGTGTACGCCGCAAAGCGTTAAGGAAGCAGTCCTGGCGGCGTTCCGCGCTGGCGCGCCAGGCGTGCTTCTGTCCCGCAAGTACTCCGAGATGCGGCTCGCGAACCTGAGCGGCGCTGGAGAAGCGATTCGTGAGTTGAAACTATCTGGTTGAGAACGGCTTGCTGGAGCGATAGCTTTCGTGTGGGGATTCGCGGTTTGGTCGCCTCTGACTGGTAGCTAATCGTTGCGCGCTTGGCAGTGTTGTTGCGCCGCCGGAAACCCACCGAGTTCCGCCATTTTCACCGCACCGCCGAAGAACCGCCAATATAAGAGAAGCGACGACTAGGCCAGCGCCGCGGGGCTCTTCAGGTAGCGGTTGACGATCGCGTCGGCGGACCGAAAAGCGACCGCTAGAATCGTGAGCGTGGGGTTTGCGGAGGCGTTCTGCGGAAACGACGAGGCGCCCACCACGAAAAGATTGGGCATTTGCCAGTGCTGCAAATACGTGTTCACCACGGAATCTTCCGGCGACCTGCCCATGATCGCTCCGCCTTGCACGTGGGTCGACTGGTATTGCGTGGCGTCGTATCTTCCCAGCGGCGGCGACGGGTGCACTTCCGTCGCGCCCATGGCGCGCGCCAGTTCACTTCCCTTCTCTTGCGCGAATTCCGCCATGCGCCGCTCGTTGTCCTGCCAATCCAGCGTCAAGCGCAGCAGCGGGTCGCCGAAGCGATCCTTGTAAGTGCCATCCAAGTCCATGTAGTTCGTTTTGTAGGGCAAGTGCTCGCCCGCGAATCCGATGCGGCCAGTTCGATCGTAGTAGGAGATCGCCGCTTTTTTCCATTCCGAGCCCCAACGCATCTTGACCGAGCGAGGAACGCTGCCGAAATTGGCAATCGGGCGATGGCCAAAGCTCATGGCCGACAACGTTCCGCCGCGCAGGAAAGAAAGTTTGCTGTGATCGAACACGTCGGCGTCCAAGTCGCTGATGACCACGCCCGCCGAGCCGGAACCCATGAAGCGGTTGAGCGGCTTTTCAAAAAATGCGCTGACGCCGGGCCATAAGATTTGGTGCGTTAAGTTACTCCCAAGCGTTCCTCTGCCGGTGGCGGGATCGTAGGGTAGGCCGATGCCGGAAAGCAGCAGCAGCTTGGTGTTGCTCATCGTCCAGGAACACAGCAAGACCAAATCCGCGGGCTGAAAGATTTCCTCTCCGGTGGAATCGATGTAGCGCACGCCGCGGGCTTTGCCCTCTTTCTGCCCCGAGTCGTGAACCACCCGGCGAACCCACGCGCCATTGCGAATGGAAATGTTCTTGTGCTTCTGGATGACCGGCAACAACGTGTTGGTCGGCTGCGCTTTGGCGCCGATCATGCACCCAAAGCGCTCGCAGTAGCCGCAAAACGAGCAGGCCCCGCGCGCCACGCCATCGGGATTCACGTAGGCGCGGCTGAGCGTGGCCGCCGGGCTTGGATAAGGATGGTATCCCAGAGATTTTGCAGCGTCGTGGAAGAGTGAAGAAAAATACGGAATCTTCAGCGGAGGATTAGGGTATTCGGCGCCGCGTGAGCCCTCAAAAATGTTTCCGCCATCGATTTGCTGGCCGCGCAGATTTCCAGCTTTGCCGGAAGAGCCCACCAAAAGATCGGCGCGCGTGTAGTACGGCTCCAACTCTGCGTAAGTGACGCCCCAATCGCGCATGGCGTGATCCTGCGGCAGGCGATCCGCGCCATATTTCGCGAGCATCTGCGACCGCAGTTCGAAAAGATCCGGCTGGAACCGCGGCACCACTCCGTTCCAGTGTTCTCCCGCGCCGCCGGTGCCGGAACCCGGGAGAAATGATCCGTATTGCCGCATCGGAGCGGCGCGATCTTTAGAAGAATGCCGCAGCGTGACCGTTTCTTGCGACAAATCCTGCATCATGCGCATTCGAATGGAGTAGTCCAGCTCATCCATGTCGCCGGCGTAGTCCGCGGTCTTGCGCGGCCCGCCGCGCTCCAGCACCACGACGTTCAGCGCGCTGCGCGACCCGATTTCCTTGGCCATCAGCAGCCCGCTCCAACCGCCGCCCACGATGACCACGTCCACGTGCGGAAGCGTCTTCACTTTTCGTCCTCGAGGGGATGCGCCTCGATGCCGCTGGACTCGCGCAGGCTCATCGGTTTGGGACGGAACGCTTCTCCAAAATGTTTGTCGATGTCTTCGTAGTTGCTCATTCGCGGGCCAGGAAAACCGATCAGTTGCCAGCCGACCATGTCCACGTTGCCGCCGTGAAGGGGATCGCAGAACATGCCTTCCATGGTGTTGCGATGCAGCAGCTCGAAAAAAAAGGAGTCTTCGATTTCGGCGAGCTTGGTGTCCTGCTCTGCGGAGGAAAGTTTGTCGAAACCTTTCAGGCCCTTGAGCGCGCTCCGATAAAGTTCTTGCGGCGTGGCCTGGCCTTGATAGCCCAGTTCCGGCGGAAAATCTTCGTCGAAGGGCGGGTGCGTGTAGCGGCGCTGGTCGCGGCCCCAAGGACCAGCGAGTTGGCGGTCGATGTAGATGACCACGCCGGCTTCGCGGGCGCCGGGGCCGGCGTCGTCGCTCGGAAAGATTCGCGCCGCGGCGGCCGCCACGATGAGCGCTTCGGCCTGCGAGAAAAAACGCAGAGGAATGCGGACCGATTTGTTTTCTTGCGCGGAGAGACGAATGGCGCGGCGATCGAGTGTGTAGACCAGCACTCCGCCAATGCTGGCTGCGGAGAGAACCAGAAACTGACGCCGCTGCATGAGCCGGAGTCTATCACAGGGAATCGGGCCGGCCCGGATGCGCGACGCGAAAGAGGAAACGCGCTGCCAATGTTATGCTCGTGATTGCAATTTGCCGAGGAACGGAAAAGTTTCGGCGAAGCGGCAGTAGTCCGTGCTGTTTCCGTGCCGCGTGCCTGTATTTCCAGTATTTGTATGCCAGACGTTTTTTGCCTCGGGTGTTTCTGTGCCAAGCATTTTTGTGCCGAGCGTTTCCATGCCGAGCATTTTTATGTCGACCCTAGCGATGAACATGAGAGCGATCTCGTGAAGGCGATCGGCACGATCGCGAAACGCGCGCTCGCCGGCGTGGTTCTTCTGCTCGGATTGGTTTACGCCGGGGATTACTTGCGGGTGCGCTACCGCATGGCGCACCCGAAGGCGGGGGAAGCTTTTGGAAACGTGCTGATGGAGCGGCTGTACGCGATTCCGCAGAAAAACGGAGCGACCGAATACGAATTCGACGCGCGGCAGCCGGAGGTGAACACGCCCTGCGTTCATTCTTTGTTTCCGCACCTGGGCCTCAGCCCTTGCTGGTACCTCAAACGCAACAGCCAGAAACCGATTCCTATGGTTATAATGCCCATGGAGCGCCCGTAGCTCAATGGATAGAGCATCTGGCTTCGAACCAGAGGGTTGGGGGTTCAAGTCCCTCCGGGCGCGCCATCGTTTTCCGTGACTCCGCAGCCTTGCTGCCCTTCTTCGCTCGCCGAAATCATCACAAATCATCGCGGGGCTCTTGCAAACGCTGGCTGTTTGCATTTCATCTGGCAAAGCCCAGAGGCAATTGGTAGCATCCTGCGCATGCGCAACCTACTTTTTGTGATGCTGGTTTTTTTCGTGGCCACGTCCGCGGCGACCTCTGCCACAAACTCGCCCACCGATCTTCCCAGCAAGAAATATTTGAACCTAGCGGCCGTCAAGACGATGGTCGCGGCCGCCGAAGCGGAAGCCAAAAAACGAAACGTGGAAGTGACCATTTGCATCGTGGACGATGGCGGTCATCTCCTTTTTCTGCAAAAAGCAGACGGGGCGCCGCTGAACACCGTGGAATTCGCGCAGAAGAAGGCGCGACACGCCGCGCTGTACAAGAGTCCGTCGAAGGACGCCGCCGACACGGTGAAAAAAGGCAATGTCGAGGCACTGGCCTTTCCGGACTTCTTCCCCAACCAAGGTGGACTGCCGATTCTGGTCGACGGCCAAATCCTCGGCGGCATTTCCGCCAGCGGCGCAAAGTCAGAGATCGACGAAGCCATCGCCCAAGCGGCCATCGACGCCCTCCTGAAGAAGTGACGAGGCAGGATTCCCTCTCCAGCTTGTTAGCCGGGCCCCACAGCCACGAATGGCTGTGCTGTGCTGCGGACTCCCCCCTCCCCCCGTATGTTTTGTGGATCGTTTTGATTCCATGAGGGTTAGCTCGTCGTGTGATACATCGTTTTGATTCTGAAGGAGATAGGGGAAAGTGGCGAGTGACGAGTAATCTGAAGCTGGTTTCGCCTGGGGTTCGCTTTTTTACCCCCCCCCACTCCCCCTAGCAGTTTGCATGAGTATCAAGGAAAAGGACTTACGAAAAGAGGAGTTTGTAAATACTTGAAAACAAAGGACCGATGAGTGTGCATGCTTTACGGAGGAGTTCCGAAGTGATTGAAAACAAAGGAGCGATTCTTTGGGTGAGGCGGAACGGCTCGTTTCGCTATGGTTGGCTGGAAGGCAGGGCAACTGTTGGTAGCGGAAGCGGCGGGACCCTCGAGGTTGTTTGCGAGCGACACGACGGAGTATAGCAGGGAGACGGCTATGTTGTCAATTGAATAATAGTACTATTACTTGCATCGACACGTTGGGCACCCACCTGAGCGCACCTGTGCTCTCGGGTATGAGTTATCACTACGTTTATTAACGCCTGGTCGATAGCCCGGGCTTATAATGAGCCGGAGTCTGAAACTTAAGGTTGGGGCCGCCAAGGAGGTGCGTATGAGCAGAGAGCGGTGGGGAACCTTTTCGGTGCGCGATCATATGCGCCCGCAACCATTCGCTGCCGATGTATTGATGTATGACCGACTCGTGATTCCGCATCCCGCGGATCCCATTGAGCGAGACCGGTGGTCGCAGGCTGGGTGGGCGCCCGGCCGACTTGACTCGATTCTCGAAGTACTTCGGGCCGATGGGGATGAGAGCAAACGACATGCGATTCCCGTCCCGTGGAACCAGTACACGGATGAGCTATTCAAGCAGCGCGCGGCAACCGCACAAATTGTAGACCGAGAGGCCAATTACGGATTAACCCGGCGCCTGCTAGCGACCGAACTACGGCCACCCGGGCCTGCTGGGGCCATCCCTGTAGCGATCGTAGCGGCTTATCCCTCCATTGATGCGGTTGAGGAGGAGTGGCTCCCGACTGACGACCAGGAGCGACATGAAACTCTGTCGATTGCGCTGGCCCATCAATTCCTGGTTCCTGAACCGCAGGGCAAGACCGAGATGGAACTCCTGCGGGAGGCAGTCGATCTTGCCGATGATTCGGAGTTCCGGGAGAAGAGAGCGCAGATGTACAAGTGGCAAGACGACGCGATTCGCACGGGCATCTCCTGCGGAAACTCATTGCAGGAAATGGCGGAGTATGTTGAGGAATATAATGCAGCCACGAAGAAAGCCGTCGGCACGGTCTACAAAAAGTTCGCCTTCACGCTCATCCCTATTGGCATTAGCGCACTTGGCGGACCATTGGCTCTCGCTGGAGCGGTTGGTGGGATCGCGAACTTGATCCGGTTCTGGATCTTTGACCGAAAACCCGTGGTTCAGGCGGGTCAAAGCGGGGCGGCTGCCATGTTCCACACCATTCGAGAGGAACTCGGCTGGCGCACGTCAGCAGCCAGTGCCTGACCCGAGAGGCATACTAGTTGCCGGATTCGTCCACGGATGGCCAGGTTCTGTAAGGCACGCCGCTATCGAGAGGGCGCCGTGACACCAGACACGGTGGCGCCGACCAGCGGAGCGAAGAGCCGGGATGGATGCCGGCGCTACCAATATTGAAGGCCCTCTGGCCAGTCTAAAGACTGGCCATTACATTTGGCGTCGCTGTAACATCGCGTTCGTGAAGCCTTTCGAGTTGGTCGGCCAGACGCTTTCTCCCGACGGTACGGTTATGAAGCTGGTTCGCCGCGGCGACGAGTACCTCATACTGGCTGACGGGGCGGTGCTTATGTCCAGCCGGGTGCACGGGTCGGAGGAGGAGTTGGCTGCGCTCGCGTGCGAGCGGGTGCGGGGGGTGGAGCGGGCTAGGGTGCTGATTGGGGGGCTCGGAATGGGTTTCACGCTGCGGGCTACGCTTGATCTGCTCTCGGCGGATGCGACGGTGGTTGTTGCCGAGCTGGTGGCTGCGGTGGTGGAGTGGAATCGTGGGCCGCTCGGGCCTTTGGCGGGGGACCCGCTTAAGGACAGGCGTGTGCGGGTGGAGATGGGGGACGTCGCCGTCACTCTCCGTTCGGGTCTCGGGCAATTCGATGCTGTGCTGCTCGACGTGGACAACGGGCCGGCTGCGTTTACCGTCTCGAACAATGCTGGGCTCTATGATGGGCGCGGGATAGCTGTTGCGCGCGGGGCTCTCAAGACGGGTGGGGTGCTGGCGGTTTGGGCGGCTCGAGAGGATCGAAAATTCGCGGAACGCTTGCGCGATGGGGGGTTCGACGTGCAGGTGCGGCGGGTGCGTGGCCGGGCGAAAAACGGTGGTCCGCGGCACACTATCTTTCTGGGTCATAAGTTGTAATGGCGGGTGTCCATGGTCTCGATTGGACGTGGAAAAACTCAAAGGCACCCGCCACGGTCGGCGGCCGCTACGGGTGCCGGACGTTTGGTATTGCCTGCGGAGAACGGCCAGGGCGTGTCTTCAGGGGTTTCCGGAGACTCCGGTGCACGTGAAGGCGCTGGCCGGCAGGGACCCCCTTCGGTATTTCAGGCCAAGCCAGCGCTACAAGCCAAGGCTCTCGGCAAGGCGGTAGATGGCCACGACAAACTGAGGACTATCTTTCGTGAGACCAGTGGAAGACGAAGCCGGCGCCTACCAGGAGATTGTTTTGGTGGTTGTTGGTGGCGTTGGCGATGTGGGTTAGGTCGTAGTCGATCTGAAGGACACGGACCAGGAAGCGGGAATTGAGGCGGACGTCGATGCCGCCGCCGATGCGGGTGGCAAAGCCGTAGGAGGAGTCGCCGATTCCGGCTACGCCGCCGCCGGCGTGAGCTGCGCCTACCAGAACTTGGGCGAAGGGCAACGGCTTATGGGAGCCGTGCAGCCAGGGTTGCGGGAGATAGTAGCGGCCGCCGGCTAGAATCGATGTCAGGGTGAGAGAACTTCCTGTGGTGGGGGCGCTTCCGGTGTACTCGGAGCTGAATTCGGTCACCAGGGACCAGGGGCCGCGGAAATTCCAGGAGCCGGAAATGCCTGCGCCGTTCAGACCGAAGCAGCCGCACTGGCCGGGTCCGGCGTTGGAGCGCACCCAATGGTAGGTGGCGGCGACGTCGCCGTTGTAGGACTCCTGGTCTTGGGCCATGGCCGACGATGCTGCTGCGAGCAGCACGGCGGTTATCAGTAGGATCGATCGCATTGCCGTTCTCCTCAAACTCTTCCAGGTCCTGAAGCTGCGCGCTCTCAAGGCTGCGCGGGAGCTTCGCGTTCGCGTCAAGGAACTGAAACCGTGGCGCTTACGTTGCTGATGACGGTGTCTTCGTACGACCCGCCGGTGGAAGCGGTGACATATAGATAGGCCACGGGCGGAGGCATGACGGTGCCGGAAACGACCTGCACGCCGTCCAGGGTCACGGTCAGTTGTCCCTGCACCAGGGACACGGTGTAGTCGTGAGTGATGGTCATGCCGCCGGCGACCAGCGTTGGAATGCTGGTGTTGACGGCGAACCAGGGGTTTTCAAACTGCGCAGCTTCGCCGCGTCCTACGCCGAGATAAGGAACCGGGGGGTCGCCGGCGTTGTGGTAGGTGTCGAAAGCGAAGACCAGGCCGGGAATGCCTTTCGCGCCCAGGCCCATGCCGGTTGCGCCCAGACTGGTGGGCGTCGCGCCGAGAGAGGGATCGCCCAGCACTACCGCGAAGCCGTCGGCGGGAATCGCGCTGGGATTGCTGAGAGTTACCGTGAAGCTGAGCTGAATGTCGCCGGTGGAAATGAGATTCGGCCAGACGATTTCGCCGTGCTGGTTGAAGGTGGCGGCGGCCAGTTGGACGGTGCACCCAGGGCCCACCGAGGCATTGCCGAGGGCGGACCAGGTCGAGTCGCAAAGGTCCGGAACGCCGGACAGGGGTCCGACGAAGAGGGCCGCGGCATTGCTGGTGACCGAGGCGGTGGTGCCGTTGCTGACCACAACGTGGAAAACGGAGCCGTTGTCGGTGAGGGCGGCGGAGTCCAGGGTATAGGTGGAGCTTGTAGCCCCGGGGATGGCCGTGAAGGTGGCGCTGCCCGGAGGGGCTTCGTACCACTGATAGGTGAGGGGCAGACTGGAAATGGCGGTTACCTGGTAGGTGGCGGGGGCGCCCACGTCCACGTATTGGGTGACCGGTTGTCCAGTGATTTGCAGCAGGATGCCGTTGCCGACCGCGAGAGTCGCGTGCTGGGAAAGGGCTTGTCCGAAGGCGTTGGTTACGACGACATAGTAGGCGTCTTGGTCGTTGGCGGTGGTGGTGGCTGTGGCTGGCAGCATGTAGGTGGCGGAGGTGGCGCCGGCGATGGAGACGCCCGTGGTTGATCCCGCGGGGATCCTAAACCATTGATAAGAGAGGGCCGGGGTGCCGGTGGCGACTACTGTGAACGACGGCGTGCTTCCTGCCGCGACACTCACACCTACCGGCTGGGTGATGATCGTGGGTGAGGTGTTGCCTGCGGTTACCGTTAGATCGGCCGAGGTGCTGGTCAGGGGGACGCCGGCGCAAGAGTCGACGACGTTGGCGTAGTACTTGGCGCCGTTGTAGGTCAGGTCCACGCCCGGGGTGATATAGAGGTTAGAGTTTGCGCCGGAGATGGCCACTCCCGAGGAGCCGCCGGACGGAATCTGGAACCATTGATAGGTGAACGGGCTAAAGCCCTGGGCTTTGACGGAAAAGCTGCCGGTCTGGGCTGGGTGGAGCGAGACGCTTGTGGGATTGGAGGTGATGGTGGAGCCCACTGCGATTGCGGCTACGCTGGAGATCACGCTGCCAATACCGTTGGTGACGGTGACGGTGTAATTGCCGGCGTTGGCGGCTGCCGCGCCGGAAACGGTGTACGTGGAGCTGGTGGCGCCGGGGATTGGCGATCCATTGAAATTCCATTGATAGCTGGCGGCGTAGGTGGCGGTGATGGACAACGCCAAGCCGCTGCCGGTGCAGATGTGCTGGCTTACGGGTTGCGCCAGAATCATGGGACCGCTGATTTTAGCGGTGGTGGAAACGGAGACGGCGGGGTTGTCGACGCTGGTGGCGGTGATGGTGTACGTGCCGACGGCCGCGGGGGACGTCCAGACATTGGAGCCGAAGGTTCCGAGGCTGGCGCTCCAGGTCAGGTTGTTGGTCAGGCCGCCGCTAGCGACGGCGGCGAAGCTGAGTTGTCCCGGGGCGAAGGTCTGATTCGCCGGTAAAATCGGGGTGATGAGAACTTGCGTCGGGGTAACGACGCAAGTTGTGGAAACGACGGCCCCGCTGGGACTGGTAACCGTGAGCGTGTACGTCTTGGTGGCGGTCAGGGCCGGAGTCGGATAGGAGGAGCCGCTCACGGCGGATGTCGTTATGTCGGAACTGCCTACGCCGCCGGAGCCGATGACGGCGGTGCCGCCAGAGAAAGTCGGAACCAGGTTGACCGACGCTTTATAGGGCGGCGTTGTGGAACTGGGAACCAGGCTCTGGGCCCGCGGCGGTGGCGGATTTGTGCTTTGCGCCGCCGGCTTGGCGCCTTGAAACCCTCCCGCACACCCCCACATGCTTAGCAGGCCCAGGACTACGGCCAGAGCGCTAAGAATGAGCGAGTGAACTCCAATAGGGACACGCCGCATGGATGAGAGACCCCTAATGTGACTATAGCCAGGGCGGCCGGGGCTGGAAGAACAAAGGGAATTGGCATTGCGCAAAGGGCTGATAGCGGTTTCGCGTCCGGGTGGGACCGGGCGATAGCGCTGCGTTTGGGCCGATTCGCGAGCCCCTCGTCGCAGTCGGCAGGGCCCTGCAGGAATCGGGGTTTTCGGGACGACCGGGCGCTTCCCGGGGGGTGGTCTCAGGCCCAGTCGGCCGCTACGCTAAGGCTAATATTTCTTAAGGGTTTACGGCGGGGGAGGGTTGGGTGGAGGTGTTTTGGCCGGGTACAGGCAGATCCAGTCCGATTTGGGGGGCGGCATACGTGCCGGTCAGGTGCACCGGGACCACGGCGCCGGCATGTTTCCTCTTGAACAGCACGTCAAAGGGCTTAAGCAGGACGGACTTGAAGCCGCTGGTCATTTTGGAAAACTCGACGTCGGTCTTGAGGGTGCCGTGCAGATTGACCGCTTCGCTTTCAAGATTGTAGGTTCCGTGCATCTGAGCGGAAGCACCCGGAACCACGAAGGACGAATTGCTGAGGGTGGCGGTAGCGTTGCGAAGCTCGACATGACCTGCGAGGCCGGAGATGACCTGGTCGGGGTCATCGTCTTCGGGCTTATCGGATGATTTTACGCCGCGGGCTTTTTCGCTGAGGTTGTCTACATCGGATTGCACGGAAGACTTGGTGAACTCGCCGCCCGCAACGCCGAAATCTCCGGCGAGGCGGACTCTCCGGAGAAACGAGCGGTCTTCTGGAGGAATCACCACGTGGGCGCGGAAGTTGGTGGTGCCATTCAGCGGCGGCTTGGGTCCGCGGAGGAATAGCCGGAGCACATCCTGGATGCGGCCGTCACGTACGGTCAAATCCACGGAAGTGGTCTTGCCGTGTTGGCCGGCCTGACCGGCAATCTTGCCCTTGGCGTCGACGCGGGTCTTGAGGAAGGCGGCGTTCACGTGTTCGAGTTCAACGTCGCCATTGATGCCGTCGACGAAGGCGTGGACCTGGCTGGTCACGTGGACGGAATGCTCGCTGCGAGTGACCATGAAATCGGGGATGTCGATGCTGCCCTGGGCTTCGATGTGCCGCAATGGACCCTGAAATTTCTCTTCGGAGAAGAGCATCCCGGCGATGCCGTCGAAGACGCCGAGATCGGCGTTCTGGAAGGTGGATTGCCCGGCCACCGGAGTCTGGCCGGGATCGTCAGAGTTCCACGGACCGAATCGGCCCTGGGAGTGAATTTCGCCCGGCGGAAGCGGGTTATGGAACGAGACCGTGTAAGACATCGGTCTGCCGCGGCTGACGGAACCCAGCTTCAGAGTGTGGATATCGAAGAGCAGCGGGGTGTGAGGATCGGCGCGAGCGATTTCGAGGACAGCGCCGTCGGCGACGATTTCATCGACACGGATGGCCGAGGGGGTTTCCTTCCAATCGGATTTCTGGAGCGGGGTTCCGATGGGCGGGACTTGGACGCGAAAGCCGTTCATGACGATGCGGGCCAGATAGCCAGGGCGCAGCAAGATGTCGATATAGTGCCCCTCGAAGGTGATGCGTTGAATGATGACGATGGGCGGGGCGTCCAGGGGCCTGCCAAGACGTTTGAAAACCACGCCTTCGCCGACACAGCCGGGATGCGGAAAGTAGGTGGGGTGAAATTTCTGGAAGGTGACGATCGCGGGGAAGCTCCCTTGGAGGGATTGAGTGATGCGATCCTGCGAAAAGGGCCAGTGCAGAGCAAGAATTACCACGCCGGTGGCGAGGGCTAGCGCGACGAAGGCAAGGACCACATAGATGGTCCTGCGGAGCCTTACCGAATGGAGCGTGAGATTCTGAAGCATAGGGTCAGAACTTGCCGGTTGCAGGCCACATTCGCGCATAGAAGCGGCGGCGCCCGCTGCGTCACGATATTTAAGCGTGACGCTGGGTCAGCCTGGGCCTTGGCGATTCGAGTTGCATCAGTTTAGACGCAAACGAGAGATCAAAGGACGTGCTTTGTGGGACGAGCCTGGCTAAATTGCGGGCGCGTTGGCTCTCGCCGGCGAGTACAAGTCGCCGCTTTTAGTGTTTCGAAGTCCCAACCGGAGATTTTTGCTAAGACCGAAGCCGCTCGCAGGGGTAACGGAGTTTTTGGGGTCGGCATACTGGATTTACGGTATGGAGGTGCATAGCCATCTCTGCGAGGATGCGGGTGCGGGCTACCAAGTTCGCAATTGGAAGCGAGAAGGGGCGGCGTGGACGCTTCGCTAGAACGAAGCGGTAGGGCTGGGACGCGGCGCTCCTTCTTCTTCCTTCTTCTGAATTTTTCCTGCTGACCTTTCCGGTCGACTTTTCCCTTCTCCTGCACACCTTTGCTTCGCGTCCCGAGTTTTCGCCTAACCAAATAGGCGGTTCCCCTCTCTCTTGCGCGATTCCTGGTCGGGCCGCATATAATTCCCGCGTGCGCCGCCATCTTCCCAGACAAACTGCGAACCGCCACGGCGGCAAGAGCACAGCAGATGTTGACGGCCGAAAAATTGGCCTGGCGCGGGCGTTATCCAAACTGGGGTTTTGCTCTCGCTCAAAAGCCAGTGCGCTGATTCAGGCGGGGCGAGTAACGCTTAACGGCGTGGTGCGGCGGAACCCGGAGACGCCCGCGCATTTGCATCGCGACCGCATCGAGGTCGATGGGCGGGCGATCGCGGCTGCTGCGATGGTTTATTTCATATTGAATAAGCCGCGCAATGTGGTGACCACCGCTTCCGACGAGAAAGGCCGCGAAACGGTTTACGATTCCCTGCGCGCTGCCGGCGGCGAGGGAGCGAAGTGGCTGGCGCCGGTAGGGAGGCTCGACAAGGCCAGCGAGGGTTTGCTGCTGCTGACGAATGATTCGGAGTGGGCGGCCCGGGTGCTGGCGCCGGAAACCCACCTGGCCAAGACGTATCACGTGCAGATCGGGATGGTTGCGCAGGAAGGAGTGCTGGCGTCGTTGCGAAAGGGCGTGCACCACGAAGGAGAATTCCTAAGCGTGCGGAGCGCGGAGATTTTGCGGCAAGGCCAGCGCAATTCCTGGCTGGAAATCGTACTGGACGAAGGAAAAAACCGGCACCTTCGGCGAATGTTTCAAGTGTTGGGAATCGAGGTGTTGCGATTGGTGCGCGTGGCCATCGGACCACTGGCGCTGGGCGATCTGGCCAAGGGGGCGGCTCGGCCACTGAGCCGGGACGAAAAGACTTCGCTGGACCAGGCCATGAGCGCCACGTGGGGCGTTCGGGAAGGCCCGCGGAAATGAGCGAACTCAGCGTGTTGCGGGAGCTGGCGGCCGCGGCGTGGGCGTCGGGTCACTTGGCGGAGGGTCGCCCGATACCTCCGGCGCATGTTTCCGGCGGACTCGATGACGACCTCCGCGGCTGTGGCGGCAGGATCACGGAGAACTTGGGGGTGTACTCGAAGGACGGGACCTTCCTGGGCCTCGCGCTTCGATACTGCGGCTTGCGGGCGCTGCCGGATTCGCTTGGGCAGCTGGCGGCTTTGCGGCATTTGGATTTGACCGGCAACCAACTTGCCGAGCTTCCGGAATCGATGCGCGGCATGCGGGATCTCCGGAGCTTGTACCTGGACGAGAACCAGCTCGCCGGGCTCCCGGGATGGATGGGTCAGCTACGTGAATTGCGCGAGCTGCATGTGGATAAGAACCAACTGACTTCCCTTCCGGCGGACATGGCCGGGTTGCCGCGGCTGGAGAGACTGAACGTTCGCGGCAACAAGTTGGAGTCCGTGCCCGAGGGTCTTGGGAGCGTAGGCAGTCTCGAAGATTTGAGGCTCGGCCACAATTTGCTGGCATCGGTGCCGGACTCGCTCTGGAATCTGACCCGGCTTACCACGCTGGATCTTTCCGAAAATCGCTTGTCGTCGATCTCTCCGAGGATCGGAGGGCTGAGCCGGCTGCGTATACTGGACCTTGGTCACAACGAGCTGACGGCTTTGCCCGAAGAACTTGGCGATTTAACGGAGCTTTCCGGCTATCTGTATCTCAGCAACAACCGGCTGACCAGCGTTCCGGATTCGCTGGGGAATCTGCGCAAGTTGAGCTATCTGAACGTTACCGACAATCGACTGACATCGCTGCCCGGCACGATCGGAAATCTGGCGGGCCTCCTCGAATTGAGGCTGTACAACAATCGGTTGGAAGGCCTGCCGGAATCGCTCGGGAATCTGGAGAATTTGAGAGAGCTGCACCTCTTCAACAACGAATTGGCTGCGCTGCCGGAATCGCTTGGCGGCCTGCAAGACCTGCGAGAGTTGCGGCTGCAAGGTAACCGGCTGGCGGCCATTCCGGAGTCGATCGGGAAGCTGACGCGGCTCGCCTGCCTGGATTTGAGAAACAACCAACTCGAGGCGATCCCGGAGTCGATTGCCACGCTCTCGAGCCTCAGTTTTCTGGACTTGCGGGGGAACCGGCTGGCCGCGCTTCCGGAAAGCATCGGGGCGCTGCCGAATCTGGAGAAACTGGATTTGCGGTGGAACAAGCTGGCCGGGCCGCCGGCGTGGCTCTGCGGGCTCGAACAACGCGGTTGTGCGGTGCTTCGCTAAAGAGTTCCAAGGGCGCGGGTTTTTCCGAGCGCGCTTGCAAATGCGGGCGGGAACCTCTACGCTTTTACGTCCATGCCTGACTTCTCTCCGGAACTGCTGGTATTCGGTTTCATCACCTACGTGGCGTTTCTGTTTTCGACCACTTGCCACGAAGCGGCCCACGCGTTGGTGGCCAAACTGGGAGGCGACAGCACCGCGGCGTCGGGCGGGCAGGTCACGCTGAATCCGGTGCCGCACATTCAGCGAGAGCCTTGGGGCATGGTGGTCATTCCGATCCTGGCGTTTCTGTTTACGCAGAGCATGATCGGGTGGGCCAGCGCGCCGTTCGATCCGCTATGGGAGCGACGCCATCCGCGCCGGGCGGCGTTGATGGCCTTGGCGGGCCCGGCGGCAAACTACTCTTTGATGCTGCTCGCCGTGATCGGCTTGCGCGTGGGGATGTCGGCGGGCTTTTTGCATGTGGACCCGATCACCCACCGGCCGGACTTCGCGATGACCATTTTGCTGGTTTTTTTCTCGCTGAACCTGCTGCTGGGGACCTTTAATTTGCTGCCGGTGCCGCCGCTGGACGGGAGCGGCGTGATCATGCTGTTCATGAGTGAAGGCACCGCGCAGCGCTACCTGGACTGGCTGCGCGGAAGCAGTTACGCGAGGCTGGGTCTGCTGTTAGGGTTGCTGGTGTTCCGGTATGTTTATGCGCCGGTGGAGAATTTCGCCACCGATTTGCTGCTGCGAAGCCATTTCTAGGCAGTGGTTCAGTTGGGCACAGCTGTCCCTTCGGTGTTTCGTCCGGGCCCACTATCAGGCCCCGCCGGCTCGGGTAATGCACTTATTTTCTTACACATATCGATGAGAGGCTTGGCCTTTCGGCTGCATGTGCATCCGCGGAGGCCACGCATGATTTCGTCCGAGTGCTATCCCATCGTCAGCCGGTACCGCGTCGAGGTGTCCGGATGGGATTTGCACCACACCTTTTTTGTGGAGAAGGCCGAACTAGAATGGAACGAGCATTCCGGCAAACAGGTGGCTTTGAGCCATAAGGTTCTGGATGGTGCGGTAGTGTTTTTGCGGCTACTGCAACCCCTGGGCCCGGACCGATCCCTTCCAGTGGCGTACGAGGCGGAATTTGTATCCGCAGCGCCAAACGGTCAGCAACAATTTCGGTTGCATCCCGCTGGTCCACGCATAAACGAGGGCAGTCCGACAATAAATTAACAAACTAAAGATGGTCTGCTGCGGTGTGCCGGGCACGTGAAACACCGAAACGGCACACGGCGGTCCGAATTGGGTGCAGGAGAGGCCCTGAGAAATGGGATGCGCAAGGACTCGTCGATGCGCATGGGGTTGCGGGAGTTTGCCCAGTGGCGGCAGAGCGCTGATTCGCCATGGCTTAGAGACTTTGCGGACCATCCATCGAGCGATGATTCTTTCCTCGCCGATTTGAAACGAATTGGTGCGAGGGTGGCCCACGCGTTGCGATAGATGTGGCATGGCCCATGCGTATTCCAAAACCCTGGAAGTCAGCGCTCCCAAGAGTTCACTGACTCCTTGTATCCTCGATGATGATCCCGAACTGCTCGACAGCCTGTCGACGCTGGTTACCGAGATGGGCTACGAGCCCATACCAACTGCCAATCCTGAAGAAGCGCTGAAGATGGTGAGATCCGGACACTGCCGCCTGGTCCTGGCAGAGGTGCACATGCCGGGATTGAGCGGGTACGAGTTTCTCGACCGCGCGCTGCAGTGCGATCCGGGCGTGCACGTCATCGTGATGAGCCGGGAGTATACGCTGGAATCGGCGCTGGAGGCCATCCGCCGGGGCGCCACCGACTTTCTGCCGAAACCCATCGACCACCTGCGGTTGAAGAAAACGCTGGACGAAGTGGCGGCCTTGTACGACCAGCGGCGGCGGGTGCGCGCGCTCGAAGAGCAACTGCTGAAAGACCTGGAGTTTCACGGGATCGTGGGCAAGAGTCCGGCGATGCTGGAGGTTTTCGACTTCGCGCGCAAGGTGGCCAAGCACTACAGCAATGTCCTGATCGTGGGTCCCACGGGCACGGGAAAAGAGCTGGTGGCGCGGGCCATTCACCAAATCAGCCCGGTAAGCCAGCAGCGGCTGGCGGTGTGCAATTGCTCCGCGCTGGTGGATACGCTGCTGGAGAGTCAATTGTTCGGGCACCTGCGCGGGGCATTCACCGGGGCCACGGAAACGCGACCCGGCCTTTTCGAGTACGCCAACGGGGGCACGGTTTTTCTGGACGAGGTGGGCGAAACCTCGCTGGCCATGCAGGCCAAGCTGCTGCGGGTAATTCAAAACCGTGAAATACAGCGGGTGGGCTCGCCGGAAGTGAAGCAGGTCAACGTGCGTTTGATCGCCGCCACCAACCGGGATCTGCGCGCGGAAGTGCTGGCGGGGCGCTTTCGCGAGGACCTGTTTTACCGGCTGAGCTCCATCCAGATCCGCATCCCATCGCTGGCGGAGCGGCTGGAAGACATCGCGCTGCTGGTGCAGTTTTTTCTAAAGAAATACAACGAGGCGTACGGGAAGCAGATCTCCGGGCTGACCCGGCGGGCACAAGCGGCGCTGTTGCAACACCCTTGGCCGGGCAACGTGCGCGAATTGGAGAATGTAATTTCCAGCGCGTGCATCACCGCGACCGGCGACTTTATCGACTTGGCGGACCTGCCGGAGCAGCTGCAGCACCGCGGACCCCGCACAGCGGAGGGCGATGAGTGGCGGCCGCTGTCGCTGGACGAGGTTCGCAAAGTACATATCCAGCGGGTGCTGAACATGTGCCAGGGCAACCGTTTGCGGGCCGCGCAGATCCTGGGCATTGGGCGAACCAGTTTGTACCGCTATTTGAAGCGCGACGGCGAGGATGGCCGGTCTCAAGAGAAATCCGGTGGAGCGGCGGCCTGACATCGCGGCCAGGGCATCCCCTGGATTCCGTCTTGGCGGAGACTCCTGCGCCGGACTGCCGCTGTTCCACCGGGAGACAGTTTCCCGGCTTGACGCAAGGCCCGGCGCCATGCTCCCGCGCAAGACAAAGAAAAAGAGGAGGTTGGGGAAACCGGAGTTTGGCACGATCCCTGCAGTTGTAAGTGTCGCTGATGAAGTGATTTGGAAAGGCGCAACCGAAAGCAGGTAACTGCGGGTTGAGAAATCGGTGTGCGCGACGAAACGAAGATGGCGTTACAAGCAAACTTTGCAAACAATTTTGCGGCAGGCCGGCGCAGCGCAGGAGCGAAACGCGCCGACGGCTCGCAGACAGGCTCCTCTAACTGTAGTGCCTCAGCGAACCCACAGTCATCCTGCCAACACCCCCTGAGCGCCGTGTAATTTGTCCCCTGGCAGTTGCGCGGCGCTCTTTCCTCCCTTTTAAAGATCCGGCACTGGAACGATTTCTAGAAGCTCGCAAATTCTCGGAAATTGATATTGCCTCAGGCTGGGCGCATGGAACGGAAAGAGTCGAGGCACTTTCGAGCGGTGTCCAGTTCGGAAAACCTGCTGCCTTCCTGCTCCATGAGGTAGTACTCCACGCCGCCCACGCTTTCGGCCGCTGCGAAGATGTTTTTCCAATTGGCTTCGCCTTCGCCGAACAAAACCTTGTAGCCCTTTCCGGCATCGGGCGACCAATCCTTGCAGTGCAGCGAGTGGATACGGCCGGGGTTGGCGCGAATCCACGCCACCGGGTCCGATGCCGCCTCGAGGCAGGTCCCGACATCCAGCTGGAGCATCACCGACGGCTTGGTGTTCTTTGCCAGGATTTCCATCGGGCGGCGGCCGGCGACTGGAATGAACTCGGCCTCATGGTTGTGGTAGCCCGCTTTCAGGCCAGACGGTTCCAGTTGTTCGGCAGCGGAATTCAAGAGGTCGGCGACGGCCATCCAGCCATCGGGGCCCGCGGCGGGTTTCGCGGAGGCCACCACGACGTACTTGCTGCCGAGGATGAGATTCATGTCGCGAGCGCGGTTGATCTTGTCCTTCTCCAGGTAGGCGCTGTCGTTGTGGGTCGAGAAGCAGCGGATGCCGAGGTCGTCCAGGAGCTTGCGCATCTGCTTGGTTTGGGCCTCGGTCCACTCGAAGTAAGGGGCGTAGAATTCCACGCCCTGGTAGCCCATGCGCGCGACGGCACGGACCGTGCCTTCGAGGTTCTCTTTCAAAGCCTCGCGGACGGAAAAGAGTTCCAGGCCCATGGGAATCGAAGCGGCAGCGCGGGTGCGCAGCGCCCAAGGAAGCGTCGCGGAAAGAGCCAGGAAGGAGCGGCGCGAAAAAGAGTTGGCAGGCATGGGCGGAATCCTACCCGAGAACGCGTGGAATTTCATCGGCTTTGATGCTCGCGCGTGGCCCGAGGCAAGAGAACGCTGGATCACCCGTCCAGGAAGGCTGATGTTTCTCGGAGGAACAGAGCCAGTTGGTCATGATGTACCCAGTGTCCGGCGTCGGGGACTTGCACCATGCGGCGGTTGCGGATGGCTGTCCAGCGCGGATCGGCTTCTGGCACGGGCAAGAAGCTGGCCAGGCCCCAGAAAAACAGCGTAGGGCAAGTGATTTGGCTGAACAGCTCGACGGCGTCTTCCAGGTGATGCCCGTAGGGAGATACGGCGCGGGCGTAATTGTCGAACTTCCAGAGCAGGGAGCCGTCGGATTCCCAATTCGTGCCGTGCAACGTCAGATGGCGCGCCACTTCGTCGGAAAGGCGGGGATTGGCTGCCTTCATGCGAGCCATGGCCGCGTCCAGGCTGGGATAGCTCTTGGGGCGGCGCTTTTCCAGGTCGCGGACCTCTTCGATCCAGTGGCGGGCGCGCTGCGATGCGGGACCGTGGACGCGATGCTCCGGCGGGAAGCCCAGGCCCTCGATGGACACCGCTTTTTGTACGCGCTGGGGGTAGACACCGGCGTAGTGCAGCGTGATCACGCCACCCAGGGAATGTCCCACGATGCGGATCGGAAAATCGTCGATGACGTCGAGCAAGGCCGAAAGATCGAGGACGTGCTCCGCCACCGTGTAAGCGGCGCCGGGCGCCCAGGCGCTGTTGCCGTGGCCGCGCAGGTCCAGGGCGTAGACGTGGTAGTTCTCACGGAAGGAGCGAGCCACCCAATCCCAGTTGCGGGCGTGGTCCAGTGCGCCGTGGACCAGCACGAGAGCCGGCTTGTGATCCTGGCCGTAGTCCCAGAACTGGAGCTTCAAGCGATCGGAATAGAAGAAGTGCGAGATGGGTTCCAAAGTGTTCTCGTCCCAAAAGGATGAGTAATCTGGCTCTGAAAATACACGTTTTTTGGATTGTCGAATAGCGGCTGGTCGGGAAAAACATTCCGCATTCGCGGATGCGGGCAAACGAGCGGTCTGCATCTTGCCGATTTGGGGCGCAGCAGTGCTGCGCCCCTACCGGGCTGGGCGACCAACTAGTCTAGCTGGACTTGAAGGACCTCGCCGGGAAGCCGAACCAGCGTGGACTTGGCTGCCGATTCAGGCCGGACGGCCTCTTCCCTCTTGCGCATCGGCGTTTCGGAAGAAACGCGGGACGGAGTTTCGTCCGCTCGCGGCCTTTCGATGCGAATGCCCAGGGTGCGCTCCAGTTGAAAGAGCTCCGAACGTTGCTCCCTGACGAACAGCGTGGAAGCGACGCCGTGTTTGCCGGCGCGGCCGGTGCGGCCGACGCGATGGATGAAGTTCTCCGCGAGTTCCGGGAGATCGAAATTGATGACATGGGCGATGTCCTGGACGTGAATGCCGCGAGAGGCCAGGTCGGTTGCCACCAAAACGCGGTAGCGGCCTTGCTGGAAGCCCGTGAGGGCTGCGGTACGCTGAGACTGCGAGCGGTCGCCGTGAATCATGGCGGCGGAAAAGCCGTCGCGGTTCAGATTCTTGGCGATGCGGTCGGTGGCGCGCTTGGTGCGGGCAAAAACCAGGCAGCGCCCGGTTTCCTTGGCCAACAGGCCATTCAGCATTTCCTGTTTGCGATCCAGGGAGACCTCGAAGGCCTGCATGCGCACGTTTTCGGAAGGCTTGAGCACGGAACCGAACGCCAGGCGCACCGGGTTCCGCATATAGTCCTTCACGAGATGTACGACCGAGGATTCGAGGGTAGCCGAGAAGCACATGGTCTGGCGTTCTTTCGGCAGGATGGCTGCAATTCGGCGAATCGCGGGAAGAAATCCCATGTCCAGCATGCGGTCGGCTTCGTCAAGAATCAGGATCCGTAGATCGCGGAAGTTGAACAGCTTGCGGTCGAGGAAATCCTCCAAACGGCCCGGGGTGGCGACGATCAAGCGAGCGCCCTTGCGAATGGCGCTGAGCTGCGCGCCTTCGGCCAGGCCACCAACGACCAGCGCCGCCGGCACCAGTTGCCTGCCGCGAAGCGCGTTGTACTGCTCCACCACCTGCATGGCCAGTTCGCGGGTAGGAACGAGAACCAGCGCCGCAATGCCGGGTGTGGCTTGCTGCAGCAGGCGCTCGATCACCGGGATCAGGAACGCCAGGGTCTTGCCCGTGCCGGTCTGCGCCGTCGCCAGCACGTCTTTACCTTCGAGTGCCTGGGGAATCGCCGCAGCCTGAACCGGGGTAGGGATGGAAAAATGAGCTGCTGCCAGGCGCTCCTTCATATAAGGAGAGACTGGTAATTCTGAAAAACTTTGCATTCGTTGCTTTCTTGCTGGCTGAGCTCATTGCGGCGCGCACACAAACTTGCGAGCGGGCTCGGCAAATGGCATTGCCAGGCTTAGTTAGATTACGCCGAAGACTTACGGAGGAAACTGGAGGCGGGTATTCTCAGATCAACTACTTATTTATCCCAGAGCAGCCGCACTACACAACCGCGGTATTAAGCGCAAGGTCAGTATAGCACACCCTGGAAAGCGCGGGACGGGAATCTATCGATTGTGGCCCGCGCGAGCCAAGTCGCCAACAGAGGTATTTCGCCCTCCGGGGCGGTGCGCTAAGCTGCTGGCAGGATCAGGATCATGTTTCGTCACCACGTACCCGGACCACCGCTCGGTTCCTTCGTGCAGCTGCTGTGGCTGTACCGCTCCTACCAGCCCGCCCACGGCGGCCAAAAGGAACGGCTCATGCCCGATGGGTCGGTGGCGCTGGTGATCAATCTTCGCGAGGATGTGACCCGCACGTACGATCGCATCCATCTGGAAAAATGCCGCACCATGCCTGGCACGATTGTCTGCGGCGTGCATACCGAGAACTTCGTGATCGATACCGAAGAGCAGGCCGATGTCGTGGGCGTGCAGTTTCGTCCGGGCGGTGCATTCCCGTTCCTGGGCGTGCCGCCGAGCGAGACCCATAACCTGCACGTGCCGCTGGAGGATCTGTGGGGATCTTTTGCCCGGGAATTGCGAGAGCGCTTGCTGGGTGCCCGGACGGAGACCGAGACGTTTGAGATCCTGGAGCGCGCCTTGCTCGCCAGGGCGTGGCGCGGATTTGACAAGCATCCGGCGGTGGCTTTCGCGTTGAAAGAGTTCCAGGCGGCGCCAGCGGGGAAGACCATCCGCGGAGTGACCGACCAGATCGGACTGAGCGCGCGGCGCTTCGCCGATGTGTTCGCAAAAGAAGTGGGACTGACGCCCAAATTGTTTTGCCGGGTGCGCCGCTTTCAAAAAGTGCTGCGCGTGATTCAAGCGGGCCGGGAAATCGATTGGGCCGAGCTCGCGCTGTCCTGCGGGTATTACGACCAGGCCCACTTTAATCACGATTTCCGGACGTTTTCGGGCATCAATCCCAGCACGTACGTGGCCGCCTGTACTCCGCACTTGAGTCACGTTCCGATCCTCGAATAACACGGCGGCCGTTAGCGGCGACGGCACTTATTCCCTGCTTCGTTTTTTTACAATACCAGCCGCCACCAACTCCTGGAAGATGGGGAAGGAAGCACAACCGCCGCGGGCCGACAGCTGTGGCGGATGCGAGGACAACATGACGCCAAGCACAAAATACGTTCCAGACGGATTTCATAGCCTGACCCCTTATTTGGTTTGCGGAGGAATCTCGCGGCTGCTGGATTTCTTGAAGCAGGCTTTTGACGCGGAGGAAACGATTCGCGTCGCGCGCGAGGATGGATTGATCAGCCATGCGGCGACGCGCATTAGGCGACTCCATGGTGGAGATGGGCGAGGCCAGCGGCGAGTGGAAGCCCATGCTGGCGGGCCTGCACCTCTACGTGAAAGACGCGCGCGAGGTCCACCGGCGCGCGGTGAACGCGGGAGCGCAATCGCTCTACGAACCGCGCGACATGGATTACGGCGACCTGGAAGGCGGGATCAAAGACCCTTCCGGCAACCATTGGTACATTGCCACCCACAAGTCCGGGAAGCATTTTGCGCCGGAGGGGCTGCGCAGCATCACGCCGGGGATGAGTGTCAAAGATGCCGCAAAGTTTCTCGGATTCCTGGAGAAAGCTTTTGGCGCAAGCGCGACCATCGAGCATTCCTCGCCGCAAGGCGTGGTCGGCCATGCCAAAGTGCAAATCGGAGACTCCATGCTGGAGTGCAGCGAAGCGCACGGCGAGTGGGGGCCAAGGCTGGCAACCCTGCATCTCTATGTGCCGGATGTAGACGCAACGTACCACAGCGCCATTTCCGCGGGGGCGACGTCGTTAAGCGAACCCAAGGATCAATCCTATGGAGAGCGAAACGGAGGGGTAGTGGACCCGTGGGGCAACCACTGGTACATTGCCCGGCACACCGAAGACTTGACGGTGGAAGAGTTAAGGTCCCGCACCGCCGCCCAGGGAGAATCGGTGACGTAGCTGGAGGCCCGGATATCCGGGGATCCGTCGCAAAAAGAAAGGAAATCGCTGGTATGAAGAAATTTTCGATGGGCGTGCTGGCTTTGCTCTTGGCCGTTGGCAGCGCGGCGGCAGCGACAGCGCAAGGAATATCGCCAGCCGACAGAGATCGCGCGCTGCGCTATTTGGAATCCACGAAGAAGGGCGTTCTGGACGCCACCCAGGGGCTCTCCGATCCGCAATGGAATTTCAAGCCGGCACCCGACCGCTGGTCCGTGGCGGAAGTCATGGAGCACCTCGCGGCGGCGGAGGATATGCTGCGCGGCATGACCCAAGAGCAGGTGATGAAAACTCCCGCGATTCCCGCGCGGGACGCGGTCGAACTGAAGAAGATCGACGACGCGGTGATCGCCATGGTCCCGGACCGCTCGCACAAAGTGGACGCGCCCGAGCCGCTGCGGCCCACGAATCGTTTCGGCTCGCCCGCGGAGGCGGAAAAGCATTTCCTCGAGAGCCGCGCGGCGACCGAGGAATTCTTGAAGACCACGCCGGACCTGCGGGCCCACGCCGTCGATAGCCCGATGGGCATGAAGATGGACGGCTATGAGTGGATTTTGCTCATCGCCGCGCATAGCGAGCGCCATACCAAGCAAATGCTGGAAGTGAAGGCCGACCCCAACTTTCCGAAGCAGTAGCCCGGAGAGCTTCGGGCAAAACTTTAGCCGGGTAGCACTGCTGCGCTACTCGCCGCGCGTTTTCGCAGCGAGTGGCGCATTCTTTTTCCGAAAGGCTTCAGCGGCTGCCGGTGGCGGCGGAGTTGTTGGTGGCGGTCGTCACCGGAACGGTGATGGTGTTGTCCATGCGCACCAGGATGCCGGACTGCACCGGGAGTTCCACATCCTTGCCCTTGCGGGAAACGATGTACGCCGCGCTGCCGGCCAGGCCAATGCCGAAGCCGCGCACCACGTGGCTGAACAGCAAGCCGACCATGGAAGCCCCGCCGGTGCCGATGGTGGCCGCCAGGACGTCGCCTTTATAATCGTGCTTTTCCTGCAGCAGCGCACCCTCTTCGACCTTCATGTCCTTACGAGGTTTTTCGTTGGCTTGGCCCGGCTGCTCGATGGCGATGATGCTCATGTGCACCGGGATCACCCGGCTGTCCACTTCCAGGGAACGAAAAGTGAGGTTCATATAGGCTTCGCCGCGAATCATGGCAAAGTGACGGGGAGCGGCGATGGTGCCAACCACGCCGTTGACGCGTGCGCCGGCGGGAATCAGCAACTGATTGCCGAGCAGCACCGGCTCCGCGACCACCGCTACGAAGGGATCGCCGTCCCGGGAGGCCGAGGTGCTGATGGCGTTCAAGAGAGTCAGGTGCACTTGAGTTCCTTGCAGAACCTGATGCGGTTCGGCAAAGGATGCGGGTACCAACGTGGAAACCAGCGCGAGAACCAAAATCGAAGACAGCAATTTTTTCATTGATTCCTCCTGCCCGCACCGTGGTGCAGGCTGGCCCCGTGTCGTGGGGCGACACCCAGGCGATGCCTCGGTGACATTCCGCTGGCGCCGCGGACCCGGTGTTTCGTTGCGCGAAACGCGGGGTGGATGGGGAGGAACTCCATCCGGGCGAAAGTCTACTTCACTTTTTCTTCGATGGGGCAAGCATTTTCTGGAATGTGTCGCGTGCGGCATACCGGATTGCCCCGATAGAGCCGAAAACTTGGGACTGTCAGGAAAATTCTAATTGACGCCTTGCTTCTGGAGCGGCGAGAACGGTATGGTTGCCGCAAGTTGTTTTCGACGGAGGAATTCCCATGAAAAAGAAGGGTCTGGTTGGTGTTTGCGCGCTGTTGGCCGGTGTTGCGGTGTTTGGCGGGCGCGTTTACAGCCAGGAGACGGCAGCGTCCCACAAAATCGTGCGCTCTGGAGAATTGAAGTGGACGCCGATCATAAAGGGGTGCGACCTGGCTTCGGTTGCGGGCGATGCGAGTGCCGAGGGTGCGCCGTTCGTGATTCGCTTGCGGTGTGCCGACGGCTCCAAGGTTCCGGCGCACTGGCATCCTACGGACGAAAATGTAACCGTGCTCAAGGGAACGTTTCTCGTCGGCATGGGAGAAAAGTTTGATGAAACAAGTCTGCAAACGATGAACGTCGGAAATTTCATATCGATGCCCAAAGAGATGCGCCATTTCGCCATGTCCAAGGGCGAAACCATCGTGCAAGTTCACGGCATGGGGCCTTTTAAAGTGAATTGGGTCAATCCCGCGGACGTTAGCCCTCCTGACGCGCCCGCGGCGAAACCATAATGTGGATAAGTTGGTGCGCGAACGGGCACGTTGGTCCGTTTGCGAGGGCAACACCCTCCGCGTTCGCAGTGCGCCCTTGAAACTGCGGCAACTTCTGTGTGCTAGACTTAGCATTGCAGTCCCGCGACGCTGCGCGACTGCCGGCGCGTGGAGCTTCGGGCTCTGTGCAACGAGGTCCCGCGAACCCCGCCAGGCCCGGAAGGGAGCAACGGTATCGGGAACGCCTCGGGTGCCGCAGATCACCCGAAGTTCCTCGCGCCGCGCAGTCGCCGCTCTCGCGTTTTCAAGCCAGAGCGGCCGGCGGTGCAACGCAAGTCATCCATGATCCTTCTCACGCTATGAGCTATCAAGTTATCGCACGCAAGTGGCGGCCGCAGACTTTCAACGATCTGGTGGGGCAAACCCACGTCACGGAAACTTTGGGTAATGCCATCCGCAATAATCGCGTGGCGCACGCCTACATTTTTTCGGGAGCGCGCGGCGTTGGAAAAACCACTGCGGCGCGAATTTTGGCGAAGGCGCTGAATTGCGTGAATGGGCCGACCCCCGAACCGTGCGGCGAATGCGATTCGTGCAAAGAAATCGCCGCGGGGACCTCGCTCGACGTCATCGAAATTGACGCGGCCTCCAATCGCGGCATCGACCAGATTCGCGAGCTGCGCGAGATGGTGCGCTACGCTCCGGCCGCGTCGCGCAGCAAAGTCGTGATCCTCGACGAAGCGCACATGCTGACGGGGGAAGCATCGAATGCCCTGCTGAAGACCCTCGAAGAACCTCCGGACCGCGTAATTTTTGTGATGGCCACCACCGAGCCGGAAAACCTGGTCGACACCATTCGATCCAGGTCGCAGCACTTTCATTTTCGCGCGCTGACCTTCGCGGAAATTACCGGGCGCCTCGAAGAGATCGCGCGCAAGGAAAATCTGACCATCGAGCCCGGCGCGCTGGCGGTGATTGCGCGCATGGCGGAAGGCAGCCTGCGCGACGCGCTGTCGCTGCTGGAACAAGCTCGCGCGTATTGCGGCGACACCATTCCCGACAAGGAAGTACGCGAACTGCTCGGCGTGGTGCCGGACGATGCCTTGGAGGAACTTGTCGGCGCGATTGCGTCGGCCTCCGCGGATCGCGCGCTGGGCCTGGTGCACACCTTTCAGAAGGAAGGTCGCAACCTGCAACATTTTTGCCGGGAGGCCATTCGGCACATGCGCAACCTGCTGATCGCGCGCGTATGCGGCGCGGATTCGGATTTAATTGCGGCCACCCCGGATCAGCGGCCCGCGCTGGCGCGCGCCGCCGAGCAGTTCGGCGAAGAAGATTTGACGCGCTTCTTTCAAATTTTATTGCAGACCGACGACGATTTGCGGCGCAAGCCCGATCCGCGCGTGCATCTGGAGATGGGCTTGCTGCGGCTGATCAACGCCTCGCGACTGGCCCCGCTCGAAGAGTTGCTGGCGGATCTTCGCGGCGGTGTTCCGGCAGCGAGCGCCAGTGCTGGTTCTTCGCGGAGCGCTGTACCTGCGCCAGTGCCGCTCGCGCCGCGGCGCGACGCCTCGCCCGCTGCGCCGGTTGCGTTCGCGCCGGTACCACAAAGACCGGCGCCGGCCTCCATCACACCAGTGCCATTGCGCACGGAAGCAAAACCGCCGCACGGAATCGCCCACTGTCGTGCCCATCACTTCCGCATCGCCCGGAACGATGGACACTTCTTCCGAACAAGAAGACTCGCTGGCGCCAAGCGTTCTTGTCGCAGCACAAGCAAGCGGCTTGACCAGCGAACAAGTCGCGGAGATCAAGAGCGCGCTCCAGGCCCAGCAAAAATTTCTCGGTGAACTTGTCGAACACAGCAGCCGATGGGAACTGGAAGGCGCGGAATTGCGCATTTATTTTGCGCCGAAAAACCGCCCGTTCGCGGAAATGCTCGAAGGCCGCGAGTCGCTCGAGAAGATCCGTGGCGTTTCGAGCAAGGTGCTGGGCCGCCCCGTGCGAGTCTGTGCTAAACTCGAAGCAGTTGCAGCGGCGGCTGCGTCGGCATCCGGCGCGGGATCGGGCGCGCAAGATTTGCGGGCCCAGTTCGAGCGCGATCCGATGGTGAAGTCGATGCTGCAGCGCTTCGGCGGGAAGATCACCGAAGTGAAGCATCGCCCAGGGGAATCCTGATGGAAGTCAGCGCTCTCCAACAAATGCTTTCGCGGTTCAAGCAGTTGCAAGAGGATCTGCAGCGGCAGGTAAATTCCGTGACGGTAGAAGCCTCGGCGGGCGGCGGCATGGTCCAGGTGCGAATGAACGGCCAGAAGCAAATCGTGGACGTGCGCATCGAGCCGGATGTTTTCGCCAGCAAAGATCAGGAAATGCTGCAAGATCTGGTGCGCGCGGCCGTCAATGAAGCTTCTCGGCGCGTAGATGAAGAACTAGCCAACCAGATGAAGAATCTCTCCGGCAACATTCCCGGCATGGCCGGCTTGAAAATTCCCGGCCTCTTCTAAATCCGTACCGGCTTGCCGCAGGATTCCCTTCCGTAGATTTGCATCGCAAGAGTTCTCTGCAAAATCTCTCCCCGGTAAATTCCGCAGCAATTTTTCGCCAAGCTAGAACTTTGACATGTCGGCCGCACGCCGCCGGTTTGCGCCGGGCCGCGCGGCTGTGCTACACATCAAGCATGCCTGATTTTGCCGCTCCCGTGGAACGCCTGATCGACGAGTTGAAGCATCTCCCTGGTATCGGACAGAAAACCGCGCAGCGCCTGGCGTTTCACCTGCTGCGTGCCGCGCCGGAAGATGCTCTGGCGCTGGCCGACGCCATTCGCGACGCCAAGGAAAAGATCCGCGAATGCTCGGTGTGCCACAACATTACGGACACCAATCCATGCCTGTATTGCGTCGGGCCGACGCGCAGCCACAAAACGATCTGCGTGGTGGAAGAGGCCCACAACATTCTGGCCATCGAAAGAACCCGCACCTACAGCGGCATGTATCACGTGCTGGGCGGGGCGCTGTCGCCCCTGCAAGGGCGCGGGCCGGAGCAGCTTAAGATCAAGTCGCTTATCGAGCGCCTGAAGGAAGGCACCGTCGAGGAGATCATCATCGCCACCAATCCCACCGCCGAAGGCGAAGCCACCGCCGTATACATCTCGAAACTGCTGAAGCCGCTGGGCGTTCGGGTCACCCGCATCGGCGTGGGCATCCCGGTGGGCGCGGACCTTGAGTACGCCGACGAAGTCACCATGCTGAAAGCCATGGAAGGCCGCCGCGATTTGTAACCGAGTTTTCCACCGTTGCACGTCCATACACCCTAGCCATTTACGTAATTTGGGTATACAGTTCTGTTCTGCGGCACCTGTCCCCACACAGGAGTTTGCAATGCCGGGCCTCGCAAGCTACATGGCGCAATACGACCACGAGCACTCCTCGGGCTGGAACAAGCTGCTTCACGGCGTCGGCATTCCCATGATTTTTGCCGGGATTATCCTGTTAATCTTCACCAGATGGGTCTGGGGATGCCGGTTTTTTCGTGGGCGGATGGGTGTTTTTGTTCCTGGGGCACCGCATTGAAGGCAACCATCCGGCGTTTTTCCAGGGACCTGTCTATTTGCTCGTTGGACCCATCTGGGTGGCCAAGGAAATGTGGATGTTCCTGACCGGAACGCACCCTGCCGCGGCGCCGGAACCCACTCAGACTAAACGGACTTAGCTAGCGCGACCTGCTCGCGACTTAAGAAGGCGGCCCCACCCATGGATGATCTTGGCAGACACCTTGCCGATGCGACCAGCGAGACCAGTGACATGATGTCGGACGCGGTAGCCAACGCCAGCGGGGAACTGCGCAAGCGTCGTAGCACCCGCATCGTGCAAGCTGTTCCGCTGCAAGTGACCGGCGTGGACGCCCTCGGCCGGCCCTTCGTCGAGCGCACCTCTTCGCTGATCCTGAATTGCCACGGTTGCCGCTACCAGTCCAAGCATTACGTCCTGAAAAACATGTGGGTCCGGCTGGAAATCCCGCACCCTGACGCGGACCAGGCCCCGCGCGCCATACGCGGCCGGGTCGCGTGGATCCAACGCCCCCGCACCGTGCGGCAACTCTTCCAAGTAGCGCTGGAACTCGAAGCTCCGGGCAACGCGTGGGGCATCGCGTTTCCTCCAGAGGATTGGTTCCCCTATAACGAACCGGAAAAAGCGCAAAACGCGGCAGCGGGCGCGGCAACGGGCGCAGCGCCCGCCGCGTTGCCGGCTAGCAGCCCCGCACCGTACCACGTGCCGCCGCCAGCGCAGGCACCCACATCGGATTCGGAGTTTCATGTTTCTCTTACCGAACCCGATTTTCCGGCCGCCGGCAGTGCCGACAAAGTGCGCGTCTTCCCTTCCCCGGCAAGCGCGACGGATGCCTCGTTGCAATTGGCCCGGCAGGTCACCCGGTTGCTCGCCGACGCCCGCCAACAGATTCAAGCCGCCGCGCGCGAAGCTGCGGGGCAGGCGGTTTCCGCCGAGCGGCAGGTCAGCGCCGAGCAATGGGAACAAAAGCTCACAACCGCGCGCGAAGAGCTGGCAAAAACATTGTCCGACGCGCTGCGCAAGATGGAAGAGGAATCCGATGCCCGCAGCCGCGCAGCCCACGACGCTGCCGAGGCCATGCAGCACGATTTGCCTCAGAAAGTGGCCCCGCAACTGGAAGAGCTAACCCGCGATTTGACCGCCAAGCTTTCCGAAGCCGGTCTGGCACAACGCAACGAGCAAGCCCAGCAACTGACCGATGCTTTGGAGACGCTGCGCGCCGTCTGCCAGCAAGCCGAGGAGACTACCTCGCGGCTCCGCGAGTGTGTCGAGCAGTCCACCGCCCAAATCGCCGCCAGCGCCGACGCCACGCACGTCGCGGTCGATGCCGCAGTGCGCCAACGCGAGGAAACACTAGCCTCGCAAAAGGACTCGCTCGCCGCGGCGGCCAACGAAATTCAGCAGCAGATGGCCGCAACGCTGGCTTCCACGCAATCGACCTGGCAAAGCCACGTAGCCCAGGAAACGGAAGCGGCGCAAGCACGTTGGCAGACGGCCGTCGACACCGCCCTGTCCGCGGCGCAGGAGCGTGCCTCAGGCTCACTCAACGAGCGCGCCAACACCCTGTTATCGCAGTTCCAGCAAGAATCCGAGCGCCTCGCCGGCACTTTCCGGGAAGCCGCGAGTGGCGCCGCGAGTCAGTCCGAGCAACAGCTCGCCGGGCTTCGCGAATCGATCCAGGCGCACAGCGAACGCATGGAAGCAGCCCTGGCTCGCGCCGCCGAGGCCTCCGAGCGGCTGGAGCAGCTTTCCGTCCGCCTGGAAATGGCCCAGCAACAGGCCCTGATCGGTTTTCAGTCGCAAGTCGACGATGTGCTCAGCCTGCACCGCAACGAACTGCATCGGCGCTCGGAATCGATTTTCGACGAAATCGCCGTGCGCATCCGCGGAGCATTCGAGGAATCCAGCCGTCAAGCCGCTTCCAACTTTAGCCAGCAGATGGACTCCCTGGTGCAGCCGCACATTTCGAAAACCGAAGAAGCCATGCAGCGTTTGGCCGGGAGCCGCTCTTTGGTGGACGCCACCCTGGCGCTTCAGCAAGACCGCATTCGCACCGTGACCGATGAGGCCTTTGCCGAGGCCCTGGAGAAGTTCCGCGGCAATCTCGGCAGCGTGGAACAACTCTTGCACCAGTCCGCAGAAGCGGTCACCACCAAGAACCTGGCCGACCTGGAGGCCAAAGCGGAAAGCGTGAAGCACCAGACGGTGGAAGAGCTTCTCAAGTCCGCCGAGTGGTACGAGAAAAGAGCCCAGACCCAGATTCAGGCCGTTTCGGAAAAGATCAGCGAACAGGCCGGGACCCAGTTGCGCGAAAAGGCCGGCGAAATCTCCGGTGAATTCGCGGTCGAAATGGATCAATCCAGCCATAATTTTGTAAGTTATGGCCAGACGCAGTTAGCGGACCTGGTCACCGATTCCTTCGACCGCGCGCGAGCTCTGTTCGCCGAAGCCGCGGACACCACCTCGGCAGCCTTCATCGACGAAATTCAGCGCCACGCGCGCCAGGATCTCGACGGATTTGAAGCGGAATTGCAGAAGTCCGCGTCCGCAACCCAGTCCCAGATGGAGTCCGCGCGCGTCGAACTAGCCCAAAGGGTCACCACCGAGCAGGAGGAATTCCTGCGCCGCTTCCAATCCGCGATGAACGATGTCGTGGAAACCGGCGTAGTGAACGCCAACCTCAAGGTGCAAGCCGGCTTTGAACCCCTTCTCAAGTCCTGGAAGTCCATGACCGACATCCACCAGGTGGAGATGCAGGACATCTACACCCGGCTCGGCGAACAAGCCGCCGAACACTATCGCGACCGCCTCGACAATGTCTCCAACCAGTGGATGCTCGCCACGGTGACCTCCTTGGACCACCAATGGCGCGAGGTTGTCTCCGGAATCGCAGCCACTGCCGAAGAGAAACTCCGCGAAACTTGCACCAAGGTTTTTGCCGACCTGGGGGAGGCGTTGCGCGAGCGGCTGCAGCAGCTGGGGTCGACCGTGAACGCGTCTGGACCTCGCCTAGGGTCCTGAAAACTCGGCCATCCGAAATTCCCTGTGGTTCGCCTCTATCCTCTAGAACCCGTATAATCTCTAGGTTCTAACCCTTATGGCCAATCGTGCCTATCTGCGTGTGTGGACCCGCGACTTCTCCGAATCCACCATGATTCCCGAGTTTGCGCGCTACCTGACCACCGCGCCCCTCTCGGCGTCGCAAAACGCCCTTTCCGAATTGATTGTGCAACCGGTGAACGCCACCGAGCCGGCCATCGCCGAGTGGGACCTGCGCGAACAGGGCTACGGCCCGCCGGAGGTGGCCGCCCTGGCGGCCCAGTATCTTCACCCCGATACCGCTTACTTCGTAAACGCCAGGTGGGACCTCTGGGGCCTCGACGTCGAAACCCTGAGCTGGCGCCACGAACCCCAGCCGCTCGCGCTGATTTGCCATGGCCTCGAATACGACGACGGGCTGGCGGCCACTGCCGGCCATTTCGCCGCGGACCTCGGCTTCGAGCACTTTTTTACCGGGCACGGCGGCCTGTTGGCGCCGGGCGCCGCCTCCAATCCCTTCGCGTCCTCGGACCATCCCGTCGAGCACACCTTCCGCCGCTGGATGGCCGCCGGCGGCAACCTGAAGGAATATCACGCCAAGACCCGCGAGAACATCCAACAGTTGTTCCGTTGGGTGGAAGCCATCGAAGCCGCACTGCCCGTCGAGCGCAGCGAACTATGGTCCGAGGGTGAGGAAAATTTTGAAGCTCGGTTGGACGCCATCCTGGCGCAGCGTTAGCGTTACAGACCTGCCGCGACTCTGCGAGGCAGCGCGACCGTTCCGCAACCAGGTCTTCACGAGACCTTCCCGGAAGGCCGGGCAACAGCTAGAATTGATTTGCGGCGCCCTGCGTGGGCCGGTTAAACCTGCCGCGGATGATCGGACTTCTCCGCTGGCTAGAAAAGGACGCACCGCCGGGCCACGTCACCAAAACTCTCCTGGCGGTGCAATTCATTTCATGAGCGCTTCAACCCTATGCGATCGTCGTCAACCGGCTGCTAACCAGCACGCTGCCGTGCCGTCCTTACCATCGTGGGCCGCTACGCGAAGCCCGAGACCCAACGCGATCAAACGCGCAGGATTTTACTTGAGCTATTCGCTGAGCATCTTAGGCGCGTTTTGTTTTCTAGCCGGCTGCGGGCAAGAAGCTCCGACGCCGAAAGCTGAACCCGCCGAGGCCAAGCCCGCGGAGCCCGCCGTGCCCGAGGAGATTCAATCCGCGGCGAAATCGCTTCTGGGCACGGAGAGCACGGTATTGCTCTTCGGCGATCTCGCCAAAAACGGAAGGCAGGAATTTCTCGTCGCCAATGTCGTGCCCAGAACTCCCAAGAATACCGACCCGGGAACGGTGGTAACCCGCGCCGTCATCGCCGAAAACCACGACGGCCAGTGGTCCGAAATCCTGCGCGTCGACGAACACCTGAAAAATGCCAAGGGCTACTTGGGCTCCACGCCGCTTTCCCCCATCACCGGCTGGCGCCTGCAGTACGAGCAAGATCCCGAAAAGGGCCTGCAGCTTTATTTCACGCCGATCAAGGGCACCGGTGACTCCCACGTGCTGCCCATCGGTGTTCGCTGGAATCCGGCGGCCAAGCGTTATCAGTCCCTCGATCGTACCTACGAGCATTTTCTGAACGAGGCTGCATCCTTGGGAGAGACTCCAAGATCCAGGCTACGATGAGCACCACTACCACAACGGCCAGCGCCGCCAAAACGAAACCGGAGATCGCTTCCGCGTGGCAAAATCTGCGCGGCCTTGCTCCCTATCTCGGGCGATACCCGGGTGCCATCGCTTTGGGTCTTGCCGCGCTGGCGCTCACCAGCATCGTCGGAAATATAATTCCCCTGGCCACCGGCGTAATCACCGACATTCTTGCGGGCAGTGCTCGGCCCTTTGAAACCGACACGCACGGGCTAATTTCCACCTCCTGGTTGAGTCGCGCCGTCCCCTTCTATGCCGCGCACAGCCGCCATGCGCTCGGCATCTATTGTCTTATCCTCGTCGTGTGCGTTCTCCTGAAAGGCGTTCTCTCGTTTTCCACCCGTTGGGTTCTCATCAGCGTCTCCCGCGACATTGAATTCGATCTGCGCGGCGACCTGTTCGATCGCCTGCTGCTCCTGGAGCCGGAGTTTTACGTCCGCAACCGCACCGGCGAACTGATGTCCCGCGCCACCAACGACCTGAACAACGTGCGCATGGTGCTCGGTCCGGGAATCATGTACACCGGTCAAACTCTGATCACCATGCTCCTGGCCGTCACGGTCATGGCTAAGCTCTCTCCTTCCCTCACGCTTTGGGTGCTCCTGCCCGTGCCCGTCGTGTTCGTCGCCGTGCGGCACTTCGGCAAAGTCATCCACGACCTGTACGAGCTGATTCAGGCTTCGCTGGCCTCACTCTCCGCCAAGGTCCAGGAAAATCTCTCCGGCGTTCGCGTGGTTCGCGCCTACGCCCAGGAAGAAGCGGAAATTCGCGGGTTCGACGCGCCCAATCGCGAGTACGTCAACCGCAACATCAAGCTGATCCGCACCTGGAGCATGTTCATGCCTTCGCTCCAGGCCCTCATTGGCACGTCCTTCCTGCTCGTTCTGTGGCAGGGCGGCCACCAGCTTCTGCGCGGACAGATTTCGTTGGGCGCGCTGATCGCCTTCTACACCTATCTCGGCCTCCTGGTATGGCCGATGATCGCGCTCGGATGGGTAACCAATATTTTTCAGCGCGGCGCCGCCTCGGTAGGCCGCCTCAACTACATTCTGCGGGCCCAGCCGCAAATCGATGACCGGGCTGCGACTATTCCGGCCACGACTTCTCCCCATGGCGAAATCGAATTTCGCAATCTGACCTTCACCTATCCCACCAATCGCGCCGGAAATGGCGCCGGCGAAAAAACCGGCTCCAACGGCAGCGGCGCCCATGCCGTCCTGCACGAAATCAACCTGAAAATTCCCGCGGGCTCCACGCTCGCGATCGTCGGCCCCACCGGCAGCGGAAAAACCACTCTGGCCGCCCTGGTCGCGCGCCTATGGGAAGCTCCCGACGGCGAAGTTCTCATCGACGGTCGCCCCATCCGCGAGTGGCCGCTTCAGACCCTGCGCAAGTCCATCGGCTACGTCCCCCAAGACACTTTTCTCTTCACCGAAACCGTCGGCGGAAATATCGCTTTCGGCCTTCCCGACTACGATCTCTCCAAAGTACGCGAAGGCGCAGGAGTCGCCAGCCTGGACGGCGACGTCGAGGGCTTCACCAACAAATACGAAACCCTGGTCGGCGAGCGCGGCATCACGCTCTCCGGCGGACAGAAGCAGCGCACCGCCATCGCTCGCGCCCTGGTGCGCGACCCGCGCATCCTGATTCTCGATGATTCCCTCTCCAGCGTGGACACCCAGACCGAGGAGCGCATCCTCAGCCGCTTGCGCGGCATCATGCAGGGCCGCACCACCATCTTGATCTCGCACCGCACCTCGACCGTGCGCGACGCTGACCAAATCGTCGTCTTGCGCGACGGCCGCATCAGCGAACGCGGCACTCACGACGAACTTCTGGAGCGCGAAGGATATTACGCCGATCTGTATCGCAAGCAGTTGCTGGAAGAAGAGCTCGAACGCGCATGAGCAACGTCCACGAAGAAGAAGCACTCGGTAAAGCCTACGACGCGCGGCTACTGCGGCGACTGATGGAGTACCTGCGCCCGTATCGCTGGCGCGTAGTTCTGGCCCTCGCGCTGGTGGCCATCGTGACCCCGCTGGAACTCGCTCCGCCCAAGCTCTTCCAGTTGTCCATCGACAGGTTTCTGGTTCCCGGCATGCGCCAGTCGATCACCGAAGCGCAAGCCTGGCGTGGCATTCTGTTGGTCAGCCTGGCTTACCTGGCGGTCCTGATTTTCGACTTTCTCGCGCAGTACATCCAGATTCGCATCATGCAGCGCGTCGGCCAGCAAACCATGTACGACATGCGCCGCGCCATCTTCGCCCACTTGCAGCGCCTGCCGATGACCTATTACGACCGCAACCCCGTCGGCCGCCTGGTCACCCGCGTGACCACCGACGTTGACGCCCTGAACGACCTGTTCGCCGCAGGCGTCGTCACCATGATCAATGATTTTTTCCTGCTGGCGGTCATGGCTGCCTGGCTTTTCTCCATCGACAAGCGCCTGGCCCTCGACGCCCTGGCCGTCCTTCCCTTCATCCTGGTCGTGACCTATTTCTTCCGCCAGTTCGTTCGCGACGCCAACCGCCGCATCCGCACCGCCATCGCCCGCATCAACGCCTTCCTCCAGGAATACATCTCCGGCATGAGCGCCGTGCAGCTCTTCAATCGCGAGGCCCAGGCCCGCAAGGAATTCGCCAAGCGCAATCAAGACAACATGCTCGCCTGGCGCGACGCCATCCTCGCTTTCGCGCTGTTTTATCCCGCGGTCGAAATTCTCAGCGTCTTCGCCATCGCGCTGATCTATTGGTCGGGAGGAACTCGCATCCTGGGCGGCACGCTGAGCCTCGGCGTGCTCACCGCCTTCACCATGTACGCCACTCGTTTCTTCCGCCCCATCCAGGACCTCAGCGAAAAATTCAACATCTTGCAATCCGCCATGGCCGCTTCCGAGCGCATTTTCAAATTGCTCGATGAGCCGGCGCCGGCGTCCTCGCCGGACGCTCTCCCACTCAGCGCCCCTCGCGGCGAAATCGAATTTCGCAATGTTTGGTTCAGTTACAGCCAGGCTCCGGAACCCGCGGCAGACGACTGGGTGCTGCGCGACGTTTCTTTCCGCGTGGCTCCAGGACAAACCCTCGCCATCGTCGGCCACACCGGCGCCGGCAAAACTACCCTAATTTCCCTGCTGCTGCGTTTCTACGATATTCAGCGCGGCCAAATTCTCCTGGACGGCATCGACATCCGCAAAATCAATATCCAGGACCTTCGCCGCCTGTTTGGAATCGTTCTCCAGGATCCTTTCCTGTTTACCGGCACCATCGAATCGAACATTTGCCTGGGCACGCCGGGCATTGGCCGCAAGGACGCCGAGGACGCCGCCTGCGAGATCGGACTGGGTGATTTCATCGGATCCCTGCCCGAAGGCGTGGCCGCCCCCGTCAACGAACGCGGCTCGACGCTCTCCGTCGGCCAGCGCCAGCTCATCAATTTCGCCCGCGCCCTGGCACACAATCCGCGTTTCCTGATCCTGGACGAAGCCACGTCCAGCGTCGACACCAAGACCGAACTGCAAATTCGCGACGCCCTCGATCGCTTGCTCAGCGGCAGAACCGCGCTGGTCATCGCCCATCGCCTCAGCACCATCCAGCACGCCGACCGCATCCTGGTCTTCCACAAGGGCCGCCTCCGCGAACAAGGCGCCCACCAGGAACTACTAGCGCAGCGCGGCATCTACTACCGCCTCTACCAGTTGCAATACAAAGAACAGGAACTCCATCTGCCTCCGGACGCGCGCGACGCCCATCCGGCCCTCGGGTCAAATCCGCTTCCGGCACCACAGCCGGCCAGCGACTGAGCGTTTCTGCCCACCGCGCATGCCACCGATCCCTCTCCTGCTCTCCGCCGGTGAAGCCAGCGGAGACATGTACGCCGCCAGGCTCGCCACCGCGCTCCAAGCCCGCGCCGATGTCGCGCTCTTCGGCATGGGCGGCCCGCAAATGCGCGCGGCAGGCGTCGACATCGTCACCGACTATTCGGAAGTCTCCGTCGTCGGCATTACGGAAATTCTCAGCCACCTTCCTTCTCTCGTCCGAACCATGCGCCACCTCGTTGCCGAAGCCGAACGCCGCAAGCCCGCCTTCGCCATCCTCACCGACTTCCCCGGTTTCCATCTGCGCCTGGCCAGAAAACTGAAGCGCCACGGCGTTCGCAATATTTATTACATCTGCCCGCAATTCTGGGCCTGGCGCCCGTGGCGCGTACGCGTAGTGCGCCGCCGCTTCGCGCAAGCCCTGTGCATCTTTCCTTTCGAGGAAAAATTCTACGCCGACGCGGGAGTGCCGGTGAAATTCATCGGCCATCCGCTCGTGGATGCGGTTCACGCCTCACTCGACCGCAAAAGCTTTTGCCGGAAAAATAATCTGAACCCGGAGCAGCCCGTCGTCGCGGTCCTCCCCGGAAGCCGCCAAGCGGAACTCCGCCAACATCTCCCGGTTCTGCAAGCAGCCTGCTGGCAAATTCATCGCGAAACTCGCGCCCAGTTTGTCCTCGCCGCAGCCCCAGGCAGCGACCAGGCGCTGCTGCGCGAGGGCTGGCCGCAGGATCTTCCCTTGCGCATCGTCGAAGGCCAAACCTACGACGCGCTCGCCGCCGCCGACGCCGCCATCGTTTCCAGCGGCACCGCCACTGTCGAAGCCGCACTCCTCGATGTCCCCATGGTCGTCGTCTACCGCGTAACCCCGCTCACCGCCCTCCTCGCCAAACCTCTGGTCCGCACACCTTTTTTCAGCATGGTGAATCTAATCGCCGAGAAACGCTTGGTTCCCGAGTTGATCCAAAACGATTTCACGCCAGACCGGGTTGCCGCTGAAGTGCTGCGCCTGCTTCGTGAACCGACCGCGAGAGAAGCTCTGCGCGCAGGTTTGGCGCAGGTCCGCGTGCGCCTGGGCAGCCCGGGCGCCGTCGATCGCGCCGCCGACGCCATTCTTCATCTTCTTGGACCCCTCCGTGGCAACGCCAAGTGAGGTGTCTGGTATCCTATAGAGGGTCCCATGTGCCAGTCTGTGAAAGGGGTCCGATGACCCGCTGCCGAAAAATCAGTTCTGCGTCCCTGCTGACATTTCTGTTCCTGCTCGCCGGTTCCGTCGCGCCTCTCCTGGCGCAAGCGCCGCGCCCGCCGTCCTTCCTGGCCGAGCACTACGACATTTCCGCCAAGCTCGATCCCATCGCCCAAGCGCTCTCTGCCGTCGCCAAAGTAGACTTCAAGGCCCAGGAAGTTTCCAGCGCCGTGCGCGTCGAGCTGCACCAAAATCTGGATGTAAAAGAAGTCAAGGCCGCCGACGGCAAGTCCCTCACCTTCGATCGCGACAGCCAGAATCCGCTGTTCGTTACCGTGACTCTGCCCACCGCGGTAGCCACCGGCTCTCGCGTCACCCTGACCTTCACCTATTCGGGCATGCTGGCCAACGAAGACAACAGTCCTGTCCCCGGCGTACGCGCCGCGGTCATCAGCAAAGATGGCGCCTACCTGCTTCTCCCCGCGCGCTGGTTTCCGCTCACCAATTTTCCGTCGAACCGCTATACCGCCACCTTCCGCCTGGATGTCCCTGACACCTTCGCCGTCGCAGGCACAGGAAAAGCTTCCGCTCCCACGCCGATGGCCGGAAAGAGCGCCGTCGAGGGCGGCCGCCTCCTCTACACCTTTCAATGCGACACTCCCGCACCCAACGGAACTTTCGTCGCCGGCGAGCTGCAGCTCAACCTCAAGGAAGCCGAAGGCGTCAACGTCGCCGTCTACGCCCCGCACTCCGCTTCCGGTAACGCCGCCGATTTCGCAGCGGACGTCGGCCGCGCGGTCACCCTGTTCTCCGACATGTTCGGCGAAACCCACAATCTCAATTACACCGTAGCTCAATTGCCGGACGGCACTCTTCGCGACTTCGCCGCCCCCGGCTTGCTTCTGCTCAGCAAGCGCATCTGGGACCCCAAGGCCAGCGAGCGCACCATCGCCCGTCTGGTGGCTTCCCAGTGGTGGGGCATCGGCGTCTTGCCGGCCACTCCCGGCGATGTGTGGATCAGCGATGGCTTGGCCCGCTATTCCGAGGCGCTGTACGCCGATCAAACCTTCGGCAGAGAAGCCGGTCTCAAAGCCGTAGACGAATTCGCCGTCGGCGCGCTCATGGGAGAAGACGCCGCTCCGATTGCTCAGGCCGCTCGTCTGGCTCCCTATTCCAGCGACTACCGCTCCGTGGTCATGAACAAGGGCGCCATGATCTTTCACATGGTCCGCGCCCAGATGGGCGACGCCGCCTTCAAGTCCCTGCTCACCGATTTCTACGCCAAGTACAAAGGCAAAACCGCCACCATCGACGACTTCGAGAATCTGGCCCAGCAACACGCCCAAGCCTCCGTAAAACCCGGCGAAGCTCCGCCGAACCTCAAGGGCTTTTTCGCCCAGTGGCTCAATTCCACCGGCGTGCCGGACTTCACCCTCGAATACGTCGTCTACCGCACCAAGCAGGGCTTCCGCGTCGTCGGAAAAATCAAGCAGCCCCTCGACACCTTCTCCATGCCCGTCGAGCTGCGCATCGACACCGAAGGAAACCCCGAAACCAAGATCGTCGACGTCGTCGGCAGCGAGTCGCCCTTCACCGTCGAGACCTTTGGCCGGCCCAAGCCCGGCGGCATCAAGATCGATCCCAACAATCTCATCCTCAAGGGCAGCAACACGTTACGCGCCCGCGCCGCCATCGCCCGCGGCGAAGAACTCGCCGAGCAGGGCCGCTACTACGACGCCATCGGCCAATACCAGCGCGCCCTCTCCATCCAGCCCAATCGCCCGCTGGCCAACTTCCGCATGGGCGAAGCCTTTTTTTATCAGAAGAATTACCAAGCGGCCGCCAACGCCTTCCGCGAAGCGCTGCAAACCGTTCCGGAACCCCCGGAAAAGTGGACTGAAGTTTGGGGCCACATTTATCTAGGCAAGATTTTCGACTTGCTCGGCCAGCGCGAGCGCGCCGTCAACGAATACAGCAAAGCCAAGCAAACCAATGACGACACCGGCGGCGCCCAAGTAGCCGCCGAGCAACTCCTGAAGAAAGCCTACGCGGAAGGCTCGGTCTCCGCCTCGGTCCCAGCCAACGGCACCACCGGCCCCGGCGTAGGCCAAGCCCCGCCGCCAGGCCCCAACGACCGCCCAGTGTTAAAGAAGCGCCCCGACTCCCCCAAATAACCACGCCAAGCGATGTAGTCAGGGTATGCACGCGGGGTATGCAGGCGGGGCATGTAGGCGCTGGGCTTCAGCCCGGCGAGTCATGATCTCGTGTGCCTCTCCTGACCACGCGCAGGGCCGCGAAAGCCCCAGCAGAAGGCGGACACTTCTAACGTTCTTGCACCCTTACCCCCTTATACTTTTATACTCGCTCTCCCGTGCCCGAACTCCCCGACATCACCGCCTACCTAAGCGCCCTAGAGCCCCGCATCCTGGGCCAGCCTCTGACCCACATCCGCCTGGCCAGCCCCTTCCTCCTGCGCACCGTGCAACCCCCAATCACCGACGCCGACGGCCACATCGTCCGTGAACTCCGCCGCATCGGCAAACGCATCGCCATCGGCCTGGACAACGACCTTTGGCTGGTCCTGCACCTGATGATTGCAGGCCGCCTGCACTGGCGCCCGCCGCAGGCCAAGCTCGCAGGCCGCAACACGCTGGCCGCCTTCGACTTCCCCACCGGCTCTCTCGTCCTCACCGAAGCTGGCTCCAAGCGCCGCGCCTCCTTGCATGTCCTGAAAGGCGAAGAAGCCTTACGCGCCGCCGACCCCGGAGGCATCGACGTCTTCTCCGCCGATCTGGACGAATTCCGCGCCACCCTGGCCGCCGAAAACCGCACCTTAAAAAGGGCCTTGACCGATCCGCGCCTGCTCAGCGGCATAGGCAACGCCTATTCCGACGAAATCCTCCACGCCGCCCAACTCTCGCCGATCACGCTAACCCACAAACTAACCCCGGAAGAATGGAACCGCCTATTCGCGGCAACCCGCCAAACCCTCCAACTCTGGATCGATCGCCTGCAAGCCGAAGCCAAAATTGCCTTCCCCGAAAAAGTCACCGCCTTCCGCGAAGGCATGGCCGTCCACGGCCGCTACGGAAAACCCTGCCCGCGCTGCGGCGAAAAAGTCCAACGCATCCGCTACGCCGACAACGAAACCAACTACTGCCCCCGCTGCCAAACCAACGGCAAAGCTCCTGGCCGACCGCAGCCTCTCCCGCCTCCTAAAATCCGACTGGCCCCGCACCCTAGACGAACTCGAAGCCCTCAAGCGCCACTGAACCCGAAAGTCTCTGCGCGACAATTCCGGCGGTCCGTCGTCGCCTGTCCTCTTCCTTTTAGTTTCCGCAAACGGTCGGCCTGCGCAGTCGAGGAATATCTCTATCTCTTAGTCGCGCCGATCAATGAGGGAGGCTCTCGTACCACTGTCTCCATCCGTCGGCGTCGAACTCATACTTCTTGCTGCCCTGATTCCAGACGTACCATGTCGGCGCAGGACGTCCGAACAAATGACTCCAGATTTCCCCTGCTGGTGCTACCGCGGTCTTCCATACACTCGTTGTCACCCAGCGGAGCAACACCCTGCAACTTCCCAAAGGCCACGTACTGCGAGGATTTGAGGCCCATCTTCTGAGGTCTGCTACGAGATAGGCATTCTTTCGGCTGGGGACAGCTTCTTCGAATGCATCAATCAATTTGTCCATACTGCCCGTATCGAACTCATCGGAGTTTTGCAGGCCCAAGTCGAACCCTAACGCTTTCCAACGGCATGTGGAAGGAAAAGTTACACTTGCCCCTGTGGGGATCGCAGCCGAAAAAGATTTCCTTGGTGCCGCATCCGCCAGCGTAGGCGGGCTGGTCCGCCGCGTGCGGGACGTAGGTTCCTCCGAAGGGCTGGATTCCTCAGTAAGCTTGACTTCGTGTCGCTCGGCAATTTGGCGAAAATGTGCAACGTGAATCTCCGTATACTCGATTCCTATATGGTCAAGAAACTCGCGCACAGAGTTTGGGATATGTGGCGCAACAAGCCACATGAGAATTCTCTTCTGACCTAACCTAACTAACTCGTCTTTATACTTCGCCAATTGCGTAGCGTCCTCGTATTTTGCAGGACGCTTCTTTAGCTCCATCAGGATATTTGTTGCATGACCGTCCTGAAAAAGCAGGTCAAACCGTCCCACGCCTACGAAAGACCTTTGCCTACCCTGCAACACAAAGTTCCGACCCGGGAAAAAATCGTCCGGAAAGTTGGCGATGAGCTCCTCCATGTGCCTCTCTTGCAGCTCGCGCTCGACCATCCGCTTCCTTTCTCGCCCCCCGCATCGATTTTGAATCCATGCCGAATCGCCGCTGCATCAAGCTAGACGGACCAAGCCTCCCAATTTCCATCGCGAACGCGAATCCTCCAGAGTTACTTGTCGGATCCAATGAATTTCCCGGTCCTAATCTATGCAGCCCGGCTTTGCGTAATGGCACAGATTCTATCACGTGCGACCCGCTCGGGATCACGCCCTACGACCTTCGCGCTCCTGTCAAACAGACATTCAGTAGCCTTTTCACACAGCTCCGCCGACGCAAACCATTAACTCCACTGGCTTTACAAACTTTCACTGGACAAATCCAAATTATCGTGTATAATAGCTTTACAAGTTGCCAATGACCCTCCCTGGCGACACCTCGCGCTCTCCGCAAGCCAGGCCGCAACCGGATCGTCCCAAGCAACTACCGTAAATCCATACGGTTAGCCCGTAACCCGGGAATGTCCCATGAAGTCCAACCGCTGTAAAGGCACGGCGAACAGCCTGCTCCCCAGCACTAGCGAAACTGGTAGCGACACTCCCAACGAGCTCCCAACCAATCGCCGCCCAAGCCTCTCTCGCCACCCTTTAAAACGCATCCACGCGCCATTCAAACGCCACATCGCCCCTTTATTTTCAACAACTTCCAACATGCCAATTTGTAAGTCATTTCTTTTTATAACGATACACACTACCCCGGGGGTGGGGGGGTATACGATGTCGACTAGCCTCTCGCCCACTGCGAAGCGCACCCCTGTGCAAATTTTGTGCAAATTCTCCCTGTATTTTCAACAACTTGCAAACTGCCCCTTTTAGTAAGTCCTTTTCTTTTATATCAATACAAACTGCTATGGAGGGTGGGGGGTAGTATGAACGCAAACCGCCAACCTGACCGGCCGAGCCCGTCGCGCTACAGCCCACAGCAGCTTCCGATGCACCGCCACGTAGCGCCGGGCTGCCCTGAGCCTCGAAGGGCATCCCTGCAGACCCGCCCGATCCGTTCACCCAAGGCCCCGACCCTACAGCCCGGGCAAAATGGTGTGCGCTTTAACTCTTATACCCTTTCACTTTTCCACTCCTGCAGTTTGCAGCCGCTTCCAGGCCCGCTTGAAGATCTCGGAGGCATTCTCGTCAAACAACACAAAGTAAATCTTTTCCAGCGAGCTGCCGTTCAGCAAATGAAGCAACGCCTGCTCCAGCATGATCTCCGCGCACTCCTTCATGGCAAACCCGGCGATGCCCGTGCCCACGGCTGGGAACGCGATGGTCTTGAATTCGCGCTCCTTGGCAATCCGCAGCGCGTAAGCCGTCGACTTCCGCAACGCCTCCGCGGTGGTCGCCCCTCCAAGTTGCATGCTCGCGGCGTGAATTACGTACTTGGCCTTGAGCTTGCCCGCCGTGGTGATGGCCGCGTAACCCACCGGGATTGTGCCGATGGCGTTGCATTCCTTCTGGATATCGTCGCCGCCCTTGCGGCGGATGGCTCCGGCGACGCCCGCGCCCAGGATCAGGTCGTTGTTCGCGGCGTTGACGATGGCGTCGGTGGCCATCTCCGTCAAGTCGCCTTGGCGTATTTCAATCTTCGCTGCAAGTTCTTTCAACGTTTGTTTGTCCATGTCGTTTTGGAAAAGCTAGCCCTGAGCACCCGCGGATTTCAGTTCGGCGCAACCACCAGCGCCCGCATCCGATTCGCTAACTACGATCACTTCCCTGCCCATACGAAGGCCGACTTCGCGGCAGAGGGCCACCGTTTCGTCCGACGTCTCCGATCCACGGACCAGCTCCAGCCGCTTGGCGCCGGAGCCAGCTCCAACGAAACGCATTCCCAGGCAGCGCTCCGCGCAGAAGGTGACCGCGGCCATCTCCGAGATCGAAAGAGACGACGCGCTGCTGGCGAAAATGGCGCCCGGCTTGGCGAACTTGTCGAAGATGGTAAACAGCTCGATCTTCATTTCCATTTCTTCGGCAACCGTTTCGATGATCAGGTCCGCTTCGCGGACCGCATCCTCGACCGTGCCGGCCACCGAGAGATTCCCCAGCGCGGCCTCTCGGACGCTGGCCTCCACTCTGCGTTGCGCCACATCGGAGTCCAAGGTTTGGGTGATCCACGCAAGCGCCTGTTCCAGCCTGCTGGAAACCACATCTTCGACGATGGTCTTGTAGCCGGCGAGCACGCTGGCGTAGGCGATTTCTCGGCCCATCGCAGCTGCGCCGATCACCGCGATGGTTCCTACATCCATCCGTTTCCCCACAGCTTCATCGGCGTTCTACTTGACCAGCTTTCGGAAGGCTTCTTCGTCGTAGCCAAGGACGATCGCCGCGCCGCGAATCACCACCGGGCGGCGAATCAGGTTCGGTTCTTTGGCCATGAGCTTGATGGCCTCGGCGCGCGACGGCGGTTTGTCTTTCATCTTTCGCGTGCGGTACAGCGCGTTCCGCGGGTTCAGGAATTTCTTATAATCGCGCTCGCCGATCAGTTTGTCGATCTCCGCCGCGCTCAAGCGCTGCGCGTCCAGGCTGCGAAGTTCGAGGTCTGCGCCCAGCTTCTCCAAAAAAGCTTTGCTCTTGCGGCAGGTCGTGCAGGTAGGTTTCTGCAGGAATTTGATCTTCATCTCATCCAAGTTTGGCAAGCAGCGTTAATATCGCGGCACTCGAGGATCGATCTCCGTGGACCAGCGCTCGATGCCGCCGGCGAGCGATTTAGCACTCGCCACTCCCTGCCCTCGCAGCCATACGGCCACGTCGAAGCTCCGCATGCCATGGTGACAGTAGCAGATTACATCCTCATCCACGTCCAGCGCCTGAAGATTCGCGGGGATCGAGCCCATGGGAATAAGCTTCGCGCCCTCGATGCGGCAGATCTGGAACTCCCAGGGCTCGCGCACGTCGACCAGCAGCAGTTTGTCGCCGCCGTCGAGGCGGCGCTTCGTTTCCGCGGGGGTTATTTCCAAATCGTCCATCTTGGGCTGTTCGGCGTGAACATTCAGTTTCTTACGAACCGGTCTGGAGCGCAAATGGCGGCCGCACGGCCCGAGGCAGGTCTACTTGCCCTTGAAATTCGGTTTACGCTTTTCGTGGAACGCGCGCAGACCTTCGCCGCAGTCCTCGGAGGCGAAGCATTGCATCTGCTCCTGGACTTCGTGCTCCAGAGCCTTGGCGAGCTCTTGTCTGGCGCTGCCGAACAAGACTTGCTTCACGGCGCGGATGGCCATGCGTGGACCTTGCGCGATCTTCTGGGCCCAGGCGGTCGCCTGCGCTTGCAGTTGGTCGGCGGGCACCACGGAATTGACCAGACCGAGGCGCAACGCGGTGGGAGCGTCGATCATGTCTCCGCTGTAAAACATTTCCGCCGCTTTGGCCGGACCCACGAGTTGGGGGAGAAAAAAGGTGCCGCCGTAATCCGGAAACAAACCCACCTTCGCGAAGTTCTGGCCGAAGGTGGCGGAATCCGAGGCGATGCGAATATCGGCGGCCAGCGCGATATTCATGCCCGCGCCTGCCGCGGGACCGTTGACGGCGGCGATCACCGGCTGGCGCATGGTGCGCATGGTCATTACGACGTTCATGCCCGCGCGCAACAGCGGCTCCAGGCTGGCCACATCATTGTTCTGGCGGCCCTCGGCAATCACGCCGAGATCGCCGCCGGCACAGAAGGCCCGGCCTGCTCCGGTGAGCACGACCACTTCGATGTGTTTGTCCGTAGCGATGCGGCCCAAGGCCTGATTAAGAGCGACGGCCAGTTCGTTGTTGAGAGCGTTCAGGCGGTCCGGGCGGTTGAGAGTCAGCGTGGCCACGCCGGCTTCATGCTTTTCCAAGACGACAGAGTGTTCCGGCACGGTTTGCGAAGAACTCATCGGGACTCCGAATCAATCGGTGGCCGGGGCAGTCGAGTCGCGTTCTTTCTCGATGCGCTTCAGGAGCTGCGCCAGTTTCCGGAAATGCTGCATTTTTTCGCTCTTGCTCTGCGCCGGCTGGCCGGGCGTGCACGGCAGCACGTACACGCGGGCGCCGTACAGATGCTCTTTCTGCAATCCGCACTTGCACTTGCGTTGCGAAAATTGTTCGTAGGTCAACTTTCCGTTGAAGGCCACCACGCGGGGAGCAAATTCTTCCAGCTTTTGCGAAAGCACGATGCGGCCTTCGGCAAAGTCTTCGCGGGAGAGCAGGTCCGCGGATTTCGAGGGGCGCTTGACCAGGTCGGTCAGCCCAATGCCGAACTCGATGACCCGCTTGTCGTCGTGATAGTCGAAAGGTTCGGGCACCACGCCGCTCTCGAACAAGATCGGCCAGAACTCGTTGTCGCGCCCGGCGTAATAATGTCCCACGCGCACGGAAGATTCGGTGGGATTGCAGCTGACGATCACCAGCTTCATGCCTTTCCGAAGATGGTCGGGCAAAGTCCTCATATAGCTAGCTTACCCGTTCGGCCGCCTTTCCGGCGTACATGTTCCGCTGTAGCGATACAATGCGACAAGTTCCCTGGCAACGAGTCCGGCGCGACTGCGGGAACGCCGCCTTCAGGTGCAAATTGATGATTCTACAAACCATATTGGGTGAGCTGGGCGGTGGACGACGTACCCAAACCCGGCTTCGGACTGGCGCGCATTGAGAAAACCAGCAGCCATTGCTCGGTATCGAACGTTGTTCCGGGGCCACTCTACCCCGTGTCCGCCGCAAGCGTCAACCCTGCAATCTTTGGCGGGCGGTGAAACTATTCGTTCATTTCTGAATCGAAGGGCACAGCGGCCTCATCCAAGAAGGGGGATGGAGGTGGAAGCCGCGGTGCTTTGTGCTACCTTTATGATCGAGCCTACCGAGACCGGGCTGTTCCTTGGCCCGCTCCTAGCGACCCCATTGAGCGCGCCCAATCCACATCGCCTGCCTTCCACCATCGCTCGCGAAGACGAACATTTGCTGGTGGCGGCCGCAAAGTCCGGCGACGCCACGGCGTTTGAAGAGCTGGTCAACCGCTACGAGCGGAAAATCTTTCGGTTGACCATGAACATCACGCGCAATCGCGAGGATGCGGAAGACGCGATGCAGGACGCTTTTTTGAAGGCCTACTCCCACCTGAATACCTTCCAGGAAGATTCGCGTTTCTATACCTGGCTGGTGCGGATTGCCGCCAACGAAGCGTTGATGCGGCTGCGCAAGCGGCGTCCCAATCAAGTTTCGCTGGACGAGCCGATCGAAGGCGACGACGACCTGATGCCGCGGGAAATTGAGGACTGGAGACCCAGTCCGGAGCAGCGCTATGCGCAATCGGAGATGCACGAGATTCTGGATCAGGTGATCGAGCACCTGGAACCGGAGTTCCGGGTGGCGTTTGTGCTGCGGGACGTGGAAGAACTTTCGACGGAAGAAACGGCGGCGGCCATGGGGATTTCGGTTCCCGCGGTGAAGTCCCGGCTGCTGCGGGCGCGGCTGAAGCTGCGGCAGAAATTGAATCGGTACTTCCGGCAGGGTGAACCAAATTGAACTGCAAAGGCGTGATTCGCGAGATCTCCAATTATATTGACGGCGATTTGGACGCCGCGATGAAGCAGGAATTGGAGAGGCATCTGGATCACTGCGAAGACTGCGCCATGGTGGTTAATCAGACGAAGATGACCGTAGAGATTTTTTGCGATTCGCAGCCGGTCGAACTTCCTACCGATGTACGCTCGCGCCTTCACGAAGCGCTGCAGCGCAAATTGCGCGAACCGCGCGGCTAAGCCGTTCGATCCATCCAAGCTCAAGAAGCCATAAAGTAAGAGACTAATTCGGTGGGGCGTCCGCGTCATTCCAGAATGGCAGCTCTTTGCCCAGGCCTTTTTCGCGGGCCAGCGCATAGACCTTCATCGCTACGGCCAAGTCCCACGAGGCAATGCCGTTGGATTTGAACAGCGTGACTTCGCCGACGCTGGTTCTGCCGCCGGTTTTCCCCGCGACCACGTCGGCTAGGCGTTTTACGCCGGTCCAACAGGATTCGTCGCCGTGAAATGCCAGGATCAAGTCGCCGGCTTCCTGGCGCGATTGCTCGACGGAATCGACCACAATTACGTCCGCGCCGGCCACCGCTTCTTTGTCCAGCTCGCGCTTGTGCGCGTGGTTGGCGCCGATGGCGTTGATGTGCATTCCGCTGGTTAAATCTGCTCCAAGCAAAACGGGTTGCGAGGCGGTGGTGGCGGTGCAAACGATATCGGCGCCGCGGGCCGCCGCGGCAGCGGACTCGGCGGGGCGCACCGGGACGCCGATGCGCTCGGTCATCTCGTTGCAGAAGGTGGAGCAGCGCTGTGGGTCACGCCCGTAAACGTTCACGGATTCCAGCTGACGCACCGCGGCTACCGCTTCGAGCTGCGTCCGGGCTTGACCGCCAGTGCCGATAATGGCGGCGACGCGGGCATCGGTGCGCGCCAGGTATTTGGTGGCGACTCCGGAGGCCGCTCCGGTGCGAAGCTGTCCCATGTAGTCGGCTTCGATCAAGGCCAGCAGGTCGCCCTTAGCGATTTCGTAGAGCGGCACCAGGAAGCGCATCCTGCCGCGCACGTAGGTGTACTGCTTCATGGCCAGATAGCCCAAGGTGTAATCGGCGGCGGCCATGTAGTGAAAGAAACCCCCGCCGGGAAGCTCGAAGCGGCGGCGCGGATGGACGACTACCTCTCCGGTGGCCTGCTTGCGCGAAATTTCCTCGACGGCCTGGACGGCCATGGGCATGGTCAGAAGGGCCTGTACTTCGGCTTCGCTGATATGCAGCGTCATTCAACACTCTCCACCGGGCATCCTGAATTCTACAGAGGTACATGAAATCTGAAAACACGCGAAGCAGCGAGATCGAGCACGAACAATTCCCGGGCAGAGTGACGGCGAGTTTGCGAGATGTCACGAAGCCACTCGGTAAGTACGCGGACAAATCTTGGCCCAGGCGCTGGTTTCCGTCCAGCTTCCAGATGTAAAGGTGGAAGGCCGTGTGTCCACAGCGAACATACTTGGCGGGGCACGGGTGGCTATTTGGCCGCGGGCTTTGCCGGAGCGCTGCGGGCGGGTTTCGGAGGGGCCTCGGGGCCTTCGCGGATGCGGCGGACGACGGTCTGGATCAAGCGGTAGACGCGTTCGCCTTTGTCGCCATCCATGAGGTGGAAACGAAACTCCGGCTCGTCCTTGGGTCCTTTGCCAATGAGGATGGGCAACTGGCCGCACAAATTATTTTCAATGAAGGCGGTCTCGTAGCGGTCCTTCCTGGCGTTCCAAGTGTAGACCCGGAGTGTGCTGAAATCGCAGGGCTGGCCTTCGGGACCATGCGATCCGGCGACCAGGTATTGGGGCTTGTCGCCGGAAGGGTCGGCGACACGGTTGAGCTCAAACCAAGCGACCGGGCGGACGTTGGCGGAATTGATGCCGTCGCGTACGGGGTCGGGGAGATCGAGCTCGATAAAGCGGGCAATGACCCAACCGGCGATGGGAATGCTGGAATCGCCTGGCTGGGTAGTGGCGTTGGGCCGGGAGGCTGATTCACCGGGAGGCCGGGTGGCCACGGCGCGGACGAGAAACCAATCTTCTTTCTTGGTGTCTTGCGGTTCGTTGCCGGGTTCCTTTTCGTCGGTGACTTGCACCCAATCGGCTACGGCGCGGCCGACGACCTCGACCGGAACGCCGCGTCCGAACTGATACAGGCGAGGCTCGGTGCGGCCGGGCTGAACGCGAAGATTGGTTTGCACCTTGGTGCGCCCGCGGGCTTGCACCGGGATGACCTGGGCCTGAGCGAGCAGCTTGGTGCAGCGCTGCCACATGGCGGGATCCAGGAGCTGGCGGCCGTCGACCCAGCCAACCAGGCCGGCGACGGTGCGAACTTTAACGTTGTCGTTGCGGTGGGCGATGACGTCCACGCGGTCGCCGTAGTGGAGGGTATCGACCGGCTCGCGGACCTGAGCGACGCTGCTCCAGAGGGTGACGCTGCGCTCGCTGACGTAGGCGTCGCCGACGGTTTCGCGCTTGGGCCGGAAGGCCCAAGCGAGGAGTCCCACGAGAACGAGGAGCGGAACGGCAACCAGAAGCCTACGCTTCATCGAGCGTCCCCGAGCGTCTGATCCACGGCCTGTGCCGCTTGCACTGTCTCCCCCGAAGTAACCGTCTTGATTGCATTCCCGATCGCTTATTGACGTTCACTGAAGATTGTAACCGATTCCCGGATGGCGCTGCGGCGAGTATGCGCGGAGTTTCTGCTACAATTCGCCGCGTTACTGCCGTTGAGGAAACGCCGGAGACTCCACACGTGAAATTTCTGAACAGACTGCAACCGGTTGCGCTGCTGGTGCTCCGAATCGTGCTGGGGATAATTTTTCTGTACCACGGGTATCCCAAGCTGGCGCACTCGCACGGCAACTTGCAGGGCGTTTTTGTGGAGCATGGATTGCCAGGGTATTTCGTGTACGTCGCGGGCATTCTGGAGACGTTTGGCGGCGGGTTGTTTTTGTTGGGTTTGTTTACCCGGCCTGCGGCGCTGTTGCTGGCGATCGAAATGTGCGTGGCGATCTGGAAGGTGCACAGCTTGCACGGATATCTTGCGGTGCATGAGTACGAGTTTCCGTTGGTTTTGGCGGCGGCGTGTTTAGTGTTGGCGACCGTGGGGGCTGGGTTGGTGTCGGTGGACCATGCCTTGTTTGAGGGCGGCGCGGGCGGGGGAGAGGGCGGGGTCCGCGAGGGGACGAGGACTAGGCTACCGCGACAGTTGGTGCCGAGATCGGGCGCAGCATCCCTTCGAGGCTCAGCGTAACGCTGAGCCCAACGGGAAGACAAACTACGACACGAGCGGGGCGGAGGTGTTGACTACCGGAGTTGGGCCGACCGGTAGGGCGATCCACAAGATGATGTAGGCCAAGCCGCCGGTTCCCGCGCACAGGACCGCCAGCAGCCAGCAGATGCGAATGATGGTGACATCGAGATCGAAGTAGTCGGCCAGTCCGCCACAGACGCCAGCGATTTTTTTGTCGGTGAGCGAGCGTACCAGGCGTTTCTTGCCGCCAAATTGAGCGGCTTGGCCAGGACCGGCGGACGCGGGTTGCTTTGCGCCGCAGTTGTAGCAGAAGTTGGAGCCGTCGGCGATGTGCCGCTGACAAGTAGTACAGACCATCGGTTTACCCCCACAGAGCAGTCTTTCGACGTTCCCTACCCATTAATACGCATGAACCGCAGAAAAAGTTTCCTAGGGCGCGGCCCGGCAGCCCTAGTACTCGAGGAGCTGCTTGACAGCCGAGGTGAGATTGTCAATCTGCGGCAGAATGACGTCCTCGAGCTTGGGCTGATAGGCGCAGAACGAATCCATGGCCGCGACGCGCTTCACCGGGGCGTCCAGGTGATCGAATAGCTCCTCGGCAATGCGGGCGGCGATTTCCGCGCCGTAGCCCCAACTGAGCATATCCTCATAGGCGACGATCACGCGATGGTTTTTGCAGACCGTGGCGGCGATGGCCTCCCAATCATAGGGCGAGAGCGAGCGCAGGTCGATAATCTCGACGGAGATGCCTTCGCGCTGGAGTTGGGCGGCGGCGACTTCGGCGCGGTGCACGATGGCGCCGTAGGTGATGATGCTGACCTGGGTGCCTTCCTTGACGAGACGGGCCTTGCCGAAGGGGACCATGAACTCGGGGCCGGGGTATTCGGAGCGATTGTAGGGCTGGCGGTAGAGATGCTTGTGTTCGAGAAACATTACCGGATCGTCGCAGCGAATGGCGGTGCGCAGCAGCCCCGCGACGTCCAGAGCGGTGGAAGGCATGACCACGCGCAGGCCCGGGCAATGGGCGAAAATCGATTCGCCACTCTGGCTATGGTAGATACCGCCGCCGGTGAGGTAGCCGCCAATGGCGACGCGCAGCACCGCGGGGCACTTGAAGGCGCCATTGGAGCGCCAGCGCAGCACGCAGAGTTCATCGCGAATCTGCATCATGGCGGGCCAGATGTAGTCGAAGAATTGAATTTCGGCGACGGGTTTGAGGCCGCGAGTGGCCATGCCGATGGCGCGGCCGACGATGCCGGCTTCGGCGAGAGGAGCGTTAAAGACGCGGTCGGCGCCGTATTTTCGCTGGAGGCCGGAGGTGGCCTTGAAAACGCCGCCTTTGCCCTTCACGTGCTTGAGATTTTCTTCGCGGCTGGCGTCGGCCACGTCTTCGCCGAAGACGGTGATGCGTTCGTCGCGGGACATTTCGTCGGACAGCGTGGCCGCCACCATTTCCACCATGGTCTTGGGAGCGCCGTGGAATTGCGGCGGGGTTGCGAAGGAGGCTGAGGTGGGATCGACGTCAGGCGAATAGATGTTCACGCGAATGGAGTCGATCTCGGGCGGCTCGGCGGCCAGGGCCTGATCGCTGGCGTCGCGAACCTGGCGATCGACTTCGGCTTCCAAGGCTTCGATTTCTTTCTGGTCCAGCAGGCCTTCGCGCACCAAGAAGAGTGAAAATTTCGATAGTGGGTCGCGGTGAGCTTCTTCTTCGCGCTCTTCGGGGGTCTTGTAGAGTTTCTCGTCGTCGGACAACGAGTGCGAGTAGTGACGAATCACGTTGGCATGGATGAGGGCGGGGCCGCGGCGCTGGCGGCAATACTCCACCGCTTCCTTGCACACCGCGTAACTCTCCAGCGGATCGGTGCCGTCACATTGGGCAACGTGCAGGCCCGGAAAGCCGCGCACCAGCTTGGAGATGCTGCCGCCGGCCGTCTGCACCTCGACGGGAACGGAGATGGCATAGCCGTTGTCTTCGATCAGATAGAGGAGTGGAAGCTTTTTCATGCAGGCGGCGTTGAGCGATTCCCAGAACTCGCCTTCGCTAGTGGCGCCATCGCCTCCGGAGACGTAGACGATCTCGTCGGCGTCATGGCGGACGTACTTGCCGAGGGGGGCCTTCTTGGCCTGGGCCAGGGCCTTGGGACGCGCTTGGTAATAGAGGGTGGCTTCTGCGGCGCCAACGGCCTGGACAAATTGGGTGCCGGTACAGGAAGACTTGCTGGTGATGTTCAGCTCGGGATGGCCCCAGTGGGAGGGCATCTGGCGGCCGCCGGAGGCGGGGTCATCCTTGCCGCCGACGGCCTGAAGAAGCATATCGAGGGGAGTGACGCCCAACATCAGGCAGAGCGCGCGGTCGCGATAGTAGGGGTAGATCCAGTCGATACCGGGACGAAGAAGAAGCCCCATAGCGGCGGTGACACCTTCATGGCCGGCGCTGGAGATTTGGAAGTAGATCTTGTTCTGGCGCTTCAGCTGGATTTCGCGGTCGTCCAGGCGGCGGGAGAGGAACATGGTGCGGTACAAGCGGACGAGGACTTCGCGATCGAGGCCGCGAAACTTGACCGCATCCAGCTTGGCCACTTTGACGCGAGTCTGTACCGCCATTCCGTGTGCCCTCGCCATGTTGAAGTGGAGGTCGATGCTACCGTTGAACGCCTATTATAGCAAAAAGGCAGTGTTCCCCCAGCGAAAGGGGGGCCCGAAGTGCCCTGCGGGCCACGCGGGAGCCGGCCTGCCGAGTGAACGGCAATACGCTGTCAGCCAAACGGTGCTACTCCAGGGAATCGAACTGTTTTAGCACGTCGGGAAAGCCCGCTTCGCCTTCCTGGATCACTTGTGGCGCCGCTCCCTTGAACAGTTCGTCGGCAGGGATGCGATCGAGCCATTGCTGCTCGGAAAGCTTTTCGTGGGCCGAGAAGTAGAGGCGGACCAAGAGCTTTACGTCGCCATTCTTCCCGGCTGCTTCCTCGTGGTCTTTGCCCTTGGCTTTGGGCTTGGCCTTCGATTTGGTTTTAGCGGGTTTTTCGGGCGCTTCAGAGGCGGGTTCCGCCGGGGCTGCGTCTGCCGTGGGTTCGCCGCGATCAAACTTGAACTGGAGTTTCTTGTCCAGGCGGAATGCTTGCTTCCAGCCTTCGAGCTTGTGCCGCGCTTTCTGCGCGGTCTCTTCGTCCGCGCCGAAGTCAAAGAGCATATAGGTATGGGCCATACGGCGAGTCTGCGATGGGCTCCGCCGCAAGTCAAGACGGGAGCCGACGAAAACACTATTCTTAGTTACGGTGTTACGGTGCGGGAGTGAATCGGGCGATGCACGGGCTGGCCTATAGACGGCTGGGAGATTACAAATCCGGGACATCTTTTCCTGCCGGGATGGCTGGGGCCGGGTTTATAATGTTGGCATTGGTTTGGGTCTGAGAAAACCCTTGAATCGACTGCTCCAGCGCTGCCATCGAATTTTCGCCGCCTGCCTGTGCTTGCTGGCCGTGGGGCTGGTATACGCGCCGCTGGGCGCCGCGGTCTGGGCGGGCCACGCCATGGCCTGCTGCACGGGAGACCACTGCAATATTCCTGAGCATCATCACCGGAAGGCTGCTCCGGCGAACAGCAGTTCGCATACGGACTGCGATCATGATGGAAGCGGGATGAGCGCTTGCTCCATGTCCTGCTGCCAAGATCCGGACAAGCCAATGGTCGCCGCTTTCGCGTTCGTGCTGCCTGCGCTGACGTTGGGCGGGGCTCCGATGTTGGTTGCCCGCACGGTGGAAGCCGCAAGATCCATCGAGATTCCCCGCAGCATTCAGCCGTTGGCTCCCCCTCCTCGCTTCGCCGCCGTCCTTTAGGAACGCCGCTCCCCAACGCTCGTTCTGACTGACTCCAGCCGCGACACAGGTCGCGCGTGAACCCATCACACCAGGAGAAAGGGATTTCATGCGACGCGTACTAATGCTTTTCGCTGTTCTGCTTTGTTTCGGGGGCATTGCGATTGCGACGATCTTCGGGACGGTGCGAGGAATCGTGCACGATCCGCAACACCGGCCGGTGTCCGACGCGAAGGTGGTTTTGAAGGCAAAAACATCCGACTATACGCAAGAGTTGCAAACCAATGCCGATGGGCAATTTCACTTCGATGCCGTGCCGCTCGGCGAATATATCGTGAGCGTGTCCCAGGTGGACTTTGCCGGTGAGCAGCAAAACATTACGGTGCTTTCCGGTGCGGCGCCGATTTTGCATTTTGAGCTGCAACTGGCGGCGCAAAACCAATCGGTTACGGTTTCGGTGGATTCCGCGCCAGCGCAAACCGAATCGGTGACGCCGACCGGGCTGGTAGACCGCGAAGAGATCAGCCAGACGCCGGGCGCCAGCCGGGCCAACAGCCTGGCCATGATTACGGACTATACGCCAGGGGCCTACGTCACCCACGACCAGCTGCACGTTCGTGGCGGGCACCAGGTGAGTTGGCTGATCGACGGAGTGCCCATCCCGAATACCAATATCGCCAGTAACCTGGGGCCGCAGATCGATCCGAAAGACATCGATACCGTGGAAATGCAGCGGGGCAGCTACTCCGCGGATTTCGGGGACCGCACCTACGGAGTTTTCAATGTGGCGCCACGCACCGGCTTTGAACGGAACAACGAAGCTGAATTGGTTTTGGGCCTGGGGAATTTTTATCAGACGGACGACCAGATCAATTTTGGCGGACACAGCAATCGCTTGGCGTACTATGGCAGCGCCAGCGGCAACCGCAGCAACCTGGGACTGGAAACGCCGACGTCCCTGGTGAATCACGCTGCCGCGAACGGATATAGCGGATTTGGGTCACTGATCTACAACGTGGACGCGCAGAATCAGGTGCGTTTCGTGACTTCGCTGCGGCGCGATTTCTACCAGGTGCCCTTTGACCCCAACGATCCGGCGATCGATCCGGGAACATTGCTGCACGACGCCAACCGCGAGAGCGACGCGTTCGTGACATTTTCGTGGGTGCACACGTTTGACCCCGGACTGATGTTGACGGTTTCTCCTTTCTACCACTTCAACCGCGCGGACTTTGAAAGCGATCCGGCGGATTTCCCGAGCGCCACGACGGACAATCGAGCGTCCAAATACGAAGGCGGGCAAGCGACGCTGGCTTACGTTAAAGGCCGCAACAACGCGCGCGCCGGAATGTACGGCTTCAGCCAGCAGGACGACGAGTCGTTCCGGGTGCTGTTCAACGATTTGAGCAATCCGGCGTTTCGGACCAGCGTGAACGCCGACGGGAGCTTGTTGGCGGTATTCGGCGAAGAGCAGTTTCGCGCCACATCGTGGCTCACCTTGAATGCGGGAGTGCGCCAGACGCATTTCTCCGGCAGCCTGGTGGAGAACAACACCAGCCCGCGTTTCGGAGCGGCGGTGCGGGTCCCCAAGCTCAATTGGGTTTTCCGTGGTTTTTACGGTCATTTCTATCAGGCGCCGCCGCTCTTGACAGCCTCCGGCCCGCTGCTGCAATTCGTGACCAGCCAGAACCTGGGATTTATTCCACTGCGCGGGGAACGCGACGAAGAATCGCAGTTCGGGGTGACTGTGCCGCTTAAGAGCTGGACGATCGATGCGGATACGTTTCGAACCCGCGCGAATAATTTCTTCGATCACAACAACGTCGGAAACTCCGACATTTTCTTTCCGCTGACCATCGATGGGGCGCTCATCCGCGGCTGGGAGTTCACCCTGCGTTCGCCCCGGATCAGGAACCGCGGGCAGCTGTATGTGACGTATTCGAACCAGGTGGCCACGGGATCGGGGGCCATCAACGGAGGTCTGACGGATTTTGCACCGCCGGAAGAGGGCGCGTTCCTGCTGGACCACGATCAACGAAACACTTTGCACGTCGGGGGCACGCTGAGTTTGCCTTGGCGGAGTTATGCGTCCACCGATGTCTACTACGGGTCGGGCTTTGCTTTGGATGACGGCCCGCCGTTCCACCTGCCCGGCCACACTACTTTCGACCTGACGCTCGGCAAGGAATTCGGAGAGCGGTGGTCGGTTTCGGCCAGCGGGTTGAACGTCGCCAATCGCCGATTCCTGCTGGACAATAGCCTGACCTTTGGCGGCACGCACTTCGTGAATCCGCGCGAGATCTTCGTGCAGGTGCGCTACCGCTTTCATTACTGAGAGGCATGGCCGCAATCCTCTGTTGTTTGGCGGGAACGGTACGGCTACACTAAGCGCCGAGATTTGGATCGAAGGCGATGGAGTTCGCCATAACCGCTCCGGTGCAGGGCGCCGGAGCTGATGACTCCTGGCCGCCACGCGGGGCCAGGAGTCTTTTGTTTTGCCGGCGTGCGGCGGATCGGAACACCTTGCGTCTTATCTTGATCGCGGTTTTTGGAGCCGTGGGCACGCTGGCCCGTTACGGGTTGCAGGGCGTGGTGCAGGTGCGCACCGCTGGGACATTTCCGTACGGTACGCTGACCATTAATTTGACGGGGTGCTTTCTGCTGGGGTTGATCGGACAGTTCACGTTGAATCGTATGATGATTTCTCCGGACTGGCGGGTGGCTATCACCGTGGGATTTTTCGGCGGGTACACAACGTTTTCGAGCTTCGGGTGGGAGACTGCCAAAATGCTGGAGGACGGGGAGTGGCTGCCGGCTGCCGCGTATGTTGCAGCCAGCGTCTTGGTGGGGTTGCTGCTTTCGGTGGCTGGGATTCGGCTGGCGAATCGGTTTTAGTATGGAGTGCGGGAGCTGGGTCTCGCTTTTACGATTGCAACCTGCGCGGACAGAAACATTTTGGGCGAATGCTTACACCGGGAAAGCGGCGTCTAAGGGCCGCGCTCCAAGGGAGCTCCATGACCCACGAAAAATTTGAGGGCGAGCGGACTTTGATGCGCATTCATATCGGGGAGTCCGATAAATGGCACGGAAAGCCGCTGTATGAGGCCATCGTGGAGATGCTGCGCAAGGAGGGATTTTCTGGAGTGACGGTTTTGCGCGGCGTGGCGGGTTACGGGGGATCAAGCATCTACCATACCGACAAGATTCTTAGACTTTCGCAGGATCTGCCGATCATCCTGGAGATCGTCGAATTTACCGAGCGCATTGAAAAGCTGCTGCCGCGGCTGGACGAAATGGTGGAGGGCGGGTTGATTACACTGGAGAAAGTGCGCGTGATTCTGTATCGCGCCGCCAAAAAGTAGCCGCCCGGAATTGGCCGCATCTTTTCAAGTTGTGTAGAGTCGGCACGTAGGAAATTACCAGCCCACCCATGCCGGAACCCATCGAGCAGAAATCCTGGCTGAACCGCACCGTCCTGGGTGTCGGACTGACCAGCCTTTTCAGCGATTGGAGCCACGAAACCGCAACCGCGGTGCTGCCCGCGTTTCTCGCCTCGATCGGAGCGGGGCCGGCGTGGCTTGGGGCCATCGAAGGAATCGCTGACGGACTGTCCAGCTTCAGCAAGCTGGCCGCCGGCCACTACACCGACCGCTTGAAGCGCCGCAAGCCGCTGGCGGTGTTTGGGTACGCGTTTACGACGTTGGCTACGGCGTCGTTTGCGTTCGCGACCCACGCTTATCACATCCTGTTCAGCCGGGTGGGAGCTTGGCTGGGTCGTGGTGTGCGCTCTCCGGCTAAGAAGGCGCTGCTGGCCGCGGACATCCCGCCGGGTGCGTACGGGCGGGCGTTTGGTCTGGAGCGCTTGATGGACACGATCGGCGCCATCGCGGGGCCGCTCACGGCACTGTGGCTGCTCGAAGAAACCCAGCACTCTTACCGGAAGGTGTTTCTGTGGACGCTGGTGCCAGGACTGATCGCGGTCGCGTCGTTCTGGCTATTGGTGCGGGAACGGCCGATTTCCGGGCGGGCGAAGCAGTCGTTCGTGACCGGGTTGCGGGCCTTGCCGATTCCCTTCCGGCGATTCTTGGTCGGGGTGGGAGTTTTCGGCGCCGGCGATTTCTCGCATACGATGCTGATCCTGTACTCCTCGCGGATGCTGGCTGCCGAATATGGAATCGCGCGCGCTGCGAGCATCGCGGTGGCGCTGTACACCCTGCACAACGTTTTCTCCGCGGGGTCGGCGTATCTGAGCGGATGGCTGAGCGACCTGGTGCCACAGCGCAAGTTCGTTCTCGCCGGAGGGTATGGCTTGGCCGTCGCCACCGCTCTGCTGCTCTGCACCGGCACGCACTCGTTGGCGCTTCTCGCGCTAATTGCCGTTCTTGCCGGCCTGTACGTCGGCACCGAAGATGCGCTGGAAGATTCGGTGGCCGCCGAACTGGTTCCTAAAGAGCAGCATGGCATGGCCTTCGGTACGCTGGCGGCGGTGAACGCCGGGGGCGATTTTGTTTCCAGCCTGCTGGTGGGCTTCTTGTGGAGCGCGGTTTCCGTGCAGGCGGCGTTTGGGGCGGCGGCCGTTCTGTTTCTTGCGGGCACGGTTGTGATTCTGAGACTGCGTCATTAGCCGCTTCGCTGCGGGGCTTCGTACGGGTGACGCCATCCACCGCACACACCCGCAAATCCGTATTGCGTCTGTTGAAACCCCATGCTAGCCTGAGCGAACAAAAAGCGAATTACAAAGAGAGGCGCATCGCATGTCTAAGTCGCTGGCCGTGGGTCGAGCCCAGGATTCGTTGGAACACCTTTCTGGCGCGTCGGGCCTAGAGGCAGGCTCGACGGCTATCACGCGGGTTCACGAAGTCCTGGAAGCGTTCGCTGGGCGCGACACCCGCGGCGAGATCCTTACCGCGGTTCGCCACTTCCCTGCCCGCGAGGCGCAATGGGCTGAATTTCCTGCTTGGGTGAGCGCCGATCTGGTCGCCGCCTATGCCGGCAAAGGCATCCGGCAGCCTTACAGCCATCAGGCAGCGGCGGCAGAAGCAGTACACGCGGGGAAAAACGTTGTGATCGTCACGCCCACCGCATCGGGTAAGACGCTCTGCTACAACCTGCCTGTACTTAACGCGATTCTGGAAAATTCCGACAGCCGGGCGTTGTATCTGTTTCCCACCAAGGCTCTGGCGCAAGACCAGCTCGCGGAACTCCACGACCTGAATCAGCGGCTCGACAATCGTTTCGGCGTATTTACCTACGACGGCGATACGCCGAGCGACGCTCGCAAGTCCATCCGCGAGAAGAGCCATGTCGTCCTGACGAATCCCGACATGCTGCACACCGGCATCCTGCCGCACCACACCCGCTGGACGCGCTTGTTTGAAAACCTGCGCTATATCGTGGTCGACGAGCTGCACACCTATCGCGGCGTGTTCGGCAGCCATCTGTGCAACGTGCTGCGGCGCCTCCGCCGTATCGCGCGCTTCTATGGACGCGATCCGCGTTTTATTTGCTGCTCCGCGACGATTGCGAATCCGGGAGAACTCGCCTCGCGCCTGCTCGAAGCGGACGTGGAGGTCCTCAACGCCAACGGTGCTCCAGCGGCCGAGAAAACGTTTGTCTTCTACAATCCGCCGGTGGTCAATCGCGCGCTGGGCATCCGCCGCAGCTACATCAACGAATCCTCGCGCGTGGCGCAGGAATTTCTGAAGCATGACTTGCAGACGATAGTCTTTGCCAATTCGCGCCTGCACACGGAGCTTTTGTTGAAGTATTTGCAGCAAGCCAATCCTCCGCTTCCCGGCAAGCCCGAAACGATCCGTGGCTACCGCGGCGGTTACCTGCCGAACGAGCGGCGGGAAATCGAGCGCGGCCTGCGCGACGCGCGCATTCGGGGAGTGGTTGCAACGAGCGCGTTGGAACTGGGAATTGACGTCGGATCGCTGGACGCCGTGGTAATGGCCGGCTACCCCGGCACTATCGCTGGAACGTGGCAGCGTGCTGGGCGCGCCGGGCGCCGCAGCGGAAGCTCTTGCGCCGTACTCGTGGCGTCTTCCGCGCCTCTCGATCAATTCATCGTGCGGCACCCGGATTATTTTTTTGGCAGTAGCCCGGAGCACGCCTTCATCCAGCCCGACAATCTCGAAATCCTCATCAATCACCTGAAGTGCGCGGCCTTCGAGCTGCCCATCGCTCCCGAGGAACGCTTCGGCGATGTCGATGTCCCCGATCTTTGCGCTCGCCTCGTCGAAGCGGGCTTTCTCCACCGCGCCGGCGAGCGCTATCACTGGACGCACGAGGCCTACCCCGCGGACACGGTCAGCCTGCGCTCGGTCACCAGCGACAATTTCGTGATCGTCGATATTACCGGCCAGCCCGAGGTTATCGGTGAGGTCGATTACCCCAGCGCGCTCACCACCGTCCACGAAAAGGCCATCTATCTTCACGGCGGCCAGCAGTATCCACGTCGAGCATCTCGACTTCAAAGAGCGCAAAGCCTACGTAAAGAAGGTCGACGTCGATTACTACACGGACGCCATCCGCTACACCCAGGTGCGCGTTCTGGAAATCGCGGAGCAGTCCAGCAGCAGCGAATCGCGCCCGGAAATCGCCGCCTGGCGTTCTCATGGAGACGTGCTGGTGCGTTCCCAGGTGGTTGGCTTCAAGAAGATCAAGTTTTTCACCAATGAAAACGTGGGCGCCGGAAACCTGGAGCTTCCCGAAAACGAGATGCACACGACGTCCTACTGGATCACGCTAAAACGCGCGCTGCTGGACTCGCTGCCGTATTCGATCAGTGAGCGGCAAAGCGGGATGTTCGGCTTGCTGCACGCCCTCGAATCGATAGCCACGCTGCTACTGATGTGCGACCGGCGCGACCTGGGCACCGCCATTGGCGAGCGCCCGCCCGCGAACGCCGTGGACGCCGACGAATTCGCACCCACGCGCATGCAAGACGCGCTCTCTCCGAACGCCAAGGAATTCTTTGAGCCCAATCTTTATCTCTTCGACGCCTACCCAGGCGGCATCGGCTTTTCCGCGCCGCTTTTCCACGTTCACGCGCTGCTGCTACAGAAGACGCGAGAACTCATCACCGCTTGCGGCTGCGAACAGGGCTGCCCTTCCTGCGTCGGCCCCGCGGGCGACCTCGCGCCTCGTGCCAAGGAAAGCGCCCTAGCGATCCTCGATCGGTTGTGTGCGTAGATGCCGGGACTAGCCGACAAATTCTCGCGGCTCGCCGCGCTCCGGCCCACGCGGCCTGCGTCGCCGCGCCCTGCGGTGCTCCGCCCGCCCGACGAGGTAGACCCGCTTTCGCAGTTTCTCGGCGCCGCCATCGCCACGAATCGCTACGGCGAACACATCTCCGTGCGCAAATGGTTCTCGACGCCCGAGTTTTCGAAGCCATCGAACATAACCCTCGAATTACTCTCGCGATGTCGCGACGAATCGCTGTCCAAACGCAACCGAGCCGCGCTCGCCGATCCCGCGAAGTGGCTCTTCCTGGACACCGAGACCACTGGCCTCACCGGCGGCACTGGAACTTACGCGTTCCTGATCGGCCTGGCCTGGTGGGACGCCGGGGCGCTGCAAGTCGAACAATTCTTCATGCGCGACTTCGCGGAAGAGCATTCCATCCTTCACGAACTGGCCGTCCGCCTGGCCGAGCGACCCGTACTGGTCACGTTCAACGGCAAGTCCTTTGACTGGCCGCTCCTGGAAAATCGTTTCACCATGACCCGCGCGATCCCCACGCCGCGCCTGGCCGCCCATCTGGACCTGCTGCATCCGGCGCGCGCGCTGTGGAAGCTGCGGCTGGGCTCCGTCCGTCTGGTGGAACTGGAACGCCACGTCCTGGATGCGCCCCGTATGGGCTGGCATCGGGAAGACGACGTGGTGTCCGCGCTCATTCCGCAACACTACTTCGACTATCTCCGTGGAGGCCCCTGCGAGCCGCTGGCCGGCGTAATGCGCCACAATCAAATGGATCTGCGTGGCCTGGCCGCGCTCTTCGGCAAGATCGACCTGCTGCTAGCGGAGGAAAATCGCCCGAATTGCGAAGTCGACAGCCTGGACCTGTTTGGCCTTTCGCGCTTCCTGCAGCGCCGTGGCGATTCCAATCGCGCCCATACCGCTTGCGCTCAGGCGCTCGACCTCGGCCTGCCCGCCGAATTCCGCCCGCAAGCGCGCCGCGAGCTGGCACTGCTCGCCAAACGTCGGGGCGACCACGAAAACGCCGCCGCGCTGTGGCACGAGCTAGCCGCCGAGCGGACGGGCACCGGCCTGGACGCCATCCACGCCTGCGAACAGCTGGCCATCTACTACGAACGCCGCGCGAAAGACTTCACCCGCGCCGCCGAGTTCGCCCGACTGGCTCTCGCCAAAGTTCGCCGCCTGCGTGCGACTTCACGGGATCCTTACGCCGCAGCCCGCGGCGTCCGCCTCGAACAAACATTCGTGAATCGTATTGCTCGGCTTGAGCATCGAATGAAGTTTCAGGACAGGGGCCTGCCCTTGCTACGTCCCGCCGGCGCATCCGAAGCAACCGGCAAGAAGCTCAGGCATTAACGCTTCCCCTACCATGAGTTCGAGGGAGGAAACCGGATGGAAACTTCAGCCGCAAAGCAGCAATCTTCCGTAGGAGGGTCCATGGCCACCGCTGAACAAGCCTATCTTCGCTCCGAGCTGACGCGCCGCCACGATCGGCTTCAATCGGCTTTGCGGTCGACCTCCGCCGACGCTTCTCTTTCCTCGCTTCTCGATCAGGTGGACGCCGCGCTGACTCGCATGGACAACGGCACTTACGGAATCTGCGAGGCGTGCCACACGCCGATTGAAACCGACCGCCTGCTCGCCGATCCGCTGCTGCAATTTTGCCTGGACGACCTCACCAGCGACGAACGCCGCGCGCTGGAAAGCGACTTGACGCTGGCCGCACGCATTCAACAGGCACTCTTGCCGGACCAAAACTTCTCGCCGGCTGGATGGCAGGTCCGCTATCACTACGCTCCCGCCGGCCTGGTCAGCGGCGACTACTGCGATCTCTTCGAATCGAAAAGCGGCTTGCTGTTTCTGCTGGGAGACGTTTCCGGCAAAGGGGTCGCTGCTTCCATGCTCATGAGCCATCTCCACGCCACCTTCCGCAGCCTTGCCGATGTCGATCTGCCTCTAGATCGCATGGTGGAGGCCGCCAACCGGATTTTTGCCGAGAGCACTCTGGCGGGCCAATATGCGACTCTCGTCGTGGGCCGCGCTGCCCGCGATGGCTCGGTCGAATTCGTCAGCGCCGGACATCTCCCGCTTCTGCACCTCGGTGATGTCGAGGCCCGAGCCGAAGGCGCTACTGGTGTTCCTCTGGGGATGTTCAGCACCTCGGTGTTCGCGGTTCACCGCCTTTCTCTCGAGTTGGGAGAGGCTTTGCTGATCTATACGGATGGAATGACGGAAGCCCGCAACTCCGCCGGAGAAGAATACGGCATTCAGCGGGTGAAGAACGCCGCGACCCTTGGCCGGAAAGCGACTCCTGACGGCTTGATTTCGGGATGTCTCTCGGATTTGCACACCTTCACGGCGGGCACAAAACAAACCGACGATCTGACTCTGCTGGCCATCCGCCGGGCGGCTTAACCGGCGCAGTTACCAGAGAAGCTTTGCGAGCTAGTTGCCTACCGGAACTTTCTCCGGAGGCTGCGCCGCTTGTTTGGCCGGCTCCGGCACCGCATCCCAGTCCAGTTCTTTATTGAGCTTGTTGAAGACCGTGCGATCGGCGCCCTCGAGGGTCACGCACTCGCGCGCCACGCATCGCAAGAATACCCCGCCGTCGTTGGTCTCAAACGACAAAAAGGCGCTCTGCCGCGACTCATCGGTGCGCTTCTCGTGCTTCTTCTCCAGCGCTTCGGAGTATTGCGCAAAAAAACTTTTCGCTTGCTCTTCAGTCGCCAGGCGCACGCGGGTCACCAGCACCAGGTTCTTGGTCTGCTTCCGCTCGTACACTAAGTAGCAGTCGCCATCCCAAGCGGGAGACAAGTGTTCCGCCCGCTCTTCTCCCAGAAATTGCTTCAGTACTTCTTTCCAGCCAAATTCGCCCATGGTGTTGTCTTCCAGTTTGGCCCAGTCCGAACCCAACGCCTTCTCCATCGAAGGCAGCGCTATCGGGGCAGATACTTTGCCCGAACGATAAAGCGCGGGATGCAGGATTTGTTGCGTGGACACCGGGGGCTTGGCAAATACTCCGGAGAGCGCGCTCCAGCCGGCGGGCTTCAGCACCGCCGCCGAAAAATTCAGGCCGTCCAAGTAGGGAAATATCAGCGCGTCCTTCAGGAACGGCGGGGCTTTCTTCAGCGTGGGCGTGCCTTCCATATCGCCGATGAGCATAGATGGATCGATGTCCGGCAAATCTTGCAGGGAACGCCCGGTCCCTTGCAGCAAGTAATCGACCATGGCGGCCATGGCGCTGCCCTCGAGAACCGATTCGCGCGCCAGTTCGGCATCATCGTTGGGCCGGGCGGCTTTTACCCAGGCCTCAATTTGAAAGTGCTGGTCCTCTAGGGCGTGTGTTAATTCGTGGGCCATCACCATGCGCTGGTCCCCGATGGGAATCCAGTCCGCCACGTAAAACTCGTGCGACTTTGGATCGTAGAGCCCGGCAATTTGCTCGGTGAGCAGTTCGACCATGAAGGAATCCAAGTCGAATCCCTTGGGGAGCAAGCCGAAAGCCTCTGCGCTTCTTTGTCCCGCGTAGCGCTCGGCGGGATTCTTGTCTTCGTCCATCTCCTTGATGACGTACGCCCGAATCTGCTCGCGAGTGCGCAGGCTCTTTTTGAGTGGCGTGCGAAGTTTCAGCCCGGTGATCTCGCTCATCTGTTCGAGAACTTCATCGGCCGCCGCGGCAAAGTCACTGTTGGTGGTTGCAGTGGATGCGGGGGGCGTCGCGGGAGCGGTCGTTTGTTGCGTTCGGCCCGCCGCTGCGCCCAAAAGGCCAGCACAGGCGAGAAGCAGTGCGCGGATCGGATGCCTGGTGCCGTCGTTCAAGGGCATAATGTTTGCAGAATAGCAGATTCCCGGCACCTCCGCCGGGCTCGGCCGACGCGTGGTACACGAATCGCCACGCGCTCCGGCGAAACAGAGATCTTGCGCGAACCAAGGGCCGAGCTTCCGCGCAAACGTTTTCTCGCTTAGCGAATCTGGTTGATGCCGCACTTGAACATCGAGGATGCCATCTAGCGGCCCGCGATCTGGGCCTATGCCCTTCATTCTTCGAGGATTGGAATTCTACGCGCGGCGTTCGAACTTCCCGCTGGAGAAAATTCGCCAAATCGCGTTCCGAATCCTTAACAAATTGGTAATTCTAGTGTAATCTGCCTCGTCAGCTTCCAGCCCCCTCTCCGAGGAAGATATGATCCCCGGCCTTCGTTTGCGACAGGTCCGCGAACGGCTCGGCTTGACCTACCGTGATGTCGAGCGTTCCAGCTTCGAATTGGCTGCCCATCGCGGCCGCACGGAATTTATTTTGCATATCAGCCGTTTGGCGGACATTGAAAACCGCGGAGTGATACCCAGCTTGCACAAAGTCTATACCCTGGCCGTGGTGTACCATCTCAACCCGGTCGATATTTTCCGCTGGTATGAGGTCCCGCTGGACGAATTCTTCGGCGATGCCGCCGTCTTCCAGACTCCCGAGAGCCACCTCATGGCGCCCCCGGTTTCTCTGCGCATTCCGGTGCATTTTGACCCGGCGTTCGATCCGGATCGCACCGAGTTTTTGTCTCGTATGGTCGAGCAGTGGGGGAAATTCGAAGGGGTTCTGACCAGCGGAAATAGCAATCAACGTTACGGATATATTGGCATGACCGACCGGCGCATGGTGCCCATCTTGCGGCCCGGAAGCATCGTGCTGGTCGACACCTCGGTGCGGCGAGTCGAGGAAACAGACTGGACCACGGAATACGATCGCCCGATGTACTTCGTTGAGATCCGAGGCGGTTACCGCTGCGGCTGGTTTCACCAGGATACCTCCCGCCTGGTGATGCAACCTCATCCTCTTTCCCGCTGCCTGCCGGAATCCTGGATTCCGAGTGAGGCCGAAGTGGTCGGCCGCGTGGTTGGGATTGTTACCCGGCTGAATGATTCGTCGGGCAATCTTCCTCGAGAATCTCCAGAAGCGCGCGGATGTTCGAACAGAAAAGCTCCTTGAGGTAGTCGGGGGCTTCCGCCGGTAACAGGGTCCGATACGCCTCGAGTTTTTGCCAATGGGAAACTGCGACACACAGACCACTCTCCATGGTCTGGAGGTACGCTCGAAAATCTCGTTCCTGTTCTTCTATCCCGGATTCCAGGATCCGCTCAAAGATCTCTTCATGACACTGTTCGAGCGCTTGCTGCACCGCCCCTGGCGGATAAACCGCCGTCAACCCGGCGTGCTCGTAACGTCCGCTCGATAAATCCCGCAAAGAGGCCAGGTAGGTAAGCCGCGCAAAGGCGCTGGGAATCGCAGCCAGCGTCGTCGTTGTGAAGTCCTGGATCACCCGGCGGTTTTGCTGCAGCTGCGTCAGCGTACCCATGCTTTTCCCTGTTCCGAAGACAGAACGTTTTTGCGCCTAAATCTCGGCCTGGATGGCCTCTCCTCATGATCGTCCACAGGAGGGTCGTCCATGAAACAACTTGCACTGGTCGTGGCCGTTTTGATCGTACTACCTGTTGCTAGCTCCGTCTACAACCCAGCCAATCATCACTCCTCTGCGGCAGCAGTTCTTGTCGCCGAAGGATCACCATCACCGGTCCCAGTTCCCCATAACACGGGCGCAAGCGTAAATACTCTGGTCGCCGAAGGATCGCCTTCGCCGGTCCCAGTTCCCCATAAGAGCAGCGCGACTGAAACTCAAATCCTCGCCGAAGGATCGCCATCGCCGGTCCCGGTTCCACACATCACAATTCTGAGCGTAACCCAACTGGTGGCCGAAGGCTCGCCCTCGCCCGTGCCCGTTCCTCACGAGCTACTTGGAACCGTCAACGCATAGCCCGTCTCGCTACACTTCATGCAGGATTCCATGGCCGTTCCCCACGGCCCGCTTTCACGCGGGCTGTGGGGTCTTGCGGCCTGCTCGCAGTTAGAGGCCGGCTCGGACGCCATCCGTTCGCAACTTTGCGAGCAGCCGCAAATTTCGCAGCGCCATTTACCGCCCAGTTATAAAAATGCTACGATACTCCTCACTATGTCCGGCTTTGCCCCTTCCTTGCAGAATTGGCAATGGGCTGTCAGCGTTGCTGCCCAACTGGCCGTTTGTGCTTTGCTGTTTTTCAAGGGACACTTCCGCAGACTTCCTGCCTTCACGGTCTACGTACTTCTCAATCTTTGCCAAGCGGGGATCCTGTTCGTCGCCTATCGCCGTTTTGGATTCGATTCGCGCGAGGCCAACTTGTTCTTTATCGTTACGGAGACCATCACTTTGGTGGCCCGCTTGGTGGCTACGACTGAGATCCTCCGCGCGGTCCTGGGTCCCTATCGAGGCATCTGGGGCCTCGCTTGGCGGTTGTTGGCGGTCACGTTCGTCTCGGTTTTTTCCTATGCCGCCCTGCAATCGCTGGAAGACAAGACCTGGGCGGTCATGACCGCGGATCGCGGTTTCCACCTAGCATTTGCCGTAGCTTTGGTCACTTGCCTCCTCCTGGTTCGCTACTATTCCATTCCCATCGATTCTCTTTACAAAACTCTGCTGGGAGGTTTTTGTCTTTATTCCTGTGTCCACGTTCTGAATGACACGCTGCTCCAAGCCATCTTTTTTCGCTACCTGCATGGCTTTACCCACTATCAGGAGCTATGGAATGCCGTGACGATTTTGCCTTTTATAGCTGCTCTCGTTACCTGGGCCATCGCGCTTCGCAACCCCGCGGCGGAAGCTCATGACCAACCCGTTCTTCTGCCGGCGTCCGTCTACCAGCGGGTTTCGCCGGAAGTCAACCTTGGATTGCGGCTGCTCAACGAACGGCTCAGCCACTTCTGGAGAGTCGAGACCCCCCGCCCATGATTTCTACCCTCATCTTTTTCTTTGGTATTGTCGCCGTTCTGGTGATTCTGGCCGTTTGGTCCCTCCGTGGCCCCGGAAGGGGCGTGTTACCGAAACTCGAATCGGCCTTACTTGCCGGCACCTCCCGTCCTCACGTTGTGTATCTGCCGCAAATTCGCAGGGCTCTGGCTTCCGCAGATTTCGTCTATCTCTCTTCGCGTGGCTGGGGAGATCTAGCGCACCGCCTGCGCAAGGAACGCCGCCGGATCGCGCTCGCATACCTGCCCGCCGTTAAGCAAGACTTTGCAACAATGCTTCGCCTGGCCCGCGTGATTGCCGGCCTTTCACCGGAAATCCGCACACTCCAAGAATGGGAACGCCTGCGCTTAACCGCCCGATTTTACTACCGTTATCAACTCACTCGTTTGGGTTTGCTCTCAGGCTTCACGCTGGCTGGCCAACTGCAGGACCTGAGCCTGATCGTCAGCGCCCTCAGTGTCCGCATGGAGTCCGCTATGAAGGAACTCGGAGAACGCGCCGCCGCCGCCGCGCAACTGGCATCATCGCTCGACGGCGGTGGCGTGGACGTCGCCTAGCGCTGCTTCCACCATCGCCAGCAGGTCGGCGGTCTTGAACGGCTTCTGTAAAATCGGAAACCCGCTGCGCCCCTCTTCCTTCGTCGACCCCGATGGCGTTGTCGCGCGCATTAGAACCACACGCTGCGCGAGAGCCGGTTTTTTTGCGGTCAACCAGGCATGCAGCCCCGGCTGGTCAGCGCTTCCAGAGATCCGCACGTCCGCTATCACCAAGTCGAAATCCTGCTCCGCGATCAATGACTTCGCTTCGTCAAGACTGCCGGCAGTTCGCACCGCATGGTTGCGTTCCCGCAATATGGCGCCCACCGCCTCCAGCACCGATTGGTCGCTGTCAACCACCAGGATGCGCCCTTCGCGGCCGGCTACCGCCGGTTCCCGCTCGCTCGAACTCCTTCGCGTCACCGCCGGCTGGAATGGCAACTCGATCATGAAGGCTGCTCCATGGGGCAGCGTGTTGCGCACTTGGATCGTTCCGCCGTGTTCGGTGATGATTCCGTAACAAATACTCAAACCCAATCCGGTGCCCTTGCCAACCGGCTTGGTGGTATAGAAAGGATCGAATACTCGCGAGGCGTCCTGAACGCCGGGGCCACTGTCCGCAAATTCAACGGTCAGGCGATCCCCTCGCGCTCCCGTACGCACCCACAGGTCGCCATCGTTCGAATTTTCCAGAATCGCGTCCACGGCATTGTTGACCATGTTCAGAAAAACCTGCTGCAGCTGATGCGGGTCCGCCGAAGTCACCGGCAAGTCCGGCGCCAGCTCCATGTGCACCCGAATATTTTTCATGCGCAAGTCGTAATCGCGCAGCGCCAGGGTGTCGTCCAAAACCTGGTTGAGCTGTACCGCCACCCGCTCGGGCTTATGCTGCCGCGCAAAACTCAACAGGTTCTGCACGATCCGGTGCGTCCGTTGCGCTTGCTTATACAGCTTGTCCGTGTACTCGATTCCCTGCGGCCCCATGTCGCCGCTGGATGTGAGCAACTGGCTATACCCCAGGATCGCGGTCAGCGGATTGTTCAGCTCGTGCGCCACGCCGGAAATCAGCTGCCCCACGGCCGCCATCTTTTCGCTGTGCAGCAACTGTTCCTGCGTTCGCCGCAGGTTGTCGTACGCCTGCCGCGTCTCTTCGTACAGCATGGTGCGATCGATCGCGTTGGCGATCTGGCTGCCCACCGCGATCAGCAAATTGATGTCCGCCGGAGCGAACTCGCGGTCCGTACGGCTGCCCACCACCACCGCGCCGACTACGCGATCCTTCGACCACAAAACCACCACAAACGCGGAGCGCACCCCTTCCTTCATCTGTATATCGCGAAAAACCGGGGGCAGCGGCAATCCCTGCGCCGATAGAAACGTGGCATGTGCCGCCTTGATTTGTTGCAACAGCTCCGGCTGCACTCGCACCGGCGGAAAATGCCGCGCATATTCCGACCGGTAGCCCACCACCCCGATGCGCCGCAGTGTCAGCCCATCTTCGTTGAACAAATAAAGTGACGAAACATCCAGGCTGAACAGCTCTCCGATCTGCCGCAGGGTCCGGTGCAGCGAGTCGTTCAGGTCCATCGATTCCGTAAGCGTTTGCGCGATGGAATTCAGCACCATCAGCTCGCGATTGCGGCGCCGGATTTCCTGCTCCGCCCGTTTGCGATCGGTGATGTCCAGCAGAAAGCCTTGAAACGCCGTAACTCCGCCCGCGGCGTCGCGCACCGCGATCGAGGATTCCGTCATCGAGCGCACTTCCCCGTCTTTGCGCCGGATCTCGAACTCGAAGTCCGCCACCGAGCTGTGTTCCTGCAGCAGTTTCTTCAACCGCTCCCGATCGCCGGGGTTCACGTACACCGTGGAAATATCGATGCCCAGCATTTCCTCGCGGTTCTCATATCCAAGAATGCGCATGAGCGCGTCGTTGAAATCCAGGAAGCGTCCCTGCGGCGTGGAGATGAACACCCCTTCCTGAACATTGGAAACCAGCGTGCGATATTTCTCTTCCGCGCGCTTGCGGTCGGTAATGTCTTTCAACACATGCACGGTTCCCAACTGCCGCCCCTGCGGATCCGTAAACGTGGAGTTCGACGCCAGAAAGTATCCCGGCAGCCACGGATCGGGATCGTCCCCTTCTCCGGCCGCCCCTTCGCAGTACGGGCAGCTTTGATAGTTGACGCCCTTGCGCGGCAGCAGGTCGCTCACGGCGCGTCCCACCAGCGCCTTGCTCTCACGCCCAAGCAGCTGGCCTAATCGGTGGTTGCTGCGCAGGATCCGAAATTCCCGGTCGTGTACCAGGATCGGATCTCCGATCGAATCAAACGTATACATCCACTGCTGCTGCACCGTAGCCACTTGTTCGAATAACCGGACATTCTGCAGCGTCAATCCCAGCAGATTGGTTACGTTCACCAAATACGAGATTTCATCGGCTTGAAACCTGACCCGGTCCGCGGAACCCACCGTTATGATCCCCAGTGGTCCGTCCTTCCCCAGCAGCGGCAGCGCGACGATTTCGTTCATCCCGCTTTCCATCATTCTCTGCCGCCCGTTCGGATCGTGTTCTTGTTCTAGTTGCAGAAATAAGTATTCGCCTTCCAATACCCGTTTCATCGAAGGGTCAGCCACCGCGATCTGCGCATGGCGCTCCAAATAGGCCTGGCGAAATCCCACCGAGGCCCGGGCCACCAGTTGCGCCGCCTGGCCTTGTCCCTCGATCAACCGCACGATTCCGTGAGTGGCCGCCAGGCTCTCCACCAGATTCCCAAGCACCTGGTCCAGCACCTCGCGGACGGACAGAGTTTGTGTGCTCGCCGCCGTAAGCAGCGTGAGCCTCCGCATCTTGTCGTTCAACTCTTCGCTGCGCGAACGCCCGCTCTCCAGCACCAGAACCACCATGGCAATTCCGATGGCCACGCCCAGCAGGTGCTCAAAAGCTACACGCAGCAAAAAGATCGGGTGATGCAGCCACTCGGACCGGTCCAGCCCGTTTAAGCCGCTGACAAAAAACGCTCCCGCCAGCAGCCGCGCCCCATGCCCTTTGTCCGCCGCCGACGCCCGCCACAGTAACCACCCAGCCCACAAACACACCACCGATTCCACAACCGCTGTTTCCCAATGCACCGAACCAAAAACCGGCGCGGAACCCCGCTCCACGTAATACACTCCCAGCAGTGCGGCGCTCACCACGGACAAGAGCGGCCAGCTGCGCCTGCCAGGTCCCGCGGTGTACTGCATCACCGCCCCGAGAAATAACAGTAGGGCCGCCACCTGTGCCGAGAGCGCCCCTAACCGCAGCTCCGGAGACGCGCGAACCGCCAAACCCAACTCACACAGAGAGGAAAACGTCAGGAAAGTCCAACCCGTCAGCCACAGACGGAAATATCCGGTGGGATGATCTCGGCGAAGAAGAAAAAACAGCACCAGCAGGACGATGAACGCCGTCGCTTCAAAGAAAGCGATGCCCAGCAGGCCCTGGTTCTCCAACAAGTGGTACCGCCTCTCGCCCAAACTGCCACGGCCCGGGAAATCGTTTTCGCTCGGCCGGTCTTGAGTTTATGGAAGCCCGCTTGACAGCTCTTATCATGACGCTAACACGCTATTTTCTGACTGAGCAAGCCCCCCACATTCCCCCTGTGCTGTCCCGTATAATGACTGCTGGGAGCCAAATACCGTGGATCTCGAAAACATACTGGTTGTGGACGACGAAGAGGCCATTCGCGAAGTCGTCTCCACCATGCTGGAATCAAAGGGCTATCACTGCACCTCTGTGAGCAACGGCCGAGCAGCCCAGGACCAAGTGAAGCGCACCACACCCGACCTGGTCTTGAGCGACATGATCATGCCCGAGATGGATGGCATCAAGCTGCTCGATTGGCTGCGCCAGTATGACCCCGAGGTCCCGGTCATCATGGTCACCGCCATCCACGACATCTCCACCGCACTCGAAGCCATTCGCCGCGGCGCTTATGACTACATTCTGAAGCCCTTTGAGAAGGATCAACTCTTCCTGGGGGTCGGCCGGGCCCTGCAGCACCGCCGCCTGGTGATGGAAAACCGCACCTACCAGCGCAACCTGGAACAATTGGTGGAAGAGCGCACCGCCCAACTCTCCGAATCCCTGGCCAAACTCGAGCAATCCTACGACGACACCCTGGAAGCCCTCGGCAGCGCCCTCGACCTCAAGGACGCCGAAACCGAAGGCCATTGCCAGCGCGTCACCGCCTTCTGCATCTCCATCGCCAAGGCCATGCCGGTTCCCAATCCTTATCTGCCGGTTCTGGCCCGCGCCGCCTTTCTCCACGACATCGGCAAAATGGCCATACCCGACGGCATCCTCCGCAAACCCGGCCCGCTCACCGACGACGAAAAGCAGATCATGCGCAAGCACTGCGAAATTGGCTACAACATGCTGATCCGTATCCCGTTCCTCCGCGACGCCGCGGAAATCGTCCTGGCCCACCAGGAGTTTTTCGACGGCTCCGGCTACCCCCGCGGCCTGAAAGGCGAGCAGATTCCCTTGGGCGCCCGCATTTTCACCATCGCCGATTCCCTGGACGCCATGATCAGCGACCGCCCCTATCGCAAAGCCCTACCGCTCTCCCACGCCCGCGAAGAAGTCCGCCGCTGCTCCGGCACCCAATTCGACCCCACGGTCGTCGAAGTCTTCATGTCCATCCCCGAAGAACACTGGGTCGAGCTCCGCGAAAACCTCGGCTCTCCCTTCCGCTTAGCCCACCTCCGCAACCTGTAGCTATAGAGTGTGGCGCCTTGGCGCCGCTTTTCGCTCGGACGGCAACCACGCCAACACAACCGCAACCCGCCCTGGCGCGCAGGTGGTAATCCCGCAATCAGGCAACCGTCTGGCCAACAATCCACCACACAAAAAAAAGAGCGAACCCTGGTCACCCAGGATTCGCTCTCGTTACTCCCCTGTGCTAACGGCTAGAAGTCAAACCGCAGCGAAAACTGCATCTGACGCGGATCGCTCGCCGTAGCCAAAATGACTCCAAAGTTCGCCGGGTTGAGCAGTATGTTGTTGGAGTTGGTCAGCAGCGTAGGATCGCCCGGGGGCGCGAAATTCGTGTGGTTGAACACGTTGAACGCCTCCCACCGGAACTGTAGCTTCTGCTGCTCCGACCACGGCATCTTGAAGTTCTTGGACACCGCGATGTCCGCAGTCGCAAAGCCGGGGCCGTGAACCGGATTGCGCGTCCCGGTTCCTCCCCCGAACGGGAAACTGAATGCTCCCAACGCCGTGGTCTGGTCCTTAAAGAACTGAATCGCCCCGGTCGTGGGATCGGTATGAATTCCCTTGCGTACCGCTTGTTGGTCTCCGTTGAAAACTGCCGGAGCGTCCTGTGTGAAGTTGATCGGGAACGTGCCCGTGTGGGTGCTGAACGGGAAGCCGGTCCGGTACCTCACGATGCCCGACGTCGACCAGCCCCCGATGATGGTGTTTAGCCAACTGCTGGAATTGCCGAGGAACCGCTGTCCCCGGCCGACCGGCAAGTCGTACACGTAGTTCGCGCTGATGATGTGCCGGGCGTCGAACAGCGAATCCGCTCGGCACGTCCGCAGATTCGTCAGGTCGCAAATAATTCCCTGCCCGCTGAAGGTGAACTGGTTCAGGTCGTTATTAATGTTAGATTGGTTGTCGATGGAGTGCGAATAGGAATAGTCGAAGTCCAATTGCAGGTTGTTCGAGTAGCGCTTGCGCAGGCTCAACAGCATCGCGTTGTAGTTGGACGAGGAATAATTTCCGATGTATCCGTTCGCACCCGTTTGCGCGTACAGCGCCACATTGGGGTTTAGCAGGCCATTTTCAGCGAGAATCAGGATGGTGCTGGACAGATCTCCGGCCTGCACGAAATTACCCAGCGCATTGCCTACAATCGCTGTGCAATTTGGCGAGCATGGGAAACCTGCGGCCGTCATTTGGTTCTCGAACCAGGGCTGTGCCGTGATCGGTGCTCCGGCCTGAACCTGCGTCTGCAGCTTGGCGAACGCATCCTTCAAGAATTGTCCGGAGGTTGCGTCCTTGAAATTCAGGGTCTGCGCTGCGTCCCCGTCGGCTGACAATTTACGTCCCAGCCGCCCGAAGTAGTCTACTTCCAGCACCACATTTCCTTTGAATTCCCTCTGCATCCCTAGGGAAAACGTGTACGAGTAGGGGGTTTTGAAGTTCTTGTCGAACTGCAAAAAGCTCGGGAATCCTCCGTTCGCCAGGCCGGTTGGCGCCCCCGTGCTATCCACATTGGGCGTGATCGGGCGTGGCGTGACTGCCGGAGTCGCCGGCATCGGCGGCAAGGCGTTTAGCGAGGTAAACCGCGGACTCGTCAACAACGCCGTGGTCGGATCGCTACCCCCGTAGTTCAGGATCGGGCTGGAATCGAACAAGAAGGTCTGCTGATCCAACTCGAAGCTCAGCGTGCTCAGCACCCGGTCGTACACAATTCCCCCGCCTGCTCGAATCGTGGTCTTCCGGTCCCCAAAAATGGCTCCCAGCAGACCATTGTTGGACGAAGGGGAATACGCGATGCCCAGCCGAGGACCGAAGTCGCGGTAGCTCGGCTTGTAGTAGTCGGGCCCATGATTTGCAGGTCCGCCCAGATTGTAGCTAACCAACGGCGCGGCATCATTTCCGGATACTCCCTGTGCCGCTGCCGCTACCCGGGCCGCGAATATGGTGTCGATGTTACCGCTGGATACGGATTCCAGGCCGTTCGCTTCAAACGGCACGCTGTGGTACTGCCACCGCAAACCGTAGGTCACCGTCAAATCGTGCCGCAGTCTCCAACTGTCCTGCGCGTAAAACTCATACTCGTTGTAGTGGAAATTTCTCTTGGTGATCGAATACGAAGGCAGCGCATTGCCGGACCGATCGTAGGCGATATTGGCGTTGGTCTGATTGTATCTTCCGAGCAACAGTGTGAACGCCCTATCCCACTCGTTTTGCGCCGCCGGGTCGCTGGAAATGTCCGAAGGGCGGGTAGAATCATCCAACGTATTCAGGCTGCTGCCGTTGTCGATTCCAATGCTTACGAAATTGACGTCGGCCTGGTTCGTGGAGTTCACCCGGATTAGCTTGATATCTGTTCCGAATGTGAAAGTGTGGTTTCCCCGCGTGTACGACAGGTCATCCCGAATCTCGGGCACTCCTACGTCTCGGCTCTGCCCTCGGATGTCCGCGAAGGGACTTGTAATCAGGCTCGTAGTGAAACTCGTGGGCTGCGTGGGAGCAAAATTCACCGGAGTAGCGAATACTTGTCTCGTTAATCCCGCGTAAGCCTGATTGGTTAGATTGGGCGTTATGAACCACGTTTCCCCGACAACATACGAACGGTCGTGATCGACGTCGCTAAGCTGCGGATGCGGATCCGATGGGAATTGCGGAAGTACGTTCTGGCTATCGTCATCGTTGAACCGATCCATTTGCAAGCGCCCGAACAACTTGTGCTTCGAGGAAAGGTTGTAGTCCATTCTTCCCGTGTAAATATTGTCCTTAATATGCGTGGGCGTATTGAATATGAAGCCCGTGGTATTCAACCCATCGCTAAGTGCCGGATCGTTGCCCACGGGGTATCGAGAATTCAAGAAGCTCAAAAACGCTTGATTCGCTCCCACCCCTTGCGGATCAATGCTCTGAAGCTGGGCGGTGGTCGTTGTCACCGTGTCTCCAGCAGCATTTATGTATTTCAGCTGCCCGCTGCGCAGCGTGTCGTTGGGCACCACTTGTTGTACCTGAGTAGCAATCGCGTCCCGGCGCCCTTCGTAGTTAAAGAAGAAGAAGAGCTTGTCCTTGAAGATCGGCCCACCGATGCTCCCGCCGAACTGGTTGCGGTTTACCGGTTGGCGCGCGATTCCATTCTTATTGTTGAAGAAATCATTCGCCGCGAATATTGTGTTGCGGTTGTATTCGTGCAGCGCTCCATGGAAATTGTTCGTGCCGCTCTTGGTTACCAGGCTGATCTGCCCTCCGCTGCTGCGCCCGTAATCCGCGTTCAGCCCTCCCACTGTGGTGTGCACTTCTTGGATGGAATCGATCGGGGCCGAACCCACCGCTGTAAAGGCCTGCCCGATGGTTTCATCATTCACGTCCAGTCCGTCCAGGGTAATGTTCCCCTGGTCGGCTCGCGAGCCGGTTACCGAACCGGTCTGGCTGTCCGCTTCATGGCCACTGTCCGAAGTGGCCACTACGCCGGGTGCCAACGTCAGCAGCGATGCCGCGCTGGTGCGGAACAGGCTGGGCAATTCCGCCATGCGCCGCGTATCGATATCATTGCCGATGGCCGCATCCGTCGTATTCAGCGTCACTCCGCTGCTCGCCGACACTTCCACCGTTTGCGTCACCTCTCCAAGTTCTAAGGGCACGTCATAAGTAGCTGTTTCGGTCACCGCCAGCGTTATGTTCGACACCGTGACCGTCTTGAAGCCCGCCTTGCTGACCGTCAGTCGGTATCCGGCGCCCGCCGCCACCCTGCTGAACAGATACGCGCCAAAGCTTCCGGTCTTCGACTCGAACGTCGCGCCCGTCCCCGTATTGGTCAGTTTCACCGACGCATCAGCCACCGCGCCCCCGGACTTATCGGTGACCGTCCCAGTGAGCGACGCCACGTCTTGCGCGAACCCCACCATGCAGCAGCCCGCCGTCATAGCCAGCGCCAATGCTAACCGCAGGGCCCAAGAAAGCTCCCTGCCCCAACTGGCCTTCACCGGCGTACCCACCCGCCTCGGTTCGCGCCCAGAATCAAAACACACCGCCCTCACGCTCGCAGTCTTCATCCGTTCCTCCACCCTCAAGCGTACTCAAATTTTTCGCTACTGAATTATTGCGGGAACGACCCCCGAGAAAAAATCTCGCCATAGAAATATTAACAGCACGTTTACATCCACATTCTCCGGTGTCTCCAATCAGACAACTCGCTGCCTAACCTGTTTTCTATCCGACGATTACAGATCCTTCGGAGGATCGACGAAAACTTGGCACATCGCCATATACCAATTTTCCATAGCGAACTCGCCTCACGTCGATATTTCTGGATAGTTTATAAATGATTTAGAAATAAGCCTCGCCTCGCTGCGTTTGGGCCGCAATGGTTCTCCATGGCGACGTTTTCTTTCCTCGCGTCGCTGGGGGGCAGTACTTGAAAGCGCGATCGAAGTCCCCGCCGGTACCGCCGGCGCTCGAAAGATCCTGGACAAACCTCACTTTCGGAGAAAACCAACCGAAGCATTCTTCCGCAATATGGCATGCTGAAGATGTACAACCTCCGGAAGGAATAATATGATTGGTCAAGCTGCGAGTTGGCATCCGCCGACGGTCGGCGCCACTTCCAAATGAGCGCAAATCCACATCCCGCCGCGACGCCGGAACCCGTTCCGCAGCTGGATTTGGCGGCCCAGTACGCCGCCATCGGCGGTGAGATCCGCGCCGCCATCGAGCGCGTCCTGGCGTCCCAGCAATTCGTCCTGGGTCGCGAAGGCGCCGCATTCGAACAGGACATCGCCCAACTTTGCGGCGTGGCCCACGGCATCGGCACCGGTTCGGGCACCGACGCCCTAATGCTCGCCCTGCGCGCCTGTGGCGTCGCCGCCGGCGACGAGGTCATCTTGCCGCCGTTTACATTCGTCGCCACTGGCAGCGCGGTCAGCGCGCTCGGCGCCAAGCCGGTCTTCGCCGACATTCATCCGAGCACTTACAACCTCGATCCTGCGGACCTCGAGCGCCGCGTGACCCCGCGCACCCGAGCGATTGTCGTCGTGCACCTCTATGGACTCGCAGCGGACATGGATCCCATCGTGGCGTTTGCGCGAGCGCGAAAATTGCCGGTCATCGAAGACAACGCGCAAGCGATTGGAGCGGCCTACAAAGGCCGCCGCACGGGTTCGCTCGGTGATGTGGCGTGCCTCAGTTTTTATCCGACAAAGAATCTGGGAGCGTACGGCGACGCGGGCATGGTGGTTACGAATTCGGCGGAGCTTGACGCGCGGATCCGCCTGCTACGTAATCACGGGCAGACGCAGAGATACGTCAGCAGCGAGCCCGGCTGGAACGGCCGCCTCGACGAACTGCAAGCCGCGATTCTGCGCGTGAAGCTACGGCACTTGCCGGAGTGGCAGCGCGCGCGGCGGGCCCACGCGGCGGAGTACACCCGGCAGCTTTCTCAAATTCCCGGCGTCATGCCGCCGATTGCGCCGGACGGATACGAACACGTTTATCACCAATATACGATTCGCGTGGAGCAGCGCGACGCGCTGCATAAAGTTCTGACCGAGCGGAAAATTGGGAGCTCCGTCTACTACCCGGTGCCGCTGCATTTGCAGCCGCTGTACGCATCCTTGGGACACCAGGTGGGTGATTTTCCGCATGCCGAGCGGGCGGCGCAGGAGGTGTTGTCGCTACCGATGTATCCGGAACTGCGGGCGGAACAAATCGCGCGGGTCGTCGATACGATTTCCGAATTCCTTCGCTGCTAGGGCACCGATCATTCGTTCGCAAAGCATTGGAGCACGGCGGCTGAGCGCCGCTTTCCCGGCGTCAGCAGGCTAAGCTCTTTGCCCTTCGGCTACAGTCGATCTCTACGTTTACGTATCAAAAGCGGGGCCGAGCCCCAGCACTGCAAACTACTTCCCCAGATACAGCAGCGCGAGCAGGAAAACCCACAGGCCGTCCATGAAGTGCCAGTAGTAGGAAGTGACTTCGGCAGCGGTGGCTCGGGAGAGTTTTGTTTTTTCAAAGGCGCGGAACAAAACATACAGGAGGGCGCCTATGCCGCCAAGCAAGTGCAGGCCGTGAGCCGCGGTGAAGATGTAAAAGAAACTGCTGGCCGGATTGGTGGAAACGTAGACACCTTCCGAGACCAGTTGCCGCCAGGCGACGATCTGCCCGACGAGGAAGAGGAGCCCAAGCCCGGTGGTGATTCGCCACAGCGCGCGGAAGCCTTTCACATTGCCAGTCGCAAGGCGGCGGCGTGCCAATTCCATCGTGCCACTGCTCGCCAAGAGAGCCAGCGTGTTCGCCCAAAGGACTGCAGGCAAGTGCACCGGCACCCAGTCGTTGCCCGCTCTGCGGATGATGTAGGCGCTGGCCAGGGCCATAAAGAACATCAGGATGGAGACGATGGCCAGGGCGATTGCGGTGTAGTACCGGCGGGGAGAATTCGGGCCCGGGCGGCGGCGTTTGTCGCCGTCGCCGCCGTCACCGCCGGCGGGCGGGGGGTTTCCTCCGCCTCCACCGATGTCCTCGATGATTAGTTCGATGTCGTCGACTACCGGCGCGCGCGGCATGGTCTCTTCCTATGCCTCCGGGGCTAACTTCCCGAAATTGGTACTGCTTTCGCGAGCGAGAGAAGTCGCACCGTCAAATCCGCCGACAGACGGTAGATGTTGGGGCGCGAAGTCTTCCGCCAGGCTTTGCGAGTTGAATTCGTAGGCTCCACGATAGACCACCGGTTCGTATCCCACGAAGTTGTCCAGAGCGATCGGTGAAGGGAGTGACCATTCAAGGGTGGTGGCGCGCCACGGGTTTTCTTGCGTGGCCTGTTCGCCGCCAACGAGGCTCCAAACAAGATTGAAGAGGAACACGGCTTGGGCGGCGACGGTGAGCAGCATCGCCACGGTCACGAAGGAGCGGATCGAGGAGCCGGCAGTGGCCACGGCGGCTAGCGTGGTTCCCGGGGAGACGCGCATGTGCGCGACCAGGCCGAGCCAGTGCATGGGCATGAACACGCAATACACGCCCGTAAAGGTGAGCCAGAAATGGATTTTGCCGAGGCGTTCGTCCAGGCGGCGGCCGAACATCTTGGGAAACCAGAAAAACAGGGCGCCCAGCAGGGCAAACGTGGCGGCCACGCCCATCACCAGGTGAAAGTGACCGGTGATGAAGTCGTCGCTGACCGCGACCGCGGAAAGGTCTTGGCGCGCGAGGAATAGTCCGGAGATGCCGCCGGCCAGAAAGAGCGAGATGAAGCCGAGGGTGAACAGCATGGCGGTGGTCAGCTGAATCTTGGCGTTCCACAGCGTACCGAACCAGCTCATGATGAGAATGGACGCCGGCAAACCCAGCGACGCCGCCAATACCGAGAAAACCAGGGGCGAGTACGGGTTCATGCCGCTGGAAAACATGTGCTGGCCCCAGACGCAGAAGCCGAACAAGCCGACGGCACAGAGCGCCAGAACCACGGTGCGTTCTCTCCAAATGGGCTTGCGCGAAAAGGTGGCGAGAAGATGCGTGACGATGCCGAAGCACGGCAGCATGGCGACGTACACTTCGGCCTGGGCGAAAAACCAGAACAAGCGCTGCCCGTTGTAGGATTCCGCCAGACCGGAAAGAGAGGCAGGCAAAGCCGGCAACGCGAAGAATGCCGCACCGAGAAGCCGGTCGGAGAGAATGCAGGCGCAGGCGGCGAGCAGGATGCTGAAGATAAGCATGCTGAGAATGGCATTGAGGAACCAAGCCCAGACGGTGATCGGGAGGCGCGGTAGGGTCATGCCCTGGGCGCGTAGATCGATGGTGGTCACGCTGAAATTGAGGGCGTTGAGGAGAGCGGCGACGGAGAAGAGCGCGACGCTGGCGAGCCACAGCGTGATGCTGCTTTCAGGCTGGAGGAAGAAGGCGGCGGTCATGCCGAGCATGGACGCAACGGTGGCCCAAAAGGCCAGCAGGTTGAGCGTGGGCAAGGCCATGTCTCGCGCGCCGATCTGGATGGGTAGGAAGTAGTTGCCGAAACCGGCTTGCGGGGCGGCAGTCAGAACCATGAAGACCATCAGCGAGCCGTGCAGCATGGTCAGGGCGGCGTAGCGCTCGGGCGTGTTGCCGAGGCCGGAGAGAAGCGGTAGCTGCGCTCCCGGCCACACCAGGTGGATACGCATGACCAGGGACATGATCATGCCTAGAAACACGCTGAACAGCGCCAGCCAGAGGTAGTTCAAGCCGATGGTTTTGTGATTGGTGCGTCGCGGGGTGAACAGGTGGCGCGCGAAGAAACCAGGCCGTGGCGTTTCGGGTGCGTTGGCGCCGTTGTCGTGAGTGACCATGCCCGTCTAGAAAGGACCTCTAGGCCACCGGGGAGAGAACCGGGTCTCCGGGGGCAGCACACAATACATTACATTTGGGGTGGAAATTCAAGGGGAGATCGGAGGTCCCTGGCGGCGGGGGGTTCTCGCGAAGATCGCTCGAGGGAGGCCAGTCGCAAGCGAGCCCCGGTTTCCGTCTTTGGGCTGGCTTGTATATGCCACTGGGGAGCGTCATAGTTAGCACTTGGTACTCCCCCCATTTTTTCGTAAGAGTGTGATTCGAGGGGACTTGGAAAGACCCGATTTCGTAAGAGTGAGCTCTAAAGGACTTACGGGCGGATTTCTCGTAAGAGTGAGCTCTAAAGGACTTAGCGGCGAAAAAGGATAACGCAGAGAGGCTGAGGGCGCAAAGGAGCGCGGAGGCGTGAGAGTGCAAGTCAGGCAATGAGGAGACCAAGGGACGGTTGTGGCCCGACCCTCGGCAATGGGCCGAGGTGAGCGGCTGCGGACGGGAGACCTAAGGTACACAAGGAAGGATAGCATACTATTTACCGTCTGTCAAATGGTATTTTATAGTACTTGGATAGTACTTACGAAAAGCAGCCGGAGCTTTGCGGCCAAAGCAAATTACTTCAATGACTTAGAGTACTGGACCGCAAAAGATCGAAAGGGTTCGGACCATTTCGGGAAGGCTAAGACCGCCGAGTGCGGAATCACAGCCAGGAATGGCTGTGCCACAACACCTCGCCGCTTCAGGAGGCGGGTCGGAGGGGCGGGATTTTCGCGGAGGCCGGAGGCGACAATGGTAGACAGGAGTTCGGAGACGGGTTCAAGGCCTAGAGAAAGGCAGATTCCTCGCAAGGCTCGGAATGACAATGATTGGGGATTGGGCGGGCGGGGCGCGGAGGCGAAAGATCAAAGATGGCGACCTAAAGGCGCCTCTAGGCGGTGGCCAAGCAGGCGTGTCGCACGTGGATCGGCCGAGTGCAGCCCTTCGAGACTCCCCTCGAAACTGGGGCAAGCCGGGTAAACGAGCTGCGCCCTAACCAGGAGTTCTTCCGCACGGTATGAAGCTTCGGCAAAGGCGAGTCCCACCCCTTGAAGAACCAGGGTGGGGCGCCTTGCCGGATGGGAGCAGTGGAATTCCGGCGCTGTGGTGCTGACGGTCTTTTTTAGTCGTGGTCGGGGTGACTGTGGCGCCAGCTCCAGTAATGTTTCTGCTCTCTCTGGTTTTGGCGATTGTACTCGCGATATTCCCTGTGATGCTCTTCCAGGTAGCGCCTGTAGGCGTGGTCTTCGCGGTCGTCCCAGTTGTGATAGTCGTGGTGGTGACTATCGTAGACCCGGACTTGCAGCTCTTGAGCGCTAGCTTCGGCCACAAAGATAGCTGGTGCGGCGATGGCAGCGGCCAAGAAAGCTGAGATGACGAATCGATTTATGCGTAGCATGATGTAAGCCCCCAATCCCGAGAATTTCAAAATCCCGGCAGTGATGACTATGCGCGTCAGGGTTCGCTGCTGTATGTCCCGTACAGCACCTATTTGAGAACTGTAATCTCGCGCAGGGACGAATGAAGAAGTGTCACGGCACTAGGGATGCGGAGCGATGTTCTTCATTTTTGCTGATGGAGGAGGTCTTTGGTCAGGAGAAGGGCGGACATGGCGGTTGGCCAGCCGGAATAGAAGGCGAGGTGGGTCATAAGCTCGACGAGTTCGTCTCGGGTGACACCGTTGTCTAGGGCTAGCTGGAGGTGGAAGGGGAGTTGTTGGGTGCGGTTGAGGGCGACCAGGGCGGCTACGGTGATTAGGCTGCGGTCGCGCTGGGAGAGGGCGGGGCGCTCCCAGATGTCGGCGTAGAGGAGTTGGTCGGTGATTTCGGCTAGCTTGGGGGCGATGTCGCCGATTAGGTCTTGGGCGGTGAATTTGGGTGGTTGCGATGGCATGGGTTCCTCCGGGGGTGCGGGTTGAAAGGCCGGACGGAATTTAACACAGAGGGCGCAGAGGACACAGAGCAGGACGGGCTTTAGGAAAGAAACGGATCGCAGGGTTCGCTCCCGGGTCGGTGTACGTCGACGAAAAGGCGCCCGCCAAGGTCGGCGGCCGCTACAGGTGCACGCACATAAGGGCTGGGCAGGGTTGTAGGTTCGCAGGCGACACGTAAGTTACGTTGCCGAGGCGTCTGAGGTCGGGGTGGAGCTGTCGGGGCGTAGCCACTTTACTTTCCAGACGATCAGGACCAGGAGCACCAGAGTGACTACGCTGGAGAGGCCGTAGTGGGTTTCTGTGCCGCGGATGGCTATGGCTACAATGCGGGCGAGGTTGATTACCGCCAGGGCTGCCAGGGACGCGAGGTACGAGCGCGACTGGCTTCCAGCCTTGCATGCGCTTCCAGTTCATCAAGAAGACCGTGGCGAAGAGCATGGAGAAGATCTGGATGTTTTCGGAGCCGGAGCAGAGCGAGTTGACCGTGACATCGGCCACAGGGGTGAGTATGTGGTTGGCTTCGGCGCGGGAATTGGGGACGAAATAGGAGGCGGCGCTGGCCCAATGCGGGCCGAGCGTCGTCCAATGCATGCGAATGTAGTTGGGAACGCCGACGATGAACAACGCGAGGAGCAGGGCGAGAATGTAGCCGCTGGTTTTCATCGGGTAAGGAGCTTCACCAGCCCGATGACGAAGAAGCCGATCAGGAGCGTGAAGAGCGCCTGATGGCCGGTGAACTCATCGCTTTCCAGGCCGACCACGGTCGCCGCCGGGGGTACCACGGAGTGGCCCGAGGAAGACGGAATGTAAATGGGCGGAACGAAAAAGAAACGGTGCGCCGACGATTTCGGGATGGGCGCGGCGGCAGCCGCGAGCACGCCGGGCGCGGGATGGACCTCCGCAGTAGCGGGCACGATGGCGGTGGGTTCTCTCAGCGCTTCCGTGGGGATTTCCAGGAGGCTTGGAGGAACGTCTTCGCTGGGCTGCATGGGCGTCCAGCTGATGAGATTGGCGCAGCGAGCCAGGACTGTCTTGCCGCAGAAGGTGAGCACGTACTCACCCTTGTGAACCAGCAGAGGCTTGCGAGCCCACTTGATCTGGTTGCCGCGACGGAACGTGCTAAAAACCAGAATGTCATCGGCGAGCGGCTTCATGGCCACGTTTTTCTCGGCGCAGGTGCCGTAAAACGAATTCAGGATGGGATCGGCTTGCACGCGAGCGAAGAATTCGTCCGGGGTGGTGAAGCCGCCGCGGAGCAGAGCGAAATTGAGCGGGCGGAAGGAAACCGGTAGGGCGTGCGGGTCGGACGGAGCAGTCGTTTTCGTCGCGGGAGCAGGGTCGGAGTGCTTGGAGGCTGCGGCGTCATTTTTCTTGGCCGCGGGGCGGGCGTCACCACGATTGTTGGAGGCGATGAGCAGAAGCACGAGGACGACGGAGACGAAAAGAACGACCAGGCTTAGGTTTTTCCTCACGGGAATTTCCCTTCCAGTTGGGTATATCGATCTCGTATAGAAAAGGATAGCAATCGGAACTTTTGCGGGTAAATCCCCCATTGGCGCTAGACGTACTGGAAGCGGGTTCTGGAGAAAATGCTACTTCCGTACCGCTAGTACTATGCGGCGGAGCGGGGCCGGATGGCGGGGAGATTTGCTGATTTTGGCGGGGATTTTGGGCGGGCTTGGAAATTTGCGCGCGTGCGTGGGACGGCGCGGGGGATGGCTACTGGAATTGCTTCTGGAAGGAGGCGAGTTGGCTTTTGAGGTCGGCCAGTTCGCTGCGGAGGGCGGCGACTTCGTCTTCCAGGCGGGTGATGCGGTCGAGACTGGCGCCACTGGGGGTGGCTTCGGCTGCCGAAGGCTCGCTGGAGGACGGTTGGGAAGGCGTTTCGCGGACGTCGCCGGAGAGCAGGTGGGCGTAACGGGCTTCCTTTGTGCCGGGCTGGCGCGGGAGGACGGTGACCAGCGGAGGATCGCGCTTCATCAGCAGATTGAGAGCGGAGTGGACGGCGTTGAGATCGTCGAATTGATAGAGGCGCTCGCAGCGGGTGCGGAGCTCGCCGGGGGTTTGCGGGCCGCGGAGGAGCAGGACGCACAGCAGGGCGATCTCGTGGCGATGGAAGTTGAAGGCTTCCTGGAGGCGGTGCTCAAACTTGGGGACCCGGGCGTCGGTGGCGGCGGAGCGAGCCAGGCCGAGTTGATCGAGGGAGTGGAGGGCTTGGCGGACGGAGGGTTCGTCGAGGTTGGTGATGGGTTCACGATTGGATTTTTGGTTGCAGGCGTTGAGCAGGGCGTTGAGGGAAAGCGGGTAGTATTCGGGCGTGGTGACTTCTTTTTCGACGAGGGAGCCCAGGACGCGGGCTTCCGCGGGGGAGAGGTGGATGTTCACGGAGATAGATGATACACGGGCGGGTCATGGAGCGCGGCATCTTTGCTGCTGAGGGCTGGGCTATGTAAGGCCGATATTCCGTCCGGTGCCGCTGGTGAAACGCCAATCGGGAGATTGGCGTTCCCGGGGGTGATTCGCAACGGATTCGTTTATCGTTTATAATCTTTGACGATGTGCGGTCGTGGCGGAACTGGCAGACGCACCAGCTTGAGGTGCTGGCGGTAGTAATACCGTGGAGGTTCGAGTCCTCTCGACCGCACCATCTTTTTAAGAGGGCTAGAGAGCTTTAGGTTGTTGTGGCGATTGTGTTTCGGATTTGTTGCGACCCTGCGGATGATTTTCCTGCCTGGATTGACGATCCCCTACGAGCAGCGGAAACAAATTGGCCGAGCTAAATAGGGCGGCGGAAAAGGCGGGGACGCGCTAAAGCGCGCCCCTACACGTTTCTACACATTTCACAGCGCCCGCATACGATCGAACCTGGACGCGGGGTTATTGTTTTTTGGGTGGCGCCGGAGGCTGGGACGCTGGTGGTTGAGCGGCCGGGGCCGGTGGTTGGATTGCGGTGCCGGTGTTTGCGGCGTCGCGGGTTGCGGCTTGGCCGGAGTTGCAGCTGCCGGGGCGGCGGGCTTCGGGGCCGGCTTTGAGAATCTTTGCAGGATGGAACCGCCTTGCTCGACGGCCTTGTCGGTGCGCAGCACCAGGGCCATGGCGCAGATCATAAACATGATGGCGCACCAGGTGGTGGCCTGCGAAAGAATCGTGGCGGCGCCGCGGGGGCCAAAGGCGGTCTGGCTGCCCGCACCGCCGAAGGCGCCGGCGAGGTCAGCGGCTTTGCCGCTCTGCAGCAGCACTACGACAATCAGGACCAGGCAGTTCATCACGAAAAACGAGGTCAACAGCCAGCCGGCGTAGCGGAAACCGACCACGATAATGGCGAAGCCGATGAGTAGCGCGATGGCCCACTTCATCCAACCGGGCATTTCTTGCATTTCCCTCTCCCTGCGTTGCGGCTGAGCGCGGTTACTGCCAATCCTTAACGATGCTGGCGAATGACTTGGCTTCCAGGCTGGCGCCGCCGACGAGCGCACCATCGAGTTCTTCCTGGGCCATCAATCCCCTGATGTTGTCGGGCTTGACGCTGCCGCCGTACAGAATCCGCAGAGCGGAGGCGTGTGCGGGGGAGAACTGCTCCGCCGCGCATTGGCGGAGAAACCGGTGAGCGGTGGCGGCAATTTCCGGCGTAGCGGTCTTACCGGTGCCAATCGCCCATATCGGCTCGTATGCCAACAGGATACGGGAGAATTCTTCGGGGGTCAACGCGCCGGGGCCGCCGGTGAATTGCCGCTGGAGGACTTCTTTTTCGAGACCGGCGGAACGCTGCTCGTCGGTTTCGCCGACGCAAACGATAGGAATGAGGCCGGTGGCCAAGGCCATCAGGGATTTCTTGGCGACGTTGTCGTCGGTTTCGCGGAAAAGCTGGCGACGCTCGGAGTGGCCGACGATGACGTAGCGGCAGCCGGCCTCGGCGAGCATGGGAGCGGAGACTTCGCCGGTGAAGGCGCCTTCTTTGCTCCAGGAGACGTTTTGACCGGCGATGGCAATGTTGGTGTTCTGTGCGGCGGCCACGGCGGTGGAGATGGCGGTGAAGGGCGGGGCGATCACGATGTCGCAGTGATTTGCGGAGGCCACGAGCGGGACGAAGGCGGAGAAGAAGGAGCGGGTGTCCGCGAGGGTCTTGAACATTTTCCAGTTGCCGGCGATTACGCGGCGGCGCATGGGGTCCTCCACCAGCCAAGAGAAACACCAGGAGAAACGTAACGCAGAGACACAGAGTTCGCAGAGATTGCGGGAAGAGGGAGCGAGGTCATTTGTTGGTTAGGGCTTCTACTCCGGGGAGCTTGCGGCCGCCGAGGAATTCCAGGGAGGCGCCGCCGCCGGTGGAGATGTGGGAAATTTTGTTGGCGACGCCGGATTGGTGGACGGCGGCTACGGAATCGCCGCCGCCGACGATGGAGATGGCGCCGGCAGCGGTGGCCGCGGAGACGGCCTTGGCGATTTCCAAAGTGCCTTTGGCGAAGGCGGGCATTTCGAAGACGCCCATGGGGCCGTTCCAGACGATGGTCTTGGCTTTGGCGATTTCGGCGGAGTAGAGCGCGGAGGTTTTGGGCCCGATGTCGAGGCCCATTTGGTCGGCCGGGGTGGCGGTGACGTCGCAGACCGTGGCCGGGGCGTCGGCCTTGAATTCGCGAGCGACCACGTGGTCGATGGGAAGAAGGAGCTTGAAATTTTTCTGTTGGGCTTCGGCGAGCAGGCGCTTGGCGAGTTCCAGCTTGTCGTCTTCGACCAGCGATTTGCCGATTTGCAGGCCCTGGGCTTTCTCGAAGGTGTAGGCCATGCCGCCGCCGATCAGCATGGCGTCGGCGACTTTCATGAGATTTTCGACGACTTCAATTTTGTCGCTGACCTTTGCGCCGCCGAGAATGGCGACGAAGGGACGCGCGGGATTGGCCAGGGCTTTGCCGAGGTAGGCGAGTTCCCTTTCCATGAGCAAGCCCGCGGCGGATTGCTTGACGTAGCGGGTGATGCCGACCACCGAGGCGTGCGCGCGATGCGCCGAGCCGAAAGCATCGCAAACGAACAGACCGTCGCAGAGGGCGGCCAACTGCTTGGAGAATGCTTCGTCGTTTTTTTCTTCTTCCGGATGGAAGCGGACGTTTTCGAGAAGCAGGACGCCACCGTCGGGGAGCGCTTTGCTTTTGGCCTCGGCGTCGGAACCCACGCAGTCGCCGGCAAACACCACCGGCCGTTCGAGGAGTTCTTCCAGCTTCTTCGCGACCGGAGCCAGCGAATACTTGGGATCCGGGCCGCCTTTGGGCCGGCCGAGGTGCGAGGCGAGGACCAGGCGTCCGCCTTTTTGGATGGCCAGGCGAAGCGTGGGCAGCGTCTCGCGGATGCGAGTATCGTCGGTGACCACTCCATCCTTCAAAGGAACGTTGAAATCGACGCGGATGAAGACCCGCTTGCCGCGAAGGTCCAGGTCGTTGATGGTGAGCTTGTTCATGTGTGTGCGGTCGCGCGATTCGCCCTGTCTAAGGAGCACAGATTGAAACCTGGCCACTAGAATTTGGAGGCCAGGAGCTTGATCAGATCGCGGCACCGGCAAGAGTAGCCCCACTCGTTGTCGTACCAGGCCAGAACTTTGACGCAGCGGTCGCCGACAACTTTGGTGTAACCGGCGTCGACGATGGAGGAATTGGAGTTGGCCTTGAAGTCGGATGAAACGAGTTCTTCTTCGGTGTAGCCGAGGATGCCTTTCATCGGGCCGTTGGCGGCGGCTTTCAGCGCGGCGTTGACGGATTCGACGGTGGCCGGTTTTTCGAGAAACACGGTCAGGTCCACGACGCTGACGTTGGGCGTGGGCACGCGCATGGCGTAGCCGTCCAGCTTGCCCTTCAGTGCGGGAATAACCAGATGCAGGGCTTTGGCGGCGCCGGTGGAGCTGGGAATCATGTTGATGGCGGCGGCGCGAGCGCGGCGAAGATCCTTGTGCGGCAAATCGAGGAGTTTCTGGTCGTTGGTGTAGGAATGGATGGTGGTCATGGTGCCGCTGTTAATGCCGAAAGTGTCTTGCAAAACCTTGGCGACCGGAGCGAGACAGTTGGTGGTGCAAGAAGCGTTAGACACGACGTGATGCTTGGCCGGGTCGTAGGTGTTGTCGTTGACGCCGAGAACGAAGGTGGCGTCCGGCCCGTCCGCGGGAGCGGAGATGATGACTTTTTTCACCGGAGCGCGGAGATGCTTCTTGGCATCGGCGCCCTTGGTAAAGAGCCCAGTGGATTCGATCACGATGTCCGCGCCAACCGAGGCCCAATCGATTTCCGCGGGGTCCTTGGTCTTGAAAACTTTAAAGCTCTTGCCCTCGACGGCGATGGAATCGTCGGTGTGGGTAACATGGTGCGGCAGATTGCCCAGGATGGAATCGTACTTGAGCAAATGGGCGAGGGTCTTGGCATCGGTGATGTCGTTGACCGCAACAAATTGAATATCCTTGTCATCCAGCGCGGTGCGCACGATGTTACGTCCGATGCGGCCGAAGCCGTTGATGCCGACCTTAATGGGCATTCTTCCTCCGTTGGAAGTGTCGTGATTAGCGGCTCGGCCAGAAGGGAGTTCGGCCTCGCTGCGGAACCTAAAATGCTAGGGGCTACGGAAAGAAAAGTCAACGCGGAGAGGAACGCTTTTTTCGGCGGGCGAAACAAAAGCAAGAGGAAGCCGTGGCGGGGCGCCACAGCTTCCGTCCGCGGATTGCACCATCGCGAATCTAGCTATGCGCTTATCGATCGAATTCTAGTGGTGTTCGTGGCGCCACTTCCAATAGTCGCGCTGTTCCTCGGGCCTAAGGGTGGAGTATTCGCGGTAAGGCTCGTGGCGCCCGTCCCAATAGGAATGGTAGATCACGATTTCATGATTATTCCAGCGATGATAGTCATGATGGTCGGCGTCGTAGTAGCGCACTTCTCCGGTGCATCCCACGCTGGAACATGCAATGGAAGCAGCACCCACCAGCACCAGCAAACCGGCAACATTTCTCAACGCTCGCATGCGAAGAGTCCTCCTTCGTTGGGTAACGCAATTTAGCCTTGCTTCGTACTCGGGGACCGAACTACACCTACCGGCGTGGACCAAGAAGACCGCCTGGCAATTAGATGAGCACGTGAAGAAAAAGGACGGCGGGGCTGCGGGAAGCTATTGCGGGTACTGCTTGATGCTGGTGACGTGGTCGCCTTGGAAACGGACGAACACCGTTTTGGAGGGGGGCTGGCCGTAAATCCAGTCTTCGATTTCATTGCCGTCGGAATCGCGTTCGCGGACTTTGTGCTCGGGCTTGCCGATGGCGGCGATCAGTTCTTCGCGATCCATGCCGATGGCCGGGCGGCGCTCTTGAATGGCTTTCTTCATTTCCGGCGGCAGCGTGTCGGCCCACTGCACGGAAGCGGAGCGCTGCCGGGTGAAGTCGAGAAACGGCGAAAGCAATCGTTTCAGGTCGTCGGGCCCAAGGTCCGGAACAGTTTTGTTGAATTCCAGAAAAATCGTGCTGCCCATACCCGGCCGAATTCCCGGAGGGCCGTTCTCTTGCTGTGTAGTCGTGGTGGACGACACCGTGGGAACGCCGCCCATGCCAATCTGAAGATGATCCCGCCAACTACCTTTCTTGCCGCGACCGCCGCCATTCACATCGACCACGATGGTATGGTCATGAAAGTCCAGTTTGGTGATTTGCACGTGGTCGCCGGAATTTACCGCGGCGCCGTGAGTGGCCACAGCGCGGTCCAACTGGTCGAAGGCGACGGGTTTGCCTACGAAGACCAAAAAGCCTTCTTTGCCCGCGGGAAGCGGCTTGATGGCCTTGGCGAATTCTCCGGAGACGTAGCGGATGAGTTCCAGCTTGGAGGAGTCCTGCAAGGTCGCGCTCTTGGCCTTGTTTTGCTGGCTCGGCTGCGTCTGGTCATCCGCTGCGGGAAGTGCGCCTGGGAAAAGCGAGATCTCATCGTCTGGAGAAAATGTGGGGCCGGAGCTCGGCGCCGAATGCAGGCGCTCTACGCCGGGCACGTCCGCACCGACGAACAGAAAGAGAGAGAGCGTAATGGCCAGCCAATGCGACATAGATTCAGGAGCCGGCCGCCCCACGGCCGGTATGCCCCTATTCTATGATGCTTAGAGCCCGCTGAACAGATACTAGATGCCCGCGGGACTGGGCGGCCCGGGTCCTCACTTAGGAGACTCGGACCTGGACTCCCGAGCGGTCAATCTTCATGGGCAGGACTTCCCCGCCAGCGTCGACCACGGCGGCCTCGACCCGCTCCCGGGCGTCGGGTTCGATCAAGAGAACCACGCAACCCCCGCCGCCGGCGCCGCAAACTTTGCCAGCAAGAGCGCCCTTGCGCCGCGTGCCTTCGACGATGCGGTCGATGGTCTTGGTGGAGATGGTGGGCAGGTTTTTCTTGCGGAAGCTCCATTCCTCGCGCATCAGCCGGCCCACTTCGCTCCAGTCCGAGCTTTCCAGAGCGCCGCGCAACTGCTGGGCGACCGCGGAAATACGCGCGAGGTTATGACGAACCTTCGAATTGCCATTGATGTGGGCGCGAAAGACATCCCAGTTGTTTATGGCGGACTTGCGCGGCTTGCCGGTGTAGCAAAGCACCAGGCGGCGCTCCAGTTCGAAAAGGTCGACGCGAAGCTCGGTGCGATGCTCGCCGCCGGGCGGCAGCTCAATCGCGGCGGCGCCGCCAAACGCCGGCGGATAATGGTCCTGCGTGCCGGTGGGAACGCGGATCACGATGGCTTCGGCATCGCGGCTGATGTGAATCCAATCGGCTCGGCTCTTCCCTGCGCCGGTGAAGCGGTCGAGCGCGGCGCAAATGGCCACGGCCATGGCGCTGGAGCCACCGATTCCCGCGCCCGCGGGCGCTTCGGAGTCGGTGACCAGCGTGAAACCGCCCAAAGGCTGGAAGAATTTCACGATTTCCGCGAGCAGGGGAAGGCGATAACGCTTGCCTTTCACCAGCGCGCCAAAGGAGTCGAAGCTTTCTTCGCGCGCGGTGTCCCGCGAAATTAACTGGATGCGCCGGTCGCCTTGCGGGTGCTGGTCGATCACGCAGGAAGCGTAACGGGTGATCGCCGCGTTTACGGTGACCGCGCCGGGATGGAACAAATAGAGCGGCCAGATATCAAGTGTCCCGCCGGCAAGATCGACGCGGGTAGGCGCTTTCGATTCGATTCGCATGGTTGTCCGTTGGCTAAGCTAGCGGGGTCAGTTTGCCGGAAGAACCGGAGTAGCTCAAGAGAGTGCAGGCGGCGATGCGGAGAGAGAGGCAACATCAAAAAAACCGGTCTTTTTCAGGAGCGCTTCCGGCACCCGCAACCGTCGCTCGATCCAGAAACCGCGAATTTCGACCTAGGAGCCGGCGGCACGGTTCTTGACCATGAGCAGCGGGCCATCTTTTTTCTCGTGGGCCAGGGCCGGATTTGGCTCGAAGCAGCGGCGGCAGCGGGCTTCGTACATGCCGGTGGCGCCGACGACGATCAGCTCTTCGCTCTCGACCAGGCGCTGGGTGTGCACCGCGGGATTGCCGCAACGCACACAGATGGCCAGAAGCTTGGTGATTTCTTCCGCAATGGCCAGCAGCCGCGGCATGGGCTCGAAGGGACGCCCGCGATAGTCGGTGTCGAGACCCGTGACGATGACGCGCTTGCCGAGATTGGCCAGCTTGGTGCATACCTCCACGACTTCGTCGCCCAGGAATTGCGCTTCATCGATGCCCACCACTTCCGTGCGCGGCTGCACTTTCTCCATGATCTCGGCGGCTTTCATCACGTTGTCCGAGGGAATCCCCAGGCCGGAGTGCGAGATGATCTCGTTGGCGGCGTAGCGTTCGTCAATAGCCGGCTTGAAAATCTGCACGCGCTGGCGGGCGATTTCGGCGCGGCGCAGGCGGCGGATCAGTTCTTCGCTTTTGCCGGAAAACATCGGGCCGACGACTACTTCGATCCAGCCCATATTGCCCTTGACGATGTCCACGCTATTTTCTCCTCGCGAGAGCCGCACACGGCGGTTCGCGGTGCCCTGCGAATAAGACTTTAGCTCGCAACGGCTGCCGCGCGATACATCTTTGCATTGTAGAACGGTGCGAACGCCGCGACCACCGCCACGCGGAAGGCTTCCTGCCGGCTGATCAAATTCCCCGAAAGCACGCCCCAGGCGCCCTGCGCATCGCGAATGCCCACGGCGCCGGCAAAACGATCGATGGCCACCGATAACTCCACGCCATGCTCGAGAACTTCCTGAGCCAGCAGCGCGGGAACTTCCACGCCACCGGAGCGGCCATAGTGCCCGCGGGCGCCGTCCGTCACGTAGGCCCAACTCTCAAGGAACACCCGCCGCCCGCCATCTTCTTGCACGACATCGAGGCCCCCCTCGAGACCTACAAAATAGCTCCAGGCTTCGCTCTTCTGTTTCGCCAGGCCCACCAGCGCTTCGGCCCGCAGGCGAGCCCCGCGCATCAACTCGTCGCGCGACGCCGGCGTGTGGCTGACGCCACTTTCCACTTCGAAGCCGACGACTTCAAATTCCGCGCCGAGGCTCAGGGTGGGTCCGAAGGCCTGGACAGCTTCGGTTACCGCGCTGAGTTTTGGGCGGCGCGTGCTGCCAACCGCAATGCGTATTTTTTCCATGTGGAGGTACGAGCGCACCAGACAGACTCTAACGGTAACATGCCTGCAAATTCGCACAAAAAAGCAAACTGAGGAAAACGCAAGAGCGGCTCTGGATAATTGCAGCGCCGCCGCTCATAACTGCGCCGCTATTTCCGCGCATTTCCACCTCACCGAGGACGTTATTTCCGTTGTGCCTTGCCGATGCATCAGTCCGCACCTGATCCGGCAAAAGCAGCGCCGCTCTTTCTCTCATTGAGGAATGACTGAACTTCGCGGTCCGTAGGCATGGAGGACTGCGCACCGTGACGCGTCACGGAAATTGCGGCCACCGCCGACGCAAAAATTGCGGAATCTCGGTGCGCATAGCCACGCATGAGACCCACTGCGAAGCCCCCGTTGAATGCGTCTCCAGCGGCGGTGGTATCCACAGGCTGCACCGAAAACGCGGCAATGATTTCAGGTACCTTGCCGCCCGCCCCAAGCACGCAGCCCCGAGAGCCAAGTTTCAGGATGACGTTCTTGGGTCCCTTGCGCAGCAATGCGCTGGCAGCCTCGACGGCATCGCCGGCCGTTAACTCATCCATCTTCAAAAGCGATTCCGTTTCGGTCTCGTTGGGCGTAAGCCAGGTCACCTTGCGCAACAACGAGTCAGAAAGCCCTCGCGCCGGCGCCGGATCGAGCATGAAGGGGATGTCATGTCGCTCGGCAAGCTCCGCAAGAAACTCCACGGACTCCAAGGGAATTTCAAGCTGCGCCAGCAAAATCCCAGCTGTCTGCAAGAGATTGGTATGACGCTCCAGTTGCTGGGGATCAAGTTGTCCGTTGGCCCCGGGTACCACGACAATGCTGTTTTGGCCCGTGGCGGACGTGACGATGATGGCCACGCCGGAAGCGCCCGGAACGCTATTCACAGCCTCGGTGGACACGCCTGCCTGCCGAAGACCGCTCTTCAATTGTTCGCCAAAAGCGTCGTCGCCAACATTGCCCACCATCATGGCCGGATGGCCCAATCGAGCCGCAGCGACTGCCTGGTTGGCCCCCTTGCCTCCAAGAAAAGTACGAAAGGAATTCCCCGTGAGAGTTTCGCCCGGCCGCGGAATCCGTTCCGCCCCGGCAACCAGATCGAGATTAATGCTGCCCACAACGATAATTGGATTGCCCATTTGATCTTCCTGAAGGCGTTTCCCGCCCCGCTTTGTCCCACAGAGGTGCTATTCACGCAGAGTCTTACACCAAGACATGCCAATCTGTCGAAGAAAGAAGAGGCTCTCGGGCCGGCAAAGTCGGTCAACGGCGGCGGGCCGCGATAGAGCAGCGCTGCTGACCTTCGTTGGGTTGCCTGAATATTTTCTTCCGTTCTTACAATTTGACACTCCGGTGGGCAGTTTGTAGTCTCGAACTGTTGCGACCACGAGAGACTCGAATCGTAAGCGTAAGCCATCGTAAGTCGAGGCATCGTACTAGCCTCACGTGTGGCGGCCGTCCCTGGCACACCAACCGTGGACGCGGCGGCATAACTATGCCCAAGAGCAACAGTCGTCAGTACCGGTCATGAGAACCGCGCTTCCCAAGTCAACGCCCAAGACTTCCGTCTCCACGGACGGCCATCGTCTTGCCGCGGCACAAATTTCTTCCGTGGTCGAGGAAGTACTCGCGAACACGCAATTCATCGACATTCACACCCACCTGTTTGCTCCGGCACTTGGGAAGCTTGGCCTGTGGGGCATCGACGAACTCTTGACCTATCACTATCTCGAAGCGGAATTTTTCCGTTCTTCCGACACCACGCCCGACGAATACTGGTCTCTTTCCAAGCCCGACCAAGCCGACGCGATTTGGCGCGCGCTCTTCGTGGAAAATACCCCGGTCTCGGAGGCCACCCGCGGCGTAATCGCCGTGTTGAAGGCCTTCCGCCTGCCGACGGATTCCGCGGACCTGGCCGAAGCCAGATCATTCTTCAAAGCGCAAACCATCGAGACACACCTTGGCAACGTCTTTCAAATGGCGGGCGTGAGCTCGGTAGTGATGACCAATGATCCGCTCGATCCGGAGGAAGCCCCGGTCTGGCGGAATGGTGTAGCGAATCACCCACAATTTCATCCGGCGTTGCGGCTGGATCGAATCCTGTGCACTTGGTCGGCGCACTGGCAGGTGTTGACCAGTCAAGGATACAAAGTTGACGAGCTGGCCTCCGGCAAGTCTGTGGCCGAAGTGCGGCGCTTCCTGATGGAATGGCACGGACGCATGCAACCCGTATACATGGCAGTCTCGCTGCCGGACACCTTCGCGTATCCCCAGGACACCGTCGGCAACCGTTTGCTCAAGGAAGCGGTACTGCCGGCCTGCCGCGAACTGAATTTACCCCTCTCGCTCATGATCGGCGTCCGCAAGCAAGTCAATCCCGCGCTGCGTTTGGCGGGCGACGCCGCAGGCAGGGCCGATCTACGGGCCCTGGAAAATCTCTGCCGCGAGTTTCCGGCCAATCGTTTTCTGGTCAGCGTGCTCAGCCGCGAAAATCAGCACGAACTTTGTGTCTACGCGCGAAAGTTCAGCAACCTGATGCCCTTCGGCTGCTGGTGGTTCATGAACAACCCTTCCATCGTGGAAGAAATCACTCGCGAACGCATCGAAATGCTGGGCACCAGCTTCATCCCGCAACATTCCGACGCTCGCGTGCTCGAGCAAGTCATCTACAAGTGGCACAACACCCGGAGGACCCTGGCGCACATCCTCGCCGGCACCTATCGTCTGTTAACCGAGGACGGCCGTGCCGTGACCCGCGCCGACATTCAGCGGGATGTCACTCGCCTGTTTCGCTCCAACGCCGAAGTCTGGATGGGCTTGCGGCCAACTGTCCCCGATTCGCCACCGCAAATCCTGTAGGGGCGGACTTCGTGGAAAAACTCTATAATCTTGTGCATCACGGCTTCCTGATTGAGAATCGGCTTCCCCCATGCGGAGGGCACTCTTGAAATTCACCACCGGGATCTTTGCTCGCTCACTGGCAACCTGCGGACTGGCACTGCTTCTTGGTTGGACGCCGCTGCGGGCGCAAAACGCCAAGTTTCACAACGCGCCGGCCTCCGCCAAGCAACTCAAGAATCCTTACGCCGGCCAGCAGTTGGCTTCCGAACGGCCGCTCTACCATCTTCGTTGCGCCCGCTGCCACGGCGAAAATGGAGAAGGATCAGGCAACATCCCGGCATTAGCCACCGGCCGCTCGCAGTCCGCCAGCGACGGCGAACTTTTCTGGTACATCACCAACGGCGACGTCAACAACGGTATGCCATCCTGGGCCACCCTGCCCAAAGCCACTCGATGGCAGATCATCGCTTATCTTCGGGTTCTCGGCGGTTCCAAACCCGGTTCCCCGCGCGTGCCGTTTTCCCCCGATGAAGCCGTCGCCACCGCCTTGAAGGCGCCTCCGCCGAAGCCCCCCTTTACCGACTATCGCTACGAAAAACCCGGCAACATTCGAAAGATCACTTTGAAGGACCTGCCCGCCCCGTTCGCCTCCGCCTCCTCGGGCAACGGTCCCAAGCTTGTTGCGCGTCCAGAGAAAGCCTGGCCCCAGGTACCGCCGGGATTCAAGGTCGAGTTGTACGCCACGGGCCTGGATGAGCCGCGCTTGATTCGCACTGCCCCCAGCGGCGATTTTTTCGTGGCCGACAGCCGCACCGGCGACCTTCGCGTCTTCCGCGGAATTACCGCCGAGGGCAAGCCCGAGCAGTCTGAAGTATTCGTCACCGGCTTGAATCGCCCCTTCGGCATCAACTTTTATCCCCCGGGAAGCGATCCGCAATGGATCTACGTGGGCAACACCGACTCCGTTGTGCGCTTTCCGTACCGGAACGGCGACTTAAAAGCCCGCGGCCCTGCCGAACACATCGCCGACCTGCCCCACGGCGACGGCCATTGGACCCGCGACATTCAGTTCACCGCCGACGGCAAGAAAATGTTCGTGTCCGTAGGTTCGGCCTCCAATATCGACGATCCCGACACCAGCCCTGCGGAAAAGAATCGCGCCGATGTTCTGGAGTTCAATCCCGACGGTTCGCAGATGCGCGTTTACGCCTACGGCATCCGCAATTGCGTGGGCCTGGCCATCAATGCACAGACCGGCGAGTTGTGGTGCTCCGTAAACGAACGCGACGCACTGGGAGACAACCTCGTTCCGGATTACATCACCCACGTGCAGGAAGGCGGCTTCTATGGCTGGCCCTGGTGGTACATGGGCGGCCACCAGGACCCGCGGCACGCCGGCAAACATCCGGAGCTCAAAGACAAAGTCATCACCCCCGACGTGATCCTTAATCCTCACAACGCCTCGCTGGAGATGACTTTCTATGACGGCAAGCAATTCCCCGCGGAATACCAGGGCGATATTTTCGCTTCCGAACATGGCTCGTGGAATCGATCGATTCGCGTCGGCTACGAGTTGATTCGCGTGCCGCTGCACCAGACTGGCCACGCCACCGGCGAGTACGAAGATTTCATGACCGGATTCGCCCTGGACAATGGACACGTTTGGGGGCGTCCTGTCGGCGTGACCGTCGCTCCCGATGGTTCCCTGCTGGTTACCGATGACGGCTCGAAGTCCATTTGGCGGGTCAGCTACACGGGGAAATAAGCACCGGGCATCGATCCCGTGGCGTGTCTCGCGGCGCGTAAACGCCCGAGTCGTCAGTTCGCCCGCTAATATCCCAACCTTTTATCGACAACGTTGAGCAACGCCTCACCCTTTCGGAATCGTTCGAATTGCGCGATGAAAAACTCCATAGCATTGTCCAGCCAGTCCGGCGTGTGGTCGGCGCAATGCGGCGAAAGCAAAACATTCTCCAGTTTGTAGAAAGGATGGCCTTCCGGCAGCGGCTCGTGGTCAAAAACATCCAGCGCGGCTCCTTTAATGCGGCCTTCGGAAAGCGCGGCGATTAGCGCCCGTTCGTCGACCACCGGCCCGCGGCCAACATTAATAATCACCGCCGTGGGCTTCATCGCCGCGAATTCCGGCTCGCCGATCATCCCGCGCGTTTCGGAGGTCAGCGGCGCGGTGACCACCGCGTAATCGCTGCGCGAAAGCATCTCGATGCGCCGATCGGGGCCAAAAACTTCTTCGACCAGCGAATCTTCTCCACGCAACGCCGAAGCGTGCCGCTTAACCGCAAGAACCTTCATCCCAAGCGGCCGCACCTTGGCAGCCACCGCGCGGCCGATGTCGCCATATCCGATGATACCGACGGTCTGGCCTGCTACCGGCAGCACGTCAAAGGCCTCCCATACGCCGGCCTGCTGATTGCGGATCATCCGCCGCAAGTCTTTGGCAAAATACAAAATCGCGCCAAGCACGAACTCCCCGAGCGATTCGCTGAACACCCCGGTTCCGTTGGTAAGCGGTACGGAACTTCCTACCAACTCCGGGAACAGCGTTTTGTCCAAACCTGCGGAGCGCGAATGCACCCACCGCAAGTTCGGGCACATTCCAAATACTCTTCTAAAGACAGCAAGAGAACCCGACCAATGGAAGAGCACGCCAGCTTCGGTCGCCGCGCCCGCAAACGCTTCGGCCGAGTCCCCGACAATCGTTTTCACTCCCTCGATTGATTTCTTCAGCAGCCCGAGTTGCGCCTCACCCGGATCGCCCAGCACCAGAACCGTGTCATTTCCCATAAGACTCCCAGCACCGCCGCAACAATTACACCATAGACGCCTCAAGTCAGCGCGGTCCAGGCGCAACGTAGGGGCACGCTTTAGCTTCATCCTGACGGAGGAAGGGCGCGTCCCCGTCCCGCGCCGTTCCTTCCGCAACCACCCTGGAGTTGCTCGAAGCGCGAGTCGATGTGATCTTCGTGCTGCCCGGCTGAGCGACGCTGATTGTGAGCGGCACGCTGCTCAACGGGGGAAACGGTAGCACCGCACGAAGAGCGCAACCGCACCATTCAAGGGGGTGCCCGCCGGAAGCTTGCGACAGAGGATATCGCCCGATTCCTGCCCGCGCGCCCCACCCAACTGCTGCTCGACGGCGCCCATGAGTTCACCTATTTTGTGGTCAAAGGGAAAGGTATAGACAGCTTTCCAGTCATGGCACAGAAATTCGAGGGACCATCATCATAACGTCACGGTTGCTTCGGCGCCTCGTTGCGAAAGGGTCCAGATTCGTTTATACTTGACATTGATTAACGTTGATCGATGTTGAGTATAGAGACAGGGTGAGAGCGTGAGAAAAACCGTACATCGGATGCCAATCACGAAGGCACGGATCAACCTGGGCCAAGTGGCGCGGCGCGCGCATGTAAACCGGGAATATTTCATTCTGGAAAAGGACGGCATTCCAGTGGCGGGCATCCTGAGCGCCGAGGAGTTGGAAGACTACCTGGAGATGCAGGAACCCGGGCTAAAAGCGCAAATCCGAAAGAGCAATCAAGAGTACCGGCGGGGCCAGAGCCGGGATGCGGCGCAATTCTCAGCGGAGTTGCGGCGAACCGCCAGCAAAGCCAAAAAGTGAGGAACGTGCATGACCGGCGCGTTTCGCGTGGTCACGACTCCCGCGTTTGAACGCGAATTCCGCAAAGTCTCCCGCGGCAACATCAGCCTGATCGGTGCACTGGAAGAACTGGCCCTCATCCTCGAGGAAGATCCGCACAACCGCAGCGGCCGGCACCAAATCAAGAAACTTGCAGGACTTAAGTCCGGCGAAGGCCAGTGGCGCATCCGCTGGCGCGACTATCGCCTGCGGTACGATATTTTCGATAACGAAGTGGTGCTGCATTCCTTCCGACACAGGAAGGAAGCCTATTAGAGAGAAACGAAAATTCAGTGGTGGATGACCAGTCAGAGTTTGGAGGAAGCAGCGTCCCTTGCGGCACGGTAGATGGCTTCGACTAGGGCTAGGCTGCGGCGGCCTTCGGGGCCGTCGCAGGCGGGGGCGTGGTTGCTTTGGATGGCTTGGAGGAAGTCTTCGAGGACGGCTTGGTGGCCGCGGAAATCGCTGACGGTGGCGGAGGAGGCGCTTTGGTTTTGGTCAACGGTGGAGTCCAGTTGGGCGGCGAGGTCGGCGGCGGCTTGAGGGTTTCGGAGATTGGCGGCAACAATGCGATCGTGCTCGAGGACTACCGTGCCCTCGGTGCCGGTGATTTCGACGCGGCGGGGGTAGCCGGGGTAGGCGGCGGTGGTGGCGTGGAAGACGCCCAGGGCACCGTTGGCGAATTCGAGGATGGCCGTGGCGGTGTCTTCGGCTTCGATCTGGTGGAGTTGCGTGGCGGTGCGGGCTTGCACGCCGGCGACATCGCCTAACAGCCAGAGGAGCAGATCGACGGTGTGGATGCCTTGATTGATCAGGGCGCCGCCGCCGTCGAGAGCGAGGGTGCCGCGCCAGCGGGAATTGGCGTAGTACTCGGGAGGGCGATACCACTTCACGCGGGCATCGACCAACAGGAGTTTGCCGAGCAGGCCTTGCTCCAGCCAGTTTTTGAGCTGGCGGATGTGCGGCTTGGTGCGGTCTTGAAAAATCACGCCGAGCTGGATTTTGGACTGTCTTGCGGCTTCGATCAGGGCGTCGGCGCGGACCGTGCTGATTTCGATGGGTTTTTCCGTGAGGACATGCAGACCGCTCCGGGCCGCGGCGATGCCTTGCGCGGCGTGCAGGCCGGATGGGCTGCCGAGGATCACAAGATCCATCGGGCGATGCTGCAAGAAGGCGTCGAGGTCTGGATAGGGCGTGCCGCCGTGTTCGCGGGAGAGGCGGGCGATTTTTTCGGCGTTGGAGCCATGGATGGCGGCGATTGCGACTCCCGGGATGGCGCGAGCGGCACGGGCGTGCGTTTCCGTGATGTTGCCGCCACCGATTAGGCCGACGTGGATGGTCATGGGAGGCGCTCAGCTCCGGGCGAGATGGAGAGTTACGGGTTAGACGCGCTAAAGCGCGCCCCTACATTCACCTGGCGACTTAAGGATACGCCGCGAGGAAATCCTGGTAGGCGGCTTCGGTGGCTTTGGGCGTCAGGATCGCCGAGCTGATCAGGATGCGATAGCGGAAAGTGACACTGGCGTGGGGTGCTAGGGAGAAATTCAGCTCCTGCTTGCCTTCGCTGAAAATTTTCTGGCCCAGGGGATTGGCGGCGAAAAGGCCGTACCCGCGAGCATGCCAGTAGGTGGGAAAGCCGGGATTGGCGGGGTGGTCGAGAATGGTGATGGTGACCGGTTCGTCGCCGACGAGACCGCTGAGGTTGCACCAGCGGCCCCGCGTGCCCCAGGCAGCGTCGCCTTTTTTGCCCTCACTGGTGAGGTAGGTGCCGTTAACGCCGGTGTTGTCCAGCTTGGCGACGGTGGTGACGTGGCCGCTGGCGTCGCTGTAGACCTCGGGCTTGTCGGAAGGAATTTCCAGAGCGCGGATGACGCGCAGTCCCAAGAGGCCGTCTTTCTCGTCTTTGAAGTCGACCTTTTCATCGAGGGCGCGCAGGGTGGTGATGCGATCGACGCTGCGGAAGCCGGGGCCGCCGCGGAAGACGAAGTGGGTGTGCTCGTGGAGCAAGACTTTTTTGTCGAAGGTGATCCAATCGTCCTCGACGTCTAGCTCGCCCTGCTGCGAACCACTTTTTGCGGAGTCGATGGAGCGGTGGACGATGGTGCCCATCTTGGGAGCATTTTCCGGCTTGATGGCGTCGGAATTATTCCAGAAGTCGAGGCCGTTGACGCTTTCGTAGTTGAACCAAAGGCCGGCGTGATGGGGATGATCGACGCGCTCGCCCGCGCGGAGTTCCAAGGGAAAGCCACGAGTGACGATGGTTCCTTTGGCGGTGCGCAACGGATAGAGAACGGGTTTCTTGAGCGTCGTGGGCCAGATGTAAGAGGTGAAAGGGGTTCCGTCGATGGCGATGTCGACGCGGCGAGCTTGTTCGTTGACGACGACGGAGATGCGATCGGAGGGATGCGGGCCGGCGGAGACGAAAGACGTCAGCAACGCAGCCGCACAGGAAAGGAAGAGGATTGTACCGGCAATTGGAATGCGCATGACTATGTGGCCTCCTACGACCCAAGAAAAATCTCATTCCTCGGGCAGAACCAACCTTCGGAATAGCAAGTTCGCCGCTTTTCCGCAAGGTGCAAAGCCGGGCTCTGACGAAAACGAGAGTGGCCACGCCGAATGTGCATGCCCAGCAATCCTCGGCGGCTCAGATTTCTTCCGAGACAACATATGGCGCGCGATAGCTGCCGCGCAGCAGGCGATTGGCTTCGTCATCTCCAACGACCGCCTCCGTGGCAGGATCGAAGCGCAGCGTGCGGCCCAGACGGTAGGAGGCGTTGGCCAGGTGCAGCAGGGTGGCCGAGATGTGGGCTTCCTCAATCGGCGAATGAATATCCTGGGCGCGGCGGCTGCGAACGCAATCGATGAAGTTCGCGTAGTGGTCGGCGGAGGCCTTGCCGGACGGGCCGGGGACGACTTCGTCGGTTAACCAGGTCTTGTAGGCGTCGTAGCCGTCGATGGCAAGGTAGCCGTTGGAGCCGTAGAAAAGGTTGCCGATGGTGTTGGTCTTGGCGTCTTTGGGCCCCAACGACTGTTTGCTGGCCTCTTTTTTGTTAGCATCGGCGTTGAGTCCCGCGGGAGGCACGGCGCTGGCCCCGTAGACACCTGTGCCTATCTCCGCCTCGTGATTGGTGATCCAGTGGCGGACTTCGAGCTCTATCATTTTGCGCGAGGCCCCCGGACCATCGAAGTAGTAGGTGGCATTCAGAGTGTTGGGCGTTTCCTGATCGTCCTTGAACATGAAGTGTCCGCCCATGGCGGAGACCGATACCGGGAAGCCCACGCCCAAGCCCCAGCGGGCTATATCGATTTCGTGGATGGCCTGGTTGCCGACTTCACCGTTTCCGGTGTCCCAGATCCAGTGCCAGTTGTAGTGAAAGCGGTTGCGGGTGAACGGCTTGAGGGGAGCGGGGCCGGTCCAGAGATCGTAGTTGACGCCAGCGGGAACGGGTTCCTCGGTGGCGTGTCCGATCGATGCGCGCCACTTGTAGCAAAGCGCGCGGGCCATGTAGACATCGCCGATGGTGCCGTCGCCGAGATGCCGAATGGCTTCGATCATGCCGGGGTTGGACCGCGACTGGCTGCCGTGCTGGCAAATCCGGTTGTACTTTTTTACAGCGCGCACCAACTGGCGTCCTTCGAACCAGTTGTGCGAGCAGGGTTTTTCGACGTAGACGTCTTTGCCGGCCTGGCAGCCCCAGATGGCCATCAACGAGTGCCAATGATTGGGTGTGGCGATCGAGATGGCGTCGATATTTTTGTCTTCGAGGAGCTTGCGGACATCGACGTAGGATTTGGGCCTGGGCAATCCGCGCTTCTCGATTTCGGCGAGGCGCAGGTTCGACACGCTTTCATCCACATCGCAGAGAGCGGCGATTTCCGTCCCTGGGACACCCGCGAAGCCGTGGATGTGATCGTTGCCGCGGCCGCGGACTCCGCAAATGGCCACGCGGACGCGATCGTTGGCGCCGATGATTTCCGCGTAGCTGGACGCGGTGGCACCCAAAGCGGTGCTTGCCACGCCGGCACCGGTAACTTTGAGAAAGTCGCGGCGCGAGGATTTCAGCACAGACATACAACCTCCCGGAAAGCGGAATGTACCGCATTCTACACTGCGCACAAGCGCTTGCGGCAAGTTCCACTCTCATGTACGCTCCGGACTTCTTGGAGACTTGAAGAGAAAAAATGCGAATTGTCGACGGCAAAGTGATTGTTTGCAGTCCGGGGCGAAATTTCGTAACGCTGAAGGTTACGACCGAAGACGGGATCTACGGCCTTGGGGATGCCACGCTAAACGGGCGCGAGCTAGCGGTGGCCAGCTATTTGTCCGACCACGTCATTCCGATGTTGATCGGGCGGGATGCGCGGCGGATCGAGGACATCTGGCAATACCTTTATAAGGGAGCGTATTGGCGACGCGGTCCGGTGACCATGAGCGCGATTGCCGCGGTGGACACCGCGCTTTGGGATATCAAGGGCAAGGCTTTGAATGCGCCCGTGTATCAATTGCTGGGAGGGGCTTCCCGAGACGGCGTTCTGGTCTATGGTCACGCCAGCGGACAGGACATCGAGGAGACCGTCCAAGCGGTTTCGGCGTACCTCAAGCTAGGCTACCGGGCGATTCGCGCGCAGAGCGGCATTCCCGGATTGCAAAGCACGTACGGCGTAGGCCGAGGGAAAATGTACTACGAGCCGGCGGAGAAAGACGTGCCTCCGGAAAATGCGTGGAGTTCCGAGCTGTACCTGAACTTCGCGCCACTCTTGTTCGAACGGCTGCGCAAAGAGTTCGGATCGGATGTGCACTTGCTGCACGACGCGCATCACCGGCTTACACCCATCGAAGCGGCGCGGCTGGGCAAGAGCCTGGAGCCTTTTCATTTGTTCTGGCTCGAAGATCCGGTTCCGGCGGAGCTGCAAGAGAGCTTTCGATTGATTCGCCAGCACACCACTACGCCTCTCGCCGTAGGAGAAGTTTTCAGTTCGATTCACGACTGCCAGCAACTCATCCAGGAACAGCTTATTGATTACATTCGGACTACCGTGGTTCATGCAGGGGGGATTTCGCACTTACGGAAGATCGCCAGCCTGGCCGAACTCTATCAGGTGCGAACGGGATCGCATGGAGCGACCGATTTGAGCCCGGTGTGCATGGCAGCGGCGCTGCATTTCGATCTGAGCGTCCACAATTTTGGCATCCAGGAATATATGCGGCATTCCGATGAAACCGACCGCGTGTTTCCACATTCGTATAGCTTCTCCGGGGGAATGATGCACCCTGGCGAGGCCCCCGGGCTGGGCGTGGACATCGATGAAAGCCTGGCGTCCAAGTATCCCTATCACCGGGCGTACCTGCCCGTGAATCGCAAACTCGACGGCACCATGCACAGCTGGTAGCCCGATGTCGCGTAAGGCCGCATCCCACAGTGCTACTCGTTGCGATGCCTGCAATTCCCTTTTCCGGTCTGTTGCGTCTCGCTGAACGGGAACCTCAGTTTTTACGGTTTGACTGCCGGACGGGGTATTCTTATAGTTCGCGATGAATTCCGCGAATGGGTGTGTCTTGCCGCCGGAATTTGCGTCAGATGGTCCCGGAGAAGGAGTTTTCATGGCCACGCAGGAGCAAGGCGGCGAAGCGAAGATGATTTTTCGCAAGACCAACGCCCATGCCGGCCGCCGCGTTTCCGTTACTCCCGGCAATAGTTCCATGCGGCATCTCGCCTACGGGCGCATCCTGCTGAACTCTGCAAAATCCATGGAGTCCTTTTCCACCGGAGATCGGGAGACGGGATTGATCTGCCTTGCAGGCCAGGCAGTGGTGGCCGTGGATCAACAAGATATTGCGGTCGGACAATATGATGCGATCTATATCCCACGCGATTCTTCGGTGACCGTGACAACCGAGACCAGCGTGGACATCGCGGAGTTCTCCGCCGATGTTGCCAATCGTTATCCCCTGCAAGTTGTGCGGTCCGCGGAAATCGCCAAGGATCCCGGACTGAAGTTCAGCACCGGCGGCCCCGGATGCACCCGACACCTCAACATGTTGCTGGCCAAGAACATAGTGGCCGGCAGACTCATCGCTGGATTCACACAGGCCGATCCCGGAAACTGGACCAGTTGGCCGCCACACGAACATGCAGCGATGTTGGAAGAAATGTACGTGTATTTCAACATGCCCGATCCGGCCTACGGAATTCAGCTGGTGTACAACAATACGGAATATCCGGAACTGGTGACCGTGGTGCGCGACGGCGACGCGGTGCTGATGCCCAACGGATATCACCCCAATGTGTCCGTCCCTGGGCATCGTATATGCTTTTTGTGGGCTATGGCGGCGCACCGCGAGGTCGCCGACCGTCAATTCGGCGTCGTCAATGTGCAGCCTGGATTCCACCAGGGAGGATCCGGGCTGGAAGCCGGCCGCAAGGCCTAGCGGTTTTTCGTTCAAACAAAATGGATCCAGTTCGCCCCACATCCGCATCCCCGAGCTTGGCTTCGCCGGTGGATACGGATGCCGCTATCGTAGCGGAACGGGTCCCGCCACGTGCTTCGTTTTTTGCCGGCCAATTTCGCTGGGTGATCTGCGCGCTCCTTCTTTTCGGCACCACCAAGAATTATATGGACCGAAATGTTCTTGGAGTGCTCAACAAGACGCTGCAGCACGATCTGGGTTGGAGCGAAATTGACTTCAGCAACCTGGTGATGGCATTCCAGGCGGCTTATGCAGTGGGGATGGTGGTGGTCGGGCGGCTGATCGACAAGCTGGGCACGCGATTGGGTTATGCGCTGGCGATGGTTTTTTGGAGCCTGGCGTCGATGGGGACCGCCCTGGGGAGTTCTCTTACGAGCTTTGCGATCTCGCGGGTCGCTCTGGGATTGGGAGAAGCTGCCGTCTTTCCCGCCAGCATTAAGGCCGTGGCGGAATGGTTCCCTAAAAAAGAACGCGCCTTGTCCACTGGGATTTTTAATGCCGGCGCGAGTTTTGGCGCCATGCTGACGCCGCTGGTGGTGCCTTGGATCAACGCACGCTGGGGCTGGCGCGGGTCGTTCGTTGGAATCGGTGCGCTGGGTTTCGTGTGGTTGGTGTTCTGGTTGTTGATTTATCGCAAACCAGAGGAGCACCCGCGCGTTTCGCAAGCGGAGCTCGACTACATTCGCAGCGATCCCCAAGAATCGGCGGGGAAAATCAAATGGGCTGCGCTGCTTCCGCTCCGGCAAACCTGGGCGTTCGTCGCCGGGAAGTTTCTGATCGACCCGGTGTGGTGGTTTTATCTATTTTGGGTACCGGGATTTTTGCAGAGCAAACACGGCCTGGCTTTGACGGGGATCGGCGCGCCGATTGTGGTGATTTATTTGATTTCCGATGTGGGCAGCGTGGCGGCGGGCTGGATGTCCTCCTGGCTGATCCGGCGCGGCAGCACGGTGAATGCCGCGCGCAAGATGGCGATGCTGGTTTGCGCGATCGGCGTTATACCCGTGGTGTTCGCGTACCGTGTGGAGAGCACGTGGTCCGCCGTACTGTTGATCGGGTTGGCGGCCGCTTGCCACCAGGGATTTTCAGCGAATCTTTTTACGTTGACATCCGACATGTTTCCGGCTCGGGCGGTGGGCTCGGTGGTCGGAATCGGCGGGATGGCCGGCGCGATCGGGGGATTGTTCATCGCCACGGTTGTGGGCCACGTGCTCCAGTGGACCGGGAGTTACCGGGTTCCTTTCCTTATCGCTGGTTCGGCTTACTTGCTGGCCCTGGTCGTGATTCACGCATTGGTTCCCAGGATGGAGCCGGCCAGGATCCATTGAGAAATCGCTCGTCGCGCCCTATTGATTGACGCCACTGGCCAGAATGCCGCCATCCACAACCAACAGGTGGCCGGTCACAAAGCTGGCGGCATCGGAGGCCAGAAACACCGCGGCGCCTGCCAACTCATCCAGCTTGCCGAACCTCTTCATTGGCGTGCGCATCAGGAACTCCCGGCCGCGTTCGGTTCCGTCCAGCAAAGCCGCATTCATGTCCGTACGCAATACACCCGGCACGAGAGCGTTGACGCAAACGCCGGAGGTAGCCCATTCGATCGCCAGCGTTTTGGTGAGCGACGCGACGGCGGACTTGCTGGCGCCGTATGCGGCGACTTCGAAGAGCCCCACAAACGAGGAAAGAGAGCCAATGTTGATGATGCGGCCGTAACGCTGCTCGATCATGTGCCGTCCAAAGACACGGCAGGCGCGTAGAGTACCGTTCAAGTTGGTTTCCAGTATCGCGTTCCAATCGGCCTCGGGAACTTCCAGCGTGGGCATGCGCTTGGTGCGCCCGGCGCAGTTTACGAGAATCTGGACGCTGCCGAACTCGGCGCATACGGATTTCAGGAGCCGCTCGATGCTGGCGTTGTCGGTGACGTCGCAAGTCAGCGCCAGGGACCGCCGCCCGAGCGCCACAACTTCCGCGGCGGCGCTGCGCACTTGTTCCTCGCGGCGTCCAGTCGGAATGACATTCGCTCCAGCCTGCGCGAGCCCTCTGGTGAGAGCAAGGCCGATGCCGCTGGTTCCCCCGATTACCACAGCCGTTTTGCTTGCTAGATCAAGAAGCGGATGACCCATGCAACACTCCTCCGATTCGCAGTCGTGCGTAGCGCGCCCAGCGCAACGCCAGGTCCAATTGTAATGTCAAAAAGGAGCCAAAAGCGTTGAGTATGGCTAAAGCGAATGTTTACCAGCGTTGATTGGACATGGCCCTTACGGAGTAGCCGAGGCGAGTGCCGCGCGGATGAGATCCTTCAAGGCTGCCTCATTTCCACTCTTCGGGGATCTCAGGGTCTGCCTCGTGTATGATTTCGGGCACTCTCCCGAGCGTCTTGCCGCGCCAGTCCGCAAGTTCCTTGATCTTCTCGTCGCTATAGTTTCATCCTTTTTTACGTTTATGTACTTTCGCTCGAGTACCCGCGGGCGCTTTGCTCTTCAATTTGATCTGATTGTAATCAACGGCGGCACGGACGAGGTTTTTTAGAGCACGCTCATTGATCTTATCGCCCTCGAAAAGATCGATCGCTCGCCACTGGTTGCCGCCGAGGCCCGCGTTGAAAAGCTTGTCAGGATCCGGGAGGTGCGCCCCGTGGGAAAATGTAAGCTTCACTTTATCTTTGTGGGCGTTGCCGACCGCGATGATTCCGTCGCGGGACCACACCGGGCTTCCCATCCACTTCCATTCCTCGATGATCTCCCGGTCGGCCTGCAGGATGCTCTTGCGGACGCCGGCGAGCGTCTTGCCACGCCAGTCTGTGAGTCCTGCGATCAGCTGGTCAATGCGTTCCGATGGATTCATGGGATCTCTATGCCTCCAATGCTTGTCCCGTTTTCATTCTCTTGGCAAGAAGTCGTCGAACGACGTGGCCTTTCCACATCCACAGCCCGGAAAGGAGCAAAACAGGAAGAAAGACGTACCGAACAGTGGAGGCGTAATAGGGAGTGTCCGAAGGCGAATCATAAATGTAACCGAGTATCGGAATGCCAAAAACAATGTGAATCCAGCGAAAAATCGAACGTTTGGTGGCCTCTTTCATGATTACTTTGTCCTCCTTTTGATTGTTTTGGCTAGACCCTTAGCGAACCTCGGAAGCCCCTGGCGGCGAAGTAAGATTCCGCACCGTTGTGGTAGACAAAAACAGTGTTGAAGCGGCGATCACAAAAGAGGGCGCCGCCGAGTTTTCGGATATCAGAAGGCGTTTTCACCCAGCTGGCCGTTTTCGTGTCGAAATGTCCAAGTTTCTGCAACTCTCGGTATTGTTCTTCGGTTAAAAGCTCAATGCCCATGGCACATGCCATATCAACGGCGCTATCTTTTGGCTTATTTTCTTTCCTGGACTCCAGCGCATCACGGTCGTAACAAAGACTTCTGCGGCCATTCGGACTCTGCGCTGAGCAATCATAGAAAACGTACTCGTCCGTCTTTTTGTTATGCCCAACGACGTCCGGTTCACCGCCAGTTCGTTCCATTTCAGCGAGCGACCATAGTTTTTCAGCATTGGCTTCCAGCTTGGCTTGTGCTTGAGCCCATTCCAGGCCTTCATGGCGGTTCATGTTCTTCTCGAAACGGACTTTCAATTTTCTCAGTAGTTGTTCACGTTGTTCTCGTGACAACTCCTTTTTATCGTTCTTCAGTGGCCGGTGCATTGTTTCTCGATTCCCTCGATTCACGACTCTTGAATCGCCTGAGGCGGCCGGTTGGGTGTTTCAACGCTGAACTGCTTGGCGTACTCCGCGACTAGCCGCTGCCACGCGTGGAACCTCATCGCGTCAGCGCCAGCGATGCGGCCAATGGGAGTTCCGCTGAGAAGACGATCCAGAACATCGAAAGCAAGGTGCCAACCCGCAGCGCCCCACGCGATGAAGCGGCGATCGATGTTGTGCCATAGCGTCAGGCGCGTGCCGCCGCCAAACGCTTCGAGTTCCCACCGGGTATCGTCGTACTCCAGCACCTTGGGAGCGTCGGCTCGCGTCACTGTTGTTTCGACCGTCGCGCGCGTGCCCATCCAGGTGAGCTTTACCGTTCCTGGCGCGCCCAGGTTCCCATCGACCTCAAACGGCGCCCACTCGCGCAGATGCGCCGGGTCGGTTAGCGCCTGCCAAACTTTTTCTGGCGAGTGGCGCAGCTCTCGGACGAGAATGAGAGTCCACTTCTCTCCGCCCTTTCGTACCTGCGCCCCGCTGGCCGGGCCCGGAGTGTACTGCTCGGGATCGGTCATCTTCTTCTCCTTGCCTTCCTTTTCGCTCGTGTGGATTTGCCGATGCGGTCGAGGTAGCGCTCGAGCGCATCCACATGAGCAGACCAAAACCGGCGGAAATGAGCCAGCCAGGCATCCACCTTGTGAACTGCCGCCATCTGAACGCCTCCCTTAATAGCGTGCCAACTGGGTGAGCTGAATCAGGTTGCCGCAGGTGTCCTTCAGCATAGCAATGGTAGAGGCGGTTACGTCGGTGGGTGGCATGGTGAACTCGGCGCCGCGGGCCTTGATCCGCTCGTAGTCACCCTTGATATCGTCGGTGAAGAACATGGCCGCGGGCTGGCTCTGTTGAAACAGCGCCTGCTGATATGCTTTGGCCGCGGGATTGTTGTTCAGGGCCAGCTGCAGCTCCGTGCCGTCCGGCTCCTCGGGCGAGGCCACGGTCAGCCAGCGATATGGGCCCTGACTGAAATCGGTCTTCTTGGCAAAGCCCAGTACGCCCGTATAGAAGTGCAGGGCCTTGTCCTGGTCGTCCACGTATACGCTGGTCACTTTGATTTTCATTTCGTTTCTCCTTTGTCACGTCGCGGTTTGGGCCGCGTCGTCTTCTCCTTAGACTTCCTTTTCGTGGGTGTTGCCCTCGTTGGTGTCAGAGGCTCCATGCGGTCGAGGTGGCGTTCGAGAGCATCCACGTGAGCGGACCAGAACCGCCGGAATGGATCCAGCCAGGCATCCAGCTCCCGAAGTGATTCAGGCTTGAGCCGGTAGAGACGGCGCTGTGCGTCCACCGTGGATTCCACGAAACCCGCGTCGCGCAGCACTCGCAGGTGCTTGGACACGCTCGGCTGCGGCATCCGAAGTTGCCGCTCGATCTCTCCCACGGACTGTTGTGACGAGACCAGGAGGCTCAGAATCGCGCGGCGGTTCGGCTCCGCAATGATTTCGAAAACGGATTCCATGCTCTTAATATACTCCACAGAGCATATACGTGTCAAGGCATATTAAAGGCAGGGTGCCAGACGACGATTTCCGTCGGCGTGGGGGATGCACCGTCCGATACGTTTTTGGCTGGGCGCGATCAGAGCGCTGCGCGCTCCGGCCGCCTTGGGGATGAACGCGACAGTGCAGTAGTTCTTGTGGGTGAATTGTGAATTGAAGCGGTATGAACCAATCATTCCTGAGCGGCTTGGATGAATGGCGGGACTCGGACCGCGGCCTTTGCCGCGACAGGAAGCTCCGGGAGGCAGAGTCTGTAAGTGCCTGATTTAATGGAGCGGCCTATCGGAATCGAACCGACACCTGAACCTTGGCAAGGTTCCGTACTACCACTATACTAAGGCCGCTCAACTTCAATTCTTTTTATAACACGCCAGCCCAGCAGCGACAAGTATTCCCTAACGACCAGCGCTCGGAGACGCAACTCTAACGAACACTCCGTGGTCAGGAAACCTGGCTAACGCGCGCCGATTTAACGACCGGGGATCTGCGCTGCCGCTCGGCAAAACGCGAGGCCTTGTCACGGTCGGTGTAGACCCGGCCGAATTTCTCGCCGTCGGCATAGTAGACCGTTACAAGCCAGTGATGGTGCTTACGCCGCCGGTCCTTGCCGAAAGTACTCTTTTCTCTGCTGCTAGTTTTCTTGATCGCCATTTTTTTCACTGTGACTAATCCCTGTTCTGGAAGGACGTTGAGGCACTATCGCAGGGAAACGAGGTGCGCGCAAGTACCGTACCAGGTAGTTACGGGTACTCTAGCACACTGGGCGGGAGGGTCCAGCAAAGAATCATCTGTTTTCGCCAGCAACTTTGCGCGGGTGCGAGGCGCTTAGCAAGGCCAGAAATGGAGCTGTGGTAAACCCTCGCCTTGCAGCCGGCGCGCGCGGCAAGGTCAGGGCTACCGCGAATGTGCGTTGGCCAACGCCGACAGGCTCCCCGGAAACTATAAAACCCGATGGCCCCGGCGCGCATCCTACAGGGAGCAAAGGGTTAGGCCAAAGAGTGCAGGAAAAGGCCGTATGGTCGGCATCGAGAAGATTCTGCTGGGGCGTTGCGGCTCATGAAACTTTTGCCGAATTTTTACGTCTTACTAGGTGAGGACAAAGCTAAGCTATATGCGGCGGAGAAATATAATCATGATGAGCTTACAGAAACAACCGCCCCTTGTGGAGGATCTCCGGAACCATTCGCCGGAGCAGCTCGGTGAACTCCGTCTGCTCTTGAGTGGCGGTGCGCCTGCGCGCCCGGACCCGCGGCGACCGGGCTTTTTTGAAGTGGACGGCGATTCCGACGTTTTTTATATCTTTAAGTACCCGACCGGCACAAAAGTGCTGCTGCTGGGCGTGTGGGAACGCGACCGCGTCGCGGAAATGGCGGCTTGCGCCTGCGGCGCGGCGTAGTCCGCAGCTTCGGAATATGAAGTTTTTACTTAGCGCCCTGCGCGGTTCGCAGGGCGCTTTGCTTTAGTCCTCGTCCAATTTCAGCGCTACGGAATTTATGCAAAAGCGCTGGCCCGTAGGGCGAGGACCATCGTCAAAGACGTGCCCAAGGTGCGCATCGCAGCGGCTGCACTTCACCTCCGTGCGGGACATGCCATGGCTAACATCGGTCTCGGTCTCTACGGCTGCGTCGCTGACCGGGGCGTAAAAGCTGGGCCAACCGGAGCCCGAGTGGTACTTGGTATCGGAACGAAACACCGGCTGCCCGCAACACACGCACTTATAAGTACCGGGTGTTTCCGTATCCTCGAACTCCCCGGTAAAAGGCGGTTCGGTGCCTTTCTGGCGGGTCACATGATATTGATTCGGCGTTAGTTGTTTCTTCCACGCGGCCTCGTCTTTACGGACCTTGGCGTCCATGCTCATCCTCCGTGTCGTACCCAACGTGTGGTACTTGCCTTGCATTATCAGATTCACGGCACCGCCTTGACGTTGCAGCGGTCCGGGCGAATAGTGGTATTAGCCAGTTCCCAGCAAGAAAGCAAGTATGTTAGACAAACCCGAGAAGCCGTACGGCGACAAGCGCCGCAGCCGACGTGCCAAGATTGCGCGCACGTTGCGAGTGCGCCCTTCCGAGCCACGTGACGAACATTTTGAGGATCTCCCGACGAGCGTCAATGCCTCGAAGGAGGGCGTGTTCTTCTTGACGCGGCGAAACGCGTATTACGTGGGCATGCGGGTGTTTGTCACCTTCCCATATAGCTCTGCCCACGATCCGATGAATTGCGAATATGTCGCCAAGGTAGTACGGGTCGAAAAGCTGGCCAATGGAAAGTTTGGGGTGGCAGTGGACCTCCTAATGACCGTGAACTACAGCGCTGGAGCGCCGAAGGGCTCGCTCACCCGCGCCTGATCCACAACAAGATAGAAGCGCAGATCCGTATTGACAGATAGATTGAATTTCTTTACCTTGTAACTTCGTCATGAATATCGCACACAACGGCAGAGCGCATCACCATCACGGCCATACGCCGCGCCTGCTGAGGTGTGCATAGCGATTCGCTAAATAAAGCACTCATCAGCCCGCTGGCGCAGAGAAGCCCGGCGGGTTTTTTGTTTTTCGGGACGATTTTGGAGGAGAAGCCGTGGAGATCGCGTTTGGCAAAGCGGGCGGACTGGTTGCGGCCATCGTGCAGGACGCTCGAAGCGGAGACGTGCTGATGCTGGGTTACATGAACGAAGAAGCGCTGGAAGAAACGCGTCGCACCGGCGAAGTCGTGTTTTTCAGCCGTTCGAGAAACCGGCGGTGGAAGAAAGGCGAGTCCAGCGGCCACGTGCTGAAGGTGCGCGAACTGCGCGTGGATTGCGACGCCGACGCCCTTCTGGTGCGCGTCGAGCCGCTGGGGCCCGGCGTGTGCCACGAAGGCTACGCTAGTTGCTTCTTCCGGCGCATAGAAAGCGATGGCGGCGCCAAGGTTGTCGAAGAACGCACCTTTTCGCCGGAGCAAGTATACGGACGGGAGAACCAGCGATGAGCCGCCTCAAGCTGGGCATTCCCAAGGGCAGCTTGCAAGACGCGACCCTCGACTTGTTTTCGCGGGCAGGTTGGAAGATCACGGTGAGTTCGCGAAGCTACGTGCCGTCCATCGACGACGAAGAAATCGAGTGTCTGATGGTACGGGCGCAGGAAATGGCGCGGTATGTGGAGACTGGCGCTCTGGACGCGGGAATCACAGGACACGACTGGGTGGTGGAAACGGGCGCGGCGGTCGAAGAGTTGGCCGAACTGATTTACGCCAAGCAAAGGCTGGCTCGCGTGCGCTGGGTACTGGCGGTGCCGGAAGACTCCCCGATACGAGAGCCCCGCGACCTGGCGGGAAAAGTGATTGCCACCGAGGTGGTGCGCATCACGGAAAGCTATCTCGCGCGGCACGGCGTGACTTCGCGCGTGGAATTTTCCTGGGGCGCTACCGAAGTGAAAGTTCCACAACTCGCGGACGCTATTGTGGAAGTCACCGAAACAGGATCGTCGCTGCGCGCCAACCGCCTGCGGATCGTGGACACCGTGCTGGAGTCGGCCACCGTGTTCATCATGAACCGCCAGGCTGCGGCGGACGCCTGGAAGCGCGAAAAGGCCGACAATTTGATCTTGATGCTGCAGGGAGCGATAGCCGCCGCGAGCAAGGTCGGACTGCTCTTGAATGTTCGCCGAGACGACCTGGCCGGCGTGCTGGAAGTTCTGCCGGCGCTGAAGAAGCCTACGATCTCGACGTTGAGCGATCCGGAATGGGTGGCGGTGAATACCATTATCGAAGAAGCAGTAGTGCGGCAGATTCTGCCGAAACTCAAGGCCGCCAAGGCCCAAGGGATTGTCGAGTATCCCTTGAACAAGATCGTGCTGTAATGCGCATCCTGAAATTGACCGCCGCTGCGGAAAAGCAGCTTCTGCGCACGCGCCAGCACCGCGACCTTGAAGCGGAGCGCATCGCCGCGCGTATCGTAGGCCAGGTCCGGCGTCGCGGGGATTCCGCGGTATTCGATTGGGCGAAAAAACTGGATGGCGCGAACCTGCGCCGCGAAGGCGTTTGGATTTCGCGACGCGAGATGGCTGCCGCAGCGAAGAGCGTGAGCGCGGATCTGGCGCGGGCCGTGAAGCACGCGTCAAGAAACGTCCAGCGTGTAGCGGAAAAACAATTGCCGCGCCCCTGGACCATCGAAGTCGAGCCTGGCGTAAAAATAAGACAGGTCGTGCGCCCTATCGAAACGATTGGTTGTTATATCCCAGGAGGCCGCCACGCGCTCATCTCCACGCTGGTGATGACCGTGATCCCAGCGTCCGTTGCGGGAGTCGAACGTGTGGTCGTCGTTTGCCCGCGGCCCAATTCAGAATTGCTCGCGGCGGCTCATCTTCTCGGTGTAGCCGAGGTCGCGCGCATCGGCGGTGCCCACGCAATTGCAGCGCTGGCCTACGGAACCAAGAGCATCCCGCGGGTCGAGAAGATTTTTGGCCCCGGCAACCGTTTCGTAACCGCCGCCAAGCAGTTGGTCAGCAGCGATTGCGCGATCGATCTGCCGGCGGGTCCGACCGAAGCCGTCGTTCTGGCGACACGCGGCAATCCCCGATGGATCGCGGCGGATTTGCTGGCCCAGGCCGAACACGCCCCGGACGCCGGAAGCTTCCTGGTGACCACGTCGAAGGTTCTCGCCCAGCAAGTGCAGCTGGAGGTCGCGCAGCAATTGCAACGGCTGCCTGATACGAATCCCGCCCACGCATCGATCCGACAGAGCGGCGCGATCATAGTCGCGCCCTCGCTCACAGCCGCGCTGGAATTCGCCAACCGTTTCGCTCCCGAGCACCTCAGCCTGCCCGGCAGCGCTAGCAAGTTGCTGGACAAATGCCGGTCGGCGGGAACTATCTTTCTCGGTCCTTGGGCCGCGCAACCCCTGGGCGACTATGCCAGCGGAAGCAACCACGTGCTCCCCACCGGCGGATGGGCCCGCAGACGCGGTGGCTTGAGCGCCGCGGACTTCGTGAAGTGCGTCAGCGTCCAATCCATCGGCCGCCGTGGCTTTTCGCGGCTCGCGGACGACGTACAAATATTGGCGCGCGCGGAAGGCCTTGCGGCTCACGCCAACGCCGTGGAGGTTCGCCGATGAACTCTCAATTGCCGGTGCGCGAGGCGATTCTGGACAGGCGCACGTACGAGCCGCCCGGCGAGGGGCGCGCCAATAAGCTGCGCTTGGACTTCAATGAAAACACCGCCGGCTGCTCGCCTTCCGTAATCCGTGCGCTGGCGAAACTTTCAGCGAAGCAGCTCGCCATGTATCCGGAATACGAGCGCGGCACGCGCCGGCTGGCCCGGCACTTCGCCGTCAAGCCCGGCGAACTGCTGCTGACCAACGGCGGCGACGATGCGCTACGAGTGTTCTTCGACGCCTTCGTGGATGCCGGCAGCAGCGTCCTTATCTGCGAACCCACCTTCCCGATGTACCGCTACTACGGAGAAATCGCCGGAGCCAAAATTGCAGTGCAGCGCTACGGCTCGGAAATGGAATTCCCGCTCGAAGCCGTCGTCACCGCGCTCCGCAGCCAGCCGCGTGTCCTCTTTATCGCCAATCCCAACAACCCCACGGGCACGTTGCTGCCGCCGGAAGCCATCGAAACCATATTGAAAGACGCGACCCGCACGGCGGTGGTCCTCGACGAAGCGTATGCCGAATTCTCCGGCGTAAGCGTGGTGCCCTGGATTAACAAATATCCTCAGTTGTTCGTGACACGCACCTTCTCCAAGACCGCGGGACTCGCCGGACTTCGCCTTGGCGCAGTAATGGCCTGCGCGGATTCGCTGGCCATCTTGCGTCGCGCCATGCCTCCCTTCCCCGTCAACGTGGCCGCGTTGGCCGCCGCCGAAGCGGCCGTAAACGACCGGCAAACCATGCGCCGCTACGTCCGAGACATCGTCAAGGTGCGCGGCTGGTTCGAGAAAGAGCTACACAAGTTAGAGGTTCGCACTTATCCCAGCGCCGGCAATTTCCTTCTCGCAAATTTTGGACCAGGCGGACCGCAACTATTCAAGAAGCTGGAGCGCCAAGGCATCTTGCTGCGCGAACGCAGCAAAGACATGGGTCCAGGCTTTGTGCGCATCACCATCGGAACGAAAAGCGAAATGGAGCGCCTGATGAAGCAGATCCAGCGCCACCGGTAAACTAAAGATGCCCAGAACAGCCACGCTTCATCGCAAAACCAACGAAACCGACATCCGCATTCGCCTGAATTTGGATGGCCGCGGAACCTCCCGGGTCTCCACCGGCATCCGTTTCCTGGACCACATGCTGGACCTGGTCGCCCGCCATGGCGCCTTCGATCTGGCGCTCCAGGTCAAAGGCGATCTAGACGTGGACCAGCACCACACGGTAGAGGACACCGGAATCGCTCTCGGTGAAGCCGTAGTCAAAGCGCTCGGAAACAAACGCGGAATCCTGCGCGCCGGCTACTTTCTCATGCCCATGGATGAAACGCTCGCCGCCGCCGCAGTCGATTTGGGCGGTCGCCCCTACTGCGTCTGCAACGCCAAAATCGCTTCCAAGCGTGTCGGCGACTTCCAAACCGAGTTGACCGAAGATTTCTTCCAGGGATTCGCGCAAGCCGCTCGCGCCAATATTCATCTGCGGGTGCTCTATGGACGCTCTTCCCATCATCAGATCGAGGCCATGTTCAAGGCTTTCGCGCGAGCGTTGCGCTTCGCTGTCGCTCGCGACAAGCGCTTGCGGCGCGTACTTCCCAGCACCAAGGGGCTAATGTGAAACTCGCGCTGGTTGACTATGGCGTCGGAAACGTCGCCTCTGTGGAGCGTGCGCTCCAGCGCCTCGGCGCCGAATCTTTTCGCGCCGGCACCCCAGAGTGCATCGAAAACGCCGAAGCCCTGCTGCTCCCAGGCGTGGGTCACTTCGCCGCGCTGATTCGCGCATTGGATGAACGCAGACTTCGCGCTCCGCTGCTCACAGCCCTCGGACGCGGCGTGCCCTTTCTGGGCGTATGTCTCGGTCTGCAAGCTCTCTACGATTCCAGCGAAGAAGCGCCGGACTTGCACGGCTTGCAACTCCTCCCCGGGCAAATTCGTGCTCTACCCTCCAGCGTCAAACTCCCGCACATGGGCTGGAACCAAGTCCGCGCCGCACGCAGCTCACGACTGCTCGAAGGGCTCGCGCCCGAGGCCTACTTCTATTTCGCCCATTCCTACGCCGCGATCGCCGCCAAGGAAAACGCCGATGCGGTCGCCACCTGCACCCACGGCACGGAATTCATCGCCGTACTGGAAAGAAAAAATGTTTTCGCCGTGCAGTTCCATCCGGAAAAAAGCGGAGCCGCGGGCGCCCGCCTGCTCCAGAATTTTCTGAGGCTCGCGGCATGAGCCTCGCCAGCAGGATCATCCCCTGCCTCGATACCGACGGCAGCCGCGTGGTCAAAGGCGTTAATTTTGTCGGACTTCGCGACGCCGGTGACCCCGTGGCTCTGGCGGCCCGCTACAACGCCGAGGGTGCCGACGAACTGGTGGTCCTGGACATCGCCGCGTCTCGCGACCGCCGCCCCACCTTCCTGGAAACCATCCGCCGCGTAGCCGCCGAACTCGCCATTCCCCTGACCGCAGGCGGCGGCATTCGCACCCTGGAAGACGCCCGTGCCGTAGTCCGCGCCGGCGCCGACAAAGTAACCGTGAACACCGCCGCCGTGGACCGCCCGGAGCTGCTCTCGGAACTCTCGCGCGAGTTTGGCGCCCAAGCCGTCGTGCTAGCCATTGACGCCAAGCGCGACAGCGACCACTGGGATGTTCTGGTTCGCGGCGGCCGCGACTCCACGGGACTCGACGCCATTGCCTGGGCCAAACAGGGCGTTTCGCTGGGCGCCGGCGAAATCCTCCTCACCTCCGTCGATCGGGATGGAACCCAGAAAGGCTTCGACGTTCCGCTGACCGCGGCAATCTCCCGCGCCGTCTCCGTCCCGGTCATCGCTTCGGGCGGAGCCAAGCTCCCCGAACATTTCGTGGAAATCTTCGCCCAAGGTGCCGCCGACGCCGCCCTCGCCGCATCCATTTTTCACGATAACGTGCAGCCCATCCGCGAGCTCAAGCAGTTTCTCGCCGCGAGAGGCATCGAGGTCCGCCTCCCGTGCTGATCCCGTGCATCGACCTGCAAGGCGGGCAAGCAGTTCAGCTCGTACACGGCCGGCGCCGCGAACTCGCCGTCGCCGACGTTTTCGGCCTGCTCGAGAAATTCAAAAAATATGCGTGGCTGCACATCATCGACCTCGACGCCGCCATGGACAAACCCGGAAACGACGAGCTGGTCCACGAACTATGCGGGCAAGCCCGCGATCAATACGAAATGAAGGTCCGCGTGGGCGGTGGAATCCGCAAAGTGTCGCGCGCAAGCATTGTCGCGAACTGGGGCGCCGACCAAATCATCGTAGGCAGCGCCGCATTCAAGGAAGGAAAAGTAAACGCCCGCTTCCTACGGCTCTTGAGGGCGAAAATCAAGCCGAGCCGAATCGTACTAGCGTTGGACACCGAGAAAGGCCGTATCGTGACTCACGGCTGGCGGCAAAGTCTCAAACTCCGCGCTGAAGACGTAATGCCCCAGCTAGAACCCTACTGCGGAGCCTTTCTATGCACGGACGTAGACCGCGAAGGCACCATGAGCGGAGCGAACCTCGAGTGGTTTCGCCGGCTTCGCGCCGCAACGCAACATCCGATCATCGCCGCCGGGGGAATCAAAACCCGCCGCGAAATCACCGCCTTGGCAAAAATCGGCATGGACGCCGCCGTAGGCATGGCCGTTTACAAAAACCGCCTCCGGTAAGCACACGTCTTCCCGCAGGCTCGCCAGCCGGAGTTCCTGTCAGGCTTATTCATTCACCCAAAACCGCGACTTAGCGCAAATACGCGTCGGTGACGTATTGCTGAACCATCCGCTGGGTATTAAAGAACGACCCGTTGATGGCGATGGCATGCTGCATGACTTGCAAGTACCGGCTGCGTTCTTTATAAAACATCGGCAAAATCAAGTTCTCCAATTTGCCGTACAGCGACTGCGCTTCGCCCTCGTTGTCGGTGGCCACCAGCGCTCCTCCCCCGTGGCGCGCTTCCCCGATGGACCACCCGGTAACCCCCTCGATGTGCCCTTCTACCCACCAGCCATCCAGGATGCTCAGGCTCGGCACGCCGTTGAGCGCCGCCTTCATTCCGCTGGTGCCGGAAGCCTCCAGCGGAAACTGTGGCGTGTTCAGCCACAAGTCCACTCCGGAAGTAATCTTCCCGCCGACCTCCATGTTGTAGTCGTCCAGAAAAACCACCGGTACGGTCTTCCGCAGAGCTTTCTTGGCCTGAAAGATCTTCCGGATAATCTCCTTGCCGCCCACGTCGTGAGGATGCGCTTTGCCCGCATACACGATCTGAAATTTCCCCGCACTCTTGGCGATCTGCCGCAACCGGTCCAGATCGGAAAGAATCAGATCCGCTCGCTTGTACCCCGTGGCCCGGCGAGCAAACCCAATCGTAAAAGCATCGGCATCCAATCTAAGGCCGGTCTTGGTCCGTACGGCCTCCAGGAGCTCATGTTTCGCGATCAGGTGGGACGCCCAAACCTCTTCGGGCGGCAGTCCCAAGGCGCTCCGTAGACTGTAATTGTCCTCCCGCCACGACGGGATGCACCGGTCGAACAGTTCCTTAAACGCCGGCGAAGCCCAGGTTGCCGCATGCACACCGTTGGTAATCGCCTCGATGGGCACGTGCGGAAACATCTTGCGCGAAGTCTCTCCGTGAAGCTTGGCCACGCCATTGACGTACGTGCTCAAACTCAGCGCCAGGTACGTCATATTAAGGGAAGCGCCCGCGCGCGCCGCCTCCTGCAGATCTGGAAAGGCCTGCTCGGCTTGCAGCACCCGCTTCAGAAGATCCGCGGAAGAAGCATCCTTCAGGTCCAGGAAGCCGTTCTGGTCCGGGAAGACCCGGGTCAGGTATTCCATCGGAAAGCGGTCATGGCCCGCGGGCACCGGCGTGTGGGTCGTAAAGATGCATTTGCTGCGAACTTTCTCGATATCCTCGCCGCGGATGGAAGTGCGCCCGGCCTTTTCCGCCTCTTCTCCCAGGAGCTCCAGCGCCAGCAGCGCCGCGTGGCCTTCGTTCATGTGGTAGCGGGTCAGCTCGACATGCCCGAGCGCCCGCAGCATGCGCACCCCTCCCACGCCCAGCAACACTTCCTGGCACAGCCGGTAATACGAATCCCCGCCGTACAGGCTGCCGGTGAGGTTACGGTCCGATTCTTGATTGGAAGGCAGGTTGGCGTCCAGAAAGTAGACCGGCACCTCGAAACCGCGCACGCCCTTCACGTCATAACGCCAGCAGCGCAGCTCGACGCGCCGGTTTTCCAGAGGCACGCTGACGCGCCCCTCTTCTTCCTCCAGGAAGTCTTCCACCCGCCATTCGACGGGCTCTTCGGTCTGGGTGCCATCCTCGCCAAGCCTCTGCGTGAAATAGCCCTTCCGATACAGCAGCGACACTGCCACCATGGGCAGCCGTATGTCCGCCGCGGCCCGTACGGTATCCCCTGCCAGAACGCCCAGCCCGCCGCTATAGCTCGGCATGGCGTTCTCCAGCGCGATCTCCATCGAAAAGTACGCGACGATGCGTTTCAGCGAACCAACCTGGGTCCCCATTTACCTCGACACCCCGCCAGCCCGAACCCCAGCCAGCCCCCGTCACAAAATCCCGCCACTCGAAACAGCTTATTGTCAGGGAATAGAGCGTCGCAGGCAAGCTGCGCGCAAATAAGGATGCCTTCGATGCTACCTACGGCGACTCAGAGACAACGCCAGGCCTTGACCCTCCGGTGCCATCCGGAGCCCCTCTCAACTTGTAACATTTCTACCCATCGCTTGGGAGCGCTGGTTTCGATTCCTCTCAACTTTCCTATAAACTACTTTGAATCAGTATGTTACAGAAGGCATCCCTTGGCCCCTGAACTGCTCCTTCCCAGGCCAGTGGTTTCGGGAATCACGAACGAGTTAAGAGAATTAGCAGCTTCAGGGAGACAGTAATGAAATGCGGTTCCCCAATGCGAACTGAAAGCAGGGCTCGAGGCCGACGCCACTCCAATTCTCGCGGCTTCACTCTCCTCGAGATGGTGCTGGTCGTGGCGATTTCGCTGGTCCTGGCCGCCATCGCCATCCCAGTCATCCAGAGCTCGGTCCGCTACTTCGCCATCCGGTCTGCGGTTTCTAACTTCACCGGGATTATTCAATCGACGCGGTACCAAGCCATTTTCCACGGATGCCAATATCAATTGGCGTTTTCCGCCGCCGCCGGCAATTATCAAATCTCCAGCAAAGCACCCGCGGGTGGCGCGACGGTTTGCGCGGCGGGCTTTGCGGCAGTGGGCGCCGCGGTGCCCCTGGCCGGCACCAAAAACGGGGTCGCGCTCAACAACGACGTGACTCTCGTGTTTTCCCCCAGCGGCACGATACAAGCCACCACCGGAACTTTGGGTGGCATCGTTCTCAATGAAACCGGCACGACTTCCGAGGCTATTCAGGTGTCTACTTATGGAAAAATCCTTGTTACCCCGTAACTCGCGCGCACAGCGCGGCTTCACGCTCCTCGAGACCCTGGTGGCCATCGTGGTCCTTACCATCGGCTTGATGTCCGTGGCTGCACTGATGACGCAAACGCTCAAGAGCACCACCAACTCTCGCTCCATGAGCACGGCTTCCTTGCTGGCCACGGAGAAGCTCGAAGACTTGAATCGCTATGCCAGTACGGATGCCGCAGTGGCCCCCGGTGGCAGCATCGCGGCCGACGCCGCCCTTTTCTTCGACACCGTTACGGTATCCAACGGCAGCGGTACCATCTCGGAAAACTATAACGGAACGATCGTCACCCACTTGCCCAACGGCGCGGTCACTAACGCCGCACCGCCGGCGGCCACCGATACCTTGACCTACGACCGGCGCTGGATTATCGAAGCCAATTCCCCGGTCGCTAACTCACGTCGCATCACCGTGCTAGTCACCTTGCTGAATCAAAATGTCGGCTCTCCCGTGACCTTTCAGACCAGTATGGTGCGCCCATGAAAAACGCCTATCCTCGCTCCGCCAAGCTCTCGATGCGCCGTGCTTCCGGCTTCACCTTGATCGAACTGCTGATCGCCATGACCATCTTCCTGATCGTCGGCGGCACCGCGCTGACATTGTTCCGGAGCCACGCTCGCTTGTTCGCCATGCAGCAAAACCAGGTGGCCGTCAACATCTCTATTCGCAATGGCCTTGCTCAGATGCAAATGGACATCGTAAACGCCGGTACCGGCTACTACGTCGCCGCCCCCATCTCCAGCTTTCCCGTGGGCATTACCGTGCAGAACACCGCCGGTCCTTTCGACACTCTCAACATTGTGGCACCCAATACGGCGGTTCCTGCCTCGCACCCAGCAGGCAACGGGGCCGGTACCACCTGTGCCGACACCACCACAGGCACCTTGTTCTTGGTACCCGCCGCCCCCGGCTTGACCGCGGCCAATTTCTCCGCCGGCGACGAGCTTCTGCTGATGTCCGGCGGAACCACGAACTCGGGTCGCAACCAAATGACCACGGTTATTGTCAACACTTCGGTCCAGGGGCCGGGCGCCAACATTACCCTGACAGGCTCGAAGACCGACGCTCTCGGGCAAAATCCTGCCGATCCGTACCACCTGACGGACGTTGCCAACACCAGTATCGGAGAACTCGGCACTAGCTTTTGCCCGGCCACGGACTGGGTCGTCAAGCTGGCGCCGCCCATCAAGTACACCGTCAATGGTGCGAACCAACTGACCCGCTCCCAAGGCGGCACTACCGACCTGATTGCCGACTCCATTACCGGCTTCAAAGTAGGCGCCGCAACATTTACCGCCGGCGGCGCCAGCGCAGGCTACAGCTACGACAATACCACCTACAAAGCGGACGAGGTTCGCGCTCTGCGGATCTCCCTAATGGGGCGGACGGCGCAGAATCCGGATGACCCATACCGCAACACTTTCGACGGGGGGGCCTACAAGATCGAAGCCCTTTCCACCATTATCGACCCCCGCAATCTCAGCATGAATTGAGGAGCATTAAAACATGAGAACCCATTCCAAATCGCTTCGCGTCCGATCGCACCAGAGGAACCAGCGCGGTATCGCCTTGATCACCACGTTGCTGCTGCTGATGCTGTTGACGGCCATGTCTGTCGCCATGGTCCTTTCCGTCAGCTCAGACACCCTGGTGGATGGGTACTATCGCAACTTCCGCGGCTCGTTCTACGCCTCCGATTCCGGCGTCAACGTTGCGCGGCAGGCCATGGTCAATGGCATTAATGGCGCGGTCCTTGGTGGCTGGGGCCCTACGGTCGCTCCCATCCCCGCCGGCACCGATACCTTGGTGAGAAACAACGTTTGGGCCCTGTACGGTAACGGGGCATACACCACCCTTAACGGGGGCTCGTCCGCCAAGTCTTGGCCGGAAAAGTTTACCCTCACCAACGCTACGCTGGCTCTCAACGGCGGCTGTCAGTTGATCAACGGCACGGGCACCTGCGCCGCACCCGTTTGGGCGAAAAATGCGCCTCAGACTGGCTACAGGTACATCTACAACTACTCGGTGACCGCTCTCGGCCAGTCCCAAGGCACCGAAGCCGCCACCGTGGTGGATACCGGCACATTGACATTCAACGCCACCATCCAGCCGGCCGGCCCCCAGCAGGTCAACTTCGCCGCTTGGGGTATGTTCATCGATCAATATCCTCTCTGCGGCGGCGGCGACCTGGTTCCCGGCACCATCACCGGCCCGGTATTTACCAACGGCGCGTGGAATTTCGGTACCGGCACCTACGAGTTCACCAACCAGGTCCAGAGCGCGGGCGCCCAAGCCGGTTATGACAATGGCGGGTGCGTAGCCTCGAACCAGCTCTCCGCCAACGGCATCAGCCCCAAGTTTGACGCCGGCTTCGTTATGGGCGTGCCGAAGATCCCCCTGCCGGCAAACTCCTTCAACCAGGAGCAGGCCGTTCTTGACGGCATCGGTCAGTCCGGCGCCGCGCCGACGAATGCGCAACTAAACTCCGCTCTGAAGGACGCCGCCGGCAAACCCTACCCCGCAGGCGGCGCCGCCTCTGGCGTGTTTGTGCCCTATGCCATCAACGCCCAGTCCGGGAAGCCCACCTTCACAGGTGGCGGCATCTTGGTGGAAGGCAACGCACAAGTAACGCTCACCGCTCCCGCCAATAGCTCGGCGCAGGTCTACACGATTTTGAACAATGGCGTCACGACCACGATCACCGTTGACCCCCTCGGCAACGGCGGCGTGGGATCGACTTCGATCAGCTCGAGCTTGGGTACGCAGAACATCGTTGGCGTACCGGAGCAGATATCAGCCGGCGGCACGGTCCAGGGTCCTGGCACCATGCTGTATGTGGACGGCAACATCACCGGCCTGTCCGGACCTGGGTCAGGTAAGCCTGCTATTCAGGATGGCAGTGCGGTGACCGTCACCGCCGCCAAGGACGTCACCATCACCGGCGACCTACTTTATACCCAAGAACCGGTCCAAACCTCCGGTACCGTCAGCACCGGTTTGGACTCCCTTATCCCTGCCAATAACACCGGTCAAGTTCTAGGTATTTTCACCGCCGGCGGCAACGTTAACCTAGCCAACACACAGGCCAGTGGAAATCTGGAAATTGACGCCTCCGTGGCCACCATTTCCCAGAACGGCAGCGGCGGCATCGTGAACACCGGAAACTCGATAAACACCCTGACCATCGTGGGTGGCCGTATTCAGAACACCATTCAAAACATCGGAGCCAAGACCCGCAACGTGCTGTTCGATCAGCGCTTCGCGGCCGGCAACAACTTCGCTCCGCCGTGGTTCCCTTCGGCTCAAGTGACGCCGGGCGCCAACGCGGTGGTCAATGCCGTGACCTCCACCGTGCAGCGCACCCAGTGGCTGAACAAGACCATCTACCAGTAGCCTGTCAGGCTAACGAATCGTCGACCAACTCGGCTGGCTCGGACATGAGCCAGCCGAGTTCTTTTTTTGCTTGAGAAAGTCCCCGGTTCGGCCTCTGCTCCGGCGCCCTGAGCGCCACGCCCTTGCGGTCCCACCGTCGACAGGACCTGTCGGGCTAAGCAAGAGCCCCTGCGGCTAGGTTCCGGGATCTTCCGAAACTTCGGCCCGATCTGGCGAGTTCCACATATAATCGAACCCCGTGATCAGCGTCCTCGATTCCATCCATGTTGTGGATCTCACCGAAGCTCTTGCCGGCCCTTATTGCGCCATGCTGCTGGGCGATTTTGGCGCCGACGTGATCAAGGTGGAGCGCCCCAAAACGGGTGACCAGTCGCGGGGCTGGGGCCCTCCCTTCGTGGGCACCGAATCCGCCTACTACCTGGCGACCAATCGCAACAAGCGCTCGATCGCGTTGAACTACGATGATGCGCAGGGGGCCGAGATTCTGCAGCGGTTGCTGGCGCGGGCGGACGTGTTCATCAGCAATCAGCCATCGCGAGCGTCGCTACGCAAGCGCGCCATCGATCCGGAGACACTGCGCGCCAAATATCCGCGGCTGATTCATTGCAGCATCACGGGTTACGGCTTCAGTGGGCCAAAGGCGGAACGCCCGGGTTACGACATCCTGGCGCAGGCCGAGGCCGGACTGATGAGCGTTACCGGCGAACCCGACGGCGGCCCCATGCGCTATCCCATTCCGATCGCGGATCTGACCTGCGGCATGTACGCCACGATGGGAATTCTCGGGGCCCTTTTGGTTCGGGAGAAGACGGGTACCGGGCAGTTTCTGGATATGGCGCTTTTCGACTCGCAGGTCACCTGGCTGGCCAACATCGGCAGCAGTTATCTGAATGCCGGTGCTTCGCCGCGGCGCTGGGGAAACGCCCATCCCAACGTGGTGCCCTATCAGATGTTTCGGGCCAGCGATGGGCGCTATTTTGTCGTTGGCGTCGGCAGCGAGGCGCTGTGGAAGAAGTTCGTCGCTTTGTTGAACGCGGAGGATACCCTGGGCGCGGACCCGCGGTTCTTGACCAACGCGTTGCGCACCGCCAATCGGACGGACTTGATCGGGCTGCTACAGAAGCGCTTCGACGGCCAGCCGATGTCCGCATGGTTGGAGCAGCTTGCGCGGGCCGGCATTCCTTCCGCGCCGATTAACGGCGTGCCGGAGGCGCTCAACGATGCACAAACGCTGGCGCGCGGCATGATCGTGCAGCTCGAGCATCCCTCGTTGGGAGCGGCTCGCAGCATTGCGAATCCTATCAAGTTCTCGGATACGCCGGTGAGCTACCGGCTGCCGCCGCCGCTGCTGGGGGAGCACACTGCAGAGATTCTGAAGAGCCTGGGATATTCGAGTGAGGAAGCGGCGCGCGTTACACGGACCGCGGAGGGAGATTAAGGACGGATCCTTCGACATTACGCGGGCGCACCGCCAGAAATGGCTGTGCCACTGGACTTTATCCGCAGCCTGTTCAGGAATCCTGCCGAACTGCGCGGCCCGCCGGGCTTAAGCCCAGCTCCTACAGTTCGTTCTTTTGCATTGCCGAGACGGCGTAGTCGCAGGCGCGGGCCGTCAAGGCCATGTAGGTCAGCGACGGGTTGACGCAGGAAGACGACACCATACAAGCGCCATCGGGTAGAAACAGGTTCTTCACGTCGTGCGCCTGGTTGTGGGCGTTCAGCACCGAAGTCTTCGGATCGCGGCCCATGCGGGCAGTGCCCATTTCGTGTATGGCCAGCCCAGGCGGCGTCATCTCCTGAAATACGGAGATATCCATGGCGCCCGCGGCGGCCAGCATTTCGGCGCCCTGTATGGCGATGTCCTTCGACATGGCACGCTCGTTTTCGCCCCACTCGCTGTGGATCTTTATCGTGGGAATGCCCCAAGCGTCGAGCTTGTCCTTTTCGATCTCCGCATAGTTGTTGTGATTGGGTAGGCACTCGCCGAAGCCGCCAAAACCCATGCGCCACGGTCCTGGCATCTTCAAAGCATTCTTAAATTCGGGCCCGAGGCCCACCATATTCATGCCGCGCGACCAGCCGTCGCGGCTGCCACCGCCCTGGTAGCCGTAGCCGCGGATAAAGTCTCTCTGCTTGGTTTTCACGTTCCGAAAGCGCGGAATGTAGATGCCGTTGGGGCGGTTGCCAAAAGGCATTTTGTCTTCATGGCCGGGCATGGTGCCAGTGGCGCCCGCGCCCATGTGGTGATCCATCAGGTTGTGGCCGAGTTCGCCGCTGCTGTTGGCCAGACCGTTGGGGAAATCGGGACTGGTGGAATTGAGCAAGATGCGCGCGGACTCCAGGGTGGAGGCGCAAACAAAGAATACGCGAGCCTTGAATTCGAGGGCGTCTTTGGTTTGCCCGTCGATCACCCGCACGCCGCTCACGCGGCGGGTCTTGGGATCGAAATTGAGGCTGTGCACCACGCTGTAGGGGCGGATGGTCAGGCGCCCGGTCTTCTGCGCGGCGGGCAGCGTGGAATTCAAGCTGCTGAAATAGGATTGCGTGATGCAACCGCGGTGACATACGCCGCAATAATGGCAAGCCGCGCGGCCCTTGTGGGTGCGCGTCAGCACCGCCGATCGCCCGATGGTCATGATGCGGTCGTCAAAATGCTTGGCCAGCGCGTCGCGAAAATCCAGTTCAACGCAGGACATGTCCATGGGCGGGAGAAATTTGCCGTCGGGCAACTGCGGCAGGCCCTCGGCCTGGCCGCTGATGCCCGCGAATTCTTCGACGTAGTCGTACCAGGGAGCGATGTCCGCATAGCGGATGGGCCAGTCGATGGCGATTCCGTCCTTCAGATTGGCTTCAAAGTCGAGGTCGCTCCAGCGGTAACTCTGCCGCCCCCAAATGATGGATTTCCCGCCGACCTGGCGCCCGCGAATCCAGGAAAATTTTGTTCCCGGAGCGGTGGAATAGGGATTGTCCAGATCGTTGACAAAAAACTTGTGCGAATATTCGTCGCAGGCGTAATAACACTCGCGCTGGATATGCTGGGTGCGCTCGCGCTCGGCGCGGTTGTCCCAGCCGCGGTATTTTAGCTCCCATACCGGCACGTGCTCGACGTAGTCCTTCTCGGGAATGATGGTGCGTCCCGCTTCCAGGACCAGCGTGTTCAGGCCCTTTTCGGTGAGCTCCTTGGCCGCCCAACCCCCGGTGATTCCGGAGCCAACGATGATCGCGTCATACGTAGTGACTGGCATGCGCTTCCCCCTTATGCCTTTTTCCCAACGGTTAGCGGAACACAACCATGAAAGGCACCGGGGATGATTTGCAGATTTAATTCCTGGCTGAAACCGATTTCCGAAGTGTAGTAGCCGTGAAGAGTGATGCCCTTGAAAACGTACCAAAAAGCATCGCGGAGCTGTTTGTCGCGCTCCTCCGGGACCGTGTTGCCGTGGCGCCGGTGCTGTTCGATGTGGGCGCCCATGACGGCGTCGTCCATGGAACGCAGCAGCGCGAACTGCTGCGAAGGCGAAGCATCGGCGAAGTTCTTGCCGTACAGGTCGTTGCTCTGCTTATCGACGCCGGCGAGCCCGTTAAGAAAATCCTGGCGTTCGCGGTCGGTAGCCCACTCGGTGAGGATGACGTCAATGAAGTCATTCACGCGGGCGCCCTTTGCGCCGGGTGTATCGGTCGCGGGAATGATTAAATCGATCATGGCCACGACCGTGGCGTCTTGTTGCGGACTGAGGGTGCGAGGCTTGTAGGTTCCGCCGACTTGAGCCTGGGCTTCCCGGAAAAACGCCATCAGGCTTGGCGAGAAGGCAGGGAGAGCCGCTCCTGCCGCCAGGATTTTCAGAATTTCACGACGCTGCATGTGGCCCCCTCGACCCCTTGGGCTATCTAGGATGTGGCAAGCTGCCGTGGCCCTCGCAAATACCCCTGGCCGCGGTTCCCTCGACGGGAAACAAGCGTTTCTTCCGTGCTGTTGCTGAGGATACCTCAATAATCGCACATCTGGATATCGATTTGTGGCGGAAAAATGCCGTCACCAGCGGGCCAATCCGCCGGCCAGTGCGGGGGACTCTGGCTTGAGTTCCTCGAAAGTTTTGCGGCAGTCGCTGGTTTGCAGGATTCCGCCATTGAATTTGCCCTTCGTCAGCAAGCCTCGGAGGCCCTTGGCCGAAATCCAAACGGCATTTTTAGTTCTCTTCCCCGCCGAAGGAGCAGTTCTACGGAGTGGAGGCCATCACGAAGGACAAGTCCGGGAACTGGTTCAGCATGACGGAGCTGAAGGGCGCGTGACGAGACGCCTCCACAGCCCCTTAACCAGGAGCCGCTGGCCGACCGGATCGCGACCCCGCCAATATTGCGCGGCCATCACGTCATTCACCACGGCGACGAGAGCGGACGTTTCGTTGTCGGCGCGAGTAAATTCGCGGCCAGACAGGAGCGGAATTCCGGCGGTCGCCAAATAGCCAGGGCCGACTTCGTTGTATTGGATGGCGGGCTGCTCGTCTGGAGGGGGCTGAAAGTCATCGACGACAATCGGCGAGGAGGAAAAACTGCCGTACGCCAGCGGCGTGGCCCGCGCAAAGGCCGCGGATTCGACGCCGGGGAGGGACTGAACGCGTTCGATCAGTTCATCTTGAAAATTCTTGGCGCGTTGTGGATCGTAGCCTGCGCCTCGCAAGTCGACGGCAGTGGTCAGCACATCCTGCGTGGAAAATCCCGGGTTGGTGTCGCGAATGCGTTGCAGGCTCTGCAGCAACAGAGCCACTCCAACCAGTAAGAGGAAACTGAGCGACACCTGAACGACAACCAGGCCCGAGCGAAGCCACGACTTCCCGTGGCCGCCACCGACAACACCAGCCATTTCGGATTTCAGCGCGCCGGCAAGGTCGATTTTGCCGGTCTGCATCGCGGGGACCAGCCCGAGCAAAATGGTCGAAACCAGGCACACGCCGGCGCTCAGAACCAGCACCCGCCAATCGATTTCGCCGGGCAGGGTCATCGCCACGCCCCCACGCGCCGGGAAAAGCAGCACCAGCGCGTGACGGCACCAGTGCGCCACCAGAAGTCCGCCGGCAGCACCTAGAGCCGACAGGATCAACCCTTCGGTAACCAGTTGCTGCAATAGCCGGCGGCGGTTGGCGCCGACGGCCACCCGAACGGTCATCTCATGGCGGCGCGCGAACGATCGCACCAGCAACAGATTGCCGACGTTGGCGCAGGCAATCAGCAGGACAAAAACGACGACGGCGAGCATGATGCCAAGCGTGGGCAGCAGAGTGGCGGCATTGTTGAAGGGCGTTTGCCACAGCGGCCACAGCTGAATGCCACGGCCCAGGTTCGTTGCGGGATAGTCGCCTTCCAATCGCTTCGCAATGGCCGACATCTCTTGCTGGGCTTGCTCACGTGTCACGCCGGGCTTGAGCCGCACATACGCTTCGATCCAACGCGCGCCGCGGTCTTCGAGTTTGTATCCGCCGGCCTCGAAGGTTTCTTCCATTGACGCCGGAACCCAAAACTGCATGCCCCAGCCCACGAAGGTCCCCAGAAAGCCTTCTGGGGCAACGCCAACGATGGTGTGCTCAATGCCGTTCAGGCGCTGCGTCTTCCCAACGATCGCGGGGTCGCCTTTGAAACGCCCCTTCCATAGCTGGTAGCTGATGACGGTCACCGGATGGGCGTTGCGTCCCACGTCCTCGCCGGACTCGAAACCCCGTCCAAGAATCGGATGGACTCCGATGGCGTCAAAATAATTCGCCGAAACGATGCTTCCGATGGTGCGCTCCGCGCGGTCACCCAGGCTGAGTGTAGTACCCATGATTTTGTTCACGATAAAGGAGTCAATCAGCGTGGAACTCTTCTGTAAATCGAGAAGGTCGGGCCAAGAAAGATCGGCATGGCCGACCTCGCCGCGAGCGGTTCCGGTGATGGCCAGAAGCCGTTCCTGGTGGGCTACGAGCGGGTAGGGGCGGAACAGGATTCCCTCGATCCAACTGAAAACGGCGGCGTTGGCGCCGATGCTCAAGGTCAGGCAAAGGATCGCCAGGATGGAAAACCCCGGAGCGCGGCGAAGCATCCGGAAACCGAAGCGCAGGTCTCGCAGAGCGGTCTCTATCACGGGCAACCCCCGCTGGTCGCGGTACAGCTCTTTGGTTTGCTCGACGCCGCCGAAACCCCGAAGGGCCTCGTGGCGCGCGTCTTCGGCGTTCATGCCGTTGCGCAGATTGAGATCCACGGCCATCTCCAGGTGCGAGCTGAGTTCCGCGGCCAGGTCTTCTTCGAGACCGCGCCGGCGAAAGAGTGCGGCGAGACGATGGAAAAGCACCCGGCAGCGCTCGCGCATGGCTAAGTTGTCCTCAGCACTCGGTTGATCATGGCCGACATACGATCCCAGCTTTCCGCCTCTTCCACGAGCTGCTTCCGTCCGGCGCGGGTCAGGGAGTAATACTTGGCCTTGCGATTGTTCTCGGAAATGCCCCACTTGGACGAGATCCAGCCGCGTTGTTCGAGACGCAGTAGCGCGGGATAGAGTGTTCCCTGGTTCAATTGCAGCAGGTCTTCGGAAACCTGCTGGATGCGCAGCGCGATGCCGAAGCCGTGCATCGGGCCCATGGTGTCCAGGGTCTTCAGCACCAGCAAATCCAGGGTTCCCTGCAGGACTTCACTTCTGGAAGCAGGCATGGTCTCCTTTAGAAGATCAACAGGAGTCTAGCACAGTCGTGTTGATCGTCAACAGGAGTTTTGTGGAGGGCATTGCCGGCGCGGGCCCCGCGTGCCCTCCTGCCGAATCGCCGCCGCAAACTGTTGGACCAAGTGCCAAGCGGGGCGCAGCATTACTTCGATTGCTCAGGATAAAAGCTGCGCGCCTGCGAGTCTCGGTCTTCTAGTGCGGCCGAGGCGCGGTGTGGCCGAGGATCTGGTCGGGATTCTCTTGGACCTGCGTATAACCGGCGGGAATTTCAAAGACGCCAGCGTCCAGCGAAGAATCTGAAAATGACGTCACTTGCATGGTCATTTCCATCAGCGCATTGGGATCGGAATTCGGATTCGGCGGCGGGGCGGGCGTTGCCGTCGGAGAGGAATTGTCCGGCTGTTGCTGCTTCTTCTTTCCGAATAGCGAGCCGAGGCCTTTGACCACCGCGTCCGAACTGTTTGTGGGCACCGTGTCGCTGGAGCTGCTCGAATTGGAACTCGACCGCGGCGATGTGCCCGAGGAATTTTGCGAAGAATCTTGAGCTCCGTTTGGCGAAGCGGGCATTCCCATACTGACATAGGAAAGCAGCGGCAGGCCCTTGAGGGCCGCTGAATTTTTCTGCATTTCCTCCATGCCCTGGGTCATGCGGGGATCCACGTGAAGGTTAGCCGGCGGAACCCAGTTCACTTCCTTGGCCATCCGTTTGTAAAACTCAGCAATCTCCTGGTAACCCGCAACGCTGGGAGCCACAAACATGTCCGTGGTCATCGTAAAGGTGACGCTGTTAGGTCCACTGGGTGGGGCGGAACTCGTTGCCGGAGCCCCAGTCGGCGTTTGGCCGGTGTTTTGGGTTTGCATCTCCATGTCCATTTTGATTTTCGTCTCGGTGGTGTTCTGCCCCAGGATGACGCGGCTTCCGCTGCCCGGCAGTACGGTGAATTTGGGTGTTACCGTGACCTGCGTATCTTGTTTCTTCCCGCTCTGCGGCTGCGCTTGTTGCTGCATGTTCTGCCGCGCTTTCTCGAGCGCCGCCTTGATCTCCTCGAAGGTTGCGACGGAGTAGGTTTTCTTCAAGTTGTCGATAGCGATGACCCGGCGGCCGTCGAGGTCGATAATCTGGACGCTGCCGTCCGAGTTATCCGTTCGAAGGTGATTGCCTTTGACGGAATGCGTCGTGGTGACCGGTTGGAAGGCTTGGCGCGAGTCCTTGCTGAACTTAGCGGCGAAGCTCGCCATTCCCATGAGCGCACCGCCGGTTATTTGCGACGTGTCGGTGTACTTGAAGTCGGCGCGAGCGGGGACGCACAGGGGCATCAACAATAGAATCGATAGCATGACACGGACGATTTTCATCAGTTCTCCTCACAGGTCAGTGGGAGTCCGAAAGCACGCTCTGGACCGGGAGGAAGAGCCGCTGGGGGGACTTTCTGGCGTGTAACTCAACATAAACACTCTTTGGCCTTCGAAGCAAGCCCCTTCATTTCAAGAATCAGCTACACGCAGGTCGCCTCGTCATATTCTTCGAAGACCGTGGGCCTTGGTTTCTAGACGTGGACCTGGGGAGCGGCGCGTTGGCCGGGATCATCGAGAGCAAACATCGGCGCGGTCGGAAAACCGAAAGATCCTGCGAGTAAATTGCGGGGAAACGTGCCGCGCGCGGTGTTGTACTCCAGGACGGTGTCGTTGTAGAACTGGCGCGCGAAAGCGATGCGATTTTCCGTGGAGGCCAGCTCTTCTTGCAGGGCCAGCATATTCTCGCTGGCGCGAAGGGCGGGGTAAGCCTCGACTAGTCCCATCAGCCTACTGGTAGCAAACGAAAGAGTGGACTCCGCGGCCGCTCGCGCATTGATATCCGAGCCCGCCGCCATGGCTTGTGCGCGGGCGCGCGTGACGCTTTCCAGCGTGCTGCGCTCGTGCTCCATGTAACCCTTGACCGCGTTCACCAGGTTGGGAATCAGGTCGTACCGGCGCTTCAGCTGCACGTCGATCTGCGACCAGGCGTCGCGCATGCGATAGCGCAGCGTCACCAGCCGGTTGAACGACGCCACCACGTAAATCCCCAGCAAAACCGCGATGCCGATCACCAGCCACATTTCCATGCGTCGCTCCTCTAGGGGATCAGACGGACAATCGCCAGAATCAGGGCGAACGCCGCAAGGACAAAGATAAAGTTAAGCACAATGCATATGACCACCGCCGCCAGGATGGCCGCCAGGCTCAGCAGCACCAGCGGGGTCATAAACAACAGCAGAAAGAGCCACCCGATTGGCGACTTGCGGTGCGGGCGGCCGCCCGCGGCGAGGTGCGCGCCCTGCATCTGGAGACGCTTCAACCTTTTCTCCAGCGGCGGATGCAGCGAGACCATGCCGCCGCCGGTGGCTTCCTCGAGCGTTTCCGTACGGTCGGCTCGTGCACCGGCCAGGGCGGAAAAATCGCCATGCGCCACGGCCTCGCCCGCGAGCTTCATCATGTTTTCTCGCGTCGGCTCGATCCCGCTCTTGCGCATTTCGCGGACTCGGTGGGCAATTTCCGGCGGCATGCCGCGGGCTTCTTGTCCGACGATGAAAAGATGCGACGCCCATTTCCCGCCGGGAATCAGGCCGCCGCAATCGCGCAGGCTTTGCAGCGCATTGGCCAGGGCATCGGGATTGCGGGTCAGTTGGACCGCCGTGGCGTCCGCCAAGTAGCGGCGCGTGCGCCACAGCAGCGCCGCCGCAGGCTCAAATAGCAGCCCGGAGAGCACCCCCATGGTGAGCTTCAGCGAGGCGTTGAACATCAGCACCGGCAGCAATACGGTGGAAAGGCAGCCCCTTTTGCTTTGACTCTTGTCAGCCCGGTCGCTGATGTCGTCGGTGCTGGAGTTGCGCAGGCCTTGCGTGAGCCATTCGGAGACTTGGTCGGCCTCCGCAGGTCCACCGCGGCGAAAAGCCAACCGCAGCAGGCGCCACAGGGTACGTCGGGAGCGCGGGCCAAAGGGCGAGTTGACCAGGGTGTCGAGCAAACCGAACGCCTGATACACCGAGACCATGGTCATGGCAATGTGCAGGTCGCCGTTGCCCGCGGAAGCGATCAGATGGCCGACCACCGCTTGCATCTCGTCGCGATCCAGATCTTCCAGCAGCCGCCGGGAAACCACCAGAGTGGCGTCCTGACGCGAAGAGCCCACCACGGCGGCATTGCCCGCAGCGGCATCGAGGAGCATGACCTTCGGCGGGGGAACGCCGCCGGCGACCGCCATTTCCTCGACGACGTCGACGAGTTTTTTCTCCGGCAGGTCCTCGAGGCGCGGAGGGCGCGCGCCCAGAGTGAGTAGCACGCCGCCGGCTCCCGCTCGCATGTACATGGCGCGAATCCCCAGCCATAGAATGAGCTGAAGAATCATTCCGGGGACCAGAATGACCGCCGCGGCGTAGAGGATGACGTTGAGAGACGGAAGCGGCGTGGGACGATTCCCAAAATGCTGCAGCATCGCTACGAACGTCGTGCCGCCCGTCTGAAAGGCCTGCCAGACTTGCGGCGATACGCTGCCATACTTTTTCGCCAGGGTCAGGCCCAGGGCCGCCAGGCCATAAATCGGTGGCGCCAGCACCAGGCTCAGAATCATGCCGGTGCAAAACACGGTGAAGACGCACAACACCATTAGCCGCCAGGTGGCCGCGCGGTTGCGCTCCTGCTGCGCGAAAAACGTGGATCGATTGACCGGGCCAGGAAGAGGCGCGGCAGCTTGACCGGCAAAGGTCGTCGGATCTCCGGGGAGAGTCACGGGTGCGCACCCTACTTTACTAAAAGCGGGGTTCGGTGTTCTATCCTCTTGCGTTGGCACCGGGATTCGCGGTATCGAGACCCGTGCCCAGAAACTCAGGAAAGTTTCGGCGAGGAGGCCACTTGGCGGAGTTGCAGGAGTATCGGAGCGATGTAGTTGTGGATGGCAAGCGTCTGGAGACCCTCTCGTACCGTGGCGAGGACCAGCGGCCCACAATCGTCATGCTGCATGAAGGGTTGGGGTCGGTCTCCATGTGGAAGGATTTTCCCGAGCAGTTGGCCAAAACGACGCGCTGTAGCGTGGTGGCCTATTCGCGGTACGGCCATGGCAAGTCCGAGCGCCTTGGCGAGAAGCGCTTGGTGGAGTTCATGCATCACGAGGGAACCGTGGTGTTGCCGGGCTTGCTCGAACGTTTGCAGATCGAGCATCCGATCTTGCTGGGCCACAGCGACGGCGCATCGATTTGCATTATTTATTCTGCCGCAGCGCCGGCGAGTCCGCTTGGCCTGATCCTGGAGGCGCCGCACGTCTTCGTGGAAGACTTGACGGTCAAAAGCATCGCGAAAATCCGTACGGTGTACCGCTCGACGGATCTGCCAAAGCGGCTGGGCCGTTACCACGATCACGTGGAGGAAGCGTTTTGGGGCTGGAACGATATTTGGCTGGACCCCGCATTTCGTGCCTGGAATATCGAGCAGTCCTTGGACCCCATCGCGTGCCCGGTTCTTGTGATTCAAGGCGAGGACGATGAATACGGCACCATGGCCCAAGTACAAGCCATTAAGCGCCGCCTGCCCCATAGCCAGTCGCTGATCCTGCCGGACTGCGGGCACTCGCCGCACCGCGACCAGCCCGCCGCGACGTTGCAGGTCATAACCGAATTTGCGCGGAAGTTGGCCTAGGAGACCGCGAGAATCAACAACGTTGCGTCGTCGTGCCAATTGCCGTGGCTGAATGCGCCGGCGGCATGCAGAATCTTTTTCTGAATTTCCGCAGCGTTGCATTCCCGGTTTTCTTGCAGCAGGCGCACCAGGCGTTCCTCTCCGAATTCCTCCTCTTGGGGGCTGCTCGCTTCGGTTACGCCGTCGGTGAAGAGAATAACCCGGTCGCCGCGCTCCAACTGCATCGTGCCAATCGCAAAAGTCTGAAACGCAAAGACGCCCAGCACGCCGCCTCCTTCGTGCAGCCGATGATGCGATCCGTCCCGGTGCAGGACGATGGGCGGATTGTGTCCGGCGTTTACATACCGCAGCATTCGCGCCGGTCCATCGAGCTGCGCGTAAAAAAAAGTAATGAAGCGGTCATTCGCGATATTCCGGCGCAGCAAAGAATTCAACCGCACACAAAGCTGGTCCAGCGCCAGCGCCGGCGAAGCCAACCCTCGCACCGCCGCCTGCAAGTTCGACATTAGCAGCGCCGCCGGCATTCCCTTCCCCGCCACGTCCGCGATGCACAGCCCCAGTATTTCGTTTTCGAACTCGAGCACGTCGAAATAATCCCCGCCGACGACGCGCGCGGACTGCCAAGCGCTGGCGATCTCGTAGCCCGACAATCTCGGAATTTCCTTGGGCAGAAGTCCTTCTTGAATAGACCGCGCCTCGGCAATCTCGTGCTCTTGCTGATGAAAGTGCAGGGCGATCTCTTTCTGGGCCCGGCCCTCCTGGGCCGCCCGCGAGGACGATTCCTTCCTCTCGCGCCCCAGCGCAATCTGTTTTTCCAGAATTTCCAGAAGTTTCGTGTTGGTCCAAGGTTTCTCGACGAAATCGGTCACGCCACCCTGCATGGCCTCGACGGCAATCCCCACGGTCGCCCATCCAGTCATCACCACAATCGGCGGCACGCCCTCTATCGCTTTCAGTTGCGTGAGCAGTTCGAGCCCCTCGCGCCCCGAGGTCGTATCCCGCGCGTAATTCAGGTCCATCAGCAGCAAATCGAATCCGCCCCGCGCCACCGTCTCCAGCAAATCCGCCGGCGACGCCGCCGTTTCGGTCACGTAGCCGTGCCCCTTCAGCAGCAGGCACAGCGCCCGCAGCACGTCGGCCTGATCGTCTGCAATTAATATCCGGGGCTGCATGCGTTCGGCACCAAGGAGCGTCTCAATCGCGGGTGTGGCCATGCTTCTGACCCTCCCCAAACTTTCGGCTGGTCGATCACATGTTCGCAGGCGGGCTTCCAGCGATACACGCGTCTAACACTTCTGCTTTCAGCACCGTACAAGAAATCACCAGCTCCCGGAAACTCCCTCTTGACCATTTGCGGGAATGCTCGTCCCGTTTTCGGACAGGCCCCAAAAATCACCCACCTTCGACTCGCAACACCGCCGCTCCCGGAATCGCATCATTCTTTAGCGCGTTCAACGCCCGATTGGCCTCGCGCAACGCAAATACTTGCACGTGCGTCTGTATCGGAATCTCCGCGGCAACCCGCAAAAAATCTTCGCCATCCTGTCGCGTGTTGTTCGCCACGCTTCGAATCATCCGTTCCTGGTACAGCAAGTCGTAATCGAAAGAAGGAATCGGGCTCATGTGGATGCCGCCCAAAACCAGCGTCCCGCCCTTCCGCAGTGCCTTAAGCGCCGCGGGAACAATTTCTCCGGCAGGCGCAAAAACAATCGCCGCATCCAACTTCGCCGGCGGCTCAGCCAAAGTTCCGCCAGCCCATTTCGCGCCCAACTCCAGCGCCAGTTTCTGATGCCGCGCATCGCGCGTTGACGCGTACACCTCCACGCCCCAGTGCCGCGCCACCTGGATCGCCAAATGAGCCGCCGCGCCGAACCCGTAAAATCCCAGCCTTCCTCCGGCCTTGATCCCCGAAAGCCGCAGCGACCGAAACCCAATAATCCCCGCGCACAACAACGGCGCCGCCTGCTCATCCGAAAACCCTTCCGGAATCGCATACACAAAATCTTCCGGAGCAACAATGTACTCCGCATATCCGCCGTCCACGCTGTACCCGGTAAACGTAGGATCGTCGCAAAGATTTTCCTTCCCAGCCCGGCAATATTCGCAGGTGCCGTCGGTATGATGCAGCCACGCCACGCCCACACGCGCTCCAACGCGCAACTTGCCAGTGCCGGCCCCCAGCTTCTCCACCACACCCACAACTTGATGCCCCGGGATCACCGGCGACTTCCGCGGCGTCAATTCCCCTTCGATAACATGCAAATCCGTCCGGCACACGCCGCAATAGCTGACGCGCACCAGCACGTCGCCTTTCGCCGGCAGCGGCGCTGGCACATCCATAAACGCGAGCGGGTTGCTCTCAATCGCCGCAGGTTTCTGCAGCACGCAGGCTTTCATAAGGCGCGAGACCCTGACCCTGGCAACTCCGGCCACGATGCGTCGCGCTCAAAACATGCAACATTAAACTCGCGCGGTCAAGGTCCCCGAGCCAGGATTCTCGAATCCAGACCCACCCCATTTCTTACTTTTTTTACGTATCTTTTTCGCGTTTCTGGAATCTATATCCTTACCAGGTGAGCGCAACATGAAATTCAAGAAGATCGACCCCGAAACCGTTCAGTGCACCACTTCCGTAGCCCGTCCTTTCGGCTGCATGGAGCTGTGGGCCGGCAACGAGAAAGCCCATCGCTCGCTGGAACTCGCGGGCCTTCAGGCCGACGTGATCGCCGTCCCTTCCGGCGCCGAAAGTGGCGGAGACCTCTCCGCCGTTTTTTCCTGCAGCGACAACGTCGCCAGAGTCGTCCTCGCCGACTGCGTCGGCCACGGCTACGTCGCCAGCGGCGTGGCTCGCCACATCCATCGCCTGCTCCACAAATTTCAGGATATTCGCGACACCGCAGGACTTCTCGCCGCACTCAACGACGAATTCACTCTCAATGTCGAGGACTCCGACGGCCCCCTGCGCATGACCACCGTCGTCACCGGCACCTTCGATGGCACCACCGGTGAGTTCAACTACGCCTACGCCGCCCATCCCCGCATGCTTCTGTGGCGCGCCAGCGACGCCAAGTTTTACGAATTGGGCCAGGGTTTGGAGAATTTTCCTTTGGGCTACATCACCGGAGAGCAATACAACGAGCAGAGCATTCGCCTCAACGTCGGCGACATGGTCCTGGCCTTTTCCGACGGCGCCACCGAAGTCGAGTCGCCCAGCGGCGACCAACTAACCGCAAAAGGTTTCCTAAATTTCGCCACCGACACGTTGTCGAAATTCACTCACCCGGCGTCGCTCCCGGAATTTTCCGACGCCCTGCTGGCCGGCATCCATCAATATCGCGGAAACTCCATACTGGAAGACGACATCACGCTGCTCACCCTGCGCCGCTCCGTCTGATCATCCGGCCCCGGGACTCTTGCTCCCCTGGCCTACGGTGCCGGTGCCGACGCGGCCGGCGGATGCTCCGTGAAATATTGGTCCAGGCTGGCCTTCATTTCCCGCACCGCGCTCTGCACGTTGCGATCCAGCGCCGCCACCACCGCCGCTATATCCTTTTTCTCCACCGGCTCGTCATGCGCGTAATAGTGCGTCCACACCGTCGCTCCGGTCTTGATATCCTTCAATTCCAACTCCATCGCCAAGCGCCCCACCAGTGAACTCCCCGACACTTCCTTAAAATCGTACAGCCGCCCGCGCAGGATATAATCTCCGCGCGCGTTGCTGCGCCGCGAATTCACCGCGCGATATCTCCCCGACGCCCGCAGTTCCCGGAACAACACCTCCTCGATCATTTCCGTAGGCGGCTCCGCCCATCGCTTGTCCTCGTAGGTGCCCATGGCTTGCCCGCTCGTGCTGTACACGATGTGATCCTCCCGATACAAATGCGAAGACAGCAGAGGACCCAGCAACAGCGTCACCGGATACGCGTTCGGATTCGCCGCCGGCGCCAGATCGCCCGGCACCGTCAGCTCATAGTATTTGCTGGGTCGCGCGGCTCCGCACCCGCTCATCGCCGCGGCGCTCAGCGCCAACATCCCCGCCAACACCCCGCGGCTGGTCATTGCTGCTCACCCGGTTTGTGCTCCCGCGGATTGGTCGCCCGAATCAGCGTGTACGGCCGGCTCTTGATCGTGGCCGTGAATTCCCGCAGGTTCTCCGTGACCTGCCGCAGGTTGTCCAGCAGTTCGTCGATGTTTTCCCCGTTCACGTCCAGCGTCTGGTCCAGCCGCGACGTCAGATCCGTCGCCGTCGTCAACGTGCGCCGCAGCTCCAACACCGCCTGCCGCACATCCGCTCTGTTTTCTCCGATCATCCCGTCGATATGATCCAGCGCCTTGTTGGCTTCGTCCGAGGTCTTCCTGAAATTGTCCAGTAACGGATCCAGCTTCACGGTCAGCGCATTCACGTGTTCCAGCGTGGCTTTCAGCGCCGGGCGGTTTTCTTCGATCAACCCGCGCGTGTTGGCTAGCGTCGCCGCCAGGTTCGCCCGGTTCTGCGCGCTCAGCGTGTCATTCACCCGTTCCACGGTCACCTTGAGTTCCGTCGCCCGGTCGTTCAACGTGCTCAAGAGCTGCTGCGCGCGCGGCGCGATTTGGTTGATCTGCTGCGTGATGGCGTTAAAGTCCACGTAATCCTCGGAGGTGAGCAGCGATCCGTTCGCGGCGTTCGCCGCCTGCGTCGAGCCCGGCACGATCTCCAGGTGATTGTCCCCCAGCGGGCTCAGGCTCATGATCTTGGCCTTGCTGTCCGTCTTCACCGGCAAATCCGATTGCACGCTGAAGGTCACGTCGATGCGCGCCGAATTCTGCGGATCGATTTGCAATTTTTCCACCCGCCCGACCTTCGGCCCGCCGGAATAGCGCACCGTCGCCCCGGGTTCCAGTCCCCCAGCGAACGGAAAGTACGCATGGAACGTTTTGGCCGTACCGCCGAACGCTCCGCTCATGGTGAAGACCGTGCCGATCAACACTCCCGTGGCCACGATCACAAACAGCCCCACCAGGGCCTGCTCGCCTTTTGCGCTCATCGTTATCCTCTCCTGGTTACGCCGCTCCGCTTCCCCGTCGCCCCCGCTCTTCCGTCAGCATCTGCAAGTAATCCAACTCCCGCGCCACTTCCGGCTCCGCCACGCGGTCCAGAAACTGCCGCACCCTCGGCTGGGTGCTCTGCCGCATCTCCTCCGTCGGCCCGATGGCCACCACATTGCCCTTGTCGATCAGCACCATTCGATCGGCAATCAGGAATGCGCTCGCCAACTCATGGGTGACCACGATGATGGTCATTCGAAACGCCTTTTTCAGCTCCAGAATCAATTGGTCGATGCCCGCGGCGATAATCGGATCCAATCCCGCCGACGGTTCGTCAAAGAAAAGTATCTCCGGATCCATCGCCAGCGCCCGCGCCACCGCCGCGCGTTTCTTCATGCCCCCGCTGAGCTGTGAAGGCATGTAGTATTCGAATCCCGCCAGTCCCACTTGCTCCAATTTCAGCCGCAGCATGATCTCGATCGTCGAATCTTCCAGCCGCGTATGCTCCCGCAGCGGCAGCGCCACATTTTCGCCCACGGTCATCGACCCGAACAGCGCCCCGCCTTGAAACGACATCCCGATCTTGCGCCGGATCTCGTCCATCTCCTCCCGCGAAATCGCCGCAATATCCTGGCCCTTGATCCAAATCTGCCCAGAGCTGGGCCGCTCCAATCCCACCAAAGTCCGCAACAACGTGCTCTTCCCGGAGCCCGACCCCCCCAAAATCACCAAAGTCTCCCCGCGCATCACGTCAAAATTAATCCCGTGCAGAATCTCTCTCTCCCCGTAACTGACCCGCAGATCCCGCAGGGAGATCATCTTCTCGGAATCAGTCAATTCCCTCTCTTCTTCAACCATGAGCCATCACCGTAGGGGCACAGCATTGCTGTGCCCGCATCACCCAGGCGCCAACATTCACCGACCCGCCCCGCTTTTTCCTCACCTACGCCCCACTAACAAAAAAGAACAACATCGTAAAAACCAAATCCACCACCACCACCAAAAAAATCGACATCACCACCGCCCGGGTCGTCGATCGCCCCACCTGCTCTGCCCCAGCCCCGGTACTCAAACCTTCGAAACACCCCACGGCGGTAATGGTAATGCCAAACATCACGCTTTTGATCAATCCGGTGGTGATATCCCGTATAAAAAGCGCGTCAATCGACGCCCGAATATACCGCACCCAGGTGAAATCGGCTTGTCCCACGCCGAACACCGCGCCTCCCAAAATCCCCATGGAATTAGCCCAAATCGTAAGGCAAGGCAACATCACGATCATCGCCAGAAATTTCGGCGTCACCAGAAAGTGAATCGGGCTGATCGCCATGGTCTCCAGCGCGTCGATCTCTTCGGTCACCTTCATGGTCCCGATTTCCGCGGCAAACGCCGAGCCCGAGCGCCCAATCACCACAATGGCTGTAATCAAAGGCCCCAGTTCCCGGGTCATGGACACCGCAACGGCGGTAGCCACCAAATTCAGCGCCCCAAACTTGCGCAATTCGTAGGCGGCCTGCAGCGCCAAAATCAATCCGATAAAAAAGGTAATCAGCGAAAGGATCGGCAAGGCCCGCACGCCCACGTCCATGGCCTGCGAAACCGCCCGCTGCAAGCGCAGCGGTTTGCCCCGAAACGGCCCCACAAACGTGTAATACGCCGCTCGGCCGCCCAGCGACGCCAGCGAACCTATGTAGGCAAGGCTGTTCGTTACCGACCCGCCGATTTGAGAAACCACTTGCATATTCGGTTGTCCAAGCCGCTGCACCTGACCGGCTTGGCGATCTCAAGAGGCCAAGAACTGCTCTTCGTTATCGTAGACCTCGAAAATCTTCAGTAGTCGCGATAGTTGCAGCACTTCCCGCGCGGCAGGGCTCAATCCAAACAAAATAAATCGCGAACCCGCATCCCGCGACGCCTTCAGGCCCTCCACCAACGACGCCACCCCGGAACTGTCTATATATCTCACCTTGGTCAGGTTCATCACCACTTTTGGCGTGTGCTCTTCGCGGATTTCGTGCAGCACGGCTTTTCGTATTTGCGGTGAGTTCGCGAGATCGATATCGCCGACGATATCGAAAATCGTCGTCTTATCCGCTCGCCGGGCCGAAATCTGCACTGTATTTCTCCTTTGCAATCTCAATCCTGCTTCGCGGGCTGCAGGTATTTGACTAATCGCAGCTGGTTCATGCCTCGCAGCCGCTTGAACTCCACCGTATCCATGCTCTGCCGGATGAAGTGCAGCCCCAGCCCGCCAGGCTTTATCTCGTCCAGTCGGCGGCCCCGCAGCTTGGCCGGATCGACGGCCGGCCCGCGATCGACCAACAGAATTTCCAGCCCCTCCACCCGCACGGCGGCAGCGCCGCGCCGCACACGGCTGCACGCCACCTCGATCGGCCGATCGAGTTTCCCAAGATAGCAGTGTCTCATTATATTCGTCAGCGCTTCATCGACCGCGCGGGTCACCGACCGGCATTCCGGAGGCGAAAACCCAAACACTTCGGTGAGCCGTTCCATGGCCCCCCGCACCACCGAGAGCATATTCGGATTGCTGTTCAGTTCTAGTTTCAGCAACAAATCTCCGCTCATTCCCTGGCCCGTCCCCTACCTTCACGTCCCCGCGGAGGGCGAAAAGTTTTCGTGAGCCACTTGCGCCGTCTTCTTCGCGAAGTCATACGTGGCCCTCAGGTTTCCCCCAAAGAACCGCACGTTGCCCTTGATATCCCGCTCCAGTAATAGCTTTCCGTCCTTGTTGGTAAACGCGCAGTGGACACTAATAGATGTTGCGCCCGCCACCGTCGTTACCTGCCGCACCCGCTCGCTGCCCTCCTTGAACCCCCGCACCGTGCTGGTCAGGATTACCAGGTCCGGGGCATCCGCGGCGTTGCGGTCGCCGTCCCGGTACACGTGCTGAAACCCGCCTTTTTTCTGCAACTGCTGGATCAGGTCTTCGTACAGCGAAACTTGAAACTCCGCCGGCAGCTTGATTTCGTCGGACTCGATCATGTTCACCTTGATCGAGGAGGCTTTTATTTTCGCGGGTTTCTGTTCTTGCGCCCGCAAGGCCGGCCCCGCGAAGAGTGTCACCGCTAGCAAAACGCACGCACCAACGCGTTCGAACATGATCTTCTGGCTCCTCATGGCTTCCGCTCCTTCGCACTGGTGGTCTTCGATGACGCGTTGTCCGCCCCTTCCACCGTTGGAACGCTGGTGTGCGCCCCCTGCGCAAGCAATTCCTTCTTGATCACTTCCGCCTGCCCGACGGGCATCGTGAACACCGCCCCATGCAGCCCCCCATCGGTATCGCGATATTGAATCGTCAGCGTGTCCAATTTGGTGCGGAACAAACTCAGGAACCTTCCAGATTCGTACGGCGCGAACATTGTCAAAGTGCCCAGCGTTCCATGAATGAGCCGCTGGCTGTCATTACCGGTAACCACGTCCTGCACCGAGGTCGCCGCCACATCCACCTTCGCCGCGCCATGCGCAAACCGCAGGTTCCCGCCTTCGACCGTCAGCTTCCCCGACGTCTTGTTCTTAACGCCGGTCAGACCCATAATCTGCACAACTTTCGTAGGCGTAGCCGCCTGCTGCGCCCGGCTAACCAAAACAAATGGGCTAATCGTCACCAACAAACCGCTACACACCACCCGCCATAAACCCGACACCATCTCGCCCTCCTTCAATCTTTCCGACCTGTCGCCCGGCAGTCGTTTAAAGTCTGTGCGACCGCGGCTCTCTTCGTCACGGCGCGAATCGGGTCGCCGCGTGAAAATGTAGGGTCGCGCTTTAGCGCGTCCCTCCTATCTTTTCTCCGCAGCCTGTTCAGTTGTCTTTCCGTTTCTCCGCCGCCAATCCCGGATCAAGCCTGCCTGTAGAACGGGTGGAATGTGCGCAAAAGCATAAGCTCGGAAGCCAAAAAAAGATACGCCCTTTCTTCCACGCCCGTATCTCTCGGGACCAAGAAACGCGAATCCCCAAAATGATAGACTGTTGGCGATGCGCATACTCCTTCTCAACCTCGGCGCCGAGTCTCTCGGCGAAGTAAACACCGCCCTCGCCGGCCAGGGCTACGAAATCGCCACCGAAAACGGCCTGAACGTCGACCAGGTCCTCACTCTTGCCCCGGAGCTGCTGATCACCGAAGCCGCGCCCTCGGACCTCGGCTGCTGCGGCCTGATCACCCAGCTCAAGTCCCGCGCGGACACCAAGCCCCTCAAAATCGTTATGGTCATCCACGGCGGCGCGTTGGAGCGTGCCCGGGCCCTCGACCTCGGCGCCGATGACGTCATCTCCTTCCCGTTCGAATCTGTCGAGTTCACCGCCCGCATCAGAACTCAGTTTCGCGGCCGGCAGTCCGAAGAAGATCTCAAGACCATGCTGAAGTACGCCGTCCAGCGCGAAAACATCGCGGACCTCGCCGTCGAAACGCTCTCCAGCGATGTCGTCACCAAACGCCGCTTCTGGCTGATCCCCGCTATTTTTACGCTGAGCGCCGCAGCCATCATCGTCACCATCTACCTGGCCGTTTCCAATCACAGCAGCCGCAAAGACACCTTGCAGCTCAAAGCCGAAATCGCCCGCCTCAATTACGGCCTGGGCGAACAAGGCGAGCTTTTTCGCCGCGCCCAGCAGGCCCGCGACTCCCTCGACGCGCAGACCCGCTCCAATTCCGCCGCTCGCGATTCTTTGAAGGCGCAATCCGAGGATTTGCGCAAGAAAATGGCGACCGCGGACGCCGCCGATGCCGGCTCGCTGAAACAGCAGCTGCAGGAAACGCAAAACCGCCTCAAGCTTTTGGAAAATGAAGGGAAAGTTGCCGAGACCATCGTGCACAGTTACGGCCCCAGCGTTTGCCTGCTGCATGTTGTGGTGGAATTCCTGGACAAGTCATCGGGGAAACCGATTCAGATCGCGCTGGACTCGCTGGGCAAACCGGAAGTCGATGACAAGGGCATGGTGCAGCTGGATTCCGGCGGCGCTGGGCCGCATTTGCAGGTCGACGTGTTCGGTACCGGTTTTCTGGTGCGGCGCGACGGCCGAATCGTCACCAATCATCACGTCGCCGAACCGTGGTGGAAAAACGACGAACTGAAAGAACTTCTCGATCGCGGCGCGGCCGCTTACGTTTTGTCGTACAAGGCGTACTTTCCGGGCAGCTCGGAAGGCATCCCCGCCAAAATTGACAAAATTTCTCAGGGCGCCGATGTTGCGACCCTGAAGTTGGAAGGCGCCATTCCCGCGCACGCCACGCTGCTGGAGTTGGACGAGCGCCACGACGCCAGCGTCACCGGCGATCCGGTGGTGCTGATCGGCTATCCGACCGGGATTGAAGGAATTCTGGCGCGCGCCGGCTCCGACGTGGCGCAGAAAATCACCGATAATCCTTCGAGCGTGAGCAACATCATGTCGCAATTGGCGTCGCAGCAGCTTATCCGGCCGACGACCACGCAAGGGCACATCGGCGACATCCTGCAAGACAAAATCGTTTACGACGCGGCCACCACTTCGGGCGGTTCCGGTGGTCCGCTCTTCAACCGCAACGGCAAAGTGATCGGCGTCAATTTTGCCATCTTGAAAAACTTCGGCGGCTCGAACCTGGCCGTGCCGGTTCGCTACGCCAACGAACTTCTGAAATAACTCTGACCTTTCAAGAAATTCCGAAGGAACTGCGGAGCGGTCTGCAACCGCTGTCAGGAGGCGTGCTCGGGGCGGGAGCGGTGCGCGCCGGCTTGCACGCGCAGCACCAGCATGTACAGCACGATGGCGACGTTCACGGTCAGCACCACCCATTTCAGCAAGTGTGGGTGGCGCATCAGGGAGTAAACCTCCCAGGGCAAATACATGCTGCCGGAGAGCAACGCGAACCACTCGGCCCATTCGCGGTCGTGCCACAAGCCCAGGGCTTCCGCAAAGCGCACTATGGAATAGACCATGGCTGCGGCGGCGATGAGCCACAGGTTCTTGTCGGTGGTGCGCCCCGCGGCGGTAACGAACAGGTTGGACAAGTGGCCCGCAGGACTCACATGCAGAAAGCGGATGAGGTTCTCGGCGAACTCGTCGAGGTTCTTGTGCACCAGCCGGAGCACCCCAAGGCCCAGGAGCAGGACGATCAGCCCCTTGGCGGCCTCGAACAGGGCCACGGTACGCAACGCCACGGTCTTCTTGGAAGTATGTGCCATCAAACGCGCCAGCTAGACGGTACGGTCTCTCGGGGCAAAGTTCAAGAGCGGGAAGTACTAGAAGCGATGGCCCGTTGGGACGCTGTGGGGCCGGAAGGCGGAAGAGGGACGCGGTTTGGGAGAAGTACCTCCTCACCAACCAAAGGTCTTTCTCGCTAAGGGTGCTCATACCCCCCACCCCCTGGGGCAGTTTGTATGGGTATCAAAGAAAAGGACTTAGCAAAAAAGCAGTTTGTAAGCTGCTGAAAATAAAGGGGCGATTTGCACAGAGGGTGCGCGGAGGGACGCTTTGCAGGGGTGGAGGATCGGAGCAACCTACTCATACCCCCCCACCCCGGGGGTAGTGCGTATCGATGTCAAACAAAAGGACTTGCAAATTGGTATGTTGGAAGTTGTTGAAAATAAAGGGGCGAATTGGCGTTTGAAAAGCGTTTTGATGCGTTTGGTAGAGGTGCGAGAGCGATCCGGGCGCGCGTTGGTCAGGACAAACACAAACTAGTATATCACATATTTACCGCATGTCAAATGATATCTTGTAAGTACAAGTATTTAAGTGGGTTGCGAGGTTTGGCTTCAAGTATCAGAAAACGTCCCGTCCGTCCCCGGGTTTCCGTCCAAGCATTTAAGTGGGTTGCGAGGTTTGGCTTCAAGTATCAGAAAACGTCCCGTCCGTCCCCGGGTTTCCGTCCCCGGGTTTCCTCCCGGGTTTCCTGTCCCCGGGTTTCCTGTCCCCGGGTTTCCTGTCCCCGGGTTTCCTGTCACTGTATTCGGCTCCCTTTTGGGGAAACCGAATACGAGGTTATCTCTAAGATTTGCCGTGGCTCGGCGTCAAATCCCCCACGACCCATCTTGTAATACTCGTAGCGAACTGGACCCGCCCCGAATGCGTAGGTAGTTATGGTCCTAAGTTTGGCCTCGCGGTCGTCATCCTGAACTACGGCGCACCGAGTGAACGAATGTTGCGATACCACGCACCGCTCACCCTCACTAATTACGGTGAAGACGCGGTCGTGCCCAGTCGTACGCCACGTGCTCCCTTGTACCAGCGGAAACTTAAGAGGGAAAAAATCATTACTCAGTTCGCGCAGACCTTTCCGAGTGACCTGTGTAGTGCTCCCCGCTAATTTAGACAGTCAGGGCCTCGGTTTTTAGTACAGCTGCAAAAGCCAAGAAGGCCTCGTGCGGAGTGCGATTTCCGACTCCGCGGTGAGGCCGGTCGTGATTGTACTCCTCGATCCAACGAGCGATCGATGCTCGCGCTTCTTCCAAGCTCCGATACTCCGCCGTCCAGACTTCCTCTTCTTTCAAGCTGCGATGGAACCGTTCGATGTAGCTGTTGCCTTCCGGGTGATGATACGCCGTCCGCCGATGGGTGATGCCGAGCCGCCCCAACGTCTCCAAGAAGCGCGAAGAAGTGAACTGCGTTCCGTTGTCGGTCGTCAGCGTCACGTTCGCCTCGCGGCTGCCCTCGGGCAGCCGTTCGAGCACGGCTTGCTCGACCGCTGCCAGCGCGTCTTCGGTTCGGCAACGATGCGAGAGATTCCATCCCACGATCTCCCGCGTGCAGCAGTCGATCACGCACACCAGGTAGGCCCAGCCCACCGCTGGCCCCGCCCAGATCTTGGTCATGTCCGACTGCCAGATCTGATTCGGCTCGGCGGCTTCCACACGGCCCCACTCTTTCTTCCGTCGTGCCCGCAGACGACGAGAGCGCACCAGCAACCCACGTTCGCGCATCACCCGCAACACACGTTTGCGATTCACCGGAAGGTTTTCCTTTCGTCGCAGCCACCAAGTCACGCGGCGATATCCGTACGCGGGTTTTTCTCCGCAGGCCACGACGATCTGCTCGTCGTACGTGCGGTCGGCCCGGCTGCCTCGCGGCTCTCTTCCGGTAGTACAGACTCGACCGGCTGATGGCCAACGTCGCCGCCACCAGCGTGGCCGTGTAGCCCTGCGTCACCATCTCTCGTGCCTGGGAGTGAACCGCACCACAGCTCACTCCCCCACGACGTTTTTTAGGATTTCGATCTCCAGCGACTTCCGCCCCAGCGTCCGTTCCAACTGCCGGATGCGATGGTCCTTCTCGGTTTCCGCCGCGGCAGCGCTTCTCCCCCCAAGCGCTGCCTTCGCTCCCTGTTCCGCTTCATCCTTCCAGCGATAGAACAGATTCGGAGCGATCCCGTGACGCCGACACGTCTCCGAGACGTTCCCGCTCTTGATGCCTTCCTGCACGATCTGCCACTTCTCTTCCGGGGATCGATCTACGCGTGGTTTCCTGCCCATGTTGCCTCCTGTTTGGAGGCCCTGATTCTACCTAACTGAGGTGTCCAGTTTTAGCGGGGAGCACTACACCTGTAACTGCATACCTGTATCGTCCGCCTCGGTAGGTACTCGCCAAACCGCAAAAATCGGGCCCTCAGAATCCGCCGACAGATTTAGAACCTTCCAGACAACGATCTCGTGTTCTTTTTTTCCACCCTCACCAATCACGGAGTATCTCCATGAGTTTCCCTTTGCTAAGGGGTAGTAGCGCGCCCAGGACTTGCTGTCGTCTTCCTGAGGGTGGCCGGGGTTCGCTGAAGAGAAGACGGTCAGGCATATCGCGGTAAGAATGGCCTTCCGTCCGATTCCACTAAGACAGCCACGAGTATCTGCCATTATGGATTCACCACGGTGGAAATTCCGCGGGTCTCACGGGCCAAACCGAAAATTCCTAGGATCGATTTCTTCACACATTCCTGTCCCCGAGTTCCCCCCGGTTCCCGGCGTCAGGAGCCGACGCCTTCATCTAATCAGCCGTTCAAGACAGCTAACCAAGGCGAAGTACTCAATTGGGTGGCGACGGCGAACAATAGCAATCCAAGTTTCTCTACCTTTGAGACCACCAGAACACCTACAACGAGGTGAAGGACTGCGAATCCGGCCAGGGCGACCCAGAATATTCGCCTGTTCCAAAGACGGCGTGAGAACCTGATGCCGTTGCCGAACACGAACGCGGTCATGACTCCGAACCCAAGCCATTTTGTAATCGCCTCGTGCGGCAACCGAGCCTTAGCGTTATAGATTCCGCCCAAGATAGCGGCTGCTGCGATGAGGATCCCGATTCCGCAATATAGTAGTAGATCTTTGACTTTCATCAATCGCGTTCCTTGGCCCGCTTCAGCCATTGTCAATAGCAAGCTCCTTGGGAAATCGGGGGAAATCGGGGAAAGACGGGACGTTTCCAGTTCCGGGAAAATACTCATTGCGAGTCAAGGCCAAAGCATCCCCCGCGCCACACGGTACGGAAAGTTTCCGGCCACGATACGAGAAAGGCCGGCGCGGTGGGCAAGTTATCAGAAAACGTCGTCTGTCCGTCAGGTTTCCACGGGTTTCCACGGTCATCTGATCGGCCCGTTTTTCCGTCGGAGCAGGACGAAAAACAAGAGAAAATAAAACAGCAGGTTCGTGGGAACGATGATCCAGGCGAAGTCATCGGAGCCGTGGAAGCCCTGAGGCGAAAGTATCGCCGCAACCGCAGCACAAAACAGCGCTCCCGGCATTGCCAGGAGCGCACCTGGGTAAATGACCCAGTCCCAGTCTTGTCTTTGAGGCACAAGGTGCAGGGCCGCCCAACCAAAGAAGGTGGTCGTGGCAGCGATTGAGATCGATCCGAGCAACGATTTGTTCATTCCATGTTCCTTTTCCGTTCCGCCACGCTGCGCGTTTGGGACATCTTACGGATTTACAGCACCGAAAGGATTGCGCGGCACTGCGGGCGGGAGCGGGCACGAGGTGCCGTACCCGTGCAACGGCAGAGGGCCGGTCTGAAGACCGGCGGCTACATAACAGCTGGAAGAATCGAAGAAGAAAACCCTGGGTTCCCTGTCCCCGGGTTCCGTCCTATGGCCGCCTCTCGTCATTCGGAACGTGGATGCGCATCCTAAACCAAACGACCGCGCCCACGAGTAAACAATACGCACAGGTGCCGACAACAGGCCACATACGGCCCGACCGTGCGGTGAGAACCGAGAAGCTTATGGTTCCTAGAATGCCCCAAGCCCACCAAAACCAACTCATAGCTGTAGGCTTGGAGTCACGAAAATCAATATAGCCAGCGAAGAAAAATAGGGTAACAAGCGAGATACCCGCGATTTTCGGATATTGGGTAAACATATGTTCTAGCATCGTGCGAGTTCCCTCCTCACTTGTTTCCTGGAATCCTTTCGGCGGGTCGACCACCCTTGCGTGTTGGATTTCTCGCTGCCGGCGAGTCTCGATGGGAGGATACCATTTCCATAGTTCACCGCCGAGTATCGATACGAGCGGGAGCGGGCACGGCGAGCCGTGCCCCTACGGAGGCGGGGCGCGGATTGCGCGAGAGACCCCGACGACGCGACCTACCGGCAGAAGGAGTGACCGATCTGAAGATCGGCGACTACATGCGGAGTTAGGAGGCTTTTTCTTGGGCGTAGGCCAGGTAGTCTTGGTAGGGGCCTTTGAAGTCTTCGATTTTGGAGGATTGGAAGTGCCAGATGCGGGTGGCGACTTCGTCGATGACGTCGTGGTCGTGGGTGACGAGCAGGACGGTGCCGTCGTAACGCTGCAGGGAGATGTTGAGGGCGTTGATGGATTCGAGGTCGAGGTGATTGGTGGGCTCGTCGAGGACCAGGAAATTGGGCTTTTGCAGCATGAGGCGGCAGAAGATGATGCGGGCGGTTTCGCCGCCGGAGAGGGCGCGGGTGGGCTTGAGGGCGTCGTCGCCGCTGAAGAGCATTTGACCCATTAGGCCGCGAAGTTCCTGCTGGGAGGCCGAAGGATCGAATTGCCAGAGCCACTCGATGGCGGTGGTGTTGTCTTTGGTGAAGGAATCGGTGTGGTCCTGGGCGAAGTAGCCTACCGTGACTTCGTGGCCCCAGATGACTTTGCCGCCGTCGATGGGAAATTGCTGGTCGGCGGAGTCGATGAAGCCGGTGGCGTTGCGGATCAGGGATTTGAGCAGGGTGGTTTTGCCGGTGCCGTTGCGGCCCATGAGCGCGATTTTTTCGCCGCGGGTGACGCTGGCGGTGAACGGATGGATGACCTTCAGGTCGTCGTAGGATTTGGTGACGCTCTTGATTTCGAGCGGGTGGCGGCCGGAATTGCGCTTCATTTCAAATTTAATGTAGGGGCGCTGAATGTTGGAGCGGGCCAGCTCGGAGGTTTGCAGGCGCTCGACTTCTTTTTTGCGCGAGGTGGCTTGTGCGGAACGCGTGCCGGCCGAGAAGCGGGCGATGAATTCGTTGAGCTGGGCGATTTTCTTTTCGCGCTGGGCGTTTTCGGATTCGATGCGGGAACGGATTTGCGTTTTGGCGACGACCATGTCGTCGTAGCCGCCGACGTACATGATGACGGTTTGGTAGTCGATGTCGGCGGTGTAGGTACAGACGCTGTTGAGGAAGTGGCGGTCGTGGGAGATGACGATCAGCACGCCGTGGTACTCGCAGAGATAATTTTGCAGCCAGTGGACGGAGTCGAGGTCCAGGTTGTTGGTGGGCTCGTCGAGCAGCAGCGCGGTGGGAGTGCCGAAGAGGGCTTGCGCGAGGAGCACGCGGACTTTCTGGCCGCCCTGGAGCTCGCCCATTTTACGTTCGTGGAAAGCGACTTCAATGCCCAGGCCGTCGAGGAGAATGGCGGCGTCGGCTTCGGCGGTGTAGCCGCCTTCTTCGCCGACGATGCCTTCGAGTTCGCCGAGGCGCATGCCGTCGGCGTCGGTGAGTTGTTCGTGGGGCTTGGCGTAGAGGGCGTCGCGCTCTTCGAGGGCCTTCCAGAGGGTGGCGTTGCCCATGATGACCGTGTCGATGACGCGGAAATCGTCGAAAGCGAACTGATCCTGGCGCAGGATGCCGAGTTTCTTGGGGCGGGTGACCGAGCCTTTGGTGGGCTCGAGCTCGCCGGTGAGGATCTTCATTAGGGTGGACTTGCCGGCGCCGTTGGGGCCGGTGATGCCGTAGCGGCGGCCGGCCATGAAAGTGGTGGTGACGTCCTCGAAGAGGATCCGGGGACCGAAACGCATGGAGATATTGTTGATGGACAGCATAACCCTCCAAGTATAGCAGGGTCTTGTTAGCTGTGTGCGGGGCATCGGAGGCTGGCGGCGTAATTGGCGACTGGCGATCGCGAAGTTGGCTCGGAGGGCCACTCCGCAGGGCCCACGCATCGGCATGAAATGGCGTAGTACCTTTAGGACTAGGTGGGGCGTAACACTCGATATGATGAAGCCTTCCTCGCGACGGAAACGGCGTGGAGCTGCCGCGGCGGCGCGATTTTTTCTTGACAAACCCGTGACCTGGCGGAGACAATTTGCGGCGATCGTGTGCTGGTCGGAGCAAGTCCCTCTGTACGTCTTGTAACATCCGTTGCACGAAGCGGCAGCCCCTGCCCCCAGCTGAACTGCCCAAGTCACGTAACCCGCCTCAAGGAGGCAAGCCATGAAGGTATCAAGAATGAAACTGCGTCTGATTGCGGCAGGTGTGCTGCTGTGCGGTTTGGTGGGCGCGGTGCCACCGCCGGCGCAGGCGCAATCGGTGACGGTGTCGCCGACCAGCCTGTCGTTCGGAGTGCCGAGCGTGGGCTCGACGAGCGCGGTGGAATCGGTGACGTTCAGCGTCACTGGCAATGGCAGTGTGATGGTGGGGACGGTGTCGCGGGACAACGCAGACTTTACGATTGCGACCGACGCTTGTTCCGGGACGACGCTGACGGCGCCGGCGGCTTGCGTGATTGGCGTGACGTTCAAGCCTTCGGCGGCGGGCCTGGAGACCGGGACGCTTTCCTTTCCGAACAACTTCTCGGACGGCACGGCGACGGTGAAATTGAGCGGGGCGGCTGGGGCAATCAAGCTGTTCGATCCGATCAATGTGGGCAACTCCAATCCGAACGCCACGCTGGCGAATCCATTTACGTTTGGCAGCACCACCTTGACGCTGAGTTGCTCGGCCGCGACCGAGACCAGCCCGCTGGTGGCCAAGCTGGCCTCGACGCCGGACGGAGTCGGCAACGTGCTGGTGGATAACTTTTTGACGCTGAAGGTGAACGGCGAGGGCTTTGGCGGTGGTACGCCGACGGGCAATGTGTGCAGCGGCGGACAAACCGATCCTCCGAATGACGCCGACTGCTTCACGAGCGTTTATCAGAACCCGGCGGGCGCGGGCCAGCTTGACGGACAAAATCCGGATAACTTTACCGGGCCGGGACCCTCGACTCTGGGGGGCAGCGGCGGAGTCAGCCCGATCGATGTCAGCGCCGCATTGACCCCGGTGGAACGCAACAGGCTACGTTCAGCCTTTCCGATGGCGGCGGCAAAGTGGCGAGTTCGACGATCTTTCTGGTGACCAACTGCACGCAAGCCGGAGTGCAGCCGGGCGGGACGATCACCAGCAACCCGATCAATCCCGGCGATCCTGGGTCGCAGACGCCACAGTTCACCTTTGACGCCACGCCCAACCAGCACATCACCTTTGGCGCCAACTATCTGGCGCTGGATAATACCCAGTCGATTCAGGCCAATACCACGGCGAGCGTAACGGATTCGGCGTTGACGCAGACCCAGTTTGCGACATTGGTCGCGAACACCTCGGCGGGGCCGGCGCAGTGCGTGCGAGTTAAGGGAGAGTTGGCCGCGGACGGAGTGACGCCGCTGTGCAAGGCATTCACGATTGAGTGCAGCACGCCTTCGGCGCAGACTCCCGCGGGCGCCAACTGCCCGCAATCGAACGCGAGAAACTTGCTGTTTGAAACCAGGTACGACAGCGCCGATCCAGTGGTCATCAACCCCCTCACCGGGCCCGGATTCCTGATGGGGACGGACAATTGGGTGGGCAGCGCGGCGAATTGCGCCTTCGACGACGGGCAATTGACGGGACAGTTGTGCCCGCAAAACCCCTTGACGGAGTTCAAGGGAGCGGGAGACCCGGTCCACGGCAGCACACCACGAGGAACCAACTCGACGTTCATCCCGGTGTTGAATATGCCGCTGCCTTCCACGTTGCCGGTGGTGACCTCGGAGAATCTGTTCTTATGGCAGAAAAGCTCGACCGTGAAGGTGCGCTTCTTCGCCTTTCCGGCGATTTATCTACCGGGCGGACCGTTTCCCGCGAACGGGTTCAAGGCCGCGCCGATTCAGAGCGTGACCTTCGGCACCACGCCGGCGAACCAACCGGTTCCAGATCCTACCTTCCCTGTGGCCACAGACACTACGCTGTTTAACCCCAACGGCACGAGCTCCAGTTGTCCCAATGTGCCCGGCGGCACCTTCAGTCCCACCAGCACCTTCCTGTTGTCGGAGGGCCGGTACAAGCTGCACTTCTTTGCCACCGACTGTGCCAGCACCGAGGAGCTCAAGTTCACGCCGAGCAACAATCCCAATACCAACTGGGCGTCGTTCAAGACCGTACCCGTCAACATCGATTTGACCGCGCCAAGTGTGACCGGCCTTACGCTGTCAACAACCACTCCCACTTCCGGACAGAAAGTGACGGCGAGCTTCCGGTGCACCGATCCGCATTTGGCGGATGGCAGCTCGGGTTCCGGCGTGGTTTTCTGCGGCCCCTTCTTGTTCTTGGCGGTGTCCGATACCGGAGTGGTGCAAACCAAGTTCACGGCGAGCGGGCACGGCGCGAAGACGTTTTCGGTGACGGCCACGGACCTGGCGGGCAACTCGTTTACCGCGAACATCAACTACACGGTGCAGTAGTTGATCGCTGTTTTCGCTTTTGTAGATGATGGTTCCACGGGCGACCCACACGGGCCGCCCGTATTTTTTTGAGCTAACGCGAGCGGATCAGCTGTGGGCGCCCGCGGACCAGCGCGCGGCGTCCTCGTAGATCGGGCGAAGGTCGGAACGATCCAGAAGGTGCTCGGCGCCCTGCTCTTTCTTCATATCGTCGAGAAGCTGGCGAGCCTGCTGGTATTGGCCGGCGGCATCCGCAGGGTTGCCACCGAGGCGTATAGCGCTGCCCAGCAAGTAGTGAATTCTGGCGGTCTCCAGGCGCAAACCGAGCCTTTCACTACGGCCGAGGGCGCGCTCCAATTCCTGACGGGCATGCGAGTAGTCTTTGGCGCCGATCATGGCTTCGGCCAGGTCCACGGAACCCTTCAAGGAAAGATATTTTAGGTTCTGAGCGTCAGCCTGCTGGATGACGGCGCGCAAATCCGCGATGGCGGACTGCGAATGGCCCTCCGCAGTGGCCACTTCCGCCAGATTCAATTTTGAAACCAAAAGTTGCTTACGGTCTTTGCCCTTGGAAGCGGCGCGCAGCGCCTGGTCGTAAGAAGCCTTGGCGCTTTTTACGTCGCCGCGATAGAAAGCGAGGTCGCCGCGGGTGTTCCAGATGGCGCCCTCGACGGCGTCGTTGTTGAGTTCGTGGGACATGCCTTGGGCTTCGTCAAGAAGCTTGACCGACTCGGCACCGCGCCCGGCCTGGGCCAGGGCATCGGCAAGGTCGGTCAAGGACTCGATCATCTCGCGGCTGCGGTTACCAATGGCGCGGTAGCCCTTCACGGCATCTTCGGTGGCGCTCACGGCAGCGCCGAAGCGGCCCTGATACAACAAAACCATACCGATTTGCTCGGACTCGGCCGCAGCGCCCCGGGCGTTGTTGGCTTTGTGAGACACGTCCAAGGCGCTCATGAACGAGGCCAGCGCTTTGTCATACTCCCCGGTGGCGCTGTAGGTATCGCCCAAGGCGCTCAAGGTTTCCGCGATATATTCGGGGTCCTTGAGCTTCTGGCGCAGTTGCAAGGATTGCTGCAAATAAATCAGGGCGTTGTCGGTGTCCCCTTTTTCCAGATAAACGCCGCCGATGTTATTGAGGCAGATGGCCTGGTAGTTTTCGTCGTCGGCATCGCGCTCCACCTGCAGCGCGTCTTTATAATCCTGCAAGGCTTTGTCGTAGTCGCCCCAAGTCTCATAGAGCACGCCGCGGCTGATCAGCGCGTCGCCGACTTCTTTTTTCATGCCGATGTCGTGCAGTATTTGCAGCGACTGATTAAGGCTGGCCAGCGCTTCCTTAGTCTTGCCGAGGGTGTTCTGAACCTGAGCAATTTCCGAGAGGTTGCTGGCGAGAATGCGCTGCAAGCCCAGCCGGCGGCTGATATCCATGGACTGCTGATAGTTGCGCATGGCTTCTTGCGGTTTGTTCATGAGCCGATAGGAAACGCCCATGGCTTGCAGCAGCAGCGCTTTTTGCTCCTGGTTGTCCACTTGAATGGCCAGGCTCAGGCCTTGATTGAGAGGCTCGAGTGCCGCTTGAGGATTGTCTTTGTTGATCTCGACGACCCCCATTTTCCACAGCGCTTTAATGTTCTTGGGATCGGATTTCAGAATTTTGGAGAACTGTTCGCGAGCTTTGTCGTAATCGCCTTTGTCGGCGTACAGGCTGCCCAAATCGTATTCGACGTCGGCGTTGTCGGGAAAAGTCTTGGCCAGATTCTCGTAGGCGTCGATGGCCTTCTTGTTGTCTTTCATCACCCGAGCGTGATTGGCTTCGATCAAGTATTTCTCGGCGAGCGGAAGCTGCTGGCTGAGCTCCAGGGCTTTGCGCGAGGCTTGCTCGGCATCGGAATCGTAGCCCAGCTCGGAATCGGTTGCGGCCAGACGCGAATACGCCAGAGCGAACTGGGGATCTTCCTTGATAGCGTCCTGCAGGGCCTTAACGGCGTCGAGATTTTTACCGTCACGCCGGAGCTGCATGCTCTGGTTGTAGTCGCGCAGGGCGTTGACCGATTTTGACGTGGGCTGGAACGAACTGGCCTTCAGCTCTTTCAGAACATCGGAAGAGACGGAAAGGTTCTTGCGGATGAGTTCGGCGAGCTGATCGACGGTCCCGGGAATATCTTTTTCCGAGGCGGCTTCGATTTTCAGCGGGACACGCCGGTCATGCTTGAGGTCTTCCAGGGTGGCGTCGATGCGGATTTGATCGCCGAACTTGGCGTAGCGCCCCCAGACCAGGATGTCGGCGTTAGAGAACTCCGCCAGGTGCCGCAGGCTGTCCGGATCGAAATCGGAATTTGCAGGAATGCGAAGATCTTTCAAGATTTGATGGAGACGATCGGAAGAAACCGTGCGCAGTTGAGCGGACTGGCCGACGTCAGTGCTGAGCATGTCCGAGAGGCTAGGGCCGATCCAATCCAGCGACTCGTCGGCGGAGGCGTTGTGGAAGGGCAAGATGGCCAGAGAAGTGGGCTGCACGGCTACCGCCGGCCTCCCGGCAATAGGCAACGACACCTTGTCGCGCAAGGCGTAACCAACGGCCCCTAGAATGACAACCACCACCCCCGCGGCAGTCCACTTTTGATACCGGGGGGCGTATTTCAGGCGGCGCGTGGCTGGAATTATGGCTTTGCGGGATCCCCCGGTTTTCCAGGCCTCGAGGTCGTCCATGATGGCGCGCGCGGATTGATAACGGTGCTCCGGTTCGATTTCCAGGCACTTGGAAACGATGTCGCTCAGGCGCCCGGGCACGCCAACGTTGAGCTGTGCCAAGGGCGTGGCGCGCTCCTTGGTGCGCTTGAACATGGTGGCCATGGCCGTTTCGGCTTTGAAGGGCGAGTTGCCGGTGAGCATCTCGTAGAAGATGATGCCCAGCGCAAACAGATCGGAACGCGCGTCTACTTTTTCGCCCTTGGCCTGTTCCGGCGACATGTATTCCGGGGTGCCCATGAGCGCGCCGGTCTGGGTCATCCCGGGCGTTTCCAGGGAGCGCGCGATGCCGAAATCCATGACGTAAACCCGGCCGTCCTTGTCAGACATGATGTTCTGCGGCTTCAGGTCGCGGTGCACCACTCCAGCATGATGCGCGGCATCCAGGGCCGCGGCGATCTGCACAAGGATGGGAACGGCCTCTTCCGGAGCCATCTTCCCTTTTTCGTGAATAAGGCTCCGCAGATCACGCCCCTCCACGTATTCCATGGTGATGAACTTGATGCCCTGCGCCTGGCCCAGGTCAAAGATACGGATGACGTTGCGGTGGGTGACCTCGCGCGCCAGGATGAGTTCCTGTTTGAACCGGCGGAGGATCTCGGGATGGCTGGCCAGGTCGGGGCGGATGAGCTTCAGGGCTACCAGACGGTCGAGTTCCAGGTCGCGCGCCTTGTAGACGGCTCCCATGCCGCCCTGGCCCAGGAGCTGAAGAACCTCAAAACGGTCCGCCAGAATGGTTCCAGGCTCGAGCTGCCCCCGAGAGGCCGCCTCGCTGGAGGGGCGCGGCGTGACCGCCACGGACCAAGCCTCCGTTCGGCCTATCGCCGTGGGGGCAATGGTGACGTCGGAGATTGGCAATGGGGTGCTGCACTTCCCACAGCGGTCAGCGCTGGCCGGGTTTTCGGTCTGACAGAGAGGGCATTGCATGGGGCTTGGCGATTTTCTCGCAACAGAATAACCTCAATTATGGTTCGACGGCGGATAAATGCAAGTTAGAGTTCGAGATAGGGACGAAAAGGGGATCGAATTCCGGTTGAGAAGGCATTCAGAAAACGGTTAGTACCCTTTTGGATGATAACCGCCTTGGAGAGATGGCCGGGAGGTTGGACAGGTTACTGCGGCCGGAGATGCAGGCCGCCAACGAGGAGAGAAACGTCGAGGGAAAACCTCTGAAATGAATCGAGTTGAAGAGTTCCATTTCTCAACCAAGGTTTCAAGTTGGACCAAGCATCCAAAGATCACCCCGCACTCCGCACCGACAAGCTGCCTAAGTTCTTATGTTGAAGCCTCTTAGAATTTCCTGAAACATCCAGAGTGGCCAGGGGATTGCGAGCCACAGAACCTGTCTTAAGGTTTGTGCTGCGCGATCCTGCGAAGGTACTCACAAATGGCCGACGACATCGTCCGCGAGTTTCTGGCGGAGAGCAATGAAAACCTGGACACCCTGGACCGGGAACTGGTGCTCTTGGAGAAAGACCCCAAGAACAGCGAGATTCTGGGCAGCGTGTTCCGCTCCATTCACACCATTAAGGGAACCTGCGGCTTCCTGGGTTTCACCAAGCTGGAGAAGGTGGCGCATTCCGGGGAGAACCTGCTTTCCAATATGCGGGACGGGAAACTAACCCTCACCACCGAGATCGCCACTGGGCTGATGACCATGGTGGACGCGGTGCGGAAAATGCTGACCGCCATTGAGGCCACCGGGCAAGACGGTGAAACCGATTATCGGGATTTAATCGCCAGCCTGGCGCGTTTGCTGCAACCCAGTGCCGGCGGCAAGCTTGAAACGCCACAGCCACCCAGCACGCCCAGTGTCGCGCCCGCAGCAGCCAAGGTGGAGAAAACCAAGCCTGCGGCCGCGGTGCCGGAAAAGCCCGCTGAGAAGAGCGCGGCGACCCAAGCACCGCCGGCGGCAGCGCCGGCGGCGGACGGGGCCAAGCCCCGGCAGGTGGCGCGGGGAACGATTCGCGTCGAAGTGGGTTTGCTGGACCGGCTGATGAACCTGGTCGGCGAACTGGTGCTAGCGCGCAACCAGGTCCTGCAATTCACAACTTCGCTGGAAAGCGCCACGCTGACAGCCACCAGCCAGCGCCTCAATCTGATCACCACGGAGCTGCAGGAAGGCGTCATGAAGACGCGGATGCAGCCGATCGGCAACATCTGGAGCACCTTCCCGCGAACCGTGCGCGACGTGGCCATGAACTGCGGGAAAGAGGTGCGCATCGAAATGTTCGGGCAGGAGACCGAACTCGACAAGACCATCATCGAGGCCATCAAGGATCCGCTGACGCACTTGGTGCGCAATTCCGTGGATCACGGCATCGAACGCCCGGAAGTACGGGTGGCGGCCGGGAAAGGAGCGGAAGGGTGCCTGACGCTGCGCGCCTATCACGAGGGCGGGCAGGTCAACATTGAAATCATCGATGACGGCGCCGGCCTGAATCACGAGAGAATCCGGCGGAAAGCCGTTGAGAAGGGGCTGCTCAGCGCCGAGAAGGCCGCGCAGCTGAGCGAACGCGAGGCCGTCAACCTCATTTTCATGGCCGGTTTTTCCACCGCGGAAAAAATTACCAACGTTTCCGGCCGCGGCGTGGGCATGGATGTGGTCAAGACCAACATCGAAAAAATAGGCGGCGCCGTGGATGTGCAGTCTGAACCGGGTGCGGGCACCACGGTGAAAATGAAGATACCGCTGACCCTGGCGATTGTGCCGGGGCTGGTGGTGGTGTGCTCGGACAAACGTTTTGTCATTCCCCAAGTGAGCTTGATCGAACTGGTGCGCATCGACGGAGATCCCGCGCGCACGGGAATCGAAATGGTTCACGGTGTGCCGGTGTACCGTTTGCGCGGGCGGCTGCTGCCGCTGGCGTATCTGGACCGCGAGCTACGGATCGAAAGAAAGAAAAAAAGCGCGGACGCCGACGCCGCGGTCAACATGGTGGTGCTGCAGGCGGACGGCCGGCAGTTTGGGCTGATCGTCGACGAGATCAAGGACACCGAAGAGATCGTGGTAAAGCCGCTGGGCCGGCGGCTGAAGAGCATCAAGACCTTCGCGGGCGCGACCATCATGGGCGACGGCAAAGTGGCGTTGATCCTGGACGTGCTGGGGCTGGCGCAGCGGGCCAAGGTCATTTCCGAAGTGCACGATCGCGAAGCGGCGGAGTCCGATGCCGAGGATAAGGAAAAGGTCACCGACAAACAGACGTTTCTGGTGTTCGCCGGTCCGGACGATTCGCGCATGGCCTTGCCTCTGGGAACCCTGGCTCGCCTGGAGGAGTTTCCCGCTTCGCAAGTGGAGAAATCCGGCATCGAGTGGGTCATTCAATACCGCGGGCAAATCCTGCCGCTGATTCGCCTCAATGTCATGCTGCAAGAGCGGCGCCAGAGACGCCGCCACCCGACCAGCGCGGCACCACCCGCCGATGCGAGCTCGATTCAGGTGCTGGTGTGCAATCACGAAGGACAAACCGTCGGCCTAGTCGTGGAGCAGATTCTCGACATCGTCGAGGACCGGGTGGAGCTGAAGTCTCCGGCGACGCGGCCGGGGGTGCTGTACGCGGCGGTCATCGAGAATCGCGTGACCGAATTGCTGGACCTCAACATCGTCCTGCAACGAGCCGCGGCCAGCCGCCAACAGGAAGAAGAACATGTCAAGGTGGGCAACTAGACCATGGCTCAGCCCCAGCAGTTCTGCACATTTTACCTGGAAAATTATCTGTTTGGGATCGAATTGCTGAAGGTGCAGGAAGTCTTGCAACCGTTGGCCCTCAGCGAAGTTCCGTTGGCGCCGGTCGCCGTGCGGGGACTGATGAATTTGCGGGGGCAGATCATCATAGCCGTGGATCTGCGGCGGCAGTTGGAGCTTCCGGACCGCGCGGATGGCAAGCCTGCGATGAACGTGGTGGTGCGTACCGAAGAGGACGCGGTCAGCCTGCTGGTGGATGAGATTGGCGATGTGGTGGAGGTCAGCGAGGACAGTTTCGAGCCGCCGCCGGAAACGCTGCACGGCCGGTTCCGGTCGGTGATCCTCGGAGTGCACAAGCTCGACAAACAGTTGATGCACGTGCTGGACACCGAGCGAGCGTGCGCCATGGTGGAGCAAGTTGAGCCGGCGGCAGCAGATCGCTGACGCGGCGGTGTCGAGCCGGATTTTCCACGTGGAACGCTCCGGAAAACCACGGGAAGGCCATGCGAGGGAGGCTACCAGTACCGGGGTTTTCGATCTTGTGCAGCTAGGACGAAACACGGGTTCGGCCAAAAAGAACCGCTCCTCCGGGTCGGCCTGGAGGGAATCCCTTGGATCAATGGCAAGAGCATTGAACGATTTCAGAACGGAGGAAGTTGGGGACAAGATTCTCGACGATCGCCGCTCCCTTGTTCTGGTCGTCGTTCTCGGCGTCTGGGTTACCCAGCACCGGGTAAACTCCGAGGCCGAAGACGCATTCCGCGACAAGGTGCGCACGATTACCCAAATGGCCAACACCACCCGCGCATGGTTCTCGGAAAATCTCGATACGTTGGTACCGGGCAGGAACTTCAAGAGCCTGAACCAGGTGCCGGTGGTGGTGGCCTGGAGCGTGGCCCTGAAATACGCGAACGATCACCATATGGTGTTCCACACGCCTTCCTTGAGCCCGCGCGATCCCAAGAACCAACCAGACGCGTTCGAACGTCGTGCCCTCGAACTGTTCCAGAAAGACGCTACTGTCACGGAATATTCCGAGCGCACCCACGAGAACGGAGACGATGAGATGCGTTACGCGCAGGCGGTGCGCCTCACGCAGGACTGCCTGTTCTGCCACGGCGATCCCGCCGGCACACAAGGACCCCTTCGAGCTACACGCAAGGAGGGCATGAAAGTCGGCGACCTCCGCGGAGCCTTTTACGCGTAAAGGCAACACCAGAGGGATCGCGTGAGCATTTGCGCGATTCGCACTTCGAGCGCCGATGGCTCCTGGTGCATCTCTCGAACTGGCAGATGCTGGACCGCCAGAAAGAACTAATCTCCCGCGTGCAAGTGGTGATCATTGGCCTGCTCGTTGCAGGGCTTGCAATCGGGTCCACTCTGGCCTTTTTCATCGCGCGCGGGATCGTGAATCCGTCGGCCAGATGCTGGAGCTGATTAACACCATTTCCGCAAACAACCTTTCCGTCGAAGATCTGGCGGCGAATTCCAACGATGAAATCGGGCAAGCGGTAACGGCGCTAAATAAGATGAAGAACAATCTGAAAGCGGTGGTCCAGTCGATGGCCAACAACGCGCAGCAAGTGGCCACGGCCAGCGAGGAGTTTTCCTCCACCAGCCAGCAGATCACCGCCAATTCCGAGGAAACGTCGGCGCAAGCCAACGTGGTTACCGCCGCCACCGAAGAGGTCAACCGCAACCTGCAAACGGTAGCCACCGCCACCGAGGAGATGAGCGCCAGCATCACCGAAATTGCCAAAAACGCCAGCGAGGCCGCCAAGGTAGCGAGCGAGGCGCTGAAAGCGGCCACGCAAACCAACGCGACCATGACCAAGCTGGGGGAATCCAGCGCGGAGATCGGCCAGGTCATCAAGGTCATCACCTCCATCGCCCAACAAACCAACCTGCTGGCGCTGAACGCCACCATCGAAGCGGCCCGGGCCGGAGAAGCAGGCAAAGGCTTCGCGGTCGTCGCCAACGAGGTCAAGGAGTTGGCCAAGCAGACCGCCAAAGCCACCGAAGACATCAGCCTGAGAATCGCGGCCATTCAAACCGACGCGAAAGGCGCGGTGGAGGCCATTGGGATCATCAGCGGGATCATCGGCCGGGTCAACGATATCTCCGCGACCATCGCCACCGCCGTCGAGGAACAGTCGGCCACCACCTCGGAAATGTCCCGCAACGTGTCGGAGGCCGCCAAAGGTTCCGGAGAGGTCTCTAAGAACATCAGCGGCGTAGCGCAGGCGGCCCAGAGCACCTCGTCGGGCGCGACGGAATCCCAGAAGGCGGCCGCGCACCTTGCGGAAATGTCCACGGAACTGCGCGAGTTAGTGGCGCAATTCAAGATCGACTCCAACGGTCACGGGAAGAGCAGCGCCGGAGCGGACTAACCAGTTGGCTGGGCGGTTATCATTCGGGTCCCGCGCTGCATGCCCCTGGCCCGAATTCGTTGCACTGAAAGGGTCAGAAAAGGAATGAAGCTGACACTCGGGAAGAAACGCCCTGGATCCAGCTGATGCTACGTCGATTTCCGCTACGTCGTGCCGTAGGAGAGAGTGTGCCCGGACTGAAGTAGGCGCCGGAAACGGGCCAGGCCACCGGGGATATCCGATAGGAAGGCAAAGGTTAGCCCAATGGCGATAGAGAGTGTCTCTCAGGACCAAGCAGCATCCACGGTGGATTTAGGCGACCCGGCCCTCGTCAAAATACGCGATCTGGTCTACCGCATCTCGGGAATTTTTCAGACCGATAACAAATTCTATTTGCTCGCCAGCCGCTGCCAGCGGCGGATGAAGGTCCTGAACGCAGTCACGTTTTCCGCTTATCTGGACCATCTGACCATAAAGTCTAATCGGGACGCCGAGCTCCGGAGTCTCTTGAATGAAATCACCATCGGCGAGACCTATTTCTTCCGGAGCCAGCAGCAAATCGACGCGGTAAGCAAGATCATTCTGCCCAAGCTGGTATCCCTGCCCGCCAAACAAGGTGTTAAGAAAATCCGCATCTGGAGCGCCGGCTGCTCCACCGGAGAAGAACCGTACACCATGTCGATCTTGCTTATGGAACAATTGCTGCAAAAACACAGTGGCTGGTCTTTCGAGATCATTGCGACCGACCTCAATGACAACTCGGTCGTAAAATGCAAGGAAGGCATATACGCCGAATATGCCGTGCGCAATCTGAACGCCCAGATGCGAAGCAAGTACTTCACACCCGAGGGCAACCTGCACCGCGTTCGTGAGGAGGTGCGGGCGCACGTGAAATTCGAGCGCGTGAACCTGCAGGATCAATCCAAGATTCTGTTCATGAAGGGGTTCGACATCATTTTCTGCTGCAACGTGCTGATCTACTTCGATGGTGCTTCCAAGAAGAGGATCGTGGAGCACTTCTTCAGCGGCCTGCTTCCAGGGGGATATTTCTTCCTGGGAAACTCGGAATCTCTCTACGGAATCAACGACCAGTTCCGGCTTCTTCACTTTCCGAGCGCCATCGCCTATTGGAAGCCCGCTCCAGGAGAGGAACCCGGAGGCGTGAAATGAATACCGCAACGGAAAGCATCCTGACCAAGAAAGTCAACGAGCTGAACAATCTGCCGGCGATGCCTGCGATCCTAAGCTCGCTGGGAGAATGTCTGAGCCAAAACGCGTCCAAGGTGGATGTGGGCCGCGTCGTCGAATTGATTTCTTACGACAAATCGCTGGCCCTGCAGTGCCTGCGCATCGCGAACTCCGCGCTCTTCCGGCGCCGCAACGACGTCGAAACGGTGCGCGAAGCGGTCCTGGCTTTGGGCCTGTCGCGCATTCGCGATCTTGTTTATTCCTGCAGCCTGCCCAAACTCTTTTTCAATGTCAAACATGCCATGCCTCCGGTCACGTTCTGGCGCCACGCAATGGGCACCGCGCTCATCAGCCAGCACTTTGCCAAGCAGCTCGGCGTGGAAAACTACGAGAAGCTCTATCTCGCGGGACTGCTTCACGACGTCGGAATCCTGGTCAATTCTCTGCTGTTCCCGGAAGAATTCCAGAAGGCTCTGCTCTTGGCGCAGGCCTCCGAGATTCCTCTATGCGAAGCCGAGCAGCAGGTGCTGGGCTTTACGCACTCCGAGAGCGGACGGGTCCTTGCGGATTTCTGGAAACTTCCAACGGACATCGCCGAGGTAATCGAATTTCATCATCAGCCTTCGCTTGCGGGTTCCGCTCCGGAGATGGCTGCGGTGGTTTACCTGGCGGACCTGCTCTGTCGTTTGCGGGGTCTCGGGTATGGATACTACGAGGCTCGCCAGTTCGATCTGGCCTCGGAAGCTTCCTGGCAGTTTCTCGCCAAGAAATACCCCGCGGTCGCCGATCTCGACCTGCTGCGTTTCACTTTTGAGCTCGAAGAATTCGCTCTGGAAGTCGAAACCCTGGTTGATTCCATTCTAGGGGCCGGCGCCGCAGAGTGAAAATACTTACTCTTTAATTCTGCCGGGAAAACCTCTCATCGGGCGCATCCACGATCCTTGCCGAATACCGGCCGTTTCTCGGTCCTGATGGATAGTTGTACACAAAGCGCGAGAATTCCAAGGTATTGAGATAGTCTCCTTTCTGTGAGTTCCTCCCGCGGTGAGAAAGGGCTGGCGACCGGCCCCCTTCCAACACATGCCAGGAATACGGCCCGGAAGGCGGGGCTGCTGTCTTTCGTGTTTGTGATGTACGCGTACACCACGGCCGGGCCATTTGGCCTGGAAGACCAAGTGGTGACCAGCGGACCGGGACTGACGCTCCTTTACCATCTGATCCTGCCGTTTTTCTGGTGCATTCCGGTGTCGCTGGTCGCCGCGGAGCTGACCACCGCGATTCCCGTCGAAGGCGGATTTTACCGCTGGGTGCGCGCCGGCTTCGGTGATTTTTGGGGATTTCTGGCGGGCTGGTGGAACTGGAGTGCGTCCTTTGTGCTCGGCGGCGTTTATGCTGTGCTGTTCAGCGATTACCTTAAATTTTTCTTCCCTTCCCTGACCGGTTGGAAGCACCTGGCCGTATCGCTTGCGCTGGTGGTGGTAATTGCCTACGTGAACGTCCGCGGAATTCAGCTGGTGGGCGCGGTGGCCACGGTGCTGGAGATCTTCATACTGCTGCCGGTCGCGGCGCTGTGCATCATCGCGGCCACCAAGTGGCACCACAACCCATTTGTGCCGCTGGTGCCTCCGCATGGCCCGCCGTTTCAGGTGTTCGGAGTCGGGCTGGCGCTGGGTCTGTGGCTGTATTCGGGATACGAACAGATGTCCAGCGTCGCGGAAGAAGTGGAAAACCCCCAGCGCAGCTATCCGCTGGCGCTGGCGATGGTGGTGCCGCTATCGATTGCTACGTATTTTCTTCCCACGCTGTTTTCGCTGGCGGCGCTGGGTAACTGGCAGGAGTGGCGCACCGGTTATTTTGCCGACGCGGCCCAGTTGATCGGCGGACCGTGGCTGGGATTCTTTATGACCATGGCGGCAGCGGTGACCAACATTTCTATCCTGAACGCCACAGTTCTGACCGGAACGCGCATGCCATCCGCCTTGGCGGAGGACGGCTATTTGCCGGCGGTGCTGGCCGCGAAGCATCCGCGATTCGGAACGCCGTGGATCGCCATCCTGATTTCTTCCGCGATCTATGGACTGCTGGCGGTGTTGAATCTGGCGCAACTCATCAAGGTGTATGCGTGGCTGCGAATTGCCGTGACGGTTTTGACGGTGCTTTCCGCGTGGCAACTGCGGCGGAAAAGACCGGAGATGGCACGGCCTTTCCGCATCCCGTGGGGGCGGGCAGGACTAGCCTACGTGGTGATCGCCCCGCTGGTGATGGCCGGCGTGGCGCTGCTGGGGAGCGATCAGTTTGGAATCGTGTGGGGCTTGGCGGCGGTGGCGGTCGGACCTGTGATGTATCTGCTGCTTCGCGGGACCCGCGGCTGGAAGCCAGGCCCACAGAAAGCTTAGCCGCCAGGTCTCGCGGCGACTACGTGAGCCAATCGAGCACCTTATAGTAAGCGCCGGCAAGAGGCAGCGCCCAGGCATGGCCGCTGCGAAGGCCGATGGGAGCGTTTCCGAAAGGTATCCCGTCGAAGGGCATGTCGTTGGGATCGCCGCACAGCAGGCCCGCGAGTTTCGTGCCGTGCCAGGTGGCGGCGGCTACTCCGTGTCCGGCAAAGCCAACGGCGTAGTACATTCCGTCTAGCCGGCCGGCGTGCGGCATTACGTCAAAAGCAAAATCAAGCGTGCCGCCCCACACAAATTCCACCTTGGTGTTGCGCAGCTGTGGATAAACCTCGATCATGCCGCGCCTCAGGATTTCGGCGCTTCGCCGGACGGTGTTTTCGTTCTCGGGGAAAAAAGCGGCGCGCCCGCCGAACAGCATGCGGCGATCGGGCGTGAGGCGGTAGTAGTACAAAAAATGCTTGGAATCGTAAATCATGCGGTCGCGCGGGCTCAGCTCCTGCGCCAGGTCATCGCGGAGCACTTCGGTGGCAATGATGTACGAACCGATGGGTATGACTTTCCGCCGAAGCGCGGGAGTGACGTCGGTGGTGTAGGCGCCGCTGGCGAGGATGATTTCGCGCGCGGCCAGCGTTCCCCTTGAAGTGCGCATCCGGAATCTGCACGCGCCGTTGGCGCTGTGTTGCTCGATGGTTTCCACGCGCGCGTGCTCGTAGAGCCGGGCACCCGCCCGCTGCGCGGCCTGCGCTAGTCCCGCAACGTAGCGCGCCGGATTCACTCCGGCGCTGACCTCATCGACCAAGCCGCCGTAATAGATGTCCGAGCCGATTTCGGCGCGCAGCTCGCTTTTTGGAACGATGCGCAGCGTGTGGTTGAATTCCCGCTGTATCAGCGCCGCGGATTCTTCGTATTCCTGGAAGTGCGCTTGCTTGCAGGCCACTTCCAGGTGCCCGCAGCGCGCAAAGCTGCAGTCGATATTTTCTTCGCGGACGATCTGCTCGACGCAGTCAATGGAAGCCAGCGAAGCAGCGTACATGCGCCGCACGGTTTCGCGGCCATAGCGTTTGATGAGCGTTGGCACCGGGAGCTTCATCCCGGTAAGAACCATGCCGCCATTGCGCGAGCTGGCGCCCCAACCCAATGTTTCTGCTTCCAAAACGGCCACTTGAACGCCGCGCTTGGCCAACGTGCGCGCCGCCGAAAGCCCCGTGAAACCCCCGCCGACTACCGCCACATCGGTGGAATCGACCAGGTCAGCGGTGGCACTTTCCGGCGCCGGCATCGTCACCGTTTCGAGCCAGAAATTTTTTTCGGCCGGGGCCATAAGGATGGGCAGGGATATCGCTTACGGCTGCACGGCTCGATCTGTAATTTCCAGGCCGCGGTCGATGATCGCGAAGGCCTCTCGCAACTCCGCCTCTTTAATGCACAGCGGAGGATTGGTGTAAAAAGTGTTCCAGCGCACCAGTGTGTAAAGGCCCTGCTCGCGGAAGAATCGTCCGAGCTTAACCATTTCCTCGGAGGTGCCGTTAAACGGCGCCATCGGCTCGCGCGTGCGGCGGTTGCGAACCAGCTCCACGATGCCGAACAGCCCAATCGAGCGCGTGGCCCCGACGGACGGATGCCGCGTCTCCAGTTCGCGCAGCAATTCCTTCATCACCCCGCCCATTTTCTTGGCGTTCTCGATCAACCGGTCTTCTTCATACACGCCAATCGTCGCCAGCGCCGCCGCGCATCCCATCGGGTGGCTGTTGTAGGTCAGCCCGCCGTAAAAAACCTTGTCCTGAAAATGCTGCGCGATGTGATGCCGCATCCCCACGGCGCCAAGCGGCAGGTAGCTGCTGGTCAAGCCCTTGGCCATGCTGATCAGGTCGGGCACCACCTTCCAATGATCCACCGCAAACCATTCTCCGGTGCGCCCAAAACCCGACATCACCTCATCAGCGATCATCAGAATGCCGTGTTTGGTGCAGATTTCCCGCACGCCCTGAATGTAACCGTCCGGCGGCACCAAAATTCCGTTAGTGCCCGGCACGATCTCTAGAATAAAAGCCGCGATGGTTTGCGGCCCCTCCAATTGAATGACTTCTTCGATGTTGGCCAGCGATTGCTCCACCGAATCCCAGCCCCGCTCGATCCCGTGGTACGGATCGAAAACTCGGATCACGCCGGGAATGCCAGGCTCCGCGGCCCAACGTCTCGGATCGCCGGTCAGCGATATGCATCCCGCGGTGGCGCCATGATACGACCGGTAGCGCGCCAGGAGCTTATGCCGGCCCGTGAAAAAACGTGCAATCTTGATGGCATTTTCGTTGGCCTCGGCGCCGCCATTAGTGAAGAAGAAAGTGTCGATGTCTCCCGGCGTGATCTCCGCCAGTTTGGCGCCCAACCGCGCGCGCGGCTCCGTGGCCATAAAGGGGTTGGCATACGCCAGGGTCGAAACCTGCTGGCGGATCGCTTCGATTACCCGGGGATCTCCGTGCCCGATGTTCACGCTCATCAATTGGCTGTTGAAATCGATGAACCGCTTGCCTTCCGGCGTCCAGAAATAAATGCCCTGGGCTTTTGCCACCGGGATGGGATCCACCTTGGACTGCGCGGACCACTCGTACAGCGTGTGTTTCTTGGTGAGGGCGATCATTTCGTCGCCGGTCATCGCGGGTACCGCCACATTTGTCGTCACAGCCAGACCTCACGGGGAAAATGTAATTGCCAAGGAAACGTCAAGCACAACATCTTACACCGGCGGCAGCTCCTGCACCGCGCGATAGCCCTGATCCATGGCCTGATCGGTATAAGCGGCGGCGGCGGCATCGGAATTTGCGATGGTGATCCGCCCAAAAGGCTTTCGCGCAATTTCGCAGGGCGCCTGCCCTTCCGGCCAATCCGGATCGAACAGCGGGTTGTACTCGTACGCGTAACCGTGCGGCCAGCGATTCACGGTAATCGCGTCGATGTCCCGCGCCGGATCAAAACCTCCCGGCCCCAGAACCCGCAACAACTGATCGCGGATCTTTCGCTCGAACGTCTCGAAGGACGTCGACAACAAATCGCCGCGCCCCGCTCTATGCTGATCCCTCTCCGGCAGGCCGGGAAGGCACGGCGTCCGCGTCATGCGCACAAGGATGGGCTCCTCCGGCGACAAGGGCGCCTGATAGCCGCCAATGTTCACGGCTAAGTCCAGCGACACGCTGAAGTGATACATCCCCGGGCAGGAAACGCTCTGAACTCCCAGTTTCTCAAAAGCCTTCCAGTTTTTGATCGCCACCGTGGTGTACACCAGCGGCACCTTCACCCCGTAATGCAGCGCTTCTTTTTGTTTGTCGGGAATTTCCGGGCACAAATAAGGAATCATCATGTTCCAGCACGCCAGCACCACGCCTTTGCCGCGCACCGTATAAACCGCCTTTTCCCGCGCGTAACTTACTTCCACTTCTTTCGCCGTGGCCGGATCGCCCACGTGGCGGACCCGCACGGCGGTACTACTGAGTCGCATCCGCACCGGCGAGTCGCGCTGGTCGAGCCTGCTGTAATCGGCTTGCGCGGTGACCACGTCCTCCGCCGTTTGCCCGGCGATCGACCCCGGCACCAATGCCCGCACCAGCATCCTGGCGATGGAAGCATTGCCATCCGGAAAATGAAATTCATAGTCGGGTTTCGGTGTCGCGAATCCCCGCGGCGTGAAACCCATGCGCGGATATGGCCCGGGCTGCAGATTCACCCCTTGGAATCCCGGGAATCGCAGCGCCCAGCAATCCAGCGCCGAAACCGCATCGATTCCCGCTCCATAAAGATCGTGGGTGTTCGTCTGATAAAACGGAATCACGCCGGGATCGACTTGCACAACTTTCAACAAGAAGTCCTTATAGCTCATGCGCGAAAGACGATCTTTTTTCTGATCCGACGAAAGTCCGGGGAGGTAATCCACTGTCGATTCGTGAATCCTGGCAATGTCCGCCTGGACCTTGGCGGACAACGGAGTTTGCGCCAGGAAGCCCTTCACGTCGCCGCCACCAGCTCGGAGATGGCGTTCCGGTCCGCCAAGCACGAATTTGTCGGCGCCAAACGTTTCTTTGTCGAAGAAATACCCTGACGTTAATCCCTTGTGAGCGTCCTTTACATTGCACTTTTTCGCCAGCGCCGGAGGATCGATTCCCAACTCGGTCATCAGTCCGCCGGCGACCTTGCTGTACGGAAAGGGCGACTCGATGGCCCAGGTTCCGCCGTTGGCCAGCAACAGGCGGCCGCCCGGGCGGAATTCATTGCGCTTGGCGTGCCCGCCGAAGTCATCATGATTGTCGAGAATGAGAACGCGTGCGGAAGGATTGGCCTTGCGATAGAAATAAGCCGCCGCCAGGCCGCTGATGCCCCCGCCCACAACCACCAGATCGTAAGTCTCTCGCGTATCGACGGGCGGCCCGGCCTTTTTCCAGAACTCAGCGTCGCGCAGGGCGTGCGCCGCTTCGAACGAACCGGCGGAGCTGCCGCGCATCCCGGTAAGCGCCGGCGGATAATACCCCGGCTTATCCTGCGCAAAAAATTCGGCGGCCTCGGCAGACCATTCCAGTCCCGGAATACAACCCACGGCGAAAGCGCCGCCGACGCCGGCGGCCACGCCGTTTAAAAAATCGCGGCGCGCAATCGGCCGATCCATCCCGAGTTTGCGATCGTCTGCAGCGCTCATTTTTCGTATCCCAAAATCGTGCCCCCCCAACCGGCAAGAATAGCTACTGCGCGGTCTTCTTCGGCGCCGACGAGTAGTGCAGGAAAACAATCTTCCAAACGCCGCCGCGCTTAAAAAGCACGTCCGATTCCTGATTGTCCTCGTCCGTTACCACACCCTTGGCATCGCGGGTGCGCACGTGAATGAGGTAGCTGGCCACCGCCGTGTCGCCGCTCGGCCCGATCTGCACGTGCATGTCCGAAAGATTGACCGCTTCCACCCGCCCGCCGCCGTGCACAAACTCCGTCCATTCTTTCTGATAGCTGGGCAGATCCGTGCGCCCTTCCGGCAGCCATTGCGTGAAATCAGTCGCGTAAAACGAAAAATAAGTTGGCAGATCGTTGGCGGCGTAAGCCGCATTGGCCTTGTCTTCCAGCGCCCGGATCTCTTGCTCCGCATTGCCCGTGGGCATCCTGGCCCGTGACGCCAGCAAACCGCCGGCCAGCACCAAAGCGCCTACCAACATGATTTTTATTTTCATGTTCCCTCTCGCCTTTGGCGGAATGGATTTGACCAGAGTTTGCATATTTCTAGTAAGGTTCTGCCCAGACGCATCTTAACTCTAGAAAGTGCGCGACTTCATGGGAACCGTCCTACTCAAAAGCCCGGCTGATGTTCCTGGAGGAAAACTACTTCGACCCAATCCCCTGCGTCAAAAAGAAATGGTGCGCCCGGGGGGACTCGAACTCCCGACCTTCTGGTTCGTAGCCAGACGCTCTATCCAACTGAGCTACGGGCGCACAATCTCCAAATATTATCACATTGCCGAGCCGCCCATCCACCACGCCGCATTCCTTCTCACCCGTCGCGGCTGGCGTCCTCGCTCTGGGCCCGCACAAAGCTCCGCCCATGCGCTTCCTTACCGAACCACAACACCGTCGCCAGCACCAGGATGGTCACAATCTCAAAGCCGGCAATCGCCCACTGATAGCCCACGCGGTCCCGCAAAGCGTACTCAATCGAATTCGTCGGAGACGCCAACAAGATTCCCAATTGATAGGCCAGTCCGGGCATCAAACCGCGAGCCGCATCAGCCGAGAGTTCGTTCAGATGCACGGGGATGACTCCCCAGGCTCCCTGCACGCCGGCCTGCATCAAAAAAGCACCCACGATCAACCACAGCAGCCCACCGCTAAAAGCCCAAAGGGGAATAACCAGCAGCGACAGTCCCAGCGCGGCGATCATGCCCTTGCGGCGTCCCGCGCGCTGCGAGAAATGTCCGAACAAGACTGTTCCGAACAGCGCACCTACGTTGTAGACGATGGCTACGTTCGCGCTCACCGCGGCAGACACTTTGTGCGCTTCCTGCAAGAAATCCGGATACAAATCCTGCGTCCCGTGCGAGAGAAACATCATGAAGGTCATCAGCACCACGAGATACACAAAGCGCTTCCATTCCTTGGCGACGATTTTCAGCACCTGCCCGGTGCTGGCCACTCGATTCTGCTTCCAAGCCTCGGACTCCGGCACTTTCGCCCGAATATACAGCGCCAGCAACGCCGGTATTGCCCCCACCCAGAACATCGGGCGCCAACCCCAAGCCGGCAACATAAAGCGCGCCGCGAGGGCGGCCAGCAAGTAGCCGCTGGGATAGCCGCTTTGCAATATCCCGCTCAGGATGCCGCGCCAGCGCACCGGAGCCGCCTCCATCACCAGCGAAGCGCCTACTCCCCACTCTCCGCCCATGCCGATGCCGAAGAGCGCCCGCATCACCAGAAAAAATGTGTAATTCGGCGAGAAACCACACAGTAGTTCGATCACCGAAAAATAAATCACGTTGGCCATCAGCGGAATGCGCCGCCCATAGCGGTCCGCCAGCAGGCCAAACAGCAACGCCCCGACCGGCCGCAGCGCCAGCGTCGCCGTCAACGTGCGCACGATGTCTTTCTTGGGCACCCCAAACTGGTGCGCCAGCGTATCGATCAAGAAAACCACGACGAAAAAGTCGAACGCATCCATGGTCCAACCGAGAAAGCCGGCCAGCACGGCATGGCGCGCCCCGGCGGTTCCCCCGGCTCCGGTCATCTCGTTCGGCATACCGCTCCCGCGTCTCAATCAGGCAATGTCAGAAATTGATTTTGGTTCTAATGCACAATCGGAGCACGCGCCGCCCGGCCGGGAAGCACGCCAACGACCAGCTGTCCATCCTTCACCACAGGAACCCCGTTCACCAGCACAAACGGAATCCCTTCAGAATATTGCAGCGGCTCCTCGTAGGTCGCTTTATCGATCACCCGAGCGGGATCGAAAACGGTAATGTCGGCGTCCGCCCCCACGCGGATCCGGCCTTTGTCCCGGAACACCGGCGCGCGCTTTTCCAATCGCTGCGCCGGCATCAGCGTCATCTTGCGCAGCGCGGTCATCAAATCCAGCGCCTTCTCTTCTCGAACGTAAAGCCCCAGAACCCGCGAAAACGTCCCCTGGCCGCGCGGATGCACTTTCGCCCCGGTGATCATCATCCCGTCGCTGGCGATCATCACCATCGGATTCGCCACCGCCGTACGCGCCGCCTCTTCGGGAATCGAGTGGATCACCACGATCCCGCCCAGCTTGCGGTATTTCTCGAACTTTTCCGCGGTCAGCCGCTCGCCCGTCGCCGTCCACTGAATATCCTTGTATGTAATCCCCATGCTCTCCTGCCAGCCGGGATCGAAGACCGCCGATTGCAGCGCCGTGCTTCCCGCGGTGTACGGATAACACTCCGTGGTCACGTCCAGTCCGTGCCGTTGCGCGCCCTCCACCATGGAGATCAGCTCCGGCGTGTCTCGCAATCCCATGCTGGTGATGTGCACCACGTGCAAGGGCGCGCCGGTGGCCGCCGCAGCCGCCACTACCTCTTCCAGCGCCGCAAGCCCGGTCATGGGCTCTTTTATGCCGCCGTAACGCAGGTGTACGTGCACGGACGCTCCATACTTTGCGGCAATCCGGAACATATCCACGATTTCCGGATGCGTCGCCGCCGCCGTGTAGTTCACTCCCATCCCTTCGGCCACCGCCCCGCGCTGAAAACCCTTCTCCATCTGCTGTTCGATTTCCGTCAGTTCTTCAGCGGTTGCCGCACGGTGCGCCGCATCGCCGGTCGGCAGAAACGTGCCAGGATCGTGCATCACCTTCATGCGCACCGGAATATGTCCGATGCTCACGCCGAAATTGATCAGCGACTTCCCTTCCCGCGCCGCGTACCAGCGATCCACGTCGTCCGTCCCTGCTTCCAGTTCCAAGGATGTGGTCACGCCGTCGCGCGCCTGAAACTCATAGTTGCGCGCCTCCTGCCCATGCTCATGCAAATCAATGAATCCCGGCGCGACCACCAATCCCTTCGCATCGATCGTGGCCTTGCCGGCCAGCGGCTCCGCCGCGATCGCCGCAATCTTGCCCCCGCGAATGCCCACATTACGCACCGCATCCAACCCAGACTCAGGATCGATGACCCGCCCATTGGCAATGACCAACTCATAGTCTTCGCCCGCCGGAACCAAGCCCAACTTGGCGGGCAGAACCGTCGCATAAACAGCCAGCGCAACCACCACGGCAACACCAAGCCTGCAAAATGGCCACCCCTTGGAAGACATCCAGACTCCTTCGCTCAATCGGGGGTAAGTCTCCCTGCCCAGCCGCAATCTGTCAAAGAGAAAGACGAAATCAGACAAACACTCTGCGTTTTTGAATTCTCGCGCCTTGAGCTTATGTGTCCATCCGTTCGACCCATTGAGCGCGCGATGCGGGAGCCACGAATGGATCCGCAAAGTACTGTGTTTCCCGCGCAACCTTGTCGTCCCGGAACTCCATGATGCTCACGGTGTAGGACGGCTTGCCGTCATAGGTCAGGATGAATTCGGTGACCCAAAGATCACCGCCGCCAATGATTCGTCGGATAGAAAACCGCTTTTTGTTCGGCTGACTAGCACGTTGGCCTTGTATGTTGCGTCGACCGCGGGTTCGCTCGCCGGACTGCGGGTATTCCAGCACCGCGTCCTCGTGATAGATGCGGTGCTCCGTTTCAAAATCGTTGGCATCGGACGCCGCCCAATGCTGATCCAGTGCCGCGCGGATCTCTTGATCTCGCACTCCAGAATGCTGCTCCTTCTTTTGTGGATCGTTCATCTTGAGCCTCCTGACGCGATCGAGGGTTTTACTGGATTAGGTGCGTGAGCGTCAGGTTTCCGCCGCCGGTGGTGACGATAACCAGATTCATGATGACCAGCATAGTGTCGTAACTCCAGCCGTCGGTCCCCGATTTGCCCCAGAAACCGGTGTGCCAAGTAAATACTTTCTTTTGTATGGCGCCGAGCATGACCAAAATCAAACCGATGGCGGCGAGTTGTGCGAGAACGCCCGAAATTACTCCGAGGCCGCCAGCCAACTCGGCTGCACCCAGAAAAATGGTGAAGCTCTTGCTCATCCCAATGTCCTGGCTCCGCGTTGCCGGGTCTTTAACATGCTTGTAGCCGCTGGTGATGAACACGATGCCAACCATCAAGCGCAGGAGCACCAGAGCAATATCGGTGAATTGAGCCAATTGCGGGAAGATCATGCAAGTTACTCCGAGCCGTTACCTGTATTCACGCACGTTCCGCCGGCGAGTGCCGGTCAGATAGCCGGTGACGCCGGGTAGTTTACAACGAGATCAGAGGGCCAAGTCCCGGCTAGTTTCAATGCAATCCAGCGTTCCGATCCAGCCCCGAACGCCACGACAAGCTATCTGCCGCAGAAGACCAACAGAAACTCCCGGAAAATCCAAGGAAAGAGCGACGCGTCGCTCTTTCCTTCAAATCGCTCGGAGGCTTCAGCTCAAAAGGGAAACCCCGGGTCTTCTGGGGGGAGAAGGACCCGGGGTTGGGGGCGTTACAGAGGGGGGCCGGAGGAAACTCGATTTAAACTCTTAGTGCACCTCTTGCAGCGACATCACGCAAATCTGCCGTAGCTCTTCATAGGTGAAAAACGTCTCTTGCTGGTCCCCAGCTCGCTCGGTGTGCCCCAATCCCGATTCGCTCGAGATGCGGCTCAACTCGTCCTCGGGGATCCCCAGAAGCAGCGATGCTCGGCCTTGCGTAACGAATTTGGGTACTTGGTTGTTCATGTCGGTTCGCCTCACGCTTGCAGTACGCCCATGGCGTCTTCTTCGACTGCCAGGATCATGGCCTTATAGATGTCCACATCCCAACCGTCACCGATCCTCATCCGCACCGTCTCGTCGCCGTCTTTCAGCAGCTTCCCGCGCAGCGGCACCTTGATATCGCCCAGGGCCACCTGGAGAACCACCGGAAGTCCCACCCACCCTGCGTATGGCTTGTCCATTCCGCTCCCCTCAAGGTCTCGATCCTGCCTGACGTAAGACAGAATCGCTTACGGCGCCGCGGCCGCCAATGGTACAGCGAGGGTACAAAACTAGTAAGAAGGTACTGTTTAGCCTTAGAGCGGGGCCCGACCTCTATCATTCGCGCGAAGTACATCGGTACTGTTTTTTAGGGACGCGCGGCCCATTGGCCGCTGCGGACCAAACTGGCATTCTTCCCCTTGTGAAGAACAACAGCCAATCCGACCTGCGCCACCGGGCCATACCGGCCTTCCGGACAGGTATCGGCCTCGCCCTTGGCGGAGGTTTCGCACGGGGTTTCGCGCACCTAGGCGTTTTACAGGTCCTCGAGCAAAATCAAATTCCCATCTCGTATATCGCCGGCACCAGCGTCGGCAGCATTCTCGGCGCGGCCTACGCCAGCGGCGCGCCCCTGGCCCGCATCATGGCTACCTGCCGCACCCTGCGTTTCCGGGACATCGCCCGTTGGCGGGTCTCCCGGCTGGGTCTGGCCAGTAACCATCGCCTGGGCGACCTGATTGAGCGCGTTTTCGATTCCCGCCAATTCGAGGATCTGCGCATACCGATGGCGGTGGTCGCCACGGACCTTAATAGCGGCGAGCCAGTTGTCTTCACGCAGGGAAATCTGGTCGATGCCATTCGCGCCAGCTGCGCCTTCCCGGGCCTGTTCGAGCCCGTCCAGATCGGCACACGCCATCTGGCCGATGGCGGCCTGGTGGCTCCCGTCCCGACGCGCGCCGCAAGGGATCTGGGTGCCGAGTTCGTTCTCGGCGTTTCGGTGGGAATCCAGGACGGACATCGCGGCGCCCCCTCCAACGTCTTCCAAGTGGTCGCGCGCGCCGTTCATGCCGCTCAGAAACACCAAACCGAGGCCTGGGAGCGCCACGCGGATCTGGTCCTCCGGCCCGATGTGCAGTCCATCGCCTGGGATGATTTTGACCGCGCGGACGACGCTATCGCCGCAGGGGCGGCCGTGGCCCGCCGGGCCCTCCCGCGCATCCACAAGTTCCTCGAGCGCGCCGAGGCGGAGGCCACCGTCCGCAATCCGGAAGCGGAGGCACAAGGTTATCTTTGGTTGGCCGAGGCGGTTCGATGATTCGCCCCGACTCCTGGATCGTCGCCGCGGCCAGCGCCACGGGGCTTTTGTGGTACGAATCCAGGGAGGATTTTGTCGTTTTCTGTTACCGTATTGGCTGCGGTGCTCTTGCTTCAGCTCGTTCGCGTGCCCTTGAGTTCGCGCCGGTGCAAGCGGTTATAGGGACCACTGCCAGGAACAACGCCGCGTGCTCGAATCCATCCTTCACTTCCTCCGCTCGCTGTACGATCCCCAAGGACTCCAAGAACTAATCCGCGCGGGAGGCTCTCCGCTCGTCTGTGGCGTCGTCTTCGTGGAGACCGGCTTTTTCGTGGGCTTCTTTCTTCCTGGCGATTCTCTGCTGATCACCGCGGGCATTTTCGCCGCGGCGGGCGTGGTGCCTCTCTGGGAACTACTCCTTCCGGTCATGCTCTGCGCCGTCGTCGGAGATCAGGTCGGCTACTGGATCGGCCGCACCGCCGGCCCGGCGCTCTATCGCCGCGAAGACTCCTTCTTCTTCCGCCGCAGCCACCTCCAGCGGGCTCATGACTTCTATGAGAAATACGGGGGCCGGGCGGTGATTTTCGCGCGTTTCGTGCCCATTGTTCGCACCTTTTGCCCGCCCGTCGCCGGCGCGGCGGCCATGCCTTATCTGCGGTATCTGGGCTTCGATGTTTGTGGCGGCGTGCTGTGGGTCGGCGCCATGATTCTGGGAGGTTTCTCCCTCGGCCGCTCGGTTCCCAACATTGGCCAGCGCATCCACTATGTGATCGCGGTGGTGGTGTTGGTCTCCGTGCTTCCCGCAATTATCAGCATCGTTCGGTCGCGCAAGACAGGAAAACCAAAGCGCGAGGGCCAGTAGTGTCGTCGCAAAAGCTTCGCGCCGTGATCTTTGATATTGGCCGCGTTCTGGTTCGCGTGGATGTCGCCCGGGCCATGAGCGGCCTGGGCGCGGGTCCCTCCCTGTCGCCCCCCGAAATGTGGGCGGCCATCGAAAAAGATCCCCGCTGGCCGGACTGGCAAGAAGGACGAATGTCTCCCCGCGATTGGCACCTCCACCTGGGCAAACGCTTTGGCATCCCGCTCACCTTCGAGCAATTTACCGAAGCCTGGAATCGGGCCCTGGACCCCGAGCCGATCCAAGATGTGTCTCTCTTTGAGAAACTCGCCAAGGGATACTGTCTTGCGCTCCTTTCCAACACCGATCCCATCCATGTAGCTCACATGGAGCCCAACTACAATTTCTTCCGGTTCTTCTCCAAGCGCATCTACTCCTGCGCCGTAGGCGCCAGCAAGCCCAATCCGCTCATCTACCGCGAGGCTCTGCGGGCCTGCAAGGTGCAGGCTGGTGAGGCCGTCTATATAGATGACGTCCTGGCCTATGTGGAAGCCGCTCAGCGGCTTGGAATGGCCGGAATCCACTACCAGTCGCCCGATCAACTCGCCACCGACCTAGCGGGTTTGGGTGTCCTGTAGGCAAAGAAAGTGCGAAATTTCGATGGAAAGGAACATATCGAGTAATCTTTCCTAGGACTAGTACTCGGTCGCCTGCGCGCCAAATACCTGCGTCACCAACCAAGCCATTTTTTATCAGCTACTTACGGAGAGCCCCGGACCATTTCTCAAACGGCGGCCTTTGGTGCCACGCATGCACTTTCCGTGTTACGGGCCGATCAGTTAGAAAACAAATTTCGCCCATCCAGGGGTGAGGAGAAAAACTCTATATGTCCGACGAAACCATCATTGAACGAGAATCACCAGCTTGGCAGCTTCCCGCGATCATCGTGCTAGGACTCATTGCGGTGGGCGGCCTGTGGTTCGGCTGGAACGCATCATCTAAGCTCGATGCAACGCAAGCTTCGGTTGCTTCTCAGCTTAAGTCCACCCAGCAGTCCATGCAGCAGGATGTCTCGTCTCTCAAAGACCGCCTCGCCCAGGACGAAAAGGCCAACACCGATCTGCAAGGCGATCTGACCGTGGTCACCAAGAAGCTCAAGATCACCCAGGGCCAGCTCAAGAACGCCCGCGAAGAAGCGGCTAAGCTGAACGATGAGACTACCCAGAAGCTGACCGCGCTCGACACCTCGGTTCACACCGAGCTGGCGACCAAGGCGACCTCGGACGACGTCAAGACCGTCGACACCAAGGTTGGCACGGTCCGCACCGACCTCGATTCCACCAAGGAAGACTTGAAGATGGCTCGCAGCGAGATGGGCACGCTCATCGCGCGCAACCATGATGAAATCGACCAGCTCCGCCGCCTCGGCGAGCGCGAGTACGTCGAATTCAGCATCGACGGCAAGAACAAGCCCACCAAGGTTGGCAATGTCACCGTCGAACTCAAGGGCGTAAACGAGAAGAACAACCGCTTCACCGTGGTTATGACCGTCGAAGACAAGCGTTTCGAGAAAAAGAACCGCGCTCTCAACGAGCCCGTCTTCTTCTACACCTCGGGCGCGCGTTTCCCTGAAGAGATGGTGGTCAACAAGGCCGGCAAGAATATGGTCAGCGGCTACGTCAGCATCCCCAAGGCGAACTCGCAACCTCAGACCACGTCCACTTCCGGTAACTGAACAAGCAAAAGACAGACCCGGTCGATGTAGACTGGGGCAGGTGGGGCGGGCAGAATCTTCTGCCCGCCCTTTTTCTTGCCGCAAGCTCCCCTGCAATATCCGCTAGAATGAATCCCTGCATCCGGGGACCAATGCTTGCGCCAGACTTCTACGCTCGTGTTCTGCGGTGTCGACGCCTTGCTACCGCCGCGGGGAAAGATCAGCCCAGGATTCGACGAGTTCACCGCCGCTCTCGACCACGCCGGCATTCCCGCCGTGTGGGTAACCTCCCGTTCCCGCGGCCAGATGGACGATCCGCGCCGCAGGCTGGACCACAGTCACCCCTTCATCGCCGAAGAGGGCTGCGGCGTCTATCTGCCGGAGGGCTATTTCCACTTGCGCCCGGCCAAGACTGTGCGTCTCGGGCGGTTCACGTGCATTCCGATCGCGGAACCCCAGCCTGCGGCCCGCGAAGCGCTGGAGTCGCTGTCGGAGGATACGGGAGTGTCGGTGGTGACCCTGCGCTCGCTTTCCGCGCGGCAAGTGATGCAAAATTCCGGTCTGCCCCTTCAGGACGCGGACCTGGCCCGCCAGCGCGATTTCGACGAGCTCTTCTTCTTCGCCGGGGCCTCCGAGCAGGATATTGAGCGCTTCGTGGCGGAAGGCCGCAGCCGCAACCTCCAACTGCGCCAGCATGGCGTCCTTTGGTCGTTGGCCGTCGGCGCTGGGCTAGGTCTATGCGTCCAGGCGCTTTCTAAGCTCTACGAGCGCGCCCTGCGCTCACGCCCGGCCATCCTGGGCATTGCCACACAGGAGGAGTCCCAGGAGCTATTTGCCGCCTGTGATCGCGCCATCCTCCTGGGTCATCCCGCCTCAGATAGCTCCGCCCCTTCCCGGCCTGCAAAAGCCAGGGAGATCCCGTTCCCGGCTCCCGACACTTGGGATCTGGTGCTGGCTAGCCTCGGTTCCAGAAGCTGAAGCGCAGCTGAGGGCTTTGGGGAAAAAAGTGTCTCTAATGCCCCGGCTGTTTGCACACATACGGCTACCCCTGGAGTACGGCCGCTGCGCCGCCAAGTCTAAGTCATTTGTTTTCATGCTGATACTTCAAGACTAAGATGTTCAAGGAACCTGCACTACTGGCCATTCAGTTGCCCTTTGGTACAGGGAAGAAAATTGAAAGACACTTCCACTCGGCCCTCTCGCAGTTGCTAGTTTTCGCCGAGCACCAGGAGACCCCTTATATGTCATGGCTTGGGCGCAATCTTGAAAATCCAGCGACGGAATCACAAAAGGGCTTGGTTCTGGCTCTCTGTCTGATTGGGATGAGCGCCATGTGCGTCATCTTGGTGTGGCAGGCGCAGATCATCTCTAGTCAACGCGATACCATTCACTGGCTGGAAACCGCCAGAGCCGGCAGGTAAATCCCACACGTTTCACGCCAAGGATCAATTCGCCTTTCGTGAGCCCCGGCTGGTCTTTCGCCCCAATCTTGCATTCCGCCTGCAACAGCGAGTGGCCGCGACACGTTCGCGGCAAATTCCGGGCGCGACTTTGCCGCTCGCTTGTGCTTCAATGATCTCGCGGGGAGTCGCTTGTTTTAGGAGAATTACCGTGAAACGCATGTTGAGTATTGTTCTTCTGGCAGCAGCAACGCTTCTGGTTCCTGAAGCGCAGCCAGCCCGCGCGGCGCAGCCCAATCCGCCGGCCGCCGCCGCCCGTCTGCGCCCGGCCCGGGCCACTTCGCATCGCCACCGCCACGGGCACCGCGGTGCAAGCAACCATCACCGTCATCACCGCACGGCATCCAGAAAGCAGTAACGATTACAAACAGAAAGGGGAGCCGCTCGGGCTCCCCTTCTCTAATTTGCTGTGTCGTCTCGGAAGCGACGCTGGCTACGCGTGTGTTTCGCGAGCGACGCGCACCGCGAGAGCGGTGTGATCAGCTTTCGTGCTGCTCTAAGCCCGGTGGAGTCATGCTCCCCTCCGGAGCTCATCGAGCTCACGCCCCACATTTACACCCGCAATCCGTGGAATGCAAGGGAGAATGAGAAAACGCGAGAGAGCGCCTTCTGTGCTTGAAGGTTCGTTCTCAGGCGAGAATTACTTGATGAACAGAGTTTCGCGAAGCTGATCCCGGCCGACAAATGCTTTCGTAGTGCGGTACCGTCCGAAGAGATCCTGGATTTCGCGATTTTGATAAACTCGCTGTGCGGGGCAAAGCACCGGGCAGGAAATGACCTGCAAGGTGTTCGAATCCGCCACCCGATAGCGTTGAAAACCTTCCGGCTTCTTGCTGTGGAACATGGCGAACACTACGCCGCCGGGCCGGAGCAACTCGGTCAGACATGCCACGGTCTGCTTGCCCATGGCGGGTTCGAGATAATCGAGCAAGTCCCAAACCAGAATGGCATCAAACGAAGCCTCCGGATATTGTAGGTTGGATTCGAGGAAACGCGCGGCGCGCCCACTGGGCGTGACATCCAGCGACTCCGGCATTTTGCCACGGGCATCCGCCTCGTCTTTAACCAGAAACTCCTTCCAAGCACGAAGAAGGTCTTCCGATGAGACACGGAAGGAGCGTTCGATAAAAAAACTCAGGGTGGTCTGCCAGGCCGCTCCCAGGTCGAGCAAGGATCCGCGCCCCAGGCCGTCCAGGTTCCACAAAAGCTCTTTTAAGCCGTTGGAAACGCGGGTCGATTCGTGGGACTCCGGAGGGCGGGTGGTTCCCACGGCAGGCGCCGGCGCTCCGGCGGGTGTGCGTGGCCTGCCGCTGGATGCGACGGGACGAGAAATCTCCCGGTTGGCGGTATTTCCGCCGGTACCCAGCCCGAATTTGTTCAGAAAACTCATGGGTTACCGCACCACCGTCCCGGAACTCACCGAGACACCACCTAAGGACTGAGTTGGCGTGGAAGTCCCGGCGGTACGAGAGTCCGAATTTTTGTCCGGCAACCTCCCGGTCTCGACCTTGCCTCGCAGCGTGGCCCCATCCTCGATGGCCAAGCGTTGCGTCTGGACCTCACCAAGGACTTGTCCGGTGCTCCACAATTGCACGCGCTCGCGGCCCGCGATCTTTCCTTCCACGCGCCCGCGAACAATCACCTCACGCGCAGAGATGTCCGCGTTGATGCTGCCGTTGGGGCCCACCGTTAAGCTGCTGTTGGAAAGATTGAGCTTGCCTTCCACCGAGCCGTCCACAAACAGATCTTCACTGCCGGTAATCTCGCCTTTGATTCGAATGCCCTGGCTGATGCACGCCGAAGCATGCGGAGAAACTGGGAGTCCGCCGGAGGCGTCACGCCCACCCGGCCCGGTGGAACTCTCTGGAGGCGCTGGAGCCCTGGAGTCTTCTTTCTTAAACACGAGACACCTCGGCGAAAATTCAGTTTATTCGAGTCGCATTTCGCGGGCAGGAGGGGAGCTCGCGACTCACAAAATCGAAGATAGTACAGGGTTTAGCGGGTGTAAAGTGAAATGGCGGGTAGCAAATCTAGGGTGTTACGCGACGCGCTACACTACGGCTTGTGGCTTCGCTGCGCGGAGCCCCACAATGGATGGTGTTGCCAGCGCCACCCGGTCCTTCTCTCGTAATTCCCAGATGGCCACCGCCATCCCGGCCAATTCTCTTGTTAACTTCTTGATGGATATACGCTTTAGCCACCACCGCTGGGGATCGAAATCCCCGTCCGGCGCACTGGCCACGCGCACCGTGATCCCCGTGGGGAACACACGGGTGAAGATATAGCGCGCCCGCCGGGTGTGATAGTTGGAGGTCACCACGATCACGCTCCGCCATTTGCGCTGTACGGCGAGCTGCGCCAAGACTTGAGCCTCGTCCTTGGTGTTGTCGGCATCCTGGGCCACGCGCAGAATCTTGTCCTTGGGCACCCCGCGCTCGACCAAGTCGTGCTCCATCAATTCGGCAATGCCCGCGTAGGGCCGCAGGCGCCGGCCGCTGGCGACCACGATGGGGGCCATTCCCTGGCGGTACAGTTGCGTTGCCCGGGTGGCCCGGTCGCCGTAGAAGTTGTCGTCACTCAGTACCAGGATGGCATCGGCGCGCTCCATCGGATCGTCGATGATCCAGTTTTCGCCGGCGAATCGCAGGATGGGATGCCGCGCGAGATATAGCGCTCCGCACAAGAGCACGACAAAAAGCAGCGAGAGAAGCGAGGAGATGATGCCGCCGTGCTGTGGCCGCTGGATCCGCCGCGGACCACGCGCCTTCATGAATTGGGGTCCAGTGCCCTCAACTGCTCGGCGGCCTGCTCCGGCAGCACCGCGTTGAAATACACCTCTTTGATGCTGTACGACTTGTTGCGCTTTTCGAGTATCGGCAAAATTTCAATGTGCCAATGAAAATCGTCCGCCAGGGTTTTCCAGTAGCCGGCCATTTCGCCCTTCTTGTTCCGGGTGTTGGGCGCGGTGTGCACCACCAAATGGAACGCCGGGGCAACTTTCTCTAAACGACGCAGCACCCGCCCCAGCAGCGCCGCCAAGTGCCTGCGGTTGGAGCCGGGTCTAGGCTGTTCGAACAAGTGATTGTGGCGCCGGTGCAGCAGCCATATTTCGTAAGGAACTCGCGAAGAATAAGGGCACAGCGCGTAGTACTCGCCCTGGACATCCACGATGCGCTTTCCCTGCTTCTCTTCCTGGCGCACCACGTCGCAGAAGATGCAGCGTTCGCGCTCGCGATACCACTCGCTGGCGGAACTCAGCTCGTACTTGATGCGCCGGGGGACAAAGATCGTCGCGGTAATTTGGGAATGGGCGTGGGACCACTCGTCGCCGGCCATGGCCCCTTGATTCTTGAACACCGCCACATACTTGAATCGCGAATCTTTTTTCAAATCGGCAATCCGCGAGGCCCACACCCACAAAACCCGCTCGATTTCTTCGTCGCTGAGCCGCGACATCTTTTTATCGTGGTGCGGGGTCTCCACCACGACCTCGTGCGCTCCGGTGGCGCCCATTTTGTCGTACATGCCTTCCGCCGAGCGCCCCGGCTCGCCTTCGACGCGATACAGCGGCGCCGGGTGGGGTAGCACACGCACTTGCCACGGCCCTTCGGCCGGCCAGTTCAAAATCGCGGGTTGCTTGTCCTCCGTGCCGGCGTCAAACGGACAGGCCAGCGCAGATTCTTCCGGTGCGTCTCTTTGACCCAGAACTACCCAACTCTGCGTGATGGGATCTCGTCTGATTTCCATGCGGGAATCTTCAGCGGACACGGCGTAAAGACGCAAAAGCGTAGGGATAAGATGGGGCCTGCGGCAACGAGCCCAAGAACTCGATCATGCGCAGTAGTTTGTTTCTCCCCTCCGCAATTGTCAAGCTGGCGCGGGTGTTTCCTTTTTTTTGGGTGCTGCGCTGCTCGACTAAGACAATTGGTTATCTTTTTGCCCTTTCTCCAGGCCCTGTACATTGGTCTTTCCCGCTTTCCGTTACCCCCGCTTGCCCCGAGTTCCGAAGCGTGCTCCGCGCTTGCGAACTCTGCGTTATGCCTTTTCTCCTCGGCCGACGTGCTATCCTCTCGCGAAGTATGGACGCCGATCTCGAATTCATGCAGCAAGCCCTCGATGAAGCGCGCGCCGCGGCCGGTGCGGGAGAAGTCCCAGTAGGCGCGGTGTTGGTCCGCGAGGGCAAAATTGTGGCCCGCTCCGGCAATCGCACCATCCGCGACTGCGACCCCACCTCCCATGCCGAAATCGTGGTCCTGCGCGAAGCCGCCCGCGCGCTGGGGAACTATCGGTTGGCGGCCACCACTTTGTACGTAACCATCGAGCCTTGCAGTATGTGCGCTGGAGCCATCATCCAGGCTCGCGTGCCGCGCGTGGTTTACGGATGCGATGATCCCAAAGGCGGCGCGGTCCGCTCGTGCTTCGAAATCTTGTCGCATCCCCGCCTGAACCACCAAGTCGAAGTCGTTTCCGGGGTACTGGCCTCCGAATGCGCGACGCTGATCCAATCCTTTTTTGCCGAACGCCGCTAGCTCTACCCGTCTGGAGCGCGGCATCCTTGCCCAAGCCGCTTCTTCCTTCTGCGCTGTCTCATTGCTGAAAAACGAAGGGGTCTGCTACGATTACAACTGACCGCGGAGAGGTGACTGAGCGGTTGAAAGTACTCGCCTCGAAAGCGAGCGTAGGGGAAACTCTACCGTGGGTTCAAATCCCACCCTCTCCGCCACTTCCTTTGTTTTTTGTGCTTACAAGGCTTGGTGTCTCTCATGGTGTCTGGTTTTGATCGATAGCCCCTGATTCTTGGGCTAAATTCGTAGAGTATCGAGTAGACGACCACTTCTGCGGTCACATACGCTTTTCAAGTAGCAACCGCCTATGCTAAGTTTCGCGGTTGACTAGCATCGACGCCGCATCTTCCGATGTTGAGAGCCTCTAGCCTTTCGTAAACGAAACTTTCTTCTCCTTGGCAGTCGGTTACGTTTCTAGCCTCGCAGTTCTAGTTTTCATGTAAGGCAATAATTGGATCCACCATCGTCGCGCGACGAGCGGGAATGTAAGTCGCCAGAAAGGCGACAACCAACAAAATCAGCGGGACTGTGACGAAGACAATCACATCAATCGGATGAACGCCATACAGAAGACCTGCAATCAGCGGTGCTGAGATTGCAGAAAGGATCAATCCAATCGCAATTCCAGTACCGGCGAGCAATAGTCCTTTGCCGAGAATGAGTTTGAGAATATCAGGCTGCTGGGCTCCCAAGGCGACTCGGATCCCAATCTCACGAGACCTCTGGCCAACCATGTATGCCAGCAATCCATAGATGCCAATGGAGGATAAAAGCATCGCGACGGCCGCGAACACTCCAACCAATTCCGCCGAGAATCGGCGCGGAGCAATAGAAACATCCATCACATCGGTCATCGACCGGACATTGAATACTGGCAGACCAGAATCGACAGCCTGTACCTCACTCCGAATCTGCGATTCGAGGAGTGACGCGGGCAGACGCGTCCTTGCCACCACGCTCATCTCGGAGCTCCTTCGCCCTGATTGCTGATAGATAGGTCTGAATATGTGTGGGACACCATCTGTGTCAAGTCCGTCTTGCTTCATATCCTTGACGATGCCGACCACGGTTACCCAAGGAAGGCTGGGATTTCCACCCAACCGCAAGCGCCTGCCGACAGGATCAATGCCCGACCAATAGCGTCGCGCCGTAGTCTCATCAATGATGGCTACCTCCTGCTTTCCTCCTTCATCGCTTTCAAGGAAAAAACGCCCACGAATCAACGGGGATTGCATCAGCATGAAATACTCGGGGCTCACTCGAATTAGTTCCGCCGTTAACCCTTGCGATGAATCGGCCGCGCGGTCCTCAATCACCAGTGCGGCGGTTGTTGTTGGACGCGCGCCTGGCAAGTCCGAGGTCATGGCGGCCCGATCAATTCCGGGAATCGTGGCCACACGCCGGATGACGTCTCTGATAAAAGATGTCCTTTTTGAGAAGTCTGCATACACATCCATCTTGGGATCGTTCGGTACCGGTAGGTAGACGCTTGCAGTAACTACTCTCGAAGGATTAAAACCCGGATTCTCCTGAAGCAATCCCCAGAAGGTCCGCAGGAGCAAGCCGGCTCCAACCATCAACACAACAGCAAGCGCCAATTCAGACACAATCAGCAGACTCCTCAACCGGAATGTCTTAGCGCTGTAACCGGAGCCTTGAGCACCTTCCCGAATTGCGGCAGTCATATCGGCTTTCATTGCCTGGAAAGCTGGAGCGAGCCCAAATATGATCCCGGTGAAGATGGAAATCAGAAGAGCAAAAAGCAGCACCGTCCGGTCGACACCCACTTCGGCAAGCCGGGGAACTGAAGCGGGAACAAAGTGAATGATGAAACTCAAGGTCAATTTCGCTGCGAGCACGCCTGCTACACCCGAGATAAAAGAGAGCACGAGCGCCTCCGTCAGCATCTGGCGCACCATGCGAAAACGGCCAGCCCCGAGCGCGATGCGAAGTGCCATTTCTCTCTGTCTTCCTGAGGCGCGAGCCAATAGAAGGTTTGCGATATTCACGGACGCGATTAGCACGACTAGAACTACTGCGGCCATTAATACCAGCAGTTGGGGACGCACATTGCCTACGAGTGAGTCCTGCAAAGGTTGGATCTCGATGGACCATTTGGCCTCAGGAGGATAATCGTTTGGGAAGTCAGTTCGGAGTTCGCTGGCCATAGCCGTCAGTCTCGCCTGAGCCTGCGTTACATCGATGCCAGGTTTCAGCCGTCCGATTGCCTCGCGCGCCACCTTCACGTTGCGCGCGGGTTTCGGATAAGGATCCCCGCTGAACCCGCACGTGACCCACACTTCCACATCCCTCGCGATCGTCTTTCCGGGGTGGCGAAATCCGGCAGGAACCACTCCCACGATCGTGTACGGATCGCTGTCCAGCTTCAGACGCTTTCCGAGAATATTCGGGTCGCCGCCGTAAGAGCGGCGCCATAAGTCATCGCTAATCACAGTTGCTTCCGCAAAACCAAGCGCAAAATCCTGCAGACCAAATAACCGCCCGATTTCTGGTGTTGTGCCGAGCATGGAGAAATAGTTGGGGCTCACTTCGAGCAATTCAAGACGTTCCGGTTGTTGTCCGGCGCCGGTCAAATTGGTGGGGCCAGGGAAGACAACGCTTACTTCCTTGAAGATACCGGCTCTTGACTTCAGATCCTCCAACTCGGGGACAGAGAAGGGGATGTCACGCAAACCTATTCCAGGATTGTTGAAAGTGATCTTCACCAAACGACCGGGGTCGTAGTACGGCAGGGAACGCAATAGCACTGCGTTTACGATGCTGAAGATCGATGTGTTCGCCCCAATTCCCAATGCCAGCGTGAGAATGATTACGAGAGTAAAGCCCGGACTCTTCCGCATGATGCGGAAGGCGTACCGGACATCATTGAATAGTATTTCCATGATGCTCCCAATGAATCAAGTTCTCAGATTGGTCACTTCGTACGGATCTCCGTTTCGACGTTTACAGCTTTACAAATGAGAGCATCGCTCTTACTTCTTGGCGGTCGGCGGCAACACACCGTTCAGGCGTAGATACATTGCGGCTTCGGCGTAGTGGTCGGCCCAAGTACCGGCTAGGATCAGGCTCAACCAGGCGCGTGTAACTTGTTTTCCGCCGAATCCTTCCGTGGTCTCCGCTAGTTTCGAATCGTCCATATTCGCCAGCGCGTCGGAACAGAAATCGAAGGAGGCCTTGAGCGCGACGATGAGCTTGTCTTTCGAGTCCGTGTCTTTCGCCTCCTCGACCTTGGGAGCAGGGACGGCGGCCGCCTTGCCGCACAGCAGGTTATTCGTTTCGGCCATGTGGACAACGAGACGGCCGAAGGTCATCTGGTCGGCGCTGGGCTTGTAACTGAATTTTTCGGCGGGCATGGCTTCGACGGCTGCGACGGTGTTTTTCTGCCGGCCGGGCAGAATGTCTCTCAGGGCGGTACTTACCGGGTTCTTTGATTGGGCGCACGTTGTTTGTGCTGTCGCCGACGCGGCGAGTAAAAGCAACCCAACGATCACGATAGTTCTCTTCATTTTGTCTTCTCCCCTTGTGGGCCCTGTCGGCCACAGCGTCATCCCAATGCCAATACGTTCTTGGCGATGCTCCTGCTCACGAACATATGCCGCGAAAAGCCAGTGTTTGCAGGAAAAGTGACATGCGGCGTCCGAAATGAGACAAGCGGTCAGAGTTGGCCGTCAAATACTATGGCCACGGATCCGTTCACAGGGCAGACTTGGCGCTCACGGCGGCCCTGTCCTCGGTGATGTCTCCTTCGAAGGTTCAGCTATAATCCGTGCCGGAGGATCGACACACCATTGCTGCAGGCCGCACCAGATATGGGACGGACGAGATGGATTTTGATCCTGTGTGCGTGGACGATTGTAGGACTGTTGTTTGCCGTGCGCAGGATCGTGCTGGTGAAAGTACAGGGCACGCACGTCAGCTGGGTGATCGTGGGTGCGCCCGAACTTGTCTACTGGTACGTATGGGCGGCGTGCACACCGCTTGTGATTGGTCTGGCCAAACGGTTCCCGTTGACGGGGCCGAGGTTTGTACCTCATATAGCGATCCACACAATCGCGTCGCTCATGGTGGCTCCCCTGGCATCTGTCACCGAATACTTTCTGAGCCGTGGACTTCTGCAGTCCGTTTTTCGCATAACTGATCCTGGCGTGCTGCGCCTTCTCCCGCCGTTCGCAGTCAGTGTTCTATCCATGAGCTTTACTGGCATTCTTACGTATTGGTTAGTTGTGGGATTGTATCAGTCGATCCACTTTTACCAAGCCGCTATGGAGCGCCAGACTATAGCGGCGCAACTGGAGACGCAGCTCTCCCATGCCGAACTTGAGAACCTTAAGAGCCAGTTACATCCGCACTTTTTGTTCAACAGTCTTCACACCATTGGAATCCTGATGCAGGAAAACGTCGATGCTGCGAGCCATCTGCTAGTCTGCCTCGGCGACTTGCTGCGCATGGCCCTCGAACGGCGGGAGAACGAGATCACCTTGCAGAGCGAGCTCGAGTTCGTCGGCAAGTATCTGGAGATCGAACAGACGCGCTTTCATGATCGCTTGAAAGTTCACATGGACGTGCCACCTGACCTTCTCGCAGTCTATGTACCGAGCCTGGCGCTTCAGCCACTGGTTGAGAATGCCATCAAGCACGGCATCAGCGTCGATTCCGCCGCAGGCCGGCTAGAGATCGCTGCCAAACGCCACAACGGCAGAGTTTGGCTCTGCGTCCGCGATGATGGCCCGGGCCCGGCACCGGGATCGCGCCTGCGATTCGGCGTCGGACTCACCAACGTCCAGTCACGCTTGAAACAGCTCTACGGGGACGAGTCGTCGCTGGAACTTACCGGGGGCAACGGTCGAGGCTGTGAGGCCATCATCACCATTCCACTGAGGAGTTCGCATGAAGACACGAATCCTCATCGTCGATGACGAACCGATCGCCCGCCGCGGTATCCGTCGCTATCTGGCCGAACACAACGGCATTGAAGTTGTTGGCGAGGCGGCGAACGGAATAAGTGCGGTGGAGCAGATCAATGAACTTCATCCCGACATCGTTTTTCTCGATGTGCTAATGCCTGATCTGGATGGTTTTGGAGTCATCGAAAATGTGGAGCCATCGACCGGCCCCGCTCCCGTATATATCTTCGTCACGGCTCACGATGCGCACGCCATTCGTGCATTCGAAGTGCACGCTGTTGACTATCTCTTGAAACCGTATGATAAGGAGCGATTTGCCAAGGCCTTGGTTCACGCGCGCCGGGTCCTCGAACAGCGCGGGAAAGCAAATCGAGGTCTCGAACCACTGCTCCAATCCCTCCGTAGTCTCCGCCCGTTGGAACGCTTTGTGGTAAAGGACAAGAAGCGGATCTTCTTTGTTCCCGTTTCCCACGTTTTGTGGATCGAAGCCACGGGAAACTATGCCTGCATACACACCGCCAGCGACAGTCACCTGTTGCGGGAAACCCTGGCACACCTGGAGGAGAAGCTGGCGCCACACCACTTCATCCGAGTGCGGAAATCGGCCATCGTGAACAGTGCCCGCATCAGCGAGATTCGTCCGATGTTCGATGGGGTATACGACATCATACTGGCAGAAGGAACGGTGGTCACGTCGAGTCGCAGATATGCTCACAAGTTACGAGCTCTGCTGGAATCCTAGTCTTGGCACCTGGGATGTAAAGTGGCGCGTCGGCGTAGAATGCCAACGGCGAAAATGAATTCGGTACTTGCATCGATCCCGATTTGGCGGGCGTGGGCTTTTTGTCTTCAATCGTGGGCCTGTGGCGCAGCTGGGAGCGCGCTTCCATGGCAAGGAAGAGGTCGTCGGTTCGATCCCCCCGCCCCTACCAAAAGTCCCGTTGAATCCGTTGGCCTTACTCGCCGACACTCCCTGAGCTCAAAGTGCAGAGGGGGAGTTTTGCGCCCAAGTTGCGCCCAAGTTCAACCTTGCGCTGCGTTCCACGGCCACTGCCGCAGCACTTGGCACGCGTATCGTTCCCTGGCTCAATACTTTTTGCGCGCATATGCCACTCAGCGCCTGGTTTCGACGTGGACCATATAATGCATGGCAATCCTCCGCCGGACCCAGCAGCCTCGCATAACACCATCAAATTGAATCTGCATGACATAAACCAACTCTTCAACTCGATGGACCCATCACCCTTCATCGAGAAGGACCTCGACGACGACGCAGAGGAATTCATCGTAAGTTGGGCGCAGGAGTTTCCGCCCAGCGCAAAGGTGAGGTTGCGCATCTACCTGGAGCAGTGGCCGACGGAGAATCCCAAGGAACTGGTCCCGGAAGCAGTGCACAACTACTTCGCCCACCGCGCCACACTGACCAAATTGGAGTTCAGTCGTTTGATGAAACAAGGCCGCACCAGTCTGTTCATCGGTTTGGTGTTCTTGGCCTCCTGCCTGGTTATCATCCAGACTTTGTTGCATGGTGAGGCCGGCACCTGGGCTGGCGTCCTCCGCGAGAGTCTTACGATCGCAGGATGGGTCGCCATGTGGCGACCGATGCAGATCTATCTTTACGATTGGTGGCCCTTACGGCGTCGGGGCCGCGTTTTCGCAAAGCTGAGCCACATGCCCGTGGAAGTTGTCCAACACCGGAAGACTTGAGATTTTACTTGCGACGGCGGTGGTGGTTCGCGAGCATTTCGCACACGAGCGTTGAACTGGAGGTGGGCATGGAGTCGAATGAGCGTGGTCGGCCGGAGGCGGCGCAGAAGCAACTGATGATCCATCGGCAAATGGCGCCCGATTTTTTTGATCCCTCCCTTGAGTGGCGACGCGTATTCGCGGAGATCTGGGGCACATTCCTATTGGTGCTGGTTGCTGCCGGTGGGGGCGTCGTTGCGGCGATGAGCAACGGCCGCGTAACCCTGGCCATGATCGTGGTTGCGCCAGGAATTATGGTGATGGCTATCATTTACTTTATGGGTTCAGTGAGCGGCGCACATTTGAATCCGGCGGTCACGTTAGCTTTTGCAGTGCGGCGCAACTTTCCGTGGAAGAGAGTCCCGGGCTACCTCGTGGGGCAGGTCATCGGAGGCATCGGCGCGGCTGTTTTCCTTCGAGTCATGTTCGGAACGGTTGGCGCCCTCGGCGCGACGTTGCCGGGAAGCGGCGTGACTTACGCGAAAGCGCTCGCGATGGAAGTGGTGCTGACGGCCGGACTGGTGAACACGATCTTGGGCACAGCGTCCGGTGCGCGGAACATCGGCACGAACGGCGCAATCGCCGTGGGTGGGTATATTGCGTTAGCAGGATTATGGTCGGCGCCGGTTTCGGGTGCTTCAATGAACCCGGTGCGTTCGCTCGCGCCGGATCTGGTGCGCGGCGACTTCCACACGACTTGGATCTACATCGTTGGGCCAGCGGTGGGCGCCCTGATCGGAGTAGGCTTTGAGTGGATTCTCAAAGGAAAGCCCACGGTCGCCGGCAGGATCGCCGCGCAGGGCTCGCTTGGCGTAGACGATCCCGACGCACCCGGCACGTGATCGAAAGTAACGCCCTCCACAGATCTGCGCGAGAGCGAATTCACTAGTTTTTCACGATCGGTTTTTAAGGGACGCAGATGACCACGCCATGGCTAACAGAGATACCGTCCCGCCAGGCTCATGATCTTGATCCATCTTTAGGACTGGGGTCGTGCCATCCGCCGTCTGAAGCGATGATTGCGTCAGCGTCTTTCGGGCCCCAGCTGTGGCGCTTGTACCGGCGTACGCGTTGGTGCTTTTTAAGCACAGGATCGACCACCGTCCAGGCAGCCTCAACCGCATCTTCACGCGTGAAAAGTGCGCCGTCTCCGATCATGGCGTCTCCCAAAAGCCGCTCGTAGGGTGTCTCCTCTCCCGGCTGTTCCTCAAACAGGTAGAGCTCTCGCTGATCTCCAACGAACTCCTTTCCTGGGAGCTTTACTCGAGCGGCGATGGCGACCGCCGAGCTTGGGGAGAGCCGGAAACGCAAATAATTCGCCAGCCCCTTTTTTGGTGTTGAGTCAGCGAAAAGTTTCTGTGGAGGCGATTTAAGCTCGACCACGACCTCGGTCGCGGTCTCGGGCAAGTATTTGCCGGAGCGTACGTACCACGGCACACCTTCCCAGCGCCATGAGTCAATGAATAGTCGTAGTGCGCAAAACGTCTCGACATCAGAGTTCTTCGCCACATCTGGCTCTTTCCGGTAGCCAACGTACTGGCCGCGCACCAAGTCTTTGGAGGTCAGCGGACGCATGGCTTGAAAGACTTTAGCTTTCTCGTCGTGCACGGCTCCGAAGTCCCTGCCGGACGGCGGCTCCATGGCAAGCAGCGCAACGATCTGGAAGAGGTGGTTCTCGATCACGTCGCGCAAACAGCCGGCAGTTTCGTAAAATGCGCCGCGGCCTTTGACGCCGAAATCCTCGGCCATGGTTATCTGAACGCTGGCCACGTAGTTGCGATTCCAGATGGGCTCGAGGAAGGAATTGGCGAAGCGAAAATAGAGGATATTCATGATCGCTTCCTTGCCGAGGAAGTGGTCGATGCGGAAGATCGAGTCTTCCGGGAACACCGACCTAGCGACCCGATTGAGTTCCCGTGCGGAAGCCAGATCGCGTCCGAACGGCTTTTCGACTATTACGCGCGCATGCTCGGACAAACTCGCGGCGCCAAGACCTTTGATTACGGTCTCGAAAAGGGACGGCGGGATGGCTAGATAATGCGCAGGGCGGCGAGCGTTGCCCAGTGCCTTTTTTAACGCTGTGAACGTGGCGGGGTCTTTATAGTCCCCACTGACGTAACTGAACGAAGACAGAAGGTGATGGAAGGCACGCTTGTTATCGATGCCACCTGATCGCTTAATGCTGTCCCTGACGCGATTACGAAGCCGCTTCAGACTCCACTTTGGGAAGGCAACACCGATTACCGGGACCTTGAGCGCACCTCGTTTCGCCATCGCATAGAGGGCCGGGAAGATCATCTTGTGGGCAAGATCGCCAGTCACACCGAACAGCACCAGAGCATCCGAACGGGAAGTTGTCATCAGACATCCACTCTTTCTCCAAATATTCGTCGACCATCGGCCAATAGTTCAAGAATCATTTCGCGAGCTGCTTGCCGATGGACTTCAATTCTCGCCGGCGTTTTGCCGTGATCTTGGGATAGGCCATCTTCAGATCTTCGAGCGCATCGATAACGATTCGGGAAACGATCAGCCGGGCGTTCTCTTTATCATCGGCGGGAACGATGTACCAGGGCGCGTGATGAGTGCTGGTAGCGCGCAGACACTCCTCGTACGCCTTCGTGTAATGCTTCCAGAATTTTCTTTCGTGAATATCCCCGGCGCTGAATTTCCAATTCTTGTCCGCCTCATCTATGCGCTCGAGGAAGCGCTTTCGTTGTTCGTTCTTCGATAAGTGGAGAAAGATTTTGACGATGTGGGTGCCGTTACGGTGGAGATGATCTTCCAAGTCCACGATGGAACGATACCGCTCTTTCCAAATGGTCTTTTCGTCGCGCAACTCCTCCGCGAGGCCCTGGCTGCGCAGAATCTCCGGATGCACGCGAACGACCAGCACCTCCTCATAGTAGGAACGATTGAAGATGCCGATACGCCCGCGTTCGGGAAGGCGGCATGTAGTGCGCCAGAGAAAGTCATGTTTCAGTTCTTCGGCACTCGGCTGTTTGAAGCTGAACACCTCGCAACCTTGCGGATTGACCCCGGACATAACGTGCCGGATGGAGCCGTCCTTGCCGGCCGCGTCCAGGGCCTGAAAGATCAGCAGCAAGGCATAGTGATCGGACGCGTAGTGAAGGCGTTGCAGCGAACTCAACTCCTCAACGTGTTCTTCCAAGAGCTCCTGATACCGTTTCTTGGATTTGCAAAAGGGCTTGATGATGGTCGGCCATTTCTTGAGATTGACCTTTTCTCCCCGTACGCGAAAATCCTTTGAATTGATTTTCATTCTTGTCCCTTCGGCCCTGTCCGGTGCGTAGTCCTCGTGCCGCTACCTGTGGGGTTCCTTTTCCGGAGTCTCCCGATTCGCTTTCTCCCATTCCTCGACTTCCCGTACATCCTCACGTCCCAACTCCTCGTAGAGTTCATGGACTCGTTTGATGCGCAGCTTCAAATCGGCTGGTGGCTCGGCTTTGGCTTCAGGCTTCGGCTCGGTCTTGGCTTCGGGCTTCGGCTCGGTCTTGGCTTCGGGCTTCGGCTCGGTCTTGGCTTCAGGCTTTGGCTCGGGTTGAGCTTCGGCCTTTGGCTCGGTCTTGGCCTCCGGCTTTGATTCGGCGTGGGCTTCGGGCTTCGGTTCGGCCTTGGCTTCGGGCTTTGACTCAGGTTGAGCTTCAGCCTTCGGCTCGGTCTTGGCCTCCGGCTTTGATTCGGCGCGGGCTTCAGGCTTCGGCTCGGCCTTGGCTTCGTCTTTCTGAATCGCCTGCTCCGCCTTCTCCCAGTCCTGAACTGAGTGACCGCCCTTGCTGCCTCGCTCCTCATAGAGTTCATACGCGCGTTTCGCGATCTGCGTCTTGACTTCGGGCTTTGGCTCAGATTCGGGTTCAGGTTTTGACTCGGCTTTCGCTTCAGGCTTAGGCCCAGCCTTGGCTTCAGGTTTCGTCTCGTCCTTGGCATCAGGTTTCGCCTCGGCTTTGGCTTCGGGCTTCGCCGGGGATTCGGCTTGCGGTTTAGACTGGTCCTTGACGTGATCAAGAATTTTATAGCCGAGCAACTTCACACGGTCAGTCGCGAGGGCGCAAATTATCGCATAGCCCCAAACGAACCCGGCCCAGCCCCAGCCCAGCGGTGTCATAAACAAACCATAAACCGCAATTAGTGTCGCGATCATCTGGGTGCCGAGCACTGCAATCCACAAGATTCGAGCGGGGCGTATGGACCAGAACGGGCCGCGTGTGCGCGTCAGAAAAATCGTCAGATGTCCGGCTACGGACAGCTTCAAATACATCAGCGTTTGGACGTGCGCGTGATCGAGGTGAAATACGCGTTCGCCTAGATAGAAAAGACCGAATGCAGCTGCGACTCCGATCAGCCCGAGCACTGTGGAGATACCCAGCACCAGGCGCATGTTCCACGCCTCCGGCTTATTCTTGTAATGAACGTTGTCATAGGCGATGGACAGGATTGCTCCATCGTTCAGCACGGCGAGCATCACGATCATCACCGCGGTCACCGGGTAGAAATTAAAGACCAGGATCGCCAGGGTCATGAAGAACAGCACGCGCAGCGTTTCGGCGATGCGGTAGATCGCGTAGCTGTTCATCCGTTGGAATATGCGGCGGCTTTCCTTGACCGCGTCGATGATCACCGACAGGCCTGAGGCCAGCAATACGATGGAAGCGGCGGCGCGCGCCGCGTCTGTCGCTCCGGAAACTGCAATGCCGCAGTCCGCTTTCTTCAGCGCGGGGGCATCGTTCACCCCGTCGCCGGTCATGCCAACGATGTGGCCGTGCTTTTGCAAAACGTCGACAATGTTGTATTTATCTTCGGGGAATACCTGGGCGAAGCCGTCCGCTTTCTCGATGGCCTGCACCGACTGCGCAGACTCTTTATTCTTCGAATCGCGCAACACGGCGGCATCAAGGATGTTGGTACCCATCCCCAGTTGGCGGGCTGTTTCCTGAGCGATGGCCAATTGGTCGCCGGTGACCATCTTGACCTTCACACCCATCTGCCCGGCGCTCGCGATGGTTGTTTTGGCCTGCTCGCGGGGCGGATCGAACATGGGCAACACGCCGACAAACTGCCACTTATTTTCCTGATCCGCGCGGGCTACCCCCAAGGAACGAAAGCCGCGGCCGGCAAACTCATTGACGGCTTTCTCGACGGCGGGCTTTACTTCGCCGGCGTTGCTGGACATTTCCAGAATTACCTGCGGTGCGCCCTTGGCCACAAAGAACTGTTTTCCGTCCGAAGCTTTGACGGTAGCTTCCGTGCGCTTATGCACCGGGTCGAACGGCTGGAAATGGAGTACCTGAAAAGCCTTTAACGCCTTATCGTCCTTCACGCCGCCGATCACGGCCAGGTCGATGGTGTCCTTATCTTCGGCGCGCGAAGCCAGTGCGGCCCACAGAATGACCTGGTCCGCAGGGACATTGTTCAGGCAGAAAGGATCGCCCAGCGTTAACTTGTTTTGGGTGAGGGTGCCGGTCTTGTCCGAGCACAACACATCCACGCCGGCCAGTTCCTCGATGGCCGACAGTTTGGTCACGATCGCTTGTTTTTTTGCCAGCAGACGTGCGCCGACGGCCATGGTTACGGACAACACCGTGGGCATGGCCACGGGGATCGCGGCCACCAGAAGCACCAGGGCGAACTCCAACGTGCTGAGGACTGGATCGTGACGGAAGAGCGCCACGGTAACAATCAACGCCACCAAGACCACCGCGAGAACGATCAGGTAGTCGCCAATTTTGAGCACGGCACGCTGGAAATGGCTGACGGTATGAGCGCCCTGGACCAACTGCGCCGTCTTGCCGAAGTACGTCTTCTCACCGGTGGCGTAGACCATGGCGTCGGCTTCGCCCCGCTTGATAATCGAGCCAGAAAACACCGCCTCGCCCGGCTTGCGCGTCGCAGGCAAAGATTCTCCGGTCAACGCGGACTGATCGACTTGAATGGGATCGCCTGCCAACAAGCGCGCATCGGCCGGCACGATGTCCCCCAGGCGCAGACGGATGACGTCGCCTGGCACGAGTTCCGCGACCTTCGGGGCGCCCCACTTTCCATCTCGCAGGGCCTTGGCCGTGACCGCCAGCTTGGCCCGCAATGCGGCAATTTCGTTGCCCGCCTGATGTTCCTCCCAAAATGCCACCACGGCGTTGGAGAGAAGCAGAAAGAGAATGATGAAGAAGTCCAACCAGTGCCGGACGACCCCCGACAGAATTACCGCCCCTTCGATCATCCACGGAATGGGCCCCCAGAAATAGCTGAGGAACTTCAGGAATACGTTGGTTTTCTTTTCGGTGATCTGGTTCGGACCATATTGCGCCAGCCGTTTCTGCGCCTCGGCTTGGCTGAGGCCTTTCGGCGAGGACCCCAATTTCTTCTCCACTTCCGGCATGGGAAGGGTTTTCAGATCGTCTTTGGGGTCGGGCGCATTGGGCTTGGACCCCGACTTCGGTTCGGCAGTCTTGGGTTTCGATTCCGGTTTTGCTTCGGGGGCTTTGGTCGGTTCGTCAGCGGCTTTCATACTGTGTATCCTTCCTGTTCTCTCTCCCTCCACCGAATCTCGCTCCGAGGGGTCTTGGGAAATTGGTGGACCGGCGCTATCGAAGAAGTCTCGTTCACGATTCTGAGTTCCTAAAATCGAGTGCCTTACACTTTTGCTCCTGGCGAGTCAGCGACTCCTCCCGGCGGCAAAGAATCCGGTAGGTCGAGGCGTGCGACCCCGATCCGGTTGTCGGCCATCCCGTAATAGACGTCGAAGCGGTCGGGTGCGCCAAGATCGTCGCGTCGGTCGATGCCCGTGGGAAACACAACGTTGGCAACGATCCCGCTGCGTTCTTGCGGCAACTCCGGCGTCAACACCGGCTCCGACGAACGATAACGAATCATCTGGGGGTGTTCCTTCGAGAGCACCATGACCCCGGCCGAGTAGCACAACGGATGACGATCGTTGCTCGGTTCCACGATTTCCTTCACGCCGTGATAGATGATCAGCCAGCCGTGTCGCGTTAGGACAGGAGGAGTTCCACCGCCGATTTTGAGCCGCTCCCACGGCGACACCGGAGTCGCCAGCCGATGATGAGAGCTAAAGCGGCCAAAGCGAATTGACTTTGGTCCCTCCAAGGCCATCGGGCAGTAGGAAATCCAGATGCTTTCGCGATCGAGATCAACCTCACGGGACGCGGCGTGGCGGGCCGTTTCCTCTGGACGAGTGCCGGGAAAAAGCGGCCGGTGGAGAATGGCAAGTTCCGGATGTCCGGATGGATTAGGAATGGCGATGGGGAAGAGACTGGCATCCTTGTCATCCACGTCACCGAATTCGATGTTGCGGTACGGACCAAAGGTCGCAAGCCCCAGACGCTGCCAGTGAAATAGGTCCGCTGAGGATGCCAGGGCGATCCTTGGCCCTTCCGGCGAGAATGCTGTGTAGGACATGATGTAGCGCCGGAGTGATTCCACAAACGTGACACGAGGATCTTCGCAGCCCCCGCCGCCATCGGGCCGCCGTTCATAATCGGCTTCCGGCTCTAGTGCGATGCCGAGCCGTTCGACGCCCATGGGGTCGCCGGCCTCATCGAATTGCACGCGCGCAACGCCGATGCGCGAATAGTTTCCCTTTGCGACCATCCGCGGAAAGAGATAGAGCGCCCCATCCGGGCCACGCACCGCAGCCGGATTCAGAATGCCTTCGATCTCTTGAGGATTGCCTGGTTCGGGCTCCATCAACATGCCCAGGCGTTGCAGCTTGAACCCGGTCACCACATTTACTCGCGAGGCCACGCTCATGGCTGGCTTTCTAGACAAGCGATGATCGCTTTAGTCACCGGCTTGGTCTCATCAGGACCACGAACTGGGATGGAGACAACACCAGCTTCTTCAGCCGGATAGTCGTTCCCACCGGGGAACAAGGCATCCCCGATGAAAATCATTTCTTTCAGGGAAATTCCTAAAAGCTCTCGCAATTTTTTGATTCCGTAAGCTTTGTCGATACCTGGTTTTGTGACGTCGATGGATGTGGCGCCACCCATTCGGACAGAAAATCCTGGAATCAAAGGGTCGAGGATCGCTTTGATTTGTTTGCGCTTGGAGTAATCGGGATCCCATTTGTCCTTTTCTTGTATGGGGGCTTGCTGACCTAAAGCCGAAAATGTTATCTGGCTGCCGCGGTCTTCAATGACTTCTCCCCAAACCTTTTCGACCTGGAAGCCTGCTTCCGCTACTGCCTTCTTCAGTGAAGAGATGATTTTCTTTTTTTCATCCGCGGTGAAATCCTCTGAATACAGTTTTTTCCAATCGCTCTTATATTCGAAGAATTTCGTTCCACAGGTGGGAAGGAGTGACAGATTCGCCAGGCATTGGTCATGGGGAAGATTGGAGAGCAGTTGTTTTTCAAACTGTGGCCAATCGCCGCCGGAGATTATCGCCACTTTGACGATGCCCAGGAGGTTATGGAGCAGCGCTGCCATTTCGGGATCGAGAGACGCTTTACTTTCGGCGAGTGTGCCGTCCAGATCAAAAACAACTCAGCTTTTTCACGAAACTTCCACCTCTGGATGCCTGCGCGCTGCCGAAGCGTTTCGCGTCTTGCCAGCCATGCCGCCGCCACCCGGCCGCAAACTATCCGGTATTCCAATCTCCAGCAAATTCACCTCGCCACTCGGCCGAAAAACACAAGCTCCGACCACTGCCGGCAATAGCAATACGTCGCCTTTTCCGATGGGATACGTTGCGCCGTCGCTCTCGACCTGTCCGGAGCCTTCGAGACATACGAGCACACGTGGAACACCAGCCGCGCCTACGATAAATGGCGCGTGCCCGCGCAGCCGCCACAACCAGAAATGCTCACAAGCAAAGAGTCTCTCGCGTTCTACTGGGGTCGTCGCCTCCACCACTGGCGCCACTAGCCCGGCTGCACCGTCCGCGAAATGAATGCTGGCAAGCGCACGATCGACTTGGAGCGGCCGGGGGCGGCCCGTCTTCGCGTCAATATGATCCCAGTCGTACAGGCGAAACGTTACGTCGCTGTTCTCTTGAACCTCGAACACCAGGACGCCGTCGCCGAGTGAGTGAACCGTTCCGGCTGGCAGGAAAAAGGCGTCGCCTGGCTGGGGAGTGAAACATGCAAGATGGTTCGCCACCGTCCCATCGGTGAGCGCGTCCCGAAGATCCGCCGGAGAGGTGCCCGGCTTCAGGCCCGCATAGATGCGGCTTCTTGTCCCCGACTGCAACACAACCCACGCTTCGGTTTTCCCGGTCTCGCCCGGCGGCAACATATCGGTTTGCGAGTCGGCGGGATGCACCTGAACCGAGAGCATTTTGTGCACGTCGAGGAACTTTAGAAGTAGTGGGAACCGTCGGAAACGCTGGGCTCTCTTGCCCAGCAATTGCTCCCGAGACCGCTCCATCAATTGAGTGATGGTCTGCCCTTTCAAAGGACCGTCGGCAACTTTGCTCGAATGGTCTTGGCGGTCACTCAGGATCCACGCTTCGCCGATCGGGCCTTCGCCGGGCAAGGGTGCGGTGAGCAGATCGGCCAAACGCCTGCCGCCCCAAAGCCGATACTGATAGATCGGCTCGAAGCGCATGGGGTACAGCGGGGCGGGACTCGCGGTATCTTTTTCGTGGGCATCGTTGGCCAGCAGATTCGTCGCATCGGGGATTAGCGCCAGCACCGCTGTTTCTGAGGTCTCGGCCTCACTTGTAATTGTTCTTTCTCTGTTCATGACCGTGGGACCCCGCTATTTTGTCGGCGCGTCCGACTGCGACTGCCGCGGGTGGCTGCTGGGCACGAGCGACAGATCGTCGCTCATAAGGTAGACAGTTATGGCCACCATCATGAGGAACATTCCAATCCAAAAACGCCAATCGTGATGAGCCCGCTTCCAGTAGGGGCCATCATCATGATGAACATGCTGGCCATCCCCCACGGCGACTTGATGACGGTGATCGTGCTTGCTCTCATGCATGGTTCCCTTTCTTCTAGACTGCGTCCGGAACGATCTCGGGACTGCGTTGTTACCGCGATGTCTCTTTCGATTTACCAGCGGCCAAGTCTTGGCCGTGTTCCGTCAACGCGATGCTTGCGCTACATGGTGTTGTTCCTGACCAACTCCTATTTCCATCGCTGCGGTGTATTCGCCACGGCGCGCGGCGCGGTCGCACGTGGCTCGATGATAGAGAGCATGCTGCGCCGCCAACACGTTCACCGGTTGGCCTTGCCAAATCTCCAAAGCTGGTTGCTGAATGGCGCGTGCAAATGAAAAAGCCAACGCCCAAGGGATTCGCGACTTGAATCTGACATTCATGGCATTCAAACGGGCCGAGGCCAATTCGCCGGACTGGCCGCCCGACAAGAACGCAATCCCGGGAACGGCGGCGGGGACGGCACGCAAGAAACATCTCACGGTCGCGTCGGCCACGACGTCCACCGACTCTTGTTTGGGGCAGGTCAGTCCCGGAAGCACCATGTTGGGCTTCAGGATCATGCCCTCCAGCATCACTCCCTGCGCGTAAAGCTGATTGAAAACTGCTCGCAGGACTTCTTCCGTTACTTTGCTGCACTGCGCCAAGGTATGCTCGCCGTTCATTAGCACTTCCGGCTCGACGAGTGGGGCTAGTCCGGCCTCCTGGCACAGAGCGGCATAACGAGCTAAGGCATTCGCGTTGGACTCGATGCAACTTCGACTGGGAATGCCGTCGCTTATGGCAATCACGGCGCGCCACTTGGCAAAACGCACGCCCATTTGCACGTATTCGGCGAGGCGATCGCGCAAACCGTCTAGACCTTCGGTTATTTTCTCTCCGGGATGACCCGCAAGGGCTTTTGCACCGGTATCCACTTTGATTCCGGGAATGATTCCGGCATCGGTGATAGCTTTCACAAAGGGAGTGCCGTCTTTTTTCTTCTGGCGGATCGTTTCGTCGTAGAGGATCGCGCCACTAATGGACTCACCGAGGTTCGGCGTGGTCACAATCAACTCTCGGTATGCGCGCCGGGCTTCCTCGGTCTGCGGAATTCCCAACTTGGCAAAGCGTTTGTTGCAGGTCGGATTGCTTTCATCCATTGCCAGCAAGCCCTTGTCGTCGGCGACCAGCGCCTTCGCGGTGTCTATAAGTTGTTGTGCATTCATTTCGTGTCGTCTCCCAATTCGAAAGCGTTTCGCATGGCTACTGCTTCCCAATGAAGGCGGACAAGCCAAAAAGCCGATTTCTGATGCTGTCGAGCAGGTAATCCGGGAGCAATCTCGGAAGGATCGTGAGCAGCTTGGCACCCTTTCCTACGGTGTAGCGAATTCGAGGTCGCGTGGCGGTCAGGGCGTGATGCACCGTCCGCGCAACAATTTCGGGTGCGTTACCGTTCCGTTCCCTCGCATAGGCATGCTTCGTAAACGCTCTCAACATATCCCCGTAGCGTCGGGCACCGTCGGGCGGCAGGCGCCGGATGACCCCTTCCACGTCGCCGAGCGTTTTCTCGACCGCCGGGGTATTGATCGAGGCCGGCTCAATCACGCAGACACGGACGCCAGAAGAACGAAGCTCCATGCGCAATGCATCGTTCAGCATGCCCATTGCGGCTTTGGACGCGGTGAGAACGCCACCAAACGGAAGGGCAATGTGCGCGCCGACCGAACTTATGTTGACGATTCGACCGCGCGCGTTGCGGATCAGTGGCAGAAATGCTTGAGTGACCGCGAGCTGACCAAACACATTCACCTGGAAGACTCGGCAAAGATCGGCGGCCGTGACATATTCTAGCGGCCCAGTAATTCCGATCCCGGCGACGTTGACCAGACCGTCCAGGTCTCGCCCCTGCAGCGTGGCTGTAACTTCTTTCACCGCTGCCGCGATCGACTGGGTGTCAGTAACATCGATGATGAGCGGCATGAGAGAATTCCCAGCCTCGGACACGAGCGTATCGCCGTCTTCCGGCCGCCGAACACCGGCAAACACTTGGAATCCCTCCCGAACCAAAAGCAAGGCACATGCGCGCCCAATGCCGCTTGACGCTCCTGTAATGACTGCGACTTTGGCGGACTGTTCCCTCATGATCGCTTCCTATTTTGAGTCACCGCTCCACTTCCAGTCGCGGATTTCCGGCAAATCCTGACCGTGCTGGTCGATATAGTGCTTGTGCTCGATGAGCTTGTCCTGCATTTGCTGCTTCAGGTAGGCGCCCTTGGAGCCCAAATGTGTGAGGCGATCGACCACGTCCTGCACCAGGTGGAAACGATCGAGGTCGTTCTGCACCCTCATGTCAAAAGCCGTCGTGATCGTGCCTTCTTCCTTGTAGCCTCGGACGTGGAGATTGCGATTGGTGCGGCGGTAGGTCAGCCGGTGGACCAGCGTCGGATATCCATGAAAGCCAAAAATGATGTGTTTGTCTTTCGTGAAAAGCGAATCGTAATCTGCTTCACTTAGGCCGTGAGGGTGCTCGCTGGCAGACTGCAGCTTCATCAGATCGACGACATTGATCACTCGAATTTTCAGATCGGGCAGATGCTGGCGAAGGATGGAAACGGCGGCCAGAATCTCCAGCGTGGGCGTGTCACCGCAGCAAGCCATGACCACGTCCGGCTCGGTGCCTTGGTCGTTGCTGGCCCATTGCCAGATACCAATTCCTTCGGTGCAATGCACGACAGCCGCATCCATGGTCAGCCATTGCGGAAGGGCGTGCTTGCCCGCAACCACCACGTTCACATAATGCCGGCTGCGCAGGCAGTGATCGAAGACCGACAGCAAACAATTGGCATCGGGCGGAAGATAAACGCGAACGATATCGGCCTTCTTGTTGATGACGTGATCGAGGAAGCCGGGATCCTGGTGGGTGAAGCCGTTGTGATCCTGCTGCCAGACGTGAGAGGCGAGCAGATAGTTCAGCGAGGCGATTTTCCGGCGCCAGGGGAGTTCCAGGGTTACCTTCAGCCACTTGGCGTGCTGGCTGAACATCGAGTCCACGATGCGAATGAAGGCCTCGTAGCTGTTGAACAGCCCGTGCCGGCCGGTCAGGAGATAACCCTCCAACCAGCCCTCGCACTGGTGCTCGCTGAGCATCGAGTCCAGCACGCGGCCGGCGGGCGCTAGGAATTCGTCATTCTTTTCTTCCCGGGCGTCCCACTGGCGATTCGTGAATTCAAAAACGGCGCCGAGAAGATTCGACAGAGTCTCATCGGGACCAAAGACGCGAAAATTGCGTTGATCCTGATTCAGCTTGGCGACGTCGCGGAGGAATTTCCCCAGGACGATGGTATCTTGCCCGTTGACGGCGCCGGGCGAAGGCACATTCACGGCGTGAAGATGAAAATCCGGCATGCGCAGGTCGCGCAGCAAAACTCCCCCGTTGGTGTGCGGATTGGCGCCCATCCGGCGGTCGCCCTTCGGTGCCAGTTCGGCTAATTCTGGGATGAGCCGGCCATTTTTATCGAATAGCTCCTCAGCCTTGTAGCTCTTCATCCAGCTTTCAAGCTGCTGGACATGCTCGGGATGCTCGGAATCCACCAAGAGCGGAACCTGGTGCGCTCGAAATGTGCCCTCGATTTGGAGGCCATCTACGATCTTCGGTCCTGTCCAGCCCTTAGGCGACTTGAGAACGATCAGAGGCCAGCGCGGCCGAGCGGCATCGTTGTTTGTTCGCGCGTTCTTTTGGATTTCCCGGATGTCCTCAACGGCCTTGTCCAAAGTGGTGGCCATGAGTTCATGCATCTTGTCCGGCTGATCACCTTCCACAAAGTAGGGCGTCCAGCCGCAGCCTCGCAGAAATTGCTCCAATTCTTCATGCTCGATGCGAGCCAGCATCGTTGGATTACTGATCTTGTAGCCGTTGAGGTGCAGGATCGGCAGCACCGCTCCGTCGGTAATTGGGTTGAGAAGTTTGTTGGACTGCCACGCCGTCGCCAGCGGGCCGGTTTCCGCTTCGCCGTCGCCGATGATGCAGGCAACGATCAGATCGGGATTGTCGAACGCCGCTCCAAAGGCATGACTGAGCGAATATCCCAACTCACCGCCTTCGTGAATCGACCCAGGCGTCGTCGGCGCGACATGGCTGGAAATCCCGCCGGGAAACGAGAATTGCTTGAACAGCTTCTTCATTCCGGCTTCGTCCTGGGTAATGTTGGGATAGACCTCGCTGTAGGTTCCTTCGAGATAAACGTTGCCCACCAGCGCCGGGCCACCATGCCCGGGACCCGCGATGTAGAACATATCCAGGTCATACTTCTTGATGACTCGGTTCAGGTGCACGTAGATGAAGTTCTGGCCAGGCGTCGTTCCCCAATGTCCGACTACCAGTGGCTTCACGTGCGACAGTTTCAGCGGCTGCTTCAGCAGCGGATTGTCGTACAGATAAATCTGACCGACGGACAGATAGTTGGCTGCGCGCCAATAGGCGTCCATCTTGTGGAGCAATTCGGGGGAAATATCCGGGGAAGTACCCCGGGAGAGCTCCAGGGAAAAAGTTTGTGTCTTCATAGTTCCATCCTCATTCTGTCAGCCAAGGCCGGCAACACCGCACGCCAAGTTGACGATCGGACGTTTGACCATCCGTGCGAATAACGCAGACCGCAACCGGCTGGCACTCGCGGAATCACGCGCCCATTCGCCGTGTTCCGTTTTTCTTCGCGTTCGATTCCCAGGAATGCCAGTCGATCGCAAATAGCACCGCGCACTACCGGAACGCTTCCCGCAATACCGTTGGCAACCCTTGAGCCAGGTCAGGAAAACGGGGGTGAAACGGCGCGGTCAATTGGACCGGCTCCTGAGGCTCCACAGCTATTTTCGCCGTGTTTGCGCGGGTTGCTCTACACTTTGGCCTGTCTACAACACGCGTCGAAGGCAAGCGGCGACGCGCTAGTCCATCGACAAAGCTTCGTGCACTCCACACGCCCGAAGGCTAAACTCCAACCACTGCCGCTGTTTCACCTGCATGCACCGCATATTGGGAGGGGTGCGTGGTTTCGATAATGTCCTTCGCCTTGGCTACCTCTGCAGCCGTTCCGTGGGCGATTAGCAGGAATTGATCGGTCTTTAGTGCAGCTTCGTATTTCACAATGCTGTCCTTCGGGATTCCTATGCCGTAGAGACCTGCTCCTAGAGCCCCGAGTCCTCCGACTACCGCTGCGCTTTCGAGCGCTCCCACGATCCAGCCGACTACCGGTCCCGCTGCCAGGATTGGGCCTAGACCCGGAATCATGAAAAAAGCAGAGCCGAACAAGAGTCCCCAGAAACCTCCCCAGAACGCACCGACTTTGCCCCAGTACTTCATGCGGTCGCCGGTATTGTAGTAGCCCACCGCGTGCTCGTCGGTGTGGTAGCCTTTCCCAACGATCGACAACTTCTTCATGTCGACCCCGCCGCGCTGCAGTTCCTTCACCGCCTGGTCGGCCTCGGTATGCGTGGAATACACTGCGACAACTGAATTTTGTATGGACATTTCATATTCTCCTCAGGCACCAGCCCTCTCGGGTCAACAAACTAAATGCCAACCTGAAATATGACAGCGTGCCAACCAGGAAACTGTTCCGTTTTGGACAGTATGGGTGGAAGAACGATGCTGTTCCCGCCAGCGCGGAAAAAAGAATTTGCTCCAATTCTGCATTACTTGTTTCGGGGCCGGCTCAAGGCGAGGACTTCCGCCGGCTTGACGAAGCGGCGCGCGAGGCCGCACGCGGTACGCCGCTAACATAGTCAGAAGCGGGCACTTCAAGACTCTTTTCGCGATTTTGGAATCTTCACAATCATTAGCCAGCAAGCGGCAGAATTGCTCATGGAAGCCAACAAATTACAATCTATTTGTCCACTAAACCGCTTTCACAATTCTGTTAGTCACATCTAAATCTGTGTCGTTCAGGACAGAAAAGGGTTTTTCCTCAGTCTAAGATGCCGTTGCGATCACCCGCAGTGAACATAAGTTGGGAGGAAAAAATGGCTCCTGCAACAGCTAAGAAGTGCGCGCACCCCGTTTGTTCGTGCGTGACAACGTCCGGCAAGTACTGCAGCACCCAGTGCGAGGCTATGGAAAAGATGCCGGACATCGACTGTTCGTGCGGACACGCCGGCTGCAAAGGCAAAACGTCCGAATAAGAAATTCGTTCAGCAGTTGGTGAACAAGTTTAGCTCGAAAAACCCAGAGTTCACTTGGGTCAGGATCGTCCCATCAATCTACGCCGGTCATTTGGACGTGGGCGGACGGAACACCCTCCTGGGACCAATGGATCTGCTGCGGTCCAAAACTAAGCGGCGACAAAAATGAAATCTGCGAGCGCCGTTGGTGCCAAGATCAGTGACGACCGTTCGTCCGAGCGGACGAGCATTGCGTTTTCGCCTTCTGTCCTTTCTACTGGCAGCGAGTTCTTCCAACCGGAGCCGGCGGGATATGCCGGGTCGGCCGCGAATGGCTTAAATTCCTTTTGCCAAGTGGTAGTACATATCGTTCCATTTGAGTTCTTTTGCGAAGGTGGCGACCGTGGTCGTGGCGTCGATCAGCAAGCACTCCAGGCCGGCGATGTCAGCGAAATCTTGTAGATGTTCCGCGGTCAGGGCGTAGCTAAGGGAAGTGTGGTGCGATCCGCCCGCGAGGATCCAGGCGGTGGCCGCAACTTTTAAACTAGGTTCCGGTTGCCAAACGGCTCTCGCCACCGGCAATTGGGGCAGAGGTTTCTCCGGGCCAACGAGATTTACCGAATTTACGATCAAGCGGAAGCGATTTCCCATGTCGATCAGCGAAGCATTCACGGCGCGTCCCCTGGATGCGGTGAATACCAGGCGCACGGGATCGGCTTTGCCTCCGATGGAAAGCGGATGGACCTCCGCGGATGGCTTGCCGTCCGCGATCGAGGGGCAGATCTCGAGCATGTGGGCACCGAGCACCTGACCGCCATTTCTCAAATGGTAGGTGTAGTCCTCCATGAAGGAGGTTCCGCCTTTGAGGCCGTGACTCATGACCTTCATGGCGCGTACGAGACCAGCGGCTTTCCAGTCGCCCTCTGCACCGAAACCGTAGCCGTCGGCCATCAAACGCTGCACGGCAATTCCCGGGAGCTGCGGAAGACCGTGTAGGTCCTCGAACGTGTCGGTGAAGGCCTGTGATGCGGTATCCGCGAGAAAGAGCCGCAAGCCGAGCTCAATTCTGGCGGCTTCGCGCAGGACTTGCCGCTGACTTCCACCGAAGCGAAGCGGCTGGGCGACCGCGTAGGTATCGTCATATTCCGAGGTAAGCTTGTCGACGTCGGCGTCGTTCACCTGGCGGACCAGGCGCACCAAGTCGCCGACGCCGTATCCGTTTACCGAATATCCGAGCCTTATCTGCGCGTCGACTTTGTCTCCTTCAGTGACCGCTACGTTGCGCATGTTATCGCCCAGACGAGCGATGCGGAGATGCTGAGCGTCGCGCCACGCGCACGCCGCCCTAATCCAGGCAGCAGCCTCCGCGTGGACGCCGGCGTCCTGCCAAGAGCCGACGACGACCTTTCGCGGAAGACGCATACGGGCGGCAATGAAGCCGTATTCGCGGTCCCCATGAGCCGACTGGTTGAGGTTCATGAAGTCCATATCAATGGTGGACCACGGTAGTTCGTCATTGAACTGGGTGTGTAGGTGCAAGAAGGGTTTGTGCAGCAACTGCAGGCCACCGATCCACATTCGGGCTGGGGAGAAGGTGTGCATCCAGGTAATTAAGCCGATGCAGTTCCTGGAACTGTTGGCATCCAAGCAAAGTTGATGAATGGAATTGCCGCTGGTCATTACGGGCTTGGCAACGATTCTTACCGGAATCGAGGCGCAAGTAGATAGCGCCCGCGCAATGACCGTGGAGTGCTCCCCTACCGTCTTCAGGGCTTCTGGCCCATAGAGATGTTGGCTGCCAGTAATAAACCACACTTCCAGGCTGGAAAGATCAATCATGGTCATCCTCGACGCTCGCGCTTAACGCAAAAGCCGAAATTTTACGCTTCCTATCGTTTGCGCTCCTCCCAGTCAAACGCATGGGCATGGACTACTGAAGCGATTTGATGTTCCCAAGCGAAAACCGGAGGTCTGACAAAGTCACAAGCGGAGGGGTGGCGGGAACCTTTCCCCGACCTCGGTAGAGGTTGCACCACCTCTACCGTTGGCACGGGGTCGCTGTAAATCTGAAACCGAAGGGACCTTGCACCGGATATCCGGGTTGCAGCCTGCGACCCTGCGATTTGTGCGGGACCACCGCTCGGCCATGCCAAACGATGGTCCCGGTTATTGTTTGCCAGGCGGCCTAGAACGTGATCTTGGCCCCTAGTTGCCAAAATCTCGGGAGCGTTTGAGCCGTAGCGACGCCAAAATTCCCTTGAGAGAGGTCTCCCTGTATGCCCTGGAAATTGGCATGGTTGAAGAAGTTGTAGAATTCAAACCGGAGCTGAAAGTTGAGCCTCTCGGTGATGTGCGTGTTTTTGTAAAAGTTCACATTGGTCTGCACGTAGGCGGCATTCCGGAATTTATTTGGTTTTTCATTGCCCAGAGTGCCTAGCGTAGGCGCAGTGAACTGCGACTTCAAGAGGCTGCCGGTAACGAACGCGCTATGAGACATTGCCTGTGAGTAGCTGGCAACGTTCGGGTAGTCGTTGTTATCTCCATCAGCGTTGAAGTCCCCGCCGTTTGAGAACGACGCGCTCGTGAATACGCTGAAAGGATAGCCGGTTTGGTACGCGCTTGTTCCGCCTACACCCCATCCTCCAGTCAGTTTCCCCAGAGCGCCCTCGCCGTTATTCAGGCCGGGCAGTTCGTAGTTGAAGCTGGCGGAGACCCGGTTGGGAGTGTCCCAGGGTGAAGGGGAATAGAATTGATGAGGGTTCGTCGCGGTTGGATAGATGCCCGCGTCATCTTTGGAAGAAGAGCGCATGTACCATACGTCGAAGAACCCACGCTTAACTCTGCCCCTAAGGTCAAAAGTGATCCCGTTGTAATTCGACACGCGATCATTCTGTGTGTAGTTAATTACCCCAAAACTCGGATTGAGTCGCGTTGGAGCGGAGTTGGGCGGTTTCCCGATCAGGTCACCGGGTAAGGCGTTGATGTCCTGACCGTAGGAAACGACTCCCCCAATGTTGCCGCCCCCGACGAGATTTGCGGTGTGTGATCCACTGTACAGCACGCTGGCAACAAGGAAGCTACCAAGGCGATGTTCCAGGGTGGCCGCATAAATGTAGGCGGTCGGAGACACGATATCAGGGTTGATTCCGCCAATCGTTAGCCCGGCACCTGCAATTCCGCCCGCCGCGTCCAAGCACGGAGCCGCGGGACACAAAGCGGTGCCAGCCAACTGGGGGAACACAAATCCAAACGGGGGTTTGTCACTTGTGCCCTGGACGAAGACCGGGCGGTTGGCAGGCGCGTTGCCCGCGAAAAAGGTCGGTAGGATGAGGCCCGGCGGATTGCCACGGAATTCTTCCTGAATGTTGGCGGGCGTGAGCCAGTTGGAATACATGCCGAATCCGCCGCGCAACAGCCAGTCGCCTTTCCCGTTGATGTCCCAAGCCGCACCGATGCGTGGTGTGTAGGATTTAGGTGCCCGACTCACCGCGCTCTTCGAAGGTATGGCCACACCGGTGGCCACGCGGTCCTGGAAAGTCGAGCCGGAGCCCAGGTGGAAGTTGCCGAAAACAGTCGCGTCAGACCGGGAATATGGGTTTCCTTGATCGTCGAAGCGGAAGCCCAGCGTTAAGGTCAGATTGCGCCGCGCTTTCCAGGTGTCCTCCGCAAAAAGGCCAAACGTCTTGGAAGCAGCGTTCCAGTTCCAAAGCTGCTGCTGCCCGGTGATGGGGTTATACATGACGCCACTCTCGTTGGCCGGAGCGTCTTGCGCCAGCGCCAACAAGTTATCGAAGCTGAAGCCTGGATGAGACCACGGGCCTTCGAACGGCTCCACATCGTCGCCAAACCAGCCTTCGTAGCCGACCTTCAATACGTGAGCGCCCCTGACATGAGTGAGGACGTCGCGCCAGTGATAATTGTGCTGGATGAAATCGCCTTGCGCGAAACCTACGCCGTATCCCACGCTTTGCCCGGAAACGCTGATGCCCGGGATGCTGAAGTCGCCGGTCTCGCCCAGGAAGCCCTCGATGCGGTTTTGTGCGAAGACAGCTTCATTCAGGGTTGTTGGACTGAAGTCGTGCGTCCAGTTCACTTGAAAAGCCCGTTGCACGGTGTGCTGCGCGGTCGAAAACTGCGGGATGACATTCGGCGCGTTCTGGTGGGAGAGCGTGCGGAAGAAGCTACCGTAAATGCGGTCCTTCGAGAAGTACTTGTCGACACGAATGAAATATTGATCACCGTTTCGGAAGCCAGTCGAGTTGAATATTCCGGTGTCAATCATGGGAGTGGCGCAGGGTATGAAAGCTGTCGCCGAAGTGTCACATCCGGTCGCCGGGTCGGTACCGAAGACGTCCGAGGCGGTCTTCGATACGCCGCTGATGGTCGCCTTGGAAGGCGTATAGGTATTCAAGATCTTGGTGCCAAAAGTGTTGGGGAAGTTAGCTTGAGCGAAAGCCGCAAAGGCCGCATCCGGAAACGTGATAGTAGCGTTGCCAGTCGAAGCGGAAGCCCGCGACGGTTCTACCCCGAACATAAAAAAGAATTGGTGATGGGGAATGATGGGGCCGCTGATCGTTCCGGAAAAGTTGTTGCTATGGAACGGCGCGTACGCGTGATCCGAGCCGGGCAGGGAGTACTTCGCATACATCTTTTGATAGTTGAAGTAGTCGCTAGCCAAACCGTGAAATTGATCCGAACCAGACTTGGTCGTCTGCGTGACCTGGAGGCCGCTGCCGCGGCCATACTCCGCCGAAAATGTGTTTACCTGAACGTTTAATTCCTGGACGAAATCGGCGTCGGGGGTAAGGTTCAAAACTCCTTGCCGAATGGCGCTGGTGACATCCAGTCCATCGATAATCCACATATTCGCCACCGTGCCTTGGCCATTGACGCTGATGTCCACGGCCTCTTCCGTGGAATAGTTGTCCACGCCAGAGCCCGGAGTCCCCGAAGCTACGCCCGGACCACCGGCCAATCCGAGTCCCGAAACGCCCGGGGCTACGCCAATCAGCGCGAGCATATTGCGGCCAGCTAGCGGCAAATCTCCCAACGTCTTGGTCTGGAGAGTCGTTTGATTTCGCGTGTCGGCGGTGTTCACCAGCGGATTCTCCGCCGTAACCGTTACCGTTTCGGTGGCCGCGCCAACCTTTACGAAAATGGGTACGGTCAGGTTTTGATTGCTCTCCAGCGTGACGGTCGTTTCAGCCTTGGAAAAGCCTGGCGCCTCAACGGAGATTTTGTAGGAACCGGGGCCTAGACTCAGAAAGCGGAAGTCCCCGGAGGCATCCGTGGTGGTGCTGGCAGACACCTGCGTGGAAACGTTGACGAGAACGACCCTTGCCTGCGTAACCGCCGAGCCGCTGGGATCTGATACGGTGCCCTGAATGTTGCCGGTGAATTGAGCCCAAGTAGTGCCGGCCAACAACAAAACGGCGAGTAAAACTCGAACAGACCACGAAATAAACGACTTGGATTGCATGCGCATTCCTCCCCAAAGCCGAGCACAACGTCCACCCCACCCTTGAAGTAAACGTTTACTCGAATTGCGTTGATTTATATATTTGATGCTTGAGAGTTGTCAAGCAATTTCTGTCTGGGCTGTGCGAAACCTGGAGTGCGGAGAGTGCCGCTAGGTCCTGGACCAGCCGCGATTCGACACCAGGCCCACTCCTTCCCTGAGGGTAATCAATCGATTGACAGCGAGGTGTTTGAACGTTTCGCGCAGCCCGTTCGGCCAAAAAACCGACAGGTCCACCGACGTCGAACTGCCGAGACCAAAGTGCAACCGCGGATCGTTCGAGGAGTAGAAACTACACTGGCTCAAAACGCTTTGAGCCTGGGTTTTTGCGCCATAATGGGCGAGAACGCGGGCCCCGATCGCGCTTCGGTTGGACTTAACTCCCTCCAGTTTCACCTTGATCCAGTTCTGTTTCCCGCGGATATCGTTGCGCAGCAGGGACGGCACCTCATTCAAATTCACGATAAGAATATCGATATCGCCGTCATTGTCGAAATCCCCGAAGGCACATCCGCGGCTGCAGTGCGCTTCGGCGACTCCCGGACCAGCCGCCTCGACGAGTTCTTCGAAGGAGTTGTTGCCCAGGTTGCGAAACACCGCCCGAGGCGTCTTATTCTGATATTGTGCCAGTTTTTGTCCAACTTCCGGGTAAACGTTACCTGTGGTAATGAACAATTCCGGGTAACCGTCGTTATCGAGATCCACGATCCCGGCACCCCAACATATATAACGCGTCTCCACGCCAATACGAGACACCCGGGTGACATCGTCGAAGTCTCCCTTGCCATCGTTGTGATAGAGGACGTTGGCGTCGTCGGCGAAGTGGGTCTTGAAGAGATCCAGATGCCCATCGAGATCATAATCGCCGACCCCCACCCCCATGCCCGCCTGTTCTTCTCCGTCATCGCTGAGGGCCACCCCCCGCACTACGCCTTCTTCCCGAAACGTTCCGTCATGATTGTTCATGAACAGCAAGCTGGGAGTGGAATCGCAAGCGACGTAAATGTCCGGCCACCCGTCTTCGTCCAAATCCGCCACCACGACGGTCATGCCGTAGCTCTGTGTGGACTGCGTGATGCCGGCCTGCTGACTGACATCGGTAAAGGTTCCGTCGCCATTGTTTCTGTAAAGCGAATGCCGTCCTTTGGGAAGCCCGCGCGGGCCGCATTCAACGGGAATGCCCTTCCAATTGCAATTGGAGTTCTCACCCGGAAGCGGAGCGTGCTCGATGGAGAAACGGATATAGTTCGAGACAAACAAATCCAGATGCCCGTCGCGGTTGTAGTCCAGAAAACTGCATCCCGCGCCCCACCGCGGTTGGTCGTTCCAGAGCCCGGCGGCTTTGGTCACATCCGCAAATGTGCCGTCACCATTATTGCGATAGAGAATGTTCTGTCCGAAGTAGGTGCAAAAAATGTCTTCGAAACCGTCGTTGTTGTAATCTCCGACACAAACTCCCGAAGCCCAACCGACAGCGTGAAGGCCCGCTTTCTCGGTAACGTCGGTAAACGTTCCGTCGCGATTGTTCTTGTAGAGCCGGTTGGTGGTGCCGTCGGGAGCGCCTTCAACGCGGGTGCCGGAGAGCAGAAAGATATCCATCCAACCGTCGTTGTCGTAGTCGATGAACGCGCAGCCGCAACCCGTCGATTCCAAGATATATTTCTTACTTTCCACTCCGCCGTATATCGTGGGCGCGCTTAGTCCGGCGCTGGCGGCTACATCGACAAAATGCGCGTCGAAGGGCCGGCCGGAAGGGGCCGGCCGAGCCACAGGCTTGGCCTTGTGCGATGAAACACCCTGCGCCAGTAGCCGTTCGGCGGTCAGTGCGATCGCCGACCCCACGGAAACTCGCATGAACTTTCTGCGCGTACAGGTCATGGCTGCGCCGGGGGGTCCCCGTGCGGGTCTTCCACCAGCTTGTAGCGGTATCGCTCGCGCTCCTCTTGAGAAGCCTGCTCGCGGAGCTGCGCGAGACGCTTGAGCAGCTCGGGTATTTCGTCCTTTTGCCCGGTTTTCCGCAACGCCTGGATCAAGCGGTACAATGCGGTTTGATCCTTGGGATCGCTAACCAGCGCCTTCCGGCATTGTTCAATGGCTTCCTGGTATTTTCCCGTTTGCACATAGAGCTTGGCCAGCACGCCTCGCGCTGCTCCAAGGGTAGGCTGCAAAGCTACCGCTTTCTTAGCCGAACGCATGGCGAGCTGAAACTCGGGCGAACCCGGATCGGCCCCCTTTTGCGATAGAACATCGGCCTGCAGGTACAGCAGGAGCGCGTCGTTGGGTTTTCGCTGTAGTTTTTCCTGGATAGAGGCCAGCGCGTGATCGAGATCATTGGCCTGCACGGCAGCCAAACCCTGCGCGGCGGTGCTGAGAGACTGATTGGGGTTCAATTCGTAGGCTTTTTCGAAGTCCGCCTCCGCTTTATCGTACTGCGCCAACTGCACGTAGAGGACTCCGCGCGCTACGTAGAGTTCGTCCGCGTTTTCCTGCAACAATAGGCCCTCGCTGATCACGTCGACACCCACTTGAAACGACTCGTGCGCAAAACAAATGTTGGCAAAATCCAGATAGAGACTGGTGTTCCGGGGCTGCAGCAACAGCGCCTGGCGAAGCGTGCTGACCGCCTGGGGCGTATCGCCTTGGTCTTCGTAGGCCCTAGAAGCCAACTCCAGCGTGTTGGCATCCACACTGGTCGTCTCAAGCAGCGGCTGCAGGGTGGCCAGCGCCTCTTGAGGCTTGTGAGCCATCAGTTGGATGGAAGCCAGCAAATGGCGTTCCCGCGGATCCTCCGGGTGCAAGGCCACGGTCTTCTGAAAGATGGTGGCCGCATCGTCGAGCCGTTTTAGTCGAACAAGACAGGTGGCGTAAGCATGTAAGGCGTCGAGCTGCGAGTCGAGCAGTTGCCCAGCTTTCTCAAAGTGCGGAACTGCACCGGCGCAGTTGCCCTTTCGATACTCCAGGACCGCCAGCATGGCGTTGCCGGTCGGATCCGTTGGACGCAATTGCAGCAATCGAGTCAGGAACGGGACGGCGCTCTGCGTTCCGCCTTGGTACTCGATCTGCGCCGCTCCTGCCAACGCGGCCACATTGTTCGGAGCGATCTTCAACGCGCTCTGAAACGCCGCCCGAGCCCCTTTGGCGTCGCCTTTGTTGACGAGCGCAATACCCTGCAAAGTCCACAGCTGAGCATCGTTCGGCGAATCTCGCAGCGCGGCACGACTCAGCTCGACCGCCTTGTCGAATTCTCCGGCACGCAACGCCGAGCGAACAGGCTCGATCCCATTGCCGCTGGTCTGGGAGAAGACCGTAGACGGGCAAACCACAAGAAGAATGGCCAAGACAAATTTTCGAAGCATCCGCATCATTCCGAGTATCGGCGAACCGGCGTTTTGCACACCCAGAATACTTCATCCACGAAAACGATTACAGTTAGTGTTTGACGCCATGCTTTGCTCGCGTTATACATAGTTTAGGCGCTGTGAGCAAACGTTTGCTGAAATTCTGTGCTCAGAGACTCGGTTCAGGGTCGGTTCTGACATTTGAACCGCAAAGGCCCCTCAAGCAGCTCAGGAGATTTCCTCATGAAAATCAAATCGAGGCGGCATTTCCTAAAGTCAGCGGCAGTTTCGGGCGCGGCCCTGGTCGCGGTTCGTGCTCTTCCCAGTTGGGCGCGGGCCGCCGCAACAAACGGCCCTATCATCCCGCCACTCGCGGTGTTCCCCTACGCCAGCGTCCAACTCGACGGCCCCTTCCGTGTACAGTTCGACCAGAATCATCAGCTGTTCCTCAATCTCAACGAAGATGGATTGCTCAAGCCTTTCCGGCAGCGCGAAGGCCTGCCGGCTCCGGGCCCCGACATGGGAGGCTGGTATGACAACGCCGATGATTTTAACGATAAGGATAATTTTCATGCCTTCATCGCCGGACATACGTTTGGGCAATACGTTTCCGGGTTAGCGCGAGCGTATGCGGTTACGGGATCGAAGCCCACGCAGGAGAAAGTGCATCGCTTGGTGCGCGGCTTTGCGGAAACCGTGGAACCCACCGGAAAGTTCTACGTCGACTACCGGCTGCCGGGCTATACGTTCGACAAAACGTGCTGCGGCCTGATTGATGCCCACGAATTCGCCGCGGATCCCATCGCACTGGATGTGCTGAAACGCGCCACCGACGCCGTCTTGCCGCATCTCCCGGAAAAAGCATTAAGCCGCGCCGAGCAGGAAGCCCGGCCGCACAAAACCATCGCTTATACCTGGGACGAAACCTACACGCTGCCGGAAAATCTCTTCCTGGCTTATCAACGCAGCGGTGACACGCGCTACCGCGACCTCGCGGTGCGCTTCATCTATCACGAGTACTACGACGCTCTCGCCGAAAACCAGAATGCTCTGCCCGGCAAACACGCCTACAGCCACGTCAACACCTTTAGCTCGGCGATGCAGGCCTATCTGAATCTGGGCGACGAAAAATACCTGCGCGCCGCAACCAACGGCCTTCGCATGGTCCAGGAACAAAGCTATGCCACCGGCGGATGGGGTCCGAATGAAGCATTCGTGGAACCTGGCAAGGGATTGCTCGGGGCCAGCCTGGCCACCACGCGCTCCAGCTTCGAGACTCCCTGCGGCGCGTATGGCCAATTCAAAATAACGCGCTATTTGCTGAGGGTGACGCAAGACTCTCGCTACGGGGACAGCATGGAACAAGTGCTGTACAACACCGTGGCCGGCGCCAAACCGATTCTGCCCGACGGCGGCAGTTTCTATTATTCCGACTACAACAACGACAGCGCGCGCAAGGTCTACTACAAAGATAAATGGCCGTGCTGCTCCGGCACTTTCCCGCAACTGGCCGCCGACTATGGCATCAGCTCCTACTACGCGGCCAAAGACGGCGTGTACGTCAACCTCTTCCTGCCCTCCAAGGTGACCTGGCTGCAGAATGGCACCCGCTGCTCGCTCACGCAGCACACCAGCTATCCTACGTCCAACTCGACGCAGCTTCAGTTCGACCTGGCGCGCGCCGAAAATTTCACGGTCTATCTGCGAATTCCCGCTTGGACCGACGGCAACACCCGCATCTCCGTAAACGGCAAGCGCGTGGAAGGAGACGTGGTCCCCGGAAAATTCTTTGCCGTATCGAGAACTTGGAAGTCTGGCGACCAGGTGGAATTTGAAATTGGCATGCCGCTGCGCCTGCAAGCCGTGGACGCCCAGAACGCGAACCTGGTGGCGTTAGCCCGCGGGCCGCTGGCGCTCTTCGCTGTCGGCGCTCAGCCCACAAAATACACGCGCGCCCAGTTGCTCGCCGCGGAGGCGGTCTCTCGCTCTTCCGCGGACTGGCACGTGCAGGGCGACGCCGGCAAGGTTACATTTCGTCCTTTTGCGTCCATCGGCGAGGAATCGTATCGTCTCTATCAAGATGTAGGAGCCTAGTTGCGGAGCGAGGGCGGCCGACTAGCAAGCAAGCGAAGTGGGCTCCGCCGCCGAAAAGGAGGATCAATAGATCATGAATTCCGACAATGGTGTCTCGCGGCGGCGCTTTCTCTCCACCACGGCCTCTTCGCTCGCGGCTTCCTGCCTCGCCTATCCAGGACTCTCTTTGGCCCTCGGCGGAGCCTCTTCGAACTCTTCCGATGCGCCGCGACTGTCCTGGCGCGATCAAGGTGTCTTGAATCTCGCCAACTCCCCGTACGCGAAGCTGCACTGCGTCCCGGTTCGTGCCGTCACCATCCAAGAGGGCTTTTGGTCCAAACGCCGCAAGACCAATGTGGAACGCAGCATTCCCAGCATGCGTGAAGAACTTGAGCAGCACGGCCGCATGGACAACTACCGCCGTTTGGTGGGCAAGAGCACGGCTCCCCAGAAGGGACCGTACTATTCGGACTCCGATATCTACAAGTGGACCGAGGCCGCGGGCTTTGCGCTACAGTCCGGCGATATTCCCGATCTGCGAAAAGTAGCCGACAGCATGATCCGCGAAGTCGTAGCCGTGCAGGAGCCCAGCGGATACCTGAATACTTACTATGTAGCCGATCGCGCGTCCCAGCGCATGCTTCCCCGGAGCCAGGAAGTTGGCCACGAGCTCTACAACCTCGGTCACATGCTGCAAGGCGCGATCGCCTATTACCGGGCGACCGGAGATTCCACGCTGCTCGACGCCGGCGCCAAATTCGTCGACGGTTTCTTAATTCCCAGTTACGGCCCCGAACCCGACAAAAAACCGATTGTATCCGGCCACCCTGAAATTGAGATGTCGCTCATCGAGCTCTACCGCACAACCGGCAGCCGCCGCTACGTGGATTTGGCGGCCTACATCCTGAAAGGCGACGACCGCATTCCCCTGGAGCCGCGACAAATCACCTACATGTATTGCGGCATTCCCTTCACCTCGCGCACCAAGCTGGAAGGCCACGCGGTGCGCGCCATGTACGCCTGCTGCGGCGCCACAGACTACTACCTCGAAACTGGTGACCAAGCCTACTGGAAGACGTTGAATGTCCTTTGGGACGATCTTTCGAAGCGGCAGATGTACATCACCGGCGGTGTCGGCGCACGCGGCCAGGGCGAGGCGTTTGGCGAGCCCTACGAGCTTCCCAACGCGCAAGCCTATGGCGAGAGTTGCGCCGCTATCGGGAACATGATGTGGAACTGGCGCATGCTGGCCGCCAGTGGCGAAGCTCGTTTCGCCGACGTCATCGAGAGAGCCCTCTACAATGGAATAAATTCCGGCATGTCGCTGGACGGCATCACCTACTGCTACCGCAATCCGCTGGCCTTCGACCCGGCGTCCGGCGAAAAAATCCGCAATCCCTGGTACGACACCACTTGCTGCCCACCAAATCTCGAACGGACCTTTGCCTCTCTACCGGGATATTTCTACAGCACCAGCAAGGATGGCTTGTATGTGCATCTCTACGACAATTCAGCGATGGATTGGCACCTGGAGAGCGGCCTGCCCATCCAGATTCAGCAAAAGACCAACTATCCGTGGGACGGCGAGGTACACGTGACCGTGAAACCTGGGGAGCCGGCGGACTTCACCTTGCACCTGCGAATTCCGGGGTGGGTAAGCAACGCCAAGGTCGCGGTGAACGGACAGCCTATCGCTGGCGCTCAGCCCGGCGAATACCTGGCGATTCACCGCCGCTGGTCGCCCGGCGATGTGGCAACTCTGAATCTACCCATGACGGCGGAAATGATCTCTTCCAACCCGCGCGTGGCGGAAAATCTCGGACGCGTTGCCGTGCAACGCGGGCCTGTCGTTTATTGCCTGGAACAACTCGACCAGCCAGGCGCGGCCGATCTTTCCCAAGTGTCCGTCGTTGGCAATCCCAAGTCCCTGAATAACTTCGACACGGAATACAAGGGCGGCTTTCTGGACGGCGTAAACGTGTTGCATCACAACGGGGCGGTAAACGAAACCCCTTCCGACAAGGAAGCGCTGTACGTTCCGGCCAGCCCGAACGCGCCTAAGACGCAACCCGCGAATCTGACGCTCATCCCCTACTACGCATGGGCCAACCGCCAGCCGACGTCCATGCAGGTCTGGATTCCGTACACGCGTACCTAGGATTTTTTTGTCAGCGTGGCGGACGGTCTGAACATCGAATCAGTGACTTGGAGGGTGGCGCACGGCTATGAGGGACACTTGCTCCAAGTCGGGGTAATGTCCTTCTTCGTCGGGTTTTCGCTCGGCGGGCTGGAGTTGCTGAACGGTCGTCTCGGCTGGCAAGGTTTCCGTAAAATATTTCCGGTAAACCTTCCCGAAGGCCCCCAATTCCGACAGGTCGTCCAGGTAAATTGTCGTTGAGACCACTTGATCGAACTTCATGCCCGCCTCTTCCAAGTTGTCGAGGAGATTTCGCATCGTTTGGCGAACCTGGTCGGCAGTCGCTGCCGCGAACACCCCGCCGTTGGGCCCCGGAATGAATCCACTTTTGGCCGAACAATAAAGCGTGTCGCCGGCGAAAACACACGGGCTTGCGGTGGGACTTGGCGGCATGTTCTTTGGTCGTATGGCGTGCCGCTGGGCCAGGTCGCGCACGGCTACGCCGGTGTACGCGATGTGCGCGCCTTCGGGGAGACTGGAGACCTGGATGGTGGCGCGCCCCGGTGTGTTCCCGAATTCGAAGCGCCGGGCGTAGTGCTCGTTCATGATTCGCGTTGGGATTTGCGAAGTCAGGTACGGGTTCACGAAGACCATGTTGGCCAGTGTGAGCCCCGCGGCTTCCACGACCGTCTTCACGCGGTCGAGCGCAAAATCAACCTGCGCGGCAGGATCGGAAGGCACGTTCCCGTTTGCGGGATCGCTACCCAACATCGTGGAGACGAATAACCTGTCCTGCGTCAACATCCCGAAAGAGTAGGCTTTGTTCGGCTTGAAGCTGGGCACCGCCACAGGCTGCTTCCCTTTGAGATCGCGAACGGCGACCGCTGTGATTTGCACGGACGGTTCAGGGAGCCGGGCAACGCCCAAGACTCCGCGCGCAGGCGGCATCTTGGGGAAAAAGTCGGCGAACACTTTGTCCATGGCCCCGTACTGGTTCATATCGTCGAGATAGACCTGAACGTAAACTACGTGATCCATCGTCAGACCCGCCGCCTCAACCACCGTTCTTACATTCTCGAGAGATTGCCGAACCTGATCCGCAAAGTTCGCTGGAGTGCTCCCGTCCGCACGGCGAGGTCCCTGCCCGGACACATACACATAGTCTCCCGCGTCGATTCCAGGGGAGCCCAACGCATCACTCGCGAGAGCTGCCGCCTTTTGCGGCAGGACCGCGCGTATCTGGGCGTGTACGCCGGCCGCGAAGCAAAGCAGGCACGGAGCCAGCAGGAACTGAAGCCTCATGCCGGCTTTCCTTTGCGCGCCGCGCCTAGCAGGGTTCGCAGCCTGTTCCCCACAATCATTTCTTCGCCTGGCTGAATGGTCATGGAAACCAACTCGATGTGGTCGACCTCCTTCCGCTCCTTTCTGTTGGGCTTCTGTATTCCTTCGCGTACCGCAGGCACCAGGCTGGGATTGTCGGCGCCGAGCACTTCGATCACTGGATCGCCTTCGCGCAATTTCTGAACGCAGTCGGCGAGGGTGAAACCCCAGGCCTGCTGGTCCCACGAAATCTTTAGAGTGGGATAGCGATTGCCATCATCGGGCACGTAGGTTTCCGTCTTCACGCCCGGCACGGTCTCTACCAGTTTGGCGATGCGATCCACTCGTGCGTTCCACTCGCTGTAGAGCTTCTTCTCGTCGATTTTCAGCCAGGTCTCTACCGCGGTCAGGCATCCGATCACTTCTTCTTTTCCGACCTTCATGGGGCGGCATACCGCTCCCTCCCAAGGGGCGGAGTTGCGCAGCGCTGCGTCGATCAAGTCCTTTCGTCCGAGCAAGACGCCGCTACACTGAGGTCCCTGCAAACCCTTGCCTCCGGAAAACGTGTACAAGTCGATTTTCATTCTCGCGTACAGTTTTAGATTGTCGGCGGGAGGAATCCCAGCGGCGTCGTCCAACAGCATCGGCACGTTGTGCTCCTTGGCGATGGCCACCTCGCGCACCAGCTTGTCGCCGAGGTCCGTGGTGTAAATCATGGCGGTGTTGGCCGTGATGGCGTTGGCAATTTCTTCCGGCGTCTCGACGAGAACCAGCTTGGCCCCCGCTAACCGGATCGCGTTATCGAATGCGCTGCGGCCTCCGACCATGATCACTTCGTGCTTCATCCCGGTGGGGTCCGGTAATTGCCAGATTTTTTGCGGATCGCTACCCGCCATGCAGGCAGCCGTCGAGGCGGCCATTGCGCCGGCCGCGCCGGTAGTGATCAAGCCGGATTCAGCGCCCGTCAACTCTGCCAGCCGTCGCCCCACCGCGTGTTGCAGTTCCACCATGTTGACAAAATAGTGGGAGGCTTCGGCTTGCGCGGCACGAACTTCCGGAAACTCCAGCGATCCACTCAAGTATGTCCATGTTCCGCGGCAGTTGATCACGGTCTTGACGCCCAAGCGGCTATACACATTTTCCCGCGGGTCAAACCCCATCGCGATGGCGGATTTTTCGTACAGACCTTGCGCCGCCAGCTGTGCCAGCAGCGGCGAGGCGGCTAACATCTTCATGAATCCGCGACGGCTCGATTCTTGCGAGACAGACATATGTTTCCTCCAGGGTGTGTCTTACTGAGCGAAGATCAGCGTTCCAAAGTGTTCGGGTACGTGGTTTGGGTCGCGGTTGACCACACAGGTCGGCTGCCAGCACATGAAGTGACGCTGCGGGTCTTCCCCGAGGCCATCGATGCGATACAGGTTGGCCCGCCATTTGGTGCCGGCCTTTACTGGCTGTTCGCTGACGGACTTGAGCGGGACCCGCGCCGCCGCGTACCAGATGTGATTCGTTTCATCGATCCGGCCCTGGCGCTGCCATCCGGAATTCCACTCCGCGCCGTAGCTGTCGTGATCCAGGTCGATGGCCAAGTCGACCCAATCGCCGGTTGGCGCAATTTCGAACTCACGGTAGTGCCTGATATTTGTCCAGTCGTCGCCCAGAAAAAATTCCACCACGTCGCGGTCCCAGAGCTTGAGGCGGTCCTTGCTGTTATCCGCGGGCAGCCACAGATTCAGCTCGTTATACGGGGAGACAAACAGGAGATACAGATCGGAGTCGGTCCAGAACGCGCGGACCTCGGTTTTGAGTTTGGGATAGTCGATCTGCTGCGAGCAATCTTTCTCGATCCAGGCGGAACCCGCGTGCGACCACGTTGCCGAGTGCGGATCGGTGTTCAGCTCCGGCGCCACTGCAACGTGCGGGATGGTGAGCGCGGCCATTGGGGAGGTCACCTGACATACCTCTACCGCAAACGCGACAACCGGCGTCAGAAGAATCAGTGATAAGCCTCGAATGGATTTCATGGTTTATGGGTGGGGCGCGTTTCGCAACTCCGGAGCAATCTCATACGCTTTCCCGAACTCCGCGCGCGCCTCCTCCTCCTTCCCTTCCTGATGTAAGGCCAATGCAAGATTGTAGTGCGCTTCCGCGTAACCCGGTTTGAGGCGCACCGCCTCGTCAAACTCCCTTTGCGCTTTAGGCGCATCACCCGTCTGCAACAGCACCAGCCCGAGGTTGTTGTGGGCTTCCGCGAAATTCGGATCGCGGCGCACGAGGTCCCGGAAGACATTTGCAGCGCCGGCCGTATCGTTGTTCTGGCTCAATACCAACCCGAGCTGTATGCGGGCGTCGGTGTACTTGGGATCGAGACTGATCGCTTCGCTCAGTTCGCGGGCAGCGTCATCGAGATGCTCCGATTGCGCCAGCGCCAGGCCCAGATTGTAGTGCGCCTCCGCCAGATCCGGATCGGACATGACCGCTTGCTGGAATTCCTGGAGCGCGCGCGTGTGGTCGTTCTGGCGCCAATAGAGCAGCCCGAGGCTCGAATGCGCCTGTGCGTAGTCGGGTTGCAGCTCAAGGGCTTTTTCGAAGGCGGCTTGGGCTCGCGCGGCGTCGTTCTTGCGCTCCCAAGTGACGCCCAGATAGTAGTGGCTGGTGGGCAGTTCGGGGCTTTGCTCGGCGGCTTCCTGAAAGGACTTGAGGGCATCGTCGAGCCTTTGCTGTTTCAGCGCATCCACGCCCTGCAGTATCAGATATTTCGCTTGCGCCAGCTTCGTCCGGAATTCGTGCAAGGCGCTCATCTCATCGAGTTCTTTTTGGGCGGCGGCGGTTTTGCCCTGAGCGCGCAACGCGATGCCCAGGTCGTAGTGCGCCTTCTCGAAATCAGGCTTCAGTTCGATCGCCCGTTGAAACGCGGCGATTGCTCCGCTCAGATCGCCGCCGGCTTTTAATTCCATGCCAAGATTCGTTTGCGATTCCGGGTCGTTAGGATCGATTTCGACGGCTTTGCGAAACTCCGCCAGCGCGCCACGGTGGTCGCCTTGGCGCCGCAGGGTCACTCCTAGAAGCGAGTGCGCCGGTGCAAACTGTGGGTTCAGCCGAAGCGCGCGACGAAACTCGGCCGCGGCGCTATCCAGATTGCCGAGCTGCCCTTCGGCCAGTCCAAGCTCGAAATAGATCTCGGTGGAAGGCTTCGAGGCAAGTGCGCGGCGCAGCTCGCTGGCGGCGCCCGCTGGATTATTCTGCTGAGAGTAAAGACGCGCCAGCAAGCGGTGCGCCCCGGCATTTGCCGGATCCAGTTTCACAGCGGCATCCAGTTCTTTGAGCGCTGCAGCCTGCTCTCCGAGTTCGTACCAGGTCGCACCTAACCCGTAATGCGCGTCGGCCCATTTCGGCTTGAGCCGCAACGCGGCCTCGAACTCTTCCGTGGCCGGTCTGGCTTCGCCCTTGTATTTCAGCGCCAGCGCCAGGTTGTAGTGAGTGGAAGCGTCGCTGGGTTCAAGGGCCAGCGCCTGGCGATAATTTGAGATGGCCTGCTCCCAAGATTTCGTCCGAGAAAGTTCGATAGCCCGCTGGCGGTAACTCTCGGCAGTCTGCGCAGACAATGGCGCTGAGAAGAGCAGGCTCAACATCAGCGGAAGAACGATTCGTCGGCGAGAGTGATTACCAGAGTCAATCAAGTATCCGTCCACGCGTCATGGCCTAGAGCGGTACACGATACTGACAAATTGCGGGCGAGGCTAGAAAATAGCCTCGCCCGCCGCTGCTGCGTAAGCCGGCGGCAAACACCGGAACCGAGGTTACCAGTAGAACTTCGCGCTGACCTGCCCGATGCGCGGATCGCGCGCGTTGGTGACGATGCCGAAGCTCGACGAGTCGCTGATGTTTCCGCCCGGGTTAAGAAATTGGGCGTGGTTGAAGATGTTGAAAAATTCGAAACGCAGATCAAAAGCGAAATTCTCTTTAATTGTCGTTCGCTTCAAGAAACCGAAATCGGTGTTGTTGAATCCGGGACCATGGAAAGAGCGGCGGTCAGCGGTCCCGAAAGTTCCGAGAGTGGTGTTGGTGGCGAATGCGCCGGGCAGGAAGGAGCATCCTGTGCCGTCCGTTGTCGGGCACGCTGAATTTGATTGGCGCGGATTTACAGTCACCACCCGGCCCAACTGGTTCGGCATATCTGTGGACGAGCTGCCGACCAGCGATGCATCTCCGCTGGCCTGGTTCAGTTGGACGGGAAATCCCGTTGAGAAACGGGTAATACCCTGCATCTGCCAGCCTTGGGTCAAACGTTTAGGCGCATTCTTGAAAGCCCGGTCGAACGGTATGGCCCAAACGTAACTGGCCACGAAATTGTGGGTGATATCGGTGGACGACAGCCCGCGGCTCAACTTAGGATTCGAGAAATTCACCAAATCGTTGAAGGCCGAAGAATCGTCCAGGCCTTTGGCAAACGTATACGCCGCCAGGAACGTCACATCGTTGGCCTTGCGCTCCAAGGTGATCTGCCCGGAGTTATAGATTGAATTGGCGGAGGTAAAAGTGTAAGTGTTGCCGTACCCATAACACACCTGGATCGCCGATCCGGGGCAGAAATCTGGATTGAGGATCTGGTTCCTTGTGCCGTAAACGCACCCTTTCAGAGGCGTCAGGCTAGCCGTTGTACAGGGAACCGTAGCGCCAGGCAACTGGAAAACGTCGTTCTCCGCACCCGGTGCGCAGCCGACGGTCTGGCTGACTGTGTCCACAGCCCCTTGCGCGGTCAGCTGCATGCAAAGTGCCACGTCACCCGGGTTGGCTTCTTGCTGCGTGATGAGGCGGTGCCCCTCGGTCCCCACGTAAGCCAGGGTCAGCACTGTTGATTTGCTTAGCTCGCGTTGGATCGAGAGATTGAAGTGCTCCGCGTAAGGCAGCTTATTGTGAATGCCGTAGCCCGGAAAATAGTTGATCGGCTCGAACTGCGAGAAGTCCAATGTCTTGTTCGATGCGGCGCCCGGAGTCGGCAGGGTGTAGGGAAAACGCTGTCCCAAGGACTGCCCGTTGGTTCGAATCAGGAATGGTTGGTCAAACGTGACCGACACTGGGGATTGCCAATATAGGCCGAACGGAGCATCCGCCACCTCGTAAAACAGGTTCAGGTCCTCGACCGAAGTGTAGTAGATGCCGTAAGCCGCCCGGATGCTGGATTTGCCCGGGCCGCCAAATATTTTGCCCAAGATTCCGTCCGAAAATCCCGGTGAATACGCCAATCCCAAGCGTGGGCTGAAGTTGTTGTATCTCGTGGGGGCCAGCGTCTTGGGGATGCCAGGGTCACCCGGGAATACCAAGCCTTGGGGAGCAAGCGGAAAGACCGTGGACTGTTCCCCAGGAACCCAGGCCTGAATCTTTCCTTGCCAGTCGTACCACGGCATGCTCACTTCCCAGCGCAACCCGAGGTTCAGCGTGAGATTGGATTTCACCTTCCACGTATCCTCCGCGAAGGCCCCGCCGTAGCGCGTCCGGGAATCAAGAACCTGCTTGGCAGCCTGTATGTACGCGCCACCACAGGAAACGCAGGTCGCACCGAGGAGGTAGTCCGCAACATCGGATCCAGTCACCGTCCCATCAAACGTGAATTGCCCATTAGGGCTGGCAAAGTTACGTTCGTTTACTTGCAGGTAGCGGAATTCTCCCCCAAACTTCCATGTATGCCTGCCCATGGACTTCGAAAATACGTCACTGGCCATGTAAGTAGTGTTGGGCTGGAACGTGTTGAGAGTGGGCACGCCGATTTGCAAGCCGATCTGGCTAAAGCCAATCTGAGGCACGTACTCCTTGTATCCGGGAAGCGAAGCTATGCCTAGGGTGTTGGCGCCCGTGACAAAACCAAGGGAGGAAAGATCGGCGAAACTCCCGGCTGGATTGTCCTTGTTGAGGACAGTGCGGAAGAAGCTCAGCCGCGCCTCGTTGACCGCCGTGGTTCCGAAAGTCTTGGTGTTGCTCATGACGAACTCCTGCGCCCGCGCAGGCGTGGTCGTTGGGAAGCCCGGCACGTTGGCCCAGCCGTTGGGGGCGATTCCACTGCCAAGATTAGAGTTATCCAAATGGTAATACCAGGACCAGTTTCCGGTCCTCTGGTTATTAAAGTCCACCCGCTCTCCGAACTTGTTATCGTTGGCGATATTTCTCTGGCTGTTGTTCGAATAATTGTTTTGCGCTCCGGCTAGCGTGGGCGTCGGAATGAACGGAAGGATATTGACGGCCGGTGCTGCCCAGGCCGCCTGCGGGATTGCCCCACCGGGAAACACGCAGCCTGTCGGTGAAGCAGCGTTAGTGTTGGTGCAGCCGACGAAGCTATATGCCTCATTCTGCGCTACGGTATAACCCAAACGCTGCGAAAGCACCTGCGCCCAATACGTACCGGTAACACAATTAGTTGTAGCTGGGTCCAGACAGGTGCCGCTGGGGCCGTTCGGGGCCAAGGCTGCAGGGTCAAAGTTGCCTTGACGCTGGTCAGCCGTCGGCACCGTAACCAGGCCGGTCTCGGCGCCCGCCACCTCCCGGGTGCCTTGATAATCCGAGAACCAGAAAATCTTGTTCTTCCACACCGGTCCGCCCGCCGCATAGCCAAATTGATTGCGCCGCAATTCGGACTTGGAAGGTGCAAAGTAATTCTTGGCATCCAGCTTGTCGTTGCGCAGGAACTCGAAGGCATCGCCGTGAAAGCCGTTGGTGCCCGACTTGGTGATGGCGTTCACGATTGCACCGCTGAATTTTCCGTATTCGGCGTCGAAGCTGTTGGTAATCAGCCGGAATTCCTCGATGGAGTCGAGATTGGGAACCAGGCCGGCGCCCAAGTTGCGGCCCTCACTGACGTCCCCGCCGTTCACCAGAAACGCGTTCGCCGTTTCACGCTGGCCATTGACGGAGACGTTGCCCGGGTTCAAGCCTCCGGAAACCGGGCGGTCCTGTTGGATCGTTTGGTTGGAGTTGGCGGGCGCAACGCCTGCCTGCAAGCCCAAAAGGTCGATGTAACTGCGTCCGTTCAGAGGCAGAGCTAGCATCTTCTTGGAGTCGATTACGTCGCCGAGTTGCGTGCTTTCTGTTTGTACCTGCACGGCATTGGCGGCAATCGTGACTTTCTCGCTCACGCTGCCAACTTGCAGCGTTATGTCGATTTGCAGTTGGTCATTCACCTTCACTACGATATCGGTGGCATTGAATTCCTGGAAACCAGCGTTGGTGGCCTGGAGCTGATAGATCCCTGCCGGCAGTGCGAGGAACCGGTAAGAGCCGTCCGTAGCGGACGTGGCTTCTTGTTTGAAATTGGTTTGTGTGTTCGTTACGGTGACGCGCACGCCTGCGATGGCGCCCTGCGACCGGTCGCGGACCACCCCACTGATCGACCCCGTTACATCGGCACGCACCGCGCACGCGCCAAGAAGCAACATTAAAACGAATGAAACAGCGGCCGAGATCGAGCGACAACGATTTACCATCGAACCCTCCAAGGACAAGTACGTGCCGGTTACAATGTCACGAACCAATCCCGGAATCAAGGGGTAGTTTCGTTTTACTACTTTCCATTTCGATCTATTACTTTTACGGGTTGTTCCCATCGGGATTTCGGATGGCCATTGGCGCCGTCGAAGCGCGGAAACCGTCTCCAGTTCATGGCGGCAGGCTTGGGAAAACTCGCTTTCCCACTCCAATTTTCACCGAGATTTTTAATAAACCAACTAATTAATCAATACTTGTACGAATAAGCTGTTTCGCGTCCTATTTCGTTTTGCTACTTTTTCTTCCTCTTTCGAGTGCTATCCGCCGCACCCCGGCGGCCAAACAGCGGATGGTGATGACGGCATCGCGTTTCGGTCAAAGGACTGACGTCGCGCCGCTCGCAGACCATGCAGCCGGCCGCCGGTCGTAAGCCTGGGATCAGTCGTGCATGCGCTTGCGGCTCTGCTTCGTCGCACCCGGCCTGGAGCTAGGCTGCTCCGAGTGACAGCTCGTTGCCCGTGGGAGCTGCCGGAATCTGCATGGGAACAAGGAACTTCTTTGCCAGGAGATACTGGTAGAGGTGGCCTAGCGGAGGCGCGAGACGCAGCTGTTCGGCGGAGACCCACCCATTCGTCTCGCTCCATTCCCAGGCGCCGGCCGAAAAATTCTGGACCCACTCCCGCAAATCCGCGGCGGTCATTGGATAGGCGTAGATACAAACGTTGTGCGCAAAGAGACGCGAGAGGGCTTCCAGACGGCTACCTGCCAGATTGCCGTAGGGGTCCTCAAACGCTCGGATCAACAGCGAAAGGCCTGCGACGAAGCGCAGGGGCTCTTTTGTATAGCGATTCACGAAGGCCGTCATGGTGTAGAGCTCGCGTTCGCGGAACAGCAGCACTTCGGCGCCACGCGCCAGAAGCGCTTCAATTCGGCCCAGCAGGTCGGGGATTTCTGGACCCCGCTCTTCCGGTTTAGGCGGCGCCGCCGACAGGCAGAAGATGCCAATCGGTGCCGCGCCGCCCTGCCCCAATTCCTTGCGAAGTTCCTGCACGCCTGCGGCCAGCAGTTGAGTATGAATCAGCGCATGACGGGGATCCACGCGGTCAAAGGTTCCTGGCGCAAGCACCACCGCTTTCTTGCGCAAAAACTCGTTCGGGGGTTCCGTGGAGCCGGTGGAGGAGAAGAACACCGCCTCGGCAAATCCATCCCTCACGAGGTCTGCCAGGAGCGTGGAGCGATCCCAGCCGGCGAAGGCCGGACCGCGAAAATCCACGAAGTCGATTTCGATTCGTTCCTTGACCACGTCTTGTGCCAGGCCCGCGAAAAAGGATTCCTTCGTCTGCAGCTGATAGAACGCGCCGTAAATGAGATTCACTCCCAGAATGCCGACGGCTTCTTGCTGCTGGACATTGGATGGATCGCGCAGATTAATGTGCAGCAGGAAATCGTTGGCTGGGCCGCCGGGCTGCAACTGAAACCGGAGACCCACCCAGCCATGCGCGTCGTTGGTTCCCGCATAGTTACGCGCGGAGACGGTATCGACAAAAGAAAAGAATCGAGTATGCGCGCCGCGGGTTTTATCTAACTGGCTCAGCAGTTGGGCCCACTCGCTGTCCAGCATGGCTTCCAGGCGTTGTTTGGAAACATAGCGCGAACCGGCGCCGTAGAGATCGTCGCTCACTTCTTTGTCGTAGGCCGAGATGGTCTTGGCCACCGTGCCGGAAGCTCCGCCTACCATCAGGAACCAGCGCGCGACTTCCTGCCCTGCGCCGATTTCCGCGAAAGAGCCGAAGGCCGATGCATCAAGATTCAGGGTCAGCGCCTTGCGGTGGCTGTCGAGTTTTTCGGTGGAAGCCATAGTCAACTCTCCGCGCGCGCGATTTTATCCCCGCGTTATTGCCGCCAGCCTCCGCCGAGGGACCGGTAAAGCTGCACTAAACTTTGATACTCCGTGCCGCGCGCCCCAGCGAGCGTCAGTTCCGCGGAAAAAAGTGAACGCTGGCCGTCCAAGACTTCGAGATACGTGGTCGTGCCTCCCTTGTAGCGCATATTGGACAAGCGCACCGACTCCTGGAGATCCGCGACGGTTTCCTCTTGCCGGACCCGCACCTGATGGAATTTCTGATACCCGATCAGCGCATCCGATACATCCCCGAACGCCCGCTGAATCGCTTGCCGGTACGCGATCAGCGCCTGTTGATGCTGTGATTCCGCCAGCCGCAGATTTCCGCGAAGAGCTCCCCCCGTGAAAATGGGCTGGCTCACTTGAGCGCCGTAAGACCAGATTCCCAGTTGCGAACTCATCAGCCCGGAGAACGCGCTGCTCCGTCCAAAGGCCCCTCCGCCGGAGCCGGTCAGCGAGATTTGCGGAAAGAACTGGGCCTTGGCGACTCCGATTTCGGCGTTCGTGGCAGCCATAATTTGCTCGGCCTCCCGAATATCGGGCCGGCGCTCCAGCAGCGAGGAAGGCATGCCAGGCGGCACTTCCGGGGGAAGCGGTTGCTGCACCAGCGGAAGTCCCCGCGGCACACCCTGCGGGTAGTTGCCCAGCAAAATGCTGATGGCATTCTCTTCCTGCGCAATCTGCCGCTCCAGGTCAGGGATTTGCGCATTCGCCGAATCGAGAACCTGCTGCGCCTGCAAAACGTCCAGCCTGGTAGCCACGCCGTGGTCCACCCGAAGATTGGTGAGCTTCACCGACGCTTCCTGAGCCGCCACGGTGTTGCGCGTGATTTGCAGTTGCAGGTCGAGTTGCAAGAGCGCGAAATAGTCGCTGGCCACGTCGCTGACGAGGGTCAAGATCACCGTCTGGCGCGCGTCCTCGGTGGCCAGCAGTTGGGCGCGCGCCGCCTCGGTCGCGCGGCGCAGCTTGCCGAAGAAATCCAGCTGAAAAGCGGCGTCCGCCGTCAGCGTCAGAAAGTTGAAGCGGCTTTGGGAGGTGCGATCTTTTCCGCCTTGAAAATCGCCACTGCCTTGGACCTGTGGGAATTGACTGGAACGCGTCACCGCAACCTGCGCGCGTCCGGCGTTGATGCGCTCGGTGGCCAGTTGCAAATCGTAGTTTTGCTTTAGCGCCGTGCGGATCAGTTCTTGTAACTGGGGGTCCTGGAACACCTGCCACCAGGGAAGATCCGCATAGGACGCCGCTTGAGCCTGTGCCTGCGGGTTTTCGCTCAGATCACGGTAGGCCGTCGGAGGTTGAACGGCGGGCCGATGATAGTTCGGGCCCACCGTGCACCCTGCGATGACACTTGATGCCAAGATGGCCGAAATCCATGGCCGCAGCTTCTTCAAGAACTTTTCCCGCCGGGCGTTGCGTTTGGATGTGAGTTGCTCGGCCATCTCAGTCTCCCGGCGCCGGCGCGGGTGTTGCCGGCAGCGCTCCCGAAACTTGCTCCTTGCCCGCTCCCGACCATTTCTCCACCATATAAAAGATCGCAGGCACGAAGAAGATTCCGATCAAGCTGGCGGCCAGCATCCCGCCGATCACCGTAGTGCCCATGATTTGACGGGCCACCGCCCCGGCACCGCTTGCCGTCCACAGTGGCACGCACCCGAGAATAAACGCGAAGGACGTCATCAAAATGGGCCGCAAACGAAGCCGCGCCCCTTCCAGCGCTGCATCCGCCAGAGGCTTTCCGTTTTCGTATTCTTCCTTGGCGAACTCGACGATCAAGATCGCGTTCTTGGCGGCTAACCCGATCAGCATGACCAGCCCGATTTGCGAGTAAACATCGCTCTCGATCTGGACCAGATAGGGCGGCAGGAAAACGCCCAGCAAGACCCGCCGCAACAAAAGTATTCCGAAGGCTCCGAAAACCGCGACCGGCGTGCTCAGCAGCACGCTGAAGGGCAGCGTCCAGCTTTCGTACAGCGCCGCCAGAATCAGAAAAACGAAGAGCAACGACAGCCCGAAGATCACCGGGGCCGGCACTCCTTGCCTCGCTTTCTGCTCCTGAAACGACATGCCCGAATAGTCGAAACCCATCTCTCGCGGCATGGTCTGCTTGAAAACATCCTCAAGGGCCGCGGTGGCCTGGTCCGCGCTGAAGCCTGCCGCGGCGCTTCCGTTGATCTGCGCGGAACGATATTCGTTGAAGCGCAAAGTGAATTCCGGGCCCATGCGTGGCTTGACGGTAGCCAGCGTGGACAGCGGAACATTCTGCCCCTTGTTGTTGCGCACATAAAATTGCCCGACGTTTTCCGCCTTGGCGCGGTCTTCGCCTTCCGCTTCGATATACACCTGCCACTGGCGGCCAAAGCGATTGAAATAGTTGATGAACGATCCCCCCATGAAGGCCTGAATCGTGCGGTACACATCGCTGAGAGCCACACCCTGTTTCAGCACTTTGTCGCGGTTAACTTCCACAAATTCCTGCGGCACGCTCGCCAAAAAGGTGGTGCTCAGGCTGGCGATTTCCGGTCGCTTGCGCGCCGCGTCCAGAAAAGTGCCCAGGTTCTTGGCCAGGAATTGAACATCCCCGCCCGAACGGTCTTCCAGGATGAACGTAAAACCTCCCGAGGTGCCCACACCCGGAATGGCCGGCGGGGAAAAGGCGAAGGCCACGGCCGCCGGCAACTTGCTCAACTCCCGATTCAGATGGGCCTTGAGCGATTGAAATTGCTCGGCTCTGGTCTTGCGCTCATCCCAAGGCTTGAAAGTCACAAAAAAAGTCGAGTTGTAACTGGTGCGAACGAAACTGAGCAAACTAAATCCCACAAAAGAGGTGACGTACTGCACCCCCGGCGTATTCTGCAGAATTTTTTCCACATCGGCCGTGACCGCCGTGGTGCGCTCCAGCGAAGCGCCGTTGGGCAGTTGCACGTTCACGTAGGCATACCCTTGATCTTCGTCTGGAAGGAAGCTCGAGGGAATTCGGCTGGAAAAAAAGCCGGCCGCCACGCAAAAGACTATCAGCATCACCACCACCACCACGGTCTTGCGCACTAATACTGCGCTCCAACGAACGTAGCCCTCGGTGGCTCGCTCAAACACGCGGTTGAACCAATCAAAAAATCGCTGCAGCAATCCTCGGCTCGGCTCCCGGGGCTTCAGCAGCAGCGCCGCAAGCGCGGGACTCAGCGTCAGCGCATTGAACGCCGACAACAGCACTGAAATCGCGATGGTCACCGCGAATTGCTGATACAGCTTGCCGGTGATTCCCGGAATGAAGGCCGTCGGCACAAAAACGGCGGAGAGAACCAGCGCGATGCCTACCACCGGACCGGAAAGCTCTTCCATCGCTTTCAAGGCCGCGGCCTTCGGCGCCATGCCCTCCTCGATGTGCCGCTGCACGCCTTCCACCACCACGATGGCGTCGTCCACCACCAATCCAATCGCCAGCACCAAACCAAACAGCGAAAGCGTATTGATCGAAAAACCGAACACCGGGAAAAGTATGAACGTGCCTACCAGCGACACCGGCACGGCCAGCAGTGGAATCAGCGTCGCCCGCCAGCCCTGCAAAAACAGGTACACCACCAGGATCACCAGCGCCAGCGCGATCACCAGCGTTTCCACGATCTCCTTCATCCCTTCCGTGACCGAGCGCGTCGTATCCAGCGCCACCACGAAATCCAGATCCTCCGGGAAGCGCTCCTTCATCTGGGTCATCAGCTTCCGCACGCCAGCCGCTGCTTCGACGGCGTTCGAGCCCGGCAGTTGGTACGTGGCGATGACCGCGCTGGGCTTTCCATTAAAACGTCCCGCGACGCTGTAGTCCTGGGAGCCCAGCTCGATTCGCGCCACATCGCGAACCCGCACGGTCCCGCCGTCGGGCGTCTCGCGCACCACGATCTGCCCGAATTCTTCCGGCGATGCCAGGCGGCCTTGCGCCAGCACCGAGTAGGTAAATTCCTGACCCTTGGGCGCCGGTTCGCCGCCCGCCTTTCCGGCGGGGTTAACGGTGTTTTGCGCTTGAATGGCGCTGACGATTTCCGGAACGGTGACGCCCAGCTTCGCCAATTGGTCGGGCCTTACCCACAAGCGCATCGCGTATTGTCCGGAACCGAATACCTGAACATTGCCGATGCCCGGGGAGCGCAAGATCGGGTCCGTGAGATTGATGTACGCGTAGTTCGCCAGAAACTTGGCATCGTACGTTCCATGCGGCGAGTACACGGCGACTAACATCAGCGGAGCGGTCACCGACTTTCGCACCGTAACGCCAAAATTGGTGACCTCCACGGGTAGCTGCGAAGAGGCCAGCGTTTCACGGCTTTGCGCCAGAATGTAATCCGTGTTCGGATCGGTTTTTGGATCGAAGTTCACGATCAGGCTGGTGGTCGAGTTGCCTGTCGCATTCAGCGAATACATGTAGTTCATGTTGTCCACGCCGCTCATCTGCTGCTCGATCGGCGTGGCTACCGCTTGCTCCAGAGTCTGGGCGTCCGCTCCCACGTAGGTGGCTAAGATTTGAATCTCCGGCGGTGCGATGCTGGGAAACTGCGCCACCGGCAAACTCAGGATGGTAATCGAGCCTACCAGCACCAAAACGATGGAAATCACCATGGCAACGATCGGTCGGTTGATAAAGAATTTTGACATCGGACTACCTGGCCTTTGCTTCCGCCATAAACGGCTTGGGGTTTACGTGCATGCCCGCCCGCACCTTCTGTATCCCTTCGGCCACCACTCTGTCGCCGGGATTCAGCCCTTCCGAAATAATCCACTCGCTGCCCACCCGGTCGCCCGCCGTAACCGTGCGAATGCTCACCTTGTCGTCGCTACCTACCACCGCCACCTGGTAGTTGCCTTGCAGCTCGGACACCGCCCGCTGCGGAACCAGCAGCGCCCCCGGTTGTAGCCGGATCACCGCGCGAACTTTGCCGTACCCGCCGGGCCGCAGAATATTTTCCGGATTCGGAAATAGTCCGGCGATCCGAATCGCCCCAGTGCCCTCGTTCACTTGGCGGTCTGCAAAGTAAAATGTCCCCGAATGTGGATAGGTCGAGCCGTCCGCCAAAATCAACTCCAGCCGCAGGTTCTTGTCCGCTGCTTGCCGCGTGCTCTCTGTCGGAAACCTTCTTCTCCACGCCAGATACTGCGGCTCGCCGACCGTAAAATACACCTTGATGGGGTTCACCGTGGACACTGAGGTCACCGGCCCGCTGCTTAAATTGACCAACGCTCCTACTTGTAGCTGCGCCTGCCCGGCGATCCCGTCGATCGGTGCCACCAGCCGCGTGAAATCCAGGTTGATCTTGGCCGTTTCCACCGCAGCTTCGGCCGTCTTGATTTGCGCTGCGGCCGTGGCCACCGTGGCCTTCGCCGCCATGTTGTTCTGGATGGCGTTATCCAGATCCTGTTGGCTGGCGGCTTGCTCCCTCGCCAGCGGCGTGTAGCGGTTCACGTCCAGCTCGGTCCGGCCTTGCACCGCTTCTGCGTTGGCCAGCTGCGCCTTCGCTTGCGCCAATTGTCCTTCCGCTTGATCCAGCGCGGCCTGAAAGGGCCGCGGATCGATCTCAAACAGCAGCTGGCCCTTCTTGACGAAGGCGCCTTCCTGATAACCTTGCCGCATGATGTAGCCGGTGACCTGTGCCCGGACGTCGGCATTCGTGAATCCGTCGAGTGTCCCGATCCACTCGCCAAAAATCGGAACATCCTTCTGCTCCACCTGCACCACCTCGACAATCGGCGAAGCCCCTGGCGCCGCTCCTGATACGTGCTTTGGGCGTATCGCTCCAATGACCAGTCCGATGACCGCCAAGGAAAGTGCTCCGCCTATCCAGAATTTATATTGTGAAAGGGTGTTCATATTCTCCCCCAGTAGCCTGTCCTGAGGCTGGGACCGATATGCTAATTTTCCGGGACCTTTCGTGCAAGCCCTGAATTCGCTTGTCCGAAAAATGACTCGGTGGATCGAGCGCATTGATTTTTTTTCTGGCAAGATTTTCTTCCATCTTTAAGAAAACACGATGGGATAACGGCTACGCCCGTCGGGATATTTCACTCGCTCCGGCTCTTCTGGACGCTCCCATCCGTGTTCATTTTTCGACAACACCGATTCGCTCCTTCCACCCCCGAACGGTTGCACGATGCTAGATTCTAACTGTGGGGTAATTCCTCCTTCCCGATCTGTCGGGGTTCACCCTGCTGGTCTCATCTTCAAAGGTAGGGTTCCGGCGTGCGAAAAATCCGCATGCGAACGAAGTTTCTCCTCTCCCTTCTGGCCATCTCCGCCGGACTTACCGCTGCTACGCTCTTCATCGTCAGCTACAGCATTCAGAAACGCGTCCGCGAAGACATCCGCGTAGACCTGCACAATTCCGTCAATACTTATCAGAGCTTCGAGCGCCAGCGCGACGCAGCGCTGACCCGCTCCGCGGAACTTCTCGCCAATCTCCCCAACGTTCGCGCTCTGATGACCACCCATGATGCCGCCACCATTCAGGACGGCTCAGCCGATGTCTGGCGCCTCAGCGGAAGTGATTTATTGGTGATGGCCGACCGCGCCGGAAACATGCTGGCCCTCCGCACCAGCGCCACGGACTTGGCACCCCCGATGGTGCAGGGCTTCATGCGCCATTCCCTGGAAAAAGGCGAAGCCCGCGACTGGTGGTTCGGCGCCGGCCGTCTTTTCGAGGTTTGGCTTCAGCCCATCTACTTCGGCGCTTCTTCCGACGGTGCCACCCTGGGTTTTCTCGCCGTGGGTCACGAAATTGACGCCCGCGCTGCCAAGGACGTCAGCAGCATCTCTTCCAGTGATGTCGCCTTTTACTGCGGCGACATCCTCGTTGCCAGCACTCTCACCGCGGACAATCTGCATAACGGCTTAGCTCGGCCCCTTCTCGATCGCTCAAACGACCCTAGCGGTGTTCCGCGAGAAATTCAGCTGGGCAAAGAGCGTTTTCTGATGACCACGGTCAGCCTGCTGCCTGACCACGCGCCCCCGGTCTCCTTGAGCATCTTGAAATCGCTCGACCGCGCCACCTCCTTCTTGAAGGATCTCAATCGCGTCCTTCTCGGGCTCGGCTTGCTCAGCGTCTTGGCGGGCAGCGCCCTGGTTTTCGTCATCTCCGACACCTTCACCCGGCCGCTCGCCAATCTCGTCGATGGCGTTCGCGCCCTGGGTCGCGGCGACTTCACCTATCCCCTCGAGCGTTCCGGCGGAGACGAAGTCGCCGAAGTCACCGCGGCCTTCGACCGCATGCGCACCAGCCTCCGGGAATCTCAGCAGGAACACAAACAGCTGGAAGAGCGCCTCCATCAGGCCCACAAGATGGAAGCGGTCGGCCGCCTCGCCGGCGGCGTCGCCCACGACTTCAACAATTTGCTCACCGTCATCTGCGGCCACGGTGACCTGCTCCTCGACCGCACCAACCCGGAAGACACCCACCGCCACAGCCTCGAACAAATTCGCAAAGCCGCCGGCCGCGCCGTTTCCATGACCCGCCAATTGCTGGCTTTCAGCCGCAGGCAGGTCCTGCAGCCCCGCGTCCTGGACCTAAACGCCGTCGTCGCCGATCTCGGCAAGATGCTTCCCCGGCTGATCGGCGAGGACATCGAATACATTTTCCAGCCGCAGTCGTCGCTGGCCCCCGTCAAGGCCGATGCCGGACAGATCGAGCAAGTGATCATGAATCTCGTTGTTAACTCCCGCGACGCCATGCCCGACGGCGGCACCATCACCGTGCGCACGCAAAACGTCCTGATGAACGAGGTCGAAGCCCGCAAACGTCCCCCGATGACCCCCGGCCCCTACGTCCTTCTCTCGGTTGCCGACACCGGCCAGGGCATGAGCGAAGAAACCAAGGCCCATATCTTTGAGCCTTTTTTTACCACCAAGGAAGTTGGCAAGGGCACCGGCCTCGGCCTGGCCACCGTCTACGGCGTCGTAAAGCAGAGCGGCGGCTTCATCTGGGTCGCCAGTCTCCCGGGCCAGGGCGCCACCTTCGAGATCTATTTCCCCCAAGCTTTGGAAACGGTCACGAAACCCGAGGCGGAAGTCATCCCTCCGGCCATCCCTGGCGGCAGTGAAACGATTCTCGTGGTCGAAGACGAACCCGACGTCCGCGAGCTGGCCTGCGAGTTCTTAACCGTCAGCGGCTACTCCGTCCTGGAAGCCCGCAATGGCCTGGAGGCTCTGGAAATCCTTTCCCGTCAATCCCGTACCATTCATTTGGTTTTGAGCGACATGGTCATGCCCAAAATGGGCGGCGCGGAACTCACCGCGCGTCTCAAGACTCTTCGCCCCAATACCAAAGTTTTGTTGATGTCCGGTTATTCCGAATATTCCGGCGGCCCACCGGGCCAAGTTCCTTCTCAGACTCTCATTCTGCAAAAGCCTTTTTCCTTGCGTTCGCTGGTCGAAAAAGTCCGCGACGTCTTGGCAGGGAAGGCGGACGCAGCAACCGAGCGTCATCAAGGGGTGCTCGACTAAACAAACCACCGCGAGCGTCCGTTCCGCCATTCCCGGGGGGAGATGGTCGAACGGGAACGCGCTTCGCCACAGGAGTTCATCATGATCGGCAACAGCTTCAGGACACCACACCTCGCGCTCGCGATCGTCGCGTCTATGTTTGCGCTTCCGGCCCCCGCCCGAAGCCAAGAAGCGGGGCCATCCGCAAGCTCCGCCCCGCGCAACGCCGCGCCTGCCGCCGACGTCCGGGCACTCTCCGACGCCATCCGCGAGCTTCAGTCCCAAGTGCAAATCCTGCACTCCCAGTTGAGCGAATTGCGCACCGAGCAGGACCAGGCCCGTGCCGAAGCCCGTGATCTGCGCATAGAACTGTCCCTCACCCGCGCCCACTTCGCCCCCGCAACCCCCGCAGCCGGAGCCTACCAAACCGTTTCGTCTTCGAATCTCCGCGCCCCGCTCTGGCCCGCCTCCGCAACCCTGGGGGAAACCGCGCCGGTGGAAACCGCACCAGCCGCTCCCGCCCAGCAGCCTCCCGTCGCCGACCGCCTCGGCAAGCTGGAAGAAGACCAGCAACTCGCCGCCGCCGAACTCAAAGATCAATATCAAACCAAGGTGGAAAGCGGCTCCAAGTACCGCCTGCGCCTCTCCGGCATGGTGCTTCTCAACATGTTCTCCAATCGAGGCGCCGGCGTGGACAATCAAGATTTCCCCACGCTAGCCCTCGAGCCTCAACCCCTCGATTCATCGGGCTCCTTCGGAGGTTCCCTCCGCCAATCGCAGATCGGCGTCCAGGTTTTCGGCCCCGATATCGCCGGCGCGCACACCAGCGCCGACGTCAACTTTGACTTTGCCGGCGGCTTCCCCGAAACGCCGTACGGCACCTCGACAGGCTTCGTGCGCCTGCGCACCGGCACCGTGCGCCTGGACTGGGCTCATACATCGCTCATAGCCGGCCAAGACCACCTATTCTTCGCCCCTCTGGCCCCGACCTCCCTGGCGTCCCTGGCCATCCCAGCGCTCTCCAATTCCGGAAACCTCTGGAGCTGGACGCCCCAAATCCGCCTCGAGCATCGCGTGGCCCTCTCCGATTCTTCGAGTCTCCTGTTTCAAGGCGGAATCCTGGACTCCTTCACCGGAGACAGCCCCTCCGACTACTACCGTTCCGCAACGGCCGGCGAAAAATCCGGCCAGCCCGCTTACGCCACCCGTATCGCCTGGAGCCACCACCTCTTTGGCCAAGACCTCATCGCCGGATTCGGCGGCTACTACGCCCGCCAGAACTGGGGCTTCAATCGCACCGTAGACGGCTGGACCGGCACCACCGATCTAACCGTGCCGCTAGGCCATCTTTTTGAGTTTACCGGGGAGTTCTATCGCGGACGCGCCGTCGGCGGCATTGGCGGCGGCATCGAGCAAAGCATCGTGCTCACCGGTCCACTCACCGACCCGGCAACCCGGTTGCAAGGCCTGAATTCCATGGGCGGCTGGACACAGTTGAAGTTCAAGCCCAAGCCCAAGTTTGAAGTCAACGGCGCCTTCGGCCAGGACAATCCCTTCGCCAACCAGATCAATCTCTTCTCCGTGAATCCGTCGTACTACGATTCCTTTGTGGCCAGGAATCACAGCTCGTTCGTGAATTTCATCTATCAGCCGCGTTCCGACGTGCTGTTTTCAATCGAGTATCGCCGCATACGCACTTTTATTTTCGGCGGCGATTCTTTCGATGCCAACCACGTAAACTTCAGTTTGGGTTATCTGTTCTAGATGCTTACGCTGCGCCATAGAAGGTTCCTGAGTGCCTGCGCCTGCTGCTGCTTCGCGGCCGTATGCCTGGGCCCCAGCGGAAGCCGGGCCTGGCCGCAACAGGCTCCTGTCACCTTGCAGGTGGAAGTCGTCCGGCGCAACCCCGCCAGGCATCCCGCCGCGCGCGCCTCGGACAACTCCAATGTCGCCGTCTGGCTCCTGCCAATGCATGATCCGGCCGATGCTGGCGCGCTATCAAACACCAGATCCCAGGCCAAGCAGCCACCCCAACTGGTCCAGCACAACAAAACTTTTGAACCTCATGTCCTGGTAGTGGAAGTCGGCACCCTCGTTGAGTTTCCAAATAAGGATCCCTTCTTTCACAATGTCTTCTCGCTGTTCGACGGCAAGCGTTTCGATCTCGGTCTCTACGAAGGCGGCTCCAGTTCCACGGCACGCTTCGAGCGCCCCGGAGTCAGCTTCCTGTTCTGCAACATCCACCCGGAAATGAGCGCCATCGTAATCGCCGTGCAAACTCCCTACTTTGGCGTATCGGATCGCTCCGGCCGCCTCACCATCCCCAACGTCCCCGACGGCCGCTACGCCTTGCACGTCTGGTACGAACGCAGCACCCCCGAAGAGCTAAAGACCCTAGACCGCGTAATCGAAATTCCCGAATCGGTCCACAAGCTCGACCCCATCAAAGTCACCGACACCGGCGATTTCAACCTGACCCACAAAAACAAATACGGCCAAGACTACCCACCCCAAACCACCCCAGCCTACAAACATCCTTGACATTCCAGTATTTTTAGGTACTATTAGCAACAGGTAACTCTAGGTTTGAACCCCGGCAGACTACTGCCGCTTTCTCGTTTTAAGCCTGTCGAAAAGCGGCCTCTAGTAATTAACTTGCCAACAGAAGTCGCCCCTAAGTCCCTTTAGAATGAACACTTGTAAAAGTGTATCAAAACAAAGGACTTTAACTCCCTGCAGAATCAACACTTACAAAAAAGGTAGAGGGGGGCACCGACTCCAATGCAGGCACCTGTAGCGGCCGCCGACCGTGGCGGGCGCTTTTGGTTGCGCCACGGCTACCCCGGAAGGCACGCAGCCAGCTATACCGACACTCTTGTCGCCGTGGTTTATGGCAGGGACTCTGGACGATCAGGCGGTCACGGCAGGGCCCAGGTCAGGCTCCTGCTGCCGCGCTAATTATGGCAGGACGCCGCCCCGCGCTTCTCCAAATACCTCTGGTGATACTCCTCCGCCCGATAAAACGTTCCCGCTGGCGTAATCTCCGTCGCAATCGGCCGCCGGAACTTCCCGCTGGCATCCAAAGCCGCCTTGGACTTCTTAGCCGCAGCCTCCTGCTCCGGCGAATGAATGAAAATCGCCGTCCGGTACTGCGACCCGAAATCCGGCCCCTGCCGGTTAACCTGCGTAGGATCGTGCATGGCCCAAAACGCCTCCAAAAGCTTCTCGTAGCTCAATTTGGCAGGGTCAAAGGTAACCTGCACCACTTCCGCATGTCCCGTCTCGTCGGTGCAAACATCCTTATAAGTAGGGTTGGCCGTCTTCCCCCCGCTGTAACCCACTACGGCGTCCACCACCCCCGGCACCCGCCGAAACGCCGCCTCAATCCCCCAAAAGCATCCAGCTCCAAAAGTCGCGATTTCAGTCATCGGCTTCTCCTCATTCCAACCGGTATTCTACCCGTCTTGCGCAACTTATTCGATGCCGTCGCCCCACTCCTCGATTCTTCCACGGCTGGCCCGCGTTTGACGCCGCTTTAGGTTTTGCGAGATTATGGAGGTTTTGGAGTGGACCAGCGGAATGGACATAGACCTTCATGATCGGGTAAGCGTCGCACGGGCCGCCAAGAAGTGGCTTGCGCCGCGGGTTGCTGCCGGTCCGCGTGCCGCCCGGTTCGACGGTTTCGCCGGAAGCGTTTTTGGCGTGGCGGGCGTCAAATCAGGAGAGGCCTTCGCCAACCCGACCCGCCGAATCCCCGCGGGCTGCGGCCCTTCGATTGCCGCCGATTGTGTCACAGCACGGAGTCTGTTCTAGCTCAATGAACGCAATCCACCGACGCTTCGAGCTTTCGCTGCTACCCGAGCGCTTCGCCATCGTGCGGCTCGCGCCCGAGGCGCCTGTTCCGTCTTGGGCGGCGCAAGGCTCATTTTTCTCGATTACGCGAACCGCCGACGAGCTTTCCGTCGTCACCGCGGCGCGCAACGTACCCGACGGTGTCCCAACGCAGGCGGCTTTTCGCGTGCTGAAAGTCCACGGACCCTTTGCTCTTTCGGAAATCGGCGTAGTTTCCGCGCTCGCGGCGCCCCTCGCGGATGCGAAAATAAGTCTGTTCGTCATCGCCACCTTCGATACCGATTACCTGCTCGTGAGTCCCGAGCAGCTGCAGGCGGCCGTCGCCACACTCGAAACAGCGGGCCATAAAGTACAAGACGCGAAACTTGATTCGTAAATCTCGATTTTTTCTGGAGCCAGCAAGAATGATCACGGAACCCTGTCGCCTCACTCACCGCACTCGCCGGACGATTCTGGCGGCCGCCAGTTTACTGGCGCTCATTTTCTCCGCGCCGCCGATCCGCGCCGATGAGCCTTACGCCCGCAACCGCGACTATGACTTGCAGCACTCCAAGATCGTCCTGAATTTCGACCTCGACGAGAAGAAAGTCGTCGGCGATGTTACCCACACGCTCTCCATCCTTCACGACAACACTTCCAAAGTCGCCTTCGACTCCGTGGGCCTGCACATCCAAAGCGTCACCGTAAACAAGTCCCCCGCGAAATTTGAGACCACCGCCGCCAAAGTCATCGTGCCGCTGCCGGCTTCCGCGCATCCCGGCGACAAATTTGAAATCGAAATTCGCTACGACGGCAAGCCCGCCAAGGGCCTGTATTTCATTCTTCCGGACAAAAACTATCCGGACCGCCCCAAGCAAATCTGGACCCAGGGAGAATCCGAAGACACCCGCTACTACCTCCCGACGTACGACTATCCCAACGACCGGCTCACCACGGAAACCATCGTCACCGTTCCCGCTTCTTTTCTCACCGTGGCCAACGGCAAACTCATCGGCGTAACCGACGCCGGCAACGGCATGAAAACCTGGACCTGGAAGGAATCTCTGCCTAGTTCCACGTACCTGATTACCGTGGTCGCCGGCGAATTCGATGAAATGAAACAGTCGTTGCGGGGCCTCCCGCTGACCTACTACGCCCCAAAGGGGCGAGGCGACCGGCTTCTCGCGAACTACGGGCGCACCCCGGCCATGGTCGAGCTTTTCGACAAGAAGCTGGGCGTCGACTATCCCTGGGAAAAATACGCGCAAGCCATGGTCGACGATTTCGTCGCCGGAGGAATGGAAAACTCCAGCGCCACCACCAACACCGCGTCCTCGCTCAAGAATCCCAAGCTGGTGCCCGAATTTCCGGCCAACGAAGATCCTCTGATCTCCCACGAACTCGCCCACCAGTGGTTTGGAGACCTGGTTACCTGCAAGGATTGGGGCAATGTATGGCTGAACGAAGGCTTCGCCACCTTCTTCGAGACCGTCTGGGCCGAATCATACTATCCAAGAGAGCAGGCGGACTTCGACCGCTGGAACGCCGCCCGCGAATGGTTCCAGCAAGGCAGCCTGTACGCGAAACCTTTGGTGCGCTTTGATTTTGACGACTCCAGCGAATTCGACGACAACTCTTACAACAAGGGCGGCTGGATTCTCGACATGCTCCGCCACCAAATTGGCGAAGACGCCTTCTGGCGCGGCCTAAAGCATTACCTGGAAGTGAATCGCGGCAAAAACGTGGTCACCGCGGACCTTATCCGCGCCATCGAAGAAGCCAATCACATCAGCGTGGATCGTTTTTTCAACCAGTGGGTCTATGGCGCCGGCGCTCCCAAGTTTGACCTGAGCTACAGCTACGATGAAACCAAGCATCAGATTGCGTTGACCGTCAAGCAAACGCAAAAAGTCGAAGGCCGGGTCGGCATCTTCCAGGTTCCCGTGGATGTTGAAATCACCACGCCGTCGGGCCCGAAAGCCTATACGCTTACGGTTTCCAAGGATGTCGAGACTTTTCCCCTGGCTTCCGACTCCGCTCCTCTGATGGTGCTCTTTGACCGGGGCGGCCACGTTCTGAAATCCGCCGAGTTTCACAAAGAAAAGAAAGAATGGCTCTATCAGTTGAAGAACGCCACCGAACTTTCCGATCGCGCCGACGCCACCATCGCTCTCGGCAGGCTCAAGAACGACGAGGAAGTCGTGGCCGCGCTGGCAGTGGCCCTGAAAACCGACAAGACCTGGGGCGTTCGCGACCTCGCCGCCGATGCTCTTGGCCGCATTGGCAGCCCCGCGGCGTCCAAGCAGCTTCTCGAGGCGCTCAGCACCAACGATCAGCCGTGGGTGCGCTATCGCATCGTAAACGCTCTGGCAAATTTCAAGGACGACGCCGGCATCGCCGCGAAGCTCGAATCCATCGCGCACGAGGACCATTCCTACCGCGCCCGCGCCAGCGCGTTGCAAGCTCTCGGGCGGCTCAAGGCGCCCGGCACTTTCGAAACTCTGAACGCCGCCGCAAAGTGGGATTCGCCGGACGGCTTTCTCCGCAACGCCGCCCTTCGCTCGTTCGGTTATCTCGGCGACGACAAAGCGGTGCCGCTGCTCCGCGAATGGTCCGCTCCCGGCAAACCCATCGATTCCCGGAGCGCCGCCATCGCCAGCCTCGGCCGCATGGACAAGGACAACAAGGAAATCACCCAGCTGATTGCCTCCTACCTCACCGAACCCCACGCCCCGCTGCGCATGGCGGCCATCTGGGCGCTCGGCAATCGCGGCGACGCGTCCGTTATCCCGGCCCTGGAAGCCTTGCTGAAAACCGACGACCTGAGCATTGAAATGGTCCCGATGATCAACGAGCAAATCGCCAAGCTGCAGAAAAAGCAGACCGGCAAGGATTTACACGGGGATCCCGACGAAGACGAGGCCGATAGCGACAGCACGTCGGGCGATCAATCGGCCATAACCAAGCGCCTGGACAAACTCGAGCGCCTGGTCCAGGAAATGAGCGACCGCCTAAAGACCATCGAAGCCCGCCTCACCAAACCGGCCAAGCAAGACCACGAATAACCGCGCCGCGCTGTCTCCGCGCGCCTCTGCGCACTCAGCGTCTCGGCGTTATCTTGTTCCGCGCGGGTCAACTCAAGGCTCAGCAATGAGAATCCGCAAGTCGCGGAGGTTGTTGCCGGTAGGCCCGGTGACGATGGCATCGTCGAGCCTCGCAAAAAAATTGTAGGCATCGCTTTGCCGGAAGGCAGCGTGATGATCCAACCCAGCGGCTTGGGCCCTGGCCAGCGTCTCGCCATCGGCCACGGCGCCGGCCGCGGGGCTGTTGCCGTCGATCCCGTCCGTCCCAGCGCTGAGCACCGCGACGCGGCGCCCAGGGATTTTGTCGACGCACGCCAGCACGAAAGCCGAGTTCCTGCCGCCGATGCCGGACCCCGTCACCGGCGAACTGACTTCGCCGTCCGCAATCAGCGCCACCCGCTGCCCCGGGTTGGCCGCTTGCAACTCTTCCAACTGGGCCAGCAAATTCTCCGCAGCTTCTTCCACCGGCCAATCGTCGGTGGTGTTGTCGCAACACGTCACGCAGCCTTTGCCTTCGGCGGCGAGATGCGCGGGATGAAACAAGTCGTCCATGCCCAGCAGCAAGGAAAAATAGGCGTTGGCAAAAGCAGGGTCGCCGGCCTTGGGCGTCTCCGGCATTTTTCCTCCGGCGATCCAGCGCTGCACCGCCGGTGGTAGCCGTTTTCGCAGAGCGTATTCGGTCAAAACTTGCTCCACGTCCGCAAGCGTGGTCGGATCGGGGAGCGTTGGCCCGGAAGCGAGCGCGGACTCCTGCCCGGCGGGCACATCGCTTACGGCCAGAGTAATTTTCGTCGCGCGTCCCGCGGCCACAGCCAGCCGTCCGCCTTTGACCGCGGAAAGGTGCCGGCGCACCGTGCCAATTTTTCCGATCGGTGCGCCGCAGGTTACCAACGCTTGATACAACCGCTGCATATCCTCGAGCGTCTGCTGCGGATCGAGCGGCAGTTCGGCCAGCGCCGAACCCCCGCCCGAAAGCAGAAAAAACACCAGCGTCCGTTGGTCGCAAGTTTTCAGCAACGACAGAATCGCTTCCGCCGCTTTCCAGCTGACGATGTTGGGAATCGGATGACCGGCGACGAAATATTGCATCGCAGGCAGGGCGCTCGCCGCTGCCGCGGGCGCCGAAACCACGCCGTCGAAGGCGACGCCCGAGGGCAGCAGCGACGTCAAGCCCTCGACCATCGAGTGCGCCGCTTTGCCGATGGCCACCGCGTGCACGCGATCGAACGCACGGAGGTCAATGACCGTGGGTTCGCAAATTAGCCGCGAGCCTTCGCACCACAGCTTTCGCCGCATGGTCGCGGGAATATCGATGGCCGCCAGAGTTTCGTGGAAAATTCGGCGGGCAAGCTGCTTCAGATCCGCCATAGAAGGTTCGCCGCCGCGCGCTTCAGCGCGCCTGCAAAACGTCGGGATTCAGCATGTTCGCCGGCTTCTGACCGGTAAATAATGCCACGACATTCTCCGCGGCCATGCACGCCATCTTCGTCCGCGTTTCGAGAGACGCCGACGCCAGATGCGGCGCCAGCACCACGTTGGTTCTCTTCAGCCCGGGATGAATGAACGGCTCGTTCTCGTAAACGTCCAGCGCCGCGCCGGCGATCTTCCCGCTTTCCAGCGCGTGCACCAGCGCCGCTTCGTCGACCACGGGACCTCGCGCGGTGTTAATCAGGAACGCCGACGGTTTCATCCGGGCAAATTTGGCGGCGCCAAACAGTCCGCGCGTTTCTTCCAGTAGCGGGACGTGCACGCTGACGAAGTCGGACTCCGCCAGCAGCGCATTCAGCTCGCTGTACTCCACCTTGAGTTCTTTCTCGACATCGAGCGGCGCGCGAACCGCATCGCTGTAAATCACCTTCATCTGAAATCCCGCGGCGCGTCGCGCCACGGCTCGCCCGATCCTGCCGAATCCGACTAGCCCCAGCGTTTTGCCCCACACGTCGGCGCCCACCAGTTGATCGAGATCCCAGCCCTTCCAATTCCCGGAGCGCGCCAGCTGTTCTCCTTCACCCAACCTGCGCGCGACGGCCATCAGCAGGGCCCACGCAAAATCCGCGGTGGTCTCGTCCAGCACGCCTGGCGTATTGGTGGCCACCACGCCGCGCTTAGTACACGCCGGAACGTCGATGTTGTCGAAGCCCACCGCTACATTCGCGGCGATGCGCAATTTCGGCGCGGCGCGGAGCAATTCGTCGTTCACCCGCTCGGTCAGCAGGCAAACCAAGCCTTCTTTGTCTTTGATGCGGCGAAACAGTTCTTCCTTGGAGATGCGCTCCGGCTGCGTCCAATATTCCACTTCGCAACTGGCGTTCAAGATGTCCCGCGCCGCGGGAAACAGCGGCCGCGTGGCCAGCACTCGAGCTTTCGCCATCTGTGCCTCTTTCCGGTTTCGCGAAAGTTACACTAACACAGGTCCAGCGCGCTCATGGCAACGCCGGCCTACGGCGAATCCGGTAGTTGGTTTTCTCGTGCTTTCGCCTCGAATTCGCCTTGCGCGTCCGGCAGGGGACCACTAACCTAAAGGCATCCAGGGCCTTGGCGTGTGTTCCGGAAAAGTGAGGAGCTTCTAAGATGGCCACCTCGGTGTGGAAGGGCTACTTAACCTTTGGATTGATCTCGATTCCTATTCGGCTGTTCTCGGCGGCGCGCAGCGAGCGCATCAGCCTGAATCAACTCCACAAGGTGTGCCAAACGCGCATCAAGATGCCGCTGTTCTGCCCCACCTGCGACCGCAAAGTGGAACGCTCGGAAATCGTCAAGGGCTACGAGTACGAGAAAGACCAGTACGTGCTGTTCACCGACGAAGAACTCGACAAGATCGAGCCGGACTCCGCGCGGACCATGGAGATTCTGGAGTTCGTTAAGGTGGACGAGATCGATCCGCTGTACTACGACGCTTCCTACTACGTGACCCCGGAAGATGAAGGGAAGAAGGCCTATCAACTGCTGCTCGACGCTATGGAGCAAACCGGGTATTGCGCGATCGCCAAGCTATCCATGCACCAGCGCGAGCACATCGTGATTATCCGCCCGCGCGCCGAGGGCCTGACGCTGCACACCATGTTTTATCAGAGCGAGATCCGCGAGGTGTCCGAGTTTGGCCGCAAGAACAACGCGGAGCCGAAGGAAGCGGAGAAAAAGCTGGCGACGCAATTGATCGAAAGCCTGGCTGCGAAGTTCGAGCCGAAGAAGTATCATGACGAATACCAGAACAGCATGCTGGCGATGATCGAGGCCAAGAAGCAGGGGCACGAGATCGCCGAGGTGGCGCATCCCAAGCTGGCGCCGGTGATCGACTTGATGGACGCGCTGAAGAAGAGCCTGGAAAAGCAGCCGGCGGCGTCGGCCAAGAAGCCACCCGTGCGGGCAGTTCCGACGGCGGTCAAGGAAGTCAAGAAGACGGGGAAAAAAGCAGTAGGCTAGTTTTTCATGGGCGCAACCGACCAATTCACCCGGCAAGAATTCCAACGGATCCTCGATGTCTCCGACAAGCAACTGAGTTACTGGGAAAAATTGCACCTCATCTCGCCCCGAAAGCCGGGTGCGGCAAAAGTTTACGACTTCCGGGACCTCATCAGCCTGCGCATGGCCAAGCAACTCATTGAAACCGGAGTGCCCGCGAGCCGTTTGCGGCGTTCCATGGTGGCGCTGCACCAGAAATTGTCGGAAGTGGAGTCGCCGCTGACGGAACTGCGCATTTGTTCGAACGGCAAGGACGTTATCGTGGAGCGGCAGGGGTCGCGGCTGGAACCGCTGACCGGCCAGTTTGTGCTCAATTTTGAGACCCGGGAGTTGATCGACAAAGTGCGCGTGATGCCGCAACGCGGCGCGGAAGATTGGTTCGCGCTGGGCTTGCAGTACGACTCCGATCCTACCCGATGGAGCGAGGCCGCCGCGGCCTACGAGCGGGTGATTTCCATCGAGCCGGGGCACATCGATGCACTGATTAATTTGGGCATGCTGTCTTACGATCACGGGGACCTGGAGAAGGCGGCGACGTGTTTCGAGCGAGCGGTGCAACTTGCGCCGGAAAACGCCAACGCGCAATTCAACCTGGGAAGCGTGCTCGAAGAAGTGGGGCGCCTGGAAGAGGCCAGACAGCACTTGCGGTTGGCCGTGCGCCTGAATCCTAGCTACGCGGATGCGCACTACAACCTAGCGTTCGTGTGCGACAAGCTGGGTACGGTAACCGAGGCGCGAGAACACTGGGCGGCGTACATCCAGCTCGATCCCGCGAGCAGTTGGTGCGAGTACGCACGGCGGCGGTTGAGTTTGATCGGTTGACGAACCCGAAATCGTATAGTATTCCCTCCGAACGATTCCTTTTTTTGCCCTGGTGTGAGCCAGGCCGGTGTTGCTACTCAACTCGCGCAATCGGAAAAGGCTTTCATGACACGAAGATCGCCGTTGTCTAAGTGGACGCTGGGATTGTGCGGGTTGCTTGCGGCGGTGGTCTGTGCTTCGACGCCAAGATTCTTTGTCGCTGCAGCGCGCGCGGATGCAGCGATGCCGTCCGCGGACGTGGTGCTGATCAACGGCAAGATCTTGACGGTGGATGCGCAGGATTCGATGGCCCAGGCGGTGGCGATCAGCAAGGGGAAGATTGTCGCGGTGGGGACCAACGGCGAGATCACGCAGCGCGTGGGCAAGGGCACGCAGGTGATTGATCTGCACGGGCGGACGGCCACCCCGGGGCTGATCGACAGCCACAATCACTTCGCCGACGGCGGGGTGAATCAGCTTTATCACGTGGAACTGAGCGACGCCGTGCGCATCGACGACGTACTGCGCAAGGTTCGCGAGAAAGTCGCTACCTTGAAGCCGGGCGAATGGCTCTTGGGCAACGGCTGGGACGAAGGCAAGCTGGCCGAGCTGCGCTACGTGTACGCCGCCGATCTCGATCAGGCCACGCCGAAGAATCCGGTGTGGCTGTCGCACACTACCGGCCACTACGGCGTGGCCAACAGCTACGCCATGAAGCTGGCGCACCTCACGGCGGAGACGAAAAATCCGCCGGCCGGCACCATCGATCGCGACGCGCAGGGGAATCCCACAGGGGTGCTGAAGGAATCGGCCATGGAATTGGTGACCAACCTCATCCCTCCGACTACTCCTGAGCAGGAACGCCAAGCCATCTTGCACATGATCGACGCTTTTCATCAGGAAGGCATGACCGCGGTCAAGGACCCGGACATATTTCAGCTGGCGTGGGATGGTTACCAACGGATTTTGCAGGAAAACAAACTGACGGTACGGGTCTTTGTGCTTTGGGATGGCGGCAAAAGCACCGAAGCCGCGCGCCAGGTGATTGCGCACATGGCGGCGCTGCCGAAGCCGCAGCAGGCTGCGGGTGACGACAGGCTGATATCCGGCGGCGTGAAGCTCTATATGGACGGAAGCGGCGGGGCGCGGACCGCCTGGGTGTACAAGGAGTGGAACAAGAACTCCACCGGCACCGACACCGGTAATCACGGATATCCGGCGATTGAACCGGAGTTGTATCGCCAGATGGTGCGCTTGTTTCACCAGGCGGGCATTCACGTGGGCACGCACGCCGTCGGCGATCGGGCCATCGACTGGGTAGTGGACACTTACGCGGAGGTTTTGCGGGAGACGCCGAAGCGGGGGCTGCGCCACAGCATCATTCATTGCAATATTCCCACCGAGCATGCGCTGGAGACCATGGCCGCGATCGAGAAACAGTACGACGCGGGCTACCCGGAGCCGCAGGCGCCCTTTATGTGGTGGATTGGCGACACCTATGCCGGAAATTTTGGGCCGGAGCGCGCGGCGCGGCTCAATCCCTTCAAGACTTATTTGGCGAAGGGAATTCCTTGGGGTGGAGGATCGGATTTCTTTGTGACGCCGTACCCGGCGCGCTACGGCCTGTGGGCGTCGATCGCTCGCGAGACGCTCAAGGGCCTTTACGGCGCGCAGCCCTTCGGAACGGCGGAGTCGGTGGACATCCACGCCGCGTTGCGGTCCTACACCGGCTGGGCCGCGCACCAGTTGTTTCTGGAAGACAAGATCGGCTCGATCGAAGCCGGCAAGCAAGCCGACATCGCCGTGTGGGACCGCGATATGTACAGCGTCCCTACGGGCGACATCAAGAATTTGAAGTGCGAGATGACTATTTTCAACGGCCAGGTGGTTTACAAGCGCGCCGGCACGCCCATCACCGTGAAGGATAATTGAGCCGCCGCTATGCCACCAACTCCGCGGAGGCTGACGACCCATCAACAAGCTGTGTTGATTCAGGTGCTCCTGACGTTTCCGGAGCAACAGGTGGATGTGTGTTTTTCTCCCGCGGCCAGTGATGCGCTCGCCTATGCTCACGATTTCCTGACTATTTTCAAAGCGATCGGCTGGCGCGTGAGGGGACCTGAATCGGTGGATTTGCCGGACGGCCGGAGGGCTGGGTTGGTGCTGGCGGTGCGCGAAGAAGGCCGTCTGCCCGCTGGCGCGGAGGCGCTGCGGGATGCGTTGCGAATCTACGGAATTGAGGTCGAGACGCTTCGCGACCACGGCCGCGAGATCGCGTTTGGGAGTTTCGTTCTGGCCGTGGGTCCCCAATGAACCTTGGGGATCGACGCGCCACGGCTAGCGCTCGCCGATCAAGTAACGGCAGCCCTGGGGTCCCATACGAGCGGAATGCACCGCACCTGCCGGAACATCGCAACGCTCGCCCGCGCGATAGGTTTCGGCACTACCGCCCAGCGCCAGAGTCATCTCGCCGCTCAGGATGATGTGGGCCGTCTCCATTGCGTGGGTGTGATCGGGATAGTGGGCGTTCGGGCGATCTTCCCAGACATAGGTATGCGCAAAGCCTTCTTGCTGCAACTTCTTGGCTAGTTCCTGTTCCTTCATGGCGCGATTGTACCGCCGAGATCGCCTTGCGGGTTATCCTCCGGTGACAGGGGCAGATACGATGCAGGTACGCGGTGCGTCCAACCATCGAGCACACCGGCGGCTCTAAGTAGTTGGTGCGGTTGGCATTGCGGTAGGCCGGGAACTTTTCCAGCTGGCCATGGGAAATGATAGAGAAGGCAGACAGGGCCGGCAGGCCCAGCAAACGTCGGACGCACAGGAGATGAGGATTTCCGAGCAAGCCACGGACGACGTTCTGCTGCGACGTGCCGCCAAAGGCGACGAAGACGCCTTTGTTGTGCTGTACCGCCGTCATCAGGCGGGGCTGTATCGATTCGCGTTGCGCATGACCGGGAATGTCTGGGCGTCGGAAGAGATTGTGCAGGACGTGTTCATGACGCTGATGCGCGAGCCGAAGAAGTACGACGCGTCGCGCGGAGCGCTGGGAGCCTACCTGTTTGGCATTGCGCGCAACCGGGTGTTGAAGCATTTGGAGCGGCTGCCCCGGGAGATTTCGCTGAATGAGCAGAATGAAGACGGTTCTCGGGGCGGGCCGGCGGTGATCAACGCCTTCACGCCTGCGCATTGGGCCGAGCAGCAAGAACGGATGGAGCAGGTGCGAGCGGCGGTGCTGGACCTGCCGGCGGAATTTCGCGAAGCGGTGGTGCTGTGCGAGCTGGAAGAGCGGAGTTACGAGGAGGCGGCGCAGTTAGCGGGCTGCCCGATCGGCACGATACGTTCGCGGCTGCATCGTGGACGGGCGCTGTTGCTGGCCAAGCTGGAGATGTTGCGGGACGTGCCGCGGCGAATTAGCGCGGCGCGGTAGTGGAAGGAAGTGCGCAATGAAGTGCGAGGAATTTGAAGCTATTGGGCTAGGGCTGGAACGCGAAGGCCCGGCGCCCCTGAACGGCGTGGTTGCCGCGGAGCGATCCGCGGCCATCGAGCATGCGAATACTTGTGCGCGCTGCGCGGCTTTGCAGGAATCCTGGCAAGAGGCGCAGGCGCAACTCCAAGCGCTGCGCCTGGCGACGCAGGACGCCAGCACGCCGCTGCGCGTGGAGATGCGGCTGCGGCAGGATTTTCGCACCAGGCACCGGGTGGTAAAGACGCGGGCGACCGCTGTGGTGGCGGCTTGGGTGCTGGCCGGTGCGGCGCTAGTGGTTGGCGCGGTGAGCTTGTGGAACTGGAAAATTACGCAGCACCACGGGACACCAGACGCGGGGCTTGCGGCCCAGGAAGCGGGAAAGGCGGCGAATGGCGGCGCCGGCAAGTCCGCCAGCGAGGATGCGCTGAAGGCGGACAACAGCGCGGGTGAATTCACGCTGCTGCCTGGCAGCCTGCCGCAGGAAACCGAAGGTTCCGCGATCATGCGGGTGCGTCTGCAGCGCGGGGCCCTGGGCGCGCTGGGACTGCCGGTGAATCAAGAGCGCGCGGGAGAATGGATTCAGGTGGATTTGCTGGTGGGCGAGGATGGGCGGCCGCAAGCGGTGCGGCTATCGCAATGAAGCGAGCGGCGGAAGAGCCGACGACACCAAGATTAGCAAGGCACAGGAGAGAAGAGGAGAAGAGAAGATGAATCGCAAAAGTTGGGCCTATTGGGTTCTGAGCGGGAGTCTGTTGACTTGCGCCGGAACCGCGCAAGCGCAAGAAGGAATGCCGGATGCGCCGCCTCCGCCGGTGCTGATGTTGCAAGCGGGAATGCCCGAAGACGGCCCCGGACCGGCTGGAGCGTTTGGCGAGCGCATCGAACTGCTCGGGTTCGGCGGCGTGCACGGCGGAAAAGTGGTGACCGGAGCGCCGTTCAGCGGGGTGGCGGTGTCGGAGTCCACGCAAACGCTGGCGGATGGAAATCAGATTACGCGAAAGACGATCACGAACCTGTACCGCGACAGCCAGGGGAGGTTTCGCAGGGAAGTTACGCTTCCGGCGATCGGTTTGCTGGCCCCTGAGGGGCAGCCGCGCTCCCTGGTGATGATCAACGATCCGGTGGCGGGTACGAGCTACGTGCTGCAGGTGGACGAAAAGATTGCGCGCAAGATGCCGGGTCCGGGACGAATGGGCGGCCCGAAAGGCGAGAATGGCGACGTCGTCTTTCGCGACTTCAAGAAAGCGCCGGACGCGTCGGTCAAGCAGGAATCGCTGGGCACGCAAGTGATCAACGGAGTGAGCGCGGAAGGAACGCGCTTCACACGAACGATTGCGGCCGGGGAGATTGGCAACTCCAAGCCCATCACGGTGGTATCGGAGCGCTGGTATTCGGCGGATCTGCAGACCGAAGTGAAGAGCACCCACTCCGATCCGCGGTTTGGCGTGACCACCTACACGCTGACCAGCGTGCAAAGACAGGAACCGGCGGCGTCGTTGTTCACGGTGCCGGCCGACTACACCGTGAAGGAAGGCGGCCCGGGCATGCGGATTCGGAGGTTCCAAGGGGAGGCACCGCCGCCCCCGCCGAGCAATTGAGGCAGCAGTTTTAGACGAGCTTCTCTCCTGAAGACGGCGCGCCCTTTCCGTGGCATCCCCCAATGCCGCGGGAGGGGCGTAGCCGTTTTCTGGGATAAGAAGGCCTGAGGCTAGAGACGATCGTGGATTTTTAGGCCGTCTTTCGCGGGCGGAACATTTTGGCGGCGACGCGCGTGACCAGGCGGCGGGGCACCAGGCGCTGCATCTGGGCGCCCAGATAGTTGCCTGTGCCGGAGATGACGTAGCTTTTTCCCGCGGCCAACGCGCGGAGTCCTGTCTTGGCCACTTTTTCCGCGGTCTCGCGGTTCTTTCTGGACGGTGCGATGCCCGTCTGGCCGGCCACTTCGTGGAACTCCGATTCTGTGGAGCCGGGGCAAAGGGCGCAGACGCGAATGCCGTAGGGCTTCATCTCTTCGGCCAAGCCTTCGGCGAACAGCAGATCGAAGGCCTTGGTCGCCGCATAGGTGGAAATGTACGGTACGGCTTGAAACGATGCCGTGGAGGCCACGATCAGCACGTGGCCGCTGCGCCGCTTGACCATCTCGGGCAGATACAAGCGCGTCAGGTGGACGACCGCGCTGCAATTTACCTGCACCATGTCGAGCAGCCGGTGAGTGTCGACCGTGGTGAACTCGCCGTAGGCGCCAAAACCCGCGTTGTTGATCAGCAGTTCGATGTCGATCCGCTGGTCCTGTGTGAAGGCGAAAATCTTTTCCGGGCCGCTGGGGTCCGCCAAATCCGCCACGAACACCTCGGTGCGAACCTTGTGTGTTGCGGCCAACTCTCGCGATATTTCTTCGAGGCGATCTGCGCGCCGGGCCGTGAGCACCAGGTTGGTTCCGCCGATCGCCAACTCCTCGGCGAGAGCTTTGCCGATACCGGCACTGGCGCCGGTTACCAGTGCCCACTTCCCCTGCCAACTGCGCATGCTGTTCCTCCCTAAGCTCGTGGCTCTTGGTTAGACGATTCCGCAGGCTCTGCAGCGGGCCCACTCTTGGCCGCAGGCCACACCGCTTCGCGAACCCGGTCGCCCTCGCGCTTCATGCGATCCATCAAGCGCCGCGCCCACACAAACTCCGCGGCCAGGAGTCCCAAACCAAGGAAAATAACCAGCCAGCCCGGGCCCGGGGTCACCAGCATCACCACTCCGGCGAGCAGCAAAGTGAATCCGGCGATGATGCGAAATGCGCGGCGAACTTGTTCAACGGTGCGCAGGCTCATGCGATGCCTTGGAGGAGAATCGATGTAGTGGCGGAGAGGGTGGGATTTGAACCCACGGTAGGATTTCTCCTACACACGCTTTCCAAGCGTGCTCCTTAAACCGCTCGGACACCTCTCCCGGGGAGAACGTACTTAAGCAATTTAACAGAAAGCGGGGGTTCGCGCGAACCCGCGCTGTGGTGGATCGGGAATAGAGAGCCGCTTCTTCTTCGTTGACGCTGTTTCTGAGTCATTCCTGATCGCTGGGCTGGTCTGACGTCATTGCTTCGCCCAGTCCAACTGTCCTCGCTTGCGAGCCTCTGCTACAATTCTTTGGACCGATTCCGGGGTCGTCTAATTGGTAGGACACCAGCCTTTGGAGCTGGTTATCATGGTTCGAGTCCATGCCCCGGAGCCACTCTTCTCGGCTGATTTACCGCGGTCTTCCCTCTGGCTATCTCGCTGGTTTTGATTCCTTTGTGAAAGAACAGATGGATTGATGGCCTCGATAGCCGCAGGCGGCGGACTGGCAGGACGCCACGTTCACGCTACGCCTCGGGTGGATGACGATAGAAGAAGAGCGCTACGACGCAGCCCACGGCTGCGGCAATCAGCAAGAAAAATGCGACGGATAGGAGAACGCCCGCGGTGGTTAGGGTGATGGCGCGAGCGCCGGCGACGCGTCCAACAAGAAGGGCGGTGGCGAAGGTGAGAAATGCCAGGCCGACGTACCCGGGAATGTGGAGTTTCCCTCGTGCGGCCGCCCAGGGGATGGCGACAAGGATTGCCAGGGAACCCACGGCCAACGGGATTATGACTGGGAGGTTGGCCATTATGAATATGTTGCTGAGAAAACGGCGGATGCGCTCGTTAGAAACAAAAGGGGCGTGGTCACGGCTTGGTCAGACTGCTTTCCAGGCTTTCCTATAGTCGACAAGCTATTCCACAAGCACGGCGGTCTTGACGGGTGAGCCGAGGGCGAGCGAGGAATAATCTGTCGGGAAAAGCGTTGTCGGACTCAACGTCAACGATTTTGCTACCGCGATCGTGTAGGCGGCGTTGGGGCCCGTATCGTTCAAATTCAATGCCGCGTTGGGAAAATAAAAAGCTCCCTGGAACATTGAGGCTGGCGTCCCGTTGATCGTGGCGATCGAAGCGTTTCCCGGATTCTGATAGAACAAGATTCCAGCGCGCGTCCCATTAATCGGAGCAGTGAGGCTTACAGTCTGACCGCTGCCCGGCGCGGTGTTGACCGAGACTGCCCCGCCAGCGGCGCTGAGGTACAGGGTTACGCCGGTGCCACTGACGGTGCCAGTGCCGTTGAAACTGATTCCGCCGCCTGTCACAACGTACGTGCCGGGACTAAAAGTCACGCTCCGAACTCCGCTGATGGAAATTCCACCGGGGCCGCAGTAGCGGCCTGGATTCAACGGAACCGGATTCAACGTAGGTGGCGCAGGGGTGGTGTCGTTTACAACGCCCGCTAGGCAGGCTCCGCCGCCGCCCGGCGGTCTCAGAAAGGACAAGGGATCCGCAGCCGGGACCGCACCTTGGGCTGCAAGGGCCTGATTGTCGATGACCCCGCAATTAGTTGGGAGGGTGCCAGCGATGCCGGTTTGCAGCGCATAGACGCAGTTTCTTCCCGTGGCTATGGCTACGGCTCTGGCCGTGACGTTCGCCGAAGTGATGCCGAATATCTTCATGAAAAAGGTAGGCTGGACGACCCTGATGAGAACTTCAACGGAATTGGGATTTAGGGAGGATGGAGCGACCGTCGAAGGGTGATTCACGGTTATCGTCACTTTGCCGCCATTGGGGAAACCATTGAGCGCAGAGTCGGCTCTCGCGGCGTTTCTAACATTCGCTCCGTCGGGAATATACGCAATATCTCCCGCGCCAGCGAGCGCGGCGCTGTCCGCGGCGGATTGCTGAAGGCGCTTCTGGTAACGCAGATACCCAATGTCGATGGCCAGCCCAGTGGCACCGATGAGTACGACGAGTCCGAAGGTCGCGGCAACGAGAGCTTGTCCGGATTGTCGGTTCTTTTTCAACATTCTGGCGTTCTCCGCGGGAGCCGCGTCATTGGCGGTCACTCCGTGAGGGGCCTAAGACGAGCATCCTTCGAATACTCGTTTTTGGCAATGCTGTCAACCATCGAGGCTAGCTCGGTCACCAGCGCCTCGAAAGCATCATATTGGTAAGCAAAGCATGGACCACAACTGCCCTGAGTCGAAGCCCAACAGGCACAAGGGCGAAGAAAGTGAAACTTGGAACAGAAATTGCACCAATAGCACTAAGCAGGGAGTTGCCAGCGAGGGTATGGTCCATCGACGGCGCTCTGAAGCCAGCACGAAAGCGAACTTCGTTGCAAAATAGCGGCAAATAAGTGCCTTTGTGCCGGGCGAGATCGGAGCCGCGTTGCTGGGAAACCAGACGCCGGGCCGAACGTGTCCTCATGTGTGTACACTCCGTAAGCAGCGGCTGTCACTATTCGTGGCCTGCTCTCCCCCCTCAAGCCGGACTGCAGGCTGCACCTAGGCCAGGAGTGGAAGAAATATTGCATTATTATGGCGTTTCGCGGAACCTCTGATGGTCTTTGGAAATAGGACATGCACACCATGGCGACGGGTGACCCAAGAAATCGACTCAGTTCTCTGACTGCTCGCCGGCGTGTTGGCTGCGGTCGGGAGGGCGGGCAGAGTCTTGTGGAACTGGCCTTGGTCCTCCCGGTTTTGCTCTTGCTCCTGGTGGGAACGATCGAGGTTGGGCGGTTTGCCTACTACAGTATTCTGGTCGCCAACGCGGCGCGTGCAGGAGCGCAGTACGGAGCGCAGGGGTTGCTCACCGCCGCAGACAACGCGGGCATGCTGACCGCGGCGCAAAACGACGGACAAAATGTCGCGGGCCTAACGGTCAGCGCGGTGCAAAGGTGCGGCTGTACCGGGGCAGGTCTTAGTGCCACATGTCCGGTCGCGCCGCCCTGCACGCTGCCAAACCACGCGCTAGTGTATGTGGAAGTCACAGCAACCGGGACCTTCAGTTCGTTGTTCAATTATCCAGGGCTCCCGCCATCGATTGTGTTAACCAGCACTGAGAAAATGCGCGTAGCCCAATGAGTGATGGACTCAAGCGCGAACCAGCGGAGCGGAACAGTCCGATTAGGACCACCGCGCAGGGCCGGGAGAGAGGAAGCAGCCTGGTGGAGCAAGCGCTGGTTCTGGCGACCCTTCTCGCGGTGATGTTCGGTATCATCGACTTTGGGCGGGCGCTGTATACCTATCATTTCGTCTCCGAGGCTGCGCGGGATGCGACTCGATGGGCGAGCGTGCGAGGCAGCACCTGCGTGGGCTTATCAGGCGGATGCCCGGCGGGTACCGCTGACGTTCAAACGTTCGTCTCAAATGTGTCCGGGATGGGTTTGGACCCAGCAAAAATCACGACGACCACAACTTGGCCGATCAAACCGTACAGCAGTCCGAAATGCGCAGGGAATAATAACAATCCGGGTTGTATAGTGCAGGTCCAGGTGAACTACGCGTTTCAGTTCATTTTGCCCTTTCTGCCCTCCGCGGCGTTCACGATGTCGAGCACGTCTCAGATGGTCATCACGCAGTAGCAGCCTCGCTCTACGGAACGGTGACGATGGAAGTAACGACGTTGATGGTGCCGCACCAGGTCCAGCGGACCGGGGTGCGCAGGGGATTGCTGGAAGATCTGGCTTTGAAGGTCTTGTACCTTCAGGGCGAGATGTCGCTGGTGGAGATGAGCGACCGCACCTGCCTGAGCCTGGGAGTCATCGACGAGATTTTTCAGTTCCTGCGCAAAGAGCAGCTCTGCGAAGTGAAACGCATGGCCGCCGGCAGCCATGTGATCGTGGCCAGCGCACAGGGCAAGCAGCGGGCCATCGAGCTGCTTTCGCTGAACCAGTACACCGGGCCCGCGCCAGTGTCGCTGGCGGACTATCGCATGCGCGTCAGCATGCAGAGCGTGCAGCAAATAAGCGTTAAACCGGCGGACGTCAGCCGGGCGTTTTACCACCTGGTTCTGAATCAAGAAATGCTGTCGCGGCTGGGCACGGCGCTGACTTCAGGGACCTCCATGTTCCTCTACGGCCCCTCGGGAACGGGCAAGACCAGCATCGCCAACACCATTCCCGGTGTGTATGACGACTGCGTGTGGATACCGCACGCGATCGAGGTGGACAACCAGATTATTTCGGTTTTCGACCCGGGCGTGCATCACCCAAATTCCGAGATGGCGCCGGCGGAATCCGACAAACGCTGGGTTCTCTGCAATCGTCCGTGTGTTCTGGCGGGCGGGGAACTCTCCGCGGAAATGCTGGATCTCCAATTTAATTCCGTAAGCCGGTTTTATACCGCGCCACTGCAGATGAAGGCCAACAATGGGGTTTTGATCCTGGATGACTTCGGACGCCAGCGGATGCGTCCGGACGAGCTTTTGAACCGCTGGATGACGCCCTTGGACCGCCGGGTTGATTTTCTGACTTTACCCGGAGGACGGAAGTTCGACGTGCCGTTCGACCTGTTCGTCGTGTTTTCCACCAATATCGATCCGCTGCAACTCGCGGACGAGGCCTTCCTGCGCCGGATCCCCAACAAGATCAGCGTGGACTACGCTACACCGGAAGAGTTTATCGAGATTTTTCGACGCGAGTGCCAGGTGCGCCTGGTTCCCTGCGATGAGGGAGTAGCCGACTATCTGGTTCAGTGCATCACCAAGGACATGAAGCAGCCCCTTTCGCAATGCCATCCGCGGGACCTGATCAACCAGATTTTCTGGTCGGCTCGGTACGCGGGCGTGGAACCACTACTGACCCGCCACACCGTGGGCCAGGCCTGCCGAGCTCATTTTCTCCCGGTTGGCAAGCGTTAGTACGCCTGGCAGATGAGCAAGTAACTGGGATAGAACGGAAAACAGGCGAGGATGGCGAAACCAGGGTTCTTTGATCGGCCGAGCCCCAGATGTACCCAAATGGTGACTTTGGGGGTAGTTCGCTCAAAATAGTGGGCAAACTTGTGCAGGTTTCGAGCGTCCGACCATTGGAACGCCGCGTGCAGCCTTCCAGCCGACCAAGAAGAGGCGAATTGCGAATTCACCCGACCGATATGAGGCCCCCGGGCGCGGCAGTTGAGCGAACATCTTGCGAACGATGCAGTTGCGGCTGGATGGTCTCGTGATGTTTCAGGACCAAGATACCTCGATGACGATTTTGCGGGCGCGCCCACCGGTGCCTACCAACCCGGCCGCGCGAGGCGCGCTGCGTTCCGCTCCAGGAGCACGGTCTCCGCAATTCCTGGTGCTTTGGGGAGGAAAAGGTTCGGGCTGGTGGGGTTCGCTCGGCGCGCTGTGCAGCAGGACCCATTGGTCTAGCGCGGAGAGAATCCGTCGTGCTTTTCCGAAGCACTCCGGTAGCGCCGTTTCCGGTTCCCGGGTGGATCGGTAACGGCCTCGGTGTTTTTGCACCTGGTGGCAATCCTGGTGCTTCCCTTCCTGCTGATGTTGCCCCCCGGGAGAGACATAACTTCGGTTGCCGCCTATTCGGAGCCGGAAAAAATCTACTACCGGCTGACGACCCACGACCCGTTTGAGAAGCTTCCGCGTATTGCTCCCGCTGGCCCTGGAGGGCATCCTGGCGCGGGATCCCCCGAGTTGCGCCTTCCCATCCTCGGAAGCACGGCCGCCCACCAAAGAATCATCATCGTCTCGAAGCCGGTGCGCCCCGACAACCACAGGCAGACGATTTACCAGCCGGCCACGCCGCCCGATTTGAAGATCACCATGGACCTGAAGCTCCCGAACATAATTGGCGGGACGTCGGCGAAGATCGCGAAACCGCAAATTCATTTCAATCCCAAAGATTCAAGACCAATGCAAGCTCGCAAGGTCGTAGCCAAGGCCATGGCGCCAGCGCTGCCCAGTACCGCGACGCCCAGCAGCCTTCCCGAGCCTACGGTTGCCCAGCCGCATCTCGCTGTGCCCATTAACGCGAACAACTCCAGACCGGCCCAGTGGGAGGGCGTGAAGACGACGGCGGCGGCTCCAAGTTTCGCTGCGCCGAACGCCACATCCTCGATGAACCTGGGGGATTCCTCGCTGTCGCAGGGAAATTCTCCGGCTCGCCCAGCCGAAGTCTTAGCCGTGGGCGAAGTCTCTGGAGACGGCAAGATCGTGCCGTCCTCGAATAGCGGCGCGCCAGCGGCGGGTGATGGGAGCGGCGTGGTGGTCATCAGCGTCGATCCTTCTCAGGCAGCGGCTTTGCTCAATCTTCCGCCAGGCAACCGCTTGGGGGACTTCTCCATCTCGCCCGGCGGCGGTCAACCGGGATCTCCAGGCGGCGCCACCACAGGATCGGCCAGTGTTGGCAGTGGCGGCGGCGGCCCGGGCGGTGATCGGAGCACGGGAGTCGGAGCAGCAGAGTCGGGTGGTGGCGGTGGAAAAACTGGCTCGCCAGGAACTTTGAGCATCAGCGGCAACACCGGAGGCAAGGGCGCGGGCATGCTGGATCCAAGCATCGTCCGAGCCATGGTTTACCCCGTCCCGGCAGCGTTGGTGCTGCGGCGGAATGCCCTGATCGTTTCCGCCGGCCCGATGGGCGGAGGAGGCCTGGACGCATACGGGGCATTGCACTGCGGGAAGATCTATACCGTTTTTCTAGCTATGCCGGGAAAGGGCTGGACGTTGCAGTTTTGCCAGTCGGGACATTCCGCCGCAAGCCCTCCGGCGGAAAACCGCTCGGCGGTGGTTCACCTGGAAAGCGGACTTGTTCCGCCCGATGCCCAGTCCAGATTTGACTTCCGGCGCTTGCCGGTGCCCTTCGAGAAGAAGAACAAAATGATTGTCTTGAGGGGGACCATCAAGGAAGACGGAACCGTGGATGGTCTGCAGATCTATCAGAGCATAGTGCCGGAGATGGACGAAGCGGCCCGGGTGGCCTTCAGCCGTTGGAAATTCAAGCCCGCGCTGCGGGAAGGCAAAGCGGTCGCAATCGACATCCTAGTAGGAGTACCTACAGAACCACCCCCCAACCGTCCTCAATAGCGAACTAGAGTTGCCTCGGGACGTCGAAGTTGTCACTGAAATGACTCGCGATGGGAAGAAGTTTTCACAAATTTGCTACAAAAATACCTCTCGCGTAAACACACTTCGTAGGAACGCGACGCGATTCGATTGATTCGCCGTGGGTTGGGTCAAGCCGTGGTGCGCCGCCTGTGGAAAAATATTGGCACTCTAGGTGCAGCCCCAGTTGATGCTACTCTGAGCGCTGCTCTCACGTCCCAGGAGTGCGCTTGCCCTGCCCTGAACGGGTGGGGGGCGAAGAGACCCCTTTGTCACATGAAATCCTAGACGCTTTGGGAACCACGGCGGCTCCGAGGTAGAGGCTCGTCCCGCTTCGCGCCGTTTGCGCCTTTGGCCGACTGTCAGGAGTCTGGAACATTGGAACAGCAAGTCATCCGAGTTAGCTTCTTGACCCAGGATTCGGGACTGGGAGAAGCCATCGCCCGGGCCCTCGGTGAAGGCTTTGTGACCCGTGCGGTCAGCGAACAACAGTTCGATCGACTGACCGAAGTTGGCGAGTGGTCTGATGTCATCCTGCTGGATTTGCGGTCTGCGAATACCCAGGGTGACGACGAAACCATCCTCGGGCTGATGGACGAGATCGGCAAAGTTCCCTCGCACCCCCCTCTGGTAGTCCTCTGCGAAGAAGAAAATCGCGCGCTGATTTTCCGGGCCATCGAGCATGGCGCCGACGATAGCGTCACCAACCCACCCAACATGATGGAGTTGCGGCTGATTCTTAGCCGGGCACACAAGTTTCATGCCGCCGAAAGAGAGCTGCAGCGGCTGCGGGCCAACGAGCGACCCACCGGCCGTTTGCATGAGTTACTGGGTACCTCGGCGCCCATGCAGGAGCTTTTCGGGCTGGCGCGGAAGATTGCGCCGTGCGACGTGAATGTGCTCATCACCGGAGAGACCGGAACCGGCAAAGAGCTGCTGGCCCGCGCGATTCATCAACTGAGCGGCCGGAACACCGGCCCGCTGGTGGCTTTCTCCTGCGCGAACTTGCCGGAAACCTTGGTCGAGGACGAACTCTTCGGGCACGAGAAGGGGGCCTTCACAGGGGCGTTGATCGGCAGGCGGGGTCGAGTGGAAGCAGCCGATCATGGAACCCTGTTCCTCGACGAAATCGGGGACCTGGGCCTGGGACTGCAACCCAAGCTGTTGCGGGTGATCCAGGAGCGGAACTTCGAGCGCCTGGGCAGCAACAAGACGGTCAGCGTGGATATCCGGCTGATTTGCGCGACCAATCGCAATCTGGCGGAAATGGTGCAGCAGGCAAAGTTTCGCGAAGATCTTTTCTACCGGCTGAATGTGGTGCAGATGCATTTGCCACCTCTGCGTGAGCGTCGCGATGATATCCCGCTGCTGGCACAGCAGTTCCTCAGCAAATTTGCGCAGCAATTCAAGAAAAAGGCCAGGCGCTTTTCTCAGCAAGCTTTGCATGCCCTTGAGGAGCACAATTGGCCCGGCAACGTGCGGGAGTTGGAAAACGTGGTGCAGCGCGCCACCGTGCTCTCGGAAGACCTGACGGTAGACCTCAACCAACTGCCGGCGGCGATGCGCGGCGGCCGCGCCGGCGGCGGCGTTCCCGAGAGAGCGGACAGCTCGCGGCTCAGCCATTCGTACGAGGATGAAGTAAAGCGGTTCAAGAGAAGCCTGGTATTGCGCGCGCTGCGGGAGTGCGGCTGGCGTAAAGCGGAATGCGCGCGAAGCTTGGGTGTGGCCCGCGGCTACCTCCATCGGCTGATCAACCAGTTGGGCATTCAAGAGGGCGAAGGCGATCCGGCCACGGATCGGCGGGAAGAATTTCCTCCTCTCGGCCCGGTGATGTAACCCGTTACAAATACATCAGATTGCTATGGACTTGGTCTGGCTCTCAGATTAGCTTCTCACCTAATGGAAGCTGGTCCAGAGACTTCTTTCATCGAAGACGTGTGCCTCCCCTATCTGCGAACCGCGCAAAATGCGGATGGCGGATGGGGCTTTCATCCCGGCGCACAGAGCCGCGTGGAACCTACGTGCTGGGCGCTGCAGGCTCTGATTGACGCGGATGGGCCTAAGACTCCGGAACGAGTGACGCGCGGTCTCCAGTTTCTGCGTGCCGCGCAATTGCCCGACGGGTCTTGGCCTTGTACTCCCGAAGAAAAAGTCGGATGTTGGGTTACCTCGCTGGCTTGCTGGGTGCTCCTGATTGACAAAGACTCGGCCAAGGCCGTCGCGGTGGGCTTGCATTGGCTTTGCCAGGATTGGCCGAGCGACAGTACGCCTTGGCGGCGATTGCTGGCGAGATTTTCGTCGCAGCGGCATGTGGCGCCTATCAACGATTCCCTTCGCGGTTGGGGCTGGACACCTCAGACCAGCAGTTGGGTGGAGCCCACATCGTTTGCCGTTCTCGTTTTCGGGCTGTGCCCTAAAGAGTTGCTGCCTCCCGAAGCGGCCCGGCGCCGCCGACTCGCGGTAGGCATGCTCTACGACCGCATGTGTCCTGGCGGAGGATGGAATTGCGGCAATCCTCGCGTTTACGGCGTTGCGGGCGAACCACTGGTGGTGCCGACGGTTTGGGCGCTGCTGGCCCTGCGCGATCATCCGGAGCGACCAGAGAATGCGATGAGCTTGGCGTGGCTTGAGAATAGCGTCGGAAGTATTCACGGCGCGGGATCGCTGGCGCTGGCGCGGACCTGCCTGGAAACCTATGGTCGCGTTTGGCCGGCTACGGCTCCAAAACTTAGCGATTTTTACGGCAAGAATGAATTTCTTCAGAGCGTCCAAGTCGCGGCTTGGGCATGTTTGGCATCGAGTGCACGGCGGCATTGGTTGACGCCGGCTGCGGGCGGGCGGTCCTAGCGATGCGCGATCGCACTCTTATTCCCTCCTTCCAGCGCCCTGTGTCGCGCGTAGTCATCCGGCGGGCGGCAAACTACGAGCAGGACTTGGCTTCCATCATCTACGAAAGCTTGCTCGAGTTCAGCCTGCCGATGAAAGACAAGACGGTCTTGCTGAAGCCCAATCTCGTGGGTCTCGACCCACTCGGGGTGATGAACACCCACCCGGCGGTGGTCGCGGCGGCACGAGAATGCTTCTTGCGTCTTGGCGCCTCCCAGGTGTTCATCGGGGATGGCCCCGCAATGGACCGGGATACCGAGGCGATCATCGAGTCGGTGCGCCTGAGGGACTATGCTGGCCCACTGGCACGCACGTTTGTCGATCTGAACGTGGACGACGTCGAGCGCGTGCCTCTGAAGACCCACGCGTCGCGACTGAAAGAGCTATATCTGCCGAAGACGGCCCTAGGCGTCGACTACCTGGTATCCATGCCCAAGCTCAAGACCCACCACTGGGCTGGCGTTACGCTGTCGCTGAAGAACATGTTCGGCATCGTTCCGGGGAGCTGCTACGGCTGGCCCAAGAACGTGCTCCATTGGGCTGGCATTGACCGAGCCATCCTGGATATAAACGCTGCCGCCCGGCCGGACTTTGCCATCGTGGACGGCATTATGGGAATGGAAGGCAACGGGCCGGTCCAGGGGACGCCTAAGTCCTGTGGGGTGCTGGTTTTAGGAAGCGATCCGGTCGCGGTGGACGCCACTTGCTGCCGGGTCATGGGGCTGGTGCCAGAGGAAATCAAGTACCTTTCCCGAGCGGGTACACTGCTCGGCCACCTTCAAGCCGATAAGATTCAACAGCTTGGCGAGTCGATCGCCAGCGTGCGAACGCCGTTCGCGGTTCTCGACGCCTTTCGGCGGATCGCGGAATCACGGGCGTAGTTTGGAATAGCAACTGCCTCAGTAGGAAGAGATCAGACTGATAAGCTGGGGGAAGGTGTATCCAAATAAGCACACCGGCCCTGCACGCGCCCCCGCGATCGCGGTATGTTACCGAAGGGGAAGACCCTGATTCGACGTGGAATAGGTCCCGATAATAGAGAGATGAGCGAAGCAGACATCTCAGTGCGAGCGAGCGGAGGGATAGCTGGCACGCCGCTTCCTGCCGCGCCCGAAGCCGATGCGAGTCAGGCAAACGCCGCAACCTCAGGCGTCGTTTCGGCAACCGCTCGATTCCCCTCCCTTTTGCGCCTGATCTTTTCATTTCCCGCGATGCTTGGAACCTTCCTGGTCGGGAGAGTCTTTTACGAAGCGCGGGCCTTCTTTGTTGACCCCGATCTGTGGTGGCACATCAAGACCGGAGAAAACATCCTGCGGACGCATCACTGGCCGACGACCGACCCCTATTCCTTCACGGTTGCGGGCCAACCGTGGATCGCGTCCGAGTGGTTCGGCGACGTGGTGCTGGCGACTGCGGCGCGCTTTGGCGGAGTAGTTGGCCTGCAAGCGCTGCTGATCGTCTTGAGCTGCGTGGTGATTCTGACGTTGTACGCATTTGCGACTCTGCGGTCGGGAAACTCGAAGGCAGGGTTTGTCGTGGCCGCGGTTTTGTGTTCTCTGGCTTTCGCTTCTTTCACGCTGCGGCCGCAGATGCTCGGTTATCTTTTTCTGATCTTGACGCTCATCGCTCTCGAACGTTTTCGTCAGGGGAAGCATCGTGCGCTGTGGTTTCTTCCATTGCTCTTTCTATTTTGGATTAATACCCACGGATCATGGATCATCGGGCTCGGCGCAATCTTTGTTTATTGGATAAGCGGCCTGGCGGGTTTCCGCGCAGGCAACCTCGAAGCCAAGCCCTGGACCCCAGCGGAGCGCAAAAGCATCTCACTGATCTTTCTGCTGTGCCTTGCTGTTCTCCCGCTGACTCCCTACGGCACGGAACCCGCCTCCTACCCCTTCGAGGTAGCTTCCAGGCTGCCCATCGGTGTGTCCAATATTTCCGAGTGGCAATCCATGCCATTCAACCTGGTCGGAGGAAAACTCTTTCTAGGCCTGCTTCTTGCCTTCATCGTGCTCCAGGTGGTTTTCCGTTTCACTTGGCGTTTGGAGGAGTTCGCTCTCTTTCTTTTTGGCACGATTATGGCGTGCTTGCATGTGCGCTTCCTGCTGGTCTTTGTTCCCTTTTTCGCGCCGGTATTTGCCGTGATGGCGGCCCGTTGGCTATCTCCCTACGACCGGAAAAAAGATCATTACGTTTTGAATGCGCTCTTGATGTCCGGCGTCGTTTTGGCGATGGTTCACTACTACCCTTCCCGGCAAGACATTCAGCGGCGTATTTCGCGAGCCTTCCCGACCGGAACGGTGGAATACCTTCGCGAGCATCACATCCCAGGCCCGCTGCTGAACAACTACGCCTTCGGCGGATATTTGGTGTGGTCCGATCAAAAGGTGTTCGTCGATGGGCGCAGTGACCCCTACGAACGAGGCGGCGTGCTATTCGACTATCTTTATATAAGTCACTTGAAGCCGGGAGCGATGACCGTGCTGAAGGCGTACGGCATACGCTCCTGCCTTCTGGAACGTGACGAGCCTCTAGCCACGTTCCTGGCCGCGTCGCCGGAGTGGCAGCGGGTGGCCTCCGATGATGTGGCGGTGTTATTTGTCAGGAGAGGTACTATGGAGTCCACGGATACGCCACCCGCAGGATCGCTGCGCAGCGAGAAGGATTAAATATGACCGAGCCGTTCTCAAATCGCTCGCGAGAGCCTCTACCACTCGGTTCTGCAAGCTCCGACGAACGGCCCCTGCTCCTTTCCGTGGTGGTCCCCTGTATGAACGAAGAGGAAGTGTTGCGCGAGACCAATCGCCGCCTCATTGCCGTGCTGCAAGAAGCGCCGTCCGCTTTCGAAATTGTCTACGTCGATGACGGAAGCATGGATTCCACCGCGGATTTGCTGCGGGAATTGCAGAACCAGGATGCCCGCGTCCGGGTGGTCCGATTTTCGCGAAATTTCGGGCACCAGGTCGCGATTACGGCGGGCCTCGAGCATGCCTCGGGCGACGCGGTGGTGATCATCGACTCTGATTTGCAGGACCCTCCGGAAGTGATTCTGGAATTTCTCGCGAAGTGGCTGGACGGCTATGACGTCGTATACGGAGTGCGAACCGAGCGCGCCGGGGAAACCGCGTTTAAACTATGGACCGCGAGGTTTTTTTATCGATTCATCAGTCGTCTCTCGGACACCGCTATTCCGCTCGACACCGGCGATTTTCGTCTGATGGACCGCCGGGTGGTGAATGCGCTGCTGTCCATGCCGGAACGCGACCGCTTCGTGCGCGGCATGGTCAGCTGGCTGGGGTTTTCTCAGGTCGGGGTCCCCTACCGGCGCGCGCCGCGCGCTGCCGGGAGCACCAAGTTCTCCCTCTTCAAAATGCTTCGCTTCGCGTTGGACGGAATATTTTCCTTTTCGATTTTGCCTCTCCGGCTGGCTACCTGGACCGGCTTTTTCGCCTCCACGCTGGCCATCTTTGGCATCTTCGTTGTTTTACTCGATAAATTCCTTGGCGTGCCCGGAATGGTGAAAGGCTGGACCAGCACGGTGATTGCCGTTTTGTTTATCGGCGGCGTTCAACTCATTTTCCTGGGCATCATCGGGGAGTATGTCGGACGAATCTACGGAGAATCGAAACGTCGCCCGCTTTACATCGTGCGGGAAAGAATGGGGTTTGAGGCGCAGAATCAGCCGGCGCCCCGAAACCTTCGCGCCAGGATCGCCGCGAGTCGCTAAAAGGCTGGGCCAGTTAAGCCCATTGCCGCCTCGATCATCGGAGAAAGCTTTGGCAGAATTCGATACCGTCGCAGCGAAGTATCAAGAGCTGGTAGACCACAATGTCCGCCTCACCGGCGAGTCTTCGGACTATTTTGCGGCTTACAAAGCGGAGTACCTGGCACGCAAAGTCGCGCCGCGCGCTGGCGGCAAACTGCTCGACTATGGCTGCGGCGTTGGCCTTCTTTCGAGGCACCTCAAGAGTCGCCTGAGCGAGGTGCGCATCGACGGGTTCGATGTTTCGAAGGACAGCGTAAATCGCGTCGATGAGAGCCTGCGTCGCCAAGGAACCTTCAGCACCGATCTGAATGAGCTTGGCCGCGACTATGACGTCGTCGTGCTATGCAATGTGCTGCATCACGTCAAGCCCGACAACCGCCGGGCAGTGATTCGAGAATCGGCCTCCCGCCTCGCGGACGGTGGCAAGCTCGTCGTCTTCGAGCACAATCCCATCAACCCGCTGACGCGCTGGGCGGTATCCCAGTGCCCCTTTGACGAGGACGCGATTCTGTTGCCGGGCAGCGAGACGCAGTCCTACTTTCAGCCCAATGAACTTCAGCTGCTGTGGCGAGACTACATCGTATTCTTCCCGCGCTGGCTTGGATGGTTTCGCCCGCTGGAGCCCTCCCTGGCCTGGTGTCCCCTGGGGGCCCAGTACGTCGTCGTCGGCAGCAGGCCTAGCTAAGTGTGCGCCGCCACCTGTTTTCTTGTCTCAACCGTCCCGCGGCACCCGAAGTCGGCAAAAGTTCCGAATAACTTGTGAACCCTCCAACCCTCAAGCGCACAGGGGAGAACCTACACTTTGCCCTTACTTTTCTCTTGGCCGCCGCGGTCATTCCCGCGCTGCATTTCTCACGGCTTCCCGTCAAGTTCGATTGGCCTTCCCTGCTGCAAACGTATTGGGTGGCGTTTGCTTTCCAATCGATGGTCGCAGCGATCGCGCTTTACGTAATTGGTTTTCCCATCACAGAAACGGTCGGTCCCTTATGGTTGCGTTACAAGCAGGACAAGCGCCGCCTACTGCTTCTAGTACCGTTCTTGCTCTTCTTGTTCTTGCTGTACTCCTACTTCTCCTCACTGACCGTTCTACCCTTCGTGGCCGTGGTGGCCGTCGGAATTCTGGAGCTCTTCGACCGTACCCAAGGTGACGAGGGGTTTCTTTCCGGGAAACTTTCCGCCGTCCTCATTCCCGCGCTCTATTTCTTTGTCGGCATGGTGCTGGTGGCGGCCTACAACGACGTGGCGGTATCGTCGCGGCCCTACGTGAGTTATGACGGTTTCTTTCAATCCGTCGATTCCCGAATCTTGTCGGGGGTGTCTGTCCGGGGGATGGCGCATCAGGCCGTGCACTTTCTGCCACCCAGGACCTACATATTTCTGGAATTCATCTACTACTACTGCATGTTTCCGCAAATGGGAGCGGCGCTGCTGTTGATTGCATTTCACGACGGACGCAAGGAGACATTCCGATTCGTGGGCGCGCTTCTCACCGCTTACTACATGGCGGTAGCCGTTTTCTGGATGTGGCCTAGCCAAGGGCCTTTTTTCCTCTGCCAAGAGCATTTTGCTCAATTTCCTAGCAGCCTGCGCACCTACGCGATCCAGAGGCATTTGTTGTCCCAGGCCAACTGGCTTTGGGCCGGAAAAGGGTTTGGGGGAGTGAGCCTAGACTACTACATTGCCTTCCCTTCAATGCACATCGCAGCTCCGGTTATAGTGGCTTGGTTCTTGCGCCGATGGAAACGGATCCTGGGCTTCTTGCTGGCGATTGACGTATTCATCGCGACAGCCGTGGTCTTGTTGGAATGGCACTACGTCGTCGATATTCTGGGCGGGCTGGCCGTGGCTGCTTTGGCAATAGTGGTGGTTGGTGGCCCCTCGAAGCGGCGTCAGCAAGCCTCTTTGGTCGGACCTGGCCACGGATCGGGCGTCACCAAATCGCCGGGTTTAGCCTAACGAAATGTCAACAAAGGTGAACGGTCTTCCCTGTGACTGGCCGACCCTAATGGGCGGGTCTCTGGTAAATCCAAATAACCGCTTTATATACAATATCTTGCACTAGGGTACCTGCACTTCGCAATTGGCGCATGACATGCAATAAAAGGCCAAAAGACAGGGCGCAGGGTAAGTGTACCCTGTCCCGATTGGTTCGGTTCGAGAGGAAGAACGCTCATGAAGACTCTACTACTGCGGCTTTGGCGGGAAGAAGAAGGCCAGGATCTTACCGAATACGCCTTGCTACTGGTCCTGCTCACGCTGGCGGCGGTCACCACTTTGGGGGGACTGGCGCAAGCAATCAACGGTGTGTTTGTCAACGCGGCAGCCAACCTGACTACTCCGACCTAGGCCGACTTTTTGGGGCTCTAGGAAGCGAGAAATGCGGTAGTTGCTAAGCTACCGTCAGGCCGGAAGCTGGCCCAGCCTTCCCGCGCCTGCACAGTTGGTTTTTGTCCAAGCGGGCGTTTGCATAAACTCTACAATACTGGAGAAACGAACATGAAGCAGCTCCTTGTAAGGCTATGGAAAGAAGAAGAAGGGCAAGACCTAACAGAGTATGCACTGCTTCTGGTGCTGCTCACGCTGGCGGCGGTCACCACTTTGGGGGGACTGGCGCAAGCAATCAACGGCGTGTTTGTCAACGTCGCAACCAATTTGACGACTCCTACGTGAGCCGCCTCAGGTCGCACTCTCGGAGTGTGACCGTAGGTGCACGCACCTGTCCTCTTCCATGAAAGTTCAACAGACAATCTGGATGACCGTTGTCGGCTTGACGCTCCTCGCTGGCTACGTGGACTTTCGCACGCGCAAAATTCCCAATTGGCTGACCGTGCCAGCTTTTTTCTGTGGCCTCGGTTTGCGCACCGCGCTAGGGGGCTGGCCGGGAACCAAAGCGTCGCTTGAAGGAGCGGGTCTTGCTTTGATCCTTTTGCTACCCCTCGTCTTGATGCGGGCTCTGGGAGCGGGCGATTGGAAGTTGATGGGCGCGCTGGGAGCGTTCCTCGGCCCGGTGCTGTTTCTGTTCGTTCTGGTTGGCAGCATCTTCGTGTCGGGATTGATGGCCATCGTCGAAATGATGCGAACCCACCGAGTCAGAGAAACATTCCAGAATCTGTTTGTGCTGGTCCGGGGTTTCATTTCCTTCGGATTGCGGACCAACCCTGAAATCTCACTGGACAACCCGAAACTTCTGAAGCTGCCCTTCGGCGTGGCCGTGGCCATCTCCACGGTGGCGTGCTTTTGCGCGGCGCGGCTGGGCCTGTGACGCGGGCGCTTCGCATGTGCACGTGATTGAGGCGAGGAGATTGAATTTATGAACCAGAACCGGATGATTTTGGGGTTGGCGGTGGCCGTTGTGCTGGCGTTTCTGCTGAGCAGCTTCGTCTATCGCCAATTCAAACAGGCCAGCAGCGTCAAGCCCGTGGCCACCCAGCACATTGTGGTGGCGGCTGCGCCGCTGCAACTCGGCACCCGCGTGGATGCCAGCAATCTCCGGCTGATTCCCTGGCCCGCCGACCAGCCCGTCGTGGGGATGTTCACGCGGATTGAGGACTGCGCGAACCGCGCGTTGATTACGCCGGTGGCCGCCAACGAACCGATCCTCGACAGCAAGCTGGCCTCGAAAGCATCAGGCGCCGGTTTGTCCGCCACGATCCCCGAGGGGATGCGCGCTCTCTCCGTCGCCGTGAACGATGTGGTGGCCGTGGCCGGATTCGTGGTGCCCGGAACCATGGTCGACGTGCTCGTGACCGGAAGAGTCAGCGGGGGAACCCACGGGGGCGAAGATAACGTCACCCGCACCATTCTGGAAAACGTTCGGGTCCTGGCGGCCGGCCAAAAGATTGAACAGGATCGCGAAGGCAAGCCTCAGACAGTTCCGGTCATTACCCTGCTGGTTTCGCCGGAAGACGCCGGCAAATTGGCGATGGCCAGCACCCAGGGAAAGATCCAGCTGGCCTTGCGGAATACTATCGACTCCAAAAAGGTGGAACCCTCTTCCGTCTTCGAGGCCGCGCTCTTCTCCGGCACCGTCGTCGCGCCCGCACCGAAGCGCACCGGCGTGGTCAAGACCGCCGCGCCCGCGGCTTCACCCGCACCCTACATGATTGAAGTGATTACCGGGAACAAGCGCGAAAACAAGAGCTTTCCAAATCAATGAGAAGCCCACAAGGAAAACGCATGTTCGAACATTGTAAAAAACCAAATCGAACGCCGCGGCTTGCGATTGCCCTGCTCGGAGCTTTGGGTTTTGGCGCTCCGGGCTTACTGGCTCAGCAACCGCCTGTGGCTCCCCCCGCCTCTTCTGCCGCACCGGCGGAGGCTCCCGCCCAGGTTCCTGCCGGACAGTCAGCGGAAGCCGAGGCGCCGCAAAGTCTGCATTTGCTCGTCGGACGTTCGATCTTGATCTCCTCGCCCGCGCGCATCAAGAGGGTTTCGCTCGCCGACCCCAATATCGCCGAAGCCATCGTGGTTAGCCCGACCCAAGTTCTTGTCAATGGCAAGGCACCCGGTGGAGTTTCCTTGATCATCTGGGATGAAACGGACCAGAGCCAGGTATTCGAGGTTTCGGTGGATATCGACGTTCTGGGCTTGAGCCAGAAGATCCACGAAGTCTTCCCATCGGAAGACGTGCACATTGAAACTTCCAGAGACGTGGTGATGTTGTCCGGAAAGATCTCGTCCGCCTTGGTCGCCGACAAGATTCTCGAAGTGGTAAAGAATACCACTCCTAAAGTCACCAGCTTGATGCAAGTCCCCACGGCGCCTACGGGGCAAATCCTCTTGCAGGTGCGATTCGCTGAAGTCAACCGGGCGGCGATTAGTCAGCTCGGGTTCAACTTCCTCAGTCTCCCAGGGGCTAAGAACGTCGGAACGACTTCGACGCAGCAGTTCGGGCCTCCGCAACTGGTCACCGCACAGGGCGGCATAGGCTCCAACGTAGGCGTGAGTGACTTGCTCAACATCTTCATCTTTCGGCCGGACATCAATCTGGCCGCAACGATCAAAGCTCTGCAAGAACATAACGCCGTGGAGATCCTGGCAGAACCCAACTTGATGACCGAGTCGGGCAAGGACGCCAGCTTCCTGGCCGGTGGCGAATTTCCGTTTCCGATCTTACAATCTTCCGGAGGCGGCGGGTTTGCCGGAATTACCATTCAATTCAAGGAATTTGGCGTGCGCCTGAACTTCACCCCGACTTTGACGCCGGACGGAATGATCCATTTAAAGGTCAAACCGGAAGTCAGCTCTCTGGATTTCGCCAACGCCCTCACCATCCAGGGCTTCGTGATCCCGGCACTATCCACGAATCGGGTAGAATCGGAGATGGATTTGAGCGACGGGCAAAGCTTCGTGATCGCCGGTCTGATCGACAATCGCGTGACCGAGCAACTTGAAAAAGTTCCCGGCATCGGCGATATACCCATCCTGGGGAAGCTCTTTCAAAGCCACAATTTCAACAAGAGCAAGAACGAGCTGATGGTGGTCGTCACTCCTCGAATCGTACGCCCGGTGGCGGCGGACCAGCCGGTTCCCAACTTGCAGTTTCCGAAGCCTTTTATCGACCAGACGGCTCCGGCGCAACCTAAATCGGCGTCCCCGAAGTAGCCCGGGCGCCTCGAAACCAGTGGTGCGGTTCAAGCAAGAGATTCGAAGATCCGGAAGAGAGGTAAATGCTAACGGTAGCTATCGCGAGCGGTGACTCAGCCAGTTCGGCGCAGCTATTGGCTAGCCTGCAGCAAACCGGCATGGTGAAATCCGTGAAGCAGTGGCCGATTCCCGCCGACAAACTTCCGGATTCCGCGGAGTTGCTGCCCGACGTGGTGTTCTTGGATCTCACACGCGACCCGGAACCCTATTTTGCCTTCGGCGCGCATCTGCGACGGATTCGTCCCGCGGTGAAGCTGATCGCCTGTTCCGCCGCGGTTCCGCCCAACCACCAGCTTTTACTGGAAGCTATGCGCTGCGGGGTGCAGGATTTTTTGCCTAAGCCCGTCGACTCGGACACCTTGAAAGAAATGCTGTCGCGGTTCATGGAAGAGGTGGAGAGCCGGGACCACTCTTCTCTCGAAAAGTTGATCGTAGTGATGGGCTCCAAGGGCGGCGTAGGCGCCACCACGGTGGCGGTCAATCTGGGGGTGCAGCTTTCCACCTTCGCGCGCAAGCGTGTCGCGCTGTTGGACTTTGCACAGCCCCTGGGAAATGCCCACCTCTTACTGGATCTCCATCCCAAGTTCAGCGTGCGGGACGCCGTGGACAACATGGATCGTCTCGACAGTCATTTCTTTGCTGGACTGTTGACCCGCCACAAGACCAAGCTGGAGATTCTCGGCGGCGCCACGCAACCCGAAGAATGGCAGACCATTGCCATCCCGCCCCTCGAGCGTGTCGTAAATGTGGCACAGAATAATTTTGACATCGTCTTGCTGGACATGGGCTCGCAATTCTCCTCCGAATGGAGCGCGGTGTTGCGCATGGCCCGGATGATTCTGGTGGTCGCCGAGGCCAACGTACCGGCCCTGTGGACCCTCGAACGCCGGCTCCTGGCCTTGAAAGGGTTTGGCATTGAGACCGATCGGGCGCGGGTCATCATCAACCGCTGGCATAAGGGCGACGAAGATGTCCTGAAAAGCATTCAAAAAGATATCAACCGTCCCGTTTTTGCCTGCCTGCCCAACGATTTCCGAATGGCCAGTGCCTCTGTCAATCTCGGCACGCCCTTGCAGGAGAATCATAATAACGTGCTCAGTAGCCGTTATCGGCAGATCGCAGCACAATTGGCCGGGCTGGACGTTGCTCCGGCCGCTAAGAAAGGCGCTCTTGGCGGGCTGTTTTCCTTTCCGCCAAAGAAGTGATTTAAATTATGGCTCCCATCACCACCGGGGTTACCCGCACGGATTTCGGCAGTGTGAAGTCCGCGATACACCGCAAGCTGATTCAAAAGCTGAATCTCGACCGCTTGACCGAAGTCAACCGCGAGGATGTGCGCCGCGAGGTCACCCAGATCCTGGAGGCCCTGGTCATCGGGGAATCCACACCGATGAATTTGCAGGAGCGCGAGCGCCTGGCGACAGAGGTACTGGATGAAGTGTTCGGCCTTGGACCCCTCGAGCCTCTCTTGGCCGATCCCACCATCTCCGACATCCTTGTGAACACCCACAAGCGGGTGTACGTCGAGCGCAAAGGCATCCTGGAAATGACCTCGGTGCAGTTTCGCGACGATGTCCATTTGATGGGCATCATCGACCGCATCGTTTCCGCCATTGGCCGCCGCGTCGACGAGTCCTCGCCCATGGTTGACGCCCGCCTGGCCGACGGCTCGCGCGTGAATGCCATCATTCCGCCGCTGGCCGTGGACGGCCCGTGTCTTTCCATCCGCCGCTTCGGCCGCGATCCCCTGACTGCAGACGACTTGCTGCACAACAACACTCTCACGGCTCCCATGTTGGAGTTGTTGCGCGGATGCGTAAAAGCGCGGCTCAACATCCTGATTTCGGGCGGCACCGGAGCCGGCAAGACCACCTTCCTCAACGTTCTCTCGTCTTACATCTCCAACCGCGAGCGCATCGTAACCATCGAAGACGCCGCCGAATTGCAACTCCATCAAGAGCATGTCGTTCGCTTGGAGACCCGCCCTGCCAACATCGAGGGCAAAGGCGCCATCCAACAACGCCATCTGGTCATCAACTCTTTGCGTATGCGCCCCGACCGCATCATCGTGGGTGAGGTGCGCGGCGAAGAAGCGCTGGATATGTTGCAGGCCATGAACACCGGCCACGATGGATCTTTGACCACCATCCACGCCAACACGCCTCGCGACGCGCTCGGCCGGTTGGAAACCATGGTGGCCATGGCCAGCTTGAATATCCCCGACAGCGCCATTCGCAGACAGATGGCCTCGGCCATCGATGTCGTCGTCCAAGTCAGCCGTCTGAGTGACGGGACCCGGAAAGTTATCAGCCTGGCGGAGATCACCGGCATGGAGGGTGAAGTCGTCAGCATGCAGGACATTTTCGTCTTCCGGAAGCGCGGTATTCGCGAGAACGGAGAAGTGCTGGGCGATTTTGTGCCGACCGGCGTCCGGCCAAAGTTCGCCGAGAAGTTGCAGGTTGCCGGTATTAACCTCCCGGCTTCCATATTCGAGGGCCCGCGCCCTCATTAGGAGTTTTTCGTGGTCGCATCGATTTGCGCGACGGAACGGCTGGCCGCTTCAAAGGATTTGCCATGGGGCTATTGATAGCCATACTCACCTTCGTGGTTGTAGTGGTGCTCTTCCTGGCCATCTGGATGCTCGCCACCAGCGACACCCAGCAGGATATGATTCGCCGCCGGATGGATGCGGTGCGCAAAGCCGAGCGGCGTGGCGATCCGTCACTCGGGCTCACGCTCGCTCGCGACGAAATGCTCAGCAGCGTTCCGACGCTCAATCGCCTGATGCAGGGTTGGGCCTGGACGGTCCGCCTGCAGGACTACATCGCTCAAGCGGGGATCAAGATTAAGGTCGGCAAGCTGGTCTTGTTCAGCGCCGTGACCGGCCTGGGCGTCTACGTGATTGTCGGACGCTTCTATCCACAATTTCCTATTGCCGCGGCCCTTGGATTGGCGGCTACCGGTCTGCCCTTTGCTTATGTCGGATGGCGACGCACCAGGCGCTTGCGGGAATTTGAAGAGCGTTTCCCGGAAGCCCTGGATCTCCTGGGCCGCGCGGTGCGCGCTGGCCATGCCTTCACCACCGGTTTGGAGATGATCGCCAAGGAATCTCCCGAGCCCATCGCCAGCGAATTTCGCACCACGTTTGAGGAACAAAATTTTGGCCTCCCTTTGCGGGACGCGCTGCTCAACATGACCGAGCGAATGCCTTCGATCGACGTCCGGTTTTTTGTTACTGCTCTGCTCATCCAGAAGGAAACCGGAGGAAACCTGGCGGAAATCCTCGACGGGCTGGCCCGGGTGATCCGCGATCGCTTCCGCATCTATCGCGAAGTGAAGGTTCGCACGGCGCAAGGAAGGCTGACGGCTGGTATCCTGATTGCTCTTCCCGTTTTCATGATGATCATCCTGACCATCATGAACCCCAGTTATATGCGGATCCTCTTTGAAGATCCGAAGGGCGCAACGATTCTGACGGTTGCCGCGTGCATGCAAGTAATAGGCTCTGTAATTCTCTGGCGAATTATTCACATTGAAGTTTAGCGACCAAAGGAGGCCGACAAAATGGTTTGGAGCATTACAGCGGTAACTTTTCTGGCCACCTTCGGCATCTTGGCCGCCTTGTTTTACGCCTTTGCGCCCGGGGGAGCGGGAATCGCCGGGCGGCTATCGCGTTTGATGGATACTTCAGCGCCGCCGGTTCATGAGGCGAGCTTCTCGGAGAAGCAAAGAGACCGCGCCAGGGACACTCTGGCGAGCCTGGGAAAACTGCTGCCCGGCAACTCCAATCAAACGCCTCGTACCCAGCTGTTGATGATGCGCGCCGGCTATCGCAGCCCTCAGGCGCTTTCCGCCATGAGCGGATTGAAAATTCTGATGCCCGTCGTCCTGGTCGCTTTGGTCTTTTCCACCGGAGTGTACCGCTGGAATCCCATCATGTTCCCCATCATTGCCGCGGTTCTGGGCTACCTCCTTCCGGAAACGTGGCTGGTCTGGAGAGTTAGCGCGCGCCAGCATCGGCTGCGCCGCGGCCTTCCCGACGGTCTGGATCTCCTGGTGATCTGCGTGGAAGCGGGTCTGGGCCTGGATCAAGCGCTCATGAAAGTGACCCAGGAGCTACGCATCACCCACCCGGAACTGAGCGAGGAGCTGCAGCTGGTAAATCTGGAAATGCGCATCGGTAAGACCCGGCTGGAAGCGCTGCGCGAACTGGCTCGCCGCACCGGTCTCGAAGACATTAAATCTCTGGTGGCCATGCTGATCCAAACGGATCGCTTTGGCACCAGCGTGGCTCAGTCGCTGCGGGTTTATTCCGACGACTTGCGTATCAAACGGCGGCAGCGCGCCGAGGAAATGAGCGCAAAGACCAGCGTCAAAATGGTGCCGCCGCTGGTATTTTTCATTTTTCCGGCTTTAATGGTGGTGATCTTGGGACCCGCTGTGCTCACCTTGATGCGTCAGTTAGTTCCGGCGATGCAGAGGTGATTGCAGCACTCGCGACCTCACAAAAGCGGGTGAGGCCGGGAATTGCAAAAAGGAGAAGGGAAAATGGACAACGTAACGCTAATTCGAGTCGTCGCAGGAGCGCTTGCGGTCTTGGTTCTATTCATCATCATTTGGCGTCGCAAACGGAAATCTCTCGAATAGCACGGTCGCGAACGGGAACGAGGAATACATTTCGGGTAGAACCTGAACAGGGTCGGTAGAGCAATGGCCAACAACGGTCAGAATCATTTATTGTACGTTTACAACAAAACCAGGGAAACCTTTGTGGCCACCGAGGCAATGCTCGCCGACAGTTACCTCCGCAGGCTGGTGGGTCTGCTGGGCAAGACGCGCCGCTGGGCACAGCTGGGCCGTGGTCTTTGGATTGTGCCGTCTCGCGGCGTGCACACCATCGGAATGCTGTTCCCGATCGACCTCATTTTTCTCAGCAAGGAAAAAGAGGTCGTCCACGTCGAAGAGCATGTCCGGCCTTTCCGAATCTCCAAGGTGTCCCTGAAAGCGACCAGCGTGCTGGAACTACCCCCGCACACCATCTATCGCTCCGGCACCCAGGTCGGCGACCGGCTGGAGATCGCTCCAGTGCGGTAAAGCTTCGAACTGGATCGTGACGTTCTGCGATCCCTAGCGGATGATCCGCGTCGATGGGCTCGCGACACGTTTTTCCCACGTGTCCGTAAACCTACCCTTCGTTGACAGCCTTTTCCTCGAGTTTTCAAGCGCCCGTTTCTGAGCCGTTGCGCGTTTTCCGCCACAGGGTTGGTGTTTAAATCGGCATTTCAAGGTTTAGCAACCTAACTCTAAATAAGCCCTCATCTATTGGTCCGCGGGCCTTACCATCGATTTAAGCATTCCGATAAGCGGTGTTTCTGACGATTCGTGCCGTCGTCCTGCTACTGGCATGCTACGTAAACGGAAGGAGGAGCCGTGACACACGCGCTTCACATCTGCTCAAAGAGATTCTTCGTGATGGTCGTCAGTTTGTTCTTGGGTGCGGCCGCGATTTCGACGGCGAGCGCTCAGGAAAAGCACGTCCCTCAAACGGCGGGCGTCGACAACAACAAGATGGGACCCTACCGTGCCCTGGCTCAGCTCGCCTTTGCGGCCTCGCAAAAAGGCGAGAATGCCTCCGCCGCTGAGTTGGCCCGCATTCTGGAGAGAACCTGGGATAAAGCGGAAGATTATGGCGGCGACACCGCCCTATCCAAAACCAATCATGACCTCTTCGAACAGGTCGACAAGGCCATGGACACGTTCATCAATCTATTGGTGGAACACCCGAACTCAGCGCCGGATGCGGCTAAGGTAAAGGCTGCTTACAACGCTTACATTGAAAAGCTAAAACTAGCCGACTAGCTATCGCCAACGAGCTAGCTTCCCGGACCCAGTTGCCTTCCCTGCTTCGCCAAGGGAATGTCCGTCGCCGGCGCGCGAGGAAGTCCCAGACCGGGTGTGCGCGGCCACGCTGTTTTCTGGAACTCCCGCATCTACTCCTCGGGAAATTCCTCCTCTGGCCTGGTTCCGATTTCCGGGCCGTTTTGTCCGGATTCCTTCAGCGCGATCTTCTCGACCTTCCGCTGCACGCGCTTCTCTTCCTTCATCTTCCGCTTTTCGATTCTCTTCATTTCTTTTTGCCGCTTCTGAAAAGTCGTTGTCATCGCTTCTCCTCACAAGAAGAATGTGGCCCGGACGTGCCGGACCCCTCCAGCGAAATTCATTGGGGAACTACCAGCGTGGTTCGCGCGGCTGCCGTGCCGATTCGCGATAATCCTCGTTTGAAAATCTGTCCCGCCCGCCGCCGCCCTTGCCGCGCCCGCCACCGCCGCCGCTGGGCCCGCCAAATCCCCGGGGTCCCCGTGGGGGTCCGCTTTCGCCCTTTGGGCGCGCCTCATTCACCTTCAAATTTCGTCCGCCGGCTTCTTTTCCATCCAGGCCGGCAATGGCCTTGGCGGCTTCTTCATCATTCGGCATTTCCACGAACGCAAACCCCCGGGCTCGCCCGGTCTCCCGGTCCATCGCCATGTGCACCCGCGTGACTTGCCCGAATGGCTCAAACAGCGCCCGCAACTCCCCTTCGGTCGTCTGAAAGCTCATATTCCCAACAAAAAGGCTCTTCATGTTGCTTCTCCCTGATTTCTTGCGAAGCGCCGCTCGTGATTGTTCCCGGCACCTTGCCGGTCTTCACAAGTTACCTATCCTCGGCTTCGAACCGCTGAATTCAGTGGAGGGAGGGCCGCAAAGCGCGCCCGGCCAGGGAGTTCAGACAATCCGCCTTCGGAAGTCTACTTCCCGACAATATCACACCTGCCCACAAAAGCCCCCAATCTTCATTTTGCCCCCGGCTTCGCGGCCGCGAGGCTTCCACGAATCACCGTCACCGACGCCGCCGGCAACGTAAACTTTGTCCCCGCACTGACGTTCATCGTCGACTTCAGCGCCGGCCCGTCCGGATCGGCTGTGCCACCCTTCACATTCGCGTGCCAGCGGTATTGCGCCTTCCCAAAGGTGGTGAGGCTCACGGGCCCGGTGAAAAACGCGCTGGTTCCCTTCTCCTCGTTATCGAAAGAGATTCCGACCGTCTGCGCGTTCTCCTGATCTTTGTTGATCACCAGCAACGACCATTGACCATCCGGCCGCAACACCGGATAAGCGGTCACCAGACTGTGCCCCGCCCCGTCGCTCACATCGCTGGCCGCCGCAAATACCTGGTGCGCTCCGTTACCCGGCTGCACCCACTCCAGATTGATCAGCTGGCTCGCGAAATATTGCGAAAGCGGCTGCTCGATTTTGAGGTCCTTGTCGGCCGAGAAAAAATCGAAGGTTCCTATCGATCCGTTGTGTCCGCGGCCCAGTCCCAAAGGCAAATAATGGAAGTAATAAACGGCGTCCCCACCCCCGCTCAAGAACGCCCCGATGTAGTCCGCCAGCCACAAGGCCCCGTAAATATCGGGATAGGCCTCGGAGGACGCCGAAGAAATGTTCGATTCCGTGATGAACAGCGGCACATTCGCCGGCACCCCATCGTCCCGCCACACCTTCATGATATGCGTGACCAACCCGGCTTCGTTATACAAGCTGCTCCAGGGAATTTGCCCCGGCTCCATGGGATAGTGCTCGAACGAAAAAAATGCCAACTCTCCCAGCTTCCCATGCGATTTCAGGTAGTCCACGAACCTCCGCGTCCAGGACGTTTTCCCTTCCGCGTCCGGCCACGTCTCGATATCGGTATTCACGCCGGTAAAGATCGGCCCACCCAGCTTCAGCTCCGGGTCCAATTTGTGCAGCGCCGCCGCAAACTGCACGTACAGCGTGGCGTAGTCCTCCGGGTTCATGTAGTGCCCGTCGGCCTCTTCTCCCATCTCTATGTAGGAAATCGGATAGCCGCGTTTCTGGATGTACGTGATCTCGGCCACCGCGTCTTCCGGCGTCCCATAAATCAGCGCGATGGGAATCATGGCCGGCAATCCCCGCGTCACCCCGCTGGTGTAAAACAAATCAAAACCCACCTGATCCCCGGCGTGCTCGTCCAGATCCTCGGGCGCGTGCCACGGATCGACCGACGAACAATACGTCGGCGTCTGATCCTGATCGGCCGTGTGCCGCAAGATGTCGTGGAATTTCCCATCCGGGGTCGTCGTCCCCAAGTACAACTCTCGAATCGCATAGCCCACGCAATTCCTCTTGTCCGCCGCTCCGTGCGTGTCGCAGGTATTCGAAGACTCCGTCATCAAAATGCGCACCCAGCGCACCGTCACCGGCAGCTGCGACAATTGCAGCGTCGCTTCCCCGCCCTTTCCATTGGTGATCGCTCCGGACGGAAAAGTCTGCCACACCCCCGCCGTAGGCTTCCGGATCGGAGTTTCTCCGGTCCAATATTGCACCTCGTACTTCCGCGCATACGGCTCTCCCCACGCGATGCGTATCGCGGTCACCTCGGCGTGCGCCGTCAAATCCAGAAATACCCACTGCGGATGCTGCGAGTCGCTCTCTCCCGTGTACGCCTCCGTCAAATAAGGGACTGCTCTTCCAATACGACTCCGCATCGCCGTCCGTCAGCCGCGAGTATCCGACGTTATCGGTCCCATCGTCCCGCGTCACTCCTCGATGCGGCAGCGGATAGCCATACGAGTGCCGGATCATTTCCGCGCCCGGCGTAGCGTTTCCGGTGAAGTAGCCCTTCCCTGCGGGATCGCTCCAGGTGCCCTGGGGATTCCAGTGCCACGCCTCGGTATGCAATTCCGTATTCTGGCGATAGGTCAACGTCTGCCATCCCGCGGACAAAACCTGCTGGATGGTCGCATCCGTAAATAACTTATCTGCCGCGCCGTACGGCAGCCGGTCGATCCCCGCCCCCAGAGCCTTGGTCGGCACAATGGTGTTCGTCACATGGCTCGGTGTAGCGTCCACGTGAATCGTCTGGCCATATACCGTCGTCCCCACCACGCACACCCAACCGCAAATCATCATCACTCGCGCCAACAGCCCGGTTTTGCCGTTCCCCCATCCCGCCATGATCAGCTCCTTAAATCGGTTTAATACAAGCTCTGCATCTAATCGGCATTTCCCCCCACAGTCAAGCCCCTTGTGGAGTACGGCGCTTTGGCGCCGCTTTCTCAATACCAAGACCCGCCACCCCTTCGATCCGTTTCGCAAACTCGGCCTAATCCAGTTAGAATGTCCTCCAGAAACTGACCCGGCACGCCCAGCGTTGAAATTTCAGGTCCCCGCCGTGCGTATTGGTCAGTGTGACCCCCTTACTTAAGGAACGCCCGTTCATGGCCACGCCACTGGATTCGCCCAAGCATGACCTTGGCTCGCTGCGCATACACGAAGGCCAGCGCAAGAGCGGCTCCTTGGGCAAGCGTCTGGCGCTGTTCTTCGGCCTGCTGGTCCTGCTCGGGGGTCTTTCCGGGGGCATCTACGCCTTTTGGAACCAAAAACCCGTGGTCGAAGTCGCCGTGGTACAAAAACCCACCGGCTCCGGCGGCCGCGAAGCCCTTCTCAACGCCAGCGGCTACGTGACCCCGCGGCGCCGCGCCACCATCGCCGCCAAGATCACCGGTCGCGTCACCGGGGTCTTCTTCGACGAGGGCACCCATGTCCACCAGGGCCAACTGCTCGCCACCCTGGACGACTCCGACGTAAGGCGCGCCCTGGACTCGGCAAAGGCCGACAAAGACGCGGCGCAAGCGGCCATCGCCGACCTGCAAGTACAGCTTCGCAACGCCCAAATCGAGCTTCGCCGCGCCGAACAATTGCAAAAGGCCGGCGTGCAGACCCAGGAACAACTCGATAACGCCGACACTGCGGCGGATAGCCTACGAGCCAAGATAAATCTCGCGAAGGCTCAGGTCGCGGCTTCGCAAGCCCGCATCGAGGAAGCCCAGCAGGCCGTCGACAACTGCACCATCCGCGCCCCGTTCGACGGCATCGTGGTCTCCAAGGACGCTCAGGTCGGCGAAATGGTCTCTCCAATCTCCGCCGGCGGCGGCTTCACCCGCACCGGCATCGCCACCATCGTGGACATGAACTCCAACGAAATCGAAGTGGACGTCAGCGAATCCTACATCGCCCGGGTGAAAGACGGCCAACCGGTCACCGCCGTCCTCGATGCCTATCCCGACTGGGAAATTCCCAGCCGCGTGCGTACCGTCATCCCCACCGCCGACCGCCAGAAGGCCACCGTCAAGGTGCGAATATCCTTCCTCAAGCTCGATCCGCGCATCCTCCCGGATATGGGCGTCAAGGTCACCTTTCTCGGCCCGGAAAACGCCAAGAAAACCGGCGGCGATGTGCCCTCCGCCCTCGTCGCCCAGAGCGCCCTGCACGACGACGACGGCAAGAAAATCGTTTTCCTGGTCAAGGGTGATCACCTGGAGCGCCGCGCCGTTACCCTCGGCGCCAACCGTGGCGCCGACAGCGAAGTCATGGCCGGTCTCACCGCCGGAGACACCGTGGTGGTGAAGGGCCCGCCCGACCTTCACGATGGCCAGGTCGTGGCGATTAAGAAGTAGCGCCTGAGCTTTAGAAGTAGCAGCGAAGAAACAAAAGTCCGAAGCTCAACGAAATAGGAGCCGCAACATATGATTCGAGTCGATGGCACGGGAAAATCCAACAGCCTGATCCAGGTCCGTGGCCTGGACAAGACCTACCGCCGCGGCGGTGAGGAAATCCACGTCCTGCAAGCGCTCAATCTCGATGTGGACAAGGGCGACTTCGTGGCCTTCATGGGCCCCAGCGGCTCCGGTAAGACCACCCTGCTCAACTTGCTCGGTGGCCTGGACGTGCCCACCCACGGCAGCATCACCGTCGCCGGTGATGAAATCACTAACATGTCCGGCGGCAAACTGACCGAATGGCGCGCCCGCCACGTCGGCTTCATCTTCCAGATGTACAACCTGATCCCGGTGCTCACCGCCTTCCAGAACGTCGAGCTTCCGCTGCTGCTCACCAAGCTCTCCAAGTCCGACCGCCGCAAGCACGTGGAAACCGCTCTCAACGTCGTGGGTCTCGCCGAGCGCATGAATCACTATCCCCGCCAGCTCTCCGGCGGACAAGAACAGCGCGTGGCCATCGCCCGCGCCATCGTCGCCGATCCCACTTTTCTACTGTGCGACGAGCCCACCGGCGACCTCGACCGCAAGAGCGCCGATGAAATCATGTCGCTCATCCATCGCCTGGTGAAGGAGTTCGGCAAGACCGTGCTGATGGTCACCCACGATCCGGTAGTCGCTCGCCAGGCCGATCTCACCCTCCATCTCGAAAAAGGTCTTCTCGTCGAATCCGCCGACCTGCCTCATGGCGTGGTCGCAGGAGGTGCCGCATGAAATTCAGTCGCCTGATTTTCGCCAATCTCTTCCGCAAGAAGATTCGTTTGGTCCTGACCATCGGCTCTTTTGCCGTGGCCCTGTTCCTTTTCGCCTTCCTCGCCGTCGTTCGCGATGCCTTCAATCGCGGCGCCGACGTCGCCGGCGCCGACCGTCTGGTCATCATCAATCGCACCTCCATCATCAACCCCCTGCCGCTGGCGGATCGCGACAAGATGCTGCGCATCCCCGGCGTCAAGTTCGTCACTCACAACAACTGGTTTGGCGGTGTCTATCAGGACGAGAAAAACTTCTTCCCCCAATTCGTCATCGACCCCGAAAATCAGCGCAAGGTCTTTCCCGAACTCGTCGTCCCTGACGACCAATGGAATGCCTTCCTGAAAGACCGCCAGGGCGCCATCGCCGGCGCACGCACTGCGGAGCGTTTCGGCTGGAAAATCGGGGACCGCATCCCCATCAAGACCACCATCTATGGCGGCGGCAACTGGGAATTCAACCTCGTGGGCATCTATCACGGTAAAGACCCCAAGGACGACGAAACCCAATTCTGGATGCAGTGGGATTATTTCCAGGAGCATGTCCCCGATCGCATCAAAGGCCAGGTCGGCTGGTACGTTCTGCGTCTGGATTCTCCCGATGACGCCGTCCGCGTTGCCAAAGCGATCGACAGCGAGTTCGCCAACTCTGCCTACGAAACCAAAACCGAAACCGAGTCCGCCTTCGCCGCCAACTGGGTCAAGCAGTTCGGCAACATCCAGTTCCTCATCACCTCCATCGGTGTCGTCGTCTTCTTTACCCTGCTTCTCGTCACCGGCAACACCATGGCCATTTCCGTCCGCGAGCGCACCGGCGAGCTGGCCGTCTTCAAAGCCATCGGCTTTTCCGACCGCTCCATCCTATTCTTCGTTCTTGCAGAGTCTCTCACCATTGCCCTGTTCGGCGGGCTTCTCGGCTTGGTGCTCGCCGTCGTCGCCGTGCCGTTGCTCGGCAAGGCTATGAACGGCTTGTTGCCCAACCTCGTTCTTGCACCCCAAATTCTCGTCTTCGGTTTGCTTCTGGCTATCCTCGTGGGCTTCGCCAGCGGCTTCCTTCCGGGGATCGGCGCCATGCGCTTGCGAATCGTGAACGCCCTAAGGAGAGTCTGAGCATGGTCGGAAAGCTTTTTTTTGGCGTTGTTCTTACGGTATTGGCCGTCCTGGCTCTGCTGCTCGTTCTGATCGTGGTCGGAGGAATCCTGGCTGGGTTGCTCGCGCCATTTATCGGCAACGTTCCCGTTTCCTACAACTTCCGCAGCATCCGCTCGCGTTGGACCTCCACCATCGTGGCGGTGATCGGCATCGCCGGCACCGTCGGCGTCTTCGTGGCCATGCTCTCGCTGGCTCGCGGCTTCAAGGCCACCTTGGTCGCCTCAGGCTCGCCCGGCAACGCTCTGGTTCTTCGCGCGGGTTCTCCCTCGGAAATGATGGGAGGTGTCACCCTCGATTCCGTCAAGATCATTCAAGACGCCCCAGGGGTCGCCCGCGATTCCAGCGGTCCGCTGGTCACCCAGGAAGTGGTCGGCGTCATGCCCTTCCCGCTCATCAGCACCGGCACCGATGCCAACGTCCAGGTCCGCGGCGTCTCCGCCAACGTCCTGCGCATCCGCACTTTCGTCAAAATCGTGCAAGGCCGGATGTTTGAGCCGGGTCTCTCCGAAATCATCGTCGGCAAAAACGCCTCCAAAACCTACGCCGGGCTGACGTTGGACAACGTCGTCAATGTAGGCGGCGGGCACTGGAAGGTGGTCGGCATCTTTGACGCCGGCGGCTCCTCTTTCGATTCCGAGGTTTGGTGTGACGCCAAAATCCTCGCCGCGGTCATGAAGCGCCCCGACAACATCTTTCAGTCCGTCACCGTCCACCTCACCTCGCCCGCCGCTTTCCAGCAATTCAAGGACGCGGTCACCGCCGATCCACGCATGAACGTCGATATCACTCGCGAAATCGACTACTACGCTAAACAATCCACCACCATGACCCGCCTGATCACCGTTCTCGGCGGCTTGGTCGCCGCCGTCATGGCCATCGGCGCCATCTTCGGCGCCCTCAACACCATGTACTCCGCCGTAGCTGAACGCGGCCGCGAAATCGCCACCATGCGCGCTGTCGGCTTCAGTTCGTCGAACGTCATCCTCTCCTTCCTCTTTGAGGCCCTGTTAATCTCTTTTGTCGGCGGTATCCTTGGTTGCCTGGCCGTTCTTCCCCTGAACGGTCTGACCACCAGCACCATGAATTTTCAGACTTTTTCCAATCTGGCCTTCGCCTTCAAGATTACTTTCAATCTTCTTCTCATGGGCGTGCTCTTCGCCCTGGTCATGGGCGTTATCGGCGGGCTGCTCCCCGCCATCCGCGCCGCCCTTCGCCCGGTAGCCGTAGCCCTCCGCGAGCTGTAAACGCGGTTGCCACAGCCGAATATGCATGCAACTGTTACCTTGAGCCTTGAAGGGTGGCGGGCGCTTTCGTAATCCGCGAGGCGCTGTAGCCTGCTGGCGTGATTCTTGCGATGAGGATGAGAATGTCTTGCTAGGCTGAAAATATTAGACGAATAAATCTGACTATTCCATCAGGGCTTGTCCGGACTTTCCGTCGCCAGGTAAATCCCCACCCCGGTCGCCACCCCCGCAACCGTTCCCGCTAACAACAAAAACCGGCTAGATCCCGCGCTCCCCGGCGCCCCGCTGCGCGGAAAATACCCTGCTGCGCAGGCCTTGTGCGAATGCGATTTGTGATAATCCGTATCATCGGGAGAGATCCGCGCCTGCACGTCCAGCACCGTCACTTCCGGCATCACGGAATACGTTTCTTTTTCCTTGATGGTATGTTTCTCTTTCCCGGAAACCACATCCAACTGCCCCAGGAAACTCGTAACCTTGATCTTGCACGGCGAGACAATCGTAACTTGTCCCATCACCGCCCCGTCTCCCTCCGGCACAATCCTCACGTCCGAAGCCACAATTTCGACATCCGCTCCGTCAGCATCTCTCTTGAACGTCAGCGTCCCTCGAGCCAGTTCCGCCACCGAACCCTTGGCCCTCGGATGGAACGCCGCCTGGCTGTTTTCCGGCATCCCAAAACGCAAACTCCCAATTTCCAGTTCCAGTGTTCCTTCGGAATCCGTGCTCAGCGTCTCGCCCGCGTACAGCGTGGCTCCGTTGCTAACCGGGCTGGGTCCGAGGTGCGCTCGGTTGGCTTGGTGCACCACACCCAGCGGCACCTTTGGCGCGCTTGTGGGCGCCGAGTTTTCTCCTACGCTTTGTCTTGCGTCTTGCGGCGCAGCTTGTGCCGTATTCTGCCGCGCCTTGGGAGTGCCGTTCTGCGCCCAAGCCAAATTCGGGCATGCGCACGCCATCAGTGCACAAACAGCCCAGCCCACGACCCTGTTCCCAAGCGTGCTTCCCACGAGCAAACTCCAACCCCCATGTCGGCGGACCGCCGCAACTACAGCATCGTGGCGCAATGCCAAGATAACAAGCGTCTTGGATCGCTCTGTGCCGTACCCTGCACTTACTCATGAGCCTAGGTCTCCACCTGCAACATCACTGCTTCCTTAGGGATTTTCTCCGTCCGAGAACCGAGCGGAGTCATTCGTTAGTACTGCCGAACTATCCTGCGAGTTTCCTGGCGAGTTTTAGCTTCCGTCTCTGCCTGCGGGCCCTGGCTCGGCATCAAGCAGCCATCTCAATCCGCCGCCAGCGACACCACCGACTCCTCGTAGATCCCCGCCCCCATCTCGCTCTTGCGAAAGATTTCGTGCTGGGCGATCCACTCATACGACCGTTCAAACATTTCCTTGGTGTACGGCTCAAAAACCAGCCGTTCCCCGGGGCCCCACCGGCGGGTATCCATGGTTTCGTGGAATCGTCCGGGGAACTCCTTCTTGTAGTAGTGGGTATACAGCTCTGGGCGGAGATCGATGTCGCTCTGTGCCCTCCGCAGTGCCCGGAAATATCTTCGGACGTCTTCCGGGTCCGGCTCGTGGGTGATCATCGACGCCATCATGAACGTGGTGTCGATGATTTTCCGGAAGCCCAACTGCTCCATAAAGTAGTAAGGGCCGCTGAACAACGAAGCTGCCGGAATTTTTTGATCGATCAGCAGTTCCATGCGTTTAAACAGAAGCCCATCCGCAAACGACAGCTGGATGTCCGACGCCTTCAAATATTGTTCCAGCGACTGGATTGTCGAGTAGTGACTTCCCGACTGGTACCCCACGGAAATCGGCACGCCTGCCAACTCCGAAGGCTCCTTGATAGTGGACTCCGCCGGAACAAAAATGCCCACAGGCGCAACCGAGTAAGCGTCGGCATAAAGTTTGCCGTGCCCCACCGACGAAGCCACATTCACAGTCCAATGGCACGCGCACCCAATGTCCGCCGTCCGCCCTTGCTCAAATGTTTGAAAGGCCCCGACTTTGTCGCCCAGGTCGTGCTTCTTTCCATCCTTGGAGGTCAGTTGCTCGCGAAACTCATATTCCAGCCCTTGCTCGCTGAAATATCCCTTCTCCTCCGCGACCCATTCGTGCAGTCGCATGTGCGGCGCTATGATGAATTTAGCCATCCCGCCTCTTCCCGTTCCGCGATTTAAGAATGCGCAGTTTCACGCTCATCTTAGGTTCGGGTCTAAGCTAAGTCAACGAACCGTGGCACAGCCATTCCTGGCTGTGGCCGTCTGTAACAGCAACGGATTCAACGCATGCAAGCCTGCTAGGATTGACGCTACATTCCGTCTGGCGTACGGTTGTGCCGCAAAGATCGCCGACAGAGTTCAGCTCGCAATTCCGTCAAGTAGCGGGGGAAGAACCATGAAGGCGTGCAAGTTATTCCCGGTCATGGCGGCCCTGCCGCTCTTCGCCATCCTGCCCGCCCAGGCGCAAGACAAGTCATCCTCCGGCTGCTGGCCCTGGCCAGACTCCCTCGATGCCGTCTCCGCCGATCCGCAAAATCACATCGTCCTCTACGAAGACAGCAAAATCCGTGTTCTCGACGTGCACACCCCGCCCCACACCATGAACAGTAAGCACGACCACCAATGGCTCTCCATTTTTCTTCAAGACGAAGCCCAGCCTCTCGGCCGGGACCATGGCACCGACGGTACCCCCACGCATCCCGGCGGCGAAGTTCCCGCCGACGCTCCCTTCCCCGCCCTGACCGTCGCCGGCACCCAGGCTCCCCACGCCTTCGAGAATCTCGACACCTTCACCAAACATTTCTATCGCGTGGAGTTCAAGAAACTCCCCTTCGAGTGTCCCGGCAAAAACGGCGCCATGATCTTCCGCAAAGACGCCATCCAAACGCAGCCGACCACTCCGGTAGCCTCCTGGACTTGGCCCGCCTCCATGGATGCGGTTATCACCTCGCAGCAGACCGACAAAGTTCTCTTTGAAACCTACGACCTGCGCTTCGTCGAAGTGACCATTCTGCCCAATCAAAAACAAGCCCTGGGCGAAACCCTCTGGCCCGCAGCTCTGCTCTTCTTCGAGCCTCAACCCAAAGGCGTCGAAACCACTCACGACGCCAAGACCATTCCAGTCGAGCGAAAATTCGAGTCCGCCAAGTTCCCCATGGCCATACGCACCGGCCCGCTGCCGCCGCATTCCTTCGAGAACAAAGACAATTTTCCCGCCCACTATTACCGCATCGAATTCAAGAAAGTGAATTACAAAGGCTAGCGCATGCCCACCAGACGGAGCCGTCCCGACCGCCTGTGGCCTGCCAAGAGCCTGTAGGGGAGGGTCTCGTTCGCCCTACTCGCCCCGAGTTTCGAGGGAAGTCTCGAAGGACCCCTCCCGGCTGCCCGACTTGCAGCCAGTCCTCCCAATATCACGCCCCAATCCCCCCACTAGGAGAGTTCCCGTCTTTGGGCCATGGCAGATCCAAAGGATGTAAAGCACCCAAAGGTGCCCTGAGTTGCGATACGCACCCTTCAGGCTTCCTGCACTTAGTTATAGTACTTTATATTTGTTGACTTAGTATACAACCATGCTATAATATGCCGTGAATCACCTCTCGCAGCCAATCCGTCCGCCTCGTCCCTCTCGAGTAAGCCTTACCCTTCACTGCTCCGTGCAAAACTGCCCTTTGTTTTCAATAACTTCCACACTACCTTTTCAGCAACCCTTTTCTTTTGATATTCATACGAACTGCCTAGGGGGGTGGGGGGTATGAATCACTCAATCCAAAACCAAAAGCGTCCGCGGCGCTATCCCCTTCAGAATCATAACGATGTATCACACGATGAACTAACTGCCATGGAATCAAAACGATGCGCAAAAACATAGGGGGTGGGGGTGGATACCTCCCGAAGCACCACCCGAATCGACTCCTTCTGCCGGTTGGGAGCGGGCCGCTTCCGGGGACGGGACAATTTGTCCGCTCTGCCCCTACGCCCCCCACTGCTTGGGCTGCAATCGCGGTGTGCGATACTGCAAAGACTGCGCGGTGCTCGCGCAACTCCCGGGAGGAAAGATCGCCACCACAAAGGTCGCTGCCCCAACCATCGACGTTCGCGATTCACACAAGTTCCTGCCCTATCTCGCGCTGACGGCGGGCATCCTGTGCATCGCGTGGTCGGCCATTTTCGTCCGTTGGACGGACATGCCCGGCCCCGCTTCCGGCTTCTATCGCATGCTGATCCCGGCCGTGGTGTTGCTGCCCACGTGGCTCTTCGATCGCCGCTCCCCGAGTGTCAGCCTCAAGAACCTGGCGATCATCGCCATTGGAGGATTGTTCTTCGCGTTGGACCTGGCGTTGTACAACACGGCGATTCTTCGCACCTCGGTCGCCAACGCCACCTTGTTCGGCAACAACATGCCCATCGTCGTCGGGCTGCTCAGTTGGTTCCTTTTCGGGAAAAGGCCGCCGCTGGCCTTTTGGCTGGGCCTGCTCTGCGCCCTGGCCGGAGCGCTGGTCATCGTTTGGGCCGATATGGCCCGCCACCTCAGCTTTGGCTCCGGCGACGCCATGGCGCTGGGTGCCGCCGCCTGCTTCGCCGTCTACCTTATGGCCACGGAACGCGTCCGCAAGACCACCAGCACTCTGGTCTTTCTGCGTTGGGCTATTCTGAGCAGTGCCCTCTTTTTGTTGGTTATAAACCTGGCCATGGGAGTCTCGCTGTCGATTCCGACGGGACGCTCCTGGGCCGCGCTGCTCGGCCTCGGGCTCATCTCGCAACTCGGCGGCTACCTGGCGCTGACGTATGCGCTCGGCCATCTCCCCGCTACAGTAACTTCCATCACCCTGCTGGCGCAGGTTCCCTTGACGGCTTTGCTGGGCGCGTGGCTGCTGGCCGAACCGCTTGCCGGGTCCCAGCTCCTGGGCGGCGCGCTGGTGCTAGCCGGAATCGGGCTGGCTAATCGCCGCCGCGGCCCCGCCGAAGAGGCTAACGCCACCCTTTGCGAGGCCGGCGAACACGAAATGGAAACGCCGTGAAGATTATGCCGTCTACAACTATAGCGTACCGCGACATATTGGCAGGGCACTTGCCGCGGGCCAGGAGGTAAAGGAGGCATTATGCGAAAACTGTTTCTGATTCTAGCTGCTGGCTTGGTATTGGCGGCGATTGGTGTGCGGCTGAACCGCAGTGCCGCGGCGGCCCCGGCTGCGGACGGGCCGCAATTCAGCTCCGACGGCAAGTTGCTTCGCCCCGTGGCTTACCGCCGATGGATCTACGTTTCCTCCGGCTTCGGTATGAGCTACAGCCCGGCGGCGGCAGCGTCCGAGAATCCGACTTTTACGAACGGCTTCGTGAACCCCTCGTCCTACGAGTATTTCCTGGCCAACGGCAAGTGGCCGGACAAAACGATTTTCGTACTAGAGGAATACAGCTCGACCTCCCACGGATCGATCAACCAGCATGGTTCGTATCAGAAAAACCTGGAGGGACTGGCCGTCGAGGTCAAAGACCAGAAGCGCTTCCCCGACACCTGGGCCTATTTCGGCTTCAGCCCCGACGCCAAGAATGCCAGCGCCATAACCCCCGGCAAGAACGATTGCTGGCAATGCCACGAACTGAACGCCGCCGAGGAGCATTCCTTCGTGCAGTTCTATCCGGAACTCCTGAAGGTCGCCCGTGCCAAGGGGACCATCAAGCCGTCGGTGAAACTGGAAGAAAAGTAGTGCGGAACCATATGCGCGCCGCTCCCGGGTTTGGACTACGCCTCGAAATGAGTGAAGACGTTGTTGAGAGCTTCGGCCAGGGTGGGATGGGCGAGGGTGGCTTCGCGCAGCGTGGTGTAAGGGAGCTTGCCCATCATGGCTAATTGCAGCATGGACATGATTTCACCGCCTTCGAGGCCGAGGATGGCGGCGCCGAGGATTTGGTCGGTGGCGGCATCTACGATGACCTTCATGAAGCCGCGGGTTTCATCGACTTCCAGGGCGCGAGCGACGTAGCTCATGGGCATTTTGGCGACGCGGAATTTTCTGCCTTGCGCGCGGGCTTCGGCTTCCGTCAGGCCCACGCGGCCCAACTGCGGATCGATGAATACCGTGTAGGGAACGAAGCGGCCTTCCGTGGAAGCGCTGCCCTTTTCGATTAGATTGGTGCGCAAGATGCGGAAGTCGTCGTAGGAAATGTGGGTGAAGGCCGGTTCGCCCTTGATATCGCCCAACGCGTAAACGCCGTCTACATTGGTTTCCAATTTGGAGTTTACTTTGAGGAAGCCGCGCTGGTCGGTGGCCAGGCCCGCGGCGGAAACATGGAGGCTGTCGGTGTTGGGGACGCGCCCAGTAGCGATGAGCAGGTGTGAGCCTTCGAGAGAAAACGATTCGTTGGCGGTGCGCACGGTTAGTTTGATTTGTGCGCCGGACTTGGCGGCGCGTTCCGCTTTGGTTCTCAACCGAATGTCGATGCCGTCTTGCTGGAGGATGGCGGCAACTTCGTCGGCGACGTCGGAGTCCTCTCGGGTGAGCAATTGGCTGCCGGATTGGATGATGGTGACGCGGCTGCCGAAGCGGCGGAACATTTGCCCGAACTCGAGACCCACGTAACCGCCTCCGAGAACCAGGAGGTGTTCGGGGACGGAATCGAGTTCCATGATGGAAGTGCTGTTGAGAAAGGGCACATCCTTCAAGCCTTCAAGAGCGGGCACAGCGGGGCGGCAGCCGGCGTTTATGAAGATGCGATCCGCGGACAGGGTTCGTTGGGTGCCGTCTTTCAGACGGACACAGAGAGACTTAGGCGCGGTGAAGCTGGCTTCCCCGAAGACCACGTCGAGGTTCTGGGTTTTTTCCAGGCGAGCCTGGCTGCCGTTGCGGAAGCGGTCGACGATGTCGCGCTTGCGCTGGCGGACGCGTTGCAGGTCGATGCGAATGTCGCCGGTGTGCACGCCATAGTTGGGTCCGCGCTGCGCCTGGTACGCGACGCGGGCGCTGGCGACCATGGTCTTGGTCGGGGTGCAGCCTTCGTTGATACAGGTTCCGCCGACGTGCTCGCGCTCGATGAGGGCGGTGCGTTGACCTGCTTCGGCCAGCGCGCGGCAGAGGGGAGTTCCGCCTTGGCCGGAACCGATGACGATGGATTGGTAGTGGTCGGCGGCGGTCATTGGTGGCTCCAGTCGGGTCTTTGGATGCTGGGTCGGAGATCGTTGACTCAGGGCGCAACGAAATCTTCAGGATCACTTCGGCCCGCGGATACTTCCGCGGCGCTGCGACCGCGGGCACAGACCCTTCGAGGCTCCGGGCAAGCAAGAGTGTCGGTGCTACCTGGAAACGATAAAGAGGCTCGCGCCGATCGCCAGCGCGTCCTCCAAAAGGGCGATGACCAAATCCGGGACCTTGAGGGCGCGCACCAGGCGGGTGCGGGCTTGGTAGCCGGCGAAGGCGCCGGCGATGCCGCCGATGGCGCCAAGGATGGCCCCGAGGGCCAGGGAATGCGCCCCCGCCACGGAGACCGCGGCGCCGGAGAGGCCGCCGGTGACGAAGCGGGCGATGAGGCCGGGAGGCTGCGTGCGGCCGGGGGTTGTGGGAAGTTTGTCCGCGACCAGCTCCGCAAGCGCGAAAACGGAAAAGATGATCCATGCGGCGCTGGAGTGCAGGAACGCTAGAGGTGAATAGCGAAGTTCCAACCAGCGGCGATGGGCGGCCCAGGCGACGGCGGCGGGCGCGGTAAACGAGCGGAGCCCAGCGACAACGCCAATGAGAAATGACAGAAGCAGCACGGGAAAGGGGTTCATGAGTGGCAAGACTCTATCGGGGGGCGAGGATTTGTCAAGAATAAGAAGTGGATGGAATAGATTGGGGTTTGCCGCGCTTGCGAATCGCGACGTTTGGCGGCCGAGAAATGCCCGGACGCCGTCGCGTGGTTTATACTCCCATGCCAGTCTTGACCGGAGGGTCTGGTGATCTTGAGATCTTCAGTTGCGGGGCTTTTGGCGGTTCGTTTGGTTCTTTGCGCTGCGCTGTGCATGGCGATCTCCACGGCGGTTGCGCCATGTATGGCCCAGGAGAAAGAATTCAGCGACTGGCCGGCGGGAACTTCCCCGAAGGAAATTGGAAAACGCGTGGCGGAGCGGTTCGCTTCAACCGCTCGGCTCAATGGAGTAAGCCAGATTTATCCCGCAATTTGCACCTGGTACGGCGCGCTGACGTTCGCGCAACTTACCGGTGACAAAGACCTTTCTTCCCGGCTTATCAAACGCTTCGACGCGGAACTGACCCCGGAAGTGTCCGGCCAGGTTCTGGAGCGCCGGCACGTGGATTATTCGATTCTCGGCTCCATCCCTCTGGAGATTTACATGGAGACGAAGGAGCCGCAGTACCTGGAGCGCGGCCAAAGGATCGCGGACCATCAGTGGGAGGAGCCGACTGCGGACGGGTTGACTCGGGAGACCCGGTTCTGGATCGACGACATGTACATGATCACGCTGCTGCAGGTGCAGGCCTACCGCGCGACGGGAGAAGTGAAGTATATCGATCGCGCGGCGCTGGAGATGTCGGCTTACTTGGACAAACTGCAGCAGCCGAATGGACTTTTCTACCATGCTCCTGACGCTCCGTTCTTTTGGGGCCGCGGCAATGGCTGGGTGGCCGCAGGGATGACCGAGTTGTTGCGTTCGCTCCCCGAAAAACACCCCAGGCGAGCGCGGATCATGGCCGGGTACCGGGAAATGATGAAATCCTTGTTGGGCTTCCAGGGCAAGGACGGCCTGTGGAGGCAACTGCTGGATCACCCCGAGGCCTGGCCGGAGACTTCCAGCACCGGAATGTTTACCTTCGCGATGATTACGGGAGTCAAGAACGGCTGGCTGGACGAGGCCACGTACGGACGGGCGGCGCGCAAGGGATGGCTGGGGTTGGTCAGCTATCTGGAACCCAACGCGGATATCCGGAACGTGTGCGAAGGCACCGGGAAGAATACCGATCTGAATTTCTACCTGCAGCGGGCGCGGATTACCGGCGACCTTCACGGCCAAGCACCGATACTTTGGTGCGCTTCGGCGTTGCTACGGCGCTGAACAACTGCGCCTTTTCTCCCCCAAACACAGAGTACTGCCACCCGGCGATTATGAAAGATCGTCATCCAGATATTCATTCGTGCGTAACAATTCTCTCGTATAAAGCCGCATCCTCACGCTGGCCGGGTGCCCCCGGGTCGGCCTACGTCAAACGAAGACAGGAGCTTTATGGCTACAGCAGCGAGAGCAGCAGCGGCAACGCCCGCGGCCACGGTCGCGGCAGCGGCGCCCCCAGCAACACACGCCTTGCACGAGAAAATGTCCAAAGGGCCGGGGAAAGTGGGAATGCTGATATTTGGCGCGGTGCTGATTGGCGGGTTGATTTTCATCGGCACCAGCATCGCGAAAGACCTTGCCGATATCCGAATGGTGTCGGCATGGCCGTACTTCCTGCTGGGAACGGCGCTGCTGGTGGCGTTGGGATTCGAGTTTGTGAACGGATTCCACGACACGGCCAACGCGGTGGCCACGGTGATTTACACCCATTCGATGGAGCCGCATGTCGCGGTGGTGTGGTCGGGATTCTGGAACTTCGCGGGCGTGGTGACCTCGACGGGCGCGGTGGCGTTCGGAATCGTGTCGCTGCTGCCGGTGGAATTGATCCTGCAAGTGGGGAGCAGCGCGGGATTTGCCATGGTGTTCGCTTTGTTGGTGGCGGCGATTTTGTGGAACCTGGGAACCTGGTGGTTGGGGTTGCCGGCGTCCAGCTCGCACACCTTGATCGGATCGATTATCGGCGTGGGCATCGCGAATCAGCTGATGAATGCGCGCTCTGGAACCAGCGGTGTGGATTGGGCCCAAGCAGCGGGAATCGGCAGGTCGCTGCTGCTGTCGCCGATCTTCGGGTTTGCCCTGGCGGCCGGCCTTTTTGGGGTGATGAAGGCGCTAGTGAAGGACCCCCAACTATATGAAGCGCCGAAGGGTACGGAACCGCCGCCGTGGTGGATTCGCGCGATGCTGGTGCTGACCTGCACGGGGGTGAGCTTCTTCCACGGATCGAACGACGGGCAAAAGGGCATGGGGCTGATCATGCTGATCCTGATCGGAACGGTGCCCACCACGTATGCGCTGAACCACGCGGTGACCGCGAGGCAGACGGCTGATTTCATTGCCGTGTCGCAGCAGACGGCGCAGACGTTGGACAAATATGTGGTGGCCAGCGCGGTGACCGGCGATCCGCGGGACGACGTGACGGAATACATTCGCACCAAGGAGTTCAAGCCGGGCACGATGCTGGCGATGCGCGAATTGGTGAACGGCATCGGGACGGAGATGGCGCTGTTCAAGGAACTGAAGAACGTGCCACAGGACCGGGTGCGCAACTTCCGAAACGATATGTACGTGGTCAGCGAGGCGTTGCGGCTGATGCAGAAGTCGGGCAAACCGGTGCTGGCGGCCGCTGACGTGGCGGTCTTGAAGAACTACAAGTCGCACGTGGACCATTCGACCCGCTTCATTCCGCTATGGGTGAAGGTGGCGGTGGCACTGGCGCTGGGGTTGGGCACGATGGTGGGATGGAAGCGCATCGTGGTGACCGTGGGCGAAAAGATCGGCAAGAATCACCTGACGTACGCGCAGGGAGCGGCGGCCGAAATTACGGCGATGGCCACGATCGGCGCGGCGGACTGGTTCGGATTGCCGGTGAGCACGACGCACGTGTTGTCTTCCGGTGTGGCGGGAACCATGGCGGCGAATCACACCGGCTTGCAGTGGGCCACGGTGCGCAATTTGCTGATGGCCTGGGTACTGACGCTGCCGGTGGCGATGATGCTGTCGGGATTCCTGTTCTGGACATTCCGGTCGCTCTTCTCGGCGTGATCGGCCAGTTCGGCTAGCTTATAACTTCGCTGAATTGATGGAATGAGGCCCTGCCTTTCGGAGTGAGGAAGGCAGGGCTTCTTTTTTGTTGCGTGAGATGCGGTGATGACCGTTCGGTGCGGAAAATTGACCGTTGGCGGTTGGGGGCCGCCACAAAATCTCTTGACTTTCGCTTTTTGTTCGCTATAGTGGCGATGGTAGAAGAAACGGGAAACGGTCGGCGGCTCCATTGCCTCCCTAGGCTCTCCCGAGCCGCCGGCCGTAACCAGTGAGTGGCCAGGGCCGCAGCGCAGAGGCAAGCCCGTTTCTGCCGGAGGACAGCATGGGGACTTGCGTGGAGACCTTGATTTCGGCGATGAAGGCCAAGCCTTGGGGTGGCGCCGCGGAACTGGGTGCGCCTGCCGAGGGGGGATACCGGGATGGCCTAGTGAGCGAGTTAGGAGGAGTGCCGCGCTCGGCGCTGCAGACCGTGTTTGGGAACGGGCTGGGGCGACGGATTTGGGAGGACGCTCGCGGTGCGGGGAATGGTGTGGCCGACGAAGAGATCGTCGGCGGGATGATTGCGTATGTGACGCGGCGGGCCGGGGAGGCGCTGCAGGCGAACGGGCGGGAGGCCAAGGCGATCGGGTTGCGGGTGGAATACGCGGATGGCGTGGTGATCTTGCGCCGGATGCGTTTGGCCAGGCCGACTGCCGATGCGGCGGAGCTGTTCCAGGCTGCTATGGAGTTACTTGGGCGGGCGGAGGCACGGTGCACGGCTGTGGCGTCGATGAGGCTCAACCTGACGAGCGCTCACGCGGAAGTTGCGAGCGAACGGGCCGGCGCTCTGGGATTCGCCTTGGCGAATGCGGCGGCGCGGGCTTAGGACGCAGACAGACACGCCGAGGTGAAGCTCAGCTCCTACAGGGAAGGAGGGATGGCGGCGGTGGCTGGTTTGTGGCTAGATAGCACACGGACCTTGGTGGGGTGACGAAGGCGACACCAATGCGGGAGGCGGGATTGCTTGAGCTGCGCGGCGGCTGCCATACTGCGAGCATGGCTGTCCCCTGCAAGCGCGGCCTCCTAGTGTTGGCGATTTGCCTCGCGGCACTTCCTGTCTGGGCGGATGAGATACAGCTCAAGGACGGGAAGACGTTCTATGGCGTGATCGTGGCGTTTGACAACAACATGTTCAAGGTTAAGACCGACTTTGGATATGTGCTGGTGCAGAAAGACAAGATTGCGGCGATCCTGCCGATGGCCGCGGATGCGGCGAAGACCGAGGGCAAACCGGCTTCCAGGAAGCAGCCGCGGGCCGAAGCGGCAAATCCCGAACAAGAACAAGTGAAGATGAATGGCGCGGCGGATGCGCAGCCAACCGCCGAACCAGCGATGGCGTCGTCCATCGAGAAACCAGCGCCGCGGTTGTCGAACGCGGCGGTGAAGCCGGAATTGCGGGCTGTTGCGGCTGCCGCGAAACCCGCGGCGCCTGCGATTACCGGGACACCATCGGTTGCGGCCAGCGCTTTGGCGGTGCCCACGGCGACTCCCCCACCCCCGGCGCCGGAAATTCCGGCGAACCGCGAAGAGGTTCAGGGGAATACGTATACGAACTACACCAACGGCTTCCGGATGTACAAGGCGCCCAGCTGGAAGGTGATCGACGACGCGCGGACGACGCTGCCGAACGCGATCGTGGCGATGGGGACGTTCAACGAATCCACGCTGATGGTCGTCGGGCGGGAAAAGACCAAGCAGCCCCTGGATGCGGCGGCGACGGCCGTCGAGAAGCGGCTGCACGACGCGTATGACGACTACCGGCAGCTTTCACAGCAAAAGACGGTGGTGGGCGGATTGCCGGCGGTGGAGTATCACTATCGAGGTAAGGCCGACGCGCATGACTGGTCCGGAACGCTGGTAGTGATCGCGCGTGGCAACGATATTCTTACGGCGTTGGGCATGACTTACGCCGATACGGACCTCATTCAAATCCAGGAGAATGTGATTGCGAGAGCGATTACCAGCCTGGATTTTAACGTGCGCTGAGCGGCGCTGGTAGTTCCCTTTCTGCTGCAAAATCATCGCCAATCTAATTTTTACCGCGGCGTCGCAGGTGTGCTGCGGCGCCAGAGCCACGATCCACAAAGGGTCGGACCTTTTCCGTAAAGCACGACGAACGGAACGTTAATCGGAGGCGGCAGCGCTGGAGGAGGTTTCGGAGGCTTTGCGGTGCTCGCGAATGAGGGCGATAAGGGCTTGGGCGGCGCGCGGTAGGCTGCGGTCGCGGCGATAGACGAGGCCCAGCTCGCGCCAAATATCGACGCCTTCGACGGTGAGGAGCTTTACTTCGCCGGCCTTGATGTAGTCCTTCGCAAAACTCTCGCTGATGAAGGACACGCCGGCGTCGGCGGCGACAAAGCGCTTGATCATGCCGATGCTGGGCAGCTCCATGGCTACCTGGATGCGCGAGCGATACGGGCGGAAGAGCTTGTCCAGCACCTGGCGGGTGTAACCGGTGCGGGGAAAGATAAGCGGCTGGCCGGCGACCTCTTCGAGGGTGATTTTTGAGCGATTCGCCAAGGGATTGCGGGTGCTGACCATGAAGCGCAGGCGGTCGCGATGAATATGGTGGACCTTGAGATTCGGCGACTTGGTAGGCAGAGTGACGATGCCTACGTCGATGGAGCCGTCTTCGATGCGCTGCAAGATTTTGTGGCTGAAATTGCGATAGATGCTGATGTGCACTAGCGGGAAACGCCGCTGAAATTCGGCGAAGATATCGGGGAGCAGATAGAGGCAGGTAGCCTCGTTGGCTCCGAACAAGACCGGGCCTTGCACGACGTTGCCACGATCCGCCACCACCTGGATGGATTCGTCGCGCAAACGAAGCAAGCGCTCGGCAAACTCGAAAAGGACCTCGCCGGCGGGCGTGAGCTCCACGGACTTGGCGGAGCGATCGAGAAGTTTGGCGCGATAGGCCTGCTCCAACTGGCGGATTTGCGCGCTCACCGCCGATTGCGAGCGAAAAACTTTCTGACCTGCGCGCGAGAAACTCTTCAGTTTGGCTACGTATACGAAAGTGGCGAGTTGATCAAAGTCCATGAGCGAACCGTTCGCCGAGCATTATAGCGGAATCGTCGGGCCGAATGCGGGAGTAAATGTCCTGTTCTCAGACATGAACGGCAGCCTGGGGAATCTGCGAATTCTGAGGCGTGACCAGCATGGGTTCGCGCTGCTTCAGCCGCGCGAGCACGGGCTTCCAAGTGTCCTCGATGGTGCCCTGGAAATGAACGGGCTGCACACGGACGAACGGGAGCGGGGTCCGGCGGGAGAGCAGACGGGTGGCGCGCGGGCTGGCGGTGAAGTGCAGGTGCTCTTCCAAAATTCGGCGCAGCCAGGATTCTTCGTTGGCTTCCAAGTCAGCGAGTGTGACGAACTCGCGATGGAGCACCTCGTCGGCTTCGGCGCGCAGGACGTAGGCCAGCCCTCCGGTCATGCCGGAGCCAAAATTCAACCCCAATGGGCCGAGGACCAGGACCACGCCTCCGGTCATATATTCGCAGCCATGCTGGCCCACGCCTTCGACGACGGCCAGCGCGCCGCTGTTACGAACGGCAAAGCGTTCGCCCGCGCGTCCGGCGATGTATAGCTGTCCCGACGTGGCTCCGTAGAGAACGGTATTGCCGGCGAGCACATCGCCACGCCGAGAGGCCGCGGAACCCACCGCGATGGAGATGGTGCCTCCGGACTGGCCCTTTCCGACGTAGTCGTTGGCTTCCCCGAAAAGCTTGAGGGTGACGCCATCGGCGAGAAATGCGCCAAAACTCTGCCCGGCGGAACCCTGGAAGTCCTGGATGATTTCCTCACTGCCGGCGGCCGGATTGTGGCTACGGCGGCGCATCAGCTCTCCGCTCAGACTGGTGCCCACGCTGCGGTCGGAGTTATGGATGGGCCGAGGTTCCGAGAGTTCTCCGAGGAGATGGCCGAAGTGGAGCGAGTCCTCGGGCTCAATGATGTGATCGACGGGAACCTGCTGGGTGGCAATGCGGCGGCTCTCGGAAACGGGGACCACCAGGAAAGCATCCATTCCGGAACGCGTGCCCAGGCGATCGTACCAGCCGCGGAGTTCCCCAAGGGAACGAACACCGAGCTGCGCCATACGCTGACGCACTTCTTCGCCGAGCGAACGGAAATAGGCGACGACCATTTCGGGCTTGCCGTTGAAGCGCATGCGCAGGGTTTCGTCCTGGGTGGCGATGCCCACGGGGCAGGTATTGAGATGGCACTGGCGGGCCATGACGCAGCCGATGGCCAGAAGGGCGGCGGTGCCGAATCCGAATTCGTCGGCGCCGAGAATGGCGGCGATGAGAATGTCGCGCGAGAATTTCAGGCCGCCGTCGACGCGAAGAGAAAGACGCGAACGCAAGCCGGCGCGAACCAGGGTTTCGTGGGTTTCGCGCAGTCCAATTTCCCAGGGTAAACCAGTGTTCTTGATGGAGGTAAGCGGCGAGGAGCCGGTGCCGCCGTTGTGCCCGCTGATGGTGATGACGTTGGCGCCGGCCTTGGCGACGCCCGCGGCGATAATGCCGACACCCGAACCGGAGACCAGCTTTACGCCAATGCGCGCGCGGGGATTCACGGCGCGGAGGTCGTGGATCAGCTGAGCGAGATCCTCGATGCTGTAGATGTCGTGATGCGGCGGCGGAGAAATGAGCGGCGTGCCGGGGGTGGCATGGCGAATGCGCGCGATGTATTCGGTGACTTTGCGCGCGGGGAGCTGGCCGCCTTCGCCGGGTTTGGAGCCCTGAGCCATCTTGATTTCGAGTTCTTGCGCGTGGACGAGGTAGTCCGCGGTCACCCCGAAGCGGCCGGAGGCGACTTGCTTGATCTTGTTGGCGGCGTGGGGCTCGTGGCGGTAAATGGCGGGATCTTCGCCGCCTTCGCCGGTATTGCTGCGCCCCCCAAGAGCGTTCATGGCTAGCGCGAGAGTGCGATGGGCTTCCAGACCCAGCGAACCGAGGGACATCGCTTGGGTGCTGAAGCGCCGGAGGATGGCGTCGAGCGGCTCGACTTCCTCGACGGGAACGGGCGACGAAGGGACCGTTTCCAGCAAATCGCGAAGAAAAACGGGACCGTGATTCTCGGCCAATTCTTCAAAGGCGGCGTACTTGGCGGCGTCCGGGGCGCGCACGTGGGCGTGGAGGCGGCGCACGATGTCGGGCGAGTTGGCGTGAAGCTCGGCGCCCTTGCGGAAGCGAAACAGGCCGGCGTCGGCCAGATCGTCCGAGGCCGCGGAAAAGCCCGCTTTGTGCATGCGCAGATAGTCTGCCAATAGATCGTCGAGACTCTTTTGACCCGGGAAATCGGCGACGTCCTCGAAGAACTCGGCGCAGAAGTCTTCGGAAAGACCCACGATCTCAAACAGATGGCTGTTGCGGTAGCTGGCCAGGGTGGAGACGCCCATGCGAGCGAGAACTTTACGGAGGCCGGCATTGATCGCGGCGCGGGTACGTTCCGTGCCACCGGGTTCCAGCGATTCGGCGAACTGGTCGGCAAGATAGGGCACAACGGCGCTGGCACCCGCAGCCACCAGGAGAGCTATGTGATGAGTGTCAAAAACTTGCGCGGATTCGACGACCAGGGGCACGTCCCACAGGCCCTCGCGAACCATGGACTTCCACAGTGTGGCGGTGGCCAGGAGCGCAGGAAGCACCGCCCGTTCGCCGCTGATGCCACGATCGGAAAGGAGGAGGAGGCCCGGGCGTCCGCTGCTACTCAGAGGGGTAGAAAGCTGAGCAATACTGCAGCGCGCGCCCGGGACTCCATTTTGGGCAGGAAAAGTAAAGTCGACACGATGAACCGGGCCGAAAGTGGCGGAAAGTTCCGCAAGTTGGCCAGCGCCGATCACCGGACTGGGCAAAACGACGCCGTTCGGCAGATGGACGGCCAGGGACATGACATGCGATTCGCGCAACGGATCGATGGGCGGATTGGTGACCTGCGCGAAACGCTGCTTGCAGTAGTCCCACAGAGCGCGCGGAAGCGCTGAGAGAAAGGCCGGCGGAGCATCGTCGCCCATGCTCCAATCGGCCTCTTTGCCGTGAACCAACGCAGAAAAGACGATCTTGAATTGGTCTTCGGTCCATCCGGCGGCCGCGGCCACGCGCTTGGGCACGTCGATCGACGGGGCAGGAGTGGTAGCAGTCGCGGCGAGTTGACGGACGGACGGCAGGGCGTTTCTGGATTGCTGGGTGGCCAGGCGCTTCAGGATTTCGCGCCAACGGTAGACCACGCCGGTCACCGGGTTGGCGAGAATCATCTCGCCGGGGCCGAGGCGCTGCCGCTCGGCGATACGAGATTCCTCGAAATCGATCAGGCCGGTTTCGGAGCCGGCGATCAGTAAGCCGTCGTGGGTCAAGGTGTAACGCAGCGGGCGGAGGCCGTTGCGGTCCAGCTTGGCACCGACAAATTGGCCGTCGGAAAACACCAGCGCGGCCGGGCCGTCCCAGGGCTCGCCATTCTGGGACAGCGCCGCCAGCGCGGCGCGAACGTCACGCGAAAGCAGCGGGTCATTTTCAAAAGCAGGGGGCACCATGGCCAGCATGGCCGCTTCCGGGGAGAAGCCCTCCAGCAGTTTGGCCTCAAATCCGTTGTCAAAACTGGCGGAGTCGCTGACCTTCTCTTCCAGCACGTGAAACCACGGCCCGACGGTGAGCTTGGCGCGGAGTTCGTGATCCTTGGCGCGCAACCAGCGGCGGTTGGAGACGATGGTGTTGATTTCGCCGTTGTGCGCCACATAACGGAACGGCTGGGCCAGGTCCCAGGACGGCTGGGTGTTGGTCGAGTAGCGCTGATGGAACACCGCGAAGGTGGTGGCAAACGCCGGTTCGCGCAGGTCCTCATAGAATTGCGGGAACTGCCAGGGCGTTAGAAGCCCTTTGTAAACAACGGTTTGCGAGGACAGCGAACAAATGTACGAGCGAGGGGGCAAAAGCGACTCGGCGCGCTTGCGCAGCAAAGCCAGGCGCCACTCAAAGCGGGCGGTGCCGCGCGCCGGATGAAACGGCGCGACAAAGAATTGCCAGATCTCCGGCATGGTTTCCAGCGCCAAGCGGCCAAGCGAGGCCGTGGCGACGGGTACGCGGCGCCAGCCGAGTACGCGAAGGCGCTCGGTATCGGCAGCAGCTTCGACGGCGGCGCGAGCGTCAGCGGCGGAGGCGGCGGGCAGAAAAGCGAAGCCCAGGCCGAATTGCTCGGGGAGCTCCAAACCCAGCTCTTGGGCACGGGCGCGGAAGAAAGCATCGGGGATGGAGGTGAGCAGCCCGGCACCGTCACCACTGGCGCCGTCGGCGTCGACACCGCCACGATGAGTGAGGCGCTCCAGAGCGGTTAGCGCGAATTGAATGATGTCGTGATTGGGCGGACTGCCGAGACGGGCCACGAAGCCTGTACCGCAGGCGTCATGGTCAGGATGACCCCAGTTCGGATGCTGGCCTCGACCGGCACGGAGATGACACGAATCCATAAGAGGTTATGGAACGGCAAGGCCCTCTGTGTACAACGCAGAATTTGGATTCGACAAATCGAATTTGTGCAGATAGTCACAAAGAGTCTGATTGACCTTTTGTGGCTATGGGGACCGCTAGAACTTGGTGACTTCCGAGAAGTGAAAATCGCGGACTTTCATGGCTGGGACGACCATCTCGAAGGCTTCTTCGCCGCTGGCACGGACGGCTGGGCCCAGGAGCTCCACGTTGCGCAGCATTTCCAGAATCGACTGATTGAAGCGGAAATTGCGGACGGCGGAGGTGACTTTGCCCTTTTCGACCAGGAAAAGACCATCGCGGGTCATGCCGGTCATGATTTTTTCGTAGGGATCGACCTCGCGAATGTACCACAGGCGAGTCACCAGCAAACCATGGTCGGTGGAGGCAACCATTTCTTCCAAGGAGGAGTTGCCGCTGGAAAAAACAAGATTAAGCGGGGCCTCGCCATACTCATTGGGGAGCGGAAAACCGTGGCCAGTGGGCCTTTTTCCGGCAGCTTTGGCGGTAGTGCGGGCGTAGACCAGATTTTTCGGAACGCCGCGATCTACGAGCAAGACGCGTTCGCGAGGAATGCCTTCGCCGTCGAAAGGAGCGCCAAGCTGCAACGGGTGGTAGGCGTCGTCGATGATGGTGATGTTCTTGCCGAAGAGCTGCTGGCCCATGCGGTCGTTGAGGCAAGAGCGCTTGTCTTCCAGCGCGGTAGCGGCGAAATCGTAAAACAGGAAGCCGACGAGGTCGAGAGCGGCGGCGGGTTCGAGGATCACGGTGTACTTGCCGGGTGGGAGCTCTTGCGCGTTGGTGGCGCGATTGGCTTTTTCGCTGGCGCGCTCGGCCAGTTTTTGCGTGTCGATGTCGGCGACGCTGGCGGAGTTCGCTTTGGCCCAGCTCGCGGCGGGGGCTTCCTGCATGGTGATGGAAAACTCCGCATGAGTCTCGCGATACGCGGCGAAGAGGCCGCGGGAGTTGCCAACCGCGGCTTGCGACTGGCCGCTGGAGAAGACGCCGGCGGCGTTCTGCCCGCGCTTGATGGCGAGATCGCAGGCGCGCCGCACGGCGCGTGCGCGGGCTTCGGGAGTTAGCGCGGCGGTTGGTTTGACGAAGCGATTGACGGAGCGGTAGCGCTGCTTTCCAGGAAGCGGCAGCAGGTGCGGATCTTTTGGCTGACTGTGCGCAAGCGAAAGAGAGCCGTCGATCGCGGCGCGGAGCGAGTCCTGGTCGAGGCGGTTGGTGGTGGCGCGGGCAGTGCGGCCCTCGACCACGGTGCGAATGGAGACGGTGAGACCATGCTCGGCGACGTTCTGGTGAATGGCGTTGTTGGCGAAGCGCGTGAGCGCGTCAGCAACCTCGTCGACATGAACTTCGGTTTCGCCGGCGCCGGCGGATTTGGCCAGGCGCAGGACCGTATCGATGGTGTGATGGAGATCGCGCTCGGAAAGCAGCTCGGTGGAGGTTCCCGAGCCCTTCGCCGCTCGCGTCGCTTGCGTTTTACGTCGTGGGCTCATCATTCTGAGAAGGCCGCGCCAATGCGAATGTTTTGGAAACGCGCGGGAGACGCTCCGTGGCCCGTGCCCATCGTCTGCATGGGCTGGCCCTTGCCGCAGTTCGGCGTGCCCCAGAGCGTCCAGCCATCGGAGTCGCAGATGGCGTCGCAAGAGTTCCAGAACTCGGTGGTGATGCCGCTGTAGCTGGGGTTTTTCAGCATGCGGACCTTTTTGCCGCCTTTGATTTCCCAGCCGATCTCCGTGGAAAACTGAAATTGATAGCGGCGATCGTCGATGGACCAGGAGCGATTGGTTTCCATCAATATGCCGTCGTCGGTGTCGGCGAGAAGATCGTCGAAAGACCAGGTGCCGGGCCGGAGGCTGATGTTGGTCATGCGGATGATGGGCAGGCGGTTCCAGCTTTCGGTGCGCATGGTGCCGGAGGAACGCTTCAAGCCGATGAGGTGGGCGGTTTCGCGATTCGACAGATAGCCGCGGAATTGGCCGTCCTTGATGATGTCCGTGCATTGCGCGGGGACGCCTTCGTCGTCGTAAGCGAAGGTGCCCAAGCCGGGACCGTGCTCCAGCCGAGCGTCGGCAACCACGTTAACGATGTCGGAACCGTAGCGCAGCTTGTTGAGTTGATCGAGGGTGAGAAAACTGGTGCCGGCGAAGTTGGCTTCCTGGCCGAGAACGCGGTCGAGCTCGATGGGATGGCCGACGGATTCGTGAATCTGCAAACCGAGCTGGCTACCGCCGAGAACGAGCGTGCCGGTTTTCTGCGGGCACTGCGCGGCGGAGTGCAGCGCGGCGGACTCTTCGGCAACGCGCGGCGCGTGCTTCAGCAGATCCAGCGACTCGACCAGTTCGTAGCCTTGCAGCGCGTGCTGCCCGCCAAAACTATTGGGATAGGAGCGCTTCTGAATTTCTTCGGCTTGAAAGGATGTCGCGGCGATGCCGCAGCCGGTGATGACCTTGCCTTGATGAATGCGCGAGCCGATGCTGGAAGCGAACCAGGAATCGATCTTGCGAAATTGCATGCCGGTCTCGGTGAGGGTCACGCCCTTGACGCGGCGCATTTCGGCATCCGCGGCAAGGAGCAGCGCAATTTGCGTCTCGAGCGGAATTTCGAAGGGATCTTTGCGGAACGGGCTCTGCCAGCTATCGATATAGGAATCTTCGGGCACCATTACGGCGTCGCTGCGCCTGGCAAGAGCCGATGCTTTGGCGATGGCCACGGCCTGCGCGGCACACGCGGAGACGCCATCACGGGTGAGGCGATCCGTGGAGGCGAATCCCCAGGCGCCGTTGGCCAGCACGCGAATCCCGAGTCCGATGGATTCGGACTGGGCCAGCGTGCCAATCTGGCCATTTTTTGTGGTGAGGTCGCGCTGGCGAAGATGCATGACGCGCACGTCCGCGTACGCTGCGCCACGCAGGCGCGCGGTGTCGAGAGCGCATGTACTGAGATCCCACATAGGTATTGAGCGCGAAACGATCCAACCAACGGCAAAAGTAAGGGCGCAGCAACCTGCTGCGCCCTTACAACAATATCACGATCTTACGGTGCGTTTCGGCTTCGGAGCTACGTGCCTTCCTGCCAGGAAGCCAAGTAGTGCTCCTGCTCGGGGGTGAGTTTGTCGAGCTTGTGGCCCATGGATTCGAGTTTGAGGCGCGCTATTTCGCGGTCCAGATGCTCGGGAACGACGTACACCTGCGGCTTCATGGTCTTGTGATTCTTGACCAGGTATTCAGCGGAGAGCGACTGATTCGCGAAGCTCATGTCCATCACCGAAGCGGGATGCCCTTCGGCCATGGCCAGATTTACGAGCCGGCCTTCGCCCAGCAGGTACACCTTGCGGTTCCCCTTCAAAACGTATTCATCGACGAGCGGGCGAACTTCCCGCTTGCCGCTGGACAATTTTTCCAGCGCGGGTATGTCGATCTCGACGTTGAAGTGGCCAGAATTGCAGACCACCGCGCCGGTCTTCATATTTTCGAAATGTTCGGTGCGCAGCACGCTCTTGTTCCCGGTGACGGTGATGAACACGTCGCCTTCCTTGACCGCTTCGGCCATGGGCATGACGCGAAAACCGTCCATAACCGCCTCGATGCCCTTCACCGGATCGATTTCGGTGACAATCACGTCGGCGCCGAGTCCCTTGGCGCGCATCGCCACTCCGCGGCCGCACCAGCCATATCCGGCAATGACCACCTTGAGTCCGGCCAGCAGGATGTTGGTGGCGCGAATGACCCCGTCCAGCGTGGACTGTCCGGTGCCGTAGCGGTTGTCGAAGAAATGCTTGGTCATCGCGTCGTTGACCGCGATGATCGGATATTTCAGCGTGCCATCCTTGGCCATGGCGCGCAGGCGGATGACGCCGGTGGTAGTTTCTTCGGTGCCGGCAATGACGTGCGGGACGAGATCGGTGCGCTTGGTGAGCAGCATGGTCACCAAGTCGGCCCCATCGTCCATGGTCATTTGCGGTTTGTGATCCAGAGCCGCACGCAGATGCGAGTAGTACGTGTCGTTGTCTTCGCCCTTGATGGCGTACGTAGGAATGTTGTAGTCGCGGTTCAGCGAAGCGGCCACTTCATCCTGCGTGGAAAGCGGGTTGGAAGCGCAGAGCACGGCGTCGGCGCCACCGTCACGAAGCGCGATCATCAGGTTCGCGGTTTCGCTGGTCACGTGCAGGCACGCGGACACCCGCAGCCCCTTAAGCGGCTGCTCTTTGCTGAAGCGCTTGCGAATCGATTCCAGCACGGGCATTTGCTGTCCGGCCCACTCGATCTTGCGCTTGCCGGCGTCGGCGAGCCCGATATCTTTCACATCACCTTTTTTCAGTTCAGCGGTAGCCAAAGTGGTGCTCCTCAATTTGAATTTTTATTGGGCGAACAAAGTTCGCACGGAAAGGGCAAGGCCCGAGGCACCGGCCCAAGACCGGCATAGCCAAGACGATCTAACGGCGCGCGCCGACTTCCACTCCGGCCGCCGCGCCAAGGCCAGCGGCCTTGCGCAGAGCATCAGCACGGTCAGTGCGTTCCCAAGTGAAACCCGGGCCGCTGCGGCCGAAATGCCCATAAGCGGCAGTGGGCTTGTAGATGGGGCGGCGAAGGTCCAGCGCTTCGATAATGGCCTTCGGGGTCAACGAGAAAGACTCGCGGATGATCTTGGTGATGCGCTCTTCCGGTACGGTCTCGGTGCCGAAGGCGTCAATCATTACGGAGACCGGCTCGGCGACACCGATGGCGTAGGCCAGCTGCAACTCCGCCTTACTGGCAAGCCCGGCCGCAACAACGTTCTTGGCAATGTAGCGAGCCATGTAGCACGCGGAGCGATCCACCTTCGAGGGGTCCTTGCCGGAGAAAGCGCCGCCGCCATGGCGGCTGTATCCGCCGTAAGTGTCCACTATAATTTTGCGGCCAGTGAGGCCAGCGTCGCCCATCGGGCCGCCGATGACGAATCGCCCGGTCGGGTTGATGTGGTACTTGGTGGCGCGGTCCAGCATCGCCGCGGGAACGATGGGCTTAATCACGTGCTGGATGATGGCGTCGTGCAGGTCGGCGTTGGAAACTTTGTCGCTGTGCTGGGTGGAAATGACCACACAGTCGACGCGGGCCGGCTTGCCATCGCGGTATTCGATGGTGACCTGAGACTTGCCGTCGGGACGAAGGAAATCGACTTTTTTGGACTTGCGAACTTCCGAGAGGCGCTGCGTGAGGCGGTGGGCCAGTTGGATGGGCATGGGCATCAACTCTTCGGTTTCGTCGCAAGCGAAGCCGAACATGAGGCCCTGATCGCCGGCGCCACCGGTGTCGACGCCCATGGCAATATCGGGCGACTGGCGTTTGACGGCGCACATGACCGAGCAGGTCTCGGCATCGTAGCCGTACTTGGCGCGGTCGTAGCCCACCCCGCGGATGGTATCGCGGACCAGGGTGTCGTAATCCACCTGTGCGGTGGTGGTGATTTCACCCGCGACCACCGCAAGGCCGGTGGTGACCAGCGTCTCGCAGCCCACTCGGCCTTTGGGGTCCTGCCTCAGCACTTCATCGAGGACCGCATCGGAAATCTGATCGGCGATTTTGTCGGGGTGACCCTCGGTCACCGACTCGGAGGTAAACAAAAAGTTCCGTAGGGCTTCGCTCAAAACAAAGTCTCCTTCGCTTCTGGAGGGGACGCTCAGTCGCGGTGGCGTTCTGAACTTCTTCCGTAGCTCGCGTAACCTTACAAAGCTACCATCGGCGGACACCAGAAATCAACGCATTGAATCCTAATGGTTTACAGGCAGGCTAAACGGCGATAAATGATGGCTGAACGGACGATGCGCGCATCCAATGGGCAGGATTACGCTGCGTCGCCATCGTCATCGGGCTGAATCTCCAGCTTACCCTTGGTCTTCTTGGCCATCAGGTAGGAGCGAATGAAGGGGTCCAAGTCGCCGTCCAGGACCCGGTCCACGTCGCCCACTTCAAACTTGGTGCGGTGGTCCTTGATCATCCGGTAGGGCTGCATGACGTACGATCGAATCTGGCTGCCGAAGGAGATGTCCAGCTTGGACTCGTCCAGCTTGTCGGTGTGCTGCTGGCGCTTCTGAATTTCGAGGTCGTAGAGGCGCGAGCGAAGCATCTTCATGGCCAGTTCGCGGTTTTTGCCCTGGCTGCGCTCCGCCTGGCAGCCAACCACGATATTGGTCGGAAGGTGGGTGATGCGCACCGCCGTCTCCACTTTATTGACGTTCTGGCCGCCCTTTCCGCCGGCGCGAAAGGTGTCGACGCGCAGATCTTCCGGGCGAATGTTGATCTCGATTTTGTCGTCGATTTCAGGAATAACGAAGACGGAGGCGAACGAAGTGTGGCGCCGCGCAGCCTGATCGAATGGCGAAATGCGCACTAGCCGGTGCACGCCGGTTTCGCCGGTAAGCAAGCCGTAGGCGTTCTCTCCGGCAAATTGAATGGTGGCGGACTTGATGCCGGCCTCTTCGCCGGGGGTCTCATCGAGCACCGCGGCGCTCATGCCCTTGCGTTCTGCCCATCGCAGATACATGCGCAGCAGGATGGAGGCCCAGTCCTGCGACTCCGTGCCGCCGGCCCCGGGCTTGATGGTCATGATGGCGTTGAGATGATCGGTTTCGCCGGAGAGCAGGGTCCGCGTCTCGAGCTCGCTGAGATAGCCCTCCAGGGAAGAAAGCTCGCGGTCGATTTCTTTCAGCAGATCGTTGCGCTGCTCGGCGTTGGTTTCTTCCTGAGCGAGATTGACGTAGGTATCGATGTCGCTCGAAAAGGAGGCGAGCTTGGCGTCGGCGCCGATCTGGTCCTCGGCGCGCTTGCGGTCCCGGAGGACGGCTTGCGCCGCTTCCTGATTACTCCAGAAATCCGGCTGGGCCACGCGCGCTTCCAGAGACTTCAAGCGCTCGCGATGCTGCGGGGCGTCAAAGAAAACTCCGTACCAGCGTGATGCGGGGTTTTAACCCTTCGTAGCGATATTGCAAGTCTTCGAGAATCATTGTCTTGGGCCGGGCGGGAGAGGCGCTAGACTCGACCTGGCTGGCCAACGGCCAGGTCACCAGTCACTCCGAAATCCAGCGACCGCACTAACACTTCCTCGCCAACTCTGTTCCCTTTCTGAAACGTTGAGGCCAACAGAATAACGGAAACAATGACGCAGAGCCAAGCGAACCAATCGCCAAAACGCGTGTACACCGTCTGATCGGTCCGGAAGTCATATGGGAGATCGGCGGCGGCTCGCACGTCCGGCGGCAGAGGACTAAAAATACGCCCATAGGGATCGACGGATACGGTGAAGCCGTTGTTGGTCACGCGAAGTATCCATCGGCGGTTCTCGACCGCGCGCACCCGGGCCATGCGCAGATGCTGCTCCGCGGCGGCGGAGCGCCCGAACCATCCGTCGTTCGAAATGTTGACGTACAAGTCCGCGCCGTTAGCGGCGAACCGGCGGATCTCTCCGGGATAAATCGCCTCGTAACAGATGAAGGTGCCAAACGTGAATCCCCCGGGCAGATGGCCGACGGCGTACTTGGAGCCCTTGCGGAAGCCGCCGACTTCGCTGGAGACGCTGGACACCACCCGATGAATCAAAGGAAATGGCTCGTACTCCCCGAACGGGACCAGGTGAATCTTGTCGTATGTGAAAACGTCTTGCCCCTGACTATCCACCAAGATCGCGCTGTTGTAGGGCACCAGAACGTGGCGCGCGCTTGCCTCAGAAGCATCGACCAGCGGCTTCCATTCGATGACGCCGGCAAGGAAAGGATGGTGAAAGCGAATCGCGAGCATCGAGGCGCGCTTGGCAAACTGCGGGTCTTCGAAAGAAAACGGCGCGGGTGCTTCCGGCCAAACCAGAAAGTCTGGTTCGTGGCCAGACGACCCGAGGCTCAACTGCTCAATCTCCTCAAGATCGGAAGTGTGCCTCCTAAACCAATCCGCCGGATAGGACTCGACCTCGGGAAAGTTGAGCTGCACGGCGCGGGCCCAGTGTTTCGCTTGCGGCACGGGCACCAAGCGAGGTCCGGCCAGCATGACGAAGAGCACAAGCGCGACGCAAGCGCCAAGAATGGTCACCCGGCGACCCGCGGGCATCGTCGTGGCGCGGTCGGCCCAAGCCAAAAGCGCATTGAAGGCCACCACCAGAAACGAGAGACCGTAGATGCCGGTGACGGTGGTCACCTGCAATAGCGCGAGATTCGACGAAGCGGGATACCCGAGCAGGTTCCACGGAAAACTGATTTCCGGCAGATGTGCGCGCACGAACTCAAAGGTTACCCATACAAACGGCGCGCCAACGCAAGCCAAGCCGATGCTGCGGCATGAAAGACGCTGCACGATCCACGCGAATGTGCCGGTCAGAATGCCCCAAGCTCCGGCGATCAGCAGCAGCACACCCCAGCCGCCGGCGGTTGAAAGTCCTCCGTGAACAGCGAGGACCGTGGCAATCCACGGCACGGAGGTCAGCACAAAAAAAAGCCCATGGAGAAAACCACAACCGAACGCCACCGAGGGCCGCGCGCCAAACAACACGATGAGCAGAATCCCGACACACACCCAGGAATAAATGCCCAGGTAGAAGCCGGAATAAGAGAGCGACAACGCCGCGCCGGAAAGCGCGCCGAACACTAGCCGAAACGCCATGGGAGTCGGCGTTCCAGAACCAGCACGGAAAAACCCCGGCCAGTTGCGCTGCGGCATCAGTGCTTCACGATGGCTTTGAAGCCCGCGCCCTCGAGGCCCTTCTTCGCGGCGTCCGCGGACTTTTGATCGGCGTAAGGGCCGACCTGCACGTGGTAATACTTGTCCGCTTGCGGTGAAACCACAAAAGCGGGGAATCTCTTCCTCTGCAAACTGTTGGCGAGCGCCAGGGCGTCCGATTCTCTCTTGAGCGCCGCTACCTGCACGGTAAAAGCGCCGCCAGAAGTATTCACGCTGGACGGAATCCTGCTTTTTACAGACGCGGGAATGGTCTTCGCAGACGTGGCAGCCGGCATCGGCTTTAAGTTATCGTCGGGCGAAGTCTTTCCGGCGTTATAGAAGCCCCAATCCGAACTCGGCTGAGTGGCGGGGTCGGGCGGAGGTTCCGCTGCGGCAGGCGTGCGGTTGACGTGCTTCGGGGTCACATCCGGTTTAGAGGATACGGCGTAGTCGGGTGTCGGCGTCGCTCGCGGGTTGGTCGCCGCGCGCACCTGGCCGTCATACTGATTGCGTCCCATGACGTAACCCAGCGCAAAGAAAACGCCGGAAAACAGCAGCATCAGCATGAACAGACCGATGACGTGCCTGCTTTCCAGCACGCGCTCTCCGGCGCCCCCTCGATTTCCGCGAGATGCCATCCTTATTTTCTTTGTCCCCCCAGCGCTTGGACCCAACTGTTAATGATATCGATGGGCAGCGGAAACACAATCGTTGTGTTCTTCTCGACACCTATTTCAGTAAGGGTCTGAAGGTAACGCAGTTGGATCGCGGAGGCCTGGGTCTCGAGAACTTTGGCGGCGTCCGCCAGTTTCTGCGAAGCCTCGAATTCTCCTTCGGCGTGAATGATCTTGGCGCGACGTTCCCGCTCGGCTTCCGCCTGCCGTGCGATGGCCCGCTGCATCTGTTCGGGAATGTCCACCTGCTTTACTTCCACCTTGCTGACCTTGACGCCCCAAGGTTCCGTATCGGTGTCCAGGATGATCTGCAGTTTGGCGTTCACTTTGTCGCGCTGCGAGAGAATTTCATCCAACTCGAATTGCCCGACCACGCTGCGGATGGTGGTCTGCGCCAACTGCGATGTCGCGTACTGATAATTCTGCACCTGCGAGAGCGCGCGATTGGCGTCCACCACGCGGAAATAGCAAACCGCGTTAACCTTCACGGAAACGTTGTCCCGGGTGATGATATCCTGCGGCGGAACGTCCAGGGTTTCAATTCGCAGCGGGATGCGCGTCAGCGTTTCAATCGGCCAGAAAACCAGATTGATGCCCGCGGTTTTTGCTTCCGGCAGCAGCCGACCGAGACGCAGCACCACACCGCGCTCCCATTCCTTGATAATGTATATGGAATTCCAGAACCAGATCAGCACGAAACCCAACGCGACCATCGTCCCAAGACCGAAAAACTCGAACATGTTTGCCACCTCCACGCAAAAGAATATCTAAGGCGTTGCCGAAGCCTTGGCTTCCACGGGCTCGACGTACAACTTCAGCCCTTCGATCTTCAGCACGCGCACAGGCTTCCCTTCCGGCACCGACTGCTGGGATATCGCGCGCCACAGTTCTCCATGAATGCGAATCATCCCTTCCACTCCGCCGGCCAACGCCGAAATCACGATCCCTTGAGAACCGATCAACTCTTCGCGCCCGGTAGCGGATTTCCATTGCCGCGAGCGAAGCACCAGGCGCATCAGCAGAACGGTGAGCGCCGCGAACGGCACCGTCGCCGCCACCGCTATGCCCAGGCTTACTCCGCCCGCGGTTAGCGGCGAACGGATCAGAAACATGGCGCCCAAGAGCATCGCAACAATCCCGCCGGCCACCAGAACTCCGTGACTGGTATATTTGGCCTCCAGAATAAATAAACCCAGGGCCAGAAAAATCAAGAACACCCCGGCAATATTTACGGGCAGCAAGTGCATTGCATATAGCGCCAAGACCAGGCAGATGCCACCGACCACGCCCGGGGCCACCATCCCAGGATGCGTGAATTCGGTGTACAGGCCCAGCACGCCGACAATCAGGAGAAGAAAGAAGACGTCGGGCTGCACGATGCGCGCCAGAAATCTCTGGCGCCCAGAAAGTTCGAACGGCGTGCGCACGGCATTCGACAGAGACGCCTTGACCTTGGTGCCGTCAAAGCGCGTAATTTCGCGCCCGTCGAGTTGCCGCAACAGATCGTCTTCGGAAGAAGCCACCAAGTCGATCAGCTTGCCGTTCAAAGCCTCTTTTTCCGTGAAGGCCTTGGCATCGGTCACCGCGGTTTCCGCCAGCGTGGGGTTTCGCCCGCGTTTGTCGGCAAAGCTGCGCAGAAAGGCCGTGGCGTCGTTGGTGATTTTCTTTCGCAACGTCTCGTCCATCGCCATCGGATATCCACCGATGGCAATGAGCGGCGACGCGGCACCTGTGTGTGTGCCCGGCGCCATCGCGGCGATATCCGCGGACAGCAGAATAAAGAAACCCGCCGAAGCGCCGCGCGCGCCCGTGGGCGAGACATACACGGCCACAGGAACCGGCGAGCCCAAAATATGCTGGATGATGTCCTTCATCGAATCGCTGAGGCCGCCGGGCGTGTCCATGGTGATCACAATCAAAGCCGCGTGGCGGCGTTCGGCATCGGCGATGCCTTCGTCAATATAAGTCGCCAGGATCGGTTCGACTACCCCCTCCAGCTTCAGATCCACAACGGAGCTAGGCCGATGTTCCTCGACAGCAGCAGAAGGAAAAACCAAGATTAATCCGGACGCGGAGAGAACACAAAGAAACACGAACCGGACGTAAGAAGAAACTTTCCGCGCAGAAAAATGAAGATGAGAGAGGAAGCGGTCCCAAATCATTGCGCACCTCCACCGGGCTTCGAATTCTGGAGATGTTCGAGCAATTTCTTCGCCTCGGCGTAGTTCGGCGCGAGTTTCACCGCGCGCTCGACTTCGGCTCGGGCGAGATCGGGTTTCTTCTGATCGAGATAGATCCTCGCAAGCATGGTGCGGACCACCGCCGAATTCCGCGCTTCCAGCGAAGCCTGGAGTTCCTTCACCGCATCATCCAGCTTACCCCGGCGGCGATCGACCTCCGCAAGCTCCCAATGCGCGGAGGCATTAGCCGGATCGGCGCTCAGCGCGGCACGGAATTCAATCTCCGCCGCATCCAAGTTTCCAGCAGAAAGTTTCTGCCGTCCACGGCGGATGTGCGTACCCGGCGTTTCCGCGCTGCCGTTCGCCGCCGCGGCACTCCCGGCCGATCCCGGCGACTCGATCTCCAACCAAAGTGCGGTAATGTCCAGCTCGGTCTTGATGCGCTCCAAATGCGCCAGGGTCTCGCCTTTGGCGTCGATGCGAATTACCGGCAAGCCATTGGGACCCAGCGCTTCGCTCACCGCTTCGCGTTCCTGATCGGCCTCGGTCTTATTGCCGGCCTTTTCGAGCGACTGAATCAACAGCGCGCGATCGTCGGGGTTCTCCGGTTCACGCTCCGCGGCATCACGGAAATATCCGGCCGCGGCCGTAAAATCGTCGGCGCGAAAGGCCAGTAAGCCGAGATTGAAGGGATAATCATCTTCGTCCGGGATCGAGTTCGGTGGCGCGGCGCAGATCGGCCTGCGCGTCCGGCGTCTTGCCCTGCCGGTCCAATGCGATGCCCAAATTGTTGAGAATTTCCGGAAGGTCGGCGCCCGAGATTCCCGTTGTGGCTCCGGGGTCCTGCTTGGAGTTTCCCCGCAAGGTGTCTTGCAGCGACTTAAAAACTTCCTCGGCCTTCTCCGGTTGATTCAATTGCAGGCGGCAGACTCCCGTCGCAAACATGGCTTCGACGTAGCGCTGGTGCGTTTTCGGCACCTTCGCGAACCACGGCAGAGCGGAGTTGCAATCGCTACGCGAGGCGTACGTTTCGCCCAGCGCGAAAGCGGGATCGGGCCAGCTGGGTTCCAGCCGGGCGGCCTCGCGCAGTTCGCGCAGGCGCTGCTCGTCCTCATTGGCGAGAACTCCTCGAATGAAATGCTCGAAGGCGTCGAGGCGCAAGGGCCGCTGAGCCTTGGAAAAATCTTTCAGATCCAGCGGATAGGCCCGGTCGATGCCGGAGAGCAGCCGCCACACAACCCGCGCATGCAGCTCCATCAGCGAATCGAGCGTCCCCGATTCATGCACCGGCGGCAGCAAGGCGGTCGGATCGACGCGTAGGACGCGGGAATCGATCGTTAGAGAAGTGCCATCGGAGTTGAACGAGCCAAAGACGACGAAATCGGCGTCCAGATCCTGCGCGATCCGCAGCATGGTGGCCCGGCTCAGTTTGGCGGAGGCGGGAAGGCCGTAGCGCTCCAGCTCGCCGGCGCGACCCGCGTGAGAATAAACCTGCTCGCCGGCACCCGAAAGATATTGGATGGTCAGCTCTTCCAACCCTTCGCCCAGCCAGTCCAGCCGCGGCGAAGCTCCCGCATTTTCAAATGGAAAAACAAGATAGACGCCTTGCAGGGAAGCGCTAGGAGCGCTGGAACGAGGACTCGGCGGAGGCTGCTGCGCGCGGAGCGGCGCCGTAGCCAAAGCCACAACGGCGCAAAAACAAATCAGCGCGCGTTTTTTGAAAACCATCCGCTCCATTCTGCCTCGCATTGTAGCAGACGCACTAACCCTGTGCGGTTTCTCCCCCGCGAAGGCGCCAGCAAGTAAACAAAAGGAAAACAAGCCCGGACTCCTGGAGCAGGCAAGGCTGCGGAACGCGATGTAAGGGAACCAGCGAAATCGCGACAGAACGCGATCAGGGCTGCTGCGAAGTCTCCACCGGCTTAGGCGCCACTATCTCCTGAACCGCGGGATCTTTCAGGACCGCGGTAAACGCCGGATCCTTGTTCACATCCGCAAGCGCCGCGTACCCCTCATCCTTGGCCTTGCGAAGATACAGGATGCAGCGCTCCACATTGCCGGACTCGGCGTACGATTTCGCTAACAGGAAATAAAAGCGCCCGCGGTCCGAAACCGAACGATCCTGAAGCAGCGACCCGTTTCTGGAGGCGTTGTGCTCGAAAAATAGCGGGTCCTTGGCCAGCGCGGTCCGAAACGCCGCGATGGATTCCTCGTATTTCTTGTCTTCGAAATACGCATAGCCAAGATTGCTGTAAAGAACGGGCATGTCCTCGCGGACCTTCAGCGCCTTCTGATACGCCTTGATGGCCTTGCCATATTTCTTGCGCTGATACCAGATGGTGCCGATGTTGTTTTGCGCGTCCGCGTACTTCGGATCCACCTTGGCCGCGCGCTCGTAGTACTTCAAGGCCAGACTCAAGGCCGACTGCTGGTGAAACGCGATCCCCAGCTTGTTCAGATATACGGCGTTGCGCGGATGCAGTTCAGAAAGCTGCTTGTAGGCTCCCGCGGCCTCGCGGTACTGCTTGCGGGCCATGAACAGGTCGCCGACTTCTTCGGGGGTGAGCTGGCGTTCAGCCGGCGCAGCCGCCGCGGTCGAGACCTGCGATGGCGCCTGCATCGGGGTAACGAACGCTTCCTTACGAGTATCTTCGGTGGTCTGGCTAACGGAAGGAATAGCGGTCGCCAGAAAGAGAATGCTGACCGAAACCGCCATAGGAACTTGCTTCATGGCGAGTCTCCTTTGTTGTCCGGTTTTGCCTGTTCCGGATCCTGCTTCTTCTTGCCTCCAAAGATACCAAAAATCTTCTGTAAAGGGTTCTTTTTCTTTTCGATAGGCTTGCCGTTAGCGTCCACAGCGCCTTGCCCGGTCGCATTCGGCGGTCGGTTCGGATCGTAGGGCAGCGGATTCCCGTTCGCATCGGTTTGCGGCGTTTTCGGTTCACCCCCGCCGAAAACGTGCGAGAGCCACGACCCGGTAGAAGAAACCACGCCGTGACCGCCGCCGTGGAGTTCACAATATTCCACTGGCGCGGAACCCGCCACGTACACCTCTTCGCGTGTAGTGGGGCAGTTGGGCGTGGCCAACTCCAGCGATTCAGGATCGATCATCACCGATTGCACGCCGTTCGGCGCCGTAAAATCTTTCACGTCCTTGTAGGCCGGAAGCGCGGTGGCGCGAATCATGAAGTCCGCCCAAATCGGCGCAGCAGCCACGCCTCCGGGGAGACCTAAGTCACGGTTATCGTCGAAGCCAATCCAAACCACACAGACAAGGTTGGAGGTGAACCCAGCGAACCAGCCGTCGCGCGACGTTCCGGTCTTCCCGGCGGCAGGCAAGGTGAAGCCGCGAGCGCGGACCCCGGCCGCCGTACCGTGGTTCATCACATCTTCGAGCACGCTGGTGACTAGGAACGTAACCCGCGGATCGAGCACTGCGCGCGTCTGCGGCACGCTTTTCTCCAGCACCGCACCGTCCGCGCCCACGACGCTGTGGATGAATTCCGGTTCCGCCCGCGTGCCGCCGTCGGCGAACGCCGTGTAACCCGCCGCCACATCGACGGGGGTCATTTCATAGGCGCCCAGGGCCACCGCGGGCGTCGGCTGAATGTTGTTCCCCAGACCCATCTGCCGCGCAATCTGCACCACCCGCCCATAACCGATGAGCTCGGCCACTTTGACGGTGGCCACGTTCAGTGAATTCGTCAGCGCTTCGCGCACCGTCACCCGGCCCATGAATTTTTCACCGAAGTTATTCGGTGTGTAGTCCTTGCCGTCGAACTCAAACGTAGTGGGCTCGTCGTCAACGGTGGTGGCCGGCGTCACGATCGGCTGGATGCCGTCGATCGCGTTGTCGAAGGCCGCGGCGTATACAAACGGCTTGAAAACGGAACCCGGCTGGCGGTGCGCCAGCGCGTGATTCAACTGGCTCTGTCCGTAATCCCGGCCCCCGATGACCGCCTTGATTTCTCCCGTCCGAGGATCGAGCACGACCAACGCAGCTTGCACCTGCGGAATCGGCTCGCTGCTTCCCTTCTTGGCCTGCTCCTTGCGCCAGCGCTCGTACTTCTTGGCCAGAAGTTTGTCGACGTTCTTGACCCCGGCGTCCACCGCGGCGGCAGCGGCCCGCTGCAGTTCCGTATCCAGCGTGGTGTACACCCGGAAATTCTCGCTGACTAATTCGTTCTCGGAATACTTGTCGAGCAGGTGGTCCTTCACCATGTCGACGAAGTACGGCGCTTCGCTCCCGGCCACCGACGTCCGCACGATTTTCAGTGGCGCTCGCTTGGCGTCCTGGATATCCGCTTCGCTGATGTACTTATTCTCCAGCATCTGGGTCAGCACGCGGTCGCGGGCCTGCGATCCGCGCTCCGGACGGCGATCCGCGGAAGAATAATAATTGGGAGCGCGAATAATGCCCGCCAGATACGCGCATTCCCCAAGAGCCAACTGCCGCAGGTCCTTTCCGAAATAAGCGACGCTGGCCTCGGAAAATCCGCGAATGCCAAAGCTGCCCCGGTTCCCTAAATAAACCTCGTTGGCGTACAGCTCGAAGATCTGCTGCTTGGAAAAGCGCTCCTCCAACTCCATGGAAACCATGGCTTCGGCCAGTTTGCGCTTCCAGGTCCGCTCGTTCGAAAAAAAGAAGGTCCGCGCCACCTGCATGGTGATGGTGCTGGCGCCCTGGTAGTGATTGCTGCTGTGCCGGATATCGGCCCAGGCCGCCCCCACGATGCGCACGAAGTCGAATCCGCCGTGTTCAAAGAAGCGCTTGTCTTCCGCGGAAAGAATGGCATGCACCAGCACCGGTGGAAGGTCCTCGTAGCGTACTGGCCGGCGTTTCTCGCGCGCGCTGTCGAAAAGATTGGTGATCAGTTCCGGCTCGATTTCCGCGATGCTCAGTTCGCCGCCGCCGGCCAGCGGGCGAATCGCGTGGATCGTTTTCCCGCTGAACTGCACGGCCAGGGCATTGGTTCCGGCGAAATAAGAAAGCTTCGACGGCCGAATATCCACCGAGTTGCCGTGTACGGTGTACTGCCCAAGCGCGTTGTTGTCGCTTTCCGGCCGGTATCCTACCCGTTGCAGGTAGGCGCCGAGTTCCTCCGCGCTCCACACTTGTCCTACGGCGATATGTTCCGGAGCGGAAAAAATTTGCGTGGTGTTCTGCAGCACGTGCCCGGAAAGACGCGCGTCGATCATCCGGGAGTACTTGATGTAGTAAAACGTGAAGATGCCCGCGCAGCTGAGTACGACGGCAAACGCTACGCCCAGGATTGTCAGGCCAGGAATGGACGTCCAAAACCCTTTTTCGATGCGAATGCGCAAACCATGACTCCCAAGGGGCCGCACTGTCATTGTCTCGCATCCACGGGTACTAAGAAAGGAGGGCCTGAGTCACCCGCTAGCCCGTGCAGAGACTCCTATGAATTCCGATTCGCTCTTCGAAACGCCCCTGCTCACGGCGCAACCAAGGCGCCTACAGAATCGACTTATTTTCGCTCGAGGGCGTGAAGTGCAGATCCATGTGATACACCAGCAGGTCCACGGGAACGGTATAATCCATGGAGATTCGCACCACCGAATTGTTGCTCACCACCTTGATCTGCTCTTTCTTGACCGGAATCTCCAGATCCTGCACCACTTTAAAGATGTTGTCCCGCACCTGCTCTTCCGAGTAGTGGTTCACAATCGAGTAGCGCGCCTGCTCCTGCATCTTGTCCGACAGTTGATACTGGGCCACGTAGGCCGGAAGGATTTTGTACGCCGCGAACGCTCCGTAGATCAGCAGGGCCGTCCACACAATGGCCTTCAGGGTTCCGCCCCCGCGCTCAGAGCGCCGGCAAGATAGAAGGCGACGTTCGCCAGTGGTGGCGTGATAACGCAAAGTTTCTCCCAGCGTCGGGCTTTGGTCCGAAGTAACTCGCTGTTTCGGCAGCGAAAACTCCTGCGTTTACTTCGGCTTCCTAACGCTATATCAACGTAGCACTAGGGCGTTAGGGTGTCGAGAACCAGCCGGAGGGAGTGTTCTCGGAAAGCCACTGTACTTCCAAGCCGCAACGCCGGGGGACGGAAAGATTCGGCAGATCCGAGGCGAACAAAATAGAAAGAACCTTGGCTTAAGATACCGCGGTAAGGCCGTTCATCGCGCGAGCCCCAAGGGCCGCCCCGAACTCCCTAGCCTGCTCCACAGCCCTGGTTCGATCTAACGTCCGCGCTAAACAGACTTTGTGGGGAAGGGGCTCGCCCCTCCCGTCCGATCACCGCTAAACCAGCCCCCCGCGAGCAAAACGAAAGCACCACGAAACTCAGTAAGCCCGGGCAAAGATCGCTCGTTCAGGCGCAGCCTTCCCGCAATACACGCACTGTCCGGCCCCGCCAGACTGCTCCAGCGGAATACACCGCATGGTCGCCCGAGTCTCTTCCTTAATCTTGGCCTCGCACTCCGCGTCCCCGCACCAATGTGACAAAGCAAACCCGTTTTCGACCGCTTTCTTCAAGTCCTCGTAGGTCTTGGCATCCTGCGTGTTGCTCTTGCGGAACGCCAATGCCTTATCGTGCAGCGCTTGCTGAATTTCCACCAGCAAGCGCTCGACGTTCGGCGTCAGATCGGCCAGCGCAACGCTGATCTTCCCTTCTTTCCCCGGACGGTCGCGCCGCGCCAGCACCGCGGCCTGCTTGGCCACATCCTTGGGACCCAACTCCACGCGCAGCGGCACCCCGCGCATTTCCCAGTCATTGAATTTCCAACCGGGACTCGCCCCCTCGCGCTCATCCAGCGTCACCCGCACATTAGCCTGGACCAACTCGGCCTTAATTTTCCGTGCCGTCTCTAGCACGCTGGCTTTTTCCTCGTCCGTCTTGAAAATGGGCACGACCACCACCTGGTACGGCGCCAGCTTCGGCGGCAGCACCAACCCCTGATCGTCGCCATGCACCATGATGATCGCGCCAATCACCCGGGTAGACAGGCCCCACGAAGTAGTCCAGCAGTGCTGCAATTGCCCGTTGTGGTCCAGATACCGCACCTCGAAGGCCTGCGCAAAGTTCTGCCCCAGAAAATGCGAAGTCCCGGACTGCAATGCCTTCCCGTCCCCCATCATGGCCTCAATGGAAAAGGTGACATCCGCCCCGGCAAATTTTTCGGCATCCGACTTCTTCCCAGGAATCACCGGAATGGCCGCGTCGTTGATCGCGAAGTCCGCGTAAATATCCAGCATCTGCCGAGTCTCCGCCTCGGCCTCCTCGCGCGTGGCATGCGCCGTATGCCCTTCCTGCCAATAAAACTCCAGGGTCCGCAGAAACAGCTTAGTCCGAAGCTCCCACCGCACCACGCTGTTCCACTGATTCATCAGCACCGGCAGATCCCGATAAGATTGAATCCACTTCGACCACATGTGCCCAATGATGGTCTCGGAAGTGGGCCGGATCACCAGCGGTTCAGCCAGCTCTTCCCCGCCGCCAATCGTCACCACCGCCAGCTCCGGAGAAAAGCCTTCAACGTGGTGCTTCTCTTTGTCGATAAAGCTGCGAGGAATCAACAGCGGGAAAGCCACGTTCTGGTGCCCGGTAGCCTTGAACCTCCGGTCCAGCGCCTGCTGAATGTTCTCCCACAGGGCCCAGCCATACGGACGCACAATCATGCACCCGCGCACCGGCGCATAGTCCGCCAGCTGCGCCTTCAAAACCAGCTGGTTGTACCACTCCGAAAAATCCTGTGCCCGTGTCGGAAGCTTTTCTTCAGCCATGCCCAGTTTTGTCCGTTCTCCTCAGCAAGAAAAATCCGCTGTAAGTAAACTCAGAAGCGTAACGAACGCTTCGCACCCTGTCAACGCACCCTCTGTGATTCACCGGCGCGCGATTGGTTTTGACCATCCAATTACGATGATGCTATAATTTTCTTGCCTAAAAGTGTCGCGTCCCGCGAGCAATTCCCAATAAACTCAAAATTCCTGTTATCGACGAGTTGCCTGTCTGGCCGCCCAGACAACGAACCCCTTACGATTTTTCCGTTGCTCGCCGCAAAGAGACTCATGTGAAGCGAAGTGAATCGCCGCAGGATATAGTTATAAACTCGCCAACATTCCGCGAGTCTAACACCCTTTAGAATCAACACTTACAAAAGTGTATCAAAATAAAGGACTTTAACCCTCTTTAGAATCAACACTTGTGAAAACCAGGGGAGGGGAATCTCTCCCCAGCAAATCCGATTCCCCGGCGCGGACTACGACGAACGCGCATCTGTGGATCCATCAGTTCCTGGCTGATGTTGAGCCCTTTAGCTTTTCTTGCGTTCGGCGGCGGCTTGCTCAGGCAATCCTTGCTTGTCCAATGCTACCGCCAGTCCATTGTGGGCTGCAGTCGAGTGGGGATCGATCTCAATGGCCTTCCGGTATTCAACCGCGGCCTCCGCGTAATTGCCTTGGTCAATCAGAGCCTGGCCCAGGCAGAAGTAGGCATCCACTTGCTTAGGGGCAATGGCTACCCCTTTACGCAACTCGGCGATGGCTTCCTCCTCGTACCCTCGTCCCCGGCGCAGGAGCGCTTCCCCAAGCCGAACATGCGCCAGGGCCACCCAATCCGGAATGTCTAACTCATTCGATCGCACTCCTACGGCGGTGCGATATTCCTGGATGGCCAGTAGGAGATGTCCCTGTTGTTCCAATACCAGACCCAGGTCGCAGTGACCCACCCGGTATTCCGGCTCTACTTTGAGCGCTTCGCGATAGGCTGCCTCGGCGGCCGGATAGTTTTTTTGTTCCCGCAGCGCATTGCCAAGCCAATGATTCGCCAGCACTTGCGTATGCTTACGGTCTACTCGATTGGGACTGAGCCTGGCCACTTTGTCGTACTCGGAAAGCGCCGTGGACAGATCGCCTTCGTGAACCAGGGCGGACGCCAGGTAGTTATGGGCCTGGCTGTAGTTCGACCGCAATTCCGTGGCCCTGCGAAACTGCTCGATCGCGCCTTTCCAGTCGCCCGTCTGTATTAGCAGCTTGCCGAGCTGCACCAAAGCAAACGAACCGGAATCCACGCTCAGATTTTCGTCGACCACGCTCCGTAGCTGCGCGATCCCGGCATCCAAATCCCCTTTTCGGGCCAGTTCCACTCCCTGGTGCGTCAGGACTAGGGGATCGCCGGGCGCATACCGAAGCGCTTCCTGATACTCCGCCAAGGCCCGATCATCTTGATGCAGCCGAGCCAAGGCCACGCCCCGATTCAGGTGGGCAACTGCCAGGTCTCGATTCCTGTGCTCCCAGGCCAGGAATTCGTCATAGGCTTTCAAGGCCGCTTCATGCTGGCCGGTATCGTCCAAGGCCCGGCCGAGCCCGAGCAACGCGTCCGGATAGCGCCGCTTGTGTGCCAATTCGTCAAAACTCTTAATGGCCTCGTCGCGGTCGCCGTTACCCCAGTGGGCGTGCGCCAGCCGATCCTGCACGGGCCGAGGCTCGTTCGGCTTCAGATCCAGGGCATTCTGGTAGCACTCGATCGCCGGTTTGTAATACTGTCGCGCTTCGTAGCCGAAACACAGATTGAGCTTGGCCTGCAAGTCGCTGGGCTTGCGCGTGCTCACGTCCGTCAACACATCCACGGCCCGGTCCAGTTGTCCGTCCTTGAGAAATAGCGCGACCGCCAGATCGGGGTCCCGGCTGGCCAGCATCTTTTCCGCCAAGTCTCGGCTGGCTCGTTTCAAGCCCTCCGCCGTTTGCGGGCTCGATACCGACTCCCAGGGTCCGGCGCTCGCGGTGCGCGCTACCAGCAGGAAATTCTTCTCTCCGTCTAATATCACGTCTCCCGAAACCGTCGTCTCGGTCCCAATCACCGCGCGGGCCGCCGAAATCACCGCTTCATAGGAAAGCCCTTTTACTTCCGCGGCGAACCGCGTCGGCACCCGCACCGGCTCCAGGTCTTGAATATGCAGTCGAACCAGCAGTCCCTGCGACTCCCGCGAGTCGATGTCCATGGTCGTCAATCTGTGGCTGTCTTTACTTCTCTCGCCCTGAATGTCGCTGTGAATGATGGTCAAGTTGTCCTGCAGGGCGTCGGCGACCGCGTCTCCGTTGAAAGGCAGGCCCGATTTGTCCGGCAACTGGAACGGCGAGATGATGGTGACTGGCTTCCGCGCTTCCCACGCCGCATAGCCGGCCACGATGACCAGTAGGTAGAACGGAAGATGCGACGGGATGGTGCTGAAGAAGGCGGAAATCAGCTTGCCAAAAAGTATGGAGGTCTCGCGTAACCTGCGGCCCAAGGCTCTCGCACCATCGAATCGCTGGGGGACTCCAGGCCCGGACGCTACGCCGGGCTGTCCCGTCGTCGACCCTTGGTCCTGGTTACTTTCAGCGTTGATATCCATCTGCGTATACAGCAATTGGGCGAATTATGGTCTCTGTTATTGCTGGAGTCAACCTGTCGCTAGCTAGCCGCGCCGGGCAGGAGCCCGGCCGGTTATACGCTCTGGGGAAATACACTACAGGGAGTCTTCGATGAGTCAGGAAAGAGGCGCCAGCGATGCACCCGGTTAGAACCAATCGCTGCGGTAGGCTACCCACCAACTGGCCACGCCGATGGGAACTGTTGCCACCAACGCCCACCAAAACGGCATGGCCAGGTCCGCCAGCAGGCCTAACAAGGTGAAGGTAATCCAAAAGATCTTACGCTGCACCTACCCATTTTAGAACGATTGTCCGTGCCACACCCGAATCAGTCTGGCGGCGTTTGCTTTTCCAGCATGGCCCCCAGGAGCCATTTCTTCAAGACGGTCACGAAATGGGGTTTGAGTTCGCGAAACGCCAGCCCCATGCTGGTCTTCGGCTGCGAATAAACCACGGTCGCGCGCGCCTCGAAGAAACGCCCTTCGGTAAAAATCTTCACCACCACCGAGGTCCCGTCCGGAAAAGGCTCCGCCGTCTTCAGCAGACACCCATTCAGGCCGATCTCGCTCACGCGTGCCACGATCCGCGCTTCCGAGTTTTCTTGGATTACGTCCGCGGACGCGTCAAAAGCAAACCTGAGAGTGCTGCGGCGCTCTTGCTCCATGGCTCTCCGACGCGAAACAAACGCGACGATTCTACTCCCGTTCCTGGTTGGCGCACCAATTTGGAGCTTGGCAGCACTGGAAGGAGTTCCTAGGCTCGTTGGCAATGAAGCCAAGGAACGCACAGTGGAGCGCCGACGGGCCGGCAAAAGACACGTTGCTGGCTTGGCTGCACCAGCGCCAGGAAGAAATGGCCGGCCTGCTGGCGGAGCTGGTTGCCATTGCCACGGAGAACCCGCCCGGCAGAAATTATTGCGCTTGCGCGGATCTCCTCGAAACGCGATTGCGGGAACACCACCTCGAATGCCAACGCCTCCAACCCGCCCAGCCCGCGCCCAATTCCGAGCAAGGCGCCGAGATTCCCCCTAGTCTGCTGGCCACACACGGCCGAGGCGGCCGCACGCTCTATTTCCACGGACACTACGACGTCGTTCCCGCGCAATCGCCGGAGCAATTCCAACCTGCGCGCAAAGATCACTTTCTGTTTGGCCGGGGTTCCTGCGACATGAAGGGCGGCATTGTGGCCATGCTCTACGCGATTCTCGCGTTGAGAGAAACCGGCATGAAACTCGATGGCCGCATCGCGCTAGCTATGGTTCCCGACGAAGAAACCGGAGGAGCACGCGGCTCGTCATGGCTGGCGCAACAGGGCCTGCTCGGCAAAACCGCAATCGGCATGCTCACCGCCGAACCCACCAGCGGCGTGGTCTGGAACGCCAATCGCGGCGCCATCACGCTGCGGGTGCAAGTGTCCGGCAAGTCCGCACATGTTGGTTTGCAGCATCAAGGCCAAAACGCCTTTGAGCGCATGCATTACGTCGTTAGTCAACTCCTGGAGCTAAAGCGCGAAGTCGAGCAGCGAAAAACCGCCTGCAACATCGGCGCAGAACAAGCCCGCAATTCCATTCTGATGCTCGGAGGACAAAGCGGCGGTGGCACGAACTTCAACGTCGTCCCGGAAACGTGCTGGTTCACGATAGACCGGCGCATCAATCCCGAAGAAGAACTGGAGACCGAGAAAGCCCGGCTGTTCGCCGTCCTCCGGCAATGCCAACGCGATGGTGTTCCGTTCCGATGGGAGGTCTTGCAAGAGGGACACTCAGCCGCGTGTCGCGAAGACGAACCACTTGGTCAGGCACTCGCCGGCAGCGTCCAAGCCGTGGCCGGCGAACCGCCTCATTTCGAAATGTGCCCCGGCCTGCTGGAAACCCGCTTCTACGCCGCACAAAGCATCCCGGCCTACGCCTATGGCCCCGGCCTGCTCTCCGTTGCCCACGGCCCCAACGAATACGTCGACCTGCGAAAAGTCGCCGACTGCGCCGCGATCTACGCGCTGGCCGCCATGGAAATGCTGAAGGCGTGATCGGACGGCTGTCCGCTCTTATTTCCCGCAAAGAATTCCACTCTCCGCGGGCGCGCTACTGGCCGACCAGCTCGGAAGCTTTCACTTCCAGGGTTATCTGCGCGGTGTGCAACAGCGTGTTATGGATCAGGCAGTGGTGGACGGCATTTTCGATTCCTTCGCGATCCTTCTCGCTGAGATCCGCCGGGGCTTCCACCTCGATGTGAAAGTTATCCATGCGCGGCGGATCTTTGAGCTTGTCCGCGGTGACGCGAACCCGGGTGCCTTCGGTCGCCAGTTTGCGCTTCCTCAGGTACTGGGCCGCGTAAAAGCCGGCACAGGAGCCCAAAGAGGCCAGCAACAATTCCGGCGGTGTCATTCCTTCGTCAAATCCGCCGTCTTCTTCCGGTTGGTCGCAAGCAATGGTGTGCTGCCGCGCCTTGATTTCAAACTGCACGCCTCCCAAATGTTCAATCAGGACTTCCATACCCACCTCCATAGAGCCCGTAACTTAAGTCTTTTCCGAAGAACCCGATTCCTCTGGCCGCTTGGTCGCACTACCCGTGAGCGCGGCGTCCAGATGCTGCCGCACAATTTCGCGCGCCCGATGCAATCTCGACTTCATCGCTGCCGGCGAAATACCCAGCCGCTTCGCGGTTTCGTCACCCGGCACTTCTTGCAAATCACGCATTTCGTAAACCACCCGGTAGTCCGGCGCGAGGCTGTGTACCGCTTCCGCCAGCATCTTCTTCATCTCCTGCAGCGCCAACCGCTCTTCCATCGGCGGTTCTTTGCTCGAAATCTGTAGCCCTTCGTCCTCCAAAGCCGACAGTTGCATCAGCGGCACCAGCGCTTCGCGCGCTTTCAACTGCCAGCACACCCGCTTCGCGATCTGCGCCAGCCACGATCGGAACGCCACCAGGTCCCGCAATTGATCCATGTGCCGGTACGCTTTCAGCAGCGCTTCCACCAGCACGTCCTCGGCATCCTCCCGGTTTCCGCAAGCGCGGATCATCTGCCGGTAGACGGCATCCTTATGCTCGTTCGCAAGGGCTTCGAAATCCACAGCAGCATTATTCCACTGCTGCAACTCGAACGAGAAGTTTCATGCCGAGCAGTTCTCTCCTTTCGCGCCCCGCGGCGAAACTTCGCATCGCGACGCAGTATTCCAGGGCATCTTCGACAACAAAACTCCCATGGGGCAAAAATCGGTCAAACCAGCAAACGTCAAGCCGAGCCCTACGAAGCCGGACAAGCCCAGCCAATAAGGACTCACGAGCACAGCCAGCGCCATTCCGGCCAACACCAGCAGTCCCGCTCCCAGTCGCACCTGGCGTTCCAAGGACCAACGTGTCTTGGCGTTTACAACTACGGGAAAACCTGCCTCGATCCAGGCGCTCGTGCCGCCTTCGAGCACCGTGACGTCCTGTCGCCAGGGCTGGAGCAAGCCTGCCGCGATGCGCGCACGCGTGCCGCTCTGGCACACCAGCACTACGGGAAGGTTCGGGCACAGGTCGTCGAAGCGTCGCTCTATCTGCTCCATGGGTATGTTCATGGCGCCCGGTAGGTGTCCTGCCGCATATTCCGATGCCGAGCGCACGTCCACCCACTGTGCAAGGCGCGTTCCACTCTTTTGCGCCAGCCCGGAAGCAGTAACTGTTCTCACGTTTTCCCCTCCTATAAGAGAGGAGGGGTGGAAAGCGAAAAAGGATTCAGGACCTTAGGAGATTCTTAGGAGCGCGAGAATCGAGGCCGGCGTGGCAAAACGCAGGTTGTTGGGCGGTCTAAGGCAAGGCAAAGGTGAACAGGGTGCTGCCCGCAGCGATGGCCACGTACTGCTTGCCGTCGATGGCGAAGGACATAGGCGAAGCGTACACCGAAGCGCCGCATTGAAAATGCCATAGCGCTTTGCCGGTCGCGGCGTCCAGGGCAATGAAGTTGCCCTCCGCGTCTCCGGTGAAAACCACTCCACCGGCCGTCGAGAGCGCGCCGGCCCATGTAGGCGAGGGATGCTTCCATTCCCATTTCAACTGGCCGGTTGTGGGATCGATGGCCCGCAGCGCTCCCCAGAAAGGTTCCGCGTCGTCGTTCGGAAAATACGCACTGCCGTAGTAGGCGTGGCCCTTTTCGTAAGGCTGCGGCGCGGTGCTGAAAATGTCGCACTGCTCCCGCGCGGTAACGTAGAAAAGTTTGGTCTGCGGATCGTAGGTGGGCGACATCCAGTTGGTGGCCCCCGCCGCTCCGGGGCAAACTCGATTCCCTTCCGCCGTCGGCGCTCCGTTTTTATCAGTGGCCGGGCCGCCGTCGGCGTCTTTCGAGGTGCTCCAGGTAACTTTCGCGAACGGATTCGAGGAGAGCAGCTTCCCGCTGGCGCGATCGATCACGTAAAAAAATCCATTGCGGTTGGCATGGACGATCAAATGTTTGTCGCCCTCGTCGATCATCACCGGCACCTGCGTGGCGTCGTAATCGTGCTCGTCGTGTTTCGTAAATTGAAAATGCCACTTGAGCTTCCCGGTGTCCGGATCGAGGGCCAAGAGCGTGTCGCTGTAGAGATTGTCGCCCGCCCGGCCTGCTCCGCGATTCGAGGGCGAAGGATTGCCCGTGGTCCAAAAGGTTGTGTTCGTTGCTGGATCGTAAACGCCGGTAATCCACGCCGGCGCTCCGCCGATTTTCCAGGAGTCGCCTTCCCAAGTTTCGTGGCCGGGTTCGCCAGGACCTGGCACGGTGTAGAAACGCCATTTGCGCTCGCCGGTGGCGGCGTCATAGGCGTCGATGAACCCGCGAATGCCATACTCGCCGCCGGATACACCCAGGATCACCAGATTCTTAATCGCTAGGGGCGCCAACGTGAAGCTGTAGCCCGCACGATAGTCCACCGCCGTGACATCCCACATGACGTTGCCGGTCTTGGCGTCCAGCGCGATCACGTGCGCGTCCAAGGTGCCCATAAAAACTTTGTCACCGAGAATTGCCAAGCCACGATTCACGCGCCCGCAGCAAGGACGAATATCCGCGGGCAGGGCGCGCTGATACTGCCAGATCGGCCGGCCCGTCCGCGCGTCCAGAGCGAAAGCGCGGTCGTCCTGACCGGTGCCGTAGAGCACGCCGTCCACCACCAGCGGCGTAGTCTCAAATTTTCCGCCCGCCATGGTCTGGAAGGCCCACTGGGGCACCAGTGCATGCGCATTCGCGGTGTTGATTTGATCGAGCGCGCTAAAACGATGTCCCGCGTAATTCCCGGAATACATCAACCAGTTCTGCGGCTCTTTGCCGGAATCCAGCAAACGCTGCGGGGTCACCTGCGCCCGAGCCGGCGTCGCACTAAAGAACAGGCAGCTGAATAACAAAAATGCTGAAGCCGCAGTCTTCATGCCGCTGGGTCTAGATATCACTACAACCCACTCTTTTTGTAGGCGCAAACACTCCGACAGCGCGCACCGCAATCTCGTGGCAGCGCCCCATCCCACATTTTTCATTGCCCACCCCCGCTCGCCGCGCCAATTGCCAGCAGATACGCCACGATGTCCTGCAAATCTTTTTCCGGCAGCGTCTTCTCGTCGTAGACCGGCATCAACGACTCGCGGGTTTCCTCCAACGACCGAAGCTTGCTCTTGTCAAACAAATGGAGCTGTTCCCGAGTGTCCATCATTTGCAGCGTGAAACTGTCTTCGTTCAGAACCACGCCCTTGAATTTCTGCCCGCCCGAATCCACCACCGTCACCGTTTCATACTCCTGCGAAAACTCCTTCATGGCTTCGCCCAGCCCCTGCGCCAATCTCCGGCTGGGGTTCCGCAGCGAATCCACAAGGTACTCCGTCGACCGCGCGCTACCCGTGCTGCTCAAGTCCGGACCTAGCCGCCCGCCCTTCCCGCTGATCATGTGGCACGTCGAGCAAGCCGCGTTGCCGTAGAACAACGCCTTGCCGTGCGCAGCGTCGCCCAGCGCAGCGGCCGGGGCTTTCTTCTCCACACTGCGAATGTAGGTGATCACCTGCCAGATCTCGTCATCGGTCATTCCGACGCCCTGCTGGGTCGCCCCGTTCGGCGGCATGGCCGTCCCCGGAACGCCTTGATTGATGGTGCGGAACAAATCCGCGTCAGCGTTTCCGTGCATCTTTTGCGCGCGCGTCAAATCCGGCCCCCGCCCCCCGCCGCGAGCGCCCAGCCCGTGGCAAAAGGCGCAGTTCGCGCGGAATTGAGATTCGCCGACCTTGGCCGCTTGGGCGTTGCCGGCAAACGGATTTTTGTCCTGCGCCAGCAGCGGAAGCGCGAGCGCTGCAACAAAACTCAGAAGTAGCACAACATAGAAGCCGGCATTGGCCGTTCTCGTCGAGGTAGGCATCGCGGAGGAGCTCCTTGCAACCCGAGGAGTGCAATCAGGCGGAGACTATATCACCCGTTGACGTAGAGGGCGGACCAGTTCCTGTGGATTCATCTGATTCAAATTCTGGAGGATGGTGGCAGCGATTGCTCGCTAGACGCTGGGTGCGGCGGCAGCGGGGACACTCGGCTGCGGCTTGCTCCATACCGGCGGCTCGGCGAGATGCAACTTAACAATCCGGCGAGCGAAGTACAGTGCCGCGGCCATGCAAACGATCACCGCAACGATGGATGCTTCGGGACCAAACTCGCCGCCGGTCAGGATTCGCGGACCGCTCAGCGAACCTCGCAGCAAACCTGAGCCCATGTCGTTTCCCGAGAGGGTCATGCCAAACAGCGAGCCCTCGGTAAAATTCCAGCCCACGTGCAATCCGATCGGCAGCCACAACCGCGAAGTGGCGGCGTACGCGGTGCCCAGCAGGAGCCCGGCTTCCAGCGCAATGGCCAGCGAACTGCTTACCGTCGCGCCGGGATTGCCGGCATGCGCCAGGCCAAACAGCGCCGACGTCAACAGCAGGGCGCCCCAGGTTCCAAAGATCTTGGAAAACATCCGGAACAGCAGCCCGCGAAAGAGAATTTCTTCGACAATTCCGGCCATTAGCGCGAAAACGAGCCCGCGGGCGAGCGCTGCGTGCAGACTCCACCCTTCCGGATGGTAGGCGCGCGCGACCCATAGAATCGCCATGACCGAGCAAAACAATCCCAGTCCAAGCAGCATGCCGGCGGCAACTTCCGGCAGGGCGCGGTGGATGGCGAGTTCGACCGGCGTGCGTCTCTCAATCCATTTTTGTGCGGCGAGATACGCGGCCAGGCATAGGACCGCCACCACTGCGGGACCGCCCGCGCGAAGATGCTTTTGCAGCAAAAGCTGGACGCCAACGATACCGCCCGCGACCACCAGCAGACTTAGCAGTGCTAGTCCGGCTTCTTTCCAGGTTTTCCGCAAGCGCTCCTCCTAGGATGGGTTTTCTGGGCTAGCTATACGGACCAGGGCGTCCGAAAAGACGCAGGCGCCAAAAAAGTGGCTCGGGCGGTCTGAAACGGCAGCGTCCGAAGCCAGCGCCCACCGGTGCCAACCCAAGGGGTCCTTACCGCAGTAGGGCGTCGAAGCCCATCTGCGCGAAGTGGACGTCATGCGTTAGCGCAGCCCGGATGCCGCGGTCCTTCATGATCTGGAAGCTGGCGCAGTCCGTAAGACTCCAGCTCTTGTCCTTGAATTGGTCGTAGTGCCTCAGCGCATCTCTGAATTGTTCGGTTGTCTGCGGCACGATCATTATGCTCTGATTCGCGCGGAGCGCCTGGACGGCTCGGGTGGCACCGCCGCGCAGCCACGGCCCGCCATCGCTGAATCCGTTCAAAAGCTCGGTCAGCACCATCTCGCTCGTTATCACTATAGACGAGGCGAACTGTTGCGACACACTACGCGCTTTGCCATGCAGGTCATCCTTGGGATTGACCAAGGCCATCCAATAGCTGGTGTCCGCGAACAGCTCGGTCATTCCTCAATCTTCCGCGTTCCATAGAGGTAGTGGTCCGCGTTCTTCGATAGATCGCGTGGCACGCGCTCCCATTCGGCGTCGGGAATGCCGCCGGCGATTGCGGAAAACGCGTCAACGATCGACGCCATCCCGGCTGGAGCGTGCGAGCTTGCAGCCAACCCGGTTTTCCCTGCGGTTGCACGCCGTTCCTTGGCATAGCGTGTCTCGAAGCCCAAGCTCTCCAGAATCGCCACGGCTTGGTGCGAATTGGTGGAGTCATTGGGAGGCACTCCTGCGGCCTCCAGCACCAGAGGGCGCGCGGGCAGCTCCCGCTCCCCTACCACCACGGACCACTTGGTCATCTTTCTTGTCCAGCGAAAGGTAAGGGCTGTGCGGACGATATCCTCCGTAGTTAGATCCTTTGGATGGGGCACAAGGCACCTCATTCATCATCATATTCAAATTATTATTCATCGTCAATGGGTTACATTCTTCGAGGCACGTTCTTTCGTAAAAGTCCTGTTGTTTCTGAGAATTACAAGAATGTGGGCGGGAAAGGATGCGGTTAAGAGCAGCCTGCGACCGGACACTCAAACGCCGATGGATTGCGCTGTCATCACGTCTTCCGGGTCGCCGCTGCTGCAGTCGCCTTCTCTCGTTCACGGGCCAGCATTACGATCAGCCGTGCGGTCTCTTCGACGTCCATGGCGGTGTTGTCCACCACTACCGCGTCGGCGGCGCGAACCAGGGGGGAGACTTTGCGCTCGCGGTCGCGGCGGTCCCGAACGCGGACTTCTTCCAGGACCTGGAAGATGGTCAGGGCATCTCCCTTTTCCTGGTGCTCTTTCCAGCGCCGCTCGGCGCGCACTTCCGGAGAAGCCTCCAGAAAAATCTTCAGCTCGGCATCCGGGAAGACCACCGTTCCGATATCCCGGCCCTCCATGACCACTCCACCGCCCTCGCCCGCCCGCTGCTGCTCCGCCACCAGCACCCGCCGCACCCCGGCGATGGTAGCCAGCCGTGACGCCGCCTGTGCCACGTCACCGGTGCGAATGGCGTCGGTGACTTCGACGCCGTCCAGGAACACCCGATTTTTGGCGCCGGCCTGTTCCTGCCCGGCCGTGGGCGGTTTGAGCTCGATGTGTGTTTCCGCCGCTAGTCCCTCGAGCCGCCCTTCGTCTTCGAGTGGAACGTTGCGCTGCAAGGCCTTCAGGGCCAGGGCGCGGTACATCGCGCCGCTGTCGAGGTACAAATATCCCAGAACTCCGGCGACCTGCCGGGCCACGCTGCTTTTTCCCGAACCCGCCGGGCCGTCAATGGCGATGGTGAGTTTTTGCATTTTGTCGGCACAGCTAACTGTAGCTGTGCGCTTTATTTTTGAAAGGCCTCACGGCAGCGCCATTGAAAGATCTTGCGCGCCGCTCAAAACCCCATGATGTTGTAGCCGCAATCGACGTACAGCGTCTCGCCGGTAATTCCCGAGCCGGCGTCGGAAAGGAGAAACGCGGCCGTTGCGCCGACTTCCGCAGCATCTACAGTACGCTTCAGGGGCGCGCGCTCCACTTGCGCTTTGAGCATGTCGCCGAAATTCGAAATGCCGCGCGAGGCCAGGGTTTTGATGGGCCCAGCCGAAACGGCATTCACGCGAATGGCCTTCGGCCCCAGCTCGTGCGCCAAATAGCGGACCGTGGCTTCCAGGCCCGCCTTGGCCACGCCCATGAGGGCGTATCGGGGCACGACTTTTTCCGCGCCATAGTAGGTCAACGTCACGATGCTGCCACCCGCGGTCATCAGCGGCAGCGCCCCGTGGGCCACCGCGATCAGCGAATACACGCTGATATCGTGGGCCACGCGAAATCCCTCGCGGGTGGTGTTGACGAATTCTCCTTTCAAATCGCTCTCCGGCGCGAAGCCGATACTGTGCACCAATCCATGCAAGACGCCGTACTTTTCTTTAAGTTCCTCAAACAGCCGCGCGATTTGATCATCCTGGGTGACGTCGCACATGAACCCTGAGGCGCCCGGAAGCTCCGCGATCAGGTCCTTCGCTTCCAGCTCCAAGCGCGCGTTTTGATACGTAATCGCCAGACGCCAGCCCGCTTGCTGCAGCTTCTGCGCGATGGCCCAAGCGATGCTGCGCTTGTTGGCCAAGCCGAAAATCACCGCTGTTTTTTGCGTCTCGCTCATTTCCCCTCTCGTTGTATGCGATTTGCCGCCGCTTCAAATTCTGTGAAAAGCCTTCTCGATTTCCTTTACCGAATAGCGCAGGACTACCGGCCGGCCGTGCGGGCAGCTCATGGGGCAATCGGTCTTCGCCAGCGCGCCGAGCAGCCATTCCATTTTCGTTTGATCGAGCGGCATATTTACTTTGATGGCCGCGTGGCAGGCCGTCGAAGCCGCAATTTTCGCTTGCAGCGTTTCGATGGAGATCGCCGCATTCTCGCGCTCGATGCCGTCGAGAATTTCCGTTAGGAGTTTCTCGGCGTCGCTGGTGGCAATGCCGGCCGGGACGCCTTGAATGGCCACGCTGCGCGGCCCCATGGGCTCGACCTCGAAGCCGTTGGCGGAAAGTTCCTCGGCGATCTTTTCGTAGATGACCAATTGGCGCGGCGCAAGCTCCAGGATCATGGGCATCAGCATCCGCTGGCTCTCGACTTTCCCAGCGCGACGCGCTTCCAGATGCTGCTCAAAGAGCACGCGTTCGTGGGCTACGTGTTGATCCACGAGCCACAGACCTTCGCCGTTGACAGCGACGATAAAGCTAGAGCTCACCTGTCCGAGAGGTTTCAAATCCGTGATTTCGTCCGGATGCGGCAGGCGCGCCGGCGTGTCACCGTTAGCGCCCGGCAAAATTCGCGGCCCAGTTAACGCCCGAAGGTTCCGCAGGCGCGACAGGTGCGCCAAATGCTGCTCCGGGCTCGAACGGGAATCGTTGCTCTACCGGCCGGAGCGGCGCGGCGGTCAAATCAAAACCGCCGTCGGAGCCGACGCCAGAACCCACACCAATTTCTTCCATGGCGGGAATGATGGCCCGCGGCACCGCGGAGCCGCTTGTCGATTCGGCCGAGCTAACGCCGAAAGCGGATGCCGTGGCGCTCGTCCCGCTTTGGGGCGCCTCGCCAGCGGCCGCGGCCGCTGCCGCGAAACTCGCAATCGGCCGCGCGCCCATCAACGCCTGGCGAATGGCGTCGCGCGCGAAATCGTGTACGAACTGCGAGCGCCGGAAGCGCACCTCGATCTTCGCAGGATGAACGTTCACGTCGACTTCGTCGTAGGGCATTTCGAGAAAGAGCAGCGTCGCGGGAAAAACATTTGCGGGCAGGATGTTCCGGTACGCTTCGTGGATGGCGTGCAGGATCAAGCGGTCGCGCACCAGCCTGCGGTTTACGAAGACGTAGATGCCATTGCGGTTGGGCCGCTGCACTTCCGGGCGCGAGGTGAAACCAAACACCGTCAGCCGGGCTTTCTCTTCTTCGGGTTCCAGGTCCGGCTCGGTGATCGCCGCGCGAAATGCTGCCGACACCGTGGGAATCGCCACCAGTTCATCGAGGGATTGGCGGCCAAAAAGCTGGTACACGCGATCCGTCAGGAGTTCCGTCGGGGCACAATTCACAATTTCTTGCGTCGGCGTGGTCAGCACAAATTGCTTGCCGGGATTGGCCAGCGCGTAATGGGTAACCAACGACGCGATGTGCCCCAACTCCGTGGTGTCGGACTTGAGAAATTTTCGCCGGGCCGGCACGCAATAAAAAAGATCGGCGACGCTGATGGTAGTTCCTGCCGGCAGGCCCGCGGGTTTCACGCTGACGAGCTTGCCGCCCGCGAATTCGACCCGCGTGCCTTCTGGATCTTCTTCGGCGCGCGTTTCCAGCAAAAGCCGGGAGACCGCTGCTATGGTCGGCAGGGCTTCTCCGCGGAAGCCTAGCGTCGCAATGGACATCAAGTCATCTGCGGAGCGCAGTTTGCTGGTGGCGTGGCGCTCGAAGGCCAGCAGCGCATCGTCGTGCATCATGCCGTGGCCGTCGTCGATGACGCGGATCATGCGCTTGCCGCCGGCTTCCACCTCGATCCGAATGGTTTTCGCGCCGGCGTCCAGGGCATTCTCGAGTAGTTCTTTGACGACCGACGCCGGACGCTCGACGACTTCGCCCGCCGCGATGCGGTTGGCTACGGCCTCCGGGAGTATGCGTATGCGGCTCATGCGATTTTGGGGGTCGGACCTTTAGGTCCGACATTTCGCGAACCAAGAATTGCGGGCTTCAGCCCCTGAGGAATTGGGTCTAGCTCGTATTTTCCGCTGGCCGAGCCGAAGGGCCAATCTTGGGGCTGTTCCGTCAATCTTGCAACGACGGGATTGAAGCGGATGTAGTCCGCTTTCTTCTTGAGGTCGACCAAGTCCGTTACTCGGGACTCATGAAAACCGGACTGCCATATCGACATCTTGCTGGCTCGGACTCGGTGAATCTCGTGCGAACTGCCGCCCTTAATGAGTTGCATAGCCTTTTCCAGTGTGACAGAGTCCGCCGGTGTCAGGATCAAGTGTAAGTGGTTCGGCATCAGAACAAATTCGTGTAGAAGATAGTTCCCTTTGTTGCGGTATTCCGTCACCTTGCCGACCACAATATGTGCAATTTCCTGAACCTGGAACACAGAAACACTCTGCCAGGCTTTGGTGGTGACAAAGTAGGTCCATCCGGGCATGGTTCGATGTGTTAGCCGACCCATAAGAGGTTTCCTCAGGGGCTAAAGCCCACTGTTGCCCTTATCTTTATGTCGGAGCTAAAGCTCCGACCCCCAAAACCCTTGCCCTAGCTTCTGCTTCAGAGTTTCTCTACATAGTACTCCACGCACTCGCTGGCCATTTGCTCGCACTCATGGTTTTTTGATGGCGATGCCGAGTTGGTCGAGCTGGTCTTGATCGACGCTGGATGGCGAGTCGGCCATAAGGTCTTGGGCCGCCGTGGTTTTGGCGAAGGCGATTACTTCGCGTAGGGATTTTTCGCCGGCTAGGAGCATGGCGATGCGGTCTACCCCGAGGGCTATGCCGCCGTGGGGGGGCGTGCCGTAGGTTAGGGCGTCGAGGAAGAACCCGAAGCGGCGGCGCTGTTGTTCTTCGGTCAGGCCGAGGGCTTTGAAGAGACGCTCCTGGATGTCCTGGCGGTGGATTCGAATGCTGCCGGAGCCTAGTTCGTTGCCGTTGAGAACGAGGTCGTAGCCTTTCGAACGGACTTCCCATGGAGCGGTTTCGAGTTTTTCGAGATCTTCGTCGACGATGCCGGTGAAGGGATGTTGAGCGCTGACGTAGGCTTTATCCGTTTCGCTCCATTCGAAGAGTGGAAAGCCCGTGATCCAGACGAACTTCCATTGGGATTTGTCGATTACGCCGAGGGCTTCGCCGAGTAGCAGGCGCAATTGTCCTGCAACTAAAGCTGCGGCTTCTGTGCCTTTAATCTGCGTTTTTGCGGAAACGGCCACTACCAGATCGCCTGTCTTTGCGCCGCACGCTTCGGCTAGCTTCTTCACGTTTTCCGCGCCGATGAGTTTTTCGACCGTGGACGTCGTACCTTCCGGCGCTACTTTCACGAAGTATGCCCCGCGGGCGCCGAGCGATTTGGCTTTCTCGGTCAGCTCGTCGAGCTGCTTGCGCGAATAACCAGCGGCACCCGTCGCGGCTAATGCGAAGACATTGCCTTCGATTTGCAGCTTGTCTTTTGCTTCTTGCGGGAAGCAGCTGGTGACTTCGTGCAGCTCCATGCCGAAACGCAGGTCGGGCTTGTCGCTGCCGTATTTGCGAATCGCGTCCTTGTAGAGCATGTGGGGAAACGGGCCTTCGGTTTTGACCCCGGCGACGGCGCAGGCGCGGACCATCACGGTTTCGATCACGTTGAAGATGTCTTCCTGGCGGGGAAAAGACATTTCCAGGTCCAGCTGGGTGAACTCCAGTTGGCGGTCGGCGCGGAGATCTTCGTCGCGGAAGCATTTGACGATCTGGAAGTAGCGATCCAAGCCGCCGATCATCAGGATTTGCTTGAAGATTTGCGGCGATTGCGGCAGTGCGTAAAATTGGCCGTGATGCACGCGGCTGGGCACCAGAAAGTCGCGCGCGCCTTCGGGAGTCGAACGCGTGAGCATCGGGGTTTCGACTTCGATGAAGCCCATCTCGTCCATGGCCTTGCGCATTTCCAGGATGATGCGATGGCGCAGGACCAGGTTGCGATGTGGCTTGGGCCGGCGCAGATCAAGATAGCGGTAGCGCAGGCGGGTTTCTTCCGCGGCGTTGATTTCGTCTTCGATCTGGAACGGCGGCGTTTTCGCGTTATTCAAAATGTGGAGCTTGGTGGCGACCAGTTCGACCTCGCCGGTGGCCAGCTCGGGGTTGGATTTTTGGCGCTGGATGACGTGGCCTTCGACGGCCACGACGAATTCGCTGCGCGCTTGCTCGGCTTTGGCGTGGGCCTCCGGTTGGGTCTCTTTGTTGAAGACCACCTGGACGATGCCGGTGCGGTCGCGGATGTCGAGGAACAGGAGATTGCCGAGATCGCGGCGGCGGGCGACCCAGCCCATGATGATGGCGTCATGGCCGGCGTCGGAGAGACGCAGGGCACCGCAGTAGTGTGTGCGTTTGAGATTGCCTAGAAAATCCAGCACGGTCGTGTTCCCTTTCCAAAAGATCGCGATGATGGACAGTTTAGCAGCGGGCCGGTCAAAACCCGGGGGACGGGCTAAAGCCCGCCCCTACATACCCCCTGCGGAGACTGGCAGAGATTTTCGCAGGTGCTCGATTAGCGCGGGCTCTGGGAGCTTTGTTTGCGTACCGTCGGCCAGCGTCTTGAGCGTCCAGAGGCCTTCGGCTACCTCATTGTCGCCTAAGATTAGCGCGTAGCGCGCGCCCAATTTGTCGGCTTGGCCCAGGGCTTTGCCGAATTTTAGTTCGGTGGGCGGCAACTCTACGCTGAAGCCGGCGTTGCGTAGATCCTTCGCGGCGCGGACCGCGGTGGCGTAGGCCCGTTCGCCCATCCAGGCGATGTAGACGTCGCGGCCCTGCTGCGCGGCCGCTTTGCCGCCTTCTTGCAGCGACAGGACCAGGCGGTCTTCGCCGATGGCGAAGCCGATGCCTTTTGTGGGTGGGCCGCCGAGGAGTTCGACCAGGCCGTCGTAGCGGCCGCCGCCGCAGACGGCGTTTTGCGAGCCGAGACCCTGCGCGGTGATTTCGAAAGTGGTGCGCATGTAGTAGTCCAGGCCGCGCACCAGGCGCCAGTTTTCGCGATAGATTACACCGCGGAGTTCCAACTCGTGCTTGACGGCGGCGTAGTTTGCGGCGCAGTCGGGGCAGAGATGATCCGCGATTCGCGGAAGCTGCTCGATGACCGATTGTTCTTTCTCCAACTTAGAATCGAGAACACGCAACGGATTGGTGTCGATGCGGCGCTTGCTGTCGTCACCCAGCTGATCTTTTACCTCCAGCAATTTGGCTTTGAGGGTTTCGACATAGGCGCGGCGGCAGTTGTCGGCGCTGTGGCCGATGGAGTTGATGTACAGAGTTGTGCCTTGCAGGCCAATTTTGTCGAAGAAAGTCATCAGCATATCGATGAGTTCGGCGTCGATGGCCGGGGCGTCGCCGCCGCCGAGGACTTCTGCGCCGATTTGGTAGAACTGGCGGTAGCGGCCTTTTTGCGGGCGCTCGCGGCGGAACATGGGGCCGGTGTAGTAGAGCTTCACGGGTTGGGGGAGTTGTTGCATGCCGTGCTCGATGTAGGCGCGGCAGACGGAGGCGGTTGCCTCGGGGCGAAGGCATCAGTTGCGAACCATTAGCCGAAGTCCATGCGTACCGTCGGCAGAACCGAACTTCTTCAAGCGTTCCTGTCAACGGAGCATCACGAGGACGTGACGATATCTCACGCCCTCAAGAATGTTCTATTCATGTTTCAGATTTCCCGCCCCAGGCGTCCGCAGGCGTACCGGTACAAGTGTCCTCTTCAGGACGATCTTCGATAGTCAGCGTCAGAAAACTTCACAGCCTCAAGGAAAGCCTCTGAACCTCCTCGTTGGAGAAGTATCGCGATCAATCCCATGAGTCTGCTTCTGGAATCAAGTCAGCACTCGCACAATCTCATGATCATGAGTCCACGAACGTGTACATCTCCTTTCCGACGATGTCTGTGTCATCGCCAACGGCACGAGCAAACAATTCCGTCGGTTCGAAGATAGGCACGCGAATTTCGCCGAAGCCGAAGGTGGTGAAGACTTCGTGGGCGGTTTGCTCGACGCGGTTCCAGAGTTGCGTTTCTGGAGGGAGCAGGTCGCGGGTGCCTTTGATGGCTTGAAATTTGGCTTTGTTGGCCATGGATGGCTAGAAGCAGGTTCCTCGCTGCGCTCGGAATGACAGTGACGTGGCTTTAAATTTGGCCGATGGGGAGTTGGCGCTCGTTGCGTCGAGAAGCGCCCGCCACGGTCGGCGGCCGCTACAGGTGCCGGCACAGAGCGTCACGATGAACGGGTTGATACCGGCGTTGGGGCGCGACGTCACCGGGCACCGGCCGATTCTTGGATGTAGACGTTTTTGTATTCGACGTAGCGCGCGGCGTAGGCGTCGATGGCGGCTTGATCGATGCCGGTGAGCATGCGCTTTACCTTACCGGGGTGGCCGACGACCAGGCTGCCTGCGGGGATTTCGGTGCGCTCGAGGAGCAGTGTGCCCGCGGCTACGATGCTACCGGCGCCGATCGTTACGCCGTTCAAGATGGTCGAGCCCATGCCGATCAGGCAGCGCGATGCGATCTTGCAGCCGTGCAAGGTGACGTTGTGGCCTACCGTTACGTCGTCGCCCAGGATCAACGGATATTCGTCGCGCATCACGTGCAGCACCGAGCCGTCTTGAATGTTGGTGCGGGCGCCGATGCGGATGTAGTTCACGTCGCCGCGAATGACCGAGCAGGGCCAGACGCTGGAGTCTTCGCCGATGATTAAGTCACCGATGAGGACGGCGGCGGGATCAATGTAAGCCGTCGCCGCGATTTGCGGGCGCTTGCCTCGATAGGCTCGAATCATGCTATCCCTTTTGTTTGCCCGGAGATAAGACGGGCACGGCATGCCGTGCCCCTACGCGAAGGCCATCACGGCTCAGCACGTCACGATAACATCCAGCTACTGAACTGACAAGGAAGGCGAGCGAAGAGAAAAAAGAAGAGAGCCTAACGCAGAGACGCTGAGGGCGCAGAGATTCGCGGAGAAAAACTCGGCGCCTCAGTCGATTTGGACGGAGGGGCCGGCGGTGTGCGGGGCGACCTCGATTAGGCGGGCGGTTACGGCGCGGGCCAGGTCGTACAGGCTTTTTGCGCCGGGGGCAGCGTCGCCTAGTAACGCTACCGGCTGGCCGGTGTCGCCGCCTATGCGGATGCGTGGGTCGATTTCGATTTCGCCGAGGACCGGGACGCCGTATTCGTGGGCGGTTTTTGCGCCCTCGCCGTGGCCGAAAATGTCGATGGGCTGATGGCAGTGCGGGCAGGCGAAGGTGCTCATGTTTTCGACCACGCCGAGGACCTCAACGTTGACTTGGCGAAACATTTCGATGGCTTTGCGGACGTCGGCGAGCGCGACCGTTGACGGCGTGGTGACCACTACCGCGCCGGTGACCGCGACTGTTTGGATCAATGTCAGTTGCACATCGCCGGTGCCCGGAGGCAGATCGATGACCAGGTAGTCCAGCTCGCCCCAGAGGACGCTGCGCAGGAATTGCGTGATTACGCTGTGCAGCATCGGGCCGCGCCAGATCATGGGCTTGTCGCCGGGACTCAGCAGGCCCATGGAGATCATCTTGATGCCCTGGACCTCGACCGGAATGATGCGCTTGTCTTGCGTGGCTTGCGGCTCCTGGCGAGTGCCGAGCATGATGGGGACGTTGGGGCCGTAGACGTCGGCGTCCAGCAGGCCGACCTTGTGGCCCAGTCTCGCGAGGGCCAGCGCCAGGTTGACCGCGACCGTGGTTTTGCCCACCCCGCCTTTTCCGCTGGCGACCGCGACTAGATTTTTCACGCCCGGGATGGGTTGGCGTTCGGGCATGGGCATTGCACCTGGTGGCATTCCGTTTGTCCTATCTGAAATCTTGCCGAGATGGTGCGCAGCATGCTGCGCCCCTACAAATACGCGCTGGATGGGGCTGTGAGACCGTCGTCATGCTCCGGCTCCGTGGCATTTCTTGTATTTTTTGCCGGAGCCGCAGGGACATGGGTCGTTGCGGCCTACTTTGGCCCCAGCGCGGACTGGCTTTGGCGCTTCCGCTTGCGCGGGGCCGGTCTGATACTGCAAATCTTTTTGCTGGCGCTGCTGTCTGCGCTCGAGTTGGCGGGCGACTTCCGGCATACGCTGCGGCGGGGCTTCGCTCGCGCGCGCGGCGGCGCTGGCTACGGCGGCTTGCGCGCCGCCAGTGCGTTGCGCGGCCTGCGCTCGCTGCGCTTCGGGCCGGACCTGCATTTCGTCGGGATGCTTTTCCGCTTGCTGTACCTGGATGTGGAAGAGATAGCGAATCGTTTCGTTGTCGATGCGCGCCATCATGTCTTCAAAAAGGACAAAGGCCTCTTTCTTGAATTCGACGATGGGGTCTTTCTGCGCATAACCACGGAGGCCGATGCCCTCTTTCAAATGGTCGAGGGAAAGCAGGTGGTCTTTCCACTGCGAATCGACGACATCGAGAATGATGCGGCGCTCCAGCCAGCGCATCAGCTCGGAGCCGAATTGCTTTTCTTTTTCGTCGTAGCGTTTGGTCACCGCTTCGACGATGTTGTCGGAGAGCAGATCGTGGGCCAGCGTTCCGGGATCGGCGCCGGCCGCTTTGGCATCGATGCCAAACTGGCTGTTCACTTCCGCCAGGAATTGCGCGGCGTTCCACTGATCGGGATGCTGCTCGCGCGGGCAGTAGGTGTCCACCAGTTCGCGCGCGACATCTTCCGCGATGCCCAGGACGTAATCGCGCTGGTCTTTGCCTTCCAGCGCGGAACGCCGAATGGCGTAGATCGTCTCGCGCTGCTTGTTCATCACGTCGTCGTATTCCAACAGGTGTTTGCGGGCGTCGAAGTTTTGCGCTTCAACCGATTTTTGCGCGGTCTCGATGCGTCGCGAGATCAGCTTCGATTCGATGGGCACGCCTTCGGTCATGCCCAGGCGAAACATCAGCGCTTTCACGCGCTCGCCGCCGAAAATGCGCATCAAGTCGTCTTCAAGAGAGAGGAAGAAACGCGAGGAGCCGGGATCGCCCTGGCGTCCGGCGCGGCCGCGCAACTGGTTGTCGATGCGCCGGGCCTCGTGGCGTTCGGTGCCGAGAATGTGCAGGCCGCCGAGAGCCACGACTTCGTCGTGTTCGGTTTTGCACTGTTCGGCGAACTGGTCGTACACCGGCTTCCACTGATCCGACGGGACCTGGAAAATCTTGCCTTCGTGCTGGAACAGCACCATCGGAGCGACGGGTTGCGGGGCTTCCGCGCCGGCGCCGTCCGCGGAAATCACCGCGGGCGCCGCCGCGTACGGCATGGCCAGGCGGTTTTTCAGGAAATGATCGCGGGTCATTTGTTCGGGGTTGCCGCCGAGCAGGATGTCGGTGCCGCGGCCGGCCATGTTGGTGGCTACCGTGACGGCGCCTTTGCGTCCCGCTTGCGCCACGATGCGCGATTCCCGCTCGTGCTGTTTGGCGTTGAGCACCTGGTGCGGAATGCCGGACTTCTTGAGAATCTCGGCGATGGCTTCGGATTTTTCGATCGAAATCGTGCCGACCAGCACCGGCTGCCCGCGCTGGTTGAAATGGCGAATGCCGTTGGCCAGCGAATTGTCTTCCTGCAAAATGCCGTTCACCACCGCTTCAAACTTTTCCGTTTCCGTGCGGTACACGACGTCGGGATATTCCTTGCGGATCAGCGTGCGATTGGTCGGAATCATTACCACGTCGAGGTTGTAGATCTTCTGAAATTCCGCTGCTTCCGTTTCCGCGGTGCCGGTCATGCCCGAAAGCTTTTTGTACATGCGGAAATAATTTTGAAAGGTGATGGTCGCCAGGGTCTGGTTCTCGCGCTCGATCTTCACATTTTCCTTGGCTTCGACGGCCTGGTGCAGGCCATCCGACCAGCGGCGGCCGGGCATCTGGCGGCCGGTGAATTCGTCGACGATGATGACTTCGCCTTCTTTGACCACGTAGTCGACATCGGCTTTGTACAGCGTGTGCGCGCGCAGAGCCTGATAGACGTGGTGCATCACGTCGATGTTGGCGGGGTCGGACATGTTGGTGAGACCCAGCAGGCGTTCGCACTTGTTGAAGCCCTCTTCGGTCAAGGTGGCCTGGCGGTGCTTCTCGTCGAGGGTATAGTCGATGTCCTTGATGAGCTTGGGGATGATCTTGTCGATCTTGTAGTACTTGTCGGTGGATTCTTCCGCCGGGCCGGAAATGATCAGCGGGGTGCGCGCTTCGTCGATGAGGATGGAGTCCACTTCGTCGACGATGCCAAAGTGATGGGCGCGCTGGACGCACTGCGCGAGGTCGTACTTCATGTTGTCGCGCAGATAGTCGAAGCCGAATTCGTTGTTGGTGCCGTAGGTGATGTCCGCGCCGTACGCGGCGCGGCGCTGCTCGTCATCCAGATCGTGCACGATCACGCCGACGGATAGCCCCAGCCCGCGATACAGCGAACTCATCCATTCGGCGTCGCGGCGCGCCAGATAGTCGTTGACGGTGACGATGTGCACGCCGCGGCCGGCCAGGGCGTTCAGCGCAGCGGGAAGCGTGGCGACCAGCGTCTTGCCTTCGCCGGTTTTCATCTCCGCGATTTTGCCCTCGTGCAGGACCATGCCGCCGATCAGCTGCACGTCGAAGTGGCGCATGTTCAGGAAGCGCCGGCCAGCTTCGCGGACCAGCGCGAACGCCGGAACGATCGCGGGTTCGAAGGCCTTTTGCATCAGCTCGCGGAAGTTGGATTCGCCGGGATCGGCGTCTTTCAACGGCTCTTGCACTTGCTCGCGCAGAGCGGCAAAGCGCTCCTTGAGCTGCTCATCGCTGAGCGACTTTACTTCGGCCTCGCGCGCGTTGATGGCCGCGACCAGCGGCTGCAATTTCTTGACGTCGCGCTCGTGCTTGGTGCCGATAAAACGCGCGACAACTCTGTCGAGTATCTGTGCTGCTTCCATGAATGGTTTCGCCGTTTCCTGACGGTATCGACCGTAACTGGGCGTGCCCGAGAGATCGGGGACAGTGCAGCCCACGCAAACACTTTATTCTATCTGTTTAGATGCGCGAGCGCCAAAAATGTGGCTATGTGGCGATGCCGAGAAGTGACGCCGGATTGTTCCCTGCGTCCGTGGCCAACCGTGAGCTCGGCCCGGGCGCGACAACGACTTTGCCGGACGTCTTGGGTGACGCCGGGTTCAGGGGGTAAAAAGTGGCGGCTACCCGCCGCACTCCAAAGGGGCTGGGGCTAGCGCAAAGGGGCGGCGCCGGCGGGTATGGGCGCGTCGGAGGACGACGACGGCCGTTCATCCGCCGCCGGGCCAGCGGGGGAAAGGCTGTCCGACAGCAGGCGGCGGAATCGGCCCCGCTCATCGAGATTCATGTCCACAATTTCGAAGGCCATGTCTTGCGCGCGGTAATCCCGCATGAGCGCGGTGGCTTGCAGGGTTCGCAAGCCGAGCTGCATCCTCAGCTGCACCTGAGTCCCGGGGGGCAAATGGCGGCTGATGGTGGCGACGCCGCCGGTGAGGCTGGCGGTCTTGATCTCCAGGCGGCAAGCCTCCTTTAGATTAGTGCTAATCGCGGTGACGGGTTTGGTCAAGCGCACGCGGATGTGCCGCCGCTGGCGCACAAATTTGCAGTTCGCGGCGACATCCAGCGGAGCCAGTGTGAGGTCGGCCTTGTCCAGACCGCTCTTTGGCAGAAACGCTAGCGCCCATGCGGGGTCGAGCTTCTCGAGAGCCTGCATTGCGGTGATGCGCAGTTCCTGAGGATGCAGCCAGCCGAGCACCTTCTTGGCTTCAACGATGCGTTTGAGCGTCGCCACCGATTCGGGCGCGTGGATGCGGCCGAGGGCTTCGATCGCTTTAAGGCGCAAATAGATTCCTGCGCCGGGCGGCAGGTCTCCATCGACGATGGTCAACAGGCGTCCCAGGGCTCCCCGGTCAGCGGTCACCCCAATTTCGTCAATCGCCAGGGGCATCACCAATGGGTCGAGGTGATCGAGCACCTCCAGCAAAATGCTGCAACGCGCGGGCGCCCCACTGGCGGAGATGAGCCGGACGATGCGGTCCTGCGACGTACGGGGAAAGTCCTTCAAGCGGCCGGGGAGAAATACTTGGACGGCCTGCGGATCGAGCTTACTGAGCAGGCCAACCATCTCGACCACCTCGACGAAGGGTCCCCCGCGCACGGTGCTTCGCAGATATTGCACGCCTTCTTCGCCCAGATCAGCTGCCAGGTTGGCAACGTGTTCGGCGTCGTCTCGCAGGCTGCAGCGGTTGAATCTGGTCGCGAGTTGCTCCATGGCCGTCTGCGGCATCAGCTTCAAGACGTCGGTCAGCCCGGCGACCGCTTGGCGCGCACGCAGCGCTTCTTCGACAAATTCCGGCACGCGCTCCTCGATGCCCATCTTGGCGCGCAGGCTGCGGGCGATTCCGGGGCGCTGCGTTTCGACTCCGGAGATCAGATCGAGGGCCTGCTCCATGGCCGGGAAGCAGCGGCTGGTCGCGGCCTGCTGGCTCAACCGCACGAAAGCGGCGCTGACCAGCGTTTGTAGTTCCGCATCCTGCTCCACGCTTAAGCGCAGGCCGAGATGCCGCAACGCTTCGCCCAGCAGCTTTGGATCCGTCTTGGCGTACAGCTCGGCCATCTCCGACAAACCGTTGGCGGTCTTCTTCCGCGCATCCGTTTCTTCGCTGTCCGCGCAAGCGGCATAGTTCTGAAGAATCCCGATGGCGTCGGCGATGTTCCCTTTCTCGATCAGTTCGCCGACGTAAGACTGCACGTTGCGCGGCGGAATGCACCAGGCTTCCCCCGAGAGCAGCACGGTGCGCTTGCCGCTTTCCGGAACTCCCGCCCAGAACTGCCGGTCCAGAATATCGCGGTGGGAATCGACCATCAGGCCCGCTTCGCTCATTTTGTCTTCATGAGCGCCAAGAATGCCCCGAAGATTGTCGATCTCCTGGTTCATGCGGTCGAGCATCTGCCGGACCGCGTTGACCTTCACTTCTCCTTTTTCGTAGCGTTCCAGCGCAAATCGAATCGCCAGATGCTCGGCGAGTTGCACCAGCACGGACTGATCCGGCTTGACGTCCGGAGCATGGGAAGCGAGTTCGGCCAGCGCGGCCTTCAGAGTGTCCTGCGCGCGGCCGGGTAGATGCGACATTTGTTCGTGAAACACGCCGGCAGCGGCCATGCCGCCACCGCCGCCCGCGCCCACTTGCCCGATACTGGTCAGCGCGCTCAGAATTCCGTAGATTTCATCCTCGGTCGGCTCCCCAGAAAACCTCCCGCCACCCGATCCGCTCCCGGATCCTCGTGCCGTCGATGAACCCGCACCCGTAGGATTCGGAGGAAAACCCGCTGCCTGCAATATTCCTCCCGCCAGGATGCCGCTTCCGGTACCCGTCCCGGTGAACGTACCTGCGCTGGCGCTCGCCGCAGGACCCGCCCCGGTCACTCCGGGTCCCGAACCTGTGCCTGAGCCTCGGCTGCCTGGGTCTCCGCCGCTCTCTCCTGGTCCCGCCGAGCCTTCGCTTTTCGAGCCCTGCGCCGCGGCAATTAGCTCCAGCAGCTTTTGCGGATCGTTAAGCCACTCTTTGAACTGATCGTGGTCTTCGCCCAGCGTAGCGACCGCCAGTTGCGCCGCCATGCTGGCATCTTTCAAGCGCGAGTCCGTAGCCACAAAACAAACTTCGTTGATGCGCACGCCCAGGGCCCCGGTCAATGCGGCTTTCAACTGTTGCGCAAGCTCCGCTGGTTTGGCCTTGCCGGTGGGAAACGCTCGGGTGAAGCGGCCTAACTCTTCCAGGGTGACCGACGGAAAGAACTGCAGGCTGGCGAGTCCCGCCGCCGATAAGAGCTCCGCGAATTGTTTCTCCGCGGGAGAGCCCTCCAGCGGCACGCCATCGAGGAGCAACTGGCTGCCGGTCGCGCCCAGCAACAATCCCGCGTCGGTACCGACGGGAATCGCGGCGCGGAGTTCGCCGAAAGCAACGTCCAGCAGTTCGATTGTCCGCGCATGGTCGTAACCGTACAAGCGGGCAAACTTCAACAGTATATTCAGGCTTCTTACGAATGCCCGGCCTGCTGTCGTCTTTGGGTCCGCAGCTTTCATGACCCTCCACTGCTGGCGCTCGCTGGGACTTCCTGCCTAGTACCCTAGGGTGAGGCCCGTAAAGCGGCAATGGTACAGAGGTTCCATGTGCCCCGGTCGTCGTGCCACCGCAGGGACGGGGACAACGCCTGCCCTACGGGACGGGTTTCACTTTTGGAGGGACAGGAGGGAGGGGCGGTGAAAACGGTCCGCAATCACGGTGGCGTGCCTTTGCTCGCCGCTTCAATCGTCTTGACCGCTATCCGTTTTTTGTCATGGCCACGCGGCCGCGACGACGAACACGGTTGGTCACCTGCGCCGCCATGGGCAATCCACCCAGCTCCATGAGTAGTTTTCGCAAGCGCGAACGCTCGTCCAGGTCCATTTCCACGAACTCGAATGCCATCGCTTGGGGCCGCGCGCCCCGGACGATGGCCTGCGCTTTGATATGGCGCACGCCCTGGGCCACTTTCAACGTCAATAACGAGCCCGGGGCCAAGTGACGGTCGCCGGCTCCGATCCCACCGCCGAGATTGAGTTCCGGTATCGCCAGTTTGATGTTATCGCGGAGATTGGTGGTGACCGCGGAGACATTGCGAGAGAGCCTAAGCCGTGCGTAACGCCGTTGACGGATCACCGATGCGTTTGGTTCCGGATCCGTGGGTTCCAAGGTCAAGTCCCGGCGATCCAGCCCGCTCGGCGTAAGCTTTTCCAGGGCCATGGTCGGATCAATGCGCATCAGCGCCTGTGCCGCGGCAATCCGCAATTCCTCCGGATAGGTCCAGCGCCACAGTTGCCTGGCGTCCATGACATGCTGCATCACCGGGGTCGCCGCGCTCGCGTGTAGGCGGCCCAGCGCCTCAATGGCCTTCACCCTCGTGAATCCCGGTGTGCCATCGTCCTCGGCCAGATCCAGCAGCTTCGGAATGCAATCGGGGTGTCCGCTCATGCCCATTTCGTCGATCGCCAGCGGCCGGATCATGACGTCCAGCGAATCGTACAGCACCACCAGCAGATGAGCCCGGCGGTCCACCGGCGCGGAAGAAAGTTGCCGCACCGTGCGATCGTGCGCCGTCCGCGGCCACTGTGCCAGGCGCACCGGAAGCACTTTCTCCACCGCCTCCGGAGCAACCTGGGTCAGTAGGCCCACCGTCTCCGCCGCCTCCGACGCGGGCGCGGTTTGCAGCGTCTCCACCAGGCGATGTATGGCCTCCTCGCCAAGACTTTGCACAATTTCTCCAAGGAGTTCGCAGTCTTCGCGGAAACCACAATGCCCGAAGCGGTTGGTGGCGTAGTGCAGCGTGGCCTTCGGCATCAAGGCCAGGATCTCGATCATGCCATCGGCGATTTGCCCGCTTCGCAGGGCTTCTTCGATGAACTCCGGCATCCGCTCTTCGGCGCCGATGCGCGGCCGCAGGCTCTGCGTGGAACCTGGCCGCTGGGCCTCCACGCTGTCCAGGGACGCCAGGGCCTGCTGCATCGCCGGATAGCAGCGCTTGGAAGCCGCTTCCTGGCTTAATCGTACGAACGCCGCGCTGATCAGCGTCTGAAGCTCCGGTTCGCGTTCGACGGCCAGCTGGCTGCCCAGCCGGCGCAGCCCGTCCATTAACGCGCTGCCGTCTCCACTGCCGTACAGTTCCGCCAGGTCGGAAAGGCCGATCGCTGTCGTCCGTCGGGCATCCGGGTTTTCCAGCCCAACGCAGGCGGAGTACTTCATCAAAATCTCGTTCACGGTCTTTAGTTCCCCGCGACGCAGCATGTCTTCCAGATAGGCGCGCACATTTCTCGGCGGAACGCACCAGGCTTCGTCGGAGGTCAAGACTTCTTTCTTATTCTCGTCCGGCACTTGATCCCAGAACTCCTGGTCCAGCAGTTCCGTAAAGGACTGCACTTGGAGTCCCGCGTTGGCCATGATTTCTTCCTGGCTGCTCAAGATCTTGCGCAGCCCTTCGATCTCGGAATTCATACGGTCCAGCAGTTGCTTGACGGCATTTACCCGCAGCTCGCCGCGTTCGTAGCTGTCCAGCGCGAACCGGATAGCCACGTGTTCCGCCAGCTTCAGCAGCATCGGTTTGTCGGCCTTCTCGTTAGGGGCCTGCGCAGCCAGGCCCGCCAGCGCCTGCTGCAGCGTGAATTGTGCGCGCACCGGCATGGCGCTCAAGCGCGATTGGAAAGTGGGCACCTCCATGCGCGATTCCGGGTCCTTCCTCGATTTGCCGAGTTGCGCAAACAGGGCCAGCATCGCGCGTACGTCGTCTTCCGCAACATTAAATCCACCTGCTGAGCCGGCCCCGCCGCCGACCCCACCCACTTCGGTGGCCGTCCCCGTTTTTAGCAGTGCCGAAGCGGTCAGCCACTTCCCCGGCGCGGGGCCTCCGGCGCCTGGGCCGAGAACTCCCACCGCCGATCCACCGCCGCTCGAGACCGCAGCGCCCGGGAGGCCTCCGGGATGCCCCCCACCGGACCCGACTCCACCGCCCGAGCCGCTACCACCACCGGAGCCAACTCCACCGCCGGTGCCGCTACCGCCTCCGGACCCAACTCCACCGCCAGTGCCGCTACCGCCCCCGGACCCAGTGCCGGCGTCCCAAAGTGTGCCCGCGCCCCCGCCAGTGCCGCCGCCCGACCCAGAACCCGGCCCGGGAACTCCACCACCGCCACCCGGCCCGCGATTACTTTCCGCCGCCAGTATCATTTGCAGCAGTTTGTTCGGGTCGTCGAAGAAGTCCTTGACCTTGTCACCGTGCGACCCGAGTACTTTGGCGGTCAGGTTCGCGGCCATTTTGATGCCGGCCACGGAAGAGTCTTCCGCCACGTAGCGGATCTCATTGATCTTGATGCTCGTTTCGCCCGCCATGGTGGACTTCAACTGCTCGGCGAGCGCGGTAGGTTTGGCGTTACCGGTCGGAAACGCGCGCACAAATCGTGCCAACTGATTTTGCGTGAGGGAGGTCCCGAAATGAATGCTGGCAATGCCCGAAGAGGTAAGCAGTTGGGCAAAGCTGCGTTCCCCAGCGGCGGCTCCGAGCGGCACGCCATCCAACAGAATCTGGTTGCCCGAGGCCCCCAGGAGCACACCACCCCCGCCGCTTTCATCCAGCGCGGCACGCAGTTCCTTCCAAGTGGTGTCGAATTGCGCCCCGGTGCGCACGTGTCCGAATTCGTACAGACGTGCGAACTTCAGCAAGATATTCAGGCTGCGCACAAAGGCCCGTGCCGCCGCTCTCGTATCGCCGCTCATAGTTGCGTTCGAGCTAGAACTCACTCCCACACTCTTACTGTACTTAATACAGTAGGGTGCTCTCCGCGGAGAGACAAGTCTCGCGACACCGGGTGTATTCAGATCACTAATACGTCTCGCGGACGCTCTTTTGGGACATTTCCCACCCGGCGGGCCCGTTGCCACCAAGAAACTCCCGTTTGCGTCCTGATTGCTCCGGGCTTTCCCCTGGCACTACAATGGTGACGACGGAGGGTTTCGCTTCGTTGTCGCGGCTGGGACGGTGATTCCGCGCAGCGAAATGCGGCCTGCAGTCAGCGTTGAGCGCGTCAAGAATGCCGGACCAACCGCAATCCGAACGATTCAAAGCAGACATGCCGCAGATTCCCGGTGTTCCTAGCGGGTCGGGCGCCCGCCAGCCGGTGACCGCCAACCCCGCTGTGCTGCTCGTCGGAGGGCTCCTGGGAGTCCTGCTTATTTGCTTCCTGGGTTATCGGATGCTGGTGCATCCGAACCATGCCGAGGCGCCTTCCGCGCCCGCACCCCCTCAACTAGAAGTGCCCACGCCGGCGGCCGATCCCAGCGCCTCTTTGCCGCGTGCTACCGCCGCTGCGCCCGACATCGCTACGGTGGCCGAGATGGCCAAACCCTGGACCGCCAAGAATTTCTCTTTCGCGAACCGTTTAACGGACCGCGATGTTCCCGCTCTGCTGGTTCGTCTTCCGACCGGCTCCGCGACGCAGCCGGAGGGCTACTGGGCGTTCGGCATGAGCTCGCCTTTCAGCAATTGCCAGCTCGAGTACCTCCAAGATATGCAAAAACTCAAGAGTGACTACGATTTTCAGGGCGCCAAGCACCCCATGGTGGGAAACCCGTGTAGCCGTACGGTCTTCGATCCCCTCAAAATGGCCAGCGTGCCTGGAAACGCCTGGGTACGTGGCGCTATCGCGCAAGGCTCCGACCTGCGGCCGCCTCTCAGCATTGAAATCAAGATTGTGGCCAAGAGCATCCAAGCCATTCGAATGGAGTAGCGCGCTGTTGTTCCTCGTTGGGCCGAAATCTTCTTCGATCTTTCTCTTCGTGTTTTGGGGGGTGCCGTCTAGCACCGCGCTGGCTTTTCTCTGAATGACCTTAGGAACCTAACCGCAGGGTTTCCTCACAGGTTCGGCGGCTCTTCGCTGCAGCGCCGCACTTCCTCGCCCATCTTTCCGGTAAGCGTCAGCAATACCATTCGCTGATCGGCCCACCAAGACCACAGCGGGTGCTCGAACGTCGCAGGCATATTGTGCTCCACGAAGAAATGCGCGAGCCATGCCAGTCCGTAAGCCACCAGCACGGCCGCCGCAATCCACCACCAGCGATGCGCGGCAATCGCTCCGCCCACGAGCATCCAACCCACGATCGTCCCCACGCAGTGAACCGCCCGCGTGGCCGGCTTGCCGTGCGCCCGCACGTAGGCCGGCCAAAAGTCGGCGAACGTCATGTAAGACCCCTCGCTTTACCGCGTTGCCGGGAAGCTATCACAAATTGGGTCGGCGGGAAGGCTCAAATTTTGACCCGAGCGCTTTTCATTCAGCGGCAGAAGTGCGTCGATCGAACGCACAAAAGGAGAAAGGCGTCTCGCTCTGCGAGACGCCTTTCTCCTATTCCATCCGGCAGTGAAAACTAGAAGACAAACTTCGCAGTCACTTGCATCTGACGCATGTTCGCGGTGGTCGCGCCGTCCAAGGTAGTGTTATTCGCTCGGCCCGCGAGCCGTTGGAGTTGAAACTCCCGTTTCCGAGAAAAGGGTTATTCAGCCCGACCGGCCCTTTGTTCTGCGGGCGGTACGCCGCCTCGCGTGTTCCCTGACTTAGCCTCCATCGACCTACCGAGCGGCGCGATCGTCCTTGACAACCAGCTCCCTCGGCGGATAAATCTTTTTCCCGATATGCTAACCACCTCAGCGTATTCACCAAGCTACCCGTCCCGAAGGCGCTTTCTGCGAGGTTCTGCGGCGGCGGCAGCCGCCTCCGCCCTGGCTGTGACTTCGCAGCCTCGGGCATCGGCTCACGGTCCAGAAGATGCTCTCCCGCCAGCCTTCTCCGCTCTAAAACCGCTCGCCTCGCGCGTACATCCCATCCCCGCCGATGACTTTCACGAGCGCCTCGTGCGGGGGCAACGCCTCATGTCCGAGGCAAAGCCTCCGGCGGCGCACGCGTCGCAGGCCAAGTACGACGCCCTCTTCCTCTCCGCCGGCACCTCGCTCTACTACTTCACCGGCATCCGCTGGAACTTGAGCGAACGCCTCCTCGGCCTCCTAGTGCCCCGCAACGGCCTTCCCATCCTGGTGGTGCCAGCCTTCGAGGAGGGCCGGCTCCGCGAGAAGCTGCGCTTCCCTCTCGAAGTTCGCATCTGGCAGGAAGACGAAAGCCCCACGAAAATCGCCGCCGCCGCGCTCGCCGACCGCGGCTTGCTCCGGCGTAATCGGTGTCGAAGAAACCACGGGATTCACCTTCTTCGATCATCTCCGCCAAGCCGCTCCCGGGTTCGAGTACGTTTCCGCCGATCCGGTAACCATTGGCTGCCGCGTCCGCAAATCCGAACACGAGCTCCAGCTCATGCGCCTCGCCTGCGAAGCCACCTTCGACGTTTTCCGCGCCGTCTTCGCCTCGCTGAAGGAAGGCATGTCGCAAGAAGACCTCGCCCATCTCGTGGAAGCCGGCTTCGCGAAAATGGGCCTGCAAGGCGAAGCACTAGTCCTGCTAGGCGCGTCCGCAGCGCTCCCGCATGGCACGCTGCAACCGCAGAAACTTAAGGAAGGAGACGTGGTGCTAGTCGATGGCGGCTGCACTGTGGAAGGCTACCAATCCGACGTCACCCGCACGGGCGTGTTCGGCAAGCCCACGGAAAAAATCGCCAAGGCCTTTGAAATTGTCCACCAAGCGCAAGACGCAGCCCTGGACGCCGCACGCGCCGGCCGCTTCTCCGGCACCGTGGACGACGCCGCCCGCGCGGTCGTCACCAGCGCCGGATACGGCCCGGACTACAAATTCTTCACCCACCGCCTTGGCCACGGCATCGGCCTCGACGGCCACGAGCATCCCTACCTGGTCCGCGGCAGCAAGACAGTCTTGGAACCAGGCATGACGTTTTCCAATGAGCCGGGAATCTACGTGCCGGGAGAGTTCGGCATTCGCTGCGAAGACGACATGGTGATCGTCGCGGACGGACCGGCGCAGCTTCTAACGCAAGGTTTCGCGGTCTCTCTCGAAAAACCGTTCGCCTGAGTCACTCCGGGACGCTCCCTCGCCGGCCGCTTGGTCTTATACCGACCGGTGCGCGTCGCAAAACTCCACGATCCGCTGCTCCGCCCAAAATCGTTCGGCTCCGCTCTTGTTGGAAATGAACGCGCAATGGCCGCCATGCTGTGGCGCCAAAAAACGAATCGCCGGGTTTTGCTCCACCCGCGCCGCCAGAAACGAAACGTACGGCACGAACGGATCGTCCTCCGCCGTAATCATCAACATCGGCAAGCGTACCTGCCCGACCACTCTCTTGGCCCCGGCAGCCTCGTAGTACTCTTCCGCGTCACGATAGCCAAAACACGGCGCGGTAATCGCATCGTCGAATTCCCGTACCGTGCGAATCGCCCCGAAACCATTCCGCGAATATCGGTCCGGAAACATCTTCGCCTTCCGCGCATACCGCGCCATCAAACCCGCCACAAAATGCCGCTGATACAAATAATTGTCCCGCCGTTCCAGCGCATCCGCGCACGCCGACAGATTCAGCGCCGGACACACGGCGCACACGCCGCGCAGCGCCGGTGGAACATCGTCGCCGAATTCTCCGGCCATCTTGGTCACCAGGTTCCCGCCCATCGAGTAGCCCGCGAAGAAAATCTGCGTAAAGCCGTCGCCATTGGCCAACTCTTCAAACACCGCGCGATAATCTCCGCTCATCCCGGAGTTGTACAACGTCGGCGTAAGCGCCTCGGTGCCTCCGCAATTGCGTTGGTTCATCCGCACCACGTGATAACCTCGATGGAAGGCCTTCTCCGCAATGCCCAGCACGTAATTCGAGTCGCTCGAACCCTCCAATCCGTGCACGATCACCAGCACCGGCGCGTCCCGCCGCTTCCCTTCCTGCCAGTGGCCATGCGCCAGCAGCCGCGAATACGGATCGACCTGGAACAGCCGTTTCTCCGCCGCCGGCAGCGTGAACCGCCGCGGCACAAAGGCCGCCGCAATGGTCATGGCATGTCCGCTCCTCAACAATAGGTGCGGCACAAACTCGGGAACCGCGCTTGGCATGGAGAGAACTGTATTTCACACCCGCGCCTGATACAAGTTACGGTCACGCGGCCGTGGGTGTTTTCCAATGTGCGGGTTTAAATGGCCGAGTGGATTTCTTCCGAATACCCTGTCATTCGCCCACAATCGACAGCAGGCTCCCGGCAGAGATTTTGTGGCCTAAGAATCGGCTGGAAATCCTAACCACGCCAAGATTCTTGGTTTTGCGGTCCAAACGCAGCCCAGCGGGCTCGCGATGCCGTCAGGCTGCCGGATGCTTCAGGATTTCCGCTAAAGCATGCAACCGCGCCGCGTCACGCGGGCTCTTCGCCGTGGCGGCGCTCTGCTCCAGGGAATCGGCCATGCCCTTCAACTTCGCCACTTTTCCCTTGTTCATGTGCGAGCTCTCGGCGCTCTGCATGGCCTTCTGCAGATCGGCGATCTGCTCCGCAGGCAAAGCCAGCGACCTCGTCAATTGATCCAGGTACGCCTTCGCCACCACCAACTGCGCAGGCCACTCGATCTTTTGCTGGTTCTGCACATTCAACTCCGCCACTCGAACCGTCTGGGCCGCGTCGATTTCGTTCTGCGTCAGGAACTGCGTCGGCGTCAGTTCAAAGATGTCCAGGCCGCGCGCAATCTCCGAAGCGTAGATGCGGCCGTTGTACCAATAGGCCGACCAGTCGCCGCCCAGCACCAACGTTTTAGGATCAATCGGCCCGCGGTCGAAGTAGGCGATCTCGAAAGGGTGCGCCGCGTCCGTGAAGTCCATAACCGAGATGCCGCCCTGGTACCAGGCTTGCACCTCGATGTCACGCCCGGGGACCGGCACCAGCGAGCCGTTGTGCGCCACGCAATTCTCGGTGTCGCCCTGCGCTGCCGGTAGTTTGTAATAGCTCGCCAGGCTCAGCTTGTCGTCCTTGAGATGGAAGATCGCATCCGCGCCCCACTTGTTCGGGTCGTTCGCACGGCACCGCGCTCCCAGCCCGCCGCCCCACTCGTCGGTAAACACCACCTTGGTGCCGTCGTTCGAGAAGGAAGCCGAATGCCAGTACGAGTAGTTCGGATCGTTCACCGCATCCACTCGGGTTGGGTGTACCGGGTCCTTAATGTCCAGCACAATTCCGTTGCCGGAGCACGCGCCCGCCGCCAGCCCAATCGCGGAGTACACCGTGATGTCGTGGCACTGGTTGGTATCCGCCGGCTTCTCCTCGCCCTTGCCGTGGCTGCCGCCGTTGCTCAATCCGTTCATCGCGCCTGTACGCGCATCGATAAACACGCGAGGGTTCGACACCACCTTCGCTTCTTGCGGCGCCGCCAAGGGAACCTTGATCACATCGATGCGAAACAGCGCGGTATTCGGATCCTTATCCGGCTTTTCGCCCGAGCATCCCGCCAATTCTGCCGGCTGACGCACAAACGATGTCCCCGACACATAGATATAAACGTTTTCTTTGTCTTTCGGATCCACCACCAGCGTATGCGTATGCGATCCGCGGCACGTCTGCACCGCTGCCACTTGTTTCGGGTTCTTGATGTCCGAAATGTCGAAGATTCTCACCCCGCGGAAACGCTCCTTTTGCGCTACCGGGATGCGACCTTTCTTTTTCTCCCCTGGAGCCAGCGGAGCCTCCGGCGGAAACCCCTGGGCGCCGCAATCCAGGCGTCCGTTGGGCATCTCTACCGACATAAACAACAAGTTCCGGTACACCGACGGATCGCCCTGCCCGCCCGGACACACCAGCGAAGTCAGCGGCACGGCGTTCGCGGGATTGGAGATGTCGTAGATATTCACGCCATAAAAGTTTCCCTGGAACACGTGGTTGCCTTGGAACGCCAGGTCCGAGTTCGAGAAGGCCAGTTGCGCGACCGCCAGGTGCATGGGCTTCGGAATTTTTGAGATGTCCCCTATACCGAGCTGGGCAATCGTCTTCTGCACCTTGGGATCATCCGGGTCCGAGGCTCCCAATTGAAACGCATCGGGCTTCTTCAGCAACTGGATATGCTTCATGCCCAGCGACGTTTCCCCCGCGTCATACATTCCTGGCGCCAGCTTGTAGCGCGGATCGTTCACGTCCGACCCGGTCATCCCCACCGGAAGCGGCTGAGCGGGTTCCGCCTCAAACGGGTTCTTCTCCTCCTCGTCCTCCGGCGCCTTCGCGGCCGGAGCCGCGGGTGTTGGGGAGGCTGGCGCCTGCGCCCGCATCCCGCTCACACCGAAAAACAAAAAACTCCCGGCCACGGCTAGACGCAAAGCAACACTGTGCACTCGGTTCATCATTTCTCCCCTGACGATTTTTTCGCCAACATGGCCTGCATAATCCTGATCTCCGCGCGTTGCGTGTTGTCGGCATCCGTCGCGAAGTCGAAAATCTCCGCATCCTGCCCGGCGCCTGCCGTATCGAACAAATCCTTCACCATCGTCAGCGCGCCGTCGTGGTGCTGAATCATACCCGTCAAAAAAAGTTGGTCGAACTCCGGGCCTTTTGCCTTGCGCAGGGCCTCCATCTGCTCCGGCGTAAGCATACCCGGCATAAGAGCCATTGGTTGCCGCGACATATCCATTCCTGGCATTCCTGGCGTCGCCATGGAAAGGGACTCGCCCCGTGCCGCCAGCCACCGCCGCATAAACTTTATTTCGTCCGACTGCGAACTGCTGATTCGCGCCCCCAGCGACCGCAGATCCTTGTTCTCCGTATGCGACGCAATCAGCGCCGTCATCTCCACCGCTTGCGCATGATGCATGATCATGCCCTGCATGAACTCCACGTCCGCTTGCGACCTTGGCGGCAGCCTGCCCTTCGTCGACGGCGGCAGCGTCCTGCTCGGCTTACCCGGCGGACCCGGCTGCACCACCACCGGCGTCGGGGCATCACTCTGCTGCGCGCGTCCAGAGGAGGCGAACAAACCTGTGGACGCGCTTACGGCGAGCAGCGCGCCACACACCACCGCAGATCGCCTTGCACAGTGGCACATGCGCTTGCACCGAAAACGAAAACAGTACAGCTTCCACTTCGGTGAATAGCCAAACATTTTCAATGCTCTCAAGCTAATAAAAGGAAGCGGCAAAACGTAACATGGAGAACCGCGGCTCGACCCCCTGAGTTCCGCTCGCCCGCTTTCTCCGGCCCTTCGCCTTCCAATCCAACGCGACAGCCGGCCAAAACACTGCGCCAACCATCACGCGGGGCCGCAGCATAGACCAAAATTGCGCGCGATAGCAACGCTTGCAAAGGATGGATAGTGGTGTCATCGGAAATGCCGCCAACACCAAGGGACGCCGCCGTATCGATAGGAGCCAAATCGAGTATCAGTCCATTCAAAATCAATTCCCCCAGGCAACCTCGCTTGAGCCCGCCCATTCCAATCCGACCAGTGATTCACCTCCTTCGAGGTGTCGATGCAATCTCTAGTCCCTGACCTGCGCCACTCGTTCCGCGAACTCCGGAAACGTCCCGGGTTCACCCTGACCGCCGTTCTCTCTCTGGCTCTCGGCATCGGTGCTACCTCGGCCGTCTTTTCCGTAATCTACGCCGTCCTCATTGACCCCTACCCATATGCCAACGCCGACCGCATCGTGGAAATCCATCTGTTGGACAAAGAAGGCAACGATCGCGTTACCGGCTACAGCGGTCCAGAAATCGATCAGCTTCGCCGGCTAAAATCGTTCGAGAGTGTTGTGGCCATACAAGGATGGAACCTCACCACCACGGACGGCGATCTCCCTGAGGACGTTCGTTCGCTATCGATCTCGCCCGAATCGCCAAACCACTGGGGTGTCCCCGCCATGATGGGCCGCTGGTTGCTTCCCGCCGATGCCCCCACGGGCAGCGAACCGCAACCTATTGCCGTGCTCAGTTATAAATTCTGGCAGCGCTATTTCATGAGTGATCCCCACGTGATTGGGCGCACGATTCGGTTAGTCCACAAACCCTATCAGATCGTTGGCGTCATGCCTCCCCGCTTCAAATGGGGCGATAGCGATGTTTACCGCCCGGCCAAAGTGACGCAGGATCCAAACACGGGTTTCTTCGTCTCGCTGAAACTCCGCAAAGGTGTAACCATCGCTCAGGCTAATGCCGAGTTGCAGCCGCTCGCCGAACAAATCGCAAAGGTCAGGCCCGCGTATTTCCCGGTAAGCTTCCGCGTCAATCTGCGAAGTATCGTCGATGTCTACGCCCGCCAACTGGGCACCACGCTTTACGTCCTTCTCGGCGCGGTGGCATCTTTGCTCCTGATCGGGTGCGGCAACGTGTCCATCCTCCTGCTCGCTCGCGGCGTCGAGCGGGAACACGAATTCGCGGTGCGTTCTGCCGTCGGAGCCAATCGCAGTCGCATCCTTCGTCAGTTGTTCACCGAATCTTTCGTAGTCGCCACCGCCGGTTCTGCGTTCGGCTTGCTCATCGCGTGGCGCTCACTTGCCTTGATCGTCGCGTTTCTGCCCGAGGATTCCTTCCCTCCCGAATCGGTAATCCGGACCAATGTTCCCGTAGCGCTGTTCAGCATTGGGCTGGCGTTCGCCACCACAGTAATTTCCGGTCTATGGCCAGCCCTGCAAATCTCCCGCCCCAACCTCGCGCAGTTGCTGCAAAATGGAATGCGCCGCATCGCTGGCGGTACTCGCGCGCGCCGCACGCATCGCGTCATGGTGGCCGCGCAGGTTGCGCTCACCGTCCTCCTCCTCACTCTCGCGAGCACCGCGGCCAAAGGCTTTCTCCGCTTGCTGAACACCGACCTCGGCTACGATCCACGAAATTGCGTGGCTCTCGGAATTCCAGTCCACGATAACTCTCACGTTTCCTGGCAGGATCGCAGCGAATATTTCGAGCAGCTTCGCGCCAGAATAGCGGCTATGCCTCAGGTTGTCGGCGCCAGCATTTCAAGCAATGCAGTCCCACCTGCGAATGGCAACGATGTTCGAGTCGAATTGATGGGCCGCGCCGACCTGGGCAGTCCCGAAATTCGCATGAATTTCATCGGCCCCGAATATTTTTCTCTTATGCGCATTCCTCTGTTGCAGGGTCGCGTGTGGGATCACGACGAAACCATGCGCGCCGCCGCCCTCGCCGTCGTCAACCAGTCGATGGCCCGACAATACTGGCCGAACGGCGATGCCATCGGCCACCAACTGCGTACCCCCGACCTGATAGACCAGCCACCGTACTCTCCTTCCGCTCCGGGGGCGGTCGGTTGGCTGCAAATCGTCGGCGTCGTCGCCGACTCGCGCAACGATGGCATGCGCAGCCCGATCAAGCCGGCGATTTACGTTCCGTATTCTTTGCACACATGGATGTGGACTCAAATTCTCGTTCGCACCCGCGTCCCTCCGCTTTCCGCCATCCCGGACATGCGCGCCCAGATCGTCAAGGTCGATCCCGATCAGCAGATCAACGAGCCTCGGGATCTTCAGGCCTATATTACGAGCGAACCCGAATACGCCCAGCAGCGCCTCGTAGCTACCCTCTTTGGCATCTTCTCCCTGCTCGCCCTCGCGCTCGCCCTAGTGGGCCTTTACAGCGTCGTCTCCTACGGCGTAGCAGTCCGCACCAACGAATTCGGGATTCGCATGGCCCTAGGCGCCGAGACCGTGGACATTTTGAGCATCGTACTGTCGTCCACGGGCATCAGCGTAAGCGCCGGGCTCCTGGCAGGTGTCTTGTTGAGCCTCATCTTCGGTAAGTTCGCTGCGCAGTGGGTCAACGAGAGTTCCCGCGACCCCCTGATCCTGGGCGGTGTGGTGCTGTTACTTGTCACGGCTGCGCTCGTTGCCTCCATCGTCCCCGCCCGTCGGGCGGCCTCGAGCGATCCTCTGGCGGCGCTGCGCTACGAATGAACAGGCTGGCGCTAGAATAAATTCCCTCACGGCGAACTGACCTTGACCCGTCCCCGAGTGCGCTTGACCCCGGTCGCGCCTGCCCCTACAATGGATGATTCACAGTGACGCATTTTTTCGATTCGATGAATTTCTTGGACAGCCCAGCGGGCACCCGCTGGGCTGCGCTGTTTTATGCGCAATCCCTACCCGTGTTGACCGCTGCGCGGTCGCCCCTAGCGAGGATGGAATGATCGACGGTCCGATTATTGAAGGCCTTACCTTTGACGACGTGCTGCTGCTCCCCGGCAAATCCTCGGTCTTGCCCACCGAGGTCGACACCCGCACCTGCTTTACCCGCAAGCTGGCGCTGAACATTCCGCTGGCCTCCGCCGCCATGGACACCGTCACCGAGGCGCACCTGGCCATTGCCATCGCGCGCCAAGGCGGCATCGGCATCGTGCACCGCAACATGGCCATCGACCGCCAGGCCGAGGAAGTCGACCGCGTAAAGCGCTCGGAAAGCGGCATGATCGTCGACCCGGTCACCATTTCCCCCGACATCACCCTTCGCCAGGCCCTGGAGATCATGACCAAGTACCGCATCTCCGGCCTGCCGGTCACTCGCGGCTCCCGGCTCACCGGCATCCTCACCAATCGCGACCTGCGCTTTGAGAAAAATCACAACCAGCTGGTCAATGCGGTGATGACCAAAGACAATCTGGTCACCGTTCCCGTCGGCACCACGCTCGAAGAGGCCGAGCGCATCCTGCAAAAACATCGCATCGAGAAACTCCTGGTCGTCGATCAAGACTTCAACCTTAAAGGCCTGATCACCGTCAAAGACATCCAGAAAAAACTCGAATACCCGCGCGCCGCCAAGGACGAGCAAGGCCGCCTGCGCGTTGGCGCCGCCGTTGGGGCCACCGGCGACTTCATGGAGCGCGCCGTCGAAATGTCCAAGACCAAAGCCGACGTCCTGGCCATCGACACCGCGCACGGTCATTCCGAGCGGGTCATGGAAGCCATCAAAGCGATCAAGCATCGCCTGCCCGACGTGCAGCTCATTGCCGGCAACGTGGCTACGTACGAAGGCGCCAGAGATTTGATCTCGCTAGGCATCGATGGCCTGAAAGTCGGCATCGGGCCGGGCTCGATTTGCACCACGCGCGTGGTCACTGGCGCCGGCGTCCCGCAACTCACCGCCATCATGGAAGCTTCCCGCGCGGCCCAAGGCACTGGTATTCCCATCATCGCCGATGGCGGGATCAAGTATTCCGGCGACGTCACCAAGGCCATCGCGGCCGGTGCTTCCTGTGTGATGATCGGCAGCCTCTTCGCCGGCACCGAAGAAGCTCCCGGCGAGACCATCCTCTACCAAGGGCGCACCTTCAAGTCGTACCGCGGCATGGGCTCGACCGCCGCGATGGACGCGGGCTCCGACCGCTACGCCATGGTGCAGGACGACGCCGACCGCGAGCGGGGCAAGTCCGTCCCCGAAGGCGTCGAGGGCCGCGTGCCGTACAAAGGCTCCCTTGGCGCGCTCACCGACCAACTCGTCGGCGGGCTGAAGAGCGGCATGGGTTACGTCGGTGCGGCTAACCTCAACGATCTCAAGAGCTCCAGCCGCTTCGTGCGCATCACGTCCGCTGGCTTGCGCGAAAGCCATGTCCATGACGTTATCATCACGCGGGAAGCACCCAACTATCGCATGGAGTAGTGTCTGACGGCGTTTCCGGGGCGTTTGGCGCCTGTGTTGTGACCGGCAAAGCGGCGCCCAGGCGCCGCACTCCATCTACCTTGGCAACTGCCCGCAATTTCTCGCCGCTCTCCCGGCTGCGACAGTTTAAAATAGCCTGAGGCCAATGAATCGAGCGACTCCCAGTGTCTGACTCCCAACCATGGCGCAACCCGCGCCCCGCTCCGCAACTGCCTGAAATGCAACCACGTATCGGCGGCTCGCCGATGGCGGTATGGCTTAACGCCTGGTGGCCGGCGCTGGTGTGGGCTGGCGTCATTTTCACCATGTCCACCGACCCGTTCTCGTCCGAACATACGGCGTCGATCTTCGAGCCCATCTTTCGCTGGCTGATTCCTACGCTGACCCAAGACCAGTTCGACGTGATCCATCACTACATTCGCAAGAGCGCGCATTTCACCGAGTATTTTGTGTTCTGCCTGTTCCTCTATCGCGGGGTGCGCGGTGGGCGCGCGGGCTGGCGCTGGACCTGGGGACTCACCGCGCTGTTCATCGCCGCTGGTTACTCCGCTCTCGACGAGATCCACCAGGCTTTCGTCGTCAGCCGCACGGCTTCGCCCTACGATTCCCTGCTCGATTCCGCCGGGGCCTTCGTGGCTACCGCGGTCTTGTACTTCTGGTTTCGGCGCCGTAAGGTTTCGCCGCCGCCACAGCCTGCTCCCGACATTGCGCCCTCGTCCTGAACGCTCTCTGATCTTGTCGTCGCGTACCGCTCCTCCAGAGCTTGGTGTCCCGAGAAAAACTTAGCTAGAGACGACACACCCCCCTCCCCCTTTTTGTAAGTGTTGATTCTAAAGGAACTTAAAGTGCTTTGTTTTGATACACTTTTGCAAGTGTTCATTCTAAAGGGGCTTAGAGACGCTTTGAGGTAATCAGATAGTAACGACGCGAGGGCATACAGGTGTCTCTTTAGGCTGAGAGCGCGGAAGGTGGGGGTCAAAGCGGAAAGCCCTTCGAGACTCTTGGCAAGCGGGGCAAACAGGGTGAGCTCTTCGAGGCTCAGGGGAAATAGGGGAAAGTACTGAGGATCTGATTCGACTCTTCGCGGCTTCCTTCGGAACTCAGAACGAGTATACACAGGAAAGAATAGCACAAGATAGTGTTTTTGTCAAGTTATTTAATCGATAGCATTCGAAAGGAGCGGGAAGATGTTGAAAGGACTGGGGATAATGCATCGTCTGGTCGACCGGAGCCTTTGTCCGTGCTTTCCATCGAGATACTTACTCTGCCGGAAAGCGGTCTCGCGCTCCGTGGCGGATGTGAAGCACGTTCACCACACGACTTCGCTGATCCACCGCGTAGATGATTCTGTAAACGTGAGGTTTATTCCCGAAAAGCAGGTGACGAAGCTTCTTGCTTTCTGGGATGGCTGAGCCGCGATCGGGGATATCTTCAAGGCTATAAATTGCCTCGGCGAGGGCGTTGAACCACGCAAATGCCGGGGCGGAAGTATCCGCCTCTATCGACCGGTAGATGTCCTCCAGGTCTCGCGACGCGCGGTCGGTCAGCCTAACGAGGTATTGCATGGGAGCGCCGGAACGCTTCCAGAGCTTCCCGCGCCGGACGCACACGGCCTTTCTTAACGTCTTCAAGCCCCTGACGGATTCCCTCGGAGGCCTCGACTCGCGCGGCGATGTCGAGGAGGCGCTGATAGGCCTCGGCGTCCTGCACGACCGCTTCAGCTTTGCCATTCACAGTGAGGATCAAAGGTCTCTTGGTCTTCTTGAGATGCTTCATGAATTGTCCCGGATTGCGGCGGAAAGTGGTCATGGCCTGAATGTCTTTCTTTAGGTCGAGCATGCGCACCTCACGCAGCTATGATAGCACCTTTAAAGGTGCTAGAAAAATACAACAGAAGGAAAGAACCCCTAATCCTTGCAAAACCGGAACGTACTGAAAGGACTCGGGATAATGCATAATCTTGTGGCCCGGAGCCTTTGCCCATGCTCTCCATTCGTCCTGCCATCGCCACTGACGCTGCGCTGCTCAAGACTCTGATCCACGAATTTGCGGAATTTGAGCACGATCGCGCTTCCATTACGGAGGAAGCTCTGCTGCGTGACGGCTTCGGGCCGCGTCCCAAGTTCCGCGCTCTTGTGGCCGAATGGAACGCCCAGATCGTGGGCTACGCCATCTTCTTTGATTACTATTCCACTTTTCGCGGCGCTGGACTCTTCCTCGAAGACATTTACGTGCGGGCCGAGTTCCGGGGCAAGAGCATTGGGCGCGCCCTGTTCGCGCAGGTCGCGTCGCTGGCACGGAAAGAAGACTGTTTTGGAGTGATGTTCAACGTGTTGGACTGGAACCAGCCGGCGATCGAATTCTACAAGAAGCTGAACGCTACCTTCTGCGACGAATGGAAAGTGGTGTGTCTGGAAGGAACGCGCATTGCAAACCCTGGCAAAAGAGGCCCAGTGAATGATCGCACCTCCCGAGCAAAAGCGATGGTAAAGGCGCTGTTCTTCGATGTATTTGGGACACTGGTCGACTGGCGGACTGGGATCGCGCGCGAGGCCGAGGCGATCCTCAAACCGCAAGGGCACGCTCTCGACTGGTTGGCATTCGCGGACGCGTGGCGCGCTGAATATCAGCCGGCCATGGAGGAGGTTCGGTCGGGGCGAATACCGTTTTGTAGGCTCGATGTATTGCATCGGCGTATGCTCGACCGGCTGCGCCCGCGCTTCGGGCTGGAAAAGGTGGACGAGAGTTCCCTGCAGGACCTTACCTTGGCCTGGCACCGCCTGGACGCGTGGGACGACGTGGCCCGCGGCCTTTCGCAGCTGCGGCGCCGGTTTCTGCTTGCGCCGGTCTCGAACGGCAATATTTCGCTGATGGTGGACCTGGCGCGCAGAAACGATTTTCGTTGGGATGCGATTCTGGGTGCGGAGATCGCCGGCGACTACAAGCCGAAGCCTCGGGTGTATCTTGCCGCAGCGGAGGCTTTGGATCTTAAGCCGGGCGATTGCACGATGGTCGCGGCCCACAGCAGCGATCTTGGGGCAGCGGCGGGATGCGGGCTACGCACGGCGCATGTGGCCAGAGTGGACGAATTTGGGCCTGGCACGGGCGAAGCCGGCCCCAAGGTTGCCGGTCGATATCGCTGTGCAGACGTTAGACGAACTTGCTGGAAAGCTCGCTGGCTGAATCTCTTGGAACAACTGCGGAAAGTGGCCACCGCCATCCGTTTCCGTCTGCGGCGACCAACGACGATTCTCAATGCTGAAAAGAATCACTCTCTTACGCGAGCGAATAGAAGAGCCGGATCGCTATCCCTTTTCCGTTCCGGCCATTCGCGGCCTGCGGGAACTGACATTTCGATCGCGAATCTGCTTCTTCGCCGGGGAGAACGGCAGCGGCAAATCGACCTTGCTGGAAGCTCTCGCGGCACACTACGGATTCGGGCGCGAGGGAGGCAACCGCAACTTCCGCCTCGACACTACTGAGAGCAATCATTCGATCGACCCGCTAGCAAAAGCGCTGCGGTTATCGTTTGACGTTCGTACCGGTGCGGGCTTTTTTCTGCGGGCCGAGAGCTTCTTCAACAGCGCCTCGTACATCGACGCGATCGGGGTCAGCGACTCGTATGGAGGCCGCAGCCTGCATGCCCGTTCTCACGGCGAGACGTTCCTCGCAGTGCTTCAGTCCAAGTTTCAATGCAATGGCTTGTTCCTGCTGGACGAGCCCGAGGCCGCGCTTTCGCCGCAGCGGCAGCTAGCCTTTCTGGTGTTGATCCACGACGTCCTGCGGAAGCACAAAGACGCGCAGTTCATCATTTCCAGCCACTCTCCCGTGCTTCTCGGCTATCCAGAAGCCCAAATTCTGTCCTTCGACGAAGGATCCATCCACGAGGTCCCGTACGACCAGATCCCGGCGACCCAGATCGTGCGACGATTCCTCAACGATCGGAAGGGCTTCCTCGAAAAGCTGGTAGGTGAAGCGCCGTCGCTATTCGACCACGAACTCGAATAACCACAGGCAAGATATGTGGAGATCTTGCAGGCACCGCTTTTCGCCCCTTGGCGGAGCGCTTCTGTTGCTTGAGCGCCTTATTCAGGCTCCCCATTTTCGGAGCAATTTGCCGGATGAGCGCGGCGCTGGGAGCCAGCGGTATCCCTTAACGTGCTACGAGCGGATGGGGTTGCCGAATGTGGCAGGTCAGCATTTCGCCGCCATTGCGCGTTGTTCTTTGTTCCTGATACCCTAGTAGGGCAAAGGTGTGAGGTAGTTTTGACCAAGGCCAAGAAAAACAAAGCCGAGATCGTTTCCAAAATGACGGACCTTATTGTCGCGCACTTGGAGACTTTGCCTACCGACGAAAAGAAGCGACGGGTCAAAGCTTTTCGCGAAACAATCAAGGGTAACGGGAAGACTTCGCATAGGCGTCCCAAAGATCGACCAGTTGTTGGTATTCAGCCGAGCCCTCGTCGTATCCCAGCTTAAGAAGTCCTCTCTTGAATCTCGGGAAGTCACGCTCGTCCACGGAGTGCTGAATCAGGGCGCGTATCTCCTTTATCTCTTCCGCCGACATTTTTGCCAGAGATGCGCGCGCGGTTACTGACGTGTCCCGCTTGACTCTAGCTTTCTTCTCTTCAGACATGACCGGGGAATTTTCTCCAACTCGATCTCTAGAGTGTGCTTCTATGCTCCGCCGACTCTCCGATACGTGCTTGCCCTCTTGCCCTTGCCTAGAGTGACAAGCGCGATCTTCTTGTCATCGGCCAGCCTCTTAAGCGCGCTCGAAATTGACGGGCGTTTGATCTTCGCTGCAAACACGGAATCGTTGATCTGAATCTGTTTTTCGATATCGCGCAGTGTGAACTCTCCGGGCAATGCCTGCAAAGCTACAAGAATCGCTTGCTGTAGTGCGCCCTTGCTGATTCCTGGCCCCTCGACAGTTGCTGCGTTCAGAGTAACTCCACCCGTCATCTTCCAGACGGTCTCGATTGCGTCAATCTTGCGTTTGTACTCGGTTAGCGCGTCGCTTTTCAGGCGCTCGTATTCCGCTTGCTTCATAGCGCTACAAGTCTACTGTCGAGAATCACTTCGATCAAGTAAAATTGCATTGCAACGCTCGCGTGGCACAGAGCATGAAAATAGCATTGCAACGAACCATAGTCATGGGAGAATACTATGCAAAACAAAAGCGGATATTAAGCGAAAACAACGAGCACTACGCTTTCATTCCTAGGCGCAAGCTAGGGCCGCGTCCGGCTGAACACCGGCCCGAGAACATCGGGGTAACAGGATAGAAAGGGGAAGAAATAATCGGCGTGCCGCGTTCAGAACGACCCGCGGAAACAGCTTAGCTCTTGGCTTCGGCGGTTTCTTCTTTCTTGGTCTTTTCCTTCTTTTCTTTTTTCTTTAGTTCGTAGCCCAGGAGTTCGAGGATGGCTACTTTGGCGCCGTCGCCTACGCGGATGCCTGCGGGGATGATGCGGCAGTAGCCGCCGGCGCGGTCGGCGAACTTGGGGGCGATTTCGCTGAAAAGTTTTTGGGTTACCTGCGGGGTCATCAGGTAGGAGGCGGCCTGGCGGCGCGATTGCAGCGTGTCGCGCTTGCCGAGGGTGATCATTTTTTCGGCTACCGGGCGAGCGGCTTTGGCGCGGGTCACCGTGGTGGTGATGCGGCCGTGCTCGAAGAGATTGGTGACCAGGTTGCGCAGGGTGGCGCGGCGATGCCAGGGGTTGCGGCCTAGTTTGGAGCCGGATTTTAGATGGCGCATGGTTGATTCCTTTTTTTGTTCGCGGCCTTACAGGCAGCGGAAAAGCTTTCTTCAGAGGCTAAAGCCCGTTCGTTCCAGAGGCTGTACGCCGGGGCTGAAGCCCCGGCCTCCTAAGGAGATAGGCCGGAGCCCCCGCATCACAGCGGGACGCGCTCAAGCGCGCCCCTACATTTTTTCGGCGTTCTCCCGGCAGATTGCGCTGCGAGGTTGACGCCGGACCGGGCGAGCCCGGCCCCTACAACGGCATCAGAGTGGCCTAAAGACCCGCCACTACATTAGGACGGCTTACAGGCCCGCCATGTCTTCGGACGGTGGCGGCGGGGCGGTTTGGCTCGGGAGCGGGGGCCAGATGATGCGGCCGTGCTCGTCGAACTTCATGCCCAGGCTGAGGCCCATCTTCACCAGTATATCTTTGATCTCGTTGAGCGACTTGCGGCCGAAGTTTTTGGTCTTCAGCATTTCGTTTTCGCTCTTTTGCACGAGCTCGCGGATGGTCTGGATGTTGGCGTTCTTCAGGCAATTGTAGCTGCGCACGGAAAGCTCGAGTTCCTCGACGGAGCGGTCCAGATGCTCCAGCCGCGGGTCGTTGGCGATTTCCTGCGGAAGCTCGGCCATTTCCGTGGGCTCTTCAAAGTTGATGAAGATGCTCATGTGGTCTTTTACAAGTTTGGCGGCCAGGCCGATGGAATCCTGCGGGGTGATGGCGCCGTTGGTCCACACTTCGATCATCAGCTTTTCGTAGTCGGTCATCTGGCCGAGGCGGGCGGCTTCGACCGAGTAGTTGACCTTGCGCACCGGGGAGTGGACGGAGTCCACCGGGATGTAGCCGATGGGCAGGTCTTCGTCGTAGTTGCGGTCGGCGGCCACGTAGCCGCGGCCGTTCTTGACGCGCATTTCGATCTGCAGCTTGCCGCCTTCGCTGACGGTGGCGATGTACACGCTTTTGTCGAGGACGGCGAAGTCCGCGTCTTCTTCGATCTGCGCGGAAGTGACCGGGCCGGGATGCTCGACGTTGAGATAGATGGTCTTCGGCAGGTCGGTGTTCAGCTTGATGGGCACCTGCTTGAGGTTGAGGATGATATCCGTGGCGTCTTCCACCACGCCGGGGATCGAGGAGAATTCGTGCAGCACCCCTTCGATTTTAACGGCGGTGATGGCCGCGCCTTCGATGGAGCTCAACAGCGCGCGCCGCAGACCGTTGCCTACCGTGGTGCCCCAGCCGCGCTCAAACGGCTGCGCGGAAAAACGGCCGTACTTTTCGGTGAGCGACTCCAGCTCCGATGCCAGACGCTTGGGTTTCTGAAAGCCCTTCCACATCTTTTCCCTTCCTTCTGGCGGCCGATATGCGATCGGCCACCCAAAAACGTTGTTTCTGTGACGCCGGCTCTCCGGCCACTCGAACGGCACGGGACGGGCTAAAGCCTGCCCCTACAAGAATCCCAACTACTTGGAGTACAACTCGACGATCAACTGTTCGTTGAACGCCGGGGTCTGCACGTCTTCGCGCTTGGGCATGGCCACGACTTTCGCCTTGAAGTTCTCGCGGTCCTGCTCCAGCCAGGGTACGGAATTCTGGCTCTGCGCCACGTTGCGCGCGTCCAGAATCATGGCGTTCTGGTGCATCTTTTCCTTGATGGCGATTTCTTCGCCGACCTTTACAAGGTACGACGGAATGTTGACCTTGTGGCCGTTGACGCGCACGTGGCCGTGCAGGATGAGCTGCCGGGCCTGCGCGTGCGAGGACGCCATGCCCGCGCGGCGGACCACGTTGTCGAGGCGCCGCTCCAGCATGATGATCAGGTTTTCGCCCGTGGGACCTTTGATCCGCAGGGCCTTCTCAAAATAACCGCGGAATTGCCGCTCCAGCAGCCCGTAGGTGCGCTTCATCTTTTGCTTCTCGCGCAACTGCAGGCCGTAACCGGCGACCTTTGGGCGCCGCGACTGCCCGTGCTGTCCCGGAACGAAGTTGCGCTTTTCGATGGCGCACTTCTCGGTGAAGCACCGCAAGCCTTTTAGAAATAGTTTCTGCCCTTCCCGGCGGCACAGGCGGCAGACTGCATCTCGGTGTCTTGCCAACTTCTATTCTCCCTTCCCAAAACTCTCTTGTGGGACCAGCTTTTTTGCGGGTCCCGCTGAATTTTTCGAACGCATCAAACTCTGCGGCGCTTCGGCGGGCGGCAGCCGTTGTGCGGGATCGGCGTGACGTCGCGAATGACCACGATGTGCAATCCCGAAGCCGCCAGGGCGCGCACGGCGGACTCGCGGCCGGAGCCGGGGCCCTTGACGCGCACTTCGACGCTTTTCATGCCGTACTGATCGCGCGCGATGCCGGCGGCGGCCAGCGAGGCTTGCTGCGCGGCGTAGGGCGTGCCCTTGCGCGAACCCTTGAAGCCGATGGCGCCCGCCGACGACCAGCAGACCACCCGGCCATCGCCATCGGTGATGGTGATCTGGGTGTTGTTGAAGGACGCGGCGATGTGCACCAGCCCGTGCGGGATGACGCGGCGATCGCGCTTCTTCTTGAACTCTTTTTTGCGCTTGGCCGCGGCGGCCGGTTTTCCGGGTGTCGCGACGTCCGGCGTAGCGCCTGCCGGTTTCTGCTCTTTTGCCACGTGTTGCTCCGTTTCTTGGTGCCTTGCTGCAATGTTGCCAAAGCCGGGCACGGCATGCCGTGCCCCTGCGAACTCGCTACGGCCTTAGAACTAGCCCTTCTTGCCGGTGACCTTCTTCTTGGCCGCGACCGCGCCGCGCCGCGGACCTTTGCGGGTGCGCGCGTTGGTGTGCGTCCGCTGGCCGCGCACCGGCAGATTGCGGCGGTGGCGGATTCCGCGATACGCCTGGATTTCGATCAGGCGGCGGATGTTCATCTGGATCTCCTTGCGGAGATCGCCTTCCACCCGGCCCTCCTGCTCGATGGCCTGGCGGAGATGATTGATTTCATCTTCGGTCAGATCGCGAATCTTCTTCGTGTGATCGACGCCGGCTTTGGCCGCGAGCTTTTTCGCGCGCTCCTGGCCGATGCCGTAGATCGAGGTCAGCCCGACCCACAAGCGCTTCTGAACCGGAAGATCAACACCTGCAATACGTGCCATACTTTTTCCTTCTCCTGTGATGACCGGTCTAAAGACCGGCCACTACATTCTTAGCCCTGGCGCTGCTTGTGCTTGGGGTTGGCGCAAATCACCCGGACCACACCGCGCCGGTGGATTACCTTGCACTTGTCACAAATCTTTTTTACCGATGCTCGTACTTTCATGCTGCTCCCTCAATCCTTGCCGCGTAAGTGACCGGTCTAAAGACCGGCCACTACGTCCTGCAAAACCATGTCGCCGGCGTCACATGGGACCGGCCAGCCCGCCCCTACAAGGGCCTGCTACTTATAACGATACACGATCCGGCCGCGCGTCAGGTCGTAAGGTGAAAGTTCCACCGCGACCTTGTCGCCGGCCAGGATGCGGATGAAATTCTTGCGCATCTTGCCGGAGACGTGCGCCAGCACCTTGTGCTTGTTCTCCAGTTCAACGCGGAACATGGCGTTGGGCAACGGCTCAATAACCGTGGCCATTACCTCGATGGCGTCCTCCTTGGAATTGCCGGAGTCGCCTTTCTTTTTTTCTTCGCGAATGGGTCTCGCCATATGCTCCTGTTACTCGCTTCGCCGGGCTAAAAACCGGGCACTACAATCTTTCATCGCGGCGCGCCTTACAGCGGCACAGATCCCCGGTCCGAGCAAGAGTGCCTGTGCTGCTTACGCCGCCCGGGCTAAAGCCCAGCGTCTACATCTACCACGACGGGCCGCTCATGGCTTTCGGCCGCGTCAGAATCCACGGGCCGTTGGCGGTGATGGCCACGGTGTGCTCAAAGTGGGCGGAGGGGCTGCCGTCGGCGGTTTCCGCCACCCACTCATCCCGCATGCGCACTTCCGGGCCGCCGGCGTTGACCATGGGCTCGACCGCGATGACCATGCCCTCTTGCAGCCGCGCGCCGCGTCCCGGATCGCCGTAGTTCGGCAGGTTAGGCTCGTCGTGCATCTTGGTGCCGATGCCGTGCCCGACAAACTCCCGCACCACCGAATAGCCGTGCTGCTCGACCCAGCTTTGCACCGCGTTGCCGACATCGCCGAGCCGGTTGCCGGCGCGCATCTTGTCGATCGCGCGGTCCAGCGATTCGCGGGTGACTTGCAGCAGCTTCTGCGCTTCGGGCTGGATCTGCCCAACCGGCACAGTCACCGCGGAATCCGCGAAATAGCCGTCCACTTCCATCCCGAAATCGATCGAGACGATGTCGCCTTCGCGCAATTTCCGCTTGGGCGACGGTATCCCGTGAACGATCTCGCTATTCACCGAGGTGCACAGCGAGCACGGATACCCCCGGTAGCCTTTAAAGGCCGACTTGCCCGGCTTGCCGGCGATTTTTTCCTCGGCAAACTTCTCGAGGTCCATGGTCGTCAGCCCCGGCCGTACATATTCGCGCAGCGCGGTCAAAACTTCATGCACGATGAGCCCGGCGCGGTGCATTTTCTCCAGCTCTTCCGCGCTCCGCAGATAAATGGCCATCTTCGTTCGCCAGGACCCGGCCAAGCCGAATCAGCTCAACGCGCCCCGCGCTCTCCGCGCACGATCTCCAGCACCTGCTGCGCGACGTCGCCCACACTCTGCGAAGCGTCCACAACGTGCAACCGCCCCAGCCGCCGGTAGTAGGCCACCAACGGGGCGGTCTGCTTTTCGTACACCTGCAACCGCGGGGCTACAACCTCTTCGCGATCGTCGGGCCGCTGCTCGAGTTCCCCGCCGTCGTTGTCGCAGCGGGCATCGCATTTCGGCGGGCGCTCGTAAATATTGTAAATCTCGCCGCCTACTTTGCAAATCCGCCGCCCGGTAATGCGCCGCAGCACCAGCGCCGGATCAATCGCGAAATGAATCACCAGGGCCCGTTTGTAGCCATGCTGCTTCAACAACTCCCCCAAATACTGGGCCTGCGCCACCGTCCGGGGAAACCCGTCAAACACGAAACCATGCGCGCAGTCCGGCTCCTCGATGCGATGCGCGACCATCTTCAGCACCAGGGAATCCGGAACCAACTCGCCGTGCTCCATGAGCGGCTTGGCCCGCTCCCCGAGCGGCGTACACTTGGCGATGTTCGCGCGGAGCATGTCGCCCGTCGAAAGATGCGGCACACCGTATTTCCTGGCCAACTCTTTCGCCTGGGTGCCCTTGCCCGCGCCCGGAGGTCCCAGAAACACCACGGCACGGTCCAACGGCTCCGCGGACCTGGTGTCCGAGCCTATTCCGCTCGTTTTCATTAACGCCGGCCACGCAACCGGCCCTTCCTGGCAAATCCCTCATAGTTGCGCATGACCAGCTGCGCTTCGAGCTGCTGCACGGTGTCCATGGCCACGCCCACGACGATCAAAAGCGACGTGCCGCCGAAATAGAACTGCACTCCCAAGCCTTTGAGGAACCAGACCGGAAAGTGCCGGTCAAACCAGGCGCCCACGCCCCAGCCCAGATGGTCCAAGTGAATACCGGTAATCAGCCACTCCGGGAGCAAGCAAACCACGGCCAGGTAGACCGCGCCGATGAACGTCAGCCGCTTCAGAATCTTGCTGACATGCTCGCTGGTGGTGCGCCCGGGCCGGATGCCCGGAATGAATCCGCCGTTCTTGCGCATGTTGTCCGCCAGCTCCGTCGGATTGAAAACAATGCCGACGTAGAAAAACGCGAACAGCACGATCAGGATGACGTAGATCAGGTTATAAGCCGGCTCGCCAAACGCCACGTACTTGGCGAAGTCTTTGACAAAGACGTACTTGGTGCCGAACATCAAAGCGGCGGTGGCCGGAAACGCCAGCAACGAGCTGGCGAAAATCGGGGGAATGACGCCGCCGGAATTCACGCGCAACGGAAGATAAGACGACTGTCCACCCATGACCCGGCGGCCCACCACGCGCTTGGCGTACTGCACCGGGATGCGGCGCTGGCCGCCCTCGACAAAGACGATGAAGGCCACTACGGCGATCATCAGTACCACCAGGAAAATCAGCGCCAGCGGCGTGAAGGGTCCCCAGGCCTGGGTCTTGGCCTTTTCGTACAGATCCAAAATGCCGCGCGGCAGACCCACCACGATGCCGACAAAAATGATCAGCGACATCCCGTTTCCAATGCCGCGCTCGGTGATCTGCTCGCCCAGCCACATGATGAACGCCGAACCGGTGGTCAGCGTCAGGACGGTCATGATGGTGAAGGCCACGCCGGGGTGATACACCAGCGACTCGCCGCTAAAATTGCTGGTCTCCAAAGCCGAGGCGATGGTGGTCGACTGGATGACGCTCAGCACGATGGTCAAATACCTGGTGTACTGGGTGATCTTGCGGCGCCCGAGCTCGCCCTCTTTTTGCAGCTTCTCGAGGTACGGGAACACCACGGTCATCAGCTGCAAGATGATCGACGAGGTGATGTACGGCATGATGCCCAGCGCGAAAATCGTGAGGCGGCGCAGGTTGCCGCCGCTGAACAGGTCGAAGATGCCCAGGAACGAGCCCGATCCCTGCTGGAACAGGGTCTCCAGCACGCGCCAGTTGATGCCCGGCGTAGGAATGTGCGCACCAATGCGATAAACCGCCAGCAACGCCAGCGTAAAGAACACCCGGTTCCGCAAATCCGGGATGCGGAAGAGGTTCTTGAATGCTTCGAAGAGTCGGTTCATGCGCTTACCTTGTGCTCATCGAGGAGGCCGGACAGCAGGCTTCGCTCTTGCGACTTGCTACTGGTTGACATCGCAAAAGCGGCGCCGAGCCGCCGCACTCCACAGAAAACCATTTACGCTACGACCTCGAATGTACCGCCGGCCTTGGTAATCTTTTCCTTGGCGGACGCGCTGAAGGCGTGCGCGTGAATCGCCAGTTTCGTTGTCAGCTCGCCGTCGCCGAGAACCTTGATGCGGTCGGTGGCGCGGCGGATGAAGCCGTGGGCGCGCAGCAGGTCCGGGGTCACTGTCTCGCCCGCCGGAAAAACGTTCAGTTCTTCCAGGTTCAAGATCGAGTAGGTTACGCCGAACGGGTTGTGAAACCCGCGCTTGGGCATGCGGCGATGCAGCGGCATCTGGCCGCCCTCAAAACCCCGGCGGCGCGAATAGCCGCGGCGGGATTTCTGGCCCTTGTTGCCGGCGCCAGCGGTCTTGCCGAGTTTGGAGCCCATGCCGCGTCCCACGCGAACTTTTTTCTTGCGCGAGCCTACCGGCGGCTGCAAATTCGAAAGAGTGTACCGGCGGCGGCCACCACCAGCCGGGCTGGCTGGTTTGTGCGCGCCGCGGGTCTTGGTCGACTTGCGACCACCTGATGCTTTTTTCGCCATTTCCCTATTCCACCACTTCCACGAGATGCCGCACTTTATGAATCATGCCGCGAATCGACGGGGTATCTTCGCGCTCGACCACCTGATGCATTCTGCGCAGCCCGAGCCCCCGAATCGTTTCCCGCATGTCATCGGTGCAGCTGATGAAGCTGACCACCCACTTGATCTTGACAGTGTCGCCGGTTTTCTTGCCGGCGGCTGCTTTCTTTTCGGCTGTCATTAGTCGCTCTCGCCCGCGGCAGCTTTTTGCGGGGTCCTGCCGCTAATTTCGTCGACCGTCTTGGAGCGCATCTCGGCCACGTGAGCCACGTCTTTCAAGCTGAGCAGCGCCGCGAAGGTGGCCTTGACCACGTTGTGCGGATTGGAGGTGCCCAACGACTTGGTGAGCACGTTGGAAATCCCGGCCACCTGCATGACCTTGCGCACCGGGCCGCCGGCAATTACGCCGGTGCCTTCGGACGCGGGCTTCAGCAACACTTGTGCCGAGCCGTAGCGGCCCAGCACCTGGTGCGGAATCGAAGTGCCCTTCAAGTTCAGCTTGATCAAATTCTTCTTGGCCTGCTCGATGCCCTTCTTGATGGCCATGGGCACTTCCCGGGCCTTGCCCATGCCGAAACCCGCATGGCCGTGGTGATCGCCAACGACTACCAGAGCCGAGAAACTGAGATTCTTGCCGCCCTTTACGACCTTGGTGACGCGATTGATGGCGATGACGTCGTCTTTCAAATCCGACGGGTTCACCTCCAACAGCCGGCGTACCGCTAAACTGTCTCGCAAAATTTGCTTCGACATAGGCTTAGAACTGTAACCCCGCTTCCCGCGCCGCGTCTGCGAGCGCCTTGACGCGGCCGTGATACTTGTATCCGCCGCGGTCGAACACCACTTTGCTGACTCCGGCGGCCTTGGCGCGCTCGGCAACCGTCTTGCCGATCACTTTTGCCGCCGCCACGTTGCCGCCGCCCTTGAGATTCTTCTTGGTCTCTTTATCGACCGAACTGGCGGAAACCAACGTTTTGCCGGTGCGGTCGTCGATGACCTGCGCGTAAATGTGCCCCAGGGAACGGTACACGCATAGCCGCGGGCGCTCCGGTGTCCCTGAAACTTTGGTGCGCACGCGGGCGTGCACTCGACGGCGGTGCAGATCGCGCGATAAATTTCGAACTCGTGCCGATGCCACTGTGTCTCCTTTTCGCGGCGTTGCTTACGCCTGCTACTACGCGCCGCCGGCCTTCGCTCCGGCCTTGCCGGCCTTTTTCTTGAGCCGCTCGCCGGTGATGCGAATGCCTTTCTGCTTGTACGGATCGGGCGGACGCAGCGAGCGAATGTCCGCGGCTACCTGGCCGACTTGGCCTTTGTCGGCGCCGCTGACCACCAGATGCGTCTGCTTGTCCACCGAAATCTGGATGCCTTCGGGAATCTTGAACTCGATGGGGTGCGACTTGCCCAGCGCGAAGGCCACGGCTTTGCCTTTCAACTCCGCGCGGTAGCCGACGCCGACGATGTCGAGTTCCTTCTTGAAACCCTGGGTGACGCCATGGACCGCGTTGGCCACCAGCGCGCGAGCCAGTCCGTGCAGCGCGCGATGATCTTCCGTGGCCCGGAGGGCGTTCAGCACGCCGTCCTTTTGTTCAAAGGTGATGCCGTGCGGCAGCGGCACCGTGAGCTTGCCCTTCGGCCCTTGCACGTCGATCTGGCTGCTTTGCAGCGCGATCTTCACGCCGGCTGGCACTGGAATTGGTTTGCGACCGATACGTGACATCTGTTCGTCCTTATCCTTAACAACAACTTAGTTGCCCTACCTAGCCGAACCGCTTACCTCTTGCCGAGATGCGGCGCAACATGCCGCGCCCCTGCCAGAACTTGCTACCAGACTTCGCAGAGAATCTCGCCGCCTACTTTGGCTTTGCGCGCCGCGCGGCCGCTCATCAAGCCCTTCGGCGTGGTGAGAATGTTGATGCCCAGGCCGCCTACGACCGGGCGAATATCCATCGCGCCGAGGTAGCAGCGGGCGCCGGGCCGGGAAATGCGCTTGACCCCGGTGATCACGCTGCGGCGGTCCGGGGTGTACTTCAGGAACACGCGCAGCATCTTGCGGGTCTTGTTCTCGTCCACCAGCTTGAACGTCGAAATGTAGCCCTCTTCCTTGAGGATGCGGGCGATTTCGGCTTTCAGCTTGGACACCGGCACGTCCACGCGCTGGTGCTTGGCCGCGGAAGCGTTGCGGATGCGCGTCAAAAAATCGGCGATGGGATCCGTTTGCATCTTTTCTCCTAATGGCTCCTACCAGCTGGCTTTGGTGACGCCGGGAATCTCTCCCTTGAGCGCCATACCGCGAAAACAAATTCTGCACATCTGGAACTTGCGGATGTAGCCGCGCGCGCGGCCGCAAACCCGGCAGCGATTGCGCACGCGAACCTTGAACTTGGGTTTCTTCAGCGACTTGGCGATTTTTGCGGTGCGTGCCATTTATTGTGGTACCCCCGGAGTGCGCAGCGGGAAACCCAGGCCCTTCAACAGCTCCCGGCCTTCCTCGTCGTTATGCGCCGTCGTTGTCAGCGTAATGTTCATGCCCTTGATCTTGTCCACGCGGGTGTAGTCGATTTCCGGAAACACCAGCTGGTCTTTCAGCCCGAGTGTGTAGTTGCCGCGCCCGTCGAAGGCGTTGGAAGGCAGGCCGCGGAAGTCGCGCACGCGGGGCAGCACCACGTTGCACAGCCGGTCGATGAATTCGTACATCTTGTCGCCGCGCAGGGTAACCGCGCAGCCGATGGGCATGCCCTTGCGAATCTTGAAATTCGCGATCGATTTCTTGGCCCGGGTGATGATGGCTTTCTGTCCGGTGATCTGGCCCAGTTCGACGGCCGCGGTGTCCAGCAGCTTGGCGTTCTGGCTGGCCTCGCCGAGGCCGATGTTGACGGTGACCTTCGACAACTTCGGCACGGCCATGACGTTCTTCCAGCTGAAGTGCTTCATCAGCGCCGGCACGGTCTCTTTCCGGTATTTTTCCTGCAATCGGCTTTTCGTCGCCATTCCTGTTCCTCGTCCTTGTGTTACTTATCCAGCGTGCCGTTGCAGCGCTTGCAACTGCGCACCTTGGTGCCGTCCGGCAGCACGGTATGTCCGATTCGGGTGTGCTTGCCGCAGCTCCCGCAGATCACCATCACGTTCGAGACGTTGATGGCGGCTTCTTTTTCCACGATGCCGCCCTTGATGTTTTTCGAGGGATTCGGCCGCGTGTGGCGCTTCACGATGGCGATGTGCTCGACCACCACGCGATTGGTTTTCGCGTGGATCGAAAGCACGCGCCCGGTCTTGCCGGCATCTTTTCCGGCCATCACCCGCACCTGGTCGCCCTTGCGGATGCTGATGGTTTCGCGTTCGGCTCGTTCATGTCTCAGTGTCATGGCCTACCAAACCTCCGGAGCCAGCGAAACAATCTTGGTGAACTTCCCGCGCAACTCTCTGGCCACCGGGCCGAACACGCGCGTTCCGACTGGTTCGCCCGCATCGTTGATGAGCACCGCGGCGTTGTCGTCAAAGCGGATGTAGGTGCCATCCTTGCGCCGCCGCTCTTTTCGCATTCTCACGATCACTGCTTTTACCACCGTTCCCTGTTTGACCTGGCTTTCCGGCGTGGCTTCCTTCACCGACGCGGTAATCACGTCGCCGAGCCCCGCTTTCAATCCCGCGTCGCCGCCCACCGGCAAAATGCACATGAGCTTGCGCGCGCCGGAATTGTCGGCCACCGTCAGCCAGGTTCGCATCTGAATCATAGGTCTGCTCCCCGGTCCCGCTTATTCCGCCGACGCGTTACGCGTCAGCACTTCTTTGAGCCGCCAGCGTTTCAGCTTGGACATGGGCCGCGACGCCACGATGCGCACGGTGTCTCCGGTCTTGGCCTGGCGCTGCTCGTCGTGCGCGTAAAACTTTTTGGAGATGCGCACCACGCGGCGGTACTTGGGATGCTGCACCAGCCGCAATACTTCGACCACGATGGTCTTTTCCATCTTGGCGCTGGTCACCTTGCCGGTGAGTATTTGCCGCTCGTGGCGCGTATCCGCAGCCGCGGTGTTTGGTGTTTCGGTTGCCATTACGCCTTCCTCGCTGTGGTCAATTCTTGCGCGCGCAGAAGCGTTTTTACCCGCGCGAGATCTTTTTTGGCTTCGCGGAGGCGCTTCAGCGCTTCCGCCTGGCCGGTGGTCAGCTGAAACCTCAGCCGGAAAATCTGCTCGGTCAGCTCTTTCTGCTGCGCTTCGAGCTCGTTCACGCCCGCTTCCCGGATCTTTTCAATGCGCCGCGGCATAATTAGAAGCTCCCCGCGCGGCTGACGAACTTGGTGGGAATGGGCAGCTTGTGGGCCGCCAGTCCCAACGCTTCCTTGGCCGTCGCTTCGTCCACGCCCGCCATTTCAAACATGATGCGTCCCGGCTTGACCACCGAGACCCACTTTTCCGGCGCGCCTTTGCCCTTGCCCATGCGCGTTTCCGCGGGCTTCTTGGTGAACGGCTTGTCCGGAAAAATGCGGATCCACAATTTTCCGCCGCGCTTGGTGAACCGCGAAATGGCCACGCGCGAAGCCTCGATCTGCCGGTCGGTGATCCACGCGGCTTCCATGGCCTTCAGCCCGTATTCGCCGAACGCCAAATCGCCGCCGCGCCAGGCCTTGCCATTGCGCCGGCCGCGCATTTGCTTTCGGTACTTCACTTTCTTCGGCATCAACATCGCTATGTTCTCGCTTCCTTGATCTCGTCGTTCCCGCTATTCGCGGCGGCTAAATCGCCGCTTTACGCCGCGGCTACGCCTTCGCGCTCTTTCTGTATCTTCGACGCGCGCTTGGGGACGTTTTCGCCCTGATAGACCCAGCACTTGACGCCGATCACGCCGTACGTGGTGTTGGCTTCCGCGGTGCCAAAATCGATGTCGGCGCGCAGCGTTTGCAGCGGCAGCCGCCCCTGCAGGTACCACTCTTTGCGCGCGATTTCCGCGCCGTTCAAACGCCCGGCCACGCGCACCTTGATGCCTTTGCAGCCAAAGCGCAGCGCGGAATCCACGGCCTTGCGCATCGCCCGGCGGAAAGCCACGCGCTTTTCCAGCTGCAGCGCGATCGATTCCGCGACCAGCTGCGCGTCCAGCTCCGGACGGTGCACTTCCTGAATGTCGATGTGCACTTCGCGCTTGGTGCGCTTCTGCACTTCCTGCTTGAGCTTGTCGATCTCCGCGCCCTTGCGCCCGATGATGATTCCGGGACGCGCCGTATAGATGCGCACCACCAACTTGTTCGCGGCGCGCTCGATGTCGATGGAGCTGATGCCCGCGCTCTTCAACCGGTCTTTCAGCTCGCGGCGCAGCTTGACGTCTTCGTGCAGCAGCTCGGCGTAGTCGCGGTCGGCGTACCAGCGCGACTTCCACGGCTTGTTGTAGCCGAGGCGGAATCCGTACGGGTGCGTCTTCTGTCCCATGCTGTTCCTCTTGTAATTCTCGCGGCCCCGACCAAATCGGGGCCGGCGTTACTTCTTGCCCTTCTTTGGCCCTTGTTGTTTACCGGTCAGCGCCTTGCGCACCCGGCGGGCCGTGCCGCGCACGCCCTTTTGCGCCACCGCTTCGGCTTCAATCGCCGCCACGCGTTCCGCGGCCGCCACGTGATGCTCGGCGACTCCAACCCACAAATGCGCGGTGCGCTTCTGGTACCGGAATGCCCGGCCCATCGGCGCCGGACGCAACCGCTTCCACCGCGCGCCCTCGTTCACAAAGCACTGCGACACGAACAATTCGTCCACATCGAGCGGCGCGCCGGCATCTTCGGCCTTGCGCTCGGCGTTGGCGATCGCGCTGCGCAGCACCTTTTCGATGTGCTTGGCCGAACGCTTGGGCGTAAACCGCAGTGTCTGCAGCGCGTCCTGCACTTTCCGCCCGCGGATCAAATCGATCACCAGCCGCGCCTTTTGCGGAGACATTCGCACGTGCTTCGCCAGCGCGTGCGCTTCAATCTGTCCACTCTGTGCCTTGTACGTCCGCCATGGTTTATGCCTTCGGCGCCGCCGGAGCTGCGCCGCCTCCTGCCGCTGCGGGAGCTCCCGGAGCCGCCGCCCTTTCCAGCGCCGCTTTCACGGCGTGCCCTTTGAACGTCCGCGTTGGCGAAAACTCGCCCAGCTTGTGCCCGATCATCTGCTCGGTCACATACACGGGAATGAACTTCTTCCCGTTATGCACCGCGATGGTGTGGCCGATCATTTCCGGCACGATGGTCGAGCGCCGCGACCAGGTCTTCACCACTTTCTTCTCGTTCCGCGTGTTCAGCGCTTCCACCTTGATGCGCAGGTGGCCGTCGACAAACGGTCCCTTTTTCAGTGAGCGTGCCATAAACTCCCTATTCCTCCACGCGGCGCAAACGGCTCCACTGCGCCCGCCGCATCTTTTTAAATCCCCGCACCGGACCCGGCACGCGGTGCGACTTGGGGCAGAACGGGCACACAAACCGCGTTCCTTGTGCGTTCGGAATCCGCTCCACGATCACTCCCCAGCCGGGCTTGCACAGCTTGTACAGCACCGGCTCCGGCGGAGCCACCGCCACCTTTACTCCCGGCCGCGCCGGCTTGCTGGCGTGCTTCGCTGTTCTTGCTTTAGAGGGCGCGCGCTTCACTGGCCGTCTCGACCTCTTCGCGCTGGCGCGTAACGAGGTTCTCCGGCTGGCTGCCCGCCCCGATCGTGTTGTTCTGGTCGCTCGCATCGTTTTGCTCTCACCAGGCCGCTTTGCCGTCGCCACCCGGTTTCTCGCGTCTGTTGTTCGTCTCTCGGCTGGTCTTTACTTCCTTCTTTGCACGATCTGCTTATCCGTGCGCTTGTTGTGCCGCGTCTTCTTGCCCAGCGTCGGGAAGGCCCAGGGCGTTTGCGGATGGTTGCCCTTGACCTTGCCTTCACCACCGCCGTGCGGGTGATCCACAGGGTTCATAGCCACGCCGCGGACGGTAGGCTTGATGCCGCGCCATCGCGTGCGCCCGGCCTTGCCGAACGTTTCATTCTCATGGTCGAGGTTGCCGACCTGGCCAACCGTGGCCATGCAATCGATCGAAAACTTGCGAATCTCGCCCGAAGGCATCTTCACCAGGGCCAGATCGCCTTCTTTGCTCAAAAGCTGCGCCGCCCCGCCCGCCGAACGCACCGCTTGGCCGCCGCGTCCCGGATACAGCTCCAGGTTGTGCACCATGGTGCCCGGCGGAATGTGCCGGATCTGCAGGGCGTTGCCCGGCAGGATGTCCGCGCCTTCGCCAGTCGAAACCGTCGCGCCCACTTCCAGACCCACCGGGTGCAGGATGTAGCGCTTCTCGCCGTCGGCATAATGCAGCAGCGCGATGTTCGAGCTGCGATTCGGGTCGTACTCGATGGCCGCGACCTTCGCGGGCACGCCGACTTTGTCGCGCCGGAAGTCCACCTGGCGGTACTGCTTCTTGTGCCCGCCGCCGCGGTGCCAGACCACGATTTCGCCGTGGTTATTCCGCCCACCCGAGCGCTTCTTGGGCTCCAGCAAAGCCTTTTCCGGCTCTTGCTTGGTGATGTGGCTCTTGTCCAGGACGGTGATGAACCGCCTCGACGCCGTGTACGGATTAAAACTCTTCAGTCCCATCGCCTACCTCTTGCGTTCCGCTGCTGCCTTGCTCGCACGTTTTCCAAACCGGGCCGGGTCTTACAAATTCTCCGCGTACTCGATCATCTTCTCGCCTGCGGCGAGTTTCACGTAGGCCTTCTTCCAATCGCGCCGGTATCCCACGCTCTGCCCGCGGCGGCGCATCTTGCCGTGAAAATTGGCGGTGCGCACGTCGTCGACCTTGACCTTGAAGATCTGCTGCACCGCTTCCTTGATCTCCGTCTTGGTCGCGCCCACGGCTACTTCAAAGACCACGGTGTGCTGCAATTCTTTTACGCCCAGGCCCTTTTCGGTGATGATCGGCCGGCGAACGATTTGATAATGAGGGGCGGCCATGGCTTATTTCCCCTTCTTTCCAGGTTTCGCGGCTTTTTTCGCGGCCGGCTTTTCTTTCTTGGCCGCTGGTTTTGCCGCCGCTTTGGGAGCAGCTTCCTTCTTCACCGCTTTGGCCGGCGCGATGGTTTCCACATCCGGCGCCACGATCGGGGTGCTCTCTGGATCGAGTGTGTGGCTCAGCCGCGCTACCGCGTCCTTCGACAGCAGCAACAAGTCGTGGTTCAGCAGGTCGTACGGCTGCAAAACGTTGGGCGCCACCAGCTTTACGCGTTCCAGATTCCGGCTGGCCAGTTCCAGGTTGCGATTTTCCCCATACGCCACCAGTAAGGCCGACTTGGTATGGTTCAATTTGCCCAGCACCACGCGCAACGCCTTGGTCTTGTGGCTTTCCAGAGACCACGCATCCACAATCGTCAGCTTCTGCTCCGCCAGCTTGGCCGACAGCGCCGAGCGCAGCGCGCCCAGCAGCATTTTCTTCGGCAGCGCGTAGCTGTAATCCCGCGGCTTCGGGCCATGCACCGTGCCGCCATGGCGCCACAGCGGCGACCGGATCGAGCCGACACGCGCGCGCCCGGTGCCCTTCTGCTTCCACAGCTTGCGGCCCGCGCCGCTGACTTCGCTCTTGTCTTTGGTCTTGTGGGTGCCCGCGCGCAGCCCGCGCAGATACCAGCGCGAAGCTTCGTGCAGCAGGTGCGGATTCACTTTCGCGCCAAAGACCGCGTCCGCGAGCTCCACCTGGCCGACTTTCTTGCCATCCAAATTGACTACGTCCACAACCGGCATAATTTCGTTTCCTTATCGCTTTTTAAAACTCGTCCCGGCTGCGCCGGAACGCCCCCGCCGGCGAACCGCCTACTTGGCTTTTTTCGCCTTGCGAATCTTGCGAATAAAAATGTACGTCCCGCGCGGACCCGGCACCGATCCCTTGACCAACAGCAAGTTCTCGTCGCTGTCCACTTTTACGACCTTCAAATTCTTGGCGGTGACCCGCGCGTTGCCCATGTGACCCGGAAAATGCTGGTTCTTCCACACGCGTGACGGAAACGAACTGCCGCCAATGCCGCCCGGCGCGCGGTGAAACATCGATCCGTGGGTGGCGTCGCCGCCCGCGTAGTGCCAGCGCTTTACGCCGCCGGCAAATCCCTTGCCCTTGCTTACGCCGGTGATATCGACCAGTTCGCCGGCCGCGAAGCGGTCCACCAAAACGCGGTCCCCGACTTTCGTTTCATCCGCGGATTCTTCCAGGCGAATTTCCTGCAGCACCTTCATCGGCGCCACACCGGCCTTTTTGTAATGCCCGGTCATGGCCTTGTTCACGCGCTGCGGCTTGACGAATTCCACCAGCCCTAGTTGCGCCGCTTCGTACCCATCGGTGGTCTTGGTGCGGCGTTGCACCACCACGCAAGGCCCCGCCTGCAGCACGGTGCACCCCACCAGCGTGCCGTCGTTCTGGAAGACTTGCGTCATCCCCAGCTTGATCCCGATAATTCCGTCGACCGCCATCGCCTGCTCTCTCTCTTTCGCAGCATGTCTCGAGTCTTTCGACCGGATATTGGCTGCGTCCTGCTTCCAGTTTTTTCGCTACTTCGTTACTTCCTTGCTTCGCTTTTTCTTACTTCCCTGCGTGCCCGAACGCCTTGATCTCCACGTCCACGCCCGGCGGCAGATCCAGCTTCATCAAAGCATCCACGGTGTCCGGCGTGGGCTCCAGGATGTCGATCAACCGCTTGTGGGTGCGCATCTCGAACTGCTCGCGCGATTTCTTGTCCACGTGCGGCGACCGCAGCACCGTCCAGCGATTGATCGTAGTCGGCAGAGGAATCGGGCCCGCAACATCGGCTCCCGTCCGCTTGGCCGTTTCCACGATTTCTCGCGTGGATTGGTCCAGAATCCGGTGATCGTACGCCTTCAAACGAATGCGAATTTTGTCGCCTTGTCTCATAATTTACTCGATGATCTCGGTCACGGCGCCGGCGCCGACGGTGTGCCCGCCTTCGCGAATCGCGAACCGCAAGCCCTTCTCCAATGCTACCGGCGTGATCAGCGATACTTCGCAGCTCACGTTATCGCCCGGCATCACCATCTCCACGCCGGTCGGCAGCTTCACGTCCCCGGTCACGTCTGTGGTCCGGAAATAAAACTGCGGCCTATACCCCGTGAAAAACGGCGTGTGCCGCCCGCCTTCTTCCTTGGTCAACACGTACGCTTCGGCCTTGAACTTGGTGTGCGGCGTGATCGATCCCGGCTTGCACACCACCTGCCCGCGCTCCACGTCTTCTTTTTCCGTGCCGCGCAGCAGCAATCCCACGTTGTCCCCCGCCAGCCCTTCGTCCAGCAGCTTGCGGAACATCTCCACTCCCGTCACCACTTTCTTCTGCGTCGGACGGAAGCCCACGATCTCTACTTCCTCGCCCAACCTTCACCTTGCCGCGTTCCACTCTGCCCGTAACCACCGTGCCGCGTCCCGAAATCGAAAAAATATCCTCGATCGGCATGGCGAACGGCTTGTCAATGTCCCGCACCGGCTGCGGCACGTTCTTGTCCACCGCTTCCATCAATTCGTCGATGGACTTCTCCCACTTCTGGTCCCCGTTCAACGCCTGCAGCGCCGAGCCCTTGACCACCGGAATGGTGTCGCCCGGATACTGATAGCTCTTCAGCAACTCGCGTACTTCCAGCTCCACCAACTCCAGCAGTTCCGCGTCTTCCACCATGTCGCACTTGTTCAAAAACACCACAATCGCCGGCACGCCCACCTGCCGAGCCAGCAAAATGTGCTCGCGCGTCTGCGGCATCGGTCCGTCCGTCGCCGCCACCACCAGGATCGCGCCGTCCATCTGCGCCGCCCCGGTGATCATGTTCTTGATGTAGTCCGCGTGCCCCGGGCAATCCATGTGCGCGTAGTGCCGGTTGGGCGTCTCGTACTCCACGTGCGACACCGCAATCGTGATTCCGCGCTCCCGCTCTTCCGGCGCGTTGTCGATCGAATCGAACGCCCGGAACTGCACCTTGGGGTTGTGCTTGCTCAGCACCTTGGTGATCGCCGCCGTCAACGTGGTCTTGCCATGGTCAATGTGACCTATGGTCCCAATGTTCACGTGCGGCTTGGTGCGCTCGAACTTCTCCTTGGCCATCGCCTTTGCTCCTCAGTCGAAGTTGACCGCCCTCGCGGTCACCTATAATTTCGTCGAAAAACTTTCCCCGAAAAACTACTTCCCGCCCTTGATCTTCTTGATGACTTCTTCCGCGATGTTCGGCGGGGTCTCCGCGTAATGCGAAAAATGCATGGTGAACGTCGCCCGGCCCTGGGTACGGCTGCGCAAATCCGTGGCGTAACCAAACATCTGCGCCAGCGGCACTTCCACGCGAATTACGTTGCTGCCCGCCCGGTTTTCCGTGCCCTGAATCTGCGAACGCCGCGCATTCAAGTCGCCGAACACCGCGGCCATATATTCTTCCGGCACCACCACTTCGACTTTCATGATGGGCTCGAGCAAAACCGCCTTGGCCTTGGCGCAGGCTTCCTTGAATGCCATGGACCCGGCGATTTTGAACGCCATTTCCGAGCTGTCCACATCGTGATAGCTGCCGTCGATCAGCACCACCGCGACGTCGACGATCGGGAAGCCCGCCAGGATGCCGTTGTCCAGAGCCTCGCGGATGCCCGCTTCGATCGGGGCGATGAATTCGCGCGGAATCGATCCGCCCACCACTTTGTCGATAAACAGGAAGCGGTGCTCTTTGTCGAACTTCCACTTGCCCGCCGGTCCGCCCACCACTTCCTTGGCCAGCGCGTCGAGTTCGTCGGTGGACATTTCCTTCATGTTCTCGTGGCTGGAGCTGGGGATCGGATGCAGTGTAATTTCGCAGTGGCCGTATTGACCGCGGCCACCGGTCTGCTTGATGTATTTGCCTTCCGCCGTGGCCGTCTTGCGGACCGTTTCGCGGTACGCCACCTGTGGCCGGCCCACATTGGCCTGCACGTTGTATTCGCGCAGCATGCGGTCCACGATAATTTCCAGGTGCAACTCGCCCATGCCGGAGATTAGCGTCTGCCCGGTGTCCGGCTCGGTGGAAACGCGGAACGTCGGATCTTCCTGCGCCAGCCGCTGCATGGCCACGCCCAGCTTATCCTGGTCGGCCTTGGTCTTCGGTTCAATGGCCACGGAAATAACCGGCGCCGGAAAATCAATCGTTTCCAGGATAATTTGCTTCTGCTCGTCGCACAGCGTGTCGCCGGTATTTACGCTCTTCAGTCCGACGCAAGCGCAGATATCGCCGGCATACACTTCTTCGATTTCTTCGCGCTTGTTGGCGTGCATCTGCAGCAAGCGGCTGATGCGTTCGCGCGAACGCTTCGCCGGGTTGTACACGTAGCTGCCGGACTTCAATACGCCCGAGTAAATCCGGATGTAGGTCACGTGCCCGACGAACGGATCGGACATAATCTTGAACGCCAGCGCCGAAAACGGCTGATCGTCCGCCGCGCGCCGCAATTCGACTTCTTCGCTGTCCGGATTGGTGCCTTCGACCGGCGGCACATCCAGCGGCGACGGCAGGAAATCCACCACGGCATCGAGCAGCGGCTGAATGCCCTTGTTCTTGAACGCCGAGCCCGCCAGCACCGGCACGATTTTCAGCGCCAGCGTCGATTTGCGGATCGACTTGCGCATTTCCTCGACACTCAGCGTGCCTTCCGTCAAATATTTGTCGATCACTTCATCGTCGTGTTCGGCGATGTAGTCCACCATCTTGCTGCGGTGCTCTTCGTAGAATTTCTTGTCGATCGCCGAGCCCTTCAGCGCCGCCGCCACATCCGGCCGCGAATCCACGAAGGCCTTGTCCCAAAGCTTTTCCACTTCAAAAATCTCGAATTTCGCGCCGAGGGTCTCCTCGAGCCACACAATCACTTTTTCTTCGATGAAATCGATGATGCCGATGAAATTATCTTCGCGGCCCAGGGGAAACTGCAGGGGCACCGGGTTGGCTCCCAGGCGCTGCCGAATCGTGCGAATCACGTGATCGAAATCCGCGCCCATGCGGTCCATCTTGTTCACAAAGCAGATGCGCGGCACGCGATACTTGTCCGCCTGGCGCCACACCGTTTCCGACTGCGGCTGCACGCCCGCCACCGAGTCAAACACGCACACCGCGCCGTCCAGCACGCGCAGCGAACGCTCCACTTCCACGGTGAAATCCACGTGGCCCGGCGTATCGATAATATTGACGCGATATTTCTTGCCGAAGCGGTCCCAGGAAGCGGTGGTCGCCGCGCTGGTGATGGTGATGCCGCGCTCGCGCTCCTGCTCCATCCAGTCCATGGTGGCCGTGCCTTCATCCACCGAACCGATCTTGTAGGTCACACCGGTATAGAACAGGATGCGCTCGGTCGACGTGGTTTTCCCGGCGTCGATGTGCGCCATGATCCCGATGTTGCGGGTGTCTTCGAGTTTAAACGCTCGTCCCATAATCCCTTGAGAAGCCCTCTTCTCTGCCGCTCGATTTGCTACTGCTTCCGTCACAATCTCTCCCGCCGCCCGAACTACCAGCGGTAATGCGCAAAGGCCTTGTTGGCTTCCGCCATGCGGTGCACGTCTTCTTTTTTCTTCATGGCCCCGCCGCGCGCGTTCGATGCGTCGATCAATTCGTCGGCCAGCTTGTCGATCATGGTCTTGCCCGCGCGTTCGCGCGAATACTGCAACAGCCAGCGAATCGCCAAGCGACTGCCGCCGGAACGGATTTACTTCCACCGGCACCTGATAGTTCGCGCCGCCCACGCGCCGGGTCTTCACTTCCAGCAGCGGCTTCACGTTCTCGATGGCCTTCTTGAAAACCTTCAACGCATCGTCGTTGGTCTTCTTGGCCACCTGGTCCATGGCACCGTAAAACACCCGCTGCGCCGTCGATTTCTTGCCTTCCCACATCATCGAGCAGATGAACTTCTCCACGATGTCGCTGGCATAGACCGGGTCGGTCGCTTGTGTCCGCCGAAAAACAAGTCCTTTGCGTGGCATGTGCTCTCTATCGCTCCTAAAATCTTTTCGCTGCTTCTTTGTTTCGTTACTTCGTTATTTCTCTACTTCCGCCTTTATTCTTACTTGGCCTGCGCCGCCTTCGGCCTCTTGGCCCCATACTTCGACCGCCCCTGCTTGCGATTCTCCACGCCCGCCGCGTCCAATGTTCCGCGCACGATGTGATACCGCACCCCCGGCAAATCCTTCACGCGCCCGCCGCGCACCAACACGATCGAGTGCTCCTGCAAGTTGTGTCCCACGCCGGGAATATAAGTCGTCACTTCGATCGAATTGGTCAGCCGCACGCGCGCTACCTTGCGCAATGCCGAGTTTGGTTTCTTCGGCGTCTGGGTATACACGCGAATGCACACGCCGCGCTTCTCCGGGCAGCCCATCAACGCAGGCGATTTCGTCTTTACCTGCACAGCCTCGCGTCCCATGCGTACTAGTTGCGAAAACGTCGGCACAGTAATTCCCTCATTCGCGCGCGATATTTTTTGTCTCTCGCTCATCCCGTCACGGGACGCACAAAAGACGCGCGGCTCTCGCAGGCGCGCAGCTAAAATGCGCGAGAGCGCACAGCAGTGCTGAAAGGTCTACTGCGAATCCGGAGATACCACCAGCAAGAAACTCCGTACGCACTCCAGAAGGTAGAACTCTTCCTCTGGCTTCGACTCGGAGAGGCTCACTCGGCTTTGCGGGGCTGGCGCCCCATTCCGGCCGCTCTTCTGTCCCATTCCGTCTTACTTTGTTCCGGGACCTAAGATATTCCTTCCAAACTACCCGACCGCTTTCGCGGTCCCCCAACACAATCAGTACAAACTACCCCTGACAAACATCGAAGTATAAGGAAAAGAACGTGCCCTGTCAAATCACTTTCGGCACACGCCTATGGAAATCTTTGTGGAAAAGGATTCTTTGGCCCTTATCCTGCCCGCCAGTGGCGCACCGGCGATAGGCTATTTTACCTCAAGATGCCTTCGCGCCGCCAGCAGCACCGGCGCCAAAGGGACCCGGTAGAGGTTCCCCAGCCCGTTCGCTACCTTCCCTAAGTCTCCCGTAAACATCTGATACGTAAACACTTGCTCCGGCTTTTCCTCCAGGAACCCCTTCTCGCTCGTGAAATACAGCCACTTCTGATCTCCCGAAATCCGCGGGCTGTAGTCCCGCGCCCGGGTATTGATCTCCGGCCCCAGATTGACCGGCTTGCTCCAGGTCCCGGCTTGGTTGAAGCTCACGAAAATATCGGAGCTTCCGTAGCCGCCAGCCCGCCCAAAACTCCCTAACAGCAGATAACTCTCGTCCGGCGCGATCGTAGCCTCAAACGTGTCGATCCCCGGTCCATTCAAAACCGGCCCCAAATCTTCCGCCTCTTTGTACTCACCATCCACGAGCTTCGCGCGGAAAACATCGTAGTCCCCCGTTTTCCGCGAACTCGCAAAATAAATATTCCCATTCGCCGCGATCGAAGCAAACACCTGGCTGCCTTCGCTGTTTACCGCCCCGGGCACGAGTTTCGGTTCTTCCCATCCCGTCGCCGTTCGACGCGCTTGCCAGATCGACCATCGATGCAAGTCTTTTCCATTCACCGGCCGGTCCGAAGCGAAAAGGATCGACCCGCCATCCGGCGCCAACACCGGATCGGTGTCGCGATACTGTCCCGAGAACGGCAAAATCTCCGGCTTGCTCCACGCGCCGTTCATCAGGTGCGATTCGCACATAATATATAAATAATGCGGCGCCGCTGACTTCTCGAAAATCAGCGTCTGGCCATCCGGAGAAACCCCTCCGCCCAACTCATCCTCGTCGGTCGAGATGATTCCCTCGCCAATCATCTCCGGAGCCGGAATCGCGTCGTCCGCGTTCTTTGCCTGCGCCCGCGGCCAACCCTTGGCCAAGCCCCAACCAATCAGCATCGCCGCCGCTATCGCCGCCAAAACCCGCCGCTTCATTTCCGCCCTCGCCCGCTGCCATCCAGTCCCAACACATGCAGCGATATCGAATAAATATTCCCGTGGCCATTCAGCGTGGAGTGGACCAAACGATCGAACTCCGCCATGTCAACACGCTTCGCCATCGGAATCACGAACGGGCTGCGCTCGCTCGAAAAAATCAACTGCTTCCCGTCAGGCGTTAGCGAAGGTGCGCCTTCATCCGCCACCGAGTTCACGCCGTGCTCCAAATGCTGCGCCGCCGTCCATTTCCCGTTCACCCGCCAGCTCACGTAAATATCGCCGCGCCCGTACGGAAACCCGCCTCCATACAGAGTATCCGGCCGGTGCCGAAAGGGCGGCCCGCCTTCCCCCGTCGAAACAAAAAACAGCAGTGACTCATCGCCGCTCACGTACGGCTCGTAATCGTTGAATTCCGAGTTAATTTCAGGCCCGAGTTTCTCGGGTTGCGCATACCCGCCCGGCGTTGCGCGCGCCCGGTAAATCTGCGGCCGCCCCGGCTGGTCGCGGTCGGAAGCAAAATAAAGCGTGCCGTCGCGGGTAACCGATGCGCCCCAATTCCACCGTCCCTCCGGACCATTGACTGGAGCCGGCAGTGGCGCCGGTTCGCCCCACCCGCGTTCCGTCTTTTCCACTTTCCAGATCCGCAAAGCATGAGTCTTAGAGTCCGCCACCGGCCGTGACGACCCAAAGTACATCGCCGCGCCGTCCGGGGAGAGCCGCGGCAGAAAATCCAGATACCTCCCAGAAAACGGCAGCACCTCCGGCGCGCTCCACTTCCCCGCGTTCCAATGCGACACGCACAGCAACCCAATCCGCGAACCCGTCGTCGCCGGATTCAGCAGCGCAAAGTAAAACTCATTCCCGTCGGGACTAAACACGCCGCCCGCTTCATCGCCCGGTGTAGAAATCACACCTTCCGCGAAAAGATGTGGTCCATCGCCGTTCGTCGGCAGCAATTCGAACGAGCGCGGCCCACCCCGAACCCCCGGCGCCCAAATCGCCGCCACGCACAAGCAAGGGGCCAGCAACCAAATCGTCTTGCGTTTCATGATGTACCTCGAGAGGACCTTCGTTTTCTGTATGGACGCGCAAAATCCAAAAACGGCTCTCCTGCCAACCACCCGTGAAGCCTCTCCGAAAAAGAAAAGGGCGGCTCTCACGGAGCCGCCCGCCGTACTCCAATCCGATGTCCGTTCGTCAGTTCTCCGGAGCACCCTTATCCACCCCCAAATCCCCATACGGCCAGATATTGAACGCCTTCAACTCTTCATACTCGTGTTGTGCCCGCAGCATTTTCGCCGTGCGCTCGGCAGGCCACGGCGCCGCAAACCGATCCGGCCGGTCCGCAATCCAAAACGCGGCCAGCGCCATCAGCGTGGAATTCCGCGTGAGCACGTCGGGCTTCTGCGCCTCCAACGCATCCGCAGCGGAATGGTGTGTATATTTGTAATCCGAAGTGTCTTGGTCCATGTTAATTCCCGGCAAACCCGCAATCGAAAACGGCAGCGTGTCCGTGCCCGACTCCACTTTGTCGTCCACCTTCAGCGCCTGCATATTTGCCAGCGAATTCACAAACGCCTGGAACTCCGGGATCAAATCGTCCCGCCCTCCCAACTGAAAACCTTTCACCGCTCCCTGTCCCGCGTCCAGCACCAAGTCGCCAAGATGATTGGCCATCTCCGCTTGATGCTGCTTGATATACGCAAACGACCCGTCCAACCCCTGCTCTTCCCCGGTAAACAACACAAAGCGGATCGTCCTCCGCGGCCGTTCTCCGGAGCGCACAATCGAGTCCGCCGCCCCCAGCACGGTTGCCGTACCGGATCCGTTGTCGGTCGTTCCTTCCGACAAATCCCACGAATCCAGGTGCCCGCCTACCACCAAAATCTGCTCGGGATTTTCCCTGCCGCGAATTTCACCAACCACGTTCGCGGTCTCCACCGGGCCATTCGTAAAAGAATTCTGCACGTTGAAGCGCACCCGCGGCGTAATCCCCCGGGCCAGAAGGCGCTCCAGTTGCCCTTGGTCCTCCGCCGTCATGGACACCACCGGCACCGCAAAATCCGCGTTGAATCCCAAAATCCCCGTGTGGGTCAAATTCATGCCCGCGGATTTCCCCCCGCCTTGTCCCCCAATCACCGCGATGATCCCGGCTGGCCCCGCCGCCCGCAGAAAATCGCCGAACTGCGCGAACAACAAAATGAACTCCTTGCCCGGTTTGCCCTTCGCGGTGATCAGCGCCACTTTGCCCTTCAGCCGCGAAACGTTCTTGATCTCGTTGTCCAGATCAAACAGGTTCACTGCCACCACGTCGCCTTCCGCCCCGCCCGCCGCCGTCGATCCGGTCCAGCCCATGGCATCCACGTGCAGCTTGTGCCGCGTCGGCGTCAACAATTCCGCTTCCGCTGACCCGCGCGTCCAGCCCTTCCAGATCTGATATTTCTCGGTGTGCACATTTTCCAAACCGATCGCCTTCATTTTCGCCGCGCCCCACTCCTCCGCCTTGCGCTCACCGGGCGATCCCGTCACCCGCGCCCCAACGTCATCGCTCAATTCCGTCAAAAACTGAAACGCGTGCGAATTCATCTCCCCTTCGCCCGCAATCTTCACCAAAGCCGGCAAGGTCCCATCCTCCGCCGGCCCTTTTGGCGCCCGATCATCCGCCCGCACCGCCGCTGCCCCCAACAAGCCAGTCGCCACCACCGCCACCAGTAGCTTCCTCATTCCGTAGTCTCCTGACTATCGACCCTTCTCTCTCTTTGAACCCGACCGCCGTCCCACTCGATACAATATCATCCACTCAGACGCACCTACCCCAAATAGGTCTTCCGTCGCAGCTGGCAACCGCGGCACCAATTCTGTTTTACCCTGAGCCTCGAAGGACGCCTCAGTGTTCCTGCTGTCTGTGTTGGCCCTGCCTTTCATTTCTCGGGGAAATCTCAGCGTACTCTGCGTCTCTGCGTTATCTTTCTCTTTCTTGCTCTTTCTTGCTCGTTCTTGCCCGTTCGAGCCAGCGTGCATATCCCGCAACCCGCTCGCAACCCGTGCTTTACCCGCCCTCCCCCCAGCCCTACACTGGCATTCGTGAGCCAGTTTGTCTCCCTCTCGCGGCGCCTGCTAATCCTCCCAACGTTACTGCTCTGCCTGGCCTCACCTTCCCAAGCCCAGGAAGCCAAGCCCACTCCCGAACCCAAGCCGCCCGAGCCTCCCGCCCAGATCGAGCTCCTCGAAACCCGCGTCCGCTTCGATCCCAGCGGCGACTCCCGCAAAGAAGTTCACACCCGCGTGCACATCAACAACGAGCTCGGCGTCCGCCAATTCGCCCATATCGGCTTCGGCTACAACCGTTCCTTCGAGCAGGTCGAAATCTCCGCCGTCCACATCACCCACGCCACTGGCGGCACCGCCGACATCCTCCCCAGCGCCGCTTTGGACCAACCCAATCCCGCCGTGGTCGAAGCCCCGGCCTACCAGGACGTGCGCATCAAATCCGTCCGCATCCTGGGCCTCACCCCAGGTGACACCCTCGAGTATCGCGTCGTCACCACCGTCTCCCATCACCCCCTGGCGCCCCAATTCTGGCTCGACCACACCTTCAGCCGCGGCGGGCTAGTCACCCAGGAGCTCTTCGAGATTAGCGTTCCACCTTCCCGAAAGGTTCGGCTGTACACCTCTCGCGGAACACCCGCCGCCAAGATCGATGAATCCGGCGACGCACCCAATCCCTCGGTGACCTATCGCTGGCAAGTTTCCTCGAACTCGAAGTCCGAGCGCCCCGAAGACACCTCCCCGTCCGAGCCGGATGTGGTCCTAACCACCTACGAATCGTGGCAGCAACTCTGCAAAAACCGCCTCGTGGAATTCTTTGGCACCATGATGGTGACTCCTCCCGAGATCGAAGCCAAGGCCTCCGCGCTGGCCCCGGCCACCGCCACGTCCCAAGCTCGCATCGAGGCCATCTACGATTTCGTCTCCCAAAAAATCAGGATCATTGACCTGCCTTTGGGCGCCACCGGATTTCGCACCCGCAATCCCGTCGAGATCCTGTCCTCAGGCTACGCCTCACCCGAAGACAAATTCGCCCTGTTCGCCTCGCTGGTGCACAGCCCGACTGCCATCGCCGGCCTGGTCTCCAACGAAAGCCTCAAAGAGACCGCCGGATTCGCCCGTCCTTCGGCCTTCGATCACCTGCTCACCGTGGTTAGCCTGCCCGGCTACGTTCGCTGGCTGGACCTAAGCCTAGGCGTGGCCCCTTTTGGCGTCATCCCTTCGCGGTTTCGCGGACAGCGCGCCCTGATGATGCGTGCGACCACGGAAGAGCCCTGGCGCAGTATTCCGCGGACGTTGCCATTCGTGGCTAGCCAGAAGGTAAATGTCGCGGCATCACTAGCTTCCGACGGCACCCTCACCGCTAAAGTGCACTACGCCATGCGCGGTGATAACGAATTGCTCCTGCGCCTGGCCTTTCATGAATCCCCCAGGGAAAAATGGAAGGAGGTCGCGCAACTCCTGGCCCTATCCGACGGTTTCCGCGGCAACGTCACCTACGTCAGCGCTTCCGATCCCATCGCCACCAAACACGCCTTCACCGTCGACTACGAAATCACCCAGCCCAAATTCGTCGACTGGTCCAAAAAACCTGTCCGCCTCCCCGCGATGCTTCCCGCTCTCGGCTTACCGGATCCTCCCGAGAAGTCCGAGGCCGCCGGAACCTCGTCGCCCATCGACCTCGGCACCCCGCTCAACGTCGATACCAAGTTGACCCTGCGGCTGCCCACGGGCGTCTCCGCCGAAAGCCCCACCGGAACCTCCGTTGAGCGCGACTACGCCACCTTCACTTCCCACTACGCTTCCGAGGGCAACGTGGTCTTCGCCTCCCGCCAAATCAACTTCCTGCACCGCCAAGTCCCTGCCGCCGGCGCCGCCGACTACAACGCCTTCCTCCACGCCGTCCAAACCGACCAAGCCCAACTCTTCACCCTCACCCACCTCGAATCCGTCTCCCAACCCCAACCCCCCAAACCCGCCGCCCCCGCTCCCGCCAAGCCCTGAACCCCTTTGGGACTCCAGGCCCTATTTTACCTCTTGACTTTTCCATGCCCGATGTGGTATTTTACGTTCAAGTAAATGCTCATTCAAAGTACAGCAAATCGGCCCTTAGTGGTGTCTGGGACGCGCTTAGGTACGTTTAAACGCGTTTGAACCCTCCAAGTAAGTAATTTACAATCAATCACTTACAACATACCAATTTGTAAGTCATTTCCTTTGATACCGATACAACATACCCCCGGGGGTGGGGGGTATCTATCTCTGAAACGCAAAACCGAGGGCGCAAGAGCTGCTATCTCCTTCAGAATCAAAACGATGCATCACGCAACGATCTATCCATCATGGAATCATAACGATGCACAAAAACATTCGGGGGTAGGGTACGGTGCTATACGCCGGAGGTAGTTCCACTACACGGACATGACTTCCTTTTCCTTTACCGCGCAGAGGTCCTCGATCTTCTTGGTTTCCGCGTGCGTGACTTTCTCGAGTTCCTCGAGCGCCCGCTTCTGCTCGTCCTGGCTGATCTTCTTTTCCTTCTCCAGTTTGTCGATGGCTTCCTTAATGTCCCGGCGGATGTTGCGCACGGCCGTGCGGTGATTTTCCAGCACCTTGTGCAGGTGCTTGACCATGTCCTTGCGGCGATCTTCGGTCAGCGGCGGGATCGGCACGCGCACGACTTTGCCGTCGTTGGTGGGGTTCAGGCCCAGGTCGGAAGTCCGGATGGCCTTGTCGATCAGCGGCACCGCGCTCGGGATCCCACGGCGAAATCACGATCATGGTCGGCTCGGGCACCGAGAGCGAGCCCAGCTGGTTCACCGGCATCGGCGTGCCGTGATAATCCACGCGGATATGATCGAGCAGCGTGACGTTGGCGCGCCCGGTGCGCACGCTGGCCAGTTCCTTGCGAAAATCCTCGACCGCTTTTTCCATGCGCGTGCGGGCCTGCGCCATCGCCTCTTTCGTATTGGCAATCGTCGTCATAGCATCCTCACTGGATTTTCTTGAGATTTGCCCGAATCAATCGCCGTGCGCTCCCGCCGCGCGCGCAACTATGCCGGAGTCACCGTCGAGCCCACTTTTTCGCCCATCACCACGCGCTTGATGTTTCCCGTACTCGTTCATATTGAAGATGATGATCGGCATGCGGTTGTCCATGCACAGCGAAATGGCCGTCGAATCCATGACCGCCAGGCCTCTGCTGGATCACGTCCAGGTAGGTGATGCGGTCAAAAATCTTCGCGCCGGGAACTTTCTCCGGATCGGCGTCGTAAATCCCGTCGACGCGCGTGGCCTTCAGGATCACGTGGGCCTTGATTTCCATGGCGCGCAACGCCGCCGCCGTGTCGGTGGAAAAATACGGATTGCCGGTGCCCGCGGCAAAAATGACGACGCGGCCCTTCTCCAGATGCCGCATCGCGCGCCGGCGGATAAACGGCTCGGCCACCTGATGCATGTCGATGGCGCTCAGCAGGCGCGTGTGCACCCCTGCTTTTTCGAGCGCGTCCTGCAGCGCCAGGCCGTTGATGACCGTGGCCAGCATGCCCATGTAGTCGCCGGTGGCGCGGTCGATCGAAAGCGACTTTTGGCGCGTGCCGCGGAAAATGTTTCCGCCGCCGACGATGATGGCCATCTGCACGCCCAGGTCGTGCACTTCCTTCACTTCGCGGGCGATGCCGTGCACGGTTTCGGCGTCAATGCCGAATCCCTGCGGGCCCTGGAAGGATTCGCCGGAAAGTTTTAGGACGATACGGCCGTACGTCGGTGCGGCGTCTTGTTGTCAGTTGGATGCGGGCTTCGGCCGGTGTTCTTCGGGTCGTGCTTTGCCCATGCGTCTCGGACCTGGGCATTCTAACAAAGAATTCGCGAGCGGCGCAAGGCCCGCCCATCGGACTGTAGCCGCGGTGTTTAGACGATGAGAGTCAGCCGAGCGCGGCGATGCGGCAAATTGAAACGCCCCGGCTCCGGCGTCTGAAAAGGATTCCGCTGAGGACTCGCGACCGCGACTGGGGCGGACTCGGCGGGCTGATGCCGGCGCTTCGCCGACCTTGAAGCGCACGTAGCGGCGGATGGAAATGTTCTCGCCCAGCTTGTGCGATCATCTGGCTGACCATCTCGCCGACGGTCACCGATTCGTCCTTGATGAAGTGCTGTTCGTAGAGGCAATTTTCCTCGTAGAACTTTTCCATCTTGCCGTTGACGATCTTTTCGATCACCGGCTTCGGGCTTGCCCGTGGCGCGGGCCTGCGCCTTGTAGATCTCGCGTTCGCGGTCCAGAATTTCCTGCGTGACGTCCTCGCGGCGGACGATAACGCGTATCGAGCGCGGCGATGTGCATGGCCACGTCGTGGCACAGGCGCTGAAAATCCTCGGTGCGCGCCACGAAATCGGATTCGCAATTGACTTCGATGATCACGCCGATCTTTCCGCCGGCGTGAATGTAGTGGCCGACCAGGCCTTCGGTGGCCTGGCGCGCGGCCTTCTTCTGCGCGGCCGCCTGCCCCTTTTTGCGCAGGACGTCGATGGCGGCTTCGATGTTGCCGCCCGCTTCGACCAGCGCCGAGCGGCAATCGGCGAAGCCCGCGCCGGTGCGTTCGCGCAGTTCCTTCACCAGGTGTGCGGGAATATTGTACCGGTTCGGATTGAGTCGTCATCGCTTCTATGCTTCCCGCGAACGGCAATCTCTTGTTGGAGTGAACGCTTGCAGAAAGACCCGGCGCGGGTTGCAGCGCGCGCCGGGCTATCGATGACTACCGCGCGGCTCTTTGACAGCGTCTGTCCTCGTCCGGCTGAGCCGGGCTTCGGTGCCCGCCTCAGCGAGGGTTCACGGGCTTCCGCGTCACGGTCTCGACGAAATCGCCTTCCTGCTTCTCGTAGGATTCGTAGGCGCTGGTATCCACGTACTCGACGTTCTTCGCGCCTTCGCTGCATCCTGCGCGGCCTTCTGGTCCGCGCAATCTGCGATCGCTCGTAGGCGGGGCGGCCTTCGATCACGGCATCGGAAATCTTGGAGGTGAACAGCTTGATGGCGCGCAGCGCGTCGTCGTTGCCGGGAATCACCCAATCCACCTGGTCGGGATCGCAATTGGTGTCCACGATGGAAACCACCGGAACGCCCATGCGGCGCGCTTCGCGCACGGCAATCGCTTCGGCGTGGGAATCGATCACGAACATGGCGTCGGGCAGCGCGGTCATATTCTCGACGCCCGAAAGATTCTGCTTCAGGTGCTTCAATTCGCGGTCGAGGCGCGCGGCTTCTTTCTTCGAGAGCTGCGCCATGCGGCCGTCTTCGGTCATGGCCTTCAGCGTCTTCAGGCGCTTGATGGATTTCTGCAGCGTGGTCCAGTTGGTGAGCGTGCCGCCCAGCCAGCGATGATTCACGATAGAACATGCCGCAGCGATTGCGCTTCCTCGGCGACGGATTCCTGCGCCTGGCGCTTGGTGCCGACGAAAAGAACCGTCTTGCCGTGCGCTGCACTTCGCTCACAAAGCGGCTGGCTTCGCGGAACAGCTTCAAGGTCTTTTGCAGATCGATGATGTGGATTCCATTGCGTTCGCCGAAGATATATTCCTTCATCTTCGGATTCCAGCGGCGGGTCTGGTGGCCGAAATGAACTCCGGCCTCCAGCAATTCCTTCATCGTAATTTCAACTGCCAACGTTCCTCCTCAGGATTGATGTTTGCGGCAGCGGGCGTACTGACCGGTCTAAAGACCGGCCGCTACACGCTGCAGAACATCCTCTTGCCGGCTCCTTGCCGGCCGTGATCTCGGCGAACTGGGATGAGCCGGCTCGCCGGAGCTCGTCGCGGCCCCGGCAAGCCGGGACCCCAAAGAACTAGCGCTTGCTGAACTGGAAGCGCTTGCGGGCGCCCTTCTGCCCGTACTTCTTGCGTTCCTTCATGCGCGAATCGCGCGTCAGAAAACCGTTCTTGCGCAGGCCGGCCGCAATTCCGGATTGAAGATCGACAGCGCGCGCGAAAACCCCATGCGCACCGCGCCGGACTGTCCGCCCACGCCGCCGCCATTCACCGTGGCGACCACGTCGACCTGATCCGCGAGGTTGGTGAACTTCATCGGCTCCAGCGCGTCATGCTTCCAGCGTTTCGGGAATATTCATCCACCGTGCGGCCATTCATGGAAATCTTGCCGGAGCCGAACGCAAAAACACGCGCGCCACGGATTCCTTGCGGCGGCCCGTGCCGAGAAACCAATACTTTGCGCCCGCAAGGGGCATACCAGTAGAACTCAACGTTCCTCCTCAACCGCAGGGCCCAGAACCGTTCCGGGCCAAACACACCAGGTCGCACCGCGACCGGCAAACTCCACGACGATTGCTCCCTACTAAGGCACCACTTAGAAAGGAACAGCAACGTGCGGAAAAACCCCGGACCTTCCACAGCCACTACAACATCGCTTACAACGCAACCGGCTGCGGCTTCTGCCCCAAGTGCCGCGCCAACCCCGCCGCGTCGCGGTATACCCGCAACTTCTTCGCGCGCCGCGCCCGCAGCTTGTTCTTCGGCAGCATACCGAGAACCGCTTCACGGATCATCCAGTCGGCCTTGGCCACCCGCAACCTCTTGGCCGGAACTTCCTTCAAGCCGCCGGGATACCCGCTGTGCGAGTAATACACCTTTTGCTCGACCTTGTTGCCGGTCATGCGGACTTTGTCCGCATTAATGACCACCACGTGATCGCCGGAATCCAGGTACGGCGTAAAGCTCGGATTGTCCTTGCCGATCAGCATGCGCGCGACCTTGGTCGCCAAACGCCCCAGCACCTGATTGGTGGCATCCACCACGAACCAATTCGCGCCCACTTTCAGCGCTTCGGCTTCTTCCCCTTTGGCTACATACGTCCGCATTGCCGTTAGTCACACCTTTCCCTGTAGACACAAACGCCAATCTTAGAGGAAGGGGGCAAGCTTGTCAACGAAGTCTTGCCGACGTTTGGCGGCCTGTCGAAAGCCCGCGACGAACGATTCTAGCACTGTCGCTCGGGAATTCCGATCGCGCGTTGGGGGGCGGCGATATTTGGCGGCGTGGCAACGCTCTTCCGAGCAAGGGAGTGAGGATGAGGGTGATGAGGGGCTGGGACCGGGACCTTGCGTAGGACCACCCCCCCTTAAACAGCGGAAGTCTCCCCTTCGACGAAGTTCTTTGGGACAGGAAGCACAACTTGTCGAAGAAGATTCCCTCGGGTTAGGCGCCGCGGGAAGAAATGAGGAGGAAGGTCATGACGGATTTCGCGAATAGCGGCATGGTTCGGCGCGGGTGGTACCGGCGGGCACCCAAGTGGCTGGCTTTGGCCACCCAGCTAGTGGTGACGCTGCCGTTGCTGGCGCCCATGGCTGCGGCTGGAGACAAACCGGATGCGCCGAAGCCGCGCGATCCGGAGGTAGTGCAACAGCTGCTGGTGGAATTGCAAGAACTGCGAGCGCGCGTGAGTGATTTGGAAGCCCGGTTGGCGGCAGCGGCTACACCCGCGCCGGCAATGACGGCATCGGCATCCGCTAGGGCGGAGCCTGCAACACCATCCGCGACGGCCACGCTGGCCAGTCCGGCACCCGCTGCGGCGGCCGCGCCAGCGGCCCCGGCGCCGGCTCCGAGACCCGTGCCACAAGACTCCGGGGGACTGGGTGCCCCACCGAGCGTAAAGCTGCGGCTGCTGGGCGATGCCGGCTACCACGTCACGGACCTGAAGGGCGACACCAATACCTTCTACGTCGGAAGCCTGGATATGTTGATGACCGGAAATATTTCCGACCGGACATCCGTTTTGGGAGAAGTGCTGTTTACGTCGGGAGCCGATAACTCGTTCAGCCCCGATGTGGAGCGCCTGCTGCTGAATTACAAGTACAACGATCACTTCGCCTTCGGCGTAGGGCGCTATCACACTTCCATCGGTTATTACAATCCGACGTATCACCGCGGGGCCTGGTTTGAAACGGCGATCGGCCGCCCGTTCATGTACGCCTTCGACGACAACGGGGGCAGCTTCCCGTTGCAAGAGATCGGGGTCACCACCAACGGAAAAATCCCGTCGGGATTCCTGGGACTGCAATATGTGGCGGAGATCGGCAACGGCCGCAACCACGCCGCCGACAGCGAACCCGCGCAAAATCGCCAGGACATCAACAACGGGAAATCGTTTAACTTCGCGTTGTCCTCGCACCCCAGCGAGATCTCCGGTTTGGATATGGGCTTTTCAGTGTACCACGACGTGATCTCCAGCGAGGGTGTCCCGCACAGCGAAATGATCTCGACGGTGCACGTGGTGTACTCGACTTCGAAGTACGAACTGCTGAACGAGGCGGCCTTGATCCGCCACGTGGGCAACGACATCGGAGGTCCAGGGACCTTTAATACGCCGGCCTTCTACACGGAATTGTCGCGAGGTTTCGGCAAGTACCGGCCCTATTTCCGCTATCAGTACATCAACGCCGGAGTAACGGAACCGGTCTACGGAGAAAACATCGGAGGGGCGGTCATCGGGCGGCGCAACGGCCCCAGCCTGGGCGTGCGCTTCGACTTCACCGATCATGCCGCGTGGAAGCTGCAATACGATTACCTGACCCGGCGCGGCTCGGACGACCTCAGCGACCGCACGGTGCGATCCGGCAACGGATTGGCGACCGAGTTCTCCTTCGCCTTCTAGAGGTCCCACGACAATGACAAAAAAAATTCTTCCGTTGATTGCTTGCATCCTAACAACGTTTCTTCTTTGGCTCGCGCCGCGGGCGGTAGTGGCCCAGGACGAGGTCGACGTGATCGTGAACAAGGACAACAGCATCGGGGCCCTTTCGGCGGGCGACGCCAAGAAGATCTTCATGGGCGACAAGAGCGTGTGGCCCAGCGGCAAGCGGGTGACCATCCTGATGCTCGGAGAAGGGCAGGCGGAACGCGCCGTAATCCTGAAGGAAATCTACAAAATGAGCGAAGGCGAGTACACCAAGTACTTTCTGCAAGCGGCGTTCACCGGACGCATCACCGCGCCGCCAAAAAACGTCGGTAGCGCGGCAGAAATGAAGGCATTGGTGGCGGGGAACCCCGGGGCCGTCGGCTACCTGAAGAAAAGCGACGTGGACGACAGCGTGAAAGTGGTATTGAAGTTCCCCTAGAGCGTGCCGAGAGTTCCGCAAGACTGGACATCTCATGAACCTAACGATCCGTCACAAGCTGTACGGCCTGGGATTACTGGGCCTGGCGATCTCCGTGGGCGTCGGAGTCACCGGACTCTACGGGATTGTGCGCGCAGCCGCGGGCATCGAATCGGTCAGCGCCACGAGTTCGGCGATCCGGGACCACCTGGAAGCCAGCATGTTCCTGGACCTCACTCGCGCGGATATGTCCAAGATGATGACCACCGAAGGGGACGCCCAAGACGCGGCGGCATCGGAATTGGTCGATCATCAGAAGCTGCTGCGCAGCCGGATGGCCAGCAGCCTTTCGTTTGCGCACAGCCAGGCCGCCACGGCCGCGCTGCAAAAGGAAAACCAAAGCGTGGCAAAGTATCTGGGCGGGCTGGACCAGATCGTGGCCGCGCGCAAGGACACGGCAGCGGTGGGAAAGATTTTGGGAGATTTCCTGCAAGGCTACCAAGATCTGCGCAACAGCATGGACAAAAACAGCGACATGCTGGAAGCAGAGTCCAAAGCGTCCGGGGAAGCGGCCCGCAAGGTGGTCAGCCAATCCAAGATAGCGATCATCGCCATCTGCGTCTTTTCCTCCCTGGTTCTTTTGGTGATCGCATCGCGGACGGCGCGCGAGATCACCATGCGTCTGGGTTTGATCATCGAATGGCTAAAGAAAATGGCTGCGGGCGATCTGACTTTGCACGTGGACGATTCGCGCAAGGACGAATTGGGAGAGATCGCGCACTGGTTTAACGACTCGCTGTCCAAGCTGCGCAACACCATCGGCAAAGTGGCGTCCAGCGCAGGCAGCGTGACCACCGCCACGGAGCAACTGAGCTCGGTCAGCCAGCAGATGAGCAGCGATTCCGAGAAGACCTCGGCGCAAGCCAGCGCGGCGGCCTCGACGACCGACGAGGTCAGCCAGAATCTGCAAACGGTGGCTACCGGCACCGAGGAAATGAGCGCATCCATCAGCGAAATTGCGAAGAACGTCGGCGAGGCTTCCCATGTGGCTAAGGAGGCCGTGAAGGTGGCGCAGTCCACCAACCAGATGGTCAGCAAGCTGGGGGAATCCAGCGCGGAAATCGGCCAGGTCATCAAGGTGATTACTTCTATCGCACAACAAACCAACCTGCTGGCGCTGAACGCCACCATTGAGGCTGCGCGCGCAGGGGAAGCCGGCAAAGGCTTTGCGGTGGTAGCCAACGAAGTGAAGGAACTGGCCAAGCAGACAGCCAAGGCCACCGAGGACATCCGGACCAAGATCGAGGCCATTCAGGCCGACACCAAGGGTTCGGTGAAGGCGATCGGGACGATCGGAGAGATCATCAACCAGATCAACGAGATCACCGCCCTCATTTCGACTGCCGTGGACCAGCAGAATTCGACGACCAGGGAAATCGCCCGACACATCGCGGAAGGCGCCAAGGGTTCGTCGGAAATCGCCAGAAACATTTCTGGGGTCGCGGCGTCGGCCAACAGCACCTCCTCGGGAGCGCAAAATCTGCGCGAGGCAACCGGAACATTGGGGGCGATGTCTTCCGAACTGCGGGAATTGGTGGGGCAGTTCAAATACGAGATGGCCGCGGTAGGAAACGGAAATGAAAAACACGAAGACTGAATCGCCGAAGAGTTAGAGCGAGCCGCGGCCTTGTTTGAGATTCCAGAGGGCGGCGACCAGGGCGTCGATTTCCTCACAGGTGTTGTAGAGGGCCAATGAGGGACGCACGGTGCTTTCCACATTGAAGCGTCGGAGGATCGGCTGTGCGCAGTGATGGCCGGCGCGGACGGCTATGCCTTCGCGGTTCAGGGCGGTGCCGACGTCTTCGGTGCGGAAGCCGTCCAGGACGAAGGACAACACGCCGGCCTTTTCGCGCGCGGTGCCGATGAGATGCAGGCCGGGGATGCGCTGGAGCGCGTCGATGGCGTAGAGCAGCAGGTCGTGCTCGTAGCGGGAAACATTGACCATGCCGATGCGCTCGAGGTAGTCGATGGCGGCGCCCAGGCCTACGGCGTCGGCGATGTTGCCGGTGCCGGCCTCGAAGCGGCCGGGTGGAGGCTGGTACGTTGTTTTTTCAAAGGTGACGTCTTGAATCATGTTGCCGCCGCCGTGCCACGGTTGGGTGTTTTCTAGAATGTCGAGCTTGCCGTAGACCACTCCGATTCCCGTGGGGCCAAACATCTTGTGGCCCGAGAAAACGTAAAAATCACAATCGTAGAGCTGCACATCCATTTGCATGTGCGAGACGGCTTGCGCGCCGTCCAGAAGCACTGTGGCGCCGTAGCGGTGGGCCATTTCGATCATTTCGCGCGCGGGCGTTACCGTGCCCAGGGCGTTGGAGACTTGCGCGAACGCGACCAGGCGCGTTTTTGGCCCCAGGAGTTTTTGATATTCGTCGAGCAGGACCTGGCCGGAATTATCGACCGGGGCGACACGCAGGCGGGCGCCTTTTTCGGCGCAAAGCATCTGCCAGGGAACGATATTGGCGTGGTGCTCCAGCCAGGTGATGACGATCTCGTCGTCCTGTTGGACGTTCTGGCGGCCCCAGCTTTGGGCGACCAGATTGATGGCTTCGGTGGTGCCGCGGACGAAGATGATCTCGCGGACCGAGCCGGCGTTAATAAAGCGGCGCGTTTTTTCGCGGGCGGCTTCGTAGGCGTCGGTGGCGCGGGCGGCCAGTTCATGGGCGGCGCGGTGAATGTTGGAGTTCTCGTGGGAGTAGAAGTCGTTCAGGCGATTGATGACGCTTTGCGGTTTTTGCGTGGTGGCGGCGTTGTCGAGCCAGATTAGCGGCTTGCCGTGGACGCGCTCCTGGAGAATCGGAAAATCGCGGCGAATGGCTTGTACGTCAAAGGGCTGCGAAGAAAGATTGAGGCCCGAGAGCGGAACGGCCGGGGCGCGAAGTGGGTCCGCGGCCGTTGGCGTTCCGGCCGGGGCAAGCTGGCGGACCTCATCGAGAAACGCGTAGGGAGCGGAGGAGTTGGGGACACGCGACTGCGCGACAGCTCCAGGCACTTGAGGGGCGGTGAGGTAAGAAGTGGAATCCAGGATTTGCGGCGAGGCGCTGGAGGAGAAATTGTTCGCGAGGGCGCGAAGCTCCGCCTCACCGGGTATTTTTATCGTCGCGGCTGGCGGCACCGCGGGCAACGGGGACGCGTCGGGATAAGAAAAAAGCGGCCGAAGTTCTTCGAGGAAAGAAAAAGAAGGAATTCGAGAAAAATCGCCGGCGCCGACGCCGCCGGGAATTTCCGGCAGCGGGAAAGCTGGAATCGCGGCGAAGGACGGCTGCGACGGGGCGGCGGAGAAGCTCCCGGGCAACGCCCGCACTTGGTCCTGGCCGGGAAACGAGGCTGACGGCAAAGTCGTGGGCGCCGACGCATTCGCCGATGCTGCCGTTAACGCTTCGTTGGCGCCGGGAATGGCCGCGCTTTTTTGGAGGGTGGAGGCGGTGCCATTGTCCGGCGGCGCGAACTGCGGCAGAGCGGTGAAGAATTCGTTGGCCATGCGCGCGAGCACGTTGGGATCGGGCAGACCCGCGGGAACGCCGCCTACCGTGTTCGGCAGGACGGTTTGAAACGGATCCGCTTGCGAGCCCGGCGGCCCTTTCGTCGGATCACTTGTACTCATGGTAGTGTCCGACTTCGACGTCTTCGAGCGCCGCGATGGCGTCATCCACGAGCACAGCGGCGGAGCAGTACAGCGAAATCAAGTAGGAAGCTAGGGCCTTGCTGCTGATGCCCATGAAGCGGACGGAGAGGCCGGGTGTCTGTTCGCCGGGAAGTCCGGGCTGGAACAGGCCGATGACCCCTTGCTTTTTTTCTCCCACGCGCAACAAAAGAATATTGGTTTTTCCGCCGGGGCCTTTGGCCTTGGTGTTTCCGTCGACGTAGAGCTTGTCGCAGGGAACCAAAGGAACGCCGCGCCAGGTGATGAATGGCGAGCCGAACAGCGTGACGGTGGCTGGGGGCACGCCGCGGCGAGTGCACTCGCGTCCGAAGGCGGCGATGGCGCGCGGATGGGCCAGAAAAAAGGACGGCTCTTTCCAGACCTTGGTGAGCAGCTCGTCGAGATCGTCGGGCGTGGGCGCGCCCTTTCTGGTCGGGACGCGCTGGGCGGCGGGAACATTTTTGAGCAGGCCGTAGTCGCTGTTGTTGACCAGCTCGCTTTCCTGGCGCTCCTTGACGTTTTCGATCATCAGGCGGAGCTGCTCGCGAACTTGGTCGTACGGATTGCTATAGAGATCGGAGACGCGAGTCGGCACATCGAGGACCGCGGAAATGGCGCTCAGCGTGTATTCGCGGGGCTTCTCTTCGTACTCGACGTAGGTTTCCGGCAGAGCTTTTTCATCTTTCTGGCCGCAGACGACGTCGATGGCCTTGTCGTCCACCACCCGATTGACGCGCAGGGTGCCGGCTTCGAGTGGCTTCCAATCCAGAAAACGAACCAGCCAGCGCGGCGTGATGGCCACATACTGCGGAGGAGTCTTGGTGACATTGGCGAGCTGAAAGGCCGCGCGATCACCCAGGGCGTGATGAGTTACGTTTTCGGCCACGAGAATGTCTCCTTTGTGTGCGGAACCAGGTGCGGTGTTTCAAGACGCAAAATCAACGGAATGGAGCAGCGAGAACCTTCGGCGATGGCTTGGCGCGTTGACGAGATTTCACTCACTCCGACCGCGAACCGGCTGAGATTGTAGCTGTCCTGCAAGAAGACCGAAAGGACCAAATTGCCTGGCGCGAAACCAGAGAAGGCTCTCTGCTCTAGCGCGCCGGAACCATCGCAACTTCCGATGAGGGGAACTCATTAAATTGTGTTGACGGTAGAAATCGCGGCATGTACCGTTTGCTATCATGCGTTCCTCTTTTCCTCGCTTCGGTTGTTGTCGCGCGCGTTGCGGCCGATAGCCGTCGGCGCTTTTCTTCCGGCCGCCATGGAAACAGTTCCTGATGCACCGAAGACCCAATCGAGCTGAACTTACGAGGGAGCCCGCCTGAAATGCGCAACATGAGAAGTTTTCGAATTGCTTGCGTGATCGTAGCGTCGTGGAGTTCCCTGCCGCTGGCGGCCGAGCCGCGTATTGAAGGTTTGTGGGATGCCGTGGTGGTAGTGGCGAGTCAGGCGGAGATTCCCTTTCGATTTGAAATCGCGCAAACGGGAGACCGGGTGGAGGGTTTTTTCTTCGAGGGCGAAAAGAAGATCGGATCGACTTCCGGGAGCTTTAGCGGCGGGAAATTGCAATTGGAGTATGAGTTTTTGAACACCACGCTGGCCGCAAATTTCGACGGCGAGAAATTCGAGGGCACATATTTTTCTCACCGCAAGAACGGCCGGGTGTACGGATTCAAGGCGCACCGGTTCGTGCCGCCGGCCGCGGATGCGGCTCCTGCACCGCAGATTGCCGGCAACTGGGACATGGAACGCGTCGGAGCCGACGCTACCGCGACCAAGACGTCGCGGCTTTCGTGGAAATTGTATTTGCGACAGTCTGGCGCGGAAGTTTCCGGCTCGATCCTGCGCGTGGATGGCGATACCGGGAATCTAAGCGGCCGTTGGAAGGGCGACACGCTGGTCCTGAGCCACTTCGCGGGCGAGCGCCCCGTGCTGTTCCAAGCGAAACTCCTGCCCGACGGAACCCTGGACATTACGTACAACGGGCAGAGCAAATGCCTGGCGGCAAGAACGAGCGAGGCGCGCTCCAAGGGTATTCCCGAGCCGCCGGACCCGACGCGCTACACCAGCGTGAAAGATCCCTCGGAACCTTTTCATTTCAGCTTTCCGGACCTGGACGGCAAGATCGTTTCCGATACGGACGCCCGATTCCACGGCAAGGTGGTGATCCTGGCGATTGGAGGAACGTGGTGCCCGAATTGCCGCGATGAGGCTCCCTTTCTCACCGAGCTGTACAAGGATTTTCACGCGCGTGGATTGGAAATCGTGGGGTTGAACTTCGAGGCCAGCGGCGATCCCGCGGAAGACAGGCCGCGCGTGGTTTCGTTCGTGAAAGAGTTCGGCGTCACGTATCCGATTCTGCTGGCGGGCGCAATCGACGACGTGCAGACCAAGCTTCCGCAGTTGGTCAATTTCGGAGCCTATCCGACCTCCATCTATCTGGGGCGAGACGGCCGGGTGGCCAGCGTCCACGCCGGATTCGCGAGCGCCGCGACCGGCGAAGAACACGTGCGCCTTGTGGCCGAGGTGCGGGAAACCATCGAGCAGCTGCTGGCGCAGAAACAGCCGCAGGCACTTGCTTCACAAACGGCGGCCCACTAAACCTCGACGCTCGGCAAGAACCGCGGCGCTTTCCTGACTTTCGTTACTTGCTCGAAGGCGTAGGCCATGCGGATCAGTTCTGGTTCGCTCCACGCGCGGCCAAAAAAGGAAATTCCCACCGGCAGGCCGAAAACGAATCCCGCGGGCACGGTGATGCTGGGATATCCCGCCACGGCCGCTGCGCTGGAGCTTCCACCGCCGAAGTGATCGCCATCGACGTGGTCGGTGAGCCACGCAGGACCGCCGGTTGGCGCGACCAGCGCGTCCAGCTTGTTCTTGTCCATAAGGGCGTCGATGCCTTCGATGCGAGCGAGTTGGTGATTTTTCTGCACCGCGTCCAGATATTCCTGGGTGGTCAGAGGTCCTTTCTCCTGGGACTTGAGGAAGATATCCTGGCCGAAGAAAGGCATTTCCTTTTCCTTATTGCGCTCGTTGAAGTCGATGATGTCCTTCAGGGTTTTCATGGGGGCGTTGGGACCGAGGCGGGCGAGATACGCGTTCAGGTCGGCCTTCAGCTCGTACAAAAATACCAGGAACTCCGTTTCACGCCATTTGCCGGCGGTTTCGATGTCGGCGGGGTCTACCAGGATCGCGCCCTGCTTTTTCATGGCGTCGAGGGCGTCTTCCATGATCTGGTCGACCGGCGGGCTGAAGCCGAAGTTCTTGCGCACCACGCCGATGCGCGCGCCGCGCAGGCCGTCCTCTTTAAGGAACTGCGTGTAGTCCGTGTACATTTTCTCGTGGCTGTCGGCGGTGGCAGGGTCCTCGGGGTCCACTCCAGTCAGCGCGCCCAGCACGATGGCCGCGTCACGCACGGTGCGGCACATGGGCCCGGCGCCGTCCTGGGTGTGCGAAATCGGAATGATTCCGGTGCGGCTCACCAATCCGACCGTGGGCTTGATGCCCACAACGCCGTTGGTCGAAGAAGGGCAAACGATCGATCCGTCGGTTTCCGTGCCGATAGCCGCCACGCACAAGTTCGCAGACACGCCCGCGCCCGAGCCGGAGCTGGATCCGCACGGGTTGCGATCGAGCGCGTAGGGGTTCCTGGTCTGGCCGCCACGCCCGCTCCATCCGCTGCTGGAGTGCTCGGAGCGAATGTTGGCCCATTCGCTGAGATTGGTCTTTCCGAGAATGAGCGCGCCGGCATCGCGCAATTTTTGCGCCACCACGCAATCTTTCGGCGGCTTCGATCCCACTAGCGCCAGGGAACCCGCGGTGGTCATCATGTGGTCGGCGGTGTCGAGGTTGTCTTTGATCAGCATGGGAATCCCATGCAGCGGACCGCGCGGCCCTTTTTCCTTTTGCTCTTTGTCCAACGCTTCGGCGAGCGCCAGAGCGTCGGGATTCACTTCGATCACGGCGTTGATCGCCGGGCCATGTTTGTCGATCTGGTCGATGCGCGCGAGGTATTTTTCCGCGATGGAGCGCACCGTGTACTTGCCGGCGTTGAGGCCGTCTTGCAGTTCCGCGATGGTGATTTCGTCGAATTCAAACGCGGGCAAATCCGCGGGCGGGCGAGGCGGCAAATTTTCTCGAACCCCAGCAAGTACCGGCCGGAGCGGCAGGGTTACGGCGGCGGCCACGCCGCCGATCACGCCAGCTTGCAGAAATTTTCGCCGCGCCGGAATTTCCGGCCCTCGCGTGTCCGAGACACTTTGCGCAACATGCGGAGGTTCGGGCACACGTCTTTCGGTGTTCCTCTTGGGAGCCTGTTTCATTTCGAGTTCTCACCCTGTTGCTAGACGCGCAAATTCAGCGCTCAGATAATAAGCCAAGGGCGGAGGTTTTCCTAGTTGCGCCTGCGCTCCGGCGGTTGGCGTGGCGACTTCGCCGAGAGGCAGGCGTTCGACCCAGCAAGAACTGATCGCCGCCGCCGAACTGCGGATCGAGGGCCAATGCAAGACGAAACGCCGCAAAGGCGATTTAGTGCGTAACTCTTGCCCAGGAATAAGGAAGAATATAGTATATAAGGTGGAATGGCGCTAAACATCAAAGATGCCCGTACCGATCAGCTCGCCCGCGAGGTGGCCAAGCAGGCTGGGGAGAGTCTGACCGATGCAATTCGCATCGCCTTGGAGGAGCGGCTCCAGCGGTTGTCCGGAAGGCGCCATGCCGCCACGCGGCGAGAAAAGCTCGAGGAAATTCTGAGCCGGGTGGACAAACTGCCCCGCGTAGACGACCGCAGCGAGGATGAAATCCTTGGCTACGACGAAAACGGGATGCCCCGTTGAGCGCGGGCGCCCATGGTGATTGACGGTTCCGCGCTGGTGGCCGTTTTTCTCAACGAGCCGGAGCGCAAGCGGTTTCTGGACCTCATTCTGTCCGATGACAGAAAACTAATTTCCGCCGTAACCGTCGTGGAGGCGGGAATTGTTCTGGAATCTCGCGCCACGGAGACCACAGCGCGAGAGTTCGACCTCTTTCTTCACGAAGCCGGAGTTGAAATCGTTTCCGTGGACGCCGAACAAGCAGACCGCGCCCGAATGGCGTTTCGCAGATACGGGAAAGGCCGCCATCCCGCAGGTCTGAACTTCGGGGACTGCTTCACGCATGCATTGGCCGCGATTTCCGGCGAATCGGTGCTGGCCAAGGGCGACCAATTTGAGCGCGCCGGTCTCAACGCGTGCGAATGAGTTCATCGATGAACACCTGCGCCTAAGACCGCAAAATCTCTTCGCTCCTTTTCCGCTACAATAGTAAATGAAAGGGAGCGCGCGTGATCCACGGCAACGTTTTTCACAACGACGGCCTGCAATCCATCGAGAAAGTCCGCCTTTCGCCCGGGCAGACTGGGCTGATTTGCGGCTGGGGCCTGTTCACCACCATGCGCATCTCCCGCGGCGAAGCCTTCGCCTACGAACGCCACTGGCGCCGCCTGGAAAAAGATGCGGCGGTCATCCGCCTGCCCATGCCTTATACCGCCGCAAAAGTGCGAGTGCACCTGCACGAAGTCATCCGCGCGAATAAGGTTACCGATGGCTGCGCCCGCATCTACCTGGTCAACAACAGCGCGGGCTTTTGGCAGAGCGACGAACAACTTCCAGAGGTCGATCTGATTATCTGCTCCGCGCCGCTACCCGAATATCGCGAGCCCATCCGCCTGGGCCTGCGCGAACACGGGCGCCACGCCGCTTCCCCGCTCGCGGGCGTCAAGAGCATTTCCTGGCTCCCCAACGTGTGGGCCGTGGGTGAAGCGCAAAAAGAAGGTTGGGACGAAGTGCTGCTGCTCAACGAGCGCGGCGAAATAGCGGAATGCACCGCCGCCAACATTTTTGCCGTGAAGAACGGCAAGGTTCACACGCCGCCGCTAAATTCGGGCTGTCTGGAGGGCGTCACCCGCGGCATTCTTTTTGAAATCGCGCCGGAAGCCGGCGTAGCGGTGGTCGAACAGGCGCTGCGCCCCGAGGATCTGTTCACCGCCGACGAAGTGTTCATTTCCTCGACCAACCGCAATCTGCTGGGCGTAAGCGAAATCGCCGGCCATCGAATCGCCGCCGCCCCCGGACCGGTCACCCGCCAGCTGGACGAGCTGTTTGACGCCCACGTTTCCGACTACGTAACCCGCCGCCTCGCTTCCGCGGCCCGCTAGAACGGACTGAAGGCTCCCCGCGGAAAATCTTTCCAACGTCACGGATTGTAGCGCTTCAGCCAATCCTGCAATTCCTTGAACACATCGCGGCGTTGTTCGGCCAGCCGGGGAAAATGCGGCGCACCGGGATAGGTGACCATGCGCACGGTCTTGCCGCGTTCCGCCAGCAATACGTAGAATTCGCGGCCCTGAAATGTAGGCACGCGCACGTCGGCCTCCCCGTGCAGAATCAGCAGCGGCGTGGTCACTTGGTCGACGTGCATCACCGCGGAAAATTGCAGCATCGGAGTGGGATCTTTTTCCTCCAACCGCGCGTCGTAGTCCGTCTGCCAGGTGTCGCTGGTGGGGATGAAGCTCAGCCAGTCGGTGATTCCCGCGCCTTCGATCGCGGCCCGATAGCGATGCGTCTGCGTTACCGTCCAGGAAGTCATGAAGCCGCCGGCGCTCCAGCCAAAAATCGCCAGGCGATTCGGGTCGGCCCATCCTTGCGCGATGGCGAAATCCGTGGCGCTGTCCACGTCGCTGTAGGCACGGTCGCCGAAGTGTTGATAAATGGCCGCCAGAAATTCCGCGCCGTAGCCGGTCGAACCGCGATATTCCGGCTCCAACACTACGTAGCCCATTCCGGAGACGATACGCGCGAAAGCGTCCATTTGCAGCTCATCGTTCGATTCCGGACCGCCGTGCGGAAGCACCAGGAACGGATATTTCTGACCGGCCGTGTAGCCCGCCGGGAAGGTGGCGATGCCTTCAAGCTTGGTGCCGTCTTTCGAGGTCCAGTGCACCACCTTGGTTTCGCCGAGGTCCACTTTCGCCAGGGTGTCGTCTCCCTCGTGAGTGACTTTTTTCAGCTCCCCGCCGTGCAGCACCCCGACATTCGTGGCGTGGGCCGGATCGGCGACGCTGAAGGCCAACGCCTCGGGCGCCGACGCAATCGCCGGAAAAACCGGAAGCCCAGAAACGATGCCGTCCGGCCAGCGGTACGCAGTCTCCAGCTTTCCGTCGCGATAGCGGTCTACTTCGCTGGCCACTCCTTTGTGCACTTCGACCCACACGTTCCCGCGCGGATCAGACGCTACGGTGAACGCGGTGGCGGCCAGGGTTGGGGTGCGGTCGACGGGCTGCCCGCCGCTCACCGGAACCGTCCAGATGTGCTCGGGAGTGAGCGTGGGGGTCGTGGTGCTGGCGAAGACCAGTTCCTTGCCGTCCGGGGCCCAGGCGATGCCGCTGGTCCCATTGGGAATTTCGGCCAGGCGGCGCGCTCCCGTGGCGGTGCACACATCCACAAACGAATGCAATTCGTGATGCCCCATCTTGGGCCACTGAGTCACCACGGCGATCTGCGAGCCATCGGAGGACCAGGCGATGTCGGTAATATCTTTGAGCGTCGGGCACCACCAGCTCCCCTCGCCTCCACTGGCGCCCACGACATACAAGCTGGTTTCGTCGTTTTCCACCACCGTGTGCACTTCCCCGAGCGGATCTTTCTTGCGCGGATCGCCCAGCACCGCGAAGCGCGAGCCATCCGGCGCGAGTATCGCCGAGTGGATTGCATTCGGCAGCGCCAGGATTTCCATCGGTTTGCCCGCGGACAGCGGCACGATGGCGAGTTGCGGCCCCATCTTTGCCACCGGATAAACGCCGTACAGCGCGCTTCCATCCTTGGTAAAACCCGTCGGCGCGAAGTTCTCCGGCAGCTCCAGTTTTCGCGGGTTCTCGCCGGAGGCATCCATCAAGTGCCATTCGCGTTTGTTGGCCGGGCCGGAGGTCGCGTCAAAGCTCACCTGATACAAAATCGTTTTCCCATCCGGCGAGACCCCGACGGGCCGCGCGCTGTGTAGCGCGGAATAGTCGTCAATGTTGAAGGGATGCTTGTCGGCGGCCAAAACTGGTCCCGTTGTTGCGGCAGTCAAACTGGCCAGCCCAACCAACAACCACCTTGCTTGTCTGTTCACGGTCTGCTCCCAGGTTTGATTTCCTAGCCGGCTTCGACCACTTCGCATCCGGGGTCAAAAACTATCACACCCGCTTCCCATCATGCACCTGGTCGGGCGGACGCCATCGCGTCCGCACGGTTACCTGCCGCAAATAGAGAGGGCTCCGGCAAGCCGGAGCCCTCTTTCAGAGTCACAATTTCTTTGTCTTAAAGGCCGAAATTCCAACGCCGCGAGATCAGTCCGCCGTTTCGGGCAAACCGGAGACTTCCAATCCGGCGCGCGCTTCCGCAGCCCCTGGCGGGACAGAAAACGCTGTCTTCAGGAGTTCCCAATCCTTGCGCAACTCGATTTCCGACGTCCTCGGAGGTTTCCCGCTTCGCAATTGCTCGCGGAGCCGCGCCACCAAAAGCTTCTGCGCGAACTCCGGTGGCGTGGGCCCTTTCAACACGTTGCCTCGCGTGATTCCTACTTCCACCAGGCCCTCGCCGGATTGCATCTGCAGGACGGGACGCCCCTCGGTATCCAATTGCAACCGGGAGTTCGTCAAAAGATGCTGCCATGAGGCTTCTTCGCGGCCCGCCTTGACTTCGACTCGCGCACGCGTCACCTCGTCGAGGCCTTTCCCATACTCGCGCCGCTCTTTAGCGTTCAGCGGTGGGTTCAATTCCCCGCCCGGCGCGAAAACCAATGCATTTTTCGCCGGATCGAAACGCCCGCTGGCCACGTAGGCCACTGCGAACCCGCCCGCAACGACGGGATGCAACGCCAGCAGCGGCAATTCGTACTTCTTGGCCTTGAAGACCGATTCCACCAGGCCGTGCACCGGCCGGCTGCGCCGGATGGTCCCCGGCACCTGAGGAATCACGAAAGTGGTGAAGCGCAACTCGGGATGCCGCGCGCTGTACTGCACCAGCGACTTGGCCGCGTGCTTCGGCGTCGACACGTCCAAATCGGCGATCAAGCTGCGCTTGCTGGCCTTCGGGTAATAGAAGTTGACCGCGTCACGCACGAAGTCCGCGCAATTCCGCGACACCAGCCGGTACGATTCGCGATTCGCGCCGTCGTTATACCGCGCAATAAACGCGTCATCTTGCTCGGGGCTGGTCTCGATCTGAAAACCGTAGAGCGTGCGGTCGTATGCCGACCCAATCAACTCGTACCAATCTCCGCCCGGCGCCGCTCCAGAGGGCGTGTCCGGAACCATATCTCTCAGGTACTTGCGGCGGTACTGATCCCGGAGGGCGGCCTCCAGCTTGGCGTCCGCAAAAAGGGGAATGTCTTCCGGCCGGTCCACCGCATACAAGTACGAGTACAGCGGAATGGCAATCCAGTCGTGGCCAGCAATCCGGTGATAGCGGCTGATGACAACGCCGGGCTCCCCGGGCTGGCAGCGCCGCAATTCGGTGGGAGAAGCAGCGCAAACGCGGGTCAAGTAGACGGCCGCGTGTCCCGTCCCAGCCAGCGCACCGTCATAGCTATAGGGTTCTTCCAACAGAATGGCGACGTCCGCCTTGGCCCGCACCGCGAGGCCGAGCAGGAAAAGCAGCAGTCCCAAGTGTCTGGCCATACTCATAAGATCACGTTAGCAACCGTAAGAGCTGCTGCAAGTAGAAACCCACACCTCAACCACGAAGTTGCTACCTCCTCGCAAGTCAATGACAATAGATAAGATATTTGACATTCTTTGGTGAGGTAAGGGGTCCCACACGCCAATGGACCGGCAATTTTCGGTAGATTCTACACGATTTCCACTACATAGTTCCATACGTACTAGAACTCGATCCACCTACGGGCACCCTGCGTCACCCTCCGCGTAAAACCTACAAGCTCCCGCCCAAAAGCGCGGTAACGTTTCCCTACCGCCTTTCCCGTATGTCCGCGTCGGTCCCTCTTCTAAAGCACCGAAAACTCGGCAGTTAATTAAGTGCCGGAAATGGCGAGCGGAATGCTCCTCAGCGTCGTGGATGGGGGAATCACAAATGAGCGAAGAAGCCTTTGTCAAAACCGCGATCTGCACCACCTATGAAACTCTTCTAGAAAAGTGCCAGACAGCGTGCCAAATTTGGAACGATCAGCGCGCTGCGATTCGCGAATCGGGCCGCTCGGGAAAGAAAGTAGACGACGAACTCCGTCGCCTCCAGGCCAACTACGCCAAAGCGTATTCCGTCGTCCGCAACCACGTCCACAGCTGCGAGACCTGCCAGTGGGTGTCCCGCTTGGAGGAGCGTTCTGTGGCCCAGTCACCGAGCCAAAGCAGCCAAACTGGTTGGTTTCACGCCGCATCCTGAAGCAGCCGCCGCTCGGCTGCTTTCGAGCACACGGACCGGCCGATAGCGACGAACCTGCATCGCAATCCCCCGCCTAGCCCACGATTTTGATCTGATTCCCGCCGGCCTGTTTCGCGGCGAACAGCGCGTGGTCCGCATGCCGCACCAGGGTGGCAAACTCCGGCGCGTCCAGGCCCGCAAACCCTACAGCTCCAAAACTAGCCGTGGCCTTCACGTTTTGCCCCTCATGCGTGCACACGTGCTGCTCGAAATAGTGGCGAAATTTCTCGATCGTCAGGGGAAGGTCTTCCTTGGAAGTGTGCGTCAGGATAAAGATGAATTCGTCGTCGCTCAAACGCCCGCACATGTCGGACGAGCGCGAATTGTCCCGGATGATTTGCGCAAAATCCTTCAAAACGGCGTCGCCCGCTTCCCGGCCATGCGTCTCGTTCAGCTTTTGGAACCCATCCACGTCGGCAAGCACCAGCCACACCGGAAAACCGTGCTGCGCGGCGCCTTTAAGCTGCCAGGTGGCCCATTCCTGAATCGCCCGCTGATTGGGAAGACCGGTCAGCGGGTCGATCCGGCTGGTCTCTTCCAGTTGCTGGTTCTTGGCCTCGATTTGCCGGTGCAGCCGTATGATTCTGCTCCCTACGGCGAGTCGCGCTTGCAGTTCGCCGGGATCGAAAGGCTTGGTCAGGTAGTCGTCGGCGCCCGCTTCCAGGCCTTTCACGACGCTGTCTTTCTCGGTCATGCTGGTGAGCAAAATGACGTAGGTGTAAGAACTCTGCGAGTCATTGCGGATCCGCTGGCACAATTCCAGCCCGGTAAGGTCGGGCATCATCCAGTCGGTGAGCACAATCGGCGGCGCGTGCTTGGCGAACAGCTCCAGCGCCTCGCCGGCGCTCTTGGCCACCAGCAGAGAATAGGGTTGGTAGTACAACGTGTCGGTAATCAGCTTGCGGTACACCGACGAATCGTCCACTACAAGAACTTGCAGGTCTTTTCCAGGCTCGCTCATAAGACACGCTCTAAGGGCCTCGGTCCAGGGCCATGACTGCACCCGACACTCGCCCGCAATGACACAGTACCGTTACAACTGTTTAGCGAAAATGGAGCAAAGGTACCGAGGACAGGGTACGGACGGGGGGACATTGGGAGCCTGTCGCCAGCTAGGAACCACGGAGGAAAATGCATTCGGCTATTATTACTGTTTGCTTATAGACCGTATGGCGCAATACCGCCTCCGTTTCTTACCCGGCATTATCGAGGGATCAGAGCTCTCTTAGAACGCCAGTGTCCCGGCTCTCCAGGCCCACGGGGAGCACCCTCCGCGTGCTACAATCCCGGCAGCGATCCGCCTATGCCGGACACCGTTCCCAATCTCGCCGAAACCGTCCTTGAGGTGGTATCTCCCGACGGCGCGCGGCGTTACGTCCGGGTCACCCAGGTGCCCTTCCTGATCGGTCGTGGCGCGGAAACCGGCAATCATCTGCAACTGGCCGACCGCCGCATCTCCCGGAATTGCGGCGCCATCGTCACCGAAGCCAACAAGTACTACATTGAGGATCGCGGCCAGCGCCGCGGCCTGTTCGTGAACGGCGAAAAAGTGGAGAGCCGCGAGTTGCAAGACGGCGACTCCATCACCTTCGGCCTCGACGACTCCTACGAAATCATCTATCGCTCGGCACCCAACGCCAGCACCGACTCGCTCCCGCATCTCCTCACCCGCATCGAGCACATCACCAGCTCCGAGCCCACCGGCGGAGGCCTTCGCAAACTCAATCTCCTTCTGGAAGCCACCACGCTGCTGCACTCGCAATTGCCGCTCGATTCGGTCCTGGGCACCATGCTGGACTACGCCGTTTCCGTCACCGATGCCGATCGCGGCCTGCTCTTGGAGGTCGACGAAAAAGGCACGCTGAAAGTCCGCCTCGCGCGGCGCAGCGGCGGCCTGCGCCTCCCGCCGGAGAGCCTCACCCCCAGCCAGACCGCCATTCAGCTGGCGCTGAAAAAACAGTCCGCGGTCATCACCGAAGATCTCGCGCAAGCCGACATGGACCTGCAAGCCGCGCAGAGCATCGTGGCGCAAAGGCTCCGCGCCGTCGTGGTCATTCCGCTCTTTGCCATGTCCCGCGCGAACACCGACCAGTCCATGATCAACATCAAGCGCGGCGATTTTCTGGGCGTGGTGTACCTCGATTCCCGGCGCCCGGCCGCCTTCTCGAAGCTCGACCGTCAAATCCTGGACGCCCTGGCCGCCGACGCCGCCAGCATTCTCGATAATGCCCGCCTGGTCGAGCGCGAGCGCGAACGCCAGCGCATGGAGCAGGAAATCAACATTGCCCGCGACATGCAGCAGGCGCTCCTGCCCCGCAATTTCCGCGACTACCCGCATCTTTCCGTCAGCGGCATTAACTTCCCTTGCCTTTCGGTGGGCGGCGACTACTTCGACGTCTTCCCGCTCGGCGGCAATCGCACCGCGTTCCTCATCGCCGACGTTTCCGGCAAAGGTCTCGGCGCCGCGCTGCTCGCTACCCTCTTGCAGGGCGCGCTCTCCGGCATGACTCTGGGCACCGATCCCGCGCTTGCCTTCAATCACATTAACCGCTTCCTGTGCGATCACGCCGAGGTCGGCCGCTACGCCACCATGTTTTTCGGAATCCTCGACGAGCAAGGCCATTTGGAATACATCAACGCCGGACATCCTTCGCCATTCCTCATTCGCAAGGGAGTTGCCGAGGACGTTTTCACCGAAGGCTCCTATCCCGTCGGCCTGGTCCCCGAAGCCGAATACACCGCCGTGTCCCTGAAGCTCGAGCCCGGCGACACCCTGGTGCTCTTCAGCGACGGTGTCACCGAAGCCATGGACCCCGGCGAAGAGCTCTTCGGCGTACCGCGGCTTCGCCAAGTGCTCACCGGGCACATGCAAACGCCGCTCGACCAGTTGCAACAAACCGTGCTCGAATCCGTGGAGAATTTTGCCCGTGGCGCCAGCCAGGCCGACGATCTCACCCTGCTGCTGGTGCGCTACCGCGCCACCGCCGCCATCATCGACACGGATGCGCCTCCCCCGCAAGCAGCCTCCGCGGCCGCGAAATAGCGTTTGCCGCCCTCCAAGCTGCCGATGCCGAAAACCCTTAACGAAGTTTACTCCGCGCGTTCCATGAAGCGGCGCTACGAGGTCTGGTTCCTCCGTTTGGGGCTGGCCGACGGCAGCGGCGCGTGGTGGTTTCGCTATCTCCTCATGAACCCGGGACGTCTTGGATGCAACGCCAGTCCGCAGGGCATGCCCGTGCAGGTATGGGCCACTTGGTTTCCCCGCGATGGGGACGCACAGCACTGGATCCAGGGATTCCCTTTGCAAGAACTGACGCTCAGCGCCCGGCAGCAGTCTCCGTTTACCTTCGCGGCTGGTGCGAACTCCATCGATGATCAATCGTGTCGCGGCCAGATGAAGCGTCGATGGCCACGAAATTCGCTGGGACCTGCGATACCACTCCCGCTTCCGCACCACTCTTAGCAGCAAGGGCTGGATTGGTTTCTCACGAACGCCGCACTCGGATGCGGTGTTTTCCGGGGAGATCGCCCTGGATGGCCGCGCCTTTCGCGGCGAGCCTCTCGGTACGGGCGTGCAAGGCCACAACTGCGGATTCCGCCACCGCAATTTCTGGACTTGGACCCACGCCGCTTTCGTGAATCCAGATGGTTCTCTCTCAACGCTCGAAGCTCTCGTCTACGAGATGCCCATGGGATTGGTCTTTCGCAAAGCGCTCCTCTGGCACGGCAACCAAGCCTTGGAGTTTAAGGACCTTAACGACCAGCTCCGGAACCGCAATTCGCTGGAGTGGCGCTTCCACGCTCCAGGAAAAAATGGCGCCCAAATCGAAGTGGCCATCGATGGCACGGGAAGAAGCGTCCACCGCCTACCGTACCTGAAGACCGACTGTACCGGCACCTTCGAGGTGGCCAACAACAGCCTGGCCAACGCCCGCATAGCCCTGACGCGGCCGCGCGTACCGGCCATCCATCTGGAGACCCAGGGCGGCGCCGTTCTAGAAATGGTAGGCGATCGATGACCGGCACCCGCCAGCCCCCCATTTTTCCGGAGACAGAAAGTAACTTCTGTTCTATAGTATTGGCAAGTACAACTATGGAGTGCGGCGGCTCGTCGCCGCTTTGATCCCGTAGCCCGACTCCATACCAAGCCGGCGCAAGACTCACAATCGTCGCTCTCTACAGGGGCATCGGCCATGGCGTCCAAGACGTCTTCTGTTAACTCTCTAATAAACAAAAACCGGCTCTAACCTCTTCAGAATGAACACTTGCAAAAGTGTATCAAAATAAAGCACTTTAACTCTCTTTAGAATCAACACTTACGAAAAAGGGAGGAGGGGGCCAGAACCAAACCCGTCTGACCCTCTGCGAAACAATCCACCCATACCTTGACCTTCCGCAATCCGTAGCGGTATATGTCGAGCCGAGGAATTGTGATTTCCCTAACCCCGCCGAAGTCCAACCTCCCGCGAGAATTGCGCTTCGCTCTGCGTTCCCTACGCAAGAGCCCGGGCTTCACGGCCACCGCAATACTGACCCTGGCCCTCGGCATCGGCGCCAACACCGCCATCTTCCAGCTGCTCGACGCCGTCCGACTGCGCAGCCTGCCGGTCGCCGATCCGCAATCGCTGGCCTCCGTGCAAATCCGCGGCGGCAATCGCACGTTTGGGGTCAGGGCGGACGAAACCAAGCTCAGCTATCCGCTCTGGCAAGAAATCCGCGCCCAACAGCAGGCCTTTTCCACCATGTTTGCCTGGCAAAGTAATGATTTTCGTTTGGGCCAGGGCTCCGAGGAGCAGCGCGCCCAAGGTGTCTGGGTCAGTGGAGAAACATTCGCAACCCTGGGCATAGCTCCCGTCAAAGGCCGCCTCTTTACCCCGGAAGACGATCGCCCAGGCTGTGGCGCGCCGGGCGCCGTGATCAGCTACGCGTTTTGGCAGAACCACTTCGGCCGGCAGGATTCGGCGATCGGCAGTATCCTGACCATCGAGGGCCAACCGACAGAAGTGCTCGGGGTGACCCCGCCAGGTTTCTTCGGTCTGGAGGTCGGAAAAAAGTTCGATTTCGCCGTGCCGCTTTGCTCCGTCAGCGCTTACAGCCCGGCCGGCAGCGAAGTCCTAAGGCGTCGCGACTTTTTCTGGCTATCCATCATCGGGCGTCTGAAGCCGGACTGGACTGTCGCGCGGGCTGCGGCGCAATTGGACGCCATCAGTCCCGGAATTATTGAAGCGACCTTGCCGGACGGGTACAGCAATTCCTATCTGGACAGATACCGGCAATTCCGGCTGACCGCCTATCCCGCGGGCAACGGCGTCAGCGAGCTGCGTAAGACCTACGACACGTCGCTCTCGCTGCTCCTGGGAATTACCGGATTGGTGCTGCTGATCGCTTGCGCCAATCTCGCCAACCTCATGCTGGCGCGGGCCAGCACTCGCGAACGGGAAATGGCCGTGCGACTGGCCCTGGGAGCGTCGCGTTGGCAGCTCATCCGCCAATTGCTGGCCGAGGGCCTGTTGCTTGCCGGCGGCGGGGCCATCCTGGGCTTCGCGCTGGCGAAGGTGCTCAGCCGCAGCGTGGTGGGGGTCCTCAGCAGCGAAGATAACCTGCTGCGGCTCGACCTCAGCACCGACTGGCGCGTGCTGGCGTTTACCGCCGCGATCGCCTTGTCGACCTGCGTCGTCTTCAGCCTCGCTCCGGCATTTCGATCTTCGCAAACCGAGCCGGCCACCGTGCTGAAGGTCGGGGGCCGCGGAATGACCTCCGGACGCGGACGCTTTTCGTTTCAGCGGGCGCTGGTGGTTTCGCAAATTGCGGTGTCGCTGGTGCTCCTGGTGGGGGCGCTGTTATTTGTCCGCAGCTTCCGGAACCTGATGACCCTCGACCCGGGTTTCCGGGAAACAGGCATCGTGTTCAGTTTCTTGAATCTCATGAAGTTGGACTTGCCTCCCGAGCGCGTCGAGCCCTTTCTCAGAGAGGTGTTAGAGCAGATCCGCTCGATCCCCCAGGTGGAATCGGCCGCGACCTCTACCCACGTTCCCCTAAACGGCACCAGTTGGTCCCTCGGCGTGGACCTCCAAGGCTCCCAGGGAGCGTCGAAGTTCGCTTGGGTCAGTCCCGGATATTTCCAGACCATGCAGATTCCCCTGCTCGCAGGCCGCGATTTTAACGATCGCGACACCCGAACGTCGCCCCACGCCGCGATCGTAAACCAGACCTTTGCCCGCACCTTTCTCGCTGGGGCCAACCCCATCGGAAAGACGTTGCGCACCCGCGCCGAGCCGGATTTCCCGGCCACGGAATATCAGATCGTCGGCGAGGTGAAAGACACCAAGTATGCCAGCCTGCGCGACGTCACGCCGCCGCTGACCTTCGGCCCGCTATCCCAGTTCCCGGCGCCGCGCACCTGGTCTAGCCTGTTCGTCCGCTCGTCGATACCCGCGTCGGCGCTGATCTCCGCGGTGCGGCAAAAACTGGTGCAAGTGAATCCCGGGATTCAAACGGAATTCCACGTCTTCCGGGCGGACATTCAGAACGGACTGGTGCGCGAACGGATGATGGCCCTGCTTTCCGGATTTTTCGGGGCCTTGGCGGCCCTGCTGGCCATGATCGGGCTTTATGGAGTTATTTCTTACATCATCGCCACGCGCAGGAATGAGATCGGCATCCGCATGGCCCTGGGCGCCATCCCGCAAGACATTGTCGGCGATATCATTCGCCGAACGCTGCTGATGCTGGCGGTCGGCGTGACAGCTGGGATCCTTCTTTCTCTGGCCGTGGCCAGAGGCGCCGGCACATTGCTGTTTGGATTGCAGCCGAATGATCCGCTATCGCTGGTGGCCGCCAGCGCTTTCCTCGTTGCGGTCGCCTTAATAGCCAGTTACGTTCCTGCCCGGCGCGCTTCGCGCATTGACCCCACCGTGGCGCTCCGCTGCGAGTGAATTTCGCCCCGGCTTAACGGACTTAGCGAATCAAACCTTGGATGGCGTCCTTGTACTGCCTGCCGGAGGTGAGCCGCGTGCCGTTGCGCAGCTCCACCGAATAGGTCCCGTTCACCATGGGGTGAATCGCGCTGATGCGCGAGATGTTGACGATGCGGCAGCGGTGAATGCGCTGAAATTTTCGCGGATCAAGTTTCTCCTGCACGCCGGTGAGCGTCTCGCCCAGCAGATGCATCTTGGTCCCGCAGTGCAGTTGCACGTAGTTGTCGGCCGATTCGATCCACTCGATGGACTCCACCGCGACGAATTCATAGCGGTCGGTGTTGCGCACCACAAATCGATCGGACCATTCGCGCCGGGTATCCAGTAGAGCTTGCAGTTGCTGCGTAAGCGAAGATTGATTCCGCGTGGCGTGCCGTTCACGGGCGCGCTCGATGCTCTGTCGCAATCTCTCGTCGTCAAAGGGCTTCAGCAAATAGTCGACGGCGTTCATCTCGAAGGCCTTCACTGCGTATTCGTCATAGGCCGTGACGAAGACCACCATGGGCATCCGCTGCGGCCCGATCTGGCGCACCACATCCAAGCCGGTGCAATCCGGCATCTGCACATCCAGCAGCACCAAATCAATTTGTTGCGACAAAATCGCCTGGATAGCCTGCTCGCCCGATTCGCATTCGCCGGCAACCTCGATCCCGCCAAGGCCCGCCAAGCCATTGCGAACACCCAGCCGAATCAGCGGCTCATCATCGACAATTAGCACCCGCAGATCGCTCATACTTTTACGCCGGCGCCACGTTCAAACGAAACGGCAGTACCACGCGGACTTCGGTGCCGCCTTCGTGCAGTTTGCGCACCGCCAGCTCGTGCCGCTCCGGGTACATGCGCGCCAGCCGCTCGCACGTGGAGCCCAGCCCCACGCCCAGCTCCAGTTCTTTCAAGCTCTCCGCGGCCAACCCCCGCCCATTGTCGCTCACCGAAAGCACCAGCCGATCCTCTTCCTTCGCGCTGCGAATTTGTATCTGCCCCCCGCCCCGCGGTTCGCTAAGACCATGCTTGATGGCATTCTCCACCAGCGGCTGGAGCAAAAACGTCGGCACCATGGATTGCTCCGTTCCCGGCGCTATCTCCACGCGCACGGACAGCCGTTCGCGAAACCTCATTCTCTCCACGTCCACGTAAGCCTGCGTCAAGCCCAGTTCCGTTTCCAGGGTAACTTCCGGCTGCGCGTCGCGCCGAAACGCCGTCCGCAACAAATCGCCGAGGCGAGTAATCATCTGGCTGGCGGTCCGGGGATCCTGCTGCGCCAGGACGGAAATGTTTTGCAGCGTGTTGAACAAGAAGTGCGGATTCAGCCGCATACGCAAGGCTTCCAGTTCGGCCTGCTTCAAACTGAATTCCAGCTTCGATTTTTCCAACTCCAGCCGGTCGGCCTCGCGCTCCCGTTCGTGCAACTGAGAAAACCGGCGAAGGACGCAACCGGTGCCAAAGGTGCACCAGCAAAGAAATCCATGGATCCAGAACGCGTCGGCCGGAATCGGCCACAGGCGCGCTCGAATCACACATAGACGCAGTACGGCCATCGGCTGGCCCAGAATCGTGCTCAATACCCGAGGCTCCGAGACAAAAAATTGCACCACCACGGCGATGATCACGCTGAGCGCGAACGCGACATAGGCCAAGACGCAGCTTGCCAACAAGAGAACCCCGACGTTTCTGGCCAGCCGTGCAGGACCTAGCGGAAAGCGCTTCTCCAAACCGAACACCAACGGAGTTAACAACGCCCAGGGATAAAAACAGTCCAGCCAGATTAGACTGTCCGGCCATATCCGGATGTGCGGATCGCGAAGGTAGTACCGCACGTAAGACAAGCAGGCGACCAAAGTCCAAACAAGAAAGGCGATCGCAATTGTGGGGAGACGAAACGGGTTGCCGCGCGAAGATACGTTTTCCATTGCGACTTGCGCCATAGTTTCTCCACTCGCTGGGACGAATCGCTTCGCCCTTACCCGACGAACCCACAAGGCCCGATTCCGTTGGGTGGCGGCGTATCCACATTTTGCCACGGAGTCGGCATCAAGAAACGGTTTTCGGGCCAAAGGACCAGCCGAGCTGGCCAACGGTTCGATCCCGGCGGCCAGCGCCATTCGATCCTCGCCGCGCCGCACTTTACCTTTTGTGAAAGCTCGTTAACGCGAAACGCGCTCGCCGCTGCCGCGCGGCTGTTGGCCAAAATAATGCGGTCGTTCGCCCTTCTCTCGTTGGCGCACCGACGCATGCACCGCATCATCGCCAAGTTGAAACCCAAGTCGAGGAAATACACACCCATGAAATCAACGGAAACTGTGGTTGCAGCTCCGCGAATAGGTCGCCCGACAGGCGCCGATCAGGAGCTTGGCGTTCCCGGGAAGTGGCTGCTAGCGATCGTGGTGATACTCCACATGACGCTGGGTCAAGACGCGCTTCGCGCCCAATCCCGGAGCGCAAACTCTGTGCATCCCTCGGCAGTCAACACCTGCGCCAAGGGCACCCTGCCTCTCACATTCCGCGAAGGCCTGGCGCTGGTTACCATCGGCGTCGATCAAAAGCCCATGACGTTTATCGTCGACTCCGCGGGCACGACGGTCATCAATTCCGATCGTGTAGTGCTGCCAGTCGTCGAGCAGATTCGTGGCAGCGCCGTAACCGTCTCGGTGGCCGAGCCCGTGGACCTCTGGAACGTGGTCCGCGTCAAATCGTTCACCGTGGGCGCTCGCGATCTCCCGGACGCAAACGTACTGTCCCGCAGTCTGCGTTCTCTGGAGACCAAGATCGGCCAGGAACTCGACGGCATCCTGGGAAAAGACGTCCTCAGCCTTTGGGATTCGGTTTCCCTCGACTACAAGCATCGCGTCCTGGTGCTGGAGCGCTCCGACTGCCCCGAACAATCCAGCTCGGAGTTTCTTCTTAGGCTACGGATGGACATGCTGCGCGGGACCAGGCACTGAAGCCATGAGCAGCGGTAGCCAGATGAACTCGCCCCGCAAAGAATGGTATGGCCGCGAGCGGCCGGGATGTGGTTACGTTATCTGTGTATCTTTGGCGCTCGTCCGGGATACACGAGAGATTCCGCATGCCCGAGGACGCTGCTCGAAATCCTCAACACATCAATCCGTGGATTATCGCCGTAGCGGTGATGCTCAGCACGTTCATGGAAGTGCTGGACACCACGGTGGTGAACGTCTCCCTGCCACACATTGCCGGCAGCTTGTCTGCCACGGTGGACGAAGCGACCTGGACGCTGACTTCCTACCTGGTTTCCAACGCCATCATTCTCCCGCTGACCGGATGGCTCTCTAATTTCTTTGGCCGCAAACGGATGCTGCTGCTATCGGTGACCGGATTCACGATCGCGTCTTTTTTGTGCGGCCTCGCTCCGAGCCTGCCGTTCCTGATCGTCTGCCGCGTAATTCAAGGCGCGTGCGGCGGCGGTTTGCAGCCCATCTCCCAAGCCGTATTGCTCGAATCCTTCCCGCCGGAAGATCGCGGCAAAGCCATGGGCTTCTGGGGACTCGGAATCGTCGTGGCTCCTCTTCTCGGACCGGTCCTCGGCGGCTGGCTGACCGACAGCTACAGTTGGCGCTGGGTGTTTTACATCAACGTGCCCATCGGTCTCCTTTCCATCGTCATGACCCGCATGTTTGTGTGGGACCCTGCGTACATTAAACGCGCTTCCTCGAAAGTGGACTACTGGGGCATCGGCATGCTGGCCGTGGGAATCGGCATGCTGCAAATCCTGCTCGACAAGGGCCAGGAAAAAGATTGGTTCGCCACCAGTTGGATTACCGCCGCCGCCGTGGTTTCCGCCGTTGCCATCCTCGCCTTCATTGTGCACGAGCTGCGCGCCGCCGACCCGGTCGTGAATCTGCGTGTCTTTAAAAATCGCACCTATTCCACGGGTGTCTTTTTGATGTCCATGCTGGGCGTCGGCTTGTACAGCACCACCGTGCTCATTCCCCTGGTGCTGCAAACCCTGCTGGGCTATCCGGCATTGCGCGCGGGAATCGCCATGGCCCCCCGCGGGCTGGGATCGTTCATCGCCATGCCGGTCGTGGGCCTGATCATGACGAAATTTGACCCGCGCAGGCTGCTCACTTTGGGCATGCTCGTTTGCGCCACCACGCTGTGGCAATTCTCCCGGCTGAATCTCCAGGCGGGCTATTGGGATTATTTCTGGCCGCAATTCGAGATGGGTCTGGCGCTCGGCCTGGTCTTCGTTCCGCTCACCACCATCACCATGGGCCCGATTCCCAAGGAAACCATGGGCAACGCCACCAGCCTGTTCAATTTGGTACGCAACCTCGGTGGCAGCATCGGCATCTCCGCCGTGAACACCGTGCAAATCCGCCGCGAGCAGGCCAACATCGACATCCTCGGGCGCCACGTGAATCCCTACGACGCCAGCTCGCGCCAGATGTTCAGCGCCCTGCAAAAAATGTTCATGAGCAAGAGCGGAGATATGGTTGCTGCGGCCCAGCAGGCCCGCGAGACGCTATTTCGGATGGTGCAGCACCAGGCCAGCATGCTGGCCTACAACACCGTGTTCCGCATGTTGGCTGGGTTGTTCTTGTTCATGATTCCGTTTATTTTTTTAATGCATCGTCCGAGTTCGAAGGGCGGTCCAGCCGCAATGCACTGAGGGTTGCAGGCGCCGGCGGGATATTCGCCGGTTGTAACCTCTCATTCATACAGCGTTTACCTTACGCAAATATTCCAACGCGACAAGTTCCTTGACAGAAGGTCGCAAGCGTTCTATTTATAGCCTGTCTCCGCGAGATTGTTCCCCCTGTTCCTCGCGGAGTGGGAGCCCCGATGCATCCATCTCGTCGAGATTTCCTGAAATTCACGACCGTCGGTGGAGTCGCTGCGGCCGTTTTCGGTTTCGATTTGCAACCCGCCTACGCGCAACTCCGCGCTCTCAAAATCGCCCGCGCTAACGAGACCCGCTCCACCTGCCCGTACTGCTCCGTGAGCTGCGGCGTCATCATTTATACGATCGGCGACCGCGCCAAGAACGTGACCGCCCAGGTGGTCCACGTCGAGGGTGATCCCGACCATCCCATCAACCGCGGCACGCTTTGCCCCAAGGGCTCTTCCCTGGAGCAAGACATCATGAACGAGCGGCGGCTGCTGAAGCCGCAGGTGCGCCGTCCGGGCGGCACGCAATGGGAAGACATCTCCTGGGATGACGCGCTGAATGAAATCGCCGCGCGCGTCAAGAAAACGCGGGACGCCACCTTTATCGAAAAAGACGCCGCTGGCCACACCGTGAACCGTTGCGAGTCCATCGGCTTCACCGGCGGCTGCACCGACACCAACGAATTCAACTATCTGGTCGTAAAGTCCATGCGCGCCCTGGGGGTCGTGCACCTGGAAAATCAGGCCAGAGTTTGACACGGCCCCACGGTCTCAAGTTTGGGACCAACATTCGGACGCGGGGCGATGACCAACGGCTGGGTCGATATCAAGAATACCGACATGATGCTGATCATGGGCGGGAACCCGGCGGAGAACCATCCTTGCGGCTTCAAGTGGCCCATCGAAGCCAAGCGCACCCGCAACGCAAAAATGATCGTCGTCGATCCGCGCTTTACGCGCACCGCTTCGGTCGCCGATCTTTTCTGCCAGATACGTGCGGGCGCGGACATCGCCTTCCTGGGCGGCGTGGTCAGCTACGCCATTGAGAACAACCGCATCGCCAAGGATTACCTGCTCAACTACACCAACGCCGCGTTTGTGGTCAAAAACGATTTCAAGCTGCCCGCGGACACCGACGGCGTTTTCTCCGGCTTCGATGAACAAAAGATGAGCTACGACCGTGCCAGTTGGAATTACTCCGGCACTGGCAGCGGACCGGCAAAGAACGTGGGCGGGATGCAAACCGGGCAAGGCAGCCTCCCGGCGCCGCTGCCGCCAATGCCGGAAAAAGTCGACTACGACCTGACCCTGCAAAACCCGAATTGCGTGTACCAACTGCTGCGTAGACACTATTCCCGCTATACCCCCGAGATGGTCGAACGCATCACCGGCATTCCCAGGGAGCAATTCCTTAAAGCCGCCGATCTGTTCACGTCCATCCGCAAAGACGGCGACACCAAGAAAGTCGCCACGGTTATTTACGCCGTGGGTTGGACCCAGCACACCTTCGGCACGCAAATCATCCGCACGGCGGCGATTCTCCAATTGTTGATGGGCAACGTGGGCCGCGCGGGCGGCGGCGTCAACGCCTTGCGGGGTCACTCCAACATTCAAGGCGCCACGGACATGGCCGGCATCTTCGACAACCTGCCGGGCTATTTGAAAGTGCCGACGCCCGCGGACGACAGCTTCGAGGGCTGGATGAAAAGAATCACGCCGAAGCCTGCCAAGCCCGCGCCCTGGGATTCTTTCAACTATTGGAGCAATACGCCGAAGTTCGCGGCCAGCTTGCTCAAGGCGTTCTACGGCGATGCAGCCACCAAGCAAACCGATTGGGCCTTCAGCTATTTGCCGAAAGTCGACCGCAATTACTCCTGGGTCCAGATGTGGGACAACATGTACAACGGCATCGTCAAAGGCCTGTTTGCCTTTGGCATGAATGGCGTGGCCATCGGCCCGGACTCCAAGAAAAATATTGACGCCCTGAAAAAGGCCGATTGGCTGGTGGTCGGCGAAATCTATCCGGACGAGACCAGCGAATTCTGGAAATCCCCGGGCATCACCACCGACGAAATGAAGCAGATCCAGACCACCGTCTACCGCTTGCCCTGCGCGGGCTTCGCCGAAAAAGACGGCACCTTTACCAACTCCGCCCGCTGGCTGCAATGGAAAAATACCGCGCTGCCCATGCCGGGAGACTGCCGGCTGGACCAGGCCATCGTGGCCCAGATTTTCCTGAAGGTCCGCGATCTGTACAAGAAAGACGGCGGCAAGTTCCCCGACCCGATCTTGAAGCTGACTTGGGCGTACACCGATCCGTCCAATCCGTCGCTGGCCGAAGTGCTGAAGGAAATTAACGGCAAGGCGCTCGCCGATCTCGAAGATCCGGCCACCAAACAGCAGATCAAAATGGGCCAGCAGCTTCCCGGCTTCGCCTGGCTGAAAGACGACGGCACCACCGCCTGCGGCAACTGGATTTACTCCGGGGCGTTCACCGAAGCGGGCAACCTTACGATGCGCCGCGATCCCACCGACCCGTCGAACATGGGCGTGCATCAGAACTGGGGCTGGTCCTGGCCGGCCAACCGCCGGGTGCTGTACAACCGCGCGTCCTGCGATCTCGAGGGCAAGCCCTGGGATCCCAGCCGGCGTCAGGTGTGGTGGAACGAAGCCACGCAGAAGTGGGCGGGCAACGACGTGCCCGACTTCAAAGCCGACTCCAAGCCCAAGGATCACATGGGCCCGTTCATCATGAATCCGGAAGGGGTCGGGCGGATTTTTGCGCCGCTCGGCGCTTTTGCGGAGGGCCCGTTCCCGGAGCACTACGAGCCGATCGAGAGCCCCATCGAGAATCCGCTGCACCCGCAGAGAACGCACAACCCGGTGGTCAAGCGCTTCAAAACTCCCGACGACAAGTACGGCTCGCCGAAGGAAGGCTACAACATCATCTGCACCACCTACCGGCTGACCGAGCATTATCACTATTGGACCAAGAACAATCCGATGAACGTCCAGTTGGTTCCCGAACCGTTCATCGAAATTCCCGCTGAGATGGCCAACGACATGGGACTGCGCGGCGGCGAAAAATTGAAAATCACCAGCGCGCGCGGCGACTATATCGCCAAAGCCATGGTCACCAAGCGCATCAAGCCCATGATGATCGACGGCAAGAAAACCTATCAGATCGGCATTCCCATCCACTGGGGCTACCGCGGCATCGCCGAAGACGAAGGCAAGACCGCGAAAACGCTGACCAACTCGCTGTCGCCGACGGTCGTCGATCCCAATGCCTACACCCCGGAATTCAAGGGTTTCATGGTCAAGGTGGAAAAGGTCTAGAGGAACCCCATGAGCCAGGCCACACTGCGCGTTCAGAAAATCTCAGGCCACTCCGGAACCGTTCCCGGTGAGGATACCCAGCGCGAGTACACCGTCTGCAAGCTCATCGACACCACCACCTGCATCGGCTGCAAAGCCTGCGAAGTCGCCTGCATGGAGTGGAACGATCTGCCTTTCGGCGAAACGGTCTTCGACAATACCTACCAGACCATGCCGGAGACCCGCTGGAATTACTGGAACCTGATCCTCTTCAACGAACATGAACGCGAAGACGGCACGCTCATGTGGCTCATGCGCAAGAATCAATGCATGCACTGCGCCGAGCCCGGCTGCCTGGCGGCCTGCCCCGCCGACGGCGCCATCATCCAGTACACCAATGGCATCGTCGATTTTCAGCAGGATAAATGCATCGGCTGCGGCTACTGCATCACCGGCTGCCCATTCAATATTCCCAAGTTCAATCCGCAGACCAAGCGCGTTTTTAAGTGCACCCTGTGCACCGATCGCGTCAGCGAAGGCCTGGAACCGGCCTGCATCAAGTCCTGCCCCACCGGTTGCCTGCACTTCGGCAGCAAGGACGACATGAAAGAGCTGGCCGAGAGCCGCGCCAAGCAGCTTCGCGAGCACTCCAATTTTCCGCACGCCGGCGTTTACGATCCGCCGGGTGTCGGCGGCACGGGCGTGATCTACGTCTTGCACGACGCCACGCAGCCCGAAATCTACGGCGGTCTCCCGAAAGACCCGCGCATCCCCTGGTCCGTCAAGCTCTGGAAGGGCCCGCTGAAGTGGCTCGGCAACGCCGCGATGATTGGTGGGTTGATCGGTCTGTTCGTCCACTATTTGCGCTTCGGTCCGAAAGCGCGGGAAGAAGACGATCTGGTGCCGCACGAGGGGAAACAGCCATGAGTCATCAGGAGCAACTGCTTCCTCACGGCCACATCCTGCGCTACGCCTTTCGCGAACGCCTGATCCATTGGGTCGCGGGATTTTCCTACCTCTACCTTTTGGCGACTGGCCTGGCATTCTGGTCGCCGTGGCTGTTCTGGCTGGCGGTGGTGCTGGGCGGAGCGCCGGTTTCGCGCATGTTGCATCCGTGGATCGGGTTGATTTTCGTCGCCGGGGTGCTGCAGATGTACAACATGTGGGCCTCGCAGATGCACATGACGGACGTGGACAGGGCCTGGTGGAACTCCATGCGCTATTACATCACCAACCAGGATGAAAAAATGCCGCCCGCCGGGCGCTACAATGCCGGCCAGAAGCTGCTCTTCTGGGGTTTCTTCGTGTGCGGAATTTTGCTGCTGCTCAGCGGCCTGGTGCTGTGGTTCCCGGAGTATATTCCCTGGAGCTTGCGCTGGCTGCGCTACGCGGCGGTGCTGACGCACGCCTCGGCCGCGCTGTTGACCATCGGTCTTTTCCTGATTCACGTCTATATGGGCGTCTTTGCCGAACGCGGTGCGTTCGGTTCGGTCATTCGTGGCGACGTCTCCGAGGAATTTGCGAAGAGATACCACCCGGGATGGTATAAAGAGATTGTGGAATCTTCCACGCCTCGCAAATGACCGCAGCACAACCCGGCGCTCCCGATTACGACGCGCGCATTCGTCGCGCGCAACACCTTGGATCAGTCCACCCTTTTGCCGCGGAAATTCTGTCCTTTTATGGGCAGCTCGCCGGGTTTCAAAAGCGCCTATATGCCCAGCTCGCGCAGCACGGCGACAATCAGCCGCTGCTGGGCCCGGATGACGGCCTGCGCTCCGAACTCAATCTCGCCGCCCTGCTGCAGTACTTCCCCGATCTGCTCTCGCTGCTGCAAAGCGTCGGGCCCACGCCGGTCGCCGAAGCGGCGCGCCAACTTTCCCTGCAAGGCCCCGCGGCCTGGATCACTTTCCTGACCGTCTATTGGGGCGCGGGCGGCAGCGTCAAGCATCCGGCCGCGCTTGAGCCGCAGCAACCGCCGGATCACACCGCGGAGGCGCTGACCGACTTCGCTCTGCGAGTCTTCTTGCAGCCCTACGCCGAGTTCCTGGTACTGTACCGGCCGCCGCCCCACCTCGATGGCACCCAGCGCGTCTGCGGTCTTTGCGGCTCCGCGCCGCTGCTTGGCGTGCTTCGCCCGGAAGGCGACGGTGGCAAGCGCCGCCTGGTCTGTTCGTTCTGCCTCAACGAATGGGATTTTCGCCGAATCCTGTGCCCCGCCTGCGGCGAAGAAGCCGAAGACAAGCTTCCGGTGTACGTCGCGGAACAATTCCCGCACATCCGCGTTGAATCCTGCGACACCTGCAGGTTTTACATCCGCACCATCGACCTCACCAAGGACGGCAACGCCGTCCCCATCGTTGACGACCTCGCCGCCATTCCTCTCTCCCTCTGGGCCCACGAACACAACTACTCCCGCCTGCAATCTAACCTTCTGGGAACGTAACGCCTAGCGAGGAAAGATTCACCGCCAACCAAAAAGCCGGCGGTAAAAGTGGCGAACGGAGTCACGCGAGGCTATAATCCCGGCGCTCAATCCTTGGAACAGGGCGCATTCATCCTTCGCATCTCTGAGAGAACTTATGACCCGGATCCGCCGCGTTACCGCTGTGATTTCGCTCGCGCTGCTGCTATTCGTCCTGGCCCTGACCAAGCCGGTGTCGGCACAGACCCCGCAAGAGCCCGCGACGTACCCGAACTATCCCAGCGAGACGCCCGCCAAGCTCGTTCCCGCCACCGATAGCTTTGACTACGTCCGGCGCGACGTGATGATTCCCATGCGCGACGCCGTCAAGCTGCACACCGTCATCCTCATCCCTAAAGGCGCCAAGGGCGCGCCCATTCTCCTAACCCGCACGCCTTACGACGCCAACGAACTCACTGGCCACGCGAACAGCGCGCACCTCGGCCCGATCCTCAACGGCTACGACAATCCCCTGGCGGTCATCCTCGAAGGCGGCTACATCCGCGTGGTGCAAGACGTTCGCGGCAAATACGGCTCGGAGGGCGACTATGTGATGAACCGTCCGCTGCACGGCCCGCAGAATCCCACGCCGGTCGATCACGCCACCGACACCTACGACACCATCGACTGGCTGGTCAAAAATATCCCGGAAAGCAACGGCAAAGTCGGCATCCTGGGCATTTCCTACGACGGCTTCCTGCCGCTGATGGCCCTCATCAATCCGCACCCAGCCCTCAAAGTCTCCGTCCCCATGAATCCCATGGTCGATGGTTGGATGGGCGACGACTGGTTCCACAACGGTGCCTTCCGCGAGCAAAACATGGGCTACATCTACGAACAGGAAGCCACCCGCGACAACAAGGCCAAATGGTGGACCAGCCACTTCGACGACTACGACGTGTACATGGAAGCAGGCTCGGCAGGCGAGTTGGGCCGCCGTCACGCGCTCGAACAGGTCGGCTTCTGGCGCAAAATCCTAGAGCATCCCAGCTATGACGCCTTCTGGCGCGACCAAGCGGTAGACAAGATCCTCGCCGCCCAGCCGCTGAAAGTGCCGGTCATGCTGGTCGACAGCCTCTGGGATCAAGAAGACATCTACGGCGCCATCGCCGTTTACAAAGCCATCAAACCCAAGGACACCAACAACGACAAAGTCTTTCTGGTCATGGGCCCGTGGCATCACGGCCAGGAAATCGACGACGGCAGCACGCTGGGCGCGCTGAAATTCAACGCCGATACCTCGCTCCAGTTTCAGCGAGAAATTCTCGGGCCGTTTCTGGCGCAATACCTGAAGGATGCGGCTCCCAAGGCCGACGTCCCGCCGGTTTCGGCGTACGAAACTGGCACCAACGTGTGGCGGCGATTGCAATCTTGGCCCTCGGGCTGCGCGGCCGGCTGCGCTCCGAAGCCTACGCCGCTTTACCTCACCGCTGGCCTCAAGCTCGGCTTTACAGCTCCCAAATCCGCCGATGCGCCCTTCGACGAATATGTCTCCGATCCCGCCAAGCCAGTTCCCTATCGGTCACGCCCCAGTCAGCCCATGGGCTACAGCAACGGCCTTACGTGGTCCCAATGGCTGGTCGACGACCAGCGCGAAGCGTCCGGTCGCCCCGATGTCCTGGTTTTCGTTTCCGATGCTCTGACGAGTCCTGTAAAAATCAGTGGCCAACCGGTCGCCAACCTGGTGGCCTCCACCAGCGGCACCGACTCCGACTGGGTCGTCAAGCTGATCGACGTGTACCCCGACGAAGTCGCCGGGCAGCCCAACATGGGTGGCTACCAGCTGATGATTTCCGCCGACATCTTCCGCGGCCGCTATCGCGAAAGCTTTGAAACCCCCAAGGCCATCGCTGCCGACAAGCCGCTGCTCTATCGCTTTAATTTACCTACCGCCAACCATGTCTTCCTCCCCGGCCATCGCCTAATGGTTCAGATCCAGTCCAGTTGGTTCCCGCTTTACGATCGCAACCCGCAGACTTTTGTCCCCAATATTTTCTGGGCCAAGCCGGCGGACTACCGCAAAGCCACCCAGCGCATCTACCATGCCCCCGAGCAATCGACTTTCATCGAACTACCCATCGTCGCGACTCCGTAGAGATTCTTGCGCCAAACGTTCTGCCGAAAAGTTAGACCCATTTCTTGATGCCGTTGCAAACGCAGTCCGGACCGTCTTGCTGGCTGACACGGGACCAGGCTGCGTTGGATTAAAATCCTTCAGGCAAAATTGATCCGCCCGTAAGGTTCGCTGGAGCATCATGAAACCAGCTCGGATGGCTTCAAACGGAGGGTGGTCGATGAAAGTCTTGGGTGTGGCTCTTCTTGTGCCCTGCGCTTCCCTGGTGCTCCTCGGAACTATGGCACTGGCGAGTCCCGAGGGCAGCGGCTATCACCTGATCAAGAGTGTGCCGATAGGCGCGGCACCGGGAGACGCCGAGTACTTTGACTACGTCACGGTCGATCCCGCGGGGCGTCGCGTCTACGTTGCGCATGGCGCCGAGGTCAAGGTGCTGGACGCGGATAACTTCTCCGTCGTGGGCGCCATCACCGGGTTGAAGAAATGCCACGGCGTGGCGGTGGTACCCGAACTGAACAAGGGATTTATCACCGACGGCGATGCGGCCAAGGTGGTGGTCTTCGATACCAAGACACTGAAGGTCACCGGCGAGATCAAAACCTATCCGGACGCCGACTCGCTGACCTACGATCCTGCGTCGAAGCTGGTGTTCACCTTCAACGGCGACAGCAAGAACGCGTCAGTGATCGATCCGGTGAAAGAAACCATGATCAAGACCATCGACATGGGCGGCGGCCCGGAGCAGCCGGTCCCCGACGGCAATGGCACCATCTACGACAACAACGAATCCACCAGTGAAGTCGTGGTCATCGATAGCCACGCGCTGACGGTCAAGACGCGATGGTCCATCAAGCCGGCTGGACAAGCCGTGGCTCTGGCCATGGACAGAGATCACCATCGGCTATTCTCGGCGGGGCGCAATCCCACCAAGCTGGTGATGATGGACGCGGACAACGGAAAGGTGCTCCAGTCCTTCCCCATCACCGCCGGAGTCGACGCCAACGTCTATGATCCCGCCACGGGTTTTGTGTTCTCCTCCACCCGCACCGGCGTGCTCCACGTCTTCCACGAAGACTCGCCGGAAAAGCTAACCCCAGTCGAAGAGATCAAAACCGAATTCGGCGCCAAGACCATGGGACTCGACCCGAAGACCCAGAACATATTTCTGATCACCGCAGACTTCACGCCCCCAAGCGGCCCCAAGGGAGACCGCAAGACCATCAAGGGAACAGCCCACGTATTGATCTACGGCCGCTAGAAGCTTGGTGGAGATGCAGCACTGAATGGTGCGCTGTATTCCTTGCAAAGAGTGGCACCTTTGCGGCAAGCTACCCGCCGCTTCTCGAGGGGCCCTCATGAATAAGCTCGTGCTTTGCATCCTTTTCGCCATCATGGCAGGCGCGGTCACGCGTGGGCAATCGGCCGCGACGCCTGCGGCTGCGCTCACCGTCATTCGTGCCGGTTCGTTGATCGACGGCGCCAGCGACGCGCCTCGCAAGAACCAGCTCATCTTTGTCCGCGGGAATCGCATCGAGAAGGTCACCGACGCCTCTTCGGCTCAAATCCCCGCGGGCGCTACGATCATCGATCTATCGGCCTACACCGTGCTTCCCGGACTGATCGATTCGCACACGCACATTTTTCTGTGGGGAGAAGATCCCGCCAAGGGTGGCTACGACGAGAACATCTTGAAGGCGGGCCTTGCACTGCGAGCAGCTCGCGCGACCTTTGCTTGCCGCCGGGCGCTGGAGCAGGGCTTCACGACCTTGCGCGATGTGGAGACCGAGGGCGCGGGCTACGGCGACGTCGAGATTAAGCAGGCCATCGCGGAAGGCACCATTCCCGGGCCACGGCTTTTTTGCGCCACGCGGGCGATTTCCACGACCGGTGGCTACAACCTGGAGGGTTACGCGCCGGAGCTGGACATGCCCAAGGGCGCGCAACTTATCGACGGCCCGGTGGAGGCGCGCAAGGCAGCGCGGCAGCAGCTCGAACATGGCGCGGACTGGATCAAGGTGTACATGACCCACCGTTCGTGGGTGGACAAACAAGGCAATCTCGTCTCGCAGCCGACCCTGACGGTCGAAGAACTGAAGGCCATTGTCGACGAGGTGCACGGCTGGCAAAAGAAAGTGGCGTGCCACGCTTACAACGGCATCGGATTGCAGCGGGCGCTGGACGGTGGTTGCGATTCCATCGAGCACGGCCTGGAAATCACCGACGCGCAGATCGCGCAGATGGCCCGCCAGGGCACCTGGTATTGCCCGACGCTTTCTCCTTACTACGACGATTGGGCGCCGGCGGACACACCGGAAGGAAAACGCGACCGGGCCCGAGCCGCGGTGCATGAAATCTCTTTCAAGAAGGCCATGCAAGCGCACTTGAAGATCGTTTTCGGCACCGACATGGGTGGGATTCCCTGGACGGAGCCGCTCGCGCAGGAATTTCCGCGCATGGTGGGACTCGGGATGCCGCCGATGGACGCTATCCAAGCGGCCACTTCGCGCGCCGCCGATATGCTGGAAATGAAAGGGGAAATTGGCGTGCTGGCCCCGGGCGCTTACGCCGACGTCATCGCCGTCTCCGGCGATCCGTTGAAAGACATCGGCGTGTTAGGGCACGTGCGCTTCGTGATGCACGACGGGGCCGTCTTCAAAAACGAGACCACCAAATGACCCCAACTGGCAAAAAACGGCGCCTTGAGAGGGCACGGGCGTGACGGCGTGGCTCGCCGGGCTGAAGCCCAGCGCCTACAAAGAGCACTAACCTTCGACGCGCACGCCCTTCCAGAAAGCGATGCGATCTTTGACTTGCTCGGCGCCGGCTTTCGGCTGCGGGTAATACCACGCCGCGTTGTCGTTCCTCATGCCGTCCACTTCCACGTGGTAATAATGCGCGGTGCCCTTCCACGGGCATTCCGACGTGTGGCTGCTCGGTTTCAGAAATTCTTTTCCTACGGCATCCGCCGGGAAATACTGGTTCCCTTCCACAACTAAGCACGCATCGCTTTCCGCGATCACCCTGCCGCCCCAGCTTGCTTTGGCCATCTTCCTTCTCTCCATTTCCTGCGCGGTTTCCGCCGCTCTTGCTCTCCATTTCCACAAGTATCGCATAGACCCTTGGATGCAGAACCGCGGGTCTTTGATTCTTGGATTTGCGGTGGTTCTGCTAGAATCTGTCGCACAGAAATGGAGGTTTCTCATGGCTGAGCAGAATTTTGCGAATCACACCAAGTTTTTCCCACCGTTCCACTTTTTCGTTTTGCCGGTAATGGCCTTCAACTTCGGATGGTCGATTTACCGCTTGAAAGCGTGGAATTACTCGATCGATGGGATCATCGCGGCAGTAGTAGCGTTCGCGCTGCTGCTGGGGTTTCTGACTGCGAGGGTCGCCACGCTAAAAGTGCAAGACCGGGTGATCCGGCTGGAAGAGCGCTTGCGCTACCAGCGCCTGCTCCCCGCCGACCTGCAACCGCGCATCGATGAATTCAGCGTGGCGCAACTGGTGTCGCTGCGCTTTGCCAGTGACGCAGAGCTGCCCGCGCTGGCGCGCAAGGTGCTGACCGACAAACTCGAAGGGCGCAAGGCCATCAAGCAGTTGGTCAAGAACTGGAAGCCGGATTACCTGCGCGCTTAGCAGCGGACAAAGGCGGGATTGCGGGAACGACCATCGCGGCCCGGTCGAGGCTGGAAGCCGGAAGCTAGAAAATACTGCGGATGACGCCGCCTTCGGCGCGCACCGCGGCCCCGTTGATCGATACGGCCTGGGTGCTGGCGACGAATGCCACGACGGCGGCTACTTCCTCGGTGGTTTCAAAACGCTTGAGCAGCGACGTGGGCCGGACCTTCTCAAAAAACTGCTTCTCCACCTCTGCTTCCGAAATGTTTTGCTGCTTGGCCATGCTGGCGACGAAAACACCGGCTCCCTCCGACGCCGTGGGACCGACAAGCACGGAATTCACGGTGACACCGGTTCCCGCAACGGATTCCGCCAAGCCGCGGGCGACGGCCACTTGCGCGGTTTTGGTCATGCCGTAGTGAATCATCTCCGCCGGGATGTGCTGGGCGGACTCGCTGGAAATAAAAATGACGCGGCCCCAGTTTTTCTTCAGCATTCCCGGCAGATATTTTCGCGTTAGGCGGACGCCGCTCAGAACGTTCACTTCAAAAAACCGCATCCAGTCCTCGTCGGGAATTTCCGCGAAGGGCTTAGGTTCAAAGATGCCCAGGTTGTTCACCAGCACATCCGCTTCGGCCACTTGCTTTAGAAATAGGTCGACGCCGCTGGACGTGCCCAGATCGGCGGCGATACCGCGCACTTCGGCGTTGGCGACGCGGCTGCGTATTTGATCCACGGCGGCCGCCACCCGCGCTTCCGTGCGGCCGTTGACGACCACCTTCGCGCCTTCCGCCGCCAGCGAAGCGGCGATCGCCAGACCGATTCCCGCCGTAGAGCCGGACACCACCGCCGTTTTGCCTCGTAGCCCGAGATCCATTTTTCGTCTCCGATTAATTTTGAGAATTAGCGCACTGCGTGCGCGGCAGCTGCGCCTTCGATTTCCGCGATGTCCTGCGGCGTTAGCTCCAGTTCGCCAGCGCGCATGACGCCTGCGGATTGCTTGGCGTTGCGGGCGCCCACGATGGCGCCGGTGACTGCGGGCAATCGCAGCGTCCAGGCGATAGCCACCTCACCGGGCGTCCGGTTGTAGCGGGCGCCAACTTGCCGCAGGCGCTCGACGAGCTCCAGATTTTTGGTGAGCTTGGGCTCGCGGAATTCGGGGTTGCGCGTGCGCCAATCGTCCTTGGGAAAATTGGCGGCGCGTTCGCGGGTCATCGCGCCGGTAAGCAAGCCGGAGGCCATCGGGGAATAGGCGATGACGCCGATGTCCCGCTGCTCGCAATACGGGAGTGTTTCCGTCTCGATCTGCCGTCGAATCAGCGAATACGGAGGCTGGAGAGAAATCACCGGCGCGATTTTCTCCGCGCGCTCCATCTGCGCGGCGCTGAAGTTGGAGACGCCGATCCAGCGGACCTTGCCTTCTTTTTGCAGGTCGGCCATGGTTTGCCAGGCCTCTTCGAGTCCCGGGCCGTTGTCGGCGGGCGGCCAGTGCATCTGATAGAGATCGATCACGCTTACGTGCAGGCGGCGCAGGCTGTCTTCGCATTCTTGGCGGATGGAGTCGGCGCTGAAGTTCTGGCTGACGCTACCTTTGTCGTCCCAGCGGAGGACGCACTTGGTGAAAACCAGCGGGCGGGGGCCGCGCCAATCTTTCAGGGCGGCGGCCACGATTTCTTCGGAGTGCCCCATGCCATAGACCGGAGCGGTGTCGATCCAGTTCACACCGAGTTCCAGCGCGCGGTGGATGGCGGGGATCGATTCGTCGTCGTTCTGATGGCCCCAGGCAAAGTCGTAACCCGTGCCACCGATGGCCCAGGCGCCGAAGCCCACTGGCGTGATTTGTAGATCGGAATTTCCCAACCTGCGCGTTTTCATCGTTGCTCCTTGATGGCCTGCCGAATGGCGTCTCGCCTCGGCGCAAGAATCTTACAATATCCCTCGTTTTGTTGGATGAACGCGGGAGTGGAAAAGTTAGGAACGCGTACCGGGAGCAGCGGCACAGACTTTTCTGATCGGCGGCTAGTGCGTTGACGCCTGCCCATCAAAACGTGATGGACGGAAGAAAGACGCCGGCGGGTTCGTTGTACAGGCCGACGCTCATCAGGGTCATGGGCTCGACGACCCGAAGGCCGTGCTGCAAGCACCAGCGGAAGAGTTCCGTGTTGCGGTTAGGCAGCAGGAAGCCCGGTCCGGCGAATTCGTCCGCGCCTCCGATGAGGGCCTGCAAGTCGGTGTTGGTTTCGGCCACGGCGTGGCCGAAGAATCCGATGACCGAAGCGTAGCCGGTGATACGCGCGTCGCGTTCGACGACGCGGGCCATGCCCAGGCCGATCATGTCCGACAATTCGCCGGAGCGGTCGTGGCCGTGTACGCGGTGGCAGAGGGCGTTGCACGCGGCCAAGTCGGCGGGAGCGGCGGACCGAACGGAGCAGCCTCCGGGTATGACGTGAATCGCCGGACCCTGCAACACGACGAGGGGCTCGCGAATGTCGAAGCCCAGCTTGGCGTAAAGAGACAGAGAGCGGGTGTGAAAGGCGGCTTGCACGAGCCGCACACCAGGTGCGCGGCGCTCCGCAGCGCGGTCCATCACCGCGAGCATCAACTGGCGTCCCACGCTGCGATTCTGCGCCGCCGGATCGATGGTGATCGGACCGATGCCGGCGATGACCGTGCGCTCGTCCAGGCAGTTGCTGCCGACGACCTTGCCGTCCTGTTCGGCGACCACGCAGAAGAATCCTGGATGGGAAAACATCATGGAGATCACTTCTATGGCGACATCCGGTGAGGGGAAATCGGGCGGGAAGTTGTGATGCTTGTTGAGGGTGGTGAAAGCGTTGTAGCAGATGTGGCCACAGACTTCGACGTCGGCCGGCTGGGCGCGGCGGATGGTAAGTGATTGGTCAGCGGTTCGCGCGGATGCTGTGCTCATGGCGTCCCCCTTGGAGATCTTTGAGGCCTACGGCAGAGGGGTTCGGCTGGGGAATCAAAGTTCCGGGAGTATACACCGGATTTAGCCCCATTCCATTCGTGCCGGAGTTCCGAAGATCAGGGATGCTGGCTCACGGAGAGGACGTTGCCGTCGGGATCTTTGAACCAGGCTATTTTGGCGCCGCTGGGGGCGCTCCAGATGCCCAGTTCGCGATCCTGCACGAAGGGATATTTTTCGCAGGCGACGCCTTGTTGATTGAGCCAGGCAACGACCGCGTGGATGTCAGCTACATCCCAACCCAAGACCGTGCTTTGCAGCGGACTGAAGTTAGGGATTTTGACGATGCGAATGTTGTGGCCGCCGATGCTCATGACCAATGCGAACTGGTCGAGGCTGACAAATTCGAAGCCGAGCTTGGTTTCAAAGAAGGCTCTGGCTTTTTCGTAATCCTTGGTGAGGAGAAAACCGACCATCTTGGCTGTGGCGAGCATCGTGGCCTCCAGAATAGTCTTTCGGAGTTAGAAATAACACGACGATTGCAGTTCCTGGAAGCGGATTCCGGAGAGAAAGATGGATCGCGAATGTGCGGCCGGTTGGCGTTCGCTGATGGGCTTGCTGGCAGGGATGCTGGCACTACCAATGGCTGCGAGAACTGCCTAGTAGGTGGAGGTGCCGACTGCGCCTGAACTTAGTTTGCCGTGAAGGCTGCGCTTAGAGAGACGGATTCACCGTCGGGATTGCTAGCAATGATTTGCTGCGGGCCGGGGGAGACGGCGGGGGTTACGACGGTGAGGGTGTTTGTGTCTTTGAAGGCGGCCGTTGCCGGTTTTCCGGCGATGGTGAGCGTGGTGGCGGCTTGAAAGCCGCTGCCGCGGATGGTGAGCGTTGCGCCGCCGGAGGCGGAAACCGTGGCCGGCGAGACAGTGCCAATTCCCAGGGGCACGTTCGTTAGTTGGACAACCGTGAGACCCGACGTTGTTATGGCAAATATTTTTTGGCCGGTTTCATCGAGGGCGATGAAACCGGCGTGTAGACCGTCGGCATCGGTGGCGAGGGCGGCGAGAGGTTCGGGAAGAAACACGCGCAGACGCAGTTGGCCGGTATGAGCGTCTAGAACGTCTACGCCGCCCTGAACGCCGGTGGCGGGGGGTGCTACGGGGCCTGGGCCAGTGAAAAACGGTTGATACACCAGAGCACCGCTGGGGTGCATGGCGATGCCTGGCACGGAGACGCGGCCGGGCACTTGCTGTAGCCCCGGGGGCGGGAACGCGCCGACGACGGTGCTTACCCGATTCGAATCGACATTGCGAACTTCGATGAGACCGCCGGTGACGGCGGCAAACATGGTTCCGTCGGCGGAAGCCGAAAGTTCACTGGCGATTTCATTGGTGGCCGACATCTTGAAGTCGTTCCCTGCTGGGCCGGATATTCCGATAGGGCCGCCCGGCGGAGTGGCGAAGCAAAGGAATAGCCGGTCCCCTGCGGCGTCGGCCAGCACCAGAGGCGATGCGGTCAAGTTGGTGAGCTCCGGCTGGGGTGCGGACTGGACCGTGGGCGGATTGGTGGTCAGGTCGAGTTGCGAAAGACAAGAGGTGCATTGGCCGGAGAGGGTTGCTTCGGCGCTGAGAGCGACGAAGACTGTTTCGGTGCTGGTGGCGGCGACGCGCGCTGGGTTGTAACCGGTGGCGGCGACCGATGTAGTGACGGCTGGTGTTGCCGGCGTATCCGGGTCGAGCAGATAAATATTTTGCGAGCCAAAATCCGCGGCGATGAGTTGGGAGCCGTCCGGAGTGAGGGCCAAACCGCGCACGTCGTCATCCGGGCAGGGACCTGGTGAGTTAAAGCTCGGACAGTTGAGCGTCAGTCCGGCGGGTTTGAACGCCCCGGCCTGTAAATCGAAAACGTCGATCTGCGACGGGCCGCTCAGATACACGAATTGGCGTTTCTGGTCGTAGGCCAGGAATTTGTAGGGGGCTGGTCCTCCGTTCAGTGTGGGATTCGCGTAGACCTGCGCGGTATATCGGGCGGTGCTTTGCACCACGAGAGAGAAGCCTGCGGAATGGGTAAGGGAGCCGCTGGTGGCCTGGGCGGTGATGGTAAAGCTTCCGGTGGCGGCGCTGGGGTTGGCGCCAAAGACTACCGCGGCATTAGCGCCCACGGCGACGTTGAAGGGACTTGCCGGAGTGGAGAGGACGCCGCTGGGCAGGTCACTCAGAGTAATCTGGACCGCGCCCGCAAATCCGTTTTGGGCGTTGACTAATATGTTGACTGGAGAGCTGGCGCCGCCTTGCGGGACGGAGATGGCATTCGTTGAGAGGGTTAGCGAGAAATCTTGCGATGGAGAGGTCTGGGTGGTTTGGGGTTGGGCGAAGCCACCGCCGCAGCCGGAGCAGAAAAACGCAAAAATTAACACAGAGAGCGCGGAGGACGCCCTTCGAAGCTGTGGGTAAGCGGAGTTCACAGAGAAGGGAGGAACGGCTCGCCGGGCTAAAGCCCAGCGCCTACATAAGGCGCGGCAGGCATGGAAGGCGTGGCGAGGTTGCGGCACTGATGACCCCCTGGCGCTTGGGGCGCGGAGGGGGGCAAGATTACAACAACATATTTAATTGTCAAGATAATAAATATGGCGAGCGGGAAGGGCAAAGAAAAAGCGGCGAGGGCCGGTGGCCCACGCCGCTTTTGGCAAATCGCCGAACTGCTAAGCTAGCGGAAACTAAATGGTCTTGGCTGCCGGAGCGGAGGACGGGGCGGCCGCCGACTTGGCGAAAGCGCTCTGCCCGCTGCTCTTGTCCGCGGTCTTGTCGATTTCGATCGAACCCTTGAAGTAGGCGCCGTCCTCGATCATGATGCGCGAGGTGGTGAGGTCCCCGTTGACGGAGCCGTCCTTCTTGATCTCGATCCGGTCCTTGGCGCGAAGGTTGCCCTTGACGGTGCCGAAGACCACGACTTCGCGGGCGATAATGTCGGCGGTGACTTTAGCGGTGGCGCCGACGGTTAGTTTCCGCTCATCGAGCTGGATCAGTCCTTCGACCGAACCGTCGATCAGCAGATCTTCGCTGCCGGAGATCTCGCCTTTTACGTGCAGGCTAGAACCGAGCCGCGCGCTGGCGCGGTCGCCGGTAGCACTCAATGGACGCATGGAATCTGTAGACATCGCGGGTTTTTCCTCCCAAGTCGCCGGAGCAGGCTTCGGCGGCTGATTCTGAATTGGATTGATCGGCTCCGGTTGCGCGGATTGCGGCGTATCCGGTTTCTTATTCCCCCACATCGAACATCCTCCCCCCAAGGGACAGCACACCCCAATGGTTACCCGCTGGGGCAGGAGAAAACTCTAATCCTTGAAAAGGTAGGCGGCAAATGGAGTGTGCGGCGGGCGTACTTTAGAGTTACTGGACCTTGGTACAGGTTTCGCTTTTAATTCGCATGAAAGGAAGCAAAGAAGCAATGAAGTAACGAAATAAAGATAAAGATCGGGCCGGGCCGTTACGGCGCGGGCGCGCCAGGGCTTCGTTATTTCGTTACTTCATTGCTTCCTTGCTTCGTTGCGTCGCTGCTTCGTTGCTTCGTTACTTCGTTACTTCGTTGTTGTTTCTAGGCGGTGGGTTTGTCGGGCACCGGTTGGGAGGCTAGAAAGTCACTGGCAAAGCGGGCGGAATAGGAATCGAGCAGGTTTTGAACACGGCGGGGGTCTGGCGATTTGAGGACGAAGCCGGCATGGTGGTAGCGCACCACGCGGTAGATGATTTCCGGATCTTTGTAGGACGAAGTGTCGGGATGCTCCTGGCGCGCCAGGCAGAGGATGACGCCGGCGTGATCGTGGCGGACGGGCGGCAGGGTGTAGGGCTGCTTCCCTGCTCCGACTTCCAGGCGCGCCCATTCGCGCCAAAGGTTGATGCCGCTGGCGGCTTCCACCACTTCGGAGATGTAGGCGCCTCCCACGCGCGCGGCGATTTCGATGAAGTAAAACTTGCCGTCGGCGTGCGATTTGAGGAACTCGGCGTGGGTGACGCCCCGGACGGAGCCAAGGCCCTCGATAACCTGGCGATTGACGTCGAGCAGGGCGCGGGTATCGGGCGCGTCGGGCGGCAGGGTGCGGGTGGTGAAGACCCCGCCTTGATGCGAGACATCCAGGGGCGGGGCGCCGTAGGCGTGGGGTTCCGCGAACATCACCGCGCGTTCCGAGACCACGCTGTCTACGTGGTAGACCGTGCCGGGGATGAATTGCTCGAGCAGGTAGAAAGATTGCTTGTCACCTAGTTGATCGAGCCAGGGCCACAGCTCGGATTCCGCTTGAATCTTCTTCATTCCGATTCCCGAGGCTTGCGAGCGGGGTTTTAAGAGCCACGGGCCGGGGACGCGAGCCATGAATTCTCGGAGGTTGCCGTAGTTCAGGACGTGTTCAAATTCCGGGACAAGAATGCCGGTTTCCTGGGCGCGGGCACGCATGGCCAGTTTGTCGCGAAAATAACGGACGGTGGTGAGGCCCATTCCCGGGATGCGCAGGTGTTCGCGGAGGGCCGAGACGTTTTCCATGTCGAACTCATCGAGAGCGACGATGCGGTCGATGGGTTGCGAGCGGGCCAGGTAGCTGACCGTGAAGACCAGGGCCTCCAGCGGCAGATCCTCGGGCATGAAGAACATTTCGTCGATGGCGTCGCGGGGCCAGTCGCCATCGCGGAGTTTTTCCAGGGTGAGCAACAGGACCCGGCAGCCTATGGTTTTGCAGGCGCGCAGGAATTCTTGCCCTTTTTCGTAGGAGCTTACGCACAGGATGGTGAGTGGACGACTTTCCGGCATGGCGTACCCTCACGATTGCAGATCGCTTACGATGGTGGGGCGGTTTACGCCCGAAACGCGGGACCAGGTCCCGCACTCCAAACAGGACGGCGGATTATACTGTGGTATCTGGGGCGGGATACAGAAATTGCAAGAAGGGGCCGACGCGCTGAGACCACGCGGCTTCATTGTGCTCGGCGCCTTCGACCACCTCGTGGTGCAGATCTTCGCCCAGCTTCCAGCCTTTTTTCACCAGCAGGTCGCGCAACAGTTCGACGTCCGGCACGGTGCGCTGGCCTTCGCGGGTGCCGACGTCCAGCCAGATGCGCGGGCGCGGGGGAACCGCGGCGGCCTTGGCAAAACGCAGAATAGCGCGCTGGTGCCACCAGACCGACGGAGAGAGCGCTGCAATTTTGCCGAATATCTGCGAGTACTTGAGGCCGATATATAAGGATACCAATCCGCCCAGGGAGGAACCGCCAATTCCCGTGGATGCGGCGTCGGGGAGTGTTCGGTATTGCTGTTGGATGAACGGCATCACTTCCTGCAGCAGGAATTTCGCGTAGCGATCGGCGCGGCCGCCGCCGAGCTTGGAGGCCTTGGTGGGCGTGTATTCGTTGATGCGGGATTTTCCGCTGTTGTAGATGCCCACGATGATCAGCGGCTCGACTTCGCCGGTGTGGATCAGGCGATCGGCGGGGCCCTGGATGTTCCAATCGACGCCCCCAAAGGCGGTGGAGCTATCGAAAAGATTTTGGCCGTCGTGCATGTAGAGGACGGGATAACGGCGCCAGGGTTCGTCGCCGTAGCCCGCCGGAAGATATACGACCAGGTCGCGCTGGTTGCGAAGGACGCGCGAGCGGAGGCGCTCGTGTTTGCGAAGCTGACCGGTGCTCACGGAGCGATGGTCACCAGGAGGTCCTTGGCTTCGACGTGCTGCCCGGGCGTGGCCAGCAGCTTTACAACGCGTCCGGAGACGGGGGCGTATATGTTGGATTGCATCTTCATGGCTTCGAGGGTCAGTAATTTTGCGCCACGCTCCACAGAGTGGTTGGCCTGCACGGCGATGCTGGAGACCACGCCCGCGGTGGGGGCGGCCACTTGTCCGGGATCGGCGGGATCGGCTTTGGGATGGGCGCGCTCGACGACGCGCAGCGAGCGGTCGCGGACGTTTACTTCGCGGGGCTGGCCGTTGAGCTCGAAAAACAGGGTGCGCGTGCCGTCGGGATGGGCGTCGCCCGCGGTGAGAAATTTGAGGATCAGGGTCTTGCCGGATTCGATTTCGATGGTGATTTCTTCGCCGGACTTCAGGCCGTAGAAGAAAGTTGGCGTCGGGAGGACGCTGACGTCGGAGTAGGTCTGGACGAATTTGTCGTACTTGAGGAAGACTTCCGGGTAGAGCAGATAGCTCAAGAGATCGTCGCGCTCGATGGCATGGCCGACCTTCTTTTCGAGCGTTTTTTGTTCGGCTTCGAACTGGACCGCGTCCATGTTGGCGCTGGGCCTGCCTTTGAGCGGAGCGGCGCCGCGCAGGATGATTTTCTGAAGTTTTTTCGGCCAGCCGCCCGGGGGCACGCCGAGCACACCCGAAAACATTTCCACTACCGAATTGGGCAAAGACAAATCGTGTTTTTCGTCGAGCTTCAGCAAATCGCGCGGCTGCATTTCTTTGGCCATCAGGAAGAGAGTCATGTCGCCGACGACTTTGCTGGAGGGCGTTACTTTCACAATGTCGCCGAAGAGTTGATTCACCTCGGCGTACATTTTTTCGGCTTCGCGCCAGCGATGGCCCAGGCCCATGGCCGCGGCTTGTTCGCGCAGATTGGTGAATTGGCCGCCGGGAATTTCGTGCTGATACAGGCGCGCGGACCCGGCTTTCGGCCCGGAATCAAACGGGGCGTAGTGGGTGCGCACGATTTCCCAGTAGTCCGAGCACTCGTTGAGCGTTTCGATGTCCAGCTGGGTGTCTCGCGGGGTGTGGCGCAGGGCTTCGACAATGGAGTTGAGATTCGGCTGGCTGGTGCCGCCGCTCATCGAGGCGATCGCAGCGTCGGCAACATCGACGCCGGCTTCGGAGGCTTTCAGGACCGAGGCGGCGTTGAGGCCGCTGGTGTCGTGAGTGTGGAAGTGAATGGGAATGGCGATTTCTTCGCGGAGGGCGCGCACCAGTTCGTGAGCGGCGTAGGGCTTGCACAGGCCGGCCATGTCTTTGATGGCCAGAAAATGGGCGCCGAGTTTTTCGAGTTGCTTGGCCATGGCGACGTAATACTTCAAGCGAATATTTGGGGCGGGCGTCGTCGAGGATGTCGCCGGTGTAGCAGATGGCGGGTTCGCAGACGGCGCCGGTCTCGAGAACGGCGTCGATGGCAACGCGCATGTTCTCGATGGAATTGAGGGAATCGAAGATCCGGAAAATGTCGATGCCCTGAGCGTAGGATTCGCGGACGAATTCGATAATCACGTTGTCCGGATAGGAGGCATAGCCTACGGCATTCGCGCCGCGCAGCAGCATTTGAAAGCAGATGTTCGGGACGCGGGTACGCAGCTCGCGGAGACGTTGCCAGGGGTCTTCGTGCAGAAAGCGCAGCGAGGTGTCGAAGGTTGCGCCGCCCCACATCTCCAGGCTGAACAGATTCGGCAGGCGTTGGGCCACGGCGGCGGCGGTGGCCAGCAGATCGTAAGTGCGAACACGGGTGGCCATGAGCGATTGGTGGGCGTCGCGGAAAGTGGTGTCGGTGATGAGCAGGCGCTTTTCCTTGCGGGCCCAGGCCGCGAATTTTACCGGGCCTAGTTTCTGCAGAAGCTGGCGCGACCCGGAAGGAGGATCGATTCCCGGCGCGGCGGGAATCACGGCGGGTTCCAGCGCTTCGGGTATTTTTTTGCCTTTCACTTCGGGATTGCCGTTGAGGATTACGTCGCCGAGATAGGAGAGCAGCTTTGTGGCGCGGTCGCCGCGGCTGGGGAAATGGAAGAGCTCGGGCGACTCGTCCAGGAACGAGGTGGTCACCTCGCCGGCGCGGAACTTAGGATGATTTACGACGTTTTCGACGAATGGAATATTTGTCTTTACCCCGCGAATGCGGAATTCGCGCAGGGCGCGGTCCATCCGCCGGCAGGCCTCGGGCAGAGTTTTGCCCCACGACGTGACCTTCACCAGCAGCGAGTCGTAATAGGCCGCCAGGACAGCTCCGGCGTAGGCGGTGCCGCCGTCCAGACGAATGCCAAATCCCGCGGGGGAACGGTAGGTGGAAATTTTTCCGTAGTCGGGGGCGAAATTTTTCTCGGGGTCTTCGGTGGTGACGCGGCATTGCAGCGCGTAGCCATACAGCGGCACGCTGTGCTGCTGGGGAAGGGACATGGGCTTGTCGTGGAGCGCGTGGCCCTGCGCGATCTGAATTTGCGATTGCACCAGGTCGATGCCGGTAACCATTTCGGTGACGGTATGCTCGACCTGGATACGCGGATTGACCTCGATGAAGTACCAGCGCTGGGCGTCGACGTCGTACAAAAACTCGACGGTGCCGGCGTTGCGGTAGTCGGCTTTGCGGGCCAGGCGCACCGCGGCTTCGCAGAGTTCGTTGCGCACGCTGGCGGGAAGATTGGCGGCGGGAGCCACTTCGACGACTTTCTGGTGGCGGCGCTGCACGGAGCAATCGCGCTCGTACAGGTGCAGCAAATTGCCGTGGTGATCGGCCAGGATCTGCACTTCGATGTGCCGCGCGCGGGGAAGATATTTCTCCAGGAAGACGGAGGCGTCGCCGAAGGCCGAGCGGGCTTCGCCTTGGGCTTCTTCCAGGCGCGCCTCGAGTTGCCCTTCGTCGTGCACCACCCGCATACCGCGGCCGCCGCCGCCCATGGCGGCCTTGACGATCACCGGATAGCCGATCTCGCCGGCAACTTTGCGGGCTTCACTTGCGGATTTGACCGGATCTTCGGTGCCGGGCAGCACCGGCACGCCGGCGGAGGCCGCCAATCTTCGGGCGGCCGTCTTGTCGCCGAGCAATTCGAGCAGCGCCGGCGTCGGCCCGATGAAGGTGATGCCGGCCTTTTCACAAGCGCGCGCGAACGCCGGATTTTCCGACAAGAAACCGTAGCCCGGGTGAATGGCGTCGACGCCTTTTTCCTTGGCCAGCGCTACGATGCCGGCAATGTCCAGGTACGCTTCGACGGGCCCCTTACCTGCGCCGACGCGATAGGCTTCGTCGGCCTTGAAGCGGTGGAGTCCGAGGCGGTCTTCTTGCGAGTAGATGCCGACGGTGCGCAAACCGAGTTCGTTCGCGGCGCGAAAGATGCGTATGGCGATCTCGCTGCGGTTAGCGGCCAGCAGTTTTTGAATCGGTTTGTTCTTTTTCATTCCAGGGACGATTTAGTGGCTCCGTCAAACCCTGTATTCTTTCACGAACCGGGCGCGATACCGCATCAGTTTTTTCAATGGAGAAGACCAGCCCCGATCATAAATGCGCAGCGACGACGTGCAAGAAGAAACCCTGATCGGTCTCTATCAGGGAACCAGGGGGAACGTCTCGGCGGCGGTGGCCGGCGCCGGCGTGGCGCTCTTCAACTGTTGCACCTGCACCTCTACGTTGCTCCACAGTTTGCGGTGCCGCCTGGCGAAGTCTGGGCCCTTGAGATCGGCATAGAACCGCAGCAGGTCGGCGCGCAACTCCGGAGACACACCCGCAAAATTTTGCCGAGCTAGCTGGTCCAGAAGTTTGGCGTGCACGTCGTCATTCATAAAATAGGTGCCGGGTCCGGCGGGGCCGCCGGTATCAAAATTGTCGTTGGGGACGTCCGGCTGGCCCGTGCGCGTCTCGGCCAGCAAAACCTTATAGCGGTCCAGCGCCGCATTGAAGCTGGCTTCAAACATGCGTTCGGTCTGCGGGGTGGGTGTGCGCAGCTTCAACACCTGAAGAGGGCCAAACTTAGGAATCAGCCTCAAGAGGAAGGCCAGAAATCTCTCCCACGCGGTGGGCCTTTGATAATCCTTGCCCCACTTTTTTTCATAACTGGCCCGCGACAAATTGTAGAGGAACTTCCTTTTCGTCATGCTGGGCTGCTCTTTCACGATGTCGTCTTTTTTCAGCGTCCAGGCGATTCGCGTGGCCTGGGGAATCAATTTGCTGACATCGCGACGGTAGGAGCCCAGGACTTTGTCTTCGTCAGATAGAACGGATTTCAGTTCCAACCCGTACGTTTCCTGAAAAGCCTGCTCCAGCAGCGGCACCGCTACCTCGAAACCGATGAAATCGTGATAGCTGTCCGGCGCGTAATGTTCGCGCGCCACTTCCAGGACGTCGAACCCGAACTCCGTCTTCACATGCGCCAAAGGATTCTGCTCGTAAGTCACCACCGGTCCGTATTTCTTTTTCAACTCCGGATACAACAGGGGGACCGCGCGATTCGTCGCTATGCTGTGGCCGTCATTGTCCGCCGCGTAGTGCGAAAGAGCGCCCAACGCGAAGGCGTAGCCATTCAAATCCTTGGCGTCCCGGAGCAGCGCCAGAATGAAGTCGCCGCTGCGCACATAGTGGGTAAGGTCGCTGAAAAAGTGGCTGCCATGCGGGTAGTAGCCCAGGTCTTGAATGATCGCGCCCCCGTAGGCGTACCCGTGGGCATTGTCCAACTCTTCCGGTGTGGCACCGGGGAAACGCTCCCGAAGCAACGGCCTGATGCCGGTCTGCCAGGCAGTATCGATGAGAGCTTCATGCGCCAATACGGAATAGCCGGCCGCGGCGTCTGGCCAGCCGGTGCTCAACAGCAGCGCCACCAGCAACGAGGCGCAACGCACCGTCCACGCTCTCTTTTTACGTCCACGCATCACGACAGTGCCCCGGCTTTGTCGGCCACGGTCAGTTCAAGGTTAGTTTACCGTGTTTCGGTATCTCTGCCGAAATTGGATGGTATCAGGCGCGGAAAGGGCTGCGGAATGGCGTGGAGGCGCTGGCGCACTCAGTCGGGCCTGAGCCCCTGCCGGAACTGCGCGTTGAAAACTCCGGCGATAAGTATCGGGGCGGCAGTCAGTATTTTCGCAGCACGCCGATTACCCGGCCCTGAATTTTCACGTCGTTGGCGGCAACGATGATCGGCGACATTTCCGAATTGGCCGGCTGCAATCGGATCTTCCCCGCGCCCTCGCGATAGAATCGCTTCAGCGTGGCTTCATCGCCGCCTACCAGCGCCACCACGGTGTCACCGGGGTTGGCCACCTGGGTTTGCTCGCACACCACGAAATCCCCATCCATAATATGGTCTTCAATCATCGAGCTGCCCTTGACCTGCAGCGCAAAGGTGTTTCCCCCGCGCGCAAAATCCCCCAGCGACAGCGTCTCGCGCTCTTCCACGGCTTCCAGTGGGCGGCCCGCGGCGATGCGCCCGACCAGCGGGAGTTCTTGAATCTTGCGATCGATCACCTGCTCTTTGACGGACTTCGGCAATTGTAAAATCTCAATGGAGCGGCTCTGATTGTAGCCCCGCCGAATGAAGCCCTTTTTCTCGAGAGTAGTGATGTGCTTGTGTACGGTCGCCAGAGATGTAAGCTTCATGCCTTTGCCGATTTCTTCAAAGCTCGGCGCGTAGCCGTGCTTGGTCTCGAAGGACACCAGGAAATCGAGCACTTCCTTCTGTCGCTTGGTCAGGGCCATGAGAGGGACCTCCGCAGGTCTCATTTCCGGCGGCGCGCGCTGCGGGCCATCGGTCACTCCAACTTAGGCGAAAAGAAAGCGAACGTCAAGCGAAAGTTCTGCAAAATGTGCCTCTTCGTAATCCTTTCGCGCAACACGGAGAATCGATGCACTACGCGAGCCGGTCGTCGCTCCTGTCGGCGATGACGGACACAGTCACTATTGAAATTGCAGGTGGCAACTATGGCTTCGGCGGTCGCACGGCGCTCATGCGGAAAGCACAGCATCCGCGGTGCGCAATCGAAACGCGCACCTCTAATCCAGACGCTGGAACATCGACACCAGCCTCCCGTATCCACCGACGGCTGGTCCCGTATTCATTCCCTTGGCTGCTCCGTTTGCGCTCACGCGGTTGAAGCACGTAACCGTAGCCATCACCGGCACTTGCCGATAATTCAATTCGTCCCGCACTCGGTGGCTGCATGTAACCTTGGCGAGCCTCCCCGCGTCTTTTTCAATAGAACACACCATTGCCGCGCGGCGGACTCTCTCCCCGCCGCGCACGGGCCGGTATGGTATGCTTTTTCGGGACGGCTTGTGGCGGTCGGCCAGGGGTAGTTTCTGCGAACCGCCAGGTCCAAGACGATTGAGCCGTGCTCCGCCCGGGGAATGTTGAGGAGCTCGTCCTAGATTGGGGCCAGGGTCCATGTCGACTGTCATAGAAACACCGTTATCCAGGCACAAACCAGAAAAGCTCGACCAGGCCGTCATCCGCTTCGCCGGCGACTCCGGCGACGGCATGCAGATCACCGGCAGCCAGTTCACCAATACCGTGGCGCTCTACGGCAACGACATCGCCACCTTCCCGGACTTCCCTGCCGAGATTCGCGCCCCTGCCGGCACGCTCCCAGGGGTCAGCGGCTACCAACTCCATTTCGCCTCCAGCGATGTCTTCACCCCCGGCGACTCCGTCGACGTTCTGATTGCCATGAACCCGGCCGCTTTGAAGGTCAACGTAGCCGACCTGAAGGCCAACGGCATCCTGATCGTCAATTCCGACAGCTTCAAGGAAAACGACCTGCGCAAGGCGCAGATGACCTCCAATCCCCTGGAGGATCATTCGCTCGACAAGTTCCGGCTCTTCTCCGTGGAGCTGGAGCGGCTGACTCGCGTGGCCCTGGAGCATCTCGGCCTGGACGCCAAGTCCATGGACCGCTGCAAGAATTTCTTTGCCCTGGGCATGTGCTACTGGCTCTACAACCGCTCCATGGAATCCACCACCCGATGGATCGAGGACAAATTCCAAAAGAAGCCGTTGCTGGTGGAGGCAAACAAGCTGGCTATGAAGGCCGGCTATTCCTACTGCGAAGCCACCGAAGCCTTCCAGATCAGTTATGAGATTCCGCCGGCCAAGCTCGCTCCCGGCATGTACCGCAATCTGAGTGGCAACCAGGCGCTGGCGCTGGGTTTCGTCACCGCATCGCAAAAATCCGGCTTGCGGCTTTTCCAGGGCAGCTACCCGATCACACCGGCTTCGGACATCCTGCACGAGCTATCGCAATACAAAGATTTCGGCGTGATGACCTTCCAGGCGGAAGACGAAATCGCGGCGATCACCTCGGCCATTGGCGCGGCTTACGCTGGCGCCCTGGCTCTTACCACCACCTCGGGACCCGGCATGGCATTGAAAACCGAGGCCATGGGCCTGGCGGTCGCGGTGGAAATTCCGTTGGTCATCTGCGACATTCAGCGTGGCGGCCCTTCCACCGGCCTCCCGACCAAGACCGAACAGGCGGACCTGCTGCAAGCGCTCTTCGGCCGCAACTCGGAAGCGCCGATTCCGATCATCGCCCCGGCCACACCCAGCGACTGCTTCTGGGCAGCCCTGGAAGCCAGCCGCATCGCGGTGAAGTACATGGTTCCGGTGATCGTTTTGTCGGACGGCTATCTGGCGAATGGCGCGGAACCCTGGCGTATCCCGGACGCCAAGGACATCCCGGAATTCCCGGTGCATTTCGCGACGGAAGTAAACTCTCCGAACGGCTATCTCCCTTACAAACGGAATCCCGATACGCTGGCGCGCCCCTGGGCCGTTCCCGGAACACCGGGGCTGGAGCATCGCGTCGGTGGGCTCGAGAAACAGGACGTCACCGGCAACATCAACTACGAGCCGCTGAACCACGAAAACATGGTGCGCATCCGCGCCGCGAAAGTGGCAGCCATCGCCCAGGATATCCCGGACATCGTTCCGGTCGGCGACCTCGAAGGCGATCTGCTCATCATCGCCTGGGGCTCGACGCACGGCGCCATTACCGCCGCCCTAAAGACGCAACGAGCCGAAGGCCGCAAGATCGGCCACGTTCATCTGCGCCATCTGAATCCCCTGCCCGCGAATCTCGGCGACGTCATCAAGCGCTACAAGCAGGTGCTGGTTCCCGAGCTCAACATGGGCCAACTGCTTTGGGTGCTGCGGGCGAAGTACCTGGTGGATGCGGTCGGCCTCAACAAAATTCAGGGCCGGCCATTCAAGCAGACCGAGCTCGAGCAAAAAATCGAAGAAATGCTGGCTTAGCAACGGTCGTAGCAGCTCGGGCCTTGGGGCCCGAGCTTTTTCGGAACTGGAGACACTCATGGGTACCGCCACACTGCCGCCGATCACGCCGCTCACCAAGAAGGACTTTCAGACCGACCAGGAAGTGCGCTGGTGCCCGGGGTGCGGCGACTACGCCATTCTCTCGGCGGTCCAGTCGGTATTTCCCGAACTGGGCGTCAAGCGCGAAAACTTCGTGGTGGTCTCCGGCATCGGCTGTTCCAGCCGCTTCCCGTACTATATGAACACCTTCGGCTTCCACACCATCCACGGCCGCGCTCCTGCGGTGGCCACCGGGATCAAGGCCATCCGGCCGGACCTGGAAGTATGGGTGGCCACCGGTGACGGCGACGCGCTCTCCATCGGCGGCAATCACACCATTCACATGCTCCGCCGCAACGTGGGCATCAAGGTTCTGCTCTTCAACAACAAGATTTACGGGCTGACCAAGGGCCAGTATTCGCCAACCTCGGAATTCAATAAGAAGACCAAGTCCACTCCCTTTGGCTCCGTCGATCGCCCGTTCAATCCCGTTTCACTGGCGATCGGCGCGGAAGCTACCTTCGTGGCGCGCTCCGTGGACGTCTTCCAATCCCATTTGAAGGACACGCTGAAGCTCGCCGCGGCCCACAAGGGATCGGCTTTCGTGGAGATCCTGCAGAACTGCAACATTTTCAACGACGGCGCTTGGTTTTCCCTGACCGAACGCGACGCCCGCAGCGAAAAGATTCTTAATCTGGAGCACGGTAAGCCGCTGATCTTCGGAAAGAACCACGACAAAGGCATCCGCCGCAAGTCCGACGGCGACATCGAAGTCGTGGCGCTCGGCGACGGCATCACCGAGTCCGACCTGGTCGTCCATGACGCCCACCATCCGCGGCCCTCTTACGCTTTCTTGCTCTCGCACATGGAGCACCGTCCCGGATTCCCCACGCCCATCGGCGTTTTCCGCGCCTGGGATGACCTGCCGCGCTATGAAGACGTCATGAACCAGCAGATCAAAGACGTAATCGCCAAGCGCGGTGCGGGCGACCTGAACAAGTTGCTGCACGCCGGCGACACCTGGGAAGTGAAGTAGCGTCCCGGCTGGGCTTCCTCTTCGGCGTCCGCATCGATGCCCAGCGAGAACCCATACAGCCTTCTACTCAGGAAAAATTGCGCGGTTCTAGCACTGGCCCCTGCGGCAGGCCTTTCCTTCAATTAGCGTGCATGTAGCTCATTTTCAGGCTTTTAGTCGCATGCCGTTTCCGCGCGCGACTTCGGCGGCCTTCGTGCCATCTATACGGTATCCCGGCCTGCGACAAATTTGGAGGGACAAATATGCGCATCCGTACTATTCTTACGCTGGCAACTCTGTTCCTGGCGTGCTTCACCGTCGCCGCATGGTCGGCACCGCTAACTTCTCAGCCCTTAGGTCAGCCCTTCGGCAAACCCTACGAGCCGGCGACGCAAAATGGGTCCGTCTCCGGGAAAATCTCCGCTATCGGAGATGCCTCTTTCTCGGTGGACGTCAAGAAAAGTCAGGACCTCGTCACTCTGAGGTTCCTCATTGACGACACTACCCGGATCGACGGCAAACTCGAAGTTGGCTCCACCGCTACCGTCGACTACCGCAGCGATGGCGGCAACAACATTGCGCTCCACGTTGTCGTGCAATCGGCTGTTCATTCGCAATAACCGGTCCGTGGCGCAATCGCGCCGGTAAATTTTATTGGCAATTCCCGGTTTCACAAATCTTCGCTCTTGCCCAGGGGGAAGCAAGCATAGATGCGCACGACTCTGAAGATCGTTTTGCCGCTGATCGTCAGCGTCGTGGTGGTGTCCCTGGTTTTTGCCTTCTACCAGGTGCGCACCGAAAAGCGCTTTTCCAAGGGAGAACTATCCCGCACGGCCCAGAAACGCGCCGAGGACCTGCAAGACGCTATCGAGCAGTTGCCGGATCGCAGTTTCGAGAAGGCCCAGCAGCGCTTGGTCGACCGTTTCGGCCAGCGCGAGCACCTCAAGGGCATCATTGTCTACAACACCACCGGTGCGGTGGTGGCCAGCACACAAGGCCTGGCTTCCTTTTTTCCAGCCCTGCCGCCCGCCGCAGTCCAGGCCGCGCAACACGACTCCGGTTACGGCGAGTTTACCAAGGCCAATAACACTTCCATCCAAGTCTATGCGGTGCCGCTGCACCGCAACGACCAGACTTCCGGCACTCTGGTCCTGGTCCACGACGCCAGTTTCATCGACACCCAGGTGGCCCACACCTTGCGTGATTCTCTTCTTCACGCCCTGGTGCAAACCCTATTTATCACCGGCTTGGCCATAATCCTGGTGCATTGGGCGCTCATGGGTCCGCTGACCCGCACCGCCAAATGGTTGCGCACTTTGCGGACCGGCCAGGCCACCAGCCCGCCACCGCCGTCGCTTCCGCAGGGCGAGGTTTTCGAGCAAATCCATCGCGAGGTCACGCACCTGGCACGCGATCTCACTGCCGCTCGCGCCTCTGCGGAAGAAGAAGCACGTCTCCGCGACTCCAACGTCGCCGTCTGGACCGCGGAGCGCCTGCGCGTCAGCCTCAGCAGCAAGCTGCAGAACAAGCCGCTCTTCGTCGTCTCCAACCGCGAGCCTTACATGCACGTGTACAACAACGGCAGCAATGGCTCCATTCAAGTCATCGTCCCCGCCAGCGGTCTGGTCACCGCGCTGGAGCCTGTGCTGCTCGCCTCCAACGGCACGTGGATCGCTCACGGCTCAGGCAACGCCGATCGCGAGCTGGTCGATGCCCGAGATCGCCTGCGCGTCCCGCCCGACCATCCGGCGTACACCCTGCGCCGCGTATGGCTCAGCGCCGAAGAAGAAAAAGGCTACTACGAAGGCTTTGCCAACGAAGGGCTCTGGCCGCTGTGCCACATCGCTCATACCCGTCCCATTTTCCGCCCGGAAGACTGGGTCTGCTATCAAGAGGTGAACCGGCGTTTCGCCGACGCTCTTCTCGAAGAAATGGAGGGCGTCGAGTCTCCCATCGTTCTTGCCCAGGACTACCATTTCGCGCTGCTCCCCCGCATGATCAAGGAAGCCCGCCCCGACGCCCGCGTCGCCATTTTCTGGCATATTCCCTGGCCCAATCCGGAGGTCTTCGGCATCTGCCCCTGGCAGCGCGACCTGATCGACGGCATGCTCGGCGCTGACCTGATCGGCTTCCACATCCAATCGCATTGCAATAATTTTCTCGCTTGCGTGGACCGCGCCGTCGAGGCCCTCACCGCCTGGGATCGCTTCGACGTCAATCGCCAGGGCCACGTGACTCGCGTTCGCCCCTACCCCATCAGCGTCTCCTTTCAGGAAAACGGCCACTCTCCGGAATTTTATAGTAAGAGCGTGGGAGAGCAGTGCGCCGCCATCTGCGCGGACCTCGGCATCCATGCGTCCCTGCTGGGCGTGGGCGTGGATCGCGTGGACTATACCAAGGGAATTCTGGAGCGTTTTCGCGGCATCGAACGCTTCCTGGAATTGAATCCTTCCTACCAGCGGCGCTTCACCTTCATACAGATCGGCGCGCCCAGCCGCACCAACATCGATCGCTACCAACGGCTGCTCGACGAAGTCAGTGCCGAAGCCGCGCGCATCAACGCGCGTTTCCAGGCCGGCCGCTGGGCGCCCATCGTGCTCTTGAAAAAACATCACTCGCACGAAGAGATTACCCGCTTCTATCGCGCCGCCTCCCTGTGCCTGGTTACTTCCCTGCACGACGGCATGAATCTGGTCGCCAAGGAATTTGTGGCCGCGCGTGACGACGACCGCGGCGTCCTCATCCTCAGCACCTTCGCGGGCGCCGCTCAAGAACTTGGCGATGCGCTCCTGGTCAATCCCTACGACGTGCAGCAGGTCGCCGGCGCCATCCTTCGCGCCCTCGAAATGCCCACCGAAGAGCAATCCACGCGCATGCAACACATGCGCGACACCGTGCGTGAAAACAATGTCTATCGCTGGGCCGCCAATCTGCTCTCGGACCTCACCGATATTCGTATCGATGCCCCGGAACGCATCGAAGTGCAATGAAGCGCCCGCCGCGCAGGGTTCCTCATTTTCTGAAGCAATGGGATCGCCTGGCCCCGCGAATTCACGCCTCCTCCCGCGTCACTGTTTTTCTCGATTTTGACGGCACGCTGGTGAACATCGTGCCGCGCCCCGATCAGGTGCGCCTCAAGCCCAAGGCACGCAACATCCTGCGGCGTCTGGCGCGCCATCCGCGCGTCACGCTCGTGGTGGTCAGCGGGCGCCGTCGCGCGGAACTCTTGCACTACATCGGCGTGCCGGGCATCCGTTATTTCGGGCTATACGGCTGGGATCGCAGCGCCAAGAGCGCGCTGCCCGCCGCTGTCCGCCAGGCGCTTCGCCGCGCCCGCACCGAACTCACTCGCCATCTTCGCGCCTATCCGGACATCTGGATTGAAAGCAAGGGCAGCACCTTCTCCGTCCATCTTCTCGATGCTCCTGCCGCTCTGCAACCACGCGTTCGACGCGAGCTTCTCGTTCTCCTCAAGCCCTTTCGCCGCACCCTGCGCGTCCTGGAAAATATTCGCGATGTCGAAGTTCTTCCTTGCTCCATGCCCGGCAAAGGCATGGCCGTCCGGCAATTTCTCGCGCAGCCGGCATTTCGCCGCTCCTTCCCTATTTATTTTGGCGACGATCTTTCCGACGAGTCGGGCTTCGTAGCCGTTCGCCGGGGCCTCTCCGTCCTCGTCGGCAAACGCAGCCCAACGCGCGCCCGTTACTTCGTCCACACCCCCGCGGAAGTGGCCGCCGCGCTAACCAAACTGGAAGCAGCTCTTAACCGAAAATAATCGCGCGGATGGTACTTGTTCTATTCAGCTGAATCGCGTATTGGGTGCTGCCTACAGAAAATACCGTAGAGACGAATTCCAGAACGACTACAGTGCCTCCCACGATCCTGCATTTTTCCGTTTCCGCGCTCCCGGCGGCTAACTCACCGTTCTGGCCAGGCATCGAAGTGATCGTAAGCAGAGACCCCCGGCCCGCTAAGTAGTCCTCTGCGTAGTGGACATTCATCCAATCGAATCGCAAGGAGAACACGACTATGAAGCGTGTCGCATTTCTGCTGTTCTTGGCGGGCTGCTTTGTGCCTCTCGCCTCCGCGCAGGACAAGGAGCATGTGCAGCTTGGAGTTTTTGCCGACTATCTGCGCCTATCGCAAACGGACACCAATTTCGGCGGCGTCGGCGCCCGCCTCGGTTTCCAGCTCTATAAGGAAGTCAAGCTCGAAGGCGAAATGAGCTACGACTTTGACCAGGCCTTTACCGAAGGCTTCACGGACACCACCACCGGCGCGGTTCAGCATTCAGCGCACCGGCATGCGCATTCTCCACGGTGAATTCGGACCCAAGGTGAATATCGGCCACCACGCCATCCAGCCGTTCGTCACTCTCAAGGGCGGCTTCATCGATTTCCGCCTCAACAACACCCCGGCAACCCTCGGAACCTTCTTTAGCAGTGTGGACGGTCTCCGCGCCAACAATGTTAACGGCGTGCTCTATCCCGGCGGAGGTTTACAGGGCCATCTCGGCCCCATCGGCCTGCGTCTCGACGTAGGCGACGAAATCTATTTCAACCACGGCACCCACAACAACCTCCGAGTAGCCTTCGGCCCAACGTTCCGCTTCTAAAGCGCAACGCGATCCCGGTCAGTTCCCACCGCGATCGCGCCAATTCGTAGGGGCACGGCACGCCGTGCCCGCTCTTTCTCATGTAGGCGCTGGGCTTAAGCCCGGCGACCCGCTCGTCATGGCCAGACTTGCGCCGCTGCGTTTTTCTCGCCTGCCGTCGCGACGTGAATCCCTTTCCGTCTCCGCGCTACCCGCCTACTGCTTCAGCATCCCGCGTATCCTCTGCCGCAACACCACCTCCCGCGGCGACCCCCCAGCCCGCGCCAACCACCTCTCCAACTTAGCCACGCTGATCTTGTAAACCGTCGGCGATTCCCACACCTCCACCTGCAGCGTCCCGGCGTCCACCGCCGTCTCCCGGCTCCACGCGCTTCGCCGGAACCTCTGCAACGCCAGGCACGCCGCCTCATACAAGGACTCGGCATTCACCAGCGCCGCGTGTTCCACACCCTCCGCGTCTCGCAGTTTCACCACGCACTTGCGGGCTTCGGCCACCCGCAGATCATACCATGATATTCGCTTTTTATTCGCCTGTGGCGCTATGGCAGGTGTGGAAATCGCTAGGGTTCCCTACGGCATTCCGCGTATGGATTCCCGATCTATTTCTTGCGAGTATTCGCCTGCGGCGGGCTCACCAAGACTCCGCTGAAGTGAGGGAAAAGGGGGAAGCCGATGCCGCTCCACAATTTGAGCCGCACTGCTGGGCGGCTTTCCTCTTTTCCTTCGTCCAACAACCGCCCAAGTCTTTTCAGTAGCTAGCCGACCATCCCACGATCGTCATGGTCAACAGCAGCACCAGCGCCCCGACGCTAACGATGCTCAGCGTTTTCCCGTGCCCCAGCAGATAGTCGCGCGATTCCGCGTCGCTGCACAGCAGCACCATCACCACCAGCACCACGGCCCACGCCAATGCCACCGGCACTCCCGGGTACTTCCCAATCAGCGAAAGAAACTGCCCCGGCGGCTGCCCAGCCGGCACCCACCAAGGCAGCATCGGCGCCACCCCAGCGGCCAGCGACAACGTCAGCAGTTTGCGCGTGAACCATCCCTTAACCCTGGGCCGCGCTTCTTTCCACACCAGGAAATCCCACGCCAGCAGCCCAATCGCCAGGGGCACCCAGCCGTACATCGCCGCCTGGTGGTCGAACCACAGCCAGGCCCGGAACACCATTCGCGGGTGCTCCACCGACGTCATCCGCGGCAGCAACAGCAGCGCCACCACCGCATTGCAGGCCACCGCAAGCATCAGCGTCACCAAGCTCATCAGTTGAAACCAGTGCCGCGTCGCCGCCGCTTTGCAGCGCGTGCACACCGATTGTTTCGGCAGGAAATTTAGGCCACAGCGTTCGCAGAACACGTTGCTCTCCCAAGGCTAGGCTACGGGATTCGAGCCTGTGCTCCCCAAAAGAGTACGCCGCGGGCCCCTCAAAAAACTACTGGTCTGAGGTGCAGCCAAAAGGGCCAGGACTATTCGTACCGTTCTCCACCCGTTCACAGTTCTCTGGTTTACTCCTACCTGCGCCGAGCTCTCCATAAGCGCTACCCCTGCCTCGCCTCAGTGGCCGCCAGGTTTTCACTTCAGCGCCGCATCCAGATCGCTCCGATCATCCAGCAGAATCCACTCCACCACCGAAACCGGCAAGCTCCCATTCGCCAACAGTGCATCATGGAACGCCCCCAACCGGAACTTCTCCCCCTGCTGCTGCCGGTAGCGCCCCAGCAAACCCATAATCTGCCACTTCCCCACCATGTACGTAATTTTCTGCGTCGGTTCGGACGCCGCCCCCGCCGCCTCGCCTTCCGCCGCCTCCCGATCCAACCCGCCCGCCTCCATGAAGTATTTCACGGCCTGTTCAAACGTCCATTTTCCGGTGTGCAGATTGACGTCCACGCCCACCCGCGCCGCCCGGTATCGCGAAAGCCGCAAAATCTGTCCCTGCGCCGCAGAATTTTCCGGATACAAGCCCGTACGCATCAGCATTTCTTCGGTGTACAGCGCCCAGCCTTCCACAAACACCCCGTCGTCATGCTCGCGGCGAATTTCATTCTCCAAATGATTGGCAATCGAAAGCTGCAGAAAATGCCCAGGAATGCCCTCATGCCCCAGAATCGGCCGCGGATCTTCAATCGCCGCGCGAATATAGAAATTCTTGCTCTCCGGGCTATACGTCGGAATGAAATAAAAACCGCTGCTGTCCGCGTCATACACGCCGGGAGGATTCATGAAACCTCCGGGACTCGTCGGCTTGAACGCGTCAGGAAGCTGCCGGATCTCGAACTTCCCCAAGTACGGCGGCAGCGTCACCAAATTGCGCTCCCGCAAGAATTGGATCATGTTCGCTTCCCGGCTTTCATACGCCAGCAGGAATTCCTGCTGATCCTTGGGAATCGATTTACTTCGCGCCGGATCAGGATCGGCCAACGACGGGTCAGGCAGCAACGCCTCCAACGCCCGATATCGCGCCAGCTCCACCCGCCCCAACATGTCCACCTGCTCCGCATCCAGCGGCAGCAGGTACACATTTTTCAGCAGGTAGTTGTAGTTCGCCTCGCCCATGGGCTTGAATTCAGCCATCTTCGGCAGCCGCTGCTCCAGCCAATCCGCGTAACCATGCAGCGCCGCCAGCGCCGCTTCCCGCGCCCGCACAAAATCCTGCATTTCCCCCGGCGTCAGTTGCATCGCAATCGGCCGCAAACTCTCCGTAAACAAGCTGTCGCCCGTTCGCGCCGACTCGATTGCCAGTTGCGCATACAACCGCACCGGCTCCTTCAGATTCTGCTTCGCTTGCTCCAGCAACCCGGGCATCTGCTTCATGCGTTCCGCTGCCGCCAGCGCCCGTGTCCGCGGCGGCGCGTATTCTTTTTTCAGCAGCGAAAATATTCCGTTCGCGCATTCCGCCGTATACGTCTGCGGATCGCTCTCTTCCCTTCGCAGCACCCGATCGAAAAATGCCACCCGCTCGAGCTCCGCCCGAAACAACAGCCAATCGATCTGCTCCGCCTTCGCCCATGCCTCCGTGCGCATCCCCTTCACTTGCGCGAGCACCTCCGCCACGTGCTTGCGCCGCGCCGCAATGGCTTTCTCCGAATAATCCCCCAGCCGGTCGTCCCAGGTGTGCAACCCGCGATCGCTGCTGCTCACCGGATCGTTCTCATTCCGCCACTGGTAGTACGCGTGCGCAAAATCGCGCAGCTTCGCCGCCGAACCGCCGCCCCCCACTCCGCCAGAAGCACCTTGTCCGTATGCCATCGATCCCATCATCCCCAACACCACCACCATCGTGCACAAGAACCGCATCACGCCTCCGCACACACCGCGCCCACAATACCAAAACACCCCAACGTATTTCGCTGTTCTTGGATTGCGGCGCCTAGTTTACCCTGAGCCTCGAAGGTTCGCTGCTTTCGCCGCCGCGCGGCCCGAAACCTCAAAAGTAGTCTCACAGACCGCGGACGCCAACCCACCACCAGCCGCCCAGCCTACGTCCAACCCTTCAACTGAAACCACCCCGCCCGATTCAGCACATCCTTCGAGTAATCGCGCCCCGCCGTAAAAAAATCCACGTCCTGCTTGCTCTGAATCGCCGTCAAAACCCGCCCAGGCCCCGAATTGTAAGACGCCACCGCCGCCCGGACCAGCTCCGCACCCATCAAACTAGTCCGGTGCTGCAGCAAATCCCGAAAGCCCGTAAGAATCTTGCAGCCAGCCATAATATTCTGCGCCGGATCCTGCCAACTCCCCGTCCGCGCCAATTCCTGCGAGTCATAATCAATCTGCATCAACCCGCGCCCGTACCCCAAGTTGTCGGGAGGCAAGGGCCCGGTCCGAAACTGCGTAGGCGCCCGTCTCGCCGCCGAATCTCCCGTGCCGCCAGGCCCTGCCGGCTTCAAGGTCAATCCCCAACCCGATTCCCTGGACCCAATTCCGCCAATCAAAGCTACGCTCAATCCCGACTGCGCCGCCGCCGCATCCACCAACGCCTTATATTTCATCGCCTCGTTCAGCTGCGCCAAAAGAGAAACATTGTTTGGCGCGTAAGTCGTCAGCAAAACTTTGGCGGGATCAGGCGCCGCGCCTCCCGTCAGCGCCGCCCAGGTCCCAGGACCCACCACGCCATCGTCAGCGAGTCCGTGCTCCCCCTGAAAACGCTTCACTGCGCTTTCCGTCTCCGGCCCAAACACGCCGTCCACATCCACGGCAAATCCATCCTGCTTGAGTATCGTCTGCAAAGCTTTCACTTCGTCGCTCAGCTCCGGCGAAGTGCCCGCAGACCCGTCCAGCAACCGCAGCATCGCATGCGACACGAGAATTCTCCCTTCGTCCACGCGCCCCGCCGGCCACCCGCTTTTCACCGGCCCACCGCTCGAGATTCGCGCGTGCGCTGCGGAGTATACCCCTGGGTACGTACCGAAGGCGATATGCCAGTAGGCCGGCGCCGCGGCTCTCAGCCCACTGATCGTCCCCATCTCCCATCTCGTCCGCGCGTGGCGATCTGTCTCCTCCTGACCTTTAGGCCAGTAGCATCCGCAAGCGCGCCCCTCTAAACTGGTCCAAACCCGGTATCTCTAACCCAAGGATTTCCATGACCTCTCGATCGACGATGGAGACTCCTGCAACTACGGCCGAAATCGACCCGGTTGCGAGCTTTAAGCAAGGCATCGGTCTACTTAAGACCGGCCATGCCAAAGAAGCCCTCGCGCTTTTCCGCCTCTCGTTCGAGTGCGAGAAGCACAACCCTTATTATTTGTCCTATCTGGGGTTATCGATTGCCCGCGCGGAACGCAACTGGGAGCGCGCCTCGGAGCTGTGCGAAATCGCCCTGCAACTCAAGCCCCGCGAAATCCAGTTTTATCTGAACCTCGCCGAGATCTATTCGCTGTCCAAGCACCCCGAAAAGGAATTCGACATCCTGGACTCCGCCTTCGAGGCTTTCGGAGACGACCGCCGCCTAAGGCAAGCCCGCAGCAAACTCGAAAAGCGCCGCTCTCCGGTAATCTCCTTCTTTTCGAGGGACCACTTCCTGAACCGCAAACTAGGCAAACTCCGCCACCGCGCCCTCCAACACCTGGGCAAGTAAGAGATCGAAAGAACCTCATCTCTTTGCCGGAAAAGCTCTTCTCCTTAGGAGGTCGGGGCTTTCAGCCCCGACGTAGCATTCTCACTTTCAATGGGCTTCTAGCCCCTGAAGCGATTCTTTTTCCGCGGCCCGGTTTAGCCACGAACTAAACGCCCGCTCTCCATTGAGAGTCTGTGCGGCAACCCCCTGGGAACGCCAATCTCCCGATTGGCTCTCCATTTCGCAGGTTTCTTAGCCCGTGAGCAACGGATTTAGGCGCACCTAGTACGCTTCGCGCCACGAAAGAAATTGTTTTTGATTTGAATCGATCAAGAAGGGACCCGGAACCGATAGCCGCGAAACTCAACCGTCAGCAATTGTAGCGGCCTCGGACCGTCGCGGGCGCTTTTCCCTGCCTTTCTTGGGTGGAGTTCCCCATCGCTCTGCCAGAACGCCGCCCGCCCTCCCAAAGCCTTCCTCCCTATCAACTCCTCCTGCCACGAAGAATCCTCCCGCCTAGCCCCCACCCAATACCGCGCCGCCCTCCAAAACATCCTGCAGAGCAGCATCGATCACAACACCACGAGACGGTAGACCGGCTCTTCCACCCTCGACTGCCGGTTCCGTCGACCAGTCGACTCTTATCAGGCGCTCACTTCTACTTGCTGTTACTCTTAATTGGCTGGTAGCATTCGCCAGTGCTTACGAGACTTGTTGCCACGCAATTTGTCAGAATGATGACAAGCGGGCGGACAACGCCGATCTTATGCGGCTGCGCAGACCAACGCGGTCAACGTGTAGGCGAGTTCGTGGTCAAGCTTCTTGGACGGCCGGCAGCCGGTGCACGCGGCGCCCTGCTTGAATTCATAGGTTCTAGGCTCGCGAATCACTTCGGTATACTGGTTCCTGAGGCTGCTGCCATTCAGGTTGACGCGGGTTTTGCTGAACTTCTTGCACTGCATCTGCCTCAACTCGCCAGGTCGCTGCAATCGAGCCCTGGCCTTAACTTTGGATCGAAGTTCGTGAATCCCATGAGCACATGGTTAGTAGGTCGGCCAATTCCTGAAGCCATGTGGCAACAAGCCGCGAATGTTTTTGCGTTCGATGCGCTTATCCAGAACCCGGACCGTCGCACTGATAACCCGAATCTCTTTACGCAGGGTGACGACGTGTATGTCTACGATCACGAAACCAGCTTTTCATTTCTGCTGGCGGTCGGATCTTCATCAGAACCCTGGAATTTGGAGCGCGAGGATTATCTGGCGAGGCATGTTTTTTACACGAGACTCAGGTCTAAGCAGATCAGCCTAGACCATTTTCGACAGAGGTTGGAGGAGCTCACTGAGACTTTCTTCTTGAACATTAGGGAAGAAACGCCCGCTGCTTGGATGCATAGCGATTTGGAGCGCATTGAAGCCCATCTGGTCGAAGCACGCGATCACGCGGACCAGTTTACAGAGCAGGTGAGAAGGAGGCTTGTATGGTGAACGTTGCGTATAGCTTCTGCGTGCTGAGGTACATGCATGACCCTGTTACCCAGGAATTCGCAAACATAGGAGTCGCGTTGTATTCAAAGGAGGCGCGATACCTCAATGCGACCTGCACCACTAACTACGGCCGAATCACAAGGATGTTCGAGAGTATAGATGGCTACCGATTTCGACAAGCAACTCGGTATATTCAAGATCGGATTCAGGAACTGGGTCAGGATTTGTCGACTGGCCTGCCCTTTGAGTCGGGCGCGAAGATCGAGCAACTTCTATCCATGGTGCTCCCACCGGATGATAGTGCCTTCCAATTCTCTCCGGCTGGTGTGGGGGTAAGTCAAAACCTAGACGGTACCGTGAAAGATCTCTACAGCCGGTTCGTCGACAAATATTCCTCGTCGATTGATTCAACTCCACGAGACGATGACGAAGTGTGGAAAGTTTATCGGGAGCCCCTCGAACGGCGCCGTGTCATCCCCTACCTCAATCCCAAGAAGATCGTCGCACCGAACTTCGATTATCAATTTGAGCGTGCCTGGAAGAATCAGATATGGCGCGTCTACGAGCCCGTCTCATTCGATCTCATTGAGCCTACTTCGATCCTGGACAAAGCCAACCGTTGGCTTGGTCGTGCCACCAATCTCTTCGACAGTGAAGACAAATTCAAGATGTACCTACTGCTAGGTGAGCCTCAGGACGCAACCCTCAAAAGTGTGTTCATCAAAGCTCAGAATATTCTTCACAAGATCCCTGGCGATCCGGAGCTAATTCGGGAGAACGAGGCCGAAGAGTTCGCCGAGGAATTGGCCAAGGAGATTGAGGAACATGACCGCGATCTAGCGTAAAACCGGAACCGTCCTCTTCTGCCGCCACACGAAAGATCCAGTCTCTCGCGCTCGGCCAAGATATCTTCGCCGCTCGGCTTCGACCTTCCGGATAATGCTCTCGTAGCTAGTCCCGGGAAGTTCCTGTCGTGGCCCTCCCAAACTTCACTTTCTACTTTTCAATTTCTCGCTTTCGCCCCATCCCCTTCCTCCTCAATGACATAACACGGCAGGCAAAGTAATTCTTGACATTCTATATATCTTTGTGGTAATATATCCCATGAAGTTGACCCTCCAGCCCGCCCTCCGGCTGCGTCATTCCCCGCCATCGCATCACCCCCTACGCGTCGCCATCCAATCGCAAATCAACTCCAGTATTTTCAATAACTTCCAACATACCAATTTGCAAGTCCTTTCGTTTGATATCGATACACACTACCCCGGGGGGGTGGGGGGGTATGAGTAGCTTAGTCCGATCCTCCACCCCTGCGAAGCGTCCCCCCGCGCACCCTTTGTGCAAATCGCCCCTTTATTTTCAGCAGTTTACAAACTGCCTTTTTGCTAAGTCCTTTTTCTTGATACTGATACGAACTGACCCAGGGGGTGGGGGGGGGGTAGCATGCGTACCGTCAACCAAGGCACCCGCAATTATCCCTCGGCGCACATTCCTCGTGGCACAGCCATTCGTAACTGTGTTCAGGAGCCGACGCAGGCTGCGCTCGCCAAGAACATCTCACGCTTACACGTTCACCCTTGTGCTCTCGCACCCTTACACCCTGGCACTCGCCCCTGCACCATTTTCCAACCTCCCACATCCAATAGATATTCCCTGGCGGACCAATGCGTATAATCTCTGACATGGACGAACAGCCCAAGCCTGCCCCCTTCCCGCTGGTCGGGCTGGGCGACGCCGATCCCGTCCCCGCGAGCCTCTTCACCTCCTACCCGGAGCAGGCCGACACCCTCACGCTTCTCTACGAAGTCAGCCGCGAAATCACCTCCATCCTGGACCGCGAAGAGCTGCTCCGCCGCGTCGCCCAGCGCGTAAAAAAGCTCGTCAACTACCACGTTTTCAGCGTCATGCTCTGGAACGAAAAGACCCAGTTCCTCGAGAGCAGTTTCGTCATGCGTTACGGCGACACGATCGCCTCGCGCCTGCGCATCCCCCTGCACCAGGGCCTCACCGGCACCGCCGCCGGCGAGCGCCGCGTCCTGCGCGTCAACGACACCCTCGAGGATCCCCGCTACATCAAATGCGACGTCGGCTTCGACACCCGCTCCGAATTGATTGTGCCGCTGCTCCTCCAAGACCGCCTCATCGGCGTCCTGGACCTCGAGAGCACCGACGCCCAGGCCTTCACCGCCGAGCACGAGCGCATGCTGGTGACCCTGGGCTCCTACGTGGCCATCGCCCTGGAAAACGCCCGCCTGTACGAAGAGGCTCGCGAAACCGAGCGCCGCCTCAACACCGACCTGGCCACCGCCCGCGAAATTCAGCGCCAACTGCTCCCCACCGGCGCCCGTGATGTCCCCGGCCTCGAACTGGCCGCCGTCTACGAACCGGCCCGCGAACTCGGCGGCGATTTTTACGATTTTCTTCCCTACGGAGAGGGTCGCCTGGCTATGGTCCTCGGCGACGTCTCCGGAAAAGGCACCGCCGCGGCCCTGTTCGGCTCGCTGGCCATCGGCATTCTTCGCGAGCACGTCGTCGAGCATCCCTGCCCGCCCGCGGAAATGCTGGCCATGCTCAACAACCGTTTGCACGCCGCCCGCCTCGACAGCCGCTTCATCGCCACGCTCTTCTCGGTTTACGACGCCGGCTCGCGCCGCCTGACGCTCGCCAACGCGGGCGGGCCGTATCCTCTGCTGGTCCGCGACGGCGTGGTCCAATCCATTCGCGTCGCCGGCGTCCCTCTCGGCTTGTTTGCGGACACCCAATACGAGGAAATCACCGTCGATCTCGTCCCCGGCGACGTCGTTCTTTTCGCTTCCGACGGCATCCTCGAATCCGCCAACGCCGCGGAAGAAGAGTTCGGCCCGGACCGCCTCTGCGACGTTCTCTCGGATGTTTCCCCGCGGCAATCCGCGGAGGAAATCGCCGCCAACATTCTCGCCGCCACCGACGAATATACCGGTGACGGCGTCACCGCCTACGACGACCGCACCCTGGTCGTCCTCCGTGTCACCGACCACACCTCCACCGACTTCTCCAAACTCCCCATCATCTACTGACATGAATTCTTTTCGCCAAGCGCGCATAGCGGACCAAACGATCGCCGCCAAAAATGTGCAGAGTGAAATCCGTTGTTGGGGCGCAGCACTGTTTGCCCTGAACCTCGAAGGGCTGCGTCCCAAGCGCCCAGGCCTACGCGCGATGGGAGCAGAAGTCTTTGTGGGTCGGAGCTTTAGCTCCGACAATCAATGTGGGAAGAAATGGGCTTCAGCTCCTGAGGAAATGCTGTTTCGATCGCTGGCGGACGGCTTCGTGGCCAGCAACAAACGCCCGTCTGCAGAGTTATCGACCCGTGTTGGCGGGCAAAGTGGGCGGCGCAGGCGACGCAATCGCTTCGAGTGGCGCGGAGTTGCTCAGCAACGGCAGCCACTTGTCTCGGGCGCTGGCAAACTCGGCCCAATTTTTCCTGGCCACTGGATCGGACGCCGGCAGACCCAGCCTCTCGAAATTCTTGTACTGCCCGCGCTGCAAAATCCGGAAGTCGAGATGCGGCCCGGTAGAAAGTCCGGTGCTGCCAACCAATCCGATGGTCTTGCCTATTTCCACGCGCTGGCCCTGCCGCACGTACATGCGCGACAAGTGCAAATACATGGTCTCGTAGCCCTCGGAGTGCGCGATCTGCACCATGTTGCCTTCGCCGCCCTTGCGTCCGGCAAACACCACGCGCCCGCTCCCAATCGTTTGCACCGGAGTGCCCACCGGCGCGCCGTAGTCGGTCCCCATATGCGGCCGGTAAATTTTCAAGATGGGATGAAAGCGCGCCTTACTGAAATGCGACGTGACCGGAGCTCCGAATTTCAGCGGCGAGCGCAGAAATGCCTTCTGCAAAGACTTCCCGTCCGCGGTGTAGTAACCGGGATGCCCGAATTCGTCGTGAAACAGTAGCGCCTGATATTTCCGTCCGCCGTTGTCGTATTCGGCCGCCAGAATGTCTCCGTATCCCGCGATTTCGCCGTTGGAATATTTCTTTTTCTCGAGCACCATCCGGAAAGTGTCGCCCTTGCGCGGATCGGTATAAAAATCCAGGTCGTACGCGAAAATCTGCGCCAGGTGCATGGCCAACTCCGTCGATTCGCCGGCCTGCCCCACCGCGTTGAACAACGAATCGTCCACGCGCCCGGCGACGGTGGCCACTTCCGTTCTCGATGGAATGTCCTGTACTTCCGCGGAAAAACCGTGATCGTCGGGAACAATTTTCAACACCCGCCCGGAATCGATCTTGTAGTCGATTTCGAGCAGCTCGCCGTCGGCGGAACGGTTGAAGGTGATGGTGTTTCCGGCGCGCACCTGTCGCAGATTGAACGCCCGCTGCGCCGCGGCTGACGCGTTCGCGGCATCCTCGGCGCTCAGGCCGAATTTCTCCAGCGCGGACGTGAAATGTTCTCCGCGTAGAATGCGCGTCTCGGACGGCGCCGCATTCGCAGCAGGCTCGGGGATAACGGCTTCTTCCGCTTGCGCAACTTGCGCCGGCTGCTGCGGCACGGCATCGGAGACGAACGTCGCACGCACGAAATATTCCAGTGCGGCGACACCCGCGGCCAATACCACTAGCGAAACAATTGCCAGACGACGATTCAAATTCCCCCCACGCCACAAACGCCGACGCTCGCCGGGCTGAAGCCCAGCGCCTACATAACCGCAACGCGCCACTACCCAACTCGACCACGACCTGCCAGCTTGATCCCCACACTTTTGTCCGAATCGGGCGTGGCGTCAAATATCTTTGACGGTGGATGCATCCAAACGTCAACACGGGTCTTCCCGGCGCGGCCCTTTTGCGGCCGATCTAACCTTTCTTGCCTGGCATAGTCTATCTATGGTATGAAGCATAGTTTGTCTATGGCAGAAAAGATGTTTGCGCGGGAGGATGCGGATGAATCGGGACGAGCTGTTGCCGGGAACGCTGACTTTGCTGGTGCTGAAAACTTTGGCGCGCGGCGGCGAAATGCACGGGTACGAGATCGCGCGGTCGATCCAGCAGATTTCGCAGGACGTGCTGCAGGTGGAGGAAGGGTCGCTGTATCCGGCGCTGCAACGGATGCTGATCAAGGGTTGGGTCAAGGCGGAGTGGGGGGTGACCGCGGAGAACCGGCGCGCGCGGTATTACAAGTTGACGGCGGCGGGAAGGAAGCAATTGGAAGTGGAGCAGTCTCAGTTTGAGCGAGTAGTGGGGGCCATGGTGCGAGTGATCCAGACTGCGTGAAAAACAAAAGTAATGATGTAACGAGGTAAGAAGCAGAGAGAAGAAAGGACGGAAATCCTAACGCAGAAACGCCCTTCGAGGCTCAGGACTGGCTGAGTGCGCAGAGGGATCGCAGAGAAAGAAGAAAGAAAAAGACTTAACACAGAGGACACGAAGTTCGGACACAGAGAGCACAGAGAAGAGGAAACGGCGAGAGACCGTGGAGTGAGGTAACCATGGGCAGGCTTGGGGAGATTTGGCGGCGGGTTGGGATGCTGGCACGGCGGAAGGAGTTTGACCGCGAGCTGCAAGAGGAGATGCGGTTGCATCGGGAGATGAAGGAGCGCGAGCAAATCGTGCGCGGTGTGGACGCGAGCGAGGCGCGGTACGCCGCGGCGCGGGCGTTTGGCAATGCCACGGCGTTGGAAGAGTGCGGGCGCGAGGCTTGGGGATGGAGATGGCTCGAGGACTTAGTGCAGGATCTAGGCTTTGGCGCACGAATGCTGCGGAAGAACTCCGGATTCACAGCGGTGGCCGTCATAACGCTCGCACTGGGGATCGGAGCAAACACGGCGATCTTCAGCGTGGTGAACGCGGTGCTGTTGCGGCCGCTGCCGTACCGCGATCCAGGGCAACTGGTGTGGGCGGATGAGTATTGGCCGAGGGTTAATGACTATGTGGTGCCCAACCCGGACTATACGAACTGGAAGCTTAATAATCACGATTTTGAGGCCCTAGCCGCATTCGACAGTGGAGACCAGAGAAACGTAACCGGTGCTGGAGAACCCGAACGGGTTGAAAGCGTTTCCGTGACGGCCAACCTTTTGCAGGTTCTCGGCGTGGATCCTCGGCTCGGACGCAACTTCCGACCGGAAGAAGAGCAGCCAAGCGGAAAGCTCGTGTGCATTCTAAGCGACAGCCTGTGGAGAAGGAAATTCGGCGCTGATCCACAGATTTTGGGCAAGGGGATCACGCTGGACCGGAACAACTACGCAGTCATCGGCGTGATGCCCGGAAATTTCCGCTTTCCGGACCGACGTGTCAGCCCGGAAATCCTTTTGGCGCTTCAACTGCCACCGAAAGTAGATTGGGCTGCGCAGTCCTTGTCGCTCACGCGGGTCATCGGACGATTGAAACCGAGCGCGAGCATCACTCAAGCCAACACCGAACTCGGCGCACTCAGCAAGCAGACCGAAGCGGACATTCCTGCTGTGTTCATTCACATGAGGGATGGCATGCAAGTGCGCACGGCGCGATTGCACGAAAAACTCGTGGGAGACGTACGGCCGACGTTGCTGATCCTGCTGGCGGCGGTTGCGATCGTGTTGCTGATCGGCTGCGCGAACATTGCCAACCTGCAGTTTGCGCGTACGGCGAGCCGGCAAAAGGAATTGGCAGTGCGCGCGGCGATTGGAGCAGGTCGCACAAGGTTACTGAGGCAATTGCTGACCGAAGGCGCGGTCTTGGCCGGCTTGGGAGGGTTGGCGGGATTGCTGGTGGCGGGAGGCGGAGTACGTTTGCTACGCAACTACGCGCCGGCAAGTTTTTTGCAAGTCGGGCATATCACGCTGGACGGGCGGGTGCTGCTGTTCACAATCGGCCTCACGTGCCTAACAGCCCTGCTGTTCGGAGCCGTTCCTGCCCTGCGCGCTTCGCATCCGGACATTAACGCCGACCTGAAAAAGGAGCGAGTGATGTCGTGGCGCGGCTACAGTCACAGCAAACTGCGAGCGGCGCTGGTGACCTGCGAGTTGACGCTGGCCCTGGTGCTGTTGGTCGCTTGCGGGCTGCTCATTCGCAGCTTTGTGTTGTTGTCGAATGTCGATCCTGGATTTGACGTGACGAACCTGCTTACCGTGAGCACGGCGCTGCCTGAAAGCAAGTATGAACGGCCCGCGCAACGGACCGCGTTCTTTGAACGGGTGCTGCAAGCAGTGGGGCGATTGCCGGGAGTGCGATCCGTGGCGCTGACCAGTTCGCTGCCATTGACGAACTACGCGCAAGGCTCCGCGCTCTCTGTGGAAGGGCGACCCGATCCGCCCTCCGGCGCCCGGCCGCTGGTTCCCATCGAGCACGTGAGCCAGTCGTATTTCACTACGTTGAAAGTGCCATTGCGCGAGGGGCGCTTTTTCGAAGCAGGAGACTTCACGCCTCAGCCGCAGGCCGCGATCGCAAACCGAGCGTTCGTACAACGCTATTTTCCCAACGACGACCCATTGGGAAAGAGAATTCGACTTGGCGAAAGGAACTCTCCCTGGAAGACGATAGTCGGCGTAGTGGGCGATGTCAGGCATACGAGTCTGAATCATGAGGCCGAGGCAGAAATATATGTCCCCTATGCGGGACAAAACGCAACGTCAACCGCGATGCTTGCAGTGCGGACGGACACAGATCCACGAAGCCTGGCGACGGCAGTGCGCGAGGCAGTGCTGGCGGTGGACGCGGAGCAACCGGTTTTCGCCGTCTCCACAATGGAGCAGCGAATAGCGGACTCGATGTCCGGAACGCGATTCAATGCGACCCTGCTGGGATTTTTCGGGCTTGTGGCGCTTGTTCTGGCGAGCGTCGGAGTGTACGGGGTGATTGCGTATTTTGTGGCGCAGCGAACGCACGAAATCGGAATCCGCATGGCGCTGGGTGCGAGCTCGCGGGATGTCGTGGGCATGGTCATGCGTCAGGGCGTTGCGATGACTGCGGCGGGGCTAGCGCTAGGGCTCGGCGGGGCGATGTTCGCGACGCGGTACCTGGCGAGTTTGCTCTATGGAGTCGGAGCGAGTGATCCGCTGACGCTGGCTGGCGCAGCAGTCGCGCTGGGTGCGATGGCGCTGATGGCGTGCTACATTCCGGCGCGACGTGCGATGCGGCTGCATCCGATGGTGGCGCTGAGGCACGAATGAAGAAGTGACGAAGCGAAAAGGGAAAAGAAAGAAAGCCTAACGCAGAGACGCTGAGTTCGCAGAGGAGTCGCGGAGAAGAAAAAGATCAACACAGAGGACACGAAGGCCAACGTTGGTCGGCGCGTTGGCGCCGTCCAGCTTTGGCCTAAGGATCGTGCTGATGTTTGATCTAACCCTAGATTAATTGCCGGTCTGGACGCCGGCGGCTAGGGTGCGAACCGCGGTGGACGTGGCGAAATAGTCTTGCTGGCGCAGGCGGCGGTAGATGCGGCCGGCGACTTGGGCGGCGGTCGGGCCTTGAACTTGGCGCGAGCTGCCGCGGAGGAGAACGGCCAAAGCGATTTTCGGATGGGCTTCGTCGGCGTAGGTGACGAACCAGCCTACGCGGGATGTTGGATCGTTGCAGGTGCCGGTCTTGCCCAGCGGCATTTCGTCGCCGCCGCTATCGAAGCTGCGCTTGCCGGTGCCGTAGAGCACCGCGGCGAGCATGCCTTCGCGAATTTGCGGGAGCTCGCTGGCGATGTTCAAATCGCGCTTGACGCGCGGAGCGAAATTCTGAACTTCGTCCGGGGTGCGCGGATACTGCAAGTAGTACAGCGTGCCGCCATTGGCGAATGCAGCCGCCAGTGAAACCAGCTGCAGCGGCGTGATCTGAATGCCTTCGCCGAAACTGGACATGCGGGCGATGCCGCCGTGCGCGGGCGGAGCCATCGGGAACGAGCCGGGATGCTCTTCCGGCAGATTGTAGCCGGCGAGTTCGCCAAGACCCAGGAGCCGGGCGTACTTGGAAACGGTGTCAAAACCCATGCGGACGCCGAGCTGCTCGAAGAAGACGTTGTTGGAGTGCGCCATGGCCTCGGTGAGGTTCATGTACTTGCGGCGGCTGACCTTCAGCATGGTGTCGCGGGTAATTACGTTTTCTTCGAGAGCGGCGAGCGCGATGGTCGGCTTGATGGTGGAGCAAGGAATGTAGCCGTCGCCGAAAGCGATCTTCTGATTGACGATGGTGAGGATGCGGCCAGTGTTGGGGTCGACGGCGACGACCGCGCCGTTGTAACGGCCCAGGCCTTCGACGGCAGCCGCGCGAACCAGGGGATCGTCAAACGTGCCGATGTCGGCGAGCGTGGAGTTGGCGAAGGTCGGGACTCCGCGGAAATGCAAAATCTTGGCCCTGTGAAGACCGGCTTTGGCCCCGGCCGGCGCTGCCGGCATTGGCGCGCCCATCGACGTGGCCAGAACTCCGGCCAGGAGTATTCGTCCAAATTGCTTCACTGCTGCACCTCAGAGCTGACTTGCCCGACCCGATCCGACCACTAAACTCGTTCTTGAGGGGTGTTGTGTTTTACTCCAGGATTGCGCCTGGGTCAATCCCCCTCTGGAAGAGCGTTCCCGCGCGAGACTTGGGAACCAAGTACTGCTATTACCTCTGTTGCATGCTTCTTGCCAATAAATGGCGCATTGATTTGATGTGACTTAGCGGCGCCATGTTATTTCGCAACTGTACCTAAAAGGAACACGTGGTCTCTTAGGTGAGACGAATTGTAGGGGTAAGGAGGGTGGGACGCAATAGCCCGGGTGGGATAGTACGAACGTATGTGCTTTGTTTTGAAAGGCTGGCCTGCGGGGCAGCTGAAATCAATAACCTGAACTGGCGCCCGGCAAGGGCTGCCCAGAGGGCCGGGAAATTGGGGCCTGAAATAGCTGGCCCTTCCGCGTTCGCGCGGAAGGGCCAGAGTTCGGTTCAAATTGCGTGATTTAGCGGGTGGGGCGGGGTTTGGCTGCGTCGGAAGACGACGCTGCGGCGGCCGCTACCTTCATGGGTGGCTTGTCGGTTGGCGCGGGAGCGGCGGCGTGGCCGTTGGTGCCCGCGGATGCCGGGCTGGAATTGCCGGGCGCGGCGATTCCCAGCTTTTTGCGGAGGGCGGACTCCAGTTTGTCGCGGATGTCCTTGTTTTCCTTGAGGAAGACGCGGGCGTTTTCGCGGCCTTGGCCCATGCGCTCGCCGCCAAAGCTGATCCAGGTGCCGCTCTTTTCGAGCAGGCCCTTGTCGACGCCGAGGTCGATGAGATCGCCTTCGCGGGAGATGCCTTCGCCGTAGAGGATGTCGAATTCGGCTTCGCGGAACGGCGCGGCGACTTTGTTCTTCACGACTTTGCCGCGAGTGCGCGAGCCGATGACGCGGTCGCCTTCCTTGATGGCCTGGATGCGGCGGATGTCGAGGCGAATCGACGAATAGAACTTCAGCGCGCGGCCGCCGGTGGTGGTTTCCGGGTTGCCGAACATGACGCCGATCTTTTCGCGGATCTGGTTGATGAAGATCAGGCAGGTGCTTCGACTTCGAGACGATGCCGGTGAGTTTGCGGAGCGCTTGAGACATGAGGCGCGCCTGCAGGCCCATCGAGGGGTCGCCCATGTCGCCTTCGAGTTCGGCCTTGGGAACGAGCGCGGCGACCGAGTCGACGACGATCACATCGACGCTGCCGGAGCGGATCAGCGTTTGCGCGATTTCCAGGGCCTGCTCGCCGTTGTCGGGCTGCGAGACCAGGAGATTGTCCACGTCCACGCCGAGCTTGCGGGCGTAGATGGGATCGAGGGCGTGCTCGGCGTCGATGAAGGCGGCGATGCCGCCCAGCTTTTGCGCTTCGGCGATGACGTGCAAGGTCATGGTGGTCTTACCGCCGGATTCCGGGCCGTAGACTTCGACGACGCGGCCGCGCGGAAATCCGCCGACGCCCAGAGCCAGATCCAGCGAGAGGCATCCGGTGGGAATTACGCTGACGGGCACCAGCACGTCGCGGCTGCCCAGGCGCATGATCGAGCCTTTGCCGTAGTCCTTTTCGATCTGGGATATGGCCGCTTCCAGCAATTTGGATTTTTCATCCGACATTTTCACACCTCGGTAGAAGAAAGTAGGGATTTTGTGCCGCCGGGCTGCGGTGCGCCGGGAAAGCGCAACGCCCGCCCAAGATCATGTTACGGATTGTGGAGTTTACCATTCGGTTTACTGGTGCGCCAGTCTTTTCTTGCGTCCGTAAAGGCGCCCGCCTCGGAAGGCGGCCGCTACAACGGCCTTGTCGCGGCTGCCCGCCCAGCACTATGTGCTCGAATCCCGTGCTGGGCTCAGGATGACACGTTTCAGGTTTTGAGCAAGAGGCCACGAAAAACACCTGTTGAAAACCGCGAGAAGGAAAATAGCACCAAGGCGAACAAAAGGCAAATACTATTTTTCGCCTTATGTTCGCTTCTCTGCCAGGGACAGCGGTTCACTTCCCATAAGGGTAGAAGCCGCGGCCGGATTTGCGGCCTAGCCAGCCGGCGGCTACGTATTTTTTGAGGAGGGGGCAGGCGCGATATTTCGGGTCGCCCAGGCCTTCTTGGAGGACGTGCATTATGTCTACGCAAACGTCCAGGCCGATGAAATCGGCTAGTTCCAGGGGGCCCATGGGGTGGTTCATGCCGAGCTTCATGACTGCGTCTACGGCTTCGGGGGTGGCGACGCCTTCCAGGACACAGTAGGCGGCTTCGTTGATCAGCGGCATGAGGACGCGGTTGGAGACGAAGCCGGGGGCGTCGTTGACGGCGACGGGCGTCTTGCCGAGTTTCTTGGCCAGCTCCATGGTGGTGGAGAAGGTGGCGTCGCTGGTCTGCAGCGCGCGGATGACTTCCACCAGGGCCATCACCGGGACGGGATTCATGAAGTGCATGCCGACGAAACGCTCGGGGCGCTTGGTGAGGGCGGCCAGGGTGGTCATGGCGATGGAGGAAGTATTGCTGGCGATGATGACGTCGTCGCGGAGGAGGCGGTCGGCTTCGGTGAGGACGTGGCGCTTGATTTCCAGTTTTTCGGGGACGGCTTCGACGAGGAAATCGGCGTTGGCGACGGCGGACATGTCCGTGACGGGCACGAGGTGCGAGAGGACAATTCCCTTCTCGGCTTCGGCGAGCTTGCCTTTCTTGATTTCGCGGTCGAGATTTTTAGCGATGGCGTCCATGGCGCGGTCGAGGTAACGCTGCTCGACGTCGCGAAGGATGACCTTGTAGCCGGAGCGGGCGAAGACGTGGGCGATGCCGTTGCCCATGGTGCCCGCGCCGAGGACGGCGACGGTCTTGATGTGGTCGACGGTCACGAAATTCTCCCTACCTCAGCGGACCTTCTTCAACTGACGAGCACGCGGCCCGGATCCACCGCAAAAGCGCCCGCGACGGTCCGCGGCCGCTACGGTTGCCCTGGGATTACGCCGGTGGCGTGGCATCAACAATTTCGCGGACGATTTCGCGGGCGCGGGCTTCGTTGGCGGCGGAGACGAAGATTTTCGTTTGATCGCCAGGATTTTCGAGGTGGATGGGGATTTCGTTTTCTTGCAGGGCGGCAGTGAGGAACTTTGCGATTTTTTCGTTATTTCCGGCCCAGACTTCGGCGGTGGGATGCGCTTCGGTGATCGACACCATGGGAGGCTCCCCGCCTGGGAGTTTGTCTTGCGCGGGTAGCTCCAGATCTTGCGGCTCTTCGCCGAGAAGTTTTTCTAGGATCTGGCGCGCGGCGGGCAGGTGCGAGGAAAAGACGGCGACCTCGAATCCGAAGCGCGGCTTCCAATCAATGGGCAAGGTGTCGGCAGTGGGCGCGACCTCGTCTTCGCCGAGAGATTTGTCGACGAAGGGGATGGCGGCGGATTCGAGTCGTTCCATGAGGGTGGCATGGACGGCGGGATCTTCGCCAGCCCAGAGGATGACCAGGGAACCTTGCGGGAGAGGTTTTGATGACATGGTGGGTTCTATTCTACCTTGGAAATATGGTTGCGGCCCGGGTTGTTGTGTGGACGCCTCGGCAGGGCAAAAGCGCCCGCCACCCTTCGAGGCTCAGGGTAAACGGCCGGCGGCCGTTACGGGTGCGTGAGCCTACTCTCTCGGCGCTGCGTCGACGATCTCGCGGACGATTTCGCGAGCGCGTGGCTCGGATTCCGGAAGCACGAAAACCTTGCACCCGCCGTCGTCGAGAGTATCCGTGCGAGAATGGATGTGGTTTTCGCGAAGGGACGATTCGATCATCCAGGTGAGCCGCTGGGTGGTTTCGGACCATACTTCCAGGGTCGCGTCCTCGGGATACCAGTTTTCCGGGTCCCAGTTGTCATCCTGATCTTTCGCCGCCGTAGCGTCGTCTTCGGCAGGCAATTCCATGGCCGCCTGAATCTCCGCTTCTTCCATGGACTCCGTCGCATCGTTACCATTGCCGATGGTTTCCTTGGCCTTCTCGTGGAGGGACGGTGGCACGGCAATCTCCAGCTCCGGATAGGTATGGACGTTGAAGAGACGATCTTCCCGGCGAATGACCTTGAATGGGATGCCGGCATCCTTGAGCTTCGAGCAAAGCTCGACACAAACCCTGGTGTCGTCACCGATCCAGAGGCTGTGGAGTTTTTCGCCCGGTTGGTCCAAAACGTCCGGCACCTCGGGCAGAGCGTGAACCAGGTCCACGTCGCAGTCGGCGCAGCGGGTAAAGCCTTGGCGGTATTCGGCTTGGCACTGGGGGCAGAACATGGCGGCGGGGAGTTTACTACAGGAAGCAGGGGGGTGGGCTGGGGCCAGTGGGCCGATGCGTCTTTTTGGGTGGGTGGCGCGTATACCTATTAGAATGAGCGCGACATTTTCATGGGTGGCCGCACGACGGTCTCCCGCATGGCTGGCCCCGGCGGCGGGGTCGGCGTATCTGTTCTCGACACTGATGGCCGATGAGAAGAAGGCCCTGGCGCAGGGGTTGCGGCGGCGCGATCCGGAACTGCTCGATCGCTTGATCGAGCAGTATCAATACCGCTTGTTCCGGTATTTGGTGTATGTCACGGGGAGCCAGGAACGCGCCGAGGATTTTTTTCAGGAGACCTGGATCCGGGTGCTGGAGCGCGGGCACCAGTACGACGGCAAGTTCAAATTTGAGGCTTGGCTGTTTACGATTGCGCGGAACCTAGTGATCGATTGGCAGCGGCAGAAGAAAATGCAGAGCCTGGATGCGCTGACCGATCCGGAATTTGGCGCGCCGATGCAATTTGCCGATGAGGACGACCCGTCGCCGCTGCATTTGATGCTGCAAGGCGAAGCGGAGGCCACGGTGCAGGCTTCGTTGGAGCGGTTGCCAGCGATTTATCGCGAAGTGCTGCTGCTGCGATTTCAGGAAGAGCTGGGGCTGGCGGAGATCGCGGTAGTTTTGAGCGCGCCGATTTCCACGGTGAAGTCGCGGCTGTATCGGGGGCTCGAGGATTTGCGGGGATTGCTCACGGGGAAAGCAGTATGAGCGGCGAACTTCACGAGCGGGCCAAGACGCTGATCGCGCAGGAGCGGGTGGAAGGAATTTCACCGGCCGAGCGCGAGTGGCTGGACGCGCATTTGCAGGAGTGCGCGCCGTGCGCGGAATTGGCGCGGGCGACGGAGCAAGCGCTGCGTTCGCTGCGCGGGCTGAGCGTTCCGCTGCCGCGTTCGCTGGCCAGCCGCACACAGTTTCGCGTGCGGTTGCGCGCGCAGGAACTACAAGCTCGCGAGCCGCGCTGGCGATTGCTATGGGTGGCCTGCGGAGCTTCTTGGGCGTTGGGAGCGGCGACCGCGCCGTACGTTTGGCGGGCTCTGGAATGGCTTGGCCATCGCGCCGGGGTGCCGAATTTCTTGTGGGAGATGGGATTCGGAGTTTGGTGGGCGCTGCCGGCGATCGTTGCGGCGGTGGTTCTGCTGCTGGAGAACACCGGGCGGGTTGGGGATGCAGACTGGTCGCGGCAGGAGAGATAGAGTCCGGGAAAGGGATTGACCGAGTTCACTGAAGCAGGAGCACGCTGCGCAGCTCCCTCGGAACTCGAGCAGGCAGGGTAAATAGAGGACATGGAGAGAAGAACGGAAAGACAATGACGGACTATCCACAACGCGTGAGTGATTCCTGGAGCGAACGGATGCGGCTGATTCGCTTCCGGAGAAAGAAAGAGAATCTCCGTTTTTGGGAAGAGTTCAAGATCGTGCCGCGGTGGCTGATCTGGACGGTCGTGGTGCTTTTCCTGATCGCGCAAGCCGTCGCGTTTACGCAGGAGTTCCAGAATGGCGGCGAGATCTTCCCGCCGGAGCTGCGGTCTAACCCGGTGCTGGCAGCTTTCGCCATGGCCGGACTGGTGACTTTGATATCGCTGTTTTTTGCGTTTTTCATTTTTCTGGCGGGCTATGTGAATCGCGACGCGCGGCGCCGAGGGATGAGTTCCGGATTGTGGACTTTTCTGGTGATCGTTCTGTTTCCGGCGTATTTCGCGATCGGCTTCATCATTTATTTTTTGATGCGGGAGCCGCTGCCGTACAACTGCCCGCAGTGCGGATCGACGGTGGGGGCGCGATTTAACTTTTGCTCGAATTGCAAGTGCAACCTGCACCCGTCCTGCCCGCAGTGCAAGCGGGAGGTGGTGGAGAACGACAAGTATTGCCCTTATTGCGGGCAGGATCTGGCAACGCCGACGACCGGTGACGCGGCGGCAGTGCGGCCTTCCGGCCAGCAATTGTAGCCACGGTTACAGGGCACGCGGCTGGCCCCGGCTTGGCGTGCGAGAGAGAAAAATTTCACGCGGGCGGGGTGGCCTCGCGGACTTCACGGATGATTTCGCGGGCTGCGGACTCGTCCGCGGGCATGACGAGCAGCCGGACCGCGCCCCCATTGGATTCTTGGCGGCGTACGCCGATGACATTTTCGCGCAGGCAGGCTTCGAGGAGTTCGGCGAGGGCGGCGTCCTCGCCGCTCCAGATTTCGACGATGGCCGTGGCGGCGTTCCACTGATGTTCGGGGCGATCCGGCTGGATTGCTGAATCGTCCTCTGCGCCGGGCTGGTCGTCGCTCAAAGCAAACGGAGCGCTTTCGCGAATGTCGGCGAGGAGCCCTTTGGCCTTGGCGGCGTCGGAGGCGAACACGCGGACGGCGTATTTGGGCCGCGGCATGCCCAATTCAAAAACCATGTGGTCGTTGGTCGGCTGCACATGGTGACGGATGCCCGCGTCGCGCAGGGTGTTGATGACTTCGCTGACCGCCACGGGATCCCCGCCGCGCCAAATGACTTCGATGCGTTCTCTGCGCTGGCGCTCGTCGAGCGGGCGCCCGCGCAACTCTTCGGCGACCAAATCGACACCGCAAACCGAGCAGCTGGTGTGACTGGCGGCGTATTCCGCGTCGCATAACGGGCAATATTTCACGTTAGTAGCGCTCCACCGCAAGAGCCACGGCGTTGCCGCCGCCAAGGCAAAGGGCGGCGATGCCGCGCCTGAGGTTGCGGCGCTGCAATTCGTAGAGCAGCGTGACCAGGATGCGCGCGCCGCTGGCGCCGATGGGATGGCCCAGGGCCACGGCGCCGCCGTTGACGTTGACTTTTTCGGGATTGAGCTTGAGCTGGCGAGTCACAGCAATGGCGGCAACCGCGAAGGCTTCGTTCAGCTCCACGAGATCTACATCTTTGTCGCGATCCCAGCCAGTCTTGGCCAGAAGTTTTTCGACGGCGTCCACGGGAGCCATCATGACCCACTTCGGCTCGACCCCGCTGACGGCTTGCGCGACGATGCGCGCGATAGGCTGCTTGCCGAGACGCTGCGCGTTGCGCTCGCTGGTCACGACTAAGGCGGCGGCGCCGTCGTTGGTGCCTGGTGCGTTGCCGGCGGTTACCGTGCCGTCTTTTTTGAATGCGGGCTTCAGTTTGGCGAGAGCTTCGAGGCTGGTGTCTTCGCGCGGAGACTCGTCGTACTTGATGACTACCGGCTCGCCTTTTTTCTGGGGGACCTCGAGCGGCAGGATTTGCGCCTCGAAGAAACAAGACTTGCGGGCGCGCACCGCCCTTTGGTGGCTTTCGACGGCGAAGCGGTCCTGCTCTTCGCGGGTGATGCCGTATTTTTCGGCCACCAGCTCGCCGGTCAGTCCCATGTGGAAATCTTCGTAGGCGTCCCACAGGCCGTCGTGAATCATGGAGTCGACGAGCTTGCCATCGCCAAGGCGGTAGCCGGTGCGGGCCTGCGGCAGAAGATACGGGCAGTTGGACATGGACTCCATGCCGCCGGCGACGACGATTTCGGATTCGCCCAGCTGCACGGCTTGGGCGGCCAGGGCTACGGCTTTCAAACCCGAGCCGCAAACTTTATTGATGGTCATGGCCGCGACGCGCGGGTCGCATCCGCCCTTGAGGGCCGCTTGGCGGGCGGGATTCTGGCCCAGGCCGGCTTGCACCACGTTACCGAGGATGGCTTCATCAACTTGCTTGGCATCGAGGCCGGAGCGGCGGACCGCTTCGGCTACCGCTTTGGCGCCGAGTTCCACGGCGGAGAAGCTGGACAGGCCGCCCTGGAATTTCCCAATGGGGGTGCGGACGGCGGAGAGAATGACAGGGATTTCCATGAGGTGCCTCCGAACCTACAACAACCATTATACGGGATGCGGCGCGCCTAGGCGCTGTTACGAACGGCAGGGGGGAAAGGCAAAGATAACGCGGAGACGCCGAGTTCGCAGAGACTACGCAGAGAAGAGGGAGGGCGCGACAATGTCACGCCCTCTGCAGCGATCGATTTGCACGTGGGCCAACGATGCTGATTACATCAAGCGCTGGCGGCGTCGCCGGGCATGCCTTCGTCGGCGCTCGGACCATACAGACCCGGCACTGGAATGCCCAGCAAGCGGTAGTACACCGTCAGCTGCGCACGGTGATGGATCATGTGGTTCATGCACATGCCGCGAATGCAAGCGACTCGGGGCATCGTAAAGATTTCCTTGCCGCCGGCGAGCAGCTTCCAGCCTTTCATGATGTCGGCATCGCTGACACCCGCCAGAGCCGCGCGCGCTTCGGCCGAACCCTTGTCGAATGCGGCGAGAACCTCCTGCCGGTTGCTGATCTTTGGCGGCTCGAAGGACGGACCACCGACCGGAGCGTAATCCAGTTCCTCGGTGTTGATGGTCATGGTGATCCATTCGGGGACCGTGCCGACGTGCCCGGCCAGCCAGCCGAGCGTGCCGGACTTTTCGTGGGGCTTCCAATTCCATTTGTCGTCGGGGACCCGCTCGAGGGTCTTGCGGGTGTTCTGCATCTCTTGGTCATACTCAGGCAGCATTGATTGGCCGATGGTCATGGTTTCCTCCGGAGGCGAAGTATGGGACTAACGTGGCGGGAATTGTAGGCGAACAAAAAGCGAAATGTCAACAACAAATTCCGCACACCTCTGTTCTTACGCGCTCTGCTCCACAGAAGTTACGCTCCTACGGGCCTCGGGAGATCTTGCGGCGGGCCTTCCGGCGGGAGCAAAATGCGCGTATGCCACACCAGTTCAGCACGTCCTATTTGCAGGATTCGACCAGTCTGTTCCACTACTACAAAAAGTTAGGCGAACGCGCCATGGAGCAATGCCCCGACGACGGGCTGTTCGCCACGCTGGACGCCGAGTCCAATTCCATCGCTATCATCGTGAAGCACATGGCGGGAAATATGCGGTCGCGCTGGAGGGATTTTTTGACCAGCGACGGCGAAAAGCCCGACCGCCATCGCGACACGGAATTTGAGGAGCCGCCGAAGAGCCGCGCGGACTTGCTGGCCCTCTGGGAATCGGGCTGGAAGTGTGTGTTCGACGCGCTTGAACCGCTGACGGATGCGGATTTGGCTCGCACCGTGACGATTCGCAGCGAGCCGCACTCGGTGATGCAAGCGATCAACCGCCAGGTGGCGCACTACGCGCATCACGTGGGGCAAATCCTGTTCGCGGCCAAACATTTTGCCACCGCGAAAGCAGGAAAGTGGGATTCGCTGAGCGTCCCGCGAAAACAGTCCGACAAATTTACCGCGGACGTGGCCGCGGGCAGGAAAAGCCAGCGGTAGTAACTGGTGGTTAGAGCAAAGTGGTTTCGGGCGGCCGTTTACTGCGTATCGGTTTGCAATTGGGATGGTGAATTTGCGGCTGGGTCCTTGGGACGCCAATTCCACAAATTATTCGCATACAGCCCGATGCAGAAAAGATTCGCGGAGACGAATCCAAATTGCGCGGTGCGCATTCCAATCATACAGATGATGACGCTGTTCAACCCGGCAATCAACCAGCCTTGCCACAGCCTCTTCCCGACAAGAACGGTCGAAAAGATTGTTAACACGCAAGAAATATAATCGAGCTTAAGCATCTCTCTGGGTCCTAGCGCCGATGAGCGTTTACGTAAGTCATCACGTGCGCCAGTCTAGGGACTCGTGCCGCCCCGCGCTAGTTGGCCCCACGGACAGGTGCGCCGAATCTCGAAATACGGGTTGGGACACAACGGCGCAGTTCCCGCTAATCCAAAGCACCCTCGGCGCGATGAGACCATTCTAATCATGCACTTGAATCCTTCTCGGGCTTTGCGTCTTGCCTGGAACGCCCACGATCCGGCAAAATCTGGGAGTTTTGATGCTGCTGCAAGAAGCCACAACAGATCGGGACGCGAATGAAACTGTCTTTCTCCATCGCCGCGCAATCTCAGGCACCCGCGCTGGCCGCACTCCATAATGCCGTTTCGGAAGATCTCACCCGGCGCTACGGGCGTGGGCCATGGTCCTCTGGAAGTACGGAAAAAGGCGCGCTATTCGGGATGCGGAACTCCCGAGTCATTGTTGCGTGCCAAGGCAAAACGGTCGTCGCAACCCTGCGCCTGCCAACTAAAAAGCCTTGGGCCATCGACGTTTCCTACTTCACGCCGGTCAAGAAGGCCCTGTATTTGACCAACATGGCCGTCATCGCCCGCGCTGCAACGGCAAGGAATTGGCCGCAAGCTCCTCGAAGAAGCGGTGAAACAAGCCCGCGCCTGGCCCGCGGATGCCATTCGCCTCGACGCCTTCGACGCCGATGCGGGCGCCGGGGCGTTCTACGCCAAGTGCGGGTTCCGCGAAGTCGGACGTGTGACCTATCGCAAAGCGCCGCTCGTTTACTTTGAGTTGGTCCTGTAACTCGACAAAGCGGGCTTCGCGAAACGCGCCGAACTCACTCGGAGGCGACTTGCTCGCTCACCACCGTAAAGTGCGTCAGGTTGGCCATTCCGAAGGACGTCGTCATGGCCACGTCCGAGGCGTCGCGCCCGGTGGCCATCAGCACACGTCCGATGCGTGGCTGGTTATGCCGCGCGTCGAAGGTCCACCAGCGATCTTCGAGATACACCTCGAACCACGCGCTGAAGTCCATGGGGGTGGCACCGACCGGCACACCGATATCGCCTAAGTAGCCGGTGGCATAGCGCGCGGGAATATTCAGAGCGCGGCACATGGTAACCGCCAGATGCTGAAAATCCCGGCAGACTCCGAAGCGTTCCGTGTACACATCCAAAGCGGTCTTGGTGGGCCGAGCGTGTTGATAGCCGAAGCTGACTTTGGTGTGCACCCAGTCGCAAATGGCCTGTACCCGAGACCATCCCGGAGGCAATCCGCCAAACAATTCCAGGGCAATGGTCGAAAATCGATCGACCTCGCAGTAGCGGCTGTTGTACAGGTAGTGCAGGATCTCGTGCGGCAATTCCTGGACGGGGATTTCGCGGGCCTCCGGGCGCACGCGATCGGGCAGGCCGGAATCCTGGAGCAGCGTCGAATTGCTCAAGCGCAGCGCGCCGGGCTGCGCGACAAAGCGGTTGCAGCGATTCCCGAAGCGGTCAATATAACTCTCCATGCGCCCCGCCGGCTCCAGTCGCAATTCGTCGGGCGCGCGCAGATCCGCCGCGCGGGAAGGATGCACGTTGAGCAGGGTCACCATGGCTACCGCCGCAGGGATCTCAAACTGGATGTCGTAGCCCAAGCGCAGCAGCATCGGTTCCATCGAAAGGAATGGCCTCAATACTGAATCTCCGCCAAATCTCGCGGGTTGTCCAGCCGTCCCGCCGCTTCTGCGAAGAACTTACGGCCGGCGAAAAGGAGTGGACGGGCCCCCGTCACCAGAAGCCACCCGAGCAAAACAATAAACCGGACCTGTCGTTGCCGCACTCATTTCCACATGCTACGCTTGAGATATGAGCCAATCCGAGCCTCGCGCCCACATAAGCGAAGTGGTTTTTGAGGTCACCGAAGAAGCCGAGGGCGGCTATTCGGCGGAGTGCCTCACCGAAAATATATTCACGCAGGGCGATAATTGGGAACAGTTGCGCGCCAATGTGAAGGAAGCGGTTCAAGCCTACTTTTTCGATGGGCTAAAGCCGCAGTATATTCGGCTACACTTAGTCCGCGATGAGGTTCTGTCCCTTGTATGAAGCTGCCGCGGGACCTGAGCGGCCGTGAGCTTGTAGCCGGCCTTTGCCGGCACTAGGACTACCGGCAAGTTCACCAAGTTGGTAGCCACATCTCCCTCGAAACGGCAACACCCCAGCAGCAGCGCATCGCGATACCAGATCACAAGTCACTCAAAGTTGGCACCCTGAACAATATCTTGCGAGCTGTGGCTTCCCACAAAGGTGTCACGCGCGAAAAGATATTGGAGTCAATCCTGTAAATGGGATTGGCAGAAAGCACATAGACTGGGCCGAAGAGATCTGGAAAGCCCACCCGAAACTAACCTTGCACTCCGAAATCGGGTAGCGGCATGTTTTGAAATCGGTTTCGTTCCAGAGCGGTTTTAGGCATAGGTGAACTCGTCTCCTCGCTGAAAACGCATCCGGCTCAGTACCAGCGACAGGGGCAACGGTGCAAAAAACAAGACACCAATAATCATGGCCGTCACGGAGCCAAGATCGAGGTCTCTGTAAGCAGAAATGTCAAAGTAATCACGGAATGGGAATAACGAGAGCAGCAGAGATATGAGGAAAGATATTCGTGAGAACACAAGCCAGCGATTAGGAATCAGCGACAGAACCGCCGAGCCAATAAGTTGGACATCAGCAATCCGATTGACTCCCCAACGAGGATGAAGAATCAGCGGTACAACAACGGAGCCAATCACGGCCAAAACCTTACACGCCCAAGCTAGGGACTTCAGAGACGGATTGGTCATCGCCGTAAATGTCTATTAGCAGTCGCAGCGCCACAAATGGCGGAGCCTTTCAAATGGGTTGGAAATTCAAACTGTACCATTGCTATGCTTTGGATCGGAACCTCAAACTGTATTACTGTCCAAAATCGGCTTCGCTTCCTATTCGCCTTGAAATCCGCTACGCTTTCCAAGGATGCGCACACTTTTTGATCTGGAGCCGCCGCTTGATAGCGGGCTGAAGGTGAATGACGCGCAGCGGCGCGCCATTACTCACGGCGAGGGGCCGCTGCTGGTCATTGCCGGCGCGGGGACGGGGAAGACCCGCGTTATCACCGAGCGCATCCGGCACCTGCTGCAGTCCGACCAGACTCTTTCTGGAGAAAACATTCTCGGGCTGACCTATACGAAGAAGGCTGCGGGCGAGATGAAAGCGCGGGTGGTTAAGACCGCCGGCGAGCGCGGCAAAGGCGTGACCATGGTCACGTTTCATGCGTTCTGTGAGACGTTGCTGAAAGAGGCTGAGCGACAGTTTGTCGTTCTGGACGAGGTGGATCATTGGATCCTGTTGCGGCGCAATATGGCGCGTCTCAAACTCGAGAAATACCGGCGGCTGGCCGAACCCGGGCAATTTCTTGGGGACTTCGTCAAGTTTTTTTCGCGCTGCCAGGACGAGTTGGTGTCCAGCGCAGACTATCAGCGGTATGCGGACGGCCTTGCGGCACAACTGGAGTCCGAACGAAGCCTGATGTTCGAGGACACCTACAACGAACGCCTGGAGCACGTGGCGCTGCAGCGGGAGCTGGCCCGGGCGTACCGAGCCAGCGAAGAACTGCTTGAAGAGAAAAAGTATGTTTCGTTTGGTGCGCTGATTGCGCGAACGGTCGCGTTGCTGCGAAACGACGACGCGCTGCGCGCGAAACTCCGGCAGCGCTACCGGCACATTCTGGTCGACGAATTTCAGGACACCAACATTGCGCAACTGGACTTGCTGGAAATGCTCTCCGACGAACCGCGAAACATCGTGGTGGTTGGCGACAACGATCAGGCCATCTATCGTTTTCGCGGGGCATCTTTCGGCAGCTTCAAGCTTTTCCTGGAACGTTTTGCCGGATGGAAGACCGGACAGGATTCCACGCGCTTTCGCGTGGCGCTGACGGAGAACTACCGCTCGACGCCGAATATTCTGCGCGTGGCCACTCAAGTGATCGGGCAAAACGAAGTTAGCGCCGATTTTCCGAAGAAGATGCTCTCGCCTACGCGGCCGGAAGGCGAACGAATTCGCATCGTCGAGCTGGCTTCGCCGGACGACGAAGCTCTCTGGGTGAGCAGCGAACTGGAGCGACTGCACGGGGCCGGGACTCCGTGGCGGGATTTTGCGGTGTTGTACCGGCAGCACGCGCATCGCGATCAGCTGGTCGAAGAATTGGCGCGGCGGAAAATTCCTTTCGTCATCACGCGGCTGTCCATTCTTAAGCATCCGCTGGTGCGCGATGTACTGGCCTATCTGCGGCTGATCGCCACGCCTTATGACGACATTGCCTGCGCCCGCGTCCTGGCCGCACCGGCCTGGCATTTGGAACCTGCCGATCTGGTGCGCCTCGCGGAGCGCGCCAGAAAGAAGCGCGGCACCTCGCTGTACGACACGCTGCAATCGCCGCAGTCGGAACTCCCGTTCGATCCGTCGCCCGCGCCGCTGAGTGAATTGCTGGGATTTATCTATGCGCAAAGGAAGACGACACGACGGCGCACCGCGGCGGAAATTCTCGCCGATCTGACCGAGTGGCTAGACATTCCGCAATTGGCCGGCGCGCGCGACCGCAAGTACGTCGCGCAACTCGCGCAATTCCTGAAGGACTGGGCGCCCAAGAGCGAAACGCGCGGCCTGCCCGAATTCCTGGAATACCTGGACTATTTCGAGCAAGCAAACGGCATCGTCTGCCTGGAAGACGACGCGCCGGGGAACGCGGTGCAATTGATGACCGTGCACGGTGCCAAGGGACTGGAATTTCCGCATGTTTTCCTGCTGCGTGTGAACTACGGCGCGTTTCCGGCGCGCGAACGCTCTCCGCTGTTTGAATTTCCCGTGAAGCTGATGAAGGAAGAACTTCCCGCGGGACAATTTCACATTCAGGAAGAGCGCCGGCTGTTTTACGTGGCGCTGACGCGCGCGGAACGCAAGCTGACCATCACCACGCTGACGGAAAAGAAGGGCAAGGTGCCTACGTTTATCGAGGACATCTTGATGGACCCGGCGGTGAAGCGAAAAGACGTGTTGCAGATCGCGCCGAAGATGCGCCCGCGAGAAGAAGACGCGGGCGCGAGTGGCGGCGACGCCGCGAGTACGTCGCTCTTCCCTGCCGCGGCCCCGCGGCCGCGCATTTTTTCGAAGATTGCCGCTTGGGCGGAGACGTTTCATCCGCCGCTGGCGGAGCCGCTCAAGCTGAGTTCTTCGCAGGTGGTCAACTACCGGAAGTGCCCGCAGCAGTATGCGTTCGGATATTTGTGGTCGCTGAAAGAAGGGCCGCGCGCGACCTTAAGCTTCGGGAGCGTGATGCACACGACCATTAAGCGTTTCGTGGACCAGTTGCGTCGCGGCGTGAAATTGCCGTTCGAGGAAGTGGCGAGAATTTTTGAAACCGAATGGACTTCGGCGGGTTTTGAAGACAAGTACCAGGAAGGCGAATACAAGAAAGACGGCATCGATCAGTTGCGGGTATTTCACGCCGCGATGCTCGAGGAGCCTCCGGAGATTCGCGACCAGGAAAGAAGTTTTGAATTGCCGCTGGAAAACAACGTGATCATTGTCGGGCGAATCGACCAGATCAATTCGCTGGGGCGCAACGACGTGGAGATCGTGGACTACAAGACCGGCAAGCCCCGGAAAGACGCGGACGCGCGGAAGGATTTGCAGTTGAGCATCTACGCGCTGGCGGCCAAGGAAATTTTCGAGTTGAATCCGGTACGGCTGGCGTTTCACTACTTGCAGAACAATCAGATGCAGGTGACCACCAGGGACGCCAAACAGCTCGACGCAGCGCAAAAGATCGTGCAGGAAGCGGCGGCGGATATTCGCGCAAAGGAGTTTTCCCCCATGCCAGGATTCGCTTGCCGGAGTTGCGCTTACAGACCCATCTGCCCGGCGCATGAAGGGTCGCTTTCCATTTGACGTCTCTGCACACGGCTCTGAAAGACAGGAATTGACACAGAGTTCACAGAGACTGGAACACAGAGACTGGAACACAGAGATCTACGAGAAGAACTGCAATTCGCACGGCTTAATTTCAAAGAAAACGACGATCAGGGTTTGCCGGTGGGAGTCAGGCCGGTGTAATAGCCTTCGCGGGTCTTGATATTGAGCCCTTCGCGCTTCACGCGGACTTCGATGGTGTGGTACTCGGAGCCGCGGTCAGTGCCGCGCGGGACGTACGCGATGGTGTACTCGTAGCGGGCTTCCTCGGTGAGCCGGCTGTAGAACTCTTCGAGACTTTGCTCTTTGGTGGCGTGATACACCTCGCCGCCGGAGTGGTCGGCGTAGCGGATCAGCGGGGAGACGGTGCGATCGAGCGGGGAAATTCTGCGCTCCAGATAAGCGCTTTGCACGGCCACGCTGTAGACCGCGATATTGTCGCGGAGCAGCACCTTCATGACGTCGTCGTAATTAAATTTATTGAACTTTTTTCCGTTGACGCCGTCGGAAATCAGAATGATGACCTTTCGGCGGCTGCGCGGGCGATCGTGGAGGAGTTGCGCGGCGGCGAAAACGGCGTCATCGAGAGCCTTGGTGGGCTGGCCCTTGATGATTTGCGTGGAGGGGTCGATGGAGGATTGGCTGGTGGGCGAGTGATTGTTGATGCTGGGGCCGCTGAAGGGACCGCCGGGCGTGCCCACGGAAGGTTCGGTGTCGAGATTGGTGCGTTTGAGTTCCTTGGAAAGACTGTCGCGGTCGGTCGTAAAACCCTTGCCCTGGTGAAAGAACTGATCGAAGCGGCAAACCATGGCTTCATCGTCGGCGCTCATGCCACCGATGATGGACTCGAGACTGGCTTGCACCTGGGCGGCGTCTTTGTCTTTCAAATCGTTGTCGATGAGGATGACCACGGAGAGCGGGAAGGCTTCGGAAGTAAAGACGTCGATATTTTGCTCGACGTTGTCTTCAAAAACGCGGAATTCGTCCTTGCGAAGATCGGGGACCAGGGTGCCGGAACGGTCCTTAACGGTGACGGGCAGAACGACGAGGTTGGAATTAACCACGATTTTGGCCTGGGCGTCACTCAGCGGCGGATCCTGCGGAGCAGCGCCCGGCTGCTGGGCGGGCGGCTGCTTCGATTGCGGAGGCGCTTGCGCGGCAAGGAAAAGCGCGGGCGCGGAAAAGAGCAAGGCACAAGCCCAGACGGCGGTTTTTCGTAGACTTTTCATGGTCCTCAGGCCAAACTTCCCCAGGCGTCCGGCAGCTCCGGTGGGTCAAGCCACGCATCCCTCGCGCCGCTTTGCCGCATCCTACGGTGGCAGAAGCATCCCAGCTGCGAGTTATTTCTGGCCGGGTATCTCTTGTCAAGGAAAGTATACATGCGTTCCGCGAAGAAGCTTCTGACGGTCTGTGCGACTTGGGGACTAGCGGCGGCATTGACCCTGCCGGCTTTGCCACAAGAACCCGTAACGCAGGGTCCGGCCATCCGTACCCAAGTGAACCTGGTGAATCTATTCGTGACGGTGCGCGACAAAAACAAGCGCATCGTTACCGACTTGAAGAAGGAAGACTTCAAGATCGCCGAAGACGGACAGGACCAACAGATCGCATTCTTCTCCAAAGAAGTGACGCTGCCAATCACGCTGGCGTTGCTTCTGGATACTTCGGGAAGCGAACAATTCATGTTGGGAGCGATTCAGGATGCGGGCAGCAGCTTTCTTGACCGCGTGATACGCAAAGGAGACGAGGCGCTGATCATGTCGTTCGACACCGACGTGGATCTGCTCTCCGATTTCACGGATGACCGCGGACAGCTCTCCCGCGCGATCCGCAAGGCGCGCATCAACACGCCCTCCAGCGGCGGAATGATCAACCCCGGGCCGGTGCCTACCAGCCATGTTACGGGGACGGCGCTGTATGACGCGATCTACCTGGCGTGCAACGAGAAATTGACCAGCGAGGCCGGGCGCAAAGCCATCCTGATCGTGACCGACGCGCAGGACGAGGGCAGCAAAGTGCGGCTGGAAGAGGCCATCGAAGCGGCGCAGCGAACGGACACCGTGGTGCACATCATTCTGGTGTATGACCCGCACTACGGGGCCAACAGCGGAGTCGCTCATAAGATCACCGAGGAGACTGGCGGGCGGTTGCTGGTGGCCAACTCGGAGAAGCACCTGGTGGAGGCGTTTGACCAGATCTCTGAGGAACTGCGGAGCCAGTACACCTTGGGCTACTACCCGAGCAATTCGACGCACGACGGGAAGTTCCGGAAGATCAAGGTGGAGATGGCTAACCATGACCTGAAGGTGCTGGCGCGGAAGGGGTACTACGCGCCTAAGGGATAGCCGGCGGACGCTGCTGGAAGCTCGCTTACCCGGTCGATTGCTGCGGACGGCTTAGTTCGTGCTTGGCGAGCAGTCTGAAAAGCGGCGCCTGGCCGCCGCATTCCACATAAGCGTCCAGGATATTTCCCACGCGCACGGCTAAGTTGTTCCATCGGAGGCTGACCGACTGCCGTTGATTGCGTGATCATCGCCGGTTTTCATTTTTCCGAATCGGTGTGCCAGCCGGGATTGGTCCATTGTCCGTGGCGCAGGACGAAGACTTCGGTGACCCGTCCGGCGGAGAGCGAGCGCTTGGAGTCTTCTTCGGTTTCCACCAGATACTGGCTATAGATGATCGCGACGTCGCCGTAGCGCTGGATCTCCGTGCGCGGGAACTCCAGGCGGGTCAGCTTTCCGCCTTTGGCGTGAAATTCCGCGGCGGTGCGGAATATGTCTGCCTGGTTTTTCCAATGGTCCTCACCGGAGCTTATAACGATGGTGTCTGGCGGCACCAGCGTCTGAAGGGCTTTGGTATCGTCGGCAAACCAGGCGCGCCAGACGGACTCGCGCACCCTGAGGAGCTCGCCTCGACCATCCCCGCTCGAAGATGCACCCGAGACGATCAGCAACGCCATCGAAGCGATGGCGATCACCGTAACGCGGATTAAAGTACGCATTCTTTCCTCCCAACATATAGCGATAGCAACAGCGCAGCGGCTGAAGCGGAAAACACCGAATAGTCCAGCGGAGACTTGATGCCGAAAGAGATGGCCATGGCCACGCCGAATAGCGCGAGCAGTACAGCGCTGCCCACGGCCACCCAGCGCGGCCAGAGACCGAGAATCAGGGCGACGCCCAGGAACAGTTCGGCCGCAGTGGCCGCCCAAGCGAGAAACGGGATGGCGAAGGCGGGCAGGAAAGAGTTTACTTTGGCTGTGTAGGCCATGAAGCCGGCGAAATTTCCGTAACCAACATTGCGGCCCCAGTAGAGGCCGAAACGATCGGCGACGCCGGAGAGAAAAGCGGCTCCGAGCGCGATGCGGACGTAGAGGACCGCCAGCCGCTCAAGAGTGGGAGGCCGCAGAGTGCTTGCTGTGACGCGCGACTTAGCTTCCGACGGGACGGGCGTGACGTTGGTCATGGCTGTTTGCCTCCCGTGGCTTTGGCTTCCGGGACGCCGATGCTGAGCGGGGTGTCACGATCGCAGACGAAGTAGGCGATGAACTTTGCCGGCTCTTCACGGCTGGCGTTGGCCGAAACGGCGTGAACGCCATTGGGAGCTTCGTAGAAACTCTCGCCCGCTTGGTAGATTGCTTCGGGTTCGCCTTGGACTTGGGTACGTAGCTTCCCTTTGAGGATGTAGCCGATGACGGGGCAAGGATGACTGTGCGGCGAGGAGGATTCGCCCGGTCCGTATGTGACCTCTACAACTTTTATCTGCAGGTGATTGCCGTCCAGATGGGGCAACGCGTGGGAGAAGGCCAGTCTGGCGCGTTCGGGCTTGGCCGGCGACCCGTCGCCGGAGATCTGGGCGCGGATGGCGTGGCTTGCGACAACCGTGGCGAAGAGTAGCGCCGTAGCGCAAGTCACTTTTTTGTAGGTGATCATGGTCAATCCTTTGCGCGTTGGAGCCGTTGTTATGGTGCTTGTCTCGGCGAGATGGCGGCAGGTGATTCGCCGGGCTAAAGCCCAGCGCCTACATACCGAGACCGTTGCGCTGCTATGTAGGCTAGACTAGAGTGGACCTATTACAAGGTCCATTTACGATATTCTGGGTGTACCACTTCTATGGCGAAACGGGCGACTGTTTTCGAACTAATGCTTCCAACGCGGGAAGCGGGCACTCCGGCGTACCGCTGGCTGTACACGGCGCTGCGCGGCGACATTCTGGAGGGGCGGTTGTACCCGGGAGCGCGGCTTCCGGCGACGCGCGACCTTGCCAGCCAATACGGGATGTCGCGAGGGACCGTGGTCAGCAGTTTCGAGCAGCTCAAGGCCGAGGGCTACGTGCAAGGTAGCGTGGGATCGGGCACCTATGTGAGCAAGATCCTGCCGGATGAATTGCTCCGGGTCGCGGGCCAAGGCGGTCCGAAAGGGGCAGCGCGATGGAAAGCGCGGCGGAACATCTCCAATTACGGCAACCGCGTCAAGTTGTTTGCGGGCTTTGAAATCCGGCGGAGCCGCGCCTTTCGCGCCAACCTGCCGGCGTTGGACTTGTTCCCCACGACGCTGTGGGCGCAAATTGCGGCTCGGCGATTGCGGCGGGTGTCGACGAACCTTTTGATGGGTTGCGATGCGCTGGGGTACCTGCCGCTGCGCGAGGCGGTGGCGGAGTACCTGAGCACGTCGCGCGGAGTGAATTGCGTAACCGAACAGGTCATGATCGTCAGTGGTTCGCAGGAGGCATTGGACTTAGTGGCGCGGCTGTTTCTGGATCCCGGGGACCGAGTATGCATGGAAAATCCCGGATACGTTGGGGCGGCCATGGTGTTCGAGGCTGTGGGGGCTGAGATCTCGGCGATGCGGCTCGATGACCAGGGTATGAAGTTGCGGGCGGCGAGTTTGCGGGGAGCGCGGCTGGTATATGTCACGCCAGGGCATCAGTTTCCACTGGGAATTACCATGAGCCTGCCGAGGCGGCTGGAATTGCTGGAATGGGCGCGGAAATCCGGCGGACTGATTTTTGAAGACGACTACGACAGCGAGTATCGCTATTCCGGGCGCCCGGTTCCGGCGCTGCAGGGCCTCGATCGCCACGGGCTGGTGCTGTTTTCGGGCAGCTTCAGCAAAGTGTTGTTTCCCTCGCTGCGGCTGGGTTATCTGGTGATTCCGCCGGACTTGGTGGGCTACTTCGCGGCCATGAAGTCGGTAACTAGCCGGCACGTGCCGCTGCTGGAACAAACGGTGCTGTGCGACTTCATCGGCGAAGGACACTTCGGGCGGCATCTGCGACGCATGCGGGAGGTGTATGCGGAGCGCCTGTCGGTTTTGCTGGAGTGCGGGCGGGAAGGGCTGGCGGGATTGCTGGATATTTCCGGAGTAGAGGCGGGGCTGCAGACCGTAGGTTGGTTGCGCAACGGGATCCGGGGCGAAAGAGCTGCCGAGGCTGCGGCCAAGCGGGATGTGGAGGTGACTCCGATCAGCCGCTACCATCGCGATGGCGATGGCGGGGGGTTGGAGGGATTGCAGCTTGGATTTGCCGCGGTGGACCCGCAAGAGATCCGGAGAGGCGTGCGGGAACTTGCCATGGCGTTGAAAGAAGTGCAAGGCGCGGGCGTTGCTGGTTCTACGAGAAATTGACAATTGGGGGGCGCGCGTCTAGCTTTCGTGCGGGCTCAAACGAAGGAGGCTCTGCTTTGGCGAGAAAAAATGGCTGGTGGGCGTTGTTGGCGGTGTTTTCGGAAGTTTTGGTTTGTGGATTTTTAGCGGGTTGCGGCAAACCGAACCAAGAGGCTCCGCAGGACGCCTCGAAGCAACCTGCCGCGGCGGCGGACACGGCGACGTTCGATGCCGATGGAACGGCGCATGTCACGCGGGTGATTCCGATGCCGTCTACCGTTAGCGCGGAGACGCAGAAGTGGCTAGCCTCGCTGACGCTGAAACCGTCCGGAGTGCAGACGCTGGCGGAAAGACGCGCGGCGACGGATGAATGGCGCGCGAAAGATTCCGCCGAAGCACGGAAGCTTTACCCGGTCAACGTAGCGGAGACCATTATTGGGGGAGTGCGCACCGACGTCATTACACCGCTCGACGGCGCGAAAGCCACGCGCGACCGGGTGTTGATCAACCTGCACGGTGGTGGATTCAACTCCGATTCCGGCTCGCTGATCGAAGGCGTGCCCATCGCCAATCTGGCGAAGATCCAGGTTGTTTCCGTGTACTACCGGCTGGCGCCGGAGAATCCTTTTCCCGCCGCCGTGGACGATGTCGTTGCGGTGTACAAGGAGCTGTTGAAGACGCACAAGCCGCGGAACATCGGGATCTTCGGCACTTCGGCGGGAGCCACTTTGACTTCCGAGGTGGCGGTGCGGCTCAAGCAGCTGGGATTGCCGCTCCCGGCGGCGCTGGGGTTGTTCTCGGTGCACCCGGACTACAGCCGCCCTACGGATTCGCAGGAGATTTTCAGCCTGGATGGATTGCCGGGAAGATTGCAGCCGCGCGATCCTAACCGGCCGCCCGAAGATCAATACGCCGGGAACGCGGACCGCAAGGACCCGGTGTTGTCTCCGATTTTCGCGGACCTGAAGGGCATGCCGCCGAGCTTGCTGGTTACCAGCACGCGAGATTTGTTGTTGAGCGATACGGCGATGTTTCATCGGGCGCTGTTGGGCGCGGGAGTCGATGCGCGGCTGGTGGTGTTTGAGGCCTTGCCGCATGCGTTCTGGTATCACTTCCAGTTGCCGGAGACCAAGGAAGCGCTGGAATTGATGGCGAAGTTCTTTGACGAGAAGGTGGGACGCTAGCTGGGCTCGCCGGCTGGATTTAGAAAGTCAGGCGGCGGCTTTGAAGATCACATGATGCCAAATTTGGCGGTCGTGGAAGCCGTTTTCGAGGAAGCTCAGTTCGCAAACGCGCCGGGTACAAAGGGAAATCGCGAGATCCAGTTGGTCCCTCACTTGCATTCGTAAAAGTCGGACGAATGTCTGGTTCGCGAGCTTTTTGTAGGCGCGCAGAGGGAGGCTTCTTGCTTCATTTCGGTCTTATTTTGTCTTTGCTGTTTATTTTTCCGGGAGCACAGAGTGGCGTTGCCGGGACTCCGACCGCTTCGATCGGCGGGACGCTCTTCGATCGAGGCGCGGTGGCCGATGCGGAGATTGACCTGCAGCTCCTGCAAGATGAGCACTGCGCGAAACTTTTCGACGGGCCAAGAAAAGACCCACAGGAGCAGCGTGAACTTCGAGCATGCATTCGGGACGTCGCGACAACGTATCCTGATTCACAGGGACACTATCGCTTCTCCAACGTCGCGCCCGGTTGGTACGCCATACATTTTGTTTGGAGCATGGCGGAGAAACCGAAGCGGCCGGGGGGATTCAGACGAGGAGAATGGGAAGTGATGTATCCCGGGTATAAAGACACGACGGGAAAGTATGACGCTTTCGCGCAAGGCAAGCCGTTCTTTGTTTCGGTTCAATCTGAAGCGATCAAAGACTACAAGAACCCCTAGTTATAGTGGCCAACTCTCCTCCGGGGCACGATCCGTTCTGGCAATGCCGAAGGGTCATGGATAAACCCAGCGGATCGGAAACCGATCCGCGAGCGTTGCGTTCTGAGCGATTGACCGGTGTCGGCGCGGCGTCTACCATGTTTAGTTCGCGTACAAACGTGGAAGGCCAACTCATCGCGCATTATAAGGTGCTCCGCAAAATCGGCGGAGGGGGCATGGGTGTGGTGTATGAGGCCGAGGATACCAAGCTGGGGCGGCGGGTGGCGCTGAAGTTTCTGCCGAAAGAGACGGACCACGATCCGGCGGCGCTGGAGCGGTTTTTGCGCGAGGCGCGGGCGGCTTCGGCCCTGAATCATCCGGGCATTTGCACCATCCATGCGGTCGAAGAGTGCGATGGGCGCAGGTTCATTGCCATGGAACTGTTGGAAGGCCAGGCGCTGGATAAGTTGCTCGGGACGGGATCGATCGCCATACCGCGAACCCTGGAAATCGGGATTCAGCTGGCGGACGCACTGGATGTGGCGCACAAGAAAGGCATCGTGCACCGCGACATCAAGCCGGGAAATATTTTTGTGACCGAGCGCGGAGCGGTGAAGATCCTGGACTTCGGGCTGGCCAAGCTGCTGCATGACGGCGATGAAAGTATTGCGGGCGATACCATCGGGGATACCGCCACCAATCTGACCAGCCCCGGGATGGCCCTCGGCACCATTGCCTACATGTCGCCGGAACAAGCGCGCGGGGAGGAACTGGACGGGCGGAGCGACCTATTTTCGCTGGGCGCCGTGCTGTACCAGATGCTAACCGGCAAGCATCCCTTTCCCGGCTCGACCAGCGCGGTGATTTTCGACCATATCCTGCACGAGGCGCCGATTGCGCCGGTGTCGCTGAATCCGTTTGTGCCCGCGGAGCTGGAACGCATCCTGAACAAGGCGCTGGAGAAGGATCGCGAGTGCCGCTACCAGGTGGCGGCGGAGCTGCGCGGCGACCTGAAGAGATTGCAACGGGAGACGGACTCCGGCCGCACGCCAACGGCGTCGACAGCGGTGCGGGCGGCCGCGACCGAGGGAAAGACCGAACAAACGGCCGCGCCGCAAACGGCGAGTGCCCAAACTGCCGCGAAGTCCAGCGGCTCCGTGCTGGTGGAAGCAGCGCGCCAGAACAAATTGGGCGCGGGGCTGACGCTGGCCATCGCCACGGTTATCACGCTGGCGGCTGGCTTCGGCATCTATAGTCTGGTGCGGGAGACACAGCACCCGCCTTTTGAGCATTTTTCGATCGAGAATCTGACCAACAACGGGCACGTCTCGGTGGCGGCGCTGTCGCCCGACGGCAAATATCTCTTACATGTGCGAGACGAAGAGGGCTTGCAATCGCTTTGGCTGCGGCACATTCCGACGGGCAGCAATACCCAAGTGATTGCGCCGGCGGCGACGGTTTATGATGGCCTGACGTTTTCTCCGGATGCCAACTACATTTACTGCGTGCGCCGGGATGAAGCGGAGCACACCATCGCGTCTCTGTACATGGCGCCGGTACTGGGCGGCACGCCGCGCCAGATTTTGAAAGACGTGGACAGCCCCATCACCTTCGCGCCGGACGGGCAACGATTCGCGTACCTGCGCGCGCATCATGACACGCCAAACTTTGATTTGCTGGTGGCGCGCAGCGATGGCACGCCGGAGCGGGCGATCTTCAGCAACACGCCGCTGGCGAGCGACAGCTTCGTACCGGCATGGTCGCCGGATGGAAAGACCATCGTCATTCCGATCGTGCAGCCGTCGCAGGACACGCTGGGGGGGTTGCTGGCTGTCGATGTGGCCACCGGAAAGCGCGACGTGCTGTCCGCAAACGCCGACGACGTTTTCTATTCTCCGGCCTGGATGCCCGGAGGTAAGAGCCTGGTCCTGCCCGTGGGGATGATCGGCACGGGACACCTTAACGCGCAACTGGCGGTTCTCGGATACCCCGGCGGCGAGATGCGGCAGTTGACCAACGATACGAACAACTATCTGCAACCCAGCCTGGCTTCCAACGGCCGGAGCATGGTGGCCACGCAGAGCCAATCGACCTTCGGCATTTTCGTGGCGCCGGCAGAAACGCCAGACCACGGGCTAGCGGTGCCACTCTCGTCGCAACAGCCATTCTGGGCGTGGAACTGGATGGCCGACGGACATCTGGTGATACCGCAAGGCGGCGACATTCGCCTTGTGAGCCCGAGCGGCGGGGAAACCGTGGTATTGTCTGACTCCAAGCATCTCGCCGATCAGACCGCCTCGTGTGGCGGCGGGCGCTATATCGTATACCGTCAACTGGGGAAGGCGGCGAAAGCGGCCGAGAATTTGTGGCGCATGGATGCGGCGGGAGGAAATACGAAACAACTGACGTTCGGGCACAACGAGGCTGGTCCCACGTGCTCCTCGGATGCCAAGTGGGTGTATTACCGGGATGTGGCCGACGACCAGCGGCTGAAGAGAGTTCCCGTCGAGGGCGGGAAACCGGAGGTAGTGTCGGACGATGTGGCTGGACCGTTCGCGGTTTCCCCGGACGGGCAAGCCATCGCGGCGCTGGATGTGCGCGAACTGGATCACAAGTTAGTGCTGGAGTTAGTGTCGATTGGAGATCGGAAAGTTACTTATCACGACTTGGATCAGCGCGCGTCGGCACCCCTGGCTTTTTCGCCGGACGGGAAAGCGGTGGTGTTTACCGTGCGGGATAAGGGTATCGACAATCTTTGGGCGCAGCCGCTGGATGGATCGAGCGGACACCCGCTGACGCATTTTACGGCGGAGCTGATTGCGCGGTTTGCGTTTTCGGCGGATGGGACGAAGATCGCGATTGAGCGGGGGCATATCGAGTCGGATGCGGTGTTGTTGAGCGATACATCGAAGTAAATTCCAGACAGACATTTTCGAAGAGGCGCGACAGTCGGTGCCGCGGGTCGATTTTCTACGGTGGCTCGCGATTGTTGCCATCGTTGAAAAGCGCCCGCCCCCTCCGAAACTCAGGGTAAACGGTCGGCGGCCGCTACGCGTGCATGTCGGTTTATTTTGTGGCGCCGGCGGGATTTGCGTTCGCGGGGAGGTTGGCGTTGGCTTTGGCGAAATAGCCGCGGCGGGCGCGGACTTGGTAGCCTTTGTGGTCGGGGACTTCGATGCGGATTTTGTGGTACTTGCCGTCGAGCGTGCCGTTCGTGGGATTGTAAGCTATGGAATATTGATTGCGCAGCTCGTCGCCGATGTCCTGGAAGGACTGATCGAGATCATCGACGTGATAGGGATAGAAAGCGCGGCCGCCGGTTTCTTCTGCTAAGTCCTGGAGAATCTTGTCGCCTTCGGTGAGGTGGGTCTTGCGATCGGCTAGTTTGTTGGGGTCGGTCTGCGAGAGCTGAATCCACTGCGTGCTGGTGCTAATCGTGTAGATAACCACGCTGGTACGCTGGGCCATTTCGATGGCTTCGGCGCGGGTGTGGTTGGAGAGGTTGTCGTCGCCGTCGCTGATGAGGATCATTACGCGGCGAACCACGTCGGGCTGGTCACCGGGGGGGCGTGGCGGATGGCTGAGCTCGTTGGCACAGGCGGTGTAAATCGCGTCATACACGGCGGTGCCGCCGCCGGCGCGGGTGGCCACGATTTCGTCGCGGAGACGCCCAGCGTCGTCGGTGAAGGCTTGCAGGACGTTGGGCTCGTCGTCGAAGGTCATGACGAAAGCCTGGTCTTTGTTATGCCGAATGACGCTGAACAGGAAAGAGGTGGCGGCGTCCTGCTCGAATTTCAGGCGATCGCGGATGCTGTTGGAGGTGTCCATGAGCAGGCCGATGCGCAGCGGTAAATCGGTCTGTTTGCTGAAATAGCGGATGGTCTGGGCCGCTTTGTCGTCGAAAATCTTGAAGTCGTCCTTCTCCAGGTTAGGGACCAGCTTATTGCGGCGATCCAGGACGGTGAAGAGCACGTCGACGAGGTTTACGACGGTGGTGATTCGGCCCTGGTCCTGGCGCGCAGCGGGCGGTTCAGGAGGCGCCGGCTGCTGCGGGGAGGATTCTTGCGGCTTGGCGACGCCGGGAGCAGCGGTCGGAGCATTCGCGAGAGATTGTTGCGCGCGACCGCTCACGGCGGTGAGCAGCAGCGCGGCTGCCAAAACCAGAATAAGTCCCCGTCGCATGTGCATCGATTATAGGTACGCGGAGAGTGCAGCGTCAATTCGTTGCGGAGCTTCGCCGGCAGCGGTGGCGAGTTGGTGCAGGAAGGCGTGGAGATGCTGCGGGAGGGGGGCGCGGAGTTCGATCCAAGCGCCGGTGCGCGGTTGAGTGAAACCGAGCTTTGCGGCATGCAGAAAATTGCGGCCGAGCGCGGGCAGAGTGATTTTGCCCACTTGCAGCTCGGCGGCTGCGCCGTAGAGCGTGTCGCCAACGACCGGATGGTGCAGCGCGGAGAAGTGCACGCGGATTTGGTGGGTACGGCCGGTGTGCAGCTGGACTTCGACGAGCGTGGTAGCGTCGATGCGGGCGAGAGCGCGCCAGTCCGTGCGGGCTTCGCGGGCGTTGGCGAAGACAACGCTGCGGCGGGCGGTCATGCGGACGCGGCGCTTGGGATCGCGGCCGATGGCTAGATCGATGCGGCCGTGGTCTCCTTTTAGCAGGCCCTGGACCAGAGCGATGTAAGTTTTCTGGACGGTGCGTTGACGGAAGGCTTCGCCGAGCTTGGCGTGGGCTTGGTCGTTTTTCGCGACCAGGATTACGCCGGAGGTGTCTTTGTCGAGGCGATGGACGATTCCTGGGCGCAGGGCGTCGCTGGTCTGCGAGAGCGTTTGGCCACGGCCTAGCAAGGCATTGACCAGGGTGCCGCGGGGGTTTCCGGCGCCGGCGTGGACGATCATCCCGGCGGGCTTGTTGACGACTACTACGTCGTCGTCTTCATAGAGGATTTCCAGCGGGATGGATTCGGGTTCGGCGCGCAGGGGCGGGCGGGGTTGCGCGTCGACGGTGAGGCGCTCGCCGCCGCGCAGGCGCTGCGAGCCCTTTACCGCGCGGGCGTTGAGCAGGATCAGTCCGCCTTCGATCAATTCCTGGACGCGGGTGCGGCTTAGCTCCGGGCAGTGGGCGGTGACGACGCGATCCAGGCGCTCGCCAGCTTCTTCGGGTGGGACCACGAATTCTTGCTTCATGTTTACGGCATTGCTGAAAAATGTTCTGTAACAGAATTCGGCCGAATGAGTCGCCGGACCCCTCGTTCCTCAGGATGAACTAAAGCCCAGCGCCTACATAACGTTCGGCGCATGGCGGTCAACTTGCTTCCGGTTTGGAGACTTCCGGGGCGTGATGTTTGGCGCTTAACACGTCTAGGATGATCAGCGCGGCGCCGACAGCGATGGCCGAGTCGGCGACGTTGAAGGCCGGCCAGTGATAGGAGCCGAGCCAGACCTCGAAGAAGTCGGTGACCGCGCCATGGACGATGCGGTCGGTGAGGTTTCCGGCGGCGCCGCCGAGGAGCAGGGCGAGTCCAGCCGCGGTCATCGAGCCGCCGCTGTGTCCCGCGGCGAAGAGCCAGGCCAGCGCGCCGATGACGACCACCGATCCCGCGATCAGGATAATGCGCGTCCAGGGAGACGGGGAGTCCGACAGGACCCCGAACGCGATGCCCGGATTGCGGTTGTGCACCAGATAAATGAGATTGTGGATCAGCTCGCGGCGCCAGCCTTCGAAGGTTTGCGCTTCGAACCAGGCTTTGCTCGCGCGGTCCAGTAGAACTATGGCTAGCGTTAGCCAGAGCCATCGCAGGCGGCGGGGGAAGATCAATTTTGCGTCCCTTCGATTTCGGCAAGAGCTTCGCTACAGCGCTCGCAGACCGTCGGATAACGAGAGTTCTCGCCGACGTGAACGGAATAGTTCCAGCAGCGATCGCACTTGTTGCCGTCAGCTTTGCGAACGGCGATTTCCAGACTCGGAACTACATCCGAACGATAGTCTCCAGCGCCGCCGCTCAAGAAGTCCACTTGAGAAACGATGAATAGCGCCGGAAGAACCGGCAAGTAGTGTTTGAGTTTGGCTTTGAGCTCCAAATCGGCGCCGAGCAAAACCTTGGCTTCCAAGCCGGAGTTGATTTTCTTTTCGTTGCGCGCGGCTTCGAGAGCCTTGAGGACTTCCGAGCGCACTTTGGACAGAAGTTCCCAAGCGGCGAGCTTGTCGGCGGCCAGACCGGTGTGAAGTTCTTGTTCGCCCGGGAAGACGGACATGTGGACGCTTTCGGGTTCGTCTTTCGTTTTCGGCACGTATTTCCAGATTTCCTCGGCGGTGAAGACCAGGATCGGCGTGGCCAGCCGGATCAGGGCGCTGGTGATCTTCCAGACTGCCGTCTGCGCGGATCGTCTTGACTTGCTCTTCGCCGCCTTAGTGTACAGGCGATCTTTCAGCACGTCGTAGTAGAAAGCGCTCAGGTCCACGACGCAATAATCGTGGATGGCATGGTAGACGCGGTGGAAATCGTAGCCGGCATACCACTCGCGGCATTTTTTCACCAGCTCGGCGGTGCGCTCGAGCATCCAGCGATCGATTTCTTCGAGCTGGTCGTTGGGCAGGGCGTCCCGCGAGGGATCGAAGTCCGCCAGATTGCCCAGGGCGAAGCGGAAGGTGTTGCGAATTTTGCGATAGGCCTCGCTGAGCTGGGTCATCACCCGATCGCTCATTTTCACGTCGGCTTGATATTCCACCGACGCCACCCACAAGCGCAGCAGATCGGCGCCCCACTTCTCGCAAATCTCAGCAGGATACAAAGCGTTCCCGAGCGACTTGGACATCGGCGTGCCCTTTTCGTCAAGCGTCCAGCCGTGGGTCACCACGCTGCGATAGGGCGCTTTGTGGCGCAGGCCGGTGGCGATGAGCAGCGAGCTGTGAAACCAGCCGCGATACTGGTCCGGACCTTCGAGGTAGACGTCGGCGGGCCATTCGGGGCCTTTCAGAACGGCGAGGCTCGACGATCCGGAGTCGAACCACACGTCGAGGATGTCGTTTTCTTTACGCCACTTGGTAGCGCCGCAAGAGCATTTTGTTCCGGCAGGCAGAAGCTCTTCGGGAGTGTGCTGATACCAGGCGTCGGCGCCTTCCTTCTCGAACCACTTCACCACGTTGCGCAGGGCGTTAAAATCTTCCAGGCGCGTGCCGCAGGCGTCGCAGTAGAAAACGATGATGGGCACGCCCCAAAAGCGCTGGCGCGAGACGCACCAATCGGGACGCTCTTCAATCATTTCATACATGCGGTCTTCGCCCCAGGCGGGAATCCATTTCACGTGGCGAATTTCCGCCAGCGCTTCTTGCCGCAACGACTCGCTGCGGCCGTGAGCCGCTTGATCGAGCTTGATGAACCACTGTTCGGTGGCGCGAAAAATCACCGGATTATGGCAGCGCCAGCAGTGCGGGTAGCTATGCTTGTATTCGTGATTTCCGAGAAGCGCGCCACGGTCGGCGAGGAGTTTCACGACAATCGGATTGGCGGAGAAAACGTCCTTGCCTTTGTACTCCGGCAAGCCTTCGAGATACACGCCGCGATCGTCGATGGGCGCGTAGATTTCCAGGCCGTATTTTTGCCCGGTATTGAAATCGTCGGCGCCGTGCCCGGGTGCCGTGTGGACGATACCGCTGCCCTGGTCCAGCGTGACGTATCCGGCGAGAACTCCCGGCACCTGGATCGGCAAAAAGGGGTGCTGAAACTTCATGCCTTCAAAGTCGGCGCCCTTGAAAGTGGCGCGGACGTGAGCTTCCTTAATGCCGCACTCCGACTGTAGTGCGCCCACACGATCCGCGGCGAGCAGTAGCGCGCCTTTCTCGGTGTCCACGACCGCGTACTCAAAATCAGGATGAAACGCCAAGCCGCGATTGTGGGGGAGCGTCCAGGGAGTAGTCGTCCAAATGACCGCGCTCACGTCAGAGCCAATCTTGGCGGCGTCGCCTTTGCCCCCGCTTCCGCTGACAACACCGAATTTCACCCAGATCGAGGGACTAACGTGATCCTCGTACTCCACTTCCGCCTCCGCCAGCGCGGTGCTGTCGTGGAGGCACCAATAAACCGGCTTGCGGCCGCGATACACGTAGCCCTTTTCCATGAAGTCCAGGAACGCGCCCGCAGTGGTGGCCTCATAGTCGTGGCTCATGGTCAGATAAGGGTCGTTCCAGCGGCCGAAGATGCCCAGGCGCTTGAATTCCTTCTTGTGCTGCTCCACGTAACGGGTCGCGAATCCCCGGCACAGCTTGCGAAACTCGGCGGGTGGAACTTTGCCTTTGCCGCCCAGCTCTTTTTCCACCTGGGTCTCGATGGGCAGGCCGTGGCAGTCCCACCCGGGTACGTACGGGGCGTAATGGCCCGCCATGCTCTTGGACTTGACGATCATGTCCTTCAGCACTTTGTTGAGGCCGGTGCCCAGATGAATCTCGCCCGTGGGATACGGCGGCCCATCGTGCAAAACGAAGAGCGGCTTGCCTTTGCGGGCTTCCAGGATTCGCTCGTAGAGAAGGGACTCCTGCCAGGCGGCCAGCTGCTTGGGCTCATTTTGCGGCAAGCTGGCCTTCATGGGGAATTCGGTCTTGGGCAGATTGAGCGTTTTCTTCAGTTCGAGTGGCTCGGCCATAGGTCAATCGGAGCAGGTCCCTTCTGTGCCGTCATTTCCCCAAAGTTGTGCGGCGGGAAACATCGGAAAGCAGCGTAATGACGTATGTTATAATAGATGGCAGTCAGGTGTCAGCCGGTAGGGGGTGCAACCAAACCGGCCCCATACGAATCGTACTTCCAGTGGACACCGAATAGGGTATATTTGCGTCTCTGTACGTAGGGGAAGACGTTGCCGGATTCATTTATTAATCTACTACCGCCGGAGATGAACAAACCGCGCGCACCGGAAACGGGCGCGCAGGCGATACCAGTACCTGCCTCCGTCTTGCCCAAGTTCGGCACACCCACAAAATTCGTGACCGACGGCTTCTGGTCCAACCTCAAGCAATTTCTCACCGAGAAACCTATCAAGCTGTCCGGCAAGTCCCGCTCGCCGCTGATGCCCGACGAGTACGGCGGCGGATTCAACGATAACTTGAAAGACTTTTTCAGCTCCCGGCCGGTGCCCAAAGGGCCGCTGAATAGCCGCCTGGCGGTGAACTGGGGAACGAACTTTGGCGGATTCGGCTACCGCATCAAGGAGTTCTTCTCGCCGACCAAGCTTCCACCGCTACAGGTGACCAGCAAGCCCGTTAAGGTGAAAGATATATGGTCCAAGGACGAAAACTTCGGTTGGACCCAAGTGATTTCGATTGGCATCCACGGCGCGATATTCGCGCTGGTTTTGGTGTTGCCGCTGTTCCTGCATTTTTCGCCCAAGACCCAGGCCAACACCAAGGTGGACGTGACGCCTATCGATCTTTCTCCGTATATGTCCAAGCTTCCGGCCGGCGCGCAGAAGGCTGGTGGGGGCGGCGGTGCCAACGACCACACTCTGACGCCGCCTAACAGAGGCAAATTGCCGAAGTTCAAGTGGACCCAATTTACGCCGCCGCAAATCAAGATTGAGAATCCGAATCCCAAGCTGGCCATGGATCCTTCCCTGCTGGGTCCCCCGGATTTGAAGGTGCCCAGCCCCAATATGTCGACTTTTGGCGATCCCTTGGCTTCGGCGCTGTCCGACTCTCTGGGGCACGGCAATGGGACGGGTATCGGGAGCGGCACCGGCGGCGGTCTGGGTCCGGGCGAAGGCGGGGGCACCGGCGGCGGGGCGTTTCGTGCCGGCGTGAACGGCGTTGGCGTGCCGATCTGCTTGTACTGCCCCATTCCGCAGTACTCGGATGAAGCCCGCAAGGCCAAGTATCAGGGCACCGTGGTCTTGCAGGTAACCATCACGACCGACGGACGCGCCATCAACATTTCTGTAGTCAAAGGCCCAGGGCTGGGGCTGGAAGAAAAAGCCATCGAGGCCGTGAAGGGCTGGAAATTCAAGCCGGCGGTCGGGCCCAGCGGCCGGTCGGTGCCGACCATCGTTCCCATCGAAGTGACGTTCCGCCTGTACTAAGCTTTCGTTAGCAAAAATCCAATCCATACACCAAGCAGGCAACCATGCGAGCCTTGGCGACTTCTCAGTTGCCAATCGCCGCTCGCCTCGGTCGAGGAACCGGTCAAATTTCGAGGCGCGCGCGGAGGCTTACAGTGCGCGCTCCTGTTCTGGGCAATGCCCCGTCTTCCGCATCGGACTCCTGGTTTGTTCGCGTTCGTGAAAATCTTCGGCAGCTTCTGACGTCCACGAGATTATCTCCCTCTTCGGCCAACGGCGCACCGATTCATCTGCTGAAACTCAGCCGAACCGGCAAAGCCGGCCGGGCCCAGACGGCTTCCCTGCTGACCCACGCCGGAGTCGTCGCGGCGATTGCGCTCTTTGCCATGCAAACGCGGACCACTAGGAAGCCTCGGCCGCCGATGTTGAACATCGATCCAGGGGGCATCATTTTTAAAACACCGAGCGATCTAGTGAGCAGGCCATCTCTAGGGCCAAAGGGAGGTGGCGGCGACAACAATCCTATCCCCGCGACCCACGGCTCGCTTGCGCCGCGCTCTGCGATTCAGCTGGCTCAGCCGCACCTTCCGGACGATGCGGATCATCTGCTCCCCGTTCCGCCAACGATTCTAGATTTGCAGGCGCCGCCGATCCTCACGCCAGTGAACGAGGTGGGCCTGCAGTGGATGCCGAAAGACACGAACTCCACCGGGCCTGGGAGTAAACACGGTATTGGCACCGGCCCGGACGGCGGAATGGGAGACAGAACCGGTTCAGACGAGGGCGATGGTGACGGCTTGCCCTACCGGAACGGAGTTTCGATGCCGATTTGCAATGTCTGTCCGTATCCGGTGTACACCGATGAGGCTCGTCAGGTGAAAATGCAGGGCACGGTGACGCTGCGGGTCCTGGTGGATGCGGACGGCAGGGCTTCGGAAATTCGCGTGGTGCGAGGCGTAGGCTACGGCCTCGAGGAACGCGCCGTGCAAACCGTGCGCGGATGGAAGTTCAAGCCCGCGCGGGATGCCGCCAAGCGCGCGGTTCCAGCTTGGGTAACCATCGAGGCGGTCTTCCGGCTCTTCTGATCGCGCGCTCGATGTTAAAGCACTAAACTACCCGTTCGGAGGGAGTTCTCGCCCAACACGGCAACAGCACCACCGCTTCTTATACATGGCCCGCAGCCAATCTGCTACGATGAGGCTCATGCGAAGAGTCCCCGCCTTTTTCCTCGCGGCGTTGTGGTATGCCGCGTGCCTAACGAGCCCGGCAAGCGCCCAAAATACGAACGGCACGCTCGATTTCCTGGCGCGCATCACCCCGACCGCCGCGCGTTCGGAGCCAGTTCGACAGTTCACCTTTTACGTTCTGACCAAGAGTTACGCGGATATCGCCAAAGAAGTGGAAGCGCAGGATATGCCGCCGTCGCGCGAGAAATTCATCGACGACTTGAAGCTCTCACCGGAACTCAAGGAATGGCTGAAAAGCCACGAAATATTTGACCTGACCATGCTGGGCTTGGACAAGCTGCTCACGCCCGACGACATTATCCACGTGCCCGAGTTTCTGCTGGCGTATCAGCGTTCCAACAGCGGTGGCGTGACCAAGGGCATCCCCATACCTCGATACCGGGACCTGGATAAAACGGAAAATCCGCCGCGCTACGAAAAGCAGCACCAGGAGTATCTTACAGCGTTGAAGAGATTCATTCAGATGCACCCCAACACGGTGAGCGGAATCGAGTTGGAGCTGGGCGGCGTCAGCCCACAGCGAAAATGGGCGCAACTCCAAGGCGACCAGAAGGGACGCGTGTTGCGCCTGGCCCCCGACGTGGCCCAGACCAAATATCTTGCAGGCAAGGCGGACACCGACCTCGAAGGGCGGGCGGTGGTTTCCGGCTTGCCTGCGGGTAACTATTGGGTCAGCACGTTGAGCCTCGAGGTGAACGCGGGCGATACGCGTCTGCAATGGGATGTGCCCATCACCATCCAGGCAGGAAAAACCACGCGAATCGAATTGACCAACCTGAACGCCAGCGACACCCACAGCAGGACTCCCTAGCGCGCATAGCGCCGTCGCTATGGGCACGCCTCTCCTGTGGTTGGCATTCAACGTATTCGTTCTCGGAGCGGTGGCCCTCGACCTGGGCGTCGTTGGCCGCCGGCTGCACAAAATCGGGCTGCGCGAGGCAGCCTTGTCGAGCCTCTCCTGGGTCGCGCTGTCGGTATGCTTCGGCCTGGGCATCCTGCACTACTGGGGCCATCAAATGGCCCTCGAATTTTTTACCGGCTATCTGATTGAAAAAGCCCTGAGTGTCGACAATCTCTTTCTGTTTCTGGTGATCTTCCGAACCTTCGCCATTGACGAGCGCTTTCAGCACCGCATGCTCGAATGGGGCATCCTGGGCGCTCTGGTCATGCGCGCCGCAATGATCGCCGCGGGAACGGAATTGATCGCGCGATTTTCCTGGATCATGTTCGTATTTGGCGCGTTTCTGCTGTACGCCGGGGTTCACATGCTGTTCGCCAAGAAGGAAAAAATTCGCCCCGAACAAAGCGCCATCTTTCGCTTCGCCCACCGCCACCTCAGGGTCACCCGCGAGTATCACGGCGAACGCTTTTTTGTTCACAACCAGGGCAAGCTTTACGCCACGCCGTTATTCCTGGTGTTGCTGGTGGTCGAAATCACGGATGTGACTTTGGCCATCGATTCCATCCCGGCGGTTTTCGGGATCACGCGAGACCCGTTCATCGTCTACACTTCCAATGTTTTTGCGATTCTCGGTCTTCGTGCCATGTATTTCTTGCTGGCGGGGGCGTTAAACCGCTTGCGCTTTCTGACCGTCGGCCTTTCCTTCGTACTGTTATTCATCGGCGGAAAAATGATCGCCGACCCGTGGCTGCACGTCCCGGATCACATTTCGCTGGCGGTGGTCGGAGGAATCCTGTTGATCGCGCTGCTGGCTTCCCTGATGTTCCCGGTGAAGTCCGCCGAGCAGGCGTAATATTCGGAGCCGGCGCTTGCCGCCTCTACTCCTCTTCAAACATTACTTCATCGACGTAGCACCACATCCAGTTTTCTCCTCGCTCCAGCGAGCGGATGATGGGATGTTTTGTGGCGTGGAAATGCTTAGTGGCGTGCTTGTTCTTGGAATCATCGCAACACCCCACGTGTCCACAGATCAGGCAAAGACGCAAATGAACCCAACTGTCGCCCATCTTCAGGCATTCCTCGCAGCCCTTGGTCTTGGGCTTAACCTCGGTGATTTGATCGATGTGCGTGCAAATGTCAGCCATGCTTCCTCCGGAAATTTATGGCGCCGCCTCAATCGGAATTCTCACTTCAAAGCGGGTGTCGCCGGGCACGGATTTCACCGAAACCTGGCCGCGCATGCCGGCCACGATGCGGTGAACCACGTCTAATCCCAGCCCGGTACCTTCGCCTACGCCTTTGGTGGTGAAAAACGGCTCGAAGATGCGCGACAGCACGTCAGCAGGGATGCCCGGGCCGTTATCGGCAATCTCCACCAGCACGAAGTCGTCTTCGCGCGCGACCCGGATTTGCAATGTGCCGTTTTCTTGCATGGCGTCGGCCGCGTTGTCGATCAGGTTGGTCCACACCTGGTTTAGCTCGCTGCCGTGAGCCATCACTTTAGGCAGATTCGGGGCGTAGTTGCGCGTTACCGTAATCCCCCGCTTGAGTTTGTGGTTCATGATGGTCAGCGTCGTTTCCAGGCTCTTGGTGATGTCCACTTCCTGCATCGAGCCCTGATCCATGTAGGAATATTCCTTTATGGCTTTGATCAGGTCCGAGATGCGGGCGGTGCTGTTCTCCAGTTCGTCGGCGATCCGATCCATCTCCAGCAGCGTGCCAAAGCGCGTTAATTCGGGGCCCAGCGAGTCCCTTGCCGCTGCCGCGAAGCTTTCCAATTGCGGGTCGCTCAGGTTCGCGTCGGTGAGCATCGGCGCCAGCATCCAGGCGTCCTCGACATTGCGTGCCTCCAGCCAGCTTTGCACCGATTCTTCGCGTTCGACACGCGCAAATTCGTCCTTGAATTTCGCGGGCTGAAGGGCTGCGCGGATTTCTTCCTCGCGCTGCGCCAGGCGCGCGCAATCCTCGGGACCGATCCTGGATGTGCGGCCGGCTTTCCGCAAACGCTTGAGGCACTCACGGAGCGCGCTGGCGGAACGCCGGGCGGCCGCCGAGGGATTGTTCAACTCGTGGGCCAGCCCGGCCGAAAGTTTCCCCAGCGCCGCAAGTTTCTCACGTTGTTGGCCGGCCAGGGTAAAGCTCCGCACCCGATCGGTCATCAAGCCGACCAGCCGCTCCCCCAGCTCCGGCATGCGGTGCAACATCTCGGAGAACTTGCTGACATGAAAACTAAGCGCGCGGAGAGGACCGACGGTGCGAACGGTCAACGGAAAAACCTTCAACCGTGAGTAAGGGAGCAGCCCGGTCACCGCCGGAGCCTGCACGCTCACGATGGGACTGTCCGGACCGGCGCTCTCGCGGCGTCCCCGGAATTCCCCTTCCAGCAGAACAAACATCACGTCCGCGGGATCGTCCTCCCGCACAAGAATCTGGCCCTGCTCCAAATGCACGTACTCGGATTCCGAAACGAACCACTCCAGATCCGCTTGCGCCAGATCGGCGAACACCGCGACCTTACGCACTTCTGCGACCAGCGCTTCCAGGAAAGCCTGATCTGAGTTTTCGCTCATTCGCTTTTCGCCTTCACCCTTGTGGGGCTGCCGCCACCGGCCGCTCCCCCCTGCTACTGAACCTTGGACAGATATTTATGCATGAATTGAACGACTACCGCTCCTTCGCCAACTCCTGAAGCCACCCGCTTCACCGACCCGTGGCGCACGTCGCCTACCACGAAAATCCCCGGCACATTGGTCTCCAGCAAGCCCGGGTCCCGATCCAAAGTCCAGGACTTGGGCCTCTTGCCGTCCCGGAGCAAATCCGGGCCGGACAACACAAAACCACGTTCATCGCGCTCGATGAGGCCCCCGAGCCACTCCGTTCGGGGTTGCGCCCCGATGAAAATAAACAGGCTGGAGGCGGGAAGCTGCTGGGTCTCGCCCGCGCTGCCCCGTTGGATGGTAATTCCCGAAAGACGCGTTTCGCCATGGACCTCGATGACGCTGGTCTGCGGCCACACCTCGATCAACGGAGTCTTCTCAATTTGCTCGATCAGGTAGTGGGACATGGTGCTGGCCAGCGATTCTCGGCGCACCAAAATAATCACTTTGCCGGCAAACTTGGCGAAGTGCATGGCCGCCTGCCCCGCGGAGTTGGCGCCGCCAATGATGTACACGGTCTCGCCCTTGCACGACAAGGCTTCCGAGGTGCCGCCCCCATAATAAACGCCGGCGCCTTGCAAGCGATCGATCCCCTTGATATCCAGAGTGCGCCACTGCACCCCCATGGCCAGCAACAGCGCGTGACAGGAAATCTCGCAGCCATCCGCTAGTTTCAGATAGCGGTACGGACCGTCCACCCGAATACCGAGAGCCTCTTGGGGAGAGAGAATCTCCACGTTGAAGCGGCGGGCTTGCGCCACGGCGCGGCGCGCCAGATCGCCCCCGGTCAACCCCGAAGGAAAACCAAGGTAATTTTCGATGCGCGAGCTCAGACCGGCTTGGCCCCCGGGCGCCTCGCGCTCAATCATCACCGTGCGCAAACCCTCGGACGCACCGTATACCGCGGCGGCGAGGCCCGCCGGGCCTCCTCCCACGATAGCCAGGTCGTAAAAATCGGTCTGCGCCCGGGTGTGCAGGCCCAATTTCGCGGCCACCGTCGGAAGCGGCGGCTCTGGCAGGCGTTCGCCGTCGGGAAATAGGATTAGCGGCAGCGTCTCCGCTTCCGGGCCGAGCGACTCGACCAGACGCCGCACCTCGGGATCGGTGGCCACTAGCTCGACGTCAATCCATTGGTACGGCACCTGATTGCGTCCCAGAAAATCGCGAAGGTCGTACGATCGCGAGGACCAGCGCGTTCCCAGCACCCGAATACCTTCGTAGGGCGGGCGGAATTGCGAGGTCCAATCGTGCAGCAGGTCATCCAGCGCCGGAAACAGTTTTTCTTCCGGGGGGTCCCAGGGCTTCATGAAGTAGTAGTGAACGCTGGCCTCGTTGATGGCTTCAATGGCCGCGGTCGTGTCGGCATACGCGGTCAGCAGGGCCCGCTTGGCCTGCGGATGAATATCCATGGCCTCGGCAAGAAAATGGACACCATCCATCTGCGGCATGCGTTGATCGGCCAGCAGCAGGGCCACCGGGTTGTTGCGCGCCTTGAGTTCGCGAAGAGTAACCAGGGCGGCGTTCCCCGAATCCGCCCGCATGACCCGGTAGCGTTGGGCATACCGGCTGCGGAGATCGCGCTCGATGGCCCGCAAGACTTCGGGATCGTCGTCAACCGTCAACAAAACAGGTTTCGGCATAGGTCATGGGATGAAGCTGACGGTGTTTTCGTTACCTGGCGCAACGCCATTCCTTTTGGCTTCAACGTCACGCTACAATTCTTGGGGCATCCATGTCCAGTCCTCTCGCCGCGGCCATCGCAACTCTCTGTTCCAAGGACTCTTCCGCGCGCTTCGCCGCGGCCACCCAGATTTATCGCGCTGGCCGCGCTCCGGCAGACCAGGCTGTGGCTTCGTGGTGGGCAAATCCGCAGCTATCGCAACTGCTTTTTTGGCCGGACCCACAAGTCACCATTGGACTGGCCGTGGAGCGCTCGACGTTTACGCGGATTCACGATGCGAATGGCGCGCCACCTCTGGCGCGCGTGCCCCCGGACCAGGACGCCGAAGAGTTCGAACTTCATTTTCCGGAGAGCATATTGCTGGACGTGCTGACTACGCGCGCTCCAGGGGGACCCGGAGCAATTGCGCGCTATCTAGCTAAATTTGGAGAAGGCATACAGCAGGTAGAGTTTCGCTGCACCGACGTGGATCGCTCCACTGCACTCCTCAAGGAAGCATTCGGAGTTGCGCCGGTTTATCCGCAGACCCGCAATGGAGCCGACGGTACACGCGTCAATTTCTTTCTCGTGGCAACGCCGGGCCAGGGCAAGGTGCTGATCGAACTATACGAATCCCCCGGAACCCCGCACTAGCCGCCCCTCACGACTCGCTGCTTCTCTGAATTTGCTGCATGGCGCGCAGCACTTCCCCCACTGTCCAGCCCTGCGCGATGCACCCATGCGGTGTAAAGGGAGCGTCGCCTTCGAAGATTTCGCCCAGAGTGCCCAGCCCGTACATGTGAACGGCAATCCCCAGCGGTTCCAGGAATCGCATCGCCTCCACCTGGTCGCCATAAACCCGAAGATGCGCCAGCACAAAAGGTCCTAGAAGCCAGCCCCACACGGTTCCCTGATGATAGGCGGCGTCCCGGTCGCGCGGCCCGCCGCTGTAGTGGCCTTGATAGCCGGCCCCGCCAGGCTCCAGGCTGCGCATTCCATACGATGTCAGCAGAAACTGCGCGCAAGCATCCACGACGCCTTTCTGCTGTTCTTCCGTCAGGGGACTTACTGGCAAGGACACCGCAAAAATTTGGTTCGGCCGCAGGGAAGCATCCTTGCCGATGCCGGGCGCGTCGATCACATCGAAGCAGCACTCCCGCTCGGCATTCCAGAATTTCTGAAAGCCCTGCTTGGCCTTGGCCCCAAGTTTTTCGTAGCCCTCACTGGGCTTCGTCAGCAACCGCGCGAATTCCGCGATCGTTTCCAGCGCATTGATCCACAGCGCATTCACCTCGACGGCCTTGCCGGTGCGCGGGGTCACTACCCAGTCGCCCACCTTGGCGTCCATCCAGGTGAGTTGCACGCCCGGCCCGCCCGCGTACAGCAGCCCGTCCGCGGGATCGACATGAATGTTATAGCGCGTGCCCTGCACATGCGCGTCGATCATCCCGGCCAGCGTGGGAAAAAGCTGTTGCAGCGTCTTTTCATCTTTCGTCGCGGTGAAATATTGCCGCACGGCCTCGAAGTACCACAGCGCCGCATCCACGGTGTTGTATTCCGGCTTCCCGCCCGCGTCCGGAAAATTATTCGGCAACATCCCTCCGTCGACGTAGCGCGCAAAAGCCAGCAGAATCTGGCGCGCCACGCCGGCCCGTCCGGTGGCCAGCGTCAAGCCGGGTAGCGCGATCATGGCGTCGCGCCCCCAGTCCCCGAACCAGTGATAGCCCGCGATAATGCTGCGGCCGTCGGGCTGTTCCGGCAGGCTGCGTTTCACGATGAATTGATCGGCCGCGAGTACTAACTGAGATAGCCAGCTGGGACACTCCGGGGCGTACTTCGCGTTCTCCGTCCGCCAGGCCTCCAACAGCATGGCTTCGTGTTCTGAGCGCTTGGCCCGCGCGGCCTCGCCGTCGAGCATCGTTTTTGCTTCCGTGGTCGCCACGAACGTGACGCTCGCGCCCACTTTCAATTTAATCCGAAACAACGCGGCGAACAGATGGTCTTCGTGATCGTCCAACCCGCGCTCTTTTTCCACGGGCAAAAAGCAGTCACGGTACCACTCGTGCCGCGGCTCGCAAGCAGCCCCCGCGCATTTCAAATAGAAGGGCGTCGCGCCATCAAAAGCCACAATCATCACGCCATTTTCCACGGGATCGATCTTCATGCGCCAATCTCCGGCGTGTGTAGATCCGTGGAAATCCCGATAGTTGACCAGCGCCTTGAGTTCCAATTCGATCGGCCGGGCTCCTCGAAGCAGCGTGTACTGCACGTATGTCGTATTTTCGCCCTGCCGCATCCAGATGCGCTTCTCCAGCAGCGCGCCGGCCAGCGCGTAGGTCCACACCGGCGTCATGCCTTCCAGCCGGAAACCTTCGATACTCAAAAATCCCTTGGGGTCGATCGCGCCGCTCGCCCAATAGCGCGTGGCCAGCGGATACTCCTTGCCGGCGTATCGCACGATCTCATCCAGCCCCGCCACCAGGTGCGTCCGCCCCACCGGCGGCTGCAACGCCGCCATCAGCAATCCGTGGTAGCGCCGCGTCATGTTCCCCGCGATCGTTCCGGACGCAAATCCTCCAATCCCGTTGGTCACCAGCCATTCGCGCGCCTCGGCCGCCTCGAAATTGCCGCACACTTCCCTGCCAAATTTAACGATCGACCGCTCCGCCGCCATGTTGGCTTCCTCCAGCGGGAAGCTCCCTGCGTCGCGCTCGCCCCCGGGATTGCCGGACATTCCCGGTGCCGGCGCGTGTCGCCCCGCCGCCACGCCATACGATACACTCGCCTCGGATTTGTTTCGAACTTTCGGAGACCGCGCGCCCGTCGTCATCTCGCGGTTCGAATGCCTCTGGCTCTTCCCTGGGTTCATGATCCCGCCTGCAATGCTGTCGTCCCCGGATCAACCTCTTCCAGCGCCCGCATCATCGACACACAAATATCCCCACATCCTCGAGCCGCGCCGGCTCTAATCGAACAGGCCTCCCAACTGCTCCGCTACTCGCCGCTCTGTTCGATCAACTTGGCCACCAGCCCGGTCCAGCCGGTCTGGTGACTGGCCCCGATTCCCGCGCCGTTGTCCCCGTGAAAATATTCGTAGAAAAGAATGAGGTCTCGCCAGTGCGGGTCGTTCTGGAAAAGTTCCGTCCCTCCGGCCACCGGCCGCCGCCCGTCTTTTCCGCGCAAAAAGATGCGCACCAGCCGCCGCGAAATCTCCGCCGCCACCTGCCACAGATCCGATTCCGTCCGCGAGTGCGTGGGACACTCCACCTTGAAATCCTCGCCGTAATAATGATGAAACTTCTGCAGCGATTCGATCAGCAGGTAATTCACCGGAAACCAGATCGGCCCGCGCCAATTGGAATTCCCGCCGAACAGCCCGGTGGTCGATTCCGCCGGCTCGTAATCCACGCGGCTGACGTTGCCGTTCACGGCGACTTCATAAGGATGATCCAGGTGATAGCGCGATAGCGCGCGTATCCCATAAGGCGAAAAGAATTCCGTCTCGTCCAGCATGCGCGCCAGCACCCGCTTGAGCTGCTTGCGATTCACCAGCGACAGCAGCCGCCGCACGCCCCGCGCCGATCGCTGCGTCATTTCGATGTGTTCCGGCACATCCGAGTGGTTGTCGATGAACCACTGCATGCGCCGCTTGAACCCCGGCAACCGGTCCACAATTTCCGGCTCCAGCGTTTCCACCGCAAACAGCGGTATGAGCCCGACCATCGAGCGAATTTTCAGAAAATGCTCTTCGCCATTCGGCAAATGCAACGCATCGTAGTAAAAACCGTCCGCGTCATCCCACAACGAGCGGCCATTGACGCCTACGTCGTTCATCGCGTGCGCGATGTGCACGAAGTGCTCAAAGAATTTGCTGGCCACATCCTCGTACGCCGGGTCTTCCTTGGCCAACTCCAATGCGATGGCCAGCATATTCAGGCAATACATGCCCATCCAGCTGGTGCCGTCGGATTGTTCCAGGTGGCCCCCGGTGGGCAGTGGCGCGGAGCGGTCAAAAACCCCGATATTGTCCAGCCCCAAGAATCCGCCTTGAAATATGTTCATTCCGTCGGGATCTTTGCGGTTCACCCACCACGTAAAGTTCAGCAGCAATTTGTGAAACACTTTCTCCAGGAAGCCGCGATCGGCAACACCCCGGAGTCTCCGCTCAATTTTATACACGCGCCATGCCGCCCACGCATGCACCGGCGGATTCACGTCTCCAAACGCCCACTCGTAGGCCGGCAATTGCCCGTTCGGATGCATGTACCACTCGCGCAGCAGCAGGATCAGCTGCTCCTTCGCAAAGTCCGGATCGACCAGCGCCAGCGGAATACAGTGGAACGCCAAGTCCCAGGCCGCGTACCAGGGATATTCCCATTTGTCCGGCATCGAGATGACGTCGTCGTTGTACAGATGCGTCCAATCCTTGTTGCGGCCGTGCAAGCGTTGCTCGGGCGGCGCTGGTCCTGCCGGATCACCTTCGAGCCAAGTGCGCACGTCGTAGTGGTAGTACTGCTTGCACCACATCATGCCGGAAAACGATTGCCGCATAATGAGCTTGGCGTCCTCGGACAATTCCTTCGGAATGCGCGAAGCGTAAAACTCGTCGGCCTCTTTCTGCCGGGTCGCAAACAGCGCATCAAATCCGGCGCCAAAATCGTTCGAGGCCGGAACGCCTTCCGCTCGATCCGCATGTCCCGGAGAGCTGATCGTTCCAACCATCCCCGAATTGTTGTCCATCGCCGCCAGCGGTTCCATGTCCGTCAGCCGCAGTTTCAGCGTCACCGATTCGCCCGGCTCCAACTCCACCGGGTAGTGCGCCGCCATCTTCGTTCCCATTTCCTTCGGATTGACCGCGGCCTTGTCTCCCTGAATCAGATAGGTATGGAAGGCGTCTTTCACGTACGAGCGATTTCTGCCCCCGAAAAGTCTTTGGTTGTTAGTCTCGTTTTCCGTGAAAAGCAGCTTGGGTTGGCCGGCGCACAGCAGCCAGCGTTTGCCATACTGCCAGTGTTGAAGTTCCGCGCAAACGCTTCCCGGCACGCTGGTCGCTTTGCGCACGATCGGCCGGCGCAAATCCTTGCCCCAAGACCACGTATCGCGGAACCACAACGACGGCAAGATATGCAACGCCGCGCACTCCGGACCGCGGTTTACCGCCGTCACCTTAATCAGAATGTCTTCCGCGTCCGCCTTCGCATATTCCACGAACACATCGAAATAGCGATTCTCCTCGAATGCGCCGGTATCGATCAGCTCGTACTCCGGCGACTCTCTCCCGCGCCGCCGGTTTTCTTCCACCAATTGTTCGTAAGGAAAAGCCGCCTGCGGATACTTGTACAGCATGCGCATGTAGCTGTGCGTCGGCGTGGAATCCAGATAGAAATAATACTCTTTGACGTCTTCGCCGTGATTCCCCTGGTTGCCCGTCAGCCCAAACAGCCGCTCCTTTAGGATCGGATCGCGCCCGTTCCACAGCGCCAGCGCAAAGCAGATCATCTGATGCCGGTCGCTGATCCCTCCCAGGCCGTCTTCCCCCCAGCGATACGCCCGCGACCTCGCATGGTCGTGCGGAAAAAATTCCCACGCCGTGCCGCCCGGACTGTAGTCCTCGCGCACCGTTCCCCATTGCCGCTCGGAAAGATACGGGCCCCAGCGCTTCCAGTGCTGCTTGCGCGTGCGCGCCTCTTCCAGCCGCCGGTCTTCCGTGGTCTGCAATCGTGCCATGGGTCTCCGTCTCTCTTAGAAGGAAGATCGAGCTATAGTCGCACCTTTTCCTCCGCCCGGTGACTTGGCCTTCCGGCCTCGTGCCCGTCCGTATACGTACCCTAGGGGGCCGCATCCTGCCCTCAAGAAACTTAAAAAAAGACTTGACAACTATTACTGTGTATCGCATAGTGTGTGCTGTACAGTGTATGTCGCATCGTAGGCGGGACACAGTATATGACCATTGAGCCCAACATCTTCGAAAACCTTCGCCTCGAGCTTCGCCGCGGTTCCCTGATCCTCGCGGTCCTGGCGCAGCTTCGCACCGAGCAATACGGCTACACCCTTCGCAAAGCCCTGGCCGAGCACGGCATGGCCATCGACGAAGGCACCCTGTATCCGCTGCTGCGCCGCCTGGAAACGCAAGGCCTCCTGGTCAGCGAATGGCGCGAAGAGGACAAGCGCAACAAACGGTTCTACGTCCTGTCTTCGGACGGCAAGCAAATTCTCAAACACCTGCTAGCGGAGTGGAAAAGCATCGACTCGTCGCTCAGCGGAATTGTGAAGGGATAACGTCATGGAACTCTTGAATCGCGACTCTCAAAAAATTCCAGTGGCACAGCCATTCCTGGCTGTGCGCCCATGTCACGGCAGTGCACTCATCCAGAACAAAAAGCCTCGAGCTACGAATAGAACGCCGGTCGATTTTCTCCGCGGCCTGCTACGAGGCCTTCCGCACGGCCGGATCGCGCTGAAGCCTTTGCTCTCGATTCTCGGATTGGCCGTCCTGGTCGATATCGGCCCCGTGGCGTTCGGCGCCATCGCCCCGGTAAGTATCGGCATGCTTCAGATTTTCTTGGGGCTTTGCCAGTTGAGCCTCGCCTTTTTCCAAATTTTCGGCAGCTAAGGAGACGTCATGGATCTTCTCGATCGTTATATGAAGTCTGTCGCGAGCGCTCTGCCCGCGGCCCAAAGAGACGACATCATCAAAGAGCTGTCCGAAAACATTCGCTCTCAGATGGAAGACAGAGAAAGCGAACTCGGCCACCCTCTGAGCGAATCAGAAGTGGAAGCCATTCTCAAGCAGCATGGCCATCCCCTGCTCGTTGCCAGCCGCTATCGGCAGGACCATCGCACCCTGGCCTTCGGCCCCCAACTGATCGGCCCCACGTTCTTTCCGTTCTATATCAAAGTCCTGCAATTCAACTTGGGACTTACCAGCATCGTCCTGTTCATCGTCTTCTTCGCCCTGTTTGCCGGAGGGCAGTCCTTCAGCATTTTCCCCGCGTTTCTGTACCAGCTCCTCATTCAGTTCGCAATCGTGACGCTGATCTTTGCCGCTGCCGACCGCCACTGGACCAAGTTTCGGGACCGCTGGGATCCACGAAGTCTAAAACCGATCTGGCATCCCGGATTGGCGGCGCAGACGGAAGCGATGGCCGGGCTGACTTCCCGAACGGAAGCGGACCCGCCCCGCATCTCGCGTTTCGAGTCCATTTCGCAATTCGTGGCCCTGGGCGTCGCGATCGTCTGGCTGCGCGTCGCCCAGCACTCCCCGTTCATGATCTTCGGGCCGGCCGCTGCCTTCGTTAAGCCCGCACCCGTCTGGCACTCCTTCTATCTGCCGGTCGTTGTGCTGGCACTCGCCGGCATGCTGCAAGCAGGCATGAACCTGCTCCGCCCGGACTGGGTACGCCTCCGCTCCGTCTTCCGCATCGTCAGCGCCATCGGCTGGCTGGTCATTTTGTTCTTCCTTTTTAAAGCAGGCACCTGGGTTGTCGTGGCCGACATCGGAACAGCGGCCGAGGGCTACCGCCGCACCGTGGCCGTCCTCAACCAGTCCCTCTACTTCGGCCTACTAGTCGCAGGCTTCGCCGCCGTCGTAGACTTGCTCCGCCATCTGTACCGCCTGACGCGCCGTCCGGGCAGCCACAAGTCCTCTCAAGCGGTGTAAGCGTGCCGGCCTCGGCCGCTCCCCGGCAAGCGTCCGGATTTCGGAGCTCCCTGGATCGCCGGACGGCGCGATCCAGAAGCTCTATTTGTTTAGCGGTTTCAATACTCGAACCTTGCGATCCGTCGCGACCACAAAGCACCCATTCCAATCGTGGGTCATTTCGGTCCGAAAGAGATTCTCGATGCGCTCGATCAAGCTTCTTCGGTCAGGCGAGCGGAGACGCACTAGAAGAATGCCGGAATGAGTTCCCGGAGCGAACTGTCGCAGATCAGAGAAATCCAAATCTTGCGTGATCAGGAACCGCGTTTCGCGCTGCGCTACGTCCCAAATCTCTTGGTCCCCGTGGCCGGCAAGACCTTCTTCGTAGGTGGTATGGACTTCGTGACCCAATTCCTGGAGCGGGTTCGCCAGCCGGAACGGAAGGTTCTCGTCCAGCTTGATTTTCATCGAATATGGGGAATTTCTGGCAGCGGCAGGTCTTCTTCGGCGGACGCGGCGGCAAAGGCTACGGCCGCTTGAATGTGTTCGGCGGTCAGGCTGGGGAAGTCCTTCAGGATCTCTTCCGCGGTGTCCCCGGCGGCAAGGCTGGCAAGTACTGTCCGCAAAGTGACGCGAGTGCCTCGAAAGACGGGCTCCCCTCCACAGATTTTCGCGTCTCGCACGATACGTTCGTCATAGCTCTTCATGGCATGGACCCGCGAATTGACGCTTTCTGACCCGCCTTGCAGCCAATGATACCACCTTCGGCAAATTGGATCGCTGGCTCTTGAGCACCCTCAATCAGGATAGCAAGGCCTCAGTATAATAAATGATAGGCCCGCATTCCAATACTAGTACTATTATCCAATTGACAAACAGAAAATTTTATGCTATTCTTTTTCGTGTACACTGGCTTCGCCGTCGTAGCGCCTCCCGTCCTCTCCGCAGGCTCGACGGTCAGTTGCCCTTGCGCTCTTTCCCCTTTCCATGCTCTAACTCCTTTAGGTCCCACTCTTACAGGAAAAGTGTCGATTTTTCCAAAATCTCGCGAAATAAACCTTTTAGAATCAATGAGCGTTTTGCTAAGTCCTTTAGAGCTCACTCTTACGAGAAATCCGCCCGTAAGTCCTTTAAAGCTCACTCTTACGAAAAGTGGGGTTTTGAAGTCCTTTGTAATCACACTCTTGCAAAAATGTTAGGGGGTGCCTCGAAAGGCATTCCTCTATTCGTTGTACTCTAGGTCCCGCCTGCCAACCACCACTCCGGCGGCTATGCAAGGAGAACCGACGATGTCCCTGGCCGATCCCCCGCCCGCACCCTCCACCCCAGCTCTACGCAAAATGTGGGCACCCGTAGCGGCCGCCGACCGTGGCGGGCGCTTTGTTAACACCCGCACATGCTTCTTGGTCGTAGTCGCGCTGTTGATAATCCCTGCCCTCTCCGCCCCGCTCACGCAAGCCCAGGACCGCTCCGCAGACACCCTCCACAAGCTCAATGAATCGGTAGACGCGCTCATTAAAAAGGTCTCCCCCAGCGTCGTGCAGATCCTGGTCACCGGCTATGGTCCGTTGGAGGCCGAACGAGGTAACACCGGCGTGGTGATCGGCCGGCAAAGGGCCATCGGCTCGGGTTTCGTCATCGATCCCAGCGGCTATATTCTCACCAATGCTCACGTCGTCTCCGGCGCGCAGCGCGTTCAGGTGGTTCTACCCGCCGCCAGGGCCGACGGTTCTCTGCAAGCCATCCTGGCGGCCCGCACCAACATCGTCCCGGCGCGCGTGGTGGGAGTCGCCCGCGATATCGACCTGGCCCTCCTCAAGATCGACAACGTAAAGCTGCCGGCCCTGAACCTTGCTTCCTATCGCAATATTCACCAGGGCGAGGTGGTCCTGGCCTTCGGCAGCCCGGAAGGCCTGCGCGACACCGTGACGTTGGGTGTGGTTTCCTCGGTCGCCCGGCAAACCGATCCGGATTCGCCCATGGTCTACATCCAGACGGACGCCCCCATCAATCCGGGCAACTCCGGCGGCCCGCTCGTCAACGTCGACGGCGAAGTGGTCGGCATCAACACCTTCATCCTGACCCAGTCGGGCGGGAACGAAGGGCTGGGATTCGCAATACCCAGCAGCGTCGTAGGCGTCGCCTACCAGCAGCTCCGTAAGTTCGGTCATATTCACCACGTTGAAATCGGCATCGGCGTCCAGACCATAACTCCCATTCTGGCGGCCGCGATGAATTTGCCGCACAGCTACGGCGTCATCGTCTCCGATGTCCTTCCGGACACGCCGGCAGCCGCTGCGGGCATCCGCATCGGGGATGTATTGCTGACCATCGATGGGCGCATGGCCGACAGTGTCCCTTACGTCTCTTTCCGCCTGATGTCCGTCGCCGCCGGCGACAAGGTGCATATTGAAGTTCTGCGTGGGCAAGACCGCCTGGCTTTCGACGTCCCGGTGCGTGAACGGTCGGACAGCATGGATCAGATTACTTCTCTCGCCGACCCCGAGAAGAACCTGGTTCGTCCCCTGGGCATTCTTGGCATCGAAATCGACAAGAAGGTAGCGGGCATGGCTCCGGATCTTCGTGACCCCTTTGGAATTATCGTGGCCGCCCGCTCCACCGATGCCGGCGGTGAAATCCCTCTCGCCACCGGAGACGTAATCCGCACGCTCAATGGCGAGCCCATGACCACCCTGCAGCGCCTCCGCGACACCCTCAAGGCCCTCGCCCCCGGCGCTCCCGTCGTTCTGCAAATCCAGCGCGACGACCGCCTCCTCTACATCGCCTTCATCATGGACCAACCTTTATGAGCCCTAAGCTGCGCCCCGCCTCCGTAGGGGTCCCGCACCGCTGGACCCCAACTCGGCAACCGCCCAACGATTCCTCCAAACAGGTTTTAGCCGGGCCCACAGCCCGGGAGGCGACACCATCCAACCTCTTCGCCTAAATCCCATCCTCAACACCGACAGCTACAAACTCACGCACTGGTGGCAATACCCGCCCAACACGCGGTTCATCTATTCTTACGTCTGCTCCCGCGGCGGCTTCTTCGATCATTCCGAAATGGCCGGGCTGCAATACATCGTGAAATCCAACTTCGCGGGAAAAGTTTTCACGCTGGAAGACATCGAGGAGGCGCGGAAATTCGCGAGCCAACACTTTTCCGGCAACCCCAAATGTTTCAACTACGAAGGATGGAAAAGCCTTTACGCCAAACACGGCGGAATCCTGCCGCTGCGCATCAAAGCCGTCAAAGAGGGATCGGTGGTAGCGGAGCAAAATGCCATCATCACCATTGAAAACACCGACCCGGAGTTCTATTGGCTCACGAATTGGGCAGAAACCGTGCTGCTGCAAGTCTGGTACCCGGTCACCGTCGCCACCCTAAGCCGCGCCATCAAGCAGATCCTCGGCGAGGCCCTTGTCCGCACGGGCGACCCCTCCCTGCTGCCGTTCAAGCTCCACGATTTCGGTTTTCGAGGCGTAAGCAGCCGCGAGTCCGCAGCCATCGGCGGCGCCGCGCATTTGTTCAACTTTGTGGGCACGGACAACTTGGCGGCCATTGAATTGTTGCAGCAATATTACGGCGCGGACATGCCCGGCGTCAGCATTCCGGCCTCGGAGCACTCCACGATCACCGCATGGGGCAAAGACCACGAAGGGGACGCTTACGAAAACATCCTCGACAACGTTCCGGACGGCATCGTAGCCTGCGTCAGCGATTCCTACGACATCTACAACGCCGTGCGGAACCTTTGGGGCGGCAGGCTGCACGACCAAGTACTGCAGCGCAACGGCACTCTGGTCATCCGCCCGGACAGCGGCGATGCCATCGCTGTCCTCGAACAAGTTTTCCACATTGCCGCCGAAAAATTCGGCTATCAGGTCAACCGCAAAGGCTGGAAGGTCATCTCCCCGCAAGTCCGCTTCATTCAAGGCGATGGCGTCAACTATTACACCATCCAAAACATGATCTCCCAACTGACCCGCAGGGGCTGGTCCATGGACAACTGGGGCTTCGGCATGGGCGGCGCGCTATTGCAGCAAGTCAATCGCGACACCCTGCGCTTCGCCCTGAAATGCTCCGCGATCGACATTAACGGCCAATGGCACGACGTTTATAAACAGCCTGTAACAGATCCTGGCAAGGATTCGCGTGCCGGGCGCTTTGTACTGCTAAAGGACGGAAGCGAATTCGTCACCGTGAAACAGGAAGCCGGCCGCGCCATCGAGGGAACCGATCAACTGGAGACCGTGCTGGAAAACGGCGTCTTGCGGCGCGAGCAAACCCTGGATGAAATCCGCGGGATCGCCGCAAGCTACGACACCTATCAGAAAAATCCGGCAAAGTGAAAACGGATGGTGCCTGACCATCGAAAGTAAACCGGCCGAAGCCGCTGGGCAGTTGAATTGCCATCCTTCGCAAACAATTCACCTTTACCGCGTCTCGTTCGCTGACTTTGTCTTTCAGTTAATCAGCCCGTCGCCTTTGTGTAACACAAACAGCTTACACATGTGGCGCGCGTAGCCCGAGCCTCCAGCCGTCCGGCTACGCGACATTGTTCCCGCATGGAGGGTGTATAGATGCTTTCATCTACCTGGCGAACTTGTTTGCCGACCGCAAAACAAGTTGTCGCCATGCTCGTTGTGGCTCAGTTGCTCGTTGGAACTCCCGTTCGCGCTCAGAGCGAGCCGGACAACTCCGGCAAAACTACTTCGCCGATCAAGCACGTCATCATCATCGTCGGCGAAAACCGTACGTTTGATCATCTCTTTGCGACCTACAAGCCGAAAAAGGGCCAGTCGGTTAACAATCTTCTTTCCAGGCACATCATCAAGGAAGACGGAACGCCCGGAGTGAATTTTTCGGCGGCTTCGCAGTTCACCGCCCAGGACACCGACAAGTTTCAAGAGAGCCCGCAGTCGAAGTCGCTCTACGACGTGCTCCCGGCACCGCTGGTAGGCGGCCCCAAGGACGCTCCGATCTCCACGCTGGCGGATGCCGAAGCCACGGAAAACGGCCTGGATCCCGCATTTTCCGTGTTCCTGACCACGGGAGGAACGGGACAGGACTCCAGGACTCCCGATCAGCGCATTACGAATGTCAATAACCTGCCGCCGGGACCCTTCCAGCTGACCTCCAAGACTTTCCCGTACGACGCGTATGCAGCCAGCCCGGTGCACCGCTTCTACCAGATGTGGCAGCAACTGGATTGCAACGTGGACTACGCCACGCTGCAAAACCCCAGCGGCTGCAAAGCGGACCTGTTTCCCTGGGTAGAAACGACCGTCGGCGCCGGCACCAATGGCAAGCCACAGCCCATGGGTTTCAACGACCTGAGCACCGGAGAAGGCTCGACGGCCATGGGCTTCTATAACATGGCGGAGGGAGACGCGGCCTACACCAAGTCTCTGGCGGATCACTACGCGCTAGCCGACAACTACCACCAGCCGGTTGCGGGCGGCACCGGAGCCAACAGCGTCATGTTGGGCTTCGGCGATATGGTTTTCTTCAGCGACAAAGACGGGAATGCGGCGACACCACCTCACAACGAACTGGTAGCTGCGGGCACAAAGAATGAAGGCACCGTGGATGAAATTGAAAATCCCGATCCGCAAACCGGCACCAACAACTGGTACACCGAAGACGGCTACGGCGCCGGATCCTTCGGTTCGCCTTCCTCCGGCGGCGGAACCTACAGCAACTGCTCGGACTCCGACGCTCCGGGCGTGTCCGCGATTCTCGGGTACTTGAGCTCGCTGCCCTACGAAGTGGACCCGAAGTGCGCCCCGGGCCACTACTACCTGTTGAACAACTACAACCCGGGCTTTTTCGGGGACGGTTCGAACGCCTTCACCGATCTGAACGACAACAACGACACCTTCACGATTCCGCCGACCAAGCAGCGCAGTATCGCGGACGTCCTGCTGGAGAAGAATGTCTCCTGGAAGTATTACGGCGACCAGTGGAACGCGTACCTCGGCGACAAGTACCAGCTCAACTTCGGAACCGTAGGCGCCAAGAGTGACGCGTACTGCAACATTTGCAACCCCTTCCAATACCAGACCCAGATCATGACCAACGATGCGGTGCGCACCGCTCACATCGTGGACAGCACGGACCTCTATACCGACATCGCCAATGGAACTTTGCCCGCGGTTTCCTACGTCAAGCCCAGCGGATGGGTCGACGGCCACCCGGCGTCTTCCAAGTGGAACCTGTTCGAAGGGTTCACCAAGAAGATCGTGGACGCCGTGAAAGCCAACCCCAGCCTGTGGCGAGAGACGGCGATCTTCGTCACCGTGGACGAAGGCGGCGGCTACTACGACTCCGGCTACATTCAGCCGCTGGACTTCTTCGGCGACGGCACGCGCATCCCGCTGATCGTTGTTTCGCCTTATACCGTGGGCGGACGCGTGGTACACGTGTACTACGACCACGTCTCGATCCTCAAGTTCATCGAACGGAATTGGAGCTTGCCGAAGATCAGCAAGCGCAGCCGCGACAATCTCGCGGAACCCAAGACCGACCACAAGAACCCGTACGTGCCGCTAAACAGCCCGGCGCTCGGCGATTGTTTCGGCATGTTCGATTTCGAACATCCCGACTTCAACTAAACTCAAGAAACCAAGCAAAGCAGACGACCCGGTCAGGACCTAACAGTCCTGGCCGGGGATTCTTGTGGCGAGTTCACTGAAGTATTCGCATTGTAGCGTCCGTTGTACCGGCCGCTTTGCGAAGCGGGCGCCCTTTCCTCTACAAACCCAGAAAACCTTTGACTCTCGTGCGGCCACCGAGAGGGTCCAGCACCCCTTGGCAGGAGGACTCAGAACAAGACGGCGCCCTACTGCGCAGAATAGGCTTGCCGACGCAGGAATTGCCCGGCCCCGGGGCGCCCCACGAATTTACCCGCATCGATGACCGGACGGCCGCGCGAGAGCACCGTCTTAGGCACGCCAGTGATTTGAATGCCCTCGAACATAGAATAGTCGACGCGCATGTGATGTGTCTTCACGCTGATAACTTGCTGCTCGTGCGGATCGAAGATAACCAAATCAGCGTCAGAGCCGACTGCCACGGTCCCCTTTCGCGGATACAAACCAAAGAGCTTAGCGGGCGCGGTCGAAACCACTTCGACGAAGCGGTTGGCAGAAAATCGCCTGCCGTGAACGCCTCCGGTGTAAATGAGACTGAGGCGATGTTCGATTCCCGGGCCACCGTTGGGAATTTTGGTGAAGTCGTCCTTGCCCAGTTCCTTTTGCTCTTTAAAACAGAACGGGCAGTGATCGGTGGAAACGACTTGCAAGGTGTCGCGCGCCAGGCCCTGCCAAAGTTTTTCCTGGTGCCATTTTTCGCGGAGCGGAGGAGTGAATACGTATTTTGCGCCTTCGAAGCCCGGGGCTTCCATGTTTTCGAGCGAGAGGTAGAGATATTGCGGGCAGGTCTCGGCGTAGACGGGGAGACCCCGGTCGCGACCTTCGCGGACTTTTTCGAGCGCGTCGTTGCAGGAAAGATGCACGATGTACACCGGAGCGCCGGCCATTTCCGCAAGAGCGATGGCGCGTGAGGTGGCTTCCGCTTCGGCGGTGGTGGGACGCGTAAGCGCATGATATTTTGGCGCGCGCTTGCCCTCCGCCAGCGCCTGCTGCACGATGACGTCGATGGCCCCGCCATTTTCCGCATGCATGCAAATCAGCCCCGAATACTTGGCGGCCTGCCGCATGGCGCGAAAAATGGTGGCGTCGTCCAGCATGAACACCCCGGGATACGCCATAAACAGCTTGAAACTGGTGACGCCCTCCTGGACCAGTTGCCCCATTTCTTCGAGTTGCGCGGCGCCCAGATCGGTGATGATGCAGTGGAAGGCGTAGTCGGTGACCGCCTTGTCGTGCGCCTTGGCCATCCAGCCGTCGAAAGCCTGCCTCAGGGTCTGCCCTTTATATTGAATGGCGAAATCGATGAGCGTGGTGGTGCCGCCGAAAGCCGCGGCGATGGTGCCAGTCTGAAAATCGTCGGCGCTGGTAGTACCGCCAAAAGGCATGTCGAGATGAGTGTGAACGTCGATGCCCCCTGGCAGAACGAGATGGCCGGCGGCATCCATCACCCGGCCAGCGTTTTCGATGGGGAGTTGCGCGGCGATGGCCGAGATTTTATCGCCGTTGATGCCCACGTCGGCGAGTGTGGTGTCGGTGGCGGTGATGACCGTACCGTTCTTGATGATGGTGTCGAAGCGCATGAGGTCCTTGTGACTTCAGGGGCTAAAGCCCCGTGGTTTAACTTGCCTTATGTCGCGGCTGAAGCCGCGACCCACAAATCCGGGACCAAGTTCCTATTAATGCCTGTAGTGCGGTAGGACATCGCGGCCGTAAATTTCCAGGGTTTTTTCTTCTTCGCCGCACATTAGATAAATGTTGAATTGGGTCACGCCGGCTTTGCGCAGGGTCTCGAGCTTTTTGCGGTGCTCCTCGATGGGACCCACCAGACAAAAGCGGTCGATGACTTCGTCGGTGACAAAGTTGGCATTGTCGCTGCCGACCTCGCAGTGGTGAAGATAGTCGTATTTGCCGCGGTTGCGCACGAAGGACACCAGGCTTTCCGGCAACTCTTCCGGCTTGTATTTGGAAATGAGATCCATGACGTGATTGGACACCAGCGCGGGAAACCAGCGCACGCGATCGCGCGCAAACGGCAAATCGTCGGAGACCCACACCGGGGTGGCGGCCATCACCTCGATCTTGCCGGGATCGCGGCCAGCCTCTTTCGCGCCTTCGCGAACGAATCCGAGGCACCAGGCGATCAAGTCGGGATCGGCGAATTGCAGGATCACGCCGTCCGCGATTCGTCCGGCGGTGCGCAGCGCCTTCGGACCGTAGCCGGCGACCCAAACGGGCGGAACGCCGGCGTTGGCCCAGGGAAAACGCGCGCTGACGCCTTCGTGCTCCACGGCGCGGCCGGCGTTCAACTCGCGGAATGTTCGAACGAATTCTTCGAGATTCTCGAGTGTGGTGGGCTTTTTCCCGAGGACGCGCCGCGAGCTGTCGCCGCGGCCAATGCCCATTTGCATGCGTCCGTGCGAAGCAACGTTCAACGTGGCGAACAAGCTCGCGGCCACGGTGACGTCGCGCACCGCCGGATTGGTCACGCAAGTACCGAGGTGCATCTTCTTCGTGTTTGCGGCCATCAGTGTGAGCAACGGAAAGGGCTCCATCCAGATCACGTGAGAATCAAAAATCCAGCCGTGCTGGAAGCCTACGGATTCGGCCTGCTGCGTGAGGCTGACGATGCGATCGATGGTGATGTCCGGTTTGATGGTGATGCCAAAATCCATGAAGGGTCTCCCTCAGTCCGCGGCCTGGGCCATCGGCTGAACGTTGCTCGTCAAAGCGAAGTAGGCGAAGAAACTTACCGCGAAGCCGACAAACCACGCGTAATTGTACAAAACGCGCAGCGGCGGAACCGCCAGGCCGACGAACGCGACCCCGGCCCCGGCGGCCAAGGCGGCGATGGCCTGCCAGTTGAAGCCGTGGCGATATTCGTAGATTCCGCCGCGCTGGTACAGATCCTCGACGTTAAGGATTTTCTTGCGGATCAGAAAGTAATCGCAAATCAACACGCCGGCGATGGGGCCAAGAAAGCCGGAGTAGCCCACCAGCCATCCAAAGATGTAGCTGCCGTAGTTGGCCATCAGCTTCCAGGGCTGCATGGCGACGCCCACAAAGCAAGTGATCAGCCCGCCGGTGCGGAAGCTGATGCGCCGCGGCGAAAGATTGGAGAAATCATTCGCGGGAGACACCACGTTGGCGGCAACGTTGACGTTCAGCGTGGCCATCAGCAACGCCAGCATGGCCAGAACGACCGCCCACGGATTGCCAAGCCGCGCCAGCACCGCGACCGGGTCCCACAACGCCTGGCCGAAAATAATCAGCGTCGCCGAAGTAACCGCGATGCCGATGAAGGAATAAAATGTCATGGTGGCGGGCAGTCCCAAGGCCTGGCCGACCATTTGATCGCGCTGGCTGTGGGCGTAGCGGGTGAAATCGGGAATATTGAGCGAGACGGTAGCCCAGAAGCCGACCACTCCGGTAAGCGACGGTATGAAGAAGCGAAAAAATTCCGGGAAACTTTGGAACTTAGAGGGCGTGGCCAGCATGGGGCCGAAGCCGCCGGCTTTGGCTCGCGCCCAAAGGAGCAGCGCGCAGCCGATGAGCAGCAGAAACGGCGCGGAAATGCCTTGCAGAAAACGAATGGTGTCAATGCCCCGCAAAATGACCGCGACGTTGAGCAGCCAAAATCCGAGAAAGCACAGCGCGGCGCCGTACGCGAAGTGCCCCCACCCGGGAGCCAGGGCCACAATCATCGCATTTATGGCCTCGCCGCCAATCCACGTTTGTATGCCGAACCAGCCGCAGGCCACCAGCGCGCGGAGAATGGCGGGAACGTTCGCGCCGAGCACGCCAAACGAGGCCCGCGCAAACACCGGAAAAGGGATGCCGTATTGCGCGCCGGCATGCGCGTTAAGCAGCATCGGCACCAGCACCAGCACGTTGCCCAGAAAAACCGTGAAGAGCGCCTGCTTCCAATTCATGCCGCCGGCGATCATGCCGCTGGCCAACATGTAAGTGGGTATATTCACGCTCATGGAAATCCACAGCGCGGCGTAGTTGTACGTGCGCCAGGTGCGGCGAGCGGGCGAGACCGGCGCCAGGTCTTTGTTGTACAGCGAGCTCTCGTTGATGGTTTCCGCGGCCAGCGAGGCCGAATAAGTGTCGGTCATAGACTGTGCCGTGGCTCAGTAAATATTGGACTCGCGTTTGCTTCCCGTGAAGTCGACGTACACGGCTTTCAGCTCGGTGAAAAAATCAATGGCCACGCGGCCCATTTCGCGCATGCCCACGCCGGTGGCCTTCATCCCGCCAAAAGGCAGCTGCGCTTCGCCGCCGACGGTAGGCGAATTGACGTGGGTGATGCCGGTCTCGATGCGGTCGATGAATTCGAAGATTTTCGCGGCATCGTTCGAATATAGAGAACTGGAAAGGCCATAGCGCACCGAGTTGGCCACCCGTAGCGCCTCCTCAAAATTACGGACGCGAATCACGGAGAGAACCGGCCCGAAAATTTCGTCCTGGGCGATGGTGCTGTCCGGCGCGACATGGTCGAAAATCGTGGGAGCGACGAAGTAGCCGCGGTCGTAGGCGCCGCCGGCCAGGCGCTCGCCGCCCAGCATCAGCTTCCCTTCCTTCTTCCCTACCTCGATGTAATGCAAATCGGTCTGGAGCTGTGATTCGTCAACCGCCGGGCCCATGTCGATCCCAGGCTCCAGGCCGTTGCCGGTGCGCAGCTTTCCGGCGCGCTCGACGAGCAGTTGCACAAACCGATCGGCTACCGCTTCTTCAATGATGACTCGACTGGTGGCGGTGCAGCGTTGGCCAGTGGACGCGAACGCGCCAAACACCGTGGACTCCACCGCGAGCGGTAGATCGGCATCCCCCAGAATGACCAGCGGATTCTTCCCGCCCATTTCGCACTGGCACTTTTTCATGCGCCGCGCGCCCTGGGCGTACAGTTCGCAGCCGACTTCGTTCGAGCCGGTGAAGGAAATGGCGCGAACATCGGGGTGCTGCAGCAGCTCGTCGCCCACTTCTCTGCCGGAACCCACGATCATGTTCAACACCCCGGCGGGAATGCCGGCTTGCTCGAAAATCTGCACCACCTTTGCGCCGGTGAAGGGCGTGAGCGTGGCGGGCTTGAACACCACGGTGTTCCCGGAAATCAAGGCGGGCGCGATTTTCCAGACCGGGATCGACACCGGAAAATTCCACGGCGCGATCGCGGCCACCACGCCCAATGGCTGCTTCAGCGTGTAGGCAAAATTCTTGGGCAGCTCGCTCGGCAGCGTTTCGCCGCCGATGCGGCGGCCCTCGCCGGCCATGAAGTCCAAAATATTGATGGATTTCTGGACCTCGCCGAGGGCGTCCTTGAGGGTCTTGCCCTCTTCGCGAGTCATCAGACGAGCGAGTTCGTCTTTTTGCTGCTCCATCAGCAGCGCGGCGGCGGCCACAACGCGGCCTCGAATGGGCGCGGGCGTATCTCGCCAAGCGCCAAAAGCGGCGCGCGCCGCAGCCACGGCCTCGCGCGTTTCTTCGCGGGTCGACAGCGGCGCGACGCCCACGACTTCGTCAAAATTGGCGGGATTGCGGCGCTCCGAGGTCCGCGAGGAGCTGGAGTCCACCCAACGCCCATTGATGAAATTGCGGCAGCTTTGCGATGTGGAGATGGCTGTAGCCATGCGGCGCTCGTTCCTCCGGAAAATCGGATTCCGGAAGTCTACTCCGCGCTCGTACAGGTCACAAGGACTAGAACGGGTCCACCGTTGCGCAAGCCGCCGCTGCCCAGCACCCCGAAGATCGGTGAAACCTCTGCTGGACTCGCCGCCGTCGTATCACTATATATCGATATATCGCGCCGCACCCCGGCTGGAACTCAAGGAGCCCATGGCATGAAGATCGACATCTTCAATCACATTTTTCCCAAGAAGTTTTTCGAGCGCATGCTGACGATAAAGGAAAAGGGCTCCAACATGCAAAGGAGGGTGAGCGAAATCCCAGCGCTGGTCGATTTGGATGTCCGCTTTCCCATGATGGACGCCTTTGGCGATTACGCTCAGGTGATCAGCCTGCCCTCGCCGCCCATTGAAGCCTTCGGAGACGCCGGCAAATCCCCCGAATTGGCGCAGCTTGCCAATGATGGGTTGGCCGAACTAGTGGACAAGCATCCCAGCCGCTTCCCGGGGTTCGTAGCCGCGCTGCCCATGAACAACCCGGATGCGGCGGTGGCCGAGATCGAGCGCGCGGTGACGAAGCTAGGCGCCAGCGGCGTGCAAATTTACAGCAACGTGAACGGCCGTCCGCTGGACGAGCCGGCGTTCCTGCCCATCTTCGAGAAAATGGCGCAATTGGATCTGCCCATCTGGGTTCATCCCTCGCGCGGCGCCAACTTTGCGGATTATCCGACCGAACAGAAATCCAAGTACGAGCTGTGGTGGGTCTTCGGTTGGCCGTACGAAACCAGCATCTTCATGGCGCGAATTTTGTTTGCCGGATATTTTGATCGCTGGCCCAATCTGAAGGTCATCACCCACCACATGGGCGCCATGGTGCCGTACTTCTCCGGACGGACCGGCCCCGGCCTCGACCAACTGGGCGCACGGACCGAAGACGAAGACTTGACGGTGGTCTCCCGCCGGCTCAAGAAGCGCCCGCAGGATTATTTCAAGATGTTTTATGCGGACACGGCCACGTTTGGCTCACGGCCAGCCATGGAGTGCGGACTGGCGTTCTTTGGCGCCGATCAAACGCTCTTCGCTTCGGACTCGCCGTTCGATCCCGAAAAGGGACCCGGCTACATTCGAGAGACCATTCGCTGCATCGACGAGCTGCCCATCTCCAGCCAAGATCGCCAGAAAATCTACGAAGGGAACGCGCGTAAGTTGATGCCGCTCAAACGAGTCTAGCGCCTAGGCGGTCATCACCGATGGCCTCGCGCAAGAAACGCGAAGGCCCGCAAGGAAAGAGTGACGCGTCGCTCTTTCCTTGCGAAAATGCCGGAGTTCTGCGCCCAAACGCGACAGGGGCTGGGTTTCGTTGCTCTATCCGTAGCCTACTTGCCTGTAGGTGGCGCCGCGGTCATCACCAGCGATGCCTTGATGTAGTTGTGGTAGCTCTCCATCATCTGCCAAAGGCCATTTACCGGCGCCAGCACGCGGCTGGACCAGTAGGCCTTCTCGCCGTAGGTGGGCTGGCACGAGATCATCACCACCGCATCTCCAAAGTCCCAGGTGCGAATCCACAACGCCGGAGCCGCTCCGACCTTGGGGGCGTTAGGATTGGCGGCTTTGCGCTTGTTCATGCCGGCGATGCGATCGGCCTTGGACGGCGATAGTCCGCCGTAGGTGCTGACCACCCGCTGATCGAGATTGTCGGCAACGTGCTTCTCCCACATTTCCTGGCCGGACTCTTGTTCCTGCCACTCGTCTAAAGCGGCCTTCTCGCCCGCGGACAGCGGTTTGTAGGGCACTTCCTTGCAGGGATTGACGCAAGGAATCTCGTAAGGCGCCTTGTAGGGCTCAAAGTCGCGCTCGCGCACGGCGATCTCGGTGGAGTGCAGCAGGCGCCACCCTTCGGGCCGCTGGACCCAGAAATGCGCGACGTAGTTCTTGCCCTGGCTCTCTTGGACCCACACGACCTTGCCATACTTATGCTCGAGAATCTTTACGTCGTCCCCGTTGGGAATCAGCGGCTTGAGCCCGGCGCGAAACGCGTCCTCCTTGGCCCACATCACGCCGTCGGCGTCGATCCAGCTGAAATCGGCGTCGAGCAATTTGTTCGCAGCGGCCTTGTCGCCCTTTTCCAGCGCCGCCACGACGGCATGATCCGCCTGCACGATGGCATCATCCGCCGCATCGGCTCGTTTGGTTGACAGCACCGCTAGGATGCCAGCCGACACCACCACGAATACAACTACGCCTGATAGGACGCGCTTCATCTTGGTTCCCCTCGCTTGGTGAAATAAGAAAGGGCCGGACGGTCCGGCCCCTTCTCGGTTAAAGGTTGTTTGCCAGCGTTAGAAGATAATCTTCAAGCCCAACTGAACGGCGCGATTGGAACCCGACCCGAGTACTGGGTTCTCGCCGGCCACGTCAGGAGTCGCGCAGCCGCAACCAAACTGGTTGGTGATGGAAGGATCGTTGTGGTTGAAGCCGTTGGGTCCGCCGCCCGGGTTGGCGAAGTTCGGGATGGTTGAAAAGATTGAAGACCTCGGCGCGGAACTGGAAGGTCAGGCGCTCCTTGAATTTCCAATCCTTGTACACCGACATGTCCACGTTCTGGAAATGTGCGGCTCGGGAAGATGTTGCGCCCCGCAGTGCCGAACGTCCCGAAGACAGGAGGAATCATGACGGAATTCTTCTGCGCGAAGCAGCCGCCTGGATTTCCACCCGCTGACGGGCACCGTTGAGGCTGTCCAAGGTCGCTTGCACCGATGGCGTTGGCGGCGTTGAAGCAGGCAGCGGCGAAAGCCATGGCCTGAGCGGATCCTTTGCCAAAGTATTGCACTTGCCAGCGGGCGTTGTCTGAGTGCAAGAGACGCTGCGAGACATTCGCTGAAGTCACCTATACAGTAGGGTATTGAGCTGTTTCCGGACTTGAAGTCATTGACGTTGCCAACGAAATCCCAGTGCTCGCCGAGAGCCGCGGGGATGTTGTTGGCTTCGCCGGTTGCCGGAATAGTCGTTACCGGTATCCAACATGCCCCAATGTGCTCCGCTCTGGACGGTCACGATGGAGTTAAGTTGCCAGCCCTTAAGCAGTCTGGCGCAAAGCCGTCCCTGCCGGGAAGCATGTAGGTCACTGTGGCAGTGAAGCGATGACGGAGGTCGAAATCGCTGTTGGCGTAGTAGGACTTCGGGTGTGAAGCCGTTGTCGATAACACCAGCGCCGCTCCAGTTGGACGAAGCATTGTCCAACGCGTGCGAGTAGGTGTAGCCGAGGGTGCTCGAGAGGCCCGTGGGAAACCCGCTTCGTCAGGGTCACTTGCAGGCCGTTATAATTAGAGTGATACAAGCCTGACAGTTGTTGATGTAGTTGAGGTACGGAAACTGCGGAAATTGATTGTGAGTCGGGATCCTCGCAATGAGCCACTAGCGCAGTTGGGTCCGGTCCGCACGGAACTAGCTCGCGTGGATCCTGTGGATTGATTTCATTGATGTCGCGGAATCCGATGAGCTTCGTGCCGTGGTTGCCCACGTAAGAAACTTCCAGCGACATGTTGCTCGTCAGCGCGCGCTGGAAGTCCGAAGTTCCAGTTGGCGACGTACGGTGTGCGCAGACTTACGATCTACGCCAAAGACCGTGCAGGGGTTGTCGGCAGGCCGGCAAAAACACCGGGCGCCGATGAGCCATCACCGCACACTGCCCCCGTGGCGCCTCGGAAAGATGGAGGTCGTGGAGTTGTTCTGCCAGCCGTTGGCGAGAGCCTCTCTCCCGGGTCCACATTAAAAGTTAGCGCCTCCAGATCGATGGTGCCGGTGCCGGGTGTGGCCACGCCGTTCACTACGAGAGTGGCTCCCGGTAGGATCAGCAGGCGCTCCAAGCAAGTTCCCTAGGGCCATGAACGACTGCATGGCGATCTGTTCGTAAGCGATGCCGCCACCACCACGGATCACGGTCTTACCGTTGCCGCGAACATCCCACGCGAACCCCACGCGTGGAGCGAAATTGTTGTGATCGCCGTTGTAGAGGTTCGGAATCTGCTTTCCGACCTGGACCAAACCCACGGTCGGATCGAAGTTACCAAACAAGTTGTGGTCTTCCTTCAAAACAGAGTTGAGCTCGTAGCGCACGCCCAAGTTTACGGTCAAGCGTGAAGTAGCCCGCCAATCGTCCTGGAAGAAGCCCGCATACGCCCACAAGTGCGAATTGCGAGTGGCATCTCCAGTCAGAATGTTGCAACCCGTTCCCACGTTACCTGCGAGGAAGTTTTCCAGAGTGACGCCGAGGGCGTTGAAAGGCTTGAACTTGAGCCTGCCCTTGCCATACGCGGTAATCGTTCCGGTATGTTTGTTGTCGGTGATCTCGCCGCCGAACTTGAAGTTGTGCTTGCCACGCAGATACGACACGTGGTCAACGATGTCGTACACCTGGTCTGGTCCCACGAGCTTGGGCCAAGAGGCCCCCAGCACGCCAGTGAAGTCGATGGGGAAGAAAGATAATCGGGAAACCATTGAAAAATGGATCCGTCACGCCGGTGTTAATTCCGTAGGCCGACGCTGGCGTGGTATGGTCGGCCGGAAAGTAGGTTTGCGTGTATCGCGCATAACCGACCCTGGCCTCATTGACCCACCGAGAACTGGGCGTCCATACCCAACCACCGCTGCCGAGTTGCGAACGCACGTGCAGCAGGGATTCCCAATTCGGTGCCAACTGGTTGGGATTGTCGTTCCAAGTCCCGTCGTTCTGCCCGATGAAGTAGTAGCCGTTGAACACGTTGCGATCGTTAGCGTGATAATCGACCTTGGCCAGCCCGTTGTCCGATCGGCTGTTGTTTTGCAAATTTGGAAAGACGGTATTCGTGCCCGGTACAGTCGTGGCGTTGTTAATCGGGAACAATCCCACGCCGCTCCCGGGAACAATTTTTTGCGCCGGGATTATTGGCGTTAACAGCGCAGGTCGCGGGGTTCGAGCCGACGAGCGTAGTGCTGAGTGCCGTAATTGGAAGGCCTCCGGCAACCATATCCTTGCAGGAGTCCACGATGCTCAGGTTGCAATTCGCAACGACGGTGGGTCCAAGATTCGCGCAGCCATTGTTTATAGCGAGATTTGTGCCATTGTGCCAGGATCGTGGGTAGTCCGCACCCGGGGTCTCCTGAACCGCAGGTGATCGGCGAAGTCGAAGTGAACGAGCCGGCGGTTTCGTAGAGCTGGCCCTCGTAGGCCATGAACCAAAACAGTCTTGTCTTTCTTGATCGCGCCGCCGCGCGGTGGCGCCGAACTGCTTCAAGCTCACGTTGAACGGTGGAAATCCTTGAGCCGCAGTGTCGAAGTAATTTTTCGCATCCCACGCGTCGGTGCGGCCGAAGGCGTACGCTGTGCCGTGAAGTTCGTTGGTGCCAGCCTTCAGTCCGACGTTAACCACGCTTCCGGGCTTGAAGCCGGCGTCAGCGCGGGTGTTCTGCGCGGTCTTGAATTCCTGGATAGCGTCGAGAGGGATGAACGTCTGTACGTCGCCAGCGAGTGCCGAACCGTTGACGATGCTCATGCCGGTCCAAGGCTCGTTCTGGTTTAGGCCGTCCACGGTGTACACATTGTCGTCGGGACGAATGCCGTTGGTGCTTTGGGTCCAGCCGCCGCCGCCGCCGTAAATCGTGACGCCGGGGCGCAGGGTCAGCAAGTTCTGATAATTCCGGCCATTCAGCGGGAGGTCGTTGACCACCTGATTGCTCAGCGATCCGCCCTGTTCGGCATTGGTGGTATCCACGATCGGGGCCGCTACTTCGACTCGCACCGTTTCCGAGATTTCGCCAGGCTGAAGGACGAAGTCCAAGCGCAACTCCTGGCCGACTTCGAGCACGATGTTGCCGCGCTCGGCGGTCTTGAAGCCTTTGAATTCAGCGCGCACTGTTTTCTTGCCTGGGCGCAGGGCCGGGGCTGAGTAGGCGCCCGACTGGTCGGTGGTCAAGGTGCGGGTAGCGCCGATATCAATTTCGGTGATGCTCACCGTGGCGCCAGCCACGGGACCTCCCGTCGTGTCGGTCACGGTGCCCTGGATCGAAGCGGTGCCGCCTTGCGCGAAAGTGGGGGATGAAGCCAGGCACAATACCAGACCCAGAATGAGGGCTGGAACAGCCGTCTTGACGCAGAAACACACCCACGTGCGAATCGAGAAAGTTGCCGAGTTCATGCGGTTCTCCTTCAGCTGTACTCTCGACAAAGCAACTTACACACCCGAAGTTGTATGACCCCAGTACCACCATGCCAAGCGGACTGTCAAGCAAAATCTCCGCAGCACTAAATCAAGAATTTTGGTGGCAGCCAGGTCCAAACAGCACCTGTGGGCTCCAAGAGGCTCAGGAATAAGGCTTTAGGCCGCCAATCCCGAGACGAACAGTGACTGCGTCGCTCCCCAAGATCGGTCTCGGGGTCAGGGCGCAGGCTACAACCTTCACGGATGACCCGAACTACCTACAATCTAATGATTGGACGGTAGGACAGGTGCCGTCTTTATCGCAAGCTAATCTAGCAACACAAGCTTTTGTATGTGCATGATTGGATAACAGCCGTCGAATTCTCGTGAAGGCTAAGATACCTGAGAGCGAAAAGGGAGCGAACGTGGAGTGGGCCGAAACCCGTAACGTAAACGGCACAAAATGGCGACCGGGTCAGGCGGCGAGATTCACTTTGCCGAATGATCCAGCCGCGGCGGCATATCGAGAAACGCCCGCGTGGCGTGCCACAGCAGTTGGCGGTTGGTGCCCAGACCGACGGCATGGGTCGCACCGGGAATCATGACGAACTGCCGGTCTGGATTGGGAAGCTTTTGGAAAAAATTGAGCAGGTCTTCCTCGGTCGCGATGCCGTCGTATTCGCCGCGAGCGATGAGAACGGGTACGGGCAGCTTCGCCGGATCGACAACCGGCAGATTAGCGGTCATGTCGAGATAGGTTCCCGTCGGAATGCTATCGCCGAAGGGCAGCTCGGCATCGGCCAGGGCTTCCGCAACGGCAGGGTCCGACGTGCCCGGCTTGTCGCGCGTGAAAATGCTGCGAATCATGGCGCGATCGCGCGGCCGGCGGCTGTGCGTTCGATAGAAGTCCAGGGATTCGGCGCGCTTGGCCAACGTGGGCGAGCCTTTGCCGGTCCAGGTGAACGACACCAGCACCAGGCGCTGAACGCGTTCCGGCCGCACCGTGGCGAAAGCTCCGGCACGCAGACCTCCGGAGGACTCGCCGAAGAAATGAAATCGCTGCTGTCGGGTCTCGCGCGCCACGACCTCCGAGGCGGCCTTCAAGTCTTCGACACCGCTGGCGATGTCGGAGTTCCCTCGCGTCTTGGTCGATCTGCCGTAGCCTTCGCAGTCCACGGTCCAGACGTCGAAACCATAGGAAGCGAATTGGTCCATGACCGAGTATTCCCCATGGCCCGGAACGCTGAGGTCAAAGCTCGGACGCGAGGAAACCGAGGAGCCATGCACCAGAAACAAAACTGGCAACGCCTCTTGCGGCTGTGGCGCTCCCAGCCGCTTGCGGTACATGTAGAGCGAAACTTCACCCTTCTTGGCCCAGTATTCGCCGCTCCATATTTTCGGGTTCTCAGGACTTGCGTATCGCGACGGACTGCTTGATTTTCCGCGCGCCGGCGACGCTATACCGGCGGCGGCAAGGCCACCGGCGATCACGGGCACGGCGTCGACGAGTAGAGAACGGCGAGACAACTGCGCTCTTTTGATCGGCATGGCTTCCTCCGCAATTCTCTTGGCAACAGCCCAATCGGGGCGCCAGACTAGCAGCGAGTGGCATTGTGAGTAAAGGACTTGCAGATTGGTCCAATCATCACTCCACTTGACAGCTCAAAAACGCGATGGTAGAAGCACACCCGAAAAATCTGTTACAGAGATTGAGCAGCGACGACCTTGTTTTGGGTGTTTAGAGCTCCGAAATAATAACGACGTCGCATCGATGTTGATAATCCTCGCGACGCGGCTACGGGCATCACGGAGAGCGCATGAAACCGAAGAGTGAACGAATTTCCGGAGGTCGCTCGGTATTTACCCGCGTGCTCCGACATTGGACCACCTGGTCCCGCGCCGCGACGCTTGCCGGAGTGCTTTCATTCGCACTTTTCGGCGGCCAAGCGCGGGCGAGCGTTTCGCCCAACGGCGAAGTAGCCGGCCTCAAGGCCAAATTCGTGGATGTTAACGGGATCCGAACGCGCTACTACGAAGCCGGCGAGGGTCACGGCGAGGTAATGCTGCTGGTGCACGGCGAAGGCTGGTCCGGACATTCCAGCGCCAACGCATGGTCCAAGAACATTCCGGGGTTCGCCAAAAAATTCCACGTCTTCGCGCCGGACAAAACCGGCTCCGGCATGACCGACAATCCCAAGGATGAGAAGGATTTCAACCTGCAAGGTGAGATTGATCATCTATACGCGTTCATTTTGACCATGAAGCTCGGCAAGGTGCACCTGGTCGGGCAATCGCACGGCGCCGGGGACATTCTGTTCCTCGCCCTGGAGCACCCGGAGGTCGTCAGGACACTGGTCCTTTGCGATAGCAACACCGCAGCGCCGGTAGGTCCGCCGACGACGCGCCAGCAGGCGTTGGCGAATTGTCCCAAGGAGCCCGACGCCGAAGAGTGGAAGTGCCGGATTCAAGCCATAACCGCCAGGCCCGATCTGGCTTTCGATGAGGAATACTTTCAAGCGGGAGCGTATATGGCCGGTCTGCCAAAAGCGCAGGAGACCGTGGCCAAGGTCAAGGCCGGAGCGGGTGCGCCACTATATGACATGCGGCCGAATTCGGGATTTCCGCAGTGGAAAACGGCGTGGCTCGACCGCGTCAAGAATGAAGGCCTGGTTCAAGTGCCGGTGCTGCTGTATTGGGGGCGGAATGATCCTTCCGCGGTGATCACCAACGGGTGGGCGCTGTTCGACGTGCTGGCCGCGAAAAATCCCAAGGTGCGCATGATCACCGTAAATCAGGCGGGGCATTTCCATTTCCGCGAATACCCGGAAGAGTTCGATTACAACGTCATCCATTTTATCGACTATTGGCAGGCGCAACCGTAGCTTCCTCAAAAGGGAGGGAAGTGTATGAGTTCCTCATCGAAGTTAAGCAGGAGAGCCATGATGAAATTGGGACTGATTTCGGCAGGCGTGCCGGCGTTCTCAAAAAGTTTGACGGCGCAGGATGCGGGCCCGGGTGGAGGACAACTGGGAGCGGTCGGCGGAAGGGCGGAAGAGGAACTCTATCCGGCAAAAGGACTGCCCGGAGGCGGGCAGCTGGAGATTCGTTTGACCGCCACGATTCATACCAGCGATCCCGATGCTCTGGAAGTCGCGCAGCGACTGCGGCCATTCGATCTGGAGTCCTGGATCGCAGAGTTTACGCGGGTGGCGGAAAAGAACGAACAGTTGGCGGAGAAATTCGCGGGCGAAGGCTTTAAAGTTTCGGCCAACGAATACTATCTCCGGGCTTCCAACTTTTACCGGGAAGCGTGTTGGCCGCAGCCGCAGAGTGAACCGCACATGCTCCCGACGTACAAGAAAATGCGCGAGACCTTCGACAAAGCCTGGCAATTGGCGCGGCCTCCCTTCGAACGCGTGCAGATCGCCTGGGACGGGAAAATGCTCGACGGATATTTCCGGAAACCCAACGGCCCGGCAGGCAAGAAGTATCCCGCGGTGATCGCCTTTCAAGGCGCGGACACCATGGCGGAGGCCACCATCCTGGGGATCGCCAGCGCTTATGTAGCGCGCGGGATGGCCTACCTGGCGGTTGATTTTCCCGGCCAAGGGGGAGCGTTGCGCCTGCAAGATCTCCATCTTCCGCCAGACACCGAAAGAATCGGAAAAGTCATGGTCGACTACCTGGAAACGCGCGCGGATGTGGACGCCAAGCACATCGGGATGCAAGGAATCAGCATGGGCGGCTACGGAACTCCCCGGGTGGCCAGCGGCGAAAAGAGAATCAAAGCCGCGCTGATGATGAGCGGGTCTTACAGTTTGCGGGAAGATCTGTTCGAATATTTTCCTCCGATTCAAGAACGAGTGCGCTGGATTATCGGCGCAAAGGACCTGGGAGATGCCCGGAAGAAACTTGCGGAATACACGCTGGAAGCGGGAGCGGGGCGGATCGAGTGCCCCATGCTGATCGGCTACAGCAAGGATGACCGGATCATGGACCCGCAAGGAGCCTACAAACTCTACCAGGCGGCCGTTAACTGCAAGCGGCAAATGGTGGAGGGCACGGGCCATACTCAAGCCGCCAATGCGGGCGGACCAAGGGAGCTGCGGCCGCAAGTGCTGGCGGATTGGACCGCCAAGCAGTTGGTGACGGAATCCCAATAGCTCAATTACGTTTTGCTTCTCGCTACGCCCCAGCATCTAAGCACCACGGGATAGCACCGCACAAGAGATACACTCTCGAAAGCCCAAAGAGCGCCAGGGTGTTTTCTAAGTGTCAAGATGGCCATCAACGAGTACGGAAAGGAGCAGGGCGGATAAGGGGAGATTTTTTCTGAAACCAACAGCAGGGCGATTCCCGTCTCACTATCAGAAAATCAAAACGCGCTCGAAAATTCGCGATAGGCGGCGGGAGCCGGTGGATCGACAGCTCAAATTCATCTTGGGAGGGGACTTTGCGAATTAAGCGATTAGTCTTGTTTGCGTTCGTTGCCAGTCTTCTTGCCGTTCCGAGCTCGATGCTCGCACATCATGGAACAGCAAACTACGACATGACCACGGTAACCACGTTGAAAGGCACGGTAACGGACTTTCAGTTTATTAATCCTCATACGTTGATCCTGTTCGACGTGAAAAACGACCAGGGTGTCGTCGAGCATTGGCAAGCCGAAGCCACCAGCCCAAACCACTTGGTTCGAGCCGGCTGGTCGAAAGACATCCTGAAGTCCGGCGACGCTATCACCATCAGCGGTTTCCGTGCGAAAAACGGTTCAAACGTTTTGCGTTTTCAGAAGATGATCTTGGCCAACGGCCAGGAAGTAAAAGAAGGCGGATCAGATAACTAGGCCCCACGCAGGTCAAGCTGGTGCGATTGTGCCACGGGTCACGCCAGCTGATCGGCCTGTTTGAGCCATGCGAGGTCAGACGGGATGCCCGATATGCTCGGTTTGTGCAAGTGGCTGGAACAAACGTGGGTAGGGATGGCGGTGCGCGACTCGCTGTGGTTGTTTCCGACCATCGAGACGCTGCATCTTTTCGGAATCGTGCTGTTGGTGGGCTCCACGTCGGCGCTGGACTTGCGGCTGCTGGGCTTCTCGTTGCGCAATCAGCCGGTGTCCTCCGTGGCGGCGCGGCTTTTGCCGTGGGCGTGGGTGGGGTTTGTGGTGCAGGTCGTCACCGGAGTTTTGCTGTTCTCTTCGGAGGCCACCAAGTGTTACGTCAATCTGGCCTTTCGCCTCAAGATGCTCATGATCTTGCTGGCGGGTGTAAACGCCATGGTGTTTCACTGGACGGCATATCGCAGTGTGGGGAAATGGGATGACGCCCCGAGCACGCCCATCGGCGCGAAGCTCGCGGGTTCGTTTTCCATTTTGTTGTGGTTCGGCATCGTGGCTGCGGGACGATGGATCGCTTTCATCTAAGCGGCCTCCATTCATTCCCGATTTTGGAAACGATAGCCGCGATGTAAGTTGCGGAGCGATAGTGCAAAACGGAAAAACCAGGAGAGGAGTTCCCAAGTGCGGAATCTCTTAGTAAGTTTGCTCGTTGCGATGGCGGCCGTGGCTGGGTTTTCTCCGGCGCTCCACGCACAAACTGCGGAGTCGTCGGGCGCTGCTCAAGGCTCAGATCGGCCACCGTGCCGGACATTTCTGGAGTCTACCGGCAGCATCCTCCTGGTGACGTTCGTCCTTACGCGCTTTACGCCTTCACCAAAGAAGAGCCGCCCATGACGCCTTGGGCCGAAGCGCTCTTCAAAGCCAACAAGCCCTCTTTCGGGCCAAGGTCCGCCGGAGATTCGAACGACCCCACCAATCCTACGACCGGGAGCTCGGTCGGCTGCTTTCCTCCAGGCGTGCCGCGGATTTATCAACATCCTTTTCCCATGGAGATCGTTCAGATTCCCGGCCGGGTGATCATCATTTACGAATTCGATCACTATGTGCGCCAGATCTACACGGATGGCCGCGGACACGATAAGAATCTCCCGGCCACGTGGATGGGAGACTCGATCGGCCATTGGGAGGGAGACACGCTGGTGGTGGACACGCTCAACTTTAACGACAAGACCTGGCTCGATCGTGGTGGCCATCCGCACTCCGACCAGCTCCACCTTACCGAGCGCTTCCATCGGGTGCCGCCCGACATTTTGCAAATCGATATGACCATCGACGATCCCAAAGCGTATACAAGAACGTGGACGGCGCCGCTATTCTTCCAGCTGCGGCCCAAGTGGAACATCATGGAAATGGTGTGCGAAGACAACGCCAATTTTCTGGAGCTGCAAAAAGAGGTTCTTGCGCCGCCGAGCAAGAAGCCTTAGATCCATGACCATCGCCGGACAATTCCGCTGGCTCCATGTCATAGACTCTTGCGGAAATGTTTCTGGCGGCGAAGTAGATCCCGTTAAAACCGCGCAGCCGTTTGTTCCCGTGAAATAAATGGAGACGGGAACGCTCAGAGCTATTCCCGCAAAATCAGCGTCCCGCAAGCCGCAGCTAACCCGCAACCAGGTGCGCAGTTTCTGGGCCGCGTGGAGCGGCTGGACCATGGACGGGATGGATTCGTTCATCTACTCCCTGGTGTTGGTCCCGGCGCTGCGCGATCTCTTGCCCAAGTCCGGGATTCCCGCCACTACCGCCAATGTCGGATTTTACGGCGGACTGCTCTTCGCGCTGTTCATGATCGGGTGGGGAGTGGCCCTGGTGTGGGGGCCGATCGCGGACCGCTTCGGCCGCGTGCGCACCATGATGTTCAGCATTCTTTGCTTCTCACTCTTTACTTTATTGGCGGCATTCTCCACGGGTGTCTGGAGTCTGGCGGTCTTCCGGTTTTTGGCGGGCGTAGGCATTGGCGGAGAATGGTCCATCGGAGCGTCGTTGGTATCCGAAGATTGGCCGGAAGAACGGCGCACCATGGGTGCGGCCTTGATGCACACGGGTTACTACTTTGGGTTTTTCCTGGCCGCCGCCGCCAACTATTTTATCGGCAGCCATTATGGCTGGCGGTACATGTTCGTCGTGGGCGGAACTCCCGCGTTCCTCGTGGCGCTGATTCGCAACAACGTCAAAGAACCGGAGCGCTGGGAGAACCGGCAAACCGAACTCGGCAAATCCTGGACCATGCACCACTCTTTCTTGAAGCTTTTCTCTCCGCAATATCGCCGCCGCACTATCGTCAACTCGTTGTACTTGATCGTCTCGTTGATAGGATTGTGGGCCGGCTCCGTTTATGTGCCCGCGGCCATGACCTACGTCGCGGGGAGCGCCGGCCGCTCGGCGGTCAACGCCGCCCAGTTGGCGTCTTATTCCTCCGCGCTGCTGGGAATTGGCACGGTTCTGGCGGCGCTGCTGGTGCCGCTGGTTGCCGAATGGCTGGGCCGCCGGATCGCGCTGGGCATTTTCTACGCCGTGATGGGCGCGTCGATCTGGCTGGCCTTCGGCCACGTTTTTTATATGCAATCGAATGCGGTGGGCTGGTTTCTGGTTTGCGCTTTTCTTCTCGGCGTGGGCGGAGCCAATTTCATCGTGTATTCGTTTTGGCTGCCGGAACAATACGGAACCGAATGCCGCGCCAGCGCCTTCTCGTTTATCACCAACATCGGGCGGTTTGCGGCTGCCGGGTTCACTTTTCTAGTGGGCGCCGGCATTCATCACTTTCAGACCCTGGGCACGCCCGTGGCGCTGACCGCTCTGGTGTTCATCGCCGGCATATTGCTCTTGCCTCTGGGAATAGAGACCAAGGGCCAGCCTCTGCCGGCGTGAAGAAAAGGAATGTTATGAGAAAACTTCAGGAATCGTTGAACTCTCACGTCCCCCGGCGAAAATTTTTGCAATCGGTTGCCGCGGCGGGCATTCTAAACGCCGCACCATCCCTGAATCTGACGGCGCTGCCGGTGTCACCGCAACCGTCCAAGATTATCGACATTCACGCGCACTATTACCCTGTGGAGTATCTTGAACTGATCGACAGTTTCGGCGGTTCAGAAACGGGGACAGCCATTTCCCGGAACTGTTTTGCCAGCCAATCGCCGGGCGACCTCGAATTTCGTTTCCGCGTGATGGACGAAGCCGGAATCGATATGCAGGTGCTTTCCGTACCCCCGCAATTTCCGTATTTCGCCAACGAGCAACATGGCGTGCACGCCGCGCGTCTGGCCAATGATCTCTGCGCGGATATTGCCCGAAAGCACGCGCAAAAATTCGAGGCTTTCGCGATCTTTCCGCTGCCGCACATGGATGCCGCATTGAAAGAAATCGCTCGCGGCATGGACGAACTCGGAATGGTAGGGGCCGCCATAGGAACCACCGTTCTCGGCAAGTCCATCGCTGACGCGGCATTTGATCCACTGTACGAGGAATTGAATCGGCGCCACGCCATTCTCTTCATTCATCCCACTGGCGTTGGCGCGTGCTCTTCCTGTATCACCAAGTCGGGTCTCACCTGGGCGGTCGGTGCGCCGTTCGAAGACACCGTTTGTCTGCTGCAAATGATGAGCGCCGGCATTCCCACGCGTTTCCCAAACATCAAAATCATCATTTCTCACCTGGGCGGAACACTTCCCTTTCTTATCCGGCGCCTGGACGTGCAGGCCGCGCAGTTTCTGCCGAAGGGTTCCGAAAAACCGAGCGCGCTCTCCCGTTCTTTCTGGTGCGACACCGTTAACGGACACCCGCCGTCGTTGCGGGAAGCCTGCGACTGCTACGGCAGGGAGAAAGTCCTGCTGGGCACCGACTATCCCTATTGGCGCAACGAAATGAAGCTCTGCGTCGATTTTGTCAAACAAATCGGTTTGACAGCGCCGGAGGTAGCGGCAATCCTCGGAGGCACGTCGCAAGGCTTGCTGGCAGCAAGTCCTGGCAAGGGCGCGCGAAAATCACTTGAGTTGGACCCGGCGAAAACTGCTTGGGAGCTAGTAAAGAGGAGCTGGGAAAAATGGCCAACGAGGATGGGCTGATCATCCTGACCGGCGCCGCCAGCGGCATCGGGCGTGCCGCGGCGGAAGCGCTCGCCAAGAAGTTGCGCCCGCTGGCCCTGGTGGACATAAATTCCGAGCAGTTGAATCGAGTGGTCGACTTGTGCCGGGCAATGTCTCCGCGGGTTGCAGGTTTCGCTTGCGATGTCAGCGACGAAGCGAGTGTGGTCAAAACCTACAAAGCGATTCGCGAGCAACTCGGAGCGCCCCAGGTGCTGGTAAATTGCGCGGGCATCGGCCGCTTCGCACCTTTCCTGGAAATCGAACCCGCGGAATGGCTGCGCATGTTCAACGTCAACGTGATGGGCACAGTGCTGGTCACGCGAGCAGTGCTTCCGGATATGATCGCCGCATCCCACGGCACCATTATCAATGTCGGGTCCCGCATGGCTATCGACGCTCACGCGACGACCAGTGCTTACGCGGCTAGTAAGGCAGGGGTCTTGGCTTTTTCGAGAGCACTGGCAGCGGAAGTCAGCCCCAAGGGCATCAAGGTGACGTTCCTGGCTCCCGGCGGCACCAAGACCAATCTCGCGACTCCGAAACATGACGGCTACCTGGAACCATCCGCGGTGGCCGACGCCATCGTGTACATCACGGAAAATGGCGGCAACGCCTGGGTGCGCGAACTGGTCGTGCTGCCCCTGGGATTTTAGCGTCCACGGTTTTTTTCAGTTGCGAAGGCAATTGACCCGGTTTTTCGGGATCACTCAGGTATGATTGGCCCGAATTATTTACAAGATCATTTCGAGGTGCAACACCATGCAAGCGATCCAAGTGCAAGCTCCCGGCGGTCCAGAAGCTCTCAAGCTCGTGGATCTCCCGGTTCCGAAGCCCAAACCAAACGAGGTGATCGTCAAAATTGCGGCGGCAGGCGTCAATTTCATCGACGTCTACGTTCGCGAGGGCCGCTATTCCACGCCATTGCCATTCGTCAACGGACAAGAAGCCGCCGGTACGGTCAGCGACGCAGGCAGCGAAGTGAAATCGCTGAAATCAGGAGACCGCGTCGCTTATACCAGCATCTTGGGCAGCTACGCGGAATACGCGGCCGTGCCCGCCAACCGCGCCGTCAAAATTCCGCAAGGAATAAGCGACCAGCAAGCTGCCGCGGCGATGCTGCAGGGCATGACCGCCCACTACCTGGTGAACACCACCTATCCTTTGAAGAAGGGCGAGACCGCGCTCATCCACGCCGCTGCGGGCGGGGTCGGCCTGCTTCTGGTACAAATGGCCAAAAATATCGGAGCGCGAGTGATCGGCACAGTAGGCTCAGAGGAAAAAGCGAAGCTCGCCCGCGAGGCCGGAGCCGACGAAATCATTCTCTACGATCGCCAGGACTTCGAAGCGGAAACCAAACGCCTCACCGACGGCAAAGGGGTCCAGGTCGTTTACGACGGCGTAGGCAAAACCACCTTCGACAAGGACCTGAGCATTCTCCGCCCTCGCGGCTATCTGGTTCTCTTCGGCGCCTCCAGCGGACCGGTCCCTCCCGTCGATCCCATCAAGCTGCTGCAGAAAGGTTCGCTGTTCCTCACCCGCCCGTCGCTCGCTCACTACATCGCGACCGACGAAGAACTCCAGCATCGCGCATCCGAGGTTCTGGGAACGATCGCGGCCGGCAAACTGAAATTGCGTATTGCGCACATCTACAAATTGCAGGAAGCGCAGCAGGCCCATCGCGACCTGGAAGGCCGGAAAACCACGGGCAAACTGTTGTTGATCCCGTGACGCGAGCCTCGCCGATGGCAAAATCTCAAAAAATAATTGGCGCAGTGGCTTTTATGCTTGTTGCCCAGTTGCTCTTGACACAGCAACGGTTGCGCAGCGAGGCGCAAGCCACCAGGCACGGGCAGCAAGCTCCCGCGGCGATGGCGCCCGCTCCGGCGGTAATTCCGTACATTGACACCCACGTCCACTTCGACGCGAAAGTCGTGTCTGATCCATCCGCGGAAATCGCCGCCGCCCTCCAGGAAATGGCCAACGAAAACGCCGCAAAACTAATCTTCATGCCCGGCCCCTTTCTTCCCGACGACCAAGCCCGCTTCGATCATGAAGCCTTCCTGGCCGCGGTGAAGAAACATCCCGGCAAGCTGGCCTTTCAAAGCGGGGGCGGCAGCCTCAACGTCATGATTCAAGAGTCGGTCCGCTCCGGCAACACAAGGCTGGCCCTGGAACAACAATTCAAAGCTCGCGCCGAGCAAATCCTCCGCGACGGCGCCGTAGGCTTCGGCGAAATGAGCTCCGAGCATCTTTCCTTCTCCCCCAGCCAGGCCTACGAAACCGCCCCGCCCGACCATCCATTGTTCCTTCTGCTCGCAGACATCGCCGCCGCTCACAACGTGCCCATCGAGCTGCACCTCGACGCAGTCCCGCAAGCGATGCCGCTGCCGTCCGGCCTAAAGTCGCCGTCCAACCCGCCGAACCTCGCCGAAAATCTCACGTCGTTCGAGCGTCTGCTCGCCCACAACGCTCGCGCCAAAATCGTGTGGGCCCACGCAGGCTCGGACGGTCTCGGCTATCGCACTCCCGATCTCTGCCGCCGTCTGCTCCAGGCGCATTCCAACCTGTACATGGAAATCAAGATCGATCCGCTGGAACTTGGCAAGAATCCGCCGCTCGCCGCCGACGGCAAGATCAAACCGGAGTGGCTGAAACTCTTCACCGATTTTCCCGACCGCTTCATCATCGGCTCGGACCAGCACTATGCCTCCGGCCGCCTCATGACCGGCCCACAACGCTGGCAAATGCCGGTACTCCTGCTCAACCAGCTTCCCGCCGGCCTGCAGCAGAAAATCGCCAGGGAAAATGCTCTGCGCATTTTTCCGATTGCGGAAACCAAGTGACCCGCCCATACGTTCCATCAGGTAGCGTCCGCACTTTTTCTGGAAATGCATATACTTGCGGCCCAGCATCCGCTCTGGCTGGCTTTGTTCCACGGCCGTCGCGAGTGCAAGTTTGTCCCCAGCTAAAGCGCCGCATCTTGCGCGCCAATCGCATCGGAGCGAATTCGTGGGAAACCCTCCAGTGAAAGACCCCAGTGTGACATCCGCGCGAACCAAGCCGCCGCTGACCGCCAACCAAAAGCGCGGCTTCCTGGCCGCCTGGGGCGGATGGGCGTTGGACGGCATGGACTCCTTCATCTACGCCCTGGTGCTGGTCCCCGCCCTGCGCGACTTGCTGCCAAAGTCCGGCATCCCCGCAACCAATGGCAACATCGGTTACTACGGTTCGCTGCTCTTTGCCCTGTTCCTGATTGGCTGGGGCCTCGCGCTGATTTGGGGACCCATCGCCGACCGCTTCGGCCGCGCCCGCATTCTGATGCTGACCATCCTGTGGTTTTCGCTGTTCACTTTCCTCAGCGCCTTGGCCACCAATGTTTGGAGCCTCGCGATTTTTCGGCTGCTCGCCGGCATGGGCATCGGCGGAGAGTGGTCCATCGGCGCAACCCTCGTTTCCGAATCCTGGCCCGAGGAGCGCCGAAAAATGGGCGCGGGCCTGATGCACACCGGCTACTACTTTGGATTTTTCCTGGCCGCCATCGCCAACTACACCGTCGGCGCGCATTTCGGCTGGCGCTGGATGTTCGTGGTCGGCGGAACTCCCGCGCTGTTGGTGGCCTTCTTCTACAACCGCGTGCACGAGCCGGACAAGTGGCAAGACAAGCGCCAGCAACTCGGCCGCGCCTGGACCGCGCTGGAGTCCTTTCGCGCGCCGTTTTCGGCGAAGTACCGCCGCCGCACCATTCTCAACTCGCTCTACATGCTGGCGTCGATCTCCGGCTTGTGGGCCGGATCGGCGTACGTGCCCACGGCGATCACCCAGCTGGCGAGCAGGGCGGGCCGCACGGTCGTTGAAGCCGCGCAGTTGTCGTCGTACGGCACCGCCTTGCTCGCTATCGGCACCATTCTCGGCGCCCTTATGACCCCGTGGCTCTGCGAGCGTTTCGGCCGCAAGAGCGCCCTGGGTTTCTTCTTTGCGATGATGCTGGTCTTCATCGCCTTCGCCTTCGGCCGGGTCTTCTACTTCCAAACCGGGGCGCTGGCGTGGTTCATGGCCTGCCTGTTCTTCCTCGGCATCGGCGGCGCAAACTTTGCGGTCTACTCCCTCTGGATCCCCGAGCAATACGGCACCGAATGCCGCGTCAGCGCCTTCGCCTTCACTACCAATGTCGGACGTTTCGCCGCCGCGGGCATCAGCTTCCTGGTGGGTTTCGGCGTCCGTCACTTTCAAACGCTGGGCATTCCTGTAGCCCTGACTTCGATCGCCTTCGTGATCGGCTTGCTGCTCCTGCCCTTCGGCGAAGAAACCAAAGGCAAGCCCCTTCCGGCCTGAAGCGAAAACAATCAACCGGCTTTCAAGCAATTCATCCCGCTTTTTTGCACAGTCCGCCAATATCACTTGGAGGGATTTCCAGAACTCTCAAGTTCATTGCTTTAGGGAAAGAATGGGAAGATGTGTTGAGAAAAACTTGCTAGAAAACGTTCCAGCCACAAAAAGGGCTGAGGAAATGGGGAGAACTCCATGATCTTCGCGCGAACGGCAAGGCTTGTGTTGCAAGTGGCGGTTTGCACGATGATGCTGGCAGGCCCAGTGGCCGCGCAAGAAAGCGTTTCTCTGGTAGGTTCCGGATCGAATTTGGCGGGTCCGTTATATTCCGCCTGGACCGCGGAATTTGCCAAGGTTCATCCGGACGTGCAGGTGCGCTATCTGCCGCTGGGAACGGCGCAGAGCATCAAGGAGATCCGCGAAGGCTCCGGAGATTTCGGCGGCGGAGAACTCCCGCTGACCGACGCACAAAAACATGGCGGCAAGTACACGCTGACGCAATTTCCCACGGCGCTGGTGGCCCTGGCGCCTATCTACAAACTGCCCGGCAAGCCGGAACTGCGATTTTCGGGCGAAGTCCTGGCGGAAATTTATCTCGGAAACATCAAGAACTGGAAAGATCCGCAGATTGCCAAGCTGAATCCCGGCGTCGCTTTTCCGGATCTCGCCATTACCGTGGTTCATCTCGCCGGCGTCAAGGGTTCCAACTATATCTTCACCGATTTCCTCAGCAAGGCCAGCGCGGACTGGAAATCGAAAATCGGGAAGAGCGCTTCCCCAAGCTGGCCGGTAGGCGTAGAGCAAAATCGCAGCGAAGGTATGGTCACCAAGGTTAGCGCCACGCCCGGCGCCATCGGCTACGTGGAATTGACTTACGCCCGACGGAAAGATATAGGCTACGGAAGCGTACAAAACGCCGCCGGCCAGTTCGTGAAGCCCGCCGCCGCGGGCATCCTGGCCGCCTGCGCCGCCGCCGAAAAATCGATGCCCGAGGACTTGGGAGCTTCGCTCGCCAATGCTCCCGGCAAAGAATCGTATCCCTTGGTGAGCTTCACGTGGATCTACGTCCCCGCGAGTGGATTGGCCCCGGCGCGCACCCAGGCGCTGAAGGACTTCTGGACCTGGGCGCTTGGCGATGGCCAGCAAATCGCCGGCGGGCTGGGATACACGGTGTTGCCTGCGAGCATAGCTTCAAAGGCCCAGCAAGCCCTGCATTCCATCCAGTAGCTCGACCAGACCGCTGCAACCGGGCGCACAGCTAATCTGATCGTACTGGTACCAATTCAATTTCCTCCCGCCGCAACCTTCTGTTGCACAATGTGTTCTAAGAAATTGGGCGTTAGCACAACGTGGTAGCGCCAGCCTGTCCCAAATTTCGAACTCCCAGTCTGAAAGACCTTTGAGCGGCCCGGCCTATTTCGATCAGCCTACATGCCGCTCATGTCGGAGATTCCGAGTATGTCCACAGCCCAGCAGGCCCCGGCTTCGACTTCCGCCGTAGAACGCCGTTTCTATCCGCGCATCGCACCGCGCACGCCGATCTACGTTGCTTTTGAAAATGGCAACCAGGCCCTGCTTCTCAATGTCAGCGAGAATGGGCTCCTGATGTCCATCCCGGCGGTGCTCCCTCGCAATTTTGTCGCTCGGGCCTTCGTCGCTCTCAACGGCCTTCCGGCGCCCGTGCGAGTCAGCGTTCGGGTCATTTGGGTGAGCGAAGGCAGAAAGCAGACCGGCATCCAACTGCTCGATCTCAGCGACGACGACCGCGAACAAATCCGCAAGTGGGGCGCGCAAGAGTCTGCGCCAGAGGTTCAAACGCAGCCTTCTCGTGCTCGCGTCGCGGCCCCACCTTCCACAACGTCATCCGAGACCGCCAATGCGAAGCCGCCGTTGGTGGCGCCGCCTTTCAACAGGCCGCGAAACCTGGCGCCGCCGCCTCACCGGGTAGTCGTCCGAACCCGATCAACTTCCGCTACAGCCGGCGTTGTCATGTGGGGCGTCCTCGTAGCCCTGGTCTGCTTCGTGGCCGTATTCTTTCTGAAACACGGCGCTCTAGGAAGTTTTTTCCCGCGGTCCACTGAAAATCTCAACCCGAGCATCGCCGCGCCATCCCAGGAAAGCCAGGACAATCCTCAAAGCCCTGACGCCTCGGAGCCCGGCGCTAGCGGCAACCCTGCATCCTTGGCAGCCAGCTCGGACGCCCCAGGATCAGAAAGCGCTCCCCCGCGTGACACGCTCCTCCGGCATTCCGCTCAGACCAGGGATGAGGCCAATGGCCTTGATACCGCCGGCGATAACGGCGGTCCTCAAGTCTCCGCGCTGATTATCCAGCCAATTCCCCGCGACGCCTCACCCGTAAATTCCATTCCGTCCGCAGCGCCATCATCGGAGAACAATTTACCCGCAGACATTTCCCGGCCGGTGCAAGCGCCCGAATCGCGAAACGATGCATCGCTGAATCGCACAATTCCCGCCGACGACGCCTCGAAGACGAGCAGCAGCACCCCAAGTTCGTCCACCCCGCGTGATGTGACGCCGGAGACTCTGCCGGCAGTGCCAAATCCGCCAGCTGCAAAACAGGCGTTGCCAAATCCGGTCCGCCCCAACGAGGTCTTCCCCAGCGCTTCCACAATGCTGTCCTTAAGCCCTATCGTTGCCTCCACCCGCTCCGCCTCGTCCCCGCGTTCGGACTCCTCGGTGATTCAAATGGACTCCGCCGGACGCCAAGTCATGGAAATCCGGCCCTCGAGCCGGTATCATTCGTCCTTTTTCAATTTGCCCGGCGAGCGGGTTCTGGAATCGCCCACCATGACCATCCACATCCAGCGTTCCGTGCATATGCCGGCGGCGCGTGCGTGGTGGCCCTTCAATCGGAACAAGAAAGTAATCGTCGGAGAGTTGGTTTCGCGCGTCGACCCGCAAGGCGTCCCAGCGCAAACCGGCCCGAGCGGTTCCGTCCGCGTCAACGTCACTGTCGCCGAGGACGGACACGTCGAGAACGTAAGGCCGATCAATGGCCCGGCGAACCTGGTGCCGTCGGTCGTACGGGCCGTGCACGAATGGCGCTATGCGCCCACGCTACTTGACGCCAAGCCAGTCGAAACAGAATGCTACGTCGTCGTTCAATTTCACACGGCGCCAAGCCGCGCCGCCAGACCATAGATGCGTGGTGGTTAGTATCTGTAGCCGCCCTCTTCAAGAAGGCGGGGTTTAGACACCACGAAGCCACAAGCGTGTCCGGCCACCTACATGCTGGATCACCAGAAAATCCAACGGTATTCAGCCTGCGATCTACGCCTTCTTCGGATACCAGTTGAGGATGCGCACTTCGATGCCGCTCCCTTCCAGCTTCTTCTGAAAAACACTCAGGTCGGAATCGCGAAAGTGGTAAGGAATCGCGATCTTCGGATGAAATGCCAGCACGCCGTCAGCCGCCTCTTCCGGCGTCATGGTATAAGGCAAATTCATGCACACAAACGCCACATCGATGTTTTTCAGCGCCTTCATCTCGGGAATGGCCTCGGTATCGCCCGAGAAGTAGAAGCGCTTGCCGCCGTAAGTCAGCACGTATCCGTTGCCCCGGCCCTTGTCGTGATACAGCTTTCCTGCTTCCGGGCCGCGCTTCAGGTTGTACATGGGAATCGCTTCAATGGTCCACTTGTCCCATTTCTGGGTTTCGCCGTTGGCGATAACTTTCGCGGTGGTCACGGTCTTGGCCACCGCCGCTGGCGCCAGAATCTCGGTCCCGCTCTTGCTTACCGCGGCTACCGCAGCGGGGTCCATATGATCGCCGTGAATATCGGTGATCAAAATCAGATCGGCCGGCGGCAACCCGGTAAAATCCGAAGGCTTGGCCGGGTCCAGGTAGATGACCTTGCCGCCCGCTTCAATCACCGTGCTGGCATGAAATACCGGCGTGATCTTCACCGGCCCAGCCGCTGTGTCAAACGTCTGCGTGTCCCGCGCCTGCCCAGCCGCCGACAAAGCACCGGCACCACAAACCAAAGCGGCGAGCAGCAATCTGAACTTCAATCTCGTTTTCGCATTCATCTTATCTCCTATTGTTTCCACGCCGAGTAAACTGGCTTGCTCACCAAAAATTCCGGATTCGCGCCCTTCCTCGGCGTGAACTTCTGCGCGCGACCGTTATCCACTTCCGCGACGTAGAAATTCCCGTCCTGATCCACGCTGAACCCATGCACTCCCCAGAACCCGCCCGGGAAATCTCCCCAAGTGCCCCAGGTATACAACAGGTGTCCTTCCAGATCGTACTTCAGCATCTTGGAAGTGCCGCGGTCAAACGCCCAGAGATTGCGGTCCGCCCCGATGTAGAACAAATGAATGTCCGAGGGCTCTGCGCCGAAGTACCACTCGTAGAGATATTTCCCGTTCTCGTCGAAAACCTGGCAGCGGTGATTGGCCCGGTCGTTCACAAACACGTGCCGCGACACCGGGTCCAACGCCAAACCGTGGACGTTGTTCATGTAGTACGGCCGCTTGTCGTTGGGAGGCGTGCCCTTCATGCCCCAGTCCAGGAGGAACTTCCCGTCCTTGTCGAACTTCGCCACGCGCGTGCCGTTGTAGCCGTCGGAAACGAACATGGTGCTGTCCGGCAACCACGCCAGGAACGTCGGCCGGTTGAAGTGCGTCCCATCCGCGCCTTTCACGGTAGGTGTGCCGATGGTCTGCACCAACTCCTTCCCGTCGTGCGTGAATTTGTAAATCGCGTGCATGTGATCGTCAACCACCCAAACGTGCTTCTCGGGATCGTAGGGATTCATGGTGATAAAGTGCGGCCGCTTGAAAATTTTGTCCCATTGCGTCCAGGTCTCGAGGATGTTTCCGTCGCCATCCACCACCGTCAAGCAGTGCTCCCACTTGGCGTCCACGCCCACGGTGCCCTTCCAAAGCTTCGGCCCGTCGTCCGGATCCTGCCCCGATCCGCCTGCGCCAGGCAGCGACGACACCGTGGCATCACGAAACGGCAACCGCCCGATGGGAAACAGGATGCTCGGCCCAAATTCGGGAAGCAATTTCGTCTGCGGCCGCGGAACCACCGGCAGTTCGCCGCGGAACAGCAAGTAAATCCGGTTGGGGTTCTCGGCGTAAATGCTCTGCCCCGCTCCCCAGGTCCACTTCTCATTTCCCGGCAATCCGCTGATGGGCTTCGGCCAGTCCTTCACTATGTCGTAAGCCCCGAAAATATCCTGGCCTCCTTTTTCCCCGGGGATGGCCACAAATCCCGCTCCGGGTTTGCCCTGCCCCTGGACGGACATCAACTTGTTGCCCAGAACAAAACCCATCGCGAAAACGATCACCACCGCTACCAAGCCCAACAAACGCGTCCGCATGTCTATCCTCCCCAAAAAATTGCACCAAGAATCAAAACAAAGCCCGGGCCCACGTGCCGTGCCAACTTCTCGCGCTTCTTGGCGTCCTCTGGGTCTCCGAGTTATCTTTTCGTTTTTACTCTCGATCCCCGAGGTCCGCTGTTACTGCGCCAGGATCTTCGGCAAAGCGTCCACTCCCGCTTGCGCCACCGTGCCGTCCTGCGCCGACGAGCCGCCGCTCACACCGATCGCCCCGATAATCTTTCCGTCCACCACCAACGGTAGGCCGCCTTCGGTCGCTACCACTCCCGGCAGTTTCAAAATGCTGGTGTTGCCTGCTGCGACCGCGTCCTGAAAGACTTTGGTTGGCCTCTTGAAGGCGATTGCCGTGTGCGCCTTAGCCTGGGCCACTTCAATGCTGCCAATCTGAGTCTCGTCCATTTTCTCCAGGCAAATCAGATTTCCGCCGTCGTCCACAATGGCGATCACCATGGTGAACTTGTTCTTGGCCGCTTCGGCTTCCGAGGCCGCCGCAATCTGCTTGGCCACCGCCAAGGTCAGCGCTTTCTTATCAGCCAATTTTTGGGCCCAAACTCCCGCCGCCAATCCCAGCGATGCCATGATGATCGCCGCCGCCCGCAACCTAGTCTTCATCGTTCCCCCCTTTTTAATGGCAAACCAAATCGCGCCTAACATATATAAGGATACAAACTGCGCGCAAGCCGGTGCGCCGAGCCAGTCATGCCGTCCAGTGGTCAGACAGCTTGACACATGCCTCAGCGCACGTTTTTCTCAATCCAGCTCTCGAAGAACGCCGCTATCCCATCGCTGTTCTTTTCCAGCATCATTTCGTGCGCATTGCCCGGCAGGCCCACATCTTCGAGCTTTACGTAGTCGGTCTTCACACCCGCCTGGTTCAGCCACTTGGCGTCGCAAGAATCGAAGACCCGGTGATAGCTGGCCTCGCCCGAGACATCGAGTACACGAATCGCTGTCATGTTCACGAGCTTGTGAGCCGGCTCCTTCTGCAGCCAGCACGGCACCAGGCCGGGTCCATCCGACTTGGCCTCCAGTTCGACTTGCAAATCCGCCACGTCGTTGATCGGCGGATCGTACTTGACGGGCATGCTGGTTACGCCCCAGACCAGGTTGCCCTTCCCGGTGTAAGTTTGTTTGGCGGTGTCCACGTTTTGAATCGGAGGACCCGCGGGTTCGGCGGTGAGAATGGCTTTGACGAGTTTGGGCCGGGCATCGGCCACTTGAAATCCGAACAGCCCGCCCTGCGAGTGGGTAATTAAAATCACCGGGGTAGCAATCTTTTCCAGCAGCGCGATGTGCGCGTCTAGATTCAGCTTGTCCTGGCTCCCGCCTTGTAAGTATTGAACCTGGGTTTTTGCGAAATCGTCGAAGACCGGATCGCCCATCTTGCCTTTGTTCGGGGCGTTGCTCGGCCACTGCGAATACTTTTTTGCTTGCGGCCAATCGCCGAGTTCCGTCAAGTCCGTCCAGATTTTCTCAAGTTGCGGGGCGGTGCGGATGGTCAGCGGACCGTCGGCGTCAGGTACATAGGCCGAACGCCCGCGCGCCGGATAATCCACCATGTACACCACGTAGCCCTGCTTCAGGAAGTAGTAGGCCCATCCGGCGCGACCGTCCGGTGTTTGCAGCCAGTCCGTGCCGGTCTGCCCCGCTCCGTGCAAAAACACAATGGGATAGGCTCGCCGGATTTTCTTCGGCACCATCACTTCAACGTACTCGGCGCCGTCCATCACTTCTTTGCCCGCGCCGCCCGCGTAATGGCCTCCTACATAGAAGAAACCGGTGCGCGCAACATCCGCGGTGGAAAACGTCGGAATCGATGCCGGAGGAGCGGCCCCCGTGCCGTCTTTGGCATGCAGTCCAAGCCCCGCGCCAATTAAAACGGCCAGCAGCGCAGCATAGAACGCATTCGACTTCGTTCGATTCATGACGTTTGGCTCCAGTTCATTTCAAAACCACGAGTGCGACTCCGGCTCCATTTCCTTGCCGTTGGCTAGCGTCACCTTGGCCAGGCGCATGTTGCTGGTGCCATTTTTTGCGGGATGACCGGTGAAGGTGACCTCGTCCCCGGGCTTGAGCGTATCTTTCGTCCACCCCGCTCTGCTCAACGCGTTCGGTCCGCCGCGCGTTTCGATCGCCCATTTCTGAACGTTGCCCTTCTCGTCTTTCGCGTCGGCGTAAATCATGGAGTGCGGATTGATCCACTCGAAGCTGGTCACCGTGCCCTTGACGGTAATCAGGTGCTCCATGTCGAACATGGAGGCGCCATGGTGCGCCTGAGCTGGGAGCCCAACCAGCAGCAACGCGAGAACCGCAACGAGTCTGGCGAGGAACCCGGTCTTGATCGTGCCGGTTAGAACGTCCAAGACGAAGAAAGAAGAGGGCGCCGCTTTCCGGTTCTTGAATTCATACGGTGTGAGAAAAACGGCCATCGTTTCCCCTGTACTTCCGGAAACCTTGCCACGCGCCTCCGCTAGAAGCCGACGTGACCTCAGGGCCGACAGCCCTGAGGCCGCATTGGCAGGGGGCGAAGCGAAACCGCGAGCTGCGTGCTGCTTATTGCCGGCTACTGTCCGTATTCCAAAATTCGAAAGGTACCGGGAACCGGTTGCGGCCGTGGATGTGCATTTTCCGCCGTGGGCGCCACGGGCTTGAGATCGGCGGTCACCGAAAATACATGGTGGGTCTTCGGATCCAGGGCCATGGTGCGCGCACCGAATTCGGTCTTGACGTTCTCTACCACGCTGTACTTGTCGGGCGAATCTTCGTGGATGATGCTGAGCACTCCTTCGCGGCACGACGCAAACGCCAGCTTGGTCGCCGGATCGAAGCCGCTGGCATCGGTGTCTTCGCCGATCGCCGGCGCTGCCACCTGCTTGCCGGTGTCCGCGTCGGTAACAGCCAATTTCTTGCTGTCGCTGCAGCCGCTGAACACGCGCCGCGTGGCGGTGTCCATGGCAATGCCCGAAGGGCCTTCGCAACCTGCCAGGGGATAGGTGTGCTTTACGGCCAGCGACTTCGCGTCGATTTCCGCCAGCGAGTTTTTGTCTTCGATATTTACAAAAATGCTGCCCTTGCCGTCCAGCACCGGTGTCTCCGGCTTGCCCGCCAGCGCCACCGTTCCCACCACGGTTCCAGCCACCGCATCAATTACCGTCGCGTTGGCGGTGCGCCCGTTGAAGGTCCAAATTCGTTTGTTCGCCGGATCGTAAAGAATGGAGTCGGGGTTTTGACCGGTCACGTTGATGGTCGCAGTAGCTTTCAGAGTGGAAAGATCGAACACGGTCACGGTATTGGCCTGGCCGTTGCTCGTGAATCCTTTTCCGAGATCCTTGGCGAGAGCGATTCCGTGTACGCCCTTGGTGTCTGGAATGTCTCCGACCACATCGCCCTTTTCTTCATCGACAACCATTACGTGGGTGCTGCGCGAAATGTAAATGCGTTTGGCGTCGGGATCCACCGTCAGGTAATCCCAGGCTCCATCGCCGCCGACCGGCAATTTCCTTAACAAGTGATATCCGCCTTGCGGCGCCGCATTCACCGTGCTTCGCGAAAGAAGCAGGAGCGTCGAGGCAAGGAGACACACGAAACAGAACAATCCCAGAATCCGTCGCTGTGGCATGACGTTTCCCCCAAAATAGATTTGCTTAGATCCGGGCACCCCAGGCTTCGGCTACGTAGGACGGCCCAAGCCAGGGTCCGGTTACACTAGCGGTCCCACGGTGTCACGCCCAACCTAAACGGGAGATAAACGCTTCAGCCGCGGCGGCCTCCGCCAAATCCTACTCTTTGGGCGCGCCTCTGCTGGCACGATGACTTCTTTTTCGGAGTCCGCCGTTCCTGTCGATCGCCCGAACGTGCATGGAAGGTTTTTCGTATCGCTCAGTAGTCCTTATACGTAATATATAATAATGATAATAGTTCGACCTGGCGGGCCATGGAACATGGAGTCCACCTCCTTCTCAGTCGCAAAGGAGCGCCCAACGGCTACCAGGCCGGTCGGCATTTCGCTAGCGTCGCTCCATTCGGCTTAACTTTACTATTTTCTTAGACTTACGAAGGTCCGTGCGGGAACGATAGGGAGTAACTTATTTAGAATCAATATAATACGACCGGTTTCACACATCCACCTAAATCGCCCTGACCACCATACCACCACACTCTTGCTTGTTTCTCCAACCACCCTCAGGTATAATCCTACGTCTACGAATTGTAAAATCATCTGCTTCGAGGTCCTATGGCGCAGCCCTGGAAAACGGACAAGTGGTTCACCAGCCCCTGGAATCACCTGCCGGAGGTCCGCAAGAATCTCGCTTTCCCGTCCAAAATCAAGATCCACGACGTCACCCTGCGTGACGGCGAGCAGCAAACCGCCGTGGTCTTCCGCCGCGAAGAAAAAGTAGCCATCGCCAAGCAGCTGGATGCCGCCGGAGTGCACCGCATCGAAGCCGGCATGCCCGCGGTCTCCGAGCAGGACAAGGCCGCGATCCAGGACATCGCCAGCCTGGGGCTGAAATCGGAGATTTTCGCCTTCGGCCGGTGCATCGCCGAGGAAGTCCGGACGGTCAAGAAGTGCGGCTGCAGCGGGGTGGTCATCGAGATCCCCGCCAGCGAGCACATGATCAAGAACGCCTACGGTTGGACGGTGGACCGCGCCATCAAGTCGTCCATCGACGCCACCCTGGCGGCGAAGGAAGAGGGTCTGTACACCGTCTTTTTCACCATCGACTCGACGCGCACCGAAGTCGGGCCGCTGCTGGACATGGTCGAACGGGTAGCCACCGAAGGCCACATGGACGCCTTCACGTTGGCCGACACCATGGGCTGCGCCACGCCGGAAGCCGTGCACTACGTGGTCAAAGAAGTCATCCGGCGCTTGAAGAAGCCGGTGGAAATCCATTGCCATCAGGATTTTGGCTTGGGAGTGGCGAATACCATTGCGGCCTTGGCGGCCGGCGCCACGGTGGCGCAAACGACCATCACCGGCGTGGGCGAGCGCGCCGGAAACGTTCCCATGGAAGACGTGGTGATGGCGCTGCTCTGCCTGCACAACGTGGACCTGGGCATTCGCACCGAGAAGCTGTGCGAGCTCTCGCGCTTTGTGCTGGAGCGCGCCAAGCTGACTGCTCCCCCGAACCGCCCGATCGTCGGCGACAAGCTTTACGAGGTGGAATCCGGGATCATCGCCGGCTGGGTGCGCCTGGCGCGCAAGGAGCATCCGCTGGAATACGTTCCGTTCGCGCCATCGCTGGTGGGCCAGAAGCCGGTTTCCATCGTGCTCGGCAAAAACAGCGGTCCGCCATCGATCGAAGAGTGGTGCGAGAAGCTGGGCGTGAAAGCCAGCGACGAAGAAAAAATGGCCATGGTGCAGATGGTCAAAGCGAAGTCTTTCGAGAAGAAAGATCTGCTGACCGCGGAAGAGTTCAAGTCGATCGTGGATCGCGTGCTTCAGAAGGCTGCGGCGCGCTCTTAACCAAGACGGAATGCCCGCGCCGTCGCGGCAACTCGCGTCCCCGGGAAAATTGAGCCGGTCCGGCAAATGCGATACTTTGAAAGGTGTGCGTCGGGGCGGCGATCCGCACAGGGACTCGCCGTTCGGCGTGTGAGGTAAGAAGTTGCCCAAGGTCAGTTTCACTCTCAACGGCAAACCAGTGACCTGCTCGTACGAGCCAGGCATGCACTTCCTCGAAGTGTTGCGCGAGGACTGCGGCATCATTTCGGCCAAGAACGGCTGCGCGCCGGAGGGCAGTTGCGGGTGCTGCGTAGTGGAAGTGGACGGTCGGCCGGTGCTGTCGTGCTTGCGCAAACCGGAACAGATGGAAGGCCACCAGGTGGTCACGCTGGAGGGCACCGACGAAGAGATGCGCCGGGTGCTGAGCGAAGCCTTCGCCGTCGAGGGCGGCGTACAGTGCGGCTTCTGCATTCCGGGCATCCTGATGCGTTCATCGTCATTGCTGAAGCAGGGCCGCACCGATGATCGCCAGGCCATCGCGCAGGCGCTCAACGGCCATATTTGCCGCTGCACCGGCTACGGAAGAATCATCGATGCCATCCAAACGGCGGGCGAAGCCTGGAACAACGGGAAGCACGTCGACAGGACGGAACCCCGCCGGCATGATTTCTTCGGCGAAGAGTTTGGGATGAGCCGCAATCCGGCTTTCGTTCGAGCCAACCACCTTAACGGTATCGGCCGGTCTTCGCTGCGCTACAAAGGCATCGAACAGTCGCTCGGCGAGAAACCTTTTGTCGACGATATGTTTGTTCCGGGAATGCTGCACGGCGCGCCGGTGCTCAGCGCGCACCCGCGGGCCAAAGTCCGGGCCATCGACGCCACTGCGGCGCTGGCCATGCCCGGAATCGTAAGGGTTTTCACGGCGGCCGATGTTCCGGGAGAGCGTGGCGCCGGTCTGGCGGTCGCCGATTTGCCCATTTTTGTGGCCGTTGGTGAAACCACTTGCTGCGTCGGCGACATTCTGGCTCTGGTCGTCGGAGACTCCGCGTTCCACGCGCGCCAGGCCGCGGAAAAAGTGCAAGTCGACTACCAAGTTCTTCCGCCGGTGACCGATCCCTTCGCCGCGCTGGAGCCTGACGCGCCGCAAGTGCATGCGCCGGGAAATCTGCATGAGTCCAGGAACCTGATCGAAACCACCGCGTTCGCGCGAGGCGATGTCGAGGCGGCGTTTGCTTCCGCGGCGCATGTTTTTGAGCGCACCTTCGCCACCCAGCCGGTCGAACCGGCCTTTCTTGAGCCGGAGGCCTGCTTGGCCATCCCTCAGGGAAAAGGCATCAAGGTTCACACCCAGAGCCAAGGCTCGGTGTTCGATCAGCGGCAGATCGCCAAGATTTTGCAGTTGCCGCTGGAAGACGTCGAAATCGCGCTGGCGGCGGCAGGTGGCGCTTTCGGCGCCAAGGAAGAGTTGTCCATCCAGGGGCAAACGGCGGTAGCGGCATATTTGCTGGGCCGTCCGGTGAAGACGGTTCTCACCCGCAAACAATCCACGCAGCATCACGTCAAGCGCCACCCGATGACGCTGCGCTACAAGATTGCCGCCGATGCCGAAGGTCATTTGCTGGCGGTGCGCGCCCGGATTCTTGGCGACGCCGGCGGCTACGCCGGCACCAGCGGCAAGTGCTTGCTGCGCGCGGCGTGTCATTCTTGCGGGCCGTACCGCGTGCCCAGCGTGGATGTCGAGTCCACCGCGGTATACACCAACAACCCGACCAGCGGCGCCATGCGCGGCTTTGGCACCAACCAGTCGCATTTCGCCATGGAAGGGATGATGGACATCCTCGCGGAACGCGTGGGTGTCGACGGCTACGACATCCGCATACGAAATATTCTGAACCCCGGCGACGCTTTTGCGACCGGCCAGATTATGCGGCCCAGCGTGCTGGGTCTGCGGCGTTCTCTCGAAGCTGTAAAAGAAATCTACAAAATTTCCAAGCACGCCGGCATCGGCTGCGGCATCAAGAGCACCGGCATCGGAAATGGAACAGTCGACAGCGGCCACATCCTGATTCGCGTCGCAGCAGGCGGCCGCGTGGAAATTCTCACCGGCTACACCGAACTGGGGCAGGGCCTTTTCACCACCATCCGTCAAGCCGTGTGCGAAGAAACCGGCCTCTCTCCGGACGCGATGACCGTGCAATGGGACAAGGATCTGGGCGTGAAATGCGGAGAAACTTGGGCTTCGCGCGCCACCACGCTAAGCTGCGCGGCTGCGCAACGCGCCGCGAGCAAGCTGGCCGCCGATCTTAAAGAGTCCAGCCTCGAACAGCTCGCCGGCCGCGTCTATGACGGAGATTACGTCTGCGACTTTACTACGCGGCCTGGAACGCCCGCCTCTTTGGAAAATCCGACCACCCACTTGACCTTCAGCTACTCCACGCAGGTGGTGATCCTCGGCGACGGCGGCAAGATGGAGCGCGTGATCGCCGCTCACGATGTCGGCCGCGCCATCAACCCGCGGCTTTGCGCCGAGCAAATGGAAGGCGGAGTGCACATGGGCCTGGGCTACGCGCTCTCCGAAAATTTCACCTCGACCAATGGAATACCGGACTCTCTGCTCATGCGCGACTTCGGCTTGGTGAGAGCGAAGGATATGCCCGAGGTGGACGTCATCTTGATCGAGGTCCCGGATGAAGTCGGCGGCTACGGCGCAAAAGGCGTGGGAGAAATCGGGTGCGTGGCAACCGCGGGCGCAGTGGCCGGCGCGCTTTTTTCCTACGATGGAATCCGCCGCTACCGCTTGCCCATGGAAGATTCGCCGGCAGCCGCGCCGTCGGTTCCCAAGTCCCGCAAAAAAACGGTTGTCCCCGCGAAAACATAATCGCGTGCCGATGAAACGCCGGTGGGACCCGGTACGTCCTTTGAGTCGCGGATGGGCCAGGACCAGTGAGCAGCATGCAATGCGCAAGAGTTTTCGGGCGGGACTAAAGTTCTATGAGCTGTCAACCAACGCTCTTTTTTCTTCCGGACCGCCAACTCAACACCCCGCGCTTGCATTTCTTTTTGAATCACTGCCCTTCCGGCGTACGGGCGCACTGCAAACCAAATTAAATTTCACACGGAGGATCTTGGCGCAATGGCGATGGATATCAGCTTCCTAGGACAACCACACGAGTGGGACCCGCGGCGCGTTTACAGCCAGACCGGTGCGGACTGGCAATACCGCGTGGATTTCGATCGCCTGCGCAAGGACCGCTTGCAGAAGTTGCGCGGAGCAGATGACGGCGCACGACCTGGGGGCGCTGGTGCTGTTCGCCGGCGCCAATATTCGCTACGCCACCGCGTCGTATCAGGGCAACTGGAAATACAACATCAATATCCGCTACGCCGTGCGTGCCCAACGGTGGCGAGCCGGTGCTGTTCGAAACCGCCGGCTCCGACCTCCAATGCGCCAAGATCGACCTGCCGTGGATGGAAGGGCGCATCCGGCCGGCCATCACCTGGCAATGGGCCGAAGGCGCGGTGCCGTACATGGCCGGGCGCATGGCCGAGAGCGTGGTCGATGTGCTTGAAAGAACACGGCGTGCAGAAAGAAAGCATCGGCATCGACAACTTTGACATGCCGGCGCTGGAGGCGTTTCAGAAGACCGGGCTCAAAATCGTGAACGGCTGGCCGGCGGTTTCTGCGGCGCGCGTCGTCAAGACCCGCGATGAGATCGAATTGCTGAAGCAAGCGTCCAGCATCGGCGACGCCGCCATGTGGAAGATCAAGTACGAATGGCTGAAGCCCGGCGTGCGCGAGCGCGAAATCGAAGCCAAAGTGCACGAGTTCATGCTCGAGCGCGGCTGCGAAATCATCTACGACATCATCGTGGCGTCGGGCGGCAACACCAGCCCATACCGCCGCTGGGCCACCGACAAACTCATCCGCCAGGGCGACCTGGTCATCGTGGACATCAACGCGGTCGGGCCTTCGGGATACTTCATCGACTTCGTGCGCTGCTTCAAGTGCGGCGCGCGCAAAGATGACGCAGAAAGAAATCGACCTGTACCGCGAAGTCTACGACTCGATGTACGCCGGGCTCGGACAAGCTGAAGCCCGGCAACACCACCGCCGACGTGGCCGCCGCCTTTCCCGAATACGACGACGACAAGTACGGCACCGTCACCCTGCAGCAATTCGCGCACAGCATCGGCATCACGCTGTACGAAGGCATGTGGATGTCCCGCGCGTATTCGCTGAAGTATCCGGCCGAGATCAAAGAGAACATGTACTTCGCCATCGAAACCTTCGCCGGACATCCGGGCTTGCAGCAAACCTGCCGCCTCGAAGAAAACGTGCTGGTCTCCGGCAAGGGGCCGGTGGTCTTCACGCTGATGGAGCACATGGAAGAGGCGATGAAGCGCTAAGCATGCCCAAGCTATTCGTTGCGCGTTTCCGATTCCGTCTTTCCGAACCTGGACCTGGCCCGCGACGTGCTGTCGCAGGATCGGAGCGGAGTTGCATCTCGCGACGGAACCCACGCCTGAAGCCATTTTGGGAGTCGCGCGCGATGCCGATGCCCTGCTGGTCACCTACGCGAAAATCACCGCGGACATGATTCCGCAAATGAAGAAGTGCCGGATCATCTCGCGGTTCGGCATCGGCGTGGACAACGTGGACATTCCCGCGGCCAGCAAGGCCGGGAATCGTGGTCACCAAGGTGCCCGATTATTGCATCGACGAAGTTTCCGATCACACGATGGCGTTGCTGCTGGCGCTGGTTCGCAAGATTCCCTTCTCGAACGCGCGCACGCACGCGGGCCGCTGGGAAATGCCGGCGGTGGTTCCGATCCACCGTTTGCGCGGAAGCAGTTCTCGGGCTGGTGGGTTTCGGAAGGATTCCGCAACTTGTTGCGCCGAAAGCGCAAGCGTTCGGCATCCGAGTGGTGGCCTACGATCCCTACGTGCCGCAGCGCGATGCCTTCACGCAGCGCCGGTGTGGAAAAGGTCGAGTTCGACGAGCTGGTGAAAATGTCCGACTTACATTTCCATTCACAGTCCGCTGCTGCCGGAGACGCATCATCTTTTCAACGCCGATGTCTTCCGGCAGATGAAGCCGACGGCGTACCTGGTGAACACGGCGCGTGGACCGATCGTCGACGAGGCCGCGCTGGCGGAAGCGCTGGACGCCAAACAACTCGCGGGCGCCGCTCTGGATGTTCTGTCGCAAGAACCCCCGAATGGTTCGCCGTTGTTCGGCCGCGACAACGTAATTCTGACACCGCATACCAGCTTTTATTCCGTCGAGTCCCTGGTGGACCTGCAAATCAAGGCGGCGGAAGAGGTCGTCCGCGTTTTCAACGGCGAGATGCCTCGCAATCCGGTAAATCCCGAAGCGCTGCGGCGACTAGCGTAAAGTAGGTTGCAGCCGCATCGTTTGGTCGAATGGCTCGTTTATGAAAGACCGCCCATGAAAGCGATGGTCCTCAAGGCGCCCGGGGAGCTGGCGCTCGATGAAGTTTCGCGCCCAGTCGCGGGTGCGGGCGAAGTCCTGGTTCGCGTCAGTCACACCGGCATCTGCGGAACCGATCTCAAAATCTTCAACGGCTCAATTCCAGTTCAGTATCCGCGCATCATGGGCCATGAAATGATTGGAGAGGTCGTCGAAAGCGGTGGCAACAATACACTGCGGGCCGGAGACCGGGTCATCATTGACCCGGAACTTTTCTGCGGCGCATGCTTTCACTGCAAGATCGGCCAGACCCATCTGTGCCCGAAGGGAATGCTGTTGGGGCGCGACGCCAACGGCGGCTTCGCCGATTATGTCGCGGCGCCCGCGAGCCACGTTTTTCGTTTGCCGGATAGCGTCGATAGCCGAACGGCGCCGCTGATTCAGGTGCTGACCACCTGCTTGCACGCGCAGCGGCTGATCAATATTTTGCCCGGGGAATCCGTGGTGGTCCTGGGCCTGGGCGTCACCGGCCAATTGCACGTGCAACTGGCGAAGGCCCGCGGCGCCAAATCGGTCATCGGCATCACGCGTAGCGCGGAGAAACGAGAGTTGGCGCAAAAACTAGGAGCGGACCTGACTTTTGCGAGCGGTGAAGAAACCATCCAAAAAGTTCGGGAAGCTACCGAGGGACGCGGCGCCGATGTGATCATCGAATCGACCGGCGCGATGACTTCGCTGGCGGACGCCATCACCATGGCGCGCTTTGGCGGACGCCTGCTGCTCTTCGGGATCATCACGGCGACCGAAGGGGCTTTGCCGTTTTATCAGCTCTATTTCAAAGAGCTGGCGCTGATCAACGCGCGCGTCGCAAAAAGCGAAGATTATCCAGATTCCATCGACTTGGTGCAACGCGGGGTGGTCCGGCTGGAGCCGCTGGTCAGCAACGTCATGCCTTTTGCGGAATTGAAAACGGCGATAGGCATGCTGGCCTCCAACAGCGGCCAGCGAATGAAAATCATTCTGGAGCATCGCTAGCGGCTTCAGCTTCGGCGTAAGTCCACTGGATGGTTTTCAACGCGGCAGAAAGCCGTGAAGGCAATCAAGAAGCTCAGGCCGGCTCGGGTTCGGTAGAGGAAACGCCGGTGTCGCTGCGCACTTGCTGGAGATGGGCGCGCATGGCCTCGCGGGCGGCTTCGGGATCGCGGCGCTCGACGGCGTCCAGGATGCGCTTGTGATGAAACTGGCCGCGCTCACCGCCGCCGTTGTGGCGGAAAATGCGCATGCGCTGTTCGCGAAGCAGCCCGACGATGGAGTCGATCAAGGACAAAATGAGCGGGTTGGCCGCCGCTTCGGCCAGCGCCAGATGGAAATCATTGTCGGCTTCAATGAATGCGTCGGCGTCATGCATGGCGCGATCCATCACGGCGATGGCTTCGCGCATGGCCGTGAGGTGTTGTTCCTCGGAACGCTCGGCGGCGAGTGCGGCGATCTCCGGCTCGAGAATTTCGCGCACCTCGACCAGGCGCTCGGAACCTTCCGGCTGGCAGATGCGGATCATCAGGTCGAACGATTGGCGGATGGCTTGCGAGGTGCCGTTGGTGATGAACGTGCCGCGGCCGGAGTAGGCTTCGACCAGGCCTTTTTCCCGGAGAACTTTTACCGCTTCGCGAACGGCGGTGCGGCTGACGTGGAATTGCTGGGCGAGTTCCGGTTCGGCGGGCAACTGGTCGCCCGGCTTGAGCACGCCCTTGAGGATCGATTCTTCGATCTGCTGAACGATTTGCTCGTAAAGCCGCAACGATTGAACAGTTTTATACACGGAGTTTTGTCCTAACGTGCCGGGCCGCAATCGATGAGCGAGTCTCGCCAATCGCCCAAAACCACCGGGGTTTGTGGCTTGGCATGCTGGTCTGGTTGGGCGGTACGGTAGCATAACGGTCCGAGAATGCAAACCGTTTTGGCTGTCCGAATATCGATCTTTCGTTGGCGCTGTAGCTCGGGACGATATTCAGGGAGGAAACAAAAATGTGGCAACGATTCGTGGGTAAAACGCTGGCAGTGGCCTTCCTTTTGGGTTGTGTGCTGGCTGCAGCAACAAGTAAGGCAGCGGCAGCAGCGAGTGAACAGGATGTGCTTCAGGCTGACCATGCTTTGGTCCGGGCCATCGGAAGCGCGGACAACAAAGCACTGGGCGCACTTCTCGATTCGGATTTTACCTGGACGGATTCGGCGGGCAAGACGTTGACCAAAGCGGAAGTCCTTAAGGGCTTGCCGACGCCTGCGGCTGGCTACGATGCGGAGGCCAAGGAGCGAACCTACGGGCAGGTTGCGGTCGTTCAAGCCAACAGTGGAAAAGTGTACGTGTTGCGATTGTGGGTCAAGCGTCCAGCAGGATGGCGCGCGCTGGGATACCACGAAGTTAGGCAGATGGACGCGCCGCCCGCTGGAGGTCCTGGCGTGAACGACTGCGAGAATCCTTGCAAGACCGTGCCCTACAAACCGAAGAATGAAGCCGAGGCGGGAATCTTCAAGTCCTGGCAGGAACTAGAGACACACGTGACGGCGCACAACTCCTCGGGATGGGCGCCGCATGCTGCCGACGAATTTATCCAGGTCAGTTCTAACAACGATCATCCGCTGGACAAGGCGGCGCGCATGGCCGTGCTCGACAAGCAGAAGCAATCTGGAGCCGGCGCCGCACCCGCGCCTCTGGTGTCCGCGGAGATGTTTGATTTCGGAGATAGCGTGGTGATGAAGGCGCTGCACCAGCCATATCACGGCAAGCCGATTCGCGTGAGCCGCCTGTGGATCAAGCGCGATGGCAACTGGGTCATGGCCATCAGCTATCAGACGACGATTCAGGCAGCGCCCGCGAAGGAATAGGATTGCGTGGCTCGCAGACCTCGGCTGACTGACTCCACAGGTCGGATTCGCGGCGGCGCTTAGATTCCCGCGGCGCGAGCTGTCAATTCCGAGCGCGCTATCTTTGCGCCATCGACCATTGCCTTCATCTTTCCGAAAGCGACGTTTCGCGGCAAATACTTGAGGCCGCAATCGGAGGAAATGATGACGCGATCAGGGCTGATGAACGGCAGAGCGCGGCGGATCCGCGCGGCAACAATCTCAGGCGTTTCGATTTCATTCGTCGAAAGGTCGAGGACGCCAAGGGCAATCGTTTTGTCTGGCAGCCTTTGGAGAACGGAACAATCGAGCGAAGACTGCGCGGTTTCAATCGAGATCTGTTGCACGGAAGATTGCGCCAATTCCGGGAGGAACGAATATCCCGAGGGACGTTCGTGAATGATAGCGGCGTAGCCGAAACAAATGTGCAGCCCAGTCGTGCCGGTAACGCCATCCAGCGCGCGCTGCAATGTGGCCAGGCCGTATTGACGTGCTTTTTCTGCGCGGGCCTGCATGTAGGGCTCGTCGAGTTGCACGATATCGGCGCCGGCGGCGAATAGATCTTTGATTTCGTCGTTCACGGCTGCGGCGTAGTCCAGCGCCAGATCCTCTTCGCGAGGATAGAAATCGTTCTGCGCTTGCTGGGTCATGGTGAAAGGACCGGGCACGGTGATTTTGATCTTGCGGTCGGTGTTGGCGCGCAGGAATTGCAGGTCGCGCACTTCGACGGCATGTTTGCGGCGGACTTTCCCGACCACGCGAGGAACCGGGTTGGGATGGCCGCTGCGGTCGATGCCAGTGCCAGGATTGTCGAGGTCGACGCCTTCGAGCGCGGTGGCAAAGCGATTGGAATAACTTTCGCGGCGCATCTCGCCGTCGGTGATGATGTCCAAGCCGGCTCGCTCTTGATCGCGGATGGCAATGATCGTTGCGTCGTCCTGCGCCTGCTCGAGCCACTCGGGAGCGACGCGCCAGAGTTCGCGAGCGCGGACGCGAGGCGGAAAGCGCCCGGCGAGTTTTTGGCGATCGATCAGCCAATCGGGCTGGGCATAGGATCCGACCAATACTGTCGGGAGCAGCGGAAGCGCCATGAGGTTCTCCGAAGAATGAAATGACCGGCGGAGAGCATACCACCAATGAAGAACGACCGCGCCCGAGTAGAAATGGAGTTCGCGCCGTGGAATCGACTTGACCCTTACGGTGGTGCGAATACAATCCGCGCGATGTTGAAGCTGCAACGCTTGTTTCATTTTGAGAAACTAGAAACCCGCGGAGTGCAACGGCCAGGGAGAAATACATGACGGATGTGCGCCACTCCATCGAGAAGGTTGCCGGCTGCAATGTGAGTGTGCGGCGCGGGGGCGCTGGCCAGCCGCTTTTGTTCTTGCATGGCGCAAGCGGTGGCAACCGGTGGCTCCCTTTCATGGAAGCGCTGTCGCAGAACTTTGAAGTGATCGTGCCCGAGCATCCGGGATTTGGAGCATCGGACACGCCAGAGTGGCTCGACAACGTGGGAGACCTCGCTTACTTCTATCTCGACTTCATCGAACAACTCGGCCTCAAACAAGTCCACCTGGTGGGCGCCTCGCTGGGCGGATGGATTGCCGCGGAACTCGCCGTCCGGAATCAGAGCAGGTTGCATTCGCTGACGCTGGTGGCGCCGGCTGGGATTCACGTGGCCGGCGTCCAAAAGGGCGACATTTTTCTGTGGTCGAGACAGGAACTTGCCCGCAATCTCTTTTACGACCAAGAGCTTGCGGAGGTGATGCTTCGCGAAGAGCCCAGCCCAGAAGAGATCGAATTGCAGATGAAGAACCGCCTGACCATGGCAAAGCTTGCCTGGCAGCCGCGGATGCACAATCCGCACTTGGTGAAATGGCTGCACCGGATCACGGTGCCGACACTGATCATGTGGGGCGCGCAGGACAAAGTGATACCGGCGCAATATGGGCCGGCGTTCCGAGACTTGATTCCGAACGCGAGGCTTGAAATTCTGCCGCAGTGCGGCCACTTGCCGCAGATTGAGAAGACGGCGGAGTTTGTCACCGTGTTGACACGCTTTCTACAGGGTGCTGGGCGATGAAATTCTTCTGCGTGCATTTGATGCCCTATGCGGATTTGGATCTGAGCTACACCGAGAAGTACAACTCGGCGTGGATCACTTTGCCGAACTCCTACTACGATCCGAAGAAAGGTCACCTGCTGTACAACCGCTATCTGGATGAACTGGAATACGCGGATGAATTGGGCTTCGACGGCATCTGCGTCAACGAACACCACCAGAATGCCTACGGACTAATGCCAACTCCGGGCGTGACCGCTGGCGCGCTGGCCCGGCGGACGAAACGCGCGAAAATCGCGGTGCTGGGACGGGCGCTGCCGTTGCTCAACAATCCGCTCACCGTGGCGGAAGAGTACGCGATGCTCGATAACATCACCGGGGGACGCTTGGTGGCGGGATTCGTGCGTGGCATCGGCGCGGAATACCACGCGTCGGGAGCGAACCCGGCAGAGTCGCACGAGCGATTTCACGAAGCGCACGATTTAATCTTGCGGGCCTGGACCGAGATCGGACCGTTTCCCTTCGAGGGCAAGCACTATCAGTTCAACTATGTGAATACCTGGCCGCGAACATTCCAGCAGCCGCATCCGCCGATTTGGATTCCTTCGCAGGGCAGCCGCGAGACCATAGAGTGGGCGGCCGATCCGAGACGGAAATATACGTACCTGCAAACGTTTAGTCCCGTAGCGGCGCTGGCCAAGTACATGGGCATGTACAAAGAAGAGGCGGCGAAGCACGGCTATGAAGCCTCTCCTTCGCAGCTGGGCTGGTCGGTCCCGATTTACGCTGCCGACACCGATGAACGGGCTCACCGGGAAGCGAAGCCGCACATCGAAAACCTGGTGAACAAATTCCTGCGGATGCCGGTAGAAATGTTGCTGCCTCCTGGCTACTTGTCGCTGCAATCGATGAAGGGCGTGATGAGCGCCAAGGGAACGATCACCGGCGGCGCGCAGACGATCGATGACCTGATGAAGAAAGGCATGTTCCTTTGCGGTAGCCCGGAGACGTTGCGGCAGCAGATCGAGGAATGTCAGAAGCAGATTGGCTTCGGTTATTTGCTACCGATGATGCAGTTCGCGACTTTGCCGCACGATTTGACCAAGCAGAGCATGGAGTTGTTTGCGACGAAAGTGATTCCACAATTGCGGCAGATTGGCGAGTCTCGGTAGACCTAAGGGGGTTCGTGTGCGTCTTTGTCAGTTCGATGATCACCGGCTGGGATTGGTTGAAAATGGCTTAGTGCGCGACGTTACGTCCGTGCTGGACGAATTGCCGCGGCAGCGGTATCCGTTTGCGCTTGGAGATGCGTTGATTGCGAATTTGCCGAAACTGCGCGACCAGATTGCGGATGTGGCTCGCGGGGCTGCCGCTGTGCCCGTTGGCAACGTGCGCTTGCTGAGTCCGGTGGCGAATGCCAGCAAGGTCATTGGGGCGCCGGTGAACTATCGGAAGCATTTGGCGGAGGTTGCCGCCAATCCGGAGCTGCATCATCAGAACAAGGCGCACCTTCAGGCCATTCAGCAGTCTGGATTATTTTTGAAGGCGACCAGTTCCGTGGTGGGGGCGTCGGAGGGCGTAGTGATTCGGCATGCCGAGCGGCGGACGGATCATGAGGTGGAACTGGCGGTCGTTATTGGTAAGCGGGCATCGTCGGTGGGACGGGCAGAGGCGTTGAGCTTTGTCGCCGGGTATTGCATCGGGCTGGATATCACCATTCGAGGGCCGGAGGAGCGCAGTTTTCGGAAGTCGATTGACACGTACACCGTGCTGGGCCCCTGGTTGGTGACGGCGGATGAATTGCCGGATCCGTCTGGGCTGGGGCTTTCGATCACGGTCAACGGGGAGCCGCGGCAGAAGGCTAGCACAGCGGATCTGATTCTTGGCGTTCCGGAGCTTATTGAATTTGCTTCTTCCTTCTACACCCTGCTCCCGGGGGATGTTTTGATGACAGGGACGCCGGAGGGGGTGGGACCCATTGTGGCTGGCGATGTCATGCATGCGTGGGTTGAGGGGATTGGGGAAATGATGGTCAAGGTGCGCGGGGAGTAGGACCTGCAAGACATTGAGGAGATTTGGCGATTTGGCCGCTATTGTGCTTGGGCGGTCAGTCGTGGCGTGGATTCAGTGGGCACGGACGGAAGTCTATGCCGCCTGCCCCCCCTCGCCCTTTTTCATAAGTGTTGATTCTAAAGATAGTTAAAGTCCTTTGTTTTGATACACTTTTGCAAGTGTTCATTCTAAAGGGACTTAAAGGCGGTTTTTGTTGGTGAGTTTATAAACAGACTTTGGGTCGGTTGATTGTTGGGGATTTCTCGCCGGAGCCTGTGGACACTTTTCAACAGGGGAAGCATAACAAGGAATAACCGAGTTGTCAAGTCAACTTCGGTACTTCGACTTTCGGGCCGGCAAACCTGGGTCACCATGGGCGCCACCTTCCCTCCCGCAGCAGGTTTACTACCTTTTTTAGGCCTTGGCCTAGGCGGTCTAGCGTGAAGCGGATGCCGTCGTAGAAATTGTCCATGGTGGGCTTGAGAGTCCGAAATTCTGGAGGCGATGGAGGACCATCTTGGGAAGGGCTCCCAGCCGTAGATGCCCGCTACCAGATACCAGGCGGCCGCGTAGACCACCAGAATCGAGTAGGGAGACGATCAGGCCGCGGCGGATTTGTTTCCACGACAGGTACATGCTGGCTCCGGTTTTATTCCCCCCGAGGGTACACGATAAGGGCAAATGTAGTAAACGAGGTTGTCTGGCGGGCGGTGTGAGTTGCGGCCGGGTCAAAAGCGCCCGCCACGGTCGGCGGCCGCTACAGGTGCCAGTCCATTTGGTTTTGGCAACGCGGGGATTCACGCCTGCGGAGAAATGCTATGAGTCTTTCCTCGAGGCTGAAGCCCCTGAAATTAAAGACGTTATGTCGGAGCCATTTGAGGCACAGGGCCAACTAAAGCTCCGACCGCCTTACGAACTTATTCGTTTCAACGACTGCTTCGGAGCTAGGGTTGGGCGCGGTGTTCGCGCCAGAGGCCTAGTTTTTCTTGGGCGGTGCGGTCGGAGAAACTAAAGAGGACGGATTCGGTTTCGACGGTGTGGTGGCTGGGGGGTCCAGCTGGGGACTACGAAGACGTCGTTTTCTTCCCACTCGAAGCAGGCTTCGCCTGCCTGGGTGCGGCCTTGGCCTTCGATCACGGCGAAGACGGTGCTGTCTGTGGAGCGGTACGGGGCGGTCTGAAATCCTTTGCTTAGGAGTTGGAGCGAGGCGCTCATGGTGGGCATGACTGAGCCGCCGGTCAGCGGGTTGGCGTAGCGCAGCTTGACGCCGTGGCACGGGTCGACGGGGCCGTTGCGATGCAGCGTGGCTAGGGTTTCGCGGGCTTGGGCGTAGCGGTAGTTCAGCAGAGGCGAAGAGAGCGAGGTGGGCAGGCCGTTTTCTGGGAGCAGGGCGCCGGCGTAGCGGGCTTCGCAGTCGTGGAGGGGACGGGAGATGGGGAAATCGCCGTCGGGATAGTGTTCGGAAAAGCTGGCGTTGAAGAGATTTACGATCGGGACATCGAGGCCGTCGAGCCAGATTACCGGGTTGGGTCCGTCGTTGCCGTGGTCGTGCCAGGTCCAACTGGGAGTGATGATGAAGTCGCCGCGGGACATGGGGGTACGCTCGCCGTTCACGGCGGTGTAGGCGCCGGTGCCTTCGAGGATCAGGCGCAGGGCAGCGGCGGCGTGGCGGTGGGCGCGGGCGCGCTCGCCGGGGAGGAGGAGTTGTAAACCGGCGTAGAGAGAGGCGGTGATTTGCGACTGGCCGGGGAGACCGGGATTCTCGAAGACCAGGACGCGGCGTTCGGCTTCTTCTACCGAGAGGAGCGCGCCAGCGGCCAGGAGATGCGGGCGGGCCACCGAGAATTTCCAGCGGACTGGTTGCGTGGCGGGTTTTGGCGTCGGCGTTACCAGATTGCCCAGGCGCTCCCAGAGAGGGGCTAGATGGTCTTCGGCGATGCGATCGTAATAGGCCTTGCGGGCCACGGCTTGCTTGGACGAAGTTACGCTCGGCGAAGAGGTCATGATTTGCTCCAGTCTGTGTGAGTCATTGTACGGCGATTGGATGGTTGGGGACGCGAGATTGCCGGCCTGGGAGAAGTTGAGAAAAGCGCCCGCCACGGTCGGCGGCCGCTACAGTTGCATGGGGATCGGCGGTCGCAGATGCGGCGGGCCAAGATCGAGGATGGCGGGGACGCGCTAAAGCGCGCCCCTACATTTTGCCGAGAACCAGGGCGGTTACGCGGCGGTGGCGTCGGATTGGGGGCGGTAGGCATTTACTTTGCCTCTGAGGCGGCTGGCTAATAGGACTGCGGCGGCGGCGCAGCACGCGGGAATCACGCCGGCCAGGAAGACTTGCTGGGGGCGCCATCCGGCTGATAACAACATGCCGGCGACCATCGGGCCAACGATGGAGCCAATGCGACCGATTCCCAGAGCCCAGCCGATGCCGGTGGAGCGAATCGCGGTCGGGTAAAAACCTGCGGCGAGGGCGTTGATCCCGCCTTGGCCGCCGACGACGCAGAATCCCACGACGAAAGCCAGGCTGAAGACGATGGGCCGGGAAGTCGCCACAAAAGCGAGCGAGCCCATGACTACAGCGCACAGCGCGAACTCGGCTACCAAGACGGTGAATGCACCCAGCACGTTGATCAGCGTTCCTTCCACGAAGCAGCCCACTATGCCGCCGACGCTGAATAATGTTGTGGCGGCGATGCCTGCGGAGACGGACATTCCGGCCTGACGCAGAAGAGCGGGCATCCAGCTCACGACGAAATATAAGAGCAGGAGATTCATGAAGAATGGAATCCACAGCAAGATGGTTCCGGCGGCGCGCCCTTCGGTGAAAAGATGCTTGACCGGCAATCCCTTATGCGCGTGGGCCTGCGAACTCGAGGAAGCGAGCGTAATCCCAGCGAGTTCCGGCGAGATTTTGGCCAGCACTTTGGCGATTTTTCGCGGATCGGCACTGCGAACGCTGAGGAAGCGCACCGACTCCGGAAGGACGGGGATCAACACGGAGGCCAGCACGAGAGGCAAAAGTCCGCCAATGTAGAACGCCGAGCGCCAACCCCAGGTGTGGATCAAGGTCGGACTAATCACGCCACCAAGGACACCGCCCAACGGCATCCCGGCAAAGAGCACGGAGACAAAGACAGTTTGGAAGCGCCTGGGCGAGTATTCCGTGGCAAGAGAGACGACGTTGGGAAGAGCGCCGCCGAGACCCAGGCCAGTCAAGAAGCGGAGAGTTAACAATTGATTGAAGGTGGTCACGCGCGCGGTCAGGAGTGCGAACAGAGCGAAGGTAATTGTGGAGAGCACTACGGTCCACTTGCGTCCCCAGCGGTCGGCGATGGGACCTGTGGCCATGGCCGCGATCATCAAGCCGAATAAACTTGCGGAGACTATCGGGCCAAACGCTTTCAGCGGGATTTTGAGAGTTTCCGAGATCGGGACTACGAGGAAGCCGATCACCTGGACGTCGAAACCATCGAGAACAAGCACGAGGCCGCAGAGCACGATGGTGACGATTTGAAAACGGCTGAGAGGCCGGCTGTCGATGATTTCGCTGGCGGTGAGTGCGTGCGTTGTGGTGGCCACACTTTGCCTTTGACTGGAACTCGTTGACCGTGCCTTGCTGCGGCCGGATTGTACCCTAGCGAGCTGCTGGAAAACGCCTAAGGCCATTTCCTCAGGGGCTGAAGCCCGTCAGTCGCCTAGCGCTTAATGTCGGAGCTAAAGCTCCGACCCCTAAAAACCTAGTCAGCACTCTGCTAGGCCATCTGGCCTAGCGATCTCCCGAAATAAAAACTGGTGGCGGTTTGGTCGTCCCAGCCTTTGTTGCAGTGGGCCAGGGACCACTTTTCGATTTTGCGCGGCTCCAAGACTGGTTTGCCGAGCGCGGGGCAGGAGAGGCAGTAGGTGCCTTCGTGGCAGCCGATCCAGATCAGGTTGCGATCCCACTCGACGAAGACATTTTCGGTGGTGCCGCGCCACCAGGTTTCATATTTGTTGATGTCGCCGTCGCGGGGAGGAACGAACCAGCCGACTTCCTTGGGATGCGTGGGATCGCTGATGTCGAAGAAACGGACGCCGGCGTTGAACCAGGTCATGGCGACGAGATTGGGTTTCGAGGTGCCGGGCTGCACCAGGCATTGCGTGTTGTGGGAACCGAAGCGCCCGCGGGCGAAGCAGAAGTCGTTGTAGGGAGCGTCTTTTGGCGCTTCGGGGCGCGGGAAGAAGCCGACGATTTTTGGGTTGTGCGGGTCCTTTACATCGACGACGTAGGGGGTGTGGTAGACCTCGCGGCAATCGGCTTCCAGGGCTTCGTGGGTGCACACCAAAAGATTATTCAGGTGCGGGTGCGCGGGGTCGGAAATGACCGGCAGCACGGTGTGGAACGGAATGGTGCCGAAAGCGTTGAACTCGTACTGCACCTTGCCGTACGGTTTGGGATTTTTGATGTCGGAGAGGTCCATGACGTACAGGCCGAAAGCGCCGAAGCCGCCGTAGCCGATGGTGCCGCCGTCTTCGACGCGCTTGGGAACGCTGAGCGCGCCGTGATTGCCGGTCCAGGAACTGTGATCGTTGGCGAAAATATATTTCTTGTATTCGTCTTCCTCGCCCAGTCGTTGGCCAGGCACCCACCAGCGAGAGACTTCCTTGACGTTGGCGGGGTCGGTCATGTCGGTGATCATGACGGCGTTGCTGAAGGGGCGCTGGTGATTTTCCAGGCGCAACTGGTCGTCCCAGCCGCAATCGAGATAGGCGTATTGGCCGCCGTCGTAGAAATTGTGATGCGTGCCGTTGCCCTTCTCGCCGGTGCTGTATTCCTGGAGAAGATTGGGCTTGGTGGGGTCGGTGATGTCGTAAGTGCGAATGCCGCGAAGCCCTTTGTAGGCGAGGACTCTGTCGCGAAGTTCTTTGTCGTACTGGCCATGCGGATATTCGGGAGTGGCGCCGGTGAGCGGATGCGCCGCGGTGGACATCATGATCCATTTCTTGAGTTTGGTGTTGTAGGCCACGCAGCCGTTGCCCTTGATGACTCCCTTATTCAGCACCACGGGTTTTTTGGGGTCGCTGATGTCGACGAAACCTCCGCCGGCGGGGAGCAGGCGCTGCTTGCCCTTGGCCCACAGGACCATCAGCGGTTCGCCGCCGGAAATGGTGGAGCCGGGGAGGTGCGAAATAATCTCCATGTTGTGGATGTACTGCTTTTGGTCGAGGTAGGTGAGCGAGCCGAGGGGAAGGGGGAGCTCGGGGGGCAGATTGGAGGTGTACAGGCCGGCTTGTTGGGCGCGGGCGCCGATGGCTCCGACGAGACCCGCGCCAGCAGCGGCAAGCATCGCGCCTGCGGTGCTCTTGATGAGATCTCTGCGGCTCAGCCCTGGACGCTTTTCCTGAGATTCACGAGCTTTGCTGGCGATTGAGCTGGAATCCTTACAGCCGTTCGACATGGAATCACCTCGTTAGTTGTGCCCGAGAATCGACAAGAGGCTCAGCCGTTGCAGCGGAAGACGGCAGCCACGATGCACTCACAAATCGCCGAGAGCTGCGTCCACTGGGCAAGTTGCGCGCCTTTTGTTCCTGGGATTCGCCTGCACTGCTCACTAGACGTATGGTTTCCACGCGAGGTTTCCGGTTTGCGTCGGGGTAAGGCCGGGAATTCGCGAACGATCTTGGAGGCGAAGAAAATCACCGGGGTGGGTATGCTTGACACACCCATTGCTGCGCAGTATAAAACCAAGGAAACGTTTACCCATAAATGCAACTTGGCACGCCGCGCGAAGAAAATCTTGCTGGCTCGACCGCGGGGCGGGGAGCAGAGGCACCTCCCGAATGGGCGCATAATGATGGGGTGGTTCACGGCCTGAATCCTGCTGACGATATGGAAATGAGCCTGGCCGGCATGGCCCACAAACCGTGGCGTTAGGAGACAATAATGGTGAGACGGAAAGCGACCATTCCTGTAATCGCGGCCGCGCTGGCTTTTTTGGCGGCGGCAATTGTAATGCCTTATCCAGGTGCAGAGGCTGACTCGAAAATGCAAAAGCAAGGGTTCGGGAAAACGCAGGATGGGACACCCGTGGATCTGTACGTTCTGACCAACAAGAACGGCATGGAGGCTAGGATTTCCAATTATGGAGGCACGCTGGTATCCCTGAAAGTGCCCGACCGCAACGGGAAACTGGGAGACGTCGTACTGGGCTACGACAACGTTGAGGGATACGAGAGCGGCAAATCATTTTTCGGTGCTTCGGTTGGCCGCTACGGGAACCGCATCGCGCACGCAAAATTTCTGCTCGACGGCGTTGCGTACACCCTGGAAAAGAACGACGGTGAAAACCATTTGCACGGCGGGTTTAACAAGCGCATATGGACAGCTAAGGATGTTTCCAGCAGCGCAGGTCAGGCGCTGGAGCTTACTTATTTAAGCAAGGATGGGGAAGAAGGATACCCCGGCAACCTGTCGGTCAAAATCGTCTATACCGTGCTTGCCGCTCAGAATGCGCTGAAGATCGACTACAGCGCGACCACCGACAAGGACACGGTCCTCAATTTGACGCATCATTCGTATTTCAACCTGGACGGCCAGGGAAACGGCGACATACTGAAGCAGTTGATGACCATTCATGGCAGCCGGTTTACTCCGGTGGATTCGACGCTGATTCCCACGGGCGAGCTGCGCGGGGTGCGGGGCACACCTTTTGATTTTTTGAAGCCAGTGGCGATTGGCGCGCGGATCGACCAGGACGATGAGCAACTGAAGATTGGCAAGGGATACGACCATAACTGGGTGCTGGACAACAAGTCGCCAGGCTCGATGTTCGCGGCGGCAGAAGCTTACGATCCGCAGAGCGGGCGGGTGATGGACGTGTCGACGACGGAGCCCGGGTTGCAGTTCTACACCGGAAATTTCCTGGACGGAACGATTCACGGCAAGGACGGCAAGATTTACGTGCACCGCGGGGCTTTCTGCCTGGAGACGCAGCATTTTCCGGATTCGCCGAACCATCCTGATTTTCCGTCGACGGTTCTAAAGCCGGGGCAGAAGTTCCACTCCACGACGATATACAAGTTTTCCACCCGCAAGTGAGCAGCGGCGGATAGCCATCATCCGGAGCGGCATGAAAGTCCATCGCCGGTTTTTGCCTGCGCTCACGCTTGGTCCTGTTAGCGCCGACCTCCCGGACACAAGTTCCTGACGGCGTGAGCATCCACGTGCACGCCGACCAGTCCGATGGGATGCTCCCTCCGATCTGGAATTTCTTCGGATACGACGAACCAAACTACACCTACGCCGCGAATGGCAAGAAGCTGCTAGGAGAGCTGGCGGCGCTCAGTCCGGTGCCGGTGTATGTGCGCGTGCACAATCTGTTGACCACGGGCGACGGCTCGGCCGCGCTGAAGTGGGGCTCCACGAACGTGTACAGCGAAGACGCCGAGGGAAATCCGATTTACAGTTGGGTGATTTTGGACCGAATTTTCGACACGTTTCACGCGGCTGGGGTGAAGCCTTTGGTAGAAATTGGCTTTATGCCCGAAGCGCTCTCCACGCATCCGGAGCCTTATCGCCACAATTTTCCGCAAGGGACAATTTTCACGGGATGGGCTTATCCACCGAAGGACTACCGGAAATGGGCGGAGTTGGTGTTTCAATTTGTGCATCATCTGCGCGGACGCTACGGCGACGCCGAGGTGAAAACCTGGCTGTGGGAACTTTGGAACGAGCCGGACATCGAATATTGGAAAGGGACGCCGGAAGAATACTTCCAGCTCTACGATTTTACCGCTGGCGCGGTCTTGCGGGCTTTTCCAGAAGCGCGCATGGGAGGGCCGGACAGCACCGGTCCGGCTAACCCAAAGTCGGCGGAGTTCCTGCGCTTGTTCCTGGAGCATTGCGCGCACCAGCGTAACTACGTGAGCGGCAAAACCGGTTCGCGCTTAGATTTCATCGCTTTTCATCCCAAGGGATCGCCAAAGTGGTTGGGCGATCACGTGCAGATGGGCGTTGCGCATCAACTCTCGGCCATCGAGCAAGGATTCAAAATTGTTGGATCGTTTCCGGAATGGAGCCGGACGCCAATCATTTTGGGAGAGTCCGACCCGGAGGGGTGCGCGGCCTGCTCGGCGCAAGACCATCCCCAGAATTCGTACCGGAACGGACCGCTGTACGCGTCCTATACCGCGGAAGTTCTCTATAACATCCATGAATTGGCGAGAGGCGAGCACGTCAATTTCCTGGGCGCGGTGACCTGGGCATTCGAGTTTGAAGACCAGCCATACTTCGCAGGCTTCCGCGAACTGGCCTCCAACGGACTCGACAAGCCGGTGTTAAACGCGTTTCGAATGTTGGGAATGATGGGCAGCGAGCGGGTGAAGGTGACCAGCACGGGTGCCTTGCCGGCCGAGGAGGTGGTTCGCAGCGGAGTTCGCGGACGACCGGACATCAATGCTATGGGCGCCCGGAAAAATAACGAGATCGAGATTCTGGTCTGGAACTATCACGACGATGACCTGGCCGCCAGCGCCGCTCCGATTGACGTGGCCGTGGAGGGCTTGCCCGTGGAGGCGAAGAAGGGGTTGTGCGAGCATTTCCGTATTGATGCCAGTCACAGCAACGCCTTTGCGGCCTGGAAAGAGGCGGGAGATCCGCTAGCGCCTTCTCCCGTCCAGTACGAGCAACTGGAGCGTGCGGGGCAATTGCAGCTGCTAAGTTCTCCGGCGTGGATACCGATCGAGCGAGGCGTTGCGCACTTGGAATTTAGGTTGCCCCGGCAAGGGGTATCTCTGTTGCGGATTGCCTGGTAGCTGGGCTGCGGAATGAGGAAAAAACGCCGGGTCTGCCAAGCGCGGTTGTGCCTCCTCGATTGATCCCGGCACGGAGTAAACGTTTACTGTAAACTACCGAGCTCGCGGCTGGGCGCTGGAGCGGCGAGTGGTTTTTCGTGGTGTTCGTGCGGGAGAAAAAACTCCGAATGCAGCTTCTGGCAGGCCTTCCTTCCAAACGGCAATCCGGACCGGCGATGTTCCGGCCAAGCAGTTTCCGCGTCCGCGTGGGGTGCCATGGTGGAGGCCGATGGAAATTCGACGGTGGCGCGGAAACAATTGACTTTGTACGTAGACTTGGCAAGAAAGCGTATTCTATAGTATCAGCTGCTGCGGTCCCCGACAGGTTCTTACACTTCCATGGATATTCGCGAAATCGCAAAACGCGCGAAGGTGTCGACGGCCACGGTATCCAGAACCATCAATCGGGTGCCGAGCGTTGACCCGCAACTCGCCAAGCGTGTCTGGAAAGTGGTAGAGGAACTCGGATACTACCCAAACACGCAGGCCCGCGCGTTGGTTTCCGGAAAAAGCCGAATCTTCGGCCTGATCGTTTCCGAGATCACCAACCCGTTCTTTCCCGAGATTGTCCAGTCTTTTGAGGATATAGCGGTACAACACAATTACGAAATCCTGTTGACCTCCACCGTTCACGATCCCAAGCGGATGGAGTTGGCCGTGCGGCGCATGATAGAGCGCCGCGTCGATGGCGTGGCCATTCTGACGTTCGGCATGGAAGACTCGCTGATCGACGACTTGCGCTTCCGCAAAGTTCCGCTGGTGTTCGTAGACGTCGGGCCGCACGTGGCCGGCGTCAGCAATATTCGCATCAACTACCAGCATGGCATCCGCCAAGCGGTGCAACATCTGGCGGCGCTGAGGCATGTGCGCATCGCGTTCGTGACCGGACCTTTGCACCTCAAATCGGCTTTGGCTCGGCAGGCCGCGTTTGAAGCCGCCATGCAAGAAATCGGGCTGAACGTCCCTCCGGAGATGATCGTGGTGGGCGATCACAAAATGGAAGGGGGCATGCAAGCGCTGGTAAAGCTGGCGGGCTTGCGCGACCGCCCCACCGCCATCCTGTGCTCGAATGACATGACCGCCATTGGCGTGATGCGTGAAGCTTACGAATATGGAATCGTGATTCCGCGAGATTTGTCGGTGGTGGGTTTCGACGACATCCGGCTGGCGCAGTTTACGACGCCGCCGCTGACGACTGTTCAGATGTCGCAGACGCTGCTGGCCGAGTACGCTTTTAAGGCGTTGCGAAGCGAGGTGGAAAGGGGCTCTCCCTCACCTTCGGGAAGCGAATACGAACTGCTCACCAGCCTGGTATTGCGCGGCTCCACCGCGCTTGCGCCGTCCGGCAGTATGGCGACGGAGAGTTCCAGCAGAATCGTGGTTCCCCGCCGCGCGCCCGGAAAATCCGCCAAGAATGCCTGAATCACGGTCTAGGGACCGCGTTGAGACCCCCTCGCAACATATACAACGCGAAGCACATCTTGGTTTTTGGCGGGAACCCGAATCCAGGAAGCTGATTGACAAAACGGGGCCAGTTCTCTACTTTCGGTTGTGCTAGTAAACGATTACCGGATTGAGGAACGGCGGTTCTGGGTGACTCAGCGATGCTTTTGCCGGCTTTGCGCGAAAAGGTGTTGGACGCCAATCTGGAGTTGGTGCGCAGGGGCTTAGTGCTGTATACCTTTGGCAACGCCAGCGGCATATCCCGCGAGGATCAGCTCGTGGTGATCAAGCCAAGCGGGGTACCCTACGAGACCATGAAGCCCGAGCATCTGGTGATTACCGATTTGCAGGGTAAAGTAGTCGAAGGGGAGTTGAAGGCTTCCTCCGACTTGCCTACTCATCTGGTGCTTTACAAGGCTTTCCCGAATATCGGCGCGGTGGCCCACACGCACTCCGAATATGCCACGGCGTGGGCGCAAGCCGGCCGCGCCATTCCTTGTTTTGGAACCACGCATGCCGATTACTTCCATGGGCCGGTTCCGGTCACTGCCCCGCTCACCAAAGAAGAAGTATCTTCGAAATATGAAGAAAACACGGGCCACGCTATCGTCCGAGTTTTTCAAGGCGGCGATTATTCGGCAATTCCGGCGGTGCTGGTGGCCAATCACGGCTCCTTCACCTGGGGGCCGGACCCCAAAGGCGCTTCGGAAAATGCCGCGATTTTGGAAGCCGTGGCGCGGACCGCATATTTCACGGTGGCGCTCAACCCCAACGCGCAACCCGTCGGACGCGTACTGCACGACAAACACTATCTGAGAAAGCACGGAAAAAGCGCCTATTACGGTCAAACAAAGGAAGGCCAATGACGCCACTCGCCGCCATGGTTGCCGAAACCAGACTCGTGCATCTGTCGGGCATCGACGTCGCCATCATTGTTTTCTATTTCGCTTTGGTCTTAGCCATTGGCTTTTATTTGCGCGGGCGGGCCAATACCGGCGAAGACTTTTTCATGGCCGGCCGCGAGATGACCGCGTGGGTAGCGGGGCTCAGCTTTCTCTCCGCCAATCTCGGGGCGCTGGAACTGATGGGCTGGGCGGGTTCGGCTTATCAATATGGCATCCTGGCGACGCATTGGTACTGGATCGGGGCGATCCCGGCGATGCTGTTCCTGGCGCTGGTGATGATGCCGTTCTATTACATTTCCAAGACGCACTCGGTTCCCGGATATCTGAAATTGCGCTTTGGAGAACCCAGCCGCGCGCTCTCGGCGGTTTCCTTCGCGTTCATGACCGTGTTGATGAGCGGCGTCAACATGTTTGCGATGGCCAAGGTCATGCAGATCGTGCTGGGATGGGACATCAATTTCAGCATTTGGGTGTCGTCGCTGACGGTGGGCGTCTATGTCGCGTTAGGCGGGCTAAGGTCGGCCATCTTCAATGAAGTGCTGCAATTCTTCCTGATCTGGGCCGGGGCGCTGCTGATTCCAATTCTGGGCCTGTACGAAGCCGGCGGCTGGGGCAATCTGAAAGTGTTAATTGCCCAGAGAGCATCGGCGGAGTACGTGCACCTGTGGTCCGGACTGGGATCCTTCTCGACCAACCCTATGGGCATCAACTGGGTTGGGATCGTGTTCGGGCTGGGTGCGGTCATTTCGATGGGCTATTGGACGACCGATTTCCTGGTGGTGCAGAGAATCCTGGCCGCCAAAGATATACGCAGCGCGGAGATGGCGCCGATCATCGGAGCGGGATTCAAGATGTTTGTGCCGATCATCGTCATTTTGCCGGGCCTGCTGGGCTTGGCGGTGCTGCCGATGAAGCTGACCGGCGAGGCAACGGCGGCCCTTACCGGCGGGCACAGCTACAACGACGTTCTTCCGTTGATGCTGGCGCGCTACTGCGGTCCCGGGCTGCTGGGCCTGGGAATTACCGCGCTGATCGCGGGCTTCATGTCCGGCATGGCCGGCAACGTCAGCGCCTTCACCACCGTGTGGACGTATGACATTTACCGCCCGCTGATCAACAGCAAGGGCAGCGATCATCACTACGTGAACATGGGCCGCTGGACCACGGTAATCGGCGTGCTGATCAGCGTCGGCACCGCTTATCTGGTCATGCAGTTCGCCAGCATCATGGACTATGTGCAGGCGCTATTCAGTTTCTTCATTGCGCCGCTGTTCGGCACGGTGGTTCTGGGGATGCTCTGGAAGCGGGCGACTGGCCCGGGCGGCTTTTGGGGATTGCTGTGCGGGACCGGTTCTTCGATCGGCATGTGGGCCTGGGTCAAGGTCGATCCTTCGGCGCTGCGTTATGTGGCGCTTTCAGCGGATGCCAAAGCCCTCGCTCAAGATATGTTTCAAGCCCTGTGGTCTTTCCTGGTTTGCGTGACCATAACGGTGCTGGTGAGTTTCGCGACGCAACCTAAACCGGACGCGGAATTGACGGGCCTGGTCTACGGCTTGACCGAGATTCCCTCGGTCGGGGACTTGCCCGTTTATCAGCGGCCGCTGTTCTGGGCCGGAGTGGTCGCGGCGGTTTTTGTAGTTCTGAACATCATTTTCTGGTAGCGGGAGGCTGGAAAAGCATGGTTTCCATCTGGTTTTTCATCGGAATCTCGCTTTTGGTCAACGGCGCGCTGATTCTAGCCGCTGGAATTTACGAGTTGGTGAGTCCTCCCGCCCATCCCAGCGTGGTTCTTTTTCACTTGCACGCCAATGTGTGGTGGGGTGCGATCCTGCTGGTGCTTGGGGCGTTCTACACTCTTCATTTCCGCCCAGGGCGGAAGCCAGCGTAGTTTCGAGCGCGTTTAGAGAAACTTTGGGTATCGGGGCCACATGCCGACGAAAAAAATGACGATGGGGTTGATCGTCGGGAATCGTGGTTTTTTTCCCGATCACTTGGCCAAGAGCGGCCGCGAAGAAATGCTTCGCGTGCTGAACGGCGCCGGAATTGATGTTGTTGCGCTCGGCCCGGAAGAGAGCAAGCACGGCGCGGTGGAAACGCGCGAGGAGTCGCGCCGCTGTGCCGAATTATTCAAACGCAACCGGGAACGCATCGACGGCGTAATCGTGACGCTGCCGAACTTTGGCGAGGAACGCGCCATTGCCGACACCCTGCGCCTGGCGAATCTGGACGTGCCGGTCCTGATCCAGGCGACGCCCGATGAACCGAAAAAGATGACCATCGCCCACCGGCGTGACTCCTTTTGCGGCAAGATGTCGGCCTGCAACAACCTGCGGCAATACGGCATTCCCTATTCGATCACCACGTTGCACACCGAGAGTCCCGACTCACCTGAATTCGCCAAAGACTTGCAATGGTTTGCGGCCGTTTGCCGGGTCGTCGGTGGCTTCCGTAATTTGCGGGTGGGCGCCATCGGGGCGCGTCCTACGGCGTTCAATACCGTGCGGTATAGCGAGAAGATCCTGGAATCGCATGGCATCTCCATCGAGACCCTGGATTTGTCGGAAGTGCTGGGCCGCATCGAGCGGATGAAAGACAGCGACGATCTGGCGCAGTCCAAGCTGGCGTCGATCAAGAAATATGTGGATTCCAGCAACGTGCCGGCGGCGGCGCTGATCAAGATGGCCAAGCTGGGAGCCGTCGTGGACCAATGGATGGCGGCGACCGAAGTGACCATCAGTGCGGTGCAATGCTGGACCTCCATCGAAGAGAACCTCGGCGTGGTTCCCTGCACGGTGATGAGCATGATGAGCGATAGTTTGCTCTCCAGCGCCTGCGAAGTGGACATTTGCGGGGTGCTGGGCATGCACGCACTGCGTTTGGCGTCGGAAACGCCTTCGGCGCTGCTGGACTGGAACAACAATTACGGATCGGATCCCGACAAGGCGGTCTGCTTTCATTGCTCCAACCTGCCCAAACATTTCTTCCGATCGGTGAAGATGGATTTCCAGGAGATCATCGCCGGCACGGTGGGCAAGGAAAACACCTACGGCACCTGCGTCGGGCTGATCAAGCCGGGGGCCATGAGCTTCGCGCGCTTCTCAACGGATGACACCGCGGGGCGCATGCGCGGATATGTCGGCGAAGGCCGGTTTACCGAAGATGCGTTGAACACCTTCGGTGGCGCCGGCGTGGTGGAAATTCCAAAAATGCAGAAGCTCCTGCGCTTCATTTGCGAGAACGGGTTCGAGCATCACGTCGCCGCAAATCTGTCGAGCGTCGCATCCGCCGTTCACGAAGCAGCCACTCGCTATCTTGGGTGGGACATGTACTGGCACGAAAAACAATAGCGGAGACTCGCCATGGCTGTCGTGGCTGGAGTTGATTTTGGAACGTTGAGCGTTCGCGTTTCCGTGGTGGACAGCGAGCGCGGGCTGCTGGCTTCGGCGGTCTCCGAGTATCCCCTGCACCGCAAGCGGGAAGACCCGGAGTACGCTACCCAATCGCACGAAGATCACATGCGGGCCCTGGCCGCGGCGACCCGCGAGGCAGTGCGCAACGCCGGCGTGCCGGGTGATCGAATCGAAGCGATCGCCCTCGACACTACAGGTTCCTCCGTTATTCCCGTCGACCAGAATCTGCAGCCGCTCGGCGAGTACTACTTGTGGTGCGACCATCGCGCCAAAGGCGAAGCCGCCGAAATCACCGCCGCCGCCCGTCGCGAAGGACTTGAGGCCATTCAATGGTGCGGTGGCGTGTATTCGTCGGAATGGGGTTTTTCCAAGCTGCTGCACTGGCTCCGGCATAATCCGGCCAAGCGGTCCGAATTCGCATCCGCATTCGAGCACTGCGATATGGTGGCCGCCACGCTCTGCGGCATCACCGATCCCAAGAAAGTGAAGCGCAGCGTCTGCGCCATGGGCCATAAATGGCTATGGAATGCGGCTCTCGGCGGTTTGCCCCCGGAGCAATTTCTGGCCAAGGTCGACCCGCTATTGGCTGGAGTCCGGCAGAAACTCGGGACGGAATTTGCGACTTCCGATCAGATCGAAGGAACGCTTTCGCCCGATTGGGCGGAGAAACTCGGGTTAAAGGCGGGCATCCCCATTCCCGTGGGCGCTTTCGACGCACATTGGGACGCCATTGGGGCGGGCTGCCGTACCGACGACATCGTCAACGTGATCGGCACCTCGACCTGCATCATTGGAATTACGCCGTCCCCGAACCTGGTCCCAGGCGTTTGCGGCGTGGTTCACGGCAGCGTGCATCCGCAGCGGACCGGGATCGAGGCGGGGCTGTCCGCCGTCGGCGATATCTTCAGTGCCATCGCCACGCGTGCCGGCACGGACGTGCAAACGCTCAGCCGCGGATTGGAAAATTATCGCGCTGGGCAGACCGGCCTGCTGCGCATGACCTGGGACAACGGCGATCGCACGGTCCTGGTGAATCCCAATCTGCGCGGCATCACGCTGGGATGGAACTTGCAGAGTACCGCGCAGGACGAACTTTTTGCGGCCATCGAGGGAACGGCTTTCCACACGCGCGTGATTCTGGATCGCATGGCCGAGCACGGCGTGCACATCAAGCGGGTGATCAATGGCGGCGGCATTCCGCAGAAGAACGACACTCTGAATCAGGTGTACGCGAATGTCCTGGGGCTGCCGGTGTTGGTTCCCAGCAAGAGTGTGGTGAGCCTGGGCTCCGCCATCTTTGCATTTCTTGCCGCGGGGACCTTTAAAACCATCGAGGAGGCGCAGCAGAAAATCTGCCCGCCCCACAAAGTGTACCAGCCCGTGCATTCCGAGCACGTGGTCTACAACGAGTTGTACCCGCTCTATCGCAAGTTGTATTTTGCTTTTGGCGAACCGGGAAAAGGGTCGGTCGCCGATGTGCTGCCGGCCTTGATTCGCAGCTCCGAAGCCGTAAATAAGGTTTAGCTTCGGTTCGCTTTCACTCCTCCGAGGGATGAATCTCGATATAGTCCAGCGCCGCGCGCTCCTCGCGATCGGGAATTCCCTCGATCCGAATTTGGTCCCCTGGGCGAAGTGCTAGTCCGGTGATCCTGCGCCGCGTGGAGGAATCACCGCCGACCTTGGTCGTCGGAAGATGGTCATTGGCGACCCATTCGTCCACCATTTGATCGCCCACGGAAACACGAAACTTGGACTCACCATTATTTTGGTCGAAGTATTGAACGTCCATCTCATACCAGCCGGCAGCGCGCGCAAAGCGGATGGATGCGGCGCAACCCTGTTGCTGGCTGCATTCAACCGCCCGGCCCCCAGAAGCGTTTTCCCAAGGGAGAACATCGACGGGCGTGTAGCCTTGCAACTGCATGGCTTCGGCTTCGACGCGATTGGGGTAATTTCCCACGCGACCCTGGGCGTCGGGAATTCCCGACGTACGCAGAAACCAATTGCAAATGGCGTCCCGCCAGACGATCGCGTGGCCCGCTTGATATTCCAGCCGGGCCAATATTCCGGCATAACGCTCATCATCGATATGGCCCTTGAGGATTTTCCATTGGCGCACGTAGCCCGCCGCGCGCTCCGCACCCTCATAATGCGAATCATAGATATGCTGAATCACCGTCTTGCCCGAGTGCAGCACGTGCGTATACGGCACATGGTGAAAAAACAACAGCAGTTCGTCGGGAGTGGTCTGGACCGACTCGAACATCTTGGCCACTGGCGAGGGGTACTGGCCCGCGAAACCCGTGCCGGTGGCTACGCTGCGGTCCATGCCGATCCCTTGGCGGTCTGCGCGGTGCCATTGGCCCCAGCCGTTGCGCTCGGAAGATTCGATTCCCGGTCCGTAGTGGCTTCCCAGAATGTCGGTCAGCGTCTGCGCACCCAGGGGACCGGTGTAGCTTTCATAGATGTGCCACGACGCGAGTTGCATGTCGTCGATGGTTCGCACCACCGCGGGATCGTTGCCAAAAGTAAGTTGGGTCCATTCCTCGGCGATCTCTTGCGGACTGAGATTGGGATCCCACGCGAGACGCCCAAAGCCGTACAGATTCGCCATGGCCAAGGGGTGCCCGAGCCAATTCGCATCCATCCCGACGTTTACAACGCCAACGAATCCGCCGGTCGGGCGATGAAAAGTCCTGCCGGATACCAGGTCCTTCACGGGCGTGCCGGCGCTGCCGGCATGTAAATCGAAATCCAGCACTTCTTTCCACATCGGCGGAAGAAAACATAAATGCCGCTGCTGGCCGGTATATTCCTGCGTGACCTGCAACTCGACGGCCTCATTGGTTTTCTCGAGTCCGCCGAACAAGGGCGACACCGGTTCGCGCGCCTGGAAATCGATCGGTCCGTACTTGATCTGGATGATGACGTTGTCCGCAAATTTGCCGTCGAGCGGATGAAAGTTGTCGTAGGCGGCTTTGGCGCGATCGTTCTTGGGGTCGCGCCAGTCGAGATGATGGTTGTAGACGAAAGCTCGGTAGAAAACGACGCCACCGTGCGGTTTGAGCGCTTGCGCAATCACATCGGCGGCGTCCGCGGGCGTCCGTCCATAAGTCGACGGGCCCATCTGGCCTTCGGAATCCGCCTTTACGACAAACCCGCCAAAATCGGGGATCCTGCGGTAAATCTCATCAACTTTCTTGCGCCACCACTGGCTGACACTCGAATCCAACGGGTCGAACGTGTCCAAGCCTCCGATCCGCTTGGGGCTGCTCAGATCGACCGCCAGGGACATGCGGATACCCCAAGGACGAAAAACATCGGCAATGCGGACAAGTTGTGGAAGAAAGGTGTCTTCGAGCAGCCGCGGATCGGCGTTGACATTGTTGATGGCGCACCCGTTGATGCCGACGGAGGCCAGCAAGCGAGCGTAGTCGGCGACCCGCGATAAGTCTGCCCGGACAGTTCCATTCTCGAAGAAGATGGAGCGTCCGCCGTATCCGCGTTCAATCCCGCCGTCGAGGTTGTCCCACTGATCCGCCCAGCGGATCGGCGCGTAGGGCCGCTGCACTTCGTCCAAAGCGGTAACACTTTCGTCGCGCGCGATCTTGCTCAGCAGTGCGAACGCTCCATAAAGGACGCCGCGCTCCGTTGGCGACGCGATGATCAAGCAGTCGACTCCCTGCACTTGTCCGGTGGTTAGCCAAAAACCGTCGCCCTGTAGGTCATCGCGAGGGTGAAATCCCGGGGCCATGGCTTGGACCAAAGCGAAGGTGCCCAGAACTATCGATCTCTCTTGTGGCGGGCCTTGCGATGCACGCAGCGTCCTGCCCAGCATGCCTTTAACGCCACGGACGACTTCTCGCTGGGCCGCGGCCAGCACGGCGGAATCTCCGAGCACCACGATGCTGGCCGGCAAACGCGCGTACTTCTGGCGGGCGGCCTGCTCGACTGGAGCGTAGCGCAACCACGCTTCATACCCGGTTTCTGCGCGCGCTCCTTCCGCCTGCATGGCGGCGGCTAGAACCGCTGCTAAGGCCGCGTGGCGTAGGGCACAACGCCTCATCGATTAATTCCGATAACAATTGCGGGTGCGCGAATCAGGGATACACGCAGGGCGAACAGCGTGAAATTCTCGGAGGGGTCAACAAAGGATTGGTAAAAGCAGGGAGCGAAAAAACAAAGAAGTCTGTGCGACATGCGGAACTCCTGCGCTTCAGAGTTCTCAGCGGACTCCCGCAAGAATATCCACGGTCAGCTGATCCAGGCGCTCATACGGCAACCGCTTGCCGGTGATCGCATCTTTGTCGAAAGCGTGCGCCAGCAGAGCCGTGGCGCCCTGTTTGGAATAGCACTTGGTACAGGGAAGGCCATCCACCGGACTGGAAACCTCGCGCAGAATCGCTTGAATTTCGTGGTCCGCCTGCCAACGGGCCGCTTTTTCCTTCAGCATGAGGTAGGTGCGCATGCAGCCCCGCGCAAAATCCTTCACCCCTTCATAGTCTTCCGTCCGATACGCGTGAGCATCGAAATGGCGCGGTCCATCGTATCCAACTTCTTCCAGAAACTTCACCAGCCAAAACGCCGACTTGAAGTTGGCCGAACCGAAGCGCAGATCCTGATCGTATCGTCCGGGGTTCTGGTCGTTGAGGTCGATGTGAAAGAGTTTGCCGGCCTCCCAGGCCTGCGCCACACCGTGCACAAAGTTCAATCCCGCCATTTGCTCGTGCGCGACCTCGGGATTCACACCGACCATTTCCGGATGATCGAGCGTGGGGATGAAGCCCAGGTAATGGCCGGTGGTGGCCATGTACACGTCTCCCCGGGGCTCATTGGGCTTGGCTTCCATGGCCAACTTGAATCCGTAGCCGCGGTCGATGTTGTATTCGCAAAGGTAGTTGACGGCCTCGCGCAGGCGCTTAACCGCTTCATCCGGACGGCGGCAGGCGTCGGTCTCGACGCCTTCGCGGCCACCCCACAACACGAATATCTTCGCGCCTAGTTCCGCACCGAGATCCATGGCGCGCATGGTTTTTTGCAGGGCGTACGCACGCACCTCGGGATCATTCGCGGTGAAAGCCCCGTCGCGAAAGACGGGATGAAAGAACAGGGAAACCGTGGCCATGGGCACCACAATTCCGTTTTCCTTGCAGGCCTTCTTGAATTCGCTGACGATTTTGTCGCGTTCCGCGCAAGTCGCGTCGATCGGCACCAGGTCGTTGTCGTGCAGATTCACGCCCCACGCGCCGACCTCGGCGAGCATGGCCACAATGTCCACGGCGGAAATAACCGGCCGGACAAAATCGCCGAACGGATCGCGCCCGCGGTTCCCCACGGTCCACAACCCGAAGGAAAACTTGTGTTCTGGTTTCGGCTGGTACAGGCCATTGGTCGTCATAGAACTTCCTCCGCAACCGGTGCTATCGGCAATGCCCCTAAGAACTGAAAATGGATTTCATCGCCGGGTAGACCCGGCGGTAAGCGGCATAGCTGGAATTCATCAAGGCGGCATTGGCAGCATCCGGACGCACCCGCTCGACAACCCGCACGACCGAATCGCAGGCCGCGTCTACGGACGTCCAGATTTTCGCGCCCACTCCGGCGAGAATAGCGGCCCCGTAGGCCGCCCCTTCTTCGGCTTCGACGATCTCCACCTCATGGCCGTAAACGTCGGCCTGAATCTGCCGCCACAAAGACGACCTCGCCCCGCCGCCGCCCAAACGAATGCTGTTCACCGGCACATTCATCTCGCGAAAGATGGTGAAGGTATCCTTCAGACTGAAAGCAACGCCTTCCAGAATGGCTCGCACCACGTGGCCGCGGGTATGCGAGGCGGTCAAACCCGCCAGCATTCCGCGAGCCTCGGCATCCAGGTGCGGCGTGCGCTCGCCCATTAAGTAAGGAGCCCACAGCAGCCCGTCCGCTCCTGGCGGGACGCCGGCGGCTTCCGCGGTGAGCTGTTCGTACGGATCGGCTCCGTTTTCCGCCGTCTTGCACACAAAACGATCGCGAAACCATCGCAGCGATAGACCGGCGGCCTGCGTGACGCCCATCACGTGCCAACGGCCCGGAACCGCATGGCAAAACGTGTGTACACGCCCTTGGGGATCAAGTGCCGGACGATCCGTCGCTGCAAAAACGACTCCGGACGTCCCGATCGTGGCGCTCACCGCGCCCGGGGCCACGATTCCCATGCCGACCGCTCCTGCCGCCTGGTCTCCCGCTCCTGCTACGACCGGCGTTCCAGCGGACAGCCCGGTAGCTTGCGCTCCATGCGCGGAGACTTTCGCGCATATGTCGGGTGACTCATGCAGCGAAGGCAACAGCGACTCATCGATCTCCGCCGCTTGCAGCACTTCGCTGGACCAGCGGCGCTGGGCTACGTCTAACATCAGCGTGCCCGAAGCGTCCGCCATGTCGATGGCCCGCTCTCCGGTCAGCCGGAAGCGCACGTAGTCTTTCGGCAGCATGACCGAGCGAACGCGGCTCCAGTTTTGCGGCTCGTTTTCTCGCACCCACAACAACTTGGTGACCGTGAAATTCGGAAGGGCCGGATTGCAGGTGAGTTGAATGAGCCGAGCAGCACCGATGCGTTCGGTAAGCTCCCGGCACTGCTTCTCGGTGCGCACGTCGCACCAAATCAACGCCGGGCGCACCACTTCGCCGGAACCGTCCAGCATCACCGCCCCATGCATCTGCCCGGAAAAACCCACGCAGGAGATCTGCTCTCCCCGTAACTTGGCCAGCCCCAAGGCTTTCCGGATGGCCAGCCCCGCGGCCCGCCACCAGTCTTCTGGCCGCTGCTCCGCCCAGCCTATCTTGGGAGAAGCAAAAGGCTCGTGCTCCTCGGTAGCCGACGCCACAGTCCGGCCGCTCTCGTCCAGGATCAAGGCGCGAGTGCCGCCGGTACCGACGTCGATTCCGAGCACGTATATCGGCATGGGGTTCAGCGCCACGATCCTGAGAGGATGAGCAAATCAGAGGTTGCCAAAGAAGCCGCACGTCGTGCGATTTCCTGAAGGAGCATGGCACCGCGGGCGAGTCGCAAAAGCGCAGGCCGCATAAGTTTTGATGTCCTCGACGATGAGTAAAGACCGCGGACAACGTGGCGCGAATCTTTACCGTGTACGTTAACGGTGGTGGTATAGTACCACGCGCTCTTCGTATTGCAAGTGGTCACATTCGCCTTGGAGGCCGCCGTGAAGCTGCTCCCTCGAACTACTACGTTCGCACGCACCATCTTATTTCCCATGCTCCTGTGCATTGGTTCCTGTTCGGGTGCCGGGGCCCAGGGCGTCCTTCCCTATCGCGACCCCAAGCTGCCGGTGGAGCAACGCGTGGCAGACCTGCTGGCGCGCATGACCATCGAGGAGAAAGTGGCGCAAATGGGCAGCGCTTGGGAGAATCGCCAGTTCTTTAAAGACCCCCAGGCACTTTTTGTCGATGAGAAGGGTGCATTTCTTCCCGATCGCGCCGCCGTCATCCTCAAGTATGGCCTCGGTGAAGTGTCGCGCCCGGGAGAGGGGCGCGGGCCGCGGGCCATGGCCGAGTTCACCAACACCATGCAAAAGTGGGTGAAGGACAACACCCGTCTGGGCATCCCGCTCATGTTCCACGAAGAATGTCTGCACGGGCACGTAGCCCCCAAAGCCACCTCGTACCCGCAGGCCATCGCCCTGGCTTCGACCTGGGACACCAACCTGGTTCATGACGTTTTTACCGCCACCGCCGTCGAGGTTCGCGCCGCCGGGGCCCAGCAGTGCCTCGCGCCGGTGCTCGATTTGGCGCGCGACCCGCGCTGGGGCCGCACCGAAGAAACCTATGGCGAGGATCCGTATTTGGTCTCCCGCATCGGGGTCGCCGCGATCCAGGGCTTCCAGGGAACCGGCCCGTTTATAGACAAATCGCACGTGACCGCCACCGCCAAGCATTTTGCGGTACACGGTCAGCCCGAAGGCGGCACCAACGTGGCCCCGGGAAACTATTCCGAGCGCGTGGTGCGCGAGTATTTCCTGAAGCCTTTTGAAGCCGCAGTCATCGAGGCGCACATCCAGAACGTAATGCCCTCTTACAACGAGGTGGACGGCATTCCCTCGCACAGCAACAAGCATTTACTGGACGACATCCTGCGCCACGAGTGGGGATTCCAGGGCCTGGTGACCTCCGACTATTTCGGGATTACGGAGTTGCGGACCATTCACCACATCGTCGCGTCCAACGAAGCGGCTGGAAAGTTTGCGATCGATGCCGGCGTGGACATCGAGTTGCCCTTCGTTGCCGCTTATCCCAGCCTGCCCGAGCAAATCAAGCAGGGGAGAGTGTCGGAGGCCGCCGTCGACCGCTCCGTGGCTCGAATTCTGCGGGCTAAGTTTCTGCTCGGACTCTTCGACGATCCTTACGTAAATCCCGACTACGCGGAAAAGATCACCAACAATCTGGAACATCAGCAACTGGCTCTGAAGGCCGCGCACGAAGCGATCATTCTTCTGAAGAATCAAGACAATCTGCTGCCGCTGGCCAAGAACAAGTACAAGCGCATCGCGGTGATCGGCCCGAACGCCGCGGACGTCCATCTGGGCGGCTACAGCGACAATCCGGGGCGCGGCGTCAGCGTTCTCCAAGGAATCAAAGACAAGGTCGGCTCCACGGCCGAGGTGCTTTACGCCGAAGGCTGCAAGATTACCGAAACTCCTCCGGACTGGAATGCCGATAAAGTGGTGCTGGGCGATCCGGCGCTAAATGCCAAAAGGATCGAAGCGGCGGTCAAGGTGGCCCAAAACGCCGACGTAATCCTCTTGGCGCTGGGCGGGAATGAGCAAACTTCGCGTGAAGCGTGGGCTCCCGACCACCCCGGTGATCGCGACGACCTCGATCTGCTGGGCAACCAAGACGATTTGGTAAAAGCGATGCTGGCGCTGGGCAAACCCACCGTCGTATTTCTGCAGCACGGCCGGCCAAACTCGATCAACTACGTCGCCGAACATGTCCCGGCGATCCTCGAAGGCTGGTACTTGGGCCAAGAGGGAGGCACCGCCGTCGCCGATGTGCTTTTCGGCGACTACAACCCCGGCGGCAAGTTGCCGATCACTGTTCCGCGCTCTGTCGGGCAACTGCCGGACTACTACTACCAAAAGCCCTCCGCAAAACGCGAGTATCTCGGGACCACCACGCTGCCGCTCTTCCCTTTTGGCTGGGGACTTAGCTACGCCGCGTTCAAGTACGCCAACGCACGCGTGACGCCGGACGCCATCGGGCCGCTGGCCCGGGCCACAGTTTCCGTCGATGTCACCAACACTGGCAGCGTTCGTGGCGACGAGGTGGCGCAGTTGTATATTCGGCAGGACGTCAGCTCGGTCACCCGGCCGGTGAAAGAACTGCGCGGATTTCGCAGAATCAGCCTCAACCCGGGAGAAACCAAGACGGTGGAGTTCCCTCTAGGTCCCGACGAACTTTCCTACTTGAATCGCGATATGCATCGTGTCGTCGAACCCGGCACATTCACGATCATGCTCGGCGGCAATTCCGTCGATGTGATCGAAACGAAACTCAACGTGGTTGAAAAATAGGCCTGCGGGATTGACCAGGCTTGGTCGGAGCAGCCTGGCGCGAGTTGCTCCGGGTCCATTGCACGCCGAAGTGGCGATCCGCGAAATTGAGGAACTCCTGCCAGTCGTAATCGGTCAGGCCGTGCGGGCCTTTGCGGTTGTGGAATCCGATGGCATCTCCGACGGGAGTTTCCACCGGTGGCATTTCGTCCACGCCCAGCCCGGCCTTGCCAAATAGCTTGTAAACCGGCTCGGCGGCCTTAGCCGCTAGAAACGAACCTCGCGGATCACCCCAGAAATCCTGCTCCGCCGTGGCAATGTACACCGGCCGCGGAGCCATCAAAGCAGTCAGCATGTGCCAGTCCACCGGGAGCTCGTTCACACGGTCGGCGTAGCTCTTGAAATTGCCAGCGAACCAGAACGGCGCAAATCCGGTGATGGATTTGACCGTTTCTCCAAACTGGCGGCGGACGATGTTGGCCCCGCCGCATCCCGATTCGCCAGAAAACACCATGGCGAAGCGTTCGTCTTGCGCCCCCGCCCACATGGCCACCTTGCCATACCGCGAGAAGCCCAGGATGGAGACCCGGTGCGGATCGATGTCTGGATCGGTTATCAGGTAGTCCATAGCCCGGCTCATGGCCCATGCCCATGCTCCAATGGCGCCCCACTCATCCGGCCCCGGCTCTTTTTGACCAGCCGGCGCAAAAAATGCGCGAACGCTCTGCGCGTATCCGTTGGCATTGTCAGCCTCAACCTCGGCAGGATTAAAACTGGCCAAGCCGTAGCCGCGCCTGACGAGCATTGGCGCGCTGCGTGCTCCAGCCGGCACGAGAAAGATTCGCGCTGATTTGCCCGAGTGCGCGGGCAGAGTAATTTGCAAATCCATTTTCGGGCCATCGGTCTTCCCGGCAAAATAGATCGTCACGACCTTGGCAACTGCCGCGCCATCCAAGGCATTTCGATCGATAGACGTCACTTGCCAGGTCATTTCCTTGGGCCGGCCCACCATCGTTCGACCATAAACATTCGTTGCAAAAAGCTCCAGAATCTCTGGCCGGCGCTTTTCTCTCCACGTCTTGGTGTTTTTTACCGCCTTGCCGTTGCGCATTACCAGCGGATCGGGCAAAGAGTACTTGGGCACTTTCGATTCGTCGTACTGCGCGGCAGGGTAGTTTGGCGGAAGCTGCGGCTGCTGGGCGAAAACAACAACCGCGAAAAATACCAGCAGCGCTGCGATGCCGGCCTTGTGGGCGAGCGAATGCGCCATCATTGATCCTCATACGCTAATGTTGCTGCTCTTTACCGGCGTACGACCTAGGCCGCGAAGTTCAATCGGGCAAGGTAGCCTCTCCAGTGATTGTGAATTGGGTCCGCGCGCCCGCCACCTTGGGCAGACCAGAGCGTACATCGGGCTGGCCGCCTCCCATCCAGACGTCCACGGTGCCCGGTACGATCCGGTGTTTCCCCGCCTGGTCGACAATGCTTAGGCCCCGGTCGCGCAGGGTGAACGACACCGTCTTCCGCCGCCCGCGATCGAGATGCACGCGCTGGAAGCCCTGCAGAGCGCGCAGTGCGGCGCCGGCCACGCCGGGGTGCGTAAGATAAAGCTGCACAACTTCGTCGCCTGCCGCGGTGCCACTGTTTGTGACATCGACAGAAATGGTTACCGCGTCGTCGGGCGAGACGCCGGCGCGATCGACGCGCGGCTTGCTGTAGCTGAACGAGGTGTAACTCAGACCGTAGCCGAACGGATACAAAGGTTCGCCATCGAAGAAGCGGTACGTCCGCTTGCTCATCGAGTAGTCCTCGAAAGCAGGAAGCTGCTCGGTGGATTTGTAAAACGTAATCGGCAAGCGCCCGCCCGGACTGAAGTCGCCCGCCAGCGCTTCCGCAACCGCGGTTCCGCCTTCCTCGCCCGGATACCACGCCTCCAGGATCGCCGGCAATTTTTCATCGGCCCAATTCACCGCCAGCGCGCTGCCATTCAGCAACACCAGCACCGTCGGCTTGCCAGCGGCGTAGATGCGTTCCAGCAACTGTTCCTGCGGCCCAGGCAAATCGAGGCTGGTGCGGTCGCCCCCCGAAAAGCCCTCGACGTGCACGTTCATCTCCTCGCCCTCGACTCTGGGCGACAAACCCAGGACCATGACCACCAGATCGGCGCTGCGCGCGGCTTCCAGCGCATTTTGCCCTTCTCGTTCCGGCACGCTCCACACCAGGCGAGCTTCGGCGCTGCGTATGGTCTCGAAATATTCCACCTTGACCGGATAAGCGTGATCCTTCTCGAGATGCAACTTTTTCGTTTGCGTGGAGGCCGGGTGGTGCACGTCCCAGTCTTCGGCAATGAGGTTGCCGTCCAACCACACGCGGTAGCCGTCCTGCCCGGTGAATCCGATGAGGTAGTCGCCCGTTTCCGGCGGAAGCAGCACCGCGGTCCAGCGCACCGAATAGTTTTTCGGCAACTCCGCCGAAACGCCAGTGTCGCCCCAGGCAAAGTCGAGCGTTGCATCGGTACGGCTCAGAACCGCCGCGCCTTGCAATTCAATATTCGAGAAGTATTCCGCTTTGAGGCCATGTTCGCTCCGCGAGTCATCCGTGTACAGTGCGTCCGCCGGAATCGCCTTGGTGACTGGACCCACCAATCCAGTGCCCTCGACGTAGACCACTTTGGATTTCGCAAAGCGCTGCCGAATCCCCGCAAGGATGGTCACCGGCTTGGAAGGCGTGCCGGTGTAGTTCCCGGTCAAGGCATCCAGGTTGTCGGCATCCGGCCCGATTACGGCGATCGTCGCGTAGGTCTGCTTCAATGGAAGAAATCGGTCCTTGTTCTTCAACAAGACGATGGATTCGCGCGCGGTCTCCAATGCCAGCTGCCGGTGCGCCTCGGTATCGTTTTCCCCGGGAGCGATTCGCGAATACGGAACCATGGAAGGCGGATCGAACATGCCCAAGCGGAACCTGGCTCGAAACAGCCGTCGCAAAGCCACATCAATATCCGTTTCCGCCAGCAGCCCTTGCTGGACCGCTTTCAGCAGCGCCGTGCGCTCATAGCTGACCCGGCTTCGCGGGTCTCCGCAGACCAGATCGGTGCCGGTCTTCAGTGTGACGCTGACGCCCTCCTCGATGGACTTCGCAAAGTGGTGCCCCTCAAAAACGTCCCTGACGGCCCCGCAATCGGACACCACGTAGCCCTGAAAGCCCCAATCGCTTCGCAGGTGCTCTTGCAGCAGTGGCCCGCTGGCGCACGCCGGCTGGCCGTTCAGCGAGTTGTAGGCGCACATCACCGACCCTGCTTTGGCTTCCATCACCGTGGCCCGAAATGCCGGCAGGTAGGTGTCCTCCATATCGTGCCGCGATGCCAGCACATCCACGGAATGCCGGGTCGATTCCGGACCGCTGTGTACCGCGAAGTGTTTGGGTGTAGCCAAGGTTTTCAAATATTTGGGATCGTTCCCCTGCAATCCGCTGACGAAGGCCACGCCCAAACGCGAGGTCAGGTAGGGATCTTCCCCGTACGTCTCTTGACCGCGCCCCCAGCGCGGGTCGCGAAAAATATTGATGTTCGGAGACCAGATCGTGAGCCCGCGGTACCACTCCGTTGATCCGTCCGGATGGATCTCGGCGTAATATTTCGCTCGAAACTCGGTACTGATAGTGTCGGCAATGCGGTGCATCAGCGGCTCATCGAACGTAGCCGCCAAACCGATGGCCTGGGGAAAAACCGTGGCGAATCCGGCGCGGGCAACGCCGTGCAGGCCCTCGTTCCACCAGTTGTACTCGGGAATTCCCAATCGCGGTACGCTGTCCCCGGTGTGGCCCAGCTGAGAGACTTTCTCTTCCAGGGTCATCCGCGAAACCAGGTCGTCGACACGCTGCTCCAACGGGAGCGCTGGGTTCTTGTACAACGGCTCGCCAGAGGCTTGTTGCGCCGCTGCGGGTCCGCTGATCGCGCACAAGACTGCGGCGCCGAGAATGAGTTGCGATATAAAGGACGCTTTACGCATCGATTCCTTAGCTCCTTGATTCGGGAAGGTGCCCCACCGCGGAGGACTTGACCGCGCGGGAGTATATCACCGTTAACGTACACGAATTCCCCGCTTCTTTAACGGCTGGAGCCTGCCCAGGTGACGTAAGATGAGGATCACGATACTCCGGGGCTGACTGAATTCAGGAACCGACGCCCGAGTTTCTTGCGGCTGGCGGTGCGAGGCGGAAGCGCTTCGCCGTTTTGAAGGTGAAGGCGACGCGAGCGAGAGGCATGGCCAAAGAACGAAGCGGCATTCACCTGATCGCCGAGTTGGCGAACGTCTCCATCGGCACGGTGGATCGCGCCCTGCACGGCCGCGGAGGGATCAAGGAATCGACGCGCCAGCGGATTCTGCAAGTTGCGCGGCAAATCGGATATACGCCCAATCTGGCGGCCCGGGCCCTATCTGTTGCCAAAGCTGGCGCTCGCATCGGCGTGTGCATGCCCCGCGAAATCCACTTTTTCTATGACCAACTGTGGAGCGGAGTTCTCGACGAAGCGCGCCGGGTCGCCCAGCTGGGCATTCAGTTTGTGAACCGCCCGGTGCAAGTGCTCGGAGAAGGTGACACCGAGGCATTCAGGGAACTGGTGCAAAGCGGCGTCGACGGAATCATTCTCACGGCCGGCAATCCTAAAGATCTCCGGCCTCTTATCGACGACGCGGAAGAGAAAGGTATTCGCGTAGTTTGCGTCTCCACCGATGCCCCGGAAAGCCGCCGTTCCAGTATCGTCTGCGTGGAGCCATCCTTGAATGGAGGTCTCGCCGGCGAGCTGATGGGCAAGCTCCTGCCGCCGGGCTCCAAGGTGGCCGTCGTCGCCGGCATGCTCACCGCCGAAGATCATCGCAAGAAAACCGATGCCTTTTCGGAAGCCTTTCCGCGGCACTGCCTGGGCGGGAAGGTCGCCGGGGTAATCGAAGGACACGAGGACGAGGACGAAAGCTTCCAAAAAACGTTTGATCTGCTCCGCCGGGTCCCTACTCTCGCGGGCCTGTATGTGAATACCGTCAACTGCTTGCCGGTGTGCCGCGCCCTGGGAGCGCGAGGTCTGGCCGGAAAAATAAAGCTAATCACCACCGACCTGTTCGCTGAAATGTCTCCCTATTTCCAAAGAGGCACAATCACGGCTTCCATTTACCAGCAACCGCACCGGCAAGGCCAAATCGCGGTCCGCATGATGGCCGACCATCTCACCAGCAAAACTAATTTACCTCCGGCCATTCATCTGAGTCCCGGCGTAATCATGTCCTCCAATTTGCACCTCTTTCGGGAAATGCGGCAAACCGACGCTAAATTGGGCGAAGCGCTACCTAAAGGCCGCGTTCTTCTCTAGAGGATTTCGATATTTAGTTCTGCATTTTTTTTGTTCCTTAGGCCAATTGGGCGATTACCGCCCATGAATTGCGCCTGTCGGACCTGTCGGAAAATGGGCTCCCGGCAGCGGACCGAACCACGCGACTCGCGCCTGACAAAGCCGCAAGTTTCCGTGCATGCGAGTCCGGCAACTGAAAACTCGAACATCTATTAACATACTGAATATAAAATGCTTATCTCCTTTCTCCGCCTGTGAATGGTCGAGGAACTGTGGGTCATTCTCTGACCCTGATCCTTAAGTGCGCCAGCTGCCTCGACCCCAAATGCCTGCCGCGGAGCCAAATCCGAAAAGGGGACAGAGCAATGTTCCAACTTTACTCTATTAAAAAAAATGCTTGACAAAGAATTCAAATCCAGTAGAAGCTCCGTGTACGTTAACGGTGGTCCCAAAAACGTTATTCGGGGTGGAGGAAACTATGCATTCTCTCTCGTCTCTGTGTGTTCCTACGGTTGTCCGTGTGGTCAAGCAATTCGCGGTACGTCATGCTTTGCTTCTCGTTGTGCTCATGCTTGCTTTGCCGTTTGTCGCATTCGGCCAGGACGCTACGATCGTTGGCACGGTCACCGATCCGTCCGGGGCGGCAGTTCCGAATGCAAAAATCACCGTCACCAGTACGGAGACGGGTTTGGTCCACAGCATCACCACTGGTGACTCGGGTCAATACGTACTGCCCGACCTCAAGATTGGTCACTACGACGCCAAGGTCGAAGCCTCGGGCTTCAAAGCTGCGGAGCGCAAAGGCGTCGTGCTCCAGGTCGGCGACCGTCAGCGCCTCGATTTTCAGATGCAGATAGGCGCGGCGCAGGAAACCGTAACCGTCGAGGCCAATGCGGTCCGCGTGCAGACCGATACCGGCGAGCAAAGCAACGTCATCACCGATCAGCAGATGGCGCAGATCTCGGTGAATGGCCGCAGCATTTATCAGCTCGCTATGCTTACGCCCGGCGCATCCAGCCAGATCAATGGTTTCGTTAACACCCCCGTGGGCGGAGACGCCAACGTGGAATTCAACGGCATGCGGCAAAACCACAACATCTACTTGCTGGATGGTGGCGAAGACGATGACCGTGGCGGCGCGGGCGGCATGAGCATCGCTCCCTCTACCGATGCCATCGCCGAGTTTCGCGCCCTGACCTCGAACTACAGCGCCGACTACGGCCTCTCCTCAGGTGGCACTATGACCATGGTGCTGAAGTCGGGATCGAGCACGCTGCACGCTTCGGCGTGGGAGTTCAACCGCAACGACGCGCTGGACGCTCGTGGCTTCTTCAACCCAGCCGAGAATTCCAACGGCTCCCACAACCAGGTTGCCAAGCTGCGGCTTAACGTGTTTGGTTTCAACGTCGGCGGCCCGGTCACCTTCGGCAAGCTGTACAACCGGGACAAGAAAAGGACCTTCTTCTTCTACAACATGGAATGGCGCAGGCTGATCCAAGGCAACATCACCAACGGCACAACCGTGCCTGATCCGACTACGTTCGGCGGCAATTTTGGCGCCACCACGATCAATGTTCCTTCCGCTGCGCAGGTGTCGGCCGCGGTGCTCGCCAAGAACTGCCCGGGCGGCGTTCTGCCTGCCGGGATCGTTCAGGGATCTCCCTTCCCTGGCAACACCATTCCGTCCTGCATGATCGACCCCAACGCCTCGGCTCTCTTAACCGCAGGCATTTTCCCAGCGCCCACGTCGGGAACCAATTTCAACGGTCCCAGTAACACTCCCACGAACTTGAAAGAAGAGGTGGTCCGCATCGATCACAACTTCACCAGCAAGTTCTCAGTGTTCGGTCACTTTATCGCCGAGCAAGTCTCACAAGGCTACTCCATCAGCCAGTGGAGCGGCGCTAACGTTCCAACCGTCGGCGACACCTTTGGCAACCCGTCCTTCAGTGGCGTCATTCACGCGACGTATGCGATCAGTCCCACCCTGTTGAACGAAACGGCCTTCAACTACAACGGCAACCGGATTAACATTATTCCGTTCGCTGGTGCGGGTTTGAAGAGCTTGGCGCTTCCGGCCGGCTACGACGGCACCAATTCCAGGCTCTTTACTGGCACCAACAACTTGGATCGCATCCCCAACATCGACCTCAAGGGCACGACCGGCACGCAATTTGAAATCTCCAGCTGGCCGTGGCGCAACAAGGCCGACGACTACCAGATCCGCGACGACATTTCCCTCACCAAGGGCGCCCACCAACTGAAGTTTGGCGGGAGCTGGGCTCTTTACAAGAAGATTCAGGATTTGTTCGGTCAGACCCAGGGTGGCTTCTCCTTTGACGGCACCTTCACCGGCAACGACGTCGCCGACATGTTGCTCGGCGATGCCAAGAGCTATCAAGAGCTTGCCGTCCAAGATAAAGGCCTGTGGAACAACGTATCGTGGGCCGCGTACGTACAAGACAACTGGCGCGTTAACCGCAGGTTGACCCTCAATCTGGGCTTGCGCTGGGACGGCGTTCCGCACACCTATGAGGCCAACAACCGTATGGGTAACTTCTACGCGTCGCTCTATGATCCAACCAAGGCTGCGGTGCTCAATCCAGACGGCACGATCAACGCCGGTAGCCCAGGTCTCGGCACCAGCCCTAACCCAATTCTCGCTGGCGTCCCTCTGTACCTGAACGGTATCGGCATCCCTGGGACCAATGGTGTACCGAAGGGCCTGGTGGACAATCACTGGGCATCGTTCGGGCCCCGGCTAGGTTTCGCCTATGACCTCACCGGCAGCGGAAAGACGGTTGTCCGCGGCGGCTTCGGCATCATGTACGAGCGCATCCAAGGCAACGACATGTACGATGCCGGCCCGAACATTCCGTTCAGCCTGCAGGTCAACGCACCAGCTCCGGTGGAATTTGATAATCCAAGGCTCTCGCTGGCCACCGGCGCGGCCGCTACTTTCCCGATCAACCCGGCGGACATCACTGGCTTGAACCGAGCCGAATACAAGCAGCCCGCAAGCTACCAATACAGCGTCGGCGTGCAGCATGCTCTCGGAGCCAGGACCGTTATTTCTGCGTCGTACGTCGGCAATCAGAACCGCTTCCAGAGCGACCGCACGGAATACAACTTGCCGGACCAGTCGGCGTTGATTCCTATCATCAACGGCGTCGCTGGCGCCAACTACGCTACGGCGGCCGGCTTGCCTTACCCGGGCTTCCGATCCGTCCGTCTTTCGACCAACGAAGCCAACTCTCACTACAACTCCTTGCAGATTGACCTCAGCTCCCAGGTTGGTCATGACCTCACACTGCGCGCCTTCTACACCCTGTCGCGTACCATCGACCCGGGCACGGGCAGCAGCGCTGGCAGCACCGGCGGCACGGGCGGCCAAGACCTGCAAAACGTCTCGAACCCGTACCTGGGCTGGAAGTATGACGTCGGCCCGGGCGGCTACGACCGGACGCACAATGCCGTGGTTAACTTCATCTACGACATCCCCCTATTCCGCCACAACGAAAATCGGTTGCTGCGGACTGCGGTGGGTGGCTGGGAGGTTTCCGGCGTCGTGACCCTGGAATCCGGCATTCCCATCAACATCGGCCTCAGCGGCGCACAGGGCGGCAACGGTTTGCCCAACGCCACCAACCGGCCGGACCTGGTCGGCCACATTTCCTATCCACAGACGGTTGTGGCGGGCAAGCAGCAGGACATTCAGTACATCGATCCCTCGGCTTTCGCTAACCCGGCGATCGGTTCGTTCGGCAACCTGAGCCACAACGCAGCGCGTGGCCCGGGCCGCGACAACTGGAACCTCTCGCTCTTCAAGAGCTTCGTCTTCAGCGAAACTCGCGGCAGCCGCCTGGAATTCCGCGTCGAAACCTTTAACACGTGGAACCACACCCAGTTCAACCAGACCAGCAACAACTTTGGCGCCAGCAACTTCGGCCAGTTCACCTCAGCCTTCGACCCACGCGTCATGCAGGTGGGGTTGAAGCTGTACTTCTAGCCTTCCGCCCTGCGGGGGGCTGCATTCTTGCCCCCTGCGGTCGAGGGTCCCGTAGCGGTTTTCCCAGCCGCGGCGGAGCGGGTTCGCACACCCGCCCGCCGCGTTTTTCTTTGCCGGGCGCATACTCCAATCCCCAACAAGCAGGTACACTGGCCTCGCGGCGCGGCGCCAGGCTTTCTCCCTGGGCTGCCCCCAAAAATTTGCAATCGCTCGAGACATCTCTTTCGGTCATGAACAAGTCCAACATAACCTGCCTGATTCTCCTGGCCCTTTTCTCCTCTGTTCCTCTAAACGCGCAAACCCCCACTCCCGAAGCGGCCATGGCCTTGGAGCAGCAAGGAAACCTGCCCGAAGCGGAGAAGGCTTGGCGTTTGGTGCTGCAGAAAGACCCCAAGGACGCCGCGGCCATGGCCAGCTTGGGTTTGGTGCTATCCAAGCAAGGGAAATACGACCAGGCAGTCCCCGCTTACAAAAAGGCGCTCGCACTGCGCCCAAACCTTCCGGGAATTCAGCTCAATCTGGGACTCGCGGAATTCAAGCAGGGGCACTTCCAGCCGGCCATTTCCGCGCTCACGGCGGCGCTGGCGGCAGACCCCCAGAGCGTCCAGGCACGCACACTCCTGGGCCTGAGCTGCTACGGAGCGAAACGCTTCCCGGAAGCCTCCAAGCATCTCGCGTCGGCCGTCAAGTCCGATCCCACGAATACGGAGCTGCATCAGTTGTTGGCGCAGAGCTGCCTGTGGTCCAGGAACTACTCCTGCGCTCTAGAGGAGTTCCGCCAGGTCCAGCAACGCGATCCGGACTCCGCAGCAGCCCACATGCTGAGCGGCGAAGCGCTGGACGGCCTGGGAAGAACCGTAGAAGCCGTCGCCGAGTTTCAAGCCGCCGCCAAGGCCAATCCGCGCGAACCCAACGTTCATTTTGGCCTCGGCTACCTGTACTGGAAGCAGCACAAGTACGGCGACGCCAAGGCCGCTTTCGAGGACGAATTGTCCGTCGATCCCGCGCACGCCCAAGCGCTGGCCTATCTCGGCGACATCGCCATGAAAGAGAGCAACCCGGAAAAGGCGCTCCCGCTGCTCAACAAAGCTATCGAGCTGAAAAACGACCTGCGCATAGCCTACCTCGACGCCGGTGCCATCCTGACCGAGCAGAAACGCTACCCGGAAGCCCTCGCCGCGCTCCAGCGGGCAGAGAAACTCGATCCCACGCAGCCGGACGCGCATTACCGGCTTGGCCGCTTGTACCGGGAAATGGGGAATGCGCCCGCCTCCCAGCGCGAGCTCGCCAAAGTCCGCGAACTGCACGAAAAAGCCGACGAAGACGTCAACCGCCAGATATCCGACGCCCCGCCGGCCCTCCATCCGTAGCATGACAGCATGACGAAAATTCTTCCCTCGAGCCTGTAAACTGGCCCTCGTCCAGGAGTCGCAATTACCGGTGACCATCGGACCGCTGCTTGGGGCGTGGCCGCAATGGTGAAACCCGCAAGCTAAGCGCTGCGTCTGTTTACTAGGGGCCGAAGAGTACGAACTCGGAGGTGACCCGCGATGCGACGAATTGTGGCAGCAATTTTGTTGACCGCATGGGCAGGTTTGGCGCAAGAAGTAGCAAAGAGCGCGCCGCAGCCTGACGCACAAAACCCCCCGCAAGACACCCGCACGGCTCAGAAATCCATCATCACCATTCCGCCGGGAACCAAAGTGTCCTTGGCCCTGGCGCGCCCCCTATGGGCCAAGACCGTAAAGGTCGGAGACGCCGTGTACGCGACGACCGCGTTTCCAGTTGCCGTTGGCAACGACATGGCGATTCCGCCCGGCACCTACGTTGAGGGCCAGATCGACGCCCTGAAGCGGCCGGGGCGGTTGTCGGCTCACGCCGAGTTTCAACTCCATTTTACGAAATTGATTTTTGCCAACGGCTACACCGTGGAGCTCTCGGATGCCGTTGCGGACTCGTCCACCGCCGGGAATCCAGCCGCGAGCGGCAATTCCGCCGCGGCACAATCGACGCCGGGCCCGAGCTCCGCGGCCAGCGCCGCGCCAGGCATCGCCCCGGCGGTCGCCAGAGTCTACGTGGACGTCAGCTCGCGCAACGATATCCTGCTGGACAATGGCGCCCCCATCGAGATGCTGCTGCAAACCCCGCTATCACTGGAGGCCGCCCCGGTGGCCGCGGCGGTGCGGCAATCTAGGCCGCTGCAAATTGCCAAGTCCAGGTCGTCCACGCTGTGTGTGCCCACTCCTGCCACGTCCGGCACTTCGGATACGGTGATTCCGGGCACGCCAGGCACCATGGGCACACCCGACACCGTGATCCCAGGAGGACCGGGCATGCCCCCGACCGTCATCCCGGGGAGTCCCTCCACGCCGGGCACGCCGCCCACCATCATAAGCGGCACTTCGGGAAGCCCGGGCATCGCGTGTCCTGCGCCGCCCATGGTCGCGTCGCAACCGGCCAGCCAGGAAGTACACGCAAAAACAGTTACGCTGGCGAGCCCCATGCAGATCGGTGGTACACCGCTTGCCGCCGGGACGTATCAGATTCGCTGGACCGGACTCGGCCCGCTGGCCCGAGTAGAGATCCTGCAGAACAAGAAACTGGTCGCCCAGGCCGCGTCGCGCGTGGTAATCCTCAGCAAGAAGTCGGTCGCCGACGAAGCCACGCCGCGCACCAATGCCGACGGATCCGTTTCGCTGGCGTCGATGCAGTTTGCGGCCGAAGCGTTTGCGCTGTTCTTCGATTAAAGCTCGGGAAAGAAATCGCGCGGAGCGAATTACGGGCGCGCCACTGCGTCCGTAAACACGCCCTGCGCGATGGCTGGGCCAGGAACGGAGGAACAAATCGATGCAACTACTTCTAATGGCGGCCCTCTGCATGGCCGCCGACTGTTTTGCGCAAGAGCCCACGACCCCACAGCAGACGCTGGAAGTCCAGCAAGCGCCTCCGGCTACCGCCGCGGCTGCGGCACAGGTGCCGTCCCAGGCCCAGGAGCAAACGGTCACCATCCCCGCAGGCACTCGCGTGCAGATGACTCTGACCAGCCCAGTGCGCTCCAACACCACCCATAAGGGAGATGCGGTCCGCGCCGTGACCGCCTTTCCGGTTACGGTAGGTAAGGAGCTGGCCATTCCCGCGGGCACCTACTTCGAGGGCCTGATCGACAGAGTCTTGAAGCGCGGCCCTTCTGGCCGTGCCCAGTTGCAGATGCACTTCACTCACGTGGTTTTCGCCGATGGTTACAACGTGCCTCTCGATGGCGCCACCGCCGAAGCGCGAGCGGGAGATCCAGCCGCGGAGAAAACGGCTCTGGCGGCGGCTACTGCTCCTGAAGCCCAAGGCGCGCCAAGCCTCGTCCTGGCCCAACTGCCCCAGCCAACGCCGCCGACACCTACGTTGAATTCACCGCCGCACGTCGGACCAAGCGTCGGCGCTATTGCCGGACTCACGTTGGGCATCGGCGCAGCGGTGACGGTTGCCGCAGTTCTTCTGGGCCGCCGCCACGCCGGCGAAGTCCTCTTCGACACCGGCTACCAATTCGAGATCGTGCTGGGAGTACCGCTGGAGTTGGACGCCGACCGCGTTGCCGCCGCAGTGACCCTGACCGGTCCTGGCGCGCACTAGATCCTAGTGTCGACCGTTCGCCGAACGGCTCCCGCACCGCAGTCGGCCGAAACTCGTTGATGCCCTCGCCGGTAGCCGGCAACCCCAGTCCTGGAACGATCTCTTGCGACTGGGCAGTGTTTCAGTTTCTTTTCCAACGGAAGCACTACCCGCGGCCGCGTTTGGTTGACGCCCTGTGCATTCCCTATTAAATTAGAAAGGTTGAATCGTGGCTGCCGGAGCGACCGGATGTGCCGCGGTTCCTTTTTGTTCCTCCCCGCTGGGAGGTCGTCCAATTGGTAGGACTCCAGACTCTGACTCTGGCTATCCTGGTTCGAGTCCAGGCCTCCCAGCCAAATAATTCGCTAATTTTTCATCAACTTTAGGGGCGCTGTTTTATCGCGGTGCTGGGAGTACTGGGGTTGCGTCGGACGGTTTCCTGGAATTCGCCGGAACCATCTGCCCTTTTTGCATTATGTACTCCTCCCCGCCCCAGGCTATGCGGTTGGAGGCGAAGCTGGCGATCCAGACTACGAAATGGATGGCGTCGCGAAGCGGGATTAGCCAGAGTTTTCGTCGCAACACTTGGTCGCCTACACCCCAGACGCCTACGGTCCACGCCATCGCGAAACGAAGAACCAGGTACGCCAACACGTAACTTGCCGCGATCCACTTTGTCGGCGCTATCACTGCCGCCAGCAACACCCACGGTAGTCCGTGCGTAAAGATTAGGCCTGCGTATGAGAGCGGCCTGCACAGGCGGACCGTGCGCGCCCAGCGAACTTGATGGTTCCAGAATCCACGCGCGGTTTGCGCGGGATACATGGTCCAGACGGCTTCGCGCGACAGCAGCACCTGGCCGCCGGCCTTGGCGATGCGGTGGCCCAGCTCGTAGTCGTCGGAGTGCAAGTCCGCGATGGCCTGAAAGCCGCCGATGCGGCCGAGCCAGCGCTTGGTGGTGACGATGGAGGCGCCCAGCGCGAAGGTCATGCCCTCCATCCACTCGGCGACCAGCACGCCGGCGAAGAAATCGCTGGCTGCGCCTACGGCCTCGAGTTGCGCGCCTAGATTTTCTTCCGCGATGGCGCGATAGAACGACGTTACGGCGCCAACCTGATCGTCGGCGAACGGCGCGACCACTTCGCGCAAATAGTTTGGGCCGACACGGACGTCGCCGTCGGTGAGCACCAGGATTTCGTGCTGGGCTTCGCCCGCCAGGCGGGCCAGCTTGTTGACCTTGCGGTTGGCGCCCAGGCGCTCCGCGCCAACGAACAGGCGGATGCGGCAGCGCGGGAACTCTTCCATCAGACGCCGGATCAACGACACGGCGGGATCGCTCTCGTCGTTCACGGCAAAAAGAATTTCGTAGTCGGGATAGTCTTGCCGGCAAAAGCTCGCAAAATTTTCGTAGGAGCCGAAGTCCACGCCGCGCACCGGCTTCAGCAGGCTGACCGGCGGAGTGTAGTCCAGCAGGCGGCGCGCGCGTTCGCGCCGGAAAAAGCGCCACGCGGCCAGCGTGGCGGCAAAGTAGAAAGCCAGCGGCGTGGCCGCAAGAACCAGCAGCGCCCAACGCCAGCCTGCGTGCCAATGGATCGCCGCCAAAACCGCATGCATGCTCAGCTCATCTCTTTCGCGCCGCGTGTGCGCGCCATCAATCGCGTCCCCACGGTTTCAGTTCGGATGCTTCCCGCCGGCTACCGGCACCAGCAGGCGCTTCTTGACACGATACTCCAGGCCGCGCCACTGGATCTTGTCGGAAAAAAATCCCACGAACCACACCACGGCGCTGATCGCGTCGCGCAACGGTACGAGCCAGAGCCTCGGAGCGACCATCGGATCGCCCAGGCCCCAGCTTCCCGCGGCCCAGGCCACGCTCAAGCGCAGCGCCACATAGGCCGCCAAATAAAGCACAGCCACGCCCATCCATCCCGCGGCGCCGGCCACCACCGCCGCCGCCACCGCCCACGGCAGGCCATGCGTAAAGATCATCCCGGCGTAGCCCGCGGGCCGGACATTCCGCAAGCCAATCGACCAGCGCATTTCGTGCGTCAAAAATTCTCCGAGATTTTCCTCGGGAAAAACCATCGACACCGGCTCGCGCATCAGTTCCACACGATAGCCTTGGCGGGCGATGCGGTTGCCCAGCTCGAAATCGTCGGAGTGATAGTTGACCATCGCTTCCCAGCCGCCGATTTCCGCCAGGTGCTTTTTGGTGGTGGCCATGGTCCAGCCAAACGCGAATTGCACTTTTCCTTCGAGTTTGCGGGCGACCAACGCGCTGGGCACCGAGTCCGCGCACATGCCCAGCATGTCCAGGTCGGCGGCCAGCGTGCCGCCGCCGATGCAGCGGTAGAATGACGTCACGCCTCCCACCGCGGGGTCGGCGAACGGTGCCGCCACTTCGCGCAAATAGTCCGGCGCGACGCGGACGTCGGTGTCGGTCATCACCAGCAAATCGTATTTCGCTTCCTTCACCAGGCGGCACAAATTGTTGACCTTGTTATTTTCTCCCAGCCGCTCGATCGAAGTGACCAGGCGAATTTGCCGCTGCGGAAAATCGCGTCGCAATTTCTCGATCACTGGAATGGCCGGATCGACCGGATCGGCCACCGCGAAGATCATCTCGTATTGCGGATAGTTCAACCGGCAATAACTGGCGAAGTTTTCGTAGGCATCGCGGTCCACTCCGCGAACCGGTTTCAGGATGCTGGCCGGCGGCGCAAAAGCGTCGTTGCGCGCGGGAAGCTTCCGCACCGCCCGAAAATAGTCCACGACGCAGTACAGCGAAAGCAGGTAGTACACCAGCGGCGCGGCGGCCAGGACCAGCACGATCAGGCGCAGCGTGGGCAGCACGGTTTTTCCTTGGTTCGAGCGTTCACGAACACGTTCCTGTCCATCAGCTGGTCAAGATGGTTCCGCTTCGCGTCTTGCGCAGGGACTGTAACTCGCATGATACACTTTCTTCTCGCATGAACAGAAAGCTGAAACGCTTGCCCGTGCCGGCCGCCGCACGCCTGCGCTGCGCATGACCGCTCCCTCCGACCGCCGCTGGCTCTCCCCCATTTGGGGGCTGGTCTTTCTGTGGCTTTGCATTTACGGCCCGGGACTTGTTCCGGCCGTCGCTGTTCGACGACGCGGACTCCGCGCACGCCGAGGCCGGCCGCGAAATGCTGACGCTGCACGATTGGGTGACGCTGCACGAAAACGGAATCCGCTATCTGGAAAAAGCGCCGCTTCCTTATTGGGCCATGGCCGTGAGCTATTCGCTCTTTGGCGTGAGCGAATGGTCGGCGCGGCTGGCGCAAGGTCTTGGCGTTTTGCTGCTGGCTCTGCTGCTGGTTCGCATGGGCCGCAAATTTCTCTCGCCGGACGCGGGCCTGTGGGCCGGAGTGGTGTGCATCACCTCGTTCGGGCCGTATCTTTTTACGCGCATCCTGATACCCGATCTTCTGGTGGGCTTGTGGATCGGCCTGGGACTCTATTTCTTTCTGCAAGGCTGGCAAGAGCAGCGGCCGTCGATCGTGTCGTGCTGGGGATTGGCCGCCACGATGGCGCTCAATGTCCTGACCAAAGGACTCATCGGGCTGGTCTTTCCGTGCGCGATCATTTTCGTTTTTCTGCTGCTGGTCGGCGACCTTCGCCACCTGCTGAAGATGCGTTTGGTCTCCAGCACTCTTGTTTTGCTGCTGATCGCCGCGCCCTGGCATGTGCTGGCCGCGCTGCGCAATCCGCCTGCTGGGCAGGCCAAGGGCTTCCTGTGGTTTTATTTCGTGAACGAGCACTTTCTGCGCTACATCGGGAAGCGCTATCCCGTTGATTACGGGACTTTTCCGCTGGTGCTGTTCTGGGGAATGATTCTGGTTTGGCTGCTGCCCTGGAGTGCGTTCTTGCCGCAAGCGCTGCGTCAAGTGAGACTGCGCTTGCTGCGTACGGCGGAGATGCGGCGGTCGCCGGAAGCGCCGCTGCTACTGTTTTTCCTGTGGGCCGTGGTGATCCTGCTGTTTTTCAGCTTCTCGACGCGCCAGGAATATTATCTCGCGCCGGCGCTGCCCGGGCTGGCGCTGCTGCTGGGCCACTGGCTCGGGCTGGAAGCGCAGTCCGCTTACGGAGGCGAGGTTGCGCGCTCGGGAAGAATCTCCGCGACCGTTTTTCTCGTGGTCGGTCTGATTATTTCGGCGCTGACCTTCACGCTGGCGGTCATCTCGCATCCGCCGACCGCCTGGGGTTGGTCTGGCCGATCTGCTCAACAAGAATCCGGATGCTTACGTCTTGTCGCTGGGGCATTTCCTGGACTTGACCGGGAGCGCTATGAGTTTGTTTCGCGGCCCGCTGCTGGGGACGGCGATTGCTTTTCTGTTCGGCAGCGGGCTGAATTGGTTTTTGCGGCGGCGCGGATCGCCGCGCGCGGCGAATTGGACACTGGCCTTGATGATGTGCGTGTTCATCGAGTGCGCGCACGTGGCGCTGGGGGTGTTTGCGCCGGTGCTAGGGTCACAGCCTTTGGCTGCGGCCATTCAGCGACAGATTCGGCCCGGGGAACAGATCGTTTGCGACGGCGAGTACTCGAACGCGTCTTCGGTTAACTTCTACACTGGAAAGCAGATGCTGATTTTCAACGGGCGCATCAATGGGCTGTGGTACGGGTCATTGTTTCCGGATGCGGCGCCTATTTTCATTGAGGATGCGCAGCTGGCGAAGTTGTGGGCCGGAGCCGGGAAGATCTATTTCGTTACCGGGCAAGAGGAACGGCGGGCGTACCTGGAAAAGATCGGGCCGGTGTACGAATTGGCGAAGGCCGGGGGCAAGTTCGTGTTCAGCAACCAGGGTGGGTCAGCCGCCGTTGTACGCACTCCTTAATATCAACAAAATAAGGCACTTACGTTCGATTGGCGAGCTTACTGGCGACTAGCTTAGGGCTACCAGGGCTACGCCGGCGCAGACCAGGGTGACGCCGGCCCAACGCTGCGGGCTGATTTGCTCGCCTAGGATGTATTTGGCGGCTAGGGTGCCCAACACGTAGGGGTTCAGGGCCGAGGCGGGGATTACCAGGCTGATGGGTTGCCAGGAGAGGAGCAGGAGCAATAGATAGAAGGAAAGGGCCAACTGTGGAATGCCGACCCAGAACCAAACGTTGCGGACGGCACGGCCGAGAAAGATCAGCAAGGGTTTGGGGCGAAGGCGGGCTGGCTCGCCGGTGGCTTTCATGCCGTAGGTGATGGCGATTTCGCCGCCGGTGCTGGCCAGCAGGAACAGCAGGAAGACCAGGAGGCTGCGAATCATGCCGCGACCTGCTGGCGGGCGACTTCTGTGGTGCGGGGTTTGGTCTGGCTGACCAGCAAGACGCCGATGCAGATCAGCACCACGCCGAGCCAGCGGCGCGGCGAGACGCTTTCGTGCAGGAAGACGACCGCCAGAAGGGTGAGCAGCGCGTAGCCGAATGCGCCGGCGGGCATGACGTAGCTGTAGTCTGCCCAGCTCATCACCGTCATATAGCTGATGGTGAAGCCGATGAGAAAGAGAATGCCGATCCAGATGGTGCCGTTGGTAACGGTGAGGCGGAACGCGTGTTCGAGGCCCGCGCGAGAAAGCTGGACGGCGCCGATCTGGCTCATGCCGCGCTTGAGCATCAAGTCGCCGATGTTGGCGCACAGCACCATCACCAGGATCACGACCAGCGTCTTGATCCGAACCCGTAACTCGTGTCCCATGTGGTGAAGTTTAGTCGTTTCCGGAAGCCGACGAGGTCCCCGGTACAGTGATCATGGGCTTGGCGATGTCGCCGCCCTGGCGCACCCACTTGGAGCGCTCGGCACGGAGCTTGAGGAAGTCGACGGCTTCGTGGTACAGGCGCTTGCGCTCGTTGGAGTCCCACAGGGCTTCGCGAACGATGCGCCAGGCCACGCGCGGCCGGAAGTAATACTCGTCATAGAAGCGGTTCAGGCCGCCCATCATCTCGGCCTTGGAGAGGTGCGGGTATTCGATGTGCGGCAACTGATGGCCGCCGGAATCGGCGAGAGCTTCGATCTTCAGGAAGCCTTGTGCAGCCATGGTGTCGTGGAGTTCCGTGCCGGGCATGGCGTGGGCCAGGGAGACCTGAATGGTTTCGCAATCGAGTTCCTTGGCGAAGTCGATGGTTTTGTTGATGGTTTCCTTGGTTTCGCCGGGCAATCCGATGATGAAATCGCCATGGACCTTGATGCCGACTTTCTTGCAGTTCTTCATGAACTCGCGGGCCATCTCGACGGTGGCGCCCTTTTTGATGTTCTTGAGAATTTGCGGGTCGCCGGACTCGAAACCCACGATGAAGAGGCGCGCGCCGCCGTCAGCCATAGCCTTGAGTTCTTCGTACTTGCTGTGGCAGCGGGCGGTGCAGGACCACTGGAACTTCAAAGGCTTGAATTTCTGGCTGAGCTCAATGGCGCGATCGCGGCGAATGTTAAAGGTGTCGTCGTCGAAGAAAATTTCTTTCATCTGCGGAAAATATTCCAGGGCGTTCTTGACTTCGCGCACCACGTTGTCCACGGAACGCGTGCGCCAGGCATGGCCGGAAATGGTCTGCGGCCACATGCAGAAGGTGCACATCGCCGGGCAGCCTCGGGTGGTGTAGAAGGAGACGTAAGGGTGGAGCAGGAACGGGACGTTGTAGTTTTCGATTTTCAGGTCGCGCTTGTAGATGTCGGTGGCGAAGGGCAGGGCGTCCAGCTCTTCGGTGTGGAGTTGCGGACCGGAAGCGTTGTGAACGATCTTGCCGTCCTTGCGGTAGCTCACCCCGAGGATCTCGCTGAGCGGCTTGCCCTTGGCGTAGTCGACCACGGAGTGATCGAACTCGCCGCGGGTCACGAAATCGATGTCTTCGCTGGCCATCAGCGTTTCGTCCGGCTTGATGTGGCCATGCGGGCCGACGAAAGCAATCTTCATGCTGGGGTTGACTTCTTTGATCTTGCGGATGAGCTTGACGTCGCTGGCGAAGCCCACGGTGGAGGTGAACAAAATCAGGAATTCGTAGCTTTTGCAGATTTCGATGGTCTGCTGCCAGTTGATCTTGTGCGGCGAGGCGTCCAGCAGGCGGCTCCCGGGGATCATGCCCGCGGGGTAGGTCAGCCATACGGGGTACCAATAGGACTCGATCTCGCGGGTTGCGGGCCAGCGCGAGCTTGCGCCGCCGTCGAAATTCTCGAAGCTCGGCGGATTCAACAGCAAAGTCTTCATAACATCCGGCATTATTCACCCTCAGAATTCTAGAAACAGAACCACGGTGCTGCTGCGTCTCGTTCTGTCCTAGGAATTGCAGCCGTGCCAGGCCGCACCTGCAGCGTGCCCCAGAGCCCCATGCAACTTAGATGATAGTTTACCGGAGTTGGGGATGGCGCTCCAACCCTTTCTGTAAATGGTGCATATCGAGCACCGAGCAGCTAAATGGCGCATTAAGTGGAAGTTCCACGGATCGCGGGGTTAGGGCTGGGCAACGAGTCAGAAAGGAGGCTAGGCGGGTTTGCAGGATTCATCGATTGCCGCCCGCACTCTGTTCCAAATCGGGTCTATCCAATCGAGGTGTTCGGGCTTCATTAGCACGGAGCGAAGCGCCGTCAAAGTATTGGTGTCGCTGGGGAGTTGTTCCCCAATACCTTGGAAAAAGGCTACCGGCAGCTCGGCGACTGCCAGGTGCAAATCATGCCTGGCCGCCGCGGCGAAGACTTTACGCGACAGCGTGGACATCTCCGGCAAGGTGGCGGCTCGCGGGGCAAATACGACAATGTCCAGTTCGGGGACGAAACCCGGAACGAAGCGGTCGTCGGCCTGCACTTTTGCGTGCAGGGCCAAGGCCGCCTGGCGGCCGCGCTCCAGACCTTGGGCGAATTCTCCGCCCTTTTTTAGAGGGAGGAGCTTCTGGGTGGCCCACAGGGCCGCCGCAGCCGCGCCGGGGCGGGAGCACTCCAGGCTGATCTCGCCCAGGTGCAGCTCGGCGGAACTGAAATAGGTATACGGGGAGTCGTGTTTGTAGAGGCGGCCTACGCCGGGATCGCGAAAGAGCACGCAGCCACAGCCGTAGGGTTGCAGGCCGTGCTTGTGGGGATCGATGACGATGGAGTCGACCTCGGTGATGCGGGCAAACGCGGACTTCGCGGATTCCGCGAGATTTTGCGCCAGGGCAAAGTAGCCGCCGTAGGCGGCGTCGGCGTGAACGCGGAAACCGTGGCGCTCGCGCAGGGCCAGGATGTCCGGTAGCGGATCGACCGAGCCCGTCGCCGTGGTGCCCATGGTGGCGACGACCGTGCCGACGTCTCCGCGTTGCAGGCGTTTTTTTAGCGCGTCGATGTCCATGCGTCCGGTGGAGTCCACGGGCAGCGACTCGAACTCCAAGCGGAGGACGCCGCTGATTCGCTGGTGGGTGTAGTGGGATTGCCCGCTGGCCAGGATTTTCTTGTTGGGCTGGAGTTGGCCCGCGACCCACAGAGCTTCGAGGTTGGCCATGGTGCCGCCGCCGCACAGATGGCCGAGGAAATTGGTCCAGCCAAACATTGCGGCGATTTCGGCGACGGCTTCTTTTTCCATGGCGGAAGTGGCGCGGCCGCCATCGAGCGCGTGATTATTGGGATTGATCCACATGGCCAGGGCGTAGGCGAGGCGGGCTACTGGATGCGGAGGTTTCAGCATTTGGCCGGCGTAGAGTGGATGGAAGTATGGGTAGTTGTCGTGCAGGCGCTCGGCGGTGGCGTTCAGGATTTCTTCGATGCGCTGCGCGCCTGGGGCATCGGGTTCGTGCGCGGGTAGATGGGCGAAGCCGGCGTCTAGTTTTTTTGCCGCGGATAAGAAGGCGGCTAGAGTTTTTTGATCTAGGAGCACGATGTTGTCCCGTTTACGACGACTGGCTCCGAGTGGCTCGCCGGGCCCTTCGTACCTCAGGGTAAACTGAAGCCCAGCGCCTACACTATGGCGACTCTACTGCCAGACTTTGTCTAGTTGGCCGGCGGTTTGCAGCAAATCGAGCTGGGCCTGTTGGCGCTGGAAATTGGCGTCGAGGTAGGCCATCCATTTTTCGTTTTCCTGGAGGCGGGCGCGCTCCACTTCACGCAGGTTGATCTTGCCTTCGCCGAATTGCGATTGCAGGACGGCGACGTCTTGCTGGGCGAGTTGCAGCTCCAGGCGGGCGACTTCTTTGGCGGCGTCGCGCTCTCGCAAGTGCCGGGTCTTCTGGCGCACCGCGGCGCTCACTTCGGTTTTCTTGCTGGCCAGATTGGCTTTGGCGACTTCGAGATTGGCTTGCGCCAGCGCGACATTGGCTTTGTTCTGGGCGCTGAAAATCGGCACCTGCACTTGCACGCCGGCATTGAAGTTGTTGCGTTGAAAGGTCTTGAAGAAATCCAGGTAATTGTTGAATTTCGCGAGCAGGCTGTACTCGCCGACCAACTCCAGCGTCGGATAGTAGGCGCGCTTTTCGCCGATCAGGCGAAACTCCTTGGCGCGCACGTCGGACTGGTCTACCAACAGCGAAGTGTTGCTCTGCAGCGCCAGCGCGACCAGGTTGGCGCCTTGCTGTTCCGCTTCGCCGGGCAAATCCTCGGGAGTAACCTCGATGGGGGTGTCCTGAGCCAGGCCGGTTTGGCTGCGCAGAAAGACTTCCAGCTCATCCTGGCGGCCTTCGAGCTGCAGAATACGCTGAACCACTCGAGCTTTGGTGAGCTGGGATTTGGTGACTTCCACCGGCAACTCGAAGTTTTCTCCCTCACGTTCCTGGGTGACGGACAGAATCTTCTCCGCGCTCTCTTGCTCCTTGTGCAAGAGGTCGAGCGAATGGCGCACCATGCCCAATTCCAGATAGGCCGCGGCGGTGCGGGCAATCACGCTGTTGCGAGCATCGTCGAGCAGAATTTTCTGCGACTTGGCCTGCTCGGTCATTTCCTTGCCGCGTCCGCGCAACTGCTCGTTGAAAATCTGTTCGGTGTAGGTCATGTTGAAGACCGAGGGCGCGCGACCCCCTGGTGTTTCGGGGATGCCGTAGGTGTAGCCCAAGCCGGATCCGGCGTAGAAGTTGGGCAGGAATTGCGATTTGGTGATCATCGCGGAACGGTCTGCGAGGCTGGCTTGGAGCTTGGCGATCTGAATGTCCCTGCTGTTTTGCAGCGCGAGCTCGACGGCCCGCTTCAGAGTCAGAGCCACAGTGCCGCTAGCGGGCTGCTGCGCTTCTTGCGCGGGCGCCGGCCCGGCCAGCATGGCTAACATCACGACGCCGAGCAAGCTGCGCCACAGCGTGCGCATCGACTTACCCTGCTTTCGCGCGATTTTCATGACGTGCATGGCGGACTCCTTGGGTCTTCTAAGGTGAAACCCATTTTCGCGCAGACAGAAATAATATCTCATTCGTATCGCAGCGACTCGACGGGCTGCAACCTGGCGGCCTGGTCGGCCGGCAAATAGCCGAAGAAGAGTCCGGTCGAACAGGAGACCACGAAGCTGGCGAGCACGCTGAGACCCGAAACCGGAATGCGCAGATTTCCGGGAAGCAGCGGCTGGATGGCCGCGGGAATCGCCAGACCGATCAAAATACCGATGATCGCGCCGCCGCCGCTGATCAAAAACGCTTCAATCAAGAACTGATACAAAATTTCGCGGTGCGCCGCTCCGATGGCTTTGCGAATGCCGATCTCGCGGGTGCGCTCGGTCACGGTGACCAGCATGATGTTCATGATGCCGATGCCGCTGATCAGCAAAGCGATGAAGGCCGTCAAGAGCAGCACGATGGTGAGCGCGAGCGAAATATTCTGCGCGGCGCTCAAAATCGCAGTCAGCGTCTGGACCTTATATTCCGCTTTGGCCGGGTGGCGGCTGCTGAGCAACTGCTGCAAGCGCCGCTGCACCGCGGGAACGTCCTCCGGCTTGGCGGCCTGGACGTAGAGGGTGCGCAGGACATCGACGCCGGTGTAGTACTTCATCAGGGAAAACGGGATGATCACCGATTCGTCCTGAATCTCGGTTTGCCCGAAGGTGGTCACGCGCTCGCGAAAAAGTCCGATCACCGTGAAGGTCAATTCGCCCATGCGAATGGTGCGGTTGACGGGATTCTCCGCGCCGAACACGCGTTTGGAAAGCTGCTCGGTGATCAGGCAGAACTTGCTGCGGGTTTCCATGTCCAAGGCGTCGAAGTACCGGCCGCGCAGAATGACCAGGCGGCGGATGGCTTGATAGCCTTCGGTGACGCCGATCAGATTGACGGGCCGGATGTTTCCGCCAACGACCACTTCCATGGGCAGTTCCCGGAGGCCGGCGGTCTCCGACACCTCGGGAATCTCGGCCTTGGCGGCTTCCATATCGGCGATGGAGATCTCGTAGTTCAGTGGCTGGGCTTTGTCGGAAGAGCGCACCATCTCGGCCCAAAGAAGGTTGGAGCCAACGGCCTCGATCTGAGAGATGACAAATTTCTTGCTGGTCAAAGCGACGGTCACGACCAGAACGATGGAGGCGCTGCCGATAATGACGCCCAGAGAGGTAAGAATGGCGCGCAGCTTGTTGCTGCGCAGGGCGTCGATGGCCACCGAAAAGGTTTCCCGCACCTCCATCATGGCGCTACACCGCCCATAGGTTGGGTCTCCAGCGTTGCAGTCCGTGTTCGAACCGCTCCGGCTACGGCTTTATTTCGTTGGAGGCACATCAGCTCTTCTTCAATCTCTTCAGGGCTTCGTGCGCGCTTTTGCTCTTGGGGTCGAGCTTCAGCGCGGCCTCGTATTCGTCGATAGCCGCCTGGGTTTTGTCCTGATTTTCGTAGAGGCGCCCCAACCACTCATGGGCTTCCCAGGGATGCGGGAAATTACTGCGCACCGGCGCGACCTGCAGATACTCCCGCAACAAGCGCTCGGCTTCCTGCGGGCGCTCCTTCTTCAGCACAAAAGCCACGGCGCGGTAAAACTTCCCGCGAGGATCCGCCGGCGCGACCTGCTCGCCCTGGTCCGCGACGGCGATGAGCCGGCCCGCCTGGGCGTGTTTCACGGCATAGTCGCCGATGTCATAGAGGAGATCGGCGGACTTCGGATGACTTTCGAGGGCTTTGGTGAATTCCTCATCGGCCGCCGCAAAATCCTTTTTTTGCCGCCGGCAATTGCCCGCCGCGTAATGCCCTTCCGACGCATCCAGGGACGCGAGTTTTTCGATTTCCGGGCGGGCCTTGTCTTCTCCGCCTCCCACCATCCCGGGAGCGCTGCAATCAAACTCGATCAGGGCCTGGCGCGCGGCAAAATTTCTTTCGTCGAGCTCCACGGCCTTCTCGAATTCCTTGCCGGTCTTTTTCGCGAGAGATATCGCGGAAAACCAAGCGGCGTGTTCGGCTTTGGCGCCGTAGGCCCGGCCCAACCATTCGTGGAATTTGGAGTTTTGCGGTTCGACGGCCACGGCTTTCTCGGCACTGGCGATGGCGGCGTCGTGCTGCTGGGTTTCGTAGTAGGTTTTGGCCAGCAGGAACTGGACCTCGCCGTTTTCGGGATTCTTGGCGGCGGCTTGCTGCAGGAATTGCGCGGCTTTGGCGTACTCGCCGGTTTCGTAAGCGTGCCGGCCGGCTTCCAGGCTTTCCTCCTGATTCACGCCTGCGGCGGCGCTGCGACTGGGTGCCGCCACGTTCAGCAGGACCGTCATGCACAGCAGAATCGGAAGAGCCGCGCTAATTTGCATCCGTCCGGCCTCGGACATTGCTCGGATCTGTAGTCATAACTCTTACGGCCATGGCGTCGTGCAGTTCGAAGTCGCCGGGCAGGGCCACGAGTTCTCCCTCCCGCAAGCCGCTGGTGACTTCAAAGTTGGTGGCGTCGGCAATGCCCACGTGAATTTCGCGTTTTTCGAGGGTGGCCCGATCGCCGACACCCAGGCCGTTGGCCGCCTTGACCACGAACACGAAGCGGCGGTCGCCCTCGGCTTCCACGGCGCCGCGCGGCACAGTCAGGGCGTTGGCGCGCTCGGCGGAATTGATGCGCACGTTTACGTTGATGTTGGGCAGCAGCTCCAGCTTGTCGTTGTCGACCTCGCACAGCAACTCGCCCACGCTACGGGTTCCGCGCTGCACCACTTGCTTGGGGATGACCGAAGTTCTTCCGATCCAGGTGCGATTGGGCAGCGCGTCCCAGGTAATTTTGACCGGCTCGTTGGGCTCCAGCCCACCGAGCTCGGGCTCGTCGATAAATGCGCGGACGCGGACTTTGCGCAGATCGGCCATTTCCGCCAGAAGATCGCCGGTCTTGACGAAGTCGCTGGTCTTGACCGGCAGCGAGTAGAGGGTGCCGTCGGCGGGAGCCACGATGCGGCCGTTGCCAACCTTTTCGGCGAGCGCTGCCACCTCGCTTTGCGCTTGCTCGACCTGGAGCTCGGCGCGATTGGCGTCGAGTTTCACGCCACGATCGAACTCCTGCTTGGCGGCGGTCAGACGGGTGACCTCCGACTGGGCCTTGGCCAATTCCAGATCGTTGGCGGCCAGTTCGTCCTTGGTAGCCGCCTGGCTGGCGATCATGCGCTCCAGGGCGTCATGATTGCGCTGCAAGCGGTCACGCTGGGCGATGGCGCCGGCCAATGCGCCAGCCGTCTTGGCCGCCTCGTCTGCTCTTCCGCCGGCCTTTGCCGCGCGCAAGTCATCCTGGGCGCGCAGGAGTTTGGACTTGGCTTCGGCCAGCTGCGCCGCGGCCTCTTTCACGTTCAGCTCCAACAGCAGTTGCCCCTTTTTAACGGCTTGCCCTTCCACGACGCGAACTTTCTCGACGAAAGTGTCCAACTGAGCGCGCACCACAAAGGGGGAAATCGGTTCGACTTTTCCGTTGCTGGAAATGGAAGAAACGACCCGGGCGCGGACCGGCGTGACCGCGAAAATCTTGGCCACCGGCTGGCGGCCGCTGAAGCGAATCAGCGCAAAGGCCACTACGCCCGCCAACACCAGGAAGATCAGTATCCGGTTTCGCAGCTTGCGATCCATGCGCTCCTTTTCGCTTCGCGTTCGGCCCGCACACGCCACGGCGCGCGCGTACTGGCGCTCCGCGGGGTTCCTTGGCATATCCCAGGCTTACTGGCCCCGGTTTGGTGGGCCTCAAAAGGCTTGATTGTAGCAATAGGGCTGGGGCTTTCCCTAGCGGCGTTGTCGCCCGGCGGGCCGCTTCTGTTTGGACGGATGCGCTCGCGGCGAGTGCGGGCACCGGAGGGCTGGCGTAAAGCTTGGCAACGACGGCTGTTACGCCCAGCATCGATGGCCCAGGGAAATGCCTTGGGGCCTTGCCGCATTGAACCAAGGACCGGGTTTCCGGGCACACGGCGGCCACCTTTTCCAGTAACATTTTGAAGGCACTCCGAGTTGCAGACCAGGCCAGCGCGATCTGTGTGTCGCGAACTCCCTGGAAAGGCCCCGATGATTGAAGTTCGTAACCTGTCCAAGCGCTTTCGGGACAAGAAGCGCGGGGAGATTCGCGCCGTCGACGACATTACGTTCCGCTGCCAGCCGGGGCAGATTTACGGCCTGCTGGGAGCGAACGGCGCCGGAAAAACCACCACGCTGCGCATGCTGGCCACCATTCTGGAGCCTACGGACGGCACCGCGCTGGTGGCGGGCTACGACATCGTGGAGCAACCCGAAAAAGTGCGCGCCCACGTGGGCTTTCTTTCCACGGCCACGGCGCTGTATCCCCGGCTGACCGCGCGGGAGATGGTCCAATACTTCGGGCGGTTGAACGGAATGGAAGATTCCCTGCTGAAGAAACGCGTCGACGCTATTTTCGACCGGCTGGACATGAACGGATTTCGCGACCGCCGCTGCGACAAGCTGTCCACCGGCATGAAGCAAAAAACTTCCATCGCGCGCACCCTGGTTCACGATCCCCCGGTGATGATCTTCGACGAGCCGACGCTGGGGCTGGACATCATGACCGCGCGAACGATCACCGCGTTCATCCGCGAGTGCCGCGACCTCGGTAAGACTGTGATCTTCTCGACGCACATCATGAGCGAAGTGGAAAAGCTCTGCGATGTCATCGGGATCATCCAGAGCGGCAAGCTGCTGGCCGAAGGCTCGCTGGGGCAACTCCGCGACAAATACCAGGAACAGGACCTGGAAGAGATTTTCGTCAAAGTGGTTACGCCGCACTACGCTACCGCGGAGGACCACTGAGCATGTCGCTGCGCAACATCGGCGTCGTTTATCGCAAGGAGCTGACCGAAGCGTTGCGCGACCGCCGGACGCTGATTTCTTCGATCTTAATCCCGCTCTTGCTGTTCCCAGCCATGGCCGGCGCGGTCGTGTATTCGTTCGCGGAAATTCTTGGTGAAGCCAGCCGCGAGCCTTCCAGAATCGTGATCCTGGGCGGCGCCGACTCCCCCGAGTTGCTGGCCGGCTTGAAAAACGCCAAGAATCTCCGGGTAATGCCCGCGGCGGGCAATTACGTGGATCTCATTTCCAACAAAAAGATCCGCGCGGCCGTGGATATCCCGCCGGGTTTCCAGGCCGCCGTCGAGAGCGGCGAGCGTCCGGGCATAAAGATTTACATTTTTTCCGGAGACATCAAGTCGGCGTTCGGGGCCACGCGCATCGAAAAAGTCTTTACCGAGTACCGCGACGCCATGGTGCGCGGCCGCCTGGCGGCGCGGAACCTACCCGAGAGCCTGATGAAGCCGTTCGACATCCGGCAGCAAAACGTGGTTTCACCCGAGAAGGTGGCCGGCGAAACCTACGGCGGATTGATTCCCTACCTGGTGATTCTCATGTGCATGACCGGCGCGATGTATCCGGCCATGGATCTGACCGCCGGCGAAAAAGAACGCGGCACCATGGAGACCATTCTTTCCAGTCCCATCAAGCGGACGCACCTGGTGATCGGCAAGTTCCTGCTGGTGCTGACGGCGTCGCTAGCCACCGCGACGCTCTCGGCGGCCTCCATGGGCGTTTCCTTCTGGGCCCTGGCGCAACTGATGCCGCCGCAAACCGATCTGGAAGGTTTTCCGATGATGAGCATGCATCCGGAGACGGTTTTGGCGGTGTTCGTGATGGCGGTGCCGGTCGCGGTACTTTTTTCCGCCGTGCTCATCGCTATTTCCGTTTTCGCCAAGAGCTACAAGGAAGCGCAGAGTTACCTCACGCCAATGACGTTCATCGTGCTGGTGCCGGCCATCGCCGCGGTGCTGCCGGGCATTGAGCTCACGCCGAAACTGGCCGTGATTCCTATTCTCAACGTGAGCCTGTTGTGCAAGGAACTGGTCACCGGCACGTACCACTGGAATTACATCGCGCTGATTTTTCTTTCGACGTCCGTGTACGCCGGGATTGCGCTGTTCCTCGCGGTTAAAATGTTCCAGCGCGAATCCGTTTTGTTTTCTTCCTAGCAGACGCCGGCGCCGGCGTTTGGGAACTTTTCACGAGATTTTCGCGTATCTATTGGGGAATGCCACGCTTGGTCTGTGTCCTTCTGATTCTCCTATTTCTCTCTCCGCTGCTGGCGGCCGGGGCCGGCTGGGTGGTGGGGCCCTGGTTTCTGCACCCAGTGCGCCGGGAGTTCACGCCAGACCTCCTTCCCCAAGCCGACGCGGCTTTTTCGCCGATCGGCGCGCGGCGTGAAGATTTCGACGTGCGAGCTCCCGACGGCGTGCTTCTTCGCGGCTGGAAAGTGCGCTCGTCGAAACCCGGCGCCGATTGGGTTCTGGTCTTGCACGGCGTGGGCGACAATCGCATGGGAGTCCTTGGGCATGCGCAGTTGTTGCTGGACGCGGGTTACCACGTGGTGATGATGGACGCTCGCGCGCATGGCGCAAGCGAAGGCCCGATGGCCACCTATGGCTGGCTGGAGCGCCACGATACTCGCGCGATCGTGGATGCCCTGGAAGCCGCGGAACATCCGCGGCACATCTTCGCGCTGGGCGAATCGATGGGCGCGGGTATCGCGCTGCAAGCGGCGGCGATCGACCCGCGTATTGAAGCGGTGGTGGCCGAGGCGGCGTTCTCCAGCTTGCGGGAAGCTTCCTATGACTATGCCGGCCTGCGGCGTTCCCCGTTGCTCGGAAAAACGCTGTTCGCTCCCGGAACCTGGACCATGATTTACCGCGCCGAATCGCTCGCGGGTTTCTCCGCCGCGGACGTCGCCCCGGAGGACGCAGTGGCCGCGCGAGCCTTCCCGGTCTTTCTGATTTGCGATGAGAAAGATGTGGCACTGCCGTGCCGCCACACGGAGCGCATTTACGCCGCGGCCGTTGGACCTAAACAAATGTGGGTGGTGCCTGGCGCGCAGCACACTGCCGCTCTGGGTTGCGAGCCCGCCGAATTTCGCCGCCGGGTCCTGGCTTTTTACGAATCGCTCCGGTAGATCGCGCCTCGAAAAAAAGGCCGCGTGCGCGGCCGCCTCTTTCCTCATTTTCGCGACTTTTTGCGCCGGGGTGTTTACGTCACCTTCAACACCAGCAGAATGCGGTCGTCTTCGTGAATGCCACCGCGTGAATGCGTTTCCACTTCGTCCAAAATCCGGCGCATGATTTCCGCCGGACTCTCTTGGCGGCACTGGGTGACCGATTGGGCCAGCCGCTCGCGGCCGTACTCGCTGCCGGAGGCGTCCATGGCTTCGGTGATGCCGTCGGTGCAGGCCACCAGCAGGTCGCCGGGTTGCAGCGCCACGGATCCGCATTCGTAGCGGGCTTCCGGAAGAAGTCCCACGATCGTTCCCCCGGTTTCTAGCCATTCGCGGCGCCCATCGGCGCGGACCACCAAAGGCGGCACGTGGCCGGCATTGACGTAACGCAGCCGGCGTCCCTGGTCTTCGACGAACGCCAGAAACATGCTCAAGTATTTGGTCGCGCGCCCCAACGCCTGCGACGCCCGCGCGCGGTCCAGGATTTTCTGGTTGATGGTGGCCGGCAGTTTATCGAGGGGCTCGGCATGATCCGCCAGCGCGTGCAAGGTGGCCTGCACGCTGGCCATCACCAGCGCCGACGCCGCGCCCTTTCCTTCCACGTCGGCCACCACCAGAAGCAGCGCTTCTTTTCCGGCGGCGGTGACCGGAAGAAAGTCATAGTAGTCGCCGCCGACCATCTGCGAGGCGCGGTGCGAAACGCTGATCTCCACACCCGGCCACGCCGGCGGCGCTTCCGGGAGAAAGCCCGCCTGAATTTCGCGGGCCAGCGCCAGATCGCGCTCCATCTTTTCTTTTTCGATGCGCTCGCCGTGCAGCTGCGCTTTCTCCAGCGCCAGCGCCACGTGGGTGGAAAGCGCGTCGAGAAAGGCTTCGTCTTCGCCGGTGAAGGCTTCGGCCTTGTTCAACAGCTCCAGCACGCCGATGATGGCGCCGGCATCGTTGCGGATCGGCAGGCACAGCAGGCGCCGCGTCGTAAATCCCAGACGGCGATCGATGTCCGGCTCGAAGCGCGCGTCTTCGTAAGCGTTTTCGAGGCGCACCGCGGTGCCTTCGCGCGCCACCCAGCCGGCGATGCCGCGATCGGCCGCAAAGCGGATGACGTGCTGCTCCAGGCCCAGGCCGACCAGCGACCAAATCTCGCCGTGATCGTGGTCCAGCAGAAACACCGTGCCGCGATCCGCGCCGGTCTGCCGCGTGGCAATTTGCAAAATAATATGGATGAGCTCGCCGAGATCGAGCGTGGAGTTCAGGCGCTTGGTGGCCTCGATGATGCTGGAAAGCTCTTCCATGGCGCCGCGGCGCTCCGCCAGCGCCAGGATCACCGCCGCAAAGCGCGCCAGCAGGTCGAGCTGGGCGCGCACGGAGTCTGCCAGCGGCGCGGTGCCGCGGGCCTCCAGCACCCGCACGCGAAAATCGTCGCTCCCGAGCGCGCCGGTCCACAACGTGGGCTCCGCGCCGCTGCCGTCTTCCAGTTCGGCGGCGATGGCGCGGCCGGCGGCGGCCGGCAGATCACCTTCCTGCGCCCAAATTTCCGCGCTGCCGCGGTCGATGCGCCAAAGACGCGCGCCGGTGATTCCCGGCTGCGCCAGAGCGGCATGCACCACGCGCGCGGCAATCTCGTTCAGCGGAAAACGCCCTTCGAGCTGGCGAAATCCCTGGAGCAGCTCCGGAAAGAGGTCCTGTGTGGCGCGGCGAGCTGAACTTTCACTCATGGGGAGTAGCGCGGGCCGCGGGGTTGCGGCGCTGGTGGGTAAGCCTAACAGGAGCGCTATCCGTTGCAAAGGGATTCGTACGGCGGGTGGGCTGCTTGGCGATGGTGCCTGCGCGTAGCGACCCTCGGCGGCCGCGGGAGCGGGACACGCAGTGGAACGCCTAGTGCGCGGTGTGATGCTGGTCTTCCCAGGCTTCGCTGAGCCGCCGCACCGTTTCGCGCAAGCGCACCGCGAGCGCGGCGATAGTTTCCAAGCGCTGTTGCCCGCCGCTCGGCAGCCGGCCGTCGTTCTTTCGCCGCACTTCGGCGAGCAGCAACTCGGCATTGCCCAAAATTCCCGTGAGTGGATTGTTCAGCTCGTGACGCAGGGTCTCGCCGAAAGCTTCCCCGTTGTTGCCATTGGCGTTGTTGCCGTTGGCGTGGTTGCTGGGAACCGGGTGCAATGGCGCATCCGGTGCGTGCTGTACTTGGCGCAGCCGCTGCTCCACCAACCCCAGCGCTACCGGAAGGCATCCTCCGGCACGCGAAACAAAGTCCGCGGAGCCTGCCGCCACCAGCGCCGCCAGCTCCCATTCGCGGTCCGCGCCGCCGATGACCACCACGGGCGCATAAGCCGCCAGCGCGGAAACCACGGAATCCAGGCGCGTTTTTCCGGCCGTTCCTTCCGGACCGGCCAGCGCCACGGTCTCTTCCAGCAGAATGACCGCGGGCGCGGCGTCTTGGACGATGCGTCGCGCGGCATCCATGGTGCTCACCGCGGCCACGCGCAGCCTTTCCGGTTTGGATTCAAACTCGTTCCGGGCGGCGGCGCACAACCCGGCATCATCGCTGACCAATAGAATCGTTTGTTCCCGCATTGGCATTCTCATTTCCTCGCTGCGTTGGTTCTTGCCGCTGATCCGGTCGCCGCCGGCTGAAGCAGCTCGGCGCCGGCCAGCACTTGCCGCACTTTTTCGGTAAGTTCCTCGACCCGGAACGGCTTGGCTACATGAGGCAGGCGGTTGCGAACCAGAAACTCCTGGGTATGCGCGGCGACGACGTCTCCGGTAACAAAGAGGAAACGCTCCTGCAGCGGATTCCCGGTGAGCCCCAAGGTCATATAAAAGTTCTGGCCGTCCAGGCCCGGCATCTTCATGTCGCAAATCACCAGGTCGTAGTCCTCGGTGGCCGCGCGTTTGAGGGCCTCGCGGCCGTCCAAGAGCAGGTCCACGCGAAACCCCTGGTCCTCGAGCACATCGCCGATCAGCCGCGCCACGGTGGGCTCGTCTTCGACCACCAGCACCCGCCCACTGGCCGCCGCGCGGCGTGACGCACCGGGAGTCGCCGGGAACGCCAGGCTTTGAAGCTCCCAGGAGAATCCCAGCGACCCCGGCCCAATCGCCGAAGGCGCCGGCGCATGCGGTTGGTCGGCCACAACGGCAGGAAACTCCAGAGTAAAGATAGCGCCGCCCGATGGCGGACACGCTACCTTCACCTGGCCGCCGTGCTCCCGCACGATACCCAGGACAATCGAGAGTCCCAGACCGGTGCCGGTGCCGGCCGGCTTGGTGGTGAAAAACGGATCGAAAATTCTGGCTAGAATGTTGTCCGGAATTCCCGGTCCGGAGTCGCGCACTTCCAGAACGGCGTGGCGCTCGCCGGAACGCCGGGTACTCACCTGGATGGTTCCGCCGCGGCCTTGCGGCTCCACCGCTTGCCGCGCGTTGCCCATCAGATTCATCAGCACTTGCTGGAGCTGTCCGGCGTTGCCGCGCACCAAGGGAAGATGAGGGTCCAGATCCAGTTCCACTTGGATTTTTTCCGCCGCCAGGCTGAATCGCTGGAGATCCATGGTGCGGGATACCACCTCGTTCAGCACCACCATGGCCCGCTCCGGCGGAGATTCCCGCGCGGTCATCAACAGCTGGCGCAAGATGGTGTTGGCGCGCTCCGCTTCCTGGAAAATGTGGCGGGCCTCCTCGGCGTGTCCCGAGACATCGCCGCGCAGCAGCAGACGCTGCGCGTAACCCAGCACGCTGGTCAGCGGGTTGCTCAATTCGTGGGCCACGCTGGTTACCATCTGGCCGAGCGCCGCGAGCTTTTCCGTTTGCAGCAGCTTGGATTGGAAAACCCGCTGGGCCGTGAGATCGCGGTAGATTTCCACCGTTCCGAGGCGGCGGCCCGCCTCGTCCAGGACCGGCCGGGCCGCGCATTCCAGCACTCGCGGCACTGGCCGCAGCAGTTGGAACTCTTCGCGCGCGCCACCCTCGCCGCCCGGCGCCGCTGCCCGGCAGCGCTTCGCGAAACTTTCCGGGTCCGCGGCTTGCCCGGCCAGTACGCCGATCAAGCCGCTGCGCGTGGTGATCCGCGCGGCCTGTTCCGCGGGCCATCCCACGATTTGCGCGAAGCGCGTGTTCATGGCGTAAATTCCGTTGTTGGCGTCGAACAGCACCACGCCTTCTTCGAGCCACTCCAGCAAGCTGAAGAGCTGAGCGTCCGCCGCGGAAACGGGTTGCGAGGCGGCGCGCTCCTCGCGCAGCGGCTCGAACACGGCCGCAAATACGTCTTCTCCAGGCCGCGGAATGCGGTGCACCCGCACGCGTACCCCGTTGTACAGCTCGGTTTCCGGCGGAATTTCCTCCGCGCCTTTCGCCTGGCTGGCGCCCGCAGGCAGTGACCGCAACCACTCCTGCATGCGCTTCCGTTCCCCGTTGCAAAACAGTTGGGTGAAGCGCTCGGGCCCGAACGCGCCAATTTCCTCACCGGAATTTTCTATTTCCGGCTGGCCCAACAACTGCCGCGCACCGGCGCTCCATCCGGCGATTTCACCGTCCGCATGCAGCAGAAGGAGAGCCTCGCGGCTGGCTTGCAGGAGCGCCTGTTGCCGGGCCGCCTGGCGCTTGGCTTCGGCGTTGCGCTTCCGGCGTACCAGCACCGCGGCGGCGAGCGCCGCACGGAATTCCAGGCGGTCCAGCGCGGCCGGGGAAGTAAATCCGGGCCGCAAACCCGCCACCAGCACCCCCAGAGTCTCGCCTTCGGCCTCCAGGGGGATCGCCACTACGTGGGCGACCTCTCCCTGTGCCCAGGAAACGCCTGGCTTGCTCCGGACGGTCCGGTGCGCTTCGAGCGCGCGCTGCCAGACGCCCGCCAACGGCTCGGTCTCCACCGCGCGAGTCCACTCCGCATCGCCACTCCACCAGGAGAACTGCAGGAGTTCGCTGGCCTGGCGGCGTTGGCGGCGGGTCATGCGACCTTCCTTGGCCGCGCCCGCCGGCTCTGGTATCCCGCTGCCGGCACCGGCTCTATTGGCCCCGGGAAGGTGCCGCAATTGCGCGATGACCGCGAACACCGCGCCCGCTCCGTCGTCGCCTGGTTCCGTGCAGCTCGCTACCAGATCTGCCAGGATCGCATCGGTCGCGCCGGAGGCGGCCAGAAGTCGCCGCGCGGCCTCGATGTCGGCCTGGCGCTTCCGGGCCAGGTGGCGTTCTTTTTCGAGCTCCAGGGCCAGCGCTAGCTCCGCGGCCACCGACTCCAGCAACGGGCGCGGCAGCGCCGCTTGCCTGGTCCGGGTGCCGGCGAAAACGATACCGCGGAGCACGTCCCCGCTCTTGACGGGTGCCCACAGGACTCCGCGCATTTCCACTAACGCTCCGATCAACGGCTCTTCCGGCGAATGGTCGAGCTGTTGTTCCACGGTTTCGCCGCCAGTCAATAGTTCGTGGGGCAAGGGAGCCTCGGGAAACAGTCTGGCCCACTCCGCGGGTGTCGGTTCCCCATGGGCGTCACACACTTTTCCTCGGAATCCCAGGGCATTTTCGGCATCGTTTTCGCTCGAATCGATCCACACACCGGCACGATCCACGTTTCCGCTGGCCAACAGAACCTGTATCGCCTCGTCCACCAGTTCTTGGCACCCTAAGCCCGCCGCGGCGGCGCGTGCAACTCCTCTTCCCGAGTGTCCCGATGTGTGCTTTCCCCAAACCTTCATCGCTGCTCCTGGCATGGCCTTCACGGCCCGGCGTCGAGGGCTGCTCCCGCGCCCTGTAACTGGGGAATACCATTGCACTGGTGGTTCCACTCACGGCGGGCTGGATCTCGTTACAACATAAGGAGTTACACAGGCTGGAAGAGAGCCCGCCATTCCATGTCGAAACTTCCCATTTGCTATCGTCCCGAACTGGACCTGGCACATGGCGGGAAATTGCAGAACCGCAGCAGCGGTGTGCGCAGTTGCAGGCTGAAACGGTTGCGGCCTACGAACGCAGAAATTTACTTACGTGTCTAGGAGACCGGCGGGGTTAAATCCTCAAGACGAGAGTAGCGAGCCCCGGTGCTCGCGGCGAGCAGCGCGGAAAAATTTTCGGCCACCTAGGCCTCGAGGCGCTCGTCCTTCTTCCCGCACCCTTGCATCCTTATGTCCTTGCACCTTTATATTCTTTCACGCTTATACTCTGCCGTTACCGCCGCTACCCCTCCGCCGGCTCCATATGATATTGCTTCAGCTTCCGGTACAGCGTGGTCTTTCCGATTCCCAGAATGCGCGCCGCCGCCAGCTTGTCCCCACTGGTCTCTCGCAGCGTGCGCAGGATGGCCCGCCGTTCCAGTTCCTCCAGGGGCAGCAACTCGTCCCTTTCCGGTGCGCGCTCGCTGGTAGGGTACTGCAAGTTGGAAGGCAAGTCCCCGACGTGCAGAATCGGGCCGGAGCCCAGGGCCACCGCCCGCTCAATGGCGTTTTCCAGTTCCCGCACATTTCCCGGCCAGTCGTAGGCGATCAGCCGGCGCATGGCATCCTCGGAAATCGTGCGCGCGGGCTTCTGCGGGTCGGAAAACTTGTCCAGGAACGACATGACCAGCAGTGGAATGTCGCTCTTGCGCTCGCGCAGCGCCGGCAGCTTGATCTGCACCACGTTCAGCCGGAAGTACAGATCCTGGCGAAAGCCGCCGGACTTAATGGCCGTTTCCAGGTCCCGATTGGTGGCCGCGATGACCCGCACGTCAATGCGCCGCCGCTCGGTGGAACCCACCGGCTTGACCTCGTGCTCCTGCAGCGCGCGCAACAGCTTGGCTTGCAAGTCGATGGGCATGTCGCCAATCTCGTCGAGAAACAAGGTCCCGCCATGCGCGGCCTCCAGCAGCCCTTGCTTCCCGTGCTGCGCGCCGGTGAACGCGCCCTTAACGTAGCCGAATAGCTCCGATTCGATCAGCGTGGGCACCAGCGATGAGCAGTCCACCGGCGCGAAGGTGCGTTCCTTGCGGGGCCCCGAGAAATGCACGCTGCGCGCCACCAATTCCTTGCCGGTGCCGCTCTCGCCCAGCAGGAGCACCGGATATTCGTGCTGGCTGACTTTTTGAATCACCTTATAAACGCGCTGCATTTTCTCCGAGACCCCGATGAGTCCCCCGAAGCCCGGCCGGGTGCGCAACTGTTCGCGCAGCAGCTGATTCTCCAGTTGCAGCTCGACGGCGCGGGCGGCGCGTTCCAGCCGGGCGCGCAACTCTTCGATCCGGAAAGGTTTCGTTACGTAGTCGATAGCCCCCAACCGTGTGGCGGTCACCGCCGAATCGATCGTTCCGTATTGCGTCAATACAATCACCGGCAACTTGGGATAGGTGTCGTGCACGCGTCTCAGCAGGTCCAGCCCGCTGGTTTGTTGCAGCATCAAGTCCGTCAGCACGATGTCCACCGCCGCGTGTTCCAGGACTTCCAGAGCTTCTTCCGCCGAGGACACCGCCGTGGCTTTCATTCCGCTCTGCTCGGCGACCTCCGCACAGGTTTCCCGGACGGTGGGCTCGTCATCGACGATGAGGATGTTCATTACTGCCGTTTCGCGCGATACCGCGGTTTCTTCGCCCATGGTTGGCAAGGGGTGGCCTCCGTTTCGATGCTTGTTCTTGCATCCTCAGTACCATTTCAGGAACGCGGCCAGCTGCGTTCATAACTCAGGATATTACCATTATTGTACTAAGTAAACTAGTTCCATTTTGAAATCAACGCCTCCCGCCCTTACCCCCTGGACCCATCCGCAAGAAACACGTTCCCAGCCACTTGCCGGAATGGGCCGTTGCTCCTGCCCAAAATGGGCCAACATCGAGAACCGCCGCGCGTTGGCGATGGCGAGACCATTTTAAAAACGCAACGGGCCCTCCGAGGCTGTCCTCGGAGGGCCCGCTGCTCTTCGTTATGTTTTTCCTGCTAGCTCAGGTTTTTAGTACGTCGCGCCTTCGGGAACGATCACGAAATCCACGCGGCGGTTCTCCTTCTCCATGCCCTTCTCCCTGGAGGCTTCGCCGGTCCGTGTGGAGATGCGCGAGGCGTCGATGCCCTTCTCACCCAGATAGGCCTTGGCCAGATCCGCGCGAGATAACGCCAGCCTGGCGGCCTTGGGCTCCTTGGGATCGGCAAAACCTACGATCACCAGCTTGGCGTTCGGTTCGTTCTTCAACCGCAGCGCCACGTCGTCTCCTACGCGCTTGCACAAATTGTCGAAGCGCGAGGCTCCTGGTTTGGTGTAGCCGCAGTCTCCTACTTTGGTAGCCTGCGGCGGCGGTGGCGGCTGTTGCACGTCCACGTTGGTCGAGCCCTCGGCCTTGTCGCCGCGTTCGTCGGTTACTCCGCATTTCACGGAGTAGCTCCCGGGCTGCAAGCCCGTGGAGTCAAACTGCGCCTGCGCTCCGTCTCCGCTGATCTGCCCGCCTGACGCCGAATAGTTGTAGGTCAACGGCAGGTTGTCCGGGCTGCTGGCCGTGGAAATAATCGTGGCGCGCTCTCCCGGCAGGATCGGGCTGCGATCCGGTGCGCAAGAGATGGTCGGCGGATGGTGCGGCTTCTCTTCGACGCGAACATCCGTCGCGCAAGACGCCTTGCCGCCCTTGCCGTCATCGACGGTAGCAGTCACGGTGTAGCTGCCCACCGCGGCCCCCGAGGAATTCCACCGCGCATCCGGGCCGGTCCCCTCGACCGCGCCGCCGGTGGCGGTATAGCTGTACGTCAGCGGCAGGCTCTCCGGGCTGCTGGCGTTCACGTGCACCGCCACGGTGTCGTTCGATCCTGCGAATACCGACACCGGACTCGCCGAGCACGCCGCCACCGGCGGACCCTTCGGCGCGGGCGGCGCTGGCGTCGGGAAACCCCAGCGATACACCAAGCCGGTTCCCAGTCGAATATTGTTCTGCCGCGAATTGGCGCCCAGGAACGGCCCCGTGAAGTTGGTCATCAGATAGTCGATCTGGGCGAACCGCCACGCCAGATTCTTGAACAACACCACATCCACGCCGCCGCCGGCGGCCAGCGCAAACGCGCTCTTGTCCCCGCTGGGGTCTCCGGTCACTTCCAGGCCGGCGTGCGAGCCGCCCACCAGGAATTCAGCGAACGGAACAAAGCGATCGAACCGGCGCAAGTTGAGCCGTGGTCCGAACAGATAGGTCACCCAGCTGCCGTCGACGCTGTTGGGGTTCACGTTCCGGTGAAAGTTGTAGCCCCCGAGTTCCGCCGTCAGCCCCAGCCAACGGTTCGCGTTGTAGGCAAACGATCCCGTGGCGCCGTGATTGTTAAACGAATTGAAGGGGTCGCCGGGATTAAAGTTAACGTAGCTATATCCACCGGCCACCTCGTAGCGGGGCGTCAGCCTTCCAGGCGCGTTCTCGTCCGAACTGGCATCCGCGGCTGGAAAGGGCGTCGCCCGCGGCGCCGCCGGCAGGGCCCACACACTCCGGGAAACCGGGGCGATCGCCGCATCCCCGTTGCCCTTGGCCGCCGCATCGTTGGTTGATTTCGCGCCGTCGTTTCCGTCGCTGCCCTTCTGCTGGGCCGCCGCAGGTAACGCCAACATCGTGCTCATAGCCACCAATAGACACCACTTCCTCATCATCGTCCTCCCGAGATTCGATCTTTGAAAATCATGTGTTGTTCACGCGTCCGCTTTGTTTGCCACCGCTGCTGCCGGCGGACTGCGTCAGACGCATTGCAGCTTACTTTGTCGCTTCTCCCGGCCTGGCTTGCGTCGCGAATGCCCCCAATCACCTTGGGCCGTTAACCAGGAGTTTACTTCACAAGAAGCAACAAAGGGCGGTTGCCTAGCGTAGTCCAGACTTCCCCGTTTTCGCAAGTACTTCCTGTAGTCGTACCGGTTTCCCCGGGTCTAGCCTGCTTTTGCCGGGCACCGCCTGTTGCGAGACACCGGACACCCGATCTGACGCGACCTGAGGTGAACCGATTTTTAGATGACCGGACGGCCCACGAGGACTGCACCGCCAACCGCGATTTGTGAGTTTTTTTTAAGAGGGGCCCCATTTTGCCCGGGCGTCCTCTAAGGCATCCGGGCAATCCCGGGCGGGCACCGCGACCTTCCATCCTCGTAGGACATCTAACCTCGTGAGCCCCAGCTCCGGCCCTTGCCGCGCCCGTCACCCCTCGATCGGATGCGCGGATACGCACATGACGGAATCTCGATGACTGAATCTCGTCGCCGTGGTACAGGAGACATAGCCATGAAACTTATCACTAGCACGACCCTGCTGTTCCTGCTCGCTGTTGTTCCCGCCTACGCCCAGCAGGACCAGGACAAAGATAAGGATAAGGACAAGCCCCGGCAGGAGGAGCCCAAGAAGCAGCCCGAAAAAGAAAAACCTCCGCAGGGAAAACCCTCCCAGGAAGGAGACCGGCAGCAGCAAGAGCGCGAAAAAGAACAAGCCAAGGACAAGGGGAAAGAAAACGAAAAGCAAGCCAAGGACGCCCAGAAGCAGGAAAAGCAACAGGTGGAACACCAGAACGTTGACCGTTCCCGGCAAACCCAACGCGATGGCGGCGACACCCATGCCCGGCGCATCCGCGAAGAAGACTTCCACTCGCACTTCGGCCGCGAGCACCACTTCCGGGTCGCGCGCCGGGATGACCGCCGCTTCCAATACGGCGGCTATTGGTTTGAATACACTCAGCCTTGGCCCGTGGGCTGGTCTTACGATGACGATGTCTACGTCGACGAAGCTGACGGAGAGTATTACCTAATCGACCCGGTTCATCCCGGAATTCGCCTCCTCATCATCGTCGCCGGCTGAAATCGTCGCTGGCTGCTCTTTCCGGACGAAAGATCCCTGCCTTTCGTCCTCGCCTCTTGGCGGCGCATGGGAGGCGCAAGCAGCTTCAGATTAGAAAAATCTAGCAGTCGGAAGCTTTCAGGGGGTGCTATGACATTTTATCGCCATCTAGCCATTCTGACATTCTGCTGCCTCGCCGCGCTGGTGTTCGGATCGGCGGGTTGCAGTTTCTCCAGCGAGGATCAGCGCGAGCGCGACGAAAAAACTCGTGACGAGGTCGCTAAAGCCACCGAGCGTGCCAAGCCTCAAATCGAAGAAGCCGGCCGCAAACTGGGCCGCGCCGCCGAAGTTGCCGTCGAAGAAGCCCATGCCGCCGCACAAGGCGTGCGCGAGGGCTGGAAAAACGGCCAGCACCCGCTGGTGGACCTGAATTCCGCCTCCGAGCGCGAATTGCTTGATCTCCCGGCCATTAGCGCACCGGATGCGCGCAAAATCATCGCCGGCCGACCGTACCAACACAAGAGCGACCTGGTTACCAGAAATATTCTCTCGGATGCGACATACCAGCGCATTCGCGACCTGACCACCGTGAAATAGCCGGCCCTTCCGCGCCAGAGTTAACCCTTCCGCCTTTCCCAAAACGGGCCACGCCCCCGGACAAAGCGCACCTGTCCCCTTTACTGTTCTAAATCCGTACGCCAGGCCAGTTGTTCGACCAACTACCCGCCCCTATTGTCACTATCGAAGCGCAAGCGGCGGAGTCCAGTCCCCTCTCACCCCGCGTTGCTGGATTTGCAGAATCAAAGAATCGCGGCCGAGTCTAGGAGGCTTTCGTGTGCAAAGTCATCGCCATTTTGTCTTTCGTGTTTCTACTGTCCCTGCCGGCGGCGGCGCAAACCCAGCAAGCCATCCGTGTCAAGTGTGGCGGTCCGGGATTTACGGACTCCAAGGGCCACGTGTGGTCCGCGGACTCCGGTTTTAACGGCGGAGCCGTGAGCTCGTCTTACGGATCGGTCGCGGGTACCTCCGACCCGCAACTCTATCAACACGGTCGCTGGAGTGATTCCAACACCCCGCCGCTGACCTACACCTTTCCGGTGGCCGACGGCGCCTATCAGGTGAATTTGTATTTTGCCGAGCTTTCCCCCGAGGAAGAGCGCAAGGGCGCGCGGATCTTCAACGTCAAGCTACAGGGGAATACGGTGTTCCCGAATCTGGATATTTTTGCCGCTGCCGGCGCCAACAACTCTTTGGTCAAGAGCGCGGATATCGCGGTGACCAACGGCGTCGTGCAGATCGAGATCGACAATGTCACCGATCACGGCAAGATCGAAGCCATTGAAATCCTCCCCAACTCGACAGCCACCAGTCCCCAGATGCATTTGAACTTTACTTATCCCGACGGAACGGCCGTGGCCGGTACGCTCAACTACACCGTGGCTACTTCCTTGCTCAAGCTGGCCGGCAGCAGTCCGTTGACCAATGGCCAGGCCACTTGCATTCTCTTCTCTTCCCCTCAAGTCATGGGCCTGGTTGGTCAGTTTCAACTGAACCTCAGCCTCACGGACAGCGCCGGCCACACCCTGTGGCAGGTGGGTATGACCATGGACCCCACCACCGTAAACATCAGCTCCGTGCAGAGTTCCTCGCTCAGCGTGGTGGTCCAGAAGCTCTAAGTCCGCGACGTCCGGCTGGCGCCGCGCAGGAGCGGGCGCCTCAACCCCGAGGAGACGGTCTTAGAATTTCCTTGTTTGCATAACGGAACGATTCAGGCAGCCGGATGCTCCATGGCACCGGGGCCACGAGTCCTTCATTCTTCGCGCAAAGCCACCAGCGGATCTACTCGCGTCGCCCGTCGCGCCGGTACGTAGCACGCAAGAAACGCCACCCCGGCCAGCGTCGCCGAAATCACGGCGAAGGTAATAGGGTCAAACGGGCTGACATTGAACAGCATCGCCCGCACAAATCGCGTCAACGCCCCCGCCGCGATCAGGCCAACCGCCAAACCGATCAGCGGCGAGCTGCATGCCTTCCCCAACGGCCATTTGCAGGATGTGCATGCGTTGCGCCCCCAGCGCGACACGAATGCCAATCTCATGCGTGCGCTGGCTGAAGGAATACGCCATCACGCCGTAAATGCCGATGGCCGCCAGCAGCAGTGCCATCGCCGCAAAAACGCCCAGCAGCTCCAATGCAAAACGCCGGTCCGCCACCGACCTGGCAATGATTTGATCCATCGAGCTGATGCTGTGCACCGGAACATTGGGATCCACTTTTTCAACTTCCTGCCGCACCGCTTCGCCCAGGTGTTCCACGTCGCCCCGGCTCCGCAGAAACACCACTGCGTTGACCGGCGCGAACTGTCCCAGCGAAACGTAAATATGGGGAACGCTGGGCGCCTCAAAACCGTCCGACTTGATATCGCCCACCACCCCGACGATCGTGACCCCCTGCGTACCTCGCCCAAATCCAAACTTAACCTGCCGTCCCAGCGGACTCTCGCCCTGCCAATATTGTCGCGCCAGCGTCTGGTCGATCACCGCCACCGGTTGCGTCTTGTACGTGTCGACGCTCGTGAAATTGCGTCCGGCGATCAGCGGCACTCCCATGGTGGAAAAATATTGCGTATCGATCACCGCAATATCCGCAATCGGGCCGCGCTCCGATTCCGTCGCCCGCCCTTGAATCGAAAATGGCGAATAGTTCCTCCCGGAGTTCATGGGCAGCGTGTCGTTCCCTGAAATCGATGCCTGTTCCACGCCGGGCAGCGCGGCCACGCGGCGAAACACCTCAAGCAGAAAATCGGCCCGCTTTTCCTCGACGCTATAAGGATCACTGGCCGGATTGTTGGAGATCGGAATCCAGATTTGCACCGTGGTCAGATGGGCGGGATTGAATCCGGGACGCACTTCGAGCACCCGCCAGAAACTTCGCAGCAGCAGCCCCGCTCCCGCCAGCAAAACGATCGAGAGCGCCACCTCCGATACCACCAGTACCCGCGAAAGTCGCGTGTGGCGTCGGCCGGCCCCCGACCCGCGCCCGCCTTCCCGCAAATTCTCAACCTGGTCGGGCTTCGCAGCTTGCAGCGCCGGCGCCAGCCCAAAGAGCACGCCCGTGAGTATCGAGATCAAGAAAGCGAAAAACAGCACGCTGCCGCTGACGTCCACCTCGTTCAGCCGCGGAATATCCGCGGGCGCCAGGCTTACGATCGCATTCTTCAAGAACAGAACGGTCAGCACCGCGATCGCTCCGGAAATCACCGACAATAGCGTGCTTTCCGTCAAAAGTTGACCCGCCAGTCGCGCCCGGCTCGCACCCATGGCCAAGCGAATTGCAATCTCGCGCCGCCGCCCCGAAGAGCGCGCCAGAAGAAGGTTGGCAATGTTCACGCACGCAATAATCAGTACCAATCCGACCGCGCCAAAAAGAATGAACAATTCCGTCCGCCGCGGGCCCACCAGGTCGTCTTTCACCGGAACCAGCCGCACCGCCCAAGTGGCCGCAGCGGGATACTCGGTGGGATACTCGCGGCTGAGCTGCGATGTATAAGCATCGAGCCGCGCTTGCGCCTGCGCCACAGTCAGGCCGGGTTTCAACCGTCCGATCGCTCCCGGAATCATTCTCTGTGACCTGTCAGCCGGAACCGGAAACGGAAGTCCACTAAAGCCGGTAGCGATCCACACATCCACGTCGGTATTCAGCGTCCGGCCCGGATGCCGAAAGCCGGGAGGCATTACGCCCACAATCGTATACAAGTCGTTATCGAGCCGCATTTTTCGCCCGATGATCTTGGGATCCGAACCGTAGTTGCGCCGCCAAAAGCCGTGGCTGATCACCACCGGCTCCAGGAATCCCGGCACCGCGTCCTGCGCCGTGTACACCCGCCCAAGTTGCGGCTTTGCTCCCAGCAACACGAAGTAATCGGGACTCGTCACCAAACTTTCGGCGCGAACCGTGCGGTCCCCGCCGCCGACCGCCGAATTACTCGGCGCCACCGCCGAGATCTCCTCGAACACGCCCGAGCGATCTTGCAGATCCCAAAGCTCCGGGGCCGACATGCCCACATCCTGCTCGTTGGGGCCGCGAAGATCGTCAAACACCCGCACCAGTTGCTCCGGATGCGCAAAGGGCAAGGGCCGCAGCAAGACCGCATACACCACGCTGAAAGTGGCCACGTTGGCCCCAATTCCCAAAGCCAAAGTCAGCACCGCAACATTGGTAAATCCAGGGCTCTTTAGCAACATCCGAAGCGCATAGCGCAAGTCTTGAACAAATGACACCACGGTTCCCTCCCGCCTCGCGCGCCGTCACCCGGCAGACGCGCTTGTCCCTGTCGCTATGGACGGCGGAACCCCATCCTCGTTAGCACGCCGGTAGCGCAGCTATTCCCGCCTGCCTGAGCTTCGAAGGGCCAGTACCCACTGCTTCGACCCCACCACTAACCAGCCAACCTCAGCAGCTGCCTACGGTTGCTTCTTGGACTTTGCACGAACGAATTCCGTTCTAAATTGATATCCCAGGGCCGTTGCGATGCGTATGAGCGTGGCTAGTTCGACGTTCTTGGGGCAATTTTCAATCGCCGAAATTTTCGAAGCGCTCATTCCCGCCCGCGCCGCGAGTTGGGTCTGAGTTAAGTGCTGTTTTTCCCGCATCCGGGCGATTTCCGTGCCGAGGCGGAGAGTTGCCAACTCCCGCTCAATGAGCTCTTTCATGCCGGGATCTTCCTGCTGTCGTTCCAAATAACGAGTCCACCGCGTGGCCATGCTTACGTCCTCCTCTCCAATCGGTCAGTGTGCGCTGCCATTCTTTCTTCCGCTGTAGCGATTTCAGACTCCGGCAGCTTCTCCGTGGGCTTCACGATCCCATGCAAGAGCACGAATATCCTGCGCGGATCGGCGAAGTATAGGATACGCAGCCGCGTCTTCCCGAACCGGGTCCTGAGTTCCCGTAAGCGGCCGCGAACCTGTGAGGAGTAAGGAAACGGCAGGCCCGTTCCTTGCTGCTCCAGCAGACTTATCAGCGCCAGTGCCTTGGCCCTTTGTTGCTTCGGTAGGCCATCCAGGAAGCTCTCGACCGGGGCACTGCCGTCGGTCTCTTCGTAAAAGTCTACCGTCCATGCCATAAAGAATATCTCTTTAAAGGTATAATGTCAAACGGACAAATCGGCGCCGGAAATTCGACGTAGGAGGGCAGGTTTCTTTCCCGATGCCGGCCGCACTGTAAAAAGAAACTTCGTTCCCATGCAAGGGCACCGGCCTTGCGCCTTACTGTTTCCGGGAAGGTCGCGCATGGCGCCCGCTTGCCGAGCTGGGCACCAACGTCGTCAGCATGCTGTCGATCTGGTCGGTCACTTCGTCCAGCCGCCTCAGGCGCTCCTCGCGGTCTTCTAGCATCGCCGCTTGCGCGATGGCCGTCAGGGCCTCGCGCACCTGGCGGTTGACCTCGTTCACCAGCTCCATTCTTTCTTTGGCCCTCTCGAAATGGTGATGCTCGTAGCTGGCCGAAAGATAGATCAGCAGCGTGAGCGCACCCAAAAATCCGATCGCCACGTTGTTGAAGATCGTCGAGCTCACCGGCACTCCCCACCAGTGCAAGAGCAGGTCCAGGGAATCGCCGGCGACGAACAGCACCAGTCCGGTCACCAGCGCAGGTTTCATTCGGTCGAACGCCAACCAGGCCGGCAGACTCCTTTTCTGGCTCATGCAGCCTCCCAAGATCGCCGCGCCACTATACATCGCGGGGGTCCCACCACGGAAACCTCCAGGGAGTCGCGGGGACATTCCCACAGGCTCGACAATCTTTTAACAATTCGATGTATAGACGAACACTCCGCACTGCGCCATGATCTCCGCTGGCCCTAGCAAGAGGAGTCCCCGCAGGCCTTATGGACAAGAAAGCCTATCTTAAAGATCCCTATTTCGTTAATCCACCCAGGCCGTTCACCGGTTTGGACTACGTACTGTGCGCAGTGGCGTTCTTTTTGGTGGGAATTGCCTCGGTCCCGGCAATTGCCGCTCTGATCGTTGGGGGCCAGTAGACCATTACATCTGTTTTAGCATCGGGGTTGCCGCTGGCCGCAACTCCGATGCGACTCTCCGCTGCCCTGGTTACCGCCAACACCGACAACCAGGATCAGGATAATGATGAACTTTTCTTCCGGACTGGCTGGCTTCAGCGCCGCGCGCCGCCTTTGCGGACGCATACCTTACAGGTCGCCGTCCGGTCATCCGGAAACGCCCCTGGCTTTTTCCGCTTCAGGCAGGAATCGCAACGCCGCTTGCCCTTGTGCAATCGCAAAGGCCCGAAGTATTTCTTGGGTTCGATGCCAAGAAGCCGGCAATGATAGGCAATCGTGGAATTAGCCTTGTCCAGCTTGCGAGCGATCGACGCTTGCGTTTCTCCGGTTCGCAACAGCGCCCAGATTCGCTTGCGCAACGCCGATTTGACTTTTCCGCCTCGGGGCATGGCCACCCTCCCTTTTGAAGTCAGTGTGCCACGCAGGTCCCCGCGACTTACAGCGTCAATGAACCGCTCCGGCGCCTACGCCTAACCGTTCTTCAGGGCAGTACACACGCAGTAAGATAGCAAAGGCTGGACCTGCCTCCGCGCCGCAGCCCGCGAACTCCTTGTTTTCGCGTAGAATCACTGACGTTGGATGCTCCATCGAGGAACTGGTTGCGACAGCGTATGCTAACGCGCCGCGGTTTTCTGGCCACCGTGTCCGGCGGCTATGCCGGCTTGCTATGGAGCGGGAACCAGCCACTCGCATGGCTGCGGGCGATACCACAAACTTCGGGCCCGGCGCCGACCAGCATCAACTCTCCCAAGGCCGACCTTACTCTCCGCATCGCTAAGGTCTCCGTCGACGTAGCGAAGAGCCGAACCATCCAGACCATTGGATACAACGGCAGCGTCCCTGGACCCGTCATCCGGCTTCGCGAGGGCTTGTCGGTAACCGTGGATCTTTTCAACGACACGGACACTCCGGAGTTAGCGCACTGGCACGGCCAGCTCGTTCCACCCGATGTGGATGGCGCTGCTGAAGAGAAGAGCATGTTCGTGCCGGCCCGCGGACACCTACGTTATCGCTTCACGCCTGGACCCAGCGGCGCGCGCTTTCTGCACACTCATATCCGCGCCGGATCGGATCTGCAGCGCGGCACTTACACCGGCCAGTTCTGTTTTGTGTACATCGAGCCGCGTGAAAATCCCGGCGCGTATGACCAGGAAGTTTTTCTGGCCACCCACGAGTGGGAGCCTTTTCTTTCCAACGGCGAAGAAGAGGAAGAAGAAGAACAGGCCGCGCCAATGACCGCCGGGGAAGAGGCCGACCGCGCAGCGTCCGAAAAAGCCGACAAGCAGCGCCCCAATGGCTGGGAGGTCGGCTACAAGCTATTTTCGATCAACGGCAAAGCTCTTGGCCATGGCGAGCCGGTCCGGGTTCGCGAAGGCCAGCGCGTCTTGTTTCATTTCCTCAATGCCAGCGCGACAGAAAATATCAAGCTGGCGCTGCCGGGCCATCGCTTCCGGGCGATCGCCCTGGACGGCAATCCGGTGCCGAATCCGCAGGAAGTGGATGTGCTCCAGCTAGGTACTGCCGAGCGCATCGACGCCGTGGTCGCCATGAATCACCCCGGCGTGTGGATTCTGGGCACGCCGATGGATGACGACCGGTCCAACGGCATGGGCATCGTCGTGGAGTACGCCAACAAAACCGGCGCGCCGCAGTGGCAAGCGCCGCCAAAATCGCATTGGGATTACACGCTGTTCGGCGGCAATCAGCCCGCGGTCCAGCCCGACGAAATCATTCCCATGGTTTTCGGGAAGATCAACGGTGGCAAGGGCGGCTTCAATCGCTGGACCATTAACGGCAAGAGTTTTCACGAACCGGGCGCTCCCACCGAATTGAAAAAAGGGCTTCGCTACCGCTTGGCCTTTCACAACAAGACCGACGACGCTCATCCTGTGCACTTGCATCGCAACATTTTCGAGCTCACCAGCGTGGACGGCAAACGGACCTCCGGCGTGAAGAAAGATGTGGTGCTGGTGCGCGGCTTTGGCCGCGTGGACGTCGATTTCACCGCCGATCAGCCGGGCTTGACTCTGTTTCACTGCCATCAGCAGATGCACATGGACTACGGCTTCATGCACTTGTTCAACGTGGTCTGAAACCCGCCATGCCAACGCCCGTGCCAGCGCCGGCCGCGGAGCTGCCCGAATCCCAGCGTCTGCGCGACGTGGCCCTTCTTTTTCTGCGTTTGGGCGTCGCCGCGTTCGGCGGACCCGCCGCGCACATCGCGCTGATGGAGGACGAGACCGTCACGCGCCGGAAGTGGCTCTCGCATGAAGAATTCCTCGACCTGCTGGGCATCGCCAATCTGCTTCCCGGCCCGAGTTCCAGCGAAATGGCCATTTACCTCGGCTTCCGGCGGGCCGGCTGGCTGGGCCTGGTCCTCGGCGGCGTATGCTTCGTTCTGCCCGCCGCGCTGCTGACCGGTTTGATCGCCTGGGCCTACGTGCGCTTCGGTTCGCTGCCGCAAGCGACCGGGATGCTTTATGCCATCCGTCCGGTGATCGTAGTGGTCGTGGTGCAGGCGCTGGTGCGTCTTGGAAAAACCGCGCTCAAGACGCCCTTGCTCGGTGCGCTGGCGGTTTGCGCCGTGCTCCTGAGCCTTTTCGGCGTCGGACCCGTTTGGGCTTTGCTGCTTTGTGGCGTTCTCGCGATGCTCGCGCAGCAGGGGCGACGCTGGCGACAAGCGATGGTCTCCTTCCCGTTCTTTGCTGCGCCCGTTGCGGGCGTCGCTCAGGTCACGCTGGGCAGCCTGTTCCTGGCTTTCTTGAAATTGGGCTCCGTCGTTTTCGGCAGCGGGTACGTGCTGCTGGCGTTTTTGCGGGCCGACCTGGTGGTCGGACTGCACTGGTTGACGGAAAAGCAACTCCTCGACGCGGTTGCTGTTGGACAGGTAACGCCGGGACCGGTATTTACGACCGCGACCTTTATTGGCTACCTTTTGGCCGGACCCCGAGGGGCTGCGGTCGCCACGGTGGGCATTTTTCTTCCCGCGTTTGTGCTTGTTGCCGTTACTGGTCCTTGGATCTCCCGTTTGCGGAAATCTCCCTTGGCTTCCGCGGTCCTGGACGGCGTCAATGCCGGTTCGTTGGGGCTCATGGCAGCCGTGACCTTTTATCTGGGGCGAACCTCCTTTGTCGATGCTACGACGGTGCTTACGGCTGTTGCCGGCGCGGTGTTGCTGTTCCGTTATCGAGTCAATTCAGCCTGGTTGATCCTTGGCGCGGCGATTGCCGGCGTGCTGTTCGGCCAGGCGCACAGGCCGTAGAATTCGTTTTGCGACTTGTGCCCCCCACCCCCCTATGTTTTTGGCATCGTTTTGATTCCATTATAGTTAGTACACCACGTGATACATCGTTGTGATTCTTAAGGAGATAGAGATGCTGGGTTGGGGTTCGCATGGAATTCGTGTTTGTACCCCCCCACCCCCCGGGGCAGTTTGTATGAATATCAAACGAAAGGAGTTGTCAAAAAGGGAGTGCGTAAGTGTATGAAAAGACAGGGTCGATTTGCGATGTTGGAGCGCGGACCGGTGCTTTGGAGAGTGGCGGGGAGGGTTCTTGCGCGGGCGGGTTACGGCGAACATAGAGGATGGTAGCACGGATTCTAACTAATGTCAAATAGTATTTCGGGGTTATATAAGAGACCTGGGCGGTCTTCGATTCGAGACCGAGAGGATCTTGGCGGCGTGGCAGGGGTAATGTAGGTTGATTTGAGATTGGTGAGACCCTTAAGGTTAGACCCTTGAAGGAGGAATGGGTGGCCGGACTAAAGTCCAGCACCTACAGGAGGGAGCTTGGATGAGCGCGTTTGCGGGGTTTGATTTGGGTGGGCAGGTGGTGTTGGTGACTGGGGCTGGGCGGGGGTTGGGGCGGGCGATTTCGTTGGCGCTGGCGCAGGCGGGGGCGGATGTGGCTTTGGGCCTTCGCGATGTGCATACGGGAGCGGGGCTGGCGGGGGAGATTGAGGCGTTGGGGCGGCGGGCGCTGGCTTTGCAGATGGACGTGACGCGGCTGGAGCAGGTGTCGCGGGGTATAGCCGATGCGGCGGCACATTTTGGCAAGTTGGACATCCTGGTGAACAACGCCGGCGGTGGGGCTTCTAACCTGGCTTTGGACGTGGCGGAGGAGGAGTTCGATGCCACGCTGGACATCAATTTGAAGGCGACGTTTTTTGCCAGCCAGGCGGCGGCGAAGGTGATGATGCGGCAGAACGGCGGGCGGATCATTACCATGAGCTCGCAGGCGGGGTTTGCGGCGCTGCCGACGGAGTCTGTGTATTGCGCGAGCAAGGCGGCGGTGGCGCACCTAACCAAGTGCCTGGCGGTGGAGTGGGGCCAGTACAACATAACGGTGAATGGGGTGGCGCCGACATTTATCCGGACGCCCGGGACCGAGGAGGCGCTGAGCGATCCGGCGTTTCGGGCCGACGTGATCGAGCGCATCGCGGGGCTGCACCGGATCGGGGAGCCGATGGAGGTGGCCGGAGCGGTGGTGTTCCTGGCGTCACCCGCGGCTTCGCTGATCACCGGGCACACGATCTTGATTGATGGAGGGTGGACGGCGAGGTAGTCCTCTGTCCAAGGGCGATGCCAAGCGCGGAGGCCAGTTCCTATAACGGGACCCCTGGACCTGGACAACTTCCGATTAGGCCTTTCTGGAATACCTCCTCGTCTCTTCCTGGTGCTCCGCCGCCAACCACGCCGAAGGCGCTGCCCTTGCACTTGCTGCCTTCTTTCTTCCATGATAACTACTTCTCGTTATACGTAACGTACTAATGGAGGCCGCTTTGGCAGACACCCTGGATCAAGTGCCCTTTGGAGGAGCCGAGTTTGCGGAAAACCCTGAGCCGCGGTGCCCCTGCATCTTGCTCTTAGACACGTCTGGCTCGATGAAGGGTGCGCCGATAGGCCAGCTCAACGAGGGGCTGGTGACATTCAAGGATGAGCTTTCGGCCGACGCGCTGGCGCAAAAACGCGTCGAGGTAGCACTCATCACCTTCGGCCCTGTTCAGGTCCATTCGGACTTTCAGACCGCCGACCTTTTTAAGCCTCCACACCTTGAGACTACGGGCGACACGCCGATGGGCGCCGCCATACTGCAGGCCTTGGCGATCCTGGATCAGCGCAAACAAGCGTATAAATCCAATGGAATCTCGTATTATCGGCCGTGGATTTTCCTGGTCACAGATGGCGCGCCGACGGACGCCTGGAAGGAAGCTGCAGCGAAGGTACACGCCGGGGAAGAGGCGAAGGCGCTCTCTTTCTTCGCGGTCGGAGTCGAAGGGGCCAATTTTGAAACGCTGGAGCAAATCGCGGTTCGCAAACCGTTAAAGCTGAAGGAGTTGCGCTTCCGGGATCTATTCATATGGCTTTCGAACTCACTGAGCGCGGTCTCGCGTTCCAACGTGGACGAGCAGGTCCCGCTGGAGAATCCCACCACGCCTGAAGGATGGGCATCGGTATGAGCGTGGGAGGCTGGCGCTATGTTGCCGCCTCCGTAATCGGAACTTCCCACGAAAAATCGGGCGGTACATGCCAAGACGCAAATGAGTGCCAGATCTATGCGCTGCCTGCCGGAGAAAAAGTGCTGGTTGCAGCGGTGGCTGACGGAGCCGGGAGCGCTGTTTGCGGCGGTGAAGGTGCGGCAAGAACGTGTCGCGCGTTGCTCGGCCTCATGGATGAACACTTGGATTCAGGTGGGACCGTCGAGCAAGTCACCCGAAACACGGTCGAGTCTTGGATAACCACTATTCAGAATCTTCTGGAAGAAGAGGCAAAGGAGGCCTCCCGCGAACGCCGGGATTTCGCTTGTACAGTCTTGGGACTCATGGTCGGTGGATCTTGTGCCGCCTGCCTGCAAGTCGGAGACGGCGTGATCGTCCTGGCAGATGCCGAGGAGGGCGCGTACGGACACGTGTTCTGGCCGGACCGGGGCGAGTATGCCAATACCACTCATTTCGTGACAGAGGACAATGCTATCGAACGTCTGCAGTTTGAATCCGTCAGCCGGCGGGTAGTGGAAGCGGCTCTTCTTACTGACGGGTTGCAGACCGTCGCGCTCAACTATCAGCAACGGATTGCCTACGAGCCCTTCTTCAAAGGATTGTTCGCACCGTTACGAAGCGCAGAAGAAGGCTGCTCTCGCGAGCTCTCCGAGTCTCTTGCGGCCTTTCTCACTTCGCCCCGCGTGAATGAAAAAACGGACGACGACAAGACTCTAGTGCTTGCCAGCCGCACCGATTCAGGTTTGGCCATAGCGGCGCTTTAAGCAATGCGATTGACGGCACTCTTTGACGACCAGGGAAGACGCGTCAGCCTCGGTACGGAACTCGGGCGTGGCGGCGAAGCTGCTATTTATTCCGTCGAAGGCCAACCCGAGCTGGCCGCAAAAATCTATCACCAGCCACCCGGCACGGAAAAAACGGAAAAGCTCTCGCAAATGGTCAAACTCCAGAGCGAGCGTTTGCTCGCGCTCTCCGCATGGCCGGTCGGGACCCTATTCGTGGCCGGCAACAGGTCCATGGCCGGCTTTCTCATGAAAAACGTCGGCCGGTTCAAGGACATTCACCTGCTGTACAATCCGAAAAGCCGGACTCGCGAATTTTCGCCTAAAGCCAATTGGCGATTCTTGATTCACACAGCGTCGAACGTCGCCAGAGCTTTCGCCGCCATCCACGACCATGGCCACGTGATTGGCGACGTCAACCAGAGCAACGTTCGCGTTTCCCCGGAAACGGCCATCGTGAGCCTGGTCGACTGCGATAGCTTTCAGATTTCCGCAAACGGAAAGGTTTATCCATGCGAAGTCGGCGTCCCTTTGTACACTCCACCGGAATTGCAGGACACGGAATTCCGGGAAGTCGTCCGAACGCCAAATAACGATAACTTTGGACTGGCGGTACTCATCTTTCATCTGCTGTTCATGGGCCGTCACCCGTTCGCCGGCAAGTTCCTCGGCCGCGGTGAAATGCCTATTGAGAAAGCGATTGCCGAGCAACGCTTCGCGTTCGCCAGGGACGCACAGCGGACCCAAATGCTGCCCCCTCCTGCCTGCATCACACTGGCCCACTTGCCTCAAGAAATTGGCGATCTATTTATCAGAGCTTTCGGTGCGCACGGAGCCGGGGGTGGCAGGCCCGACGGTCGCCAGTGGATTGCTGAATTGGATGCACTGGCCGGCCGACTGATGGTCTGTTCCAACAACAAGGCCCACCTCTTTTTCAATGGTCTCTCTGCTTGCCCCTGGTGCCAGATCGAATCATCCGGAGTGCTCTTATTCGTCGACTACACGATCGTAGATACAAGCACTGGGTTCAGCGTCGAAGTGATATGGTCCCGCATACTCGCGGTACCGAGTCCCGGCACGGGAAATGTGCCCTCCCTCCTCAGCTACATTTCCGGTGTCGAGCCATCCCCGCAGGCTAAGGCGGCGGCGCGCAAAAGGCGCTACAAGATCGCCGCAGCAGTGGTAGCTTTGCTGTTCCTTTTCGGTCTCGTCGTGATCTCTGACGATGGTCTCGCGTATATGCTCCTTCTCGGTCCAGGTTTCGCAATGCTCAGAATCGTATTAGGGAATGGCGGAGCGGGGGAGTTCGGACGAGCCGCGAGAGCGGCCGAAGCCCGGCTCCGAAACCTTCAAGACTCTTGGCAGCGCGAGGCCTCTGGCGAGGAGTTCCATGCTGAGTTGGACAAGTTGAGAACTCTGACGGAGGAGTATCGAAAGCTTCCTGAACGAAGGAAGCAAAAAATTCGCGAGCTCGAACGCGCGTTGTATGAAACCCAGCTGCGGCATTACTTGGAGCAATTCGCCATCGCCTCGGCAGATATTCCCCATATCAGAGAAGGCCGAAAAGCGATGCTTTCGGCCTACGGGATAGACGATGCGGCAGACGTTGTGCGCTCAGCCTTGGAAGCCGTTCCCGGTTTCGGGCAATTCCTTATCATGCAGCTGATCACCTGGCGGCAATCTTTGGAGGTCACATTCAAGTTCAACCCTAGCCGGGGCATCGACCCGGCCGACATTCAACGCGCGGACCACGATATTGCCAAGTGGCGAGCCGAGATTGAAGGTGTCTTGTCCAAAGGCCCATCCGAACTGAACAACCTCCGCCGACGGGTCATCGCCGCCCGCGGGCGACTGCAGGATCAACTGGAAAAGGCTTTGATGGATATGGCGCAAGCCCAAGCCGACGAACGCGCCGCAACCTAGCGCGCATTCCGCCGGCCTTGGTTCCGACTCGTGACGAAGGTTTTCGCTGCGGGTTTGGAAGGGCCAACCCCCAACTCCCGATTGGTCGGCTACCCGGAAGTATTCCTTGGACCCGACTTGGCTGCGGATGCGGATAAGGTGCCAACCCTTAATAAAGTTGGATTACCGGACAACGGGTTCTTGGCGGACTGCACGTGTCCGGCAAGCACAGGAAATCACGCCTCGGTGGTTCCCGCTTCTTACCCCCACAAACGCGACTCTTTGCTAGACTGTGCGACCATGAAGACATTCCTCGTTCGGATCCTTTGCGTACTGTTGTTCCTCGCCACCCGCGCAGCGGCTCAAGATGTTTTGCCCCTGTACCCTGGCACACTGCCCGGCACGCCGCCCGGCTCGACCGCGGAGAGTTATCCAGAGAAAGAATATTTCTCGAAAGCTTGGAACACCGAAGTCGTGGCCAACGTGACCAAGCCCACGCTAACGGTTTTCAAGCCTGCTGCGGAGTCGAGAAACGGCACGGCAGTAGTGGTCTGTCCGGGCGGCGGGTTTATGGCGTTGTCCATCAACAGCGAAGGAACCGAAGTGGCCAAGTACCTGGCGGAGCGGGGCGTGACCGCTTTTGTCTTGAAGTACCGCATCGCGCACACCGGAGAGGATGCCACGGAGGAGTTTGCGGCGATGTTCGCCGAGAAGCAGAAATTTCAGGAGTTGCTGGCGAAGACCGTTCCGTTGTCGATCGCCGATGGCTTGGCGGCGGTCATTTACGTACGGCAGCACGCCGCGGAATGGGGAGTTTCGCCCGACCGCGTCGGCATCATCGGCTTCTCCGCCGGAGGAACGGTGGCCGCTGGTGTTGCCTTGCGGTACGCGGCTGAAGGGCGACCGGCCTTTGTAGCCGTGATCTACGGAGCCGCGGCGATGTTTAAAGACGCTGCCGTTCCCACCGATGCGCCGCCGCTGTTTGTGGCGGCAGCGACCGATGATAACCTCGGACTGGCTCCCGAAAGCGTCGCACTGTACGAAAAGTGGACCGCCGCGCACAAACCGGCCGAGCTGCACATGTACGCCAAGGGTGGGCACGGTTTCGGAATGCGAAAACACGGCATTCCCACGGATCATTGGATCGACAGGTTTGCCGACTGGCTGCAGTTACAAGGTTGGTTGAAAGAGTGATCACCGGGACTTGGTGGCGGTCTCGGCTGGTTAACCGCTGTTAGTCCGATAGAGATGCCGCGCGTACCCACGGAGAGATCTTTTATGGCCAAAAAAGGTTTGCTGCTCGCTATCCGACTGCTGGTCTCGCTGAATCTTCTGTACGCAGCGATCTTCTTGAAGTTTGCAGGAGTGGCGATTTCCGTCGCGGCCTTTACGGCTATGTCGCACGCCGTACACGGCCTGATTTCTGAGCCGGTATTTCGGATCGGATCAGGGGTAGTGGAAACGGTGCTAGCGGTGTTATTCCTGATTCCGAGAACGGCCCAATACGCAGCAAGGCTCATTGCCGTCTGGATGATTGCCGCTCTTCTGAGCCACATCTTTGTGCTGGGCTATGGCTGGTTCTTTGTCGACGCGGTGGCGATATTTGTTCTTCCATGTGTTTATCTCTTGCTGACGCTCACGCCGTCTGGTGGCGATGGTCCGGCGGCCGTTCCTGGGAGTTCGCACGCACAGTAATGGCGCGGGTCCGGGCGGTTTTCGGAGCGTGGCGATACGGACGGGAAACGGTCTGCTAGACTAGATGGCCCGCGGCGTCGCGTTGGTGCCGGGAACCATAATGAGGAGCGTGTCAGGCTATGTCGAAACAAGAAGAAGCGGGTTTGATCCTGAAGCTGTACGAACTGCGACGGGAAGATACCATGCGCAAGGCGCGCGACTGGTACTTCCGAGAGTTTAATCCGCAGTCGGTGGCTGATTTCAATGCGGCGATGTTTGGGGAACACAGCGGGCATTTGCGTATGGTGGTTTCGTATTGGGACATGGCGGCGGCGCTGGTCAACAACGGAGCGATCAGTCCGGAGCTGTTTGACGACAGCAACGGGGAGCATATCGGGGTGTTCGCGAAATACGAACTGATGCTGGGGGAAATTCGCGCTGCGTATGGACCCAGGTTCGGCGCCAACCTGGAAAAGCTGATCGACGCGATGCCGGATGGCCGGAAGCGGACCGCAGCAGGCCGCGAACAGATGAAAGCCATCCTGGCCCAGGTTGCGGCCAGACAGGCGAAGGCGGCGCAGGGTTAGCTGCCGGGGTCCGCGGTTCCCCGATCACCAGATTGTATCGGCTTGATTGAAGGGGCGCCGCGGCGCTCATCCAATGTGTTGAGGTTTTTTATGCGATCCGACATCGTTCCCGGGGTGGTGTTCCCCGACTATGAGCTTTCCGATCATACGGGGAAACACCGGAAGCTCTCCGAGCTGCAAGGACCACATCCGATGGTTGTGGTGCTGAGCCGCGGAGGTTTTTGCCCCAAGGACCGCCGGCAGGCTGAGGGCCTTGTGGAGTTGCATCGCGAGATTGAGGTGGCCTATTGCCGGCTGGTCACCATCAGCACCGACAATATCAGCGAGACGAACGAGTTCCGGAGCGGGGTGGGGGCGCACTGGCCGTTCCTCTCCGACGCGGGGCGGGTGGTGCAAAAGGATCTGGACATCGCCGAATACACGGACGCCGTCCACAATCCGATGATTCCGCACGTGATCGTGCTCGAGCCTGGGCTGGTCATTCATAAGATTTACAACGGATACTGGTTCTTTGGCCGGCCTACGGTGGAAGAGCTACGGCAGGATCTGCGCGCTGTTTCGAAGAAATGCCGGCCGGACTGGGACATAACGACGCCGGAACTCAAGGCGGCGTGGAAACAAGGCCGCAAAGAACTCTTCTATCCGTACGGCAAGACGTACGCGCAGACTTTGGGTGAACAGGATTAGGAGCGGAGGGCGCGGCGAGTAGCGCGCGGCTTTGGCGTTGGCGGGCTGCCGCAGCTACTTGGCAGCGGTGAGCCTTGCCCGTGGCCAGGGATTTGTCGAAGATGCCGACGTTGTTCTTGTTGTTGGCGGCATGGCAACCCAGAGCGAACAAGAAAAGCGTGTCTTCGTCCGAGACCGCGAAGGCGTCGCTGGTCCGCTGCGTGTTTTCTCCGGCCGGCCGGATTGCTGGAGGCTGACGTGAAAATTGCGGCCGGGAGTTTGACGCTTTTGCTGGCGTGGTCGCTTCTTGCCGGGGCGGTGCGGGGCGCGACGGAGCCAGAGCCACTTCGGGTGGCCATAGCCGGGCTGGTGCACGGGCACGCGGATGGCTTTTTCGCGAGCTCCACGCATCGGGGCGATATACGCATCGTCGGAATCAGCGATCCCGATCGAGCGTTGTTCGATCGCTACGCCGGGAAGTTCGGACTGGATTCCGGGTTGTATCACGCGGACCTGGAAGAAATGCTGCGCAGCACCAAGCCGCAAGCGGTTCTCATTTATTCCAGCACCTTCGATCACCGAAAGATTGTGGAACTCTGTGCGCGGCGGCACGTCGCGGTGATGATGGAAAAGCCGCTGGCCGTCAGCCTGGAAGACGCCCGCGCGATGGAACACGCGGCACGCGAGGGAAAGATTCCGGTGCTGGTGAACTATGAAACGTCGTGGTACCGAAGCAACCACGCCGCATTTGAAATGCTGCACTCCGGTGCGATCGGCGAGGCGCGCAAGGTGGTGGTGCACGATGGCCATGAGGGTCCCAAGGAGATTAACGTCAGCCCGGAGTTTTTCAAGTGGTTGACGGATCCCAAGCTGAACGGGGCCGGGGCGCTATTTGATTTTGGCTGCTATGGAGCGGACCTGATGACGTGGCTGATGGACGGGCAAAGACCGCTGTCGGTTACCGCGGTTACGCAGCAGATCAAGCCGGACATTTATCCGCATGTCGACGATGAGGCTACCGTCGTTCTGACATATCCGAAAGCGCAGGCGATTCTGCAGGCTTCCTGGAACTGGCCCTTCAGCCGCAAGGATATGGAGGTTTACGGACGGACGGGGTACGTGATTACGGTCGGGAGGGACGACTTAAGGGTGCGGCGTCCCGGAGAAAACGAGGAACGCATGATTGCAGCCGGGAAAGTGGCGGCGCCTTACGATGATTCGCTCCGGCTGCTGCGAGCCGTGGTCTTGGAGGGAGCGAAGCCGGACGGACTGTCTTCGCTGGAAAACAACGTGATCGTTACCGAGATTTTGGACGCGGCGCGGCAGTCGGCGTCGACCGGGAAGACGGTGCACTTGCAGCCATGATGCGGTTGCCGGAAGGAGTAAGCTCGCGGCCATTTCAGGACCCTAATCGCTGCGCTACACTGAAGTAGCCATGAGCACAATCACAATTCTGGACACGAATTGGACGGGGCGGGCGCGTTCGGTTGCGGCGGCGCTGCTGGAATCGAACGGGCATCGGGCCATCATCGATCCCGGTCCGGCATCGACCCTGGCCCGGTTGCGTGAATTGCTGGATTCTCACGGGCTTTCCGCCGGCGACCTGGACGCGATTTTCTTGACGCATATTCACTTGGACCACGCTGGGGCTACGGGTGCTCTGGTGCGCGAAAATCCCCGGCTGGCCGTTTACGTCCACAAGAACGGCGCGCCACACGTGGTTGATCCTACGAAGCTGCTGGCCAGCGCGGGACGTTTGTGGGGAGAGGATTTGCCGCGGCTGTTCGGCGAGACGCTTCCGGTGCCGGCGGAGAACCTGCGCATCCTCGAGGGGGGCGAGACGCTGACGCTGGGCGCGCGCAAGCTCGACGTGGTGTACACGCCGGGGCATGCTTCGCATCATGTGAGCTATTTCGATGACGATGCGGGCGTGGCGTTTGTTGGGGACACCGCGGGAATCCGCATCGAGAACGGGCCTTTCGTCCTTCCGGCCACGCCGCCGCCGGACATTGACCTGGAGCTGTGGGATGCTTCCTTTGCGGCCATCCTGGCGCGGCGTCCTGGGCGGCTGTTCCTTACCCATTTTGGATATGCGCACGATCCTGCGGCACACATCGCCGACTATCGGGAGCGGCTGCACCGCTGGGCGGCAGTCGTGGAGGACATTCTGCGTTCGGCGAGCGATGATGCCTCCGCGCAGCAGGCGTTCATCGCAAGATCGCGGGCCGAAATGGAGCAACGCTTGGGGACCGCCGAAGCCGAGCACCACGATTTTACGGCGGGCCTCGGTCTGTCGTTCCTTGGACTGGCGCGGTATTTGCGGAAGCGCGCCAAGGCGACGGCGTGAGGACAAAAAAAGTTAAAAAGGCAAAAAAGTGTAAGAGTTAAAGAGGGGTGCCAGTCGGTTTGCGTCGAGCGCGGCGCGGGCCGCTGGAACGACTTGGTCGACTTTGAAATCACCTCGATGGCGACCTCCGCCGAATCGTCGTCCAAGCGCCGAGCGAAATAGACCGGCAGGCATGGAATAGGACGCGCAATCTTATTGGCAGGCGGTGGAAGCGCCAACGCAAGTTATTTGTTCCAAGTGTTGAATTTTCATCGGGCTGCCACCGGCGCGAACATCCAGGACGGCCCGATAAGTGGTGCCGGATTGATTCTGCGTTTGTTTGAGCTTACCGGGAATCCGGAGGTGAACGATCCCGTTCTCCTGGCCGAGTACCACAGCATTCCCTGACGGCACAAAGCTCGAACTGAACGTGGGCGCCCCATTTCCGTCGAGCCATCCCGCCATGGTTTTCATAAGCTCTGCCCACCCCTCGGGAGTGAAGTCAGCCCGGGCTCGCGTCACGCTCGGAGCATCGCCTTGACGAAACTCCAGCGACTGCACCGCCGCTTTTTGTGCAAAGGCAACGATCGTAGCCTGTTCTGAATTGGCCGGCCGCTGCCCTTCAGCGAACAGCAGGCCTGCGGTACAAAGCGCAACGAAAAGTATTAGGAAATGAAGACGCATGGTTCCTTTCCTCCCTTTAGCCTGAATCAGCGATCTCGAAAACTCTTTGGACATGGCCGGATTGGATTTCTCCAAAATTTGTTGTTCTCTCACCTCATGGTTGTGGTGGCGAGGAAGGTTTGCGCCAGATGGTCGCCCCAGGCTTCTTTTACTTCGAGGGCGATGGCGTAAGACAGATACTCTTCCAGGGCTTGGGGCGCTTGGTCCGCCGGGTTCAGCTTGTCGAGTTGATCCTGCTCAACTTTCTCGAGGAAGAGGCGGAAACCCGCGATTTCGTCGAGAACCCTTCGCCCTTCAGGCGTGGTGCGTTTGAAGAACGGTCCCCACGCGAGATTTACCGCCAAGAAGGAAACCAACATGAGAGAGAACGCCGGGGAAACCCCCGCGACCAACTGTTTCAGCATGTATAGAATGGCGGCCAGGAAAACGCCGATGGCCGCGAAGCCCGGGAGCAACTTGGTCCAGCCGGTTCCCGCGCGCACGGCGGTCTTCCAGGCAGAAGCGAAGCTAGTCTCAACCATCATGCCAATAATCAGCCCACAGAAAAGAACCCAAGCGGTAAAGAATGGGGCACCGCCGGCATCGCGGCCATGGGCCCGCGCGGCGAACACCAGCGCCGAGGCGAACGTCGCGAGCACACCGAGCGCGATGACGCCAAAATGACGGGCGAAATATTTGCCCTTGAGCTGCTTGGCCAATTCTTCCTGGATATGGAAGATGTAGCGGCCGTTTTGCGCGGTGTTGCGCTCGTCCATGGCCGGAGTGAGCTCGAGGACCGGACCGTCCTCGAACAGCAGCGCGAGCACGCGCTGTTCCTCCGGAGCAAGTTTGGATTCGGCGGCGCGGTCGCTCATCATGCGCGAGAGCTTGTAGGCTCCGTTGCGGGGTTCGACACGCAGGCAGCCACGGCAAGCCAGAGCGGCGATTACCGCGGCAAAAGAACGTCCATCGCTACCGGTGGTGACGATGAAGCGCACGGCCGCCGCGGACAATCCATCCGGAGGCTGATAACGAATCACCAGCGGTCCGGGCTTAGGTTCGCGGCCGATGGCCAGCCAGGCAATCCAGTAGTAGAAACACAGCGCGGCGGGAGCGGCGAGCAGCCATAGGTCTCGAGTGAGCGGCTGGAATTTGGGAGCATGCACGAATCCAGCGGGCCACGAGAGAACAACGCTTAAGCTTTGCCGCGGCCCCAAGTTGGTGGCGCGGTAGGTGACCGCACCAGAGGGGTCGTCGAGGCGTTCCAGGCTGGTGTCGCGGGAACGAGGATAGCTGACGCCGCGGCCGCCGGCACTGGCGTCGGCGTCCGTGGCGCCGGCGGGGACCGAGGCAGGGAGATGTACGGTGACGATAGCTTCGGCGACCGGCACGTCGCGGGCGTGGCCGAGGGCGTTCCAGTACAGGGTGTCGCGGGCGGCGGCAAGACTCAAGACGCCGGTGACGGTGTAGCGAATGACGTAAAGGTGGTCTCCGGGCGGCAGGGGAACATTTTTTTCGCCGATTCTTAACTGTGGATACCCGTAGCCGGCGCCCTGCTCGAATTTCACCGGTTGGCCGTCCTGGGTCAACTCCAGGACCTGAACACGAATCCCGTTGTCTTTCTGATATTCGCCGACGTAGCGGCGATCCCAGCGATCGTTCCCATCAATCGGCAACGTGCGTATGAATCCGTATTTGAAATAGACCCCGGCGCTGTTCAAGGCGAAGTCTTCGCGGACTTCCAGAGAGGCGTCTTCCCGGACGGTTATGTCCGCGCGAAAGGAGCGGATGCCGTAGCCGGCGGCATCAGGGCGGGCCACGGCGGGCACCTGGAAAAAGGCGCAGAGCAGACCCAAGACGAACAGCGATCGACGCACAAATACTCCGGCTTGCAAAATCGGCGTTGGTACAAGAGAAGGACTTCTCTTATTTTACTAGCGCGTAAATGCGGAGTATCAGAATTGGCGAACGATGCTGCGTGCCGTGCACTCCCAGGGCGATGGCGAGACGGGTAGCAACGGCAACCGAAGATCGCGGGACTTAGGCGGTACTTTCGGCGGAGGACGTTTCGTCCAATTCGGGGGCGGGTTCGCCAGGGGATGAGGTGAGGGCTTCGAGGCGCGCCGCGAGAGCTTCCACGACGAGGTCGACGATTTTCTTGGCGCCGCTGGCGTCGGAGTCTTTGTCGGGGTTGTATTGGGCCACGTCGAGGCCCAGCAAATGCTCATGGCGGACGAATTCATTCAGTGCGGCGCGCACGTCGTCGAAGCGCAGGCCGCCGCTGCCGGGAACGTTCACGGCGGGGAATTCTTCCTGGGAGATGACGTCTACGTCCAGGTGCAAAACGAAATCGCGGGCGTCGGCGTGCAACAGGGCGACGGCTTCTCCGGCTGCGGCGGCGCCGCCTTTGGATTGCACTTCGGAGGCCGGCACATGGCGAAGCGGGGACCTGTTGAGAAATTCCTGTTCGGGCGGGTCGAGGCGTTCGATGCCGAAGAGAGTCACGTCGGGCTCGCGGACCAACGGAGCTTCGCCCCAGAAACGCACCAGTTCGGGGGCGCCCTTGCCGATCACGTGAGCGACGACCATGCCGTCGATGCGGCCCGAGGGGGTGGTGGCGGGAGTATTCAGGTCGGCATCGCGATCGAACCATAGCAAATTGAGGTGCTTGTAGTAGCGGCGGGCGCCGGTCAGCAGGCCCATGACCTGGGCGCAATCACCGCCGAGGACCAGAACGAGGGCGCCCGTTTTTACGGCGATTTCCGCGCGAGTCTTGAGATCGTTGAGGCCCGCTACGATTTCGGGCAAGTTACGGGCGCGGCGGTGCTCTTCGTCGTCGGCAAAAAGGCGGGGGGCGCAATCGCCGTAGTCGGTGACTTCGTAGCCGGCGCTTTGCAGGCGCTCGACGAGTCCCGCGGCGCGCAGGGCGGCGGGGGCCTTTTCACTGCCGGGCAAGAATGCCGCGGCGCTGGAAGGCGCGCCAATCAGGGCAATCTTCTTCGGCTGACGGACGATTTTGACCGCCAAGGCTAGGCTCCTTGTGTTGTGTGTCCAGGCAATCGCGATGGGTTGCGATTTGCCGGCACCGGCTCGCTGTTGCCCCCGGCCGGCTGGTGTCCCCGACTGCTGCTAGCGACGCGGCGCGGCCGCGATGGTGGCAAGCTCCGGCGGCAGCGTGAATCGCACATCTTCGCGAATCAGATCCAAATCGCGTTGATCGGTAAAACCGCACTCGGCGAGGCGCTCGCTGACTTGCTCGACCAGCACTTCCGGAGCGGAGGCGCCGGCGGTCAGGCCGACACGGTTTACGCCCTCGAGCCACTTGGGGTCAATGTCCTTTGCGGAATCGATGAGCTGGGCTTTGACGCCGCTGCGCTGGGCGACTTCGACGAGGCGATTGGAGTTGGAACTGTTGGGCGAACCGACGACCAGGATAAAGTCCACGTCCTTGGCGACTTGCTCGACGGCTTCCTGACGGTTCTGGGTGGCGTAACAAATGTCGTCGCTGGCCGGCCCTTTGATGGAGGGGAATTTTTGGCGCAGGCGGGCCACAATTTCCTGGGTGTCGTACAAGCTCAGCGTGGTTTGGGTGAGGAAGGAGAGCTTTTCAGGGTCCTCGACTTCGAGAGCGTCGACAGCGGTGACGGAATCGACCACGATGGTGCGGTCGGGGGCTTCGCCGGAAGTGCCGACAATCTCCTGGTGATCCTTGTGGCCGATCAAGATGATGGTGCGCTTTTCGCGGGCAAATTTCAGGGCTTCGAGATGCACTTTAGTGACCAGCGGGCAGGTGGCGTCGATCACTTTGAGCGAGCGGTCCTGGGCCTCTTGGCGGACGGTCGGAGGGACGCCATGAGCGCTGAAAACGAGGACGGCGCCGTGGGGCACATCTTCGATGGACTCGACGAAGATGGCGCCGCGGCGGCGCAACTGCTCGACCACGTAGGTGTTATGGACGATTTCGTGGTGCACGTAGACGGGCGCGCCGTAGGCTTCCAGGGCCAGCTCGACGATATCGACCGCGCGCACTACGCCGGCGCAGAATCCGCGCGGTCTGACCCTCAGCAATACCTTTCCGTTCGTTTGTGTCTGCATCGTTATCCTAATGAGTAGTTTCCGAAGACTCTATCATACCTTACGCGGCAGCCAAGCCGCACCTTTTCCTCCGATGGAGTAAACAACAAGCTCGCCGAAGGCAGCCGGATTTGCGCGCGAAAAATCTCATTTCAGGATAGATTTGGGGCGGTTTACGGAGGGAAAGCATGTCTACACCAGCTCGCGCAGAGGGTCCGCAGCCCGCGGACCAGATCATGCAACTTGTTATGGGGCATATGGTGGCTTCGGCGGTCTACTCGGTGACCAAAATGGGGATTCCCGATTTGCTGAGCGGCGGGGCCAAGCCGATCAGCGAATTGGCGCGCGCTTCCGGTGCCAACGAGGACGCGCTGTATCGCGTGCTGCGGGCGCTGGCGAGCGCCGGGGTGTTTGCCGAGAGTTCGCCGCGCACGTTTGCGCTGACCACCGCGGGGGAATACCTGCGCCGCGACCGGGAGGGTTCGATCCGGGACATGGCGCTGTGGATGGGGGACAAGTTTCACTTCCAGATTTTCCCGGAGCTGTCGCACTCCATCAAGACCGGAGAGACGGTGACGGAAAAGGTGTTTGGGGTGTCGTGTTTCGATTATTTCGCGAAGGACAAGGAGGTGTCGGAGGTTTTTAACGCGGCGATGACCATGTTCAGCAAGATGCTGGCACCGCCGGTGCTGGAGGCGTACGACTTTTCTTGGCTCAACGGAAAGACGCTGGTGGACGTGGGCGGTGGACACGGGCACCTGCTTACCAGCATTTTGAAAGACTACCCGCAGGTGCGAGGGGTTATTTTCGATCTCGAGCACGTCTTGGCTGGTACTCAGACGCGCATAGATTCGGCGGGGGTGGCGGCCCGTTGCGAAACTGCGGCAGGAGATTTCTTCCAGAGCGTTCCGGAAGGGGACGCGTACATCATGAAGCACATTATTCACGACTGGAGTGATGAACGTGCGCGGACGATCTTGAAAAATTGCCATCGAGCAGGGCGGGGTGCGGCGAGAGTGATTTTGGTGGAGGCGGTCCTGGCTGCCGGGAATGAGCCGCATTTTGCCAAGTGGCTGGACCTGGAAATGTTGATGCTGCCCGGAGGGCGAGAACGGACGGACGAGGAATTCGGGCGGCTGTTCGAACAGACGGGGTTCCGGTTGACGCGGGTGTTGCAGACCAAGTCGCCGGTTTGCGTGATCGAGGCGGAGAAGGTGAGTTAAGGCGAGATAGACGGCACATGACGTAACAGGCTGAAAAGGGCAAAAGCGCCCGCCTCGGAAGGCGGCTGCGACAAATGCTCATCCATATTGGCGCTCGCAGAACCATGCGATGAGCCGCATCCTTGGAGGATGTTGCAGGGCGAAATGAAAGTTGAGCCTGTGGTGCTGGAAGGCTCCCATGTGCGGTTGGAGCCGCTGACTTGGGCGCACCAGGCTGGATTGTGCGAAGTGGGGCTTGAGGAAGAGCTGTGGCGGTGGATTCCTGTGCCGGTGCGGACGGCCGCCGAGATGGCGGGCTACATTGAGACGGCGTTGAAAGAGCAAGCCAACGGCGTGTCGCTGCCGTTTGTGCAGATCGAGAAAAGTACCGGCCGGGTGATCGGCAGCACGCGTTATGGAAATATCGAACGGACCCATCACCGCGTGGAGATTGGCTGGACGTGGATCGGGCGGGCGTGGCGGCGGACGGCGGTGAACACCGAGGCGAAGTACCTGTTGCTGCGGCACGCGTTCGAAATGTTGGGCTGTTTGCGCGTGGAATTGAAGACGGATTCGTTGAACGAACGTTCGCGCGCGGCGATTTTGCGGATCGGGGCGCGGGAAGAGGGCACTTTCCGCAATCATATGATCACGGCGAGCGGGCGGATCCGGCACACGGTGTATTTCAGCGTGATTGATTCGGAGTGGCCGCAGGTGAAGGGGCGGCTGGAATCCAGGCTCGGATAAGGAATTAACGCAGCGGTTACAGAGGCCGTAACACCCCTCGAAGCTCAGGGTAAGCAGAGATCACAGAGAAGAATAACTCCGTCCGCTGTTTGGACGGGGCTACCGACCCCGCCCCCTCCCTAATGGTTGCTCCTTTCGCACAACCTTTCTTCCTGCCGCAACTATCCGGGGTTCTTGGGGTTCAATAAAACGTGAGGGTCGGAGTCGGTTTGGAGGACGGGAAGATGAGGTATTGGCGCTTTCCAAAAGCAAAACTGGCATCTCTTGCGGCAGGGGCCTGCCTGTGCGGACTGCTGGCGGCGGGATGCGACGAGCACGTGCAAATTACGAGAGACCCGGACATTCGGATCGCAAGATCGGCAACCTGGGCCTGGCGTCCGGTTGCGGCGGCTAGCGCGCGCGACACGCGGCCGGTGGTTTCGCGAGACGTGATCTCGCGCAGGGACACCGTGGTGCGCGACGCCAATGCAAATAACGATATCGTGCGCGATCGCGTCCGGAATGCTATCCAGCAAGCGCTGATGTCGAAGGGCTTGACGCAAGTCAGCGACCCGGCGACCGCGGACTTTTTGGTGGACTATCATTTCGCGGTGGAACGCCACGATCAGACGGTGCAAACCGTTTATCCCGGAGGATATCCGGGCGTGGTGTGCGGACCGTTCCGGTGCTGGGAAGGCTGGGGCTACGGACCGCCGGAAGTGGGCTACGAACGCATTCGCTTCCGGGAAGGAACCATCGTGTTCGACTTCTTGCAAAGCTCGACGAAGCACTTGGTGTATCGGGCCATCGGAGAGAAGCCGGTGAACCGCAATGCCTTCTCGCTGACCCAGGATGACATCGACGGTCTGGTGCATCATTTGCTGAAAGACCTAAAGACCGGCAAGTGACGCGCACTTCTTGAAGTTTGCTGGATCACCATTAGAAGGGCCGGCGTGTCGCCGGCCCTTCTTTTTTGGCGTAAAGTGTGCGAATTTAGGCATCGACACCCCTTTACGCCGCCGCTTTCCGCCGCGTATTCTCGTACTCCATGGCAAACACAAATGCAGTGATATTGATCACCGGTGCGAGCAGCGGCTTCGGGCGGCTGACGGCGGAAACCCTGGCGCGCAAACAGTACCAGGTGTTCGCGACCATGCGAGACGTCCAGCGGACGGAACGCCAACGCCGCGCGGGAACTCCGCGAATTGGCTTCGCGGGAATCGCTGGCCCTTACGGTGTTCGAGCTGGACGTCACCGACGACGGCTCGGTGGAGCGTGCCGTTGCGGCGGCCATCGGGCAAGCGGGGCAAATCGATGTCCTGGTCAACAATGCCGCATACGGCGTGCTGGGAATCGCGGAGTCTTTCACGACGGAGCAGGCGCGGCGCGCTTTCGACACGAATTTTCTGGGGATCGTGCGCCTGAATCGCGCGGTGCTTCCCCACATGCGACAGAAGGGCCGCGGGCTCTTGCTCTACGTCAGCAGCGGCGCTGGACGCATCGTGTTGCCGTGCATGAGCCTATACACCGCCAGCAAATTCGCGCTGGAAGCCTTTGCCGAGACCTACCGGTACGAACTCGCTTCGCAGGGGATCGACTCCGTCATCGTGCAGCCGGGCGCCTACCCCACGGGAATCCTGGGCAGGCTGGAGGAAGGCGCGGATGGGTCCCGGGCCGCGACTTACGGCGCGGTCAACGAAATCCCGCAAAAAATTTCCACCCTGGTCGGAGCCTCGAAAGGCAATCCCCAAGAGATTGCCGACGTGATTTTGCAAATCATCGAGACTCCCGCGGGACGCCGCGAGTTTCGCTATCGCGTCGGATCGGGAGCCGGGGGAGTGCAGTCCATCAACGCCAACTGCGAGCAGGTCCAAAAGCAGGTTCTGGAGGCCTTTGGCGTTTCCGAAGAGACGAAATTCCGGTCTCCAAGCGACAGCCGCTAGGGACTCGGCTTGCTGGCGCAACGGTCTGGACGTCAGGGCAGCAGGCCGAAGACCACCACGCTGTTAGGTGTGCCGACGAAGACTTTGCCGCCGGTGACCACCGGGGTGATGAATTTGTTGCCGACGAATTGGTCGCGGCCATTGGCGACCTGGTTGGAGTTATAGAGTTCGTTGGCGAGGTTGGTGGCGTCGTAGGCGTGCAGCACGGCAGGTCCGCCGTTTTCGACGACCCAAACGATGCCATTGGCGGTGCCGTTGGCGGAGATGCTGGGTGTGGCACCGGGATATCCAAATTGATGCGCGCTTTGTGAGGCTGGCGCGGCCGCGAGTTTTCCGCCCACGATCGGAAACGCCTTGATGGCGTCGTTCAGTGCTCCGTAATAGACGGTGTTATTGAAGTAGCTGGGCTTGGCCCACACGCCGGCGCTAAGTTGCCCGCTGATTTGCTGATAGATGTTGTTGGTGCCGGCGTTGAACTTGCCCATACTGTCGCGATCGAGAACGTAAATGTTCGCGTCTTTGCCAGAGGCTACGGCCAAATGCCGGGTTTTGCCATTGCCGTCGACCACATCGGGCAAGAGCAAAGGCCCTCCGGAGCCAAAATCAGCATCGGCGCCCGATTCGGATACGGTGTTCGACGGAGTGAAGTAATCGAGAAGCTTGAGCGGCGCCGTGGAGGAAATCTTTAAGAAGCAGTTGCCGCAGTTGGCGTTTGCCGGAAAACCGTTGGCGGCCAGGGTGGTGCCGAAATCGCCGTTGCCGTTGATGAAGTAGATGTTCCCGGCGGGGTCGGCGGCTGGCGCGGTGCCGGACATCCAGATGCCGCCTCCAACGCCGTTGGGAACGAGGTTGAGCGCGGAGGTCTGCTGGAGCGTGTCGGCGCTATAAGAAATGGCCCAAGAGGTATACGGCCCGGCATCGCAGTGAGAGGTCCAGGTCGTATAGATCGTTCCGCTGATTTGCAACAGGCCAGCCCTTTCGTTATACAGGCTGGCGTCGAAGACGACATTGCCGTTAGAGCTGTTCGCGCCCGCGCCGGGATACTTCGCGGCGATGGTCGTTGGTCCGCCGAAGAGTTCCTTGCCGGTGGTCAGATCCAGAGCGTGAATGCGGTGGAAATAATTTCCGCCGGAGTCTTTGGATACCGACACTACGTAGATGGCGTTGCGGGTGCGATCGATCACCGGGGTGGAAGTGATGCCGATTTCCGGGGTCACCTGGCCGCAGCCGCGATCGTCGCTGGGTGATTCACCGGGTTGCAGCGCGGATGCTTTCCACAGAAATGTACTGGTGGCGCCGTTGGCCCCGTCGGCGTCAAAAGCGAAGATGCTGTCGTGTTCGGTGACCACGTAGAGAACGTTTTTCGCGCCCACATTGGGAATCGACACATTCGAGAGATACAAGGGCTGCGCGTCCACCCGGCCATCAACCGAGAACGAGCCGAGCTTCGCGAATTTCGATGAATTTACATTGGCGGGGGTGAGCGATATCTCCTTCAGGTTTTGGCCGGTGCGCAGATTGTCGTAATGATAGGTGATGACGTCGGTGGGGGCAGCGGCGATGGGGGGATGAACCGCGAGCGTTGCAGGGGCACTGGTGACGCTGCCCATCGAATTGCTGACTACCACGTCGAACGTGGCGGCGTCGTCGGCGGCGGTGGTTGGCGGAGTGGTATGGCTGGGCGCGTTTGCCGCGGTGATGCTGGCGCCATTTTTCCGCCATTGGTAGGTGGGCGGCGGGTTTCCGCTGGCAACCACGCTGAAGGTCGCGGATTGCCCGATCGTCACGGTCTGGCTGGCGGGCTGCGTGGTGATGGACGCGGGCACGGGGCTACTACTGGGAGCGTTCGAGCTTACGGTTCCGGTGCAGCCTACCAAGGAGAGCGCCGCTAATATAGAGGAGACAAGAATATTCGAACGGCTCGCGAGGACCTGTCGCAACACTCAAACACCCCGAATCTAGAAGATAGGACTTAGATGCCTGCCATCGGACAAAAGACGGCGCTAAAGAAATCGCGGCTTGTCCGACCCCACTGCGGGATACTGCGTTTTCCGTAAAGGAAAGATTAGAGCGCAGCCTCAAGATTTACACCTGTCCGGAAGGACAGTTGTAGGCCAGCGGTAAACTTCTCCCTAAGCTAGACCTTGCATGTAGCTCTTTCGACAACTTGTTGCTTACGAAGAGCTGTGGGGATGCTCTCGTTTCTGCTGGACTTCCCTTGCGCGGCGTTGCCCTTCCTTCTATCCTGTGTAGCCTTGTGCTCCTGAAAAACCGAGTTGCGTTGATCACCGGGTCGGGCCGTGGGATTGGACGCGCCATCGCGCGCCTTTTCGCGGACCAAGGCGCGTCGGTGTTCCTGACGGCGCGCAGCGAAACGGAGTTGGCCGCCACGTCCGCGGAGATCAACAAGACTGCGCGGGCGGCCTACGCCACAGGCGATCTGGCTCGCGAAGGCGACTGCAACCGAATCGTCGCGGAGGCGCGAGGAAAATTCGGAAGAATCGACATTCTGGTGAACAACGCCGGGCACTATGGGCCGGTGGTTCCCATCGAGGAGTATCCCGTCGAAGCGTTTGACAATGTGATTTCGGTTCACCTTCGCGCGGCGTTCCTGCTAAGCAGGCTGGTTCTGCCGGAAATGTACGCGCGGGGCTCGGGGGTGATTCTCAACATTTCCAGCCTGTCGGCTAAGTCGGCGTTTTCCTGGGGCTCGGCGTATGCGGCGGCCAAAGCCGGGATGCTGGGCCTGACGCGCGTGAACGCGGCGGAGGCCGGGCGCAAGGGAGTGCGGGTGAATGCGCTTTGCCCGGGTCCGGTGACCGAGACCATCATGTCCAAGGAACTCGGCGCAGTTCTCGCCAAGAAGCTGGGGGTCAGCGCGGAAGAACAGCTAGCGGCTTTTCTGGGCGGTTTGCTGCAGGGGCGAGGTCAAACCGCGGACGAAATCGCGCAAGCAGCCCTATTTCTGTGCTCCGATCAATCCAGCGCCATCACCGGACAGGCCATCAATGTGGATGGTGGAGCGGCGTTCTTTTAAAATATGTCGTCAGACGATGCGGCTATTCGAAGCGCAGGACCACCATGGGATCGACTTGGGTGGCGCGACGCGCTGGCAGGTAACAGGCCAGAAATGCGGCGGCTACCAAAACCAGCGCGGCGGCGCTGAAAACCGTCACGTCGATGGCGCGAACACCGAAAAGAAGGCTCGCGAGTAAACGCGTCAACGCGAGCGAAACCAGGACGCCCGCAGCTACGCCGGCTAACGTCAGCCGCATGCCTTGACCTACCACCAATTTGAGAATATCGCGCGGCGCGGCACCCAGGGCCACGCGGATGCCCATCTCTTGTTTTCGCTGCGTCACCGAATAGGCCATGACCCCGTAAATCCCGACGGCCGCCAGCAACAAGGCAAAATTAGCAAAGACTCCCACAAACTGCATGATCAGCCGAGGCTGCGAGACGGAAGTGGCCAGCACCGCCTCCATGCTCAGAATTCCGGACACCGGCAGCGTCGGATCGATCTCCGCGATCTTCGCGCGCACCGCGGCTACCAACGGCTGGGCATTCGCTTCCGAGCGCACCACCAGAGTTATCGAGGGCCACGGACTCTGTGCCAAGGGAAGGTACATTTCTTCGGAGTTCGCGGTGCTGAGCGTATTGAACTTCACGTCGGCAACGACTCCCACAATTTCGCGCTGAATCATGTCGCGCGAATTGGCAAGTCGCTTTCCGATAGGGTTCTGATCTGGCCAGTAGCGTTTCGCGGTGGTTTCATTGATGATCACAACCGGCTGCCCACCAGCCACGTCTTGGGCGCTGAAAACGCGGCCGCGCAGCAGCGGCGTGCGAGCCGTCTCGAAATACTCGGGACTCACCTGGCGCATGGCGATGATTGGATCTTTACCGATTCCCTGGCACGCGTGTCCTTCGGGGCAGAAGAAGACGAAACGCATCCCGCCGGAGAGCGGCAGGTAAGTCGTGGCGCCTGCCGCTTGCACTTCCGGAATGGCCTTTACCTTGTCCAATAGCTGCCGGTAAAACTCCGCCTGCTGCTGCGGCTGAGGATAGTGGCTGGGCGGCAGCGCGATGGGAAAGGTCATCAGGCTCTTGGGCGCGAAGCCGGGATTCACTTGCATCAGCTTTGCAAAACTCTCGATCAGCAGGCCGGCCCCGGTCATGAGCACGAGCGCAATTCCCATTTCCGCTACGACCAGTAGCGCGCGAAATTTCCCCCGGCTGCCTCCTTCGGACGATCCGCGACCCCCTTCCTTTAGCGCTGCCTGCAATCCTTGCTGGGCGGCCTGCAACGAGGGCACCATGCCGAAAACGATGCCGGTCAAAACGCACAGGGCCAGCGAGAACAGCAGCACCCCGGCATCGATCCTGGCCTCGCCCAGCCGCGGCACGGTCCCCGGACTGAGCGCCCGCAACGCCGGCAGCAGCGCCGCCGCAAGCCCGACTCCCACCAAGCCGCCGCTGAACGAAAGCAAAAGGCTTTCGATCAGCAATTGACGCACCAGGCGCGGCCGAGAAGCTCCTAAAGCTTTGCGAATGGCCATCTCCCGTTGCCGGGAGGTCGCCCGCGCGAGCAGCAGGTTGGCCACATTGGCACAGGCGATCAGCAGCACAAATCCGACGGCGGCGAGCAGCACCAATAAGGACGGCCGAAGCGTAGCCGACCAGACTGTCTGCGAGCGAGGTCGCAGAGAGATCGTATTTCGTGGCGTCCACGTAGCTGCCGAATTGTTCGCGGTAGCGCCCGTTGATGGTGTCGAGTTCCACCTGCGCGCGGGCCAGAGTTTCGCCCTGGCGCAGGCGGCCAATCAGCGCGAGATAGCCTGCTCCGGTCCTTACCTGCTCCGGCCGCAGGAAACTGGCCTCAAAGACCCGCGGAACCCACACTTCGGGTTCGGGAAACTGCAGCGGAAAGCGAAAATTGGGCGGCAGAATTCCTACGACCGTGACATTCTTGCCGTCGAGCGTCAGAGTTCGGCCGAGAAGTCCTTCGTTGCCGCCGAAGTGGCTGTGCCAAAAGCCGTCGCTCACGATGGCGACGTCCGCGCCTCCCGGTTCGTCCTCCTTCGGAAGGAAATTCCTGCCGCGGGCCGGGCTGACTCCCAGCACCTGGAAAAAATCCGCGGAAACCCGCGCTCCAGAAACAATTTCCGGCTCCCGCTCGGTTACCAGCGCGAAACCCAACGAATAGTACGCCGCGGTATTCGCCAGAGTGCGGCTCTGCTCCCGAATCTCGGTGAACTTGGTGTAGGACGAAGGAACTCCGCTCACCTTGGTCTGACGATCGACCTGTGCGATGGAAACCAGGCGGCCGGCATCCTTGTACGGCAACGGCTGCAGGAGCACGGCATCTACCACGCTGAAGATAGCGGTGTTGGCGCCGATGCCGAGCGCCAGCGTCAGCACCGCAACCACCGTAAAACCTGGGTTCTTGCGGAGCATTCTGACCGCAAATTTCAGATCCAGCCAAAGAGTGTGCATCGCCCCTCCGGATTTCATCGGTGCGGAAACCGGCTGAATTAGACAACGCCGGGCCAGCCAAGTAAGCAGCCAAATTGTGCCATTTTCGTCCAATATTTGCCTTCGTTGACTTGGGGTGGCGCAGCACCTAAAATCCCGGCACCACTGGTGCGCCTATGATGGGTCGGACCATCTCGCATTATCGAATCACCGACAAGCTCGGCGCCGGTGGAATGGGCGTGGTCTATAAAGCGGTGGACCTAAAGCTGGAGCGCACCGTCGCCCTGAAATTCCTGCCCCATGAACTCGCCGTCAGCGACCAGGACAAAGAACACATGCGGCGCGAAGCGCGCTCCGCTTCCGCCCTGGATCACCCGAATATCGGGGTGATCCATGGCCTGGAGGAATCCGAAGAACACCAGGTATTCATCGTCATGGGCTACTACGAGGGCGAAACCCTCACCCAAAAGCTCCGCCGCGGCGTGCTGCCAGTTCGCGAGTCTCTGGACTTGGCCATCCAGGTGGCCAAAGGGCTTAGCGCCGCGCACGCGCGCAACATCGTGCACCGCGACATCAAGCCGTCCAATATCATCATCACCAAGGACAACACCGCGAAGATTGTGGACTTCGGCCTCGCTCGTGTAGTCGCCACCGCCACCGCAACACAAAGCAGCTCCGCCACGGGCACGCTCCCGTACATGGCTCCAGAGCAAATTCTCGGCGAAAAGGTGGACCGGCCCTGCGATGTTTGGGCTCTCGGCATCATCCTGGTTCAAATGCTGACCGGGAGTCATCCCTTCGTGCGGCCGAATACCGCGGCGATGACGTTTGCGATCCTCAACCAGGCGCCCGCGGCCTTCGACGCCATCCCGCCGGTGATTCAACCGGTGCTGTACCGGGCGCTGGCCAAGAAATCCGAGCAACGTTATCCGGACGCCGGCGCCATGCTCAAGGATCTGGAAAGCGCACGCGCGGAGACTACCTCCACTTCCGCCGCACTCGATGAGCCTACGTTCACGCGGTCGGTCAGCGCACAGGAACTACGGAAATACGTCGACAGCGCCTCCGCGCCTCGCTGGACAGCGGAACAACAGAAAAAGCCACGCAGCATTGTCTTCGCATCCGTGGGCCTGTTGCTCGCCGTCCTGGTGGCCCTTTCGTTTCCTCGCGTCCGGGAAAATCTGTTCGGCTCCGCCTACGCCGGCGGCGAGAAACACATCGCGGTGCTGCCCTTCGACAGTTCCGCCGCCGATCCCGAGTATCAACTGGTGGCCGATGGCCTGATGGATTCGATCACCAACGAGCTTTCCAATCTCGACGCCGCGCAGCAATCCCTGTGGGTGGTGCCCGCCAGCGTGGTCCGCGGTCATAAGATCAGCGATCCGACGGCGGCCTTCCGGGAACTGGGGGCTACCATGGTCATCCAGGGAAGAATCGAGCAGAAAGATCAGGCCGTATTTCTCACCGTCAACCTGATTGACTCCAGACACCTGCGCCAGATCGGGTCCGCAAGGGTCGATGCCCTCTCCGGAGACCTCGCCACTCTGCAAAATGACGCGGTATCGCGTCTCGCCTTGCTGATGAAAGTCAAAGTGTCGGCTGCGGCCCTGACACCCCCAGGCAGTGTGATGTCCAGCGCCTACGAGTCCTACCTCAAAGCGCTGGGCTACATGCAGCGCTACGACAAGCCCGGCAATCTTGATCTCGCCGTCTCGGCGTTGAAATTCTCCGTGGAAAAAGACCCACGCTTTGCTTTGGGATACGCGACCCTCGGAGAAGCCTACCGGCTGAAATTCCAAACGGATCATCATCCGGCATGGGTAGGGGAGGCCTTCTCGAATTGCCAAACGGCGGTGGGCATCGATGATCGTCTCCCCGCCGTGCATGTCACCGTGGGCCTAGCTCAACGCGACCCTCGGAAAAAACGATCTGGCTCTCCACGAATTTCAAAGAGCTTTGGAAATCAATCCGCGCGATGCCGACGCTTTGATCGGCATGGCCGGTGTGTACGAACATACCGGGCGGGTCACCGACGCCGAAGCCACCTACAAGCGCGCCATCGCTCTTCGCCCGGACTACTGGGACGGCTACAACTCCCTCGGCGACTTCTACGACCGCCAAAAACGTGTGCAGGACTCCATCGCCCAATACCGCCGCATCATCGAACTGACTCCCGACAACACTGCCGCGTACAACAATCTCGGCATCGAGTACATGGAGCTGAATGACTCCGCCTCTTCTGCCGCGGCGGAAGCCGCGTTTCAAAAGTCCATCCAGCTTGCGCCCACCTATCAAGCCTATGCCGACCTTGGTTGGCTGTATCTGGGCCAGAAGCGCTATGCCGAAGCGGCCGCAGCCACCAAGAAAGCCCTGGAGCTGAACGACAAGGACTGGCGCGTTTGGGCCAATCTTCTGGCCGCCTATCAGTGGCTCAAGAACGACGAAAAAGCCCTCCCGGTACGCGCCAAGACGCTGAGCCTGCTGGAGGAATACGCCGCGTTGAACTCCCAGGAAGCTTCGGTGCAGTCCACGCTCGGCGCGTTTTATGCGGAAGAGAAGCTTCCCGAAAAAGCGCTGGCCCATGCAAATGCCGCGCTAGCTCTGGCCCCGGCGGACGCGTCGGTGCTCGCCGACGTCGCGGAAACCTACGAGCATCTCGGCGACCGCAAGCGCGCTATCCAATACGCGCACGACAGCCTCCAGAACGGGTACACTCTGACGGATCTTCAGCGGCGGCCCAGTTTGCCAGGGCTCCTCGCTGACCCCAGTTTCCGCGCCAGCGGAAAGCAATAAACTGCAAAGGAGCGCAATCATGGCTACAACCGGAGCGGCAAAAGCAAAAGCTAAGACAGTCACCTTACCTCGGTCCGCATCCATCACCATCCGCAAGCAACGGCCCAGCCCTAACGGTGAGGTCGAAGTTGAGCCGGGAATCGGCCGGATTCACTTCAAGAACAAAGATGAGCGCGAGTATCGTCTGCGTTTTCAAAAGAACGACGCCGATGCGGGCATCGACATCGTGATTCCGGCGCGCGGCACCATCACCGTGGCCATCAAGAAAGAAGATCAATTTCACTTCAGCGTAATCGACATGAAGGGCGGGGAAAGCAATCCCTTCCTTAAGGGTCCGGACGAAGATCCTTTCATCGGCGGCCCGATCAGGAACTAAGTTCCTGCCCGCAAGAGAGCTGCGTTCGGCGGCGGCGAGAATATTGCAGTGCGCCGGCGCCGAAACTGAGGGCCTCTCTCCTGCACCCGGATCTTCTTATCGCAACAGACAGCTTCGCGAGAGCTGGGAGTCGCGGTCTGCGCTCTCGGAGCGTTCTGCTCACTTGCCTTCGTTTTTGTAAACCGCGCCGCCCTTCATCACGAACTTCACGCGCTGGAGTTCCGTGATGTCCTTCAGCGGGTCGCCGCTTACGGCCACCAGGTCCGCCCACTTCCCTGCTTCGATCGTTCCGACCTTGTCGCTCCAGCCCAGCAACTCCGCCGGCACCACCGTTCCCGAACGGATCGCCTGCATCGGCGTCATTCCATACCCGACGTAGTATTCAAATTCTTTCGCCTGGTTCAACTCTTTCCAGTCGAATCCGCCGGCATCGGTTCCCATCGCGATTTTCACGCCTTTCTTCAGAGCTTTCTGAAAAGCGATCTTCTCCAGATCGACCATCTTCGTCCAGTCTCCGCCGCGTCCCGGCGCAACGTACGCACCCACGGTGATGGTGGGCACCCAGTACACGCCTTTCTTCGCCAGTTCGTCGATCAACGCGTCGGTCAGCCCGTCGCCATGTTCGATGCTGTCCACGCCGGCCCGCAGGGCCGCCGCGATGCCATCGCTGCCGATGGCGTGCGCGGCCACCTTCTTGCCCAGGCGGTGCGTTTCGTCCACGATGGCCTTGGCTTCTTCGTCGGTGAAATTGACCATGCTGTGTAGCACGCCGTCGGCCTCAAAATGGTAGTGGCGGTCGGAGTAATACTTGATCCAATCCGCTCCGAACATCACCTGTTCGCGGACTGCCTTTCGCGCGCCGTCGACTCCGTCGACATACTGCACGCCCGTCGGCATCTTTAGCTCCCAGGAATAGCCCAGCAGCGGATACATTCCCGTGGGCGTCATCGCCCGGGTGGCTACCTGCATGCGCGGGCCTGGCACTTCGCCATTGGCGATCGCGGTCTTCACGTCCACGTCCGCGTACATCGCCCCTTCGGTCTCCAGATCGCGCAGGGTCGTGAAACCGTTATCCAGCGCGATGCGAGCATTGCGCGCGGCCAGAATCGCCCGGTAGGGGATCGATTCCTTGAGCAATTGCGCGTCGTAGTCTTCCGCGGCGATATCGCCGTTCAGCAGCACGTGGGTGTGGGTATCCACCAATCCCGGCAACACCGTGGCCTTCGACAGATCGATCAGTTCCACGCCCGCGGGCGCGGCCCCGCCGGAAGTCACTGAAATGATCTTGTCACCTTCGATCACGATCAGCGCGTTCGCCATCGGCGCATCGCTTTTGCCGTCGATGAGCCGGCCTGCGCGAATCGCCACCTTCTTCGGTGCGGTTTCTTTACTCTTGGTTTGCGCCCCGCACGGCCAAATCATCAACGGCGTCGCCAAAACGCCCGCCAGCGCCATCCGTGAATATCGCCCCATCATGTTCGCCCTCCTCAAGGCCGCAGAGAGTAGCACAAGCTTCTCCCCGTGGGCTGCTGTGGTTGGTTGGAGGAGGCGCCTTCGGGCTGTTCGGGATGCCCGGGTCTATCCAAAGGAAAAGTGGCCAACCGGTCTCAAGTCCGGTTGGCCACTCTTTTTCGTTCTCTAGCCACAGAACCAAGGGCAATCCTTAAGGAGGCAGGGTGCCCGGCTCTGTGTGTGCTCTGGCCTAGGCCAGAAACTCGGGTATAGATCTATCGTGCCGGCTCGGAACCTGGGCGACGCAGCGGCCGGCGAGCCAGTTCTTCGACTGCCGAGACGCCCCGCCGTGCCATGCTCACCACCGGATGACTGCTATCCGCCACGTACGCGACCGCCACTTCCCAGCCCTTCTGCAATATATACAGACTGAAGATCGCACCGGCAATCGCCGCAAATCCCAGCGCGAACAGCGCAAATGCCGCCAGCAGTTCCCATACGAAGTACAGCTGCATTGCTACCACTACTCCTAGGAACCACCACATCCATTTACGGCTGTTGTCCTTGGTTTTCATCCTGATCCTCTGTTCCCTTCCCTGCTGCAACCACCCTGCTTAGTGCCCTTCGTTCCCTGCTTGCTTTGCGGGTTTGCTTTCGATGCGCCGACCCGGCCTTTAGGTCTGGGTCCCGCCGCACCTGTACCATTTGACACGAATTCAGGACCAAAATCGATGGTACACAAGGCACATTTTTGGCTCCAAACCAGTGCTCTAGTACCTTCATGTTTCAGACAGGAACGTCGTATGTGTTTGATAATATTGTGCTTAATTAGATTTTACCTTCCTCCGAGCATTCGCCATCTGTTCTCCTGTCCTGCCTGTGGAAAACCTGCCCCCGCGTACAGGCGTTGGAGGCTTCGGTGATCCCCTCTTCCAGGTCCCTTCAAGGTGTCTTGGGAGGGCGCAGCCCCTTGCCGACTAGTTCGTTTGTTCGCTTTGTATTCGCGATGGGAAGGAGTGAACTCGCAAAACGGGAATGCATGACTGTGGGCTGGCCGCACTCTTCCAAGGCCAAATGTAGGCCTGGCCGGATGGCGTTTTTGACAGCGAAAAAACCACACGCGGGGCTATTCCATGCGCGGTTTCCTCTCCAGGCTTCGCGCCCTGCGCACGCCCACACCCCCGGCTCAGTAGCTCCGACCGAACTCCTCCACTGGGATATTTAGCTGAATTTCACCGCAAAGATTTTGCAGCGAATAGAATCGAAACCGCGGAGAAAGCCTTCCTCCGCGCGTCCTCTAATTCCCCTTGAGAACGTAGCCCACGTCAAACGGCAACTTGCCGTCCACGCGCAGCACTTTGACCGCGCTATTGATCGAGTACACGTCCACGATTCCCGCCGCTCCCGGCGTTGCCTGCACGGTCCTCAGCAACTCTTCGTCGCTGTCCACCACTTTCAGCACTTGCCGCGATTCGTTCAGCTTCGCCAGGGACGCCTTCAGGTCAGCCGGCGCCATTCCAAACAGCTTCTGCACCGCCACGTGCATATCCGGCGCCTCGGGATCCTTCATCACCAGCATGAAACCTTTTCCGTCCGACCAGGCCTTTTGCGTGCCTTTGCACAACTTTACGAGCTCCGCCAACGGCACATCCTGCAGCTTGCTTCCGGCGGCGGTCACCACCGCCAGGCTCTTCATGGCCGCCAGCGCCGGGAACGCCAAAGCGCTCGCCAGGAACAAAGCAGCTGCGAAATACAGCCGCTGGCACTTCGATCTTCGGTTCATCGTTGCCACATTACCTTTCGGGAGGCGTCACCCCGAAGTATTGGCGTGCCTGCGAACCCGCACAAGTGCGTGTTTCGCGTCTTGTGTCTAACCGTGCGCTTCACCAACAAGCACACCTGTCCCTCCGGCCAGTATCGGCATTCTTGCCTCGCGCGCTACGTTGGCTTGGTACGGGTCATCCTGCTTCTATTTCTGTACACGGAGTGTATTCACATGAATCGCTTTTCTGCGCGCTTCTTGCTGCTGATTTTCCCTTCGATCTTTGCGGCCCAGGCCTGGGCCCAGGCGCCCGCCGGTCATGTCGAGGAAACCTCCGCGCGCAACGCTCCCCCGATCGCTCCGATTGCCCACCACGAGCAATTGTTCGGCACCTTGCCGCTCGCTACCCATTCTACGGACGCCCGCAAGCTTCTCGAAACCGCCCTCGATCAATACGAAAACGGTCTTCTGGACATGTCCGTCTCCACCGCCCACAGAGCTGCTCTCAAGGATTCGCACTTTGGCCTGGCCTATGCCGTCTGGTCCTACGCCGCGCATCGCGGCCAGCCTTCGGTCCAGGCTTTCCAACACGCCAAGGCTCTGGCCACCCGCGGCACGCCCGAAGAGCAGCTTCTCGCCAACTGGATGCTCGACGTGCAACAAGGCGAAATGCTTCCGGCCATCGGCGCCATGAACGATCTTCTCGCGCGCATGCCCAACGACAAGCACGTCCTCTACCTGACTGCCGAATGGCTCTATCTCCAGCAAGACTACGACCGCGCCCGAAGCATGTTCGAGAAGATCATTCAGATGGATCCCAATTTCCCCCCGGCGCTCAACATGCTGGGCTATGCGTACATCGAAACCGGAAATCCCGACCCCGCCAAAGCCATCTCCTTCCTCAAACGCTACGCCGCTTTGCAGCCCAATCAGCCCAACCCGGAAGATTCTCTCGGCGAAGTTCTTCGCTACGCCGGCGACGATCAGGGCTCCATCGAGCACTACAACGCCGCCCTCAAGATCATCACCAATTTCATCAGCTCCCAGGTCGGCCTGGCCAACACCTACACGCTCATGGGCGATTACGCTCACGCCCGCGCCGAGTACGACAAAGCTCTGCCCATGGCCACCAATTCCCGCGACCGTCTCCACACCCTCTATCAAAAAGCCCTGGTGTACTTCTGGGAAGGCCAGCCGGAACAAGGCCGCAAAGAACTCGACGCCCTGCAGGCCGAAGCCCACAAGCAGAAAGACTCCTTCGAGGAATTTGAAATCGGTTATGCCCGCGCTCTCCTTTCCGGCGACACCAGCACCGAGCTCAATCAACTCCGCGTCCTGGAAACTCTCCTGCAAAATCCGGTGACCGCCATGAGCGAGCCCGATCGCATCTTCTCTCTGGCTTCGGTTCGCAAAGAGCAGGCTCGCGCCGCGGCCCTCGGCGGTTTTCCCGAGGCCGCCCAGGAAGCCATCTCCAAGCTCCAGCTTTCCGAAAGCAACTATGAATCCGCGCAGGGCTTCCTCTCGTTCTCCAGAGGCGCTTTCCCCGACGCCGTCGACGAGCTTTCCAGCGATCCGCATGCACCGCTCGCCGTCCTGCAACTCGCCCTCGCGCAAGAACAATTGGGCGACGCTGCCGCCGCGGCCGCCACGCGCAACCAGCTAAAGTACCTGCGCGCCCCCACCGTCGAGTGGTTTCTGGTCACTCATCCGGCGGCCAACGCCAACGCCAGCGCCAGCACTACAAATTAGTCACATTCAAAAAGAGACCGCGCCGGCATGGCAGGGGTGCTTGCCAACACCGGCGCGGTCTCTTGTCTTCGCACCAAATCGAATTACGCTTTCTTCAGCTGCCTGACGATCCAGATCAGCAGCACCGCTCCCACAAACGCCACCACAATCGAGCCGATCAAGCTGCCCGTGTAGATTCCCAGAAGCCCGAAAACAAACCCTCCCAAAATTCCTCCGGCGATCCCCACGACAATATCCATCAACACTCCGAACCCGCTGCCCTTCATTACTTTGCCCGCAAGAAACCCGGCGATGAGCCCCACCACGATCCACCAAAGTATCCCCATCGCTACCTCCTCACCGAATCACGTGCTTTCGGGACCCTGCAACGCCCTACATCTAGAACGCTCTCTTCCCGAATGTCAACCGTAAGCCGGTCGAAAGCAGCACGTCATTCTTCTTGAGCCCCGGCAGGGGATTGCTCAAGTAGCGGTCGCTGTAAGTAATCTGCCAGCCCAGCCAGGCTTTGAGCTTCGTCGCCGCGGTGGCGTCGAACTGCAACCGGTAATTCCCCGTGTCGCTCACATTAGGGAACAGCGAAAATTTCTCGCTCAGCGTCGTTCGGCTGTTGAGCTTGCTGTCCAACTCTTCTCCCAACACCACTTCTCCGGTCTTCCGCGTCAAACCGGTCGGAAATGCCGCGGTGTCCGAAAAATATTCCTGCTCGTAGTCTCCGCCGGCAAAAACGTCAAAGGTCGTGTTCTTCGTCTTGAACACGTGGTAGCCCAACCCGCCGCCCAGGACGTTGCGCAAATCCAAGTCCTGAAACTGATCGTATTCGAACTCTGTGAAGCCGAAGACGAATAAGCGCTCGCTGACGTTCAGGTCCCCGCGTATTCCCCCACGAATCGCGTGCGCCGTCGTCCGGCTGGGCGCCGTCGTGTCGTCCGACGCATACACTGCCGTCGAGAACACCGAGATTTTGTCGCGGCTGGTCACTCGCGCCGCCTTCGCCGACAAATTGTAAGCCAGCGTCGCGGAGTTCCCCCGCGTCACGCTCAGTCCCGTATCCAGAATCCCGCTCCAGAAATCCGTCAGGTGCGGGTTCTTTAACCGGTCCATCTCCGCGTCGTAGGCCTTCTCCTCATCATCGTTGCGCACCGTGACCACCGCGTCCTTGGGCGCAACGACTTCCCCGGTCGCCTTCGTAGCCACCTCCAGCTTGCCGTCGGAGGTCGTCACCGTGCCCACCACCGTCTGCCCATCCTTCAGCCCCAAATGCAGGGCCTGCGACGAAACGATCGACGTCACCGCGTCCCACTGCACGTTCACGTCCCCGGCCAATTCCGTCTTGATCAGCATCGTTTTCGCGTCGGACTTCACGATCGTTCCGGTCAAGCGGTCGCCGTTCTTCAAGATCACCTGGTCCGCTCGCGCATTCAGCACCAACAAGCAACACGCCACCCCAAAAAAGACACTTCGACGCACGGTCTTTCTCCTTTATCTGACTTTCCAACGCAAATACGGCTGGGCCCGTCTCGAACGTGGATGATTTGACGCTTCCTGACAAAGACGCTCTAGCTTACTGAAATCCTCCGAGCGAAGCCACAGTGCTTTCTACGCCCTCTCGACTTGCGCCCCCGATTCCGCGCCGCGCATCTTGCAGACACACCCTTCCGACCTCATGTATACTTCGTCCCTTCAGGGTGATGCGCAGCGTTCGCTCGTAATTTTTTCCTTTGCTCTCCGCGGGCTGCGGCGCGGCGCTGTCTCCGCCTAGCGGCCCGTTAGCGGCGGCCCAAACTGGAATCGCCGGCGCGCTTAGCTCGCGCGGCTCCACCAGCACTCAAGTCTCAGGAGAACCCATGCTCTCGCGCACTCGCAGACTGGCTATCGCAGTACTCGCTCTCGCCCTGTTCGGCTCGGCTTGCGCCCAGCAACAGCCGCAGCAGCCCGCCCAAAAAGATTCCTCGCCCGCTCCTCAGCCCGCCTCCAACACTCGCCCCGCCATCGTCTTCATGACCGACTTCGGCACCGCCAACGACGCCGTAGCCATTTGCCGCGCGGTCATCTTCGGCATCGCTCCAGACTCGCGCCTCACCGACATCACCCACCAGGTCACTCCGTTTTCCATCGAAGAAGCCTCGCGCTTTCTCTACGGCGTGACTCCCTACTATCCCGCGGGCACCGTCTTTCTGGTCGTGGTCGATCCCGGCGTGGGTACCTCGCGCAAAGCGGTCATCGTCAAATCCAAAAAAGGCCAATACTTCGTCGTCCCGGATAACGGTCTGATGACTCCGGTCCTCGACCGCGACGGCCTGGACTCCGCCCGCGAAATCACCAATCAAAATTGGATGATCCAGGCCCCGGTCTCCTCCACCTTCCACGGCCGCGACATCTTCTCCCCCGCCGCCGCCCATCTCGCCGCCGGCTGGGACTTCCACCTGGTCGGCCCCGAAGTCCCGCAACTCGTCCGCCTCACCACCAAAACTTCCACCACCACCCCCCCAAAGGCATCGAAGGCGACATCATCGGCCTCGACGACCCCTTCGGCTCCCTGATCACCGACATCCCTGTCGACGAATTCAAAAAACTGGGCTACAGCGTCGGCGATAAGGTCACCGTCCAAATCAACAAAAAGCCGGTGACCATCCCCTACGCCAAAACTTTCATGGACGTCCCCGTAGGCGACTCCCTCCTGTACATCGACTCCCGTGGCCGCGTAGGCATCGCCGTAAACCAAGGCAACTACTCCAGAAAGTTCAAAGTCGATCCCCCCGCCACCCTCTTCATCCCCCGAAAGCGCCCGCATTAGTCGCCTCGGTCCTTTGTAGGGGAGGGGCTCGCCCCTCCCGGCCGATCCGCCTGCAACAACCCTGCCGGCGCGACAACTCCCCTAAGAAAGGCCAGAATCTGGCTAATGCCAGATTCGGCACGCGAGCGACGAAATGCCTGGAGGACCGAAACCTAAACGCCGAAACGGGGTTCATACTCGTAAGAGCCGAGATACCCACCAGGGTCTCCTAGGCTCGAAATATACGGCTTGTATTCAATCACTTACAGGAACCCGAAGTCCTTATTTTAGGAGAGGATTTTCATGCCTAAGCTAATTTCAATTCGCACTTTGCTGCTGGCCCTTGTGGTTTGCTTTCTGCCGGCAGCCTCTCGCGCACAAGTCGCCGTGGGCATCTCCATACGCGTCGGACCTCCGGCTATTCCGGTGTACGTGCAACCGGCCTGCCCGGTGGAAGGCTACCTGTGGACCCCGGGGTATTGGGCCTACGCCGATGAGGGATATTACTGGGTGCCAGGAGTCTGGGTCGCCCCTCCTCGTGTAGGCGTGCTGTGGACGCCGGGCTACTGGGGCTGGAATGAAGGTGTCTACGTATTCCATGCCGGGTACTGGGGTCCGCACGTGGGTTTCTACGGCGGCGTGAACTACGGTTTTGGGTACGGCGGTGCCGGCTTCGTCGGCGGAGAATGGCGCGGCGGACGCTTCGCGTACAACACTGCGGTCGTGAACGTGAATACCACCGTGATCCACAACACTTACGTGAACAGGACGGTCATCGTCAACAATACCACCGTGAACCGCACCAGCTTTAACGGTGGCCCGGGAGGGATCGCGGCCAGGCCAAGCCAGCGTGAACTCATGGCCAGCCACGAATCGCACATTCAGCCGACCGCGGTCCAGGTTTCCCACCAGCATCTAGCCAGCACCAACCGCTCGAATTTTGCCGCCGAGAACCACGGCAGGCCCGCAACTCCGGCGATGAGCCGGGTAAACGCCCGCGAAGCCAACCAGCAGGCCCGCATCGGCAACGGCGTGAAGTCCGGACAATTGACGCCCCGCGAAACCAGCCATCTCGAGAATCGCGAAGCCCACATCAACCACGAAGTCCACAACGACCGCGCCGCCAACGGCGGCAAGCTCACGCCCCAGGAGCGCGCCCAGGTCAATCATCAGCAGAACAACACCAGCAGACAGGTCTACGAAGATAAGCACAACGCCAGGACCGATCATCCGGTGCAAAAGCAAAACCAGGAGCATCCGCACCGGTAACCGCGACAAAACCCTAAGGATTGGTGAGCCCAACCTGCGACTTCGCCGCAAGTTGGGCTCTTTGTTCTGACACGCAGGCGAGGGTTCAAGCCTTGGCTAGGGCTGGCGTGCATCGCTTTAGGCGCCTGGATCGAAGGCAAACCAACTCGTACTATCAAAGTACTACTAAAATATCATTTGACATAAGCTAACTTTTGTGCTATCCTTCCCAGTGTATCCTCAAGTTCCAACCCGTCAGTCGCAGCTAAGTCCTTTAGAGCTCACTCTTACGAGCAATCCCCGTTTTGCCCTCAGTTTGGAGCCGAATTGCGCGAATTCTCGGCAAATAAACCCTTTAGAATCAGGGGCCATTTTGCTAAGTCCTTTAAAGCTCACTCTTACGGGAAATTCGCCCGTAAGTCCTTTAGAGCTCACTCTTACGAAATCACGCCCCCGGAAGTCCCATCGAATCACACTCTTACAAAAATAAGGGTGGGGGTCAATTTCGGTGCAACAGGGCACCGTTTCGCTCCCCAGCACCCATCCCGCTCCTCCGGCTTTCACCCTTACACCGTTTCACTTTTCCACTCTTCTGACTCGTCGGTTAGACTACCTCCCATGACCCCCGACCTCCGCACCCTGCTGAAAGAGCTCGAAGACCATGCCGCGGCCCACGACGCCGTGGAAAACGAACACTCCCGGAAGCTCCTGAATTTGGAGCCGGAAACCGCTCAGCTCGTCAGCATCCTGGCCCGCAGTTCCGCCGCCCGGCGCGTCCTCGAAATCGGCACTTCCAACGGCTACAGCACCATCTGGCTGGCCGACTCCGTCGGCCCGTCCGGAGGCCGGGTCACCAGCATCGACCGCAGCCAGGCCAAGCAAGACTTGGCGCGCGAGAATCTCTCCAAGGCCGGACTCCTGGAATATGTCGATCTGCGTTGCGGAGACGCCACCGAAGTAGTCAAAACGCTTCCCGGTCCGTTCGACTTCATCTTCTTCGACGCCGACCGCAAAAGTGCCCCCGACCAGCTGACGCTTCTTCTGCCGAAACTGGCTCCGGTGGCCCTGATCCTGGCGGACAACGTCCTGTCGCATCCCGCGGAAATCGCCGACTACCTGGCCGTGGTCAACAGCCTGAAGCGCCTTCAACATGTAGTGGTTCCGGTAGGCAAAGGCCTGAGCATAGCCTTCGCCGATTCCCGGCGCCCCGACCTGAGGTAAAATGATGAGTCTTCCCAAACGGAATCAATGGCTGGCAGAAATCATTGAAGACTCCATATCATCAGAGCGCGGCTGTAGCCGCCGCAAGAAAAATGTAGGGGCGCGCTTTAGCGCGTCCCTCCTACGTTCTCCCGCCCCGGAGGTACACCATGCCTGAAGCCGTCATCGTCTCCGCCGTCCGCACTCCGGTAGGCCGCGCCTATAAAGGCTCGCTACGCTCCACCCGCCCCGACGACCTCGCCGCGCTGGTCATCAAGGAAGCCCTCGCCCGTGTCCCCGGTCTGGACCCCAAGGAAATCGACGACGTCATCCTCGGCTGCGCCATGCCCGAAGGCGAACAAGGCATGAACGTCGCGCGCATTGCCGCCCTCCGCGCCGGCCTCCCGGTCGAAACCTCCGCGATGACCATCAACCGCTTCTGCTCTTCCGGCCTGCAAGCCATCGCGCTGGCCTCCGAGCGCATTCGCGCCGGTTCCGCGGAAGTCATCGTCGCCGGCGGCACCGAATCCATGTCCCTGGTCCCCATGGGCGGCAACAAAATCTCTCCGAATCCCTGGCTCGTGGATCACTATCCCGACGCCTACATCAACATGGGCCTAGGCACCGAAAACATCGCCCGCAAATTCGGCATCACCCGCGAACAGGCCGATCAATTCTCCGCCGACTCCCACAAGAAGGCTCTCGCCGCCATCGCCGCCGGAAATTTCAAGGACGAAATTATCCCCGTCGAAGTGAAAATCACCGCCGTCCCCAACGGCAACGGCGCCTCCCCCAAACCAAAATCCGGGAGTCCGAAACCGTCGACGCAAACCTTCGTCTTCGACACCGACGAACTCCCCCGCGCCGACACCTCTCTCGCAGTCCTCGCCAAGCTCAAGCCAGCATTTCATGTGAAAGGCACGGTCACCGCCGGAAACAGCTCGCCCATGAGCGATGGCGCCGCCGCCACCGTGATCATGAGCGATGCCCGCGCCAAGTCCCTGGGCCTCAAGCCGCTCGCGCGCTTCGTCGCCTACGCCACCGCGGGCTGCCCGCCCGAAGAGTTCGGCATCGGCCCGGTCTTCGCCATTCCCAAAGCCCTCAAGCTCGCCGGTCTCTCGCTCAACGACATCGCGGTCATCGAGCTCAATGAAGCCTTCGGCGCGCAGTCGCTGGCCGTAATCCAACAAGCCGGCCTGGACGCCGCTCGCGTCAATCCCAACGGCGGCGCCATCGCCCTGGGCCACCCGCTCGGCTGCACCGGCGCAAAACTCACCGCCACCCTGATTCGCGATTTGCAGCGCAAGAACGCCCGCTACGGAATGGTCACCATGTGCATCGGCGGAGGCATGGGCGCCGCCGGCATCTTCGAGCGCCTATGACCTCTCGATCGCGCAGGGATGGCACTGGCAGCCGCAACCGCCGGGGATGCCGATGCGTCTAACTTTTGCTGGAGTCGGCGGCGTCGCCGGGCTTTCGGCTTTATGAGAACCACTCTTTGCCTTATGGGCGCCGCGCTGTTCTGCATTTCCGTCTCCGCACAAACCCCAGCGGGGAACGCGCCGGATCAAAATCCCGCACCGCAAAATTCCGTAGCGCAGAATTCCGTGGCGCCAAGTCCCACCGCGCCGCAGCCGGCGGTGCCCCTCAAGGACGAGCCGCATCACCGTCTCATGCTGCAAAACGATTTCGTCCGCGTCTACGACGTGTCGGTTCCGCCCCTCGACGCCACTCTTCTGCACCGCCACGATCTGCCCTATTTGGCTGTGACCCTCGGGGCCGCAGACCTGGAGAACGTCGTCAGCGGCAAACCCGCAGTTCATGTGATCCTGCAAGATGGCCAGGTCGTCTATTCGCCCGGCGGATTCGCTCATCTGGTGCGCACCGATTCCGGACTGCCCTTCCGCAACGTCACCGTCGAGTTGGTCCGCCCGCAAGGCAGCGCTCGAAACTTGTGCAAGGAAATTGTCCCGGGCCCCCTCGGCGATTGCCCCCGGCAATCCGCCGCCGGCAAAAAGAATTTGCCGGAATCCGCCGATGACGATATTCCCTATTTTGAAACCGACGAAATACGAGTGGAACTGATCAAGGTCTCTGGAGGACGGGACTACGTCGAGGAGGCCCCAAAACTCAACAGTCTGCTCATCGCGCTGAGCAACGCCAACCTGGACGTGAACCTCGGGAGCCAGCACATCTCGTTCTTGCACGAAGGCGATATCCTGTGGCTCCCCGCCGGCGCGGACCGCAAAGTCGTCGATTTTCTCGGAACAAAATCCAGCTTCCTGCTGGTTTCCTTCAAGGATTCCGCCGGCGCAGCCAAGCCGTAAGATCTCGTTGCGCTACTCCTTGCGCTAAGCAACGACCATCGATGGCCTCTAGCCAAGCTCGATGACCTGTGGCAAGCTATCGGCCATGGGAAACAAAGACGCACGAAGACGCGAAGTCAAGAAGCCCAAGAAGAAGAAGCCGACCATTCAGCAAGTCCCCACCCGCTTCGTTCCACCAGCCCCGCCGACAAGGCCCACGCCGTTCCAATTGACCGCTATTTTTCGCGACGAAGAATTTTAAGAAAGCGAACCTTGCAGGTCTCGCTCAAATAGCAGACCGACATTCTTCTAACCCAGAACCGCTGGAATATTTCGAGCCCCATGAAGGATCCGGAGGATTTGCAGCGGCTTGCTATCCGGATCGTAAACAATCCAATAGCTCCGATACGGCTGCACCAGCCAAAAGCGAACAGGCAGGGCGGTTAAGTCTTCGCGGGGGCGGCCGGCAAACGGAGCATCCGCCAAGAAGGCACAACCCACGTGGATGGCTTCCTCAACTTGGTCGGCCGCGTCGAGGTCGTCTCCTGCGATATAGCTCCAAATATCAAAAAGATCGTCTACTGCTTGAGGTGTGAACTGATAACCGCTCATCCCTGGCGTTTTTCGGCCAGCCAAGTCCGCTTCCTCTCGTCGAGTTTCGCGCGAACTTGGTCGGACTCGATCAATTCTCCGCGCTGTGCGGCCGCATAGCCCTGCTCGATTTTTGCCCGAATCGAGGTGCCGTGCTCGGCCAGCCAGGTTTCTTGCTCGTGGAGTAAAGAAATCGCGTGCTCGACGAACTCATTCACGGTTTGGTACGGCCCGCGCCGAAGGTCTTGCTTGATCATCTCCTCCAGTTCAGGTCGCAGACGAATGTCCATGGCGATAGTCTACCGCGAGTTTCAGGCAGGGGCCAGAGCTCGGGTCCCTTGAAGACGCTCACTCAATGGCTCGGCGCCGCCGCCGAAGAACTTGGGATCGACGGCGGTGCGGGTTTTCTGGGGGCTAGTCTACGCGTTCTACTTTGGCGAACAGTGGGCTCGCTATGGTGCCGCCTATGTGGAAGGGAAAAGAAAGCTTGCCGTCTTTTACCGTGGCTCCGTTGAAACGCGCCAAGGTCTTGGTGAAGAAACCCTGGGGGGTGGTGATTTGCGCGACGCCGTCGTAGTTGAGCTCGCCGGAGCCGTCCACGTTGACATTGCCGGAGCCGTCGACATCCACGCCGTAGCCGTCGATGTCGATCTTGCGGCTGATGATGCGCAGATTGGCGAGCTCCAGATCCGTAGAAATCATGTTGAACGCTGCGGGGTTTTCTTTCGCGGGACCGAGCTCGTTGAAGCGCACCAGCTTCATCAGATTGGTGTTGAGCCGGAGACTGGGCACCTGGCCGTCACGCACGGTGACGTGCCCCTTCCCGCGTATGCCGGTCAGGGGGCGGGGCGAGTGCAGGATTTGGCCGGTCAACGTCAGGTCGCCTTCCATTTTTCCGGTCATCTTTCCCCGGCCGTTCTGGAACGGCGCAAGCAGGTGCGGGACGCTGATGCCGCTGAAATTCGCGTTGGTCTTGAAGGCCGTGTTCTTTCCCGACATATCAAAGAAGAGCGCGCCGACCGCGCTGCCGCCATAGATTTCGGCTTTCACGTCGGTGAAAGCAACCTGTCTGCCGATCAACTGGAACGCGGAATTCAGATTTTTCGCGTCCACGGCACCGAAGCTCAGACGATCGGCCTTCAGGGTTCCGCGGCCGTCGGAAGGCGAGGAAGAGGAACTGATCAGCCCGATCAGGTTTACGTCGTCGAGGTCGCAGGAAATATCGTGGACTTCGAAAAAAACGGGCCCTTGCTTGTTGGACGGCAAAAGATTCGACGCTAGCAATTCCCCACGGCGGATTTGCACTTTCCAGATCATTCCCAGGGGAAAAGTGCGCTGCGCATCCCGGGCCTCAGGATTTTCGAAGTTCCAGGGGCCGTCGGGATCGGAGATCAGGTGCAGGACGGGATTGTCGAGCACCAACGACTTGATGATGACCTGGCGGTGCAGCAAGGAGCGAAAATCGAGTTCAGCGTCAGCTTGGGCGATTTTGACGATATAGCCGGCGGGAAAAACCGAGGGATTCTTCACGCCAAAACCGTCAATATGAATGGCCAAGGGGAACCAGGAGAGCGACAAGCGCCCGATTTCGACGGTCTTTCCCAGCTTCTCGCTGAGGTAGGAGGTGAATTGCGGGCGGTAGCGATCCACGCGGACCAGCGCCGGAATGACCAGAGTCGTGGCGACCAACACGACCAATAACAGGACCGGGACGCCTACAAGGATAACGATGGTGCTGCGGCGGAGGGGCATAGCGTGGGTCAGAATACATGGTCTGGCCAAGCCGCGAAAGCGGATAGCGGGTGCAGCGCGATGGAAGTTTAGGCCTGCTCAGGGCTGCCATTTAGGACCGGACCGGCGATGTGTCTCTCCGATCCGCTTCCGCGCGGAGGACCGACGTTACTGCAGCTCGCGGATCGCCGCGGCAAAGATTTTGGTGTGCAGGTCGACGTCGGCTTCGGTGGTTGCCGGGCACATCAGCGCCATGTTGTGGAAGGGTGTGAGCAGCACGCCGCGGTTGAGGGCGTAGAGGTGCAGGAAGCGCTCGAGTTCGAAGTCGGCGCAGGCGGCGGACTCGGCACCGTTGCGGGGTGGGCGCTGGGAGAAGGTGTATTCCGCGCGGGCACCCAGGCGAGTGACGCTCCATGGGAGGCCGGCGTTGCGGATCTCCGCGGCCACGCCGTCGGCAAAGCGCTGCGCCAGAGGGATCATATGTTCGAATGCCGCGGGCGTGAGAACGTGTTCGAGGGTGGCGCGCATGGCGGCTAGCGAGAGCGCGTTGCCGGCGAGGGTGCCACCGATGCCGCCGACGTCGCAGTCTTCGAGATGGATGTGCGCGGAGATACGCTGGGCGACTTCTTCGGTGCAGCCGTACGTCGCGCCGGGGATGCCGCTGCCTATGGGCTTGCCGAAGACCAGCATGTCTGGATCGAGATGCCATTCACGGGTGCAGCCGCCGGGACCGGCGCAGATGGTGTGGGTTTCGTCGGCGATGAGCAGCGTGCCGTAACGATGGGTACGTTCGCGAGCCGCCGTCCAATAGCCGTCATCGGGAAGAATGATGCCGACATTGGTCATGGCCGGTTCGGCGAGGACACAGGCCACGTCGTGCTGCTTGAGGGCTTCTTCGAGCGCGGCAAGATCGTTGAATTCCACGACGCGGGTGGTTTCGGCGGGATTGACGGGCGGGCCGATGTTGCCGCGGCGCGGACCAACGGTGCCTTCGTGAAGAGCGGCGAAGGATTCGTCGACGGTGCCGTGGTAGCAATAGTGGAAGACCAGGATTTTCGGACGCTGGGTGATTTCACGGGCGATGCGGATGGCAAAGCGATTGGCATCGGTGGCGGTCAGAGTGAATTGCCAGAACGGCAGGCCAAAGCGGCGATTTAGTTCTTCGCCCACCCAGAGAGCGTCTTCGGTGGGAAGCATCAAAGTGATGCCTTCACGGACCCGGCGAGAGACGGCTTCGGCGACTATTTCCGGGGAGTGGCCGGTCATGGCACCGGTGTCACCGAGACAGAGATCGACGTAGTCGCGGCCATCGACGTCGGTGAAGTGCGCTCCATGCGCCGACTGGACGAAAACCGGGAAAGGGCCGGCCCATTTTTTCATCCAGTTCATGGGCACGCCGCCGAGAAGAGAGTCCTGCGCGCGGCGATAGAGTTCGGCCGATCGCGGATGGTCGGCAATGAAACGGGTATTTTCGCGGGCGTGGAGCTGTTGGAGTTTGCCGCGGTCGATAGGCGTCATGGCTCTGCGCCGGGAAACGATAGACGGAATGCGGCCAATGGGCAAGAGCCAGGACGGTGCTAGGGCGGTGGCGGTGCCCCGGTTTGGCGTTAACTTGCGCCAAACCGGGAACCGCTACGAGCGGCCTTCAGGCAAACGGATTTTCGTCGGCGCTACGACCGTAGATCACCGGAACAGGGACTTCCAGCAATCGCAGGTACACCGACAATTGACCGCGGTGGTGATACCAGTGGTTGAGCATGATCGACCGGAGCAGTGCGACGCGCGGAATGCTGAAGACTTCTTTGCCTTTGGACGTCAAACGCCACTGGCCCATGGCTGTCGACTCGGTGAGCTGGCCGAGGTTCTCTTCGGTGGCCTTGATGCCGGCTTCAAAGGCACTAAGAATTTCTTTGGCATCGCGCGGAGGAGGCGGATCGAAATTCGCCTGGGAGGTATCGAGCCCGTCCTGCTGCGCGAGTTTTGACAAGTTGCCGGGAATTGTCGCTACGTGCAGGGCCAGTTGGCCGAGCGACATGGATTTCGCGTGCGGCTTCCAAGATAGCTTGTCGGCAGGAACGCGCTCCAGGACGCGCCGGGTGATGGCGGCTTCCTGCTGGATTTCACTCATCATGGGTTCAAGCATTTTTATCATTTTGTGTTTTCCTTTTTTTCAAGAAAATTCTGGCGCCCTTGAGGCGGCTCGCTCCAGGTCGTGAATTGCTAGAGACGCCTCAAGGGTGCTGTTTTACTGATCCATGCTGTCCAGCAGGCATGGACTTTAATTGGGCTTGCCACGCAGGGTCTTCCAGCTTGTTGCGGAAAAGACGCGGAAACAGGTTTCCTTCAGGGGCTAAAGCCCTTTAATTCCAGAAGCTTTGCGCCGGAGCTAAAGCCCCGGCCTTCCGAAGAAAGCCCTTTCCCCGCAGGCTGCTAGGGGCTGTTGAATTCAATGCCATTGCCGGCGGACACAGCCAGGAATGGCTGTGCCACCGGACTTTTCAACGGCTGCTCTGCGTGGGGCGCTACTTGCCACCGGAGCGTTCGGGTTGCGCGTAGCCCTTGGTGGCGTCGACGATCTGGCCATCGATGTACTTGTCGTGGTGACGAACCCAGGCCATGGAATGCTTCAGGCCTTCTTCGTCGCGGCCCTTGGGTGCCAGGTCCAGCCAGTTGTAGGCGCCGATGAGGATGTCCAGCCCGCGGCCGTAGCTGGAATACGTGTGGAAGATGTTGCCGGCCGCGTCCTTGTAGAACACGCTGGTGCCGGGCCGCTCCTCGGCGGGGAATTGCTGCATGGTGTAGTTGTAGTAGACCTGGCCTTTGCCCAGTTCTTCCTTGGTCATGGACACCTGGTAGTCGTAGTTGAAGTCGCTGTCGAACGAGGAGACCCACTTGAAGTGCCAGCCCATGCGCTTCTTGAAGGCGTCGATTTCCGCGAAAGGCGCGCGGGAAACGACCATGAGCTTCACATCGCGCGCGGCCAAGTGCCCGAAGCTGGCGTCGATGTGGTCGGAAATAAACGAGCAACTGGGGCAGCCTTCCTTCCATCCGGGACCAAACATGAAGTGATAGATAATCAGCTGGCTTCGGCCGCCGAAGAGGTCGGACAGGGTTTCCTTGCCGTTCGGCCCGTCAAACACGTACTTCTTCTCGACCTTTTCCCAAGGCAATTCGCGGCGCTGGGCGCTCAATTCATCGCGCAGCTTGGTGAACTGCTTTTCCTTTTGCAATAGCTCCTTGCGGGCCGCCAGCCATTCCGCCGGCGACACGACTTTTGGATTTTCCTGCTTGCTCGATGCTGTAGCCATGATCACTTCCCCTTTCCTAACGGTTTTTCAAACAAAAGTCTCTGCGCGCTATTTTTCGAACGGAGCAGTTTGGCGGCCAGCGCGGTGAGTCCGCCGGTGGACATCACTCCGGCGACCATCATCGCCGCGCTCGCCAGGCATGCTGGACACATAGGTCGGCCTCCCTCCAGGGCTCAGATGACGCGCCGTGCTTCGGCGCGCTTGCGAGCGCACTCGTTCATGTGCGCCCAGCCGGGTACCACTCCCGCGCGATGCTCCTCGGTGATGAGTCCCAGCGCGCTGTGGTGGAATTGGATCAGCGTTCCGCCATCCACTTCACTCAACCGGTATTGCACGTTGGAGATGACCGGATAGGACATGAACAGCGGCCCGCTGAATTCCAAGAGGGTGGGCCGCTTGATGGCCTGCACGTGGGCCCACAAATGGCCGTTGTCGCCGCCGAGGTCGCGGAACCATCGTCCGCCGGGCCAGGGCTCCAGCTTCATGGGCATGGGCTTGCCGTCGGGAGTGTCGTTGTAGGGCCCGAGCTGCTCGAGAAGCGCCGCGAAGGTGGCGTCCAGGGAAGCGCGCACGTGAATTTCCTGGGTTACGCTCAACGTCAAATCTTCGATCGTTCGATCCATCTTTGGAGCTGCTGAAGTCATTCTTCCTCCTCAAATCGAGAATTGTCCTGCTGTTTGCGTAAAGCCCCGGCCTGCTCACGAAGCTGTTTGGCCTCGGCTCGCTCTTTCACGCGATTCAATTGATGCCGCCAGAAGCGTTCGAAGGTGTTGGTCCATTCGTGAAGCGGGCGGATGGCTTCGGCGTTGGTGCGATACAGCATGCGGCGACCGTCGCGGCGCACGTGGACCAGGTGGACGTCGCGCAGAACGCGCAGGTGCTTGGAGACCGAGGGCTGCTCCAGTCCCAGACTGGCCACGATATCGCCGACCGGGCGCTCCTGCAACGCCAGAAAGTTCAGGATGGCGCGGCGGCGAGGCTCGGCGACGGCGTTGAAAGCGTCGGAGGTGGTAGTGGCACGCGGCATGGGAGCAGAATACATTCCCATATGGGAATATGTCAAGCGAATTCTACAAGGGCCCGCCTTTTAAAAAATCCGCCGGAAAACCAGATCGCGGGTGTCGATCTGGCCGCTTCCCGTTCGTCGTGTAAGTAGAAGCAGGGAAACGCCCTGCGGAGGCTGAAATGGGAAGGCAGCGCGGACATTCTGGGAACTTCAAATCGATCGCCGGAGCGGCTCTGGTAGGGCTCGGGCTCTTTGTTCTGCTGGGAAACTTGGACGTGTTCGCGGCGCAGTCGAGCTGCCCGCTGGGGACCACAGCGGGAGAGCTGCTGGGAGTACTGCCTTCGGTGCTGCTGGATGCGGCGTCGCAAGCTTTGCAGGCCTGCGTGCTCGAGCACCAGCGGGTCTCGGAGGGTTTTGTGCAGATGTTGGTATCATTTTGGTCGCTGCTGCTGGTGATCCTGGGGGCAGTGTCGGTACGGGCCGCGTTCCGGGATAAAGTCAAAGCCTAAGGACGCTAGAGGGCGTCCAAGAAAAGACGGCCGCTCCTGTCGATCCTGTGGCCTCTGGTTCGACGTGAGAGTGGAGCAGGAAGTTCAGTCGAGAGGGGCCGCAACACTTCCCCAGCTCCAAATCTGAAAGCGGAAGGAGAACCAAGATGCGATTTATCGCCATGGTCAAAGCCAATAAGGACTCGGAAGCGGGCGTTCTGCCCAGCAAGGAGCTGCTGGCCGCGATGGGGAAGTTCAACGAAGAGATGGTCAAGGCCGGGGTGCTGCTGGCCGGGGAGGGGTTGCAGCCTAGTTCCAAGGGCGCGCGGGTCAAGTTCTCTGGAACGAGCCGCCGGGTGATTGACGGACCCTTCACCGAATCGAAGGAGCTGATCGCCGGCTTCTGGCTGCTGCAAGTGAAGTCCAAGGAAGAGGCGATTGAATGGATCAAGCGCAGCCCGAACCCGTTTGATGGCGAATCCGAGATCGAAATTCGCCAGGTGTTCGAGGCCGCCGACTTCCCCGCCGAGATTTTCCCTCCCGAAGAGGCCGCGCGAGAGCAGCAGTTGCGCGACGAGTTGCAAAGGAACGCCGCCAAGCCATAGTCGTGGCGCGCCGCAGTTTTGAAAAAGATCGTTCGAACGTGTCGATTTTGTAGGGCCTCATTCGACGCATAAGTAGAGCCCAGGTTCAGCCGGTCGAGGCCGAGCGGGAACCGGCTCACGCTGTCCAAATCAAAGGAGATACGAGCATGCGATTCATGATGATTGTGAAGTCGTCGGAGAAGTCGGGCTTTCCGCCGAAGGAATTGATGCAGGCCATTGACGGCCTGAGCAAAGAGGCGGAGAAAGCCGGCACGATGATCGGCGGCGGGGGGCTGGGCCCAACGGCGCTGGGGGCGCGGGTGCGGCTTTCCGGTGGGCAGGTTTCCGTCATCGACGGACCTTTCACCGAGGCGAAAGAAGTGGTCGGCGGCTACGCGCAGTTTGAGCTGAAGTCCAAGGAAGAGGCGGTGAAGTCGGCGGTGCGGTTTATGGAACTTCACAAGCAATACTGGCCTGGATGGGAGGGGGAGACCGAGGTTCGGCAGATGTACGGGCCGGACGACTTCCCCTGCAAGGCTTAGAGCGTCCGCGTGGATCGCCTGCGGGCGGAAGCTGCCGCCGCTTCAGGGTTGCACCGGCGGATTAAAGATGCTCTGATCGGTGGCTGTGACCGCCACCGACATTCATCGCGTGATCGACGCCGTCTGGAGGATCGAGTCGCCTCGGCTTATCGGAGGTCTCGCACGGATCGTGCGCGACGTGGGCCTTGCCGAGGACCTGGCCCAGGATGCTCTGGTCGCCGCGCTGCAACAGTGGCCGGAGTCGGGCGTCCCGGACAACCCGGGCGCCTGGCTGATGGCTGCCGCCAAGCATCGGGCCATCGACCATTTCCGCCGGAACACGCGGCTTGAGAGCAAGCATCAGGAGCTTGGCCGCGAGTTGCATGCTCAGGAGATGGCCGTGCCGGATTTCGACGCCGCGCTGGACGATGATATTGGCGACGACCTGCTGCGCCTGATCTTCGTATCGTGTCACCCCATTTTGTCGACTGAGGGGCGCGTGGCGCTCACCCTGCGTTTGCTCGGGGGGCTTACGACCGAGGAGATCGCTCGGGCCTTTCTGGCGCCGGAGCCGACCATCGCCCAGCGGATCGTGCGGGCCAAGCGGACCTTGGCCGAAGAGCGCGTGCCGTTTGAGGTCCCACGGGCGGCGGAGCTTGCGCCGCGCTTGTCATCGGTGCTCGAGGTCATTTACCTGGTCTTTAATGAGGGTTACTCGGCGACCGCGGGGGACGACTGGCTGCGGCCCGCGCTGTGTGAGGATGCGCTGCGGCTGGGGCGGATTTTGGCGGAGCTGGTTCCCGAGGAGGCGGAAGTTCACGGGCTGGTGGCGCTGATGGAGATTCAGGCGTCGCGCTCGAGGGCGCGCGTGAGTCCTTCGGGAGAGCCCATCTTGTTGCTGGATCAGGAGCGCTCGCGCTGGGATCAACTGCTGATCCGGCGCGGTCTGGCGGCACTGGCGCGAGCGGAAAAACTTCGTCCCGCGCGGGGGCCGTACGCGCTGCAGGCGGCTATCGCCGCGTGTCACGCCAGGGCTGCTACGCCGCAGGAGACGGATTGGCGGCGCATCGCAACACTTTACGAAACGCTGGCCCGGCAGACGCCGTCGCCGGTGGTGGAACTGAACCGGGGAGTGGCCGTGGCCATGGCGTTTGGTCCGGCGGCGGGGCTGGAGATCGTTGACGCGCTGGCCTCGGAGCCTTCGCTTAAGACCTATCACCTTTTGCCCAGTGTGCGCGGCGATCTGCTCGCGAAGCTCGGCCGCAGCGAGGAAGCTCGCGAGGAGTTTGAGCGCGCGGCGGGGCTTACGCGCAATGCGCGAGAGCGGGAACTGCTGCTGAATCGGGCGCGAAGCTGCGCATAGCCGCTGGATTGGCGAATCGGCGCGATAGTACCTGAGCAGGATCGAAGACAGCATAACAGTCTGGGAACAAAAACAGGAGGGACGCGCTAAAGCGCGCCCCTACACGTCTGGCCCATCGTTGCACAACGCCTGCATCACCGCAGCGGGCCGCTGCGGGCTAAACGTCGTGCCCTGACTAAGCAACGGCGTATAGGGTGTCCAATAACCAAAGCATCAGCGGAGGGCGTGGATGATTTCTTTGGCGGCGTTGGCGCCGCTGGCGCCGGTTAGGCCGTTGCCCGGGTGGGTGCCGGAGCCGCAGAGGAACAGGCCGTGGATTGGAGTTTTGTAGCGGGCCCAATCCAGCACGGGGCGCATGGTGAAGAGTTGGTCCAGCGCGAGTTCGCCGTGGAAGATGTGGCCGCCGGTGAGGCCGTAGGTGGTCTCCAAGTCTTGCGGCGTGATCACGTGCATGGACTCGATGAGCTCTTTGAGATTCGGCGCGTAGGCCGAGAGCGTTTTGACGACCGCGTGGCCGAGTTGCAGGCGGCGGGAGTTCCAGTTCCCTTCTTTCAACTTATACGGAGCGAATTGCACGTAGGCGGAGAGCACGTGCTTGCCTTCTGGCGCCAGCGAAGGATCGAGCAGCGTGGGGATGGTGACGTCGAGATAGGGCGCGGCGGAAAACTCACCATACTTGGAGGCGTCGAAGGCGCGTTCCAGGTAATCAATCTCAGGGCCGATATGGATGCGGCCGGAAAGGGCTTGGCGGAAGCCGTCGGGGCCGACCGCGCCGGCCAGCGCGGGAAACGACGGCAAGTCGTTGAGGGCCAGATGAACCTTGGCGACGTTGCCGGCGGCGCGGATGTTGCGGATGCGCAACGCGAAAGTGGGATCGAGCTGGGAAGGGTCCAGAAGATTAAAGAAGGTACGCTTGGGATCGACGCCGGAGACCACGGCTTCCGTGGGAATTTCCTCGCCGTCGGCCAGCACGATGGAGCTGACCGCTCCGTTCTTGACGCGGATGTGCTGGACCTCGGCTTGGGTGCGGATTTCGGCGCCGGCGTGGCGGGCGGCTTCGGCCATGGCGCTGGTGAGTGAGCCGAGTCCGCCGTGCGGAAAAGCCGCGGAGCCCACAGGATGCGGATCGGCAGCGGCGCGCAGCAGGAGAACCGCGGTACTGCCGGCAGACCACGGTCCGAGGGCGGTGCCGAAAATACCGCGTGCGGCGATGGTGGCGCGAAGCAGCTCGGTTTCGAAAAATTCCGCGACGAAATCCGCCGCGGCCATGGGGCCCCAGCGGAGCAGGTTGAAAATGCCTTTCTTGCCGAGGCTGCGAACGCCGCGGCCCGTCTTGAACAGGTTCCAAAAATCTTCCGGAGAAGGGGTGTCGATGGCGGGCGGTGTGATCGAAGCGAGTTGCGCAAACACGTCGGAAAGCTGGTCGAGAGTTTCGGCAAATTCGGTGTACCTGACGGCGTCTTTGGCGGAAAGATGGGCGATGCCGCCGGCGGTCTTGGCGTGGTCGTTGTAGAAGAGCAGCGCTTTGCCGTCGGGCGTGGGAGCGAAGACCCGCGGGTCGGGATAGAGCATGTTGCAGGCGTATTTTTCCAGTTTGAGGCTGCGGGCGACGTCGGCGCGAAGCGGGCCGACGGTGTGCGCCAGCGTGGAGGCGCGGAAGCCGGGGTGAAATTCTTCGGTGATGGCGCCGCCGCCGACCATTTCGCGGCGTTCGAGAAGCAGCGGCTTGAAGCCGCCCTTGGCCAGATAGAAAGCGGTGATGAGTGCGTTGTGGCCGCCGCCGATGAGGACTACGCGCTGTCCGATGGGCATGGTCAGTTCTTGTCCAGATCCGGCGCGACGACGGGAGCTAGGGAATCGACCGGCTCAACAGGGGGAGGCGCGGAGTCAGCAGCCGGCGGAGCATGCGGCGGCTCAACGTGCGAATGTGCGATGGCCGCCGTTTTGTGGGAACGCGGGGGAGCCGAGGCTTTCTTCCATTCTTTCAAAATAACCTGGCTGGCGATGCGCCCGGGCGCGCCCATGATGCCGCCGCCCGGGTGGGTGGCGGAGCCGCACATATATAGGTTGTCGATCGGCGTGCGGTAGTAGGCCCAGCCAGGAACCGGACGAAGAAAGAAAAGCTGTTCGAGAGAAAGCTCGCCCTGAAAGATGTTGCCCTGCGTGAGGCCGAATTCGCGTTCGAGGTCCAGCGGCGTGAGGATCTGGCGCCCGGTGACAATTTTCTTGATATTAGGGGCGTGCTCGGCGATGGTGTCGATCACCGTGTCGCCGAAGGCTTCGCGCTGATCGTCCCAGGTGCCTTTGGCCAGCTTGTATGGAGCGTATTGCACGAAACAGGAAAGCACATGCTTGCCCGGCGGAGCGACCGACGGATCGGTGAGGCTGGGGATGACCATATCGATGTACGGCCGGCGCGAGAAATTGCCGTACTTGGCGTCGTCGTAGGCGCGCTCCATATACTCGATGCTGGGAGAGATGGAGATAGCCCCGCGCAGGTGCGCGCCGTGGCCGGGAATGCACTTGAAATCCGGGAGCCCATCGAGCGCCAGGTTCACCTTGCCGGAAGACCCGCGATATTTGTAGCGGCGCACGCCCTCGAGAAAATCAGCGGGAAGTTCGCTGGGCTCCAGAAATTTTTCGAACGTGAGGTGAGGATCGACGCTGGAGGAAACCACCTGAGCCGAGATTTCTTCGCCGCTCTTCAAAACGACACCGGAAGCGCGGCCATTCTTGACCAGGATCTTGTCGACGGGCGCTTGCGTGCGAATCTCAACTCCGGCCTCGCGGGCGGCGGCGCCGATGGCGTTAGAGATGGCGCCGGTGCCGCCGCGGCTGAAGCCCCAGGAACGGAAGGCGCCGTCAATTTCGCCCATGTAGTGGTGCAGCAGAACGTAAGCGGTGCCGGGCGAACGAATACCAAGGAAAGTGCCGATGATGCCCGAGGCGGACATGGTGGCTTTGAGCACGTCGGTCTCAAACCACTGGTCGAGAAAATCGGCGGCGCTCATGGTCATGAGCTGGATAAGGGTGTAGCGCTCGTCGGAAGAAAGCGCGCGAAAACGTTGCAGAAGGAAATTGAGCTGCTTGAGGTCCCGAGGATGGAGCGTGGTCGGGTCGGGCGGAATCATCGACAGCAGCGGCTTCACGAAGCGACACATCGGCGTCATCATTTTCGAGAATTCGTCGTAGGCTTCGGCATCGACGCGGGAGTGGCGGCGGATTTCGCGCTGGGTTCTGGCGTGATCGTTCATGCGCCACAGAAAATCGCCGCTGGGCATGGGCGTAAAAGTGCCGTCGAGGGGCAGGATTTCCAGGCCGTGGCGGGGAAGATCGAGTTCGCGGATGATTTCCGGGCGAAGCAGCGAGACGACATAGGAGCATTCAGAAAAAAGAAAGCCGGGGATGATTTCTTCGGTGACCGCGGCGCCGCCGAGAACGTGGCGGCGCTCCAGAACCAATACTTTCTTGCCCGCTTTGGCCAGATAAGCGGCGTTGACCAGGCCATTGTGGCCGCCGCCGATGACAATTACGTCGTAGTGCTGCCCCATTCGGTATAACTCCGCTAGGAATCCGCAGTGAAAAGAAAAGGCGCGACTGGAAGACTGCACATTCTACTGGGTGCGGGTGGCGCGGCACAAGCCTCGCTGCTCACCCTCACGCAGCTAGGGATGCGGAGGGTGCGCGTCCAGGAATTCGTAGCGGGCGCGGTGGGCGTCGGGGGCGGAATAGGGGGCCGGAGTGAGGTGCAGCACTTCGTAGGAGCCGTCGCTCTTGTAGACTGGCCACTGCGGCAGGCCCGGACCGTTGGGATCGCCGGTTTTGGCAAAGTTGGTCCAGTACGACGACATCAGGTCGGAAACCTTCTCGTCGTCGGGCCGCCAGGGAAGTTTTTTCGATGCCAGGACCTCAAAAACAAATTCAATTTCGGCGGAATGGTACGCACCCCGGGACGGAGTGGTGTCCCCCACCGCATTGGGCGGAGCGTCATCGAATTCGTAGCGGAACAATGGCGATTTTCCCGTGGCGCCCTGCATTTCCAGCCACTTCCAGGTGGAGTAGGCGATGAAATTATCTCCTGCGTAGTCCTGCGCGGAGCGTTTGGCTTGCTCGTCGGTGGCCCCAGCGTAGAGCTTTAGAAAAGTCGCCGCTTGGTCGCCGAAAAGAGCTTGCGCGCGTACTTTAAAATTTTGCGCGGTGGGCTCGGCCTTGTCGAAGAAGGATTGAAAATTTCCCTCGTCGGAATTCCATCCCGCAATGAGCGGCACGTGGCTTTGTTTGCCGCCGGCGTAGATCGCAACAAAATCTTCGGGCAGAAAATAGCCGTCGATATTCGGGAAGAAAAGCGGCAAATCTTGTTTCAAGGCCGCCTGCAGAATTTCGTCCGCCGGTTTGGCCCGCAGCGCACTAAGAGAACGGGTTCCCAGGGAATCGGCAAACTTTTCGTGGGCCGCTTCCGATTCAGCGAGAGATTTTGTCCGCCGCGTCTTGCTGAAGAGCGCTCCGCTCTCGCCAATAGCCCGTTGGAAGAGGCCCTTGGCAAGCGGCGAGGCCATCAGCGCGCTGACAGAAAACGATCCGGCCGACTCGCCGAAGATGGTGACGCTGTGCGGATCGCCGCCGAATGCGGCGATATTGCGTTGCACCCATTGCAGGGCCGCCACCTGGTCGAGCAGGCCGTAGTTGCCGGACGCGTGGTGCGCGGATTCCTTGGCGAGTTCCGCGTGCGAGAAGAATCCAAACACGCCGAGGCGGTAGTTCATGCTGACCACCACCACCCCCTTTCGCGCCAGGTCTTCACCCTCCTGGCGAGGCTCGGAAGTCGCCCCGGCGGCGAAGCCTCCGCCATAGATCCACACCATCACCGGTAGGCGCGCGTTGGAAGATGTCGCGGGCGTCCAGACGTTTAGATACAAACAGTCTTCGCTGGGTCCGTTATCGCGGAAAACCATGTCGTCAAAAATACGGCCTTGCATGCAGCGCGCACCGAACTCGGTGGCTTTGCGCACTTTGCTCCATCGCGGAGCAGGCGCGGGCGGCTTCCAGCGCAGAGTGCCAACGGGCGGGGCGGCGTAAGGAATGCCCTTGAAGATGCGAACCTTGGCATCCGCACTGGCCGCACCCTCAACGGCGCCCTTGTCGGTGCGAACTTGATCCGCCGCCATCGCGCGTCCGCCGAACATCATCGCAATGACGAACAGCGCTGCACGACGCTTGGCACGATCACCGTTCATTTCGCCTCCTACTTTCGTCCATCTTGGAATGGCCGGACCTAAATGGGAACGCCGCCCCGGCCACCGGCTCACTTCCGCGCATGGCCTCTCGCCAAAAACATTGGCGGCAGAAAATGGAAAAGTGAGTTTAGGCGGTTCCGATATTCTTGTCGAGGAATCCCTCTCGCAGGATTACGGAGCCGGCAGGCGTCGCCACGACGGCTCGGGCCTGCGGATGAGGTGCTGGCAAACCGAAGCTTGCCGCTTGATCGCGTCTTAGGGTAGGTTATCGGCGGTTTAGCCGGGCACCAGAACCTTGGATTGGAATTCGCGTCTCACGGGAAGCGAATGGAAGGGAGGCTGGGTGGAACGCTTCTTGCGGATTGCGGTGATCTTAGGAATTGCGTGCGCTGGAACGGTGACGGTACGGCTTAGCGTGCGGGCGGCGGCAACGGACGACGATCAGGCCCTGCTGCAGGCCGACCAGGCCTTCGCCCAGGCCTTTGCCACAGCGGACAAAACAGCGGCGGGAAAACTGCTGGATACGCCTTTCACCTGGACGGATGCGGCTGGAAAAATCAGCACCAGAGTGCTGGTGCTGCAGGGCTTGGGATCCGCGGCGGGGCCCAAGCTGGCGATCCGCAGCGAAGGCGCACAGGCCAAGGAATATACCTACGGGCCGGTGGGAGTGGTCCAAGTAAACGACGGAAAGATGCACGTCCTGCGGATCTGGGTGAAGCGTCCAGTCGGCTGGCAAGCGCTGGTCTATCAGGAGGTTAAGTCGCTCGACGCGGCACCGAGCTTTACGCCCGGCGCCGGCGCCGTTTGCGACAATCCCTGCAAGAGTGTGCCTTACCGTCCCAAAACTCCCGGTGAGAAAGACGTGGTGGCGTCGTACCTGGCGCTGGAAAGCGCGGCCGTGACCCATAACGCGGCCGATTGGAGCGCGCACGTGGCCGACGAGTTCGCGGCGGTGAGTTCCAACAGCGACCAAATGCTGGACAAGCCGGGACGAATGGACGGCCTGGAAAAGGAAAAAATGGGCGGCGTTTCGCCGACGCCCCTGGTTTCCGCGCGAATGTTCGATTTCGGAGATGCCATCGTCATGACCTCCCGCCACAAGCCCGATCGCGGCAAGCCACTGCACATCACCCGCGTGTGGATAAAGCGGGACGCGAAGTGGGTGGAGACCCTGAGCTATCAGACGGCGATCGTAGTTGCAACTCGCGGTGCGGCGCCAAAATAGCAGCGCAGGCGCGGTTGTTTAGGCAAAGGTAACAAGATTGCTCGTCTAATCGCCCTGGAGTTGCGGGTTCCATTAGGGGATTTTTCGGCGGCAAGGACCGGCGGGGTGCCCCACGGCAGCGGACAAATTTGTTACAAGGGCGGCCCAGAAAAAACCTTGGTTTCGGACGAAGGATGATCTATCTTGACCGACACGAAACAAGGACCGGAGACGGAACCAGTACATAAAAGGCGTACATAGCTTTTAGTCCAAGGTAAGACGAATTCGGGGTTTCTCGGGGCTCGGGTCAACCGAACTGCTCAGGTGAAGCGACGATCGTTGGGTTCCTTGGCGTCGCCGAATTGGTTGCAGCCAATTTAGCTGCAGGATGTCTCTAGTTCGGGGAGGACTCTAGCCATGAAATTTCCTCTGTGGCAGTCCGTCGTTCTTGTCGGGGTTTCGCTGTGCGCCTGTGGTGGTCTCCACGCTTACACATGGAACGAAAGCACGCCTGCCGCTCTTTCGCCGGCCGGGCTCGGAGCACCGTCTGCGGATGAAGCAAAGCCCGCGGCCACGGCCGCCGAACAAGTTGCCATTCCCGGGCCTCTACGATCTTTCCTGCGCATGGCCGGCATCAGCCAAAAGGTTTCGCAGGAAGAAGTGCTGCCGTTGCTGGCGCGCAACATTTCCGCGGAGGGTTATGAAGGGGCCCGGCCCACGGAATTTCTGATCCTGCTGCGGCGGTATGTGGATCAGGCCCGAGAACTGGCGGACTTGGCGGGTCCCAGCCAGGTTATCCGCATCGCGAATTGCCAGGACGCGACGCCGCTGCTGCGCATTTTGGGCTACCGGCTCCGCCAAGTTTGCGGAGACAAAAACACATCCTTAGTAACCGCTAATCCGGAGAAGGCCTTCCTCACCATCGATTCCGGATTTCCCCTGCCGGAACTGGAAGAAGCACTCGAGCACGACAGCGCCTTCACGTACGAGTTCCCCGCGTCTCGGGTTCCTGTGCTGTTTACAGAAAAAGATTGGATGGCCGCAGCCAAGGACGCTGACAAAGATTCCAAGGACCTGCTGGAAACGCTTTTACGCGATCCGGCATTGTCTCGACTGTATTGGGCGATGTTCCGGAGCGATGCCGAGACCCGGGCGTTCTTGCGAGACTCGATGGGCCTCAAGAAACTGGTTCCTTCCGCCGGAATCCTGGATTTCTATGGAAGCCACATCTCCATTCGGTCTGGACACGTGGTGGTTCCCGGAGGAGCGGCTGCCGAGCCCACCTGGAAGGATCTGGCGGGAGCGAACCCCGAGAACGCGGGAGACTTCGTTCCTAAGTTGCTCACCAAAGACAAAGGATGGCTGGCGGCGTATTTTGACGCCTTCTCGCGCATCAACCAGAGCCAGCAAAAACACTTCACGGAAACACACCGCCTGAAACTTTTCTACGAGGCTTTTCGAGCCCCGGACCCCTCCACGTCCGCCGCACGCGGGGCCTTTCGGCCGGCTCCTGGGCTGCTGCTGCTGCTGACGCAGCTGCAGTGGGACCCCAACGGCGAACCGCACGTCCCGGGAAACCTGGACGCCTGGAATCAGATTTTTGCCCAGCGAAACGAATCCAAGGCGGTCCACGCTCAGGGCAAGCATTCCAACGGGTGGCAGCACCCTGACCAATTGGTAGAAGCCATGTTCGCCCTTTCGCGAACGGAAACAGAAGCCGGCGCGCTGCAGGCCTACTTGTTCTTGAGTCAGTTGGACAGCCGCCGCGCGGCCGGGAAAAAGCTGAGCCCGCAAGCGACGGTTTTGCTGTCCAGCAAATTCGCGGACTTCAGCAATCAATATTTGATCTTTTCCGAATTTCCGGATTTGAGCGATGACTCCATCACGCACTTTCTCAACGTGGCCGACGTCCTGGGCAAAATTTCCAATCACACGCTTCGCGGCAACGCCATGGGAACGTTTCAGGCCAACATCGGGCTTTGGCAAATCCTGGCGCGCCAGGGGCAAATCCCCAGCGATAAGCTGAACGATTCCTGGGAAAGCGTCATCCGGCCCTTCGCCAAGATTGCTTCCCCGCCCCAGCTTTTCGATGCCGGGCGGGATTCCATAGGAGAAGTGCTGCGGGCGGCGACCGGCAAACCCGGCGGTTCGCAAAATGAAATCATCGATTTGCTCGCGGGCCCCCGCCAGTCAACTCCCGAAGGCCAACGGATCCACCAGGAAGTCGCCAACAAAATGCGCTCGGTATTGGACGGGCAGCGTCTCGTTTCTCTCGACACGCTATTGGCTCTGGGCGACGGCTTGAATGAAATGGCGCGAGGAGCCGCCATAGGCGACAGGCTAATCCCCTTGGCCGGAGAGCTGCGCGAGTTCGAAATGCCGCGGGCGATCTTTACCGGCAGCGAGAGAACGGAATGGGCGGCAGGAACGTACAACAACCGGCACACCGAATTGCAGATGCGCACCGACTTGTCCGAGGTGCTGAAGTCACCCCATACTCGCCCGCAGTTGGAGGAAGCTCGCGGACAACTGGCGCCGTTCCTGAGGGATACCCTGGTGGGTTTGAACTATGCCTACTACGAGCCGCCCGGGGCGCAGGTGCTGCACAACAATCCTCTGTTCGTTCGCTCCCATGACTTCTCGGGAGATACGGTTCTGGGCGTGGAGCGCCTCTGGCAAGCGCCGCAACTCTTCGGAGCGGGCTCACCGGCGGGCGGCGGCGCCCACCTCATCGGCTCGCTGGCCGATTTACCGTATGTCTTGTCGGAAGTGGAGCAGGATTTCATCGCCCCGGAAAATGTCCAGGCTTTGATCTGGAGGGAATTGGTGCCGGGGCTGTTGACCAACGCGATCTTGCCGCGCTGGTGGAACGTCAGCCAGACCGAACTGCACGGCGTCGCGCTTTATCAGCAGGCCGGCGAAGAACTTCTGACGGCTGCTGCCAAGGACGAAAAACTTCGCGGCAAAGTAATGAATATCCTCTCCGATCGCCTGGTCCCGCAGCGGTTGGCCTTGATAGACCAGGCCGTACGGGAAGGCCGGCCGGCAGAAATACTTCAGCGAGTGACTCCGGCGGATACTTTCTACCTGACCGCGGAGTTCCGTCGAAGATTTGCCGGAGAGAACGATTCCTGGGGCCCCGGAGGACACGAGCTGGTCAGCCTTTCGGCCCAGTATCCCGCCGAGCTTAGCTGGGAAAGATTATCGCAGGACTTCGGCGTACCGCATCCCATCCTGGCCCAGAGCTACGCGCGCGAGCTGCTGAACGTGAAGCCCTTTCCCGCGTTCTCGGGTTACTCCAGCCGGCTGTTGGCCGAATCCTGGGACTCCAGCAATCTGTATTGGGCGCGCCTGGCCGACGAAATGGGCTATCCGCCGGTGCTGCTGAACCGCTTGGTTCCGGAGCTGACCCGCCGCATGGTGGAAAATATTTTTGCCACCGAAGTCGAGGATTGGCCGGCCATTTTGCGGGCCATGCGAGAAACAGGCGAAGAGTTTCGGCAAGGCAAGATTGCCTTGCTGCGGGTGAATAGCGCGACTTCCCGGCCTTAAGTCCCCTCCCAGCCGGCGGAGTTAGCGCTGATTTGCCCAGCCCGCACGAAAGTGCGGTGAACGACCACGCGAGGAAACGTCATGGCAAAAAGAGCATGTGTTGCGCTTGTCTGCTTCTCCCTCATTCTGTTCTTCAGCTTGCGAACTCGTGCGGTGCCGCAGCAAGAGTCCGGCGCGCCGCACATCCACGTCGTCGTGGACATGGTGCAGTTGAACGTGGCGGTGACCGACAATCAGGGGAACTACATCACTGGCCTTCGCCCGCAAGACTTCACCATCGCCGAGGATGGCATCGTCCAAAAGCTCGCTACTTTCGGCGAGGGCAACGAGCCCGCCAGGAGATTGCTGGAGAATGCGCCGCCGGGACAGTCCCTGGTTGGGACCGCGGCAAGCCAGGACCCGGAGGCCGGTCAACGCGTAACCGCCGGAGACCTAAGCTCGCTGGTGGCCGGCGCGAACGTCTTCGTGCTCTTCGATACCAGCAATTATATGTACCGCGGGTTCGTGTTTGCTCAGGATGCCATCGCGGATTTCGTGCGCTCCCTGGAAGGCGCGGACAAGGTCGCAGTGTACTCTTACAGCCGCGATCTTTCGCGCGCGGCGCGGCTTACCGCGGACAGATCGCAGGTTTTGCGCGGCGTGCGTAATACCGTGGCCGGCGACGATGCCGCGCTGTATAACTGCTTGTTGCTCACCGTGAAGGACGCGGCGCAATATCCGGGAAGAAAAGTGGTGGTGGTCTTTTCGAACGGCCCGGACAACGCCAGCATGGTGCCGCCGGAAGACGTCGCTGAACTCGCGCAATCCACGGGAACCGCCATCTACATGATCAGTACCCGCCAGGCGCAACTCGAACCCATCTCCACCGCGGTGTTTGAGCGCATGACCGCGGCCACCGGCGGCAAAGCTTATTTCGCCAAGACCTGGAGAGACGAGAAGCGCGCCTTTGCCTCTATCCGCGACGACCTGGCGCATCTCTATTCTCTCAGCTACTATCCGCAAGCCAATACCAATACCGGCTGGCGCAGCATCAGCGTGAAACTCTCCAGCGAGAAACTGAAGAAGTATCACGTGCGCACCCGCGATGGGTATCGTCTGCAACCCTCACGATTCTCGGCGGGCACCACCGTCCCCTCGGTATCGGGTTCCGTTCCGGAATAGTGCGCCGGGTCGCGGCTCCCGCTGAGAGCTAAGCCCGCGAATTGAAAAGTTGCCCCCACGTGAGCATCGTGGAAGAATGCCGCCATGTTCACTCCACAAAAACGGCTCCTGCTTCGATGGATACCGCTTGTATTTCTCTGCGCCGCCGGCCTCCGTGCGCAAAGTGTGCGCCCCGAAGCTGAAAAGCAGCTCGCTCACGACATCTACAAACAGTTCGTCGAAATCCAATCCGGCTTTACCACCGGCTCGACCACTCCGGTTGCCGAAGCCGCTGCGGCTCGCTTGAAGGCCGCTGGTTTTCCGGACGCGGATATTTTTGTGGGCGGGGCCATTCCCAAAAAAGCGAATCTGGTGGTGCGCTATCACGGCACCGGCACGCGCAAGCCCATTCTGCTGCTGGCCCACACGGATGTGGTGGAAGCCAAGCGCGAAGACTGGAGCACCGACCCGTTTCAATTCATCGAAAAGGACGGCTACTTTTACGGGCGCGGCACCGGCGACGACAAGGCGCAAGCAGCCGTCTGGATCGCCAACCTGATCCAGTACAAAAAGGAAGGATTCAAGCCGGATCGCGACATCATCGTGGCATTGACTGCCGATGAAGAGGGCGGCGGTCCGTACAACGGCGTGGATTGGCTGCTGAAGAACAAACGCAACCTGATCGATGCGGAAATGGCTTTGAACGAGGGCGGCTGGGGCGAATCGGAAAACGGCAAGAAGATCTCCAACGATCTGCAGGTCAGCGAAAAATACGTAGTCAATTTCCGCTTCGAGGTCCACAACAAGGGCGGGCATAGTTCCCTGCCGGTGCGCGACAACGCCATCTATCACCTGGCGGGAGCTCTGGAGCGCCTTGCGGATTTTGGCTTTCCGTTGAAGACCAACGAAGTGACTGCCGCGTATTTCCAGCAGATGGGCAAAATTGAGGGCGGCGCGGTCGGCGAAGACCTCGCCAAGGTCGCACAAGGCTCTCCGGAAGCCATGGCGCGCGTGGCGGCCGCCTCTCCCGCGTGGAATGCCACCCTGCGCACCACCTGCGTGGCAACGCTACTGGAAGGCGGCCACGCGATGAACGCGTTGCCGCAATTGGCGGCCGCCACCGTAAATTGCCGCGTGCTCCCGGAAGACTCCGTCGAATACGTGCAGAACACCTTGCAAAAAGTCGTCGCAGACGATCAAGTATCCCTGAAAGTGCTCGGTAATCCCGTCAAGGGGCCGGCTTCCCCGATGCGGCCCGATGTTTTGAAAGCGGTCACCGACGCCACCAACAGTTCGTGGCCGGGAGTACCGACCGTGCCCATCATGGTAATGGGGGCGACCGACGGGCTGTACCTGCGAGTGGCCGGTATTCCTACGTACGGGATCCAGGGCTTTTTCTTCGACCGGGGCGACATCCGGTTCCATGGACGCGACGAACGGATGGGCGTGGAATCTTTTTACGAAGGACAGGCTTTTTTGTATAAGTTGGTGAAGGCCTTGTCGAAGACCGGCGATTAAGGGCTTACTAGCTGGTGATATAGCCTTGTCCGGCAGCTACGGCGAGCGGGCCCTGTGAGTTATACTGGCGCGGTTTTTCAGGATGTGATTTAGAATTTTCACTCCATTCATCCCCGCACGCAAACTCGCGCCTATTTCGTTTAAAGCGCAAACAAGGCCTTGGGAGGCTTACATGAGGAAATTGGTCTGGGTCGTAGTGATTGGTCTCGGTGGTGTTCTGGCGATCGCTGCGCACCCGCAGGAGCAAGCGACCGTAAGCCATCCCACGTGGGCCTTCCCCGTGCCGGACAAGGACCAACCGCCCGCTGCCGACGAAAAAGGGCCGAGGCATATTCCAGGCAGCTCCAAGTCCTACACCCAGGCCCAGATCGACGATCTCTCCAATCCGCCGGACTGGTTTCCCGAAGAACACGGCCCGCTGCCGGCGGTGGTCGCGCACGGAAGCGGCAAGGACGTCCCTGCGTGCGGCTCGTGCCATCTCATGTCCGGCAACGGCCATCCCGAGTCCGCCAACCTCGCCGGCCTTTCCGCGGACTACATCGAGGCCACCATGGCTGACTTCAAGAGCGAGGCCAGAAAAGACCCCGCGCGCATGACGGCTATCGGCAAGGCCGTGTCGGAAGATGACGTGAGGCAGGCAGCGGAATTCTTCGCTGCTCTCAAGCCCACGGTTTGGACCAAAGTGGTGGAAGCCGACACTGTGCCGAAAACCTACGTCAACAAAGCGCGCCAGCGGCTACCTTTGCCCGGCGGCGGCACCGAGCCGATCGCCAACCGCATTATTGAAGTACCGGAAGATCCCGCCAGAGTGGTGGCGCGCGACCCGCACGCCGGATTCATCGCCTACGTCCCGACGGGGAGCCTGGCGAAAGGAGAGGCATTGGTCACCACCGGAGGTTCCGGCAAAACAGTTGGATGCGCGATCTGCCACGGCGAAGGACTGAAAGGCATGGGCCAGGTCCCCAGAATCGCCGGCCTCTCTCCGGTTTACATCGGCCGGCAACTCTATAATTTCCAAAGCGGCCAAAGCGCCGGTCCGGCATCGTCCATGATGAAATCCGTTGTCGGGAAATTGACCGACGACGACATCCTGGCCATCTCCGCCTACGTGGCGTCGAAAGCGCCGTAGAAAGCCGCAACTCGCCATCGGTAGCGGTAGCGGCCTGCAAACAAATGGTCGGCATCCTGGTACATGGAAATAACCACTTCATCCTGAGCGGACCGCCACCGGATGAAGCCGCCGCCTTGGCCATGGCCAGACACTGGTCGATCATTCAAATCGGCGACGCAAAATCTTCCGCCTTCGAAAAATGGGAGATTCGCAGCAAAGAATTTCGCGAAAACCTGGAGTGGGCGGTTGTCGTGCCGGGCGACCGCGAACCCTCTCCCGGAGTTGCCCTGTTGCTCTCGGAGCTTTCCGCCCGGGGCATCGCCATCCAGAGATGCAGCAAAGGTTCCTGGTAGCAAACGAAAAGCGTTGGCGTTCGCCCGGCAAATTCGGCGGGGCTGCCGGAATTCCCGATTTACTGGCGCATCGCGTGGAGTTTCACAGGCAAAATTCTTGCTTGATGCTCGAAGTCCTGGTCGCTGGTGAAAATTGTCCAGCCCCGCGCATTGGCCACGGCGCAAATCAAGGCGTCCACCACCGACACGGTGACGCCCTTGCTCTTGCATTGATTGCTGACTTGAGCGGCGAACTCGTAGTCCGAGGTTTGGATCTCCACATCCGGAAAAGCTCGAAGCACGGTGCGAAGCATCTCAAACTGCGCGGGTTTTCGCACACCGGACAGCAGTTCTTGCCGCATCAGGCCCATCAGGCGCGCGCGGCCCTCCGCAACCAGCGCCGTGAGTTCGACCACGATGGACCGCTCCGCTGGATTCAAATCGCGGAGACTCCGGCGAAGGCTCAGAGACCATACCGACGTGTCGACGAGAACGTTCAATTGCGTTTGAGGCGGCGCGCGCGCTTGTAGTCGTAGCTGGGGTCGTAGTCAATGGTTCCAAACAAGGAGATGATTTCCCGCTGCTTGCGGCGCTGGATGTATTCGTCCAGTGCCGCAGTCACCGCCTCTTTCTTGGTGCGGTGGCGGCCCAGTTTCTGGGCCTCTTGGATAAGACGGTCGTCAATGGCCAGGTTTGTGGGCATATATCTCTCTTAAGTCTACACATTGCGATGTGTGGCCGCAAGTGTAGAGCAATGTGTAGCGCAGGAAGCGCCAACCAAGACGACCTGCGAAGGAAGCTCCTCCGGCTCCGCCACACCCGGTTCCCTTGCCGCGGGTGTCCTTCGCCTCTATAATTTCGCTGCCCCTCGCTTGGAAGGAGTCCTTGTGCCCGTTGGAACCGCGTTTCATGAAAGAACCCTCGCCCTCTGCGAGAGCCTGAACTATCGCGAATGGTCGGGCTACTACACCGTGGGCGTCTACGAAATGCACCACGAGCACGAATACAACGCCATCCGCAACTCGACGGCGTTGATCGATGTTTCGCCGCTGTTCAAGTACCGCGTCACCGGCCGCGACGCCACCAAATTCGTCAATCGCGTCATCTCCCGCGACATCCACAAAGTTGCCGTCGATCAGGTGATCTATTGCTGCTGGTGCGATCCTGAAGGAAAAGTGATCGACGACGGCACCATCACCCGCCTGGGCGAAAATGACTACCGCTGGACTGCGGCCGACCCCAGCTTGCGCTGGTTTCAGCAGAACGCCCTGGGACTCGACGTGAAGATCGAGGACATTTCCGAGCAGGTGGCGGCGCTGGCGGTGCAAGGCCCGACGTCCGGGAAGCTGTTGCACGCCGTGGCGGATGCGAATATCTCGAACCTGAAATATTTTCGCGTTGCGCATGGAAAAATCGCCGGCGTCCCGGTGGATATTTCGCGGACCGGATACACCGGCGATCTGGGTTTCGAAGTGTGGATGCCGTGGAAGGACGCCGTGCGGGTTTGGGACAAGCTGGTGAACGAGGGAGAAGCGTTTGACGTGCACCCGGCGGGAATGGTCGCGCTGGATATCGCGCGCATCGAGGCCGGCTTGATCTTGATCGAGGTGGATTACACCTCCAGCAAGAAAGCGGTGATCGATTCACAAAAGTATTCTCCGGTAGAGATCGGGCTCGGGAAATTGGTGGATTTGAAGAAAGAGAATTTCGTGGGGCGCGCAGCTCTGGCGGCTCAGGAAAAGAAGGGCCCGGAGCGCTCGCTGGTAGGCCTGGAGATCAATTGGAACGAAGTGGAGGCCCTGTACGACAAGCTGGGCATGGCCCCGCAGGTCCCCAGCATGGCCTCCCGCGTGGCGGTGCCCGTCTATCGCAACGGAAAGATCGTGGGCAAGGCGACTTCCACAACATGGTCGCCCACTCTGAAAAAGATGATCGCGCTGGCTTCCGTGGAGCGCGACTCCTCGACCAGCGGAAGCACGCTGAACATCGAAATGACCGTGGAAGCCGTGCGGCACACGGTCTCCGCGAAAATTGTGCCCATGCCGTTCTTCAATCCCGCGCGCAAAACCGCGGTACCGGTGATCTGAGCGGCAAGAACCTGCGCAACGCCGGTCTACTTGGTGATCAGAGCGGTCGAGTTGATGTGGTAGCCGAGCAGCACAAAGTTGCCGCCATTTTTCGCCCACAGGAATTCTTCTTCCGCGTCGCCCCCGGTGAATTTCGTTTTGTACGTCAGCCGCACCCGCGTTCCGGAAGTATCGTAGTTAATGTAAAACCCGGTGCGCGACGGATCCACAACTTTGCCGAGCTTGGTATGAACAGCGTTCATAAAAGCAAGGAAGTCGGGCTGGGGGCTGCGGTCGCGCAAGCGCTGATCGGCCTGGGCAAATATCGTCGCGAAGTCTTGGTTGTCGAGTTGGGCGTGGAAGCGCGCGACCGCTTCACTTGCCGCGCCGATGTCTTTCTGCGACCCGCATCCCGCCAGGATCACGCCCATAAGGCCGAGCAAACACGCGCAGAGCGCCTGCCTAGACATGGTGCCTCCTCCAAAATCCGCCTGTATTTCTCTAAGTACAACAGCTCAGGAACCCCTCCAGCAAGCATTAGCGGAGCGTAACTTACGTAACGCTAAATCCTGTACGAACGGTCAGGTCGACGCGGCAGCTCTGTGTCGATACTGGCAGGCTTCTTCCGGGCGGGAGATCAATGGGCCGCGGCAAATTTCTCGACCGCGGAAAGCATTCCGTCGACGGTGGGACGGTCGAGCAGTTTGCCTCGCAGAATGACGGCGCGGATCTTCTTGGTATTATGAATGTCGTCGAGAGGATTGGCGTCGAGCAACAGCAAATCCGCAAATTTACCCGGCTCCACGGTTCCTTGCGTCCTGGTTTTCCCCAGAAAATCCGCGGGACCTTTCGTCGCGGCTTGCAGCGCCTGCATCGGTGTGAGTCCCGCCTGCACCAGCAGCGCAAGTTCGTCGTGCAGGGCCGAGCCTGGAAAAACATAGGGCGCACCGGTATCGGTTCCAGCCATGATCCGCACCCCCGAGGATTGCATGAGGCCCACAACCTCAATGGATTTTTGCAGCAGCGCGGCGCGCACCGCGAATTCCTGCGATGTCCAGCCCTCGTTCTGTTCATGCCGGACGGCCAGCCATTGCTCCAGAAGCCGGTGCGGGATGTACTTGGCGGCGAGATTATCCGAACGATCGATTTGTGGCGTCGCATAAGCCAGATTTCTCAGCAATATCAGCGTCGGAACCTGCCAGGTCTGGTTGCGAACGAATTCCTCCATCAACTCCGCCGCTTTCTTGCCGGAATACGTTTGTAATAGTTCGTGTTCTACGGTGAGTTCACGCGCACGTGCGCGCGACGGCGTCTCCTTCCTGCCGCCGTTGCGCATCTGCTCGCGCATCAGGTGCGCTTCATCTTTCGCGCACGCCCGGAGAACCCCAGTGAGGTGCTCGATGCTTTTCTGACCCGCGTCGGAGGCTTCCGCGGCGGTAACCGCATCGGGAACGTGGCCCACAAAGGTGATGTGTTCCTGGCGGCAAGCCCGCGCGATGGCGAAATAGGCATCGCGGCTCAACACGGACTGCACCTTAATGAAATCGACGCCGCGCCCCACCAGTTGGTGGACGTCTTCGGCAGCTTCCACGGAATTGGTAACCACTAAGGAAGGCTGGAAGGAAGGCGGGCTGCCGTCCAGGTACGGGCCAGCCGAGAAAATCTGCGGACCCAGCCGTTTGCCTTGCTCGATGTCGTGGCGCAGCGGAATCAGCGATTCGAGATAGCCGCCCATGTCGCGCACCGTGGTGATCCCGTTGGCGATCAGCAGAGGAACGATGAATTCGCGGCTTCCACCCGGCTCGCCGGAGCCGGTGAGATGCACGTGCATATCGGCGAGACCGGGAATGAGGAATTTTCCCGTACCGTCCAAGACTTGTGTGTCGCGCGGAACGCGCGCTATTTTCGCTGCACTGACCGACGCGATTCGATTATCGGCAATGAGCACGGTCATATCCGGCTGCGGCGCGGAGCCGGTGGCGTCGATCAGAGTGACGTGGGTAATTGCCAGCGCCGCTTGGCCGGGATGAGAGCAGGAGCCGAGCGGCACGCTTGCGGCCAGGACAAACAGCAACCCAATCGCCGGAAATTTCGTAGGTTTCGTGAATCTCACTGCACCAGCCGGTTGTATTTCTTCAGCACCGCGCGAAGTTTGTCGTGTGGCAGCGCAATGACGCGGTGATTCTCGATCCCGGTCATGGTTTCGGCGGCGACCATGGCGTTGATGATGGCTTCTTCGGTGGCCTGCACGGTGGCGGCGAAGATCGGATCCATCTCCTTGTTGGGCAGCATCTTGACATCGACGACGCGGTCGGCAGCGCCGGTCCCGGGATTCGCGGTCGAGAAGGCGATGAAAATATCGCCGGAGCCGTTGGAGGTAATGCTTCCGTTGCGCCCGATCCCCAGGGAAACCCGGCGAGCCAGCCGTTTGAGTTGTTGCGAAACCAACGGAGCGTCCGTGGCCACCACTACGATGATGGAGCCGCGATCCACTTCACCGAAAGGCGCGAAGCCATACGCGGGATCTTCCGGAATTTCCCGGCCCACCGGCACGCCGGCGATGCGCAGATTCGGGCGCACCCCGTAATTGCACTGCACCAGCACCCCCACGGTGTAGCCGCCGTCTTTGACGTCCAGCTTGCGCGACGAAGTGCCGATGCCGCCCTTGAATTCATTGCAGATCATTCCGGTGCCGCCGCCAACGTTCCCTTCTTCCACGGGTCCGGAGTGCGCGGAGTCGATGGCGTGAAACGCGTGCTCGGGCTTCACATGGAAGCCGTTGATGTCGTTCAGCCAGCCGTCCCAGGTTTCCGCGACCACCGGAAGCGACCACCAATAGCCCGTCGGATCGGGCTGGCCGTGCGCCACGCGCCATTGAATTACCGCATCGCGCACCACGCCGACGCTATGCGTGTTGGTGATCATCACTGGACCCTCAAGAAATCCGGATTCTTCCACCCAGGTCGTTCCGGTCATTTCCCCGTTGCCGTTCAGCGACCACCAGCCGGCGAACACCGGATCGTTCATGGAATCTTTGCCGCGCGGCAGAACAGCGGTGACCCCGGTGCGGACCGGCCCCTGGCCAATTTGCCGTTTTCCCTCGCCAGAAATGAGAGTCGTGTGCCCCACGGTGATTCCTGCAACGTCGGTGATGGCATTGAGCGGCCCGGGCGAGCCGTCAAACGGCACGCCGAGATCGCGCGCGCGAGGCTTGGCTCGCGCCGTATCCTGCGCGTCGAGCCGCGCCATCGGAAGAAAACAGCACCAAACAACCACCAAGACCTTGAGCATCGAACGCATCGCTATCTTTCTCCGAAGTGCGAAATGAAAACGCAACCGCAAACACGGCCAAGGGAGACCTCACAACCCTTGCGATTATGGCAGATTCTGCCAGCGTAACCATAAAGAGTCGCCCGCAACCGTGGCACGCCGACTATGCTACGCTGGCGCGACTTTTTTGACGAAGTGACGGGGCAAGGTGGCGGCAGAATCATACGGATTGGTGCGGACCATCGGGCGATGGAGCCTGACCGCTCTGATGATCAACTCCATCATCGGCAGCGGAATCTTCGGCCTGCCATCGGTGGTCTCCGGACGCGTGGGGCGCTTGGCGCCCGTCGCCTACTTGATCGCGGGCGCAGGCATCGCAGTCATCGCCGGCTGCCTGAGCGAAGTGGCTTCGCAGTTTCACGAAAGCGGCGGGCCCTATCTCTACGCCCGGGAAACGCTCGGCCGCTTCTGGGGCATCCAGATCGCCTGGATGACCTGGCTTTCGCGCATTGCTGCGGCGGCCGGCACCGCGAATCTTTTCACCACCTACTTGGGTCAAATAATCCCTGCGGCAACGCAGCCGGCGTATCGCGCCGGGATTCTTTTGCTGCTGGTGGGCTTCCTGGCCTTTGCGAATTACATCGGCGTGCGTTCGGGAACGCGGGTCAGCGACTCTTTTACCGCCGTCAAAGTGCTTTTGCTGGTGATTTTCATCGCAGCGGGCCTGACTTGGATGCGGCTCCACGGCGCAGTTACGCCCGCGCCGCTGCCGCACGCCATCACCGCGATGGATTGGCTCGAAGCGGTCCTCGTCCTGGTCTACGCATTCGGCGGCTTTGAAGCCGTGCTGCTGGCCACCGGAGAGATGCGCGATCCGCGGCGCGATGCGCCCGTAGCGCTCTTGATCGGCATCGCCGTCGTGTCGGTCATCTATATGTTGGTGCAAGTGGTGGTGAGCGGCACTCTCGCGGATCCCGCGGCGACGCAGCGCCCGCTTTCCGAATCCGCCGGACACATTTTTGGGAGCGGAGCCGCCGCGGCCATCGCCATCGGAGCGCTAGTATCGATCTACGGATATTTGAGCGCGAACATGCTGCATACGCCGCGCCTGACGTTCGCGCTGGCGGAACGCGGCGATTTTCCCCAGATTTTCGCCCGGATTCATCCGCGATTCAAAACTCCGCACGCTTCCATCCTGCTGTACACCGCTTTGCTGCTGGTCTTCACGCTGGCCGGAAGCTTTCGCTGGAATATCACGCTCTCCGCGATTGCGCGGCTTTTTACCTACAGTTCGGTGGCCCTGGCGCTGCTGGTCTTGCGCCGCAGGCAACCGCAAGCGGATGCCTTCCGTTTGCCGGCGGGCAAGGTGTTTGCCGTCGTGGCTATTTTATTCTGCGTGGTGCTGTTGGTGAGATCGCCGCTGAGCAATTCTTCGGTGGTGGTCGCCACGGCGGCGCTGGCGGCCGCGAATTGGGCGGTAGTGCGGAAATGAACGCGCCGATGCTAAATCAAATTGGCATCAAGCCGGAATCGTGACAGTATTCACCTTCTGCGGTACTCACAGCCGACTGACTGACCCAGAAGACGAGGGACAAGCGATGAAGCGGATCGGTTTGCGAAATGGCCTGGCGGTTGCCGCCGTGTGGCTGTGTGCGGCCGCGGGCGTTGCCGCGCAACAAGCCAAGCATCCCATAACTTTTGACGATCTGATCCGGCTGCATCGCGTCTCCGCGCCGGAGGTATCTGCCGACGGAAAATGGGTGGCCTACGCGGTGGCCACGCCTGATATGGAGGCCAATCGCAACGCGAGCAACATCTGGATTGTGTCCACCACGAGCGGCGCGCCCATACAGCTCACGCAAAGTGGCCATGACAGTTCGCCGGTGTGGTCGCCGGATGGAAAGATGCTGGCGTTTCTTTCGTCGCGCGACGGCGATTCGCAAGTCTACGTGCTGCCTTTGGAAGGCGGCGAGCCCCATCCGTGGACCCATCTTTCCACCGGCGCGGACATGGTGAAATGGTCGCCGGACGGCAAGACCATCGCCTTCACCTCCGGCGTGTATCCGGATTGCAAGGATGATGCCTGCAACAAGGCCCGCGACGAAGAGAAAGAAAAAAACAAGGTCAAGGCGCATGTCGCGGAGCACCTCCTGTACCGCCACTGGACCCATTGGTCGGAAGGCAAGCGCAGCCATTTATTCGTGGTTGCCGCGCCGAAGGACGCCGCGCAGACCGATAGCGGCGGCGCGCCTCGCGATTTGACCCCCGGCGCCGATTACGACGTACCTCCCGACGAGCGCAGCGGTCCGGAGGACATCAATTTTTCGCCGGACAGCGCGGAAATCTGCTTCACCGCGGTGACCGACAAAGTCGAAGCGATCAGCACAAACGGGGATTTGTTTCTGGTGCCGGTCGCGGGCGGGGCGGAGCCCAAGAAAATCACCACCAATCCAGGCTTTGACGGAGATCCCGTGTATTCGCCGGACGGCAAGTACATCGCTTATCACGCGCAGCTTACCGCCGGATACGAGTCCGACCGCTGGAGGGTGATGCTTTACGACCGCCAGGCCGGCAAGAGCGAGAACTTGTCCGAAGCATTTGACCGCAGCGCCGATGAACTGGCCTGGTCCGCGGACAGCAAGACGATTTTCTTCACCGCCGAGAATGAAACCCTGCAGCCGATTTATGCCCTGGCTGCGCGAGCCGGCGCGGAACCAAAGAAACTTGTCGCCGACAGCTTCAACACCGGTCTGTCGATCGACAAGGACGGGAAGACGCTGGTGTTCGAGCGCACCAGCTTGACGCTGCCCGCCGAATTGTTCGCCGCCGCAAGCGACGGCTCGGGACTGCGGCAGCTTACGCATCACAACGACGCCATCCTGGCGGATGTGGAGATGAACGCGCCGGAGACGTTCTGGTTCGCGGGCGCGGGCGAAACTCGAGTGCAGGCCATGCTGATCCGTCCGCCCAACTTCGACACCGCAAAAAAATATCCGCTGTTGGTGCTTCTGCACGGCGGACCGCAAACCATGTGGTCGAACGCCTGGGGCTACCGCTGGAACCCCGAAGTTTTTTCCGCGGCGGGCTATGTGACGCTGATGATCAACCGCCGCGGCTCGACGGGCTATGGCCAGAAATTCACGGACGAAATTACCAACGACTGGGGCGGCAAGGCCTACGTTGATGTAATGAGAGGCGTGGACGCCACGCTGGCCAAATACAAGTTTATCGACGGAACGCGCATGGCCGCGGCCGGGGGCTCGTACGGCGGCTACCTGGCGGACTGGATCGCCACGCACACCGGCCGCTTCAAAGCCATCATCAGCCACGCCGGCGTGTACGACAAGACCGCCATGTATGCCACCGAAGAATTGTGGTTTGAAGAGCACGACATGCAAGGCACGCCGTGGACGAACCCGGAGAGCTACCGGAAGTGGGCGCCCGCAACGTACGCCGCGGAATTGGGGAAATTCAAAACGCCCACGCTGGTGATTGCCGGGGAGCGCGACTTCCGCGTTCCGTATACGCAGTCGCTGGAATTTTTCAACACCCTGCAGCGCCAGAGCGTTCCCTCCAAGCTGGTGGTTTTCCCGGATGAAGGACATTGGATCCTGAAGCCGCAGAACGCACAGTTCTGGTACAAAACGTTTTTGGATTGGCTGGCGACCTACCTGAAATAGCGTCAGGTGGCGAGTAACCGCTGCACAGCCTGCCGTAAGAACCGGAAGAGATGGAAGAGCAAGAACCCCGCTAGCGCTAACAGGAACACCACGACCACGATGGTCGCCAGCGGATGGACGCCGGCCATCCAGGTCAGCCAGACCGCCAGAACGTCTTCGCCGAAGCTCAGAGTCCAGTTGCTGAACGGTTCGGGACTGGTGTTCACCGCGGCGCGGGCGCTGGCTTTTGTGCCGTGTGAAGTGAGCGCCACGCCGCCCGCGAGCAGGGCCGCGCCCCAGCGCCATGCCGGCGGTGCGGAAACCGCGGCGCTGTAAGCGAGAAGCGCGGCGGCCGGCGGGCGGATGATCGTGTGGATCGCGTCCCAGACAGTGTCCACGTAGGGAATCTTGTCGGCTAGGAATTCGATGGCGTAGAGCGCGATGGCGATGCCCAAGATGGCTGGATGGGAGAGAACTTGGAGCGAGGGAGGAAGGTGGATGACGCCAAATCGTTCGAGGAGGCCGAGAGTGGCGATCGTCGCGTAAAGATTGAGGCCGGAAGAAAATCCGGCGCCGAGCGCGAGGCCGAGGGTTTCGACCGGATTCATGGGGTACATAGTAGCAAGATCGGAGGGACGCGCTAAAGCGCGCCCCTATATTGCACGACATTTCACGCGGGGGTCGGAGCCGGGCCTTGACGGCGGGATCGATATGGCCGAGAGAATACCCGTGACGCGGCCCACTACGCTTTTTTGCCGTAGCCGTCGAGATGGGCGCGGCGCCAGTCCCAGGCGCTTTGAACGATAGCTTCCAGGCTGGAAAATTGCGGTTGCCACTGCAGTTCGCGTTTGATCTTATCGGAGCTGGCGACCAGCACCGCTGGATCGCCTGCGCGGCGGGGCACTTCCTTCACCGGGATGGGATGCCCGGTGACGCGCCGGGCGACTTCGATCACTTCGCGGACGCTGAAGCCGCGGCCGTTGCCCAAATTAAAGATTAGCTTGTCGTTTTGCCGCAGCGCGTTCAGGACCAGAACGTGGGCGCTGGCCAAATCGCTGACGTGGACATAATCACGCACGCAAGTGCCGTCCGGCGTCGGGTAATCCGTGCCGTAGATGGCAATGTGATCGCGCTGGCCTAGTGCCACCTGCAGGATCAACGGAATGAGATGAGACTCCGGCTGGTGATCTTCTCCTTGGTCGCCTGCGCAGCCGGCGGCGTTGAAATAGCGCAGGCTGGCATAGCGCAATCCGTGGATACGATGAAACCAGGCCAGCATCCGTTCCACGAGCAATTTCGATTCGCCGTAGGTATTGGTGGGATGGAGGGCGTCGTCTTCCTCGATCGGAACGCGGTCGGGGGTGCCGAACAGCGCCGCGGTGGAGGAAAACACGAAGCGCGGCACCTTGTGCTCAATCATGGCTTCCAGCAGATTCAGCGAGTTGGCGGTGTTGTTGCGGAAAAATTTTTCGGGGAACTTCATGGATTCACCGACTTCGATAGAAGCGGCCAGGTGGATTACCGCATCGATGTGCTGGCCGCGGAAGATCTCGTCTAACGCGGAACGATCCGAGATGTCCGCGGCGATCAGCCTGGCGCCTGACGGCACGGCCAGCTTGTGGCCATTCGATAGATTGTCCAAAACTATGACGTCGAAGCCCTGCTTGAGGAGCTGGGCGGTTACGACGCTTCCGATGTATCCCGCTCCTCCGGTGACGAGCACGCGATCGGACATGTGGTTATGTATTCCTTCCATTTAAATGGGATTGCTGCTGCATCCTTACTACTTTAGCGCAGGGCGGAGTATAGTGCCGCCTTCCATCCAGGAACGTCAAGAGTCCAACAGATGTGGGCTTTGCCTTGGCGTTCGAGCATGGAGGCCCAGACGCCTTTGTTTCTGGAATCTGCGGCCACGTTGAGGCGATCGACGACGGTCATGCCGCGGGTCAGTTCGCTGGAGGTTTCGATGTCCACGAAGTGCGTGCTCGATGAAGTACAAAGAGCAGGATGCAAGGCGATGGACATGGCCACGGGGTCCGGCAACGAAATGCCTTTCTCGCCGGTTTGCTTGAAATAGGCTTGGGCGGCGGTACTGTTGCAGACGAATCGCAAAATCTCCCAGGGGCGTTTTGAGATCGAGAACCTTCTCGATGTCCTGCTGGTTGAGCGCCGCCTCGCCGCGGCACAGATGCCATCCCACCATTTCCATGGGCAGGCCGGCGCTGAAGACCATGCGGGCCGCCTCGGGGTCCACCCATATATTAAATTCCGCGGCAGGCGTGACGTTTCCCTCGCAGCAGGGCGCTCCGCCCATGACGATGCACCGGGCGACGTTTGCGGCCAGCTTAGGCTCGCGCGACAGGGCTAACGCCAGGTTCGTGAGCGGTCCCAAGGTGATAATTTCTATTCCCGGGTGGGCCAGGACCGTTTCGACGATGGCATCGACCGCGTGTAGCGGTTCGGCTCGGCGCTTGGCCGGCTTGTAGCCGTGGTCGCCCAGGCCGTCCGCGCCATGAAACCAGTCGGCGGTGACCAGTTTTCGTTTCAAGGGTGCTTCAGCGCCGGAATATACCGGGACATCGGAGCCGCAGAGTTCCGCAGTGTAGAGAGCATTGCTAGTGGCCTGCTGGACCGGGACATTTCCGGCAACTACCGTAATGGCGGCTACTTGGACCTCGGTCGAGCGCAGGGCCATGATCAGGGCTACGGCGTCGTCGGAGGCGGTGTCGGTGTCGATCAGAAATGTGCGCGGCATCAGCGGGGGCACCTAGGCTGCGGTATCGGATTCTGAGAATTAGCGTCGCCTAGTTTGAAGCTTTTGCTTCTCTCCGGCCACCAGAAAGATGTGATGTCGGCCGAAGGGGCCCCACTCCCAGTACGTTTCCGCGCATCGTTATGATTCCATGACGGTTAGCCGTTTCTGCCGGAACCCCGCCCGGCCCAGGCAAATCCCCAGCGTTGGCCTGCATCTCACGCCAAGGTACACTCGCTCGAAGGCCGCAACATCCCTAGAGGTAGCGGCAGTATGTTACTTCGCACGTGCCTGGCCTACTTTTTTGCGTTGAGCTCCGGTCTCGCCTCCGCGGGAATTCCGCAGCCTGCCGCCGCTCTGGAAGCCCCTGGTTCCGCGGACACTGATTCGCTTCCTTCGTTGGCGCAATGGCCTTCCCAGTCGTCCACCTACACACTCCGGGGCACCGTCGTAAACTCTGTGACCGGCGAAGCCGTCGGCGGCTCGCTCGTCCAAATCAACTCTGGAATCCCGCGCTCCCTTCTCACCGGCCCTGATGGCAAATTCGTCTTTGACGGAATGCCCGAGGGCCCGACCAGCCTCCTCGTCCGCAAGCCCGGTTTTTTCGCTCCCGACGCCATTCCGAACTCCATCCCCAGCCCCCAGGCGCCGGTTATCGTAGCTCCGGACATGCCCCCGGTGATCCTCAAGCTCATTCCCGAAGGCTTGATTTACGGCCGCATTAGCGGGAGCGACGGAGAACCCCTCGAAGATTTCCCCGTGTTTCTGCTGGTCGAACGCGTGGAAAATGGAAAAACGACGCAAGAGCAATTTGGCCAGAACCTCACTACCAGTGAGGGCGAGTTCCGTTTCGCCAACCTCCCGCCCGGCATGTACTTTCTTTTTGCCGGTCCGAGCCCCGCACCGGAGCCCATCCCCGCGGCGCTTTCTCCGCAAGGCTACCCGATTTCTTTCTATCCGGGAGTTCCCGATCTTGCTTCGGCCACCGCCATTGAAATCACTCCCGGCAGGCGCATGGAGGTCGACCTCGCTCCTCCTCCAACACCCTTCTATCGCCTCTCTGGCACAGTGAGCGGTTATTCCCCCGGATACGAAGTCAACCTACAGGTCTATGGCGGCGGGGCACAATTCCTCGCTGTGGGCGTGTCCTTTGACTCGCTTAAAGGATCGTTCCAGACCGGGTTCCTTCCCAGCGGCCCCTGCTCCATTACCGCTCACGCGTTGGACCCCAAAACCCAGCAAAGCCTTTCCGCTTCGCGCTCCGTGAATCTGACTTCGGACCTCACCGGCATTCATCTAACCCTTCTGCCGGGGGTCACCATCCCTGTCAACGTGCATGTGGAAACCACTCGCAATGACCGGAGAGACGCAGGCACGGGATTCTCCCCAGGTGCGACCGCGCCAGGGGAGCAGCAGGAAATCGCGCCCGTGCAGGTGGTGCTGTCAGCCGGCGGCGGTCTTGCGGTGCGCACCCAATACAGCGCGGCATTTTCAGGGAACCCCGGCAATCGATTTTTTGCCCTGCAGAATGTCGATCCCGGCGTCTACACGGTTCAAATCATTCCCAACGGCTTGAATTACCCGCATTCCGCAAGTTCCGCCTCGGTCGATTTGCTCAGAAACGAGTTAACCGTTTCCCCCGGCGGCGCGGTGGCCCCCATCGAGATCGTTCTGCGCGATGATTTTGCGAATCTCAGCGGCAAGGTTCGAGGCGCTGCGAAAAATGCTCCCAGCACCGTTTTGCTTTTTCCCGAATCATCCACAACCGCAACCAGATTTGAGTCCACCAGCACGGATGGCTCGTTCGACCTCGCCTACCTGCCGCCGGGCGCCTACAAATTGCTGGCCTTCGATCCCTTCGGCGATCTCGATTACACTAAGCCCGCAATCCTGCAAAAATATATGTCCCACGCGCGCGAAGTTACCCTCGCTCCCAGCCAGTCCGCGCAGATCGATCTCGACCTGCTGCGCCCCGGAGACTAGCGGCGATGATGATCCAAGCCTTAGTGGCGCTGCTCTTCGGACTTTTTCAGCATTCGGCGGCACCCGCGGCGCCCGCGCAGACCAGCTTTCGGGTTGCCGGAACTGTCGTCGATGGCCTCGGCGGACAACCTCTAGCCCGTGCCATGGTCGTCCTGGCCCTGGTCGGCTCGCAGGATCCCGCTGCGACCGCGGTTACGTCCGACGACGGCCGCTTCGTCTTCGACCACCTTTCCCCCGGCAAATACTATCTTTCCGCCCGCCGCAAGGGATACCTCCAGCAGAGCTACAAACAGCACGGTTTTTTTTCCACCGCGATCGTCGTCGCCGCAGGCCTGGACACCGCCAGCCTGCGCTTCGCCATTTACCCCCGAGCGTCTCTCTCCGGGCAGGTCTTCGACGAGCGCAATGAGCCGGTCCGCGACGCCCGCATCATTCTTTTTTATCGAGGGGCCGCCGGCGGAACGCTCGCCACTCGTTTCGCGGATCAAGCCAGCACCGATGACCAGGGCCGCTACCGCATCGGCAATCTGTCCCCCGGCACGTACTTCGTTGGCACCACCGCGCAGCCCTGGTACGCGCAACACTTCGCCGGCATGCGTGCGGCCCGCTTTGACTCCAACGCAGGCGCGTTCGTCCGCGAAGCGCTGCCCCCGCCGGATCCGTCTCTCGACGTGGTCTACCCCGAGACTTTCTTCTCCAACGCCACGGAATTATCGGCCGCATCGCCGATTGCCTTGCGGCCTGGCGACGCGCAAATTGCCGATCTGTACCTGCATCCCGTTCCCGCAGTCCGCGTCCAGATCAAGACTCCGGTCTCGGAGCAAACCTCGGTCTCGGTGCAAGCCATGCTGCCGTCTCTGGAGGGCATCCCGCAGCCACTCGAGGCCTACGTCTGGCAGCAGCGGTCCGGAGTCACGGAAATCTCCGGCCTTCCTCCCGGCCAGGTCATCTTGAGTTTGACTCTTACCAACGGCAATGAAGCGACCACCCGTTTGCAGACGCTGCAACTCGCCGCCGATACCCAGATCGACGCCACGGAAGCGCCGCTGTCCGCCACCGTCCGCGGCGTCATCACCTTGGATAACAACTCGCCGCTCTCGCAGCCCGCGGTCCTGGAATTGCACAACGCGGCCACCGGCGAGCGTCATGAAGTGAGCTCCGCGCCCAACGGCGAATTCGATTTCAACAACACTCCGATCGGCCCCGGAACCTACGAAGTTGCCGTTGTCCAGCCTTCCGGCTCCACCGTTCGTAAACTCTCTGCCAGCGGCGCCAAAACATCGGGGCACAGCGTGGCCATCGCTGCCGCGCAGGATGTTCGGCTCAACGTGGTCATTTCCAGGGGCAGCGGCCAGATAACCGGAGTCGCGCTGAGAGACGGCAAACCCGTGGATGGCGTCATGATCGTCCTGGTGCCCCAGAACTCCGAGCACACCGCGGATTTCTTTCGCCGCGACCAGAGCGACTCCGACGGTTCCTTCAACCTCTACGAAGTCCTCGCCGGACAATACACACTGATGGCCATCGAAAACGGCTGGGACCTGGAATGGTCCAGCCCGGAAGTTCTGCAAAAGTATTTAGCCGGCGGCGAAAAAATCCAAGTCACCCCCAGCGCCAAACTAAAAGTCAAAGTAAACGTCCAGCAGTAAGCGAACACATGTAGGGACTGCAAATGTAGGGGCGCGCTTTAGCGCGTCCCTCCCCTCTTTTCCCGCGGCCTGTCCTGAGAGCGCCAATCTCCCGATTGGCGCTTCGTCTTGCAGAGTGTAGAGGTCAGAGATCTGCCACCCAGCCTCTTCAGCCACGCGACCGTCGCGATTCCTTCTCTTCGTTCTGCTTCACCCGGGCCCTAACCATCTTCTTCACCAACCCTGCCGCCAAAGGCTTATCCAAAGGAAACTGCAAAGTCCCCTTGGACGTATGAAACCCCTTCAACTCTCTCTTGAACTTCTCAATCACCGCCCCGCTCATAGGAAAAAAACTGCAATGATGCGAAAACGCCGCGAACGCCACCAAAGCCCCTTTGTACCGGAACGTAGGAATCCGGTAACCGATGGCCTCGGTCGCTTCCTCCGGCGCCGCCGCCCGAATCGCCGCCCGCACCTTCTGCAAGGTGCTACGCGCAGGCTCCGGCACCCCGGCAAGGTACTCGTCGATGTCTTTAGGAGGCGGACTACCCTTGGCGGCCGCCTTCCCCGCGCCAATTTTCGTTTTTTTCATGCGGAAACCTCTCGAGAGTCTTACTTTCCGATTGCCAGAGCAAAACTACCATGCACCGATTTCGCCCTCAAAATCTACGTCCGCGGTACAATGGCCGGGCGACCTCTATGGAGTGCGGCGCTTAGGCGCCGCTCTTACGGACTACCGAGGCCCAGCCGTGACCGGCCCAGCGAGTCGTGCGCCGCCGGGCCAGCCGCCAGACAGAATCGTTCTTTGCGTCTATATATTTTAGAGTTATGATAACCGTATAGTAATAATGAAAACCATCCCCAGCAACCCGGAAATCTTCTCCGCCCTGCAACGTTACTGGGGCTACGACTCCTTCCGCCCCCTGCAAGAACGCATCGTCACCAGCCTGCTCTCCGGCCGCGACGCCTGCGTGGTTATGCCCACCGGCGGCGGCAAATCTCTCTGCTACCAACTGCCCGCCGCCATGCTGCCCGAAAAAACGGTCATCGTAGTCTCCCCGCTGATCGCCCTGATGCAAGACCAGATGGCCCAGCTCACCCAAATGGGCATCGCCGCCGCAGTCCTCAACAGCTCCATGCCCGCCGATCAACAAGCCAAAATCACCCGCAAAGCGGAATCCGGTGAGTTCCGCCTCCTCTATCTCTCCCCGGAGCGTCTAGCCCGCGCCGACACCATCGACTGGCTCAAGCGCGTCCCCATCTCCTTCTTCGCCATTGACGAAGCCCACTGCATCTCCGAATGGGGCCACGAATTCCGCCCCGAATACCGCCAGATGAGTTCCCTGCGCAATCATTTCCCGGATCGCCCCATCGCCGCCTTCACCGCCAGCGCCACCCGCCAGGTCCGGCGCGACATCCTCGAACAGCTGCGCCTGCGCGATCCCGACAAATACATCGCCAGCTTCCACCGCCCCAATCTCCGCTACGTGGTCAAAGAATGCGAAAAAGGGACGCAGTCCGACTTGCTGCTGCGCGCCTTGAAAAACTACGCGGACAGCAACGTCATCATTTACGCCCCTACCATCAATCGCGTGGAAGAAACCGTCGATTTTCTGGAAGAGCAAGGCATCCCGGCCATCGGCTACCACGGGAAAATGGACGCCGACGCCCGCCGCCGCAACCAGGAGCGCTGGATGTCGGACGAAGTGCGCGTCCTGGTGGGCACCATAGCCTTCGGCCTCGGCATCAACAAAGCAGCCGTCCGCGCGGTGATCCACCTCTCGCTGCCAAAATCCGTCGAACAGTTTTACCAGGAGGCTGGCCGCGCCGGCCGCGACGGTCTCCCCGCCGATTGCCTGCTGCTGTGGCAGAAAAAGGACGCGGGCCTCCTAGCCTATTTTATCGAGCAGCTTACCGATCCCGCTGAAAAAGAGCGCGCCTGGCAGCGTTACAACATCGTCCGCCACTTTGCCGAATCGCAAGCCTGCCGCCATCTCCAGATCTGCGCGCACTTCGGGGAAACCGCCAAATGGAAATCCTGCGGTGCCTGCGACGTCTGCGGCGCCACTCCGCAATGGCTCGCAGAGCCGGTTCGCGTCCAAAAGGGAAAGCGCCGCGCCGTGGCGGCAGCTGCTGGCTCGAATGGCGGCAGTTCCCGCCCGAATGTGACCGTGACCCAGGCCGTAGCCCGCGGCCCGAATGACGACCTCCGCGAATATCTTCGCGAGTGGCGCCGCACCACGGCCAGAGAGCAAGGCACCGCCGCTTTCATCATCATGCACGACACTTCTCTGGACGCACTGTGCCGCGAGAAGCCCGGTTCGCTCTCCGAACTGCGCCGCGTCCCCGGCTTCGGCGAGCGCAAAACCGAGCTGTACGGCCAGGAAATCCTGGACGCCCTGGCCCGTTTCCGCAACGGCGCCCGCGCCACCGAAGCCCCGCCCGCCAGCTCCGATCCCGCGGGCGAAACCCTGCGCCTGCTGGAGCAGGGCAAGACCCTCCAGGAGATCGCGCAAATCCGCGGCCGCCAGCTCAGCACCGTGGTCTCCATGGTCGCCGAAATGGTGGAGCGCGGCGACGTCGACTTCGAGCCCGGCTGGATCCCCGAAGACAACCAGGAAAAGATCGAAGCCGCCTGCGCTCGCCTGGGCACCGAGCGCTTCAAGCCCCTCAAAGAAGCCCTACCCGACCAAGTCACCTACGACGAAATCAAGCTGGTAGTAGCCCACCTCCGCCAGCAGCAAACCCAAACCTAGCCCTCCTATCCCGAACGCCGGGCCTGACCAAAAGCCACCTCACGTCGCGGCAAGCCCCCTGTAGGGGCGCAGCACTGCTGCGCCCGATCTCGGCACGATCGCTCCTCAATTCCCGTCTGGTTTTTTCCTTGACTTTCTGGTACCTTTGTGTATACTTACTCATAGGGATAACTCTATCGCGTCCGCCGACTTAGACTGCGCCTTCCCGTTCCAGTTCCATTTTGGCCACTTCCTGGACGCACCAGGCGCCTGGTCAACGCACGATTGAACGCGTTTGAATTGCGCAAAACAGCTCTTTAGAATCAGGCACTTACGCCATATCCTTTTCGTAAGCCCTTTCCTCTGATATCGATGCGATTTTACCCCGGGGGTGGGGGGGGTATCAGCATGCCGGGACCGCAACAAACGGCTCCCACTCCGCTATCTCCTTCAGAATCAAAACGATGTATCACACAACGAGCTAACCATCATGGAATCATAACGATGTATAAAAACATACGGGGGTGGGGGCGGGAAGGTTGGAACCCGGCAACAGGGATCCAAATTCAGAGGGGCTTCAATCCGAGGGCCGCTCCATTGGGGAGATTTGCTCCAGGTCGCGTCGCTTTCCGTACCGGAATGCCGCCCAAACTCCCAACGTCATGAACCCCACCGGGGGCAACAGGAGCACGAGCACCCCTTTGCTGATGGCCCTCTGCCCCTCCACCGAAGTCGCCTTCGCCGTGCTGTAACACATCGAGCAAGCCTGGCCGAAAGCCGGCGAGGACCACAGCAGCAACGAGGCGACGAGAACCGCGGCGCGCAGTCTCATTTCACCCCCAGCGAAATAATGCGCAGCGCATCCGGAAAGAAAATCATCATCAAGGCCAGGCAAGCCACCAGGGAACACATGGTCAGCCACTTCATCCGCGAAACTTCGTACTTCATGTGCATGAAGTAGCTGATGATCAGCGCCGCCTTGATCAGCGACAAGCCCATCAAAATGGTGAGCATGCGCACCGGCTCCAAATTCTGATACGTCAGATACACTTCGATGGCGGTCATCACCAGCAGCGCGCCCCACACCCAGAAAAATTGCGCCTTGCCATGATGCCGGTGCTGTTCCGCGACCCGCCCCTCAATAGCGATCTGGGATGCTTCCATATCTCCAGGCTCCTATAAAATCTTGGCGGACATCAAATACACCAACGGGAAAATAAACATCCATACCAAATCCACGAAGTGCCAGTACAGACCCGCGACTTCCACGTCCGCCGCGTCGTACACCTTGGGCCTCAACCACAAAATGATCGAGCACACGATAGCCACCAGCAGCAAAATATGCGCGGCGTAGTGGAACGGGCTATACGCCGGCGTGCCCAGCCATGCTGCCAGCCATCCCACCAGCAGGATGGGAATGAAATTCTTCCGCAGCGCCACGATGCCCAGGTAAATCACGCCCAAGGTCACGTGCAGCATGTGCATCCCGGTCAATCCAAAAAAGGTCGCGGGAAATTGCGGCACGGTCTTGGCCACGTTGGCGAATTCGCTGGCCGCTTCGTGCCCGGGAACTTTGGGAAACACCGGCAGCGTCAGGCCTTCCGCGATCAGCTTGCTCCACTCCCGCCCATGCAGAAGCACGAAACCCAAACCGCAGGCCATGGTCGCTAGCAGCCACAGCCGCTGCGCCTTGGCGTCCCCATCCACGGCGGCGCGCACCGCCAACACCATGGTCAGCGAACTGGTCAGCAGGAACGCGGTCATCACCGTGGCGTTCACGATGCTCTGGGAGTGAAACGGCGTCGGCCAGTTAGGCGTCGAAATGCGCCCGTAGCTGTAGGCGTATAGCAGTGCGCCGAACGTCAGCGAGTCCGACAGCAGGAACAGCCACATCCCGATTTTCTTGGAGTAGGTGCCAAACAGCGACGGTTCGTAAAGCGCCGGAATGTCATGTGGCACGGTCACATCAGCCATGCGTTTGGCCTCCTGATATCCGTAGTGCCGCCTGGCGTAGGGGCGCAGCATGCCGGGCCCCAGCTGGCGCAGACCTCAACCGCTCGACTATCGCCGTCAGCGCGCAAACTCCAGTAAGCACAAAATGTAAATCCACAAAATCGCCATGAAATGCCAATACCACCCGGTGACATCCACAAGGACCAGCCGCGAAAACACCGGCCGACGCAACACAGAAGCGCCGCCGGCTACCAAAAGCGCCACGAGGCCGCCCAGCAGATGCGCGCCGTGCATGCCGGTCAAAAGATAAACGAAAGAGCTGCTCGGGCTGGTGGCCACGTAAAAACCGCTGGCGGCCAATTCGTGCCAAGCCACCCACTGCAAGGTAAGGAAGCTAAGACCCAGCACCACGGTCAGCGCCAACCACGAAATTTTCTGCTCGTGGCCCACGGAAACGCCGGAAATCGACGCCGCATCCGCGAGCGCCGCTTCGCCCGACACTTGGCGCCGCGCCAGCGCCATGGTCAGGCTGCTCAGCAGCAGCACGCAAGTGTTGACCAGTAGCAAAGCCGGCAAGCGCACCGGGATCCAGTCGCGAACCAGTGTGTTCGTGTGCGGATCGATCGTCGGCAATCCCTGCCGCACGAGGTACGCGCTGGTAAACGAAACAAAAATCATCACGATGCCCGCCACCGCAACGCCCATGCCCAGCCGCGCCCGCCGCAAGCGCGCCGCGAATCCGTGCGAGCCGTCATCGGGACGGTCATCGCCGCCGTCACGCCCCGGAGGCGAAGTACGGCCCCCGCCCAGCGTAGTTCTGGGATCCTCGATCGCAACCGTTGGAGCGAAGCTCGCCATATTTTCTCTAGCGCACCGGCACAATCGCGGGGTCGGTTTGCATCACGTAGTCGCGCGGCGCCCCCGGCACGCTGTATTCGTACGGCCCGTTGTAAACCACCGGCGTGTGTCCGCCGAAATTGTCGTGCGGTGGCGGCGTGGTCGTCGTCCATTCCAGAGTCGTGGCTTCCCAGGGATTGTCGCTGGCCTTCTTGCCGGCTTTCATGCTCCAGAAGAGATTCACGAGAAAAATCAACTGCGCGGAGATAGTGACAAACGCCGCAAAGGTGATGAAGGTGTTCAACGGAATCAAGCGCTCCAAATAGTGCAGCGTGGTGAACTGCGAGTACCGGCGCGGCTGTCCGGCCATGCCGGCATAGTGCATGGGCATGAAGATGCAGTAGGTGCCCACGAACGTAAGGTAGAAATGCCAGCGCGCCAAACTCTCATTCATCATGCGGCCGAACATCTTGGGAAACCAATAGTAGGTCGCCGCGAAGATCCCGAAGATGGACGCCACTCCCATGATGAGGTGGAAGTGTCCGGTCACGAAGGCCGTATCGTGCAGCGGGATGTCCAGGGTAGGCTGCGCCAGGAAGGGTCCACTGATGCCGCCGGAGACAAACAGGGAAACAAATCCGATGGCAAACAACATCGGCGACGAAAAACGAATCTTGCCGCCATGGAGCGTGCCCAGCCAGTTGAAGGTCTTGATCGCCGAAGGCACCCCGATGGCCATGGTCATGATCGAAAACGCGAACGCCGTATATGGGTTCATGCCGCTCATGAACATGTGATGGCCCCAGACCATGAAGCCCAGCAGGCCGATCGACAACATGGCGTACACCATGGCCTTGTAACCAAAAATCGGCTTGCGAGAAAAAACCGAAAGCAGCTGCGAGCACAAACCCATGGCCGGTAAAATCGCGATGTACACCTCGGGATGCCCGAAGAACCAGAACAGGTGCTGCCACAAAAGCGGCGAGCCGCCCTTGTGCCCGGTGAGCTGACCGTTCACAGTGACCAACGGCACAAAAAAGCTGGTGCCCACGTTGCGATCCAGCAGCAGCAAAATTCCCGCGGAGAAGAGTACGCCAAACGCCAGCAAGCCGAGGATCGCGGTGATAAACCAGGCCCAGCACGTCAGCGGCATGCGCATCAGCGTCATGCCCTTGGCGCGCATGTCCAGCGTGGTGGTGATGAAGTTCAGCGCGCTCATCAGCGCGCCGATGCAGAAAAGCGCGATGCTGGTGACCCACAGGTCCGCGCCCAACGCTTCGCCGGGTCCCGCGGACGGCAGCGCGCTCAACGGCGGATAGCCGGTCCAGCCATGCAAGGGCGCTCCTCCGACCACGAAGAAGGCCGACAGCATCACGATGTAGCCCAGGAAAGTGATCCAGAACGACAGCATGTTCAACACCGGGAAGGCCATGTCCGCCGCGCCGATTTGAATCGGCAGAAAGTAATTGCCAAAACCTCCTTGCGGCGCAGTGGTCAGCACGAAGAACACCATGATGGTGCCGTGCATGGTCACCAACGTGAGATACGTTTCGGGCTTGATTTCTCCGATGAATGGCACAGCAGCGGTGGGCCAGATCAAGTGGATGCGCATCAGCAACGACAAAAACATGCCGACGAACACCGCGCTCAGCGCCAAAAAATAATACTGCAGGCCGATGACTTTGTGATCCAGGCTGAAAACCCACTTGCGAATAAATCCTTGAGGCGCTGCGTGTGCGTGAGACTCGTGGGCCGCGAATTCCCGGGTAGCCATTATTGTTTCTCCGCCTCCCGCGCCGCCAGCCATTTGTCGAACTCTTCCTGGCTGACGACCTTCAGCATGCCGTTCATCTTGTAGTGGCCCAAGCCGCAAAGCTCCGCGCAAGTGACCTCGTAGTTTCCGGTGGTAATGGGTGTGAAATGCATATGGATGGCCAGGCCCGGCACGGCGTCCTGCTTGAAGCGCATGTTAGGAATGAAGAAGCTGTGGATGACATCCTGCGCGCGCAAAATCAATTCCACTTCGCGATTGACCACGACGTACATGGTTCCGCTGACCACGTCGTCTTTAGAGGCGGGGTCCGTGGCGTCGAGACCCAGAGCGCTCTCGCCGCCGGCGGACGCGTCAATCAACTCCGGCTTGGTCGCGCCAAATTTTCCGTCCGGCCCGGCATAGCGGAAATACCATTGGAACTGCATGCCGGTGACTTCCACCTGCAGCGCTCCCGGCTCCGCGGGCCGGAATCGTTCGGACGCCCAGATGGAACTGCTCATCAGGTTTAGCCCGATGAATAGCACCGCGGTGAGCACCGTCCACACGGATTCCAGCATATTGTTGCCATGGCTGTAGGTCGCAGGCGCGCCAGAGGAGGAGCCGCGGTCGCGAAACTTCCACGCGAAATATCCCAGCGCCACCTGCGCGGCCACAAAGACAATGCCCATCAGCAAATAAGTAGTGGCGAAATGATGGTCGATGCCCGCAGCGGCCGCGGAGGCGCCCGTGGGCAGCCACCAGGTCTTGGCGATAAAAAAATAGGTGCTGACGAAGGTAATCAGCCAGATGACGATAAGCAATGCAAGGCCCATGGACCGAAACCTCCCCACGCAAAACCCCAGGAGTCCCCATGGAAACGGCCCGCGCAATCTGGTTTGGAGGGAAGCGAAGGCCGCAAAACGGGGCGAGTCTATCACAGCTTTTTCGGAGCGCAAGCGCGTTCTTACCAATCGCAGGTTTGCGTCCGGACCTCATTAGCCGGAAATTGCGGGTGCTTCCAAAGAAAATCGCAAACACGCATTGACGTGCTTTTCCATTTTGAGTACCATCCCCTCGGTTTTTCCAAGGGGGTCCCGGGGATGTTAAGGACCTCGCGATGTTTCGCCGCAATACTTTTCCAACTCGGCGGGCCCGACGCGCTCCAAGCGGTCGAGCGATTCCCGCATCTCTATCCCGGTGATTTTTCCTACCCGCGCAGCATTGGTCATCTCCCGGAAAAATTGTTCGGAATCGCGAGCACGCGAAGAAAGCAGGCGTCCGCGCACGAATTGCTATTTCATGCCATCGGTAAATCGGGACCATCGGCCCATAACCTAAGGGGGGAAGTGGCGGCGTGTTGCGTCGCCGTCGGCTAATCGCGAACCCGTTCAGGGAGGTAATGCATGGCGGGCCCGGAGACCACCTCGGACAAAGGGAAACCCGACGCAGCCAAGTCTGCTGGCGTCGCCGCGGAAGCAACGAGCTATGTCGGCTCGCCTGCCGTGGGTACCTCCAAAGCCGCAGCCGCCGGCGGCATCGCCGCCATCGGCCCGGACAATACGCAAGTCAACGAGCGGCGTCGCCGGCTGGTATGGTGCACGGTTACCGCATTCCTCGCCGCCTGGTTCCTCGCCTTTTTGCGTTTTTTCCTGCCGCGCACTCTTTTTGAACCGCCCACCGTTTTTAAAATCGGCTACCCCTCGGACTACGCCTTGGGCGTCGATACCAAGTGGCAGCAGAAATACCGCATCTGGGTGGACCGCACGCCGGATCGCGTGTTTGTGATTTTCGCGCGCTGCACTCATTTGGGCTGCACGCCCGATTGGAAATCCAGCGAAAACAAATTCAAGTGTCCCTGCCACGGCAGCGGCTACGACAGCGAAGGCATCAACTTCGAGGGGCCCGCGCCGCGCCCCATGGACCGCGCCCGCGTGACGCTGGCTCCCGACGGCCAGATCATCGTCGATACATCGCAACTGTTCCAGTGGCCCAAGGGGCAGCCCAGTCACTTCAACGATCCCGGATCGTTTTTGCAGGTGTAGGCGGGAGCGCACACGGTATGCCTGAAGAGAAAAACTCGAACGGGAAGAATGACAAGTCCACCGGCCTGGTCGAGCGCATCGCCACCGGAGTGAAAGAAGACATCGACTCTCTCAAGGCCGACCTGCCGGCAAAAGCCAAAGAACAAGTGGAGCTGCTCAAGAATCCCACCAAGACCCAGGTCTACACTTCGATCTTCCGGCACAAGCACGACGACACGCCGCGCAATCGCGCGCTCGGCGTCCTCTCCAACGTTTTTCTGCACCTGCACCCGGCGAAGATCAATCGCGACGCGGTGCGTTACTCCTACACCTGGGGCATGGGCGGCATCACGTTTTATTTGTTCCTGGTGCTCACCTTCACCGGCGTGCTGCTGATGTTTTACTACCACCCCAGCAAGGTGCAGGCGTTCCGCGACGTGCTGTACCTCGAGCACGACGTGCCGTTCGGCAAGTTGCTGCGCAACATGCACCGCTGGGCTGCGCACTTGATGGTCATCGCCGTCGAGCTGCATATGTTCCGTGTTTTCCTTACCGGCTCGTACAAAAAACCGCGCGAATTCAACTGGAACGTTGGCGTGATCCTGCTGGTGCTGACGCTGCTGCTCTCTTTCACCGGTTATCTGCTGCCCGACGATCAGCTGGGCTTCTGGGCGGTCACCGTGGGCACCAACATGGCGCGCGCCACGCCGTTGCTCGGCCACGAAGGCCCCTTCGGTTCGATGCTGGGCATGACGCCTTACAACGACGTGCGTTTCGGCTCTGCTCGGCGGTTCCATCGTGGACGCCAACGCGCTGCTGCGCTCCTACATCTGGCATTGCATCGGCATTCCCGATCATCGCTTTGATTTTCATGATGGTGCACTTCTGGCGCGTGCGTAAGGACGGTGGCATTTCCGGCCCAGCGCCGGTGATTCTCGAGTCCGAAATTAAAGAGCCGAGGAAGTAGCCATGGTGGACTGGAATCAACTCTGGGAAATCGTCTCGGCTCCTGACAACGTGCCAATCATCGCGCTGATTCCGCTGCTCGCTTTCTATATGTATTTGGCGTGGCGGCAAGCGCACGCCAACGATCTGCTCATCGAACGGCTGGAAGGCGACGCGGCGCTGGCCAAAACGCATCACCGCAAAGCTTGGCCCTTTCAGGCCGGCTGGCAGAAAGAAATCCACGTCTGGCCGTTCCTGCTGCGCGTGGAATTTCTCGCCGCCATCATCGTCACCATCATTTTGATGATCTGGTCCATTACGCTGAACGCCCCGCTGGAAGAGCCCGCGAATCCCAATCTCACTATGAATCCGGCGAAGGCACCCTGGTATTTCCTCGGCCTCCAGGAAATGCTGGTGTACTTCGATCCGTGGATTGCGGGGGTGGTCATGCCCACCCTCATCATCGTCGGTCTCATGGTGATTCCGTACATAGATACCAATCCGCTGGGCGCCGGGTATTACACCTGGAAGCAGCGCAAATTTTCGATTGGAGTTTTTCTCTTTGGCTTCATCGTTCTGTGGGTGTCGATGATCAGCATCGGCACGTTCATTCGCGGACCTGGCTGGCAATGGTTCTGGCCCGGGCAGACCTGGGACCACAACCGGCTCATCTATGAAGTGAACCGCGACTTGCCGGACCTTTTCGGCATTACTTCTAACTGGGGCAAAGGGATTTTCGGAGCGGCGGTGGTCGGCGGCTTCTTTGCGGTCGGCGGATTTCTAGTGCACGCCTTCTATCGGCGTTTCGAGCCGAAGAATTATCAGCGCAAAAGTTTGCTGCAGTATTCCATCATGATGGTCTTCCTGCTGACCATGCTGGGCTTGCCTATCAAGATGTTGTTGCGGCTGATGTTCCACATTAAGTATGTGTGGATCACGCCGTGGTTCAACGTTTAGGAGGAACTGGTGCCCGAGAAGCCCGTCTCCGACAACGACCCGGTGGTCAGCAAATCTCTGGCGCCCCACTACATGGTGGCCATGCTGGTGCTGATGGCCACGCTGTTCTGGGCGTTGTGGGACGAGGATTTCGGCCAGCGCCCCTGGAAAGCCTTTCAGCATCAATGGAAAGACCGCTACGGCGCTTTCTTGAAACGCGCACACTCGCAGTCCAATGATTCGGAAAAGGGCGTCGAAGGCAATCCCGACTATCAGGCGCTGAAGCAGGCCTACGAGCAAGCCATCCAGGACGCCAAGCAGCGATCGCAAGAGATCAACGAAAAGCTGCGCGATCTGAGCGCGAAAATCCAGGCCATACAGAATGTTTTCACCGACCGGCGCGCCTACGTCAACGCCCTGACGTATGAAATCGAGACCGACGACAGCCCGTCCTCGAAGCAGAGCAAGCAAAAAGACCTGGAGAAATACAAACAGCAGGTTGCCGCCGTCGATTTTCCCGACGGCAGCAGGCAGAACTACAACTATCCGCAGCTCGAAGAAGCCTACAACGCGCGGAAAGACGAGCGCACCAAGTTGAGCGCGGAACTCGGGGAGATCATCAAGCCGGTCTCCGCGCAGAAGGCCAAGCTGGACGCGTATATCTCCGAGCACATGGTGAACCTGACGCCGCCGCAGATCGTCGGGCTGGAGGACAAAACCGAGGCCTGGACTCCGAAGATTTTGCAGATCAACGTGCCGGAAGCCAATATCGTGGACCGCTGCGAATCCTGCCACATGGGCATTCGCGAGCCGGTGAAATTGACGGCGGCCTCGATGTCTTTGCCGGGCAAGAAGCCGGACCGGTACGCGCGCGCGTTCACCAGCCATCCCGAGCTGGAGCTTTTGAAGACGCATGATCCGGAGAAATTTGGCTGCTCGCCCTGCCATCAGGGCAACGGCCGCGCGACCACCAGCGTCGAAAAAGCGCACGGCACGTACGAACACTGGCTCTGGCCGTTGTTCCCGCGGGGCAACGTGGAAGCCGGCTGCCAGACCTGCCACGCCGCGGACATGGTGCTGGTGACCAACGATGTCGGCTGGACCATCAGCGAGGGCAAGGATTTGTACCGCCAGCGCGGCTGCGTGGGCTGCCATCGCTACGAGGGCTACGACAAGGAGCCCGAGGATCTGCTTTCGGTCGCCCAGCAGATCAAGCAACTCGAACAAGAGAAGAAAGACAACCTCAAGCAGGCGGGTTACTTGATGAAGCAGGCCGACACCGCCGAAACCAACGATGAAGCCAATCGCCTCAACGATCGCGCCGTGGCGCTGAAGGTTACCAACAGCAAGCTGGACTTGCGGGTCGTTCAACTCGACCGCACGACGAAAAGCTTGTTGCAGGACATGAAGAAAGTCGGCCCCAACCTCAAGGACATCCGCCTGAAGCTGAACAAGAACTGGATCCCGGTGTGGCTGAAGAAACCCACCGATTTCCGCCCCACCACCAAGATGCCGAATTTCCGCCTCAACGACGATCAGGTCAAGGCCATCTCCGCGTACTTGTGGCAGTCGGCGCTGAGCGATCCGTTGCCCAAGCGTAAGCCGGGCAATGCGGCGCACGGAAAAGAGCTGTTCGAGACCCGAGGCTGCCTGGCCTGCCACTCCATGGAAGAAGGCGATCAGATGCAGGGGGGCACCTTCGCCGCGAATCTCACCCGCGTCGGAGAGAAAGACAACTACGACTACCTGGTGCGCTGGGTGCATAACGCGCGCGAGCGCACGCGTCCTTACTGTCTGTATGAGAAGAAGGACATCGGGCCAGAAGACTACGCGAAGAAGGGCTTGCCCTACGTTTTCGACCTGGACCACACCCAGTGCCCGAACGACGGCCACGAGCTCCAAGTGCAGAACATGACGGTAATGCCCAGCCTACGACTCTCGCCGGAAGACGCGCAGGACGTCGCCAGCTATCTGATCACGTTGAAGAAGCAAGAGCCCTCGGCCTATGCCGACGCGGCGTTCATGGACGACCCCAAGCTGAAGGAGGAGGGCAAGCGGTGGGTGCGCCACTTCGGATGCGCCGGCTGCCACGAAATTTCCGGACTGGAAGACGAAGGCCGCATCGGCACGGAGTTGACCTTCGAGGGCAGCAAGCCGATCGAGCGTTTGGATTTTGCTTTGCTAACGGAAACGGCGCAGCGCGGCGGCCACGAGCCCATAACCGATGCCGAAGATCGCGCGCGCTTGCCCGAAGGTCCGGCCAAGGCCCCCTGGTACGACGACAAGGGATTTTTTGAACACAAGCTCGCCGAGCCGAATATTTGGGACCAGGGCAAGATCAAGCCGGAAACAGAAAAGCTGCGCATGCCGAATTTGCACCTCACCAAGGAGCAAATCCGCGAGCTCACCACTTTCTTGATGGGCAGCCAGGAAAGCCCGCTTCCCGCCAGCTACCAATATCGGCCGCTGGACTATCGCCGCGATATTCAAGAAGGATGGTGGGTGGTCCGCAAGTACAACTGCATGGGTTGCCACCAATTGATTCCCGGGCAGAAGACTTCGCTGATGGCCATGACCCGCTATCAGGGCGCGGACGGACAGGAACAATTGCCTCCCAAGCTGCTCACGGAAGGTGCTCGCGTCGATCCTCAATGGCTGCTGAAATTTCTGACCAATCCGGCGCTGAGCGACACGGACACCAACCGCAACGGCGTGCGTCCCTATTTGCAGGTGCACATGCCGACGTTTTCTCTTTCGGAAAATGAATTGGGCAAGCTGGTGCGCTTTTTCCAGGCGCTCTCGCGCCAGCCCTTCCCGTACATACCGGAGCCCGTCCCCGCGCTCACGGCCAAGGAAACCGACATGGCGCGCAGCCTGTTCAGCAGCCCTGCGGCGCCTTGCCTTAAATGTCATGCGACCGGCGATCCCGCTCACGACCGCAATGCCACCGCGCCCAATTTCCTGCAAGCCAAGGGACGCCTGAAGGCCGATTGGGTCGAGCGCTGGATCATCGATCCGCAAGCCATCAGCCCAGGCACATCCATGCCTTCTGGGTTGTTCAAGCGGCAGAACGATCGCTGGGTCTTTTCGGGTCCCACGCCGCCCTCGTTCCAGGGGTACGATAAGGATCAGACCAAGCTGCTGGTGGACTACATCCTCCAGCTCACGCCGGAGGAGCAGCGGCGCGTGGGTGCCTCGACAAATCGCGCGCCGGCGGCCAGAGGCGCGTCGACAACAGGCGGCTCGAACACGGCGGGCGGGGCTGGTGGCCACGGCCGCCACTAGGATTTGCATTTGCGAAAGGTTTCAAAATTCAAGAGAGGTGCAGCCACAACATGAAAACTAAAACAAGGGCGACCATCTGGGGTCTGTCGGTTTTTCTGGGCCTCGTCCTGCTTGCGGGATGCGGCAAGAAGGAAACCGCCGAAGAGCAACCCGCGACTAACGCGCCCGCGGCCCCCGCGGCCACTCCGATTGATCCCGCAACAGCGGCCAGTATCAGCGGCATCGTGAAGTTCGACGGCGTCGCGCCCAAGCCGGCCAAGATCGACATGAGCCAGGATTCCAATTGCCAGGGTTCCAACACCGCCGAAAACCTGATCGTAACCAATGGCGACGTGGAGAACGTCTTCGTGTACGTGAAAGAGGGCCTGGGTAACCGGACCTTCGATGTTCCCAAGGACGCGGTCACGCTGAATCAAAGCGGGTGCAAGTATCATCCGCACGTGATCGGAGTAATGGCCGGGCAGACCATCAAGATCGTCAACGGCGATCCGACCACCCACAACATTCACCCCACGCCGAAAGACAATCGCGAGTGGAACGAGTCGCAAGCCCCGCAGGCCGCGCCGATCGAGAAGAGCTTCGCCCGCGAAGAAATCATGCTGCCCGTGAAGTGCAACCAGCACCCGTGGATGCGCATGTTCGTCAACGTGGTGAAGAACCCGTTCTACGCGGTGACCGGCCCCGACGGGAAGTTTGAGATCAAGGGCCTGCCCCCGGGAGACTACACCATCGCTTTCGTGCACGAAAAACTGGGCGAGCAAGACCAGAAGGTTACGCTCGCGGCGAAGGACAGCAAGACGGTAGACGTAACGTTCAAGCCCGGAGCCTAGAATCACAGTTAGGCAGAGCCGCAGAGTCACCTATGTAGGCGCTGGGCTTTAGCCCGGCGCGTGCATCCGCGCAATGGTTCGTGGCCGACGGCTCGTCAAACGGCTGGTTCTTCGCGCCGGTGCCCCACCCTAGGCTTTTGAGGGTGGGCTTTGGGCCAAATTTGAGGAGGTCTCTTGCCGGTCTTGATTTTGCTGATCTCCATCCTGCTCGGCATCATTCCTCTCGCGGGAATCGCCTGGATTCTCGTCGCCGGCTCGATCACCACCGTAGATGGCCTGTTCATGAGCCTGATTCTCCTGACGCTGTCCGGCATCTTCTTCCTGAACGTTTTTTTGGAACTACGTGACCGCGGATTCTTCGCCTTTCTGCACAAGGACAAACCCGCCGCGCCCAAAGAGAGTCCGGCTGCCAAGCCAGGCTAGCATGGCCACTCAACTACCCCGCTCGGAGCCGTTCGACCGGCTGGAAATCCCCCTGGAAAATTCCTCTATTCCCCCGGCGCGCGTGCGCCACCGCATGTCCACGCGCAACCGCCTGCTCTTTTTCGTTACCGCGTGGCTGATCGTGCTCATGCCTTTTTTGTTTTGGTGGAGCACCTGGTTTGGGCGCCAGCTTTCCGACAAACAGGTAACCGAATACCTGAACGACGACAAGCATCCCCGCCACATCCAACATGCCCTGGTGCAACTGGGAGAGCGCTTGGCGCACCGCGACGCCGCGGCCACCCGGTGGTATCCCGATTTAGTGCGCCTGGCCGCCCATCCCGTCGAAGAAGTCCGCAACACCGATGCCTGGGTGATGGGCCAGGACACGTCGTCCCCAGCATTCCACGAGGCCTTGCGCAAGATGCTGGCGGACTCTTCTCCGGTGGTGCGAGGCAACGCCGCGCTCTCCCTGGTTCGCTTCGGCGACGCCAGCGGCCGCCCGCAACTCGTTGCGCTGCTGCAACCCGCGACGATAGCCGCTCCCGTCAACGGTCGCGTCATCGACACCGACAAAGTGGGTACCTCGATCCACCAAGGCGGCCTGATCGCAAAAATCCAGGATGCGCGAGGCGCTACTACGGAAGTCCGCTCGCCAATCAGCGGCCGTATTCAAACTCTCACGGTGGCTGCAGGAGCGGAGCTAAGCGCAGGCACCCAAATCGCCACCATCGACCCCGGCGCCGAGCAGGTATGGGAAGCCCTCCGCGCCCTCTATCTCATTGGCCAGGCGGACGATCTGCCCGCCGTCCGCAGCTACGAGCGCAACCTGCCGGAAATCCCCGACCGCGTCCGCCAGCAAGCCGCCCTGACAGAAAGCGCGATCCGCGAGCGCGCTACCCGCCAACCCTGATGCGCGGGTTCGGGACTTCGGAAAGCTCGTTTTAGGTGGAACTCGTTTTAGGTGGAAAAGGTTAGATTCAAATCGTTGCATGTACTATACTGTAGTTACAGAACGGTAGCTACCCATGAACTTCGAGTGGGATGAGGCCAAGAATCGCCCGCAATCTGGTGAACACCGGGGCAGCTTCGAGAACGCCAAACTGGTCTTCGATGATCCTCACGCGTTGAGCTATCAAGACCGGAAGTTGACCGCGAGGAACGATGGCAGACGCTGGGAGTGCTGGAACGATCGGTGCTGGTGCTGGTCGCTCACACGTATCGGGAAGAAAACGGCGAAGCAATGGTTCGCATCATCTCGGCTCGAAAGGCAAGTTCGTCGGAAAGGAGAGCGTATGAAGAAGGCCAATGGCCGCTTGGCTAGAGAGATCGAAACTCTAAAGCGGATGAAAGACCAGGAGATTGATTTCACCGATATTCCGGAGAGGGTGGATTGGAGCAAAGCCGTCGTCGGAAAGTTTTATCGGCCGATCAAGAAATCGCTGACGATTCGAGTGGATGCCGACGTACTGGCGTGGCTCAGAGCCCAGGGCAAGGGATACCAAACGCGAATCAATGCGTTGCTAAGGAAAGCGATGGAATCGGCGAGTTCTCGCAGGCGAGAATCACACTAAAACGTCATCGCCCCAACGACCTTCTCTACTTCGGCGATATCCACCATCACGATGGCGTCCCACGGGCAGCCATCCAGGAAGCACCCATCCGGCCCCTTGCTGACGCATTTCTTGCAGCCGATGCACAAAACCGGGTCCACCTGGATGCGCCCAAACGGCGGATGATCCTCGTCCGGCACCCAGAACATGCAATCTTCCACCGGGCAATACTCCACACAGGCCGGCGACCCGGCGCAGCCGGTGCAGCACTCGGTAATCACCGCCAATTCTTTGGGCTTTTTCTTGCGCGGAGTCGTCAGCCCCTTGGAGCGGGGCTCGTGTTTCAGCTCGAGGGGCACCATCGCCGCGGATTTGACGGCTTCCGATTCGGTCGCCATGGCGGCGATTATACTCTCGCTCGGGCCATTGGCAAGACCAAGCCTCTTGGCGCTGGACCAAAGCGCCCGCAACCAGTTCCGGCATGTCCCGGCCCTGCACTGCCGCGCGAAACCTGCGCCACCGCTACCAGCGCTGTTCTCACGAGGGCGGGTCCCCGCGCGACTGGGTCCGGGCCAGTTAGGGTGGTTAGGGTACTTCCAGTACGATTTATCTATGGATAAATTAAACGTCTCCTAGCACAATGAGCCCCAAGGAAGCACGCTTTCCCAGCCTACAGCGAATTCCTACTGTTGATCGAGGAAAGCCCATATGGACTGCGGCCGGCCTTTGCATCAACCTGGAAGGCGGGAAAGGAGTCCGCGCTCCCTGGCAACGGGTGATCGCACTCTTTATGCTCAAGAAACTTGGAGTGGTCATGTTGGCGCTCTGGCTCCTCGAAAGCGCCTCCCATCGTCCGCTACCTTCTTGGGTTCACCTACTGTCTATCATGGCCTGCATTTCGTTTGTGGCCGAGTTTGTTCGCAGCCGCGTGGTTGCCGCTCGGGGCAGCCGTGAACAGGGATTGCCGGAAGCCGCACCGGTTGTCAGCGAAGCCCCACGCCCGCTGACGTCGAATTCCGGCACCTCGCTGACCGCGGGCTGACCTCCAGGGAATTTGTCTCCCAGGCGCTCCTCGAAAAAAACTCCATCTTGCGAATAAGCGTTAAATCTTGCCGGCTGTACAAATCGCAGCGTTAATATTAACGTCTCCGAGCGCGCCAGACCTGCGCCCGCAAAATCGGAAAACGGAGCGTTTGCGATGAGCAACATCGAACTACTGGCTTCCTACTGGACGATTGCGGGAGGCGCTGAGCCCCATACGGACCGCGAGTACAGCCCGTTCGACTTCCAGGATCGCGCCAAAGCCGCCGCGACAGCCGGTTTCAAGGGCATGGGCATCTGGCATTCCGACCTCGCCCATATTCTCGAGCGCCGAACTCTTCAGGAAATGAAGCGGATCCTCGACGACAACGGAATCAAGCATATTGAGCTGGAGTTTCTCGCCGACTGGTTCATGGACGGCGAGCAGAAAAAAGAGTCCGACGTCCGCAAGAAAATGCTGCTGACCGCCGCAGAAGTTTTGGGCGCGCGGCACGTCAAAGTCGGCGACTTTCTTCGCCAAAAGACTCCCATGCCCCGCCTGATCGAATCCTTTGCGGCGCTCTGTGCCGACGCTGCGGACCACGGAACCAAAATTATTTTCGAGCTCATGCCGTTCGCCATGATCGACACGCTCCCGGACGCGCTGGCCATGATTTCCGGCGCTGGCGCGAAGAATGGGGGCATTGGAATCGACTTGTGGCACATGGTCAAGCTGGGCATTCCCTACGAAGACGTCGCCCGCATCCCCAAAGAGTACTTGCTCGCGATCGAAATCAACGACGGGACATTTACGGCACCCTGGAGCCTGCACGAAGACACCATCAACCACCGAAGGCTGTGTGGAGAAGGGGAATTCGACGTAAAGGGTTTCGTCTCCTGTATGCTCAAAGCCGGCTATCGAGGGCCATGGGGAATCGAAGTGCTCTCGGCGGAACTGCGCAAGAGGCCTCTCGAAGAACTGGTCACCCGCGCTTTCAGCACCACTATGGCGCAATTTCCCGGCTAGGATTTCTATTTTGCCTTGGCTAGATACTTCAGCATCGCCGAGATGGTCGCTCGCGGCACTTCGTCGGACGATTGACAATAATAATAGTCCGGCGCTTCCCGCCGCGCTCCGCCTGGTTCCTTGGCGCGAAATAAATAAACGCAGGTGTGCGTCCCGGGTCGCGAAGAACTGCCCATGCCGGAAAGTTCTTGTGCGGGCCGGTTGACCCCGCCCACGGTAACCGTCCCGGAATTTGGCCCGACACTGGTGTCCGCCGCCCGCGTCGATTGATCGTACTGAATTCGCGCACTGGTGGTTTCCAGCGACCGGTCGCCGCTGCCCTCGGAAAGCAGCCCGACGGCCACGACGTAGCCGACCTGTTCCGGGTTGACGCACAGCCCGGAAATTTTCTTGGGGCCCTCTTTGGCGAACCACTTCTCCAGCTCGCTCCAATCCTTTGCCGAAAAAGGTTCCAGGCTATATGGCGTCGCAACCCAGGCCAACTCTTCCGGAGCCGATGCGTTCTTGGACTTGCCTTTGCTCGCCGCGCCGGTGCTCGACCCGGCGATCAGTTCCTGCCGGCGCTTTTCTATTTCCTCGGGGCTCGGGCGTTCCGTCCACGGAGTTACTTTGGAGGGAAAGTCCCAATTCCGGAGCTGTACATAGCTTGGGTTTGTGAAAAGACTTCTGCTCGAAGGACCGACGGGCGAGCCCAGCAATTGCAAGATACTCGGATCGAATGGTTTTAGAATGTAAAACAACTCACAACCGCTTTGCTTAGCCGGTGCTTGTGCCAGGAGAGGCTGCGCAGCGGAGAAAACCTGCGCGGGACTTGCCGGAGCCAAGCCGTGGCAGAACACTGCCACCGTCAGCGCGAAGAAGATTCGTCGCAAAGCCAGCCTTCACTAAACCGCGGTGGCTTGCATCGCCAGCACGGATTTGACGCCCTGCACGATCTTCTCTTCACTCGGCAGGACGTAGCTTTCCATCGGCTCACTATACGGCACGGAAGTGTCCAGCGCCGTAACCATTTTTACTGGCGCCTTTAGATACTGGAATCCGTGCTCGGCCACTTCTCCGGCAATCACCACGGCCGCCGAGGCATGCCGCGGCGCCTGATCCACCAGCACCAGCCGCCCGGTTTTTTTCACCGATTCGACGATGGTCTTCACGTCCAACGGCGCGAGTGTGCGCGGATCGACCACTTCGGCGCTGATGCCTTCTTTAGCCAAGAGTTCCGCCGCGGCCAGCGACTTCTTCACCATCCACCCGGTCGCCACGATGGTCACATCGGTTCCCGCGCGCTTGATGTCCGCCACGCCAAAGGGAATCAGATACTCACCGTCCGGGACCTCGCCTTTGTCCAGCGTCAGCATGTAATGATGCAAATAGACGACGGGATTGTCGTCCCGGATCGCGGATGCCATCAGTCCCTTGGCGTCCGCGGCCGTGGAAGGTACGGCAATTTTCAGACCGGGAATGCCCATCATGGTGTGATAGATGCAGTTGGAATGCTGCCCGGCCCAGCCGGCCGCGAATCCGAAGCCGGCCTTAAAAACCATCGGCACTTTCACCTGCCCGCCGGACATGTAGCGCAGCCGCGGCGCTTCATTGATCACCTGATCGAAGGCCACCAGCATGAATTCGCTCATGTACAGTTCGACGATCGGCCGCAAACCGGTCATGGCCGCTCCCACTGCAATGCCCAACTCCGCGGTTTCCGAAATCGGCGTGATGCGCACCCGGCTCTTGCCAAACTTTTTCACAAACGGATCGCGATCGGTCATGGCCATATTCTGGCCATAGAAGATAACGTTGGAATCGCGCTGCATCTCCTCGCCGATGGCCGTGGCGATGGCCTCGGCAAACATCATTTCGCGCGCCATGACTTGCCTCCTATGGGCCCTGCGACGACCTTAGGCGTACACGTACTTGACCGCGTCTTCTGGGGCCGGGAACGGACTCGCCAGCGCAAACTTCACCACGTCGTCCATCTCCACCCGCGCGGCTTCTTCGATTCTCTTAGCGTCCACGTCTGTAATCGTTCCATTGCCGGTCAAATGCGCGCGGAATTTCGGTATCGGATCTTTCGCCTTGCCGGCCGCGTACTCCGCCTTGTTCCCGTAAACTTCCACCGCCTCGTGTTCCTGAAACTGCGTCGGCACAGGCGGCACGGTGATGGCATTGCCGTGCGGGCTCAAGCGGTAGAATTTCGATTCGATCAGGCTCGGCCCCTGCCCAGCCCGCGCCCGCTCCACGGCCGTGCCCACTGCGTCGAACACCTGCAGCGGATCGGTGCCGTCCACGGTCACCCCCGGAATGCTGAAAGCCTTGGCCTTCTGCGACAGCGGATCGCCGGCGATGTAGTTTGCATCCTCCAAACCGATGTGCGTGTACGCCTGATACTCGTTGTTCTCCAGGATGAACACCACCGGCAGCTTCCACACCGCCGCCAGGTTCAGCGTTTCGTAAAACGCGCCTTGTTTCGAGGAGCCGTCTCCAAAGAACGAGTACACCACCTGTCCGGTCTTTTTCACTTGCGCGGTCAGCGCCGCGCCTGCGGCGTGCGCAATGCCTGCCGCCACAATCCCGGTCGTTCCCGGGAAATGATGCTCGGGATCGGCCAGATGCATGGACCCGCCAAAGCCTTTGCAGATTCCGTCCTTGCGGGTGTAAATCTCCGCCATCAAACCGCGCGGCGAAGTCCCCAGCACCAGCGGGTACCCGTGGCAACGGTAGCTGGGCATCACCAGATCGTTTTCCTGCCGCGTCGCCAGCGCCCCAACGATGCTGGCTTCCGCTCCGTCGGCCAGGTGCGCGTGCCCGCGAATCACGCCCGGGTGCGCCGCAAACGTGCCCTTCACGCGCTCTTCAAACTCGCGAATCCGCACCATGTGCGTGTACATCCAAATCAAACGATCTTTACCAAGTTCCTTTGCCTGCATCACCATCTCCCTCGGACCCGCGCGCAGAGCGGGCACGGCGTACCGTGCCCCTACGTAGCCCGTTTCCAGATGCTTACGTGATCGCTACGTGCCCGGTACCACGTCCCCCGGCTCACCAATGTAGCCGAGCACGTCGCCCACGGGCACCTCCGCCGGCTCCCGCACTACAATCTTCAATAACACGCCCGCCACCGGCGAATTCAATTCGTAATTCACCTTTTCGGTTTCCAACTCTACGACGGCGTCCCCTTGCTGCAAAGCGTCGCCTTCCCGCTTGAGCCATTGGACCACGTTAACTTTGGTGGTGTTCATTCCGCCGGTTTTGGGCACCACAAGATTTGTCAGGATGGCAGGTCCCTTCCCCGGTGTGAAAGTAAACTCGGACGCTCTGCTGCGGAGGTCAGTTCGATTACCGAACGTCCGTGCGCCCGGCGGCAGGGGCTTTATTAGCGCAGCCCAAGTGGAATGTCAACCGCGCCAGGGCCACACCCGAAAAGATGCTCCAAGCCTCCGCGCGACTGCGCTGGAGACGCTGCAAGCCCCTGATTACGATCTAACTTTGACCGCAGACCCGGCGCTCTAGCAGCTGGCGTTGACCAGTTCCCATATTCGCGCGAGATGATGATCATCGTGTTCGGCGGCAAAATACAAATGGTCCACCAGCCGCATCGGCGTCTTCAGACGTGGGTGCGGAATGGCTCGAGCCAGCAGCGACGGATCCAATTCGTCTACACGCTTCAGCAGTCGTTCTCTTGCGGCGCGAAACTCCGCCAGAATCTGTTCCAGTGGGCGCGCGTTGTGATTGGCTTCGTCGGTTTTTCGATTCCTCAAGTCGGCCGCGGTGAGCTGGCCGCTGGCCACCACATAGTCGCCCACTCGTGCCAGCCACAGCGGTTCCAGGTCCAGCAAGTGCCCGGTGTGTTCCTGAGCCGACCATTTTCCTTCCGGTTTTGTGGTCAGGAGCTCGGGAGAGCGGCCGCGAAGCGTTTCTTCCAGCCGCGCCGGGGTGCCGCGCAGACGCGCGCGCAGATTCAGATGCAATTCCACCGGAAACGAGAATTCAAACTTGCGTTCGAACCAGACGGGCACCTGACTCATGAATTTCTCCCTGTTGGGATTCGGCGGAGTGTCGGCCGCTTGCTGGAATTCGCGGAGCGGAACGCCGCGGCTCGAACTCCTTCCATTTCTAGCGGCTACGTTCGACCTCCGCCATCTCCTTACGCCCGGGCTTGTCCGCGTGTGCGCACACCACCAGGAGTTCACGGAAATAGCGCTGGCTGGCCTCGCGATCGCCGGTGGCCTGCGCCGCCCGCGCCGCTCCATAGAGCGCGCGAAAGCGCTTCGGCTCCCGCCGCAGTGCCGCTTCGAACTGCTCCAGCGCCGGTCCGCCCTGGTTCCTTTGCAGCAGCATCTCGCCCAGCAGTTCCCGCGAGGTGGCTAGCGGTCCGGGCGTTACGGCGCTCTTTTCCGTGCTGTCCTCCAGCTCCGCCGCCGATTTCATCTCGCGCAACGCCTCGTCTGCACGGCCTTCTGCCAGTGCCGTCCACGCGGAGACGGTGCGCCGCTGAATCTCAACCTGTTCGGCCCAGTAGCCCTCTTTGGATTTCACCAGCCGCTCATGAATCTTTGCGAGCGCTTCGATCGCAGCGCGCGCACCTGCAATATCCCCCAGATGCGCCGCAGCCAGACCGCGCGCGAAATACGTCATGGCCTCCGTGTAGGGGAACGCCGTCTCGCGCACTTGCAGCTGTGCTGCCGCCTTCCAATCCCGTCGCTCCAGCGCATAACGCGCCGGAATGGCAGCCAACGCAAAGTATCCGGCGGCAGGGGGCGCGGCGCCGCTGATCGTAAGTTTGGAATTAAAGCGCGACGCAATCTCCGGCAGCGATTCCACCAACCGCCGCGCCGCTTCATCCTGTGCCGTCTGCAGATAGGCATAGGCCTGGTAATCCAGCGAGTGCAATTCTTCCGCAGTCTGACCCTCGCGCCGCGCCGCAGCCGCAGCGGCCAGATTGCTGTCGATGGATTCCTGCCAATGACCAACGCGGGTAAAGGTATGCGAGGGCATGTGCAACGCGTGCGGGGCATCCGGCGCAATCTCGGAATACCGCTGTGCCGCGGGCAACGCCCGGTCCGCTAAGGACGGTACGTCGTACGTGTGAATGATGTAGTGCGCCAGGCCGGGATGCTCGGGTTCCTGCGCGAACAGCGCTTCCAGAATCGCGCCGGCCTTCAGGCGGCTCGCGTAGGTCTTATCCGTCGGCTCCTCCGACGCCGCCAGCGCTAACGCGTAGAAGATGGCGGCCTCGTGGTCTTGTGGATATTTCTCGGCCACTTCCCCCATGGCGTCGCGATAAGCCAACAACCGGACTTGCTGCGGAGTTTTCTCGAAATCCGCGTACAGCTTCGAAACGGCGATTATGTAGGCCCGTTCCCGGTCGGTCTTGGCGCCGATCGACTGTCCCTGTTCGGCGGCCTTCCGGCCGTCCTCCAACTGCGACGCGGACTTCAACCCGGTGGCAAACGGATTGCTCCACTGGCTTAGCGCGACCCCCCAGTACGCCATGGCACACGAGGAATCGGCCTTCAGCGTGGCGTTGAACCCATCGATAGCGTGGTTGAACTCGAACGAATGGAGCAGTGCCACCGCGTGATCGAACTGCTTCTGCGCCGGGCCGTTGCAGGAGGTCGCGAAATGCACCGTCCCGAGTTTTTCCTCGGGTGCGGCAGCCCGGCGCTCCTGCGCGATACCACTGCCCGCCGCCAGAATCAGAAGACCAGCGCCACAGATTCGCGCCCGCAACATGCCCATTTCCTCCCGTAATTTCGCGCCGCGCCTACCAAGCTGATTTAGCGGCGAAATCACCACAGGCCATCATACCTAAAGGCTCCAACCGGGACGAGCGCTAGCGTGGTTTGACCGAATTCGCGCGATGAGGGAGGAATCTTTGGAGCGCCGTCTATTCTGTTTGGTGGAAGACCCGTTTGGTAGCGATCTCCGCTTCGGAGTAGTAACACAACATGAAGAAAATCACTTGCCACAAGTCGACTGGTGGGAAGTGATCGCGGTTGCTTCCAGGTGACCCGCCACTCGGGAGGAATCCGCTTGTCCGTGCAACCGACTTCTCGGCCCACGCTGCGAATTCATCGGAGCCGCTGCGCGTCCCTGGCTTGCTGTTCCTTACGGCTGTTTCGGCAGATCCACGGCGGGATTTCGCGAGAAAAAGTTGTAAGGTCGCAGCTCGAACTCGTGCCACATCGTGGGCATCACCGGAAAATCCTCGGAGTGCGGCACATGATGAAATCCCATGGTGTACCACAGCACGATGTCCGTATTTTCAATTCCACGGTCGGCTTTGGTCCACGCCGGTAAGCCGTCTCCGCCGTGGCTCTGCGCCGGATAATCGCCCGCTGCGTAGCGCTCGTTTTCCCGGAACGGCGTCACCCACAGCTGATAGTCGATGAATCCCGCGCGCCGCTGCGGATAGTCCTCCGGCAGCATCAGCGACATGCCATTTCCCCCGGGCATGATTTCATAACCGACGGGATGCCCGAGCGCGCTCTTCACGTTGGGATTGATCACCCGCCACAACTCCGGCTGCTCCATGCTCATGTGCAGTTTCGCCTGCTTCTCCGTTTTCGCGATTTCCGGCTTGGCCACCCACAGGCTCTTTCTCGGGCTCCCCGCGGGCAGCTTCTCCACCTTGAGCTGATCTCGCACGAAACTGTTCGCCGTGCCGTCCACATCAAAATCCAGCCGGAACGAAAAGTAGTGATCGTGATCCGGCGCCACGGTATTTTCCGCCACAAAACGCCCGTAGGCTTCCGCGCGGCCGTCGCGGTCTTCGTCCACGTTTTTAGGTATCACGCCTTTCAACTCATCGATGCCCGTGGCGCCCACGGCCACGTGAATGGTGCCGTCTTGCTGGAAAACCCAATCGAAGGCGTAGTCGTAATTTCCGAACGTCCCGATGGTGCGCAGCACCAGGTCGCGCCGCTTGCGGCTTTCGATCGGATCGGAGTGCCCGGTGTGGCGCCAGGCCATGTCGCCGCTGTACCGTTCGAACAAACACGCCGCGCGCGGGACGAGTTGCGGCATTCCTCGCTCATCCGCGTAGACTTGATCGAAATACACCGCGTTCTCCGGGCAGTCCGCGCCGGGTTCGAGCGGCGAAGAAAATCCGTTGGCCAACTCGCCGGCGTCGAAATACGTCGCCCAGTACCATTTTCCGACGGATCCATGTACGGCACGAAAATCTCCGAAAGCGATCCTTGATACAGAATCGAGCGCAGCTTGCCTGCGTCGGCGTAGCCCACGTTCGAAACAATCAAGCCCAGCCGCCGGTCGATCCGGAAATGGAAATTCCACTTCTGCCAGTTGACCTCCTGCCCCGCCACGCGAAAACTCGGGCCCAGCGGTTGCTGCACGCTGATCGGCGTGGGCACTTCGCGCAGCGGCCCCACCGACGCCTCATCGAAATTTCCCGCTCCCCGCGGCACAGGCACCACTCCCGTGTCGATCACCCGCAGCACTTTTTTCTCGTTGGCGTCCCACACCACCACCACTCCCTCGATCGGTCGGCTATCGACCTCCCAAACGTCGTGGCGATCCATGCAAGCAATCCGCAACAACCGCCGCCCCTGTTCTTCCGGCGTCCCAAAGTAGCCAGGCGAATTGCCGAAACAGATCACCGTCGAAAAATCCGTGATCCCGCGCCGCTTCATGGCCGCTTGCCACTCCGGAACTTCTTTCACCGCGTCGCTGACACCGATCTCTTCCTCTTCGGTTATGTTCGGCTGCACTCCCGGAATTTCTTTCCACGAAGTCACTTTCTTTCCCGCAACATCCACAATCGCCTCAAACGTCTTCGCACCTTGTTTGACCACTACAAACGCTTCGCGGCGCAAAGATTGCCCAGGCTTCCACCGCAGCACTTCGTCCTTCGCCGGCTCGCGAAGCGTGAGGAACGGAAACCGGGTGCCTGCATCCACATGCCCTGAAGCCCGCAACGCATCCAAAGTTGACCAATACTCCGGCGCCGTCAGGCCATCCAAAGGATGCCGCGCAGACTGTGCCGAAACATGAACCGGCCACGTAACGAAAATCACGAGCATCAAGAATCCCGCGGCAGTTGCGGCTCGGAGCATTCGGACACAACAACGGGAAGAAGTAGCGGCTGGCAACAAAGAATACCTCGCTTTGGATAAAGGTGAGCGGCGTCGGAGAGGCCATCGCGAAAGCGCACAGCGATGCACACTCGGCGCGAGCTATCGGCAGCAAGATGCTGCCGCTGTTCTTACGCTCAGTCAAGAAAAAGGTTCGTTGCTTCCGGTAGCGTGAAACGCGAGGAAAAGTTCCAAGACGTATTCAAGTCAGGGCCAGATCAATCGCGGCGAAAATAGCGGCCGCCTTCTGCTTGCCCTGAGGGAGGGAGGGAGCCGGGCGCTTTTCTCAAAGCGGAGCGAAGCGTTTTGCCACCTTGCAAAACGCTCCGTCCCGGTCCTAAGGAACTCTCTAAATTGTTACGGCTTTGCCGCCGGTTGCGCCGGCGCTTGCGGTACTGGCTGGTTGGCGCCACCGTCAGCGGCGGACGCCGAGCTGCTCGAGCTACCCTGCGCTTGGCTCGCCGCTAGCGTGGCGGCCAGACCTGGAGGAATGCGCAGCACCGCGTTGTTGTGCACGACCGCTTCAAATCGCTGCCCGGCGGTTACCACCACGGGCTTGCCTTTGTGAAATTCCCAGGAAGGTCCGGCCGCGCCCATGAAGCCGCTGGTTGGGTTGGTGGTGGTTTCCGTAGAGAAGAAGTTTACCGGAACGTGTTCGCCGGTGACCGCGGTCACGTAGTCCATGGACCACGAGATCGAGCCGGGAGGACGGTTCATGAATCCCGGCTCCTTGACTTCGATCACGCGCGCGTGGGCTTCGGAGCCTTTTTGGATGGCTTTCACTCCATTGATGATCACGTCTTCCGACACGGTCATCAATACGATCTGGCCTTCGCGGGCGTCCGCCGAGGAAAAGTTGAGGCTGAGGGCCATCTCCACCTTGGTGCCGCTGGGAATTTTGACCTCGATGATTTCCGGGACCTTGGGCGCGGGCGGGGCGGAAGCCAACGGCGCCGTCACCATGGCCAGAATCACTTTGTCGGGCAGGCCCGCGGTCTTGAGCTTCTGCAAAGCTGCCGGCGACGTATCGAACTCGCAAGGCGAGCCCTGAATCTTGGCCACAATCACGTCGGCGCCCAGCCTCATGGTGTGCATCCGCAAAATGTTGGCGTTGGTCAGCGAGGGAACCACATCCGCGCGCGCTTTGGCGGCATCGGTCAGGCCGAAGTTTGTCGATCCTTGCACCTGCGGAGGGGTGTTGGAAATTTCGGCGTAATGCACCCAACCGATTCTGCCGTCGATGGTGCGAATCTGGAAATATTCCACCCAGCGCGTGAGGATTTCCACTTTTTCGCCGCAGCGCAATTTCCCCAGTTCCTCGTAGCCGTCGGCGTCCTTGTAGAACAGCACGTAGGAAGTGTAGGTACCGCAGGCGGCGTAACCGGTGGTGGCCGCGTGAGCCGATCCGCCAGCCAGCAGCGAGAGAAACAAGATGCAATTTCGTAGCTTCATGAAGCGCCCCAAGCTCCGGCCTTGTCGCGAGACCCCGCGCATGGCCCAAAGGATTTTTGGACTTTCCAGACGCTCCTATTTTTGCCGAGGCGCCAATTCCGGCCAATAGTACTTGTTGCGATTTGGTTACGTAGCTTTTAGGCACCGCTGACTCGGCCTTTCAAGAAAGAAAAAGAATTAACGCCGAAATCACAGAGACGCAGAGAAGCAGAAACCGTTGGGAACGCGCCTGAATTCGCCTCCTGGCGTTTGCCCAAAAATCCATCTGAGGTTCCCCGCTCGACACCGGTCTGTTCCACTCGCAAACTCTTCTCCCCTGTTTCCCAGTCCTCCGCTAAACTATCGGCGGCACACCGAACATGAGCATCATGCCCAATGCGCAAAGGCCGCGGCCTGGGTGCTTCACCGGCCTGTTCCGCAGCTTGTTGCTGATTTTTGTGCTGGGCACGCTTTTCGTTCTGGCCTTGACCGCGGTGTTTGCTCCCTGGGGCTACTATCTTGGCGGGCACTTCCACATTCTTCCGGTGTGGCAAGGTTGGGGGCGCATGCATACTCCCGCCGGGGACTACCTCGTGTTCGTGTACCTGCAGCCACGGAGCAGCCGCGGCCGCAGTACCTCGATCGGCGGTTCGGGCGCCGTTTGCACACCCCGCGGCGAAACCTTCAACCTGCGCCTCACCGGTGGCTTCCACCAGCGCGTCGGGCGGGACACTGACGGCCAGCAAATCAGCCTGTTCCTTGCACAAAACCTGAATTTCCTGGGCACCAATCAAGACTCGCGGCTGAAGTTCTCCCTATACGGCGCCTGGCACAATCCCGATTTGGTTGTGGATGATCACGGGACGGTGGCGCGGGCATTCAATCCCGACGGGACGCTGTACACCGGCGATCCACACAAAAGGCCTGGGCCCGGAGCGCCTTTGCAGTTGACGTTGCACCAAGGCTCCCGGTCCGATTTCAATGCTGCCTGCGCAGCTGCTAGGCATTAGTTTGATCCGGCGGAGTCTCGAAAGATGGCGAGATGAAGTCGGCGCTACGGGGAAACATCGTCGAATACGCTTGGTGCTGGTGTGCTAGGGCTTCGCGCTAGCATTCGTCCGAGGAGAGGCCCAACACCTTTTATTGACTCCAGCAGGCTCGATGTTATTGAACGCTTGCCGGGATGGCATGGACGGTATTTCCACTCGGCGAGCTACCGCTGGTTCACGGTCTATTTGGCGGCCATCATCAAATTATTCAAGCCCAGCTCAAATCGCTGGTGCGTGAATTTCCGGAAGCCCTTGCCCCGCAGCATGCGCTCCAGCGCCGCCACCGGAATCCGTTCCTGGTGCTCGTCGCTCTCCATCTCCGCGCTGATCAGCCGCAGCCCGCGCAGAACGCCAAGAATCGGATCGACCATCCCCGAAGGCCAAGTCAGTATCAACGACCCCTCGGGCGCCAGCACGCGATACGCCTCGCGCAACACCGCCTCCGGTTCCACCAGGTGCTCCAGCACCGCGAGCATCACCACGTGATCGAATTGTCCCGGTGGCAGCGGCAGCGGTCTACGGATGTCGGCCCGCACGAATCGCCACCGTCCACGCCCGCCTTCCTGCACCTGGTCGTCGACGCCGACACCTTCGGCGATCCGATCCGCGGCAAAATCCAGGAAAGCCCCGTCCAACCCACAACCTAAATCGCAAACTCGCGATCCTTTTTTAACGAATGGATAAGCGGCACGAAAACGCTGGCGCGCCAGGAAGCGGTCGATTCCGGTATAGGCCATCTACTTGAGGTCGTGGTCGCCGATATACGTGCCGCGGCTGATGCCCAGCATGCTCAGGAAGAACGACGCGAAAATAATCTGCACACCCAGAAACAGCCACATGGACCAGAACAGCACCTCGCGCACCTGTTGCAGCGGCCCAAAACCGCTGCTGACCCATTGCCAGGCAACAATCGCGCAGCCAGCAAATCCGGTCAGGAACAATCCGCCGCCCAGCAGCAGCCCGGTCTCCAGCCGCACGTGCGTCAGCGCTCTCTTCAGCGACACCGTGCCGCGGTCGAACCGCTCGGCGTAGCTGAACACTTTCGCGAAGGCCCCAATCGACAAAATCTGCGCGCCCAGCAGCGTGAAAATTACCCCAAAAATCATGGTGTGCAAATCCAGCGTGATCCGCGGCGTCAAGCTGCGCGGTCCCTGCAGCAGCCAGAAAACCAGGAACAGCCCCGCACAAACGAGCGACGCTCCGGGCAGCAAAAACAGCCAGTTGGGCGCATACAGCAGCATGAACCGCAAATGCCTCCAGCCGTCGCGAAAACTCCGCAAATGCGGCGGCCGCCCGCGCTTGTCCGGCCACAGCGTGATAGGAATCTCGGTGACCTTCACACGCAGCTGCGCCGCCTTGATCACGAATTCCGACGCAAACTCCATTCCGGTGCTGCGCAAATCCATGCGGTCGTAGACCTCGCGCGCGAACCCGCGCATGCCGCAATGGCTGTCCCCGATCCCGGTTTGAAAAAACAAGTTCAGCAACGTCGACAGTCCCGGATTCCCGATGTATTTGTGGTGCCAGGGCATGGCCCCGGGTTTGATCTCCCCGCGAAAGCGGTTGCCCATCACCACGTCGAAACCCTGCCGCCACTTTTCCACGAAACGCGGCACGTCGCCGAAATCGTAGCTGTCGTCCGCGTCGCCCATGATGATGAACGCGCCCTTGGCCGCCGCTATGCCCGCCCGCAACGCAAATCCATACCCGCGCTGCTCCACGGCAATCACCCGCGCCCCAAGTTTCTCCGCGATTTCCTGGGACCCGTCGGTCGAGCCGTTGTCGGCCACCACCACTTCTCCCCGCAGCCCCGCCGCGCGGAAGGCTTGCAGCGCCTTCTCCACGCACACCCCGATCGAGTTCGCTTCATTCAGGCAAGGGATCACTACCGACACGTCCGCGGGGCTCGCTAGCGCTTCGGCGAGCACGCGCGTCGAGATCTCCGTCTTCACCGCGGGTGCTTTGTCCACTTTCACGCCGGACAACCTCCGTAATCGGCCCGCACCACAACCCAGGCCACCTGGCATCGCCAACGGTCCCGGCATTCTGCGCCGGGACTTCCGGCTTGCATTTTCCCGCCCCGCCATTATCATGGCGCCACGAATCATGGTGCTTCCATGACGGTGAACAGCGCGATGGTTCCCCTGAGTTCTCCCATTGTCTAACACATCCGGCCCGCCTCCTACCAGCATTGGAACGGGCACAAGCTCCGGCGCGGAGAGCAGCTTGGGCGCGCACGGCAGCACCGCTTCGCGCAGCTCCGGCCGCCTGTTGCAGGTCCTCGGCATGTGGTTCGGCATCGCCGCCGCGATCGGCAACACCATCGCCGCCGGCATCGTTCGCGCTCCCGGCGACATCGCGCAGTGGCTCCCTAATGTCTATCTCTTCTTCGGCGTCTGGATCGTAGGCGGGTTATATTCCCTTGTCGGCGCATCCTCTCTCGCCGAACTGGGCGCCGCTATCCCGCGTAGCGGCGGGCAGTACAATTTTTCCCGCCGCGCCCTCGGCGACTATGCCGGATTCATCGTGGGCTGGAGCGATTGGCTCTCCACCTGCGGCACCGCTGCCGCGGTGGCCATCGTCATCGCCGAATACAGCGGCTCGCTGTTTCCGCCTCTCGCTGGACACGTCAAATCCATCGCCGTCCTGGTGATTGTCGGCTTTTTTATCTTGCAGTGGCGCGGCATTCGCTGGGGCAGCAGCACGCAGCTGGTGACCGCCGCGATGAAGACCGCCGCTTTCGTAATCCTGGTGGTCGCCTGCTTCCTGCTCGGCGGACACGCCCGCGCCGCGGCACCCGCCACCGCCGCCATGCCGGCCCTGAAATCCGGATGGCCGCTGGCCATCGCGATCATGCTTGGACTTCAAGCCGTGCTGTACACCGTCGACGGCTGGGACGGCATCATTTATTTTGGTGAAGAGGTCAAAGACCCAGGACGCGACATACCTCGCGCCATCTTCGGCAGCGTTTTCTCGATCATGGGAATCTACCTGCTGATCAACGCCGCGGTCTTTTACGTCCTGCCCATGAACCAAATCGCCGGAAATAATTTCTCGCTGGGCACCGCCGCCGAGCGCATCTTCGGCCACTACGGCGATCCGATCATCCGCTCCATCATGGTCATTTCGCTCCTCAGTTGCCTCAATGCCAACCAGCTTTTCTGCTCTCGCACTCTTTACTCCATGAGCCGCGATGCCCTGTTCTTCCGCCAAGCCGCCAGCGTCAACGCCGGCGGCACCCCCGCACTCGCTCTGTTCCTCAGCACCGTCGTCGGCGTCCTGTTCGTGCTCGGCTCGTTCGAGCGTGTCATCGCCATGCTTTCCTTTTTCTTCGTCGCCAACTACACGCTCTCGTACGCCTCACTGTTCGTGCTCCGCAAGAAAGAACCGCAAATGCCCCGCCCCTATCGCGCCTGGGGCTACCCCTGGACCACCGCCATCGCCATCGTCGCCTCGATACTTTTCCTTGTGGGCTCCATAGCCACCGACCGCGACAACGCTCCGCTCGCGCTGGCCATACTCGTCCTGAGTTATCCGGTCTTCCGAGCAATGAAATGGGCGGCGAAAGGTCAGTAAAAAAGCGCAAGGTAAAAGGGTGCAACACGGACGCGGTTTCTGCGGCTCTTAACCGCTTGAACCTTATACTCTTACACTTTTTCAGCGATGCTCTTGGCTTGCAGGAAGAGCAGTAGATAATCCTTGCCGCCGGACTTGGAATCCGTCCCCGACATATTAAATCCGCCGAACGGATGCGCTCCGACCATGGCGCCGGTGCACTTGCGGTTCAAATACAAATTCCCCACGTGAAACGTCTCCTGGGCCTTCTCCAGCTTTTCGGGATTGCGGGAATACACGGCGCCGGTCAGCCCAAACTCGGTATTGTTCGCAATCTCCAGCGCGTGATCGAAGTCCCGCGCCTTGATCACCGCCAGCACCGGCCCGAAGATTTCCTCCTGCGAAATTCGCGCCTGCGGATCGATATCCACAATCACCGTGGGCTGGATGAAATATCCGTCGCCCGGCGCGCGCTCGCCGCCCACGAGTAACTTCCCTTCCTTCTTGCCCACGTCGATGTAACCCAGAATCGTGGTCATGGCGGACTTGCTCACCACGGGTCCCATGTAATTTCCCGGATCCTCGCTCGGCCCGACCGCAATTTTCTTGGTCCGCTCCACCAGCTTCTGCACAAACGAGTCATAAATTTTTTGCGACACGATGGCTCGCGAGCACGCCGAGCATTTCTGCCCCTGGAACCCAAACGCCGACTGCACCACGCCTTCCACCGCCGAATCCACGTCGGCCTCTTCGTCCACGATGATCGAGTCTTTCCCGCCCATCTCCAGCACCGTGCGCTTGATCCACTTCTGCCCAGGCACAGCCTTCCCGGCAATCTCGCTGATTCCCAAGCCCACTTCCTTCGAGCCGGTAAACGCGATGTACCGCGTCTTCGGGTGGCGCACCAGCGCATCGCCCACCAGTTTTCCCGGCCCAGTGATAAAGTTCAGCGCCTCTTTGGGAATCCCCGCCTCGTAGGCCATGTCCACGAGTTTCGCGGCCACCGTCGGCGTATCTCCCGCGGGCTTCACCACCACGGTGTTCCCGGTCACCAGCGACGCCAACGTCAAGCCTGCCAGAATCGCGCACGGAAAATTCCACGGCGGAATCACCACCCCCACTCCCAACGGAATGTAGACGAGGTGATTCTTCTCGCCCTTCATCGGTGTCAGCTTTTGTGGACCGCCCAGTCGCAGCATCTCGCGCCCATAAAACTCGCAGAAGTCGATGGTTTCCTGGGTGTCGCCGTCGGCTTCCGGCCACGTCTTGCCGGCCTCGTAGCAAATCAACGCGTTCATCTCAAACTTGCGTTCCCGCAGAATCTTCGCCAGGCGGAACAAGCATTGCGCCCGCTCTTCCGCCGGCACCCGCTTCCACGTTTCAAACGCCTTGCTCGCCGCTTCGATGGCTTGGTTGGCCATGTCCGCCGTGGCCGACTGAAACACCGCGATGGCCTGCGAAGGATGCGACGGATTCACCGAGGTCATCTTGGCGGTGGTCACCACTTTCTGGCCGCCGATGTACATCGGGTACTCCTTGCCAAACTCCGCCGCCACCTTTTTGAGGGCCGCTTCCATGGCGGTGCGGTTCTCAGGCTTGGAGAAATCGATGAACGGCTCGTTGGTGAACTCAGAAACCTGGATTTTCGTCTCGGCAGTGGCCATGGCAAGTCTCCTCGTCGCTTCGCAAACGAGCTATTCTACTTCTCCGCTTAGCGACGCGACAAGGCTCGCTCGCAATTCCCGGAACGCCGGGCGGAAGCCCAGCGCCTACGAAGACAGTCTCGCGGCCGCGCTTGCGGGTCGAGGCTAGACACTGGATAATTCCACGGCACTCACCCGTAAAGGACCGCAGCCGTGCCTATAACCTTCCAGTTCCAATATCCCATCGGCCGGACCATGGCCTTTGAACGCGAGCATCATAAGAACCTGCGCCTTACCTTGCCCGACAAGCGCGAGCTCTTGAAGCGGGCTGTCGTCATCTGGATGTTCGATAACGGCAGGCTGGTCGGCGAGGCTTACGGTTTGCCTCTGGACGGCAAAGACGAGATGCCCGGATGCCCGAGGGACCCGCATTCCCTCTATTGCTATTCGACGACCATTCTCCGTAAGTATCAGCGCAAGGGTTATGGGGCAATTCTGAAGGCGGCGTTCATTGGCCGCGTTTCTTGCGACTTCCACAGTATCTACGGCCACGCGCGTCCGGGAGCGAGCCAAGCCCTCAACAAGAAATTCGGGGCCCGCTTCCTCAAGACCTACAAAGACTGGTTTCAGACCGGGCAAGACTACCGGCTATACGTCCTGCCTCTTGACCACAAGTGATCGCGACTTGGTGGACCTGTGGAGCTTGGCAAGGTGAATCTTTGTGCCCTTCGCGTTAAGCCGCTCCCGCCCACCGGTATGGGCCGTCTGCGGCCACCTTCGGATGTAGAATGGCCCGCGAGATTTGGGAGCTCCCTTGAATACTGTCGAGTTTACGGGACTGGTTGGTGCGGGAGCGGTGCTGGCCGGCTTTCTGGGTGCGCTGACCGGGCTGGGCGGCGGCGTGGTGATCGTGCCCATGCTGACGCTGGTTTTCGGCGTGGATATTCGGTATGCGATTGGAGCCGCGCTCGTTTCCGTTATCGCGACTTCGAGCGGGGCGGCAGCGGCTTACGTTCGGGAAGGCTACTCCAACATTCGGGTGGGGATGTTTCTGGAGATTGCGACGACGCTCGGGGCACTCGCCGGGGTGGTTGTGGCGCTGCACTTGCACGCTTCGGTCATTGCCGTCATTTTTGGGGTGGTGCTGATTTATTCGGCGTACACGACGATTCGCCAGAGCCCGCACGCGGTGGAAGACTTGGGGCCGGACCGCATCGCGTCCTGGTTGCGGATGGACGGCACTTATCCTGACGAGAACGGCTTGCAGAGCTATCACGTGCGCGGGGTGCCGCTGGGTTTTGGGCTGATGTTTGTGGCTGGGGTGATTTCAGGGATGTTGGGGATTGGGTCCGGGGCCATCAAGGTTTTGGCGATGGACAAGGCCATGAAATTGCCGTTCAAGGTTTCGACCACTACTTCTAATTTCATGATTGGGGTGACGGCGGCGGCTAGCGCGGGAATTTATCTTAGCCGCGGGTATGTCGATCCGGGGCTGGCGATGCCGGTGATGCTGGGGGTTTTGGCGGGGTCGCTGGCCGGGGCGCGGGTTTTGGCGGGGGCCAAGGTGGGGGTTTTGCGGTTGGTGTTCAGTGTGGTGATTGGAGCTTTGGCTTTGGAGATGATTTACAACGGGTTGGCGGGAAAATTCTGAAGCAAGGAACTAACAAGACAAAAAAAAGCGAAAAGAATTAACACAGAGTGCACAGAGGACGGAGCACGGAGAGCACAGAGGAGAACGGAAGAGGCGCTATGAGCGACGCGACTGTGGAACGGACCGATCAGCAGATTGACGTGATTATGGGCAGGTTGCTGCAGACTGGGGTCATTCTGGCGGCTTCCGTTGTGCTTGTGGGCGGGGTGCTGTTTTTGACGCGGCATCGCGTGCCCGTCACCAATTATCGGGTGTTTCAGGGCGAGCCGGTGGAATTGCGGCAGCTTTCGGGGATTTTGGGCGAGGCGAGGCGGTTGTCGGGGCGGGGGTTGATTCAGTTGGGATTGCTTATTTTGATTGCCACGCCGGTGGCACGGGTGGCGTTCTCGTTTTTGGCGTTTTTGTGGCAGCGGGATTGGACTTACGTGGCGGTGACCGTTGTTGTTTTAGGACTTTTGTTCTATAGCCTTTTTGGGGGGATTGGGTGAGGATGCGAAGGGACCGGAGTTGACACAGAGGGCAGAGAGAAGAAAAGGAAAAAGATAACGCAGAGACGCAGAGGGCGCTGAGGGAACGCAGAGAAGAGAAACATCAAGCGCGCTGGTTGATTTGCTTGGGCTGGCTTTCCTTTGGTGTTTTGCCAGTTGGGTGGGTGGGGCGTAGAATTGGGCTTTCCCCGAAAAATAAGGAAGCCCTTCCGTTCAAGCGCCGAGAAAAAGGAGACACATTATGGCTACCGCGACCGTAACCAAGACCGCTGCGAAGGGCGGAAGTTTTCTCCTGGAGTCGCCACTGGCCCAGGATGTGTTTACGCCTGCGGATTTGACCGACGACCAGAAGCTGATCGGGCAGACGGCCGAGGAGTTCGTCACCAAGGAAGTGATGCCGTTCGTCAAGGAGTTGGAGAACAAGAAGCCCGGGTTGATGGCGGAACTGGTGCGCAAGGGCGGCGAAGTGGGGTTGATGGGCGGCAGCGTTCCGGAACAGTTCGGCGGGGCGGGCTTGGACAAGATCGCCACGACCGTGCTGACGGAAAAGTTGTCGATTTACGGCGGCTTTGCGGTGACCCATGGAGCGCACGCGGGCATCGGGACCTTGCCGATCGTTTATTTCGGGACCGAAGAGCAGAAGAAGAAGTACTTGCCGAAGCTGGCTACCGCGGAATTGATCGGGGCGTATTGTTTGTCGGAACCGCAGGCCGGTTCGGACGCACAGAATTCACTCACGCGCGCGGAATTGAACAAGGAAGGCACGCACTACATCCTGAACGGGCAGAAGATGTGGATTACCAACGGCGGGTTCGCGGACTTGTACATCGTGTTCGCGAAGGTCGATGGGGAGAAGTTTACAGCGTTCATCGTGGAGCGCACGTTTCCCGGCTTCAAGCCCGGGAACGAAGAACACAAGATGGGCATCCACGGCAGCTCGACGACGCCGATCTTTCTGGAGAATTGCAAGGTGCCCAAGGAGAACGTGCTGCACGAAATCGGGCGCGGGCACATCGTGGCGTTCAATATTCTGAACGCCGGGCGCTTTACGCTGGGGGCCTCGGCGGTGGGCGGCTCGAAGCACGTGATGACCACGGCCTCGAAGTACACCAAGGAACGGAAAGCGTTCGGGAAGCAGATCGGCGAGTTTGGAATGATGAAGGAAAAGCTGGCGGAGATGGCCATTCAGATTTTCGCGGTGGAGTCGATGGTGTATCGCAGCGCGGGAAATATCGACATGGCCATGGCGGCGGCTTCGGCTTCCGGCGGCGACAAGATTCAGAGCACCATGAAGGTTTTGGAGGAATACGCCATCGAGAGCTCGATTGCCAAGGTGTACGGCAGCGAAATGCTGGATTACGTGGTGGATGAAGGCGTGCAAATTTTTGGCGGATACGGCTTCCACGAGGACTACCCGGTGTGCCGGGCTTACCGGGATTCGCGCATCAACCGGATTTTTGAGGGTACCAACGAAATCAACCGCATGCTGATCATCCAGATGCTCATGAAGCGGGCGCTGGGCGGTCAATTGGCGTTGATCCCCGCGGCTATGAAATTGGCGGATGAGATTCTGGCGGGGCCGTCATTGGAAGAGGCGCCGGAGGGCGTGCTGGCCGACGAGGCGCGGGTGGTGGGCAACGCCAAGAAGATGTTCTTGCAGGCGGCCGGGGGCGCGATGCAGAAATATCGCGAGAAGCTCGCCGAGGAGCAGGAGTTGATCGGGGCGCTTTCCAATGTGGTGATGGAGATCTACGCGATGGAGTCTTGTTTGCTGCGGGCGCAGAAGGCCGCAGCGGCCAAGGGCGAGGCGGCGGCACAGACGATGATCGACGCGACGCGAGTGTTTATCGCGGACGCGGCGGAGCGCGTGGAGCACGAGGCCAAGAGAGCCATCGCCGCGGTGAATGAAGGCGATATGCTGACCACGCAGATGGCGGTGTTGAAGCGGTTCGGGAAGCGGGCGGCGGTCGATACTATCGCGCTGCGGCGGCGGGTGGCGGCGGCGGTGCAGGCACAGGATAAGTATCCGTTTGAGGGAAGATAGAGCGACGCTTCGGGTCGGCGAGCTGCTTAGCTACAGAGAGAAAAAGAAAAAAGATTTAACACAGAGCGCACGGAGATCGGACACAGAGGTCACAGAGAAGAGCGGAATAGGCGTCCGATTCCCTTCAAATGCTTTCACCATCGCGCTGGCTGGGCTCTACGTTCGCTCGTAGGGGCACGGCACGCCGTGCCCGTCTTATGGTGGGAACCCAACAGATCAAAACGACGTGAACAATCGCGACAGGGTCTAGGGTAAGGATTATTCCGCGAAGGTCATGCGGGCTAGTTCTTCTTGGAGGCGCTTCCGTTCGGCGGGGTCGGTGGCTTCGGCGAGAAGATCGGTGACCTCGAAGAAGCGGCGGTGTTGGGCTTCCTTGGCCTGCAGGCCGGTTTCGATCAAATCCACGAGAACGCGGCTGGCGCTGGTCTTTTTGCTTTCGGCCAACGTGGCTACCAGCCTGGCGATTTTGGCGGGAAGCGAGACACTTTGACGGACGCGGCTCTCGAGGGTGGCCATGTTGAATATTTTGCCCTGAGAGGTGCCGGAAAGGATGGCTGAGTGGCGCAAGAGTAACGTCACCGGGCGCGGAAATCAGGCCAGGACAGGGTTTAGTCTTGGGGTACGGCGGGGGTTGCGAGGGTACTGGGCCGTCCATAAATGCCCTAAAATTAGGTGTATCGGACCTCTCGCGCCGAGTGCAGAAGGAGCCACCCTGGGATGACTCGCAAGCTGCCCTATTTGGCGCTGATCCTCGTCGGCCTACACGTCTGCGAAGTTTTGATCCTTGGAACATCTCCCATGGGTTCGCTGGCGGCAAACTGCCTGCAATTAGTGGCTTGCGGCTGGGCCACCGCCATGGCGTTCGGGGCGGCGCGCCGGGGACGCGGGGTCAGCCGGCCGTTCTGGGTGTTGGTGGGGCTGGGGATGGCGACCTGGGGCGTGGCCAACCTGGGGTGGATGTATTACGAGAACTGGCTGCGCGTTCCGGTGCCGGCAATCTCCACGGCGCGCATTCTGTTTGATTTCCAAGGCATGTTCTTCGCCATCGCGCTGTTTCTCGACAAAGAGCGAGACTCGGGCGGGTTCGATGGGGAAACGTTACTGGATTCCGTGCAGGTCTCCGTGGTTTTCTTCTCTGCGTTCTTTGGACTGTTCTACGTACAGCTTTTGCGGGGCCCCGCCACACCGTCGATCGAAATATTCATGCAGTGGATCTACAACGTGATTAACGTGGTGCTGATCGTGATTGCCACGGTGCTGGCGGTGAGCCTGCCAACGCGGCGGCTGCGTTCGTTGTACACCGGTTTGGCGCTGTTTTTGGGAGTGTCGGCGCTTTGCGGGGGTATCACCGACTACGTACAGAACATCCACGGCGTGCAAACCGGGACGTGGTACGACCTGGGCTGGACGCTGCCGTTTCTGGTGGGCGCGCTGTGGGCGGGAAATTGGAAGGAACCGGAAGAGAGCGCTGCGTCCACCGCGCTGCGCCGCAAGGCGCTGCCGGCATTCGCCGGGAAGCACGTGATGCTGGCGCTGGCGCCGTTGCTGGTACTGCTCGTGGTGGCGCAGCTCGGACCGGATTGGCAGGCGCTGGGATTCTGGGTCCTGGGCCTTTCGATCAGCTGTTACGCCGCGCGGCTGGGACTCAGCGAATATCGGAAGGCGCAGAGCGCGGAGCTGGCGCAGCGCAACACGCTGGCCATGGATTCGGCGATCAATGGAATGGCGATCGTTGGGGCCGATGAAAGATTCAGCTACGTGAACTCGTCGTACGCGCGAATGATCGGCCACTCGAGCCCGCAAGCGATGATCGGGAAACCGTGGAGAGAAGTGTCGAACTCGCGGGATGCCGGGGCCGTGGAGGGCGAAATCCGCAAGGGCATCGAGGAACATGGAAAATGGTTCGGACCGCTGACGATCCATCACGCCGACGGAACCGTGGTGCCCCTGGAGATGGCAGTCACCAAGCTGCCGGACGGAGGCGTGGTTTGCGTGGCCCGGGACATCACGCAGCGGCTCAGCGCGCAGAAGGGGCGGGCCGAGGCGGAAGCTAAGTACCGGGCGCTGATCGAGCATGTGTCCGCCATCAGCTACATCGCGGAGCTGGGTGTTGACGGGCAATGGCTGTACGTCAGCCCGCAAGTGGAAACCATCTTCGGGTTCTCGGCGGAAGAATGGATTGCCGACTCGCGGGCGTGGATGCGCCACGTTCATCCCGAGGATCACGCCATCGTGGTGGCCGCCGAAGAAACCAGCAACCGCGGAGAGCGTTTTCAGGCGGAGTACCGGGTGGTCCGGAAAGATGGGCGGGTCATCTGGGTGAGCGACACGGCGGTGGTGGTGACCGGCAGCGATTTGCGGCGATTGATGGAAGGCATTATCGTGGATATCACCGACCGCAAGCAACTGGAGGGACAGTTGCAGCAAGCGCGGCGGATGGAAGCGGTGGGGCGGCTGGCTGGCGGCATCGCGCACGATTTCAACAATCTGCTGACCATCATCAAGGGCTATACCGAGATGGCGCTAGGCCGGGCCAAGGTGCAACCCGAACTGAGGACGGACATCGAGCGGATCGAGGACGCCTCAGAACGCGCCGCGGGCCTGGTGCGGCAGTTGCTGGCGTTCAGCCGGCGTCAAGTGCTGCAGCCAAAGGTGCTGGATTTGAACAGCATCGTGGTGGGGCTAGACAAGCTGTTGCGGCGGCTGATGGACGAAGACATCGAGATGGTGACGCTGGCGGGCAAGAACGTTGGAACCATCAAGGCCGATCCTGGGCAGATCGAGCAAGTGATCATGAACCTGGTGGTGAATGCGCGCGATGCCATGCCGCAGGGCGGGCGGCTGACGGTTGAGACGTCGAACGTCGATCTGGACGGGAGCTATGCCAGAGATCATGCCTCGGTGAAGCCGGGGCGCTACGTGATGCTGGTGGTCAGCGACACGGGAATCGGGATGAGCGCGGATACCGTGGCGCACATTTTCGAGCCGTTCTATACCACCAAGGAGAGCGGCCGGGGAACGGGGTTGGGGCTCTCCACCGTGTATGGCATCGTGAAGCAGAGCGGTGGGTACATTTGGGTTTATAGCGAGCCGGGTAAAGGATCGGCGTTCAAGGTGTATCTGCCGCGCGTCGACGAGCCTGTGGAAGCTGTGACCGCGAGCAAGGCGCCGGCGGCGAATCGCAAGGGGACTGAGACCGTGCTGCTGGTGGAAGACGATCCGCAAGTGCGCGAGCTGACGCGCACGGTGCTGGTGGCCCAGGGCTACTTCATTATCGAGGCGGCGGGACCCGAGGACGCCGAGCGCATCGTCGAGAACGAACGGGCAGAGATTCATTTATTGCTGACGGATGTGATCATGCCGGGAATCAGCGGGCGGGAGTTGGCAAAACGATTGACGGCGCGGCTTCCGCGGATGCGCGTGCTGTATATGTCGGGCTATACGTATAACATCATCGCGCACGGGGGTAACTTGGAGACCGGAGTGGCGTTCTTGCAGAAGCCCTTTACTCCGAGCGCGCTGGTGGAGAAGGTGCGAGAAGTGCTCGACATGGTGACTGCCTCGCGGTAAAAACATCTGCGGCCGGCGACGATTTGTGCGCCCGCGAGCTGGCCTAGCTCTGGATCTGCACCAGCTCCGGCTTGCTCCCTACCTGCGGGCCGCCGGAGCCCCACCTCGAAGGCGGCACCGGGCGACGCCTCAGACGATTGACCAGCGATCCCACGCCGACCGAACCGCCTACGAAATGGCCAACGCGGACCGGGCCGGCTACCTTCACGGTGCGAATCCAATGCAAACCGCTGCTGGCGATGCAGCCGCATTGCGAGCAGTCCGGCTGGCCGCCAAAGACGCAGGGATCGACGCGCGTTTCGAGATCGGCGGAATAGTTGGCGGACATTTTGGCGAACAAGCAATCGCGCGGGCTGCTGGGAGGATGGAGGAAGGCGCGCGCGATGCCGGCGTTCATGAGAAGTTTGGGAAATTTCTTGGCTAGCAGCGGGAGCTCTCTGGCCACTTGCTGGCGATTCTCCAGAGTCAACATTTCCGCGCTTTGTTCCCCGATTTGCGGAGTGTATAGGCTGACCCACATGCGATTTACTTCGGGACGTGCGTTCCAGAAGGAAACGTACTCTTCCAAGTAGCCGGGGCGCTCCAGCATGGGCCGGGTGATCACCCAGTGGACGTTGATTTCGCGGCCGGCGATGTTTTTCAGGATGCGCTCGTAGGTGGCGGGCTTTCTGCGGATGTCGTGATGCTCCGGCAAACCATCGATAGAGACGGCGACGCGCATGCGGGGCAGATCCATCCACTCCGTGGGAATCGGAATGACGCCGCTGGTGACCACCAGGGTGAAGACATCCATGGCGCTGAGCGCGGGAAGAATTTCGCTCAGCTCCCGGTGGCGCATCAACGGCTCGCCGCCCACCAGCGAAACATGCATGGGCTGATGTTTTCGCACCAGGTCCAGGACGCCGTCGACCAGCGCATCGCCTCGATAGTCGCTCAGATCGCGGAGAACTTTTTCGCCTCCCAGGTGCGAATCGCCGTAGGCGTAGCATCCGGGACAACTTAGCGGGCACTCGCGCGTTATTTCGATCGAGAGCATGGGGGCCTTGCCGGTGAGAATTTTTCCCCAGGCGCTGAGTATCTCGCGCGGGGTGATGCTCGGATTTGGTTTGGCCACGTTCATACCGAAATTGGATGCCTCAAGGATACCGCACGATGTATAGTTTGAGCGCAGATTCGTCAGATTGTGCCAAGCGGAATTTCAGATAGGTGCTATAAATTCTTCGATTGATCCGTTCGTTTCAGCGGGGATGAACGTTCCAGTAGGCGAAAAACCGCCTGGCTCCTGCTATTGTGGCTTGGCCGGAGCGTTGGCAGGTGGGTCGGCAGGCGAGTCGGCGGCGCCTTTGGGCTTGCCGACCGTGGCAACGCTTTCCACGTTGAACCTCTTGTAGTCCGAATATCGGGTGACGGCGTTGGCCTGAATCCCTTTCACCAACAGGAAGCGTACGCCGACATGGGCTTCTTCGTATGTCGGCAGCCACACCTCGTTGTTGATAAACGCCTGCTCGAAAATGAAGCTGGTGCCTTTTTGCAAATTGGCCAGCAGGCCGCCGGCAAATTTGAAGTCGCCTACAAAGTAGGCCTCCAGCCGCGCGACGTCGTGGGCGTTCTCGTCGATCCATACGACGCCGGCCAGCTTCTGCACGATTTTCTCTACGATTTTGTGCGCCTTGAATTCCGGATTGGGTTCAAAATCGAAGACCAGGACATCCTGGCCGCGGAAGCGCTCGCGGCGCGGATTGACGAACTGGCAGGCTCGCAGGAAAACCTCGATGCCTACATCGTCGTCGTCCTTATTTTCCTTGCCTTCTTCCTTGGCTTTTTCTTCTTTGGCTTCTTTCTTGGCCTCGTGCTTCTGAATGTCCTGAATCTCCTTCTGGGTCTTTTCGTTTTCTTTCTTTTGCTCTTCGTCGTCCAGCGCCTTGCCGTCTTTTTTCACCAGCGTCGAAATCTCGCTGCCGTCCAGGTAGAAGAAGCTGTACTCCTTGAACTCGCGCTTGGTGATCTTCCCGGTTTTGTCGTATTCGGTTTCTTCCTCGGCGCGGGTGCCCGCGTAATTTTCCTTGAGCTTGTCGATGGCCTTTTGATTGTCGTCGATTTCCTTGAACAGCGCTTTCAAGTCCGGCAACTGCACCTGCGACTTCTTGGGAAAGTCGAAAACTCTTTCGCCCACGGTGCCGTTCACGACCACGCGCGTGACGCTGATGTCGTACGACCGTCGTTTCCGCGATGCAACTCAATCTTATAAGGCAGCTTCACGCCATCAACGCTGCGGTAATCGTCGTACAGAATTTGCTCGTCGATGCCGCCGATGGTGGCCTCTTCTTTCAGGATCAAGTGGGTCTGCTCGTCAAAAAACACGTGACGCTTGATGCCCGCGGAATTGGTCGCTTCGATTTCCAGCGCGTTTTTGCCGCGAACCTGCGCGTGCGCCGCAAACCCGATACCCAGCTTGTTCTTCTTGGCGTTCACCAGCCGCGAGTTGTAATACAGCCCCGCCGCTTCCAGCTGAGCCCCTTCCGCGCCAACCAGGGTGGCAATCTCGCCGGAGGAGTCCCGATGCCAGGCCGACTTTCCGTTGTAAGCCTCAATCAGCGACCGGTCGCCGACGACCAGCTCGGAGTAGTAGCGGTTGGGCAGCTTGGTATTAAAGGTGTAGCTTCCAGCCTGGCCATCGGCGGCGCTGAAAGTGCCTTCGAGCGTCAGCGTTTGCATTTTCGACAGCGCTTTCGAGCCGCCCTCGGCCTTGATGTACTGATCCACGATCTTGGCGGCATCCTGGGCGCGCGAAGGCCTAGCGAAGACAGTCAGGAGCAAAAGCGCGATTGCGGCGAGCGGACGTATGCGCATGGACCTAACAGTATGAACGCATTATCGGCAGGAAAGTTTCCTCAGGTTGCGAGAAAAACGGAGTGGATACCTGCTACGAAGCGCGCCTATTCGTAGCGCAAAGCCACGATCGGATCCACGCGGGTGGCGCGGCGCGCGGGGAAAAACGATGCGGCGACGCCGACCAGGGTCAGCAGGACGGCCACGCCGGCGAACGTCAGCGGATCGGAGGCGCTGATCCCGTAGAGGAAAGTCTGCAGGACCCGTGTCAACACCAGGGCCGCGACCAGCCCCACGGCGACGCCCAACAGCGCCAGCCGCAATCCTTCTCCTACCACGATACGAAACACATCGGAAGGCTGCGCGCCCAGCGCGACGCGAATGCCAATTTCGCTGGTACGCTGCGTCACCGAATAGGACATCACGCCGTAAATGCCCACGGCGGCAAGCAGCAGCGCCAAAGCGGCGAAGATGCCGATAAGCCAAGTGCGAAAGCGCGGCTGAGCCACGGTCGCGGCCATGTTGTCTTCCATGGTGCGCACTTTCACCAGAGGCTGGTTGGGATCGATTTCCGCCAGAGCGCTGCGCAGTGCCGCGGCTTGCAGCAAGGGATCGCCGGCCGTTCGCAGCACCACCGACAGTTGAAAAACAGGCAGCACTTGATCGGCCTGGCGGTACGGCAGGTACATTTCCGCTTTAGGATCGAGACCCAGACCCTGGAGAACGTCGCCGACAACGCCGACGATTTCCATCTCGGGGTTGAGCGGATCAGGATCGGGAGTCGCGCCCACTTGAATCCTTTTCCCCAGGGGATTCTCGCCGGAGAAATAGGTGCGCGCCATGGTGGCGTTGATCAGCACCACCGCCGGAGCTTTTTCCCTGTCCGCCGGGGTCAGCAGCCGGCCTTGCAGCAGCGGCACTCCCAGCGTTTCAAAATAGTTCGGTGTGATGGTGCGGTAGCCGGCCGCGATGTAGTCATGCGGCGACTTCGGCGGCCTCCCAGTGATATTGAAATGCAGCAGCCCCCCTCCGCCGCTCACCGGCAGAAACGATGCCGCGGCGGCAGAGCGCACACCCGGCAAGGATTTCGCGCGCTCGACAAGACGATCGTAAAACTCGAAGCGCTGCTCCGGCTTGGCGTAGGTCGTCTGCGAGAGCGGAAGATCGGCCACCAGCAAATGATCCGGCTGGAATCCGGGCGTGACGTCCTGCAGGCGCGAAAAACTGCGCAACAGCAGTCCGGCGCCCACCAGCAGCAACATGGCCAGCGCGATTTCCACGGCGACCAGCGAGCCACGTAGGCGGTGCTGGCCGGGGCCCTCGGTCGAGCCACGGGAACCTTCGTTGAGGGTTTCGCGCAAATCCAGCCGCGCGGTGCGCAGCGCGGGAACAATTCCAAAAAGCAGCCCGGTGCCCACAGAAACAACCAGGGTAAACACCAGCACCCAGCCGTCCAACCCCACCGAAAAAGCCGGTGGCAGACTGTCCGCGGAAATTTTCAGAAGCGGTCCGAGCGCGGTCCAGGCCAGCAGCAAACCCAGCGCTCCACCAGCCAGCGAGATGAGCACGCTTTCGGTCAGCAACTGGCGAACCACGCGCCAGCGGCTGGCGCCCATCGAAGTGCGGATGGCCACTTCCCTTCCGCGGACGGCGGCGCGGGCAAGCAACAGGTTGGCGACATTCGCGCAGGCGATCAGCAGCACAAAGCTTACCGCGCCGATCAGCAACAGCAGCGCAGGGCGCACGTTCTGCACCATCTGTTCCTGCAAACCAACTACGTCGGCGCCGGTGCCGGTGTTGTAAATCGGATACTGCTCTTCGAGGCGTTTCGCGATGCCGGCCATCTCCGTGCGAGCCTGCTCGCGCGAGACGCCGGGCTTCAGACGCGCGATGGGGAAAATTCCCGGATGCCAGTTGCGGTCGTCGGGAAGAGTGGCGGCCCACGGCGTGAACGGAAGAAACACCTCGGCGGGCTGCAGCAATTCGAATCCGCTGGGGAGCACGCCCACAATCGTGTACGGCTGGGCATCGAGATTCATGGACTTGCCGATGACGTCGCGGGACCCGCCGAAGCGGCGCTGCCACAAGCCGTAGCTCAACAGCACCACCGGTGCGCCGCCGGCGCGGTCTTCTTCGGGGCGGAAGGTCCGGCCCAGGTTGGCGTCCACACCCAGCAGCGGGAACATGCCCGCGGTCATCATGCGGGCGTTCAGGTGCTCCGGCTCTCCGGCTCCGGTCAGAGTAATGGTGGTCCCGCGGGTGGCTTCCATGGATTCAAAGGAATGGCTCTGGTCGCGCCAGTCCACGTAGTTTTCATAGGAGGTGCTGATCGTCGCATAAGGGTTTCTTTCGGCGATCAGAACCAATCGAGAGGCGTCGCGAAAGGCCAGAGGGCGCAGAAGGACGGCGTTCACTACGCTGAAGATGGCGGTGTTTGCGCCGATGCCTAGCGCCAGTGTCAGGACGGCGATGCCGGTAAAGACTGGGCTCTTGGCCAACAGCCGGAAGGCGTAGCGCAGGTCTTGCAGCAGAGTTTCCATCGACCACCCCTCGGAACGCAGCGATTCTACGCGGTTTGACGGATGCCGGGCGCGAACGTTTCAACCGCTTGGCTCGACCCCCGCGATCGGCTGGATAAGACCACCCTGGCGTCATTTCCAGGAACATGCTGGCCCACGTCCCTGTGGTTCCACCAAACTCGATTTCACACCCGATGGCCGTGAGGTACACTCTCGTTCGCCGTGCAACAAGCCCGGTCGAGGCTAGAGCGCCTTATGAAAGCAATTGTACGCACACAATACGGACCACCGAGTGTTCTTCAGTTCGTGGAGGTAGAAAAACCTACCCCCAAGGACGATGAGGTCTTGATAAAGCTTTACGCCGCATCGGTAAATCCATTGGACTTGTTCCACATGCGAGGTGGACCGTCGTTCATCCGCCGGATCCCGGGGATGGGCACGCCAAAAAACAAGGTCCTCGGCTGTGATATCGCAGGCCGAGTGGAAGCGGTTGGCAAACGCGTAAAGCAGTTTCACCCAGGCGACGAGGTGTTCGGCGTAACTGGTTTCGCGGGGGGAGGGTTTGCTGAGTATTTGTGCGCAATGGAAGATAAATTGGCGCTGAAGCCCGCCAATAGTTCGTTTGAGGACGCGGCAGCCGTACCGGTCGCGGCCAGCACCGCCCTGCAGGGTCTTCGCGATAAGGGCCGGATCCAGCCAGGCCAAAAGGTTCTGGTGGATGGCGCGTCGGGTGGTGTGGGTACCTTCGCGGTCCAGATTGCCAAATCGTTTGGCGCGGAAGTTACCGCCGTGTGCAGCACCAGAAATTTGGACACGGCGAGATCGCTTGGCGCCGACCATGTCATTGATTACACCCGGGAAGACTTCACCAAAAGTGGGCAGCGCTACGATCTGATTTTGGCCGCCAACGCCTATCATTCGATTTTCGATTGCCGGCGTGCTCTGAGTCGGGATGGCGTTTATGTCATCGTCGGAGGCGGTGTGCCTCAAATCTTTCAAGCGTTGCTGCTGGCACCGTTGCTATCACTGGTTGGCCGCAAGAAGGCGTGTTTCTTTATCGCGAACATAAACCGCAAGGATTTGGTTTCTTTAAAAGATCTTCTGGAGGCCGGAAAAGTTGTATCCGTCATTGATAGACGCTACCCGTTAAGCGACGCTGCTGAAGCTCTCCGTTATCTTGAAGCACGACATGCGCAAGGGAAAGTCGTATTAACCGTTGAACATGGTAACGACACTTAACAAGACGCCGGCTCAGACGGATCAGCCCGAGTTTTTCTACCAGTTTCTCGGAGAGAGTCTACATCACACCCATAGCCTGTGAACTTGGACCTGGGTGCTTCCGCTGGCGCAGGCAGGAGTCTCGGCTACCGGGCCTTCGGGCGATTCAAGTACTTCTCGTACAGCGCCAGATGTTTGTTGTTCAGGGAGGTTTGCTGGCCTTTAATGAACAGGAATTTGACGTCGGTCGTGAGCTCCAGCGGGTCGCCGGTGGTTACGATTACGTTGGCTACTTTGCCTTGCTCCAAGGTGCCGACCTGATCGGCTAGGCCGAAGATTTGGGCTGGATAGAGCGTGACCGCCTTCAGGGCTTCGTCGTATGGCAGGCCGTGGGCTACCGCGTTGGCGGCTTGCTGGCCGAGGCGCCGGGCGAAGGAATTGTCGAAGCTGCCGAAGGCGAACTTCACGCCTGCGGCCGCTAGCTCCGCGGGCTGGGTCAGCAAACGGTCGTAGGGGTCGTCCTCATCGAGAGGTTCGGTCAGCGTCGGGCGTAGAATGACCGGGATATTCTTAGAACGTAGCAAGTCTTTCACTTTGTAGGCTTCGGCGCCGCTGGCCAGAATCATCTTGAGCTTCTGCTTGTCGCAGAACTCCACTGCGGCACGAATTTCGCGCGCGCGATCGGCGAAGACCAGCACGGGTAGCTCGCCGCGAGTGACCGGCACCAGCGCTTCGAGTTTGAGGTCGCGCTCATAGGTCGCCGGGCCGCCATGGCCCATGGCCAGTGCGTAGTGCCGCGCCCGCTCCAACCACTCCGTCAATTCGATGACTTGCTTGTCGTATTCTTCCTTGGCTTCCTTGAAGGGTCTCGGCTTTCTGGAAAAGGTGGACAGGTCTAAAGTCTCCTCGGGGATATCCGGCCAGTTCACAACCATGGCGACGCTTTTCTTAATGAGCATGTCGTTGATGGTCCAGCCCGCGAGATGAATTGCCGAAGCTTGTCCGCCGAGGATGCCGCCGGAGCCGAAGGAGTCGAAGCCACCGCTGGCGGGCACGGCCAGAACTTCGGTGATACCCGCAGCGCGGGTCACCGGGATGTGCTCGCTCGACGGCAGGATCGCTTCGGCGGCGACCACGTCGGGGTTGTACGCGCCAGTTTCCGTGGTATCTACCGTGGCGCTGACCGCGGCGATTTCGCGCAGTCCCATTTGGGTGATGGGGTCGAAGAGCCCGGGGTAGATTTGCAGGCCCTTGGCGTCGATGACTTGTGCGCCCGCGGGCACCGTGACATTCGTGCCCACGGCGGCGATTTTTCCGTCACGAATGACCAGCGTGCCGTCTTCGATGGCTGGGCCCGTAAGCGTGAAGATTTTCGCGTGGGTGATGGCGTAGCTGGCTGCGGGTTGCGATTGCGCGTCGCTTGCCGGGGCGAACGCGAAGTACAGGAGGTTCAGGAAGCAAAGGAGGTAAAGGAACGCATGCATTGTGGTGAGCCGCTTCACAGGGCACCGCCTGCGGCGACACTAGCGCCAGTGGCCACGGAGCCTGCCGGAGGCTTGGGCTTCTCGTCGGGCTTTTTCTGCTCTGGTTTCTTGTCGTCTGTCTTCTTGTCCTCGGGTTTCTTTTCGGACGCTTTCTTTTCTTTGTCGAGCAGGGCTTTCTTTTCTTTTTCGAGGTTGGGGCGTTCCGCCAGGTCGCGCTGGCGGTCGAAATACACGCGTCCATCGATTAGGGTTTTCTGGACGACCGCGTAGGCGCTGAGCGGATCGCGATTGTAGATCACCAGGTCGGCGTCTTTTCCGGCGTCGATCGAGCCCACGCGCTTGTCGATGCCCAGTTGCATCGCCGGATTGAGGGTCACCAGCTTGAGAGCTTCGTCGGGCGACAAGCCGCCGTACTTGATGGTCTTCGCGGCTTCCTGGTTCAAGTGCGTGGCTTCTTCGGCATCGTCGGAGTTGATCGAAACGACCACGCCGCGGCGGGTCATTAGCGCGGCATTGTAAGGAACGGCTTCGTAGGCCTCGACTTTGTAGGCCCACCAGTCCGAGAACGTAGAAGCGCCCACACCGGCGGCGGCCAGTTCGTCCGCGACTTTGTAGCCTTCCAGGATGTGCTGGAAGGTGCGCACCTTGAAGCCGAATTCCTTGGCGACCCGCAGCAGCATCAGGATTTCGTCTTCGCGGTAGCAGTGCGAGTGCACATAGCGCTTGCCTTCGAGCACTTCGACCAGGGGCTCGAGGCGCAGATCGCGGCGCGGCGGAATGAGATTTTTTTCGCCGGCGGCAGTGCGTTTGTTGTAAAGGTCCCAGGTGGCTTTATAATCGCGCGCTTCCGCGAAAGCGCCGCGAATCGTTTCTTCCACGCCCATGCGCGTGGCGGGATAGCGCGCGCCTGCACCGCGAGCGCCGAAGTTGGAATGCTTGGGATTTTCGCCGAGAGCGAACTTGATGCCCGGCAAGGCTCCTTCGAACGGCAGCTTCCCGGCGGGCTGGCCCCAGCGCAGCTTGATCACCACCGTCTGGCCGCCGATGGGATTGGCGCTGCCGTGGAGCACGTTGGCGGTGGTGACTCCGCCGGCGAGATCGCGGTAAATGTCGATGTCGTCGGGATTCAGCACGTCGGCAATATTCGCGATCGAGGATACCGCGATGCTGCCTTCGTTGACGTTGCCATCGATGGCGATGTGCGAGTGGCAGTCGATAATGCCGGGCATGACGAACTGCCCGCCCGCGTCGATGATCTGCGCATCTTTCGGGGCTTTGATGGACAAGCCGACCTCGGCGATTTTTCCATCCTTAATAAGGATCGATCCGTGCTCGATATTGCCGTGCGAAACCGTGAGGATGGTGGCGTTTTGAATCAAGATGACCGGCGCGGGCTCGCCGGCGGCGGCCGGCGAATTGGCGGCGGGCGTTGGCAATGCCGCGAGCGCGGTGAAGAGTAAGGCGGCAAAGGCGAAACGTGTTCTTGCGTGGCTCATCGCGCTTCTCCTCGTCCTTCCGTGGATTGCTCCGCCGCAATGCTTCGCGTGCCCGGTTTCGTGCCGGTGAAGTCCATGTCGATTCCCTGCGTGTTGATGTTGCCCTTCAGCGACGTGCCGTCGAACGTGCCGGTGAAAGTGACGTCCGAGGGTGAACCTTGAATCGGGATGTTGATGAGGAAATTGAATTTGTCGACGCTGAGATACCCGCTGATGATGTTGGCGGTGCCGCGCGGGCCGGAGATGGTGCCGGAGACCGTGCCGTCACTGGCCATGGTCAGGTCGGCCGTGGATTCTTCCGGGCCATCGGGCGTGGTGTAGGCCAGCTTCCATTTGCCGGTCAGGTCGCCCTTGGGCGGATCCTTGGGCTTTTCCGGCTCGCGTATATCGAACCTGCGGCCGTCGACGAAAACATATTTTATTTTGGTTTTTTCGTTGAACAGGTCGCCATCGGTGACGATCAGATTGGCGATCTTGCCGTTTTCGATGGAGCCGAGACGATCCGCCACGCCGAAAATTTCGGCCGGCGCGAGTGTCAGTGCGCGCAACGCGGCGTCGGGGGTGAGACCCGCATCGATCGATTTCTTCGCAGCCTTCAAAATGTCTTTGGGCGCGGCGATGCCGCCAGAATAGAACGCGAATTTCACCCCCGCTTTGGCCAGCGCGGCGGGGGAGGACGGAGCGCGGTCGCGGAAGCGCAGCGTGCGCAGCGAAGGCACGACCTCCGGATCGGCGTCTTTGTCCGCTTCCGGCCATTTCAAATCCACCAGGACCGCAAGCTTTTTTGCCGCGATTTCGTCGGCGACTTCGTAGGCCATCTGGCCGCCGTAGAGCACGCCGTTGACGTGCCAGCGATCCACCAGCTCGAAAGAGCGGCGAATCTGCACCGAGTTGTTCGCGGGGATGAGCACCACCGCGTGGTCTTCCAGGGCGTCGGCCAGCGCCGCTTCGGAGCGGTCGTAGCGAGGGCGCGCTACGCCGCGAGGATTTTTTTCGTAAGTGGCTTCCGCTTTGGTGCTCCAGTCGGTGTCCAGCCACACCTGGCGGACATAGGCGATCGTGCCCATCAAAGAACCGGGGAAACTGCTGAAATTTCCGACGGGTACCAACGAAACGGGAATCGCCACCGGCGCCTTCACGACCAAGTCGCCGTTGCGCTCGCCGGCTAGATCGAGCACCGCCGCCTGACCGGGAAAAATTCCGCCCTTGGGCGCGGAAACCACGGTGGTGAAGCCGGCGCTGCGCCAGGTCTCCACGCGTTTGTCGCCGAGGCTGGCTTCTCCGGCCGCATCGCGCCACGGCGTGGCGCCGGGGCGGTCTTCGGGTCCCCGCGAAATCGGCTGCGACGCATGCGCAGCGCCTTCGCCGCCGGCCACCGGCGCCCCGCCGGAAAGGCCGACGTCGGTGAAGGAATCAAACAAGCCAGGGTAAACGGTGAGTCCTTTGCCGTCGATGATCCACGCTTCCTGCGGGAAAGTGGCGTCTTTACCGACAGCGGTAATTACACCGTGGGAAATGACCACCGTGGCGTTTTCAATGCGCGGGCCGGAGACGGGAACGACCGTCGCGCCGCGAATGGCGAAATATTGCGGTTCACCGCCCTGCGCGGCCAGCGGCGGCGCCGCAACGAAAAGAACAGCGAGGGTTGCGAGGGTGGCAACACTTGCGAGGGCCAGCGATACGTTGCGAGCGGGGACAGAATGCATTCACGACTCCTTGTTTGGACGGCGCGGAGGGACGCGATCCACACAGCTGCTTGGCAGACGGAAAAGGTTAGGGGGAAGTTTCCGAAGAGTCAAGGAAACTAAGATGATGAGCGGCGCGAGCGAGGAATCGCGGACGGACAAAGGCGCGGCGCAGAACGGAGCGTGGGCCCGGAAGGCGCTGCGTCTCCGCTGGAACGCAACCAAGAGCACCGGGAAAGGTGAAGACGAACGCAACGCGGCGAAAGCGGTGAAGGACCTAGCGCGGCGGAAAGAAAACCGCTGATGGCCCGGAACGGCGGAACCCGGAACTGACTCTATGGCTTTTTCTTTTCCAGCTTCACCTTTGGCTTTGGCTTTGGCTTTTGCAGCTGTGGCTTTTTCTTTTTCAGCTATGGCTCTTTCTTTGCAGTTATGGTTTTTTCTTTTTCAGCAGGCCGCCCAGGGCGCTGGTGCCCAGTTGCTCCAGCGGGCTGGCGGCGTTTTGCGGGGTTTTCGCGGCGCCGGAGGCGAGGCCGCCGACGCATCCGAGCTGAGACTTCAGCATCCCTGCGGCGAGGCCGCCGACGTCGGGAATGAACTTGGGATTCGAGGTCGTGCCTTTGATCTGAAACGGCACGGTGGTGCCTTTCTTGCAGCCGCCACCGCCACCGCCGAACTTGCCCAGCAACGCTCCGGCGGTCGACACCGGACTCGCCGCATCGCCGAGCACATCGGTGAGCGTCACCGCCATCTTGAAGTCCATCTCATTTTTGGAATCGATGGTGCCGCCGCCAACCATGGAGCCCACGGCAGGGACGACCGCGTCGAAATTGTCGGCCTTGATGCCCTCGGGCGCGACGCGCACATTGCTGGTGAGTTTTTCAATCACCAGATCGCTTCCGGACTTGACGCCGGTAAGAGCGGAGATCGCGGAAAGTTTGGAGCCCAGGTCGAAACCGGCAAGTTTCGCCGCGAAAAGTCCGACGTTGCCGGTGATCACCAGCTTGTTGGTGGGGCCCGCAACGTCCAGATTGGTGTTCAGCGTGCCGGCTTGCAGCGACGCGCCGGTTGGCATGTGAATTCCCACCGCGGGGAGAAACGTCTGCAGGTCCTTCGCCGGCATGTCCTTCCCGTCTACTTTGATGTGCAGGATGGCGCCGTCGGTAGGAACTTCGTAGGTGCCGGAAAGGTTGGCCACGGCGCCACCGACCTTCAGCGTCGAGGGTTCCAGAACGCCGGCGTTCTTGACCAGGTTGTATTTGGTATTGAAATTCACATCGACCGGAACGCCGGCGGGAGCGCCGCCGGCCACCAGCATCGCCTTGGAAAGTTTCGCGGTGCCCATGGTGCGCGCTTCGCCTTTCTCGGAGGCGAAAGTAGCGTTGAGATCGAGCAGGCCGCCCAGGCCCGCGGACGGATCGAGAAATCCAGTGGACGCCAGGTTCAGGGAGTTCACGGTAAGTTTGGCGTTGACGGGGGTCAGGACGGCATCCGCCTGGTCTATCGGCCCGGCAGTGCCGTCGAGCTTGAAATTGCCGCCGCCCGGAAGATCGGCGGTGAGGGTCACGGGAAATTTCGAGGTTAGCGAGACGTTGGAGGCCACCAAGCCGACGTGGTCATAGACGCTGGGTTTCTGACCGCTGGTCGAGCCAATAGTGATGCGCCCATTCTTCAGCTCCAGCTTGGCGACCGAAAACTCGCCGGGTGCCGACGAGGACGACGAAGCAGCAGGCTTGGCCGCGGGGGGTGGCTGCTTCGCCTGCGATTTTGCGGCGGCGCCTCCGAAGGAAGAATAATTCCATTGGCCGCCGGGGCCACGGATCAGCAGGACTTGTGGACTGTCGATGACGATCTCGGTGACGTTGAGAGTTTTCGACAAAATGAGCGGGATCAACTCGACGCCGACCTTGACCGATTTGGCGGTGAGGAAAGGCGCCTGGCCGAATTTAGGATCGTCGGCGATGGACAGATTGTCCGCAGCGAGCGAGCCGCTTAGCAGCGAAAGGCTCAGATTGCCGACCTCCACTTTGCGCCCCAAGGCGGCGGAGGCCTTTTCCTCGATGGTTGGCCGAAACTGGTTGACCGGGATGAGAAAGGGCAAGACCAGCACAATGACGATCAAGACCCCGACGACAATAGCAATAATTTTCAGCGTGCGGCTCATGAGTTCCTCCGTCGCGGCAGGGCTGGGAACAGATCGTGCGGCGAGCGGATAATAGCACAGCCGGGGAGGCCGCGAGAGGTGCTCGGCGCGGGCGAGCTGGTGGGGCTGGCCTTGGAAAACGGTGACTGGTGACTGGTGATTCGTGACTGGTGGTGGTCCGTTAGCCTACTCATCCCCCCCCACCCCCTGGGGCAGTTTGTATCGGTATCAAAGAAAAGGAGTTAGCAAAAAGGCAGTTTGTAAGCTGTTGAAAATAAAGAGACGATTTGCACAAGAGGGGCGCAGCGATGCGCTTTGCGGGGGTGCTGGAGCGCACTGGCCTACTCATACCCCCCCACCCCCGGGGTAGTGCGTATGGATATCAAAGGAAAGGACTTGCAAATTGGCATGTTGGAAGTTGTTGAAAATAAAGGGGCGAATTTGCGTTTGCAAAGCGCTTTGATGCGCTGGATAGAAGTGGAAGAGGGATACGGCCGCGGGTTGGTCAGGACAAACACGGCCTAGTATATCACATATTTACCGCATGTCAAATGATATCTTGTAAGTACAAGTATTAGAATGAATTGCGGGTTGGACGTCAAAGTATCGGAAAACGTCCCGTCCGTCCCCGAGTTCCCCCCCCGAGTTCCCCAGTCAGAACCCCCACGTGTAAAACCGGCACGTGGGCACCCAACTTCGGATTAGCCATTGCGGGCGGGGCCACCCGCCGCCAGCGGTAGAAGAGCGTGCTCGTATTTTCTAAAATTCCTTGACTTGGACTTATCCGCATAAGTAATATCCCCCCGGTTTAATATGTGAGGACGTACCGGACAAGGCCATCGAAAAGCATGACCCCGAAAGCGAATATTTCCACTTCCGGAATCATTCAGGAACCAAAGAGACTCCTTAAACCTGGCAAAAATACAAGACGGAGGGTGCTTCGATGGCTTGGTATCTCGGCAGCATAATAATAGACCGGCGCAAACATCTGAGAGAGGTGATTTTGAGGGTCGATGCCTCCGGCACTACGGGCAATATGAAAGGAACCATTGAGTTTCAAATTCTTGGAATAACCTACTCGGTCACCGGAGAGTGGGCCGCATCGGGTTCCGTACCTGGAAGAAATGCGTCCGCGTTTGTCCTTTCCGGAAATAATGGGGCGGCCGCTCCGAATTTCGTGGCCGCTGCGGGACTTATGCAAGGGCCGGGTAACGCGCCCGAGAGCATCACCATTAATTTGATTGTGTCTTCTTCCAGTGCGGGAGATATCAAAACCTGGCAAGAAATACTGAATCCGATCTAGTGGTGCGACTCTGACAGACGGTCCTCGTCGTTCAACAAAAACCGCGCCACAAATCAATCGTTTGTGGTTGCCCGCCAAAATCAAGCCGTGGCCCCTTCACTACGCGGCCCCTCGTTATTCGGGGTAGACCGGCGCTCCCGTTCGCGGGCGGGGGCACAAAAGCAGATCCCTCACCGCCGTTCGCAAAGGGCGCGACCGGGTTCGGGATGACAGCAAAAGCGAAGAGTGAAGATGGCGAGTTGCACTTCGCGGCTCAGCGTCAACAGAAGGCCGCCGCCACAAGGCTCGTAGGAGGAGAAACCGCGCAAGCAAAGTCAAGAACCCCAGGTGTAAAGACGACACGTGGGCCACCCCCGGCGGGAGGAGGAAGACCGGACGCAACGTTACGACGAGGGCGTTGATGGGTACACAAAAATGTGAGATTCTTACACATTGAGGAAGCGCGAAGAGAACATGCGAACCAATATCGAGATCGACGACCGGTTGATGCGGGAGGCCATGCGGAGTTGCCGGGGACGGACCAAGCGGGCGACGGTGGAAGCGGCGTTGCGGTTGCTGATTCAGACCAAGGCGCAGGGCAAGATGCGGCGGTGGCGCGGCAAGGTCGACTGGCAGGGTGATCTGGAGGCGTCGCGCTTGGGACGCGGATTGGAATAGGCTGGGACGTGGTCATTGTGGATACAACCGTGTGGGTGGACTACTTCCGCGGGGAACAAAACCCGGAGACAGCGTGGCTGGAACGCGAGCTCAATCAGCAAAGGCTGGGATTGACGGATCTTATTTTGTGCGAGGTGCTGCAAGGCATCCGCGAGGATGCCACATTCTCGCGGATACATCGCCACTTGCGTGCGTTTGAGGTATTTGAGACGGGCAGCGCCGAGTTGGCGGTGTCGGCGGCTCAGAATTTCCGGAAGCTGCGGAAACGGGGACGCACGGTGCGCAAAACGATTGACTGCCTGATCGCCACGTTCTGCTTGCAAGGGGGGCATTCCCTACTGCATCGCGACCGCGATTACGAAGCGTTCGAGCAGGAATTAGGGCTGGTGGCCGTTCGGCCGTGAAAACGGCCGCGGGAAGCAAACTAGGCGCCCTTTGAACCGATGCCAAAGGCCCCCCTCGAACCTCCAGATCATAGCCTTGCTGAATCGAGGAGGGCCTTGTTCACTAGCGCGGCGTGCGGTTGGTGGTCTTTGAATTGCGGGTTGAGGACGAGGGGAGGCGACTGCGTACCGCGCGGGGCATATTCCGATCCAGGGTTTGCTGCATCTAAGAGACGATGGTGCTCGGGCGGACCGCCACGGTGGGCCTAAGAGCTTCCGTTGCTTAAAGTTACGATATTTGGGGGGCTCGTGGCACGCGCACGGCGAATTGTAATTCTCGCTTCGATAGCCAGGGGCTTGATCATCGCCGTTGCCATGCTTGGCGCCCAGGGGGTGGCGCTGGCTCAGGAACCGCCATCCCCCAGCCTTCCCGATGCTCCGACACCCAAGCAGGAGCAGAACGACGCCACGCAAAAGCCGGCCACGCCGCTCAGCGCCACGATCCAGGTGCTAGGCGAGAGATCGGTGTTCTTTCCCGAGCTGGCCGTCGATAAGGGGCGCTTGGGGCCGCTGCATAAACTGGAGCTGGCGGTGGACGAAACCGTGGCACCCTCGAGATTCCTGGGATCGGCCTTCACCTCGGGAATCGGGCAAGCCCGCAATGCCCTGCCCGGCTACGGCCAGGGCTGGAATGGCTATGGAAAACGCTTCGGCTCTTCGGTGGCCAGCAACGCCTCCAGCCATTTGTTCGGGACGTTTCTGGTGCCTTCAATGCTGCACCAGGACCCCCGCTATTTCGTGAAGTTGTACGGGACCACCGGGCAACGGATCGGATACGCGCTGCGCCGCGTGGTGGTCACACGGACGGACAGCGGCGGCGAAGCGTTCAATTGGTCCAATGTCCTGGGAGGGTTGTTGGCGGAGGCGCTGGCGAACAGCTATCTCCCTTCGGATGAGCGCACCGCGGGAAAAACGTTCAGCCGCTTCGGGTTTCGCATCGGGTTCGGGGCGCTGGACAACGTGGTGAAGGAATACTGGCCGACAATCTTCCGCAGCATGAGGATCAACAAACTGACGCCCAGCGAGCGCTCCGACCCGGGAACGGTGACGCCCCCGTTCGGCCCTCCGGCATCCAATCCGTGAGTTGGGAGGGAGGGCCCAGCGTGCTAACCCGAGGGGCGAAGTCTGAGGCTGGCCTGTTTCATTTCGGAACTCGGAGTAGGACGCGAGCTGCCCGAGTCTGCCTGCTGGCTTGCATTTTTCCGGCGAAGATCGCCGCCGGGCAAGACCATCCGGAGACAGCGGCCAAACCGGACGCGGCGGTCCAGGTGCAGGTGGGCAACGTACTGTATCGCTTCACCGAGAACATAGCGGTCCAGATAAAATCGTTGAACGGCGAGTTGGTGCCCGAGGGCCAGAATGAGTTCCCGGTATTCGACGACAAGAAATCCTTCCGCATCCGGATTGACGCGGCGGAAATGGCCATGCGTCCCGCGGACCTCGGCAACGTCCTTAATATCTACGCCTTTGCCGGACCGCATTCTCCTCTTGCTGGTCTGTCCGTGGCCATCGAAGGCGACCATCTTAGGGTCAAAGGAAAACTCCACAACAAGGGAGACATTCCATTTGAGACCGACGGCCACCTCAGCCTCACGTCCGACGGGAGGGTGCGCATTCACAGCGAGAAGCTCAAGGCCTTACATGTGCCGGTGAAGGGATTGATGGACTTGTTCGGAGTGGAGGTGGACGATCTGATCAAGTCCGGGAAAGTGCCCGGCGTCGAGACCCAAGAAAACGACCTGATCCTCGATCTGGCGCAGGTGCTGCCGCCCCCGCACATCGAAGGGAAGGTTACCGCCGTTGGGATTCGAGCGGGTGCGGTGGACTTTACGTTCGGCGCAGCGGGGTCCAAGGCCGCCAGGAAGACGCACAACGGAAGCTATATATCTCTACGAGGCAACCGGGTGCGTTTCGGCAAGCTGACCATGAGCGACGCCGACATCACCATTCTCGATATGGACCGCGGCGATGCGTTGGACTTCTACCTGGATCGATACAAAGAGCAACTGGCAGCCGGATATACCAAAATCACCCCAAGTTTCGGCCTACGCGCGTACTTGAAAGACTTCGCCAAGCTGCCCCAAACCGCCCCCGCAAACCGCAAAGCAACACAAACTGAAAAGCCGGCGCAAAAGCCTTAGGGGCACGGTATGCGGCGCCCGCGTATGCGCCGGCGCAAGACGGCAATCCTGCCATGGTTTACGTAACGGGCTGAACCGGCCCGCGCAACTAGTGGCAATTGCCGCTGCCGGAGTCCGTGAAGGTCTTGCCTGCTTCGGGGATGAACTGCCAATCGTAGCTGCCGGGCCGCAGCGTCAGTTTTAAGACGCCAAAACCGTCGGCGTTGCGCGCTTCGCTGTTGGCATGGGGCGCGACGAAGGGCCGCTGGTTCTTGCCGCCGGTGCCGGCGACGAATTCGCGGATGCCGCGCTGGGGATCGGGCGCGGCGTTGGGGGTTTGCGGAGCGAAGCGCTCGTAGTCGTGGTCGTGTCCGTTGACCACCACATCCGCATTGGCATCGTAAAGCGCCTGCCAGAACGGCCGGAACTGCGGATCGTCGCCGTGGGCGCTGCCGGAGCTGAAAAGTGGCTTGTGCCAGTAGGCCAGGGTGCAGGCCGCGGGATGCGCCGCCAAATCCGCGCGCAACCATTTTTCTTCCGCCGAGCCGGCTTGGCAGCCGCCCAGGTCTTGGCATTCGCTGTTCAGCACGAGGATGTGCCACGTTCCCAGTTCGTAGCTGTAGTAGCCGGTCTTAGAGTCGCCAGCGGCTGGGCCGAAATATTCAAAGTAGGGTGTGCCTCCGGCGGAATGGAACTCATGGTTGCCAGCCGCAGGTCGTGTCCGGGCCTTCACGCGGCCCCAGGTCCGGTCGTAACACGCGAAATTTTCTTTGGTGCCGTCGGGATAGGCCAAGTCGCCGACGGCCATGACCGTCCCAGGAATGCCTTCGAGGAGCTTTGCGGTGGCTTCGGCACCGGAGAGATCGCGACAGTCGGCAATGTCGCCTGCGCCGACCAGCACCGCGACCTGATCGTTGGCAGGGAGAGCGGCGGCGTGCTTAGCGCCGTTCAGAGATAAGACTCGCACAGACAGCAACGAACAAAACAAAACGCCGAAGGCTATGGTCTTCACAAGTCCCTCATGGTCTCGCCGCGCTCATTGCCGAATGGCGATTGCAGTCGTGCTGGAAAAAGAATGGCCGGAGCGCCACACATCGGGGTGGTTCGCGCTCCGGCCTGGGTGACCTACCTCATACGCGTGGAGAAAGCCTCCACGAACCTTTACTTCTCGTGTATCGGCGACCAGCGGAAGCCTGCCGCAATGGTCGGCGTGTAGTATTCCCGCTGGATCATGAATTGCGGGCTGCCTTGGTAGAAGCCGAACACTTCGTTGGTGAGGTTCAGCCCATACATGATGAAGTTCAATCCGTGACCCAGGCGGACGCTGCCCTGCGCGTCCACTTGGAGGTGGGAATAGAAGTAGCCGTCGCCGAACGGTCCTTTCACTCCGCCTGGCGTGATATCGGAAGGCGTGCCGTCTTTCGTGGCCGTTCCGTCCTGGAAGGTGTAAAAAGCGATGTTCGCTTGATTGTAGGAGAGGCCCACACGGATCGAAAACCGGCCTCGGTCATACGTCGGACTGATATTCCAGGTATTCGGCGCGTTGCGCAGAAGCCTGGGATGATCCGAACGCCCGGGCAACCCGTTGGCCTGTGATGCGGTGTAACCATAGTTCGCCGACAGTCCGAGACCTCCCAGCGCTTTCGGAAGGAAAGTAAAGTGCTGCAGGTAGGCCGCTTCAAATCCACTGATCCACGCATCACCGGCGTTGATCGGCTGCGTGACCGTGTAGGTTCCTGTCGGTGCGATGGGCGTGGGCGTGAAATTCGGAATGACGAAGCTCTGCGTCACAATCGGATCGGTCAGGCGCTTGTAAAAATAGCCGGCCTGAATGATCCCGAAGGGATTCAAGTAATGTTCCACCAGTACGTCGAAGTTGTCCGCGGTTTCGGCCCTCAGGTCCGGATTGCCGAGGGTGGCGGTATTTTTCTGACTTCCTGGGCTGCCGGTGGTGGTGAAGGTCACGGACTGAGCGATGTCTTGCGGGTCCGGGCGCGAAAGACCGCGGCTATAAACCAGCCGGAGATTGGTGTCGCTGTTGAAAGCGTAACGCAGCGAAACGCTGGGAAGGATCTTCAGGTACGAACCGGAAGCCTTGTCGGACAGACTGTTCGATTGGTTATCGAAGGTGAAGGTCGTCAGGTTGGTGTTCTCGAAACGAACGCCCGCGACCACCCGAACGCGGTTGCTGAGGTCGATGGTATTCATCAAGTAGCCGGCGCCGACCTTCTCGACCAAGCCATAGTTTGCGGGATCTCCTCCGAAAGTGCTGGCGCTGGCGAACTGGCCGAGATGGGCGAAGAGAAAGTCACGGATGGTCTGATAGTTGGGGTTGTATCCCAGCTTGTAGCTGTTGTCGTAGTAGTTGTCGTTCGTGAGGCCGTTAGCAAACTGGCTGAGCAGGATCGGATCAGACCCCGTGGGCGTGTAGCGCACGCTATAAGTGTCGTCGAACTTATGGGCGTTGCGGAATTTGCCCCCGATCTCGATGGTGGCGAGATGTCCCCCAACGTGATAGCGCTTGGCCATTGCGCCGGTGAGTTGCAGGTTCAGTTGAGCACTTTGCCCGTGGCCGATATCCACTCGATTGAAGGCCATGGTCGTCGGATCATAGGCTTCCGAGAAACACGATGGCGTCCACTGGGGCCGGAACTTGTTAGTGGTGGCGGCTGGATCGAATTGGCAAGTGCTGCTGCCCAGCGTGCTGTCAAACCGAGCGGTCCCATCCTGTGCATCAATGTCTCGCGAACGCGACACCGAAACATCCCAGGAATACCAGGTGCTTGTCAGCACATGCTTACCGCCAATAAGGAAGCTGGCGATGGCGATGTCCGGACGCCGATCTTGTACGTTGAAGCCCGGCGTGCCGCCGCCGGATGGCTCCAAGACGTTCACGTTTGGCGTGTTGTCGGTCAGCGAATAGACCCAGCGGTCGCCGTAGTTCTGAAAGTCGGAGTAAATGCCGCGGGCGTAGATGTTCGACCCTTCCCCAAGTTTGTAGTCCGCGCTGCCGGCGAAACCCCAGCGGGTGCGATAGTAGCGATACTCGCGAATGTCGATGGCGTCCTTCCAGAGGGCTGTCGAACCATTGGCAAACGTGGCGATATCCGATACCGGCTCGATGTCGTCGATGCCGCGACCGCTCCAATCGTAGGAGCCACCGACGAGGATGCCGAAGCGTTTGTCGGTACCGAAGCGCTGGCCGACGGTTCCGGCGGTCTCGTACTGTTGGCGTCCGCCAAGGATCGGCATGTAGCCGCCCATTCCGCTGAGTGCGACGGTGGGCCGCTCGCCGGCCGTCTTGGTGACCAGGTTGATGGAGCCGCCGATACCGTCTCCGTCCATGTTCGCTTGCAGCGTCTTGTTGATCTCCACGGACTCCACAAGATCCGCGGGAATGGCGTCAAACTTGATCTGGCGAACGCCGGATTCCGGCGAAGGGATGTTGATTCCGTCCACGGTAGTGTTGGTCAGGCGCGGCTCGGTCCCGCGAACCTGGACGTATTTGCCTTCGCCTTCGTCGCGCTCCAGAGTGACGCTGGGCAGGCGGCCCAGGGCGTCCGCCAAGTTGGCATTGGGCAAGCTGCGAATCACATCCGAAGGCAGCACTTGCAAGATGTTGTCAGCGGTGCGTTCGCGGTTGACCGCTTCGGCTTCCGCCGAAGCGCGCTCGGCTACTACTAAGACCTCCTGGTTCTGCTCTCCGACCTCCAGCTTGGCCTCCACGTTGGCGGCTTGCCCAGCCACCACATCGACATTCTTCGTGAGCGTTTTAAAACCGACGTAGGAAATCGTAATCGTGTAGCTGCCCGGCGCAAGATCGCGGATGAAAAAGTCGCCTTGGACGTCGGAGGCCAGCGTTTCATTCCGGGGTTCCAGGCTGACTTGAGCGCCCTGCAGCACGCCGCCTGACGCATCGGTGACGTGTCCCCTGATCGTGCCTTTGCCGCCCTGGGCCAACGCTGTTGCGACCAGGACCGTGCTCAACAGCGCCCCGGAGGCCGTTGCGAAAATTTGCTTCCTCAAACGCTTGAAAATCATGGTCTGAACCCTCGCTTCAAATTTTAGAAAGACCGATCCGCAAACCACGCCCTCGACGGGGACCTCATTGCTCACTCCAGATCACTTGGTCGGTACCTACTATTTAGGCCAAAGAGTAAGAACGGGCGATGAACGAAGATTAAGGAACGGTTAAAATGAACCTGAAATTCTTTCAGGCACCGCCAACTTCATTTCAGGTATGTCCCTCAAACCACAAGACTTGACCCGGCGGAAGAAGCTGGGAGGCGCACCCGAAATACCGAACCCGCGCCGAGCTTGCTTTCCACCGCGATGGTGCCGCCGTGCATCTCCGTGATCCAGCGCGCGATGGCTAGGCCCAGGCCCGCCCCAGGCGTTTCCCGCGAGCGCGCACGGTCGGCGCGCACGAAGCGCTCAAAAATGGAGGGGAGATCGCCCTCGGAAATGCCGATGCCGGTGTCGCGCACCGTGATGTCGGCCTGACCGCGGTCCTGGGACAATTCAATCTCGCAGCGGCCGCCCGCGGGGGTGTACTTCACGGCGTTGTCGACCAAGATCAGCAACAGCCGGTCGATGGCAATGGCGTCCGCTCGTACCCATACCGGGTCGGCGGGCATTCGTGCCGTGAAATGCAAGGTCTTGTCGGCCGACAGCACTACCGCACGCTCCTTGGCTTTTCGGACGTAGCCAACAAGATCGACCAAGCGCATGTCCATGGCCGCGACGCCCGCATCGGCCCTGGCCAGCGTCAGCAAATTCTCGAGAAGTTCCGAGGTTTCGACGGAAGTTTCCAGAATCCTGGACAAGGCGTCGCGATACTCCCCCGCGCTGCGCTGCCTGCGCAACGTGATCTCCGCGGTGGCACGGACTACCGCCACCGGCGTTCGCAAATCGTGGGACGCGTCGGCGGTGAATTGCGTGATCCTCTTGACCGAGGCCTCGATGCGCCCGAGCATGGCATTGAGGGTTTGCGTCAGGCGTCGCAGCTCGTCTCGGGCCTTGGGCACTTCCAAGCGGCGCGACAGGCTCTGCACGCCAATGGATTCCGCGGTTTCGATGATGCGATTGACCGGCGCCAATGACCTTCCGCTGAGCCAATAACCCAGCAGCGAAGCGACAAAGACCAGCAGCGGCAACGTTTCTTGTTCAATCAGCCGAAAATGATCGAGCGCTTGATCGAACGGCTCCGTGGGGACCGCGGTGTGGATTTCAAAGGTGCGGTCGCCGGCTTCGACGCGCTGTAGCGCCACCCGGTATTGCAAACGGTCGAGGTTGGTAGTGAAAAAAGAGAGCTGGTGTCCGCCAGCAGGAGGCAATGCCGGGTAGGCTTGCAGAAAGCGTGCGGGACGGTAGATCCAATTCCCCTGCGCGTCGGCCACTTCGAAGAGCGCACCGTTCGGCCAGACATCGGCAAGCGTGGTGAGCGCGTCACGCAGTTCACCGTCATCCTTGCCAGCGGCATGGGCCAGCACGCGCTCGACGCTCTCGAGGTTGGTCCGCGAGGCAGCATCGACGGTGGCGTCGATGCTGCGCTGGAAGCCAAAATCGCTGACGCACACGAACAGCGCAAAGGAAACCGTCAGCACCACAAAATACAGGGCCGTCAGCCGAGCGCGGATCGGCACGTTCATGCTCAGTTCGGAACCCCGATGGAATAGCCGAACCCGCGATGTGTCTGGATCAGCCGCCCGTGCTGCGTGTCTTCCACTTTTTTCCGCAGCAGCCGAACAAAAGCGTCAACCGTGTTCTCGCCAATTTCACGGCGGTTGCTCCAAACGGATTCCAAGATCGCGTGGCGAGAAACGACACGCCCGTGGTTGCGGGCCAGCAACTCCAACAGCCGGAATTCCGTAAAGGACAAATGAATCTCGCGGCCCTTGCGGAAGGCGCGGAACGAACTTACGTCCAGAACCAGGTCTTCGACTTCCAGCACGTTTTTCGGCGCGGTTACGCTCCGCCGCCCTAAGGCCCGGATGCGCGCCAGCAACTCCAAGAAAGAAAAGGGCTTCGTCAGGTAGTCGTCGGCCCCGGCATCCAGTCCCAGCACCACATCCTGGAGGGCGTCGCGGGCCGTCAACATCAGGACCGGGACACGCTCGCTTCGCATTCTCAGCCGTTTGGCAACCTCGAGTCCGTTCAGGCCCGGCAGCATTACATCCAAGAGAATTAGATCGAAACAGCTATCGCCGGACAGACGAAGGGCGGTGTCGCCGTCGCAGGCGAGTTTCACATCATGGTCTTCTTCCTGAAGCCCGCGCACCAGTACATCGGCCATCTCTCGGTCGTCTTCTACTATCAAAATGTTCATGGGGAAGCTCTCGAGGCGAGATTCTAGACCGTGACGTGTGAACGTTCGGTCAATCCATTGTTACAGCCAGGTTTCACTGCGCCGCATCCTCAAAGGTGAGGGCTGAAGGAGTCCGCGGGGACAAGCGCGGGTACAAAGGAAATCTGTCGCGCGAGGACGCCTTAGCTTTCTAGGAAACCCACACACTCGGACCGCAGTCAATTCCGCAACAGAAGCGTGCCAAGACGGTGTTTCCCATACTTGCAAAGCTTGCTGCAAATCTCGTAAATCCATATAAAATAAAAGCCGCAGGTACCGTGGGGCTGTAGCTCAGATGGATAGAGCGAAGGTTTCCTAAACCTTAGGTCGGGAGTTCGAACCTCCCCAGCCCCACCACCTATCTCCTTGATTCACTGTGTCTAACTTTTCTGACTACTCTCTAACGCTCCGAAATGCGGATTCGATGCTTGATGTTTTGGGAACATTGTCGCGATTTGCCCAATCCACATTCACTCGCGTGTTAGCATGCGATCATCCAGCCGTTTGTTGCTAGTTCCAGCTGTCCGCCAACAGGAAGAATGTCTCGAGAGTTCAGATCGAGAGCGTCCGGCTTGAGGAGGGTGTCTTTAGCGGTCTGCATCGGCGCGCTCATTTGTTTTCTCGGAACGCTCAAAGAGCGCCCCGCTCGCGCGCAAATTTCTCCTGGGCCCCTTTCGAAGGCTCACCAAACGCTGTCGGGCCCGACAAACTGCACAAAATGCCACGACCTGGCCCGTGGCGCTGCACAGTTGAAATGTTTGGAATGCCATACCGAGATACGCGACCGCGTGACGCAGCGGCGCGGTATGCACGCCGTGTGGGTAAACGCGAATGGAACTGGGAAAGATTGCGCCCGCTGCCACTCAGAGCACAACGGCGCCGATTTTCCGCTCGTTCATTGGGAACCAAGCCGCGAGACCTTGGACCATAGCAAGACCGGCTTCGCGCTCACGGGAAAACACGCGGGCGTCGCCTGCGCGAATTGCCACAAGGCGGATTTCATTCCGGCGGTTGCACGCGGTGGGATCCTCGTCAAAGACCTCGGTCGGACTTACCTCGGGCTCTCCCGCGAATGCGCCACCTGCCATCAGGACGAACACCGCGGCCAGGTCGGAAAAGATTGCGCCCGTTGCCATACCGTGGAGGCCTGGAAACCGGCTTCTCTCTTTAGCCATGCGAAATCCAAATATCCCCTCACTGGAGCCCACGAAAAGACTCCGTGTGCCAAGTGTCATCCGTCCATCGCCGATGCGAAACCATACGTAAAGTACACGGGCCTATCGTTCGCTAAGTGTACGGGGTGCCACACGGATCCTCACAAGGGCAGTTTTACGGCGCCTTGCGAGTCCTGCCATAACACGACGAACTGGAACCGCATCGCCCAATTGCAAGGGTTCGACCACTCAAAGACAAAGTATCCCCTGCTGGGCAAACACGCCTCGGTTGCGTGCAGCGATTGCCACACCCATGGGGACTTCAAAACGCCTGTGCCGTTCGCGAAATGCATGGATTGCCACAAAGATGCGCACAAGGGCCAATTCCGGGCCCGCGCGGACGGTGGCGAATGTGCGGCGTGCCACAATGTGGACGGCTTCAAACCTTCGATCTTTACCGTCAAGGATCACGCGGCCACGAAATACCCGCTCGAAGGGCGGCACATCCAGGTTGCCTGCGACAAATGCCACATACCGAAAGGCCCGAAGGGCGAAGATACCCTATTCAAAATCACGCAGACACAATGTAAGGACTGCCACGAGGACATTCACAAAGGCCAGTTCGCGGGCGCTCCGCATCAGAATCGTTGCGAATCTTGCCACAATTTGCAGGGCTTCAAGCCGACGCGTTTCGCGTTAGCTCGCCACAAAGAGACTCGCTTTCCGCTGATAGGCGCCCATATTGCCGTCCTGTGCTCCGACTGCCACAAACCTGTTCCTGCGGGATCGCCAACACCGGTGAAATACAGGTTTGAAGATCGTTCTTGCACCGGCTGTCACGTGGATCCGCACAAGGGGCAATTCCGCGAGCGAATGGAAACAAGGCGTCCGGACGGCACGGTTGCAGGCTGCGAAGCCTGCCACACAACGGCAACCTGGAAGGAGTTAAATCAGTTTGACCATTCGAAAACGGCATTTCCTTTGTTGGGTGCGCACCGCGGCGTAGGCTGCGCCGATTGCCATACGCCACCAGCGCTCGAGACCAACCTGAAAAATGTCGATTTCCGTGCCGCCGCCAAGCAGTGTTTCGGTTGCCATAGCGACCCCCATGGCAAACAGTTCGCCGCACGCAAAGACGCAGCCGATTGTTCCGGTTGCCACAACTCGGCTCGATGGAAGCCGGCCGATTTCGATCACGACAAACGCACGCCTTTTTCGCTCGAGGGCGCTCATCGCAACGTGCCTTGTGACGCCTGCCACAAACTCACCCACGAAATCGACGGCAAGAAAGTGGTCTTTTACAAGCCGACACCACGAACCTGCAAAGAGTGCCACGGACAATCTTAGTCTGCCGTTAGCAACATTTGTTTCTCTGTCCTGCTAAACACTGAGGGTCCGATCAACAGCGGCGTCTGCGCATGTGTGTCAGAAACAGTACAAGCGTCTCGCTACACCAAAACTGTCCGGGAGTACAGTTGTTGCAGCCAACTCCCGGCAATAAGCTGCATCCAACCCTGCCAAATCCCCAAAGACGGAATTGGGGTGCTCAAGGGACGTGGTGCCTGTGTTCGTGCGAAGGCTACCGTACGTCGCGGTTTTCTTGTTTGCGCTCCAGGCCTCGGCCCAGGGGCAGCATCGTCCTGTGCAAAAACCGGTCACCCGCAATCCGCACGGGGCCCTCAACATTCCGTGCGAGAATTGTCATACTTCCCTAAGTTGGAAACCCATCCGCAGCATTCCTGAATTCGATCACGACAAAACGCGCTATCCATTGCGTGGCATGCACGAGAAAGTGCAGTGCACCCAGTGCCACGTCAAGCTGGTCTTTGCCAATGTCGGCCAGAAATGCTCGGACTGCCATGCAGACATTCATCGCGGCCAGTTCGGCGCCAATTGTGAATCGTGTCACACCGTAAAAGGCTGGAGGGTGTCCGTAACAGCGATTCGCGACCACCAAAACCGCTTCCCACTCATCGGCGCGCACGCAGCCGTGGACTGCGAATCCTGCCATACGGGAGCGGCCACGGGGCAGTTCCAGGGGCTGTCGACGCAGTGTTACTCCTGCCACGCCAAGGAATTCAAAAGCACCACTAACCCGAACCACGTGACCGCCGGTTTCTCAACGAATTGCCAGCAGTGTCACAGCACCAACACCTGGCTGGACGCCAAATTCGATCACGCCAGCACCGGCTTCCCGCTGACCAACGCCCACGCTGACCCGCCGCGGGTTTGCCTGGACTGCCACATCAACAACAACTACAACCTCACCACCACGGCCTGCGTGTCCTGCCACCTGGCGAATTTTCAAGGCGCGAAGAATCCAGACCACCTCGCCGGCGGCTTCGCGCAAACTTGTCAGCAGTGCCACAACACCAGCGCCTGGCAGCCGGCCACGTTTGATCACACGACGGTTGGCTTTTCGCTGACGAACGCCCATGCCGATCCGCCGCGCGTCTGCCTGGACTGCCACATCAACAACAACTACAGCATCACCACCAACGCCTGCGTTTCCTGCCATCTTAAGAACTACCAGGGCGCCAAGAATCCCGACCATGTCGCCGGGGGCTTCTCACAAACTTGCCAAACCTGCCACAACACCAGCGCTTGGCAACCGGCCACGTTTGACCATAACTCGGTGGGTTTCCCGCTGACCAACGCCCACGCCGATCCGCCGCGCGTCTGCCTGGACTGCCACATTAACAACAATTACAACCTCACCTCGACGGCATGTGTAAGCTGCCACCTGACCAATTACCAGGGAGCCAAAAATCCAGATCACGTGGCTGGGAATTTCTCGCAAACTTGCCAGCAGTGCCACAACACCAGTGCCTGGCAGCCGGCAACGTTTGACCATAACTCGGTGGGTTTTCCGCTGACCAACGCGCATGCCGATCCGCCACGCGTCTGCCTGGACTGCCACATCAACAACAACTACAACCTGACCACCGCTACCTGCGCATCATGCCATTTGAAGGATTACAACACCGCAACCACTCCGGTGAACCACGTCCAACTAGGTTTTCCGACGACGTGCCAAAGCTGCCACGACACAGTAGCTTGGACCAACGGAAAGTTCGATCACACGAGCACCGGCTTTCCATTGACCAATGCCCATGCTGATCCTCCGCGGGTCTGCCTGGACTGCCACATCAACAACAACTACAACCTCACCAGCACCGCTTGTGTTTCTTGCCATTTGAGCAATTTCCAGACCGCGACGAATCCGAATCACGTCGCGGGCGGCTTTGCGCAGACCTGCCAGACTTGCCACAACACCAGCGCGTGGCAGCCGGCGACCTTCGACCACACCACGGTAGGCTTTCCTCTCACCAACGCCCATGCCGATCCCCCGCGGGTCTGCCTGGACTGCCACATCAACAACAATTACAACCTGACCTCCACGGCCTGCGTAAGCTGCCATCTGGCGAATTACCAAGGCGCAAAGAATCCCGACCACGTCGCCGGCGGATTCGCGCAAACCTGCCAGACCTGCCACAACACCAGCGCCTGGCAGCCGGCGACCTTTGACCACACCACGGTAGGCTTTCCTCTCACCAACGCCCATGCCGATCCGCCGCGCGTCTGCCTGGACTGCCACATCAACAACAACTACAACCTGACTACCGCCGCCTGCGCGTCATGCCATTTGAAGGACTACAACACCGCGACCGCTCCCGTGAACCACGTCCAGGCGGGCTTCCCCACAACCTGCGAAAGCTGCCACGACACGGTACGATGGACCGACGGAAAGTTCGATCACTCCGCCACCGGATTCCCGCTGACCAACTCGCACACCGTTCCCCCGCGGGTATGCGCCGATTGCCACATCAGCAACAACTATAATTTGACCAGCGCAAACACCACCTGCGTATCGTGCCACCTCAACGCCTATAACACGGCCACCACTCCGATCAATCACATCCAGGTGGGTTTCCCCACGACTTGTCAGCTGTGCCATGACACCACGCTGTGGACCAACGGCAAATTTGACCACAGCACTACGGCGTTCCCGCTGACGGGCTTCCACACCAAGGTCGCCTGCGCCAGTTGCCACGTAAACAACAACTACACCACGCTCCCCACGACTTGCTTCGGCTGTCACGCGGCGGATTACAACGGCACCACCAATCCCATCCACAAGGCCGCGCCCACGATCTTCACCACTACTTGCACCACGTGTCACACCACCACAGCATGGACCGGCGCGACCTTTAACCACACCTGGTGGAGCGTAAATCATGGCAACGCCGCCGGCGTGTGCGCGACCTGCCATACCAACCCCAATGACTACACGATTTTTTCTTGCGTGAATGGATCCTGTCATGGAGGCGGAAACGCCAACAATTTCCATCACCCGAATGTGGGCGGGTATGTGTACAACAGCGTGAACTGCTACGCGTGCCATAAGAACGGTGGGGGATAACTACGGCAGCGCGGTCGCAACGCGTCGATGCGATGGGACAACGATTCACCGGCGCGTGCAAAATTTAATTGCGGAATTCGTGCCTGATCCGAATCAGCCCCGGATCGAGCGAACGAAAACCAACAACGGCTAGCATGTTCGATGCAATTTTCAGCGATGCGTCGCGGCCTAGAGAATATGAGCTTAACGAATGATGCGAGTAAGACAACTGGCGGCGATTCTCCTACTGGCGCCCATTGTTGCGGCTCAAGAGCGGCCCGTGCCTCCGGCCGAGGTAACCGGCGTAAATATTTCCGACCAGCAAGGAACGGAAATACGCCTCGAGTTAAGCACGACGGTCCCGATGCCTGAGGCCAAGGTCATCGCGACTTATTCCGACTCTCTGGTTCTGGACCTGCCCGGAGCGTTCTACCGTGGCCTGCCGCAACGCACCGTAGTCAATATCGCCGGCGTCCGCGCCATACGGCTGTGGATGCAAAGCGAAGATCCGCCGCTGACTCGCGTCGTCGTGGAGTTCGATCGCACCGAACAGTACCTCCTCTCTGCAGAGGGCAACGCGGTCATGCTCCGCATCGGACCGGTCCTTCAGGGGACGTCGCTCGCCACTCCTCGCACGCCCGAAGTTGCTCGCAAGGCTAGCCCTGCAGGCCGGGGCTCCACTTCGGCCAATGCTGCCAGTGCCCTTGCAGGCATATTCCGGCGTGGCCCGGGCAAAGCATCTGTGTCAGGCAATTCCAGGGTTCGGAAGGACCAGCCCGCACCGCAGGGCGTTCCTGCAACACAAACCGCGCAATCCGCAAATACAAATCAAAGTCCTTCGCAGGCGTCACAGGCTGCTGCTGAGACTCCGGCAAGCACGGTCGCCTCTTCCGCACCACGTAGGGACACGAATCCTTCTACCGGCGATTCGGCACCCACAAGTGCCGCGGGTGCGATGGCCACTCCTGCTCCGGAACAACCGATCAAAACGCCACCTAAAACCCCCGCGGAGGTCCAGGCGGCTGTACCCACCGCTCTTTCCCCAAATCAGGATCGTCCCGTTCTGCCAGAAGTGACCTCGACAATTCCGGAACCTGCGAAAGTCGCTGAGAGCCCCGAGCCCACGCCCTCGGACAAAGCACGGTTAGGGCTGCCCTCCGAGCAGCCTGTCTCCGCCAGCACCGGCGCGCCATCGGTGGTAAGTCCACCATCGGCAGTTCCTCCCGCGGCGGCTGACACCGTCGGAACTGCCTCCGATGCCGCTTCACCAGCCGCGCCAGAACCCGTGGCGACGGCTGCGGGAGTAGCACCGTCAAGTGTGCCTTCGGCCCCGGCTCTTTCCGCCCACGCCAGCACGCTATCCGCAGCGAGTGCACCATCCGCAGACACCCCTGCGGCAACCGAGACTGCCGGCGCCACTTCCGAAGTAGCCTCCCCGGCCTCAGCAGAACCCGCGGCCACGCCCAATGCCTCGCTGATCTCCGCATCGGACATGGCGGCGATGACCGCCGTTGCCAATCCCGGCATGCGCACCGAATTTCAAGTCAAGTACGTCGACCAGGACACCGCTTACGTGGACGGTGGCCGCACTTCGGGTCTGACAGAAGGCATGAAGCTAGTCGTAAAAAATAAAACAACTGCAGCGGGCGCGGAGGGAAGCTCCAACCCTGGTGACATAGTTGCGGAACTTGTAGTGGTGGGCCTCGCCGAAACATCGGCGGTAACTGAGATTCACACTCCCAAGCGTGATGTCGTTCCCGGCGATCTCGCCTATCTCTCCGCGGACGCCGTGCAAGCTTTGGTGCAGCAGCACGCATTGGGCGCAACCCGCAAGTATCCCGCGGTGATCAGCTTCAGCGAGGGCGGCGATGCCTTGGATGAAGAAGCGCGTGCTTTTGTGCCGCGGCCTCCCTTGCCGTCGGTAAACCGGGCCAGCGGGCGCTTTGGATTCGACTACAGCGGCACCAAGAGCAACGATGCATCGCAAGCCAGCTCCTCCAGCATCGGAGCCGTAGTTCGTGCCGACTTTACACGCATTGGCGGCACATACTGGAATTTGCGAGGCTACTGGCGCGGACGATTGAGTTCCACTTCCGCCGCCTCGCAGCAAACCCTGCAAGACCTACTCAATCGCACCTATCACCTGGCTCTGACCTATGAAAATCCCGACTCGCGCTGGGTCCTGGGAGCCGGACGGCTATATCTGCCGTGGGCCTCCAGCCTCGATACGCTCGACGGCGGATATTTTGCGGCACGGGTGGGACACGGTGTTACGACGGGTGTTTTTGGTGGTTCGACGCCCGACCCCACTTCCTGGAATTACAGCCCCAACCGCCACATCGGCGGTGGCTTCCTGAATGAGGAAGGCGGCAACTATGACGCCATCCATTACTCCAGCACCGCCGGCTTCGGCAAGAGCTTCGAAACGGTTCCTTACTCCACGACGACAACAACAGGAACAACTCCGTCGAGCTACCAAAACAATCGGCCTTTCGCCTTTTTCGAGAATTCCGTTTCCTACAAGAGTATCTTTTCGGTTTTCCATGCCTTGCAAGCCGACCAGCCCGGTGCAAATCCCGCTGTGGCTGCTCCCGGCGCCGGAATCAGCCGGAGTTTTCTGACCGTAAGGGTCCAGCCTTTTTCGCGGATCGAATTCAGCGCCAACCACACTTATTTCCGCGATATTCCGACGTTCGATCCGCAGCTCGTAAGCACCGGCCTGCTGGACAAGTATCTCTTTCAAGGATTCAGCGGTGGGGTCCGCGTCGAAGTCGTCAAAAATATCGTCCTGTATACCGACCTTGGTCGCAGCAGCCGCACGGGAGACGCCAAGACTTCCCTCAATCAAATGTACGGCATTTCATTCCTGAAAATTCCCAAGGTGGACCTCCACGCCGACGCGCACTATTCTCGTTTCACAAGCTCGTTCGGATCGGGAACCTACCGCGCCTTCTCGCTTTCTCGCAATCTAGGCGAAGACTTGCACGTGGAGTTGCTGGTTGGGGATCAGGTCTTCACATCATCGCTGGCGGGCAATCAGAGCGCCAAATTCCTGACTACGAATCTGGATACCTCCCTGGGTGCCCTGTTTTTCCTGCAGGGCGGTTTCACCATGTACCGCGGCCAAACGCAAAATTACAACCAGTGGAATCTCACGCTCGGCTACAGGTTCGACAACAAATGGAAGCGCAAATGAAGAAAAGACCAGGCGTGACAAAACTCACTCGATTCGCTTGTTCATTTATCGCCATCGCGGTTCTGGCCGTGGTGTTTCCCGAACATGACGCGGCGGACGACCAGCTGGATGCCGTGCTCGAGCGAACCGGCAAACAGGTCTCCGCCTTCCTGGACTTGATTTCCGAAACGAATTGTACCGAACGCGTCCTGCAAGAGAAAATCGCTGAAAACGGCAAGGTCGTCGAAAAGGAAGAATCAACTTTCGACTACCTGATCATCCTTTCCACATCCGACGGCGAGCTCAGCCTGGTCGAATCCAGAATCGCTCCGGAAAATGCCAAGCAGCAAAAGAAAACCCGCCCGCCCCTGCTCATCAGCAACGGATTCTCGACCCTCTTTCTGGTCTTCCACCCTTATTATGTCGCTAGCTTCCAATTTACCCATGAAGGGGAAGAACCTCTCAACGGGCGCCTGACCACCAAGATTCATTTCCAGCACATCCCCGGCATGCGCTCGCCTGCAGCTCTCGCCGTCCGCGGCCGCGAGTATCCTTTAGACCTTTCCGGCACCGCCTGGATCGATCCCGCCACCGGCATCATCGTCAAGCTGACGGCCAATGTGGATTCGGGCATGCAAGACGTTGGCCTCCGCACTTTGCATTCCGAAGTGCGCTTTTCTCCAGTTACTTTCCACGACTCCCCGGAAGCTTTCTGGCTACCCGCCCAGGCCATCGTCGAGGTCGAGACCCGCCACCAGCATTGGCGCAACACTCATCAGTTTTCCCAATACCGGAGATTCGCTGTCGACACCAAAGAGCAGGTGGCAAAACAATGAGCTTAAACATAACCGTTCCACGAGTCGCAGCCGCGGCGCCCGACGTTGAGCGGATGCACCGTCTCTATCTCCGTGTGGCCTACCTTATTACCGGTCTCCTGCTGCTGGGCATGCTCATCTATGGACTCGACTATTATTGGCTCTCGGCGGCCCACCGCGCACTCTCGCCCAAGCACGCCTACCTGAAACCCAGCGGCACCATTGGTCTGCATCTAGGCATGATCGGGTTCTTCATGTTTCTGCTGATCTATCTATACCCGCTTCGCAAGCGTTGGGCCTGGCTCGGTCGGCAAGGCAGCTCCCGGCACTGGCTCGACTTCCACGTACTCCTCGGCCTGGCGGCGCCGGTGGTCATCACATTTCACTCGGCATTCAAGTTTTCAGGCATTGCCGGCGTCGCCTATTGGATCATGCTCATTGTTTCCCTGAGCGGCGTGGTCGGGCGTTACATCTACGCGCAGATTCCCCGTAGCTTGAATTTCGCGGAACTCTCTTTCAAGGAAGCGCAGGAGCAAGGTGCCGCGCTCGCCGCACAATTGCAAACCCTCGGGATTCTGACCCCAAGAGATATCGCCTCTCTCATACGCTTGCCAGATCTGCAGCAAGCGGAACGAATGTCGCTGCTCGGGGCCCTGGGCAAAATGCTCCTGTTCGACGTGGTCTTTCCATTTCGGGTCTGGCGTTTGCGCCAGAAAATGCTGTGGTCGCACAGCCGAAGCCTTTTCGCCATCGCCGGATTCCGCCGCAGCGAAAACGTGGCACTGGAGCGGGCTATTCACCTGGCTCGCGAGCAAACTCTGGTTTCCAAGAAAATCCTGTTCCTTTCGAAGTCACAAAAAATGTTCCAGCTCTGGCACGTCATCCATCGTCCGTTCAGTTACTCTTTCGCGTTGCTGGCGGCCATTCACGTCCTCCTGATGTTGATGCTCGGTTACTACTAGCTTTGTACGCTCAAATGCGAAGTGCGTCGGGTTCTGTAACGACTTGGAGAGCTTAGGGATGTCTGAAACCACTCTGAACATCGCGCTCTATGCCTTCTGCGCCGTGGTTATTATCGTCCCCATGCTTCTCTATCAGCGGCGGCTCAAGAAAAGAGAATCACAAGCCCAGGAAGCCGCAGAAAAAGGAAAGTTGTATTCCGAAGGACCCAAGGCTCAGCATCCGCACATTGACACCACCTACTGTATCGGTTGCGCCATCTGCACCCACGTTTGCCCCGAAGGTGACGTACTGGCCATGATCGGAGGCAAAGCCGCCATCGTAAACGGCTACAAGTGCATCGGTCACAGTCTCTGCGCCGAGGCCTGCCCTGTGGGCGCTATTACCATGGTTATGGCCAACGCCAGCATGGGTGCCGACATGCCGGCGCTGACTTCCGAATACGAGACCACCATTCCGAACTTGTTTATCGTCGGCGAACTCGGTGGGTTGGCTCTGATCAAGAACGCCGTCAATCAGGGGCGCGACTGTGTCGACACCATCGCTCGCAGGGTCGGCGAACGTGGCGCTAAGCCGGCCCCTGACGTTCATGATGTTTTCGTCATCGGTGCCGGGCCCGCGGGCATCAGCGCCTCGCTGCGAGCCATCGAGAACAAGCTCAATTACCTCACCGTGGAGCAAGACACCGTTGGCGGCACCGTATCGAAGTATCCGCGTCAAAAACTGGTGATGACCAGCCCCGTGCAATTTCCCATGCACGGAAAATTCAAGAAAATGGAGCTGTCCAAGGAAGAGCTGCTTGCTTTTTGGGAGCAGCTTCTGCAGCGCGCCGACTTCAAAGTCCGTGCCGGTGAGAAAGTAGAGGACATCAAGAAGGGGGAGGACAGTATCTTCACCATCGTGACCTCCAAAGGACAATACCGCTCGCAGGCTGTCGTCCTTGCGCTCGGCCGCTCCGGAACGCCACGCAAACTCGGCGTCAAGGGCGAAGAACTCCCGAAGGTCATGTATCGCTTGATCGAAGCCGATCACTACATCAACAAGCACATCCTGGTTGTTGGAGGCGGCGACAGCGCCGTCGAAGCCGCCATGGGACTTGCCGAGCAAGCCGGAAACAAGGTCACGCTCTCCTACCGTCAAGATCGTTTCAACCGCATCAAAGAGCGCAACGCCCAGCGTATGGAAGAATGCCTTCGCAAGGGAAAGCTGACCGTGTTGTTTAACTCCGCTCCGGTCGAGTTCAAGGAAAAGAGCGTGCTCCTCGACGTGAACGGCAAAGTGCAGGAAATTCCCAATGATTTTGTCTGGATCTTCGCCGGCGGCACGCCCCCGAACGCCTTTCTCCAAAAAATTGGCGTCGGACTCGGAGCCTGCGACCTGACTCTGGAAGCCGGAAACGAGGCCAGGCAAGCCGCTCAGGCCAAGAGGCAGTTCGTTGAGGCATGACCGCTTAGTCTCAGAAGTAGTGCGGCGTCAGTTGCTGCCGACCGACAAGAAAGGGCATGGGGTCACGATGAGATCCAAAATCGCAATTGTCCTATGTGTTTGTGCAGCAGTTGTAGGCTGTCAGCAGCGCGCCAACCCGGTCGCGAGCGCGCCTTCGGCGGCACCCCAAACGGATGCCAGTCCAAACGACGCCATCCGCACGGCCATCCAGGCGCACCTGGCGCACAATGGAAATCTGAGTCTCAACTCTTTCGACACCGAAGTGAAACAGGTCAACTTCGACGGCGACCACGCGCAAGCCCAAGTCGAATTCCACGCCAAGAACGGCCCCGGCACCATGCAGCTCACCTACGCACTCGCCAAGCGGAACGACGTCTGGTCCGTGGTTGAATCCACTCCAGCAGGCAGCAATTTCTCTCATCCCGCCCTCGACAAATCGCAGGCTCCAGGAGCAGGCGGCACCACGGGTGGCGGCTCTGGCGTCTTCCGCGCACTAGACAATTTTCGCGGCGGAGCGCCCGCCGCACAACCTAACCTTCCACCCGGGCATCCACCCCTCGCCACCTCGCCGAAAAACACAAATCCCTGATCAACAGTTCCCTGGCCCACTTGGAAGGTAATGCGCCCCCCATGGCTTCTCGTTGCGGTGCGAGTGGCGTACCTGTCAGAATCAGAATATGAGCGCCTGCAATGAGACAATGGCATCGAGCTTTCAGGTTTAGGTAACCTTCATGAGCAAACGTCGGCTGCTAGAAGTCGTTGTTTTCGCGGCTTTGTTTATAACGACCGCGTTCCAAGCCACCGGGCAGTCTCTCGAGGGTCAGCAGACGATCCTGTTCGGTGCTGCCTATTACGAGGAGTACGCCCCGTCGGATCGTCTCGAGGAAGACGTCCGGATGATGAAGGCGACCGGCATCACCGTCGTGCGCATCGCCGAGTCCACGTGGGGCACCTTGGAACCGCGGCCGGGTGTCTTCGACTTCAGCCACGTCGATCGGGTACTCGACGCCATGGACAAGGCGGGGATTAAGGTCATCGTGGGAACGCCGACCTATGCCATTCCCACGTGGCTCGCGCGGGCACATCCAGACGTTCTCGTCGTGACTCCCAGGGGGCCTGCTGAATACGGCTGGCGCCAGAACATGGACATTACGAATCCCGCTTTTCGGGACGCTGCGCGGCAGGTCATCGTCGCTCTCGTCGACCGTGTCAAGGATCATCGCTCCGTCATCGGCTACCAGCTGGACAATGAGACCAAGTCTTACGAGACCTCCGGCCCCAACGTTCAGGCCGCCTTTGTAAAGTTTATGCGCCAGCGCTTCCCCGATCTCGCCGCCATGAACAAAGAGTTCGGTCTTGATTATTGGAGCAACCGCGTCAACGACTGGGCAGACTTCCCGTCCGCGAATGGCACTATCAACGCCAGCGTCTCCTCTGCCTTCGCGGAGTTCCAGCGGGGTTTGGTGACCGACTATCTGGCGTGGCAGGCGGCCCTGGTTCGCGATCATTCGCGGAAGGGCCAGTTCGTGACGCAGAACTTCGACCTCGACTGGCATGGGTATTCCTATGGCATCCAGTCCGCGGTCGATCACTTCGCGGCGACCCGCGCGCTGGACGTGGCGGGCATCGATATCTATCACCCCACGCAGGATCACCTCACCGGCGCTGAGATCGCTTTCGGCGGAGACCTGGCGCGGTCGATGCGCGGAGGTCAGAATTATCTGGTCATCGAGACGCAAGCGCAGGGTTTTCCCGAGTGGACGCCCTATCCCGGGCAGCTTCGGCTGCAAGCGTTCAGTCATCTGGCGTCCGGCGCCAATATGGTCGAGTACTGGCACTGGGGAACCACTGCGAATGCAGTAGAAACCTACTGGCGCGGTCTGCTCAGCCAGGATTTCAAGCCCAACCCCACCTACGACGAAGCTGGTGCCATCGGAAAAGATCTTGCCCGGCTGGGCCCGCAGCTGGTGAACATGCGGAAGCACAATCGCATCGCCATCTACTTCAGCAACCGGGCGCTGACCGCGTTCAATTCCTTCAAGTTCGGCTCGACCTCAACCACCACCTATAACGATATCCTTCGCCCCTTCTATGACGCACTCTACCGAATGAACGCCGAAGTGGATTTTGTTGATCCTTCCCGGACCGATCTGTCCGCCTACAAGCTCATCCTTGTTCCCGCGCTGTACGCCGCGTCCGACGCGGAGATCGAGCGACTGAACGCCTTTGCCAAGGCGGGAGGTCACCTGCTCTATACCTTCAAGAGCGGGTTCTCTGACGAGAATGTTAGGGTGCGCTCCACCACCCAGCCCGGGCTGATCGCGGAGGCCGCCGGCGTGCACTACAACCAGTTCACCATCCCCGAGGGCGTGACGCTCGAGAATGATCCCTATCACGTCGGCGCCGCTGACAATATCGCCCGTTGGTGGATGGAACTGCTGACGCCCCAGACGGCTACCGTCCTCGCACGCTACCACCATCCGGTCTGGGGCAAATACGCAGCTATCGTCCGCAACAATTATGGTAAGGGCGAGGTCACCTACGTCGGCTTCATGCCAAGCGATGCGCTGATCGAGAAGATCGTGGAGGAAAGTGTCAAACGAGCTGGTCTCTGGGGACCACAGCAAGAGCTCCACTTCCCGACGATTATGCGGAGTGGCACGCTGGCCGATGGGCATCCAGTTCACTACCTGCTGAACTATTCGGCCGGTCCGGCTCAAATAACCTACGCTCTCCCGCAGGGGAAGAACCTGCTCTCCGGAGAGGCGGTGTCCCAGAACGGCACCATCGCTCTGCCCGCGTGGGGAGTCGCCGTGATTGAGGAGGGCGTCCGCTAGCAGTATTGACTTTTCTGCGAACCAGTCCCTTCAAGTCCCGTTTAGCTCGCTGCTGGCCCTAAGACCGCTGGCATGGAATGCCCGATCACATGCATTGGAATTTCCGATCCTTCGGATGTAGCATACCGGGCTGGAGACTCCCGTGCCCAAATCTAATTTTCGCTGCTACATAATCGTTATTCTTTCGCTCGTTCTGCTGGCAGCGTTCCGCCCCCCGCTGGCCGCGGACAGCGCCCCCGCAGTCGTTGACAGCCACGTCTTCCTGCAAACTAACATCGCGCCTCCTGCCGGACCCAGTGCCGCTACCTTCGCTGCCGCCGTCGACAAACTTCTCGCCCGCATGACCCTCAAAGAAAAGATCGGCCAGATGACCCAGCTCGAAATTGGCATGATCACCGACGGCCAGGACCAAGCCATCCAGATCAACCCCGAAAAATTGCACAAGGCCGTGGTGGACTACGGTGTCGGCTCCCTCCTCAACGTCAAGGACGAAGCGCTTTCTCCCGAGAAGTGGCACGAAATCATCCGCGCCATTCAATCCGAGGCCAGAAAATCCCGCCTGCAAATTCCGGTCTTGTACGGCATCGACACCATCCACGGCCCCAATTACATCAAGGGAGCAACGCTCTTTCCGCAGCCCTTGGGCATGGCCGCCACCTGGAATCCGGCTCTTATGCTGCACGGCAGTCAGATTGCCGCCGCCGAAACCCGTAAGGCCGCCATCCCGTGGTCTTTTTCTCCGGTGCTCGATGCCGGCCGTCAACCTCTATGGCCACGACTGTGGGAAACTTTCGGGGAAGACACCTACCTGGCCACCGTCATGGGCGTTGCCACGGTCCGTGGTTATGAGGGAACAGACATCTCCAGTCCCGTCCAGGTCGCCTCTTCCTTGAAGCATTACATTGGTTATAGCCTTCCGACCACCGGTGCCGACCGCAGCCCAGCCCTGATTCCGGAAATCACCCTGCGCGAATATTTTCTACCCGCGTTTGCCGCGGCCGTGAAGGCCGGCGCCCACACCGTGATGGTCAATTCCGGCGAAGTGAACGGCATTCCGGGACACGCCAACCCCTATCTGTTAAAGACGGTGCTCCGCGACGAATTGGGATTTCAGGGCGTCGTGGTTTCGGACTGGGAGGACATCAAGCGGCTCACCCGGGCACACCACATCGCCGCCGACGAAAAGGAAGCGACGCGCTTAGCCGTTCTTGCCGGAATCGATATGAGCATGGTCCCGAGCGATTACAGCTTCAGTGACCTGCTTCTTCAACTCGTCCAGGAAGGCAAAGTTCCCGTCGCCCGCATCGATGAAGCCACTCGGCGCATTCTCATCTTGAAATATCAGCTGGGACTTTTCGACGACCCGCTCCGCGGAATCGATGCGAAAACCGTTGTCGGTTCGCCGGAGTCGCGGCAAATCAGCCTCGAGGCCGCGCGCGAATCCATCACGCTTTTGAAAAACGAAAATCGCACCCTGCCTCTGCCCAAAACCGCCCACGTGCTGGTCACCGGGCCTGACGCGGATTCCCTCATTCCTCTGAACAATGGCTGGACCTATACCTGGCAGGGCGACCGCGCTTCCGCCTATCCCACCGATTACCCCACGATTCGCAAGGCCATCGAGGAAAAAATTGGCGCCGCCAATCTAACCTATATTCCCGGCGCGGCCGTCGACAAAGAGCTGGACATCGACAAAGCCGCCGCCGCTGCGGCCGCCGCGGACGCCATCGTCCTCTGCCTGGGTGAATGGGCTTACGCCGAGACGCCCGGCAACATCCGCGACTTGGCGCTCCCCGACGCGCAAATCCATCTCGCGCAGAAAATGCTCGACACCAAGAAGCCGGTAATCCTGCTGCTCACCGAAGGCCGCCCCCGCATTATTCGCCCCATCGTCGACGCCGCCAATGCCATCGTGATGGCTTACAACCCCGGCAACCAAGGCGGCCAAGCCATCGCCGACATCTTATTTGGCGATGTGAATCCCAGCGGCAAACTGCCGATCACCTACCCTCGCTGGTCCGACCGCCTGTTTACCTACGACCACAAGGTATTTGCGGGCGAAGAAACGGGCGGCACCCCTCAGGATGCTCCGCAGTTCGAATTTGGTTATGGCTTGAGTTATACGAACTTCGCCTATTCCGATCTGCAGGTGACCCACGCGGCCGCCAACCCGGCCATACAAGTCTCCGTGACCGTAAAAAACGTTGGCGATCGCCCCGGGAAGGAAGTCGTTCAACTCTATCTCAGCCAACGGACTGCCAGCATCACGCCGCCAATAAAACGCCTGAAACGTTTCGCGAAAATCGCTCTACAGCCCGGTGACAGCCATCGCCTCATCTTTGAACTCGGCTCCGACGATCTCTCTTTCATCGGCGCTGATAAAAAGCGGGTCACGGAGCCGGGAACCTTCGACGTTCGCGTCGGTGGCCTCCAACAATCTTTCGAATGGAAATAAGACGATCCATCCGGATCGCCGGCCAGCGCCCCAGGGCCCGGAGTTTGAACCTCCCAGCCCCGCCAGTTTCGTCTCCCAAAATAGTCAGAATGAATTATTGCTCGCTCTCGCAAAAATGAGAGAATACCGGCCCGCGGTCTTGCCGAGGTGGCGCGATGGAACAAGCCCTGACGGTGCACCGGCTGCATTTCGCGTTCACCGTCACCTTTCACTATATTTTCCCCCAGCTGACCATGGGTCTGGCCTTGCTGATCGTGTATCTCAAAACTAAGTTTCTGCGCACCGGCGACGAACACTACAACCGCGCCGCCCGATTCTGGGCCCGCATCTTCGGCATCAATTTTGCCGTCGGCGTGGTCACCGGAATTCCCATGGAATTCCAGTTCGGCACCAACTGGGCGGCGTTTTCCAAAGCGGCGGGCGGCGTCATCGGGCAGACCCTGGCGATGGAAGGAGTTTTTTCCTTCTTTCTGGAATCGAGTTTTCTCGGATTATTTTTATTTGGAGAAAAAAAACTGGGCCGCATCGGACATTGGTGGGCCGCTTTCTTCGTCTGGCTGGGATCGTGGCTTTCCGGCTATTTCATCGTGGCCACCGACGCGTGGATGCAGCATCCCGTGGGCTACGTGCTCGGTCCGCACGGCGAGATCCAACTCTCCAGCTTCTGGGGACTCCTGCTCAACAAGTGGGCGCTGTGGCAGTACCCGCATACCATGCTCGGCGCGGTGCAGACCGGATGCTTCGTCATGGCCGGGGTGGGTGCGTTCTATTTGCTGACCCGCCGCGACGAGGCCTACGGGCGCACGTTCATCAAAGCGGGTGTGCTGGTCGGTATTGTCGCCGCGCTGCTGCAACTCTCTCCCACCGGAGACATGCAGGGAAAAATGATTGCGGAAAATCAGCCGGTCACCCTGGCCGCGATGGAAGGCCTGTTCGAGACCCAGAGCAGCGCGCCGCTCGTGATTCTGGGCCAGCCCGACGTGCAAAAACGCAAGCTGGACAATCCCCTGGAAATTCCCAGCATGCTCAGTTTCCTCACCTACAAAAAATGGACCGCGCACGTCCGCGGCCTGGATGCCTTTCCCGAAGACCAGTGGCCCGACGTGATTTTGCTGTTGTATTACAGCTACCACGTGATGGTCGGCCTGGGCACCATGTTCATCGGCGTTCTGGCCCTGGCGGCCTTGCTGCTGTGGCGCGGAAAGCTCTACGAATCGCGCGCCATGCAGTGGCTGCTGATGCTCTGCGTACCGCTGCCGTTCATCGCCAATATCGCCGGCTGGATGACCGCGGAGTTTGGACGCCAGCCCTGGCTCATTTATGGCCTGATGCGCACGGTACACGGCGCTTCGCCCCGTGTCGGCGCGGGAAACGCGTGGTTCACGCTGATTGGTTTCATGGGCTTGTACACCGTGCTGGGCATTCTGTGGCTTTTTCTGCTGTATCGGGAAATCGAGATCGGACCCGGCCCGGTGGACGATCCCGAAAAGAAAGCCGACGCCGCTCTGGTCGCGGACTGAGGGGTCCTGATGGGAACGCTCTGGTTCTGCCTCATAGCCATCATGATCGCCGGATACGTGCTGCTCGATGGCTTCGATATCGGCGCCGGCGCCATTCATCTGCTGGTAGCCAAGACCGACCAGGAACGCCGCCAAGTGCTAGCCAGCATCGGTCCGGTTTGGGACGGCAACGAGGTCTGGCTGCTGGCCGCCGGCGGCACGCTGTACTTCGCTTTCCCCACTCTTTACGCCAGCGCCTTCAGCGGATTCTATCTCCCGTTGATGATGGTGCTGTGGCTGCTGATCCTCCGCGGCACCTCGATCGAGTTTCGCAACCATATTAAGAGCCAGGTGTGGAGCCCGTTGTGGGATTTCCTGTTTTGCGCGTCCAGCCTGCTGCTCGCTGTGTTCTACGGCGCGGCTTTGGCCAACGTCGTCCGCGGAGTTCCGCTGGACGGCAGCGAATATTTTTTCGAACCGCTGTGGACCAATTTTCAACTGGGTGAAGAAACCGGAATTTTGGATTGGTACACCATCCTGGTTGGCGTCCTGGCGTTATTGGCGCTGGTCCTGCACGGAAGCCTGTGGGTCCAGTTGAAAACGGACGGTCCAGTAAGCGAACGCGCCGCCAAGTTGGCGCGCCGCGTCTGGTGGGGCGTGATTGCCTTGACCGCCATCGTGACCGCGGTGACTTTCCAAGTGCAGCCCCAGGTGAAGGAAAATTTGACCACTTGGCCGTGGGGACTGATCTTTCCGTTGCTAGCCGTCGCCGGACTCGCTGGCGTCCAATTCGAACTGATCAAGAAGGACCAGCACAAGGCCTTCCTCGCCTCCTGTGCATATTTGACGGGCATGCTCACCAGCGTAGTGTTTGGCGTCTACCCGATGGTTCTACCCGCCCGCAATCCTCTTTATTCTTTGACGGTAACCAGCGCCAAAGCCGGAACCTACGGTCTAAAAATTGGCCTGGTCTGGTGGATCCTCGGCATGATTCTTGCCACCGGCTACTCCGTCTTCGTCTACAGATCCTTCGCCGGCAAAGTCGTGGTCGAAAAAGATCCCCACGGCCACGGTTATTGACACCAACGATTATTTTAAGATTGGCCGCCACTCTGTAGGTCAGTTTCCGATTCCGCGACTACGCAGCTAGGTGCAGTTCGTCAGGTCAGGCGCAACTGCCCGCAACGCGACTGCCGGCCGGCCTTCGCCAGGCGGGAAAGTCGAGTTAGTTGCTGGCGAAGTGCGCGGCCTTTAAAATCGATAAGGAATGACCACGGCTGCAATTGGCGTAGACTTTGGCACCACGAATAGCTCGATCGCGTACGCTAAGGATACTGGCGAGGTTGCACTCGCGCACTTCCCCTACATGGGTGAAGCGACCGCCTCGTATCGGTCGCTTCTCTATCTCGAGCAAATAAAAGAGCGGGGCGTCAACGCGCTCAAGTCCTGGAGCGGGCCGGAGGGCATTGAGCACTACCTCGCTGCGGACCACAAAGGCCGGCTGATTCAATCGCTGAAGTCCTTTCTAAGTAGCCGCAGCCTTCAGAGTACGGAGGTTTTTGGCCCGAGACACACGCTGGAGGGCTTGATCGCGCGCATCCTGAAAGACCTGCGTGAAAAAGCCGCTTCCCAGTTTGGTGTGCCCATTTCGAAAGCTGTAGTGGGCAGACCGGTACGATTTGTCGGAGCGGAAACCGAGGAAGAGGATTGCTATGCGGAAAACCGCCTCAGAAAAGCATTCCAGATCGCCGGCTACGAGTCCGTACAGTTCGAATTTGAGCCCGTAGCGGCAGCGCATTATTACGAGTCAACGCTCGATCACGATGAACTCATTCTAATTGGAGACTTCGGAGGCGGCACGAGCGACTTTTCTTTGGTTCGCGTTGGTCCGAGTATCCGTCGCAGAGGTACAAGCGCGGCCGACCTTCTAGGTAACGCGGGCGTCGGTGTGGCAGGCGATTCGTTTGATGCCAAGCTCATTCGACATCTTATTTCTCCCGCGCTCGGCGCCGGAACCGAGATGCGTTCGATGAAGCGGCTGCTACCGATCCCTTCCTGGATCTATGGCAAGTTGGAACGCTGGCATCATCTTTCCTTTCTGCGGGCCAAGGACGTGATGAACTTGCTCACCAGTATCAAGACGGATGCAGTGGAGCCTCAGAAAATCGCTGCTTTGATCCATCTCATCAAAGAGGATCTTGGTTACCAATTGCACCAATCGATCCAGGCAGTGAAGTACGATTTGTCGAACAATCTAGCAGCAACATTTCGTTTCTCCGATGGAGCAGTCGATCTTACGGCCGGAGTACAGCGTTCTTCCTTTGAATCCTGGATCTCCGAGGAACTAAGGCAGATTGAGTCCTGTTTGGACTCATTGCTTAGCGCCAGCGGGGTGCACCCGAAAAACGTGGACGCGGTGTTTCTGACTGGCGGCTCGTCCTTTGTACCAGCAGTAAGAAGAATCTTTGCGACGCGCTTCGGAGAACAACGGATCAGGACTGGAAATCAATTCACCTCTGTAGCGTGGGGCTTGGCTCTCCAAGGGTCTACGCTGGATGAACCCAGTTTGAGCTAGGTTGGCGCCCTGGACACCTCCGCGATGACAGAAACGGGCGCGGGACATTCATTAAAGAAAATTTCGTGACCCGTCTGTGCCGGCCAAACCCTTCGATGACCGTCGTGAGTGACCGGGACGTACCGTGATACTTTGGGCGGCGGGAGAGTGCGAGGACCTAGCCTGACGGTGATAGAAACTATTTTCCACTACCCACGGGCGGCTGCGGCTTTGCGAGCGATTAGGGTGAGGCCCTTTTCTCGCGCGGCTTTTTCCACGGATGCCAGTCGTGAATTTGCCGCCGCTCCATGTCCTGATTTTTTTTCCAATTCCGCCAGTGCTACGTTGGTTTCGAATTCCAGACTTAGGAAGCCACGGGTGCGTGCGGCCTTCAGGGTTTGCTCCAAGTGGGTACGCGACAGTTCGGGATGGTCTGACGCAAGAAGAGTCCGCGCTAATACTAGTGCAAACTTAAGGCGAGCGAGAGTGTTGCGGCTACCGTCCGCAAGCGGTTTAGCTCGATCGCCCTCCTCGATCGCTTCAGCTCGCTTTCCTTGCGCCAGCTCAGCGCGAATCAGCGCCACCTCTCCCAACAGCTCGTCGTCAGCTTGTCGCTCCTGATGGAATTCCTCATTGCACTTCCGAAGCATGGCTTCTGCGTCAGAAGGACGGCCATCCTCGATGGCCAGTTCGGCAAGCGAGACTTTGGTTTCGGCGATGGTCTGTTTTTCCCCGATTTGGGATCGCAGCGCCAGGGATTCTTCGTAGGACTCGCGCGCGGAAGCGAGTTGGTCACGATCTTTGAGGACATCTCCCATTCCCGATAGCACATATGCCATCACACTTTTGTCTCCGACTTCAGACGCAGTCGTTCTCGCTCGTTGAAGAAATGCATCGGCGCCTCGTAGATTTCCCCGTTGTCTTTCGAGCCCACCAAGATCATTTAAGACGCTAGCTACGCCGCTCTTATCTTCGATGGCCTGATAGTTCGGAATCGAGGCCTTGAGCGATTTTTCCGCCTCGCTCAGATCGCCTTGCGTCAAAAACACATCGCCCAGGTTGTTGGAAGTAGCGGCCAGCCCGCCGGAGTCCCCAAGTTTGCGAAACTCAGCTTGCGCTGTGCGCCACATGGACGCTGCACGGAGCAGGTCGCCGGTCTGAAAGTAGATTCCCGCAAGATCATTCAGCGTCCGTGTCTCATTGTAGTGGTCGCCGGCCGCCGCGTAACTTTGTCTGGCGTTTTCACAATCGCGAACCGTGTCTGTTGGGGATGTGCCGCGGGCCGGGCCCTGCTGGCACAGAATCCCGTAGCCGCGCGCCACGAGCAGTGGCGAACCTTGCGCATTTCCTTTTGCGATGGCCCGTTGCGCTGCAGCCCGCGCCGCTGCCAAGTCTTGCGTGATCTGCGCCGACGCTTCCAGCAAATCGATGCGCGGATCATCGCCGGCCGGTGCGGGAAGTTGACGCAGCGTCTTCAGGGTCAACAGCGCATCCGCAGCCTTAGCGTGATACTGAGCGGCCGCCAGCTTCAGTCCGTATTCCAGATTGTCCGGATGCAGTTCAAAGAGCGTTCGATAGGCATCGACGGCCCCGCTCCAGTCCGCAATCGTCCCACGGTAGGAGCCCTCAATGCGCAGGCGCTCTTCTTCCGGTAGGCTGCCGGAGAGCTCAATCGCTCGTTTGGCTTCTGCGACAGATTTCGCGGAGTATCCCAGGTGCCACAAGGCATCGGACAGGGCGGAGTGCGCCAGTGGATAATCGGGATCCACTTTCACCGCCTTGGCCAGCAAATCGCGCGCGCCCACAAAGTCGAACACCCAAAGCTTGGCCCTGCCTTCGGAATAGAACCGCACCGCTTCCTGGCTGGCGGGCAAGGATGCGCGCACCGCGTTCGAGCCATCTAGCGATATTGCGTTCACCCCCAGGCTCTTGCGCAGGTCCGCTCCCGCGCGGGTCGCAATTTCAAAAAGATCGTCCTTGCTGCCGGTGACGGCGTCCTCGGCAATGGTCTCGCCGGTGGCCGTGTCTTGCAGTCTCATGTCCAGCCGGATACGGTCCTTGCCCGGCAAAGGTGTATACGATCCCACCACGACCACATCCGCGCCGGGGTTTTTCCGCAAACGCGCCAGCGTCGGTTTAGCCAACGTCTCCTCGTTGCCCAGCGTCAGTTCCCGTTTGCAGCGAGCAATGTCTTCATCGGACACCAGGCGCAAACTGCCGCCGGCTGCCAGTTCCGTGCTGAGCATCTCGGTGAAGGCCTGGGACAGCCACTCGTCATCCTGGCGGCCGGGCAGATTCCGGAAACCGAGCACCGCCACCGAGCGCCGAATTTGCGGCGCCAACGGCGACGTCTTTGCCTCGGCCGTCGATTCGGTCTGTCTTCGGAGCGAGCGGAAAATGAATGCGCCGACCAAACCCAGCGCCACCACGGCAATCAACGCGACGTGCGCGGCCTTCAGACGCCAGTGATGATTCGCAGCTGCGGCGGGGAGCCCACTAGGTTGCTGGTGTTCCGGCAGCGAAGATGGCGAGTCTGCCGCGACCACCGAGGGCGCCACCCGTTGGACGGGCGCGACAAAGCGGTATCCCCGGCGCGGAACGGTCTCGATAAATCGCGGACTATCCGCGTCATCGCCTAAAGCGTCTCGGAGTTTGCCGACCGCCACGCTCAGGGAGGCGTCGAAATCCACGAAGGTGTTTGCCGGCCACAGCCGCTGGCGAACGCTCTCCCGGCTGACAATTTCTCCGGCATTCTCGACCAGGAAAGTCAGCAGCTGAAAAGGCTGCTCCTGCAGCTTGGCCCGGACACCCTTCCTCAACAGCTCGCCCGTCTGGGTATTCGCTTCAAAGACCCCAAAGCGATAGATCGTGGTGGTAGTTGGGCCGGAACTCATCAGAATTCGCGTTGAAGCCGGGACTGCGCGGGAGCTTACCACAAAAAAGTGTCCGCCCGTGGCCATTTAGATGCCCACCTAATCGACTAAAGTCACGGGACTTAGCTGTTTAGAAAGGATTTGAATGGAGTTTCTTTGACGGCCTTCGGAACTTGCCTCATTTTGGCGCGGTCACTTCGTCATCGGAAGGCCAAAGGAGGCAGCATGGCGGCTTTTTGCGGAAGTTGCGGCACGCAAGTAGGGGATGGAGGTCAGTTCTGCCCGAAGTGTGGAGCACCGACAGGGGATACGGCAACCAAAGGCCCGTGGTCGCCGGGTCTCACGCCCGTCGCACCGGGCCCGGTCGCACCGGCTGGCCCACCGCAGGGGATGAGCGCCGGCGTAAAATTACTGATCGCTGCGGTGGTGATCATCTTCGTGTCCGTGGGCGTCGCGGTTGCCGGCATGGCTTACGCCGCACATCGCGTAAGCCAGAAATTCCATGAGATCGCCGAAGGACAATTGGACGGTTCTTCGCCCGCCGAAACCGGCTCGAAAGCGTCCGCGGGCCATGCCTCCGGTGATCCCTGCCGCTATCTGAGTAAGGAAGACGTCGGCGCAGCCATCGGCGTGCAGATCGTCCGCACGGAAGGCGCCGACGGCGGCTGCAGCTTCTTCGCCAAGGGTGACCAGGCGGAGATGAGTGCCAAGCATGCCACCGCAATGACGGCCAAGAACGGCGCCGATGCCCAAACCCAAAAAATGATCCAGAACATCGCCACCGGAATGTTCAAGACTTTTCAGGAAGAACAACCCCACTCCGCGGACCCTTCCGGAACCGTAATGGTCTTCAACTATCAGATCGACGACAACGCCGCTGCCGTACAGATGAACCTCAACAGGAAAGCCATGCAGCGCGTCGGCGGGCCCACCACGACCGATCTGTCTGGCGTGGGAGACGACGCCTTCGTCACCGCCGACAGTTCCCTCATGTTCCGCAAGGGCAATCACCTGATTCGAATTATGTACATGACTTGCCCCTGCAACCTGGACCAGGTCAAACCTCTTGCGCAGAAACTTGCGGCGGCCCTGTGAGGCGTGCAAGTGGAGAACCCTTCGGCCCAGATTTGCTTGTGCGATGGACGCCTTATTTCCATGTTCGACGACTGGTTTTCTGAAGTGGGTGGAGAAGCGCGTGTGTGGTTGCCGGTGCGGGTGAAATTCGAGTGCTGCAAATGCGGTCGGATTGCGATTGTTCGCGTCGTAGACGCCAAGGAGGATCAATGAGCTTTTGCAAATCGTGTGGAAAAGATCTGGGTCAATGGAATGGCTTCTGCTCGGCCTGCGGCGCGCCGCCCCCCGCCGCTGCCGGCCTGCCGGCCTCATCCGACGGGTCCGTGGTTGGCTCGGTTGCCGCCGTCGGCGTGGCGCCGCCGCAGGCCATGGCCACCAACGTTGCCGGCGCCCTCGCCTATCTCGCTGGATTCATCACGGGGCTCATTTTCCTTTTGGTTGACCCCTACAAGGACAACTCCGTCATCCGTTTTCACGCCTACCAGTCGATCTTTTTCAACGTCGCCTGGTTTGGTTTCTGGATGCTGTGGATGGTTGCCTCGGCGGTCCTCACCCCGTTGACCGCCGGCCTCTTTGCCCTGATTGCTCTTCCGCTAATCCTGATCTTTTCGCTCGCAGGCTTCGCCTACTGGCTGTTCCTGATGTTCCAGGCCTACCAGCAAAAGCTGTACCGCATTCCCTTTATCGGAAAATACGCCGCGCAACAAGCCGGAGTGAAACCGTGAAGCTGGCCGAACGGCGCCGCCCATTCGTCGTTATCGTTGTTGCCGTTGCGATTTTGCCGCCTATGTTCTGGGGCGGACTCTCGCGCCCGGCCTTCGCCGCGCCGCCCCTTCGCAACCCGGACTTCCTGGAAAACCGCCCGGCTTCCCCAGCCGCCGGTCGGCTCGATGACTCGGGCTGCAAGGCCGTATTTGAAGCCAACGACAAACTCCTGACCACGCCCAATCACATGTTCCTGACTCACACCAGTGCCGCGAAGGCGGGCAAGCCCACCAATAGCGAAATCATTACCGTCGGCGGCGTCCGCTACATCATGGTCAGCGGTAAGTGGACTCGCAGCTCCATGTCGATGCAGGAAAGGAAAGATCAAGAAGAACAAAACCTCAAGAATGCCAAAACGTACTCCTGCCACTACGTCCGGGAGGAATCGGTGAGCGGTGAAGCCGCCGTGGTGTACAGCGAACACAGCGAAACCGAAGATGCGACGTCGGATGCCCTGATTTGGATTTCCAAGAGCAAAGGATTGATCTTACGGATGGAGATGGACTTAAATATGGGCGGTGAATTAGGCAAGGACCATACGTCCCTCCGCTTTGACTATAGCAACGTAAAGGCTCCGCAGCTCTGAGCCGCTCGCCCCTCATTCCAGCAATCGATTCCCGTCCAGCCACCGCCCCTAGTTGACGCCTGAAGCACCAGGGCGTAGCGTTGGAAAGTCGCAGAAGAACGAGAGGCCAGCAGTGCCGGGAAACGCCAATAACTGGCGAGGCGCCACCGCAGCGATTGTGACGGTGTTGGCGCTGCTCGTCGCGCCGTCTTGCGGTTCGCTGTGCGCCGCGTCGCGGGGCTGCTCGGCGAGCTTTGCGATCCAGAGACCTGATGGCGGAGATTGCCACCACCATGCGGCAACCGCCGGCGCGGATGGATCGCGATCCGGTTTCTTTGCGGCCTCTTCCTGTAATTCGTTGGAATTACCGGCGGCGACCATAAGCTCCAGCAAGAGTCGGGACCAGCGGAACGAAACCCGGGCTACAACGCCGCATCTACATTCAATCGCGGCGGCGCACCGGTTCCCTTCCTCACTTTGCGCCGGCCGCCTCCGATGCCGCCAGCGCCACGGCTGGGCCGCAATGAACGATGGATTCGCGCAAACAATCGTGCTGCGAATCTGAACAGTTTCCCGTAGTCCCTCACAAAGTCTATATTCTGGCACTCCGTAACGGCGCATTCGTTTGCGCGCTGAATCGTTTTCAGTCCAACCGAATCTAGTATCTACTGGTGTTCTCCGGAGGCAAACATGAGCGGTACACGAAGAAGATTCTTTCAGGATGCAGCGGTCTTTGGCGCCGGATTATTCGGAATGAGCGCGCGGCTGCGAGCGCAAGCGCGGGAAGGCGCTACCGGCGCCGCGCATCAGCACTCGGCTTATGCGGAACACTCCGCGCATCCAGCGGAAAAGAACTCGCTGGCCGTGCCGCCGATGATCACGCCGGATCTGCCGGATCTGCCCTACGAAATGGACGGCGAGGTGAAGGTTTTCAAGCTCACCGCCGAACTGGTGAAGCGCAAGATCGCGCCCTTCAAGACCATCGACGTCTGGGGCTACAACGGAAGCTGCCCCGGACCAACCATCCAGATCCAACAGGGCGACCGCGTGCGCGTGATTTTTGAAAACCATTTGCCGGAGTCCACCACCGTGCACTGGCACGGCCTGGAAATTCCCATTGATCAGGACGGCGTGCCCTGGATCAGCCAGAAGCCGGTCGCGCCGGGAGACAAGCACGTCTACGAATTTACCGTGCACCAGGAAGGCACCTTTTTTTATCATTCGCACGGCGCCATGCAGGAAATGCTCGGCATGCTCGGGTTCTTCATCGCCCATCCCGAAAAACCTTACCGGCCCCGCGCCGATCACGATTACGGAATCATCTTGCAGGAGTGGGCCGTGCTGCCCAGCAACACCGTGCCCAACTCCGCGGGCATGGAATTCAACTGGCTGACCTTCAACGGCGCGTCCGCGCCGGCTATTACGCCGATGCTCGCGCGCCTCGGAAGCCGCGTGCGCATACGTATCGTCAATCTCGGAATGGACCATCACCCGATTCATCTGCACGGCAACCAATTTGTGCAGACCGGAACGGAAGGCGGTCGTTCCCCGGAGTCGAGTTGGTATCCGATGAACACCGTGCTGGTGGGCGTGGCGCAGGCCCGCGTGATCGAATTCGACGCCAAATATCCCGGCACGTGGATGCTGCATTGCCACCTGCCGCACCACATGATGAACAGCATGATGGACCTAATGAGCGACCGCCAGATTGAAACCGCCAACCAGACCGACGCCCGGGCGCTGAGCCAAATGCAAACGCTGGCCAATACCGTGGGTTTCGAGCACGTGCATCACTCCCCGATCGTCGACAACCCCGGCGACGTGAAAGGCTTCCCGCAAGACGCCTTCATGGAAATGGGCATGGACGAAGCGGTCGCCAAGCCGGAGAACTACGGCCTGCCGGTGAACTGGAGCGCGCAAATGATGGGCATGATGACGCTGGTCCGCGTGCTGCCTGACAAGGATTACGACGAAATCATGGCGAGAAAAAAGTCCGGTGCTCCTCCGGAAAAGCACGAGCATCATCACGAATCGTAGCAAACGTGTAGCGCAGGACGGAGTCCGCGGCGCCCTGCGGCTTTTTCGCACACCAGCACAACGCGCAGTTCACAGAGGGAAAAAGAGGCACAGCGATGAAAAAGTCGGCGAAATTCCCAACAATCTTTCTGGCGGCAACTTCCCTGCTATACGGCGTAGCGCAAGCCCAGGAAATGCAGATGCCGCCACAGCAGGGACAAGCGCAGGCACATCACCATCACGGCGACATCCGGCCGGTGGAGGCGGAGTATCCGCACATGGGCCGCGCGCAGGAGAAAGCGCAAGGCGCGCTGGTCACGCTGGAGCAGGCCGAAAAGATGGCTCACGAATCGAACCCCACGCTGCGCCAAGCCGAAGCGGAAATCCGCGCGGCCAACGCCCGCCGGCAGCAGGCAGGAATGTATCCGAATCCCACGGTGGGTTACACCGGCGACGAAATTCGCGGCGGATCGGTCGGCGGAGGCAAGCAAGGATTTTTCGCGCAGCAAACCATCGTGACCGCCGGAAAACTGCGCCTCGGCCGCGACGTGCTCGGCAAAGAAGGCCAACTGGCAACCATCGAAGCCGAAGAACAGCGCATCCGCGTGGAGAGCGCGGTGAAAATGGCTTTTCTTCGCGTGCTGGCCGCCCAGGAGCTGCTCGATGCCCGCCGCGACCTGGCCAAGATCGCGCAAGATTCCGTGGACACCCAGCGCGGCCTGATGAACACCGGCCAAGCCGACGAGACCGAGGTGCTCGACGCCGAAGTGGAAGCGCAACACATGCGCATGACCGCGCGGATGCAGGAAAACACCTTGCGGGAAGAGTGGCGATCGCTGTCGGCGGTAATCGGCCAGCCGGAAATGCCGGTGGCCACCGTCGCCGGCGATCTGGAGAAAGGCTGGCCGGAGTTGAACGAAGAAGAAGCGGTGGACGCCATCGCCAAAGAAAGTCCGGCGGTGCGGATCGCGGACACCAATGCGGCGCGCGCGCAGGCGGTGCTGGCCAGCGCGCGGCGCGAGCCAATTCCCGACGTGCAGCTCCGCGGCGGCATGGAATACAACAACGAGACGCTCGGCACCGTGCCGTTTGCCAAAGGCTGGGAGGGCATCGCCGAAGTGAGCGCGCAGATTCCGCTCTGGAATCACAACCAGGGCGGGATTACGGCGGCGCGGGCGGAGATCGATCGCGCGGAACAGGAAAAGAAGCGCATCATGCTGACGCTGCGGGAGCGCGCCGCCTCCGCGGTGGATCAATACGCGAACGCTCGGCTGATGGCCGAGCAGATTCGCGACGAGATGCTGCCGCGCGCGAAGAAATCTTACGGACTGATGGTCGAGAAGTACGGACTGATGCTGGCGTCCTATCCGCGGGTGCTAGGGGCGCAAAGAAAATTGTACGAGTTGCAAACGGAATACATCATGGCGCTGGAAGGCGTGTGGACCAACGGCATCGCGCTGCAAGGCTACTTGCTTACGGACGGACTGGAAGCGCCCGCGCGGCCCGGCGAAGTGGACCGGCCGGTGCGCGAGACCAACGTGCCTGCGCCGGAGCGAACCATGTCTCCGGGTGAAGGCATGCCGCGGCCGTAAATAGGGATGTACAAGGATACCGAGGAAGTAGAGGACCTTCGAGCCGGATGGTCTCACTTCCGTTGTGCGGACCGGCGCGCCTGGGCGAGGCGTCGTGGCAAGGCCTCTTCGCCATCCTAAGTGTATGACAAATATAGCCTTACGGTCGATAAAGCTCGCTAATGGCGAGTGCGAAACACTAGTACCCTCGTAGCGTTGACCTACAGAAAATTCGGCAGGTACTGTGCCCCTAGGGCGCATGGGTGCCGGCGGCGGTGTTTCTACGCGAGCCGACTGGCCGAACCACGCACAAGTCTTGCAGAGATTGCAAAGTAAGGACGGCGGTTACGTTTGTCCGCCGGATTTAGGTCCGGAATGACGGCAATACTGAAGGCCGGGCGTTACGAAATTGTCGGCGAACTTGGCCGGGGCGCCATGGGTGTCGTTTACAAGGCCACAGACCCGGTGATTGGCCGCGCGGTCGCGGTAAAAACCATCAAATTGAGCGCCGAAGGGACCGGCCTGTCGCAACAAGAGCTGCTGGCGCGGTTCCAGACCGAAGCGCGCGCCGCGGGCTTGCTGACCCATCCCAACATCGTGGTGGTATTCGACGCTGGCGAAGAAGATGGGCTGTACTACATCACCATGGAGTTGGTGGAAGGCAAGAGCGTGCAGGCGCTGATCGACGCGGGGCATGCGTTTCCCCTCCCTCGCATCCTGCGGATCATGGAACAAACCTGTAGCGCGCTGCAGTTTGCGCACGAGCGCAACGTGGTGCACAGGGACATCAAGCCCGCCAACATCATGCTGACCGGGGACGACACCGTAAAAGTCACCGACTTCGGCACCGCGAAAATCCTGCAATTCGGCACGGTGCAGCAGACCGCCCACGTGATGGGCACGCCCAGTTACATGTCGCCGGAGCAAGTCAAAGGACGCGCCGTGGACGGGCGCAGCGATATTTTCTCCCTGGGCGTGATGCTCTACGAAATGATCACCGGCGAAAAACCTTTTCCGGGACAGAGTATCACCACGGTGATCTACAAGATCGTCAACGAAGAGCCGGTACCGCCGCGGCAGATCAATCCTTCGATTCACCCGGGGATTAGCGCCGCGGTGATGAAGGCCTTGGCGAAAGAGCCGGAAGCCCGCTACCAGAGCTGCCGGGAATTGCTGGAAGATTTGCGGAACTATCGCAACACCGCGAACTTGGGCGGCAGCCCGCAGTCCACCATGGCCCTGGGAGGAGCGAATTCTCCTACCGCGACCACAGCCATGAACGGCCCCGGGTTGCGCGGCATGCACACGGAATTTGCAACCACCACGGCCGCGCAATCGCTGGCGGCGCGTAGCGGCAACCCGAACCAGACGCCGGGATTGCGGCGCACCGGACCCATCGCGCCTTACGAAGAACCGCAAAGCAGGGGCATCGCCGGAACGATTTTTGCCGCGCTGCTGTTGCTTGGCGTGATTGCCTATGGCGCGTACAAGCTGCGCCCGGTATACGAAGACGTCCGGCAAACGCACTTGGCGCCTGCAGCTGCTTCCAACGAGACTCCCGCTGCACCAGCGGAAGCAACACCGTCGGCCGCGCAACCGCAGACAGATTCCGGCGATTCGGCAGGGGAGCCGACATCCGCTCCGCCGGCGGACGCCAAAGCTACGCTGCCGGACGCTAAGCCAAAGTCCTTGCCGGTGGCGCCGCCGCTGGACGCCAAGGCAAAACCCTCATCGGCCGCCGCAAGCCCGGCTGTTGCGGAAGTCAAGTCCTCGGAACTTATTGCGGAGAAACCCGCGCCGAAAAAACTGGAACCACTGCTGGGCGCCCGCGCCGCGGAATTCAAGCAGCGCATCCAAGATGCCATCGCGCAAAGAGGATTGACGGGCAAGGTGAAAGTGCAAGGAGTGGCAAACACCCTGGTTCTTGCGGGTAAATTGCGCCCGGCCGACCATGGCGGCCTGCTGAAACTGTTGGGCGACGCGCCGTCGGGAATTCGCGTGGTAGACCACTTAGAGGATGACGATTCGCGACCGGCGGCCACGGCGAGCCCGGTCGAGAACACGCGTCCGGCACTTTCGGCGGACCGCGGCGGGATTCATGTGGAAACGAATGTGAACGGGGCCGTGGCGCTGTTGCATGGGCCGCTTGGGCGGGTGCTCAACCAATGCCAGACGCCGTGCAGCTTCAACAATCTGCCTCCGGCGCGCTACGGCCTGGAAGTGAAGAAGGACGGCTATCGATCGGTGCAGACGGCGTTGCAGGTACAGGCGGACGTGTCCGATCAAAAGATCTCTCTGGAGTCGCTAGCCAAGGGCTTGCTGGTGACCAGCGAGCCGCCGGGCGCGGACGTGTTCATCAACGGCGCCAAGCAATCGGGACAGACTCCGGTGACCTTGCCGCTGGCGCCAGGGCAATACAACCTGGTGTTGCGCCTACAGGGATTTGAAGCGCATTCCGAGCAGGTGCAGGTGAAGGACAACGCACAAACTCAACTGGCCGCCAAGCTGAACGAAAGATCGGCAAGCCGGGTGGGTTGGGCCGAAGTGGAAAGCGAGCCGAAGGGCGCGGATATCTGGGTCGACGGTACTCCGACGGGGAAGTCCACGCCCTCGCGCATGGAGTTGCCGACGGGGACGCATACCGTAACGTTGAAGCTGGAAGGCTTCCAGCCCATCAAGAGGACCGTACAGCTGAGCGAAGGCGGAACGGTCAGTCTCAGCGAGTCGCTCCAACCTAAGTAAGCCAGGATTTCTTCTCAGTAGACGTCGGCGCTTCCTCAGCGGTTCGTCATTCCTGCAGAGAACACAATCCATTGAATCTATAGGGCTTACATCGACACGGCGAAGGGCACGGGTCGACGGATACCCTAACCTGCTCATTCTAAACGATATATTTCTCCGATAAGCTCGTTCCAAGGACGTAGCGAAACGAAGATCAGAGCGTCATTACAGAATTACCCCCCCACCCCCGGGGTAGTGCGTATCGATATCAAAAAAAAGGGCTTACAAAAATGTAGTGCGCAAGTATCTGATTCTAAAGGCCACATTTGCACACGGCAATGATGTTTAATAGCAGGATGAGGCCGAAAATGAAAAAAGCGCCGACAATCGGCGCTGGGAACCAAAACTGACTTGGTTACAGGATAACAGATCAAGAAAAAGTCAAGAGTGAATCGAGGCTGCCGGGGACCAGATGCGGAACTGGCCGCTGCAGTGAAGCAAGCTGAGCAGGTACAGCATGCCGTCATAGTAACGCTGTTGGCCCGCGGGGATCGGGACGTCCCACAGGGCTTTGACGAAGTCTTTTGCTCTGGGATTGGTGGCGGCGAGGCTGGCGACCGCGTTAGTGGCGACCAAACCTGTAGAGTGGTGGGTTTGCAGCGGCTTGCCGTTCAGGGTGTAGAGATCGCCGTAGGTGGATAAGCCTTGGGAGAAAAAGAAGGCTTGGATGCGATCGCTCAGGCGTTGCTCCTGCGGAGCCTTGCGCCACCAGGACCAGTCCACGGACCAGTTGCTGGCGGTACGCCAGGAGTCGTATCCAAAAATCGCCGATTGCGGAAAGCGGGTGGCGTGCGGGGTGCCGTCAAAATTGGCGTAGGCCGGCGCGAGTCCGGTGCGTGGGTTGACGGTTTTGGGGAAAAACGCGCGGCTGGCGCTGGCCGCTTGGCCCCAAAAGGCGCGATCCGCGGGAGGCCCCCAGAGGGCCCAGAGATCGTAGAAAGCCGGAAGATGGTAGGACGGGTCGGTGAAATCTCCACGGCTGACGCCGGGAACAAAACGAATCATTTTGTGGACTTGGTCGACTTCATTGCCGACGGTGCGGGGTCCAAACTTGGTGGGGCCGGTCTTGACTTCGCGATGGCGCATGGTGGTCAGAAGCTGGTCGGCCTGGGCCTGGTAGTCGTAAATTCCGGTGCCGTTGCCCCAACGGGCCGCGGCAAAATACAAGGACATCACAAAATATTCTTCGCCGTCGGGTGCGGCGGTTTCTTCGTTGGGGCTGCCATCGGTCTTGCAAGACCAAGAAAAATAGCCGTAGGAAGGATGCTGGGGATCGCCGATGTACATGTAGGTCTTGGCCCAGTTCCACAAGGCGTCGAACTCCGTTTTCTTGTTGAGCTGGACGGCAATCATCATGCCGTAGGACATGCCCTCGGTGCGCACGTCGTGATTGTTCCAATCGGTGAGATACGCCAGCGGGCCGTTGGCATTCTTGCCTGCGGAGAAAAAAACGGACTGCTCCTCGGGGTCGCCGTAGAACAGTTGCTGGAAGGCGGCGTCGATTTTCGCGGAGATTTCGGCTTGCGAGTGGCCGGCTTCCTCAAACAAATTGCGATAATCGCCGGTGGCAAATGCTCCGGAACCTTGATTGTTCTCCTGGCGAGTGCCACGCGGAGCCGCCCACGAAGGATGGCCACTGGGCAGGGCGAGGAGGCAGAAAAGCACCGATGTGGTAAAGGACCTGGAGGATTTGCGCCGCAGGCGTCCCACGCCGTGCATCAGCGAGCGGGGGCAGGTTTCCATTTGTTGAGAAAATCCAAAATATCTTCGGCGGCCATGGAACGGGCGGCTTCGAATTCGCCGCGCTTTTGGCTGAAAAGTAGCTTTCCGTCGGCGCCGAGAACGGCGATAGCAGGGACGCCGCGATCCAGGGGCACGTCGTACGTTTTCGCGAGATCGAGGTTTTTGTCGTTCTGGCCTATATCCACATGGACGACTTCAAACGACTCTTGAAGCGCGGGCGAAATCTCCGGGCTGTGAAAGGCTTCGTCGAGGACGTGGCAGTCGTAACACCAATTGGCACCGAAAACGAGCAACACGCGTTTGTGTGTGGACGCAGCGCTGCGGAGGGTTTCCGCGATTTCTTTTCGCGCATCGACGGACGCGGGATAGAGGTCTTTGTCTTCCAGTGGCTGGCGCAAGCGGGCTGGATCAGAGCGCTGGGCAAGAGCGATGAACCACTGGCCGCCCTGCTGCAGCCAAGCTTGCGAAGCGACCAGGTATTGCTTCTCGCGTCCCGCCCCTTTTTTCAAAGTCAGCGCAAGCCGTAAAACCACCACATGGGCGCCGGGTTTAGGAACTTGCTCTTGAGCGATCTCCAAGCTGGCGCCGGTCAGGCCCTTGGCCTTCCACCCTGACCAGAAGGCAATTTCGTCCTGCAGGTTCACCGGCTTGCCTTCCGCGTTGGTAATGCGGGGCTGCGGGGACTTAGTGTAAAGACCAGCTAGCGCGGTTGCGTCGCCCGCTAGAACCGCCAAGCGCCACTGCTCCACTGGAGGGAAGGAATCGGGGGACGGGGCCTGCGGGGCAGCCGACAAGGAACCGCGCAGGAGCAGCAAGGCGAGCAGGGCGATGAGACCGCGGATATGAAGCATCACTATCCCCCCGGGAGATCGGCAGACAATCGCACGATGATCCCCTCTCGATTCGCGGATAGAGCTTAGCACGGTCTTAGGTGAGAACCCGGCTTGGAGCAAATCTAAGGGCCAAAATCGCATGAAAATGCGGCAAAGTACAGGGAACATTAAGCAAAGACAGGCTTTACGGGAAACCTGGGGTGGCTACCCGAGGTGGGACATTTTGTAACATGTCGCCCCGCATAGTCCTAGGACTACAGTGCACTTGCGCTGAAAACAAACGGTTTGTTCTGGATTTTACAAGGTAGGTGGCGTGCTTGCATTACCTGCAGGGCCAGCCTGCCCTTCCCCAGTAGTCCGTGAGACTCGTCCCGGCATGTGGTGCCGCCGACGACCACGGGGAGGAGGTGTGCAGGACAACCCGCAAGCGAGGAATGATTTGGTTTTCCGGAACGCATTGCCCGTCGTCGAACCTTTGCCCCAATCCGAAGCGAACGCGGACCCGGGGGATGGAGCTATACCCCTGGTGCCGGCGAGCGCGGCGCGGCCGCGCCGGGAAACCGCGGCGGTGGAGGTTAGCGCGGCGGAACTGAACCGGGCGCTGCGCGGGCTGCATCTGTTGTTGCGTTCGACGCGCCTGTACGAACGGCACCACCCGCACACGCTGCAAAGCCTGGATACGGCATACGAAGCGCTGCGCAGCCTGGCGGCGAACCTGAACGGCCTGGAGTTTCGTGTGGAACGCGGCGGGATCACCGCGCCGAAATTGAATGAAGCGCCGCTGGCCGACGTGAAAGGCGAACTGCAGGAACTGGCAAAGGAACTGCAGCGCGCCGGAATTCAGACGCTGTTTTTTGCGCGGGCCTTCCATGTGGGCGAACTCGACACGCTGGCGCAATTGGTGAAGGCAACGTTGCTAAAATCGGAAGGCACTCCGAAACAGGGAGCGGCCTGGTGGCCGGAACAGCTGGTGGAGAACCGGGTGGAAGGCATTTCGGTGAATACCCAAGTGGAGCGGAAAGTGGATTCGGTGCTGGCGAGCCTGATCGCCGCGCTGGTCGCCTATGGCGGGCACTCTCCGCGCGAGGGCAGTGACGCGCCCATCCAAGCACCGCAAATCGACGACCTGGTGGACACGCTGCGCTTGCTGGCGCGGCTGACGCCGCCGCTGGAAGCGGCGCGCGGGCTTTCACCGGAAGAGGCGGCGCGAGCCATTCACGGCGCGATGGAAGAAGCCAGCCGGGACACGGTGCGGCTGCTGCTCAGCTCCATGTCGCAATATGCGCCTCGAGAAGGAGAACGGCCGCAGATTTACCTGCTGCGGCTGTCGGAGCGCCTGATTTTCGAATTTCTGGGGCCGGAATTTTCCGCGGGAACACTGACGCCAGCTTCGGTGCGGCCGATGCTGAACCGGATGGGCGAGGTGCTGGTGAACGCCGGAGGATACTCCGGGCCGCATTCATCGGCGCACCTGACTTCCTTTGCGACCACGTGGGCGTTGGATACGCACCGCGAAAAATTGGTGGAAAGATTCTGGCTGGAGCTTGCGCCGCGCGAGAAATCAGCGGTGCTGCGCGGAGCGGACGTGTGGTGCGTGCCGATCGTGGCGCTGAAACAGACGCTGGGACAACTGGCGGATGCCGGAGCGGACGCGCCCCGCCGCGAAGCGCGAAACATTCTGTTGAACTACGCGCGGCGCATCGAGAATGAGGATGGCGGCGCGAGGCGCTCCATCGCGGCGGGCTTGAATGAATTGACTCCGATTATCGAATCGCTGTGGCCCAACCAGTTGCCGGAGGACTTGAGTCGCGGGACGCTGAAGGCGCTGGAGACAGAAAACGTTCCGGAAGCGGCGGCGTTGCTGGCGGCATTCCTGGAAACGCTGGGACGCGTGGCGGTGAATCGCGGGGACTATGCGGGGTTCGAGGCCATCCTGATCGGACTGGAAAAAACACCGAAAGACCGCGAGCACGATCACATGTCGGCGCTGGCGCATCGCCTGGTGGCGCAGGACCGCTGGCTGCTCTTGGTGGACGCGGCGCTGGCGAACCGGGCGCTGGACCCGGCCCTGCCGCGGCTGTTGCAACGCGATCCGGAGCGGCTGCTGGACCGCATGACCTTGCTGCTGACCGAGCCGCGCGGCGCGGAATTTTTGCCGGCGATGGCGCGCTTGTTGCGGACCATCGGCGTACCGGTGCTGAATCTGCTGGAGACGCGCTTGTATGATTCGCGGCGGCAGCGAGTGAGCGCGGCAATCAAGCTGCTGGCGGCGGCCGATTCCGACCGATTGCTGCGAGGCCTGGCGCGCGCTTTGGCTAGCTGGGAGTGGAACTTGCAGGACCTGGCGGTGAGCGAGTTGGCGCGGCCTGCCAACGCTACTTCGGCGCAGAGCTCGGCGTTTGTTTTCTCGGCGGTGCTGGCGGATGCGCATCCGCTGGTGGTGCCGATGATGATCGACCAGATCGGGCTGGCGCAGGAGACGACCTCGGTGCCGCAGTTGATGGAGATCGCGGCCGGCGAACACGAGACGCTGCGCGATCAATTTGTGCGGATCAAGGCTATTGAGGCGCTGGGACGGATGCGGGCGCACGAAGCGGCAGAATTGCTGCGCACGCTGGCGGAGAAGCGCGAGGGAATCGCGTATTCGGAGCCGGCCGGGTTGCGGGCGGCGGCGGAAGATGCGCTGGCAATGCTGGAGGATCGGCCGTCGTCGGCGCGGGTGCGCGCGGCGTTTGAGGCGGCGGCGCAGTCCAGCGCGAGCTACGTGATACCGCGGCGGTACGCGCGGGTGCCGCTGGAATCTCCGCTGCGGGCGCAGATTGACGGCTCGCAGGCGGGTTATGCGCGGGTGAAAACCATTAGCCTGGGCGGGGCGTATCTGGAGTCGCCCAAGAGATTGAACGTCGGCGATTCCATTCAGCTGGAGGTGCGCACCGGGATGCGCAAGATTCACTTCACGGCGGTGGTGCGGAACATCGGCCCAGCGGGAAACGGGGTCGAATTCGTGCACATGAAGGACGAGGACCGCGAGAAGCTTCGCAAGTTGGTGCAGCGGCACCTGCAAACCTGATTTTCTTCTTCTACTGAAACCCGCGTAATTCATTTCCTGCCCGAGGAATTCCTTGGCGATTTCGCTTTTGACGCCGCGTTTATTTGGCGGAGCGGCCGACGTTGCTAAACTATGGTCAGCGTCTTAAGCAGCGATGCGGCGCAGCTCGCGAGGACGAGTAATCTGTAAGGGCGTCCACTATGGCGGGACAACTTAGACGGGGATTCCGATTATGACGATAACGACGGCAACGTGGATTGTGGTGGTGGGTTCGCTCGGGGGATTTTGCACGACATTTGCTTACGTGCCCCAGGTCGTGAAGATCTGGAAGCAGGGCGGGCGCGATCTGTCTTATGGGATGCTGGGTTTGTATTTGTTCGGGGTCATACTTTGGCTGGTTTATGGATTGCTGGTGCATGCGCAGGCGGTGGTGCTGACGAACTTTGCCACGGCCATCTTGATTGGGATCGCGACTGGCGCTGAAGGCGTGGACAGCGAAGAGGGACGAGGTCAAACAGGGGTTGGGTGGGGCGGTGGCGGAACGCAGTTGAAGATTTGTGTGGCGGTTCGAAAGACAGCGTTGAGCGGCTAAGGCCAAGAGAAAACGCAAGCCTTACGCCTGAGTGGGCTGCGGAAATTCAAAGATGGGTGGGACGCGCCCTTCCTTCGTCAGGATGAACTAAAGCGCCCTACACGTTGCTTCCTCAGAGCGAACGGAATCGGTCGTCGAATCCTTCGCTGTTGCGCAGGCGCACGGGTGGGAATGGCTGTGCCACGGGATGTCCAATTGGGCGCAGCGGCAGGAACTCCAGAAAATTCTTGTTGAAATGGACGTTTGGTTACAGTAAAAGCCGAGTGTCCATCCGTGTAAGCCATGCATCGGCGGGGTGTCCCCGCCGTCGCTAGGGGTAGCGAGGCATGGCGGGTTTCAGCCGGAGTTCGTTCCATCAAGGAGGCCGATATGCATCGCAGAGCGAGTGCGTGTGTGTGGGTGATGCTGTGCGTGCTGGTGTTGGGCTGGGGCGCCGCGGCAGGGGCGCAGGTGAACACCGCTACGTTGTCCGGGACCGTGACCGACCCGCAGGGATTGGCGGTGCGCGGGGCCAAGGTGACGATGATCAACGCGGTCACGGGGGCGGAGCGCACCATCGCGACGGACGAGAACGGCCGGTACAACCTGGTGGGACTGACTCCGGGCCGCTACAAGATGAGCGTGGACGGCGGGGGAAACTTCGCGTCTTTCGAGAATGAAGCGGTGGTGGTGACCGTGGGCGAGAATGCCACGCTAAATGTGCGTCTGGATCTGCGGGGAATGAGCCAGACGGTGACGGTGACCGGCGAGACCGCGGCCATCGAGACGACCAAGACCGAAGTGTCCCAGACGGTGGACCAGCGGCGCATCGACAACCTGCCGATCAATGGGCGGAGCTACATCAATTTCACGCTGACCAATTCGCAGGTGAACCGCGACGTGGCGCCGACGATCGGCCCGGCGCCGACCAGCGGGTTGAACTTCGGCGGACAGCGAGCGCGTTCGAACGAGGTGAGCGTGGACGGCGCGGACGCGGTGGACAATTCGATCAACGGGATACGCGCGACGGTGTCGCAGGAAGCGGTGCAGGAATTTCAGCTGATTCTGGGGGATTACAACGCGGAATACGGGCGGGCGACGGGCGGCGTGGTGAACATCGTGACCAAGAGCGGCGGGAACGAGGTTCACGGAGACGTGTTCGGGTATTTGCGCAACAAGGCGTTTCAGGCGCGCAATCCGTTTTCCGGGCAGGTCGATCCGGTGACGGGGGACTTGATTCCCGCAAAGCAGGCTTTCACGCGAGTGCAAGCCGGATTGACCATCGGCGGGCCGATCGTGAAGGACAAGACGTTTTACTTTTTTTCTTACGAAGACACGCTGCGGGAAGAGACCGGATTTTCCAGCATCGGGGAGTCGCAGGGAGGCGGGGGGCCGTGGGGATTGACGTCGGTCACTCTGCCTACGCTGGCTGGGCCGCTGCCGGTGCAGTTGACGCCGTCGCAGGCTGGTTCGGTGCAGACGCTGCTGCAGAGTGGGATTCCGGCGTTTCAGAATTTGGCGGTGCAGTACGGATTGCTGCTGGGTTCGGCGTCGAGCGTGGCGTTGAATCGGCTGGATTTTGGGGCGCTGGCGGCGGGATTGTCGGGCGGGAGCCTGAATCCAGGGCCGGGAGCGCAATTTCCTGTGCCGGTGTCGTGCCCGCTGGGGCAAACAGTGAACGCGGTAGTGTGTAGCGGATTTGCCGGTGTGGGACCTGGGGCGTCGGTGGTGCCGGCGGGAGTTGCGCCGCTGCCTGCGTCTTTCGTGGGGCTGAATGCACTGCGGGGAAATTTTCCGACGACGGAGAAGACCAGTCTATGGTCCGCGAGACTGGATCAAAAGTGGAGCAATCGAAACAGTTCGTTCCTGCGCGTGGGCGTGTCGCCGTCGCTGGTGACTGGTGTGGAGTCTACGGCGCAAAATCAGGTGTTTGGGCAGAACGCGGGATCACGGACCGGGGTGAACCAGTCGCGGGACCTTTCCGCGGTGTTCCAGCATGACACCATCGTGAGCGATACGTCGTTCAACCAATTCCGGATGCAGATTGCCCGGCGCGGGCTGCACTTCGGGTTCTCGGAGCTTCCGGGCGGAGGGGATATCGGCGTGAACATTCCGGGGTTCGCGTATTTTGGGCGCGAGCCGTACTCCACGGTGGACCGCATCGAGCGGCGGTTTCAATTCACCGATCACGTGAGCCTGGTGCGCGGAAGTCATACGTTCAAGATGGGCGGAGATTTCAACCTGATCCAATTGCGGTCGGGCAAGCAGCAGATTTTCGAGCTGGATTACGGCGGGGACGTGAACTTCGGGGGCTTGGCGGTGTCGAACTTCGGATTGCCGAATTCGGTGACGCTGCCCGGCGGGGGGACAGTTCAGTTGTTCGGGACCACCGGCTTGCAGTCTTATGGGCTGGGGATTCCCACCACGTACATTCAGGGGATCGGGCAGTCCAACCAGCCCTTTGACAATATCCCCATGGGATTTTTCTTCCAGGACAGTTGGCGAGCTACCCGTAAGCTGACGCTGAACTACGGGGTGCGCTACGACGTGGAAATTACGCCGCTGTTTGCGGCGGCGACGCCGCTGAACGCCGCCGCGGAAAAAGCATTGGGAGTGATCGAGGGCATACCGCGAGACTACAACAACGTCGCGCCGCGATTCGGAATTGCTTGGGACCCGAAGGGCGACGGAAAAACCGTGGTCCGCGCAGGTTACGGACTTTTCTACGATCACCCGCTGCTGGCCATCGCGTTTGACTCGGCGACCGCAGACGGCGGCAGGTCGGTGCAGCTCATCTCCGCGGGGGGGACGGCTTCGGCTTGCGGGTTGGTGACCGCGGATTGCGCCAACGGGCTGGATTCGCCGACGAATCTCAATGGCTCGTCGATTTTCCAAGGAGTGCTGAACGTGAACGCGCTGCCGAATCTGGGATACTTGCCGAACCAGCAGCGGTTTGATCCCTTCGCTGCGAATTCCCTGTTTGCGAATCAAAATTATTTACAGGCGGGATTTCCCTTGCCGATTCTGCCATTCGTTCTGCCGGTCGCGAAGAATTTCCAATTCGGCTACGCACAGCAGGGGAATCTGACCGTGGAACGGGAGATCGCAGGCGGATGGAAAATCAGCGCCGGATACCAATACACGCGCGGGCTGCACTTGTACCGGCCGGTGGACATCAACTCGACCGATCCGCGGTTGTTGACGCAGAACCTGTTCAATGCGGACGCGGCTGGTCTGGGGTTTACGAGCCCGGTGACGGTGGTGGCGCCGGCGGCCGACGTGTTGCCAACGGCTACCACTTGCGGCATCGGCGTGATCGCTCCGAGCGCGCTCGGAGTGCTCGGTGGCTGCCCGGGTCCTCTGGCAGCACTGAATGGGCAGTTCGTGGGCACGCCGGCGTTCTTCAACTTCTTCCGGCCATCCGGACCCAATCCTTCCTTTGCGGGCGCGGTGCCCGGAGGTTACGCGACGCAGGTGCAACTGGCGGGACTGGCGGGCTACCCCAAGGGACTGGGAGTGCCGGTGGCGTTCAACAGCGTGGACGCGCAGCTTTCGGACGGGAGCTCGATCTACCACGGGCTGACGGTGAACGTGCAGAAACGCTTCTCGCATTCGTTTGAGGTGCTGTCGAGCTACACGTGGTCTCATGCGATTGACGATTCCACGGACTTGCAGTCACCGCTGGAACCGCAGGACAGCCGCTTCACGCCCAACGAGCGCTCCAACTCGGACTTCGACCAGAGGCACCGCTGGGTGACCAGCGCGGTATTCCAGTCGCCTGGCGCCAAGAGCGGCGATAGCGCCTGGAGGCAGGTCATCGGAGGCTTCACGGTGGCACCGATTATCGAGGTGTCGGCGGGGCGGCCGTACACGGTAATTACGGGTACAGATTACCGGCTGGACTTGGGGGCGTCGAACGGGCGGCCTTCCGTAGGAAGTGCCGGGCCGACGGCGACCTCGCCGTTCAAGCCGGGAGTGACGTTTTCTCTGCCGAGCACATGCTTGACCAACGCCGGCACGCCGTTCACGGTGACGGGCATCACGCCTCCAGCAGGGTGCGACGGCAACCTGGGACGCAACCCCTTTACCACGCCGGGATTCTTCGAGATGGATCTGCGGTTGTCGCGTAGATTCACACTGGGGGAACGGTTCAAGCTGGACGTGATCGCCGATGCTTTCAACCTGACCAACCGGCTCAATGTGGCGGCGGTCAACCAACTTTGCGATCCGGGGTCCAGTTCGACTTGCAGTGCCGGCCAACCGACGGCGTCTTACGACGCGCGGCAATTCCAGTTCGCCTTGAAGGTGCTGTGGTAGAAGGCGCAAGCGATTCACGGTAGATTGAAGCGATCGGAAGCTAGGGGCCTCGTGGATGCGGGGCCCCTTCTTTTTTGCCGGCTGAGTTTTCAGAAACCCTCAAGTGCGCGTAAAGTAGTTATGCTGTTCCCGTGGACTAAAGGGGAGAAAGCCGGCCGGTTTCGCGGCCGCCTATAACCATGAACGTGGTATTGATTGGCATAGCGATCCTGTTGGCTGCGCTGGTGATCTGGCTGGTGCTGCAGAGCGCGCAGGGGCAGAAGAAAAACGACGCGCTCGAAAACCAGCTGGGCGAATTGCGGAGAGATTTGCAGACCGTGGCCACGGCGCAAGCGCAAAGCACGGGGCAGATACAGACCATGGGACAAGCCGTGTCCCAGCGGCTGGAGGGGGTCACCAAGGCGCTGCAGGACGGCGTGACCAACTCGGCGCAGATCGCCTCGCAGGGCCAGACAGCCATCGCCACAGAATTGAAAAATACCCGCGAGCAGATCGGGCTGATTCAAAAGCAGATCGGAGAAGTGCAGGAACAGAGCCGGGGATTGTCGCAGGCCACGCAATCGCTGGAGAGCATCCTAGGGGGCGCCAAGACACGGGGTTTGCTGGGAGAAGTGACGCTGCAACGGCTGTTGGAAGATTCTCTGCCGTCGTCGCAGTTCGCCATGCAGTACCGCTTTTCCAGCGGAGAGACGGTCGATGCGGCGGTTTTTCTGCGCGACAACAAGCTGATGGCCATCGATTCCAAGTTTCCGCTGGACGCTTTTCGCCGCATTAGCGCGGAAGGCGACGAGGCGCGCCGGGCGTTCGCGAATGCCGTGAAAGGGCACGCGGACTCCATCGCCAAGAAATACATCGTTCCCGAAGAAGGCACGCTGGATGTGGCGCTGATGTTCGTGCCCTCGGAAAACGTCTACTGCGAAATGTTGAACACCACAGACGGCAAAGGTGTGCAAATCGACGAGTACTGCCGCAACAAGAAGATCATCGCAGTGTCGCCGAACACGCTGTACGCCAACCTGTGCGTGATCGCCATGGGATTGCGCGGCATGCAGATCGAGGAGAACGCCAAGCGCTTGCTGGCTAACCTGTCCGGGGTACAGAAGCAAGTTGAAACGTTCGCCGACGTATTCGAAAAGCTCGGGACGCACCTGAAGAACGCGCAGCAAAGCTACTCCGAAGCGGACCGGCGGTTCGAGAAGGCGCAGAACACCCTGGCGAGCGTGGTTAGCGGCGGGACTCCGCCCGCGTCGATGGAAGGGGAGCAAATTCCGCTGGCGATCCCGTCGTCGACATCCGTGAAGTAAATTAAATCGGGGCGCAGCGATCCGGGGTCGCTGCAATCTTTCAGCTGGCGAGGCGCCTGCGGCGATGTTCCGTGCCCGAGGAGTGAAGCCTTTCTGGTTTCTTCGTTTTCTGCGCTTCGGAATTTTTCAGGCTGCGCTTGAGCGCTTCCATCATGTCGATCACCGGGGCGCGCCCGGGCTTGGCTTCGGCGACGACGGTCTTGCCTTTGCGCTTGGCTTCGATCAGCGCCTTCAGATTTTCCTGAAATGTGTCGTGGTATTTTTCGGGCTTGAAATCCTCGGATAGGGTCTCCACCAACTGCTCGGCGAGTTTGATCTCCTGAGGCTTCAGGTGCATGTTGCGGTCGGTCTTTCCGTAGCCCTCCACTTGCCGGATTTCGTTGACGAAATGCATGGTGTGAACGGTCAGCCCGTTATTTCGCACGCGGATGAACACCGTGTACTCGCGCTGGTGCATGGTCACCGAGGCGATGGCCACGCGTTGGGTGTCTTCCAGGGTTTTCAGCAGCAGCGCATAGGGTTTTTCGCTGTCTTTATCGGGAAGGGCGAAGTACGAAGTGTCGAAATAGATCGGATCGATCTGCTCCTCCTTGACGAATGCGGCGATTTCCATCACCTTGCCGGAATGCGGCGTGATTTTCTTGATTTCCTGGTCTTCCAGCACCACGTACTGGCCGTCTTCGTATTCATAGCCGCGGAGAACTTCGGAGCGGTCCACCCGGCGATTGCAGGCCGGGCAGAACAGCGGCTGTTTCAGGCGCGTGTGGCAAGCGGTGTGGATCTGATGGAGATGCACGCGATCGTGGCGTGCGGCGGTATACAGCCTGATGGGTATGGCCAGCAATCCGAAGCTCAATGATCCTTTCCAAACCGCTGTGACCATGCCTGCACCCCCGGGATAAATTTTAGAGTTGCGAGACAATCTCGCAATCAGGTAAACACCCTACCATTGCGGTGCGCTTCGCGAAGCCAAGCGCAGGAATCTGCCGGTTGCGAGTCCGCGCATACCAGGCGGGCATCTGATCCATATACTACGAACCCATGGCCACCCTCAAGGAGTACCACAAAAAACGCAGCTTCGACCGCACGCCCGAGCCCAAGGGCAGTGTCCAACCCAGCGGAGACCGCGTGTTTGTTGTCCAAAAACACGCCGCGACTCGCCTCCACTATGACTTGCGGCTGGAACTGGACGGCGTGCTGAAGTCCTGGGCGGTTCCGAAAGGGCCGTCGCTCAATCCCGGCGACAAGCGGCTGGCCGTACAAGTGGAAGATCATCCCTTCGAGTACCGCACTTTTGAAGGATCGATTCCCAAGGGGCAGTATGGCGGCGGCGAGGTGATCGTCTGGGATGAAGGCACTTACGCGCCGGAAGGCGCACTGAGCACGCAGGAGCAGCTGGCCAATGGAGAACTGAAATTCCAGCTCAACGGCGAAAAGCTGCGCGGAAGCTTTGTACTGGTGAAACTCCGGAAACGCGGCACCAAGAACGAGTGGCTGCTAATCAAGCACCGCGATTCGTTTGCCGATCCCACCTGGAACGCTGACGAACATGGGGAGTCCGTGGTCACGGGCCGGACGCTGGAAGACATCGCCGAGGGACGCGACGCCAGCTCACGGCCTTTCGCGCGGGATCCGTCGGGGGTCACCGGAGCGATCAAGGCGCCGATGCCGGAGATGCCCAAAGGCGTTCCGGTCACGCTGGCGCAGTTGAAAGAGGAGCCGTTCTCCGATCCGAATTGGCTGTTCGAGATTAAATGGGACGGGGTGCGCGCGGTGGCGCAGATTCATGACGGGAAAGTGACGCTGTGGGCGCGATCCGGGCGTGACGTTACGCGGGAATATCCGGAATTTAAAGACCTCGGCAAACATTTTCGCGCGGTCGACGTGATCGTGGACGGGGAGATCGTATCGCTGGATGCCGACGGCCGCAGCGATTTTCAGAAATTGCAAAATCGCCTGGGGGCGCAGAATCCTTCGCAGAAGCTGCTGCAGTCCGTGCCGGTGAACTATTTCTTTTTCGATCTGCTGTACGCGGACGGATACGACCTGCGAAGCGCGCCTTTGCTGGAACGCAAAGAGCTGTTGAAGCGCTTGCTGATTCCTGACGAAAGGCTCCGCTACTCGGACCATGTTCTGGAAAAAGGCGTGGAGCTGTTTGAGGCCGCGAAAGAAAAAGGCCTGGAAGGAATCATCGGCAAACTGGCGGATAGCCCTTACTCGGGGGCGCGCACTTCTTCCTGGGTGAAGATCAAGATTGTCAAAGAGCTGGACGCGGTGGTGGCCGGGTATACGGCGGGGCGCGGAAGCCGTAAATATTTTGGGGCGCTGGTGCTGGGGCTGTATGAGAAGCGCGAACTGAAGTTTATCGGCAGTGTGGGCACCGGATTTGACGAAGACCGCCAGAAATCGATCTTCGACAGGCTGCAGGAATTGCGCGTCGATCGTTCGGCGTTCCGGCAGGTCCCAGTGTTGCGCGAAGAGGTGCAGTGGGTAAAGCCGGAACTGGTGGCCCGCGTGAAATATGGGAATTGGACGGACGACTTGCACCTGCGCGCGCCGGTGTTCTTGTCTTTGAGGAATGACCGGACGCCGGAAGAGTGCACCTTCGCGGCAGCATTGCCCGCGAAAGAGGAAGAGAAACCGAAGAAAGCCGCCGCCAAACCGCGCGCAGCGGCGCGTCCATCGGCGTCGCAAGATGCTTGGCAAGAGTTGAGTACCGGGGCGTCGGAATCTCTGGATGTGGAGTCCGATGGCCAGCGGGTGCACCTCACCCATTTGAACAAAATCTACTTTCCGCAAGTGGGACTGAAGAAGCGCGACCTTCTGGCTTATTACTATCGAATGGCCGAGTACATTCTTCCTTTTTTGAAGGACCGGCCTTTGGTGATGCGCCGCTATCCCGATGGGGTGGACGGCAAGGTGTTTTTTCAAAAGGAGGCGCCGTCTTTTATTCCGGATTGGATTGAGACCGCCACGGTTTATTCGGATGAGCGTGGCGGCGACATGCAATACCTGATGGCCAACAATCGGGCGGCGCTTTTATATCTTACCAACCTGGGGTGCATCGACCACAATCCCTGGTCCAGCCGCGCAAAGACACAGGACCATCCCGACTATGTGTTTTTCGATCTGGACCCCACGCCGGAGACGCCGTTTTCCACGGTGCTGCAAGTGGCCCGGGGAATTTACGGCCTGCTCAAATCGATTCGATTGACGTGTTTCTTGAAAACGTCGGGGGCATCTGGATTTCACATCTTCGTTCCATTGGAGCCGCGCTACACGTACGAGCAGACGCGAACCTTTGCGGAAGTGGTCGGCCGGTTGGCGGCGGCAGAGCTTCCGAAACTGGTTACATTCGAGCGCACGGTGAAAAATCGTCCCGAAGGGCGGATCCTGATTGACGCCTTGCAAAATGCGCGGGGCAAGCCCCTGGCTTCGGTGTATTCGGTGCGGGCCTTTCCAAAAGCTGGTGTTTCCTGCCCGCTCAGTCCGGAGGAGTTGATGAAATCGGTTTCTCCGGAGAAGTGGACCCTGAAGAACGTTCCGGAGCGCGTCAGCGAGATCGGGGATTTGTGGAAGGATTTTTGGAAGAAGCGGCAAACGCTGGATCGCGCCCTGGAACTTCTGGCCGCGAAGATGCCCAAGCGTGAGGTTGAGCAATCGTAGTCGAGTGCGGTTTCAGGGGCGCGGCGCGGCTTGCGTCGGGAGCAGCCGAATCGAAACGACGAAACTCCCCTTTTGGCGCCCCACTAGCTGGAACTTGGCGACGTTGTCCGCGCCGCCGGAGCTCGCTACCCGCGCGGGATTCCCACCGCTGAGATCGGCAATATCCGGAGCGAGATTGTGGGCCTCCAGAGGGACCTTCGACGTTGTGCCCTGAACGCGGACGGTCAACGTACGGTGGTCCCCGGGGGCGAGCGGCGAGGAATCGGCCTCCAGCGTCAGCGCGACAAACTTTACGGAGAAAGCCGGGGCGCTGCGCTTGGCGCAGGTAATCTCCACGGGGGCGGAGCCGGGATCGAGATCGCTGGGAGGCAGGACCTCGAGCGATGTCGGCGAAGACGCGAGCACCAGCGCGGACTGGCCGGCGATGGTCACGTGATTGGCGTCGGCATCGCCGCAGAATCCACTGCCGGAAAGCTGGAAGCGATCGCTGAGGGACGCGATGCGCGGCGCGAAGGCCACGGCGAGGGAAAGCGACGCGATGTCCGTGGGATTCAGGATGGTGGTGTACACGCGGCCGGGGCGGCCGGAGATGACCGCGGAGATCACGCCGGGGTTCAAAGGCGCGACGAAGAGCGCGCGGCCGGTGGCGTCGGTGGTCAGGCGGTCGCCATTCGAAAATTTTACGCCTACACCGGGCGTCAGGCGGCCGTTGACGTCGAGCACCGCCAGGGTGGCGCGCTCGCCGGAAACAATGCGCCGGGGCAAAAGCAGTATGCGCGCGGCCGATGGTGCCGGCGGCTGCTGCGCGGACGCCGTGGAAGCGCAGGCCACCGCAAAGACGGATAGCGCTGCAAAGAAGACCAGCGGCCGGCGCGGGAACATGTTGGAATTGTACCGAAAAATAACCACGCGTACCGAAGCAAAGCGGGATCGATGGATGTTGGCGGTTGGCGGCGGTCCAGACGCTGCCGGTGCATCAAGTCGACGACTTAGAAACGATCCCGTGCACTCCCGCAGCCACGAACATGCGGAACAAATCCGCGTCGATTTCCTGATCGCGCACACAGTGCTCCAGGATTTCCAGGGCGCGCTCGACGGGCACCGCGCGCTTGTAGGGCCGGTCGGAAGCGGCCAGCGCGTCGAAGATATCGCAGATGGTCATCATCTTGGCTTGCACGGGAATTTCCATGGAAGTAAGGCCCAAGGGATAACCTTGGCCGTTCAGCTTTTCGTGGTGGGCCCTGGCGATTTCCGGAATATTGCGAAATTCCCGGGTCCAGGGAATCTGCGCTAGAAAATTGAAACTGTGAACGACGTGCGATTCAATCTGGCGGCGCTCGTCGGGATCGAGACTCCCGCGAGGGATGGAAAGAAATCGCACTTCCTCCGCGGTCAGATACGGGCGATCCTGGCCGCCACCATCGCGATAGGTTCTCCCCGCGATTTCCTCAAGAACCCCGAAATCGCTCGAAGGAAGTATGGTCGGCTCGTTGGCTCGAGCGATAAACTCCGCGTAGCGATCGAGTTCCGCCAGTAGCTTGCCAGCTTCCGCGTCTAGAACGAGCAGGCGCGCCGCAGCCTCCTTGCGGGAAAGCGCGAGCAAGGCATCGACTTTTTTTTGGGCCACGCGCGCTTCGATATCGCGGCGGATATAGTCGAAACGGTCGAGCAGACGAAAAAACGGCAAGGGGCCGAGTTTTTTCGCTTTGACCAGCACTTCCTCGCGCACGCCCACTTTGCCGAAATCGTGCAGCAGCGCCGCAAAGCGCAGTTCCTTCATTTGTTCGCGCGAGAAGCGCACGTCCGCATAGGGACCCCCGGGCTGGCGGTCCACGGCGGTCGCGAGCGCCAGGGTCATGTCGCACACGCGCTGCGAATGGCCTGAAGTTGTGGGGTCGCGCTGCTCGATGGCTTTCACGGCGGCGTTGACGAAGCCGTCGAAAAGATTCTCGATGTCCCGGTATAATCGCGAGTTTTCATAGGCTACGGCGGCTTGTGACGCCAGCGAGAGCCCCAGCTCCACGGCGCGTTTCGGAAAGGGATGAACGTTGCGCAAGACGTCCGAGGCGTTCGTGAGCCGCGCCTTGGGATGGCGCTTGCAATTGATGAGCTGCAACACTCCCATGATCTCGCCTTTGCCATTTTTCATCGGCAAGGCCACCAGCGAGCGGGTGCGGTACCCGGTTTGCGCATCGAACGACGAATTGAAGCGAAACGGGCGGGTTTTGGATATGCGATAAGCGTCCGCCAGTTCGATTACCTTTCCGTGCAGGGCGCAGTACCCGGCCATCGATTCTTCGGTGATGGGCAGGGTATGGTCGCCAAACGGAAACTCGACGCTGTCGTTCTGGGCCAACTTGAAGCGCAGCCATCGTGAGCTGCCCTGGCCCTCGGCTGGCGGGTTTGCCGACTCGCTGGCCTCTTCGATCACGTACAGCGAGCCGGCGTCAGCGCCGGTGATGTCGCGGGCCTTGGTCAGGATGAGAGACAACAATTGATCGACGTCGCGAGTTTCCGAGAGCGCAATGCCAATCTGGTTCAGCTCCGCGAAGTCGCGATTGGCCTTGGCGGCGCTCATGGCGCGGCGCGAGCCGCCAGAGCGCTTTCGTGTGCTTTTTGGGGCCCTGGTCATAAGAGTTGTTATGTTCCCGGCACGGCCAGACTTAAAGCTCTCTGGACAAAGTAAAAAGTATAGCGGAATAGCCGCCCGCAAAGGTGAGCCGCGGCCCCTTAAGATCCGACCCCTCGGCTGTCCTGGTCGGCCCATGGTAGCGAAACGGTGAGTAATTAGTAGGGTTCACAGCCTTTCGCCTCAACCACGGGTCTGCTAGCTTTGGGTAGCAGGGTTGCCAGGCAGGGGTGTGGGTCTGCGGCAGCCCAGGGAAAGCCAGAGGCTTCTTTGCAGATTGTCAGCGGCGGCGTAACCAACGTTGGACGCGTGCGCGCCAACAACGAGGATTGCTTCCGGATTGTCGAGCCGCTGAACCTGTTCGTCCTGTCGGATGGCATGGGCGGCGAGGCCCACGGCGAAGTCGCCAGCGCCCTGGCCGTTGAGACCATCGTGAAACATTGCATGGCGCCGCAAGCTCCCGAGGACAAGGAGGCCACCGTGTTTGGCGACATGCCGGCCACCTGGAGCGAGAAAACCAGGCGCCTCTTCAACGCCGTGCACCTGGCCAACAAGGCCATTCACGAATCGGCGCAAAAAAATACGGAGCAGCACGGCATGGGCGCCACCGTAACCGCCATCTGGATCGATGATGCCAAGTTGAGCCTGGCCCACGTCGGCGACAGCCGGGCCTATCTGCTGCGCAGCGGCTCCTTGCAACAGCTTACCAGCGACCACTCGCTGGTGGCCGAGCAGGTGCGCCGCGGCATTTTGACCCCCGCGGAAGCCGAACGCAGCGAGATGCAAAGCGTCCTCCTGCGAGCGCTCGGCGCGCATCCGGAAATCGAAGTAGACGCGGAAGAGCAACCCTTGTTCGGGCGCGACGTTCTGCTGCTTTGCTCGGATGGATTGACGCGCATGGTCACCGAACCGGAGATTGCCGGAACGCTGCAGAGCGAACCGGACCCCGCCAAGGCCGCCGAAAAGCTCGTGAATCTGGCCAACGAGCAAGGGGGCGCGGACAACGTCACCGTCGTCGTCGTACGGATCGAAATAGAATCCAAGGGATGGTTCTCGTGGCTGCGCCGTGGGACGCGCAAGGCATCGGAGGCCAACGGTTCAGCAGGAGGAAAGTAAGATGGCGAAGCTCACCCTGATGTTTGAGGAAAAATTGGTCAAAGAAGTGCCGGTTGGAAGCCGGCCCGTGGGAATCGGGCGCTCGCCGGACAACGATTTGCCGGTGGACAACCTTGCGGTGTCCAACTATCACGCGCGTGTTTATTTCGAGGCTGGGCGGCTGGTCGTCGAGGATCTCGCCAGCCTTAACGGAACCTTCGTGAACGATCTACGGGTGGAGCGCGCCACGCTGCACGACGGCGATTCGATCTGGATCGGCAAGCACCACATCAAGGTGGATGCCTCCGGCGACGCTCCGGTGCCCTGGGATTCCGGGCGCAAAGCCAGCGCCCCGCGCATCAACGAAACCATGGTTCTGGACACCAAAGTGCGCCGCGAAATGCTGCAGCAGGCCGCGGCCATGGGGGAGCGCTCGCAGTTCGCGGTGGGCCGCCTGAAGATGCCTACGCTGGTGGTCCTGAGCGGCAATTCCGACCAGAAGGAATATGTCATCACCAACAAGCTGACGGTGATCGGCAAGTCCAAGATGGCCACCGTGCGGTTGAAGGGCTGGTTCAAGCCGCAACTCGCCGCGCAGATCAATCAGCGCGATGACGGCTACTACATCGGACCCGGCGACAAGGTCCCGACCGTAAATGGCATGGCGATTTCCGGGCCTTTGCGCCTGAACGACGGCGACTTGGTGGAAATCTGCGGCCTGCGGATGAATTTCATATTCCGCGACTAGTGGCCCAAGACCACATGCCGCACAGCCAAAAGTGATGGCCACCGCTCCTGCAGGCGGGTTCTGGCAGCGCCGCGGCGTTTTCAATCTGTACGAGCTGCTGCAATCCTGGTGGCGCCACCGGGTCTCCTTTCTCCTCAGTATCGTCATAACCGTGGTCGGCCTGAGCCTCTACTATTACGTCTTCGTCCAGGAAAAAAAGGCCCCCATCTCCGAATTTGTCCAGCGTCTTGAACTCGATTCTCTAGACATGCGTTTCCGCTACCGGCCAAAAAGTTATTCCCATCCCGATCCTCGCATCGTCATTGTCGACATCGATCAACATGCGCAAGAGGTGCTGGGCAAGTGGCCCTTCTCGCGCACCCATTTCGCGAAAATGCTCGATGTTCTGCATGACGACGGCACAAAGGTGGTCGGATTCGACATCACCTTCAGCAAACCCGACCAAAGTTCCTTGCCGATTCGCGCGTTGTGGAGCGAGCTAGACAAAAAACGCAAAGCCGGCCAACCCGTGGACCCCAAGCTAATGGCCGAGGTCGAAAAGATTGCCGCCGAGTTCGACGCCGACAAGAAGTTCGCCGATTCCATCCGCCGCTTCGGCCCCGTGATCCTCGGCAACTTCTTCCTGTACACCGAAGCCGATTTGAAGGAAATCAGCGACGCCACGCTGGATGCGTATGCCAACCAACTGGCATTCTTCGCTTTCCCTCAGGTGCTCGGGATCCGCGAAGGCTCCAAAAAGGAAGACCGTTTGCACCTGTTCGAGGAGTTCGCGGGCGCCGGACTCCTGCCGCGCGGCGCCGAAGCAAATATCGACGAGCTGACGACGGCGCTCGGAGGCGGGCTTTCGTGGACGGGTTTCTTCAATGCCCCTCCCGACCCGGACGGCGTCGTGCGCCACGCCACCACGGTTCTGCCCTTTGGAAGATCCAATAATCCGGAAGAGTGGGACCTGTACGCCTCTCTCGATATCATGACTGCGCGAGCCTATCTGCGCATTCCGGACAGCGAGACCATCCTTCGCTACGGCCAAACGGGAGTCTATGACATTGAGCTGGGTCCCGATACGCGCGTCCGGCCCGACGACCTGGGACGCATCCTCATCAACTACCAGGGGCCCTGGGGCACATTTCCCCACTATTCCATCGCCGATCTCATCGAAGGCAAGATCGCGCCGTCCACTTTCCGGGACAAAATCGTACTGGTGGGCGCCACGGCCACAGGTATCGGCGACCTCCGGCCTACGCCCTTCGGGGGCGCGGACTATCCGGGCATCGAGATTCACGCAAATGTGATCGACAACATTTTGAATCACGGATTTCTCAAGCGTGGTCCGAAGCAGGCCCTTATCGACGCGCTGTTGATCCTATTCTTCGGCGCGCCACTGGGTATCTGGATGGCGCTGGTTTCGCCGCGGTGGATGTGGTTCGGGTTCGGACTGCTGGCTCCGCTGGCGGGAGTGGACTACCTGGCCTTCCTGCACGGCTGGTGGTTGAATTTTACGGTGCCCGCGGCGACGCTCACCGGCAATGTGATCCTAGTGTCGCTCTATCGCGTGCTGGTCGAGGAAAAAGAAAAACGCCGCGTGCGCAACTTCTTTGGACAATTCGTGAGCCCCGAAGTTATCCGCCGCCTGCTGGTAAACCCGGAGCTGGTCGAGCCAAAGAAAACCGACGTCACCGTGATGTTCAGCGATATTCGCGGATTCACCACCATCTCCGAAAAACTCGACGCCCAGGATCTGGCCCTATTTCTGAACGAGTACCTCTCGGACATGACCCAGATTGTCTTCGCACATCAAGGCACGCTGGACAAATATATCGGCGACGCGGTGATGGCTTTCTGGGGCGCCCCATACGAAGAGCCTGGGCACGCCGTCCGCGCGTGCAATGGCGCGCTGGACATGATGAAGCGGGTCCGGGAGATGCAGAAGAAGTGGGAAGCCGAGGGCAAGCCGCATCTGGACATCGGCATCGGCCTGAACACCGGCGTGGCCAGCGTGGGCAAGATGGGCTCCGTTCTGCGCGCAGGGTATACCGCGCTCGGAGACACCGTGAATCTCTCCTCGCGTCTCGAAGGCCTGAATAAGGAATACGGCACGCACATCCTGGCCAACGAGACTACCTATCAAGCCGCCAAGGACGCCGGCTTCCTGTTCCGCGAGCTGGACTTGATCCGCGTAAAAGGCAAATTGCAACCTGTGGCCATCTACGAACTGCTCGGCCGGAGCTCCGAGCTTGGCGGTGACCAAGATCTACGGGCGCGCCTGGAGCTATTCGCGGAGGCCCACGAGCTCTACCGGAAGCGCCAATGGAACAAGGCGCAGCGCATCTTTGAAGAGGTTATCGCCAAATGGGAAGACGGCCCTTCCCGCGCTTACTGGAAGCGCTGCCAGGAATACCTGTTCGACGAGCCGCCTTCCGGCTGGGACGGCGTTTTCACCATGACGCACAAGTGACCCCCGCAGGAGCTGGCAATCCGCCGTCGGCGTAACAACGGTTGAAGTACGGGCATCCAAACTTTGGGTACTGTATTCCGGCGATCTCGGCGCACCGCTAAATTATTGAAACAACAATACTTATCGGACCCCTCCGCAAATCGGCAGTTGGCAGGTAGATGGGCCTCTCTTATAGTGGAAGGTCTTGGACTCGCGGGCGTACCCAAAGAAATGCCCCGGCGAATCTAAGAGGAAGTACGCTAGGTAACCCACCGATGGCGGTGGCTGAGGCGATCCTCGTCGCTCGCCTGCCCGGAAAACCGTAAAGCTATGTGGATAGTCCGATTAGCGCTGGCGAGACCCTACACCTTCATCGTGATGGCGCTCGTCATCGTGTTGCTCACACCGGTGGTGCTGCTGCGCACGCCGATCGACATCTTTCCGGAAATCAACATCCCGGTCATCAGCCTGGTGTGGAATTACGCCGGCCTGGAGCCGATGGAGATGGAGCAGCGCATCACCTCCGGCTCGGAACGCGCCGTGACCACGCTGGTCAACGACGTCGAGCACATCGAATCCCAATCCATCAACGGAATCGCGGTGGTCAAGATCTTCTTTCAGCCCAGCGCCAATATTCAGACCGCTCTGGCGCAAACCACGGCGATCGTACAAACCATCCTGCGAAACCTGCCGCCGGGAACGACGCCTCCGCTGATCGCCATTTATTCCGCGTCTACCGTTCCGGTGATCCAGATCGGATTGACCAGCGACAGCCTCAGCGAACAATCGATCTTCGACTACGGCAACAATTTCATCCGAGTGCAACTGGCCACGGTGCAGGGCGCGGCCCTTCCCTACCCTTACGGTGGCAAGCAGCGGGTGATCTCCGTGGACCTCGATCCCACGCTGTTGCAGTCCAAGGGGTTGTCGCCGGTAGATATCGTCAACGCCATCAACACGCAGAACCTCATCTTGCCGACCGGCACCGCGAAGCTGGGAACGCTGGAGTACACCGTCGAGATGAATGGCAGTCCACAAACAATTGCGGAGCTGAACGATTTGCCGGTGAAGACCGTAAATGGAGCGACCATTTACATGCGCGAGGTCGCGCACATTCGCGACGGGTTTTCGCCGCAAACCAACGTCGTGCGCGCCAACGGCCAGCGCGGCGTGCTGATGTCCGTGTACAAGACGGGGAGCGCCTCCACGCTGGACATCGTCGGCCGCGTGAAGGAAACCCTGCGAAACTATGCTTCTTCACTGCCGGAAAGCCTGCACGTCAACATGTTGTTCGACCAGTCGCTCTACGTGCGCGCGTCCATTCAGGGCGTCATCCGCGAGGGCCTGATCGCCGCTTGCCTCACGGCCATCATGATCCTGCTGTTCCTCGGCAACTGGAAAAGCACGCTGATTATTGCCACCTCGATTCCGCTCTCCATCCTGGTCAGCATCCTGCTGCTGAGCGCGCTGCACGAGACCATCAACATCATGACTCTCGGGGGATTGGCCTTGGCGGTCGGCATCCTGGTCGATGATGCCACCGTGGAAATCGAGAACATCAATCGCAACCTAGCCATGGGCAAAGAAACCGTCCAGGCCATCCTGGACGGCGCGCAGCAGATCGCCGTGCCGGCTCTGGTTTCCACGTTGTGCATCTGTATCGTCTTCTTGCCCATGTTCTTCCTCTCCGGCGTGGCCAGATACCTTTTCGTGCCGCTTGCCGAAGCGGTTTCCTTCGCCATGCTGGCTTCGTACATGTGGTCCCGCACCATCGTCCCGACCATGGCCATGTATCTGCTGAGTTCGGATGACGAGTACATTCCGGAAGAGCATCGCGGCGAGAAGCAAGGCTTGCTGCGGCGATATCAGCAAGGATTCGAGCGCAACTTCGAAAAATTCCGCGAAGGGTACCGAAACGCATTGGGAAGCGCACTGGAAAATTCCTTCGTCTTCGCCGGTTTTTTTCTGGGATTCTGCATTCTCTCCGCCGGGCTCGTTTTCGTTCTGGGCCGGGACTTTTTCCCCAAGATCGACGCCGGGCAGATCCGCCTGCATTTCCGCGCGCGTACCGGCCTGAGAATCGAAGAGACCGCCAGCCTGGCCGACCAGATCGACGGCGTTATCCGCGAGACCATCCCCTCTCGCGAACTGCAAACCGTCCTGGACAATCTTGGCGTCCCTTATAGCGGGCTGAACCTCAGCTACAGCAACTCCGGCACCTTCGGCACCGCCGACGGCGAAATTCTGGTGCAGCTCAAGGAAGAGCGTGGCCGCCCCACGGGCGAATACATCAGTGAACTTCGCCAGGAATTGCCGCGGAGATTTCCCGGTGTGCAGTTCTTTTTCCAGCCCGCAGACATCGTCACGCAAATTCTGAATTTCGGTACGCCGGCGCCGATAGATGTCGCCTTCATGGGGAACGATCAGCAAGGCAACTTTGTGGCCGCGCAAAAGCTGGCCCGGGAGATTCGCCACATTCCCGGCGCGGTCGATGTGCACGTGCAGCAGGCCTTCGACGAACCCACGTTGCACATGGATATCGACCGCACTCGCGCGCAGTCCGTGGGCCTGCAAGCCAAAGACATCGCGCAGAATCTGCTGGTGTCCCTGAGTTCCAGTTTCCAGACCTCGCCGGCCTTCTGGCTGGACCCGAAAAACGGCATCAGCTACAACATCTCGGTGCAAACGCCGCAGTACCGCATGGACAACTACCAAGCGCTGCAGAATACGCCGATAACTTCGGGCACTCCCGGCGTTCGCCCGCAGATCTTGGGCAATCTGGTGACTACTTCCACGACCTCCCGGCCGGCGGTGGTTTCGCACTTCAACTCGCAGCCGATGATCAACGTCTATGCCGCCGTTTATGGCCGCGATTTGGGCGGCGTTTCCGATGACGTGGCCAAGCTGGTGGAAGGAATCAAGACCCAACTCCCGAGAGGAACCCAGACGGTGATTCGCGGGCAAGTACAGACGATGAAAAACTCCTTTACCGGACTCGGATGGGGGCTGATCGGCGCCATCGTTCTGGTCTATCTGCTCATCGTCGTGAATTTTCAGTCTTGGCTCGATCCCTTCATCATCATCACTGCGCTGCCCGGAGCGGTGGCGGGAATTTGCTGGATGCTGCTGATCACCCATACCACGCTCAACGTGCCGTCGCTGACCGGAGCGATCATGAGCGTGGGGGTGGCCACTTCCAACAGCATCTTGATGGTGTCTTTCGCGCGCGAGCAGATGAACGAGGGAAAAAACGCGCGAGACGCTGCGCTGGAGGCGGGTTTCGTGCGCATGCGGCCGGTCATCATGACAGCACTGGCCATGATCATCGGCATGGTGCCCATGGCCATCGGGTTGGGCGAAGGCGGCGAGCAGAATGCGCCGCTGGGCCGCGCGGTCATCGGCGGCTTGCTTTTTGCGACTTTCGCGACACTTTTCTTCGTCCCCTGCGTCTTTTCCATCATCCACGGGCGCCGGGAGCGCAGGCGAGCCCACGAGTCGTCAGAGATGTCGCCGCAGAGCGCGTAAACACATTAGAATGGCAAAGCTGGAGCGGAGAGCATGAGCACGGAAGGCAACACCCAGTTTGAATCGGCGTACGAAGACCGGGCGCCCCGGAGAGGCAGCCGTCTTTTTCTGTTGCTCATTGGCGTAGTGATTGTCCTCGTGATTGTCGGGGCCGTCACGCTGATGCAACGCCGCTCGCAATACGAGGCGCTGGCCAACGAAACCGAAAAGCTGGCCGTTCCCACCGTCTCGGTAATCCATCCGATCGCCGAACTCGGGCAGGAAGACCTGGTTCTGCCTTCCACGTTGCAGGCGTATGTGGAATCCCCGATTTATGCCCGAACCACCGGCTATGTGAACAAGTGGTACCACGACATCGGCAGCCGGGTGCAAAAGGGCGAGCTACTCGCGGACATCGACACGCCGGAAGTCGATCAGCAGCTTTCGCAAGCCCGCGCCGAGCTGAATACTTCGCAGGCCAACTCCGACCTTTCCAAGATCACGGCTACGCGCTACGAGGAATTGATCAAGACCGACGGCGTCTCCAAACAGGAAGTCGACAACGCCGTCGGCGACTACGCCGCGAAAAAGGCTACCGTGCAATCCAGCGAGGCCAATGTCCGGCGGCTGGAAGAGCTGGAATCCTTTAAACACATTTACGCGCCGTTCAGCGGCGTCATTACCCGCCGCAACATCGACATCGGCAACCTGATCAACGCGGGCAACGGCGGAACCGCGCAGGAACTGTTTTTCCTGGCGCAGACCGACCCCATCCGCGCTTACGTGAGCGTTCCGGAAGTCTATGCCGCCGCGATCCGTCCCGGCCTGGGTGCGTTTCTCGAGCTCACGCAATTTCCCGGCCAAAGATTCGAGGGCAAAGTGGCGCGCACCGCGGACGCTATCGACTTGGCCAGCCGTACCCTCAACACTGAAGTCGATGTGCCCAACCGCGCCGCGCAATTGCTTCCCGGCGGATATGCGCAGGTGCACCTGCTCGTCAAGGTGACGGGTGCGCGGCTGCAAGTGCCTGTGAATGCCTTGCTCTTCCGAGCGGAAGGATTGCGCGCGGTGGTCGTCGATGCCGACCACAAAACTCATCTGCGGCCCCTGACCATTGGGCGTGATTACGGGACTACGCTCGAGGTGCTGCAAGGACTCAACGCCGGCGACTGGATCGTGCTCAATCCCGCCGACTCCCTGGAGGAAGGAATCAAGGTTAACGTCAAGCAAGTCGCGCAAACTCCTCAGGGAAACAACGAGCCTGCCGGCAATGGAGAACAGAAGCAGTAATGCGGCGCCGGAAAAAGCTTTATCCGTTTTTTCCGCTGGTTTCGGATTGGTTTCGCCGATTTCGGCCGCTGGGACTTTTCTTCGCCGCCGCCATTCTCGCCGGCGGCTGCACGGTGGGCCCCAACTACAAGCGCCCCATAGCGGTAGCTCCCGTGCCCACGAAATGGGATCTCGCCGAGCCGTGGCGCGAAAGCACACCAAACGATGCACTCCCCAAGGGCCAATGGTGGAGCGTTTTTCACGACGACGAGCTAAACGCCTTTGAGAAGGACGCGCTGGAAGCCAATCAAACCATAAAAATTTCTATCGCGCGGCTGGAACAAGCTCGGGCCACTGCGGCCATTCAGGTATCCACGCTTTTCCCGACGGCAAGTACCGCGCCGAGCGCCGAACGCCAGCGGCTCTCCGGCAATCGCCCAACCAACGGCGTGCCCATCACTCTGCGGCCCGCCACGCAGAGCACTTACATCTTGCCTTTCACGGTCAGCTACGAAGTGGATCTGTTTGGCAGGCGGCGCCGCAGCATCGAGGCCGCGGAAGCCTCCTATCAGGCCAACGCCGCGGACCTGGAAAATGTGCGCCTGCTGGTCACCTCGCAGCTGGCCGGCGACTATTTCAATCTGCGGGAGCTCGATTCCGAGCTGGGCATCCTGAAGCGCACCGTGGAGTCGCTGCAAAAGGGATTGGACCTGGTCAATTCGCGGCACCAGGGAGGCGTGGCGTCGGGACTCGACGTCGCTGAAGAAGAAACCCTGCTGAACACCACGCGTACCCAGGCGATTCTACTGCGGCAGCAGCGCAAGCAATTTGAAGACGCCATCGCCGTTTTGGTGGGGCGTGCCGCCCCGGACTTTCACATCGCTAGCCGAGAGTTAAGCGCCGAACCTCCCGCGCTCGATCCGGGACTCCCTTCGGACTTGCTCGAGCGGCGTCCCGATATCGCGGAAGCGGAGCGCGAGATGGCCGTGGCCAACGCACAGATCGGCGTGGCCAAGGCCGCCTTCTACCCATCGCTGAACCTTTTCGGACAAGGCGGCTGGCAAACCTCCGACCTCGCGAAACTTGCCAACGTTTCCAGCACGTTCTGGGCGCTGGGCGCCAATGTGGGCGAGCAGATTTTTACGGGAGGAGCGCGCCGCGCGCAGCTACAGTTTGCGAAGGCGGGATACGACGCGAACGTCGCCGGATACCGGCAAACCGTCCTCGGCGCTTTCCAGGAAGTGCAGGACGACGTCACTGGATTGAGCATCCTGATCCAGGCGCAACAATCCCAGCAGCAAGCCGTGGACGCGGCGCGCCGCACGCTGGACATTTCTACCAGCCGCTACTCCGGCGGCCTGGTCAACTATCTCGACGTGGTCACTGCGCAGCAAAATCTGCTCAACGATGAGCGCGAGTTGTCCGTGATTCAGGGCCAGCGTCTGGTGACCAGCGTTCTGCTCGTCAAGGCGCTCGGAGGCGGCTGGGACGCTTCCAGCCTGGCGGCCGTGCAGGTCAAGCCCAAGACCCGCGACGTAATCGCTCCTTAGACCAGCCCGAAAACCGAGTTGTGCCGGCGAAAATAATTCGCAACCGGGACATTACTCCCTTGCTATTCCGGGCTAACGGCTCATACTTAGATCTGAGAGCGCCGAATGGCCGCGAGCCACGTCGCTAACGTAATCCCTCCCGGACTCTCAGCATTTCGCTGGATACTCAGCCCTCGCCGACAGACGTATCCTTCCTGTTTAGAGGACTACGGTGAAAGCAGAATGAGAATCGCCCAAGTAGCACCACTCTATGAAAGCGTCCCTCCGAAGCTCTATGGAGGCACGGAGCGAGTTGTCTCGTACGTCACGGAAGCACTTGTGCAGCTAGGGCACGAAGTCACGCTGTTCGCCAGCGGCGACTCGCAAACCTCCGCCCGTCTCATTCCCGCCTGCCCCAATTCTCTGCGCCTAGACAAGGATTGCATTGACCAGTTCGCGCATCACTACGTCATGCTCGAAGACGTCATGGAGCGCGCCGAAGAGTTCGACATCATTCATTTTCACATCGATTATCTGCACTTCCCCATGTCGCGCGTCGCCAGGCTTCCTCACGTCACTACGCTCCACGGTCGCCTGGATCTCCCCGACTTGGTCCCGCTGTATCGAAAATACTGCGACATGCCTCTGTCTTCCATCTCGCAATCGCAGCGGAAACCACTCCCTTGGGTGAACTGGGTGGGCAATGTCTATCACGGCTTGCCCACCACGAACCTCTTTCCCGGCGACGGAAGCGGAAAATACTTGGCCTTCCTTGGGCGCATCTGCCCGGAAAAACGCCCCGATCGTGCCATCCAAATCGCCTTGCAAGCCGGCATGCCGCTGAAAATCGCCGCGAAAGTGGATCGCGTCGACCGCGAATATTACGAATGCAAGATCAAGCCACTGCTGGGCAACCCCAACATCGAGTACATTGGCGAAATCAACGAAGGACAGAAAGCCGAATTTCTTGGCAACGCTTACGCCTCCCTTTTTCCCATCGACTGGCCGGAACCTTTCGGCTTATCCATGATTGAGGCCATGGCCTGCGGCACTCCTAGCATTGCTTTTAACTGCGGCTCCGTGCCGGAGGTGATCAACCATGGTGTCAGCGGTTTAATCGTGAACAACATGCGGGAAGCAGTGGAGGCCGTCTCGCAGATATCTACCCTGAGCCGCGCCGCTTGCCGTCGCGAATTTGAAACTCGATTCACCGCGTCCCGGATGGCCCGCGACTACGTTAAACTGTACGAGACGATTTTGAGCGCAAAGCCTCATCCCGCGGTAACGCCTGAAGTCGGCTCGTATGCCACGCATTAGGACGGTTCGCTATTGACGGACATTGTCCGGGTCGCCGACGAATATTATGTCCGCGCTTCCTCCGCGCTGGCGGACGACCGCACCCGTGTGCTTAAGTACGGCGACACCTTTGCCGTTTTCAACCGCTATGGCGACATCGAGGCTTTCGGCCCCGCGCAATTTGGCCTCTTCCATGCCGAAGCCCGGCATCTCTCGCGTTTCTCCATGCGCATCAATGAACAGCAGCCGCAACTGCTAAGCTCCACGATCCGCGAAGACAACGCCTTCTTGTCGGTCGATCTCACCAACCTCGACAGCCCGGTGAGCGGCGACGAGGCTCTGCCTCGCGGCACCGTTCATATCTTCCGCTCGCAATTTCTACGGGAAGCCAGTTGTTACGAGCATGTGCGCTTCATGAATTATGGGCTGCAGCCGGTTCAGGTGTCCCTTGTTTTTCAGTTCGACGCCGACTTCGCCGATATTTTCGAGGTCCGCGGCACCAAGCGCACCCAGTGGGGCCAGCGCCTCCCGGATCAAGTGGAAGGCGACGCCGTCATTCTCGCCTATCAGGGATTGGACGGCGTAGTGCGCTGTACGCGTCTTTCGTTTTCGCCTGCGCCGGCGTCTCTGAGCGTCGGCGAAGCTCGCTTTCAAATCACGCTGGAACCCAAAGAAGAGCAATCCATCTTCAGCACCGTTTCTTGCGAGCGGAATGGCAACCGCAAAGCATTGGTTCCGTTTCAAGAAGCCTTCCACGCGCTGCAAAGCGATTTCGGCCGCTCTGCGGCCATCGACGAGTGCCGCATCAGCACCTCCAGCGAGAGCTTCGATGCCTGGCTGACGCGTTCCTCCGCCGATCTTCGCATGCTAATCGAAGGAAATCCCGAAGGTCCGTATCCTTACGCCGGGGTCCCCTGGTTCAGCACCGTGTTCGGCCGCGACGGAATCATCACCGCTCTCGAATGCTTGTGGATGGCCCCGCGCATCGCCGAGGGCGTCTTGAACTATCTCGCGGAAACACAGGCCACGGAAGAAGTGCCCGAACAGGACGCCGAGCCCGGCAAGATCCTTCATGAAATGCGCCGCGGCGAGATGGCCATGACCAAAGAAGTGCCATTCGCCCGCTACTACGGCAGCGTCGATTCCACGCCGCTTTTCGTGGTTCTAGCCGGCGCTTATTTTGCGCGGACCAACAATCTGGCGTTCCTCCAACGAATCTGGCCGAACATCCAGCGCGCCTTGCATTGGATCGATACGTATGGCGACGCCGATGGCGACGGTTTCGTGGAATACCAGCAACGCTCCTCCAAAGGCCTGGTGCAACAAGGTTGGAAAGACTCCCAGGATTCCGTCTTTCATTCCGACGGGCGCATGGCCGAGCCGCCCATCGCCCTGTGCGAAGTGCAGGGTTACGTCTACGCCGCCAAGCGGTCCGCGGCACCGATCGCGCGCGCATTGCACCAACCCGATCTCGCCGTTCAACTGGAAAACGAAGCAGCCGCGTTGCAGGCCAATTTTGAGAAAGCGTTCTGGTGCGATGATCTGGGCACCTACGCACTGGCCCTCGACGGCAACAAACGGCAGTGCCGCGTGCGCACCTCCAATGCGGGTCACGCTCTCTATTGCGGAATTGCCACCCAAGAACGCGCCGAAGCAGTCGCCGCTTCACTGCTCGATGATCATATGTTTTCCGGCTGGGGTATCCGCACCGTCGGCGCCTCGGAACCTCGCTACAATCCGATGTCCTACCACAACGGCTCGGTCTGGCCGCACGACAACGCCCTGATCGGCATGGGCTTCTCTCTCTACGGCCTGCAAAATCAAGCCGGTGCCATCTTGCACGGCCTGTTTGAAGCCAGCCGCTACGTCGAGTTGCGTCGTCTGCCGGAGCTTTTCTGCGGCTTTCACAAACGGCCGGAAGCCGGCGGCCCGACGCTCTATCCCGTTGCTTGCGCTCCTCAAGCCTGGGCAGCGGGATCGGTCTATCTGCTGTTGCAGGCCTGCCTGGGGCTGGAGGTGCGGGCCCAGGAAAAGCGCATTGGCTTCAAAAATCCTTCTCTCCCCGCCAATTTGAACGCCATGCGCATCGAAAATCTGCGTATCGGAGATGCTTCTGCGGATTTTCTGATTCGCCGCGAAGATTCCGGCATCGCGGTCGAAGTTCTGCGCCAAGACGGCACCCTCGAAATCATTACTCCTGCCTAGGCCTGCTGCTTTCTTCCGTCGTTGGAGTCCACGGCCGAAAAGCGCGATAATCGGAGGTAGACACCGGGACGCGCATCGCGGGACTACGTTGCCATGCAGGCAACCCGCGGCGCTGTCGTCGAGGTCCAAGGACTTGGGGGCTGGACCGAACGGTGAGGAGGCCGAAAGCAATGCCGAGTATTCCTTTTCAGCGAATCCCGCGATTCCGCGCGGGCAGTTTTTTCCTGTGTTGGTGCGCTGCGGCCGCTGTGTCCTTGCCGCTGGCCGCACAACAGGGCCCGCAGACCGTCAACGTCGCTCCCCCGCCGGCCGCAGCCAGCGCTCCAAAGACCGACTCCAACATTTCCACCAAGCCTCCCGATCTTCCCGTCGACCAGATCATTCAAAAGTTTGGCGACCGCGAGCTGGAATTCAAGAAAGAGCGCGACAACTACACCTACACGCAAACCTTCGTTGTTCAAACCATTGACTACGACGGGCGCCCCGACGGCGAATACCGCATGACCAGCGACATTCTCTTTACGCCCGATGGCAAGCGCTACGAGAAAGTCGTCTCCGCGCCGCCCCCGACCCTCCAGCGCATTTCCTTGTCGCAGCAGGATCTCGACGACCTCGAACACGTTCAGCCTTTCGTGCTCACCTCGGACGAGTTGCCAAAATACGACGTGAACTACGTCGGGCGCGAGCCGCTGGACGAACTCGGCACGTATGTGTTCGACGTCAAACCCAAGAAAATAGAAAAAAATCAGCGCTATTTTCAGGGACGCATCTGGGTGGACGACAAGGATCTCAATATCGTGAAGTCCGACGGTAAAGCCGTTCCGGACATCATCAAGAAGGGCAGCGAGAATATTTTCCCGCGTTTCGAGACTTTCCGGGAAAATATCGAGGGCCACTACTGGTTCCCAACCTATACCCGCTCCGACGACGAGTTGCGTTTCAGCACCGGAGCCATCCACATGCGCATGACCGTGCGCTACGCGAACTACAAGCGATTCGGCGCCACCATCAAGATCGGTCCCGCGGTGGAGATCAAGCCGGACCAGGCGGAAAAGCCCAAGCCGTAAAGGCGCCGGCCGCGCTCGGAGTCGCGGAGCGGCGTGTTCTGCGTTCACTCGAAGCTGGTAACGCCGTCGAACCAACGGCTGTCGCTTCGCAGGAAGGCTACCTCGCAGAGCCACAGCACGCCGTCCTTTGGGCTTCGCTCCAGATCCGTGATGTCGATCAGGCGGTAGCCCGCGGCCGCCATGCGTTCGATCACCCTGGCCAGAGTGTTTTCGTAGCTGGGCTCGCAAATCATCGCTTCCACCAGAAAAACATCGGTCTTGCCCAGCAACTCCGATCCGCCTGCCAGTACTTTTAAGTCGAAACCTTCGGCATCGATTTTGACCATGTCCGGCGGAGGGGCACCGCTTTCAGCGGCGATTTCGTTGAGAGTCATCACGCGCACCAATGGTAGCTGTAGACTCGCCGACTGATCTTTCCGCTGGCCGGGCACGAAACTACTGGAATCGTCGCGGCAAGAAACCGCAAACGGCAGACTCCCCGATTGGTCTCCTGCCCCGGCGGTGATCCAGCGAATCTTGTAACCGCCATCGATCAGATCCTGCACGTGTATCTTCAAGCCGTCTTGCGGCTCGACCAGCGTGTAGTGCGCCTCCGGAAAAAACTGAATCGCCGCCCGCGTCCAATTTCCCTTGTTGGCGCCAATATCGATGACATGCTTCGGACCAAAACCCCGCCGCTTCATCAGCGAGAAAAAACCGTCCAAACCGTAGGCGGGCGGCCCGCTCTCCAACGAACTGAGACGGTATCCCAATCTCTTCAAAACCGATTGAACGAATCCCTTCATCGAAGGCAATCGTGACTATCCGGGCGGCCAGTGGAAGGGGCGGCCGCCTAGCAGGTGCAGGTGGAGGTGGAAGACGGACTGACCGGCGCCTCGGCCGGTGTTCAGGACGGTGCGGTAGCCGTCCAGCAGATTGAGCTTGCGAGCGTGTTCGGCGGCCACCAGCTGTAGCTTGCCGAGCACCGCCTGGTCTTCCGGAGAGGCTTCGTTCAGCGAGGCGAAATGCTTCCGCGGGCAAATGAGGATGTGCGTGGGAGCTTGCGGGCCGATGTCCTCAAAGGCGAAGACGTCATCATCCTCGTAGACGATCTTGGCGGGAATTTGCTTAGCGGCGATCTTGCAGAACAGGCAGTCGGCGTTCATGAATTTCCTCCGGCGGGCCCGGCCTCATCGAGACGGATGACCATGGGCGTAAAGCCTTCGCGGTTGCGGAGCTGCTCTCCGAACTGCTGGGCGGCGTCTTCTCCCGGAATTTTTCCCACGCGGACCCGGAAGAATGCGCCGTCCGCGGTGTCAATTTGCTGGATGAAGATGGGTGAGTAGGAGGCGTTCAAGCGGTCGCGGAGGCGCTCGGCGTTGCCGCGGTCGCGGAAGGCGCCGACTTGCACGGTGAAGAAGCCTGCGTTGGGATCGATGGCGGACAGAATTTCGAGGCGGACGGGGACGACGCCCGGGCCGACCGATTCGATTTCGCGGGCGGCGGCCAGGGAAAGATCAATGATGCGGTTGTCCACGAATGGGCCGCGATCGGTGATGCGCACCACCGTGGATTTGCCGTTGTCCAGGTTGGTGACGCGGACCACCGTGCCAAAAGGCAGGGTGCGGTGGGCCGCGGTGAGCTTGTACATGTCGTAGACTTCGCCGTTGGACGCGCGCCGGCCGTGAAACGGCGCGCCGTACCACGAAGCCTTGCCTTCTTCCGTGCGTCCGGAGCCCTGGGGAACCAGTTCTGGCGCGGCGCCTCCCTCGCGCTTGGCGCTTTCATTGGGTATGGGTGCGGGCGTGATCGAGGGCGCGGGCGGGCGGTTCGCCACGGGATGGCGCGCGGCGCCGCCGCAGCCAGATAGAAAAAACACGCAGAGGAATCCAGCGACGTAGGGAAGCGATCGGATCTGGGCCGCAAACCGCGTGGGAATCACAGGCTGGCCCGGCTCAAGTTAGCCCGGCTCATGATGACGAACCCGGCGGCGAGGGCGGGCGGCGCGAGGCCATGCGCGCCTCGAGCTTGGCGGCCGCTTCGGTGAGCTTGACGGAAGCCTCGCGAAGAAATTCCGCGGTCCGCCGTTCGGCTCCCGGCGCTACTTCTTCCTCGATGTAGCGGCGCAGGCGGGTCAGCTCTTCGTCGAAGCGGCGGCCGATGTCTTCAAATTTGTCCATTGTTGCCTTAGCGGGAAGTCCCCGCGCGATTTGAGTATTATAGGAACGCTCTGTGAGCGCCGCAAGGAGGAGAGTTGCCGCTTCCCTATCAATGGCAGTATCGAATCGAACGCTGGAAGAACGCGGCGCGCGGCATTTTCGGCGGCGGCAACCAGCAGCCCCGCCCGAAGATTTGCCCGGCCTGCGGCTCGCTGGTGGGCGTCAGCGCCACGAAGTGCCACCAATGCGGCACCAACCTGACTTTTTCGCTGGCTGCGGTGAGCAAAGGGCTCTCCGGATTCTTCGGCGGCCATGCACCAGTTACCACCGTGCTGCTGATTGTGAATATTTTGATGTTCGGCGTGACCTGGATGGCCATGGCCAGCGCCGGCGAAGGCGGCGGTCTCACTATTCTGTGGGGTATGGGAGGCGAGGCGCTATATCGATTGGGCGAGAGTTTTCCCTACTCGATCTTTGTCATGCACGAGTGGTACCGGCTGGTGACCGCGATGTTTCTGCACGGCGGTTTGATTCATATCGGCTTCAACATGATGGTGTTGATGGATATCGGGCCGGTGGTCGAAGAAGTTTATGGCTCGGCGCGGTTCCTGTTCTTGTACACGGTCACGGGTCTCGTGGGATTTCTATTGAGTGCCTTTAATGGGCACAACTCGGTGGGCGCGAGCGCGCCGATTCTGGGATTGATCGGCTTGATGATCGCTATTACCACCAAGCGCAGCGGATCGCACATGCAGCAACTGCGCTCGAAACTGATTTCCTGGGTGGTGATAATTTTTGTTTTCGGTTTCATGGTCCACGGCGTGGATAACTGGGCGCACGCGGGCGGGTTGGCAGCCGGATTTGGCCTCGGCAAATTATTTGCGGACCGGGAGCCGGCCAATCCGGCCGAGCGGAATACCGCGAACATCCTTGGATTCCTGGCAGCGGTGGTTTTGGTGGCCAGCTTCGTATTGATGATTTTGCACTACCGTGATCCGTTACCGGGATCGTAGCGGGCTTCGTAAGCGGCAGCCGACGGTTTCCACTGTCAACTCTTTCCGCACCGTACCGCAGGCCATGTCCCCGTAATCTCGCGGAACGCGCTACTCTGGTCTCAGGAAAACCGACTGCAATTTTATGGAACCACACTCAGTCGTCGTCGTCAGCCTGCACACGCCCAAGGAAAAGGTTTGGGGCGAACTCCTGTCCATCAACCCCGCGGGCATCACCCTGCGCGGCATTGACCTGAATTCCTTCGACCATTTCATCCGACAAGTCAACGAGCCGGACGCCGGGCCCGTCGGCGTCCCCACTCTGTTCTTTCCGATGACGCGGATCGAGCGCATCACGCTGGACGAGCCCGCGGGCGCCATTCCATCGATGGACGAACTGTTCGCCCGCAAGCTGGGCCGCGGACTGATCGACTATTTGGCGCAGTTTGCGTGACTGCGCTATTCTTAAGCCCGAATGAAAGGCCGAATCTGGACCGTACCCAACCAAATAACACTCCTGCGCCTCGGTTTTCTGCCTGTTTTCCTGATGCTTATTTCGTACGAACGGTACCACTGGGCGCTGCTGGTCCTGGTGGTCGCAGGCCTGAGCGACGGCATTGACGGCCTGCTGGCGCGCCGGCTCAATCAGCGCTCGGCGCTCGGCGCGTATCTCGATCCCATCGCCGACAAGTTACTGCTGTCCTCTTCCTTCGCCATTCTGGCGTTTAAGCAAAAGATTGCCTGGTGGCTAACCATCATCGTGCTCAGCCGCGACATCCTCATCCTGATCGTCGCGGTGGTGATCATTCTCATTTCCGGCTATCGCCCGTTTCCACCCAGCATCTTCGGCAAGCTGACCACTACCTTTGAGATCATCCTGGTCTTCACCGTCGTGCTTGCGGCGGCCTATCCCAATCTGCGGCTCGAAACCGTCCATCACGTCTTGATTTACACCGTCCCTGCTTGCGCCATCCTCTCGGCCTTACAGTATTCGTTCGCCATCACTCGCGGCTCCAGCTCCTCGTAACGCCGGCGCCGTAGGCCGGTGTTAGCAAGTCGTGCGACCTCGGCGGTCATTTCGCCCGTTCGTAAGCCTGGTTCAACCACCAAAGAGCATCGCGCAAGTCCTCCCCTGAGCTGATCTCGAACGAGAGCCACTTCGCGCCCGGAATTCCGCCTTCGGTGTCCACGTGCGGGTCGTCTTTGGCGCGCAGCGATAATTCCGGCGGCATCGGTTGGATCTTGAAAATGATGGACTTGGAGCTCTTGAGCCCTCGTGTCACCGGCAACCCGGCAAAAATCTTGTCTCGGCGGTAGTAGCCCAGCAAACCGAACATGGGGCGGGACGTCACGTTAGGCCAGGTGCTCAACTCCTGGCCGAGCATCGCGGACCACTGCTTCATCTCCTCGGCGATGGGCGGCATCTTCGGCCGGCGGGCTTTTGCCGGCTTGGTCTTCTTGGGCTTGGTCTTCTTGCGGGATGGCTTCGCCATAGGTGACCTGGCCTCTTTCTGCCCGCGACAGGCCTAGATTGGCATAGGAATCGGCCCGCCTGGGGGAAGCAGGAGCTTCGGCTCGGTTAGGGACTGGACCTGTTCGAGGCTGGCGTCGGGCGCCAGTTCGCGGAGCACCAGACCTTCTGGTGTCACGTCGATGAGCGCCAGTTCGGTGACGATGTGGTCGACCACTTCGACCCCGGTGAGCGGCAGCGAACACTTTTTCACGATTTTGGGCTTGTTGTCGCGGGTGGCGTGTTCCATGGCGATGAAGACGCGCTTGGCGCCCGCGACCAGGTCCATCGCGCCGCCCATGCCTTTGAGCATTTTTCCGGGGATGGCCCAATTGGCGAGGGTTCCCTTTTCATCGACCTGAAGTGCTCCCAGAACCGTCAGATCCACGTGGCCGCCGCGAATCATGGCGAACGAATCGGCGGAGGAAAAATAGCAGGTGCCGGCCAGTTCGGTAACGGTTTCTTTGCCGGCGTTGATGAGATCGGGGTCGATTTCCGAGTCGAGAGGATACGGCCCGACGCCGAGCATGCCGTTTTCGGACTGCAACACCACGTCCATACCCTTGGGGACATAGTTGGCGACCAGCGTAGGCATGCCGATGCCGAGATTGACGTAATAGCCGTCGCGCAGTTCCAGCGCAAGGCGCCGGGCGATGCGTTCACGTTTTTGTTCGTCGGTGAGAGACATTATTTCCGCACCGTGCGGCGCTCTATGCGCTTTTCGTAGTTTGCGCCTTGCAAGATGGCGTCGACGAAAATTCCCGGGGTGTGGATTTGGTCGGGGACCAGTTGGCCCAGGTTGACGACTTCCTCCACTTCGGCGATGACGTAGTCCGCGGCGGTGGCCATCATGGGATTGAAGTTGCGGGCGGTCTTGCGGTAGGCCAGGTTGCCCCAGCGGTCGCCCCGCCAAGCCTTGACGAACGCGAAATCGCCACGGAGGGCGCGTTCCAGAACGTACGGGCGGCCGGCGAATTCGCGGGTTTCCTTACCTTCGGCGACCATGGTGCCGTAGCCGGTCGGGGTGTAGAAGGCGGGAATGCCGGCGCCACCGGCGCGAATACGCTCCGCGAGCGTGCCTTGGGGATTTAGTTCCATTTGCAACTCGCCCTTCAGGACCATTTGCTCAAAGACTTTGTTTTCGCCGACATAGCTGGAGATCATTTTCTTTACCTGGCCATTCTGCAGCAGCAGGCCGATGCCAAAGTCGTCGGAGCCGGGGTTATTGCTGATGATGGTGAGGTCCCTGGTGCCCTTGCGGCGTAAAGCGGCAATCAGGTTTTCTGGGATGCCGCAGAGGCCGAAGCCGCCCATCAGGATGGTGGCGCCGTCGGCGAGTTTGGCGATGGCGGCGTCGGCGGTGGCGATGCGTTTGTCCATGGGGCCTCGAACGGAGTGGATTCCGCCACGAGCTCGTTCTGAGCGGAAGGCCAGCGCTGCGATCCCTGGCCGAGGTCCAAGAATGCCAGCGCCGCCGGGGAGTGTACCCCAAGTCAAAGCCGAGCAGGAAGTTCGCCGACAAGGAGTTAACTCGATGGGCCTTCAGAGGCACTAATCTCGTGAACCAGAAATGTGGAAATCTTTCATAGTTAGGCCGACTTTTTTCTGAGGTCGAAGACTAAAAACGCCTTGCGAATGGACAGCGGGGATGCGGCAACTCGGGCTCCGCTCCGGGCAAGACCCAACGCTACAAGCCGCGAAGGAGTTTGTACAGCTCGTTGGCGGCCTCGAAGTCGGCCTCGAGTTCGCGGGAGCCGAGGCGCTCGCGGAGATCGTCGAGGCGACGGGCTAGAAGATCGAGCGCCGCGGAGAGCACTTCGCGATTGGTGAGCACGATGTCGCGCCAAGTGGAGTACGGGCTGCCTGCCAGGCGCAGCGAATCGCGCAGGCCGGGACCCGCGACAGTGATGGGCAAGCCGTTTTCGTCGAGCCGGTCGTAGAGGAAAGAGGCCAGCGCGACGGCGAGGAGCTGCGGAAGATGCGAGGCTAGGCCGACGGCGTAGTCATGCTGCGGCGCTCCGAGCCACATGGGGCGCGCGCCGATTTTTTCCAGGAGCTTGAGGAATGCGGAGACCCGGGGATCGCGGGGCGCGGTGGCTTCGCCGATAAGCGCGTACGGGGCATCGCGAAACAGGTCGGCATCGGCGTGCGCGATGCCCGCGACCTCCCTGCCGGCCATAGGATGCCCAGCGAGAAACAGCGGCGCAGATTGCGCGGAGAAAGCTTCTTCCGCGGCTTGCACGATGCGCAGCTTGGTGCTGCAAGCGTCGGTGATGAGCGCGCGGCGCGGAGCCGCACGGGCAATTTCCGGAAGAAGATCGAGGGTGACGCCGATCGGCAGAGCGATGAAAACCAGGTCAGCGGTGCGCAATATGGGGGCGAGATCGCCTGTCGACGCTTCGTCGAAAACGCGGCTGGACTGCGCGGCGCGAGCCACATCCGGGCGGTCCCAGCCGGAAATGTGCATGTCGGTGGTGTATTTGCGCAAGGCCTTGGCGAAAGAGCCGCCGATCAGGCCAGTGCCGAGAATGGTGACGCGCGAGATGAGATGAGCGGTCATGGGGCGGGATGCGACATGAGCTCACGCGATGCGGCGGCCGATGGCGGGCGCGATGATGCGCAGCTCGTTCATCAGTTGCGCGAATTGACCGGGATCGAGAGACTGGGCGCCGTCGGAGAGCGCGTGGTCGGGGTCGTTGTGCACCTCGATGAGCAAGCCGTCGGCGCCGGCCGCCACGGCGGCGCGGGCCATGGGCGCCACTTTGTCGCGGCGGCCGGTGCCGTGCGACGGGTCGCCGAACATCGGTAGATGCGAGAGCTTCTTGACCACCGGGATGGCGGCGATATCGAACGTGTTGCGCGTGTACGTTTCAAAGGTGCGGATGCCGCGCTCGCAAAGGATGACGTTGAAATTGCCGCCGGCCAGGATGTATTCGGCACTGAGCAGAAGTTCTTCCATGGTGGCGGACATGCCGCGCTTGAGCAATACGGGCTTGCGCACTTCGCCCAGCGCGCGCAGCAGATGATAGTTCTGCATATTGCGGGCGCCCACCTGAAAAATGTCCACGTAGCCACTCATCATCTGGATTTGCGAAGGGTCCATCACTTCGCTGACGGAAAAAAGCTGAAATTTCTCGGCCGCTTCCTTCATGAGTTCCAGGCCTTTTTCGCCGAGGCCCTGGAAGGCGTAGGGTGAGGTGCGTGGTTTGAACGCGCCGGCGCGCAGGATTTTCGCGCCGGACTTCGAGACGCTTTCCGCCACCGCGTGAATTTGCTCGCGCGATTCCACGGAACACGGGCCGGCGGCGACAACGACGTCGTTGCCTCCGATGCGCACACCACGCCCAAGATCGATGATCGTGCCTTCGGGCCTAAATTGACGACTGGCGAGTTTGAAGGGCTGGGTGATGCGCATGACTTCGCGCACTCCGTCGAGCAGTTCGAAGTCGCGATGATCGAAATCGCGGTGCACGCCGACGGCGCCAAGCACGGTGTGGGATTCGCCGGTGGAACGATGCACGTTGAAGCCGCCGGCGACCAACCGGTCAATAACATGCTGGATTTGGGCGTCTGTGGCGCCCTCTTGCATCACGATAACCATTGGCGTGTCTCAATTCCCTTCTGTGTCTCCGCGGAATGCGGAGAAAAATCGCGGCTGAAACAAACTACAGTCCCGGACGGTTGGGCGCAGCAGTGCTGCACCTCTACTCTTCGGCTACTGCTTCGGATCCTTGGGCGAGCCGTCGCCCGAATGCATGGCTTCCCGCTCGGCGGAGCGCGCCTCGTCGATGATGCGCTCGAACAGGCGGCGGACCGCGGCATCCGAAAGCGGCCCGGAATTGACACGCTCGGCATTTTCCAAGACTTCGCGCTCGCGGTCCGGCTGATAGAGCGGAAGATTTTGCGCTTGCTTGAGCTTGCCGACTTCCAACGCGCAGCGCGAACGCTCATTGAGAAGCTCGACGAGTTTTTGGTCGATTTCATCGATGCGGCGCCGCCAATCGCTGAGATTCATGTGGCCACCTCGCGGCGGGAAAGCCCGCGGCGGGCGGCTTCTTTCAACGAACGCACGCGCTCGGCCAGGGCCGCCGCAGCAGAGTTGATCGATGGCGCGGAAGTGCCGTTGGAGGATGTAGCCTTTTCAATTTCCGAGACCAGCGCGGAGCCGACCACCGCGGCATCCGCCAGACCGCCGAGAACAGAGACGTGGCCGGGCAGCGAGATGCCAAATCCGACGGCGATGGGAAGCTGGGTGACGGCGCGGGCCCGGCGCAGCAGCGAAGGCAGATCGTCTGGCAAAGCGTCTTTCGCGCCGGTGACGCCGGTGCGGGAGATGAGGTAGAGAAAACCAGAAGAGCACGCCGCAATTTTGACCAGGCGCTCGTCGGTCGAGGTGGGCGCACCGAGAAAAATGGTATCGAGATGGTGCGCGCCGAGAATGCCGCGGTAGTCCTCGGATTCTTCGGGGGTCAGATCGGTGATAAGCACACCATCGGCGCCGGCGGAAGAGGCCGCGGCGGCAAACTTCTCCAGACCCATTTGCAACACGGGATTGTAGTAACTGAAGAGCACCAGCGGGACCTGCGAAACCTCTCGCACTCGCTTCACCAGATCGAGAATGCCCGCGAGCGTGGTGCCGGACTTGAGCGCGCGCTCGGAGGCGCGCTGGATCGTCGGCCCATCGGCAAGTGGATCGCTGAAGGGCACGCCCAGTTCGATCACGTCGGCGCCCGCTTCGGCCAGCGCCAGAATGAAGCGGTGCGTGGCGTCCAGCGACGGATCACCCGCGGTGATGAACGCGACGATGCCGAGTTCACCGGAAGCACGCAGCTCGGCAAAGCGTTTGGAGATACGGGTCGGGTTGGGGTTCGCCGCGGTCATTGTTTTTCGCAGAAAGATTAGAGCAGGCGCGAGTAGGTGTCCATGTCCTTATCGCCGCGGCCGGAGAGATTGAGAATGACCACATCGTCTTTGGTGAATTGCGGCAGGCGTTCGATCAAACCGGCTATCGCGTGCGCGGATTCAAGCGCCGGGATGATGCCTTCCTGACGCGCGAGGAGGCGCGCGGCATCGAGTGCAGCGGCGTCAGAGACCGCGGCGTATTGGGCGCGATGCTGGTCGGCCAACCAGGCATGCTCGGGACCAATGGCTGGATAGTCGAGGCCCGCGGAAATCGAGTGCGTCGCAGCGATTTGGCCGTCGGCATTTTGCAAGACGTATGTGTAAGTGCCCTGAAGGACGCCGGGACGCGCCCCCGCGTAGCCTTGCGCGGCGGCGAGACGCGCGGCGTGTTCGCCAAGCTCTCCTCCTCGGCCGCCGGCTTCGATGCCCACCATTTTGACCGACGCATCGCGAAGAAATGCGTAGAACAGACCGATGGCGTTCGAGCCGCCGCCGACGCAGGCGTACAGATGCGTGGGCAAACGGCGCTCGGCGGCCAGAATCTGCTCCCGGGCTTCGCGGCCAATCACCGACTGAAAATCGCGGACCATCGTGGGATACGGATGCGCGCCAAGAACGGAACCGAGCAGATAATGGGTGGTGCGCACGTTAGTCACCCAATCGCGCATGGCTTCGTTGATGGCGTCTTTCAGCGTGCGGCTGCCGGCTTCGACGCCGACGACTTGCGCGCCCAGCATGCGCATGCGCGCCACGTTGAGGGCCTGCCGCGCCATGTCTTCCGTGCCCATGTACACGACGCATTCCAGGCCAAGATGCGCGGCGATGGTAGCGGAGGCGACGCCGTGCTGGCCCGCCCCGGTCTCGGCGACGATGCGCGGCTTGCCCATTTTCACCGCGAGCAACCCCTGGCCGACGGCGTTGTTGATCTTGTGCGCGCCGGTGTGGTTCAAATCTTCGCGCTTTAGATAAATTCGCGGTCCGCCCAAATGTGCGGTAAGGCGCGAAGCAAATTGCAGCGGCGTGGGTCGCCCGACAAAATTCTTCAGCAGATCCTGAAACTGGGATTGAAACGCGGCGTCGGACTTCGCCAGCTCATAGGCGCGCTCCAACTCGAAGAGCGGCACCATGAGCGTCTCCGGAACGTAGCGTCCGCCGTAGGGACCGAAGCGTCCAGGCGCCGTCGTGGGCGACTGCAGAATAGAACTCATACCTGTTTTGATTCCTCCGCCGGCGCTTCCAGTTGGCTTTCCGCGCGGCGCACTTCCTGAAGGAACTCCGCAAGCTTGGCGGAATCCTTCTTGCCCGGCCTTGATTCTACCCCGCTGGCGACATCGACCGCATACGGGCGTACCAGACGAACTGCTGCGCCGACGTTTTCGGGCGTTAGACCACCCGCCAGAATGATACGGTGCGAAGCCGCGGCGCGCCGCGCCAAGTCCCAATCCGTGGTCTGCCCAGTACCACCATATTGGCCTGCGCGCACGGCATCGAAAAGAAACGCGAAGACGCCGGGGTAGGCGTCGAACGTCGAGAAAGAGAATCCGGCGTCGACGCGAAAAGCCTTGATGACCGGCCCAGTGCGGGCGACCTGAGAAACAATCTCCGGCCCTTCGTCGCCGTGTAATTGCGCGGCGTTGAAACGCACGAACGATCGCAACGACGTAATCTCTGCAGGACTGGAGTTCACGAACACGCCGACAGCTTCCACGCCGGAGGGAAGCTTGCCGCGTATTTGCGCGGCGTCCGCGGTGGATACGCGGCGCAGACTCTTCTCGTAAAAGTTGAGGCCGATCAAGTCCGCGCCCGCATCGCAAGCCGCTCGGGCGTCCGGCCAGTTGGTGACGCCGCAGATTTTTACGCGGACCATGGGGCTTAGGCACTCTTCGCCGGGACGCCGAGCAAATCGGAGAGAGCGCAGGCAGGGTCGGAAGCCAACATGAGCTGTTCGCCGACCAGGAAAGCGTCGAAGCCTTTATCGCGCAAGCGCAGCAAATCATCGTGGGTGCGCAGGCCAGATTCGCTGACGGCGATACACTCTTCGGGGAAGCGGTCGATCAGTTCGAACGAGGTTTCCACGCGGACGCTGAGAGTCTTCAGGTCGCGGTTGTTCACTCCGACGATGCGCGCCCCGGCCGCCAGCGCGCGATCGAGCTCTGCAGCAGTGTGGACCTCGACCAGCGCCTCCATGCCAATCTCCCGCCCCAGATCGATCAGCTCGCGTAGCAAGACATCGTCCAGCGCCGCGACAATCAGAAGAAAACTGTCGGCGTCGTTGGCGCGGGCCTCCCAGACCTGCCAGGGATCGAATATGAAATCCTTGCGAAGGACGGGAATGGCGATTTCCTTGCGGGCGTCGCGCAAATTCTTGAGCGAGCCGTTGAAGAATTCCGGCTCGGTCAAAACCGAGAGGGCCGCGGCGCCGGCAGCTTGCAGGCTCCGAGCCAGCTCGACAGCGTCAAAAGGATCGCGAATGACGCCCCGGGAAGGCGACGCTGGTTTCAATTCGGCGATAATGTTTAACCCCGCGCGGGAAAGCGCCGTGGAAAAACTGCGCAGGGGCGAAGCGGCCTTAACACCGTATTTCAGCACGGTTTCCGGCACTACTTTCTTGCGGTGCTCGACGTCGGCGCGCCGCGCCTCAAGGATGCGGTCAAGCACCGTTCCGGTGTTGGCATGAGCAGACATGGACGTAAGTTTGTATGCTAGGGGTCGCGGCTAGGCCTGTCAAATAGACAAGCCGCCGGCGAATTGACGAACCGAGGAGACCGGATGGGTTTTGGCCAGGAGTACGGGGCGTTGCTGGAAGCGATCGCCAACGAGGCGGATGCGATCGCCATGCGATATTTTCGAGCGGATGCCATGCGCGTCGAGCGCAAAGGCGACGGCACCGCGGTAACCCAAGCCGACCGCGCCGTGGAAGAGATGGCGCGAGCAAGAGTCAGCGCCAGCGGCTTAGCTCTAAACGTGTTTGGCGAAGAAATGGGCGACGGCAGTGCCAATGCTGCCAGCTCCGCGGGGAAGGCGCGCTTGATCATCGATCCGATTGACGGCACCGAAGAGTTTTCTCGCGGCATCCCCACGTTTGGAACGCTACTCGGCATCGAGCGCGACGCAGAAATTGTGGCCGGCATGGTCAGCGCTCCAGCGCTGCGAACCCGCTGGTGGGCCTACCGCGGCGAAGGCGCCTATCGTCTAGGCGAAAGAATTCACGTCTCCAAAGTTGATAAGTTAAGCGCCGCCATGGTCTTCACCACCGGCACGGGTCCCACAAAAAACAAGGAAACCCGGGAAAGAATTCGCCGCCTGCCGGATGCCGCGCGAAGCGGCCGCAGCCTCGGCGGCTTCTGGCAGCACATGCTGGTCGCCGAAGGCGCCGTCGAAGCGGCTCTGGACTGGACCTCCAAACCGTGGGACCTCGCTCCGCTGGGAATCATCGTCGAGGAAGCCGGCGGAAGGTCCACCAATTTGCGCGGTGAAAGGACCATCTACACCGGCGATTTCCTGAGCACCAACGGGAAGCTGCACGAAGAGGCTTTGAAATTATTGCAGTGACGCGAAGAATGACTCTCCAAATTGGCCTTTGCGAAGCAGCGAGCAACACTTACGCTACGTGCAGGACACAGCGGTGAACGCCTGCGGCTCGGAGATTCCCATGAACATTCAGCAGCAAGCTCAAAAGGCGGAACAATTCCGCAAGCTACATCACGGCCCGCGCATTCTTACGCTTCCCAACGCCTGGGACGCGGCTAGCGCCCGCGTCCTCGAAGACCTGGGCTACCCTGCCATCGCCTCGACGAGCGCCGGAGTGGCCTTCGCTCTCGGCTATGCCGACGGCCAGTTCATCTCGCGCGACGAAATGCTGGGCATGGTCGCCAGGATCGCCAACGCCGTGCGTGTGCCCGTTACCGCCGACATGGAAGCGGGTTACGGAACCACACCCGAGGACATGGCGGACACCGCCAAAGCGGTGATCGCCGCCGGAGCCATCGGCATGAACCTGGAAGACGTGACCGGGCAGGACGAAAGCTCCCACGTGGATGTAAAACTTCAGGTGGAAAAGATCCGCGCCATTCGCAAGGTGTCCGCCTCGCTGGGAGTGCCGCTGGTGCTGAATGCCCGCACGGACATCTACTTGATGCCTATCGGCCCCGCCGAAACGCGCTTCGAACGCACCGTGGAGCGATTGCGCGCCTATCGCGAAGCTGGCGCGGATTGCCTGTTCGCGCCCGGACTGAGCGACGCCGGCACCATCGCCAAGCTGGCGAAAGCTCTCGACGCACCGCTGAACATTCTGGTAACCAATGGTTCTCCGTCCCTCAAAGAGCTGGAGAAAATGGGCGTCGCGCGCGCCAGCACCGGCTCGGCTACCATGCGCGCCACGCTGGGCTTGGTGCGCCGCATCGGCAAGGAATTGCTGGAAGCGGGAACCTACTCGGCGCTGCAGCAAGGCGCCATCCCCTTCGGAGAACTCAACCAGATGATGGGCCGCCGCAAACCCTAGCCTCGATGCCGGACAATACAAAATTGCTGCGCCTCTTGAATGAAGAAATCGTGGCATGCCGCAAGTGCCCTCGCCTGGTGACCTATCGCGAAAAAGTTGCTCGAGAGAAACGCCGCGCCTATCTGGACTGGACCTACTGGGGCAAGCCGGTTCCTGGCTTCGGCGATGCCCAGGCGAGACTCCTGATTGTAGGCCTGGCCCCGGGCGCCCATGGATCGAACCGCACCGGCCGCCCGTTCACCGGAGACCACTCCGGCATCTTCTTGTACCAGGCGCTGTACGATGCAGGCTTCGCCAATCAGCCCACCGCCCTAAAACGCGACGACGGCTTGCAGTTGCACAACGCCTACATCACGGCGGCGGGCCGCTGCGCTCCGCCAGACAACAAGCCGCTCCCCGGTGAGCTTCTGAACTGCCGAACGTATCTCGAGCGCGAGATAGAAATTCTCCGCCCTACCGCCGTGCTCGCGCTGGGAAAAATCGCCTGGGACGTCTATCTGGCGACGCTAAAGCAGCGCGGAGCCATCGGCATTCGCGCGGCTCCGAAGTTCGCTCACGGCGCCGAGGCGGAATTCCCCGAAGCAGGGATAACGCTGTTCGGTGTCTACCATCCCAGCCAGCAAAACACGCAAACCGGCCGCGTAACGCCCGCCATGTACGCGCAGGTTCTGCGCCGCATCCGGCGCTTCCTCGAAAGCTAGCCCCTCGCAATCAAGCCTGTGCCTCCCAAGAAAAAGTGTCGGAATCCGCTGGCGCACTGCCGCAAGCGGACGACAGTTGGCAGACAGACGGGTGGTGAGGCTCTCCTGAAGAACCTGTAAGTGGCTACAACTGAGGTGTTTGCGCGTGCGTGCAAAACACAGCATTGGCGGTGCGCATGCTCCAGACCAGGCCGCGGTCACGAACAACAGCAGGAGGAAGAAATGAAAAAGCGCAGCATCGAATTACTCGCTGTATTAGCCGCGAATATTGTGATCGGCCTTAGCCCGGCACTGGCGCAAGAGCCTCCCCAGGAAAACCCAGCACCCGCAGTTCAAGAACAGCCCCCGCAAAAAGCCGACGGGAGGCGCGGCGACCTGCCATTGGAGGCCTATGCCGTCGCTCCTGGCACGAAATTCCTAGTCCGCCTGGAAGACGAACTCGACACCAAGGAAACCCGCGAGAACCGCAGATTCAAAGTCCGTACGCTTGAGCCCCTGGAAGCTGGTAGCGGAATCTACCTCCCGACCGGCGCGGAAATTCAAGGCCACGTAAGCCGCGTGGAATCCGCGGGCATCGCAGGCCGCGCCCGCCTCTGGCTGACGTTCGATGACATCCACACCAAATTTGGAAAACTGCCGATCGTCGCGGAGGTAGTCAGCGTCCCCGGAGACCACAGCGTGAAAACCGGCGGCCCGCAGCGCGAAGGCTTGATCGAGGGCCGCACCAGCACGCAGCAAGCAGCAGCGGAAGCCGCTGCCGCAGGCGCAGCCATCGGCGCCGTAAAAGGCGTAAAAGACAAGGACAAAAAGGAAGTCGCCGAAGGCGCCGCCGCAGGAGCCATCGCCGCCTACCTGATGGAATCCGGCCGCGGCCACGACCTGGACCTACCCAAGGGCGCCAAGCTGGAATTGGAGCTGGAGCGAGCGCTGTACCTCGTCAAAGAATAGTCGTACCCACGTCCGGGGATGCGGCCGCGGGACCTCCTTCATCAGACCCTCCGGTAATTGAGCCCGCTCTGTCAGCAATTTCGCCAGCCGAAGTACCCTTGGCAAGCACGCAGGGCCTTGTTAAAGTCGATGCATCCAGCTTATGCACGATTCCCACAACGCAGGCCATCTACCAGGAAGAGGCTGACCCGCATGGGCGAAGAAACTAAAACGGCGGTGCGCGCCATCGAAACCGGCGAACGCAAAGACCGCGTCCTTATCGTCGAAGACGAAGACAACGCCCGCAAAGGCTACGAGCAGCTCCTGCAAAAATGGGGCTGCGACGTCCTGGGCGTGGCCAGCGCCGAAGACGCCCTCGCCAAATTCGCCAGCTATCAGCCGGACTCGCTCATCGCCGACGTCGAGCTTCCCGGCATGAACGGCCTCGACCTCCTGAAACAACTCGGCAGCGAACTTTTGGACGTTCCCGCCATCATAATCACTGGCAAGGGCAGCGAAGAGCGCGCGGTGGCCGCCATCGAGTCCGGCGCCTTCTGGTACATCGAAAAGCCGTTGAAAGCCCCGGTGCTGCACGCCCTATCTGGATCGCGCCCTCGAAAAAGCGCGCGGCAAGCGCCAGCTGGCCGTGCTGCAGCGGCAGCTCCGCGAAACCGGGCGTCTCGGCGATCTCGTCGGCGGCTCCAAACCCATGCAGCAAGTGATGCGCATCGTCGAGATGGCCGCGCCCAGCTCGGCCTCCGTCCTGATCACCGGGGAAACCGGGTCGGGCAAAGAAATCGTCGCTCGCACGATCCACAAACTTTCTCCGCGCGCCACCGGACCCTTTGTCGCCATCAATTGCTCAGCCATTCCGGAAACCCTGATGGAAAGCGAAATCTTCGGCCACGAGCGCGGCGCTTTCACTGGCGCTGCCGAGCGCCGCATCGGCTGCTTCGAGCTAGCCGACGGCGGCACCCTGCTCCTCGACGAAATCGGCGAAATGCCCGCTCCCACGCAGGCCAAGCTTCTGCGCGTGTCTGGAAGACCGCAAGGTCCGCCGTCTGGGCAGCAAAAGCGAAACCCCGGTTGATGTCCGCGTGCTCGCCGCCACCAACAAAGATCCCGAGCAAGCCGTAGGAAACGGCCAGTTGCGCCAGGACCTCTTTTTCCGCCTAAATGTGTTTCACATCCATCTGCCGCCGCTGCGCGACCACAAGGACGACATCCCCCTGCTCGTCGATTACATCCTTCGCGAAGTGAACGCCAAACACGGCAAGCACGTCCGCGGCATCGGCACCGAGGTCATGGACATTTTCATGAGCCACACCTGGCCGGGCAACATCCGCGAACTGCGCAACGTGCTGGAGCGCTCCTGCATCATGTGCGAAAAGGATCTGATCACCCGCGGCTGCCTTCCCGACGAGTTCGGCAAGTCCCAGGCCAAGGGTCCCAGCGATCTGTCCACCATAAAATTCCCGGTAGGCACCACGGTGGACGCCATGGAGCGCGAGCTCATCCTGCAAACGCTCAGCGCCACGGGCAACAACAAGACACGCGCCGCCGACCTTCTGGGCATCAGTTTGAAAACGCTGCACAACAAACTCAAAGAATACGGCGGCGATCGCGCCGAAGCGGAGTAGAGGCGCGCGATGCAGCTCCGGCTGCGCACAAAACTCACCTTGGTCATGACGAGCCTGGTGCTCCTCGTGGTTATGGTGTTGTCCGGCGTCTTTGTCGTGCAGCTCCTGGAACAGGTGCTGCAGGAAACCGACAAGCGCGCGCGCGAAATCGCCAACCAGGTCTTCGAACAAGCCCGCCGCGCCCTCACCGACGCCAAACGCGAGGGCCTGCGTCCCGCCTCCAACGATCCCGAAGACATCCACGACTACGTGCGCCACGCCTTTGAGATCGACGAAGGCCTCCACGCCCAGTTGAAATCCGCGAAAGACACGCCTTCCGTCTACGAGGTGTCCATCACCGACAGCGATGGCATGGTCCTGGTGTCCACCGACGAAAGTCTGCCCGGCAAGTTCCTGTTGCGCCGCCTGCCGCTCTCGCAACTCACCCAACGCGGTTTTCTGCATCAGGTCAAGGTACTGGCGGGACCTCCGCGCATTTACGAATACCAATTCCCTTTCAACAACGGGCCCGACCCCTTCGGCGAAGTGCGCGTGGCCGTGTCTTCGGGACTTTTGCTCGAAGAGATTTCCCCCAGCGTCCGCAAATTCGGCACCATCGTCGGTCTGGCCTTGATCCTGTCCACGATTCTTGCCGCGGTTGTCAGCGGCGCCGCGCTGGCCCCTCTTCGCGACATCTCCGCGCAGTTGGATCGCATTTCCGCAGGCCAATTCGACGCCCCCTCCCCTGAGAGCACGGGATTTGCCGGGGGCAGCGACGAACTGCGCCAAGTGAGCCGCAAGATCACCCAGGTCGGCCAGCAACTCCGCGGCGTTCACGAAATTTTCAGCACCCTGCGCGAAAATATGAACTCGGTGATGGCCGGCATGGAAGACGGCTTGATCCTGTTCACCCGCGAAGCCCGCGCCATCATGGTCAGCCCCGCGGCGGAAAAATTTCTCGGCGCTCCCGCGGGACATTTCCTCGGCCGCCGTGTCAGCGAAATCTTTCCCGAGGGCCACCCCCTGCACGAAGTGCTGCACGTCGAAGGCGACGAATTCCGTGAAATCGCCGCGGAAACCGACTTGGCCACCATCGAAGGCCCCAAGCGCGTCAGCGTCAGCGTCCAAGCCATTCAAGAAGACGGCGAGCGCATGGGCGCCCTGGTCACCCTGCGCGACCTCGACTCCATCGAAAGCATCAATACTCAATTGCAGGTCAGCGAACGCCTGGCCGCGCTGGGCCGCATCACCGCGGGAGTGGCCCACGAAGTCAAGAACCCGCTCAACTCCATGCGCCTGTGGCTGGAAAATCTGAAAGAGTTCTTACCCCCCGAGACCGACGGCGGCGCGCAGCAGGCCGTTCAGGTGCTGGACAAGGAAATCGACCGCCTGGATGCCGTGGTCAAGCGCTTCCTCGACTTTACCCGCCCCATGGAGGTGCTCCTGGAGGCCACGCAACTCGCCGACATTTTAAGGGAAGTAATGGAGGTGGCGCAGCCTCAGTTGCAAAAAGCCAACGTGCAGGTGGCCCAGCTTCTACCCATCGACGTGCCGCAAGTTTACGTCGACCGCGCGCTCTTGAAGCAGGCCGTGCTGAATCTGGTGCTCAACGCCGTGGAAGCCATGCCCAACGGCGGAAAATTGCATCTGGTGCTCAGCCGCCGCGGGGAAATGGCGGAAATCACCGTGGGCGACACCGGCAAAGGTATCCCGCCGGAAAACAAGCAGAAGATTTTTCAGCTATTTTTTACCACCCGACCGGGGGGTAGCGGAATTGGACTCGCCAGCACCTTCCGAATTGTACAGCTTCACAACGGTTCGATAGACTTTACTTCGGAGGTCGGTCGGGGAACCACGTTCCGCATCGAATTGCCCCTCGCGGCCTGATGATGATGCCCATCGCCACTCCGTCCCCTGCTGGCTCGCTCCGCGCTCGCGCGCGCGTTTCGCTCCTGCTTTTGTGCGCCTCGGTGGTCGCCGTGAGCGGCTGCGCGGAGCGAAAAGTTAAAGCCAGAACTTTTCCCTGGAGCACCGCCGCAGTAGTGCGGCCCCGGCCACTAGGTGTGCTCTCGGCGGCAAGCGAACCGAACGATGAGGTTTCGCCTGACCTTGAGCTCGACATCCCTCCGCCGCCCTCGCCGCTGGCCCTTGTTCAGAGCGCTCCCCCGCGCCCGCGCGTCCCGGCAGCCCCATCGCAGAACGCCGCCGCCAGGCCTGAACCCCCGCAGATCGTGCCGCAGTTGACCGCGGAAGAAACCACGGCAGCGCAGCAGCAGACCAACGTGAGCCTGAGCATCGCGGAGCGCAACATCGCCGTGACTCAGGGAAAAAGTTTGAGCCCCACCCAACTTGATCTGGCCTCCAAGGTCCGCAGCTTCGTCACCGAAGCGCGAGAATCCGCCCACGTCGGAGATTGGAACCGGGCCCGCAGCGCCGCAAAAAAAGCCCAAGTCCTCTCCGAAGAACTCGTCAGCTCCCTGTAGGGGCGGGCCTCTCGTCGCAAAACCAAAGATGCGTGTACCCGTAGCGGCCGGCCTTTCGTTACCCTGTTTACTTTGGTCTCGAAGGGAGCTTCGAAGCAGGCGGGCTCCTTTCGTCAGCCACCGCCAGACGGGAATCCACAGCTCAGCCAACCAATTTCCCCCTCGGCAATCCGGCTAAGCTCACCAACTTGGTGTACTCTGCCGCTTAAATGAACGCGACTGCGGAACGAGGACCATGTACCCAGCAGTGGCGCGATGTCTTTTAGCTGGCAGCGTGAAATCTAGCCGGCAACATCGAACGGTCACACGAAAACGCGAGGGAATGCGAATGGCGACAATGTTGCAAACCGGACGGTTGTTGGCGAGAGCGGTTCTCTTGGCAATCGTGTGCGCCGCGGGCGCTGCCCCGCGGCCGCAGTCGACCGCGATAACGATAACTTTGACGGGGCAGTCTATGATCCGCTCGGACGTCCGCGCGACCGCCCCTTCGGCGGTCCCGGTGATCCAGGGCCTGCTCAAGGGCGACGTGGTGTTCACCAATCTGGAAGCCGCGGTCGCCGAAAAGGGCCAGACCGTCACGGAAGGAAGGGGATTTCTCACTCCGCCGGAAGCCCTCGACGCCCTCACTACTTTCGGTTTTAACTTGTTGTCCCTAGCCGGCAATCACGCCTTCGATCTGAAAGTGACCGGCATTAAAAACACCATCCAGGAAGCCGACCGCCGGAAGATCATTCATGCCGGAACTGGAGACAACGTGGCCGAAGCGGCAGCGCCCGATTATCTGCACACGCCCCACGGGACGATTGCCCTGATCGCCAGCGCCTCAGGCCTGATTGCGCCCGGAGCAAGCGCCACCGCCGAGCGCCCGGGAGTGAACGAGCTGCGCGTCGAAGCCGGCGACAAGGAAAATGAGGCGACCGTCGACCTGCCCGACGCGCCCTCCAACGTGCCGAATCGCGAAGATTCACAGCGCATCCTGCAAAACATTCGTGACGCCCGCCGCAACGCCGATCTCGTGATCGTGTACCAACACAACCACGTCTTCGGGAATCATTCTTTCTCCACAATTTTCACCGAAGGAATGCAGGAGCGGCTCGCCCCGAACGATTGGCTCAAGAAGTGGACCCATGCGGAGGTGGATGCAGGTGCCGACATCATCGTGATGCACGGCGCGCCTCTGCTGCATGGCGTGGAGATTTACAACGGCCGGCCCATCTTCTACGACCTGGGCAACTTCATTTACAACGTGCCGCCGACGCTCACCTACATCGACGAACCGATGAATTGGGAGAGCGTGGTCGCGTATGTCCAATTTCAGGGGAGGAACCTGCAATCGATCTCGTTCCGGCCGATTGCCTTGAACAACATAGGCCAGGGCCAGCCCGATGTTCACAGCGAGTACACCAACAACGAATTCCTCGACACCCGCGGCTTGCCCTCGCCGGTGACGGGCGCGAGAGCGGGTTACATCCTCCAGCGTCTGGCGGACGCGTCCAAGGCCTTGGGCACGACTGTAGAAATAAAGGGCGACACCGCGGAAATCAAGTTAACCGCCGCAAACTGAAGGGAAGCGAGGCCTTAGGAATCGCAGCCGGGGCCGTCAGGCGACCCGCACTCCTTCCACAACTTTTCCCAATTCCAGATTCCGTACGCCACCTTGTTCGGCAGCGGGAATCCCAGCTGATGGGCGAGCATGCACACTTGCCCGCGATGGTGGGCTTCGTGAGCAAGCATGTAGCACAGCATTTCCGGGCCGACCGGCCAAGGCTTAGCCCAGCCGTCTCTGTGAAACTTCTCGATGCGGCCACCGCCGCCGAGCGCCTCAGCAAGCATTTCCCCGCAGCGAGCGGCGCTCTCGGCCAATCCCGCGCGGGCTTGCATCGGCGTGCACTGGGTGCGGTGGAGCTGCCTTGGAACCTTCAGGTGCGGAGCAGTAAGCCGGACCCACTTGGTGCGGACATTGTGCACGTGCGTGAAGATCGCCGCGATGGTGCGGGTCTTGCCAGGTGGTTTGGCCTTCCAAGCGGCAGGGTCAAGATTTTCGATAAGAATCTGGTTAATGCGATCGTTGGCGGCAAAGATCTGGGCGGCGGCGCGGCCGAGTTGGGTGTGGATCTTGGGTTGGCGAGTGGTCACGGCGCCCTACTCCTCGACCTGTAGTACCTCCCGGCGGCCGGCTACCAGTTGGTGTTCGCAACCGGAGTTGAAAAGGACCCGGCGGAAGCTCCCTGTTGTTGGTTTCTTTCAGCCCATTCCCATGATTGCGCGCGCTATCTTTTGCCAATAAGGCAGTTGGTGGAAAACGGTGAAGGAAACGACCGTCTGGCCGACGATAAATAGCGGCAGAACGTAAAGATATATCCGGTGGACGCGCCCATTGACAATCAGGTCGCGGATGACCCCAACAACGATCAGCAGGTCCACTCCGGAGTAAAAATATTCCTGAGGCAACAACCACGCTGGGAAACGCCCAAACGACGCCGCAGTCAAAGCGCAGGTCGCAACCAGCATCAGACGCCGATGATACTCAGGCTTCTTCCGCCACCAGACGGCGAGTCCGAAGGTGGTTCCGAAGCACACCATGTCAAAGAGCGGAATCATCAGAAAGGAATCCGTGTGGCTCTGGTGCAAGGTAAACGTGTTGAAGCGTGCCATGATAATCGCGGTGGAAACGCCCAACACCACCATCCCGCTGCCCATCGCGGCTCCGAACCAACCGATCCGTCGATGCACACGGACATTCCGCGTTCGGATCAATGCCGTTTGCAAGATGAAGAAAGCCAGCCATCCCGTGAACACCGCCGCATGAACGTAGAGCAGAAACGGCCGTGGCAATGCCGGATGGATCAGGTTATTACCGACCGTAAAGCTGAAACCGAACGCTACCACGGCGGCAATCAGCAGCGACATGGAGAAGTAGAAATACTGATTGAGCAGGTGGCCGCCCTGCGTTTTTACAGCAATCCTCGGATTGAGCCCCGCACTCGACAAGGTTGCCATTGATTTTTTGTGCTCCCTGAACAGGCTTGTGTGGCGCGATGGTACTACACCCAGGGCTTCCATCGTTCGCATTTCGACGTTCAGAATCGCATGGTTAAATCCTGGCTATCCGGCTTGCGAGGGCATCTACCTAGCAGGAGTCTACTGACCCGATTTGCGGGTTTACGGCCTCGTGTCGGCAAACACCTGCCCGGTTCCGCGAGTATCGCTATCCTGGCTCTATACACACTTCAAGGTTGTTTCCTTCTGGATCCTGAAACCGAAATAAGCGGTTTCCACCCGAATCAGTCGTAGTCGGCTCGACGGCTACGCCACGGCCTGCTAACCATTGGTGTGCCTTTTCCAGATTCTTGGCGAAGAAAATGACATGTCGGTCCTCGACGGATGCGCCCGGCTCCAATTCCACCAGTGAAAGAAATATATCGTCGTTAGAAATGTACAAGTCCACGAACGGTCGCCCGGAGTCTTCTTGCCGATTCGTGAGCGCCTCGCGGAATCCGAGTTTCTCCTTGTACCACTTGCGCGCCGCCTCTAGGTTTCGTACGTCTACCGCGCAGTTGTCCGCAATGGAAAATGGAGGCTTACCCCACATTTGTCTTCGCCTCAATTGTTAACGTTGCTCTCAACTACGAATGGGATCATCGCCTAAGCCCTGAGCGACGCACCAATTAGTATGTTTTTGGGCATGGCAAACGGATACTGGGTAGCCATATGTCCGGTAACCGCTGCGGACAAGTGCCTGCGCGCCGGACAACGAGGGCGAGCGAGTCTCTATGCCTCTGGGCCTGGAGCGCGAAGGTTAGTTCTCAGGCGGTGCCGTCCGTCTCTCATCTACGACCGTAAAGCCTTCCGGCAGCTCGAAGAATTTCGGATCGGGATCGGCCAGCGTCAAATTCGTTACCGTAAACGTCTGCGATCCGATTCGCGGGTCCGACCTCTTGGACAGTAGATTGAAACCCAGTTGCGCCGCATACCAGAATTCGCGATCGATTGTCATTAGCCGGTCGTTGCCGAACGTGCCTGCATTGTAGTGCACCGTGATGCGAGTGCCAGCCGTTTCCACGCCGGAGACCAGTTGCTTTCCCAGATCGACGCGAACGATATCGCCGGAGCCGTCGGCAAACTGCCCCGACGCGGGCCCCTGAAAATTGAAGACGGTGGCCGGTGAAGGCGTGTAAGTTACCAACTGGCAGCGCTTCTTCGCATCATGAGGAAAGCAACTGTATAACGTGTGCGCGATGGGATCGGAAATCTGGATCGCGGTCATCACCGATTCCTGCTTGCCGTTTTTAGGCACCAGCAGCCAGCGTTCCTGGTAGATGCGTCCTTCGGCGTCTCGCGCAATGCGTCGCTTATTCGCCGTCGTAATCGTGCCGCCGTCGGCCAGCCCGCGATCCCACTCTGTCTCCAGTATCAAAGTAAACGGCGCCTTGGCTTTCGGCGGAATAACGATACTCTCGAGCGTGCTGCCTCGAGCCCCGCCATCCTCGGCGAAGAGTTCCTCCTCCGCGGTCTTTTGTCCCGGCACACGCGCCCCCGGCACAATCGGCGGCTGCTGCGCCCGCACTGGGCTGTAATCCGCAAGAAGAAAAACTGCTGTTAGCATCGCGATACGAAAACGCATGGTTAACTCGATAGACTTCCTAACTATGCAACAAGATCAAGCGGGAAGTGATCCGAAGGAATGCTGCCGTTTAAGGTGCCAGGTAACCCGCCGATTCGCTGATCCTATCATCTTGCCGACTATTTATGCGATCGCGGTATTTTCCGCCCTGGCAGCGGTCCTTATTCTTCCGGCTGGCCAGCTTCGCCTAGCGATTCGGACTACAGGACATCCTGAAATCTACCCTGTAGCGTGGTAGTATGGCGCCTATCTTGGGGAAGCAAGTCGGAGCCTCAGCCGGGGGCTAAAAAATGGCGAGATTAGAATCCGTGCAGGCGCCGCTGGGAGCTGGCGTCCCAAGTTCTGCTTCGTCCGTCCCCGTCGCGACGGTAGCTCCGCGACACTCTGCCCTCGTCCGCGTCACTCACTGGATCACCACGCTGTGCTTTCTTGCCCTGCTGGTCACCGGCGCTGAAATTGTGATCTCTCACCCCAGGTTCTACTGGGGCGAAACCGGCAATGTATTGACCACCCCGTTGTTTCAACTGCCCATCCCTTCCTCCAGGGCCCTGGTGCAGACCGGCTACGGCTACGTGCTGCCGGATCAGAACGGCTGGAGCCGCTATCTCCACTTTCAAGCCGCCTGGGTTGTGGTATTGACCGGCTTGCTGTACATCATCTCCATCTTCTTTACCGGGCACTTGCGGAAAAACTTGCTCCCGGGCAAGGCCGATCTTTCGTGGCGGGCGTTCTCGACCGCAATCGCTAAACATTTGCGCTTTGAGCGGCCGAGTGCGGCAGAAGCCTGGTCGTATAACGTGCTCCAGCGGCTTACCTACCTGATCGTGATCTTCGTTCTCTTCCCGTTAGTGATCTGGACGGGATTGGCGATGTCTCCGGCCTTTGTTTCCGCGGTTCCAGCCACCGTCACTCTGTTGGGCGGCCAGCAATCCGCGCGAACGCTTCACTTTTTCGTGTCCATCGCTCTCCTGCTCTTCCTTCTGGTCCACGTTGTGATGGTTTTTGTCGCCGGATTCTGGAGCCGCATGCGAGCGATGATCACCGGCAGGGCCGGTACAAACATGGAGGGCACATGAGCGATCTCTCGCGCCGCAGACTGATCAAAACCGGACTCGCAGCCACCGCGGGCGTAGCGGGCCTGGGCGTGGCCGCGCGCCTTGCCCAAAGCTATGGACTGGTCCCGCCCGATCACCGCGGAATCTACGGCCTCGGCGAAACCCTGACCTATGCCTCCCAGCGCCTGCTCACCAGGCACTCGCTAGCCCGGGAGTTCCATCCCAGCCAGATTTCGAAGCCTCCGCTGGCGAACGAAATGGCGCCCCCGAGTGACGCCTTCAAACGCCTGCAAGCCGGTGGATTCGCCGACTGGCAACTCTCCATCAACGGCATGGTCGATCGGCCCGCCACGTTTTCGCTTGCCCAGCTTAAAAGTTACCCGTCGCGCAGCCAGATCACCCAACTGGCCTGTGAAGAGGGCTGGTCCTACATCGCCGAGTGGATCGGCGTGCCGCTCTCCCACGTCCTGAATATCGTCGGCGTCCACCCGCAAGCCCGCTACGTCGTCTACTTCTCCATCCAGCCCGACTGGTGGGAAAGCATAGACATGGCCGATGCCTTGCACCCGCAGACTTTTCTAGCCCACGGAATGAATGGCGGCGAACTTCCCGTCGGCAATGGCGGCCCGCTGCGCCTGCGCCTCCCCCGCCAACTCGGCTACAAGAGCGTGAAATTCATCACCCACATGACGGTCACCGACAGCCTGAAAAGCTTCGGCAAGGGTCTGGGCTCCGCCTCCCCGGAAGCAGGCTACGCCTGGTACGCCGGCATCTGACCTCGTCGTTCCTAGCGAGTGCCGCGCCTCTGTCGCGAATCCCCGCCGGGCACCTGTAGCGGCCGCCGACCGTGGCGGGAGCCTTCGCGGCCACCGGCATATCCCAATCCGGCCCAATCAGATTCCCTACAACGCTCCCAGATGATCCGGATATTTGGCCTGCAACGAACTCACCAAAACCTCAAAGCCCGGAAGCTCCCGCAAATTTTTGAGGCAAGGGTCTTTCAGAAAAAAGGGCCAACAAGCGAATCCACAACTGACGCTCCGCTCCAGCCACTCGAACCCCGCTTGCCGTTGCCCCAGCACCGAAAGAATGCACGCGATTTGGTAGTAGCTGTGGTGCGCATGTCCAAACGATTTGGGGCTCGCGCAGGCCTTGGCCAGGCAGGTCAGCGCCTTTTCTTCTTTCCCCGTTAGCGCGTAAAAGACGCCCTGCAAACTCACGATCAGCGGTTCTTCCGGCAAAATCTGCACCGCTTCGTCCAGCAGAATTTTGGCTTCTTTCCAATCCCCGGTCATCATCGCCGGCTGTGGAGCAAAGTACACCGGGTACTTATTGTCGGGGTTCTCGGCGCGCCACGCCTCAATCTCCTCCCGCGCCAGGTCGTATTCTCGATTCCACATATACACCTGCAAGATGCTGTGACTCACGGCTTTCTTGGGATGAAAGGCCCGACCCCTCTCATACATTTCGCGCGCGTGCTCCAGCAGCCCGATGTGCGCCAGGATCGTCCCCAAGCGGTTGTAAGCCTGCGGCTGATTGTTCTGCAGCGCCAGGGCTCGCTGGAGTTCGGCAATCGCCTCCAGGTGTTGGAAGTTCTTGGATGGCCCCCACAAAATAAACGCGCTGGCGACGTGCCCTTCCGGCAAATCCGGATCGAGCTCCAGCGCCCGCCGGCAATGAAACTCGGCCTTCTCCAGCCACGCGCTCGCCGGCTCCATTTCAAAGTGCCGGGTCGCGCACACCACGGAAAGCGTCGCATGCGCCAGCGAAAAAGCCGGATCGCGAGTCACCGCATTGGTCAGGTGCCGCGCCGCTTCGTCCAGCACCGTCGGATCGCCCGAACAACTCAGCCGGTAGCCCCGTATGAATTCCGCATAGGCCAGCGGATCCTTGCTATAGCGCGGCCGTTGCACCGCCGCCGGACCCAGCGGCCGGTTCAACGCCAGCGCGATCTCCTTCGCAATCTCGTCCTCCAGCTCGGATCGCCGGTCTAGCTCCAGATCGCGTTTCCTGCTGAAGCACGCGCTCTGCGTATGGGTGTCAAACATCTTCATCGAAAGGCGCCACACCCCTTTTGACACTCGAATAGCTCCGTGGACCACAAAGCGCACACCCAGGCGGGCAGCGGTCTCCGCCGCAGTCGCCTCCGCCGCCACGTTCAGCACCGCCGAAGTGGGCAGCACGTCCACGCCCGGCAGATTTCCCAGCCGCGTCACCAGCGCGTCGGCAAAACCCAGCGCTATCCCATGGTCATCCGTGGTATTCCCCAACAGCATCAGCGGCAGCACCGCCAGCGACGAGTGCCCGCTCCTTCCTCCGGTTCTCTCTCGGCCAGCGGGGCGCGCCGCTCCCGATCCAAGATCGTTCTGCGGATAGCGCACATCGATCACGCGCACCGGTCCCACAAATCGATAGCCTTTGCCCACCACGGTTTCCAGAAAGCGGGGTTTCGCGGAGTCGTCGCCCAGGGCCGTGCGGATTTTTCGCACGATGTTGTTGATATTGGGTTCGGTGTCCACAAACAGGTCCGACCGCCACAGTTTCGCCACGATTTCGCTGCGGGACACCAGTTGCTCTCGCCGCCCCACCAGAAAAATCAGCAATTCCATGGGCTTCTTCTCAAGCTTTACTCGCCGCCCCTGGCGGCGCAGCTCGTAGCGCCCCAGGTCCAGCTCGATCTCTCCGGCTGCTGGTCTTCCCTGTCTCATAAAATTGCCGGAGCGTATTATCCCCTAGGATTCAGCAATTTGCGACGATACGGAAAAGATACACAAACTGTATCCCCTCTTCATTGAAAGGCCTCGTGGTTCACGACATCATCCCCGCAGTTCAATCACGTTATGGAGGCTGAAAGATGAAACGCTACTTGTTCCTTACACTCGCAGTTGCCGGATTGTTCGCTTTGGGGGGCCCGCTTTTCACCGGCGCCATGCGCGCTCATTCCCACGAAAGGCATGAGTTCACCCCGGACACTATTCCCTGGGGTCCCGCTCCGCCGGTTGTCCGCAAGGGCGCCCAGTTCGCGGTGCTCGAAGGCGACCCCACCTCGTCCACCGGCGACTTCACCATTCGCCTGAAGATGCCCGATGGATTCCGCATCGCGCCCCATTTCCACCCTAACCGCGAAAACGTCACCGTCATCTCCGGCACCTTCAAACTCGGGATGGGCGACGAATTCGAGACCGACAAGATGAAGGCCTTCACCGCCGGCAGCTTCGCCTTTCTCGACCCCGACATGCACCACTTCGCCATGGCTTGCGGCGAAACCATCGTCCAGGTCCACGGCCATTCGCCACTGCAATTCAACTACATCAACCCCAACGACGACCCCAGCAAGGATCGCTAGGCGCGGACCATTCTTTCCCGCAAGGGAGCTCTAGAAACGTGTCTGACAGGCCGTTTTTCAGGAGGGCACATCGGCGAGGGCACTTCGGGAGGGCACGACTTCAGCCGCTGCGGAAGACGTGTAGGGGCGCGCTTTAGTTTGTCCTGACGCAGGAAGGGCGCGTCCCTCCCTTCTTTTTCCGCAAGGGGCGCGCTTTAGTTCATCCTGACGCCGGAAAAATCATTCCGAGCGAAGCGCTTGTATGACGTCGACGCGGGCGGCGCGTGCCGCCGGGAGCATCGAAGCGACTACCGCCGCGCCTAACAGCACAAACGCAGAAACGATCACCGGCAATGCGCCCGGCATTTTTAAGTCGCCGAAATAACTGCCTGCCACACGCGCAACGATCAGCCCGAACACCGCGCCCGTCAGAACGCCAGCGGCAGCCATCACGACGCCTTCCGCGACAACACCTTTGAGGAGATTTTCCGGCGGTGACCCCAGCGCCAAGCGGATGCCGAATTCGCGCGTCCGAGCGCTGACCGAAAACGCCAGGACGCCGGCGACGCCGACGACCGCAATCAGCAACGCGACAGCCGCGAACACGCCGAACACCAGGGAGTTCAAGCGGTCTGGCGCCAGCACTTTGGCACGGATGTCTTCGAGGGTGGCGGCGTGCTCCACGGGTTCATCGGCGGACAGCTGCCGAATAATTTTCGTTATCGGCGTTACCAGAGAATAAGGATCAGCGGTGGTGTGGATGAAGAGGTGGCCTCCGAACATGGGAGAGTCCGCAATGGTGTTATAAATGGTGGAGGTGGGCGCCGGAACGATATGTTCGTCGTCCACATCGGCGGCGACCCCAATAATGCGGTGCGGCGACCTAACTCGCGCCTTTTCGCTAGCGGTGCCGTCCATGAACTCGAGCACCGGATCGGTCCAATAGACATGCCGGCCGATCGGATCCTGACCAGGAAACATGCTCTGTGCCAGAGTCGCGCTGACGATCACGACGGGCTCTCGATTCTGGTCATCGAGCGCGTTGAAATCGCGCCCGGCAATGATGGGAACGCCAAGTGAGCTGAAAAAGCCGGGAGAAATATCACGCCACAGCGCGCGAGGGTCGTCCTTGCCATGGACGTGACCATCGCCAGAGAATTGCAAACCTACTCCGAAGCCTGCGTCGGCATCACGCCAGGGAGCGATCATACCGGCAGCGGTCTGGGTGACGCCGGGTAGCGCATCGATGCGACGCATCGCTTCCTTGTAAAAATCGAGGACTTGCTCAGGCGTTTTTCCGTTGTACAGTGCCGGAACGTCGATGACCAGGACGTGACGCGTATCAAGACCGGTCTGAGTGGTTTGCAACGCAATCAGGGTAGTGATCAACATGCTTGCGCCCGCCAGCAGCACGAAAGACGCTGCGATTTGCGTGACTGCAAAGGCCCGCTGGCGGCGGCCGGTGCTGCTGGTGATGCGAACGCCGCCGCTCGCCAGGTTCATGCCATTCGAGGCATTGGCCGACGGCAGCCGCGGCACAAATGCCAAAATCACCGCCGCGACGATTGCCAGCGCCACTCCCACCCAGAGCAGGCTGAAATCAACCGTCAAATCCAGCGCGCGAACGGAGAAGCGCGAGGCGTACCGAGCCAGGATGGTTACCAACGGCTGCGCGATGATTACGCCGATGGCTGCGCCCGCGCCACAGAGCAGCAGGCTTTCGGCTAACAACATGCGGCGCAGCGCGCCAGTGCTTGCGCCGAGTGCGGCGCGGATCGCGAGTTCGCCCTCGCGGCGAACCGTCCGCGCGAGAATCAGGTTGGCAACGTTGGAGCAGGCGATGATGAAGACCAGGCCCGACGCAGCGAGAAGCACGAGGAGAACGGTGCGCGCGCCAGAAGTAATCTGGTCCCGGAGCATCCTGACATCAATGCGGAAGCCGCCGTTATCGGGATACGCCTCGGCGTGGTCCTTCTGCATGGAAGCGTAGGCAGTGCGCAACTCGGTGCGAGCCTGGTCCAGAGTGGCGCCGGGCGCAAGCTTACCGAAAAGTTCGGTCATGCGATGGACGCGGCCCGTGACCATGGTGGCGGAAAGATGATGCGGGCTTGTGACCATGTTGCCAATAATCTCGGTATCCGCGGGGTACGGCACGGAGGGCTCGAGGACGCCGATGACCGTGGCGGAGCGATCACCAACGCTGCTGAGGCGAACTGTTTTGCCGAGCACATCAGGATCTTTTTTGAGAACGGTGGACCAGAAACGATACGTGAGCACGATGACGCCGGCGGCGTTGGGACCGTCGTCCTGAGGTCCGATGAGGCGGCCGAGAACAGGGCGCAGACCCATTACTTCAAAGTAGTTGCCGCTGACGACGCCGCCATGCACTCCGCGAGGTTCACCGAGTCCGACCATCGTAAAGGCCATCTGGGAGAAATCGCCGAACTCGCTCACGGAATGGACGCTGGCCTCGACGTCCTTGATTTCGGGCACCGAGAAGGTTGTGTTGTCGACTCCCATGATGGGGGCGCTCTGGCGGATGTACACCAGCCGGTTCTCGTCGCGGTTGACGAGCGGCTTCAGCAGGATTCCGCGCACCAGCGTGAAGATCGCGGCGTTCGCGCCGATGCCAAGCGCCAGCGTGAGAACCACCGTGATCGCCAGCCCGGGAGTCCGGATTAACGAGTGAGCTGCAACTCTCAGATCGCGAAAAAATGACATGTTCTTAGCCTTCCTGCCAAATATTGGTATTAGGATCAGGCCCGTTTCAGGACACCGCCGAATCCTTTCGCCGTCGCCGCTGCTCGCTTGCCTTCATGACCTCATTCATGTCCCCCGCTGGCCGAATCTCGAAAATGTTGCCATACGTCAGAGCCGGATGCTGGCCAATGAGCTGTACAGCATGATTCATATCCCTCGCCTCAAGGACGAGAATGCCGCCGAGTTGTTCTTTGGTTTCGGCGTAGGGGCCGTCGGTCGTTGCCACTGTGCCGTTCTTCCAAGAGAGTGTCAAGGCGGTCTCCGGGCCCTGAAGCGCTTCGCCGCCACCCCACTGTCCGTTGACGCGAAGATGGTCGTCATATTCAAAGCATGAATCGAACATGGCGTTTCGCTCGCTCTCAGTCATGCCATCGAATTTGCCTTTGTCGTAGTAGCCCAAACAGATGTATTTCATCAATTCCTCCCTGTTTCCTATGACTCAAGGAGCCGTAGCTCATCGTTCCGTTATCACCTAGTCGTTCGGGAGACCGAAAATCGACAACTGCCCATTCTTTGCCTGATCAGAGGATAGCAACCAAATACTGCGGCGATACGCATCGCCATGCATTCGCTGGCGAGTCTCAGCGAGTTACAAAGCTATTACTGGCCCATCTCAGCGGCGACGGCGTCGCCGAACTTCTTTTGGATCTCCTTTTGGGTCTCGGGATCGAAGTCGGTCAGCGCAAACAACCGGCGGACTTCGACCACCATTTCGTTGTCCGCGGCGGGGATGCGCGAGGCCCATTCGAGCGCCTCTTCGCGCGACTTCACCTGAATAATCCAGAACCCGCCGATTACTTCTTTCGTTTCGGGAAACGGTCCGTCGGTGACTATCGGCTTTCCGTCTTTGAAGGTGACACGCGCGCTCATCGTCGCGGGCGGGGTCAGCCCGTCCAGCGCGAGCAGCACCCCGGCTTTCCCTAGTTCCTCGTTGTACTTGCCCATTGCCTCCATGGCTTTGAAGTCCGGTACCCAGCCGGGTTTTGCGTTTTCGTATACTTTCGGAAAGTGGATCATCATGAAGCGCATGGTGTTCTCCTTGAGCGTTGAGCGGACGCCGTATCCGGGCCGCTACTTTTATACCGGAGCTTCGACGCCGCGCAACCGGGAATGTTGCGGGTAGCGAGGGCGTGCAGTGCGGCTCCACTTACTAGTCGAACGGCCGGACGGAAATCGACAAACAGCTTAATGTTTTTTCGTGTGGCCGAGGATACTGGAAACAGGGTATTTAGCTCTAGGACGGTGAGGCGGCGATGAATTCCGGAACTGGATACGGAGCGGATGTGGCGTTCGGGAGACCGAAAATCGACAGCGACCTCCACTTTTTTATTTCAACTGCCGAATCCGCTCCTGCAGGAATTGCCGCTCGGGCTCCTGTTGGGTCAGCGCCAGAGCTTTCTCATAAGAGGTCCGAGCCTCAGCCGTCCTGCCGAGCCTGCGGTACATATCAGCACGGGCGGAATGCGCCAAATAGTAATTTGCCAGTTCGCCCTGTTCCAGCACCGCGTCGATCTGCGTCAGACCGGCCTCTGGACCATCGCGCATCGCAATGGCCACGGCACGATTGAGCTGTACAACCGGCGAAGGCTGAATTCGTGCCAATCGGTCGTAAAGCGCAACAATCTGCCGCCAGTCGGTCGCCGCAACCGATTCCGCCTGCGCATGAACGGCCGCAATCGCAGCCTGCACTGTGTAGGAGCCGAAGCGGCGGGAGTTCAGGGCTTTCTCCAGCAATGCCACTCCCTCCGCGATCTGCTCGCGGTTCCAGAGCGAGCGGTCCTGGTTCTCCAGCAAAATCAGCTCTCCGGTCGGCGAGGTTCTCGCCGCGTGACGCGATTCGTGTAGCAACATCAGGGAAAGAAGCCCCAGGACTTCCGGCTCTGACCGGAGTTCGGTCAGCAACCGGCCCAGTCGAATCGCCTCGCCGGTTAGCTCGGCCCGCGTTACCTCCGCTCCCGCCGCAGCCGAATAACCCTCGTTAAAGACAAGGTAGACGACCTGAAGCACCGCGCCCAGCCGCTCCGGCAATTCCTGCGGCGTGGGCACTTCGTACGGGATCGGTGTCTCTCGAATCTTGGCCTTTGCGCGCACAATGCGCTGCGCCAGCGTAGGCGGAGTGGTGAGGAAGGCCTTTGCTATCTCCTCGGTAGTCAGCCCGCACACCTCACGCAAGGTAAGCGCCACGCGCGCTTCCGGCGCGAGAGATGGATGACAGCACGTAAAAATCAGGCGCAGGCGATCGTCCTCCAGGCTGTCCTCTTCAGTGGAATTGGACCTTTCCGCCGAACTCGATTGCGCCTCGAGATAGCGCACCAGCTCGTCTTGCGACGCATCAAATCTTGCCCGTCGACGCAGCGTATCAATGGCTTTGAATCGGGCCGTCGAAATCAACCATGGTCGCGGGTTGCCGGGCACTCCGCTTGTCGGCCACACGCTCAGCGCCGTCGCAAAGGCTTCGTGCATTGCCTCCTCGGCAAGATCAAAATCGCCGAGCAAGCGGATCAAAGTTGCCAGGATTCGTCCCGAATCCACGCGATAAAGGGAGTCGAGCAATTCCCGTATCTGCTCGGTGGAACGCTCGGACATGGCGACGACCTTAGCAAACCAGCTACCCCGAATCAATTTGGCAAACGGCGGATCGATGCACCAACTCGGCTTGTTCGATCTTGGCAGCGTTACATTCTCTTTTGACATACAATTTGTGCGGCTGGGGGACCACCATGAAACTGTCCGAATCGAGCTACTATGCACAGATTTCAGTGGCAGTCGTTCTCCTCGGCGTGCTGGGAGCGAACTCAGTAAGCGAGAGAGGTTTTGCGGCACCAGCCGAAGAGCACGCGGTGCTTGTCGACAATATCGGCACCTACGGGCGAAAAATCTCGACCAAGTCCCCTATTGCCCAGAAGTTTTTTGATCAAGGATTGCGCCTAGTCTATGGGTACTACTTCCCGGAGGCAATCGCATCGTTTGAGGAAGCGCAGACGTATGACCCAGATCACCCGATGCTCGATTGGGGTCTGGCGCTAGCGATGGGTCCTAACCCCAACAGCCGAAAGAATGGCTTTCCCGATGACCCGCACGGCGATGGGCGAAAGGCAATTGCGAGTGCACGCGCGCACTTGGCACGCGCGACACCAGCCGAGCAGGCGCTTATCGAAAGCCTGTCAGTCCAATACGACACTGACCGATACCCGGATCGGATTGTTCGTGACGAGAAGTATATTGAGGCAACGCGATCAGTTCTCGACCGATATCCGGACGACCTGGAGGCGGGGTTCATGTATGTGGACGCCATAATGACCCGCGGGGCGTGGAACTACTGGCGGCGAGATGGCTCACCACTCGCTGGGACGAGCGAGGCAGTCATTGCGCTCGATCATATCTTGGCGCTCGATCCCAATCATCCGGGGGCAGTTCACCTCTATGTGCATCTCTTCGAGAGTTCTGCTGAGCCGGAACGAGCTCTGTCGCAGGCCGATCGGCTCGAATCGCTTATGCCGAAGGCGGGCCACATGGTTCACATGCCCTCGCACATTTATCTTCGTGTCGGGCAGTACGAGAAAGCCATCGCCAGCAATGAGCGGTCTGTGGCAGCCGATCGGTATTTCTTGTCGGAATGGGGAGATCGGCCTTTTCCTACAGCGGGTACGTACCACCTTTCCGCCAGCACTCACGCACCGCATGCGTTGGACGTACTGCGATATGCAGCGATGCTCCAAGGCAATTACGCGCGGGCACTCCAGGCGGCGCGCGAAGTCGCTGCTTCCCATAGCCTGATGGCGGCGAATCCACGGCAGCAGCGGCTTCCGGCGGTGTGGCTTGTGCATAGGGTCTTTGGCAAATGGCAAGCGCTTCTCGCCGAGCCAGCTCCGCCGACGGACCGCGTGTACCTGAATGGCGCGTGGCACTACTTCCGTGGCAGCGCGTTTGCCGGGCTAGGGGAGTTTGATAAAGCGGAGAGTGAACTGCGAACGCTCACAACCACGTCAGTTGATCCGGCGTTGAAGGATGTGATTTCCGGGGCGAATTCCGCAGCGCCGATTTTGGTGATGCTGTGTCGCGCGCTATCCGGCGAGATCGCCCTGGCGCGCGGAAGGTCGGGTGCCGCGGTTCTTGCGTTCGAAGAGGCAGTCCGTATGCAGGACGCGCTTAATTTTAATGAGCCTCCGGACTGGTCGCAATCGATGCGTCTCTATTTGGGATCAGCCCTGCTTAAGGCTGGGCGCGCCAAGGACGCCGAAGGTGTGTATCGCGAAGAACTCCACTATCTCCACGACAACGGATGGGCCCTGTTCGGCTTGTGGCAGAGTGTGCGCGCCCAGGGCCGGACTGCAGAGGCCAAAGAGATTCGAGAAAGATTTGATCGAGCATGGAAGAATTCTGAGGTCGTCCTGAGCGCGTCGGTATTCTAAATATCAAAAGCTCTTTTGGGGTCAAATCCATTCACCACGACACGCGGTGAGAATTGGTCGAAGCCGCAGTGACGGTTCGATGCATGACGTTCATTAGCCGTTTCTTTGCGGCCTTACTGCTCGCGGGTCATGCCGGTGCGCAATCACTCCCGAGACCTCCCAGGTCCGCGACCTGTTCCAGACTCTGATACAGCATCATGTTGCCATCACGTCGACCCTTCCAGTCATGGAGGCATACTCCTCGGATCGCCCACCGCTGCAACAGCGTGTTCTTGATGTCATGTCGCCTCAGGCCCAGTCTGGGTATTTGTCGCAGCGAGTGCTACAGCCCGTCTCGCGCAGCCTGAAAAAGGAGATGGAACTGGAGCGCGCCTTTGTCAAAGCTAGTGGGACGTTGCTAGCGGGGCCGGACCCGACTGGCATCGGCGGCGGCGTGGCGGGATTCGGTGATCAGCGCGAAGTGGAACTTCTGGTGGAAGCTGGCTTCACACCTACCGAAGCCATTCATATCGCTACTGAGAATGGCGCACGATTTCTGGGCGAGGCAAGCCGCATTGGAACGCTGGCTCCCGGCAATCAGGCCGACTTGGTGGTGGTTCGCGGAGATCCTTCATCCAAAATTACTGACATCGAAGCCGTGGAGATCGTCTTTAAGGACGGTATTGGCTACGACCCCGTGAAGCTGATTGATTCGGTCCGTGGTCTCGTCGGGCTTCGCTAGCACCCCCGCTCGATCCTTAAGACCCAACGGGTCAGAAGTTTTGCAGTCGGGGTTTGTCGCGATGCGCCCGAGTCAGTGAAGTTCCGTTGAATCCTGTGTTACGGGCCAACCGGAAGCAATTCCAGTCCGGAGGCTCGGCCATAAGAAGCAGGGACTCGATTTGGAGCTTGCCTCCGATTGCGGGTACGGCGACGTACGCGGACGCGACACACAAGTCCGCATGGCTACCTTACTCCGGAGATGACCCACTGCTGGGCATCGGTCCGCGATGAAGCGCATGTTCGAATGCGCTAAGATAAACCCATGAAAAAATTTGACGTGGCCGTCGCCGGAGGCGGCTTGATCGGCGCCTCCATCGCTCTAGAACTCGCGCGCGCCGGCTTGCGCGTGGCGGTGTTCGATCAGGGCGAGCCGGGACGCGAAGCCTCCTGGGCCGGCGCCGGAATCTTGTCGCCTGCGCCGGAAAGCCCGGCGACGATTCCGCTGGTACCTCTCGGCCAAGCCAGCATGGCGCTCTACCCGGAGTTTGTCGCCCAAGTAGAAGAGTTGTCCGGCCAGAGCGTCGGTTTCCGCACCAAGGGCACGCTCGACGCCCTCTTCGCAGCAGAAGCCGTGGAAGAACTAAGCACGCTCATCGCTATGCATCATGGACTGGGACTCAAAGCCGAGCCACTGCGCCCGGAAGATGCCCGCGAACTCGAGCCCGCCCTGAGTCCCGACGTGCAAGCGGCGGCGCTCCGCCCGGACGAAGCCTCGGTCGACAATCGCGCGCTCACGCAAGCGGTTCTGCAGGCCGCCCACAGAAGCGGCGTCGAGATTTTTCCGGGCCACGCCGCGAAAGCCATCTGGCGCGAAGGCAACACCTGCGCTGGATTGGAATTCCAGGACGAAAAAGTCTCCGCCAAATGGACCATCATCGCCGCGGGCTGTTTCTCCTCCTCGATCGAAGGAATGAAGTCCTACGTTTCCGTGCGCCCCGCCAAGGGCCAGATGATCGCGCTGCGCGCCCACGGACTGCAAATCGAGCGCGTGCTCTGGTCCGAGAAAATTTATCTGGTTCCGCGAAACGATGGAAGGATTCTCGCCGGCGCCACCGTCGAATATGTAGGTTTCGAAAAACAGGTAACCGCGGGCGGTCTCGAAAAAATCCTTTCCGCCGCCATCGAGCTCGCCCCCGAACTAGCCCACGCCAAAATCGAAGAAACCTGGGCCGGCCTGCGCCCCGACTCTCCCGACCATCTCCCGATTCTCGGCCCCACCGATCTCGACGGCCTGCTGATCGCCACCGGCCACTTCCGCAGCGGCATCCTGCTCACGCCCATCACCGCACGCCTGATCCGCGAGTGGGTCACCCAACAGCGCGTCTCCGTAGACTGGGCGCGTTTCAGCCCGCTGCGCTTCGCCCAAACCTGCCGAGAAACCACTGCTTAGCACGCTGAACATTGCACTGTCTTGCGCCGCAGAATTCCCTGCCGTGGGCGCCTTTCGCTCGAGAATCTCTTTCCGTCTCGCGTCTTTGCCTCCCGCGGTGATCGCAGTCGCACCTATTCGTGCTAGTTGCCGCCTGGCTCATGCCGCCGCGTCGATCCCCGAATGCTGCTGACATTCATCAAAATCGCAGCGGCAGCAGCGGAAAAGGAAGCGGGCTTCTCCGTCGGCGCTTTTCCCGTTGATCGATCTCGTGCGAGTCGGCGGCGGGCAGCAGCGGCGAAGACAATCGCCCCGCCTCGTTTGCAGGCAGCAAACCCGCGTCCAGAATCAGCGGCCGGTCGAAGACCACATCCAGCGTGGTTCCGCGCGGCAATTCCGCCTCCGGCCCCCGCGTCGCAAGAATGGCGATGATCGCCGCCGCCGCGCCCACGCCGCCGCCGATCAGCGCTCCAGACCCGGCGGCTCCGCTCTCGATGGCGCCGGCGAGCGTGCCGATATACGCGCCGCCGCCGGTAGCCACGAGCAGCAGGCCCACATCGCGTTTCGTGCTCGCGGGTCCCCTGATGGTCCCTTCCCTGTCGACCCCTTCCTGTCCGTTGCGGTCCGCGCTGTTGGGCGTCGCCGTCAGCGTTACGGTGTAACCGTTCGGCAGCGTCATCTGGTCCAGCACCATGCGAATCTCGCCGCGGCCCCGTACAAAACCCGGACGCTTCGATTTCAGCAACTCCCCGCGCAGAAACGACCCGATCGGAATCACGATGCGGTTATTCACCGCAATGGGAAAGATGGTCTCGAAATAGATGGAATCTCCGGCCTTCGCCGTCCGCGTGTTGATGCCGTTGCGCAAAACCAACGGCAGCCGCGTGCCCGCAGGCACCACAACCGGCTGGCTCGGCGGCGCAGTCGCAACGACTGGCTGGCTCTGCGGCGGCAGCGGCGACGTATTGGCGCTTCCTTGGACATCAGGCGCAGGTGACGCAGGTGTGGAAGTCGCTGGAGCAGCCGCAGGCTCTTGCGCGCTGCCGAAACTCGTGCCGTTAAGACGAAGCTCTGAAGCAAGAACGCCGTGCACAACAATGAAAACATGCGCTGGAACATTTTTCACCCCGAGACATCACTGACTGGCGGTGTCAAAAAGCAGGCGACAGGCCACAGCGCAGTCTCGGCGGATCGAAGAGCAAGATAGCAGGAGGGTTTGCAACCTAATGCGTGGAAATCACTTATAAACGTGCCGGGGTGGAGACTACTTCCGGCCAAGGAAAAAAGAGAAACTCACAGATCGCCAGAAAGAACAGCCAGTTGTCGGCGACGACCGACAGCGCCCGATATCGGTTATTTTACCAGCGCCCGACAACCAGTGCCTTATTACCCTTTGCGCGTCTGCCGGCATGTTGCAAGTCACAGCGCGGAACGCGCTCGGCTACTGCTGGCTGATCGGCGGCGCTGTGACCGGCAAGGCTTGGCCTACGTGGGTGTATTGGATTTGCGCGCTATCGAGGGCCAGTTCGTGTTCCAGCACGATGTCCAGAGCAGAGCCGCGCGGCAGCGTCGCGTCCGGACCCCGCGTCAGCAATACCGTCGCTAGCCCGATGACGCCGCCGATCCCCGCTCCAATGCCCGCGCCCTTGGCTCCGCCGGCAATCGCGCCGACGCCCGCGCCGGTTACTGTGGTCTCCGCTACGGTGCCGGCGTCTTTGCCTTTGCCGCCGGGACCGGTGACCTTGCCTTCGGAGTCCATGGTTTCTTTGCCGCCGCTATCGGCGCTGCGGGGAGCGGCGTTCAGATCGACGGTGTAGCCGTTGGGAAAGATCAGCGTGTTCAGGCGCATACGAAATTCGCCCTTGCCCTTGATGCGGCCGGGACGCTTCGATTCCAGTAGTTCGCCGCGCAGGTACGATCCCACCGGAATGACGATGTGGTTGTTCTGGGTGATCGGAAACGAGGTGCGGAAATACAAAGAATCGCCAACTTTGGCGCTGCGCGTGGAGATGCCGTTTTCCAGAACCACGCCGACACGAGTACCCGAGGGAATCCGTATCTTTTCGCCGGGGCCGACTCGGGCGGCGGCTCGTTGCGGCGGCGGAGCGACCGGAGGCGGAGCTTCCACCTGCGGGCCGGGCGGCTCTTGGGCGAATGCGCTGCGGGTATCGGCGGAAAGGAGGAGCAGCGTGGGTAGCGCGATCCAGGCCCAAGGTGTGCGGTTCATGGCTAATCTCCCTGTTGTCAATGCGATGCGCATTGCGGAGATACGGATGCTTGTGTTGCCGGGCCTCGGACTAAGTCTAGCAAAAGCGTCGCTTCAGGGGCTAAAGCCCGTCGAAGCACCCACGTTACGTCGGGGCTGAAAGCCCCGACCTCCTAAACTGAAAGACGCCACCTCCTAAGGAGGAGACGCTTACCGCAGACTGCTAGAGAATGGAAGGAAAGAGCGACGCGTCGCTCTTTCCTTGCGGCGTCTTCTAAATTTCCGGGTACATCTCGAAAAAAGCTTCCACCGATTCGCGCAGCGTCGCTTCGATTTCTTCCTTGGTGCCCTCGATCAAATGCATGGCGACTCGTATGGTGCGGCCGTTCTTGAGCACCACGGTGGCGTCCTGCACTTCGCCCAGGTCTTCTTCCGGCAGTAAACGCATTCCGTAAATCAGCGCTAGCTTCGCCATGCGAGCCTCCTGACGATCAGCGATTGCCGAAGTTTTCCGGGTCGGCGTTGGGATCGCCCAAGGTGTCGGAGATCAACACAGTGGACTGTCCGGTGAGCTCGATGCGTTTGCGGCATTTGTAGCAGGCGATCAGATCGTCCAGGCGCACCATGTAGGAAGAAGCTTTCGCGAAACGCTTCTTGTCTTCTTCGCCGGCGCCGCGGGGGAGCTCCTTCTTCTTCCTGCAAACTTTCCAGCGGACGGGAAAATCAAATTCGCCGCGGCAGCTGGGGCACAGGATTTTGATCTTCTTGATTTCTTCGCGTTCGGTGTAAAAGGCTCGTTCGTCCATAGTTAGGATGCGGGTGTGCGCACCGCGTGGTCGATTGTAACAAATTCGAGGCCCAGGTCACGCCATCTGGGGAGCCAATGCTCCAGCGCGGCCAGGGTGCAGGCGCGGTCGCCATTTTGGGCGCGGTGGCTGCCATCATGGAGGCACAGGACGTCCCCGGTGCCAGCCGAGTCTTTGACGGAACGCTCGGCGTTCGCGGCGATGGGTTTCATGCGGTCGATGAGCCATTCCGCGGACGGGGCGTGCCAATCGCCGGGGAGCAGGGTCCACATGACCACGCGCATATCGAGGGCGCGGGCGGCGCCGGCCAGCCAGGGATTGCGCACGCCAAACGGCGGGCGAAAGAATTTTGGAGGCGCGCCCAAGGCGTTGGCAATCGCCGAATGGCACAGGCGCAGTTCGACTTGGATGTCCGCAGGCCGGAGGAAGACCAGAGCGGGATGCGTCTCGGTGTGGTTGCCGACAACGTGGCCACGGGCGGCGATTTCCCGGACGAGGTCGGGGCACTCGCGCGCGAAGGCGCCGATTACAAAGAACGTGGCCTTGGCGTTGTAGCGGTCGAGCAGGTCGAGCAGTTTGGGAGTGATGGCGGGGTTGGGACCGTCGTCAAAGGTGATGGCCAGCTTGCGAGGCGAGTTGGAGCGGCAAATGGTGGCGCCGAAGAGTTGCGCGCGCGGCCAGGCGGCACCGTAGGCGGCAACGGCGGCAGCGGCGATCGCAGGGGTGGCGATCCACGGATTCACGCGGGTATTCTCGCACGCCCGAGGCGCGGATGGGCAACGGATGGCATTTACGGCAGGGTTGAACGGGCTGCGGGAAACTGCCAAGAGCGATTCCTCAGGGGCTGAAGCCCATTGAGAGGCTGCGCTTAATGTCGGAGCTGAAGCTCCGACCCCCTTGAAGAGGTTGCCTCTTCCGCAAGCGAAGGGGGTGGAGGCTGGGCGGAAGTTGACGGGGTACCCCCTCCCCGGTTTTGCATAAGTGTTGATTCTAGAGGGAGTTAAAGTCCTTTGTTTTGATACACTTTTACAAGTGTTCATTCTAAAGGGACTTAGGGGCGACATTGGGTAACTAAAAAGTAATGGGAGGTTCCCGGCATAAAGGCGCTCGGGGCGGGGCGAGGAGACTCGTGGGGCGGGTGCACGGGTGGTGCGGCGGGGCTGGGGTCGATCAATCACGACTCATGATAGCATGGTTTGTGTATCATGTCAATACTATTAATGTACTAGTACTAGTTTCAGGCGATAGAGGCACCGGTTCGAACGAATACGATGTAACGCGCAGAAAACAGAGGACTAAAGCCATCATGGCGGCGGAACGACCAAACAGGTTGCTGCGAAAAGATGGGAGAGACGCGCCCTTCCTCCGTCAGGATGAACTAGAGCGCGCCCCCGCACGTTTCTCGTGGCGGCTGGAAGCCGTGACTCGGAAGGATGGCGCCGGACAAAGCGCCAATCGGGAGATTGGCGTTCCCAGGGACTGCACTTCGGCCACGGACTGCTAGGCGTGAATGTTGGCCAACGGAATTCGCCGGACCTGAATTAGCTTCTCGCGTTTGCGGGTTTGGGCGATGTCGTAGGAGGCTTGCATGCGCATGAGCGTGTCCATCTTCACTCCAAAGGCTTTCTCAATGCGCAGCGCCATGTCCCCGGAAAGGTCAGCCTTACCGTTAAGCAAGCTGGACAGCGCGGGACGGGACACCCGAAGCGCGACGGCGGCAGCCGTTACCGATAGCCCTGCGGGTTCGATAATCTCAGCCCGAATAAACTCTCCGGGATGGGGCGGGTTCTTCATAGGCATGGCGTCATTCCTTTCCCTTAATGGTAGTCTTCCAAATTCAGTTCGCAAATTTCGTCTTCTGTGACGTCGATGCGGAACGTCAAACGCCAGTTACGGGTAACGCTCAGGCTCCATGTGCCCTTACGGTCGCCGGTCAATGTGTGCGCCTTCCAGACCGGGAGCGAGCGCAATTCCTCGGGGTCTCGCATATCATCGAGAAACGCCAGCATCCTGCGGAGCTTGTCCACCGTATCGGGCGGAACACCCTTTGCGGTCCCATCTTCATAGAGCCTCTTCAGGCCCTTGTGGCTGAAGCTCCGTATTCTCACTGAGCTAGTGTAGCCCGTAACTTAACACTTTTCAAGTGAAGATTCCGGCACGGCTGGCGGTTAATGGGCACAGAGGAAAAGAATCGCCGCCGGTGCGAACACAAACCGCGAGGCTAGGCTAGTCGAGCGCCTGGCCTCGTGTTGGAGCAGGATCTGATATATGAAAGGTTCAGGTGGCGCCGAAGTTGCTGCAAAGAGTTCTGAGGCTCGGTACAGGGCACCTGCCAGATCGCGCTACAACAACAGCCCCTTGCGCGTTGACAGTGGTATATGATTCGCCGGTAATACTCTTGCCGTAAAACAGAGAGGTGCCGCGCATGTCTCGCCGTTCCTGTGTGCTCGTTCTGCTGGGGTTGGGGGCTGCGCTGGGGCCGGCGGCGCGGGTGGCGTCGGCGACTTCGCCGGAGGCTATCAATCCCAAGGACAGCTGCGCCGCCGACGATTACGCCAAGGCCAAGACGACTGCGCCGGCGGATGCCGAGGCGCGCAAGAATTCGACGCTGGTGGTGGTGGCCGGCAACAAGCAGACACGGTTGAACACCTCGACCTACGTGCGGCTGGGCGAGGAAGTGACCGTGTGCATCATGGGCCTGCACGACTGGGTCTGGGTGCAGGGGAACAAACCGAGCAATCTGCGGCTGTCGATCGGGGGCCACATCTTGAGCAGCGTGGCGCCCAGCGCGATTGGTCCCTCGGACCAGGAGTATTTGAATTTCATTCCGCATCTGGACCCCGCGGATTCCGACGATTGGAAGGCGTGGGCCGAGATTGTCTACGCTTCGCGGCATGAAGGAAGGTACAAGGGGGCGCCGCTGCAAGCCGGGGGCGAAGCGGGGAGGCTGGCGTTGACCGTGGCGACGGCGGACAACAAGCAGTTTTTTGAGACTACCGCGTACCCGAGGATCGGGACCGGCGGGGACAGCTGGTATTGGATCCTGGGTCTTTTTATTCTGCTGCTGGGCACGTTGCTGTACCTGGGAGCGACCACCGACATGCTGCGGTCGGCGCTGACCGGCAAGCTGGCGGACGGGAAACATCCCCCGTACAGCCTGGGACTGGTGCAGATGGCCTTTTGGTTTTGCCTGACGCTGGGGGCCTACGTGTACATCTGCCTGGTGACCCGGCAGGTGCACGTGCCGATGGGCTCGGTGCTGGGGCTGCTGGGGATCAGCGCGACCACCGGGCTGGCGGCGGTGTTTGTGGACAAGCAAAAGACCGGCGGCTCGGCGGACGCGCAGGCCGCGGCTGCGGCATCGCCGGCGACCAGCCAGGGATTCCTGGCCGACATCCTGAGCGACGGCGACGGGGTGAGTTTCCATCGGTTCCAAATCGTGGTGTGGACCATCGTGCTGGGAGTGGTTTTTGTGTGGTCGGTGTACCGGGACATCACCATGCCGGAATTCGATGCGTCGCTGCTGACGTTGATGGGCATCAGCTCGGGAACGTATATCGGCTTCAAGTTCCCGGAAAAGGTTAAGACCGGGGATGGGCCGCCGCCGACAGCAGGCGGCGCGCCGGCGCCCGCGGCTGGAACCTAGCGCGGCAGAGAAAAAACCCGGGAAATGGAGAAACGAAAGGAGATGCGGTTCGTTTATTAGCGAAGAGCGCGACTGGTGGGAACGAAACAAAATAATTGCAGGGTGTGTCGATTTCGGGGTATCTCATTCGTCGTAGTGGTAGAACTGGCAGCTTGGGACGGCCCTGAAAGTTGTTGAGTGAGCAGGGGTTGCCAGGGGATCGACTTCAGGAGATGGGACGATGAATTTCAAGGTGGGGTTGTTCGTTCAGGATCTCAAGATTGCGCTGCGCTCGCTGGCGCGGGCCAAGGGGCTGGCGATTACCGTGGTGCTGACCCTGGCTCTGGGGATTGGGGCTAACGCGGCCATTTTCAGCGTGGTACGCGGGGTGTTGCTGCGGCCGCTGGTCAACCGGGACGAGGACCGGCTGGTCTATATCCGGCAAAGCGCGCCGGGGATCGGGGTCGACAACGCTACGTTTTCGGTGCCGGAGATTCGGGATTTAGAGGCGCGGGTCAAGACGCTGAGCGCGTTTGGGGACTTCTCGACGATTGGGTTCTCCATGATCGGGTTGGGGGAGCCGCGGGAGGTGCGCGCGGGGGTGGTTGGGGGATCGTATTTCGATGTGATGGGGCTGCACCCGGTGCTTGGCCGGCTGCTCGGGCCGCAGGACGACGGGCCGAACGCGGCGGGGGCGGCGGTGCTGACGTACCGCTTCTGGACTACCGTGCTCAAGAGCGATCCGTCGGTGATTGGGAAGACCGTGCGGCTGGGCACGCGTTCGGCGGCGATTGTGGGCGTACTGGAACCGTCGGTGCCGTATCCCGCGGAGACCGAGATCATCGCCAACGTGGTGACCAGCCCGCATCATCTGTCGGCGACCATGGTGACCGGGCGGGTCCACCGGATGACCGAGCTATTTGGGAGGCTGGCGCCCGGGGTGGGGCTGGACGCGGCGCGAGCGGAATTGAAAACAGTGTACGGATCGATGCTTGCCCAACATCCGGACGTGTATACCAAGAAAGCGGATTTCGAGATCAGCGCGGTGCGCCTGCGCGACCAGATTACGTCGAAAGCGAGGACCGTGCTGCTGGTGCTGCTGGCGGCGTCCGGGCTGGTGTTTATCATCGCGTGCTCGAACGTGGCCAATCTGATTCTGTCGCGGACGGTGCGGCGGGAGGGCGAGCTGGCGGTGCGTGCGGCCCTGGGGGCGAGCACCAAGGCATTGCGGCGGACGCTGCTTGGCGGAAAGCCTGCTGCTGTGCGGCGCGGGGGCGCTGCTCGGGGTGTTGATCGCCAGCCCGATGGTGGCCATCCTGGCGCGCTACGCCTCGCGTTTCTCGGTGCGGGCGCTGGATCTGAGCGTGGACTTCAGCATGTTGTGGGTGGGGGCGGTGCTGGCGCTGATCGCCGCGGTGCTGCTGGCGTATGTGCCGCGGTTGCCGTCGGCGGAGTCTTCGCAGGGAATGGGCCTGTCGAGCGGGCACGTACGGATCACCGGGAGCACCAGCCGGCGGCTGCGGATCTTCGCGGTGACGCAGATCGCCGCGTCGTTCGTGCTGCTGGCGGGAGCCAGCGCGCTGCTGGCGACGCTGATCTCCCTGCAAGGCGCGCAAACCGGGATGGACACGCGGCACGTGCTGGCCATCAACGTTCCGGTTATGTCCTACGGAAAGACGGCTGATGAGATTATCAACTTCTATGCGGAGACGGTTCGGCGAATCAAGGAACTGCCCGGGGTAGACAACGTGGCGCTAGGCACCACTACTCCTTGGCGGGACGCCGGCGCCTTCGGTCCCGGTTTCCGGTTCGAGGGGGAAGGCAAGGTGAAGGGCGACAAAGAAGAAGACCCCAGCGCGCAGCTTCGGGTGGTTTCGCCGGGATTTTTCGCGGCACTGGGAGTGCCGATTGTGGCGGGGCGCGACTTCAATGACAACGATCGCCGCGGCAGCGAGCCGGTGGTGATCATCAGCCAAAGCGCGGCGCAGCGCATGTTCCCCGGCGAGGACGCCGTCAACCGGCACATCATGTGGACCGACCCAGTGATGGATTTCATCTATATCAGCAAAGGACCTCGCCGGATCGTCGGAGTGGCTGCCGACGTGGACGACGAGCACGTGGTGCCCGGGGCGACGCTCACGGTCTATCATCCGTTCGGGCAGGTGCCGGATGGCGCGGCCAATAATAACGAGTTGCCGCTGTTTGGCGGGCGCATGTTCGTGCACACTCGCCTGGATCGTCCATACGCGCTGGTGACTCCGATTACCCAGATTGTGCGTAACATGTCCGCCGAGCAACCCATCGAGCACGCCGCGACCCTGGAGGACGTGCGCGCCGAGGTGCTTACTCCGGAACGGCTGAACACGGTGGTTTTCGGAGTCTTCGCCGCCGTGGCGCTGGCGATTGCCATCATCGGCGTTGCGGGCGTGCTGGCTTTTTCGGTGAGCGCGCGGACGCGGGAGTTCGGCATACGGCTGGCGATCGGATCGCAGCCGCGGAACCTGCTGGCGGGGATCATCGCGGAAGGCGCGGTGATGGCGGCGGCCGGCGTGGCGGCCGGAGCGGCGGGCGGGTACTTGCTGGCGCGCCTGGCCGGCAGCTATTTTCCGGACGTGCGCCTGCCGGGAATCGTGCCGGTGATCGGCTCGGCGGTGGTGCTGCTGTCTGCGGCGGTCATCGCTTCGGCGCTGCCTGCGGCGCGGGCGGCGCGCGTGGACGTCATGCAGGCGCTGCGATCGGACTAAGCTTTCCGCCGTAGATTCAAGTGCCTTGGGATGTAGCTATGAGGTCCGGAGTCTGCGCCAATTCTCCGCTCGCGAACTGGACGTTCCGTCATCGCCAATATTTTTCCGGCCTGTTTGTGCAGCGTGCATAACGAGAGCTTGCGTTTGAGGTTGATAAGCAATGTGCAGGAATATCAAGACGCTGTTCAACTTCGATCCGCCGGTGACGGAGGAAGAGGTGCGGGCGGCTTCGCTGCAGTTCGTGAGAAAGATCAGCGGCTTTACAAAGCCGTCGAAGGCCAACGAAGGCGTGTTTCTGGCGGCGATCGACGAAATTGCGGGGGTTTCGAACCGCCTGCTGCGTTCGCTGGAAACGAACGCACCTCCGAAGAATCGAGAAGAAGAAGCGGCTAAGGCGAAAGCTCGGGCGGCTGAGAGATTTGGTGATTGATCCCTCCGGCCGTTCGCGCCAGAGCAACAAAAAATAAAACCCAGCGTCTAAGAGGTCGATGCCTTCGCGGGCCGCGGATTGTGGGTCAGATTGGGCGTGATGCCGAATTGTTTGGAGCCCCAGTCGCAAAGGTCCTGGAGCAGCGGGATCAAGTTGTGGCCCGAGGGGCTGAGCGCGTAGGTGACTTTTGGCGGGGAGCTGCGCTCCGCGGTTCTGCTGACTACACCGTCTTTTTCCAGTTCACGAAGCTGCGCGGCCAGAACTTTTTCGCTAACGCCGCGGAGCAGATCGCGAAGTTCGGCGAAGCGCCGCGGGCCGAAGGAAAGATGCCAGACGGCCTGCACTTTCCACTTGCCGCTCAGCACGTTGATAGTTGCCTGCACGGGACAGCCATGGCGAACCTTCATGGAGCACTCCAAGCTTACAAATTTGTGCGTACTTCAACGAGATATACCGCCGTTATACCATGACCTAGAAATGAGCGGAGCGCGACAAAGAACCTGAAATTTCGGGCGGACATCGCGAGTACTACCAACGGGAGGAAGACAGGAATGATTCTCATAACGGGTGCCAGCGGCAGCGTCGGGAAGATGGTTTTGCGGGAGGCGATCGGCAAAGAGCCCAAAATTCGGGCGATGTACCGGTCAAAGGAGGAGGCCGCCAAGGCTCCGGCGGGGTGCGAGCCGGTGCTGGGTGATTTTGCGGACAAGCAGAGTTTGCGCGGCGCGCTGGATGGCGTGAGCAGCGTTTTTCTGGTGTGCTCGCCGATTCCGCAGCTCGTCGAACTGGAAAGCAATGTCGTGGAGGTCTGCAAGGAATCCGGCGTAAAGCACGTGGTGCTCAATTCCGCGCTGGGTGCGGGGGACTATGGAAAATCGTTTCCGAGCTGGCACCGCAAGGTCGAAGACAGGCTCAAGGCTTCGGGAATGAGTTACACCATGCTGCGGCCGAATGGGTTTCTGCAGAACATCGTGGCCTTCAATGCTCCGAGCATCCGGACCGAGGGCGCGTTTTACGCGGCCATGGGCGATGCCAAGGTCAGCTACCTGGACGTGGGAGACATCGCCGTTGTGGCGGTGAAGGCGCTGGAGGGAGGCGCGCACTCCGGGAAGACGTATGAATTGAATGGGCCGGAAGCCATATCGAACGAAGAGCTGGCGAAACGAATTTCCAAAGTCAGCGGACGCACAGTGAAGTTTGTGGACATTCCGGAAGCGGCGCAGCGGGACGCGATGCTGGGAGTGGGTGTGCCAGAGTGGCAGGTGACCGCGCTGCTGGAGCTACAGCAGTATTACAAGCAGGGCGGGGGCGCGAAGAACGGACGGCCTGCTGAAGTCGCTGCTCGGACACGAGCCGGTGACACTCGATCAATATCTGGCGGCCAATGTACGGGAATTTCGCGATCAGGCCGCGTCCGCCTGAAGAGGGAGCCACGATGAGTGCATCGCCGCAAGAGCAGGAAGCCAAGAATCCCAAGACCGGCATGACCCACACGGAGATGAAGGAATTCGTCCGCAACCATTTCGAGGAGTTTGTGAACCGGAAGAACGTGGGTATCGGCGAGGTGAATTTTGCGCCCGAATTTGTGGACCACGGCGCGGACGTGCCGCCGGGATTGCCACCGGGACCTGCGGGGGCGATGCAGTACGTCGGCGCGGCATTGAAGAAAGTTCCCGACTTGCGAGTGCGCATCGAAGACCTGATCGCCGAGGACGATAAAGTGGTGGTGCGCAATCATTGGACCGGCACCGATGCGGCGTCGCAGCAGCGGTTGGAATTTTCTGGAATCGTGATTTGGAGGATCGCTCACCGGCAGCTCGTAGAACGCTGGGCGTATCTAGAGAGTCCCCACCCGGTGCGGGTGTAGCTGCCAACCTCTTAAGGAAAAACGGAGGCCGAGAGCGCGTTTTGTGCCCGTGGCCTCCGTTTGCGTCGATCGTTTCCGCGGATTACTGGTGAGCGGGAACGGCGGCGGATTCCACGCTGCAAGCGCCCAGGTCCTTGACGACCTTTTTGGCTTCAAAACTTGCGGCGCCGTTTTCGCCATTGGACTTCTTGCCCTTCAGTTGAACCTGCTCGCCAGGCTTTAGATCGATGCTGCCGGACACGAGCGAGTAGGTTTTGTTCTTTTTTTCGTCGACCAAGGCAAAGCCGTCGTCGGTGCGCCGGACACAGCCGGTGACCGAGCCGCGGTTGTGCAGCACCAGGTACAGAATACCAAGGCCTGCGGCCGCGCCCACGCCGGCACCGATAGCGGCGCCGGAGCCGCCGTAGCCTCCCTTGGGCGGGACGTAGCCCGGGGTGCCGGGCATGCCGGTTCCGCCGCTGCCCCCGCCGTACTGGGCGAAAGCTTGCGTCGACAGAAATAAGCCCAGACCAAGGCCCAAGGCGATTCGCAGAGAGCTTCGTACGAAACCGTTTTTCGCCACGGGTGGCTGGGGAATTGCGTTCTGAATATCCATGGTGATCCTCCATTTAATTTGGTGATGCATGATTCGCTGCTTCACTTGTATCCATGGATAGATTGCCTTTCGGGGCTAGGCGGGTTGTCGCCGAAATGTGAAGAGGGTGTCACTTTGGCGCTATTTTTTGGCAGAGGGGGAGTTGCGGAATGTCTCGTGTCAGGTGCTGCGGGTGTTGCCAAGATGGGGCGCAGCGGTGCTGCGCCCCTACAAACTGCGTCCACACTTCGCTAGTCAATTTCGTGCGTTACTATTTTTCGCAGTCCGCCCACCAGGAATGGCTGCGGCGCTCGGTTTCACTGTAGTGGAAGTATTCGCACGATTTTCCGTTTCTTCGTCCAGGCCATTGCGCGGATTGTCCGTCGATTGGACAAGTTGATTCTCGGCCTTGATTCGTGGAGCAACCGGCGAGACACACGAAAGTTAATGCGACTGCGAGGAGCGCAATTTTGCCGGTCATGGGATGCCACCGTTCGCGATTTACGCGGGCGGCAGGCGGCGAGTTTTCAGATCGGTGAGGAGGCGATCCACCTCGGTGTCGCGATCGATGCGCGTGAGGCGGTCGCCGACATCGTCGGTGAGGAGCTCGACCTCAGCGCTGGCGACCGATTCGGTGTGGTGCACGCGGTCGCGAAGGCGATCGAAAGTGGCGCTCTTGGCCTGGTCGCCAATCGCGGTTTGCGCGCGGGCGGCTTTGCCGAGGGCGACGCTGCGGCGATGACGGGCCAGAAGCATGTCGCGCTTGGATTTGGCTTCGTCGAGTTTTTGCTCAAGTTTCTGCAAGGCGCTCTTCAGGGTTTCGACCTGGGCTCTTTGGTCGTCGACCTGTTCGCGGTAGCTTTGGGCCAGGCGCTGCGCGGTTTGATAGCGATCCAGTGCGGCGCGGGCGAGGTCGTCCTCGGACTTATCCACGGCGCGTTCGGCTTTGCGCATCCAGTCGGCCCCGGCATCGTCGTTCTCTTTGAATTTTTTCTCGAGCATGTGTTGATCGGCGATGGAGACGGCGACCTGGGTCTTGACCTGCAGATACTGGTTCTCCATGTCGAGGATCACCTGCTTGATCATTTTGTCCGGATCTTCGGCGCGGTCGATCATGTCATTGAGATTCGCGCGAATTAGAGTGCTGACACGTTCCAAGAGTCCCATGATGATTCTCCTTTCCAACGGTTGAAACAAAGCGACAGCCATGCAAGGCGGCCGCCACAAATCCGATTACGCAAAACATCTTTGCAGCACAGCGAGCAACAGATGACCGTGAGCGGCCAGGAATGCGACCGCCATCACCGCCAGTACCCACAAGACCAGGAAGACTTCTCTCATGGTCATGACCTTCCCCCGAAGGCAAAGAAAGCGCTGGGGCAGGTCCGCGACCTGCCCCAGCGGAAGCGATCGTTAAGACTTGGCCGGCAGCGGCGGGCCCGCCGGTTTAGGCGCCTTGTCACCGATGGTCCGCACCTTGCTGAGCAGATCCGACATCTGCATGCCGGAGAGAGCTTCAAACAGCGCAGGAACTTGCGCGGCGATCTTGGTGATGTCGCCGGTGAGCTTGTACGCGCCGGCGGCATCGCCGTTGCCCGTGGAGACGATGGTGACCTTGTCGACCTTGCTGAGCGGCTCGGCCAGAGCGCGCACCACTTCCGGCAGGCCGGTGATGAGTTTGTCGACGACGGCGGCCTGGTTGTACTCCTGGAAGGCCTCCGCCTTGATGTTCATGGCCTTGGCTTCGGATTCGCCCTTCTTGAAGATGATCTCGGCTTCGGCTTCGCCCTGCGCACGGATGGCAGAGGCGCGGCCTTCGGCTTCGCTCATCATGCGCTGACGTTCGGCGTTGGCGATGGTCTCGATGCGTTGCCGCTCGATTTCCGCCGGCTTCAGCACGGTGGCGATCAGTTCGCGTTCGCGACGCGCGATCTCGGCTTCCTGCACCTTGACCTGCGCTTCGCGCTCGACTTGCTGGACCTTGACCGCTTCGGCGACAACCTGCTGCTGCATGACGTTGGTTTCGATCTCGTACGCTTTGTCCGCAGTGGCTTGGGCCTTCTTGGTCATCTCCAGATAGCTGGCCTTCTTGATGTCCAGATCGCGCTCGGCTTCCGCTTGCTTGGCCAGCGAGGCGGTTTCCGCGGCGACGCGCTCTTGATCGGCCTGGGCTTTGGCGACGGCCGCGGCGCGCTGGGACTCAGCCCGCTTGATGGCGATGTCGCGATCGGCTTCGGCTGCGGCCACTTCGGCGTCGCGCTTGATGCGCGCGATGTCCGGGCGGCCCATGTTGGTGATGTATTCGTTCTTGTCGCGCACTTCCTTGAGCGTGAAGCTCACGACTTCGAGCCCCATCTTGTTCATGTCGTCGGCGCAGGTGGAGCGCATGCGATCGGCAACCATTTCGGGTTCCTTGACGATCTGCTCGACCGTAAGCTGGCCGATGATGCCGCGGAGATGGCCTTCCATGACCAGGCGAATCAGGCCTTCGCGCTGTTCCGGCCTTTTGGTGAGGAATTGTTCCGCGGCGGTGCGGATGGATTCGGGATCGGACTTTACTTTGATCTGGGCCACCGCCTCGATGGTTACGGCGACGCCCTGTTTGCTGTACAGGCTTTGCTGCGGAGCGACGTCAAAGGACATCAGCTCCAGGGACAGCTCGCGGCATTGCTCGATCATCGGATAGATAATCGTGCCGCCGCCTTTGACGATGCGCGTGCCGCGGAGGCCGTAAATGATCAGCGCCTCGTGCGGACCCGCTTTTCGAAACAACCTGGCCAAAACCGTCATGATCAGAAACAACGCCAGAATACACATGGCGGCAACAACCGGAATCAATGGAAAGCCGAACATAAACCACCTCCCCTTTCGTGCTCCGCGCGGACTGTTAGCGGCGTGCGTCAGTCCGTAAACTCTTGCAATGGGAACGAACGCGGCTAGCGCGTGAACTCGTCCCAAGGCTTCACGTACGCGATGCCTTTGTCGCAGCGCTCGATGACCACCTCGGCGCCTTTGGCGATGCTCATGCCGCCATCGCTGCGGGCGCCCAAGCTGCGGCGCACACCGCCGAGCGAGAAAATCACTTCGCCGGTGCCTTCCGGTCGGATCGGGATGCTGATGGTGCCGACCGATCCTTCGAGCCGGTAGTCGGCATCGTTCATTTGCGAATCGTTGGCGCGCATGAGCTTCACCATGACTTTGAAGACCAGCCATCCGGCGACGAGCCCAGCCAACGTGGCGAATCCCAAGGAAACGATGGCCACGAAGTGCGACTCCCGGGCCAGGAGGTAACCCGTGCCTCCGAACCACGCGAGAAAGGCCATCGCCGTGGACATGTTGAACCAGGAAACGTGGCCGGCGTTTGACGAGCCGCGCGCCGCAGTTCCGGACGGCGCGCCCGCGCCATGGACGTGCCCGCTGCCTTTGGCCAGGCCGCCGGCGTGGTGACCGCCGTGGAACGGCGAGTGCAGCCGGAACGGCAGGTGAATGTGGGTGGCGCCCGCAAGGAACGACAGCACGCTGAGGGCGAAGCCCAGGATGAAGCAGAAGAGGTAAAAGTCAGACCAGGTCATAGAGCACCTCGAGCGCACTTGCGGTGCGCGAGCTGGAGTTCGAGACGCCGGCACTACTCAGCTAGTTGCGGAGAAAACCTGGCGGCGGATGGCCGCTGCCCGGATTGGCGTTGGGCCGGAGCACTTCGCCGAGGCGTTCGGCGAGGCCCGGGGCCCGAAGAATCTCCGCCAGCAGCAGCAAAGCTTGGCGGGAATCCGGGTGCTCGGCGATGGCCAGCAAGCGCATCGCTGAGATCCGCGTCGGCCGCGAATTGGTCGACGCCGGCGTAAATCCAGGAATCGATCTTGGCATCGACGGCGCGCAGATCGGACTGCAATCCCGGCGTGTAGCCTTCCGGGTCGTCCACCAGAAAACCGGGATACACGCGGAAGAAGCGAGCCAGCAACTCGCGCGTGGTGTGGGTCAGATGCGGACGCGAGCCGCCTTCGATCTGCGAGAGGTAGGCCTGGCTGAGGCCGCGGCCTACTTCGCGCTTCATGGCGCGCGTCAATTCGAGTTGGGTCATCGGGCGGCCCAGACCGCGAAGCGAACCTTCCACCGCGCGGAGAGAACGTAGTTTGTCGCCGAGAGTCATGAAGGAACCCACCTATTGCAATATGCAAATAATATATTGCAATACGCTATTTTCTGTCAAGTACAAAATTGGGCCTGTTTTCAGTAACTTACAGGGTTTGCGGCGATATTCGGCTATTCTGGCTTGCGGAGGGACTGCAGATCGATACCGAGTTGCTGGCACTTCTTGTAGAGGTGGCTGCGCTCCAAACCCAGCGCGCGGGCCACATTGGTCATGTGGAAATTGTGGCGGCGGATTTCGTTGAGGAGCACTTCCCTTTCGAAGGCTTCGGCGCGCTCCGCGAGCGTTCCGGATTGCATCGAGGAGGCAGCATTGCCATCGCCCGCAGGTCCCGCTGGACGATCCGCCGCGGGTAGAACGAGCCGGACGTCAGCGGCGGTTACCGCTTCTTCGCCCGCGAGCAGGACGAGCCTTTCGACCACATTGCGCAGTTCGCGGATGTTGCCCGGCCAGCTGTAGCGGCGCAGTTCCGCGATGGCGTCTTCGGCAAAGACTTTTTCCTTCCAGCTGTTCTGTGCGGCTACTTGCGCTGCGAAATGTCCGACGAGGGCCGGAAAATCTTCGGGCCGCTCGCGCAGCGGAGGCAGCATCAGGGGGAATACATAGACGCGGTGAAAAAGATCGCGGCGAAACGTATTTTGCTTGACGAGTTCCTCGAGATTGCGGTGCGTGGCCACCAGGACGCGGACATTCACGCGGATGGGCTTGTCGCCGCCGACCCGTTCCACTTCGCCTTCTTCCAGAACGCGCAGGAGCTTGGCTTGCATGGCCACCGGCATATCGCCGATCTCGTCGAGAAACAGCGTGCCGCCGTCGGCCTGCTCGAATTTGCCGAGATGCTTGGCGGCGGCGCCGGTGAAGGCGCCCTTTTCGTGGCCGAACAGCTCGGACTCAATCAGCTCGGCGGGAACGGCGGCGCAGTTGAGGGTGATGAAGGCGTTTTCGCGGCGCGGCGATTTTTCATGAATGGCGCGGGCCACCAGCTCTTTGCCGGTTCCGGTCTCGCCGAGGATGCAGACGCGGGTTTCGCTGGCGGCGACGCGATCGACCTGCGCCAGAAGCTTGGCCATGGCCGGGCTAGAGCCGATCAGTTCGTGTTTGCCGAGGCGATTACGCAACTCGCGATTTTCGTCTTCCAGGCGCGAGAGGCGCAGCGCGTTCTCGACGGTGACCAGCAGCTTGTCGGTAGACAGCGGCTTCTCGAGAAAATCGAGTGCGCCAAGTTTCGTGGCCCGCACGGCGATTTCGATGTTGGCTTGCCCGGAGACCAGGACCACCGGCGTTTTCACGCCGGCTTTCTTGAGATCCTCCAAAAATTCCAGGCCGCTCTTTCCGGGCATAACCACATCGGACAGGATCAGGTCGAAAACCTCGGTGCGCAGCAGCTCCAACGCGCGAGCCGCATTGTCGCAGACGGTGGCCTCATGCCCGGCCAGGCGGAAGGCGCGAGAGAGGGAGGCCAGCGTGTTGGGATCGTCGTCGACCAGGAGCAGATGAGCTTTGCGTGGCAAGCATCCATCCTTTGGCTAGGGCTTTGCGCCGGACACTGAATTTGGATTTCTTGGGCTGCGTCAATCCGAAGCGGCAGCGAAAGTCGGCGGCGAGTTCTTGGCTGGAGCCACGTCTTCCGTCGAATTGGCCGGCTGAAGCGCTTGGCGCTGCGGCAGTTCGATGCGGAACGTCGCGCCGTGGCCTTCCTCGCTGGAGACGCTGATGGTGCCATGGTGATCGCTGACGATGGACTGCACGATGGCCAGGCCCAGCCCGGTGCCCTGGTCCTTGGTGGTGTAGTACGGCGTGAAAAGGCGCGCGCACGCTTCCGGTGTGAGGCCCTCGCCGGTATCGGACACCTCGATGCGCACCTTCCCCTGATGTTCGGCGGTTCGCAGGGAGAGCGTGCCGCCCGCGGGCATGGCGTCCACGGCGTTCAGCACCAGGTTCTGGAAGGCGCGATGCAGCAGCACCGCGTCGGCATCGATCTCCGGGAGCGATTCGGCAAGAAAATATTCGGGTGTGATGGTGGGTTTGCCCACCACGTTGAACTGCGGCTCAAAGAGACGAATGATATTGCGCAGCGATTCGTTGACGTCCACCCGGGTAAACTGCGGCGCGGGCATTTTGGAAAAATCGCTGAAGCGGCCCACGATGGCATTCAGATTGGCGAGCTCCGCCTTGAGCGTGGCCGTGGACTCGTTAAAGACTTCCAGGAACTGCTTGGCTTCCAGTTGGCGCGCGCGCTGCAGATTTTCCACGGTGATTTGCAGCGGAAAGAGCGGATTGCGCAGCTCATGGGCCAGCCGCCGGGCCAGTTCGCGCCAGGCAGCCACGCGCTCGGTTTGCAGCAGTTGCTCGCGCTGCGTTGCCAGCGTTCGGGTCATGTCGTTGAAAGCGATTCCCAGCTGCCCGATCTCGTCGGTGCCGCGCACGTCGATCCGCGTTTCCCATCGGCCGGCGGCGACTTCGCGAGCGCCTTCCGCGAGCTCATACACGGGGCGGGTAATCCGCGCCGAAACCCAAAAGCTGATCAATAGTCCTACAAACAACGCGGCGGCGGTGACCGCGGCCGCGATGGTAACGATGCGTTCGGTCAGCAGCACCAACTCCCTGCGCGAACTGCCGACCAGGAGGACGCCCAGGAGTTCGTTGTTGCGTCCCGGCAGCGGTATGGCGTGAAATGTTTCGGCCGACGCGGCGTCCGAGCGCCAGTTAATAGTGCGCACGAGAGTTTGCGGCTGCTGCTGAATCTGTTGGATGAGCGACGCCAGGCGTTCCGACTGGTCGACCGCGCCATTCGCGTCGGTAAGCGCCGCAGCGGAAAACGCCGGCGTCAGGTTGCGATACAGCAGCGCGCGCATTCCGGAAGGCAGCACCAGCAAGGAAAGGAAGTTCTGGTCCAACCGGACGCCGCCGATGATGTACAGATTCTTGCCATTGCCTCCGGAAAGCGCGCGGACAGCGGTCAGGGAAAGCGCCGTGCCATCCGGAAGCTCTTCCTTTTTCAAAAAGGCCCTGGAATCGCTCCAATCCTTGGTGGTGACCCACTCGTTCTTGGAGCCCACCCGCGAAGGATTCTGCGCCGAAGAAATCACGGTTCCGTCGGAATTGACGAACTCGACGAAATCAAGCCCGTGGTCCTGGGCGGCCCCGGTGGCGTCCTTGAAGTACAGCGATTGGTCGGCGTTGGGCCGCGCTAAATCGATGGCCGCTCTCAGGGTGATGTCGGCATCGGTGATGTTCTTCACTTGCTGGACGATCTGGTCTCCACGCTGCGCGAATTCCTTCCGGAATTGAGCGACCAGGGCCTCGGTCTGCTGCGCGTCGCGCTCTTCAAAAGCCGCACGGGTGTAACGCGTCACACCATAGGCCACCACCGAGACGCAGGCGAGTACGGTGGTCAGGAAAACCAGGAAGATTTTCGTGCGGAAGCTCATCGACACGCTCGGGGATCCGCGGACTGTGGCGCTGGCGCGGCCGCAGGCTCTTGCCGCTTCGGGCTTCCCGGCTTCACGGAGACAAAATTTTGCTTGGCGTACACGGGGACGCAGGTTGATGATACCACGGCTGCGAAGACCGGCGGGGCGTTACTGTGTGGCTCGCAACTCATGAACGGAACCTTTTTCCAATGTTTACGTCTATACCGAATAACGGCGGTTCGCCGCCCCGGGTGTGCCATTTTCCTGTGAAATTGCAGCGATCTCGAGATAATTTGGCCGGGAGAAGACCGATGAGTAACTCATTTGCGCGGGTATCTGCGAGCGTTTCAATTTTTGTGGGCCTGCTTCTGGGGGCCCATTCCGGGGCGCGGAGCCACGCCGCGGCTCCGGAGCAAGCGCCCAGCGGACCGACGCGGTTGTTGCGGTACGCGGACATCTCCAAGGACAAGGTGGTGTTCTCCTACGCCGGCGATTTGTGGACCGCGTCCCGGGAAGGCGGCGCGGCGCGGCGGCTGACCTCCGGCGCCGGCGAAAAGCTCTATGCGAAATTCTCTCCCGACGGAAAGTGGATCGCCTTCACCGCCGAGTATGACGGCAACCCGGACGTTTACGTGGTCCCATCGGAAGGCGGCGAGCCCCGGCGGCTGACCTTCCACCCGTCCCGCGACGTGGTGCTGGGCTGGACGCCGGATGGCAAGAACATATTGTTCCGCTCCGACCGCATCACCTCGCCGCCGCAGCGCAATACCCGGCTGTTTCTGGTGTCTCTGCAAGGGGGTCTGCCCAAGGTGTTGCCGGTGCCGCGAGGGGACCTGACCAGTTTTTCCCCGGACGGCGACAAGATCGCCTACATCGAGAACTCCCAAGAGAACCGCACCTGGAAGCGCTATCGCGGCGGCTGGAGCCTGCCTATCGCCATTTACGATTTAAAGAAAAACACTTACGAAGAGCTGCCCAAAGCCAATGGCATGGACATGTTCCCCATGTGGCACGGGAACGCCATCTATTTCATCAGCGACCGCGACGGCGTGATGAATCTTTACAACTACGATCTGGCGTCGAAGGCCACCAAGAAGCTCACGGACTACAAGGAGTACGACATCAAGTGGCCCAGCTTAGGCCCGGAATCGGTCGTCTACGAGAACGGCGGCCTGCTCTATGAATTCAACCTCCAGAGCGGAGCTGCCCGGAACATTCCCATCGAAGTGCGCGGCGAGGATTTGGAAGCGCGCCCGGAGTTCAAGAACGTGGCGCAGAATGTGGGCGCCTTCGGGCTTTCTCCGTCGGGTGCCCGCGCGGTGATCGAGGCGCGCGGCAACGTTTTTACCGTGCCCGCCGAACACGGCAGCATCCGCACGCTCACCACCGACAATTCCAGCGTGCACGAACTCAACCCGTCATGGTCCCCGGACGGCAAGTGGGTCGCGTATTTGTCCGACAAGAGCGGCGAATACGAGGTGTACGTCCGCCCGCAGATGGGCGGAGCGGAGACCCGCGTCACGACCGACGGGCACATGTACCGCTACGGCCCAGCGTGGTCGCCGGACAGCAAGAAACTTCTCTACTGGGACAAGCTGCACAAGCTGTGGTGGGTAAGCGTCGAAGAGAAGAAGCCGGTGCAAGTCGATGAAGGAGAATATTCCGACATCGCCGACGGAAGCTGGTCTCCGGATAGCTTATGGATCGCTTATTCCAAGAACGACCGCCGCGGCGCCGGCCAAATGTACCTGTATTCGCTGGACCAGAAAAAAACCTCCAAGATATCGAACGGCTTTTATAACGACACCAACCCGGTCTTCGATCCCGAAGGGAAATATATTTTCTTTCTTTCGCAGAGATATTTCTTCCCGAGCATCGGCCAGCTGGACCAGCGCTTCAATTACTACAGCGCGGATGGAGTCTTCGCGCTAACGCTCAAGGCCGACGAAGCCTCGCCGTTCAAACCGCAAAGCGACGAGGAAAAAGCCGCCAGCGAAAAGGATAAGGACAAAGACAAGAAAGACAAGAAGACGAAAAAGACGACAAGAAAAAGGACGACGCGAAGCCCGCCGGCAAAGAAAACAAAGAAGAAGCCAAAAAAGACGAGAAAAAAGAAGAAGCGCCCAAGCCCATTCAAGTCGATCTGAAAGGCATCGAAGACCGCGTAGCTCCGGTGCCGGTCTCTTCAGGCATCTACAGCAATCTCGCAGCGCGCAAAGGAAATCTTTTCTATCTGGCGCAGCCTCAGGAAGCTCGGGCGGCCGGCACCGACCAGGACAGCGCGCCGCGCAACGTTCTGCACATCTACGATCTCGAGAAGCGCGAAGACAAAGAGCTGCTAACGGGCATCGACGCCTACGATCTCGACAAAGAAGGCAAAAAAGTCATCTACAAGGCCGGACCGGTCTTCGGCATCCAGGACGCCCAGCCCGGCAAGGCCAAAACCGGCGACGGCAAGCTGGATTTTTCCGGCCTGCAGGTCAAAATCGATCCCCGCGAAGAATGGAAGCAGATCATTCACGAAGCGTGGCGCATCGAGCGCGACTTCTACTGGGATCCGAAAATGACCGGCCACAACTGGGAGCAGATCGGCAAGCGCTATGAAGCCCTCTTGCCATGGGTCGCTCACCGCAGCGACCTGAACTATCTGCTCGGCGAAATGATCGCCGAGCTCAGCACATCGCATACCTACGTCGGCGGCGGCGACCAGCCGCAATATCCAAAAATCGCCGTGGGCCTGCTGGGCGTGGACTTCCAGGCCGACGCCGGCTACTACCGCATCGCGAAGATCTACCCCGGCGAAAATTGGAGCGAAGCGACTCGTTCGCCGCTCACCGAGCCGGGGCTCAAGGTCACCGCGGGCGATTACCTGATCGCCGTGAACGGCCAGGAAGCCAAGTCATCGCAAGACGTGTACGCCTACTTCCAGAATCTCGCCGGAAAACTCGTCAGCCTGAAACTGAACGACAAGCCCAACAGCGACGGCGCGTGGGAAATCACCGTGAAGCCCACCGGCGACGAAGCCGGCGTCCGTTATCTGGATTGGATCAACACCAACCGCAAGAAAGTCGCGGACGCCACCGGCGGACGCATCGGCTATATGCACGTGCCGGACACCTCCATTGACGGCATCATTCAGTTCGACAAAGCCTTCAACGCCCAGCTCGACAAAGACGGCATCATCGTCGACGAGCGCGACAACTCCGGCGGCCAGATTCCCGACTTCTACACCGAGAAACTAAAGCGCCAACTGCTCGCCGTGGTGGCTCCGCGCGACACCAAGGATATTCCGTGGCCGCCGGTAGGCATCTACGGCCCGAAAATCATGATCGTCAACGAGCTGGCAGGCTCCGGAGGCGACGCGTTCCCCTGGTTCTTCCGCCGCGAAAAAATCGGCCCAATTGTGGGCGAGCGGACCTGGGGCGGGCTTGTGGGCATTGGCAGCATTCAACCGCTGCGTGACGGCGGCGCCGTGACCGCGCCAGGCTTTGGTTTCTGGAGTACCGACAACGGCGGCGAATGGATCGTGGAAAATCACGGCGTCGATCCCGATTACGTCGTGCCGCAACGCCCCGATCTGGTCGTCAGCGGCCACGACCCGCAGCTGGAAAAAGCCATCGAGCTCGCCAAGGAAGCCTTGAAGGACTACAAGGGGATTCCGCCGAGGCCAAAATATCCGGAAGTGAAGCAGTGATTCGCGAATCGTAACCGGCCGCGAGCCGGGTGGCGCGGTGCGCGGCGCTGGCCGAAGAAGAATCCCTGGCTGACGATGGAGTCAAGCGCGGCGGTGCTTGCTCTCGTGCTCATGATCTTTCCTCTTTTCCAGCGTCGCGTACCGAGCCACCCGTAGGTTTTTTTGGCTGGCGGCTTTTTCCTTCGCTTTTGCGCGAAGAGTAAAACCAGCGAAGCCCGCACTGTCTCCGCACGGGGGCCCAAAGCTCTGGTTCGGCCCGCGTTCGAGAATTCGTAGTTGCGTTACGGCCTCTTCGATTTGCTCTTCTGCGCTCTGGCGGCAACCGCTGCCGCAGCATCATCCGAGCTGTCGCCTTCCGTCGAGTTGTTGCCACTGGTCACGCCGGAAAACGCCGAGCGCATCACATCGCTGGCGAAGAAATTCCTCCCGTCCATCGGCACCATCATGATCTGCAGCTTGTCCGACAGCCGCTCGGCAATGATCTTCTGAATCAGCATGGGGTTCTGTTTGAGCACCGCCGCTTCGTACTTCAAGCGTTCCGAGTCGGCCGCCGCCGTCACCCGAATGCGATTGGCTTCCGCGTCGCTCAGATTCTTCTGCCGCTCGAGTTCCGCCTTGCTGTCGATTACTTTGGCCTGCGCCGCCGCATCGGCGTTTTGCAACGTGGCTTCCTTGCGAGCCTGGGCCTCCAGCTTCGTCTGCTCGATTTGCTTCTGCTTCAAAGGCAACGTGTACTGCATGGCGTCCGATTCGGCCTTGGCTTGCAGCACGCGAACCTGCGCCTGCGCTTCCGCTTGCTTCACGTCGCGGGCCTTCTGCGCCTCGGCCTCCAGTTCCGCGATACGCACTTGTTTCTGCTTGATCTCCGTGTCGGTGCCCAGGCGCTCGTTCTCCTGCTCTTTCAGCAACAACCCTTCCAGCCCTTGCGCGTATTCTTCCGGCAGCTTCAAATCCCGCAGCAACACTTCGCGCACCACGATGCCGTCCGCGCCCAGGCGCGTGGTGATGGCCGTGGCTGCCGCAATGCGCAGCTCTTCCCTCTTGGTCGCGAAAATCTCGCGCGTGATGTAGTTGGGCGCCAGCTGTCGGTAGATGGTGGCCACGGTTGGCGCCACCACTTCATCGCCGACAGGCCGCGGCAGGTTATCGTGAATGTAGCTCAAGCGTTGCGGATCGAGCCGGTATCGCACGCTGACCGCCAAACCGATGTTCAAGCCCTCGCGCGCCTGCACTGTCAGCACTTCGGCGTCGGACTTCGGCGACTGGATCGCCGCCGTGGTGTAGACCTGTTCCCGCGTGTCGTACAACGTCACGCTATCGACCAGCGGAGTAATCAGGTGCACGCCCGGATATAGCGTGCCGGGTCGCGCGCCCCAAATCTGGCTGACGCGCACGCCAGCCGATCCGTCGGGAATCACGATGATACTGAGCGCCAGGAGCAACGGCAGCACCCCCGCCAACGCGAGCCGCTGAGCGAGTCCCCAGCGGATCGGTCCTAAAGGGAGGCGCGCCAGCGGGCTCGCCGCCAGCCCGGACTCCCCAGTCACCGCCCCGCGGTTCAGTAATCGGCGCAACTGCTCCGAGAGGTAGATGTCATAGACCACCAACGCCCCGGCGCTGCCGAAAAGCCCCGCGCCGAGGATCATCAAGAGATATTTCAGAACCAGCATGGTGTTGCTCCCTTCTACTTTTTCCCGGCACGCTGCGGCGAAGTGGTGACCGCTTGCTCCGCCGCTCGCGCTGGGCCGGGGAATCTTCGGGGTTACCGGCTCTCAACTTGTTCCTCAAACCGCCAGCACGGTCAAAGGGCGCAGTCGAGAACCTGGTTCTTCCCTGCAGGCACCTAGCGGTGCGTCACAAACGCACGCGCCAGTTGTGCGGTGCCGTGCGCCAATTCCGTGCCCACCACGCGGCGCCGGGCCGTAGCCGGCTGCATCAGCCGCACCGAAACCTGCAGCAGCAACCACTGAAACGCCGTACCAGCGGCAAGAGCCAAAATCGTGACGACGGCCAGCGTCGTAAAACTCAGCAGAGCAATCATGGGTGCCTCCTGTCCTGCGACCATGGAGATGGCACCCGGATAACCAGGGTCTATCTAGTTGAATAAAATAGGGTTAGCGGATAGCGAGGGATCGCGGAATCGTGTCGTGAGACACACGGTGCGGGCCAAAGCACGCGCCAAACCAGCCTTCAAGTTAGCGCGGTATTCGTAGCCGGAGCAGGACTTACCACGTCAACGGACCATTGCAACACTCCTGCCGGGCCTCGCGGCGACCTTGTGCTAGGCTATTCAGGAGACCTCCATGAACACCGGATCGAGTCTGCGCATCGGCCGAATTCTCGGGATTCCCATATACCTCCACGCGAGTTGGGTGATCATCTTCGTGTTGATCACCATGTCGCTCGCGGTGCAGTTCACCAAGGAGCATCCACAGTGGACCTCAACGCAGCATTGGTCCGTTGGCGTCGCGACCAGCCTGCTCTTTTTTGCTTCCGTGCTTTTTCATGAGCTCTCGCACAGCGTGGTGGCTCTGGCTTACAAAATTCGCGTGGTCTCCATCACTTTGTTCGTCTTTGGCGGGGTTGCGCGCATCGGCCGGGAACCCTCGAAAGCCATTCAGGAATTCAACATCGCCATTGCCGGCCCGCTCGCTAGTTTCTTTCTGGCCGCCGTCTTCTACGGCGTGACGTTGTTCTTCCCCTTCGCCACGATGACCGGTGCTCTGGCTTCCTGGCTCTGGGAAACCAACGCCGCCCTGGCGGTCTTTAATCTCCTGCCGGGCTTCCCGCTCGATGGCGGCAGGATTTTCCGGGCCATCGTCTGGGGCCTTACCAAGGACTTCACTCGCGCCACCAAAGTTGCCGGCGCCAGCGGCAAGCTGGTCGCCTACGGCATGATCGTTTTCGGCGCGTGGTACGCGATCAGCAAGGGCCAGTGGCAATCCGGGCTGTGGCTCGCATTCATCGGCTGGTTTCTCTTGAACGCGGCGCAAGAAAGCGTAGCGCAAATCGCCATCCGCGAAACCCTGTCCGGTTTGCGCGCCGCGGACGTGATGAGCCACGAAGTGCCCACCGTCGCGCGCGAAATCTCCCTCGAGGAATATGGCCAGGAAGTGATTCGCACCGGCAGGCGTTGCCACCTGGTGGTCACCGACGACCGTCTGGTCGGCATGATGAACGTCCACACGCTGAATTCGGTCCCGCGCCAGGAATGGGCGCACATGTCGGTTCAGGCGGTGATGATTCCGCGGGAGAAAATCTTGTGGGCCGCACCGGAAGAGTCGCTGCTCGGCTTGCTCGAACGCCTGCTCGCCGCCGACGTAAATCAGATGCCGGTCGTGAGCGGAGCCGAAAACGATGGCACGCACGTCATCGGCATGATCACGCGCAATTCCATTCTGCGGGTCATCCAAACGCGCGGCGAACTAGGCCCGATAGCAGCCGACAAGTAATGTCCGCGGTCGTCCCGAGTCCATGCGCAGCGCCACTAACGTTCGTAGCGCCCCGTGCGTTAGGCAAGCCGCCGCGTTCTTCGCGAGGTGACCGTCACGCCTCCCGCGGCCGCGTTCTTCGCGAGATGACCGTCACGCCTCCCGCGCCCGCATGGCGCGCAGCCGGAAAGCTCCCCGCCGAAGATCCACGGTAACCCGGGAAAATCCCGCCGCGGTCAGCCGCGCCGGAACAGAAGCTGGCACCACTGGCACAAATGTGCTGTTTCTGTGAATCGCATGCTGCAACCATCCATCGTGGATCTCAAACGCGAAAAAGATTCCTCCGGGCCGCAGCACGCGGTAAATTTCCGCGAACGCGCGATCCTGCAGCTCGATGGAGCGCAAGTGATGCAAGACGAGAACGGCGATGGCCGAAGAAAAACTGCCATTCGCAAACGGCAAAGCCGCGGCGTCACCCTGCAAAACGCCGCCACTGGCCCCGCCCCGCCGGGCCATCAGCTCTGCGGCAAAAGCATGGCTATACTCGATACTGGTAACCCGCGCCGCCCGCCGCCGCAATTCCTGCGTCGCTGCGCCTGGGCCCGCGCCAACCTCCAGCAAGTGCTCCCCTAATTCCGCTCCCGACAACATCCAGGGCAGCAGCTTCCTATGGGTAATTTGCCGCCAGAACGACGTGGAGCAAAACCAATTCTCAAGACGATTCATCGATAGCCTGGAAAACGCGAGAGGAGCTCTTACTTTACCGCGAAAGGGATGGAATCGAGTCGCAAGTAGTCCCAAACAGGCAAAATCAATGGCTACTGCAAGAGCGCGCGAATGCGCCGCAGCGCCGAAGCAAACTGATCCGCATTATACGACGAAGGATTCTCCACCTGCTGAAACAAGCCGTTGATCGCCGCGCGAACTTCCGCCGCATTCGCTGGCTTGGCGTCCCGGCTATACGCGATGTACAGCGAATCCAGCGCCATGGCCGCCTGTTCCGCAGAGCGTTCATCGGACAGCGAAATATCCTCGGCATCATCCCCGATGCGTTGCAGCATGCGCAGCGTGACCGCCTGATCGTACTGCATTCCCGCCAAGCGCTCCGCGATCCGCTGGGCCAGCGGTGCCGCCGCGGTCGCTGCCGACGCAACCGCGCTGCGATCCGGATTGAGCTTGCTCATCTCATCCGAAACCGCCAACAGCTGCCGGTCCAGTTCCTGCGCCGACGCCGAATCCACCTGCTTCGCCAACAGCCGAAACACCACGTACCGCGACGCATTCCATGCCGGGTCGCCGGGCCGCCGTCCGACATATCCATGTTCCTGCCGCCAGCTATCTTTCGCGGGACCCAGGGCGTGATGGCAAGCGAAGCAGGAAAGCTCCGAATATTCCGGCCAAACATCTTTCTTATCGTAGCGCTCGCCCTTGGCCCGCCACGTCAGCCGGTCCATGGCCGCCCGCAATTGCACCGCTTGCCCGGTGCTCCAGTCGCGCACGCCCACCCACGCGCCATCTTCCACCGGTTTGCCCGGCGCGGACTCCCGCGGCACCTTCCAATGCCGCGGCATCACCGCCGAAAACGAATCCAGCTCAAAATAAAGGTCCGGGTGCCCCGCCGCGATCATCTCGTGATCGACAAACTTCTCCCGCGTTCCCAGGTGGCATTCCAGGCATTTTCCCGAGCGCACGAGCACGTCTCGCGTGTCCACCATGTGCAAGCGCACCGACTCCGCGTGTTTCTCCGGGGACTCGCGCGCCGTATGCTGTCCCAACCACCCTTGCGCCGGCCCGTGACAGTTTTCGCAGGAAACCCCCTCGGTAATCTCGAAGGGCCGCCCGCGCTGTTCCGGCGTGGTGTACAGCGCATGGCATGCCAGGCACTTCGGCGCCTCTTCGGCCTTGGCGCCCAGCTTCAGAATCCGGGCCATGCGTTCTCCGACCTCTCCGGTCAGCGCCTGATACGCCCGGCTGTGCTTATCCTTAATGATCCAGGTGGAATACTCGTCCTGCAGAATGCGGCTGCCCGCGATGGGCTTCACGCTTCCATGACAACTGGTGGCCGCGCACGAGCCCGGTCCAATGTATTTCCCCGGCTCGCTGACGTCCGCGTGCCCCGCTGCCGAAGCCGCCGCCGTTGTCTTCGCGGCGCCGGCCCCGCCGGGTTTGGCCTCCACCAGCGCGGCAGGCGACACCAGCACCCAGCACACTGTGGCGCTCAAGCACAAGGAAATGGCGGCATTTCGCATTCGGGATGCCCAGAGGAGCTTATCGCTTATATCTGTGCTGTCCGGGGAAGTCAACGGTCGCCCTAACTTTTTTGCGACCCCGCGCCGGAAGACCCCCAACCCCCTTTACACTGGGTGCCTACCCCAGTAGTATGCAGGGGATTTAGCACCTCACTTCGCGCTGTACGGTGTCCTTGGAAACCGTTCAGCGCCTTTCACACGAGACGGGACGCCGTGATCTTCGACGACCTGCGGGCCATACAATTGCGCTATGGCTTCCTGCCGAAGCCTGAGCTGGAAGCTCTGTCGCAGCGCACCCGCACGCCCCTGTATCAAATTCACAGCGTCGCCAGCTTCTACCCCCATTTTCATTTGACCCCGCCGCCCACAGCCGATGTCCGCGTCTGCGCCGACATGAGCTGCCACCTCAACGGCGCCGGCGACCTGCGCGCCGACCTGGAACATCGCTTCTCCACCTCCAGCCCTAAGGAAGTCCTGATTCGCGACGTCTCCTGCCTGGGCCGCTGCGATCACGCCCCAGCCGCTTCCATCAATGATCAAATTTTCACCGACGTCACCCCCGCCCGCGCCGAACAAATCGTAAACAGCGCCCTTCGCGGCGACTCGCTGGAAGCCCCGCACCTCGACCACGCCCGCGTGCAATGCGCCTCCGACCCCTACCCCGACGACCAAAAGTACGGCGTAGCCCGCAAGCTCGCCGCCTCCAAAGATTGGGACGGCGCGCTCGCTGAACTCAAAGCCTCCGAACTCCGCGGCATGGGCGGCGCCGGTTTCCCCACCAGCATGAAGTGGGATCTGGTCCGCAAACAGCCAGGGTCCGAAAAATACGTCGTCTGCAACGCCGACGAAAGCGAGCCCGGCACCATCAAGGACCGCTTCATCCTCACCCATCTTCCGCACCTGGTCATCGAAGGCATGATCCTGGCCGGATTCATCAGCGGCGCGAAAAAAGGCATCCTCTATATCCGCCACGAATACCATCTCCAGGAAGAAATCCTCGGCGAGGAAGTTCGCCGCTGCTATCGCGCCGGCCTGCTCGGCAAAAAAATCCTGGGCACCGATCTCGACTTCGACCTGGAAGTTTTTGTCAGCCCCGGCGGCTACATCTGCGGCGAAGAAAGCGCCCTGATCGAAGCCATCGAAGGCAAGCGCGCCGAGCCCCGCAACAAACCGCCCTTCCCGGTCCAGGCCGGCGTCTGGCAAAAACCCACGGTCCTCAACAACGTGGAAACCTTCGCCAACGCCCCGCAAATTCTCGCCCGCGGCGTCGAGTGGTTCAAAGCCCAGGGCCAGGGCGGCTCTCGCGGCCTAAAATTTGTGGGCGTCAGCGGCCACGTAGCCAACCCCGGCATTTTCGAAGTCCCCATGGGCCTCCCGATGCGCGAAGTCATCTTCAAATACGCCGGCGGAATCCGCGGCGGCCGCCAACTAAAAGCCTTCGCGCCCTCCGGTCCGTCGTCCGGCTATCTTGCCCGCGTCCATGGTCGACGTGCGCGTCGATTTCAAAGCCCTGGCCGACGCTGGCTCCATGCTCGGCTCCGGCGCCATCGTAGTCTGCGACGACACCACTTGCATGCTGGACATGGCCCTCAACGCCGTGCGCTTCTATCGCAACGAATCCTGCGGCAAGTGCGTCCCCTGCCGCGTAGGCTCGCAAAAAATGGTCGATCTCCTGGCGCGCTGGACCCAAGGCGGCCTGCCCGAGCCGCAATATCGCGCCGACCTGGGGTTACTCGACGAACTTTCGCAGGCCATGAGCCTGGCGTCGATCTGTGGCCTGGGACAAATCGTCCCGGCCCCCATCCAATCCGTGCTAAAACATTTTCGCCCAGAAGTAGACGCCCACGCCTTGCATGGCCAATGCCCCAGCGGAATCTGTTTCACCCCCGCTGCCAAGGCCAGCGAGGCGCAAAGAGTAGGCATTCGCCCGTAGCGTTTTTTTTGTTTCTAGTTTCTAGTTTCTAGTTTCGATTTCTTATGAGCGCAACCACCACACCTCCCGGCCTGATCGATCTCACCATCGACGGCCAACCCGTCCGCGTCCCCGCCGGCACCTCGGTCTTCGACGCCGCCCGCATGAACGGCGTCGCCATCCCCACTCTTTGCCACCTGCAAAACGAGACTCCCGTAGGCGTCTGCCGCCTTTGCCTGGTGGAAGCCGGCGGCCGTGTTCTGACCGCCTCCTGCGTCCGCCCCGTCGACCCGGGCATGAAGGTCGTCACCAATTCCGAAAAGGTTCTCAACGCCAGAAGAACCGTGCTGGAACTGCTGATGTCGGATCATCCCACCCCGTGTGCCCGTCAGGAACATTCCGGCGATTGCGAACTGGAGACCCACGCCAGAAACGCAGGCATCACTCAGCCGCGTTTCGCCAAACGCACCGTCTCCCGCGGCAAAGACGAATCTTCCCTGGCCATCGCCGTCGATCACGACGCCTGCATCCTCTGCGACCGCTGCATCCGCGGCTGCGACGAAATCAAAACCAATTTCGTCCTCGGCCGCATGGGCAAAGGCTATGCCACGGACATCGCTTTCGATCTGAATTCCCCGATGGGCGATTCCACCTGCATCTCGTGCGGCGAATGCATGGTCTCCTGTCCCACCGGCGCGCTCACCAACAAAAGCGTGGTCGGCACCGCCATCGCCACCGGCGCAGGCGCGCAGGGCTTGGAAGCCGAAGAACTCCTCAAGCTCCCGGTTTTCAAAGGCGTTTCCGGAACGTTCCTGGAACTCAATCGCGGCGCCATCGTAAAGCGCAACTTCCGCAAGGGCGAAGTGATCTGCCGCGAAGGCGAATTCGGCTCCACGGCTTTTTACATCGTCGACGGCCAGGCCCAGGTTTCCATCTCCTCGCCGATTGCCCACGTCAAAACGCAAGGCGGCGCCAAAGGTTTCTTCAAGCGCCTCACCAGCACGCTCACCCCGCGCCAGGAAGACAAGCGCGAAGGCGAAACCCGCGACCGCACCATTCCCATCGACGCCTCCGTCGACCTCTCCTACGAAAATCCCGTCGCCCAGCTCGGTCCCGGCGACCTCTTCGGCGAAATGACCTGCATGAATTTCTATCCGCGCTCCGCTACGGTCCGCGCGACCTCCGATGTCGTGGCCTACGAGATGCTTCGCAACGTCCTCGACATCATGATGAAGAACAAAACCTTCCGCGCCGCCCTCGACCAGAACTATCGCCGCCGCGCCCTCGAGAATCATCTTCGCGGCGTCCCCATGTTTGCGGACCTCGCTCCGGATTTCATCGAGCACCTCAAGGAAAGCGTCGAGCTGCAGCGCTTCGCCCCGGGCCAGGTGATCTGCCGCCAGGGCGATCCCGCCGACAGCTTCTATCTGGTGCGCATCGGATTCGTGAAGGTATCGGAAAATTACCCGGGCGGCGAACTCATCCTCGCCTATCTCTCCCGCGGCGATTATTTCGGCGAAATCGGCCTGCTAGGCGGCGGCATCCGCACCGCCACCTGCACCGCGCTCGATCACGTCGAACTCGTCCGCGTCTCCGGCGACGATTTCCGCCAAATGGTCGAGCGCTTCCCCAGCGTCCGCCAAGGCCTGCAAAAAGTCGCCGAAGAGCGCCGCTCCGCCAACCAGCAGCGCATGCAAATGGTTCACAACGTCCCCATCGACCAATTCCTCTCGCAAGGCCTGATGGAAGCGCAAAGCCTGCTCATCCTGGATCTTGAGAACTGCACCCGCTGCGACGCCTGCGTCAACGCCTGCGCCGACGCTCACGACGGCGTCACCCGCCTGGTGCGCGAAGGCCTGCGCTTCGATCAATACCTGGTCGCCACGTCCTGCCGTCAATGCCGCGACCCGCTCTGCATGGTCGGCTGTCCGGTCGGCTCCATCCGCCGCCGCAACTCTCTCGAAGTCATCATCGAAGACTGGTGCATCGGCTGCGGCCTATGCGCGCGCAATTGCCCCTACGGTAACATCAATCTGCACCCCTTCGAGGTAATGGCCGAAGATCCCGAACGCCCCGGCCGCCAGAAAGCCGTAGTGAAGCAAAAAGCCACGTCCTGCGATCTCTGCACCAACCTGGAAGAACCCAGCTGCGTTTACGCCTGCCCCCACGACGCCGCCCATCGCGTAGACCCCCGCGAATTTTTCGCCAACATGCTCGGCCAAGGCTCAAGGACACCCTGACGTGCGAATGGACCAAACACAACGCGGATGGGTCATAGCGTCGCTGGTAATTCTAGTGGCGTCCGCGGTGGTCTATGTCTTCTACACCCTGAACTCCCCGCAAGGCCCCAGCGGCGGCAGCCCAATAGGTCTGGCATTCGGCATCGCCGGCTTCGCCTTCATGATCTTCGCCGGCCTGCTCGGCGCCCGAAAGCGCGTCCCGGTCTGGCGCCTGGGCCGCGCCCAAGCCTGGATGCGCGGCCATCTCTGGCTCGGCCTGCTAAGCCTCCCGCTAATCCTGTTCCACGGCGGCTTCCATTTCGGCGGCACGCTAACAAGAACTCCTGATGTGGCTCCTGATCATCACCGTCCTCAGCGGCGTCTTCGGCGCAGTCCTGCAAAACTACGTCCCGCGCATGATGACCAGCGACGTTCCGCTAGAAACCATCTACGGAGAAATCGCCAACGTCCGGAAACTCCTGCGCGAAGAAGCCGACAAAGACGTGGAAACCGCCTGCGGCCCGCTGAACCTCTCAAAAGGCCCTCAAGAAGCGGCCCAGCGCGCCGGCGGCTTCACCGCCATGCGTCCCATGAGCACGATCACCGTCACCACCGGAGGCGCCGCTGTAGCCGCGGCCACGGAAATTCTCCTGCTCTCGGAAGAAGAAAGCGCCCCGCTCCGCCGCTTCTACCTGAACGAAATGCGCCCCTTCCTGGAGCAACCCAAACAACGCGGTTCGCGCCTTGCCAGCCCCGACAAAGCCCGCAGCGCCTTCGTCGGCCTGCGCACCCTGCTACCCCCGGCAGCCCACTCCACGCTGGAAGATTTACAAGACATTTGCGACGAAGCGCGCCAACTCTCGCGCCAGGAGTTGTTGCATCACTGGCTCCACGGCTGGCTGTTGCTGCACATCCCGCTCTCGCTCGCGTTAATTTTGCTAGGCGCCGTCCACGCGGTGATGGCGCTGAGATATTCGTCATGACCAGGCACAGACGACGTCCGGCCATCGTAGGGGCACGGCATGCCGTGCCCGCCGGTGTAAAAAATTATCGCGGCGCCTAAACAGCGCAGGCGTTCCGTTGTAGGGGCGCAGCACTGCTGCGCCCCAGTTCAGCAAGCTGTAGCGTTCAAGGACTTAAACCCTTGAACCTTTGAACTCTTAAACTTTGGTTCGCAACCGTGGCCAGAACACGCACAACAAAAAAACTCGCTCAACGCATCGACCTCAACTATTTCAAGAGGCCGACTCCGTACAAGCGCGCCAAATTCTGGCTAAGCCTCCTACTTCCTGTCTTCGCGCTAACCTGGATCGCCTGGCGCACCTTCGCCAAAGACTCCCGGGTCTACTCCAGCGGCCGCATGAGCGCCGCCCACGCCGTCCTCGAAAAAGAATGCGCCACCTGCCATCTCCAAAAAGCCGGCGTCTTCTCCGCCAAAGCCACGGACTCCGCTTGCCTCTCCTGCCACGACGGCCCGGTCCATCACGCCACCCAGGTGACCACCTTCGAGTGTGCCACCTGCCACACCGAACATCGCGGCCGCATCAATATCACCGCCGCGAGCAGTCAAACCTGCGCGGAATGCCACGGCGACCTCAAGACCAATGCCGGCGCCCCGCACTACGCGGCCCACATCGACAGCTTCCAGGACGGCCACCCGCAATTTGCCGCCCTCCGCGAAGGCCAGCGCGACCCGCAAACCATCAAGCTGAATCACGCTATCCACATGAAACCCATCCGCCGCGGACCTAACGGCCCGATGGTCCAACTGGAGTGCTCCGACTGCCACCGTTCCGCAGCGGTCAAGGCCACTTGGACCTACGCCGACGCCAAATACGTCACCGCGACGCCCACGTACTCCGAAGAAGGCGAGCTGCGCCCCACAAAAGCAGAAACGCTGGCCACTCGCACTCCCATGACCGGCCGCGAATTGATGGCCCCGGTAAAATTCGCGACCGCCTGCGCCTCCTGCCACTTGCTCTCCTTCGACAAACACTTCGACGAAGGTGTCCCGCACGACAAGCCCGAAGTAGTGCATGCATTTTTGCTGAAGAAATTTCAGGAGTATATCGCCGCGCATCCAGCCGACGTGCGCGTTGTGCGCGACCCCAGCCGCGATCTCACCGGCAAACCGATTCCGCCGGAAGTGCGCATCCTAACGCCCGCGCAATGGGTTACCGAACGCACCGCCATCGCCGAAGAATTGCTCTGGCGCAAAACCTGCAAACAGTGCCACACGCTGACGCAAGCCAACGGCGCTTCCCTGCCCCAAGTGCAGGACTCAGCCCCGAAGGCTCTGGCGCCGCTTCCCGCGGTCGCGCAATCCAATGTCACCGTGAAATGGATGCCGCACGCCAAGTTCGATCACGACGCCCACCGCGGCTTCACCTGCATCAGCTGCCACGAAAAGGCTCTAAAGAGCACGGAAACAACGGACATCCTGCTGCCGGGCATCGCCACCTGCCAAACCTGCCATGCCCCCGGCCCCGACCACGCCGAATCCCGCTGCTTCGAGTGCCACACCTACCACGACTGGTCCAAGCGCAAGGAAATCACGCCAAAGTTCACGCTACCGTCCCTCCGCACCGGCGGCCGCTAAGCACGACCGCGGCTACCCGCTCTTTGCTAGTAGGCGCTGGGCTTTTTAGTTCATCCCTGAGGAACGAAGGGCCCGGCGAAAGCGAACCGTCCATGGCCCAATGTAGGGGCGCAGCACTGCTGCGCCCGATTTCAAATTTCGCGCTCGCTCGACTCGCGCCGCGGTCACCGATTCACCAGCGCCATCATGCTCTCCGGATAACGCGCCCCGCTCGCGGCCCCGTGCGGCGCCACCTCATCGATCCGCCGCAAATCTTCCGCGGTTAGCTTCACGTTCACCGCTCCGGCATTTTCCTCCAAATACGACCGCCGCTTCGTCCCAGGAATAGGAATAATGTCCTCGCCCTGCGCCAACAACCACGCCAACGCCAACTGCCCCGGCGTACACTTCTTTTCCTTGGCGATAGCCTCCACCCGCGCCACCAGATCCAGATTCTTCTGAAAATTCTCCCCCTGAAATCGTGGCGAATTCCGCCGGTAGTCATCCGGCGCGAAATCTTCAAACTTCTTAAATTGCCCGGTCAAAAATCCCCGACCCAATGGACTGTAGGCGACGAACGCAATCCCCAGTTCCCGCGTGGTAGCCAGCACTTCATCCTCGGGATCGCGCGTCCACAACGAGTACTCCGTCTGCAGCGCGGCAATGGGATGCGTGGCGTGCGCTCGCCGGATGGTAGCCGGCCCAGCCTCCGACAATCCGATGTGCCGAATCTTCCCGGCACCAATCAGATCCGCCATCGCACCAACCGTCTCTTCGATCGGCGTGTTCGGATCGACGCGGTGCTGGTAATACAAATCGATGGTCTGAACGCCCAGCCGCTTCAAGCTGGCATCGCAAGCCGCGCGAATATATTCCGGCTTGCCGCTGACGCCCCGAGCCGCCGGATTGGCCTTGTCGCGCACAATGGCAAACTTGGTCGCCAGGAAAATCTTCTCGCGCATCCCGCGAATGGCCTTGCCGACCAAGACTTCGTTGTCGCCATAACCGTAAACGTCCGCGGTATCCAGAAACGTCATGCCCAATTCAACGGAGCGATGAATCGTAGCGATGGACTCGGCATCGTCGCGCGCCCCATAAAACTCCGACATCCCCATGCAACCCAGCCCCAAAGCCGAAACCAGCGGCCCGTTTCTTCCCAACCGGCGTTTGTCCATGACCACTAACTCCTCAGACGGATTTTCTAGTGAGATGCCCTGCGCTCCGCGAAAGTTACGGCAGCAAGCCACACGCGACTGCAAATGCTGGCACGGAATCCCACCGACTCGACTATCCTAAAGCGCAATGGACAGCGAAGAAAAGCTGCCTGCCGCAGCGAGCCGAGAACCCGGCGACCCCGTTATTGCCGCAACCAGCCCTGACGGCGATGCGCCACATGTCGCAAATTCCGTTTCGCAAAATGCTGCACCGTCAACTGAAACGAAAATCCCGGAAACCCAGCAAATCAACAAGTGGCAATCCTTTTGGCGCGGCGCGCTCAACGTCGACATCGCCAAGATGCAGCCGGCCATCGCCTTGCGCAACGCCGTGGGAGTCGCCGCCCCGCTGGCGGCCGGCCTCGCCATCGGCATGCCGCTCGGCGGTCTGGCCGTGGCCAGCGGCGCGCTCAACGTGGCGTATTCGGACGGTCACGATCCCTACGGGCAGCGCGCCAAGCGCATGCTGGCATCGAGCGCGCTGTGCGCCATCGCCGTCATGGCCGGCGGACTCGCGGGCCACCACAGCGTGGCTGCCATCGTGCTGGCCAGCGCCTGGGCCTTTGGCTCGGGCATGGCCGTCGCGCTGGGCCCCAACGCCGAGGGACTCGGCGTGGTCAGCCTGGTGGTGCTGATCATTTACTCCGCGCAAGCCCTTACGCCCGAGCGGGCCCTGCAAGCCGGCGGCCTGGCTTTCCTCGGCGGCGTGATTCAGATGCTGCTCTCGCTGGCGCTGTGGCCGGTGCGCAGCTACGAACCAGAGCGGCGCGCGCTGGCCAGTTTGTACCTCGCGTTCGGAAAAGCCGCCTCTTCTCCTGCGGGGCTGATGCGAGCTCCGCCGCCTGGGGATCCCAGCACCCGCGCGCAGGAAGCGCTGTCCGCGCGGGTCTCCGACCACAGCCCGGAAAGCGAGCGCTTTCGCGCGCTGCTCAGCCAGTCCGAGCGCATGCGCTTGCGCCTGTTCACGTTGGGCCGGCTGCTCCGCCGCATGCGCCGCGAAAAGTTCGGCTTTGCCCCCGCGGAGATGGTCGAGAGTTTTCTCGAGTCCGCCGCGCGGGTGATGACCGCCATCGGCGAATCCCTGGAACGCAGCGCACCCCTGGCCACCGACGAATCCTGGCGGACCGAAATGCATGCGGCCATCGATTCTCTTCGCGGCAGCAGCATGCCGCAGCGCGGTTTTCTGGCTGCGGCGGTCCGCGACGCGCTCTTTCAGATGGAAGCGCTGGCCGGCCAACTTCGCGCGGCCATGCAACTGGCCGGAGACGCCACGCCGGCGGGCTCGGCGGCCTGGCACGAGCGGGAAAAAGCGCGGCCCTGGCGCATGCGTTTCGCCAGCAACCTGGCGCGCGTGGCCGCCAATCTCAGCTTGCAGTCCGCGGTGTGCCGCCACGCGGTGCGTCTGGCCGCCGGCGTGGCCATCGCCGAAACGCTTTCCCACAGCATCGAGACGCAGCGCGCGTACTGGCTGCCGATGACCACCGTGCTGGTGCTGAAGCCGGAGTTCACGGTGACGTTTACTCGCGGGTTGCTGCGCATTGCGGGCACCATCGCGGGGCTTTTGCTGGCTACCGCGATGTTTCATTTTTTGCCTCCGGGACTCGGGTTGGAAGTGGTGCTCATCGGGGCCTTCGTGTTTTTGCTGCGCTGGATCGGTCCGGCCAACTACGGAATTTTCGGGGTGGCGGTCAGCGCCTTGATCGTGCTGATGATTTCTTTCACCGGGGTCCTGCCCAAGGATGTGATTTTTCCGCGCGGCGTCAATACCATCGCGGGCGGAGCGCTGGCGCTGGCGGCGTATGTGCTGTGGCCGACCTGGGAACGCACCCAGGTGGCCGAAGTGATGGCGCGGCTGCTGGATGGGTATCGCGCGTACTTCGCCGCGGTGGGCGATGCGTTGACGCGCGAGGGCGAATGGAATCCGGCGGAGGTCGATAGGGCGCGGCTGGCGGCGCGGCGGGCGCGCACGAATGCGGTGGCTTCCGTCGATCGCATGGAGGCGGAGCCAGGAACGCGGGCGGAGGAAGTGGCCTTGCTGCTGGGGATGCTGGCGAGTTCGCACCGCTTCGTGCACGCGGTGATGTCCGTTGAAGCGGGAATCGTGCCGGGCCAGCGGCCGGCGGTGCGGCCGGAATTTCGCGCGTTGGCCGCCGACGTGAACAAAACTTTGCAGGGGCTGGCGGCGGAACTTCGCACGGCGCGTCCCGCGGGCCAGAAATGGCCGGACTTGCGGGCGGACCACCGGCGTTTGACAGAAAACCCGACGGCGGTGGGAGAGCAGTATGCGCTGATGAACGTGGAAGCCGATCGCATGGCCAACAGTTTGAACACCCTGCGGGAGCAAATTGCGGGATGGAGGCGGCTGAGGTCCTCGCGCTGACGGACGTGGCGCCGGGAGCCCGCCAGCCGGAGTATCGAAGCGTTCCTAGCATGTCGCAGAGTGATATGATTCGCGCGAGCAGGCCATGAAACGGCACGTTGCTACGATCCTGATGAGTGTTGCTGCCGCGGTGGCGAGCGGCGCCATTTTCGTTGTGGCGCTTTTTCACCAGTTCGCGCTGGTGGAAGTAGCCGCCAGCCTTTTGACCGGATTGCAGGTGTTCTTCCTGAGTTCGGCGATCGGCGACGTGCTGGAGGACAAGACCCAAGCCAACCGGGCGCGGAATTCCGCGGTGGTGTCCCTGACGGTGTTGCTTGCGGGTTTCTACGTGGTGACCGCCTACCTGCATTGAGACCTCGATGACGCCCGGGGAGGACAATATGCGTGAAACACGACGCGGATTCTTGGCGAGCGTAGCGGTGCTGGGCAGTTGCATGGCCGCGGGAAACGGATGGCTGGCGACACAGGAGAAACACAGAGGCATGCCGGATCCGCCGCCACCGGCGGTGCCCCCGGGACCGAACGGCGCGCAGTCCGGAGGCGCGCCGTCCGCCAACCAGCGAGCGCTGCAGCGGGTGCAAAGCGAGCGCGACTTTCGTGCCGGCGTGGAGCGACTGTACGAGTTGACCAGCGAATTGCGGGACGAAGTGCAGCGGACGCCGACGGCGGACGTGCTGTCTGTGGGAATGTACAAGCGGATGGAAGCGATCGAGAAGCTGGCGAAGCAGTTGAAGGGCAAGGCGAGGGGATAGTGACTGGTGACTCGTGAGTGGTGACTGGCCAGTCTTCGCTGCGTCTTTTAGCGAATGGGACGGTTTGCAACTGCAGATCGCTGGTTAGCCTACTCATACCCCCCACCCCCCGGGGTATGGTGTATCGATTTGAAAAGAAATGACTTGCAAATTGGTATGTTGGAAGTTGCTGAAAATAAAGGGGAGATATCGCGTTTGAAGTGAGGAATGTATGCGCCATTGAAGAGCGCTGCGGATGTTTCATACCCCCCCACCCCCCATAGCACTTTGTATCAGTATCAAAGGACAAGACTTACCGAAAATGCAGTTTGTAAGCTGTTGAAAATAAAGGGGCGATTTGCACGAAGCAGTGCACGAGCGTGCGTTTGGCAGCCGAGTCGAGGAGCGTGTCGGGAGGGGAGCAGCGGTTGAAAGAGGTAGCGGCCCTTCGAGACTCACGGTAAACAGGCGAGGATCTGAGCGAGTATACACAAAAAAGAATAGCACGAAATACTTTAATTGTCAAGTTATTTAATCGACATCATTCGAATAGAAACGGGAAACTGTTGAAAGTTTGGGGGTTAGGGACTTAATCAGCGGGGTTCGAGGGACGGGACCCTCACAACGCAACGGTCGTGGCCTAAGCCGATCGCTTGGAGGTCCGGCGCAGAAACCACGCGGAGGCGATGAGAAGCGCAGCTGGGAACCAGATCCAGAGGAGCTCGGTTTGCAGGACGGCTAGGCCGCGATGCGTGAAGAAGCGGGTGATGCCTATCGGGGATACGCGGATGGGAGTCCAGGGGAGGAAATAGCGGCGATTGTCGAAAGGGGAAAAGAAGGCGACGCCGAGGCCGCCGTCGGTCATGGCGTCGAGGAAGCCGTGGCTGGCGGTGGCGAGGAAGAAATAGGTCCAGAGGGAGAGGCGGCTGATCGCAGGTTGCAGGCGCGGGATGGGCGCAGAGGGATTTCCCACATCCGTTCGCGACGAGGAGTTCGGCGTTGCGATCGCGGCAGCGCCGGCCAGGAGGGCGGCGAAGAGGAGCGAGTGCGTGAAGCCGCGATGGCCCCAGAAATCGGCGTAGCGGACGCCGAAATGGAATCCGATGACATCGAGGTCGGGAACGGCGGAGCAGACAGCGCCGATCACCCAAACGCGTTTGGGAATTGCGGGCCGGTAGAAGAAGGCTCCGATGCCGAGGGCGGCTACCGCATGGGAGAACACCGACGCCACGGGACCTCCGGTTTGGTCAGCGAGAGGGAGTTTCTCATATTGTGCGGAAATCGTGACCGGAGAGAGGAACTCGGAGCCTTCGTGCTGTTCCCCCAGCCTTGAGATACAATCGCGGCGATTTCGTGATTCTTTTCACTGCTCTTCTCGTTGAATTTCCGGGAGTGACCAATGCGCAGATTTCGGGCGGGCATGATCGTTGCAATGTCAGTCTTTTTTGTGAGTGGATTTCCGAATGCTGGTGGCAGGAAACGAAAGACACGTCACCAGCGCCGACCGTTTCTCAGGCGGAATACTCCGAGTCCGCGGATGGTCTCAAGAAACTGATCGAGGATGTTTTTGCGGTGGTGAAGTCCGGGGACAAGGAGAAGGCTGCGTCGTACTTCTCAAGTCTGGCGATTCCCGATCACGCGGCGTGGTTTACGAAAACATTTGGTCCCATGGAGGGTGCACGGATGGAGGCGAAGTACGCCGAGTTGCTACCCAAGGCGCCCAGCGACATCCGGGGGCGCTTCGAGTATGCGTTGAAGGGGGAAAGGACGAACGTAGGAGTACAGGTGTGGCAGAAATCGGCGCCGCTACAAGGCGCTGCGGGCCTCGCCCTCTTCGCGGCGATGAATCAACCGACGGCGCTGTACAGCGTCGAGGGGCGGAGTCCGAAAGAACAATATGCAACGTTCATCGGAGAGTTCGTTTATGTGGAGGGTGGATTTCGCGACCTGGACACCCGGGTGACGCAGGAGCTAAGCACCGCTCCTCCTCCGCGTATTCGGATTAGCGGGAACGTGCTAGCGGCACAGATCATCCACAAGGTCGAACCGATCTACCCCGACGAAGCGAAGGCCGCAAAGGCCGGGGGCTCGGTTCTGCTGCACGTTGTGATCGGGGTGGACGGCAGGATAAAGGAAGTAACCGTGGTTAGCGGCGATCCCGTTTTGGCGAAGGCGGCCGTTGACGCAGTGAAGCAGTGGCAATATCGACCGACGTTGCTCAATCAGAAGGCCGCGGAAGTAGATAGCAGGATACTCATCGAGTTCCGCCTTCATTGATTTTGCGATTGGAGCGCAGACCGATCGTCCCGCGGTGTTTGCCCGTGAATGGCGGAGCCGCGCCGATGTGGCAACTAGACGCAGAACGGCGAGTAGAGCGCGGAGGGGTCTGGGTGTGGCGGCAGAAGGCGCCCGCCACGGTCGGCGGCCGCTACGGGAGTGAAGTTACAGTCATCGGTGAGCCTTATTCGTCCTTGCCTGGCCAGCATCGCAAGAAGGAAAGAGGAAGGCAGGTAGCTGCGGCGGGCACACGGAGCTGCTCCAATGGGGAGCACGGCGAGGGATTTGGATGGGAATATGTCGGAGTTTGCGGGGACTAGTTGAGCAGGGGGAGAGGCAGAATCAAGTAGCAAGATCAAGGTCAAAGACCCCAGGTGCAAGAACGGTGCCTTGGGCACCCGGTGCCCGGAGCCTGGGGAACCCCGGGGAGAAGTGCAAGAGCCGGCACGGACCTTACCGGACGTTTTGGGGGCCGCCGGCTGGTTGGCGGCCAATGCCAACGACGCCGGTGGCGGCTTGCGGGCTGGTGGTGTCGCCGGAGATGTAGCAGTAGACGGGTTGGGCAGCTTCGATGTCGTGGATTTCGTTGTGCTGGTGGCTGGTGTCAGTGACCCAGGTGCCGGTCAGGCTCATGATGCAGCGGCCGAAGGCTTCGATGGTTTTGCCGAGTTTGTCGAAATCGCCGAGGTCGTCGACGATGGTGCCGACGACGGCGCCGACCAGATCGCCCGCGGCACCGCCGACCACCGCACCGGCGGCAGCCAGGATGGCGGCGATCATCAGGCACACGGCGGCGCCGATTCCGAACGTGAAAGCGCCCAGAATAGCGCAGCCGGCAATTCCGGCGGCAGCGCCCGCGGCGGCTCCCGCGGCGGAACCGATAGCGCCTCCGACGACGGAGTAGGCACCGGCGCTGGCGCTGATTTCACAGTGCAGGATGGGAGTCTTAAAGCTGTCCTCGTTGTAACTCAGGACCGCGGTGGTCAAGCCGGAATCCGGGGCGGCGCGCATGCGGACCTCGTCGACCTGGGAGGTGGCGCCCGGCGCGGTGATGGGCAAATCGGCGGGGTCGAGGAGGGCGAGGTTGGCGATATTGGAGGTCCAATCGCCGTCGGAAAAAGGCTGAAGTCCGAAGGGATTCCTGCCGGCGCAGGCAATGGTGCCGGCGATGGTGATCTTGTTGGGGTTTTGTTCTTTCAGGCGGGTGAACCAGTCGTACGCGCTGCCGACGAAAAAGCCCAGGGCGGCTCCGGCGACGGCGGCGGCCACAATGCCGACCAGGGCGGCCCAGCCGAGGGGGCCGAGGGACAGGAAGAGGGCCAACGCGGCAGCGGCGCCGATGATCGAGACAATCAGCGTCCAGAGTTCGACGCGATGGACTCCCGCTTGAGAATCTCCACCATCGTTGTGCGCATCACATCCGGCCATGGCTGCTACCTCCTTCGTTCGATTTAAGAGCGGGTGACCAAGACGGTGATTCCGCCGAGCGGGGCGCCGCCTTGATGCGCGGAAATGTTGAAATTCTCCGAGGGACCCGGGCCGCCGGGGGCGTCGATGGTGACGGCGACGTCGCGGTAGGTTTCGTTCGGCTCGAAGTGAAAGTTGGCCGGCTCAATTTTCACCGGCCAGGCGGGAGGGCGGTGAGCGAACATCTCGTCGGGATGGGCTTCGCGGCCGTAGGCGTCGTGAAATACGTACGAGTCGACGGTGACTTCGACGAGGTTCCAGGGAACGCCGGAGCGAGCGCCGGCTTGCGCGGCCTTGGCTTGCTTGGGAGGGATGGGGGCTCCCGCCACCCAGCGATTGAAGACCCGCAGGGAAGTGACGGCGGGGGAATGGGCCGCATAGACCTGGGTGTTGTTCCAGCCGTGGTTGTTGGCAGGATTGGCGTCGCGGGGATGGTAGAGCTGGATGTCGATGCAGAAGTGGCCGGGAGTGGGCGGAGTGCGCCAGGGGACATGGACCACGGAAATACCAGGCCAGACGGGGACGTTGGTAACCAGCTGGGTGATGGGATGGAGAATCTGGCCTCCGGCGCCGAATTCGACCCAGCCGACCTTGACCTGGGTATTGTCGGCGGGCTGGTCGTGGGAGGAATTGTGGACGGTGATCTGGACGTCGTAGAGCGTGTCGGCAATGAGGTGAAAGGTGTCTTGGGGGACGCCGGCGAGGAAAATGGTGACGTCGGGGTTGGCCCAGGTGACCGGGAGATGCAACTGCATGAGCATGAACTGGCTATAGATGCAGGGATCGGGACGGGTGATGATCCGGGCGGGAAGATAGTTGCAACGGTCGCCGGTCTTGCGCTTGTTCCAAATGATGGTCCAGATGCGGCAGAGGGTTTCCCAGAAACCGACGCAGCGCTTGTACGCTGACGGTGATCCGGCCGTGGTAGGTGCAGTAGGCATGAACAATTCCCTCCCCGAAGAGTGCCGAGCGTAAAGCTAGTTGGCGCGGCGACTCGGAAAAGCCAAGGCAAGAGGCAGGAAAAAGCGAAACTCGCCCCCGGGGAAGGCGATGGCGGCATGGGTCAGCGCAAGAAGCGGAAGCATGGTCTTCCCAATGGGGCACTTCTCATACTCTTTCTATTGGATATCTGTCAATCGGATAATTGAATAGGGCGGACCATGGAGGTGTCACGGAGTGGCCCACAGCTCTGGATGGCTTGCGAATCCCGAGGCACCCAGGCCCGGTTGACGGAGGCGGAACCGAAGAGATACGCTCGCCGGGCGCTTTGTTCCTCAGGGTGAAGGGAAACCCGGCGACTAGATGGCCGCGGTGCGCCGCTGTGGAAAGAAGGACGCACCCTTTTGCCGGGCTAGATAGTCTAAGGATGGTGTGCCCTGGAGTGGGTGTGCCTTTCGACGATTTTTCGTTGAGCAGGCGTTTTTTGCAGAGGAACTACAAAACGAATTTAGCTTCTTGAGGAGGAGATTGCTTATGAGCCCGAAGAATAACTCGAAGAATTCGCAACTGGAAGAAGGAGCGGAGAGGTCCAAGCCGATTTTGCACCAGAAGGCGCGGGAGATTCAGCCGTACGGAAAGATTGCGCGGATGCCGATTGGGTTGGACGAGAAGGTGTGCGCGGAGAGCGCGGAGAATTTGAACCAGATTTTGGCGGACACGATGACTTTGCGGGATTTGTATAAGAAGAGCCATTGGCAGGTGGCCGGGCATACGTTCTACCAGTTGCACCTGCTGTTCGACAAGCATCACGGGGAGCAAGACGAGTTGGTGGACACCATTGCGGAGCGGATCCAGTTGCTGGGAGCGATCAGCATTGCTATGGCGGCGGACGTGGCCGAGACGACCATTATTCCGCGGCCTCCGCGGGGGCGAGAGGAGGCACCGGTGCAGATTTCGCGGTTGTTGGAGGCGCACGAGACGATTTTGAAGGAAGCGCGGACCATGGCTAAGCAGGCTAGCGACGCCGGGGACGATGGGACCAATGATTTGCTGGTTAGCGATGTGATCCGGACGAACGAGTTGCAGGTTTGGTTTTTGGCGGAGCATTTGGTGGATGTGCCGTTGGTTAAGGCGGCTGGGGCTTAGAAAAAGGAAGCAACGAAGTAAAGACATAGAGAGAGAAAGTAGAGAAGACGAGAGAGCCTCGCTCGGTTCGCGCCGAGCGGGGCTTTTTTGTTTGTGGGACGGCTCGCCGGGCTAAAGCCTAGCGGCTACATATGTCGCGTACATACCGACCAACGAACATTACGCCTGGGCGCTTGGGGATTGGGGCGCAGCATGCTGCACCCGTACGGCCACCGAGGTTGGATGACAGAGGCAAGACGCATCGGCCGGGACGGGCTAAAGCCCGCCCCTACAATCAGCGCGACTGCACGACACGGGGCCGCATTTGGCTAGAGCGAGGCAAGGCGCATCGGTCGGGAGGGGCGAGCCCCTCCCCTACAAAGGCGGAGTCGGAGTGGAGATTCTTACGGGGCTGGGTTTATGGGGAGGCTGAAGATGGAGAGGGAGTCGCGGATTACTTTTTCTTCGCCTACGGCGACTATGGTCGATTTGGAGGCTGGGAAGTATTTCTTGGCTGCGGCGTCTACTTCTTCTGTGGAGGTGGCGGTAATTTTCTGGCCGTAGGTGCCGATTTCTTCGGGCGGGAGATTCTTGGTCCAGAGGGAGGCGAGTTCGCCGGCTACGGCGTCGCGGGATTGTAGCTGGATAGCCTCGATGCCGACCAGGTAGCGCTTGGCTTGTTGGAGCTCACGCTCGGTGGGGCTGGTGGTGGCCAAGCGGTTCATTTCGTAGAAAATTTCGTTGAGGCTGGGGGCGGTGACGGCGTTGCGTACGTCGGCGCCGGTGCGGATGGTGCCGGAGGCGCGATAGGTCTGGAGAAAGGAGCCCGGGGTGTAGGTGTAGCCCTTGTCTTCGCGAATGTTGGTGGTGAGGCGGGAGCCGAAGGTACCGCCGTAGATGGCGTTGGCGACCTCGGCGGCTTCAAAGTCGGGGTCGCTGCGCTTGGGACCGAAGGCGGCGAGAGACAGCGTGGTCTGCACGGAGTCCGGCCTGGCTACGAAGAAGATCGAATGCGGCGGAGGGTTCAGGGGTGGAGGCGGGACCGCGGAGGCCGGCGACGCGGGGGCATGCCAAGCGGCAAATTTATCGCGCGCGAGAGACAGCATTTGATCGGCGGACAGATCTCCGACGATGACGAGCAGGGCCTGGTCTGGGCGGACGCGGCGGGCGAATTCAGCGCGGAGGTCGGCGGGGGTCATGGCGGCGAGGGATTCCTTGGTGGGGGAGACCACGCTGTAGGGGGAATCGCCGTAGAGGATTCTGGCCAGGGCGCGATTGGCGAGAAAGCTGGGGTCGGCTTCCTGGAGGTCCAGGGAATCGGCGAGGTTGCGCTTGGCGAGATCGACTTCGCTGTCAGGAAAAGTGGCGTTCTGGGCGATGTCGGCGAGGATGGCCAGGCCGTCGGCGGCTTTGGACGCGAGAACGCCGGTGCTGATGCGAATGGAGTCGCGGGCTACGTTGGCGCTGAGGTCGCCACCAGCGCCTTGTAGCTGCTCGGCGATTTGGCGGGCGGTGCGCGATTTGGTGCCCTGATCGATGGTGGCGGAGAGCAGCTGCGATAGGCCCGGGTGGTCCTTGGGATCGGCAGGGTAGCCGCCGAGAATGGCGAGCACGTAAGAAACCTTGGGGAAGCCGGGCTGCGGAACGAGCCAGAGGGTGAGGCCGTTGTCGAGCTTGGAGACTTTGGCGGCGGGGGCTTGCAGGGGTTTCTCCGGGCCGAAAGGCGGGAGGTCCTTGGGGAGGGGTTGCTCCTCTTTTTGGGCGCTGGCGGTGGCGGCAAAGAACAAGATCGCTGCGGCGATGGCTAGGGCTGGCGATTTCATTGGGCACCTCCGTTGGCGGCCTTGTCAGCGGGTTTAGGAATGCGATTGATTATGGTGCGATTGGCGTTTACCAGATATTTGGCGGCGAAGGCACGGACATCTGCGGGAGTGACCGTGGCGAGGTCGGAGGGAATGGAGTAGGCGCGATCGAAGGAGCCGGTCAGAAGCGCCGCGTGGGAGAGGACCTGGGCGCGGGTGACGGGGATCTCCAGCTGGGTATACCAGTCTGAACGCATTTTGTTGGAGATGCGCTCCAGTTGGGCGGGCGATGGGCCTTTTTTGGCGAGGTCGGCAATGACCTGATCGTAGGCGGCGAGGACCTGGTCTTCGGTTGTGTTTGGCGGGTAAATGATGAAGGAGCCCAGGAGTGTGGGACCTTTGTATTCGTAGGGAGTGTAATTGTTGAAGTTGAGGCCGCCGGTGATGGATAGGGCGACCTGCTTGTCTTTGACGAGGGCTTGGTAGAGCAGCGCGGCCTGGCCATTGTTGAGAAGCTCGCCAGCGACGGCGCCGACGAGAGCGTCGTGGGTTTCGCTGGAGGGAACGCGGTAGCCGATGGCCAGGGCGGGAACTTTGGCGAGGCTGTCGATTTCCGTCTCTCGGCGTTCTTTAGTGAGCGGCCCTTCGGAGATGTCGGAGCTCGGCGGAGCAGGTTTGGAGGGAACGCCGGCGAAGTATTTTTGAACCTGAGCGAAGACCTGGTCGGAAGAAAAGTCGCCGACGATGGCCAGGACGGCGTTGTTCGGGGAGTAGTACTGGTCGTAGAAACGATGGACGTCGTCGATGGTAGCGGCGTCGAGGTCCTTGAAGTCGCCGTAGCCGTTGTGGGCGTTGGGATACTTGTCGAAGGCCTTGCCAGGAAGCTCGAAGGCGTAGAACAGGCCGTAGGGTTGATTGAGGACGTTGACGCGTACTTCTTCCTCGACGACGCTGCGCTGGTTGTCGAGATTCTTGACGGAGAAGTCCAAGGTCTTCATGCGGTCGGCTTCCAGCCAGAGCATGGCGTCGAGAGCCGAGATGGGGGCGCTCTCGAAGTATTGGGTGAAGTCGTTAGTGGTCTGGCCGTTGTTGAAGCCGCCGCCGGATTCCAGGACCCGGTCGAAGACGCCTTTGGGGACGTCGGGGGTGCCTTCAAACATCATGTGCTCGAAGAGATGGGCGAAGCCGCTGCGGCCTTTGGGCTCGAGGCGGGAGCCGATGCCGTAGGAGATGCATAGGCCGACGGTGGGGGCGGAGTGGTCTTCGGAGAGGACCACGGTGAGACCGTTGGGGAGCTTTTTGAGGGTGGTCGGGGGGCGCCAGTCTTGTGCTGGGGCGGCGATGGGGAACGAGAGGAAGGCGAGGAGCAGGATGAGCCGTGGGCTCGTTATCGATTTCATGCGGTCGTACCTCGAAGAATCTTGCGAGTTGCTTCTGGTGGCGGTTTGACGCCTGGGCAAGCTGGGGTACAGCAGTGCTGCACCCCTACTGGGAGACTGCCGATTGCGCGGGCGGGCATGGGTTCCATTGGTCAGACGTAGAATTACAGCATTTGTAACCGAGGAATGTCCAGGCGAGGTAAATTGTGTGAAGACTGAAGGACCAGGCTGTGGAAAATGAATTGCGGCACCTGTGGGATGCCTTGAATTGGCGCGAATTTACGGATGATTGGATAAAACGTATCGGATGAATCGAGAATTTGCATTGGACAGCGGTAGGGGCTGGACCTAGAGTTAAGCTCCCGCGATCGCTCGGAACAGGGCTGCAGAACCACACGAACATGGAGTAGGCGGTTCTGAAAATGCCGGGCTGGTTGCTGGATTTACGGAAAGAGCTGATGACCGCGACGGCCCTGCCATCACCATTTCAAGTTCCGTCATCCTTCCCAAACTACCGGTTCGACAAGGCTTACGACGAAATGTTCGAGGCGCCGGGGGTTCCGCGCGAGCACTACCAAGCGCTGCATAGGACCCTGGTAGGGCTGCCGCCGGAGGAACTGCGGAAGAGCCAGCAGGCGGCAGACCTGACGTTTCTGCACGAGGGCATCACCTTCACGGTGTACGGGAGCAAGGAAGGCACCGAGCGGATTTTCCCGAACGACCTGGTGCCGCGGATCATTCCTGCGCAGGAGTGGGCCAAGATCGAAAAGGGGCTGACGCAGCGGGTGACCGCGCTGAATCTGTTCCTGCGGGATATTTATCACGAAGGGCGGATTCTTAGCGAAGGCATCGTGCCGCGGGAGCTGGTGTACAGCTGCAAGCATTTCCGGCGAGAAATGCGCGGGCTGAATGTGCCGGGGGACATCTACGTCAGCATCTGCGGCACCGATCTGGTGCGGCTGCCGGACGGCGGGTTCGCGGTGCTGGAAGACAACCTGCGAGTGCCGAGCGGCGTGTCGTACATGCTGGCCAACCGCAAAGTGCTGAAGCGGGTGTTTCCGACGATGTTCCGGGATTACGGCGTGTGGCCCATCGACCACTATCCGCAAGCACTGCTGGCGACGCTGCGCAGCCTGGTGCCGGAAAACTGCGCGTACAAACAGGACCCGGCGACGGTGTTGCTGACGCCGGGAGTTTCCAATTCGGCGTATTTCGAGCACACATTTTTGGCGCAGCAGATGGGCATCGAGCTGGTGGAAGGGCGCGACCTGCTGGTGCACGACAACGTGGTGTACATGCGCACGACGGCCGGGCCGCGGCGCGTGGACGTGATCTACCGGCGCGTGGATGACGACTTTCTGGATCCCTTGTGTTTCCGGCCGGATACGATTTTGGGCGTGCCAGGACTTTTCAACGCCTACCGGGCGGGCAACGTGACGCTGGCGAATGCGATTGGGACGGGGGTGGCGGACGACAAAGCGGTGTATGCGTATGTCCCGGAAATCATCAAGTTTTATTTGCGGGAAGACCCCATCCTGCCGAATGTGCCGACGTTTCTGATGACCGACGCGGTGCAGCGCGATCATGTGCTGGCCCATCTGGAAGAGATGGTGGTGAAGGCGGTGGGCGAGTCCGGCGGATATGGAATGCTGATCGGGCCGCACAGCACCAAGCAGCAGCGCGAAGAGTTCCGGGCACGGGTGCTGGCCGAACCGCGGAATTATATTGCCCAGCCAACATTGGCACTTTCTTGCGCGCCGTGCCTGATCGACGGCGAGGTGGAGTCCAGACACATCGATTTGCGGCCGTACATATTGATGGGAGAAAAGGTGACGCTGGTGCCGGGAGGATTAACGCGGGTGGCGCTGCGAAAGGGATCTTTGGTGGTGAATTCGTCGCAAGGCGGGGGAAGCAAGGACACCTGGGTGCTGCGGGCAGGCAACGGGGACGACCGGGTGACGCAGAACGCAGAGGCGGCGCTGAAGGATTCATTGGGATTCGAGGGAAAGAAGCCGGCGTAAGCGATGAGACTACCCAGAAATTATTTCGTGCGGAGGTTCCAGCGGGATGCGGGAATGCTTTCGCGCGTGGCGGACAGCCTGTACTGGATGAGCCGGTATCTGGAGCGCGCGGAGCACACGGCGAGATTGGTGGATGTGGAGCTGCAGCTTTGGCTGGATCAGTCGCCCGAAGCAGGAGCGGGGCGCTGGAGGTTTTTGCTGGAGGCTACGCGGACGCCGGCGGCGGAAGGCCCTGTGGATCCGAGGCGGCTGGTCAATGAGCTGGTGTTCAGCCGAAAGAATGCGTCATCGATCGTATCGTGCGTGGCGACGGCGCGAGAAAATCTGCGGCACGTTCGGGAACAGTGCAGCTCGGAAATGTGGGAGCAGCTGAACCGGCTGTACCTGGAGGTAATGGAGACGCGGCCGGGAGAGAGGTGGATGCTGGAGTCGCACGGATTTTTCCGAGCGGTGCTGGAGGGCGCGCACCTGTTTCAGGGAATTACCGACACCACGATGAGCCATGGGGAAGGCTGGCAGTACATCCAGCTGGGAAGATACGTGGAGCGAACGGACACGGTGGCGGCGCTGATGGAGACGCACTTCAAACGCATGGCCCAGCCGGCGGACCAGGGGGTGGAAAGCGGGGAATACCTGGAGTGGGTGGGGTTGTTGCGGGCTTGCGTGGCCTTCGAGGCGTACTGCAAGTCGCAGACGGCGGAAATCCGGCCGCTGCGGGTGGCGGAGTTTCTACTGCTCAATCCGGAGTTTCCGCATTCGGTGCGGTTTTCGGTGGACCGCATCAACGCGGCGCTGCACATCATCGGGGACCTGACCGAGCGCCGGGAAAAATCGCCGACGCGGATTGCGGGGAGATTGCGGGCGCAAATGAGCTTCACGCAGATCGAGGAGATCATGGCTGAAGGCTCGCACAAGTACCTGCAAAACGTGCGGAGCGAGTGCGCGCAGATTCATGCAGCGATTCATCAGATTTATTTTGACTATGAGATTGAGTCGGAATTGGCTTCGTAAAAAAAGAAGTAAAGAAGTAACGACGTAAAGAAGCGACGAGACTCTCGCTAGGCTAAATGGCTTATTCCGTACGACACGTTACGAGTTTCCGCTACCGGCCCGCGGTCCGGGAGAGCGTGATGGAGGTGCGCATGCAGCCGCGCACGGATTTCCGGCAGCGGAGGCTGAGTTTCTCTTTGGACGTGAACCCGCGAGCGAGAATGATGGTGTACCGGGACTTTTTCGGCAACGGAGTGCACCATTTCGATATTCCCGGGAAGCAGGACTTGATCGAGATAACGGCGCAGGGAATCGTGGACGTGCTGCCGGCTCCCGACTTGCGCCCGCAAGACGCCAGCGATTGGGGCGAATTGGATGCGCGGGTGGCGCAGGGAGATTACTGGGAAATGCTGGTTCCCAGCCAATTCGCGACGCCAACACCGCTGCTGGAGAAACTCGCGGCGGAACTGGAACTCAAGAGGCACGGGAATCCACTGGAACTGCTGCAGGGATTGAACAGCCAGCTGTACCAGATGTTCGACTACGCGCCGTATACCACGAGCGTGGATTCGCCGATTGACGATGCTTTGGAGGCGCGTCGCGGAGTTTGCCAGGACTTTGCGCACATCATGATTACGCTGGTGCGGGGGCTGAAGATTCCGTGCCGGTATGTGAGCGGGTACCTGTTTCACGAAGATAAAGGGCACGACCGGTCTCCTGCCGGGGCGACGCATGCATGGGTGGAGGCGTACCTGGGAGACCTGGGCTGGGTTTCGTTCGACCCCACCAACGACTTGATGGGATGCGAGCGGCACATTCGGGTGGCGGTGGGGCGCGATTATTCGGACGTGCCACCGACGCGGGGAGTGTACAAGGGCCAAGCCGAGAGCGAGTTGAGCGTGATGGTTTCGGTGTCGTCGATGGACGCACCTGAGCCCGAAGAACTGCCCCCGACGACGGTGATTCGGTCCAAGCCGCGAAGCGCGGAGGCCAGCGCGGAGATCGAACAGCAGCAACAGCAGCAGTAACCCCCACTTACAATTCGATGCGGGTGCCGAGGACGCCGAGGAATTTGGCGAGCCAGGCGTTGAGCGCGGGCCAGGCTGGGCCGGTGACCAAGTTGCCGTCGACGATGGCCTCATTCATCGGAAGGCTAACGTAGGTGCCGCCGGCGAGGGTGACGTCGGGGCCGGTGGCCGGGTAGGCGCTGCATTTCTTTCCAGCCAGGACTCCCGCAGCCGCGAGAACCTGCGCAGCATGGCAGATAGCGGCGATGGGTTTGTTGGTCTTGGAGAAGTGGTGAACGATTTCGATGATCCGGGGATTGAGGCGAAGGTACTCAACGGCGCGGCCGCCAGGGATGATCAGGGCGTCGTAGTCCTCGGGCTTGACGTGATCGAAAGTGGCGTTGAGAGCAAAATTGTGGCCGGGTTTTTCCGTGTAGGTCTGGTCGCCCTCGAAATCGTGGATGGCGGTCCGGACGGTGTCACCGGATTTCTTGCCGGGGCAAACGGCGTGGACTTCGTGGCCGACCATCAGCAGGGCTTGGAACGGAACCATCACCTCGTAGTCTTCGACGTAATCGCCAATCAGCATCAGAATGGATTTTTTGGACATTGCCGCCTCCGCGATAGATTGTAAGGGAATCGGATGCCGGGAAGAAGCCCCGGGGCCACGCGGTGTCGACAGGAAATCTCGCGAGGAGCCAAGAACCGCGGAGAGAGATCTGACATGGCGCCGAGATGGGGCGCAACACCGTTGCGCCCCTCCTGGGTTACTGCGGCCGCGTGGAAGCCACTACGGGAACACTCGACTCCTCAATGGTAAGCATGTCGGTGCGCATTTTGTCCCACTCCCGGAGGGTGAGGCCATAGGTGGCGAAGAAGCGGCGAATTTTCACGGAATCCCAACGCAGGACTTCTTCGAGCACGGGAACGAGAACGCTCATGGCATTGTCGCTGAGCACGGTGCGGTTGGCGACGCGGGTGATGAACTTGACCTCGGAAACCGCGATGGTCAAGCCGTCGTGCTGATTGACGTGCATCATTACCGGAAGATCGGAGCTGCCGTCGCCCATATAGATGATGTGGTCGTGGCTGATGGCCAGAGCGGCGCGAATTTCTTCGAGAACAGTAATTTTGCCCCAGCCGGCGGTGGCGCGGATGATGGAATCGACTTCTCCGGTGGATTCGTTGTAACGGAAACGGGTGCCGAAGATGTGTTCTGGCGGCATGATGCCCTCGAGAGCGGACTGAATGATCTCCTGGGGCGCGGCGGAAATGACGTTGAAATGGATTTTGTAGCCCTCGGCCAGATTTTCGAGAGCGCGCGCAAAAAGGGCGACGTCGTGCTTGAGGCGGATGCGCTTGCCGGTTTCAATGAGATGTTCGCGCCGGACGCGGCGAAATTCGGGATCGTGCAGAATGAGGTAGCTGAGCTCCGCGCCCTGCTGGACGAGGTTCATTTGTGACAGGCCTTGGACCTTGTCGTGGAAGCCGTGAAAACCGATGAGTTCGCTCAGCACGACACCCGAGTCGTTGAAACTGAGCGTCTGGTCGAAATCGCTGGCCAGAAGATACTGCTTTAGCATGTCTAGTACTCCTCTTAACTGGGAACTGCGTTCTGCAACTACGCTTTTACCTTAGCTTGGTTCTGGTACCGGTCGTCACGAATTATTTTAATGGGTCTTATGCGTATAAATCGTGAATGTTTTGTAAGCTTTTCCTTAGATGCGGCACAGGGGTAAACGGTTATAAAGAAAGGGGTTGGGGTAAAGCTGAGGCTTACCGGGCCGCCGGAATCGCGAATCGCCCTGGCGAAGGACAGGAGAAGACGCTAAAGAGTCAACAGGTGGGGGGTGCGCCAGGCGTCACCCTATTAAAGGATGGCGGAAAGCCATTGTCGGGCGCGGTTTAGCCAGGCAATTGGGGCGGAGGGCGTCGCCGCAGAGCTGGGGGCGGAATAAGGGCGCTCCACGGAGTCATCGGTGACGCTGTAGGGCTGCGGGCCACTTGGAGATGGTCGAAGGTATAGGCCTGCGGACTCGGCGCGGTTGAGTGGGCGGGCGCCGCGTCGGCCGAACACCGCGAGTTGGTTGCCGGATTCGTCCACGGCGCGATCGCGATCGATGCCTTTTGAGATGGCCAGCGCTGACCCGTGGGTATGGGCGGTGGCGATTAGCTTGGGTGTGGGGCGCGGGCTGAAGCCGGAAAAGTGGGCGGGGTCGTCCCATGGCGAAACGATTTGGAGCACGCGCAAGCCATTCCTGCCGTCGGCGACAAAGGCGAAGGCGGTGGCAGCGACCATGCCGACCTTTACATCGTTGACGTCGTTGAGATGGCCTTCGGCGGTAAAGAATTGGTCGAGTTTGGGCTGGTCGGGACGCTCGACATCGACGATGGCGAGGCCTTGCTTGCCGGCTGCGACGTAGGCGTAGGTGCGAGCGACGTAAACGTTGCGAGCGTCTTCAAGCGGAACCAGAGCGTTGGCCACGGGCTTGGGTTGCGCCAGGTCGGTGACGTCCAGAACTTTGAGGCCGTCGCGATCCGTAACGAAGGCGTAGCGGAATTGGACGGCGATACCGCTGGGATCGTTGAGCGACGGGTGCGCCAATGGTGGCGGTCACGCGCGGGGCCAACGGATTGTCGAGATCGACGACCACGAGAGACTTGTCGGTGAGGATATAGGCGTAAGTGCCAGCGATGGTGATGCGGTGGGCGCCGGTGAGGACGCCGCCGGGATTGAAGGCCAGCGCGCGCTTGAGGAAATTGTTGGCGGGATTGCCGTCCAGGAGCGTGCCAACGCCGGGGCTTTTTGCTTTCAGGTCGGGGTTGCCAATGACGACGAGACCTTCTTCCTTATCGGCTACATAGAGGAAACCGTAGAGCAGATGGATGGGTTGCTCTTCGTTTTCCGGCAGACGCTGACGCAACGGGTCGACCGCGAGGGTCGAAGGCGAAGCCACGGCCAGCGCGTTTTTCGTGGGCGCAAAGAAACGCTGGCCGATGGGCGAGACCGGCGCGGTGGTCATGCGCTCGGAGAAACCCTTGTTGTCGATGTTGGCGATGTCGTAGACGCGGAGGCCGCCGCGACCATCGGCGGCGTAGGCGTATTCGCCGCGGGCCTGAATGTCCAGGACGTTGCCGGGATGCTCGAATGCGGTGGAGATCTCGCGGTGATGGTCTACGAATTTCTTGTAATCAGCGGGATAAGCGATGCGTTGGAGATCGCTGCCGTAGATGGCCTCGGGCTCGTCATGTTCGGCCACAACGACGGCCTCGAAACCTTTCTTGCCGGTGGCGACGTACACGTAGCGGCCCATGAAGTTCATAAAGTTGGTGCCCTGGAGGAGAAGTTGGGCCATCCAGGCGTTGTTGTCGTTGGCCGCGGAGACGTGGCAGTCGGTGCACTGCTTGGTTTCTTTGCCGCGCACGGTGTGCGGCACGAAGGTGCTGTAGCCCTGGCCGGAGAAACCTTCGGCGGAGACTGTTTGCTGGGTGTAGTAGAGCCATTCGCGATTGGCGTTTTGCGAGCTGACCAGGACGGCGCAGGAGGAGCGGGCAGGGGCCACGCGATGGCCGGTGACGGTGCCGTCGACACCGAGCATGTAGATGTCGTCGCGCAGGACCTGGAAATTGTAGCTGGTGTAGTTGCGCGTGAGCAGGCCTTCGTTGTGGAGCATGGGGCGGCGCACGTTGGCGGTCATCTGCAGATGGCAGCCGAAGCAGGTGGGCGTCCAGGAGGTATGGCAGGAGTAGCAGGTCATGGAGGCATTGCCATGGGCCAAGTGGGTGTCGTCGTTGGGCATCTGTGAAGATACGATGCCGTCTTTGTTGATGAGCTTGGCGCGCATGGATTTTTCGCTGAAGTGCACGTTGCCGGGCGTGACGGTGTCCGCGGTCTGAACGATCTCCCACTCTTTGTGCTCGTCGGTCATAGAGCGCTGGACGAGTTTCCCATCAGCGAGCCACTCGAAACGGCGGAGGCCCCAGGGCGTGCGGAGAGCGTCGAGGTGGCGGCCGCGCGGCTCGCCGGGACGAGGAGAGTCCGGCGCGGCGGGGCCGGAGGTGATCAGGTTGGCTTTGCTGCGGATGGTGCCGTGGCAATCGACGCAATCGATTTCCACGGCGGCGCGAGGCTCGCCGTAGATTTTGCCGTTGCCGTGATTGTCCTGAGCAAAGTGGCAGTCCGCGCACTGCATGCCTTTTTCCAGGTGAATGTCGGCGAGATGAACGGCCTTGCCGAAGCGATCGGGATCGTCGAAGGAGATTTGCTTGCCGTCTTTGTCGAGCCAGTTCCCTTTGCGGTCGTGATTGAAGACGGCGCGGAAGACCCAGCCGTGCCCGTGGAAATCGGCGAACTTTGTGGTTTTCAATTGCGAATTGAATTCGGCGCTGCCGAGCTTGTCGAGAAATTTGTTGTCGATCCACAGTCCGCGGGCAGCGGCGGCTTCCGGATTGCGCAAGTAGGCTTGATAGCGCTGCTCCTCGCTGGGGTTGTGCTGCTCTTTCGGATACATTTTCTCGCCGTCGATTTCGTTGTCCCACCAGGTTAGACCGAAGTAGGTGGTGACCATGTTGGTGCCGGGATGGATGTGGCAGATCATGCACTGACTGGAAGGGATGGAGCGCGTGAAAGTGTGCTTGATGGGATGGCCGGGCTCGTTCTTGGGGATCGTGGGATCGGAAGAGGCGCTGAACCCGTCGTGGCCGAATTGGGCGTACGAGCCGGAATGCGAAGGATCGCGATCGTTGGCGTAGATGACGTGGCACGAGGAGCACCCACTGGAGCGATAGTCGCCGGCATGGTCGTTGGTGCCGGGAAGCGACATGACCGGATCGAGCAGGCGCGTTTTTTGCAGGCCGAGAAAAACCGGATCGGTGCGAAGCTCGGTGCCAAAGCCGCGATCGCTGAGTTGATCGTCGGGCTTGCCGGGATCTTCTTCGCGATTGGGATTACCGAGCTCGGCTTTTTTGCGGCCGCCGCGCTCGAACACCCGGAGGACGTTGCCGGGCTGGGAGATTTCCCAACGGTAGAGAGGATCGAGCTCCGGGAGCACGCCCTTGGTGCGAGTTTCTTCCGCGGTCGGCGGCGGCGCGGTCTTGATGGATTGCGGCTTGCCGTCGCGGTCGTAGCTTTCGCCGTAGTGGGTGTTCTTGTACGGATAGCCGCCGTTGTTATAGAGCGCGGCGCCCCAGAGCATTCCGGAGTGGGTCATCATGCTGGTGGAGACGGCGCGGGTTTCGCTGGCGTGGCAGCCGACGGGGCCGCAAGTTTCCGGGGCGACGCGCAGGTCGCCGGGATTTACAAATTTCACGTAGTCGGCGGACTCTTTGAGCCATTGCGTGTACACGCGCTCGGGAACACTGGAACGATCCTTGAAGCGGGAGTAGCGGGGCTGGACGTGGGCCTTTTCTTTGGCGGCCTGGTACTCCGGGGAATTCGGCGCGACACCCGACGCGATGCTGACCGAAGAGTTGCCCCCATGGCAATCGGTACACGCCAGGTGAACGGTTTTGGTCGGATGCATGGTGGGTTCGTCGGTGGAGGTGTGGCAGGATACGCAGCCGGCGGACTTGCGGTCGGCGTCTTCCTGCGATTGTCCCACCGAGGACGGTGCATCCTGCGAGGCCTGGGCGCGAGACTTAGGGCTGGCATGAAGAGCGAAGAAAAAAGATAACGCGGAGACCCCGAGAGCGCAGAGGTTGCGCAGAGAAGAGGCGTTGGGCTTGGGCGTGAGGGAGAGCATCAGGTGGCGCCTCAGAAAGTAAACTTCATCTGGACAAAAAGCGAGAACAGTGTTCGGCTGCTGTAGATGTCTTTGAACCCTTGGCCAGGCTGCAAGGCGGCGGCTCCGCCGGTGAGGATGATGTTTTCACTGAGCGGCGGACGGTATTCCACGCCGATGCCGTAGTCCGTGCCGATGGTGTGGCGAATTGGAAATTGAAACAACAGGGATTCCAGCATCTCGGTGCGTTCGAAGCGCAGGAAGTTGGCGTTGGCGAAGCCCTTGAGCTTAGGAGTGATGTCGAAGTCGACGCCGGCATTTGCCAGGAAGATCCCGGGATTGACGAAATTGGCTTGGCCTTCATCCTTGCTGGAGCGCAGGCTGGGGATCAAGCTGCCGGGCGTGGTGAGCAAAACGCCGGAGCCGGTCAGGCGAATGGCCTCGCGATCCCAGAAGCTGAAGATGCCGCCGGCAAAATTCTCCAGATCGAGGATGGAATCGAAGCCGCGCGCACGCGAGTCCCGGGGATTCGCGTCGCCGGAAGTATAAAAGGCGGAAACGCGGTAGCGGATCCAGTCGCGGTCGTAGGAAAGCTCGGCGGCGGCCAGCTGGGCGTTGACGGTGACCGGGCGGCCGGCGATAGGATTGAAAGTGTCCTTGCCAAAGGCCTGATAGAAAACGTGGGTAAGATTCAGGCGGTGGATGTGGCCGCTGCCAAGCACGCCGAAATAGCCCACGTCGACGCGGTGCGAAATCGGACCGATGCCGGGATTCTGATTGATGACGTTGCTGATCGGCGCGGGTCGTACCAGGAAGCCGTTATCATCATAATGTACGTTGCCGTCGTCTTTATTCCAGGCGCCAATGAATTCCGCGGTGTAACCTGGGAAAAAGAAATCCTGCAGATAGACGTTGCCGAGAACGACTTGCTGGTGGCGCTTGTGAAAGGTGTTGAGGCCGCTGTTGGTGTTTTTCTCCAGGAAATTGAAGTACGCGGCGTTGTACTCGATGCGGTCGGACCTCAGATCACCGAAGATGCGAAAGGCGGGTTCCTCATCGACGAAGAGGAAGCCGCGGAAATCGGCATTGAACTGCTGGATGCCCGCACGAGCGGAGATGAAATCGTAGTTGGGGCCTAGGTCGTGAAGTTTCAGCTCGGCGAAGGCTTCCTGCAAACCCAAATGATCGTCGAAGCGATTGGTACCATTGCGCACGTCGGGACTAACGATGCCCCGCTCCCTTACATCCAGATCGTTGATGCTTCCTTCGGGAGTGATGCGAATGCGCCAATCGACCGGCTTGAAAGAAGCATCGCCGTGGAACAGGTCGAGAGTGAAACGGAAGGTTTGATCGACAAAGGCTTGTTCGCCTTGACCGAAGAAGGTCGCGTTGCCGGGCCGCTCCGCGCTGACGCCGCTAGGCGAAGGCACGCGCCGGCCATCGAAAAACGTTTCGGAAGACGCCGTCAGATTCAAAAATGTTTGCTGGCCCAGGACGCTGGTCCAGATGGGCTGGTCGCCCTTGAGGCGGTTGCGATTGAATGGATCAAACCAGCGGGATCGGGTGTACATGTACTCGCCCTTCTGCGAGTACCGCCGATAATCCGGCTGTTGCAAAGCCCAGCGGTTGGGCACTAGATTGTACACGTCGCCCACCGGGGGTAGCGTGTCCGGGGAGAGCTCGGCGATGTAATTAGGGTCGGAATCGAGGCGATGGCGCAGTTCGCGATAGGTGCCCATGACCGGAAGCGATTCCGGCGGCGGTGCCGGGCCGAGTTCCGGAAGGCGGGGCAGGCGCGAGCGGAATTCGACGCTGGCGGTCGACACCAGGGAGATTTCCAGAGTGACGACTTCGTTGGCGTTGAGGGTCAGGTCGGCAAGGACAAAGGCGGCGTAGTTTTCGGCTTCGACGCGCAGCTCGTAGTGCCCAGGGGGGATCGGCAGGATGCGGAAAATTCCTTCGCCGGACGTCAGCGCGCGCAGGACCTGGCCGGTTTGCAGGTTGCGCAAGCTAAGCTGGGCGGCGGCAACGGGGCGCACGCCGGCGGGCGCAGTTCCTTCGTGCACATTGCCGTCGAGAGCCGCCGAGGTGAGCGCCTGTTGCCGCGGGATTCGCCGCGGTGGGCCCGGTTCGCGCGATTGCTGCGCGTCATTTTGAGCCGGGGCTTGCGCCGCCGGGCCGGGAGTAGCTGGATCTTGAGCGGCAGCTTGCTCCGGGGGATGTTCCGCTTGCGCGTACAGCGGCGCGAGGCAGATCGCTTGCGCACCGAAAAACAGGACTACACACGCGAAAATTGCGCGGGAGAGGCGGCGAAGGTCACGCGGATCGCAAGATTCCATTCGTTAGGGCCAGAAAGAGTTTGCGCCAGGGCCGAATCGGGTTCTAGATAACAACATCCGCGGGAATGGAGCAACAGTTTTTCCAAAGCCCGGAAGACTCTCGATAACTGACGTAAGCAGATCCACAAGCAAGACCGTTCACTGATACGCGCAGTAACGGGCAAGAGCGTGAAGCGGCTGCGAGAAAGTATGGTACCAAAGCAATGACTAATTCCATGCCATTCGTCCACTCATTGCGACGCCCGGTGGAGTCCCGCCGCGCGCTGGCACAGCGAAGAAAAATGCTTGCGCTGGGGGCGGTAGTCGCGATTGGCGTTGCCCTGGCGCTGGCGTTCTTGCTCATGGGTTGCGGGGGAGGAAGCAGTACGCCGGTGAGCCCACCGGTGGTCACGCCGGTGCAAGCGCTGCAGGCCGCGGACGTGACTCACATCGTGCAGGCCGCGGTGAATTCCGTCAACGTGGATATGGTGGTGGCGGTGGTCGATCGTGCCGGGTTCGTGCTGGGTGTCTTTCGAACGCCGAACGCGCCCACCATGGCCCCTGGGAATTTCGGTCAGATGCAAAACGCCAACGACGTGGCGGTCTCACTGGCGCGCACGGGAGCTTTTTTCAGCAACGATCAAGCGCCGCTGTCTTCGCGAACGGTGCGATTCATCAGCGGGATTCATTTTCCGCCGGGAGTCATGAATCAGCCGACCGCGGATCTTTACGGAATCGAGAACACCAATCGCGGATGCACGCTGGTAGACGATGTGGCGTTCAAGAGCAAGGTCCCTCCGTCGCAGGCATTGGGAGGCGGCCCAGGTCTCGGAATCATGACCGGCAAAGCCAATGTGATGGATTCGGATCCGAACGCCGTAAATCCTGGTGGAGTGCCTGTTTTCTATAAGAATGTGGTGGTAGGCGGAGTGGGCGTGGTGACGCCGTCCGCCAACCTGAACGTCGCCGAATATGCGGCGTTCGTCGGGTCGACCACGCAGCGCACGGGACCCGGGGACTCCTTTGGACCGTCACCTCCGCCCCCGGGGGTGGTGTTTATCGGGGGCATCGCACTGCCCTTCGTGGATCAAACCACCCTGCCGGCGGGATTTTCCGCTGGCCCGGTAGCAGGCTCGGGAACGTTCCTGGTGGCGGCGAACGACAGCCAAGGCCAGCCTCCGGAAGGCGATTTGATCACGCCGACGGACGGACCGAAGGGCGGACTCTCCGCTGCGGACGTGATGACCATCCTGAATAACGCCGAAGCGACGGCGCATACCGAGCGCGCCGCCATCCGGTTGCCACTAGGTTCGCGGACGCGGATGGCGATTGCTGTTGCGGACCTGGATGGAACCATCATCGGGCTGCGGCGCATGCCAGATTCCACGGTGTTCAGCATCGACGTAGCGGCCAGTAAGGCACGGAACATGGTGTACTTCGACAGCGGATCGCGCACCGCGGCGGACTTGAATCAAGTGCCGATGGGAACAGCGGTCACCAATCGCACCATCAGCTTCGGAGCCCAACCCTTGTTTCCTCCGGGGATCGACGGGTCGAGCGCCGGACCGTTTTTCAATCTTTATGTAATGGATACCGCGAATCCGTGCACCAACGGGTTTCAGAGCGGCGCGCCGAACGACCGCAAAAGTGGCATCGTCTTCTTTCCAGGAAGCGCGGGACTTTATCGCGGCGGAACCTTGGTTGGCGGGCTGGGAGTCAGCGGCGACGGCGTGGATCAAGACGACTTCGTTACCAGCGGGGGCACGAAGGGGTTTGAAGCTCCAACAAACATAAGGGCCGACCAAATCATGATCAACGGCGTTCGCCTTCCCTACTTTAAATTTCCGCGGAACCCCACACAGTAAGAACGATCTGGTTCTAGCGCTGCTTTCCTACCCCGCTGGAAGGGTCTGCTGAAGTGGCGATGTCTACGTCGAGGAACAACACGTGGGCAGCATCGTCGGGTGCGTAGCAGTTGCCGTCGGTGTGATAGGTGGTTGCGCAGCGCGCGGTGAACTCTTTCCAGCGCGGCGAACGCGCGGATTGCCAGATCGCAGCGTACGATACGCCGCTCGTGGAAACTGGCGGTGGATTTTGCGGCGCGCCACATCCCGGCGAAGGCGGGCAGACGTCATTGAACACCCAGTAGGTGACATCCCGCGCGCCGATGTTACTGCGTATGTCGTCGGCGGTGAGTATGGTTACGCCGCCGACTTCGTCAACGGGTATGCCGGAGCAGTAGACGCCGGCGCGATAGCCGCTGCGAGCCAGTTCATCGGCCCAGGCGCGCACATAGGCGTGATACGCAGCTGACAAGCGGCCGCCCTCTTCAATATCCAAAAAGACGACCGTCGGCGCGGCGAAGCCTTCGCTTTTCGCGGAAGTGGCGGCGTTCCGTCCGTCGAGAATGCCCCTTCGCCGGGCTGCTGCTTCCGTCTCGATCTCGCGGCTCGAACGAGCGAGGTAAAGAACTGCAAATCCAAATCCATGCGAGCGCAGCAGTTCGCGTTTGCCGCGCCAGCTGTTGATTTTTTCTCCGGGCGGCGGACTCAACCAATAACCTGTGAACCAGAAGGTCCTGCGCAAGAGCGGAAGAGCTTCGTCTCCGGGATAGATATTTCTGTCGAAACCCAGATAGGCAATGCTTGAATCTTGGCCGGCACGCGCCGGCGAAGACTCACCTGAACCGGACACCGCTGGAGAAACTGCGGCTGCAAGCAGGACGATCAGGACGGCGCGAATGCAGCGGCGATGGCTCATGCGTTGAATCGCGCCGTATGGCCTAGCCTTCGCGGAGTTTGTGGCCGGCGAGATTGCCCAGCCCGTCATAGGCGGCGTACTTATACGTTTCGCTGAGGGTCGGATAGTTGAAAACCTGTTCGATGAATTCGTCGATGGTGAGCCCTTTGTCGAGAACGGTCATTCCGATGTGAATGAGCTCCGTGGCGATCTCGCCGATGATGCTGACGCCGAGCAGCTTGCGGTCGGCGCGCGCGAAAATGAGCTTCAGCAGCCCCGCGGTGTCGCCGACGATGTGGCCGCGGGCGTTGTTGGAATAAAGAGCGCGGCCCACACAGAAGTCGATCTTTTTCTCCTTGCAGGATTCCTCGGTTTCGCCGGCGGCGGAGATTTCCGGAATGGTGTAGATGCCCATCGGCAGCATGGACGCGACGCGTTGCTTGTACTTGAAGCCAAAAGCATGGCACACGGCTACGCGCCCCTGTTCCATCGACGTCGAGGCCAGTGCGGGAAAACCGATCACGTCGCCCGCGGCGTAAATGTGCGGCACGGCGGTGCGGTAATTGGCGTCAACCGCGATGTAGCCGCGGTCGTTGATGGCCAGACCCGCCTTTTCCAGAGCCAGCCCGTCCACCGCCGCGCGGCGTCCGGCCGCGAACAACGCGGATTCAGTCTGCAGGGTCTTGCCGCTCTTCATGGCCAGGTCCACGCCGGAGGCCGTGGACTGCACCTTTACCGGCCGCTCGTTGAACCAAAACTGCATTCCCAGCGCCGCCAGCCGCTCGCGCAGCCGCTCGGAAATTTCGGCGTCGAGGAACGGGAGCAAGCGATCGCGGCCATCGACCAGCGTGACGTTGACGCCCAGGGCGATAAAGATCGAGGCATACTCGCAGCCGATGACGCCGCCTCCGATTACCGCCAGGCTCTTTGGGATGCGCTCCATTTGCAAGAACGTATCGGAGTCGAAAACGTGGACGTCGTCGAAGGCGATCTCCGCCGGACGGTGCGGCTTGGAACCCGTGGAAATCAGAATAACTTCGCCGCGCAGGCGCCGCGTGCCGCCGGCGCCGGAAACGGCCACGGTATGCGCGTCTTCAAAAGCCGCCTGCCCGCGCACTAACTCGATGTGGTGCAGCTCGAGATTCTTCAAGATGCGCTGGCGCTCCATCTCCACGACCTCGCGCTCGTGGTGCATGAAGTCGTGCACGGTAAGATTATCCTTAAGCGAATAGTCGATGCCGTAGAGCCCGCGCTGCTTGAGCCCGGAAAAATACAGCGCCGACTCCCGAAGCGTCTTGCTCGGGACCGTGCCGGTGTTGATGCAACTGCCGCCCAACGCCTGGGCGCGTTCGATGACCGCGACCCGCTTGCCAAAGTAGGCAGCCTGCGCGCCGGCCTTTTCACCGGCGGGACCACAGCCGATCACAATCAGATCAAAAGAATCGTTCGATGCCACACGGACCTCCTCAGGCAAAACGCAAAAAACATTTGCCGGGCAAACCGCACGAGCCCATCACGCGGGTTGAGTTAGACAGATTCTAGAAGAAGATTACGGAAAGCGGCAGAGATTCTGCATCATGTTGTCACGAACGAAATCGGCGACCCAGTTCCGCCACCCGGGAACACACGCGCACGGAGACTCAGACGTTTCGGGAAACGCTCTCTTTCAGAATTCAGACGTACTGGTGCCCGGGGTGGGAGTCGAACCCACATGAGGAAAAATCCCCGGAGGATTTTAAGTCCTCAGCGTCTGCCATTCCGCCACCCGGGCACTGGCATCACAAATCTAACGAAAACATGGACTTACTGCAATACAGCCACCTGCAATACAGACCGCTCAAGCACTCGGGCGTCGGTAGTGCTGTCGGTTGGCTTTGGAGCGCGGAAGGAAACGTTATCTATCGTGTGGCTCTTGCTCGATGGGTTCCTTGGGCTTGCCGGTCTTCTGCTGGTCATCGACGGAGAACAGCAAGAAGTGACTAAAGGTGTGACGCCGGTGATAGCGCTGCCCCGAGAGCGAGCTGTACCAGTCCGCGCTTTTCGGCAGCCACAGGTGCATGGTGTTATTTCGAAAGTCCACCGGCCCGTATTCAATGAGTTGGTGATCGCGCACCAGGCGAATCTCCGGCACCGGCCTCATCGTATCCGTCTCTATGGCGAGGATTTGCGAGCTGGTAGTGTCGATCCACGCGCGGCCCTTCAATCCTACGGCAAAGGACTTGCCGCCCACGCGATAGACGAGCATGGTGCTGTTATGATCGGTGCGCTGCTGGAAACGCACCATCCAGGCGGGCCTGCCGCGCCAGACTCCGCGGCCCTCGCAGGAAAATTCATATTTATCCTGGTAATAAGGATGAAAAACGAGCGCCATCGTGGGTAGTCCGGCGGTGGCGATATGCCCGGGGAATTGCTGGCCGGAAATCGATCCGTCGCGGTATTCCTGCACGTCCAGATCGTGGGTGCCGAATGGGCGGATCTCCACCATGTAGTCAAACGTCCTGGTCTCCTTGGAGGCTTCCAGGCCCAGGGGGCTCAGACTGTAGTGCTCGACTGCTTCCGTGGCAGTGAAACGGTCCACATTTTCGACCAGTTCCATGACGCGATTGCCAGTAGTCTGGAGGACCTGGTCGAGCTGACAGGGGACCCCAGGATCTGCGACGAGCTTTTCCAGATCGATATCGGGCGGTATCCAGTTGGTTTCGGTGACGGGCGTGAGCGTGGGCAAGTCTGGCGTCGCGGCCGCGCCGGGATTGCCGGCATTCGTGAAAGCAGCGCTACCAGCGCGGGGCGTGGGCGAAGAGTTTGCTGCCGCGGCGTCCCCTTTGGACGGAGTGGAATCGTGCATGCGTGCGATCAGATCTTGCGCGATCACGGCCTGCGGAGAGCGCGGTTGCTCGCGGAGGGATCGTTCGAGCGATGCGGTGGCGCGCGGATAATCGCGTTGTAGATAGGCGGCCTGGCCGAGGGCCAGCCATGCCGGCGCGTGATCGGGGGCGAGGTCCACGGCCTTTTGCAGATATGGCAACGCTTTGCCGGACTCGTTCCGCCGCAGCAGAAGCACGCCCATCAGATAGTTGCCGTCGGGGAAATCCGGAGCGATGGCCAGGGCGCGCGTCAAGTGCGTTTGCGTTTCGTCGAGCTTCGCGAGCTGCAAGGCGCGGAGGCCTTTCTCGGTCTCCTTGATGGCCTTGGGAGGCACGACCGCACCCGCGGAAGTCCGCGATAGGTTAGCCGAGCCTTCCGGAATCATGGCCACCACAATGTTTTGGACTTGTCCGCTCATGCTGATCGTGATGTTCTCGCGCACGGTGCTGTATCCCGGAGAACTAACCTCCAGGGAGTACGACCCCGCGGGAATACCCTTAAAAGCGGTCTGGCCGACTTGGTTGAAGCTGCCCTTCAGATCGGTCAACATATCGACCGAGCGGAGGGTGACGGTGAGCGGACTGAGAAACGGCGAGCCACTGCCTTCCTGAATGCGAACGATCACTTGGCCTTCGATGATCGGATTGGTTGTTTTCCCAAGGACTGCGGGTGGCGTAATCCCTGATTGCGCCCGGAGAACACCGCATGGCGCGAGCGAAAGAACGCCGGCGAGAACGGATACTGTCTTTAGCGGAAAGAATGGAAGGTTGCGACGCAAGCCCGGGACTCCGTTCTTACAGTCACTCCGATTTATTACTTTCCGTCTAATCAAAGAAGATGTCAATCGATCCCTCGGATCGAGCGGTGGGATTCAGTACGGGCTAGTTATCTCGCCAAAATCCCGTCCCTGGAATATCTAGCCGGAGGATATCGACCCGCGGCAGCAAACGTTTACTCTGCCGTTGATTAAAAGGCGTCTCGATTTCGCAGGCCGACAGAAAACTTGCCAATCGAATGGGTCAAGCTTATAGTTGGCGGCGCACGAGTAAGCGTTTGCTCGACGGCTCCTCTCTTTTCTCATTCTGAAATTGTGCTGCGAGGCCACCACTATGAGTTCGATTTCCAGAAGACGGTTCGTGCAGCAGACCAGCGTGGCGACGTGCGCCATCGGTGCCTCTCTCGCCGCACCCCGCGGTCTCGTTTCCGCATTTGCCGAATCCGCCTCCGATGCCCCTGCCAGGCTCTATGTGGATTGCCGACGCACCTCCGCCACCCTCGACCGCAACCTGTTCGGATCCTTCCTTGAGCATCTAGGCCGCGCTATCTATGAGGGCATCTACGATCCTGGTTCAAAGCTCGCCGACCAGAATGGATTTCGCAAGGACGTGCTCGAGGAAGTTCGCGCTCTGAAAGTGCCCCTGATTCGCTATCCTGGAGGAAATTTTGTCTCGGGCTATCACTGGCTCGATGGCGTGGGCCCAAAGGACAAGCGCCCGAGAAAGCTGGACCTGGCATGGAATGCCCTGGAGACGAATCAGTTTGGCACTAATGAATTCATGGCTTGGTGCAAAGCCGCGGGCGCCGAGCCCCTGATGGGCCTGAACCTTGGCACCGGCTCGCCCGAAAATGCCGCCGCGCTGGTCGAGTACTGCAACGTGAGGGAAGGAACTTATTGGAGCGATCTGCGCCGTTCGCATGGAATCGCCGACCCATACAACGTCCGCCGCTGGTGTCTGGGCAATGAGATGGATGGCCCCTGGCAAATCGGCCACATGACCGCCAACGAATACGGCCTAAAAGCCGCCGACGCCGCCAGGCAAATGCGCTACGTGGACCCCTCACTGCAATTAATCGCCTGCGGATCGAGCGGCCCGCTCATGCCCACTTATCTCGAGTGGGACCGCGAAGTATTGGAGCAATGCTTCGACTACGTGGACGCCATCTCATTGCACCGCTATTTTGATAACACCAGCGAAACGGGAGGAGACAGCTCCAAGTTCCTGGCGCTCAACCTCACCATGGAGCGCCAAATCGATGAAGTTGCGGCCGTCTGCGATCTGGTGCAAGGCCGAAGACATTCTCCCAAGAAGCTGTGGCTATCCTTCGACGAATGGAACGTCTGGTACCGCGCGCGCAGAGGAGCGGCGGTCAACGGCAATCGCCAAGAAGCTCCGCACCTGCTGGAGGAAGTTTACAATCTGGAAGACGCCCTGCTGGTGGGCGGTCTATTGAATTCGCTGATTCGTAAAGCAGGACGCGTGCGGGTAGCCTGCCTGGCGCAGTTGGTCAACGTAATCGCTCCGCTGATGACCAACAAAACTACGACGCTGCGGCAAACCATCTTCTATCCCTACAGTTGGGCGTTGCAAAGTGCGCAAGGCTCGGTCTTGGATCTCTTGCTGGAGTCATCCACCTACGAAGTCGCGGACCTCGGACACGTCAATCATCTGGACGTAGCGGGAACCATCAGCGGCGACAAACGAAACGTCTCTCTTTTCGTTCTCAACCGCGATTTGTCCAAGCCGCGCAAGCTGGAGATCATCTGGGAAGACCAACCGGCGCAATTCGTGCAGTCTTCGTTGCTCACCGGGGACGATCTCAAAGCCACGAACACCTTCGACAGTCCCACCCGGGTAAAACCCGGCAGTCTCGAGAAACCAGTGACCTCGAACGGCAAGACCATCTTGGAGTTTCCGCCGCGCTCCTATTCAGCCCTGCGCTGGACAATCTGAGATTTGCGGGGAGCTAAACGTACTCCGTTTCCGCCGCCGGCGGGCTGAAGTGCGCAGGTCTGGCGCAGTGCCAAAAGACGGTGCGTCGCAGTACCCAAACCAGGGCTGCTCACAAGATCCCCAACCCTAGCTATACTATTCTAGACAAAAGAGATATTGCCCCAACCAGGGCAAAGGAATATGCTTGTTTCCGACACCATGCACCCCGTAAATGTGCCAGGCTTTCTCCGGGCAAATCGTAGCCCCCGTGGGTGGCAAAGGTTCATCCTTTCTCTGGCGATTTTCCTCCTGGCGGCCAGCGCTGCCAGCACCGCCGACCAACCCGCTTCTTCCGAACGCGGCCTCGATCCGATCCGCAGTTACATCGCCTCAGGGTGGGATTCGCTGACGCGCTCGCTCACCGATTGCAAGACCATCGTGGATCCGAAACTGGCTGCCGCGTCGGTGCTCTACCTCCCGGCAGACTTCGACGTCCCCTCCACAGTCCAGCAACTTCAGAAACAGTGCCACGTCCAAGTGCGGCATTTGCCGGCGGTCATCCACCATCTCGGCGAGGTGGATCCGGGCAAGATCGATCCTCCCGGATTGCTGTATCTCGAAAATCGCTACGTCGTTCCCGGCGGCAGATTTAATGAAATGTACGGTTGGGACAGCTATTTCATCATCCGTGGCCTGGTGCGCGACAGCAGAATCGATCTAGCGCGGGGAATGGTCGAAAACTTTTTCTTTGAGATCGAGCACTACGGCGCGGTGCTGAATGCCAATCGCACCTATTATCTGACTCGCTCTCAGCCTCCCTTCCTGACCTCCATGATTCTCGCTGTATACGACGCGCAAAAAGCCGCTGGCCACGAAGACCGCGCCTGGCTCGAAAAAGCCTACGGCTACGCCGTGCGCGATCATGAACTCTGGACGCGTGAGCCACACCTTGCGGGTTCCACCGGCCTTTCGCGCTACTACGACTTCGGCGAAGGCCCGGCTGCGGAGAGCATAAAGGACGAGACCGGACACTATCGGCAAGTGGCGGCCTACTTTTTGAGCCATCCAGAGGACCACGACTGGCTCGTCCGGAAAGCAGCCGGCCAAACATCGCCGCTCACGCTGGGCTCCACCTATTCCATCCAGGTGTGCGACGCTGCCCGCACCATGGCCAAACCGGACTGCGATCCAGCCGGGGATATCGCCCTGAGCGCCGACTACTACAAAGGCGACCGAGCGATGCGGGAATCCGGCTTCGATATTTCTTTCCGTTTTGGTCCGTATGGCGCGGCGACGCATCACTACGCTCCGGTCTGCCTCAACAGCCTGCTCTACAAAACCGAAAAAGACCTGGAGCAGATCAGCGGCACCCTGGGCCGCAAGCAAGATGCGGACGACTGGCGCAAGCGCGCCGAGGACCGCAAGGAAAAAATTCAAGAGTATCTGTGGGATGCCCCGAGCGGAATGTATTTCGACTATGACTTCGAGAAACAGCAGCGTTCGACGTACGCGTACGTCACCACGTTCTATCCCCTGTGGGCCGGCCTGGCCAGCACCGAACAAGCAAAGTCAGTGGTACAGCACTTGCCCACGTTCGAGCAGCCCGGCGGTTTGGTCATGAGCCCGCACGAAACCGGCGGCCAGTGGGACTACCCCTACGCCTGGGCCCCCAATCAACTGCTGGCCGACGAAGGCCTCCGCCGCTACGGATTCAACGGCGACGCGGATCGCGTGTCTTACGAATTTCTTTCCACGGTAGCGGAAAATTTCCGCCGGGATAACACCATCCGCGAAAAATACAACGCCGTCACGCGCTCTTCAGACACCCAGGTGACCGCCGGCTATCACATGAACATCGTAGGTTTCGGCTGGACCAATGGAGCCTTTCTGGTGTTGCTGCACGAACTGCCGGAGAATTCCGTCGTCCGCCTGGCCAAAGAACAAACCGCGGTTCCCCGCGCCGCCAACTGATCTTCCGCGCGCTATCCGCCCGCGGAACGCACCTGCTCCAAATAATAATTGTCCCGAGCCGGAGTCGCACCCTTCTGGCTAGCCACCCAGGCCCCCATGCGGTTGGCCGCCTCATTCATCGTCGAAAGAGAAGCACTGCGCAGGTAGTGATACACGAGCGCCGCCGTGAAAGCGTCGCCGCACCCGACCGTATCGGCCACGTCCACCGCGCAACCTGGATGTTCGTCCGTCGCGTACTCACCCACCAGCAAGCTGCCCTTGGCTCCGCGGGTCACGCACACCAGCTTCGAGCCGTAGGTGTGCCGAAGCCATTGCGCCGCCGACTCTTCGTCATGAAACGGAAAGCCCAGGAGCCGCACTACCACCGGAAGTTCGTCATGGTTCAACTTGATGATGTCCGCGAGTTGCGCGGATTCTGACAGCGTCTGCGCCGAATAAAACGTTTGGCGCAGATTGACGTCCAGGATACGCGTCGTGCCGCCGCGCATTCCTTGCAGAAATAGCCGCACGGTTTCACGGGACTGGCGAGATCTCTGCGCCAAAGATCCGAAACACACCGCGTCCACCTGCTCCGCCAGGGTCTGCCACCCGGACGTCCATTGAAAAAAATCCCAGGCAACCGACTTGGCGATTTCAAAAGTGGGCTGGCCCTTCGGGTCAACTTCCACCTTCACCGTACCCGTAGGATGGGCGGCATCGATCTGCAGGTAGGTTGTTCGAAGTCCCAGGCGTTCCAGCCGGCGTCCAGCGGAGCGTCCGAGTGCGTCGCTGCCCACCCGGCTGGCAACAATCCCCTTGTCACCCAGCAGACTGGTCATGTACGCGAAATTCGCTGGTGCTCCGCCGAGCTGCTTGCCTTCGGGAAACATATCCCAAAGAAGTTCCCCCAAGCCGGCCACGGTAAAGTTTTTACCGGGCATCAGGGCGGCTCAAAACTGACTGAGGTCCGGCCACAACCAACACCTTGCTCCGGGACCGTCCAAACTCAACGGATGCTTCACGGCTTCGCATGCTGGCGTTCCTCCAATTGCCCCGCCATCTTCAACTCGCGCTCGGCGTCTTCACTGTTGCCCATGTCGCGATAGGCCTGCCCCAGCAAATGATGTGGAATCGGGTTATTCGGGTCCATAGCCAGGGCGCGCTGCAGCGCACGCACGGCCAACTCCGTCTCACCTTTTTTCTCCAAGACTTTTCCCATCAAAATATATGGCCCGGTGGACGTGGCATCCAACCAGATCGACCTCTGCAGCAGCTTCTCCGCCTCGTCGAATTTCTGTATCCGCGTATAGGCATCCGCCAGCTTGTAGTACGCCGCCGCGTATCCCGGATTGAGCTGCAACTCCTTCTCGAGCTCCGCAATCGCCTCCGGAATCTTGGAATGATACAGGTTCAATTCTCCGAGCAGGTAGTGCACCAAGGGCAGCTTGGGATCGAGCTCCGCGGCTTTCTGCGCATACTCCTCGGCCACCGGAGCGAAGTCTTGCCGCAACAGCATTCGCGCGGTAAACAAATAGCTGGCGGCCGATTCCGGCGGCACGCCGTACATTCTTGCGAAGGCCACTCGCGCGTGCGGATAGTCCCTCGTCTGGATGTAGCAAATTCCCAGAATGTAAGCAGCGTCGACGTTGGCGGTGGGAAACCACGTCTGCACTTTTTCCAGCGAGGGCAATTGCCTCGGCGGGCCTGCCTGCCAAGTAGTAAGAAAGCCCGAGCAACTGAACTGCCTCCAAATCGGCTCGATTCTCTTCCTGCGCTTTCTTCAACGAGGTGACGGCTTTCGATAGTCGCCCTTCTTGTAATACGCAATACCCAGTTCATGCGAAAGTCCCTTCGTCCCCGGGTGCTTTTCCTCGATGTCCCGGAGCTTGGCGATCGCCTCATCATACTTGCCTTGCTGCAGGAGGCGGCGCGGCTCGTTGAAATCTTTGTTTAGAGATTGCGCGGGATCCAACTCGGCGGTTGTCGCGGAAGAAACTGGCTCTTGTTTTGCTCGAGAGATCGCGGACTCGCTCGGCCGGGAGGTCAGCGTGCTGAACAACAGCGCCAGGAGCAGAACGATGTATCTTCCTTTTAGCATAGACTAGGCCCGAAGCCTCAGCGTGACCTCAATTAAAGCATAAACGCGAATTTCCCAGCCAGACAGGAACCCTTAGGCTTCAACATCGCAAGCCCCGATGCGCGTTACAATGCTCCCTGCTTTCAGAATCAAGAGGGACATTCCCATTGGTCCTAGGGGTTCAAATCCGCCTCGCGATCGTGACCGCCAGCATAGTTCTCGATTTGTTTTACTGCAACGCAACGGCAAAGCTCCTCGGGTTCGGGGAAGCTTCCACACCTGAGCAGCATACCGACGGGTACGTCGGGAACGAGGCCTGCGCCAGATGCCATATCGACATCTACCAATCGTATGTCCGCTCGGCGATGGCCCATTCCAGTGGACCTGCAGCGGAAAACCTCGTCGCTGCTGATTTCACGCACCAACGATCAGCGGTCAATTACCGCATTTACCGCGATGCAGGAAAAGTCTGGCTGAGCTTCGACAGGCCTGGCGATGCAATGGTCCATGGCAAGCGGGAGTTGCTGTACTACGTCGGCCAGGGGCGGCGCGGACGAACCTACTTATTCTCCGTCGACGGTTTTCTGTTTGAATCGCCGGTGAACTGGTACGCCGACCGTCACATGTGGGATATGGCACCGGCATACGGGAACGCTCGCGAAATTCCCATGAACCTACCCGTTACGACAAGTTGTCTGGACTGTCATGTGAGCGGGGTTGAGCCGCCCACTGGCGGGAGCCAAAACCGCTATCCCGCACCGGCCTTTGCCTACTCTGGGGTCACCTGCGAACGCTGCCACGGGCCTGGCGCGGCGCACACGAACGGCGGAGCGATCATAAATCCCGCCAAACTCCCGGCGAAGCTACGAGACCAAGTGTGTATGCAATGCCACCTCGAAGGTAACGCCGCAATCGAACGAGCCGGCAGACACCTATACGAATACAGGCCGGGCGACGATCTCTCGAAGTACGTTCGCTATTTCGTGCTCTCCGGAACTCCGGCTGGTGAGTTGCGGGCCACCAGCCAGTTCGAAGCGCTCGCGCAGAGCGTGTGCAAGCGGAAATCGGGGGATGCGATGTCGTGCACCAGCTGCCACGATCCGCACCAGACGATCGCTCGGGAGAACCGCGTCGCTTTCTACCGCGAAAAATGCCTTGCTTGCCACGGCGCGGCGTTCGCGGTTAAGCATCACAAGGAACAGCCAGACTGCACCGCCTGTCACATGCCGGCATCTCTCAGTTCCGACGTTGCCCACACGCAGGTAACCGATCATAGGATTCCGCGGCGGCCGAGCCCGGAACTCGGCCAGCAGGCATCCTCGACTGCGCCGGCTCAGTTGGTTCCCTTTCCTACTTCCAAAGAAGCGGGGAACGATCTGCGCGATCTGGCGCTGGCATCGCAGTCGGTTGCGGAGGGCGGATCGAATATCCTGGAGCAGCAACAGGTTGAGCGCCTGCTGCGAGCGGCGCTAGCGCAATCTCCCGACGATCCCGCGCTGCTGTCCTCCGTGGGATATCTGGAGCAGAAGCGCGGCGGCGATGATCGGGCACGCGAGTTCTATCGCAAGGCTCTGGAACGCGATTCCAACCTGATCGACGCGGCCACTAATCTCGGAGTGCTAGAGGCGAAACAAGGGCATCTGAAGGAAGCCATTAAGCTGTGGCAGTCTGCTTTTGAACGTGCCCCGGGAAAAAGTGAAATCGGCATGAACCTGGCGCGCGCGTTTTGCGCCGCAGGGCAATACGATAGCGCACGAAACTACACCCTGCGCGTCCTTGAGTTCAACCCGGACCTCGGCCCCGCCAAGAAGCTCTTCGTTGAACTGAACGCAACACCCCCAAAGTGCGTCCAGTGACTTCTCGCGCGCAGCCCTCAATTTCAACAAACGAGCAAGACAGTCTGCAACCTAGAAAAAAAGTCGAATAAAAAAGGGGAGCCCGTGAGGGCTCCCCTTCGGCTTTGGGGTGGTTGTGGTCGGTTAGAAAGTTACTCGGAAACCGAACTGCAATTGCCGCATGCCCGTCGGCGACCCGGGCGACGAATCACCCTCGATATCCGTGATTTGGCCAGCGTTGCCGGTGCAGTCGATGCAGGTGTTACCTTGGTTGGAGTTGAATGCCAACACCGGGTGGTTGAACACGTTGTAAGCGTCAAAGCGGAACTGCGCCTTGATGCGCTCCGTGATGGTGAAGCTCTTCGAGAGCGACATGTCCGAGAAGAACGCTCGCGGCCCGCGGAACGAGTTGAATTTCGACATTGCCAATCTGCCCGCAAGCAGGGAGCGCGAACGTCCCGGAAGTCGGCCGCGCCAACGTGCAAGAGTCTGTTCCCAAGTCAGCGGGAGTCAGTGGATAAGCTAGCGGCGGAACCGGAATAAACTCATACAACTACGCCATTGACGCGCTGTGGCCCAACCTTGAAGGACCCGCCTTTGAGAAGATCCGGACGGCAGGGTCCCGCGTCGGAGATGTTTCCGCATTCGCCGATGCTGGGAGTCCAGGGTAGGCCGCCGCTCCAGTTCACGGTATTGCTGACACTGCCAACCGCCAATCAGCAGATCCATCGCTCGGCCCGCATCGCTCATGAACTTCTTGCCCCTGCCAAATGGCAGCTCATAAACGGTGCTGACCACGAAGACGTGGTTGCGGCTGAAAGGATCGGGACCATACGCAAACTTCTTGTCTGCAGCATAGTAGTTGCTGTCGTAGGCATTCGCGTGAGAGTAGGTATAGTGTCCAAGGAACTGCAAGCCCTGGCTGAAGCGCTTTTCCACCTTCACTTGGATCGCCTCGTAGTTGTTGGTTGCGTCATTGCCGAAGTAATTCCCAGATCGGTGGAACAACACGTCAGAGGGACTTGGGTAGGCACACCACCTATGACCTTCGTCACCGTGAAGCCGGGGTACGTGAAGGCAGGTACGCCATTTAGGAAGAAGCGCCGACGATTCGCTTGGGCGGTAGACGCTTGGAAGCCGCCGGGAGCGCATGTCGTGACTCCGGCACGGTAGTGCACGCGACAGGATTGGTGCCCGGGCCGATCACCGCGGCTTCGTTGGTGTTATACGCCGGACCGCTGCCCGCGAAAACGTGAGTGCCCTTGTTTCCGATGTAGGCCGACTTCCACGGACATCGTTGGCGTAACCTGCCGCTGAATCGTGGCGTTCCAAGCATCTATGGTCGGCAAACGCTGGGTCGTCGGCCGGACTCGCGGGTCGACGTATCCCGTTGCGGGCCGTGCAACGGCAGGATACCGCTGGATGGAATGGCCGACTCGGCGAATCAACGCCGGCGGTCCTTGTCGCGAGGTGAAGATCGCGCTGCGGTGATCGGTAGCCGCCGGGATTGCACGTTAGAGTCGCGAATCGTCTGATTGCGCTAGGACCGGCAGGTTCTGTGTGACCACGTGGCCGAAGTTGGACCCGAACACGCCGATGTCAAAGCTCGCGGCCGTAGCCCATGCGAACCACCGTCTTGGAATCAAACTGATAGGCAACGCCGATGCGCGGCGCGAAGGCCTTCAGAGTATTGTTGATGTTGCCGTTCAAACCGATGTTCCGCCATGCCCGCAACGCGAATCGCCCCCTCATCAAGGTTGGCGAAACCGCCGTTGCCCTTTCCATTTACGCTCTCCGGGAAGTAGATTTCCCAGCGCAGACCATAGTTAAACGTGAACTTGGGGCGTGACGCGCCAAGTGTCCTGGCCATAGAAGAACCAGCGCTTCTGGCGCTCGGCCGCATTCAGGCTGGTGCTTACAAAGCGCTCGAACGACGGTCACGTCGCCGAGCAGGAACGTGGCCAGCGTCCAGACCGCCCTGCCCAGCGTTAGCCGTGTCTCCGGAATCGAAGTTCAGCTGACCGGTGCGGCTGGAATCGCTGGGTACGCGCAGGTTCATCGCGTAGCGAATGTCCGCGCCGAACTTGATCTGGTGGTTGCCCTTGATCTTCGTCCAGTTGTTTACGAACTGGAATTGCTGTTCGCTTTCGGTCAGCGGGCAGTTGCATCGGCCGATGTTCAAGCCATCGCCAAAGTCTGGCGAACCCCTGTTGGTGTCCGAGTGCCGTCAATTCGCCGGTCGAGAACAGAGGACAAGCCGCCGTGTCACGGACGTCCCCAGGTTCAGCCCGGGAATTCCGAATCCGGTCATCGGCGTGGTGCTGGCGTCGGAATAGGCCGTCTGCGGATTGTACTTAAAATATCCGAATCGGAAGTCCGTGAGCAGCGTAGTTCCGATGGCCTTGTTGAAACCGGTCGCCAAACTGTAGTTGTGAACCGTCGACTGGCCGTTCAGGCCGCCGGGACCAAATCCGGGTCCGCCCAATGCTCCTAGAGCGCCCTTCCCGGAAAGACTGAAGTAATCCAGGCTGAACCGGCCGAAAACCTGGTAGTTCGCGCGGAGCGTTGTAGTCGATGCGCACGTCCATCGCGTTCTGGTCATAAGGTCCCGAACCGGAGCCCACGAAGTTGTTCGTCAAGCCAGCTGGTCTGCGGTGTAGGAAACGCAGCGAGTACCGCGGCCGCTTGTGGCGAGATCATGCCGATCGGAATGCAGATTGCTTGCGAAAGCGGTGCGGCCAGACCCATAGCGGGTCGCCGCGCTCGAGGTCGGATCGTAAACCTGGCCGCCGCTCATTCGACGGTTCCCAGAGTACTGGCTCAGGTCGCAGAAGCCCGGAGTCGCGCTCGTCGCGTTCGTGGCCGGGTTGCAAGTGCTCAGCACTTCAGCGCGTCGGCAGGGTCAACTGGTTGCGTGATGCCCGCTGTGTCTCGCGGGTGCCCTGGTAATCGCCGAAGAAAAACAGTTTGTCCTTGAAGACCGGACCGCCCACCGCCCCGCCAAACTCCTTGTAAGCTGGCGTTGGGCAAGCGGCGACTCCGGGAGTACTGCGTGAACGGATCGCGCGCCTGCTGGCCGTCGCCGCGATAGTCGTAGAACGCCGCTGCCGTGGAACTGGTTCGTACCCGACTTGGTCTGCACCGTGACCACTCCTGCGACCGCCTTGCCGAATTCCGCGTCGTAGTTCTGCAGCGCGATCTTCGATTCCTGGATCGCGTCCAGGTTCGGATTCACCACGATGATTCCCAGGATCGGGTCCTGGTTGTCCGTGCCGTCCAACTCAAACGCCGTGCCGCTGAAGTGCTGCCCGTTAACGAAGATCTGCTGTCCGCCCTGCGGATTTTCCGTCGCCGCGTGGCTCCAGCCGACAAGTTTCTGCGTTCCCGGAGACAGCAATTCGAAGTTCGTGAAGTTGCGGTTCAGAATCGGCAGGTCTTCGACGTACTTCTCGTTGAACGAGATCGCGACGTCGGCGCGGTCGGTCTTGCAGTTGCTCGATTTCCCCGCTCACTTCCACGGTCTGCGTCACGTCGCCGACGGTGCAACTGCTGCATCCTCGCGGGCCGAGGTGTCCGCGGACACCTGAATGTTCATTGACCTCGAAAACCTTGAAGCCCGGCGGCCTCGTATCCGGACTTTGTAGACGTCCGGAATCAAGTGCGTCACCGTGTAGTTGCCGCTTTCGTTTGTCGTGGTTTCGTTGCGTGGTGCCCTTGGCGATCGAAGTTACCGTCACTTTGGCCCCAGCTACTGCCACCACCTTGCGGATCGGTCACCGTCCCGAATAACGCTTCCGTAAACTGCCTGGCCCGCGCCGCCGGCACCTTCAAACCAATCGCCAAAGCACAGCACCGCAAAGCCCACCCAAATAGATCGCTTCACCATCGCACTCCTCCTTCAAAACGAAGCTTGACCCATACACCATGTCGGTCCGAAAACACCAACAGGAGACGGAGCCCAAGCCTCCGAACCGGAATTCGCACACCTATTTTTTGAATCTATGAGGTTTGTAATCTGGAGTACGACTTAATCACAACTCGCCAGCACTCGCTCTGCCTGGCAAACAAGCGCACATCCCCAGACAACAACCCACCCTCGACGTGCACTGCACCCTTAAGCCAAACCTAAGCAAGACTGATTCCATCCGTCGCCGCCCTTCGACCCTTGCAAGAAACAAGAAACCCCTGCAAGGATTCGCACCAGGGCGCGCCCAACGGAAATAACGATAGCTACTATTAGATTTTTTCCTGTGTTAGATTGAAGTCTCACCGCGTCTGATACGGTTACGCAGGGTAACACTCCTCCTTGCAGTCAGATGCGCGCGTTGTTACACTCCTGTTAAACGCGAGTAACCGGTGGTCCCCAGTTGACGGAACGCGACCAATGCCTCGGGCAGATCGACCGGCTGACCAACAGCCAGGCCCTGCACAGTTCCGAATCCCTGTGTAAGCTGCTTCGCTACCTCGCCAAGCATGCCCTCGACCATCCCGGCGTTCCCATAAAGGAATACCAAATTGCAACCGAGGTCTTCAGCCGTTCCGATAATTTCGATCCTCAGGTCGATTCCATGGTCCGTGTTCAGGCCGGCCGCCTCCGCCAAAAGTTAGCCGAATACTATGGCTCCGATGGCGCCGAGGACCCGGTCGCGGTCGAGCTCCCAAAAGGGACCTACGTCCTCTCGTTTCACCATAAGCTTGCCCCGGCCGTCAGGCCCCATTCGGTTCCTGCGACCGAACCCGAATGGGACGCCGCAAGCCCACGCCAGGGCTTCCGCAATTGGGTAATCGTCGCCCTCTCCCTGACCGTCTTACTGGCTGCCTGCGCCGCGGTGGTCTTTTCCCTCATTGCCAATCGCAACTCCGCCCAAGCCGGACTGGCTCGCGACGCGGGTGCCCCCGCCGCCTTTCGCGTCTTCTGGAACGGTTTCGTCTCCGGCCAGGAAGAACCCTGGGTGATCTTCAGCAACGCCAACTTCGTCGGCCGCCCGGAAATCGGCTTGCGCTACTACGACTCCGAACCGGAATAAGGGCACCCTAATCTTCGACCACTACACCGGTGTCGGCGAAGTCTTGTCCGTGCACGAGCTGGATCACTGTTCGGCATGCTCCACCGCCAGATCCGCGTCAAGCGCGGCAGCTTGTTCTCGCTGGACGATGCCAAGAACAACAACCTGATTTTCGTCGGCTCGCCCTCGGAAAACCTGACGCTGCTGGAAATTCCCGGAACCCAGGAGTTTGTCTTTCACCGCGTCACGACCTCCGGCCCGCGCAAAGGCGATCCAGGAGATCATCAACGTCCATCCGCAACCGGCGAAGCCAAGGAGTTTCTGGCGAACACCGGGTGATTTGCCGTCTGACGGAAGACTACGCAGTCATCGCGCTGGTGAAGCGGCCTCGAAGCCCGGCCAAGCCGTGCTGATCCTCGCCGGGAGCACCACCATGGGCACCCAAGCGGCCGTCGAGTTTGTCTGCCGCCAAAACTCCGTCGAGGAACTTCTGCTGCGTCTCCCGGTTTCCGACAACGGCCAGCTAAAGCCCTTCGAAGCGGTCATCCATGTCAAGGTCACCCGCGGCGTCCCGGTAGGCAGCGAACTGGTAGCTCTCCGCAGCGGCATATCGTAGGAGTGCGGTGGCTCGGCACCGCTTTTCCGTGTTACCGGCAAGCTACCCAGTTTCACTTCAATCTCTCTAGTGCCAAAGGTGCAGCCATAAGCAGCTCGCGTCAGCGAGCGTGAAAGCTCCTATCGCAGAGCTAAGGCAACGTAACCCGCGGGTCTAATTCCGCAGCCCTCCGAAACTCCTTAGCCGCCTCATCCTTCTCTCCCTTACGTTGCAGCGCCAACCCCAGCTGAAAATGTGCCCCGGCATAGTCCGGTGCCGCCCCGATCGCGGATCGAAACTGCAAAATAGCCCCATCCAGATCCCCCGCGTTGAGCAGCCGCTTCCCGGAGTTCGTCGCGAACAGCGCCGCTTGCTGGTCGGTCTTCCGCTTGCCGATTTCCATTCCCGCCTTGGATTCCGCCGCCGCCCCCGCGCTGTCCCCAAGTTGCCGAAGCACCGCGGCCAAGGTCGTATGCGCCCCCGCAAAATCGGGCTGCAAACGAATCGCCTCGCGCAAAGCCGTCGCCGCCTCCTCTAACTTACCCTGCTGCTTCAAGACGCTGCCCAGCGTGTAGTAGGCCTCCGCATAGTCCGGCTTCGCGTGAATCGCCGCCCGCAGCTCATCCGCAGCCTCCGGAAAATCCCCTTGCTGCCACAAAGTCACACCCAGTGTGTAGTGAACATCCGCTTGTTGCGGATCCAACTCTTCCGCTTTCCGGAACTCCGCCGTAGCTTCCGTAAGCTTATCCTTCAGTTTCAGTGCCAACCCCAGATCGTAGTGCAGCGTGGCATTCTGCGGAGCCCCTTCGAGTGCGGCTTCGAAACTCCCCCACCGCCGAATCAAAATCCGTTTTTTGCAGATAAGCCACTCCCAGGTTCGTCTGGTAACCCGTGTCTCGCGGCCGCTGCCGCAACGCCGCTTGAAACTCCGGAATGGAGCTATTGGCATCCCCGCTTTGCAACAGGGCCAGTCCCAGGTTATTGTGCGCGTCCGGATTTTCCGGCTGCAATTTCACCACTTGCCGAAACGCCGTCACCGCCTCATCGGCGTTTCCGGAACGCTGCTGCCACAATCCCAAAAGGTTTTGCGCCTCCAATAGATCGGGCTGCAATTTCACCGCCGCCTGCAACGCGCGGATCGCGCCTTGGGCATCGCCTTTCTCGTGCAAGGCCTGCCCCAAATAAAAGTGCGCCTGCGCATTCCCTGCATCCAGGCGCACCGCATCGTTCAGTTGCCCAATCGCCTCGTCGAAGGCCTTCTCCTGAAAAAGCAACACGCCCAGGTGCAGATGCGCCGCCGCAAACTCCGGCCGCAACCGCAGCGCTTCCGAAAACTCGCCTTCCGCCTCCTTCGTCAGCGCCTCATGAACCAGCAGCGAGCCCAGATCATCGTGCAACTCCGCCCGCCCCGGATCCAATTCCACCGCCCGCCGCATCTCCTTGGTCGCTCCCGCCGAGTCCCCCGAAAAATCGCGCGCCCGCGCCAGCGTCCGGAACGCTTCCGAATCCGTGGGCGCAAAGCGCACCGCCTCGCGCGCCTCCCGCACTGCGCCCTTGGCATCGCCCTTGCGCAGCAGCGCGTTCGACAAATTCATGTGCGCCTGCGAAAAATCAAACGTCAGATTCACCGCCGCCTGAAATTCCGCGATCGCCGGATCGATCTGGTCCTGCGCCAGCAACACCCATCCCAACGAGTTGTGGGCCTCTGGACTCCGTGGCGCCAGCCGCGCCGCTTTTTCAAATGCCGCCCGCGCCGCTGCCAGGTCCGCGCCCTGCAGCGCCGTCATCCCCTGCGCGTAAGCCGCTTTCGCCTGTGCCGCGCTATCGCCACCCTGCGCCCGCAACATCGCCGCCCAGGCCAAGCACAAAAACAAAACGTTCATTCGCGCGTGCCATTTCGAACGGATCAACACAAAAAAATAGTAGCACGCTTGGAGTGCGACGGCTTGGCGCCGCTTTCTACGGCTGCACCGGCCGAGAAAACCTTCCCGAAGCAAAGTGAATCTCAGGTCCTGCGCAAGCCCGCAACCCGCCTGCGGTGTCGTACCTGTCGGCATTCGCGCACGAAGCAAAATCAAAGGGCGCTAATCGCTTTTTCTTCGTGGATGACAACGAGATTCGGACGGGGTATGTTGCCAATATAAGCCTTTAGACCATCATGCGCTTTTGTAACAAAATCCTCACCACTTCTGAGGCCCAGAAATGTCCAGTACCAACAGCGCTGCCGTGCAAACTCGATCGGAAGCCCTGATACGCCATCTTTTCGAAGGCACCTCTTCGCACACCGGACAAGAATTCCTGCAAGCCCTGGTGCGTTCCGCTGCCCTGGCCATGGACGTCACCGGCGTTTGGGTCACCGAGTACTTGCCGGAACGAAAAGTTTTGCGCTCCCTGGCCTTCTGGATGAACGGCGAGTTCGTTTACGACTACGAATACAGCATTGCCGGGACGCCCTGCGAGGTGGTGATCGAAGAACGCCGCTTGGTGCACTGTCCCGAACGCATCATTGAACTCTTCCCCAACGATCCGGACCTGGTGGCTTTCAATGCCGTGAGCTATGCCGGCGTGCCTTTGTTCAAGTCCGACGGCTCGATCCTCGGGCACCTGTCCGCGCTGGACACCAAACCCCTCGACCTCTTTCCCGAACTCGAGTCCGCCTTCCGCATTTTCGCCAACCGCGCCGCCGCCGAACTCAACCGCCTCCGCGCCGAATCCGCGATCCGCGAAAGCGAGCAACGCTTCTCGCGCCTCTTTGAAAGCGCCATGGATGCCATCTTCGAACTGGACGCCCAATTTCGCATTCAACGCGCCAACGGATCGGCCGCAACGCTCTTCGCTCTCTCCAGCGAAGCTCTTTCCGACAGCAAGATGACCGAACTGCTCAATCCAGCCAGCGCCCAGAAACTGCGTTCCGTAGCCGAAGCGCTCGATTCCGCCACCCGGCCATTCGCCTGGGTCGCCGGCGGACTGGACGCCGTCCGCAGCGATGGTTCTTCCTTCGCGGCCGAAGCCAGCATTTCACGCTTCGAAGTGCGCAACACTTCCCGCTTCAGCTTGATTCTCCGCAATGTCCAGGATCAGCTGGCCGCCGAAAACCGCCTTCGCGAACTCGAAGAAAAAACCGCCTATCTGTTGAGCGAAATCACCGAACAGCGCTGCGGCGGCGAGATTATTGGCAACAGTCCTGCCATTCACGCGGTACTCACCTCCGTGACCAGGTGGCCCCAACCCAAGCTACGGTCCTCATCACGGGCGAAACCGGCACGGGCAAGGAACTTGTGGCCAGAGCCATTCACCAAGGGAGCCACCGCTCCGGAAAACCCTTCGTTCGCGTCAATTGCGCCGCCATTCCCGCCTCTCTCTGCGAAAGCGAATTTTTCGGCCACGAGCGCGGAGCCTTCACCGGCGCCGCCGCTCGCCGCACCGGACGATTTGAGTTGGCCAACGGCGGCACCATCTTCCTCGACGAAGTCGCCGAGCTCCCTCTCGAATTGCAGCCCAAGCTCCTCCGCGTTCTTCAGGAGGGCGAATACGAACCCGTCGGCAGCTCGCAAACCCGCAAGGTGGACGTTCGGGTCATCGCCGCCACCAACAGAAATCTTTTATCCGAAGTCCAAGCCGGCCGCTTCCGCGAGGATTTGTACTATCGCCTTCACGTTTTTCCCATTGCCCTTCCCGCAGTCCGCGAGCGCGGAGCCGACGTCGAGCTGCTGGCCCAGGACTTCCTCCAACGCAATTGCGCCAGAATGGGCAAACCTCCCCTCCAGCTTACCGCCGACTGTCTCAGGCGCCTGCGTTCCTACCACTGGCCCGGCAACGTCCGCGAACTGGAGAACGTGATCGAGCGCGCGGTGATTATCTCCCGCGACAATCGCCTAAGCCTCCGCGACGTCTTGCCGCTCCGCAACTTTCCGCAAGTTCCCGCTCGTCAGAGTCTGGACACCGTTCCCGTGATACGCACCAAAAGCGAGCTGCGCGACATGGAAAGAGAGACTCTGCTCCGCGCTTTGGAAGAGGCCCAGTGGAAGGTAGCAGGCCCGCAAGGCGCCGCGAAGAAGCTTGGTATTCCACCCTCCACGCTCACGTCGAGAATGAAGACCCTGCAGATTCAACGCCCGAAGTAAAGGTCTACTCCTCGGGCCCTGCTCGACCCAGGATCAAGCGCGAGATCATCTGGCGAGCGTGTCTCACGAAAGATCGAAAGTGGCGAGAACTCGTTGGCGATTTCCCAGCCGCGGCCCCGCCCAACTTGCTGAAACTTAACGATTAACCGGAATCGCCGCTTGGCGCTCTGCTTGCCCTTGGCTCTTACATGGAACGCCGGTTCTCGCATCGACCAAACCAAAAATCGGAAAGGAAAAACAAAATGCAAAGGAAACTCGCAACCATCACCAATGGCGTGGACTTGTCCCGGCTGGCCGACACTGTCAAGGCCGTCAAGGCTTCGCCCGAACTCGCCAGCTTCCAATTTCGCATCCAGAATACTTGGCTCGACGGCGGCGAGAATCGCTCCGAAGTCGAGTCGTTTGGGGCCGGAGGGAAAGAAATTCAGCACCAAACCAGATTCACGCTGCTAGCCGACGAGCCCGACGTTCTGCTGGGCACCGACCGCGGCGCCAATCCCGTGGAACACTTGCTGCATGCTTTGGCTTCCTGCGTTACCACCTCCATGGTCTATCACGCGGCGGCCCGCGGCATTGCCGTGGAGCAGGTGGAATCCACTCTCGAAGGCACTCTCGACCTTCGCGGATTCCTCGGAATCGCCTCGCACATCCGCAAGGGCTACCAACAGATCCGCTTAAACCTGCGCATCCGGGCCAACGTCTCCGACGAACAATTTCGCGAACTCGCCTCTCTGGGCCCTCAATTTTCCCCAGTCTTCGATTCGATCACCAAGGGCGTCCCCATAGCCGTCTCCACCGAGCGCTTAGCATAACCAAGAAGCATTGTGGGTCGCGGCTCTCAGTTCACCCCGGGTTCGAGGGCCGCGACAACTCCGTAGCACAGACACTCTTGCTTGCCCTGATCCTTGAAGAGTCTGTATCAACTGACTCCACACCAATCTCCAGTCCGGCACGCATTGGCGTACCGGAACCCCGGCGACTCCTCCCAACTCCCGGACTCCTATTTGCCCTCCTTCAATTGCCGCAATGCATTTTGATATGTGGGCACGTCGGACTTGGCATTGGCCGGAACATTAGCAAGCGCCGTCTCCCAATTCTTGATGGCGTTCTCTTTGTCCCCCACTGCCGTGTACCCCTGCGCCAACCCAAGATACGTCCAGAATTTCTCCTCCGGATGGTGTTGCTGGTTGGCTTTAAAAATCTTCAAAGCTTTTTCATTTCTCCCGAAGGTGAGCAGGCTTGCAGCGTAACCATAAATCCGCACCACGTCCGTTTCCGGAAGAACAAGCGCTTTGTCGATCGTCGCATCCGCCTCGGCGTCTCGTCCCATCGCCTGCAGCACGGTGGCCTTGGTGGCCAGTGTCGAAGAGTCTACGCGTCCTCGGGACGGCCCTTTGAACGGCTCGGTGAGGGCTTTGTCCGCCCACACTAACGCTTCCTCTAAATTAATCTTACGGCTGGCGCAAAACTGCGCCGCGATCTGCCAATTTTGATATTTGAATCCTGGCCAGCCTTGCAAGTCCTTCCGTATTTGCGCTACGTAAAGATCATTCACGTTAGGAACTTCAATCTTGAAACCCACGCGCTTCTTTTCCCATTGCAGGAACGCCAGCGCCGAGTCCGGGCGGCGGTCATCAAATCCGTAGGTCAAGAATTCCGTGTAGGGAGCATCCAGGGGATTTGCTGGAACCCGCAGCACATCATTTTGCGGGTTATATTGATAGGCACCCCAGCCGGTCGCATCCTTCGAAATAATCCACTGCCAGGGACCCGATTTCTCCAGTTCGAGAAACAATCCATACGTGCCGGCCTTAATTTCTTTCCCCCCGATTCTCACGTCGTGCGAGAAACTGACCGTGGTCGTCTCATTAGCTCCCGCCCTCCACGGCGTCGCCCTCGACGGCCCCAATCCCTCGTCAAAGAAACCATACGGTACCAATTCACCCCAGATGTGCCCCGTCCGGTCTGCTCCGGTTCCTCCATGAACGTTGGGGCTGTGATAATCAATGGTGATCTTCACGAGTCCAATCCACTGCGACACTTCTGCCCTCTCGTTCGCTCCATTGGGAGGAAGCGAGATTTCCGACAGAACCTGGCCGCGAACAGATCGCGCAGGAATGAGAAAACCTAAGAAGGCAACTAGCACGTATATCTTTTTCATCGGATCATCTCCATAGCATCGACAATTTGCGCCTGAGCCTGTTGGATCGCCCGTGGGATGAGAATTCAGTCTTGCATTGATCTATTTGCTTTTTCTGACCTGGCCGTTTCCACTCCGGGGATGCGCAGTCGTCGCTTATTCAGACGTGGCCCAGCTGTAGAGGAGAGCATTCCCGTGCGGCACGGGAAGCCTTGACCGCCATCCCACCGCACCCTACTATCCGATGGTCAATGATTTTCAGAAATCCTCGCCATAGCCGCGCACTTCTCGCCGTCGTGCGCATTTCTCTTGCCGCCCTTCTCCCGTTTTCTCTCCTGCTGGCCGTCGACGATCCCCCCGGCAAAAGCTCCCAAGCCGCTCGCCTACTTCACCGACATCGCCAAAGATGCCGGCCTCACCATGACCAACACCTTCGGCGGCGTCACCACCAAGAAATACATCATCGAAACCACCGGCACCGGCGTGGCCATCTTCGACTACGACAACGACGGCTGGCCCGACATTTTCATCGTCAACGGCACCAAGCTCGAAGGTTTTCCCGCCGATCAAGCCCCCACCAATCACCTCTATCACAACAATCACGACGGCACTTTCACCGATGTCACCCAGAAATCCGGCCTGGCTCATACCGGCTGGGGACAAGGCGTCTGCGTCGGCGATTACGACAACGACGGTTTCGAAGATCTCTACGTCACCTACTACGGAAAAAATGTCCTGTACCACAACAACGGTGACGGCACCTTCTCCGACGTCAGCGACCAGGCCGGCGTCTCCGGCTCTGGCAAAGCCTGGGGCACGGGCTGCGCCTTCCTCGACTACGACCGCGACGGCCACCTCGATCTCATGGTCGCCAACTACGTTGACTTGGATCTCGCCAACACCCCCGGGCCCGGCGACCGTCCCAACTGTCTCTGGAAAGGCGTCCCGGTCATGTGCGGCCCGCAGGGCCTGCCCGGCTCAAAAAATATTCTCTATCACAATCGCGGCGACGGCACCTTCGAGAACGTCTCCACCAAAACCCACATCGATCAAGCCGACGGCCACTATGCCTTCAGCGTCACCACCCTCGATTACGATGACGACGGCTGGCCCGATATTTTCGTCGCCTGCGACAGCACCCCAAGCATCCTGTACCACAACAATCGCGATGGCACCTTCAAGGACGTGGCGCTAACCGCCGGCGCCGCTTTCAACGAAGACGGCCGCGCCCAAGCCGGCATGGGTTCCACCGTCGCCGACTTCAACGGCGACGGCCGCCTGGACATTTTCAAAACCAATTTCTCCGACGACACCGCCACGCTCTATCGCAACAACGGCGACGGCACCTTCGACGATGTCACCTACCCCGCCGGGCTCGGCCTCAACACGCAATACCTCGGCTGGGGCACGATGTTTCTGGATTTTGACAACGACGGCTGGCCCGACTTGCTGCTCGTCAACGGCCACGTCTACCCCGAGGTCGACAGCCAGCATCTCGGCAGCAATTTTCAGGAGCCGCGCATCCTGTATCACAACAACGGCAACGCCACCTTCACCGACATTTCGGCAACGCGCAGGACCTGGAATCACCACGGCAGTTTCATCCCGAGGCTTAGCCGTCGGCGATCTCTGGAACGACGGCCGCATCTCCGCCGTGGTCAGCAACATGAACACTTTCCCAAGCCTGCTCGTGAACCAAGTGCGCAACGCCAATCACTGGGTCGCGTTTCGCCTGACCGGAGGACTCGGCGCGCCGTCCTCGACAAAACCACCTGCCGGCGCTGCGCCGGCGGCGCCATCGCCGGGCGGGAAAAAATCCACTCGCGACGCCATCGGCGCGCGCATTCGCGTGAAAGTCGGCAACCGCACGCTGGTCGACGAAGTCCGCAGCGGCTCCAGCTTCATTTCCAACAACGACATGCGCGTGCACTTCGGCCTGGGCGCCGCAACCAAGATGGACTGGGTCGAAGTCCGCTGGCCCAGCGGCCTCCTCGAAAAATTCGACAACCTCGCCGTAGACGCTATCCACCAGCTAAAAGAGGGCTCGGGGACCGCCGTGCCCGCCGCGGCCAAAAAGAACTAACCGCGCCGCAGCGCCTTGCGCTGCGTGAAAAAGTGTAGGGGCGCGCTTTAGCGCGTCCCTCCCATCTTTCTTTCGCTCGACGGGCATTTGGTCCCTGAGGAATTGACTTAGGTCGCCTAGGGGCCGATGCGATCCCATTTCCAAACCCTGCCTACGGTTTCCTCGACTTATTCTTCCGCGCCCGCTTGTTAAGGTAGGTCACCAACTTCCGCCCGGACGGCGTCACCGGCACCGCGCCCTTGAAAACGATATCCTCGGCGGCGACTTTCTTGCCATAGACGCGCTCATTGGCGTCGTTGTCCGGCCGCACCGTCGAGCCTTCCAGCGAAACTCCCGCGAATAGCCCGCGCGACCGCGAGTACGTCAAAACCTCCGCCCGCAGCGTAACGTCCGTCGCCGCTTGCGCGTTGCGCCCTTTGGGTCCCGCGGCCACGGCGGCGTCGGCTCCCAGCTTCACCTTACTGCTCAAAATCGAATGCCCGCCGCGGCCATTCATCACCAGCAAGACAAAGTCGGTGGCCTGCCCGCCGATCTGAAATCCTATGCCGCCCGCTTCCAGCGCCATCATCGAAGGTGCGCTCCACGGCCCGTTATAATTTTCCCCGGTGCGGCAGGTCATGGCCCCGCGCCCGTAGCTTCCGCCCACCACAAACGCCGCCTTCAGCACCGACGGATACACGATGATGCATTCCGCCTTGTCGATCAGGTCCTGCGGAATATTGTCGGGAATATCCAGGATCTCCTTCAGCACCATGCCGCAATTCCACAGACGCTTCGCTTCCTTGCTGTCCCCGGCAGCCGACAGCGGCAAAGCCCACAGCAGACCCAAAGTCACCAGATAGGCTACGGTTCGCTTGATCATGAAATCTCCTCGCCAAATCTTTCCAATCGGAACGAACATCAGGGCGGCGCGGCGATTATAGGCTGCGTGACTCTTAGATTCCAAGCGCCGGACAGCGGTCGCGATTTCCGCTGCGGATTTTCTGCGCCGTAGCCACGCATGCTGCGCCGGGACGGGCTGAAGCCCGCCCCTATAACGTTCCGCGCAACCTCAGACCGACGCTGTCGGCAAAGGCCGTCAGTGTCGCCGGGAGCTTGCACGTGGAGTGCCGGCAACGAGCTTCTCGATATTGTAACGATCCTCCTTTCAGCAACTTGCTCCTCCTATCTTTCGGTCATGCACTTGCTCTAAGGAAACGTCCGCTCGAAATTCGATCTACCCAAACGCCAGGGGTGAAACCATGAGCCGACCCACCATCTTGAAATTCCTGCTTGCCTCCATTGCGGCGCTGGCCCTTGCCGGCAAATCCAACGCGGCGTCCAGCCACCACGGCGGCGGATCCCATCATGGCGGCGGTGGCTCTCACCACAGCGGCGGCGGTTCGCGCGGCGGCAGCTCCCACGGTGGCGGGTCTCGCGGTAGTTTCCACGGCGGCGGCTCGCACGGTGGGTCTCGCGGTAGTTTTCAGGGCAACTCCCGGGGCGGCGGAAACGCTTTCCATGGTTCCGGCGGATCCCACGGCTCTAGCGGCGGCAGTTTCCGCGGCTCCGGCGGATCCCACGGCTCTGGCGGCAGCTTCCGCGGCTCCGGCGGATCCCGTAGCTCTGGCGGCGGCAGCTTCCGCAGTTCCGGCGGATTCCGCTCTGGTGGTTCCGGCGGTGGGTTCCGCGGGGGCAACGGATTCCGCAGTGGCGGCGGGTTCGGTAGTGGCGGCGGAAACCGCGGCGGTGGCGGCTTTCCTGGGCGATACTCCAACTCGCCGCGGCGAGCGCCCGATAGCTCGTATCGCGGTGCCGGCGGACTTGCCTCGGGTACTTACGGCAATTCCGGCTTACGCCGGAGGGCGCGGGGGTGGGTCCCGCGGCTTCGCGAATGCGTCGGGTTCGTCGCGGGCGTTCGGGAACGGGGGAAACGCCTTTGCAGCAAGAATGGGCGGCGCGTCCCGTGGGGGTTTCGGCTCGGATCGGCCTCCTTTTGCCGCTTCGGCTTCTCGGAGTTGGTCTAGTCCAGGGCGCTCCTTCTCGGGAAGTGCAACGAGGCCTGGTTCCTCCTTCGGCTCCGATCGGCCGCCGTTCGCATCGGGTTCCAGAAGTTGGGCTGGCCAGAGTCGCGGCTCCTCGGGAAATATGTCACGGGCGAGTTACTCGTCCGCCTCCGGCTCTTCCGGCTATGGCAACTCCTCTCGCTTTTCCAATTCTTCGGGCTCGAATCGTCCGCCGTGGGCCGCATCGGGTTCCAGGGGCGGGCCGGGGCAAAGCCGTTCCGGCATGGCGAACACGCCGGGAAAGACGTATTCCTTCGACGCGAATCGTGGCAACGGGAATCCTGGACGGTCGAATTTCGGAGGCGGTCATTTCGCGAACGCGGGATTCGGCGGTTCTTCGTTCGGCAATTCCAGGTTTGGCGGATCGAGGTCTGCCGGATCCGGGTTCGGCGGGTCGTCGTTTTCGCATTCTCGATTCGGAGCGGGCGGGTCGCGGTTCGGGGGTTCGAGATTCGGCGGCGGGCGGCGATTTGAGTCGCGAGGCGGCTCGTTCGGCGGGCGAGGCGGGTTTGAGGGAGACGACTTTTCGTTTTTTGGGGACCTGTTCGGCCTGGCGCTGACCTTCGGCGAATTCGGTTTGCGGGGCGCGACCTTGTTCGCGACCGGTTGGGGCGGGTTGGTGTTGCCGGCCGTGAGCCTGCTGAGCGTTGGCCTGAACGACTTCGGCTCCGACGGCGGCCAGCAAGCGGCCGACTGGCAGCCGGGTGCGACGGCGTACTCGTTCGATAACTTGGCCTATCCTCAATAGACCGGCGCGCGCCGCCAACCCCGGAATATCCAAGGCGGACTTCTTGCTCCTTTCCCTCCATAGTAGGTCTCTGGTTAACATAACACCAAAATACCCCCCCCCACCCCCGGGGGTAGTGCGTATCGATATGAAAATAAAGGTGCTTGCCCAAATTGGAATGTTGGAAGTCATTGAAAACAAAGGGTCGTTTTGCGCGTTTGAAACGCAAAGCGAAGAAGGGTGAGTATGTGGGTGGGTGTCCCTTCGCGAAAAACGCTCAGGGTAAACGGGGTTGCTTGAAACTTTTTGTAACAGGGCGACTTCATGGGACGTTCCCGGTTCTGGGTACCCGTAGGCGTAAACGGTAGTTGCTTTGGACGATCCGGCTGCGGCCTGGCCTGCTCAGGGTGAGCGCGGGTTGTCGCCAGGAAGGGCGTTAGCAACTTATGAAGATGTTATACATGATAACTTGGAATTGTCAAATAAAATCTCGTAAAGGTAATGGAGTGAGTGGGTTGAGTGGTTGGGTGGAGTGAAAAGGCGACTCCGGAGAGCTTAACGCAGAGACACAGAGGACGCAGAGAGGACCTTTGCTTGGAACAACGCCTCCTGCGTCGGGGCTTGACCTGGAATGATTCAACGTCAAAGACCCCACACGTAAACCCGACGTGTTGGGCACCCGGCAATGGAGTGAGGGGGTTGCGTGGGGGACTTTACTCTAGCCCGCTGAGGAGGTCTCCGGTATGAATGAACCGAAACCGCCGACAGTGCTCCGACGTAAGCCCATGCTAGCCAAGGCGCGATACCAAGAGGCTTTGAACTGCGAAGGTGTTGACACCGAAATGCGCGAAGGCAGGCCGCTTTCTCTGGCGGTTTTCGCCAGAATCTCGATACCTGCCTGTTGCCACCGCAGGAGCACGTGAGAAAGGTCCTCTTCGGGCTGAGTCTTCTGGTCTTGCACGAGGATTACTCGCTTTACCTTGTGCTCCGCGAGGAACCGCCCCGACGGGAAGTCTTGGGGAAAGGTCATCCAGCGATTGTCAAACATGTCATCCCGCACCGGCTGGTTGCCCTTCAGGCGCAGCGCGTCGAGGATAAACGCCGGAGGGGCATTTGAAGCCAACGGAAGTTCGCGCAGGAACTGACTGCAGGCACAGATTTCCGCTAACAGGGCACTCATGTCCAGAACAACGATCGGTTGAGATGGCGGTGTGAGAAGGAAGCGAATCGGCCCAGGCGAAGCATTGATCACGGGCACGGGACGATATCCCCGTGCGGCCAACGTCATTGCGAGCCGGAATGAGTCTGCACCTGGTAGATCGACAACCACGGCGCTTTCCGGATCGGCCTCTTCTTGGTGCCAACCAGGGTCTGGGCTATCAGAGGCCTCCCGGGCTGAATCCGCCGGACACTCCATTTGAGCAAACAGAACTGGAGAAACCCATGGCGACCATGGAGACTCGGCAGGAGCCCAAACCTCATATAACTGTTTAGCGGTGATCATTTCTGTGCTCCTTTGAGCGTATCAGAACTGCAATATCTTGTGCCTCCTGGTCGATCAAGGGTTTTGCGGCGATGCGTCCATAAACGCCTACTGCCCGCCCGTCCAGGGTAAAGATGCCGACGCACGCAAAGCGGACACCAGCGTTCGTTTCGACCGGGACGGTTTCAAAACGCCTTTGTGCCACCCAACTGAATGGGTCACGCTGTGCCGCTTCTACGATTTCCAGGTGTGCCCGCTGTTCGGTGATACCGGCGATGGCGACATCTTCTCCCACTCGGCCAAAAACCGGTTTGAAGACCCAGTCCGTGCGAAATTCGGGCTGAATCTCGCTGGGGCACTTGGTCTGCGGCAATAATGATCGCCAAGTACCCAGCGGGGTATCCAAATCGTTCCAAACCAGCGGGAAGCGCTTGCTCTGGATCAATATTGCGGAAGCCGGGTTACTCATCGGGGTCTGGCCACCGCAGAACCACGGTGTCCAAGATGAGAACGGACGCAGATTAGGTAGCCATTCGGCGGGAAAAAACCGCACCAAGAGGGCCGGCCTAACTTTCGCGAAAGAGCTCGTTACATCAGCGCAACCGGACTCCCACGTCAAATGCTGGGGACTCAAAACGACTATCTGCAAGCCACGCCGCTGGAAGCTTTGGGCGAGATACTGCATGACCTGGCGGTCATCATAGTGCGCCGTGGCATGCACCAAGCCGATGGTGTCGCCTTCGCCCGTAACCCGGGCAACTGCCTCTGCGTAAGCGGTCACCGGATTAGGCGGGGGCGAATAGCCTGGATAGTAGGCAGCCATTAGTTCGGTAAAGCCAGCGCCTTCTATGAGCCCGCCGGGAACATCGGCATTCACTTCGGAGATACGCCAGCCTTCTGGAGTGAAATGAAAATCAAAGCGCATGAGGCGCGCGGAGCCGGCCGGCGAACTTTCCGCACGGCATTTTCGGAGAACACTTCGCACACTGTCCGGCAAGCCGAGCCTGGCGTGCAGTTTGCTTTTGCAGAAAAGCTCGCGTTCGGCGGCAAGAACTTCCGCGGCCAAATTTTCGGCCAAACCTGCGAGGGAGGCCCACTCTTCCGGTTCAAGGAAGAGTGGGAAATCGGCCAGCACCGAATGATCTTCCGATTGAATGTCCCACTTGCAGCAGTCGAACATCGCTTGCAGGCGAACAGATTTCCAATCTTGCGGCTGTAAGGGACTTCCCGCAGTCAAAGGCGACTTCAAGAGTGGACCCCGCGCGCAATAACCCAGACGGATGCAACAGCGATATAGGCTAATCCCACCATTTTGGACGGGCCAACACTCGACGACTTCTTTCGGGAGTTCTTAGCCCAAACGATCTCGACGAGAACTGCGAGGCCAGTCAGAAGAATTGCCGGCCAGGAACTCTGGAAAAAATCTTTCAGGGTTGCTGCCGCTGACACCCAATCGCCCGCGACGGCCCATCCACTTATGATTCCAACGCCGAGAAGAAGCCCGCCCAGCCGGATTCCCGCACCAGTATCCCTATCAATGGTAATGGCTTCAGAAATAGAGGTGAAAGCATCCATTCCGACCCAGAGAAGAAGGAATAGCGCCGTGGACAAAAGAGCGGAAAACAAGACCGCCTCGACGCCGGGTCCGTTACCAACGTTTGCCCCCGCGAATGAGCAAGACGCGCCAAGGAGAGCACCGGTGAGGGTCCAGGAAGCCGCATTGTTGCTTCTCTCCAGCACGTCGTCTCTGGCACTCACCCCCAAGAATGGAAGAAGGAGTGTAATTCCCGCCAGCCAACCCGCTCCGATGACGAGATAAAAACCGATGTACAAAAAATTCGCTCGGACGTCAGTAGCAGCTAACTTCGCTAGAGTCCCCACGATTACGAGAGCAGAAAGGACGGGGGCTATGAGCAACGGAAATCTCTGTGGAAAAGAAACGGTCAGCCGGTTGACCGATACGATGTCACGGTACCAAATCACCCAGCCTTTAAAAGCCAGCAAGATCGAGGCGAAGAGAACAAGGATCTCAAAAGTTGACAACCTCGCTGTATTCCTCCTTGTGATCGGATAATACAGTAGCTAGATGTAAAGTTAGCGACCATTTGCGTGGCCAGCAAAAGTAGTGGCTACCTCTGGGAGGGCCGGCATTCGCGGGCGAAGGAAAAACCGGCTGCTTTCTGTCGAGATGGCGGGGGCGTGCGCATGAACCAAGAGGCGCCGAATTGAAGAGCAAGGGCCGGCAGGGATGCCCTGCGTGGCCTCAGGACAGGCCGACCTGGGAGGTCACAGACGGGCACGGCGTGCCGTGCCCCTACGGGATTTTTCGCTTGCCGCGACATTGCGGCCCACGAAGACAAAGGCGCCCGCCACGGTCGGCGGCCGCTACGGGTGCTGCATCTTTGTCGATTGCATCGGTGGGACGCGCTAAAGCGCGCCCCTACATGCGCTGATCCAAGCGGGACGCGACCTTCCTTCGTCAGGATGAACTAAAGCGCGGGCCTACATGCGCCGATCCAACGGCGGCTACCTGTGGAAGAGGGCGAGGTAGGCCCAGCGGAGGACGTTGCCGAGGACCAGGGCGATCAAGGCCAGGACTGCCAGGTCCAGAAGCCAGTCGCCGATGCCGGAGTCGAAGATGGAGGGGGCTTCGTGTTGCTTGGAGCCGGGCTTGGAACCGCGGAAGAGACCTTTCGCCGCGTTGAGTAGTCGCATGAGAACCTCACGAACTCACCGAAGGAAGGGGACCTTGTATGGGAACGTTGTGCCACTTTTCGGGGGGATGTGCCGTAGAGGAGTTGTGGTGGTCCAGCCCGAGGAAGGGCAAGCCGGGAGGGATGCCGGCGCTACCAGAAAAAGTTAAAGGCGCCCGCCACGGTCGGCGGCCGCTACAGGTGCCGTCTGTTTGGTTTTGCACGCTGACGGTTGGATCTGTGCCTGACCGTGTGTTGCCCAAAAACTCAAACCAGGGATTTAACGCAGAGGTCGCAGAGACGCCAGAGAGCCCTGCCAGAGGAATGCAGAGGGCGGGCACGGCCCTTCGAGGACTACAGGTAGACAGTGCCGTGCCCCTGCGGGAGTTTCCGCTGGCCGTGCTGAAGCCCGGCGGTTACAGATTTGGATGCTTTAGGTGCCAAGAGGTGGCGTTTTGGTAGGCCATGGCTAGGGCTAGCATTTCGGCGTCGGCGTAGAGTTGGCCTATGAAGGAGAGGCTGGTTGGATGGCCTTTTTCGTCGAAGCCGTGGGGTAGGGCTACGCAGGGGTGGCCGGTGAGATTGGTTACCTGGCTGTTGAGGACGGCTACGGGATTGGGGGTGTAGTCGCCGTAGTCGAAGGGGAGGACGTAGACGTCGACTTGGGACATGATTTGCGCCATTTCTTGCATCAGGAGGGCGCGGATGCGGTTGGCGTTGAGGTAGTCGGCGGCGGGGAGCAGGCGGAAGGAGTTTTGGGTGGCGACGCGGTCCTGGCGGACCAGTTGGGCGGGCTGGAGTTCGATGGGGTCGCGGAGGGCGGCGTTGGCTTCGCCCCACATTACCGTGGGGAAATCCATGTCGGCGTGTTGCGGGAGCTCGACCTCGACGAGTTGGAAGCCCAGGCTTTTGATTTTTTCGAGCGCGGCGGCGTCGTTGGCGTCGACTTGCGGAGTTTGGCGGGTGTTGGTGAACGACGCTTTCAAGTAGCCGACGCGAAGTTTGCGGATGTCGAGGTGGGCGTCCCAGTTGAAGGGGACGTCCTGGACGGCGAGGTCGTGACCGTCGGCGCCGTTGATGGCGGCCAGGACCAGGGCGCAGTCTTCTACGCTGCGGCACATGGGGCCGGTTTTGTCGAGGCTCCAGCTGAGGGTCATGAGGCCGTGGCGGCTGACGCGGCCGAAGGTGGGGCGCAAGCCGGTGACGCCGCAGATGGCCGAGGGGGCGACGATGGAGCCGCCGGTTTCGGTGCCGATGGAAAAACCGACGAGGCCGGCGGAAGTGGCGGAACCTGGTCCGGCGGAGGAGCCTTGCGAGCCCATGGTGGTGTCCCACGGGTTTTTGGTTTGGCCGCCGAACCAGATGTCGTCGAGGGCCAACTCGCCGGTGGCGAGTTTGGCTATGAGGACGGCGCCTGCGGCGGTGAGGCGAGCGACTACCGTGGCGTCGGTGTCGATTACGCGATTTCTGAACGGGGCGGCGCCCCAGGTGGTCGGGTAGCCTTTGGCTGACGCTAGATCTTTTACGCCCCAGGGGATGCCGTGGAGCGGGCCGCGGTAGCGGCCTGCGGCGATTTCGCGGTCGGCTTCGCGGGCTTGGCGCAGGGCGAGATCTTCGGTGACGGTCACCGCGCAGAGCAGCTTGGGGTTGTATTTTTTCAGGCGGGCTAGATACATCTCGGTGAGTTCTACGGATTTTGCTTGCTTGGTGCGGATTAGCTCGGCGAGTTGGGTGACCGGCCAGAAGGCGGCGTCTTCGAGATTGGCGGGGCGCGCTACGTGGGGCGGCTGGCTCGGGCGGGCGGGGCGCTTGGTGCGGTCGATCTTCATGCCGGGGATAATCGGATTGAAGTACAGCGGAGGGGCGACGCTGTTGTCGAGCTGGACTTCACGTATGGCTTGGTAGCGGGTGAGATTTTTGTTGACGCCATCGAGCATGGCGTCGAGTTGGGCGTCGCTGAAGGTGAGGCCGGCGACGGCGGCCGCTTCGCGCAGCATTTCTTTGGTGATGGCGGGGGCTGTGGTGACGGCCGGAGCTGTCGTGCCGGGTGGAGATTTTTGGTCTTGGAGCTTGCCCCAGAGGACGCCGGGGAAGAGCGTGGAACTCAGACCCAGCGCGGAAAAATACGCGAGAAAAGAACGGCGGTCGGGCAGCGACTGCGTTTGTGGCGTTGTGAGCTGCGCTTGATGGCGGGAATCTTCGGGCGATGGGACTGAGCGAGGCTCCATGTGGTCTCCGAGTTGGGTGAAATGCGGGCGCGAGTATAGCAGAGCGTTGACGGAGGGCCGGGTTGCGGGGGCGAGTGGGAACGAGTGATGCGATTCGTGCTGTGCGGCTGCGAATCTGCTGCGCTGCGAATTCTATGGCTGCGAATGCGGGAGGGCGTTGGCGCGCGCGGCCATGTCGGGCGGAAAGCTCGGAGTGCCCAGCGGCGGCTGGCCGCGGGTGATGGCCCAATGATCGATCCAGCTGGTGCCTTCTTCGCCGACGTAGGTGTCGGGCAGAGCGTAGGCCTGATCGCTTAAGGCGTCTTCGAGAGTGATGAAACGGTAGCCGCGCTTGCGGATCATGTCGATTAGTTCACCGATGTGGTCGGCTTCGAGTTGATTGCCGTGGAGCAGCAGGATTTGCTTGGGTTCGTAGCCGATCAGGTCTTTGGAGAATTTTTCGTAATAGGCGAAGACTTCGGCGTGGTAGGAGAGATAGGAGTTGACGATTTCCTGCTGGGCGGCGGTGTCGCCGCGTTTTTTGGCGTCGTCGTAGATGCCGGCGAAATTCCAGTCCCAGGCGTCCAGAGTGACCGGAGCGATGCGGTAGCCGCGGGTGACCAGGAAGGCTTCGGCTTCGCGGCGGGTTTGCATATCGCGGCCGGTGTCCAGATAGGGATGCCGGAAGTAGCGGAGCTTCATGTTGTGCTGGGCGAGCAGGAGGCGGGTGACGCTTTCGCCCTGGATCACCGAGTCTTCAAACTCTTGCAGGCCGGCTTTGTTGAGGGAGATGTGGCCGAAGGTGTGGTTGCCGAGCTCGAAGCCGGCGTCCAGCCACATGTTGAGGGCTTTGATTCGCTCGTTTACCTCGTTCCAGTTGTAGTAGAGCTTGCGCTCGTTGACGAAGCCGACGGCGGGGACTTTTTGCTGGCGCAGGGTGGCCAGCAGCTTAGTGGTCATTTCGGTGATGGCTGCGGCGGTCATGCTTTGCGCGGCGCCGGCGGGCAAGTCGTCGATGGTGATGGCGATTTGGCGGTCTGGCGGGGTGTCGGCTGCGGGGGCCGGACTTGCCAGGGTGAGAGAAAACGCAAAGATGGCGAACAGGAACGTCAGCATGGGATTCCGTTTCAAGGATGCTGGCTTCATGGACAGAGCCTCCTGGTCATACATTTGGTTGGGCGCGTTTCGCGTGATCGAATTGTAGCGCACGGACAATGCCTTGGCCCTCTTTTACGAAGACCAGTTGATTGGGTTTTACGTCTTTTAGGGTGTCGACTTGGCCGCTGGGCCAGCGGATTTCGAGGAGGTCGACTTTTTCGGCCCGGCCGAGGCCGAAGTGGATGCGCAGGTCGTTTTGCGAGAGGTAGCTGCCGCCGCTGCGGACTTCGTCGATTTGCTGGTGGGGCTTGGGCTCGTCGGGCGGATGAGTGACGCAGCGGAGGCGGGCGCCGATGCCGCTGCGGTTGGATTTTACGCCAATGGTGCGGACCTTGAGCCAGTTGTGTTTGAGCGAGGAGTCGCAGCGGAGGAGCTGCGGGAAGTCGTTGACAGTGTTGACGATCACGTCGATGTCGCCGTCGTTGTCGAAATCGCCGAAGGCGCAGCCGCGGGAGGCGATGGGGGCCGTGATACCGGGTCCGCCTTGGGTGGAGACGTCGTCGAAACGGCCGTTGCGGAGATTTTTGTAGAGGAGTTTTTGCTGCGGGTAGCCGGCCTCGGTTTTTAGTTGCTCGACTTCGGGATAGACGTGGCCGTTGCAGATGAGGATGTCGGGCCAGCCGTCGTTGTCCATGTCGAAGAAGCCGACGCCCCAGCCGAGGAATTGAGTGTGGCGGCCGAGGCCGGCGGCAAAGGTGGCGTCCTCGAAATTGCCGTCGCCGATGTTGTGATAGAGCGACGGAGTGTCTCCGGCGAAATTTGTTTTTACGATGTCGAGGTTGCCGTCGAGATCATAGTCGGCGGCGGAAACGCCCATCCCGGCTTGCGGTTTGCCGTCGGCGCTGAGAGCGCAGCCTGATTCCGTGCCGACGTCGATGAATTTGCCGTTGTGCTTGTTTTGATAGAGGGCGCTGGCGGTGGAATCGTTGGCGACGTAAATGTCGGGCCAGCCATCGTTGTCGAAATCGGCGGTGAGTACACCGAGGCCGTAGGTGCCGTTGGCCTGGAAGAGGCCGGCGGATTCGCTGACGTCGGTGAAGGTGCCGTCGCCATTGTTGTGGTAGAGGATGTTTTTGCCGCCGTTGAGGCCGGGCGGGCCGCAGGCGACCATGACGCCTTTGTAGAGGCACGGGCCGGATTCGGGGACGGGAGCGGTGGCGAGATCGAGATCGATGTAGTTGGCGACGAAGAGGTCGAGATGGCCGTCGCGGTCGTAGTCGAGGAAAGCGCATCCGGTGTTCCAGCGCTTGGGATTTCCGGCGACGCCGGATTTTTCGCTTACGTCGGTGAAGGTGCCGTCGCCGTTGTTGTGATAGAGGACGTTTTTGCCGAAGTAGGTGACGAAGAGATCTTCGAAGCCGTCGTTGTCGTAATCGCCGATGCAGACGCCTTGGCCCCAGCCGGAGTGGAGGAGGCCGGCTTTTGCGGTGACGTCGGTGAAGGTGCCGTCGCGATTGTTTTTGAAGAGATGGTTCGACGGGGCCTGGCCGGGGGGAAAGCCTTCGAGGCGCGAGCCGTTTACGAGGAAAATGTCGAGCCAGCCGTCGTTGTCGTAATCGTAGAAGGCCACGCCGCACCCGGTGGTCTCGAGGAGATATTTGTTTTTGTGCTCGCCGCCGAAAGTGGTTTTGGCGTTGAGGCCGGATTCGCGGGCGACGTTGAGAAAAGTTACGCCGAGGTTGTTGGCCGGCGGAGTCGCGGGAGTCGGGCTCTTGGGTTGCTGGGCCGCGGGGGAAAGCTTTTTCCAGGAAGCGGGACGCGCGTAGGCTAAGACATTTTCGAGCGACAGAACGAGCGCGGAACGGCTGAGAGAGTGCAGGAATGCCCGCCGCGAAGAGAACAAAAGTGTGGTACCTTCCCGCACTGGCTTGCGTTGGCCGCGTGCTCGAATCCGCGACTTATCTTAGCGTAAACGCGGTGAGATACTCCAAGTTGGAGTGTTGGCGGGCGGCCAGAAGCCGTCTGCCGGGACGCAGCGTTCGAGTCATGAAAGTCTTCTCCATGTTGGTCCGCCGGGGCGCGATTCCGTTCGCGCAAGTGGTTGTCCTTCTATTTACAACCTTGGGCGCCAGGGCGCAGGCGCCGTCCACTCCCTCGTTAGAGCTTTCGCGGGCGGTGCGGCCCTGGGAATTTCTCCCCGTGGTCGGAACGCGGGCGGGGCTTTTCGGCAACGAGTCCGGGCGCATGGAAGCCTGGGTCTATCCGCTAAAGCTGCTGCGGGAGTTTCGGCTGCAATTTCATGTGGATGGGCGAGTGTTACCGGCGGAGGCGTTGGCCCGAACGGTGGTGGTGCGGCCCGAATCAAGCACGATCGTCTACAGCGGCGACACATTCACGGTGCGCGAGATGTTTTTTGTGCCGGTGGGGGAGCCGGGAGCAGTCATCGCCATCGACGTGGAGACCGAAACGCCGTTGGAAGTGGAAGTGAACTTTGAGCGTGATTTTCAGTTGGAGTGGCCGGCGGCGGTGGGCGGAACGTACATGTCGTGGGAAGCCGGGCTGCGGGCGTTTTTCCTCGGCGAAGAATCGAGGAAGTTTTCGGCGCTGGTGGGCTCTCCCACGGCGACCGAGGCGCACGAGGAATATCAGACGAACTATTCCGAGTCGCGGGTGAGTTCATTCCGGCTGGGGGCCACGCAAAAGGGCCGGGAAAGAAAACTGGTCGTCATGGCGGCATCGATGGAGGGCCGGACGGCGACAGAAGCGGCTTATCATCACTTGGCTAACGATTACGACGACCTGCTGCGAACTTCCGCCGACTACTACCGGAAATATCTGAGCGAGACGGTGAGCTTGCAACTGCCGGACACGCAACTGCAACAGGCGTATGACTGGGCGCGGGTGAGCGTGGTTCAGGGGATGGTGCGCAATTCGTCTTTAGGCACTGGGCTGATTGCGGGGTATCGGACGTCCGGAGTGAGCGCGCGGCCGGGATTTGCGTGGTTTTTTGGCAGGGATTCGTTGTGGACGTCGCTGGCAATGGATGCCGAGGGCGATTTCGCGAGCACGCGGACGGCGCTGGAGTTCGTGAGCAAATACCAGCGCGCCGACGGGAAAATGCCGCACGAGATCGCGCAAGCGGCGAATTTCGTGCCGTGGTTCAAGGATTTTCCGTACGCCTACGCTTCGGCGGATGCCACGCCGCTCTACCTTATTGCAATGAACGACTACGTAACGGAGAGCGGAGACGCCGCGTTCGCCACGGAAAAGTGGGACAGCTTGTGGAAGGCGTATCAGTTTTTGCGCTCGACTTATGATGCGCAGGGATTTCCGCAGAATTTCGGGTTTGGGCATGGCTGGGTGGAGGGCGGGCCGCTGCTGCCGGTGAAGTCGGAGCTGTATCAGAGCGGGCTGGGCGCGGAGGCGCTGCGGGCGCTGTCGAACCTGGCGCGTTTGAGCGGCAAGGACGAGGTCAGCAAACAATTGGAGCAGGAATTCGAGCGGCAGAAGCCGCTGGTGGACAAAACTTTCTGGCTGGCGGACAAAAACAGGTACGCGTTTGCGTTGGGCACGGACGGCAAGCCGGTGGACGAAGCGAGCGTGCTGGCGACCGTGCCGATGTGGTTTGGGCTGCTGGACGAAAGAAACGCCAGCGCGATGATCACACAGCTGGCGGACTTCGATCATCAGACGGATTGGGGGATGCGGATTATTTCGGATCGATCCGCGAAATACAGCGGGGGTGGGTATCACTACGGTTCAGTGTGGCCGCTGTTTACGGGTTGGGCCTCGGTGGCGGAGTACCGCTATCACCGCGAATTTCCCGCTTACGCTAACCTGCGTGCTAATTCGCTGCTGGCGCTGGACGGATCTTTGGGTCATGTGACCGAGGTGCTTTCCGGGGATTACTACCAGCCGCTGTCGACGAGTTCGCCGCATCAGATTTGGTCGGCGGCGATGGTGGTTAGCCCGCTGCTGCGTGGAATGATGGGGCTGTCTACCGACGCGAGGAGCGGGACCGTGATATTTGCGCCGCATGTACCGGCCGATTGGGTGTCGTTCTCCATTCGAAACGTCCGTGCCGGAATGACACGGATGAACCTCAGGTATACCAACAGTGTTGACTCGATCCTTTTGGAAGTGGAGTGCCTCAGCAGCACCCCCTGCAATGTCACGTTCAAGCCCGCCTTAAGTCTTCGGGCAGAGGTGCTCGGAGCGAACACGAACAACCATGCGACCGTGTTCCATGTGACGGCGAACGATCAAGACCAACATGTCGAGGCGCGATTGAGCTCGTCGGGAAAGTCCATCTTGACGATTCGAGTACGGAACGATTTCGGGATCGCCTACAATTCCGAGCCTTCCAGCTCTCGGGAGCCGAGCCAAGGATTGCGAATTCTCTCACAGGCTTGGAGTACTGACCGCGAGACTCTAACGCTTGAGGTAGCGGGCAAGGCCGGAGGCGCGTATGAGCTCGGTCTATTCAATTGGCGGGACATGGAAGCGGCCACGACTCACGATTACAGTGAAGTCGGTCGAAGGAGCGGAGCCTCTCACGACGGATGAGGGGGACTACAAGGTGAGAGTCCGATTTCCAGCGGGCGATTCTGGCTCATATGCGCATGCGAAGATTGTTTTTCATTTTTGGGGCAAGCACCTTGAGGAAAAGAGAAAGAATTAACGCAGAGTAAGCAAAGGAAGAGACGCAGAGAGCGCGGAGACGTTCGCAACCTTCGGAAGGTTTGGGCGGTCCAATCTTGAGGTTGGACGGGGTGAGGAAATGCGCAAGACACTTTTTGTTGTGGGGTTGATCGCGGCGAATCTGGCGGTTGGCGGGGCGAGGGGACAAGTGCAGAAAATCGACGCGGAAGGACATGAGTGGTGGCACCACGCGGTGTTTTACGAGGTATACCCGCGGAGCTTTGCAGACAGCAACAATGACGGCGTGGGCGATCTGAAGGGCATCACCTCGAAACTGGATTATCTGAAACAGCTGGGCGTGGACGCCATCTGGATCACGCCATGCTTCCCTTCTCCGCAGGTGGACTTCGGCTACGACGTGTCCGACTACGAGAACATCGATCCGATGTATGGAACACTGGCAGATTTCGATCAGATGGTGAGCGAGGCCAAGAAACGCGGGATCAAGGTGATTCTGGATTTTGTGGTTAACCACAGTTCCGATAAACATAAATGGTTTCTGGACTCGAAATCATCGCGGACGGCCGCGAAGCGCGATTGGTATATCTGGCGCGACGGAAAAGGGCCGAACCAGCCGCCGAATAATTGGACATCAACGTTCGGCGGACCGGCGTGGACCTTCGACGCCAAAACCGGGCAATGGTACTACCACTATTTTTACGCCGAGCAGCCGGATTTGAATTGGAGAAATCCGGAAGTGCGCAAGGCCATGCTGGACGTGACGCGCTTCTGGTATAAGCGTGGGGTAGCGGGCTTTCGGTTGGACGCGGTGGACACCTTGTTCGAAGATCCGGACCTGAAAGACAACCCGGTGCTGCCGGGCAAGGACAAGTTCGGGATGCCGAAAACCGAGGAGATCTACAACAAGAAATTGCCGGAGGTGCACGAAGCGCTGCGCGATTTGCGGGCGGTGGCCGACGAGCACGGAGCGGTGCTGATCGGAGAGACGTGGACCAAGAACGTCGCGGAACTCAAGGACTACTACGGCGAGCACAACAACGAATTGCAGATGCCCATGGATTTGATGATGACGGAGTTCAAGCAGCTTTCGGCGCCGGTGTTCCGCGAGCACATTGGCGCGGTGCAGAGTGCGGGCGGGTGGCCGGTGTTCGTGATCAGCAATCACGACATCACGCGATCATTCACGCGTTACGCGGATGGGGTACACAACGACGACATCGCCAAAATGATGGCGGCGCTGTATCTGACGCAGCGGGGCTCGGCGATCATGTACTACGGCGAAGAAATCGGGATGGAGAACAACGACCCGAAGAAGAAAGAGGACGTGAAGGATCCCATTGGGCGGCGCGGCTGGCCGCTGGAAAAGGGACGCGACGGCGAGCGGACGCCGATGCAGTGGGATGCCAGCAAGAACGCGGGTTTCACCAAGGGCAAGCCGTGGCTGCCGGTGCCGCCAAGCTACAAGACGCACAACGTGGAGACCGAAGAGCAAGATCCCAATTCGATTTTGAGTTTTTACCGGCATCTCTTGGAACTGCGGCACACGGAGCCGGCGCTGCTGGACGGGGATTACCTGGCGATCAATCGAGAAGATCCCAATGTGTTTAGTTATGTTCGGCGGTATAAGGACGAGGCGATCCTGGTGGTGCTGAATATGTCGGCGTCGGAGCAGAAGGTGCGGTTGGATTTCGAGCCGTTGGGATTTGTTTCGCCGAAATTGAGCGTGCTGGCGAGCAGCTTGCACAAGCCGTTGCAGGGGGCATCGGGCGAGTTGCCGATGGAACCTTATACGGCGTTGATTGCCAAGATCACGAAGTAGCAGGTGCGCCGCGAAGGAATTGTAACAATCGTGCCACGCTGGGGCGCAGCGGTGCTGCGCCCCTACCAGGAAAATGGCTTAACCGCCGCGCTCCAAATCAGGCGATGCCCAGCTTTTTTTGCATGTCTTCGAGGGAGACTCCTTTGGTCTCCGGGTAGAAGAGGGAAACGACCACTAGCTGTAGGACCATCATCGCTGAGAAGAACACAAAGGGATAGGCGCCGGAAGAGGCGGCCATGCGCGGGAAGATCAGGGAAATGACACCGTTCGCGAACCAGTGGGAGAAGCTGCCGAGACTCTGGCCCTTGGCGCGGACCTGAGTGGGGAAAACTTCGCCGATGTACACCCAGATGACCGCGCCTTGCGAAAAAGCGAAAAACGCGATGAAGCCGACCAGCAGCCAGACCAGCAAGTTTTCGTGGCGGGCGGTGAGGAAAATGAAGGCGACACCAGCGAGGCACACGGCGGTGCCGACAGAGCCGACCAGCAGCAGCGTTTTTCTGCCGATGCGGTCGATGACCGACATGGCAATCATGGTGAAAAGAAGATTGGTGAGGCCCACCATCACGGACTGCACATCTCCGGAGACCTGGCTGAAACCGGCGCGCTCAAAAATGAAATTGAGATAGTAAAGAATGGCGTTGATGCCGGAGAGCTGATTGAACATGCCGATCGACACGGCCAGGAAAATCGGGAAACGATATTTCCAGGAGAAGAGGGCGTCGCTGGAAACGTGCTCGGTGTCGATGGAGTGAATGATGTCTTGCAGCTCTTGCTCGAAGTTTTCTTCGCCGATTTGCTGCAGTACCGCGCGGGCTTCGGGAATTCTTTGCTTCTGCACCAGCCAGCGGGGACTGCGAGGTATGCCGAAGAGCAGGACGAAGAACAAGGCGGCGGGCAGAGCGGGAACGCCGAACTTCCAGCGCCACTCGTCGGCGCCAAACTGGAAAAGGCCGACCAGGTAGTTTGAAAAATAGGCCAGCAGAATGCCGAGCACGACGTTGAATTGGAAGAAACCCACCAGGCGCCCGCGATACTTCGCGGGAGCGAGCTCCGCGATGTACATGGGGCCGAGGACGGAGGAACCGCCGATGCCCAGGCCGCCGATGACGCGAAAAACGACCAGGGCGGTCCAGTTCCAGGCGAAGGCGCAGCCCAGAGCAGAGAGCAGATATAAGACGCCCATGAGGCGCAAGCTGTCGCGGCGACCGAGGCGGTCACCGGGAATTCCGGCCAGCATCGCGCCGAAGATGGTGCCCACCAGGGCGCTGGCTACGGTAACGCCGAGCGAAGTGGGCGAAAGCTGGAAGACCTGCGTGAGAGAGCGAGTGGTGCCGGAAATGACGGCGGTGTCAAAGCCGAATAGCAGGCCTCCGAGGGCCGCGACGCCGGTACTGCGGATGAGGTAGCGATTGAGAGCCATGCTTTTCGCCCGGAGATTGTACAGAAGTCTGTTCGGGAAGGGTTATTTTTTGTCCGGTTTAATTTTTCCCACGGGGATCGGCGATGGCCGGCGGAGAAACGGAGCTCTTGCCGCCCCCGAGTACGGGTGTGCCTCGGCCGGATTGTGAATGCGGCGTAACGTCATTGACAAGCGCGGGGTCTCACGGTAGCTTGTGTCCCTCCTCCCTTCGCCGGTGTCGCGTCCCGAGGCCGGTCTAATTCAAACGCGTGGAGGGGGAATCAACTTGAACGAACCGCCCCGAAGAAACCGGTACCCCAAGCAAACTGGTGATTCGTTTTTAGCGCAGAATTTTTCGTCATCCGCCGGATGACGCGGTGCATCTAAGACCTGTCGAAAAAGCAGCGGGTGCGCTTCCTCCCGCTCAGGAGCAAACGTGAGTCAGCCGAAAACGCAGCAGGACCTCGACCAGCTGAGCGTCAACACCATCCGAACTCTGGCCATTGATGGCGTGCAGCAGGCCAACTCCGGACATCCTGGCGCGCCGATGGGATTGGCGCCGGTGGTGTATGCGCTGTGGCAGCGATACCTGCGCTACGATCCCGCCGATCCGACCTGGCCCAATCGCGACCGCTTTGTGCTTTCCGCCGGACACGCTTCCATGTTGCTGTACGCGACGCTGCACTTGGCCGGCGTGAAGGATGTCGACAAGAGCGGCAAGGTTTTGGATCAGCTCTCCCTGCCGATGGAGCAGCTCAAGCGCTTCCGGCAACTCGACAGCAAGACCCCAGGACATCCCGAATCGCACATGACCACCGGTGTGGAAACCACCACGGGACCTTTGGGGCAAGGAGCCGCGAATAGCGTGGGGATGGCCATCGCCAGCGCGTGGCTGGGGGCGAACTACAACCGCCCAGGTTTCGAGCTTTTTGATTTCAACGCGTACGCGGTTTGCGGCGACGGCTGCTTGATGGAAGGGGTCAGCTGCGAAGCGGCTTCCCTGGCCGGGCACTTGAAACTGTCGAACCTGTGCTGGATCTATGATAACAACCACATCACTCTGGATGGTCCGGCGAAGTGGTCGTTCAGCGAAGACGTGATGACGCGGTTCGTCAGCTACGGGTGGAACGTCACGCGGGTGTCGGACGCCAACGATTTGGACATGCTGGGCCGCGCGTATGAGACGTTCCTGAAAACGACGGACAGGCCGACGCTGATCGTGGTGGACAGTCATATTGGTTACGGCTCGCCGAACAAGCAGGACTCCTCTGACGCGCACGGTGAACCACTGGGTGAAGCGGAAGTCAAGTTGGCGAAAAAATTCTATGGCTGGCCGGAGGATGCCAAGTTCCTGGTGCCGGACGGCGTGTACGATCAGTTTAAAAATGGGATCGGCAAGCGAGGAGCGGAAGCGCGCGGGGCGTGGGCGGCGAAGTTTGCGGAGTACAAGAAACAGTTTCCGCAATTGGCCGATCAGCTCCACCGCATGCAAACCGGGCAATTGCCGGACGGCTGGGACAAGGATTTGCCGAGCTACCCGGCGGACGCCAAGGGCGTGGCCTCCCGCGATTCTTCGGGCAAGACGCTGAACGCGCTAGCTAAGAACGTTCCGTGGATGGTCGGCGGTTCGGCCGACCTGGCGCACTCGAATAAGACCAATTTGACGTTTGAGGGCGCCGGGGACTTCTACGCGGACGAACGCAACGGGCGCAACGTGCACTTTGGAGTACGCGAGCACGCCATGGGCGCGATTGTGAACGGCATGACCATATCCAAGCTGCGGAGTTTCAGCGCGACGTTCTTTAACTTCAGCGACTACATGCGCCCGGCCATGCGGCTAGGCGCGTTGATGGAAATTCCCGCTATCTATATTTTCACGCATGACTCGATCGGCCTGGGAGAAGACGGGCCCACGCACCAGCCTATCGAGCAACTGGCGTCGCTGCGGGCCATGCCGAACATGCTGGTGCTGCGGCCGGGCGACGCGAACGAAGTCGTGGAAGCTTACAAGATCATGATGACGCACAAGCACGGGCCCTCGACCATCGTACTCACCCGCCAGCCGCTGCCGACCTTCGATCGCACGAAATATGGGCCGGCCGCCGGAGTGGCTAAAGGCGCCTACGTCCTGGCCGACGCGGATGGTGGCAAACCCGACGTCATCTTGATGGCCACCGGCAGCGAGGTCCATCTCTGCGTCGAGGCTTATGACAAGCTCAAATCCGAGGGGATAAAAGCCAGGGTGGTGAGCATGCCTTCGTGGGAACTTTTCGAGGCCCAAGATGCGGCGTACAAAGAAAGTGTGTTTCCGGCCAGTGTAACGGCGCGAGTCTCGGTGGAGATGGCGACCACGTTCGGCTGGGACCGCTACGTCGGCCCCAAGGGCAAAATGATCGGTATGCACAGCTTTGGAGCTTCGGCGCCCATAAAAGACCTGTTGAAGAGATTCGGGTTTGAAACCGAGAACGTGGTAGCTGCGGCCAAGCAGGTTCTGGGAAAGTGAGCGGCCGATGAAACTGGTCATTGGATCCGATCACGCCGGGTTTCAACTTAAGGTAGCGATGGGCGAGGTGCTGCGCTCGCTGGGGCACGAAGTGCTGGACGTGGGAGCCTTTGACGAGACGCCGTCCGACTACCCGGACTTCGCAGAGAAGGTCGGCCGGGCAGTGCTGGACGGCAAGGCCGAGCGGGGCGTCCTGATTTGCGGCAGCGGCGTTGGGGCTAGCGTAGCAGCCAACAAATTGCCGGGCATTCGCGCGGGAATGTGCCACGACACCTATTCCGCGCACCAGGGTGTAGAGCACGACGACGTAAATGTGCTGGTGCTGGGCTCGCGGGTGATCGGCGTGGCGCTGGCGCACGACCTGGTGACGGCGTTCCTGGGCGGAAAATTTACCGGCGAAGAGCGGCATGTTCGGCGGCTGGCCAAAGTGAAGGCGCTGGAAGCCAAATTTGCGGCCGGGGTAAAAGGATAAGAGAACTCTTACGGGATTTGGCGGGACAACAACCGCGCGCTATACCGGCGGGCGTACAATAAGGCCTTGGGGAATTTGACGTAAAGGAGAAAATGTGATGACGACCTCAGCAACGATTCCGAATGTCGGGGCAAACAAGGGTGCCAACCCTCTGAAAGGACTGCTGGAGTACGGCCAGTCCCCGTGGATGGATTATATCCGCCGGGATCTGCTCACCGGCGGCGGCCTTAAGAAAATGATTCAGGACGACGGCCTGCGCGGTATGACTTCCAATCCGACGATTTTCGAGAAGGCCATCGTGAACAGCGACTTCTATAAGGACATTTTGGAGGCGCCGGACGCAAAGACACTGGGCGCTTCGGGAGTTTACGAGAAGATCGCGATTCGCGACGTACAGGACGCGACCGATATCTTCCGGCCGGTCTATGACGAGAGCAAGCGGCGCGACGGCTACGTCAGCTTGGAGGTTTCGCCGCTGCTGGCCAACGACACGCAGGCCACCATCGACGAGGCGCGGCGGTTGTGGAAGAGCGTGAATCGCGAAAACGTGATGATCAAGGTGCCAGCCACGAAGGAAGGGGTTCCGGCCATCCGGCAACTGCTGGAAGACGGGCTCAACATCAATATCACGCTGCTGTTCGCGCAGTCGGCGTACGAACAAGTGGCGGAAGCATACGTCGCGGCGCTGGAAGCCCGCGTCAAGAAGGGCCAGGATGTCAGCCACATCGCCAGCGTGGCCAGCTTCTTCGTCAGCCGCATCGACTCGCTGATCGACGGCCAGATCGAAGCGAAGCTGAAAACGGTAACGGATGCGGGGCAAAAGGCGTTGCTGACCTCGGTAGAAGGAAAGGTCGCGATTGCCAATGCCAAACTGACCTATAAGAAGTACCAAGAGCTTTTTGGCGGCGCACGCTGGAAGGCGTTGGCGGCCAAGGGCGCGCAGACGCAAAGGCTGCTGTGGGCCAGTACCAGCACGAAAAATGCAAAGTATCGCGACGTGCTGTACGTGGAAGAGCTGATCGGCGCCGACACCGTGGATACCATCCCACCGGCTACGTTCGACGCCTTCCGCGACCACGGCAAAGTGCGAGCCAGCTTGACCGAGAGCGTTGACGATGCGGCCAAGACCATGGCCAATCTCGAGAAGGCCGGCATCTCCATGAAGGAAGTAACCGAGAAGCTGGTGGTCGACGGCGTAAAACTCTTCGCCGACGCTTTCAAAGAGCTGCTGGAGGCGACCGGCAAGACCGCAGGGGTGCATGCGTGAGCCTAAATCGCCAGAGCTACAAGCTGCCATCGGCGCTGGGCAGCGCGGTCAAAGCGTCGCTTGAAGATTGGAAGAAGAATGACAAGGTAAGGCGGCTCTGGCAGGGTGACGCTTCGATTTGGACTGGCGCGGACGAGGGCAAATGGCTCGGCTGGCTGGGAATAACCGAAGAACAGATCGCCCACATCGACGCACTGAAAAACATCGCGGCGGACGTAAAGAAAGCCAAATTCAAGCACGCATTGCTGCTGGGCATGGGCGGTTCGAGCCTGTGCCCGGAAGTGCTGCGCATGACGTTTGGCAAGATCAAGGGCTTTCCCGAGCTGCATGTGCTGGATTCCACCGATCCGGCGCAGATCAAGGCTATGGAGAAAAAAGTCGATCTCAAGAGCACCATCTGCATCGTTTCCAGCAAGTCCGGCAGCACGCTCGAACCGAACATCTACAAGCAATACTTTTTCGAGCGGGTGAAAGCCAAGGTCGGCGAGAAGGAGGCCGGCAACCGCTTCCTGGCGGTCACCGATCCCGGCTCGAAAATGCAACAGGTCGCCGAGAACGACAAGTTCCGGAAGATCTTCGCGGGCGTGCCGAGCATTGGCGGCCGTTACTCCGCGCTGTCCAATTTCGGAATGGTGCCCGGCGCGGTGATGGGCATGGACCTGCCGAAATTCCTGAAGAATACCGAGGAAATGGTCAAGGCTTGCGGCGCTTCGGTGGCCGCCGACGTGAACCCCGGCGTGCTGCTGGGCACGATCCTGGGTGTGGCGGCCACGCAAGGCCGCGACAAAGTGACCATCATCGCGTCGCCGGGAATCGCCGACCTTGGCGCTTGGCTCGAGCAGTTGCTCGCGGAATCCACGGGCAAGATTGGCAAGGGCATTGTTCCGGTGGATCGCGAGAAGCTGGGCAAACCAGCGGTCTACGGAAACGACCGCGTCTTCGCCTATCTGCGGCTGCAGACCAAGCCCAACAAGGCGCAAGATGCCGCGGTAGCCGCGCTGGAGAAAGCCGGGCACCCGGTGGTGCACATCTCCCTTCCGAACATTTACAACCTCGGGCAAGAATTCTTCCGCTGGGAAATTGCCACCGCGGTTGCCGGCGCGGTCATCGGCATCAACGCGTTCAATCAGCCGGACGTGGAAGCCAGCAAGATCGAAACGAAAAAACTGACCAGCGAATATGAAGCCAACGGAAAGCTTCCGGCGGAAACACCGTTCTTTGAGGGCAGCGGTATCAAGCTGTACGCCGACGAGAGAAACACCGCGGCACTGACAGGGCGGATCGACACTGGCGGAAGTGCTAAAGGCTCATCTCGGACGGATCGGCAGCCGGAGATTACTTCGGCGTGCTGGCCTACATCACCATGAACGACGCCAACGAAACGGCGCTGCAAAAAATCCGCCTTGCGGTGCGCGACAACAAAAAGGTGGCCACGGTTCTGGGATTTGGGCCACGCTTCCTGCACTCTACCGGTCAAGCCTACAAAGGCGGCCCGAATAGCGGCGTCTTTCTGCAAATCACCTGCGACGACGCTGTGGATTTGCCGGTGCCGGGGCAAAAATACACCTTCGGCGTCGTCAAGGCCGCACAAGCGCGTGGAGACTTCGCCGTTCTAGCGGAACGAGGCCGGCGTGCCCTGCGCGTGCATCTGGGCAAGAACGTGACCAAGGGGACCTGGCGAAGCTGGGGTCGGCAATCCAAAAGCATTCTGACAGTAACGATCGACAACGACTTTTTCTTCAATTCGAACGAAAGAGGAGCGCACGCGATGCAACTGGGCATGATTGGTCTGGGCCGAATGGGCGCGAACATGGTGCGGCGGTTGCAGAAAAACGGGCACCAGTGCGTGGTCTACGATCGCAGCGCCGAACTCGGTGAAGCAACTCGCGGCGCGAAGGCGCCGCGGGCGCCTGCTTCGCTGGACGACTTCGTGAAGAAACTCACCAAGCCGCGCGCGGTCTGGCTGATGGTGCCGGCAGGCGTGGTGGACGCCACGCTCCACGAACTGACCAGCAAGCTCGACGTCGGCGACATCGTGATCGACGGCGGCAACTCTTATTACATCGACGACATTCGCCGCGCCAAGGAACTTTCCGGCAAGGGCATCACTACGTCGACGTGGGCACCAGCGGCGGCGTCTGGGGTCTGGAGCGCGGCTATTGCCAGATGATCGGCGGCGAGACGAACATCGTGAAGCATCTCGATCCGATCTTCAAGACGCTGGCGCCCGGACGCGGCAACGTGGACCGCACGCCGGGCCGCGAAAAGGCCGGCGGCACCTCCGAAGACGGCTATCTGCACTGCGGCCCGTCCGGCGCGGGACACTTCGTGAAGATGGTGCACAACGGAATCGAGTACGGCCTGATGGCGGCCTACGCCGAGGGCCTGAACATCCTGAAGCACGCCAACGCCGGCAAAACCACGCGCGAGACGGATGCGGAAACCACGCCGCTGCGCAATCCCGAACACTATCAATACGACTTCAACCTCGCGGACATCACCGAAGTGTGGCGGCGCGGCAGCGTGGTGGCTTCCTGGCTGCTGGATCTGACCGCCATTTCGCTGCTCGACCAGCCCACCCTGGAGCGCTTCTCCGGGCGGGTCTCGGATTCCGGCGAAGGCCGCTGGACCATTCTCGCGGCCATTGAATCCACCACGCCCTCGCCGGTGTTGACGGCCTCGCTGTATCAGCGATTCACTTCGCGCGGAGAAGACGACTTCGCCGCGAAACTTTTGTCGGCGATGCGTTTTCAATTTGGCGGGCACATCGAAAAGAAAGACGGAGCACTGAGCAAGCAGCGAGGTTTTCCCGAAAAATCCTGGAAATAGAAAGAGTTTCGATGACTGCGAATCATTCGGTTACCAATCCGAAAGCATCACCGTGCGTGATGGTCATTTTCGGCGCCACCGGAGACCTGACCATGCGCAAGCTGATTCCTGCGCTTTGCAATCTGGCCCAGGACGATCTGCTCTCGAAGCAATTTGCCATCATCGGCTTTGCGGGCAACGATCAAACCACCGAAAGCTTTCGCAAAACCCTGGCCGAAGAAATTCCCAAATACGCTCCCGAGCAAATCGACCTGAAGATCTGGGCACTGGTTTGCCGAACGAATTTATTACGTGAAGGGCGATTTTGGCGACGCCGAAGCCTACAGGCGCCTGCGGCAGCAGATCGACGAAGTCGACAAGCGGCACGGCACCCAGGGCAACAAGTTCTTCTACCTGGCGGTGGCTCCGCGATTCTTTTCGCCGATCGTCAAAGCAACTCGGGCAAGCCGGGCTGACCAAGGAAGAAAACAATCACTGGACCCGGGTGATCGTGGAGAAACCCTTTGGACACGATCTGGACTCGGCGCGCCAGCTTAACGAGGACCTGAAGGAGGTCCTGACGGAGAAACAGATTTACCGCATCGACCACTACCTCGGCAAAGAGACGGTGCAAAACCTGATGGTGTTCCGCTTTACCAACAACATCATCGAGCCGCTCTGGAATCGCAACTACGTCGATCACGTGCAAATCACCGCCGCGGAGACCGTGGGCGTCGAGCATCGCGGCGGTTTTTACGAAACCGCCGGGGCGCTGCGCGACATGGTCCCCAATCACTTGTTCCAACTGCTGACCATGACCGGCCATGGAGCCGCCCATCTCCTTCGACGCCGACGAAGTTCGCAACAAGCAAGCGGAAGTGCTACACGCCATCCAGCCGCTGGGTCCGGAAGACGTGCTCACCAACAGCGTGCGCGGGCAATACGGCGAAGGAATCGCCCATGGCGAGCGGGCTCCCGCGTACCGCAGCGAGCCGGATGTCGCGCCAGAATCGCATACCGAAACGTTCGTGGCCATGAAGCTGCAGATCGACAATTGGCGCTGGGCCGGCGTGCCCTTTTACCTGCGCACCGGCAAGCGCCTGGCGCAGCGCACCACGGAAATCGTAATCCAGTTCCGACGAACGCCCTTTGTCCTTTTCCGGAATACCACCGTCAAAAACCTGGAGACCAATCGCCTGGTGATTCACATTCAGCCGGAAGAAGGCATCTCCCTGAGCTTCGGCGCGAAGATTCCCGGCTCGGTGATGAAGTTGGGCCTGGTGAACATGGATTTTGACTACACCCGCTATTTCGGCGTCGAACACAATACCGGATACGAACGGCTGCTGCGCGATTGCATGGCAGGCGATCCCACGCTGTTCCAGCGCGCCGACATGGTCGACGCGGGCTGGAGCGTGATTCAGCCGGTGATCGACGTGTGGCACGCGTTGCCTGCCCGGGGATTCCCGAACTATGCGGCGGGTTCCTGGGGGCCGCAGGAATCCGACGATTTGCTCGCCCGCGATGGACGCGCGTGGCGCCGCATCGGTGAGGAAGACGGCGACAAGCGAGCCAGCGTCACCGCGGACAAAGCCGTTACCGCGTAGTTGGAGCGCCTGTGTGGCGCGGGCTTCGGTATCGTTTTCGTTTGCAGTAGTCGTTTGTATCGTCAAGGCCAAGACCTGTTTGCAGCGTGGCCCGGCGCTGAGGGATGTTTGGTTTGGCAAGCATCGGAGCGAATGTGGAGCGCGAAGTTCGAATTCTGGCGGACGGGGCAGCCATCGCCAGCGCGTGGCCCAGGAATTTGTACGGGCCGCGCAAGCCGCCGTGAAAGAAAAAGGTTCCTTTACCGTGGCCCTGGCTGGCGGATCGACGCCCAAGACTCTCTACGGGCTACTGGTGAACGATCCGGCGCTCAAGGCGCAGGTCCCCTGGGATAAAATATATTTGTTCTTTGGCGACGAGCGAAACGTTGGCCCGGATCATGCCGACAGCAACTTCCGCATGGCCAGCGAAGCGATGATCTCCAAAGCGCCGATCAAGCCGGAGCAGGTCACTCGCATCAAGGGCGAATACCAGGACACCGAGAAAGCCGCCGCCGAATACGAGCAAGCCTTGCGCGCCGGCTTCACCCTGCGAGATGGGCAATTTCCGCGCTTTGACCTGGTGCTCCTGGGCATGGGCAACGAGGGCCACACCCTCTCGCTTTTTCCCGGCACCAAGGCCCTGCACGAGACTAAGCGGATCGTCGCGCGAAACTGGGTCGGCAAGCTCTTCACCGAGCGCATCACGTTGACCGCTCCGGCGGTCAACAATTCCGCACTGGTGATTTTCATGATCACCGGAGCGGACAAGGCACTCGCGCTGAAAGGCGTTCTGGAAGGGCCCTACGAGCCCGAGCAGTTGCCATCGCAAATGATTCAGCCGTCTGACGGAAAATTGCAATTTCTGGTGGACACCGCCGCCGGCAGTCTGCTTGCTAATGGAATTCGAGAATAGACGAGGGGATAAGAGGAGATAGCCATGGCCACGAGCACAACTGGAAGCAAAATCGAAGCGTATCTGGGAGCGAAAGCCGAATCGCTGTTGGGATTCAAGTCGCCGAAAATTGGCAAAGAACGCTTGCACATCCCAGGCCCGGACTTTCTTGATCGCGTTTGGGCGCCCTCGGACCGTAACGTTCGGGTGCTGGCCAATTTGCATCGGCTCTTCCATCGCGGGCGGCTGAGCGGCACCGGCTATTTGTCGATCCTCCCGGTGGACCAGGGCATCGAGCATTCCGCGGGGGCCAGCTTCGCGAAAAATCCGGACTACTTCGACGCCGAAAATATCGTCAAGCTGGCGGTCGAAGGTGATTGCAATGCGGTGGCCTCGACCTATGGCGTGCTCGGCACGGTCGCGCGAAAGTACGCGCACAAGATCCCCTTCATCGTGAAAATCAATCACAACGAACTGCTCACTTATCCCAACAAGGCCGACCAGATCCTGTTCGGCACCGTGAAGGAAGCCTGGGACATGGGCGCGGCGGCCATCGGCGCCACGATTTACTTCGGCTCCGATCAAAGCGGCCGGCAGATCATCGAAATTAGCCAGGCCTTCGCGCAGGCGCACGAACTCGGCATGGCCACCGTCCTGTGGTGCTATCTGCGCAACAACTGCCTTCAAAAAAGATAAGGACTACCACGTTTCCGCTGACCTCACCGGCCAGGCCAATCATCTCGGCGTCACCATCCAGGCCGACATCATCAAGCAGAAACTCCCGGAAAATAACGGCGGCTACCAGGCCCTGAACATGGGCGATTCCAGCTACGGCAAGTTCGACAAGCGAATCTACACCGACCTCGCCAGCGATCACCCGATCGATCTTTGCCGCTACCAGGTGGCCAACTGCTTCATGGGCCGCTCCGGCCTGATCAACAGCGGCGGCGCTTCAGGCTCGAACGATTTCGAGGACGCCGTAACCACCGCCGTTATCAACAAGCGCGCCGGCGGCACCGGCCTCATCTCCGGCCGCAAAGCCTTCCAGCGCCCCATGAAAGAAGGCGTGCAGCTCCTCAACGCGATTCAGGACGTGTATCTGAGTCCCGACGTTACCGTCGCCTAGACGTCGATCAAGGACGATTTAGCGGATGCTGTCCTCCTACGCCTCCGTTGGGGGACGTGCGGGTGCGGCGGTTCACTTTCGGCATTCAATATATGTGAAACAAATACTGCCCACCTGCATCCCATCTCTGAACGAAAGCCTAAGGAGACGATTGTGGCAAATCGATTGGACGGCAAAGTAGCGGCGATTACCGGGGGCGACCAGGGCATCGGGCGAGCCATCGTGGAGCGGCTGGCGCAAGAAGGCGCCGATGTGGCTCTCTGCTATCGCGCCAACAAGGCAGGAGCGGATGAGGTCGTGGCGGCGGTTCAGAAGGACGGACGAAAGGCCACCGCGATTCAATGTGACGTCGGCAAAGTTGCCGACGGACAACGATTTATCGCGGAAGCTGTCTCGCAGCTGGGGCACATCGACATCCTGGTCAACAACGCCGGACTTGAGCGGCACGCCGACTTCTGGGATGTGACCGAGCAGGATTACGACGTGGTGCTCGACGTGAACCTGAAGGGACCGTTCTTTGTCACTCAGGCGTTTGTGAAACACCGCATGCAGGCCAAAGCCGGCGGCAAGGTCATCAACATCAGCTCGGTGCACGAAGAGCTGCCCTTCCCGCACTTCACTTCCTACTGCGCCAGCAAGGGCGGCATCAAGATGATGACCCGCAATCTGTCCATCGAGCTCGCGCCGCTGGGCATCACCATTAATTCCATCGCGCCCGGCGCTATCGAGACGCCCATCAACAAGAAGCTGTTGAACGATCCGGTGAAGCTGGCATCCGTCCTCCAGAACATCCCCTTGAAGCGCCTTGGTCAACCGGAAGACGTGGCATCGGTGGCGGCCTTCCTGGCTTCCTCGGGCGCCGACTACGTGACCGGGACCACCTACTTCGTGGACGGCGGATTGACTTGGAACTACCAGGAGCAGTAGGGTCGAGGCTGCAGAAAGGCTGAGCACGAGCGAGGAAAACTATGGCCGCAACGCCGGCACCGGACGTCAGGCCCGTACGATTGGTTATTGCCGATGTGGACGGCACACTGGTTACCCACCAGAAAGTGCTGACGCAGCGCGCCGCGGAGTCGGTATTCAAGCTGCGTGACGCGGGCATTCAATTCGCGGTCACCAGCGGCCGCCCGCCGCACGGCATGGCCATGCTGATCGAACCGCTCAAACTGGACGAGCCCATAGCCGCGTTCAATGGCGGCGTGGTGGTGCAGCCGGATCTCAAGACCGTGCTGCGGCAGAATTTTCTGGCGCCCAGCGCCGTGAAGCAAGCGGTGCAACTGATCATCGAGCACGGGCTGGACGCTTGGATCTACACCGACCTGGTCTGGTACGTGCGCGACGTCAAAGCGCCTCACGTCGATCGCGAGCAATGGACCGTGAAGTTTGCGCCGGTGGTCACCAACGAGTTGGAAAGCCTGACCGACCGCGTCGCCAAAGTTGTCGGCGTCAGCGACGACCTCGCGGCCGTGCAGCGCTGCGAGAAGGATGTGCAGGACGCTTGCGGGGCGACGGTCTCGGCGGCTCGCTCGCAACCCTACTATTTGGACGTGACCCACCCCAAGGCCAACAAGGGCGAAGTGGTGCTGGCGATGTCCGACTTGCTGAAAATTCCGGCGGAAGAGATCGCCACCATCGGCGATATGCCCAACGACGTGCTGATGTTCGTGAAGAGCGGCGTAAGCATCGCCATGGGGAACGCCAGCCAGGAAGTGCAAAAGTCCGCCACCTACGTCAGCCCGTCCAACGAAGACGAAGGCTTCGCGACAGCCATGGAAGACCTGATCCTAAGGCGCCACGCAGTTTAGTTTGGAGTGCGGCGCTGAAGCGCCGCTTTCTACGGTCGGTCGCCGTCTAAGCGCGCGCCATAGTAGCAGCCCGAGCCGCATGCAAGAGTTTCCTGGCGTTCTCGGAAATGTCCCCATGAGAAAAAACCGCGTTCCCGGCAACAAGTAATTCCGCCCCGGCCCGGACCACGTCCGCAACGGTAGTCAGATCCACTCCTCCATCGACTTCAATCCGGAAAGACAAGCCGCGGGACTCGCGAAGGCGGACCAGCGTTTCGATTTTCCGCAGCGATCCCGGAATAAATTTCTGCGCGCCAAAGCCGGGATTCACGGACATCACCAACACGTGGTGCACAATGTCCAAAACTTCGTCCAACGCTTGCACCGGGGTCGCGGGATTGATGACCACCGCTGGTTTGCAGCCATGCGACGCGATCAGATGCAGGGTGCGGTTCAGGTGCACGCAGGCTTCCTGGTGCACCGAGATCCAATTGGCGCCGGCCTCGGCGAAGGCGGGGATGTAGTCGTCGGGATTCTCAATCATCAAGTGGCAATCGAACGGTACATCGGGAACCGCTTTGCGCAACGAAGAGACCACCAGCGGACCGATGGTGATGTTCGGCACGAAGTGGCCGTCCATGACGTCGATATGCAGGAGCGTGCCGCCGCCAGCGACCGCGGCTTGGGCTTGCACACCGAGTTGAGAGAAGTCAGCGGAGAGAATCGAGGGTGCGAGTTCGATCAAGTGGTGCTCCTTGCGTCGACAGCGGGCGGGCAGTTCGCGAGACTACCGCACGCGGTTGGGCTCGGCAAAACCCCAAGACGCGCCGGGCTGAAGCCCAGCGCCTACATTGGCGGCGCCGGATGATTATACGCGGAAGCGGTTTGCGGCTCTTGCAAATGTCGGTGGGAAGGGCGTGTGGTGCGCCGGGTTCGATCGTTGGGAGATGGGGCTTGGATCGCGTCGGGTTAGACGGCTGGGTTGCGCTTACACCCGGGAAAGCGGCAACTAGGCGCCGCACTCCAAACTTAGCCAGGGGATTGTGCGGTGGGTGGAACTGCTTTCGCGGGCTAGCTCCAGGGCGCGCATCACGTCGAGGGCTTGTTGCGAGGTGACGACCGGGGTGGCTTGCCCCAATAAGACATCGCGTACGTTGGCGTAGTAGTCCCGATAGTCGCCGGGGTGGGATGGGATTCGGCTTTGCGTCGTTACGCCCGCGGCGTCGGCTAACGTTAGGACGCCCCAGTTTTCCTCGGGTTCGGCGCCCCAGGGTGCGTCCTTGGGAATGTAGCCGCGGCGAAGGTTGTTTTCCTGCGGGTCGAAAGTTTGCTTGAAAAACGCGCCCTGGGTGCCCAGAAGGACGAAGCGCGGACGTTGCGCTACGGCCAGGATGCTCGATCGGAGAGCGGCACGCAGCCCGCGCGGGTAGTGAAGAAAAATGTCGAAGGCATCGTCGGCTAGCGCGCCGTCGCGCTCGACGCGGATGTCGGCGGTGATCGCTTCCGGCGGGCCAAAAAGCAGCAGCGCGTGGTCGATCAAGTGCGGGCCAATGTCGAAGAGGATGCCGGCGCCGGGAGCGGATTGTTCGCGCCAGGCGTTGGGGCGAAGGTGCGGGCGGAAACGGTCGTAGTTGGTTTCGAAGCGTACGATGCGGCCGAGCGTGCCGCGGGCGACCAAATCACGGATGGCTGCGAAGTCGCCGTCGTAGCGGCGGTTTTGGTAGACGGTGAGCAGGCGGCCGCATTGCTTGGCGAATTGCACGAGGTCCACGGCTGCGGCCAGGGTGGTGGCGAAAGGCTTGTCGACCACGACATCTTTGCCAGCAGCGAGGCACTGGCGGGCAAAGGGATAGTGCGTTTCGTTGGGCGAGGCGATGACGATCAGGCGTATTTCCGGAATTGCGAGAAGTTCCTCGAGGCTGCGTACGATGCGCACGTCGGGATACGCTTCCGCGGCTTCGGAGCCCCTCCGCTGGACGATGGCGGCGAGGCGCAGTCCAGGAACCGCGCGAATCACCGGAGCGTGGAAGGAGCGGCCAGCCAAACCAAATCCGATTAGTCCGACTTCTATCATGTTCTATGAGGTTCCTTGGAGAAGTTTGCAGCCGACAGTTTACCGTCGAGAGCGTGGGAGAAGGAAAGAGATAACGCTGAGACTCCCTTCGAGGCTCAGGATCGACAGAGAACGCCGAGGTTCGCGGAGGAGGCTATGCGAAATGTGAATCGGGTGTAACGGCTCTTTTGTTGGCGGAAAGTTGCCTCCGGCTGCGGTCTCCTTCACAATGATTTTCATTCATGACCACCGCACCGGTAGTTCCAGCGCGTCCTGGCAATCGTACCGGCTTGCTGGCTTTGCTTTTTGCCGGATTTGCGCTGATTGGCATCCCCACGGTGATCATCGGGCCGATCCTGCCGCTGTTTATCTCGCGATGGTCCTTGAACGACTCGCAAGCCGGGCTTTTCTTTGCTGTGCAATTCGGCGCTTCTCTGTGTGGAACCTGGATCACCACGGCGCTAACCGCCTGGTACGGCTACCGGCCCGGGTTGACGATCGGCTACCTGCTCACCGGAGTAGGCTTGGCCCTGCTCAACGCACCCACCCACGCGCTGGCGCTACTGGCAACGGCCACGTTTGGAATGGGCTACGGTATAGCCATACCGCCTTCGAATCTTTCGGCGGCGGAAGCGGGTGGCCAGCGGAGCGCCGGGCTAGTAAGCCTGCTGAATTTCGCGTGGGGCATCGGAGCGGTGGTGTGCTCGCCGCTGATCATGCTGGCGCTGCGACATGGGTTTCTGCGGGTACTGCTGTACACCGTGGCGTCGTGCGCTTTGGTCCTGAGTGTCTCGTTCCTTTTCGTTTCTTTTCCCCACGAACATTCGCACGCAAGAGAATCCGGCTCGAGCCCCGCCGCGATACCCGGTTATGCCATCACCGCGGGTGTCGCCGTTCTGTTTTTCGTCTACGTCGGAATCGAAGCGGGTGTCGGCGGCTGGGCCGCTGAGTATGTGAAGCGGGTTGCCGGCCACGGCAGCAGCTTTTCTACAATCGCCCCCATGTTTTTTTACGTGGGGCTAACGATCGGCCGCGGCCTGGCTTCGCTGGTGCTGCTGCGGGTTCGCGAGAGCTACGTGGTTCTTGGCGCTTTGGGCCTGGCGGTTCTGGGCATTGCGGTGATTATCGGGGCGGCTACTCCCTTCACGGCCATCGCAGGCTTTTCGATCGCGGGTTTTGGCTGCGCCAGCATCTATCCAATTCATATTTCGTGGTTCTCCAAATGGTATGGAGCCGCGGCCCGGCGGCTGAGCGGCCTGTTTTTTTCGATGGCTTCGCTTGGCGGAGCGGTGATGCCGTGGGTGGTGGGCATGGTGTCAACGCACGTGGGGAGCCTGCGGATCGGCATGCTGGTGCCCGTGGCTGGGTGCTTCATTATGCTGGCGGGTTTGGGGCTGCTGCACCGGCAGAGACTGGTCTGAGGTATTCTTTGCCCGTGCAGAGAGCCGTCTCTTCGCCACGAACTTCTTCGCAAGGATCGCCGACGCTTGGCCTGCTGCTCGGTTTGGTGATTACATTAGCGGCGGTGGTGGCGTACTCGACTTACATCACGGTGCAGCTGTCCGGATTGCGGAAATTGCAGAGCGACATGGTGGACCGCAACCGCAAAGATTCGCTGCAGCTTCTGCGGCTGCAAAACGACTTGAACACCGTGGCCCTGGCGATGCGGGACATGCTGGATGCGGGCGAGCCGTATCCGCTCAGCGCGTGGTCGGCACAGTTCGAACGCGTGCGCGGAGACTTGGACGCGGCGCTGCATCTGGAAGAGCAATATGCGGAAGTCCACCGCACGCCGGAACAGCGCGAATATCTGCGGCAGCAACTGGCGCAATTCTGGGACGCGGTGGACCGGATGTTTGCGCTGGCGACGAGCGGCAAGGAAACCGAAGCGCGGGAGCAGATACGCTTGTCGTTGCAGGCGCGACAAGCCGCATTGAGCACCGCCGTCTCGCGATTGCTGGTGGAAAACAACGAGGGCGAGCAACAAGCGGCGTTGCAAATCGAGCAGATTTACGACGGCGTGCAGCGGCAGGTGTATTTGTTTTTGGCGGCCACGCTGATCGCCATCGTTTTCACCAGCCTATACTTGATTCGCGCCAATCGCGCGATCTTCGCGAAACTGGCGACGCTTTCCGAACAGCGCAGCGACCTGGCGCAGAAGCTGATTTCGACGCAAGAGTCCACGCTGCGGCACATTTCCCGCGAACTGCACGATGAATTCGGCCAGGTGCTCACCGCCATCGGCTCGCTGCTGGGACGGGTAGGGAATCAACTGCCGGAGAGTTCGCCGCTGCGAGCAGACCTGCAGGAGGTGCGCGAAATCGCGCAATCGACGCTGAACAATATCCGGAGCTTGTCGCAGGCCCTGCACCCGGTCCTGCTCGAAGAGCAGGGGCTGGAGAGCACGCTGGATTGGTACATTCCGACAGCGGAGCGGCAAATGGGACTGGAGCTGCATTACGAAAAGTCGGGCGCCGGGTATCCGGTGGACAGCAGCGCCGGGGTGCATATCTATCGCGTGCTTCAGGAAGCTTTGAACAACGTGAGCCGGCATTCCGGGGCGCAGGAGGCGTGGGTGCGGCTAAAATTCCAGGCGCGCGGGCTGGAACTGGACGTGGAAGACCATGGCAAGGGATTCGTAGCGCGCGGCGGACACCAAGGCAGCGGGCTGGTAGGAATGCGCGAACGCGCGGAGCTGATTGGAGGAACGTTGGAACTCTTGCAACCGGAAGGCGGGGGCACGGTGGTGCGCCTGGCGATTCCCCGGGAAAAAGCGGAAGCACATGGCGAATAAGATCAGCGTGTTGCTGGTGGACGACCACGCACTGGTGCGCAAAGGCTTCCGCCGGATGTTGGAGGATGATCCGGCCATCGTCGTCGTGGGCGAATCCAGCGACGGGACAGAAGCGGTGCGGCAGGCGCTGGAGTTGCGGCCGAAAGTGGTGGTGATGGACTGCGCGCTGCCGGGGATCAGCGGCATCGAGGCGGCCCGGCAGATCCGGGAGAAATTCCCGGAGGCCCTGATTCTCATGCTCAGCATGCACTCCGAGGAGACCCTGGTGCGGCAGGCGTTGGAAGCGGGGACCCGCGGATACATCCTGAAGAACGCGGTGGACCTGGATCTGGTCAGCGCGATCAAGCGCGTGGCCGACGGCAAGATGGTTCTCGATCCACAGTTGGCGAAATCCGACGGGTTGAAGGGAGAGCGAGAGAGCCGGATTGACGGTGCGCGAGCTGGAAGTCTTGCAACACATCGTGGCGGGCCAATCCAACAAGGAAATTGCGGCGGAACTCAAGCTGAGCGTGAATACCGTGGCGGTGCATCGGGCCAACATTATGGATGCGCTGGGAATCCATAAGACGGCGGAGCTGGTGGTGTACGCGATCCGGAATGGATTGGTGAATCTGCCGTGAAGCGACGGGAATTCCTGGCCAACGCTTGCGGGGCAGGACTTGCCGCGTCGCTGTTTCCGTTTGAGGCGAGTGGCGCTCCGGCGTCACCGCTCGGATTCCGTCTCACGGACATTACCTCGCAGGCTGGCATTCACTTCCAACATAATAGCGGCGCGTACGGCGGCAAGCTGCTGCCGGAGACGCTGGGCTCGGGCTGTGCATTCCTGGACTACGATCGCGACGGTTGGCAAGACATTCTGCTGATCAACGCCATGGACTGGCCGGGGCACAAACGGCAGCGGTCCACGCTGCGTCTGTACCGCAACAATCGCAACGGCACGTTTGCGGACGTAACGCAAAGTGCGGGGCTGGACATCGAGATGTACGGAATGGGCGTGGCCGTCGGCGATTACAACAACGATGGCTTTCCGGACATTCTGATCACCTGCGTGGGACAAAACCGGCTGTTTCGCAACACCGGCAAGGGCACCTTCGTCGACGCGACACGCGCCAGCGGATTGCAGGGGCGCCAGGCATTCAGCACCTCGGCGCTGTGGTTCGACTATGACCGCGACGGCTTGCTGGACCTGTTTGTGTGCAATTACGTGCGGTGGTCGCCGGAGCACGACGTTTTTTGCAGCCTCGACGGAAAAGTTAAATCGTATTGCACGCCGGAAGCGTATCGCGGAGACACCTGCTGGCTGTTTCACAACCGCGGCGATGGCACGTTCGAGGATGTCACCGCCACCAGCGGGGTGTTCGACAGCAGCTCCAAATCGCTGGGTGTGGCGATGTTCGATTACGACCAGGACGGCTGGCCCGATCTGCTGGTGGCCAACGACACGCAGCCCAACAAACTGTACCGGAACCTGGGCAACGGAAAATTCAAGGATGTCGCGGTGGAGGCTGGACTGGCGTTCAGCGCGGAAGGCAAAGCGCGCGCCGGCATGGGCGTGGATATCGGCGACTTCGAAAATTCCGGCAAGCCGGGCATCGCGATGACCAACTTTGACAACGAGATGATCGGTCTCTACCGCGCCGTGCGACCCGGGGCGTACGACGACATTTCCATTCCCGCGGGTATCGGGCTGCCCTCGCGGAACACGCTGGGCTTCGGCTGCGGATTTCTGGATGCCAACCTTGATGGGGCGCTCGATTTGGCGGTGGCCAACGGGCACATCGATGAAACCGTTCGCAACATTCACGGAAACGTGGGCTACGCGCAGCCGCCGCAGCTTTTTCTAAACCAGGGCAACGGAAAATTTCGCGATGTGGCGGCCGAGGCGGGCGGCGGATTTGACCAGCCCAAAGTCGGCCGGGGCCTGGCGTACGGCGACTTTGACCGCGATGGCGATCTGGACATACTGCTGACCACCAACAACGGCCCAGCGTTTCTGTACCGCAACGACCAGCTCGCGGGAAATCGCAGCATACGTTTTCGGCTGGTGGGAACGAAGTCAAACCGCGACGCCATCGGCGCAACGGTGCGCATCTTTTACGACGGGCAAAGCCAGAGCCGCGCGGTGCGAGGCGGGTCCAGCTATCTTTCGCAGTCGGAATTGCCGGTGACCTTTGGGCTGGGCCAACGCGACAAGATCGAGCGGGCGACGATCGAGTGGCCCAGTGGGCGGACGGAGGAGTTCAAAGATCTGGTGGCCGGAAGGACCTACGAATGCATTGAAATGAAAGGAGTTACACCCGGATCGGGATCCTAATACTTTTGCAGTATTGCCAGGGTTTCGGGCGCGAGATATATAAGACCCACAACGATCGCTTCCAGCGAGGCCCACATTCGCCCCCCGGAGGCACCCCAAGCACTCGCGGCCGGATGCGCACACATCCGGCCGCTGTTTTTAGTGCGGTGGCTAGTAAGATAGGTCTCGCAAACTTGGAGAGAGGCGCAATGGAACGCTGGCGCTGGCGAAGTTTGGTCGCCCTGGTGGCGAGCGCTATCTATTTGTATGGTTTCCCTTCCGCAACGATCTTCTACTTCGGCGTAGTTCTGTTCCACGTAGTCGCCGGGGCGCTGCTCACGATTTTGCTGGTGCCCTCTCTGCTCAGGCTTTTGCGGAACGGGACGCTGCTGGCGCGCTTGGGCTGGGCGTTGCTGGCTGCGGGCGCGGCGCTGGGCGTGGCGCTGATTTTTCTGGGAACGCCGAACCGGCTGAAGGCCTGGCTTTACGCGCACATCGCGCTTTGCGCTGTTGGCACGGTGTTTCTTGCGGCGTCGTGGATGGGGTCGCGCGGGTGGCTGGGCGCCGGAGCGGGGCAGCAGGCGGCGCGATTTGCCGCGCTGATATTGGTGACCGCGGCGATCGCGGCGGGCACCTGGTATTCGCGGGAAATTACCTGGAGAAATTACAACCGCATCGTGAACCCATTGATGCCGCCGGCTTCGATGGACGGCGAAGGGGACGGGCCGCACGGAAAGTTTTTCCCGAGCTCGGCGCAGACCAAGGACAACGTCAACATTCCCGGAAAATACTTTATGCAGTCCGATGCTTGCCAGCGGTGCCATGCGGACATTTACAAACAGTGGGACAGCTCGGCGCACCATTTTTCGTCGTTCAACAATCAGTGGTACCGCAAGAGCATCGAGTACATGCAGGGTGTGACGGGGGTGCGGCCCTCGAAATGGTGCGCGGGGTGCCACGATCCCGCGCTGCTGTTCAGCGGGTTGTTCGACAAGCCGATCAAGGAGATCGTGGACCGGCCGGAAGCCAAGGCCGGGTTGAGCTGCTTGATGTGCCACAGCATCGTGCAGGTCAAGAGCAGCATGGGGCAGGGCGACTTCGTGCTGGAATACCCGAAGCTGCATGCGCTGGCCGCCAGCGAGAATCCCCTGGTGCGGGGCATGCATGATTTTCTGGTGAGATTGAATCCAGAGCCGCACCGGCGGACTTTCTTGAAGCCGTTCATGCGCACGCAAACCGCGGAGTTTTGCTCGACGTGCCACAAGGTGCATCTGGATGGGCCGGTGAATCATTATCGCTGGGTGCGGGGATTCAATGAGTACGACAACTGGCAGGCCAGCGGGGTGTCCGGCCAGGGGGCGCGGTCGTTTTACTATCCGGCCAATCCGATGATGTGCGCGGATTGCCACATGCCGCAGGTGCCTTCGAACGATGCCGGCAATATTAACGGCATGGTGCATTCGCATCGCTTCCTCGGAGCGAACACGGCGGTGCCCACGGCCAATGCGGATACGACACAGTTGGAGTTGAGCCAGAAGTTTTTGCAGGACAAGCAGCTCAGCGTGGATATTTTTGCGGTGTCTCCGGCTGGAACGCAGGAAGCTCAGAGCTCGGCCGGATCGAGAGCGGGCCGCCCCGAACTGTCCACCTCCTTCGCCGTGGGGGAAGAGGCGGAATCGAGTTTGCCGACCGGACCGGCCGGCGAAGCGCGACCGATCACGGCGCCGCTGGGGCGCGTCGATGCGGCGGTGCGGCGCGGCGACGATGTGCGGGTGGACGTGGTGGTGCGCACCAAGAAAGTCGGACATTTCTTTCCGGGCGGCACCATCGATGCCTTTGACGTGTGGCTGGAGCTGCAAGCCGTCGACGAAAAGGGCCAGACGCTTTTCTGGAGCGGCAAGGTGGAAGACGATGGCAAGGGGCCGGTCGAGCCCGGAGCGCACTTCTACAAGTCGCTACTGATCGACGCGCATGGGAATCCCATCAATAAGAGAAACGCGTGGGCGAATCGGGCGTCGGTGTATGTGCATTTGATCCCGCCGGGTGCGGCGGATACGGCGCACTATCGTTTGCACATTCCGGAGAACGCCGGGGATAAGATCACGCTGCACGCCAAGCTGAACTACCGGAAGTTCATGTGGTGGAATACCCAGTTTTCTTTTGCGGGAGTGCAGGACACCAGCCAGCCGCATGACGCTACTACGCCCGATTACGACGACAGGAAATGGATGTTCGCGAAGGAGCCGCAGAACGTCGCTGGGAATTTGACGCAAATTCCGAACCTGCCGATCATTACCGTCGCCGAAGACACCAAGACCATGCGCGTTCTTCCGCGCTCGGCCGGAGCGCCACCGCCGCAGGTGACGCTGGCGAAGGAAGATTGGGTGCGCTGGAACGACTACGGCATCGGCCTGTTTTTGCAGGGGGATTTGAAGGGCGCGGCTGCGGCGTTTCAGAAAGCGGTGGATATCGATCCGACAAACCCGGACGGTTTCGTGAACATCGGCCGGGCGCTGGTCCAGGAAGGCGATACGGTGGGTGGACGCGTGGTGCTGGAGAAAGCTCTGGCACTGAAGCCGGATCTGGCTCGTGCTAACTTTTTCTACGCGCGGATCTTGAAAGAGGAAGGCAAGTACGACGATTCCATCGCACGGTTGAGGCTGGTGCTGGCACAGTATCCGCGCGACCGCGTGGTCCATAACGAAGTGGGCCGCATTCTGTTTCTGCAAAAGCGCTATGCCGATGCCATCGCGGAATTTCAGCAGACCTTGTCCATCGATCCCGAAGACCTGCAAGCGCATTACAACCTGATGCTCTGCTATAGCGGGCTGGGCGACGAAGCGCATGCCAACGAACACAAAGAGCGCTACCTGCGGTTCAAGGCCGATGAATCGGCGCAGGCCATCACCGGGCCGTACCGGCAGGCGCATCCGGAAGACAATAACGAACGCCAGCCGATTCACGAGCATGTTTCCGTGGCGCTGACCGCGCCGCCCCCGAAGCAACACGCGGCTCGCGCCGCGGACCACACCGCTGGAGCAGAGGGACGAGGGGTTACGCAGCCGGGCGGGCTGCACTGAAGCTCGATTGAGTCGAGCGCACCAGGAAAAGCATCGATGGATTTGAGGAGAGCAACGACATGACGTGGATCAAGACGGTGACCATGGAGGAGGACGATCGGGTTCGCAAAGCCATGGAGGCCCAGCGCAGCCTCTATCCGGTCGAATATGCCACACCGGTTCATCCGGTGAATGACGGGCAGTCGTCCAGCATCGTGGCGTCGCACTCGCTGATCCCCGATGCGTTGTTCCATGCGTTCAGCACGTTCGGGGCACTGATGTCGCCGGACCTGCCGCTGACGCGGCGGCAGCACGAAATGATCACCACGGTCGTCTCGGTGACCAACCGGTGCCACTATTGAATAGAATCACACGCAGAGTTTCTGCGTCGGGTCACGCTGGATGAAGCCATGGTGGAAGCGCTGCAAAAGGATTACCGCACAGCGCCGATCAGCGATGTCGACCGCACCATGCTGGACTATGTGGTGAAACTTACCAAGGATGCCACCAAGGTTTCGCCCGACGATCACGCCCAGTTGCGAGCGGCGGGTTTCGACGATCGCGGGATTTTGCAGATCACGCTGATCGCGTCGTGGTTCAACTATATCAATCGCGTGGCGGATGCGCTGGGCGTCGGGCGGGACTGAACTGTGAGGATGGAGTGAAGCGATTGCTGGTGGTGTTGCCGTTGTTGGCGTTTGCGGCTTTTGTGTCACTGCCCAAGGGCGGCGGAGGGCCTGCCGCAACTTCGTCGATCACTTTTCGCGACGTCACGCAGCAAGCCGGTATTCGCTTCGTCCAAAACAATGGCGCTTTCGGGAAAAAATTCCTGCCGGAGACGCTGGGTTCCGGCGTAGCGTTCATCGACTACGACAATGACGGCTGGCCCGACATTTTCCTCGTTAACGGAAGCGATTGGCCGGGCCACGTGCAGAAGCACACTACTCCTAAGCTGTATCACAACAATCATGACGGGACGTTTACCGACGTGACCCACAAGGCCGGGTTAGATGTGGAAATGTACGGCATGGGAGTTGCGGTCGGCGACTACGACAACGACGGCTACGACGATCTGTTCGTCACCGCGTTCGGGCAAAGCCGTCTTTTTCACAACAACGGCAACGGGACATTCACCGATGTCACCCAGAAAGCCGGCCTCGCTGGCCCGCACGAATTGAGCACCAGCGCTGCCTGGGTGGACTACGACAAAGACGGCAAGCTCGATCTGGTGGTCGGGAATTACGTGCAATGGTCGCCGGAGACCGATCTCTATTGCACGCTGGACGGCAAGAACAAGTCTTACTGCACGCCGGAATCGTACAAAGGTACGGCGGCGCGGCTCTGGCATAACCGCGGCGACGGCACCTTCGAAGACGCCACGCAGAAAGCCGGGCTCGGCGAGCCAACTTCCAAGACGATGGGCATTGCCGTCCTCGACTACGACAACGACGGCTGGCCGGATCTTTTGTTTTCGAACGACACGCAGCCCAACAAGCTGTATCACAACAACGGCAACGGCACGTTCGCGGAAAGAGGCGTGATCGCCGGAATCGCCTTCAGCGAAGACGGCGTCGCGCGCGCCGGCATGGGTGTCGACGCCGCCGACTACGATCATTCCGGCAATTCCAGCGTGCTTATCACCAATTTTTCAAACCAGATGCTTTCGCTCTATCACAACGAAGGCAAGGGCCTGTTCGTGGACGAGGCGCCGCAATCGGAAATCGGCCGGGCTTCCCTGCTCACGCTCGGTTTTGGATGCTTCTTTTTCGACTACGATCTCGATGGTTGGCCGGATATTTTCATCGCCAATGGTCATATCGATCCTGAGATTCAAAAGGTGCAGGCTAACGTGAAGTACGCCATGCCGCCGCACCTTTTCCGCAATGTAGGCAAAGGGAAATTTGAAGAAGTGACGAAGTCGATGGGACAGGCGTTCGGAACGCCGCGCGTGGGGCGGGGCGCAGCTTATGCGGACATCAACAATGACGGCCGCCTCGACCTGCTTTTCTCCAGCAATGGCGGACCTGCGGTTTTGTTTCGCAACGAAGTGCAGAGCGGCGCCGCTGCGAATCACAGTTTGCGTCTGAAACTTGTGGGCGTGAAGTCCAACCGCGATGGAATCGGGGCGGTGGCTCGCGTCACGTCCGGCGGAGAAACGCAGACGCAAATGTTGCGCAGCGGCTCCAGCTACCTGTCCTCCAGCGAACTGGTTCTGACCTTCGGCCTGGCGCAGCATGACAAGGCCGAATCGATCGAGATTCGCTGGCCCAGCGGCCAAGTGGATCATTTGTCCAGCGTTGCCGCAGCCCAAACCATCACCGTGACCGAAGGCAAAGGGCTGACTGCCTCCCGCCCCTACTCCGCGAAATAGCTCCTCTGGAGTGCGGCGGCTTGGGGCACCGCTTTACGCTCCAGGACCCGGTTCGCCCCTCACAGTGTCGTTTTGTTTGGGAATCATAGCTGACGCCGCGAAGCGGAGCACCCCGCACTCCATGAGCTACGCTTGCTCCGCGGCTTGCTTGGGTTGCAAATAGTATTGAATCGCCGGCGTGAAGATAAGCGACAGCACCATCGAACTGGTCAAACCCCCGATCACCGCAATGGCCAGCGGTTGCAGCATTTGCGAACCCGCACCGATTGCAAACGCCAGAGGTAACATGCCTGCGATCGTAGCCAGCGCGGTCATGACGATGGGACGCAAACGCCGGCGGCCGGCTTGAATCATGGCGTCCTCTGGCGAGAACCCCAGGCCCCGAAAACGATGTTCCGCGTCGAGAAGCAAGATACCGTTCTTCGCGACGATGCCGATAACCATGATCATGCCCATGAAGGAAGCGACGTTGAACGTCGTCCGGGTGACCAGCAGCGCCAGAAATCCACCGAACGTGGAAAGCAGCGCGGAGGCCAAGATCGCGGTGGGCGCGGAGAAAGTACGAAACTCGAACAACAGCACAATGAACAACAGCAACAACGCGAGGAACAAAACCATCAACAGGTCTCGGAAGGATTTCTGTTGCTCCTGGTAGGTTCCGCCGTATTCCACGCGGATCGAAGACGGCAAGTGCATATCCGCGACCGCTTTCTGGACCGCCGCCATGCCGCTACCGAGGTCCACGCCCTCAAAGCGGCCGGTGACCTCCACAAGCCGCTGCAGATTTTCCCGGCGAATTTCGGTCTGCCCCTGTTCGGTCGTGAGGCTGGCCAGCGAGCCGAGAGTCGCCGTTCGGCCCGTCGAGCTGGTCACCAACGTGTTGCTCATGCGATCCAACGAGGAACGGCTGGATTCGGGGAAACGAACTCGAATGGTGTAGGCGCGATCGTTAAGAATTACCGGCGTGGCAGCCGGCTCGCCTTCGAGAATCGCCGAGGCATCCATCGCGACTTCCTCAGGCGTAAACCCGGCGCGCGCAGAGACACTGGGATTCACCTGATAGGTCACCGCCGGACCGCTGATGGTGTTTTCGATGCCGTTGAGAACGTCCACCACGCCTTTTACTTTTCCAATCGCGTCAGCAACCCGCGGCGCGGTGTCCCCCAGAAGCTTGGCATCCTGCGAGAAAAGCTTTATGACGATGGGCTCAGGCTGGCTGGTCAGGTCCCCGATCATATCCTGCAAAACCTGAACGAATTCCACCTTGGCAGCGGGCTCGGTCTTTTCGATCTCCGCGCGAACGTCGGTAATAATGTCGTCGATGCCGCGCTTGCGATCGCGCTTCAGCTTCACGGTGAAGTCGCCACGATTCACTTCGGTGACCGCGGCGAGTCCCAGCTGCAACCCGGTTCGGCGCGAAGTGTTCACCACCTCCGGCACGTCGCGCAGAATTTTCTCGATGTGCAAAAGGATGCGGTCGGATTCGGCGAGCGAGCTCCCTGGCGGAGTGAAGTAATCCAGAATAAATCCGCCTTCGTCCATCTCGGGTAGCAGGTCGCTTCCGAGGAAGTTGTAGCAGACCGCCGACAGCGCGACGATCGCCAGGGAACTCCCGACCAGCATCCAAGGGTGCTTCAAGACGCCGTTCATTGTGCGCGAATAGAAATCTATGACCCGGCCGAAGAAGCCGGACATGTGCGCTTCTTCGGCTGCCAGCGACGCGGCGGCGTCCGGCTTTTCCACGGAAGCCACTGCCGGGGCCCCTACAACATCCTTGCGGCGAACGAAATACTGGCTGAGAGTGGGTGTCCAGGTCAGCGCGAGAAGGAGCGAGGTGAAGAGAGCAACGCTCATGGTGACCGCCAGCGCCCGGAAAAAACTGCCAGTGACGCCGGTGATGGAGATGAGCGGAAGAAAAACCACAATCGGCGTGATGGTCGAGCCGATCAGCGGAATCATCAATTCGCTCAGCGCGCTTTGGATCGCCTGGAAACGTGACTGGCCCGCGTCGCGATGCAGCACAATATTTTCGAGCACCACGATGGCATCGTCGATCACCAAGCCGACCGCAGCCGCAAGGCCTCCAAGCGTCATCAAGTTGAAACTCTGGCCCGTGAGCTTGAGAACGATAAAAGTGATCAGCAGCGTGGCGGGAATCACCAAACCGGCCACCAGCGAAGTTCCCCAATCCCGCAGAAAAAGCACCAGGATGATGGAGGACAGCAACAGCCCCAGCAGCACGGCGTCGCGCACGCTGGCGATGGAATCGTGAACGATCGTCGATTGATCGTAGAACGGTTCGAGATGCACGCCCGGCGGAAGTGAAGGCAGAAGCTCCTTGATTTGCGCATGGACTTCGTTGGCCACGTCGAGCGTGTTGCTATCCGGCTGCCGGTTCACGTTGAGCAGCACCGCGGGCTTCCCGTTGGCCGTCACGATGGTGTAGACCGGCGCAACCGACGGCGCAATCGACGAAATATCGCCCAGCCGAATCGGCACACCCGCCGCGGAATTCTTGACCACGATCTGCCCGATCTGTTCCGGACTGCGCACCTGTCCGCTGACGAGACCCAGCACGAGTTGATGGTTGTTCTCCAGCAGCCCGGGTGAATCGATCAGATTGGTGCGCCGAATCGCATCCAGAATCTCCGAAACCGTAATCCCCGATGCCTGCAAACGCGCGGGATCGGGCATCACTTGAAATTCGGGAATCCTGCCACCCTGCACCAGCACGGACGCAACGCCATCCAGCCGGTTGATACGCGGCTTCAAGTCATACGTGGCGATTTCCCACAGTTTGTTTTGCGGAACCGTGTCCGACGTCAGGCTGTAGCCAATGATAGGAAATACGGCGAACGTGAGGCGATGCGTCTCGATTTTTGCCGTCGGCGGAAGCTCCGCTTGCATCCGCGCCGCCACGGCATCAACGCGCTGCAGCGTCAGAATCATGTCCGATTTCCAGTCGAAGAAAAGATCGATCTCGGCGGAGCCCCGGCTGGTAATCGACTGCACCTTCTGCAATCCCGGCACGCTATTGACCGCTTCCTCGATCGGCCGGGTGATGATTACCAGCATCTGGTCGATGGGCATGACGCCGTTGTCCACACCGATCACGATGCGCGGAAAGTCCGTGCTGGGAAAAACGGAAACCGGAATGGTGAACGCGAAGTAGCCGCCAACCAGCATCAAGCTGACGATCAAGAACAAAATGGGACTGGAGAGACGCCGGAACCATGGCGTATCCGGCTTGGCCGCGGGCTGCGCGCCACCGTTCGTAACCGGCCCAAGGTCCATGCGCGGTTACTCCTTTCCCTTGTCGGCCGGCTTTGCGGAGCTGCCTGCTTTTGCGTCCGCCCTGTCGTCTTTCTTATCGTCGCTGGGGTCGCCTTTATCCGCTCCTTCTTTTCCCTCTTCGCCGGGCTTTTCAATCTTGATGGCCGTGCCATCGGGCACCGCGTATCCTCCAGTCGTAATCACCGGATCGCCGACATTAATCCCGCTGACCACTTGAGTCATCTCCGCACTCCGAAGACCCAATTGCACGGTCTTCTGGTGCGCTTTGCCATCCGTGCCCGCCAAGAGCACATAGTCGGCGCCCTCGGCGTTCTTGAAAACCGCGCCCGACGGCACCACGATAGCGTCCTTCGCCGTTCTCGCGACCATCGAGACGTCCACAGTCATTCCAGGGCGCAACGCCGGGTCCGGTTTTCGCGCCTCCACCCACACTTCAATGGTGGTGCTTCCCGGATCAAGGGCGGGACTCACCAGGCTGACTCGCCCTTTCACCGGCTCGTCCAGCCCGGGCACCTTCAACTCCGCCGCATTCCCTTCTTTCAAAAGCGCCGCATCGGATTGCGGGATGTGCGCCTTGGCGATGAGCCGCGACGTGTTCATCACCGTCAGAATCGGCTGATTGGCGGTCGCAAGATCGCCCTCATAGAGCGGCCGATCCGTCACAACCCCGTCGATGGGGCTGCGAATCTGCGAATAACTCAGGAGCGCCTCCGCCCCGCGATATTTGCCTTCCGACGACGCCAGGGAACCGTGCGCCGATTTCAGCGCTTGTTCTTTGCCCAACCGTTGCAGGTCCGCCAGTTGCCTCTGCGCCTGCTCGTTTTGGCTGCGCACCTGCACCAGCGCCACTTCCGCGGAATCCAGTTCGCGTCGAGGAATCGCGCCCTGCTGAAAAAGTTCCTGACGGCTGTCGTATACCTTTTGTTGCGCATCGAAGGCGGATTTAGCCGCCGCCGCATCCAGCTCCGCCTTTTGAATCTGTTGCGGGAGTCCCGCTCCCACGGTGGTGGCATAGGATGCCTGCGCTTGCTCAAAATCGCCCTTACTGGACTCCGCCGCCGCCGACAAGTCCGCGTTTTCCAGTTCGACGAGCAACTGTCCCTTTTTCACCCGCGCGCCGCGTTGCACCAGGAACTTTTTGATTGTTGAAGTGATCTTCGGCGCTACGATCGCCTGCTCCAGCGGAAACACCACCGCCTCGCCGGATACCATCTGCGTGATTGGACCTCGCGTCGCCGGCGTGGTTTGCACGCTCACCACCGGCACGTTCTCTTTTTCTCCGCCGCCGCATCCGCCGGCATAGCCGGCTAGGCCCGCCACCGCGCAGGCAAACATCACCAGGCGGCAATATTTGTGTGTAGGAGCAATCATCGATGCTTTCATGGAGTCGTCAACACTCCCGTCAGAGTCTGCAAATTCGCCAGCGCCACGCGATACCGCACCGCGCCGTCCTGATAAGCGGAGTTCGCCGAAGCAAACGTCGTTTGCGCGTCCACCACTTCCAACACCGTGGATTCGCCATTCTTGTAACGCAGCGTCACCAGCCGCAGGCTTTCCCCAGCCAATTCCGACGAACGTTGCAGCCCGCTGAGCTCGTTCGCCGCGGTATCCGCTTCCGCGTACAGCGACTGAATCTCCGCGAGCAGCTTTCGCTGTGCCAAAGAGAGTTCACGCCTGGCCTGCGAACGCCTCAACTCCGCTTGTTTGACCCGGCTTTGCGTCGCTCCCCAATTCCAGATCGGAATGCTCAAAGTAGCGACCGCCGAGGAACCCAGATTCGAGAACTTCTGCCCGCCCTCGGCGGTATTCACGGCGAAATGCGCCGCGTCGATGCCGTAGAAATAATCGAGGCTCAGGGAAGGCAAATACCCGGCGCGCGCGCCGGTCACATCGTGGCCGGCCTCTTGGACACTCGCGAGCGCCGCTCGCAGGTCCGGATTGTCGCGTGCGGCCCGCTGCTGGACTTCGGCCAGCGTCGGCAGCGCCACGGAGGCGTGCAAATCGTCGGCTACTTCATAGCTGTCGTTGAAATCCGGAAAAATCAGCACCGCAAGGTCCAGCCGCGCGTTCAACAGCCCAAGTTGCGCTTCCTGCAGTTGGCGCTGTCGATCGGTAGCCTGCAGCTCGGCCTTGATGACGTCGGAGTGCGCCACTTCCCCGCCGTGCTCCAGATCCTGTGTTATCTTGAAAAAATTCTGCCCTTCGTCATTGGTCCTTTTCGCGGCTTCCAGTTTTTGTTGCGCTGCTGCAACCGCGTAGTAATTTTGAACGACCGTCACCACCAGCCCGCGCGATGCAATCTCCTGCTGCGCGCGCGCCACCGCCGCCGCCGCGGATGCCTTGCGAAAATTCTGCACCCCGGCAAGATCGATGGCCTCATGAACGTTTCCCTGGCTGATGTATTCGTGCACGGCATTGTTGGCGATAAAAACCACCGGGGTTCCGATGGCGCTGGTCGCCGCCGCCGACCCGGTTCCTTGCGTATAGATTGCCGAATTGTTGTAAGCAACCGAGGGGAGCAGCGAAGCAAAAGCTTGTCTCTTGTCTTCCCGCGCCAGCCCCGAATTGGTTACCGCCGCCTGGAATTGCGTGCTGTTCTTGCGAGCGCGATCCAGAGCGTCTTGCAGGGTGAGACGCAACGGCGCGTCCGTCGCGGTCGTTCCCGGCTGCGCGGCCGCGGGTTGAGCGGGCGCTTGCTCCTGCGCTGGGACTTCCGAACCGCTCGCCTGTTGTCCCGCGCTTCTCTCGGCAACCAGCAGACCTGCGGCGCCCGCCAAAACCAGCCACCATGCGCGAGGGAGTTTCATAGTTCGCTGCTCCTAAAACAGCAGGAAGCCCGGAACGGGCCCCTAATGCCACGTTAGAGATCGCAAGATAAACGCAGGATTAACGGGTCAGATTGCTGCGGAAGTTGGTGCTGATAAAGGGATTGGCAGAAACGCTGTGAAGGTGCTGCCGCTGGAATCGGAGCGCGCCAGCACCAGGCGCCCCTGGTGCGCTTCAGCGATCCACCGCGCGATGGAAAGTCCTAGCCCCGCGCCGCCGCCATCGGTTTCCGTTCGCGTTCGCGCCTTATCCGCGCGAAAAAATCGCTCAAAGATACGCGGTTGCAGCTCCACGGGAATGCCCTGCCCGGTATCCGTGATGCTCAATTCGTATTCCCCGCCAGCCCCCCGGCAGGAGACCGTTACGCTCCCTCCCTCGCGGGTGTATTTGATGGCGTTGTCCAGCAGATTCAAAATCATGCGTCGCAGCAATCCTTCATCGGCCCGAATCGGCAGTTCCTCGGTAATCTCGCATGCCAGCGAAATGCGTTTCGCCTGTGCCAGCGTGCGCGTGGTATGCGCGCAGTCGGCGACCAATTCCTCCAAATAGAAATCGCGCGGGTCCAGGGGATACTGCCCCGCATCCGCGCGTGTCAGCGTGAACAGATCGTCCACAATGTGTGTCAATCGCTGCGCTTCCGCGTGCAGCACGCTCAGCGACTCGCGGTATTCCTCCGCGGGCCGCTCCGTCCGTGACAGCGCTACTTCGGATTCTCCGCGAAGGATCGCTACCGGCGTGCGCAGCTCGTGCGAGGCATCGGACATAAAGCGCCGCTGCCGCTCAAAGGACTGATCCACCCGCTCCAGCAGCTGGTTGAAGGAAGCCGCCAAGTGCCCCAACTCGTCTTTCTCATTGCGGACCGACAATCGCTCGTGCAGATTCGCCGCCCCGATGCGCCCGGCCTGGTCGCTCATCGCCACCACCGGCGCAAGACTCTTCCGCGCGAGAAAATAACCGCCCACGCTGGCCAGCACCACGGCAATTGGGATGACCCACGCGAAAGTCGCGGCAACTTCCTCCAGCATCTCTTTCTGCGCGTGCAACGAACGCAGAATCACCAGCGTATAGGTCTTGCCATCCACCGGAAACCGCCGGACGATTCCACGGTAACCGCTTCGGCCGCCCCGGACGTTCTGCAAACGGCGGTCGTCTGATGTCCTAGGAGTGAGATTTGAAGCATCGGCCAGCCGCCGGAACCCGCCGGAAGACAGCAGTCCTTTCGGTATCGACTCATAACCGGGCAGATCCTGCGACAAGATCAGGACGTTGCCCTCCGGGTCCAAAACCACGAAAACGTGATCGCGAAAGCGATGTTCGATGATGGCTTCCTGCGCCGCCAGCTTAGGCGCTTCCGACCCCTTGTTGTCGTTGTCCAACAATTCGGCCTGAAACGTGGTCAGAAACGCATCCGAAAGCTCGGAGAGGTCGTTGTCGGTCCGCTGCCGCGTGCTGCGCCAAAACATAAAGTAGGTCGCCAGCGACAACACGATCAAAAACAGCGCGAGAACCCCGGTATACCAAAACGTGAGCCGTACGCGAACCGAATCAAGCATGGCCCTTCCTCGCGGAAGTGTGGCTCTTACCATGCGGACGGGGGACGCTTTCGGACTCGGCCGGCTCAGGCATTCCCGCTCCGTCGGCCAGACCAAAAAAATAGCCGGCGCCGCGCCGGGTGTGCAGCAACGCCTTCATCGGTCCGGTGTCGATCTTTCTTCTCACCCGATTTACATACACCTCGATCAAATTCGAGAACGGATCGAAGCTTTCGTCCCACACATGTTCGGCAATTTCCGCGCGACCCACCACCCGGCCGGCGTTCCGCGCCAGAAATTCCAGCAGCGCGTATTCCTTGGCCGTCAGCGGAATGCCGCGCCCCGCGCGGGTAACCGTCTGCGCGCCGGTGTCCAGCTTCAGGTCTCCAACGACGATCTGCGGCGGCCGTAGTTCTCCGGACCGGCGCAGCAACGCCCGCAATCGCGCCAGCAACTCGCGAAACTCAAACGGTTTCGTTAGGTAATCGTCCGCGCCGCGGTCCAGGCCGGTGATGCGGTCTTCCACCGCATCGCGGGCCGTCAACATAAGGATAGGAATGCGCTGCCCGGCCTTGCGTAGCTCGCGGCAAACTTCAAATCCATTCTTGCCCGGGATCATTACATCGAGAATGATCAGGTCGTACGAATTGATCGCCGCCTGATACAGAGCCTCATCGCCGGTCGCGGAAACATCCACCGCGTAAGCCTGCTCGCGCAACCCTTTGGCCACAAACCGCGCGATCCGCGCGTCATCTTCCACCAGAAGCAGCCGCATGGAGCAACTCTATCACGCGGCCCTCAGTGTCGCCGCTGCTTCCGCCACACCCGCCGCCGTAGTAGGGTAATATCTCTCCGTTCGCAGATATGGGCGGGGGCGGTGTGAAAACTCGACGAGGGCATGGAAACCCTGCGGATGCCAGATAGCCTTGTGATAGGTGTGGACATTGGTGGTACGAAAGTAGCAGCGGGTCTGGTCGATTCGCGCGGAGAGATTCGCTCCCGCAGCCGCACGCCCATGGTCGCCAACGACGCTTCGCTCGGCCTGGCCGCGGTTTCCACCGCCATCCGCGAGCTCCTGGCCTCTTCGCCCAACCATCAGCAGATGCCGGCCATCGGAATTTGCGCACCAGGTCCGCTGAACCCGTCCACCGGCATGATTATCAATCCCCCCAACGTTCCCGGCTGGCACAACTATCCCCTGGGCGACGAAGTCCGCCGCATCTTTAGTGTTCCCGTAAAAATCGACAACGACGCCAACGCCGCCGCCCTGGCCGAAGCCAAATGGGGTGCGGGACGCGGGTATCGCAACGTTTTTTACGCCACCATCGGCACCGGCATCGGCACGGGAATCGTCTTCGACGGCCGCATTTATCACGGCCGCACCGGATCCGCCGCGGAAGGCGGACACATGGGCATCGACGCCAACGGCCCTCTTTGCCCCTGCGGCAAACGCGGCTGTATCGAGATCCTCGCGGCGGGGCCGGCTATCGCCAGACGCGCTCGCCAAAAACTCGCGGAGAATCCGAAATCGATTCTGCTGGAGATGGCCGGGGGCAATCCCCAGGCGGTGACCAGCGAAATGGTGGCCAAAGCCCACGCAGTGGGAGACACCGTCGCGAAGAGCGTCATGTGTGAAACGCTGGACTTGCTAGCCTACTGGCTCGGGAACATCGTGGACCTTCTGGAGCCCGACGTCATCATCATCGGCGGCGGCGTCTCGACCATGCTCGCGCCCTTCCTGGACGAAATTCGCGGACGCTGGAAAGGCGCCTGCCTCAATCCTTACCCGCAGGACATACCCGTGGTACTTGCGCACTATAAAGAAGACGCCGGTATAGCCGGTGCGGCGGCACTCTGTGATACTAACTAAACGATATTCCACAGGGGAAAGGTGACCCGATGGCTCAAACGACCATGAGCACCACCACGGCTGCGACCGCCGAGACCTCCCAGAATTACCGCCGCCCGCTGGCGATGGTGACCACCCTCTTTTTCATGTGGGGATTTCTCACCAGCCTCAACGACATTCTCATCCCCCACCTTAAGTCCATCTTTGAGCTGAACTACGCCAAGGCCATGCTCATCCAGTTTTCGTTTTTCACCTCGTACTTCGTGTTCTCGCTGCCCTCGGGAAAATTGATTGATGCGGTCGGCTACAAGAAAGCCATGGTCGCGGGCCTGTTCACCATGGGACTCGGCGCGCTGCTGTTCATCCCCGCCGCCAGCGCTCCTTCGTTTCCGCTGTTTCTCACCGCGCTGATCGTTCTGGCGGCCGGCATGACCATCTTGCAAGTGTCCGCGAATCCTTACGTCGCCGTTCTCGGCCCGGAGAAAACCGCCGCCAGCCGTCTCAACCTCGCCCAGGCCTTCAATTCTTTGGGCACCACCATCGGCCCAAAACTGGGCGGTCTGATCATTCTCAGCAGCGCGCCGCTCGCCGCTGTGGTCCTGCACCAGATGTCGGCCTCGGAGCAGCAGGCTTATCGCATCCAACAGGCCTCTTCAGTCCAGGTGCCTTATCTGGTTTTCGCGCTGGCGCTGATGGCCTTGGCCGTGGCCATGGCCTTGTTCAAACTGCCGCACATCGCCGGCGTCGAACAGCGGGGTGCGGTCGTGAATGACTCCATTTGGCGCCATAGCCACCTGATTCTCGGCGCCATCGGAATCTTCGTGTACGTCGGCGGAGAAGTTTCCATCGGCAGCTTCTTGGTCAACTACTTCAGCCAGGCGGACATCGGCAACATGTCGGAAAAAGTTGCCGCCGGGTTCGTTTCGTTTTATTGGGGTGGCGCGATGGTCGGCCGCTTTATCGGCTCGGCGCTGCAACAGAAAATCAAGCCCAACAAGGTTCTCGGCGTCGCCGCAGTTATGGCTGCGCTTCTGGTTTGCATATCGATGCTTACGCTGGGGCACGTAGCCATGTGGAGCATCATCGCGGTGGGCTTGTTCAACTCGGTCATGTTCCCCACGATCTTCACGCTGGCGATCGAAGGACTGGGCCCCCTTACTGGTGACGGCTCCGGCTTGCTGGTAGCTGCGATCGTTGGTGGGGCAATTATTCCCGAGGTGCAGGGCGTTTTGGCCGACCGCATCGGGATTCATCATGCTTTCTTTATTCCCGTGCTCTGCTATCTCTACATTATGTTTTACGGGTTTGTCGGGTCGCGCAGAAAGACCGCGGTACTGGCTGCGTAGTTGAGGACGCGCACTTACGGCACGGCCAAAGCCGTGTCCTGACAAAGACCATCTCCATACAAAACTAAAGCAACTCCGCGATCCCTAGAAAAGAGATGGGCGGGCGGAGCCTCCGAGCAGGCTGGTGTTTACGGTGGCGCTGGTGTGGGTGCCTTCCTTGCCTCCCCAGGAGAAGAGCAACAGGACTTGGGGGAAGCCGCCGGCGCGGAGGGTCAGGCCGGCCGAGAAACTATGCGCCCAGGGACTGGAGCCCAGGTCGCCGCGAGTGAGGGCGACTTTGCCTTCGTCGGCCATGAACGTGAAGCCCAGCGGCAGGTTGCCGAAGGAATGCTCGAAGCTTTGCCGCAGCAGGAGGATATCGGGTGCGCGGAAGCGATAGTCCTGGTAGCTGGCCAGGGAGGGGTTGCCGTTGATGTCCGAACCGCCGAGAGTGGGCTGAAAATAGAACGGCACGACATTACCCGAAGGGATGGCAGAAAGAGCCAGGAAAAACCGGAAGCCGATACTGCCTTGCAGGTCGCGGGTAATGGCCTTGCACTCCGGCTTGCTGGAGTTGCCAACGCACTCGGGATTATGGGCGAATTTGTCCACCGAACACTCGGGGTTTTCCGAGTCGCGATCCACGGAGCACTCGTCGGGCCCGTTGGTGTCCCTGGGAATCAAGATGCGGGTAGTTTTGTGATAGATGGCGAATTGGTGGGACAAGTCGGTCGTGAAGCGTTGGAAGGAAGTGTTTTCCGAAGCGACGAACTGCTGATAGGTGAGGCTGTAATCCAGGTGCAGATAGTCGTCAAAGAAGATCGGGCGCATACGAACGCCTTCGCCCAGCTGGAAGGTGCCGGGCTGGCGTGTCAGGCCCGGAGCGGTGGCTTCGGTATACAACGCTTCGATGGAAGGACTGGGCTGGCCGTGGCTGGGACGAATGTCGACAAAGCGGCCGTTAGCTTCGCCGAACACCGCAGCGCTAAGCCTGGCGTAAAAGGGCTCTACGGCGCTGACGCCGACGATACTCTCTCGCATGCCGAAGAAGGAACGACCCGCTTCGGTGGTGAAAGGTCCTAAGCCAAAGTAGGTAAGCTTGTTGAGAGAAATCGCCTGCGCGTAGACATTAATGACCGGTCGTTCGGGAAGCATGGTCAGGTTTTGCTGCAACTTGCGGCCTTTGGTGCCGAACTCCACGGTCGGCGCGCTTTCGTGGGTGTCCACGAACTTCAGGTACACGCCAGTGCGCCACGAAGCGTTGCTGGAACCAACCGCGTCGGCGTTCCAGCTGATCCTCCAGTTTTCGGTGGTTTTGTGGCCAACGTAAGCCAAGCCGACTCCGAAACCGTTCTGCGGAGCGATACTGCCCACCGCGATGTGCACCGGTTGGCCGGTGAATAGTTCCTGGCCGCAATCCGCGAGTTTCTTAAGGTCGAAGCAACTGCTCTTCAGTTTATATAGCTCGGTTGGATTATCGATGCGCTCGTCGCTTGCGGGCGCGGGAGCGGAGGCGCCGGTTTGTTGCGCGCGGGCGGCGGCTGAACTCACAAGCAGGCAGAGAACCAAGAAAGTCCTTCGCACGGAGCCCCCTTACTTTCCCCGCCGCTTGGCGCCGTGAGGATGCAGGATCGCGGTGACTTTCTCGGTGTAAGCGCTGACGTCGCCTTCGGTCTTCAGAGAGCCGAGGTCGATGGCCAGGATCTTAGTCAATTCGTGCAAATGTCGGATGAGGGCTTCGCGAAGATGCTTCGTCTGCGAGAGCAGCAGCTTGCCGGCCGGGCGATTTGGGTTATAGGCGCCGGGGTCGGTCTTGGGAACGGAGATGACTTGAGAAGGGGCCATGTGTCCTCGCAATTTACGAAAGATTCCCGAAAACGACGCAATCGTCATCGGGTCGCAGCGTGCCGGTCAGCAAGCTCAGGAAGTTGAGGGATTTCTGTTCGCGGACGGTGCGTTTTGCATCGCCATTGAGAAAGAAATTGGTGACCGTGCCAGGAATGCAGGCGTGCTCGAAAATCTGCGCGTTGGCAGGATCTTCGGTGCCGGGGACGATGGTGCCCCTGGGAATCCAGGGGGAGACCAGAACGGCGGGGACGCGAATGCCCAGGCGGTCAAAATTGAACGGCATGCCGGTGCCGGTGTCGGCGGCTTTGGCGGAATAGCCGTCCGGGGTGCAAGCCGGGGGCACGACGTGGTCGTAAATGCCGCCGTGCTCATCGTAGACGATCAGCAGGGCGGTGCTTTCCCAAAGAGTCTGGTTGGTGCGTATGGCGTTGAAGGTGTTGGCGATGAAGCGCTCGCCTTCGCGAACGTTGTGATCGGGATGCTGGTCGGAAGCAATAATTTGCCCGCCACCGGGGCCGGGATGGTCGTTGTAGCACGGCTCGATAAAGCTGTACTCGGGCAGTGTGTTGGCCTTGCAGTCGGCGATAAATTGATCGTAAGTGGCGAAAATCTGCGGCTGGTTCTTGAGCAGATTGACGATCTCCATGGTCGAGCTTTGTTGATCGTAGTAGTAAATCTTGGAGGTATGCCCGGCCTGGATCATGCGCTCGTAGATGCTCGGAATAGGGTCGAGTATGTAGAAAATGTCCATGCCGACCTGACCGAAGGAAGTGCCGTAGTGAGCGAAAGCGCGATTGCAAATGGTCGGGCCGGGAATCGACGAGAACCAGCCGTTGAAAACGGCAAATTCAGTGGCCAGGGTAGTCAGCACCGGCAGTTTGTCCGGCGTGAAGTAATACATGATGTTGTGCGAGCGATTGACGTCGTTGGTCTGCGTGAAATAGTCCTTCACGAACCCCTGCATGTTGGCGACGCGCCCATCCCCCTGCTGGCCGCCATAGATTTGCAGATCGACGCCGGGAAAGTGGTGATCGGGATCAGGGTCGAGCTGGCTTTGAAATTCCGACTTGGGCTGGACCTTGACGGTGGCGCCCTTGGTATCGGGATTGAATTCGTTTCCCGTAAGACCGTTGATTTTGGGGTATTTCTTCATTAAACCGCCCAGCATGTGGTCGAAGGAGCGGTTCTCCATCATCAGCACCACGATATGTTTCAGATTGTCCAGTCCGGCCGGCGGCATACACCCCTCCTCGATATAACTGCGGGAATGAAAATGAGGGCCAGTGGGTGACGCGGAGCTGGGAGGCGCTTCACGCCGTGCCGTCATCGTGCTGATGCCGGTAAGCGTATCAGGCACGTAAATGGAAAGCTACTGCGAAGAGCCATGAATTCGCGTGATGGATAAGCGCACGCGGGAGACATTTGGTAGCGCTAACGGGACTCGAACCCGTATTTCGGCCTTGAGAGGGCCGCGTGCTAACCTTTGCACCATAGCGCCACAGGCAGACGAAATTGTAACACGCACAGCCGATCATCCGCTGGCCAGAAGCTCCGCGACCGCGCGGTGGGCTTGATCGATGGCCACGTCGGTGTAGGCGCTGGCACCCGCGTCGGAGTTGGCGATGGTGATCCGCCCAAAGGGCTTGCGGCCGATGATCCAGGGCTTTTCTTCTTCCTTCCAAGGCGGGTCGAACAGCGGATTCGCGGCGTAAGCGTAGCCGTGGGCCCAGCGGTTCACGGTGATTCCTTCGACGTCGCGCGCGGGATCGAAACCTGCGCCGCCCAGCATTCTGCCGAGCTGGTCGCGAATGTTGCGCTCGAACTGCGAAAACGGCGTGCCCATCAACTCCATTCGCCCGGCGCGAAACTGATCGCGCATCGGCAGACCCGGTTTGCAAGGCGTCCGCAACAGGAACAGCACCATGGGCTCTTCCGGATTGCTGGGAAACTGGTATTGGCCGAGGCTGACCGGAAAATCGAGCGCCACGTAAGTGTGATAGCTGCCGGGGGCGACGATCTGGTGCACTCCGAGTTTTGAGAATGACGTCCAGTTGCGCAGGGCGACGTGAGTGTAGACCAGTGGAGTCTTGACCAGGTACGCGAGCGCTTCTTTCTGTTTTTCCGGAAGGTCCGGGCACAGATAGGGAATCATCCCGTTGTAGCAGGCCAGCACGCAATTCTTGGCGTGGACGGATTGCAGCTTGCCGCCGCGCATGTAGGTGACTTCGACTTGCTTTGGCGAGCCTGCCGCGGGCGCGTGCTGCACGTGAACGACCGTGCTGTTCAGTCGCACGCGCGCGGGCGATTCGGGTTGATCGAGTTTCGCGTAGTCGGCCGGGGCGGTGACCAGGTCCTCCATCGTTTCGCCGGGCAGCGCGCCGGCAATCAGCGATCGCACCAGGAGCCGCGCGATGGAAGCGTTGCCGTCCGGGAAGTGAAAGATGTACAGCTCTTCCTTTTCGCGCGCGGCCAGGCCTAACCCCTCGAAACCCGGGTAGGTAAACGACTGATAGTCGTCGCCGGCTTCGTAGCAGCTTATTGCCGGAACCGCATCGATCCCCACGCCGAACAAATCGTGCGGAAAGGTCTGAAAAAACGGCAGCGCTTCCGGGGCGAGCTTGCAGAATTTCGTCAGATAGTCCGCGTAACTGATTTTGGTGAGCTTGGCGACCTTTTCCTTTTTGGACAGGCCCGGCAGGTAGTCCACCTTTTCGGTGTAGACCCGGGCGATGTCACGGCGCACGGCGTCCGAAAGAGGGGCCTTGGCGAGGAATTCGGGCCACGGCGTGGCGTTCATTCCGGTGAGCAGGCGATCCTCGCCGAAGGTTTCCTTGTCGAAGAAAGCAGCGGTGCCGAGGTTGGCGTAGAGCTTCTGGTCGTAGGCCTTGTAGAAACGCTCGGTCTTGACGCCCAACTCAGCGAGCAGGCCTTTGGCGACAGCGCTGTAGGCGCCGGGACTCTCGATCGATTGCGTGCCGCCGTAGCTGAGCAACATACGGTTGCCGGCGCGAAATTCATTGCGCTTGGCGTGGCCGCCGAAGTCGTCATGGTTGTCGAGCACCAGAATGCGGGCGCGGCTGCCGGCGTTTTGGCGATAGAAATACGCCGCGGCTAGGCCGCTGATCCCTCCGCCGACTACCACCAGATCGTAAGTTTCGCCGGTGCCTGTGGCCGGGACCGCTGGAATCCCACTTTTGGCCGTCGCGCAGACGATGAGCGTAGGTAAATGTTCCGTCGTGGTTGCCACGCATCCCGGTCAGCGCGGGCGGATAGTAGCCGGGGGCCTTTTCAGGCGCATAATCGTCGGCGGCTAGGGCTGCAAGCAGGGGGTCGCCGGCCAGTGCGCCGCCGATTCCGACGGCGACTCCATTCAGGAAATCCCGCCGCGAAATCGGGCAGCCCATTCCCAGATCGCGATCTTTTTTCTCATCCGCCATTCGATGTGCGCCTCTGCGCCCGGTAGTACCCGCAGGCATTATAGCTTGAGGTATGCCTTGTGCCAGAGAGCACCTAGCGCGTAACATCCGCTGATCTCAACAGATGAGATCTGACCAACGGAGGATCACATGGCGAAAATAAATCCGCAGACAGTCCGATGGGGTGTTGCCGCGCTAACGATTTTGGCGACGCTTGCGTTTCCCATGCCTGGAGCCCCGGGAGGGCGTCAAACCGGAGCCGGAGCCGCGGACGCGAAGGGGCGGCCTTTTGTCGTCGAGTACTACTACAAGGCGAAGTGGGGCCATGCCGACGAATTCATCGCCCTATTTAAGAAAAATCATTACCCGGTGCTGAAGAAAGAAATGGAACTCGGGCGCATTCTGAAGGTGACCGCTACGGCTCCCCGCTATCACACCACCGAAGACGGCCGCTGGGACTACCGCACCACCCTGGTCTTCGCAAACGCCGAGGTGGCCAACGACAATTTCGATTCCGCCGCGCTGATCAAGCAGCTCTACCCCGATCAGGAGACCTACAAGCGGGAGGAGCAGCGGCGCTTCGAGATTCTGGAAGCGCACTGGGACCTGCCCATCAAGGACGTCGACCTCGACGCCCGCTAGTCGAATTACCGAGCGGGCAGCGACGCGATCTGCCACGGCGTCGTACAATAGCTGCCAGGAGCAATCATGGCGGACTACACCGAAAAGCACGCCCGCGCGGGCATCGACGCGAAACTCCCGAAGCTGGAGACCTGGCCCAATCAATTTCCGGCCTATTTCATCACCACCAAGTTTCCGGAGTACTCCTCGGTCTGCCCGAAGACCGGCATGCCCGACTACGGCACCATCACCATCCAATACATGCCCCGCAAAAATTGCATCGAACTGAAAGCCCTGAAGATGTACCTGCTGGCCTACCGTGACCTGGGAATTTTCTACGAAAATGCCGTGAACAAAATCCTGCACGACATCGTCAAGGCCATCGACCCGGAGTGGTGTGTGGTTCGCGGCGAATTCACGCCCCGCGGCGGCCTGACCACATCGGTCTTTTCACGATGGCCTTCGCCGCCAAGCAAAGGTGGCGCCAAGGGCCGCTCGCGCCGCCGGCGTCCCCGCTAATCGCAACGTGGACACGTCCGCACGTTGCGAGCGATGATTTCCAAATGGTACCATCGGTATCGGTTAGTTAGGGTCGATCTCCGAGGAGGATGAATGAGCATTTCTCCAAACGTACCGAGTCCGCAGGAGTCCTACAACTATGAGAACACCGGCACTCCGCGCTGGATCGCCGTGCTTTTCGGCGTTTTGATCGTCGCGGTGGCCGTGCTCGGGTACTCGGGTTACTCGGGGCAGACGCGCCTTCAGGGAGACCTCGCCAAGACCCAGGATCAGAACAAGCTGCTCACCGCGCAGCTCGACCAGGCCAATTCGCGCCTTGCCGATCTGAAGGGCCATATCGAAGTCACCGAGCAGAAAGTCGGCATCACCCAGGCGGAACTCGCCAAGGCCAGAAGCCGCGCCGAAGCCATCCGCAAGGATCAAGTGGCCTCCGACGAGAAAATGGCCTCGCAACTGAACCAGGTGAAGGAAGAGAGTGCCCAGAAGATCGGGGAAGTAGCCACCGAAGTCGGCGGCGCCAAGAAAGACATCGAAGCCACCAAGACCGACTTGGAAGCCACCAAGAGCAAGCTGGAACGCGCCACCGGCGACATGGGCGTGATGAGCGGACTGATCGCCCACAACCGCGACGACCTCGAAGAGCTGAAGCGCCGCGGCGATCGCAACTATTACGAATTCAAGATCACCAAGGGCAAGACCCCGCAGCGCGTCGGCCCCGTTCAAGTGGCCCTCACCAAGGCCGACCCGAAAAAATCCAAGTACACCATGACGGTCTTCGTCGACGACCGTTCCGTCGAAAAAAAGGACAAGACCGCCGGCGAGCCGGTGCAGTTTTACCTAAAAGGCAGCGCCCGCATGTCGCCGTATGAAATCGTGGTTTTTGACGTCGGCAAGAATGAGATTAACGGTTACCTTTCGACCCCCAAGGACGCCGGTAGCGGTGCCGCGGCCGCCGCGCCTGCTGCCGCACCCGCCAAGCCGTAATCATAGGCGGGTTCCGCTCACCCAATTCAAAGCCCTGTTCCGCGTTCTGGAAACCTCGCGCGGCACGGGGCTTCTGTCTTTTCCGCCCGCGGGCTAGCATTTAAAGATGCCCTTTCACGCCGAAAAACTTGGGCGGAGACCCCTCATGAAGCTCACTCAACTGCGCGTGGCCGTGTTTGCCGTCATTGTCTCCACGTTGCTATTTTCCGATCGCGCTGCTGCGCAAGCCCCGCTCGAACCCGCGCAGATGCCCTCGCGCACTTTGCTCTATCTAATTTGGCGTGGAACCCCCGCCGCCGACGTCAGAAAAGCCAATTCCCTGCTGGCCCTTTGGGATGATCCCGATTTCGCCCCGGTGCGCTCGGCCATGTTCGAAAATATGATGACCGCGAACCAGAAAGATGCGTCCAAGCAAAAGTTGACCCGCGAAGAAGCCGAAAAGTACTCCGCTCTCCTGGACAATGCCTTTGTGCTCGGATACATCGCCAAGCCCGAAGCCAAGATGACCGCCGGCGCTGTTCCGCCGAAAGCCTCGGAGCATCCCTGGAACGGTTTGTTCCTGGTCTACGACCGTACCGGCAAGGAAAAACTGCTCAGCGAAGCCGTCCTGCGCATGCGTGCCCAGGAAAAAGACGTGCCGCAACTCTCGCAAATCACCGTCGCAGGCGTACCGGTCCTGAAAGTGGAGCGCACGGCCGGCACCACCTATTGGGTCGAGCACGGAAAATATGCCGCCAGCGCCAACGAGCGCTCCGTCCTGGAAGAAATTCTCTCCCGGCTCGAAGGCCATGCTCCCGCCGGCGCGTCACTCGCCCAGTCCGCGTCCTACCAGGAAGCTCAACCGCTGCTCGGCGGAGGTTTGCTGGAATTCTTTGCTCGGATGCCGAACCTCAAGACCCTCGCTCCCAACGCCAATGCCTCCGGCGTCCAGATTGCCCCGGTTCTCGACGCCATGAAGCTCGACGCGGTGCACTCTTTCTGCGGCCGCGTGCTTCTCGAAGGCCCAAAAACCCGCGTACAGGCCGCGCTGCTGGGCGACGCCGCGCCCGGAACGCTTTTCGATCTTTGGGGCGCCGGCCAGGAATCGCCGGCCTCTCTCTCGCTCTTGTCTCCCAACACCATTTCTTACAGCGAAACGCAATTCAATCTGCTTGGTTTGTACGAAATGCTGAAGCACGCTCTCCTCGCTGCGCTCCCCCCGAGTCAGCAAGGCAGCGTGGCCATGATGGAAGGTCTCGGGCAGAACCGCCTGGGCATGCCGATACCCGACGCTCTCGGGCTGCTCAGCGGCGACTTCGCCTCGATGCAAACCAGCCCGGCGCTCGATCCGCAAAAAGCCGTCTACGTTCTCGGCATCCGCAAGAAGCCGGAAGCTCTGAAACTCATCCACACGATTTTCAGCGACCAGGTCGGTCCGGAACGCAACGAAGGCGACGTAACCTATCTAAAGATTTCCCTGGGCGGCGGACAGGGCAACGCCGGCGTGGTGCAATACAATTTCTATCACCTGGCCGTCACGCCGGACTTCCTTATCGGCGCCGGCCGCGCCGAGACGCTCCACGAGTTTCTCGCCGCGCGCTCGCAAGCCTCCGCCTCCACCAAACTGGCCGCATTAGCCCAGCTCCAAGCCGCCCGCGCCGGCTATCCCGAAAAACTCGATGGCCTCTACTATTTCGATTTCCAAAAAGTCGATTGGCAGGCCCTCAAGAACCGCTGGGTCGAAGAAGCGAAAAAGGTCTCCGAAAAACAAGCCGCCGCCGGATCGTCGAAAGCTGCCGCCGAAAAAGTTCCCAATTTGTTGAACGACGCCAATCCCCAGGTCTTCCCCCGGCACCTGCATTTCATGGCTGGCGCTTCCTGGAAAGACGCCAAGGGCGTCCATTTCGATCAGCGGCTGGAGTAGCGCCGCCGTGCGCGTTCGCCGTCTAGCCCAGGCCGCGCTGCTCTTCTCGATCTCCCCGGCCCTTGTTTCGCCGCCGCTCGCACTCGCGCAGGAACCCCCCGCCCCTGTAAGCGAGCCCATTCGCGTCAGCGTGGACCGCGTCAACGTCGGCGTGATCGTCACCGATTCGCAGGGCAACTTCGCCGAGGGCCTGCATCGCCAGGATTTTCACGTCTTCGATGACGGCGTCGAGCAGCCCATCACCGATTTTGCCGCCATTGAGGAACCCGCGCAGGTCCTCTTGCTCGTGGAAGCCGGCCCCGCCGTCTATTTTCTCGAAGCCAGCCATCTCCAAGCCGCGCACGCTTTGCTGGATGGCCTCTCCCCCGGCGATCAGGTCGCGGTGGTGAAGTACGATGAAGCCGCGCAACCCCTGCTCAATTTCACCGCCAACAAACAAGCCGCCGAAGCAGCCCTGGCCAACGTGCGCTTCAATCTCGGCTTCGGCAATCTGAACCTCTCGCGCAGTCTCGCCGCCGTCCTGGACTGGCTCGCCAAAGGCCAGGGCAAGAAAACCATCGTCCTGCTATCCACCGGCGTAGACACGTCCACGGAAAGCGAGTCCAGTGCAATTCTCGAACGCCTCAAGACCGCTGACGTTCGCCTTCTAGCCGTATCCCTCAGCGGCGAACTGCGCAATTCGCCGCCAAGCGGAAAACCCAGCCGCAAAAATAAAGCCAAAGCTCCCACCGAGAAATCCATCGCCGCAGAAAAAGGATTCGCCGAAGCAGATCAACTATTGAAGGCCATGACGGAGTCCACCGGAGGCCGCGCCTATTTCCCGAACAGCCCCAAGGATTTTTCTACCGCGTTCGCGGAGATTGCTCAACTGGTGCGCCACGAATACAGCCTGGCCTTTGCTCCACCGGCGCGCGATGGAAAACCCCATGCCATCGAAGTCCGCGTCTCCGCGACGCCGAGCATCGCGTCCAACACGCCGCCGCCCGCCTACCGCGTCGACTACCGCCGCGCCTACCGCGCCCCGATTCAGTAGAGATCTGTCATACAGAGTTTCAGGTTGGCTACCGCGAAAAGGAGAGCCAGCAGGCGGCAACGCTAAATCGATCCAGCATAGGTTTCGGGGTCAACCCTTTTTAGGGCTTCCTTGGCTTCGGAATGTACACATGGATACAATTTGCGACAAAACTCCTTATCCTGCGCGAGTGTTTCTAAGACCTCACCGAATAATTCCTCAAGGATACTCTGCTGGCTGAACGCCAAGTCGTCTATGAAGACGTAAACCCCGGAAAGGAAAGTCGTGTCATTCTGCCGCCGCAATACCTCCTCCGCGAATCTGTTATACGCTGAGTAGGCATCAGAATTTTCGAACTCAGGTCCGTTCGGGTCAACAAATAGGTGGGATATCTGGGGGAATCTGGCCATCAGCAGCCTTACAGCGCCGGCCGGCCCCATAACCGGAACAGGCACCGCGTCGAAAGGTCCCATGGAATCGCCTTGCATCTAAATTGATTGCCGTTCGACCTACTCAAAATCCTTCATCATGCGCGCCATCTTGCTCAATCTCTCGTTCACCTGCGCAAACACGCTCCCAGCCTGAAACGACCCGTCGCCATTGCGATGCCCGGCGGTCATCCCGGTCAACACCTCGATGCCCTCTTCAATCTTCGCCACCGGCCAGATGTGAAACTTCCCCGCCGTCACCGCATCCAGAATATCTTCGCGCAGCATCAAGTCCTCGACGTTCGTCGCCGGAATCATCACACCCTGCGAACCCGACAACCCCTTGATCCGGCACACATCAAAAAATCCCTCGATCTTCTCGTTGACCCCGCCGATCGCCTGAATATCTCCCTGCTGATTCATCGACCCAGTCACCGCGATATCCTGCCGCAAAGGCAGCTCGGCCAGCGCCGACACCAGGGCATAAACCTCCGTGGAGCTGGCGCTATCCCCATCCACACCGGAGTACGACTGCTCGAAGCAAATGCTCGCCGCCAGCGAAAGCGGCTTATCCTGCGCAAAGCGGCTACGCAAATATCCCGAAATAATGTGCACGCCCTTGTCGTGAAAGCGCCCGCTCAAATTCGATTCGCGCTCGATGTTGATCACGCCAATCTTGCCCAGCGCCGCCGTCGCGGTAATGCGCACCGGCTTCCCGAACGAGTACCCGCCGATCTCCAGCACGCTCAATCCATTCAGCTGGCCGACCTTCGCGCCTTCCAGGTCCACCAGCAGCGTCCCCTCCTCGATCATTTCGCGAATCCGCGTCTCGATCAGGTTGTGCCGCTCCATTTTCGAAGACAGCGCCGTGCGCACATGCGCCGCCCGCACCACCGATTCGCCCGCAGCAGCCGCCGCGTAGTGCGCCTCGCGCGCCAAATCCGCAATATCCACAAAGCGCGCGGTCACCTTGTTCCGCCGCCCCGCCTGCCGCACGCCATATTCCAGCATGGTGGCAAACGCCCCGCGGTCGAACGGCGACAAACTCTCTTTCTCGCACAGCGCCCGCAACCGCCCCGCGTACTCCGCGATCACCCCGTCGCTCATGTGCATTTCTTCGTCGAACTCCACGCGTACCTTGAAAATTTTGCGGAAATCCTCTTCGTAGTCGTACAAAAGCTCGTACAGCTGCCGGTCGCCGATCAAAATCACCTTCACATTGATCTGCACCGCCTCCGGCTTGATCGCGCTCCCCCCAAACGGATAGAACATCTCCAACGGCTGGATTTCCAGCCGGTTATGATTCAAAGTGCGTTTCAGCGCCCGCCACACCCCCACCTCGGACAGCGCTTCCAGCGAATACATGATCAAAAAGCCGCCATCCGCCCGCAGCAGCGACCCGCCTCGCAGATCCATGAAATCGCTGGTCCACCCGCCCCGCGCGTCATACGCCCGCTGGATGGTCCCAAACAAATTCGCATACGTCGGCGTAGTCTCAAAAATCACCGGCGAAGCATCTTCATCGCTGTGCGCCAGAATCACGTTCACGCCATACAAGCGGAACGGATCGCGCTCCGGCCCGCCCTGCTGCTTCGGCATTCCATCCGGAATGGGCTCGCCCTCTTGTTCGCCCTCGCCCTCGCGTTCCTTGAACGGATCGAGATTGTCCAGCAGATGGTGGCGCACCTCTTCGAGATACTCGGACACGCCGTCGTTCGGGTATTTTTCCTTCAGCTCCTCGATCACCCCGTCGACCAGCACCGACGCCGCTTCCTGCTCCAGGTAACTCAGCTCGCTGGCCAACTCCCGCGAAAGCGTCAGCGTCTTGCGATACACCACCGTAAATTCCTGGCGAAACTGCTCGTACTTGCGCTCGATGTCTTCGGCCACCGGGCTCTCGAGCTTCCCCTCGTGCACCATCTTGGAAATATCCTCGATCGGCACCATCTGCCCTTCGAGCACCGGAAAAATCTCCGGCAGCGCCACCGCCCCCACTTGCATGTGCCCCAGCGCAAACTGTTCCCGCGCGATCCGCCGCGTGAAATCGTCCATCAACTCCTTTTCCCGCACGGTGAAGCGCTCGACGATGCGCCCCTTCTGCCTCTGAAACGGCTCGCCTTCGAACACTTGCGGAATCCGCCGCCGCAAAAAATCGATTCCCGCCTGCATTTCTTTCTTGAAGGAATTGGCCTGGCCCCGCGGCAGCGACAGCAGCCGCGGCCGGTCGGCAATCTTGAAATTATTGACGTAGCAGCGGTCCATCGACGGCTTGGTCGGCGGGTGCAATTCTTCGATCATCCGTGCGATGGTCCCGCCCCGGCTGGTGCCCGCCAAGCCGCACACAAACACGTTGTACCCGGGTGCCGACAGCTCCACGCCCATCTTCAGCGCCCGTAGCGCCCGCTCCTGCCCGATGAAGCCTTCGCGCAACTCCGCCTGCGCGGTGGTCTCAAATGGCAGCCGCGAGGGCTCGCAGCGCCAGCGTAGCTTCGCGGCCGGCAACTCAGCGTGTACCGCGGCGGGTTTGTAACCGTTCGAGCTCATCTGAGTCGGGTACTCTAGCACACGCTCACGTCCCCGCACGCATTTTCGCCCCGCCTGTTTCACACCGGTGCAACCCCTCGCGCTCGTCGTTCTTGCTCTTTGTAGGCAGGGCCTCGTTTATCGGAGCTGCTTCACTCGAAGCCGGATATTCCACTCGCACATCGATGGGAACAGTAAAACTTTCTTGCCAAGTTGCCGCCGGCAGGCGCATGTATCCTGCTTGACTTTATCATACAAAGTACTTTACATTTGAAGTGCAATGCCCAGCGCAACGTCCACCCCAGCATCGCCGTCCCTCTACCAACCCTGGTATCGCCGTTTCCTCCAGCACCGCGACCATCCTTCCGCCCTGCCATGGCACCACTCCTACCTCCTCTGCCCCGCGGAGTCTCGCCTCGTTGCCAGGTCCATCCAGCAGTTTCAACTAGGTGAATGGGCGCGCGGCCGCGGCCTCGTGCGCAGGGCTTCGCGACATCCGGTCCTCTCCGCCGACCAATCGTTTCTACCGTCCTTGGAGCTCTTTATTGCCGAAGAACAGCGCCACAGCGCCATGCTGGGGCGCTTCCTGGATCGCGAAAGAATTCCGAGGCTCAGCAACCATTGGCTCGACAGCGTGTTCCGCCGCCTGCGAAAGCTGGCAGGCCTCGATATCTGCGTGATGGTGCTGGTTACCGCCGAGGTTCTCGCCGTACCCTTCTACCAGGCGCTACGCGACGCCACTCGCTCGCCTCTGCTCCGCTCGATCTGTATGCGCATCTTGTGTGACGAGGCCGCCCACCTCAATTTCCAGGCCCTGACGCTCGGCTTGCTTCGTCGCCCGCTCCGCAGCAAATCTCGCGCCATGCTACTTCTTTGCCACTCCATGCTGTTCCACTGCACCGCGTTACTGCTGTGGCAGCAGCACCGCAGTGTGTTTCGTGCCGCAAACTGGGATTTTCGTCGTTTCTGGAACCAAGCCCGCCGCGGCTTTGCTCGCCTGCAGCTGCGGATTTCACGCTTCTCCCTGGAGGAGTAGCACTTGTCCTCCTGTTTTGGAAAGTGCCGTTCGCGGGGTATTCCGTCGGGATGCTACCAGCAGGCGCAGCTTGCTCGTCGCGCCGATCCATGTACACCCGGAACACGCCCATCGCCGCCGCCACAATCGTCGGCCCGGCCAACTTGTTAGCCTGCGAAAAAACGTCTTTTCTTTAGGAGGCCGGGGCTTCAGCCCCGGCGTAAAGCTCCGACAATCAAAGGGCTTTAGCCCCTGAAGAAAGTTGCTCTGGCACTTGTCCGCAATCGTTCGCCGGCATGCTACCTCGCGGGCGCAGCCTCTTCGTAGCCAGGCCGGAGTCGCATGGACGGGACGCTCACTCCCTCCCAGCCCGCACTGGCGATTTTCGCAATCACCGTCGAGCACCCGCGCCCATAGCCATCGAATCCGATTCGCCCATCTACCTCGTGTTGCTATCCTCCTGCGTTGGGTCCTGCGTCAAAGGAGAAGTAAGATGGTCGAGCCCTGCTGAATTATCCATAGCTGCGGAGGAAAAATGTCGACTCAAACTCTGGATCCAGCTCTTCGTCAAGTTCTCCAAGGCCGCTATGTCGCCACGTTGGCGACGGAAAACCCGGATGGCTCCATCCATCTGGCCGCGGTTTGGTATCTCTTCGAGGATGGCTGCCTGTTCGTCGCGACATCTTCCAAGAGCCGCAAAGCTCGTAACGTCGCCGCGCGACCCAAGGCTTCGCTGATGGTGGACGTGCGAAGAGCGGGAGCCGAGCGTGGCGCAACCGCCGCCGGCAGCGCGCACCTGATTTCCGGCGAACCGTCGCGAGCGCTAAACCATCGTATCCACGCCCGCTATATGAGTGCGGCAGCCATGTCCGACCCGCAAATCGAGCCGGTCTTTGCCTCCTTCGATGATGTCACCATACGACTGGAACCCGTTTCCTGGACGACCTGGGACATGGCCACCCTGGACGCACAAGCCTTCGCAGGCCGTTTGGGCGGAACCCCAGGCTACCTGCTCCCGCTGGATTAACCGGGCTCGCACACGCAGACCGTCACCCTGCAGGCGCAGCCTGCTCGTCCCGCCGGTCCATGTACACGCGGAACACGCCCATCGCAGCCGCCACTATCGTCGGCCCGGCCACCAGCCCCAGCAACCCGAACACATCCAACCCGCCCAGGACGCTGATAAACAGCAGCAGTTCGTTCAGATGCGTGCGGTTGCGCAGCAGCAGCGGCCGCACGATGTTGTCCGCCACCGCGGCTACGCCGCCGCAAATCACCACCACCGCCAGGCCCTTGCCCCAGTGCCCGCTGAATCCCAGCCACAGCGCCGTGGGCACCCAGATCAGTGCCGAACCCACCACCGGCACGATGGAAAAAAATGCGATCAGCACGCCCCAGAAAATCGGCGTGGAAATCCCGCCAATCGTGAACGCCAGCCCTCCCAACAGTCCCTGCAGGCACGCGATTACCAGCGCCACCGCCACGCTGGCGAAAATCAGGTCCTTCGATTCGTTCAACATGTCCGTCTGGATCGATTCGTCGAAAGGCATCAGGTGACGCACCGCCCGCACTACGCTTTCCCCGTCGCGAAACATGAAAAACAGCGAAAAAATCAGGATGAACAAGTCCACCAGGAACGTGAACAGGTTTTTCACCAGCCGGGTAAAGCTCCCGGCCATAAAGGACGCCACTTTTTCCGCGCCCTGCCGCAGCGGCTCGGAAAAATCCGCCGAACCCCACTCCCCGGGAAGATGGCTGCGCACCCAGGTGATCGCGTGCACCGGCAAGGCTTTGTCCGGATCGAGCAGCGCGCTCTGCAGCCTGGCGGTAGCGACCAAAGCCTCGCGCGTGGTATACACCAGCACCACGATGCCCGGCACCACCAGCAGCAGCGTCACCGCCAGTGTGCTGAGCAGCGCTGCCTGCGTCGGCCGCAACCTCCGTCCGATGCGCTCGTGCAATGGATAAAAAAAGATCGCCAGCACTGCGGACCAGGCCAGCGGCACCAGAAACGGTTCCGCGATCCGAAACACCAGGTAGCCCAGCAGCAGCAGCGCCCCGTACGACAATACGGTGGTCAACCGGTCACTGGTCGTTGCCTTGGAAGAAGTAGCAGGCTTCATGCGCGGTATATAATCTCGAACATCAGACGGAGGGGCCGCTTCGCGGTCGCCCCAGACCAGGCCATCCACAGGCGACGGACCATACTCGACGTGTCATTCAAGTCCATTTCGCTGACGTCCTATCAGTATCGCCTGCTGGCCGTGCTGGCGCTAATCAATTTTGTCAATTTCGCCGACCGCCAAGCCATTCCGCCGCTGGTTCCGCTGATTCGCGATGAATTCGGACTCACCAGCACGCAAATCAGTTACTTGCAGGTCGTCCTGCAGGCGGTGCTGGCGCTCTCCAGCATTCCCTTCGGATATTTCGCCGACCGCTTCAATCGCTCGCGCATCATCGCCGGCGGCGTGGTCTTCTGGAGCTTCGCCACCATTTTCACCAGCCACGTGCACACCTTCGCGATGCTGCTGCTGGCGCGCGCTTTCGTCGGCATCGGCGAAGCCGCGTACGCGCCCGCCGCGCAATCCATGATTTCCGGAGCGTACCCGCGGGAAGATCGCGCCCGAGCGCAATCCATCTTCGCAGCGGGCATGCTGATCGGCGGCACCGCCGGCCAAGCCCTTGGCGGCATCATCGGACAATGGCTCGGCTGGCGCGCGGTCTTCTACGCCATCGGCATTCCCGGTTTGCTGTTGTCCTTCGTGATCCTAGGACTGGCCGAGCCGCCGCGCGGCCCGCGCAGCGAAGTGGTGCCGCTGACGCGCTTGCTGCGCGTGCCGGCGTTTCTGACGCTGATTATCAGCGGCGTGATGATTACTTTTGCCAGCGTCGCTTTTCTCACTTGGGGAAGCGACTTCGTGGTGCGCTACAAGGATTTCAGTCTGAAGGAAGCGGGCGTTTCTCTCGGCCCGGCGTTGCTCGTTTCCGGCCTGGGAGGCGTGCTGGCCGGCGGCTTTGTCGCCGACCTGTTGCAAAAGCGTTTCGCTTTTGGCCGCATTCTTACGGTGGCCTGCGGCTTTCTAGTTGCGGCGCCGTTTGTCTTGTGGGCCATCACCAGCGAAGAAAAACATCAGATCGTTGCCGCGTTTTTCATCGCCGGATTTTTCATGTCCTGGTATCACGGGCCGGTCACCGCCGTGATTCACGACATGATGCCGCGCCGCGCGCACGCTTCGTCAGTCGGCGTGTACATGTTCGCGACGCAGCTTTTCGGCGGGATTCTCGGCCCTTACGTTGTCGGGCGTCTCGACGATCTCGCCGACCTGATTCTCGGCCTGCAAGTCGCCGTGATGGTGATGGTGGGCGGCGCCTTGCTGATGTTCCTGGTCATGTACTTCATCCGCCGCGACGGCCTGCGGCATCCCGAGCTCGAAGCCTTTCATGTCGAAGTCGGGGACTGAATCAGCGCGCCGCGGCTACAGCAAAAAGCTAAGAGTGTTTCCTCAGGGGCTAAAGCCCGTAGCAACCGAACGCTTTATGTCGGAGCTAAAGCTCCGACCCCTGATCAGCTACCTTTTCCCGCACGCGGTGAAACCAATGCCTCCTTCAAGCCCCTACTACTTGATGCCGATCTGGTCGACTAGGCGCAGGACGTCGGCTTCGGAGACGTCGTAGAGCGGGCGCTCGTCTTCTTCTTCTAGGCGCTCGCGTAGGTATTCGGCGGCGATGAAGCTGGCTTCGCGGTCGGTGAGGTCGCGGTTGGCGCGGTCGCGGAATTTTACGAACGCCATATGGGCCAGACCGAGCACGATGGCCGTACCGTCAACGTAGAACTTGGTGTCGATGGTGTCGCTGTGGCGGGTGGCGATACCGTTCCACATGTGTGAGAAGCGGCACTGATGCGTCTCGCCGGTAAGCTTGGAGGTTACATCAAAAACGCCTACAAACGTGCTCATCTGGCCGACGTTGGCCAGCGACGATTTGAATTCCGCCTGGTCCCGCTTTTTGTTGGTTTCCGTTTCCGTTGGCACTCGTTTGACCTCGCTGGATTTCTGGCCGGCCGCCGCTGGCGGCGCGCTTCCCTCTTTAGCGGCTGACCGCGGCTGCGGTATCCACATGTACGTAACTCTTCACGGCGGCGCCGACGCCCGCGCCGCTGGGCACGCGGAAGCCTTGATCGAGCAGCGTCTTTTCCAGCGCCGCGAGGAACAATAGAACATTGGACTTCTGGCTGCAATGGCCCATCAGGCCGACGCGCCAGATTTTGGCCTTCAGTGGGCCCAGGCCGCCGGCGATTTCGATGCCGAATTCGTCGAGAAGCTGGCTGCGGACTTTTGCGTCATCGATGCCGCTGGGAATCATGACCGCCGTGACCGTGGGCAAGCGGTCCTTGGGATTTTTCACCAACATTTCCAGGCCCATGGCTTCGAGACCGGCGATCAGCGCGAGCTGATTCAGGCGGTGGCGCTCCCAGCGCGCTTCCAGACCTTCTTCCATGACCATGCGCATGGCTTCGCGCAGCGCGAAAATCAGCGAGACCGGCGGAGTGTGATGATACAGGCGGTCCTTGCCCCAGTAATTCATCGCGGTGGTCAGGTCGAAGTACCAGCTCTGTACTTTGGTTTTGCGGGTGCGGAAAGCTTCTTCCGCGCGCGGGCTTACGGTGATGGGAGACATGCCCGGCGGGGCGCTGATAGCTTTCTGCGTGCCGCTGAAGCAGACGTCGATGCGTTCTTTGTCGATGTGCAGCGGCACGGCGGCCAGGGAGGCGACGGTGTCGACGACGAGTAGAGCGCCGAGTTCGTCGGCGACGTTGCGGAAACCTTCGAGCTGGGTCAATACGCCGGAGGAGGTTTCGCCCTGGGCCAGACCCACGATCTTGATTTTCTTGCCCTTGCCGGCGCGGCGCACGTCTTCGGGATCGACGGCCTGGCCGTAGGGCGCTTCCACTTTCGTAACTTTCGCCGGAGTGTGCCCGGCGATGACCGCCATGCGATCGGAAAACAAGCCGTTGACGCAGATGAGGGCTTCGTCGCCCTCTTCCAGGGTGTTGACGACGCGAGGCTTCGATGCCGCCGGAGCCGGAAGCCGAAAGCGGCATGGTCAGGCGGTTTTCGGTCTGAAAGATCTGCCGCAGCAGGACTTGGACGTCGTCCATGCAACCGCGGAACCACGGGTCGACGTGGCCGACGAGGGGCGTGGCCAAGGCGCGATAGACGCGCGGGTCCATGGAGGAAGGACCCGGGGTAAGCATGAGCCGGTTGGGAGGATTGAGTTCGCCGATTGCCGGGTGAGTCATCGCGTTAGCCTCTTAGAAGCGGGATCCGATTCTCCCGCACTGGGCTGGAGAGGCGCAACCGACAAATTGGCGGGTAGGCCAGTGACTGGTGACTCGTGACCGGTGACTGGTGGAAAGAAAGGCTTGACCCCCTACCCCGCTATGTTTTGTGCAACAATGTGATTCCATGATAGTTAGCTCGTCATGTGATGCAACGTTTTGATTCCGAAGGAGATAACGGGTGCCGCGCTTTCGGCTTTGGTTTGCGAGATGTCGATACCCCCCCACCCCCTGGGGCAGTTTGTATCGGTATCAAAGAAAAGAACTTAGCAAAAAGGCAGTTTGTAAACCATTGAAAATAAAGGGTCGATTTGCACAAGGGGCGTGCAGCGATGCGCTTTGCAGGGGTGCGGGAATGGACTGACCTACTCATACCCCCCCACCCCCGGGGTAGTGCGCATGAGTCTGAAAGGAAAGGGGTTACAAATTGGTATGTTGGAAGTTGTTGAAAATACGGGGGCGATTTGCGTTTGGAGTGCGCAGGGATGCGTGTTGCAAGTGGGAAGGGGCGGTTCGGGCGCGGGCTGGTCAGGGCGAACACGACTCAGGATAGCACAATATTTACTGTTTGTCAACTACTTTTATAAGTATAAGAAATGGAAGGGATTGCGGGAGAGCGGTGGTTTTGAGGGTCGCTTGCGACCGGAGGGGAAGCCCTGCTGGTCCGGTCTGAGCTCCAGGCGGTTTGGGCTTGACCGCGGGCGAGGCTGAGCGCGAGGTACGTTAACAAGCAAGGCGTCCTTTAGTTAGCCATTCCTCTTTTGAGTTATATTACATAATAGAGATCACAAGTCTTTCGGTGGAGCTCGCAGTTCCGTGAGTGTGTTTCTAGGGCCGCGTTAACTCGGTGGCCCTGGTAAGGGAGTCGTTTTGATGGCTGATGAACGAGACGAGTACTTTCAGAAACACATCGGGGCTGACGATATCGAGCTCGAGGAAATCGAGTCAGAGAGCGAAGACTACGAAAGTGGGCCGGCTGAATATGACATAGCAACGTTCCCTGCAGACTTTACGTTGGAGGTGTTGTACGAGAAGTGGAAGGCGGGCGACATTGAGATCCCCAGGTTTCAGAGGGAATTTGTATGGAAGAAGATTCAAGCAAGCAAACTCATCGAGTCGTTTATGGTCGGATTGCCGGTTCCAGCTATCTTTCTGTTCACCCAACGTAAGTCTCAAAAATACCTCGTGATCGACGGACAGCAAAGACTAAAGAGTGTTTTCTATTTCTTCAATGGTCAATTTGGTCAAGACGATGAAGGACAGATATTCCGCCTCGAAGGTCTGAACCCGAAGAGCAAGTGGTATCGCAAGAAATTTGCAGATTTTGACGATCCTGACCAGAGAAAATTGAAGAACTGTGTTTTGCGTGCGTTCATCGTTCAACAACTTGACCCTGCCGATGACACAAGCGTGTACCACATATTTGAGCGCCTGAACACGGGAGGAACGCTACTAACGAACCAAGAGGTGAGGAACTGTGTCTATGGAGGTACATTCAACGACCTCCTCAACGAGCTTAATCAACTGCCGAGTTGGAGAACGATACTGGGAAGACAGAATCAGGATAGTCGGCAAAAAGACAAAGAGCTAATGCTGCGGTTTTTCGCTCTTAGGGACGTCTCGGGCTATCAGAACCCGATGAAGGATTTCCTTTCTAAATATATGCGTCGCAATAGACACCCCTCGACGGCGGACCTAAAAAACCTTCGCGCTGTTTTTGAACGCACTTGCGAAGCAGTGCTCAATGCCCTGGGCACAAAACCTTTTCACATTAGGAAGGGGCTGAATTCTGCGGTTTTGGATTCGGTGATGGTCGCTTTTGCGTCCCACCTCGGAAGTCCTGGCAATGACGTAGGAAACAAATATAAGTCTCTCGTCAAGAACCCGGACTTCCTGAATCTCGTTACGAGCGGGACGACAGCGGACGAGACGGTGCGGAAGAGGTTTGACCTAGCCGACAAGACTCTGTTCAGGTGAGCATCGGATGAGGCTCGCTCAAATCGACCGCGCGATCGAAGTGTGCAGGGACCATCTCGACAGGACGAATTCGCGCGGAACTGAAATAGAGGCTTTTCTCGCTCAATACCTCTCGGTGTTAATTTGTGCCGAATTCGAGGAAGAGATAGAGAGGATCGTTGTTCGCCGCTTAAGTTCGCCAAACGATCCCTACATCGAGTCGTTCGCAAAGTCTGCGCTGGATGCTGTTTTCAGAAGCATGGGAGTCAGGGAAATATCTGGATTGCTGAATCGCTTCAGTCCGGATGTGAAAAAACGATTCCAAGATCGGATTTGCGGAACTCGCGCAGAGACCTATTTTACGAACATTGTTACTCGTCGACATCTTACGGTCCATAGTGCTGGAGCAAACGTAACTCTTCGTGAGTTGGAAGAATTCTATGACGAAGGGCATACGATCCTCGACGCAATTCATGATGCCTGGATGCCGTAGGATACTGTCTGATCGGTGGCGCAGACAGAAGAAACGAGTGAGACTCCTCTCTCTTCGGGCGGCTGTTTGGGAGTTACCGTAGAGGGAAGCAAAAAAGAAGATGGCGAGCTGAACTCGCCCCTACAAGGGCGAAGACCCACCCTCAGAAAACGAGGGATGGGACACCCGCAGCGCGGAAAACAAAGCAGCGTGGGGCCACCGCTGAGGCAAAAGCGAAGACCCACGTGTAACGACGACACGTGGGGCACCCTGGGGAAGAAAAGCGGATTCATCGCGGACGGCGGCGATGGTGCAGAGATCCTCTCTGCGCGGGCCGACCCTTCGCAGGGAGCGAAGGGAAAGAAAAAATCGGCCCGCTCCGTTCGGAATGACGGACGGGAGCAATGACAAAGGAACCGGCACGGCGTGCCGTGCCCCTACGGAACAGATGATGGCGAGCTGAACTCGGCGCTACGAGACTCGGAAGGGCCGGTCTGAGGACCGGCGGCTACATAACGGCCGGAGCGAAAACTCACGTGTAACGACGACACGCGGGGCACCCTGCCGGAGCAATGCAAAGAGAGATTCCTCTCTGCGCAGGCCGACCCTTCGCACGAAGCGAAGGGAAAGAAAAAATCGGCCCGCTTCGTTCGGAATGACGGGCGTTGGGAGAAAGGCAAAAGGAGTGACCGGTCTGAAGACCGGCCACTACAATGCCTCGGGTGCGCGCGGTCTTAGGGCTTCTCCGTGGACTTCACGGATTTGCGATGGGCTTCTTGCGATGCCTGGAAGGCTTTGTTGGCGTGTTCGAGGGCTTGTTTGGAATGCTCGTGGGCGGTTTGGTGATCTTCTTTGCCGTGATGGACGGCGGCGGCGCGGTGGGCGTGGGCGGCGAGTTCGTGAAATTCGGCGGCGCGGATGTGCGAGTCTTTGGGCATGGTGTTTCTGTTCCTCGGTTTCTTCTCCACTATAGAATCATTTTCAATTTGCAGGATGTCCCATTGCGGACATTGGCGTTGCTGCCAGGCGGACGCGGAAGAGTTCCGGCGGTAGGAGGCAAGATAACGCGGCGAGGCTGAGGGCGCTGAAATGACGCAGCGAAGAGAAAGGCGCGGAATTTCACCACAGAGGACGCAGAGAACCGCAGGCTGAGTGAGAGTTGGCGCTAGGCGACGCGTTTGGCGGCGGCGTCTTCGAGCAGTTCGTGGATCAGCGTTTGGTAGGGCTTGTTTTGTTTGGCGGCGATGCGCCGCAATTGTTGCAGCAGACGGGGAGCGATGCGGATGGCGATAAGGTCCTTGGCGTGCCCGGTGCGGGGACGGCCCACCCGGCGCGCGCGCTTTAGTTCTTCGTCGGTCGATTCCGGAATGTCGGAGAAGTCGATGTCGCTATCCGGAATAGGCTTCCCGTTCTTTGCGGCTCGCGGGCCGGGCGCTGATGATGCGGATCGTTTCTTTGTCATCTTCCGACCAACAGTATAAACCCGCAGGGATAGGCGCGCTACGGACGAACGAGACAAATTCAAAGGCGCCCGCGACGGTCCGCGGCCGCTACAGTTGCCGGTACGTTTGGCATTGCGAACACTAGCGGTTGAAGCCGTTCCCTGACACACAAGAGGGGGCTACAGCAGGTCGAAGAAAGAGTGATACATTTTTGGGGAAAGCGGAGCTAGAGAGGTGCGCATGATTTGCCGGGGTTCGCGCCGGGAATTTCTTTTGGGGATCGGAGCGGTCGCTGCTGCAACGGCGGCTGCGGTCTCTTCCGGGCGAAACGGTGTGGGCCGCGGCGCCGCTTTATCCGCCCCGTGGACTTGTCCTATTTCGATACGCCGATTTCGGGGGCGCCTGCGGAGATGCATGTCGGGTATGCGTCGATTACCTGGGGTGGGAAGGACCGGCAGGCGATTGAGGATATTGCGGACTTGGGATTTCGCGGGATTCAGGTGCGGTCCAACGTGCTCGAGGAGTTCGCAAGTGCCGCGGAATTGCGGGAGTTGCTGGGGAAACACAAATTGCAGATGGTGGCGCTTTCGAGCGGCGGGGTGCGGATCGATCCGGGGTTGGAGGCTGAGGAGATTGCCAAGCATGCGGGGCACGCGAAATTTTTGCGCGATGCCGGGGGGCTTTATCTGCAGGTGACCGACGACCGGCCCAAGGATCGCGCGACTACCCGGCGGATTACAAGAGGCTGGGCGGGTTGCTTACGGAGATCGGGAAGCGGGCGGCGGATTTGGGAGTTTTGCTGGGGTATCACAACCATATGGGTTCGATGGGGGAGCGGCCTGAGGAGGTGGACCGGATCCTGGAGGCTGCGGACCCGCGGTACGTCAAGCTGGAGTTGGATGTGGCGCACTACTTCCAGGGCGGGGGCGATCCGGCTAAGGCGATTGAGAAATATAGCGACCGGTTGCTGTTTCTGCACATCAAGGATGTGGAGCGGATGCCGGATCGGGAGGACGGCAAGAGTTCGTATCGTTTTGTGGAGCTGGGACGGGGGAAAGTGGACCTGCCTGGGGTGTTCGATGCGTTGCGGCGGGTGAATTTCCGGGGGTGGTTGATTGTCGAGCTGGACGATGTGCCCGATGGGGCGCGGACGCCCAAGGAGTCGGCGGCGATCAGCAAGAAGTACCTGGAGGAAAAGCTGGGAGTGACGGTATGAAGGCGGCGTTCCGGGTGGCGGTGATCAGCGACGAGATCACCCAGGATTTTGGGCGGGCTTGCGAGGTGGCTTCGCGGGAATTTGGGATGGAGTGGATCGAGCTGCGGGAGATGTGGAACAAAAATTTGCTGCGGCTGGACGCCAAGGAAGTGGCGGAGGCGCGGCGGATTTTGGAGAAGTACAAGCTGCGGGTGACGGACATCGCGAGTCCGCTGTTCAAGGTGGATTGGCCGGGGGCGCCTCCATCGAAATACAGCCCGAAGCGCGATCAGTTCCACGCGGACTTTACGTTTGAGCAGCAGGGGGAAGTTTTGGAGCGCAGCATCGAGCTGGCGAAGGCGTTTGGCACGGACCGGGTGCGGTTTTTTGATTTTTGGCGGCTGGAGGATCAGAGACCGTATCGCGCGGCGATCAACGAGAAGTTGCTGGAGGCGGCCGGCAAGGCTGGGGAGAAAGGCGTGATCCTGGTTTTGGAAAATGAGCCGGCGTGCAATACGGCTACTGGGGCGGAGTCGGCGGCGCTGCTGGGGGCGGTGAAGTCGCCTTATTTGATGCTGAATTGGGATCCGGGGAACGCGGCTACGCATGGAGAGAAACCTTATCCGGACGGATACGATTTGCTGCCGAAGGAGCGGATTGGCCATTGCCATTGCAAGGATGCGGTGAAGAAAACCGATGGTGAGGGTTATGAGTGGGCGGCGATGGGGCGGGGGAGCATCGATTGGGTGGGGCAGTTTCGGGCGCTGAAGAAGGACGGGTATCGGCTGGGGGTGAGTCTGGAGACGCATTGGCGCGGGGCGGGGACGGCGGAGGAGTCGACGCGGGAGAGTTGGGCGGGGATGAGGCGGGAGCTGGAGGAGGCTGGGGTAGGGGAAAAGTTTAAGGGTGGAAGGGTTTAAGAGTTAAAGATAGCCGGAGGTGGCCTTCGAGGCTCCCAAGGGTGAACTGAGGGCGCTTAGGGCAGGCGGAGAAGTCGCGGAAACTGCGAAGACCGCCATCGAACTTCCCTTTCCGGCGGGGGCGACCGTGGCCGCAGGTCACGGCGAGTTTCGATGGGAAGATATTTCTTTCGGGGTGCCGGAATGGTTTTCGGCCGTCTGCGTCTGCACTTCTGCTCTGGTTTTGAGGGCTTTCGGGGTGGTGCTGTTGGAGAAACTGAATGAGCCGCTCGCGCAGAAGATTCCAAAGCGATGATTCCTGGGGATCGTCGACGGGAGTGCTATATTGCACGGAGAGAAAACTGCCCAGCAGATGGACGGTGAGGGTCCAATTCTGGAAAGGCTACTGATGAAGTAGGAGAGCGGGACGACTGGCGGGGGTCCGATGCGAATCACACGAGGTGGTGGACGTTACCTTGGTCCGGCATGCCTATCTGCGCGGGGGTTGTCAGAAGCGAGGCATTTGGAGGGCGTTGCTGGATAATGTGCGAGGGATGGCGAGGCGGCCGGAGTCGATTGGGACGTGGGCGGATGCGGCGTGGGCGATTCGGGTTTATGAGAAAAACGGATGTGAGAAGGTGGGGGAACGGGAGAAAGATCGGCTGCTGAAGAAATATTGGACGATACCGGAACGGCAGATTGAGACGTCTGGTGCTGGCGGATGCGGCTTGGCGGGAGTGCAACGCCAAAGGCTTTCTAACATAGTCTCAAACGGAAAAGAGGGCGAGCAGAGCCCGCCCTCTTCGCAATTTGATACTGGGAACCTAGACCGCCGCGTGTTGGGCAGTCTTGGGAAGGGTGGAGTTCGAGAGTTGGTAGGTCTCGACCTTGGGAGCGCCATCGACCACTTTGGCCAGGACCTTGAGCAGATCCGGATAGGCCGCTGCGAGCATAGTTATCGGCATGCTCCTTGGAATCCCACAGACTGACCGCCATGGCATCGGTGGCAGTGGAATTGACGAACACCAGTTCATCGCGGAAACCATTGATTTTGCGCAGGTTAGGGATGATATCGGAATCGACGATGCGGGTGAACTCCGCGACGGCATTGGGCTTCAATTGCACGGTGATTTTGCGAGCAAACATTCATTCTCCCCGGCTTCCCGGAACCAAGAGGGCGCTAGATACACAGATCCCCACGATGCAGGGGCACACTTCCGCCTCCAGGTCAGGAGCCTTGTTTGAGCTATTTGGTGGGGTAAAGCGGCTTCAAAAAAGCGAAGTCTCGAGCCTTGCGGGACAGCAAGGTACACAAATCCCGGGTGCGCTAAACGACTCGTAACCTCATCAAACGCAAGTACATAATAGCATCCGCGGGTACTCGGATTCAAGGAAAATCGACAGAAAAAATCAGAAATGCGTCCACGGTCGAATCCCGGTCAGGTCGAGCACGGGAGGCACTTTGGAGGCGCGGAGAAATCCCGGTTGGGTAATCGCGGGCCGGCTGAGATGCTGGCGCCACCTGGCAAGGGTTAGCGGGTGCGGTTAGCGGGTGGCGAGTTCGATTTTGAAGCAGTTGCGGCCGGCGTGCTTGGCGGAATGGAGGGCGCGGTCGGCTTCTTCGATCAAGTGGGCTAGTTCGGGGGCGCGGGTTTGCTTGCCGTCGAAGCCGGCAACGCCGAAGCTGGCAGTGACGTGCACAGCTTGGCCGTGGAACAAGAAGCGCTCAGCTTCAAATTTACGGCGCAGGCGGTCTACGACTACGCCGATGTTTTCGCGGGCGGTGTGGGTGAGGATCAGGAGAAATTTTTCACCGCTCAGGCGGCCGCACATGTCGGAACCGCGGGTGGAGGCGCGCAGGATGCTGCCGAAACGGCTCAGAACGGTGTCGCCAGCCGAGTGACCGTAGGCGTCATTGATGTGCTTAAAGCGGTCGAGATCGGCGAGAACTACCCAGAAGGGGAAACCGTAGCGCATGGCGCCGCGGATTTGGCGGTCGGCCCATTCTTCGATGGCGCGGCGATTGGGGAGGCCGGTGAGGGGGTCGATGCGGGCGGCCTGCTCCAGGAGGCGGTTTTGAGCTTCGAGCTGGCCCTGCAGCGTGAGGATGCGGCGGCCGACGCCGATGCGGGCCAGGAGTTCGTCCGGATGAAAGGGCTTGGTGAGATAGTCGTCGGCGCCGGCGGCCAGGCCGCTGACGACATGCTCTTTGTCGCTCATGCTGGTGAGGAGAATAATGTAGGTGTAGGAGCCCTGGAAACGTTCGCGGATCTGGCGGCAGAGCTCGATGCCGGAGATGTCTGGCATCAGCCAGTCGGTGATGACCAGGGAGGGCAGGTGGCGGGCGAAAAGCTTGAGGGCCTCTTCGCCGGTTTCGGCGACGAACACGGAGCCCTTGCGGCCGGCCAGGGTGTCGGAAACCAGTTGGCGATAGACGGGGGAGTCGTCGACAACCAGGACGGAAAAGTCTTTACGGTTTCGGCCCGAGCTTCCCATGCGTTTCTCGCCCTTGGGTAAACAGCTTGTATCCAGCGAAAGAGCGCGCTGGTGTACGCAAACGACGGAAGGAATACTCTTAAACCGGGCCGTGTTCCGACGCCGGCAAATCTCAAGTGCGGTAGATTGAGTTTCGGGGCGCAGGCGGAGTGTGGCAATAGTACGAAAGTTGCAAGCTGCGCGAAGGAGTCAATGCGCCGTTGCTCCGCTCAGGATCTAGTTGAGTTAAGCGGGCCTAGGCGGCGAGTTCTTGCTCTTGCGGGTTGAGCATGTGGGTTGGGACTTTGCGCAGATCCCAGACCAGGCCGAGCCAGGAGAGGACCTTCAGGGTGTAGTAGGTGATGTCAATTTCCCACCAGAAGAAGCCCTGGCGGGCGGAGGCCATGAAGTGGTGATGATTGTTGTGCCAGCCTTCGCCGAGGGTGAGGAGGGCGAGGAGCCAATTGTTCTTGCTGGTGTCGTTGGTCTTGTAGCGGACCGAGCCGAACAAGTGCGACAGCGAATTGATGGTGAAAGTGTCGTGCCACAGGATCGCGGTGCTCAGGCAGAAGCCCCAGAGGAAGAGCGGCAGGCCGCCGATGAGATAGAGGCTTACGCCGAGGACCGTTGGCGGGACGAAATGATATTTGTCCAGCCAGCGCAGCTCGGGGAACTTGGCGAAATCAGCGATGTAATTGAGGCGGGTGTCGTTGTATTTGTCCGAGACGATCCAGCCGATGTGCGACCAGAAAAATCCGAAAAGCGTGGGAGAGTGCAAGTCGTCGTCCTGGTCGGAGAAGCGGTGATGATGGCGGTGATGGGCGGCCCACCAGAGGACGCCTTTTTGCACCGAGGTCATGGCCATAAAGGCGATGACGAATTGGAAGGCGCGGCTGGTCTTGTAAGAACGATGCGAAAAATAGCGGTGATAGCCGGCAGTGACCCAGAACATGCGTCCAGCAACGAGTGCGACGCAGGTGATCAGGTACGACCAACGAAACGGGACGAAGAAAACGCCGAGACCAAGGAGGTGGATCAGGGCAAAGGGGCCGACACCGACGAGCGAAATGCGGGCGCCGTTCGGCAGGGGTATCGACAATGCTCGGGAAGCGGTGGCCATCCGGCGAGATCCTTTGCGTCAATTGCTGGCTTACGCTGACTTTGCCGCCAGCGCAAGAACCGGCCGGAGCCGCGCGCCGAGAAGCAGCGTTTTGAGTGTACGGGGGCAATTGGGAGGGGTCAAGCGTACGCTGGTACAGGTGGTGATGGGAAAACACCCGTACGCCGGAGCAGAGTAACGGGGCATGAGATGGGCAGGCTAGGAAGGGATATGTTATCGTTCCGCGGGCGGGACCAGCACCGACGATTGGCGATTTTCTCGCGCGAATGCCCCAGCTCGCTATCGTGGAGAAGGCCAAGAGTGTTTCTTCCGGAGCTAAAGCTCGCTGAAAGCACCCCTGTTATGCAGGAGCTAATGCTCCCACCCCTGAGAAGGAATTTTGCGAGTGGCGTTGAAGTCGCGCCCTGACGAGCGGCACAAAATCTAAGAACCAGTTAAATGAGGACAGATGGCTGAACGCCCTGTGTTGGTTGGAGTGATACCGCAAACCGTGGTGCTCGATCCCGGCGATCAGATTTCGTGGATCTCAGACGCGGGCAATCTGCGCGTGGAATTCGACGTCAACCGCTGTCCGTTTACTTCCAATGTGTTTCAAGCGCCGGCCGGGATGCGGCTGCTGAGCGGTCCGCCGCGGGTGGGCACGAAGACCGGCAACTATAAATACCGGCTGTGGCTCAACGACCAGATGGTCGGCCAGGGAGAAGTTATCCTTAGAGAGAAATAATGCGAAGACGCGGCGCGGGTTCCGACGCAACCGCTTTAGCACGGACCGGAACGGCGTCAGTTGGATTTCTTTGCCGGGGTACTGGCGGCCTTGGGCTGCTTGGCGATGACCTTGTCGGCAATCTTGTCGTAAGTGGCCTGAGGGATGATCTTCTTGCGGACGAGGTCGGTTTTCTTGGCGTAGGGGCGGCCCTCGACGATTTTCTTCGAGTAGGCATCACCAATTCCCGGTAATTCCTTCAATTGATCGACCGTGGCGGAATTGAGGTCCAGCAGCGCGCTGGAGGCAGAAGTCTTGCCAGCTGCCGAAGCGGCCGCAGCGGGTTTGGCGGGGGTCTGTGAAGTTGCCGCAGACGACCCCAGCAGGAGCAACAGGGCTGCCAACATCGTACATATCACGTGCTTCCTCATGCGTGTCTCCTGTTCGTGGCGTTTTTAGCTTCGAGGAGGATTCTGGTTAGCCGCCGGCGGCCAGAGTTCTGGGCATCTCGACGGATTCGGCCAAGCCGCGGCGCACCGGGCCGAGCACGAAGGCCGGTACGGCGCGCTCGGGGGGCAGCGTGAGATTAGCTGCTTTGCGGGGAAACTCGACGCGCTTGTCCAGCTTCATGCCGGCTTCGCGCAGGAACTCGGCGGAAAAACCCATGTCTTCGGCGCGGTCCACACCCCAAAACCAGAGCTTTTCCTCGTGACGCTGCAGGAAGTCCAGAGACTCCTCCAGCTTTTTCATGGCGCGGTCAAAGGAGGAAGCCAGGAAGAACACCCCGAGGGACCAGGCGTGGCGGGGGTAGTGGACGCGAATGCGGATGCAATACTTGCCACCCTGATTTTTTTCGATGCTGCAGCGATAGTCGTTCCGCACGGTAGATGTACGCACTGGCATCTTCTTCACCGATCCCTGAAGTCTTGGCGCTGGCTGGCCATGAAATTTGTGTTTCGGATTCGAGCCGGGCGCCCGAAAGCGGCGGTTGGGGAACTCATTCCCGGCGGAATCACCCGTTTTAAGGACACTAATAGCGTAGCGGGGCGCGGAGGCAAAGACAAGGGGAGCTCTGTTAAATTTGTAAGTCTTTTGTTATTAAACGGTTATGTCAGCTTAGGTCGCCGAAGCTCTTGAGTTTGTCGGGCATGATTTTGAGCTTGCCCTCTTGCTTCAGGCGGGCTTCCAAGGCGGTGCGGAAGGCGTCAAAGGCGGTGCTGCGCTTGGTTTGCAGGAGTTGCTCGGCGATATCCTTCTTTTGTTTTTCAAAATCGGCGGGATTGGGCTCCTGTTTTTCGGTCACCCGGTACACCAGCCAGTTGGAACCGAGGCCTAGCGGAGGCGCGATGTCTCCGGACTTCATCTGGAAAGCAGCGGACAGCTGCTTACCGCTAGCCACGCCGGAGATGGAGCCGTTTCGAGCGATGGCGTCGCTGGTTTTGGCTTCCAGACCCAGGGATTTAGCCGCGGCGTCGAATTTTTCTCCAGCCTTGACGCGCTTTTCGAGGTCCTGGGCTTTCTGACGGGCAAGCTCGACACCTTTTTCCTGCTTCAGGTCGGAAATCACGCGGTCGCGGACTTCCTCCAGAGTGCCTTGATGGGCGGGCAGGATATCTTTCACGGCAAGGATGAGATAGCCGCGGTCCGAGTGGATCGGGAGGCTCAACTCGCCGACGCGCTGGCCGAATACGGCGTCCTTGACCTCTTTGGAGTTGCCGAGCTCGAGGATGGGGTCGAGGGCGCTCACCGGCCGGGTCTCTCCGACGGTCAGGTGATATTGCTTGGCCAAGTCGTCCAGAGAGACTTTACTGGACTGGCGAATGGCTTCCGAAAGCTTATCGGCCAAGTCGCCCGCTTGTTTGTCGGCTTTGGCGAGCATCAGCGGCGCCTTGATGGAGTCTTTCACTTCGTCGAAGGGCTTGGTGTGGGCGGTCTCTTTCTCCAGAACCTTGATGATGTGGAAGCCATACTGGGTCTTGACGATGTCGGAGATGCTGCCTACCGGTTGACTGAAAGCGGTCTTCTCGAACTCCGGGACGGTCTGGCCCTGGACGATCCAGCCGAGGTCTCCGCCCTTGTCTTTGGTGCCGGGATCTTCGGAATATTTCTTGGCCAGTTCGTCGAATTTTGCGCCCTTCCTGGCTTGCTTCAAAACGTCTTCGGCCTTCTTGTTGATTTCTTCGACCTCGGCGGGGGTCTTGCCGACGGTCATCAGCAGGATGTGCTGGACGTGCACGCGATTGGGGACCTGATATTGCTGGATGTCCTGCTGGTATTGGGCTTTCAGCTCGGCGTCGGAAACCTGGGTGTTCTGGCGGATCTGGTTGGCGTCGGCGAGGGCGTAACGCACCACGCGCTTTTCCGGCACCTGATACTTGCTCCGGTTTTTCTCGTAGGCGGCCTTGATTTCGGCTTCGTCCGGAGTGATTTTCGCTTCCAGGTCCTCCGGCTTGATCAGGGCGTAGTCGATTTTCACTTTTTCATTGCGGTAGAGAAACTCGTCTTGCAGCTCGGCGGGGCCGACGCTGATGCCGTCGGTGACCAGCTTGCGGAATTTTTCCTGCAACAGGCCCTGGCGGATGAGTTCCTCGAAGACCGGCACGGTCATCTGGAAGCGGGCCTGGACCTCGGAAGTGTAGCGGTCAATGCCCACGAAAGTGTCGCCGTTATAGGCGGTGGGGAGGAACTGGCGGATGCGGTCGGCGCGCTCCTGGTCCGAGACGTGGATGCCCAGGCGTTTGGCTTCGTATTCGATTTCTTTTTGAAAGATCAGCTGGTTCAGAATTTGACGGGCGTAGAGGGATTCCAACTGTTTGGGGACTTGATTGCGCTGCTGGATTTCCTGAAGCTGCTGGCGCACTTCGGCCATGCTGACGGTTTGGTCTCCGACGGTGGCGACGGCGTCCGTGGAAGCCGCATCGCCGGTGCCCGGCATGGAGGGCACAAGATAGAGGAGCATGCCGCCGGCAAGGACTAAGACGACGGCGCCTAAAAGAATACGCGAAAAGAGCTGTTGACGATCGTTCGATGCTCCGGCCATTCAGTGAAACTCCCCAGTCAGCGGACAAACTAGACATTATAGGAGATGCGGAGAAGAGGCTCAATTAGAATCGTCAGGGGGTGGGTCCGTCTCCGATCACCTGACACAACCGGGAGTTATAGCCTTTTCATCGGCCAAAATCTTGGGACAAGATCACTCAGGCAGGACCCACACCAGGAGATCCATTCCTGAACACGCCATTACATTGCGAACGTTGCCAAAGCGGCCATCTCTTTTCACGCGCTGATGACAGATAGGCGGCAGGCGGGTAGCTTTGCCAGGCCACGGTGACGCGCGGGGGATAGCATCGTAAATAACTCTCTCCGAAAAGGAAATAGCGATGCGAACCGAACGGCGCCGGGAACCCCGATATCCATTCATTGCCATGGCCGAAGTGGTCGACGAGCGGGAAAATGCGCGCACGTCGTCCCGGATCAGCGATCTCAGCCGGCACGGGTGTTATGTGGAAATGATGAACCCATTTCCCGAAGGGACGCCGGTGATGATCGAAATCTGTACGCAGACGGAATCGCTGGAGGCCCATGCGACCGTGGCGTATTTCAAGCCCAAGCAAGGGATGGGACTTACTTTTGACGAAATGCCGCCGCACTTCACCAGCATCTTGAACAAATGGCTGGCGCAGGCCAACGGGCGAAAAGCCAGCTGATCAGGGACTTGAATCCCGACCGGCGGAAATCGCTGACATCAACGACCCGTAGTCCAAAAGAAACCAACGCGCATCTAGATCCCCGGCGGCTCGTTCAGAACCAGCCAATACAAACCGAGCTGCCGGGCCGCTTCCACGAACTGGTCGAAGTCCACAGGTTTGCGCACATAACTGTTGGCGCCCAGCCCATAACCGCTCGTGCGGTCCTGTTCCTCGTTCGAGGAGGTGAGGATGACCACGGGTAGGAGTTTTGTGCGAGGGTCAGAGCGAAGGCGGCGAAGTACTCCCAAGCCATCCAGCTTGGGCAGTTTCAAATCGAGCAGCACGACCTGAGGCAGGTCCCTGATATCACGGCCGGCATAGGGGCCTTCGCCAAACAGGTAGTCCAATGCCTGCACGCCGTCGTGGGCGACTATGACTTCGTTCACAATCTTGTTCTTCTTTAGTGCCCGCACGGTGAGGGCTTCGTCGTCCGGATTGTCTTCGACCAGCAAAATCACGTTGTTTTTCACGAACGCTCCTTAGGAAGGTTCTTCCCCCAGGGTGAAGTAAAAAGTTGCGCCGTGGTCCACGGCGCTCTCCGCCCAGATGCGCCCGCTGTGGCGGTGGACAATGCGTTGCACGGTGGCCAGGCCAATGCCCGTGCCGGCAAACTCGCTCATGGCGTGGAGACGCTGGAAGGCGCCGAAGAGCCGGTCGGCATAGGCCGGATCGAAGCCCGCGCCGTCGTCACGCACGAAGTACGCCGGGGTTCCGGTGTCGCGCGACATGCCAAACTCGATGTGCGCGGACGCTCGCTTGGACGTGAATTTCCAGGCGTTGCCCAACAGGTTCTCGAGGACGACCCGCAACAAACCTGGGTCCGCCGAGGTTTCAAGACCGGCTTCGATACGCAGTTCGATGTGACGTTCGGGCTGGGCTTTCCGCAGGCCGTCGGCGACGGAGCCGGCCAACGCGCTGACATCGACATTTTGTCTATGCATCTGGGTACGCGATAAGCGCGACAGATTCAAGAGGTCGTCAATTAGCAAGCCCATGCGTTGGGTTCCGGCACGTATCCGATTCAGGTGCGCCTTGCCGGCGTCATCAAGGCGGTCGGCGCAATCTTCGAGCAGGGCGTGGCTGAAGCCGTCAATGGCCCGAAGTGGGGCACGCAGGTCATGCGAAACGGAGTAACTGAAGGACTCCAGTTCCTTGTTAGCGGCGGCGAGTTCGGAGACGGATCGCGCCAAGTCCTGGCGGTGTTGTTCCAGGTCTTGCTCGGCTTGTTTGCGGTCGGTGGTGTCGGCAATGACCCCCATCATTCGTACCGGCTGGCCCGCGAGGTCGCGATACACACGCCCCTGAGCGGAAATCCAGCGGAGGGAGTGATCAACGCGGTTAATACGGCATTCCAGGAAGAAGTCATTGGCCTTGAATGCTTGCGCCAGGCTCGATCGAAAGCGCTCGCGGTCCTCGGGAACGATGTGAGTCGCAGCGATTTCCACCCCCCACTCGGGTTGGAGCGAGTCGTATCCGAAGATCTGATCGTGCCGCAGGGAACGGAAGGCCCGATCGCTGATGAGGTCCAAATCCCACACCCCGAGTTGTGCCGCCTCCACGGCCATCTGGAGCCGTTCTTCGCTGACTTTGAGCGCTTTATTGGCCTCCATCCATTGACCCGTGCTGGGGAGCTGCAGCGCTTGGGGCATGAGCCGCGCCAACAGGACGGCGGTGAGTATGGAAGCCGCAGCGGTGATGGCCTTAATTACACCAGCCAGCCAGTATTGCGCGTGCCAGAGATTCCAGACTTCCATCACGTGGGTAGTGCCGCAAGCAACGATGAACACGCCGAAGAGCGCGAACATCCAACTGAAAGGCAGGTCGCGGCGCTTGCGGATAAACCACAGAAGAATGAAAGGAATTGTGAAATAAGCCAGCGCGATCAGCACATCCGACAGGACATTCAGCCACACCAAGCCCGTGTTCCACTGGTAGCAGTAACCATGAGGCTGAAAATTACCCGAGGTGAACAATTGCTTAAAAAGGTCCATGGCTCCCCCCTTCAGCGCAGGCACACGGTAGCGCCGAGGCGCTGCATCAAATGCACTTCGATGAGGAGGGGAGAGGACCTCTTCGCTACATAGGCTTCGGCCTAAAATCGGCAACACGAGGACAGCGGCAAAGAATTGGAGTTTCTCGAAGGGACTTTAATTGTGACCCAAGGTAGCCCGAAGTCAAGGCCGGCAAACGTCTCGGCTGCGTCGCGGTTACCTCTGACGCCACCTGCAGCCGTTACTCCGCGCGCAGGGACTCGACCGGGTCCACCGTGGCGGCGCGGCGCGAGGGCAGGTAGCTGGCCAGCCAGGCGGTGGCGACCAGGCCGATGGAAACGGCGCCGTAGGTCACCGGATCGACTGGGCTGACCTTGAATAGCAGCGACGACATCAGGCGCATCAAAACGATTGCGGCTCCGAGGCCAAACACCACACCCACGCCGGTGAGCATTAGCCCGTGGCGCACGAACATTCCGGTGAGGGACTGCTGCTGCGCGCCGAGGGCCATGCGGATGCCGATCTCCCGGGTGCGCTGCGAGACGGAACACCCGATCACGCCGTAAATGCCGACCACGCCCAGCAGCAGCGCCATGCCGCCCGCAAGGCCGAGCATGATCAGCGTGAATGAAGTTCGCGCCATGGACCTGTTGTAGAAATATTCCAGCGAATAAACTTCCGAAAGCGGAAGATTGGGATCCACCGACCAAACTGCTTGCCGGACATCTTTTAGAAAGTTTTCCGAACCGGTGCGCGGGCTGCGGATGGCGAACGCTACATAGCGGCGGAGAGCGGTGGCTTGTCCTTCAAACTTGGTCATCAGGAGCGGCCAATAGACCGATGTTGGGGCAGCCTGGCTCACGCCGTCGTCGTGGGTGTCGGCGACCACGCCTACGATTTCCCGCCAATCGTCGGTGGTACCTACGCGGATGCGCTTGCCGAGTGCGGCCGCCGGCTCATTCCAATACTCGCGCGCCAGGTTTTCCGACACGATAGCGACAGGAATGCTCTTGTACAGGTCTTCCCAGGTGATATCGCGGCCGGTGAGCAGCGGAATGCCCAGAGTTCGGAAGAAACCCGGAGTCACGAATTTGAAGCGGCGCAGCGGAGGCAACTGGCCGTCGGTGTACACGCGGTCTTGCACGAAAATGGGATCGTAACTTTGATTTCCGTCCATGGGGATGCCCGTCGAGACGCCGACGGAAGATACGCCGGGGATGGCCGCGATCTTGTCCATGATTTCCTGATCCATGCGGACCACCCGCTCGGCCTGCGTGTCGGGCACCTCGGCCTCGGGGACGGCGATGCGGAAGGTCTGTACCTCAGCGGGCCCGAAGAAGCCGGGTTGTACATGGTTCAAAGCGCGGAAGGTGCGGATCATCAGACCCGAGCAGATCAGCAGGACCAGAGCCAGCGCGACCTGCACAACTACCAGGAGGTTTCGCGCGCGATGCTGCTCGCGGCTCTGGCTGAGGGCGCGTCCTCCTTCGCGGAGACCGGTGTTCAGCCGCGAGCCGGCGTATTTGAAGATGGGGATGGAACCAAACAGCAGGCTGGCCAGCAGCGCGATCAGCAACGTGAAGAGCAAAGCCGGTCCATCGATGCCGATTTGGCTGATGCGGGGGATTCCTGCGGGCGCCATGGCCACCAGGACGCGCAATGCGCCGTAGGCAAGACCCAACCCAATGACGCTGCCCACTAGCCCGAGGATGAGACTCTCCAACAGCAACTCTCCGGCGATACGGCCCCACGTAGCGCCCAGAGCGGCGCGCACCGCCAACTCCTGACGGCGTCCTTCGACTCGAACCAGGACCAGGTTGGCTACATTGGCGCAGGCGATCAGCAATACCATGCCGATCGAACCCATCAAAACCCACAAGACGTTGCCGACGTCGCCCACGACATCCTGCTTGAGGGGACGCAGGTAGGGCCCGATTTTGGCGTCTTCAAACAGTTTGTGACTGAAGCCTGGTGGGGCTTGAAAGGTGCTGTTGACGATGGGAAGCATGCGGGCGACATCGGCGCTGGCTTGCTGCATGGTCACGCCGGGCTTGAGCCTGGCGAGCGCGCGAAAGCTGAAGTTTCCGAGATTGGTTTTGTTGCGGTCGAATTGGAAAGGAAGAATCAGCGCAGGGTCTTCTTCATCGAGGAACTGAAATCCTTTGGGCAGCACACCGATGATTTCCCGGGCCTTGGCGTCCAGGACGATTCGCTGGCCTATGACGGAAGGCGAGCCGCCAAATCTGCGGCGCCAGTAACCGTAGCTCAGCATGACCGTCTCCGGCTTGCCGGGAGAGTCGTCTTCTCGGGTAAAGGAGCGCCCCAGGATGGGCTGTACACCCAGAATCGGCAGAACGCCGTCGGTGAAGTCCAGCGCGCGAACTTGCTCGGGTTCCGCGATGCCCGTTACGCTTACCGAGTCGCCGGTGTACAAGCCAATGTCTTGAAAGGTTTGGTTTTGCTCGCGATAGATGAAGTAGTTGGAGGGCGCGGCGTTGAGTTCCTTGAGGTTGATGCCCGGGGCAGTGTGCCAGACGCCGATTAATTCTTCCGCGTGGGGGTAGGGCAAAGGTTTAAGCAGAACACCCTCGAGGACGCTGAAGACTACGGTATTGGCCCCTACACCTGCCGCGAGGGTGATCAGCGTGATGACCGTGAACATCGGGGCGTGGATGAGCCTGCGAAGGACCAGCTTGAGCTGATTGCCGAATTCCATGAGAGAGACCTCCTGGCAGGTCTGCCTTTTGAAGTACGCCCCGGTGCAAGGAGACACGGCGCTGAAAGGTGATACGTTATTCGTGGGCGGAAGTTCCTTCCTTCATCCGACATATTCATGGCCATATGGAACGTAAGGCGGGTACGAGCGGGACTATTGGGCTGGGCGGTGCTGCTCGCGGTCCCCAGTGTGTCGCTGGTTCGCGCGTTTCAGTCGGCCGCGAGACACACCGGCGGGAAACCGGGAACTAGCGGAGCGAGCGCAGTGGCGCCTGCGCCGTCCTTTTATCGCGACGTTCTGCCCATTCTCCAGCAGCACTGCGAAAGCTGTCATCGCACCGGCGGCATCGCGCCAATGTCCTTCGAGACTTACGAGGGGGCGCGAGCGTACGCGGACGCCATCCGTAGCGCCACGCAGGATAAGTCCATGCCGCCGTGGTTCGCCGTCCCTGGGATTGGGCGGTTTTCCAACGATCCGACGCTGCGTCCGGAGCAGCTCGCCACGCTGGCGGCTTGGGCGAACGCGAAAGCGCCGGCGGGACATCCTCGGGACGCCCCCCCACCGATGCATTGGGCTGAAAGCTGGAGCATTCCGCAGCCCGACCTGGTGGTAAAAATGACGAAGGGTGTGGCGCTGCCCGCGCAGGGAGAGGTCGAGTACACCTACGAAATCGTGCCGACGCACTTCACGGAGGATCGCTGGGTGCGGATGGTCGAGGTCCTGCCTGCGCTTCGAGCCAACGTGCATCACGCGGTGGTGTATATCCGGCCGCCGGATTCGCGTTGGCTGCGGCACGCGCCCGTGGGCCAACCCTTTACGGCGGAAGACCTTAACGACCCCGAGGATCGCCGCGGAGCACACTGGACCGATAACGACGTCCTGCTCGTGTATGCGCCTGGGAGTTCTCCGGATGAATTTCCGGCGACGATGGCCAAGATGATCCCCGCGGGATCCGACCTTGTTTTTCAGATGCACTACACGACCAACGGCCATGCAGGCGAGGATCAAACCAGGGTGGGCTTGATCTTTGCAAAGCAGGCACCCCCTCAGCGGGTCCTGACGCTGCAACTTACCAACGATCATTTTGTCATCCCGCCGGGGGTGCCGGACTATCGCGTGGAGGCGCGCGGCACCTTGCCGAATGATGCGCTGCTGCTGAGCTTTTTCCCGCACATGCACCTGCGCGGCAAGCGCTTTGAATACAACATCATCCATAGAGGCGAGGAGGGACTTGAGCAAAAGGAAGCCGACGCCCCGCCGAGGCCCAGCGTTGAAACGCTGCTGCGCGTCAACTACCACTTTCACTGGCAGATGAGCTATCGACTGGCGGAGCCGCGGCCGCTGAAGGCCGGTACGGAGCTGCAGGCGGTCGCCTGGTACGACAATTCGGCCAATAATCCCCACAATCCCGACCCGAGTGCGGCGGTGCGCTGGGGGGATCAGACCTACGATGAAATGATGGTGGGTTTCTTCGATGTGGCGGTGGCGGCGGGACTGGACAAACGCGGGTATTTTGTTCGGCACTGAAAGCGGCGGCTAGTCGCCGCACTCCATAAAAGTCGCGCACCTGCTATTTGCAGTTTGACTACGCGAGAGCGCGCAGTTTGGGCACCCCGTAAAACGCTGTGCTACATTGCAAAATTGGCGCTACTGCCGCGCTTACACTCGTGCCGACACAGACACCCATCGAACCCAAGCGCCAGACGGAACCCAGCGCTCCGCCGAAGATACACCGCGTCGAGGTGTACTGGACCGCGGTCACCTACAAAACCGTGGCGATTTACGTAATCTTGATCGCCGCGATTCTTTTTGGCGGGCTGTACCTGGCGGCTCCGCAGTGGTATTCCGCGGCCGTGCGCAAGATCTCGAGCTCCATGGACAACAGCGAAAACGACGCGGTCTCTACCGGCGAGACGCAGGCGAAATTCGTAAACCTGGACGGCAAAGTGCAGATTAAGAAGGTCAATTCGGTTCAGTGGGTGGAGGCCGACTTCCACACTTCCCTGGACAAGGGCGACCTGGTGCAGACCGGCTCGGATGGCGCCGCGCGTATCACCTTTGCAGACGGCACTTTCTACACAGTGAAGTCGGACACGCTGATCACCGTCGAAGAAAATTCCATGGCGAGCAACCAGCCGACCAGCGTGGCGGTGCGCATCAATACCGGCGCGGTGGACCTGGCGACGCCGAACTGGAGCTCTCCTGATTCCAAGGCGGCCGTGAGCGTGGAGGACGCCACGGCGCAAATGCATTCGAACAGCCGGGCGGCAGTCAAGGCGGACCCGGATAAGAACGAAAACGAGATCGTGGTGTCGAGCGGCAGCGCGGAAGTGCATCGCGGCGGCGAGAAGGTCGAACTCGCGCAATGCCAAAAGGTAACTCTGCCGACCGGCGGGCCGCTCGTCAAAACGGACGTGCTGGCGCCTCCGGCGCTGATGGAGCCGCTGAATCTGGCGCCGATTATCGGCGAGAATCCGAAAACGACGTCGATTCATTTCGAATGGAAACCGGTCCAGGACGCGGTTTCCTACACGCTGCGCATCAGCACCACGACGATGTTCACCAAGGCGGTGAAAGAAGTTAACGAGACCGGCACCAGCGCGGAGATCAGCGGACTGGATTCCGGAGACTATTTCTGGAACGTGATCGCCACCGACGCCAAGAAGCAGTCCAGCGAAGTCAGCGAAACGTTCAAGTTCACGCTGGTGGCCCAGGGCAAAACGCAGGAGATGCTGCTGGAAATTGACGGCACGCAGCTGCACGGGCGGGTCGCCGAAATCATCGGGCGCACCGAACCAGGCGCGGCGCTAATCGTGAACGGCCAGCCGGTGCCGAACATCGCGCCGGACGGCAGCTTCCGGCACTTTACCGAGCCGCTGCTGCCGGGCGAGCATACGATCGTAGTGATCGGACAAAACCGCCGGGGAGGCACGGCGAAGAAGCAAGTGTCCATCGTGGTGCCTAAGTAGCATTTCCTTGGGGGAAATCGAGAAATGAACAAGAACGGTTACAACCTCCGGTCGGTCTTCAGTCTGTTTTCCTCCGACCTGGCCATCGATCTGGGCACGGCGAACACGCTGGTGTTCTCGCACGGCAAAGGGATTGTCGTAAACGAACCTTCCATCGTGGCCATCAACAAGAACACCGGCGAAGTGGTGGCCGTGGGCCGGGAAGCCAAAGACATGCTGGGCCGCACCCCGGGCAACGTGGTGGCCATCAAGCCGATGAAGGACGGCGTGATCGCGGACTTTAAAGTCACCGAGAAAATGCTGACGTACTTCATTCAGAAGGCGCACAACCGCCGCGTGCTGGTGCACCCGCGCATCGTCATCGGAGTGCCCAGCGAAATCACCCCGGTGGAAAAACGCGCCGTGCAGGACTCCGCGTATCGCGCCCGGGCCAGCGAGGTGTACCTGGTGGAGCAAGCCATGGCCGCGGCGATTGGCGCCGGACTGCCCATTGAAGAGCCTTCCGGCAACATGGTGGTGGACATCGGCGGCGGGACCACCGACATCGCGGTCATCTCCATGAGCGGCATCGTGTACTCGCGCTCGGTGCGCGTGGCGGGCAACGAAATGGACGAAGCGGTGATGCAGTACCTGAAGCGCAAGTACAACCTGCTGGTCGGCGAACGCACCGCGGAACAGATCAAGATGGAAATCGGGTCGGCGTATCCGCTGGAAAAGCCGCTGACCATGGAAGTGAAAGGGCGCAACCTGATCGAAGGCGTGCCGCGCACGGTGACCATCGACGACAGCGAAATTCGCGAATCCCTCGGGGAATGCGTGGCCACCATCCTGAATGCCATACGGGTGGCGTTGGAGCGCACCCCGCCCGAACTTTCCGCGGACATCAGCGATCGCGGCATCGTGCTGACCGGCGGCGGCGCGCTGCTGAAGAATCTGGACAAGCGCATCCGCGAAGAAACCGGGTTGCCGGTGTCCATTGCCGACGATCCGCTGGCGTCGGTGGTGCTGGGCACCGGGAAAATGCTCAGCGACTTTAAATTGTTGCGGCAAGTTTGCATCGATTAGCGCGTAACGCGGGCAGTGGGTCTTCGATGGCAGAAATTAAGATAGAGGAAAATCGCACAGGTTGAACCCTGTGCCAGCGGACACTAATGGTCGGCATCCCCTCCCGGCACAAATCGCTGGTGCTGCTCACCGGAGTCATCGTGCTGCAGATATTGCTGCTGGCCGTGCAGATCCGGCGCGATTCGCAGGGGCGGCTGATTCGAGTATGGACGGTGGGGGCCGTGTCTCCGTTCGAGCGGGTGGGCGCCACGGGAATCGCCGGCGTTCGCGACGTCTGGCATCACTATTTCGCGCTGCGAAACACCTCGCGGGAAAACGAACGGCTGCTCCATGAAAACAACACCCTCAAGCTGCAGATCAATCAGCTGCAAAGCAAAGCCGCGGAAGCCGATCGCCTGGCCGGGCTGCTGAATTTCCGCAAGTCGCATCAAAACGTTCCGATGCTGGCCGCGCGGGTGATCGGCGTCGGCGCGGATACCGCCGGCCAGACCGCCTATCTCGACCGCGGCGAGCGCGATGGCATCCTGCGTAACATGGCGGTTATCACTCCGGACGGAGTCGTCGGCAAAATCATCGAATCCTACCGGGATACCTCGCAAGTGCTGCTGCTTACCGACAAAGACAGCGGGGTGGGCGCCATGCTGGCCGATTCTCGAATACAAAGCCCCGTCGGTGGGACCGGCGAGCCCTTGCTGGCCATGAAGTACGTGGCCAACGACGACGCGGTGAATGTCGGGGATCGCGTGGTCACCAGCGGGATGGACCGCATTTTTCCGCGGGACCTTCCGGTGGGCACCGTATCGCAGATCAAGCCGGGATATCCCTTTAAGCAAATTCTCATCCGGCCGGCCGCCAATCTCGAGAGCCTCGAGGAAGTCATCGTCTTGCTGTCGCTCCAGCCCCTCGATCTAAAGAGGGATACGCCAACTCCCGCGGCCGGGGTGGCGGAAAAAACCTCGCCGGGTTCGCCGACGCCGGAAAAGCCATGAACGATACCTACGATCTGCGAATCGCGGAAACGCACATTGAGGTCCACCAGTTTCGTGGCGGAGCCATCGTAGCCACTACGATAGTGGCGCTGCTTCTTCAAACGTCGCTGCCGGTGTACTTCCCAAAGTTTTCGATCATCGATCTGCCGCTGCTGATCACCATTTATTTCGGCCTCAGCCGGCGCAATCCCTCCACCGGCTTGCTTCTGGGCATGGCCATCGGGCTGTTGCAGGACAGCCTGAGCGGCCCGACGGTGCCGCTGGGGCTATACGGCATAGCGAAAACCATCGTCGGTTATCTGGCATCGTCCATCGGCGCCCGGCTGGACACCGAACATCCCGCCGCCCGTTTCGCCTTGACGATCTTGTTCTTCGGCCTGCATCAGGGCCTCATCGTGGTGACCCGGCGCCTGCTTCTGGCTCAACCCGAAGCGTGGTTCACCATGCGGATGGGCATCGCCGCCGTCGTCAATGCGGTGGTTGGCGTCCTGCTCTTCATGCTTCTCGATCGGCTGCGTAAGAACTGACGCCACAAGCGTCTCTCTGCGTGTGTTTCCTTCCGCGAAAAAAAATGCTGTGCGCTAGTGGGACAGCAAAAACTGCTTGAAATCTTCGTAGGCGGTTGAAATAGGCAGCGACAGCTTCGGACGTTGCAGGTAGGCCGCGAGCCGGCTGGGTAACGGCGGCGCAACGCCAATCGCGCGCATCACCACGTCGGCGAATTTCGCGGGATGCGCCGTCGCGAGCACCAGGCCTTGCGTCGGCTCGGGATGTTCGCGCCGGTAGGCTTCCCAGCCGAGGATACCCACCGCGGTGTGCGGATCAGCGATGTAGTGGAACCGCTCGTAGATGGACTTCATCGCGCTAAGCGTCTCTTCGTCGGTGGCGCCGTGGCCCCAGATTTCGCGCTGCACGTACTCCAGCCGGTTGCGGCACAAATCCAGCAAGCGCGGAAAATTATTGGGGCTGCCCACGTCCATGGCGTTCGAGAATGTCGCCGTGGCCGCTCGCGGGCGAAACACTCCGGTCCGAAGATATTCCGGCACCACGTCGTTCGCATTGGTGGACGCGATGAATCGCGTTACCGGCAGGCCGATGCGCTTGGCGAAAATTCCCGCGGTCAGATTGCCGAAATTGCCGCTGGGCACGGAAACCACCAGCGGCACCGAAGCCACCGGAAGCTGCCGGTAGGCCGCGACGTGATAGAACATTTGCGGCAGCAGCCGGCCGATGTTGATGGAGTTCGCGGAAGTCAGGAAGGCGCGCTTGTTCAGCTCCACGTCGCAAAAGGCCTGCTTTACCAAGCGCTGGCAATCGTCAAACGTTCCGGCAACTTCCAGCGCGGTGATATTTTCTCCCAGGGTGGTGAATTGTTTTTCCTGGGCCTCGCTGATGCGCTTGGACGGATACAAGATGACCACGCGAATTCCCGGCACGCCCAAGAAACCGTGGGCCACCGCGCTGCCGGTGTCTCCCGAAGTGGCCACCAGCACCGTTAAGGCCCGAGTCTCGGCGCGCACGAAGTAGCCCATCAGCCGGGCCATGAATCGCGCGCCGAAATCCTTGAAGGCCAGCGTCGGCCCGTGAAAAAGTTCCAGAATGTGCAGGCCGGGAGAAAGAGAGACCAGCTGCACCGGAAAATTGATGGCCTCGCTCACCACTTCCCACAGCACTTCTTCCGGAACTTCCGGACCGGCAAACGGGCGCGCCACGCGAAAACACACTTCGGTAAACGGCAGCCGGCGGAACTCTTCCAACTCTTCCGGCGAGCGCCGCGCAATCTCCACGGGCATGTACAATCCGCCGTCCGGCGCCAGCCCGCGCAGCACCGCGCCGCGCAGCGACGTGAGCGGGGCTTGCCTCCCCGTGCTTCGGTATCTCATTCGAAAAGGCTCTTCCTTCGCATGGTTAAGGACGCATGGCCAAGGGCCCGGTCAAGCTTTGCGGAACATTTCGCGGGGAAGCTCCGGACCCTGCCCGCGCGAGCCCTGCATCACCGCCCCAGCTGCTGCCCAATTTTGTCGAGAAACGCGGCGGCATCCAGGGACGCGTCGCCCGAGGTCTCGCGCAGCTCGGCGACGGGCAGGGTGCAGTGCGCCAGCGCCTGGTAACTTTGCCGGCGCGCGGTAATCAATGCGGGATAGCAGCGGGCGACGGTCTCGTGCGGCGTTTCACCTTTCCTCGGTTGAAAAGCTCCCCGCCACAACACCGGCTTGGGATCCGTCAGGTAGCGCTCAATCAGCAACTGCTGTTCCGCTGGCGACGCGGCCAGATACACGACGGTCATCTGCCGGCGCAAACGCATAAGCAGATTGTTGCCGGTGTAGATCACGCTGCCGGTGGTATCCACAACCAGCTCTCGCGAAGAGTCGCGCTCCAGTTCGGTCAGGAGTTCATCCAGGGCGGCGATTTCCTCGGCTAAGTACTGCGACTCGCGTTCCAAATAGGTATCGCTGTCTGGCCAGCCCATCCAAGCGGCCACCCCGTTGGTCCCGGCATTCCCGCCGACGGCCAGGCGCGAACGCAAGCGCTGTTCAATGCGGTCGTCGCAAGAAACGCTGGGCCGCCCGCTCTCCGCTAAACGTTTTGCCCAGAAGGTCTTGCCGGAGCCGGACATGCCGATCAGTGCCACACGCAGTGGTGAGGAAAG
>CAWBGX010000009.1:0-220259 GCA_963788495.1 uncultured Acidobacteriota bacterium | reverse complement strand
GTTTTCGGGAAGAACAATTTCTTTTTGGAAGTGCAGGATCAAGGGCTCGAGGTCGATAAGGCCGTGAATCGCGACCTTGTGCGGCTGTCGAAAGAGACCGGGATTCCGCTGGTCGCGACGAACGACTGTCACTATCTGCACCACGAAGACGCGCACGCGCAGGAAGTTTTGCTCTGCATCCAGACGGGCAAGACGATGAGCGATGCGAATCGGATGAAGTTTCAGACCGACCAGTTTTATTTCAAGACGGCCGCGGAGATGGCGAAGGTATTTGGCGAGCTGCCCGAAGCGCTGAGCCGGACGATGGACATCGCGGCGCGGTGCAACGTCAAGATCGATCGCATTCCGAATCCGTTCCCGGAATTCAAGGTGCCGGACGGAGAAACGCCGGGGAGCTATTTTGAGCGTGTTGTGCGCGACGGATTTGCGGCGCGCGTACCCGGGCTGGAGCGGCTTCGCGCGGCGGGGCATACAGCAATCCGTTGTCGGAGTATGAGAAGCGGCTGACCTCGAAATCGAAGATGATTCAGCAGATGAGGTATGAAGGCTACTTCCTCATCGTCTGGGATTTCATTCATTACGCGCGGACGCAGGATGTGCCGGTCGGGCCGGGGCGCGGTTCGGCGGCGGGCAGCCTGGTGAGCTACGCGCTGCGAATCACGGACGTCGATCCGCTGCAATACAACTCTGCTCTTCGAGCGATTCCTGAATCCCGAGCGCGTGTCGATGCCGGATATCGACATCGACTTCTGCATGCGGCGCCGCGGCGAATTGATCGAGTACGTGACGCAGAAGTACGGGCGCGAGAACGTCGCGCAGATCATTACGTTCGGAACGATGGCGGCGAAGGCGGCGGTCAAGGACGTCGGCCGCGCGATGGACATTCCGTATGGCGAAGTCGACCGGCTGGCGAAGCTGATTCCGACGACGCTTGGCATTGAGCTGGAGGATGCGCTGAAGGAAGTCGCCGCAGCTACAGGCGGCGGTGAACAGCGATCAGCGGCTGAAGGATTTGATGGCGGTGGCGTTGCGGCTCGAAGGCTGGCGCGGCACGCATCGACGCACGCGGCGGGCGTGGTGATTTCGCCGAAGCCGCTCACCGATTTGGTGCCGGTTTACAAGACGAACCGAGACGAAATCACGACGCAGTACGACATGAACGCGCTGGAGCGCATCGGCCTGCTGAAGATGGATTTTCTCGGGCTGACCGACGCTGACGGTGTTGCACGATACGGTGGAGATGATCCAGCGGAATCGCGGCGTCAAGATCGATCTCGACGGCTGACGCTGGACGACGGGATACGTACAAGCTCTTCCACGCGGCGATACCGACGGCGATCTTCCAGTTCGAGTCGCACGGCATGCGCGACATTCTGCGGCGCTATCAGCCGCACGCGGATCGAGGATCTGACGGCGCTGAACGCGCTGTATCGCCCGGGACCGATTCAGGGCGGCATGATCGACGACTTCATCAATCGCAAGCACGGGAAGAACGAAGGTCGCCTACGATCTGCCGCAGCTCAAAGGATATTTTGGAAGAGACCTACGGCGTCATCCTGTATCAGGAACAGGTGATGCAGATCGCCAACCGCCTGGCGAGTTTTTCGCTCGGGCGAAGCGGACATCCTGCGCCGCGCGATGGGCAAGAAGAAGAAAGAAGAGATGGCGGCGCAGCGCGCGAAGTTCATGGCGGGCTGCGCGAAGAACAAGATTCCGGAAAAGAAGGCCGAGCGGAATCTTCAACCTGATGGAAGAATTCGCGGGCTACGGCTTCAACAAGTCGCACTCCTGCGCGTACGCGCTGCTCGCGTATCAGACCGCCTATCTGAAGACCCATTTTCCGGTTGAGTTTATCGCCGCGTTGCTGACGTCGGAAACCGGGAACGCCGACAAAGCCGTGAAGTACATCAACGAAGCGCGCGGCATGAGCATTTCGATCCTGCCGCCGGATGTGAACGAGAGCGATCTGTACTTCACGCCGATTGGAGAAGCGATTCGCTTTGGCCTGGCGGCGATCAAGAACGTCGGCGAGAACACCGCCAAGGCCATTCGCGAATCGCGGCTGGGCCAGGGGGAATTCCGGTCGTTGTACGATTTCTGCGAACGGATTGAGCCGCGCTTTCTGAACAAGCGCGTGTTCGAGAGCTTGATCAAGTCCGGGGCCATGGATTCGCTGGGAGCGCGAGAGAGCATGCTGGCTTCGGTAGACGATGCCGTTGCGGCGTTGCAGCGGGCCGCACGCGCGAAAGAATCCGGGCAACACGGACTGTTCGCCACCGCGGCGGCGCCGGCGCGGGTAGCCTTTGAGATGCGCGATGCCGCTCCGTGGAGCGAAGAAGAACGGCTGGCCAGCGAGTACGCCATGCTGGGGTTTTATGTTTCGGGCCACCCACTGGCCAAGTACGCATCTCGGCTCCAGGAATTAAAGGTCGTTTCCCTGGGCGAAGTGGAGGCTCAGCGCAACGGCAAGGAAATCACCATAGCGGTACTGATCGTCGGGGCGCGCCCGATGCGCTCGAAGAAAGGCGCCCGCTGGGCCATCTATACGATTCAGGACATGACCGGCATTCAGGAATTGCTGACGTTCCCGGAAAGTTTCGCGAAACTGGAGGGCATACTGAAACCGCGCGTGCCGCTGTTGATGAAAGTGCGCGTGCAGGTGGAGGAATCCGGGACCCGGCTCTCGCTTCAGGAGGCCCGGCAGCTGGAGGACATCGCGGAGGCTCCCGCGGCGTCGGGCCTGCGCATTCCCATGAAGCTGGAGGATCTGACCGAGGACTTGCTCGACCGGTTCGAGAAGGTATTCGCGTCGTATCCCGGCGCCCAGCTGGTGGCATTCGATCTTTCCACTCCGGACGGCGCCGGTGCTACGCTGGAGATTCGCCAGCGCGTACGGTTGTCCAACGAGCTGCTGGCGTCCATCCGCGAGTTGTGCGGCGGCGAAGCGACTGGCATGGAGAAGTAATGACGCTCAAGGGAAAAGGCAAGACACCGGTGACTACCGGCGAGCGGCAGCGTGAGATCGACCGGCTGGAAAAAGACGTGGAAGATTTGCGGCATCTGGCCGGCGACGCCGATGCCGACGCGGAGCTCGAGCGAATCCGCGAGCAAGTGGCGGAACTTCGCCGCGAATTCTATGCCCACCTGGGGCCCTGGCAGCGCGCGCAGATCGCGCGGCACCCCCAGCGGCCGTACACGCTGGATTTCATTGGGCTGCTGTTTACGGACTTCGTGGAGTTGCACGGCGATCGTGGATGCGGCGACGACAAGGCCATCGTGGCGGGGCTGGCCAAATTCCATGGACGGCCGGTAGCGGTCCTGGGTCATCAGAAAGGCCGGGACACCAAGCAACGCCTGATGCGCAATTTCGGCCAGCCCAAGCCCGAGGGTTATCGCAAGGCTTTGCGGGTGATGGAATTGGCGGCCAAGTTCGGCAAACCCATTTTTACATTTATCGACACCCAGGGAGCCTATCCCGGGATCGATGCCGAGGAACGCGGGCAGGCCGAGGCGATTGCCAGGAACTTGCGGGAAATGGCGCGGTTGCCGGTGCCGATTGTGGTCACCGTGACGGGTGAGGGTGGCTCTGGCGGCGCCCTGGCGATCGCGGTGGGCGATCGCGTGAATATTCTGGAGAACAGCTTTTACTCGGTCATTTCGCCGGAAGGTTGCGCGGCGATCATGTGGCGGGATGCGACCAAGGCGGAGACGGCCGCGGTGGCGCTGAAGATCACCGCCAACGATTTGAAAGAATTGGGAATTGTGGACGAAATCGTCCGCGAGCCGGAAGGCGGGGCGCACACCGACTACGAAGCCGCCGCGCGATTCCTGGACGAAGTGCTCGACCGCCAATTGGTGGCCCTCACCAATCAGTCCACAAAAGACCTGCTGGACGCACGCTACGAGAAATTCCGCAACATGGGGCAATTTTTCGATCTTGGCAGCTGACTCCGCGAAGGTAAGCCTGGCTCCCCGTACTATCGGCACCCCGTAGCACATTGGCAACCTTACCCGGACGTGCGGTTGTGGCGGTCGCAGGCGGGGGCTACTCTGGAATAGCAATCACCAAGTTGTGCCGGCCCAGGGGACTGCCGCGACGCGGGGGCCGGTACGGGGAGAACGGGACTTATCATGTCGGAACCTTTCCGTCCGTATGAAAAGCTTGTGGAGATTACGATCATGGGCAAGAGGTTTCAGGTCCCGGAGCGTAATTCGCTGCTGCGCTGCTTCCAGTTCATCAGCCCGGAGACCATTCCGTACGGACGTTTCTGCTGGAACCAGGAATGCCAATATTGCCGGGTTTCCTGCCAATTGCCGGATGACGACGAGCCGCGGGAGATGCTCAGCTGCAAGTTCATCGTGATGGCCGGAATGGAGATTTCCGAGCTCAGCCAGGAATTGAAGTGGTGCTTGCGAGCCAAACTGCCTTCGGATGCCCCGGTCTCCCAGTAAGCCTAGCGGTGTCCAGCTCCTTCGGAAGTCGCCCATTTTCACAACTTTTCGCGGCCTGCCGTGTTTGCAACCTTAGTCAGATGTAGGGATCGGACGGCGGCGGTTGTGCGACGCCAAAACCCCATCTTCATCCCCGGCGCCCAACCGCCCCCGAGTCTTTGCGAGCTTGCTGACACCTTTGTCGAAGAAAAGAGTGACGCGTCACTCTTTTCTTCGAGACTGGCGGTGGCTTTCTGCTGGTGTTTGCACTTCGCGCGCCGGTCGACTACGATCTTTTTGCCTAATGACCACCGAAAACCTTTTGCCTTGCGATGGTTGCGGCCAATTGGCGTCGCCGGAGCACATCGCCAAGCGCCTGCAACGCCTCGAATGGACCACCCGCTACCGGCCGGTACACATTGGCACGCTGCTGCTTGGCGCGGTGGCACCGGTCGGCGACGCGGACTTTCTGTACGCGGAAGGCGGGGAATTCCGCGGGGATGCGGGAAGAATACTGGCGGTAGCGGGGTTTTCCAAAACGGGAAAGGCTGCCGAGGCCGTGCTTGCCGAATTCCAGCGCGGCGGCTTTCTTTTGACATACGTCCTGGATTGTCCTTTCGATTTCAGCGGCGACCATGCTGCGTTTCGGCCAGCGTTAGAGGTGCGGCTTCCGGCGGTGCTGACGCGCATCCGGCGATCTTTGAGACCGAAAAGGCTCGCACCCATCGCCCAGGCTCTGGAGCCGGTCATGAGCGTCTTGGAGAACGCCGATTTGGGATGTCCCATTTTGCTGGATGGCGGCAGGCCATTTGCTCTCGACGGTGCGTCGTCGGAGGGAGCCATCGAACGCTTGCACCGGGCGCTGGCAACCGCTGCGACGGCCAGCCGTTAAATTCGCCCGGAGACCGGGAACCTGTCCTAAGGTGCTGTCCAAGAACTACCCTAATGGCCCCTAGACCACACTTTGAACTATGCTAGAATCGAGCGCATCGGCGCACTGCATCTGCATAAGGAGCGTTATCTGTGCAGAAACGGGCAAAATTCGGAATCGGCATCGGCGTTATTGTTTTGTCACTGGCCTTCCTGGCGTGGCTAGGCTACGGCGAAAGCAAGACGTACTACCACACCATCGCAGAACTCTCCACGCTGCAAGGCGCCGCCCGCAGCCATCGGCTGCGCGTGGGTGGAACGGTGGAGCCGGGCAGCATCCGACGGATGTCCGGACGCGTCGATTTCACCCTTCAAGGGGAAGGGAAGTCCTTGCCGGTAAGTTACGTGGGAAGTGACCCCCTGCCGGATACGTTCGTCGATAAGTCGCAGGCGCTGGTGGAAGGCAGCCTGGCGAGGAACGGAAGTTTTGTGGCCGAGCATGTGCAGGCCAAGTGCGCGTCGAAGTATGAGGCGGCACCGACGGCCGGACCGCCGTCGCGTTCCGGCAATGCGGCGGCAAGTTCGGCGCAGCCCAGCACGATGTAGTTGATAGCGAGCCCGGCGCTATCGGGGGAAGGCGGGTCTACGTGGATGTATTCGGTTCGTTTGCGCTGCTGCTGGCCTTTATTTGTGCGGTGTACGCGTTCGTCGGGGGCATCGCGGCGATTTACACGCGGCATCCGCTGCTGGTCAAGAGCGCGCGGCAGGCGGGGCTGGCAACCTGCGGCCTGATTTTTCTGGCCACCGGCAGTTTGGTCTATCTCTTCTTCAGCGACAGCTATTGGGTAGCCTACGTCGTAGCCCACAGCAACCGCGATCTCTCCACTTTCTATAAGGTAGCCGCCCTGTGGTCCGGCCAGGAAGGGTCGCTGCTGTTCTGGAGCTTCCTGCTGGCGATTTACGTCTTCTCCGCTTTGTTTGCGTACCGCAACAAGAATGGCGAGTTGATGCCGTATGTCGGCGTGGTGCTGGCCGGCGTGCAAATCTTCTTTTTGACGCTGAATAATTTCGTGGCCAGCCCTTTTAAGGTGTTGGCGACTCCCGGGGCCAACGGCGTATTGGACATCTTTACTCGTGCCGACGGCAACGGGCTGAACCCGCTGCTGCAATATCCGGAAATGGTGATCCATCCCCCGAACCTGTATTCCGGGTATACCGGCTTTACCATCCCGTTTGCGTTTGCCCTTGGGGCGCTGTTGGCCCGCTATCCGGGGGAGAAGTGGATCCACCTGACACGCAAATGGACGATGATCGCGTGGTGCTTCCAGACCATGGGAATTTTGCTGGGCGCGCATTGGGCCTATGCGGTGCTCGGCTGGGGCGGTTATTGGGGATGGGACCCGGTCGAGAATGCGTCGTTGCTGCCGTGGCTGACGGGCACGGCGTTCCTGCACTCGGTGATGATGCAAGAAAAGCGCGGGATGATGAAAGTGTGGAACGTGTGGCTGGTGTTTTGCACGTTCATGCTGTGCATCCTGGGGACGCTGCTGACGCGCAGCGGCGTGGTTAGCTCGGTGCACGCATTCGCGCAATCGAGTATCGGCAACTGGTTCGTAGGTTTTCTGGCGATCATTCTGGTGGTGTGCTTTACCGCCTACGTGAAGAATCGCGATTATTTGAAGAGCGAGAATCAGCTGGACTCCATGGTCTCGCGCGAGTCGAGCTTCTTGTTCAACAACCTGATCCTGCTGGTGTCCTGCGTCGCGGTGCTTTCCGGGACGCTGTTCCCGGTGTTTTCCGAATGGCTGTCCGGTTCGCGCATTAGCGTGGGAGCTCCGTTCTTCAACAAAGTGAACATCCCGATCGGGCTGCTGCTGCTTTTCCTGACCGGTGTGGGGCCGCTGCTGGCCTGGCGCAAGACATCGACCGACAGTTTGAAGCGCAATTTCGGGTGGCCGCTAATTACGGCGGTGTTTTTTGGCGCCATCGCGTTTGCTGCCGGTCTCCGGGAGTTCTATTCGCTGGTGTGCTTGAGCCTGTGCGTGTTCGTGACCTCGACGATCGGTATGGAGTTCTTCCGCGGCGCGAAGGTGATTCGGGCGCGCTCGGGGGCGTCGTTGTTCGCTTCAGCGGTCGACCTGACCATGCGCAACACCCGGCGGTACGGCGGATACATCGTGCACATGGGCATGGTGCTGATTTTCGTGGGCCTGGCGGGCGCGGCCTTCAATCGCGATGTGCAAAAAGAGATGCAACTCGGCTCGACGCTGAAGATTGGACGCTACAATCTGCTGCTGCAGAGCTTTGATTCCAAGCCGGAGAAGAATTACACCTCGGAACGCATGATCGTGGAAGTAATGAAGGACGGCAAGCCGCTGATGATGCTGTATCCCGAGCGGCGCTTTTTCCAAACCAACGAGCAATCCGGGACGATGGTGGCGATTTACTCTACTTTGCGCGACGACTTGTACGTGGTGTACGCCGGTCAGAGCCCGGACAATCAGGCTCCGGTCATCCACGCGTATCTCAATCCGCTGGTGAAGTGGATCTGGCTGGGCGGCTGCATCGTGGTGCTGGGGACGATTGTGACGCTGCTGCCGAATCGCCGGGCGGTCCTGGCGTTCTCCAGCGTGCAAGAGCCGGCTATGGCCCGGCCGCTCGGGCAGACGCTGGCCCCATCCTCGACGCTTAGAGAAGGCCATGATTAGGCGCCCGCGGCTAATCGCTTTTCTGGCGTTCGGCTTTGCCAGCGCCTCCGCCGGGGTGCTCGCGGCACCCGTGTACGCGCAGCAAACCAGCCAGGCAAAACAAATCGGCGGCAAGTTCATGTGCATGTGCGGCTGCAACCAGGTGCTGACCCAGTGCAATCACGTGGGATGCACGACGTCGACCAGCATGCTCAAGGAACTCGATCAGGGCGTGGCGCGCGGAGATTCGGAAGACGTCATTACCCAAGCGTTCGTTCAGGAATTCGGAACGAAAGTGTATGCCGAGCCGCCCAAGTCGGGCCTCAGTTTAGTGGCGTGGAGCCTGCCCAGCGTTTATCTCTTGCTGGGGACCGGGATCGTGATCTTCGTGATCTTTCGCTGGCGCGCCCGACCGGCGCAGCAAATTGCCGCCGCCGGAGTTCCGCCGGGAATCTCGCGGGATGAATTGGAGCGGGCCCGGCGGCGGGTGGCTCGCGAGACAGAGGATTGATGGCCGGTATTTTGTCACCTCTCACCATCATGCTGGTAATCAACTCCTCGGACGGCGCCGTCCTCGGTGCGTGTCTAGCGCTGGCGATCGCCACGATTCTATTCATCTTTTACATTCAACCGGACGCTTCCGATCTGGCGCCGCACAGGTCCAAGCTGGATCAGTTGCTGGAGCGCCGCGACACCATTTACGACAATCTGCGCGACCTGCGGTTTGAGTTTCGCTCGGGAAAGTATTCCGAGGGCGACTACGAGGCCATGAAGACTTCCATCGAAAGCGAAGCGGCGATGATTCTTGCGGAGATCGACCAGGTAACGGAATCGCAAGTGCGCCGGCCGCGTGGTGCGCGTCCCGCAGACGCGGAGCGAGGCGCGCGATGACCCGGATAGCTGGACGCCTCAGCCTGCTGGCAGTTTTGGTTTTGGCGCCGTTGGTCTTCGCGCAAGCCGGAACGGTACACGGCACGGTTAAAAACGGCACCAGCGGCAAACCGGCGGCGGGCGTGGAAGTGATCCTGATCCAGTTGCAGGGCGGGATGCAGCCGGTGGCCAATTCCAAGACCGACGCGCAGGGCGAGTTTTCTTTCGACAATCCTTCTCTTGGAGCGCAGCCCATGCTGGTGCGCGCGGTCTTTCACGGCGTGAATTTCCACCAGCCGGTGCCTCCCGGCACGAGTGACATCAAAGTGGAAGTTTTTGACCCGACGCAAGACGCCAAGACTATCGGGGTGCCGTCGCATATCGTCATCCTGCAGCCGAATGGGTCCACGCTGATCGTTGGGGAAGAGTATTCGATCCAAAACAATTCCAAGCCGCCGCAGGCGTATTTCCGGGCCGATGGGAACTTCGAGTTTGCCGTGCCGGACAAAGCGCAGCTGCAGCAGACCGCGGCCTGGGGGCCGTCGGGCATGCCGGTGGTACAGGCCACGATCGATAAGAACAAGAACAAATATGCCATTGCGTTTGCCTTTCGTCCCGGCGAGAGCGGCGTGCGGTACTCCTACGAGCTGCCGTACGCGGGGAACTCCACCACGCTGAATTTGCCGACGATGTATCCTGGTGCGCGGTTATTGGTTCTGGCGCCGCCGACCATGCAGATCAGCGGGGACGGCCTGCAGCCTGGCGGCCAAGAACAGGGAATGAATATTTATGGTCGCGAGGGCGTGCCGGCAAATACGGTGCTGGCCGTGAGCGTTTCGGGTACGGCGCCGCCGCAGAGTGCCGGTGGCGACGGTGGAGCGCAGGGACGCGACAGTCAACAAGGAGCAGCGGCCGAGGGCGGTGTAAGGGTGGAGCAGATTCCCGGCCGGCTGGATGTATTGAAATGGCCGCTGATTGCCGGATTCCTGGGAGTTTTTGCGCTGGGAGCGATTTTGCTGGCGCGGCGGCCAGTCGTGGCGGTGGCCGGCGGTGCGGCGTCCGAGGTTGAGGATGCGCCGGCTGCGCGGCCGAAGAAAGCGAAGTCTCCCGTTACGTCTCCCGATCGAACCCAGTCTCCTCGGCTGGCGGAGCTGGACACCGCTGTCGGAGTTAGCCTCGATTCGTTGAAGGACCAGATGTTTCGGCTGGAGCTGCGGCGCCAGGCCGGCACGATCTCCGAAGAAGAATACGCGCAGGAACGGGCGCGCGCGGAAAAGGTGCTCCGCGACCTCGTGCGGGGCTGAGCGGTGGCGCCGCCGGCACGTTCCTCCACTGGACTGCGCTTCGAAAACATCGAGAAAAGGTACGGCGGACTGTACGCCTTGCGGCGGGTGTCGTTTGAGGTGGCGCCTGGCGAGTGCGTGGTGTTGGCCGGGCGGAATGGCTCGGGGAAGACTACGCTTTTGCGGATCGCTGCGGAGTTGGTGCGGCCTTCGGCGGGGAGAGTCGATTTCCCGCGGGTAGGCGGCGGTTCGGGCGCTCTGGGGAAAAGCCCTGGCTTCGTCGCTCACACTACGATGGTTTACGACGAGCTCACCGCGGAGGAAAACTTGGTGTTGTTTGCGCGGCTTCAGGGGAACTCCGAGCCTGCCGAACGTGTCGAGACTTTGCTGCGCGAGGTCGGCCTCGACGAGCGGCGCGACTCGCTGGTGCGGACTTTTTCGCGGGGTATGCGGCAGCGGATGGCGATTGCGCGGGCGCTTTTGCATGAGCCTGATGTTTTGCTGCTCGATGAGCCTGCTACTGGGCTCGATCCGCAGGGGCTTGGTTGGCTTGCGGAGACTTTGCGGGGCTTGCGAGATGCGGGTCGTACGATCGTTATGAGCCTGCATGGGGAGTCGGAGATTTCTTCGCTGGCGACACGAGCGATCCGCTTGGATGCGGGGGCGGTGGTGGCTGATACGCGGGCTGGGGTGAGTTTGCATTCGATACTTACGTTTGTTGGGGCTTAGTTGGGTGGTGCGGCTGACGGTGGGAAAGCGGCGCTGCACTTCATAGAGAGACTCGATGAGTCTGCTGGCGAACACTGGCGTTTTGCTTGGCAAGGAGCTCCGGACGGAGTTTCGTTCGCGGGAATTGCTGACCACGACCGTGGTGTTTATTCTGATCGTCATCGTGTTGTTCAGCTTTACGTTTGATCCCACCGCCGAGGAATCGCGGCGGTTTGGGGCGGGACTGCTTTGGCTGGCGTTTTTGTTCGCTGCTTCCTTGATGCTGCAATCGTGTTTTCTGCGGGAACAGAACAACGATACCTTGAGCGCGTTGCGGCTTTCCGTTCGGGATCCCTTCGCGATTTTTCTGGCCAAGCTGGCGGCGAACACGCTTTTCCTGCTGCTGACCGAACTGCTGCTGCTGCCGATTTTCGCGGTGATGTACAACGTGCCGGTGCTACCGGTGCTGCACTGGCTGGTTTTGGTGTTTTTTCTGGGCAGTCTGGGACTTTCCGTGGCGGGCACGGCGCTTTCCGCTATTTCCGCGCAGGCGCGGATGCGCGAGCTGCTCTTGCCGCTGCTGCTGCTGCCACTGCTGACGCCCATCCTGGTGGCCAGCACGGAAGTGACGGCAGGGCTTTTCGATCGTGCGCCGTTCGTGCAATGGCAGGGCATTGGCTTTCTTGCGGCGTTCGATGTGGTGTTTTTGACGGCGCTGTGGCTTTTCGGCGAATATCTTCTGGAGGAGTGAACCTCATGAAGAAAAATGTGTTAGGGGCGATCGTGGTGGTGCTGCTCCTCGGGGCGGCGGCCTATGCGTCCTTCTTCATTGCTCCCACCGATGCAAAGCAGGGTCTGATCTATCGCATCTTGTATTTGCACGTGGCCAGCGCCTGGACCGGGCTCACGGCGTTCTTCATCTCTTTCCTGGCGAATTTGCTGTACGTTTGGCGGCGCCAGCTGCGCTGGGACGCGCTCGGCGTGTCCGCGGCCGAAGTCGGCTTGGTGTTTACGACCGTGGTGCTGGTTACCGGCCCCATCTGGGCCCATCCGGTTTGGGGCATCTGGTGGACTTGGGACGCCCGGCTCACTTCGACTTTCATATTGTGGCTGCTGTACGTGGCGTACCTGCTGTTGCGCACATTGGTGGAAGAGCCGGACCGGCGGGCGCTGCTCAGCGCGCTGTTTGGCATATTTGCTTTCCTGGATGTGCCTCTGGTTTTTGGCTCGATCCGGTGGTGGCGAACGCAGCATCCGCAGCCGGTGGTCATGGGCGAGCCGGGTTCCGGACTCGATCCGACCATGCTGCGAGTGTTGCTTTTCTCCTGGGTGGCGATGCTCGGCTTGATGACGCTGCTACTGTGGCAACGCTACCGGCTGGAAGTGATGCGCGGAGAATTTGAAATGGTGCGGCGCGAAGCGGAGGCAGCATGAAGAATCTCGATAGCGTGTTCGCGGCTTATATGGCCGGCTGGATTATTTTCTTCGTGTTCTACCTGAGCGTGGCGCGGCGGACCTCGGCGTTGCGCGAGGACATCGAGCGGCTTGAAAAACTCGCTGAATCGGGGCAAGTAGCGTGGCAGGGAAGAAGAGAGTCGGGATCGTACTGTTCCAGCTGGGCGGGCCGGATTCGCTGCAGGCAGTCGAGCCGTTCCTGCTGAATTTGTTTCTCGATCCGGACATTATTCCCATGGGGCCGCTGGGTTTTCTGCGGCGGCCGGTGGCCAAGCTGATTTCCTCGCGGCGATCGATTCCGGTGGCGGGAAAATACGCGGAAATCGGGCGGCGCTCGCCGATCGGGCTGCTTACCGAGCGGCAGCGGGCGCGGTTGGTTTCGGCCGTTTCTCCGTACATCGATCCGGTAGCGGTCACGGCGATGCGTTACTGGCACCCGATGACTGCGGAGGCGGTCGAGGAGTTGCGAAAAGCTGGGCCGCTGGATGAGATTGTGCTGTTGCCGCTGTATCCGCATTTTTCTTACGCCACCACGCTGAGCAGCCTCAAGGAGTGGAACCGGATTTACGGCAAGCCGAACGGCGGACCCGCGGTGCGGACGGTGAGCCAGTTCTACAATCACCCGCTGTACATTCGAGCAGTCGCGCAGAGAATCGGGTCGGTGCTGCGCCAGTTTCCGGACAGTTCTCGAATTCAACTAATCTTTAGCGCGCACGGATTGCCGATGAGTCTGGTGGAAAAAGGCGATCCGTATCCGAAGCAGATCGAAGAGACGGTGCGTCTGGTTTGCGAAACGGGCCAGCAACAGTACCCCGGCTGGCCGCGCACCCACCTTCTCTGTTACCAGAGCCGGGTGGGACCGGCGAAGTGGCTGCAGCCGGCGTTGACCGGGACGATCGAACGGCTGGGCCACGAAGGCGTGAAGGAAATGCTGGTGGTGCCGATTTCCTTCGTCACCGAGCACATCGAGACGCTCCACGAGATCAACATAGAAGCGCGCATCGAGGCCAACAAGCTGGGCATTGAACGATTTCGGATGATGCCGGCCGTGGGTGATTCGCCGCTGTTCATCGGGGCGCTCAAGGAACTGGTGCTCGGGGCCCTGGGGATCGAGACCGGCGCAGCGTCTTTGCAACCTTCCTCGGCGGCCAATTGAGGCTGCAAGAGACGTGGGTCAATTTTGCAGCATGGAGTTAGGCGTCGCTACGGTGCCATGACCCTAAGGTGCGATGAGGAGCAGGGTCCCGGAGGCCCGTGATGGCGGATTCGGCCATGGCGAAGAGAATTAGCCCCATGTTGGTGGCGGCCGACATGGAGGAAACCCTGGCCTTTTACCAGGACGTCCTCGGTTTCACAGCAATGAGGAAGTCGCCAGAGTACTCGATCATGGAACGAGATGGCCAGACCATCCACTTTCAGAAGGCGGCATCTGAGGAAGTCATGAGTTTTGTTCGTGGGCACACCGAGATCTATATCGAGGTTTCCGGTATCCACTCTCTTTGGGAGCATGTGAGAACGTTCAAGGATCGGTACAGAATTAGGGATCTATTTGATCGGGAGTATGGAATGACCGAGTTCCATATTTCGGATCCCAACGGTTGTTTGGTTTTTGTAGGACAGCCTGTTTCCGGATGAATTGGAATCCCCACCTGATCCACTACCCCGCGAAGGCAGGAGCGCTTGGAGACTCAGGGTGAACCAGCGCCCGCAATCCCAGTTGGGGTATAATCCCGCTCGGGACTGGGCATGACGAGCGCATACAATCCAGGTGTGCATAAGTTTGCGATATTCCTCGCGGTTTGTACCTTTTGCCTGCTTATCGCCGGGGCGTTGGTAACCTCCAACGACGCGGCGCTTTCCGTTCCCGATTGGCCGCTCTCCTATGGAACTCTTACGCCGCCGATGGTGGGCGGCATTCGCTACGAGCACTCGCACCGGGTGATTGCCGCGACCGTCGGACTGCTGACCATCGTCCTGGCTTTCTTGCTTTGGCGGAAGGACGAGCGGCGGTGGGTGCGGAACCTGGGTTTTGCCGCCATCGGGGTGGTGATTGCGCAAGGGGTGCTGGGCGGTCTTACCGTTTTGCTGTTCTTGCATTATGGAATGCCCGTTGCGCATGCCTGCCTGGCGCAGATTTTCTTCGGGATCGTGGTAAGCCTGGCGGTGTTTACCAGCCGATGGTGGACCTCCGAGCGGCCCCAGCTGGAAGACCGGGGTTCGCCCTCGATTCATACGCTGGCCACTGTGAACGCGGTGGTGATCTTTCTTCAGGTGGTGCTGGGAGCGGGCTTCCGGCATCAGGACATTCCGGTCTGGCCGCACATCGCGGGGGCGATGGTGGTGCTTGGAATGGTCACCTGGACAGCGGTGGCTCTTCGCAAACGATTCGAGCAGTCGCGGGAGATCTCCAAGGCGCGCATTTTGCTGCACGCGATATTTGGAACGCAGTTCCTGCTGGGTTTTGGGGCGTGGTGGTCGCGGGTGAGCACGGCGGATGCGCCGCAGCCCATGCCCGTAATGGTCACGCTGACCGTCGTACACACCGTGGTGGGGGCATTGCTGTTCGCCCTTTCGGTCATTGTCGTGCTGGTATGTTACCGGCTGATCCCGCGCCGAGGGGAAGTAGCGTCGCCGGCTCCGCGACAGGTGGCCGTCTAAGTGAGCACCGCGCGCACTACCGAACTGACCCTGGCGTCGCGCGCGCACGCCTACGTGGCGCTGACTAAGCCGGATGTTTCGTTTCTGGTGTTGATGACCACCGCGGCGGGGTATTACATGGGTGCGCGCGGTCCGGTGGACTGGCTGCACCTGACCCAGACGGTCTTCGCCACCATGCTGATTGCCGCCGGGACGGCGGCGTTGAACCATTACATCGAACGCGACTCGGATCGCTATATGCGGCGCACAGCCGGGCGCCCACTGCCCAGTGGCGTTTTGCAGCCTCGTGAGGCGGTGTGGTTCGGCCTCGTTTTGTCCGTTGCCGGAGCGCTGGATTTGTATTTCACGGCTGGGCTGCTCGCCGCCGGGCTGGGCGTGGCGACGTGTCTCAGCTATTTGCTGGCCTACACGCCGCTCAAGAAGCGCACCGTTTGGGCGACCTTCGTTGGGGCTTTTCCCGGAGCGATTCCACCGATGATCGGATGGGTTGCGGCCACGGGCTCGCTGGATCGCGGGGCCTGGTTGCTATTTGGGATCCTGTTCTTCTGGCAGTTCCCGCACTTTCACGCCATCGCCTGGATGTATCGAGAAGACTACGCGCGCGCGGGGATCTTGATGCTCCCGGTGGTGGACCGGGAGGGAACTCGGACGTTTCGCCAGATTACTCTGACGGCGGCGGCGCTAGTGGCTGTCAGCCTGCTGCCCGCGATTGTGGGATTGGCGGGCGTCGTTTACTTCTTCGGCGCGCTGGTCGCGAGTGTGGCGCTGCTGCAAGTGTGCCTGTGGGCGGCCACGTCCAAGACCAATGTTCGCGCCAAATGGCTGATGCACGCGACCGTCCTGCACATCCCGGTGCTTTTGGGGCTGATGATCTACGACAAGATTCCCCGCTGATCGCGTATCCAGGAAGGACAAGTTAACGCTGATGTTTTCGCACGCAGCGCTCAATGCATCTCTAAACGGCATCAGCGGAGTGCTGCTGGCTTGCGGCTACACGGCGATCCGCTATAGGAAGATTGCCGTTCACAAGGCCTTCATGATCTCGGCGTTTCTGGTGTCTTCGGTTTTTCTGGTTTCCTATCTCGTGTATCACTACCGGGTTGGACATGTGGCTTTTGGGGGCCGCGGATGGATTCGTCCGGTGTATTTTGTGCTGCTGACTTCGCACACTTTGCTGGCCATCGTCATCGTGCCGATGATTCTGATCACGCTGCGGCGGGCGTGGATCGAGCAATTTGACCGGCACCGCATCATCGCGCGGTGGACGCTGCCGTTGTGGTTTTATGTGTGCGTTACCGGCGTGATTGTCTATCTGATGGTGTATCAGCGGCTTGGCTGGTAAGAACCGGCGGCGGACTGGAGCCGCGAAGTTTGGCCACGCTGATCTTCCTCACCGGGGAAACGGAAGGCCTCGTAGAGGCCGCATTTCGTTGAACTTATGGAGTGCCTGCCGGTGCCAGTGTCGCCAGCCTTATTTCCGCATTGACTTCACCTGTACATCCGGCCACCTTCCCGACGATCCGCCCAGAGGGTCAAACTGTGAGTCGTCGATCATATTCGGCAAGGAAGGGGCCATGAGAACGAAAATAGGCCTGCGCGTTGGTGCGATTACCCTCTTATTCGCAACTGCTGTTGGCGTGGCGCTGCCGGTTCGGGCGCAATCGAAACGGACCGCGAAACATCTGGTGACTCCTTCGATGCCGGAGCTGGCAAGGAAGCTTAACTTGACGGGTACGGTGCGGATTGAAGTTACCATTGCTCCGGACGGCACGGTGAAAAGATCACGGGTTGTCGGGGGGCATCCGGTGTTGGCGATGGCGGCGGAGAGTGCTGCGGATAGAAGCACTTTCGAGCCGGGGCCTACGGAGACGGTTGAGATTATTGAGTTTAAGTTTTAGTTGCGGCTTTAGGGAACCCGGTGGCTGGGGGCGATTGTCTTCCGCAGAAGCAGTTTTTGGCTGGTCTTACGCGGCGAAAGCGGCGCTTGAGCGCCGCACTCCATATTTATTGGTGGGCTGGAACCGGGGTTAGGGCGCTGATTACCGCGTCTGTAAATTCTTTCGTGCCTGCTTTGCCGCCGATGTCTCTGGTGACGTGTTGGCCTTCGCGATAGACCTTTTCTAATGCGGCTTCGATTCGGCGGGCGGCGGGACGCTCGCCGAGGTGATCGAGCATCATGATGGCGCTCATGAGCAGGGCAGTGGGATTAGCGAGACCCTTTCCGGCGATGTCCGGTGCCGTGCCGTGGACCGCTTCAAACATGGCACAGTCGTCGCCGATGTTTCCGCTCGGTACGACCCCGAGACCGCCTACCAAGCCTGCTGCCAAGTCGCTCATCACGTCGCCATAGAGATTGGGTAGGAGCAGCATGTCGAACTGCTGCGGGTCCAGCACGATCTGCATGCAGGCGTTGTCGACGATCATTTCCTTGTATTCGGTTTCCGGGTATTTCTCGGCTACCGCGCGGATCGATTTCAGGAACAGGCCATCGGAGAGCTTCATGATGTTGGCTTTGTGAATGGCGTGAATTTTCTTGCGGCCGCTTCTCTTGGCGTACTCGAAAGCAAAGCGGGCGATGCGGGTGGAGGCCCGCTCGGTGATGATCTTCAGGCTTTCGACCACGCCGGGGACTACTTCGTGCTCGAGACCCGAGTACAAGTCCTCGGTGTTTTCGCGCACCAGGACGATGTCCACGCCTTCAAAGCGCGATTTCACTCCCGGCAAGTTCTTGACGGGGCGTAGGTTGGCGTAGAGGTCGAGCGTCTTGCGCAACGCGACGTTGACGCTGGGGGCGCCTCCGGCGATGGCCGTACCCATGGGCCCTTTGAGCGCGACGCGGTTCTTGCGTACCGACGCGACCGCCGACTGATTCACGAGTTGGCCCGCTTCGGTGGCTTTGTCGGTGCGCGCTTCGAGTTCTTCCCAATCGATGTGCACGCCCGCGGCTTCCAGGACGCGCCGGGTGGCCGCGGCAACTTCTGGGCCGATGCCTTCTCCGGGAATTAAGGTGACCTTGTGTCTCATGGCTGCATCGTATTGTAAGCGAAGTTCCGCGAATGTCGAAAGGCTGCCGCAGGGAGCGTTGCCGGGAAGGAACGCGGCAATGTGCAGTTATGGGACAGTTTTGTTATACTGGGAAAGTGCAATAGCTCGCGGGTGAGCCTGCGAGCGGAGGCTAAAGGACTTTATGATTAATCTCACGCCCGTCGCGAGTACCAAGGTCAAGGAAATCATGCAGATGCAGACTCCCGTGCCGGTGGCTTTGCGTGTGGCAGTTGTCGGGGGCGGCTGCTCTGGTTTCCAATACCATATGGCGTTTGAAAACCAGACCAACGATACCGATGAGGTTCTGGACTTCAATGGCCTCAAGGTCGCCGTGGACCAGATGAGCTCCATGTATCTGGAAGGCGTGGAAATCGACTACATCGAGAGCGTCGAGGGTGCGGGCTTCAAGTTCAACAACCCGAACGTGAAGAGCACTTGCGGCTGCGGCAGCTCCTTCAGCGTGTAATCCTCCGAGGTGCGGAGGAGTTCGCGTTCGCGGCGAATCCAGTTTCCAGGCTCCTGGGCTAGTGTCCAGGAGCCTTTTTTATGATAACCAGCTTATCCGAATGGGACGCCAAGCATCGGGCCGCGGCCGGGAGTGCAGCGGCGGAGCCGGCGGGTTTTGTGCACGAGCTGCTGCCATTACTGCCGCTGGGACCGGCGCTGGATCTGGCTTGCGGCACCGGGAGGCATACGCTTTTGCTGGCGGAACGGCAGCAGGCGGTTACGGCGGTGGACGGGTCTGGCGTTGCGTTGGAGATTCTGGCGGAGCGGGCTTGTGCGGCCGGAAACCCCAAGAGCGGGCACGGCATGCCGTGCCCCTACGAGAGATCGCCAAGCATTGCGGCGGCACGCGATGGGATCCGATTGGTGCAGACCGATCTGGAACAAGCGACCTTGCCGGCGAAATCCTTCGCGCTCATTCTGTGTGTCAACTACCTGCAGCGGTCTCTGTTTTCCCAAATAGCGCGGGCGCTGGTACCCGGTGGGATGTTGTTGTTTGAGACTTATACGCGGGCGCAGCTTGAATTTGCGGGCGGTCCGCGAAATCCCGAATACCTTTTGGAGCCTGGGGAGCTGCGAGTCGGGTTTCCCTCGTTGCGGCTTTTGTTTTATCGTGAGCTGCGCGCTGGGAAGGGAATCGCCAGCTTGATTGCTGAGAGGCGGGTGTAAGGGTGCAACAGTTTAAGGGTGCAATTGGACTTTCACACCTTGCACTTTTTAACGGGATCGTGTGATGGCGGCGGAAACAAACAGCACACAGAACGTACACCGGGCGTTTGCAATCTCCCGGGAGCACCCGTATTCTAAAGTGCCGGCATGAAAATAGCCCTCGCGCAATTCAACCCCACGATAGGTGACTTTGCGGGGAATGCGGCTCGCATTTTGAGTCTGGCGGAACAAGCGCGGCAGCGCGGCGCCAACCTTGCCGTTTTTTCCGAGCTTTGCTTGTGCGGCTATCCTCCCCAGGACCTTCTCGAACGGCCCGCCTTCATCGACCGAAATCTCAAGGAACTAAAGGGACTTGCGACCAAGCTGCCGCTGCCGGCGATTGTCGGGTATGCCGGACGGGTCAAAAATGGAACCGGGAAGTCCATCGCCAACAAGGCCGCGCTGCTGTGCGGGGGCCGCATGGTTTTCGAGCAGAGCAAAATGCTGTTGCCTACCTATGATGTCTTCGACGAGTCCCGCTACTTCCAGCCGGCCGCAAAGCAAGTGACCTACGACTTCGGGAACGAACACCTGGGCATTACGATCTGCGAGGACGTCTGGAACGACAAGAATTTTTGGCCTAACTGCCTGTACGACCGCGATCCCGTTACCGAGCTGGTTGGGCAGGGAACTACCCTGTTGCTGAATATTTCCGCTTCTCCCTACACCATCGACAAGCGGGCGCTGCGTTTTGAGATGCTGCGCTCGATCGCGATAACGCATCGCCGGCCGGTGGTTTACGTGAATCAGGTGGGCGGCAACGACAGTTTAATCTTCGATGGGGCCAGCATGGCGCTGACAGCCGAAGGCAAGGTCGCGGCGCAGGCGTTGGCCTTCGAGGAAGACCTGGTCCTTTTCGATACCGAGACCGGGCAAGGCGAGATGCATCCGCAGCCGCGGGAAGAGATCGAATATGCCTACCGGGCGCTGGTGATCGGCACGCGCGATTACGTTTTTAAATGCGGCTTCAAGAAAGTGCTGGTGGGCTTGAGCGGGGGTGTCGATTCCGCCGTGGTGGCCAGCATCGCCGTGGACGCGCTGGGAGCCGAGAACGTTCAGGGCGTGTCGATGCCTGGTCCGTACTCCTCGGAAGGCAGCAAGAACGATGCGAAAGCCTTGGCGGACAATCTGGGCATCAAACTCATTACCGTGCCGATCACGGAGGTCTTCGATTCCTACCGGACAGCGCTGGCCCCGGCATTCGGCGGACGCGGGCCGGATGTGGCCGAAGAAAACATCCAGGCGCGCATTCGCGGCAACTATCTGATGGCGCTGTCCAACAAGTTTGGCTCGATGCTGCTGAGCACCGGAAATAAATCCGAGCTGGCTGTGGGCTACTGCACCCTGTATGGCGACATGGCTGGGGGGCTGGCGGTAATTTCCGACGTGCCGAAACTCATGATTTACGAATTGGCGCGGTGGATCAATCGGGAGAGGGAAGTCATTCCGCAGTCGACCCTGGATAAGCCACCGTCGGCGGAACTCCGGCCCGATCAGAAGGATGAGGATAGCCTGCCGCCTTATGATGTGCTGGATCGCATCCTGAAGGCCTACATTGAGGACCTGCGCAGCCCGAAGGAGATCGCCGAGCACTACGGATTCGATCTCAAGCTGGTGCGAGACATCGCCTTGCTGGTCGACCGGACCGAATACAAACGCAAGCAGGCGGCGCCAGGATTGAAGATTACGTCGCGGGCATTTGGATTTGGCCGGCCGTTCCCTATCGCCCAGCGGTTCATTCCATAAAAAAGAGGTTTCTTGTGAAGACTTTGTCGACCGCTCTAGCTTTCCTCGCTTTGAACTTATTTTTACCGACGGCGCACGGACAGGGGAAGCCTGCATCCGCGCCTCAGCCAGCGGCCTCGAGTACTCCGCAGACGCAAATCCAGAAGACGCTGGATGCCTATCTGCGCCACCTTTATGCCTGGGGGCCGGACGTACAGCTTACGGTGTCGGTGCCCAAAGAGACGGCGATCCCCGGATTGCTCGAGACCACCGTGGACCTCAAGATCGGGGAGAATACCGAAAACGCGAAACTGTATGTCAGCAAAGATGGGAAGTACTTGATTCGCGGTGAGGTTTCGGAGCTGGCCAAAGACCCGGTGGCCGAAAACAGGGCGCTCATCGAAATGCAGGATGCGCCGTCGCTGGGCGATCCTAAGGCGCCGGTGACTTTGGTTGAGTTCTCGGACTTCGAGTGTCCCGTCTGCCGCAGCCTGCATGACGTGCTGCGCGGCATGTTGCCGAACTATCCCGGGGTTCGGATCGTGTTCAAGGATTTTCCGATTGAGGCATTGCACCCTTGGGCTCGGACGGGTGCACTGGCCGGCCGGTGCGCCTACCAGCAGGACCCTAAAGCGTTTTGGAAGATGTACGACGCCATCTACGACAATCAAGAGATAATTTCCGCGGAGAACGCCTGGACCAAGATGGGCGAATTTGCGGCTCAAGCCGGGCTCAACGCGGACACCTTCCGGGCTTGCATGGCCAGCCCCGAGGCTGCGGCGGCGATTGAAGCCAGCCGGGCGAACGCCATGAAGCTTGAGGTCAACAGCACGCCGACGATCTTCGTCAACGGACGGCGGCTGGTCGGCGCGGATCCGCATCTTCTGGAGCAGTACATCCAATATGAACTTGCCCAACTGAAGCCCTTCAAGGGAGCAGACAAGAAGTAAGGGAAGCGGTAATCGGGAGGGCCACGTCTTCTGTGTGGACTTCGGGTACCCGTGGCGGGCAGGTCTGTTCTTCAGGAAGATTTCGTAGTTAACATAATATAACTTATAGGACATAATGTCAAGCGAAATCTTTGGCTATTGCCAACTATTTTGAGGCTCGCGGGGTTTGAGGCTCTCATCCTATATGGGAGCTCTTGAGGGTGTTCTTGGTTCTGCTCGGCTGGCGCGGGGGGTGCGCCAGCCGAGCGCCCGACTCGTTTTGGCGGGTTCAGCTTGGCACGTTCCGCTGAACGAGGCGCCCCGCTGGCGGACGGCGGCGGCTAAAACGTCCGGTCCGCTGGTCTGGCCGGGTGGATGCGGCCGTAACCACGGCTGCGGCAATTAGTGAGAATAGCTGTAGGTAAAGGACTGGCCATTTGCTGTGGAGTCGGCAATGGAAATGGTTCCCTTCACGGCATTGGAGCCGGTGAGGGTCCCTACGATCCGGTACGGCAGACCGCCGTGCAGTCCGGGCGGGGGCGCCACCGCGGCGTTGCTATTCGACATGTGGCCGGTGATCGAGATGCTGATCGGCGGCGACGTGCTGTCTAGTTGGCCCAGACAGAGGCAGATGCCGTCCTGGCCGTTGGTGTTGGTGGTGACCCCTACAAACTTCAAGTTCGTCACCGCGTAGGTCTTTGAGTTTTGCTCGACGTCCCAGCCGTCGGCGATGCCGGCGTTCTTGAAATTGACGTTGCCGTTGTACGTGCCGCCGGTGACGGTGACATTGCTGACCGGCCCGGTAATCGAGCCACCGTTGCGGATGTTGTTGGTGGAAACCAGTCCGTTCAGATTGACGTTGTTGGCGGCGTCGATGCTCACGCCGTCGCCGCCACACTTGGTCATCCAGAAGCCGGTGAGGGTGACGTTACTGGAGCCGTTGGCCACAAATACGCAGTGCTTATACTGATTGGTGTCTTCGTTGGAATTGTCGCTGTTGGACGCGTAGCCGAAGGGCATGGTGAAGCCCGCGGACTTGAGCGGGCCGACCGCGGCGATGCTGACGTTGGATCCGTTGACCGTCAGCATGTGGCTATAGGCGCCATAGCCCGTGCCGGCATCGTTGACCGTTACGCCGTCATCCAGAGCGAAATGCGTATTCGACGGGAAGGTGATGGGCTGGAGGTGGTAGGTGCCCGGGCAGACTTCGAGAGTCGCGCCCTTGGTGGCGGCGATCTGGGCGAGCCAATTGGCGTTGTCGATTCCGCCAGTGGGCTTGATCGCGCCTTGGCAGCCCGGCGGCGGAGGGGGCGGTGGTGGCGGCGGCGATCCGCCGCAGTTGGCGCCGATCAGCGGAATCGTGATGGTCGCATTGCCGTAGGCCGCGCTTCCCTGCGCGCAACCTGGCGGGATGTTGGTCACTTTTACGTTGACTGGGACGGGTGGCGGGGTCACCGGTGGAACGGGTACTTGCACGGTTTGGGCGCGCGATGCGGTGCCGCAGAGCAACAACAGCAGTGTCCATTTCACGATCAGTTTCGGCGTGTTCATTTCTGTTCGACTCTCTTTGGCAATTTGAAATTCATGTAGCAGGGCAAGGCCAGGGTCTTGGCGCGATTGATCGCGCGATCGTCCTGGTAGAAAACTGGGATCGGCGCGTTCTGGGCCGAGGTGCTGTTTTAGTGCGGCGTAGAATTGCTGGTCGTTCATGTTGGGTCACCGGTTCTACAGGCTTGTCGTGGTGTCAGTGGGCGGCGCGCGACGCTAGGGCTCCGAGAGCGGCGCCGATGATTAGCCACTTGGCTGCGCGAGCGGCGCGTTGCAGGACGCTGCCTCCTTTGGCGGTGCGGACGGCGGCGTCGCGCTCTTTCGTGAGGACCGCGGTCTTGGATTTTTCGTCGGTGAGGTCGGCTTGGGATGCGGCCAGCTTGGCTTGGCAGGCTTTGCAGTCCAGGGTGAAGTCGTAGAGCGGTTTGAGGTCCTCGGCCGGGATGACGGCTTGGACCTGGGGTTTGGGTGCGGTGATTCCGGGGCCGCTCGGACGACCCGAGTCTGCGTCGGCTTGGGTATGAGAGTCGGATCGGATTTCCATGGGTGCCGACTGGAGGACGATCGGTGTCGGGAGCGCTATTTGGTGCGGCAAGTCGCGCACGATCTGCTCCGGCGTGGTGACCGTGCGTTTCTGGGCGGCCAGTGTTGACGAGCGTTTGCAGAAGTTGAGAGTCGCGATCGTGTTGGCGGGCGTCGGCTTGCGAGAGGGCTTGTTTGGCGGCGGAGAGTTCAGCGGCCAGTTGGGCGCGGTCGTTGCGTTCTGCGTGCCAGGCGAAGAAGAGGGCCAGGGCTAGGATGGCGCTGACAAGGAGTTCGGCTAGGCGAATGGAGAGTTTCCAGGACATTGGTTGGTTCGTTTCTGACAGTTGCCGTTACGGCAGCGCACAGCCAGGAATGGCTGTGCCACAGGGACTTGTTGCACAAAAATTACGGAAAGCGACCACTTCTAAGAAACGCCGGGCTGAAGCCCAGCGCCTACATCTTTCGTGTTGCGTTCACAGGTAGTGAGCGCGACGGGCTAGGACTTGCGGGGCGTACGCGGGGTTGGCGCCGCCGTTCCAGGCTAGTAGGGTGCGCGTGGTGTCGCCGGCCATGGCGTCGAATTTTTTGCGTAGCACTTTGCAGCCTATGGCTAAGCCTTGTTCCGGATCGCAGAGGGCGGAGAGGAAGACGGCGTCGAAGCCGTTTTCTCGCGCGACTTGGCCCATCACCTGCATGAGGCCCCAGGAGAAGCCGCGGGCGTAGGCTTCTGAGGCGGAGACCTTATTGTTTGTATATAAGGATGCGACGTATTTGGTGAAGAAGGCCGGTTCGTAGCGCATGGCCCAGGGGTTCCAGGCGGATTCCTGTTCGACCACGCCACAGACCAGAGCGGGGTCGAGGGAGTGGGTGGCCGCGGCTTTGCGGGCCAGGGCTACGAGTTGGGGTGGGATGGTCATTGTGGAAACGCAACCTTCAAAGAGCGGGCACGGCGTGCCGTGCCCCTACGGGACCCCTGGAGACCTCGGGGTGGGCCAGGTAAACGAGCTGCCGGAGTCAGGAACGGCGGCCGTTGAAGTCGACGAAGTGAACGACGGGGTTTTCTGGCACCTTAATTCCCTGCCGTGCGGCGATCGCTCGCAGCGAGGTGTAGATGTGCGGTAGATGATTCAGCGCGATATCACGAACGCAGGCGCGCACCATTTCTTCGTTGCGCATGCGGCGATGCAGCCAGCGCAGGAAGAGCACGAACTGTACGGCGATGGGAACGGCGGTCGCGAGCCAGCTGAAGCCGTGGAAGGGCATAGCATTCACCCGAGTGTTGAAAGCTCGCGGGCGGCGTTGCAGCCGCGGCCTCTGTGGACTGAGACAAATGCCAAGGGTCTCCTCAGCTAAAGAATCGGCGCGGCAACTTCAAAAGCTCAAAAGCGCCCGCCACGATCGGCGGCCGCTACGGGTGCACGCACGCTCGGCCTTGCAAATACCGACGATGGAGAGTTGTGCCCTGACGTCAGTCAAATCAATTCCTCAGCGGCTAAAGCCGTAGTGCAAATGCCGGCTCACATCGGACCTAAAGGTCCGACCCCCTGAGCAACTGACCCGGCATCAGAGGAACATGCCGGGTAGGCCGCCCAGGGTTCCGCCGAGCGTGGAACCTAGCGAGGTGAAGAAGCCGCTGGGACGGGAGGCGTTGGCCCGGGCGTTGAGCAACTCGGACGGGATGCCCAGAGTGCGGCCGAGGAGATTGGTGTCCACGCCGAAGAGGCCGCTCAGACCTTGTAACGCGGCCATTTGGCGTTGGAAGGCGGTGTTGGAAAAGGCGAGTTGGTTCTGCTGCGCCTGGTTCCCTTCCGCAATTCCCTTCTGGCGGGCGAGTTCGTCGGTGAGCTCGCCGAAGCCTGCGGAGTTGTTGGTGCGGGCGGCGCGATTGGTGGCGGCTTGCTGCAGCGAGTCGAAGGCGCTGGCCAGCGAGCCTTGCGATTGCGCGGTGACCGCGGCTTTGTCCGCAGGGCTCAGGCCGGGGTTGTTCAGAATGCTTTGATACTGCGGGGTCAGCAGATTGCCGACCTGTTGCTGCTGGCCGAGAAACTGCTGGTTGAGTGCGTTGATGCTGGCGAGTTGCTGGTCGGTGAGTTGTTGCGTTTGAGCTTGTGCGCCACGTCCCATGGGAGTCCTCCGAGATTTGATGACGGTTGAAATTCTTGCGAAGACGGCGGAGTCGCCGGAGTCGCCGAGCTAAAGCCCAGCGCCAACACGAAGAAACGTCAGATGGTCACGCTGACGGTGATGGTGGCTGGGTCGGTTTGCGTGACGGTCAGCGTGGCCTGGGCTAGGCGAGCTTGCATGGCCGCGAGCGCGGCAGCTACCGGAGCGGAGTCCTGCGTGTCTTCGGTGTCGAAGCTGAAGGAGGCGGTGAGGGCAACCGGGTCGTTGGGACTGAAATCCCAGGAAGCGGAGTTGGTGGTGTTGGGCATGAGAGTCTCCTAGAGGGAGCAAAGAGGAAACGAAGTAACGAAGTAACGAAGCAACGACGCAACGACGCAACGAAGTAACGACGCAGATGGTGCGAGGCGAATCGTTGCCTTCTTTACTTCCTTACTTCTTTATTTCGTTTCTTTCCTACTTCGCTGCTTTCAGTTTTTTGCAGTACGGCGTCCAGGCGTCGTCGCGGACCCAGCCCAGGCGCGAGAGGCGTTTGCCGAATTTGCTGGCGATGGGCGGAGGCAGCCAGGCGTGGACATCTTCCAGGCCGCGCTGCCAGGCGTCGCGCTCGGCGGCGGCGTGGAGCGCGAGGAGCCACTGCCAGCGTTGGCGGGGCGTGCCTGCGCGCGGATCGAGGAGCAGATACGCTTCCGCGGTCAGGCGCAGGAGCGCGGCACCGACGATCGTTCCGGAATCGCTGGCGTAAACATTCAAGCTGGCACGGTCGTTGTGCGGATCTTCGGTCAGGACCAGTTTTGTCAGGAACAACGGATTGTTCAGGTCCGGAAGCGGGTATTGAAAGCCCTGGGTTGCGTGGATTGCGCGCAGGGCGTCGAGATCCTTTTCTTGATACTCGCGGACTTGCATCCTAGTTCCCTGCTGGGTTGGGCGGATCCTTGCCCGCACCACCTTGCACGATGGCTTGAGCACGGCCCATTTGCGTCTAAACCCCGCGGCCTGAGTCTTCGGGCTTAGGGCAAGAGAACGCGGCTACGGCAATTTGCGATTCGCAACATCGCGGCGGACCGTGCCGGTTTCAAGACCTGCGCGCGGAGCGGGCGCGGCGATGCCGTGCCCCTACGGGACTTTTTGCCCTCTGAGCGTTTGAGGCTCGGGGCAAAGAAGGGTGGATACGGCGATTCGGAAGCGTCGCACAGAAACGCCGCACAGAAAACGCCGGGCTGAAACGCCGGGCTGAAGCCCAGCGCCTACAAAGGCTGCTTGACGATGCGGAAGCTGGGGTTTAGGCCGAAGCCGTTGCCGCCGGCTGCGCGGCCGTTTTGTAGGGCGCCACTTCCCCGCGATGGTTGCGGAGCGGGGCCCGCGGCACCGCCGCCTACCACCGCTGCCGGCGGTGAGCCGAACGTGATTGGTGCGGATGGTTGCGAGCCGATGTATTGCGAGAAGCCCCGCCAGTACAGCGTCTGATTGCCCAGCTGCACGTACAGATTGCGCGACGCGCCCAGGAAGTAGACGCGTGGGGCATTGAAGGCCGGGGTGACGTCAGATTCGGCGAAATAAAAGAGTCCGGGCCGCGAGTCGGATGGATCGGCGATGGAGATGTCGAACCAGCCGTTCGAGGCTTGCACAGAGATCGACGCGATCGGCGACGGCGCTGGCGCGGGCGTGCTCGGGTCTACGCCTGCGCGCTGGCTGGTGGCGTTGACCGCCGAGACGATTTTCGTCAGCGTCTCGTAGAGGTACGGGTCGCGATCTTTCAGCGGGGCGAGCTGTGCAACGGTTAGCATTCGGTGCGCTTCGAGTTCAAGAATGGCCGATTATAAGGAACTGTATGATACTGTATAATTATTTTACAGTATCGATATGGCCGCCGATATTCGAGATCAACTGCTTCGTTCTTCGCGTTACGCGGAAGCGCTTCGGGAGGTTGGCGTTTTGTTGGCTGTTTTTGGGCCAGTCTCTGTCGCCGAGATATTCAAAGCGATTTCGTTTACAACAGCACTCGTCATCTGGGCGGCTTCTGCCGTAATCTTGCTAACAGAAGTAGAATGGGACGTGAAGCTGGAGTATAGGAAACGCAAGTTAATTGCGCGAAGGCTGATATGACGCCGTTCCTTCCGATTCTTCCGGTGCTGCTACTCGCTCTGTTTTGTGCGGTTGCCGGTTTTTGGTCTCTGCGCGCGAATCGATCGTTTTCTGGCGGAGCCATCTCTGCCTGCGCGTCCTAGTCCGTCGGAGAGCAATACCGACGCCTCCATTCGCCTTCCTCGCTAGATCGAGTTGATTTACTTTTACGCCTCAAAAGCGGCGCCTAAGCTGCTGCACTCCAAACTAGTTCACGCCGCGGACTGGGGACCATGGGTCGACTCGAACCGAGGGAATGAATTTTTGTAGGCGGAACCAGGCGCCGGATTGGTTGGTGCTCACCTGAAAGGCCACACGCTCGCCTAGGACGTTGATTGGGAGCTCTAAATCTTTCACCGCTGGGGAGCTTAGCGGTAGCGCTTGCTGGGCTTGTGGGACGCTGGCGGAGTCGGTGAAACTGGTTAGTGCTAGCGAGCCTGCGCCTTCTACGTACATGGTTAGGTAGCTGAACAATTTTCGATGGGCGCCCAGGTTCAGCGATTGCTCTACGGCGCGTTCGGGGAAAAAGTGCGTAGTGTAGTAGCTCGGGATGGCGGTGCCGTCGTCGGACAATTGGGATTGGTTGAGTTGGTAGACTTTGCCGGTGGGGCTGCCGCCGCCTACGCCGGGTAGGCCGCCGCCCACGACGGCTAATGCTGTGCCGTCGGGGCGCTCGATCAGCGCGGCGGAGTTTGCGGCGATGGTCCACGGGGACCATTTGCGGGTTTTGTCGGTGGCGGTTTTGCGACCGGTTAGAGAAATGTTCACTGGAGGGCGTCCGGCGATGTCTTCGGCGCTGTCCAGGTCGCGGTAGTCCAGCATGAGGACCTTGTTGGGTGAGGTGGCGGCGCCGATCGGGGCGCCAATTAAAATGCGGCGCTCTTTGGTGTCGACGGTGACCCACAGGGTGTGGCCGTATTGCCAATTGATCTGGTTCCAGGTGGGCTGGATTTCCTGCGAGATTTTTACTGGCTCGCCGCCGTTGAAGATGTACAGGCCGGTGCGATGCGCGATGACTACCCAATCTTCGCCGATGCCTACGCCGCGGACGGATGGCGTGCCGAGACGGCGTGAGACTTCCGCGATGGACCACAGCGCGGGCTCGTTGGTGCCGTCGTCTTGCGTGGCATAGAGCGAATGTTCCTTCACGAAATAGAGGCGCTCGCGGAGTTTGAAGGCCGCGCGAATGGCCTGGCCGTTGTTTTCGGCGACGCTGAGCAGGCCGTCGATGCCGTCGTAGCTTTCCGGATCGGCCACGCGGCTGGCGCGGATGAGCGAGGCGTTCACCGGCTGGGCGGTGGGAGCGATCTCGATGCTGTCGATGTAAAACTGGCCGTTCAGCGTGGGTGTGCCGTCGGCGTAGACCCTCAGGACGAGGTCGCTGGGAATCGTGGCGAGCGGCGCCGTGAGCTGGGCGGCGTATTCAACGTAGCTGGTCGTCAGCTGTGCGGCGGTCAGTTGCAGGCCAGTGGTGTTGATGCCGCCGCTGGCGCTGAAGAGATGCACGTGGAGTGTGCCTTGGGTGAGCGTGGCGTTGATGGCGCAGCGGGCGCGGACGGTGTAGTCGGTGTTGGCTTGGATCAGCGAGATGCCCAGCGTGTCTTGCACGGCGCTCTGCGTGATTAGGCCGCGGGTGGCGGTGGTGCCGTTGCCGACGATGGAGTAGGCGGCGCCCCAAACGACGAAGCTTTGCTTCGTCGGTGCCGCCTGGTGCAAAAACGGCGTCGGGGGTCCAACCGAGCGGATAGTGCGGGAGCGGAGGGTCCGGTGAAACCGCCGTCGAAGCCGAGATTGAGCCAATTGTTGAGCTTGTTGCGCTCGCCCCACCAGAACAGGCGCTGCGAATAGTCGATGACGCCGGCGCAATCACCGAGCTCGACCAGGCGGAACAGATTATCGACGTTGGTGCCGGCGAGCAGAACGGAGTCGGAAAAATCGACGGCGAGCGAAGTGGTGGTGTTGTCGTTGAGGATCATGCTGCCGCTGAAGAGCGTGGAGCCGGCGCCGACGTAGAAGAAGCTGGCGCCGCCGGCGCCGGTGAAGCAGAGAATGCGGGCGACAACATTGGAAGGACCGGTGGGGATGTTGGTGACGATGGCGCGCTTGGCACCGCTGGCGGTCCAGCTGGTGGAAGGGCCGGGCTTGGTCAGGTAGCCCTGGCGGGTTTTGAAGATTACCGAGACTTGATGAACGCCGGTGTCGACGCTGCCCGCGGCCGCGGCGGTGCCTCCGCCGGAGGCGGCCAGGCCGCCGGTCGCCGCGGTGAATTTGAAATGAGTGGCGTCGGGGACGCTGGTGATTGGAAATGTGCCGTTGTAACCGGCAACGCCGATTCCCGTTGTGGTCACCAGCTGGCCGACGACGAGGCCATGGGCAGTCGTGGTTTGAATTGTGGCGGTGGCAGATGCAGCGGTGCCTCCGCCCGATGCGGCCAGGCCTGACGCGCCGGCGATGTAAGTAAACTGCGTGGTGCTGAGGATGGCGACGATTGGGAATGTGCCGTTGTAGCCGGAGACGCCGACGCCTGCGATGGTGACGGATTGGCCCGCGGATAGGCCGTGCGCCGCGGTGGTGGTGATAGTGACGAGGAATCCGTTTTCGACGGCGCCGGTGGGACTGGCCGCGATGGTCACTGCCGCGGGCTGGGTCGCGCCGGTGGGACTGGCGGCGACGGAGACGAGCACGTTTTCGTCGACGACGATGGGGCCGGCGCCGGGGCCGCTCTGGCTTACGCGATCGAAGTTGGTGTCGTCGAATTGGCGCGGGAGGTCGTTACCGGTGCGGCCGTCGCTGATGGCTAGATATTCGCGGCCGAAGAGCGTGGTGGAATTTGCGTAGGAGTTGGGCGCGAGGCTGCTGGCGATGCTCGCGAGCGTGCCCGGTGTCGTCTCTTTGTACAGCACGCCGTTGGAGTCCAGGACCATGGTGCGCAGGGTGGCGTTCAGCGTTTCGTAGGTCTTGATGTAGTTGATGGTGGGATTGCCGGCGAGCGGGCCGAAGAGCGTTTGCAGGCCGGGCCGCGTGGCCACTCCGCCGTTGCTGTAAATGACGTCCTGGCAGTCGGGGGAGACGCCGTGCGGCAGGTCGGCGGGAGACATGTCTGTAACCAGGCCGCCGAAGATTTCGATGGGTGCGTCGAGTGAGCCGATGGTGGACATAAATAGACTAGGTATATGTACTCTATGATATACATTACGTTGCAGGCGCGTTTCGGAGAGTGCTTCCAGTGGGGGTACTGGACGCGCCCGCGAAGCGCTGAGGGCTGCTTTGCAGCCTCAGGAGTTCGAGTCTCCCGCTCTCCGCACCCGCTCTCGGCGCGCCCATTGACATATGTCAAATATGTGCTATTCTGAAGAGGCTTCGCGGGCGTGTCCAATACACGTCAGGCTTCATGAGCGGCGAGAAATCGCCGCTCTTTTTGTTTCCATTCATCCTTCTCTTGCTGCCTACTTCCCTGCTGGTTCTGGCGTCCGTTTTTCTCGGTGCCTTTCCTCTTTGGGGACGAGGCCGTACTGTGCGGCTTTTTCGCGGTCGAGGATGGCGCCGCAGGAGCGGCATACGGCTACGCCGTGTTTGATTTTTTCGGCGCAGACCGGGCAATCGGCTAGCGGCTTGGGGTCGTAGAGCCACGGCTTTTCGACGCCGAGCTGCCGGGCGGCGCGGCGCTCGAGGTCGGTGATGAACATAGGATTGTGGGTGCGCTCCCATTCGAGGTCGGCGGCGGATACCAGGCGGCGATGGAATTCTTCGAGGAGGCGACGGGCGTCGGCGAGTTCGCCTTCGCTGGGCATTTCGCCGGCGGCGACGAAGACGCCGTGGTAGCTGCCGTCTCCGGAATCGCCGTTAATTTCGCGGGCCAGATCTTCGGCGATTTCTCGCGCGGTGATGCGGTACTCCATGGTGCGCTTGTCGCCGAGATCCATTACGCCCAGGCAGCCGTGGATCGGGGTGATGGCGAAGGCCTCGCCGGGTTGCCGGGTGCGGATCTCGAGCGAGCCGAAATAGGTGCGATAGCGCGGCGGCCATTTTTCCGCGGAGATATTTACGAGGGCGACGACGTCGCTGGATTTGGTGGCGTTTTGCGTTTCCACACTTCACCTCTTAACTTTTTCTAAGGAATATTTGACCGATGATTCATGCGCTCGGCTCCACCGCGGAGACGGACGGTCCTGAATGCCATTTGCGTTACGAAATAAATTCTAGAAAATGTAGGCGGCCCAGGTGGCTGAATTGGAACTTGCAGCGGTAATCGTCAGCGTGGTGCCGGAGATACTGCAAGCTGCGGCGATGGGTGTAGTGCCCTGCACCGTTGCCACGCAACGCGGCAACGACGGCGTAGTCGGTTGAGTCACGGTTATGGTGCACGTTGTGCCCGCGGACATGGCGCAAGTGCCGCCGTTGCCTGGAAAATGCTGCGTCTTGGTCCAGTCTTGTTCCACGTCCAGATGAGCGAGCGGGTGCAGATTGCCGCCGCTCCAATTGTCCATGGTGGCCACGTTGCCGGAGACCAGCAGGCCAGGCGCACCGGAGGTAATCGTGGTGTCAGTTTGGGTCAGTGTGGAGACACCGTTTTTGTAGCAGGTCAACGCTCCGGAGGGTGTCACTTCGAGGCGCAGTACATCGCCGACGGCGCCGGTGGAAGCAGTGTTGGTGAGATTGGTGGTCACTGCGCTGACTACGCGCTGTATGAAGATGGTGGTGGAGTTTTCGACGCAGTCGTAATAGGTGGAGCTGCCGCCGGTGCCGGAGGCCAGCACGGTGACGCCCGGGAAATCGGTCGTGCCGTTCAGGGCGGTAATGGTGACTTGAGCAAACTGGCCTGGCGCGAAGGGAGTGGCGTTCCAGAAAGCGGTATTGGAGGCGGCTGCGGTGGAGCCAATAATTTGGTTGGAGGAAACGTTCAGCCCGTTTTGCTGCAGGGTCCAGTTGGAGCCGATGGCTCCGTTGGCGCGGTTGAAATTGTCATAGCTGGAATTCAAGTAGCTGGAGACTTCGTTGTAGCCGCTGACGTCCGGGATATACAGGGTGCGAGGGGCGGTCAGCCCGGCGCCGAAATTGGTGGAGACTACGTTGCCGTTGTTGGTCAGCCGGAGCTGTTGTCCGGAAAGCCCGTTGGGGCCAAAGATGGTGGCGCCCGCGGTGTTGGGAGCGGGCGAGGTCCCGCAAGCGAAGTTGAAGGTATCGACGTAATTCGTGCCCGCAGGAATCGCCTGGTGACACGGGGTGTGCTGCGCTTCCACGCCGCCAACAAACGGCAGATACCCTACCGCGCCGGCGGGAGGAGCTGGGGGCGTCAACGTCACCGTCTGGTTGCCAGAGGTGGTAGTGGCGGCGGCAATGGGACTTAGGCCGTTGGCGTTTCCATCCACGTCCAGCCACTGCACTTGAAAGTTGCTGACGCCTACCGGGACGTTGCCTCCGGCGCTGACGGACACGCTGGGCGCGGCCGAAGTAGCCATGGCAAACTCGGCGCGTCCCGAGCCGCTCAGAGAGAGAGTGCCGTTGCTGGCGATCCCGAGACCGGACACAAAGGTTACGCTGGAATTACCGGGGTTGCTGAAAGGAGAGTTCAACAGCAACCCACCGGTAATGGGAGAAACCGGCTTGATCAGAAAAGGCGAAAAGCTGTTGCTGAGCGCGCCGCCTTCCCAGGACACGCCGAAAAGGTTATTCGTATTTTGCGCGTCGATCACCGGAGTGCCAAAGCCTACGCGATTGTCGGCGGTGACGATTTCTTTGAAACTGATGGCCTGGAAAAGCCCGTTACAGTTGAAGCGCAGGTATGGCGCGGAAACGCTCTCGAACAAGCTGCCCACGAACTCCATGTCGTTCACGGCCACGTTGTTGGTGCCGGGGCAAGCGATCTCCATGGCGTTGCCGGCAAAATACATGCCCTTGACGCGGACGATACCTGGAACCTGCGGAGGGTTGGAGGCGGTGACGGCGGCGCTGGCGTCGCTGAACTGCAAGCAAGGCAGGGGCACGAAGGCGCTGGTGCCGGTGCCGCAGATGCCGCGATTCATGAAGTAATCGAAACCGCCCTTGAAGAGCAGGACGTTGCCCTGAGTATTGCCGCCAGCGCTGACGTCATCCAGGGTCAGGCCCACAATGCCGCCGCCGTCGGATCCCGAATCGGTCAGAATCGCGGTCTGCTGGCTTTGGTTGTCCTGCAAGAACAGGCGGCTGAAGCGCACGCCGCTGGCTTGCCCGGAGAGAATGAAAAACGGATACGCAAATCCCTGGATTTCCGAGGTTTGCACATATTGGAAGGAGGTGGTCACACGGGGCTCGCCCTCGAACTCCATGTTTCCGTGCGGCAACCAGGGCTGATTGAGAAAGGCGTTGGAAGTGTTGAAATGCACCCGCACGCTGTTGGTGGTGCTTATGGTGCTGAAATCGAGCGTGGAATTGAACACCCAGTAGGGTGAGCTTCCGCCACCGCTGGGGATGTACACGGTGCCGCCGACGCTGTTGACCGCTGCCTGCATGGCATTCTTCAGCGGCACGGAATTATCGTGGAGCACCGTTTGCGTGGTGGCGGTGGTTCCCGCCGGGGCTGCCAACGTCAGGGTCGTTGTTCCTCCGCCGGAGCTAATAGTGGTTGCCAGATAACCGGGCTGCGCCGCTCCTGGGGGCGTGGACGGCACATAACCTGGAGCGAGTGGCGCGGGATAGCCGCAGTCCATGAACCACGGGTCCATGCCTTGGGCTACGCCGGCGAGCGCATTGTTGCGATAAACCCAGTAGCGAATGGTGTTGCTGCCGCTGAAGCTGCCGTTGGGAAAGGTCAGCACGTTGCAGGCAAAGACCGTGGCTTGCGGCGTTCCGCTGCTGTTGTTTTCGTCGGCCAGCGGACCATCGTTAGCGGTGAAGGTGCTGCCCGTGGGAGTTGCCGCGATGGTTTTCACACCGTTGCAAAAACTGTTGCCGCCAAAGCCCTCGATGTCCACCTGGGTACCGGCGGTGAGGTTGTGGGGAGCGCTGGAAGTGTAGGTATCCACGCCGCTGGTTCGCGTACAGTTCGTCAACGTAACGGTGTTCGCGCCCAGCGTTGCTTGCCCTGTGGTGGTCGAACCCGAGGAACTGGCAGTCGTCAAACCACCCTGGCGGTCTTCGGCAATCACTTTGTAGGTGTAGGTGGTCGAGCCGTTTATCAGGTTGATGGGTGTTACGGTCGGGGTTCCCGGGGTGGTGACCGAATTCACCGCCGGCAGGACTCCGGCCTTCCACACCACGAGGCCTTGCCCGTTGGCGAAATCCTGGGCACTAGCCAGCGTCAGAGTGGAGCTTGCGGAATTGATAGTGCCGGTGGTGGAAGGCGGCGAAAACGTGGCGCTGCTGTAGCCACCGAATCGCGCCAGGCTGAAATTGGGGTTGGGGCCTTTGGTTTCGATGTCGGAGTCGAAGTTTTGCGTGGCGGTGAAAGTGTTGACGATGTTGGTTTGGGCGCCGCTGGAACTGGCGATGGGGCCGATCTCGGCGCCGGTCTCGTCTTTGTAGTACAGGCGCTTATCGGAGGATTTGGTGTACAGGTTCACAGTGCCGGCACTGGCGGCGCCTGGTGGGGAGCTTTGGTTGCTCAGATTGAGCGTGCCGCTGGCCAGCGAGCCGACCACCGTGGTGTTGCCGGTGACACTCAGGTTGCCGCCGAGGTTCAGCGAGAACGCGCTGACGGCGCCGCTGAAAGTGGGCGAGGCGGGATCGTTGGGCAGGATGACGTTGGGGAGCTGCTTGGTGGTGATTCCCGGCCCGGAGATCTCGATTTCGTATTTGCCCGGCGCGGCGTAGAAGAAATAGTTGCCCAGGCCGTCGGTGGTGGTGGGATTGGCGATGGCTTGGGTCAGCGCGGCATCGGAGTACAGCAAAGCGAGCGGCGTGCAGGGCTGTCCTGATGCGGGCATGGCGCAGACCCGAACCGTGGCTCCCGCCAGTGGAATGCCGCGGGAGTTGAAGACGATGTCGTCTTTGCGGGTGCCTTGGGCGCGTGCCGGCACGACCGCACCAGGCCACACATGCAGCGCTAATGCCAGGAATATCCCGAAGAACCCCATCGTTCTAGCGCGCTTGAAGCGCGACGCGATTTTGGATCGTATCATACGAATTCCTTCAGAACTGGAGGACCAACCGGAAGTCATTTGGTAACGCTTTCGAGTCATGCTAGGCTCGCCAGCCAACCCATGAGCGAACGAAGAATAATCGAGGTACGCGTGAGCCTTACTGCGTCGGAGCTCTACGAGGGAAGCTTGGCCGTTCTGCTCGGCAAATATGACGCAAAAAGGGGGATTCTCTTTTTACTTTCTGTCGCGTTCCTGGGCGGCATGATATGGACTTTGTTTTTTCGATCCGAGAACGCGACCCTAGCCGGGTTTGCTCCCTGGCTCGGATGGGTTCTTTTTCCAGCCCTTATAGGTGGCCTTATGGTTGGACTGCCGTATTACCAGGCGCGGTCCGAAGTGCGCCGCAACCCGAACATTCTCGGCCCTGCCGACTATTTCTTCTCCGAACACGAGGTGGAGATCAACGCGCCCTTCGGGTGTTCCGAGTTGTTTTGGACCGCCTTTGAACGAATACTGGAGACGAAGGTCTTCTTCCTCTTGTACATCGGCCGCAATCGTGCCTGTGTCCTGCCAAAGCGTTGCTTTTCGTCCAGAGCAGAAATTGTCGAGTTCAGAGAGCTACTGCAGCAAGTTTATCGAGGAAAACTCGAACTCCGCTCCAGTTAAAACCTGGATGGCGAGCCGCACCTACAGCAGCTCATTCGCGACAGTTTCAAGGGCAAGTGGCGCTTGCGTCGCGATTGACGCTACTGCAGCCTGCGGGCGGTGATGGTGATTTGGACGATGTCGCCGTTCACGAAGGTTGTGGAGTACGCGACCGCTCCCAGCTCGGTGCCTCCCCCAGTGAAAGCCTTCAGCTTCCAATTGTTGAGGGCGCTTCCCTGCACCGGCACGTAGTAGCCGGAGCTGCCGTTCTGGCTATCCACGAAAGCCTGGATGATTTGCGTGCTGGGCAGCTTGTCCGCGACCGTGGTGAAATCGAGGGTGTCGCCGCCTGGCGCGTAATTTCCCGAAAACGACAGGGTGCCGATGGCGTAGAACAAATTGCTGCCGGAACCATCTTCGTTGCTCGGCAAAAGCGTGATCGTAATGGCCATGTGTCGTTGCCTCCTGAATCTCAAAATGGGGTGTAGCCGCTGCGGGCGGAAAATGGGCGCCGGCGGCGGGAAGATTGCTGCTCGCGCCGAACGGCCGCTGCTACGAGGTCTTCGATGGCGTCGCTGGCGGCTTCGTCCCACTTTTCCGCGAGTGGGCTGCCGCGGGACCAGGCGGCCAGGGCGGCTGACGCATAGGCGATGGCTTCCTGTGCGTTGCGTACCAGAACCGGTGAGGTCGCGTCGGTGAGATCCGGAAAGGCCTTGAGATAGCGCAGGCGGATCTGGGTGTCCTGCGTGGCGCCGAGAAAATAGATGCCGTCGGCGCGCCACTCCCAGACGCTGAGGGTCACATCCTGCACGCGCGACGGCAGGCCGCCGTGTTGCGAGAGGTCCACCATCTCGAGAAAATCGTCGGTCGAGCCGTTGGGACGCTCCCACAGCTTTACTGGAACCAGGAGATCCGTCGGCAGTTGGTTCGGCGGCGCGGTGGCGTCGGTGATGGAGACCTGCAGCGAGGTGTCGGTCTGCGTGACCGCGGTCACGACTAGGAGCGCGTCGTCCTGGATGAAGCCGCCGCCTCCGGCGTTGCCGATGGCGCGCTGCATTTTGCGGTATGCGGAATTGACGTACGGCAACAGCACCGCGTCGGTGAACAGATTGCCTTGCGAGTCGTTCAGCAGCGAGCGAACGAGCGCGGTGATTTGTCCGGCGGTGTTGTATGCGGATGATCCGACAACTGGCATGGTCGGGTCCTTTATCTTCGGGGATGTTTAGAAGTTCCCTGCTTGGAATCCGCGCCTTACTCGTCTGGCAGCGGTGACTTCTGGAGGTAGGCTGCAACGCCGATTACGGAGTTGATCAGCGCCGCGGCCGCTCCGATGCGCAGGGTAGCGCCGCTGCCTGATTGCAGGTTGAAATGTTGCGGGTCGATGCCGACGGCCGCGAAGCCTGTTAGAACCCCGCCGGCGCCACCACTGATGGCGGCAGCAAGTAGACCCTTAAACCATAGTTCGATGCGCGTCATGGCAATCCGAATCTTCGCTAGGTAAGATTGGCGCGGCATGCCCGCGCTCCGAGTTCCACTAACACTGGTCGTAGTGACCGCGATCTACGCGATCGGCCTGTCGGCGTTGGCGCTTCACGGTCACGCGGCGTCCCCGGAGGCAACCACGCTTCTGTGGGGCTTTGAATTCAGAACGCTGCTGGCGATGTGGGTGCGAACGGACCGAAGGCGGCGGAACGTAAGCCTACCGTATGAATTCGACGCCTTTGTTTTCTTTGGCTGGCCCGTGGCTATTCCCTACTACCTATATCGAACCCGAGGCTGGCCAGACCTGCTCGTCAGCATGGCGGTCTATGGGCTGTATGTTGTGCCAATCGTGATTTCGACCACTATTCGCGTAGCAGTTCAACTTCGATGAAGGACACATCCAGGTCGCCGGGCACGGCAAGCTGTGCGCCTTTATAAAACTGTGACGAACGGTTGGCGGTGGAACGCTGGAACGGCGTCGTCGAGCATGTCGTAGGCCCAGGCGTCGTAGGTGCGCTCCTGGCGTTGTTCGCGGTCGTACAGCGAGCGCTTCGACGATGCACGCGGATGGCGGCGTGACCATTCGATGGCGCGGGCGATGTGCTCCGCGATCGTCGCTGTGAGTTGTACGAACTCGCCGCGCGGGCCTTCGAGTGTGAAGCAGTGCTCGTATTCGCCGCGCGATGGGTACGGTCCGAGAGCCGGCACGTTGCGACCGCCGGCGAGCTCGAGCGTTTGTGCGTACCACGCGCGCGGCGAACCGTAGAGCTTCCGCGGGTAGCCACTTCTCGATGTGCCAGCGATTTACCGCCGGATATTTGGGTTCCTGACGCAGGTCGACGACTTCGCGAAGCAACGATCCTGTTGCGGGATCGTGCTCCTCGAATTTTCCGCCAATCCATGCCAGGCGATTCCAGCCCCAGACGGCGCGGTAGTTGGGTTCGCCGAAGGGGTTGCGTCCACCGGCGAGTTCGAGACGGTGCGCTACCGATTCTGGCGTTTCGTGCGATTCGCGGAGGACGGTGACGCGTGACTGGTGACTTGTGACTGGCGAGGAAGGAGGCGGCACCGCGAGCGTGGAGCGTGTTGGGTAGGCTCGCCGCGCGATGCGCCGCCTCTCGCGTGGTGTGATTGGGAAGGTCTTGCTAGTCACTAGTCACCAGTCACTCGACTAGTAGCCCGACGGACGCGCTAGTGTGTCGATGAAAGCGCCGGTGCGCGGCGAGTCGTCCCACACCTGGAACGCGGTGTCGAAGTAGAAGATGTAGCTGGCCGCCAGGCCGCCGCTGGCGCCGTAGATGGGGAACACCGTGTTGCCGTTGACTTCGTAGAAGTCGATGTCTTTCAGCACGGCGCGGCCCCAGTGCGAGAGGTCGAGGAAATCGACGCGGGTCTGGTCGGCGTTTACGCTGGACTTGATGGGGATGCCGCTCATGGTCTTGCGACCGCTGAAGAGCAGATCCAAATCGTTGCCGTCGCTGGCGCCGCCTTCCTTGATGATCTGGCTGACGGTGATGCCGAGATTTTCCCAGGCGTGCTCCTGCTCGACCGCCATGTAGGCGATCAGCTTGCCGATGTGGTTGATGCCCAGCGATTTGCGGACCTTGTTGATGGCCAGGCGCACGTTGGAGGGCGTCAGCGCGGCGTTGCCGGCATTGACGCGCGGCGTGGCCAGCTGCACCGGGTACGTGGCGCGGTTGAGGTTGAGCCAGGTGCCCGTGACCGCGTTGTTCTGGTGGTACTTGATGCCGAACAGCGAGACCGGCTGCGCGCCACTCAGGCCATCGTGGACGATCACGTCGGTGGCCACCGTGCCGCCAGGAACAGCGTCGACCGTGATGGTCTGCGCGGTGATGGGGTCCGCGGAAACGACCACGCACGTGCCGCGATTGGTGGTCAGCGTGGTGTCGTAAACCTGAATGGTCTGACCGGGGTACACCAGCGCCGCGCCGTAGGGCACGGCCATGGTAAATGTGGTGCTGGCGATCGAGTTGATGGTGCCGAGCACGCCGTTGCCGGCGGTCTGCATCAGCTTGTCGAGGAAGGCGCGGAACTGCTTCATGCCGTTGGCGACTTCGCGCTTGGCGGCGTTTTCGATGGCGCGCTCGCGGCCGGTGGTGGCGTATTCCACCAGCTTGGTGATTTCAATCGCGAAGCGGAAGAAAATGGGCGAGACCTGTGCGACGTCGTACTGCGTGCCGGAGCCGCGGCCCAGGTCGCCGCCGTCGGCGTTGTAGGAGCCGGCTTTGCCGCCGGGGTTGACTTGCAAGGGCAGGCGCATGTTGCGGCTGGACACTTTTTCCACGTCGCCGCGTTGCTGAATCATGGTGAGTAAAATGTCGTCGCGTTCGTAGAGCAGGGGCACTTTGTCGCGCACCTTCTCGAGCTGCAGCGCGATGACATTCGCGTTTGCTTGTGCTGGCATCTGGTGTTCTCCTTAAAGAAAAGTGTAAAAGTGTAAGAATTCAAGAGTGCAAGAGTGAAAGGCGGACGGCGACGGGAGCATCTTCGCCAACGACCGGTTTTCGCGATTCTTATACTCTTGCACCGTTCAACTCTTGGACCGTTTTTCTCTACATTTCCAAGATTTGTTCGTCGCTTAGCTTGCGGTAATCGACTTTGCGTGCGTTCGTGGTGCTCGTATCTTGCCGGCGCGGCTGGTTTTGCTGACCGCGCGTCGCGCTTGTTGGCGGGGAACCCGTGCGCGGCTCGGGATTTGCCGTTGCTACTTCCCTTCTGGTGGAGACGGCTTCCGTGCGGTTCGTTCGGGCGCGGTGAGATGCCAGGGTGGTCTGTGTCCAGTCGTTCAGGACGCGCTTGGCTGCTCCGGGCACGAGTTGCTGCGCCCTTTCGCCGATCAATCGCACGACTTGGGCACGCGCTTGGTCATCGAAGCGAAAGGCTGGGCTGCCGCCGGAGCGACGTGCGGCCAGGATTTGCGCCACCTGTTGGCCGAGTTGCTGGTCGCCCTGCAGAGCTTTCTCGATGTCTTGGCGGATGGTGGAAGCCAGGCGCGTTTTCATGGCAGCACCATCGGCTCGGCCGCCGTTCGGCAACGCTTGATCCAGCGTTCTCTCGATCGTGCCAACTACGCTGCGTTCCAGTTCTTCATTTGCCGAGCGCTCGAAGGCGGCGTAGGCGGCGAGGTGAGCTTCGACGGCTGGCGTGTTGCCGAGATGGGGTGCAGCATTCCCTCGCTCGCGCTCGGGATAAAGCTGAACCCCTACGGGGGCGTTGCTACGCTCCGCTCCGAGAGCCTTGGACAGCCGCGGGATATTTGCCGCTTCGGCGCTGGTATTGGTGCCTTTCTCTGCTTCTTCCAACGCGCGCAGGCCGGCGAAGACCATTTCGCGGAACGCAGCGGGGTCCTCGCGCAGCATCGTCGTTGCCAGTTGGGCGCGCTGCGTGGCATCGCCTGCGAAATAGGCACGATCGATGTCGTCCAGCAGGCGGGCGCGTTCCGCTGCGGATTTTGCTTCTTGTGGTTTGGCGAATATTTCTCGGTAGGCAGAGGCTTCCTGTCGCTCTTGTTGGATGGCATCCCACAGGGTGCGCGCTTCGGCGCCGGTCTGCGGGTCGGCCATGCGATCGGCTAGCCACTTCGGCGGCGTCGGCGGGCTGGTGACTGGTGACCGGTGACTGGTGACTGGTTCCGCTCGGCGCGTTTTGTGACGTGTGAGCGGTTGCGCTGGCTTCGTCACTGTGCGAGTCGCTGCTCGTGGCCTGACTCGACGAGTCCGTTTGTACGTCCGGGGATGGATCGACCCCGCCTGTCGAACCTCGAACCTGCACATCCTGCGCTTCCGGCTCGATCTCGAGAATCTGCTCGTCCGTAAGGGCGAAGAGATCGTGCAGCGCGGACTGGCCGTTGGCTGGTGCCGTTGTTGATGCGGTTTGCTGATTCATTGTGATCTCAAACAAAAAAGCCTCGATTTCTCGAGGCCAAACTCTTGCAATCTTTCGTGAATGAAACGGCTACTAGCTAGCACACCCGCGCGGCTGAATCCGCGCAATCAGTTAGAAACGATCCTTTGCAGCTCGATGAAAGGAGGCGTGCCGGAGGCATCGATCTTTGTTATGAAGTTTTGAAAAAAACCTCGCCTTCCAAGAATACCGACCGCCGATAGTTCCCAGGAGAATCCGGCCATGGTCTCAAATTGCTCCGATACTACGAGGACTTTTATTTTGTGAAAATAGACTGACCTCTTCGGATCGTCGAATATCCCACCGAACTCTTCCTTAATACCGTCCTCAACACGCTTGATACCCAGCGAGTGACACAAGCTGGCGTGAAAGAGACAAACGTGAGCGCCCGAGTCCACCCAGCATTCGATCGATTTGCTCGGCGGGGTGTGCTTGTGGATCAACCGTACGTTGATGAGTGGCGCCCAATGAAACTGTTCTTTCGGGAAGGCCGGATGAGGCTGCGGCGTTGGCCATACTTTGCAGGGTAGTCTCAGCAAATGAATACCCGAGCCACCCAGTCCGTCGGAACTCGGGTGATGACAGGATCTGATTCCCCGGACTGCTCCGCCGCCGCCACGGCTTCATCGTAAGTTTTACCGTGGCCAACGACCTGAGACTCGTCCCGTGAAAACGCCACCCAGCTTCCAGGTGCCGCGTCGCGAAGGGCTTTTATGCGAGCTTCGGGTCTCATGTCTTGCATCTCCTGATCCAGGACAAGTTCAGTATGCAACTAGACGCTCGCAAGACTCAAGCAGGTGCACCTTATTGTTCAACGCCTTTAGTGTCAAGAACTTCACCGGCTCACCAAACAAAACAGCTCAGATATTCGGACGCAACGGCGACATCGCGCGGAGGTGGGCTTCGGCGTGGGCGCGGACGTTGGCGAAGCCGGCGGGGTTGGTCATGCGGGCGGCTTGGCCGGCGTCGGAGTTGGCCCAGCGTTTGCACTCTTCGAGCTCGACGGCGTGGTCGTCGAAGAGTTGATCGATGGGCACGGAGGGTAGGACCAGCGTGTGTGGATTCTGATCCGCGACCTGCGGACTGCCGGTGCCCTGCGCTGCGGTGGCTTGATTCGGACCCGATTGCTGCGTCTCGCCGCTCGGGCCCGCGCTCGCTTGCGGCTTCGCGCTGTCAGGCGCTGGCGAGCCGGGGGTCGCGCTTTCGGCGCCCGGCTGCGTGCCGAGTGGGGGCGCAGCGTTCCCTCGCATGGGCTCGGGATGAAGCTGCGCCCCTACTGGGGAGGCGGGTACTTGCACGATGATCGGCGGGCTAGCGAGCAGACGTTGGATTTCGCGAAGCTGTTTGTTGCGGGAATCTTCGCCGGGGATGACCAACTCGGTGAGACCGAGGACGTTTTTGATGTAGCCGAGATTGGCTGGCTCGGTTAGAGCGCGCTGGATTACCGGATCGTTGATGCCAAACATTTGTTGCAGCACGCCGCGTTGTTGTGATTTCAGCCGCGGGAAGGTTTCGTCGGCTTCGGGATGGACGCAGATGTTGCCCTTCAGATCCACGATGCGAACCGTGTGCGAATCGAAGACGCCATCGGGGCCGAGGAGCGGAATCTCCGCATCTTCCGGGCGGTTCTTGCGGAAGCAATCGACGGCCAACAGAATTACGTCGGCATAAAATTGCTTGGTGCGTCGCCAGACCAGGCCGAGGCGGCCCATAGCCTGGTCGCGGGCCAGCGCGTAGCCGGAGGCGGTCTTCACGTCTTCCATGTTTCCGCCGAAGATCGCGGGAAACAGGCCGGTCAGGAATTGCGCGACTGGTCCGATCAGGTCTTGCTGATGGCGCAGCATGTCCGGCGGGACCTGCGCGGGCGCTGGCTGGAAGAATCCTGCCGCGAGCGGCTGGCCCGGGCGGGCGCGAGCCGGAAAATGTGCCGCGGGTTCCGCGACTTGATTCGACAGCGCGTCGAAATCGAGCACTTGCGGATCGGCGTAGATCGGCGGGATGCCGTACTCGTAGGTTTCCGCCTGCATGTTGGAGAAGACGTTGTAGCGCTCCTGGACCTGCACCAGAGAATCGCCGACGCTGGGACGATTTTGGCCGTCGCCGGGGAGGGCGTGCAGCACGCGCCAGTGGTCGTCCATCGATTCGCTGCGCGATTCGCAATAGGCGTCGCCGGCGAAGGCGATGTAGCAGCCGTCGGGAAACAGAGCGAGCAGCTCGGCGCGTACTTCGGCGTCTTCTACGGAGTAGAAGGCCCACGGGCGCAGCCAGGTGCGATCGAAAGTGATCAGGTTCATCAGCGCGTCGCCGGGATGGATCGACGGCAGGCCTTGTTCGACGCTGAGACGCGAGACGCGGGCGTAGACATCTTCGGCGCCTTGGGAGGGCGACGTTTCGATTTTGTCGGCGGCGTGCGGATAAGCGGCCTTCAGCTTGGCGCGATGGACTTCCGCCTGCCATTGCAGGTAGGGATATTCGTGCATCTCGTTGGCCCAGACGGGGGTGTTTAGTTCCAGGCCACCGGCGATGGAAATGACTTCCTGGCCGTTGGGGACGCGGCGGGTGCCGACGACGCGCGGGACGGTGACGCGCTCGGCCTTGCGGAGATTTGTGGCGGTTAGTTGCGCACCGCAGCCGGGGCAAACCGGCGTAGCCGCGGTTTCCAGGCGGCCTTCCGATTCTGCGGGCTCTCCGTCGACGGTGGCCGGCCGGGATGCCGCCGCTACCGTTTCCTTGCTGCATTCCGGGCAGGTATAAACGTCTTCGCCGAGGGGAATTTCGAGCGCTTCCAGGACTGTTTCTTCGTGGAAGCCAAAACGCTGGCCGTCGGCGACGTAGCGGACGTAGGCGCCTAGTTTTCCGTCGGTCCACAGAAAATAGCCGATCGACGTGAGCAGTTGCTCGATGTGATTGTTCTGCTCGATCAGCGTGGCCACGTCGCTGGCGGCGCGGGCGGCGGAAATGTCTTCCAGCGATTGGGCCGACTGGGGGTAGAAGCGCACGCTGGGGACATCCTGGGACAGCACCGCGATGAACGATAGCCCGAAGCCCTGGTAAAAGTTGGTGACGAACTGGTAGCGCGGCATTTCTTCGAGCTGGCGATCGTCGCTGGAGCGCTGCTCGAACGGCAGATGCCAGTTCATGTCGTTGGGATTCCACCAGGCGTATTGCAAGCCTTGCCAGAACAGCCGCGCCTGACGAATACGGCGAATCTCGTGGCGGCGGGCGACGATGCCCTCTTCGCGATATTGGCGCACCAGCTCGCGCAGGGCGTGCACCAGCTTCGGCTTGAGATCTTCGAGCCGCTCGTTGTTCGGCCCGAGGTCGACCGGCTGTGGCTCACTGTTAGCGCCGGCTTGGCCTGAGTCTTGTCGAAAGGTCTGTTGCCGGGGAGTCGCGTTGTTGCCTGGATAGGCGGAACCCGCCGCCCAAGAGGCTGGCGCCGCAGCCGTAGAGGCATTTCCATCAGCCGGCGCGATCGCGCCGGGAGTGCCGCTCCAGGTGTCTGATGTTGAGTACGAGTCCATCGCTCCGCTGCTTTCTATTTACTACTGCGTTGTCTACGTATAGGTAAGTATGCTAACGTCTGAGTCGCTCGGCCGTGTTTCGGGGAGTGCTCCCAGTGGGGGTACTGGACACAGCCGAGAACTGTGGAAGGCTGCTTGCAGCCCTAGGAGTTCGAGTCTCCCGCTCCTTCCGCGGGTTATCGATTGACAAATTTCATCGATCCGCTATATTGAGACTGGTTCTCGGCTGTGTCCAGTATTTCGGGCGGCTCTTTCGAGTCGCCCTTTTTCTTTGCGCTTAGCTTTTTCGCCCGCCATTGACGGAAGGTATTGCGAGTTCGGTCTCACGTATCGCTCCGGTTTCGCGCCAGGCTTGGATCTGGTGCCAGGAGCGCTTGCGCAATCTCGGCAAGGTCTGCGGCTTGGGGGCCTCGGGATAGTCGACCGGCGGAAATCCCGCCGTGCCGAGCAGCGAGTTGGTCAACGCGCGGTTCTCTGCGCGCAATCGGACGACTTCGGCTTCGAGCAGGCCGACGTAGCGCCCTGTCAAAATCCGTCGTAGGCATTCTTTCATCTTACTACTTGTCCTCTATTGTGGAATACAGTTTGTCTTCTGCTGGTCCGACACTCTGTGGTATCATTTAGGGGACACGGAGGTATCGATGCCTCGAACAAATCGCCAGAAGATTTCGACGACCATTGCTCCGGAGAACGGAGCCTTTCTAAAGGCACTCATCAAGCGAGGAAAAGCCAACAATCTCGCGGAGGCGGTAGATCGCGCCATTTCCGTCGCTCGTCGGGTCGACGCCCGCACCCAGCTCGAACAGGCGACAGCAACCTACTATGCGTCGCTCTCAGGACCGGCGCTGCGCGAGGAGCAGCGCTTGGAAGAAGCAGTCGCTCACGCGGCGTCGCAGGTCGACTTTGATGTCGAATGAGTCCCGAGCGGTTTTGCCTGCGCCCCGCCGGGGCGAGATCTGGACCGCTTATCTAGGCGAATCGCGCCAGCGCCACTGGGTCCTAATTATTTCGCTAGACGCAAGAAATCTCAGCGACCGCGCCCAAACGGTTCTGACTATTCCCTTCGCGTCCAGGATCGCCGAAGTTCCCACCACGATCGTGCTACAGCCGGGCGAAACAGGACTCCCAGGGCCTTCCTGCCTTCGCGGGCATTTCGTCACTACTCTGCCCAAGAACCTACTTATTCAGAGGCAACCAAGAGCTCTTTCGAGCCTCCGAATGCGCGAGGTATGCAGGCTCGTAAGGCGCAGCTTCGATCCCGACGCACCATGATCTTCGGTCCCTACCAGCGCGGCCTTCGCGGAAACTTCTTCGGAGCAAACTGCTTCTTTGCTTCGGCCTCCAGGCGCTGCGAATGGATGGCGCGCGACGTGGGGTCCTGCGCGCTGATTTGACGCGCGATTTGCTCGCCGAGCGGCATGCCGGTCACAAAGTGCGGACCGCTTCCCGCAGGTTTTAGGGGCGGGGGTGGCCCCGCCCTGGGCGAGCCAAATGGCGCCCCAACACCGGCGAGTCTTCCACCGGAGACCAATCCATAGCGCGCGGCGTCGGCGGGGTCGTCGCCGTCCGTCTTGCGAATATCCTCGATGCGGTGATCGTCGCGCACCAGCAGCGGCAGGCACTCGATCAACCTGGCGCAATTTTCGGTGACGACCCAGGCGTCGGACTCCAGCAACTGGTACATCAATTGCCATCCGCCGATGCGGTCGTCGTCGGCCGCTGCGGGCCGAGGCAAGCCGTTGGCTACCAGCACTTCGCCGACTTGCTCGGCGATGGAGGCTTCCGCGGTGCGGTGCGCGAAGGCGTCCGGCGAAAGAAATACTTCGCTGATGCGCTCGCGTCCGCTGCGTTCCGCGATGGCTTGGGCCAGCATGCGCGGGGAGAGGCCGTTTTGCACGAATTCCCGGTACGTGACGATGCGTGACTGGTGACTCGTGACTGGTGACTGGAAAAAGGCCTCGGGATCCTGCGCAGCCGCGCGGGTCACGGGTTGCGGAACCGCGCAATGCCAATAGACGGCGCTGGGATGTTGGAAGCCCCAGTCGATCGAAATCCAACGCGGCCACCAGGGTTCGAGGCGGAATTCTTCCGGCCTGGCGGTGTGTCGGCCGACGTCGAAGACGTCGAAATATTGACCGGCGAAAACATTCCAGTCGCCTTCGAGAAACGCACGGCGCAGATGTTCCGGCAACGCCTCCAGCGTTTGGCGGTACGCCGCGTCGTTGGCGTAGATCGGGTTGTCGTCGAGGCGCGCGCGAATGAAACGGTACTGGCGCGGATCGTACAGCTCGGGCCGCTCGAAGCCTGGCGGCGGGACTTGATCGACCCACAGGGCTTTGACCCAGGCGTGGCCGATGTTGCCCGGGTTGCTGGCGCCGGCCATGCATGGGCGGCTTCCCGGCACCGGGCAGCGGTTGCGCGAGGTCAGGAATTGCCACTGCTTCAGCGTGAAGTGCGTCAGCTCGTCCAGGCCGATGAACAGAAACTCCGCGCCTTGATACTGGTATACGTCACTCTCGTTGCGGCAATAGCCGAAGCGCGTGGTCGAGCCGTTCAGCCAGGTGACGATATGCTTGGACTCGTTGTAGCGCTTGTACATCGACCGCGGCACATCACGCCGGAAGCGGGCGAGCAACGACGATTCCAATTCCAGATAGGTGCGGCGAAGCAGCAGTGAATCCGACCCCGGAACTTTTCGCGCCTGGTCGACCGCCTCCCACAACAATGCAGTGGTCTTGCCGGGTCCAGCTGCGCCGCCGAACAGACGATACTTCGCACCCGATTTGTGAAACTCTCCCTGGCGAGCGAATGCCTTATAGGGGGCACGGACCTCAACGGTCTTCGGCACCTTACGCAGTGCACGAAGGGGTCGCTGACTCTGCGGCAGGGGCATGAGCTTCGACCGGCACCTATTCCGCGCGCAGCGATTTGCCGATCACGTAGGCCACGCCGCCGCCGATCAGGGACGCGGCCGCGGGCCAGTGATGCAGGCTAAGCACCACGCCGGCCACCATGGCGGCGATCCCGGCAATCTCCGCGATCATACCGATGTGTTCCAGATGCGCATTGGTTGGCATTTTCGACTCCAGATTCTTCGGGATCACCGTTCCGCTGCGTTCTACGCAACGTCAGGGCGCCCCACGTCGTAGATGACTTGCACCGGCCCGTCGTCGACCGAAGGCGCCACGGTTTTGCCGTAACGCAATTCGCGAAGATAGGCGAGTTCCCGCTGCACGATCTTTTCGTCTTCGGAGCGCAACAGCTTCACTTGCAAGGCGATGAGGTCCAGGCGTTCATGCACGGCTTCGACGAATTCGGGGCCATCGATGGGCAGCGCCTCGGTGCCCGGAGGAATATCCGGCACTTTCGGTTTCTCGAGTGCGTCCTCTTTCTTTTTCTTGCCAATGCCCTCCGAGCCTTTGCCGTGCGGCTGAGGTGCGGCCCCGTTTTTGCGGAGCCGCGACCCATGGGCCTCGGCCGGAGCCACGGCAGCGCACGCTTCGGGGTTCGCGCCGGCCGCGGCGGAAAGCGCCGCGCTTGCAACGAGCAGTCCACTAGCGTCGTCAGCTGCAGCTCGATTCAGGTGCATCGGAGTCTCTTCCTTTTCGGTGGAGTCCGCGGCGTGACCGTTGGCTCGCGCGGGCGTGCATTGACCATTGGGGCGGCCGGATGCCTCGGCGTGGCCGTTGGCTTTACTGTTTTTCTGTGGCATCACGGTGCTGGGACCCGCCCTTCCTCCGTCACGATGAACTAAAGCGCGCCTCTACAATAGATTCAGCCTCTACCGCGAGCGGGTAACGGTGTCGCGCCCAGGAAATGATGCGATCGACCGGAACGTCCGCGTAGTCGCAGACCAGCGCCAGGCCTGCTGCTTCGCACGGGAGCTCCGCGCAGAGGTAGCGGCGCGCTTGCGAGCGCCAGCGTGGCTTGAAGTCGACCTCCGCGGAGCCGGTTTGCTCGGCGTCGTCAAACGCCTGCTGCAGCACGGCGCGCCAGAGTTTGTTTTCGGGCTTGAGCACAAACGCTCGCGGTTAGACCAGTATTTTGGCGGTCAGGCCGGTGCCGCCGGTGGAGGACACGAAGCGGATGCGCAGGAATTTTGCTTGCACGCCGGCCACGGTGCGCGCTTCGCCGGTGGTGGCGGCGGTGGTGTCGATGGTCTGATACTCAGCGTCGATATCGGACATGGCGCTTTGCAGCACCAGGCTGACCGCGCTGGGCGCAGTTCCGAAGAGGGTCTGCCAGCGCACCGCCGTGCCGGCATCAGTGGTACCCGTAAAACTCGGGAGCGCAAACTGGCTTCCGGATTGGGCGCCGCCAGGAAACGCTTCGTTGTTGAAGCTGAAGCCCACATCCCCGGAAGACAAGGAAATGGGAGGCGTTACGTTCTGATAGCTCGGCATTTCGGCTCCTTTGCAGCCTGCATGGGAGACACCTGTGCGCCTGCGGCCGCAGTGCACAGCGCAAGGCGCTCCGAGAGTCGTTGCTGTGAGTTGTTCCGTCTGGAATTCGAGTTGGCGCGGGCGGTAAAAGCGGCCCTAAAAAGCAAAACGCCCCGACAAGATCGGGGCGTACTTTTCTACGAGGGAAAGTATAGCACAACGGTAAACTTTGTCAAGAGAAATCTTACGTTTCCACAAAGATTTTTTGACAGTCTTTGTTTTCAAGAAGATAGTCGCGGCCTTCCACACTACTCCGGCCGAAAATAATCTCCACGACCGCCAATTTCCCTTTTTGACCTTGGTGCCCAGGTGTCTCACCCTGCGTCTGGTGGTAGACTTTGCAACTGGATGGAGGCCTGTATGACCCGCTCCCCACTGTCGCAGACCCTTCTTGCGGCGATCTTCGCCTTCGGACTTGCGGCGCCGCATCTGTGCGCCCAGGCAGAGCAAGATCCCCAGGCGGCGCCTGCGCACCAGCCCACTGCGGCGGAGCTCAGCCACAACGAAACGGTGGGTACCGCCCTGATGCGCACCTTCGGCAATCAGGAGTACGAGTTCCGCTCCGCAGCCGAGGCCATGCCCGCCGATAAATACGAGTTTCGCCCGGCCGTGCAAGGCAAGTTCACCGAGCCCGCTCCCTTTGGCCCCACCGAGCTGCGCACCTTTGCCGAGCAGATCAAGCACGTGGCCTGCGCGAATTTTGCCTTCGCGGCCGAGTTCGACGGCAAGACGCCGCCTGCCGACTGCGACAAGGGCGGGCCCAGCCCGGCGAAGACGCGCGCCGCACTGCTCACCTATCTGCGCGATTCCTTCGCGGCGCTGAATAAGTCGCTAAACGCTGTCACCAGCAAGAACATGTACGAGCCCATCGAGGGCCCCTACGCCGGGCCCAACACTCGCCTGGGCCTCGCGGGAATCGCCATTTGGCACGTCGCCGACCACTACGGCCAGATCGCCATGTATCTTCGCCTCAACGGCATCGTCCCACCTGCCAGCCGGCCCAAGCCCCCGGACCTAAAGGACTACCCGGCGCAGTAGACTGGAGGTGAGTCCGGGCGTCGGAGCCGCCTGGTTCTGTCACCTGACTAAGTGCTTTAATTCAGGTAACTTAGAGAAGCTCTAAAATAGCATTTGACAGTTCAGCCCCAAGGTTGTTATACTGGCGCTCGGTATATCTATGGCCACACCCATCAATCCCGGGTATTAGTCGCTTCTCGTTTCCCGCAATTCCTCTTAAGTCCGCTTCCCTGAGAGCTCGGTGTTTTTGACACCGACCGCCGTATTTTGCTATTCTGCGCAAGCCGCTTACCACCATGGCCACACCGATCAATCCGGGTTACTAGCTTCTTGAGCTTCGCGTAGGTATTGCTCGACGTCTCTCGTGGGTATTGCCGGGAAGCTTCCCCACTTTTGTGCCACTCTTCTTACCGTCGCCTCGATTTCGTCCTTGAGGTCGCCCTCCAGAGGCAGAATCTCCGCGCCTCCATACCAATACTGATAGGGCCTGTTCATCTCGAAAGAGAGGAGAATCCGCATGCCGCGCAGATTTTTGACGGCCGGATCGTAATCCGCGGTGGCGAGCCACACTCGGAAGTTGGCGAGCGCCTGCTGCAAAAGCGGAGCCTCCGGCCCGTTGCCCGTGACTCGGGCCTGAAACGCGCCGATTTTCTCGGTGATTCCGATCTGTCCCACCGCGTTGCTCCACTGCACCTGGGCGTTGGGAGGTTGGCGCAGAAAAAGAACCCGAAAGTTCTCGAGACACCTGGCCACTAGTTGCTCGCCGGTGCGATTCTTGAAATACCAGCCGCCTTTCTTGTCGGCGAGCTCCCGGAACCTTCGGGACATCAACAGCAAATAGTAGAAGGCGCGATCTTCGGCGTCCGCCTGCCGAGCCGGATCGGCGTTCTTCCGCGCCTCTTCCCTTTCCAGCAGTTCATCCAAGGCGGAACTCGCTGCGGCATCCACGGGCATGTAGTACTTGGTGGCCAGCTTGTGGCTCTCCGGGAGCATGCTGGTCCAGGTTTGCGCGGTTTGCGCACGAAGCTCCGCATCTTTCTTGCGGCTTTCTTCCAATTGTTCCTGCAAGCGATGTCTCTTGTTCTCCCTGTATTTGTCGTAAAAACCAAAAGCCGCACCTAAAGCCACCAATACCACCGGCAGAGTCAGATCCTTGACCAAGTCATATGCGACGGAAGATCGCCACTGCTCCCAGCCCGTCTGGACCACAATTTCGCCCAGCGCAGCAAAGCTCTGGGAGTTCGTCTTGCCGTCATTCCAACTGACCGCCGCGATGACCCGTTCACGGTCGTGGGCCTGGGTCGCCGCCAATTTTCCCGAGACCGTTACGCTCTGTCCCGCTTCCAGCTTTGGAACAATGGCGTCGCATCCCAGCTTTTGCGTGCCTGGAATCGATCCGGCATCCGGCAACTTGTTGATGTCGCACCAGGACATCGATGCAACGGTCAGGCCCTCCTTAAATAGCTCATCGACATGAACGGCAAAAATCGGCTTGGAGGTGCGATTGGAAACCGAAATCAGGAAGGAAACTTCTTGTCCTTCGGCAATAGTCGCCCCCGAAAGGGCGCCGCCGACGTCGACTCCCCGCCCTTCATCCGCAGGCGGCGCAGTTTTCTGCGGCGCGGCAGCACCGCCCGTTTCCCGCGCCAGGAGAAGTGACGCGAGAACCAGGCCCAACGTCACGGCACTAAGCGTTTGGCGATTGGCCGGCAAGCTCCAAGTCCTTGGCGCGACTAAATCCGGTTCGCGCCGCCCCGCGATCGGGTGTTTTAGCCAAGGACCCTATGTAAGTACTTAGTATCTGTCAAGTACCTGAAATCATGTCGGTAGGTTCTTCAAGCATGCACCAAAAATCTTCTGGTGGGCGGAGTCCTCGACCAGCCTTGCTCTGCTAGACTCTTCGAGTGAATTCCTCGCCCGCAAAACCACGCCTTGCCAATATTCGCTTGCACCCGATCAAGGCGCTCGATCCGGTGTCGGTTGCCGAGGCGCGCATCGGGCCGGCCGGCGGGTTGGAATTGGATCGTGCCTGGGCGCTGTATACCGTCGATGGGCGCTGGGTGAACGGCAAGCGCACGGCGGCGATCCATTTGATCCGCGCGGCGTTCGCGCCGGATGTCCGCTCGGTCACGCTGGCGGTTCCGGGCGACCGGCGCAGCATTCCGGCAAGGCAGTTCGCTTTCCCCGGCGACACCGAATCGGCGGCGGAATGGTTCAGCGTGTACTTTGAGCAGCAGATTCTGGTGCGCTACTCGGCCGAAGGTTTTCCCGACGATACCATGGCCCACGGTCCGACCATCGTTTCCACCGCGACGCTGCAAGCCATAAGCGACTGGTTCCCCGGCGTAAGCCTGGAGCAAGCGCGTCAACGTTTTCGTGCTTCGCTCGAGATCGACGGCGTTCCGGCGTTCTGGGAAGATCAGCTCTTTGGCGAAAATGAAAATTATGCCGTGCGCTTCCGCATCGGCGAAGTAGCTTTCGAGGGCAGCAATCCCTGCGCGCGCTGCCCGGTGCCGCCGCGCGATCCGCAAACCGGAGTGGAGCTCATCGGCTTTCAGAAGCGTTTCAGCGATCTGCGCCGCGCGCAACTTCCGCCCTGGGCGCCCGCCGAGCGCTTCGACCACTTCTACCGGCTGTCCACCAACACGCGCGTTGCGTCGTCCGAAAACGGGAAACTCTTGCGCCTTGGCGATCCGCTTACTCTTGACTAGCGGCCGCGATTGCGTGGCTTGATCGCGGTGCGGTCGGCCGGCCTGCCTGAGGCTCTTTTGCGCGGAGCGCTGTCCGAGTGGTCGCTAAAGTACTTGCGCGGCGGAAACATGCGCCGCCGCAGCAGTTCCTTGCCGCAGCGCTGTCGGACTTCTTCCGACCACTTCACCCAGCTGAGCTCGCTCAAGCCGAGAAAGTGGCGGGCGTTGTCGTACGGCGCGAGGCCCAGGTAGTACAAGCGAAACAGCACCATGCGCGAGGCCCAGTCCGGGCCGTCCAGCGCGGCTTGGCCGGCCAGCGCGAAGTCCGCGACAAATTCGTTCAGCCGCGGGCGAATGTCCGGTTTCCACAGAAACTTGGTGGTGTCTTCCCAGTTCAGCGCAGAGACGCCGCGCTTGGTCTCCAGCACCTCGCGGGCGCTTCGGTATACTTCCCAGCAGACGTCAAATGCCAGCTCCGGTTTTACGCTCATGGGATCCTCCACCGCATCGTTTTCAGATATTCGCTCCTGACAACAACTCAAATTCGCTGGCTCCGCGCCAAAATTCAGTTCCCTGACAAACCCGCCGCTTTCACCATCCCGCGAATGAGCGGCGCGCTCAGCCCATCCCGGTTCGTTCCCCGCCGCCGGCGGCGCAGCCGGTACTCCCACACCGGGCCTTGTTGCGCGAGGCGACCGACTTCGTCTTCCTTGCGGCGCTGCTTCTCGACCACGAACGCGCCATACTGCGGCTGACGCAGATGCCGCAACTGCGCCGAGATGCTGGCTTCGCCATAGCGCGTCAATCGCGCCAACTCGCGCAGCGTCAGCCACGCCTGGCATTCCGCGGCGCACAACATGACGTCGCACACGATATCGCGCTGCCTTAGTACCGCCGCCCTCGTGGACTCGTTCCGCGTTTTTCTCCGCATCGCATTGCCTCTCTTCCTGTCCTCTACCCGCACTGCATAGGACATTCGCTCTCGGGCGCAACCGGCTGGCCCGCGTCGTCTTCCTCCTCAGCGCCCTCCTCGGGCCATGCTGTCCGGTCCGGATCCTCGTAATCGCCGGCGCAACCGCTGCAGGCGCGGACTCGCGCCGGCTTCCAGTTCTTGCCGGCGGCGATGGCGGCGTCCACTGAGGGCGTGTCGCCAGCCGGTTGGGGTAAAAGTGCGCAAAAGTTTTCCACAGTTTTCCACAGCCCGTGAATCATTTAGTACCATTGACCAGGATTACTATGCTGCTAACGTACAGGCCGTTACTGGAGGCCCCCCTTGACGCACCACAAGACCCAGCCGCCGTGGGATTTCCTTCTCTCGGCTTCTCGCACGTCGCTGCAAAGCTACGAACTGTCGCGGTTGAGCCATGTTGCCAATGTTCGCAAGGAGATCGGTCAACTGCTGGACATCTACGTCGAAGAAAGCTCCAACGCCATGCTGGCGCGCCTGCTGATCGAGCAGGGCGAGCGCCCCGCGCCCAGGCAGGACGGCACTTCCGCCAGCGAACTGCTGGCCAAGCCGCCGCATTCTGTGTCCGATAATTTCCTGGCGGATCAAGCGATTCCGCCACCCCGGGTTCGGCGCGCGTCGTGACGCGACGCCCGGATTCCGAGGCTGGCGCCCGGAATCAACTCCCGTTCTCACGTCCTTCTTGCTGCCGTCGCATAAACCCAGTGGTGTGCCGCGAACGCGCCGCTGGGACGACAGCAACGCCGCCGCCCGCAGGTACGCCGTCAGTCTCCCGGAGGGTTGTGCTCCGATGATTTCGTCAACGCCTATCGCCTGTGCCGCCAAGATCGCCTCCCCCGTGGGATTACGTCATGGCTGCTTTATATTTATTAGAGGACTCTAATCTAGGGAGATCGACCGCACGGTAGCCTGACGGAGCCCAGGCACACCACAAACCGCGCACACGGAAACTGACAAAGGCGGTAACCGACACTTAGGAATGAAACAAAGTTAATTAGCGGGCGGCGGGTTTCGTAGCAGGGCCTTTTTCGAGGAGCTGCTCTTTCCGGTAGACCAGCGCATTGATGTCGTAAGTGGCCAGCTCAAATCCATGACCATGGGTGATCGCATCCGTGGGACACGCTTCGACGCAATATCCACAGAAGATGCAGCGCGAGTAATCAATATTGTAAACGCTGGCGTAGCGCTCGCCCGCCGAAATGCGCTTGGCGTCGGTATTTTCCGCCGCCTCGATGTAAATGCAATTGGCGGGGCACGCGGCAGCGCACAGAAAACACCCTACACATTTTTCCAAACCGCCTTCGTCGCGATGCAGTACATGAATGCCGCGATAGCGCGGCTGAAAATGCACCGGCTCGAACGGATAATTCTCCGTGACCGTCTTCCGGAACATATTTCGAAAGGTGACGCTGAATCCCTGCGCCAGGGTGGAGAAGGTCTCGGCGACTTCGCGGATGATCGATGGCATAAGCTAGGAGTCTAACAAACCGCCCCGCCGCCCGGCAAATGCGTGTGTCCGGGTCCTCTTAAGCGCTTCGCAGCTTTCCGGCCAGGCCGTCGATAATCTGTTTCCCATGGAAACGCCCATTCTCGATGAAAATCTCGCTGGTATGCCGGCCGCCGATGACCACGCCCGCCAGATGCACGCCCGGTACGTTGCTCTCCAGCGTGTTGGGGTCGAGGGCGGGCTTGCGCGTCTCCGGATCGAGGTGCACGCCCAGGCTCTCGATAAATGCGAAGTCCGGATGGTACCCGGTCAACGCAAACACCTGGCGCGCCGCCAGACGTTTTTCACCCGCGCCATTGGCCACCACCACCTCATCCCGCGTGATGTACTTCACGTGCGTCTGAAAGAGCGCCTGGACCTGGCTTGCTTTGATTCGATTCTCGATATCCGGCCGCACCCAGTACTTAATCGTCGCACCCAGCTGCGCGTCCCGGTGCACCAGGGTGACCTTCGCGCCGTTGCGGAACAGATCCAGCGCCGCTTCCGCCGCGGAATTCTTCCCACCGATCACCACCACGTCCTGATTCCAAAACTCGTGCGGCTCCGTATAGTAGTGCGACACGTGGGGCAGTTCTTCGCCCGGAATATTCAAGGTATTCGGCAGGTCGTAATAGCCGCTGGCCACGGCAATTTTCTTTCCTTGATATTTTTGCTCGGTTCCCTTCTCCGTTTGCGTGACCACCGAGAAATGGCCGTCACTCCCTTCCACTCGCAGAACGCGCTCGAAAAGGCGCAGCTCCAGCGCATAGTGCTCCGCGGCTCTCCGATAGTATTTTAGGGCTTCGATGCGGGTGGGCTTTTCCGCCGCGCAGACCAGCGGCAGATCGCCGATTTCCAGCAACTCCGGCGTGGTGAAGAACACCATGTTCACGGGGTAGTGATAGATCGAATTGCACAGGCAGCCTTTGTCGATGACCAGGGGCCGCATGCCGGCTCGGCGCGCCTCGATGGCGCAAGCCAGCCCTGTTGGACCGGCGCCGATGCAAATAATGTCGTAGGTTTCCATGGGAATTTCAGTTTGCCGGGAGTCTTCCTGAATTGCAAATTGCGGAATTATTGCGCGGGCGCTTCCTCCAGGATTTTCGTGAGGTCCTCGCGGAACGTTGCTAGTTCCGCAAGGCGCTCCGTGGTCGCCTCGATCTCCGTCTTTTTCCAGGCAAACACTTCGCCCTTGCCGCGTTTGAGCCGCACGCTGATGTTTCCGGCGACCATGTAAGAAGGTGGGGCCAGCAAGCGCAATCCGCCGTTTGGCACAGCCGCCAGCACCGCGACACACTCCCCGCGGCGCATGCACAAAGCGCTCTCGTACGGAGCAATCGCTATGGGACGAAATCCCGCGGCGAATAGCCGCTCAACGACCTTCATCTGTTGTGGTGTGAGTTCCGGCATCCGCTTGGGGCGCAAAGCGGGCTCGGCGATGTGCCCGCCCTGCCGTTAAGCTGCCGTGGAGTCCGCTTCTGACGACGAGCCTTCGAGCTGTGCCAGAATGCCGCGCAGCGTGGTGATCAACTCATCCCGCGAAACGTGACTCTTTTTGAATTGAATGCGGAACCTGAAGGCATCGTTCTCCGGTTCAAACTGGAAGATAAAGGGTTGCGGCCGCTGCGGCCCGGTGTTTTCCTCGCGGCGTTCCCGGCGAGCTTCATCGCGGGTCAGGCCACCCTGGAGGATGCGATGCAAGATCTCAATCATTTTCTTTTCGGTGGGCTGCCGGGCGATTTGCAGCAGCAGGGATTTCGACGTAATCCCATGCTCGATGCACTTCTTTCGCAGGGAGTCCGGGATATTGCGCAGCGAGAGCGTCTCGGTCACCGAAGACCGGGCGCGGCCGATCTTCTTGGCCACGTCCTCGTGGGTATACTCGAATTGCGTGGCCAGCCGGTGCAGGCCGTCCGCTTCTTCAAACGGCGTGAGATCTTTGCGCTGGATGTTCTCGATTAGGCCGATCTCCAGCGTTTCCGCATCGTCTGCGGTCTTTTCGATGCACGGGACTTCGTTCAGGCCCGCGGCCCGCGAGGCGTGATAGCGCCGCTCGCCCGAAATGATATAGAAGCAGTCCTCGCGCGGCACGAAGCGCACCAGCAGCGGCTCCAGCACGCCTTTCTCGCGGATCGAGTCGGTCAGTTCCCGCAAATCGCCGATGGCTTTGCGCGGCTGGTCCGGATTGGGCCGGATTTGCTCGACAGGAATCATGCGGCCGATGGCCGCTCCGCTGTAGCTGGTTAGGGATTCGACATAGTGGGCGTCATGCCGCATCTTCAGCGTGACTGGTAACCCGGCTCTCTTCAACACGTTGGATAACCTCCCCGGCAAGTTTCTTGTATTCGATCGCGCCCGGTGATTTCGGGGCAAACGTTAGGATTGTTTCTTTGTAGGCGGGACTTTCTTCGAGCCGAACATTCTTGCTAATTTTCGTCTTGAAGAGCATTTCGCCAAAAACAGTGCGAATCTGGCCGTGCGTATCGCGCGAAATATTGGTGCGCTTGTCGAATAGCGTGATGACCACTCCCAGCATCTTCAGCCCGGGATTGGGCCGGGCGCGGATGCGCTCGTACGTTTCCAGAAGATCGTCAGTGCCCTCGATGGCGAAATAGGCCGCTTGAATGGGCACCACCAGGTGCGTGGAAGCCACCAGCGCGTTCACGGTCAGGATGCCCAGCGACGGCGGCGTGTCCAGCACGATGTAGTCGTAGTCTTTCAGCGCCGGCGCCAGGGCGTCTTTCAATCGAAACGGCGCATCAAATTGGCCCGCAAGAACTTGCTCCAGCTTCGCCAGCGCCAGACGGCCGGGTCCCAGAAACAGCATAGGGTCGCTCGTGGGCTTCACCACCGTGGCCATGGCCGTGTGACTTTCGTTGAGCACGTCAAACATCGACGAGGCAACTTCTCCGGAGTGGTAAAACGCGATGGTGGAGTTGGCTTGCGGATCGAGATCGATGAGCAACGTGCGCTTGCCGCGATTTGCGATGGCGGCGGATAGGTTAATGGCCGTCGTAGTTTTGCCGACGCCGCCTTTTTGATTCGCAATCGTGATGATGGCAGTCATATGCTTCTGCCCCCTCCCGAGCGATCAGAATAATGCGGCCGCGATCCGGCAAGCGAGTTCCTGTGTATGGGTGCCTCCTGCGGAAACCCCCAAGGCCAGGTTTCACTCTACGTTCGCCAGCCGTGGAAAGGCAAGAAAAAAGTAGAGTTCCGTCAAAGAGACGGTGGAAATCCTGCGAGGCGGGCTGTGAGTAGAAAATGGTACTACCGGCGGGAGGAGCGTTCTAAAAGTCGAGTCCCCAAAAATCGGACGGTATGCTCTCCAGTTCAAGGCCCAATTCCCACCCGCTGCGGCCTTCGTGGCCCCGCCACACCAGCAGGGAGTTGCACGCGTTCTGGTTGGTCAGATTGATCAGCCGCAGTTTCTGACCCACGACGAAGCCCGTGGGGAAAATCGCCAGGCAGCCCTTGGGGCTGATATCCACGGTATATCCTTCGGAACGCAGCGTCCGTCCGCCTTCCGTCCATTCCACCGCTACCGCGACGCGCGAGTTCAAACGTATCCCGGCGCGGATCGTCTTCATTCGTTGTTCAAAACTGGCATCCTTGGTCAGCGCCACAATATCTCCTCGGGTTCCGGCCTACCCGACCATCCGCTCCTCAAATTTGTTGCGCGGATCGAGCCCACAATCACCCGGAAAACTAGCCATGAGCGGAGGTTAGGAGCTGGGAACCCCGGGGTCAATGGAACTTCCGGACCAGGACATCCCGGGAGTTACCCCCAACCAACGTTTTGGGCCTAGCCATCTTGGAGTCGCCGGTTTGCTCCGGGTCTTCGCTCCGCTTACACTCTTCAGACTTACCTGGACTCGATGATCCGCATACAAACACTCCGCGTGGAGCTTCGCCCGACGATTCGACTGGCGCTGCCGCTGGTCCTGGCGGAGTTGGGCTGGATGAGCATGGCCATTGTGGACACCATGATGGTGGGCCGCGTGCCGGACAGTGCCACGGCCATGGGCGCGGTAAGCCTCGGCTCCAATATCTTTATAGTCCTCGGGCTCTTTGGGGGAGGTCTCTTACTGGGGTTGGACACCCTGGTGGCTCAAGCCTTTGGGGCGGGCCAGCGAGAGGATTGCCATCGCTCGCTGGTCAACGGCATCTACCTGAGCCTGGCGCTGACACCGATCCTGGCGGCACCCGTATTGCTTCTGCCCTGGCTGCTGCGCTCGATGCAGGTCGATCCGGCGATCATGGCGCTCACAATTCCCTACACCAATGCGCTGGTGGTTGGCCTCCTGCCGCTCTTAATGTACTTCGCGGTGCGCCGCTGCTTGCAAGCGATGGACATGGTGAGGCCGGTCGCGTTTGCGTTGATCACCGCGAATCTAGTAAACGCCTTTGGCAATTGGATTCTGATCTACGGAAGATGGGGAGTGCCCGCGATGGGAGCGGTTGGCTCCGGTTGGTCGACGGCCATCGCCCGGACCTACATGGCGGCCGTCTTGGTGGGTTACCTTCTCTGGTACGACCATCGGCACCGCACGGAGCTGCTGAAAACCCCGGTAGAGATCGACCTGCCGCGCATCCGCCGGCTGATTATGCTGGGCCTGCCACCGGCCATGCAGGTCACGCTGGAGAGCGGAGTTTTCGCCTTTGTCACGGCGCTGATCGCCCGACTGGGCGCGGTGCCGCTGGCCAGCCACCAGATCGCGCTCAACACCGTGGCCCTCACCTATATGGTTCCCCTGGGCATCTCCTCGGCCGCGGCAGTGCGCGTCGGCCAGGCTATCGGGCGCAAAGACCCAGAGGGAGCTGCGGACGCTGGCGGCACTGCGATCTTTCTCGGGGCGGTTTTTATGACCCTCTCGGGTGTCGCGTTGCTGGTTTTTCCCCGCTGGATCGCGCGCATGTACACGCCCGACGAGACGATCATCCACAGCACCGTCAGCCTGCTGGCTGCCGGCGCGGCTTTTCAGCTGTTCGACGGCATTCAAACCGTCGCGACCGGCGCGCTCCGCGGAGCGGGCGATACGCGCACGCCGATGCTCTGTCATCTCACCGCCTACTGGGTCATCGGCCTGCCCTTGGGCGCGTGGCTCTGTTTCCGGCGGGGATGGGGCGCCTTTGGCCTTTGGGCCGGCCTCAGCTTGGCGCTCATCCTGATCGGAATCGTTCTGCTTTTTGTGTGGCGCCGGGCCGTCCGCCGGCTGGGTGCGACGCAGGTTGCCTATCTTCAGCAAACACACTAGTGAGCGGCAGGATCGAGAGAACTCGCGGATTACATCTTGTAGCGGCCAAGATCGTCGTCGGAGAGGCCTTCCAACCAGGAGCGGAGCTGCTCGTTGGTGGTACGTTCGGAGATCGCGCTGGAGATTTTCGAGTTTTTCAGCACTTGCTCGTCCACAAAGATCGGGCAGTCCACGCGCAGCGCCAACGCCAGCGCATCGCTCGGGCGTGAATCGATGGTCATCATCTGGCCGTCGCGCTCCACCCAGATCAGTGCGTAGAACGTGTCGTCTTTGAGATCGTTTACCACGACCTTCTGGACCCGCACTTCGAGTCCCAGCAAAACATTTTTCAAAAGATCATGGGTCATCGGGCGCGGAGTTTGCACCTTCTCGATTTCCAACGCGATGGCGTTGGCCTCGTAGACGCCTACCCAGATTGGGAGGATGGCCTGGCCCTGCACGTCCTTCAAAACCACGATGGGCATATTGGTGACGGGGTCCATCATCAGGCCGCGGATCTTCATTTCTACTTCCATCGGGGCCTCCCGAGCTAGGGTACCTGCTCGCCCATCAGACTATTGGGACCTGCGCTTGTAACCCGAACCTGCACGTAGGTTCCCAGAAGCTCTCTCTCTTGTGAAGTGAAATTTAGAACCCGGTGACACGAGGTGTGCCCCGACCAGTGGTTTTCGCGTCGCGATTTGTTGCCCACCAGGACCTCGAAGGTTGTCCCCATCAGCGATTCGTGGCGCTCGGACTGCACTTGGCGCTGTTTCTCCTGCAATACCGCCAACCGCCGGCTCTTTTCCTCTTCGGGAATCGGGTCGTTCATCGACAGCGAGGGAGTATTCGGGCGCGGCGAGTATTTAAAGGAAAACATCGCGTCGTAGCGTACCGCCTCCAGAAGACTGACGGTCTCCGCAAAATCAGCTTCGGTCTCGCCTGGAAAGCCCACAATGATGTCTGTGGTAATGCTGGTCGGCCGCTTGGCGCCGCGAATCATCGCGATCTTTTCCAGATACTCATCGCGGGTGTAAGTGCGCTGCATGGCGCGGAGCACCTTCGTCGAACCGGACTGCACCGGTAGGTGTACGTGGTTGCAGATCTTGGGCTGCGCTTCGATGGCCGCGACGATATCCGGCGAGAAATCCTTTGGGTGCGACGTCGTGAAACGCACCCGGCGTATTCCCGTCACGTCGGCGACGGATAGCAGCAACTCCGAAAAGCGCATCTTGCGGGCGGATGGATCGGAGTAGGAATTGACCGTCTGCCCCAGCAACTGCACTTCCGAGTAGCCAAGATCCGCCAACTGGCGAACTTCCCGGAGCACCGACTCGCTCCCACGGCTGCGTTCTGGTCCTCGTGTGTAGGGCACCACGCAGTAGGAGCAGGCTTTGTCGCAGCCTTCGATGATAGTCAGGTAAGCGCGCCAGGGGTTGTCGCGGCGCGTGACTTCCGTCTCAAATGTTTCGTCGGTGTCGGTATCCAGGCCGGTGACCCGCGGATTCCCGGCCTCCAGTTGCGCCAGAAGTTCCGGCAGCTTCCGGTAACTCGCCGAGCCGCAGACCAAGCTGACCCACGGAGCACGCGCAAAGATGTCCTCGCCCTCTTGTTGCGCCAGGCAGCCCAGCACGCCGATGATTTGTCCCTCGGTCTGCTTGGTGCGGTACTCGCCGAGACGCGAAAAAACCTTCTGAGCGGCTTTTTCGCGAATGCTGCAGGTGTTGTAGAGGATCAAGGAGGCCGCGTCCGGCGTTTCCACTTGCCGGTAACCCCGCGACAGCAGCACGCCCGCGACTTTCTCGGAGTCGTGATCGTTCATCTGGCAGCCGAAGGTTTCGAGGAAGAAAGTGCCGGCCGTGTTCCTGGGAACAAGCGAGCCGCAAGCCATTGCCGCTTCCGGGTTTGCAACCGAACGCGCTCGAAGTGAGTCCAAACTAATGTCGAATGACTGGCCCATGTCCTGGGTCGCAGTTTAGCACAAGTCACCGGGCCGCTTCGGGGCGCTTTCCCCTCCGCAAAGCACCGGCGGACGCCGTCCGAGGCCGATGGACGAAGCGACACCTGGCCGTGAGGTTTCGTTGATTCCACTGGGAGCGTGTGCTACGGTGCTGAAGTCGGTAAAATTTTCGTCGCACTGAGGGATAACGTCATTTATTTGTTCACAACAGTTCTACTGATCGACCTTGGCAACATCCTCGAACAAACTGGCTGGGTAGCGCGCGGGGTCATCGCCCTTCTCCTTTTGTTTTCGGTCATTTCCTGGGGCATGATTCTTCAAAAGATTGGCCTCTTCGGGCGCATCCGCCGCGAGAGCGACCAGTTCCTGCGTATCTTCCGCGCCACGCGCGGCGTCGCCAATCCCCAGGCGCTGGCTTCCGCGGGCTCGCCCTTCGCATCTGTTTACGCCGCGGGCTACCGCGAGTTGCAGAGCCAGGTCGGCTCGGGCACCGGCAATCCGCATCCACCCAAACTGAAAAGCTTGGCGGCGGTGACTGTCAACATGCAGTTGGCCTCGGCCGAAGAAGTACGGCGCGCCGAAAAAGGCATGTCCTGGCTGGCCACCACCGGATCGGTCTCGCCCTTCATCGGGCTGTTCGGAACGGTTTGGGGAATCATCGATGCGTTTTCCGGCTTGGGCAACGCCGGATCCGCAAGCCTGCGCGCCGTCGCTCCCGGCATCTCCGAAGCCCTGTTGACCACCGCCGCGGGACTTTTTGTCGCTATCCCGGCGGTCATTTTCTATAATCAATTTCTGCAGAACATTAGGAACCTTGCGCAGCGGCTGGATACTTTCGCGTTGGAAGTCGCCTCGCAAATTGAAAAGACATTTAACTGACCGTTCGCGGGCGCCCCAGCCGCCTGCGTTTTCAAGACTATGCCGCAACTTTCCAAATCGACGCAGTCCTCGCTGTCCGAGATCAACATGGTCCCGTTCATCGACGTGGTGCTGGTGCTGCTGATTATTTTTATGATCACCGCGCCGATCTTGCAGTCCGGCATCGAGCTCGACGTCCCCAAGACCCACAGCGTCAAAGAGATCAACGAACAAAAGCTAGTGGTCAGTATCGACAAGGGCCAGCGCGTCTATCTGGGCAACGATCCCGTCAACGTTCATGACCTCGGCAACAAGATCCATGCGCAACTCAAGAAGCCCCAGGAGGGTGTGTTTCTCCGCTGCGATGAGTCGGTGCCCTTCGGCATCTTCGCTTCCGTGGTCGACACCATCCGCCAATCCGGGATCAATAACATTAGCATCGTCACTGAGCCCCTGACGGAACGCGCGCGCACCCGCTGAAGCTGAAAATGACCACCGCTGTCGCCAACCCGGATGACTATGGATTCGGAAAATTCATCGGCTATTCCGTTTTCCTCCACGGTTTTCTTGTGGCCCTGATGGTTGCTTCGGCCATTTTTCACTGGCGCGGCAACGCCTGGGGAGACGTCGGCGGAGCTAGTTCGGGTGACGTCAAAGTCAATCTTGTGGCCGGTAACGTCGGCCTTCCCATGCCCCCGAAGCCACCCGTCATCGACGACAGCAGGACCGTCGACACCACGAACACCCTGTATAAGGAACAGCCCCAGCCGAAACCACCAGAGCCTCCCAAAGACGTCACAAACATCAAAAAGTTCGAAAAGGAAAAACCACCGAAGCCCATCGAGCGTCCCTCGAAAACCTTCGAGAACAAGACCCCGCCTCCGGAGAATGCCGTTCCCGGACATGGCGGCCAGCCTAATCTTCCCACCGGATACTCACAGACGCCCTCCGCTGCGTCCTCCGGCGTGGCCATGACCAATCAGGTCGGCGGCGATTTTGCCGGCCGCTACCCTGCCTACGTCGCCGCCATGATCCGCAGAATCTCGCAGAATTGGAATCAAGCCAGCATCGATCCCTCCGCGCGAGCGTCGCGCAGCGTCCACGCCACTGCCACCTTCACCATTAACCGCGATGGCTCCGTCAAGGACATTCGCATCACATCGACCAGCGGCAATTCATCTTTCGACAATTCCGGCTTGCGCGCTCTGTACGATTCGAATCCCATGCCGCAACTGCCCGCCGATTATCCCGGATCGTACGTGTCGGTGACTTTTGATTTCCTGCCGCCGGGGACCCGGTAGAGGAGCGATATGACCATTTTCCTAGCGCAAAGAAACCGACCTTGGAGGCAAAAGTGACCGCGTTGTCCACACGTTTTCGATTCTTTGTTTTCCTCGCCGTGATCCTGGCTGCTGCTGCCGGTGCCCACGCTCAGGACTGGGTTAAGGCCCAGACCGGTCTCGGCGTCAACAAACTTCCCCGCTTGGCCGTCGCCGATTTCGCCCCGCGCAATGACGCCACCAAAAATCACTCCGCCCTCTTCACCCAAGTGGTCCGCGACGATCTGCAGTTCAGCGGCATCCTGGAACTGGTCAGCCCAAGTTTCTACCCGCAGCAAGTGCCCAGTCTCCCCGGTGAACTCAAGAATCTCGCCTGGACCGATCAGCCCGCCAACGCCGACATGGTCGCCTTCGGCAACCTCACCGATTCCGGCACCGAAGTCGAGATTCAGGCTTGGCTCTACGACGTCAAGAGTCCCTCTACGGAAGCCGTAATCGGCAAGGTCTATCGCGGAGCGGCCACCGATCCCCAAGTACGCAAATTCGCCCATCAGTTTGCCGACGAGATCATCAGCCGCCTCTCCGGCGGCCTGCCCGGCATCGCCTCCACGCAAATTGCTTTCGTGAGTTCGCGCACGGGTACCAAGGAAATTTGGGTCATGGACTACGACGGCGCCAATCAGCGGCCCCTCACATCGTTGCACACCATCTCGCTGACCCCGCGCTGGTCCCCGGACGCATCGCGCATCGCTTTCACCTGTTTCGAATCCGCCAACGGCGTGGTCAGCCCGCAGCTGTGCATGTATTCCATGGACGCCGGCAAAGTGGTCTCCTTCCCGCGATTTCGCGGCACCAACAGTTCTCCCGCATGGTCTCCGGACGGCTCGCAAATCATCTTTTCTTCCTCCATGCTCGGCAATCCGGAGTTGTTCGTCGTCGAGGCCAACGGCAGCCACCCCAAGCGGCTCACTTTTTCCAACGGCGCCAGCACCTCCCCAACTTGGAATCCCAAGACCGGTCAGACCGTCGTCTTCGTCAGCGATCGCGGCGGTATCCCCAAGCTCTTCATGATGAATGCCGACGGCACCAACTCCGCCGAATTGGATGTCCCGGACAAGGGCTATCTCATCGACCCCGCCTGGGCTCCCAACGGCCAACTCCTGGCGTTCAGTTGGCGCCGCCCGGAAGGCAACTACGACCTCTATCTGATGGACGCGGCCACCCGCAAAATCGTCGAAATCACCCGCGACTCCGGCCGCAACGAGCGCCCCAGTTGGGCACCGGACGGCCGCCACATCGTTTTCGAATCCACCCGCGGTGGCACCCGCCAGATCTGGACCATGCTGGCCGACGGCACCCAGGCCCATCAGCTGACCATGACCGGGCACAACGAGTCGCCTAATTGGTCACCACATTGATTTTTCAGCCCGTTAAGTTTGTGTGCAATGTATAATATATCGTGATACGAGGTATCTCCCGAAACCAGCCCTCCGGTGCTACGATGTTCACTCGGGTGGGACGAACGCGGGGATTCCACTCTTGAGGAGGAAACGAATGATCGAGGTCTCCCGATCACTGTACCGCGCATGTGTGTTTGTGGTTCTCGTCGCTGCTGTTTTTACTTTCGGATGCAACAAGAAGCCCATCGCATCAACCCCGCCGCCGACTGCGCCTTCTGCGCCGCCGCCGGCGCAACCTACCGTATCGCTTCAGGCTAGCCCGACGTCCCTTGAGCCCGGCGATTCGTCTACCTTGAGCTGGACTTCCACCGATGCTACGCAGCTCACGATCGCGCCTGATGTCGGCTCGGTGACCGCCCAGGGCTCGACGAAAGTCACGCCCGCCAGCTCCACCAGCTATACCATCACCGCCAGTGGCCCCGGCGGCTCCGCCAGTGCCAGCGCCAGGATCACCGTCGCCAGTGCGGCGCCTGCAGCCAAGGCCGAACCCACGATGGACGAGCTCTTTTTGAAGGAAGTGCGCGACGCCTACTTCGATTTCAACAAAGCCGACATTCGCTCCGACGCCCGCGACGCTCTGGCCAAGACCGCGGACTTCCTGCGCAACTATCCGCAGGTCAAAGTCACGATCGAAGGCCACTGCGATGAGCGCGGCTCCACCGAGTACAACCTGGCTCTCGGCGACCGCCGGGCCAGCGCTGTCAAGCAGTACCTCATCTCGCTGGGGATCTCCGCGGACCGGCTCAACACCGTCAGCTTCGGTAAAGAGAAGCCGTTCTGCATGGAGACCACCGAAGACTGCTACCAGCAAAACCGCCGCGGCCACTTTGTTCGGGCTAGGTAATCGCCCGCTCCAAGAGACATTGGCGCTGCGAGAGATCCAACGAGCCGTGCGGGACCAGCAAGCTCTTGCTCCCGTGCGGCTCTGCCGTTAAAGTGGGGTGATCGCTCTGCGGTCTGCGGTCATCTATAGTAGTGTTCTCACCCGGCCACGATCGGTTTGGGGAGTTCTGCGATGCTCCCAGGAGGATTTGCATGCGTATACGCCATATCGCCGTTTTCAGCGCCGCCGTCTTGGCGGGCGCCATCGGCGGCAGTCTCATGGGTCCGCGCCCTGCCGAGGCCGTCGCCCGGGAAATCATTGAGCTTCAGCGCGATGTGACTACCCTGCTGCAAGGCCAGAAGGATCTCACCAGCCAGATGACCCAGGATCACACCGTCATGAAGACCCTGGTCGAGCAGTCCGGCGACACCGTCGGCAAGCTCAACGCCACCATGAGTTCCCTCCAGAAGTCCGTCCAGGACGTTCAGGCCAACTCTGGCGCGCGCCTCGACACCATGTCCACGCAAGTGCAGGGACTCTCCGACAATCTCGAAGAGATTAAGTCGCGCATGGGCAAGCTGAACCAGCAATTGGTCGACCTGCAGAACACCGTCCAGAGTCTGGACGCGAAAATCTCCGGCGGCTCGTCATCCCCAACGTCATCCGCTCCTAGCCCCGGCACGTCATCCGCTCCCGCTGCTGGTGGTTTTGCTCCTGCCGGCGGCTCCAGCGCGCCCTCCGGCCCGGCACCCTCGGCCGACACCCTCTACTCCAACGGTCTGCGCGACATCACCAGCGGAAAGTACGATCTCGCTCGCGGAGAGTTTCAGGACTACCTGAAGTTTTACGGCGACACCGACCTGGCGTCCAACGCCCAGTTCTACCTCGGCGAGATTGCCTACTCGCAGAAGAGCTACGATCAGGCCGTCACCGAATACGAGCGCGTCCTGACCAACTACCCCAAAAGCTTCAAGCTCGCGCCCGCGCGCCTCAAAAAGGGCATGGCCCTCATCGAGCTGGGGCAAAAAAACGCGGGGATTCGAGAGTTGCGCGAGGTCCTCAAGCGCTATCCCGGCACCGAAGAAGAGCGCCGCGCCCGCGCCAAGCTCAAAGAACTAGGCGCCACAACCGCCGCAGGTTAGTGTGGACTGCGGCGACTAGTCGTCGCTTTGACCCACGAAGCTCAGCTCCAAGACGACCCGCCGCGCAAAAACGGCGGCTTCCATTCCGTGTTTTTCAATCACCGCAAAACTATACCTCCAAGAAAGACCGCCGCGTCGGCCTCTCCTTGACTCCGATCGCTGTCCACCCCGCGATATCGCCGCAACCTGTGCCGCCAAGGGTTTATAATCCTTCCTCGGAGGCGCCTTTTTGGGCGCCACAACGCCATCTGCCCTCAAGGAGGTTCCATGCCTGAGTCAAGACGCCACCTACTGATGATCCTCGCCAGTGCCGCCGGGGCCCTTGCGGCCCACCCGCTTCTTCTCTCGCCCCAGACTCCTCAGCCCATCCCCTCCCCCAACGCCCCCGGCAGAAACTTTCCGCACCGCATCGGCGATCCCGATCCCACGGTGCCCGACACCAGGGCCATCGAGAAGCAGAACCAAGTCGAGATCCGCACGGATGTTCAGAAGCTCTTTGAAATGGTCTCCGAACTCAAAGAACAAATCGAAAAGACCGACGCGAACTCCACTCTTTCTGTTTCCGTCGTCAAAAAAGCGCAGCAGATTGAAAAGCTAGCCAAGCAAATAAAAGATCGCGCCAAGAACTAGTTTGGAGTGCGGCGCCTTGGCGCCGCTTTCTACGCGGTAAGCCGTCATTCAGGCGTTTGTTCCTCATCACGCCGCGCTGCCCAGCAAAGCCCGGTATTGGTCCGCAACCTCCCGGCGTGCTATCTTCACTCTTCGCAAGGGGGAACGCACGTATGTCCGTCAACAAGGTAATTCTCGTGGGCCGTCTGGGCCGCGATCCGGAAACGCGTTACACCAGCGGCGGTCAAGCCGTCGCCAATTTTTCTGTCGCCACCGACGAGTCCTACAAGGACAAAAACGGCGAACGCCAGAAGCGCACCGAGTGGCACAAAATTGTCGTGTGGGGAAAGCAAGCCGAAATTGCCCAGCAATATCTGAAGAAGGGTTCGCTGATCTTTATCGAAGGCCGCATTCAGTCCCGCGAGTGGCAGGACAAAGAAGGACAAAAACGCACCAGCTTCGAGATTGTCGCGAGCAACTTCCGCATGCTCGGCGGCCGTGCGGATGGTGCCGCGGCCGGCGCCGGTGCCTCGCGCGGCGGAGCCGATGATTTCGAGAGCCACGCGGCGCCGTCAGAAGACACCTATGGAGGCAGCGGGGGCAGCGGCCACGCCGCCGCCGGCCCGGAAATCTCCGACGAAGATATTCCCTTCTAGGCTGGTGGCACGGGCTTCAGCCTGTGCCAGCGTCAGCCTGGGCGAAGGCGCATCGTTTCCCCCGGCCTGCGGGTATAGGAGACTCGGTTTTTCTGTTTGGCAGTTCGCTAAACGCCTGTCGTGGCCTTGCTCACTCAAATGTCCAACGTGAACCGTCAGTTCCGCCTGCAGGTTCGCCCAAAAGGACTGGTGGCCCCGGGTGACCTGCAACTAGCCGAGGCTCCCGTACCTGCGCCCGCCGAAGGTCAAGCTCTCGCCCGCGTCCGCTATCTTTCGATGGATCCGACCATGCGCATGTGGATGGCCGACGTCCAGCTGTATATGCCGCCGGTGGCCCTGGGCGACGTGATGCGCTCCTTCGGCCTCGCCGAAATTGTGGAGTCGCGCCATCCAAAATACAAGAAAGGCGACAAGATCGTGGGTCTCACCGGCCTACAGGACTACGTCCTGATTGACGCCGCCGCGAACAGCATGTTCCAGAAGATCCCGCCGGTTCCATTCGTCTCCGACACCGCATTTCTCGGCATCCTGGGGATTACCGGCCTCACCGCCTACTTCGGCATGACCGATATCGCCAAGCCGCAGAAAGGCGAAACCCTGGTAGTTTCTGCCGCCGCGGGCGCCACCGGCAGCATCGCCGGCCAAATCGGCAAGATCTATGGATGCCGGGTGGTCGGAATCGCCGGCGGCGAAGACAAGTGCCGGTGGCTCACCGACGACCTGGGCTTCGACGCTGCCGTCAATTACAAGCGCCCCGATTGGAAAGAAGCTCTCGCCGCTGCCACTCCCCAGGGCATCGACATTGACTTTGAGAATGTTGGCGGTGAAATCATGCACACCGTCTTGAGCCGGATGAATCTTCACGGCCGGGTGGTCGTCTGCGGCCTCATCTCCGGCTACACCAGGGAAGACCCTGCGTTGGCCAGCTTCTCCACCATCTTGCTCAGCCGCCTGCGCGTTCAGGGATTCATCGTCCTGGACTATGCCGACAAATACGTCGAGGCCGCCACGCAGCTCGGTAAGTGGAAGGTATTCGGAAAGCTGAAGGACCGCGAAACCCTGATCGAAGGCTTGGAGAAGGCCCCGGACGCCATCAATATGCTCTTCACCGGCGGCAATACCGGCAAGCTCATCGTCAAGGTATGAATCGGAGTTTCATCAGCGGCGTGTAGGCGGGATTGACCAGCCGTCTGCCCCCGTCCGGCTCGCAAGTCCGCGGAGCATCCAGCATCTTCATCGCCCCAAGGGCGGATTGTTGCGCTTGCGCTCCTCGTCGGTGCGCCTCAGAAACTCCTCAAATTTCGGTTTTTGGTCGGGAGTCAGAATCCCGCGTATTTCCGCCCGTCCGCTTTGCCGCACCTGCTCGACCTGCGCTTCGGCCTGGTCGTGAATCGTCTTGGCTTGCCCGTGACGTTGCAGCAGGATTCCGTCGAGTTGCTTGGCTTGCTCTGGGGTCAAGGACAGCTCCCGGGTGAGTTCCTCGACTCGGTGCGCGCGTCGCTCCGGCTCGCTCAGCGGCTGGTTGGCTGCCGAGACCGAGTGGTGCCCGAAAACATAACCCAAAACCCCGCCGAGCGCCGCTCCCAGCAAAAATACCGCGCCTACCCACAGCGCCGCCTTTCGCTTGGCGGTCGTCTCGTTCATTGAGCGTTCTCCAGCCGGCTGACTAGGATGTCGTCCTGGCTGCCGGAAGAGGCTGGGGGCAAATCAAAGAGAGACTCTGCGCTGCCAGATGCCCCGGACTTCGGCGTCGGACGCGGTCTTTCGTAAAGCCACGTGCTGGCCAACAGCAGGGCCAACGCACAAGCCCACGTAAGCCTGGCGGCCAACTTCGGCACGGCGATCCAAGCCTCCAGCGAATGCTTAAGCTCCAACTCGCGCGCGGCAATCGCCGCCATCACACGCGGCGCGAACCAAGGCCGGGCTGCGCTCGCTTGAGAAGCCGGCAACGCCTTCAGCAGTTCCCTGCTCGCCAGAACCTCCTCGGCTGTGGCCGCGCAATCCGCACATGCCGCTGCGTGCTCCCGCAACATCGACGGCAAGACCGCCACTGGCGTGCTGCTTTCGAGCGACTCCCGGAACCGGCTGCAATCTTCGCGATTTCTTTTCATTAGGCTCCACATACTTGGCTCCTTGCTTTCTATCGTCCTCGTCCTTCAATTGATTCTCGAAACCGCTGCTTCTGCGTCTTTTACTCGCCGCGCTTCCGCGCCTGGCTTACGATCCGGCGCCTCGCTCGAAACAACCGGACTTTCACTGTATTGGCGTTCAAATCCAGGATCTGCGCGATCTCTTCCACCGCAAAGCCTTCCACTTCTTTCAGCACCAACATCGTTCGGTCGCGTTCGTCCAGGCCCTCCAACAATCGCTCGACCCGCTGCCGGGCCTCCAGCTTCTGGCTGATGTCCGGTTGCTTCGCCTGCCGCTCGTCGGGCGCTCCGAACTGCCGCGCCTGGTCTTCGCTCAAATCGGATTCGTAAATCAGCGGCCGCACTTTCCTCTTGCGCAACAAGTCCCAACACTCATTTACTGTAATCTTGTACAGCCAGGTGCTGAACGCCGCCCGCTGGTCGAACCGCTTCAGCGAGAAATACGCCTTAACAAACACCTGTTGCGCAATGTCCTCCACGTCCTCCCGCTGCCGCAGAATCCCTCCCGCCACAGCGAAAACGCGGTGCTGGTGCCTCCGAACCAGCTCCTCAAACGCCTCCTTGTCGGCCCCCTGCGCCCGGCGCACCAGTTCCCGGTCATCGGCAAGGCCGGGGGCCTTGGCACTGGTCACTCTCGCTGCCGCAGCCGTGGCCACCGTGGGGGACCCTGCTTTTGGGACGTGTGCCATGCCCGTCAGGTTACGCCTGTTCCCCCTTAGGTTCTCGCTCCTGCACCATGTGTTTCATTCGCCACACCCCATATTTTATACTTGCTAGCATCTTACCTACATGCAATAATACCTGCATGATTATTGGTGACCGCCTCCGCGCTTTGCGTGAGGAAAAGAAACTCTCCCAGGGCGATATCGAAAAGCGTACGGGTCTGCTTCGCTGTTACATTTCCCGTGTCGAAAATGGCCACACTGTTCCGGCCATCGAGACGCTGGAAAAGCTGGCCCGCGCTCTAGAATGCCCACTCTATCAACTCTTCTACGACGGCGAGGAGCCGCCTGTATTGCCGAATCTCCCCAAGCGCAAGTCGTCTGACGACATCGCCTGGGGCAGCAGCGGCAAAGAGGCGCGCTTTCTCAACAAGCTTCGCCGTCTATTGAGCAAGGCCGACGAAGAAGATCGCAAGCTGATTCTGTATATGGCCCAGAAAATGGCCAATCGGTAGTCGTTGCGATTTTCTCTATTGGAACTTGCCTAAAGGTGATTCCGTAGAACAGGCCGCGGTCCCCGCCTCGCGGCCTGTCTGTGGATCGGTATACTCGTATCTCTGCCCCACGGTGTCCTGCTATGCCTCCCAACCCTTCCGCAGGGCTATCCGGCCCGATCCTACTCCCATTCGATGGTGCTCGGCGGCTTGGAGCTGATGTCGTACACCACCCGCGTTACTCCCGGAACCTCGTTCACGATCCTGGTCGACATACGCTCCAAGACGTCCCCTGGTAGGCGCACCCAGTCCGCTGTCATGGCATCCTCGGACTCCACCACCCGCACTGCGATGGTCAATCCATACGTCCGGCCGTCTCCCATTACCCCCACGCTACGCACCGGCAGTAACACCGCAAATGCCTGCCACACCTTCTCATACAAGCCAGCTCGCCGGATCTCCTGCATGACAATCGCATCGGCTTCCCGCAGCGTTACCAAGTGTTCACGGGTAATCTCACCGAGTAGTCGGACCGCCAGACCTGGCCCTGGAAACGGGTGTTTCAAAAGCAGTTCGCTGGGTAGTCCTAGGTCTGTTCCAATTCGGCGCACTTCATCCTTAAACAAGTCCCGGAGTGGTTCAATTAGGGAAAATGGCATCTTTTCCGGCAGCCCACCGACGTTGTGGTGGCTCTTGATGGTTGCCGAAGGCCCCTTGGTGGACACCGACTCGATCACGTCGGGGTACAAAGTGCCCTGCACCAGGTAGCCAATCTCGCCATGCGCTTCCCCGGCCTGCAGTTCCAGCGCCTGCTCCCCGAATACGGCAATGAACTCCGCTCCGATCAGCTTGCGCTTCTTCTCCGGATCGGTTACGCCCTTCAACCGCGTCAAAAATCGCTCCGACGCATCTACTCCGATGACGCGCAGGCCCAATCGGTCACGCAACATCTCCAAGGTGTCTTCAAACTCGTTCTTCCGCAGCATCCCGGTGTTCACGAAAATATTGGTCAAACGCTCGCCAATCGCGCGATGTACCAGTACCGCCGCCACGGTCGAATCCACGCCCCCGCTCAGCGCGCAGATCACCCGGCTCGTTCCCACCTTCTTCCGAATCGCTTCGGTGGTTTCCTCGATAAATGCCGCGCCACTCCACTTGGGCTCCGCTTTACACACGCGGAAAAGAAAATTCCTCAGAATTTCCGTGCCCTGGTCCGTGTGCCTCACTTCCGGATGGAATTCCACCGCGTAGATTTTTCGCTGAGGGTTCTCCACCGCACCCACCGCATTTTCTGTGTGTCCGGTGGTATGAAAACCAGGTGGCAGAGCCGCCACATGGTCTCCATGGCTGTTCCAAATCCGGAAAGAGCTCGGCACTCCCGCGAAAAGCTCCGATTCTCCCCCGCCATTCGCGAGGTTCAGCAGCGCGCTCCCATACTCCCGCCGCTCAGCCTTCTCCACTTTTCCGCCCAGCGTGTGCGTAATCCAGTGCATCCCGTAGCAAATTCCCAAAACGGGCAGGCCCAGGGCGAGTACCGCCGGATCGCACTTCGGGCACTCGGGGTCGTACACCGAACTCGGCCCTCCGGACAAGATCACCCCGGCCGGCTCGAGCTTGCAGATTTCTTCCAGGCTCGCGGTACACGGCACCACCGACGAGAACACCTGCTGCTCCCGAATCCGCCGCGCGATCAATTGCGTGTATTGCCCGCCGAAATCCAGCACCACGACGCCGCCGCGCTCCGAATTCGGCCTGCTCTGTTCTTCCTGCATTTTGGCTCCCGTCGTCATCGGCTCTCCCGTCCCGCATCCCAAGCGCGGGACTGCCCACCCGTCCGCGCTAGGCCACCACTAAATTCACTAACTTATCCGGCACCACGATCTGCTTCACCACTCGCTTCCCGTCGATGTGCTGCGCCACGGCAGGCTCCGCCAGCGCCTTGGGCACTAACTCCGCCTCGCCCAGCCCCGCCGGCACCTTCACCCGCGCGCGCACCCGCCCGTTCACCTGAATCACGATCTCCACTTCCTCATCTCGCGCCAGGTCTGCATCAAACGCCGGCCACCCGACGGTCCACATCCCTTCCGAGTGCCCCAGCATCTCCCACAGCTCTTCGGCCAGATGCGGGGTCATGGGTCCCAGCATCAGCGTCAGCAATTCCAGCGCTTCTTTGCGCACCTCGGGTCGCACGCTGTGTTCCAGCGGCTCCAGCGCCTGCATCTCGTTGTAAAACTCCATAATCAGCGCAATCGCCGAATTAAAGTGCCAGCGCGTCTCGAAATCCTGAGTGACCCGCCGCAGCGTCTGGTGCGCTTTGCGCAGCAGTCCCTTTTCTTTTTCGGTTGCTGCCGCCGCGTTGATCCCCCCGCTCGTTACTCCGCGCAAGGCCGCCGCATGCCGGTCAACCAGCCGGAACACCCGGTTCAGAAATCGCCACGAGCCCTCAATGCTCTCCTCGCTCCACTCCAAATCCTTCTCGGGCGGAGCCGCGAACAAGGTATACAGGCGCCCGGTGTCCGCTCCGTATTTTTCCGCCATGTCTTCCGCGCCCACCAAATTCCCTTTCGACTTCGACATGGTCACGCCGCCTTTTTGCACCATGCCCTGCGTGAATAGCCTCGCGGCCGGCTCGCTATGCGTGATCATTCCCAAATCGCGCATCACTTTGCACCAGAACCTCGAATACAGCAGGTGCAAAATCGCATGGGTAATCCCGCCAATATACTGGTCAATCGGAAACCAATAACCGGCCTTAGCGGAATCGTAAGGCGCTTTGTCATTGTGCGGATCGGTGTACCGGTAGAAATACCACGACGAATCCACGAACGTATCCATCGTATCGGCTTCGCGCTTCGCGGGTCCGCCGCACTTCGGGCAAGTGGTGTTGACGAACTCCGGCGTAGAGGCCAGCGGCGATTCGCCCATCCCCGTCAGCTTAGGATTCGGCGGCAGCAGCACCGGCAAATCCTTGTCCGGCACCGGTACCATCCCGTCGTTCGCGCAGTACACCACCGGAATCGGCGTGCCCCAATACCGCTGCCGGGAGACGCCCCAGTCCTTCAATCGAAAGATAGTTTCCGCGCGCCCAAAGCCTTTTTCCTGCGCGAATGCCGCCATCTTGGTGATCGCTTCTTCCGGCGCAAGACCGTTGAAAGGCCCCGAGTTCACCAGCTTCCCTTGGTCATGTTCGTCAAAGGGCGCCGTCATCGTCGCGGCGTCGAGTGCTTCGCCCTCCAGAGGCTGCACGACCACGCGCACCGGTAGCCCGTACTTGCGGCAAAATTCTAAATCCCGCTGGTCGTGCGCGGGGACCGCCATCAGCGCGCCAGTTCCGTAATCCATCAAAACAAAATTCCCTACCCAGATCGGAATCTCTTCGCCGTTGAACGGATTGGTCGCATACCGCCCGGTGAAGAATCCTTCCTTCTCCATAGTCGCCAGATCCTCGGTCTTTACCGAAGTCTGCCGCATCTTCGCCAGTTTCGCGTCCGCTTCCGTTCGCGTCGCGGAACCCTCTAACAATTTCGCCACCAGCGGATGGCCCGGCGCAAGAATCAACGCCGTGGCTCCATAAATCGTGTCAATGCGCGTGGTGAAAACTTCAATGGCCTCCGCGCCGGCCGCATCCACCACCGCAAACTTCACCTTCGCGCCCTGCGACTTGCCGATCCAGTTCTGCTGCATCAGGATGACCCGTTCCGGCCATCCGCCTTCGAGTTGCTTCAAATCATCCAGCAATTGATCCGCGTACGCCGTGGTCTTCAGAAACCATTGCTCGATCTCGCGCGACTCCACCAGCGTATCTTCATGCCGCCAGCAATAACCGCCATTAACCACTTGCTCGTTGGCCAGCACGGTCGCGCAGTTCGGGCACCAGTTCACCCGGCTCTTTTTTCGATAAGCCAGCCCGCGCTCCAGCATGCGCAGGAAAAACCACTGGTTCCACCGGTAATACTCCGGTTCGCAGGTCGAAATCTCCCGCCGCCAGTCGTAGCTGAACCCAAAGCGCCGCAGCCCGCGCTTAATTTCCGCGATGTTCTTGTAAGTCCACTCTCGTGGGTGGGTATTGTTCTTGATCGCCGCATTTTCCGCCGGCAGCCCGAACGCGTCCCACCCCATCGGGTGCAGCACGTTGAACCCGCGCATACGCTTCACTCGCGCCACCACATCCCCGATGGTGTAGTTGCGCATGTGCCCCATGTGCAAGGTGCCCGAAGGATACGGCAGCATCTCCAGCACGTAGTACTTGGGTTTCCAGGGCTCCGCTTCGCTCTCGAAGACCCGCGCCTCTTCCCAGCGCTTCTGCCACTTCTTCTCAATCTCTTGTGGATTGTATTCCGCCACGCCGCCCCTATCCTTCTGTCGCCGCCCCGCAGCCGCTACTTCGTTATTTAGGCGCGTTATGTAGGCGCTGGGCTTTAGCCCGGCGCGCCCTTCCGTTTCCCGAGTTCCCCTCAGCGAAATCCCCGCGCCCTCAGCGTCCCCGCGCTATCTCTTCTCCTTCTCTTTCTTCCGCGCCTGCGCCTTCTGCGCCGAAACCATCTTCTTCTGCTGTTCCGCCATCTTCTTCTTCGCCGCCGCCGTCAACATCGAATATCCCTTGACCGCCTCCGGCGCCTGCTCTTTCAATCCCGCCAATTCCCACAGCATCGCCACGTTCCGCCGATCATCCCCCGGTTCCTCCACCGGCGTCTCCGCCAAAAACGCCCGCCCCGGCAAGCCCTCCGCCACCGAAGCCCCCAGCCGCGGATGCGTCAATATCCTCCGAAACGCCTCCGCCCCAATCTTCCCCTCGCCGATATGCTCGTGCCGATCCACGCGCCCGCCCAACCCAATCTTCGAGTCATTCACATGAAACACCGGCACGCGCTCCAGCCCGATCGTAGTGTCGATCAAATCCAAGGTCGACTCCAACCCGCTCTCGCTCTTGATGTCGTACCCCGCCGCAAAAAGATGCGCGGTATCCAAACACGCCGCGGCGTTCAAAGCCCCCAGCGCACCCACAATTTCCGCGACCTCTTCCAGCCGCCAGCCAATCGCCGTCCCCATTCCCGCCGTATTCTCCACCAAGATCCGCAACCCGCTCGGCGGCAACCGTTTCGCTGCCTGCTTGATCGAATCGATGACCATCCCCACAGCTTGCCCCGGCCGCGAATCCCCCGCCGCCCCGGGATGCACCACCACAAAATCCGCCCCCAGCGCCATGCCGCGCACCAACTCGTCATGAAAGGCCTGGATCGACCGCGTCCGCAACATCGGCTGCGGCGCCGCCAAATTGATCAAATAATTCGCGTGAATCACCAGCGGCCCAAGCCCCAAAGCCTCGCGCCGCTCCCGAAACGCCTTGGCCTCCACCTCGCCAACGCGCAGCGACCCCGCCACCCAGGCCCGCGGGTTCGCCGAAAATATCTGCAAGGCGTTGCAGCCCAACTTATGCGCCGACTCCAGCGCGTTCAGATAGCTCCCCGCAATCGACGTATGCATGCCGATGCGCAAGCTGCCGTCGGTCCAAGCCGGCGGCGCAGGCTCCGGCTCAGGTTCCGGTCGGTACTCGTCTTCCGGATCGAATTCCGCGACGGTTGCTACAGGCTGTTCCGGTATTCCCACTGACAATTTCCGCCCCCTGTTAAACTCCCCATTCTAACACACGCACCAATCCCCACCGTTCTTAGCGCCGCGGCGCTAAGCCGCCGCCTGAAACCTGTAGGGGCGCGCTTTAGTGCGTCCCGCCTCTTGCTCGAGGTGCCTGAGCGCGGGGTTTAGATAGGGGCACAGCACCGCTGTGCCCGCCGCGGATACCCGCTTCTTCTCTTTTTGGGGTGTGAACGCGAAACAACTACGCGCCGTATGTAGGCGCTGGGCTTCAGCCCGGCGAGCCCTTCCGCCGAATCCCTTCCCTGCTACCGCCCAAACGTCGACTGAAACATCGCGGGCTCCCGCCCGCCGACCTTCCCGTCGGCAACAGGTTCCTCCCCCCGCGACGCCTCCGCGATCACGCGGTCCGCCGGCCGATCCGCCACCCGCTCCAACGCCTCCGCGATCCGCGCCAAATGCACGTTCAACTCTTCCGTCGTCGCCGACCGCTGCACCACCACGCGCCTCCCGCGGCTAAGCCCCAGGAGAAACCCCGCCGCTCCCAGCAGCAAGACCGCTGCAATCAAAAGTCCCACACTCGAAATGTGAACGGTATGGCTACCAAAAGAAACAACAGTGTCCGAGAGCATCTCATCCTCCCGGCTGGGCACTTCCAACAGGTCCTAAAGATTAAATGCGCGAGACCCCCACTAGGTTGCCGCTGCGTTTGTCATCCCGACCGCAGCGGTCGACTGGGTGCCCGATCCTCGGTTTATGAAGGTGGGTCTTCGCTTCGTACAGCCGCGAGTTTTTATGCTTCTTGCCCTGTTTACCCTGAGTCGCCATATGTAGGCGCTGGGCTTCAGCCCGGCGAGCATTGGGGGTCGGACCTTTAGGTCCGACATAATCCTGCCGTCCCACCATGGCTTCAGCCGCTGAGGAATTGATTCTGAATTTCCAGCGTGAGGACAAACGTTGTGGATGGGCTAGCGTGGTGTTCGTTCCTCGCCATCGAGCCGCGCCCGCCCGCGCCGTTTCACTTCGTCCGCAAGCTCGCGCATCGATTGTTGCGTGACGCCGCGGCCTTCGCCGCGCTCCAGAGAATCTTCCGCCGAATCCACCACGACCAGGATTTCCCCCCGTTTGCGCTCGCGTTCTTCCCTCAACGTCCGAAGGTGAGCGCCGGCATCCCTGCCGGCGCTTGTATTTCCCTCCTCAGTTGCAGCGGGTAGCAAGCGTCTGAGCGGCCTTTTTAATAACATCGGAGAAGCTGATTCGCTGCGCTTCGCTTATGAGAGCGCAGGCCTCATCTTGATGTGAACCCGGAATTCCTAACAATTGAGCTTCTATGAGTAAGCTCGATGCCAATTCGTCCCCATACAACGAGGAGTTCGCAGTCCAAAGGTCTCTTTGAATCTTGAGCGCTTGTTGTATGTAGGTCTTAGCCTTTTTTAAGGGCAGATGATGCTCCACGGCCAAGCCTGCTAGGTTGTTAAGCACCCATGCCTCCTCTCGTGCGTAGCTTCCGTGCCCTGCCTTTGACAAACGGCGATAGGTGTTCAGGGACTGCTCGTAGTAGTCCGCGGCCTCTCTGAACTCCTGAGATTGTCCATATAGGGCACCTAGAGTATTCAGCGTCGCGGCCACATCGTGCCCGCGTTCCACCGGATCGCTAATGGCTAGGCGGCGATGGATTTCCAAAACCTCTTGGTAGGAATTAACGGCCAGGGATAGCTGACCGTCCCTCCGGTAGACCTCTCCGAGGTTCCCAAGAGTTCTCGCTACGGAGATCTCATAAGTTGATTGGTCCTTATCGGCCAATTTTCGATAGAGGGCGACGGATTTTTGATCCGCATCTTCCGCCTGACCAAATTTCCCTTGGTTCACGTATGCAACACCGAGGTTGTGCTGCTCGAGCGCGATGCCGGAGAGACCTCTGGCAGGATCATCTTTAGCCATCTGCTGGAAGTTGCCTAATGCTTCCTCGTACGAATCTGCGGCCTCCGCAAACCTGTTGGTATCGGCGTAGAGAGCACCCAAATTATTGAGGGTAGCCGCCCGCAGCATCAGGTATACGGGTACGGTGCTTGGCATCTGACGAAAAACATCCAGAGCCTCCCTATAGGCGCTCTCGGCCTCACCGAATCTATGCAATTGGCGATAAAGATCGCCCAGATGCCCCAGGGCCAATGCCAGAACAAATCCATACCCCGGTTCATTCCGCTGCGCCATGCGACGGGCTGTGCTCACAACCTCCTGGTACATTTTCTCAGCGCCCGCTTGATTCTGCCTGCTTCTGTAGTGCTCCCCTAGTTGGTCTAGCAATAGGGCCGCATCAACGTTGTAAATACTGCCGAATTCTGTGGCGACTCGTTGATATATGTCCAGACATTCGCTGTAATAGCGCTCAGCCTGCTCAAAATCTCCGATTTTGTCGTAAACCGAACCTAGACCGACCAATGCCCCAGCTTGCGACAGAAGATAACGAGACGGTTCCGTAGCGGCTAACTGACGATAGATTTCGAAGGATTCCTGGTAGGAGGCCTGCGCTTCCTTATTTCTGCCCAGATTCAGATAGAGAAAACCCAAATTGGAGAGCGTCTTCGCCACGAGGGGAAGATAGACGTCTAGATTCTGCTTTAATAGCTCGCGAATACGGAGGAGATTCCGCCGATATACCTTTTCTGATTCGTCCAGTCGATTTAATCCTTCGAGTGCTCGAGCATACTGATGAGCATATTCGACGTTTCCGGGCCTATAACGGTAAGCTTTTTCTAGATGAGCGAGTGCCAAGACGGGCTGAAATTGTAGGCCCAAGATCAAAGCCAAGTTGTAGTGGTTCGCAGCGACACGATCGATCTGCCGCTCGTCGCGTTGTAAGAGGGCCTCTAAGATTGCCTTAGCCTCGTCGAGTTCGCCTGCGTGAAGGTACTTCTCGGCTTCTTCGGAAAGCTGTGAGTCATCCGTTGTCTCAGACAAACGCTTTTCAAGCTCGAAATATTTCTCAGCCCACTCGTTCGCTTCACGGATTTTCTCACTAAGTTCCTGCTTGTTCTGATTGAGGAGGCTGTTGAGGCGGATAAGAGCCCGGGGGTCCACACCGGTACAGGTCACCGTGACATTTCCTTGAACATTGGCAATTGGAGGGCTGCACCATCCGCCAGTTTTTTGTTGCACGCTAGCTTGAGGAATAGCAGTCAGAGCAATAAGGACGAATGCCGCGCCGCTCATTCTGCCTGCTTTGGGTGTGTCTTTGTTTTTTCTATCTCCTTATTATTTTTATTACTTGAGCTTTCGCCGACTGTGACACTGACGTCGCCCTGAACACCTTGAATGGCCGGACTGCCGGAACCGGTCGTGTTCTGGTGAACCTGATTCGTTTGCTGCTGCGACAATCCTGGTGCTTGAGCTTCATTAGAACGAGTCGACTGAAGCTTACGGAACTGCAGGTAGCCCAGACCCAATCCGCTCAGCATCACAAGGATTGCCATCGTCAGAAAAGATATGCGAACGAAGTTCGACTGTTTCCGGCTTGTCGCGAATTTGTAGAGCAGATATAGGGAAAACGCGACTAGCCCCAACGGAAGACCTACGACTTTTGCCCATGCGTCCATAATTAAGTCCGAACCTTATGACGTATTGTTGCATGAAACGCACTTACCCGTAACGATAAACCGTCCAATGAACTCCTTCCGGGAGGCAATGCCCCTGGGGGCTAGACGCCGTCACCAAAACATTTGCGTCTGGGCGGAGATAACCAACAATACCCCATGTTCCTTCCGAGCAGGCCGCGCAGTAATCTCACGTCCCGCTGCAGCGCCGTGAGAAATTCCACCAGCCGCTCCACGGAAAAATAGCCGGCACGATTTCGCATCAGCAAAGAAACCTGCGGCTGCTGCACCCCGAGAACCTTGGCGATCTCCACCTGTTTCATGCCGCTAGCCTTCAGAATCGTATAGATTTGCAGCGCAAGCTGCGCCTTGAGCAGCTCTTGCTCGGGATTGGGAAGCCTCAGGTCCGCAAATACGTTGCCGCGTCCCTCAGTCACGCGGCCAACTCGCTGGCTTCCCCTCTTGGTCCTGGCTTTCATTCCGGTTCCACCTCTTTGTGCCGTCCATCATACATACCAATATATGTATATCGCTATGTCCTGCGCCAAGCCCTGACAACGCCAGGCCAGCCAGCCTCGTCGGGACCACCCGCAAAGTTGCTTTGACAGAGCCCCTCCGCTTCTAAACTGCCCCTATGGAAGTCCGTTTCACCCCTGAGCAGGAAGCACGGCTTTCCAAGATCGCCACCCGCGAAGGCCTTGATCCCGAGGAACTCGTGAAGGATGCGGCGCTGCGCCTCCTGGAGGACGACACCCGCTTTCGCGCTGGCGTGCGAAAGGGCCTCGAACAAGCGGACCGCGGCGAGTTCATTGAGGAACAGGAAATGGACGCCCGGGTTAAGCCTATGTTCCCGTCCTAAGGACCGCCCAGGCCCTATTCTTCTCGCCTTTCTCCGAACCGATTCTGGGTGCCCCAGACGCCGTCCTTGCGCCTGGGGGTTTTGACTCTGGTTCTCGCGTGACCCGCCTCCGAAGTCTCGTATCGATCCCTTCCCTTTTTCAGCGACGACAGAATTTTCTTGACACGGACCGTACCCTTATGGTAATATACCCTATGAATATCGAGCCAAACCCGCCCGGCTCCCTCGCCCGACCGATCTCCTCGGATTCCCGCTCCGCGCCTGACTCCTGCCTCCCAATGCCCGCCCAATCACCGCTAAGTCCTTTAGAGCTCACTCTTACGAGAAATTCGCCCGTAAGTCCTTTAAAGCTCACTCTTACGAAATCAGGGGTTTTCAAGTCCCATCGAATCACACTCTTACAAAAAATAGCGGGGGGGTCTACGGCTAGTCAAACACTCCGGACCAACGGTCCCAGCGATTCAGGCGATTCCAGCTATTGCACTCTTCCCCTGTTGCACTCTTTCACTCCTGACCCGCCCGCCCTCACCACTTCCTCAATGAGGTACACTCACCCTCTCTCAGTCAGGGGAATCTCAGAATGCTTGTCGTCATGCAGTCTCACGCCACCGAGGACCAGGTTCGCGCCGTCTGCCTGCGCATTGAAAGCCTGGGCCTCAAGGCCCACACCATTCCCGGCACGATCCGCACCGCCATCGGCATCACCGGCAACAAGGGCGCTATCGACCTCGGAGTCCTCGAGTCCCTGCCCGGCGTGGTCGAGTGCATCCCGGTCAGCAAGCCTTACAAACTGGTCAGCCGCGACGCCAAGGAAGAAGACTCCGTCCTGCGCATCCCCACACCCCGAGGCGACGTCCTCGTCGGCGGAAAACATATCGCCCTGGTCGCCGGCCCCTGCGCCGTGGAGTCCGAAGAGCAATGTATGGCCATCGCCGAGCGCGTGGCCAAGACCGGCTGCCGCCTGTTTCGCGGCGGCGCCTACAAGCCCCGCACTTCCCCGTACAGTTTTCAAGGATTAGGTGAGGAGGGCTTAAAGATTCTCGCCAAGGTTCGGGAAAAACACGGCTTCGGCATCATCACCGAAGCCATCGACAACGAAACCCTCGACCTGGTCGAGGACTACGCCGACGTGATCCAGATCGGCGCCCGCAACATGCAGAATTACTCGCTGCTCAAGCGCGCCGGCCGCTCCAAGAAACCCGTCCTTCTAAAACGCGGCATGTCCGCCACCCTCGACGAATTCTTGATGGCCGCCGAGTACCTCCTCTCCGAAGGAAACTATAACGTGATGCTCTGCGAACGCGGCGTCCGCACCTTCTCCGATTTCTCAAGAAATACTTTAGATCTTGCCGTGGTCCCCGCCGTGAAGAAGCGCAGCCATCTGCCCATCCTGGTCGACCCGTCCCACGGCACCGGCAAGCGCCACAAAGTCCTTGCCGCTCTCCCGAGCCGCGATCGCCGTCGGCGCCGACGGCCTGCTGGTCGAAGTCCATCACGAACCGGACAAAGCCCTCTCCGACGGCATGCAGTCCATCCTCCCCGAAGAGTTCGCCGCCCTCACCGACGAGGTTCGTCAAATCGCCGAGGTCCTGCATCGAAACATCAACTAATACATGAACCGCCGAAGCCACTTCCGGGTCTACTTCCTGTCAGCCGCTCTACTCATCGGCGCAATCGTCCTGCTCGCCCGCGAGCATCGCCCCTCCTTCCTCCGCCCCGGGCTGCACCTCAATGCTTACGTCAGCGACGCCGACGGCACCCTCGCTGTCGTCGATCTCGTAAGACTAGCCGCCGTAGCGCATGTCGCCATCGGACCGGGACTTTCGGGCCTGCGCGAGCACCCCACCCGCGCTGAAATCTGGGGAGTCAGTTCCCTGGGCGGCTACGTCTGGGTGCTCAACGCCCGCGTCAATCAAGTGACCGCGCGCATCCCGGTAGGCCCGCGCCCCTATGCTCTGGACTTCTCCGCCGACGGCAATCGCGTCTATACCACCACCTCGGAGAACGACACGCTGCTGGCCATCGACACCCAAACTCATGCCATCGTCGGCCGCGCGGCGACCGGGCACGAGCCGGTTTTCGCCAAGGTGACGCCCGACGGCAAGAGCGTTCTGGTAGTCAATCGCGGGAATTCATCGCTGGAAGTTCATGACGCCGCCACGCTGGCTTTGCGCGGCACCATTCCCGTGGTGGCGCGGCCCGACGACGTCGCTGTCTCGCCGGACAGTTCGGTGGCTTTCGTGCTAAGCCGCAGCGAGCCGCGCCTCTCGGTCGTCGATCTGCGGCAACGGGTCTTGCTGACAAATTTGCAACTCGCCGGAAAGCCGTCGGAGATGCTGCTGAAGCCCGACGGCGGCGAACTTTACGTTATCTCGCCGGATTCCCACGGCCTGCAGGCCATCAACACCTGGACCCACGAGATCGGCGACTACGTCCTGCTGGGTTCCGCCCCCACGCACGCCGTGCTTCTTCCCGACGCCAGCGAACTGTTCGTCTCCGACACCGCCGCCGGCCGCGTCACGCCCGTCGATATCTTCAATCGCCACGTCAGCCGCCCCATTTCCGCAGGCCAGTCCCCTTCCGTTCTACGTTTCGAGGCCGTGGGGCCCGGCGAACAGCCCAGTCTCCTTCTGGTCGTCGACCCGGCCTCCGGCGAACTCGCCGTGATTCGCGTGCGCACCGACAGCCAGAGCCTGGTGACCATGATTCCAGTGGGAGATCACCCGCAAGATTTAGCCGTCAAGTTGTTTTGAAAACGGCAGGAGTGTTTGGGCAATCGGGATGAACTTTACCCACGCCACGAACGCTTCCCCGCGCGCATCGACGGGACTCCCAGGCAGGACGTTCGCTGCTGGCCGCCCGACGGCGAGCGAGACCAAACCGCTGCGCACTCGCTTCGCTATTATTTTCCGTCTTCCATCGGCCACGAACCCTGCTCGTCGCCCAGCGCAATCTCCAGAAACCCTTCCGCCGGCAACACATCGACCGGCAGCCCACCGTGCCACAGCGCCACGCCCAGCCGCAAGCTCTTGCGCCCTTTCAAATCGATCTGGTCGCGCTGCACGGTAACTTCCAGGATGCGATCGAAAGCTGCGTTGGCGGCACTCTTGGGGTTGAGCAAGCACACCCGCCCTTTTTCGACCGAATATTCTTTGAGCCGCCCGCGTTCCAGCTTAACCACCACGGTGAGTTCTTCCGCGGCGCCGATGGTCACGCGAAATTCCGGATCTTCCATTTCGCCGAAGGCTTCCGGAAAAGGATCGACGCGCACGCTGAAGCACTCCTCTTCAAATCCGTAGCGCAGTTCGCGCAGGTGAAAAGTGCGCCCGTGCATCGCTCCGCCGCGCCGCTCGGGAGAATAAAGTCCCGCGCCCAGCCACTCGAAGTAGGTGGTTTCCCGTCCGTCCACCACGGTCCTCAGGTATCCGGTCGGGGCCAACTGCAGCGCATGTTCGGGCTGCCGCTTGATGGGCTTGGCCAATTCGTCGGGTGCCACCAGACCGAGCGCCAGGTACACGGCAGTCAGATGCTTGCGGTACAGCGCATCGAATTCCGCGTCGTTGGCGGTGCTGTGCTCGGGGCCGTACCACCAGCACCAGTCGCTGCCCTCCGCGGCCAGCAGCGATTCGAATGCCTGCTTTAGCGCCGCTTCGCTGGGTGCGTCATCGTGGCTCTTGGCGCGGGCTTCGGCGGCTCGCGCGTATACCTCGCGCGCATCCCAGAGCAATTCCCAGGCGGCCACGTCTTCGCTGTGGCCGATCCACACGTCAAAATTAGCGTTGATCCAGGAGGCCGGGAAAATTCCCGTGGTTGTCGGAACGTCTTTGGCCGCAGCGATGGCCTCGCTGGCGGTCAGGGCGCGGAAATCCTGATCGTCCTGGATGCGCCGGTAGAATTCGCGCAAGAAATCGCGCCCGGCGCCCGCGTAATACTCCCAGGCGTTTTCGCCATCCAAGAAAATGCAAATCGTCAGGGGATGCTCGCTGTGGACGCGCTCGCCAAGCTGCCGCAAGCGCCCGTGCAAATCCTCCGCCGCGGCTTTCTGATCCATGCGGCTGTACACGAAACCGATCAGGTCGGACAGATGGTGATCGCGAAACAATCCGGTAATTCCGTTGGCCCCGATTTGCACGCGGCACGGCTTGTACAAGCGCTCGGCGTTGGCGGGAATGCCGGCGGAGTCCCGAAAGAAGCCCACGTTGAGCGTCCTTCCCAGGACGCCCTCATCGGTGCCGAACCATCGGAAGCCTTCCTCCGCCGCAATGGTGAGGGCCTGATCGGAAACGGAACCCTCCGAGGGCCACAGACCGACGGGTTTGCTCCCGAAGACGCGCTCATGATACTGGCGCGCGCGCCGCAATTGTTCGCGGGCGTCCTCGGGACGCCGATAAGCGCGTCGCGGCAGCGGCGTGCCGGGATTAGCCACGCGCGCGATGTCCGAGTCGCACAAGAGCGGAAGAATCGGGTGATAGAAAGGAGTGGTGCTGAGCTCGATCTGGCCGCGCTGGGCCGCTTCGCGATAGGCGGGCAGAACCATTCCGAGCAACTCCAGCTGCTTGGCTTGCAGCGCGGCTTTGTCTTTCTCGGTGTACTCTTTGCCCTTGTTGGCCAGCTCGCTCACCACCGGATCTTTGGCCAGCCAAATCTCATCCATCCAGGCCAACTGCGAGAGCACCTGCAGGTCGCGCCAATCCCGCGCGGTGAAAGCCGCCCGCGCCTGCGCGCCGCCCGCCGGCTGCGCCCACTCGTGCAACTCGACGAATCGCGGCCAGCGCGACATCAGCCGTTCGTGGTTGAGCTGAAAGGCGCGCGCCAGAATTTCCGTTTTGTCTTCCCGCGTCAGTTCATCGGTCTTCTTAAAGGCCAGGGTGAACCAGGGCTCGTCGAACTTGCCGCTGGCATATTCCTCGAGCTGCATGCCGAGCGAAGGCACCACGTTGAAAGTGGCATGAAAACCGGGGACCTCCGCGAGAACTTGCACCATGCCCCAATAATCCTTGACGCCGTGGAGGCGGGTCCACGGTAGAACGTAGCGGCCGCTCTCCGGGTCGCGATATTGCGGCTGGTGCATGTGCCACAGGACCACCAGGTGGACGCGATTCATCGTTCGCACCCTGGACGTCGCGAGGCTGCGCCCGTGTTACACTCAGCGTTCTTGTCATGCGCATTCTGGACCGCTATATCGTCCGCGAAGTTTTCCGTCATGCGTTCCTTGGACTCGTCGTTTTCACTTTCGTACTGTTCGTACCCCAACTGGTCCGGGTGATGGAGCTGTTCGTGCGGCACACCGGCTCCGGCAGCCAGATCGTCGAGCTGTTTCTGTGCCTGCTCCCGGGCGTTTTCGTGTTCGCCATTCCCATGTCCATTTTGATCGGCGTGCTGTTGGGCCTGGGGCGCATGTCGGCCGACAGCGAGATCATCGCGCTGACCGCGCTGGGAATCGGGCGGCGGAGGATTCTGCTGCCCGTCGGAGTCCTGGCGGCCACCGGAGCGGCGCTGACTTTCGTGACCACCCTGTGGCTGGGTCCCATGTCACTGCGCACCTTTCGTGCCCTCGAAGCCGATCTGGTTTCTTCGCAAATTAATTTTCAGGTGCAACCCCGGGTTTTTGACGAACGCTTCCCGAAGTTGGTGCTGTACGTCAACGACGTTTCGGCCAGCGGCACCCAATGGCACGGCGTGTTCCTCGCGGAAGCCGGCGGAGAGAACGGCTCGCGCGTGACCCTGGCGGAGAGAGCGATTGTAATTGCGGAGCCGAAGCAGGGCAAGCTGGAGCTGCACCTGCAAGGCGGTGCCATCCACGAATTCAACCGTGCCGAGCCGGACCGTTATTCGGTGGAGGCCTTTGGCCGCAGCGACTGGCCGATCGAGATCAACGGGCTGGTTCCCGCGCAGCCCAGGCAGTTTCGCAATCCCGAACGGTCCCTGGGAGAGCTGCTCAACGACCACGGCCCCGGCTGGCGGGAAGCGCGCGTGGAATTGCATCGGCGCTTCGCGTTCCCGATGGCCTGCTTTGCGTTTGCGCTGATCGCCGTGCCGCTCGGCGCGCAACCCCGGCGCGGCGGCCGGGCCGCCGGATCGCTGATCGCCGTGCTGCTGATCGCCCTGTACTACTTGCTGTTCATCGTGGGCGCGGGCATGGCGCGCGCCGGGACCATCCCACCCGCGGTGGGATTGTGGATGGCCGATGCCCTTCTGGCGGTCGTTGGAGTGGCACTGCTTCCCCAGATGGAGCAATTTCGCGGCGAGAGCCGCTGGCTGCAACCCCTCGGGCGATTCAAGACCTGGATGCGGCTGGTGCGGCTGCGCAAAGCTCGCGCTCGGGCGGCCGCGGCGCGCTCGGCGAACGGGGCGCGAGTGCCCGGCGAACGGGTGGCGCCGTCGGGCGGCAGCTTCCCGCAATTGATGGATCTTTATCTATTGCGGCGTTTTTTCTTTTATTTTGCGCTGCTGATGGGCGCGTTCGTGTTCCTGTTCGAGGCCTTCACGTTCTTCGAGCTGCTGGATGACATCGCCCGGCATCGCGTCCCTTTCTTAATCGTGATGGACTACTTCCGCTATCTCACGCCGTATCTGCTGTACCAACTCGCGCCGCTGGGTGCCCTGGTGGCCACCCTGGTGACCATCGGAGTGATGAGCAAGAACAATGAGATCGTGGCCTGTAAGGCCAGTGGAATCAGTCTGTACCGCCTGGCCCTGCCCTTGATCCTGGCGGGCACCGCGCTGGCTGCCACCATGATCATCCTGGACGACACGTACCTTCCCTACGCCAACCAGCGCCAGGACGCCCTGCGCAACCAGATCAAGGGCCGCCCGGCGCAAACCTACCGGCAACCGGAGCGCTGGATCTTCGGCGAAAATTCGAAGATCTATAACTATGACCTGTTCGACCCGACACAGAATTTGTTCGGCGGATTGAGCGTCCTGGAAATCGACCCCACCACTTTTCAGATCCGCCGGCGGGTATTTGCGTCGCGCGCCCAGTGGTCCGAGACGCAAAACCTGTGGGTGCTGGAATCGGGGTGGGTACGGGATTTCTCGGACGGCACCGTCGTACGCTATGCGCGTTTCAATGTTAAAGATTTACCTGAACTTACCGAGCCGCCCAGTTATTTCATTCGCGAAGTGCGCCAAGCCTTTCAGATGAGTTGGAGCGAACTCCGGCGGTACATCGATAGTTTGCGGCGAGCGGGTTTTGACGTGTCGGCTTTGCGGGTGCAGTGGCACCGGAAGTTTGCGTTCCCGCTGATCGCCCCCGTCAGCATGCTACTGGCGTTTCCATTCGCCTTTCTGGTAGGGACGCGAGGCGCAATCGGGGGAATCGCCATCGGTGTAGGCATCGGCATCCTCTATTGGTTGGGTGCCGAGTTGCTTACCGCCATGGGCGGCGTTGGCCAACTGCCGCCGCTGCTGGCGGGCTGGACCCCAGACATAGTTTTCTTCTTCCTGGGCCTGTACTTCTTTTTCAAGATGCCTACGTAGCTTTCCATGCGGCGGCGCACTTTGGGAGTGTGGCGCCTTGGGACCGTTTTCTACAGTTGCCCCGCCCACCCAAACTCAAAGTCGCAACTCCGCCTGGTACAGGAGCGCTAACGAGCCAGGTTGGGATCTCGCGGCGAAGCGTGCCATCTGTCGACGCAAAGAAAAACTCGTCGGCCGCAGCAAATCTTGTCTGCACGCCGACGAGCAAGGTATTACTTTAGATTTTGCGAGCGGCTATTTCGAGAACTACTTCCGCTTCTTCCCCTTAGCCTTCTCTTCAATTACGGCCTGCGCCGCGGCCAGCCGCGAAATGGGCACGCGAAACGGAGACGCGCTCACGTAGTCCATCTGGACTTCATGGCAGAACTTGACGCTTTCCGCATCCCCGCCGTGCTCGCCGCAGATGCCGATCTTGAGCTTCGGCCGAGTGCTTCTTCCCCGTTCGATCCCCCAGCGCATCAACTGCCCGACGCCCTTGACGTCCAAGGTCTGGAACGGGTCGGCGGCAAACACCCCGGCCTTCTTCTCGTCGACGTAATCGGGCAGGAACCGGCCGGCATCGTCCCGCGAAAGGCCCATAGTCGTCTGGGTCAGATCGTTGGTCCCGAAAGAAAAGAACTCGGCCACTTCGGCGATCTCCGCAGCGAGCAGGGCCGCGCGCGGCAACTCGATCATGGTGCCGACAAGATAAGGAAGCTTGATCCCAGCCTTCTTGATTAGATCATCGGCGACACGCCGGGTCGATTGCTCCAGGATAGACAACTCCTTGCGGTCCAGAACGAGTGGATGCATGATCTCAGGTAATACTTTAACTCCACTTTTCTGACATTCGATCGCTGCTTCAATGATGGCCCGTACTTGCATCTCGAGAATTTCTGGATAGCTGATGCACAGCCGGCATCCGCGGTGTCCCAGCATGGGATTGGACTCATGTAACTGTTCAACTCTTCTGGCGACCTTCTCAACATCAACGTGAAGTTCCTTGGCGAGTTCCTGCTGCTTGGCGCGCTCGTGCGGCACGAACTCATGGAGGGGTGGATCGATCAAGCGAATGGTCACCGGGAAGCCGTCCATGGCTTTGAAGATGCCGATGAAATCGCGGCGCTGGAACGGCAGCAGCTTGTCGAGGGCCGCGACGCGGGCTTCTTTGGTATCCGCGAGGATCATTTCCTGAATGGCGCGCTGTCGCTCGTGGCTTCTCTCCGGTTGCTCGAAGTCGGTGAAGAACATGTGCTCGGTGCGGCACAAACCGATGCCTTCGGCGCCGAACTCGCGGGCCTTGCGGGCGTCCTGCGGGGTATCCGCGTTGGTGCGCACGCGCAGCCGGCGGGTTTCGTCCGCCCACTTCATTAAGGTCGCGTAAGCTTTTGGAAATTCGGGGGTTATGAGCGGCATCTCGCCGCTGTAGACCACGCCTTCGCTGCCGTCCAGAGTCAGCCAATCGCCTTCCTTGATGGTTTTTCCTGATGCAATCATGGATTGCGATTTGTAATCGATGTCCAGGGCCTCGGCTCCGACCACGCAGCACTTGCCCCAACCCCGCGCGACCACTGCGGCGTGACTGGTCTTGCCGCCCGTGGCGGTCAGGATGCCCTGCGCCACCGCCATGCCGCCAACGTCCTCGGGACTGGTCTCGCGACGCACCAGAATCACCTTTTCACCGCGGGCGGCCCATTCCTCGGCCTTGGGCGCCGAAAAGACCACCTTGCCGACGGCCGAACCGGGGACGGCATTGATGCCCTTGGCCACAATCCTGGTTTGCAGGGACCTCTTGTCCACCTTGGAATCGATTACCGGGTAGAAAAGGCGCTCGATGTCTTCCGGCTTGATGCGCTCGATGGCCTGTTCCTTGGTGATGAGCTTTTCGTTGGCCATGTCCACGGCGATGCGGAACGCGGCGGCCGGGGTGCGCTTTCCGGTGCGCGTCTGCAACATGTAGAGGGTGCCCTCTTCGACGGTGAATTCCATGTCTTGCATGTCGCGGTAGTGTTTCTCAAGTTTTACTCGAACCTTCTCGAGTTGTCCGTAGACCTTCGGCATGGCCTTGGCCATCTCGCTGAGGTGCATCGGGGTGCGAATGCCGGCGACGACGTCTTCTCCCTGAGCGTTGACCAGATAGTCTCCGTAAAAGAGCTTTTCGCCGGAGCTGGGATCGCGCGTGAAACAGACGCCAGTGCCCGAGGTGTCGCCCGTGTTCCCGAAGACCATCTGCACCACGTTGACTGCGGTGCCCAGGAGTCCGGTGATCTTCTCGACGCGCCGATACGTTACGGCCTTTTCCGCCATCCACGAACCGAAGACCGCGCCGATGGCCCCCCAGAGTTGATCGATGGGATCGTCGGGGAAGGCTTGGCCGGTCTTCTGCTGAAAGTTCTTTTTGTATTCGGCGACCAGCTCTTTCCAGCCGTTGGCCGAGACGGCGGTATCCTCCTTTACGCCCAATTTGTCCTTCAGCGCGCGCAGCCGGTGTTCGAGGTCTTCTTTGGGAAGCTCCATCACCACTGTCGAATACATCTGAACGAAGCGGCGGTAGGCATCGTAGGCGAAGCGCTCGTTTTTGGTAGCTCCGGCCAGGCCTTGCACGGATCGGTCGTTGAGCCCCAGGTTGAGAATGGTCTCCATCATTCCCGGCATCGACCGCGCGGAGCCGGAACGCACGCTGACCAGCAGCGGATTCTTGGGGTCGCCAAGCTTTTTGCGGGTGACCTTTTCCAATTGGGCGACGTTCTGCGCGACTTGTTTCTTCAACTCGGCAGGATACTTCTTTCCGTTCTTATAGAAATAGTCGCAGGCCTCGGTGGAAATGGTGAAGCCCGCAGGCACCGGCAGGCCGATCCTGGTCATCTCGGCCAAACCCGCGCCCTTCCCGCCCAGGAGATCCCGCCAGGTGCCATCGCCTTCTGCTTTTCCTGCGCCAAAAAAATAGACCCATTTAGTCACTGGTTTCCTCGCCTTCGATTTTTGTACTGCGATACAAATCTCTTCGCCTCGCCGCTGTAAACGCTCTTGGCCTTAAGAGGGCTGCGACTGTGTCGCCGACGTCGCGCGTTTGCATGTGTCGACCCGCCGACTTCTAAACAACTACATTAGGTGTCTAGCTGCGTTCGCGCTCGTCGGCGCCTATCTCCGAAAAATCAGCGACCGTGGTGAACTCCCGCAGCAGTTCGGAGAGCAGCGCCAGACGGTTCTTGCGAACTGCTTCGTCTTCGGCCATCACCATCACTTCTTCAAAGAAACGGTCAACCGCTTTGCGCAAGCCCGCGATTCTTTCCAGCGCCTGTTCGTAGTGCCCGGCCCGCTTCTCGGTCTGAACCTTGGCCGCGGCTTCGCGGCCGGCGGCGAAGAGTTCCCTCTCGGCGTCGTTCTCGAATAGATTCACCTGAACGCTGTCGGCCCCATCCTTAATATTGGACTTCTCGATGATCTTGCGGATGCGCTTGAAGGACACGGCCAGCGGCTCGAAATTTTTGGACTTGCGGATGGAGCGCAGAGCGGTCAGGCGCTTTTGCGCATCTACCAGATCGTCGGCTCCTGCGCGGAAGACGGCATTGACCTCGTCGTAGGCGAATCCGGATCGCTCGCGGAAGACGTAGCGGGCGCGATCCAGGATGAAGTCGAGGATCTGCGCTTCCTGGGCCGGGGTCACGCTGCGCTTCGGGGCATGAGCATGGAGAGCTTTGGCGGCTGCACTAACGGCCAGTGAAAGTGATACTGGAAGTTTTTTCTCCAGGATGATTTTCACTAAACCGAGGGCCGCTCGACGCAAAGCGTAAGGATCACTTGAACCTGTGGGCACGACGCCGACGGTGAAGCAGCCGACGATGGAGTCCAGCTTGTCGGCCATGGCCACGGCGCAACCGATCAAGTTGCGCGGGATGGGATCGTCCAAACCGACGGGGCGGTAATGATCGTAGATGGCGTCCGAGACGTCGTCGGCCTCGCCCTGGGCCCGAGCGTACAGCCCGCCAACGACTCCCTGTAGCTCCGGAAACTCGCGGACCATTTCGGTGGCCAGGTCGCACTTGGCGAGTTCCGCGGCGCGGTCGGCGTCGGCCACGTGGGCCTGGGCCATGCCGAGGTTGAACCACTGCTCGGTGAACCACCGGGCGATGGCGCGAACCCGTTCGACCTTGTCGCGGTAGCTGCCGAGGCGGGACTCGTAGGTGACCTTGGCGAGCCTGGAGAGATAGTCGGCGAGCCGACATTTCTGGTCGGAGGCCCAGAAGAATTGGGCGTCGGCGAAGCGGGCGCGCAGCACCCGCTCGTGTCCGGCCCGCACCAATCCCTTAGGGTCCTTGGCCAGATTGATCACCGCCAGGAAGTGCGGCGCCAGGTCGCCATTGCGCTTCTCAAGAGCGAAATATTTCTGGTGATCGCGCATGACCGTGACCAGGATTTCGTCCGGCAGGCTCAAGAACGCCGGATCGAAGGCCCCTTCAATCACCGTCGGATATTCATTTAAGTAGGCCACCAACTTCAGCAGTTCGGCGTCCTCATGCAGGTGGTAGCCGCCGCTCTTGGTATGAGCGGCGAGTTCCCGCGCGATTTTCTCGCGGCGCAGCGCGGGGCGGACGATGACGCCGTTGGAGGCGAGCCGCTTCTCGTAGTCGGCGAAGTTGCGCACTCTTATCGCCGCGGCTCCCAAGAAGCGATGGCCGCGAGTTACGTTCCCCGCAGCGACGCCTCCGAACGACAGCTTGAGGGGCTTGCCATCAAACACGGCCACGATCCAACGGATGGGCCGGATGAAGCGGGCGCCTCCAAGCCCCGTCCAGGTCATGGAACGCGGCCAGGATAGATCATGAATGACGCGAGGCAATATCTCGGTGAGGATTTCCTCGGAGGTCCGGCCGCGCTTGACCTGTTTGGCGGCCAGGTACTCGCCCTTGGGGGTTTTAACCAAGTAGATTTCGCCCAGGCGCAGGCCTTGCTTCTCCGCGAAGCTGACCGCCGCGCGTGTCGGCTCGCCGACGGAATCGTAGGCCACCGATTTCGGAGGGCCCGTAACCTCGTGGACCACGTCAGCCTGTTTGACCGGCAAGCCCCGCACCCAGGCCGTGAGGCGCCTTGGCGCACTAAACGTTTCCACGCTCACGCCCGCCACTAAATTCTCGGCTGTCAGTAATTTCTCAAGATTTGCTTTAAGTTCCTCTTCGGCCTTGGGCAGCATCCCGGCGGGGATCTCTTCGCAGCCAATCTCGAAGAGCAACTCGGCGCGCTTCTCTTCGGGCGCAGCACTGGCCGTCTTACGCGCGGTAATCTTCATGGGCGCGCCACCTCGCGGCGGACAGTGGCGCCGCCGATCTGTTCGAGGTATGCCGCAGCCGTCCGGCAAGCCGCCGACCGCACCCGAGCCATCAGCGCCGCCCGCTCGGTGGTGGAGATGACGCCCCGAGCGTCCATGAGGTTAAAGAGATGGGAGCACTTCAAGCAATGATCGTAGGCGGCCAGCACGGGAAACCTGGCGCGCCCCTTCCCTTCTGTCGCCGCAAACCCCTCAAGTAATTCTTTAGCTTGCTTCTCGTGTAACTCGAACTCCGAGCGAATCGCTGCAGCATCGCTTCGATCAAAACTGTATTCCGACAACTGTTGCTCTTCCGCCAGCCGGATGTCTCCATAGGTCTTGTCCGACGACCAGCGAAGATCGTAGACACTGTCGACTCCCTGTAGGAAAGCGCAGATGCGCTCGAGTCCATAAGTCAGCTCGACGGAGATCGGATCGAGGTCAATTCCGCCGCTCTGCTGAAAATACGTGAACTGGGTAATCTCCAGGCCGTCGAGAAGGATTTGCCAGCCAATTCCCCAGGCCCCCAGGGTGGGCGATTCCCAGTTGTCTTCCTCGAAGCGAATGTCGTGTTCCTTGAGCTCGATACCGATGGCGGCGAGACTCTTCAAGTACAGGTCTTGAACGTCGACGGGCGAAGGCTTAAGTATCACTTGAAATTGCAAATGCTTATAGAGCCGGTTGGGGTTCTCTCCGTAGCGTCCGTCGGCGGGCCGACGACTGGGCTGCGCGTAAGCCACCCGGTACGGGGCCGGACCAAGGACGCGGAGGAATGTCTCGGGGTGCATGGTGCCGGCGCCGACTTCCACATCGTACGGCTGCTGCAATACGCAGCCCTGCCGCACCCAGAATTGCGACAGCTTCAATATCAGATCTTGGAACGTCAGGCCGCGAATCTTATTCTCAGGTTTTACTTTAACTTTCAAGTCGTCTCCAAAAGAACCCGGGCCCCCAACTTCCGCTCGGTATGGAACTCAATCCAATTCAGCGCGGCGTCGCGAAGCTCCCGGACCGCCGCTTTTTGCCCGGCCAGATCGGCGATGCGGTCCAATCGCTCCCCCGTAAAGCGTTCCGCGATCTGGCGCGCCCCCAGGGGCAGAGGTCTCATGCCCGGGCGCCGGCACCTCTCGCAAAACAGGCCCTCGTCCCAAGCAGCGTGATACCCCGCCTCGGAACCGAAGGGCGTGCCACACTGCGAGCATTGATCGAACCGGGGCAACCAGCCTCCCAGGCGAACGGCCCAGAAGGCAAAATAGGCCAAAGGCAGGGTCCAGTCCCCGGTGCGCTCGATTTCGCGGGCCGCTAGCAGGATCAGGCGAAACATGGGCTCCGCTGCTTCGTGCTCCGGCAGGACCAGCTCCGAAATCTCGCTGACTACCGCCAGTCCGGTGCTCAAGGCATAGTCGCTCTGGGCCTTGTGAAACGATTCCAGCAGATCGCACTGTTGGATGCGCACCAGATCCCGCGTTTCCTTCTCCACATACCAGAGTTGCACGTGGGAGAGGATTTCCAGCGTGGAGCCGTACCGATTCTTGAGCCGGCGCGCGCCCCCGGCCACGCCGCGCATGCGCCCGGACGAACGCCCAAGAAAACTCACCAGGCGGTCGGCCTCGCCCAGCGGAAAAGTCTTCAGGATAATGGCTTCCGTTTCCCGGGCGGGCATTCGTTGTCGGCGCGCCGACGCTGCGTCGAACCACTAGCTCACTCTGTCCGAATCGCACGCTCACGCAGAACTACTTTAATTATCACACGCGGTGCCGCCGCGCAATCTTTCCGTCGAAAAAACTGATCGCCAAAATGAAAAATCCGCCGAACCCTGCGTCCCATATGTCCGTGTCGTCCGGGATCGCGCGCCAGCACTCCCAAGCTCGTCGGATTCTCGCGTCGGCACCGCCACATAACGGCAATTTCACAGGTGCCAGTGGGCGAATCATCGACTCCCAGGTTCTGTTAACCGGCGCATTGTGGAGCCGGCAATTATAAGACGCAGCGCTGTGGCGAAGCGCCTTTCCAAAGCGGCCGGTTTTCGCTACTCTGTCCCGTCCTTACTCATGTTCATTCCGCTAAAAGATCTCAATCCCCGGCGCACCTACCCTTACGTCAACACGGCTTTGATTCTCGTAAACGTCTTGGTGTTCATCTATGAGCTCACTTTGCCGGCCTCGGTCTTTAAGGCCTTCGTGACCGCCAACGCCACCATCCCCGCGCGCTTCCCTGCCTGGGTTGGCGGCCATGTTTCGTTTGAACTAGCCTTTCTCCCGTTGCTGACCAGCATGTTCCTGCACTCCGGCATCGCTCATATCCTCGGAAACATGCTGTTTTTGTGGATTTTTGGCGACAACGTGGAAGACTTCTACGGCCATGCGTTGTATTTGCTCTTCTATCTGACCTGCGGCGTTGCTTCGGGCTTGGCCCATGTCCTCTTCAATTTTCATTCAGCGCTACCCGCGCTAGGCGCCAGCGGGGCGATCTCCGGAGTTATGGGAGCGTACCTGCTGCTGCATCCCCGGGCCCGCATTCTTACCCTGGTATTTGTATTTCTGGTGCCCATCCCCGCCGTGTTCATCCTGCTCTGCTGGTTTCTGTTGCAATTTGTCTCGGGAGTGAGTTCCCTGGGAATGAGCAACACGGGCGGTGTCGCCTGGTGGGCGCACATAGGAGGTTTTCTTACCGGGATGCTGCTGACGGCGCTCGCCAAGCGCCGGTAAAAGCCATTCCGACTACGGCTCGAAATATAAAGTGTTAGTTTAGATTGCTAAGTGTGCTTCGCTGCAAACTCCGCCAGCCAATCTCCTACCTCCACCGTCTTCTTGTCGCCCCCGAGATCCGATGTCAAGTAATTCTTGAGCAACGCATCTCTCACCCCGTCGCGCAGGGTCGATGCTTCCTTCAGCCATCCGAGGAAGTCCAGCAGCATAGCTGAAGTAAGAATGGAACCCAGCGGATTCGCGATACCCTTGCCCGCGATATTGGGTGCCGATCCGTGCACGGGCTCGAAGAGCGACGTCCTTCCCGGATGGATGTTGCCGGAGGGTGCCAAGCCGAGCCCCCCGGCCAACTGCGCGCCCAGGTCACTGATAATGTCCCCGAACAGGTTGCAGGTAACAATGACGTCGAACTGGCCGGGGTCGCGCACGATCTCCATGGCCAGGGTATCAATATAAAGGTGTCGCGACTCCACGTCCGAATATTCCCGCCGCACCTCTTTGAAGACCCGCTGCCAGAGATCGTGGGCAAAGGTCATGGCGTTGGATTTATCGCTCATGCACAGGCGCTTCAATTTGTTCCGCCGGGCGTAGTCGAAGGCATAGCGGATAATCCGCTCGACCCCTTTGCGGGAGTTCACATCCTCTTGCACGGCGATCTCGTCGGGAGTTCCCTTCTTGAAGAAGCCGCCGACACCCACATACAGGCCTTCGGTGTTCTCGCGAAAAACGATCAAGCGAATATCGTTCTGGGTGCGGTCGCGCAGAGGAGTCAGCCGATCGTGCAGCAACTCCACCGGGCGGGCATTCACATACAGATCCAGCTGGAAGCGCAGGCCCAGCAGGATGTCCGCCGCGTGCTGGTTGGTGGGAACCCGGGGATCGCCCAGCGCCCCGAAAAGAATGGCGTCAAATTCATCGCGAAGCATCTCCACCGCGCCAGCGGGAAGAGTGACCCCTTCGCGCAAATATTTGTCGGCACCCCAATCGAATTCCACAAATTCCAACGGTCGGCGCGCCGACTGGGTGACCGCTCGCAACACCTTGACGGCTTCCGGCGTGACTTCTTTTCCGATACCGTCGCCGGGAATTACGGCGATGCGCGCCGCCGGGCCGCCATCGCGCAACGGAATCTTCGCCACGGAGGTCTCCTTCTGCAAAGTAAAACTTGAAAGATGCTGCTAAATCTAAAGAACCGCTTGAATCAATCCAGACGTTCCGTTCGAACCGTGAGCTTTTCGATGCGATCGAGCCGCGGCGCGTAGCCGATTCCAGGGCCGGTCGGCACTCGAATCGTCCCCTGCGGCGAGACCGTCACTTCGGGTTCGATGATGTCCTCGTGCCAGTAGCGTCGGCTCGCCGTCACGTCCCCCGGCAGCGTGAAATTCGCCAGCGTCGACAGTGCAATGTTATGCGCCCGGCCGATTCCGGACTCCAGCATTCCCCCGCACCACACCGGTATCCCGTTCTTCTGGCACAGATCCTGGATCTGGCGCGCCACCGTGAAGCCACCCACCCGCCCCAACTTAATATTTATGATCTTGCAGGCCCCCAGCGCGATCGCGGCCTCGGCCTGCTCCAACGTATGGATGCACTCATCCAGACAGATCGGCGTCTGCAGTTGCTTCTGCACGCTCACATGGCCGAACAGGTCGTCCCAGCCCAGCGGCTGCTCGATCATCATCAGATAATACGCGTCCAGCTCTTTCAAAAGGGGCAAGTCCGCAGGCCGGTACGCGGAATTGGCATCCACCATCAACTTGATTCGCGGAAATTCCTGGCGCAGGCGCTTTACCAGCTCCAAGTCTTTCCCCGGCTTGATCTTGATCTTGATCCGCTGGTACCCGGCGGCCAGCTCTTTTTTGACGGCGGCCACCAATTCGTCGAGCGAGCCCTGCAGCCCCACCGAGACGCCGCAAGCAATTTCCTCGCGCGTTCCCCCCAGCAATTTCCAGAGTGGAACGCCTTTTTGTTTGGCTTCCGCGTCCCACAGGGCGGCTTCGAGCGCGCCTTTTGCCATGGTGTGTCCGCGGACGGGTTCCAGCATCGCCCACACATCCGCGGCAGCGGCGAAATCCTTCCCTTTCAGCAGCGGCCACAAATGGTCGCGCAGGATGTGCCAAGCGGTTTCCGTCGTTTCCGGACTGTATCCCGGATTTTCGCCGGCCACGCATTCGCCCCAGCCGTGCACGCCGTCCACATTGGCTTCGACCAATAGGATCCGCCGGACCTCGCACTTCCCGAAACTCGTCTCGAACGGAGCAATGAGCTGCATCCGCAGTTCCCGCAGAATCACTTCTCGTATGCGCATCGCTGGAATCTGCTCCCTGAGGACCCGCTTTTCGAGTCCCTCGGCCGCTTCTTAAAAATCGCTCCACGGTGCCAGAACATACGCGCTTCCCGTCTTTGTCGCTCGCAAGCCGACGGCCGCATATCCCCGCCCGAACCACTTCCCGAACTCTTCGCGCACTCGCGCTTGCACGCTGGCGACCTGCCCCGGGCTTTCTTGCTTCCCTTGTTCCAGTTGGTTGGGCAATTCAATCGTCGCGGGAACCTCGGCAAGCTCCACGGCGATATCTTCGATCGCCGCCACCACGCGCGCGGAATCCAGGTGCCACTCGGCCACCAAGCGGTCCGTCGGGAGCCCGCGGTGCAGCGGGCTGCTGGTCACCCCGTAAAAATTGGGCAGGTACCGCCGGCAGATGGCCCCCAGCCGGTTCAGGTTGAAATGAGCGTTGCGCACTTCGAGCGGATCGAAGGTCCATTCGATTAATCGAATTCCCCGGCCCAAAGCCTCTTCCCGCTGGAACAATTTCAGTTTGCGGCCCACGCCGCGGTCGCGATAGTTGGCGTGCACACCGGTGTGGTGGGAGTGCAGAAACGCCCGGCCCTCGCGCCATCCGGCCACCGCCAAGGTGTAGCCTACCAGTTCACCCCCGGCGAACGCGCCCAACACCTGGCCGCCTATATTCGCGGCCACCACAAACAAGGTCACCGGCTCGACCTCCAGATCTTCTTCACCCCAGACTTGGCGTTGCAGTGCCACGCAGGCCTGAAACTCCGCCAGCTTCTCGCACTTGCGTACCACGATGACTTCGCTCATGGATGGTGCGCCGCGGGGGCCGCGGAAAGAATTTCTTCGCCGCGTTTGGCCGAGTCCCACAGCGCTTCCATCTCCGCGCGTGGCACATTGGCGAAGCTCCGTCCGCTTTCGGACGCCAGGCGTTCCATTTCCCGGAAGCGCCGCAGAAATTTTATATTGGCGTTTTTCAGGGCGATCTCCGGATCCACCTTCAGAAACCGGGCCAAATTCACCGCGGCAAACAACAAGTCCCCAAGTTCTTCTTCGATCTTGGGCCGGTCGTTCGTTTCCAGCGCGCCCCGCAGTTCCGCGCTCTCTTCCCGCATCTTGTCAAAAATTCCTTCGACGGCGTCCCAGTCGAAGCCCACGCGCGCCGCCTTCTTTGTCAATTGCAGCCCTTCCAGCAGCGCTGGGAGCGTGCGCGGAACCCCGTCCAGCAGCGACGCCGGATGCTTCTCTTTTTCCGATGATTTACCACCCGCCTTTTGTGCTCGGCGTTCTTGGGCTTTGATTTGCTCCCAGTTCCTCAGTACTTCGGCGGAATCTTTGGCCCGCTTGGTCCCGAAAACGTGGAGATGCCGCCGCACCATTTTTTCGTGTATTTCGCGGATGACGTCGGCGACCGTGAAGCGCCCCTCTTCCTCGGCAATCTGCGAATGAAACACGATCTGCAGTAACAGGTCGCCCATCTCCTCGGCGAACTTGGCGTCTTCGCCGCTCTGCAGCGCGTCCAGAACTTCGTAAGCCTCCTCGATCAGGTAGGTCCGCAAGGTGGCGTGGGTCTGTTCGCGATCCCACGGGCACCCGTTCGGCGCGCGCAGGCGCTTTTGCAGCGCCACTAGTTTCTCGAACCACACCCCTGCGGAGCCCCCGTTTTTCGCGGCGGCCCGGCGCGCGGACGCTCCGCGCTTGGCAGGCTTTCTCGACGGTTTTTTTCGCGCGGCCATGTACCTTCCAGAAAAACTCCGACGGCAACAAACGTTTGACTGTACGGCGCGGACGGATTTTTGACAAGCGCCCCGTCCCCAGCGCCAGTGCCGCTACCCAAAGATGCCGCCCGATGTTAAACTTTAGAAGAACATAAAATAGCGAGGGTTGTCACTTGAGCGAGCCTAAACCAGAAGAGACATTCCGCGTCATAGACCGTCGGCCGTTCACGGCCGAGGGTGAACTTCGCAAGGAAGTTGTGGAAGACGAAGAGCGCCAAGCGCGCCGCGAAGCGGCGTTGCATCCGCCCCCAGCTGCGCCCGTGGATCCGGCGCTGGCGCCGCCGCAGCCGCCCGCCGACGCGCCCAAGCCTTCCCTGCCATTCGAGAACCTGGTGCGCATGCTGGGCAGCAATGCGGCCATGGTTCTGGGCGCCTATGCCGACCCGCGCACCGGCCAACCGGTGATCGATCCGGACGCCGCGCGCGAATTGATCGACATGCTGGACGCCCTGCAAGAGAAAACCAAGGGAAACCTTGCGCCCGAGGAAGACAGCTTGCTCCTGGATCTTCTCGGGAAGCTGAAAATGACCTATCTGGAAATCAATCAGGCCGTTGCGGCGCAGGCCATGAAGGCCAAAGCGAAAACGCGTCCGTAGTCGGCGGCGCGCGCACCCTGGCGGATTGGCGCAACCTGGAATGCCCGCCCTCTGAACGCCCATGCCTTTGGCTCCTATCAAAGTAACTGTTCTCGGCTCCGGCACCTCCATGGGCGTGCCCTCTCTGGGCTGTCACTGCCGGGTGTGCAGCTCGCAAGATCCGCACGACAACCGGCTGCGCCCTTCCCTGCTCCTTTCGCGCAACGGGCAAAACGTGGTCATCGACACCACCCCGGATTTCCGCCAGCAAGCTCTGCGCGTCGGCCTCGATCGCCTCGACGCCATTCTGCTGACCCACGGCCACGCCGACCACATCCTGGGGTTCGACGACATTCGGCCGTTTAATATTCGGCAACAAACGGCGCTGCCGGTGTACGGCACGGAAGAAACCTTCCAGATCATTCGCCGCGCGTTTTCGTATGTGTTTGACGGCCGGCCCACGCTGAGCACCGTTCCCAGCGTCGACCTGCACGCGGTGCATGGTCCTTTCGAGCTTCTCGGAGTGCCCTTCGTGCCCGTGCCTCTTTTGCACGGAGAACTCGAGGTCTTGGGGTTTCGCTTCGGGCGCGCCGCGTATCTCACGGACTTCAGCGAACTGCCCGATTCTTCCGCGGCGCTGCTCGAAAATTTGGACGAGCTCATCCTCGATGCGCTCCGCGACATTCCCCACCCGATGCACCAGACCGTGGAGCAGGCCCTGGCGCTGATCCAGCGCCTGAAACCTCGCCGGGCGTGGTTTACGCACATCGCGCACGATTTGCCGCATGCCGAAACCAATGAGCGGCTGCGCAAGCTCGGCTTGGATAATGTACAGCTGGCCTACGACGGACTGGAGTTGGAGGTGCGCGTCGATGAGCCTGTGCCCGCGCGGGCTGCCCGCTCGCGGGTGGCCTCTGCTTCCACGGCCCGCTCCCGGCCGGTCTTGGCCTTCACCACGGCGCAGGCCTGGGCGGCGCACTTTGCCGCTTCCGGGCGTGGCAGCGTGCTGGCCATCGGCAACTTCGACGGCATTCACCTCGGCCATCAAGCCATCTTGCGCGCTGCCGTGCTGCGCGCCCAAGAATCCGGTGCGGTTGCCACTGCCCTCACCTTTGATCCTTCGCCGCGCAAGGTTCTGCGCCCGGAGTCCGCTCCCCTGCGCTTGTCCACCAACGCGCAACGCATGGAGTGGTTTGGCGTTGCCGGATTAGAGGCCGCCGTGGTGCTGCCGTTCACCCTGGAGCTGGCGCGCCTTTCGCCGGAAGACTTCGTGGTGGAAATCCTGATTCGCGATCTGCATATCCGGGCCATCCTGGTGGGAGAAAACTTTCGTTTTGGCCATCGCCAGGCCGGCGACGTGAAACACCTGCGCGAGTTGGGCATGCGCTACGGCTTTGAAGTGGTGGTCATCCCCCCGGTGGTTTACAAAGACGAGATCGTTTCCAGCACCGTGATCCGCCGGGAGATCACTGCCGGCCAGGTTTTGCACGCTTCGTGTCTCCTGGGGCGGCCCTTCGTGCTCACCGGCCAGGTCGTCAGCGGCACCGGCACGGGCCGGCGCTTCACGTTTCCCACGCTGAATTTGGCCCCCGAGCAGGAACTCCTGCCGGCCCGCGGCGTGTACGTCACGCGAACTCTCCTGGAAGGCGAGAGCAAGAGCCGCCGCTCGGTCACCAACGTCGGGATGCGCCCGACGTTCAACGGCTCGGCGCTCAGCGTGGAAACCCATTTGCTCGACTACGTGGGCGAAGTTACTGCCAAGCGCATCGAGGTGCGCTTCTGGAAGCGCCTGCGGGAAGAAAAGAAATTCAACGGCGCGGAGGAATTGCGCGAGCAGATCGCGCGTGACATCGCCAACGCCCACAAATTTTTCTCCCGCCTGCGCCGCTTCCGCTCCGCCCGGCAGATGGCGTAACTCCTCCCATTTTTTAGTAGTAGGCCATCGGTGAAGGCAAAAGTTCCGCCAACGCGCTCGGAGGATCGCGGGTGTAATTTCGTTTCTGTTTCTTCGCCGCGTGTGTTGGCCTCTCGGCTGCGGTTCCTCGCGACGGAGAACCAGATTTACCGGCCATTAGCGAAAACCCGTGATAAAGTCGCCCTTGTGAATCCCTAGATGGGCTATTAAATTCGACCGAGACCGCGGGAGGTGCAGCATGAAATACCGAATTGCAATATGGGCGGCTGCGGGCTTTCTCGTTGCGAGTGGGTGGGCGATTTATTTCTTAGTGGCGAGCAAGGACCATCCGATGGAACCGATGGTGTCCACCCTTGTCCGGTTAACCTGCCCCGTTGCGATTCTCGGCTTTCATTACCCCGTTAGCCTCTATTCGACTCTTGTCGCAAACGTCGCTACGTATGCAGTGATCGGTCTAGTGGTGGAAACCCTGCGGCGGCAATTAAACCACTCAAACTAGTTCAAGACACGCAGACGACGCCATGAGTGAATCCAATTGCAAGTTCGCCTGTGTCCTCCTGGTGGTAGCGATTTCGGTGTGTCTTTTTATTGCGGCGGGCCGAGATGAACCCCGGGAACCAGATGAGTATTTCGTTAACCCGTGGCCCGAAGTTGTCGCGTACGCTTACAACCAATTGGCGTCCGAAGGAGACGATCCATTCCAACTTCTGACGTGCACGTTGACGCAAGACCCTGTGGCCTGGCAGGGCGACTGTAGTGTTCCCTCGCGCCCAGGCGCATTGGTCTCCGCTTGGGTGAACACCAAAGACTTGGTGCATTACGGAAAGTAGACAGACCGCACCGTAGAACCAGGCACTAGTTGCCGGGTGGCCCGGATAACGGACTTCTGATTTTCTCGGTCACTCCTGCCGATCGAACGAGCAAACTTCTTTCCTTTCACGACCCAGAACAACGCGGAGGGGCACCCTCCGCCGCTCTCTACTCTTACGAGGCGTAGCCCACTGATATCCTCTCCTCGATTCTTGTGTCAACAATGCCCTCATCCCGGGCCACCCGCCGCTTTTACGTTTTTGCTGCTGTCCTCGGGGCGTCGAAAGCGGAAGGGCGGAGCTTGCCGGCGGCCAGATCTTTCAAGGTGCGCAGGCGTCCGTCGAGTTCGGCGGGCGTCAGGCGCCCCTGGCGGTAGAGCGTGCGCAGAAAATCCCGGGCCGGACGGTCGCCCTTGCGGGTGTTGCATTCCATGCAGCAGGAAACCAGGTTGCGGTAGGAATTCCGTCCGAAGCGCACGCGTGGCACCACGTGGTCGAGGCGCTGTATGTTAGCGGGAGTGCGGCGATGGCAGTAAAAGCAGGTGCCGCGTTCGCGATCGTGAATGGCTTTGCGCAGCGCCCAGGTTTTCAAGAAATCCGTGGTTTCCAGGGTCGAGGCAGGAGGCTCCCCGGCGGCGCCCATGGCTCCCGTGGCCAATGTCGCGCCATTTCTGCTCGAGCGCACCGCCCGGATCTTCTCGGGCAGGCGCATCTCCACCATATGGCCCGTCTGGTTGCGTTCCAGCACGCGCAAAGCCCCCATCTCATCGAGCCGCCGCACCGCCTGGCGCACCGGCCCGACGGAAACGCCCAGAGTGCGGGCCAGGGACATAGCCGCAAAATGCAGACGCAGCTTGCCTACCACCAGGGAATGGCGCAGCAGATAACAGTACACGGCGCGGTCCTTGACCGTCAGGCCGAGACCCGGAGCCAGAACATCTTCAAACTGCATCCACAGGAGTTTGGCGTTTAGTTTTTTGTTTAGCATTGGTTTGTGTCCTGAGAGAGAGGTAGTGGCGTGCGTGGGCGCCGGCCTTCAGGGTGGCCGCTAAGCCCGGTTGTTTACGTGTCGAAAAGTAGAAAGTGCAAAGTGTCCGCGGACAACAGAAAAAGAGAAGCAGGGTTTAACGCACAGCGAATTTCGGGAGGAGGTCCAGAAAACGCAGGGCCCTTCGTTCCTCAGGGTAAACTGAAGCCGGTGCCTGAAAAAGCGGAGAGCAAGCGAACCGTAGCGCCCTGAAAATAAAAACGCCCCGACAGAGTCGGGGCGTAAATTTCTACCGGAAAAGTATACTACAACAGTAGTACATTGTCAAGGAAAATCCGCCGAAGAAAAACAGAATCGACGTAAGCCGCTGGATTGATGGGAGATAGTCTAGGTAACTCTGGACTTCCCGTTTTCGAAAGAGAAAGTCTAGACCCAAGATTCGCCCTCAGAAAGGGGAAACGTTCCGTCTGTCCCGGGGTTTTCCATCCCGGGCCACCCGCCTGAGAAACTTTACGCCTGTCCGCGTTTTTTGGATTTGACACGCGCCCGTGCCTCGGAGAGGTTGGCCAACGGAAATGCGGGGCCTCGCCTTAGGATGTCAACGAGCTTCTTTGGAGTGTCCCCGACGCGCGGCGATTCCTCGCCTTGGGTTCTCTTTAGAACGAGATGGTCTTTCACAAAGTCCAGTACTCGGAGATTTCTCTTAAGTCGCGCACCGGAATATTGGCTGAGATCCAACAGGTAAACCTCGGATCGCCGACCTGCGTGGTGATCGTCTGAAACGCTTGAATTGATCAGGTGAAGCATGCGTAGATCCATGAGACCCTGCATCAGTGCGTATTCCCTGGGACGCTTCTCCTTGTCTAAAAAGTCTATCGAAAGAAAAGTGATTTGCCGCTCATCGAGGAGGAACGTCTTTACGGTGTTGAGCGCAAAGACTAGTTCCTGAGACCTCCCTCTAGCCGCTGCGGCGTCGTCCTCCAGTTCCTGCAGTTTGACCTGAGCAGCGTCCCCGGCCGCATGGTTAACGTCTTGTGCTCCTACAGTGCTTGCATTTTTTCGTTGACGCGCAGTCTGCAGGGCTCCGACGCACAGCAGGAGGAAGTCTCGGGGTACTCCTCCGGATGCCAGCACTAGTCGGTCTAGCGCCCCGCCGCTCAGGAACCCGCGCAATGGCTCCGTATTGCTTTCCTCAACGTAGCTAAGCAGGATGCTTCGGAGAAAAGTTTTTGCCCGCGAAGGCTGCTCAAGAGTTATGTCTAGGTTGATTATCGACGCGTCGTGGCCAGTCTGGAGGCCGATTGGTGGGTTTTGGGTGAACCACCGTGTCTGATGACGAATGCCCGCCACCTTCAGCCAAACAGGGTTGTCGCGGCTGATGCCGTGAAGCAGATCGAGAAGTCCGGGGACTTCCTTGGAGTCCATGTAGTGAATGTCATCGAGGAAGATATAGAGGGGCTTCCCCGTCGTCACGCAGAGACGGCCTACTGCGTGCTGGAGCTGCGGGACAAGAGTGGAGATGCGACGTCGGTCGGCAGCAGCTTCCGCAAATGCCTCCTCTAGAGACGCCCGGACCTTGCTTAGTCCACCCAGTGCTCCACCTGAACCCTCGCCTTGCAAGGCTCCCATGCCCAGATCGCATATACGTAGTGCTATTGTGAGGAAGGCAGTCCCTCGGTCAAGTCTCCTGAGGGGTTGCATGTTCACCCACAGAGTCAGGGCGCCATCCTTCTCCAATTGCTTCTTAGCCTCTAGCAGCAAGGCGGTTTTTCCTACGCCTCTGCGGCCAAAAATAAGATGGTGTCGTGGGGAAACGGCCAACGCTTTTCTTTCTGCGACATCTGGTACGTAACGGAGGCTGGGCTGAGCCTCGGAGGTTCGGGCTCGCGCGTTCATCAATTCAATAAGATGTGGCACTCGGTCATCAAGAACGCTTTGAACCGGTTCCAGTGGCGGAGGCGCCCTTCGTGTGGCAGATTGACGAACGGTAACGAAACCGGACTCGATTTGCCCGTCCAGCTCCCTCGCGATGTCGACGGCGCGGTCGTGCTGACTATCAACCTCAACCACTACGATGGTCTCACCGGGGAAGCTCTTGACCTCGACAGTAATCGGCTCCAGCCCCGATTGGCGAAAGCGATTTAGAACAAGTTGCTGTACTGCCGCATTCGAACTCATAGTGGACATCCCTTCTTCTTCAGGTACGTCCTTACCACTAACTTTAGACCGTCTGTTTTCTTAATCAACTCAAGAGCCGAATGCTTAAACATCAGATCATTCTTGGGGTACGGGTCATAGTCGGCCCGGTTTCGATCGAAACGGGCGCCCTTCAGATCATTTTCCCATGTTGCCCTGTTCGGAAAATCGCCAGGGATGCCCGACGGCAACTGGGTGTGCTCCTCATTATCATCTCCCTCGTGGATGAAGAATGCAGCCGCGCGAAAGGCATGGTACATCGAGTAGTACGCACGGCTAATCGCCGACCGATAACTCCTATCGGGGCCTCGAACCGCGGCCTTAGCGGCAAGACAGAGCTTCTGAGAAAGTTCGATGCGGTCGGCGGTGGCCTTTACCCGTAATTCATCAATTTGGTAGCCAGTGCGCTCCTGGAGACTAACGCCAGCCTTCCATGAAACGATTGTCTTCTTGTTCGACTTAGAGACGAACAACAGATCTTTCGCGTGTGCTTTGGGCATCCGGCATCCTGCTGGTATAGGGCGCAAAAATCGAATTCTACATCCTCAGGCAGACGAGATATATATCTTCTTTTCAAGTTAACGATATGCGTTGCCAGACTCGCGTCGTCGCGCAGAGGGGCCAGGACAGGGGCCAGAAGGGCCAGGGGCAGACAGGAGCCAGGAGGAGCCAGGGGAGCCAGGGACAGGACCGAAGGGGACATGTCTAACGAGGACCGAAGGGGAGGACCGAAGGGGACAAGGACCGAAGGGGACGGACCGAAGGGGACATGTCTAACGAAGTCGGCCGTGTCAAGAGCGATTGTGCAAAGTTTTTGCTCCTTCCCTACACACCCGTTCACCGGCGCGGCCGCATTTTGTGCAGCGAGCACTTGGCCCGGGTCTCCGCTCTGTTTTCGTGCTCCAACCGGATGGCTCGGTCCGTTGCACTTCATCGCTTTGGTGTAGCCCACCAAACATGTCTGCGGTCACTCACGACCATGATGACGTTTTCGAACTCCCTCCCAATGTGGAGGGAGGCGGGTAGCCTAATCAGACGGACGGTCCGTTACGACCACTGTCCCGCGTGAAGCATCCCCGCACCGGCCGCACCACTACTCTGCCGTCGCTGCTGACCGCGGCGGCAGAATTCCGTGTAATCGATTTCGTCGCGCAGCATAACCCACAACCGAATGCCCAGCTTGCGAGCTGCCGCGATACGTGCTTTTCCCATTCCTTTCTGTGCCAGCTTCCGGCGATAGAAACGCCGCAGTTCCGGATCGCGCCGCACTGCGTGTATCACCGCTTCTCCCCATAGAAAACGCAACAGCGAGTTGCCCTGCTTGCTGATTCTTCCGAATCGTTGCCGGCCCCCGCTGGAATGTTCCTTGGGTATTATTCCGATGTAACTAGCCACGGCTTTTCCATCGGCGAAGCGCCGCGGATCGCCAAGAAATACTTCGGTGGCTAGTGCGGTGATCGGTCCCACGCCAGGATGCGTCATCAGCCTTCGCGCCTGTGCACGTTGTTGCGCTTCTCTCTCGACCTCACGGTCCAGTTCGTTGATCGGACCTTGCAACTGGGGATACAGCGCCAACAACGTGTCCCGTTGCTCACCGGCATGTGCGGTCAGCGGCAACGCCCGCAGGGTGTTTTGGCCTACGCGGGTCCACAAGGAGTGCCCTCGGCGCAACCCGTGACTGAGCGCCAGTGCTTGCAAGCTCAGTTGCACGCGGGTGCGAATGCGCACAAACTGATCGCGATGGCGCAGCAGAATCTGCAGATCGCGTTGCTCACGAGAAGGCATCCAAATCGCGGGAAAACGATTTTCCGCCAGCAGCGTGAGCAGCAAGCGCGCATCGCGGCGATCGTTTTTCTGCTTGCGCGGTTCTGCCGCCCGGATCTTCGCCGGATGACCAACGCGAAACTCAATGGCCAACTCTTCGAGTAACTGCAGAAACCAGTGCATCGACCCCGTGGCTTCCAGACCCACCAGCACCGGCTGCGGTAAACCGGCGTAAAACTCCCGTACCTGCTCGCCTTCATGCGATAGCTGTTTCTCGACCAGTTCTCCGGTCTGATCATCCAGCATGGCGATGTTCTGTTGTCGTGTGTGCAAATCTACGCCTATAATTTTCATCTCGGCCTCCTTCGTTCCGAGCAATCTGTGGTTAGAGCACCACCAGTTTACTCGGCTCGTTGTGAGGCCGACTTCGTTATGCCATCAGACGGGACGTTCCCTTGCTCTGCAAATCTCCAAACGCTATGAGAAAAAACGAGCCCCGTCAGACAAATATGGGGAAAGCCTTCCGTCCGTCGACAATTCCCAAAGGCCGCCGCTGGATTTGGTCGCGCAGCATGATCCACAGCCGGATGCCCAGCTGGCGAGCTGCGGCCATACACGCTTTCCCCATTCCTTTTTGCCCCAACTGGCGCTCGGGCGCATTGTTGCGTGAGAGGTCAGCAGGCTAGTAGACTAGCTCGAGTTGGCAAGAAATATCGTCGTCGCTCGCGCTGAGGGGGACAACAAGTGACGCTCGAATGCATCAATCCCCCTGATCTACCCACCCCGGCAACGTACACTCAAGTCGTTGTCGCCAGGGGCACCAAGCTGATATTTGTCTCTGGCCAGGAGCCCGAAGACGTACACGGGAAGCTGGTCGGCCGCGGTGATTTTGCGGTGCAAGCGCGCCAGGTGTTCGCTAACCTCGGTCGGGCCCTTGCAGCCGCAGGTGCCCTTCCCAAGCACGTAGCCAAGATTACGATCTACGTCGTCGATTACCAGCGCGATTATCACCTACCGATCATCGAAGAGGCGCGGGTGAAGCTATTCGGGGATCACAAGGCGGCCGACACCGTGGTGGGAGTCGCGACCCTATCCCCCGACTATCTGATCGAGGTGGATGCGGTTGCGGTCGTCGATGGTTAAGAGCAAACCCGCCGCAGTCGTATAAGGCCGTGATTGCCCGCGACATTGCCAACGCCCACAAGTTCTTCTCGCGCTTGCGCCGCTTCCGCTCCGCGCGCGAACTGCATAGGCTCGACTAACGCAGGTTGCTCGGCAAGGATCTCAAGTACGCAATGATCGCCTTCGCGTCTTCATGTTTCATGTGATAGATGTGCATGGGAGGTCGCAGAGTCTCGCCCTCAGGGCCCGTTCCTTTTTCGAGGATGCGTTCGCCTTGCTCCTCCGTATAGCTACCAAATCCCGTCAGCGCCGGGGCTCGATCCGCCCAATTGGGAATCGGTCGAACGGGCATGATCCAGATCGGAGCGCCTTGGAGCCAAGCCTCTCTGTCCAACTCACCACGAGCGTTGCGCGGGGTGTGACATTCAGCGCATTTCGCTACTTCTTCCACCAAGTAACGGCCGCGTTCCATCTCGCCTTTGTCCGTTGCCGGGCGGTTCTGCGGCGTGTTTTGAGGAACCCCCAACCAGGCAACTGCGAAAAGCGAAATGGATAGGAACGTCCTTCGGATTATCGGCATAGTGGTTCTCCTCTAGGAACTTAAAGGGCCAGCGACATTGCCAACGCCCACAAATTCTTCTCGCGCTTGCGCCGCTTCCGCTCCGCGCGCCAACTGGCCTAAGCCTGCGGCAATTTTGTGCGCCCCAGCGGCGCGCTCACCCGGGAATTTTAGGCAGGCATTCGGCGCAGTAGCCGCCGACTTCGGTGCGCGAGACGGTGACCTTCATGTGGAAGTCGCGGGCGATCTGCTCTTTTAGCTGCTCGTAGAGGCGGCTCTCGAATTCGCGCACCTTTCCGCAGCGCAGGCAGGCCACGTGGATATGATCGCGCGGGCCGTGGGTCTCGTAGTAGTGGCGGTCCCCGCGCAGGTGCAGCAGGTCCAATTCGTCAATGAGGCCATGCTTCTTGAGGAGATCGATGGTGCGGTAGACGGTGACCAGGTGCACGCCGGGATCGATCTTTTGCGCGCGCTCCAGAATTTGGTCGACGTCCAGGTGCTGCTCGGCGTCGTCCATCACCTGCAAAATGACGCGCCGCTGCCGGGTCAAGCGAATGCCCTTCCCGCCCAGAGTCTGCTGCAACCTGCCGGTTGTTTCCGCGGTGTTCAGGCGCTCGCCGGTGGATGCCCGGTGCTGCGGCGATATGGACATGCTGGCTCTCCGGAGGTGCGGCGCCCAGTGAGCTAAGAGTGAGTCGGCAACAACCGCACGACGTCATTGTACATAACGTAGGCGAAGAGTACCAAGAGGAACACCAGGCCGACTTGAACGAAGCGCTCTTTGAACGCCAGGCTGAGATCGCGGCGCAGCCCGCCCTCGATGGCCAGCAGCAGGATGGTGCCGCCGTCCAGGATCGGAATGGGCAGAAGATTCAAGATCCCCAGATTTACGCTGATGAGCACCATCAGGGTAATCACCGCCAGCGGCCCCTCATGCACCGCTTGTCCCGCAGCCTGCGAGATGCCCACGACGCTTTGCAGTTGCTTCACCGAAACGCGCCCGCTGAACAGCTTGCCTACCACCCCGAGCGTTTCCTCGATGGTTTCAAAAGTTTTCAAGCTGGCGTCGCGCGTCCCGTCCACGAAATTGACCCGCCGGAAGGACAAATCTTCACGCCGCTGCACGCCAATCTGATAAACGGTCTCACCCCGATCATTGGCGGTGGGTTGGGGCGCTGGCGTTACCGTCAGCGGCAGGACTTGCCCCTTGCGCTCCACCTCCAGCGCCACCGGCTTGCCATTCGATCCGCGGATGCGCTCCGTGAATTGTCCCCACCACTCGATCTTCTGGCCATCGACGGAAAGGATCAAATCGTTTCCCTTGAGTCCCGCGCGGGCCGCGGGAAAACCCGCTGCGACGTTCTCCAGCAGTGGCTTGACCGGCGCAAACCCGATTAAACGTTCGGGCTGTTCGATGTCCTTGGCCTGCACGGACATTTCCAGCGTCCGGCGCACTCCGCCGTTCTCCACTTCCACCGGGATCTTGGTATTCGGCTCCAGCAAGCTGATGGTCTTCCCGGCATGAGCCCAGTCCGGACTGGGTTCCCCGTTGATGGAAATAACCTTGTCGCCGGGCCGCAATCCCGCGGCAGCGGCGGGTGAGCTTGCGGGGACACCATTGGCGACCACCGCTTGGTCTTCAAACTTGGGATAGGGCACACCGATCGCTACGAAGTAAGCGCTCAACAGCAAAATCGGAAAAACCAGATTCACCGCCGGGCCGGAGAACGCAATCACCGCCCGCTGCCAGCGCGGCTTGCTCATCAATTCATCCGGCGCTCCCGTAGGGGCCTGCTCGCCGGCATCCACTTCGGAAAGGTCGGCTCCGGCCATGCGCACGTAGCCGCCCAGAGGTATAGCGCTGATGCGATAGTCGGTCGCTCCGCTTTTCCATCCGAACAAGCGCGGCCCGAAACCGATCGAGAACACGTCTACGCGCACGCCGAATATGCGGGCCGCGATGAAGTGTCCCCACTCGTGCACCAAAATCATCACGCCCAGTACCAGCGCCACGCCGAGGAGCAAATCCATACGTTTGGGTTCCCTTCTCTATCGGTCCCCTGCCGAATGGGGACCTCACACCACAAAGTTTACGACGCTGCCGCCACGCTCACCGCCAACCGGTCCACTTCCTCGCCGGCCATGCGACGCGCTTCTCCGTCCGCGGCCAGCACATCGTCCATCTTTTCGAAACGCATCCGGGGAGTGCGTCCGAGCACCCGTTCAATCACTTCCGGGATGCCCAGGAACGCCAGCCGTCGCTCCAGGAATGCCGCCACGGCCACTTCGTCCGCGGCATTCAACGCGCAAGGGAGCGCCCCGCCCTTCTTCATCGCCTCTCGCGCCAGCCGCAAACACGGAAAACGGCGGGTGGAGACCTTGGCGAAATCCAGGCGGCGAAGCTTCGACCAATCCAAGGCTACTTGGTTGGATGCCACCCTCTCAGGGTAGGTTAGCGCATATTGGATGGGCATGCGCATGTCGGTTGGTCCGAGTTGTGCCAAAACGGAACCGTCCACGAATTCCACCATGGAGTGAATCGTGGACTGCGGATGAATGACAACGTCAATTTGATCGGGCCGCACCCCGAACAACCAGCGGGCCTCGATCACCTCGAAACCCTTGTTCATCATGGTGGCGGAATCGATCGAAATGCGGTTGCCCATCCGCCAGTTCGGATGCGCCAAGGCCTGTTCCGGCGTAACGGTTTTCAGCGCCGCCAGCGGAGTCTTGCGAAATGGCCCGCCGGAAGCGGTCAGCACCAGCCGCCGGACCTCGCCGCGTTCCCCGCCCCGCAAGCACTGGTGCACGGCGTTGTGCTCGCTATCCACGGGAAGGAGTTCCCTGCCAGCGTGCTTCGCCGCGGCCATAACCAACTCGCCGGCGGCCACCAGCACTTCCTTATTCGACAGCGCCACATTCTTTCCGAGCTTGATAGCCTCGTACGTGGCTTCCAGTCCCACCACGCCTACCGCGGCGGACACCACCATATCGGCTGCCGCATGGGTGCCCACGGCGAGCATGCCCTCGCGTCCATGGTGAATCGCGGGCATCGGCGAAATGCCTTTCGCCGCCAGCCGCTTGGCCAATTCATCGGCCTTCGCCGCATCGCCCACGGAGACGATTTCCGGCCGGTGCCGCTCGACCTGACCAGCCAATTCGTCCAGGTTGCCGCCCGCCGCCAGCGCGACCACACCGAACCGCTCTGGAAGCGACTCCACGACCGACAGGCATTGCCTGCCAATCGAGCCGGTGGAACCCAGAATCGCCAATTTGGTGAATGGTTGCGCCACGAAGCCGTTCTTTCTGGTTGGTCCGACTTGCCAAACGAAACTACCGGCCTAATTTACGGGCGAGTACAGCAACGTCCAATAATACCAGACAACGGGAATGGCCAGAATCAAGGCGTCGATACGATCCAGGATGCCCCCGTGCCCCGGCAGCAGTCCTCCGGAGTCTTTCACGCCGGCGCTGCGTTTGTAGGCGGATTCCAGCAGGTCGCCCGCTTGTCCGGCAATGTTCCCGGCCCCGGCCATCGCCAGCAGATGCGGCAGCGGCGCGCTGAGCCAAGGATGAAACAAAATCCCGACCAACAGCGAGCCCGCAAAGCTGGCCACGCCACCTTCCCAGGTTTTCTTGGGGCTCAGGTGCGGCGCCATGGGGTGCTTGCCGACGGCGCGGCCCACGAAGTAGGCGACGGTGTCCCCGATCCAGGTGATTACCAGGGCGAACAGCAGCACCCGCGGACCTTCGCGGCTTAGTCCGTGCAGGCGCACCGCGAAGGTCAGGGGAAAGGCGACCAGGAGCAAGCCACTGGCGCTGATGCCTGCCGCGGGCAAGGCCTCCACCAGAGGCCGCTTGGTCCACAATGTCAGCGCCGCAACGCCCAGCACGAACAGAAAAAATATCCCCTGGGTACTGCCAAGACCCGCGGCATAGCGCCCCATCAGGCGTTGCAGCAGCAGACCGCCAGCCAACTGATAGCCGGGTTCAATCGCCGCAATCCATTGGGCATAGACCAGCAGCAGCGCGCACGAGGCGGTCCAGAAGCGATAGGCGCGATGGCCAATGGCGTCGCCCAGCGAGAAGTACTCGAAGAGCGCAATCTCGATGACCAGCGCGGTTGCCAGCGCTACCCACGCGGTGGACCCCAACACCACCAGCCCGACCACGAATGGAATCAGGACCGCGGCGGTAGCCACTCTTTTCCAAGTCATAGGACGGAAGTTCCCCGGCAAATTGCCGGCTCCATCTCATCATATCGGAGAAAGGAAATCACGAAGAAGGGATCACCAACAACGAGGGCACCAGCCAGCCGGCCAGCTCATTCTCCGGCCACACGAGCGGGCAAGACTGAGGAAGACCCGTTCTCGCCGATGCCGCCGTAGCGGCGCTCGCGTTTCTGAAATTCCAGGAAAGCTCCGAGCAATTGAGGGCGGTTGAAGTCCGGCCACAAAGTTTCGGTCACCAAAATCTCGGCGTAGGCGATCTGCCACAACAGAAAATTGCTTACCCGCATCTCCCCGCTGGTGCGGATCAACAGGTCGGGGTCGGGCAATCCCGCGGTGTACATGCGCCGGGAAAGCTCCTCCTCGGTTACCCGCAAGCGGCCGCCGTGGGCCTCACGCTCGGCGAGAATGGCGTTGGCGGCGTCCACGATCTCCGCGCGGCCGCCGTAATTCAGGGCCAGGCACAGCACCATGCCGCGGTTTCCCGCGGTCTTCTCTTCGGCGTTGCGCATATCTTGCCGCACCCCGGCGGGCAGCTCCTCGGCGCGGCCCAGAAAGCGCATGCGGATGTCGTTGCGTTGAATGAGGGGCATTTCCGTGCGCAGATATTCGCGCAAAAGCTGCATCAGAAAATCGGTTTCGGTCTTGGGGCGCCGCCAATTCTCGACGGAAAAAGCGTAAAGCGTGAGGGCCTCGATCTTCAGCCTGGCGCAGGTCTCGATGGTGGTGCGGGCGGTCTGGGTTCCGACCCGGTGGCCGGCCACCCGGGGCAGGTGCTTGCGCTGCGCCCAGCGGCCATTGCCGTCCATGATCACCGCCACGTGGCGGGGCAGGCGCGCCAGATCCAGCTTGGCGAGGAGTTCTGCTTCTTCCCCGGTGATCGGCCCGAGCGATGCGGGAATGGCGACTGGCAGCGTGGTATGAGATTTCATCGGCGGCGAACGGCGTTCCCGGAGGTTTCTCCTTTACGCCGCAAAGTTAACACACGCCTCAGGGGCGGCGCAATCCCACAGTGTCCTGTCTGGCACCATGGTCCAGCGGGCTACGGGGCGGCGCTGTGGAAAATGGCCGTATAGGAGAGCACCAGGGTCAGAACAATCATGGCGATCGCCGTGGTCCAGGCCACGATGTTAAAGGTCAGCGTGTTGACGTACTCACCCATCAATTCACGCCGGTTCACCAGCAGCAGAATGAAAATGACCACCACCGGCAGCCAAACCCCGTTGCCCACCTGCGAAAAAATCAAGATCTTCCAGAGCGGCGCGTTGGGCAGCAGCACGATGCCCGCCCCAACGGCGATGAGTATGGTGTACAGCCAATAAAAGATGGGCGCCTCGCGGAACTTGTTGTCGATCCCGGCCTCAAAGCCCAGTCCTTCGCAAATCACGTGGGCGGTGGAGAGCGGCAGGATGGAGGCGGCGAAGAGCGAGGCGTTGAGCAAGCCAAAAGCAAACAGCAGTCCGGCCCACTTGCCGGCTAAGGGAATGAGCGCCTGCGCCGCTTGTCCCGCGTCGGTGATGTTGCGATTTCCGGAAACGTACAAGGTCGCCGCCGTGCCCACGATGATGAAGAACACGATGATCATGCAACTCAGGCTGCCGATAAACACGTCGGCGCGGGCCTGCGGATACTGGCGAGGCCCAACTTTCTTCTCCACATAGCCCGCCTGTAGATAAAAAAATTGCCATGGGGCGATGGTGGTGCCGATGAGTCCGGTCAGCATGACCAGATAACCGGAATTGAATTGCAAGTTCGGAATCACCGTGTGTTTGGCCGCCTCCAGCCAGTCCGGCTTGGCCAGCACCGCGGAAAGCACGTAAGCCAGATAGAAACCGCAGGCGGCGAAGAAGATCACTTCCACCTGCCGGTAGGTTCCGCGCAGCACCAGCACCCATACGATGATGGCCGCGATGGGCACCGCGATGTACTTGCTGACGCCAAAGATTTGCATGGCCGCGGCCACCCCGGCGAACTCCGCCACCACGTTGGCCAGGTCCACGAAAAAGCCGGTGACCATCACGAAAAAGGTGGGGCGGAATCCGAATTCCTCGCGGATCAGATCGGATAGGCCCTTTCCGGTGATTACCCCCATGCGGGCGCACATCTCTTCGGTGACGTACAGCGCAATGGTCATGGGAATCAGCGACCACAGTAGAGCGTAGCCGTACTGCGCCCCGGCCTGCGCGTAGGTCGAGATTCCCCCAGCGTCGTTGTCCACGTTGGAGGTGATCAGCCCCGGCCCGACGACCGCCAGCAGCAGCGTCAAGCGCCGGCGCAGGCTGCGCAGACGGGTTTGCAGGTCGCTGCCCCGGGTCCGCAGGCCTTCCACCCTCGCCGATATGGATTCCCAATTCATTCTTGTTTTCCGGGCGACGCCTACTTCTTGACCAGGCGGGATACCACATCATCCACGGTAATCGTGCCGATGGGGCGGTTCTCCTCGTCCACCACGGTCAGGGTTCGCAGGTTGTATTTGTCGAACAGCTCGAAGACGTCGGTTTCATCGGAATCCACCGGCACGCTCAGCAGCGGCTCGGTTTTCAATTCCGCCAGCGTCTGCTCCGCAGCCGCGAGCAGGAGTTTCGCCACCGCCACCGTTCCCGAGAATTGCGCGGCTTTGTCGAGCAGAACGATGGTGTCCAGCTGGTCCAGATTCAACTCCTGCGAACGCATCCATTCCAGGACCTCGTCGCGCGACGAGGTTTCGCCGACAAACACGAATTCGGGGTTCATCATTCCGCCCGCGGTGGCCGCGCCGAAGGCCAGCAATTCCCGAACTTCGTCGGCCTCGCGTCCCGGCATTTCCTCTAGTAACTCGTCCGAGGTCTCCTTGGGCAACTCCGCCAGCAGGTCTGCGGCGGCGTCGGGGGCCATTTCTTCCAGAATGTCGGCGGCCCGCTCGGGATCCATTTTTTCGACGATCTGGGTGGTCAGGCGCTCGTCCAATTCGGCGAGCACCGCGGCGGCGGTCTCTTCGTCCAGGGAGGCGATGATGCCCTGGCGCTCCGCCGCCGAGAGGTCTTCCATGATTTCGGCGAGGTCCGCCGGGTGCAAGTCTTCGAGTTTTTCGTGGGTGATGCGGAGTTTCAGCCGCCGCAGCGGGTCCGGCTCGACCAGATTAACGAATTCCCAGCGAATGGCGCGCTGCGGAAGCTTGCTTTGCAGCTTGCGGATCATGCCCGGGGAGATCACCCCTTGCAACAGGCGGCGGACTGCGCCGGGCAGCCCCACGTCGACCTGGGTGAGGCGCAATTCGACGTTTCCGTTGGTGCGCTGCTCGGCCAGGTCCACGTCATTGACGCGCACCACTTTGCGCCCCTGGGTATCGATGATTTGCTGATCCAGCAAATCCTTGCGAACCGCCAGCCATGCTTCATTGGGGGTGTACACCACCAGGACCCGCTCGCTGCAGTTCAAGCGGATGGTGCCCGGCGCAATGGCCGCTACCTGGTCGTGGCGCGCCAGCAAAGGCTGAAAGCGGCCGCGCGAAAGCAAAAAGTGCGAGACGCGATTGGGCTGCACGGCGGGTTCGATAAAAAATTCGCGCACGCGGCCTACAAAATGGCCCTGATCGTCATAGGTTTCCGAGCCCATCAATTCCGTGGCATACAATTGCATGTGCCGCCGCCTTTCCAGCGTGTCGCCCAAAAGCGGGTACCGGACGACTTGCCGACAACAAAAAACCCGCGCACCGAGAAACTTCGGCGGCGGGCAAGCACCTGATACCAATGGACTTACCTTTAGTCCGCGGTGAACCCTCCCCGCCGGTCCGTTCGCGCTAGGGCTGCCGTCTGGCGCGACGCTTTTCGAACGCCTGCCATCTGCGCTACCCGCGCGCAGCGCCCCGGCCGATTACGACCGGGGCCAGGTTCGAATTCGCTGGACCCGCACATCGGTAGAGAATTCATTCCTTGGTGTCTGATCGCCTGGCGATCACGCGCTAAATTTCCACGCGTTTTCGCAATCCCAGGTGAATTGATAAGCCGCGTGCGTTGCATTGTCAAGAAAAGAATGGCATTTGCGGCAATTTTTTTGTTTTTGCGGTGCGGTGCGTACTCATCTCCGCTTGGGGAACACCATGTCACCCGGTTTTTCCCCGCGCTGGCGGCATTCCTGCAGATACAAACCCAGGTAGCTGGTCACAATATAGTCGCTCTTGGAAAAGCCCAGTGCTTGGGCGACTCGATCGATCGCCGCCGGCGGCCCCTCCAGCTCTGCAAAAGTTCCGATCGGGGTCTCGTCCAGCTCGATCAGCAATCCCTTGGCCCAGCGCAGCGATTTCGGCAAGCGGAACGTGGTTCGCAACTTCTCGTATCGAAACCACCCGCGCAGGCCCAGACCCTCGAAAATGGTCGCTAGCGCCTGCGCATCGGTGACCTGCAATTCGATTTCTTCCCGTACTTTGTGGCGCTCGGGGCGATCCGCCTGGGCCGGCTGGAGCGCCGATGCGAGTGGGCGCTTGAAAGTGAGCAGGACACGTTCCGCAGCAGATTCGGAGCGCTTCGAGGAACGGCTCTCGGGCTTCTCCATTCGAATCCGCAGCAGCTCCCCGCGGTTCGCGAGGTCTTTCCCCGGGGTGTCGAAGAGGATGTTTAGCTCATGGACGCGCCCGGTACCGGCGAAAACGGAGCGCGCGCCCAAGCTTTTCACCGTGGCGCGAAAGGCCTGGACATCGTGGACGCGCAGCTTGATTTCGGTCTCGGTTCCCATGTGCTTCCCTGAGCGCACGGCAGTGCGCTTTCTCGCGCCATCGCCTTCCGGTGTAGTATAACGGACGAAGGCGATCCCCTTCGCCGGCACCCGGAACCCGCCGCGCGCACCGATCAAAGAGACACATGAACCCGAACTCCAGTATTGCCACGCACGGTATTTCGCAGGAGGTCTCCAGCACCGGGAATGCGCAGCCTCCGCTGGCCCGCCGCGAACCGGTCGAGCACCTGCTCCACGGCGATCGCCGCATCGACGACTACGCGTGGCTGCGGGAAAAGCAGAATCCCGAGGTCATCGCCTACCTAAATGCCGAAAACACCTACACCGATGCCGTTATGCAAGGGACGGAAGGCTTTCAAGAAAATCTCTATCGCGAAATGCTCGGCAGGATACTGCAAACCGATCTCTCGGTGCCCTACCGGCTGCGCGGCTACTTGTATTTCACGCGCACCGAGGAAGGCAAACAATATCCCATCCATTGCCGCAGGCGCGATGTCGAGAGCTCGCCCGAAGAGCTGCTGCTGGACTTAAACTCTCTCGCCGAGGGCCATTCGTTCCTCGGTTTGGGTTCGTTTGCGGTCAGTGACGACAACCAGCTGCTCGCCTATTCCCTGGACACCACCGGATTCCGCCAATTCGCGCTGCACATCCAAGACCTGCGCACCGGGGAAACGCTGCCGAAGGTCGTCGAGCGGGTGACCAGCGTCGCCTGGGCCGCCGACGATCGCACCCTTTTCTACACGGTCGAAGACCAGACCACCAAACGCTCCTATCGGCTGCACCGCCACACGCTAGGTTCTGCGGAGCCGGACACGCTGCTCTACGAAGAGAGCGACGAACGCTTCCGCGTCGAGGTCGACCGCACCCGCAGCGGCGCGTTTTTGCTGCTTACGGTGGCCAGCCACACCACCAGCGAAGTTCGCTTCCTCGCCGCCGACCAGCCGCAAGCCGAATTCCAGCCTGGTCGCCTTTCGCGAAGACACCCACGAATACTACCTCGAGCACCATCCCAGTCCCGACGCCTCCCGCCCCGGCGATGTGTTCTATGTGCGCACCAATTCCGGCGGACGCACCTTCCGGCTGATGACCGTGGGAATCGAAGACCCTCGGAGAAAATTCTGGCGCGAGTTCATCCCCAACCGCCCGGACGTGATGCTGGCTGCCGCCGAGGTTTTCCAGTCGCACCTGGTCCTCTTCGAGCGTGAAGATGGTTTGCCCTATTTGCGGATCGTCGATCTTGCGCAAGCCACCGCGAACGTAAATGCGAAAGGCGACGCCCTGGCCGCTTCGCACCGCATCGAGTTTACGGAGCCCGCTTATAACGCGTCGGTTGGCGCCAATCCGGAATTCGTCACCAACCACGTGCGTTTCCAATACGAATCCTTCATCACGCCGCGCTCGGTCTTCGACTACGACCTCGCCACCCGCGCGCGCGTGCTACGCAAGCAGCAGCCGGTCCTCGGCGCCTACGACGCCACGCAATACGTCAGCGAACGCCTGCATGCCACCGCGTCCGACGGCACGCGCGTCCCGATCTCCGTCGTGCATCGGCGCGATACGCCCCGCGACGCCAGTGCCCCGCTGCTGCTCTACGGCTACGGCAGCTACGGAATCTCCGTCCCCGTGAGCTTCAACTCCAATCGCCTGAGCTTGCTGGACCGCGGCGTGATCTTCGCCATCGCGCACATCCGCGGCGGCGGCGAACTGGGCAAGCCCTGGCACGACGCCGGCCGGCTGCACAAAAAACTCAACACTTTCACGGACTTCATCCGCGCGGCCGAGCATTTGGTGGCCGAGAAGTACACCTCCGCGCGCCAGCTGATCATCGAGGGCGGCAGCGCCGGCGGCTTGCTGATGGGCGCGGTCGCCAACATGCGTCCCGATCTTTTCCGCATGGTCATCACCCACGTCCCTTTTGTGGACGTGCTCAACACCATGCTGGACGCTTCGCTGCCGCTCACGGTCGGCGAATACGAGGAATGGGGCAACCCGCAAGTTGCCGACGACTACTTTTATATGAAGGGCTACTGCCCTTACACCAATCTCCAGCCGCAGGATGTATCCCGCGATGCTGGTGAAAACCTCGCTGAACGACAGCCAGGTGATGTACTGGGAGCCCGCGAAATATGTTGCTAAGCTGCGCGCGCTCAAGACCGACAACCACCCGCTGCTGCTCAAAACCAACATGGGCGCGGGACACGGCGGGGCCTCCGGCCGCTACGACTATCTGCGGGAGATCGCTCTCGACTACGCGTTCTTGTTGACCCAGCTTGGAATTCGCGAATGAGGCGCGCCTCTCCCTCTCGATGATCGAGGCCTCTACACCATTGATGCAGCAGTATCAGACGATTAAGGCGCGCTACCCGCACGCCCTGCTGCTTTTCCGCCTGGGCGATTTCTACGAGCTTTTCTATGAAGACGCCATGCTGGCCTCGCGGGAGTTGCAGATCACGCTCACTTCCCGCAATCGCGAAAAAGGCCAGCCCATTCCCATGTGCGGCGTTCCTTATCATGCCGCCGACGGCTATGTCGCCCGCTTGATTCGCGCCGGCTTCAAGATCGCGATTTGCGATCAGATGGAGCAGCCCGGCCCCGGCAAGAAAATCGTTCGCCGCGAGGTGGTCCGGGTCATTACGCCTGGGACCGCCACGGACGGAGCGGTGCTCGACGCCCGCGAAAATAATTTTCTCGCCGCCGTGGCCAAGCATTCCTCCGGCTCGCCGGTCGGCCTGGCTTTCGTCGATCTGTCCACCGGAGAATTCCAGGCCACCGAATTTTCCGGAGCCCGCGCCGAGGACGATCTTCGCGACGAACTGCAGCTGCTGCATCCGCGCGAGACCCTGCTTCCCCGCCCGCAGCAACTTTTCGACACCGCCAAAGATTCGCTGCCCGAAGGCGTTGGCGGCGTCGAGTCGCGGCTGGAAGACTGGATCTTTCAGTATGACTACGCCGCGCGCATCCTCCGCGAACAGTTTGGCGTCGCGGAGCTGACTGGCTTCGGACTCGACGACCACCATCAGGCCCTGGCCGCCGCGGGCGCCATCATTCACTATTTGCGGGAAAATGCCGCGCGTGGAGTCGACCGCTCTGCGGCCGCCAGAAGCGATGATCGATCCCCAGCGGCCCAAAACGACGACGGCGCGGCAGTCGCCACCGCCGACGCCGCCACCAGCATCGAGGCGCTACGCCATCTGGATCGCGTCCGCTACTACGAGCAGCGCAACACCCTGGTGCTTGATCCGGTTTCGGTCCGCAACCTCGAACTGATCAACCCGATTTTCACCGAAGAAGCCGGCCGCGCCGGCCCCACCACGCTGATTGCCGCTCTGGACGCCACGGTCACCGGCATGGGCGCGCGCCTGTTGCGTTCTTGGATATTGCGCCCGCTCATCGACCGCGCCGCCATCGAAACCCGCCTGGGCGCCGTGGCGCATCTGGTCCAGCAAACGGTGGTGCGCGGCGAAATTCGCAAAGAGCTGCGCGGCATTCTCGATCTTGAGCGCCTGACCAGCCGCATCACCCTGGGCCTGGCCACCCCGCGTGAATTGGTCGCCCTACGCAAGTCCCTCGCGCAGTTGCCGGTCCTGAAAAATTTCCTTACCCCGCCACCCGCGGGCGGCAGCGACTTGCTGCGCCACCTGCACGAGCAAATCGACGAACTCGCCGACGTCCGCGAGCGCCTCGAACGCGCCATCGCCGACGAGCCCCCGGCTCTGGCCACCGATCCCGGCATGATCCGCGGCGGCTACCACGCCGAACTCGACGAACTGCGCAACCTCAGCCAACACAGCAAGCAGATCATCGCCTCCATGGAGGAGCGCGAGCGCAAGCGCACCAACATTGCTTCGCTCAAAATCCGCTTCAACCAGGTCTTCGGCTACTACATCGAAATCTCCAAGCCCAATCTGCATCTCGCGCCCGCCGACTACGAGCGCAAGCAAACCCTGGTGAACGCCGAGCGCTTTACCTCCACCGAGCTGAAAGAATACGAGCGCAAAATCCTGGCCGCCGACGAACGCATCGTCGAAATCGAGCGCCAGCTCTTCATCGAAATTCGCTCGGGAGTGGCCGCCAATGCCGCCCGGCTGCGCCGCACCGCTGCCGCCGTCGCCCAGATGGATGTACTGACCGCCTTCGCCAAACTAGCCGCGGATCGCGGCTACGCGCGCCCTGAATTCAATGCCACCGGCGAACTGCTCATCATCGGTGGCCGCCACCCGGTCATCGAAGAATTGCTCCGCCAGCGCGGCGAGCGCTTCGTTCCCAACGATCTGTATTTCGAGACCGGCCGGCAGCAACTGTTACTCATCACCGGCCCCAACATGGGCGGCAAGTCCACTTATCTGCGCCAGTCCGCTTTAATCGTATTGATGGCGCAAATCGGTTCGTTCGTCCCCGCGCGCCAGGCCAAGCTCCCGATCATCGACCGCATCTTCACGCGCATCGGCGCCAGCGACAACCTGGCTCGCGGCCGCTCGACATTTTTAGTCGAAATGAGCGAAGTTGCCTCCATTCTGAATCACGCCACCCCCGCCAGCCTGGTCCTCCTCGACGAAGTCGGCCGCGGCACCTCCACCTTCGACGGCCTGTCCATCGCCTGGGCGGTGGTCGAGCATCTGCAAAAGCACACCCGGGCCCGCACGCTTTTCGCCACCCACTATCACGAACTCACCGAACTCGCCGACCTTCTGCCAGCGGTTAAAAACGTTCACGTCTCGGTGAAAGAAACCCCCAGCGAAATCATCTTCCTGCGCCACGTCGAACCCGGCAGCGCCGACAAAAGCTACGGCATCGAAGTCGCCCGCCTGGCCGGCCTCCCGCGCAGCGTGATCGAACGCGCCCGCGAAGTCCTGAAAAAACACGAACAAAGCGAGCATCAACTTAGCGAAAAGCTCTCTCCCGGCGCCGTCGAAGCCGCCGCCAATGGCAACGGCTCCCAGCAACTCCTTTTCACTCCGCTGGACCGCGCCGTTCTGGACAAACTCCGCGACGCCGACCTAGACCAACTCAAGCCCATCGACGCCCTCAACCTCCTCGCCGAACTCAAAAAGCAAATCTTGTAGCAGCCCTTGTAGGGGTGGGGCTCGCCCCACCCGGCCGATCCGATTCCAACAATCTACGAGCGTGGCACCGTCCGCGTTTCCGCATTGCCTTTTTCCCCTCCCCACTTCTTTCTTCTCTGTGCTCTCCGCGTCCTCTGTGGTGAAATCTCTTCATCACCATCCAAATGCCAAGCAAACCTCTCCTCGTCCTCGGCCTAATGTCCGGCACCTCCGCCGATGGCATCGATGTCGCCCTGGCCCAAATCTCCGGCGCCCCGCCAAACCTGAACGCCAAGCTCCTCGATCACACCACGATAAAATTCCCCAAGCCCGTACAAAAAGAAATCCTCCGCGTAGCCGAGCAGCAACCCATCACCCCCGGCGCCCTAAGCCAACTCAATTTTCGCCTGGGAGAAATTTTCGCCGATGCCGCCGCCGAAGCCTGCGCCCGTTTCCGCATCTCCACAAAACGCGTCGCCCTAATCGGCAGCCACGGCCAAACCATCTTCCACCAAGGCCCACCCGTTTCGTACTTAGGCCGACCCACAGCCTCAACCCTGCAAATCGGTGAACCAGCCATCATCGCTGCCCGCACCGGCATCACCACTGTCGCCGACTTCCGCCCCGCCGACGTCGCCGCAGGCGGCCAAGGCGCACCGCTGGTTCCCTACGCCGACTACCTTCTCTACCGCCACCCAAAACTAGGCCGCGTCTCCCTGAATCTCGGCGGCATCGCCAACATCACCGTCCTCCCCGCCGCCTGCAAGCCCGCGCAGGTCTTGGCCTTCGACACCGGCCCCGCCAACATGCTGATCGACGCGCTAGTCCAACATTTCACCCACAACCGCCAGCGTTACGACAAAAACGCCGCGATCGCCCAAACCGGCCGTCCCCTACCCGCCCTCGTAGACGAACTCCTGCGCGACCCCTACCTAAAGCTCGCACCACCCAAAAGCACCGGCCGCGAATACTACGGCCGCGCGTATGTCCAAAAAATTCTCGCGATGGGCCGCCGCCACCAAGCCAAGCCCGCCGACCTGATCCGCGCCGCCACCATCTTCACCGCCCTCTCGGTGGTCGACGCCCTAAACCGTTTCGTCCTGCCCAAAACAAAAATCCACCAACTCATAGTCTCCGGAGGCGGAGCGCACAATCCGTTGCTACTAGCCCAACTAACCGCCGCCCTAACCGAGCCCCCGCCAAATGTAGGGGCGCGCTTTAGCGCGTCCCAGTCCTCCACCCAACGTCCCGTAAAGGTAGGGGTACGGCACGCCGTGCCCCTCCGCGCAGGCGAGCACCATGCCGCCCCCCATCGAGGCAAGCCATCATCCACAACCGAGATCGAGATTCTTCCGTCTTCGGCTCTAGCCATCCCCGAAGACGCCAAAGAAGCCTTCGCCTTTGCCCTCCTGGCCTACGAAACCTTCCACCACCGCCCCTCGAATCTCCCAAGCGCCACCGGTGCACGCGGCCCCGCAATCCTGGGAAAAATCTCCTATGCCCCACCGAGATAACCGGACCACGTCATTCCGAACGGAGTCTGCGCAGTGAGGAATCTCTCTTCTCTGCGTCCTGTGCCCCTCCCTGCGCCTCTGCGTTAGGTCTCTTTGTGTTAAATCTTCTTCCTCTCGTCTCTTTACTTCATTACTTCTTTGTTTCGTTCTCGTTCTTCTCCTCTCCGGCTGCTCCCACTCCACCCCCGACCCCTCCTCCCTCACCTTCCTCATCGAATCCAATCCCACCAACCTCGATCCCCGCATCGCCACCGACAGCCAATCCCTGCGCATCGGCGCCTTGCTGTTCAGCAGCCTCCTCCAGCGCGACGACCAGATGAATCTCCACGGCGACCTGGCCGAATCCTGGGAGGTCCCCGACCCGCTAACCTACGTCTTCCACCTCCGCCGCAACGTGCGCTTCCACGACGCCCGCCCGGTCACCTCCGCCGACGTCAAAGCCACCTTCGAGTTCATCATGAATCCGACCAACCATTCCCCTAAGCGCGGCGCATTCCGCATGGTCACCTCCATCGAAACCCCCGACGACGCCACCGTAATCTTCCACCTCCAAGAACCGTACGCCTCCTTCACCACTAGTCTCATTCGCGGCGCGGTAGGTATCGCCCCGGCCAACGCCGCCGCCGATTTTTCCCGCCATCCCATCGGCTCCGGCCCGTTTCGCTTCGTCAGCCAATCCCAGGACGACGAAGTAATCGTCGAGCGTAACCCTGACTATTTCGGGGGCGCGCCAAAGCTCTCGCGCGTTCGCTTCCGCGTGGTGCCCGACGCCATCGTTCGCGCCCTGGAACTTCGCAAAGGCTCCGCCGACATCGAGATGAATTCGCTCTCCCCCGACATCATCCCGGTCCTCGCGCGCCAACCTACGCTGGCGGTCACCGAGCGCTCCGGTACCAACCTGGATTATCTAGGCTTCAACTTCGCCGATCCCGTTCTCGCCCGCGCCGAAGTGCGTCAGGCCCTGGCCTACGCCACCGATCGCCAAACCCTCATCCGCTACCTCATGCACGGCCAAGCCCAGGTCGCCACCGGCGAGCTCCCCCCGACGCACTGGGCCTACGAAGGCAACGTCACTCAATACGCCTGCGATCCCCAGCGCGCCGAAAAACTCCTCGATGCCGCCGGCTTTCCCCGCCGGCAAAACGGCCTCCGCCTCCGCCTCATGCTGAAAGCCTCCACCGAAGAGCGCGCCCGCCTCCTGGGTGCCGCCCTGCAAGAGCAGTGGCGCCAAGTCGGCGTGGACCTCGAAATCCGCCCGCTCGAGCAAGCCACCCTGCTCTCCGACGTCTCCAAGGGAAATTTTCAACTGACATACCTGCGCTGGGTCGGCGCCACCAGCGACCCCGACTTTTTCGAGTTCGCCTTCTCCAGCAAGCGCTTCCCTCCCGACGGCGCCAATCGCGGACACTACCGCAACCCGCGCATCGACGCGCTCACCGATCAGATTCGTGTGGAAATGGACCGCGAAAAAAGGAAAGCACTGTGCAGCGAAGTGCAGAAAATTCTGGCCGACGACTTACCCTATCTCCCGCTGTGGTTCTCGGATGTGGTCTCGGTCCACAAGCGTTCTCTCGGCGATCTATCGCTGTCCCCGACCGCCGACTACGGCTTCCTGTCCACCCTCGTCGCGCCCAGCTCGGCTCGCTAGCCAAGCCTTAAACGAGTTCCGCTCCGCAGACTCGGCAAGCCGCCGGGTGACACGACCGCCTTTTATTCTTGACGGCATATCATTATAACGGTATATTATTGTCCGGATATCATTGCGTTCCATTTCGGGAATTCTGCGCTGTCTTTCGACGCTCTTTGCTTTACATGGTTGGTTTCCACGCGACGATCTAAGTCCCTTAAATACAATTACTTACGCACTACCATTTTGCAACTCACTTGTTTTGATATCGATACGCACTACCCCGGGGGTGGGGGGTAAAGCGAAGCATAGGCGAAACCACACAACCGAAGGACCGCGGCAGGCCCTAATCACGCCTTCAATACTCGCTCGATTTCCGAAACGGGAATGGCACCTTCTCGCAAAATTTCCCACTGCTCGTCCTGCAGCCCTACGATCGTTGACGGCAGGCCTATGCCGGTCTCCCCGGCATCCAGCACCAAGGGCAGGCGCAACCCCAGCTGCCTCATCAGTTGCTCGGCGTTCGAGCACGCAGGAAAACCGGAAATGTTTGCGCTGGTCCCGGTGATGGGCCCGCCAAACTCGTCGATCAATTCTTCGACCACCGGGCTCTTGGGCCAGCGCAGCGCCACCTTGCCGGTATTAGCGGTCACCTTCAGCGGCACGCGATTGGACGCCTCGGTCACCAGCGTCAATCCCCCGGGCCAGAAAGCCTCTGCCAAGCGCATGAAATTCGCCGGCGGATGCTCTGCGGTGGTGTCTTCAGAAACCTGCTGGCGCATCAGCAGCAACGCCTGCTCCAGGGAACTCACCAGGATCGGCAAAGCCCGCGTTTCTGGCCGGCCTTTCACTCGATACAATTCATCGACGGCGGACAGGTTGAACAGGTCGGCTGCTAATCCATAGAACGTATCGGTGGGAATCCCGATGACACTGCCTCGGGCGAGAAAATGCGCCGCATAACGCAGGACATCGGCTTCGGGAGTCTGCGCGTTCACGCGCAACAGTTCTGCCGGCAACTTTTTGGCCTTCGGCGAAGTCGTAATACCCATCCCCAGCGCTCCGCCCGCGCTGTCATCATTCGGGGCGACGCTACCACACACCCGTAATGCCGTGCAATGGGCAGACCGCACCATGTCGCGATTGGAAGCGTGGCTCGTCTTCTTCGCTTTTGTCGGGGACGGGCTTTCTCCCCTGTGCCTCGGTCTAGTGCAAGATCGCTGTTGTGCCATCTATTGGCCTATTTGCCGCCAAATTTGCTACGCTCCCTGTCATGGCCACGCCCGGAAAAGCCGCCCGCAACGCTCCTCGGGCCCCCGGCGGCTCCGCGACTCTGACCAGCCGCGACAATCGCTGGCTTAAAGAATTCCGCATGGCCCTGCGCGGGGGACTGCCGACCGAATCCGGCTGCGTTGGCGTCGAAGGCGTCCGCCTGGTCGAGGAAGCGCTGCGTTCCGGCTGCCGGATCGAGGCCGTCCTGTTCAGTGAATCCGGCGAGCGGCATCACGAGCGCCTCGCTCCGCTCACGGACCGCCCGGAGATGGCTTTTCCCGTTCTGCGCACCACGGATCGTCTCTTCGAGGGTCTCGCCGATACCGAGCATCCTCAGGGCGTCGCCGCCTTGGTCCAGCCGTGCGCTGCTTCTTTCGATGATTTGCTGCGCGTCAACAACGACGCGTGCTCGCCTCTCCTCGTGGTGCTGGCGGGCGTGCAAGATCCGGGAAACGTCGGCACTATTCTCCGCACCGCCGCAGCTTTCGGCGCCACGGGGGCTGTGACCACGGCTTCGGGACAAAGCGGCACCGCCAGCCCGTTCTCCCCGAAGGCTTTGCGAGCCTCTGCCGGCGCGGCGTTGCATCTGCCCATCCTGGCGGGAATGTCGCTGCCCATCTTGCTGGCGCAGCTCCGCGTAGCCAACGTCCGGACGCTAGCCACCAGCGTCCACGAAAAAACGGACGCGACGTCCGCCGGTGCTGCGGGGGCGTGTGTAGGGGCGCGCTTTAGCGCGTCCCAGCCCGCGGAGCGCGGGTCTGCTCCTATCCCCTTAGGGGAGCAGCATGCCGCCCCCCACCTCGGCGAGATTTCCACTGCGCCGCTCGCTCCGTGGGAGGTCGACTGGTGCCAGCCGGTAGCGCTGCTGGTCGGCAACGAAGGCGCCGGCCTGCCCGAAGAAGTCGAGCGCAGCGCCGACGCCCGCATCCGCATCCCCATGGCCAGCGGCATCGAATCGCTAAACGCCGCCGCTGCCGCCGCTGTGCTGTTCTACGAAGCCGCGCGCCAGCGAAAATCTCTGTCGACGAGCGGCGGACCTCAAGCGTGAGCCTCTTCTCCAAATTGCCGGAGCCGCTCGAGCCCGATGTGCCGCAGGCCCATCAACCGCTGGCGGAGCGCATGCGCCCGCGCACGCTGGACGCATTCATCGGCCAGGAAAAGCTCCTCGGCCCCGGCAAGCCGCTGCGGGTCCAAATCGAAAACGACGATCTCACCTCCATGCTTTTCTGGGGACCGCCCGGATGCGGCAAGACCACGCTGGCCCGGCTCATCGCCCGGCTGACGCGTTCCGAATTTATTCCCTTCAGCGCGGTGCTCACCGGTATCAAGGAAATCAAAGAGGTCATGGCCGCCGCCGAGCGCAAAGCGCATTCCGGACAGCGCACCATCGTCTTCATCGACGAAGTCCATCGCTTCAACAAAGCGCAGCAGGACGCTTTTCTTCCGCACGTCGAAGCCGGCCACATCACCCTCATTGGCGCGACCACCGAGAATCCCTCCTTCGAGGTGATCTCTCCGCTGCTTTCGCGCACCAAGGTGTACATCCTCGATCCGCTGGCCACGCCGCTCATTGCCGAACTTCTTCGCCGCGCCCTGGCCGACAAGGAACATGGGTTGGGCAACGAAAGCATCGAGGCTAGCGACGAGGTCCTCTTCCGCATCGCGTCGTTCGCCAACGGCGACGCCCGCTCCGCCTACAACACGTTGGAACTCGCCGTTCGAGGAGCGCAGCCGGACGATGGCGGCACGCGCCATCTAACCGCCGGGCTTCTCGAGGACGTCCTGCAACGCAAGCTCCTGCGTTACGACAAGGCCGGCGAAGAACATTTCAATCTTATTTCCGCACTGCACAAATCGGTGCGCAACTCCGATCCCGACGCCGCGCTCTACTGGCTCGCGCGCATGCTGGAATCCGGCGAAGACCCGCTATATCTCGCGCGCCGCATGGTGCGCATGGCCAGCGAAGACATCGGGCTGGCCGAACCCGGCGCCCTGGCGGTCACACTCGCAGCCAAGGAAGCCTTCGACTTCATCGGCCCGCCAGAAGGCTTTCTCGCGCTAGCGCAGGCCGCCGTGTATCTTTCGCTCGCGCCCAAATCCAACGCGCTGTACACGGCCTACGGCGAAGTCATGGAAGACGTGCGCCAGACCGAAGCCGATCCGGTTCCTCTACACTTGCGCAACGCCCCCACCGGCTTGATGAAAAACATTGGCTACGGCGACGGCTACAAGTACGCCCACAATTTCGACGAGAAAATCACAGACATGACCTGCCTGCCGGACAATCTCGCCGGCCGCGCCTACTACCAGCCCACCGATCAGGGCTTCGAGCAACGCCTGCGCCAGCGCCTCGACGAAATTCGTAAGATAAAGTCCAGGACGGCACCCAATCCTTGAGGTGAATCGATGAATCGATTTGCAGCGGCAATCCTGACTCTAAGTCTCTGTACGGCGGCAGCGAAGGCCGACGAAAAACACCCGCGGCCGAAAATTCTCGGCATTGCCAGCGTCCACTTTTATTCCACGAATCTTAGTGCGGCTCGCGCCTTCTACTCGATCGTCTTCGCTCGCGATCTCAAGTGCACAATGTGCGAGGAGCATGCTTTGGACCCGATCACAGTCGTCCTACCTTCAGGACAGATTGTGATATTCACGGCACCGCCGAAGGGCTCGGTACCCTCGAACCTTCTGGCTGAAGTTGTTTTCGCGACCGACAATACCAAGGCCATGGAAGCGTATTTGAAGGCCAACAAGATAAAGTTCAGCAAGCCCAAGATCGGCCAAGGTGCTCCGGTTTCCCCGATCTTGGATGGAGCCAAAGATGCTGATCTACTGGTTAAGGACCCTGAGGGCCATCGCATCGGCTTCGAGCAGGTCTTGAAAGGCTGGTCGCCTTCAAACACCGACGCGCTGAGATTAATTCACGCGGGCTTCGTGGTGAACGACCGTGCCGGGGAAGATCATTTCTACAAAGATATCCTTGGCTTTCACCTGTACTGGCACGGTGGGATGAAGGACGAGAAAGACGACTGGGTGGCCATGCAGGTGCCCGACAGGACGGATTGGATCGAGTACATGCTGAACATTTCGCCTAACGCTGACCACCACACCCTCGGCGTCATGAATCACATCGCGCTCGGCGTCAACGATATTCACGCGACGGAGAAACAGCTCATTGCCAACGGCTGGAAGCCCACGGAAGAACCAAAACTCGGCCGTGACGGCAAGTGGCAGCTCAATCTTTACGATCCCGACGACACTCGCACTGAATTCATGGAATTCAAGCCGGCGCAAGAACCGTGTTGCAGCGCCTTTACTGGGCCCCACCCGGGCCCTAAGTGAGGAATGGGATCTGGTTGACCGGCCAGAGTTTCGAGAGGTTCTGGACGAAATTCGTGAAATAAAGCCTCCGGCTGTGCCAAACTTCTAGGCCAAACTCATGAAGCTCATCGTAGTCACTCTGGCTGCCACGCTGCTGTTGTTGGCCGGCACATTCCCGGACCAGCCTGCGCGCCCTAAAATCACCGGCATCGACCACGTCCGGCTGTACGTGAGCAGCGTCGATAAATCGCGAATGTTTTACGGCGATGTTCTGGGTTTGCCTGCCGCGGGAGGCGGCTGTTCCGGCGTTACTCGCACCTGTTTTCCGGTCAATTGGTATCAACAGGTTGAGTTGGAGACCGTTCCCTCGCCTGCCCCGAAGAATTGGTTGGCGGAAATTGCTTTTGCTACCGACGACGTGACGGCGCTGCGCCGCTACTTACTGGCCCATGGAATCGCTGCGGGCGCAATCTCAAAAGATGGCGGAGGACCGGCACACTTCGAGCTGCGCGACCCCGAAGGAACTCCCATCGCCTTTGTGCAAAGGGCGGCAGGTCTCGCCGACTATAAGATTTCGCCCCGCCAAATCAGCAGCCGGATGTTCCACGCTGGTTTTGTGGTGAAGGATTTAGCCAAGGAAAACCGCTTCTACGTCGATCTTCTGGGCTTCCGCCTGTATTGGTACGGCGGCTTCAAGGATGACGGCACCGACTGGTACGAACTCCAAGTGCCCGACGGCGATGACTGGATCGAGTACATGCTGAACATTGCTCCCGACGCCGATCACAAGGAACTCGGTATCCAGAATCATTTTTCCCTCGGCGTAAAAAACGCCCAGTCCGCAGCGGCCGAACTCCGTGCCCGCGGCCTGTCCTCGTTCGACGGCCCGGAAGTTGGCCGCGACGGCAAGTCGAGCCTGGACGCCTACGATCCCGACGGCACCCGCGTGGAAGTCATGGAATTCACGCCAGCGCAAACCCCGTGCTGCCATGCCTACACCGCGGCGCATCCGAAGCCATGACCAATTCCGGTTTTCCAGGCCGTTCTCGGTGGCTATGGGTTGTGCGCATGCTGGCTTGCGTTTTCCTAGCATGCTGCTGGCCCGGCACGATTGGGGCGCAGAGCCTGGATCTCGAAAAGCCGCTGCTGAACATCGACGAAGACATCTCCGCCTTCGCCTACAGCCCGGACGGCCGCATCGTTTATTCCGTGCGCCGCCAGTTTCACACCAAGCAGTACGATCTGGAACGCGACGACATTTGGATCCAGGACACCAATGGCAAGCGTCGCCGGTTGTTGCAAGGCGAAAAATTCCTGCGCGGCAACACGCCCTTCACGTACACCATCGACTCCTTCCGCTGGTCGCCCAGCGGCCACGCGATTCTAGCCCAGCTGTTCACCACCACCGTCGATGAAGCGGGCAAAGCACAAGACTCGACGGTTACCATGGCGCTCGACGACGCCGGCAAGGAGCTGCATCTCGGCGGAATGGACAACGTCATTCCGGATTCCACCGGAGCGACCTGGCTGCTGGACAATTCCACCATCGTTTTCCTGACGGAAGCCATCAAGCCCAAAATTCTCTATTCTTTCCGCTACATCAACACGGCCGGGGGGCCTCCCGGCAATGTTTTTGAAGGGCGGACGTTTCTCGACGCCGATCCGGTGGCCCACAGCAACATGGCTATTGCCGTCGAGCGGGACCGCAGCCTCACCGGACCGCCGCGCTTGCAGAGACTCGAGTTACTGGCCCAGGACGACCACGAACTGGCCACGCTCGACGGCTACGAGGGCGGCCTCACGGTTTCACCCAGCGGAAAAAAGGCGGCGTACTTTATCGACAAAGAAGTGCTGGAGGTCCGCGATCTGATCGATCCCAAGCGATTCGTGCGCCTGCGCGTGGGTCTGGGCAATTTTCAGTGGGCGCTGGAAGAGAACCGCATCCTGCTGAAACGATCGATCGAGAAAAAATCCGGCGACCTGGTGTGGATCGACATTCCGGTGCTGCCCGAGCATCCAGCCGGCGAGACGACGCCACCGGTCCTGCAGCCCACGCCAGTGTCGATTTTGCACGGCCTCACATTTCGCGATTTCGCCATTTCCCCCGATGGCCGCTTCCTCGCGGTGATTGCGCCAGGCAAGCGCAACCTGCTGGCCTTCCCGTTGCCGCCGCGCTAGCGGTGGCAGGATGCACGGACGACGGGGACGCAAGCGCGTCCCTACATAAGAACGTGCGGAGGCGTTAGCGGCGTTTTTTGTGTTCTACGAGAAGGCAGGCGTCCATAACTACCATGATGCCGGCGGCGCGGGCTTTTTCTCCGGCGGCGGCGTTCTCGATGCCCAGTTGCATCCAGACTACCTTCGCGCCCGCGCGGATGGCGCCTTCCACCACCGGAGGCACATCTTCCGGCTTGCGGAAAATATCCACGATTTCAACTTTCTCGGGAACGTCTTCCACCCGCGCGTAGCTTTTTTCGTCCAGCACTTCCCTTTCATTGGGGTTCACCGGAATAATCCGGTATCCGGCGCTTTTCATGTAACTGGCCACGCCGTGACTCGGCCGCGCGGGATTCGACGACAGCCCGACCACGGCGATCGACTTATACTTTTTGAGAATGTCGGCGATGGAATCCGCGCTGTCCTGCGCGCCGTCGGGTAGCAAGACCTTCATCGGAGATTTAACTCGCTTTTTCTCGCACGCTTTGCCGGCAGCGGCTCAGCGCCGCCAGTAGCCGGTCGTTTTCCTCGGCGGTGCCCACCGACACACGAATCGCTTCCGGACAGCCCATCCAGGCCAGCGGGCGCACGATCACGCCTGCTTCCAGCAATGCGCCGGACAGCGCTTGGGCGTCCGGACCAATATTGAGAAAGATAAAATTCGCGTGACTAGGGACGGCGCACAACCCCAGCTTGGCAAACTCCGCGAGCAGCCGCTGGCGCTCCGCGGCGTTGCTGGCGATGGAACGCGCCACGTGCTCCGCGTCGTCCAACGCCGCAAGCGCGGCTGCCTGGCTTAGGCTGGTCACATTAAACGGCGTCCGCAGCCGATCCATCGCGGCCACCACGGCGGATTGGGCGATTCCGTAGCCGATCCGTAGACCCGCGAGCCCGTACACCTTGGAAAACGTGCGCATGACCAGGAGATTCTCGCGTCGGCGAAACACTTCCAGAGAATCCGGCATGTCCGCACGGTCGGCATAGTGGATGTAGGCCTCGTCCAGCACCACCAAGACGTCGGCCGGAATGCTACGGAGAAATCCGTCCAGGTCGCCGGCGCCAAAAGCCGTTGCTGTCGGATTGTTGGGATTGGCCAGGTACACCACGCGAGTTGACGGGGTCACGGCTTTGGCCATGGCCTTCAAGTCAAAAGCAAAGTCGCGCATCGGCACGCGCAGCAACTGTGCGCCGCTCGCGCGAATAGCCACCGAGAAGGGCGCGTAACTGCCCTCGGACGTCATCCCGGTCTTCCCCGGTCCCAGGAGCACCCGCGCGGCAAGGTCGATGATCTCGCTGGAACCCAGGCCGATCAGAATCTGCTCGGACGGCACACCGTGCTTGCGCGACAGCTTCTCGCGCAGTTGGTGCGTGCCGCCGTCGGGATAGCGGTGCGATTCCGCCATGACCCCTTTCATGGCCTCCAGCGCCTTTGGTGAAGGCCCCAGCGGGTTTTCGTTGGACGCCAGCTTGATGGCATGAATCTTCAGCTCGCGTTCGACTTCCTCGATGGGTCTTCCGGGGACGTAGACGGGTAGGCCGCGAATGTACTCGGGAATCAGATCTGCGATCGTGCCGGTCATCACGTCTAGTTTACGTGCGCCTTGTGCCAACGGCAATTCCGCCGTGCGCGGTTGACCACCACTCTGCTACCTTCACAGCGCCTTGAGCCGCTCGATCTCTTGGCCCGCGAGCGGACGGAATTTGCCGGGCTCCACGTCGAGAGCCACAGGCCCAAACTTGACGCGCTTGATTTTTTCGACCTGGAAGCCGACGCGGTCGAACATCCGCCGGATTTGCCGGTTGCGGCCTTCGATCAGGACCATTTCGTACCAAGGGTTCGCGGCGTCTTCCATCAGGCGAATTTTCGTGGGCGAGGTCTTGACGCGGCGGCCGTCGTCCAGCGTGATGTCGATTCCGGCGCGCAGGCGGTCCAGCGTTTGGTTGTCCGGCTTGCCGCTGATCTTCACCAGATACGTTTTCGGAACGTGCGAGCCGGCCTTGGTGAGTTTCTGGGCCAGCGCGCCATCGTTGGTCATCAGCAGCAGCCCTTCGCTGGCGTAATCCAGGCGTCCCACCGGATAAACACGATCGGAGATGCCCTTCATCAGATCCATGACGGTGGCGCGGCCCTGAGGATCGCTGGCGGTGGTCACGTAGCCTTTGGGCTTGTGGAGCAGGAAATAAAGAAACTGCTGGCGGCGCGGAAGGGGCTTGCCGTCGACGCAAATGGTGTCAACGTCGGGATCGGCTTTAGTGCCGGGCTCGGTGACCACCTGACCATTGACGGTGACCCTGCGCGAGGCGATGAACTCTTCGGATTTGCGGCGTGACGCGACGCCGCATTCCGCCATGATTTTTTGCAGCCTCTCGAGAGGCATCGGGCGTCGCCTCTTTTTCGATCGTTACGATGCGCGGTCGGAGCTTTTTGGCTTCCGCGGCTTTGGCACCGCGGTTGCCGATTTGCGAAGCGCCTCGACTTCGGATTTGGTGACCACCCGATAGCGGCCCCGCGGAATGCCTTCCAGATGCAGCGGTCCGATGCCGATGCGCACCCATTTTTCGACGGGATGGCGCTCGCGGTAGAGAATATGCAGCAACGGTTCCTTCCTGGCGTCGGGCATGCTCGCTTCGTACCAGAAATTTGCGGCGCGCCCGCGCGTGGAGTCCGGCTGGCGTATGGTGCGCAGGCGGACGCCGGCTTCTTTGCCGAGGCGGTCCAAATCTTCCAGTGTCAGCCGGCCTTTAATTTTCACGTGGTAGGTTTGCAGCAGGCTCGCCCAGTTCTTCAGCAGCGCGGCGGTCAAGTCGCCGTCGTTGGTCAAGAGCAGCAGGCCGGACGCCGCGTAATCGAGGCTGCCCACGGGATAGACGCGTTCGGGCATGCCGCGCAGGCAATTGCGCAGCGTCTTACGCCCCTGGGGATCGGCCATGGCGGCCACCACTTCGGGCGGTTTGTTCAGCAAAATGTAGACTTGGCGCTCCGCCGCGGTAACCACTGTTCCCGCCGCCACAATGCGGTCGGTCGCCGAATCGGCCTTGGTACCCAATTCGGTGACGACATGCCCGTTCACGCGCACTTGTCCGCTCAGGATCAGTTGCTCGGCGTGGCGCCGCGATGCGATCCCTGCGCGTGCGATTATTTTCTGTAGGCGTTCCTGCATTTTTTTGGTGTGTCTTTCCGCGGGACAGAAATCGTTCGCTGCCCGGTTGCGAGAGTTTGTTGGCCGATGAGCGACTGCGCCGCCGCTACTCTCCGGCCGTCGCAATCTTGTGCGCCGGGGTTTCGTCGGGGCCGGTGTGGGCTTGCTCCGACGCGGACTGCGGTTCCGGCGCAGGTTCCGAAACTGTGTCGCTGTCGCTGACGTGCGACGCAGGAGCGGTGATGGCCTCGTGAGCCTCGCCGTCGACGAATCCTTCCGTTTGCGGAAGGGCGCCGCCAGCCTCAGCTTCAGACGACGAACTTTCTTGCGCTTCGCCATTCGCGGCGTTCTCCGCCGGCGGCGCGTCGCTCGTTGCGGCCGGAGCCTCGACCGCGGCGCTGTTCTGCGGCAGGCCGTCCAGCACACTTTCGTCGCCGGCTCCGCTCGGCGCAAAGCCCTCGTCGCTGCCGAGCGCTTCGCGTGCCAGCGCTTCAAATTCTTTCAGGCTGGGGAGTTCGTCCAGATCGCTCAGGCCGAAGCGCATCAAGAATTCCTTGGACGAGCGATACAGAATCGGGCGGCCGATGACTTCTTTGCGCCCCGCGGTGGTGATCAGGCGCTTGTCGAGCAGCGTCTTCAGCACGCCGGAGGTATTCACGCCGCGAATTTCCTGGATTTCCGGAGCGGTCACCGGCTGCTTGTAGGCGATCACCGCCAGGGTTTCGAGAGCCGGCATGGTCAGGCGCAGCGGCGGGCGCAGGCTCTTGATGAACCGGCGCACCGCGTCATGCTGCTGCGGCTTGGTGTACATCTTGTAGCCGCCGGCTACCGCACGCACTTCGACGCCGTGATCCTCCGTGGTGTAGCTGGCCACCAATTCGTCGAGCGCAGCTTGGACCACCAGCTTTTCTTCGCCGAGCGCCGTGGCCAGCTGCTCGATGGTTGCCGGCTCGTCGGCCGCGTAAATTATTGCTTCCAGTGCTGCTTTTCTTTCTTCGTTCGTCATATTGTTGACTTTTCTCTGTAAACTCCGTTGGCCCTGAACCTCGAAGGGCGCTCCGCTCTTTGCGCCCTCGGTGTTACATTTTTTCTACTGATATTCCTGATCGACCTGGCGAATAACGCCGTTCTCGTCGAAGATCGTGTCAAACATCTTATGCTTGCGCACCAGGATCGTGCCAAACTGTTTTTCCTGCGCCAACGCGACCGCTTGCATCTTCACCATTTCGAGCACCGCCAAAAACGCGACGATCATGGCGTGCCGCGAGACACAGGCTTCAAAAAAGTGGATCAAGTTCACGGTATTGTCGTCGCTGGCCAGAATCTGGGCGCGCAGTAAGGCCATCATTTGGGCGACGGTAAACTGCTCGTGCTGCAACTCGATGCGCGATACTTCCTTGCGCCGCTCTAAAACTTGCTGGAACACCTTCACCAGGTCGACCAGCGAAACGACCAATTCCCCTTCGGTGCCCTGGTCGTTGTACAGCGACTTGTCGGGCTTGGACCAGACGTTTTCTTCGATCTGCTGTTTTTGATACAAGAGCTGCGCGGCGTTTTTGAATTTTTCGTGCTCCACCAGGCGCTGCACCAGTTCCGCGCGCGGGTCGGCGGCCTGCTCTTCCGGCGACGCCAGCGGATCGGGCGGCAGCAGCATTTTGGACTTGATGTAGATCAGCGTGGCGGCCATGTAGACGAAGTCCGCCGAAACGTCCACGTTCAATTCTTCCAGTTTGTGCAGGTATTCCAGGTATTGCGAAGTGATCTTGGAAATCTGGATGTCGTGGATATTCATTTCCTGCTTCTTGATGAGGTCAAGCAGCAGGTCCAGAGGACCTTCGTAGAGCGGGATGTTGATTTTGTAGGGTGTGGCCATTTTCAGAATTCTCGGTTTCAGTCGTCGGTTCTCACTGCAAGACGGGCACGGCGTGCCGTGCCCCTACGGTTCACGCGGCGTTTCCATCGCCGGAAATCTCTTTGCGCTTCTTCTCCCAGCCGAAGACGGCTTCGCGGACTCGCGCCATGGTTTGCTGGGCTACGCTGCGCGCTTTTTTCGATCCTGCGTCGATGATCTCCAGCACGCCCTTTTGGTCTCGCTCCCACTTCACGCGCCGTTCCCTCACCGGCGTGATCCACTGGATCAGATGGTCGGCCATCTTGGCCTTACATTCGATGCAGCCGATGCCCGCGGTGCGGCAGCCTTGAGCCGCCCAGTCCAGGGTCTCCTGGGGCGAGAACAGTTTATGCCAGTCGTAGACCGGACACACGTCCGGATTTCCGGGATCGGTGCGGCGCTTGCGGGCCGGGTCGGTGACCATGACTTTGGTCTTCTTGCGGATGTCGTCGTCGGATTCGCTGAGCGTGATGGCATTGCCGTAGCTCTTGGACATCTTGCGCCCGTCGAGTCCGGGTATCCTAGGCGTCTGGGTCAGTATCGACGGACGGCTCAGCACAAAATCTGGGACTCAACGATCGACGTATGAGCTGATCTCGCCAATTCCAATGCCCACTCGCGCTCGTCGTTCGAGACTTGCATGCCTCAGTAAAGCTTCGACGCTACTTCAGAAAGACGGATCTGCAGGATCGACGAGAAGAAAGTCTGTGCGCGTGCTGATCTTGAGAGAGCGCCATACGCTCGCAGCGGACCTTTGTTCTCCGGCAGGAAGAGTTTTGCGCGATGTCAAGGCCATAAAACACGTTGAAGCGGCGGACGATTTCGCGGGTGAACTCCACGTGAGAGACCTGATCTTCACCGACGGGAACGAACAAGGAGGTACGCCCTCCTCGCTGTAAATTACGATGTCGGCAGTTTGCAGTGACGGGTAACCAAGAAATCCGTAGGTGTGCAAGTCCTTGTCCTTGACGTTTTCCAGCGCTTCTTTGTAGGTGGGGACGCGCTCGAGCCAACCCAGCGGGGTGACCATCGAGAGAAGGAGATGCAGCTCGGCGTGTTCGGGGACTTGCGATTGCTGGAACAAGATTGACTTCTGCGGATCGAGGCCTGCGGCTAGATAGTCCGTCACAATTTCGATGGTGTTTTGCGCGACGGCGCTGGTGTCGGCGTAGTCGCTGGTTAGGGCATGCCAGTCGGCGATGAAATAGAAGCAGTCGTAGTCGGGATCGTTTTGCAGGCGGACCCAGTTTTGTAAGGCGCCGAAATAGTGGCCGATGTGCAGGCGGCCGGTGGGGCGCATGCCGCTGACTACGCGCTTCTTTTTTGTGTTTGATCCCGTGGTCAATTCCCTTTTCTCCCGTTCGGAGTACGACGGCTCGACTCGCCGGGCTAAAACCCAGCGCCAACACACCCGCCTACAGCTTACAGGCCTAAATCCCGCGCGATGATCATGCGCTGGATTTCGCTGGTGCCCTCGTAGATGGTGATGACGCGGGCGTCGCGATACATGCGCTCGACTTCGGTCTCGCGCGAATAGCCTACGCTGCCGTGAATCTGTACTGCCTTGGCTACGACGCGGTTCACCATTTCGCTGGCGTACAGCTTGGCTTTCGAGCTTGCGGCGCCCATGCGTCCGCCGGAATCCTTCAGCCATGCGGCGTAGTGCACCAGGCCGCGGGCAGCTTCCAGTTCCGTCTCCATGTCGGCGAGCATCCATTGGATGGCTTGAAAGTCGCCGATGGTTTTGCCGAAGGCGCGGCGCTGCTTGGCGTATTTCGTCGAGGCTTCCAGAGCGCCTTGCGCCAGACCAACGGCCAGCGCGGCGATGCCGATGCGGCCGCCGTCGAGCGCCGTGAGCGCGATCTTCAGGCCCTGGCCTTCTTCGCCCAGGCGATTTTCCGCCGGCACTTCGCAATCGTTCAGAACGATCTCCACCGACGGCGAAGAGAGCTGGCCCATTTTTTCTTCGTGGCGGCCTACGCGGAACCCTTTGAAGCTGGGTTCCACGAGGAAGGCGGTGATGCCCTTACCGCCTGCGTTCGGGTCGGTCTTCGCGAAGACGATGAAGACGCCCGCTACGCTGCCGTTGGTCACCCAGGTTTTCGTGCCGTTCAAGCGATAGACCACGTCGCTTGAAGCGCCGGGCTTAAGCCCAGCGCCTACATTTTTCGTGGCCCTGGCTTGGATGCCGGCGGCGTCTGAGCCCGCTTGCGGCTCGGTCAGGCAGAAGGCGCCGAGAATTTCGCCGGTGGCCAGCCGGCGCAGATACTTTTTCTTCTGGGCCTCGGTGCCGAAGCCCAGCAGCGGGACCTGCACCGCGGAATTGGTCACGCTCAGCGAAGTGGCCATGGCCGCGTCCACGCGCGCGACCTCTTCCAGCATCAGCACGTAGGAGACGGTGTCCAGCCCGGGGCCGCCCCAGTCTTCGGGCACCAGCATGCCGCAGCAGCCGAGTTCCGCGAGCTTCTTGATTTCGTCGATGGGAAAGCGGCCTTCGTGGTCGCGCTGGCGCACGCCGGGCCGGGCTTCCTTCTCCATGAACTGGCGGACGGTGTCGCGGGTCAGTTTTTGGTGGTCGTTGAGCGAAAAATCCATCGTGTCGCCGGCAGCGAAGTACACACGATGCTATCACGTCGCCTTGGGAAGCAGAAAGCGACCGCCGGTTAGGCAAAGGTGTGTAACGCCAATACGACCGCTAGCCGTTTTCGACGCGGGCCTTTATATCCGAGTAAGCCGTATCGATGAGCCTGCTTAGCGCTGCGGCGTTTGTGGCCGTTCGCGGTCGCAGCTTCACATGACGCATGAACTTGCCGGTGCCTTGCAACAAGCCAGCCGGATCCGGTAGCGCTGCGCCGTGAAAGAACCCCACGTTTACGTGCGAGGTGAATACATTGACGTAGCCGAAGGGCGCATCTCCCAAACAGGCAACCGGACAGCCGTCATGCAAAAGCTCCCGGACTTCGTCCCCGCACTTCCGCATCACCTCAAACCACTGATGCGCGATGGCTCCCAATTCACCTGCATGCTCTTTCAGCCACGCATCGATGGCGGGATCCCGCTCGACAGCGCCGTTGAATCGCAGCAATGCCGTTTTCATTTTTGGTCGACTCTCGGCTTTCGGGATTTATTGGCTTCCGTTGAATGGCGACCGTGTTCTCCAGACTACAAGCGGCCTAGGGTTCCGTTCAAGATTGGCTCTACCGAATGATGTGGATACGTGCAGCAATCTTCAGCTTGTTCCAGGAAGGGTCCGCGGTATAGACCCCAGCCTTCAGCAAGAGACCTAGCGCGAGACACGCTCGGTCACCCAGGCCCAGGCGGAGAGGGCGTGTTTGGGCGATTAGGTCTCCCGCAAGCCTTGCGTGCTCGTGCCGGAAAGGCACAACGTCGCCGACGATGCTCAAGGTGGCCTCCCAGGCATCGTCCGGGTTTACGCCTCGGCCTACCAGTTTGCTTTGCACCTCGGCGAGATTTACCGTGCTGATCACCGCGCCGCTCAAGAGCTCGGGCGTCAGCCGTTCGGCCCCTCGCTCTTGGTTGAGGACCGCTAATACGGCGGAGGCATCCAGCACGATCCTATTCATCGCCCGCCGCTTGCCGGCGTTCCTCAATCAACTCATCCACCAGCGAGACGCTGGGCTTGACATGTTTTCGGATCAGCCGCTGGGCGCGCTCGATGTTGCGCCGCAAGGTGCTGATGCGCAGCTCGTCGTCCTCAACGCGCAACTCCACCTCGTCGCCGATGCCAATTCCCAGGCGCTTGCGAAAAGCCGCGGGAATAACTACGCGGCCGTTTTCATTCACGCGCATGCGCGCTCTTAGCTTCATGTCACTTCACCGACAATCTGTCGGTACTGTAGTATATGTCATGTAGGCTGTAAATGTCACGCACAGTGGGGACGCGCCGTTCCTTCGTTAGGATGAACTAAACCGCGCCCTACCGGTTAGAGCGTGGGGACAGTTGAATTTTGACGCCAAATGTAGGTCCCTGACCTGTTACTTAGCACGTGCCAAGGCGTGTCGCTTGGCGTGCTACGATCTGGTGGTAGACGAGTCGCAGCAAGAGGACCAAGTTGTCGGAGCCATCGGGAACCACTGCTGACGATCCGTTCCGTGGCCGGCGCCCAACCAGTCACGAACGGATGACGGGACGGCCCTGGGATGCGTCGTACCACGACGGTCCCGCGCCCTGGGATATTGGCCGGCCGCAGCCGGCGATAGTGCGCTTGGCATCGGAAGGCGGATTCACGGGAGCAGTGCTCGATGCAGGCTGCGGGACCGGCGAGAACGCTCTCCACGTGGCCTCACTGGGATTGCCGGTTCTGGGGGTTGACGTGGCGGAGACGGCACTGGCGATGGCCCGAGAAAAGGCCCACGCCCGCGGGATCGGGGTTGAGTTCGCAGCGGCCGACGCGTTCCAGCTGGAGAGTTTGGGGCGCCGGTTTGAGACGGTGCTGGACTGCGGATTGTTCCACACCTTCGACGGCGACGAGCGAATACCATACGTGGCCAGTCTGGCGTCGGTGACCAAGCACGATGGAACGCTGTATGTGTTGTGCTTCAGTGACCAAGGTCCCGATACCGGCCCGCACCCCGTCACTCAGGAAGAACTGCGAGCGGCATTTAACCCCAGGTATGGATGGAATCTCGCCGCCATCCAACCCGACCGGGTCGAGACGAGATTCCACGACGGCGGCGCACCGGCCTGGTTCGCGACAATCCAACGGATCTAGACTCGTTCGGGAAACCTTCCCTTTTCAGCGTGTTTCGCGGAAAGTGTGGGAGAATCACTGACCCAGATGAGTAGCCCGGCCGTTAGACTTAATTTCCCTAGTTGGGGAGTCATTTGTCGTCCTACCCTGCTGTTCGTTGCGGCTTTTGCGCTCAATGTAACGCCGCACGAAGTTGTGCACGCAATCACAAGCTATTTTCTAGGATTCAACTCCACGGTTTTTCAGATGTGGGTGAATCCAGATTCAGCAGACGCTACGCCCGTGCAGCTCGCCATGATTGCGGCCTCTGGTCCGATATTCAGTTTGCTGGTAGGGCTGCTTTGCTGGATTCTTCACCGCCGGCGATTTAAGAATAGACCCTCCGGGCTTGCGTTCCTGATGATCGCAATCGTGGGTGTCTATTCCTTCCTCGGCCCTCTTGCCGGGGCGGCTTTCGGAGGAGACTTCCACACCGCTTTCACATTTCTGCATATTCCAAGACCAGCCAGTTATTTGACTTCGACAACTGGATTCATACTCCTCCCATGTTTCATGTTCTACATGGGAAGACAGCTGTTGCGTTGGGCACCACGCCAGTTCGGTCGGGTGGAAGCCGTTGCTTGCACGACCCTTGCACCTTGGCTGGTCGGAACTCTGCTACTTTTGCTGGTTTACTGGCCGTTGCCGAGTTTCTTAGTCGGGTCGATGCTCGGAGGCTCTGCGTTGTGGGCCTTTGCCGTCTTGGGAGCAATCTTTGGCTTCCCTACAAGAGAAACTGCCCAAGCAATATCTTCCGTCACGCGGTCGGACATTCTCCTTACCGTTGTCGCGCTAACTATGGTCAGGTTACTCGTGAATGGGATTCGTCTGTCCCATTAAATCCTGGCCGCCTCCTGATCAACGCGTCGCTTATCGTACAAGTGGCCAATCTTGGATTTCAGTTGTGCGGTGAGGCGACGAACCCGGACTTACGTCACCTACGCGCCGGGGTTTGGAGGATTGGGGCCAGCTAGTAACCCGCCGTCGAGCACCAGAGATTGTCCGGTCATGAAAGAAGCGCGGTCGGAGCACATCCAAACTACGGCTTCTGAGATTTCACCGGGCGTTCCAAAACGTCCGATAGGGTGAAGACCAAGAACAAACTTGTGCATGTCCGGATTCTCGTAGGCACGATCGGCCATGGGCGTCTCGATCACCGCGGGGCAAACTACGTTGACGCGGATGCCGTTTCGAGCAGTTTCCAGAGCGGCAGCCTTGGTGAGACCGATCACCCCGTGCTTGCTCGCGCTATAGGTAGCGGCCCCCGCCAAACCCACCAGGCCCGCTGCGGAAGACATGTTTACGATCGCTCCGCCACCGCCCTGTTTGAGCATCTGCCGGATTTCGTATTTGAGGCAAAGCCAAACGCCTTTGAGATTGATGTCCATCGTTTGATCCCAGTCTTCTTCCGATTGTTCCGTGATGGGTAGCCAGCGGCCTTCAATCCCGGCATTGTTGAAGGCGATATCCAGGCGGCCAAATTTTTCCACGGTCCTTCGGACGAGCGCCTCCACTTCGGCTGCTTTCGACACATCCACCTTCACGAACAGCCCTTCGCCGCCGGCGGTATGGATCAGATCGACCGTTTCTTTTCCTTCCGGTTCGCGGCGGCCCGCTACCACCACCTTGACGCCCGCCTTGGCGAAAAGTATGGCGCTATCGCGACCGATGCCCGATGTGCCACCGGTCACGAGCGCAACTTTGCCGTGCAATTCTGCCGTCATAGTTCCTTTCAGCAACCTTTCAGCAACCAGGATCATTCGAGAATGAAGGGCAGAGTGTAGGCCGTGCAGGAAGCCACGTCAAACGGGCAGGCAAGCACCTGAGCCGCCATCACCAACCAATTACAGCAATTTTGTACACGAGCAGAATGACCACGGCCGCCAGCGCGATCCAGGCGCACAGCGCGTAGCGTCGGAAGAAGTACAAGGTCACGCCTGCCCAGCACAAGCAAGCGGCTATTAAAGCGCCACCAACATACGGCGCCGCGACCGCGGCCGAGAAGCTCGTGCCAAGGACGTGCCTGAGCCGGAAGAACTCACCGAGCGTCCTTACCACAATGAGGAATTGAACCGTGATTCCTATCTGGGCCCAGCGTTCTCTAGTCACGGGGGATATTCTAGCTGGGCGCGCAGCGCTTGGCGACAAATCGCCATTGCCCTCGCTATGCCCCTTCCTCGTCCAAGTACCAGAAGCGCCATAGCCGCAGCGGAGACCGGTAAGCCGAACAGTAGCGCCAAACGCGTGATCTGGATTGCGCTGAAGGGCCTCGCCCAGAAATAGCACCAGATGCCGGACGTTATGGCGACATCTGCTGAGGCAACATAGAGCGCAGTGGAGGACACTGGTTTGCGCCACCCGACCAGCGTCTTGGTGTCCGACTTCAGCCACACTCGCCAGGCCACAACGATTGCCAAGACAATCAGAAAACCCGGCAAGCCGGGCAAACCCGGCAAACCCGGTCGGAAGATAAGGAACGATTCGCACCCCTACTCTTCCTCAACAGCAAGTTATAGTACTAACGTTATATTCGAGTCCTATAGTCTTACTATGGTCTGTCGTTATAAACTGCCCGCTCAAAATAGCCATTTCCTTAACAATCGGTCTGTTATGAGGAGTAGGAATGAGCCTTTCAGCCCCGAACGCCGCACCAGTGGCGTGTGCTCTCTTGCTGCGATTCCCGCGATCGAAACCTTCTCGTTCTTCCGCCCGGCCCATCGGCGCAATCTCGCTCTTCCTAATCTCCATGGCCTGCATTGCATGGACCGTGGGTTGTGGTGGTGGCTCGGGCGGTTCGCCCAATCCGCCCAGCAATCCAACTCCATCTCTCAGCTCTCTGACACCCAACACCGCCACCGCGGGCGGTCCCGCCCTCACGGTGACTGTTTCCGGCTCTAACTTCATCTCCTCCTCCACCGTCCAGTGGAACGGCAGCGCCCGCCCGACAACTTATGTTTCCGCGACCAGCCTGCAAGTCGCAATCACCGCCGCCGACATCGCCACTCCAGGCACCGCCGCGGTCACCGTCTCCAACCCGGCCCCAGGCGGCGGCACCTCCGCCCCCGCAACATTCACAATCCGCGTTCCTGCCCCCACCATCACTTTGATGACCCCGAGTTCCGCCGTTGCAGGTGGCGCGGCATTCACAGTGGTGATATCGGGAACGAGGTTCGAGGCAAGCTCTGTCGTCAACTGGAACGGAAGCCCTCGCACGACCAGCTTCATTTCGAACACCAGCCTTCAGGCCGCCGTCACTGCATCCGACACAGCGGCCATCGGAACGGCCAAAGTCACCGTTGTAAATCCCGTTGCCGATGGAGGCACATCCAACCCATCGGCGTTTTTCGTCGGTAGTTCCGGTGGGAGCAATTTTGCGATGACGGTTGTGAATCAGGCCGCGCAGGATATCGTCTTCGATCCGGTAAACAATCTCTTCTATCTCTCTGTGAATGGGTCGGCCTCGACTAATCCAACCACCATGTGCGTCCTCGACCCGTCGACATTCACGATCACTTCCGCGATTCCGCTCCCCGGAGCCAGCAATCCAAATCGCCTCGCAATTTCCGGCGACAGTCAGTTTCTTTATGCCGGCCTTGACGGCTCAGGCTCTGTGCAACGCTTTGCTCTGCCGGGGCTCGCAAAAGACGTCACAATTTCTCTCGCCGTCAGTCCCTCTTCAGGAACCTTCTTTGCTTCGGACCTACAGGCGGCGCCCGGAGCGCCGCACACGATTGCGGTCGCCCTTGGCGACACCACCGCCGGCGAACCCGGGGCGGCGGGCCTCGCGATATTCGATGACGGCACCGCCCGCCCCACAACAGTTCCGGGTGCCCTGGGCACAGGCAATGTCTTCAACACCATCCAATGGGGTTCGGACGCAACGAGGCTGTTCGCGGCAGACACCTTCGACGACAACTTTTACTTCTACTCAATCTCAGTCAGTGCCAGCGGCGCCGCGTTGCACCACAGCTTTGGAAGTCGACTTGAGTTTTTCAACGCCAGAATTCATTTCGACAGCGGCACAAGTCTCATCTACTCCGACGAAGGCCCATCTCTCGATTCGAACGGCGTCCCGTCGGGTGCTTTCGCCGCTTTCGCACTCTTCAATTCCTTTCCGACCGCGATGATTCCGGATTCGAGCCTCGGAACAGCCTTCTTCGCAGGTCAGAATCAATCCGAAAACGGCCCAATGTTTGTCCAGTCGTTTGACATGCCCCACTTCTCTCCGATCACTTCCATCAGCCTCCCCAACGTTCCGGGGAATCCCACCCGTCTGATCCGTTGGGCACAAAATGGTCTCGCATTCATCACAGACAATGGCCAGGTCGTCTTGGTCGGCGGGAACTTCATCAGCTCCGCCCCTCCTCTCCCCTTCACTCCGCCCCCCATTCCGGTCACGCCAGCCGTTCCCGCGCCGAACGCGCCAACGATTTCAGCACTGCTCCCTAGTTCCGCGATTGCGGGCAGTTCTGGATTCACCGTGGCGGTCACTGGATCGACGTTCGATCCAGCGGCGACCGTCCAGTTCAACGGCAACGAGCTACCGACCACTTTTGTTTCCAGTACGAAATTGACCGCCACCATTGCGGCCAGCGCCGTCGCCTCGCCCGGCACGGCAAGCGTTACTGTCGTCAATCCTTCTTCCAGTGGCGGCGTGTCCGCTCCCTCGACTTTTTTCATTGGCACGACGGGCGGAACCAGTCAGGGAGGTTCAGGATTCGCGGTGACCGTGCTGAATCAGCCCGCGAAGGACCTGAAGTTCGATCCGGTCCATAACGTGATCTATCTTTCCGTTCCAGGCACGGCAAACAACTTTGCGAACACCATCGCTGTCCTCGATCCGGTTTCGGCAACCGTCGTTGGTGAACAATTCGCGGGCAGCGAACCAAACCATCTTGCGCTCTCTGACGACGAGCAATTCCTGTACGCATCGATCGACGGAAGCAATTCCGTCCAGCGATTCATACTGCCGACTCTCCAGCCCGATGTCAGCTACGGCCTCGGCGCGAATCTCCGCTGGGGCCCCTACTACGCCCTCGATCTTCAAGTTGCCCCCGGAGCGCCACATACCACGGCCATCTCACTCGGCGTCACTCCCGTGAGCCCGCTAGCGCAAGGAGGTCTGGTTATTTTCGATGACGTTACCGCGCGGCCTGCGACGATCCGCGGCGCCGATTCCACGACCAATTTGTTCGACTCCTTGCAATGGGGTTCAGACGCGACGTCGCTCTTTGCGGCAAACCTCGAAAGCACGGGCGACGATTTCTACACGATTGCCATCACTCCAAACGGAGCATCACTGACTGCGGATTACTCCGGCCTCGTGCAAAATGCCCGCATCCATTTTGATCCCATCACAAAGCTCGTCTATGCAGACGATGGGCAGGTCGTCAACCCTGCAACCGGCACCAATGCCGCCAGTTTCGTGAACGCCGCAAGCAGCATGGTGCCCGATTCCAGTCTCAACTTGGCGTTTTTCGTAAACACGTCCGGATCCACGGCCATCATCCAGTCTTTCAACCTGACGACCCGCGCCCTCGTTGATTCCATAACCATACCCAACGTCTTCGCAGATTTCCCTCAACATGTGATCCGGTGGGGACAAAACGGATTGGCCTTCACCACGAATACCGGCCAGCTGTATCTGGTCGGCGGAAATTTCATCCACTAACAACCCGCAGCCACCGCGCAAGAACACGCGTTTGCGGCCGGCCGGGCGGCGCACCCGCAAGCTGACGCCATCCAGGAATAAGTAGGCCCACTCATCGGCGATGCGACCTTGATGAAAGCTTGCACCAGGGAGTCCAGGTTGCGCGACAGGGGGGAAATGGTCTGGGCGCTGAGCGGATCGAGTTGAACGCAGGTGATGACCCGGCCGACCCGGCGGGTGGAGATGCCCCGCAGGAAAGCTTCGCGAACCAGCAGGGCGACATCCGCGGGGCGCCGCTGGAACAGGCCGATGACCGCGGGCAGGAAACTGCGGGTGCGACTGCGCGCGATTGAAGTTCTTCTACTACGCGAACGAAAGTGGTAGAAACCATGAGCGACGGACACATATGCCCGTGAATCACTCGCCTGTTACGCTTTGCACAAAGTACGAACATTGGAGGCGACCACCATGGGAGTGCCGGTTTATTCGCGGTTAGGCTTTCGCGAAATCGTGCGGTGTCGAAACTATTGGCCCTGCCGGTTTCTTGAATAAGGCACTGTGATAGAGATTAAGGAGGACGGATGAAAGCACTACCTCGATGGGGAAAATGGGCTTTTCGATTTCAGCCTCTCGCGAGAGCTTGGTTTTTGATGGTTTTAGGGGGAGGCGGTTGCTTCGCGCAAGAACTCGCACGCACTGACCACGCTGCCGCTCTCGCCGCCGCAAGGACAATTACCGTTCCCGCCGTGCACTCCGACATGAGGAATCTTTCCGGTGCTCTGTTGGAGGGCTGGGATACAGGCAGTCGCGACCACGAGATAGCGGCTGGCTTCCCACAACAGAGCCAGCAACCGCCATTTTGGCAATTCATCTCGACGCCTGCGGCTTTCGACAAATTCGAAGCGGCAAGACTGGTAGGAGCACAAGCGGTTATCGAATCGCTGGCACGAGCCAAGGGCCCCCGCACCATCCAAAACACACTTGAGCCATTTGATACAGCGGTTCTGCAACTTGAGGACGGGCGTTCCAAGGCCTTTCTTGTGCAGGAAGCCCACCCTGATCTGAAATTCCGGGAGTTGGGTAGTGCGTTTCTAGGCAAATTCGACGCATCCCTCACCGCTCTTTCGCTGAATCGCGGCGTGTATGAAGCTCTCGCTGGCCTGGACGTTTCAAACGCGGATTCTGCAACTCAATACTATGTTCGCAGGCGCCTGCTCCTGTTCCGTCTCGCCGGAGTAGACCGCAGCGAAGCCGACCGCGAAAAGCTGCAGAAACTGCAGGAAGAGTTCACTGACGTCCGGACCGAATTTACCGGAACCTCGCCGAAGATCAGGGCGTGATTATGGTTGATCCCGCAGAACTTGATGGCGTCCCGCAAGACTACCTGGACACCCACAAGCCTGCCGCGGACGGAAAGGTTCACGTCGCCATCGATATCACCGCTCTTTTGCCCATCATAAAGTCTGCAAAGAGCGGTTCCCTTCGCCGCCGGGCATTCATCGCTTATGACAACATCGCATATCCGAAGAATCGGGAAGTGCTCCTGCAGATGCTGCGGCTTCGATATGGAATCGCAAGTCTACTCGGCTACCCTTCCTGGGCGGAGTACTACGCGGCTTCGCAGATGGCCTCCAATGTTGAAACCATTTCGCGGTTCATCGACACTGTCGATCAAGCGGCTCGTCCCCTGGCCAAGCGTCACCTCGACCTCTTGCTCGCGGAAAAGCGCAAGCTAGAACCGAGTGCCACGGAGGTCCCTGCGGAGGACGCCCTCTTTCTCGAAGAGCGTTTGACGCAGAGCGCCTTTGGCTTTGACTCCGCCGAAATTCGTCCCTACCTCCCGATATCGGCCGTAAAGCGTGGGCTTATGGACACGGCAGCCCGCTTTTTTGGCGTGTCTTTGCGCAAAGAGCCGGAGGCGGCAGTTTGGGATCCGAGCGTGGAAGTCTGGGACGTGCTGGAAAATGGCTCCATGATCGGCAGAGTCTATCTCGACCTTTATACGCGTCCGGGAAAGTTCGGAGGTAACGGAACTGCGGAAAATCTTCCCGTGGTCCGCGCAAAATTGGGAACCGCATGGCCGGAAGCAGCAGTGATTGCTGACTTTGTGTCGGCAAAAAAATCCGACCCGGGCTTGATGGACCCTGGGGAAGTCACTACGTTGTTTCACGAATTTGGTCATGCCATGCACATGGTGTTGTCGGGCTCGCGCGCGCATTGGGCAGGCGGCAGCCTCCTACTCCGCCATTTGGAGAATGATTTCATCGAAGTGCCCTCTCAGCTCTTTGAAAAGTTCGCTCTTCTACCCGCCGTTCTGCCATCGTTTGCTCGTCACTACCAGACAGGACAATCCATTCCCGTTGAACTGATGAACCGCATGAACAAGGCTTCCGGCTCTGGTCGTAGCTTTGCCGTCGCGCGAGATCTTTCGGACGTGTCCTTGTCTCTCGAGCTCCATCGCCGCGATCCTGCCACGTTGAATCCGGAAGCTCTGGTAACCGAGCTGAGGGAGCGCTACGACCTATTGAAACCCTCGCTCGATGTCTCCCACTCGTTCGCTTCTTTCGATATCTTGGAAACTTATTCGTCGGGCTACTATTTCTACGACTGGGGCCGGGTCATCGTCGAAGACTTCTTTACGCAATTCTCCAAAGAGAATCCTTTCGCAGGGGAGGCTCCTGCTCGCTATCGCCGTGCCATTTTGGAACCCGGCAGCACTATGTCCGCGAACGACCTCGTAAAGAATTTTCTCGGGCGCGCTCAGAACACGACAGCATTTCAGGCTTGGCTTGAGGAGGAATTCCGCTAATCTCAGGCAGCGAGCAGCATTTGCCTTGTACGTGATCCTGATTTGGCAAGTGGATGCGGCGGGGTTGCTGTTTCTGTTGGGTTACAGCGTGGCGCAGCAAGACCAGCGCCTTGCATGGAATAAAGACGCCTTCTTCGGCCCGATTCAGCTCACCGATCGCAAGCCTAGGTAGCCAGAAACAATGAGCACGTAAAGGCAGCCGTGGGATGCCGCCGCTGCATTCCAGCAAGATCCGAAAGTAAAGCTACGGCTCGGAGGACCAGTTGTGCCTGTTGGAACCACCGCCAAGGTCTACTTCCAGCGCAGCATCACCAGCCCGAGGAGCATGGTTCCACCAACGAGCATCACGGCTCCCGCAAAACGCAGGGCGTAAAACATGTATTTGTAGTTCAATTGAGAACCTGCAAGCCTGGAGCGCGGGAGTTTTTTCAGAGCGGGAAACGTCTCGTAAAGCTTCACGGAAAAACGGTTTCCCCACGTCGCGACGTCATGCGCAAAAGTAACAAGCAAGGCGCCGATCCCGACTTCCGCCGAGGCTTCGATCATGAGTCTCACTTGGATCGCAAAGAGCGGCGACAAACACGCCCCCTATAGCTTGAACAATTCCCGCAGGCGTTTGGTCTGCGCGCGGCTGACGGGAATCTCCGTCTGCTTCTTGTCGCTCATTTTCAGCATGTAGCTGGACTTGAACCATGGCACCACTTCTTTGATGTGGTGGATGTTCACCAGGTGCGAGCGATGCGGCCTCCAGAAGGTTTCGGAATCGAGCGCGGCGTGCAATTCTTCGAGGGTGCGGTAATTGGAGCTGCCCTCGGTGTCGCGGGCCACCACGGAAATCAGGCCGTCTTCGATGGTGGCGAAGATCAGGTCTTCGGCGTCGACCAGCAGCAGCCGCTGCTGGGACTTCACCAGCACCTTTGCCGGCTGGGTGGTTTGTTTTGCGGCGCCGAGCTGGCTCACCAGTTGTTCCAGGCGGTCGGTAGTCGTGGTTTGCGTCTCCATCGCTTTGCGCGCGCGTTGGATGGCCTTGGCGATGCGGGCCTTGTCGAACGGCTTCAGCACGTAATCGACTGCATTAACGTCGAAGGCCTGGACGGCGTAGTGATCGAAGGCGGTGGCGAAGACCACGTGCGGAACTTTTAGCTTGCGCTCTACGAGCTTTTTCAGCACGCCGAAGCCGTCCAGGCCGGGCATTTGTACATCCAGGAAAACCAAGTCTGGAGTGTGCTCCTTGATTAGCGCGACCGCTTCCACGCCATTTTTGCCTTGGCCGATTACCGTGATTTCCGGGAAACCTTTTAGCAGAAAAGCCAGTTCGTCGCGGGCGGGCTTTTCGTCATCGACGATGATGGTGTTGATCGGCATTTTTCTGGTTTTAGCGCGGCGCTCGAACTCGAAAGTGCTGACGGCGCTGTCTCCTGAGTATAGGGACTTGGGCGCACGCAGGCAATTGAGGCCGCGGCTCGGCCTAATTTGACGAAGGCTCCCTGTCGCGGCGAGGTTCGTGTAGGGGCGCGCTTTAGCGCGTCCCAGGTCGGCTGAGTCTTGTCGCTACGCCCAACTCAGCAAGGATGTGAAGTTGTAGCGGTCGCTTTCCGAAGCGGGCGCCTTGGCTGGGTTGCCCCTAAGCTCAATGCCGGGATACGAGCCCTTGTTCAAATTCAAAATTAGGACACTATCCGTAGCTCGACCATGAAGCGGCGTCGAGCTTCCGCACCCCAAGTTTTGACGCGAGCTTGGGTGAGCCTGCTAAGATGGCCTCGGAGAAATTACACCGACTTACTTATGCCACCCAAAAAGACCAGCCGCTCCACAGCCAAAATCCTTCGCAGCAAGATGATTTTCCAAGGCCGGGTCTTTGGCGTCCGGCGGGACGAAATCATCGAGCCGAGTGGCGTGCGGGTGACCCGCGAGGTCATCACCCATCCTGGCTCGGTGGTGGTGCTGCCGGTGCTGCCCGATCGCCGCATCGTTTTGATCCGGCAATACCGTCACGCCACCCGGCAGTTTCTCTGGGAACTGGTCGCCGGGCGCATGGAACGCGGCGAGAATCCCGGCCGCGCTGCGGCGCGCGAACTGATCGAGGAAACCGGCTACCGCGCCAAACGCTTCCGGGTCTTCCTCGACGTCTTCCCCACTCCCGGCTTTCTGGAAGAGCGCATGTATATTCTTCTGGCGCAAGGACTCACGCTCGGGGCAGCGGAACCCGAAGAGGACGAGAAGATCACCGTGAAGGCCTTCACCCGCAAAGAATTGGAGAGCATGATGCGGCGCGGAAAACTCCGCGACGCTAAGTCCATCGCCGGGCTGCTGTACTACTTTCGCTTTCTCGCCTGAGCCTGCGATCTTTTCGTGGCTACTCTTCCATCCCAGCCCGGTATCTCCCCTCCCATCGAGGGCTTACCCCATGTCGGGCCCAAACCCGAGCGTCTGCCGACGCTGCTCTTGTCCTTGACGATTTTTCTGGGCGCCTTCCTGCTTTTCCTCATCGAGCCGCTGTTCGCCAAACTGATTCTTCCGCGGTTCGGAGGTTCCGCCGCCGTGTGGGCCACTTGCCTGGTGTTCTTCCAATCCGCGCTGTTGCTCGGATATTTGTACGCCGACGTGACCACCCGGCGGCTGACGCCTGTTCGCCAGTCGGCGCTGCACATCGGCCTGCTGCTGGCCAGCTTGCTGTTTCTCCCCATTGCTCCACACTTCTCGCCGCACCCGCAAAATGGCAGCGATCCCACCTGGCGAATTCTGGCGCTGCTGGCCTCCTCCATCGGGCTGCCCTTCCTGCTACTCAGCGCCACCAGCCCGCTGGTGCAAGTTTGGTACGCACGCGGCCGCTCCCGCGAATCCGAGCCGTATCACCTCTTCGCGCTCTCCAATCTGGCCTCGCTGCTGGCGCTCCTGAGTTTCCCGCTGTGGATCGAGCCGCGCATCCCTTCGCACGCGCAGGCCCGGCTGTGGTCGGCTCTCTTCGTGGTTTTTGTCGGCGTCTGCTCGCTGGTGGCGTGGCTGGCGCGTCGCGGCGCTCCCGCCTCGATCTTATTGGCGGCAGCCGCACACGCGCCGGAAACCAGCGCCGCTCCAGCGTTTCGCGAAAAGCTTCTTTGGCTGAGCCTTTCCGCGTGCGGCTCGATGCTACTGCTCTCGGTCACCAATCATCTGACGGAGGATGTGGCGCCGGTGCCCCTCCTGTGGGTCTTACCGCTGGCCCTCTATCTTCTAACGTTCACCCTGGCCTTCAACCGTCGCAGCTTGTATTCCCGCTGGCTGATGGTTCGCCTGCTGGCCGTGGCTCTGGGCAGCCTGGGTTATGCCATCTACGATCCATCGTTCACCGAATCCATCCAGGTGAGCGTGCCGCTGTTTTGCACCGGCCTCTTCCTGTGCTGCTTCTTCTGTCATGGCGAACTTGCCAAGCGCAGACCCGCCGCCGGCCATCTCACCTCTTTCTACCTGATGATTTCCCTCGGCGGCGCGCTCGGCGCCATATTTGTCGGCCTGCTTGCGCCCCGTATTTTCTCGGCCATCTACGAATTCCCGCTCACGCTGCTGCTGACGGCGCTGCTCGCGATCGTCGTCCTGTGGCCGCAAGGCTGGCTCCCACGCCTATTCTGGGCTGCCGCCGCGGTGGCCATGGCTTTCGTCCTGGTGCGCAATGTGCGCTCGTACGAAAAGAGCACCATCGTGATGGTCCGCAGTTTCTACGGCGCCCTGCGCGTAAAGGAGTTCCACAATTGGCTCAAACAGCCTTACCGCGAGCTGTACAACGGTAAAATCGAGCACGGCGCCCAGTTCGTCCACCAGCCGCAGAGCCTGCAGCCCACCACCTATTATTCGTCCGACTCCGGCATCGGCCTGGCCTTGGATCGCTGCTGCAGCGGGCCCAAGCGCGTGGGAGCGATCGGTCTCGGCGCGGGCACCGTGGCCGCCTACGGCAAACCCGGCGACTACTTCCGCTTCTACGAAATCAACCCGCAAATCGTGACCATCGCCAAGAACTCCTTCAGCTACCTGCGCGAAACGCGGGCCAAAACCGACGTCATTTTGGGCGACGCGCGCCTCTCCCTGGAAAACGACCCCCCTCAGCAATTTGACGTCCTCGCCGTCGACGCTTTCTCCGGCGATGCGATTCCGGTCCATTTGTTGACGCGAGAAGCTTTGGCTTTGTATTTTCGGCACCTGAAACCCGATGGCATCCTGGCCGTCCACACCTCCAATACCTATTTGGACTTGGCGCCGGTTGTACAACTGCTGGCCAACGACGCCGGGTACCCGGTGCGGTTTATCACCACGGACGACAATCTCCGCAAACTGATCGATGCCTCCGAGTGGGTGGTCCTCAGCCGCAACAAACGCTTCTTGGACGACCTGGACGCCTCCGTCTTCAACGAGCCCATTGCGGTGCCGGCGGGTCTGCGCCTGTGGACCGACGATTTCAACAATCTTTTCCAAATCCTGAAGCCGGTAAAATTTGTCAAGCGCGATACGGAGTAGCCCAGGGAAGCGACTTCGCGGAACATCAAGCGGCGGCTCTTGCCAGACTCCCTAACTTTGGAAATAGCTCGGCATCCCGGTGCCAATAACTTTCGATGAAAGTTCGCCTTACCGGAATGTATTAAAGCGATTTAGGACTGCATAATTTACAGTTAATACTTTCTGGAGATCGCTGGCGCTATTGACTCGCCGTTCCATTCTGGTACACTCCGCGCAATTTTAAAATCTGTGGCGGCAGCGGGGATCAGCTTCCGCGGCCGTGGTCGGCAATCCCAGTCTTTGTCATGGAGGGCAACCGAAGTGCTAGGAACTGTCAAGTGGTTCAATAATTCCAAAGGATACGGCTTCATCGGGCGCGAAGATGGCCCAGATGTTTTCGTTCACTATTCGGCGATCGTCGGAGACGGTTATCGCACTCTTCAGGAAGGAGATCCAGTCGAATTTGAGATCGTACAGGGCCCCAAGGGACCCCAGGCTGCCAACGTTCAGAAAGCGACTTGAATTCTTACCTGTAATCATAAGGCCGGCAGTTTGCCGGCCTTTTTTTTTGCTGAAACACCTGTTTCGGGCCGCCCCTACCCCCGAGGCTCCCCCGGGCGCGCCTGCACAACCGGTGTTCTCCGGTTTTCTGTGTGACGTTCTGGCCGTATAATCCCGCCCATGGACAACAAGACCCTTGCCCGCATTCTGCGGGAAACCGCGCAGCTCCTGGAAATTGATGGTGCGATCATCGGACGCTATCGCAGCTACGAGAAGGCCGCGGAGTTGATTTCCGGGATGCATGAGTCCATCGAGCAGATGGCCAAGGAGCCGGGCAAGCTGGAGGAGCTGCCCGGAATCGGCGAGCGCATGGCCGAGCACATCGAGGAGATTATCGCCAAGGGGGATTACAGCCTGCGGCAGAAACTTCTAAAGAAATTCCCGGTCACCTTGCTGGAAATCCTGAATTTACAGTCGCTGGGGCCCAAGAAAGTGGCTTTTTTGTGGTCCAACTTCAAGGCCGCCACGGTCGCCGATGTCGAAAAGCTGGCCAAGGAGGGGAAGCTCCGCGACCTCCCCGGCTTCGGCGAGAAGAGCGAACAGAACATCCTCAAGGCCGTCGAGACCCACAAGCGCTCCACGGGCCGCTTTCGCATCGACGTAGCGGAAAACTCGGCCGAGGCGATCATCGAACACATCGGGAAATACGGTAAAGGGGTGGCCTCGGTTACCCCCGCCGGGTCCCTGCGCCGCGGCAAAGAGACCGTGGGCGATCTAGATCTGCTGCTGACCCTGGCCGACGGATACACCTCCCAGAAGCAAATCGACGCCCTCGCCGAGCACATTCTCAAGTACCCGCGCATCGATCAGGTGCTGGCCCACGGGGAAAACAAAGTCAGCTTCACCCTCGACAGCGGCTTGCAGGTGGACGTGCGGCTGTTGGAGAAAGAGAGCTTCGGCGCCGCGCTGCTGTATTTCACGGGCTCGCGTGAACACAACGTGACCCTGCGCGGCCGCGCTAACGACATGGGCTACACGCTCAACGAATACGCCCTGGCGACCCTCAAAGGCGAGCGCCGGGTAGCTGGCCGCACCGAGGAAGAAATCTACGGCAAGCTCAAGCTGGACTTCATCCCGCCCGAAATCCGCGAAAACACCGGCGAAATTGCGGCCGCCGAAAATCACAAGCTGCCCAACCTGCTGCGCCTCGAAGACGTCAAGGGCGATCTGCAGATGCACACCACGGCCAGCGACGGCAAGAACTCCATCGAAGAAATGGCCGAAGCCGCTCGCGCGCTGGGCCACGAATACATCGCCATTACCGATCACTCCAAGTCGGTAACCATCGCCAACGGCCTGGAGGAAAAGCGCATGGCCGCGCACATCAAAAAACTCCACGCCGCCAACGCCAAGGGCCTGGGCATCCGGGTCTTCGCCGGTTCGGAAGTCGACATCCTCAAGGATGGCGAGCTCGATTATTCCAATGAACTGCTGGCCCAGCTTGAGGTGGTGGTGTGTTCCATCCACTCGTACATGAACCTGGATCGCGCGGCGATGACCGACCGAATGCTCGCGGCGATCGAAAATCCGTACACGCAGATCATCGGTCATCCGACGGGCCGCTTGCTGCTGCGTCGCGATGCCTTCGACTACGACATGGAAAAAATCCTCGCCGCCGCCGCCAAACACGGTGTGGCCATGGAGTGCAACTCCTACCCGGATCGCCTGGACCTCACCGACATCTACCTGCGGATGTGCAAGGAACGCGGCGTAAAGGTGGTCATCTCCACGGACGCCCACAACGTCATCCATCTGCCATTCATCCGCCATGGAGTGACCATGGCCCGCCGCGGCTGGCTGGAAAAGGGCAACGTCATCAATTCCCTTCCCGCCGACGAATTTCTAGCCGCCCTGCGCCCCAAACCAGGCGCCGCCACCAGCAACAAAAAGCATGCCGCCAAAGCCCATCGCTAGCTTCGCGTTCGAGCGCGCCATGGGATCTCTGTGCTCCCCTTCTCCGCGATTCCTTCGCGCACTCCGCGTCTCAGCGTTATCTTTAAGGTTTTTCCCCAGTCGGTGGGGCTCGCGTCCATCTCGGAGGCCCGCGCCAGTGCTTGCGTGTCGATATACTCCCGGATGTTCGTCAGTTTGCCATTTCGAACGGTAATGGCGAAAACCCAATTGTCCTCGAACGTCCTATTCGTGGCTTTGATTCTCCCTCTAGCGAAGCCGAGGACCAGAACCCGGTCTCCCTGCGCTATGAACTCGGGGGGCTCTGGGTACGAAGTTTCCACCGTTTCGTTAGCCTTCTGAAGTAAATTCTCCAATCCCGCGTGCCCGCGGTGCGTGCCGGCCAGCGGCCACTCGCCCGGAATGATCCACTCAATATCCTCGGCAGACAACGCCAGCAAACCTTGCTTATCGCGGCGGCCGAGTGCCGCAAGAAAATTCTTCACAATCTGGACATTCTTTTCGATGCTCATCGAAATCTCTCCTTTTCCCTTACATCCAGTGTGTCCGATCTTGATCGGACGTTTCGGAACCATCCTTCACGGACCAAATCACACGGTCGTAGATCGATTACTGCTCCTTCTTGAACAAATCCTGGAAGATGAGCTGACCCCAAGTGCGGCCGCGTGCGTGCACCAACGCGCCACCCTCGTTGAGCTTTCCCAGCTTGACGGGCGCGAACCCGAGTTTTTTGGCTAAATCCGCCACGGGAGCGATCGCGTCCTCGTCGTCGCTCGACAGGAAAACGACCCGGTGGCCGCCCTCGACGATCGGATCGGTCGCCAGGGTGGCCGCAACCAGGTGATTGAAACCTTTCACGAGCTTAGCGCCGGTGAACGACTTCGCGACGAAGGCGGAGGACGGGAGGCCGTCCAGCTCTTCAGGGAGAACTCCAAACGCGTTCGTCGCGTCGATGACTGTCTTGCCTTCCCAGCTCGGCAGGCCCATCGCAACCTCGCGATATTCCCCGAACGGGATTGCCAAGATGATTGTGTCGGCCTTAAGTGCATCCCGCAGAGACTTGGCGACGACGGTGGGCCCAATCGCCCGAGCCTGCGGCGCCAACGCTTCGGGCGGCCGGCGGCTCGCGACGGTCACGTCGATGTTTTTACGGGCGAAGGCGTGGGCGAGGGCCTGGCCTATCTTGCCGAATCCTACAATCGCATAGCTCATGATGTTTCTCCGATCTCGTGTTAGAACTAAACTTCGAGAAGCGACCGCTCCGGGGTCAGACCTGCGCCATGCCTCCATCGACGGCGAGATCCACACCGGTGATGTAAGAACTTTCATCGGAAGCAAGGAACACGACGGCTGCCGCGATTTCCTCGGGCTTGCCTCTGCGGCCGAGTGGAACCTGCGAAGTGAATCCAGCTATCGCCTGTTCGACCTGTTCAGGTGGGAGACCCACCTTCTCCAAAGCCGGAGTCTCGATTGGGCCCGGACTCATCGAATTCACACGAATCTTGCGATCCTTTAGCTCCATCGTCCAGCCGCGGGCGAAGCTGCGCACAGCCGCCTTACTCGCTGCGTAGGCGGTAAACCCTGGGACCCCGAGCACGTTTGAGACTGAAGAGTTCAGGATAATCGAGCCGCCGTCCTTGAAAAGGGGAAGCGCTTTTTGCACCGTAAAGAACAGGCCTTTCACGTTCACGTCAAAGGTCTGGTCAAAATGAGCCTCGGTAGCCACCGCGAGCGGTGCGATCGTACCCGCGCCTGCGTTCGCAAAGAGAATGTCGATGTGACCATGTTTCTCTTTCACGACTGCATAGAGCCGGTCCAGATCTTCCAAGCGCGACACGTCGCTCGCGACCGTCGTAACGTTTCTCTTGATGAAGGCTGCGGCCTCCTTCAGTTCTTTCTCTCGTCGCCCAGTGATCACGACGTGCGCACCTTCTTCCACAAAGCGCTTGGCTGTGGCCAAGCCAATCCCGCTGCTTCCGCCTGTGATGACTGCGACCTTGCCGTCAAGCTTTCCCATAATTGCTCCTTTCAACAGATGTGAGGAGATCCTCTGTGTTCATGACTTCTCCTTGGCGCCGGGCGCGATGGCATGCTGAGTCTATCGATAGCGTTTCTGCCAGACTGTGCCAAAAGGACCAATCTGCTCTCCAGACATGGGCCTTTTCATAGACGTGTTAGCATTCCCTACTGACTAGTAGATGTCTCTGGTAGTGGACGAGAACTGCTCGGGAGTCCTGATCTTTTGTCCATTCGTCCAAAAAGGGAGGGTTACAGTGGACCCAATAACAGACATCTTCAGAACGATGCACGTAACCGCCTTCGGTCAGCACAGGCTCGAAGCTACAGCCCCGTGGGGCTTGATGCAGGAGAAACAGACCGAAGAAAAAGTCACGCCTTCCGACAGAAAGATGTCGCCCACAGATTTGGCGCACTTCGCCATGCTTTCGCGCGGCAACTGTTGGCTGAGTGTGGAAGGAATTCCGGAGCCGATTCCCCTCACTGGTGGTGACTGCTTCTTGCTGGCTCGCGACACTTCGATCGTCATGCGGGATAGCCCGCGAACACGTCCGCGGTGGAGTTTCCGTGAGATCGGGGCCAAAGCCAACAACAATGTCGCGCATTGTGGAGGAGGTGGCGCACCGACGACAATCGTCTGTGGGTCCTTCAGTTTCGATCGCGCCAGCCTGAAGCCGATCACTCAGTTATTGCCGAGCTTCATCCTGATTAAGGCCGATCAGGCACGCACGCTTGCTCTTCACAACACAATGCAAGCGCTGACGTCAGAAATGGCTGACCAGGCGCCGGGATCTGAAGTAGTCGCGAGTCGGCTGGCCGAGGTTCTGTTTATCCAAGCACTCCGGACGCATATCGCGTCGGGACCGGAACGCAACAAAGGATGGCTTCGTGCTGTTTTCGATCCTCAAATGGGCACTGCCCTCAGGGCCATTCACAACAGAGTGCATACGCCCTGGACGGTCGAATCCCTGGCCGAAACGGCGGGCATGTCTCGCTCCGCATTCGCAGCACGTTTTAAAGAGCTACTCGGACAAACACCCCTGGAATACGTAACCGAGTGGCGGATGCAGAAGGCGATGCAGTTACTACAACAACGTGACAAGAAGCTCATAGACGTCGCTCGGTCGGTCGGTTACGAGTCCGACGCTGCGTTCAGTAAGGCGTTCAAGCGAGTTGTCGGGACCAACCCTGGTGAATACCTCAAACGTGGTTTTGAAGGCCACGGTCATGCCGGAACGGCGGAAGATTTTTGAAGCGGAGGATTCTGACTTTGGCGGCGGGGCCTAGGTGCCATGGAAGTGTGTTCTTCCAGTGAAATGGGTGCCCTAGGTGCATCGCATTTGGGAACGGGAGACCACGGACCCAAAACCGACCGAAGCAGACCACGATCAATCCCGATAAACGCGCTTCTGTCCATTAAAAGGAATAGTTCCCGGGTTGTCGGCAAACCGGAAGTTGAGCCTCCGCACCCGCGGCGATGTGGGATTGCACGGACCCATCACCAGCGGAACTACACTCGCGCCCCAGGGAACTTTTCTCCCACCGATGGCGTATATTCAGTCAGATTGCACTTACGGAGGATTACCACCATGAATTCGGCCCCCAACCGCACCCTGGTCGCCAAGTTTGGAATGGCCTGCGCCGCTTTGCTTGTTGCGGCTGTCGTAGCGCCCAGCGCCCACGCCGAAGAATGGACCAAGTCCTACTCCGTCTCTGGCCGCGCCCAGGTCCGCGTGGAGACCAACGACGGCAGCGTCAATATCTCCACCAGCGAGTCCAAACAGGTCGAATTTGTGGTCGACTACGAGGGTTTTGAGCTAAACAAGAACTTCCATGTCGACTCCCGCCAGGACGGCGACAGCGTGCAGCTTAACGCGCGCACCATGGGCCATTGGGGCTTCTCCTGGGGCAGCAAGGGGCGCCGCATCCGCATTGAGGTCCGTATGCCCAAGGACGCCGATCTGGAAATCGACACCGGCGACGGCTCGGTCAACACCCAATCCATCACGGGCCGAGTGAAGATCCACACCGGTGACGGGTCGGTGCGCGCTCAGGCGGTCAGCGGCGACCTGGACATCGACACCGGGCGACGGCAGCATCACCGTGGAAGGCGCCAAGGGCGACATCCGCCTGCGTACCGGCGACGGCCATATCGACGCCCGCAATCTCGACGGCAGAGTCGACGCCACATCCGGCGACGGCCACATCAAGCTCGACGGCCGCCTGGACGCCCTGAACATCAAGACCGGCGATGGCGGAATCGACGCGCATGTCCAGCCCGGCTCCAAGATCGCCTCCAGCTGGAGCATCCGCACCGGCGACGGCAGCGTGGACATCGTGTTGCCCGCCGACCTGCAAGCCAACATTGACGCCAGCACCAGCGACGGGCATATCAGCCTGGGCATCCCGGTCACGGTCGAAGGGACCTTCAGCAACTCGCAGATTCACGGGAAAATGAACGGCGGCGGGCAATCGCTCACAATTCACACCGGCGACGGATCGATCCGCTTGAACAAGTCCTGAGGGAAGCGGTAACCTCGCGAAGTCTTCCTTTTCTGTACCTGACCCACGGCTTGGAATCCAGGTGCAAAGTGCAGAGACCGCAAGGACAGTGACCTGTTCAAAGCGGCTACGACGCGTGTACTAAGAACTAGTACCCCATTGGTACCAGTACTCTAAAATTTGTCTTCTTACGCCTACAAGTGTCGATATTCTCCGTACAGTAGTTCCCCTAGCCCACGGCTAAGTATATGAATCTTAAGGCCCGACGTTGGGCCTTGAACGTGCCGTTAGAAAGGTGTCCCGAGGGAGCTGGCATGATCATCTTCGTCATCACATTCGCGATTGTAGGGCTTTTTGCCCTGACCCTCACGGGGTCTATTGCCGAGGCTTCGCGCCGCCGTTCTTAGTCCTGCACTGATCCCTGGGCGGCACTCCAACGCGTCGCCGCACAGACTTCTCTTCCCCGCAACCTGTCATTCGTAGCGCAAGGCCACCAGCGGGCTCACTCGCGTGGCCCGGCGCGCCGGTATCCAACACGCCAGCAAAGCCACCCCGGACAATAGGATCAGCACGAGGGCGAACGTCAGCGGATCGCTGGGGCTGATACCTACCAGCAAGCTGGCCAGCGCACGTGTCCCCGCCAGGGCGACCGCCAAGCCAACCGCTATGCCAATGATGACCACCACGAGGCTTTGCCGCAGGACCATCTTCAGGATGTCGCGTGGCGCGGCTCCTAGGGCCATGCGAATGCCGATCTCGTGGGTGCGCTGGGCGGTGGCGTAGGAAACCACGCTATAGACGCCGATCACGGCCAGGATCAGTCCCAGAAACCCCATGGTGCCGGACAACTGCGCGCCAAAGCGGAAAAAGAAGAAGCCGTTTACGCCCTCCAGCGCCTTGCTCATGGTCTGCACCTGGGTCGCGGCGATGTCCGGAGCCAAGTCGTGAATCTGCGCTTCGATCTGCGGGACCAGGGTTTCCGGGGGCACCGAGGTGCGCACGTGCAGAGTGCGAAACTCCATGTAGCTCTGGCTCAGCGGAACATAGAAGAACGGTTCCGAAGGATTTTCCACCACGTTTTTGTACTTGCCGTCCTGCACCATGCCTACGACTTCCACAAATGGTTCCGACGAGTTCTTCAGGCTGAAGCGCTTGCCGATAGGGTCTTCGCTGGGCCAGAACTTTTTCGCCATGGTTTGGTTGATGACCGCCACATGGGGCGCTTTCTCGGTGTCGGCGTCGTTGAAAACACGCCCGGCCAGCAGAGGAATGCGCAGGGTCTCAAAGTATCGTGGGGAAACGGGGTTGTACATCACCGTGGGCAACTGCTTTCCGGGTTCCACCGGATGCCCTTCGATGCTGACCGGATCGTCCGCGCTGATGACGCCCATGGGCACGGAAAAGGCCTCGCCTACCGATACCACGCCGGGGAGGGCGCTGATCCGGTCATCGATCTGACGATAGAATTCCCGCCCGCGCGTTTCGTTAAGGCCGGCTTGCTGAACATCAATCGACAAATCCAAGACGTGGTCGGGATTGAACCCCAGGTAGGTTTGCTGGGCCTTGCCGAGGCTGCGGATAAACAGTCCGGCGACGATCAGCAAGAGCATGGAGCCCGCCAACTGCGCCACCACCAGCGTGCTCCTGACGATATTGCGCCGCGGCCCGTCGGAAGATCCCCGCCCGCCTTCGCGCAGCACGGCATTGACGTCGCTGCGCGCCACCCGCAGAGCCGGAAGCATCCCGACGACCAGGCCGGTGAGCAACACTGCGCCCAGCGCGAAGCAATAGACGCGGGCGTCGGGCTGGAAGTCGAAGACGATGGGCAGGTCGGTACCGAGAGGCAGCGAACTGAGGAATCCTGCCGCCCAGGAGCCCAGCAGGAGTCCCGCGCCACCACCCAGAAAGGCCAGCAGCAAGCTCTCCGTCAGGTACTGCCGGACCAGGCGTCCGCGCCCGGCGCCCAGAGCCGCGCGAATGCCCATCTCGCGCTGCCTTACGGTGGCTCGCACCAGCAAAACATTGGCAATGTTGAAGCAGGCCACCAGCAGCACCAAACCGGCCAGCACGGTGAACGCGGCGGCCACCGCGGGCAGGGTGTTGTCCGGATCGGGTTCCGGCCGGGCCAGTTTTTCCGGGTAGGCTTGGAACGTTACGCCCTTGTAGTTCTCCGGATGCTGCTCCGCAACGCGCCGCGCTACGACACTCAGAGTGGCCTGGGCCTGCTGCAGGCTGACACCCGGCTTGAGCCTCCCCAGGAGCGAAATGCTGCGATCGTCGCGGTGGGTCCACAGTTCCTTGACGCTCTTCTCGGCATCGTCCTGGCCGCCCAAGGGGGCGCTGAGCGGCACGAAGCCGTCCATATCGACGATGGCGTAGGTTCCGTGGAAACCCTTGGGCGTCACGCCGACGATGGTGGCCGGGTGCCCGTCGATCTGCACCTGCTTTCCCAGCACATCGCGCTCGCCGCCGAAGCGCTTCTGCCAGTAGGAGTAGCCCAGCACGATAATCGAATCGGCGCCCGGCGTCTGCCCTTCGGTCGGCAGAATCAGGCGCCCCAGTGCCGGCTGGATACCCAGCGCGGAAAAATAGTTGCCAGTGACGCGGCTCAGCAGGCAATGGTCGCCTTTGCCGTCGACGGCCAGAGACCCCAAGGTAGGCCGGTATCCGAATACGTCGCTGAACGCGTCGGTCTGACTGCGGATGTCCAAGTAGTCGGGATAGGAGAATTTTTGAATCCCGGGGGTTCCGGCCTGCTGCATGCCCAAGACCGTAATCTGCTCGGCGTGGGGCACCGGCAAGGGCCGCAGCAGCATGCCGTTGATGACGCTGAAGACGGTGGTGTTGACCGCCATACCCAGCCCGAGCGTGACGATAGCGATGATGGTGAAGCCCGGGGCATTCGCCAGGGTTCGCACCGCATACCGCAGGTCTCGCCAGAAGCTGCTCATAAATAAACCTCTCGCCTTCTTTGCCGTTTAGTCCAGTACCGGCCAATGCGACCTCTAGAGTGCAAGCGGAATCCCGATCCTCGATCCTGGCTATGGCGTTTCTTATGATGGCCTTGCACGGCAGGAAGGCGATACCCGCTTAAAGAGATTGTGCGCTTGTGGGACATCCTGTCGCGGAATCGGACACCGCCACCAGCCCGGCGTCTCCGTGATCTCTGTGTCCGATCTCTGTGAACTCGGTGTTAGGTCTGCCTCTTCTCGTGTCTTCTCTTCGGTGGATCAGTCAGCAACGTGGGAGGCAGCGACCGCGCTAACGCCGCGCCCCGTAGCATTCCAGGCCAGCAACAGACTGCCCGCGAGCAGCACGGCCGCGAGCCAGTACGGCGCTCCCGGGAGCCGCACGGCGCGGCTGGGCGCGATCGCCAGCGCAAACACCTGGGTGAACACCAAGGGACCAATCATTCCGGCCACGCCGAACAAGCTCATGAGCGCGCCTTGCAGCTGTCCCTGCTCGGAAGGCCCGACGCGCTTGGTCATCAGCGCCTGCACCGCGGGAGAAGCCAATCCCCAGAGCGACAAAAACGGTATGCCGATCATGAAGATGGCGCTGCTGGGCGCCAGAGCGAAAAACGCGAATCCGGTGACGCCACACAGCATGCCGGTGAACATGGTGCGGATTTCACCGAGCCGTTTGATGGCCAGCGAAATCAACGCCGCGGAAACGATGGTCGATCCCACACCGACGCCGGCCAGCGCCCAGCCGGTTAGTTGCGCGCTCCAGTGATAGCGATAGTCGGTGTAAATGACGAACATGCTGGGCAGGGCTTCGTGCGCGTTGTAGTACAGGAACATGGCCGTGGCCAGGCCGAAGAGTTCCGGGTGCGAGCGCAGCAGCTTCAACGACCCCATGGGGTTGGCCTTGCGAAGGCTGAAGGGTGCGCGGCGCTCCTTGGGCAGCGACTCCGGCAGGATGAAGAATCCATAAGCGGCATTGGCGAGGCTCAGGCCGGCCGCAGCCCAGAACGGATAGCGCAGGCCCATGCCGCCGAGGACGCCGCCGAGCGCCGGTCCGACGATGAAGCCCAGGCCAAAAGCCGCACCCAGCATTCCGAATTTCGCGGCGCGCTGCTCGGCGGGAGTGACATCGGTGATGTAAGCGTTCGCGGTGGGAAAACTCGCCGAAGTAATTCCCGAGATGACCCGACCGAGAAACAGCCAGCTCAGCGTCGGCGCGACGGCCATCATGATGTAGTCGCAGCCCAGCCCGAAATTCGATAACAGCACCACCGGGCGCCGCCCGAAGCGGTCCGACAGCGCGCCCATCACCGGGGCAAACACAAACTGCATCGCCGCCCACACAAAGGCGAAGACCCCGGTCTGGGTGGCGGCCATGGACATGTTGCCGTGCTCAAAGCGAATGATGAGCTTGGGCAGCACGGGGACGATGATCCCCAGGGCCAGCATGTCCAGCAGCACGGTGACAAAGATAAAGGCGAAGGCCGCGCGGCCGTGGCGTGGTCCCGCGGTTGAGGGGCTCTCTGGGATGGTTTGAGGCTCGGTCATGATTTGGCTTCCTCGTTCCGCGTTCCGCCGGCGGGCTGTGCCGCGGGTTTACGGATATTGTGGCGCAATACGGAGGGGCTTGTATTGTAAAGAACTGCAGGCCGGCGCCGGGTGCCGCTTCCCGTCTTCTGGGCTGGGCCGGTCGGCGACAGCGAAACGTCGAGTCAAGGCTTGTGGGCGCTGTTCGCCAGGGGCTGCCGCCGAATCGGCCGGTTGCAATGCCAACCAATTTGCGATTCCTGTGCGGATGAGAGAGTTCTTACCGTACTGTCCACGGACCGAGCACTCTGGCCCCATACCTTAAGTAGGCAAAAACCCGCCGGGGCGGTCACCCCAGCGGCCAGAGTGCCCGGTTTTTAATCCTTCCTGCGGATCCCACGAATTTTCCGATCGCGAGGTGGCTTTTTTATGCGGCGCTGCTATTTGTCGCGAAGAAATGCGGCGACGGCGGAATCGACCTTGGCACCTTCGCAGGCGCTGGCCGAATGCCCGCAGTCGGAATCGAGTTCAAGGAGGGGAGCGTGGAGTAGCGCGGCAAAGTCGCGAGCCGGTTGGGGCGTGACCACGTGGTCGTAGGTAGCCACGATAACGAAAACTTTGGCTTTGACGGCGGCAGCGGCGCGCTGCATCGAGCCGCCGAAGGGGCCGGAAACGTCAATGGCCATCATAGCTTCGGCTTGGCGGATTTTGTCGTTGGCGTCGGTGGTCTTGGCGTCTTTCGCTTTGGCCAGCGATTCCAGAGTTTGCTGGCGCGTGTGCGTGCGGTTGTATTGCTGCGGGGTGTTGAGCAGCAGTTCGCCGAACTCAAATTCGACGTCGCGCGATGGGTTTTCCGTATATTCGCCGTGATTCCATTCGGGGTTGCCCTCGATCGCGTCGATCTGGGCTTGCCACAGCAAAAGATCATAGGGCGCGAGGCGGGGAGAGCCAACGATGGGGATGGCCTTATCCATGAACGCGGGATACGCCACCATCCATTGAAAGGTCTGCATGCCGCCCATGGAAATGCCGACCACAGCCTTCAGGTGCTTAATCCCCAGAGTCCCGGTCACAACTTGATACTGGCTGTCGACCATGTCGCGCATGGTGACTTTGGGGAATTTCATGCGGGGCTGCGCGGCGCTGTTGGAGGGCGATGACGAGACGCCATTCGCGAAGGCGTCGATAGCAATCACGAAATACTCCGAATCGTTGAGCAAACTTTGAGGGCCGATACTGGACTTAAGCTCTTCCGTGGTCCCGCCGGCCCAAGTAGGGATGAGAATGGCGTTAGACGCCGCAGCATTGAGATGGCCGAAGGTGCGGTAACCGATCCGGCAGTCGCGCAGGACTTCCCCGCTTTCGAGACGGAAGTCGCCGAGCTTGGCGAATTGGAGTTCCTGGGCGGAAACTGTGGCCGCGAAGAGCCAAGGCAGGCAGAACAAAAGAAGAATCGAAGCCGATCGTTTCATATTGGCCCCGATGGTAACACGCAGGATTGTACGGGATCCTACCTTCGCGGCGCTTTGCGGTTTGCAAATCCGCTCTCGTTCGCTCATCATTACTGGTTTGTTTGGGGTGCCGCGCAGCGTCTGCTGCGTTCATTCTTGCTCTAACATCATTTCTTACTGAGGAGTGGCATGGAAAAGCCTGCGAAGATCGCGCCAGCAAAAGGAAAATTGGGAGTGCTGCTGCCGGGGATGGGTGCGGTGAGCACCACGTTCATGGCCGGGGTGGAGCTTGTGCGCCGGGGAAAGTCGGTGCCGGTGGGATCGCTCACGCAATTGGGCACCATCCGGCTGGGCAAGCGCACCGATGGGCGGTCGCCGCAGATCAAGAAAGTGGTTCCGCTGGGCGAGCTGGACGATCTGGTGTTTGGCGGGTGGGACATTTACAAGGACAACGCCTTCCAGTCGGCTGCCAACGCCGGGGTGCTCAGCCTGCAGGATCTGGAAAAGGCCAAGACGTTTCTTTCCGGCATCAAGCCGATGAAAGCAGCGTTCGATCCCGAGTACGTGAAAAAACTGGACGGCCCCAACGTCAAGAAGGGCAAGAACAAATACGAGCTGGCGCTGCAAATCAAGGAAGACATCGAGAATTTCCGGAAGGCCAAGCGGGTTTCCCGGCTGGTGACTTGCTGGTGCGGTTCCACGGAGATTTTCTTGAAGCAGGAAGATGTGCACTCCACCCCGGCGAAGTTCGTGGAGGCCATGAAGACCAATCATCCGGCGATTGCCCCGTCGATGCTGTATGCCTGGGCCGCCGTGACCAGCGGCGTGCCGTTCGCCAATGGCGCGCCGAACCTGACCGTGGATATACCAGCCATCCAGGAGCTGGCCCTGGAACATAACGTGGCGATTTGCGGGAAGGACTTCAAGACTGGACAGACCTTGATGAAGACGGTGCTGGCTCCGGCGTTCAAGGCGCGCATGCTGGGCCTGAATGGCTGGTTTTCCACCAATATTCTAGGCAATCGCGACGGCGAAGTGCTGGAAGACCCCGGCTCGTTCAAGACTAAGGAAGAATCGAAGCTTGGCGCGCTCGAGTACATCCTTCAACCGGACCTTTATCCGCAGCTGTACGGCAAGATGCACCACAAAGTGCGCATCAACTACTACCCGCCGCGCGGCGACAACAAAGAAGGCTGGGACAACATCGACATTTTCGGGTGGTTGGGCTACCCGATGCAGATCAAGGTGGATTTTCTGTGCCGGGATTCCATCCTGGCGGCGCCGATCGTGCTCGACCTGGTGTTGTTCCTGGATCTGGCGCAGCGTGCCGGAATGCGCGGGATCCAGGAGTGGCTAAGCTTCTATTTCAAGTCGCCCATGACCGCGCCGAAGCTGTATCCCGAGCACGACCTGTTCATCCAGCTGATGAAGCTGAAAAACACCCTGCGCTGGATGGTGGGGGAAGATCTCATTACCCACCTGGGGCAAGAGTATTACGATTAGGGCGAGGTAAAAGAGTTCAAGAGGCCAAGGGTATAAGCCGGCGCTAAGGGCAGCCTTGCAATGCGGATTTTTGATTTAGTGGATTCATTTTTCGGTTTCGCGCTGTGAGACTTTGGATTTGACCGGCGGAAGAATGGCGCGATACCCTACCGTGTCCATGACTAGCCCTTATCCGCTGCCTGCGATCGCGCTTCCGGATTTACTCACAACTTATTTTGAGGAGACTCATGTCGAACGAACTGCGTAATTTTTTGGCGCTCTCGTATGAAGAGCTGGAAGAGCTGAATCTGACGGCGAAGAAGCAGCGCATGGATCGCGTTGCGGCGCACAAGATCCAGGAAGAGCGCATCAAGTATCTCACCGACGAGAAGCGCATCAAGGCGGTGACGGTGCTGTTCAGCGACCTGGAAGGCCGCTTGCACATGCTGGACTACGACAAGAAATTTTTGATCAAGAGCTGGGACAATCTGACCTTCGACGGCTCTTCGATCCGGGGCTTCACCGCGCAACGCGAAAGCGACCTGCGGCTGTCGATGGACTGGTCGGCGTTCTACTTTGCCCCGGCGGATGTGTTCGGTTCCGGCAAGGTGCTGGTGTTCGGCGAGGTTATCGACAAAGACGGGTCGCCGTACAGCGCGGATATCCGCGGAGTGCTGAAAGGATTCGCCGAGGAGCAGCACAAGAAGGAAGGCTACACGCTCAACGCCGCCAATGAGATTGAAGGATTCCTGTTCAACGGCGTGGACGCCGAGGCCCGCTACAACGAGACCGGAAAGTTCGAGTACGTCAACACCGGCGGCTATTATCATTCGCTGCCCAGCGATCCGCTGCGCACCTTCATCGACACCACCGCCGAAGTGCAAAGGGCCATGGGCTTCCAAAACGAAAAGGACCACCCGGAAGTAGCGCCCTCGCAGTTCGAGATCAACTACGGCTACGGCGAAGTGGTGGCGGCCGCGGACCAGATCCAGCTTTACAAATTGATTTGCCGCCAGGTGGCCACCAAGATGGGACTTACCGCGTGTTTTTTGCCGAAGCCGGTGGTCGGCGTGAACGGCAACGGCATGCACACCAACGTGTCGATCAGCCAAAAAGGCAAGAACCTGTGCTGGGACCCCAAGGGCGAAGAAAAACTCAGCAAGTTCGGGTGGTCGTTCGTCGATCGCATCCTGACGCACGGCAACGACATCTGCTTGTTGCTGAACGCCAGTGTGAATGCCTATCGCCGCCTGGATCCGCACTTTGAGGCCCCCAACCAGATCAAGGCCTCGGCCGTCGATCGCGGATCGATGATTCGCATCCCCATCGGAAACGAAAAAAGCATGCGCGTGGAAGTGCGCTCGGTGGCGCCGGACGCCAACCCGTATCTGGTCATGCACTCGATTTTCAAGACCGGCATCGATGGCGACACCGCGAAAATCAAGAATCTCCGCCAGGCGGAGCGCTATTTGCCGGACAACATCTACACCGCGCTGGATCATTTCCGTAGCGCGGAATGGACCACCAGCCTCCTGGGCGAAGATGTGAAGGGACGCTACGCGGACCTGAAGCAGGCCGCGGCAGACCGTTGCGCGCGATCGCTGGGCACCTTCGTGAAAGTCCCCGAAGTGCAGTTCCACCACGAAGTGTACAACCAGTTCCTTTGGAACATGTTTTAGGAGTCCGGCGAGAAACCGGAGCGATTTCCTCGCGGACTTCCCTTTGCCGGCGTGGGGCACAGCGAGCGATGGGCGCCCGTCCAGATCCGGGCGAGTGGCCTCCGCGGATCGATCGATTCCGGTTCTAGATTAGGCGCTATGCGCTTGCGGCGCCTTGGCCGCCACGGCATCCAGAACCCGCATGGAATAAACCAGTGCGGCGCCGGCGTTCACGGTGATGGCCACCCCTAGCGCTTCGGCGATCTCTTCCCGGGTAGCGCCAGCCTTCAACGCCGCATCGGTATGCACCACGATGCAGCCGTCGCACTGCCGGGTGACCGCGACGCCCAGGGCGATCAGTTCCCGGGTCTTTGCGCCCAGCTTGCTGGTTTTGGCGTTGGCATCGCCGATGGCGCGATAACCGCGAACGGTGTCCGGACTGAGCTTCATCAATTCGCCCATCGTGGCGCCGAGCTGTTTGTGATATTCGTTCCAATCGAGCATCATCCGCGTTTCTCCTCGTCTTGGTGGGTCTGCTATTTTCGCGATTGCGCGCCCCGAGAGTATAACTCCGTGCCCGCCGCTCGAACTTTACGTTCAGGTTACTTGGCAGACTCCATCCGCCAAGCGCGGTTTCGGAGTTCGCAGGCGTTGTGATATGTTTTCAGGTTCGCGTCGCGGCGCGGGAATCATTAGAAGACGCTGAGCGTAACGCGAATGGCGTGCGGTCACGTCCAATGCACGGGCAAGCTGGTTCGCAGTTCCACGGAGGGTTGGGATCCATGAAGAGTTCCTACAACGGCCAGGCCATTCCTGCCGGCGGTAAGGCCATCGGTTATAGCGGCAGTGAATTGCAGGTTCCGGATGCGCCGATCATCCCCTTTATCGAGGGCGACGGAACCGGGCGCGACATTTGGAAGGCTTCGCGGCGCGTGTTTGACGCCGCCGTGGAGCACGCCTACGGAGGCAAGCGGCGCGTGGAATGGTTCGAGGTGTTTGCCGGAGAGAAAGCATACAACACGTTCAAGGAGTGGCTGCCCGACGAAACCGTGGACGCCATTCGCGATTTTCGCGTGGCCATCAAGGGGCCGCTGACTACGCCGGTGGGCGGCGGCATTCGCTCGCTCAATGTGGCCTTGCGGCAACTCTTGGACTTGTATTCCTGCGAGCGTCCGGTGCGCTACTTTACCGGCGTTCCATCTCCCGTGACCCATCCCGAGAAAATGGACTTGGTGATCTTCCGCGAAAACACGGAGGACGTGTACATCGGAATCGAGTGGAAGTCCGGAACGCCGGAAGTGAAGAAGCTGCTGGAATTTCTGAATAACGACATGCTGAAGGACAGCAAGAAACAGATTCGCTGGGACTCGGGTGTGGGCATCAAGCCGATCTCGCCGACAGGAACCAAACGCCTGGTGCGCCGCGCCATCCGCTACGCGCTGGCGCATGGCCGCAAGAGTGTGACGCTGGTCCACAAGGGAAACATCCAGAAGTTCACGGAAGGCGCGTTCCGCGACTGGGGCTACGATTTGGCCCGCGAGGATTTTCGCGCCGAGACGGTGACCGAGCGCGAGAGCTGGATTCTCGACAACCTGGACAAGAAACCCAATTTATCCGTGGAACAAAATGCCGAGATGATTGAGCCGGGACTCGAACAGGCCACCGACGCGTTCAAGAAAACCGTGTACGACGAAGTAAAGAAGACCATCGACGCGATTTACGCCACCCACGGCAAAGGAAAATGGAAGCAGAAGCTGATGATCAACGACCGCATCGCGGACTCGGTGTTTCAACAGGTGCTGCTGCGCGCGGATGAGTACAACGTTCTGGCCACGTCCAATTTGAACGGTGACTATCTCTCGGACGCCTGCGCCGCGCAGGTTGGGGGTCTCGGCATGGCGCCGGGTTCGAACATCGGAGACGGATTTGGGGTCTTCGAGGCTACCCACGGCACCGCGCCGAAATACGCGGACAAGGATGTCATCAACCCAAGCTCGCTGATGCTTTCCGGCGCAATGATGTTTGAGTTTCTCGGATGGAAGGAAGCCGCCAAGCTGATCGAGGACGGCATCGCGCTGACGATCCAGCAAAAGCGGGTGACCTACGATCTGGAACGCATGATGCCGGGCGCCACCAAGGTCGGGACGTCGGCCTTCGCCAGCGCCATCATTGAGAATATGCAGGCGACCGCAGTGGCGCGCTAGGTTGCGAAAGCAAAGAAGAGCCTAACGCAAAGACGCAGAGTACGCAGAGGTAGCGCAGAGAAAAATTTAGCGACGAGGGGCGGAATGAGCAGAAAAAAGGTGACGGTGGTGGGTGGCGGGTTTGTGGGGTCGACTACGGCGCAGCGCATCGTGGATTTGGAACTGGCCGACGTGGTGCTCACGGATATTCTCGACGGGCCGCCAGCGGGCAAGGCTCTGGACATGGTGGAGTCCGGGCCGATCACGGGGACCGATTCCCACGCGACCGGCATTTCCACGGCCAGTGGCGATTATTCGGCGACCGCGGGCAGCGACGTGGTGGTCATTACCGCGGGTTTCCCGCGCAAGCCGGGGATGAGCCGCGACGACCTGTTAAAGGCGAACTACGACGTGGTGAAGGCGGTAGTCGAGCAAATCGTGAAGCATTCGCCGAACTGCATCATTATCGTGGTGACCAATCCGCTGGATGCCATGGCGCAGGCGGCCTTTAAAGTCAGCGGATTCCCGAAAAGCCGCGTGCTGGGCATGGCGGGTGTGCTGGATTCGGCGCGCATGAGCGCGTTCGTGGCCACGGAATGCAAGGTGAGCGTCGAGAATGTGCACTCCTTCGTCCTGGGCGGCCACGGAGACGACATGGTGCCGCTGCCGCGCTATTCAACGGTGGCGGGCATTCCCCTGCCGGACCTGCTGCCGAAGGAGCGCATCGACGCAATCGTGGAGCGCACCCGCAAAGGCGGCGCCGAAATTGTGAATCTGCTGAAGACAGGCTCAGCCTACTACGCGCCTTCGGCCGCAGCGGTAGAAATGGTCGAAGCGATTCTGAAGGATAAGAAGAAGATCCTGCCCTGCGCGGTGTACCTCGACGGAGAGTACGGAATCAAGGGGCTCTTCGTCGGCGTGCCGGTGAAGCTGGGAGCCAAAGGCGCCGAAGAAATCATCCAGATCAAGCTGACGGCGGAAGAGAATACCGCGTTGCAGAAATCGGCGGGTTCGGTGAAGGAATTGGTGACGGTGTTGGGGCTGTAAGAAAGAAACGGATTTAACACAGAGAGCACCGAGGCTGGAACATAAAGATCACGGAGAACATCCAGAAAAGGGGTGCCAACCGAGCGCCCCTTTTTCTTGTGGCCCACGGAGTTAGAAGCCGAAGATTCTTCCGGCTCCGGCAACTAAACCTAGCGTGAAGATCGCAATGACGACTTCTCCGATGGTGCCCACCGCGAAGGGCCGGAGTCCCTGCTTGCGCATTTCGCGAAAATTCGTGCGCAGGCCGACTCCGGCGAAGGTCAGGAGAAATGCCCAGCGCGAAAGATTGGCCAGTGCCGTAATCTGGTCCTTGGTGAAAAACTGGTAGGTTGCCAAAACCGAAATCAGCAGAAACCCGAGAACAAACTTGGGGAATTTCTGCCACAGGAACGCCGCCTTGTTCCCGATCGTCTTAGCCTGCCCCTGACTAGCCCAATAAATCGCGTAAGCGAGCACCACAAAGCCGATCATGGCGTTGCGGGTGGTCTTTGCCAGTACCGCCAGTTTGCCGGCTGCATCGGAATACAAAGCACCCGCCGCGGTAGCTTCCGCAGTATTGTCTACAGCCAAGCCGGCCCATAGCCCGTAAGAATGGTCGCTGAGGTGCAGCCAGTGGCCAATCAGCGGGAAGGTGAACAACGAAAGCGCACCCAACGCCAGGATCGCGGCAATGGCGAAGGACGAATCCTCTTCGTCTGCTTCAATCGCGCCCTGGGTGGCGATGATGGCGCTGACCCCGCAAACCGCAGACCCAACCGCCAAAAGAGATGTCAGCTTTGGCCGCAGACCGAACGCCCGTCCCAGAAAAGTCATGAAGGCCACAGCCACCGCAATCTCGACCGCGACCAACCCTAAGCTGACACCCCCGAGTTTAAGCACGTCGCCAAGAAGAAACCGCGAACCCAGCAAAACGATTCCAGCCTTGAGCCAGAATTCGTAAGTGGCCACTCCGGCGCGAAAGATCTGGGGAACCCCAACCGTGTTGGAAATCGCCAGACCGATCAAAATCGCCCAAAGCACGTATTCGATGTTTGGAAACGTCCAATGATGGGTTTTCGCGTAAGCGCCAACGTTCTTCTCGAGGAGTTTTCCGGCGTAACCGACGGCCGCCAGCAGCAACACTCCCGGGACTACGCAAAAAAATTGCAGGGGAGGCTGAGCAGGCCGGACTTGAGGTAATGCGATGGTGTCTGCCATTTAGTTCCCTTTCGCCAAATCTTGCGGAAAATAAAAGTGGATTCCTTTGAAGCCGAAGTCTAATCACCGCCAGCTGAGCGCGTCGGCGGCGAGCCATAGGAGCGGGCGGGCCCAAGACGCGCCCCTACCTTAGGGCCGCTGGTCACCGGCCTCGCGTTTCACCAGGGGATATGTTTAAAAACTCCGGCGCGAATCAACAACGCCGCCACAAATGCCGCCAGCACCGCCCAACCGTCCACAGACAACAGCCCCTTCTTGCTGCCACTCTCATTTTGTTGCTTGACGCTCATCGGAAACCCCCTCGACGCTTAACTCACAGTCGGGCGTTTGCTGTGGTTCTCCTGCGTTTCGCCACGCCAGTGCGCGGCGCTGATTTCTCGAACTTTCTGTGCCGCCACGCGCCCCACGATCAGCAGAGCGGGCGCCGGCAGCCTTTCTTCAGAAGAAAGCCCAGCCACGCTAGTCCAGCGAATTTGCTGCTGCGAGCCACTGGCATTGGACACGATGACGCACGGCAAATCGCCTGGCATGCCGGCGTCCCGCAAGCGCTCCGCAACATCCGCGTACTCGGCTCCGGGCATGTACAACACCAGGGTGGTAGCGCTGGTCACCACGCCCCAGTCCATCGCGCTGCTCTCCGCACCTCGCGAGAACGTGGTGATCACCACCTGCGACGCGGCCCGCCGGTCGGTCAGCGAAATTCCCGCAGCCGCCGCCGCGCCAAGAGCCGCGGTGATGCCCGGCACAACCTCGAAATCGACACCGGCCCGCCGGAGCGCTTCGATCTCTTCCCCCGCGCGGCCGAAGATCAACGGATCGCCGCCCTTCAGGCGAATCACCGTTTCATGGCTTGCCGCGTAGGAGACCAGCAGTGCGTTGATCTCTTCCTGGGCAAGCAGCTTGTGGCCGCAACGCTTGCCAACATCGATGATCTCGGCAGCGCCGGCGATAAGTTGCAGCACCTCGCGGCTGACCAAGGAGTCGTGCAGAACCACGGTGGCACGCTGCAACAGGCGCGCAGCCTTCAGCGTAAGGAGATCCGGATCTCCGGGTCCCGCGCCGACTAAATAGACCTTGCCCATCAGGCCTCGACTCCGAGCGGCACCGATCCTTGCACGGCATCGCGAGCCACCGGTGCCGCCAGCCCCCCAGCCAGCAGCGCGCGAATCTCATCATTGGTATGGCGCGCGAAGAATTGCCGGAGGTTCTCCCCGGCCCTCCGCTCCTCGTTGAACTCGCGAAGCACTCTCTCGATGGCGTCCGGAACGTCGGTAGCGGCGCAACGATAGCCCACCGGTCGCGCAATGGAGGCGAACTGCCCCACGCTTCCGCCGACGCAGAAGTAGTAGGCATCCACCATTTTGCCGTCCACCTTGATTTTCTTGCCCTCGATGCCAATGTCTGCGATCCAGTGCTGCCCGCAACTATTAGGGCAGCCAGTAACGTTGATCCGAATTTGTTCCTGGAAGCCCGGGAGCCGCTGGTCGAGCTCTTCCGTAAGCCAGCGCGCGAAGCCCTTGGTCTCGGTGAGCGCCAGTTTGCAAAACTCGGAGCCAGTGCAAGCCACCGTGCCGCGCGCGAAGGTGGAGGCCTCCACCGGCAATCCCGCGGCGCTGAGTTCCCCCGCCACCGTTTCGGCGTGCGCCGCAGGAACGTTGACGATCACCAGGTTCTGCATGACCGTATTGCGAACGTGTCCGTCCGCGTAACGGTCCGCCAAATTTGCCGCAACCCGCAACTGCTCCGGCGTGATCCGTCCGCGCAGCACATTCGCCCCCACATAAAACAACCCGGGCTGCTTCTGCGCATGAATTCCGACGTGATCGCGATGAACATCGGCGGGCAGCTGCTCGGGTTCGGCGGGATCCAGCCGAAAACCAATGCGCTCCTGCAACGCCTCCAGAAAACCGTCCGGGGTCCAGCCATGCTGGAGAAACAGAAACTTCAGCCGCGCGCGTTCCCGGTTCTGCCGCAAAACCTCGGCCCCGCGGAAGAGCTCCGCGATCCCGCGAGCAACCGGCACCACCTGGTCCCATTGCACGAAGGCATTCAAACGCACGGCGAGATGCGGGTCCGTGGAAAGCCCGCCGCCAACGCGCACGGAAAAGCCCGTCTCCACCCCGGTGCCGCGCTTTCGTGTAACCGCGGTGAACCCGATGTCGTTAATTTCCGGATAGTTGCACCAGGAGCGGCACCCGGTAATGGAAATCTTGAACTTCCGCGGCAGATTGTAAAACTCCGCATTGCCGCCCAGCTCCCGATCGATGGCTAGCGCCAGCGGCGACGCATTGCAGATTTCGTGGGCGTCAAAACCAGCCAACGGGCAACCGGTCACGTTGCGAGCCACGTCGCCGCAAGCCCCGATGGTGGTCAACCCGGCGCTCCACAGACTCTCCAGCACGTCCGGCAACGACTCGATGGTCACCCAGTGCAGCTGCACGTTTTGCCGCACGGTAATGTCCGCCACTCCGCGCGCGTGGCGCTCGGCCAGGTCCGCAATCGTGCGGGTTTGCGCGCTAGTCAACAGCCCGTTGGGGATGCGGATGCGCACCATGAAAAACGGCATGGCCTTGCCCTCGCCGTTCTTTCCGCCAACCACGCCAGCACCATCGCCCTGGGTATAAACACCCCACGAGCGCATATAGGTGCCCATCCATTCCGGCGGGATGGAGCCGATCCCCTGCCGGGCAAACTCGCGGATCTCGTCAAAATGCTCCCAAGCGTTCTTAGCGAGCTTGAGGCGTTCGACTTTTTGCGCTTTGGTTTCTTTGATTTCGGCCATTTGGGTTTTATCCAGGGTTTAAATACCAGGGTTTAAGAACAAAAAAGCCCACGGTGCCTGAACCTCTGGCTCGTGGGCTTCGGAACTCTTGGCTACGTCTTAACTTAAGTCCGGAAACTCCTCTGGCCAGAGATGGGGGTTGTACGACACGCAGCGTTGAACGCGCACCGACAAACCATCATCTGGCAAGTAGCAGTCATGGAAGCTACAGGGTACTTTCGCTCCGTTCGCTTGTCAAATCCGGCATCTCGCAAAAAACGAATCCATTGCACTCGCAAAAGCGATTCATCCTGGGACCGCCCTTACTGCGGCTTCTTGGCGACCCCTGTTGGCTTGGATGCGCCAGCCACCGGAGTCGTTAGCAACGTGGTGGTCTTGATGAAATCCAGCTTGGGCCAGCCCTTATCAAGGTACGGCTTCCCCTTCTTCTCCATCTCGTCCTGGTCCGGTCCGGCGCCTTGGGGCGCTCCTTCCCCATAGCCCTCATACATCGTTTCGACCACGTTCATGCCTTCCGTGACCTGCCCGAAGGCCGCGAACCCCATGCTGTCCAGCCGCTTGTTATCCACCAGATTGACAAAGACTTGGGTCGTCCGCGTGTTCGGCCCCGCCGTCGCGAATACCAGGTAGCCCCGCAGGTTGCTCTGGGTCACGGGATCATCCTTAATGTCGGCATCCTTCCAGGCCGCCGAAACCGGAGGATAGGCGCTGATGCCGAATTGCACCACGAAACCCGGCAGCACCCGGAAGAAACTGGCATTGTCATAGAAATGGTGCTTCACCAGGCTGTAGAAACGGTCGGCTCCGATCGGCGCCCAGGCCCGGGTGACGGTGACCGTGAAGTCGCCCTTGGTGGTCGTGAATTTTACCTTGTACTCCTCGGGCGCCTTATCCTTGAGCAGTGCCGGATGCAGCAGCACGCGCTCGTACGGGTGGACCACCGCCGGAGTCTTTTTGGTAGTCGCGCCATGCTCTGGCGCCGTCTTCGTCGCAGGTTGCACCGGGGCCTTGGGTTGGGCCGGCTGTGCCTGGGGCCGCGCCTGCGCCCCGATGGCCAGCAGTCCGGCCAGCAGGCTCGGCAGAATGAGCCGGGCGCTTTTCCTGCGGAAGATCATCTTGCCCACTGCCATGCTTCTCTTCATTGCGATTCTCTCTCCTCTATTTCCCTGAATTCCACTCGCGGCTGACGCGTTCCACGTCGCCCATTAGCCGCAAGGTATTTTCGCCGAGAATCTTCTTTACGTCACCCTCGGAATAGCCCTTGCGGAGCAGCGCCTCTGTGATTTGCGGCAGCTTGCTGGCGTCTTCCATGCCGAAGGGCATGTTGGCCCCGTCGAAATCGGAGCCCAGCCCGACGTGATCGATGCCCGCGACCTTCACGGCGTGATCGATGTGTTCGATAATTTTGGTCCAATCCACACGCGGCAATTTGCCCTGAAGGACGTATTCGCGGGTGATCTTGTCGCCTTCGATCAGCTGACAGCCTTCCTTGTTGCCGCAGCGCTTCTGGATTTCCAAGGCGATGGCCTGTTCCAGCTCGGGATGTGCCTTTTCGGCGCTGCGAAACTCCTGGCTGAGGAACCCGACGTGATAGTTGATCTGCATCACTCCGCCCTTGGCCGCCAGCGCGCGAATCATGTCGTCGGTCATGTTGCGCGCAGCTTCGCAGATGGCCCGGCAGGACGAATGCGACGCGATCAGCGGGGCTTTGCTGGTTTCCAGCGCGTCGTAAAACGCTTTGTCGCTGACGTGCGAAATGTCCACCATCATCCCCAGCCGGTTCATTTCCCGCACCACGTCTTTTCCGAAATCGCTGAGCCCGTTGTGTACGGGCTTGTCGGTGGCGGCGTCGGCCCACTCCACATTGCCGGTATGCGTCAGCGTCATGTAGCGCACCCCGAGCGCCGCATAGCTGCGCAGTACCCCTAGATCGCTGGCGATCATGTGCCCGCCCTCGACGCCCAGGAGCGCCGCGATCTTGCCCTGCTTGTGGGCCTCGCGAATTTCCGCCGCGGTAGTAGCCAGCGCCAAATCGCTCGGATGCTTGCGCACTTGCTCGCGTACCGCATCGATTTGATCGAGGGCCCGCTTGACAGCGGGCGGCCCGGTGATCTTGCTGGGGATCCATACGGAAAAGAAAATAGCCCCCAGCCCGCCTTCCTTCATGCGAGGGATGTCGATACTGCCGCTGGCGTTCCGGGGAGCCAGGTCGAAGCCGCCATCCAGAAAGCGCTGCGTGGTGTCGTCGTGGGTGTCCACCACGATGGAGGAAAAATGCAGCTTGCGAGCGCGCGAGGAAATGTCGTCGGCCTTCACGATGGCCGCCGGCAAGGCCACGCCAGAAAGCGCAAAGCTAACCGCAAGGATAGACCATAGGAACTCACGCCGCATCGTTCTCCGGAAATCTAGTGTTGAGATTGCAGTTCCTTGCTCACCCGTTCGGCTTGTTCCATGATTCGCAGGGTATTCTCGCCCAGGATCTTGCGAATATCGCCTTCGGAATAGCCTCTGCGCAGCAGCGCTTCCGTGATTTTCGGCAGCTTGGAGCAATCTTCCATGCCGTCGGGCATGTCGGCCCCGTCGAAATCGGAGCCCAGGCCCACATGATCGGCGCCCACCAGTTTGGCGGCGTGGTCGATGTGGTCGATGATTCTCTCCCAACTCACGTGCGGCAACTTCCCTTCCGCGGTTAGCTTCTCCTCCAGCTTGGCCATTTCCCGGGAGATGCAGGCTTCGTCGTTGTTGCAGTTCTTGGTCACTTCGCTAATATGCTGCACCACTCCGCCCGTCTCCTTATCGTAGGCGTCCTTGTAAGCCTGATCGATGAAGCTCTTTTCGTAATTGATCTGGATGACCCCGCCCTTCGCCGCCAGCGCCTTGATCATGTCGTCGCTCATGTCCCGCACGTGATTGCACAGCGCCCGGCACGAAGAGTGCGAAGCGATCAGCGGAGCCTTGCTCACTTCCAGCGCGTCGTAGAAGGTTTTGTCGGAAACGTGCGAGATATCCACCAAAATTCCCTGCCGGTTCATCTCCCGCACGATGTCCTTGCCGAAATCCGTCAGCCCGTTGTGCGCCGGCTTGTCGGTCGAAGAATCGGCCCACTCGTCGTTATAGAAGTGCGACAGCGTTATGTAGCGCACCCCGAGATCGGCGAAAATGCGTACCATCCGGATGTCGTTGCCGATCATGTGCCCGCCCTCGACGCCCATCAGCGCGGCGATCTTGCCCTGCGCGTGCGCATGGCGGACATCCTCGGCGGTGCGCGCCAGAACGATGTCCTTCGGATATTTCTGGACGTTTTCGCGCACGGCATCGATCTGGTCCAACGCTTTCTGGATCGCCGGCGGACCCATGATCCGCCCGTCGATCCAAATCGAAAAGAAGATCGCGTTCATCCCGCCTTCCTTCATGCGCGGAATGTCCACGTGGCCATCGGGATTGCGCTTGCCCAGGTCGAAATTGGGCGTAAAGAAGCGCTGCGTGGTGTCGTCGTGGGTATCCAGGACGATGGACGAGAAGTGTAATTTGCGGGCCCGGTCGGCAATGTCGTCCGCCGCCGTGGACCGCGGCAACAGGGCCGCCACAGCAAAACCCGAAACCATACACAGCAGGGCCAGGGACCGGCGCATTCTTTTTCCTCCTGAGCAGAGACGCGCCGGAGAGTTTACCCTACCAGCCAGCCCAGCAGCGCCTGTTTCCACGCCTGGCGGTTGATTTCCGCCAGCGATTCGGTCAACGGGATTTCCTTCGGGCAGGCCTTCACGCAATTCTGCGCGTTGGCGCAGTCTTCGATCCCGCCGTGGCCCATCACCGCCGCAAGGCGTTCCTTGGCGTGCATCGCCCCGGTAGGATGCATGTTGAACAGCCGCACCTGGCTGAAGATCGCCGCGCCCATAAAGTCGCTGTGCTCGTTCACCTGCGGGCAGACCTCCAGGCAATTGCCGCAGCTGATGCAGCGCGACAACGGATACGCTTTCTCCTGCGTCTCCGGCGCAACCCGTGGCCCCTCCCCCAGGTTGTAGCTGCCGTCGATGGGAATCCAGGCCTTCACGCGCTTGAGACTCTCGAACATGAACTGCCGGTCCACCGCCAGATCGCGCACCAAGGGAAACTTCGACATCGGCTCGATTCGAATGGGCTGCTCCAGCTGATCGACCAGCGCCGAGCAGGCCATCCGCGCCTTCCCATTAATCACCATGGCGCAGGACCCGCAGACCTCCTCCAGGCAATTCGAATCGAAGCTCACCGGCGTAGTCTTCTTACCGTCGCGGGTCACCGGATTTTCCGCGATATCCCGCAGGCAAATAATAATGTTCATCGCCGGCCGCCAAGGCAGCGCAAACTCCTCCCAACGCGCCGTCTCTTTCGGCGCCGCCTGCCTCTTTATTTTCAGAACGACTTGCTTGCCATCTGCCATCTCAACCTCACCGGCGCGCCGGCTTCTTTCCCTCAGTCAAAACCCCTACCCAACATCCACGCCAACCCTAAGGCCGCGCCGCCTGAACTCATTTCACCGCATCGTACCGCCGCGGCCTCGGTGGAATCTGTGAAACGTCCACCGCCTCGTAGCTCAGCTGAATATCCCCGTTCACCCATTTCGCCCGCGTGGTCTTCAGCCAATTGGCATCGTCGCGCTCCGGAAACTCCGGCTTATAGTGCGCCCCGCGCGATTCGTTGCGGCACAACGCCCCTTTGGTGATCACCCGCGCCAACACCAGCATATTCTCCAGCTCCCGCGCAAAGTTAAGCGTCTGATTCGACCACTGTGTCCGGTCGCTGAGATTAATCTTCCGATAGCGCGCCTGCAATTCCCCCAGCTTCCCGTAAGCGGCTTCCAAATCCTTGTTAATCCGCGTCACCGTCACGTGCTCGGTCATGACCTCGCCCAGTTCTTTCCAGATGGTGATGGGATTCTCCGGCCCTTCCTGCGCCAGCAACGCCCGGTTTTTCTCTTCCTGCCGTTTCTGCTCCCGCGAAAAAACGCTCGACCCATTCCCGTCCGCTCCGTGCTCCAAACTCTTCGCGTACTTGACCGCCGCCGGCCCCGCAATGCCTCCTCCAAAAATGCACGACACCAGCGAGTTGGCCCCCAGCCGATTCGCCCCGTGATACTGGTATTCGCATTCCCCCGCGGCATAAATCCCCGGCACGCTGGTAGCCTGGTTTTCCGCGTTCACCCAAATCCCGCCCATGGTGTAGTGCATCGCGGGAAACACCTTCATAGGCTCTTCGCGCGGATCCACGCCCAAAAATTTCTCGTAAATCTCCAGAATGCCTTCCAGCTTGCGGTCCAGTGTCTCCCGCGGAATGTGCGTGACGTCCAGATACACCGCGGCCTGCCCGCCGATCCCCAGCTTTTCCTGATACACGATCCGATGGATCGCCCGCGTAGCAATGTCCCGCGGCACCAAATTTCCGTATTTTGGGTACCACTCTTCCAAAAAATAAAACCGCTCCGCCTCGGGAATGCTCTTGGTCGCCCGCTTCTCCGCCGGATTCCGCGGCACCCACACCCGCCCGCCTTCCCCGCGCGCCGACTCGCTCATCAACCGCAGCTTGTCTTCCCCGGGAATCGCCGTCGGATGCACCTGGATAAATTCCCCATTCGCGTAATCCACGCCCTGCTGCAAAAGCGCCGACTGCGCCGACCCGGTGCACACCACCGAATTCGTCGAGCGCCCAAAAATCGCCCCAATTCCTCCGGTGCAAAAAATCACCGCGTCCGCCGCAAAAGTTTTCACTTCCATGGAGCGCAAATCCATCGCGCAAATCCCGCGCCCAACTCCGGCATCGTCGATCACCGCCGACAAAAACGTCCACCCCTCGCGCTTGGCCACCCGGCCTTCGGATTCATGCCGCCGCACCTGCTCATCCAGCGCGTACAGCAATTGCTGCCCGGTGGTCGCCCCGGCAAACGCCGTCCGGTGATACAAAGTCCCGCCAAAGCGCCGGTAATCCAGCAACCCCTCCGGCGTCCGGTTGAACGTCACCCCCATGCGGTCCAGCAAATCGATGATCCCCGGCGCCGCTTCGCACATCCGCTTCACCAGCGTCTGATTCGCCAGAAAATCCCCGCCATAAATGGTGTCGTCGAAGTGTTTTTGAGTGGTGTCGCCCTCGCCCTTCTGATTCTTCGCCGCATTGATCCCGCCCTGCGCGCACACCGAATGCGACCTCTTCACCGGCACGATCGAAAACAGCTCCACCTCAACCCCAGCCTCGGCGATGCGCATCGTCGCCATCAGGCCGGCCAGTCCGCCGCCTACCACGATGATTTTGGGTTGTCTCATTTTGCGGTCAAGTAGAACGCGAAAGGGTGCCAGTTCAACCGGAAGCTCAGAATAATCAGCACGCCCACCACGCTAAATGTGAAGCCCACCAAAACCCCGAGCTGTCCCGCGGCCCGTTGCGCCCGCTCGGTAGCCGCCAGTCCCCATTTGCAGAGAAAATTCCAAATTCCCACTCCCAAATGAAACGAGGACGCCAAAATTCCCACAATCATGAATCCGAGTGCCCACGGATTCCGCAGCTGCTGCGCCACATCTTCATACGTCGATTTTCCGTGAGTCAGCCAGCGCTCCGTATACAAATGCCACCCAATATATGCAAAAGCAATCAAGCCGGTATAACGTTGCAGCGAATACAGCCAGTTCCGGACCCACGGATACTGCGACACATTGGATTTCCCGTGCAGCCAGATGTAAATCCCATATCCCCCATGAAAAAGGAGCGGCAAAAAAATAAACGCCCATTCCACGAAAATGCGGAATGGGATCGTCTGCAACTCCTGCGAAGTCTGATTGTATTGCCGCACTCCTACCAGCGCCGTGCTGTTGGACCAGAAGTGCTCCGCAAGGAATGCGCCAACAGGAATGATGCCGGTAAGTGAATGCAGCTTCCGAAGGAGGTAACTCGTGTCAGGACGGGTTGCCGTAGCGGACATGCCCTCTCCGCCGCGCCAATACACTGAAATGCGCCGATAAATCGCGGCTCATTCAGTATAGGTAGTTGCCCGGCGCGATGCAAGTTGCCCAGCCGGCCACTCGCGCCGACTGAGTTCCTTGCGAAAACTTTCTGCCGCGTATCGGTTACGCTTGTTACCCCGTTTTTACAAATTCCCCAAGGAGGCAATGCTATTCTTCACGTAAGGCAGCAACACGCCGGGTGCCTTCCTCCCCTGGCCGCGATTTTAGACCGCGCCACCACTGGAAAAAATAATGAGCCTGGTAACCGAACTCGAACGCCTCGCGGACGCCCTGGCCGGCGACGCCTCCACCGCCGCCCCCATTTCCCTGACCTCGGTCGCCGAGCGCATCGCCAAGAATCAGGGCGTCAAGCCCGGTGAAGTCGCCATCCTCGGATTGTCCTCGCGCTGGCACCATTTGTACTTTCTGGTCCCCGAAGCGCTCAAAAATGTCGGCCACATCCCTTTAACCAGCAATTCCGCCTTGGCCGCCCGCACTGCTCGCGAAAGCCGCCCGGAAATCAACAACGCCTTCGCATCCGTGAAGCACGCCACCGTTTTCGAAGGCGTGAAGACCGGCACCGAAGCGGCCGAAGCCATTCAGAAAATTATCAGCGCCCCGATTCTGGTCGGCGAAAAGGTCGTCGGCGTCATTCAGATCAGCCGCAAGGGCTCGGATATCCGTACCGCAGGACCCGATTTTACCCCGGGCGACCTCGGCAAAGTCCTGGCCCTGTGCAAACCCCTCGGCAGGCTGTTGCAACACGTCGCCAGCGAATGATCGCGCGTTGTTTTTCTTCCCTTCCGCCTCAATATCGGCCATCACCGCGCCGGAATTGCGTTGACACTGCAATACCTTCTTGTTACTTTTCCACAGCGGAAAAAATTTACCGTCAAACCACCCACGGAGGCACCGCACACCGGCACCATGGCGTTCGTCGCAAAGAAAATATTTCTCACCAAAGGCGTCGGCAAACATCGTGAAAGGCTTTCCAGTTTCGAGCTGGCTCTCCGCAACGCGGGCATTGCCGCCTGCAATATCGTTCGCGTTTCTTCCATCTTCCCGCCGAATTGCAAGCTCATCTCCCGCAGCGAAGGTTTGAAGTACATCAAGCCCGGCCAGGTGGCCTTCACCGTCATCAGCGAGAATTCCACCAAGGAAGCCCACCGCTTGATCGCCGCCAGCATCGGTCTCGCTCTGCCCAGCGACAAATCCATGTACGGCTACCTCTCCGAGCACCACTCCTTCGGCGAAACCGAAGAAGTCGCCGGCGAATACGCCGAAGAACTCGCCGCCGAGATGCTCGCCACCACTCTAAACGTCGAATTTGATCCCGACCTCTCCTGGGACGAGAAAAAAGAGGTCTATCGCATCTCCAACAAAATCGTCCGCACCATGAACGTCACCCAATCCGCCGTCGGCGACAAGCGCGGCCTGTGGACCACCGTCCTCGGCGCCGCCATCCTCATCGGCGAAGACGACTAGAATCCATCCATCTCAAAATGTTCGTCGGGGGTCGGAGCTTTAGCTCCGACATTCAGGTTAGGCGGCATCGGGCTTTAGCCTCTGAGGAAACACTTCCCCGTCTTGTCCAGCTATTGATAAGAAGATTCCGGCCTTCTCATAAATGGGCATTGTAGGTCGCGGCTTTAGCCGCGACGTCGAAACGTGACAGCAACGGGCTTTGGCCCCTGAAGTTTGAGGTGTCGCTTAGGGTGACGCCCCGCGCGCCCGCCGCCAGAACGCCCCGAACCATAGTACGCTTGCAGTTGTGGGGTCGCATCTCAATGACGGAGATCACACCATGAGACTGTTCGCGACAATTGCCGTTATGTTGTTTCTTTCCGTGTCCGCTCGCGCACAAGGACCCAAGCCCTGCGCAGCTCTGAAAAGTGAAATCTCAACCAAACTGGACGCCAAAGGCGTGACGTCCTACTCCCTGAACGTCGTGGCCAAAGACCAGGACGCGGAAGGTAGAATCGTGGGATCTTGCGACGGCGGGACGAAAAAGATCGTGTATAAGAGGACCTCGGCTTCCGCCACCGCTACGGCCAAAGAGTCGGCCTCAGCCCCGGTCGCAACCCCGGCCAAGCAGACCACCAAACAGTGATTCGCACGCTGTTGGACAGCATCCACAAATAGAAACGGGTGGTTGGCACGGTTCTGAGGCCGCACCGGACGGAATCCCGTCCCCGCACGCGCCAGCATGCTCGAACGCCCCGTTTCGAGCTTCCCGCCAACGCCCAAGCTCCTCGTCTGCCTCAAGCGTCCAAATCGTACGCCGTCTTCAGCCACTTTTTTACTTCGCCGTCGATCTCTCCGACCGACTTGATCTCCATCCGGTGCGTGATGCGATCCTTCTTGGCCAGTCCCCCGGTATCAATCAGCCGTTTCGGCAGCTTACCCTTGTAAGCGGCCAGCGCGAAACCCAGGTCGATCCGTGTATTCGTCGTCGGCTTGATCTGCGCGAACACATGATTTCGGTACAGCGGAACCATGGTGGTGCATGGGCATGCCTTGGCCTCCGGACCCACTGCCTTCCCCACCTCCAGCAGTTCGTCGTAAATCGGCCGGAGCTTCTCCTTAGGCCCGGCATACTGCGCCTCGACGTATTGCACAGCGCTCTTCAAATACGATTCCGGCGTATCCTCCCCGCCTCCCTTTCCATCCGCGCGCTCGGCAATCCACAAGGCGGCGTACGTTCCCAGCTTGTGTTTGCTCTTCAGCCAGGCGCGCCTCTCGTTCTCCCCCTTCGGCCCTTCTTTCTTCGCCAGCGCGACCCACTCTTCCAGCGTCCGCCCCGTTTTCTCCTTCAATTCCGCGATCCACTTTTGTACCTGCGCCACCCCAGGGTGTACGCCATACAGCGACTGGCTCTTAGCACCCGCACTCCTCGCCATAACACCTCCCCATGTAGGGGCGCGCTTTAGCGCGTCCCTCCGATCCGTCTCTTCCGCCGATCCGCACCCGGTCTAGCCGTTCCGTTCTACTTAAAATACCCAATCCTCTGCAACACCGCCCCCACCACCAGCGGCAACGCCACCGTCGCATCGTCAAACACTTCCGCGAACCGCCCGCCTTCCTCCGGCGGTACGAATTTCCCCCAAGACACCGCCTCGGTATACGTGCTCCCGCTCAACCCGCCCCAATGCACCGGCTCCGGACAAATCCGCAAACCGTAGTTGTAGCGCTTCAAGGGCAGCTTCTTGTACCCCCGGCGCGCCAGCAATTCCGCATACACTCCAAACTGTTGCGACCAATTGCGCGGCACTCCCCCGCCAACCGTAAAAATTCCCATGCGCTTGGTCGCCAGCATGGTGTCCGCGAATTTCTCGAAATCCTCGAACGGATCAAACCGCAAAAGAGGCCGCTTCGCTCGCTGCCGCGCGATCTTGTGCAGCGCAAAGTCGATGCCCAGCTCGGAGTCGGTAAACGCCGGCACGAACACCGGAACATCATGCTCGTACGCCGACTTCAGAATTCCCCTTCCCGGCATCACCTTATGGAGATATTCCCCGATCCGCCGGTGAATTTTCCAGCTGCAGGCCACCTCTTCGGCATCCCATTCGCCGAAAATATGATCCATTACCTCTTCCACGTGATCCAGATTCGTTTCCGGCTCCAGCGAGTCGTACACCCGGTTGTAGCCCGCTTCAAACAGCGCTTTGTCGTCCATCTCGTCGTTGTACCGGAAGTGCGACAAGCCGGTCGCCTCCACCAAGCCATGGGCCATCAGCGCCCCGGTGGAAACGATCGCTTTGACTACCCCGGACTCGATCAAATCGCAAAAAACCAGGCCCATCTTGGCCACCGTCAGCGCCCCGGAAAGCGTCAAGACCACGAAGCATTCCTTGTCCCGCGCCATCGTTTCCAGAACGTCCGCGGCGTCCCCGATCTGCCGACCGGTGAAAGCCGTATCTCCCATGGCCCGCACCAGTTCGTCGATGGTCCGGCACTTCGACAAATCCAGCGGGAACATCGGCCGCAGTTTGTCCTTCACCGGATCGTGCAAAACTCGCCCGGTGACCGTCTTCTTTTTCTGCTTCGTCATTACCTCTCCTGAAAAACAAAAAATGAATCGCGCGTTACGTCCGCGTTGCAATCCCGCGAATTTTTAATTTCTCCGCCGCTTCCGCGCTTGAATCTTGCCGCCATTGATAGTACAAACTCGCCGCCAAGGAAAGAACTAATCGCGCCGCGGAGCGATGTTTCCGCTCGTGCTAAACTAAAATCATGGCGGATAAATTTACGGTCGGCCTCGTTCAAATGCGTTGCACCCAGGACGCCGAGGAAAATCTCGCCCGCGCGATCGGCAAAATTCGCGAAGCAGCCGCGCGCGGCGCACAAATCATCTCATTGCACGAACTGTTTCGTAGCGAATATTTTTGCCGCAAAGAAGATCCAGAACTGTTCAATCTTGCCGAACCGGTTCCCGGTCCCGCCACCCAGGCTCTCGCGGAAATCGCCAAAGAGAAAAAAGTGGTCCTGGTCGTCTCGCTCTTCGAGCGCCGCGCCGCCGGCGTCTACCACAACACCTGCGCGGTGCTCGACGCCGACGGCAGTTTCCTCGGCAAATACCGCAAAATGCACATCCCCGACGACCCGCTGTACTACGAAAAATTTTATTTCACTCCCGGCGATCTTGGCTTCCCCAACTTTCAAACCAAGTACGGAAAAATCGGTGTGCAAATCTGCTGGGACCAGTGGTATCCCGAAGGCTCCCGCGTAACCGCTCTCAGCGGCGCCCAGGTGATTTTTTATCCCACCAGCATCGGCTGGCACCCCCACGAAAAAGCCGAATTCGGCGCCGCCCAGCTGGATGCCTGGTGCACCATTCAGCGCGCCCACGCCATCGCCAACGGCGTCTACGTCGCGGTTGTCAATCGCGTAGGCTTCGAGGGACAACCCGCCAAAGGCGACGCGGGCCTGGAGTTCTGGGGAAATTCCTTCGTCGCCGATCCCTTCGGGCAAGTCCTCTCCGAAGCCTCAAGCGACAAAGAGGAAATTCTAGTCGTCGAGTGCGATCCCGCAAAATCCGAAGACACCCGCCGCAACTGGCCCTTCCTGCGCGACCGCCGCATCGATGCCTACGCCCCCATCCTCAATCGCTGGCTGGGCGAATAACCCGCATGCCAAAATCGCCCGCGTCCCTCCTACTCCGTTCGAAAATCATTTTTGGATGCCCGCCGAATGGGAGCGCCACGAAGCCACTTGGCTCGGCTGGCCCCACGAAGTTTCCGACTGGCCCGGCAAATTCCCAGCGATCCCCTGGGCCTACGCGGAAATCGTCCGCCATCTTTCGCGCTTCGAACGCGTCTATCTCCTCGTCGAAAATCGCCAAGCCGAATCTCGCGTCCGCGCCATCCTGAAACAATCTGGCGCCAATCTTCACGCCGTCGATTTTTTTCGCGTCCCCACCAACCGCGGCTGGATGCGCGATTCCGGCCCCATCTGCGTCAGGAATTCTACCGGCGAGGTCGCCTTCACGCACTGGGCCTTCAACGGCTGGGCCAAGTACAGCAACCACAAAAAAGATGCCGTCGCCGTCTCGCTCGTAAACAGAAAACTCCAGCACCGCGTCTGGCAACCCGTCCACAACGGCCGCCGCGTGGTCCTCGAAGGCGGCAGCATCGACGTCAACGGCCGCGGCACCCTGCTCACCACCGAAGAATGCCTGCTCAGCACCACGCAAGAGCGCAATCCCGGTTTCACTCGCGAAGACTACGCCCAAGTCTTCCGCAACTATCTCGGCGCCACGCAGATCCTCTGGCTCCGCAACGGCATCGCCGGCGACGACACCCACGGCCACGTCGACGACCTCGCCCGCTTCGTCAATCCCACCACAATCGTCACCGTCGTCGAGCAAGACCGCTCCGACGTGAACTACGCCCCGCTGCAGGAAAATCTCGCCCTGCTCAAATCCATGAAAGACACCGACGGCCGCCCTTTCCGCATCGAAACCCTCCCCATGCCCGCCCCAGTCTATTTCGACGGCCAGCGCCTCCCAGCCAGCTACGCCAATTTCTACATCGCCAACAAACTCGTCATCGTCCCCACCTTCAACGACGCCAACGACCGCGTAGCCCTAAACACCCTGGCGACTCTCTTCCCCGACCGCGAAATAGTAGGCATCAACTGCCGCGACCTAGTCCTAGGCCTAGGCACCCTCCACTGCCTAACCCAACAGCAACCCAGCAAGTAGCCAACCGCCACCCAGCCACTGCCCATCCGCAATGTAGCCGCTATGTAGGGGCGCGCTTTAGCGCGTCCCGGGCCGCAGGCCCGAAACTTCCACCAAACGAGGCTCCGCCAGCGACACCAATAGAGCGTCCCAGGCCCGGGCTCCAAACTTCCAACTCTAGCCCGCGCGCGCCCCCAGTCCCCGTTGGTGTTTTCGAAGCCTCAACGCTACAATGCCGCAATCAAATTCCAAGCTCCGTCACGATCTCCGCCTCAGGAGGCCCAATGCTCGTAACGTTGCTGTCGTCCCTATCTCTCCTCCAGGAACGCGTCGTTGACCTCCGCATCTCCCAGCGCGGCCTAATCAGCTGGATCGTGATCGGCCTGCTTGCCGGTTGGCTAGCCGGAAAAATTGCCCGCGGCGCCGGCTTCGGCTGCATCACCGACATCATTCTCGGCTTGGTCGGCTCCGTCGTAGGCGGCTGGGTCTTCACCAAGCTCGGCATCTTCGGCGGCGGCTTCCTCTACAGCCTTGCCGCCGCGACCCTCGGCGCGGTCATCCTCGTAGCCATAGCCCATCTCTTCAGCAGTGGCAAATCCTAGCCGCACTCCAGACCGCGTTTCGTTTCTCGACTGGAGTTCCCTCGTGAAAAGAAAGCCGGCCTGCTCTTGTCCATGCCACAGCGGCGGAGTCGCCGTCCACTTCGTTCCCTGCTGCGAAGCCATGCCCATGCGTTTTCTGAGAAGCCTCAAACTCAAGCTCAACAAGCGTCGCAAAAAATCAAAAGCAACCGCCCTCGCTGACCACAGGCAACGCCCCGCCCGCTGTGATACGATTGACGTTAGATAAATGGAGATAACCTTTCTTTGAGTAAGACCACGCAGTCCCTTACAGCCATCCCCCTAGGCGGCCTCGGCGAATTCGGCATGAACATGTTGGCGTTGCGCTTCGGCGACGACATCATCGTCATCGACGCCGGCATGATGTTCCCCGAATCCGAGCTCCTCGGTGTCGACCTGGTCATTCCCGACACCACCTATCTAAAACAAAACCGCCAGCACGTCCGCGCCATCGTCTTGACCCACGGCCATGAAGACCACATCGGCGCGCTGCCGTACATCCTCAAAGACCTCAACGTCCCGGTCTACGGCACCCGCTTCACCCTGGCCCTCGTCAAAAAGCGCCTGGAAGAAGCCGGCCTGCTCGATTCCACGACGCTGCGCGAAACCATGCCCGGCCGCCTGGTCGAAATCGGCCCCTTCGAGATCGAATTCATCCCGGTCACCCACAGCACCATCGACTGCGTAGCCCTGGCGGTCCGCACGCCGCTGGGCGTAATCATCCACACCGGCGACTTCAAGATCGACCAAACTCCCGTAGGCGGCGCGCCTTTCGATCTCCACGCCTTCGCGCGCTACGGCAGTGACGGCGTCCTCGCGCTCTTCAGCGATTCCACCAACGTCGAGCGCCCCGGCTTCACGCCCTCCGAGCGCTCCATCGTTCCGCGCATCGAAGAGCTCTGCCGCTCCGCCCCGCGCCGCGTAATCCTCTCTTGCTTCGCGTCGTCCATCCACCGCATCCAGCAGGTCATTGACATCGCCTCGCGCGTAGGCCGCAAAGTCGCGTTCGTCGGCCGCAGCATGGTCGACAACGTCGAAATCGCGCACTCCCTCAACTATTTACGCATTCCCGACGGCATGGTAGTCCGCCCGCAAGACATTCGCGGCTTCGACCCCAAGCGCATCGTCATCGTGGCCAGTGGCAGCCAGGCCGAGCCCATGTCCTCGCTCTCCAGAATCGCGGTCGACAACCATCGCTTCGTCTCCGTCGACGAAAACGACAGCGTCATCCTCTCCGCCCGCATCATCCCCGGCAACGAAAAAGCCATCTTCCGCATGCTCGACCACATGTTCCGCCGCCGCGCCCTGGTCTATTACGACAACAACGCCGGCACCATCCACGTCTCCGGCCACGCCAGCCAGGAAGAACAAAAACTCCTCCTGCAGCTCGTCAAGCCGCGCTATTTCATTCCCGTCCACGGCGAATATCGCCACCTCTTCCGCCACGCCGCCCTGGCTCACCAACTCGGCTGCGTCTCCGGCGAAATTCTGCTCCTCGAAGACGGCCGCCCGGTGGAATTCACCGAAGACGGCGCCTTCCGCCGCGACCCGGTCACCGCCGGCCGCGTCTGCGTCGATTCCGGCTCCCTCGAAGAAATCGAAGAGGTCGTGATCCGCGATCGCAAGCACCTCTCCGAAGACGGCGTCGTGGTCCCCATCATCGCCATCGACAAACACACCGGCCGCATGGAATCGCAACCCGAAATCGTCACCCGCGGCATGTTCAGCGACAATGGCAACGAATTCATGGCCGGTGCCCGCGACGTCATCCTCAAAACCGTAGAGCAATCCAACCCCGAAGAAAAAACCGACTGGGGCGTAATCAAAGAAAAAATCCGCGTAGACCTCAAGCGCTACATCAACAAACACACCTCCAAGCGCCCCCTGATCCTGCCAGTAATCCTCGAAGTCTGATCTCTGAGCCGCCCTGATCCCAATGCGCGGTCCCGCCGCTCGCGCGCGATATGTAGGGGACGGACTTTAGTCCGGCCCGCCTCGCTCCTGTAGCGCCAAATTCCTCTAGCCATATTTCCGCAGAAGACCAACCGCCCACTTCGTAGGGGCACGGCACGCCGTGCCCGCTCTTTCCCAGGGTGCCCCAGACGCCGTAGTTGCGTCTGGGGTTTTTTGCCGTTGCCGTCCGCGCCCCGCCAGATTTTTACCCACAGTTCCTGCCCCGGAAGGCTTCGCTGCGATATGATCGCACCGGCAAAATCTCCGTACCGGAAACTTCAGCGGATGCCGACGAAGGAGCATTTCATGAGCGGCTTTGGCACCAGACGCAATTTTTTCGAGCGAATCAATCTAGCCCTAGCAGGGTTTGCGTTCACCCGGACTCTGCCATTTGAAAAGGCCGTTGCCGCATCCGCTCCGGCCCCCGACCCGGTGGACTACTACGACAAACTGGGCATCACCAAGACCATAAACGCCGCCGGAACCTACACCTATCTGACCGGGTCGCTCATGCCGCCTTCGGTGCAAGCCGCCGTCGCCCAGGCTGCCAAGCATCCGGTGTTCCTCGAAGACTTGCAGAATGCCGCTGGCCAATACCTGGCGCAAAAATTGCGCTGCGAAGCCGCCATGGTCACCGCCGGCGCGGCTTCCGCCGTAACTCTGGCCACCGCGGCGTGCATGACCGCGGCCAACGGATCTTCCACGAGCCATGCCATGCCCACCGACATGAGCGGCCTGAAGAATGAGGTCATCGTCCAAAAAGCGCACCGCTACGATTACGATCACGCCATGCGCAACTGCGGCATTCGCTTCGTCGACGTGGAGACCTTGCCGGAGTACCAGTCGGCTTTCACCCGCAACACTGCCATGTGTTTCTTCTACAATGCCGCCGACGGCGGACAAATCTCCCGAGAAGACTGGATTCGCGTCGCCCACGCCCACGGAGTCCCCTGCTTGAATGATGCCGCCGCCGACGTGCCACCGATCTCCAATTTGTGGAATTACACGCAAATGGGATTTGACCTCGTTGCTTTCTCCGGTGGCAAAGGCATCCGCGGCCCGCAAAATGCCGGCCTGCTCTTGGGGAAAGCGAATCTGATTGCCGCCGCCACCCAGAACAACAGTCCCAACGATGACGCCGTCGGCCGCGGAATGAAGGTCGCCAAGGAACAAATCGTCGGCATGGTGGCGGCGGTCGATTGGTTCCTAAGCCAGTCGGACGCCGAGTTTGAAGCGGAGTTCCGCCGCCGCGCCGATCGTATTGCCGCGGCACTCAAAGACATTCCGACCCTCACATCCGAAGTATTCATACCTCCGATTGCCAACAACGTGCCGCACCTGGTCATTCGCTATGACCAGCAGCGCGTCAAAATCTCTCCCAAAGAAGTTGCCAAGCAACTGCGCGCCGGCACTCCCAGTATCGAACTAAATCCTGCCACCGGCTCCCCGCAGGGCAGCGCCGGCATCCCCAAAGACGCCAACAAAATCGTGGTAGGCGTCTGGATGCTGGAACCCGGCGAGGACGCCATCGTTGCCCGCCGCCTCCGCGAGGTTTTAACCCAAGCGACGAGTTGATTCGCGAGCAGTGTAGTGGCCGGTCTTCAGACCGGCCCACCCTGGGAAAGCCAATCTTCCGATTGGCGGGTGTTGTCCGCGCTAAATCTTCTCCTTTTCCTCGGACTCTCCTATGTGTATACTACCAGTATATACATCGAGGAGCTTTGCCCATGGCCACCGCGCGAGTCTTTCGTTCCGGCAACAGCCAAGCCGTCCGGCTACCCAAACAATTCCGCGTCACCAGCAAAGAAGTGGAAATCTCCCGCAACGGCGACGAGATAGTTCTCCGGGAAAAGCGCGGCGCTATGGTGCGCGCTTTCGAGATTCTGGCGAACCTGCCGGAAGACGCCACGCACATCCGCCGAGGCAAAGACCGCCCGCAAAAACGCAAGGGCCTGTAATGGACCCACGCTACTTGCTGGACACCAACATCTGTATCTACATCCGCCGCAACAAACCGCCCGAGGTCTTGCGCCGCTTTCAATCGCTGCGTCCCGGTGAAGCCGTCCTCTCCGTCATCACTTTCGGCGAACTCCTCTACGGCGCCGCCAAGAGTTCCCAGCGCGCCGCCACCCTCGAATACCTCGCCGAACTCTCCCGACTGCTCCCGGTATTACCTTTGCCCGCGGCTGCCGCCGACTCCTACGGTGCAATCCGCGCCGAACTCGAGCGCAAAGGCCAGATGATTGGAAATAATGACCTGTGGCTGGCCGCGCACGCCACCACCTCTGATTTGATCCTCGTCACCAACAACCAGCGCGAGTTCCGCCGCGTCCGCGGCCTCAAAATCCAAAACTGGGCCAACTGAGATCCTCCGCAGTGTAGCGGTCGACTTCCGAGGCGGGCGCCTTTGCGTTTTTAATCTTCATCCAAGCTCGCCAATCACCAGCGACTTGCCCAGTTCCAGAGCGGATATCGCCGCCTCCCGGCTGACCGTCGGAAAATCATCCAAAAACTCGTCCAGCGTCTCCCCGCCTTCTAGATAGTCCATCAGCGCCTGGAAAGGAACGCGCGTACCCCTAAACACCGCAGTTCCCCCAAGGATGTTGGGGTTCTTGATGATCACACCGTTCAGAGCTGCCATAAACGACTCCCGCATCAAGGTACCCGCCACCAGTTCGTCCCTGCAAGAACCAACCAAGCCTGCCCCTTTTTCTACGGTAAGGACTAGACTAATCCCTACGCACCTGGTCCTTGTAAGCTGGCGATAGCCGGGGCATACTAATTTCTGGGGCCCGAACCGATGGCGGAAAAACATCTCACAACGGCGATCGCCCGACGACTTGCGGCGCTGAACCGCAACGACCGCATCGCCAAGGTCAGGAAGCTCGCCAGCGCCTCGGCCGAGGACGAGAAGTTCATCCGCGAGACGTTTCCGGACTTATACAGGGAAGCGTTTGTTACCCCGCGCCGCGCGGTGGGTGCGCGCTCGGCAGCAGCCCGGCCACGTGCGCGATCCGGAGCGCGTCGCTAGCAGTCCTGCCCAGTAACTCGCCCCACTCCACCACCATCCTGCGGCGCTTCTCGCTTCCGTACACACCACGTAAAATCTCCCGAAGGATATCTTCGTCCGAAAAGCCCGCCTCGCGAGCCGCGCGGATCAAGCGCAGTTTGTTAGCGCTGCTCATAGGGGAATATGGGGTATACCGCAAGTCCACGGCTACCCCTCAGTCTTCCTCTTCTCTCTCCAGCTGAATGATTTCGTGGCCTGCAAATACTCTAGTCACATAGTTATCATGTTTCCTATACCTCTCGTCAAACGCACCGTTGAAAAGACCTCGTGTTAACGGGACTCGCGCGTCAGGGTTTTCATAAACGAGCGTTCTTATTTGCAAAAGCCGCCAATCCTTTTCCGTGCCTTGCGCCTGTTCGAGTAGCCCAAGCGATTCCTAGCTACATCAATAGCGACTGTCAAGCGCTTCGAGACTTTAGGGCCCCACCTGGAAGGGGGCAAGACCGCGGTCCGTCCGCCACACTCAACCGCGAACTGCACGGCCTCGTCGCCCACATGGGCCACCGTTTCCTCGCTGCGAAATCTACGCGCAGACCGACCAGATTCACCTGACGGCATGTCGAACTGAACACACCAGGAGGTTCAGTCACTATCTAAGTATGCTCTCCTTAGTGTTAGCTATTCCATGCGTTAACATTACTCTCGGGAGGATTCTCATGCCTCGCCTGTTTAGCTACACGATCCCCATCGACGACGGCGCAGCCCCCAACCCATTCCGGGGCATGTGTTCGTTGGCCATCTGCAAGCCTGGGATACGCCGGGCAGCGAAGGAGGGCGACTGGGTCGCCGGCCTTGGCTCGAGAAACGCCCCTGGCGGCGATCTGAGCGGACATCTTGTCTACGCAATGCGGATCGAGACCGTTCTCTCGCTCAGGGACTATGATCGGCTCGCACAGGACAGCTGGTCACACCGGCTACCGAACGTGCGTAGCGCCGACCTCGCAGAGCGCTTGGGGGATTGTATTTACGACTACTCGAACTCAACCAAAAAGCCCAGGCAGCGCGCGAGCGTTCATGGTCCTGAAAACATCGATACTGATCTCAGGGGAGAGAACGCTCTGATTTCGCGCAACTTCTACTATTGGGGCCGAAACGCCATCTGCCTCCCGGAAAACCTACTGGTAATTTGTCACCAAACCCAGGGACACCGAAGTGTTTCCAATGATCCGTACATCGATCTCTTCGAGACGTGGTTGCGCGGCCTGGAATTGGTGCCAGGTCAAATATATGGTTGGCCGGACTACACCGTTCACTGGGACAAGATAGCTTCATGCGGCGGTTGCCCCGTCCGTAAGCACAACAATGAAAACGACATAGGGTGCTAACTTCGCAATTGAGGTGGACTTCGCAAATGGGCCTTCAATCCCCCGATTGCTCCCCATACAAGAGGAACAACGCTTTTATCCGGGCACCTCCGAACCGCTTCTCGGAAGCTGCGGCGTTTCAAAAAATCCACCAAGAAGTACTACCGCACTTCTAGTACTATAAATAAATATATTGACGTAGTAACGATTCCATGCTGTAGTTGGACGTGTTGCTCAGCCCCCAGCCCCGGCCAGCCCTCGTCGCGTCTTTACTTCCTTGCTTCAGACCTCTTTGCCTTCGCCCAAAACCTCCCTTTCTTTTTAACAACTTCCACCATAGGTATTTGCAACCCCTTTCCTTTCAATCTCATACGCACTACCCCTGGGGTGGGGGGGTATCATACAAAAAGGTACGGACCGGGCACATCCCTGACAAAACAGACCGGGAGCATCCCTGACACTGCAGGAACTTTGGCAGCAGCGTGTACAACCAGCGCATGCCATGGAAAACGAGCAGTGTTATGGAAGAAAAACTTCGCTTTATCTTTGAACGGGAGTTGCGGGAACGTACCATGAGCGAACTCTGTGAACGCTACGAGATCACTCGGCAGACCGGGTACGTATGGTTGCGGCGCTACCGCGAAGCGGGAGTAACCGGGCTGCTGGAGCAGAGCCGCGCCGCGCACCGGCACCGCAACCAGATGCCGGAGGAGATCGAGCAGCGGGTGCTGGGGCTGCGGCAGGCGCATATGCGCTGGGGGCCGCGGAAGCTCAAGCGCATTCTGGAGCGGGACCAGCCCGGACGCCACTGGCCGGCGGCCAGCACCATCGGAGCGCTGTTGCAGCGCGAAGGATTGGTGGTGCCGCGCCGGAAGCGCGTGCGCACCGCCCCGTACCGCGAACCGCTGGCCCATGCCGACGAACCCAACCGCGTGTGGTGCGCGGATTTCAAGGGCTGGTTCCGCACCGGGGACGGGGAGCGTATTGATCCACTGACCATTTCCGATGCCCACAGCCGTTATCTGCTGCGCAGCCAAGCGGTGGAGAAGACCGACACGGCGCGAGTGCAGGCGATTTTTGAAGCGGCTTTCCGCGAATATGGCCTGCCGGCAGCCATCCGCACCGATAACGGGGCACCGTTTGCGAGCCGTGCGCTGGCCGGGTTGTCGCAGCTGGCGGTATGGTGGATCAAGCTGGGCATCGTGCCGGAGCGCATCGAAGCCGGACATCCGGAGCAGAATGGCCGACACGAACGGATGCATCGCACGCTGAAACAGGAGGTGGCCCAGCCGCCCGCGGCCAACCGGCGCAAACAGCAACGCGCGCTGGAGCGCTTTCGCCAGGAATACAATGAAGTGCGTCCGCACGAAGCGCTAGGGATGCGCACGCCAGCGGAGGTCTATGCGCCCAGTGCGCGAAAATATCCAGAGCAGGTGCCGGAACCGGAGTATCCCGGGTATATGCTGGTGCGCAGCGTGCGACGGCCAGGCCATTTTCGTTGGAAGAAAGACCAGGTGTTTTTGAGTGAAGTTCTGTGGGGCGAGCGCGTAGGCCTGTTGCCGGAAGACGACCGCTGGTTCACGGTGTACTTGGCGCAGCACCCCATCGGGCTGTTCGACAGCCAGCGACTTCGAGTGGCGCCGTTGCTGAACAACTCGCCCCACTTTGCGGACCGGGAAGGGGACGCGTCCCCTTCCCGGTCCGCAAGTTCCCAGCCCGAACCGAACCAGAAAGTGTCAGATATGCGCCCGGTCTAAAGTGTCTGGGATGCTCCCGGCCATACAAAAAACTCATCTCTCTCAATGAACGAGGACCAAAATGACACAAACCACCATCGCTACCACGCCAGCCCAGCACCAATCCCAAACCTCCAAGGACGCGAACCGCTGCACTTTCGTCTATGCCAACCACGGCCGCTGCAGACGTCCGGCGCAAGACCCCCAATCCGGCCTTTGCGCTCAGCACGCTAGCGCCAAGCAGCCCCGCGACACCGACAACCTCTGCGAAGATCTCTTCGGCGAGGCCCACCCCACCAAACTCCCTAAACTCCACACGCCCGAGGAAATCAGCGACTTCCTGACCAACGTCATCGTCCTCCTCGCCGAGGGCCGCATCACCCCTCGCCGCGCCACCGTCCTCACCTACGCCAGTAGCCTCCTCATGCGTGGCTCCATCTTTATGGAGCAGCACACCGACCCCGAAGTCATCTATGACCTCCTTGGGACCCGTACCGACAACCAGCAATCCATCCAAGCCGCGGAACCTTCCGCAGTCCTAACTGGAGCCACACGATGATCCGCGCCCGTTCCCGACGATTATCGGCCTCCTGTACCTCCTTTTCCTTGCGCACCTTTGCTGCTGGGTATAGGCTTGCCCTTGTTAGTTTCATTTGCGCCCACGTCGGCGCCTGGGTCAGCCCACCTGCCGGCACCACCCGCGCAAACACATTTCGAGGAGGTTTTTGATGGCTACTGCAACCCTGCAACCGAATGTCAAGATTGGTCCGACCAAGCTGCTCATCAACGGGAAGTGGGTGGACAGCGTTTCCGGCAAGACCTTTGCCACGGTTAATCCGACCACCGGCGACGACATCACCCAGGTGGCCGAGTCCGATGCCGCCGATGTCGACAAGGCGGTAAGCGCGGCGCGCGCGGCGTTTGAGAAGGGGCCTTGGCGGCGCAAGATCACCGCCTCGGGGCGCGGCGTGCTGATGAACAAGCTCGCCGACCTGATCGAAAAGTACGCCGACGAGCTGGCCCAGCTCGAAGCGCTCGACAACGGCAAGCCGGCGCACATTGCGCGCGCGGCGGACCTTACACTGACCATCGCCTGCTATCGCTATTACGCTGGATGGGCCGACAAGATCGAAGGCAAGACCATCCCGGTGAACGGGCCGTATTTTTCGTATACCAAGCACGAGCCGGTCGGCGTGGTGGGGCAGATCATTCCGTGGAACTTCCCGCTGTTGATGCAGGCATGGAAGCTGGGTCCGGCGCTGGCCGCGGGCTGCACCGTGGTGATGAAGCCTGCGGAGCAGACGCCGCTCACCGCGCTGCGCGTCGGCGAACTGATCATGGAAGCGGGATTCCCCGACGGCGTGGTCAATATTCTTCCTGGCTACGGCCCGACAGCCGGCGCGGCGATCGCGCGGCACATGGACGTCGATAAAGTGGCGTTCACCGGCTCGACCGAAGTGGGCCACCTGATCATGAAGGCTGCCGCGGAAACCAACCTCAAGCGCGTCACGCTGGAGCTGGGCGGCAAGAGCCCCAACATCGTGTTCGCCGACGCCGATATGGAGCAGGCTGTCGAAGGCTCGCACCAGGCGCTGTTCTTCAACCAGGGGCAGTGCTGCTGCGCCGGTTCGCGGCTGTTCGTCGAAGAGAAGGCCTACGACGAATTCGTGGACAAGAGCGTGGCGCGCGCCAAGAGCCGCACCGTCGGCAATCCTTTCGACAAGAAGACCGAGCAGGGTCCGCAAGTCGACCAGGACCAGTTCAACAAGGTCATGGGCTACATCGAGTCCGGCAAGGACGAGAAGGCCACGCTGGCCACCGGCGGCGGACGCGTGGGCGACAAGGGCTTCTTCATCGAGCCCACCGTGTTCACCGACGTGAAAGACGACATGAAGATCGCGCGCGAAGAAATCTTCGGGCCGGTCATGACCATCCTCAAGTTCAAGGACATGGACGAAGTGGTGGAGCGCGCCAACAAGACCATGTATGGCCTGGCCGCCGCGGTGTGGACCAAGGACATCAGCAAAGCCCACGCCATCGCCGACAGCGTTCGCGCCGGCACGGTGTGGGTCAACTGCTTCGACGTGTTCGACGCGGGCGCGCCATTTGGCGGGTTCAAGCAATCCGGCCTGGGCCGCGAACTGGGCGAATACGCCCTGTCGAACTACACCGAAGTGAAGACCGTCACCGTAAAGCTGTGAGGCCAGAGGCGGAACGAAGAGTCACTTCGTCCGCGCCATGAGGTCATGAACCAAACGACGAAGCGATTCTTCCAGACGATTCCGGAACGGGCGGGCCAAATGCCCGCCCGTTCTGTCGTTGCGCGGCTATCTTTGCTATTTCGTGAAGCGCCTTCGTCCCCTTTTTCCGAGTCGCTGGCGAGGGGGCGGTGATTGCAACCGCAGACGCAAATGTCGGTCACGCTACGCGACTACCAGCCGCAGGATTTCGCCGCGGTATTCCGCCTGGATCAATCGTGCTTCCCTGCGGGCATCGCGTACTCCAAGACCACGCTGAAATATTTTCTGTCGCTGGCTTCGGCCGACTGCGTGGTGGCGCTGGAAGGCGATCGCGTCATCGGCTTCATTTTGACCGAAGAAAATCCGCCGCTGGCGCATGTCATCACCCTGGATATTGCCGAAGCTCATCGCCGAACCGGAATCGGCAGGCTGCTGCTGGCGGAAATCGAAAGGGATTTGAGTTTGCGCGGCGTGCGCACGGTGCTTCTGGAAACGGCAATGGAGAATGAGGCGGCGGTTGCCTTCTGGCAGCGGCACGGCTATCGTATCGAAGCGGTGCTGAAGCGCTACTATCTAGGCCGGCTGGACGCCTACGAGATGCGCAAAATCTTGCCGGCTCCCGCCACATCGCAGCCGGCGCCAAAGGAAAAGTAAACCCAGATGCCCTTAATTCAGGCGGTCATTCTCGCCCTGGTGCAGGCCCTGACCGAATTTCTTCCCGTGAGCAGCACCGCGCACTTGGTGCTGTTTCCTTGGCTCATGCATTGGCCGGACCCGGGCGAAGCGTTCGATGTGGCGCTGCACGCCGGGACGCTCCTGGCGGTGATTTTGTACTTTTTCAAGGACTGGTGGACGCTGCTCATTTGCGGCCTTGGGGGGAAATATCCGGCGAATGCGCCGACGGAAGAGGTGGCGCAGCACAAGCGGCTCTTCTGGTACATGGTGGTTGGGACGATTCCTGGCGGGATCCTCGGCAAACTCTTCGATAAGTACATCGAGGAACATCTGCGCACGCCGGCCATTATCGGCGTTTCGCTGATTCTCATTGCGCTGGTGATGTGGTGGGCGGATTCCAGGAAAGATCTGACCCGGAAGTTGGAGCAATCCAACCTGGGCGACGCCATTGGGATCGGAACGGCGCAGGCCCTGGCGCTGTGGCCGGGCGTGTCGCGCTCCGGCATCACGATCAGTGCCGGACTTTTCCGTAAATTCACTCGAGAAGCGGCGACACGGTTTTCTTTCCTGCTGTCGGCTCCGCTGATTGCGGGCGCGGTTGCCTCCAAACTGCCGGCGCTGATCAAGATGCACAAGGCGGGAGGGCTGGACTTGCCGCTTTCCACGCTGGCGATCAGCATTCTGGTTTCCGGAATCGGCGGCTATGTGGTTATCCGGTTCTTTCTGCGCTACTTGCAAACACACACGCTGAAAGTATTTATTGTCTATCGCTTGGTGTTTGGTATCATCGTGTTGGTTTTGGCTTTGCTTCATACGGGCGCGCGCTAGCGCCAACGTGCCCGTCGCAACACTCAGCCTTCCCCAAATGCTGAGGAGAACTCTGTGCGCTTTCTGACCCCGACCGACAATAAACGGCTCAACGAGCTGATCGGCTTTTTGTGTATCACCACGGCCATTCTGATGGCCCTGGCGCTGATTTCGTATTCGCCGCACGATGTGGCGCTGAACGTCAGCGCGCCTGCGGCGGATGGACCCTTGGCGCGCAATTGGATTGGGCCCGTGGGGGCTTACGGCGCGGACTTGCTGTTCCAGGTGCTGGGCTTTGCGGCGTTTCTGCTGCCGTTGGCGATTGGGCTACTCGGTTGGCGGTGGTTCCGCAGCCGGGCTACCGATGCGCACTGGGCGTCCGTGGCTGGGTACCTGCTTTTGCTGTTGTCGCTGCCTTCGATGCTTTCCTTGCTGCACTTCCCTGATGTTCGGAGCACCGTGCCTGCGGGAGGACTGCTGGGGACGCTGATTTCGTCCGGGTTGCTGACCAGTTTGAATCGTGGGGCGTATCTGGTGGATTTTGCGCTTTTGGTGATCGCGATTTTCATGACTACCAGTTTTTCGTTTTCCGGGGCGCATGCTTGGGCCAGTAGCGCGAAGGGGCCGCTTGGGAAGGTCGAGAAGTTTGGCATCTTGCAAAAGGTGCAGGCGCGCTGGCAGGACTGGAGGGAACGCCGCGAGGATGACCGGATGAGGCGGCGTTTGCAAGAGACGCGGATTTCCGGGCGCAAGCCGGTGAATCAGATTACCGGGCGGGCGGTGGAGACGGTACCCGAGGAGGAAGAAGAAGCGATCCGGCTGGCGGACGCCAGCGATATCTTCGCAAAAGAAAGCGGCCGGAAGAAACACGAAGGGGACGAGACTCGGGAGGCGCACAAGGCCCCTATTTTCGTGGTGAATACCGACAAACCGGAGAAGCCGGCTGCGAAGAGTGCGAGCGCGCCGAAAATCACCAAGGGGAGCACGAATTACAAGCTGCCGCCGGTTTCGTTGCTGCGCGAGGGAGAGCGCAGCCAGAAGCTGGACGAAGATGAACTGAAGATGCGGGCGCGGGCGATTGAGAGCAAGTGCCTGGAATTCGACGTTCAGGGACGGGTGACGCAGATCAATCCCGGGCCGGTGGTGACGACGTTCGAATTCAAGCCCGAAGCGGGGATCAAGTACAGCCGGATTATCGGGTTGACCGAGGATTTGTGCCTGGCCTTGCAGGCAGAATCGATTTTGATCGAGCGCATTCCGGGGAAATCGACGATCGGCATCGAAGTGCCGAACCTGAACCGGCAGACGATCGCCTTGCGGGAGATCATCGAGGCTTCGGAGTTCACCAATTCACCCAGCAAATTGACCCTGGCCATGGGGCGCGACCTGCACGGGCGCATTCGGGTGACGGATTTGGCGGCCATGCCGCACTTGCTGATCGCGGGATCCACGGGCACCGGCAAGAGCGTGTTCATCAACTCTTTGATGATGTCGATTCTTTATAAGGCCAGCCCGGAAGACGTGAAGATGGTGCTGGTCGATCCGAAACGGCTGGAGTTGAATCTTTACGAGAATATTCCGCACCTGATCGCGCCGGTGGTGACCGATCCGAAGATTGCTTCGAACGTTCTGCGCAACGCAACGAAGGAGATGGAAAACCGGCTGAAGCTGCTGGCGCAGCGCGGGGTTCGCAACATCGAGCAGTACAACCGGACGTTTCAGAAGGCGCAGTCTTTGTCGCTGTTCGACAACGTGGAGGAGAGCGAACACAAGCCGCTTCCCTACCTGGTGATCGTGATCGACGAGTTGGCCGACCTGATGATGGTGGATACCAACAACGTCGAGGAGTCCATTACGCGACTGGCGCAGATGGCTCGCGCGGTGGGCATTCACTTGATTCTGGCCACGCAGCGGCCGTCAGTGGACGTGATCACCGGATTGATCAAAGCGAACTTCCCTGCCCGGATATCGTTCCGGGTGGCCAGCAAAGTGGATTCGCGGACGATTCTGGACTCGAATGGGTCGGAATCGCTGCTGGGCAAGGGCGATATGCTGTATCTGCCGGCGGGTTCGGCACGGCTGCATCGGATTCATGGGCCTTTGGTCAGCGAGGATGAAATCACGGCGGTTTGCGATTTCTGGCGCGAGCAGGCGCAGGCGAAATACAACGAGGAGCTTCTGGAAGCGCCGAAGGATGAAAACGGCAAGCCCGAAGCGGGCGCAGATGGCGAAGCGGGCGGCGGCAGCGAGGCGGATGACGAACTGTTCCATGATGCCGTGCGCGTTGTTTGCGAGGCGGGGCGGGCGTCTACCTCAACACTGCAAAGGCGGCTGCGCATCGGCTACGGACGGGCCGCTCACCTGATCGACTTGATGGAGAAGGACGGCATCGTCGGCCCGCCGGACGGCACGCGGCCGCGCGAAGTGCTCAAGAGCCGGAGTTGGATGAAGGAATTCGACGAATCGGCGCAGTGAACAGGCTGCGGAAAGATGGCAAAGGCGTTGCTTCAGGGGCTAAAAGCCCTTTGAAAGCACGCAGCTTACGTCGGGGCTGAAAGCCCCGACCTCCTAAAGAGGGGACTTTTCCCTGCGTCCTGTAACGTCAGTGGTTTTTTGTTAGAATCCGCGCACGCGATCCGCGATGCGCCGCTTACATCTCACATTTGGTTTGCTTGGAGTGCTGGTCTTTGTGCTGACCGGCCAGGTGATGCGCCACCACACGCCGGCGATGCACGAACTGGCTCCGGATGTGCATATGATGTTTGTCTCGCGGCACATCTACCTGTTGTGCTCGGCTCTCGTGAACCTTGCGCTCGGGTTGTACCTGTGGGAGTTGCCGCCGGGTTGGAGGCGAGTCTTCCAACAGATTGGTTCCCTGCTGCTCTTGATTTCACCGATTCTCTTGGCGGTGGCATTTTTTCAGGAACCCATGCACGGGTTGGCTGGGCGGTCTTGGCGCAGCAGCTTTGGGATATACACCCTGTTGGCCGGCGGGTCCTTTCATGCGCTGAGCTTCCTCGGGGGAGCGGACCTACGGCGGGGATTGGGCGGGACGCGCTAAAGCGCGCCCCTACACGTTTGTGCGGCTGAAGCCGCCGCGCAAAGACAAATCCGTCCTATTTTTTGGTTTCCGAAAATAGGTCCAAAGTGCCTTCGGCGGGATAGGTGATCTCGAGTTCGTTTAGTTTGGCAAAGGGCGTGAGGGCGTGCGGCTTGCTCTCCTTGACGCTGAGGATGTCTTGGACCTGGATTCCGCGGGCGAGCAAGGCGTCGCCGATGAGCGACCGGTGGCAGCGCCAGGGTAGCGCTTCCGCGCACATGATGGCGCTGCGCTTTTCCCGCGCCAGTTCCAGTAGGCGCTCCATGCCCTGCTGGAACTCATCTGTGGCCATGTAGTCGGCGTATCCGCGAAACGAGGCATTCCGCCAGCCGGCGTTTGCGGAATCTTTTGCCGGATGGCGCAGCCCGCCGAGCGATTTCATGGGCACGTAGTCGATGCCTTGGGCGGGGAGTTCCATAGCCAGGGATTCAGCGTTGAACTGTGGAACGCGGCGGGACTTGGGAATGGTGCGGACATCGATCAGGCGGGCTACGTGGTGCGCTCGCAATAAGGCGAGAAATTCCTCCAGAGTGCGCGTCGAGTGGCCAATGGTGAGTACCGTCAGCGGGGAAATTCTCTCGGCGGATCGAAGTGTGGACACTGGAGACCTGGGCGGCATTGTGCGGGCGCGCGAGATGCGCCGAGAGCGGCATTTGACACAACCTGCGCGCATCCCTAAAATTAACAGACTCCAGCGTGCCGGGGTAGCTCACTGGTAGAGCGCCGCCCTGAAAAGGCGGGCGTAGCCAGTTCGATTCTGGCCCCCGGCACCACCCGTTCGCGCCAAGCCTCACTGCCAAAGAAGTCTACTTCTCCTCGAACCGTGTAACAGGCTTCGCCAGCCTGGTTGGTCGGATCCAGGGTGAATCTGCCGAAGAATTCTGCAAGTGCGGCGCGCGCCTGGTCGACGCTCTCCGGATGCGAGATCAGCTTTCGCAGATTGGTGAGCCGCGACACGGCAAAGGTCTTCATCGCCTCCAGTCTCGAACTGAGCGAGTCAGGACCCGGTTCTAGCAACCGATCCGTGATGGACCGGAGTTCTTCCTCGCGCGTCAGCGATTGCTGACATGAGGCTCTTCGACGGCTGGCCTTCCGCGATGGCCCGAACCAGCCGGCCCAGTTCTTCCTCGATACCCCGCTTCCTCTGACGCGTTCGTTCGAGTTCCATGCTCAAACTGTCGAATCGCTTCTCCATTTCGTCCTTGAGTCCGGCGATGGCGTAGTCGATTACATCTTCGCGAAGGACCACTTCAGAGAGGCGTTGGAGCAGTCGCTCTTCCAGGTCGTCTCTCCGCACGAGCGAGTGCATTAGAACAAACGGCGTCGCCGCGCTGGTGGTGTAGGGAACATCCGTAGCGATCGGCACCATGCGCGCCCTCGACCGCACACCAGAACAACGCTGCCGCCACACTCACCGCACTTCAGCAGGCCCGAGAAGAGATACCGTTTTTGACCGATGGCTAGGCCGCCGCCATCCCTCGCAAATACCCGTTTCACCGTTTCAAACCTGCGGTGCGCTGCCGCGAGCGCCTCATCCGAAATGATTCGAAGATGCGGGGCGTCCACCGTGACCCATTCCGACTCTGGGCGAGGTCGAAAGACTCTCTTACCGGTTCCGGGAACGCGGATCTTCCGGCGAGTGTTCCACACGATTTTCCCGACGTACCTGCGATTGCGTAGGATGTGGCGAACGGACGACACGCACCACGACCGACTGAGCCTGCCCTTCTGTGGTTGTGGTGATTGAACGTGTTCGGCGTTCAACTGCCACGCGATACGCTTCAGGCTTAGGCCACCAGCGTACATTTCGAAAAGCCGACGCACGATTGCAGCCTCGTCCGGGTTGATCTCTAGTCGAATCGCTTCGTCCGCGCCTCTCACGCTCCGGTAGCCAAAGCACCGGCCGCCAGTGGCGAACCCACCGAGCGCGCGGCCCTGCATCCCGCGGTGGGTCTTTTGTGCGAGTCGCGCCAGTAAACGGCATCGATCATGCCGTGCACGCTCATCAGCAATTCAGCCTGTGGGCTATCTTCAGTCGACTCCTTGGGAGACGGCTACGATCCTGATGCCCGCGAACGTGAGTCGTTCAAAGAGATTGAGAGCATCGGCCAAGCGCCGGGTGAGGCGGGAGGAGTCGTCGATCAAAATGCAATCGAATGGGATCGAAGGGCCGGCGACGGCGGCGAGTAATCTTTGCAAACCAGCGCGGTCGGTGCTCGCGCCGGAGATCGCCTCGTCGGAATACAGATGCTCCTCAAGAACGAGCCATCCGTTCCGCTGGGCATGTTCGCGGCACTTTCGAATCTGATCCGTAATGCTGGTCGGGCTTTGGCGATCGCTCGAGAATCTGGTGTAGATGGCGCAGCGGAGCTGATTCATTGAATCCCCTCGGCTGAAAGCCTGTCGTTCGACTGGAACTGTCGCACAGCTCTCGCGGGCTCGGCAACACGATTCGCGTCTTTGTGTTCCGCGATGTACTCGCGCACCAACGCTGGCACGATCACGCGATCCACGAACGCGCGCAATGCTGGATCGAGTTTCGCTCCCAGCTTCTGTCGTTCGGTCTGTCGTTCACTCAACTGCGCCCTGCGCTTTCTTGCCCTATCTTGCATTTACCCTTTCGAGAACGAGTGTTTCTGGGAAGGTCAAAAACTAACCCTCGGTGCCACCCTGAAATCAGTGACTTACGACTGCCCGGTCGTGAGGGTTTTTGGAAACAGCGTTCTGGATATTCGCTCGCCTACTTCATCGCCGGAACGGCTGCAAGGGTGGTAGCGTGCCGTCACCGATCCGGCGGAAGGTCTGCAGAGGGGGTAGTTCGCCGTTGCCGACCCCATCCGATCCCCCCGCGCGGTCTTCGTCCTTCTCCACGCTGCGCTTGGCTTCGTAAAATGTCTTTGGGACTGGAATACGCGACTTGCACGACTGAATGCATCGCTCCATGCAATCGCTGAGCGGCTCGGTGTCTGGACGGCTCTCGTAGATTTGTCGCCAGGCCTCCTGAAAGTGACCGGATCCCGCTGGGGCTAGGTTGATGGCTTTCCACTCTTCGGCATTTCGTCTTTTTAGAAGAAGAGCGGCCGCAGCAGCAGTTACTGCTTCTACTGCTTTGTCTTTGTTAAGTCCTGTTCTGTCTTCTTTGTATTTACCCGTTTGGGCAATTCTCTCTGCCCGTTTGGGTAAATCTGACTTCCCGTTTGGGCAATTCTCTTCGGTAGAGATTTCCCGTTTGGGTAAATCTCTCGGAGCCGCTTTCGGTGACGAGCACGGGTCCCCCAGGCCCATTTCTAGACTTGAGGAGTGTTACGACGTAACCGTAGGGCGTTCTGCGAGTGCGGGTGTAACCCTTGCTCGCCAAATGAAGGCGCCATTTGCGGACTATCTTCAGCGATACTCTAAGGTCCTTTGTAGGTTCTGAATCAGTGACCGGGATTCCACCCAGAACGGCTCCTTCTCCGTTGGTCTCTTTGGTGGTCTTGTCGATGTACCAGAGGAAGAGCCAGACTGAATCGAGCATGTCCGGGCAGTGTTTGAAGATTCCCGTTGAGATGGGAATTCGATAAGTTTTTTCATCGACCCGATCCTTTTCGCTTGACTGATTTGTTTCCGCGAGCGTACTCTCCGGCATGTAGGGCTCCCATTTGATCTTCCGGGCCGCGTTGACGCGCGGCCCTTTTTCTTTTTAGCGTCCCCCGACGCGACACACGCAGTTCTCCACGCTCTCTCATTTGTCGGGTGTACTCCTTGGCGCGGTTAAGTTGCGATAGCGTCGGCTCACCATAGGCCTGTAGCCGGCGCACTGCGGTCAGGTCTGCTGCGAATTCCCGGACCAGTCGCTGGACCCAGGTGTGGGAGACGCCCAGCTCTCGGGCCCAAGCGCGGCCGGACGGCCTGCTGCGATCGCGGCAGGTAAGCCACTGAAAGACCCATCTCCTGATTTCACCGGCTTCCTGCTTGCTCCGCCAAAGCCGGGGTGGATGCCAGCGCTTACTCGCCCGCGCCCGGGCGAGATTACGCATTGATGCTTCATACGAAGGCACAGACTCTCTCTCCTCCCCGTTCAGCGGAGTTGCCATTTCGAAGTGGGCATGTCGGTGACGGAAACAAACGATTTACAGGAATCACGTCCACGCTGCGAACATTCACCGTGGCAGAGTATTCCGTTCGCAGGATGTGCCAGATCTTCAGGCCTGTGGAGGGGCAGTCCATAGCGCCATTGGATCCTCTTGTTTGAGAAGTCCCCACTCTTCGCGACGCACCGACCTAATTCCGGCCAGCATCATCGTGCGACACCTTTTAGCAAACGCTTCGACTTCGGCCTGTCCTTGCCCATGCACGTACGTTTCGCTACGCCACCTACACACCTTCGAGAGCAGTTTCTTCTCGTCAGCTTCAGTCAAGACAGCGACCGTGACCGTTCATGATATTCGATCACGCACCAGATCCTTCTCCCGCTCCCACTCTTCCAATCCAACAGAAGATGAGAAAGCAACTGGTGGTTGATCTGCAGCGCTTTTTCCAGGACACGAAGTAATGGCCGTACACTTGCCGGAAGTAACTCCATTTGAGAAGTCTCTCCCGAAGCTCATCGGCGCGGCTCTCGTTTGCAGGTTTTCGACCGCCCCGGCGAGGGCTTGAAAAGTTCTGCGTCGTCTGCCTCGCAACGGGAGAGCTTACCTGCTCACCCTGAATTGCTGTTCCTTCTTCCACAAAAAATCCTCCTGTGTGAGTTCGTCACTGCAATTTCGAAGGGTTCGCCTGCTTCATGAGTTCTTGGTTGATGCGCTGGCTATCTCGGTCCGTGGCGCCGCCGGCGATAATCCCGAGCCAGCCCGCGATCGTTCCCAGCCAACACGTGGCGCTACTAACCCAGACGACGGCGTAGACCGTTGCAAGGGCGATGACCGCAAGGCTGATCGCTCCGGATGCGAGCGCCCACCGTGATCCGAGCCATGGGGATAGAATCGCCATTACTGCGGCCACTCCAACGAGGCTGTATGCGAGATAGGTGCGCACCACCGAACTCGGCTTTGTGTAGCTGGCCACTTGTTCTGCTTGCGCCTTTGAGCCATCTCTTTCGCTGATCGTTCTGCGTCCACTGTTCTGAGCCTCCTCTGTGAATTGCCGCCTACTGCGTTGCCGAGAACGGAGCCGATGTGGAAGACTCAGGCAGGTTCGGTGGTCTTGTCAGGGACCCTCACCGGCGCCGCGAGCGCTCCCCGCACCTTGTACCTTGAATATCTCCTCCTGGCGCTTCGGCGTGTAATCGTCGAGCTTGAGGCTGAGGGCCTTCTTCACCAGCAACGGCCGGAGCATCTGTTGCTCGTCAGTGTTTGCCTCATTCCAGACCTTGACTGCATCCTCGATCGGCAACCGTTTGAAATCTTGCGCAAGCCGTGGTGCCTGCGCGTTCTTCATGATCTGAACCGCCTGCTTCACCGTCAGATCACCGCGCTTCACTGCCTGCCCCAGCTCTTGGGTTCTCATGCCGCCATCCCGAATTCGATCTTCGTAACCTCTGGCCAATTGGCCCGCCTGGCGCTGCTCTTCAGTCGCCACGCCCTGAGGCGCCCGGTCCAGGGACAGCTTCTGAGGCCAGAAGGCCTCCGCGGGAGTCTTAACCTTCGTGCGAATGCCTACGAAGCTCGCCGCAAACTGGCCTGGTGTCTGTCGGCCCTCAAGAACCCGCGAACCCTGCTGAATCGGTGACACCGCATTCGCCGCATACCGCCCGACTTGTTTCGCGATATCCCCCGCCGATGCCGAGGGTTCGTAGAATCTTCCGGCCTGTGTAGAAATCCCGATTGACCGCTAGCTGGAGAGCCGCTTTTGTATGAGCCGCGGGCGTAGCTACCGATTCCAGAACATCGGTCGTAGACTTGTTCCCCTTAGCGAGTTGCACGAGATTCCAGAGGAATGTGCTGGCGCCGGCGCGACGGAACTGCGCCGTGTTATCCCCGGTCATGAGCTGAGCAAGCTTGTCGAGCTGCGGATACACAACGAAGGTGACTAATCCGAGCATTGCGAGTCGATCCAACGACTTCAGGCGCTCTGCCTGTGGAACATCTTCCGAGAGCAGCCCTTTCGCCATCTCCGCATAACTGCGGAGCGCGCCATAGTGGTACGCGCCGAACATCGTAAAATTCGGGTTGCTCATCAGCTTGGCGAGCCCGGCGCTATCGAAGATCCGTGTTGGCAGACGGTAGTCGGGGATGTGCTTGGAAACGTCGCCAATCGAATCTTTGAACGATTCCCCCGTCCGCTCCATGTGCTCGTACGTCGCCTGGAGCATCGCCACGTCGTTTGTGACCCAGGTCACTTTGCCGGAGAACTTATAGATCGCCCGCACGAGCTTCAGCGGGTTGGCGTAGCCCAGGGCTTTCGCTACGCGGGCGGCGGCCGTTGGATTGGCTTCCAGTTCGCGGCCCATGCGATTGAGAAGGAGCTGTGTGGTGCCATCGCGTTCGAGTCGCGCGTACTGCAATGGCGCGCCCTGATCTAGGGCCGAAATATAGTCTTTGTTCTGGTGAATCACGGCATCGATCGCGCGTGACCCGGTGCGGAGAATGCGCCCCCAGTTCTGCGGGCCGACACCGGTCAAACCCTTCTCGACGATCCAGTGGACGCCAATGTTCGGGGTGTGAATCAAGGGGTTGAAAAATATCGCTGTACGCAGGAAGTTGCCGATCTTCGTATACCAGGCTCACCTCGCTCTGTAGCCGCTTCGCCATCCAATCAAGCACTTCGGCGGTGTGAGGTTCGAACACGTACCCGTGGAACTGTGGGAGTGCGGTCGGACGCCAACCCGCCGGCGCCGCACCGTTACTGAGTTTCGCGGCCACCTGTTGGAAGTCCGGAGAGTTCTTATAGCTTTGGCGGAGGAAGTGGTACTGCCCGCTCGGCACGTCGCATCTGCAAGAAATTCATCGTCGACAAGGCTAGGGCGTTCTTGTAGTAGCGCTGCGAGGTGTTCGCCTCAATCTCTTTCGTAGTGGCCTGCGTAATTCGCCACTGCTTCCCGTTCTTGTCCACAAACACGCGATTGTTGAGGTCCTGATCGGTCAGCAGTCGACCATCGTCACGGCGATAGAGGTCCTGGGCGGCCTCACGTAGCTCGGCGAGCCGGTTCTCGATGTTCCCGATGCGGCGCTGTGACGCCGCTTCACGCTTCTTACCCGACGTGAGTACCCTCTGCTCGCTCGTTAGCTTGTGGATCTTCTTTTTGAAGGGGCTCAAGTTCCCGAGATAGCAATTCACCCCTGGACTTCACACCCTGCGTTTCCAACCCGCGGATGCGGCCCAGGGCTTCAGGTTCCCCACCATCGAACGCCGTAACCCGGCCTTGCTTGATTGCAACCACGCGCCGCTCGCCGGTTTCGTCTTCGAGGGCCATCATCACGCGGCCCTTCGTCGCACCTGTGGACTTGGAGAGCGTGCTTCCGCCGCCCACCACTTTGCTCTCGCCGCCCATGATGCGATCGAGCGCGCCACCTTTGCCTATCGGAATCCGGTGCACGTAGTTCTCGACTTGACCGGCGCCGTGCGTCAGCTTCTCGTGATACCGCGCAGACTCATCCATCAGCGGGCGAATGTGTTCGTCTAGAATCCGTTGCTGATCACGGGTGAGCCGTTCGTCTGGATTTTCGAGGTGGTGGTAAATCTTCTCCAGGTCCGCGGGCGTCCCGGGAGCGTCGCGTAGTACATCTCTGGCTCGCAGCGCATCGGCCGCGTTCTGACTGTCGAGGTCGTACAAGCCGGCCTGTGACGTGCCACGACTTTGCACCCTCTCCGCTTCGTCAGAGATTTTTTTGCGCAGTTCTTCGGGGATCAGGTGCTTCAGGAGGAGGGGATCAAAGCCGGAGTAAAATCTGTTTGGATCAAATGCGCTCTTCTTGCCGATTAGTTCGGCAACCTGTGGATCGATGCGCTCACCATCTACACCGGCGGCGTTCGCGGGACTTGCGGCACTCTCGGGGCGCGCGGAACTCGGGGCACTTTGGGCACTTTCGGAACGGCTGGTATCTTCCTCGCCTCGCCCTCCGCGTAGTTCGTCACCATGTCCAGCAGATTCCGCAAAGCCGGCCTTGCGGGCTTCGGCGGCTGCGGCGTCGATGGCGCGATAGAAGTTGCGAGCTTGTTCGGCATCGGTAATCTTCCCCTCAATGTACTGTCTCAAATTCTTAAAACCGCGTCCATCGCCATCGGCGAGCTGCGCTAGGGTGTCGGACAAATCCTGATTGTTACCGTCGATCTCATCGGCGAGATTATTAGACGCGGCGCGTATTCAGCGACTACCGGCGCGGCGGATCCTTCCCGCTGGATGCTGTCGGCCACTTTGCTCAACAGCCGCTCGTACTCCGCACCCTTGCCCTTTTCGATCAGCTTCCCTACCCGGTTCGCGCCCTGCTCGAT
>CAWBGX010000008.1:0-318508 GCA_963788495.1 uncultured Acidobacteriota bacterium | reverse complement strand
GCCATGCGCGCGTGCACGATCACCATTCCACTCCATTCGAATGGAGTCAAGCTACCTGCTCTTGTCGTCGAACCTGACTCTGACCAGGCCACTGCTTCGATTCTCCTGTTTCTGCACGGCAAGGGTGAAGCTGGTTCGTCACTTGGCGCACTCCCACTGGTATGTGTTCATCAAACGCCTCCGTTTCAGGCTCTACTCGGGCGCCTTCCTGAAACCCTCGTGATCGCACCCCAAGCACCGCCGATTCCGACCATCGACGACTGGAACTGGCGCGAATACGTGAAGGCACTAGCTGAATTCCTGGCCGATCGATATGCCAAACAACGCGTGGTCGCGACTGGTTTTAGTCGCGGAGGACTCGGCGTCCTCCAGTTGGTATCGGCCTACCCGGATCTGGTGCAAGCGTGGGCCGTCGTCGACCCGCAACCAGCGCGCGACCAAGCGGAGACGAACGCCATCCTCCCATGTCCTGCAGTAACTGAGCGAGGATGGCTTCGATACGGTTTCTTTCGCAACCGGAACGACGCGTGGAAAACCTTCAGCTCTCTGCTCTTCGACCGTCTCCCTGAAGAGAATCGTGACACAGCCGAACTGCCGCACGCCGAAATGGCGGTGCAGGCCTACCGCGGTTCCTCATTGAGCGCGGGCACCGGCAAGAAGAATCTCTACGACTTTCTGGGTTTGAAATTTGCTTAGCCTGCGCCTATCTCCGCCTCAACGGCCTCAACACCGACAACGGCGGCAAAATAACCCAGGCAGAGATCGTCATGGCTAACGGGTATTGTCGGGGGTTGCAAGCTGCGGGTCAATGGGCCTGATTTCAAGGAACAGGCCGCAGTCCAGACAGGGGTTGCCTTCGGCGATCTGCGCGGCTTCCTCGAGGTTGTGAGCGAGAATGAACCAGTAGCCGCCGATCACTTCCTTAGATTCGCCAAAAGGGCCGTGGGTTCACATTTTGCCGCCCGACCGTCTTACCTTCAGAGGTGAGCCGTTGCCCGCGCTTCGTTTCCCCGCTAACCAATCGATCAAGCCCGGTATAGATTGGTCGATCGCGTTCTGTTGTTTGGCCCCGCGGAAGAGGGTTTTGTCCCCACTGTCCCGGGAAATTACCAGGTATTCAGCCGAAGGAAGTTGCTCGTTCATGGTCTGTCATTCTCGTGCTCCTGCCCGAACTTGTCTTCGTCGTTTTCGTTCTGTGAAAAGGTGGCCTGTCGCCGTGCCGAAAGGCTTTTGATCTTCAGACAACGGGATAAAATGGAATACCCTATTCAATGCGACGGAGACTCGATCGATCCGGCATCTTCATTGGCCTCATTACCACGCTGATGGCTGGGTCGTCTCTTTTGCCCGGCACATTAACGGGCGCTCCTTATCAGGGCGCCACCTGGACCAGTGTCAAACCCGAGGACCACAACTGGTCGGCTGCCAAGCTGAATGACGCCTGGCTCTATGCGCAGGCAATTGGTTCCGGGGCCGTGTTGATCGTCGACAACGGTGTCGTGGTCGGTCAATGGGGTGAGGTGGATCGCAAGTGGCCATGCTCGCGATTCGCCGGGGCTTCCTGAGTGCGCTTTACGGAATCGCTGTCGACGAAGGTCAGATTGATTTGCCAAAAAAGTCTCGATCAACTCGGCATTCAGATCTTGCGAGCTTAACAACCCAGGAAAAACAAGCCAGCGTTTTGGATCTCCTGAAAAGCCGCTCAGGGATTTATCACCCGGCGGCGACTGACACCCCAGAGATGAAAGCGCACCGTCCGAAGCGCGGGAGCCATCCGCCAGGGACTTTCTGGTTTCACAATAACTGGGACGTTGACACCTTGGGCACGATCTACGAACAGGCGACCAAATGGAGCATTTTTAGCGGATTTGATCGACTAATCGCTTTGCCCTTACAGATGGAAGATTTTGATGCCGCACACGATACGACGTCGTGTCCTTGGCCGTGGGCGCCATAACCGAGGAAGTCGTGGTCCAGGGCGAGAACGTCGCCCAAGTGGACACAGAGTCCTCCGAGTTGGGCGGCACGGTTACCGGGAAGCAGATTACTCAGCTACAGCTGAACGGGCGCAATTTCGTGCAGCTGGCCACCATCGTCCCCGGTGTCAGCAACCAGACCCAGCAAGACGAAGGGGCCGTGGGCGTCAACGGCAGCGTGGCGTTCAGCTTCAACGGCGGGCGCACCGAGTACAACAACTGGGAGCTCGACGGCGGCGACAACATGGACAACGGCAGCAACGCCACGCTGAACGTTTATCCGAGTATCGACGCCATCGCCGAGGTGAAGGTCCTGACCTCCAACTACGGCGCGCAGTACGGCCGCAACGCCTCCGGCACCGTCGAGGTGGAAACCAAGTCTGGAACCAACGGGTTCCATGGCGACGTCTACTATTTCGGCCGCAATGATGCTTTCAACGCGCGCAACTTCTTCGATCCGGCAGGTTCTGTTCCCAAGTTCAAGAAACACGACTTCGGCTACACCATCGGCGGCCCGGTTTTCATTCCCAATCACTACAACTCGAACAAGCAGAAGACGTTCTTCTTCTTTTCCGAAGAGTGGCGCCGAGACTTGGTGCCTGGCCAGTCGTTCCTGACCGGCGTGCCTTCCGTAGCCGAGCGCGGCGGAGACTTCAGCGATGTCTGCCCTAATCCCAACGTTCCCGCGGGCACCGATCCCATGATCGATTGCCCTGTCGACCCGCGAACCGGCAACAAGTTTAACGGCAGCATGGGCCCGCTCCCGGTTGACGTGAATGCCCAAGCTATCTTGGCGGAAATTCCCCTTCCGAACGCGCCCGGCTCGCTGTGCGGCGAAGGCGTTGTTGCTTGCTTCAACTCTTCTCCCGCCCAAGCTACCAAGTGGCGGGAAGAATTGGTGCGCCTCGACCACAATTTCACGCCCAACGAACGCTTGACCGTCCGCTACATCCACGATTCCTGGCAGACCGTAACCGCAACCACGCTCTGGGGTTGTCCGGACGGATGCAGCTTTCCCACCATTCAAACGAACTTCGTCGGGCCGGGCACCAGCACCGTGGTTCGCCTGACCTCCACCCTCACGCCGACCCTGCTCAATGAATTCGTCGCCAGCTATACGGCCGATCACATCACGCTTTCCAACACCGGCCCTGGGGCCGTGCCGCGGCCCGCCAGCATGACCATGACCGGGCTATTTCCCAATTTCGGCGACAAATTGCCGGGCTTTTTATTGACGGGCAATTCCACCGCGTATGGCGGGACCCTGGAAGAAGACAATGCCTTCATTCCCTGGACCAATTCCAACCCCACCTACACCTTCCGCGACAACATGACCAAGGTCCTCGGTAAGCACACTTTGCTGTTCGGCGCCTACGTGGCCATCGCTCAGAAGAACGAACAGAGCAGCTTTGGCAGCGTCCAGGGCTTCCTGAACTTCGATGCCAGCAACACCGGGATCAGCACCGGCAACGCCTTCGCCGACCTACTGGTCGGCCAGATCAACTCCTTCTCGCAGGTAAACTCTGAACCCAAATATTACTTCCGCTACCAGATCGTCGAGCCTTACTTGCAAGACGATTGGCGCATCACCCCGCGTTTGACCCTGAACCTCGGTGTGCGCATGAGCTTGTTTGGGACCTACAAGGAAAAGACCAATCAGACCTTCAACTTTGAACCCTCGGTTTACAACGCGGCGAACGCCCCAGCCATCGCAGGCGATGGCTCTTTGATTGATCCGACGACAATGGCGCAGCTTGACTTTACCGATCCTCGCGTCTTCAACGGTATCGTCCAGTGTGGCGGCGCAGGCATTCCTCGCGGCTGCGTCCATGGACACTTGATCAATCCGGCGCCACGCATCGGCTTTGCCTGGGACCCCTGGGGTAACGGCAAGACCTCGCTGCGCGGAGGCTACGGAATATTCTTCGAGCACGGCAATGGCAACGAGCAGAACGTCGAAGCGCTCGAAGCCACGGCGCCTCTGGTCCTGAATCCCAGCCAGCCAAACATTACCGGGTACACCGGCATCGGCGGCGGCGGTGGTGGCGGCGCGGTCGAAGCCTTCCCGCTGGGCTTCAACGCTATCGCGATCAAAGGCATGTGGCCTTACGTTCAACAATGGAACCTGAACGTGGAGCACGAACTGCCGCAGCACATCGTCGCCAGCGTCGCCTACGTTGGCAGCAAGGGCACGCATCTCGGGCTGCGCCGCGAGGCCAACCAGATTCCATCCGTCCCCCTGGCTGACAATCCGTACGCAGTCGGCGAAGCCATTGGCCCCAACGATTGCAATACTTTCACCACCTCCAGCGGCGTCCCGGTTACCGGACAGGCGGCCAACAACCTTGGCGTTGCCTGCGGCAATGATCCGAATCCGCTGCGCCCCTTCGTTGGTTTCAGCAACATCAACGGACTGTCGTTCACCGCCAACTCCGCCTACAACGCGTTCCAATTCTCGGCACGGCGCGCCATAGCTCCCCTAACCTTGAGCGTCGCTTACACTTATAGCCACTCGATCGACGACGCCTCGGATGGAGGAGCTTTCAATACGAACAGTTCCTTCATCGATGCTTACAATTTTCAATCGGCTCGCGCCAGCTCCAACTTCGACCAGCGGCACATGCTGAACGTAAGCTATGTGTATGACTTGCCGTTCTTCCGGCAACCGGGCATGGCGCACAAGGTTCTGGGTGGATGGCAGTACGCCGGCCTGTTCTCGGTGCAAACGGGCACGCCATTCAGCATCGTGTGGAGCGGCATCAGCGACAACGCCGGAGTGGGCAACGGCCAGGGAAGCGGTCAATACGCAGATCTGGTTGGCGATCCGCACGGCGCTGTGCCGACCAGCACGGGCGGGCCGGGTCCCCTAATTTACAATCCCAACGCCTTTGCCGTACCGCGGGGCCTCACCTTCGGCAATACCGGCCGGAATTTTCTTAACAACCCGCGCACAACCAACTTCGACATGTCGCTGCTCAAGGACTTCAAGTTCACCGAAGCCGTGGGACTGGAGTTCCGCGCCGAGGCTTTCAACGTCTTCAATCATACCGAGTTCTACGTCACCGGGCCTGCGGGCAACAACAACGACCTTGCTAGCGGAGAGTTCCTCCATCCGTCGGGCGCGCACCGGGCCCGCACCTTGCAGTTCGGCTTGAAGTTCCTTTTCTAGGCTAAGCACCCAACGGAAAAGGCGGCGCTCTTTGCGGGCGCCGCCTTTTTCTTTTACACGCTCCCCCTGCCTTCCCTGAATGGGGTACACTACCGGCCATGAACCGACGAACTTTTATCGAAACGTCCGTTGCCGCCTCCCTCGCTGCCGCCTCGCATCCTCTGTGGGCGGCTGCCGCCGTTCATCACATCGATCGCATAGGCTTGCAGCTCTACACTGTGCGCGAGTTCCTGAAGCAAGACTTCGACGGCACCATCGCCAAGGTCGCCCAGATCGGCTACCGCGAAGTCGAATTCGCCGGCAACTACGGTAAGTCTCCCAAGGAAGCGCGCGCCGTCCTGGACAAAAATGGCCTGGTCGCTCCCTCCGGACACTTTCCCCTGGTTGACATCGAGAAAAAGTTACCGGAGGCCATCGAGACCGCCCACATCATGGGCCACAAATTCATCGTCTGCCCGTATATCGATGCCGCCCAACGCAATGCCGATGGCTGGAAGCACGCCGCCGAAGTTTTCAACCGTTCCGCCGAGATTACTCAAAAAGCGGGAATCCAGTTTGCGTATCACAACCATTCGTTCGAGTTCGTGTCCACTGAAGGACTCGGCGGGAAATTGCCTTTCGATTTTCTGCTGGCGAACACCGATGCCAAGCTCGTAAAAATCGAAATGGACCTGTGCTGGATGACCGTCGCTGGTCAGGACCCTGTGGTTTACTTCGATCGCTATCCGGGCCGCTTCCCGCTCGTTCACGTGAAGGATTGGACGAAAGAAGGACACGGCCCGAACGACTATTCTGGCGCGGTAGGCCACCCCGTCCAAGAGGGCCACATGACTAACGTCGGCGAAGGCTCTATCGACTGGAAACGCATTTTCGCGCAGTCCGGCAAGGCCGGGATCCAGCACTATTATGTGGAAAACGATGACGCGAAGTCCTTCGACGATCCTCGCGCCAGTTACGAATATCTCGCGAAGCTCCAGTTCTAAGCGTCCGCGTTCCTGGCAGTTGGTAGCGCCGGCATCCTTGGCGGCTTCCGAGCAGAATGCCCGGACTACGCGAACTTCTCCATGTGAATGACCGGAAGCGATTCCCCATTCACCAGCGGAATTTCGATTCGCCTCACCGGAACATAGCCTTTGACCCCGAAAAGCCTGGCCCCGGTCAAGGTCGCGCCCATCTCGTATCGCGTGAAACCCGCCGACTTCGCGGCCATTTCACAAGCCTGCAAAATCAGGGTGCCGACGCCGCGCCGCGCCCAAGCTGGATGAATAAAAAACGCGCGAATCTTAGCCGCGTCGCGCAAAGGGTCAAGCAGCGAGTCCTCTCGCCCGGTCCACTTGTCACCGCCGTAGAGTGTCTTGCGTTTGCTCCAGCCGCCGCAACCCGCGATCACGGCACCCGCATCTCCTGCTGGCAAGGCTTCGGCCACCAGATACGTGCCGTCCGCGATCAACTGGCTATCGACCCCAAAAACAGTGTTAAGCGCGCCTTCCATTTGTGCAGGTGTGTAATCCTGGGCCTGCAGTTGGCGCACGGACGCATCAATCAATTGCTGCAGAACCGGGACATCTGCGGGCATAGCTGGGCGGATGTGAATCTTCGCGTCCATCGATTTATTCCCGGCGAGCATCCAGGCCACCGGCGCGCTGCGCGTTACGCCTCGGTTAGCGGCGGGCAGCCGGGAAACTCTCGCAGCGATGTATTGCCGATATATTGCAGATCGGCGATGCCGATCTTGCTGGTATAAAAGCCGTCGCACGTAAACTTGCGCAGAAAAGCGAAAAAAGCGACTCCCTGGCTTAGCGTGGAATCCTGCCTGGCATTCTTTCGGTAGGCAATCAGATCCAAGACTTCCTTCTGCTGCGGCGGCGCGCACTCAAGGTACACGTGGTCGTACCGGTCGATGCAAAAACCATCCAGCCAAAACAGCCCGCCGCCGAGCTTCAACTGGTACTCCTCATTCTCGCTGGTAAGCAAATCGATGAATTCCGGCGCGCCCGCTTCCACCGCCCCACCGGAATGATCATCCTTCGGAATGATGGAGTCGCACAACGACATCAGCGTTTCATACCGGCGTCCCGTAAAATACTTCGGAACATACTTACCCGCCGGAGATGCCTCTTTCTCCTTGCGCACCGCTTGGTGCACGTATTCCGCAGCATCAGCCGGAATAATCTGCAAAACCGACCCGCCCACGGCTCCAATCATCAAGCTCTTCAAAATATCTCGCCGCGTAACTCCCTGCGTCGCCATTTCTTCTCGCCCCTTCTTCTTTGCGTTCTCTGCGTCTCTGTGTTAGATCTTCTTCTTCCGACGCCCTCTACAAATTCCCCTTCTTGGCCTCATCCAGTAAGTACTCCGAAGCCCGCCAAGCCAGGGCCATAATCGTCAAGGTCGGATTCTTGTCCGGATTGGTGACCAGCGGCGCCCCGTCCGTGACGAATAAATTCTTAACGTCATGCGCCTGGCAATAGCCATTCAGCACGGACGTTTTCGGATCGGCCCCCATCCTCGCCGTCCCCACTTCGTGAATAATCTTCCCGCCCTCGTGAATCCCGAAAGGGTACTGCCCGTCGATATCGGTCTTGGTCATGTACTGGCCGCCCGCCATCTCGACAATGGACCGGAACGTTTCCTGCATATCCTTAGCTTGCCGCAGTTCGTACTCGCTCCACTTGAAATGGAACCGCAGCACCGGAATCCCCCACTGGTCGACTTTGTCAGGATCGATCTCGCAATACGTATCGGGATTCGGAATCATCTCGCCGCGCCCGGCAAAACCGATCTTCGTGCCGTACACCTGGCGCGCCCTCTGCTTCAAACCCGCTCCATAACCTTCTTCGTGATGGCACAGGTGATCGAACTCCCCGACGCCGGGCATCTCTCGCCCGCCGCCAAATTCAATGTGATAGCCCCGCGGAAAGTCATTGGTGCGATCGAATTTCCACCACGGCATGTACATGTGCATTCCGCCGGTGCCGTCGTGATTGTGCGGCGGCATCTTTTCGAGCTGCGGAAAAAAGCCCCAGCCGTCGCTACCCACGGAATCGGTAAGGTATCGCCCCGCGGTCCCGGAAGAGTTTGCCACTCCATCCGGAAACTGCGCCGACTTGGAGTTAAGCAGCAATCGCGCCGATTCGCACGCGCTCGCCGCCACCACCACCACGCGCGCGCTAATTCTCTTTTCCGCCCGCGTAGCCTTGTCGATATACGAAACCCCTGTCGCTTTCCCGTCCTTTCCCGACCAGCACCTCGCGCGCCATTGCTCCGGTGATTAACGTCAGCTTCCCCGTTTGCATCGCGGGAGGAATCAGCACCTGGCTGGAGCTGAAGTTCGACGCGGTGGTGCATCCACGGCCGCATTGTCCGCAGTAGTGGCACGCCGGCCTGCCGTTCACGGAGCGCGTCAGGATGGCCATCCGTGACGGTATGCAAGTAATATTCAGCCGGTCGCAGGCCTTCTTGACGATCAGCTCAGTGCAGCGCGGCTTCGGCGGCGGCAGAAACACGCCATTCGGTGCGCTGGACACATTCTCTTTCGTCCCGAACACGCCGATGTAGGACTCCACTTTGTCGTAATACGGCGCCACATCTTCGTAGCTGATCGGCCAGTCCGCGCCAAGCCCGTCCCGCGTGTACGACCGGAAATCAACTGGAGCGAATCGCAGCGCGATCCGGCCCCAATGATTCGTCCGTCCGCCGACGATCCGCGAACGGAACCACTGGAAGTTCGCGCCCGGAGCGGAGGTATAAGGCTCGCCGTCAATGTTCCACGCCCCGTTCGGAGCCAGAAACTCCCCGAAATTTTCCGCAGCCCGCCCGCCCACTCCGACGCCGCGATGTGGCAGCTCGTACGGCCACATAAACATCTTGAAGTCTTTCTCGGGATAGACCTGCGGCCCGGCTTCCAGCAGCGCCACGCTCAGCCCGCCCTCCGTCAGAATCTTTGCCGCCATGCCGCCGCCGGCGCCCGACCCGATGACGCACGCATCGTAAGTTTTTGGAGAACGAATTACTTGAGGCATCAAGCGCTCCCGGATTTCCGCGTAATCTCAATCTGTTGTTATTCGCCGCGACCTGCGCCACAAATCATGCAGTCCGCCTGAACTCTAAGTGCCCAGCAACTCGTTGCGCACATTCTTGAGCACGTAAACGGCGCGTTCCACGCCAATCTCGCCCGGCAAAATCGGGTCTTCGTTCTCGATGCTTAGAATGCCTTCGTAACCCACATCCATGTACGCCTTGACCACCGATTTCCACAAACTCGCGCTGTGCCCGTAACCCACCGCGCGAAAAGTCTCGGAAGCCAGAGGGAGGTCAGCGGTGTCGAAAGCAAAGTTCAAGACTCCATACTTCGCCACGTTCTCCGGAAAAAGAACGGTGTCTTTCATGTGCGCGTGAAACAGCGCCCCTTGCTTGCCCAGGAAATGAATCACTTCCACCGGATCGCATCCCTGCCAGAACAAATGGCTCAAATCGCAATTCGCGCCGATTTCCTCACCCACCGCTTCGCGCAATTTCATCAACGTCCGCGGATTGTAAACTACGAAATTCGGATGCATCTCAAAGGCCAGCCTATGGATTCCGTGGTCGCGCGCGAACTTCGCCGCTTCTTTCCAGTACGGGATGACCTTCTCTTTCCACTGCCAATCCAGCATCTCGTTGTATTCCGGCGGCCAGCGATAGGTAATCCAGTTCGGCTGCGCGTCGGTCGGCGTGCCTCCCGGGCAACCCGAAAACCCGACGATCACTTTGACCTCCAGCCGTTCGGCCAGCAGCACGGTCTTACGGAAGATCTCGGCGTCTCGCGCGGCATGCTTGGCATCCGGATGCACAGGATTCCCGTGGCAACTCAGAGTGGCCACCTGAATCCCGCGATCCTCGAACTTCTTTTTCCAGGCCTTGGCTTTCGCCGGGTCCGCCAGCAATTCGTCCACGGGACAATGCTTCGAGTTTGGATACGACCCGGTCCCAATCTCCATCGCCTCGAGTCCCAGCGCGCTTACTCTGTCCAGCATTTCGTCGAGCGATAGTTTGTCGTAAACCGGATCGAACACCCCGATGGGAATCCTTCGCAAAGAACCGCTCGCACCCTGATCCCGCCGGACCGCGCCATGCCTGGGAGCCGCGCCGCCGCCCTCAGCAGCCGCCGCTTTCGCTGCGGCAGGCACTGCAGCGGCCAGCAGACCTCCTCCGCTCGCAGCGAGAAACTGTCTCCGGTCGATGCCGGAACTCTTCCGTTCGCTTTTCATCCAGTTCTCCTCGGCGAAGTTCGTGGCCCTGCAAATTTCGGTGAATTCCGCAGCATTATACGCTGCTTCGTGGCGCGGAAAGCTATGCGATTCGTGGAGGAGTCAAAGCGTCCAAAGCGGGAATCGACCTCGCCGCGATCAGCGCTCGCGCCGCCGGCAGCTTTTTCTGCCGGATTGCCTGCATTAGCATCTCAATGGCCTGTCCCGCGTTGGGCGGCACGAACACCGTCGCCGCCAGCAGGCCGCTGCGGACCCAGGACTGCCCTGTATTCGGCAGTCCATCGCATCCCGTGAACGGTAGCTTGAGCCAGCGCTCGCGCTCGGCTTCGTTCTTCAGTTCCTGAAATGCCTTGCGCGCTCCCATGGCCATGGAATCATCCTGCGCCGCCACCACGTCCATGGTCGCCTTCTGCGAAGTCGTCAGCTTGAGCCACGAGCGAACCGCGCGCAACGCGCTCTCCTCGGTCCATTGCGCCTTCAATGTCGTGACTTGAATATTCGGCCGCTTGGTCTCCTGCATTCCCTGCGTGCGTTCTTTGGCCGCCGAATTGTCCGATGGCCCCTGTATATAAAGGACCGAGCCGCCTTTCGGCAGCAGGGCCACCAGTTGGCGGCCCTGAATGCGGCCAATCTCCACATGGTCGGAACTCACCGCGAAAATTGGCGCACGCGAGGTCTTGCGGAGTTCATCGATATAGCCGGCATCCTGGTTTAGCACCGCCCAGCCGATTCCAGCCGTAGCTGCGGCGCGGGCCACCTGCGGCAGCGAGGTGCTCCCCACGGGCTCGAACACAATCGCATCGGGCCGCGATTCCGCCGGCGCTTGCACCGCTTTCAGAATCTGCGTGCTCTGCGTGATCGCATCGTTACCCGCGAAAATGATCTCCAGCGCCACGTCCAGCTTTTTCGCCGCTTGTTCCGCGGACTGCGCCTGTTCGATCTGATAATCGTTGTCGTCGGTCGTCAGAGAAAGCAGAATGCGTGTCTTCTTCGCCATCGGGCCCCTGACTCAAATCCAAGTGTATTGCCTCTTACCATACACCCGCGATGGCCGGGTCCGGCGAAATCGTCGGCAGAAAGTGCCGCTACGTCAACTCCGCGCAAACCGCTTTCCCTCGATCGGTCATCGGCTCTCTTCCGCCATCCCATCAACCTTCCCCATTGCGGCAGCGCATCGACGTGCACCTGTACCGGCCGCCGACCGTGGCGGGCGCTTTTTTGGCCAAAACGCGTTCGCCGGAAACCCAAAACCCCTCCCGCGCGTTGCATGCTCAGGCGTTGGTGCCGGCAAGCTGCATTCGGCTAGAAACAAAGGGAGATTCCGATGTACAAGTGGGCCAGTTGCTTCAGGCGCAGAATGGAAATCGCCGTGGAACAGTCACATCTTCGGACAGGAAGACTTAAATCGACAAAGCCATTTCTGCTTCTCCTCGTCGCAGCTCTTTCTTTCTGCGCACTCCCCGCCCGCAGCCAAACTCCAACTCCGTTGCCCGAAGGCCCAGGCAAGGAAACCGTCCAGACCAACTGCGCTGCCTGCCACAGCCTCACCACCGTAACCAATGCCGGCCACACTCGCGAAGAATGGCAAACGGTTCTCCACATGATGATCAACGTCGGCGCCCCGCTCTCGCAAGACCAGTTCGCCACGGTCACCGACTACCTCGCCAAAAATTTCCCCGAAAAACCAGCTCCCGCCGCGGTAGTAATTCCCGGAAGCGTCGAGGTCTCCATCAAGGAATGGCAAGTCCCCACGCCAGGCTCCCGCCCCCACGATCCGATGTTCGCCCCCGACGGCTCGGTCTGGTACACCGGCCAAATGGCGAACACTCTGGGCCGCTTCGATCCCAAGACCAATCAATTCAAGGAATATCACCCGAAAACTCCCATGTCGGGTCCCCACGGCCTGGTCCCAGACCAAGACGGCAACGTCTGGTTCACTGCAAATTTCCGCGCCTACATCGGCAAGCTCAATCCAAAAACAGGCCAAGTCACGGAGTATCCGATGCCCGATCCCAAAGCCCGCGATCCTCACACCTTAATCTTCGCCCCCAACGGCAACATCTATTTCACGGTGCAATCCGCGAACATGGTGGGCCGCCTCAATCCCAAAACCGGCGAAATCAAACTCGTCGACTCCCCCACTCCAAAATCCAACCCCTACGGCATGGCCGTGAACTCCAAAGGCGTCCCCTTCTTCGTCGAATTCGGCAGCAACAAAGCCGCCAGCATTGATCCGGACACCCTCGCGATTCATGAGTACGTTCTGCCTCACGAAGATTCTCGCCCGCGCCGTGTAGCCATCACTCCCGACGACATCCTCTGGTATTCCGATTACTCACGCGGCTACTTGGGCCGTCTCGATCCCAGCACCGGCAAAGTCACCGAATGGCCGTCGCCCGGAGGACCCAAATCCAAACCCTACGGCATCACCGCCGTCGGCAACATCATTTGGTACAGCGAATCGAATACCAAACCCAACACCATCGTGCGCTTCGACCCCCAAACCGAAAAATTCCAAACCTGGATCATTCCCTCCGGCGGAGGCGTCGTCCGCAACATGGTTCACACCCCCGACGGCAATCTCGTGCTAGCCTGCAGCGGCGTAAACGGCATCGCCATCGTCGAAGTAAAATCCGCCGGTAAGACGCCTTCCGGAAACTGACGCGAACCGCGCGCGATTGCCGTTGTCTCGTCTAGTTGTTTTGCGGTTCCGCGGTTCTGCGCTTCTATGTAGGCGCCGGGCTTGAGCCCGGCGAGCCACTCTGTCAAAGACAAGCTGCTAAGCGCTACTTCATCAGTCAAAAGCGCACTTCAAGCCGGCGATTTGCGCGCCGCGCGCATGGTGTGCGTTTCCAAATTGGGCAGGAATGCAGTAAGCAAACCGACTACGGGAAGAAACGAGCAGACGTGGTATACGAAATTGATGTCCTTGATGTCGGCCAGCTTGCCGAGTAGGGCGGCGCCCACGCCGCCGGCTCCAAAGGCGAATCCAAAGAAAAGCCCGGAGATCATCCCGACTCTGCCGGGAACGAGTTCCTGCGCGTACACCAGAATCGCGGAAAACGCCGAAGCCAGGATCAGCCCAATCACCACGCTCAGGATGCTGGTCCAGAACAGATTGGCGTAGGGCAAGGCCAGGGTAAACGGAAGAACGCCAAGAATGGAGCACCAAATGACGTATTTGCGGCCGATGCGATCACCGATCGGTCCGCCAATGATGGTGCCCGCTGCAACGGCGCCGAGAAACACGAAAAGATGAATCTGCGCGCTTTGCACCGACACGTGGAACTTGTTCATCAAATAAAAAGTGTAGTAGCTGGACAGGCTGGCCAGATAGATGTACTTCGAAAACATCAGGGCCATCAAGATCGCCAGGCAATAGGCAACCCTCTTGGTGGGCAGGGCAGCGTGGGGCTCGGAAACCGCCGGATTCGAGTGCGGCCCACTTTCGACCGCGACGCGTTTCGGTCTGTTCGGTCTGTTCGGCCTGTTCCTCTTGGCCCACGAACCAATGTCCGTGAGCATGATGATGCCTAGCAGAGCGACCAGCGAAAACCACGCGATGCTCGACTGCCCCCGCGGTAATACGATCGCCGCCAGCAACGGGCCGAGCGCGGACCCGGCATTGCCGCCAAGCTGGAACAGCGATTGCGCCATGCCGTGCTGGCCGCCGGAAGCCATGCGTGCGATTCGCGACGACTCCGGATGAAACACCGCAGAGCCGATGCCCACGAGGCCGGCGGCCACCAACACCGTTCCGAAACTCGGAGCCATTGCCAGGATCAGCAGGCCGATGAGCGTAAAGCCCATGCCGAACGCCAGCGAATAGGGCTTGGGCCGATGGTCGGTATACAGTCCGACCAACGGTTGTAGCAGCGACGCGGTGCATTGCAGCGTGAACGCAATCAGGCCTATTTGTCCGAAATCCAGGTGGAAGGAAATCTTCAGCAGCGGATAAATCGCGGGCAACAGAGACTGAACGGTGTCATTCAGCAAATGACAGAAGGTGATCGCCAATAAAATCTTGAAGGCGGTTTTCTCCGCCGCGGCAGGCGCAATCTCGGTGTGCACCAGCGTGGAGTTGGTTTGGCTGGACATCGGACCCGGCTTTCCTCTCGGCAGCTCCGCCCTGGTTCGCGCGTACCAATCATTGCGAGTTTCCGAGCAGGCAAGCGATCTTCAATTTTGCCAGAGGTTCGGAGGTTCAGACAAACGCTACTGAGTCCCGATGTTCCCACCTCTCTTTCCAGGCCCTATTGTTCGCGCAAGGCCACGACCGGATCGACACGCGCGGCGCGCAGCGCCGGCACACAGCTGGCGGCAAACGCCACGATCAGCAACAACGAAGAAACCGAACCCAGCGTGACTAAATCCGTAGACTCCACGCCATACAACATCGAATGCAATCCCCGGAACAGCAGCAGCGCCAACCCGATGCCCACGCCCGTTCCGACCAAGGCCATGGTCATGCCCTGCTTCAACACCAGGCCCAGAACATTCCGCTGCTGCGCTCCCAACGCCGTCCGAATGCCGATCTCCTGCGTGCGCTGGCTCACCGAGTAGGACACCACTCCGTAAACTCCCACGGAGGCCAGCACCAAGCCCAGCAGCCCGAAGGCACCCGCCAGCATGGCACCGAGGCGAGCGGGCAACAGCGGCTTCCCGTACATCACGTGCGCTTCCATGGTCTTTATGTCAAACACCGCCAGGCCTGCGTCCACTTGGCGGATCTGCTCGCGCACAGGGTCAGTTAGCCGCTGCGGGTCGTCCTGCGAGTGCACCATCAATGCCGCCCCGGAGATGTAATGCTGTGCCATCGGGAAATAGACAAACATCTGCGGCGTCTCATAGAGAAACAGGTATTTCCCCGTGTGCGTCATCCCGACGATCCGAATCGTTGGTCCGTTCTTCTCTGTCCGGAACGTCTTTCCGATTGCATCTTGTCCGGGCCAAACCTTCTTCGCAAACGTGTCGTTCACGATGGCCACCTTCGGCGAAGTCGCGGTATCCGCCTCCGTAAATTCCCTGCCCGCGATCACCGGCACTCCCGCCGCGCCAAAGTAGTCAGGCTGCACCGCATCATCGAAGGCTGTCGGTGCCTTGGACTTCTCGTCGATCACCTGTCCTTCGGGATAAACGTCCACGGTCGAAGCGTCGTATCCCATCGGGATGTAGGCCACAAAAGACGCGCCCTTCACTCCGGGAAGCGCCTTGACCCTATCGCGGACCTGTTTGTAGAACTGTTGTCCCCGCGCCTCGTTATAGCCTTGCAGCCCCAAGTCCATTGACATCATCAGCGTGTGATCGACGCGAAATCCCATGTCCATGTGCGCGGAATTCTGAAGGCTCCGCACAAAGAACCCGGCGCAAGCCAGCAGCAGCAGCGACACCGCCACCTGCGCCACGACCAGCCCGTTCCGGAACCGGTGATGCCCGGCGGAAGCGCCTCCCGAGCGCCCCCCGGCCTTCAGGACGTCCGCCAAGTCCGTTCGCGACGTCTGCAAAGCGGGCATCAGGCCTGCTACGACTCCAGTCACGAGTGCCGCGAGGAAGCTAAATACAAAAATTCGCCAATCCATGCGCAAATCGAACAAACGCAGAGGAATGTCGGTAGGAATCTGGATCGACATCAATCCCAGCGCGGCCCATCGCGCGAAGACCAAACCCGCCACCCCGCCGCACAGTGCCAGCAAAACGCTTTCCGTCAAAAGCTGCCTGGCCATCCGCCAGCGGCTGGCCCCTAGCGCCGTCCGCGTGGCGATCTCTTTCCTACGTCCATTCGCCCGGGCCAAAATGAGGTTGGCGACGTTCGCGCAAGCGATCAGCAACACCAGCCCCACAAGCACCATGAACACCACCACCGCCGTGGACATGAAGCTGCCTAAGCCCGGCTCCGGCCGCGCGCTCAACTCCGGCATGACCAACAGCGACATATCTTTGTGAGAGTCGGGATATTCCTGCGCCAGGCGGCGGGCCGTGGGCTCCGCGGCCGCCGCCGCCTGCGTGGCCGTTACGCCAGGTTGCAACCTGCCCAGCACGTGCAGAAACTGCGAGGTCCGCTTATTGAGGTCGTCGGCCTGACTTGGATCCAACAAGCCCAAGGTGGTTATCGGGACATAGAAATCCGGTTCGATGAAGTAGTACGCCCCGTGATAGCGTTGCGGCGCAACCCCGATAATCGTGAACGCATGCTGATTCACCAGCACCGTCCGGCCAACCGCACTCGGATCTCCGCCGAACCGCGTTTGCCAGTACTTGTAACCCAGAACGATCAGCGGGTCCTTGCCCAGCACCCAGCCTTCGTCCTTGGCAAACGTGCGCCCTCGCGCCGCTTCCAGGCCCAAGACGGAAAAGTAGTTGCCGGTAACCAACTCCGCCCAGGCGCGCTCGGGCCGCCCTTCCACGCCAAGGTTCAAGGGGCCGACGGTAAACGCGGCAACGTCCGTAAACGCCGCCTTAACTTCGCGGAAATCCTTAAAGTCGGGATAAGACAGGTTGAGCGGAAAATCCAAGCCGGGTGACTTGGTGACCAGCACGACCAATTGCTGGGGATCCTGGACTGGCAGCGGCCGCCACAGTATCCCATTAAAAATGCTGAAGATCGCGGTGTTCGCCCCGATCCCCAATCCCAGCGCTAACACCGCAACGACGGTGAATCCCGGGCTCTTCCACAACATCCGCAAAGCGTAGCGCAGGTCGTTCCAAAGGTTTTCCATACGGCATCCTCCGTCTTGCGGCTACCTCTAGTAACGGATTCCCTCCGTAAATGTTTCCGTGGACAGTAGTTATTCCCGTACCCCACCGGAGGCGCGCTCAGAGGATGTCTTTCTCCAGACAGCTTTCGAGCTATTTGGCTGCCTTGTAGCTATTGTGTTTGAGAATCACCCCCGTGGCCCCCGCCCTAGAAGTCATAGAGTTTGGCCGGATTGTCGACCAGGATGGTTTTGCGATGAGCCGCGTCTGGGGCCCACAAGGCGAATTGATTGAATAGGTTGCCGTCGTCGATGGGAAACAGCGGCGAGATTACCGAGGGTTTGCGGCCTGGGATTTGCGATGGATGCGGCCAATCCGTGCCCCACAGAACGCGTTGCGGGTTGGCGGCGATCAATGCTTTGGCCAGGGGCGCGACGTCCGGGTAATTCGGTGCCCTGCTGGAACTGCGATAGGCGGCGGAAACTTTGACGTAGGCTCGGCCGGTTTGCACCAGCATCAACAGGGTATCGAAACCGGGCTGCTTGACGCCCAGGGCGCCCTTGGCTCCCCCGAAGTGATCGAAAACGACGGGCACGGGTGCAGCCGCGACCAGGTCCACCATGGCTTCGATGACAGAAGGTCGCGTGTAAACCTCCAGGTGCCAATTGGAGCGTTTCTTGATGCGCTGCATCGCCTCGAGGAAGCGTTGCCGGGCAACGGCGGGGTCGGACTGGCCGAGAGTCTCGAGATTGACGCGGATGCCTCGGACACCCGCCTGATTCATTTCATCCAGGGCGGAGTCGGGGGTGTTGTCGTCGATCGCCGCGATACCGCGGGCGTTGGGGGCGAGCTGCTGGACGGCGTCGATGGTGCAGGAGTTGTCGGTGCCGTAGACGGTGGGATGGACGATCACGATGCGGTCCACGTGCAGTGCGCGGTGGAGCGCTTTGGTCTCTTTAATGGAGGCCAGCTCCGGGGTGTAGACGCGCGAGGCTGCAAACGGGAAGCGGTGAGGGTCTCCGAAGATATGGGTGTGGCAGTCGCAAGCTCGCGCCGGGACGTCAAAGTCTACCTGTGTGCTGGGCTGAGAAGCGGCGGCCAACGCGGAGGTGACGGGTCGCGCGAGGGCGGCTGCCCCCGTTACTGCCGCGCCGATGAGAACATTGCGCCTGGAAAGCATCCGAATCCTCCCGCGGTTGGCAGCGAAGCGGCTCCGCCCTGGGTTTGCGGCCAACGCCAGAAGCGAGGTATATCACGCGATGCGGACGGAGGCAAAACCCGCGCGGCCCAGCGGAAATGCCGGAAGAGCGTTATGTGCTTACCGGCTGGAAGTGAATATAATCCCGAGCGATGGCAACCCTTCCTTTGCGCGGTGGGACAGAGAGTTCCAGCGTTCACCCGACCCGGCAGGAACATCTCCGCCTTCACTGCGTGAACATTTTTGTGCGCGATCAAGATAGAAGCCTGCGCTTCTACGTCGATCAGCTGGGATTCCACCTGGCCTTTGATACTCGGCTGCAGTCCGGCGATCGCTGGGTCGCCGTCTCCCCTCCGGATGGCTCCGCGATTCTTTCCTTGGTCGTTCCCAAACCTAAGTCCCAAGAATACAAGCTCATCGGGCGTTCCACGCAGGTGGTATTTGTGACGGAAGACGTCACTTCCAAATTCCAAGAATGGACCCGGCGCGGGGTTCGCTTTCAACATACGCCGCGCCTCAAGCGCATCAAGTACGATCGCCCGGCTGAGGGCTCGGCTACGGCGGCATCTTCGATGCTGCTCGGCGAGGAAACGCCCGTTTGGGGCGGAGTGTTCACCCGCTTCCGGGATATCGACGGCAATTCTTTTTCGCTAGTGAGCTTTGACGAGGTGACCCACGCCCTGGAAGCACAGCGCCGGGCCGTGATCCAGAAGCAGGAATCCGAACGCCGCTCCGAGCAGGAGCTGGAAATTGCCATGCAAGTGCAGGCCAGGCTCTTCCCTCAGCGCCCGCCGCCCCTGAAGACCCTCGAATATTCCGGTATTTGCTTTCAGGCGCGTCAGGTAGGCGGCGACTACTACGATTTTCTCGATCTGGGGCGCGACCGGCTCGGCCTGGTGATCGGCGACATTTCCGGGAAAGGAATCGCGGCGGCTCTGTTGATGGCCAATCTCCAGGCCAACCTGCGGAGCCAGTGCGCCATCGCTTTGGATCAGCCGCAGCGCTTCCTGTGCTCCGTGAATCATCTCTTTTGCGAGAATACCCCGGACGGATCTTTCGCCACGCTGTTCTTTGCCGAATATGACGACAGCGCGGGCCGCCTGCGTTACGCGAATTGCGGCCACCTTCCGGCTCTTCTACTGCGCAGCGATAACACCGTAGAACGCCTCGGGGCCACCGCCACCGTGCTTGGGGTCTTCCGCGAGTGGGATTGCGAGATCGGGGAACGCCAGATTTATCCCGGAGACCTGCTGGTGCTTTATACCGACGGGGTTACCGAGGCGTTTAGCGAGGCGGGGGAAGAATTCGGGGAAGAGCGGCTGATCGAGGCGTTAGGACGGCACCGGAAACTTCCCTGCCAGGCTTTGCTTCTGGCGATCGTCGATGAGGTGCGACGGTTCAGTCCTCACGAACAGAAAGACGACATCACGATGATCGCCGCCAGCTTCCGAACGAGCTAGCGTGGGTCCCAAATAGGGAAAGCAGATGGCCGGTTGCAGGAGTTGCGTCGAGAGGGCCCAGGTTCGTCAGCCGCGAAGCTACCAGAGGTGAAGGATGGAGTGTCCCAGAATAGAGCCGAGCCCGAAGAGTCCCCCGAGGACCACGCCGGACCACAGGATCAGGCCGAGGAAAGCCCAGGCGAGCTCTTTCCGGTCATCTCCTGTGTTGGGAGGAAATGGAGCGGGCTTGGAAGCCTTGCGCAGCGGCTGTGTATCGCTTAGGTCCACGAGTGGGGCTCCGTAGCGGGATCGAGCGGATGAGTTTCTTTTTGATTGTGAACGAGCTCCCAAGTTCTTTGCAGGAGATCTTCAAATTCGCGATCGGACAGGGTCCTCTCGGTCGGCTGTGTTTCGCTTGCGGTTGCCATCGGGTGCCTCCACTCGGTCCTTCGCTGTTGGGGGACATGGCGAAGAGCCAACAAAAATATAAGCAAGTTAGTGTCCAGCGGATTTGGGGTGGCGGGATGGCACAGCAGGGCGCCTGGCGACACGCTAAGTGATTGAAAATAAAGACGAAGAAAATAAGGGCCCGAGCGGTAGTGCAGGCAGATACTAGCAATGTAGTCTCCTATGAGAGACAGAAAAGCGGGATTCCCGGCTCCAAAAGGATGCTGCCTCGGAGCCCGAAAGACCCGGGTGGCGCGTCCGAGCGTTTGTGGACCTTCGCTGGACGGCGCATAGAGTCACCAAGGTCTGAAACTGGGGCATTCGTCTAGCCGTCTACGGTTGTGCCGATCCACCGAAGTTAGGAGAGATACGAATGCCTGGCCGCGTCGGGCGAAGAGAGTTTGCCTCGGGACTTCTGGCCGCCGGCGGAGTCTTGCTGGCGAGCCCGGGCTTGCGCGCGGCGGATTTTGCGTTGCGGCAATTCCACAATCAGCCGGTCGAGAGCCCGCTTCACAAACGGCTGGTGGAGATGTGGGCGGCGGTGAGCGCGGAAACCGGGGGGCGCGTCGATGTCCGGACGTTTGCGGAGAACGATCACATTGCGGGCGGCGATCCGGCAGCCTTCCAGATGCTGGTCAGCGGGGAGTTGGACTTTTTCACGCTGAACGGCGGGGTGATCGGGACCATCGTGCCGGCGATGAACGTGCAAAATGTGCCTTTTTCGTTTCGGACCCAGGCGCAGGTGTATGAGGCACTGGACGGCGACCTCGGCGATTACCTGCGCGGGGAGATGCGCAGCAAGGGCATATACGGCGTGCCGCGTGGGTGCTTTGAGAATGGCATGCACCAGATCACTTGCGCCACGCGGCCTATTCGTTCGGCGGATGATCTGCAGGGGTTGAAAATGCGGTCGCCGGCTGCGCCTATTTATATCGATGCTTGGAAAACGCTGGGTACCCAGGTGGTGGTTGCAAACCTGGACAAGCTTTACGAGACGCTGAAGAGCGGGGCGGCGGAGGCCCAGGCAGATCCGTTTGCGCTTATCGAGCTGTTGAAGCTATACGAAGTGCAGAAATATGTGAGCATCACGAACCACACCTGGTCTGGATTTAACCTGATCGCTAACCTGAAATTATGGCAGCGGCTGCCGGTGAGTGCGCGGGAGACGATCGAGCGGAACGTGGCGAAATTTGCGCGGCTGCAGCGGGCGGACAACGATGCGCTTAACACCGAGGCGCGGGTACGGCTGGGGGAACGAGGAATGACGTTTAATAAGGCGGAGACTTCGTCGTTTCGCGCCAGGCTGAAGCCTTTCTACGCCCGGTGGAAGGCAACGCTGGGCCAGAAGTGCTGGAGCCTTTTGGAAGCGCACGCGGGCCAGCTGGCGTAGCCCAGCTGGCGCGGAGAGACGGAGGGCATCGTGAACACAGGACCGGATGGACAGGCCGGTATTTCGAGCGAGACCAGCTCGGGAATCAAATTGGACCGGGCGCTGGCGTGTTTGTTGTTGCGCGCGACGCTTGCCTTGAACATTGCGTTGCATGGCATCACCAGGGTTTTTCTTAGCGGCGTGAGCCAATTCGTGAATGCTACGGTGGCACAGTTTCAGAACACCGTGTTGCCGGCCTGGCAGGTGCGGGCTTTCGCGACGGCCGTGCCTTATCTGGAGCTGGTTATCGGCGTGCTGCTCTTGGCAGGGCTGTGGACGCGATGGACCTTGTGCGCCGGAGCGTTGCTGATGCTGGCGATCATTTTTGGAACGGGACTCCGCAGTGAATGGAACTTGCTCTTTCTCCAGATGTTTTATTCTTTCTTGTACTTCGTGCTTTTGATGTGCCGGCAATACGACTCCTTTTCCGTCGACGGGCTGCTGAGAAAGAACGGATGAGAAGCCTGCTCACGACGGTGCTGGTAGCCAGATTTTTGGGTAGCGGCGTGATGGCGGCGCTCGTTTGCTTCGCGGCTTCGCCCGACGGCGACCAGCAGGCCGTACTTCGAGCCGACCATGACCTGGTCCGCGCGCTGGCACGTACTGACAAAGCTGAGGTGGAAAGACTGCTCGACGCGGATTTCACCTGGATTTCCACGGATGGCAGAAACCAATCGAGGGACGACATCCTACGGGTCATGCCGAAGCCCTTGGCCAGCGATGGCGGCGACGCCAAGGTGTCGGAGCGCACCTATGGTCAGGTTGGACTCGTTGTGGTGGACCGCGAACGAGCGCACGTAATGCGGTTGTGGGTAAAGCGGAAGGCAGGATGGCGAGCGCTGCACTTCAATGAGATTTTACAGCCCGCTTCGCAGGCCACGGCTGCGAGAGGTGGCGGTGCCTAGCGAGGCCGGCGTGGTGACACCGTGCATCAATCCCTGCAAGAGCGTGCCATACAAGGCCACGAGCCCGTCGGCACAGGCGGCGATGAGCGCCTTGCAAGAACTAGACACTGGGTCGGCAAATCGTGACATGGAGCTTTGGGCTTCGCGTGTTCTTGAGGAATGCATAATCGTTGACTCCGCCGCAACAAGGCCTATCACCAAGGCGGAGCGGATGGCGCGGACCATTCAGCAGAAAAAGAGCGGCGCGGACACCAATGAGGCTCCACCATTGCTGTGGGCGCAACTGTATGACTTCGGGGACACCGTGGTAATGCTGGCGCTGCACCAGCCGTACAAGGCCAAGCCGTATTACGCGACGCGCTTGTGGGTTAAGCGCGATGGGCGATTTCAGTTGGCGGCGAGTTATCACACTACGATTGAGGATGTTCCGGCGTTTACCTTGTTGGAGCAGCTTCCGGCGAAGTAAGGCCCAGCTCTGATCGCCGGGCAACGGCATCGACCCAGAACCTGGGAAGAACCCAAAAAAATTGTGTTGGTTGCCAAGCTGGAGCGCAGCCCCGCAACAGACCGCCTTTTCCCGGAGGGGCATAACGCCCTGATCGGTAGAAGCCCTGCCCTTCTGCGGGATCAGGAATTCTCTTTGAGAGAATTCACACGGTAGGCCACGAAATCGCCTTCGTGCTTGGTGTGAATGGTGGACTGCTCGGTTTCCGCCAGGCGCCAGACGCGCTCGTGCATCTCCGGACTGATCAGGATTTCATTGCCGCCTGCAGCCGCGCAGTAACGGGCGGTGCGGTTGACGGCATCGCCGATGACCGTGAACTCCATGCGATCCGAGGTACCCACGAATCCGTGCACGACTTCTCCGCAATGAATTCCGATACCAAAATCGCGGCAAGGAGCGCCGCGAAGCTCGCGCGCCTTGCTCAATTTTGCCACCGCGTTTTGCATGTCGACCGCGGCGCGCAGGGCGTTTTCGTGCTGCTTGGGGTCGGATTCCGGACTTCCGAAGATGGCCAAGATGGCGTCACCCATAAATTTGTCTACCGTGCCATTGTGGGCGAAAATCACCGGCACCAGGACACCCAGGTAATCATTGAGCATTTCCACGACTTCGTCGGGCTCCATGTCTCGGGCCAGCTGGGTGAAGCCGCGGATATCCGAGTTAAGGATGGTTACTTCGCTGCGTTTTCCACCTAGGCGCAAACGACCGCGGTGCGCCAACATTTGGTCGGCTACCTTCGGCGAAAATTGACGGAGCAGGTTGGCTTTGACGATCGATTCCTGGCGGAGTTTTTCCTGCAACCTATGCGTGGCCACCGACATGGCCGCGTAATGGCCGACCAGAACGAGCAACCTCAGATCCTCGTCGGTGAAAGAGGCCTTGGCGTTCAGCGTGCCCGCGCAAATGGCTCCAAGGGCTTCGCCCTGCCAAAGCAACGGCGCGTACATTCCAATTTCCATGCCGCTGCGGGCGATGCTGCCGCTCAAATCCACTTCCGCAGTCCGTTTCCAGATGAACCCTTTGCGGTCGGCCATGGCTCGGCGAAGCAGTGTTTCACTCAAATAGGTCTTCTGCACGAAGTGGTAAGCCTTGAGAAGCAGAGCGTCCGTGTCTGGTTCGCGAAGCACCAGTGCCCAACTCTCTCCCGTCGGAATTACCTCCACGAGCTGGTCCACAATTGCGGGCAGGAGGGATTCCAGGTTTGCTTTTGTGGCAAAGTGAAAAGGAAGATCGCAGACCATCTTGAGCCTGCGGGCGCTGTCGTCGCCTTCAGCGGCGTTTGGAACCGGACTGACGGCGGTGGCGTCCACGTCTTTGGCAATAGCCACGCCGGATTCGGCATGGCGCTTCTCGGGCAGAAGGAGGGTGCCCTGCTCGAGATAGTTCGTTTTCTGAGCCACTTCCTGCGTTTCCGTAAGATCCAGGCGCAGCGTGGTTTGCCCTGCAAGGATTAAGTCTTCCTGGTGGACCTTTTGCTTGCCTCGGCCCTTGATTTCCACCCCGTTTAACTGCGTGCCGCGGGAACTGTTCAGGTCCTCGATCCAGTAGAGGTTATCTTCCTGCCAGATTCGTCCGTGAAGTCGCGAGACTCTCTGGTCGGGTGAAAGATCGAGGATGATAGGCAGGGTTTCCTCGGCTCGGCCAAAAACGACTTCGCTCTCGGGGGTCTCCCAAACCTTTTCGTTGCCACGATAGGAAGAAACAATGCGCATGGCGGAGGTGACCTAGTTTGCCGGCAAATCCGTTTCTTGAATGTCGGTGATGAGCCACTCGCCTTCGGCTTTGTCCAACTCGAAAGTTACGGCGTGCTTGGTGGTTTTGGTCTGGGACGCGTCCTTGGACGTATAGTCCTGCGATACTCGAGTTTCCGCGATTGCCGTCGCGCCGTCGGTGCTGACGTTCAGGCTGCGAACGTTCATCTGCATGCGGATAGAGCTGGCCGCGTCAAAAGCTGACTTGTAACTCGTGTAATCCTCGCCGATGGTCGGCCAGATTTTTGTGAGGGTGTCCGCGTCCTTTTTTTCAAAGGCCTGGACGTAACGCTGCAGCACTGCTCGAATGGCCGCCTTGTTGGCCGTCACCGCCGAAGGCTCAGCGGGCACTGCGGGCTTCCCCTCGTTCTTTTTCTGCATGCGGGTCTGTACATCAACGATGGCCCCGGCAATGCCGTTGGCGTACCCTAGAGCCTCATTGGATTGCGGACCGCCGTCGCTCGACAGGGCCTGGAATTTCTGCTGCAAATTTTTAAGTTTCTGAACGGCGGTGTCGTCGTCGCGTCCCTTGAGCTGATTGAACTGATCTTCCAGCTGCACCAGACGGCTCCGTTCTTTTTGATCGATTTCGGTGAGCAGTGGCGTGGGGTCGCCGCCGTTCTGCTTGATTTGCTGGGCTACGAAGCGAGCGGATTGAAATTCGCCCTGGCTCATATCCAGATGCGCTTGAGCGGAAAGATCGTTTTCCTGGATCCGCCGGGGTATGACTTTGTCGATGTAGTTTTGAGCGTCCTCTCGGTGCATTCCTCCCGCATGGAGAGCCAGGATCTGGCTGAGTTCCTTGCGGGCCTCTATGAATTGACCATCGGCTACGCGCTTCAATGCTTGTTGCCAGAGCACTTCTTCCCGGCGGCGAAGCTGGCGAAGGTTGGGATCTTTCGCGGATTCGTCAATGGCGGAGATTCGCCGTTGGATTTCGGGAGTCAGCGGGCCGCCAGGAGCGGCTGCTTCCACTAACTTCTTGCGAGCCGCGTCCAGATCGTTCGAGGCAATTAGCGGGCCTGCCGCATTCAGGGCATCGCGCTGCCGAACCTCGCCAAGACTAGCCTTCGCTGCCGGGGGCTGCGGACTTACTTTGGAAGAAGGCTGAGCTGGCCCTGATCGCAGCGAGTAGATCCCCGCCCCAACAGCGCCAATCACCACAAGCAGGGAGATAACCAGGAGCGCAGGCCGGCGCCTGGATGGACGTGTTTCCGCGGCTGGCGCCCTGACGGGAGATACAGCGGGAATGGATACAGCGGTTGAGGAAGCCGCTAGAGCTTCGATCGGCCGCGCGGAAACCTCGGATGCAATTGGCTTTTGCTCCGTTGGTTCAGCGGCAACGGGTTGAGGAGCTTGAGCGGCTACGGACGGAGAGAGCGGAAACGGTTCTTCCGGCAAGGTGCCGGGCACCGCGGTTTGTTCTTCCAGCGCCGGTTGAGCCGCCGCACCTTGTGCTGTTGCTGCTTGCCGCAGAAGACTGCCTTCGGACGGCGGCGGAATTGCCTGCGCCGGCGGGCCGGGCATGAACGCATACTCCCGTTGGACACTCGGCGTAGCCGCGGGTGGGACAATCGTCGATTCTCCGGGCTTTCGTGATTCGGCGTCTCGGAGTTGAGCGGACAAGCGCCGAATTCGCGGGTCGCCAACCTCGAGGGTATTGGTCTTGAGAGCCTCGTCGATAACTTGGCTGGCCGCTTCCAGGTTGCCGGACTCGATCAGCGTGCGAATGGTTTCGAGTGTGCGCGCCTGTTCCCTCTTCTTCTCTCGGGCTTCAAATTCAACTTCGGCGGTGTTCAGCAACTGGGTCACGCCGGTGTCCGGACCCAAGGTCACCAGCGTTTGGTTCGCCAGGTTGATCGCCTCGCTGAACTTTTCCCGATTGATCTTGACTCTTATTTCCCGGACGCGCTCTTCGATCTGCTGCCGGACTTCAAGTTTCCTTTGTTGAATCTCCGCCTGCTGATAGAGGTGCAGAAGGTCGGGATTCGCCGGAAAGCTTTTGAGACCGATCTGAGCGATGTCACTGGCCTCTTTGAAGCGATTGGCGTCGAATAGCGCCCTGGATTCGTTCAGCGTCTGGCGAAACAACAACTCTTTTTCGTCGCTCTCCTGCTGGCTGGCGGCAAACTCTGCGAGCCGCTTGAAGCTAGTCTCGCCGGGAAATTCGCTAAGAAGTTTCCTCGCACGGGAGATGACTTCGGGATACTTCTTTTCACTCATCAATTTTTTCAGGGCGTCCGACTCGTGCTGGATGCGTTCTGCCCTGGCGTTCTTTTCCTGTTCCCTGCGGACCAGTGCGGTGAGCTTGACCACCCCTGCATCCTTGGGGTGCACCGTGGCTAGCGCATCCAACAGCGTGAGGGCCTCGTCGAAAGACTGCACGGCCAACTGGGCGCGCACCTCCGCCAGCTTCTGCTGTTTCTGCTGTTCGGCCTGATCGCGGCGAGCGGTTTCTAAAAGATTGCCGATCTCCGCTTCGCGCGGAAAGTCCACCTGCAGCTGGCGGAGAACGGCGATGGACTCGTCATAGTGCCGCGCGGCTAGAAGTTCCCGGGCCTTGGAGATGCCCTCCTGCCGGCGGTGTTCTTCTTGACTCTCGCGGGCGGTTTCCAGGAGGGCCGCGATCTCCGGCTGGTCCGGAAATTCCTGGTATAAAACCGAAAGCAAAGAAATACCTTCGTCGTACCGGCGGGCCGCCAAAGCGCTCTTGGCCTCCGCCAGGCCCTGCAGCCTGCGCCGGTTCCTTTGTTCTTTGCGGGCTTGTTCCAGAAGCGCGGGGATCTCCTCGTCGCGCGGGAATTGTTCCTGCAGGTTCCCCAGGCGCACGAGGCATTCGTCATAGCGGCGCGCGGCCAGCAGATTTCTACAGTCCAGCAGTGCCTGCTCCCGGCGCTCGGCTTGATCCTCGCGCACGGTCTCCAGCAAGGCTGGGACTTCATCATCCTCCGGGAACTCTTTCTGCAAATCGGTCAGCAGCTGGATACATTCCGAATAGTTCTGCCGCGTCCATAGCCCGCGCGCGTATTGCAGCCTTTCCAGCAGCCGCAGGCGTTTCTGGCGTTCCGCCTTTTCTTGACCGACCTGTTGCTGAAGAGCCGTGGCCTGCTGGTTGGAGGGTTCGGCTTCCAACACCTTGGCCACCAGACCTTCGGCTTCGTCGGGCAAACCTTCGGCGATGCGCTGCTTGGCGGCCTTCAGCCACCCGGCTATCAATTCCGCTCGATCCAATTCTTCGCGAACGACTCGCCGCAACTCCTGCGCGGGCTCGAAACTGGAATCCAATTGCAGGGCGCTCTCGGCGGCTATCCGGGCATCCTGGATTTTTCCCTCTCCCAGAAGGGTGTGGCCTTTTTCCACAAACTGTTGAACTTTGGGCCGAACCAGAATGCGTTTCAGTTCTCCATTGACCTTTTCCAATAGGGATCGGACTTGTTGATTGGCGGACTCAAATTGGAGAGCTTGCCGCAACAGGTCGCGAGCCTCGGTGAATTGGCTCTGCTCGACAAAGCGGCGGCTTTGGTCGAAAAGCTCGGCGACCGACTGCGCTTGGAGCCTCTTCGAAACCGGATCCAACTCCACCAGGAGGTCTTCCATGGATTGATACCGCTCGCTCGGCGATTTCTGAAGGGCTTTCGAGAAAATACTCTCCAGCTCCGCCGGGCAATCGCTTAGGTATTTGGACAGCGGTTCGGGATCTTGTTCGCAGATGCTGCGCATCAAGCTGGCCGGAGTGTCTCCCGTAAAGGGCCGGCGATAACACAGCAACTCGTAGAACAGCACCCCCAAAGACCAGATGTCGGAGCGCTCATCCGCTCGCTCGCCGTGATACTGCTCGGGAGACATATAAGCGAACGTACCGATCAGCATCCCGGTCTGCGTCTTGGACGCCTCCAAGACGCGCGCTATGCCGAAGTCGACGACCTTGACGGTGCCGTCTTTGCCGACCATTACGTTGCCAGGCTTGATATCGCGATGAACTATTCCTCGTTTATGGGCGTAGTCGAACGCGCGGCACGCCTGCATGGCGTAGACCAGCTTGAGGGAAATGGGGAGCGCGGCGCGTCGGGCAATTACTTGCTCGAGGTTTTCTCCCTCCACCAGTTCCATGGCGATGAAGGGAATTTTCCCCTCTTCGCCCATATCGTAGATGGTTATGATGTTGGGATGCTGGAGCCCGCCGGCTGACTGCGCCTCGCGGTAAAAGCGCTGCAGCAAAGCGGGATCATCGGCGACCCCGGTGGTGATGGTCTTGAGGGCAACCAGGCGATTGATGATCGGGTCGCGGGCGCGGTAGACCACTCCCATCGCGCCATGCCCCAACTCCGCCAGGACTTCGTATTTGCCGAGCTTCTTCAACTCACACACTCGCCCACACAAAGAAACCCAAGGTGCCGCAATATGGCTTCAGACCGCCGAGGGACACAACGACGAGCGAAGGATCTGGCTTCCACTTTCGGGTATAGCCTCGAAAGACGCGCGAAGTCGCATGCCGCGGCTGCACCTTTCGTGGGAATACACACCGCCTGATGGTTCCCAGAGAGCAGCATAGTCCCAAAACCCCCTGCGCCTGTCAATAAAATGGAACTGCTCCACCAGCGTCTGGGGTGACTTGCACGCTCGGCCCTGGTTCAAGAGGGCTGTGTTTGATTGCTCTTAGTCGCTGAAAACAAGTGTTTTATGAAATGGAGAACGGTCTCAGAGAGCGAAATGGCGGGACTGGCGAGGGTCGAACTCGCAACCTCTACCTTCGGAGGGTAGCGCTCTATCCAGTTGAGCTACAGCCCCGTTAAGCTTGCTGTCGGGCGGCCCGGCGGCGCAAGCTTTGCAAGCTGGGCAACCACAGACAATAAGCAGGTTAGCTTGGTTTCTGGTGTTGGTCAATTGCGCGCTGGCGCATCCTTAGGGTGAGCTCACTGTTTTTGGCGGGGCGCTATTTCAAACGCACGCCTGGGCAGGTTTCGCAAAAAAGCCTAGCCCTTGGCGTGGTCTTTGATTTGCTTCGCCAGCTTCTCGATCTCTTCCGCTTTTTTCACCATGGCCAGCGACAGCACCGCGGTGGCGTCCGTCTTATCGACCTCCGTCTTTAATTCCGAAGCAAGTTCGTAGAGCTTTTCCACATCTTTCTTAATGTCCTTTTGGTTCTGCTCGAGTACGGCCTTCTTCGCGCCCGGCGGAGGGCTGGCCGCGTCGTCTTTGTCGCCCGGGTCGCGTCGCGGAAGTGGCGGAAGGGGAACCGGGTTCTGCGCGAAAATCACCTGGGAACGGGCGAAGAAGGCTGCGCCCCAGCAGGAGCATATCAGGAGTAAACGACGCCTGGATGGATGCATAGATTCCTCCCGAGAACCGCGCGGCGCAGCCCACCGGAGCGTTGCGCCAGCACTGTCCCACCACTGTCAATGTTATACTTTCCCTCGCTGAGAACATGATGTCCAGCCCCTTCACCACGTGGTTCAATTTCACGATTCCCAACGCTCTCCATCTCTTCGGGATCTTGGTCCTGGCATTGCTACTGAACCATTTGCTGCGCCGGATGACGAACTCGCTGATCAAGCCCGCCGGTTCGCAAACCCGCCTGGCACAGACCCGCGAGCAGCAGACTCGCACGCTGGCGGGCACTCTCTACAGTATTGGCAGCAAGGTGGTATGGAGCGTAGCGGTGCTGACCGCGCTTCCGGAGTTCGGCATCAACGTCTTCCCTGCGGTGGTACTCGCAGGACTAATGCTTCTCGGCCTGGGGCTGGGTGGGCAGCACATGATCCGTGACCTGCTCGCGGGTTTCCACATCGCGTTCGAAGACCAATACATTCCCGGCGACACGATTCAAGCCGGCGGGGTTGCCGGCCGCGTCGAGGAGCTTACCTTGCGCCGGACGGTCGTGCGGGATTCCCGCGGCGCAGTCGTGACCATCGCCAACGGCGACATTCGCACCGTGAGCAATCTCAGCCGCGACTGGTCGCAAGCTTTCCTGGACGTGGCCATCGCGCGCGAAGTGCCGCTCGAAAAGTCCTTACAGGCACTCGAAGCAGCCGCCGCGAGCCTCCGCAGCGATCCTTCCTGGTCGCAAGCGCTCGTGGATGGTCCGCGCGTACTGGGCTTGCAGGCCTACGACCTGTCGGCATCGACCGTGCGCCTCCAGGTGCGCACCGTTCCGACCCGCCAGGACGAGGTTTCGCGGGAGCTGCGCCGCCGCATTCAAATCGAACTTCAACGCCAAAGCATTCCGCTATCGACTTTGCAGCACCACGAACAGTCTCCCGCGTCGCCGGCCACGCCGGAGGTTATCGAGCCGGGACCCCCAAGTTAGCAAGGAGAACGCAATATGCCGCCGCAAGTGAGCTACGAGCAAGTGAACCTGATGCTGCGCCTCTACGATATGAGGCGGGAACCACGGCTGCGCCAGGCGCGCGCTTGGTTCGTCGAGCATTTTCATCCGGTATCGCCCGAAGAGATGATGCAGAAGTACCCGCAAGGAGGCGAAGAGAACACCTACATTCGGATGGTGATCAGTTATTGGGACATGGTCGCCAGCATCGTCAACCGTGGATTGATCGACGACGAACTATTCTTTGAAAGTAACGGGGAGATCTGGGTGGTCTGGGACCGCATGCACAGCATCGTTCCCACCTGGCGCTCGGCGTTCAAGAATCCCCATCTCTTCTCGAATATTGAGGACACCTGCAAGCGATTGGAATCCTGGCGCGAGAAGCGCGCCCCCGGTTCTAGCGCCGCGATGCGGAACATGATGGCCCAGAAGTCCAAGACTACGTGATTCAAGGACGCGGAGCGGTTGTTTCACGAAGCACCGAGGCGACTTTCTCCGTGGAGGTTTCCGGAGTTGCTAACGCTATGCAATTTCGGCCCGCCGCCTTGGCGGCGTATAGCGCCGCGTCCACTTCATGTAACAATTCTTCAACCGGCCGGATACCCCAGTCGTGGCTCAGGAGCAGTCCAAAGCTCATGGTGACCTCAAGCAGGGGACCGCTGGTGGTCTGAATCGGGCGGCTCTCGACAGCCTTTCGAATCTCCTCGGCCCTGGCGCCGGCAAACTGCGGCTTGCAGTTATTCAGAACTATCAGAAATTCTTCGCCGCCATAGCGTCCCACGAAATCGTAGGAACGTATCGATAGCAGCAGCCGGCGCGCGATTTCTTGCAGCACTTCATCTCCAACAGGGTGGCCGTAGGTGTCGTTGACGGATTTGAAGTGGTCCACGTCTCCGAGCAACACGATCGTGCATCCCGATTCTCGCTGCGATCTGGCCAGTTCACGGCCCAGCAGATCCATGATGACGCCGCGATTCCAAATGGAGGTGAGCGCGTCGTGCGTGGCCTTGAAGCGCATCTGCTCGCGCGCTTCCACGAGTCGGCCCTCGAGGTGCAAGATGCGTTCGCCGGTCCGCAAGCGAGCTTTGAGTTCCTCTACGTTGAACGGTTTGGTCAGATAGTCATCCGCCCCGGATTCCAGGCCCGCGACGATGTCTTCCTTCGATTCTTTGGAGGTGAGCAGAACCATGTAGACGTAGGCCTGCTCCTGGTGCTTCCGCACTTCACGGCAAACGCCCGGCCCATCCAGTTCCGGCATCACCCAATCCAGCAGGGCCAGCCGGGGGGCGCCGGGTTGGCTCAAGTGCTCGACAGCCAGCCGTCCATTCTCGACGGCGGTAACCTCGTACCCCGCGCGCTCGAGGGTTTTTTCCAGCAGGCGTCGCGAGAGAATCTCGTCGTCGGCAATCAGAATCCTCACGAGTGCGCCTCCGCCATGTACGTCTCCATTTCCGGCAGCAGCCCCTGCACATCGCGTTCGAATGCAGAGAAAGCCTGCTTCAGGGAAGACGGATCGCCGCCGCGTGCCTGCTGCTCCAACTGTCCCACGGACGCGGCCGCCCTGGTGACCGCCAGGTTCGACAGCATCCCTTTTAGCGTGTGGCTGACCACGGCCACTTGTTTGGCGTCTTCGCGCGCGACCGCCTCTTGCAGGGCCGCAAGATGCCGAGGAAATTCCTCCGCGAAAATCGACAGAAGATCGCGCAACAGTTCGCGATCGTTGTCTACGCGGGCAAGCAATTCCTGGAGATTTACGCTCGTCCCTGCCGCCAACCCTTTGGATTCTTGCATCGTGGTTTCCTTCCATTTGACTTTCGTAGTGGTGACCCTCTCGATTTCCGCGCTCAAGAGTTCGGTTCGAATGGGTTTCGAAACGTATCCGTCCATGCCGGCTCGCAAGCATTTGTCGGCGTCGCCGGTCATGGCGTGCGCGGTCATCGCGATGATCGGAGTGTGAACACCTTTCCCCTTTTCCAGCTCGAGAATGCTGCGAGTGGCTTCCATTCCGCCCAACACCGGCATCTGGAGGTCCATCAGGATCACGTCGTACCTATGCCGTTGCACCAACTCCAGAGCTTGCTGGCCATTTACGGCCAGCGTGACCTGGTGGCCCATCTTTTCCAGGACGCGTATGGCCAGTTTTTGATTTATCGTGTTGTCCTCCGCCAGAAGGATCTGGAGGCCCGCAGCCGGAGCTATTTTCCGCATGGCCATCGGAATGTCGGCGCGCTTCTCGAGACCTCCGAGGGCCTTTCGAATGGCCTCATGCAACGCCGCGCGACGCAGCGGCTTGGAGAGCCGCTGCGCGATCCTCAGCTTTCTGGCGCGCTCGCCATCGTCGGCGGAAGGCGAAGAAGTGAGAATCAGAATGGCCGGCTGGTCACCCGATGAAGCGTGCCGGATTCTTTCGGCAACTTCATAGCCGTCCATTCCCGGCATATTTTGATCCAGCAGGATCAACGGAAACGGCGCTCCCGATCGGACGCTTTGCTGGAACGCTTCCACCGCTTCGAACCCGTCGACGGTCATCACCGGACGCATGCCCCATTGCGGCAGCAAGCGGGCCAGGAGTTGGCGATTCACTTCGTTATCGTCCACCACCAAGACCGCCTTCCCCGCCAACTCCGCGTGTACCACCGGCTTGGAGGCGTCTTCCGATGTCGATGCCGTTGCCTCGGCGAAGCGCGCGGTAAAGAAGAACTTGCTCCCTTGCTGTGGCGTACTCTCCAGCCAGATCTCGCCGCCCATTAGCTTCACGAGGCGAGCCGAAATCGAAAGCCCCAGGCCGGTTCCGCCGAACTCCCTGGTCGTCGAAGAATCGGCCTGCGAGAAAGCGTCGAAGATTTGCTGATGCTTTTCAGCTGGAATTCCCACACCCGTATCTGAAACGGTAAATCGAATCCAAACCTCGGATTCGGCCGATGGCAAGCGTTCGGCCCTCACGCTGACTCCGCCTTCTTTGGTGAACTTGATGGCGTTGCCGGTGAGGTTGATCAGGATCTGGCGGAGCCTGGTGGAGTCGCCGTCGATGCGCTCCGGGATCTCTCCGTCGGCGGACCAAGTCAGCTCCAGGCCCTTTTGCTCGGCGCGAACGGCCAGCGGATGCAAGGCGTCCTCAACACAATCCAACAGTGAAAATGGGAGGCATTCGAGGTCCAGGCGTCCCGCCTCGATCTTCGAGAAATCCAGAATGTCGTTGATAATTCCGAGGAGCGATTCGGCGGACGATTTCACCATGTCCAGATAGTCGCGCTGCTCTGGCGACAACTCGGTGTCCAGCGCCAACTCGGTCATTCCCAGAATGCCGTTCATTGGCGTGCGGATCTCGTGGCTCATGTTGGCCAGAAATTCGCTCTTCGCCCGGCTGGCTGCCTCCGCCGCCTCTTTCGCTTTGCGGAGTTCCTGCTCGGCCCTACGGCGTTCGGTAACGTCCTGGTACAAGATCAAATGGCGCACCACCGAGCCACCGACGACCAGAGCCGCGCCGTGCATTTCGACATCCAGGATCTGTCCATCTTTTCTTTGCCGCTGCCCGGTCTTGTGATTCATCTTCTTGCCCATCAATTCCTGGCAGTTCGCTACCACTTCCTCTCCCAGTTGTCCGGGGGCAACTACATCGCGAAGTGGTCTTCCAATGAGGTCTTCCTGTTGGTATCCGAACAGGGCCTGAAATGCCGGGTTCGCGAGTTCAATTTCTCCGTTTAGGCTCACCACCACAACGGCAATGGGACTGCTGGCGATAAGAGCGTTCAGAAAAATGGTTCGTTCTTGTAGCGATGTTTCCGCGCCCCGGCGTTCGATTACCTCGCGTTCCAGTTCGGCCGTCCGTGTGGCGACCCGCAACTCCAGCGTGTCCCGGGCCTCCGTCAGTGCCGCGTCCCGCTCTTCGATTTCCTCCAGCATGTGATTGAAGTCTGCACTCAGTTGGCGCAACTCTTTGCCTGCCAGCGGTGGGGTTCGCAGCGAGTATTTTTTCTCGGTCGCAATGGACCGCGCAATTCCGGCGAGATTTAGGATCGGTGCGGTGATGGAGCGTTGCAGGGCTACGGTCAGAACGTAAACCAGAAACAAGCATCCGCCGCCGATCAGCAGGGTCAAAAGCGCGAAGCTTCGCAAACGCTGTTGCAGATCTGTCAGATCCGTGTCCAGATACAGTGACCCTATTTCTCGCCCGTCCATGGAAATCGGGGTGGTCAGGGTCAAGCGGTTCTTCTCCCACCTGACTCCCGGGCGCGCTCGGTCCGGAATAACTACCTTCCCCTTGAGATCGGCTCGCAGAAAAGAGGCGAAATAGCTCCCGTCCTTTCGGTACAAGACTCCGGCCCGCAAGTGCTCGCGCGTTTGCAGCGCTTCCAGCAGTTTGGAACCACTGATGGGGTCGTCGAACACCAGCGGCGCGACGGCGTTGGTACCCACCAGGTCCGCGGTCGAATGCAGTTCTTCCACTTTCTGTTTATGCGCGGCGTGCGTGTCGTAAGCCAGAAATCCGACGCAGCCGAGTGTCAAACCTATGCCGCTCGTTACCAGCGTCAGCAACAAGAGCCGTTGACGAAGAGACAACTCGCGGATCATTCTTGCCGGCATACTAGAGCCTCGCGGCCTCCGGGTTGTTCTGTACATGCCGCGCCAGTGCCAGAAGCCTGGAACTGATCTTCAGGTGCGCGCTGTTCGCAGCCGTGAGATTTACCTCGAACCGCAGCGTTTCCCGCTCAAATAAAAGGCTCAAGGCCCCTCCGGCATTCAGGAAATCCTCCGTCTCTCCAATCGTCAGGACATCCGCGCCTTGCACGGACAGCAGAACCTTTTCGTATCTCTTCGTTTCCGAGCGACTCACAAAAAGCACGTGACAGCTGCGCAACTCCTGATCTTTGTGCTTCAGCTGGACCTCGACTCGCCTGCCGTGTGGCATCACATCCCGGACGGCCAACGCCAGGTTTATCCCGAAGGAAAATTCACCCAGTATGCAGACAAGAATCGGCGCCTGTGCCGACGAAAACGCGTCCTCCGGCCAGTCGATGAAGTTGGGAACCGTCGCTAGAAAATTCGCTTTAATGCGATATTCCATCGGGACCGAGCTTTGTGCCGCGGTCGAGAGCGAAACGATCAGCAGGACAAAAACAGTTCTCAGGCTTCGCGCGGCCCAGCCTCGCGTGAACAGCTGCGCGTGATCGCCAACGCTGAGGTATTCCTGCCCGCGACGCCCCTTGCGTTCCTGGCGCGTACTTCGCAGTCCGCGCTTCCTCACGATGCGTTCCCGGTCGTAGTCAAACACACGAAGCACAAGGCCCCCCACAGACTGGGGCACACGGGTGGCCATTCAGGAATTCTTGAAGTTACCCAAATAACTCAAAACAAAAGAGTTCTGGCGGACTAACACCATCGAACGAAGGTCGCGAATTCCCAGGAATGCACTTCGCCCCAGCACCTGGTCCAGTCTGAAACAAACCACCTCGGTCCCCTAGGGTGTGCCTACCACTGGATTCAGGCCATGCGTTCGAGGCCAAAATCAGTTCCGAACCGGGGGAGCCCCTTGGTACCAGCAAGACAGCCTTGGATCTTCTCTTTTTATTACTATTATTTATAAGTAATCATGTATTATACTGCCGCGCTAGCCGGCGGGAGCGCGGCACTGGGCCTACTGATTCTTCGCTCTTGCCGTACATGGTCCGCTGTATTGTCCGATCGGGTCGCGCCGTTTATATCTCTTGTAGGCTGCCGCTGGGCTCGATGCTTCTGAAGGCGGGGACCAAGAAATCTGGCGCAATCTTAGAAAAGCGCCGGGCCAGAAGCTGGCTCTTACAAGGAGTGTTTCCCATGGAAGCCCAATTGAAACTTTCCGAACGGACATTGGTCGCCAAGGCGCAGTCCGGCAACGAGGAGGCTTTCACAGAGCTGGTCCGGAGACACTCCGGGCAGGTCTATGGGCTGTCCCTCAACATGCTCCGAAACCGCGAGGACGCCGAAGACAACGTGCAAAACGTCTTGGTGAAAGCCTTCCACCACATACATCGGTTTGAAGGGAACTCGCGATTCTCGACCTGGCTGGTGCGGATCGCCATCAACGAAGCCTTGATGAAACTCCGAAAGCGCAACTCCGAGCGCATATCCGACTACCATGAGCAGAACGGACCGGAGGATGAACCCCTGCACTTTCCAGAAATCGCGGATGTCCGCCAAGACCCTGAACGCCAGTACATCAGCAAAGAGTTGGCGACGAAAGCGTTCCACGGGCTTAACCCCTCGCTGCAAGACACCTTCATACTCCAGAAAGCCGAAGGCTGGACCAATCGCGAGCTGGCCCAGGCGCTGGGCATAACCGTGTCCACCGTAAAGTCCAGGATTTTCCGCGCGCGCGTCAGACTTCGCCAACAACTCCTGGCGCTCGCCGAAGCCCAACCTGCTCTTCAGAGCTGAAAATCGATTCTGCGGCCAGCGGGTTCATCGTTCTCCCAACCTAACGATCCCGATCGCACCCACTCGCACGCTTGCGCCTTGATGAATCATCAGAGCATCTGCCAACACGTTTACCACGTAGCAGCAACTGCTGAGCGACAAAAAAGAGCCAGTTTGGCGGGTTCTTTGGCTGCCAAACCGGCTCTCTTTCTATGACCACCGAAGGTTCGATCGCACTGGCCCGTCCTAGCTCGAGGAACTGGCCTTCTGGTTCTTCACCTCTAGTTCATTCACGACCTGCTTGACGTTAGGCACGGTGCTGGCGAGCTGTTCGACTTGCATCCGTCGAGATTGGGAACGCACATCGCCGGTGAGCGTGACTACACCATTCTTCACGCTATACTTCACATCGTTCTTCAGCTTGTTCTTGACCAGAACTGCGTCAAGATTCTCCTCGATTCCTTTGTCGAGATCCGAATCCACCGTTTTCGCATCACTTTCATTCCCCGGGGGCCGTACGCCGATCTCGTCGGCTACCACCTGCGACCCGGCGTTGCTCCGGGCCAGAGATTCCGCTTGTTCTTTGTCGTTGGCGGTGGGCAGTGTTCCCGTGAGCGTCACCACGCCCTTGTCGCGGTCCTGGCTCACGCTAACATCCTTATATCCTGCCTGGTCAAGCGCTTTCCGGACGTTGTCTGCTACATCGGGCGACTTGTTCGTGTTCGAGCATCCCGCCAACGCCCCCGCCAACAACAGAGGGACCACCAAGACTGATCTTCGCGCTTTCATATCTCTCCTTTTCTCGCCCGTACATTTTTCAAATAGAATCGGGCTGCCGGGCTCTTGAGGACGTTCTGGTCCGGCGGTGATCGGACTCTGCCTCGTCCGCGAACACTTCTCCATCCGGCATAGTCCCTAGGAAGGTCTGGAAAAAAGGGTAAGCGCGCTTTTCACTTTTGATGTGTTTTCACGAGCGTCCCGCTGCAACGGCACCGCGCTACCGTTGCTCCCCCGATCTACTACACGATTGCCCCGATTGTTCGCCGTGCTCTCGGGTAGTTCAATGCCGCTACGGAGGTTCAAGCCTGGGCTCTCCCTGCCTGTTAGGAGACTCCCCGGCAACTTAGCCATGTTAACCATACTGGTTGTGATCCTGCTGTTGGTCGCCCTCGGAGCCTTACCCACTTGGCCGCACAGCCGTTCCTGGGGCTACTATCCCAGCGGCGGCCTGGGACTGGTCGTCTTGGTTCTCGTGATTCTGCTGCTGCTCGGTCGCATCTAGCGAACGCGTCGCTCCAACGTCCGATTCGTATACTGGTTCAACATCGGGCGGCGTTTGACTCTTGCGGTCCCGATCGCGCGATGCGATAAAGATTCGTATCCCTCGCGCTAGGCATGCCTAAAGGCGCCGTCCCTAAATGTCTATTCTCGATACTCCAGCAGTAAGGCCGGAGCCGCGCACCCTGCAAAGAGCCGTCGCTCTTCTATGGGTCGTCGTAATCGCGATTGTTCTCGGCTTCTGCTTCTTCGCCAGTTCGCTGTGCATTACCTTCCTGCTCGCCAGCCTCCTCGCTATCCTGGTTGACCCCATTCCGACTTGCCTGGAACGCTGGCACGTTCCGCGCTTGCTGTCCACGGCCCTGCTCGTGGTTTCCGGCGTTCTGCTGCTGGCCCTCTCGATCTACGCCTTCTATGGAAAAGCACACGCGCTCGTCGACTCGATTCCTCAATACGCCTCGCGCATCCGCGAAGCCATCGAGCCGTTGAGCCGCAATATTGAAAAAGTGCAGAAATCTGCCGGAAGCCTGGCACCCGGTCTATCTCCAAGGCGGGTTCAGGAGGTCAGGATCAGCGAGCCACCTAACTGGCCATCCTACCTGGTCCGCGGTGTCGGCTCGGTCTGGGGCGCGGTGATTATCGGCGGCGTGGTGCCTTTCTTGATGTTCTTCATGCTGGTTCGCAAGGCTCACTTGTATTCCTGGTTGGCCAACGCTTTCGGGTCGACCGTCGACGTCCCGCTATTCGTCACCCGCCTCGCTCAGATGGTGCGCGGTTTTGTGCTCGGCAATGTAATCATCGGGATCCTTATGGCCGCGGTCACCGTCGCGGTCCTGCTCGGCCTTGGGATGCAGGGAGCGGTGGCACTGGGCATCGCCAGCGGCATTCTCAATTTGGTGCCCTTTTTCGGAGTGGTTTTAGCCGCGCTTCTTCCGCTCTTGGCCGCCACGCTTCAGTTTCACACCGCCGGCCCCTTCGTGATTATTTTCTTGACCGTAGTCTCTCTGCATCTCCTTTCCGCGAATCTTCTGATCCCAAGGTTTATCGGATCGCGGGTGAATATCGGTCCGGTGGCGGCAACCATGGGCATGTTGTTCTGGGGCTGGCTCTGGGGAGTTATGGGACTTCTCTTAGCTGTGCCGTTGACGGCCTTCGTGAAATTAGTCGCCGATTGCCATCCCTCGCTGATTCATATTTCGAATCTTCTCGCGGAAACGCCCCGGCCTATCCCAGAGTGGCTGAACAGCGGGCAAGCTACGGTGACGCGCGCCATTCCGTTTCTGCGCAAACGCTCCGAAATCGATTCCAAACTATAAATCAGCGCCAATTATCTTTCGCGTTACCTGTCCGTCCGGACTTCGCCGTTTCGACTTCCCTTCTCTCTTAGCTATTCCGCTCACCCGCAAACAGGGATTACACAAGTATTACAGACAGCCTCGAGTTCGCGTGCTACGGTCGCAATCAAGGTGGGCGAAAACAGTCTAAAGGACTACGCGACTATGAGCATTTTTTCACGCGACCGAACCTTCAAGCAGCCGCTCAACTGGATCACCACTTTCTTCATGCTCGCGTTCCATGTTGGCGCCATCGTGGCCCTCTTCATGTTCACCTGGAAGGCGCTCACTGTGGCTGTTTTTCTCTGGTGGGTCTCGGGGAGTCTTGGCATCGGCATTGGTTATCACCGCCTGCTAACTCACCGCGGTTACAAGACGCCCATCTGGCTCGAGTATTTCTTGACGACCTGCGGCAGCATGGCCCTGGAAGGCGGACCTATCGCCTGGGTAGCTACCCATCGCATCCATCACCAGAACACCGATAAAGAAGGGGATCCCCATTCGCCTCGTGACGGCGGCGTATGGGCCCACATGGGTTGGATCATCACCGGCCAAGCCATGCATAGCAACACCGCCGAGCTTCTCCCGTACGTTCCCGATCTCCGCAAGCACGCATTTCACCGTTGGATCAGCAAATGGCACTGGGTTCCCTTGGCTGTTTCCGGCGTCATCCTGTACGCCGTAGGCGGGTGGCCTTGTGTAATGTGGGGCGTTTTCTTGCGCACGGTCATCGGGCTCCACGCCACCTGGCTTGTCAATTCCGCCACGCACATGTGGGGCTCGCGGCGCTTCCTCACTGGCGATACTTCCACCAACAGTTTTTGGGTTGCCATCCTCACTTTCGGTGAAGGCTGGCACAACAACCACCACGCGGCTCCGCAATCCGCGCGTCACGGCCTGGCTTGGTACGAAATCGACGTGAATTGGTACGGGATCTGTGCATTGCGAGCCCTTGGGCTCGTCTGGGATCTCAAACTGATCGACCTCAAGCCAGGAACGGCGCCAGCCAAAGATCCCCACTCCTCCCTTTTGATTCCGCCAGGGCTGGTCCGGCCGGACGCCTTCAGACCGACGGTGGCCGGCGCCGGCGACTAACCGTGGGCCATGCTACGGCCTGAGCAACGATAGCCTCGGCCGGTGTCGCGCTGCTGCGCCGCTTCTGCCATTCACCTGTCTTTCGTGCAGTCTTGCTCCCTATGAACTAAACTAGGCGGCAATGCGCATTACCAGCCGCACCAAGGCCATTGCGTTCTTCATCACGCTGGGCGCCTGCCTCGTAGCGCTGGCGGTTTTTCTCAACGTCACTTGGATCGTCTTCAACTGGCGCCGCGTCGTCCCACTGGTCCTCGGCATCATTTTTTTCAGCGTCATCATCGCCGGCCTGGTGGTCAATACCATCTTCATCGTCCGTGAAATCCGCCGCAACGAACGGCAGGATACCTTCCTCAACGCGGTCACCCACGAACTCAAAACTCCTATCGCGTCCATCCGCCTGTATCTCGAAACCCTGCAAAGCCGGCCCGTCGACGAAGCTCAGCGCCGCGATTTCTACCGCATCATGTTGGAAGACGCCGACCGGCTCCTCGGCACCGTCGAGCAAGTCCTGAAAGCCGGCGAAGTCCGCCACGGCAACAAGCGCAAGCATTGGCAAGAGGTGAACTTTGCAGCCATCGTCGAAAGCTCTCTGGAGCTAGCCCGTCTACGCCACAATTTGCCTCCCGAGGCGCTGCGTTTCGGCGCCCAGCCACCCGAAGAATTGGTAGTAATGGGCAACCCCGAGGAGCTCCGCACCGCGGTGTTCAATCTTTTCGACAATGCCATCAAGTACTCCGGCGAAAACAAAGACATCCTCGTGGACGTGCTCACCCCCAACATCGATTCCGTGTTCTTGAGCGTTCGCGATCGCGGCATCGGCATTCCCCCGATCGAGCTGAAGCGCATTTTCAATCGCTTCTACCGCGTGCAAAGCGCCGCCACCGGCCAGGTCAAAGGCACCGGCCTCGGGCTGTTCATCGTTCGCTCGGTGGTCCGTCGCTACGGGGGAGACGCCTACGCGGAAAGCGCCGGCGAAGGCTGCGGCAGCACCTTTACCATCCGCCTTCCCAGGGTCTATCGCGCATGAGCCGCATCCTGGTGGTCGAAGATGAAGTCCACCTCGCCGAGGGCCTGCGCTTCAACCTCGAAGCCGAGGGCCACTCCGTTCGCGTCACTGGCAAAGGAGAAGATGCTCTACATCTTCTGCTCCACTCCAAAGAACACTTCGAAGCACTGGTCCTCGATGTCATGCTCCCAGGCAAAGACGGCTTCGCCGTCGCCCGCGAGTTGCGCGCTGCGGAAAATTATATCCCCGTGCTGATGCTCACAGCCCGCGCTCGCCCCGAAGATGTGCTAAAAGGCTTTGAGTCCGGCGCCGACGACTACCTCCCCAAGCCCTTCAATCTGGCCATTCTTCTCGCCCGCCTGGAAAGTCTCTTACGCCGCAAAAACTGGCTGCGCAATTCCGTCCCTGCCGCCCCAGCACCCACCTCGCCCGCAAAGGATTCCGAAGATACCTTCTGCTTCGACGACAAGATCGTTGACTTTCAGCATTTGCAACTGCACACCGGCGACCAAACCTTCCAATTGACCCTGATGGAATCCGAACTCCTCCGCTACCTGATCCGCAACTCCGGCCATCCGGTCTCCCGCAAAGCCATCCTCCAGGACGTTTGGAATCTCCACGAAGACACCGACACCCGCGCCATCGACAACTTCATCGTGCGCCTCCGCCGCTACCTCGAGCCCGAACCCTCCAAACCTCGCTACCTCCTCACCGTCCGCGGCCTGGGCTACCAATTCGTGCCCAATCCCCCGCGCTAGTTGGATTCTCAGCGGCGGCGCGAGCGGAATCACGGAGAACGCACACGCAGTCCACTCGTTTTGGCGACTGGAGTTCCGGGGAATAGGTCAGACCGAAAAAATAGCGGGCTAATGCAATTCAGCAGCCCGATGCGGGTTGCTTCAGATCCAACCCGCTCCTTCGCTGCCGCCAAGTCGCAACGACTTCTGGGTTTGCTCGCCCAGCTAAGACAAATTCGTAAGCGTTTGCGCTACCGCGACTTCTTCCCGCGGCGGGAGCGCTCCCGTTAGATAATCGTTCAGCTGAAACTTATGTTGGCTGGACAACACGATCATGTTCAACATCGCAGTTACCGGTGCGGCGGCGAAGCTAGGATCGATGGCTCTCGAAGCTTCCACCATCAGCAGCGAATTCAGTGTCCGCAGCGATTCGTTGCCGTACACAGAAAGAGCCTTGTTGAACGTTTTGGTCAGATCGGCGCCATACTGCGCGAAGCGCCCGATCGCTTGCTGCGGCGCCGTAGTAGCCTTGGACAACATACCCTGAACGTCCTTGAGGGCGCTGGCCGCTCCATTCACCATCTCCGCTTCGGTAAAAAGCAAGGAATGCAACAGGTTGTCTCCCAAGGAATTGTTTCCAAAGGAGTTGGTCGCAAGACTCTGGAAGGAACCCGCCTGATCTGGCGTGAAAAACGCCGCAGTCCTGCCGTCCCCGGCGTCCAGCAGCCTCCTGCGGGCAGTGGTTAACGCAGAAACCAGCGAAGCCGTCGTGTGCGAGTCAAAAGCTACAGCCTTACGCAAGTTCACGTCTTGAAAATCCCAAAACACGTCATTTTCCGTGTTGAATTTCTTGATCTGCCCGTCCTGGAAGTCGATCGACGTGGAGACCGGCATCGCCGCCCAAACCAAAAGCGCCGCAGCGGTCGCATTGCCCTGCAAATTGTCCAGCTTCTGGAAATAAAACGACGGGATCAGCTCCTTCAACTTGGCCTGCAGCGCTCGAGACATCAACATGGACGCGTTCTTCACCGCGCTCGGATTTCGCGGCTGGAACCAAGACGCCAGCACTGCGGCGGGCACCGCAACCTGCAGATTCAGCGCCAAATCGCCGAAGTTGTTATTTCGGTTGCCGACAACGGTGCTGATGGTGTGGTCCAGCGCCAGGTAGAACCGATCCAGCGACGCGTCATCGGTAAAAACATTTCCCAGCATGGTCTGCAGGAAGTCTCGGGTTCGAAACTCCAGCTCCGCCAGCGTGGCATTCGATTTGACCTGCAACGACTCGTAAGCCACCGTTTGATCCATCGAAGGCGCCGCTTGGACTTGCCCGTTAACCACCCGCAGCTTTCCCAGAACGGACAGCTGGCTCATAAAGCGATTCCTCGAAGAGGTAACCACATCGCTCGCCGACACTTGATACGCCAGCACCCTCCCGGAGTCATGCTCGACCGTCATCGTCGCCAGACTGTCGTTCACATGCTGCACCTCGGAGTCCAGGAAAGGCATGTGCACCTGAACATCGCTGTTGCGCTTGATCTCATGCGTCAGCGTCGCCGCATTCAGCGTCACTCCGGCAACCGTGTCGACCAACAAATGGTCCAGATGGCTGTTCGCCACGACATCGTGGAACAGCACGCGGGCATCCTGCTGGCTAAGGTCAAAGTTGACGTCCAGCAGCGCCGTTTTCGTCGTGTTCCGCTGATAACTCGCCGCAAACTCCAGACTGTAGTGGTTGTTGAGCGCCTTGACCCCTTTTTCGTAGAAATCGGAAGCCTTCTGGATCACCAGCGTGATGGCGGTCTGCACTTCTTTGAGCGCCGCAAGATCGAGATCCTTATCCAGGAAATCTCCAAGTCGTTTCACCAGCCAGCTATCCAGGGAGTCGAAATCGTTTTGCGTCACCACGCTGCGAACCTTATTCAAGTCCAGTTTTTCGGCGATGAAGTCCTGAATCTTTTTGATTACGCCGCCATCCAGAATATTTAGAGTCTGCGCGGCGATCGGCTGGACCCGGTCCAGTTGCGAGGTCAGTTCCAGCAAACCGTGGTCGGCGATAGATTCCAGGAATTGGCCCTTCGGCGTATCGCCGAAAGTGGCCTCTCCGATCGCTTGCACCAGTACTTGCCGCCGCGTGTCGGGATTGGGATCGGCCAATGCCGCCAGAAATGTCTGGAAGTCTTTCGTCGCCGCCGGGCTGGCCTGACCCAGAATGCGCCACAGCGCCGCGGACGCCCGATCCGGTAACGCATCCCACTTCTGAAACTCATCCAGAACGATCTGCCGGGCTTTGCCGAATTCCGTGCGCGCATCGATTCCGGTCGCTCGCGTCAACAACTCCAAGCCCTTGTCGTTGGCCAGCCGCGCTACCGTCTGCCCCAAGTCCTTCTTCGGATCGGTCCACTGCTCAATGAGGTGCAAATCCTTCACCACCTGCAAGCCGTGCACTCCAAAAACTGACTGCACAAAGTCATCGATGTTCGCGGGCAAATCGGCCTTGGCGGTCACTCCCACGGTAAGGTTCAATCCGAAATTGAAACCCTGATCCGCTTGCTTATAAAGCCGCAGCCGAACCGTCGAAGCATCCGTCTCCCGCCCCACCACCACGAGGTACCGTCCGCTGGCGTTGAACCCGAAACTCACCTTTACCCCGGCATCGATCTTCGCCCCAAGCTCCCGCGTGATCCCCAAAAGATGCGCCTGGCGCACAAAGTTGAAGTCGTATCCCAGCTGCGCGCCGATTTGCAGTGCAATCGAGCCGTCCGCCTGCGCCACGATCCACGTGCCGGGCTTCAGGTCATTCGCGGTCTCCACGTGCCGCGGCAAACACCAACTGCTCACGGTGTCTGACAGAGCGGTGGCCGCCCCGGTCCCCGCCGCGATGCGATGCAACACGCCAAACACCGCGGCACCGCTGGCCTGTGCGCCGAAGGACACGGTCCCCAGCACTCCGATAGCATGGGATCCGGACACCGAGGCCGAAGCGTTGGAACCAATCAGCAACAACACGTAGCGATTCCCTGCCGCGCCCGGGATACTCAGATCAAGATTCGGCGGCGCATCCAACTGCAGGGACCCAATCGCGTCCGCGGCCTGATCGTACACACCAACGCCAGTCTTGAAAGCAGCGGAGAAATCGAATCCCACCGTGCCCTGACCCGCATTGAACGCCACCTGCTTCCCACCAGAAGCCTCCAACATCAGGCTGCCCAGCTCGATCTTGCCGTCCGGACGCGCTGGAAACGCCGAATCGCTGAGGATGGCCTGCAACACGTCCGCATCCGTCGTCACGCTGACCGAAACTTTTTCAGCGCTGCCTGCACCCAGAATGCCGGCGGGCAATGCAAACTCCTTTTGAAAACCGCTCTTGGATGGTGTAGCCACGGACCACCTCTTTCCTCAGGACCACGACGAGAGTGCGCTACGCAGGGCGCTACTATAGACGAAATGTAGTAACGCTTCAAGTAGCGTACCCGAGTACGCATCAGATACAGCGGCCGCTGTGCATACCAAACCAGGAGCATCTTCCTCGAACCAACTCGCCAAAACCTGATGCTGCAATCCTTACGGTACTTGTTTTGGGGCCAGGGCGAGACCGGCCCGCTTGTCTATTCGATTCTGGAGCGCTACCGGGAATGGGCCCACTCCTCAGAACAGCCGCAGCCCGCTGTACCTCATGAGTTCGAAGCCGTCTACGTCCAACCGCCGAGGCTCGGCATCACGTCGGTACGAGAGGTCGTCGGCCAGCCGTCCATTAGACAACTCTTAGATATGCCATTTGTCTGCTGAACTAAATCGGTTTTCTGCCGATGTTCTCTAACGGGAGTGCCCGAGCCATGGCCGAACGGCGGTCTCGAGTAATGATTGTCGCGGACGCCTGCTGGGAAGATCCGGACGGGTCATTGCAGACCGGGCGGGCTCGCATCGTGGACAAGTCTGTTTCGGGCGCGTGCGTACGGATTGACAAACAGATCCACGTAGGCGCCAAGCTGAAAATCGAGTCTCGCTGGGACCAGTTCTGTGGCGTAGCTAAGTATTGCCGGACCGAACGCGACCACTACCTGGTAGGAATTCAGCGAGAGACCGGGGCGGACTCGGTCCCCAAACAGACAGCGAAGAGCCTGCCAAATCGGGACGGCCTACAGCACCAGGAAACCACCCTCCAGGAACCCCGGGTGCCGGACGCCGTGGACCGAGAGCTCCATGAACAGATCCCGCCACAGCGGCGCATGCCGGACTCTGTGCCAATTCGGGACGAAACCCCGCGCCGCGACAATCTCACCGGTGATCATCTCGCCGGCGGACAGAGGCTGGAATCCACAATTGCAGAAATTTCCGCCAGCGCCCCACAGAACCAGGCCATTGCGGAGGTTGCCGTGGAAGCGCCCACACCCAGGGTTGACCGCAACAAATCGGCGCGGAGGCGGCGGCAAAGTTCGCAGTACCCAGGCGTCCGTTTTCAGCAATGGCGGGAAGCGCAAGCCATATTGCTTCTGAAGGAAAGGGAAGCACAAAAGGAAAGGGGATCAAGACCTATGGAGATCAACTGGATGGGCCGGCGGAAACAAGACGCGGACGACGCGAAAGAAAACGGCAACGCGAGCAGCGCAGGCGCGGGCGAAAGGAACAAGCCCATCGGCGCTGGCAGCGCCGACACTGTCGAGAAGCACAAGGCCGCTGCTCCCGTACCTGCGGCGCAGCCAGTAAAGGAGCGCCCGGCTGCTGCCGTCGATGGCGACCTCCCTCCCCAGAGTGAGTTGTTGCCGCTGGACGAGATTTACGTTGCCGCAGGAATCGTAAGTCCGCGTAAGGGCTACACCATCAAGAAAGTGATGCAGATGCTGCATAGCGAGCACCTTACCGCATTGTCCAAGGAGATGCGCCGCGCCTCGGTGATGATGGCTCTGGATGCCGCTGGTGTTTCGGTCGACGAGGTGCTCCGCGACGCCCAGGCGCGCCTGGACACCATCAAGGCCTATGAGGACGATCAGAAACAGTTATGCGAAGCCCAGTGGGCCCGCAAAGCCGAGGAGCACGCCCGCCTGAAGGCCGAACTCGAGCAGATCCGCGCGCGCTTTATGGACCGCATGCAACACACTCTAGATGGAATCGCCCGCGACCGCACCAGGTTCGGCACTTGGCTGACAACCATGCATGAGGAAGCCCAGAGCATCGCCGACGCCGCGGAGTTGTGCCTGAAAGCGGCTCCACCAGCGCCTTCGCCGGCAACTTCGCCGGTGCCTTCGCCAGTGCCGGACAATGTCGCCGTCAAAACGAACGAGGCTAACGAGACGACGCTCAAAGTAGTTTAATCATCGCGGATTTAGGTTCCCCTCCGCGTCAAAGGCCGGCGATTCGTTGGAGGCGCGGGTGGGATTCGAACCCACGAATGGAGGTTTTGCAGACCTCTCCCTTGGGCCACTTGGGTACCGCGCCAAACGTCCTAGTATAGCGAATTACCCCACGAGTGTCAGGGCGACACCCGCTAAAATCCACAAAATCGAAACCTATTTTTTCTCCGCGGGAACCGGAGCCGCGATTCTCGCCTCGCGCAAAAATCTCGCCGCTTCTTCCGGCGGCGTGGGATTGATGTAAAACCCCGTCCCCCACTCGAAACCCGCCACCTTGGTCAACTTCGGAATGATCTCGATGTGCCAGTGGTAATGATCGTTGATCTCTTCCCCGATCGGCGACGTATGGATCATGAAGTTGTACGCCGGCTTATCCAGCACCACGTCCAGCCGCATTAGCATGTCCTTCAGTAGCCGCGCCAGGCTCGCGTACATCGAGCTTTGGTTGTTCTCGAACGACGACCCGTGCACCTTGGGCAGCAGCCACATCTCAAAGGGAAATCGCGGCGCATACGGGGCCACCGAAATGAAGTGTTCGTTCTCCCCGATCACCCGTTCTCCGGTGTCCCGCTCCTGCCGGATAATGTCGCAGAAAATGCACCGCTCTTTTTCGTCGTAGTAATGCCAGCAACTGTCCACTTCCTCGCGCACCCGCCGCGGCACGATCGGCAGCGCGATCAATTGCGAGTGTGGGTGCTCGATCGACGCCCCCGCCGCCTCCCCGTGATTCTTGAAGATCAGCACGTACCGGAATCTCTTGTCGTTCTTCAAATCCAGCATGCGGTCCCGGTAGGCCCACAAAGTGTCTTCCACCGCGCGGTCCGGCAGCGTCGCCAGTGTCGCCGCGTGGTCCGGAGTCTCGATAATCACCTCATGCGCCCCGACCCCGTTCATCTTGTCGAACAAACCCTCGCCTTCGCGATCCAGGTCCCCCTCGATCCCCAGCGCTGGAAACCGGTTCGGCACCACGCGGATCTTCCAGCCCGGCGTGTTCGCGCCACCTCCATTTCGTCCATACACCAAAATCTCCGGCGGCGTCTTCCCTTCCGCTCCCGGGCAGAACGGGCAATTCTTCACCCCGTTCGTCTTTACGCTTTCGCGCAGAAATTCCATCGGCCGCTTTCCGCGCTCCGTCGAAATAATCACCCATCGGCCTGTAATCGGATCTTTTCGCAACTCCGCCAAAGCGAGCCTCCTCGATGTGCTCGGGGACCAGAGCGGGATAAGCACCTGGTGGGTTCGATTGTACCGCGTCTTGTGCCGCTGTGGGTCCGCTGCTCCGAATCCTATTACATCTGGGGACTAAACGCGTCCTTGTGCAGCCGCGCCTCGGGTGCCGCTCCCGGCCGATTATCGATCGCCAGCACGTCGAACCGGCACGGACACGCGCCAACGTGGCGCTCCCCCAGAAATCGTTGCGCCGTCCGAACCACCAGCCGCTGCTTGTCCGTCGTGACGCTCAACTCCGGCAGCGCACTCAATTGTTCCCGCACCGTACGCGTGCGCACTTCCACAAACGCCAGTGTCGCCCCGTCGTACCCAATCAGATCGATCTCCCCCCTGGCCCCGCGCGGCATATAGTTGCGCGCCACAAACACATAACCAAGCCGCCGCAAATACCAGTAAGCGTAAGTCTCCCCGCGCACCCCAGTCCGTCGCGCCCGTGCTTTCTCTCCCCCGCGGAATCCTCCCCGTCCTCGCGCAACCCCCGGCGCGCCGCCCACTGCACCACCCGAAACGCCAAATGAGCCACCACCCGCATCGTTGGCAACTCCAAGACACAAGCGCTCGCCAGCCGGAAAACAGAATCCGGTATATTAACGCATAGTGTAACTCTCTCACATACAAACACCAATCCCGTGACGTCTGCCTAACTGGCGGTCACGGGATTTACTTCTTCTCGGTGTTCGTGAATCTTCTTTGCTTCTTTGCTTCTTTGCTTCTTTGCTTCTTTGCTTCTTTGCTTCTTTGCTTCTTTGCTTCCGTACTTCTTTAGACCTTTCCCTCTTCTCTCTGTGTCCTCTGTGTCTCTGCGTTAGGCTCTCTTCTCCACTTCCCGAATGCATTCTTCCAGCGTCTTCACCGCGAAGTCCGCCTGCCCCTCGTCGATCAGCAGCGGCGGTGACAACCGCACTGAGTTCGCCCCCGCGCCCAACACCAGCAAGCCCTTCCGGAAAGCACCCTCCACGATCGCATTGCGCAGGTCAGGAGCTCTTTCCTTGGTCCGCTGATCGCGCACGATTTCGATTCCGATCATCAGCCCGCGTCCGCGCACGTCTCCCACGATCTTGAACTTCTTCGTCCAGTCCGCCAACAGCCCGAAAAGATAGTCGCCCATGCGGCGCGCATTCTCCTTGTACTCGGTCTGGATCAAATTCATGGTCGCCAGCGCCGCGGCCACGCACACCGGATTCCCGCCAAAAGTAGTTCCGTGCGATCCCGGCTTCCAGTTCATCACGCTGGCGCGCGCCACAATGGCCCCCAGCGGCATCCCGCTGGCAATGCCCTTGGCGCTGCACAAAATGTCCGGCTCGATTCCCGCATGTTCAGAGGCCCACCATTTTCCGGTGCGTCCCATTCCGCTCTGCACTTCGTCCACAATGAACATGATCCCGTGCTGCTTGCAGATGCGCTGCAACTCCTGCAAGAAAAATTTCGGCGCCGGTACGTACCCGCCTTCGCCCTGGATCGGCTCGATGATAATTCCCGCCACTTCTTCCGGATCGAACAATCCCTTGAAGATTTGCCCCTCGAGCAGTTCCAGTATTTCCGCGCCGCAAGTCTCAGGCCCGTGTCCATGCGCACAGCGGTACGCATACGGATACGGAATATGTTCGACTCCGCTCAGCAGCGCGCCGAATCCTTTGCGCTGCGTCGATTTCGACGCCGTCAGCGACAGCGCCCCCATCGTCCGTCCATGGAAGCAGCCGTAAAACGCGATGAACTTGTCGCGCTTGGTCGTGTAGCGCGCCAGCTTAATCGCGCCTTCGATGGCTTCCGCTCCGGAGTTGGTGAAGAACACTTTCTTGGCTTCCGCTCCAGGAACAGTCGCGGATAATTTCTCAGCCAGCTGCGGCAGGCTTTCGTAGTAGAAATCCGTCCCCGACATGTGAATCAATTCCGCGGCTTGCTTCTGGATCGCCTCCACGACTTTCGGATGGCAATGACCTGTTGAACAAACGGCGATGCCCGCCGCAAAATCCAGGAACGCATTGCCATCGACGTCTTCGACGATCGCGCCGTGGCCGCGCTTGGCGACCAGCGGATAGTCGCGGGTGAACGACGGCGACATGAACTTGGCGTCTTGCTCCAGCACGCGCTTGGCGTTGGGTCCTGGAAGTTGCATCAGCAGCTTGGGGAGTTTCGTTTCGGCGGCAGAAATCATTTCTATCTCCTTTGGTAACAAACAGTTAGCGGTTGTTGTGAATGTGCGACCGCAAAGCAGGTCTTGCGCTTACACGTATGGTGTGGGCGCCCTGCCAGGAAGGAGAAAGTTAGTCTACGCCGTAAAGATTGGGGCGAACTTCGGCGGGGGAGAAGTTCCGTGGGAGACGATAGATATTGTTCAGTTTCATTTGCGTTTCCAGCGGACGCTTCCGTCGCGGCTATCTTCCAAAAGTATACCACGTTCGGCGAGTTCCTTGCGGATGCGATCGGAGGCTGCAAAGTCCTTGCGCTTGCGGGCATCTTGGCGCTCGGACACCTTTTTTTCGACTTCCTCGTCGCTCAGCGCGCTGGCATCGGCTCCGTAGCCAAGTTCGCGGAGCTTTTCCGCGTCGTTGTCTTCGAGCACGGCGAAGACCCGGTCGAAGGTGGTCAGAAATTCGCGCACGGCGGCGACATCGCCTTGGCGGAATTCGCCCTTGTCCATGGCGATGTTGGCTTCGCGCACCAAATCGTACGCCGCAGCCAGGGCCCGCGCGGTGTTGAGGTCGTCGGAAAGGCCTTCGTCGAATTCCTGCGCGGCTTGCGCGATGCGCGCGGCCATTCCCGGCTGCTGGCCATCCGGGAATTTCCCTTTCGCCAGCCGGTCGGAAAAATTGCGCAGCCGCTCGACCGCGCTGGCCGCCTGCTGCAAGCCATCAAACGTAAAATTCAATTGGCGGCGATACGGAACGCTGGCCAACGCAAAGCGCAGCGCCGATGGCTTGTAACCTTTGGCGAAAAGGTCGCGCAGCGTGAAGAAGTTGCCGAGCGATTTGGACATCTTCTCGCCTTCCACCAGCAAATGCTCGGCGTGCAGCCAGTAGCGCGCAAATGGCTTGCCGGTCGCGGCTTCGCTCTGCGCGATTTCGTTTTCGTGATGCGGAAATGCCAGGTCGATGCCGCCGCTATGAATGTCCAGGGTCTCGCCCAGATACTTCATGGCCATCGCGGAGCACTCGATATGCCAGCCGGGGCGGCCCGGCCCGATGGCCGTCTCCCAGAAGTGCTCGCCGGGTTTCGGCGCCTTCCACAGCGCAAAATCCCGCGCGCTTTCCTTTTCGTAGCGGTCGTTATCGACGCGCGCGCCCGCTTGAATTCCGCTGACGTCGATCTTCGACAGCTTGCCGTAGTCCGGAAACTTCGCAATGCGGTAGTAGATCGATCCGTCGCTGGAGTACGTGTAGGTCTTCTCCTGCAGCCGCTGAATCAGCTTCACCATGTCGTCGATGGTGTCGGTCGCGCGGATCCAGTGCTCCGGCGCCTCAATGCTCAAGGTCTTGCAGTCGGCGAAGAACGCCTCCGCGTATTTCTGGGTGTACTCCCGGATTCCGACGCCGGCCTCCGCGGCCTTGGCGATGATGCGGTCGTCCACGTCGGTCAGGTTCATGACGTGGGTCAGCTGGAAGCCGCGCAACTTCAGAAACCGCCGCAGCACGTCTTGAAACACAAACGTCCGGTAGTTCCCGATGTGCGCGTAGTCGTACACCGTCGGCCCGCAAGTGTAGATGCCCACTTGGCCCGGCTTCAGCGGAACGAACGGCTCAGTCTGCCCGCTCAAGGTGTTGTGCAGTCGAATTTCGCTCATCGCCCGTCGGTGATCTTCCCCAGCCTCAAAACAAAACGATGATTCTATCCGACCCTCGAGGGAAAACAAACTTGGGCTTGGAGAAGTGTGCAAGAGTTCAAGGGTGGAAGAGTGTGACAGATGAACCGAGCGAACCCTGACGTGTTTGGACGCGGGGCCGTGAGGGCTGGCGAACAGAAAGGTTGTCACCCCCACCCCCGTATGTTTTGTGTAAGAATTTGATTCCATGTGAGTTAGCTCGTCACTTGTCGCAGCGTTAAGATGACGAGTGCTCCCGGAATTCGGGACCGGTCTCGGAATTTCGCCTGGGATTCGCTTTTGCCCCCCCCCACCCCCGGGGTATGTTGTATCGATATAAAATAAAAGGACTTGCAAATTGGTATGTTGGAAGTTGTTGAAAATAAAGGGCGATTCAAACGGGGAGATGAGACGTTTGAACGGAGGGATGAGGCAAAGATGTAATGAGATAACGAAGAGGCGATTCGGTTGGCGGGCTGGGGTTGCCGATTCACAGCTTATGGTAGCACGGAACGTGTACTAAGTCAACAACTATTAAGTAATGGTACCTGGCCCAAAACGGGAAAGTGGGGAAACTAGAAATCAGAAACTAGAAAACGGCCCTGGGGCGGTTGGCAACGGGGGCGAGGCGTCCGGTGGCTCACCGGTTTGGTATATACTGGGCCTTTGGGGGACGGTTTCACCCCGCGAAGCCTGCCGTTCGGAGGGTTCTGGGATGGCACATGATTCCGGAAGCGAGAAGCAACAAGCGCACGAGCTGATCGATAAGCTCGAACCGGCCCAGGTGTCCGCGGTGGTGCCGCTCTTGCAGTTCATGCTCCTGGACCCGGTGTCTCGTTCTTTGGCTGCGGCACCGACGGAACCAGAAGGAGTCTCCGCCGAGGAGGCGGCCGCGCTGGACCGAGCGCGTGCCTCACTCGACAGTGGCCAAGGCATCTCGCACGAAGACGTTCTCCGGGAGTTTGGCCTCCTCTCCAAGTAGACCTGACTTATGACCAAGAAGACCGTCACTTGGTCACCAGAAGCTCGCGCCGACCTGCGAGCTATTGATCGCGAGACCGCTCTGCGCATCCTGCGCACGATTGACGGCTATCTCTCTACAGGCGTGGGTGACGTGAAAAAGCTCCAACCACCGCGTCACGAGTTCCGCCTCCGCGTCGGCGACTATCGTGTCCTCTTCCTTCCTCGAGAGGATCTGACCATCGAAGTGTTGCGCGTGCATCATCGCAAGGATGCTTATCGCTGAGTGGCGCTCAGCGTGCGAGGAGGCTGGGAGGGAATCATGCGGATGAGCATTAAGATCGATGAGAAATTGCTGCGGGAAGCTATGCGCAGCTGTCGCCGACGCACCAAGCGGGCGACAGTGGAGGCCGCATTGCGCTTGCTGATTCGAACGAAGTCGCAGGGCAAAATGCGGCGATGGGATGGAAAGGTCGACTGGCGGGGTGATCTGGAGACGTCGCGTCAGGGGCGCCCATAGACGAAGGTAATATTCTAGGGCCGGATGGCTGGTCTGGAAAAGGACTCAGTGCAAATTCGAGACGCCGCGCGCACAATTGAGCCCGCCTTGTTACCCTAGGCGAGATCGCCGCTACAGGAGCTCGTCCTCCAGTAACCAGAGGCAACAGGCGATCCGAGCTTGGCTGGTTGGATGCCACTTCGAGTTACGTTGCGGAGCGGGAGCAAGCGTTTCGCGCGGAGTGGAAGAAGCAGGGCGAGGCGGGGAAATAGGAAGGCGGACCGAGCCGAACCGAGGCAGAGCAGAGAGCGGGCACGGCACCCACCCGCCAAGACACGCCGCACGAAGGGGCGCGGCGCAAGAATCAAGAGCGGGCACGGCGTGCCGTGCTCCTACCGAAGAACCAAGAACAATAGAAAAAAAGCGGGGGAAACGCGGTGAGGACTCGCGCTTCCCCCTAGGGCCGACGGCTTGGGACTACTGGCCGACGGAACTCATGGTTTGGCCTTCCAGATGGCCGTTGGGCGGAGCTTTGGTGGCCCCGCTCAGCTTGCCGGCGGTGAAGGTGACGTTGCTGACGCCGCGATTGGAGCCGTCGTCAAAGTCAAAGTAGTAGTCGACCTTGCCGTTGGTCACCGTGACGTTGGTGTTGCGGTAGTGGACGTTGCCTTCCGGCTTGGTGGAGCCGCCGCCGCGAATTACGGCGACCGCCGCGCTGTCGTGATACGAAGGATCGGGACCCAAGCGGTGCGGGTTGGTGACCGTGAGATTGTTGAAGGTCAGACTGGCGCCGTTGGCGTCGTAGAAGCGGGCGTTGGCGCCGTCGCTGCCGCTCTGGTTGGTGGTGCAATCGGTGAAGGTGATGGTGCCAGCGGCGTTGGTGGGATCGTTGTTGTTGGCGAAGTAGCCGTAGCGGGCGTTGTAGTCGGAGTGATTGCGGGTGATGGTCAGTCCGACCGCTTTGGAAGAACTGGTCAGAGTCCAGAGAGAGATGGCGAAGCCGTCGCGGCCGTTGTTGCTGGTGACGTTGTCGGTGAAGTTGACGTCGAGCAGGAAGTCGCCGGGATGGTTGGGCTCCACGTCGATGCCCGCTTGCGGCAAGGTGCCGCTGGTGTTGGTGAAGCGATTGTTGGTGATGTGGATGTGGTTCAGGCCGCCGGTGAGGCTGCCGCCGTTGCGGAAGTTGCCGTCGAAGGTGGAGTTGCTGACGGTGACCGTGGTGGCTTGAGAAATGTACAGGCCGTCGCCTCCCGAGCGATTGCAGGCGATGCCGGTGACGGTAACGTTGCTGGCGTTCTGGATGACCAGGCAGTGGCGAAACTCGCTGCCATCGTTCTGGCTGGCGGTGCGGGCCTTGGGCATCTGGAAGATGGAAGTGGTGGCGCCGGAGCCGGTGATGGTCACGTTGGCGGCATTGATGTTGAGCATGTGGGCGTTGGAGCCGTAGCCGGAATTGGCCGAGACGGTGACGCCGGCATCCACGAAGACGTTGGAGTTCGCCGGAAAATAGATGGGGCTGATGTTGTAGCTGCCGGCGGGAATCTCCAGCACTTCTTTGGCGGAGGCCGTGGAGTTCAACGCTTTTTGGAAGACGCTGGTGTCGTCGCCGCCGAAGCCGGCATTGCCAAACTTCAGCAGGCTCATAGCGTTAGCGGGAGCCACAGCGGCAGCGGCGAGGGCCACCGCGGCGGGAGCGGACTGCACAGCCTCGCTGGTGCCCACAGCCGCCTCTCGGGTGCTGGCTGGGAGCTGCGGGCGCGCCATGGCTCCCGCGCAGGCGAGGGTCAAAGATGCAAGAGTCAGGACAGCGAGGAGCGAACGGCGTGCCACGGTGCGTTGCGAGAAATTCATTGCGATCAAAGGTTCTCTCTTTCGTAAGTGGTTTATTTTTAGCGTGATACGGCCACGCTGCGAGTCCCGGGAGGGGCGGGGCTCGAAGGGGTGCATGCTAGAGGTCCAGGCGGGAGGCGAACAACTGGCGGCGAGAACAGTTTAGGGGCATTCGTGGGGACAGTTACAGTACTGGCCTGGCGCGCCGCACTCCGGAGCGAGCGGGCGACCGGAAAAGCCGGGAAAAGTGGGCGGCAAACTGTTGACGGACGCTTCCGGGACTCATACAGTGGCCGAGTCACCTGCCATCGACGGGAGTTTCTGCCTTATGCGCACTGCGATCGGTTTTTTTTGCGGAATTATTGCCACGCTATCGCTGTTTACGGCTGGCGCGATGCACACGGCACGGGCGCAGGACGCGTCGGCCGAGGGCAAAGGGAAACTACTGACGCCCGAGGCCTCGATGAATCTGCGGTCGATCTCGGATTTGCAGTGGTCTGCCGACGGAGCGCGACTGGCCTTTGTCGTGACCGAGCCCGCGAAGGGTACGGACCGGGCAAAGCACATCTGGCTGTATGACAAAACGAGCGGCTTGGTGCGGCAATTTACGTACTCGCAGAAGTCGGAGTCGGCGCCTCGGTGGTCGCCGGATGGGAAACAGCTGGGTTTCCTGTCGAACCGGGAAGGCGAGCAGCAGCAGGTTTACCTGATGCGGGCGGACGGCGGCGAAGGCTGGGCAGTGACCAAGGGGAAACGCAGCGTCAAGAGCTTTGAGTGGTCTTCCGATGGCAAGCAGATCGCGTTCCTGGCGCCAGACGCGAAGAGCGACGCGGAGGAAAAGAAGGAAAAAGACAAAGACGACGCACACGTGGTGGACAAGGAAGACAAGCGGGCCCGGCTGTGGATCCTCGACGTGGCCACCGCCGGAACCCGGGCTTTGACCAAGCCGGGATGGCAAGTCGATGAACTTGCGTGGCTTCCCGGCGGCGAAGGGTTGGTTCTAAAGGCCACCGACCACCCGGAGTCCGACCAGTACACCGATCAAGTCTTCAGCATTGCGGCTTCCGATGGAGCAATGAAGCCGCTGGTTAAGCCACGCGGCCCGTTTGGGGAGCTGCGCGTGTCCACGAACGGGAAGACGGTCAGCTACGTAGGCAGCCGGGAAGATGGGCCCGAGCCGCATGACCTGATGTTGCTGTCGGCGGGCGGACACGCGGCACGGAATCTGACTGGGGCCAGCCTGGACCGTCCGGTGGAGGACTATCACTGGCAAAAGGACGGGTCGGTGGCGATGGTGGCGGCGAATGGCTTTTCCACCCTGTTCGTGACGTTTTCCGGCGACGGATCGAGGCACGACTTGTCGCCCTCGCCCGCACCGACCGGAAGCTTTGCAGTGTCGACGAGCGGGGAGATTGCCTTCATTTCCCAAAATGGAACGCGGCCACAGGAGCTTTGGCTGTGGGACCAGAAAACGCAGCCGCAGCAGATCTCTCATCTGAACGATTCCTGGAAGCAGTACGGGCTCAGCGTGCCGGAATACTACAGGTATAAATCCTTTGATGGCATGGAGATCGAGGCGGCGCTGCTTAAACCACGGGACCACGATGGCAAGTCGAAACTCCCGCTGGTTGCGCTGGTGCACGGGGGACCAACAGGCCGCTGGTCCGAGTCGATTGACACCTGGGGGCAGCTCTTGGCGACGCACGGCTATGCGGTGTTCTATCCCAACATTCGTGGCTCGGTAGGCTACGGGGAGAAATTTGTGGAATCCAATCGGGGGGATTGGGGCGGCGGGGATTTCAAGGACGTGATGGCCGGGGTCAAGGACCTGGTTGATCGGGGGATTGCCGATCCTAACAAGCTGGGCATCGGCGGGTGGTCGTATGGCGGGTACATGGCGGAATGGGCCATTACGCAGACCAATGAATTCAAAGTGGCGGTGTCTGGCGCGGGTATGGCCGATCTGATCTCGGAATTTGGCACCGAAGAGCACCCGGAGGGCGACGAGTGGTTCTACGGCGTGCCCTGGGAGCAGCCGGAGGGCTTCCTAAATAGCTCTCCGTTCATTCACTTAAAGAACGCCAAGACCCCCACGCTGGTGCTGCAGGGCGACGCGGACCCGATCGACCCGCTGGGTCAGAGCCAGGAACTCTATCGCGGGCTCAAGAGGTATGGGGTGGAGGCCGATATGGTGGTGTACCCGCGGGAACCGCATGGCTTCCACGAAGAGAAGCATCTTCTGGACCGTCTGAATCGCATTCTAGCGTGGTATGACAAGTACTTGAAAGAAGCACCGGCAGCCGCTCCGGCGCCCGCGACAGCCACGAAGTAGGGAATGCTTAGCGGCTGGGCCCTTGTGTCTAAAGAGAAAACACCCACAAGGCGTAGCGTAGCTATTTACAGGGCTGGGAGTTCATGTTACCGTCAATTCCCGTACCGCCATCTACGCGCCAGGCGGCTGGGCCTCTGATCGAGAACCTGCCAATCGTTTTGACGGGCGACCAGTGTTGGTCGATTTGTCGAAAGAAACTCCTTCCTCCTAAGGATTACAGCGGCGTCTCTCTACGCGCATTTAGGCACAGGCCATGGGTGCCGGCTTCGCGGTGGTCGGCCTCCGAAGGGTCGAAGACGCGAACCGGGACAAAAAGAGGACAATTTGCTCAAGCTTCGAAAAGTTGAAATCGTTGGCTTTAAGTCGTTTTGCGAGCGCACCGTAGTGACCTTCAGCGGCACGGGTACGACGTGCATCGTGGGGCCGAACGGGTGCGGCAAATCCAATGTCGTGGACGCCATCTCCTGGGTACTGGGTGAGCAGAGCCACAAGTCTCTCCGCGCGGAGCGCATGGCGGATTGCATCTTTAACGGCACCACCAAGCGCCCGCCGTTGGGTTTAGCGGAGGTCACCATCACGATGGAGGACCCGGAACTCGCAGAGGCGGCTCGTTTTGTGTTGGAAGCGGCGGCCAGCGACGAAACGGCCGGCATTCAGCTGCTCGGGGAGCCCACCGTCGCGACCTCCGAGAGCGAAGAAAATGCGCTTCTTGCGGATCAGGGCAGCCAAGATGCGGAGCAGCATACCTTCGCGGCTCAGGATAAAGCTGCTTCCCTACCCGGCGAATCTCCTGCCGCGGAGCCGGAGTTCTTGAAGGGTAAGCGGCGCAAGAAGGGTGGCGACAAGCCGGTTTTAGCCATGAAGCCCGGCGAAGTCGTTGTTTGCCGCCGGCTGTACCGCTCCGGCCAGAGCGAGTACTTGATCAACGGCCGCGTGGGGCGTCTCCGGGATATTCAGGAAATGTTTATGGGCGTAGGCCTGGGTCCGGATTCCTACGCCATCATCGAACAGGGGCGCATCGGCCTGATTTTGTCGAGCAAGCCGCACGAACGCCGGGCCATCATCGAGGAAGCCGCCGGGGTCACGAAATTCAAGACCAAGAAGCGCCTGGCCGAAGCCAAGCTGGAATCCTCGAAGGTCAATCTATCCCGCGTCAACGACATCGTCGTGGAAGTCGAAAAGCAGCTCGGTTCGCTGAAGCGCCAAGCCGCCAAGGCTCGCCGCTATGCGGAGATTCGCGACCAAATGCGCGGGATCGTCCGCCAGATGCTGGCGGGGAAAGCTCGCGAGCTGGACGGCGAAGCGGAACGCGTCGCCAAGCGCCTGGAAGAACTTTCCGCCGCCGAAGCGCAGCACGCCCAGGCCATCCAGCAGCAAGAAGGCGAGCAGGATGTTCTCAACCAGCGCATCTACGAACTGGACGCGGAAATACGCCAGAACCAGAATCATCTCAACCTGACCGCGCTGGAAGTCGATCGCAGCGAAAACCGCATCGCCTTCAATCGGCAGCGGGCGCAGGAGCTGACCGGCCGCGGCGGCCAGGTGGCTAGCGAGATCACCCAAACGACGGCGCAGGCCGCCGAGTGGGAATCCCGCAACGGCGCACAACAAGAGTCGGTGGTTTCGCTGCGCGGGGAGTCCAGCGTTCTCACCACCCGCGTCGTGGAACTGGCCACGCGCGCCGAATCGCGCGCCACGCAAATCCGTGAATCCGAGGCGCGCATCGACGCGCTGCGGCAGAGCGCCACCGCGGCGGGCGAAAGCCTGCTGCGCCTTCACGGCGAGCAAAAACAAGCCGAGGAAGCTTTGGTGCATCAAAGCGCGGCCCTGCGCCGGCTGGAGGGCACCGAAGCGCAATTGCTGGAATCTTCGATCCAGATCCGCGACGACGCGGAGCGCGCCGCTCTGGACTGGGAGGCCGCCAACGGGCATCTCGGCGCGTTGAACCAGAAAACCGCGGCGCTACAGGTGCGCATCGCCGGTCTTCGCGAAGAGCGCGAAGCCCTGACGAAACAGTCCGACACCGTGCGCGATTCGCTTTCAGCCGTCCGGGCACGGCACGCGACGCTTACGCAAGTCCTGAACGACCGCTCGTACACCGCCGACGCGGTGCAGAAGCTCTTCGCCGCCAACGAGCGCGGCGGCGGCCACGATTTTCACGCCGTGGGAGTGCTGGCCGACTACGCGGAAGTCGAAGAACAGCATGAAGCGGCCGTCGAGCAGTATCTTCGCGACGAACTGGAGTACGTGGTGGTCGAAACCTTCGACCATGCCCGCGCCGGTGTTTCGCTGCTCCGCGAAGAAGTCGGGGGGCGCGCCACTTTCTTTGTGGACTCGCTGCGCAACCTGCGCCTGGCCGAATACGAGCCGATCATCAATTTCCACGCCGAAGACGGCGTGATTTCACGCCTCGACAAGCTCGTGGAGTTCCGCGACCCGCTGGGCGCGGCCGCCAAACAGTTTCTGCCGCGATTGCGCTCCGCTTATTTGACCGATGGCGCCGCGTCGGCCGAAAAACTGGCGCGCGACAATCCGCAATTCGCTTTCGTCACGCCCGAGGGCACCTGCTACCAGGGCCGCATGGTCACCGGCGGGCGTCCCGATGAAGCGGGTCCCCTGGGCATGAAGCGCGAGTTGCGCGCTCTGGACGCCGAAGTACTGCACTTCGAGCAGGAAGCCGAAAAAAACCGGGTGCTGCTGGAGGCGCTGACCGCCGACTTGCGCTCCGCCGAGCAGTCCCTGGAAGAGATCGCCGCGCTGCAGCATACCGCCGAGCGCGACCTGTACACCGCCAAGCACCGTTACGATCAGACCCAGTCCGAACTGGCGCGCCTGGGCCTGGAGTTGACGGTCTGCCAAAACGAGCTCTCGCACACTCGCAAGGACGTGGAAAGCGGCCACACACGCGCGGAACGCGCCAAGCATCAGCTGGCCGCCGCCAATATCACGCGTGCCGAAGCCGAGGCGGAAAGCGGGCGTCTTGCGGAAGAATTGGTGCAGCTCCGCGGCTCCGTGCAGTCGGAGCAAAACGAATTGGCCGCGGCGCGCGCGGACCTGGCCGCTCTGAACGAGCGCCTTTCCGCCGCGGAAGCTCTATCGGCTCGCTTGCAGCAGGAACGCGCGGAGATCGAACGCCGCGAGGCGTCGCTTCGCCAGCAGGAAGCCTCCATCACGGAAGAAACCGCCACGCTGGCCCAGCAGAGCGAAGAGCTGGCGCAACAACTCGAAGGCCTGCGCATCGAGAAGGTTCGCCTGGAAACGCGCCAACGGGAACTCGAGCAAGAGTGGGAGACCGGGCGCACGCGGGTCACGCAAATGGAAGATCACCTGCGCACCGGCCGCCAGTCGCTTCAGGAACTCCGCGATCAGCGCAGCCACGCCGAAGTGGAGCGGGCCCGCAACGATTCCGACCGCCAGCACCTCCGCGAGACTTGCATGGCGGAAGTCAACGCGCAGCCCGAGGATCTGATCGCCACGGAAACGGCGTTTATCAGCGGCGAAGAACTTGCCGTAGCCGAAGCCAATTACCGCGAGATGAAAGCGCGCATCGAATCCATGGGCGCGGTGAACATGATGGCGCTCGAGGAATTCAACGAGTGCGAGCAGCGCTTCACGTTCCTGACCCGCGAACGCGACGACCTGCTGCAATCCATTGCGGATACCCAGCAAGCCATCACCGAACTGGATCTGGCATCGCGCGAAAAATTCGAACAGGCTTTTGCGGCAGTCAACTACAACTTCTCGGAAGCCTTCCACACCATCTTCGGCGGCGGTACCGCGGAGATGCGGCTGACCGAACCGGACAGCTCCGGCGATCCGGGCATCGACGTGGTGGCCTCGCCTCCCGGCAAGCGTCTGCAAAACATTTTGCTGCTCTCCGGCGGAGAGAAAGCCATGACCGCGCTGGCGCTGCTCATCGCCATCTTCAAATATCAGCCGAGCCCGTTCTGTATCCTGGACGAAGTCGATGCGCCGCTGGACGAAGCCAACGTCGGCCGCTTTACGCGGCTGGTCGGGCAGATGAGCGGCCAGACCCAGTTCATCATCGTCACGCACAATCGCAAGACGATGGAGACCGGCAGCGTGCTCTACGGCGTGACCATGCAGGAGCCGGGCGTTTCCAAACTGGTCAGCGTGCGCTGGGAAGGCGAAGACGCGCCCGTGCCGCGGCGCGCCGCCGCTTCCGCGGCCTGATCGCAGGATTTGCTGCTTATACTTCGCGGGCGGACCTGGATCCGCCCGCAATTTTTTTGGGAGCATGCCTCGGCGTCAGTTAGCCTCCGGCGCGAGTGCTTCGAAAGTGTCCCTCTCCGAGCCATTTCTTTTTCCGGCAGCGCAAATTCTTTTTTTTCCACCGCGAGTAACATTGACATCGCGTCGCGCTGCGCTAGAATGCACTGCGCTTTCTCAGGGGAAAGTTTATCTTGTCCTTCGGTGCTGCCATGCGTGTCGTACGCGAAACGCAATTCGCCGGCATTTCGCCTGCCGGCCGGGGAAAAGTCCGCGACATCTACGATCTGGGCGACCAGTTGCTGATCGTGGCCACCGATCGCCTCTCCGCTTTCGATGTGGTGATGCCCACGCCGATCCCGGACAAGGGGCGCGTGCTGACGCAGCTTTCTCTGTTCTGGTTCGACCTGCTGCGCGAGGTCGTGCCCAATCACGTGCTCAGCGCCACCGAATTCCCGGCGGCCTTTGACGCCTATCGCGAGGATCTGGCCGGCCGCTCGATGGTGGTGCGCAAGACCCAGCCGCTGCCCATCGAGTGCGTGGTGCGCGGCTACGTCTCGGGTTCCGGGTGGAAGGATTATCGCGCAACCGGAAAAATCTGCGGCATCGCGCTGCCCGCCGGCCTGCAGGAATCCGGCCGCTTGCCGGAGCCGATCTTCACGCCGGCCACGAAAGCAGCCACCGGCCATCACGACGAGAACATTTCTTTCGAACAAGCGGCGTCGCTGATCGGAAAAGAAATCGCCGAGCGCGTCCGGGCCATCAGCCTGGAACTCTACGGCCGCGCCGCGGCCTACGCCGCACCGCGCGGCATCCTGGTGGCCGACACCAAGTTCGAGTTCGGCCTGCTGGATAACGAACTCATGTGGATCGACGAAGCGCTGACGCCGGATTCCTCGCGCTTCTGGCCCGCCGCGCAGTACCAGCCCGGCGGCGCCCAGCCTTCTTTTGACAAACAGTTTGTACGCGACTACCTGGAACGCATCCACTGGCCAAAAATCCCGCCCGGGCCGGAATTGCCTTCCGAGGTGGTCGCCGCAACGCGGGCCAAGTATCGGGAGGCGTATCGCATCCTGGTCGGGCACGACCTGGATTAGCGGTGCGGCCCCCAATCGAGGCATTTTTTCTTTGGAGCGTGCGGGCGTGAAGGATCAACTGGAAGGACTCGTCTCTCAAATGGTCGAGCACGGCATTCTTTTCGACGAAGCCGTCGAGGAATTTGAAAAACGCTTCATCAAGAGCGTTCTGGAACGCGCCCGGGGCAATCAATCGCGTGCGGCAAGCATCCTGGGCATCCACCGCAACACGCTGAGCCGCAAGATCGTCGAATACAAACTGGACCACTGGCGCAGTCGCGGGCGTTGAGCGAGCCGCGCGGTTGCCGCTAGACGCTTTGTTGGCGTTGGCGCTACAAAACTAAAACGGCTCCCCGGTAGCACCGGAGAGCCGTTTTTTCGTTTCCTGACGCGCCTATCCTAATTTAACCTCGAATGATTACGAGGGCTTCTTCGTCGGGCGCCTGGGGGTCTTCTTGCCTTTTTCCTTTTCCTTCGGGATGTCCTCGGGATTTACCTTGGCCTTATCCCAGTGCAGCATGAACGCGGGGTCCGGATCGTAAGACGTCAGCGTGCCCGTGAAGCGCACCGGATTATCTTTTTCCAGCTTCGCCGCTTCCGGCTGGCCTACGACTTTAACGTCCATGTCCGGCGTGGTCTTGGCGTCGAACTCCGCATCGCTGGTTACGAACGCTACCTTCAACTGCACCGAGTCGGTCCCCGGCGTGATTTCGATCAGCTTTCCCGGTACGTCGGGGAATTCCAGCCCGCAGGAAGCCAGCCAGGTAACTTTGGCCTTGTCGCCGCCTGCTTTCAGATCGGTGATCACCGACGCGATGGTCATGTCTTTGCGCGCCGCGTCCAGATCGGCGCTGGCGGGTAGCTTGTAGCTAGCCGGGCGATCCGCGGAACTGGCCGCCAGCTGCAACAGTTCGTTGAGTTCCGCATCCGTCAGGCTGTCGCAGGCGGCCAGCTGATAATTCGCCAGCAGTTTGCGCAGGTACCCCTTCACCTGATTCGCTTGCTGCTCTTTTGCGCCCTTCGCCGTTACCGCCCGTGCGAAAGCCCAAAACGCATCCATTTGTTGGGGCGGGCTCATGTCCATGTAGGCCTGGCCGATGCGGTAGTGAGTTACCGCGTCATCCGGATTGAGCGCCAGAATGGCTTTGTAGGATTCGATGGCCGCGGGATAGTCCTTCAGGATCATCGAGGCGTTCGCCGCCGTATAGTTAAACAAAATCGCCGGCTGAATCTTCTGCTTCTCAAAATCCGGTTGGCTCAGGTTGTCGGGCTTCTTTAGATCGTTCAGCGTCTTCAAGCCATCCTGGGCCGCCTGACGAGCCTTGGTAGCCTGCGCGGGATCCGTGGACGGGGGATTCATATTGCTATAGGCAAACGCGCGCGCGAAATACGCTTGATAGCGGATGGGCGCTTCGACCTTGTCCCCGAGCGCCAGGAGCTTGTCGGCGTTTTCGATGACCTTCGGGTAGTTCTTCAACTGGCTGTAGGCCTGGTAGTAGAGCGGATACACGTAAATCAGCAGCGCGGAATTCGGATATTTCGCGACGAAATCATCCAGCTGCTTGATTTGCTGTGTGGGATCCTTGGTGCCTTGCGCCGCCGTGTAGGCGTTGTACTCCGGCATGGTATACGCCTGCTTGGCGCCGGCGGCGTCCTGTCCCGCCGCGGGTGCTTGCGCCAGTGCCGTCGCGTTCAGGGCGCTTCCAACCATCAGGCAAAGCGCCGCCATGATCGCGAGGCCTGCCACTCTAGGTGTTCCTGTCATTCCCATTCTCCTCGCTCAAACTCCAAGCCCGTATCATATGTTTCCGGTGCACCCCGGAGTCCGTCCGCCGGGAACTACCTTGCTTCGTAAAACTTTGGAAGTATAGGAAAGCCGATGGACATCCGCAAGGCAGTACCCTACAGGGAACTATGTATCTACGGGTATTTGTCCATGAATCCGTCAGCCTGTCGCGTATCCCATGCCCACCACCGCCGAAACCTCAAGAATCAGCCGGAAGTCGGCGCTGCCACCGATGTTGTTAAGATGAGTGTCGCATAAAATAAGTGGCCTTTACGAGGAAGAATTCTAATGACCCGAATAAGCCAGACAAATACACGGCAAGTAGACAACTCCCGGCTTTCCGGCAGCGTGGCGCTGGTCACCGGCGGCAGCCGCGGGATCGGGCGAGCCATCGCCCTGCGCCTGGCGGAACTGGGGGCGGCGGTGGCCGTTTGCGGCCGCGATGTACAAGCGCTGCAAGGCACTTCCACGGAACTGCAAAAAATAGCCCCGCGCGTTTTTTCGCAAATCGCCGACGTCTCCCGCTCCGCCGACGTAGCCAGCCTGGTCGTCAACGTTGAGGCTGCGCTGGGTCCCATCTCCATCCTGGTCAACAATGCCGGCGTGGGACTTTTTGGGCCGGCCCAGGAGAAATCCGAAGCGGACTGGGATCGCGTCCTGGACACCAATTTGAAGGGCGTCTTCCTGGTTTCCCGGGCCGTCGCACCCTCCATGATTCGCCAAGGTCATGGAGACATCATCAATATCAGCTCGCTCGCCGGGCGCAACGCTTTCGCCGGTGGGGGGCTCTACTGCGCCTCCAAGTGGGGAGTGCAAGGCCTGTCCGCGTGCATGGCCGAGGACCTTCGGGGGCACGGAATTCGCGTGAGTGTCATTTGTCCCGGCAGCGTGGCCACGGAATTCTCGGGCCGCGGACCGAAAGACCCCTCCAAGGCGCTCACGCCGCAGGACGTAGCGCACGCGGTGGCCATGGTGGTCACCCAGGGCCCGCAGAGCTTCCTGAGCGAGATTCACCTGCGCCCATTGCAGAAGCCCTGAATCCCCAGTCCGTGAGCCTCGGCATATTTTCCTCTTGACAACAATCGTTGCAACGACTATTGTACCGCCATGAGCCCCCGGTCGCCCATCCGGCACGCCGCCCTCCCGCTCGAGGACCAAACTTTCATCGCCTTGCAGCGAACCGCGGATGCCTTGGGCCAGGACGCCGAACAATTGCTCAAGGCCAGCGGCCTCACCGGCGCGCAGTACAACGTCCTGCGCATCCTGCGCGGCGCCGAACCCGTGGGCCTGGCGTGCAGCGATATCGGCGAGCGCATGATCTCTCACGATCCGGACATGACCCGCCTGCTCGATCGCATGGAGAAACGCGGTATGATCACCCGCCAGCGGCAGAGCGACGACCGCCGGGTAGTGCGGACGCGCATCACCTCCAGCGGCCTGGGACTCCTCAAACGCCTCGATCAGCCCATTCGCGAGCTTCACAAGCGCCAGTTTCGCGGTATCCCGGCGGCGCGCCTGAAAATTCTCGCCGAACTTCTCGAGGAAATCCGCGGCAGCCGGGCGGAAGGCAACGGTTTGTAGCAACACCGCAAATTTCAGAAGGCAATACGAAAGTCAAAAAAAGGAGACTAAATCATGGGCCATTCTTTAGCTCGAATCGCAGTCACCGCGGGCCTCGCAGCCGTTCTTTCCCTCCCGGCCGCCGCGGCGACTTCCACCTGGCAGGTCGATCCCGCGCATTCCGAGGCGCTATTTTCCATCCGGCACCTCACCATTTCCACCGTTCGCGGGGGTTTCAGCAAGATCAAGGGAACCATCAGCTTTGACGACAAGGACCCTTCGAAGTCCGTCGTGGACGTCGCCATTGACGTGTCTACGGTCGACACCCGCGAGCCCAAGCGCGATGACGACCTGCGCAGCGACAAGTTCTTCGACGTGGCCAAATATCCGACCATGACTTTCAAGTCCACGAAAGTGGAGCGGGTCTCCCCGGGCAAGCTCAAAGTTACCGGCGACTTGACCTTGCACGGCGTCACCAAGGAAGTCGTCCTCGATGTGGACGGCCCCAGCGCCGCGATCAAGGATCCTTGGGGCAACCAGCGCTCCGCGGCTTCCGCCACCACCAAAATCAATCGCCAGGACTTCGGCGTGAAGTGGAACAAGACCATCGACAACGGCGGCCTGATGCTCGGCGATGACGTTTCCATCACCATCGATGTGGAGATGTTCCAGCCGGCCGCAAAGTCCGGCAACTGAAGCTCCAGCGAGACGTGGGCGGACGGAATAGATGCACCGCCCGCCGCGTTCGCCTCATCTAAGTGCCATGTCTCAAGTGGAAGAGGTCAGAAAAATCATGCTGAATCCCGCTCCCACGGAGGTGCCGCTAAGCGATCTGGTGCGAAATCGCTGGAGTCCCCGCGCCTTCGCCGATAAGCCCATCGCACCCGAAATTCTGCGCAGTCTTTTCGAGGCCGCCCGCTGGGCCCCTTCCAGCTCCAACGAGCAACCTTGGGCGTATCTGTGCGCCACCAAGGATGATTCCGCGAATTTCGCCAAGATGCTGAGCGTCTTGGTGGAGTTCAATGCCGGATGGGCCAAGGCGGCTGCCCTCCTGGCGCTTTCCGTCGCCCACCGCAAGGCGCTAAAAGGGGACGCACCCAATCACCTCGCCCTGCACGACGTCGGCAGCGCCAGCGCCCAACTCACTTTTGAAGCCAACTCTCGTGGCTTGCTCGTTCATCAAATGGCCGGCTTTGACGCCGACAAAGCCCGCCAGGTTTTCGCCATTCCGGAGGATTGGTCTCCCGTCGCCGCCATGGCCATCGGCTATCCCGGCGATCCGCAATCTCTCTCCGAGAAACTGCGCGAGCGCGAGGTGGCTCCTCGTATACGGAAGCCGCTCGCAGAATTTGTCATGACCGGCGCCTGGGGGCATACTGCTTCTTTCGTTGCCAAGTAACCGCCAAGCGAGGAACTCCGGCTCCGAGCCATGCACAGCACCCTCGAGTTTCTTCTCCATCATGGTTACGTGGTTCTGCTGGCCTGGGTATTTGGAGAGCAGATCGGTCTGCCGGTGCCCTCACTGCCGCTGTTGCTGGCCGCCGGCGCGTTGGCCGGCACCGGCCATCTGAATTTCTTCGCTTCGCTCTTCATCTGTATGTTCGCCGCGGTTTCCGCGGATTCCATCTGGTACACGCTCGGCCGCTTCAAGGGCATCAAGGTCCTGCAGTTTCTCTGCAAGATCTCGCTGGAACCCGACTCTTGTGTTCGCCGCACCGAAGGCATTTTCTCCAAGCAAGGCGCGCGCTCCCTGCTCTTGGCCAAGTTTCTTCCCGGCCTCAGTACCGTGGCTCCGCCGCTCGCGGGCATCTTTCACATGCGGCCCCGCCGGTTTTTGCTCTTCGATGCTTGCGGTTCGCTGCTGTGGGCCGGTTCGTTCCTGGGCTTGGGTTACGCCTTCAGCGAGCAGATCGAGCGCATCGCCGAACATGCGCTCAACCTTGGCGGATGGCTGCTGGTCATCCTCATCGGCATCCTGGTGTCGTACATTTCCTACAAATTTATTGCCCGCCAGCGTTTCCTGCGCGAGCTGCGCATCGGCCGCATCACCGTCGAAGAATTGAAGATCAAAATCGATGCCGGCGAAGACCTGGTCATCGTCGATCTTCGTCATTCCATGGATTTCGAAGCCGATCCCGAAACCATTCCCGGCGCCTTCCGCATGGACGCCAAGGAGCTGCAGGAGAAAAACGACCGGTTGCCCCGCGACCGCGAAGTTATTCTCTACTGTACTTGACCAAACGAAGCCACCAGCGCCCGTGTGGCGCTGCTCCTCAGAAACCAAGGCATCCGCCACATCCGCCCGCTGCAAGGCGGCCTGGACGCCTGGCGCGACAAAGGCTACCCGCTAGCCAACGTCACGCTGACTCAAATCTCTTCCTAGCGATGGGTAAGCGCACTATGTAGGCGCCTGACTTCAGTCAGGCCAGCGTCGGTGTAAATGTTCGCATGGTGGCAAGGTCCCGGGTCTGCGCGACCCGCTACAGCCGCGGCAAAACAATCCCCCCCTGCGCCTGATACTTCCCCTTCTTATCCTTGTAGCTGACTTCGCAATCCTCATCGGACTCAAAAAAAAGCACCTGGCACAACCCCTCATTCGCATAAATCTTCGCAGGCAAAGGCGTTGTATTGCTGATCTCCAAGGTGACGAACCCCTCCCACTCCGGCTCGAACGGCGTAACGTTGACGATGATCCCGCACCGTGCGTAAGTCGACTTGCCCAGACAAATCGTCAACACGTTCCGCGGAATCCGGAAGTATTCGATCGACCGCGCCAAAGCAAAAGAATTCGGGGGAATCAAGCAAGCGTCGCCTTTAAACGCCACCAAAGACCTCGGATCGAAATGTTTCGGATCCACAATCGTCGAATTCACATTGGTAAAAATCTGAAACTCATCGGCCACCCGGATGTCGTAGCCATACGACGACACTCCATAGCTGATCACCCCTTCGCGCACCTGCCGGTCCGTGAACGGCTCGATCATCTTGTGCTCCAGCGACATGCGCCGGATCCAGCGGTCTGGCTTAACCGACATCCACGCCTCCTCGATCTTTTTTCAAAAAAATTTGCAGACGAAACTCGCAAAAGGAAGCCAAGTGTAGATTACCCATCACGTCTTGACAACCTGGGCCGTACCCTCTAGCATCGGCCCTCGGAAGATGGAGGCATCTGTGATTAAGCTGGACATCGTAAACGCCGTCGTCACCACCGCGAACATCAGCCGCACCAAGGCCGAGCAGGCCGTGGAAACCGTCTTCGAATCTTTAAAGAATGCTCTCGGCAGGGGCCAGCGCATCGAGCTCCGCCGCTTTGGCGTTTTCAGCGTCAAGCCTCGCAAGACCGGCATCGGCCGCAACCCGCGCACCGGCGAAGAAGTCAACATCCCTCCCGGCAAAGCCGTCCGCTTCAAGCCCGGCAAAGAACTCCAAGGCATCGAAGCTCCCGCCAAGGATTCCGACTAAACAGCGCCCGCTGTTTTTCGCGTTCCCTGCAACCGCTTTTGGGTTTTGCACAAAGCCAAAGCTTGTGCTGTACTGGGTGTGGTGCTCTAGGCCTTTGTGACCAACTCGTTTCCAGATAGCTCCGCGACTATTCCGCCAGGGTCCATCGATTGGTATGCCGGTCCGCCCGTCCAGTCGCGCTATGTTCCGGTCCCGCGCCATCCGCCTCTCAAGACTTTGTTCCTGGCCTGCCTGCTTTTTCTGGTCACGCTGTGCACTTGCCTGGTCGCCGGCACGCAATTCGCCGCCGCTTACGCCGAGAACCAGGCCGTCTCCTGGGAAGAATTCGTTCGCGCTTTCACCCTGATTTATCGGCACCCGCTGGCCCTGGCCAGCGGCCTGCCGTTCGCTCTCACGCTGCTGGCCATTTTGCTCACCCACGAACTAGGCCATTTCTTTGCCTGCCGGCACCACCACATTCACTCCAGCTATCCCTTTTTCATCCCCTTCCCCACGTTGATCGGCACCCTCGGCGCCTTCATTCTGATTCGCTCCCCCATTCGCACCACTCGCGCCCTGTTTGACGTCGGCGCTTCCGGTCCGCTGGTCGGTTTCGTGGTCGCCATCCCGGCTCTAATCTTCGGCGTAATACACGCCAAATTCGTTCCCGGCCTCGCGGACCCCAAGAGCGCCGGCATCGTGCTCGGTTCGCCCCTCATCCTGCACGTTATCGCGGCGATCGTTCATCCTGGCGTCGCCGTCGGCAACTTGCTGCTTCATCCCGTAGGCCGCGCCGCTTGGGTGGGCCTTTTCGCCACGTCGCTGAATCTGCTCCCTGCGGGACAGCTCGATGGCGGCCACATCCTGCGTTCCCTCAGCCCCCGAGCCCATCGCTACTCCTCCTGGATTCTTCCGCTCGGCCTCATCGTCCTGGGAGCTTTTCATTTCTGGCCCGGCTGGTACGTTTGGGGCGGGCTGCTCTTGTGCATTCGCTTTTTCCGTTTTCTGCCCATCTACGATCCGGTGCCGCTGGATGCCAATCGCCGATTGTGCGCGGTGCTCACTCTCCTGGTCTTGATCCTGTGTTTCATGCCCAGCCCGTTCCTCCAATACTGAACTTCTCGTTGACCCCCGCCGCGCCGCGGTTATGATGCCTCCCCTGAGGTCCCGCGACAGCCCTCTCATCGCCACCAACCATGCCTCCACTGCTTCGCACCCTCGGCCTGCGCGATCTGTTCCTGCTGTTTATTGGTTCCGTGATTGGCTCCGGCATCTTCCTGACTCCCGGCCTGATCTTTCGCCAGCTCGACGGCTCCGTGGGACTCGCTCTGCTCGTCTGGCTCGTGGGCGGAGTTCTTTCTCTGCTCGGCGCGCTCACCTACGCCGAACTGGCCGCCGCCAATCCCGAAGCCGGCGGCCTGTACTGCTACATCCGCGACGGTTTCGGCCGCATCCCGGCCTTCCTGTACGGCTGGTGCCTCTTTCTGGTGATCGCCAGCGGCTCCATCGCCGCGCTGGCTCGCGCCTTCACTCGTTACCTGGCCGAAATCATCCCGCTCTCCGCCATCGGCGCCACCATCGTCTCGGTGGTAATGATCGGAGTCGTTACCGCCGTCAACGTCTGGGGCACTCGCAAAAGTTCCGACCTGCAAAATTGGACCACCCTCATCAAGGCCGGACTCATCGTGATCCTCAGCGCCGTCCTTCTCTCGCTCGGCCACCACGCCGGCGATTTGCCTGCCGCCCTGGGCACCACGCAAAGAGGCTTCTCGCTTTTCTCCAATTTCGGCCTGGCGATGATTGCCGTGCTGTGGGCCTACGAAGGCTGGCAATTCGGCACCTACAGCGCCGGAGAAGTAATCAACCCGCAAAAATGTTTCCCTCGAGCTTTCCTTCTTGGCTCGGTCATTCTCGCCGCCCTCTACCTCGTCGCCGTCGTGGCCTACTTGGTCGCGCTCGGACCGGTAGCCGCCACCGCCAGCGACGCCATCGCTGCCACTGCCGTGAGCGTCGTGCTGGGTCCCTGGGCAGCCCGCGTCGTCGCCGTGACCATCCTGATCTCCACGTTTAGCTCCACCAACAGCATCGTGCTTACCGCTCCCCGCGTCTTCTACGCCATGGCCAACGACCATCTCTTCTTCAAGAAACTAGCCGAAGTGCACCCGCGCTTCCGCACCCCGGCAGCCGCCATCATTACCCTTGGCGCCTGGTCCGCAGTCCTGGCCTGCGCTGGAAAATTCGCCGAACTCATCGGCGGCGTCATCTTCATAGGCTGGATCTTCTACGGCATGGGCGCGGCCGCCATCTTCCCGCTCCGCCGTGCCCTGCAAGGTAGAACTCTCCCCTACCGCGTCCCCGGCTACCCCTGGACCCCGCTGGTCTTCGTCCTAGCCGCCCTGGCCATCGTCGGCAACGCCGTGTTCCTGGCCTTCCGCGACCCCGCCCAATTCCGCAACCTCACCGCCGCCATCGTCCTTCTCCTCCTCGGCCTCCCCGCCTACTTCTTCTGGCGCAAGCGCGCCTGACCCGTCAGTTCCGCCCGAGCTATCGCCGGCATGCTAGTATCCCCTCTTCGTATGACTCCGCTGCCGCGAATTCCAGACGTCGAAGCACAGCGCCGCGCCATGAAAAAGCTCGGCTTTCTCGTGGGAACATGGGCTGGAGAGGCTCGCCTTCTGCGCGGCCCTGGTGAGACCGTTGAATTGATTCAGACCGAAGAAGCTCAGTACAAACTCGATGGCTTAATCCTGATGGTCGAAGGTATCGGACGCCAGAAATCCGATGGTAAGCTCGCTCTCCAGGCCCTCGGGTTCATTTCCTACGACGACGAAAGCGGAACCTTTCGCATGCGGGCATTCAACGACGGCCGTTTCCTTGAGTCCGAAGTCACACTTTGGGAAGAAAGCAGGGGCATGGACTGGGGTTTTGTTTTGGGCGAGATCCGAACTAAATCCACCTTACGAATCAACGAACAGGGTGAATGGACGGAGCTCGCCGAAATCACGATTGGATCCCAATCTCCGAAGAAATTATTAGAGCTCGCCGTCCGCACGCAGAAATAGCCGTTACTCCCCATTCGCTACAATCCGGGGCGCCGGCCACGTTTGCTCGCCCTGTTATTTCCCGCTACAATTCCGGCTCCATTCAACAGATGTTTCAATCCAATTCACAGAGGAAGAAACCATGAACCTAAAAAATTCCGTAGCCCTAGTAACCGGCGGCAGCAGCGGCATCGGACGCGCCATCGCCCAATCCCTAGCCGCCAGCGGCGCCCGTGTGGCCATCACTGGCCGCGACCCCAAGCGCCTGACCCAAGCCGCCACCGAACTAGGCGTCCACGGCATCCAAGCCGACGTAGCCAAGGAAGCCGACGTCCTGCGTACCCACCAGGAAGTCCTGCAAAAATTCGGCGACCTGGACATCCTGGTCAACAACGCGGGCAGCGGCGTCTTCAAGAATCTAGTCGACATGGACCTCAAAGGTTTCGAGGCCACCTTCGCCACCAACGTCACCGGCGCCATGCTCATGGCCCGCGAAGCCGCCAAGCACTTCGTTTCCCGCAAGCGCGGCAACATCGTCAACATCTCCTCCACCGCCGGCCTGCGCGGCGCCCCCGACGGCACCGCCTACTACGCCAGCAAATTCGCCCTCCGCGGCATGACCGAATGCTGGCGCGCCGAGCTCCGCAAATTCAACATCCGCGTCATCCTCATCAACCCCAGCGAAGTAGTCACCAACTTCTTCGCCACCGCCAACCGCACGCAAAAGGTCAACGACACCAAGCTCCGCGCCGAAGACATCGCCTACGCCGTAAAAACCTCCCTGGAAATGGAAGACCGCGGCTTCATCCCCGAACTCTCCGTCTTTGCTACCAACCCGATAGATTAACCTTCGCAACCGGGAGCAAATCTCGTAGGGGCACGGCACGCCGTGCCCGCTCCGTGCGCCACTACCCGAATGCCAACGTGTCCCGACGGCCATCTCTAATTTCACATTGACTTTGCGATGACACCAGTACCTCTGGCCCGCACCAAATAATTCAGCGCTCCGAGGGATCCCCCGCTGCCAGAGGTATGTAGGCGCTGGGCTTAAGCCCGGCGAGTTCCCAACGCTCCCGCCGCCTCGATATCAAATATCGTAGGAGACAGAACCTTTCATGCAGGCTCGCTCCCCCTCCAGAAACGCGAAGGAAATGAAGCGAACATCGCGGGAAGCGCCACCTTGCCGGAGCGACCTAGCCCTGCTGGTACACTACACGCCGAGATGAGCTTCCCCTTCTGCAGCGTCGCTCTGCCGGTACCGCTGCGCGCCACGTTCACCTATGCGGTTCCGGAAGCGCTGCGCGAAACGGTGCAACCGGGCAGCCGGGTCCTGGTGCCCTTTCGCAAGAAATCGATGGTCGGCGTCGTGGTCGACCTCGCGGAGCGCCTCCCCGAAGGCACCCCGGCGGCCACCAAGATCCGCGAAGTCGCCAAAGCCCTGGAGCCGGGCCCCGCGCTTACGCCCAAGCTGATCGAACTGGCCCACTGGATCGCAGGCTACTACCTCGCACCAGTCGGCGAAGTCTTTCGCGCCATGCTCCCTCCCGTCACCGAGCTGCGCACGCAGCGCCAGATCGTTCTGACGGACGCCGGCCGCGCCGCCCTGGCGACTCCCGAGCTGACGCTGGAAGAAAACGCCTTCTTGGCAAAACTCAAAGAGAAGAAGGGCCAGATCCAATCCAGCCCGAGCGCCAAGCTCGGCGTCGACAGCACAACGCTAGAACGCCTCCGCCGCCGTGGCTTCATCGAAATCCGCGAGACAATGCTCGGGCGCAAAACCAGGACCCAACGCGTCATCGCCTGGAAAGGAAACGAATCGGCGCCTCAGGAAATAGGCTCCAATCAGGACGAGCCGAAGGCGCAGAAAGAAAAACGCATCCGCGAAATTCTGGAAGCGGAGCGCGGTCCGCTGCCCCTGCCGCTGCTGCTGAAGCTGGCGAACGTCTCACGCGCCGTAGTCGAGCGCATGCTGCGCGATGGCCTGCTGGAAAGCTGGGAGGAGCGCATCGACCCCGCGGAAGACCCGTTCGACGTCGGCTACACTCCGCCGGCGCATGAACTGAATGGCGAACAAGAAAGCGCGCTGAAATCGATCCGCGCCCGCTTCGAGCTGGGCGAATTCGGCGTGCTTCTCCTCCACGGCGTCACCGGCAGCGGCAAAACCGAGGTGTACATGCGCGCCGTGCAAGAAACCCTGGCGCGCGGCAAGACCGCCATCATCCTGGTGCCGGAAATCGCGCTCACTCTGTGGATCGGCCGGCAATGCCGCGCCTGGTTCGGCGCCCGCTTTGAAGGCGTCGCGGTCCTGCATTCCGCGCTCAGCGATGTCGAACGTGCCCACGAGTGGTGGCGCGTGCGCCACGGCGAAGCCCGTGTGGTGGTCGGAACGCGCTCCGCGGTTTTCGCGCCGCTCGACAACGTCGGCCTGATCATCGTCGATGAAGAACAAGAAAACAGCTACAAGCAGGAAGAAACGCCGCGCTACCACGGCCGCGACGTAGCCATCGTCCGCGCCAAGATGGAAGGCGCGGTGGCCGTTCTGGGCTCGGCCACGCCGTCGCTGGAAACCTACTACCACGCGCGCAACGGAAAATACGAACTGCTCACGCTGGCTTCCCGCGTGGAAAACCGTTCGCTCGCCACCGTCGAGGTCGTCGACCTGCGCGAGGACTTCAAGCAGACGCACCAGACCAGCCCGATCAGCTCCGCGCTGCACGCCGGCATTCAGGAATGCCTGGTGCTGAAAACCCAGGCGCTGGTGCTCATCAACCGCCGCGGCTACGCTTGGTCGGCGCTGTGCCGCAGTTGCGGCGCGTCGCTGCAATGCGTGAATTGCAGCATCTCGATGACCTATCACAAGCACCGCAACCGCATGGAGTGCCACTACTGCGGCTCCATCCAACCGGTGCCCAAACAATGCGCGAAGTGCGAATCAAAATATGTTTATTTTTTCGGCGAAGGCTCGGAACACCTCGAAGAACGCCTGCGCAAGGAGTTTCCCGGCGCCCGCATCGCGCGGCTCGATCGCGACACCGCCCGCACCAAGCGCCAGTATCAAGAAACGCTGGGCGCCTTCGCCGGCGGCGCGCTGGATATCCTAGTCGGCACGCAAATGCTCGCCAAGGGACACGATTTTCAGCGAGTAACGCTGGTCGGGGTAGTCAGCGCCGACTCCTCGCTCAGCCTCCCGGATTTTCGCGCCGCCGAGCGCACCTTTCAGTTGCTAACCCAAGTCGCCGGCCGCGCCGGCCGCGGAGAATTACCAGGCCGCGTCCTGATCCAAACTTTTTACCCCGAGCACTACGCAGTCCAAGACGCCGTGCGCCAGGATTACGCTTCCTTCTTCGAGCGCGAAATGCACTTCCGCCGCCTGATGGCCTATCCGCCGTTCACGTCGCTGGCCAACGTAATCGTCCGCGACACCAGCCTGGAGAAGGCCATCCGCTTCTCGCGCCAGCTCTCCGAATATTTCTCCCCGCACGACGGAAAAGGTGCCCGCATCCTGGGCCCCGCCACCGCCCCGCTAGCGCGCCTAAAAAAGGAACACCGCTTCCAGTTCCTGCTGAAGTCTCCAAGACGCTCCGTGCTGACGAAACTCCTCACCGGCGCCGTGGATTACTGCGAGGCCAAAGAAATCCCGCAGACCGCAGTCCTGGTGGACATGGACCCGCTAACCTTGCTTTGAGGATTGGGGACTCTATGCGGGGTTATGTGGCGTTGCCGGCGAGCCACTCTGGAATTTTCTTGGCGATTCAACTCGTCGAACGCTCACTGCCGGCTGATCGAATAGATTCCGCCGAAGATCAGGACGATCCCCGCCCATTGCCAGCGCGAAAGATGCTCACGTAGAAAAACTGCCGCCAGCGTTACCGTGACCGCGCCGTACAGCGACGCCAGAACGCCCATCACGGAAACTTGCTCGATCAGCATGCCGCGATTGTTCAAGACGAACGCGCCGGTGTCCAGCAAACCCATCGCCAAGAGCCGACCGTTGATGGAAACTTCGCGTGGCGGCACGATCGGCTGGCGCAAAAAAAGAATGACGATGGCCGTGAGCAGCGAAGAGGTCAGGCGAATCATCCACACCGTTGCGGCCGTACCGACGCTCGGCACGATCCAGGTGCCCAGCAGCCAGAACAGCACCCCAAAGCCGCAACCCGACAGGATGGCCCAGCCAACTCCTCGGCCAGCTTTGCTTCCAGGCACTGGCGGCGGTGACTGGCCGACACCTTCACTTGCTTCTTCTGGCGGCGTTTCACCGCGCACCACGAGCAACGCGCCAGCCAGAATCAGCGCGATTCCCACGGCGCGCATTACCTTCAAGTGCTCGCCGGTGAGCAACGACAGCAGCAGGGTCAACGCCGGATAGCTGGCCGACAGCGGCGCGACCACCGCCATCTTGCCAATCTCAAACGAACGGTACAGCGCCAGCGTCGAGACGCCGTTCACAACGCCAGCCAGCGCGCCCCAGGCCCACGGATGCCATCCCGAACCGTCCGTCAGGTGGCCCCAGCCGCCGATGCGCGGCAGAAAAACGGTTAGCAGAACGAATCCCGCGAGCTGCATGTACAGCGTGGTGCGCAGCGCGCCGATGCGGCGGGAGGCGAAGCGCGCGACGAAGTCCGAGGCTCCCCACGCGACCGCCGTCAGGAGGCCCAGCAAAATTCCCATGGGGGATTAGGAGGGCTTGCCTTTCTTCACTTCCAGGCCCAGGACGGCCATCACTTTTTGCAGATCCTTCCAGACATCGGCCTTGGCCGCCGGGTTACGCAGCAAATAGGCGGGGTGATAGGTGGCCAGCAATCTTGTACCGCGAAACTCCAGCCACTCGCCGCGGAAATGCGAGATGCCGCGATTGGTTTCCAGCAGAGTTTGGGCGGCGCACGCTCCCAGGCACACGACCACCTTGGGCGCTATGGCATCGAGCTGCCGCAGCAAGAATGGCGAACAGGTTTTGATCTCGTCGGGCTCGGGCAGGCGGTTTTCCGGCGGGCGGCATTTCACCACGTTGCAGATGTACACGTCCCTGCGCTGCAAGCCCATGGCTTCGATCATTTGCGTGAGCAATTTTCCGGCGCGGCCGACGAACGGCAGTCCTTGGGCGTCTTCATCACGGCCGGGGCCTTCGCCAACGAAAACCAGCTGGGCCTTGGGATTGCCGTCGCCGAAGACGATTTTGTTCCGCGTGCTGTGCAGCTTGCAGCGGGTGCACTCCCCGAGATCTTCGCGAATCTTGGGCAGCGAGTCGTCCTGTACCCTGCTTAGCGCGTCGAACAGCGAAACCTTCGGCGTTGGCGGCAAGACGCTGATTTTTTGTCCTACAGGCGCAATGACGGATGGAGCCGGCGGCAGGACCGGCTTGGACGAAGGCTTCGGCAAAGTTTCCTCTCGGGTGATCAAAATCGGTGCGGGAGCTGCAGCAAGTTCTTCGGGGGCGCGGACCGCCAGGCGGTCGCGATAGAACAGGCGGATGCCGATGTCCTGGTAGTAGCTCAGCCGTTTGGAGAGTTTGTCCTGGAGAGCTTCGGAAAATCGCTCGGGCATGATCAAGTCGCGGAACGCTGCGGGGAGTGTAACACGGAGCGCAGGCGGACGACTTCGTCGAGAATGCGCTGAGCGACTTCGCTTTTGTTCATTTTCGGGAGAGCCAGGTCGCGCCCGTCGCGTGCGAACAGCGTCACGACATTCGTGTCATGGTCGAAGCCGGCGCCTTCCGCGGTGACGTCGTTGGCGACGATGAGATCCGCGTTTTTCGCGGCGAGCTTTTTCCGGGCGTTCTCGGCGACGTGGTCGGTCTCCGCCGCAAAGCCGACAACCAGCCGCCGCTCCTTGTTTTTAGCCACGCTCACAAGAATATCGGGCGTCGGCTCCAAGGAAATCGTCAGCGGCTCTTTGCCGCGCTTCATCTTTCGATCTTGCGTTTCCGCCGGGCGATAATCTGCCACGGCCGCCGCCAGGATCGCCACCGAACACGCCGGAAATCGTTCGACTACGGCGTCGTACATTTCCTGCGCGGTTCGCACATCGATGCGCTCAACGCCGGGGGGCGCATCCAACGATGTCGGCCCGCTTACCAGCATCACCCGCGCGCCGCGGCGCACTGCGGCCTCGGCGACGGCATAGCCCATTTTGCCCGACGAGCGATTCGTCAAATACCGGACGGGATCGAGATCTTCGCAGGTCGGACCCGCCGTGACCAGCACGGTCTGGCCTTCCAGATCGCGCAGGGCATGCAGCACCTCGCGCACGGCGGCTACAATCGCTTCTTGCCCGGCAAGGCGGCCGGAGCCGGTCATCCCGCAGGCGAGGTAGCCTTCATCGGGATCGACAATCTTCACGCCGCGGGCCCGCAGCATTTCGATATTTTCCTGGGTGGCGGGGTGGTTCCACATATTGACGTTCATGGCCGGAGCGACCACGACGGGTGCGGTGCTGGCCAAGTACAAGGTAGTCAGAAAGTCGTCGGCAATGCCCCGCGCGAATTTCGCGAGAATATCCGCGGTCGCAGGGGCTACCAGCAGCAAGTCGGTGCGTTGCGCAACCGCGATGTGTTCGATGGCGCTTTCCAGGTTGGCTTCGCCGCCGGACTCGGCGAACAGATCGGTGATGACTTTTTGGCCGCTGAGCGCGGCGAAGGTCAGCGGCGTCACAAATTCTCGCGCGCCGCGGGTCATGACCACCTGCACGGTGAAACCGTCTTGTTGCAGACGGCGGACCAGCTCCGCGGCCTTGTAGGCCGCCACTCCGCCGGTTACGCCTAGGGTGATTCGCATCGAGTCGATCCGCTTCTCTGCCGGACTCGCCGGGCTAAAGCCCAGCTCCTACATTTTCTTGCGCCAGTTGGTTTACGCCCCAGGGGATGCGCGGGTTTGCGCGTTACTTGCGGCGCTTGTTGCCGTCCTTGTCTTCGTCGATCGAATCCGGCTCGACGAAGTCGTATTCGAGCAGGCTGTTTTCCAGCTCTTCGCACGCAATGCGCGTGGCCTTCAGGGTTCTTGGGTTTTCCATCAGCGGCGGCGCCCCCGCCATGATTTGCCGCGCGCGCCTGGCCGCCAGGACCACGTACGCAAACTGGCTCTCCGGAGCTTTTGTCAGCACAGTCATATTCAGTCTTTTCCTCCAAACGATGCCAGAAGTTGTTCCACTCGTGCGCGGCGCCGCGCACTGGTACAGCGCAATGCCGTCACAATCGCCTGCGCCTCGCGTCCCGCGCGTTCCACATCTTCATTCACCACACAATAATCGTAGTATTTGCCGAAAGCCGCAATCTCGTCGCGGGCCTTGGCCAGCCGCCGGGCGATTTCTTCGTCCGAATCCTGTCCGCGGCCGCGCAGCCGGCGTTCCAATTCTTCGCGAGAAGGCGGCAAAATAAAAATGGCCACCGACTCCGGAAGCTTCTGTTTGACCTGGGCCGCGCCCTGCACGTCGATTTCAAGAACCAGGTCGAGCCCCTTGCCGCGCGCTTCCTCCAGCCATTTCTTGGGCGTGCCGTAGGAATGCTTGCCGAAAACCCGCGCGTATTCCAGAAACTCGCCGCGCGCCACCATGGCGTCGAATTCGGCTTCCGAGACGTAAGCATAGCATTTCCCGCTGGCCTCGGTCGCGCGGCGAGGCCGAGTAGTACACGATACCGAAGGCATGGTGCCCGGCAGCTCCAGAATTCTTTGCACCAGCGTCGACTTTCCCGATCCCGACGGGCCCGACACGATCAATACGAGCGGCGCGCTCTCGTTCCCGGTGGTCATTCGATGTTCTGCACCTGTTCGCGCAGTTTTTCAATGTCCGCCCGAATTTCCAGCGAGAGCCCGGTGATGGCCAGAGCCTCGCTCTCCACGCCGGGAGTCTTCGACAACATGGTGTTGGCTTCGCGATGCATTTCCTGGAGAAGAAAATCCAGTTTCTTGCCCAGCTCGCCCGCGCCATCGAGCAACTTCTCGAATTGCTGCACGTGACTCCGCAGGCGGTCTAATTCTTCACTGATATCGCTGCGTTCCGCAAGCAGGGCGGCTTCCTGCGCCAGCCGGGCGGGCTCGATCCCGGTGCCTTCCAACAGTTCCTTGAGGCGCGATTGCAGGCGCCGGGCAAACGCGGGGGTCAGCGCCACGGCCAGTTTGCGCACTTGTTCGGTCTGCTCGGCGACGCGCGCCAGGCGGGAGCGCAACTCTTCCGCGAGGTGGCGGCCTTCCGCATGACGCATTTCGTCGAGCTTGGTCAGCGCGTCGCGCAGGCACGCTTCGAGCGCCTGCCCCAGCGCGTCTTGCTCTTCGTCGGTTTCCGGCAATGGCGGCGCCAAGCCGCCAATCACGCCGGGTAGCCGCAAAAGCGATACCACATCGAGGTCGGCGGAGGCGCCCATCTTTTTCTGTAATTCCTCGGCGGCGTTCAAATAGGCCTGCAGCAAGTCGCGGTTCACTTGTACCGGCGCGGCGGTCCCGGGTTGCACGTTCACATTGATGTCGATATGCCCGCGATGCAGTTTTTCCCGCACAATCTGGCGGAGGCGCTGCTCGTAGACGTCAAATCCCTCGGGCAGGCGGAAGCGGACATCGAGGAATCGGTGATTGACGCTCTTCACGCTGACGCGCAGGCCCCAGCCGTTTTGTTCGCCGCGAGCTTGCGCGTAGCCGGTCATCGATAGACATGCGGGCTTCTTGGCCTGCGCCGAGGGCGCTTGCGGGGTCTTGGAGCTCATAGCGGGTTACCCGGTACCGCGAGATTCGGAGTGGCTTGCGCCGGCGCCAGCATGTCGTCGTCGGCAAACTGCAAATCGTGGAGGCGGGCATAGGTACCGCCGCGAGCGATCAACTCCGTGTGCGTCCCGCTTTCGCGGATCTGGCCGTCTTCCAGGACCAGGATCTTGTCGGCGCGGCGGATGGTGGCCAGGCGGTGGGCGATGACAAACGTGGTGCGGCCGACCATCAAATTGCTGAGCGCTTTCTGGACGAACATCTCGGATTCGGCGTCGAGCTCGGAAGTGGCTTCGTCGAGGATGAGGATCGGCGAATCCTTCAGGATGGCGCGGGCAATGGCGATGCGCTGGCGTTGTCCGCCGCTGAGGCGGGTTCCGCGTTCGCCGATCAACGATTGATAGCCCTGAGGCAAGGCGGCGATAAATTCGTCGGCAAGCGCGGCGCGGGCGGCGGCTTCCAGGCGTTCCTTGGGAACATTGGTCAGGCCGTAGCAGATGTTGTTCCACACCGTGTCGTGGAAGAGGATATTTTCCTGCGAGACCATGGCGATTTGCGCGCGCAGGGAACGGATGGTGATTTCGCGGATGTCCACACCGTCGATGCGGATCTGGCCGGAGGTGGGCTCGTAAAAACGCGGAATCAGATTGACCAGCGTGGTCTTTCCCGCGCCGCTGGAACCCACCAGCGCGATGACCTCGCCGCGGCGCGCGCTGAACTTGATGCCGCTCAGGACCGGAGCGGATTCGTAGGAGAAGCTGACATTTTCGAAGGCAATCTCCCGGGAGAAGCTGGCGAGCGCGCGGGCACCCGGAGCGTCAAGATTCTCCTCGGCGAGATCGAGGAAGGCGAAAACCTGCTTGGTAGCGCCCTGGGCCTGTTGAAATTGCTGGTGAATGGTGCCCATGCGCTTGACCGGTTCATAGGATTTGAACAGGGCCACGACGAAGGCCACGAAGAGTCCCACGGTCAATTCGTGCAGACGGATTCTTTGCCGGGCGTACAGAATCAGCAAAGCGATGACGATCGGTTGCAGCAAATCCATCAGCGGAGAACTCATGGCGTAGGCGCGAACCCAACGGAGCGTCTCGCGCAACAGGCGGCCGGCTGACTTGTGGAACTTGGCAATTTCAAAACTTTCCATGCCGAAAGCTTTTACCACGCGATTACCGCTGACGGTTTCCTGCAGGATTTGGCTGAGATCACCGAGGCGATCCTGGCTGTTGGCCACCGAGCTGCGAATCTTGCGGCCCAGTTTCCCTACGGGCAGAACGACCATGGGAAGAAACACGACGGAAGCCAGGGCCATCTTCCAATCAATTTTCAATAGCACGGCGAGAAAGACCAGCAGGCTGAATCCCTGGCGGAAGGTGTCGGCGAGATACTCCGAAAGGGCGGGGCGCGCGCGTTCCACATCATTAATTACCGCGGAGGTGAGACGCCCGGAAGGCTGGGCCTGAAAAAATCCGATGGGTTGGCGAATGAGCCTGGCGTACAGCTGATTGCGAAGATCGGTGATCGCGGAGTGGCCGATGGCCTGAATCAAGAAGCTGCCGGAAAATTCGGCAACCGCTTTGGCGAAGAACACCACCAGCAGAGAGATGGAAACGATGGGCCAAACGTTGTGGATGGAGGCCGGGAAAAATTGATTGAGATAGATGGTGTGGCCGGTAAACGGCACGGAGAAGAGGGAAAGCTTAGAATCCGGCGCGGAGGGATTCAGCACCCGGTCAAAAATGGGGGCGATCATGAGCAGGATCAGGCCGTCCGCGAGGGCCACGAACGCCAGAAGCACGACGCCGAGCGACAAGCGGAAACGGTAGGGCCAGACGTAGCCGAGCAGCCGTTTGAGTTGAGGTGACAGTGTCAGCGCCACGTGGCAGATTCCCCTGAGAACACCACTAGGTACGCTATTCGCGGCGTTGCGGCATGTCAAGTTTTCGGGGGCGGGATTGGCAAGGGAGAAAACCGAAAAACACGCGCGGCAAGCATGTGAGACCGGGGTGGATGGGACTCGGCAGCGCTGACTAGAACTATTTGTCGATGTCTCGGTGGCTTACCTTGGCGGAGTAGCCGTGCTTTTCCATGGTCTTCTTCATGGCCTCGCCGAGCATCACCGAACGATGCCTGCCTCCGGTGCAGCCGAAAGCAATGGTCAGATAGCTTTTTCCCTCGGCGATGTAGTGGGGGATCAGGTAGGTCAGCAGCCCCTCGATACGCTTCAGAAATTCTCCGGTTTGGCGAAACGACCGGATATACCGGCGAACCTTGGGATCTTTGCCGGTAAAGCGGCGGAGCGCCGGCACAAAATGAGGATTGGGCAGAAAGCGCACATCGAATACCAGGTCGGCATCGGTGGGCAAGCCGTACTTGTAGCCGAAGCTCACCACGGAGACGAGGATCGGGCGTTTCTCGGGATTCTTGAAGCGCTGGGTGATGAAGTTGCGCAGCTCGTGGACGTTGAATTTCGAGGTGTCGATGACCACGTCGGCGAGCTTGCGGATGGGCTCCATGAGCGCGCGCTCGTGGCTGAGGCTCTCGCGCACGGAAAGGGCTTTTCCAAAAGGGTGCGGGCGGCGAGTCTCGCTGTAACGGCGCAGCAGGGCGTCCTCGCCCGCGTCGATGAAGACCAGCGCGATGGGGTGATTGCGCCGCAAGTGTTTTAGAAGCGGCGGCAACTTTTCCAGCTGCGCGCCTTCGCGGGCGTCTACCAGCAAGGCGGCGCGCGTGTAGTCGGCGTCGCCGGCGGCGGTCAGCTCGGCAAAAATGGGGATCAGCTCGATCGGAAGGTTGTCGACACAGTAGAAGCCCATGTCTTCAAAGGTTTTGAGCACCGTGCTTTTCCCCGAACCGGAAAGGCCGGTGAGGATGACGAGCTGCCGGTGTTGACGTGTCGCGTGCTGCTTCACGGGGGGCGCCAGCTCAGTTCTTTACCCGGCGTTGGTGGGTACTGGGAATACGCATATCTTCGCGGTATTTCGCGACCGTGCGCCGGGTGACGTGGATGCCGGCATCATCGAGTTTCTTGGCGATCTGATCGTCGGTGAGCGGCTTGGTGGAATCTTCTTCTTCAATCATCTTTTTTACCAGGCGCTTCAGGGTCAGCAGGGACATCCCGCCGCCTTCGGGTCCGTTCACCGATTCGCTGAAGAAGGAGCGCAGTTCGAGCACGCCCTGGGAAGTGTGGGCGTATTTGCTGGCCACGGCGCGGCTGACGGTCGAGGGATGCACGCCGACTTCTTCCGCGACTTCCTTGATCATCATGGGCTTCAAGGCATCGGGGCCGTGGGTCAGGAAGTCGCCCTGGCGGGCGATGATGGACTGGCAGACGCGCAAAATGGTGTGCTTGCGCTGCTCGATATTTTTCATCAGCTGAATGGCGGCGGTGAATCTTTCCTTGACGTAGTTGCGCACGTCGCGGTCGGCGGCATCGCGCACCAGCAGGCGGCGGTAGGTGGGGCTCAAGCGCAATTGCGGCATGTCGTCTTCGTTCAGGAAGGCCTGCCACTGATCGTCCACCTTGCGGAAGTAGACGTCGGGCTCGACCAGGCGCGGCTCGGTCTTGTTGTAGCGCAGCCCGGGCCGAGGATCGAGCTTCTTGATGACTTCGAGCGCGTGCTTCACGACATCCAGAGGGCGGTTCAGCGCGCGGGCGATGTCCTTAAGCTGATTGGACTGCACTTGCTTCAAATGCTCGGAGACGATCTGTTGCGCCAGGGTATTTTGCGGGTCGAAGGCTTTCAGTTGCAGCAGCAGGCATTCGCGCAAATCGCGGGCGCCCACGCCGATGGGATCGAAATCCTGGACGACGGCCAGTGCGTCGTCCAGGTCGTCTTGCGAATACTTGCCCTGCTGCGCCAGCTCTTCCATGGAGGCGGTCAAATAGCCGTTCTCGTCGAGGTTGCCGATGATGCTCTCCACGATTTCCGCCACGGTGTCCGAGCAGATGGTGACGCTCAATTGCCAGGTGAGGTGATCGGTAAGCCCGGTCGCGGAGGAGAGGAACTTCTCGAAGGAGGGCCGCTCGGAAACTTCACGTTCCTGGGATTTGCCGCCGTCGCCGCCGGAATCCAGATATTGATTGAAGAAGCTGCCGACATCAAACTCGTCGAAGGGATTGGGCTCGGGCTTGTCCGGTACTTTTTCGGTTTCGGCTTTCAGGAAGGTCTCGTCGCTGTAGTTGTCGGATTGGGTGGGCTCTTCGCTAAGCTCTTCGAGGACCGGATTCTCGATCATTTCCTGGTTAATCATCTCCCGCAATTCCAAACGGTTCAGCGCCAGGACGCTGACCATCTGCACCAGGCCAGGTGTCAGAATCTGCTTCTGAGACACCTTCAGATTCAGTTTGAGTCCCTGCCAGGCCATGGATTTCTGTCTTTTCCCTTCGCTACCCTTAGTTCAGCCGGAAGTGATCGCCCAGGTACACGCGCCGGACTTCGGGATCGTTGCTCAATTCATCCGGGCGGCCCTTCCTGAAGATTTTGCCATTTCTCAGGATGTACGCGCGGTCGGTGACGCTGAGTGTTTCCCGCACGTTATGATCCGTTATCAGTACGCCAATTCCCGAACGGCTCAACTCTCGAATGGTTTCCTGGAGGTCCTTGACGGTCAAAGGATCGATTCCGGAAAACGGCTCATCCAAAAGGATGAAGGAGGGCTGCAGCGTGAGCGACCTGGCGATCTCCAGGCGGCGGCGTTCGCCTCCAGAAAGAGTGTACGCCTTGCTTTGCCGTACTGTCTCTAGTCCCATTTGCGCCAGTAACTCTTCGAGGCGGTCGCGCTGTTGCTCCGGGGTCAGGGGCAGGGTTTCCAGCACCGCGAGCAGGTTTTCTTCGCTGGTCAGTTGGCGAAAGACCGAGGGTTCCTGAGGGAGGTAGCTGATGCCGCTGCGGGCCCGGAGGTACATCGGAAGGTCGGTAATTTCTTCGCCGTTCAGAAGGACGCGGCCGGAATCGGGGCGGGCCAGACCGACGATGATGTAAAAGGTAGTGGTTTTTCCCGCGCCGTTGGGTCCTAGCAGTCCTACTACTTCACCTTGGCCGATCTCCAGCTCCACGTCGTCCACGACCTTGCGACCGCGGTAGGACTTACTTAACTCGACGGCTTGGAGCTTCAGCATACCTCATCATTTATGATCGCCAAGCGGTGCAACCCGGGTGACCGCCATGCGCTCAATGTCATTTCTCGACTCGGTGTTTCGTCAACGTCCGCGAACCATTTTCCGAATCGACGATGATCGTATCATCCGCTAAAAAGAAGGTCAATTGACGTCCGGTAGTGGTTCCCGCGGAACCATCATAGATGGTGGGGTTTCCACCGCTCATGACGAATTTTCCGGTCGCGGCGGTGTACTCGCCGTGGTCCGCGGTGGCTTTGCGGCCGCCTTCTTCCACGGTGACGCCGCCGGTGCCCACGGCGCGGCTGATTTGCTGTGCGCCGCTGGCCGGATTTGCGCCACCTGATCCGCTCGGGGCGCCCTGGGTGCCGCGAGTAAAGTACAGGTCCAGCGCGGGAGCCAACATCCTTTGTTCGGCGGATTGCACCACGACGTTCTTCTCCAGGTGCGCGCGGCCCTCGGCGTCATGGTAGGTAAGGATTCCGCACGCGGTGTGCCACAAATGGGCCTTCTTCGCGGTGGACTGCGACGGATTGGCTTGTCGCGCCCCTTGGGCGGAAGCGCGGTCGGCTACGGGGTCGGCGGGAGGCTCGGGGGGTTTCGCGGGTGCTTGCGGAAAGACGGCGCGCACATTTCCCTCCGCATTCAGGACGCGAGTGTCGCGGAACAGTTCGATGGAATTGGCTTCCAGAACGGAGTCGCCTTGCCAAAGCCGGGCGTGCCCGGAATACAACGCTCGGCCGGTCTTGGCATTGGCCTGCAAAGTGTCCGAGGCAATGTTTGCGGGAGCAGGAGCGAGCTGAACGGCGCCGCCTTTGGGAGACAAATCCGTGGAACGCACGCCGCCTTCGGCCTGAATGTCGCCGGTGGCCTGCGCAAAGGTGATGCGCGGTGCGTGGGTCTCCGTCGTGGCGTCGCGGGCAACCGCTTGGCCGGTCAGCGTGGCGGTCTGCGAGGCGCGTTGGAAGGTGGCGTGCTCCGCCTGGCCGCTGCGATCGCCCTCCTTGAGCTTCACGTCGCCCTGCAGGTCCATCTGCGACCAGCCGCCGGCCGCCGACAATTGCGCGAGACCGCTCTTGGCGGAGGCCGTCTGCACCGGGTGTCCGGGGACCCAGCGCTCGGTCTGCACATTTCCGGTGGCCTGGAGCTGCCTGGCTTTGCCCTCTTGCGCGAAGTCCATCACCAGCTTGTCGGCCTGCAGCCTGGTTCTCGCGGAAGAGGCTCCCGGCTGAGGGGCGGCATCGGTCCACTCCATGGTTCCCGCAGCCAGGGTCTCGGCCTTCCTCGGTTTGCTGGCCTCGCCTGCTTTCCCGCCGCTGAACTCCAGGCGCAGCGCGCTGGTCTGCAGCAGTCGGGCTTCGCCGGTCTTACTTTGCAGGGTCTTGAGCTGCACGCTGCCGTTCAAATTGAGTTCTTTCGGCTGGCTGACGCGCGGCCAAAGTTCCAGGGTGCCCGAATCCGCGCTGGCCTCGTCCTGCTCCGCGATGCCATGGCGGACGCCGTGGACCGCGCCGGTGGCGTCGAGCTTGCTGAGCCATCCATCGGGCGAAAAATTGGCGGTCAGCGTATCGGCCTCCAGCGTCATCCCGTCGGACTTGATCTTTGAGGTCATGGTTGGCTGGCTCCCGCCCGCACCCGTGGTCGCCACCAGTTTCTCGGCGTGAAAATCCTGGTCCAGCACCAGCGCGATCTGTCCGGCCGTCAATCGCTCGGTCGGCGTCTCCGCTTCGGCCGGGCCGTGCAGGCGCATCACCCGGGTTTCCCGTCCGAAGTCGAGGCTCGAGCCTTTCACGTGCACTTCTTGTGCAAGCTGCGAATCCGTTTGCCGTGAGGTTTTCCTGGCAGCGGTTCCCGGCGGCTGGAGCAGCGTCAGGCGCACATTTCGCCGCAGGCGCACGGTGCCTTCCTCGGAGTCGTAGTCCATGCCCACGGCGTCGCCATTGCCGTTCGGAAACACAAGGGTCACCTGCTGGTCGGTCTGCGCGATCCCACTGGAGCGGTTGAAGGTCACGTCGCGGGTCTCCACGTGGGTGGTGAGGGACTTGGCGGCCGCCGGATCGCGCGACACGCGCTGGACGTCGGCCGCGCTTAGCAAGTCAATTTGCACATCGCCACTGCAAGTGATGCCGCCGTCTTCCTTTCCGTAGCGGCAGCTTTGCGTGTGAATGACGTCGTGGCGCTCGCCGGTCTTCCCAAAAATGGTGATTCTGACGTCTTCCAGGAGGCTGGCGTCCTGCCCTTTGAATTCGGTGGACTTGGAGGCCTGGACCTCAAAAACGGTTTGGCTGCGGTCGACCTTTTTGAAATTGATGCCGTTGGACAGACGGGAGACATCGACCGGGGCCGCAGGAGGGGCTTTTTTCTTGTCGAGATAGGTCTTCCAATGGCGCTCGAGATAGACGGCGGTGGTCACCGCCGCCAGGAGCAGCGCGACCGCCGCCGACCAGCGCGCGTAGCGCGCCGCTTCACTTCTCAGCATGACTTCCAGTTAAGCAAACTTCCTGGCGACTGTATAGAAGGGGGTGGGTGGGAAACCCCTGCCGAAGAGAGAACGCGTCGCTTCGAGGTTCGGAGAAATCCTTCGGGCCCAGGCGGGCGCAGAGTAGTAACGCCAGACGGAGCAACGCAAGAAAGATGGGCGAGTTCACCGCTACGAAGACAACGCTGGCCGGGCTCAAGCCTAGCGCCTACACGGGGTCTAAGACGACGCCGAGGCTCACCGCGGGATAGTCTGTCAGAGATTCAGCTGGCCGATTCGGCGCTGGCCATGGTATCCGGCAGAATGCCCATGTTGGCGGCGGCTACGCTGTCGCGGTTGGTGTTTTTCACCAGGTACATGGCTTCGTCGGCCAAGTGCAGCAAGCCTTCTTTGGTGCGGGAATCCACCGGGTAGGAGGCTACGCCCACGCTGGGGGTGAGCTTGACGCGCAGTCCGGCCTGATCGAGCCAGACGGTGCTGCGAATCAGTTTGTGCAACCGGCGCGCCACGTTCAAAGCGTTTTCCTTGGAGGTCTGCGGCAGCAAAATCACGAACTCATCCCCGCCGTAGCGGAAGGCAAAATCGATCAGCCGGCAATGCCCCTTCAGCGCGTTGCCGATCTCCGCGAGCAATCTCGATCCCACCAGGTGCCCATGGGTGTCGTTGACCTGCTTGAAATGATCGAGGTCGATGAACACGATGGAAAACTCGTAGTTGTAGCGCTGCGAGCGGTAGATTTCGGTTTCCAGGATGAAGCCCATGTGCCGGGCGTTGTACAGGGTGGTGCAATCATCGGTGATGGTCAGCTCGTGAATGCGCTTCACGTGCCGGGCGTTCTCCAGGGCAATGGCCGCAAAGTCCGAGAGCGCTTCCAGCAGCTTGAGGTCCCGGGGATCAAAACCGTCGGGCCCGAAGCAATTGATGAGCTCGATCACGCCGAGGCAGTGGTCGCGAAACTTCACCGGCACGGCCACGATGGACTGCGTTTCCATCTTGGTTTTTTCGTCGACTTTGCCGAAGAACCGGGTGTCTTTGGAGGTGTCCGGAACGACTACCGCTTCGCCGTGTTGCGCCACCCAGCCGGCAATTCCCTGCCCGACCTTGACGCGCACATCCTTGAGCGCCTGCGAGGCCTTGCCCACGGCCAGCTCAAAGTACAGTTCCTGGGTGGCCTCATCCAGCAGCAGCAGCGACCAATTGTCCGGCCGCAGAAACTCATCGATCTTCTCCATGATGGTGCGGAGAACTTGATCGAGCTGCAGCGAGGACGTCAGCGCCTTCCCCAGCTCCTGGAAGACAGCAACTTCCCCGGCTTCGCGATGTTCGTAGGGAACCGCGGGATTACGGCGGCGTTCGACGGCAGGAAATTGTTTAACTTCCTCCACGCTCGGTTGAACCCTGATCCTTTGGATTGCGCCCGCTCTGCTTTTCGTTGTTCGGCAGACACGGCGGCGTGCGCGATTCGGCCCCGATGCGCGAATCTTCGCCAGTATACGCAGCAGTCAAAAACAGGCGCAACATCCTCGTAGGACAGGCGTTGCGATGTCGCCATCAGCTACTTTCATACCCCGCGCCGCTTTGCGCAACCCGGCTCAGCGCTGGTTTGACAGGCCTGCTCCCCCCGCCTATAGTGCCGACGAGGGACCCGATACCGGCTTCCGAGGCCGCCCCCCGCAGTCGCCCTTACGGGACGCCTGCCGACTCCAACCGCCAACGCGGTTGTGTCTAAGGTCCGCCGCTCCGCAGTGGTACGCAACACTGCCGGGCAGGGGTAGCGAGCATGGCCAAGGGAAGTTTTGGCGAACTGTTGAAGCGCGAGCGCGAGATGCGCGAAGTCTCGCTAAATGAAGTGACCGTCGCGACGCGCATAGCTCCCAAGTTTCTGGAAGCGCTGGAAAACCAGGACTGGGAAAAACTTCCGGGAGGTTTTTTCAATCGCGGCTTCGTGCGCGCGGTGGCGCGTTATCTGGGCCTGGACGAAGAGCATCTGCTGGCCGAATACGACCTGGCCCGCGGTCAGGACAAAGTAGAATCGCCGGCCTCGGAAAACCGTATTCCGGCTCCCTCGAAATGGCTGGTGGTCTGCGCGGTGCTGGTCATCCTTCTGGGCGTGGCGGGAGCCGTCGCCGCGGGCGTCTACGGCTGGCACCGCTACACCACCCGTCGGGCTTCCAAACAGTCGTTCGATTCGTCCACGTCGTCGCAAGCGCCGGCGTCCGCCAGGCTTCCCAGCCTGATGGTTGACGTTACCCCAACGGCCTCCAGCCCCTCGCCGCTGGACCTTTCTATCTTCACTTCCGCGGCCACGCACGTTCGCATTCTTGCCGACGGCAAGCTGCTCCTGGACACCGACTTGAGCGCCGGCGAAAACCGGCGTTTCTCCGCGGGCCAACGGTTTGAAGTCACCGCCGCCGACGCTTCGGCGGTGTTGCTGGAATTGAACGGGCAGGCGATGCCGCCGCACCGAGCGCCTGGAGCCTCCGGTACAATAGTGCTCAGCCAGCAAGACTTGAGGCAGGCACAAGGTGGAAACTCTCAGCCCTGAAGTTGTCGAAGATCTGCGCCGCGGCCGGGCCACACGTGAACGCAAAATCGCTGTGTGCGCGGGCGGCGCGCATTTGCCTCCCGCGGACCGCGCGGAAATTCTCGCGGTGCTGGCCGTCGATGCCGACGAGGTGGTAGCCGAACGCGCCAAGGAAGCGGTGCTCTCGCTTCCGATCGAATACTTTCTGCAAGCGCTGCAGCGCCAGCAGGCTCTTGAACCGCTCTTTGATTTCGCCTCGAAAAATATGGGGAGCAAACCGGGGATCCCGGACGCTCTGGTGGCTAACAAGAATTGCGCCGCGGAACACCTGGTTCCCGTAGCGCGCCAGCTTTCGACCTCCAGCGTGCAAATCCTGATGGACGAACTGGACCGCGTCAGCGAATCTCCAGCGCTCGCGGCAGCCCTGGAGCACTCTAATTCCTTGACCGCCGATCAGAAAAATATGCTCCACGAGCTGCTGGGTTCCGCGATCGACGAGGCGGCCCTGGCGGAAGCCGCGGCCGAAGCCGAACCGGATGCGGGCCGCCGGGTCACGCTGTTGCAGCGGCTGGCCAAAATGTCCGTGGCGCAGCGGGTGCAATTCGCCATCAAGGGAGGCTCGGAGGCCCGGCGCACCTTGATTCGCGACTCCAACAAAGTGGTACAGCGCGCGGTGTTGCAGTCGCCGCGCCTGACCGATCAGGAAGTGGAGGCGTTCGCGGCCATGTCCAACCTGACGGACGAAATTCTCCGGCTGATCGCCGGCAACCGCAATTTCCGCAAGAACTACACGGTGGTGCGCAACCTGCTAAACAATCCGAAAACACCTCTGGACGTCAGCATGCACATGCTGCCCTTGATCAATGCCGTGGACCTCAAGCGCCTGTGCACCAACAAGAACATTCCGGAAACGCTGCGCTCCACCGCTATTAAACTCCAGCGCCAACGCCAGGAATTTAAGAAGTAACAGAGGAAAGGTGCATCGGTGCGAAACCCGAAGAAATTTTGCGGTTTACAGCTTTTCGTGTTGGCGATTGGCGCGCCGCTCGCGTTCGCGCTGGCCGGGGCGCCGGTATGCCAGGCCCAAGCTGGTCCAGCGGCAGGTTCCGACCCATGGACGGCGGCGCAGTTGGTGCAGCCCGCGGACTTGGTCAAAGAGTTGTCCGCCAAGAATGAAGCTGCTCCGACGGTTCTATATGTCGGGTTTCGTACACTGTTCGAAGGCGGGCACATTCCGGGCGCTTCGTTTCACGGGACGGCTTCCACCGAAGCGGGTCTCGCGGACTTGAAGAAGTGGGCGGCCTCGCTGCCGCGGAAGACCAACCTCGTCATCTACTGCGGCTGTTGCCCTTTCGATCGGTGCCCCAACATCCGCCCGGCGTTCGCCGCGCTCCGCGACATGGGCTTCACGCGTCTGCGGCTCTTGGTGCTGCCAAAAAACTTTGCCACGGACTGGGTCGAAAAAGGCTATCCCATGGAGAAAGGCTTGTAGCGTTCGGCAAAATGCCAAGGGCCGTCCCATCGGAGAGATGGAGCGGCCCTCAGCTCCTGTCCACCGGGGGGTCGGTGAAGAACTTATCTGCGCCGGCTCTGTCCGCCCGGACTCACGTTGGTCTTTTGCGCGCCCGGGACCAAAATCGTTTGCCGCATTTCGCGGGCTTGCTTCAGGTGATCCTGCAGGACCGGCAGTGTCCGCTCCGCAAAATCCTTGATTGCCGATTTCTTGCCGCTGCTGGCTTCGCTGTTGAACTCCGCAATATCCTGCTGGTGGTCGCGGATCATGTCGCGGGCGTAAGCCTTGTCGAAGGCCGCGCCGGAAAGTCTCGAGAGCGCGTCATAAACCGCAAGATCCTTGGGGTCCAACTCGCCGGGCAACGATATGTTTTCCTTTGCCGCCGCTTGTTTCAGCTGCTCGTTGGCCTTCGAGTGATCTTGCACCATGCGCTGGCCGAATTGTTTTACGGCGTCGTTGCTCCCGGATTGTTCCGCCAACTGTCCCAGCTTCACTTCCGCCAAGCCGCCCTGGGCCGCTTTGCTGGCGAACTCCGCGTCGCTGATGGTTGGTTTTCTGGATTCTTGCGAGGCGTCCTGGTGCGCCAGCACCGCCCAGCATCCCAAGAACGTGCAGAATGCCGTCACCCCGGCCACATAGAGGACCTTGGCGAGCGGGCTGTCCATACTCCGCATACTGCCTCCGTCGGTATAAATCTTGCGTTAGCGTAAGTAACGATAGCGGCCGCAATTGCTTGGCACCATCCGGTGATTTCTGTAGAAGGCTGACAGCGCACCTGTAGTGTCGAGATGCGGTGCGCGCTGTCGAGCGCGAAGAGCATGCCGAGGGGGACCTCTCTCGGCGTGGCCTGCTGCCCATGTTCCACGCATTCGATTTGGCGGTGCAGGCGGTCCCTGCTATGCTTCGGCTCCAACGATAAATTTGGAGGCTCTTCGCCAATGTCGAAGAAATTCTTTCTCCTGGTGGCCCTTTTCACGCTCGCCGCCGCCGCGCTCGCCCAGCAAGCACCCACGAAACACTTCGACGGCAACTCCTGGTGGGCCCACGTCAAAGTCCTCGCCGACGACAACCTGGAAGGCCGCGAAACCGGCAGCGAGGGGCTCCGCAAGGCCCAAGCCTACGTCGTCGATCAGCTCACCAAGGATGGTCTGGAGCCGGCCGGCAGCAACGGTTTTTACCAGCCAGTCAAATTCGTCTCTCGCGAAATCATCGAAAAGGATTCCTCTGCCGCGCTGGTCAACAAAGCAACGGTCCAGCCGCTCACGCTGGGAGAAGACGCCTACTTCAATACCCGCGTCGACCTGGCGCCCGAAGAAATCACCGCGCCGCTGGTTTTTGCCGGATATGGCCTGAAGATTCCGGAAAATAAGTACGATGACCTCGCCGGCCAGGACCTCACCGGCAAAATCATCGTGTACCTGGCGGGCTCGCCCGCCGATATTCCTACCGCCCTTTCCGCGCACTACCAAACCCTCGGGGAGCGCTGGAAGGCCCTCAAGCAGGCCGGCGTCATTGGCATCATCGGCATCCCCAATCCCGCGTCGATGGACATTCCGTGGTCGCGCATGTCCCTCAATCGCGCGCATCCTTCCATGGATCTTGCCGATCCGGAGTTCAACGAAACCCCCGGGCTGAAGCTGGCTCTGACGTTCAACCCCGCGCAAGCGGAGAAACTTTTCGCCGCCTCGGGCCACAAGTTCGCCGACATCGCGGCGCTGGGCAAAGACCGCAAGCCGCTTCCGCGTTTTCCGTTGAACCTTGCGCTGAAAGCCCACGCCAGCGTGAAAACCACCTCCGTCGAGTCCGCCAACATTGTCGCCAAGTTGCCGGGCAGCAACCCCGCTCTGCAGAACGAATACGTGGTGCTCTCCGCGCACGTCGACCACATCGGCATCGGCGAGCCGATCAACGGCGATCGCATCTACAACGGGGCCATGGACAACGGCTCCGGCGTAGCCGCGTTGCTGGACATCGCCGCATCGTGGACGGCGCAGGCGGACCGGCCGCGCCGCTCGATTCTTTTTGTATTTGTCACCGCGGAAGAAAAAGGGCTGCTGGGCTCGAAGTATTTCGCGGCGCATCCCACGGTGCCGCCCAAGTCCATGATCGCAGACATCAACATCGACATGTTCTTGCCGATCGTTCCGCTGAAAGTGCTTAAGGTCCAAGGACTCGCCGAATCCGATTTGGGCGACCGCGCCCGCGATGCCGCCCAGGTGTATGGCGTCCGCGTGCAGCCCGACCCCGAGCCGCTGCGCAACAGTTTCATCCGCAGCGATCAATACAACTTCGTTCGCCACGGAATCCCAGCCGTGAAGCTCGACGTGGGTTTCGACCCGGGCTCACCCGAGCAAGCCATTTTTAAGGATTGGCTGACCAACCGCTATCACGCGCCTTCCGACGATCTGGCGCAACCTGTCGATCTAGCCGCCGCAGGCCTCTACGAAGAAATCGTGCGCCAACTCCTCATCTCCACGGCCAACGCCGGTGGCCGCCCACAATGGAAACCCGACTCCTTCTTCCGCCGCTACGCCTCCGCCGGCAACGACTGAACCTGATCGCGGCGAGCAACGGTTCTTGCACTTGACCGCAGACCTCGCGGCATTCTTTCGCTTTTGTGTTTAGAACCCGAGCCGCGGTCTCACCCCAGCCACTGCGGGTTCTGCACCGTTCCGTCAAAATTGTGCGTGGTTTTATAGCCTTCGTACTTGCCGTCGCGGGCGGCGTCCGCGGTTTTCGCCAGCAGGGCGCTAACTTCCGTTCCGCTCATCGGGCGAAACGTTCGCGCGGCCTGCAACGCCTGCTCCAGAATCGGCAGAGAATCGCAGCCGGTGATCACCACGCTGGTCGGCAGGTTCATGGCGTAGTGCAGGCACTCCACGGGCTCCGCGGTTTTGCTGCCGAGGATCAGCGAATCTCCCATCGGCTTCATCCCCAGCACGCCAATCTCTTTCTTCACCAGCACCGGCAATACTTTCTTCTCGAAGCTGTTGTAGTGCGCGTCCATCACGTTGAGCGGCATCTGCACCGCATCAAAGCGAAAATGATGCGCATCCGCCGTCTCCAACATTTTCAAGTGAATGTCCGGACTCTTGTGCCCGGTAAATCCAATGTAGCGAACCTTCCCGGCCTTCTGGGCCTCGACTACCGCCTCCATCCCACCGCCGGACGCAAAAACCCTGTCAGGGTCCTCCATCCGGATGACTTCATGAAACTGCAGCAGGTCGATGCGGTCGGTCTGCAGCCGGCGCAGAGATTCTTCCAATTGCTGCGTCGCCGCTTTCCGGGTGCGCCCATCGATCTTGGTCATCAGGAAAGCGCGTTGCCGGTAACCGTCGCGCAGCGCCAGGCCCATGCGCACTTCGCTCTGGCCATCGTTGTAGTCCCAGCAGTTGTCCAGAAAATTGATGCCGTTGTCCAGCGCCGTGCGAATGATCCGCACGCTCTCTTGCTCGTCGCTCTGCTTTCCCAGGTGATAGCCGCCGATTCCCACCATCGACACTTTCTCGCCAGTTCGTCCGAGCGTGCGGTAAGGGATCCCTGCCTTGGTGTCCGCGGCCCAGGAAAGTTTCTCCGTTCCCGCCGCGTAGGTCGCCGCCACCGCCATCCCCAAAAAGTCTCGCCGGGTCACTCCGCCATCGTTGGCACTCTTTGCGCTCTCATCCAACATGCCTCGTCTCCTTCGCCAAGGGCCGGGGAGCACAAAAGAGTTTCCCGCGGTCATTCGCAGAAATCCTCACGGCTCGCGATGCCCTTGAACCGCGGCCGCTCCCAAGGTTAGACTCGCCAACCCTATCTTAAGACGCATTCGTTTTGGAGGATTTGTGATCCGATCGCTCGAATCGAAAACACTATGACCCGGGCTGAAATCGAGAAGATCGTCGAGCCCATCATCCGCAAATGTCTGAGAGACTTCGGAGATTACTCGAGCAAAGATGCCTCCGAGGCAGAATTCGCGGCCGCAACCGCTGGAACCTTTCGGCCTGATTTTCGACGCGTATCTCTCATCATCCAGTTGGCTCAGTCCGTTCTCGGGGCTGACTTTGCCGGCGAGGGCCTGGAAGTCGGTGCCGGCTACGCATATCTGCTGTTTCCGATGGCCACGCTGCTGCCCCGCATTCGTTGGTCGGCCGTCGAGCATCCGGACCGCCGGTACTTCGCCCGCGAGGACTACCGGTCAGCCATGCGCGATTACCATTGCCAATTAGTAGCGGCCGACATCACCCATGAGCCCCTGCCGTTTCCCGACAATTATTTCTCGGTTGTCACTTTTTCAGAAACCATCGAACATCTGCCGGTAGAACACCTCAACTTCGTCCTATCCGAAATGGCCAGGGTGCTGCGCCCGAGCGGTATCTTGATTGCCTCCTCTCCCAACCAGGCGTCTCTTGAGAATCGCCTGCGGCTCCTGAAAGGCCACAGCATACTGGAGATGCCGGACGAAAATCCCGTTGCAAAAGGTATATTTGGGCATATCCGGCTGTACACACCCGAAGAGATGGAATCCAGGATGTCGAAATTAGGTTTCTCCCTGGAGCGCCGCATCCTGGAATCCAATAACTCGGCCTATCGAGGAACTTCGCCCAAATCTCTGCGCCGGCGGCTCTATCGCCTATACGAACGCGTCGAGGGAAGACTGGGCATACTTCGCAGCTTGGCGGACACCTGGTACATGGTGTTTCGCAAGCGGGCCGCGGATTCCCCGCCCACAGCGGCGAATCGAACCTGACGCACCCTGTCTTGTTTCCAGTGCGCTCCGCAAATGGAGTTGCTCGTGGGAGTGGTTTTGTCGCCGCTTAGGGTTTCGTGGGCAGCGGGGTGACCTTGGTGTCGGACTGCGTGAAGTCGAAGTGCAGGAGCCACTCGCTGGGGACAGTGCGGCCGTCGACTTTGGCGGGCGCGAAGTCCCAGCGGCGCGCGGATTTGAGCGCGGCGTCGGCGAAGAAATGGCTGGCGCCAGAAACCACCTCGGAGGAGGAGACGTCGCCGGAAGCATCCACATGGACTTTTACGACGACGCGCACGGTGCCGTGAATAGTGTTTCTGGATTTTTGGGAAACGTCGGGGACCACTTGCGTGAGCACTTCCCCGGGCGTCACGGCATCACGGTTGATTATCGCAGGCACAACAGGCGCGGCGTCGGAGCGCGGAACCGCCGAACGCATCGCCGCCGGGGTGGAACTCGCGTCGGCGGAGGATTCATTCTTGGCGACGAGCTGCTTGTCGCCGGCGTTCGGCGAGGAACCTTGCTCGGGCTGTTCCGCCGGCTGCAGCTCGGACCTCTGCGGGAACTCGTTGGGCGCAGGCGCGGACTTGGACTGAGATTTTGATTGCGGCTTGGACGCAGCGCCAGACCCCGCCTTCGCGGGAGCCGCGGGTTGCGTTGGCGATTGACCTGCGGGTTGACGGGGAGTCGCGGACGAGGCCGGCTCGGGCGTCGAACCGTGGTTGCGCAACCTGGGAATGGCCAGCATCACGCCCAGGCTCAAGGCGATCGCCACTCCGAAGAAGATGTAGTAGGACCTGCCGGGCGAAGTTTTCCCCGCGGCGAAGTGGTCGTGAGGAAGCGGCTTAACGACCGCCTGATTTTCCAGTGCGTATTTCCGTGTCGCGGATAACGGCGTTACCTGCGAGAGCGGGACCGACAAAGGATCCACCACGGCAGCGGGTGTGCTTGCCGAAGCCGTGGGCGTGGCCACCGCGACCGCCGTTCCCGCGCCTTGTGCAATTGTGGCCGGAATGTCCGCCGGCGACGAAAGCGGCGCTACCGCGGCGGGCGTTTGCACCGGCGGCGCCGCGGGTGCCGCTTGCGGATTCAGCCGGGCGGCGATGTCCGCTACTGTCCAGCGGCGCCGGACGTCGCGGCGCAACGAGTGGCGGGCGATGTCCAGAAAAGGCTCGGGCAGAGCCGCGGAAAGCTGCGGCTCGTCTTGCGGCGAAGATGGCGAAGCAAGTTCCTCCGCGGTAGGGGCGTGCTGCGTGAGCGCTTCCACCAGCGTGATGCCCAGAGACCACACATCGTCGGAGGGAGACGCGGGCCGCGTGGCGGCATCGGGAGGGGAGTAGGCGTCGGGCTTTTCGACTTTGCAGCGAGGTTCGCCGGTGCGGCAAATGGTGTCGCTGGAGAGTTTCAGCTGATCGTCTATGGCCAGGATGTTGCCCGGCTGGATGCGGCCGTGCACGAAATTTTGCGCATGGAGATATTGCAGGGTTTCCAGAAAAGGCTCAAGCATGTCGCGCGTTTCGGCCGGCGCGAGCGGCCGATGCGGAAGAAATTGCGCGAGGTTTTCGTCGGCGTACTCCATGACCACGTACAGCAGGTTCATCCCTGCCAGCTGACAGCGGCCGGTCTCGAAGAGCCGGATCAAATTGGGATGAGAGAGTTGCGCGATCTGTTTCCAGCGGGAAAGCTGCGCTTCGGCGCCGCCGGCTCCGGCCTGGACAAATTTTATGGCGGCGTTTTGCTTGTTTTCGCCGCGCTCGGTCAGGAACACAACGCTGTGATCCGAGCCGCCCAAATGCCGGCGAAGTTGGAAGGCGCCATCGATGACTTGGCCTTCCCATTCTCTCCAGGTATCCGACATAATGCACCCCCGCGTGCTGGGCCAGAGTAGGACCATTGTACTCTCACCCAGGCCAAGTCAACGCTGTACAAAGGGGCAGGGTTGGCAGATGGTTAAGGTGATTGCCCCGATCGCGCGGACATGGAGTGCGGGGGCTAGCCCCCGCTTTTCGGTCGCAACGTTGCCAAAGATCGCTCGCGCAAGCCACCACCGCCACCGACCGTACTATCCCCGAAGGCGCAACGGACCGCTGACGAAAGGATTACCGCGCTCGTAGAAGCGCAGCAGCCGGTGGGCGGCCCGAGTAATGCCAATACGCGCGCTGACGCCGAGGCGATTGCTGTCCTTGGTCACTTGCGCGAGCCCACGGTCGCTGGAAGGATCGAGTTCACCGAGCCAAAGGGGCCCGGCGGCACACAGATCAACACCGTCGAGACGCCGGTCAATCTGAAATGCCAGCGCCAGCCGCCCAGGACCCCGGGTCAAATCCAGAAGCCGGGTGGTCTTGCGGTGCACCCGCATTTGCTCCACGCCTTCGAGAGGCTCCAGCGCGCGGATGAGCACGCCGCCTCCTACGTCTGGCAGTTCGGCAGTGACATTGAGCATGAAATGATTTCCGTAGGTGAAGTAGACATAGGCGTGGCCGCGCCGGAGAAACATGGCGCGATTGCGCGGCGTAGGCCCACGAAAATGATGCGCGGCGGGATCGCGGGGAGGATAAGCTTCGGTCTCTACGATGCGACCGCTAAGCCGGCCAGCGGGCAGTTCTCGCACCACGACCTTGCCGATGAGGAAGCGGGCCAGGGCTACCGTGCCGACAGGCAGTTGGCTGCGACGCAGACGGCGAATCAAGAGGCCGGGAGCATTGCGGTTCACAATGCGCTGAGGCTATCGTTAGATCTGTCGCAGATCAAATCCTAACCGCAGGCGGGCAGGATGCATCCAAATCCGCGGGGCACCTCTAGCTCGACAAAATCAACATTCTGAGGAGAAGGTCATGCCGAAAATGAAGGTAGCGCAGGTAGCGAAACCTGGAGCCGATTTCGAGATCGTGGAACGCGAGATACCACAGGCCGGTCCGGGTCAGGTGCGCATTCGCGTGCAGGCGTGCGGGATCTGTCATAGCGATAGCCTTACCAAAGAAGGTCAATGGCCGGGGATCACCTATCCGCGCTCGCCTGGGCATGAAATCGCCGGCCTGATTGACGAGTTGGGCGCCGGAGTGACTGGCTGGAAGAAAGGCCAGCGCGTGGGCGTCGGCTGGCATGGCGGACAAGATGGAACCTGCCTGCAGTGCCGCCGCGGAGATTTTGCGAATTGCGCCAAGCTGAAAATTCCAGGCATCAGCTACGACGGCGGCTATGCCGAATACATGGTGGCGCCTGTCGAAGCTCTCGCCGCTATGCCGGAATCGCTGGACGCGGCGGAGGCCGGTCCACTCATGTGCGCGGGGGTAACCACCTTCAATGCCCTGCGTCACAGCGGGGCGTTGCCGGCGGACGTGGTGGCGGTGCAGGGAATTGGCGGACTGGGACATTTGGGTGTTCAATTTGCCAGCAAATTTGGGTATAAGGTGGTGGCCATCGGTCGGGGGCCCGAAAACGAAGCGCTGGCCCGGAAGCTCGGCGCGGCCCTATACATCGACAGCAAAGCGACCAAAGCCGCGGAGGAGTTGCAGAAATTGGGCGGTGCGCGGGTCATCTTGGCCACCGCGCCAAACTCCAAGGCGATGTCCGAGTTGATTGATGGGCTGGGGGCGAACGGCAAACTCATGGTGGTCGGCGCGACGCTGGACCCTATCGAAGCCACGCCCCTGCAGTTGATTCAGGGGATGAAGACCATTCAAGGTTGGGCCTCGGGAATTCCCACGGATTCGGAAGACACCCTGCGCTTTGCAGAATTGACCGGTGTGCGGCCGATGATCGAGAAATATCCGCTGGAGAAAGCCAACGAGGGGTATGCGCGGATGATGAGCGGAAAGGCACAGTTTCGCGTGGTCTTGACCATGTAGGCTGGAGTTTTCCACAAGAGGGCGGGCGGGGCCCGCTGGCTGCAAAATAGAGAATGTCAGGGAGCCCCGTGGCGCGATAGAATCGGGCGATAGCCTTCCGCGGCCCATGGACGAAGTCGCCCCCCTTTGTGCTAGCCGGACCGGGAATGCCCAGGCGCCGTCAGTAGTGTGGAATCGCGATGAAACAGAATGAACGCACCATCGTAAGAAAGAAAACCCAGTCACTCGTGTACCTGGAATTGGGACGCGAGAATGGCGCCGTCATGCTGAATCTTTCCGAGGATGGCTGCGGCTTTCAAGCGATCTCGCCGGTCAAGCTGGGGAAAACACGTTTTGCGTTTCAGATTAGCGGTGGGCGCCGTATCGCGGGCGAAGCCGAAGTGGAGTGGGTGGACGAGGCCGGAGTTACCGGCGGCCTGCACTTCTTGGATCTCCAGCCCGAAGCAAGAAAACAGGTGCGCATGTGGTTGAACGATACCAATGCGCCGGAGGAGCCGGGCGAAGGGGTCACCATCGCCGCTGCGCCAGTGGATGCTCTAAGGCAAAGCTGGGTAGAAGCGCAAAACTGGAAAGCCAGCGCGGCGCCGGCGCCCCCGAAAGAGACCCAGCGCGATGTCCGGCCGCAGAGCAGCGTGGGTGTAGCGGAGGACCCCGCACTCTCGGCCCCATGGGCCAATATGCCCCCCGGCGGTCTTCCTGTGCTGGAGGATGTGCGGGCCAGGTTTCCGTTGATGCGCGGTGACGACTCTTACGGTGATTCCCGCGCGAGGTCGGCAGCGCGGTGGCGGGGACTCGCGATGTTGGCGACCCTGGTGGCGGCGGGAGCGCTCCTATACGTGTATCAAAAAGAAGCGGGGGAGTCCCTGATCTGGCTGGGAGAGACCTTGGCCGGAAGAACCAAGGCCTCGGCAGCTGTTCCGGCAAACAAGTCCCCAGCGCCCGCGGAAACGGCTCAGGCTCCGGTCGAAGCCAATGAAGCTCCAGAAGAGACCCCGGCGGAGGTAGCGCCAAAGACCGCCCCCGACGCGACGCCGACGACCGAACCCGAGTTGACCCAGAGTAAACAACTGCCTCCGGCGCAGTCCGAGGCCGTGATCCGGAGCACCCAGCCGCGACCAGAATCCATTTTGGAACAACCCGCTGGACGGCAGAAAGCGGAGCCGCCGCGAAGTGAGGGCGAAACAGTCGCATCTCTTTGGGACGCCGTCCAGGGCGGGTCGATTGCCGCCGAGATGTCCTTGGCCGAGCGTTTTGCCCGAGGCGAAGGTGTGGAGAAGAATTGCGACCAGGCCCGGGTACTGCTCAAGGCCGCCGCCGGCAAGGGTAACCGCGAAGCCCGCCTGCGCCTGTACCAGCTGGAGTCCGGCGGCTGCCAGTAATCTCCAGGAAAACGGCACCGCGGGATGGGGTTGCGTTTCCTTGACTTGGCGGGCCAGCGACTCAATAATGAGTAGGCATGAGCGGAGGCGCTGAAGAGATGTTCCTCGACGTGAAAGACCTTGCCGTCCGTAAACAACTGATACGGAAGAGCTACGCTCCTGGCAGCATCGACTACCAGACCGCGGAGATCAAGCAGGTCGAGCCGCTCGAAGTGAATGCCACGGCGGAGTTACTGGAAGGGCAGATACGCGTCGCCGGCGAAATCGATACCAAGGTCGAGCTGGTATGCGCCAGATGCCTCGAACCGGTCATCGACGAAGTGGACCGCTCTTTCGACCTTTTCTACAGCCCCTTGCCCAAGGGTGTGAAGCCCGAAGAAGCGCGGCTGAAAGACGACGATGCCGAGATCGGTTTTTTCCAGGGAGAAGGGTTATTTTTGGCGGATGTGTTGAGAGAGCAGGTGCTGCTGGCGTTGCCGATGAAGGTAATTTGCCGCAGCGACTGCCGGGGGTTGTGCCCGAATTGCGGCGCCAATTTGAACCATGAAGAGTGCCGCTGTGAAACGCATGCAGCGGACCCGCGATTGGCTCCTCTTGCACGCCTGAAGCACGACTGGCTGAAAAAACAATAGTTTTCAGGGCGGAAAGCCCATAGAATCCGCCCAGCTTGGCGGGGAACGAGGAGTATTGCTATGCCTAACCCAAAACGACGGCATTCCAAGAGAAGGACGAGCACGCGGCGCGCGCACGATTTTCTGGAGAAGCCGGCGCTGGCCAAATGCCCGAACTGCCACGAGATGAAGCAGCCGCACCATGTCTGCCCGCACTGCGGCTACTACAAAGGCCGAGCGGTTCAAGAAAAGTCGGCATAACAAAAAGCCAGCAAGCGAATCACAGCGGTTGCCTTTCCACCGGTACTTTTTCGGAACCACCGGGTCGAAGCCTCCATGATCACAATCGCCGTTGACGCCATGGGCGGAGATAATGCGCCCCGCCCCGAGGTTGAAGGCAGTGTGCTAGCCGCCCGTGAGTTTGGGGTGCGCATCGTGCTGGTGGGCCAGGCGCATGCCGTTCGCGCGGAACTTGCCAAGCACGCCGTGCCCAACTTGCCGATCGAGATCGCCGCGGCCAGCGAAGTGATCACCATGGAGGACCACCCGGCGCAGGCCTTTCGCCGCAAGAAAGACAGTTCCGTGCACGTGGCGGCCCGGCTGGTGCGCGAGACCAAGGCCGACGGCTTGGTGAGCGCGGGGAATACCGGCGCGGTCATGACCGTGGCGCGATTTTTGCTGGGCACGCTGGAGTCGGTGGACCGCGTAGCCCTGGCGGCGCCCTTTCCCAACGCCAAAGGTGGCGTTTCGGTTTTACTGGATGTGGGCGCCAACGTGGATTCCAAGCCGGAGCACCTGGTGCAGTTCGCGGTCATGGGTGAGACGTATTATCGCGCCACCTTCGGGCACCGGCGGCCTCGCGTGGGGCTGCTGTCGGTCGGTGAGGAAGAGATCAAGGGCAACGAACTGACCCGCGAGGTCTATAACCGCCTGAAGAAGAGCCCGGTTCATTTTGTGGGCAACGTCGAAGGCGGAGATTTGTTTTCCGGCGATGTGGATGTCATCGTGTGCGACGGATTCGTGGGGAATATCGCGCTGAAGATTTGCGAGGGCCTGGCGCTGCAAATTTTTGAGGTCCTGAAGAAGTCCTTGAAAAGCTCGCTGGTGTCGCAGGTGGGCGCGATGTTGTCGCAGGGGGCCTTCAAAGGCTTGAAGAAGAAGATCGATTACACGGAATACGGCGGCGCGCCGCTGTTGGGAGTGCGCGGCGTGTGCGTCATCGGACATGGGCGTTCCAACGCCAACGCCGTCAAGAACGCTATCCGCGTGGCCGCGGGACTCGCCCGCGCCCGCATGAATGAAAAAATCGAACAGGGGCTCTCGGCCGCGAGCGCTGAGGCGTAACGGCGGAGAAGAGGAACGACGATGGGAAAAATCGCATTTGTGTTTCCGGGGCAGGCGTCGCAGTACCCGGGAATGGGAAAAGAACTGGCGGAAAAGTATCCGGTAGCGCGAGCGGTTTTCGACGAAGCCGACAAAGCGCTGGGATTTTCCATTTCGCACATGTGCTTCGCCGGCACCGAAGAAGACCTCAAGCTGACCGCCAATACCCAGCCTGCGCTGCTCACCTGTTCCGTGGCGGTCTACCGGATTCTCGCGGAACGTGGAATTACTCCGGATTTTGTGGCCGGCCACAGCCTGGGTGAGTACTCGGCGCTGGTTGCGGCGGGCGCGCTGAAGTTTTCCGACGCCGTACAGTTGGTGCGCAAACGCGGAGAGTATATGCAGCAAGCGGTGCCCGCGGGTGAAGGCGCCATGGCCGCGATCATGGGATTGTCGCCCGCCGTGGTGCTGGATGCTTGCAAGCGCGCCGCGGAAGGCAAGGTGTGTTCGGCCGCCAATCTGAATTCGCCGGAGCAGACGGTGATTTCCGGAGACGCGGGCGCGGTGAAGCGCGCGGTCGAAATCGCGTCGCAACTGGGAGCCAAGCGCGCCGTGATCCTGGCGGTATCTGCGCCATTTCACTGCGCTTTGATGATGCCGGCGCAGGAAAAGCTGGAGAAGGATTTGCGGAAGACCGAGTTCGCGCCTTTGCGCGTTCCGTTGGTCACCAACGTCGACGCCGACACCGAAACCAGCGGCGACGAAGCCCGCGACGCGTTAATCCGCCAGGTGACCATGCCGGTGCGCTGGGAAGAGTCCGTCCGGATGTTGATCGATGAAGGCGTGAACACCTTTGTCGAAGTGGGTCCAAGTCGCGTACTGACCGGATTGCTACGCCAGATCGAGCGGTCCGTGGGCACCCTGAACGTCGAGGACGAGAAGAGCCTGGCGACCACGATAGAAAAGGTTGCGCAAACGCGAGCCGATGCAGCGTAGCAAAAGGCAAGTTTAAAAGTGAAAAAGTATAGCAGTGCAAGAATGGACGCCGGATCGAGATCGCGCAGGGTCGCGCGGCCGCTTGAACTCTTGTCCTTTTACACCCTTTAACTCTTTTTATGTTCAGCTTGAAAGACAAAGTAGCTCTCGTCACCGGCGCGTCCCAAGGGATCGGACGCGATACCGCGCTGGCGCTCGCCGAGGCGGGAGCCAAGGTCGCCGTAGCGGCGCGCAATGAAGAGAAATTGGCGGCCCTTGTCGGCGAGATTGCCGCTACGGGAGGCACCGCGCTGGCGGTGAAGATGGATGTGGCCGACGCCGAGCAGGTCAAGGCGGGTTTCAAGCAGGTACTCGAAAAATTTGGGCGCCTGGATATTCTGGTCAACAACGCGGCGATTACCCGCGACGGTCTGCAGATGCGCATGAAGGTTGACGATTGGGAGACCGTATTGCGGACCAACTTGACGGGCGCGCACCTGTGCATCCAGCAAGCTCTGGCTACCATGATGCGCGCGCGCGCCGGGCGGATCATCAATATCAGCTCGGTGGTGGCGCAATCCGGAAACGCCGGGCAGGCCAATTATGTGGCGGCCAAAGCCGGGCTGATCGGACTAACCAAGGCGGTTGCCGTGGAGATTGCGTCGCGGAACATTACCGTCAACGCGGTGGCTCCGGGATTCGTCGAGACCCCCATGACCGATGTTTTGCCGGACAAAGTAAAAGAGGAGTTGAAGACCCGCATTCCGCTGGGGCGCATGGGCTCGCCGCGGGACGTGGCGGCGGCCATTGTGTTTCTGGCCAGCGACGAGGCCGGCTACATCACCGGACACGTGCTCAACGTTAACGGCGGGATGCACCTGGCTTGAGCTTTGGCAACAATCCGTTTGAAAACAGCCCATGAAAGTTGACCTTGTCGGAAGGCCTAACTAGAATGGGCAGGTTGCAATGACGGGGTAAAACGGTGTTGTGTGGGGCGGCGTCTGGGCCCGAGCGGTGTCAAGACTCAAGCACGAACTAGCACGAGCGAAAGCAGATCGCGGAGGATATAGGAATGGCCAGCGTCGAAGAACGCGTAAAGCAGATTATCGTCGAGCAGCTCGGCGTGGACGAAGCGGAAGTGACGCCGACGGCGTCGTTCGTGGACGACCTTGGGGCGGACTCGCTGGATCAGGTGGAATTGGTGATGGCCTTTGAAGAGGCGTTCGGGATCGAAGTGCCCGACGAAGACGCCGAAAAGATGACCACCGTCAAGGACGCCGTCGAATATATCGACAAGCACTCCAAAGGGAAGTAAGAAAGCTGCTTAATACCACCTCATCAGGGAGCAGGAATAGTTGACTCGCCGGGTTGTTGTCACGGGCGTCGGATTGGTCTGCGCGCTGGGAATCGGCACGGAGGAAACATGGAAAAATCTCCTGGCCGGGCAAAGCGGCATTGGCGCCATCACGCTTTTTGATACCACCGGGTTCGACTGCAAGATCGCCGGTGAAGTGAAGAACTTCGATCCGTTCCTGTGGATCGAGAAAAAAGAATTGAAGAAAATGGGGCGATTCATTCAGGTGGCCCTGGCCGGCGCGAGTTTTGCCGTGAAGATGGCCAACTGGACGTCGGAGCAATCGGACCTCGATGAAGTCGGCGTGTACGTTTCGTCGGGCATCGGCGGGTTCGACATCATCGAGCGCGAGCATTGGAAATTGGTGCAGGGCGGGCCGGGAAAAATCTCGCCGTTCTTTATTCCTTCCGCGATCGTGAATCTCGCTTCCGGGCATATTTCGATACGCTATGGCGCGCGCGGCCCGAATTCGGCGACCGCAACCGCGTGCTCGGCCTCGGCGCACGCCATCGGCGATTCGTTCAAGATCATCGACCGCGGCGCGGCGGAGATGATGATTTGCGGCGGCACCGAGGCGACCATCACACCGATGGGCGTTGGAGGATTCGCTTCCATGAAGGCGCTGTCCACGCGCAACGACGATCCGGCGCACGCCAGCCGTCCTTTTGACGCGCAACGCGATGGCTTTGTGGTGGGCGAGGGCGCGGGAATTGTCATCCTGGAATCGCTGGAGCACGCGCAGAAGCGCAATGCGCCGATTCTCGCGGAGATTGTCGGCTACGGTATGTCCGGCGACGCCTATCACATCACCCAGCCCGCGGAAAACGGCGACGGCGCGTATCGCGTGATGAAGGCGGCGCTGAAGGATGCCAAGCTGCAGCCGGAAGATATCGGATATGTGAACGCGCACGGCACGTCCACGCCGATCGGCGACGTCATCGAAACCACCGCGCTCAAGAGGCTGTTTGGCGAACGCGCCAAGCAGGTGCCGGTCAGCTCGACGAAATCGATGACCGGGCATTTGCTGGGTGGCGCGGGCGGTTTGGAAGCGGGCATCAGCGTACTGGCGCTGCGCGACCAGATTTTGCCGCCGACGATCAACCAAGAAACGCCGGACCCCGCGTGCGACCTGGACTACGTTCCGAACAAAGCGCGCAAAGCGTCGGTGGAATACGCGTTGTCGAATTCCTTCGGCTTTGGCGGCACCAACGCCGCCCTGATTTTCAAGCGGTGGGCAGGAAAGTAGCCTGAAACCTGCTGTGCGTGAGCCTGTGTTGTAGCCGTCCTCTTCAGAGGACGGGATTTAGAGTACACCTTGGTACGCTCAGGCCGCAGCGCTGTTCCACCTCACCGCGACCGCTTGCGCCTTTTCATGGAAGCTTCCGCCACATCTAACTTTAATCCCCGCGGTCCGACCCTTCGGATCTCAGGGCAAGAGACCGCGGCCACAGCAGATCGTCCCGGAATTTGCGAGGAAATATCATGAACATCATCGTGTGCATCAAGCAGGTCCCGGCCAAGGATGCGCCGCTGGCGATCGCCGGGAACTGGATCAAGGAATCGGACATCGGGTTCGAGATGAACGAGCCGGACAGTTACGCGCTGGAAGAGGCGCTGCGGCTGAAGGAAAAGCACGGCGGCGAAGTGATCGTGCTGTCGATGGGTCCGGAGCGCGTGAAGCAGACCATCAAGGAAGCGCTGGCCAAGGGCGCGGATCGGGCGATTCACATTGCGGACGATCATTTTGCGCAACTCGATCCGCTGGGATCGGCCACGGCGCTGGCGGCGGCGATCAAAAAAGAAAAATGCGACTTGGTGCTGACCGGACTGCAAAGCGACGATCAGGGATTTGGACAAACCGGCGTGCTGCTCGCGGGTTTGCTGGATTTGCCGCACGCCACCATCATCATGGCGATCGAGGTGCAAGACGGAAAGATGCGGCTGAAGCGGGAACTCGAAGCGGGCTGGTTTCAGCATATCGAGTGCCCATTGCCGGCGGTGCTCTCGATTCAGTCCGGCATCAACAAAGTGCGCTACGCCACGCTGAAGGGCATCATGGCGGCGAAGAAAAAAGAAATCGCCACGCTTACCCGGGAATCGCTGGGCGTTTCCGTGGAACCCACGCAGCGCGTGGAGAAAATTTACGTGCCGACCAAGACCAAGAAAACGGAGTTCCTGACCGGCACGCCCAAAGAAATGGCCGGGAAACTGGTGGAGAAGCTGAAGTTTGAGGCGCGGGTGATCTAGCCATGAAGATACTGGTCATTGCGGAACAGCGACAGGGAAAATTCAACAACACCAGCTTCGAGACGCTGGCGGCGGCACAGCAGATCGCCGCCGATACGTCCAGCACCGTGAGCGCGCTGGTGATCGGCAAAGGTGTCGCGGGTTTGGCCGGCGAACTGGCCGCAAAGAATGTCGCCGAAGTGCTGCTGGTCGAACACGACTTGCTGGAAGCGTATACGCCAGATGGATATTGCGCGGCGTTGTCGCAAGTTATAAAGGGTGCGCAACCCGACTTGGTGTTGTTTCCGCACACGTATCAAGTGCGCGATTTTGCACCGAAGCTGGCGGCGATGCTGGGCAAGGGCATGATCGGCGACTGCATCGGCTACCGCCACGAAGGCGGAAAGCTCGTTTTCGTGCGGCAAATGTTTCAGGGCAAGACGGTTGCAGACGTAACCTTTCAGGGCGCGGCGCCATGGTTTGCGTCGTTTCAGGCCGGAGCGTTCCGCTCGGATCTGGTGACCGCGCATCCCTCGGGCAAGGCGCCGGTGAACGCCGTAGCCGTCGAACTAAAAGCGGAGCAGATTCGGACCAAGCCGTTGGATTTGTTCAAAGAAGCAAAATCGGCGGTGGACCTGACGCAGGCGCCGTTGATCGTAGCGATTGGCCGCGGAATCAAGGCGCCCGAAAATATTCCCCAAGCCGAGGCGCTGGCCAAAGCGCTCGGCGGCGAAATCGCGGCGTCACGCCCCATCTGCGATGAAGGCTGGCTTCCGATGGAGCGTCAGATCGGCAGTTCGGGACAAACGGTCGCGCCGAAACTGTACCTGGCGCTGGGAATCAGCGGCGCCATCCAGCACGTGGTAGGAATGAAAGGCGCGCGCACGATTGTGGCCATCAACAAAGATCAAAACGCGCCGATTTTCGAAATCGCCGACTACGGCATAGTTGGCGACATCTTCGAAATCATGCCCGCGCTGACCGAAGCGCTGGAAAAGGCCAAGTCATCTTAGGCTGCTAGGCCCGCCCGAGTGCCGTATACTTTTTCCACCGCCATGAAATTTGAAGACTACGAGACGATTCTCTACCGACAGGAAGATGGCTCCTGGGTGGCCGAGATACCTGCCATTCCTGGCTGTTATGCTTTGATGGTGACGCGCGAGGCGGCTCTGGCGGAACTTGGCGAAGTCTTTGCAATGATCGTGCAAGAATGACCGTGCAACGCGAACAACTGGAAGCGGATGTGCTTATTGTCGGCGCGGGGCCCGCGGGGCTTTCCTGCGCGCTGCATCTGGCGAACCTGATCAAAAAGCACACCGACGCCGGCGGGAAGCCGGAGCTTTCGACCGAGAACATCTACGTCCTCGAAAAAGGGCGCGAGATTGGGGCGCATCAGCTATCGGGCGCGATCATGAACCCCAAGGGGCTGGCGGAACTGGTGCCGGATTTTGAGAAGACCGCGCCACTGGATACGCCGGTGACCGACGATGCGGCGTTGTTTTTCACCGAGGGATCTTCGTTCCGATTTCCGATCACGCCGCCGCCGTTTCAGAACAAGGGAAACTACGTCGTTTCGCTGAGCAAGATGGTGAAGTGGCTCGGCGGGCTGGTGGAAAAAACGGGCGTGAACCTGTTCACGCAGTTCGGCGGCGCGCAGCTGATCTACGACCGCGACGGAATCGGCGGCGTGATCACCGAGGACAAGGGCCTCGACAAAAACGGCAAGCCCAAGGACAACTACACGCCGGGATACGAATTGCGCGCGAAGGTGACCGTGCTGGCGGAAGGGCCGCGGGGTTCGCTCACCAAACAGCTGGTAGAGAAGAAAAAACTCGACAACATCAATCCGCAGATCTACAGCATCGGAATCAAGGAATTGTGGGACGTGCAGCCGGGGCGCATCCAGCCGGGGTACGTGGCGCACACCCTGGGGTGGCCGGTGTCCACCGACATGTATGGCGGCGGATGGATTTACGGGCTGTCGAACAATCGCTTGTCGATCGGGCTGGTGATCGGGCTGGAATACTCGAATCCGCAGTTCGATCCGCACGAGGCGTTTCAGAAATGGAAGACGCATCCGTTCGTGAAGAAAATTCTGGAGGGCGGCAAACTGGTGCGCTACGGCGCGAAGACCATTCCGGCGGGCGGATGGTATTCGATGCCGCGGAACTATGTGGATGGCGGGCTGATCATTGGGGATTCCGGCAGTTTTCTGGATTCGCAGCGGCTCAAGGGCATCCACATGGCGATCAAGAGCGGGATGCTGGCGGCGGAGACGATTTTTGAGGCGCTCAAGACCGGCGACACTTCGGCGAAAGCGCTGAGCGCCTTTCCCGCAAAGGTCGAGCAGAGCTACATCAAGAAAGAACTGTGGGCGGTGCGCAATTTTCACCAGTCCTTTAAATATGGGCTGTACGGCGGGCTGTTTCACACCGGGCTGCAATTCATTTCCGGCGGGCGCGGGCTTGATCGACCCGATGCACGCGCACGCCGGGCACGAGGCCTACAAGAAGATCAACGGGCGGCCAGCGCCGGAGCGCTTCAAGGGCGATGGCAAGCTAACCTTCGACCGGCTGACCGACGTATATCACTCCGGGACCCGGCATGAAGAGGATCAGCCTTGCCATCTGGTCGTGCACGATTTGAATGTCTGTGCGACCAAGTGCGTCGTGGAATATGGGAATCCCTGCCAGTATTTTTGCCCTGCCGCCGTCTACGAGATGGCCAAGGAAAAGGACGGGGTCAAGCTGAAGATCAATGCCGCGAATTGCGTGCATTGCAAGACCTGCGATATTGCCGATCCTTATCAGATCATTGATTGGGTGGTGCCCGAGGGTGGCGGGGGGCCGAATTACGAGGGCATGTAGGCGCACAGAGGAGCCCTCCGTCGATTCACGGAAGACGAAAGAAGCGGCAAATTCCAAGATAAAGAGCGAGCGCTCGGTCTTTCCTTGCGGGGAAGATACGTTCGCGTGGCTGCGGCCCCCCTCCCCCCTTTTTCATAAGTGTTGATTCTAAAGGGAGTTAAAGTCCTTTGTTTTGATACACTTTTGCAAGTGTTCATTCTAAAGGGGCTTAGAGGCCTCCATTGTTAACTGGGTAGATAACACTTTTGTGTCTTCGAGATTGCTCCTTTACCGCGTTATTTGCTCCGGGCACGGCTCCCTTGTCGCCGCAGGAAGAATACGGCTACGGATCGAGACTGGCGCATTCGTTGGGTTTGATGGCGGGGCTAAGACTGAAAAGCGGCAGAAGTCTGCCGCACTCCAAACGCGAAGGTACCTAGGTGTTATCGTACCTCGGACATAAACAGGCGTCAAGTAGAAAAGGGGCTTGGGCGACCTTTCTGGGAGACGGCGTCGATTTGCGAGGGCCGGCTAGTTGGGTAGCAGGCCAAATACGTCGATTTCTGAGCGCGTGCCGACGTAGACCTTGCCGTTGGCTACTGTGGGCACGGTGAACTTCACGGCGTTGCCTGCGGTGTTGCCGGAGCCCTGAGAGCTGTTCCAAAGCTCGGTGGCGACGTTGCTGGCGTCGTAGGCGTGCAAGACGGTCGGCCCGTTGGAGGGGCCCGGCGTGCCGAACAAGTGGTTATCGAGCGTCCAGACGATGCCGGAGGAGGCGCCGTTGGCCGAGACCGACGGCGTGGCGCCCGGGAACCCGTACGTGTTACCCGATTGCGAGGACGTCGAGGTGTTGAATTTGCCGGTCGTGGTGTTGAACGAAAACATTTTGACTGGACCGCCTACGCCCGCGAGGTACAGCGCGTTGTTCCAGAACGCGGCGGTGGCGAAGATCCCGTTGCCAAACGAAAGCGTCTGCACCACCTGGTTGGTGCTGTTGTTGTGGCCCATGTTGTCCCGATTGAGGAGGAATAGGTTGCCCTCCTTGCCGCCGCCGATGACCAGATGGGGCACCGGGCCGGACGGCTGATCCACGAGAATCGCGGCGCCTCCCGAGCCGAAATCCGCGTCGTTGCCCTCCAGCGAGGCCTGATCCGCGGGAGTGAACCAATCGCCGATGGTGATGCCGCTGGAGGTGCCGAGTTTCAGGAACGAGTCCCCGAAGTCTGATTTCGTGGTGCCGTCGTAGGTGCCGTTCCCGGTGATCACATACAGGTTGTTGCCGCTGTCCACCGCTGGCGCGCCGCCACCCATCCAGATGCCGCTGCGCGAGCCGTTCGGCGAATCGTTGAACACCGAGGGGGCCTGAGACAGATTGGAGGCGTTAAAACCCATGATCCAGCCGTGATACGGATCGTTGTCTCCGTGGGAAGCCCAGGTGACGTAGACGATGCCGTTGACCAGCACCAGGCCGGGCCGCTGGTTTTGCCGGAGCGGGCTGAACGCCACGTTTCCGCCGGAGGAGCCGTCGCCGGTGCCGGGGACGCTGATGGACGAGGTGATGTCCACCGGGCCGTTGAATTGTTCGCTGCCGTCGCTGAGACTGAGCGCGTGCAGGCGCTGGTGGCACGAGGAAGACGGCGAGCAACTGGTGCCCTGATTTTTGGATTTGGACACGACGTACAGGGTCTTGGTGGCCGGGTCGATCACCGGGGTACCAACGATGCCGACGTCGGTAAAGATGTCCGTGGTTCCCACGTCGTTGTTGCTGAGGAAGGTTTCGCCTGTGGCCAAGAGCGACTTGGACCAGTAGGTGACGCAGGGACGGGCGTCGGCGTCGAAGGCGTACACAGTGTCGCGGGAGCTGGCGGCAAAAATGACGTTGTGGGTTGCGCCGCCGATGGTCAGGTTGGCGACCCAGAGAGGTTGCGCGTAGGCCGGAGAATCGATGGCGCACGCGAAGAGCTTTCCGAAAGTGGCGGTGGTGACGTTGGCCGTCGTGAGCGCGTATTCCTTGGCATTGACGCCGTCGCGAGAAAGATCGTTGTGATAGGTGGTGACGCCGGAGAGGTCGGTGACGCCGATGGTGGCCGAGGCGCTCTTGGTGACGTCGGCGTTGCTGGTGGCGGTGACGGTGATGACGCCGGGCGCTACCGGTGCGACGTAGACGGCGGAGGTCGCGGATTGGTTGCTGAACGAACCCGCGGTCGCCGACCAGGTGACGCCGGCGCTGCCGACATCGTTGGCGACCGTGGCAGTGAAACTCAGCGATTGCGATACCGTGAGGCCGCCACGCCCGGGAGTGAGAGTGACGCTAACGCCGACGGGCGGCGGAGTGACGGTGATGGTGGCTTGGGCGGCCTTGGTGCCGTTGGCCACTGAAGTGGCGGTGAGGGTGACCGTCGCGGGAGCAGGAGCACTGGCCGGAGCCGTGTAGGTGATTGGGGTACCGGATGCGCTGGAAGCAGCCGAGAGCGCGCCACAAGTTGCGCCGGAGCAACCCCCTCCGGAGAGGGACCACGAGACGCCTTTGTTCTGCGCGTCGTTTTGCACGGTTGCGGTGAAATTCTTGGTACCGCCGCTGGCCTGAACACTGGCGGTGGTGGGTGAAACCGAGACAGCAATGACGGGAGGAGTGGTCACCGTGATGGCCGCCGCAGCGGACTTGGTGCCGTCGGCGTTGCTGGTGGCGGTGAGGGTAACCCCGGCCGGAATCGGGGCGGTAGCCGGGGGCGTGTAGGTAATGGCCGCGCCGGACGCGCTGGAAGTCGCTGAAAGCGCGCCGCAGGTTGCGCCCGTGCAGCCCGCTCCGGAGAGCGACCAACTGACGCCCTTGTTCTGCGCATCGTTTTGCACCGTGGCCGTGAAATTCTTGGTGCCGATGCCTGCTTGAATCGTGGCCGTCGTGGGAGAGACGCTTACGAGCACTACCGGCTGGCTGGTGATGGTGATGTCCGCGGCGGCGGACTTGGAGGCGTCGGCGACGGAGGTGGCGCGGAGCGTCACGGCGGCCGGGCTTGGAGCAGTCGCGGGAGCCGAATAAACAATGGCTGCGCCGGAGACGCTGGCGGAGGCGGAGAGCGAGCCGCAGGCGGCGCCAGTGCAACCTGCGCCGGAGAGTGACCAGGTGACCCCTTTGTTCTGCGAATCGTTTTGCAGAGTGGCGACGAAACTCTGCGTGCCGGTGCCAGCGAGAAGAGTGGAGGAGGCGGGCGAGACGCCGACGGCGATAGCCGGCGGGGCGGTCACCGTGATGCTAGCCGCGGCAGACTTGGTGTTGTCGGCGACGGCAATGGCGCTGAGGATGACGCCAGCCGGAGCGCTGGCGGGAGCGGTGTACGTAACGACTTCGCCCGATGCGCTGGAGGTAGCCGACAAAGTGCCGCACGCGGCTGCGTTGCAGCCCGTTCCGGAAAACGCCCAGCTGACGCCTTTGTTATCTTTATCGTTAGTAACCGTCGCGGTAAAATCCTGGGTCTTGTTGGCGGCGACGGAGGAAGTCGCCGGCGAGATGTTAATGGACACTGCGGCACCGGGACGGGGCGGGGTGCCGGAAACGACTCCAGAACATCCGGACAGAAAACTTAAGGTGAGAACAGATACGCCAATAAAGGCGGCAAATCGTGCGGCGCGGGGCGCGACGGTTGGCATCACGGCAGGTTCTCCTGACGTTTTCCCACAGCGGGAAAATTGATTTGCAAAAACGACAACTTGGGAGGACCGGGTGATTTAATTTTAGGTTGGATTAAAAACTGTCAATGCGCTAAGAAGGGCAAGTGGCCAATTTTGTTTTGCTGTACGAAAGAACAGTTGGCAATAGCGTTAACATAGAACGGACATAAGTTTTCGGCGGGGGCTCCATCCGGAAGTTGCTCGATGTGAGAGAAAAAAAGAGGCCGGGCTTGGTGCCCGGCCTCTACCAGCTGGTTCTGAAAGCGTTGGCAGTTGAAATTTATTCGATCTCGGCGTTGTCGCCGGTGTACACCGGAGCGGTGCTGTAGGTAATCAATACGGTCGCGGAGTTGCGGCTGACGTTGAGTACGATGCCCTCGCCGAGAACTTCGCGCGGCAGGGTCTTCGCGTCATAGCTTCCTGGCGCGCTGCCAAACCCAAAAATCTTGTATTGGTCGCCCTTGGTCACCGACGCGAGTTCGGTCCCGGGACCCTGATAGCGGAACAGGCGCATGTAGTCACCCACTTTCACGCCCTTCCCGGCCCCAATGTTCACATAAGCGACGTAGCCGGTGCCCAGGAGCTGCCAATAATCATGCGAGGAGAAGACCGTTCCGATCGGCTTGCCGCTGACCGGCGCAAAATGGTCGAAAGGCGCGGAGCTCTTGTAGGGCGGCACGGGACGCTCTTCAAAAGGCCGCGCGAGGTCGCCGCGCTGCATGTAACCGCCGCAAGAGAAACTGACTTCGGCGATGGAAACCTTTGGTTGCACGTTGACGACGCGGATCTGGCCGCCATCGCGGTAAATGGTGCCCGCCGCTTTGCTTACTTTGCCCTGTCCCCGGAACCATTCGTTAGCCGGGTCGGCCTCGGGCCGCACGATGGTGTAGCGATCACCCACTTTGACGCCCTTGTCCTCGCCGCGGTTGATGTACACGTATTCGCCGCGCGCGAAGATGATCTTGTAGTTGGACTGCTCGCCGGAGATGATCTGGGTATCCTCCGGGACTTTGGGATCGCTGACAAAGCCGGCGCAATAGACGTTGGTATAGTCGGGCTGCGGGCCAGCCGGGGCGGTGGCCTCCGGGGCGGTCTGCGCGGAGCAGACGGCGGCACCGAGGAAGATGGAAAAGCTCAACGCAGCAAGGTTAGCGCGCATTACAATGCTCCTTCGAAAACACGCCCTGGGGACCGTGTAAGGACGCTTGTGAACGAAAGTAGCAAGCCATCCGGAGCGCGTCAACAATTAGGGCGAGGACGCTTTACACATTTGATACGGCATGCCTCGAGCCGTGTTTTCAATAAGTTACCGAAGGAAGGCGGGCCATGCGAGGGTTTGGGACTGGAATCGGGCGAATCTGTGCCGTTGCGGCGGCCTCTACGGCGGCCGAAATGGCGGCCCTGGTCCGGGCGGCGGTGCGAGAGACGCCTACCGTGGAGCTGCGGCTGGATTGGCTCGGCAGCGACGCGGAGCGGGCCCGGTTTCTGCGCTGGCTAGGGAAGAATAAGCCACGGGGCGCCACTTTTCTGGCCACCTGCCGGCGCCGCGAAGGGGGCGGCAGGCTCTCCGGCGACGTCGCGGCGGAGTTGTATTGGCTGATGCAGGCCCGCGAGGCCGGCTGCTTGTGGTGCGACCTTGAGGTGGAGACCCTTCGCAAGCTGCCCGGCAAGTCCATTCGCGGATACGCAGTTCCGCCGGGGGTACTGCTTTCCCTCCACGATTTTCGGCGAACCCCGGAGCTCTCGCGTGCCGTCGATCCGGTGCCGCACGGGGAGGTGGACGCCACCAAGATCGCGGCGCAGGTTCAAACCATTGCAGACAGCCTGAGGCTGCTGCGCTTCGCCCGCCGGTCCCGGAACTGCGTGGTAGTCCCCATGGGCGATGTGGGGCTACCGGCGCGCATCTTGGCTTTGCGCGAAGGCAGCGCCCTGGCGTATGCGCCGGTGGCGGAGGCTACAGCGCCGGGGCAAGTATCGCTGCGGGATCTGAAATACCTGTACCGGGCCCACGAACTAACTCGCCGGACTCAGCTTTTCGGGGTAATCGGCGATCCCATTGGACACTCGCTATCTCCGTTGTTGCACAACACGGGTTTCGTGGCCCGGAAAACCGATGCGGTATATCTACCCTTCTTGGTGCCAAATTTGGCTGACTTTCTGAGTGCCGTTGGCGAGCTGGGTGTTCGCGGCTTTAGTGTGACGTTACCCCATAAGACGAAGATTCTGCAGCACCTGGCGGCCTGCGATCCTCTGGCGGCAGAGATTGGCGCGGTCAACACGGTGGTGGTGCGGCGGGACGGTTCGCTGCACGGCAGCAACACCGACTATCTCGGAGTGCTGCGTGCGCTAGAGAAGAAAATTCAGCTTAAGGGCAGCCGGGTGATGATTTTCGGAGCCGGGGGATCGGCGCGCGCGGCTGCATTTGGACTGTCTCGCGCTGGCGCTACCGTCGCGATTTGCGCGCGCCGGGAAGGTGCCGCTCGCGAGCTGGCCCGTGCGGTTGGGGGCGAAGTGCTACCCCGGCGCGCGCTGCGCAGCGAATCCTTTGACGTGGTGCTGAATGCCACCCCCGTCGGCATGTACCCGGGTGCCGCAATTTCGCCACTGGAGCCGCGCGAGTTACACTGTCGCATCCTTATGGACCTCATCTACCGGCCGCAGAAGACGCAGCTGTTGAAGCTCGCCGCCAGCAAGGGCATCGCCACGGTTTCCGGCGTGGAGATGTTCCTGGCTCAGGGAATCGCGCAGTGGGAGATTTGGACCAAACAGCGGGCGCCGGAAGCGGCCATGCGGCGCGCGGTGCTGGCGGCCTTGCGTGCGGAAGAAGTGCAGCAGAAACCACGGCGGAGGCCACGGTGATCCGGCCGGATTTCCGCGAGTTCCAGCGGCTTGCCAAACAAGGCAACCTGATTCCCGTCTACGATGTGCTCTCCGCGGACTTGCTCACGCCGGTAAGCGCTTACCTGCGGATTTCTCAGGGAGCGCGGTACTCGTTCTTGCTGGAAAGCGTCGAAGGCGGCGAAAAAATCGCGCGCTACACCTTCGCGGGCGCCAACCCCGAGGAAGTTTTTCGCTATGCCAACGGCGCCTGCGTCATGGAGAGCCGCGACCGCCTGGTGTGGGAAGAGCGCGATCCGGTTTCCTTTTTACGCGAACGGATACAGCGTTTCCGTCCGGTCCGGCTCCCGGGGCTGCCGCCGCTGGTGGCCGGCGCCATCGGCTATTTCTCTTACGACATGGTGCGGCTCATCGAGCGCCTGCCCAAGCGCCTGCGCGACGAAATCGGATTGTACGACGCCATGTTGATGTTTTATCACGGCATCATCGCGTTCGATCACGTCCAGCACCGCCTGTGGATCGTGCGCAACGTGTTCACCGAAGGCTCCGGCAGCCTGCGGACCAAATACAACGCGGCGGTGCGCGAAATCCAGAAGACACGCAAGCTGCTGGAGCAGCCGGTCGCGGCCGAGCGGCCCAGAAGAGAACCCGGACGGAAGAAGCGGGCGGCGCTCAAAGTCACTTCCAATTTCCGCCGCGGGGAATATCTCGCGGCGATACGCAAGTGCAAGCAGTACATCCGGGCGGGGGATATTTTTCAGGTGGTGCTCAGCCAGCGCTTCTCGGTCAAGACCCAAGCCGCGCCCTTCGAGGTCTATCGCGAACTCCGGGCCCTCAATCCCTCTCCGTATCTTTTCTACCTGCAAATGAACGACGTCGCGGTGGTGGGCAGCTCGCCGGAGATGCTCGTAAAAGTGCAGGGGCGCGACGTTTTCTACCGCCCGATCGCGGGAACGCTGCCCCGCGGCAAAGACGAAGCCGAAGACCAGCGCCTGGAAAAGCAGATGCTCGCCAGCGAAAAAGAGCGCGCCGAGCACATCATGCTGGTGGACCTGGGCCGCAACGATCTCGGCCGCGTCTGCGAGTACGGCACCGTGAAAGTCGAGCAGCTCATGAACGTCGAGCGCTTCTCGCACGTGATGCACCTGGTTTCCAGTCTGCGCGGGCGCCTGCGCGAGGACGTGGACTGTTTTGACGCGCTGATGGCTTGCTTCCCGGCGGGCACGGTTTCCGGCGCGCCCAAAGTTCGCGCCATGGAAATCATCGAAGAGCTGGAGCGCACCCGCCGCGGCATTTACGCCGGCGGGGTTCTGTACATGGATTTTGCTGGTAATCTGGACTCCTGCATCGCGCTGCGCACCATGGTGGTCAAGAATGGCGTAGCGTACGTGCAGGCCGGTGGAGGCGTCGTCGCCGATTCCACGCCGGAAGGCGAATACCAGGAAAGCGTCAACAAATCGCGGGCGCTGCGGAGCGCCCTGGAAGCCGCGCGTCGCGGACGGCGTTAGAGAAAAATATCGTGATCTTGCTGCTGGACAACTACGATTCGTTTACCTACAACCTGGCGCAGTATCTGGGCGAGCTGGGCTGCAACGTCGAGGTCCATCGCAACGACAAGATCTCCGTGGATGAAATCGCGCGCCGCAAGCCGGAGCGCATCGTGATTTCGCCGGGGCCGTGCACGCCGCAGGACGCCGGGATTTGCATTGAGCTGGTCCAGCGCCTTGCGGGCAAATTCCCGATTCTCGGTGTGTGCCTCGGGCATCAAGCCATCGGCGCGGCCTTCGGAGGAAAAGTCATTCGCGCGCCAAAGATGTTTCACGGCAAAACCAGCAAGATTCACCACGACTCCAAGGGGGTGTTCCGGAAGCTGCCCGACCCGTTCACCGCCACGCGCTATCACTCGCTCATCGTGGAGCGCAAGTCGCTGCCTCGGGAGCTGGCCATCACCGCCGAGACCGACGATGGCATCATCATGGGTGTCCGGCACCGCCGCCACCAGCTCGAAGGCGTCCAGTTTCATCCCGAATCGGTGCTCACCGAATCCGGCAAGCAACTCCTGCAGAATTTTCTCTCGCTGTAAAACGCGCCAAGGCAGGAACGCGGCATGCTGCGCTCCATTTCAGCAAGATCTCAACCGGGAGCGACTCGATTACCAATTCAGATCTGCTAAAATCGCCGCGTAAATCTCCACTCCGCGCCAAAGATGTCCGAGCCGCAAATTCTCGTCGGAGCTATGCTGATGATTGTCGTAGTTGACGATCGGCACCCCGATCCACGGCAGCCCGAGGTCTTCGAAAATGTACATCGGGACGCTGCCGCCGAGGGTAGGAGCAACGACAGTATTGCCTCCGGTGGCTTCCTGGACTACTTGGACCAGCGCCGTTGAAACCGGCAGATCCATCGGTGTCCGCGAAGCGCGATACCCGCCTTCGTCGACGATCTTGGCGATCAGCGGGTGCTCGCGCCGCTCGCCGATGGTGGGCTCGCGATCGATTACGAAGTATCCCTGCTTGCGAATGAATCCCACGATCTGCGCGAACTTGTGCCGCGGATCCTCCCCCTTTACCAGCCGCGCCTCCAACGACGCTTCCGCCTTGTCCGGCACCACGTTTTGCGCCCGTTCGCCCACGTAAGCGCTATTCAATCCGCGAATATTGAGCGAGGGTTGCTGCAGCAGCTCGACCAGCTTCTTCCCTCCGCCTTCCGGCTTGGCGATGCCCAGTTCGCGCTGGAGTTCGGCATCATTATCAGGCATGCGGGTCAGCGCCTGTTTTTCGACATCGCCTAGCGGCACCACGTCGTCGTAATACCCGTCGATCAGCACCCGCCCATCGGCATCTTTCATGGCCGCCAGCAAACGCGACAACTCCATCGCCGGATTCGGCGCCCAATTGCCGTAGTGCCCGCTGTGCAGAGCCCGCACCGGCCCGTACACGGTGATGTCCATGCCAATGTCGCCGCGATTGCCGAAGAAAACCAGGGGCCGCCCGGACTGGTGCACCGGGCCATCGGCGGTAATCAGCAAGTCCCCGCCCAGCAAATTCTTGTGCAACTCCAGCGTGCGTTGCAGGTTGGTCGAGCCCGCTTCTTCCTCTCCCTCGAAGATCATCTTCAGGTTGACGCCCAGCGGAATCTTTTCGGCCCGCAGCGCATCGATGGCCGCCAGCAGCGCCACGATGGGCGATTTGTCATCGGAAGAAGACCGGGCGTAAATCCGCCAGTCGTCGTTGTAGCGGGCCGGGTGGGTCACGCTGTTTTCCGGGAAAGGCAGGCGTTGGCCTCCGGCCTCGATGGCATTGCTGCGCAACACCGGCTCGAAAGGCTTGCCGTCGGTCCAGGCCGCGGGATCAACCGGCTGCCCGTCGTAATGCGCGTAGAAGATCACGGTGCGCCTGGCGTCGGGCGTATTTAATTTTCCGAAGACCACCGGTCCGCGTCCGGCAATCGGCAGCAAGTGCGTCTCGATTCCGCGCGCCTGCAGCATTTCCGCCAGTTGCGCGGCGTTTTTTTGAATGTTGTCCGTGTCGCTGGCCACGTTGGGAATGGCCAGGAATGCCGCCAGCTCCCGGATGATGCGGTCCTCGTTGTTGATTCGATAGCCGCGCACGCGTTGCGCCACTTGCTCCGGCGGGATGGATGGCTCTTTCTTGGCCTGCTGCGCGAGCGCCGCGAACGGTAAAACTGCGGCGAGCAGATGGCACATCACGATTCTCAAAGAAAGCCTCCTTAGGCGCGGCCCTTGCCGGCGTTTGCCCCTGACCCGCGCCGGTCCGGCCCGGCGCAACCGAAGTTGGTGATTGTAGCGGAAGAGAGCGGGGCGCGCCCGCTCGCGGTGGCCGTCAGGCGGTTTCCCGGGGCCAGCTTCGGCCGCCCTTGGTTTTTCTTATAACCGGTTGCTTAAAACGGCGCCATAGTATATATAGTAATCGCTATTGGACGTAATGACTCAGTATAACTTCCGCTAAGATGAAAAATTCCGATAGATCCCGTGCCTCTGGAGGTGTCCCATGATGACCTGCCGTCCTCTTGTCGCCGCTGTCGTAGCCATGGCGCTGGCAGGCACTCCCGTCGCGGCCCGTCTGGATGCCCTGGGCATCATAACCGAGGCCGACGGCGCCTATCTTAGCGACCGCCGTGTTTCTACAGGAACCACCGTTTACGATGGCGACCGCCTCGCCACCGAGCCGGATGGCTTGCTGCGCCTGCGTAGTGGCGCGGCCATGTTCTATCTCCCCGGCGACAGCCAAGTGACGCTGCGCGCCGAACCCGGCGAGGAACAGGGCACGCGGGCGGACCTGACCGCAGGCACGTTAGTCTTTTCCACGGCGCGAGCCGCGGCCACGGAGATTCGCGCCAGTAAGGCCAGCATTCGTCCCGCCGTGGACGCCCCCACGATCGGGCAAATCACCGCCGTCGCGCCCAAGCTGCTGTACATCTATGCGCGTCGCAGTTCGCTGAAATTTTCTTATCACGACGAGAGCGAGGTCATTGCGGAGGGCGAGGCCTACCGCGTGGTGCTCGACCCAACCGAGGATGACACCGCAGCCAAACCGGACAGCGGACATCCCCAAGGAAAACCTGTCCGCAAGCGCAGGGGTTTTCTGTTTTTCCTGATCGGCGTTGGCGTCGCCGCCGCGGCCACCGGAGGGGCAGTGTCCTTGTCCACCGCCAAGCCAATCGTCCAGCACTCGGAGAGCCCCTTCCAGCCATAGATCTACGTCGTCGGTCAGGGCGCCGCAAGCTTGGTGTACGCGATCAGCGCAGACAGTTTTTCGTCCGCCGCACCCGAGGAAATCGCGTTGCCGGCCAGGCTGGTCCCCTCCAACAAATTGTCCGCAGCGCCAGAGGCTACCAGTGCCGCCGCCGCGTTAATCACCACGATGTCCCGGCGAGGGCCGGTCTCACCCGCAAAAATTCCCCGGATGATCGCGGCGTTCTCCACAGGCGTGCCGCCGAGGACGGCATCCAGCGGCGCCGGCGAAACCCCGAAATCTTCCGGCGTAACCACGTAGCGGCGCACCTGACCGTGGCGCACTTCGGCAACGAGCGTTTCGCCCGCCAGCGAAATTTCATCCAGCCCCCCGGCTCCGTGAACCACGAACGCACGTTCCACGCCAAGCTCAGCGAGCGTGGCCGCGACCAGGTCGATCGCCTCCGCCGAAAAAACTCCAAGAACCTGCGCCTGGGCTCCGGCGGGATTCGTCAGCGGCCCCAGTAGATTGAAGACGGTGCGCACGGCAATCTCTTTTCGCGCCGGAACGGCGTGACGCGTCGCCGCGTGGGCCGCCGGCGCAAACAGAAAACCAATCCCCAGATCGCGAATTGCCCGGCCCATGGCTACCAGCGGCAGATCGATGCGCACACCAAGCGCCTCCAGGACATCCGCAGAGCCGCTTCGCGAACTGGCCGCGCGATTCCCGTGCTTGGACACCCGGGCGCCCGCCGCCGCCGCTACGATCGCCGCCGCCGTCGAAATATTGAAAGCGTTAAAGCCGTCGCCTCCGGTGCCGCAGGTATCCACCATGCCGATAGGCCGGACCTCACCCTCCGCGAACACCGCCGCCGCATGCCGCCGCATCACCGATGCAAAACCGGCCAGCTCCGCCATTTGCACCGGCCGCCCATTCATCGCCAGGAGTAAGCGCACGATTTCGGCGGTCTGCACCCGCCCGGAGAGCATTTCCTCCATCACCGCTTCCGCTTCGGCGCGCGCAAAAATGTGCCCGTTTTCGACTTGTTCGATGAGGGTTGGCGCCATCGCTAGGCAGCTGCTCTCTGGGAGCCCACCCTAGCGATGGGCTGATTGCGGATGTGGAGTCGTGGTTTCATTTTCCAGCCGATTGGCGGGCTCCTTGCTCCGTTCCGGCCTTCCGGTTAAACTTCAGTGTTTTGCTGATGCATAAATTCTAACACTGACGGAACCCCATGAAGATTCACGAGTATCAGGCCAAGGCCATCCTCTCGCGCTACGGCGTGACCACGCCGCGCGGGGAAGTAGCCTTCACCAAGGGAGAAGCGCGCGAGGCTGCGCAGCGCCTAAAGTCCAAAATCGTGGTGGTGAAGGCGCAGATTCACGCCGGCGGCCGCGGCAAGGCCGGTGGCGTCAAGCTGGCGCGCTCCGCCGACGAAGCCGCGGACATCGCCGGCCAGATTCTCGGCATGAACCTGGTCACCGTGCAAACCGGGCCCAGCGGGCGCATCGTCAAGCGCGTGCTGATCGAAGAAGGCCTGGACATCAAGCGCGAACTGTATCTCAGCATTCTGGTCGATCGCGGCGCCGGTAAAGTAGTGTTCATGGCCAGCGCTGCCGGCGGCATGGAAATTGAAGAAGTCGCCAAGAACAATCCGGAAGCCATTATCCGCGAGACCATTCACCCGGTGGTCGGCCTCCAGGCCTATCAGGCGCGTAAGCTGGCCTTCGGGCTGGGTCTTTCCGGCGAAGTCGCCACTCACGCCGCCCCCTTTTTCCAGGCCCTGCATCGCGCGTTTGTGGACACCGACTCCTCTCTTCTGGAAATTAATCCCTGCGTGCTGACCGGCGACGGCCGCATCGTGGCCCTGGACGCCAAGATGACCTTCGACGACAACGGGCTTTTCCGCCACAAAGAACTCCGCGAGCTGCGCGACTTGGATGAAGAAGATCCGCTGGAAGTGGAAGCCTCGAAATTCGGTTTGAACTACATCAAGCTCGACGGCACCGTGGCCTGCATGGTCAATGGCGCGGGCCTGGCCATGGCCACCATGGACATCATCAAATATGCCGGGGGCTCGCCCGCCAACTTTCTGGACGTGGGCGGCGGCGCCTCGTCCGACCAGGTGAAAAACGCCTTCCGCATCCTGATGAGCGATCCCAGTGTGCGCGCCGTATTCATCAACATTTTTGGCGGCATCCTGCGCTGCGATGTTCTCGCCACCGGGGTGGTCGCGGCCACCAAGGACCTGGACGTCAAAGTCCCGGTGGTCGTGCGCATGGAGGGCACCAACGTCGAGATGGGCCAGAAAATCCTCCGCGACTCCGGACTCAACTTCACCATCGCCGACGGCATGAAAGACGCCGCGCAAAAGGTCGTGGCTCTTGCGGGAGGTGCGCGATGAGCGTTTTAGTGGACGAAAAAACACGCTTGATCGTTCAGGGCTTTACCGGCCGTGAAGGCACCTTCCACGCGCAGCAAATGATGGAGTACGGCACCAACGTCGTTGGTGGCGTAACACCCGGTAAGGGCGGCACAAAACATCTGGAACGCCCGGTATTCGATACGGTCTCGGAAGCGGTGAAGAGCGCCGAGGCCAACGCTTCCGTCATCTTCGTGCCCCCGCCTTACGCGGCGGACGCCATTCTCGAAGCCGCTGACGCCGAAATACCACTGGTCATCTGCATCACGGAAGGCATTCCGGTCATCGACATGGTGCGCGTAACCGCCACCATCGACCCGAAAAAGACTCGCTTGATCGGTCCCAACTGCCCGGGGGTCATCTCTCCCGGCAAGTGCAAGATCGGCATCATGCCCGGCCGCATCCACAAACAAGGAAACGTCGGGGTGGTCAGCCGCAGCGGCACACTGACCTACGAGGCCGTGGACCAACTCACCCGCCTGGGCATCGGCCAATCCACCTGCATCGGCATCGGCGGCGACCCCATCATCGGGACATCTTTCCTGGACGCCATTCGTATGTTCAACGACGACCCGGACACCCACGCGATCATCTTGATCGGCGAAATCGGCGGCAACGCCGAAGAACGCGCCGCGGAATTCATCAAGGCCAATGTTAAAAAGCCGGTCGTCGGTTTCATCGCCGGCCAAACCGCCCCTCCGGGCCGCCGCATGGGCCACGCGGGCGCAATCATCAGCGGCGGTCAAGGCACCGCCAAAGACAAATACGCGGCCATGAGCGCCGCAGGCATCCGCTGCGTAGAGACTCCAGCCGACATGGGCTCCACGCTAGCAGCAGCATTGAAATAAGATAAATGCGAAGTAACGAAATAAAGAAGTAATGAATGGAGCGAAGATTGGTGCGATGATATCTTCGTGCCGATCAGAACGTACAAGGATCTCAATGTCTTTCGCGAGTCCTACCGCCTCGCTTTGGACGTATCGCGCGCGACTCGAACCTTTCCGCAGCCGGAGCAATTCGAGATGGCTCGGCAGCTCAGGAGAGCGGCTCGCTCGGTTCCGGCGAATATCGTGGAGGGTTGGGCCAAGCGCTCTTCGACGCCCGGGTTTAAAAGGTATTTGCAGGTGGCAATCGGTTCCTGCGACGAATGCAAATTGTGGCTCGAGATGAGCCGGGACGAAGGCTATCTTGTGGACGCTCGGTTTAAGGACCTCTCGAATCGTTTCAACGTTGTGGGTGCCATGCCAAAGAGTTTGTGGAAGCAGTGGCAGAGCTTTTCCAGTTAAGTTCTCGGATTTTCTTTATTTCGTTACCTCTTTACTTCATTACTTCGCTTCTCTAGGAGAACAAAGTGGCACTCGAGCGCACCTTCGCAATCATCAAACCCGACGCGGTAAGCCGGGGTCAACAAGGAGAAATCCTCGCGCGCATTCACAAGGCGGGTTTCAAGATTGTAGCCATCAAGAGCATGCGCCTAACCAAAGACGAAGCCGGCGGCTTCTACGCCGTTCACAAAGCCCGCCCGTTCTTCGGCGAACTCACCGACTTCATGTCCTCGGGCAAAATCTTCGCCATGGTCCTGGAGGCCGAAGGCGCCATCCTCAAGTGGCGCGACACCATGGGTGCCACCGACCCCAAAAAAGCCAGCCCCGGCACCATCCGCCACGACCTGGGCACCAGCATCGGCAACAACTGCACCCACGGCTCCGATGCCCCAGACACCGCCGCCTTCGAAATCGGCTATTTCTTCGCCGGCCACGATTTGATCTGAAGTTTTCTCGAAGCGCTCAGAACACCGCGGTGGTCGATCTCAATTCGGCTTCGAAGCCCCGGCGCCCTTATCCGCCAAATATCCCGCATGACTGATGCCCATCAGGATCACCAGCGCCTGCGGCACATTCCACAGCCCACGGTTCTTGTGCAAGTACATCAAAAACAGAAACACGGTCACCAGCGTCCACCCAAACATCTGCAGCCGCATCATGCTCGGCTGCCCGTCGTCGGAAAGCATGCTCACCAGCCAGTTTTGCTTGGCGATTTTCTCTTGAACCGCGGGCGTGGTCGGCTGCTGCGCCTTGCCGGTAACCACCGAGATGTACTTTGCCGTGCCGCTCGAAAGCGCGCTGATCCCCATAAGTTCCCACAGGCTGTCGGGAAACGTGTCGGGAGGCCCTTGCCACAAGAAAAGGTACACGTAGCTGAAGATGATGGTCATCGTCCACATCCACACCTGCACCTTCGAAACGCTCACCGCCCCATCCGGCGACTGAAAAAAGTTGATGCCGTCCTTGCTCCTCACCATCACCGTCAGGATCAGCACCACCACCAGAAACGCTATGGCGATCGCAAACGACCACCCGCGTCCCACCAAATAGATGGTCGTCTCTTTCGAATGCGCGGTGGCCGCCGCGGCCGCCGCAGCGGTTGTCGAGACGCCGCTCGATTGCGTTGGCGCTGTATCCGCCGTTGCCGGTGTTGCCGCAGGCGCCGCGCCGGTCTGGGCTACTGCGTAGCTAGAGCCCAGCCAAAGACAACCGATCGCCAGAGCCAAGCCAAAGGCGGACAACCCGCGCCAAAACCCATTCCAGCCAGCCAGCCTAATTGCTTTCATCGGAGCACCCTTCCGTAGTGTCAGCAATTGTAGAAAGAGATGCGCAGACCGTATAACTCCCTAGCCAAGTAAGTCAAGCACTAGCAGCGCGCAACAATCCAGAAAACATCAGCCCCCGCAGTCCAGCACTTCCTTACTTCGTTGCTTCCTTGCTTCGTTGCTTCTTTACTTCGTTCCTTCTTTGCTTCCCTCCTTCTTTCCTCCCTTTCTCCTCGCTACAATCCTGCAGTGGACCCTCTCCGCGAACTCGGCCGCATCCTCCTAATCCTCGGCGCCGCCGTAACTATCACCGGTGCGCTGCTCTACTTCGGCGCCCGTCTCCCATTCCGCCTCGGCCGCCTTCCGGGCGACATCGTGCACCGCGGCGAACACACCACCTTGTATTTCCCCATCGTCACCTGCCTGCTCCTCAGCCTCGCTCTCTCATTTCTCTTCTGGCTCTTCTCCCACTTCCGCCGTTAAGATGTCTCCCGTCGGTTTGCCACCCTTTGGCTCCACGGGAGACTTGATGAAACTCTTGCTTCGGTCCTGCGCCGTTCTGCTTTTCTTTGTGACTCCCGCCATCGCCCGGCAATCTTCTCCCCCGCCTCACCAGGATCTTTCCTCTCGCGTCCCGCCGGCCAAGCCCGCCGACGTCAGTTCCATCGACGCCATCCTCCATGCGGTCTACGACGTAATCTCCGGCCCTCCAGGCGAGCGCGACTGGAACCGCTTCCGCTCGCTCTTCATCCCCGAAGCACGTCTCACTTCCACCACCAAGAGCAGCGACCCCGCCGCCTCTTCGGTCCGGCTCCTCACCGTCGACGACTATGTCAAGGCCGCCGGCGGCTATTTCGTCAAGAACGGTTTCTTTGAAAACGCCATCGTCAATCGCGTGCAAAGGTTCGGCAACATCGCCCAGGTTTTCAGCAGCTACGAATCTCGCCACGCGGCCAATGAAAAGCCCTTTGCCCGCGGCATCAACAGCATGCAGCTCTTCTACGACGGCTCCCGCTGGTGGGTCCTGAGCATCCTCTGGGACGAGGAATCTCCCGCCAACCCTCTCCCTTCCGAAATGGCCACCAGATCGTCCGCTCCCGTGACGCCCTAACCTGCTCGTTACCTTCCCGTGGCGCGCTGTTTCACAGGCCAGCCGCCTCCCGCAAAATTGTAGTAACCTTTGGTCGTAGTTCCCTTCCGAAGCACGCCCTTCGCGCCCTCCCGCGATAGGTTCCAACGAATAAGGTGGAGTCGCGCCCGATTTTCCGCGGGCGGAAACGGCGATGAACGCAACTACGGATGTGATTAGCGCGCGTTTGCGCGTCTTCGTTTTCCTGGCGGCCGTTGCCGCCATGTCCGTTTCCCTCGCGGTGCTGTTGGCCTGGGCGTTCGGCAACGTTCCTTGGATACGCGGCCTGTCTTCTTCCGTCGTCACCATGAAGCCGCCCACCGCTCTGTGTTTTCTTCTTTCCGGATTTTCCCTCTACCTGCTCGGGCCGGAATCCTCTCTGACCGCCACGCGCCGCCGGCTGGCGCGGCTCTCCGCCTTTGTGGTTACCACCGCCGGAGCGGCCACCCTCCTGGAATTTGCCGCCGGTCGGGATTTCCACTTCGAGAACTTTCTCTTCCACCAGACCCTGATGGCCACCGGTGTCCCCAATCCTGGCCGCATGTCCGTGGCCTCCTCGCTGGCCTTTGTTTTTCTTGGGGTGGCCCTGATTTTCCTGGATTTCGAGACCTCTCACGGCGGTCGGCCCGCCCAATTTTCGTGCATCACTGTCGTGCTGCTGGCGCTGATTCACGGCCTGGCTCATCTGTACAGTGCGGGAGATCTCTACCTCAGGTTTCACCAAAACACCATGGCTCTGCCCACCGCGCTGCTTTTCCTGTTGTTGGGTCTGGGCGCTTTTTCCGCTCGGCCCGATCGCGGATGTGCTGCCGTCCTCAACAGCCCGCGCATTGGCGGCGCCATGGCGCGCAGTGTCCTGCCCGCTGCCGTCGTCCTCATCATTTCGATCTCCGGAATCCGCTTGCTGGGCCAGCACCTCGGCCTGTATGGCCTTAGTTTTGGTCTCGCCTTGTTCGCCACCTCGAATATCGCCACGTTTGCTATCTTGTTGTGGTTCAGCGCCCGCTCCCTCAACGCCTCCTCCCAGGAGCTCGAGGACTCCGCCCGAAGCCTGGCCCTCAGCAATGAACGCGCCAATCGCTCCTATGCCAAGCTCGCCGCTATCGTCGAATCCTCCGACGACGCCATCATCAGCAAGACCCTGGACGGCATCATTACCAGTTGGAACGCCGGCGCCGAGCGCATCTTCGGCTATTCCCGCGCCGAAGCTATCGGCAAGTCCATGCTCATGCTTTTTCCCCCCGACCGCCTGGCCGAAGAACCCGTCATCCTTAAACGCATCGCCAACGGCGAAAGCGTTTCTCACTTCGAATCCTTCCGCATTCGCAAGGACGGCTCGCGGATTCTCGTCTCGATCACCCTGTCCCCCCTGCGCGACGCCTCGGGCGCCATCGTCGGGGCCTCCAAAGTCGCCCGCGACATTACCGAACACCGCCGCATTGAGCAGGCCAAGGAGCAAGACGAGGCCCGCCTCGCGGCCATCGTCGGTTCCGCCATGGACGCCATCATCGCCGTGGACGAGCAGCAGCTCATCACCATTTTTAATCCCGCCGCGGAAAAGATGTTCCTGTGCTCCTCCGCCGATGCTCTGGGTTCCTCCATCGAACGCTTCATCCCCCGCCGCTACCGCGAAGAACACGCCCATCATCTCCACAACTTCGGTCAGAACCCTACGAGCCGCCGCGCCATGGGCCGCTCCGGGTCTATCTACGGTCTACGCTCCGATGGCGAAGAGTTTCCCGTCGAGGCTTCCATCTCTCATGCCGAGGTCCGCAGCCAAAAGATCTTCACCGTCATTGTCCGCGACGTGACCGAGCGCAAGCGGGTCGAAGACGCCTTTCGCCAGCAAGCCAGTCTGCTGGACCTCGCTCCGGTGGTGGTCCGCGATCTCGACAGCCGCATCGTGCTGTGGACTCGCGGCGCTCAGCGCCTCTTCGGCTACTCAAAACCCGATGCTATCGGCAAGATCTCCCACGAATTGCTCCAGACCCAATTCCCCGTGCCCCTGGAGCAGATCGAGCAGACCATGCGCGACGAGGGGGCCTGGGAAGGCGAGGTCACCCGGCGCACCCGCGATGGTCACCACGTGATCGTCGCCAGCCAGTGGGTTCTCCACTACGACACCACCGGCAAACCTGTCCGCATTTTGGAGGTCAACACCGACGTCACCGAACGCAAGCGCGCCCAAGCCAGCGAGGTGCGCTCCCAAAAACTCCAGTCCCTGGGCACCCTGGCTGGCGGTGTCGCTCACGACTTCAACAACATCCTGGCCGCCATCAATGGCAATGCCAAGGTCGCCCTGGAAGATCTTCCGCCCGATCATTCCGTGCGCTTGAACGTCTCGGAAATCGCCAAGGCTGGCAGCCGAGCTGCGGACCTGGTCCGTCGTATCCTGGCCTTCAGCCGCCCCCAGGAACAGACCCGCGAGCCTCAGTCTCTCCGGCCCGTCGTGGAAGAAGCTCTGAAGCTGGTCCGCGCCACCCTGCCGGCCGCCATTCAGATTGTCACCGACTTCCCCCCGGACCTTCCCTGGGCATCGGTGGACTCCAGTCAAATTCATCAGATCGTCGTCAACCTGGCCACCAACGCCGGCCATGCCATCGGCGACAAACCGGGGACCATCACCGTGCGTCTGAATAGCCGGATCCTCGTACCCGACGATCGCTTGGCCCTTCCCGATTTGCAGCAAGGCCGCTACCTCACCCTCTCCGTCAGCGACGACGGCTCCGGCATGGACCGCGCCACACAAGCCCGAATTTTCGATCCCTTCTTCACCACCAAACCCGTCGGCCAGGGCACCGGCCTCGGCCTTTCCGTGGTTCACGGCATCGTCAGCAGTTACGGCGGCGCCGTCACTGTCTACAGCCAACCCGGCCAGGGGACCTCGTTCCAGCTCTATTTCCCGGCCGTCCAATCTTCCACTTCGGTGCCCGTCGCCCCCAAATCCGCCCCGCTGCGCGAGCATCACGAGCACATTCTGTACATCGACGACGAAGAAGGCCTGGTCACACTCGGCACCCTGCTCCTCGAGCGCCTGGGCTACAAAGTCACCGGCCACACCGATGCGGCCAAAGCTCTCGACGAGTTCCGCGCCAGGCCCGCCGACTTCGACGCGGTTGTAACCGACCTTTCCATGCCTCGCATGTCCGGCTTCGACCTGGCGCGCCAGCTCCTCGCCGTCCGCCAGGACCTGCCCATCGTCATGGCCTCCGGCTACATCCGCCCCGAAGACCAAAAAGCCGCCGAAGCCCTGGGCCTCCGCCACCTCATCACCAAGCCCGCCAGCGTCGACGAACTAGGCCAAGCCCTGGACGCAGCCCTCCGCGCCAAAGTTTCCTCTCCTTCCTGCTAGCCCTCCCAACCATGCGGGTATCGCGAAGTTTACTCTTGACATACGGTCACCTACTGTGGTACACTCTTCCGTGTTGGCTCGAATCACTTACGCCCTGCCTCTAATCCAAACTCCTTGTTTTCTGTTACTTGTGATCGAATCGCCGGCACCCCGCCTCCCGTCCGCCTCGCAAGTCCCACGGAATCAGTCTCCTGGGTATTCTCGCGAGCAATACAGCTGGCCTACTGTAGCCTTCGACTCTTCCCCTCGTTCAGAAACGCTCCCCCTGTGCAAAATGGCCCTTTGTTTTCAGCAGCTTACACACTCCTATTTTCTTAAGCCTTTTAGAATGATATTGATGCGCACTACCCCCGGGGGTGGGGGGGGTATAAAGCGAACTCCAGGCGAAACCTCCAGAGTTCCTTCCAAGCGCTCCTGGCGAGAATGCTCGGGCGCCGCCGCCGCGCCCACCAGTCACTCATCACCAGTCACGAGTCACCAAGCATGAGCCAGCTCACCTTCAACCTCATGCCAGACCGCAAGACCTGGACTGTCAGCGAGTTAACCGGCAAGATCCGCGACCTGCTCGCCAAAAACTTCACCGACATCACCGTCCAGGGCGAAATCTCCAACTGCCGCGCAGCCCAGTCCGGCCACATTTACTTCACCCTGAAAGACGACCGCGCTCAGGTTAAATGCGTTTTCTTCAAGCAGCAGCAGCGCGGCATCAAGTTCCGCCCGGAAGACGGCCTGCTGATGACCGTGCGCGGCTCCATCAGCGTCTACGAAGCCCGCGGCGAGTACCAAATCTATGTGGAGAATCTCGAGCCGGTCGGCCGCGGCGCGCTGCAGTTGGCCTTCGAGCAGCTCAAAAAGCGGCTTGAAGCCGAGGGCCTCTTCGATGCCGCCCGCAAAAAGCCCCTGCCGCTGCTCCCCAGCCGCATCGGCATCATCACCTCGCCCAAGGGCGCGGCCGTCCGCGACGTGGTGCGCATCCTCACGCGGCGTTTCCACAACGTGCATTTAACTTTGTATCCCGTGCGCGTGCAGGGCGAAGGCGCCGCCGAGGAAATCGTGAGGGCGCTGAAGTTTTTCAATCAAAAGCAGCTTGCCGATGTGCTGATCCTCTCGCGCGGTGGAGGCTCCCTGGAAGATTTGTGGTCCTTTAATGAGGAAATCGTCGCGCGCGCCATCTTCGCTTCGGAAATCCCGGTGATCTGCGGCGTCGGCCACGAAACCGACTTCACCATCGCCGATTTCGTCGCCGACGTGCGCGCCTCGACGCCGTCCGCCGCCGCCGAGCTGGTCGTCCAGACCCGCCGCGAATTCGACAGGCACATCGCCGAACTCCGCGGCGCCCTGGCCGAACAAATGCGCTATCGCATACTGGTCCTCAGCCGCCGCGTCCACGAACTCGCCGGCCGCCGCGGTTTCCGCCGGCCCCTCGACCTGCTCCGCCAGCAGCGCCAGCGCGCCGACGAAATGACCGCGCGCTTGGCCCGCGGCCTGCACGCCAGCCTGGAGCAATCCCGCAAGCGCTTCAACGCCGCGCATCTGCGAATCGTCTCGTTTGATTTTCGGATGAAAATTGCAGCGTTACGCCTACGCCTGGAAAAGCGCGCTACCGAACTCGCCGCCCGCGCCGAGCGCCTGCTGCGCGCAAAACGCGAACGCATGGATCGCCTGCGCCTGCAGCTCGAAGAGCGCAGCCCACTGCGCGTCCTGGAACGCGGCTACGCCATAGCCACAGACGCCGCCGGCCACGTCCTACGCGACGCCGCCCAAGTCGCCCTAGGCGACACCATCGCCGTGCAACTCCACCGCGGCCGCCTCACCACCGAATTAAAAGGAAAGACCGAGAAATGAAGCTATCTGTAAATCTCGCTCCGGTGACCGACCTTCGCCACTGTGACCGTTGTCCCGGCGTCGTCGATCTCGTAGACGATGCGGTAGTCGCCGACGCGAATCCGCCAGGCGGCCTCGCGCCCCCGCAGTTTCTTGCATCCCACCGGGCGTGGATTTTCCGCAAGGGAACATAATTTTTCTTCGATGGTTTCCGCTGCTCGAGAGGGAATGGAGCGAAGTTGTTTTTGAGCCCTCGGAAGGATGACTACCCGATAGCTCACTTGCGGCTACGGCGGTTTTCTTCCAGTGCTTGTTCGAGAGGGATCGGTGTTTCACCCGAAACTTTTGCTTCGTCGTATTCGCGAATGGCCCAGAGTTCCTCGAGCTCGTCGAGAATTTTCTCGTACTCGCCGATACTGATCACGACCGCAATCTTCTCGCCTTTTTCGTTGGTCAGGAATTGGGTTGGCTCAATCATGTCCCCGTCTCTACTACAGTCTACTACGTCGCAGGGAGAAAATGGACACCGCGAGGACACCGAAGGCCGAAGAAGCACTAACGACCGAAACCTTAAGACGCAAAGCCGCAAGGCGCTACTCTTCGTCGCCGGTAGAAGTCACTTTGAGGACGGCCAGGAAGGCTTCTTGCGGGATGTCCACTTGGCCGACGCGCTTCATGCGCTTTTTGCCTTCTTTTTGCTTTTCGAGGAGCTTGCGCTTGCGGGAAATGTCGCCGCCGTAGCACTTGGCCAGCACGTTTTTGCGGATGGCCGCGACCGTTTCGCGGGCGATAACCCGGCTGCCAATGGCGGCTTGGATCGGCACTTCAAACATTTGCCGCGGAATGAGCTTTCGCAAGCGCGTCACCAGCTCGCGCCCGCGTTCAAACGCCATCTCGCGGTGAATGATCAACGCGAGCGCATCGACCGGTTCGCCCGCGACCAGCACATCCAGTTTGATCAGGTCGGATTCGCTGTAGCCCGCGAGGTGATAGTCCAGCGAAGCGTAGCCGCGTGAAACGCTTTTCAGCCGGTCGTAAAAGTCCAGCACGATTTCATTCAGCGGCAGCTCGTAGGTCAGCATGACCCGCGTGGGTGACAGATACTCGAAACCCTTTTGCGTGCCGCGCTTGTCCTGGCAAAGCTGCAAAATTCCGCCGACGGATTCTTCGTTGGTGATGATCATGGCCTTGATGATCGGCTCTTCAATCTTGCTGATGTCGCTGGGATTCGGAAATTTAGCCGGGCTGTCCACTTCCATGACTTCTCCGGTGACGCGCGTAATCCGGTAGCGCACGCTCGGCGCGGTGGTGATCAGGTTCAGGCCGAACTCGCGCTCCAGGCGTTCCTGGACGATCTCCATGTGCAGCAAGCCGAGAAAGCCGCAACGGAAACCGAAGCCGAGTGCGACGGAATTTTCCGGCTCGTAGAAAAACGCCGCGTCGTTCAATTTCAATTTGCCGAGCGCATCGCGCAGCGGTTCGTAGTCGTCGGCCAGCACCGGAAAAAGCCCGGCAAAAACCATGGGCTTGATGGCTTCAAAGCCCGGCAGCGCCGGCGCGGGACGTCCCGCTTCGGTGACCGTGTCACCCATCCGCGCGTCAGCCACCTGCTTGATGTTGGCCACGATGAAACCGACATCGCCGGCTTCGAGGGCGTCCAGCGCGATGGGTTTCGGCGTAAGCGTTCCCAAGGTCTCGACTTCGTGGACCAGATTGGTGTAGCACAGGCGGATTTTCATACCGTTGGTGATGCGGCCTTCCATGACCCGCACTAGAACGACGGCACCGCGGTAGATGTCGAACCACGAATCGAAAATCAGCGCCTGCAAAGGATTTTCCGCGCTGCCCTTCGGAGGCGGCACGCGAGCCACGATGGCTTCCAGCACGTCTTCGACGCCGATGCCGCTCTTGGCGCTGATCATCAGCGCGTCCTGTGCCGGAATCGCCAAAACGTTTTCAATCTGCTCTTTTACAAAGTCGGGCTGCGCCGCGGGCAGATCGATTTTGTTGATCACCGGAAGAATGGTGAGGTTGCTGCCGGCGGCGAGAAACGTGTTGGCAACGGTCTGAGCTTCCACACCCTGGCTGGCATCGACGACCAGCAGCGCGCCCTCGCAGGCGGAAAGCGCCCGCGAAACTTCATAGGAAAAATCGACGTGGCCCGGCGTGTCGATCAAGTTCAAGCGATAGGTATTTCCGTCTTTGGCCTTGTAGTGCAGCCGGATGCTCTTGGCCTTGATGGTGATGCCGCGCTCGCGCTCCAGGTCCATGGAGTCGAGGAACTGCTCGTGCATTTCGCGCTGCGTCAAAGCGCCGGTCATCTCCAGCAAGCGGTCAGCCAGCGTGGATTTGCCGTGGTCGATGTGCGCGATGATGCAAAAATTGCGTATGAACTTTGGGTCCATCTGGGTCTATGGCCGGCAGGAGCTCTCTTCCTTAGGAGTCGGCGCCGCACAGGGCGCAAAAAACTTGCCGTGTAGCCATTCAGTTTGCCACAGATTCCCGCGGCGCGTAAGCGGTGCCACTTACCGCATCAGCGTAGCGGACGTGTTTTGCCCCTCTTAGTAGGGCGGTATATAGTTACAAGGGGCTGTTCGCGCCGCAGATGGCGCGCCGTCCATCTCCAATCGCTAACAGAAGCCAAAAAGGCAACCCGTTCTGATGGCCGCAGACGTCAGCAAGCAGCTAGAGCGCGCGAAACGCTTCCTCGAGAAAAACCGCGTCGAGGATGCGATCGAGGCCTATCTGGCGGTCATTGACGGGGCTCCGCAGCACCAGGAAGCCACGCAGGCCCTCGGGGACCTGTATGCGCGCATGGAGCAGCCGGACAAGGCTTCGATTTACTACGGCTTGCTGTTCGATCTGCTGGTCGAGCCTCGGGAAGAAACGAAAGCGCTGGCGATCTACAACCGCTTCTTGCGTTCGGCCGCGGTGCGGCAGCCGCCGGAGCGCATCGCGCGTTACGCGTTTTTGCAGCAGCGGCAGAACCGTTTCGATGAAGCCACGGAGCAGTACACCAAGGCCGCCGAGATGTTTACCGAGGCGGGCCGGGCGGAAGACGCGCTGTTCTGCTGGGAACGCACCGCGCAACTGGCCCCGGAAGATCCCGCGAGCCAACTGCGGCTAGCCGAGGCCGCCGAGCGTATCGGCAAGAATGCTTTGGCCGCGAGAGCTTTTCTGCGCGCCGGGCAACTGGCATCCACGGGCGGGGCGCCTGCCGACGCATTGCGGCTTTTCGGACGGGCTTACAAGCTGGCCCCGCAAGAACGCAGCGTGGCGCTGCTTTTCGCGGATGCCACGCTACGTTCGGGTGACGCCACGAAAGCCGCCGGGCTGCTGGAACCTTTCGCCGCCACGGAAAAAGACGCCAACTTTTTCGACACCTTCGCGGACGCGCTGATGCGTTCCGGCCAACTGGACCGCGCGCGGCAGGTGCTGGAGCCGCTGCTGCGCGACAAAAACGAAGGCATGACGCGGCTGTTCGAACTCGCCGATCTGTACGCTACGGCCGGACAGGATCTCAAGGCGGTGGAAGTCCTCACGGTGCTGAAGCGCCGGATGTTTGGCGACAAGCGCCAGAATGATTTCGCGACGCAACTGGACAGCATCGGGGCAAAGCACGAGAACTCGCAGGCCGTGGTGGAATTCTGGGCCAGCGTTTTCAACGAGTTGAACCGCGAATCGCAGTACTTCGAGATTTCGGTCAAACTGTTTGACGTTTATTTCAAGGCCGGGAACATCGCCAAGGCCTGCGAAACACTCGAGAAGCTGGTGGACATCGACGCCTACGATTACCGCAATCAGGAGCGCCTGGACCAACTGCAAGGCCACGTAGACGAATCGTTTTTGAAGCGAGTAAAGGCCCGGCTGGCCAAGTCCGGCACGATTTCAGCGCCGTCGCGCGGCCAGCCACCCCAGGGGTTGTCCTCCGAGAGTGCCAACGCACCGTCGTCCGGCAGCGAAGAAGGCCGCAAGATACAGGCGCTGGAGGATCTGATCGTCCAGACGGAAATTTTCCTGCAATACTCGCTGCAAACCAAGGCACTGGAGCGCTTGCAGAAAATTGCCGCGATGTTTCCCGGCGAAGAGGAGCGTCATCCGCGGCTGCGGAACCTCTACCAGACGGCGAACTGGTGGCCGGAGGGCGCGCCCAAGGCAAAAGCAGCGGAGCCAGCCGCACGGCCGGCCGCAGCGGCGCCTCCGCCTGCCCCGGAGCCACCGGCGTCCAACGTGTCGGCAAAAAGCGGGGTGTACGCCGCGGAGACACTGCGCGACCTCTCGAAAATTTCCGAGATCAACCAAAAAATATTCCGGCAGCAAACGCCGCGGGCCATGTTGAATACGGCAGTCAATGAAATCGGCGGATATCTGCGCTCTTCGCGGGCGTTGGCGGTATTCGGCGCGCCGGGCCGCCCGCCGGAAATGGCGGCGGAGTATTGCGCGCAAGGGATTCGGCCGGCGCCGGGCGCCCAGGTGGTGTTTCTGATCGCGCACATGGAGAAGGCGCAGCCCGATGAACTGGGCGGCTTGATTGTGGATGCCTCGGAAGGCTCGATTCTGAGCGAGTTGGGATTGTCCACCGCGCTGGGCGTGATCATCACCGACAAGGAAACGCAGGTTCCGGCGGGGATGCTGATTGTGGCGCACACCGACGAGCACAAATGGAGACCCAACGAGGCGTACTTTCTGCAAGCCATCGGCGATCAGTTGCTGATGAGCGTGAGCCACACCCGGCTGCGTTCGCTGGTGCGCCGGATGGGCGTTTCCGACGAGCGGACGGGGCTGCTTAGCCGAAGCTCGTACCAAAGCTGCTTGCTGAATGAAGCGGATCGTTCGCGGACGCAAGGCACGCCGCTGTCTCTGGCGATCCTGCAAATCGACCGCGGGGCGGAGATATTGCGGCAGCACGGAGAATCGCCGGTGGAACGTTTCCTGGAGCAACTGGCGCGCTCGCTGCAGCCCATCGTGCGGCAGAACGACGTGGCGATAAAATATACTTCGTGGGCGCTGGCATTTATTTTGCCGGATACCACGCTGGCCGGGGCCCAGAATTTGGCGGACAAACTGCGCCGTGCGGCTTCCGGGGTGCGCCCGCCGTGGGACGCGACGCAAATCACGCTGAGCGCGGGAATCGTGGAAGCGGTGGCCAAGCCGGATTACGACAGCGAAGATATTGTGACGGATTTGATCAACCGCGCGGAAACCTCGGTGGAAGAAGCGCGTAAAAAGGGCGGCGACGTCATCGTGGCCCTCGAGAGCCCAAAACTTTAGGGGCGGAACAGGAAAGGGAAATATGTTTCCGACCGATGTGGTGATTGTGGCCGGGGCGCGCACGCCCATGGCGCGGTATACCGGCTCGTTTTCGGATGTTTCCGCGATCGAGCTGGCGGCGGTGGCTTCGAAAGAGGCGATTCGGCGTTCGGGGTGCGATCCTGGGGAATTCGATCACGTTATTTTCGGCAACGTGATGCAGACCAGCGCGGACGCGATCTATGGGGCGCGGCACGTGGGCTTGAAGGCCGGATTGAAGATCGAGACGCCGGCGGTGACCGTGAACCGGTTGTGCGGTTCTGGAATTGAGGCGATTTCGCAGGCGGCGCAGCGCTTGCTGCTCGGTGAAGCGAGCATGGTTCTTGCCGGCGGAATGGAGAATATGACCCAGGCGCCGTTTGTGATTCGCGGGGCGCGCAACGGATTGAAGCTGGGCGGCGGGGCGCTGGAAGATTCGCTGATGGCTGGGTTGACGGATTCTTATTGCGGACTGCCTATGGCGTTGACCGCTGAAAAACTCGCCGAACAGCATGGCATCACGCGCAAAAATGCGGATGCGTATGCGCTGAGAAGCCAACAGGCGGCCGATGAGGCGTATAAGGCTTGCCGCATGAAGGAAGAGTTGGTGGCGGTGGAAGTGAAGCAGGGAAAAAAGACGATCGTGGTGAGCGAAGACGATCACCGGCGGCCGGAGACGACCATGGAGACGCTGGAGAAATTGCCGTCGTCGTTCAAGAAAGATGGGATCGTTACGGCCGGCAACGCCAGCGGGATTGTGGACGGGGCCGCGGCGGTGGTGGTGACGCGCGAGAAGACGGCAAAGGAGCAGGGCCTCAAACCAGTTGGCCGCATCGTGTCGTGGGCGGTTGCCGGCGTGGATCCCAGCATCATGGGCATCGGTCCGGTGCCTTCGTCGCAGAAGGCGCTGAAGCTGGCGGGGCTGACGCTGGAGCAGATGGATCGCGTTGAAGTAAATGAAGCGTTTGCGGCGCAGTATTTGGCGGTGGAAAAAGTTTTGGGGCTGAATCGCGACAAGACCAACGTCAACGGGGGCGCGATTGCGCTCGGACATCCTTTGGGGGCTTCGGGGACGCGACTGGTGATTACCATTTTGAACGAACTGCGGCGCAATCAGTTGCGATATGGGCTGGCGACCGCGTGTATCGGTGGCGGGCAGGGCATCGCCATGATTGTCGAGGCGATCTGGAGTTGAAGAGTTAAAAAGTCGAACAGTAAAAGTAGAGCATCGACCAATAATCTTAGTTTGCGTTTCTGTTAGACTCACTCGCGGGTCCTGAGAGTCCAGAAAACCCTATGATACGTGGTCGCACAACCGTAAAGGTGCTGTTCTCCTGTGTCTTAGCCATGATCGCTTGTGGGATGTTCATGCGTTTGGCGCTGTTGTTCTTGGGACTAGACGTGCATCTCCATTTGAAGCCGTAGGGCGAGTCGGCAGATAGACAGTTTCTTCGCCATTGGGCCAAGACCTTAGTTAAGTCGGACGTGAGGAGAGGTATGGCGATTCAGAAAGTGGGAGTCGTAGGGTGTGGGCTGATGGGCTCGGGGATCGCGCAGGTGGCGGCGCAGGCGGGATTTTCTACCGTGGTGCGCGAGGTCAGCCCGGAAATTGTAGAGAAGGGGTTGAAGAGTATTGAGAAGAATCTGGCGCGGCTGGTGGAGAAAGGAACGATCAGCGAGGCGCAGAAAAGCGAAGCGCGCGGACGGTTGAAAGGCACGACGGCGCTGGAAGATTTGAAGGATTGCGACGTGATCGTCGAGGCCATCATCGAGCAGCTTCCGGCGAAGCGCGAGCTTTTCGCGGCTTTGGATGCGTTGTGCCCGGCGTCGACGATTTTTGCCAGCAATACTTCTTCGCTGACGATTACGGAAATCGCTACGGCTACCAAGCGGCCGCAGCGATTTGTGGGATTGCACTTTTTTAATCCGGTGCCGGTGATGAAGCTTGTCGAGGTGGTGAGAACGATCGCTACCGAGCCGGCGGTGTACGAAGAGATGGTAGCGTTCGGCGCGAAGCTGGGTAAGACCCCAGTTCGCGCGCACGACAGCACGGGATTTATCGTCAACCGCTTGCTGGTGCCCTATTTGCTGGATGCCATTCGGGCGCTGGAGGAAGGCGTCGGGTCGATTGAAGACATCGATAACTCGATGAAGCTGGGATGCGGGCATCCGATGGGGCCGCTGACACTCTTGGATTTTGTCGGGTTGGATACGACCTATTACATCGCGAATATTATGTTTGAGGAGTTTCGCGAGAGGAGATTTGCTTCGCCGCCACTTTTGAAGCGCATGGTTTTGGCGGGGTGGAATGGACGGAAGGCTGGGCGGGGATTTTATGATTATTCGGACCCGGCGAAACCCAAGGCGATGAAATTTTAGATTTTGCCGAGATGGGGCGCAGTAGTGCTGCGCCCCTACGATGGAGTGGTGCTCCGACATGAGTTACGAGAACTTGTTGTATGAGAAGAAGGATGGGATCGCATTTATTACCTTCAACCGGCCGAAGGTTTTGAACGCGCTGAACCGGAAGACGGTTGAAGAGTTGCGCGATGCGCTGGTGGATGCGCGGGACGACGCCGGGGTGCGCGTCGTGATTCTCACCGGGTCCGGGGAGAAATCTTTTGTCGCGGGCGCGGATATCAGCGAGTTGGCGCAACGTACGGCTGTTGACGGAAAGGATTTTTCGCTTTTCGGCCAGGGCGTGTTTCATTTGCTGGAGACGATGGGCAAGCCGTCGATTTGCGCGATCAATGGATTTGCGCTGGGCGGGGGATGCGAGCTGGCGCTATCTTGCACGATTCGAATTGCGAGCAAGAGCGCGAGACTCGGCCAGCCCGAGGTGAAGCTGGGTATTATTCCCGGTTATGGCGGAACGCAGCGGCTGGCGCGGCTTTGCGGCAAGGGCGTGGCGCACGAACTTTGCTTGACCGGCGAGATGATCAGCGCGGAAGAGGCGCAGCGGATCGGTCTGGTCAATCACATCTATGAGCCCGGGGAGTTGCTGGCCGCTGCGGAGGCCATGGCCAAGAAAATCATCGCTAACGCGCCGCTGGCGGTGAAATACACCATCGAAGCGATCGAGCGAGGCGTTGAGATGGGGCAGGAAGAGGGACTCTTCCTGGAGGCGACGCTCTTTGGGCTTTCTTGCGCTACGGAAGATATGCGGGAAGGCACGAAAGCGTTTTTGGAAAAGCGGGCGGCGCAGTTCAAGGGGAAGTGAAGAAGTAACGAGGCAGCGAGGCGCGAGCGCGAACCGGATGGCGGCAAAATTACAACCTGGAACGATTCATGGAGAGCTCAACGCGGCTGGCTTGCGATTTGGGATTGTGGTGAGCCGATTCAACAGCTTTATTACCGAGCGGTTGTTGTCCGCGGCGGTCGATGCGCTGGAACGCGCGGGCGCGGCCAGCAAGGACGTCGATGTGGTCCGAGTGCCGGGGGCATTTGAGCTGCCGCTGGCGGCGAAGAAACTTGCGGCGACTGGGGGCTACGATTCGCTGGTAGCCATCGGCTGCGTGTTGCGTGGCGAGACGACTCATTACGACTACGTTTGCTCGGAGACTGCTCGGGGACTGCAACTGGCGCAAATGGATAGCGGACTGCCGATTATTTTTTGCGTGTTGACGTGCGACACGCTGGAGCAGGCGATCGACCGGGCGGGCTTGAAGGGCGGCAACAAGGGATTCGAAGCGGGGTTGGCGGCGATCGAAATGGCGCGACTTTCGCGGAAGATCGGCGGCCGGGATCTGGCGGCCGGCAAGATTGGCGCTGCGGGTTCCAAGGCTGGCGCGCCGCGAAAGCCGCGGCACAAGTAACGTGTCGCTACGCAGCAAAGCCCGCGAGTTTGCCATGCAGATGCTGTTTCAATGGGACATGAGCCAGCAGGAGCCTGCCAAGTTGGAAGCGAAATTCTGGCGGGGCGCCAAGGCTTCGGATCCGACGCGGGCTTTTGCGAATCGATTGTTCGAAGGCACCGCTCGCGAAGTCGTAGTGCTGGATGAAATTATCGTGAAGCATGCGGAGAACTGGCGGTTCGAACGTTTGGCGGCTATCGATCGGGCGATTCTGCGGCTGGCCATTCATGAGTTGCGGGCGACGGATACGCCGCCCAAAGTGGTGTTGAACGAGGCAATCGAGCTGGCTAAGAAATTTTCTTCGGAGGATTCGGGATCGTTTGTGAATGGGATCCTGGATGCGTTTCGGAAATCACTCGCCATTCAGTAAAAATAAAGATCGGAGGAACGCGCTAAAGCGCGCCCCTACATTTAGGATCCTCAGACTTGGATTGTGCCTTCGAAGACTTTGACTGCTGCGCCGCTTACGCGGGGGACTAGTTTTTTTCCGCTTTGCGTTACTTCTACCTCGATGTGGCTGGGGCGGCCCATTTCTTCGCCCTGCAAAATGCTCAACATGTGGCCCGGCGAGAGCTTGCCGTGGCGAACGAGATAGGCACCTAGGGAGCCGGCAGCTGATCCCGTCGCAGCGTCTTCGTAGGGCTCCCAGGGGAGTATGCCGCGAGAGAAGACCTTTCCATTGCCGGCGCCGGTGAAGCAATAGGCCATGGTTGCGTTTTTTCCGAGCAGCTTGCGCAGCGCGAGCATGTTGATGGCGATTTTTCCCAGCGCGGCGCGATTTCGCAGCGGCGCCATCAAATTGAAGATGCCGGTGGAAACGTACTCGGGTTCGAGGTTGGGATCCAGGTCCTTCGGAGAGAGACCCAGCGCGGCGGCTAGCGCTTTTTTATTGATTTTCGCCGGGCGGAAGGCGGCTTCCTTCTGGGTCATGGTGACGCGTTGCGGGCGGCCGTCTTTGAAGCGAATTTCCACGGGAAGAATTCCCGCGCCGGTTTGTTGCAGGACATGGACGCCGCCTTCCTGGGCGGGCACCACGCCGAGTTCGGCTAGCAAGAACCAAGTGCCAATTACGGGATGGCCGGCGAGCTTCAGCTCTTCGCGAGTGGTGAAAATGCGCAGGCGGGCGAGAGCGTTGTCTTCGGTGGGTTTTTGCACGAAGACGGTTTCCGAGAGATTCATTTCGCGGGCGATGGCCTGCATCTCGTCGTTGGAGAGTCCATCGCCGTCGGTGATGACCGCCAGCGGGTTGCCTTCAAAGCGGGCGGTGGTGAAGACGTCGAGCGTGTAGAAGCGGCGTTCCATGAGATGAATTGTCACGGCCGGAGCTGGGTAGATCAGAGGCGCTCGAGCTGGGCGACGGTCCTTTCGTTAGTAATATTACCGGTGTTCGATGTGGATTTGGGTTCGATCAAGACAATGTGAACTTCCTCGTCCGCGACGGGGCAGTGCTCGACACCACGCGGGACGATGACAAATTCGCCTTCGTGCACGATGGCTTCGCGGTCGCGAAATTTCATGCGCAGGTTGCCCTTGACGACCAGGAACAACTCATCTTCCTGCTCGTGATGATGCCAGACGAACTCGCCCTTGAGTTTTACGGCTTTGACGTGGCAATCGTTCACTTCGCCGATGATGCGCGGATGGCAATAGTCGGAGAAGCGGCTGAATTTCTCTTGGAGATTGACGGTTTCCACGGCAGCACCTTGGGCATTTGGCACGGCTATAATTCTCGCACGAGATTGGTTACAGCGCCGAGAACGCGGCGGGTGGTTTCCGGTTTGCAGGTTTCGGAATAAACGCGGAGAAGGTTTTCCGTTCCGGATGCGCGCACCAGGACCCACCCTATCTCACCCAGATAGAGCTTGATTCCGTCCATGTCTTCGCGGCGGACGATGGGCCAGTCCAGGAGCTTGTCCAGCTTTCCGTTGGAAAAGTGGGCGATGGCTTTTTCTTTTTGGCCGGGCTTGAGGTCCAAATCGATGCGGCCATAGTGGTACTCGCCAAACTCCGCATGCAGCGCTCGCAGCAATTCTCCCAACGATTTGCCGTGCCAGGCCATGAGCTCGGCGAGCAACAGCGCGGAAACCGTGGCGTCGCGCTCGGGGAGATACAGGCTGGTGCCGATGCCGCCGCTTTCTTCGCCGCCGATCAGAATGTTTTGCTCGAGCATCAGCTCGCAAATATATTTGAAGCCGATGGGGACTTCGTGGAGTTTGCGGGCATATTTTGCGGCCAGCTTGTCGATCAGCTTGGTTACCGAGAAGGTTTTGGCGATGTCGCCGGGGAGATTGCGGGTTCCGGCGAGATGCCAGACCAGCAGGGCGAGAATCTGATGGGGATTTATGAACGAGCCGTCGCGATCGATGGCGCCGATGCGATCGCCGTCGCCGTCGGCGCACAGGCCCGCGTCGTATTTGCCGGCGAGGACCGCCTGGCGCAGGGCGTCGATGTGGGGCTCGATGGGCTCGGGATGGATGCCGCGAAAACGAGGATCGCGGGTGCCGCGGATTTCGTCGCAGGCAATTCCGTTGCGCTGGAAAAGTTCGTGGAGGAGGCCCGCGGCTGAGCCGTACATGGGGTCGGAGACGAAGCGAAATTTTGCGTTGCGCAGGCGGGGCCAGTCGACCAGCTTTTCGACAGTGTCAAGATACGGGGCGCGCGGTTCAAGGGGGTGAATCAGGTCGCTGCGGGGCGGAAGGGGCGGGACCCCGTCGCGCACGACCCCGTCGAGTTCGTTTTCGATTTGCGCGACGATAGAGGGCAGGGCGCTGCTACCGTAGCTGGCTTTGTACTTGATGCCGTTCCAGTTGTAGGGATTGTGGCTGGCGGTGATGACCATGCCGCCGGCAGCGTTTCTTTGGCGAACCAGGAGCGAGATTGCCGGTGTCGGGCAAGGTTTGTCGGCCAGCCAGACCGGCGTGCCGGTGGCGCTGATGACTTCGGCGACGGCGGCAGCGACGCGGCCCGACGCAAAACGGTGGTCGTAACCGATGAGGACGCCTTTGCGCGGATCCTCGTTGCGCACCACGTAGCGGGCGACGGCGTGCGCGACGATGCGGGCGTTCGCAAAGGTAAAATCTTCGGCGATGATGCCGCGCCAGCCATCTGTTCCAAAACGAATGGAGCTCATCTGGATTGAGTATACGCGATAGGATATTTCCGCACACCGGCCGGATTGGCTCTTGCTACAGCAAATCCTCGCGTTTCTGGTCTTCGAGCCTTTTCACGATTCTGCCGATATCCTGGGCGCGGTCGCGGGGGCAGATCAGCAAGGCGTCGGGCGTTTCCACGACGATGAGGTCGCGAACTCCGACTGCCGCGATGAATTTCGTCGGGGAGTACAGGAAATTCCCTTCGGCGTCGAGCGTGAATCCGGCGCCAGCCAGGATATTTTCTCCGGGCTGCCGGGCCAGGAGTTCGTAGACGGCGCTCCAGGAGCCGATATCGCTCCAGCCCACTTCGGCGGGAATCACGAAGACGCTTGGCTCGCCCTGCTCCCGGGTGGCGGGCTCCAGGATGGCGTAGTCGACGGAAATGTTTTCGAGTTGGGGATAGATGTCGCGCAGTTGCCGCTCGTAGCTCCGTTTGCCGATGGATTCGGCAAGGGATTCGAGCGCCGCGAAGGTTTTCGGTAAATACTTTTCGAGATTTTTGAGAAACGTCGATACCCGCCAGAAGAACATTCCGGCGTTCCAGTGGTAGTCGCCGGAGCCGGCGTATTCCTTGGCGACGGCCAGCGCGGGCTTTTCGGTGAAACGGCGAACGGCAAAAACGGGGAAGCCTCTGGAATCGAGTGCTTCACCTATGCGCTGGATATAACCAAAACCGGTCTCGGGGCGGCTTGGCGGGATTCCGAGTACCACCATGCGTCCGTTGCGTCGCGCCACATCCAGCGCCGCTCGCATAATCACGCGGTAACGTTCCGGATTCGCGATGTAATGGTCGGCAGGAAGCACGGCAAGCAGAGCATCGCCGCGCGCGGAGTGGCGCACGTGGAGTGCTGCCAGCGCAATGGCTGCGGCAGTGTTGCGGCCAACCGGCTCGGTCAGCACGCGGCGGCGCGCAAGCGCCGGCAATTGCTTCCGCACCTCGACGGCCTGCTCGGAGTTCGTCACCGTCCAGATACGCTCGGCGGGAATCAGCGGCCGCAGGCGGGCGACCGTCTGCTCCAGCATGGTTTCTTTTCCGACGATGTTGAGAAGCTGCTTGGGCGTGCGAGTGCGGCTGCGCGGCCAGAAGCGCGTTCCGCGCCCTCCGGCCAGAATGATGGCGTGAATGCCCAGTTTTTCTGTGGCCATGTGTTCCTGAGCTAAGAAAATACCGCTTGTGCCAGCTGAGCGGCGGTGAAGCCCGCATTCCGTAGATTGGAACACAGATCGGCCAGGTCGGGAACATAGGTTCTGATCACAGACGAGCTTTGCTCAGGCTGCAGGGAAAAACGGCCCAACGATGCCGGCACAAGCCAGCATTGGCCGCGGCTATAGGGCAAGGGCGCGCCCTGCCAATGAATGCTGCCCGTGCCTTCCAACACGACAAAGATCTCAAAGCAATCCGCGACGGTCTCCGTTTGCACCGTCGCTCGAAATTCCCAGCGATCCGTGGCGAAATAGCGGCACGCGGCAAGCAGAGTCTTCCTCACCGGGCCGTTCGCAAGGGGTAGGGGTGCCACCTTGCCGCCGCGAGATTCCCCGAATTGCGTCACCTCCAGAGCTTTCTCCAAGTGCAATTCTCGCGGCCTGCCGCGCTCATCGACGCGGTCATAGTCGTACATGCGGTAGGTCAGATCCGAATACTCCTGCACTTCGCAGACGATCATGTTCGCGCCGATGGTGTGCGGCGTTCCGGCGGGAACAAAAAAAGTATCGCCGGCACGGACCGTGTGGGCCAAAAACAGGTTCTCAACGGTGTGCGAGGCGAGCGCGGCCAAGAACTTGGCTTTGTCGGAACCGGGCTTCAAGCCCAAAAGCAGTTGAGCGGCGGGTTCCGCGGAAACAACATGCCACATCTCGGTTTTTCCCCGGCCGCCTGCGGCCTTCTCATGGGCCTGCGCGTAGGCATCGTCCGGATGCACTTGAATGGACAACTTTTCCCTGGGAAAAATAAACTTCACCAGCAGCGGAAAGCTCTCGCAGGAAGCCAGCCGGGTACCACGCCACTCCACCGGCATGTCCCGCCAGGCTTCGCCGAGAGTCTTTCCTTCAAACGGCGCGGAAGCGACCCGGCAGTCCACGTCGGTGAGCCAAGCCTCACCCAAAGGTTCCGCCAGATTGGATTTTTCCGGGTAGATAGGCGCGAGAGAGCGAGCACCCCAGAGGCGGGGACTGAAAGTCGGCTCAATGCGTAGCGGAGCGGGTTTCACGAATCAGGCGGCGGCTTCGGCTCGCGAGAAGAATCGCTCCAGACGGCGCAAGCCTTCGTCGATGCGCTCGATCGAGGTGGCGTACGAAAGCCGCAAATATCCGGGAGCGCCGAAAGCGTCGCCCGCTACCAGAGCTACCCGGGCCTTGTCGAGGAGCAATTTCGCCAATTCGGTGGTGTCTTTGGCGAGGGCTTGCGCGCTATTTCCATTGGCCAGGTGCGCCGCGACGTTGGGGAAAGCATAGAACGCTCCGCCGGGCATTTCGCAGGTCACTCCCGGGATGGCGCGCAATCCTTCCACGATGCGCTTTCGCCTCTTGTCATATTCGGCGAGCATCACCGGTACGGAATCCATGGGGCCGCGCATGGCTTCCAGGGCCGCGTGTTGAGCGATCGAAGTGGGGTTGGAGGTGGACTGGCTTTGCAATTTGACGACGGCCTGGACCAAGGCTTCGGGCGCCAGCGTGTAGCCGACGCGCCAGCCGGTCATGGCGAACGTCTTGGACATCGAGCCGATGATGATGACGTTTTCCTTGGAACCCGCGGCGCTGGCAATCGAATAGGGCTTGTGCGGCGCATAGGTAAAGTGCGAATAACACTCGTCGCCCAGCAGCCACACGTTGTGCTTCTTGCACAGCGCCAGAATTTTCTCGTATTCCTCGGGAGGTACCACGCCGCCGCTCGGATTGCTGGGCGAATTCAGAATCAGCATCCGGGTCTTGGGCGTGATGGCCTTTTCGATCGCCGCGGCCTTCACGCTAAAACCATCCTCAGGACGGGTGCCGACGTGAACCGGCGTCCCGCCGGCGTACTTCACGATGTCCGGGAAACTCACCCAGTACGGCGCCGGAATAATCACCTCGTCGCCCTGCTGGACGAGCACGCTCACGACCTGGAAGATTCCGTGCTTCCCGCCGACGTTGACGACGCACTCCTTGGGTTCGTAGCTCGAGCCCAGCTCCCGTTTGTGCCATGCGCAGATGGCTTCGCGCAGCGGCATGATTCCGCCGGTCGGGGTGTACTTGGTGTAGTTCTGCTCGATGGCGCGGATCGCGGCCTTCTTGATGTGGTCCGGAGTCGGAAAGTCCGGCTCGCCCGGCCCGAAGTCGGCGATGTCCACGCCGCGGGATTTCAGCTTGTCGGCTTCTGCGATCACCGCCGCGGTGGGCGATATCTGTATGCGATTGATGCGTTCGGTCAGTTGCACTGCGGTCTCCTCTTTGACCAGTTTTTGCTTCCAGTTTGGAGCGTCAACCGTTCATAAAATCTTCGCGCGCAAGCGCTCTCCGACGATAGGCGGCACCAGCCCATCCAAAGGCCCGCCGAGCTGCGCGATTTCGCGCACCAGCTTGGAGCTTAAATAGCTGTACGGCTCGCCGGGCAGCATGAAAACCGTTTCGAGTCGGGGCTCCAGCTTGCGGTTCATCAGCGCCATCTGCAGTTCGTACTCATAATCCGAGATCGCGCGAATGCCGCGCAGGATCACACCGGCGCCGCGCTTGCGCGCATACTCGACCAGCAGGCCATCGAAAACGTCCACTTCCACTCCGGCCCAAGGCTTGGTCACTTCGCGCAGCATCTCGACGCGCTCGGCCACGGAAAACAGCGGCTGCTTTTCCGCATTGCGCAACACCGCTACGATCAGCAAGTCGAACATCTTCTCGCCGCGCTCGATCAGATCGAGGTGGCCGTTGGTGACCGGATCAAACGAGCCGGGATACAGCGCGATGGAAGTTTTCATCGTGAGCGCACACAGGCCCCTGACTCATTCTAACCTAGGCTGCGAAACGGGTGCGCCGCAAACTTCACGGATCGCTGTCCGCGGCCGTCGGAGCAGAAATCCATTTTGGCCCGGCGCGCCGACTGTGACACTATGCGTTATCGCGCCGGAGCCGGTACGACCAGTATTTATTCGATTCAATACAGGCAGGAGGTCCTTCCAAGTTTATGGCTGCCAGTCACTGGATGCAGGCATCTTGCGTCATGATTTTCGCGGTCCTGCTGTGTGCGGCACGGGCAGGCGCCCAAGGGCAGCCGCAACTCAATCTAATGCCCGTTCCCTCCAACGTACAGTCAGGAAACGGAAGCCTGCGCATCGACTCCTCTTTTTCGGTGGCACTGGCGGGTCACACGGACGCTCGTTTGGAGCACGCCGTCCCGCGATTCCTGCGGCAGCTTTCTCTCCAGACCGGAATCCCACTCGCTGCAAAGACGCCGGCCTCAGCGAAGCCCACGCTGGAAATCCACACGGACCACGGTAGCAAGGAAGTCCAAGAACTCGGCGAGGATGAATCATACGTTCTTAAAGTCACCCCCGACGGCGCGAGCCTGACTGCGGCGACACCGCTTGGGGCCATGCATGGCTTGCAAACCTTTCTTCAACTGGTCGAAGTCTCTCCCGAAGCTTTCTCCGTTCCGGCGGTGACCATCGAAGACAGCCCACGCTTCCCGTGGCGCGGCTTGATGATCGACGTCAGCCGCCATTTCATCCCGCTCGATGTTCTGAAACGCAACATTGACGGGATGGAAGCAGTGAAGATGAACGTCTTTCACTGGCACCTGTCGGAAAATCAGGGCTTCCGCGCCGAGAGCAAGAAATTCCCCAAGCTGCAGGGCATGGGTTCCGACGGGCTCTACTACACGCAAGAGGAAATTCGCGACTTGATTGCTTACGCGCGAGATCGCGGCATTCGCGTGGTGCCCGAGTTTGATATGCCGGGACACAGCACCGCATGGTTCGTCGGGCATCCCGAACTGGCCAGCGGGCCCGGCCCCTACGAAATCGAACGCAAATGGGGAGTCTTCGATCCGGCTATGGACCCCACGAACGAGAAAACGTACAGGTTTCTCGACCAATTGATCGAGGAAATGGCCAAGCTCTTTCCGGACCGCTACTTTCATATTGGCGGCGACGAAGTGAACGGAAAGCAGTGGGACGCCAACCCCAAGATCCAGGAATTCAAGAAGTCCCACGGATTCGCCACCAATGAAGCCTTGCAAGCGTACTTCAGCCAGCGGGTGCAGAAAATTGTGACCAAGCACGGTAAAGCGGTGGTCGGTTGGGATGAAGTTTTTGTCCCTGGCGTTCCCAAGGACATCGTCATTCAATCCTGGCGCGGCCAGGCGTCTCTTGCGCAGGCCGCGGTGCAGGGTTATCACGGGATCCTTTCCAACGGCTACTATCTCGACCTCGGCTGGACTGCCGCGCGGCACTACGCCGTCGATCCTCTCGGCGGGGCGGCGGCGAATCTTACGCCGGAGCAGCAGAAACTGATTTTGGGCGGCGAGTCCTGCATGTGGTCGGAATATGTCAACGCCGAGAACATCGATTCGCGCATCTGGCCGCGCAACGCGGCCATCGCGGAACGCTTGTGGTCACCGCAGAACGTGACCGATCCGGCTTCGATGTACACGCGGATGAACGCCATCAGCGAGCGACTGGAATGGCTGGGCCTCACTCACCGGACGTCTTACCGTCTGATGTTGCAGCGCATCGCGGGTCCCAGCAGCCCGGAAGAATTTGCGGCCTTGCGCACGCTCGCGGATGTCGTCGAGCCGGCCAAGGACTACACCCGCGAGCATGCCACGGAGCCCACCAGCGCGACGCCCCTGAATCGCCTGGTGGATGCCGTGCCGCTCGAGAGCGACACGTCCCGCCGTTTTTCGGAGCTGGTGGATAAATTCATCGCCGCCGGTTGCCGCGACGCCGCATCGGAAGCGAGCTTGCGGGCCGAACTTTCTGTTTGGCGAGACAATGACGCCAAGCTTCAGCCTCTCGCCGAGCGATCGTTCCTGGTGAAGGAAGTCGTTCAAGACTCGCAGGATCTATCGGCGCTGGGTGCTGCCGGGCTGGCGGCCCTCGATTTCATCGCCAAGGGCAGCGCCGCGCCGGACGACTGGAAAGCGCAACAGCTTGCCGCGATTCAGCAAATCCAGAAGCAAAAAGCGCAGTTGTTGCTTATGCCCGCGCCAGCGGTACAAAAATTGATCGAAGCCGCCGCCACCGGGGGCGCCTGCTCAGGGGCGAAGCCGTAATTTGGAGTGTGGGAGCTGGGTCCCGCTTTCGCAGGCGAGGCCCGCACCGCCTGATGCGGCTAATTGCCTGGCGCGACCTGATTAGAGACGATTAAATGCGCCCCGACAGCGTATTAGGGACGCCCAACAGCTTGCGCTTCTTGAGGCGCCTGGTTATGGCACACTCCCACGCCGGAGTCGCGAAAGGTCTTGCCCGCCTCCGGAATAAACTCCCAAGTGTAGCCCTGAGGCACCAGCGTCAGCTTCAGCACGCCGTACGTGTCGGTGTTGCGTACCTCGCTGTTGGGGATCGCAAAGCCGAGCAGGTCGTGGCTGCGGCCACCCGTCCCAACCACGATCTCGCGAATCCCGTGCGCTGGATCGGCTCGGCCGTCCGGGTCTTGAGGCGCGAAGCGCTCGTAAGAGTGCTCGTGGCCGACGAGCATCAGGTCAGCATGCGCGGCGTACAGGTCCTGCCAGATTGACTTGAGTTCGGGATGAATCGCATGATTTTTGAACACCCCGCTGCTGAACAACGCGTGGTGGCCATAGGCCAGGATGCAGGCGTTGGGATGTACGGCGAGGTCTTGACGCAGCCACGCCTCCTGGGGGGAGCCGTCAGCGCAGCCTCCCAGGCCTTGGGCGCCGCAGTTGGTGTTCAGCACCACGATGTGCCATAAGCCCAAGTCATAGCTGTAATAGCCTTTACCGGGGGGTCCGGCCTGATCGCCCCAGTACTGAAAATAGGCCGTCGCGGCGGGATCGGCGTATTCATGGTTTCCCAGCGCGGGGCGAGTGCGGTCCTTGAAGCGACCCCAGGTTGGGCCGTAGCAATCTCGGAAGTCCGCCGCGCTGCCGCGCTCGTACGCCAGGTCGCCGGCAGCAAAAACCGTGCCTGGAATCTGCTCGATCAGCTTGGCGGTGGCTTGCGCGCCTTCGATGGCCTTGCAACCCGCGATGTCACCTGCGCCGACGAGCACGAAGGTCCGGGGCGCTTCGGGATCCTGGTTCGTCTTCGCGGTTTCCGGAGCTTGGTGGTCTGCTGGCTGAGGCTGGGTGGACTGCCCAATCGCCGGCGTTAGCAAACCCAGCCAGAGAAAGCCGAGCACTCCCGCTCGCCGCAGCGTCGCTCTGTCAGTTTGCACGCATCCTCGCAGCAATCATCCACCGAAGTCGTAGCCTATCACATGGTCCGCGGTTGCCGGAGTGCTGCCGTTCGTTCGGCAGAAAGTACCATTCGCTGCACGGTCGAACCATTGGAGGGAAACTGCTAGTAAAATTCAGACCAATTCAGTCTTATACTAACTTGAACGAAACACAGACCTTGTACGGCCCGGCAATGAGGGATTCATTTGACTTGTGGCCCCAGGCAGCGTAAACTTCATCTGCGACTGTTTCAGTCGTATATGGCGTCGTGGGTGGGGCGACTTCTTTCGATGTTTAAGCTTTCCAAAAAGGCCGACTACGGGCTGATTGCCGTCAAGCACCTAGCTATGCATCGCCAGGAGCATGCCTGTAGCGCCAATGAAATTTCCGAAGAGTACGGCATCTCGACCACGCTGATGGCTAAGGTGCTGCAAAGACTGGCCCGGCAGGGAGTGGTCGCCGCTAAGCATGGCTCGAATGGCGGGTACCAGTTGGCGAAGGACCCTAGCCAGATCAGCGCGCTGGACGTGATTTCGGCAATCGATGGACCGGTGCTGATCACTTCGTGCGTCACCAGCCACGGGAATTGCGACACCACCGACCGCTGCTCGGTGCGCGAGCCGCTGCGCCGCGTGAATGAGAGCATTTTACAGGTGCTGGGCACGGTAACGATTTCTCAGATGAGCGAAGAGCCGCAGGATACGCTCGTCGCACTGCGAACTTAGGGGATTCAGGAGATAAGGAACATGGCCGTAAAGCTGCCGATTTACATGGATAATCACGCGACTACGCCGGTCGATCCGCGCGTTGTCGAAGCGATGTTGCCCTATTTCACGGAGAAATTCGGCAATGCCGCCAGCCGCAACCACTCTTTCGGGTGGGCCGGCGAAGAAGCTGTCGAGAACGCGCGGGCGCAGGTAGCCGCGCTGATCGGCGCGACGCCCAAGGAGATCATTTTCACCAGTGGCGCCACGGAATCCGACAACCTGATGATCAAGGGCGTTGCCGAAATGTACCGGGAAAAGGGCAACCACATCATCACCCAGGCGATCGAGCACAAGGCTGTGCTGGACACCTGTAAGCGGCTGGAAAAGTACGGCTACGAAGTGACTTATCTGCCGGTGCAGAAAGACGGCCGGGTCGACCCCGAGGATGTTCGCAAGGCGATTACGCCGAAGACGATCCTGATCACCATCATGTACGCCAACAACGAGATCGGCGTGATCAACCCAATGGCGGAAATCGGCAAAATCGCCAAGGAACACGGGATTATCTTCGCGGTCGATGGCGTCCAGGCAGTGGGCAAAATTCCGGTGGACGTGCAGAAGGACAATATCGACCTGCTCTCCATTTCGGGGCACAAGATTTATGGACCCAAGGGCGTTGGTGCGCTGTACGTTCGGCGCCGCAATCCCCGCGTCCAGCTCTCGGCCATCATCGATGGCGGCGGGCATGAGCGCGGCATGCGCTCCGGCACGCTCAATGTGACCGGCATCGTCGGGCTGGGCAAGGCCTGCGAAATCGCTCAGCAGGAGATGCCTGAAGAGTCAAAGCGCTTGCGCGCGCTGCGCGATCGCCTAAAGACCCAGCTGGAGGCCAAGCTCGACGAGGTGTTCATCAACGGCTCGCTGGAGCATCGCCTGCCCAACAACCTCAACATGAGCTTTGCCTACGTCGAGGGCGAATCGCTGCTGATGGGCATCAACGATATTGCGGTTTCCAGCGGCTCGGCCTGCACCTCTGCAACCCTGGAGCCCAGTTACGTACTCAAAGCCTTAGGCGTGGGAGAAGATCTGGCACATACTTCGATCCGTTTCGGCCTAGGGCGCTTCAACACCCAGGAAGAGGTCGATTACGTCACCGACAAGATGGTCCAGGTGGTCACCAAGCTTCGTGAGCTGTCGCCGCTGTACGAAATGGCCAAGGAAGGCATCGATATTTCCAAAATGAAGTGGCAAACGGCTTGAGGATTTCATCTAACTGAGTGAAGGACACCACATGGCAAACGAAGGAACAATTCGGATTCATCGCTTGATCGGGGGCACGGGCGCTGCGTTTCGCGTCTCCTTTGTGCCATATTCCGCCGACGGCGACAGCGTGGCGGGCGTGCGCTCGTTCCACGAAGTTCAGCAAGTGCGCGCCTTTCTGAAGACCTTGGGTCTTGGCGCGGAGCTTATCAAGGACGCGCTGCGGCAGCTCGCGGCGGGCCGCTCGGCATCGGTGCCGAACGTGTCTCTTTCCGAAGAAGCGGTCAAGAGCGCGGGTTTGGACAGCTCGGCCAGTCTGGCGCGACGCTAGTAGACTTTGCCGCCGGCCCTCGGGCTGGTGTGTCTGAGCTTGATTCGGCAATTCTTTTGAACGAAAAGTTATAAGGAGCAACACGCAATGGCCTATAGCGACAAGGTGGTTGAGCACTACAACAATCCGCGCAACGTCGGCAGCCTGCCGAAGGAAGACCCCAACGTAGGCACGGGTCTGGTCGGCGCTCCCGAGTGCGGCGACGTGATGAAGCTGCAGATGAAGATCAATCCCGACACCAAGATCATCGAAGAAGCCAAGTTCAAGACCTTCGGCTGCGGTTCGGCGATTGCCAGCTCGTCGCTGGCCACCGAATGGGTGAAGGGCAAGACCGTCGAAGAGGCGCTGAGCATCAAGAACACCGACATCGTGCGCGAGCTCTCGCTTCCGCCGGTGAAGATTCACTGTTCCGTGCTGGCGGAAGACGCCATTAAGGCCGCTATCGGCGACTGGAAGAAGAAGCACGGCATCGAAGTTCCGGTGACCGAAAAGGTCGGGCACTAAGCTGTACGCCCGGGTGGCGTGGCTGAAGCCCGGGCAAGATCGAAGCACCTAGACTCTTGGGGTAGTTGAGTTATGGCAACGGAAACAGTCAGCCCAAACATCGCCGCGATTCACCTGACCGAGCGCGCCGCCAAGAAAATCCGCGCGCTGCTCGAGAAGGATGGAGTCTCGCCCGAACAGGGCGGTCTGCGCGTCGGGGTGCAGGGCGGCGGCTGCTCTGGCCTTTCGTATGCGATGCGCCTCGACACCCAGGCGCGCGACCGCGACAAGGTTTTTGAGGAATTTGGCGCGCGCATCTTCGTCGATCCCAAGAGTTTGCTGTATCTGAATGGCACCACGCTGGAGTACGAAGAAACACTGATGCGCCAGGGGTTCGTCTTCCAGAATCCCAACGCCGCGCGGAATTGCGGCTGCGGCAGCTCCTTTACGGCCTAGTGGAATAGGCTTCCGCCTGTGCGATGTGTCGATTTTGACACACGGGCTGGTCCGACAAGTGGTTGGCCGCCGCGCCAGCCACTTTTTTTGTTTCAGCGCAAGGAAAGAGTGACGCGTCGCTTTTTCCTTCAGATTGCGAAGAACATGAGTACGCCGTTCAAATCGATCGTCGATCCGCCTCTCGTTTGTTGGAGCTGCCACGAGCGCGCGCTCGGCACGCACTTCTGTTCGAGTTGCGGGAAACTCCTCCAGCTTCCGAAGCAGATCGACTATTTTGAACTGTTCGAGATGCCGCGCAAGCTGTGGATCGAAATGGGCGGTCTGGAACAGAAGTTCTTGCAGTTGAGCTGGAAGCTTCACCCGGACAATTTCGTCAATGCCACGCCGCAAGAGCGGGAGCTTTCTTTGAAGCACAGTTCGGAACTGAACGACGCCTATCGTGTCCTGCGCGATTCAGTCGTTCGCGTCGAATATCTGCTCGGGCTCGAAGGCATGCGCAAAGAAGGCCAGCACAAGCAGCAAGCTCCTCCGGAGTTATTGGAAGAAGTCTTTGAGCTTAACGAATCGCTCGACGAGTTGCGGGAAGCGAAAGCCGGTGGCGGGGATCTCGCGGCGCTCAAGGCCCGCCTCGAATCCGCACAAAAGAATTTTCAGGAGAAGCTCGGCGAAGTAGACGGCCAGCTGCAGGCGACCGCCCGCGAGTGGGACGCGGCGATAGACGCTGGCGCCGGCGACGTCGATCGGAAAAAAATCATGGCGCGGCTGAATGAGCTGCTCAACCGCCGCTCCTATATCCGGAATTTGGTAACCAACGTTCAAAAAGAGTTGTTGTAGCCGCGGTCTTCCGGCCGCTTTTTTTGCGAGAGTGCTTGGCAAACATGGGACGCATCGTCGGAATCGATCTGGGCACCACCAACAGCCTCGTCGCGTATATCGATCCGCAGACGAGCCGGCCGAAGTGTATTCCCGGCCCGTACGGCGAAACGCTTTGCCCTTCCGTCGTGAGCCTCGATCCGGACGGCAGCATCATTGTCGGCGAGCCGGCCCGCCGGCGCTTGCTGACGCAGTCGGATCGCACCATCTATTCCGTAAAACGCCTCATGGGCCGCGGCGTCGCGGACATACAAAACGAGCTGAAGCTATTTCCGTTCCGCATCGATAAGAGCAGCAAGAACGTAATTCGCGTGCTGCTCGGAGACAAAGTATTCACCCCGCCGGAGATTTCCGCCTTCATTCTCCGCGAGCTGAAAAATTGGGCGGAAGCCTTCTTCGGGGACACCGTCGATCGCGCGGTCATCACCGTGCCCGCTTATTTCAACGACGCCCAGCGCCAGGCCACCAAGGACGCCGGCAAGATCGCCGGCCTCGAAGTTCTGCGCCTCGTAAATGAGCCGACTGCCGCTGCTCTGGCTTACGGCCTGCACGAGAGACAGCGAGGCCGCGTTGCCGTTTACGATCTGGGTGGCGGAACCTTCGACATTTCCGTTCTCAAACTCATCTCCACGGCCGAAGGCGATATCTACCAGGTCCTGTCCACCAACGGCGACACGCACCTGGGTGGCGACGACATTGACAACCTTCTTCAGGCATTCGCGCACGAAGAGATCCTCCAGCAACACCGCGTGGATTTCTCTCCGCACGCCGAGTTGGCCCAGGAACTCCGCAAAGCTCTCATCGCCGTGAAGCACCAGCTCTCGGAAGCGGAGTCCGCCACGCTGCGCTTTCCGCTGCCCAACGGCGCAGTCTTTGTCCATGAATTCTCGCGCGGCTCCTTTGAGGCGCTGATTCGGCCTATCGTGGATCGCACCATGGCGCCTGTGAAGCAAGCCCTGGCCGACGCGCAGCTCTCGCCCACCGAGATCGAAGAAGTCGTCCTGGTGGGCGGCACCACGCGCACGCCGCTGATCCGCCGCACGGTGCAGGAATTTTTCGACCGCAAGCCGCACACCGAGCTGAATCCCGACGAGGTGGTGGCCCTCGGAGCCGCCGCGCAAGCCAACATCCTGGATCGCGGCGTGAAAAACATGCTGCTGCTGGACGTTACGCCGCTGTCGCTCGGCATCGAAACTTACGGCGGAGCGGTGGCGAAAGTCATCCCGCGCAATTCCACTATCCCCGCCAGCGCGCAGGAGATGTACACCACCGGCGTGGACAACCAGACCGGCATCGACATCCACGTGCTTCAGGGCGAGCGCGAACTGGCCAAAGACTGCCGCTCGCTGGCGCGTTTCGTGCTGAAGGTGCCGCCGGCTCCCGCGGGGCTTCCGCGCATCGAAGTGAAATTCCTGATCGACGCCAATGGAATCCTGCAGGTCGCCGCGAAAGACACGCGCACTGGAGAGCAGCATTCTGTCGATGTACAGCCCAGCTACGGCATCAACGACACCGAAATCGAGCGCATGCTCGAAGAATCCATCGAGTATGCCGAACAGGATTTTGCGGAACGCCAGGTCATCGAAGCGCGCACCGAATCCGAGGCCATCCTGACCGCAACGCAGAAAGCACTTTCCAGCCCGCAGGTCGCCGGGCTGTCGGCGGAAGAGCGCGCCGCGGTCGAACAATCTGTCTCAGCCTTGAAGGAATCTGTTGCGGGTACGGACTACAAACTCATCCGCAAGCGCATCGACGAGCTGAATCACGCCACGACGCGCCTGGCGGAGCTGGTCATGAACAGCGCCGTATCCGCCGCGCTTGAGGGCCGCAAGCTCGCCGAGGTATAGCGCGGCTGCGTTTAGTTTCGGTTTTCCGTAGGGGCACGGCACGTTGTGCCCGATCTTAGCTTTTTGACTTTTGTCGGGAGGTAGCAAAAATGGGCGGCAGCAATCCTTATATCGAAGACGTCAAATACACGCCGGCCACGAAGAAATTCAAGGTCACATTTCTTCCCAGCGGCAAGACCATCGAAGTCGACCCGGAGAAAATTCCGTACGGCCACAACGGCATTCCGGGCAGCATTCTGGATATTTCGGAGGGCATCAAGGCCGGGCTGGACCACGCCTGCGGCGGAGTTTGCGCCTGCTCCACGTGCCACGTGATCGTCAAAGAAGGCCTCCAGACCTGCAACGAGGCCACGGACGCCGAACTCGACGAGCTGGACATGGCTCCCGGCATCACGCCGAAATCGCGTCTGGGCTGCCAAACCGTTCCCGACGGCACCACCGACATCGTGGTCGAAATCCCGGAGTGGAACAAAAACTACGCCAAGGAAGCCGATCACTGATTCGGTGGCTGGTGAAAAGCGGGCTGTACCGAGCGCCACAGGTTGGCATTTTTGCGACGCGCAGGTTTTCCCAGTCACCGGTCACTAGTCACTGGTCACCGCTCATTAGAAGGAGCCAAGATGCCCGCCACATTCGATTGGGACAACGTAGAGGACATCGCCATCGCTCTGACCGATAAATATCCGGATTCCGATCCGCTTACGGTTCGCTTCACCGACATGCACAAGTGGATCACCGAGCTGCCCGGCTTCTCCGGTGATCCCAAGGCCTCCAACGAGGGCAAACTCGAAGCCATTCAAATGGCCTGGCACGAAGAATTCCAGGACCGCCAGGGCTAAGCGTCGGGCCCTGGGGCATTGCGCCGATCTATTCCATAATCCTTCTACTCCGTATTAAAAATGTTGATAGTAACCTTTGTAAATTTGCGTGCGTCATACTACCCGATTGTTGCAGAATGTGGGGTCTGTCTTTCGGGAGAATCCCAGCCCGCGAATGAGGAACGTATCGCCAGGCCTAGCCCGGGGCTTGTCGACGAAGGATAGACCGTCTTTTCAAAGGCTTCGGCCGTGAATTACCAATACACCTTCACTGTCTTTACTCCGACCTACAATCGTGCGGCAACCTTGCCTCGCGTGTACGAAAGCCTCCGGCTGCAAACTTTTCGCGATTTCGAATGGCTGGTGGTGGACGATGGTTCCAGCGACGGCACCGAGCAACTGGTCAAGGACTGGCAAGACCATTCGGAATTTCCCATCCGCTACATTCGTCAGCAGAACCAGGGTAAACCCGCGGCGACCAACCGGGCGACTCAGGAAGCGCATGGCGAGCTCCTGGCTACGGTGGACTCTGACGATGCCTGCGTTCCCGAATCGCTGGAACGCCTGAAATACTATTGGGACGCCATCCCGGCGGACCAGAAAGATAAATTCGCCGCCGTGACCGCTCTTTGCAAAGACCAAAACGGCCACCTGGTGGGCGACAGGTTTCCCCACGACGTGTGGGATTCCGATGCGATTGAGCTTTACTTCAAGTACACCATCAAGGGCGACAAATGGGGTTTCCAGCGCACCGATGCCTACAAGGAGTTCCCTTTTCCTACTCCGCCGGTCCCCAATCCCAGATTCAATTGCGAAGGCCTTACGTACCTGGCGTTGTCGCGTAAGTACAAGACCCGTTTCGTGAACGAAGTCTTGAAGATCTACAGCATCAACGACGGAGCCGCGGACCACTTGTCCTTGCTGGATCCCGCCACGATGACAGGTCCGGCGCTGTTTCATAAGTACGTCTTGGACGAGCTCACCGGTTGGCTGTTCCGCTCGCCCTGGAAAATGTTTCGTTCCGCGATTAATTTCAGCCGCTACTCGTTCGGGATCGGTAGGGGCCCGCTGGCCCAGCTCAGGGAGCTGCGCTCCTGGGCCGCGCGGCTGTTGGTGGCTCTCGCGCTCCCGCTGGGCTTCGCTATGTCGTTCCGGGATAAGCGCTCCGCGTCCTGATAGGCGCTGATTCACGCTCTCTGCCGGTGGTCTCGTTGCTATTCTCAAGCTCCGTCGCAAAACCGAGCCTGTTTCCGCGAACGGCACGCGGTCACCGGCGTCGCGTACGCCCGTGACGCGAATGAAGTCCCGCCAATATGCTAAGATCAGAGCGAACTGGAACCGCTGTGGCGCTATGGTGCAACGGTTAGCACGCGGCCCTTTCAAGGCCGAAATACGGGTTCGATTCCCGTTAGCGCTACCAAGTTTTCGCCCCTTAGGACGAAAGCCATGCCGGATTGGCATCCGATATATTGAGAGTAGTACACTAGCCTTGTACCGTTCTTGCGGTGACTACCCATGGCCAATCCATTTCGCACCTCCAATCCAGCTCTGAACGAAAAGGCTTTCCAGGGTCAGGTCGCTCTAGGCGACGCGATGACTCTGCAGGGCACGGTGAATAAGACCGGCCTTCTATTGCTCTGCGTCGTCGCCACTTCTGCCTGGACTTGGGGCCTGGCGCACTCACCCACCCCCGAAGACGCAACGCCTTGGATCATTGGCGGTCTTATCGGCGGGCTGGTCGCCGCCCTGGTCACCGTCTTCAAGAAAAATTGGGCGCCGCTCACCGCGCCGCTGTATGCGCTGCTCGAAGGTCTTGTCCTCGGAGGTATCTCGGCATTTTTCGAGAGGTCCTATCCCGGCATCGCCACGGAAGCTGTGGGCCTCACGTTTGGCACGCTCCTGGTCATGCTGGTGGCGTACAAGACCGGCGTCATTCGCGCCACCGAGCGCTTTAAGCTCGGCGTGATCGCCGCCACCGGCGGCATCGCCGTCTTCTACCTCGTCGCGATGGCGCTGGGTTTCTTTCACGTAAACGTCGGCATCCTCTACAGCAGCACTCCCTTGGGTATCGGTTTCAGTCTCTTCGTGGTGATCATTGCCGCGCTCAATCTGGTTCTCGATTTCGACATGATCGAAACCGGCGTGCGCATGGGCGCTCCAAAATACATGGAGTGGTACGGCGCCTTCGGCTTGATGGTCACGCTCGTCTGGCTGTATCTCGAGATTTTGCGCCTGCTCGCGAAATCGCGCCGCCGCTGAAAAACATTAGCCCGCCAACTCTTGACAGCCGCCAAAGAGCAGAGTCCCGATTCGGCACTAGCCCGCTCGCCTCCACGAATTGTCACCCAATCGCAACCTCGCGTTCATGTCTCTCGAAGAACATCTCCCCGCATGGTTCTCGCATCCTATGCCCAGCCGCCGGCTATTTCTGGGTGCGTAACAAGTTCTCCATTTAGCAACGGTCTGCGCTGGCAAGTCGGCGCCTTCTGCCGGATGATATTATTGGTGCCGCCGATTCCGCCCCCACCAAGGGAATGACGCAAGGAATGTTAATGACCGACGAGCAGTCTGAGAATCGCCAGCGGAACGCCGCGCGGCCGTCCTGCGTTTTGCTGGCCGGTTCCGCCTTTGTGACCGGGTCCCGGACGCTCCCTTCCGAAGATGTGGACCGCGCTTTTGGCATGCCCGTCGGCAAACTCCGTAGCCGCGCCGGCATCGAGTCGCTAGCCTACGCCGCCGAAGGCGAGAACGAGATCTCGCTAGGCACCCGGGCCGCGCTGGAAGCACTTCGCGCCGCCGGCTGCACCGCCCACGAAATCGATTGGATGGTGACCACCAGCGAGACCCATCACGTCTATCCTTCGCTGGCCGCTCAGCTACATTCCAGCCTGGCGGTCCGGGAAACCTGCAGCGCCCTGGATGTTGGCGGCGCGTGCCTGGGCGTCATCAATGGTCTAGCCGTCGCGCAATCGCTGATCGTTTCCGGGCAGGCGCGCACGGTCGCGGTGATCACCGCGGACGTGCACAGCCGCACTTTGGTCCCCGGCCGCGTGGCCGGCGAGTTTGGAGGCTTGTTCGGAGACGGCGCCAGCGCCTTTCTTCTCCGCAGCGCCGCGCCAAATGGGGGGGCTCCTGGTTATCTTCTGGGTGAATTCCTCTTTGGTTGCGCCGGCCAGTATTCCGGCGCCGTCACCGTCGCCGACTCCACCGACGGCAGCCTGGATGTGCACTTCGATGGGGAAGCGCTCTCCCGCGCCGCCATCACTCGAATGGAAAAAGTTCTCTCGGCCATCGAAAAACTCAGCGCCATTCCTCGCGCCGCAGTGGGAGCGTTCGCCACCCACCAGCCGAACCCCCGCCTGCTCTCGCTGCTGGCCAAGGTAACCGGCGTTTCACCGGAGGCGTTTCCGCCGATTGCCCGCACCGCAGGCAATCTGGGTTCCTCGACCTGCGGCGCGGCCCTGCACGCCGCCCTGCAAATGTTCCGCGCCTGCCCGGTGGCCGCGCGCAAACCAATCTTCCTCGCGTCGCTAGGCCCCGGCCTGCTCTTCGGCGGCGGCTGGTTAGCCGCGGGCTGAATATAGAGTGTGGCGCTTAGGGCCGCTTTCAAGCCCTAGGGAACTCGTACCCAGCGTCGCCGAATCGCGATGCATCCGCGCCGAGAACTAGGGTCCAGGCCGCGTCCGAGTCGTAAAACTAGTGTCCACAGCAGGCACCACGCATCCCTGCAGCGGCGGCCACCCCGCGTCCGTCGTGGAATTTCGGCAAAGCGAAACGATCGCAGGTGCAATCTGCGCCGGAACCACCACGCCATCGAGCGGCTCGGCGTAAATCGTGTAGCTGCGCCCCACCTGCAGCCGATCGATCTCGTAGCTCCCATCGAATTGCGCCGGTCCGTCCCCGGCACAACTCCAGCCCCCGACCGTAGCCGCAATCACCGCGCCGCTCTCCGCATCCACGGCCACCACGTGCGCGCCGAATACTCCCGAGACCCCGGGCGGCGCCGCCGGCAGCGAGAGTGGATTCGCCGGCAGGATTCGCCCGCTGATCGCTCCGGCGTGCGCGGAATCCGCCAAATCTGGATAGAGCACCCGTAAACCGGTCCGGTCATCGTCGCCAAGCGACGCATCCGGCCGTAGCCCGGTAGGCCTCGCGCCGTTGAAGGTTCCCGGCGCCGGAGCAAACGGGAACATCATCGCGCTCCACACCGCGGAGTGACTGAACCCCAGAAAGTGTCCCAACTCATGCGTCATTAAAGACTCGAAATCGTAGGCCCGCGGATTGGCCCCCAGCGCCGCTGGCGTCGCAAAGGAAATGTTGGGATCGCTGGGGTCGAAATGGATGTCGGCATCCAGAATCTGGCCCACCTCGGTCGCGGGCGCCGAGCTGCCGAGCTGCTCGCCGATAGCATCCGCGGTGATCACGCGAGTAAACGCCAGCACGCCCGGAGTGAACGCCGCGTCCCCCTGATCGAAACAAATAGAGTTCACCCCGTCCGAGCCGCAGGCATTCACCGTGGCAGTTCGCGTCAATAGCGTCATCGAAGCCGGCACCAAGTTCGTGCCGCTAACGCCGGTCCACACCGCGAGCGATTGCGTAATCACTTGCTCGATCTCATTCAGCTGGCCCCCCGGCGTCTGATTCTGCGTAATGATCGTAACGGGATTGCTCCCCAGCGCCGTGCTCCATCGCAGCCCAATGCTCCCCGCCGCGCTCAATTGATGCGCTCGCACCGGGCAAGCCGACCCACCCGAAACCGCCACCCCCCGCCGCACGTCCGGAACAATCTGGTTGAACGCATACTCCCAGGCCCCCGGCACAATCCCAACTCCGCAAAGGGCCGCCAAAGCCACCGCAAGAGTTTCTCTCGCCCGCACATGAAAGCTTTTCGCCATGCTCTTCTCCGTGCTCCTCTGCGCACTCAGCGCCTCTGCGTTAGATTCTCTTTTACTCTTTCTTTGCTTCCTCTTCTTTGCTTCTTTGCTTCTTTGCTTCTTTGCTTCTTTGCTTCTTTGCTTCTTTGCTTCTTTGTGATCTCTGTGTTCCTACCTTTGTGCCCTCTGTGTTAATTCTTTTCCTTCAGCGCCTTCCAAAGCTTCGCCCGGAACAGCCCCACCGGCAGATTGCGTACGCCCCCGCGCCGAAACGCCCGCGTCCTCGGATCGAAGATGGAAGCCAGCGCCGAATCCTGCGTGACCGTTTCCATCCCGGACACGGGATTCCGCGCAATCCGGAAAGTTCCTTGCGACCATCCCAAAATGCGATACGGTTCCCCGTAGCGTCCCCACAAGAACAGGTAAACCTCTTCCCCGTTCCGAAACACCGGAACTCCGTCGACCCGCGAGTGTATGTGCCCCACGTTTCCACCGATCATGCGCACGCTGACCAGCCCGGCCAGCAGCCCTTTGTCGCTCTCCAGCACTTCAAACCGCGTCTCCGTCCAAATCTCACCGTTCTCCCAGCGCGCCTCCGATCCCAGGCAGCGCAGCCTGCCCACCGCGTTAGCTTGTTGTGCCAGATCCTCGAAGCGCAGCCGCGCCAGGGTCGTGGCGTTGGCCAAAGCCGCGCTCAACCCCAGCACCACCAGCCCCGTCAAGAAAAGTACCCACAGAAAGCGCCGACGTTCGGTGTAGCTCATTTCAATTCACCTCCAGGGCTCCGCTCGCGGCGGCCCTGTCTAGATTCTTGTTTTGGATGAATACCGTGCGCGCGCCGGGAATGGCGTTTGCGGAAATCTGTAGCGTGACCCGCAGGATTCCAAGCTGAAGCGCCTGGGTTGCAACGACCGTGACGTCGCCCGCACCGGAAACCGCAAGAGTCATGCTGGTATCCAGGCTGCTCTCCGAGAAGAGACAAATGTCCGCCGTGCCTGTTCCATTCGCTGGGCGTTGCACCACCACTGGATTGCCGCCCAGCGTGCACGTGTTGCTCGACACCGAGAACGCCCCAAGCGCCGCCACGTTCAGGTCCACATCGTCGCCCGGCACCGACACTCCTGCCGTCGTCGGCTCGACCACCACAATGTCCTTCGCGGTTGCGAACGGTGCGCCGCTCGTTAAAGTAATCAACTCATCCGACGCATTCGGAGCGGCGGCCACCAGCGAAACCACATTGGATTTCGCGCCGCTGGGGTTTCGCACCTGCACGGCCACGCTGCCGGGCGCTGCAACGTCAGCGGGAGTTACGGCCGCCGTGCATTCCGTGGCGGAACCGCACGTCGTCGTCCGCGCCGTTCCGCCGATCAGCAGCACCGATCCCAGCCCGGAACTTCCCGCCGTAAAGGCGCTACCGTCGACCCGCAGCGTGAAGCCGTCCGCCGCCCCCGCATACACGCTGGCGGGATGCAGCGTCAAAATGTTCGCACCCGAAGAAATTGCCACACTGGCCGTGCCCGACTGCGTCGCGTCGTCCGCGCTTACGGCGACAATTTGCAGCGCAGCCGGCGCCGGCGCGGCATCCGGCGCCGTGTAGGTGCCGTTTTGGTCGATCGCCCCGCACACCGGTCCCCCCGTGCAGGCCGTTCCTTGGACTTGCCACACCACGCTCTGATTGCTCGCCCCGATGACCGTGGCCGTGAACTTCTGGACGGCCAGCAGCGCGAGGGTCACATTCGCGGGTTGCACCGTTACCACGACGTGGTTGATCACGGTGATCTGCGCGCTCGCGCTCTTCGTTGGATCGGCCGCGCTGGTGGCCTGCACCGTCACCGGATTCGGGCTAGGAATCGCCCCCGGTGCCAGGTAGTCCACCTGCGCGGCCGTTCCGTTGGTCACCGGCTGGCAAGGAGTAGTACCCACTACACAAATTTGACCGAGCGTGCTGTTCCCACCCGCAATCCCGTTCACGCTCCAGTTGACGGCGGTGTTCGCTATTCCACTGACCTGGGCCTTCAGCGTCACCCGGTGATTCCCCGCGAGCGTTGCGGTGGCCGGCGAAACGTTCACGCTGCCGCCCGCCTGAATCGTCAGCGTGGCCCGTGCTTTCTTCGCCGGGTCGGCCTGCGGCGTCACGGTAATCGTCACCGTGTCCGGGTTGGGCGCTGCCGCCGGCGCGGTGTAGATCGCGGCATCGGCCACTGGGGTTCCGCCCCCCGATTGAGTGGTCACCACTGTGAGCACTCCGCACGATGCCCCGCCGCACCCGCTGCCGGAGATCGACCACGACAGGACTTGCGACGGATTCGATCCCGGCACTGGCGTGAACGTGGCAGCGATGGTCGCCGAGCCTCGGGTTGGCACGCTCGCCGGAGCGGAAAGCTGCAACAAGAAATTGCTGGTGATCGTCAGTGCCGCCGACGCCTGCTTCGTGGGATCGGCCACGCTTCGCGCCGTCACAATGGCGGCTGCCGAACTGGGTAAAATCTGCGGCGCGGTGAAGTTGCCGTTGCCATCCACGGCGCCGCACCCTCCGAGGCACGCCGCGCCAGAAACGCTCCAGCGCACCGATGTGTCCGGGTGCCCGCTGCTGGAGACTTCCGCATGAAAACCTCGTGTCGCGCCCAGCTCCACCGCCGCCGCATTCGGCGCCAGCTCAATCGCCACATCGCTGGTGACCGCCACGCTGGAGCTGGCGGATTTCGTCGCATCCGCGTGGCTGACCGCCGTGATCTGCACGTTCGCGGTCGATCCCGGCGCGCTGGACGCTCCGGCCGCTGGAAGATCGCCCGGTGCCGTATACAATCCCGCTTCGGTGATCGTGCCCACCGCCAAGTCACCTCCGGGCACCCCGTTGACGCTCCACGAAACGCTCGTGTCCGTCGTGTTGGTTACCGTGGCCGCAAAAGCCTGCGTATTTCCCAGGACCACCGCCGCAGTCGCCGGCGTCACCTCCACGCTGATAGGTGGTGGGGTAGGAGGAGGCGACGGGTGCGCTACAAGGCCTGCGCCTACCCCCACGCAGCCCAGCGTGCACGCACTCGCCGTGAGAAGAACCACAAATGCCGGCGCCGCGAGTCTCGCCTGACCCGGCGGCCTCGTTTCGAGAAGCGTCCTGCCATTGTGCGGAAAGGGCCGCATGCCCCTCGGGTTGCAGGCGAAGGGCCAGCGAAAGGATTTTCAGCCGGTCCCAGACGAAGTGGACAGATTCGATTCCATGCCGGAGCCTAACGTGTTTTTTGTCAAATACTTGCGATGCCCGCATCGCATCTCTTCCTCGTTCGGCCAGGTCTCTTGCGTTCCGGAAAGACCGCACTCGCTTCCCGATTTGAAACGCGTCGCCACGCGGCCTGTTCCAATCCGGGCCAAGCCACCCTCCGCGCCCTCAGCGTTCTTAGCGTCTCGGCGTTATCCCTTGCTCTGTTCCGCTCTCGGACCATCGATTTTCTGGTGTTCCCATAAAATGCCCGGGTTCCCGTCCGAAAACTCGGCGGCACAAGAACCAGCTGCTTGGCAGCTGAACCAATCGGCGGACCGTGGCGTCTGGTAGGTTGTACGGGGAGGGCGAGCGCTCGCGGCTCGCACATTAGACCCAATGCAGGAGCTGGTTCTGATCCAGCCACGTGGTGCGGCCGGAGCCGAGTGGACAAGCCAAGCGGCCAGCGCCGCCGTCCGCCGGGAATTTGAAGAGCGCCTCGCCGAGTGCGGCCCGCTCGCCTATCGCGTGGCCCGGGGAGTTCTGCGCAACAGCGCCGACGCGGAAGACGTCGCCCAGGAAGCCCTGTTGCGCGCCTACCGCCGCTTCCATCGCCTGCGCGACCGCAACCGTTTCCGCGCCTGGCTGGTGCGCATCGCTTTTCGCCTTGCGCTGGATCGCTTCCGCTCCGCGAAGCGGCGCGAGCTGCGCGAAACCCTGTGGGCGCAACCCGTGCCGCGGCCCTCGACGGAAGATCTCGCCGCTTCCAGCGAATTTCAGGGCCACCTCGACCGCGCCCTCGAAGCTCTGCCGGACAAGCTGCGCCTAGTGCTCCTGCTTTCAGCCATGGAAGGCCACACGCAAGAGGAAGTCGCGGCCATCCTCAGCCTGCCCGTGGGCACCGTGAAATCGAGATTGTTTTTTGCCCGGAAACAATTAGCGGAGAAGCTGCGATGCCATGTGAAAAATATCAAGCAGCGTTGATCGAGCTTGCTGCCGCCAGAGCGGAAACGGGTGGTGACCTGCGCGCGCATCTAGACGGCTGCATTTCCTGTCAGGCCGCCCTGAGTCAGGAGCGGGCGCTTTTCTCCTCGATCGACGCTGCCGTCCAACGCCGCACGAATACGGAAGTTCCAGGGTCTCTTCTCCCCGGCCTTCGCGAACGCCTAGCGCAAGAATCCGCGCGCGAGCCGGTTTTGATTCCGGCGTGGATCCTTGTGACCGCCTCCGCGTTGATCATCGTCGCTGCCTTTTGGATTTTCGAGACGCCACGGCCTGGTGGATCTCGGCCAAGAGTGGCGGAGGCCGAAACCACAGGTAACCAGCCGCAGAAGTCCCTCGCCGGGTACGCCGCGACATTTCCGATTGCTGCGCCGGCCCCCCGGGCGCGTACCAAGCGGCATGCCCCGAAGGCGGGTGCGACGCCGCAGGTTGTCGCGCGCGAGCCGGAGGTTCTTGTGCCCCCCGACGAACGGGAAGCTTTTGCCAGGTTCCTAGCTGGTTTGCAACGGCGAAAAGAAGCGGCGCAAGCAGTGCTGAACCCGGTGCCGGAGCCGAAGGACGCGTCATTTCCGCTCGATTTGATTCAGATTGCGCGGCTCGAAATCAAAGCTCTGGAAAGTCAGGACGAAAGGCAAGAGCAGTTCGGATCGGAAAGATGAATTCGTAGTTCAGCAGGAGATTCGGTTATCAGGAGGACCAATGAAACTAATCAAGCTCGTCGCCGCGATTGTCGCCGGAATAGCAATGCTGTCCATGGGCCTCGGCGCGCAAGAAAACAAGAAAGTCGACGAGAAGCCCAGAACCGATGCTCGCGAGGAAAAGCCCACGCCCGTCAAGGTGCAAATTGTTTTTGCCGAGTTTGACGGAGACAAGAAAGTGAAGAGCCTGCCGTACACTTCGCTGATTACCGTGGATCATGGGCCCGAATGGGCCAAAATGCGCATCGGAACCCGCGTGCCGGTCTATGCTGGGAAAGACGGCGGAATGCAATATGTCGACGTTGGCACGAACATTGATTGCCGGGCGCATCGTATGGACGACCGCAACTTTGACGTGCAATTGACGTTCGAGCGGTCTTGGATAGATGGCGACGTGCTGCTCCCTTTCGAGAAGGGGTCCCAAGCGTCGGCGAGCCTCGCTCTGAGTCAGTTTAATGAGCCAGTAATTCGGCAGTTTAAGTCCGAGCTGAATCTCGTCTTGCGCGACGGACAAACCGTGGAAAGCACGGTGGCCACGGACCCACTGAGCGGCAAGGTGTCCAAGCTCGAAGTCACATTTGCGGTTGTAAAGTAGATTTTCTGATTAACTTACAGACAGCACAGCTGTCAGAGCGCCCTTTAAATCCGGATGCAAGAATGGATAACCAGCGCGCTGCAAGCCTGCCGGCATGACGCGTTGGCTGGAGAGCAGCAGGGCGTCGGCCATTTCTCCCAGCGCAAGGCGCAGCGCAAACGCCGGCGCCGGGAAAATTGCGGGGCGATGCATGGCCCGCGCCAGTTCCCGCGTGAACTCCACGTTTCGCGCCGGTTGCGGCGCGACCACATTCACCGCGCCGGCCACAGCGGGGTTCTCCAGCGCGTAGCGAAGGACTCCGACGACATCCTGCAACGTAACCCACGACATCCATTGCTGGCCCGTGCCGATCTTTCCGCCCACTCCAAACTGGAACGGCCGCATCATTTGCGGAAGCGCCCCGCCGTGCTTCGCCAAAATGATCCCGGACCTTGCGAGGACTACCCTCGCGCCCAGCGCTTCAGCCTTCCAAGCCTCAGCTTCCCACTCCCGCGAAACAACGGCCAGGAAGTCTTCCCCGGACTTGCTCTCCTCGGTCAGTACTTCCTCGCCGCGGTTGCCGTAATAGCCGATCGCCGACGCCGACACCAAAACCTTTGGCCGCACGTGTGCTTTCTCCAGGGCGGTCACCAGCGCGCGAGTGGTGCGCACCCGGCTCGACCTTAACAACATCTTGCGCTCCGTCGTCCATCTCCCCCCAGCGATCGACGCTCCCGCAAGGTTCACAACGCCCTCGGCCCCATCTACTTTCCCTTGAGAATCGGCCAGCGACGATGCGCTCGGATCTTCCGGGTCCCAGGCAATGTCGATGATCTGACCCGCCGGCCCCGCCTTCTCCGGCTCCTTCTTGCCTGTGATGCTCTCCCGCCGCAACAGCCGACACACGGTGTGCCCGTCGCGCGTCAGCGCCTTCACCAGCGCCGTGCCTACCAACCCGGTCGACCCCGTGACCACGATCTTCATGGAACTCTCCCGTCGCGCCGCCGGTCTCTTGTTTCCTTACCGCAACTATACGCTGGCCACCTGGGTTTAGTTCCCGTAGCCGCTGCTGCATACGCCGGCGCCGAGGTCCATGCCACTGGCTGCAACCGTCCTGGCGGGTTACAATTTCAGCGTGGGAAATCCCGCCATCCGCGTGAAGGTGCTCTTTTTCGGCCGCCTCAAGGAAATCGTCGGCCGCGCCGAAGAATCCGTCGATCTTGCCGAAGGCGCGCCCATCGAAGAACTCTTCGCCCGCTATGCCGCACGCGATCCCGAACTCGCCCGTTTTCGAGCCTCACTGGTAGCCTCCCGCAACCAGGAATTTGCCGCGTGGAGCACGCCACTGCAATCCGGCGACGAAGTCGCATTTCTCCCCCCGGTAAGCGGCGGCTGAAGGCAATCGATGACCAATCCTCCCAACGCCAACGCCGACCTGTTCTCTCTCGGACGCGAGCCCATCGACGCCCCCGCACTGGTCCAGCACGTTCGCACCGCCGACGATGGAGCCGTGGTCACCTTCGACGGCTGCGTCCGCAACCATTCTCACGGCCGCCCCACGCTTTACCTCGACTATGAAGCCTACGAATCCATGGCCCTGGCCAAGATCCGCGAAATCGCCGCGCAGATGCACGAGAAATTCTCGATCGATCGGGTGGCCATCGCTCACCGCCTGGGACGCCTGGAAATCGGCGAAACCAGTGTTTTCATTGCCGTCAGCTCCCCGCATCGCCCGGCCGCCTTCGAGGCCTGCCGCTTCGCCATCGACACCCTGAAGCGCACCGTGCCCATCTGGAAAAAGGAGTATTTCGCCGACGGCGCCGTCTGGGCCGACGGCGAATTGCCCCCCGCGCCGGTGGATACGCGGGTTGCGAAACCTGCATCTTAATAGTCCATGATCCGGACATTCTCTCCAGCCCGCTTGGCATTCCTGGTATGCCTGGCCGCCCTCTCTCTTGCCGGATCGGCACGGGCCCAGGACAAAACCGACCGGCCGCCGTGGGCCCGCAAGCCCAAGCCGGATTCCAGCGCGCCGGCCCCTGCCAAACCGCGTGACAACGATGCCGATAACGACGACGCCTCGCAGCGCAGCAAAATTCGCGTCAACGTCAACCTCGTCAACGTGCTGACCAGCGTCCTCGACGAGCGCAACCGCCCCGCGCCGGACCTGCCGCGCGAAGCCTTTCAGATTTTTGAGGAAGGCGTGGAACAAAAAATCGAGGTCTTCGAGTCCGAAACGCAACAGCCGCTCGATCTGGTGCTGATGATCGATGCCAGCCTCAGCGCCCACAAGGAAATTGCCTTCGAGCAGGACGCCGCCGCTCATTTCATCAAGCAGGTCCTCCGCCCTGGCGACCGCCTCGCGGTCTTCGCCATCGCCGAAGACGTCACGCAACTCGCCGGATTCTCCGACAACGTGGTCACCTTGCAGGCCGCGGTTCACAGGATGCCCGCGGGCGCTGGCACTTCCATTTATGACGCGCTGCTGCTGGGTTCGCGCCAGCTGGAGCGCCGCGGCGACGACCGCCGCCGCGTCATCATCCTGGTCACCGACGCCGGAGAAACCACCAGCTACGCCGATTTCGACGACGCCCGCAAAGCCGCGGTGCGTTCCGGCTCTTTGCTCTACACCATCGTGATCCGTCCGGTGAAAAACGAAAGCGGCCGCAACACCGCCGGCGAACACGCCCTGGAAACCATCACCGACACCATGGGCGGCGCCATGTTTTTCCCCGACGCCGTGCAGGAACTCACCGGCATCTTCGATCGCATCGATCGCGAGCTGCGCACCCAATACCGCCTAGGCTACTATCCGACCCCCAAGGGTCCGCCGAACACCTACCGCAAGATTGAAGTGAAAGTCGCGGGCAACTATCAGGTCCGCCACCGCAAGACCTATCTCACGGGCCCGCAATAGAGGCGCGCACGAATAATTTCCCTTCAGATCGCACCGCGGATTTGTCGAAATTCGTCAATTGAGTTAGATTGTCGCGTCCCGATCGGGAGCCCAATGAAGCCCAAAGCAAGACGCTCATCCTTCAAAAATCAAAAGCCCGTCAAGTCGCTGATCAAGGCTCTTCGCATTTTGGATACCCTTGGCGATTTTCCGAACGGTTTGGGAATCACCGACTTAAGCGGCGCGCTCAAAGCCCCCAAGAGCACCATGCACCGGCTTGATCACCACCATGGAATCCGCCGGCTATGTGGCTTTCGACGCGCCCACATCCCGGTACATTCTCGGCAATCGCGTGGCCCGCCTCGGCGAACAGGTCAACCAGCAGTCTCCGCTGCTCACTTTTGGAGTCATCGCGCTACAGCAACTTACCCAACAGTGCCATGAGGCCAGCCACTTGGCGATTTTGCAGGGAACCGAGATCGTTTACATCTCTCAGGAAGAAAGCAAAGCTCCGATACGCATCAGCTTCAACACCGGGCATCGCGCTCCCGCGCACTGCACCGCGCTCGGAAAAGTATTTCTATCCGGGCTGTCCGACGCCGATATCCTGGCCCTGTACAAAAATAAGAAAAAGCTCGACCGGCTCACGCCTCGCACCCGCACCAGGATCGAGGACCTGCTCTCGGAAATTTCCACCGCGCGCCGAGAGGGCATTGCCTTCGACAGCGAGGAATACATGGTGGGATTGAGCTGCATTGCCGCGCCCATCCGCGACTTCTCGTCGAGGATCGTCGCCGCCATGGGCGTGTCCATGTTCCAGCACAAACTGACCGCCGAGCGCAAAGCGTTTTTCAAAGAAGCGCTGTTTCGCGCCAGCGCCGAACTCTCCGAACAGTTGGGATTCGCCCGCCCGCCGCGCAAGATCGCCCTCTGAATTTTCCCTCTGCGATTTTTTTCAACCCGCGCATCCCTCCGTTCATGGATCGAACTTCACGCTGGCATTGCGGCCCATTTTATCCCTCTTGACAATCGTTCTACAAAGTGGAACAGTGTTCCGAAAATTAGATAGCATCCATCGGAAATTAGCGTTGGACAGAAATCGCACGCTGCCCGATGGTACTGTCTCGCGATTTGGTTTCGTTGCCACTGGGTGGTTCGAGAGCCTTTTTTAAACAAACTGCCACCGCTAGTCGAGGGCGAGGGCGTGAATACCGGCAGAAAACATTGCGCCGGGGTGTGTCTTCTTGAAGGAGCAAGCGATGCTAAGACGTAACCGACTGTTTCTTATTAGTTTGCTAGCGCTACTTGCACTGCTACAGATCTCTCTGATGGAACCGGCGATGCGCGCCCAGACGGTCAGCAGCGGCGCGATCACCGGAATCGTCACCGATCCCAGCGGCGCGGCCATCGCCGGAGCCGCCATCACCGCTACCGAAAAGGCCACGGGTTTCAAGCGTTCCGCCGCCACTGACGCCAGCGGCAGTTACCGCTTCAGCTTGCTTCCTCCGGGCGAGTACCAGCTGCAATTTGTCGCGTCCGGATTCAAGAAAGCCCTTCAAGACCTGACCGTGGTGGTCACCGAGACCAGCACTCTCAACGTCCAAATGGTCTTGGGCGAATCGATTGAGACCGTGGAGGTGTCCACCACTCCCCAGGCCGTGCAATCGGAGAACGCCGCGCTCGGCACCGTCGTCGAAAACCGCACCATCACCGAGCTGCCTCTCTCCACGCGAAATTTCACCCAGGTCTTGAGCATGTCCACCGGCGTGGTGGCCGATGTCAGCAGCGCTGCCAATCTGGGCAATGGTACCCAGGACTTCTACGTCAACGGCTCCAGCAACACCAGCAACAATTTCCAGATGGACGGCGCCGACGTAAATAATTTCGGCAGCGGCCGCGCCGGCAGCTTCCTGCAGCAGGGCGGCATCCCGATCCCCAACCCCGATGCCATTCAGGAGTTCAAGATTCAGACCAGCCTCTACGATGCCGGCTACGGCCGCGGCGCCGGCGCCAACGTCGAAGTGGTCACCAAATCCGGCAGCAACCAGCTGCACGGCTCGGTGTTTGAATTCCTTCGCAACGACAAGCTCGACGCCAACGATTTTTTCCTCAACCAGCAAAACCAGCCGCGCGCCGTCATGAAGCAGAATCAGTTCGGCGCCAGCCTCGGTGGGCCGATCATCAAAGACAAATTCTTCCTCTTTGGCTCGTATCAGGGCACCCGTCAGATCAACGGCCTCAGCGCCGGCTCGCTTTCCCAAAATTCCCTGCCCCCGCTGACCGACGACCGTTCGGCGGCAACGCTGGGCGCGGAATTCTGCGGGCAAAGAGGAGCGCAAGACCCCGGAACTGGCGTGGCCATTGCCTGCGACGGCTCCAACATCAATCCTGTAGCCGTGAAGCTTCTCAACATGAAGATTCCGAACGGCACCTTCCTCATCCCGACACCGCAATCCATCACCAACGGCCAGGGTTTCTCCGTGTTCAGTTTGCCCGGCCGCTTCACCGAGGACCAATTCTTAATCAATGGCGACTACGTGATCTCCAGCAAGCATCGTCTCAGTGAGCGCTACTTCTACGCCCGAGCTCCGCAGACGGTTCCGTTCAGCACCTGTTTCACCGTGGCTTGCACGCCGGGTTCCGGGCAAGACGCCTCCTTCCAAAATCACGTGGCTTCCCTCAAGCTGACCTCGCTCCTGTCCAACAATCTGGTCAACGAAGTCTTGGTGAACTACTCCAGAAACCGTGGCATCCTCACCAGCGAGAGCAAAATCTCCGATCAGAGTTTGGGCATCACCCCCGGCGATCCGACTTTTCCGAAGATGCCCACCATCGCGGTCATCGGCTTGTTCAGCGTCGGCGGAAATTTCAACGACGACTCCGACTCCACCGTCAACCAATACCAATATTCCGACCAGATCGCCTGGACCCACGGGCGGCACACCATTCGAGCCGGCTTCCAGTTTGAGCGCGCACAGTTCGATTTCAACGATCCCGGCCCCCGCCGCGGCATCCTGGACTTTCTGAGTTTCCCGGACTTCCTGCTGGGCTTGAGCGCTGCGCAAAATGGCACCCAATTCAGCAACATTACACTCAGCGAGGGCATCGCCGGCTCACTGTCCAAAGCGTATCGCGCGAGCAACTACGCGAGTTTTGTCCAAGATGATTTCAAAATGAACTCGCGCCTGACCCTTAATTTCGGCCTGCGTTGGGAAATCAACGGCGGCGTCAGTGAAGATCAAGGCCGCTTCAGCAGCGTGTTCCCCAGCCTGGCAATGGCCAGCAACGCCCAAGTGGCCGCGGGAGGCACACTCGCGGGTTGGGTGGTGCCCTCGAATTTCAGCCTGCCGATTCCTGACGGCGTAACCAAGCTTTCCGGAAAAACGCTGGCCCACAATGGCGCGCCCTTGCACAACGTCGGGCCCCGTTTCGGTTTCGCCTGGCGCCCGCTTGCCAGTTCCAATCGACTGGTGCTGCGCGGCGGCTACGGCGTGTTCTACACCCGCACCAACGGCAATTCTGTTCTGCAAACCGTCGTGTCGCCGCCCTTCGTCAGCTTCGGTGTCGGCGCAGGTGCCGGCAACGCGCTGGCCACCTTCGAGAATCCGTTCAATCCGCCCCCTGCGCCTGCCATTTTTCCCACGCGCACTCTTAACTCCGGCCTGTCGGCGGACTACGTAGCGGAAAACTACGATTCGCCCATGGTCCAGCAATACAGCCTCGAGGCCCAATACGAATTCCTGCCCAAGACCGTGCTGGAAGTCGGCTACGTGGGCACGCGCGGTACGCGCCTGGCTTCTTCTCGCACCACCAACACCGCGCTCTTAGCCAGCGCAACCAACCCGATCAACGGGATTACCGACAACACCGTGGCCAACGCCGGCCTGCGCGTCCCGATCCTGGGCTTTGCCCCCAACGGTCTCACCAGCATCGAGAGCTACGGTTTCTCCATGTACAACGGCCTGCAGATCACCGTGAAAAGGCAAATTAGCCACGGCATCCAGTTTCAAGGCGCCTACACCTGGGGCAAGAACCTCACCGACGTCGAAGGCGTGGGATTTAACTCCGTTTTCCTCGGCGGCGACGGCAACAGCAACGATCCCAACGATCGTCATCAGCGCTGGGGACCCGCGGACTTCGATCGCACCCAGCGCTTCGTCTTGACCTATCTGTGGGACATTCCACATCCGCACGGAGAAGGTTTCATCAATCGCAAATTACTCAGCGGCTGGTCTTTCTCAGGCGTGACCATCTTCCAGAGCGGTTTGCCGGTCACCATTACCGATCCCACCGGCGGCACCATCTTCGGCAGCGCCAGCACTTCTCGCGCCGAGTTGTGCCCCGGATCTACGCAAGCCCAAGTCGCTACTTCCGGTGGCGTCGAGTCTCGCCTGACCAACTATTTCAACGCCAACGCCCTCTGTGCGCCGCCTGCAATTGGAGACGGGACGGGCTATGGAGACACGGGACGCGCCGCCTTCCGAGGACCGCACCAAGCCAACTTCGACACCGGCCTTATCAAGACGACCAAGGTCGGTGGGCTAAACGAAGCAGCCTCCGTGGAATTCCGCGCGGACTTCTACAACGCCTTCAACCATGCGCAGTTCGCAAATCCAGGTTCGACCTTCGGCACTCCGAGCTTTGGATTAATCCAGGCCACCTCCGTGGCCCCACGTCTCATCCAGTTTGGGCTGAAGTATATTTTCTAATTGCGGTGACGCCCAGCGGTTTCGCCACCGGGGCCTCCCCCGCTCCGGTGGCGAAGTCGTCTCTCTGGCCGGCTCGGACGCAACATCCGCACGTTTCTGGCACAATGTGCCCCGAAGGAAATCTCATGAATAAATGGTTTCGCAAGATTTGCTTCATCGCGACGCTATTCTTCGCCGCTTCGTTGGCCGTCGCCCAAGAGCACACCACTCCGCCGGCGTATTCCCTCAAGCCTTCCCCGAAGACCATCGTCTTCGGCTACTACGACGCCAAGGCCGCCCCCGCCCTGCGCGTCAAATCCGGCGACACCGTAGAAATCCAAACGCTGATCACTTCCGATCCCGATCAGCTTGAATCTGCGGGCGTGCCGCCGGCACAAGTCGAGCAATCGCTACGCGACATCTTCCGCGAAGTAAAGGATCGCGGCCCGGGCGGCCACATTCTCACCGGCCCGGTCTACATCGAAGGAGCCGAACCCGGAGACGTTCTCGAAGTCCGCATCCAGCAAATCCGCCTGGCCATCCCCTACGCCTACAACGGATTCTGGCCTGGGGTAGGCTTCCTACCCGACGAGTTCCCCTATCCCAAGTTCCGCATCATTCCGCTGGACGAAAAGCGCATGATGGCCCACTTCGCCCCAGGCATCGAAATCCCGCTCCACCCGTTCTTCGGCAGCATGGGCGTCGCCCCGCCGGCATCTTCCGGACGCATCAGCAGCAACCCGCCGTGGATCCACGCCGGCAACTTAGACAACAAAGATCTCGTCGCCGGCACCACTCTCTACATCCCGATTCACGCCACCGGCGCCATCTTCGAGGTAGGCGACGGCCATGCCGGCCAAGGCAACGGCGAGGTGGACATCACCGCCATGGAAACCTCGCTCATCGGCACCTTTCAATTCATTGTCCACAAGGACCAGCACCTGCTCTGGCCCCGCGCCGAAAGCCCCACTCACTTCATGACCATGGGCCTGCACGAAAACCTGACCGAAGCCACCAAGCTGGCGGTCCACGACATGCTCGACTTCCTCATGACCGCCAAACATCTCTCCCGCGAAGACGCCTACATGCTCTCCAGCGTCGCCGCCGACCTGCACATCACCGAACTAGTCGACGGCAACAAAGGCGTCCACATGATGATCCCCAAATCCATCTTCCTCCCAACCCCACCAAAGTAAGCACACCGCCGGTGCTTTCTTCACGCACCAGTAGGGGCACGGCACTCTGTGCCCGCTCCGCGCTCTACGTGTCAATTCCTCTGTTTGGATTTCGCGCAAGCGCCGCTACTGCTGCAATTCCAGAAATCCCAGCGTCAACTGCGCGTTGTCCGTTTCGATGAGCACCGTTTGCGACGGGCTGACCAAATAGTAGGCGAAGTTGTGCACCGGTGCATTCAACGAAGTGTCCAGCCCGGCGAGCGCTCCGGTGAAAACGCCATCGGCGCTGGCGGTAAAGTTTCCGCTCAGCGGGAGATTCGATGCGTTATGCCCGGGGCTTTGATTGAGGTCGAAGAATCCCGCCAAGCTGGTCGCGCCGTCGGCGGTAAGCGGCCCCGTTCCGTTCTGGCGCGTTTCGGTACCGCCGTTTGGCACGACATGCCGCACATTCAACGCATACGTGCCGCTGAACGAACTAAAGTCAAACGGTCCGCCAACTTGTTGGAAGCCCTCTCCGGAAATCACCGCGTCTTGGTCCATCAACATCAGCAGCCCGCGCCCGTCACCGGTCAGATAGAGCTCCAGGTCGTAGGTAAAAGTCGGGCTGCTGAGGCTGTCGGTGAGCCCGGCCAAAGTTACGCGCCCGGTTCCCGCGCCGACGCCAGCCGTATCCAGTGTGTATGTTCCTGCCGCCAAGGGCAGCGGAGTCTGAATGGCCACGCCGGTCGCGTCGTTCCAGCTAAAGGTCCCGGTGACGTTCCCGGTCACCGCTCCGGCGGTCCCGGTGTTCGGTCCGGCAATCATCAATCCAGCGGTCTGCAGCGCCCCATTCGGATCTTCGCCGGCGGCACCAAACACGAAGTTGTTGCCCGAAATCGAACTGCTGGTAAACGTTCCGGTCTGCCCCAGCGCCGTGCCGCCGGTGGAGCCCCCATACGTGTCCGTGGTCTCCACCAACCGGACCAGCTTCGAGTTCACCACGTAGCCGACCAGATCGATGGCCGCAATCCCCGACGCCACACTCGGCTTCAGCCTGAACTCCAGGCGCCCCTGGCTGTCCGGCGTGGTCACCGTGCTGGCCGCGAACGACTGCGCCGCCAACGGCCCCGCAAGATTCGTATCGTTGATGTCGAACACGCTTCCGTTACCGGAGATCGTTCCGGCCCCGTCCACGTTCAGCACCCCACCGATGGAGGTGGCTTTCTTGGCAGAGTCTCGTCCATACGCAACAAAGGCGTACCCGCCCGCCGGGGCGGCTGTGCCGGTCTGCAAATCCAGCGTTCCGCTGGAGCTACCCGAAGAGTCGAATCCGATCAGCGTGGCCCGCGAACTGGAATTCAGCGTAGCGCTGAGGGTCTCCACGCCGCTTACGCCGATAGCCGTATCCGCGGTCTTGAGCGTGATCCACAGATTTCCGTCGTCGACGGCCAGGATGCTGCCGCCGGTGATGGCATCGCTCTTCGGCCCGATCGTGGGGTCGATGAAATCCTGCTCGCCGCCGGTAATCGCTCCGCCGCTGACCGTAAAAGCGCCCGCCACGGAATAAAATCCATTCGCGTTGGTGCCCGACAGCTGAAACACGTAGACGCCGTCCGCCAGCGAGATCGGTTCGCGGGACACGAAAATCGGAATCGCGACGGAATCGCCGGGACTAGTCACCGAGGTGGCCTTGACCGTCACGTCGCCGCCGATAAAACTAACCGAAGCCTCGGTGAACACCGTGCTGACGCCGCTCGGCGTTACGGCCGGGTTAAAGTCGCCGCAGGGTACCGCGTGCACTCCACAAGTCGCCGACCAGCTCACCCCGTTATTGGAAGGGTCGCCAGTCACCACCGCGCCGAAGCGTACCTGCGCACCAACTTGTATCGCGTTTGGCGGAAAAGCGCTGGGACTGAAACCAACACGAAGACTAGGAGCACCGAGGTTGATGGTGGCCGAAACCATTTTACTGCTGTCGGCCACGGACGTCGCCGTTACCGTCACGGTATTGCTGGTGGCCGAGGGCAGTGCCGACGGCGCGGTATACACCGTCGAAGTCCCGGGCCCGTTGGTGCTGAACGACCCGCACGCACCGGCGGCTGTGTTAGCGCAGGTCACCGACCAGTTCACCCCGGCATTGCCCGTATCGTTGGTCAGGCTCACCGCCAGCGGCGTCGTATCATTTACGTTCAGCGATGCCGGTGCGCTCGTACTGAACGAAATGGAAATCGGCCCCGGCGTCATCTTCGACTGATAAGATCCCCCGCACGCCCCCAAACCCGCGCTCACACCCACCGCAACCACCAGCAAAACGCATCGGCGCATACGCATAGCATCCTCCGTTTGTCCCTGCCTACATCGCGCAGCCAATACTCTTGCGGCCCTACGGCCGCACATAAGACGCTCCCATCCCATCCTGGGTTGCAGTACCGCAGGCCCAACGCACCGGAGCGAGGAACAGCTTAGATGCTTGCCTGCAATCCCTGCGCAATGAAAACTCAACCAATTTGCCGCGTCCGGACGGCCTTCAGCGGATTCGTGATCAACTCCCCCACCAGGCCAAGAAATCGTTGCATGTGCGGCGTTTGTGCGTGCCCATCGAATGCCGCTTCGCCAGACCACCTGGAATGAATTACCAGCGTGCCGGAACCATTGGCCTCCTCATAGAGACCGATATCGAGGCAGCCGCTCTCCGCCCGCGTGGGTTCCAAAAGCAAAATCAACTCGTCACGCAGCTGCTCCAGTTTCCCTGCTCGCGCATCGAAGCGAACGAAAGTATCTAGCGACAAAGCCGATCCTCTTTCCCAGAACTAGATTTCCTATATCCAAGACCGCGTTTCAATTCTAACCACGGTTGCCTGCGGTTCGTAAGAGGTGCAAACACCCGATACGGCGCCAGTTTTTGAGGTCTTTCCTGGCCTTCTAAGGCAGTCTGGTAGCGGTCCGTTTCCGAGTGACGTACAAAGACCATCCTGACACGGTTAAGTCCTTGCAATTTATGCAAGACCGCGAGATGGAACTGCTCGATGCCGCGGGAGCTCAGAAGAGCTGGCGCCTCTCCTACACCGAGAGCGACGGTTCCACTCACCTGATGGGAACCTGCCGAATGGGAAATGATCCGAAAAAGTCGGTCATAAACTCCGACCATCGCTCGCATGATGTTGCGAATTTATTTATTTGCGATGGTTCCAGTCTGGTGACCAGCGGACGCAATCAGCCGACCGAAACGATTCAAGCATTGGCGTTTCGTGCCGCGGACCGGATCACCATGCTCGCGAAAAAGGGCGAGATTTAGAAGTTCAGTTCAAGCCCTCGTGTAACTTCTGGGCGATGGTTCATGGTAAAGGGCCTGGCAGCAACTGCCTGATAAACGCGACTCACCAGAATTTAATGCACCCGACCAACAACTGTGCTAGCTTTTTCCCTCTCACTGGTCTGACGCGACCGAATACGGGAAGCGTGGCGCGAAGATCGATCTCCCAGCCGACTCGAGCCGCCACCTAAAGAGCGTGATCCGCGACGGAGTGGTGAAAGCCCAACAGTCATCCCACACAACCAAGGAGGCAGCCGTGAGCACCAAGGCAGTCCGTATGAATGACCCGAACAGTGATGCGGGCGTGGCGAGAGTTGCGATGAAGTTCGAAGTGGTGGTCATCCCGGTGTCGGATGTTGACCGCGCGAAGGAGTTCTACGGGAGGCTCGGGTGGCGGCTCGACGCCGACTACGACACCGGAAAGGACTTCCGGGTGATCCAATTCACGCCGCCGGGTTCGGGGTGCTCGATCATCTTTGGCAAGAACGTCACCCCGGCGGCACCCGGCTCCGCCCAGGGCCTGTACCTGATCGTCTCCGACGTCCAGGCCGCCCGCAAAGAACTGCTCGATCGCGGCGTGGAGATCAGCGAAGTGTTCCACGACTCCCCGGGCGTGTACGTGGGCCCGGACGAGCCCTACCTGTTTGGACGGGTGCGGGTCAGCGGTCCGGATGCCGAGCATCGCAGCTACCGGTCGTTCGCGTCGTTCCGGGACCCGGACGGCAACGGCTGGCTGTTCCAGGAAATCACGACGCGGCTGCCGGGCCGCATCGACCCCGCGGCCACGGCCTTCGCGTCGGCGAACGATCTGGCGAGCGCCCTGCGGCGAGCGGCGGCGGCACACGGCAAGCATGAAGAGCGCACCGGCGGCCAACGCGACGAAAACTGGCCCGACTGGTACGCCGCATACATGATGGCGGAGCAGGCCGGCGGGGAGCTGCCGCAATAATAGTTTCTGAGTTGCCTCGCACACGAGAACTAATGCGATCTATTCGAGATCGGGCGGAGTGACCTTGGCAATCCAGGAATCGTAGTCGGAAGTGAAGCCCGCTTTTTGCTGCAGGACGCGAACTTTGCGCTCCACCTCGGCGATCTGGGCTTCTGAAAGCTGTGGGATCGCTTCCATCTGTTTGCCAATCGCGTCCACGGCATTGGCGGCTTGCTGTTCCGCACCGGCGGCTCCAGTGGCGGCGTTGCCATCGCCGGCCTGCATGCAATCGATCACGCGCCTGGTCACTTTCTGGCTGTGCACCAGCGACACGCGAATGTTTCCCTGTCCGGTAACGACGTTTCCGACGCCGAAGACGCGGTCCATATGGGTGTATCGCGGCACATCCTTGCCGGCGAAGGTGTAGTATTCGCCGTTCATGTTGATCCCCGGAAGTTTCTCCGGCACCGAGCCGATGGAAGAAACCACCAGCGGCGCGCGGAGTTCCTGTTCCGACCCGGGGATCGGATCCGCCTTGCGGCCCTCGATTTTCGTTTCCGTCACCTTCAGCCCAGCGAGCCGTCCATTTTCCACGATGATCCCGGTGGTCAACCTGCGATCCTGGAAGCGAAATAGGTATTTGTCGCGCGCCAGGCGCAACATTTTCTGCCGAACCTGTTCCGTTTTGGCGAGCTGCTCGGGCGTGGCGTTGTCGGGAGGTTGCGCCAGCGGCATGTCCTGTTCGCGCCGGCGATAAATCAACAGGCAGCCTTTTACGCCCAACTCTTCCGGCTTGATCCCGTGCGCTTTGCAGACCTCGGGAATACTTTTTTCCAGCTCATGCATGCTGGCGTGAATGCCGCGAGCTTTAAGGGCACGTTCGTAGTTTTCGATCTGCAGCACCTTGACCACGTCCAGCGAAGCCAGCCCGCCGCCCACCACCACGGCCTCGTCGGGCGTTTCATAGCGTTGCCCGGAATAATCTTTTTCGTTCTTGTGGTTGTACCAGTAGATAAAAGGATTTTGGTAGACGAGGCCTTTGCCAACGTACTGCTCGGCTTCGGGCACGCCCAATTCGCGGTCGCGCCACGCGCCATTGGCGAGAATGACCGCGGAAAAGCCCCACTCGAAAAGCTGGGGGAGATGGAAATCGCGGCCCAGCTTGATCGAGGGGACGAAATAGACATTCGGCTTTTTCATGCGCGCGTCGATGCGGGCGTATTCCTGTTTGCGCTGCTCGACGTGCCAACGCGGCAGACCGTCTTCAATCTTGCCGTACGGCCGGGTGTTCTGGTCGAATACGGCGACTCGGATTCCGTTATCGGCCAGAATTTCCGCGGCCACCGAGCCGGAAATCGCACCGCCAATTACTGCCACAAAATGCTGCCCAGGATTCGTCATAATCTGCCACCCCGCGCATTGGAGCGCGATTGTACAACGTAAGTAGTACAAAGTGTCCAGAACCACCCGGGGCCACTTATCCCCTGTGGGGCCGACGCGGCGTCGAAAGGATATGCAAGAATGAATGGAAGACCCACTGGATGCCGGTTTGAAGCGACCCTGGCCGTTCGTGGAGGACTCCAGGATCTCCGAGGTGCTATGAACTTGTTCTTGAGGAAAACTGCCCCTGTCCGTCGAATCGTGCCGCTAGCTCTCTGTATCTCCTTCGGTTTTTCCGCCCAGGCTTTGAACGCGCAGACCGTGAAGATACACGTCTCTTCGAAGGCCGGCGACCGGCTCACGCGCAAAGCGGATGTGCAGTTCGCGGATAGCAATCCGGAAGAGGGCGCGACGTTTCAACTCAACGACTCGGTGCAATACCAGAAGATGGCCGGCTTCGGCGCCTCCATCATGGAGGCCGGCCTCATCACCCTCAATACACTTCCCGCTGACAAACAGGAAAATGTACTCCGCTCGCTGTTTGATCCCCAGGAGGGCGCGGGATTCACGGCCATGAAAACGCCCATCGGTGGAACGGACTTCCAGTCCGCAGGCCCGTGGTACACCTACGACGACACGCCGGGTGACACGGAATTGAAGAATTTTTCCGTCGATCGTGATTTTCGTCCCAATGGCGTCGGCACCTACATCCTTCGCGCTCGAAAGTACGGCGACTTCGCTTTGCAGGCGCCCATGGACTACCCGCCGGACTGGATGCTCTACGACGTGAAGAAGCACCAGGACATTGACCCGAAATATTACCCGGTGCTGGCAAAATACTTTGTGCGGTACCTCGAGGAGTACAGGAAGCGCGGCATCACCATCGATTATCTGAGCCTGTTCAATGAACCGGAAAAGGTCTACACGAAAATCAAGTATCCCGAGATCCGTGTCCTGCTCCGGGATTTCGTCGGCCCGGCGCTGGTGCAATCCGGGCTATCCACAAAGATGATGCTCAGCGAGGCCCCGGAGCGGGGCGATGCCTACAAACGCTACCCCGTGATCCTGGATGATCCCGCCGCTCGAAGATTCGTGTCCGTTGTTGGGTATCACGGGTACGACTACAAGAACTTTGACAAGATTGCCAGACTGACGGCGAAGTATCCCGATCTTGCCTTTTGGATGGACGAATTCTGCTACGCGTATGAAGCCGGCATTCCGCGCAGCAAGAAACTCCCGGTTTATGAATTCGACGACGGCGACTATTGGGGCAACACCATTTTCAGCGATCTAGAGGCCGGAGCTTCCGCATGGCTCTACTGGAACGCCATTCTGGACGAGACCGGCGGGCCGTGGGCGGTCTCGGTGGTCCACGGCAACCCGGACCCCAACGAACAGCATCCGGTGGTGATCATCAACAAGGTAACGCACGAGGTGACGTATACCGGCACGTACTACTACCTGGCTCATTTCAGCAAATTTGTTCGGCCCGGCGCGACGCGCGTACAGGTGAACGGGAAGGGCCAGGGTGTGCGAGTCATGGCTTTTGAAACGCCCGAAGGAGGCTTGGTCGCGCAGCTTCTGAATAGTCAAGATTCCGATGTATCGGTGAACCTGGTATCTCGCGGACGCACCCTTCATCTCTCTTTGCCAGGGCGCTCCATCACAACAGCTTCATGGTGATTGCCTAGCCGCAGGACTCGGACCCGGCGAACTGTTTAGGCCCATCTGCTAAGCGCGGCGATTTCACCATTCCGATCTGGGCTGCAAAGATCTGCAGCCAGCACAGTCTCGCCCTGCTCGTAGACCGGGACTTTGCATGTTTAATCCTGCCATGGGCTGCGAGAATTCCCTACCTGTCCGGCATGTCTCTTGGCGGCTACAAGGGGGCAAACTCGCCCCCTCGCTTACCAAGGAAGCCGCGCGAATCCAACGATTTACCGCAAGGAATCTCCGTGGTATCTGGCGATGACGGCAAAATCGGCCCGGCATCCGTGGTCCACCCAAATTCCGCGCCGATTCGTGCCCCAGCTATAGCCTTTGGTGCATGCTGCCTCGCTGTGCTGCGTGAGTAGCCGCACTCCGCCGCCTCGCGTATCTGCGGAGCAGGAGTGTTTTCTCATGTCGTCAGAGTTGCATGCAATCGTTTGCGATTGCGTGTTTCCGGCGCCTTGATCATTGCGGTTCTCATCCCGGTATTCCCTGTTGCCGCCGTTTTGGTCGTGACGGTCCCGATCCCGGTCATCGCCGTTGCCGCCGACAGTGAAATCGGCACGGCATCCGTGGTCCACCCAGATACCCTGGTCGTTAGAGCCCCAACTGTAACCTTCCGTGCAAGCGGATTCACTGTGTTGCGTGAGTAGGCGCACTCCGCCTCTGGTATCCACGGAGCAAGAGTGCCTCTTCTCGTCGTCAGAGTTGCATGCCATCGTTTGCGATTGCCCGTTTCTGCCGCCCTGATCATTGCGGTTCTCATCCCGGTATTCCCGGTTGCCGCCGACAGCGAAATCAGCACGGCATCCGTGGTCTACCCAGATACCCTGGTCGTTAGAGCCCCAACTGTAACCTTCCGTGCAAGCGGATTCACTGTGCTGCGTGAGTAGCCGCACTCCGCCTCTGGTATCCACGGAGCAAGAGTGCCTGTTCTCGTCGTTTGAGTTGCATGCCATCGTCGATTGGGCGAGCATTTTTTGCGGTAGGAATAGACAAACACCCAGCAAAACCATACCCAAAGAAAGACATCGGTTCGTCATGATCTTTTGTTCTCCTTTTGCTCTGGTCTACAGCAGGTTTGGCTGGGAATGACCCGCTAAAAAAACATGGACCATTTACGGGGAATGCATCTGTACCCACGGCTAGGCAAGTCCACCGTAGGCAGCGCCGTCCCTGCTTCCTTCGCCTTTGCGCGCAGGAGAACAGGGCACAGCCAGCATAGTAGAAGCCCTGGGGACGCCTGTCTGTCCACTAAGCAACACTTTTACAAGTCGCTGGCAATTCGCAGGCGGCACGTCTTGGCGGGATGAAAGAATCTGGTCGCGTTACCAAACCGATTAACCACCACCGGCGGTCAGGGGCGGAGGCTGAGGCCGTTTGGGTTACACTGGAGTAGATATCGCGTCGAACCGCGGACAACTGGAAGTCGCCAAACGTAGTTCTAAGTAAGAGCGGCGAGGCGATCGGTCGGCAGTCGGATGGAAGAGGCAGCGGCCAAGCGCGCTAAGGCGGTGGAATGTGACAGCAGACCCGGAAGAAAACGACAAAAGCGAAAAAAAATCACCTGTCCCGATGAGAAAGCGGGTGGAGAGCGAAATCGTGGCCTGGTTCTGGGTCGCTTTGCTGTTCCTGCTGATCAACGGAACCGTGGGGCAGGCCCGCGTCATTCCCTCGGGTTCGATGGAAAACACGCTGCTGATCGGCGATCACCTGATCATGAGCCGGCTGGGCTACGATGCCGGCGTGCCATTCACCAACTGGCACGTGCCGCTGTGGCGCAACCCGCCGCGGCAGCAACTTATTATTTTTCGGCCGCCGTTTGCCCCCGAGGCCACGGATTTGATTAAGCGCACCATCGGTTTGCCGGGAGACATCGTGGATCTGCGCGATGGGGCGGTGTGGATCAACGGCAAGCAGCTGCACGAAGGCTATACGCTGGGACCCAGCGAGCCGGCGCCTCCGGGAAGCGCGCCGCTGGGCTACAGCGACATCCAATTTCCGTACCGCGTTCCCAACAATTGTTATTTCGCGATGGGTGACAATCGTACCAATTCGTACGACAGCCGTTTTTTTGGGTGCGTGCCGCGCAAAGACATCATCGGCACGCCGGTGATGATTTACATGTCGCTGGACGTGCCGTCCGACGCCTGGGAGCCGGGGCAAATCCGCGAGCGTTTTTTCGCGTACGCCAGCGCTATTTTGCATCCGCACGTGGTGCGCTGGAAACGCTTGTTCCATACATTTTAGCGGTCAGAATCCCCTGCTCTCGCAACAGTGCGATTGCGTAACGTATCGGCACGGCTGCGCCGATGGTGGGCGTGACTCCCTGGGGCATCTTCACGGCAAGAGAAGCAGAGGGGTGCAGCCATTGCCCCTCGACAAATCCCACCACATCGCGCGCACGAGCGGAGAGCACGGGAGCGCCGCTTTGCCCCAGAATGACTTCGTGGCTGAATAGCATTAGCTGCGTTTCGCCCAAACCTTTTTCCAGACGGCTGGATTGATAGTCCAAGACTTGCGCGGCGGAACGGTCTTGCAGCTCGGTTTCGAAAGTGCGAGGCTGGCGGCGCGAAGGGCGCAACGCGGCCACAAATATATTGTCGCCTGGGACTGGAGCGGCTGCTCCCAGCGAAAGAAACGCCACTCGATAGTTTCCCTGAAAGGGATTGGGAGTTGCTCGCAGGACGGCTACGTCGTGTTCCTTATCGACCGCGACCACTTCGGCCTTCAACATTTTGGGAGGCGCTTCGTTGCGTCCCACCAGAATGTAGGGTTGCCCGCCGTTATTGAACGAATGCAAAACATGAGCTGCGGTGATCAGGTAGCCTTCGCGACTGACAAAGAACGCGTTGCCGTAGAAGATGTATTGATACCCTTTGGCTGCCGGAGACTCATCGACCGGATAGACGATAGGGCAGATCGCGCCGGATAGAGTGCCGAGTTCCGAGGCTTCTGCCGCCGCGCGCCCCGCAGGCTGGGGCTCGGCCACCGCTGCGGATGTTACACACCAGGCGCAGGCGACCGCCGCCAACAATGCCTCGGCGATTCGCGGATGAAACCTCATTCGCGCTTGACTCCCCCTTCGAGTTTTCGATCCAAGTTGTAAGGCTGGATTTCACTCTAGCCAACGCGCGTTTCCTGGGCAATAGGCCGGCGGGACAGGTCCCGGCGGCGGGCAGGGCGGGAAAAGGCCGACGTTGTGGCCGAATGGTACGGTATTTTTACCTGAGTTTTGCGAGGTCGAAGGTAGCTACGGCGTGCTGGCCAGCCGGGGTCACGATTTCCATGGAAATGGGGTCCGAAGTGATGTCCTTGGCATCGTAGTCCAGCCATACGTCCGCGCCCACCAATCCGCCGTTGTACTCGCTGTTTGAGTAAATCGGAGTGGAGTCGGCCCACCGCGCGTCCGTTACTCGGCGCTCGCTTTCTTCCTGGTGATCCGCGGAGCCGGAGCCGGAACCCAAATCGCGCGGCGGCTCAGCGGGCTTGGCGTCCTGCCAAAGAATAAACTGGAAGTCGCGCCAGAAGTCGTACGGCTGCAACGCGAGTCTCTGTTCGCGAGCGGCATGGTTCGCGGATTCCACAGCCTGCGAGAAGCCGTAGGTGGCGGTGAACTCGATGCGGACGTAGACGCGAAAGGTGTCGCCGCGATCTTTGTAATCCTGTGCCGCTTGCTGGGCGCTGTAGCCCACGGTTTTCTGGCGGGAAATGTCAACGACTTGCGCGTAAGGAGTGAGCAGTTTGACTTCCGAAATGTACGGGCCCTTTTGCGGGACCGGCAGATGCTTCGCATAAGTGTCCAGGAAACGGGCTAGCGTTTCGTCTCCGCGCTGGCCGAGGAAGTAGGCGTCGCGAACCGAGTGGGATTCCAGCGGGATCTCGTAGGCGCAAACAGCTTGCGAGGTGAGGAGCGCCACCACCGCGAAGAATACGGCGAACGATCGAGCCGGCAGCCGGGCCATCGCCGACCTCCTGTTTTATTTAGATGCGGTGCGGCGTCCCCGGCGTTTCAAATGCGGCGCTGGACGTTGGGGAAGTCCAGCCAGACTTTGACGCCGCAGAAATGCGATCCTTCGGTGCAGATCGGCGTGGTGACGCCGGCGCGCAGGTGGCACGGGGGGCCGACGTAGCGGGCGAATTGCGGATGAACTTCGCGGAGATGGGCGACTTCGTCGAGCGAGGCTTGGTAGATTTCTTCCTGGGCGTTGAAGCAGGTGCGCATGGTCCATTTGTGCAGGAGATGCAGGAGCGAGCCGGATTCGACCAGGCGGATGGCTTTGGCGTTGGGGAGCACGTAGAGCGCGATTTCAGCGGGGACGCCGCGGTCGAGGAGTTCGTTCTTGGCGCGCCAGGCGTCCTGCATGGCGCGGTCGTAGACTTCTTTGGCGCGGGGATTGTTTTCGAGCAGCATGGGCGTGACGTAGTCGGGTTCGCGAGTGTCGGCAAGCGTGAGCAGCGGGCGCGAACCGGCGACCATGCGATGGCGCTGGTCCTGGCTGTCGGCGGTGTGGCTGATTTTTTTGGCGAAGGTGTAGTTGGCGTGCTGCAAGGCGCGCATCATCGGCGCGTGGACGCCGACATTGAGAGTTTCCAGGCGATACAGATTGCGCGAGGGGTTCAGGAGGCGGTCGATGGCCTCGGCGTCGGAGCATTGCGCTTCGGTTTGGCCCACGACGGCGCGGTAGGCTTCGGCAATGACGCGCGGGGCGTTCGCCGAATAGTCGACGAGCCTGGAGGTTTTGCCGTTGAGTTTGGCGTCGAATTCCCGGGCGAAGGCCTCGCCTGCGGAAGCGGGGCCGGGATCGTTGCCCTGGGTGGTGGTCGAGTGGCCGTTCTGTGTGGCCCACTCGGGCATTTCTTCGAGAGGTTCGGTGCCGAAGCGCTCGAAGAATTGCGGGTCGATGTTACGGACCAGCGCGACCATTTCTCCGATGACGGCGCGGGCTTCGCTGGGCGTGTCGGAGGCGGCGCTCATGCGCCACAACCGATGGAGCACGATGCCCGAGATGGTGTGCACCATGGTGGTGAAAGCGGCGAGCGGCAAAACGTAACGGGCGACCTCAATGGCCCGCTTTTCGGCGGAGCGCTCAATTTTCTGCAGGCGTTTTGGGTGTGACATCGGGCCGATGTGCCAAATGTCGCCAAGGATGCCGCGGGCGTCGGTCACCAGGAGCAAAGACAGCTCGCGATAGTAGTTCCAGGAGCGGGCAATGGCTTGTTCGTAGACAGCGCGGCTGCCTTCGTTAAAGAACAGCGAGGCTGCGGGGATGTAAGCCTGGGCGCGGTCCAGGCGGACGTAGCGCTGGCTTTGCTGCTCGGAATTGTAGAAAGGATGGGCGTGGAGGAAGGACCAGACGAATTGGCGGCTAATATTCTCCAGCCCGAATTCGAAATGCGCGTGTTGATAAACGGTGTGATGGCCGCTGTAGAAGGTGGCGGCGCCGATGTTGAGGCGCTGCTTGTCGGTGATTTCTTCGGGGCCGATCAGGCGCGAGGCGTAGCAGGTGCGTGCCGCGGCGATGGCGGAATCGAAGGGATGCGCAAAGGCGTTGCGCAGGGTGACGCGCGGCGGCGCGGTTTCGACCAGTTCGCCGGGTCGGGCACTTTCGAACATGCGGGATTGCGAGGCCACGATGGGAAACCATTCTACACGGCGGGGGAGTAGGAATTAACACAGAGTTCACGGAGACCGGAACGCACAGAGGAAAAAGGCACGAACGCGAGAGCGGAAAGAGGATCGCGGAGGCGCTTACGGGTTGCCCGAGACGGGCGCAGCTGTGCTGCGCCCCCAGGGACGACGGCTACTTCTTTGCGGCCTTGCCGGCCTCTACTTTTGCGGCGGCGTCAGCGTACTTCTTGGTGAAGCGCTCGACGCGGCCCGCGGTGTCGATCAGCTTTTGCTTGCCGGTGAAGAACGGATGGCAATTCGAGCAGATTTCGACGCGCAGCATCTCGCCCTTGACGGTCGAGCGCGTGGGAAAGGCGTTGCCGCAGGCACAGTGCACCGTGACGGCGTGATAGTCGGGATGAATACCGGGTTTCATGGGGCTCCAGTTCTGTCGCGGCCGGTCTGCACGGCTGCCCGGCGGTACCGGACTCCACAGCCGCGTCGCTAGGTCGCAACGCAATCTTCTATCATACGCGAATTGTCAAATCCTTCCAAACCGGGCCTTAGGATGGCGCGAAGGTCCAGCGGGTGACGGCTTGGACGAAGTTTTCGGCGTGTTCGTCCTGCGCAAAGGCGGTTTGCGGCACCACTCGAAAGACGCACCCGCCGGAAGATTCGAGCAACTGCAAGAGGTTGCCGCCGTATTTACGGTCGTAGACCTCGCCGAACTGCTTCCAGGTGGCGCGATCGTCGATTTCCTGCGTGGCGCCTTCGAGAATCACTGCTTCGTCGGCCTTTTCTGTAGCGATCACGCACTGCGGACGCGCCGAGATGTTTTTAGCCTTGCGGGTGCGCGGACCGGTACTGAACCAGAAGGCTTCTTGCCACCAGACGCCCCAGACCAGCATCAGGTGCGGCCGGCCCTCGGGGCGTGCGGTAGCGATCCAATAGTTGTGCGATTTTTCGAGGCGCTCCAGGGCCCAGCTCCAGGGCTTAAGGCCCGTGGTGGCGTCCGGCGGGTTTTGCAGGGCGTCTGGCCAATGCGGGCGGCTGGCTTGTGGTTCGCTCATTTTGCCTTCCTTGGAATGCGTCCGGTTTGCAGGGATTCTAGCAAGATTTTGCGGGCAATTTGTAAGAGCCGCCAGCCGCGGACTTTTGTTTTTTCTTGTAGGGTGATGACGGTTCGCGTAGCTTCGCACGTATGCGAGTGGAGGTGGTTGAATCGCTGGCGGTGCGGGAACCGGGAAGCTTGCCGGTGCTGGAGGACGCTGCGGTCAACCGCGCGCTTCAGAATTTCTTCGCGGCCATCGCAAGTGACGATTCACTCTTCGCCGGTGAAGCGGCCCAGGGCGCGCCTGCCGGCGGTGCGCCGGGCGCGGGAGCCGTGTATTCCGGCGACTTTCTACTGAGGTTCCGCGACGCCAGTCTCGCCAGTAGCCGCACCTTGCATTTTTCGCTGATCGAGAAGCTCGTCGAGCTCCTGAAAGACGCGGGATCGACGGAATCGCTGCTGGCCAGCCTGTGTCTGTGGTCGGATGCCGGGGCGGCAGGGAAACCCGGGCAACTGGCGTTGCGGCTGCGCCTGGACGCCCTGGGAAATTCACTGGAGCAAGCGGGGCTGCGCTGGGGATTGGGTCTGGCGCAAATACAGCAGGCTTTGCTGTTTACCTCGCGCCACCTGCGGCAGCAGATCGCGCGCGCCGCGGACTGATCGGCTTCCGCCGGCGCTTACGTCGGTGCAAAATCCGTGAGCGAAATTAAGAAATGAAAGAGCACCCGACGCGATAGCTGCCTTGCTTGGTCCGCTGGGTCCACACCGGCTTCAAATTAACGCGAACCGGCGGCAGAATCGGGACATGCAGAACCGCCAGCATGTTTTCGGGGAGTTCTTCCGGGGCGTCCAGCTCAATGGCCACGCCGCCGAAGCCGAGATCGAGAACCCGGGCGCGGCGCCCACTGCGTTCTCCCAGCATGGCGTAGGCGTTTGTGCCGGTCATGGAAACGCGCTCGGCTTTGCGTTGCATGGCGTAAACCCGCGGCGCAGGCACTGCGGCCGGCGTGGGGGCCGAGATTTCGCTGGCGCTCGAGGACGCGGCGGCCGCCAGCGCCGATTCGGGGCGTTCCACAGGGCGCTTGGAGTCGATGGAAATGGGTTCAGTGCTACGCTCCGGGGAAGGTGCTGCTGGAGGTTGCGGCACAGCAGCGGCGGCAGCAGGAGTTGGAGTTGGAGCTGGAGCGGGAGCCGGCGCAGGTGCTGGAGTTGCGGCAGGAGCCGAAGCGGCAGCAGCTTCCGCCTTCGGTCCGCCGTTTGCGGTTTTACGATGATTGGCGTGCTTGAGCCGATAGAGACGTTCGTCGGCGACGCGAATCAACTGGTCGGCTTGTTCACCCTCTTGCGGGAATGTGGCTACGCCGTAATCCATGTTGACGCTGATGCTCAGCTGCAAGTCTTGCAGCGTTTCGGCAAAAACGACTTCGACGCGGCGGCTCAGCGCCAGGGTCTGGTCCGCGTCGGTCTGCGGCAATAGCAGCGCGAATTCATCTCCCCCGATGCGAAAAGCCGAGTCGGAAGTTCGCAGCGCCTTTTTCAACGTGGCAGCGGCGGCGCGCAGCACCTCGTCGCCCTTGGGATGGCCGTACTTGTCGTTCACTTCCTTGAATCGATGCAGATCCATGATGACCAGACCCAGCGGCAAAGCATAGCGCCGGGCACGATTGAGTTCTTTTTCGAACGCCTCGCTGAAGAGCCGGCGATTGTATAGCCCGGTCAGCGGATCGGTGACCGCGTTCAATTGCAGGGTCTTAAGCTCGTCGTACTCGATGATGATGGGCACGCGGAACAAACCCGCGGACGACAGCACGTCCATAAGCGCGGTCTTCAGTGCCACCTGGCGGCCCATATGCTCGCTCAGTTCGCGCCGGCGCGTGAGCATTTCGTCCCACAGCTGAATACACTGGCTTTCTCGCAAATCCAGGTGGGTGATGGCCCGAATATAGCGTTGCAGGAATTGTCCGCGCGCGGACAGGTCCAAATTTTCAAGCGTGTCGGCGAGCAGTTCGAGGTAAGAGTCCTCGATCGGCAAGCGGGGGGGTGGGGGACCGCCGGGGCTGGGCATACTAAATGGACACCTAAACTCTGCCTATCCCCGCGGGGATCGGGGAAAGAAGAATGGGCCTTTCTCTCTACACTGGAAGCAAGTACAAGTCCATCTGAATCTGGTTTCGGGCTGGAGATCAAGGCTGGACGGAGGCGACCATGGCACGCTATTTTATTGATAAATAAAGAGATATCAGAAACCAAGGAAAAGGCGCAATCAACATCGAGCACTGCTAGGTAACAAAATCACCCGATACCTTCGCTAGGCGCGGCCGGGAAAGAGCATAAATTTACTCAAGTGGCCTGAGAAATTCCAACCCAAACAGGCGCATGTCTCCCATTACGTCCTGGCGCAGCACTTTTGCCGCGATGGGCGGGGTTTCGTTGGGCACTAAGCCTGACGAGGTTGGGGACGGTGTGGGGATCGTCAAATAGACCAGCTGATCGGGCCGCAGGATGTGAGTCGAGGCGATGCACGCACCAGTAGCGCCGATGTTGAGAGTCTTGGTCAGCTCCACAAACTCAGCTCCAGACGTGTCCGCACCCCTCACGAACACCGGTACCTGCAGTCGGATCCGGGGAGACCGACGAGGTTGCTTGTTGTCCAAGTGCTGCCCTTCCTTAACGACTTCGCTTTTCACTCAGGTGGCCCCTAGTACTTGCGAACTAGTACGAGTCTATGCATCTGGGATGCCAAGAGGCGCGGGTACCTTTGTCGCATAACCGGGTATAGAATCAATTATTTAACTCAGTAACGAGAGGCGGCGTTGACGGCCATGGGTACCCCGCATACGTCCATGACTACTTGGCTTCCTCTATTGTGCAAATGGAACGCTTTTACCATTGACAGTAGTAGAACCCTTTGCGAGGATTGCCCACAGTAATGAGTGGAAAATATTTTCCCACAAGCGTGGGACTGGGGAACGTCTGATGGGTGGGAGTATCGTGGTTTCTCCAACAACCGAGCCGCGAACTTCTGCTGTTTTCTCGCTTGCCGCTGTCACCGGTCTGCTCGACACGCTGGAGGAGTCCCTACTCGTGGCGGAGCGCGGCGGGCGCATCCTGCTGGCCAATTCGCGAGCGCGGAAGTGTTTTGAATCGAAAGGGCTCGGCGAGTTGAACCAGCTGAATCTGTTCACCGATTTGTTGAAGGTCGATTCCAAACGGATTTTCAGCGAGATCGAGGGCGGCGAGCGTGAAGTGAAGGTCGACGTCGCGGGAGAAGACAAGAATACGCGCGTCAGCGTGCGCTGGATGCCGGAACCCGACTGGCTGCTGGTGCGAGTGCTAACGCCACCGGTTGCGCCGGCCGCGCCGGATCCCGGAACGCAGATCACCGTGCAGGAGTTGTTGCAGGAACGCGAGATTACCTACCGAAATTTGCTGGCGGCCTACTTGAAGCTCCAGGAAGTGAACCGCCAGAAGACGGTATTTCTTGCTTCCGCGGCGCACGAATTGAAGACGCCCCTGGCGGTCATCAAAGGTTACTACGACTTGCTGCTGACCAGTTCGCTGGGCCGCTTGACGGACAAGCAGCGCGACATTCTGGAAGAATCGAAGGAAAGCTGCGAGCGACTGGTTCGCCTGGTCTCCATGTTCCTCAACTATTCGGCGCTGGAGAGCGGAAAATTGGTTCTGCAGCTTCGCGAGAATGACTTGCGCGATTGCCTCGATGAACTGGCCAAGCGCTGGATGGAAGCCTTTCAACGCAAGGGCGTCCGGCTGGATACGTCGTTCGATCCTTCCATCCCTAACTTCCGGTTTGACTACCAGAAGGTGCAGCAGGCGGCCGCCAATCTTCTGGACAATGCGCTGAAACATACGCCGGAAAAAGGCAGCGTCACCCTGGTGGCCCGGCCGCACTTCTGGGAGCGCCGCGTGGCCGAAGCTTCTCCGGTGCAAGAGCGCCGCCGCTTCCGCTTGCCGCGTCCCAACAGCGTCGAAGTCGCGGTAGCCGACACCGGTCCGGGAATTGCCCCGGAGCATCACCAGGAAATATTCGAGGATTTCGTCCGCGTGGACCGTAACACCACGGGCATGGGCCTGGGACTGGCCATCGCCAAACGCCTGGTGCAGGCGCATCGCGGGAAGATCTGGGTGGAGAGCGAGCCGGTCACCGGGAGCAAGTTTACGTTTTTGCTGCCCATGGATCAGACCTAAGTAGCGGCCCGGGTTCTTTGCCGTTCGAGGCCCAGTGAGTTTTGAGAAGTGAAGGAGAAGTCGATGGCTGTCAAAGAAAAAATCCTGGTGGTAGACGATGAGCCGAGCATCCGAAAGTATTTGCAGACGCTGCTCGAAGTAGACGGATTCGACGTGGAAACCGTAGGCTCCGGCAGGGAAGCCATCGCCCAGATCAATGAGGGCAAGCGCCCGGACCTGATCATTCTGGACGTGCTGATGCCGGAGATGAATGGCATCGAGGTGCTGACCGAGCTCATGCAACTGGACCGCACGTTGAACGTCATCATGCTGAGCTGCTCCAATGAGGTCGGCACGGTGGTCGAGGCCATCCGCATCGGAGCCCACGACTACCTGACCAAGCCCTTCGAAAAAACCGAGCTCGATGCGGCGATGCTGAAATCCCGCCAGAAGAAACAGCTCACCCAAGAGAACCAGGCGCTGCGCGATTACTGCGACCAGGTTACCGAGGACCTCAGTTTCCTGGCGGCCAGCCCGCAGATGGTGCGCATCCGCCAGCAGATCCTGCAAATCGCTCCCGTGGATGTGCCGGTATTCATCTGCGGCGAAAGCGGCGTGGGCAAGGAAGTTGTAGCCCGCATGATTCACCTGCGCTCCAAGCGGCGCAACCAGGCCTTCGTAAAGGTCAATTGCGCGGCGCTGCCCGGCGAGTTGCTGGAATCCGAGCTGTTCGGTTTCGAACAGGGCGCATTTACGGGAGCCGTGCGCGCCAAGCCCGGCAAATTCGAGTTGGCCAACAAGGGCACCATCTTTCTCGACGAGATCGCGGAGATGAGCACCCACCTCCAAGCCAAACTCCTGCACGTCTTGCAGGATCATCAGTACTCGCGCCTGGGCGGCAGGCACATGGTCGAGACCGACGTACGCGTGCTGGCGGCCACCAACGTGGACGTTCAGGAAGCCATGAAGACCGGCAAGTTCCGCGAGGATCTGTACTACCGCCTGAACGTTCTTTCCATCCTGGTTCCTCCCCTGCGCGAGAGGACCGCGGAGATTCCGCTGCTGTTCCGCCACTTCCTGGAGAAATACACCGAGAAATTCGGCAAGACCTCGCAGGGCCCTTCCAAACATCTGCTGGATGCGGCGGTAAATTATCCGTGGCCCGGCAACCTGCGCGAGCTGGAAAATTTCGTGAAGCGCTACGTGATTCTCGAGGATGACGAGGGCAGCTTGCGCGAATTGATCGAGATGTCTTCCGCGCGGCAGCGCACTTCGCCGCGGCAAGAACCCGCCGTTCCCCGCGAGCAGGGCCTCAAGGCGCTGGTGCGCGGATTGAAGGACGAAGCGGAAATGGAAGCCATCGCGGATGCGCTCGAAAAGACGCGCTGGTGCCGCAAGGATGCGGCGAAGATGCTGGGCATCAGTTACAAAGCCCTGCTGTACAAAATGCGGCAGTTCAATCTGGACACGCCGCGAACGCGGCGCTCGGCGGCGACACCCGCCGCGCCGGCGGAGGAGCCCGCTGCGGTCGGCGCCATCCGCAACGAATAGCAAAGGGACCTAAGAGAATCGCCGCGAGGCAGGCTGTCCCCGACCCCCGGGGCCTCTTGCAGCTCCCTCCGCCCGTGCCGGGTAGCAGGAGCGGCGCAGGGTGCGCTAAATTTTTCCATAGCGTGAAACAAGCGTTTCCGGTATTGTCACCCGAACCGGATTTGCCAAGGGACCGGTTCGCGAGTGGCGAACGATACGGCGCGAGCAGCCAACCTGGAGTTTCAAGGGTTGACTCCTGACGCTGTGGAGCGGCAATTCCCGAATCGGTGAAAGGGGCGCGGCCGAGCAGGCATCGGTCGTGAACATAATGTAGGATGGGCATAATGACGGAACGTCGCACGGCTCGACGCTATGACTTGTCCTTGCCCGTTATCATTCGCGTCCCCGCGGAACGCGTGGCAGACACACAAAAAGGAAAGACCCGGGATATCTCCACTCGCGGCCTCTATTTCGTTCTCGACCAGGATCTGGAAGCGGGCTCCGAGTTGGATATTACGTTGACGCTCCCGGCGGAGGTCACCCACGGATCGGAAGTGTTTGTCCGTGCTCTCGGTAAAGTTGTGCGCGTAGAACGCCGCATGGAAGATGGCAGTGCGCGAATGGGCGTTGCCGCGGTTATCGAGCGGTATGACATCATTCGCGGAGAAAACGGCCGAGCCTAAGCTTCCGGCCGAAGGTCGAGATCGAGTCCCTCCTGAGTGCGCCTGCCCACTTTTTCTAGTCGTCCTAGTACTACAATCCGGGAAGAGTTTCTCTCCTTTACGCAATCTTTTTGGCAATCGACAGTACCTCGGTGTGAGAGCCGGCGAAATAGTCCCGGTGGTCAAGTCTCTCCCTATTGACGGGCTAAGTCTTTCTTAATGAGCCAATTACTGGGTCCTTCGCGGGCCGGAAAGCTGCTCCCGGCGATTCGGGCTTCCCTTCGGTCTGATGGTTCCCGGTGTGCAATGCCTACCACTCGTAGCTGTGCCAAATGGCTTTTTTGGGGAGAGCAACAGAATGGCTGTGTCTGGCGAGAAAAACGGAGGGTCGGCCCCGGGATCGAACGGCCTGCCTCCAGAAGAGATCATTTTCGGGCGCTCTCCGGCCATGCGCTCCGTCCAGCAGTTGGTCCGCAAGATTCTCGGGACCAATTTGCCGGTGCTGATTCAGGGCGAAAACGGAACCGGCAAAGGGCTCCTGGCGCAATACATCCACTCGCATTCGGCGGTTTCTTCCGGCGCGTTCGTCAAGGTCAATTGCGCGGCGATTCCAGGAACGCTGCTGGAAAGCGAATTGTTCGGCCACGAGAAGGGCGCGTTCACCGACGCTCATGCGTCGCGGGCCGGATACGTCGAAATGGCCGATCGCGGCACCCTTTTTCTGGACGAAATTTCCGACCTGGATTTGAGCCTGCAAGCCAAGGTTTTGCAGTTGCTTCAGGACGGGCAATTCAGCCGCATCGGCGATACCCAGGAGCGCCGTGTGGATACTCGCACCATCTGTGCCACCAATCGCAACCTCGGCCGCGAGATTGAGGTGGGGCGCTTCCGGCAGGATCTGTTCTACCGCATCAATGTAATCCCCATTAACTTGCCGCCGTTGCGCGAACGCCGCGAGGACATCGTCCCGCTAATGGAATATTTTCTGGGGCAGCTGAACGCGCGCTTCGAGCGCAACGCCCCTCCGCTTCCTTGGGATGTAGTGGAGGCGTTGGGTTCCCGGGAATGGCGCGGAAATATCCGCGAGCTGGAAAACCTGATGGCCCGTTACGCCATCATGGGATCGCTCGACAGCGCCCTGGGGGAGCCGTTGGCCAGGCGTCCTTCGATGGCGCCGATCCGGGTTTCTCCGGACGGTAAGGTCTCCCTGAAACACATTGCCAAGCAGGCTGTCCGCGAGATGGAAAGCACCGTGATTCTCCAGGTACTGCGGGACAACAAATGGAATCGGCGCAAAGCGGCTCAGGTTTTGAACATTAGCTATCGGGCGCTGATTTACAAGATTCAGGAAGCTGGCTTGTCGCAAAAGCCCAATCGAAGGGCGAATCCCGCTCCGGGCGAAGGTGGTCTTGATTCCGCGGGTAACGGATTGCGCTAACCCTCGGCGCGAAGCCTTCTCTCCAGACGCTTTGAAACGGCGCGCCTACCAGATCCTCGGCGACGTGAATCTTGGACACCACCCGGCTACCGCTCGCCGGCATCGAATCTGATAGAGCCCGGCCGCACCGGGAAAGTGTTTTCCCTTTTTAGGGGGCGGTTCGCGCAAAGATACCTGGCGAAGAAAAGCCAAGACCTGTGTTATAAGTCACTTAGCGCGGCAAACGCAAGTTCTGTGAAATTGGTACTATGGTAGAGAACTTGCTCTCACGGTAAGCTACGTATTCTACTCGGCCGGAACTCTACTGGAGGGGCAGTTTGAGCAAAGCACACCGGAATGGTGTCGCCGCCGTCGAAATACCCTCTCCGGCGTTCCAGCTCAGGGCATTCGCATAATGTACACGGCATTCTACCAGTTGAAGGAAGAGCCCTTCCGGCTGACACCGGACCCGCGATTCTTGCATCTCGCCGATCCGCACCGCACCGCGCTCAAGGCGCTCCTCCAGGGAGTGCTGCAGCGCAAGGGCTTCATCGTGGTGGCTGGACCGGTCGGCACCGGCAAGACCACCCTGCTTCACACCGCTTTGCAGATCCTTACCGAGAAGTCGGAAGGACGCGGCCGGCTGGTCTCGGCATTTCTCGTAAATCCCACGCTATCGCCGGCGGAGCTTTTGGAAGCGGTTCTGGACGAGTACGAGATCTCGACCACCGCCACCTCCAAACCAAAACGCCTCGCGGCACTCCATCAAATGCTTTTCCAGACGCAGCAGCAGGGCGGAACCGCGGTCCTGCTGGTCGATGAAGCGCACCTGATGAGCCTGGAGTTGCTGGAGGAAGTTCGCCTTCTGGGGAATACCGACACCTACCAGGAAAAGCTGTTGCAAATCGTGCTCTGCGGCCAGCCGGAATTGCTGGCGGTCCTGCAGCGCCCGGAGCTGCAAGCCCTGCAACAGAGAATTGCCAACACTTGCCTGTTGCGCCCCCTGGCCTTGCCGGAAACGCGCGCGTACATCGCCGAGCGGCTGCACGCCGCGGGTTTGAACGGCAACGCGCCTTTTACCAGCGCAGCCGTAGAAACCATACACAAGCTGAGCGGTGGGACTCCCCGGCTGATCAATCTTTTGTCCGACGCCTGTTTGACGCTGGGCTTTGAGACCAAGCAGCGGCTGATCGATCCGTTGCTCGTCGAACAGGCGGGGGAAGAAGTGCTGAGCGTGTTCAAGCCGTCGCTCACTTCCTTGGACGCACCCCCGGCCGCCGATGTTCCGCAACCGGAGCAGAAGCCCGCGGCATCCGCGGTGACCTGGTCCAGCTTCTCTGCGCCGGCGCCGCCGCAGGCGTTGGCCAAGACCAATGCCAAGGTGGCCAAGGAAAGCCTGGCGACCAACGCCAAAGCCTCAGCGGCTGAGGCCGAGCCCGAAAGCCAGAAGATGGTGATGCTGCCCGGTACTGATGGGAATTGGACCAAATCGACGTTCGACGTCTTGATTGCCGCGCTCAAACAGAATCGCGCGTCCGCGCGCCGTTAACTTGCTTCCGGCTTAGGCCACGCCCTCAGCGGTATCTCCGACGGAAAAGTAAGTGCAGTCCGGGTGGTGAAAGACCAGCGCGCTTACGCTGGCTTCCGGATCCATCATCATCCCTTCCGTGAGCTGTACCCCGATGGCTTCAGGCTGCAGCAGCTTCCACAGACCGGCTTGATCGTCCAGGTCGGGGCAGGCTGGATAGCCAAAGCTGTAGCGCTTCCCGCGATATCGGGAAGTGAAGCGCCGTGCCATGGTCATTTCCGGCGGGTCGGGGAAGCCCCAGTCTTCGCGAATGCGCCGGTGCAGCCACTCCGCGCAGGCCTCCGCGCTTTCGATGGCCAGCGCTTGCAGGCCGTGCGACTTGAAATAGTAGCCCTCGTTCTTGGCTTTTTCCGAGCGCTCGCGCACGCCTTCGCCGGCGGTGACCACAAACAAGGCCAGGTGATCGCGTTTGCCGTTCTGCGGCGGCAAAACGTAGTCGCTGAGACACAGAAAATCGCCGGAGCGTTGCCGCTTGAAACGAAAGGTGTGCAGCGGCTGCGTTCCGCCGGGCGCAAATAGGTGCAGCACGTTGCCTTCCGGCTCGCTTTCAAAGAACTGCCACACGGCGCGCACTTTCATGAACGCAGCAGCTTCGTTCTTCACTTCCTCCATACTTTCGAACAGCTCGACGGCCTTGGGATCGCGCGCCGCGAACTGCTTTTCGAAATCGCCGCGAAAACCCAAGTGCCGTCCGAAGAGCATGAACGGGTTGATGTAACTCCAGATTTCCCGCAGGTCGGGAACCAGCCGGATCTTGTTGTCGAGATACGGCACGCTGGGAATCGGCAGGTCAGCGCGGACCTTCGGCGAGCGCGCTACCGTGGGAATCTCGGTTACCGTGACGGTGGTGGAGACCCCGAAGCCGTTGCCGGCCATGGTGTGCTCGCGCATCACGGTGTCGCGGGTGGCCGGGTCCATCAGCTCGTTCATCAAGCGCAGCCCGGTCATGGCGTCTTTCGCGTAACACACCGCCTGGCCGTAGCTCGGTGCGATTTTCTGCTCGGTAAATTTCGCCGATAGCGCCGCTCCACCGACCAGCAGAGGTATCACGATTCCCGCCTCGCGCAAGTCGCTGGCGGTGATCACCATCTGCTGCGCGCTTTTCACCAGCAGCCCCGAAAGACCGATGGCGTCGGGTTTGTGTTCCAGGTAGGCCTTGATCAAGTCGTCCGGCGGCACCTTAATCCCCAGATTCACCACGTCGTAGCCGTTGTTTTTCAGAATAATTTCGACCAGGTTCTTGCCAATGTCATGCACGTCCCCCTTCACGGTGGCCAGCACGACGCGCCCGCGTTTCGCGGTGTCGGCTTTTTCCATGAACTGCTCCAGATGGCTCACCGCGGCCTTCATGGCTTCCGCCGACTGCAGCACTTCCGCGACGATCAGTTCGTTGGCGTTGAAAAGACGCCCGACTTCCGCCATTCCGCCCATCAACGGGCCGTTCACGATGTCCAGCGGCGGAGTGCCTTCCGCGCGCTTGCGGTCCAGGTCCTCGATCAGCCCATCGCGGGTTCCTTCAATGATGTAGTTCGCCAGCCGCTGGTCGAGCGGCAGGTCCGCCGCCCGGGTCTTTTCTTTTTTCTTGGCGGTGCGGAAATGCTCGGTAATCGCCGCGATATGAAATTGGTTGACCGCGGCGCGCTGCTCTTTGTTTTGCTCGCGCCAGTCCGCGGGAACGCCGCGCAGCAACGCCGCCCGCGCGCCTTCCGAGGGATCCGCCGGTACTTCGGCGGGCGGGTGCGAGAACAGCAAATTTTCCGCCAACCGCCGCTCGTACTCGGGAATCGACGCAAAGCGCTCCAGCTTTTCGGTGTTGACGATGGCCAGGTCCAGTCCGGCCTTGGTGCAGTAGTACAGAAAAACCGAGTTGACCACTTCGCGCGCACCCGCGGGCAGCCCGAACGACACATTCGATATGCCCAGGATGGTGCGCACGTCCGGCAGCGCCCGCTTGATCAGCCGGATGCCCTCCACGGTCTCCACCGCACCGCCAATGTAATTTTCATCGCCGGTCGCGCAAGGGAAGACCAGCGGGTCGAAAATGATGTCCTCGGGCGCCAGGCCATATTTTTCGGTCAACAGTTGGTAGCTGCGTTGGGCGATGGCCAGCTTGCGCTCCCGCGTGAACGCCTGCGCCTGCAGCTTGTCTTCGTCGATGCACCCGCACACTACCGCCGCGCCAAAGTCGTGGGCCATCGGCACGATCTTCTCGAACTTTTCCTCGCCGTCCTCCAGATTGATGGAATTGATGATCGCTTTGCCCTGGCAGTAGGTCAGCGCCTGGGTCACCGCCGCCGGATCGGTGGTGTCGATCATCACCGGCGCTTTCACTTTGCGGATCAGCTTTTCGTAAAACGGCGGAATGTCGTTTTTCTCATCGCGCTCCGTGCTTTGCAGGCACACATCCACGACGTGCGCTCCCCCGCGCACCTGCCGCCGGGCAATCTCGCTGGCCTCTTCCCACTTTTCCTCGGCAACCAAATTCTTGAACAGCCGCGACCCGATCACATTGGTCCGCTCGCCAACCAGCAGCGGCCGAGTGCTGTCTTCCGCTTCGATAGTTTCAATGCCCGAATAAATGGCGCGATGCGCCTCCGCCGGCCGCTGGCGAGGCTTCTTGGTCTCCACCATTTGAGCGATGGCGCGAATGTGCTGCTCGGTCGTGCCGCAGCATCCGCCCACCACGTTCAGCCAGCCATGGTCGACAAATTTCTCCAGCTGCGCCGCCAGCGACGTCGGACTCTCCAGATACTTGCCTTCCTCATCCGGCAGCCCTGCGTTCGGATAGCAGGAGACGAACTCCCCGGTAAGCTGGCTGAGCGTGCGGATGTGGTCGGTCATGAACTCCGGCCCGGTAGCGCAATTCATGCCAAAGGCCAGCGGCTTGGCGTGCCGCAACGAGGCCCACATGGCCTCCACGGTCTGCCCCGCCAGCATCGATCCCATGGCCTCGATGGTCACCGAGATGATCACGGGAACTTGCGCGCCGATTTCCTTCGAAAGCTTCTGGATCGCCAGCAGCGCGGCCTTGATGTTGCGCGTGTCCTGGCAAGTCTCCACCAGCAGCAGGTCCGAACCGCCTTCTACCAACCCCTTGGCTTGCACGTAATAGGTTTCGCGCAGCTGGTCGAACGTCACCCCGCCGGTGACGGTAATCGCCTTGGTGGTCGGCCCCATCGACCCGGCCACAAAGCGCGGCTTCGCGGAAGTACTGGCCTCATCCGCGGCCTGCCGGGCCAATTCCGCCGCTCGCCGGTTCAATTCCAGCGCGTCCGCCGACAGCCCGTACTCCGCCAGCACGATCGAAGCGCCGCCGAAGCTGTTGGTCTCCACGATGTCGGAGCCGGCCTCGAAATACTTCCGGTGAATATCCAGCACCACGTCCGGCCGCGTGCGCACCAGATTTTCGTTGCAGCCCTCCAGCGCGGCTCCGCCGAAGTCCTCAGCGGTCAGTTGCCGCTGCTGCAGCATCGTGCCCATGGCTCCGTCCAGCACGAGGATGCGCTGGGACAGCAGCTCCCGCAGGGCCTTCGCAGATTCGGTTAGATTACGCATCCGCTCGAAATTCGCAGCTCCTTGTCGCACTCTCTGGGGAATGGGAGACACGTGCAGAGAAGGCGGGTTTGCCCCTACCAGCTTATTTTACGCAGGTTCCTGGGGGAATCGAATGCCCTTCCATTGAACTAGTGCTTTTTTGGCTCCAATGGCGAATAAGCCGCATCGAGACTGCAAAACTCGAATGCTATACTGCGAAAATAGTCTTGAATGGCGATCCATGATGCCACCCGGGAGGGTCCGGAAAGCGTCGTAGACGTCACGTAACAGTTCGAATACAGGAATGACGATGAGCCTTGCCCGTTCGAGCAGTTTTGAATACGCTGGGACAACGGTGGCTACCAAGCGCACGACCTCCAAGTTGACCGTTTGTATTCTTTCTCCGCATCCTTTGGTGCTGAGCGAGTTCGAGCGCATTCTGGCCAAGCCGCAGTTCAAGGTGGTGGTCAAGCATCTGGAGTCCACCCTGGCGCCGGACTTGCGCAATCTCGATCCACCTCCCGCGCAGGTGTACGTCGTGGACGCCCATGCCGCCAAGCCCGCGACTGGCGCGCTGCTCGCCAATCTTCTGGAGCGCTTTCCGGAAGCCCGCCTGATCGTCGTCGGCGAACAACACACCGACGCCAACAGCTTTTCGCTGCTCCGTTTGGGTGTGAAGGGCCTGCTGACCTACGTGGAAGCCCGCGAGCAGTTGACTCGCGCTTTGCCGCTGGTAGCTGCGGGCGGTTTCTGGGTCCCGCGCTCGGTGTTGTCCGGTTTCGTGGACTCCATTCTCACCAGCCAGGGCCGCCGCCTCAAGACCGACGCGGTCACCAATCTCAGCCGCCGCGAACAGGAAGTACTCGATTCGCTGCTCGAAAATCTTTCCAACAAGGAAATCGCCAGCAAGCTCAACATCGCCGAGCGCACCGTCAAGTTCCACGTCTCCAATCTGCTCAGCAAGTTCGGCGTCCGCCGCCGCGCAGACTTGATCCTGCTGACCTTCCAGCGCCGCATGGCCCAGCCGTAAGATCGCCTTAAGGACATCCCTTGTAGGGGCCGGGGCTTGCCCCGCCCGCCGTCCACGCTGGCACGCTGCTTGCCGTGGAGTACCGGCCGTCCTTGAATTTCTCCGCAACTGCTTAGCCGAGCCGGAAGAGCTTGAGTGCCAGCCGGCTTTAACCCATGAGGAATCCCTCTTCTTAACTCACAAAATTCAATCTGAAAAAGTAAACCGGATGATGCACCACAGCGCCTGCACCCCATCCTTCCAGGTAATCTTCTTCCCCTCTTCGTACGTCCGGCCCGCGTAAGTAATCGGCACTTCATACACCCGCCACTTGCCCTTGGCGATCTTGGCGGTAATCTCCGGCTCGAATCCGAAACGGTCGGAGCGAATCTGTATCCCCTTCAACACTTCCCTGCGAAACACTTTGTAGCAGGTCTCCATGTCGGACAACTTCAGGTTGGTCGAGATATCCGAAAGCAGCGTCAAGATGGTGTTTGCCACGTAGTGCCAAAAATAGTGCACGCGCTGCGGCCCGCCGAGAAACCGCGACCCGTACACCACGTCTGCCCGCCCCTCCAGGATCGGCTCCAGAAGTTTGTCGTAGTCGCGCGGGTCGTACTCCAGGTCCGCGTCCTGCACCAACACGATGTCCCCGGTGGCCTCCGCAAATCCCCGCCGCAGCGCCGCGCCTTTACCCTGGTTCTGCACCTGAAAGAAAAACCGCAGATCGCGCAATCCGACGGCGTCCCCACCGTCCTGCGGCGGCGCAGCCGCTTCGCCCTGGGCCTGCAGCCCAGCCATGGCCTCCAGGATCTGCCGCGTCCCATCGGTCGAGCAATCATCCACCACGAGCACTTCCTTGCGAATCTCGGTGTCCAAAACCCGCCGCAGAATCTCGTCGATCGTGGATTTCTCGTTGTAAACCGGAATGACCACCGAAAGCTTGGGATCTTTCAGCGCAGCGGGATTATGCCGTTGGCGAGCCATGTGGCAAAGGATTGTAGCGGCGCAACGTCCAGCGAGTAAAGGCGCAGGGTTCGCCGTTCCGACTGCCCGGCCGGACCTGCGGCTTCCCGCAAACTTCCGAAGCGGCTATCATAAGCAAGCCGTAGAGGCCCGAGACGGACGCCGTTGCTCGATCCGTTTCCGCTCGGTGCTCTCTGCGTACTCTGTGGTGAACTCTTGTTCTTAACTTTGCGGAGTTGATGACCACTTTCCACATCCGACAGTTCGGCTGCCGCGCCACGCAAGCCGACGGCGCCGCTCTCGAACGCCAATTGCTCGACCGTGGCTGTGTCGTCGCGCCCGAAGCCGCCACCGCCGACATCGTCGTCATAAACACTTGCACGGTCACAGCCGCCGCCGACTCGCAAGCACGCGACGCCATTCGCAAAATCCACGCCAAGAATCCAGCCGCCCGCGTCATCGTCACCGGCTGCTACGCCCAACGCGCTCCCGAAGAGCTCGCCGCGCTTCCCGGCGTGTCCTGGGTCGTCGGCAACTCCCACAAGCCGCAAATTCCGCAACTCGTCGATGCTCTGTCGCTACGCGCCGCCCCACAGCCCGCGGACGGCTTCGTCCCCGCTGCGGCCCTCGCTTCCGCCGTAGCCTTCCCCGCCGATCCCAGCTGTCTCTCGAGCGTGCTCCCGCCAAAATTCTCACCGGCGACATCTTCGAGCAAACTTCCTTCCTCGCCGCCCCCGTGCTCGGCGGCGAAGCGAATCACACCCGCCCCACGCTAAAAATTCAAGACGGCTGCAACAGCCGCTGCTCCTATTGCGTCATCCCCTTCGTTCGCGGAAAAAGCCGCAGCCTCCCGCCGCACCAAGTCCTCGAAGAAATCCAGCGCCTCAGCGCAGGCCGGCCATCGCGAAATCGTCCTCAGCGGCATAAATCTCGGCACCTACGGCCGCGACCTCTCCCCGCGTATCGAATTTCCCGATCTCCTCCGCGAAATCCTCGACCAAACCTCGGTCGAGCGCCTGCGCATCAGTTCCATCGAGCCGCTCGACGTCACCCAGGATCTGATCGCGCTGTTCGCCTCCACCGACGCGCATCGCCCAGCATTTCCACATGCCGCTGCAGTCCGGCTCCGACCGCATCCTCGCCGCCATGCACCGCTGGTATCGTGCCGAGCATTACGCCCGCCGCGTCGAGCTGATCCGCGAGCAGCTTCCGCAAGCCGCCATCGGCGCCGACGTCATCGCCGGCTTTCCCGGCGAAACCGAGGCCGACCACGCCGCCACGCTGGCCTTCATCGAGCGCCTGCCGTTCACCTACCTCCACGTTTTTTCCTTCTCCAAGCGCCCCGGCACCCGCGCCGCCTCGCTGCCCGACGAAGTGCCCGCCGCCACCATCAAGCGCCGCGCCCGCGAACTCCGCGCCCTCGGCGAAAACAAATCCGCCGCGTTCTATCGCGCCCAGTCCGGCCAATCGCTCAGCGTCCTCACCCTTCGCCACACCTCGGGCGAAAGCTCTGCCGACTGGACTCCGGCCATCTCCAGCAACTATCTCCACGTGCGCGTGCCGGGCCAGTGGCCGCCCAATCAAATGATTTCTGTTCTCGCAACTCCCGGCGGCGCGTCTTATCTTCACGCCGCGCCGGAAATCACGGATGCTTTTGCCGCATCGTCTCAGCGATCGGAGTGAGAAGCTCTCTCTATGCTCTTTCTTGGAGTCGCTAGCCTCGATCACAACTCCGCCGTAGCGCTGCTGAACGCGGACAGCATCCTCGGCGCGGTCGAGGAAGAAAAACTGAATCGTTCCGTTAGCGCCGACAATTTTCCCCGCCTGGCCATGATCCGCTGCCTCGAACAGCAAGGCGCCCGCGTCTCCGACCTCAACCTCGCCGCGCTCGCCGATCTTCCGCAAGAAGCGCGCCTGCGCGAATCCGGCCTGGGCTCCCAGTTTTGGGCCAATCGCAAGCGCAAATCCGCCAAGGACTCGCGCAAGTCCGCATCCATCCGCCAGCTGCGCCAGCATCTGAGCGGCGCCGTAAAGCTCCAGCAGTTCGAACATCACCTGTGCCACGCCGCCAGCAGTTTCTACACCTCGGAGTTTGATCGCGCCCTGATCCTCACGCTAGATGGCGGCTCGGGCTCGCGTTGCGGTCAGGTCTTCCTCGGCGAAGGCGACGAAATCCGTCCGCTGCGCGCCATGAATTTTCCCGATTCCCTGGGCTGGTTTTACTCGCGCATCACCGCGCTGCTCGGATTCCGTCCCGGCCTCGAAGAACACAAAACGCAATGGCTCGGCCGCCAAGGCCAACCCGAATATCTTCCGGTCTTTCGCAAATTGTTCCGCAGCGATTCTCACGGCTTGCCGCAGTTGGACCGCCGCTATTTCGCCGCCGGCCCCGACGAGCGCGGCACCTTCTCCCCGCAGTTCTATCGCGAGCTGAAGATTCATCGCGACAAATTCCGCGGCGACCCCGCCATTTGCGCGGCCTTAGCCCGCAGCGCCCAGCTCTTCCTGGAAGAAACGGTTCTCGAAATCGCCCACCGCTTTCAGGCGCAGACCGGCGTGGATTCTCTGTGCATTGCGGGAGGCGTCTTTCTCAACGTCTTGCTGGTCCGCGCCCTGGAAACTCGCAGCACCTTTCAACACGTTCACGTCCAGCCGGTTTCCGGAAACGCCGGCACGGCCCTGGGTGCCGCATTCCTGGCCCGCAAAAAATTCTCCGGCAAATCCGTCCGCGCGGCGATGACCACGCTGTCGCTCGGTCCGGACCTCAACTCGCAGACCATTAAAGCCGTCCTCGACAACTGCAAGATCATCTACAAATACCAGTCCGGCGAAGATCAATTGGCCGCCGAAGCCGCCAAGCTGCTGCAACACGACAAAATCGTGGCCTGGTGCCAGGGCCGCACCGAATTCGGCCACCGCGCGCTCGGCAATCGCAGCATCCTGGCCTCTCCTTTTTCCGAATACGTCATCGACAACGTCAACCAGTACATCAAGCACCGCGAAGACTTCCATCCCTTCGCGCTTTCCATCCCCGCCGAGCGCGCCGCCGAATTCTTCGACGCCTCCCCCAACTGCCGCTTCATGGCCTCTCTCGCCACGCTGAAAAATTCCGTCGCCGGCCTCGAGCAATTCGCCTTCAACGGCCGCGAAGTCCGCGTCCACACGGTAGACAAAAACTCCAATCCATCCTTCTGGCGCCTGCTCCACAAATTCGGCGAAGCCGCCCCAGCCCCGGTCCTGGTCAACACCTCGTTCAACCTCTTCGGCGAACCCCTGGTCTCCGACCCCCGCGAAGCCGTCCGCAGCTTCTACTGCGCCGGCATCGACGCCCTGGCCCTGGGCTCATTTCTCGTCGTGAAGTAATGTGGAGTGCGGCGCCTTGGCGCCGCTTTTCCCGCTAAATCCCAGCCCAGCCGTATCTGGGGGGAATAGGGTCCCTAGTCAAACGCCAGTCCGAACGAATCGTTCAACCTTCAGTCCTCGAAAATCACCTGCGCAAACGCCTGCGACTCCGTATGTGTGATGCTCAGCGCAATGTTCTTCACCCCCAGCCGCTCGGCAACCTTTCCCGCTTCTCCAGCAAGCGCCATCGTCGGCCGCCCACCCTTTTGGCGCACCACTTCCACGTCTACCCAGCGCACCCCTCGCGCCCAGCCGGTTCCCAGCGCCTTCATAGCCGCTTCTTTGGCCGCAAAACGTCCCGCGTACCGCTCAAACTTGTTCTTAAACCGTTCGCAATACTCTCTCTCCCGCTCCGTGTAAACCCGCCGCAAAAAAACCTCCCCATGCCGCTCGATGGCCGCCTTGATCCGCCCCACTTCCGCAATGTCCACGCCCAATCCAACGATCAACCTAGTCCTCCAAGGTAATCCAAGCGACCCTATCCAGACGACCGCTTCGCGGGACCATAGGGACGCGCCGGGCTGAAGCCCAGCGCCTACATAGTGGGAAGAATCTCAACATGCTCCTTCGCCGATGACCGCGATACGCGCAACTGTAGCGGCCGCCGACCGTGGCGGGCGCTTTCTTCAACACCGGCAAAGAAATCGAGTCCCCGCCACCCGTGCAACCCGATCCCCTGCAGTCAGACTGCGATTATACTGACAGAGTCATGCCCACCGCGAAAACAAAGCCAAAGCCCCGCAATCGCAAACCGTCGAAAGCTCCGGCTGCAATCCCCGTTTGGCCGGAGCGCACCCTCCGTGGTGTCCGCATCCTGCAAGTCCCCGCGTTCCTAAAACTCCCTTGGCTAATCCACGGTTTCAGCACCCGCCCAGGCGGCGTCAGCGACGTCGAAGGCGAAAAAGTCCTGAATCTGGGCGCGGTCGAATGGGACTCCCGCGAAAACGTCGAAGAAAACAAGCGCCGCTTCCAATCCGCCCTGGGCGCCTCCGATCTGACTTTGATTTCCCTGCACCAAATCCACTCGGACGTCGTCCGTACCTTCGATGCGCGCCCGTCAGAGCAGTGCAAAGGCGACGCCTCAGCCACCAACAGGCCCGGGCCTGCTCCTCGGCATCCGCACCGCCGACTGCGCCCCAGTCCTGATCGTCGATCCCAAAAAGCGCGTCGTTGCCGCCGTCCACGCCGGCTGGCGCGGCACGCTCCAGCGCATCGTCACCAAAGCCATCGGTCAGCTGCAAATGCAGTTCGGCTCCCACCCGCAGGATCTGCTGGCAGCCATCGGCCCCACCATCGGCGGCTGCTGCTACGAAGTCGGCACCGAAGTAGCCGCAGCCTTCACCGCACAATTCCCCAACGCCTCCGACTTCTTCGACGAACTCCGCACCGGCGACGAGCCCAACCCCTTGCAATGGCTCAACATGATGCCCCCGGGCCACCAACCACCCCCCAACAAGGTCCGCCTGGACCTAAGCAAAGCCAATCGCTCGCAACTCCTCGAAGCCGGCCTCCACCCCCAAAACATCCACGTCAGCGGCCTCTGTACCGCCTGCCGCCGCGACCTCCTCTTCAGCTACCGCAAAGAAGGCCCCGGCAGCGGCCGCCTCCTAAGCGTAATCGGCCTTCGTCCACCCAAGTAACTTTCCCGCGTCAGACCGCAGCGCCGCTCGCCCCGGCAGGCGGCGGTCGGCACCACTCGATCCCAGGAGAACGACATTCACTCATTGAATTTGCTTGACTCTAGGTCACTCTTTTGGTATAGTACCCTCAGGTAAAATTGTCACCAGGTTAACCACCCAAGCGCGACGAGCCCCCTAGCTCCGATTTCTCACCTTTCGAGCTGTGGTCCGCCTTCACGCACCCTTAAGCCTCGCAGTTTCATTGGCTTAGAAAGAATCTGTAACTCCTTTAGAATCAAAACGATGTATCGCGCAAGCTGTAAGTCCCATGCTGTCATAACGATGTGAAAAAAGGTGGGGGGTGGGGGTACAAACCCAAAACAGCTACATGCCATCCGAGCCAGCTCAACCTAGAACGGCCAAAGGGGAACTATTCGCTTCTCTCAGCGCCAACTGGCCGCAGGCCGCCATGACATCGCGGCCGCGCGAATATCTTACGAATGTCAGTATGCCGCGGTCGATCAGAATCTTCTGAAACTCTCCAATCGCATCGGGAGAGGATTCCTTGTAGGGCAATTCCCCCGGATTCCAGGGAATCAGGTTCACCTTGGCGGACTTAATCGGCGCCAGCAGCCGGGCCACCCGCCGGGCGTCCTCCGGCGTATCGTTCACGCCGCCGAGCATCACGTACTCAAACATCAGGTGCTCCCAGGGCCGTAGCGGATAGTTCTTGCAGGCTTGCAGCAATGCAAAGAGCGGATATTTTTTGTTGATGGGCATCAGCGCGCTGCGCTGCTCATCGCTCGACGCATTCAAGTGAAATCGCCAGCTTCGGCCGGACCTTCTCCTGCGCCAGCCGCTCGATCCCCGGCACGATCCCGCTGGTCGAGATGGTCACATTCTTCGGCGAAATTCCCACGCCTTCGGGATCGAGCAAAATACGCATGGCCGCCATGACGGCGTCGAAGTTCAGCAGCGGCTCGCCTTGGCCCATCAGCACGATGTTGGTCTGCTTGCCCGTGGGGCCTTGCGTGAATTGCGGCCCCAAGTCTCCCTTATGTTGCTCCAGCGGCAGCAGCACCTGCGCCAGAATCTCGCCAGCCGTCAAATTGCGAATCAATCCCAGCTGCGCGGTCAAACAAAACTGGCAATCCACCGCGCAACCCGCCTGGGTAGAAACGCAAATCGTCTGCCGCCGCTCGCTGGGCATAAACACAGCTTCTACCGAAGTAGGCCGTACAACTCGTTTCTTCTCCGCACTCTTCTCTGTGCCCTCTGCACCCTCTGTGGTGAATCCGTTCTTCTCCAGTGCCTCGTCACCAGGCAGCGAAAACAAATACCGCACCGAGCCATCCTGCGAAGCATACTTCTGCCGCACCACCGGCAGCGTGATTCGCGCCTCCTGCCCCAGCCGCTCGCGAAACGCCGCCGGCAGATTGCTCATCTCGGCCACGTCGAACTTCCGCTCCCGGTACAGCGCATGGTAAATCTGCCCGCCGCGAAACGCAGGTTCCCCCAGCGACTTACAAAATTCGCGCAACTCCTCTTTCGATTTTCCTAAAAGTTCCATCCGTCGTAGGTCCTTCGCAAAGTCACGCGCCAAGCGCGGTATTCACGGGAACGTACAGATTACCGCGTTTCGCGCCTCTTTACTTCCTTACTTCATTGCCTCGCCGCTGCACTTCTTTCTCTTCCAAACCGCGCTATAATTCTTCGGCAATCCCCCGTATCTCCGGATTGCCCTTCGGAGGCGCAGCATGAGCAAGCAAGCGACCACGGACCGCATGACCATCACCGACTGGGTCAAGGGCCTCGCCGCCATCCCCGAGCGCAACTTCACGCTGGAAAACGTGCAAGGCTATATCCTCAGCCACGCCGTTCTCCCCGAAACTCTCGACAAATATCTGTTCTTCTCCAAAGGCAATTACACCCGCAATCTCATCTTCAAGAACGATGTCTTCGAGTGCATGACCATCTGCTGGGAAATCGGCCAGGCCAGCCGCGTCCACAATCACCGCGACCAGAACTGCTGGATGTCCGCCCCCATCGGCCGCCTGCGCATCCAGAATTTCCATGTCGACGCGCGCGACGCCGCTCGCGGCACCTGCCACATCGAGCCCACGGAAATCTACGAGATGGACGCCACGCATCCCGCGCACGTCAACCCGCTCGAGCCGGTCCACCAAGTCCTCAATCTTCCGGAGTTCAAGCAGCGCGCCGTCAGCATCCACATCTATTCCAAGCCCTTCGACACCTGCGAAGTGTACCAGCGCGAAAAGGGCACCTATTCCGACGTTCCTCTGCACTACACCAGCGAGTACGGCAAGCTGAACCCCGCCGAAAGGCTGCTGTAGGGTCCGGCGTAGATTGGCTCGGGGAACGGCGGGCTAAGTCCAAGGCGCCCGCCACGGTCGGCGGCCGCTACAGTTGCACGTGCTTGGGTTCTGCGGCCATCGACCGACCGAAGTCTGACTCTGACGCCCCTTAGTATTAGAGCCGAGCCGATAGTTTTCTCCTTTTCACTTGCCTGTGTCACAATCTTAAGATGGCCACCGAAGCGCGCGACATTCAAAAGCATGTCCTGCCCAACGGCCTGGTGGTGCTGACCGAGACCATGTCCCATGTGCGCTCGGTCTCCGTGGGCGTGTGGATCCGCAACGGCTCCCGCCGCGAAGTCCCGGAAGAAAACGGCCTGGCTCATTTCATGGAGCACATGGTTTTCAAGGGCACGGAGCGGCGCTCCGCCGAGGCCATCGCTCGCGAGATGGATTCCGTCGGCGGTATGCTCGACGCTTTCACCTCCAAGGAACAGATCTGCTTCAACGCCAAGGTGCTGGACGAGCATTTGCCCATCGCTTTCGACGTCATCGCCGACCTGGTGCTGCGCCCCAAATTCGACTCCGAAGACGTCCGCAAAGAGCGCCAGGTGGTGCTCGAAGAAATCAAGATGGACCTGGACAACCCGGAGTATCTGCTGCACGAGATTTTCACCCGCGGCTTCTGGCCGGAGCATCCACTGGGCCGGCCGATTCTGGGCACGCCGGAAACGGTGCGGCAATTCAATCGCGACGCGCTGCGGAAACGCTTTCAGCACTGGTTCGCGCCGGACCGCCTGGTGATTTCGGCCGCCGGTAATGTCAGCCACGAGCGGGTGCTGGAACTGGTCGAGCGTGAATTCGGCGGCTTGCAGCCCGCGGGCGAGGTGGAGGATCACGCCGCGCCGGCGACCCAGGCGCCGATTCATCTGGAAGCCAAGCGCGACCTGGAGCAAGTGCACGTGTGCCTGGGAGTGCCGTCGGTGCCGCTGGCGCACGAGCGGCGCTTCGCGGTCGCGGTGATGAACAATCTTCTCGGCGGCGGCATGTCTTCGCGGCTGTTCCAGAACATCCGCGAAAAACAGGGTTTGGCCTATGCCGTTTTCAGCGAGCTCACGCCGTATTCCGATGCGGGCATGATGACCATCTACGCCGGGACGGCCAAAGAAACCGTCGGGCAGGTGATCGACCTGGTGATCAAGGAATTCCGCGATTTGAAGGAAGCGCTGGTCAGCGAAGAAGAGTTGCTGCGCGCCAAGAATCACCTGAAGGGCTCGCTGATGCTGTCGCTGGAATCCACCAGCGCTCGCATGTCCAATCTGGCCCGCCAGGAACTGTATTTCCGCCGCTTCTACTCGCTCGACGAAATCCTCGCCGGGATAGAAACCGTCACCCGCGAAGAAGTCCAGTCCATCGCCCAAGAATTCTTCCGCCAAGAACAAATCGCGGTGACAGTGTTAGGCCCCCTCAACGGCTTCACCCTCGACCGCTCCCGTCTAGCCTGCTAACGTTTTCCGGAAAGTTCGAAACTTGCCGAAGAGTGTCGGGTGTGTTTAGCTGTACTGTATCTACTGCAAATGACAATCTCTAGCGGAGGCTTTATGCGCAGGTTCGCTTTTGCAGCATTCCTGTTTGCCTTTGGAACCACGCCCGTCTTGCTGGCCGCGCGATCGGATCACTCTTCGGTCAAGAAGACGATCGAAATCCTCGCTAGCGCAAAAGTTGAGGCGCCTGCCGAGGTGGCCACAGTGAAAATCGGCTACGCTAACCAAGCTGCAAGCAAAGATGCCGCCTATGCGGAAAACACCCGCATGTCACAGAAGATTGTTCGTGCTCTCTTGGACGAACACGTGCCGCCCTCGGCCATCGAAACCGAATCGGTCGCCCTGGAACGCGAAGAAGAACGAGGAGGTGGCGGTCCCGCGAAGGTTCTGAAATTTTCAGCCGTGCAGGAGTGGCGCATTCGTGTCGCCGCCGCCGACGCTCAAAAGGTCGTAGACATTGCGGTGGGTCGGGCGCGACAAATGTTGGTGGAGTTGATTGGGAAGTAAAGGATCCCGAGAGCCTCGAAGCCAAGGCGTATGCAGCGGCCATTGAGCGCGCGAAGAAGATCGCCGAAGAGACGGCGTTGCATTCCGAGGTCAAGCTGGGCGAGATCATTGCGGTTACCAATTTTGCGAGTAGGTTCGGCTTCGGCGTCGGCACTATGAGCGCAGAGGTCGCCGGCGTGAACCGTCCCCGGGCGGTGACGACTGTTCCGTTGACCCTCTATCCCCCGAAAATAGAGCGGCAGGCGTCGGTCACGGTTACCTACGCCATAGCGCAATAATCTTTGCACGTTGACGCCGCTGCAGCGCTCTGCCATGATTCTGGAAATTGCTTCGCGGTACTGAGGGGGAAGCGATCGGCTTGCGGGTATCCATTCTGGCGTCCGGCAGCTCGGGCAACATCACCTTACTCGAGACGCAGAATACCCGCCTCCTCATCGACGCCGGACTCGGCAAACGCGAAACGCTGGCGCGTCTGGCGGCCAGTCGAAAAAGACATCGACCGCGTCGATGGCATCCTGATTACCCACGAACATAGCGACCACTGCAACGGTTTGCCGCAGATGCTGGGGTTGTGGAAGGCGCCGCTGTACGTCACGGAACAGACCATGGATGCGCTGCATCGGGCCTTGCCGGAGCGGCTGGAGAAACGCTTGCGCGGCGTGGAAACCATTCACGCGGGGCAACGCTTCTGCGTGGGCGACATCGAGGTTCATCCGTTCCAGATTCCGCATGACGCGGCGGACCCTATCGGCTTCACCTTCCGCACCGACGGAGTAAAGATGGTGCTGGTCACCGATCTGGGGTACATGCCGGAGCTGGTGAAAGTGCATCTGCGCGAGGCGGATTGCCTGATGCTGGAATCGAATCACGACCTGGACATGCTGAAGGTCGGGCCGTATCCGTGGGTGGTGAAGCAGCGGGTGCTGAGCCGCACCGGGCATCTTTCCAATCACGCGGTGAGCGAATATTTGGCCGATCCCGACGGCTTCGACGCGCGGGCGCGATACCTGGTTTTGGCGCACCTTTCGCAGGAAAACAATAACCCCGACTTGGCGCGACTTTCGGCTGAGGAAGCGCTGGGGCGCCGCCCGGCGGAGTGCGCGTTCCACGGCGAACTGCTTGTGGCCCAGCAGGGCACGCCGCTCAAGACGCTCGAATTATAGAAGGCAGGCGTCTCATAGAATGGTGCGAAGCTAAAGACTTGCTTCAGGGGCTGAAGCCCTCGTTTTTGTGACTCGCGACGTCGGGGCTGGAAGCCCCGACCTCCTAAAGAAGGACCTCCTAAAGAACGACATTGAGAGATGGGCGGGACGCGCTAAAGCGCGCCCCTACATTTTCCGCTGCGCTTGCGTGCGTGCGCCGATCAGATGGCGGGTTCCGGCTCGGTTTCTATGGCTGCGGGTTCGGGAGGCGGTAGGTTGCGGGCGCGGACTGTGCCGACTAGCAGAACTAGGTTGGTGAGCAGAACTACGGCGAAGGCCAGCGACGGTAGAAAGTCGAAGTCGGTGCCGCGGGCCTCGAGTACCTCGATGCCCAGGACCGCGGTGATCAGGCCGCGGGGAACGAACCACACCATCAGCTCGCGCTCCAGCGCGGAAAAGGAGCGCCAGGCGAGCCGGCCGACCTGCACGGCAACTATGCGAGCCAGCAAAATCGCGGCAAAACACAACAGCGCGAGCCCGATGTTTTGCCGCATTTCCGCGAAGTTGACCAGCATGCCAAGCAGCACGAAGAAAAAGGTGCGCAGCAGAAAAGCCAGTTCGCCGTGAAAGGTAAGCATCTGGGCGTTGGGATGATCGGGCGCGCCGGGGTTTTGACCTTTGACGGGCATTTCGGTGAACCAGTCGGAGCCGGCGGCTTCGTCAAAATGCAGGCGCTTGCGCACCGTCGGGAAATTGGTGAGGGTCAGGCCGAAGACCAGGACGGAAACGAGATCATTGCCTTTCAGAAAATGGACGCCGGAATAGACGAGGAGAACGGCAGCGAAGGTCAGGACGTGCCAGAAACGCTCTTCGGAAAGGACCGGGAGCAAGTAAGACCACAGCATGCCGGCGAGAATGCCGGAGGCCACCGCTAGAATCACGCTGGAGCCCAAGGCCCACGCCACCCTGCGGGGATCCGCGCTGCCGCCGGCGGCGATGTCCAGCAGCGTGGTGACTGCCAGGACCGCCAGTGCGTCGCCGAACGAGGCTTCGACCAGCAGCGTTACTTTGACTTCGCGGCGAAGATGTACTTGCTGCAAGACCGGCAGAAGGATCGAGCTGCTGATGCAGCCCAGGACTGCGCCGATCAAGAGCGCGTTGAGAGTCGCAAAATGCAGAGCCAGGCGGCAAACGACGGCCACCGCGGTCATGCAGAGAACGTAACTGAAGAGCGAGAGGAAGAAACCCGATCCGAAGTGCTTGAGGATTTCGCGAAGTTTTAGATCGAGGCCGCCCTCGAAAAGGATGAGGATCAACGCGAGAGAGCCGAAGCCGTGCGAGGCGCCGCGGAAGATGTCGGGATTGACCCAATGGAGCACCGGGCCGATGAGTACGCCGGTGGCCATCAGGATGATTACGTCGGGGACCCGCGTGAAGCGGACGAGGCGGTTGGCGACGAAGGCGAGGACCAGCAGGCCGCCGAGAAGAGCGAAGAAGAGAGTTATGTCCATGGGCGAGTCCGGCGCGGCCGGGGGAAGATGATCAAGGATAGCAGGGGACGGCGCAACGAGAAACCGGAGTGCGAGTGACTGGCCGGCCGATTTAACTCACTAATCGCAAACAGACAGGGTAAAACACATTCGTTGACAGTGTCGGGCGCGCTGCCCTACACTCGTTTCTGTTCTTGGTAGAGGTGCGGAGGCCATGAGTAGCCGGGCGAGTTGTTCCGAACAGCTTCGGATCGCCTGAGTGAAAAGGGCCGCTTTCGTCCGGTAGGCTGCTAGTACATGGGCTAGTCCGGTTGGGAGCCACGAGTTGTCCGCCGAAATCGCTGCGGTAGCTGACGCCGTTGCGGTTGGGGGGCAGGTCTAAGGCCTGTCCACTGTCATCCTGATATGGGGATGAAGCGCTATCGAGAGGCGGCGGCCCGAGCGGTTTCCTCGCGGTTCCTTCCTTTCGTTGTGCGTTTTTTCCCGAAAATTTTGGCGTGAATGAATCTTTTTGAGCTAACGCGGACGCTCGTGGACATTGAGTCGTTGACCAACAACGAGAAGTTGGTGGGCGACTTTTTGTTCGATCACCTTGCGGGGCTGGCGCGGCTTTATACCGGGCGGTTGGAGCGGATGCCCGTGGAGCCGGGGCGCGACAATGTTTTCGCGGCTTGGGGCGATCCGGTGGTGACGCTGTCAACGCATATGGATACCGTGCCGCCGTTTTTCCCTTCGCGCGAAGACGCGGAATTTCTTTGGGGACGCGGGTCGTGCGACGCCAAGGGCATCATTGCGGCGATGATCGCGGCGGCGGAAAAGCTGCTGGCGGCGGGGACGCGGAATTTCGGTTTGCTGTTTGTGGTGGGGGAAGAGCGCAACAGCGCGGGGGCCAAGGCTGCGGCGGCCATGCCGCGCGGGTCGCGATTTTTGATTGATGGCGAGCCTACCGAAAACCGCCTGGCGATTGGCTCGAAAGGGGCGCTGCGCTTCGAAGTTACCGCGCGGGGCAAGCTGGCGCATTCCGCTTATCCGGAGCTGGGGCACTCCGCGATTCATACCCTGCTCGATGTGCTGCGCGAAATTCGCGAAATCCCGCTGCCGACAGAGCAACTGTTGGGCGCCAGCACTTTGAATATCGGCACGATTTCCGGCGGGCGAGCGCCCAACGTGGTGGCCGACGAAGCGCACGCGGAGATCATGTTTCGCACGGTTGGCGATCCGGCGGCGCTGCGCCAGGCCGTTTCCGCGGCGGTCGCCGGACGTGCGGAGGCTCGCGAAGTCTTGCACACGCCGGCGCATCGCTTATCGAGCTTCGACGGCCTGCCCACTACGGTGGTGGCCTTTACCACCGATATCCCGGCGCTGGGTGCGGCCTGGGGCCAGCCATTCTTGATTGGGCCAGGGAGCATTCACGTGGCGCACACGGCGGAAGAGCGCATCGCAAAAAGAGAATTGTCGGAAGCGGTGGAGATTTACGCGCGGATGGTGACGCGGCTTTTGGCGTCCGGTCAGGCGGCGGCGTGAGCCTGGGGCTGGCCATTGTCGGGTACGGAAAGATGGGGCGGCTCATTGAACAGCTTGCGCCCGAATACGACTTCCGCGTGCGCGCGCAGTTCGACAGCCGGAACAATCCGGATGGCGCCGGGCTGACGCCTGGGGAGTTGCGCGGCGTGGACGTCGCGGTGGAGTTTTCCACGCCGACCGCGGCGGCGGAAAACATCCGGCAGCTCGCGGCCGCGGGCGTGAACGCCGCCGTGGGAACCACCGGCTGGTTCGATCAGCTGCCCGTGGCGCGACAGGCGGTGACGCAGAGCGGTACGGGGCTGGTGTGGGCGCCGAATTTTTCGGTCGGGGTGAATCTTTTTCTGCAAGCGGTCGCGCACACCGCGGCGCTGTTCGCCAAGCAGAGCGAATACGACGCCTGGGGCTGGGAAATTCACCATGCGGCGAAAAAAGACGCGCCCTCGGGAACGCTGCGCAAACTGGCGGAAGAGATGCGCTGCGCGGGATACGACCGCTCGATAAATCTCAGCGCCAACCGCGCGGGAGCGCATCCCGGGACCCATGAAATCGGCTTCGATTCCGTTGGGGATACCATCACGCTGCGCCACACGTCGCGCAGCCGCGAGGGTTTTGCGCGGGGCGCGCTGCGAGCGGCGCGCTGGGTGGCCGGAAAAAAGGGCGTGTTTGAGTTTCGCGAGATTCTCGCGGAATTGGAAGGTTACCGACTGTAGCCGGGGTCTTAAGGTCGCGGGTTTAGATAGAGCCAAGACGCATACAGGATTTGGACCGGTGCGGACGGCGATGTCTTGAAAGAGAGTTTTAGTTTGTAGGCTTCGATTCACTACGAGGGAGAAACGACATGTTTACAGGATGCGGCACGGCGATGGTTACACCTTTCCGGCGCGACGGTTCGCTTGACGAACCAACGCTGCGGAATTTGATTCGGCGGCAAATCGACGCGGGGATCGATTTTCTGGTGCCCTGCGGCACTACCGGCGAGAGCCCGACGCTCACGCACGAAGAACATCTGCGCGTCGTGGAGATCACCGTGGAAGTGGCCAAGGGCAAGGTGCCGGTGCTGGCGGGAGCCGGCGGGTACAACACCGCCGAAGTGATTGCATTGGCGCGCGAGCTCGCGGCGATCGGCACGGACGGCATTCTGTCGGTCACGCCCTACTACAACAAGCCGACGCAGGAGGGCTTGTACCAGCACTATCGCGCGATCGCGGCGGCAGTGGCTTTGCCCATCGTTCTGTACAGCGTGCAGGGGCGGACGGGCGTGAACATCGAGCCGGCGACCGTGAAGCGGTTGGCGGGAATTGAGAACATCGTGGGAATCAAGGAAGCTTCGGGCAGTATTTCGCAAATGGCCGCGATCTTGAATATCGTTCCGGATGACTTCGTGGTTCTTTCCGGCGACGACGCCATTACTTTGCCGTTGATTGCGCTGGGCGGGCGCGGGGTGATTTCCGTGGTGTCCAATGAAATTCCGTCGGAGATGGCGCAGCTGACCCGGCTGGCCAATCACGGCGACTTTGCGGGCGCGCGCGAGGTGCATCGCCGTTATCTGCCGTTGATGGAAGTAAATTTTGTGGAGTCCAATCCCATTCCGGTGAAGGCGGCGATGGCGGAAATGGGTTTGTTGGAAGCGGCATGGCGGCTTCCGCTGGTTCCACCCAAGGCGGAAAATCAGGAGCGCATTCGCGGGGTGCTGGCGGCGCTGGGGATGGTCGAGAGAATGCATGCTGCCGTCGCAAATTGAGCGGCTGTTCGAGGAGCCGCCGGCGCAGTACACGGAAGAACACTTTCGGCTTTTCGGGGAATTCAAGAGCGCGCTGAATCGCGGGGAAATTCGCGCGGCGGAGCCTGACCCTGCGGCTCCGAGCGGTTGGCGCGCGAATGCCTGGGTGAAGAAAGGGATTTTGCTGGGCTTTCGCATGGGCGCGATCGTGGATATGTCGATCGACGCCGCGCGACAGCCTTTCGTCGATAAGTCGACCTATCCGGTGCGGACGATCGGCGTTGCCGATGGCGTGCGCATCGTTCCCGGCGGCTCCAGCATTCGCGATGGCAGCTACATTGGCCGCGGCGTGGTGTGCATGCCGCCGATGTTTGTCAACGTGGGCGCGTATGTCGGCGAAGGCACGATGATCGATTCTCACGCGCTGGTAGGGAGCTGCGCGCAGATTGGGCGCAGTTGTCACATCTCCGCGGCAAGTCAGATTGGCGGCGTGCTCGAACCCGTGGGGGCGTTGCCGGTGGTGATTGAAGACGAAGTGTTGGTGGGCGGGAATTCCGGAGTTTACGAAGGCACGGTGATCAAACGACGCGCGGTTCTGGGCACCGGCACGATCCTCAATCGATCCATCCCGGTCTACGACCTGGTGAAAGACGCGATTTACACAGCCACGGAAACCGAGCCGTTGGTGATTCCGGAAGAGGCCATCGTGGTGCCCGGCTCGCGCGCGGTCGCGCATCCGTTGGGCAAAAAGTATGGCCTGTCGCTGCAAGCCGCGGTGATCGTAAAGTACCGCGACTCCAAGACTGAAGCGCGCATTCAACTCGAAGACCTGTTGCGTTAACTCTTCATGATTTCATTTGCCGCCAAATTCTTCTCTGCGCTGACTCTGCGTTCTCAGCGTCTCTGCGTTTTGATTCTCTTTCTGTTGTAAGCGCCGAGTATGCCGCGAGTCATCGCGTCAGAACTTTTTCAAAAAATGCGAGGGCCCGCGGATCGTTCGATTGCCCGAGCCAGAACATAGCCTGTTTGCGGACCTCCCGATTGCGGTTGGTCTCCGCCACCAGGATCAGTTTGGGGACGCCTTCGTCTTTGGGCAGCTGGCTCAATGCAAACACCGCTTTCTTTTTTACCTCGGTGTCGGGATCGTTTTCGATCGCGGCGGTGATCGTGCCCACGGCTTTCTGCCCGGCCTTTTGCGCCAGCCAGAAGAGCGCTTGGCCGCGCACGTGCGCGCTTTCGTCGTCTTTGGCCATGCGGATCATTTCGTCCAGCGCCCCCGGCTCGCGGCTGACCGAAAGCGCGAACGCCACTTGAGCGCGCACCTCGGAACTGGGATCGCTCTTGGCCATTTTTTGCAGCACGGCAAGGCCGGCTGGGCCGCGAGCCTCGCCCAGCCAAAAAGCAGTTTGCCTGCGCAAAGATTCGGGCTGTTGCGCTTGCGCGAAAGATTCCAGCGCGCCGTCGGCCGCCGAATCGGCATGCAAGGCGATGGCCGCCAACGCTGCATGGCTGAAATCGTCGCCATCGCGGCCTTCGCGTTCTCCGCCGCGCACGTAGCCACTCAGCAGCGCCACGCTTTCCGCCGCCTTCACGCCGGTGAGCCACACCACAGGCAGCCCTCCCGCGTCCAGCGTGCAGGCCTCGGAAACCGCGCGAATCTTCATGACGCGCCGGTTCTCCGCGCGAAACAAGACCACGATATTTCGCGGACCTTCGAGATTCGCGACGCCATCCCGGGACCTGATACTGCTGCCGCGCTCGCCGCCTTCGAGCCGGCAGGTTCCGCATCCGGTATTTCCCGGAGAGTCGTGATAGTTTTCGCAGCACGATTCACGATCGCCGGCTATCTGAGCCACGGCGTAACCGATCCATTGCGGCTGCGCCGCCTGCTCGGCCCACTTGCCCATTTCGGCCGCCAACGGCCCAGCCAGCGCGCGCCTTTCCACTCGCGCGTTCTTGGCGTGCGGCATGCTTGAATCTTGATCCTGCGCGACGAGAAACGGCGCCGCCAGAAGCATCGCCGCCAGCACATTTGCAATCCTAGATATGGTTCGGCGCGGCTGCATGCTCCACCTCACTTCTGGAGAATCTCCATCAGATAATCCGTCGCCTCTTTGGAATGCATCAGCGCCAGCTTGGACACCGCGGTCTTCTTTAACTCCGGGTCTTTCTCGGCGCGCGCGACCCCCACCAGCGCCGCGGCGTTCCCTTGCAGGAAAAAGGCGTTGAGCACTTCCTCCTTCGAGGCGCGATCCGCCTCCTTGGCGTAAATCGCCTGCAGCGCCTTGGACGATTCGCTGGAATTGATCAGCCCCAGGTTGCGAATGGCCGTGAGGCGCAAGTCCGGATCCTTTTCGGAGTTGGCGGCTTCGACGAGTCTCCCCGCGTCGCCCGCCAGGAAAAATGCCTGCAAGAGCTCGCGGCGCACTTCCGGCGAGCTTTCTTTCTGATACAACTCCTGCAGTTCGCCGACGCCATGGAGAAGCCCGAGCTGCCGGATGGCTTCGCGCCGGAGCTCCACGCTTTTTTCGCCTTTGGCCGCGGCAAACAGATCGTCTTTGTCGCCGGAAATCATGTAACTTCTCAAAATGGCGCGTTTTACGGATTCGTCGCCGGTTTTCGCATAGACGTCCGCGAGGATCTTTCGCGCGTCGCCGCCGCCGAACATTCCCAGGTACTCCACCGCTTTGCGCTGCAATTCGGGATTACTCTGACCGCTCGCGATTCGCCCGAGGATTTGCCTGGCCTCCGGCGATCCGCTCTGCGCGATTACAAAGAGCGCCTTCGATTTTTCCTTGGGCGTCGCCGGGCTGCTGAGCACCTTTTCCAGCAGCGGCATGGCCCGCTCCGGGTCGCTGTTCATCAGCCCCTGGATGGCCAGCATCTTCAGCTCGTCATCACTCTGCGATTCGGGGCGCGAAGGCTGCCCGGTGCGCTGGCGCACTTCGATTTCCAGGGCGGCGGCGTCTTTTTGCCAGCGGCTTTGCGGGAAGCGCCGCTTCAAATCGGCGACCGTGGCCAGCGCGGCGTCCCGTTTGCCCAGGCGATTTTCCGCATAGGCCTTCCAATACAGCGCGGCATCGCTCTGCGAGCCTGCCAGCTGCGCCAGCTCAGCGAACTTTTTTTCGGCTTGGTCGTAGCGGTCTTCGTCCAGGGCTTCGCGGCCGTCGTCATACAGTTCTTCCAGATGCTCCGCTTTTTCCTGCTCGCGATCCCGGACTTCCTGCTCGCGGTCGCGCTTCTCTTGTTGGCGATCTCGGGCCTCTTGCTCGCGATCGCGTTTTTCCTGCTCGCGATCCTGCTGATCTTGAGCGCTCTCTTGCTGTTCTTGTTGGGGCTCGATGTCGGCGGCTGATTGGCTGCCCCGCGCCTGCGTGGCGGCCACCGTGCGCGGCGCGAAAGCCGGCATCGCCAACAGCAGCGCGGCGAAAAGCCAGCCCTTGCCGGTCCAGCGAGATAAGTTTTCAATGGTCATGCTTTGTTCCTTTCTTTCTTCTCGGAACCGTTGGGCGCAGGAGACGATTTGGTCGATTCCCCGCGCCGTTGCAGTTCGCTGCCGACCACGCGCACCTTGAACAAAATTCCGCGCGCTTCGATCCGCTGCCGAATTCCCTGGAGTTGCGCCACGGTAACTTCTTGCGGACCATGGGCCACATCCAGAAGCACGCGCTCCAGCTCATCCAGCACGTTGGCCAGCGCGGTGTCGCCTTCTTCCAGCGCCGTCTGGCGGTACAGGCGGTTTTCTTCGAGTAGATCTTCCGCGCGCCGGCGTTCCGACGAAATATTCACTCGCTTGGCGCTGGCGTTCTTCGGCTCGGCATTCGCCAACTCCACCAAGACCATTTCAGAGCGCCCCAGATGTTCTCCCACCGCCATGACCAGGACGCGTTCGCGCACCCGGCTGGCATCGGTGACAGTCGCCGGCTCCACCCCTGGACCTCGCTTCGTGAGCCGCCCCGCCAAAAACGCCACGATCACCAATCCTGCCAGAGCGCCAACCGCAGCCCAGCGCCGCGGCTCCCGCCAATTCGCCGTTTTGGGTGCAACCAGGAAAAAGTCCCACCAGTGAGCCTTCTTCTCGCGTAGCCGCGGCGCGATCTGCCGCCAGACTCGGCCTCCGTAGTCGTCTCCCGGATCGGGAACCGGCATGGTATTCAGTGCAGCAAGAACCGCATCGATGCGCTCCAGTTCCGCGCGGCATTCCGCGCAGCCCGCCACATGCCTGGCGATAGCTTCGCGCTGCAACACGTCGCCATCGTGATACGCGATCAACTCTTCCTCGTTCGGATGTTTCATAATTCCGTTCCCATGGCTTTGGCTTGCCCACGCGGCGCGACGAAGGGCTCCAGCGCCTGTCGCAGCTTCTGCACCGAGCGAAAGACGGTGTTCTTGGCCGCGCTGGAACTGGATTTCAGCGCCTCGGCGATTTCTTCGATTCCCGATCCGCCCCAGTGGCGCATCACGAAAGCGGTGCGCTCCGCGGGAGTCAACGATTTCAGCGCGCGTCGCATTTGCTCCGCCAATTCGCCGCTTTGCGCCAGTCGCTCTGGGGAAGGCGACGCGTCCGGAACCAGGCTGGCGGGATCGAGTTCCAGGCCATCGGCTCCGGCCCGCCCTGGCGGCTCACGCCTGGCTTCTTCGCTCCGGCGTTGGCGCATCTGGTCGATCGCGTAGTTGGCGGCGATGCGGTACACCCAGGTCCCGAAATTGGCCCGGCCGTCAAATTGGCGAAGCTTCTGATAGGCACGCAGAAACGCCTCCTGAACGACTTCTTCGGCGTCGTGCTGGTTTCCGGTCATGCGATACGCCAGGCGAAAGACGCTGTTGCTGTGGCGCTCCACGAGAACGCGGAAAGCGTCGCGATCGCCGGCCAGCGTGCGCTCGACGGCGAGGGCGTCGCTGTCCCCAGGAGTCTCGACGCTTGGGCTCATCCGCTTCATTAGACAGGTTTTTGGGCCCGCGGTTAGGTTCGGATTGGTACCGGGCGGGCCGGTGCGTCCTGTGTCTTTCCCGGCGGTGGTTCGCGCGCCGTGCGGAAATACCGTATCATTACAAAGGATACAAAGGATTTGGCGGTCGGTTAGGGAGTGCGGGACCTGGGTCCCGCTTTTCACGGCGCGCAGCCTGGCTTGGTTTTCGAGCCGTCCGGGCACAGACGGCGCGCTGGCCAAGTCTGAAAAAGCGGCGCCTAGGCGCCGCACTCCAAAGGAAGCGAAATTGATTCCACGTTATACGCGGGAAGAGATGGGCCGGGTGTGGAGCGACGCCAACAAGTTCGCTCGCTGGCTAGACGTTGAACTGGCGGCCACCGAGACGCTTGCCGAGGCCGGCGCGGTGCCCAAAGAGGCCGCGGCGGCCATCCGGGCGCGGGCCAAAGTCGATGTAGCGCGCATCAACGAACTGGAGGCGCGCGTCAAGCACGACGTTATCGCGTTCACCATGGCCGTTGGCGAATCCATTGGCGATCCTGCTGCGGCACGCTGGCTGCACTACGGCATGACTTCCAACGACGTGGTGGATACGGCGCAGGCGCTGCTGATTCGCGACGCTTCGCGGCTGATTGAAACCGCTCTGGTCAAATTTGGCGAAGCGCTCGGCAAGCGGGCGCAGGAATTCCGCCAGACTCCGCAGATTGGGCGCACGCATGGTATCCACGCCGAGCCCATCACCTTCGGCTTGAAAGTGGCCAACTGGTTCGCGGAAAACCAGCGCAATCAAGGGCGTTTCCGCGATGCGGCGGCGCAGTTGGCCGTCGGGAAAATTTCCGGTGCCGTCGGCAATGCTTCACACCTTGGCCCGGAGGTGGAAGAGCGCATCTGCCAGCGATTGGGCTTGAACGTTGCTCCGGTGACCTCGCAAGTGATTCAACGCGATCGCCACGCGCACTATCTCAGCACGCTCGCGCTGATTGCGGCAACGCTGGAAAAAATCGCCCTCGAAATTCGTCATTTGCAGCGCACCGAGGTTCGTGAAGCCGAAGAGCCCTTCGGCGGCGAGCAGCGCGGCAGTTCGGCCATGCCCCACAAGCGCAACCCGGTCACCTGCGAACAGATTTGCGGCCTGGCGCGGCTGGTGCGCTCGAACATGGTCGCCGCCTACGAGAACGTGGCGCTGTGGCACGAGCGCGACATCTCGCACAGCTCGGTGGAGCGCATCATTCTTCCCGACTCGACGATCCTGATCGACTACATGCTGGCCAAGATGACCGCCATCGTCCGCGACATGCGAGTGTTTCCGGAGCGCATGCTGCGCAACCTGGACTCCACGCAGGGGCTGGTCTATTCCGGGCAGTTGCTGCAGGACCTGGTGGAACAGGGCATGCCGCGGGACGACGCGTACAAGGCCGTGCAGGAAAACGCCATGGCCGCGTGGGAAACGGACAGCAGCTTTCGCGAGCGGGTGGCTGCCGACGGGCGTGTCACCAGGTATCTGGACGAAAAAGCGCTGGCACACACCTTCGATTTGCAGCGGCAGTTGCGCTATGTGGATGCCATCTTCGCGCGGGTGTTCGGCGAGAAGGCGCCCGAAAAAATGGGCGAGAAATCCGCAGCAGGTTCCGCCGGGAAAAAATAAAAGCGCCCCGGCGGTAACCGGGGCGCCAAATGCCTCTATCTGGATTCAACTTGCGTCGCGTCCAGCTGCGGAGGCGGGAACTGAATTCTACCTCAACCAAGCGAAACTTGGGACAGCAATTCTCACCAACTATTCCACCCGCTGCACGTAGCGGGCTTCGGAGGTGTCCACCCGGATGCGGTCCCCTTCGTTGACGAACGGGGGCACCTGGACCACCAGGCCGGTCTCGAGAGTCGCCGGCTTGCCCACGGCACTGGCGGTGGCCTTTTGCAGTGTGGGCTCGGTTTGGACCACCTTGAGGTCCATGGTATCCGGCAGGTCTACGCCGATGGGCTTTTCCTCGTAAAACTCCACTTTGACCACGGTATTGGGGACCAAGTAAAAGACGGTCTCGCCGAGCTCTTCGCGGGTGAGCTGCATCTGCTCGTAGGTTTGCGTGTTCATGAAGTGGAAATCGTCGCCCTCGTTGTACAGGTACTCGAATTCCACTTCATCGAGAATGGCGCGGTCCACGAACTCTTCGGCGCGGAACCGGTAGTCGATCATGACCCCGGACTTGAGGTTCTTCATGCGCGTTTGCATCGAGCCCCGCTTGTTGCCCGGGGTGCGGTGATCGACGCTGAACACCGTGAAAAGCTGCCCCTCGTGCTGGACCACCATGCCGGGGCGAAGTTGTGTGGCTTTGACGCTGCTCATAGTTTCGTGCCGCCGCAGAGCGGCCGACGCTCCCTGTCTGATTGCTGATTTCGGAAATTCCGGCGATCGGGCCAAAACCCGGTGGTGCATTCGCGGAATGACTCGAGGCACGCTGGCTGGAAATTCGTGTCCAGCGCGAATAGACAGTATAAAGGCCCGAGTTCGAGGCGGTCAATCGTCGTCCTTCTGCTTGGATCCTTTGGCCCGCTGTTTGGCGGCTTCGGCCATTATTTTTTCGATTTCGTCGGGGTTGCGGGGCAGGCTTTCGCTGAGCAATTTGTAGCCGGTTGCGGTGATGAGCACGTCGTCTTCGATGCGCACGCCCAGGTTTTCTTCGGGGATGTAGATGCCCGGTTCCATGGTGACCACCATGCCGGGCTCCAAGGGCTTGCAGTATTCGCCGGGATCGTGGACGTCCAGGCCGATGTTGTGGCCCAGGCCGTGAATGTAATACTGCCCGAGCGATTTGCCGTGCCGGTCCTTGCCGTGGGAATTGATGTAGTCGTAGGAAATTTTGTAGACGCTCTTGTCGCCTTTCTTGCACATATTCATGCCCGGCTTGAGCGCGGCCAGAGCGGCGTTCTGCGCGCCCAGGACGATCTCGTAGATTTCGCGCTGGCGCGGCGTGAACTTGCCGTTGGCGGGAAGCGTGCGCGTGATGTCCGCGGAGTAGCCGGAATATTGCGCGCCCACATCCAGAACCACGATGTCGCCGTCTTCGATTTTACGGGAAAGCTTGTCGTAGTGCAGCGCGGTGGAATTGGGTCCCGCGCCGACGATGGGGGCGTACCCTTCGGCCTCCGAGCCGCCCATGGCATGGACTTCCACCATTTTCGCGGCAATTTGATACTCGTAGAGGCCGGGGCGCATCATGCCCATGGCCGCAAGATGGGCGTCGTCGGAAAGATCGATGGCCTGCTTCAAGAAAGCAATTTCCCCGGGCGATTTCACCTGGCGCAAGGCGTAGATTTGCTGGCGGATGTCCTTTAGCTTTACTTGCGGCGTGGCCAGCTGCAGCCAGCCGACCACTTCTTTTTCATGCGGATAGCCGCCGAGCTCGGTGTCGTACGGCTCGATGGTCCAGGTGTCCGCGTAGATTTTTCCGAGCTTCTCGACGGTGGAGCGCAGCTCGGCGAAGGGTTTTACCGTAGCGAAGCCGGTGCGGGCCTCGATGCCGGGATCGGACGGGGACATCCGGACGCCATTCCACCTTTCCTTGGCGGGATCCTTGGCGGGAAGAAAGAGAATTTCGCGCGGGCCTTCCCACGGTCCGCCGCTCTCGGCGGGGCTGGCGGCGGCCGGCGCCGGCTTGGTGGCCGGCAGAATTACGATCGCGGCGCCTTCTTCGTTGTGGCCGGTCAGGTAGTAGAAGTTTTCTTCCTGCGCAAAGACGTAGGCTTGCGAGAATTCTTCGCGCCCGGTGAGCCCCCACAGGACGATCGGACCGTCGACCTGTGCCGCGAGCTTGGCGCGTCGCTCGGCGTAGACGCTGTTGGGCTCGCGCTCCCGCCGCTGTTGGGCGTTTGCGGCGCCCGCACAGCACAGGCTCAGACCAGCCGCGAGAAATGCTGCCAGCACAAGCAGGTACGTCGACCGCCGGATCGGGCGACCACTCATTCGTTCACCTCGCCACCACAATGGCGGGGAGGATTGTAGACGATTTGCGCGATTTTTGGCGCGCGCATCTCGCCCCGGGCTGATACCGGAGGAGCCGTTCGCCGCGCAGGACACACAAACTCATCCGTGCCAAGCCCTGGAGGTCGATAAGCAGCACGATCTAAAGGTGTTGCGGGGGTGATAGGTTGTAGGCGATCTCCGGTTTGCGGCATCTAATGAGCAATGCGACTTCGGCTGGCCATATTTATTGCCGTCTTTCAGTCGGTTCTGATCCTGGGACATGTGTTCCTGTACGAGACCTGGAATTTCTTCTGGCGGGCGCCCGATCCGCCGGGAATCTCGCCGCTGCAGTGGACGCTGGCGCTGCTATCGGTGAGTTTTCTCGCGGCATCGCTGTTGGCCTTTCGTTACCACAATTTTGTGGTGCGCTGGTTTTACACCGTCTCGGCGGTGTGGCTCGGGACGCTGAGCTTCCTCTTTTTCGCGGCTTGTTTGTGCTGGGTGATCTACGGCTCTGCCCGGCTGGCCGGGGTCAACGTCGATGGACGGACGCTCGCCGGCACTCTTTTTGCCGTGGCTGTGTTCGTAAGCGCGGCGGGCGTGATCAATGCCGCTTGGACCCGCGTTCGGCGAATCACCGTCAAATTGCCGAATCTTCCGGAGTCGTGGCGCGGGCGGGTTGCGGCGCTGGTCAGCGACCTGCACCTTGGGCACGTCCGGAACGCCGGCTTTGCGCGCCGCATCGTGGCCTCCATCGCCAAATGGAAGCCCGACTTGGTGCTGATTGCCGGCGATCTGTATGACGGCACGGCTGTGAACGCCAAGCGGGCGGCGGCACCGCTGCAGGGCTTGCGGCCGCCGCTGGGGGTCTTCTTCGTGGAAGGCAATCACGAAGAGTTCAGCGACCCCGCCAAGTATCTGGAAGCGGTGCGCAGCACGGGGGCGCGCGTGCTGGACAACGAGAAGGCGGACGTCGATGGCCTGCAGATCGTGGGCGTCCCTTACCGGCACGCCACCCACGCCGGACATTTTCGCTCGGTGCTGGAAGCCATTGGTGTGGACCGCGCGCGGGCCAGCGTGCTGCTGACGCATGCGCCGGACCAGGTAGGCGTGGCCGAAGCCGCGGGAATTGGCTTGCAGGTTTCCGGGCACACGCATCTGGGGCAGTTTGTCCCGTATACATGGATCGCTGCGCGCATTTACCGGCAATTTGTCTACGGCTTGAATCGCGTCGGCAAGATGCTGGTTTACACCTCGAGCGGGGCGGGGACTTGGGGTCCGCCGCTGCGGCTAGGCTCGATTCCGGAGATCGTGCTCATAACCTTCGAGTAGCAACACTGGCGCCACGCGCCCCCATCTATCCGAAGGGATAGAGCGACTATCCGAGAGGTTAGCAAAAGCTCAGGAACAATGGAGCGTTTCGATGTCCGTTGGATCGGCCAACGTCTTCCCAAGTTATGTGAATTCAATAGCTTCGGGAAGGCGCACAGACACTGGCGGCGTGAGGACGGCTTGGCACAGAGATTGCAATCCTGTTAGCCATTCGCAGTACATGACAAAGCTGGAAGCGGGAGGGGTTCATGGAAGTCCGGAAGACAATTCGGATGCACGTCATGCTGATGGGGTTGGGAGCCGCACTACTGCTGGCTAGTTCCGCCCACGCCCAACAGGACATGGACCCCACCGCTTTTGATGTCAACCCGGGGACGCCGCGCGTCGCCAAGGTTGCGGCTGCACACGGGACGCCGAGTTTTGCCACGGCCCAAAAATCGGATTCAGCGGCCTCTGCCGGCGAATTGCTCTGGAGCCGTCCCGAGACCAAGCAGGAAGCGGACCTGGCCCGCTTGACCATCGTGGACGCCACCATGGTGCTCATCATGATGGCCGGCGTTGGCCTGATCGTGCTGTACGCCTTGGCGGCCACCAAGCGCGAACGCCGCATCGAAATGCCGCAGCGTGCTTCCTATGGCGCGTCGGCTTCCGGTGCAACCGCCCTCTGAACGAGTTTGTAGTGCGTGACGCAGCGCTCCGGGAATTGCGGTTCTGCCCCCACCCGCAATTCCCGGTTCTTTATTTCAGAAGCCCGGTGCGCCGGAGGCGGCGGGACGCATTTCCGGAGTTTCGACTCCGAAACGGAGATGCGCGAAGTAGGTCTGGCCCAGAGACATGAACCCCGTATAGAGGTAACCCCACACAAAGAGCAGCAGAAACGGCACCGTAGCGTAGTTTTCGTTGAGAACCGCGTAGACCACGGTGAAAGCGAAGTAGACGCCCAGAAGCACTTCCGCGTAGGGCATCCATCCGGCTTTGTTCCGGTAAGATTTCTTCACGAAAGAGCCGGTCTTGCCTTCGATTTTGTATTTCGGCGTGCGGGCAAATTCGCTCTTCTTCCCGACGATGGCCTCCAGCACGGCCTGGGCATTTCGCACGGAAATGCCGATCCCGGTGGCCATGACGAACGGCATGTACAGAAAAGTGCGCCACCAGCTTTTCGGCCGCAGCTCCTTCTGTGCCACCAGATAAAAACTGGAGATCGAGCACGTCGAAGCCAGAAACAGCGGCAGGTCGATGACCAGCATCTGGAACCAGCCTTGATAGAACCGCACGATCATGGCCGGCAGCAGCATGGTCGAGAGCAGCACCATCAGCGGGTAGCTGATGTTGGCCGTGAGATGGAAAAACGCCTCGGCCTTGACGTGCCAAGGCACGTTGGAAGCGAACACTCTGGGCAGGATTTTCTTGGCCGTCTGCATCAGCCCCTTGGCCCAGCGCGCCTGCTGCGCTTTGAAGCCGTTCATGTCCACCGGCAGCTCGGAAGCGCACTCCACATTCGGTAGGTACAGGAATTTCCAGCCAAAAAGTTGCGCGCGATAGGAGAGATCGGTGTCTTCGGTGAGCGTGTCGTGCTGCCAACCGCCGGCGTCTTCGATGGCTTGGCGCCGCCAGACGCCCGCTGTGCCGTTGAAATTGAAGAAAGTACCGCGGCGGGAGCGCGCACCGTGCTCCACCACGAAATGCCCGTCCAGCAGAATGGTCTCCACTTGCGTCAGCAGCGAATAGTCGCGGTTCAGATAGGTCCAGCGCGCCTGAACCATGCCGATCTCCCGGTTTTGGAAATAGGGCACGGTGCGGCGGAGAAAATCGGGCTCGGGGATGAAGTCGGCGTCAAAGATGGCCACGAATTCACCGCGCGCGGTCTTCAAGCCATTTTCCAGGGCGCCCGCTTTGTAACCTTCGCGGTTCGTCCGATGGACATAGAAAATGGGCATGCCCTGCGCGGCGAAGCGCTCCACGCAATCGCGGGCCACCTGCTGGGTCTCGTCGGTGGAATCGTCGAGCACCTGCACATCCAGCAGTTCGCGCGGATAGTCAAACCGGGAAATGGCCTCGACCAGCCGCTCGATCACGTAGCGCTCATTGAAAATGGGCAGCTGCACGGTAACGCGCGGCCAGTGCGTGGGCTCCGGCGGCGGCCCAGGCACGTTTTTCGCGTAGGTGTAGTAGTCGTAGACCAGCCAATAACGGTGCATCCCGTAGACCGCCAGGACGAACAAAACGAGAAAGTAGGGAATCATCATGGCCAAGTCAAAGGAATTGGCGTGGTAGATCCCTCTAAAAGTCGGATCGGTGAGCTTGTGCCAGTATTGGCCTAGGGACGCAGTGTGCGCCGCGAAAAGTGCCGGATATAGGAGTGGCGCCTGCATGACGGAGGTCCCGTTGGTCCCAGCGCGGCAGCATCGATTATACGGTGCTGGCTGGAACAGTCAATGAGACGGGGCGTGGCGGGTCTGCCCGGACTGGAGAACCATCAGAATCTTCGGGTACCCGGGCCTCCGCTGTTCGTTTTCCGAGCTCCTATGGTATGGAAGTATGGAACCTGAAGTCGATCCGAGATGGAGGAGCTCCTATGAAGTACGTGTGCCTGGTCTACGGTGAAGAGCAGGAAATCGGGGCCATGACCGACGATGAGTGCATGGCCTACGACGAAGGCCTCCGAAAGGCGGGCCGGTGCCTGGCTTCGGAAGCCCTTCAGCCTGTTCGTACCGCGGTCACCGTCCGGGTCCGCAACGGAAAGGTGTCCGTCAGGGACGGCCCTTTCACCGAGACCAAGGAACTCTTGGCCGGCTTCTATCTGATTGACGCCGCCGACCTGGATGAAGCCATCCAAGTCGCCTCGCAAATCCCGCCCGCTCGCGTGGGCAGCATCGAGGTGCGGCCGGTCCGGGAGCTGACCAGCACCAGTGGAGAACAAAGGCGGTTGTAGCGTCTTTCCGGTCTGCGCGGTGAGGCTCTCGGAGCCTCAGCAACGCTGGCGTCGGGGCGAAGAAGCAGCTCCGTCCGGGCCTGAAAAAAATCCCTCGGCCTGTCGATTTCGCAGAGCGTCGTTCGACGTGCTGGTAGGGGCCGGGTTCCCCGGGGCTGGGTGTCCAATAGGCTGCAGCACATCGACGGGTTCGTACCGCGGCTCCGAACTCAAAACAAGGAGAGCACACCATGAAATTCCTGAGCATTTATAAGGCGGTGGAGAGAAACACTCCCCCCTCCCAGGAGGAAATGGCCAACATGGGCAAGCTGATCGAGGAGGGCATGAAGGCCGGCTGGCTGCTCGCTACCGAAGGCTGCCTGCCCACCGCTTTGGGGGCGCGGGTCCGCAACTCCAACGGCACGCTGACGGTGACCGACGGGCCTTTCACCGAGGCCAAGGAGGTTGTCGGCGGCTTCGCCATCCTTCGCGCCAACTCCAAGGAGCAAGCCATCCAATTAGCGAGGGACTTCCTGCAAGTTGTTGGCGAGGGCGAGTGCGAGCTGCGGCAGATCTATGAAGCGGACACGTGCGCCCAGAAGGCCGCGACCTCGTAGCCCTAGTCTTCTGGCGGTCCCGGAATGTCCGGCATTTGGTCCGCTTGCTTCGCGCCGAAATGGTCGGCAAGTTCCTCGCCATCGAAGCTGTGCGTGAAACTCTCCTTAACCTCCGGCAGCATGGAAGCGTTCCATTCATGCCATTCGCGCACCAGCCGCTGGTAAACGTCCTTTTTGCGTTCCTTCAAATTGGCGCGCTCCAGCGGGTCTTCGACAACATTGAAGAGAAACGTGTGGTCGAGGATTTTTAGAAATTTATAGTCACCATCGCGAACCGCTCGTTGGGCATTTGCCTTGTAACGCCAGAAGAGCTTGCGAGAAATCGCTGCCGTATTCTGAGTTAGAGTTGGCAGCAGGTTCATGCCATCTACCGGAAAGGATGGATCCGGTTCGGTTCCGGCGGCAGCCAGCAACGTGGGCATCCAGTCCATGCTGATGGCCACCTGTTCGGTCGAACGCCCCCGTGGAATGCGCGCGGGCCAACAGATCAAGCTGGGAATTCGCAAGCCGCCTTCGAGTAGTTCCGTTTTCTTGCCGGTGAACGGCCAGGTATCCGCAAAGCGTTCCCCGCCATTGTCGCTCGTGAAAATGATAATGGTGTTCTCGCTCAAACCATTCGCGTCCAACGCTTGCACAACGCGGCCTACCTGCCGGTCCATTTCTTCAATCATTTTCTGGTAGGTCTTTTGCGATCCGGCATCGAAGTCGATCAGGCCTCCGCTGCCCGGTTTCCGTAAGCGTTCGGACTCCGCCTCGTCACCGGGAGCCTCCCAGGGCCAATGTGGCGCGCTGAAATGAAGGCCGACCATGAAGGGCTGTCCGGATTTTGCATACTCGTTCACCACTTCGACGGCGCGATCGCCCAGCAACCCCGTCAGGTAGCCCACCCGATGGATCAAAACATCATCGTCCCAAAGATCTTCTTTCGCATTTGCGTTTGTGTGGGAAAAATAGTCCACCGCACCGCCGCGAAATCCGTAGAAATGATCATAACCGCTCTGTAGGGGACCAAACTTTGGCAGAACGCCCAGATGCCACTTGCCGACCAGGGTCGAGCTATAACCGGCTTTCTTTAACAGGGAAGGCAGAGTCGGATGTTCCGGGGGGAGGCCCACACTGGTACCTGTGAGCGGCTCTTCGAGGCCGATCCGCAGGCGATATTGATACCGCCCAGTGATCAACGCCGTGCGCGTCGCCGAACACACGGCCGAGTTGGCGTAGGCCTGCAGAAAGCGCACCCCGCGCGCGGCTATCCGGTCAATATGGGGGGTGCTCAAATCCGGACGCCCATAACAAGACACATCCGCATAACCGAGGTCGTCGGCCAGAATGAAAACAATATTAGGCGCTTTAGCAGGCGGTTGAACACCGGCGATGTCAGCCCCAAGGGCTAACGAGATCATCCCTGTGGCAGCGCCGCGGAGGAGGTCGCGTCGTGTGATCGATTGTCTATCTGCGAGCAGCATGAGGCCCTCATTCTGTCTATTCATCGAGAACGACGATTGCCGCCTAGGTTTGGCAGGTTTTGCAGGCGTAACGTCACCATGTCACGATCTCACAATTTTCGGAGTTTCGGCGACATGTCTGACAAACGCTGCGGGCTCAATGGGTCGACGCGGCACTTGCGCGAAGTTTACTCGCAGGAGTCTGAAAGCCCAAAGTTTTTCGCGGCCGGCCATGACTTGCACGGCAAACCGACGAATCGGCAGTAGGGCATCCATGTGCCCGCAGCGCTTACCGGAAACTGGCTCGGTATCCGGTAGGGCTAGCCTTGTATCAGGGCTCGATAGGTACCCGCAGGCGGTCGCTCGCGAAGGCGATCGGCCCCGCAAAGGCCCCTCGCACGGATTTCCGCACCGCGTTCTTGCTCTCTTCCACATCCGGCGCGATGTGGCTCAGCAGCAAACTTTTCACTCCGCTATCCCGTGCTGCCTCTCCAATTTTCCTCGGTGGCGTATGCAGCTCGTAAAGCTGCTCCGGCGAATCCGGCGGATCGAGCACCGCGCAATTGAAAATCAGCAGATCCGCATTTTTCGCCAATTGCACCAGATTCGGGAGTGCCGAAGCATCCATGTCTCCCGAAAAAACCACGGCCGCGCCCTTGTACGCAATTCGGTAGGCCACCGACGGGCAATCTCCGTGATGCGTCGCCACTTCCTCGATCACTAAACCGTTCTCGTCCACGATCTTGGTCTTCGCCGAATCCAGTTGGATCGCCAGGTCGTGAACCGCGAACGTTTCCTTGACCCCGAAAGTTCTCTGATACTCAAATGCGCCGCCGTCTCCCACTAACAAGTCCACAAATCGCGACGTCTTGGGAAATTGTCCCGCCCCGTCCGGGCCAAAAATCCGGTAGCGGATCGGCCCATCGCTGGTCAGCGCCCGGGCATTGAAAAATGCCGCCAGGTCCTGGCTGTGATCGATGTGCAGGTGCGTCAATAACACCGTATCGACTTTGCCGAGGTCCAGTTGCAATTCCCCCATCCGCACGAAGGCCCCCGGCCCGGCATCCACCAAAATCCGCGGCGTGCCGTCGATAACCACGATATAGCTTGACCCCGCTCGACCAAACGCCCGCGGCCCTCCCGAACCGAGCACCAGCACTTCCAGCCCCGGCTTGGCAGGACCAGCCTTCACGCACGCCGGAGACCCGGCGGCTAGCACCGCCGCAAGCACCATCAGCATCTTCATACTATTTCCGAACTCTCCTTAGCGTGATCGTGGAGCGCCATCCCCGCGCGCCGGCAAACCAGAAAACGGTCCAATCCCGACGCTACCCCAAGTTTTTTGGGACAAGGCAAGTACTACTCTGGTATACTCTGCCTGTTGAAAAGTGTCTCCCGCCTTCGGCGGGAAATCCCTTACCAAGCCCAGTTTCCTCTGATCTGGAGATCCTTGTCTACCCTGAAGGAGCGTTCGTTGGCTTGGCAGATGGCCCGCCACTGCCGCACTCCCTGCTACCCTCAGCCCGCTACGGGGGGCAGGTATATGTTTATAAACTCGCCAACAAAAGCTCCGCGTAAGTCCCTTTAGAATGAACACTTGCAAAAGTGTAGCAAAACAAAGGACTTTAACCTGCTTTAGAATCAACACTTATAGAAAGGGAGCGGGGGGTAGGAGCGATCCGGCGAGGAACTTTTCACTCCACTCGGCCTACATCCAGGGCCTTCTTAAGGGCACACCACTCGTTCGTCCGGCGGTTCCTGGCTCCTCAGCGGCACAGGCCCCGGGGAGCCACCCGGTCGATCCTAAACGTCCGTGTCGCCAGCGAGCGATCCGTGATCAACGCGTTGGCCGGAAAATGCGAGCGCCGCAGCTGGCGCACCGGACCGGCCGCCTGCATCTTTCCATTCCGATCGGCTTGCCCGGTGAAGGCCACGCACCCGCGATTGTCAATGATGACCAGTTCAACCGGCGCCGAGAACTGGCGGGTCCCCGTGGTCAGCAGCAGGTCCAGCATCTCGGAAACCAGGCCATCGGCGATCTCCTGATAGGTGATCGGCCCCCGCGTTTCCCGCCGCGTGCTCCGGATATCCACTCGAGACCGCACCTTTTTCGTCTTCATGGTCCTGCCTCCCGAAGATAGGCGCAACGTGATTTGTCGCCGGCGCCCCTGGTACTTCTCGGCGCACGCAATCATCCGTGCCTGCAAAAAGCACCGACCGGGCCTGCCAACTGCTGGTTTCCTGGAACTCCGATAGCACCGATTCTTGTCAAATGCCTGCCCGCTTGTCAACCCTAAAGTTAAACGCTTATTCATTGAGGATTAACGCTTATTCTGCCGGCCCGGAATCCCGCTCCACGAACGCCTTCTGGAGCACGACTTGTGATATTCTCGGCCTGCATGACCACCCTTTCCGACATCGCTAAGGACCTCGATGTCTCGGTCGTCACCGTCTCCAAGGCCCTCCGCAACAAGGGCCGCATCAGCGTCCGCACCCGCAATCGCGTCCTCAAACGCGCCAAGGAACTCGACTACCGCCCCAATTGGGTGGCCCGCAGCCTGGCCACCCGACGCACCTACACCATTGGCCTGCTGCTGCCCGATTTTACGCACCCATTTTTCGCAGAAATTGCCAAGACCATCGCGGAAACCGTGCGTCCCCGCGGCTATCACGTGATCATTTCCTATTTTGAAGAAGATCCGGCTCTGGAGAGAAGTGAGGCGGATTCGCTGCTGGCCCGCCGGGTCGATGGACTGATTCTGGCCTCATCGCAATCCCCGGACCGGCTGGATCTGTTCCAGCAGTTGCGCACCCGCAAACTACCGTTCGTTTTGATCGACCGGCCGATCGACGGTGTGCGGGCCAGCTTCGTGGGCGTGGACAACGACGCCGTCGGCAACTTGGCGACAACTCACCTGATCGAACAGGGCTGCCGCCGCATCGCCCATCTCCGCGGCCCCAAGATCGGGCTGGCCGACAAACGCCTGCACGGCTACTTGGCTTCGCTGAAGAAGCACAAGTTGAGCGCGCCGGCTTCTTACGTTGTGGACGCCGGCTTTCAGGACCACACCGGCTATCAGGCCATGAAGCAGTTGCTTGAAGTGAGTCCGGTTCCCGACGGCGTCTTTTGTTACAACGATCCGGTGGCCATTGGGGCTATGAAGGCCATCCTCGACGCCGGCCTCCAAGTGCCGGACGACGTGGCCATCGTGGGCGCCGGCAATGTCCATTACTCCGACGCGTTGGCCGTGCCACTCACCACCATCGATCAGAAGACCTGCCAAATCGGCGCGCGCGCCGCCGAATTGCTGCTGGAACAGATGGGATCGAAGCGGCGGATACCTGCAGGCGACATCCTGATCGTTCCCGAACTGGTGCCCCGAAAATCCACGCAGCGCTCCAGCCGCGATGCGTCGTTGAGGCATGCTGCACAAAACGCAAAGTGAAAACCAAGAGCGCTCGCTTAGGTTGCCGAATCGGATCGGTTTGAAAGGAAAATTCCGATTTCTCGGATCTGGGACTCGGAGATTTTCGCTAGGACCGCCATCTCAAGGTGACCGGCCCATTCATCGGGTGGGTCATTGGCGTGCCAGTCCGCCGGGATTCCAGCAGGTTGGCCTTCAACGCGAAATACCACTTGGCGGGCCGGTCGGCGTCGTCAATTAGCATTAGGTGCGGGTGGTGCTTGAGTCCTTCGGACTGCTGGATCATGGTTTCCTGATCCTGTCGCAAAAAAGTCTTGCCGAAGCTGCGGAAAATCGGCACCGGCAGAAAGAAAAGATTCCAAGCCGCCACGAAATCGATGCGGCACAAATCGCGCCGCACCGGCGTGATGGTGGCCCGGCTGGAAAACCACAACTTCCCGCTGTGAATCTCCTCTAACCGCACGTTGGGCAAAATAAAATCAATCGTCGTGGTCACCGGCTCGCCGGTCATCTTCTTCAGCAATTGATACGGCAAGCTGTTGGAGCTGGGCGAATGCGGGCTCATCCGGAAGCCATTGGGAATGGGCTCAAACTGTTTTTGCTTCTCGTGAATGCTGCCACGGCTGCGCCAGAACCACGATTGGTGCACGAACGGCCCGTGCGCCGGATCCATCAGTCCAATAATCCCGTGGTCCACGTGCGAGGGCAAATCGCAGGCCAAATGCGTGATCTTATATTTCTTGCTAAAGGTGGCCAGCTTGGGCGCCGCGGGCGGCGGTCCTGCGGCTCGAGATCCAGGCACGTTGTCGGCCGCCCGCCGCTCACGAGAAGTCATGTACACCCAGACGTAGCCGTCGCGCTCCTCGCAGGGATAATGTCCTGCGAAAACGCGATCGACTTTGAGTTTGTCCTGGCTGCTCAGCGATGGAATTTCCACACACTGCCCACTGCAGGCCTCAAATCGCCAGCCGTGGTAACTGCACTCCAAGGTCTCCCCGTCAAACCGCCCGTAAGACAGCGGAATTCCCCGGTGCGGACAAGAATCCCGCATCGCGAAGGCCTTGCCGTCGGACGTGCGACCCAGCACCAGCGGCACTTCGAGCAGCATCGCGGTCGCCAGCCGCTTGCCAGTGATCTCCGTGCTGCGCAGGGCTGGATACCAAAAATCCCACAGGAAGCCCAGGTCGGTCTCCCGCGCCGGGTCACTCTCTGGGGCCCCATTTATTTGCAAAATTGTGCGCGCCGCATCGCTCATCGTCGTGGTCGCATCGTATTATAGTGCGATGCGCGGTAGCAATCGGACAGCAGCCCGGCCGGACCATGAGACACTTACGGGACGCCGTCGACGCGCGCCGTTTTTCCAGACATCATGATCCGCTTCCTAGCAAACGTGTTTCGCGGCGTGTCCTACATCTTCGGGGTCACCGCGCCCCCGCCTGGCGAGAACGAGCGCCCGTTTGTAATGATGTGGCTGGGCATCATCGCCGTGGGCACCGGGGTTTCGGCTCTGCTGCTGTACCTGATCTTGCGGATGCATGTCTCTTAGCAGGCATCCAATTGCGCGTTTCCCGGATCGGCGGTATTCTTGAGTTGAGAACATTGATGTACGCCGCCTTCTATTAGCGATTCCCCGCTCCGCTCGCTGCTCCGGCGAGCACCTTCTGCTTTTCAGCGGTCAGTCACGAGTCACCAACCACTATTCACTGTCTTTCTGAGGTTTTGCCATGGCCACAATGACGTTGTCGGACAAATTGGACCAGCTGGTCACACGCTACGACGAACTGACCCAGCAGCTTTCCACCGCGGAGCTGGTCTCCGATTCTTCGCGCTTCCAGAAGGTGGCCAAGCAGCACGCCGAGCTGGAACAAATCGTCGCCAAGCACCGCGAGTACAAACAGATCGAAAAAGACCTGGCCGGCGCGCACCAGATGTTCCTGGAAGCGGAAGACGCGGAGATGAAGCAGCTGGCGCACGACGAAGAAAAGCAACTGGCTGCCCGCAAAGAAACCGTCGAGCGGGAGCTCAAGGTGCTGCTGCTGCCCAAGGACCCTCTCGACGAAAAGAGCGTGATCGTGGAAATTCGCGCCGGCACCGGTGGCGATGAAGCCGCGCTGTTTGCCGGCGAGCTGTTCCGGATGTATTCGCGCTACGCCGAGACGCTGGGCTGGAAAGTCGAGGTGTTGGAAAGTTCTCCTTCCTCGCTGGGTGGCTTAAAAGAAATCGTCGCCGCGATTCAAGGCCACAAGGTTTATTCCAAGCTGAAATACGAAAGCGGCGTGCACCGCGTGCAGCGCGTTCCAGCGACCGAACAACAAGGCCGCATCCACACCTCCGCGGCCACCGTCGCGGTGCTCCCGGAAGCCGACGATATCGACATCAAGATTGAGGCCAAGGACCTGCGCATTGATACTTTCTGTTCCTCGGGTCCCGGCGGCCAGTCGGTCAACACCACCTATTCCGCGGTGCGCATCACCCACATTCCCAGCGGCTTGGTGGTTTCTCAGCAGGACGAAAAATCGCAAATCAAGAATCGCGCCAAGGCCATGCGTGTTCTTCGTGCGCGGCTGTACGAATTGGAGCTCGAAAAACAGCAAGCCGCGATCGGCGCCGAACGCCGCGGACAGATCAAGACCGGCGATCGTTCGGAAAAAATACGGACCTACAACTTCCCGCAGAACCGCGTCACCGATCACCGCGTCGGGCTGACGCTGCACCAACTGACCGAGGTCATGGACGGAAAACTAGCCGCGCTGGTGGATGCCCTGGTGTCGCACTACGAAGCGGAACGCCTGGAGCAAGAGCTGGCGGAGGCGTAAGTGGTGTTGATGTTTGTTCCGCGAAACTCCGTGCTCTCCGCGGCTCTGCGTTAGATTTTCTCCCGGGGTCCTGTGAGTAGCACCCACACTGTGGAGACCATGGACGTTCGCTCTGCACTGAAAAACGGAATCGCTCAATTGCGTGACGCCGACGTCCCGTCCTTCACGCTGTCCGCGGAGCTACTGCTACTCCACACGCTGCAACGCGACCGCACTTGGCTTTACGCTCACCCAGAGGAAATAATTCCCGAAGGCGATGCGCGGCGTTTCTTGGCGTTGGTTGCCCGCCGCGCCGCCGGCGAACCGACGCAGTACCTCACTGGCAGACAGGAATTTTGGGGCCTCGAGTTAGAAGTAACGCCGGACGTGTTGATTCCCCGTCCAGAGACCGAACACGTCATCGAAGTCGCCCTCGATCGCCTGGCCCTTCGTGAAATTCGTGCCGGCCGTCCGCAAACGACAAGAGGCGAAGGTCTGCAAATCGCCGACGTTGGCACAGGCTCCGGCTGTATCGCCATCGCCCTGGCCAAAACACTCCCCGGCGCGAAGATCTACGCCACCGACATTTCCTCAGCCGCCCTTGAAGTGGCGTGCCGTAACGTTATCAACCACGGATTCCTCGAACGCATTTACTGCATGGAATCCAACCTGCTCGATTTGTTTTCGTCTGTAGTGCCTGAACCCGGTCGTGAACCAATTCGCCTGGACCTTGTTGTGAGCAATCCGCCTTACATCGGCCGCCGCGAAGCTCCCACGTTGGCGCGCGAAGTCCGCGAGCACGAACCCGAATGCGCCCTCTATGGCGGCGAAGAAGGCCACGAACTCTATGGCGACCTGATCACCCAGGCCGCTGTGCATCTCAAGCCCGGCGGAATCCTGGTCCTCGAACTGGGCCACGACTCTCTGCCCGCCGTGCAGCCGCTGCTGGACGCCGCCAAGTGGACCAACGTCGGCGTCACCAACGACCTCGCCGGCATCCCGCGGGTCATCGCCGCGGAAAAAACTTGAGGTAAGCATCGCAGCGGCGTAGAGTTTATGTTAAGAGGCGCTGAACTAATTAATTAGTTCACGGAGACTTATGGCTTTGACGAAAAAAGAACGGGACACCAGAATTGTCCCAGCGTTGAGGGCCCGGACCCAGTTGGGGCAGATTCTCAAACGAGTGCGAGAAACCAAGAAGGGCTTCGTCATCGTGAAGCGTGGCGATCCGCAAGCCGTGATCATGAGCATGGAAGAATATGTCAGTCATTTCGCTCCGCCTCTTCCCATTGTGGAAAAGATGCGCCGAACCGCCAAGAGAAAAGGACTCGACAAGATATCGATGCGAACAATCAACCAGGAAATCAAACGGGCCCGCCGAGAGCTTCGCGACAAAAAATGATCTCGGCGGTTTTAGACACGAATGTCGTTGTATCCGGCCAACTACGTAAGAACGGAATCCCCGCGCAAGTCTCCGATTTGTCCCTCGCCCGCCGCTTTCGCTGTTTCGTTTCGGAGAGCCTGCTTTCCGAGTACCAAGCGGTTTTGTTGCGGCCGCGATTTGGATTTTCCGCAAAAGACGTCGCCGAGCTATTACAGGCCTTCCGGCGAATCGTTACTGTGGTGTCGCCGCGCAAGCGAGTCACGGCAGCACTGGATCCTGGCGACAACCACGTTCTGGAATGTGCTTTGGAGGCGCGGGCGGACTACGTTGTGACCGGAAATATCAGACATTTTCCGGCTCAATTTCAGGACATACGAATCATTACACCACGCCAGTTTCTTACGATTTTTGCGTCGCAGTTGTAGCGGCCATCGCGCGGGCGTAGGCTACGGGCATGCCGGAACTGGCACGGTTTCGCGCCAAGCATGGGCCGCTGGAGGAGTCGCTTCCTGCAGCGTCGGCGGCGACGATCTTGCACGTGGACATGGACGCGTTTTTCGTTTCTGTGGAATTGCTGGAGCGGCCGGAGCTGGTCGGTAAGGCGGTGATCGTCGGTGGAGGACCCAACCAGCGCGGCGTGGTCACTTCGGCCAGCTATGAGGCACGCAAATACGGCGTGCATTCCGCGATGCCGCTGCGCACTGCCGGGAAACTTTGTCCCCACGCGATTTTCCTTGATGGGCACCATCGTAAATATGCGGAATGGAGCGACCGCATCGCCACCATCCTCGCGAAGTTTTCTCCCATCGTGGAAATGGTTTCGATCGATGAGGCTTATCTGGATCTTTCCGGCACGGAACGCCTGCACGGCCCACCGCTGGCTGCGACCGACAAACTGTTGCGCACCATTACCAACACGACCGGTCTTCCGTGTTCCGGCGGACTCGCATCGACGCGGCTGGTGGCCAAGGTGGCATCGGACCAGGCCAAACCTCGTGGCCTGGTTTGGGTTGCTCCCGGCAGCGAAGCGCGGTTTCTGGCGCCGCTGCCGGTACGCAAAATTCCGGGCATCGGCGAGGTGACCGAGCGGTCGCTCCGCGCGCTGGGGATCGAGACCGTCGAGCAACTCGCGGCCCTGGCACCGGAGAAGCTCGAAAAAATTTTCGGCCAGTGGGGCACGGCGCTGTACCGCAAGGCCCGCGGCGGCGACTCTTACGAATTTGTGATCGACGCAGAGCCGAAATCCATCTCGCACAATCACACTTTCGGCGAAGACACCAACGACACCGAAACGCTGCTCTCGATGCTGAGCCACCTTTCGCAAAAAGCGTGCAAACGCCTGCGGGAAGCGGGCCTGGCCACGCGCACGCTGACTCTCACGATCCGCTACACGGGATTCGACACCTACACGCGCGCCAAAACTCTTCCCGAGCCGACGCAACTCGATACCGATATATTTGCGGTGTTGCAAAACCTGTTCCGCGAGCATCGCAACCACAAGCGGACCATTCGCCTGCTGGGAGTGAGCCTGGGCGGCTTGGCGCACGGCAGCGAGCAACTCGATCTGCTGGACACCGAGCGCCGCGCCAAGCTGGAAAAGCTGACGCGGGCCGCGGACCGCTTGCGCGATCGTTTCGGATTCGATTCCGTGCAATTCGGGGGTTCGATGCGGCACGAAGCGGCCAACGCCAATGAAGGATGGGGACGCCGCGACAAGCCGCAGCGTTCGGACGACGAGGACCTCGACCGAAAGTGAGCCGCACTTGCACCGCGCGAGAATGCCTTATACTGCCCCTGCAATGAGCTCAACTGTTTCGCGTGTAGGCCCCATCGCACGTCTGCAAACGTTCTGGCAACGGGTCACCGAAGGCCGTCAGATCGACGATCTGTGGGCGCAATTCACGGCGGACGCCCGCGCCAGTTACGGATTTTATGGGAAAGATGTCGATTGGGAGGAAGTCAACAAACGGCCGCGCTGGCGGCGCCCGCTGCACATTGCCAAACAATTTTTCTGGGCGCTGCTGCTGAAGCTTTCGCCGGCGCGGCGGGTGCTGCTACTGGCGGCGATCGCGCTTTTCGTGTTGTCCAGCATGCGAGTGTCCTTGGGCAACGACTTCGTGCTGGATGCCAAGTTCGAATGGTTCTCGGCCTTGCTGTTTTTGCTGCTGCTCTCGCTGGAATTGGCCGACAAAGTGACCATGAAGCGCGACCTGGAAATCGCCAGAGAAATTCAAAGCTGGCTGGTGCCTTCGCAGCCGCCGGAAGTTCCCGGCGCGGATATTGCGTTTGCCACCCGGCCGCAGAACTCCGTGGCGGGCGATTACTACGACGCGTTTTATCCCACGGCGAGCGCGGCGGAGGGTGGAAAGCTGATGGTAGTGATCGCCGACGTGGCCGGCAAGAGCGTTCCCGCGGCGCTGTTGATGGCCACGCTGCAAGCCAGCCTGCACACCGTCGCCGGAGAAGACGCTCCGCTGGCGGACCTGGTCGCGCGGCTGAATCGCTATGCTTGCGCGCACAGTTCGGATGGCCGGCGCTTCACCACGGCGGTGCTGGGTTTGTACGATCCGGCGTCGCGGCGGCTGGACTACGTGAACGCAGGCCACAACGCGCCGGTGCTGCGGCGCGGGAATGGGACGCTGGAACAATTGGACGTTGGAGGATTGCCGCTGGGGATTGAGTCCGCAGCGGTGTATGAGACCGCGATGGTGGAGTTGCCCGCGGGCGACGCTTTGATTTTGTTTACCGATGGCGTGGTGGAAGCGTTTAACGCGGCCGGCGAGGAGTTTGGCAATGGACGCTGGCTTAGCGCTATTCGCGGCTTGCCGGCGTACAGCGCGCAGGAATCGCTGCAGCACTTGATGAAGGGCGTGGATGAGTTCGTTGGGGCTACGCGGCAGTCGGATGATATTACCTGCATGATTTTCCGCAGTAGGTAGACGCCAGTGAAGAGCGGGCACGGCGTGCCGTGCCCCTACGAAGTTTTCCCGACGCTCACAGCGATTCGTCTCTCGGTGGTCAAAATTGCATGTAACACTAGGCGATAGTTCTGCGCGCTTCGGCGGCTCAAGTGCCGCATAATTAAGATGTGACATCCCGAGAGCTGGCCAATTCCATTTGCGAAACGCTGCGGCAGCGAGGATATCAGGCGTTGCTTTGCGGCGGGTGTGTGCGCGACCTGCTGCTCGGCCGGGAACCCGCGGATTACGACGTCACCACCGACGCTACGCCCGAGCAGGTGATGGCTTTGTTTCCGGAGAGCGTGGCGGTGGGCGCGCAATTTGGCGTGGTGCTGATCCCGCGCGATGGGCTGAAGGTGGAGGTGGCCACATTTCGTTCCGACGTTGGCTATTCCGACGGGCGGCATCCCGACGCGGTGGTTTACTCTACGACGCCGCAGGACGATGTTCAGCGCCGCGACTTCACCATCAACGGCTTGCTGATGCGGCCGGAGAGCGGGGAGATTCTCGATTTTGTGGGCGGGCAAGCCGACCTGAAAGCCGGCGTGATTCGGGCGATCGGCGAGCCGGACCGGCGCTTTGCGGAAGACAAGCTGAGGCTGATGCGCGCGGTGCGCTTTGCGGCGCGGTTTGGCTTTGAAATTGAGGCGGGGACCTTCCAGGCCATTCGAAAGCAGGCGCGGGGGATTCATCAGGTTTCACCGGAGCGATTGCGCGACGAGTTGACCAAGATGCTGGTGGAAGGCCAGGCGCGGCGAGCGTTTGAGATGCTGGATGAAACGTGGCTGCTGGCGCTGGTCCTTCCGGAGGTCACGGCCATGAAAGGCGTGGACCAGCCGCCGCAGTATCATCCCGAAGGCGACGTCTGGACCCACACGCTGGCCATGATCGGGGGGCTCCCGGCAGGCTGCCCGACGACCTTGGCCTGGGGCGTGTTGCTGCACGATGTGGGCAAGCCGCCGACGTTCCGGCCGGTCTCCGAAACCGGTGATCGGATTCGCTTCGATGGGCATGTCAACGTGGGCGTGCGCATGGCCGAAGAAATTTGCCGGCGCTTGCACTTTTCCAATGAAGAAAGCACGCAGATTCTGGCGCTGATCGCCAATCACATGCGCTTCAAGGACGTCGGCCAGATGCGGGCATCGACGCTCAAGCGCTTCGTACGGCTTCCGCGCTTTGAAGAGCATATGGAGTTGCACCGGCTGGACTGCGTGTCGAGCCACCGGCGGCTGGACTCCTACGAGGCGGTGAGGCGGCTACTCGCGGAAACACCGCCAGAGGAAATACGCCCGTCGCGCTTGCTTTCCGGCGACGATATCCAGGGGATGGGGTATGTACCGGGGCCGCTATTCAGTGAAATCCTGCGGTCCCTGGAAGACGCCCAACTGGAGGGCCAAATCAGGACCCGGGAACAGGCCGTAGAGTGGGTCCGGAAAAGGTTTGGGACCGAGAAACTAAAGGTGTGAACTACGACGAGAAACTGCCGATAAAGAAGGGTAGTCCGCGATGGCACAGCTGGATCGAAGGGGATTATCTCGTTGAACACAAATAGCTTACTGGTGAAGTTGCGATCTGTGGGGAAGTTTTCTATAATATTAGTGTAACGCACTAAGATTTTGTGCCTTTTGTCTTTGCATCTATGTGCACCCTTTAAACGGGCACAGCATCTAAGTTTTCATAGCGCGGATCTTGGCATGGCTGCTGGGAGCACAGTACGAGGCCGCCGCGCTGGAGAGTTTGGGGGACATCAATGGCTGAAAAAAAGTTTGTAATGCCGGAAGTTCTTTCCGTTCTACCTGTTCGGGACACAGTACTGTTTCCCGGAGCGGTTCTGCCGCTGACCGTAGGACGGGAAAGCTCCCTGGCACTCGTTAATTCATTAGAGGGAGAGGACAAGCTGCTGGGCGTGGTCGCGCAGCTGGACCCGCGCATCGAAGACCCCTCGGCCGCCGACCTGCACAAGGTGGGCACGCTGGCCAAGGTCCACAAGACCGTCAAGATGCCTAACGGGAATGTGGTGATTTTCTTAGAGGGTTTGCAACGCATCCTGATCACGGAGTTGATCAGCCTACGGCCGTACCTGCGGGCGCGCATCGAGCCCCAGCCGGACATCACCGGAGAGACGGATGCCGAGCTGGAAGCCTTGCAGCGGAACGCGCAAGACTTGTTCCGCGACGTGGTCAGCCACTCGCCGCAGCTTTCCGACGATTTGCAGTCCGTGGCGATCAACATCGACAATCCCGGCCGCCTGGCCGACTTTATCGCCGGGACGCTGCCTTCGCTTTCGACGCTGGTGCGCCAGGAACTGATTGAAACGCCCAGTGTGCGCAAGCGCCTGGAAGCGCTGATCCGCGAGCTTTCCAAAGAGCTGGAAGTGCTGGAGCTGCGCTCCAAGATTCACGAGCAAGTGCAGGAGCAGGTGGGTCAAAACCAGCGCGAATACCTGCTGCGCGAGCAGATGAAGGCGATCCAGAAGGAACTCGGCGAATCCGAGGACTCCGTGCAGGAGATCGACGAGCTGCGCAAAAAAGTGGAAGAAGCCGGAATGACGGCCGAAGCCAAGAAAGAAAGCGAGCGCGAGTTGAAGCGCTTGGCGAAAATGACGCCGGCATCGGCCGAGTACATGGTGTCGCGCACGTACCTGGAGTGGATGACTTCCCTGCCATGGAGCAAATCTTCCGGCAGCGAAGAGATCGACATTCCGAAAGCGCGCACCATTTTGGACGAAGACCACTACGACCTGGAAAAGGTGAAGGAGCGCATCCTCGATTACCTGGCGGTGAAAAAGCTGCAGCCGGGCATGAAGGGGCCGATCCTGTGCTTCGTCGGGCCTCCGGGTGTGGGCAAGACCTCACTCGGAAAATCCATCGCTCGAGCGCTGGGCCGCAAATTCGTGCGCATCGCCCTCGGCGGGATGCACGATGAAGCGGAAATCCGTGGGCATCGCCGGACCTATATCGGCGCATTGCCCGGGCAGATCATCCAGGGTATCAAGCGCGCCGAAATTAACGACCCGGTTTGCATGCTGGACGAAGTCGATAAGCTGGGCCGCGATTTCCGCGGCGACCCGACGTCGGCGTTGATGGAAGTGCTCGATCCGGAGCAGAACAACGCGTTCCGCGATCACTACCTGGACGTGCCGTTCGATCTGTCCAAAGTGCTGTTCATCGCTACGGCGAACTGGATGGATCCCATCCCGGAGCCGTTGCGCGACCGCATGGAGGTTATCGAGCTGCCGGGATACACCGGCGAAGAGAAACTCCATATCGCGCACAAGTACCTGATCCCCAAGCAAGCCACCGAACACGGCTTGAAAGTGGGCGAGCATCTAGACTTCACGGACGAGGGGCTGCGGGAAATCATTCACAGCTTCACCCGTGAGGCCGGCGTGCGCAACCTGGAGCGCGAGATCGCTACCATCACGCGCAAGCAGGCGCGGCGCATCGCCGAAAACAAGATGGAGAAAATGATCGTGACGCCGGAAGTGGTCCGCGAGTACTTGGGAGTGCCCAAGTTCCGCACCGAGAAGGAAGTCGAGGAACGCGTCAAGCGGCCGGGGGTGGCAGTGGGGCTGGTGTGGACGCCGGTGGGCGGCGACATCATCTTCATCGAGGCCACCCGCATGCGCGGCGGCAAGCAGTTCACCATGACCGGGCATCTGGGCGAGGTGATGCAAGAATCGATGACCGCGGCGCTGACGTGGACCCGCGCGAACGGCGAACGTTACGGGATCGATCCGGACTTCTTCCGCAAGCAAGACATCCACATTCACGTGCCGTCCGGAGGAGTGCCGAAAGACGGCCCGTCCGCCGGCGCGGCCATGGTGACCGCCCTGGTCAGCCTGCTCAGCGGGCGGCCGGTGCGCGATCGCCTGGCGATGACCGGGGAGATGACGCTATCGGGCATCATTCTTCCGATTGGTGGTGTGAAAGAGAAGGTTCTGGGCGCGAAACGCGCGGGCATCAAGGAAGTGCTGTTGCCCGCGGATAACGAGCCCAACGCCGTCGCGGATCTCACGCCGGACATTCTGGGCGACATGAAGATCACCTACGTGCGCACGCTGGACGAAGTGCTGGAGCACGCCTTGAAAGCGGAAGCCGTGATCCCGACCATCGTGCCGCAGCCGGAAGCGAAGCCGAAGGACGTGGGCCCGGCTGGACCGCGGGCGATTCACTAGAAGGTTGCGGCGGTCGCCAAGCTGGGGCGCAGCCCTTCGAAGCTCATGGTAAACATGCTACGCCACTACGAGGAATGACGGGCCCGGCGAGATTTCGCCGGGCTTTTCCTTTGGGGAAGCAACACCCTGGGAAGAACATCGGCGACTCCTGCTACTATGAGCGGGCACCGATGAATCGCGGGAAACAAATCAGCGTCGACCCGCCCGCCGAGCTGTGCGCGCGCTTAACCGAAGCGCTGCTACGGGAGCGCATCGTTCCGCGCTTCGTGGACTCCTACGTCGAGGAACACGGCCGCTACGGCCTGCAAGTCCATGCGGCGTTGTACCGCGACTTGCTGGGCCTGCTGCACCGGGAAGCTTTGCTGGCGATGACCGTGCACGCGCTGGCGGTGGTGACCACCGAACCGTTGGGGAACGCCAAGTCCAGGGCGCGGCCCATGCTCAGAAAAGACGCCGCGGCGTTTCGCCGGAAATTTCTCACCGCGCTCACACGCCAGCAAAAGTGGACCGCGGGTGACGCGCTCGATTTTCAAAGAGACTTGCAGATGTATGAACAGCTCATCGCGCGCAGCGCGTCCAGCCGGCGCCGCAAGCCCTTTGAAGCGGCAAATCATCCCTTTGTGGATCGCGGGGCATTCTTGCTGGATTCCTCTTTCCTGGAGAAGGCGCGCCTGGCCGCCAGCCGGGCGCTGAGCGACGTGGAATCGCTGACCGCCACGGTCACTCTTAGCGTGCTGGAGAAGCGCCCCAGCTAAAAGCAATCTCCGGGAAGCGGCACGACCGGAGAAATCCATCCCCGCATCGCTAGTCGAAGAGTTCTTCCTTCCACAGAGGCTTGCCCGCCAGCGAAGTGTAGAAACCATATCCGGCAATGGCCACAAAGGTGAGCACGATGAAAACGACATGGGTGGCGTACCAGTTGGAAAAGTCCAGAGTGTAGGGCAGATTCAGCAGCACGTTGGCCACGAAGGTCCCGACGGCCAAGACGATGAAGCCGAGGCGCACCACGGCCACGGCGGCGATCGCGTATATGCTTCCCCATACCAGCACATCGATCAGCACGTGGTCGCTGGTGAGAATCTTGGGCAGCGCAAAAATCACAACGAAAAGCGCCGCAGCCAGCCATTGATTCCTGACCAGCACGCGCAGCAACACAATCAGGAAGAAAAAAACTAAGGTGCCCAGAATGGAGCCCACGACACTGCTCAGCCACGTGGCGGCGGCCTCCCGGGTTCCCAGCAAGTAATCCTCGTTAGCCAACTGCGGCCGGCCACCGGCGCGCATGACCGCCAGCACCCCCAGTTCAAAGATCAGCACCCAAGCCATGCCCAGCCCGACGCCGGAAATCAGGTCGCGGCCCACCAGCGGATCACGCAAGCGCCCGGACGTCACACGGGTCCAGGAAATAATGGTCTGCGGCCAGTTGCGCCGCACGTAGGGTTCGAGAGCCAGATAGAGCAACCACAGCAGGCCGGAGAGGAACAAAGCGGTGCTCACCGCCAGTACACAAAGAAAAATGGTTTCGAAAGCGGGAATAAAATGGGCGCGGCACACGAAAATGGCCAGCTCCACAAAGAACGCGACACAGGCCTGGCGGAACGCTCCCTGGCGATCCACGCGGCCACGGGCATAGTTGCGGGCCGCGAACGACACGGCGGCAACTACCATCGTTATGGCGATCACCACGCCGAGGATCCCGCTGGCTTTTGCTCCGCTGGTTTGTTCCTGTGGACCCATGCGCCCGGGGATCGTCCAGGGACCAAGGAGCGCGAAGAAGACCGGCTTGCCGCGCCAAGCCCCGGCTTCCACATGCAAGGGACGCCTGCTGTCCGGCCAAGTACCATCCCAGGCCTGGCGGGTATCGGTCGAAGCCAGAGTCGCCCAAGAGGGCGTGGCGGCGCGAAGTTGCGCCGGGTCGATTTCCGCGGCGGCAAACAGGGCGCTCCAATCGACGGGGTGCGGCGTGGGGGGATGATCGTCGCGCTCCGGCGGTATCGCTTGAAAGTAGGTGAGACGCCCTTCGGAATCGAGTTTCACGTTGATCATGCCGGACAAAATCGGCGGGGGATCGTCAAAGGTCACCACGCCTGGAGTGAGCGAGTTGTTCCAAAAGCCGTTCGGAGTCATCCCGCGCGGATCTTCGCGATACCAGAATTGCAGCAGTTGGGGCCGCTCGGGGAGCAGTTCGTTCCAGGAGGGCTGCGACTTGCTGTTTTTCTCGAGATACGCCAGGAGATCGCCGTCGAAGGAAAAACCCCCTACTTTGTCGGCGGGCGGTTCGGCGTACCCGAGCTTGACCAGAATCTCTCGCGCCTTGCTGGCTAAGATTTCGGGCGACTTGCTGGGATGAATGCGCTCGAGGCCGTTTTCCTTGATGCCCACGTAGGCGAATAGCACCGTTCCCAGAAGCACGGCCGCGAGGCAGGCCAGGGCGACGCGCGGGGCAAGGCCCGACGTCTCGCCCGACGCGGCCACCATTTGCGGGGAGGGCGTTTCTCCTGCCGCGAGTGCGGCCGCCAGCGGGTCTCCGCCAGGAAGGGCGGCGGCAACCTGGAGCGCCGAGGCCGGCCGGAGGGCTGGGTCTTTCTCCAAACAGCGGAGAATCACACGCTCCAGCAGCGGATCCAAATCCTTCACAAGCGAAGAGGGGCTGGTGGGGGCGGACTTTTCGCGTAGCTTGATGAGCTCCGGCAGTGTGGTGGCTTCGAAGGCTCGTTTGCCGGTCAAGATTTCGTAAAGCACCAGACCGAGCGAATACAGGTCGCTCTTGAATGTGACTTCCTTGCCGGCCAGCTGTTCCGGCGCCATGTAGGCGGGCGTGCCTGCGCGCACCTCGGCGCCCTGAATGCTGGCCGCGATGCCCGCCAGACCAAAATCGGTGATACGAATTTTTCCGGCGCTGTCGAGCATCAGGTTGGCGGGCTTGAGATCGCGGTGAATCACCCCGCGGTCGTGGGCGGCGGCGAGTCCGGCGCAAGTCTGACGGGCAATCTCGGTCGCCTTGTCCGGCGAAAGCCTGCCGATGCGGCGCACCAGCGAGGCCAGATCCTCGCCATCGACATATTCCATGGTTAAAAAAGTGATGCCTTGGGTGTCGCCGATATCGAATACCCGGCAGACATTGGGATGGGAAACCTGGCGGGCGATGCGCACCTCGGAATGGAAGCGGGCGAGCGCGCCGGCATCTGTGGAAAGGCTTTCGGGAAGAAATTTAATGGCTACGATTTGGCCGAGTTTCAGATCTTCGGCGCGATACACCTCACCCATTCCGCCGCGTCCGGCAAGGGCCACAATACGGTAGCGCTCGGCGACGATCTGTCCCGGTACGAACCTGCCGCCGCCGATGGCGTCCGAGCTCAAGGGGAATCCCGAAGATCCGGACGGCGAGCGGGGCGGGCGGGGGGAGGGTGCTCGCGGAGGCGAAGGCGTTTTTCGCGGAGCGGGGGGCGCGAGCGTTTCGCCCTCAGCGGTGGGCTCGTTGCCCATCATCGTCGGGGCGGTGTTCAGATCCACAGGCTGGCCACACGACGAGCAGAACCGGCTGTTGGAGGAAACCTGCGCGCCGCAAGAAGAACAGAACATGGGAGGGCGGGATTCTACCATCTCGCGTCACCCCGCTGCGAGCCGCCGCCGGATAGCCGCTACGAGACGCGCTCGACTTGGACCGCGGTGCCGTAGGCCAGCACTTCGGTCACGCCCTGCATCACTTCGGTGGCGTCGTAGCGCATGGCCACCACCGCATTGGCGCCGTGTTGCGCGGCATGTTCCAGGAGCAATTCGAAGGCATCCTCGCGGGTCTTCTCGCACAGGTTGGTCAGAATGGAGATGTTGCCTCCCACGATGGTTTGCAGCGCCGCTCCCAGGTTTCCGATGACGCTGCGGGACCTGACAATGATGCCGCGTACGATTCCGAAGTTTTTCACGATGCGATAGCCCGGCAAGTCGTTCGCCGTGGTTACCATGGCTGCGTCGACTCGATTCATGATCTCGATTCTCCCCGGTCAGACGTTAACGGGTGCGATTCTACATGTCTAGGTGGCCAATGCGGGAATGGAGTTGTTCTGATACGCTCGATTTACATGGAATCTATCTTCTATTTTCTGGCGATCGTGCAGATCCTTGTGGGTCTGTACCTGCTTTGGCAGGGCTTGCAGTGGCTGGGCTATGCCCGCCGGCGAGCAACAACCGATCCAGGGTTTTATGCACCGCACACCGCCGTGCTTTGCCCGTGCAAGGGGCTCGAAGCGGGTCTGGAGCGCAACCTCACGGCGCTGACCGAATTCGATCACCAGAACTATGAGATTTTCTTCATTCTGGCGTCGGAGGCCGATCCCGCGCACAGCATCGTCAAGCGGGTCGCCGCCGCTTCTCGGCGGAAAGCTCACCTGATCATTGCGGGTCGGCCGCAGGGATGCGGCGAAAAGGTGAACAACCTGCGCACCGCCATGGAGCAGTTGCCCGCCGAATTTGAGTTTGTGGTGTTTGCCGATTCCGACGGACGGCCCGGAAGATCGTGGCTGCAAAAGCTGGTAGCGCCGCTGAACGATCCGCGCATCGGAGCCAGCACCACCATGCGCTGGCTGATTCCCAATCGCGGCAACCTGGCCACCGCGCTTTTGGCCGCCTGGAATGCGCCGATTGTCACCATGCTCAGCGAAACAGGCAAGAATTTCTGCTGGGGCGGAGGAACGGCGATACGCCGCAGCGTCTTCGACCAGATTGGAGTGCTGGAGGACTGGCGCAATTCGGTGAGTGACGATTACTCGATGACCCGCGCGCTGCAACGCGCCGGACGGTCCATCCTGTTTGTTCCGGAGTGCCTTACTTTGTCGTATGTGGAGACCAACTTCGCGGGCTTGTTGGAGTTCACCAACCGCCAGATTCTGATCACTCGGGTGTATGCGCAACAAACCTGGGCCTTCGGCCTGGCCACGCACGCGTTGTATTGCCTCACATTGCTTCTTGGCGTGAGTTTGTGGCTTGGCAACGTGTTCGCGACCCTGCCCTCTTTTCATCTGGCCACGCTGACCTTTCTTCCGGTGCTGCTGGCAGTGATACGCGGTGCGTTTCGCGTGATTGGGGTCACCGAGGTCTTGCCGGCCGCGCGTTCCCAGATTATGGGCCAGGCTTGGATCTACATGATTTTGACGGTGTTCATTCCGTTCCTGTACCTGGTCAATTTCTTCACTTCCTTGGTGACCCGCAAGGTGCGCTGGCGTGGAGTGGACTATGAGGTCATTTCGGCGGACCAGACGAACATTCTTGCCTACTAGAACCAAAGCCTGCTGCGGCAAAACAGTGCATTACATCCGGCACAGCCCAGGTAATTGGGCGTTCACAAAATGTAAACGAGACTAAGGAAATCCTTTCGCGTATTCTTCGCCAGCGCCCTTCGGGCGGCGCAGCAGCAAACCGAAAAAAGGAAGCTCGCCGGGACGGGTAGCACCGGGAGCCCTCGGAAATCGGGAAAAATTTCGCGTACTATGCAATTCCTACCAGCAAATCCTGCCTACTAATCGCCCGCTATAAACTTAAGTATCTATATTTGTAGCGACTTGTGATCCTCGGTCTTCGGTGCGGCGGTTGCATGATGATAGGAGTTCGGTGGTGTCGGTAACCGCAAGCAAAGTGTCAGGGAGCTCCTTCTCACGTCTTGGCGTGGCGTTCTGAGGGTTTCGCGCTAGGTCGTAGCCCCCCAACTTGGCTTCTTCCTGACCGCTTGCTCAACGCAGTGGAACGATGCCTCGCCAAGAGGCGATCAAGAAAACTCACGGGTCTCGGTCGGCGTTTTCGAGGCTGCGTACGGAGGGGTGCCAGTGAAGCTAATCCGCAGAAACGAACAGCTGCATGAATTGAACGATTCCAGCCCGAATCTCTCCCGCGAACTTTACTTTTTCTACGAAAAGAATACCGGAGTCTCTCATTTTCACGTCGAGGCCGGTCCTGACGGGCAGTTTCCGACCGAGGAAGCCGCCGGTCTGCTGGCCATGCATTGCATGGTGCGCGGCCAATCCCCCCGGGACTACGTGGTGATGGTGCAAGCCGCCCACGAATCTCTGGAAGGTCTGGCGGAGAAGGCGGAAAAACTTTTGCTGGCCGGGCATTCCGTGGGCAGCTCGGTAAAGCTCACGCGCCGCGAGGAAGAAGTCCTCGGCGGAGTGATGCGCAGCCTGGCGAACAAAGAGATTGCCGCGTCCCTGAATCTGTCCGAGCGTACCGTGAAATTCCACGTCTCCTCGCTGCTTACGAAATTCCGCGTGCGTGGCCGGATGGAGTTGGTTCGCGAAGCCGCGCGCCATTCCCCGGCGCCGATGGCCATGCCGCATTCCTTCGGAACGCGCGAGTCGCGAGCCTATGGTCAGTCGGTGCCGAGCTATCACAGCGCGCCGCGGGTGGGTCCCATCGCGCTCTCCAAACGCCAAATGATGGCCTGAAATTTGATTTGCCGGTGCTTGAGCACACCGTCGTAAACAGAAAGGCCCGGTCCGAGAAAATTGGACCGGGCCTTTCTGTTTTTTGGACGGCGTAGCCTGCAATTTACTTCTTGGCCGCCGCATACTGCTGGGCCGCCGAATCCCAATTGACGACATTCCACCACGCGGCGATGTAGTCAGGGCGCTTGTTCTGGTACTTCAGATAGTAAGCGTGCTCCCAGACGTCCAGGCCAAGCACGGCCTTGCCGTTCAGGGAAATGGGCGTGTCCTGGTTGGGGGTTGAGTCGATCACCAGCTTCCCGTCTTTCACCAACAGCCAGGCCCAGCCGGAACCGAACCGCCCGGCGCCCGCGGCCGCGAACTTGGTCTGGAAATCAGCGAACGACCCAAACGTCGATTTGATCGCCGCCGCCAGATCGCCGGAAGGCTCGCCGCCTCCGCCCTTCTTAAGTTGCGTCCAGAACAGCGAATGGTTCCAGTGGCCGCCGGCATTGTTGCGCACGGCGTTGCGGATGGCGTCCGGAAGCGCATCGAGATTCTTCAGCAAGTCTTCCAGAGACTTGGACTGCAGGTCGGCATGGCCATCCAGGGCCTTGTTCAGGTTAGTGACGTAGGCAGCGTGATGTTTGTCGTGGTGGATTTCCATCGTCTTGGCGTCAATGTGCGGTTCAAGTGCATCGAATGCGTACGGCAGTGGGGGCACTGAGAATGCCACGGTTTTTTCCTCCGATTTGAGATTTGGTTTGAAAGTTGTGCTGTGCCGGCATGTAGAAGACCGGGCGCGGCATCGCCTGCTCCAAGCAGTCCTGCGCCGACGAGGCCTGTACCCACATAAACTTTCGGCGATTCATGGGAGGCTCCGAGGCGCGATAGGCGAGTTAGCTTGCGTGCGGATTATACCCTTAATACCGCGCGATCTGGTAAAGCGGGAGTCCAGGTCGCGAGGCTCGCCATGCTGCTTCAGCGAAGGGATCGTCTCCGCTTTATTGGATGCGCGAGAGCGCCCAAAGGGCAGACTCGGAGATCAGGGCGTCCGGCGAAGCGGCGAGTCGTTGCAACAAAGCGCTGATGCGTTGGTGCGCCGGCGCACCGCTTTGCAGCTTGGAATTTCCCAGGGCAATGCACGCGTTGCGCATTAGCCCCCGCCATTTGGTGCGCTTGACCGGGCTGCCGCGAAATAGTTTTCGATATTCCTCTTCGTCTAGGGACGCCAGCCATTCGAGCTTCGGCAGGAACAACGAGTCGCCTGGAACCGCCGCGCTTCCAGTGGCTTCATCTTCCTTCTTAGCGGGAATCGTGCGCGGCTGGAACTCTTTCTCCCGGGTCAGCGGAGCGCGGCGGTTCCACGGGCACACGTCCTGACAAATATCGCAGCCGAATACGTGAGGCCCCATCGGGGCTCGCAACTCTTCCGGAATGCTGCCGCGCAGTTCAATGGTCAGATAAGAAATGCAGCGGCGCGCGTCCAGGACGTAAGGTGCCACCAAGGCATCCGTGGGGCAGGCGTCTATGCAGCGCCGGCACGAACCGCAAAGATCCGGCGGAGGCGACTCCGCCGCACCCAGCGTGGGAGCTAGATCGAGCGTGGTCAGCACCACTCCAAGAAAAAACCAGGAGCCCGCCGTCTGGTTGAGAAGCAGGGTGTTCTTTCCCAGCCAGCCCAGGCCCGCATATTTCGCGAACACACGTTCTTGCAGCGGGCCGGTGTCGGCGTATGCCCGCGCTTCAAAGGGTTCCTCGAACTGCACGCGCATGGCTGCGGCCAGCTCCTCGAGTTTTCCGCGCAGCACTTCGTGGTAGTCGCTGCCCCAGGCGTACCGCGAAATCCACCCCCGCGGCTCGTCCGCGTCCGCTTCACGGGTCATCGCATCGATCGACTTTGCATGTTCGGTGTTGTAGTTCAACGCGCAGGCAATCACGCTGCGAATGCCGGGCATCGCGCTTCCCGGGTTGCTCCGCCGCGCATCGGAAAGATAATTCATCTCGCCGGCGTACCCTCGGGCCAGCCATTCTTCCGTTCGCGCCAGCTCTGGAAATTTCGCTGCCTGCACCACCCCGCACAAGTCAAAACCCAGCGACTTGGCGCGTTGTTCGATCCACACGGTATCGGAGGCGGTCCGCATCCCTTGCAATATTGCCGCAGGAGAACTCGTCCGGCCAGCGTCAAGGAGAGGTCAGAAGAACACGGCTGGAGGCTAAAGGTAACGAAGCAGTCCCGGCGAAGTCACCTAGCGAAAACTGCTGGTCGCCGTATGCTCGTCGGAGTACACGTCAAAAACCGTAAACAGCTTGGTCAGTTGCAGAAGATCGTGGACTTTCTTGGTCAGGTGCAGCAGCTTCATCTCGCCGCCGCGGTTCTTCGTTGCCGTGAAGGCGCTCACCAATTCGCCGATTCCGGAGCTGTCGATGTAATTGACGTCCGCCAGGTTGAGAATAATCTTGGTGCGGTTGTCCTCGAGCAACTCGCGGATGGTCTTGCGCAGCAGCGCGCTGCCCTCGCCCAGCGTAATGCGGCCGCTGATATCGACCACAGTGATGACCCCGGCGTCCCGGTAGGTAGCTCGCAGATCCATGGTCTTACCTACGCTCCCTGTTGCGGCGCCGAGTTCTGACCGCTCTGCCCATTATCTCCGGGATTGTCCGAAGGCAGCTTCTTCGACATGATGATTTCCGCGCCGCCGGTCCGGCCGGGCACCACGTCGAATTCGTCCATGAAGGCGCGCATCAGGAAAATGCCGCGCCCCGACGTGCTCAGCAAATTCTCTTGCGCCAGCGGATCGGGCACGCTGCTCAGGTCGAAGCCGGTGCCCTCATCCAGCACGTGAATGATCATTTTGTCCGGCGTCAGGTCCACCGCCAGGTGAATCTTCTTGTCCGGACGTTCCTTATTCCCGTAGTGAAAGGCGTTGATCACGCCTTCGCGCACCGACATGCCGATGCGGTAGCAATCGTCTTCGCCGAATCCCGCGGCTTCCGCCACGCGCAGACACATCTCCTCGGCTACATTGACGCTCTCGACTTGCGTCTCCAGCGTGACTTCCAGATGCTTGGTGTCTGGCGCCATGCAGCCGCGTCACCCGCTACCCAATTGGCTCTACTTTGGGAGCCTTATGGGTAACATAGGGACGGAAACAGAGTCAATGGAGCACTCCGCCCAGGCAAATAGATCCGCGCAGCGCGATGCCTCATCAGAGCAGTGGGTCGATAGCGGGTCAGTTTCCGGTCATGCAACTAATCGGAACTAGCAAGTGTGCGGGCCACGTCGGCCATGATAGTTCTGAGCCTCAGTTCGACGTTTGGGTGGCCTCGTAATGTCAGACCTCGCGTCATTGAGGTTTGATCCCAGCCTCCTTGATGATCCGTGCTGCGCTTTCGCTCTCGCTCAGCACGAACCGCGCAAACTCAGGCTGCGTCATGCTCAGCGGGTCAGCACCGTGCTCTGCAACCCATTGGCGCAGAGTCGGCGTGGACATTGCGACCCCAATGTCCGTCGCTAACTTGTCTACGACTTTGTCGGGAGTTCCCGCAGGTGCCCATACACCGTACCAAATTCGGAAATCGTAACCAACAACGCCAGCCTCCGCGATCGTCGGAACCTCCGGCAGCAGGGATGACCGCTTCTTGGTGGTCACGCCCAGCGCGACGAGCTTGCCCTCGCGGATATCCGCGAGGGCGAACTGGATAGGTGACATCATGTATGTGGTGCGGCCTGCGACCGTATTGGCAACGACGTCGGCGATTGCCTCGCTCGGTCCGGCGGGCACGTGGACGGCTTTGATGCCCGCTGCTAAATTGAATTCCTCGAGTCCCAAGTGCGTGCCAGTACCCATCCCGGTCGAGCCAAATTTCAATTCACCCGGTTTCGCCTTCGCCACCGCAACAAGTTCGCGGACACTCGCTATACCTGCCAGCTTGCTTGCGACGATCACGTACGGCTGGCTGGTGAGCGGAGCCACCGGGATGAAATCTTTCAACGGGTCATAGGGCAGGTTCTTCAAGAGCGCGGCGCTGTACGCTTGAGCGCTGGTGCTCACGAGCAATGTGTAGCCGTCGGCGGGCGATTTCGCCACGAGGGCGGGGCCCGCTGTACTTCCCGCTCCTGAGTGGTTCTCGACTGTGACGGGCTGGCCCCATGACTCAGAAAGCTTCCGGCCGAGCGCACGGGCTATTAGATCGGGTCCACCACCGGCCCCGAACGGCTCGATTAACCGGACAGGCTTTGTTGGATAGTCTTGTACGCCTTGCAGCATCAGTATCAGCGAAAAAACTAATCCCGTAACTATTCGAGTCAACATGTTTGACTCCCCACAACGATTTCGAGGCCAGGATCGCCTCTCAAGCGTATCCCGATTCTCTAAGCCAAGGTCGGCTAGGTCAATTGAAATAAGGCCCGATTAACGCGCTAGTCCGAAACTCACCTACTCCCCAGCGGGGTACAAGCCTTTCCCATTTCAAGCCAGACCGCTTACACTGTTGTGCTTTTCTTTTTCGGAGGCCTTACATGGCGGTGGAGCGGGCGCTGATCAGTGTTTTCGATAAAACGGGAATTGCAGAGTTCGCCAAGAGGCTCGCGGCGGCGCGCATCGAGATTCTTTCGACGGGCGGCACGGCCAAGCTGTTGCGTGAAGCGGGAGTCGCGGTAATCGACGTCTCGGACTTCACCGGCTGGCCGGAGATGCTCGGCGGGCGGGTGAAGACCCTGCATCCCAAGGTGCATGGCGGGCTGCTCTTTCGCCGCAATCACGCCGAAGACCAGAAACAAGCGGCGGAACACGGCATCGCGCCCATCGATCTGGTGGTCGTGAATCTGTATCCTTTCGAGACCACTGCGGCCAAGGCCGATCTAACAGCCGAAGAGCTGATCGAGAACATCGACATCGGCGGGCCGACGATGTTGCGGTCGGCGGCCAAGAATTTCGCGAGCGTGACGGTCGTGACCGATCCCGCCGACTACGAGCGCGTCGCCGGAGAGCTGGAGAGTTCGAGGGAAACCTCGTTGGCGACACGGCTGGAATTGGCACGAAAGGTCTTCGCCACGACGTCGCGCTACGACGGCATGATCACCACAGAACTCGAGCGGCTCTCGGCCGCTTCGGGTCATGTCGCCTTGGGCGAGAAGCCGCTGCTGCCGGAGCGTGTGCATATCGCGCTGCGCCGCCAGCAGGAACTCCGCTATGGAGAAAACCCGCATCAAGCCGCAGCACTGTATGTCCCGGCGGGACACGCCCCAGCAGGACTCGCAGCAGCCAAGCAACTCCAGGGAAAAGAACTGTCCTACAACAATTTTGTCGATCTGGAGGCGGCGCGCAGCCTGGCGGCGGAATTTCGCAAGCCCGCGGCGGTGATCATCAAGCACAACAACCCTTGCGGCACCGCGGAACGGGACACGCTGCTGGACGCTTACCTGAAGGCGCTGGCCAGCGATCCGGTTTCGGCGTTCGGCGGCGTGCTGGCGTTCAACCGCGTGGTCGATGCCGCCACCGCGGAAGAAGTGGCCAAACTCTTCGTAGAGTGCATCGCCGCGCCCGGATTCGACGAAAAAGCCAAAACCATTTTCGCGGCCAAGAAAAACCTGCGCCTGCTGGAACTCCCGGCAGGGGGACTGGATCCCGAGCGCGAGCTGCAGCTCAAGCGCATCTTCGGCGGGATGCTGGTGCAGCAGCCCGATCTCGGCGAGCTTCAAGACACCGAGCTGCGCACCGTGACCAAACGCGTGCCCACCGCCGAAGAAATGCACACCCTGCGCTTCGCCTGGAAAGTCTCCAAGCACGTAAAGTCCAATGCCATCGTCTTTGCCCGGGAGAGCGCCACCCTCGGCGTGGGCGCCGGCCAAATGAGCCGCGTCGACTCCGTGAAACTCGCGGTGATGAAGGCGCAAGCCCCGCTGCAGGGCAGTGTGGTCGCCTCCGACGCGTTCTTTCCCTTTCCCGACGGCGTCGAGGAAGCCGCCAAGGCCGGCGCCACCGCCGTGATTCAGCCGGGCGGCTCGGTGCGCGACACCGACGTCATCGCCGCCGCGGATCGCCTGAACCTGGCCATGGTGTTCACCGGCATGCGGCACTTTCTGCACTAGGAGCTAACTTTCGCGCCAGGGACATGGACGCCTAGCCTCGGGTGCGATCCGGCAGCCCCTGTTTTTCTGCACAACCGCATCGAAGACTTCTTTTCAACTCTTTCCCCATTTGCGGCATCCTATTAGGAGCGGTCTCCGGCCCTGGAAACGCTACAATTAGGGTTTGGACCACGCCTGGGGCGCATGGGATACTTTTCGTTTTCGGGGCAACCATGAAACTTCGCCGATTCGCAATTGCCGCTTTTTCTGCCGCCCTTGGCGGTTCACTTGCCGTGGCTCAGGCGCCCGCCGAGAAACCCGACGCCGCCACGGCGCCGCAAAACCAGGAAGCCGGCACGCCGGCCGGAACGCTCGCCTCTCCTGGCCGCGCCGACGCCTACTACAACTTCACCATGGGGCATATTTTCGAGCAGCAATACGAAAATACCAGCAAGGCGGAATACGCCACCCAGTCCATCGAGTTTTACAAGAAAGCCTACGCGCTGGACCCCAAGTCCGCGGTGATCGGCGAGCGCCTGGCGGAGATGTACTGGAAAGCGCAGCGCGTACATGACGCGGTCGCCGAAGCGCAAGAAATCCTCAAACGCGATCCCAACGACGTGCAGACCCGGCGCCTGCTGGCGCGCATCTACGTGCGCAGCCTGGGTGATTCCAGCGCGGGAAGCGGCCAATCGGAAATTGCGGGCCGCGCCATCGAACAGTACAAGGAAATTTACCGGCTCGAACCCACGGACACGGAATCCGCGTTATGGCTGGCGCGGCTGTACCGGCTGCGCAACGAGCATGACCAGGCCGAGCAGGTTCTGCGCGGCATCTTGAAGGACGATCCGGACAGTGAGCCCGCCATCGAGCAACTTACGCAGCTGTTGCTGGACGAAGGCAAGGCTCCGGAAGCGGTGGCGCTGCTGGAAGGCCTGAACAGCCGCACGCCCTCGCCGGTGCTGCTCGATCTTTTGGGCGACGCGTACACCCAGACCAAGGAATTAGCAAAAGCCGAGGCCGCGTACCGCAAGGCCATGGAGCTCGATCCGTCCGAGCTCACTCACGTGCGCGGGCTGGGCCAGACGTTGATGGCCGAAGAAAAATTTCCGGAAGCGCTGGTCATGTATCAAAAGCTGGCCGATTTGATGCCCGACGAAGCGGATAACTACCTGCACATCGCGCAGATTTACCGCGAACTCCACCAGCTCGATAAAGCCGAAGAGAATCTGCTGAAGGCCCGCCAGTACGAACCCGGCAGCCTGGAAGTGATGTACAACGAGGCCATTCTGTACCGCGCGCAAGGGCGCTACGACGACGCCATTCGCGTATTGTCGGATGCCATCAGCGGAGTGAAAAAGCAGTCCGCGGTGCTGCCGTCGCGGCGCCGGTACCTGGCGGTGCTGTATCAAAACCTCGGGGAGCTGTACAAAGACCGGCAGGACTACCCGGCGGCGGTGTACACCTTCGAGGAACTCAGCCATCTGGGCGACGAAGAAGACCGCCGGGCGCGTTTCGCGATCATGGAAATCTACCTGGAAGCCAAGGACCTTCCCAAGGCTCTGCAGGCCGGGAAGGAAGCGCTGGCGAAGTATCCCAACGATCCGGCGGTGCGCGCCGAGCAGGCCGCGCTGCTGGGAGAGAACGGCCAGACCGACGAAGGGGTCAAGATACTGCGCGGAATGCTGAACAACACGGAAGCGGACCGCGAAACGTATTTGAATATCGCCCAGGTTTACCAGCGCGGCCGGCGTTACAAAGAAGCCGAGGAGGCCGCGCACGCGGCGGAGATCATTCCCGGGCAGCCGCGCGACAACGAAATTGTGTATCTGGTGCTCGGCAACATCTACGAACGGCAAAAATTTTACGATCGCGCGGAAGACCAATTCAAGAAGGCGCTGGCCTTGGACCCGAAAAACGCCCGCGTGCTCAATAACTACGGTTACATGCTGGGCGATCTCGGGCAGCGCCTCGATGAAGCAGAAGACCTGGTGCAGCGCGCGTTGAAGGAAGAACCCTTCAATGGCGGCTATCTGGATAGCCTCGGATGGATTTATTACAAGCAGAACAAGCTCGGCGAGGCCGAAACCCTGCTGCGCAAGGCCCTGGAACGCGAAGGCCACGACCCCGCCATTCACTCGCACCTGGGAGACGTCTATTCCAAGCTCGGCCGGACCACCCAGGCCACCGCGGAGTGGGAGAAGTCGTTGACCGAGTGGCACCGCTCGCTGCCGGCGGATCTCGAAAACGACAAGATCGCCGAAGTCGAAAAAAAGGTCGGGCAAACCAAGCATCGCGTGGCGCAGAAGTCTTCCCCGCAAGACGCCAAGCCGCAATAGAATAGGCCGCATGCGCGAAATCCGCATCCCGGCGTTCGCGAAAATCAACTTGCGGCTGGACATTCTGGGCAAACGCCCCGACGGCTATCACGAGCTGCGCACCATTTTTCAAACCATCGGGCTGCACGATGAATTGATTCTGCGGACCTCGCGGCGACCGGGCATTTCGCTGACCATCCACGGAAACGATACTTTGTCGCGGGAGCCGGTTCGCAAGAATCTGGTATACAAAGCGGTCGATACCCTGCGACGAAAGCTTAAGATTCGCTCGGGCGTCGAAATTGAGCTCCGCAAAAGGATACCGGCGGGCGGCGGGTTGGGCGGCGGATCAAGCAATGCCGCGGCCGCCTTGCTTGGCTATTTGCGGCTGACCGGGAAGAAGCTTCCGACCGCCCGGCTCGTCGAGATTGCCGCGTCTTTGGGCGCCGATGTACCGGTCTTTTTGTTGGGCGGGCGGGCCCTGGGCGTCAACCGGGGTGATGAAATCTACCCCCTCGCCGATGTCCCGAAACAATCGATCCTGGTGGTGGCCCCGCGCGACATTCATGTTTCCACACCTGCCGCGTTTGCTTGGGTCAACGCGCCTGCGTTGGCCGCTTCGCGGCCACGCCTTCGATTGACAAAAACCGCGAGTACCCCTAAACTTTGGGAGTTCTCTGCTCTATGCTGGAGCGCGCAGGGTAGCGGCCTTTCGAACGATTTCGAGCGGCCGGTTTTCCGGCGTCACCCTCGACTTGCTCAAATTAAGAGGGATTTGCTCCGGCGAGGAGCATTAGAAGCCTCGCTGGCGGGTAGCGGTTCGGCGGTGTTTGGAGTTTTCCCGAGCCCAGCGTTGGCGCGCCGAGCCGCTGTTGGGTTTCCGAGCGACCAGACCTTCGTTTGCGAAACAATTTCGCGCGACAGGTATCTTCGTGCTGTCTCCGGCACGAGCCGTCTCTAAAACCGCACAGCGTCTTCGCGTCTCAATTCACGTATCCCCGGGTTAGCTTGGAAAAGTCGCCTTGAACCGAAGGCGTGGAGCCACGACCTCGTGAACGACGACCGCTTTAAGATTTTTTCGGGGACCGCGAATCTGCCGCTCGCGGAAAATATTTGCAAGCATTTGGATGTGCCGCTGGGCCAGGCCAAGCTCGGGCGTTTCAGCGACGGCGAGATTTATTTTCAGATTCTCGAGAACGTGCGCGGTGCCGACGTCTTCGTAGTACAGCCGTGTTGCTATCCGGTGGATAACAACCTGCTGGAGTTGCTGTTGATGATCGACGCGTTTAAGCGCGCGTCGGCCTGGCGTATCACCGCGGTGCTGCCGTATTACTGCTACGCCCGGCAGGACCGCAAAGATAAGCCGCGCGTCCCGATCTCCGCCAAGCTGGTCGCCGACTTGCTGGAAACCGCGGGAGCCAGCCGCGCGCTGACTCTGGATTTGCACGCGCCCCAGATTCAAGGGTATTTCGATGTGCCGGTGGATCACTTGTACGGCTCTCCGGTGCTCGTGGATCACTTCCGGCACATGAAGCTGCCGAATCTGACGGTGGTTTCGCCGGATGCCGGCGGAGTGGAGCGCGCCCGGTCTTTCGCGAAAAAGCTGGACGCGCCGCTGGCCATCGTGGACAAACGCCGCGTGGATGTGGATGTCAGCGAAGTGATGAACCTGATCGGCGATGTTCGCGGCCGCAGCACGCTGATTGTCGACGACATTATCGACACCGCGGGCACCCTGGTGAAAACCGCCGAGGCCCTGATTCGCGAAGGTGCGACCCAAGTTTATGCGGCCTGCACTCACGCGGTGCTTTCGGGTCCGGCGATCGAGCGCATCGCCAAGTCGCAGATCAAGGAAGTGGTGGCCACGGATTCGGTGCCTATTGCGGAAGCAGCGTTGAAGACTGGCAAGATCAAGATCTTGAGTGTTGCGGGCCTGCTGGCTCGCGGCATTCGCTCGATTCACGAAGAGACCTCGATCAGCGAACTGTTCATTTGAGGTCCGCGAAGAGAAGGAAGTAGCACAGCCGGCACCGAGAGCCGAGCACAGAGTTCGCAGAACAGAATTACGAGATGGAACGCACCGGCGCCCAGGGCGCGGAGAAAAAGCGGAAGGGAAAGAAAGTATGGCTCAGCAGACTCAGATCGTCGTGGAAGCAGCACCCCGCGCCCAGCGCGGCAAGAATGAAGCCCGCAGGCTGCGCTTGACCGGCAAGGTCCCCGCGGTGCTCTATGGCGGCAAGGGCGACGCCATCACGCTGGCCGTCAATGCCAAGCAAGTGGGCGCGATCCTGCGTTCCGAGAGCGGCCACAACACCCTTTTTCAAGTAGACCTCGGCGGAAAGCATGAGCCCGCCATCCTCAAGGACTGGCTGGTCGATCCCATCACCGGCAATTTGCTGCACGTGGATCTTCTCCGCGTGGCCATGGACGTGCGTATGCGCGTGAAGGTGCCGGTGCACACCTTCGGCGAGCCCGCGGGCGTCAAGGTGCAGGGCGGCGTTTTCGAAGTCGTCACCCGCGAGGTCGAAGTTGAATGCTTGCCCGCGAACATTCCCACTGAATTCAAGGTGGATGTCAGCGGCCTGATGATGAACAGTCAGCTCCGCGCGAAAGATTTGCCGCTCGACACCTCCAAGCTGAAGCTGATCACCGACCCGGAGCGCGTGCTCGCTCACGTCGTCGCACTCAAGGTCGAAGAAGAGAAGCCCGCCGAAGCCGTGGCCGCCGATGCCGCTGCGCCCGCCGAGCCGGAAGTCATCAAGAAGGGCAAAAAAGAAGTGGAAGGCGAAGAAGGCGCCGAAGCCGAAGCCAAACCCGAGAAGGGCGAGAAGAAAAAGTAGGGGCGCAATAGGTTGCTCCCCGTCGTGGCGGGATTTTAACCGCCGCCGGCGTGTTCGAGCACCGAAAGACTTATGCGGCTCATTGTGGGGCTTGGGAATCCCGACCCGGAGTATCAGTGGACGCCGCACAATCTGGGTTTTATGGCGGTGGACGAGCTGGCCAATCGCGGTTCGATTCGCGTCGAGCGCCCGGAAGGCAAAGCGCTCGTCGGGCGCGGAAAGCTCGCCGGAGAAGTAGTCGTTCTTGCGAAGCCGCAGACGTACATGAATCTCAGCGGCCTCTCGGTACGAGAACTGCTGGCCAAGTACGAGTTGGACGTTCGCGATTTGCTGGTGATGTGGGACGAAGCGCAATTGCCGATGGGCACCCTTCGGATTCATCCGGATGGCAGCGCCGGCAGTCACAACGGCGCGAAGTCCGTGATCAGCTCGGTGGGTACGCAAGAGTTTGCCAGGCTGCGGCTAGGTTGTGGTCCAGATCATCCGTTAACTAGCCGCAAAGAGTATGTGCTGCGGCCGATGAAGAAAGCGGAACTGGAAGTCGCCGCGGAAATGATCGGCGAAGCAGGCGACGCGGTGGAAATGATTCTGACGCAAGGAATCGACGCCGCCATGACTAAGTACAACCGCCGCAAGCCAAGTGAGCCCGAGGCGGAGCTGTAGGGGCGGGCTTTAGCCCGTCCCAGTCACTGTAGGCGCGAAACGATTTTTCCGGGCCAGCGCCCGGGACAGAAGGAAAGAGGCAACCATGGAAGAGCGTCTGTACGACCTGATTTTCATCGCCAGGCCGGCCACCCCGGAAGACGAAATCAAGAAAGTTCTCTCCGGCATCGAGCACACCTGCGCGGAGAAGGGCGGCAAGATCGAAAAGACCGAGCACTGGGGCACGCGCAAGCTGGCCTATCGCGTGGCCAAGCATCGCGAAGGCATTTACGTCTATCAGCAGATTCGCACCACCCACGCCGATCTGATCGCCGAGCTGGAACGCCGCTTACGCGTCCAGGACGTGGTGATCAAATACCTCACGGTGCGCTTGGACGAAGATCTCAAGCGCCAGAAAAAATTGGTGCACAAGCGCGAGCTGCGCACCGCTCGGCGTCCGCGCCGGCCCTCGTCGGCCCCTTCGGCTCCGGCGCAGCCTCCGGTTCCGGAGCAGCCCGCCGCGGCCAGCTAATCGCGCTAGCGCGGCGGCTTCGGCCGGGAACGCCTTCGGGATTTGGTTTTCTCTTTAGGAGGTCGGGGCTTCAGCCCCGACGTCAGGCCGCAACGACCCGGCTTTAGCCCCTGAAGTTTGCAAGCGCTCGATATTGGTGGTTCAGAAAGGTAGGCAGGTATGGCAGAGGAACAGAAACAAGCACCAAGCTCCAGCGGTCCGCCACCGCGTCGTGAAGGCGGACACGGTCCAGGCGGCGGTCATAGTGGACCTGGAGGCGGGCATGGTGGCCCGCGCCGTGAAGGCGGCCCAGGCGGCGGTCCTGGGGGCCCCGGCGGTCCGCGTCGCGGCAAGCGCCAGTATTTCCGCAAAAAGAAAGTCTGCAAGTTCTGCGTCGAGAAGATGGACTTCATCGACTACAAGCGCGCCGACATCCTGTCGCAATTCGTGCAAGAGCGCGGCAAGATTCTCCCGCGCCGCATGACCGGTGTCTGCTCGCGCCACCAGCGCTGGCTCGGCGAAGCCATCAAGCGCGCCCGCAACATCGCGCTGCTGCCGTTTCGCAGGCAGCGCCGCAGGCACGCAAGCCCCGCGCGTAGTGGTCCCGGGCGCAGCGGCCGCAGCGCATCCGCCAGCCGCGCCACCAGCGCCCGTCGCCGAGGCGCCGAAGGCCTGATGTAGGGGTGGGCCTTTAGACCCGCTCGCAATGCCGAGTCGGCGAGAATTGCCGCGCCTCCGCGGCGCACCAAATCGAAAGGGATAAGCAATGCAAATCATTCTGCAAGAAGACATCGACAAGCTCGGCCACCGCGGCGACATCGTCACCGTCAAGCCCGGCTACGCCCGCAATTTTCTGCTGCCGCGCAAGCTGGCCGTGGAAGCCACCACCGGCAACATGAAGGCCCTGGAGCGTATTCGCACTTCCCTGGCCAAGAAAACCGCCACGGAACTGGAAGCCGCGCAAAAGCAAGCCGCGCTGATCAACGGCGTAGCCTTGCACTTCACCCGCAAGACCGGCGAGAACGACCAGCTCTTCGGCTCGGTCACCTCCGCCGACGTAGCCGAGGGCCTCAATGCCCAGGGCTTCAAGATCGATAAGCGCCAGGTGCATCTCGGCGAAGCGTTCCGCGCCCTCGGCGAATATCCGGTGACCATCAAGGTCTTCCGCGACGTCACCGCCGAAGTGAAAGTCTTCGTGGAAAAAGAAGCGCAAGCGTAGTTCGATTAGCTCAACCATTCGTGATTTTCGGCGCCGGGCACAGCTCACGTGCCCGGCTTTTTCTTTTGATTTGTTTTCAAGCAATTAGCGGACGCTGCAAAAAGAAAATTTAAATTTGCTCGGCGATGAAAAAGTTTTGCACCGATTTCCGAAACGATGCACAGCACTCCGATTGACGCGCGCGCGCATCACGCGCACAATCCGCTCACCAGTCTGAAACAGGGGACAAACGGTCGAGGTCCAAAAAATCTCCCAGCGCTGAAAATTTCAGTGCTTGCGCTCGCCCTGAGATCATGTTAAATAGAAAGGTATAAGGCGAAACTAAAGCGAATCTCCATGCCTGCCGAAGCCACTCTCGAACGCCCTCTTCCCAATAATCTCGACGCCGAGCGCTCCGTCTTGGGCGCCATTTTGCTCGACAACAACGCTCTCAACGCCGCCATCGAGAATCTGCGCGCCGAGGATTTTTTCCTGGACCAGCATCGCCGCGTCTTTACCCAAATGATCGCCCTCGGCGAAGGCCAGCAGGCCATCGATCTGATCACCCTCACCGAAGAGCTGCATCGCAAAGGCGATCTGGAAGCCGCCGGCGGCGCGCCGTATCTGGCCTCGCTGGCCGACGGCATGCCCAAGGTCTCCAACATCGAGCACTATGCCCGCATCGTCAAAGAAAAAGCGCTGCTCCGCAATCTGATCCACGCGACCCACAACATTCAGCAGCGCGCCTTCGAGGGCGAAGACGGCGCCGACACCGTCCTGGACAACGCCGAATCGACCATCTTCGCCCTCGCCGAAGACCGCGTTAAAGTCGGCCTCATCCCCGTCAAAGACATCGTCCGCGATAATTTCGAGCGCCTCGAAAAGATTTTCCGCGAAGGCAAGAGCATCACCGGCGTCCCCACCGGCTACATGGAGCTCGACAAGCTCACCTCCGGCCTGCAACCCTCGGAGCTGCTGATTCTCGCCGCGCGTCCGTCGCAGGGAAAAACCGCCCTCGCTCTCAACCTGGCGGAAAATATTGGCATCCGCTCCGGCCTACCGGTAGCCATCTTCAGCCTGGAAATGTCCAAAGAATCGTTGCTGCAGCGCCTGGTCGCTTCCGTAGCCCAGATCGACGCCCACAAATTCCGCACCGGCCATCTCAGCCGCGAAGACTGGCGCCGCATGACCGAAGCCCTCGGCACCATCTCTTCCTCCCCGATCTGGATCGACGACGCCGGCTCCATCAGCGTCCTCGAAATCGGCGCCAAAGCCCGCCGCCTGAAGCGCGACAAAGGCTTGTCGCTCCTGGTCGTCGACTATTTGCAGTTGATCACCGCCCGCGGCCGCTTCGGCAACCGCAACGAAGAAGTCTCCAGCATCTCTCGCAGCTTGAAAGGCCTGGCTAAAGAGCTGCAGATCCCAGTTCTGGTGCTGAGCCAGCTCACCCGCTCCCCGGAGCGCGAAGATCGCGGCCCGCAACTCTCCGACCTGCGCGAATCCGGCGCCATCGAACAAGACGCCGACGTGGTCATGTTCATCTACCGCCCGCACTTCTTCAAAGCCGGCGCCACCCCCGAAGAACGCGAAGAAACCGAACTAAAAATCGCCAAACAACGCAACGGCCCCACCGAAAGCGTAAAGTTCGTCTTCCGCAGCCGCCTAACCCGCTTCGAAGAAGCCGCCCCCGACGCCTTCTCCCAATTCTCCCCCGACGATTTGTAGGGCTGTATTCCTAAACCCGTTCCGGCAACGCGAAATGTATGCTGGAGATGTTGACGGTGGGCAACACCAGATGGACAGGCACCCGTAGCGGCCGCCGACCGTGGCGGGCGCTTTTCTCCACATCTCGCAACGACGCGCGCGACTCCACGAACGGTGATATAAATACCCTACCAGTAAGGTATGCAACCCGGTTGTGCCCATCCTATCGATTAGCTGTTCACAACCATTCTTTGTTTTCAACAACTTCCAACATAGCTTTTTATAACCCCTTTAAAATTAGAGCCCTACGCACTACCCAGGGGGTGGGGGGGTATCGCGGCCTATCTCTCGGCGCCCACTAATCCCAACGTGGTCCGTTGCCGACAGTGCGTCCCAGCATCCACACTGCGACCGGACAAAGGACCAAACGTGCAAATCTCCCGTAGCCGCGTTCTCTTATCCGCTCAAGCATTTACGCAGAGCACGCCCACGACGGCCACCCTCGCCCTGCGTGGCTTCGCAATTGCTTCCTGGAGGGGTGTTGTCTTTCACGCGGCATCCGCGCGGTGTTTCGGCCCGTGCCGCGCGGATGTCGTACACTATTTTTCTCTTCGGGAAACCTATGGCACCCAAGCAGAAGAACCACGTCAAAGTCGCAGGACGCCCGGTCTGGGCCGAAGTCTCCGTCTCCGCGCTCACCTACAATCTTCGCGCCATCCGCGACCATGTGAATCCCGCGGACGAACACCGCAAGACGCCCCGGATGGTTTTGTCCATCGTGAAGGGCAATGGCTACGGCCATGGCGGGCCGCAGGTGGCCAAAATTCTCGAGAAGGCTGGATCGGACTGGTTCGGCGTGACCTGCACGTCGGAAGGCATCGCGGTTCGCAAAGCTGGAGTGCGCAAGCCCATCCTGGTGCTGACCAGTTTCTGGCCCGGCGAAGAAGCCAGTCTTGTGAAGCATGGCCTCACGCCGGTGGTTCATCGCTGCGAGCAGCTCCACTCGCTCAATCAGGCCGCCGCCAAACACGGGCGCCGCAAGCCCGTCTCGTTTCACCTGAAAATGGACACCGGGATGAACCGCCTGGGCATAGCGCCTAGCGATGTGGATTGCTTCGCGGGACAACTGGCGAAGTGCCGGCACCTGCGCCTCGGCGGCGTCCTGACGCACTTGGCGTCCTCGGAGGCGTTCTCCCCGGCGCCGCAAGGCCAGCAGACCCGCGAGCAGGAAGAGCACTTCTTCGTGGCGCTGGAGCGCTTGCGCAAGTTGGGCGTCGACCCGGGCATCGTGCACCTGGCCAACAGCGCCGCTATCGCGGTGCAGCCCGGAAACCTGGGCCGACATGGTGCGTCCCGGCGTGATTCTGTACGGCTACCATCCCGGCTACGATCCTCCGGAGCAGCGCAACGAAGCCGAACGCAAGCTGCCGCTCAAGCCGGTCATGAGCCTGCGCACCCGCATCATCAGCCTGCGCAGCATTCCGACAGGCACGGGCGTGGGATACGGTGCCAAATTCGTCGCACAGCGCCCCTCGGTGATCGCTGTGCTGGCCGCCGGCTACGGCGATGGCATCCACCGTTCGCTGGGCAATCGAGGCAGCGTCCTGGTGCGCGGCCGGCTGGCGCCGATTGTCGGCATCGTTTCCATGGACGTGACCATGATCGACGTCACCGAAGTCGCGGGAGTCGAAATCGGGGACGTGGTGACGGTATACGGCGTGGATGGAGAGCACGCCAATCCCGCGAACCAGGTGGCCCGCGGCATCGGCACGGTCACCTCGGATCTGCTGTGCGCGGTGAGCCAGCGAGTTCCCCGAGTGTATCTGGCGTGAGTGCGATTATCGCCCGCGTGAACGAACATCGATTGTCGCCCCCGGCTGTTGACGCAATCAGAAATCCTTGACGGGTTTACACCAAGGTAGTATATACACCTCCAGAACGTAACTTAGGTTCTATCCCGCAACAGCGTTCGTCCCTCGCTCTTGCGGGGCAGGCGGCACCGATTTTGCAGTGATTATGCAAGTCCTGTGAGGTCGCATGAGCCGGTCTTTTTTGGGGGAAGAACCTTCTCGCGGAGTTGCCCTTTCCTCGTCTCCAGGTACCTCCACATCGCGATCGAATCCAAGGGCCCCGCGAGACTTGCGCCCGCCGGGGACCCCGTGGGATTTCTGGGCGGCACGCGTGTTTTTCGTCGGGGCCACCGTCGCGCTGTTCTACACGCTCGGGCCTTTCCACCTTCGCGGCTGGTTTGCGGCGAGCACGGGACTTCTGATGGCGCTGGTGATTCTTCTGGCGGAGCTGCGGCTCCGGCGCGCGGCTGCCCCGGACCTGTTGGGAGGGGCGTTCGGCGGCACCTTGGGAATATTTGCGGCTTTCCTGCTGACCTTGGTGATTTCCCGCAGCACCGTGCCTGATCCCACCAAGTTTTCACTCGAATTTTCGGCGCTTTTCGCCTTGAGTTATCTGGGATTGGTGCTGGGCTGGCAGAAGGGCGGCGAACTGCGGCGGCACCTGGAGACCGCCGGAAAACTCTTTGGGGGACGCACCGAAACGCACGAAACGTTGAAGCTGCTGGACACCAGCGTGCTGATCGACGGGCGCATCGCGGACATTTGCGACGCACAATTCCTCGACGGCCCGCTGATCGTGCCGCAATTCGTGCTGCGGGAGTTGCAACTGGTTGCGGATTCCTCGGACGGGCTGAAGCGGCAGCGAGGCCGGCGCGGGCTGGACGTGTTGGAGCGCATTCAGAAAATGCCGGGAGCGGAAGTGCGCATTCTCGACCATGACCCGTCACAAATGGGCGAGGTGGACCATAAGCTGATCGAGCTGGCGCGCCGTATGGGGGCGAAGATCGTCACGAACGACTTTAATTTGAATAAAGTTGCTACGGTGCAGGGGTTGTCGGTGCTGAACGTCAACCAATTGGCGAATGCCCTGAAGCCCGTGGTGCTGCCCGGCGAGCCCATGCGCGTGTTCATCTTGCGCGAAGGAAAAGAAGCCAATCAGGGCGTTGCGTATCTGGACGACGGCACGATGGTGGTGGTCGATGGAGCGCGGCGGTTCATCAACAAGAACGTCGATACGATTGTGACTTCCGTTCATCAGACCACCGCGGGAAAGATGATTTTTGGCCGGATGGACGAGCGCGCGGAGCAGACAGGTTCGATGGCGCGGCAGGCCGCGGCGGGGGCTTCGCGGAATGAAGGTGGCGGCCGGGTGACGGACACGCCTTCGATGGATCGTGGGCCGCGGGCGATTTTTCCGGAGACGGATACGGATTGATTGTGGGCCTGGGCGTCTTTCCACTTTTCAGGCTGCTTGAGTTTTCGCCCTTCGCTTTCGTTGTGGACCGGGCTTTCACGGTAAAAGCGGCGACCCTTCGCGGCTCAGGGTAAACGAGCCGCCGCACTCCATAGGTTCACCTCTGCCTGCCGCTTGAGGTACACTCTACTGTTTGCCAATGATATGTTGACCGCTCTGTGCGGTCACACCTTACATGAGCCGCATCGCTGCCATTCTGCCTGCTGCTGGCCTGGGCACCCGCATGGGCGCCGACACTCCGAAGCAATTCCTGGAGCTGGACGGCGTGCCCATCGTGATGCTCAGCCTGCGGCGGATTGCGTCGTGCGAACTGGTCACCGAGATCATTGTGGCCACGCGCGGAGACGGAGTCGCGCGGCTCGAGGAACAGATTCGCGAAGAAAAGTTCCAGCAGAAGGTGCGCGTGGTGCGCGGCGGGGACTCGCGGCAGGACTCGGTGGCGCGGGCGCTGGAAGAAGTTTCGAGCGATACGGAGATCGTGCTGGTACACGACGCGGTGCGGCCGTTCGTGACGCGCGAGCAGATCACGCGGGTAATCGAAGAAGCGCGGAGATGCCAGGCGGCGATTTTGGGCATCCCGGCGATGGACACGGTGAAAGAAGTGAAGCGGGCCAGCTTGCCCGAGGATGTGGCGTTGATCACCGCTACCATCCCGCGCGAGCGGGTAGTTTTGGCGCAGACGCCGCAAGCCTTTTCGACAAAACTTTTGAAGGAAGCCTTCGCGCGGGCACAGGCCGATGGGGTCAGCGCGTCGGACGAGGCTGGACTGGTCGAACGGCTGGGACACGACGTTCACGTAGTGCTGGGTTCGGAACGCAACATCAAAATCACCAAACCTGCGGATATGGATCTGGCGCGGTTCTATCTGGAACGCGAGCGCCAGAAGCCGTGAGCGTGCGCTGCGGCATCGGGTACGATCTGCATCGGCTGGCGGAGGGACGCAAACTCATCGTCGGCGGAGTTGAAGTACCTTTCGACAGAGGTCCGGTGGGGCATTCCGACGGGGACGTTCTGGCGCATTCGTTGTGTGACGCGCTGCTCGGTGCTGCGGGGCTTGGCGACATCGGGACGCATTTTCCGGATACGGACCCGAAGTGGAAGGGCGCCAACAGCCTGGTCTTCTTGGAGCATGCGAAGAAGCTGCTCGATGAAAAACATTTGGCCATCGAGCACGTGGACGCCGTGGTGATCCTGGAGAAGCCGAAGCTGGGCCCGCATTTTCCGAAGATGCGCGAGGCGTTGGGCCGGGCTCTGGGCGTCCCGTCCGAAAAGATTCACTTGAAGGCGAAAACGAATGAAGGCGTGGACGCGGTGGGCCGCGGCGAAGCCATCGCGTGCCACGTGATTGCCACGCTCGTGCAACGCTGAATTGCTTCGCCGGAAGAACATCTTCCGGCTTCCTGCGATAGAATTCATCCCATGGCTTCCGAAGAAAAGTCGAACGCGGGCGCCCGCAACGTCTTTGCCGCCAAGGATGTTGCGGACATTCTTCGCGAACGCGGGTGGCTGGCGACAGAACCTTCCCCGGCGCAGATGGCCTGGTGCGAGCGGGCGGCTTCTTTGCTGGGATCGCACGCCGCGGATCGCAATGCCCTCGCCGACATGCTGAGTCTCATCTTTCACTACGACGCCGCCGAGTTGCTGGCGAAAACCGAGACGCACGCGGTGCTGGCGCGGTATGCGGCGCGCGATGTACTGCGGAAATTGGCGTTGTTGCTGCTGGATGACGCGCCATTGACGTCGGATCTCTTCAAGAAGGTGGTCAGTTGCCTCAAAGACGACCTTGATCTTCGGGGACGCGATTTGTTTCATCCCTTGCGGTTGGCGCTGGCCGGACGGACGGGGGAGGGGGAGCTGGATCGGGTGATTCTGCTGTTGGATGAGGCGGCGGGGCTTTCGTTTGCGGCCGAGGTGAAGTCGGCGCGGGAGCGGGTGTTGGAGTTTTGCGCAGCGTTGGATTAGGGGGCGGAGCTGAAGGTCCGACCCCCTTGGGTGCGCTTTCGGCCCACAAGGCAAAGACGGGCACGGCGTGCCGTGCCCCTACGAGTGACGGGCTACAGGAGCGCCTGAAGAATGGATCTGTTGACTGGAATTCATGCGGTGAAGGAGGCGCTGGAGGCTGGGCGGGCGTTTGACCGCGTGGTGATTGCGCGGGGGCGGCAGGATACGCGCGTTGAAGAGATCGTGCGGCTGGCGCGGGGGCGGAATATTTCGGTGCGCTTCGAGGACCGCGGCCAGCTCGACCGGCTGGCGGACTCGAAAGACCACCAGGGCGTCGTGGCGCTGGCGGCGCCGCGGGCGGCGGCTACGCTCGAGGAGATTCTGGCGGCAGCCAACGCCGGGGCCGGACACGGCAGCAGAGGGTTGATCGTGCTGCTGGACGGCGTGGAGGATCCTCATAATCTCGGGGCCATTATTCGTACGGCGCTGGCGGCGGGGGCGCATGGCGTGGTGATTCCGGAGCGGCGTGCCGCGGGGCTGACGGATACCGTCGCGAGGGCGTCGGCCGGGGCGCTGTCACATTTGCCGGTGGCCAAGGTGACCAATCTTGCACGCACGATGGAGGAATTGAAGGAAGCGGGCTACTGGCTGATTGGGCTGGACGAAGAGGCGGACAAGAGCTACACGGAGGCGGACTACACTTCCCCGGTTGGAATTGTTTTGGGGGGAGAAGGCAAGGGTTTGCATGAGCTTACGCGGAAGAGGTGTGACTTTGTGGTTTCTTTGCCCACCACTGGGCCGGTGAAGTCCTTGAATGTTTCGGTGGCGGCGGGAGTAGTGCTTTTCGAAGTTTTGCGGCAGAGAAAATCGAGGTAACACGATTTTCTTGTGTGTTAGCACTTGATTTCCGGCCTGCACGTTTCTGACGCAGAAAAATCGGAGCGAGGGAAGAAATTTATGACGCTTGGCGGATGGGGTGCCGCAGTGCTGCACCCCTACATAAGAGCGTGGTCGATTGGGTGTGCGAGAAATTCTTTACGTTTCTTCCATCTCGGCGGTCCAGGTCACCTCGAAGCCTTGCTTGATGCTTTGGTGCACCGGACAATAGTCTTCGTGATTGGCGAGGGCGCGGTCGGCTTCGGCGCGTTTTCCTTTGGGAATTTTGAAATGGTACCGCAGCTTGACGGCCGCGATGCGGAAGGACTTCTCGAAGCTTTCGATGCGCCCTTCGACGTCAGCTTCCAGATTGTTTGATGCGGGGATTCCGCGCGCTTCCAGCGCGCCGGCAAGTGTGCCTGCCAGTCAACCCGCAAGCGCGGAGATCACGTGGTCAATGGTGGTGGGCAGCGGCTCCACGTCCTTGACGCCGTAATATTTAGCGTAGCCGCCGTGAACGCCGAACTGCAGCGGCTCGGGGAACCCTTCGATATGCGCGTCGCGGAATGGACGCTTTTTCTGCACCAGGCGGATTTTCGCAGTGTGAATTACTTCGCCCATCCATGGCCTCCCGTGAAACGAATCGATCCCTTCGCCGCCAGCTTGCGGACAAGGGACATAAGAAACTACTTGTCGTATTGAATCAAGGAGAAAACGTCCAGGCCAGGCAATTTTTTGCGGCCATTCAGGAAAGTCAGCTCGACGGCGAAAGCGAGGCCTTCTACTTTGCCTCCTAGTTGTTGCACGAGTTTCACGGTAGCCGCCGCGGTGCCGCCAGTAGCCAGGAGATCGTCGCAAATGATCACGCGATCGCCGGGCTTTACGGCGTCTTCGTGCATCTCCAGAGTGTCCTTTCCGTATTCGAGCGAATAGGACATGCTGGCCGTCTTGGCCGGGAGCTTTTTGGGTTTGCGAACCGGAACGAAACCTGAGCACAGGCGGTAGGCCAGCGCTGGCGCCAGGATGAAGCCGCGCGCTTCGATGCCGGCGACGATATCGATGACATGGCCGTCGTAGTGGGCGCAGAGGCGGTCAATGAGCAGGTGGAAGCCCTGCTTGTCTTTCAGGAGCGTGGTGAGGTCGTAGAAGAGTATTCCCGGCTTGGGGTAATCGGGAACCTCGCGGATCAGCGTTTTGAGATCATCCATTCCAGCGGCTCCTCTTTGGTGGTTACACGGTGATGCTGAATTCATTCGCGTGTTGTGGATCGACGGCCGCGGGTTGTTCCTGCACTTCGCTGACGCTGGCAAACCGCGGGCCGCGCTCAAGAGCGGTGCGCAGCTTAACGAGCTGATCCGGCGTACCGATGGCGTACACTTCGACGCGGGCGTCCGGCAGATTCCGCACGTAGCCGGCGAGAAGCAAGCGCTCCGCAACACCCTGGGTAAAGTAGCGGAAGCCCACGCCTTGCACAATTCCAGAGACCAAGAACCTTCTCGCTTGTTTCGCGTCCATCGCAAACTCCGGAATTGTAGCAGAGACGCTTTGTGGGCAGCGGGGCGCGTTTGTTTAGGTGGACCGTTGGATAACCCCCGCATACGACTGAAAGTTGCGAATTGCGGTAAGCTTTAGCGGGTTAATGGGGAGTGGCTGGTCCAAACAGGCTGTGGAAAAAAGATAGGAAGGACGCGCCCTCCCTTCGTCGGGATGAACCAAACCGCGCCCCTACACGTTTCGCGTCGCGGCTAAAGGCCGGCCACGACATACGCCGTGGGCGCATCCAACTGAGCATGGACTGGAACACTATTTTTACGCATCGAGGGATTCGTCTCCGGATCGCGGGTATCGCCTTTTTCGTGGCGGCGCTTTTTGCCGGCGGGCCGTACGCGGCCGCTCAGAATTCGCCCCAGGCGCCGATGGCGCCGCCGCCGGAGCATGACGTCCGCCGCATGGGGAATACGCCGGAAGCCGCAGTGCCGCCGGCGCTGCCTCCGGAGGAAATCATCAAGAGATTTTCGGAAAAAGAAGACGAGTACCTGGCGGCGCGGCCGGGCTACGGCTCTCGCAAGACGGTGCGCATCGATGAATTTGACCGGGCTGGAAAGCTGGCCGGACAGTTTTTGATGGTCACCGAGGCGGTGCGCCGGAGCGATGGGCAGGTGGTGAACAAAGTGGTGGAGCACCCGCAATCCACGCTGCATTTTTTTACGCTGGAGCCCGAGGACGTCAAGGAACTCGACCGCATTCCGCCCTTCCCCCTGACCACCAGCCAGCTGGCGAAATACGACCTGAAATATATCGGCGACGAACAGATCGACGAAATCGACTGCTACATTTTTCAGGTCAAGCCGAAAAACGTGGATCGCGCGCACGCGTATCTGGAAGGACTGGCGTGGGTGGACACGAAGTATCTGGAAGTGGTGAAGACTTACGGCAAGTGGGTGAACGAACTGGGCGACGTGCACATTGCGAATATGCCGTTCACTACGTTTGAGACATATCGGGAGAATGTGGACGGGAAATACTGGTTCCCGAACTACGAGCGGTCCGATGAGACGATGCATTTGAAGGATATGGATGTTCCGGTGCGCTTGGTGATCAAGTGGACGGATTTTAAGCCGTTGGCTGCGGTGGCGCGGCTCCGGCGGCGGCTTCCACGGCTCCCGCTTCCGCGCCGGCCGAACCGGCGGCTCCTGCGAAGCCGTGATCTTGACCTCGGATAGACAGTTTGGACGAGCTTCCCAACCTACATCGAGTTGAAGGGAAAATATTGCGCGTGGAGCGGCCGGGAGGGGCGAACCGCTCCCCTACCAGTTTCTTCGTAGCCTGAGAAGCCGCGCCTGGCTAGGCATGCCGATTCGTCAGCCGCGCAGTTGTTCTAACGCGTCGGGCAGTTCGCGGACTGAGGTGAGAAGAAGGTCGGGCTTGGCGGCGCGCAAACTTTTTTCCGTTGGAAAACCACCTAATACCGCAATGGCGCGGACTCCGGCGCGGCGGGCCATCTGCAAGTCCTCGGGCGAATCCCCCACGTAAACGCAAGCGGAAGGACTGAGGCGCATTTGCTGGAGGGCCAGGCGCAGCGGGGCCGGGTGGGGTTTTCTCTGCTGGGTGTCGCCGCTGCAGACGCGGGCGGCGAAAGAACGGGTTAGACGGAACGCGCGGAGTTGGCGAACGACACGGTCGCGATCGCCGCTGGTGACTAATCCCAGGCGGTGGCGTCGCCCCACGCGGGCCAGGACGCGGCGGACGCCGGCGATGAGCTTGGGGCTGTGGTTGGCGTATTGCTTGCGCCAGGCGCGGTCGGCGTCGTCCCAGCGGGCGCGAGGGAGCTTGGCGGCGCGGTAGACCCGATACCAATTGGGCGAATAGTTTTGCGCTAGTTCGTCGAGACCCCAGGGAATGCCCATTTCGCGGAACATGGCCAGGTACGCCGAGGAGTCGGCTTCGTAGGAGTCGAGTAACGTGCCGTCCCAATCGAAGAGCACGCCTTCAATGATTTGCTTTGCTGGTGCGGCCATGGCTTCCAGAGGTTAGCAGACAATTCTTGCGTAGGGCATTGCGTTTGGTTGTTGGCGAGGGCGGCCTGTGCGGGGTTCTGACAGGTGTAAGAAGCGGGCGCCAAGGCTTCGAGGCTTAGGACAAGCCACCGCACTCCATAAAAAGAGGGGCGCCTGGGCGCCCCTCTTTTACAAACGGATTGTTGGGTGGCTTGGAGAGTTAGAACTCCAGGCGCACCGACAACTGTGCTTGGCGCGGGTCGCCCACACCCACTCGCAGGAAGCCGTTGAAGTCGAAGAGCTGCGGCGACGACAACGGGTTCACGTTGTTCTTGTTGTTGAAGGTGTTGAACATTTCCAGCTTGGGAACGACGCGGAATCGCTCGCCGAGATGGATCGGCCGGCTGACGCCGAAGTCGAAGGTGAAGAAGGCGTTGTCTTTGCGGAGATGGTTGCGGCCGCAATCGACGCCATTGACGAAACGGGTCAACGAATTGTCGAGGCTGCAAGCCGGGCCGGTTCCGGTGCCGTTGACATTGTCGGTGATGGGTTGCGCGGAGTGGGCTTGCATGCGGACGTCGGTCTCGAAGCCCCAGGGAAGAGTGGCCACGGTGTAGAAGTTGAATTTGTGGCGCTCGTCGCGGTCGGAATTCGAATACTCGGCGGCCAGGTTGTGGAGGTCGGCGTAGCGGAAGGTGAAGGGATCGCGCTCGTTGGAGTCGTCATCCTTGTCGACGGAGTAGGTGTAGTTGGCGTCGAAGAGGAAACGGTGGCTCATGCGTTTGCGGACGCCGAAGGTGACGCCGCGATAGAGTGACTTGGCGGAGCTGACAGTGTCGGTGATCGTTCCCAGATTGCCGAACGGAGCGGCCCCGGCGTAGCTCACGGTGTCGGCATTTTGCGGGATGACGGACGTGGGGCCGACATTGGGATTGGTGAAGCGCGTCAGGTGCACGCCCTTCGACAAAGTGAAATCCGCGTAGGCCGCATAGTCACCGATCAGCTGCTGCTCGTAGCCGACGTTGGTGGTGTAGATGCGCGGATTGGCGTAGTCGCGGCTGAAGACCGTGACACCCGCCTGGAACGGGAAGGTTCCTGGCGCCAGCGGCGGAATGGGCACGGTGTTTGGATAAGTGGGAGGGTTGCCGCCGGCGGAGTCGAAGCCGGTGACGGCCACGATTTCCTGCTGCTGCACGCCGTTGGTGGTGATGGCACCGGTCTGCGTCAGCATGTTCTGGCGGGCGTTGAAGATGCCCCAACTGGCGCGCAACGCGGACTTGCCGTTGCCGCGGACGTCCCAGGCGACGCCGATGCGCGGCTGGAACTCTTTGTATTGGCTGGGAAGTTTGCCGGTTGACGGGAAAGCGGGATCGCTGAGGTTCTGGCCGTAGGCGGTGTTCACCGGCGCGACGGTCGGGTCGGGGAATTTCTGCGCGTCCCAACGCAGACCGTAGTTCAGAGTGAAATTGCGCCAGACCTTCCAGGTGTCTTGCACGAAGAAGGAATAGTCTTCGTTGGCGATGTCGGCTTTGCCGGAGTCATCCAGCGTCTCTCCCGCGGTGGTCGGGCCGTGCTGCAGGTAGAGCAGGAGCGGTCCGCCTGTGAAAGCAGCGCCGTCTGGGCAGTTTCCACCCGCAACCAAGGAGATGTCGGTAAACGTTCCGTCTCCGCATTCCGCGGCCGTCGGGCCAAAGCCGACGCCCAGAGCGGCAGGAGAAGCGTAATGCAGAAACCCGGTGACGCTGTCGAAGATATAGCGGCCACTGAAGAATCCGCGGAAGATCTGTGAGTTGCGCGTATGCAGCCATTCGCCGCCGAACTTGAAGGTGTGCTTGCCGTGGATCAGCGAGAAGTTGTCGCGGACACCGGTGCGATACGAGCAGCTCGTCGACGTTGGGTTCCAGGAAGAAGGGCTGGCCGAAACGGAAATTCGGGGAGAAGCCTATCGCCGTGTCCGGAACCGCGGACTCGTTGACCGCTTCGCGCGGGCGAGTTTCCCGCGAATAGGTGAAGTGTGCTTCGTTCAGCATGTTGTTGGAAAGAGTGCTGAACCAGTTTCCATTGAGGGCCTGAATATGCGACGGACCCTCGATGCCGTTCGCGCTGGTGCCGTAGGTGGGCACGTCAAAGGTCTGGTTGGCGTTGTTCGAGCGGTCGAACGTGTAGGAGCCGAAAATCTGGTTTTTGGAGTTGAGGTTGTAGTCGACGCGGCCAAACACGGAGACGTTTCGGACCGAGTGATCGACGGGCAAACCCTCGTTGGTGGAGAAATTGGTCTGAAAGAAATTCAGGAGCGTTTGCCGCTGGCAATCGCCGCTGGCCGAGATCTGCGCATCGGTAATCGTTCCGCCAGGGCCGAAGACTGGGCTGCTTACGCCGCAGGCCGTGCCCAGGGTCTCGCCCAGATTTTTCCGGGAGAGGTCCTCGCGAATGCCTTCGGAAGCCAGAAAGAAGAACAGCTTGTCCTTGATGATCGGGCCGCCGACGGTGCCGCCGAACTGGTTGCGGCGGAAACCGTCAAGAGGCTTTCCATCCGAGGTTGCCGCGGTGAGCGCTTCGGTGCGGAAATACTCGAATAAGCTGCCGTGAATTTCGTTGGTGCCGGATTTGGTGATGACGTTGACCACGCCGCCGGCGGTCCGGCCGTATTCGGCGTTGGCGCCGCTGGCGATGATCTGGAACTCCTTGACCGCTTCGAGGGTAATGTCGATCGCGGCGCGCTGGCCGCCGGCCTGCTCGCCGAAAAATCCGTTGTTGTAGTCGCCGCCGTCCAGGCTGACGTTGTTGGAGATGCCGCGCTGGCCGTTGATATTGATTTCGTCGCCGTCCGGACCCTGCGAAATGCTCACGCCGGGAGTCAGCGTCAGCAAATCTTCAAATTTGCGGCCCAGGACCGGCGTGTTGGCCACCGCCGACTCGTCCAGGGTCGAAGAAGATTCGGTTTTGGTCACTTCCACGATCGGGACGTCCGAAACCACGATCTGCTGGGAGACCGAGGAGACCTTCATGGTCACCGGGATGGTGATGACCTGGCCTACGGTCAGGTTTACATTTTCCTGGAGGATGGTGGCGAAGCCCTGTTTGCTGATGGTCAGCGTGTAGCGGCCGGGCGCCAGATTCAGGAAGAGGAAGTGGCCGTCGGCATTGGTGGTTTCCGTGCGGAGGTAGTTGGTGTCCAGGTTCCGGGCTTCGACGGTGGCGCCGGCGACGCTTCCGCCCTTTTCGTCCAGAACGTCGCCCTGCGCGGTGGCGGTGGTGATCTGGGCCTGTCCAAAGCTCAAAGAAGCGCAGGCCGAAAGCAATGCAAGCGCGAGAAACGCGTAGCTACACTTTTTCATGTTGTCCCCCCAGGACAGCAATCCCCGATGCCCGCAAACACACAGTTCCTTAGAAGTAGAGGACGGCTTGCGGGAAAGCTGAACCCGAGTTTAGGCCAAAATTACAAGAAACAGCAAGTATGACCCTGTGGAAACTTTGGGGTCCCGGCGTAGGTGCGGGCGTGGTTCAGAGCCAGAACGGCAAGAATCTTTGCGGGCAGGCTACGGGTTCAGGAATCGTGGCGGCACGTGGTCGTCGCGATCGAACTGCACGTCGTCAAAAGAGGCGGCCACTCCGTACCATCCTGGCATTGCGGCAGGTTCCAGGCGCGTCACGCGGGCCATGGTTGCGACGACCACGTTGCCCAGGCCCATGGGACGGCTGACCAGAATAATTTCCAGTTCGACCGATGTGCCCACGGCGACTTGCTTCGGACAAAGGAAATAAACGCCCGTGGAGCTGATGTCGCGGGTAACCAGGGTGATCGGAAATCTCTCGGCGACGTTATCGACGCTCCGCAACCGCAGCGGCAACTGCAGGGTGGCTCGCGGATACTCGCGGTGTTCCGGATGAACGCCCACGGCGTGCGTCGGAACGCGAGCAAAGCGGCGCGGCTGGGTCTCGGTTTGCAGCGGCATGATGCGTAGCGCGGGAATCCGAGGCGGATTGGCGACGGGTTGCGGCGCGGCGAGGGCGGCGAGCCTGCGAGCTTCCGCCATGGCGTTCGCCGGTGCCGGTTCGATGGATCTTGCGCGATTCGTCGCGCTCATCTCGCCCCCAGAGACACTGCTGCGCTGTGACTACTTTCTTACCAACCGCCTGTGCCCTTGAAAACGCCCCGTTATCCAACCCCACAAAGGTGGGCTGCTAAAATGCCATTAGCCAGGCCCGGCGTCAATCCGCTGAGAACATACCACGTGTCCTAACCTGAAACACTTGGTAATAGTACCGCCTTGCGGGAGGTCGGTTCCCGACATCGCGCCCTCAATCCATTGTCCAAAATGGTGCTCGACACGCTGGAAGTTCGCCTCTAAGTTGTTGGTTCGCCGTTCGCGCACGATCGCCTTCGCGAGCGGCCACTATGGCCTTTTCTACGACTCCCCTGGAACCCTCCTCCGGCTCCGGTGCGGCCTCTCCGGTGCCGGTCGCGACGCCCCCTGTCCACACCTCGACGGTACTGTTGTACACCGCGTTTGCCGCCGTTTACCTCATTTGGGGCTCGACCTACCTGGCAATACGTGTCGGCGTCGAGTCGTTCCCACCGCTGCTCCTGGCGGGCTGGCGCCACTTGACCTTCGGTCTGCTGCTGTACCCCTTCCTGCGCTGGAAGACCCGGGTCCGCCCTACCCTGGCTCACTGGCGAGCCGCTATCATCTCCGGCTGCCTGCTGCTACTTCTTGGAAACGGCATGGTCTGCGTGGCCGAGCAGATTGTGCCCTCGGGTGTGGCTGCCTTGCTGGTGGCCACGGTGTCGCTGTGGATGGTGCTGGTTGATTGGCTGCGGCCCGGCGGGACGCGGCCGGTAGCGCGCGTCTTAGTCGGCTTGCTGTTGGGTTTCGCCGGCCTGGCATTATTGGCGGGCCCTCAGAACCTCGGGGGCTCCGGGCGCGTCAACCCTAGCGGAGTCGGCATACTAGGGTTTGCCTCGCTCGCCTGGGCCTGCGGCTCGCTCTATTCCAAGCATGGAGGCTTGCCGCCCTCCCCATTGCTGGGAGCCGCGATGCAGAGCCTCTGCGGCGGCGCGGCCCTATGGATTGCGTCCTTTTTCTCGGGCGAATTGACCCACCTGCACATCGCGGCAATTTCGTTGCGCTCTTGGCTGGCCCTCGGGTATCTGATGGTGTTCGGCTCGTTGATGGGGTTCACGGCCTATATCTATATCCTGAAGCACAGCACCGCCACCCGCGTGGCTACCTATGCGTTCGTGAATCCGGTGGTTGCGCTGTTTTTGGGCTGGCTGATACTGAGCGAGTCCATTACTTTTCGCACGATTCTTGCCGCGGCGGTCATCCTGACCGCCGTGCTCCTGGTCATCACCGCGCCACATCCGGAGCCGGCCCGGATAGCTACGGCGGTTCCGGAAGCGGCCGAAGGCTGAAGTTCCCTCCGCCACCCACCGCCGCCACCGAAAAGCTCCGAGTTTGCCGGCTTGCAGGCATCTGCTTTGACGCGCCTTTGCGGATAGATTTGTTTCCTCGGCCTGAGTTACTTTGGGCGTGTGAACATGAGCCGAAAGAACCAACAAAACGAAGCCACCATCCCGCCGCGCGCCGCGGCCCGCTACTGGCGCGCCACGCTTTCGCGCGACGTCCGGGCGGACGGCACCTTCGTGCTGGCAGTCCGCTCCACGCATATTTATTGCCGGCCGTCCTGCCCGGCCCGACGCCCATTGCGCCGCAACGTGGTTTTCTTCCGCACTCGCGAAGAGGCGGAAAAGCAAGGCTTCCGGCCATGCCTGCGCTGCCGCCCCAACGAAGTGGCCGGACCGGTAGCGCTGGTGGAGCGGGCTGCGCGGCTATTGGCCGAGAGCGGAGAAGACGGCGTGCGCTTTGCCCCGCTAGCCTCCAGACTCGGAACCACGCCGGCGACTCTTCGCCGCGCCTTTCTGCAAGTGACCGGGCTGCGGCCTCGCGAGCTGGCCGAAGCGCTCCGCCTGGCCCGCTTCAAGAAAATGCTGCGCGCCGGCAAAGGCATCGCCGATGCGCTGTACGAAACCGGCTACGGTTCTTCCAGCCGCGTCTACGAACGCAGCAACGCGCAGCTGGGCATGACACCCGCAACGTATCGAAAAGGAGGCAAGGACATGAAGATCGGCTACGCAATCGCAAAATCGGCGCTGGGAAAAGTTCTGGTGGCCGCCACGGATCGTGGTGTTTCCGCCGTATACCTGGGTGACGCCGACGCGAAACTTATCGAGGAACTCAAGGACGAATATCCCCGCGCGGAACTTACGCCCGCCGCGGATTCGTTCGAGCGCTGGGTGAAGGAGATCGTTCAGCGCGTGGAGGGCAAGCCGCCGCGCATCGAGTTGCCGCTGGACTTGCAAGCCACCGCATTCCAACGCCGCGTCTGGCAGGAACTTCAGCGCATCCCCAGCGGCACCACGCGCACTTATTCTCAAGTGGCCCGAGCGCTGGGAAATCCGAAAGCGGTGCGCGCCGTGGCCCGCGCCTGCGCCACCAATCCCGTCTCCATCGTCGTGCCGTGCCATCGAGTAATTCGAGAGGACGGCAGCCTGGCGGGTTATCGCTGGGGGCTGTCGCGGAAGGAGCAGCTGCTGGCCCAAGAACGCGCCGCCAACGGTTAGGCCCGCGGAAAAATTGCGAAGGCGGTACCTGTTCTCTGCAAACGGCGAGCAGCGTACCCGGTTGACGCCGGGCGGGGCCCTTCGATGCTCAGGGCTTAGAGACCTGCGCGCATTTCGCTGGGGGTGCCGCCGGCGGCAGGGAGATAACACTTGAGGGTGTAATCCTTGACCATACGATCGGCGTTGAAACACCAGCCGAGGGTACGGATGGTGCGCTTCATACGCTTGATCCAACCGCGCGGCAGGCCGTCGCGGTCACGCTGGTAATACAAGGGAATCACTTCTTCGCGAAGCACGCGGTACAAGTCTTCGCCGTCGCGAGTGTCGTGAACGTTCATGTTGGAGTGCGTCCTGCCAGTGCCGATGGCAAAGCCGTTGAGCCCGTCATAGGCTTCCGCCCACCAGCCGTCCAGCACGGAGAGATTTAAGCCGCCGTTCAAAACCACTTTCTGCCCGCTGGTTCCGGAAGCCTCCAGGGGCCGCCTCGGATTGTTCAGCCAGACGTCCACGCCCTGCACGAAATGGCGCCCGACGTTGATGTCATAGTCTTCGACAAACACGAATTTGTCGGCAAACTGCGGATCGCGCATCAGTTGAGCAATCTCCTGGAGCACGCGCTTGCCCGGTTCATCGAGCGGGTGGGCCTTTCCAGAAAAAACAAACTGCACCGGGCGCTTGGGGTCGTTGACCATCGAGGCGATCTTCTCGATGTCGGCGAGGATCAGGTTGGCCCGTTTATACGTGGCGAAGCGGCGCGCGAATCCGATGGTCAGCGCGTCGGGACTAAATACTTTTGCCAGCCGTAAACAGACATCGGGTTCCTCTCCGCGATGCACGGCTTGTTCCAGCGCGCGGCGCCGCACGAACTCCAGCAGGCGCGATTTCAGGCTGAGGTGCGTTTCCCAGAGTTCGCCGTCGTCGACGTTCTCGATCCCTTCCCAGATTTTGGCCTCGGCGCTGTGCTCGTGCCATCCGGTTCCCAGATGTCGGTCGTAGAGGCGGAACATTTGCGGCGCCAGCCAGGAAGGCACGTGCACGCCATTGGTGATGTGTCCGATGGGAACGGCGTCCTCGGTCTTGCCGGGGCTTAGCCCCTTCCACATCGCGCGCGACACCTCGCCGTGCAGCGCGGAGACCGCGTTCGCGCGCCGGGCCATTTTCAGGCCCAGCACCGTCATGCAAAACTCTTCGTCCTTGTTGGCGGGGTTTTCGCGGCCGATCTCCATCAGCTTTTCGCGGGAAAGGCTCAGCCGTTCGCGAAGCGGACCGAGATGTTCCTCGATCAGGTCGGCTTTGAAGCGGTCGTGGCCGGCGGGCACCGGAGTATGCGTGGTGAAAACCACTTCGCGGGAAACGCGAGGCAAAGCCGCTTCGAACGTCAGGCCTTCTTCCTGCATGCGATTGACGATGGCCTCGAGCACGGCAAAGCCGCTGTGCCCCTCGTTCAGGTGCAGAACCCCGGGCGTGATGCCCATGGCTTTCAGCGCGCGGAACCCTCCCACGCCAAGCAGCAGTTCTTGACGGATGCGCACCCGCCCATCGCCGCCGTACAAACGAGAAGTGAGCTCGCGGTCTTCGGGAGCGTTGCCTTCCACGTTGGAGTCGAGCAGCAGCAGATCGCAGCGCCCCACTTTGACGCGCCAAACTCTAGCGCGAATGAACCCGGTGCGCGTTTCGATTTGCACCGACACGGGCTCGCCGTTGACGCCGATCGCGGGCTCCATGGGCAGCTGATTCACGTCGGTCTGGATGTACTCTTCCTGCTGCCAACCGACGCTGTCCAGGCGCTGCCGGAAATATCCCTGGCCGTAGAACAAGCCGACGCCCACGAGCGGAATATCCAGGTCGGACGCGCTCTTGATGTGATCGCCGGCGAGGATGCCCAAGCCGCCGGAGTAAATCGGAATCGATTCGTGTAAGCCAAATTCCGCCGAGAAATAGGCCACCGGGCGAGGGCGAAGCACGCCGGCGTGACGCGCGCCCCAGGTACGGTCGGCCTCCAGATACTCGCGCTGGCGGCGATACGCGTAATTGATGCGGCTGTGCAGAACGAGTTCCGCGGCGCGGCGCTCGATGCCCGCCAGGGGAATCTCGCCCAGCAGCGAGATCGGATTGTGATTGAGCTGCCTCCAGCGGACCGGATCGAGATCGCGAAACAATCCGGTCGAATCGTGGTCCCAGCTGGACCACAGGTTGCGCGCCAGCGACCAAAGCCTTTCTTGGGACGGCGCGATGAAGCGATCGAGGCTGCGCGCCTCGCTGACCACCGGCGCAACCTGCGCGGCGGCCTCTGCCAGCATGCGCACTTCCTCTTCGCGAAAGACCCGCGCCTCGATGGTCTGCACGATCAGAACGCCTTGTAGAACGCCGCGCTCGATCAACGGCACGCCCAGAAAAGATTGATAGGCGTCTTCGCCGGCTTCCTTGAAGTATTTGAAGCGCGGATGACTTTTCGCGCGCTCCACGGCCAACGGACGCACTTGCTCCGCGACCAGGCCCGCCAAACCTTCGTGCAGCGCCAGGCGCACCGTGCCGATGCTCTCCGGCCGCAGGCCCAGCGTGGCGGCCAGCACCAGGTTGGCGCGGTCCGGCTCCAGCAAGTACACCGAACAGACATCCGTCTTGAACCGCCCGGCAATCAAGGCCACCACGTTCATCAGCGTCTCGGCCGGCTTGCCGTCTTCGCGCGCCAGGCTGGCGATTTCCTCCAATGTCAAGATGTCATTCGCATCGCGCATATGTGTGGTCGAGCTCACGTTCTGTGATCCTCTTCGTTTTCCACTATCGATTCGGCGGATGCTCTGAGAACTGCCGGGCATTGCCGGAGTTCCGGACAGAAATCACGGGGAGACCGCGGTGACCGTGAGGGTTCGGTCTGGGACGCCCGTGGGCACTCAGCGCCGAAAGGCCAAGTCACCATGACTGACCACATATTTTACTTCACTCCGGGCGCTGGAGACCAAAAGCACGCGTATTTCGTTCTTATCTGGATAGCGCCGGCGCTCTACGACCAGCTGCTGTCCTTCCTGGCCGGTCAGCAACTTCGCGTTGCCCACTTCCCACACCTAGTCCCGCTCGCACAGAGTACGTTTTTTTTCATAGAGAGCCGTCTCGAGAGAGAGTGCGGCTTGGCGGTATTATTGGAGCCGGAAGATGTGGGGTCAAAGCCGAAATTCCGATTGTGACCATGCAAAAAATCGCGCACGAGTAATTTCTGAACTTGGCGGTGTGCGCGCCGGAATCGGACGCGCTGATTGCAGATCCGTGCGGTGCCGCGCGGATGGCGGGCCTCGCCTCGTCCTGACGCTGAGTCCGAAGAGTTCAGCGAGGCGTGGAGCGCCTGGCGAGAAGATCGCCTCTAGTCCGCGCGGGCAGCCGGGCGTGGCCGAACATCTCGGTTTCTTCCCAGGTGGTTTCGGGTCGTGCCAGCAGCCTCTGAAATTCCTCGACGCGCTCCCGGGGAAACGCCACCAGGTTGGCGTCGTACGCCGGCAGGTCGGTGGACACCGGCTGCAGATTGCTGTCCGCGTCCAGGGCGAACCAGCGATAGTCCGAACGCACTAGCAACTCGATGATCTCTCGCGCCGCGTAGCCCCAGGCCTGCGTGCGCAGGTCTTGCACCTCGGCCAGAATCGCGGGGCGTGACCCGCCGTGCAACAGCTTTGTGGCTCCGCGCAGAAAGCTGAGCTCCGCTCCCTCCACATCCAGCTTGATAAAATCCACTTGCGAAATCCCCAGTTCCTCCAGCACGTCGTCCAGACGGCGCAGCTCCACGCGCACCTTGCTGGTGCGCTCTTCTACCACCGGGGGCCGCAAGCTGTTGAACCAATCGTGGCGGCCCTCCACCAGGAAAAGGTCAGCCTCGCCGCTGCGGTCGCCGAGCGCGCAATGCGCGACAGAAACGTTGGAGCAGCGGTTGACGCGCAGATGCCTCATTAACCTCTTGCGTTCCCGCGGAGAGGGCTCGAAGGCGATCACTTTCCCCTGCGACCCCACGCACTTCGCAGTCAACAAGGTATAGAAACCGTGATGCGCTCCGACGTCCAGCACCGTCATGCCGGGTCTCAGCATCTTCTCCACGAAACGTATCTCCTCTGCTTCAAAGCTCTTGTAGATTAACTCCTCGTCGAGCGCGCTCTTCTCCGCCAGCCACCAGGCGCCAAACGGCAAACGCAGCGGGATGGGCATTTCGTGAAATACCTGGCGCGCGCGAAACGCCAGGGAGAGATATTTCGCCCGCGGAGGCCGTTTCACAAACCGGCGAATCCGCTGCGGGAGAGCCACCCGGGGCGAGGGTCCAACATCCTTGGCCCACGGATCGCGCTCTTCACGGGGTTCGGCGATTCTTTCCAGGCCGGGGAGCCGCACCGGAGCTAGCGAGGCGAACAACACTGTGCGCCGGCGCGTGTGCTCCGGCGTTTCGCGAAAATCGTCGTGGTCCGGTAAGGCCGCGACCTTGTACACGCCCGCAAAACCCGCCCGGTACAGCATCTTCACCAGGCAGCCTTCGCTCGGGTATAGAGCAATCTCCGCCAGGCTCTGGTCTCCCTGCGCGGGTTCCTCGCGAAGCGCCAGCTCCGGCTGATTTCCGGGAAGGCACATGCTCTCCAGCAGCAGTCCTTTGCCGGTCAAGGCGCGAAGATGCCGGATCGCGAGCAGTGGGCTTTCCAGGTGATAGAGCAGGCCGAAACACAGCACCAGGTCGAATTTCCCGGCTCGCACGATGTCCGGATCTTGAATGTTGCCCTGCCCGAACGAAATCCGAGGGAAACGCTTTCGCGCTTCCACGACGTTCTCCATGCGCCCGTCAAATCCGCGGACGTACAGACCGCAGTCGTGGAGGACTTGGGCGAAGAAACCCACGCCGCAGCCGGCATCCACGGCGTTAGCCAGGCCCAGCGCGGGCTTCAATGCCGCCACCACCCTGCCGATAGTTTCGCCGCGCGCCTGGATCAGTTTCAGGTAATGGCGCTTGTCAAACGGCGTGAGGCTGGTGGTGAAGGTGTTGGCCTCCGCGCGAGAACCCGCTTCGGAATCGGGGAAAAACGTTGCATTCGTTGAAACCATGCCGGGGACCTCCGGGCCAGCGAACCGAGTCTCCCTAGACCCGTTTCTCTGTACCACACGTTTAGAGTGCCGGAATGGTAATTAAAGTTAGGTGAATATGCAAGGATATTTATTTATTAGTATAGGCGCGGAGGAGAGGCGGCCGGAACCTGACGGTCTTGAATTGGCGGCCCCTTTGTTTCGCCGCTTTAGTCGGCAGCGGAGCTCGCTTCCAACGTCCGCACCGCTTCGCCCCCGAAGCCCAGGCGCACGTAGCGAACGCCGTCGACTCCCTCGAGGTGATTCAGCACCCGCCAGCAGTCGATTACCGCGCGCGGCTGGTTCGGTCGTCCCCACGACGCGGCGGGGACTTCCCGGAACTCCTGCCAGGGCGTAGCCAGCACCACGACCTCGCATTCCGCGATGCATTCCGTCGCGGACGCCGCGCAGCGCACCATCTTATTCTGGCCGAAGGCCCGGAAGGCGTCGGCGGACGGGTCGTACACCACCACGGGGATGTTCGCCGCCGAAAGCTCCTGCGCCAGCAACAACCCGAACGCCTCTTCCACCACGTCGGTGTCCGGCTTGTACGTAAGCCCCAGAACGCCGATCGCGCCCTCTCCGGAGTAGTGCTCCTTCACGAGCTCTGCAAGCGACTTGATCTGCGCCCGATTGAAAAGATCGGTGGCTTCCGCAAGTCCCGAAGACGCGCCCACGCGGGCCGCCAGCGCCGCTAACGCGCGATTGTCGCGGGGAAAGCAGGGCCCGCCGTAACTCACCGCGCCTTTCAGGTAACGCGGGCCGATGCGCGTGTCCAGGCCCAGCGCGTTGGTGACCACGTTGGCGTCCGCTTCCGGCAGCCGCTCGCACAGCCGCGCAATCATGTTGGCGTAGCTGATTTTCGTGGTGATATACGTATTCACCGCCAGCTTGGTGATTTCCGCATTGATGAAATTCATGCGCGCCACAAAAGGAGTGTTCTTGCAGGTCCGCCGGTAAACCTCCGCAAGAATGTCGCCCGATTGCGGGTCCGATTCGCCGATCAGCAGAAAATCAGGAAAATAAAAATCGCGGATCACGCTGCCGAGGGCGATGAATTCCGGGCTGTAACACAGCCCAAAGTGTTTGCCGCACGTTTTGCCGCTGGCACGTTCCAGCGTGGACTTCACTTCCCCGCCCGTGGAACCCGGCATCACCGTGCTGGTCAGGACCACCACGTGGAATCCCGTCTTGGTTCGCAGCGTCTTGCCAATGGCCTCCAAGGTGGGCAGCACGTAGCGCAGAGAAAATCCCCCTCCCGGCTCGCTGGGCGTGTTCACCACGATGAACGTGGCCTCGGAGTCCCGCACGGCGGCTTCCACGTCTTCGGTGGCGGACAAGCGCCCCTCGGCCTCCTGCATCAGCTCCGGCAGCCCGGGCTCGTGCACCGGCGGAACACCGCGATTGATAGCTTCCACCTTGTTCTTGTCCACATCGACGCCGGTCACCCGGAAACCCCGCGCCGCGAAACACGCCGACAGCGGCGATCCCAATTTTCCCAAACCCATTACCGAGATGGACTTAAGCATCGATTCTCCCAAGTGAATTGCGCGCGCCGGCGGCGCTTTGGCCCGCCCGCCGCCCTTACGCTTCCGCAGTCAGGCACAGATGCCAGCCCAGACGCTTTTCGAGCGCGCGGAAAAGCCCGGCCGGCATCCAACGAAAATAAGATTCCCTCACGTAGCGATACTGCACGTAATCCGCAATGCGGTACGGGAAAATATGCTCCACGGCCACTTCGCGCACGCCGAATCCGTGCCGCTCCAGCAACTCCCGCCCCTCGCGCCGCGAATACGTATACGTAATCGGGCAGCCCGTCTGCGCCTCCGAATTTTTCGCCACCAAATCCTTCAGCTTCCAGAACTGCCCCCGGCCCTCCCCCAGCAAAATTCCCAGCACCTTCCACGACCTCCGGTGATACACCATGATCTTCACCGTCGTTCCCGGCCGCGTGTACCGTTTCACCTGTTCCAGCACCCGCTCCGGATGCGGCGTGTGGTGAATCACTCCAAACGAATAAATCAAATCGTACGCTTCCACCGGCACCAACCCGCTCAACTCCTCCGCATTCCCCCGGTAGAATTGCACTTGCTCCTGCGCCCCGTACACCGCCACCCGCTGCCGCGCCAGCTCCAATGATTTTTCCGACAAATCCACACTGCTCACCCGCGCCCCGTGCCGCGCAAAATTAATCGTATCGGTCCCGATCCCGCACCCGATCTCCAGCACTTTCTTCCCGCGCCACTTCTCGAATTCCGCGAACCCCGGGATGTGCGGCTCCACCATATATTTCCGCGCTTCCACCTCGTCGAAATATTCCCGCGACCCCACCGGCCGCGTCGAGTGCCGGATGTTGCACGGCCTGCGGTCCCAATATTCCTTCACCCGCCCGATTTCGACTTGTTCGAATCCCAGCGCCTTCATCCTCGCCCCACCGTCAAGTCCTCACCCGTTGCCGCAAACCAATCTTGTGCCGCAGCGGCCTGCTAAAATCCAAAAACGAAAACCATATGGGACGCGACACACTCCGCCACCCGCGCCTCGCGTCCGCCAACCACCGCGCGTGGTTTTTCCGCAATCCGCCCGGCCCCAGTTGGTACTCGGCATTCTCCAGCGTGTTAAATTTCCGGTTGCCTTCCAATAGCCGGTAATTTTCCTGTGCCTCTTCCCCTTCCCACACACCTTTCTCGCCGTCGGGATGATACGAATAGTCGTGATTCTGGTGCACCGCCCACACCGCTTCCGACGCATCCACAATCGCCACGCCCGAAGCCCGCGCAAACCACAGCAGCCAGTTGTCCCATCCCGGCCGCCCAATCAAAAATTCCGGAATCTTGCCGCGGTACAGCCCCTTGCTGAACACAAAGTAGTCGACCCACTGCGCCGGCCGCTGCCGTCCCGTTTTCCTCGCCACTTCCCGCAGTCGCTTTTCCCAATCCGCCCGGTCGAAGTCCAGCGCCTCGCGCACTTCCACGTCCCAACGCCGCCCCGCCATCAGAAATTGTTCCTGCGCCTGCGAGACTCGCTCCACCGCCATCCGAAAATCTTTCATCAGCACGATGTCGCAGTTCACATGACACAGCAAATCGTGCCGCGCCATTTCCTGCGCCCGGTCGTACACCCCCGCCAAATATTTCGTCCCAAACCGGTTCCGCCGCACCTCCGGCACGTGCACCAGCCCCAGCTCCCGGCACACCTCCGCCGCCCCGAGATCATCCCCAATCAAAATAATTTCCGCCTCGGGATACGCCCGCCTCCAGCTCAAAATCGCATTCCGCTGGATAACCTCGATATGCCCCTCAAACGGCTTCGGCGTTGAAAAAAAAGTGATCATCTGCCCTTCACTGATCCATCCAATGCCGCTTCGCCCCGCCACCGCGCCGCCGCAAAGGCCCTAGCACGCTGGCTTGTAGTCCCAGCGCATGCCGCACCGTCCGCGTCTTATCCAGGATCGGATGCCACACCCGCGTCCGCCCAAAGCTCCTCACCGCCGCGGCCACACGCCGCACCCGCCGCCGCGCCGGAGCCAGCCTCGCCCAGCCATTCCGCGCCACGCCCCCCGCCGCCGTCAATCGCCACTGGGCATCTTCGATCGTATGCAAATGTCCCCACCCGCCCGCCAACCGGAAATTCTCCCGGATCGCCGCGTCGCTCCAGGAGCCCCCGGCCCCGTGCGGCTCAAACGAGTACTCATGATTCTGGTGCACCGCGCACACCGCGTCCGATGCATCGACCACCGCCGCCCCGGCCGCTCCCCCCTGCCACACCAGCCACTGGTCCCACCAGCAGCGCCCGATCATCAGCTCCGGAATTTCCCGGTACAGTCCCCGCCGGAACGCGAAGTAATCGATGTTGTAGTACAGCCGCTGGAACCCTTCGCGCCGCGCTCGTTCCCGCAACTCCCGATCCCAGCCCGCCGCTCCAAAATCCACCGCCGCGGTCACCTCCACATCCCACCGCCGCCCCACCAGCAAAAAATTCCCCCGCCAGCCCATCGCCTTCTCCAGCGCCTGCCGGAAATCATCGGTCAAAATAATGTCGCAGTTGCAATAACACACCTGCTCGTGCCTCGCGATCTCCTGCGCCCGCGCAAAAATCGACCGCACGCTCGGCGGCCCGTCTCCCCGGCGTTCCACCTGCGGCTCGTGCCGCAATCCCAGCTCCCGGCACACCTCCGCCGCACCCGCATCGTCCCCAAAGACGATGACCTCCACGTCCGGATGCAGCAGCTTCCAGCTTTTCAGCGCATTCCGCTGGATCACGTCGCTGTGCCCCACGAACGCTTTCGCCGTGGTAAAAAATGTCAGCATTCCTCTGCGGATTTCCCCGAGTTCGAGCATAGCGAAGCCCGCGAAGCCCTACAAGCGCGCAATTCGCACCGCATATTGTCTGTTAACACTATGCCGCGCGGGCGTCCCCATCAGATTTCTGCCGCTCCGGCACCCCCGCCAGCCGAACCCGCAAAAATCGGTGCCGGCAGTTGCGGCAATGGTACGGCTCCACATCAAAAATCTTGTGCAGCACCCACTCCACCCACCCTTTTCGCCGCGACCTGCGCAGCGCCCGGCCCTCGCACCGCGGACACTCCGCTTCCCTCTGAATCCATTTCATCATTGCCCCAACCCTACCCTACTTCCGGAATCCCCACGTGTTCCGCGACCCCCACTGATACCCGATCACCGGCGGCCAATCCGGCCCCGGCATCCGGTACAGGCTATTTGTCACCAGCAGCCGCCAAATTCCGCGCACCACCGGAATCCCTCGTAGCGCCGGCGCCACACTTCCCAAAAATTTCAGCGCTTTTCCCCACCGCAAGCCTTGCAATTCTTTTTCGATCACTTCCTTATGAATCCGCAGGCACTCCGCCAACTGCGAAACTCCCAGCGCATCCCCATGCGCCCGGTACCCTCCGATCAGCGCGTCCACCGGATACAGCTGCGCGTACCGGAAAAATCGCACCCACAGCTCGAAATCGCTCACGTACCGCCGCGAAGCGTCCACGTACCCGCCCGCTCGATCCCACAGGCTCCGCTTCCAAAACGTCGCCTCTTGCTGGATAAACTGGTTGGCCCCCGCCAAGAAACGGAAGCGCGACCAGCGCTGCACCGGGCTCACTTTGATCGTCATTTCATCTTCGCTGCAAATCGCCGCCCGGCCGGTAATCCATTCCACCTCCGCCAACTCCCGGAAAACGCTGCCCACCACCCGCAAGCCACCCGCATACAGCGTATCGGTCGCGCTGATCCATCCCATGATCTCCCCGCTGGTCCGCGCGTACCCTTTATTCAGCGCGTCGTACATCCCGTTGTCCGGCTCGCTGATCCATCCCGAGATCTGGCTCTCATATTTTCGAATTATATCCAGCGTTCCGTCCGTCGATCCTCCATCCACGATGAAGTAATCCAGGTTCGGATACTCCTGCGCCAGCACCGACCGAATCGTCGCTTCAATATATTTCCCGGAGTTGAAGACCGGCGTCACCAGCGCGATCCGCGGCCACTCCGGTTTTGCGTCTGATCGCAGAATGGCCTCCCGGTCCCTCAACTCGATAATTCTCGTAGTCCCGCTTCGCGTTCCTCAGGGCACGCCACAAAGTTTCCCTCAAAATCCCTTTGGGTCACATCTAGCTCTCGAGCAACACCGTCTTTGTTCAAACGGAACCACTTGTATCCCTTGTCTTTCAAGTGCTCGATAATCTCCCTAGCTGGGTAGCCCCAAGGTAGTGTGCGAACGTCTTGCACTTCCGCCAGGATGATCGGACGGGGCCTGCGCTCCAACAGTTGCGCCGCACCCTTGAGAGTCGCTAGTTCCGCACCTTCCACATCCAGTTTGATGAAATCAACTTTGGCAATCTCATGACTTTCGAGCCAATCGTCCAATCGCATCATGCGAACACGCCGAAGCGACGTCGAGGCAGGCACGTCGGGCGGCCTGAGACTGTTGCAACCAGCCGCCCACTTTTCTACGACGTAAAAATCAGCTTCAGCGTTCCTGTCGCCAAGGGCCAGCCCTTCAGTCGTGACATTTCGGCATCGATTCACTGCTAGATGTACGCGCAAAGCTCTTCTTTCCCTTGGCGACGGCTCAAACGAGATAACCCTCCCACGTGAACCGACCCGCTTCGAGGCAAGAAGTGTGTAGAGTCCGTGATGCGCACCAAGATCGAGAACCGTCATCCCTGGCTGCAGAAACTTCTCCACGAAGGTGATCTCTGAAGCCTCAAAGGCATTCGCCAGTAAGGGTTCTGTGAGGTTGTCCCTACGTGGTATCCACCACACACCAAAAGGCAAGCGCACTGGCATGCGAAAGGCCGGAAGGCTTCTCGCCCAGCGGGAGCGGAGGGACGCCCAACGGAATCCCACCGATCTTGTTTTTTCGTGCCACGGCTTTCGCAAGAATTGTCGAGTGCGCAGGATCAAGCCGCCAGCATCGTTCATCGTGATTGCCTTGCACCATTCGGTTTTGCTGGCCCAGCTTGCAAAAATGTAAGATTTTCTTCCTGATCGTTCGATTGCTTTTCGCTCTCGACGTGCGAAAAGCCAGCAGCATGTAGATACGCCAGCACGTCGTCCTTCCGAGCAGCGCCCACATAAAGAGACTCCGGCTTTATGTCCACTTCGAGTGTAATCTTTCGGATATCTTGGAGCCTAGAGCCCGCGGATTTGATAACGCCCAGATCCATCCCTTGTGCGTCGATTTTCAAGTATTCCACGCTCTGGATACCAAGGAGATTCATCAACGTGTCTAACCGCACCGTAGGGACACTCACTACCGAGTCTACCCTGAGCGCGTCGCCGCCGATCCAGGATCGCCTGGCTCTCTCATTGAATGGAAGCAATGAGCTGGCGGCGTCGAAAGCATTGACGTAAAAATCCGCACAACCGTCCTTTTCGGCAACGGCCATCGGAATTACGACGTAATTTGGCGCACGACCCATTAGTTTTGCCGCCGCCCGAAGATTCGGTTCAAGAGCGTATACCCGTAGGCCCGGATGGTGTTGAGCGTGCCAAAGAGTGAGTTCCCCATCGTGAGCTCCGACGTCAATCCACGTGGCCCCAGGACCCCCAAACCTAGCCATTTCAAATCCCAGCCGGCCTAGCATTCGTCCGGCCCTGCGCGTTGCGCCTGTCACGAGTTTCATTCGGGCGTTTCCATCTTCTCTAAGATTTCAAACCCCGTCGGAATGTTGAGCGTTCCATTCCACTCGTCGCACTGATGCTGGTAAACGTCTGTCGCTACTATCAGCTCAGGTAAGCATTCCCACACATCTACCTCTTCTACGTCGTCGTAGAGACTTACGAGCCACGAGTAAGGACCTGGACGAACTGGCAACACGGGAAATGTATGGCAAAATTCATGTTCACCTATCGACAGCGCCTGGCTCGTTGACGCCCAGCCCCAAATCAGCTGCCGGTCATGGTTGTACAGAGCGATTCCATGAACACCTTTGAGAACATGCTGGTAAATATGGACCGTGAACTTAACGGTGACCGGCCCGAAGTGGCTAAGAACGTGAGGTTCCCCGCAGGAAGAGCCAGCGATCTCCCAACTCATAAAGCGGCCCTTGGTGGCTGGGCCCCTCACTTTATCGTTCTCTTTGTTTTCTTCGGAGCGCAAACGCTCGCCGCGCGCCATGGCGCTTTCGTAGGCGCTGACAACCTCGTGAGCTGCGCCGGTCATACGGATGTGCCCGCCATCGACCCACACCACCCGGTGGCATAGTCGGCGAATCTGGTTCATCTGATGGCTGACCAGTACCACCGTACGGCCCTGCCTCGCCACGTCCCCCATTTTGCCCAGGCATTTCTTCTGGAAATTGATGTCCCCGACCGCCAGCACCTCATCGACCAGCAAAATCTCCGGCTCCAGGTGCGCGGCCACCGCGAACGCCAGCCGCACGTACATTCCGCTGGAATAATGCTTTACCGGCGTATCGATAAACTTCTCGATCTCCGCGAACGCCACGATTTCGTCGAACTTCCGGTCGATCTCCCGCTTGCCCATCCCCAGGATCGACCCGCTGAGATACGCGTTCTCCCGGCCGGTAAGCTCCCCGTGGAACCCCGTGCCCACTTCCAGCAAACTCCGCACCCGCCCATGAATCTCCGCCCACCCCGTCGTCGGCCGCGTGATGCGCGACAAGATCTTCAGCAGCGTCGTCTTGCCCGCTCCGTTCCGCCCGATCAGCCCCAGCACTTCCCCTTCCTGGACCTCCAGCGCCACATCTTCCAGCGCCCAGAAGCTTTCCTGTTTTGGCTGGCGCAGCGCTGCCAACGGCGAGCGCACGAAATTGGTCAGCGTGTCGCGCAGCATTCCCCGCGACGCCTGTACGCCTCTGCGATAGCGCTTCCCCAGCCCCTCGGCTTGAATCACTGCACTCATCGTTGGGATGCCTCAACGTCCGCACGTTCCGCCGTTGTAAGGATCAGATGTTCTCCTTCGCGCTCAGCGATGCCAGGTACCCTTCCGTGTCCCGCCATTGTTGCTGCCTCTGCCCCGGCGTGGCGAAAACGTGTGACTCCCGGAAACGTCCCTGCTCCCGTACAAACGCCATGTCCAACTGGCACAGCGCGCCGTCAAACGGCCGGTAGTTGTGCCCCCACATATCGTAGGCCACGAAACCATACTGCTTCATCCGTGCCGCCACGTCGTAAACTTGCGGCCCCCCGATCATCGTTCCGAACAAGGTCACTTCCAGGATCACCGCTTCCGTTTCCCGCAGCGTCCGCTCCGCACCGGCCAGCACCCGCAATTCCGCTCCCTGCACGTCCACCTTTATAAGGTATGGCCCCGCCAGTCCCTTTTCCGCGCAAACCTGGTCGAGGGTCACCACCGGCACTTCCCGCGGCACCCCGTCGACGCTCGCTCCCTCCACTTCCTTGAGCAAGCTGGAACCGTCTTTGTCCGGATGCACGTTGATAGTCGCCGTCCCCGGCGCTTCCCCGGCCGCCGCCAGGACGTACTGCGCCCGGTAACTCGCGCAGGTCTTCCGCAGAAACGGCTCGAACTCCGCCAGCGGCTCGATCAGCAGCAGCCTGGCATCCCGGAACTCCTCGTACAACTCCAAAGTCTGCGTGGCCACGCCCACGTCAATCACCGTCGCCGGCTTAAACCCCAAACCCGAAAGCTGCCGTAGCGCCCCCCTCAGGCTCGCCCGAGCCACAACCGCCGGCACCTCCGCCCGCTTCCTCCGGATCTCCAACCCGAACGCGCCGACCACGTCTTTACCGACCTGTTTCACCGCCCGCAGCATATTTTCCCGCCCGATGCTATGACTCCCCTCTTTAGGAGGCCGGGGCTTCAGCCCCGGCGTAAAGTGGGTGCTTTCAATGGGCTTCTAGCCCCTGAAGAGACGCTCTAGGTATTTCCTTCGCCTCCCCCCAAAACGAATACCCATGCCCCCGCCGGATCAGCGGCTTCTCAAAATACCGCCATGAGAGGCTCGCCACCCCCACCGACAGCGCTAGCGCCAGCAGCGTCACCCCCACACCCGCAAAGTTGTAAATCTCCGGCTCCCCGTGCAGCAAAATCCGGTGCGCCAGATGGTTGATCGTCAAGTGAATCACGTACACGCAATAAGAAATCGTCCCCAGGCCTCGCAGCATCTTCCAGCGCATCACCCCGGCGATCCGCCCTTCGTCTGCGACAACACCACCAAAAGCAGGCAGCCGTAGAAACAGCGCCAGCCAAGTGTAGCCGATGGTCACAGTCACCAGACTCAGCGGATGTACCAGCCACCAGAGCAGCCCCAGCACTCCCAGTGATAGCACCGCCAGAACACGCCGCAATGACGAACCATGGTCCGCCAGGAACGCGCGAAACTTGGCCTCTCGCCACCCGATGGCCAGCAGCATGCCCACCGCCAGCGCGTCCGCCCGGCAGGGCATCAGAAACGTGGCCTGGACCGCTCTGCCCGCCGCGTCCGGGTACCGGCATGTCCAGGTCCCACGGTTCCCCGGCGAAGTCGAACGAGCCGACGCTGCGCGGGCCGGCTCCCATCGTGGCGAGCGTGTCCAGATGCAAGATGCCCACGTGCGAGGAGTCGATCGAGCCCTCGAGCACCTGCATCCAGTTGCAGTCCATGATCATCTCGGTCACGAGGAGCTCGTCCGGGTCGGCGGCGGACCAGGCGAACGCGGGGAACGGCGGCTCGGTCCCCGGCGGCCCGAGGTAGACCCAGCCGAGCCCGCCTGCCTCGCGCACCGGGTAGGCCCCGTGCTTGACCCGCTGCCTGAACGTGGGTGTGGCGAGGTTGGGGGTCTCCATGATGGTCCCGTCCACGGCGTACTTCCACCCGTGGTAGAGGCACCGGATGCCGCAGTCCTCGACCCGGCCGAGCGCGAGCGACGCGCCACGGTGACAGCACAGTTCGTCGAGGAAACCCAGCCGGCCGCTGGTGTCCCTGAAGGCGACGAAGTTCTCGCCGAGGATCGTCACGCGGACCGGCGGGCAGTCGGGCGCCGGCAGGTCGCCGAGCTGGAATGCCGGGGTCCAGTACCTGCGCAGCACCGCGCCCATCGGCGTCCCTGGGCCGACCCGGCATAGCACCTCGTTTTCTTCTGCCGTCAGCATGGCGTCTCCTTCCGCACGACGACGGGGGCGTAGGTGGCCACCTCACGGTCGGCGACCAGTGGCAGGCCGAGCAGCATCAGCGGGTAGTCGCGGGCCGTCTCCGCGGGCCTCGCGGCCGCCACGGCCGTGTAGACGGCCGGGCTGACCCGCAGCGAGGTGACCGACGCGCCGCTTCGCCACGCCTCCCAGATCTGGGTGCACGCCTCGTCGACGACAACTGACAACCAGAGCATGAAACCAGCCATTCACCGCACGCGGCGGCTGTCAATGCCGGAGGCTCCCGGCAGGGCGTCGTTTAAACGAGGTGGCCGGCGGAAAGTGCCGTTGGCACGGAGGCAGGAGGGACGCGATGCAGAAGCACTCGCTGGAAGCGCTCGCCAGGGAACTGTCGGCCAAGGCGGCGGCCGTCAAGGGCGGGCGGGCCGCGGAGACCGTGCTGGGCGGCCACGAGAAGGTGCTCAGGCAGACGGTCATCGCCATGGTCAAGGACGCGGAGCTCACCGAGCACGCGAACCCGGGCGAGGCGAGCGTGTACGTGCTGCGCGGCCGGGTCGCGCTCATCTCGGGCGGCCAGTCCTGGGAAGGCAGGGACGGCGACCTGCTCATCGTTCCCGACGCGCCGCACAGCCTGCGGGCGCTGCATGACTCGGTCGTCTTGCTGACGGTGGCCAAGCTCCCCTGATCGCAGCCCTGATCGCAGCCTGATCGCAGCCAAGCCTAGAACGTGGTGTCCCCACGCCATCCAACTCTTCCATTGTTTTCGATCATGTGTTTTAATAGGGCTGGCTAGCTAGCTTTCGAGGATCTGTAGTCACCAGGGGGATGCGATGCCGGCAGCGGCGGACGTCGGTCAGTCCGTCGTCGCGGCCATCCTCGGACTCGGCGCAGCGGGCGTCGCCGGCGGCATCGTCGCCATGGCGCGGTCCGTGCATCTCCAGCAGATCCAGCTCGCCGAGCGCCTCGCCAGGCGCGACGACGGCGAACCCGCCGACATCGTGGAGCCACCCCCTGCCGCGAACGGGAACGGCGCGGCGGCGCAGCATTCAAACGGAACCACGAACGGGCACGCCAACGGCCACGCGATCGAGGGACCGGACAGCGTAAGAATCGGTGAACAGGTGCGCTACCGCGTCCGCCGTTCCGAAGGCCAGCGGGTGGTCGCGTGGGCGGCGGGCGGCGGCGCGGTGTCCCAGGCGTCCGACCCGGCGCATCCGGACGACCTGCTGCTGGTCGCGGCCCAGCCCGGAACCCTGATGGTCTCGGTGCGGCTGCGCGAGGGCATCGCCGAACGGCGCGAAACCAAGGCCGTCACCGCGTTGGCCAGCCCGGCGCTCGCCGTGCCCACGGCCGCCTCGCCGCTTTTCCTCCAGGACTGGCCGCTGACCACGGTCGTGGTCGTCGTCATCGGTTTCGCAGCGGCCCTCGTCGCGCTGGGCAGCCTTCAGGTCGCCGGCTTCATCGCGCTGGTGGCGCCGCTGGCCGCGATGCTGGTCGTGGTGACCGCGACCCGCAGGCAGCCGGAACGGCCCGGCCACCCGCCACCTCCGTCGTAAAAGCGTGCCCGCTGAAGACGCAGCACGAGCCGCAGATAAATCAGGAAAATGCGGGTAGCTGCGGAACATGAGCAGGATCAAGCGGTGGCTGGACCACCGGCGGGTCGTCTGGACCGAGCCAGCGCTGCCGAAGTACATCAAGATAAACCCGAACAGCCCTCCCGGCGCCGCCGAGGGCCTGCAGCCCGGCGACATGTCGATGCTGAAAGTCGCCGAGGAGTTCCTGGAAGAACCGGAAGAGGGCCTGGCGTTACCTCATCCACTGGACGTATGAGCCTGAGCTGATCCCGGGACAAGTGGCTGTCATTTGCCGTCGTCTAGTACGCGACATATCGTGTGGCGGCAGCCCCAGGGACGCCCCAGGAGCGGACGAGGAGTTTCCAGTGGCGAGATACGCGAGATACGGCAGCACTGCGGTGACGGACGCGGGCCGGGACGCGGCGACAGCCCAGCTGCGCGAGCACTACGCGGCGGGCCGGCTTTCCCTCGATCAATTCCAGGACCGGCTGGACGAGGCGTACCGGGCGCAGACCGCCCGGGAGCTGGACGCAGCGACCGATGGCCTGCCGCACGTGGGCCAGGTGATCCGCTCAGGAGCACCGCTGGGCGGCTACCCGGGCGGTTACCCCTTCAACGCCGGGCACATCCGCACTGGCTTGGCTCGGACGGGCCGCCGGATCCTGCTGGCATTCGCCGCGCTGACCTTCGGAAGCCTCCTGGTGCTCGCCCTGCTGATCACGGCTTTCCTCGTGCATGGCGGGCTGCTCGCCGTCGTGGTTGCCGCGTTGCTCGCGATTCTCGCCGCGGGCGTGGCCGCCGCGGGTGCCCTGGTGTGGCTGGCCCAGCGTCTGTGGCGGCGCCACGCCTGGATCGAGGCCGTGCCGCCGCTGGCCGGACAGCCGTGGCTGAGCCTGGTCGCGCGGATGGCCCGCCTGCTGCTCACTGGACGCGCCCTCTGGCGGCTGCGTACCCGGCTGGCCTACCGCGCCTGACCCTCACGGCCGCCACGACGGATTGATGGCGGGTAAAATGCGCCGCATGCCCGCCCGCGCGCTATTTCATACCGCGCCGCGCTGCGTGGCGATCAGGGAACTGGCCACACCCCAGCCCGCGGCCGGTGAGTTGCTTGTCCGCACCCTGTGCTCTGGCATCAGCGGTGGCACCGAACGGCTGGTGTACCGCGGTGAGGTGCCTGCGGAGCTGGCGCTGGACGACACGATCGACGCGCTGGGCGGTACCTTCTCCTATCCCTTCGCCTATGGCTATGCGTGCGTCGGCCAAGTAGCGGAGTCCGGCCAGACGGTCTTCGCGTTTCATCCGCACCAGGACGTCTTCGCGGCACGGGCCGATGAACTGATTCCGCTGCCTCCCGTCGATCCCGCCTCCGCCACCTTGTTCCCGCTGGTCGAAACGGCATTGCAGGTGACGCTCGATGCCGGGGCCGGATATCGCGAGCGGGTCATCGTCCTCGGCGCCGGCGTGCTCGGGCTGCTGACCGCCCTGCTGTTGCAGCGCTCCGGGTGGCGGACGCTGATCGCCGAGCCGCAGCCGTGGCGCCGCGAGGTGGCCAACAGTCTCGGCGCAACCGCGGTGGCACCGGAGGAACTGACGGAACAGAATGTGCCGCTGGTCATTGATGCGAGCGGTAACCCGGACGCGCCGGCCATGGCGCTGAACATGCTGGGCCACGAGGGAACCCTGCTGATCGCATCGTGGTTCGGTACCAAACCAGTGGTCCTGCCGCTGGGCGGCGCCTTCCACCGGCGGCGCCTGATCATCCGCAGCACTCAGGTTTCGACGGTGCCGGCCCGGCTGTCCGGGACCTGGACCCGGTCCCGGCGCAGGCAGGAAACCATTGAGCTGCTACCTGAACTACCGTTGGCGCAGCTGTGCACCCACGTCTTCGCCTTCAGCCAGGCAGCCGAGGCGTTCCGAGCCGTAGACGAGGGGGCACCGGGACTGATGCATGCCGTTCTTGACTACGACAGGAGTGCTGCCGGTGACGTGTGAAGTCGGGTTGAGCCGAAGCGTCCGTGCTTTCCATATCATGCCGGGACTGCCCGGCCCTGAGGGGCAACTGCATGATCATGACTACCGGATTGAGATCGTGGTGGACCGCGAGGAGCTCGACGACCGGGGCATGGTCTGTGACCTGGATGTGCTGGAAGCGGCGCTGACCGAGCTGACCAGCCAAGTCGAAGACCGCAACCTGGAGGTGATACGTCCAGCTGAGGCCGAGGCGGTCACCGTCGAGGTGTTCGCCCGGTGGGTGCATGACAGCCTCGCGCCCGTCGTCGCTGCCGCGGGAGGCGAGACGCTGGCAGTGCGGGTGTGGGAAACTCCCGTCGCGTTCGGCGGATACCGCGCACGATGCTGACACCCTGCCTCACCTGGGCGATCTGGCAATCCTGACGGGCCGATACCCCGTACTGCATTAATGCCGACACAACATTTTCGTCATCCTCGCGGGACAGCCAAATGACACTGGGCTGGGACAACCTCACAGCACCTCCCACCACCACGATCCTGCTGCGGCACGGCGATACCCGACTGTCACCCGAACACCGCTTCAGCGGGCAGTGCGACGTCCCGCTGAGCGCCAACGGAACCCGGCAGGCCCGGGCGGCCGCCTGCCGCCTCGCCACCGGTGCCCCGATCGACGCGGTGGTCAGTTCGCCGTTGCAGCGCGCTGTCGCCACCGCCGCCATTGCGGCGGGCGCACTGGGCTTGACCGCCGTCATCGACGATGATCTCCGTGAAACCGACTTTGGTGAGTGGGATGGCTTCGCCCTGGCGGAAATCCAGCAGCGCTGGCCCGCAGCCGCGGCAGCCTGGCGACGCGACCCCGAGCAGGCGCCGCCGGGCGGCGAGAGCTTCGCCGCCACCGCACACCGGGTAAACCGGGCCTGTGATCGGGTGCTGCGGGACCACGGCGGCACGACCGTCCTGGTGGTAAGCCATGTCACGCCGATCAAGATCCTGCTTTGCCGGGCTCTCGGCGTCCCGCTTAGCACCCTTTACCGGCTATATCTCGGCTCCGCCTGCATCAACGAAATCCAATGGCACGACCGCGAATTCGCCGCCGTCCATCGCGTCAACGACACCAGCCACCTTCCGTGACTCACCGCCTACGAGCCTGTGCTGAAAGCGTCGAGAAACTGGTTGCGGAAGGCGTTCATTGGCTCGAGCGGAGCGGAGCTGCCGGGCAGCAGCCCGTTCTGCCAGCGCCAGGAGGCAGTCTGCCGGAACACAGACGGGTCGTGGGCGACGATCGAGATCGGCACCTCGTGAGTCGCCTGTCCGGGGCTGCTGATGGGGGAGTCGGGCTGCTCGTCGCCGAGCAGGATGAGCACGAGGTTCGGGTCGTTGAGCTCGGTGACCCATGAGGTGAGGGCCTGCATCGAGTACTGCATCGATCTGCCGTAGAACTGGCGCTCGAGGCTGGCGCTGCGCTCGACCGTGGTCCGGGATTCGCTCTTAGCGGGCATGGGGTCGAATATTGAGCCGTCGCCAACCTTGTTCCAGGGCACCATGGTCGGCAACGGGGCCCACGGCCAGTGCGAGGAGGTTAGGTCGATCTCGGCCATCACAGGCTTGTGGCCGGGGGCAAGTTCGAGCCGCTGGAACGCGGCGAGGGCGTACTGGTCGGGCATCGGAGAGTAACTGAAGGTCGGTCCGTGGTAGCCAACGTTGTAGCGGCCGAGGAGCTGGTCGTAGTGGAAAAAGGACTTGCCGGGCGGCCAGGCACCGTTAGTGGGGCTGTCGCTGACGGTGCGCCATCCGGCCTTGTCAAAGGCGTCGCTGAGGGTGAACCGGCTGGTGCCGAGGAGCTCGGCATACCGCTGCGTGCTGTTGACCCACACCCCCGCCTGCAGGGTGGAATGGGCGAGCTGGCTGGTCCCGCCGAAGCTCGGGGCGTTAAGCCAGGCGCTCTGCGTGGACCAGCCCGCGCTGGCCAGCGATGCGTTGTCCCGGCTGATGGCGGCTTCGATGCCTGGAGCGAAGGTCGTGCCCTGGAGCGAAACCTGTCCGTAGCTCTCCACGAAGGCGATGATGACGTCCTTGCCGCGCAGTCCGGTGAGCAGGTCCGAGGCGGGGATGCGAGCTTCGGGGTCCGGGCTGTGGATGGTCTGCTCGAAAAGGCGCTGGTCGGCGAATGCCGCCTGGGTGGCGCGCACCTGCGCGACGGCCAGCCCGGCGGCGCTGGTGGAGGCGACCGGGGATCCCGGGATGAGTTGCAGTGACAGGCCCGCGCACACTGCCCAGACCGCTGTGAGTGCAGCGAGGCCGCGAACCGTGGCGCGGCGATGGCGGGCGGCCAGCGTCGTGATGTGAATCGTTGCCGCGGTGATCGCGCAGGCGAGCAGGACGAGACCGAGACCGAGCGCGGCGAGCGCAATGTCTGTGCCCGTGGGGCCGATCGCGTCGCGGAGCACGCCCAGAGCCGAGCCGATGCTGCCCCAGTCGAACACCGGGTTGAACGCCCGGTCGGCGAATTCGTAGAAGGCTATGTTGAGGATCTTGGCGAAAGTGAGCACGCCGAGCAGGACTCCAGCGACGGCGGCCACGATCCGTCGCGGCCGGGGGGGCAGCACCAGCGCGACAGCAACCAGGACCAGCGCCTCCAGGGGGATGCGGGCAAAGGCGGCGGGGGTGAACTGCCAGGCACGGTCGGGCGCAAGGAGGTCACCCCACACGAGCGCGATCGCAAGCACGGCAATGGCCAGCCGCAGTGCCAGGCGAGTGCGCGGGCCGGCCCCGGTGCGGTACAGCCAGATCACGTCGTGGCCGAACGACTCGGCCAGGAGCAGCAACGCGGCGGCAACCGCGATCATCCCGGTGCGGCGGTCGACCAGTCCGGATGCGGCGACGGTGAGCACGATGCCCTGGACCGCGGCCACGACCTTGCGCCAGTACCGAGGTGGCAACGGCGCGGCTAGCCACGGGATCAGCCAGCCCGCCAGCAGCAGCGCGTAGCGAGCGGCGCCGATGACCAGCACCCAGCTGCCGTAGGCCTGCGACACGACGATGCTGAGCAGCAGGATGAGGAAGGCGTCGACCTCGCCATCGATACGTCCGCCCAGCGAGGTGGCGGTACCGGTCCGGCGCGCCACCTGCCCGTCCACCGCGTCGAGTGCTAGCGCGACGGCGGAAAGGGTAACCAGCGCTGTGCTCGACACCGGCCGGCCCAACGACAACGAGGCGGCGACCAGGCCCGCGACCCCGGCGCACAACACTGCCCGGGTAAGGGTGACCCAGTCCGCCGGGAGTATCGTCGGCTGGTCGCTCCGCATGCGGGCGGTGACGATCAGCGCCGTCGCGGCCCAGCCGGTAGCCAGCCCGGCGATCCAGCCAGCGACGCCGAGACCGACTGCGACGGACACGACGCCGAGCAGAGCGGCCGTGGAGAGCACCCCCAGGACCGTCGCGAGCCGGATCGCACCCTGATCCACCGGGCGAATCGCCTGCACCGCGCTTTCATCCGCCGCGCTTTCATCCGCCGAGCTTTCATCTGCCGGGCGAATCGCACGCATCGCGCCTCCATCTATGTAGCCGGGCCGACATCGCCTGCCGGAGTGGGATCCACCCGCGGCGCGGCTGGAATGGGAGCTCGAACACCACCGTCAACACGATGGCCGCCATCGCGCGTGCTGCGGGGGCGGCTGGCACGGTGGCAGGCGGGGGATGCTCGAGGACGTCTGTCATCAGGCCTCGAGCCCTATGTCTGCGGGACCGGCGAGCGGACCGGCGGGCCGGCGCGGCTTGCCAGCGTGGTTAAAACTCCGCGACAGCAGGTCATGCCCGCCACGCTGGGCCTTGGTGGCCAGGTAGGCGGCGTTGGCCCCGGTAAGGTGCAGCGCGGTGGGGACCTGGCTGGCGATCGTGATGCCCAGGCGGGCCAGCTGAGCACCCTTGTCCGGGTTGTTGCTCAGCAGCACGATGCGGTCGGCGCCGAGCGCGTGCAGCATCTGGGCCGCGCTGGTGTAGTCGCGCTCGTCGGCCTGGTGACCGAGCGCTAGATTCGCGTCGTAGGTATCCAGACCACGATCTTGCAGCGCGTAGGCGTCGAGTTTGTCATACAGCCCGATGCCGCGCCCTTCCTGACGCAGATACAGCACATAGCCGCCGTGCTTGGTGATCCGCTCGACCGCTTCGCGCAGTTGCGGCCCGCAATCGCACCGCTGGCTGCCGAATACGTCACCGGTGAGGCATTCACTGTGCAGGCGTACCAGCGGCAGCGCGGCCGCGGCGGGCCGGCCAAGTTCCAGGGCCACGTGCTGCTGCGCATCGATCAGGCCGACGAAGCTGACGACCGTGGCAGTGGTTGAGTAGCCGTCAGCGAAGCGCAGCGGAATGCGAATACGCCGGCGGATCGCTGCCGCCTGGACCGCTCCGGTCACGGGACGAGCCGTTCGGCCTCGCGCCAGGTCGAGGGCGCCGTCAGCGGCGTGCCGAGGCCGGTCGCCAGGTATGGCCGGTCAATCACGAACGACCTCCAACGGCCGCGGCGCCGGATCGGGTCGTCTCGAATCGTCCGGTAGTCCCCGGTCGCGACGGCGGCGAACGGCGTCCCCCAGCAGCAGGCCAGCGCCGGGGGCAACTGCGATCAGCATGAGCACCGCATAGAGAGTGACGATCGTGATCCCGGTGGCAGCGCCGAACCCGGCCGCGGCGAAGGCCCAGGCGGCGACTCCTTCCCTCAGCCCCCACCCTCCGATGCTCAGCGGGATCACCGTTGCAGTCTGGATCACCATTAGCAGCACGAGCAGTTCGCCCAGGGGTGCGGTGCTGCCGGCGACCCGGGCCGCGATGACGAACGTGGCCGTGTGCCCGACGACGACCAGCATCGAGGCCACCACGAGCTGGGGCCACACGTGCGGGGCCAGCATGCCGTGACGCAGGTCATCGGCAACGGCCCGCGCGGCGCGGGTCAGCCTCGACCGGCCACGGCGATCGCCACGCCTCGCGACCAGCGCAGCACACCCCACTGCACCTGCGACACCTGCGACACCCGCCAGAACATACGGCAGCGCTGGCCGGACCGGCGAGGGCAGAGTCAGCAACACGACGACGGTCACCACGGCCTGGATGACCTGACCGCACAGCCGTTCCCACCCCACCGCCCGCAGCCCCAGCACCACGTCTCCGCTGCGCCGGCCGTGCGTGACGGCCCGGTGCACGTCACCGAGAACCCCGCCGATGAGCACGGAGTTGAGGAACAGGGAGCGGTAGTAGGAGCGGACTGCGGCTGGCAAGCCAATACTCATGCCGAGCGCCTGGGCGGCGACCCGCCACCGCCAGGCTGAACACACCGTGGTCAGGGCAGTGAGCGTGACGGCAGCCACGACCGCCGGCCAGGTGACCGCGCGCAGCCCGTCCTTGAACGGCGCCGCGCCCACGTGCCGCCAGAGAAACCACAGTACGGTGACGGCTGCGGCCAGGCGCAGCAACGGCCAGCCGAGGCGGCGGAAGGCCCGACCGATCCCGGCCGGAACTGAGTGCACCTGGGCCATAGTAGGTACTACGGGTTGAGCAGTTCTACGGATTGACTT
>CAWBGX010000007.1:0-677131 GCA_963788495.1 uncultured Acidobacteriota bacterium | reverse complement strand
CCCGTGGATGCTTTGATTCAGGACTGGCAATACTGGGGCAAATACGGATGGAACGCCGCCAAGTTCGACGAAGAGTTCTATCCTCATCCCAAGGAAATGATGGATCAGTTGCACGCCCAAGATCTCCACATGTTAATTTCCGTCTGGTCTCGTTTCGGACCGGAGTCCGATGTATACAAACGCTTGCAGGACCGCTCGTTCTTAATCAAAGGTGAGCCGTGGGTGGACATTTTTAATCCCGACGCCCAAACCGCGTTTTGGTCCGAACTCAAGTCTGGCATCTTCGACAAAGGCATGGACGGTTGGTGGATGGATGCTTCGGAGCCGGAGTTCGATATTCTGAAGGGCAAACAGACCTTTCTCGGTTCTGGCAATTCGGTCCGCAACGCCTATCCTTTATATGTAACGAAAGCAATTTACGAGGGGCAGCGTGGCACAACCGATCAAAAGCGCGTTGTTATCCTGACCCGCTCGGCATTTGCGGGACAGCAGCGGAACGGAGCTGCTTCTTGGTCCGGCGACATTAGCTCCGACTGGACTACCTTCCGGCGCCAAATTCCGGGCGGGCTCAGCTTCAGCATGTCCGGCTTGCCGTACTGGACCACGGACATCGGCGGCTTCTTCCGACCCGACGATCAATACACTTCGCCGGCGTTTCATGAGCTCCTGGTGCGCTGGTTCGAATACGGCGCGTTTTGCCCTCTCTTCCGGGTTCACGGCTATAAGTCCAACGCTGAAATTTGGAACTACGGCTCGGACGTTGAGCAAATCCTTCGCAAGTACGACGATTTGCGATATGCGCTTCTGCCCTATATTTATTCCTCTGCGTGGGGCGTAACCAAAAACGGCGAAACGCTCATGCGCGCCTTACCGCTTGAATTCTCGTCGGATCCCAAGGTTACCGGCATTCCGGATCAGTTCATGTTCGGCGGCGCTCTGCTGATCAATCCTGTCACCACAGAAGGCGCCAAAGAGCGCGCTCTCTATCTTCCGGCAGGTCATCAATGGATTGATTTCTGGGCGGGCAAGCGACTAAACGGTGGACAGAACACCACGGCAAGCGCTCCGCTTGAAACCATGCCCATTTACGTCAAGGCGGGCTCTATCATTCCTTTCGGACCTGCAGTGGAATTCGCCGCCGGAAAGCCGGATCCGATTGAACTCCGCATCTATGGCGGAGCGAATGCGGATTTCACTCTCTACGAAGACGAAGGCGATACCTACAACTATGAAAAGGGTGCGTATTCAACGATTCCCATCCACTGGGACGACAAGACCCGAACAGTCACCATCGGCGAGCGATATGGGTCTTTCAAGGGAATCCTCGAACACCGGACGTTCCACGTTGTGCTTGTCAGCGCAGGGCATGGAACCGGCGTTGGGTCTAGCTCGCGTCCGGACGCAACGATTATGTATGATGGCAAACCCGCTTCGAAGAGCATTCAGCGAATGAGCTCCAAGAAGTAGTCGCCTGACTTCGCCCTGTTTCAAGACCGCAGCGCTACAGGTGAGGTCTGGCAAAGTCAGCCCAAATTTCCGCGAACCCGGATCCAACATGAATGCACTGGTAATTCGCAATCCCGGAGAAGCTGCCATCGAACAGGTGCGCGAGCCATGCAAATCCAATGGCAGCGTGCTTTTGAAAGTTCGTATGGTTGGCCTCTGCGGGAGCGATCTGAATTCCTTTCGCGGATTGAACCCCATGGTTTCTTTCCCGCGCATTCCCGGCCACGAGGTCTCCGCAACAATCCTCGAAGGCGACTTCTTGGATAGCCGACTCAAAGTCGGCACAGACGTCGCTGTTTTTCCTTACACCAACTGTGGCAAATGCGCCTCCTGCCGGCGTGGCCGTCCAAACGCCTGTCAATTCAACCAGACGTTGGGCGTACAAAGAGACGGTGCCCTGACTGAACTCATCGTCCTCCCGCAGGAAAAACTGTATCCGGCGAATCTCACTACCAAAGAATTGTGCCTCGTCGAGCCTCTTACTGTCGGTTTTCATGCCGTTGCTCGCGGCCGCGTCACGGCGACCGACACCGTGGCCATTTTCGGTTGTGGCGGAGTCGGACTCGGCGCTGTGGCGGCCTCCCATTTTCGCGGCGCGCGCACGATCTGCATCGATGTCGAGGACCACAAGCTCGAACTCGCCAAACGCGCCGGTGCAAACTCCACCATCAATACGCTGCGCGAGCCCCTCCACAAAGCTTTGCTGGATGTGACGGATGGCTTGGGTCCTGACGTCGTCATCGAGGCCGTAGGCAATCCCACAACCTTTCGCGCAGCCGTCGAAGAAGTAGCCTTCACCGGCAGAGTCGTTTACATCGGCTACGCGAAAGAACCAGTCAGCTACGAAACGAAGCTCTTTGTCCAAAAAGAACTGGATATCTTGGGCGCCAGAAACGCCCAGCCCGAGGATTTCCAGGCCGTTATCCAGCTTTTGGAAGCAGGGAAGTTTCCCGTCGACCAGGCAGTGAGCTTAATCGTCCCGCTCGAAAAAGCTCCAGAAGCCTTGCGCTCCTGGAGTGAAAATCCGTCGCAATTTACTAAAATCCTCGTCTCTCTGGACTGAACACGATGAACACTGGCATAAGCCCATCAACCACGACCGTTAATCCTGCAAGCTCGAGTCGGGGGATGTTCCGCACGGCGGATGGCACCAACCTCGCCGTAGCTTTCATCCTTATCACCTCGCTCTTTCTTCTGTGGGGCTTTTGCAATGGGATGATTGATATCCTGAACAAACATTTTCAGGACACCCTGCATATCAGCAAGGAACAGTCCGGCCTCGTCCAAGCTGCCAATTATCTCGCGTACTTTCTCATGGCAATTCCAGCCGGCCTGATCGCGAAAAAACTCGGCTACAAAGGCGGCATCCTCGTGGGACTCATCCTAATTGCCGGGGGCGCGTTCTGGTTCATTCCGGCCGTCAATATCGGCACGTATTGGGCATTCCTCCTGGGCTTGTTCGTGATCGCCTCCGGCATGACCTGCCTTGAAACCATCGCCAATCCCTACGCAACCGTTTTGGGTCCGCCGGAGAGCGGCCCAACTCGCATCAATATCGCGCAGACTTTCAACGGAGTTGGCTGGATTCTGGGTCCAATCGTAGGGGGTCACTTCGTTTTCGGAGCAGGCGCGGGCCGGAACGCCAATGCCAGCCTTACCACGCCCTATCTCGGCGTTGCCGTTTTCGTTGCCTTGCTCTTGGTAGTCTTCCTCTTATCTCGAATTCCCGATTTGCACGTGGCGGACGAAAGCCGCACTGGCGGTTCATCCGCTGCCCAAGTCAAACCGTCGAGTTCAGAGCAAATCGCGATTGCCCTTGTACTGGCGGCAGTTTGCGGTTTGTTGTACTTCTTTATCGCACCCATTCTAGGCTTGATGTGGAGACTAGTCGGTTGGAATGAATCTCTTCTCCAAACTATAAAATATGCACTCCTGATCGGGGCCTATGCGGTCTCCACTTTCGTCGTGTCTCGGAATTGGGACTTGTTCCGGCGCAAACACTTCACTTTGGGCGTCGCTGCACAATTTGTCTTTGTTGCTGCACAGACCGGAATCTTCAGCTTCTGCGTGAACTACGTTCTGGAGAACTCCGCTGAGTAACCCGATTGCAGGCTTCGCAATGGCTCGGGGGTATTGGATTTGTTTTGTTCATGCTTGGCCGGCTCTGTGGCAGCGCCGTCATCAGCCAACTTAAAGCCCATCGGGTGCTCGCGACCTACATGCTGACAAACGCCGCGCTGCTTGCCGTTACAATGCGCGGCGGCAAGGCCGGGCTCTACGCCATGTTTGCTTCTTTCTTCTTTATGTCAGTAGGGTTCCCCACCATCTTTGCTCTAGGCATTCGCGGTTTGGGCGAACATACAAAACTCACCTCTTCATTAATTGTTATGTCCATTGTTGGCGGCGCGATTACTCTCCCATTCACGGCGCGTATCGCCGATAACCACTCCATGCGTATCGGCTTCGCAGTTCCGCTCGTGTGTTTCTTGTTTGTTGCGCTTTACGGTTTGTCGTGGGCGAAGCTCAGCAAGCAGGATATTCTGACAAGCGCTAATCTACTTACGCGAGATTTCTAATGCCTCGATTCGTCGCAATCCTACTCTTCTTTGCATCGCTGATGGCTCCTGCCTGTTTTGCGCAGCAAGTCCCGCTTCCATCGGAGATTGAGAATCCTCGTGTTTTGGGCGTCAACAAGGAGCCAGCCCACGCAACGTTGATGCCGTATACAAGCGAGGCTGAGGCGCTGAGCGGAGGTATGTCGAGTTTCACGCAATCACTGAACGGGGTCTGGCAGTTCAGCTGGGTGAAGGAACCGTCGCAGCGTCCGGTCGACTTTTACCGTCCCGACTATCCCGCCAAGTGGGCGCACATTGAGGTGCCCTCGAACTGGGAACTAGAGGGCTACGGCACGCCTATTTATGTCAACTTCACTTATCCGTTCAGCCGGAATGCTCCACACGTAATGAGCCAGCCCGATAAATCATGGACCTCCTACACTGAGCGGAATCCTGTGGGATCGTACCGGCGCACCTTTACGGTACCCGCGTCCTGGAATGGGCGTGACGTCTTCGTCGTCTTCGATGGAGTCTATTCGGCGTTCTACGTATGGATCAACGGCCGCTGACCTGCCCCCCGTTTTTGGTCCAGTCATAAGTTAGCACTCCGGGGTTCCTGCACATCCGATCCGGCCCATGCTGGGTCGATAGAGACGACCGGCGTGGGGGGAGACGCCGGTCGCGCGACGGCACTCGCCGCGAACTCTTCCGGCGTCAGATACCCCAGCGAGCTGTGTGGGCGTACCGTGTTGTAATCAACCCGCCAGTCCTCGATCACCTTCCGTGCGTGTCGGAGATCAACGAACCAGTTCTGGTTCAAGCATTCATCGCGGAACTTCCCGTTGAAGCTTTCGATGAACGCGTTCTGCGTGGGCTTGCCGCGCTCGATGAAGTGCAGCGCCACCTGATTCTGATAGGCCCATTGATCCACAACGCGGCTGGTGAACTCCGTTCCATTGTCTACCTGGATTGCCGCCGGTGTTCCACGTTGTTCTCGCAGCCCCTCCAGTACCCGCACCACACGCAGACCGGGCAGCGACGTGTCCGGTTCGATCCACAGGGCCTCTCGCGTGAAGCCATCCATCAGGTTCAGTGTTCGGAATTTCCGCCCGCCGGCCATTTCGTCATGCGTGTAGTCCATCGTCCACATCTCGTTTGCACGCGTCGGAAGCGCCAAGGGTACCCGCGTTTCAGATCGAAATTTCTTGCGCTTCCTACGCTGCATCGCCAGCCCCTCCTCCCGGTACAGCCGATACACTCGCTTGTGGTTGACACGCCACCGCAGCGTTCCATCCGCGGTCTTCTCCCGTCGCAGGAAAATGTACAGCCGCCGATAGCCGAATCGCGGGCGCTCGCCTGCCAACTCGCGCAGCCGGGCCCGCAACGCCACTTCGTTCCGTTCCTTCCGCCGGTACCGCCAGCTCCCGCGGTGCATCCCGATCAGCCCACAGGCGCGTCGCTCGCTGAGTCTTGCTTCTTCCCTCACGACACGCACCGCTTCTCGCTTCGCCCGCGGGCCTACCACTTTTTTGCCAGCACCACCTTCAGCGCGTCCAGGTCCAAGGCTTGCTGCGCCACGATCTTCTTCAGCCGTCCGTTCTCTTCTTCCAGTTGACGCAGCCGCCGGGTCTCGCTCACTTCCAGACCACCGTACTTCGCTTTCCAGTGGTAGAACGTAGCTGTACTGATGCCCATGCGACGACAGAGGTCCTTCATGGGAACTCCAGCCTCTGCCTCCTTCAACACCCCAACGATCTGCTCTTCACTAAAGCGGCTTCCTTTCATGGCGCTTCTCCTCTCGTGGTCTTATACCCGGAGAAGCTAAGTTTTGGCTGGACTAAATTTCGGGGAGCAGGTCATTGAGGCTCTGAAACTGGTATCGAACTACATTCAAGAGTGCATCGACAATTCCGACGCGGATTGCTTTGGTATGGGCGGTCATCTGCACATGGCTCATCTGACCCCTGATGGTTTTTATTGGATTGACGCACCCCGCAATTCGAACTGACCGCTAACGCTCTCCAAGGCCGCTGATTCAGTAGAATTAGTGGCAGATGAAAAAGAAAGCGCCAGCCTTCGCTACGCTCAGGATGACAAGGGCTACGCTCAGAATGACACCAGGGAAGGCTCGCTGCGCTCGCGGGGACGCGCTAAAGCGCGCCCCTACAATAGACCTCAAGAGAGAGCCTTTCCGACAAGGTCGGAATCTTCGACCGCTAGCGCTCCCTTCGGGGCTCAGGGCAAGCAGGATGACAAGGTAAGTGGTGAGCGACGAGTGGTGAACAGAAGGGAAGGCGAATTCCTCACAATGGGCCAGTGAGCAGGGTCACAAGTTCGCGTGGGTGCCGCACCTACGGTGCTCGCCGTCTCTTGCCCTCTAACCCAGCCCTAACGGGCTGGGCTAAAAGGTGACGCGCCTCCGGCGCTTGAGGGATCAGCAAGCAAGGCAACTCGCTACTGCGTTTTGTGTGGGGCGAAGCGGTGATCCAGGCAGTGCGCCGAGAAACCGGGAACCCTCTTATTCTTGTGCTCGAAAACCCGCCGTTCGAGGTCGTTGGTAGTCCCGATGTACAGCACTCCAGAGGCGCTTGCCATGATGTAGACCGATGGCGACGTAAAGCCGCCTCTACAAACGCGCAGAGCCCACCCTCAAAATCCGGGGATGGGGCACCCGCGGGAGCGATGAAATGGATGGCGTAACGCACTGAGGCTCAGTCGTCCCTGCGAGACTAGATTTGTTCTTGATTGCCGCACCCAGGAGAGGTTCGCAAAGGCGGGCGAACCGCTCCTTCGTCGCTACGCGAGTCAGGCCTGAAGGCCTGACCTATCAAGGCTCACTCGTCCGTTCCGGACTCCATTTCCTTTCATTATCTGGCCCAGTGGAGGTTCGCAAACCGGCGAACTCCCCTGGGCTACGCTCGCCCGATAAGGGAACAATCTTATCAACAAATGGCATTTACATCTGGTTTTTGCCATCGTATAATGCCATTATGAAGAACACGGTATCCGTCGACAAGGCTGGCCGGGTGGTCCTTCCGAAGCCTTTGCGCGACAAATTGCGACTTGCGGCTGGCGACCAACTGCTGATCGAAAGTGAAGGCGAGCGCATGACCCTGCGGCCGGTTCGTCCCCAGGCCACGATGAAAAAGGAATACGGTATTTGGGTTTACCAGGGCGAACTTTCCGAGGCCTCGATTCCAGACTTGATCGAAAGAGAACGCGAAAATCGGAGTCGCGAGCTTAGCGATTGAGGCAGTTTTTCGATAGTTCGGTGCTGGTCGCCGCCTTTTGGGGCGGACATGCGCACCATGAGCCGAGCATCAAGCTACTTGCTTCGGCAAGTAAGAAAGACTCCGCGTGCGGGATACACACTCTCGCCGAAGTGTTTGCAGTGATGACGGCTTTGCGTGTGAAACCCTTGATTCCTCCCGAGCAGGGGCTTCTTTTTGTCGGTGAGATTCGCCAGCGGCTGGCCTTGGTGTCACTCGACTCCGAGGAGTACTTCGCAATCATACAGAACGCCGCAGAGCGGGGAATCACGGGCGGGCGCGTTTACGATGCGCTGCTCTTGGGTTGCGCCGCAAAGTCCAAAGCTCAAACCATATACACCTGGAACCCCAAACATTTCCAACTGTTGGCGCCGCATCTTGGTGATCGTATTCGTACGCCGTGACCGATCGCTTTCTGCACCCTTGTTGGGGGGTCACGCGCCGGGCTGAAGAGGCTGTGTGGCAACCTCAAAAACAATTCCTCAGCGGCTGAAGCCGTAGTGCAAACATAGGACGTATGTCGGACCTAAAGGTCCGACCCCCAGTTGCCACAGAGACTCTAAAGCCCGCCCCTACAGAAGCGCCTACAGAAGCGAAAGTTAGGAGTCGGAGGTGGGGAGGGATTCGAGGAGGGAGGAGAGTTCGAGGACTTCGAGGTGGGGAGGGCAGTCGGGCCAGTTGTGGCGCCAGCAGACGATGATGTCGCAGCCGGTGAGGGAGTGGCCGTGGTCGCGGAAATTGCGGCTCTCGAATTCGAATTCGATGTGGACGCGCTGCCAGCGCTGCGGAGAGATCTGGCGCTTGGCTTCGCAGTCGGGGAAGCCGGATTGGACGGCTTCGACGATGTAGCCGAGTTCCCGGGCGACCATGCCGAACAGAAGCACCACGCCTTGTTCGTTGACAGGCTCGTGGCGGAGGCCACGGAAGTCCATGGGCCGGCCATAGATTGGGCGGCCGTCCAGGGGCTGGTAGCGAAGTTTGGCGGGCGGAGGCGAAGGCGGCGATTGCCGGTCCGAGGCGCGATTCTTGTTGGATGGCGAAAATCGCGCAGGGCCTTCGAGGCTGGGGGTAAACAGGAGTGCCCTTCGAGGCTCAGGGCGAGCCGGTGGTACTGCGGGGTTTGACGCGGAGTTGGACGCTGGGCTTGGGGCGGAGTTTGGGGCGGAGTCTGGCACGCGCTTTGGCGAAGGGTTGGGAACGGGAGCGGGCAGAAGAGCCAGGACATCGGCCCATTCCGGTTGGTCTTTGGCAAAGTTGCGAAAAACTTCGGGAAGCTTGGACCAGGGGCCGAAGCGGCGTTCGAAGGTACGATGGTCGAATTTTCCGAGGTGATAGTAGGCGCGACGGGCGGGAATTTTGCGGTGTTTGCGAACAGCGGCGCCCCAATCTTCGAGCAGTTCGCGGTCCTCGAGGCGCAGATTGAAGGTATAAGGCCGAAGTCCGGCGGCGCGGAGGGCGGCGTTCCAGGTGGGGAAGAATCGCGAGACCTGATGCTCGGAAATTCCGGCGAGCGAGACGAATTCCGAGCGTGACGGCGGCCGACCAGCGCCCCTGGCGATGGCGGCCAGGGAATCGAGAATAAGCTGCTTGTCGGGCGGTGGTCGCAAAGGGCCTGCGATGTTTACTGATTTTGGGCGACTCGCAATGATAACACGATGGGGCAGAGTTGGCAGCGGGTGGCGTGGGGGCGAGGATGCGATGCCAGGGACCAGCGTGGGAAAAGTCAAAAAAATCGCTCTGCGCGGACGGTTTGCCAATTGGAACTGGGAGTGGAAGGTTCAGGGTCGACAGGTCCGGTGCGTAATACGAACATGTCATTTTTTCTGAGCGGCGTGCCAGACGGTGTTTATTGTGATGCGATTGGCGTGCACGCGGTAGATTACGATATAGGGAGTGCCGCCTATGACCAGTTCCCGGAGTTCGGGTGCGGCGCCGGCGCGACCCAGATAGGGGTGACTCCTGAGGGCTTCCACGACTGCGACAATTCGAATGGCCAGCTTTTTTGCGGCGTCCGGTTTGTCGAGAGCAACGTAGGCGTGAATTTCCTGAAGACGTGCGCGAGCCAGGGGAGACCAGACGATCTCTACCGGCACAGCGCCTCATCGTTGTGGTTTTTGCCGCAGATGCATTTGGGGAGCGGCAGCTCGCGGTCGGTGCCCCAGGAGAGCAGCCAAGCCTTCATGTCCTCATGCTTGATGTAATGGCCGGATTGTACTTGGCGATCTGCCTGCAGAGTTTCCGCGAGAAGGCGTTCCTGGTCGGCAATGTAGGATTCCACCGCATCGGAGACGAGAAAGTTGGAGCTGCGGCCGAAGGCTTTGGCCAATTTGGTCAAGCGTTTTTTAGTTTCGGGTTTGAGGCGGATGCTGAGGGTAGCGCTACGTGTGTTCGCCATGAACACATTTTAGCACGGGTTGAGGAAGCGAGGTTGATTCTGGAGGGACCGAAAGGACGCGCCGGGCTGAAGCCCAGCGCCTACAGAGGGAGCCAAGCATTTGCTATCTCCCCAAGGAGGGGCCTAGCGTGTTGCGCTCCGACCGGAGGCTCGGCTTAGGTGCGGTAGCTGGCGTTGATGCGGACGTATTCGGCGGTGAAGTCGCAGGTCCAGTAACGGGCGGAGCTGCGGCCGGCGTGCAGATCTACGATGATCGGGACATGGTCGGCGAGCAGGCGGTTGCTGGCGGCGCGCTCGTTGAAGTCCAGGGGCTTGCCGCGGTGCAAGACGCGGATGCCGGCCATGATGATTTCCACGCGCGAGGGATCGAAGGGGACGCCGGCGCGGCCAGCGGCGGCGAAGACGCGGCCCCAGTTGGGGTCGGCTCCGGCGAAGGCGGTCTTGACGAGCGGCGAGGTGGCGATGGTTTCGGCGATGCGGCGGGCGGCTGCTTCGGTCTTTGCGCCGCGCACCAGGATTTCGATCACGCGCTGCGCGCCTTCGCCGTCTGCGACGATTTGCAGCGCTAGCGAGTGGCAGACTTCTTCGAGCGCGGCTGTGAACGCGCGGTGCGCGGTGCTGCCTGCCTTAATGGAGGGTGCGCCCGCGGCGCCGTTGGCCAGCACGAGGAGGGTGTCGTTGGTGGAGGTATCGCCGTCGATGCTGATGGAATTGAAGGTCCGGGCGGTGACTTCGTGCAACGTTCTCTGCAGCAGGGTAGGCGCGATGGCGGCGTCGGTGGCTACGAATGCCAGCGTGGTGGCCATGTTGGGATGAATCATGCCGGCGCCTTTGGCGCAGCCCACCAGGTGAATGCGCTTGCCGGCCATTTTGAAGGAAGCCGCAGCCGTTTTGGGGCGCGTGTCCGTGGTGCAAATGGCCAGGGACAATTCCGCGAAGGAGCGGGCCGAGGATCGGCGGACGCGCGCGAGCAGCGGGAGCCTGCGAAGAATTTTGTCGAGTGCCAGCGGCACGCCGATTACGCCCGTGGAACAGACGAACAATTCTTGCGGCTTGCATCCCAGGCGCTTTGCGGCTTCGGCGACGGTGCGTTGCGCTGCGGCATGGCCTTCCGGGCCGGTGGCGCAGTTGGCGTTGCCCGCATTCACGACGACGCCGCGCATGCGGCCCTTGGAACGGCGCAAATTTGCTTTGGAAACGAGGACCGGCGGAGCGACGACGAGATTTTGCGTAAAGACCGCGGCGGCGGAAGCGGGAACGTCGCTGGAAAGAATGGCCAGATCGAGCGCGCCGGTTTTTTTCAGGCCGCAGGCGGTCGCGGAAAAGCGGAAGCCGCGCGGGAGGGATGCTTCGGAGAGAGCGTGCTTCATGGCCGGGACAGTCGAGGTGTCAGCGCGACGCTGCCCGAAGGGACCTCCGATCCTCCGCGGAGGCCGCGAATGTTTGGTTTTGCTGCAGGTGGACGGCTTGGGTACTCATGGCTTGGCTCCCTTTTCGGTATTTAGTTTGGCGTTTAGTTTGGTGATGCGGTTCTGCAATTCGGCGATCGCGGCGCGGACGGATTCCGTCGCCGTTCCCCCAGCAACGGCCTTGGTCGCGATGGCGCTTTCGACCGAGAGCCCGTCGAGGAAATCTTTTTCGAAGAGCGGCGAGATTTTGCGGACGTCTTCGAGAGAAAGTTTGGTCCAGGGTTGGCCCTGGCGTTCGGCTTCGCGGAGGACTTTGCCGATCAGATCATGGGCTTGGCGGAAGGGAAGTCCGCGATGCACCAGGTAGTCGGCGGCGTCAGTGGCGAGCAGCGCGGGGTTCGAGGCCGCGGCGCGCAGGCGCTCGGCGTTGAATTTGGCGGTGGCAACCGCGCCGGTGGCGATCGAGAGCATGTCGGCGACCTGATCGTGGGCGGCGAAGAGCGCTTCTTTATCTTCCTGCAAGTCGCGCTGGTAGCTGGTGGGCAATCCTTTTAGCGTGGTTAGCAAGCCGATCAACGCGCCGGTGATGCGGCCGGTCTTGCCGCGAATGAGCTCGAAGGAGTCGGGATTTTTCTTTTGCGGCATGAGGCTACTGCCGGTGGAATATTCGTCGGACAGAAGGAGGTAGGCGAATTCCTGGGATGCGAAGATCACGAAATCTTCGGCGAGGCGGGAGAGATGGGTGGCGATGCCGGTGAGCGCGAAAAGATAGTCGAGGGCGAAGTCGCGGTCGCTGACGGCGTCCACGCTGTTGGCGGTGATGCGCGAGAAACCCAGGTCGCGGGCGATGGCGGCGCGATCGATGCCGAAGCTGTTGCCGGCCAGGGCGCCAGAGCCCATGGGGCAGGCGTCGGCACTCGCGGAGGCGTGCTCGAGGCGAGTGATGTCGCGGGAAAATGCTTCGGCATGCGCGAGCAAGAAATGCGAGAGCAGGATGGGCTGGGCGTGCTGCATGTGGGTCATGCCCGCCATGGGGACGCCGAGGTTGGATTGGGCTTGTTGCAACAGCGCGTTTAGAAATGCGGAAAGAGCGCGCTGGAGGCTGGCCGCGGCGTCCATCACGAAGAGGCGGAAATCGGTGGCGACCAGTTCGTTGCGGCTGCGGCCGGTGTGCAGCTTCCAGCCGAGCGCGCCGAGTTCGTGGACCAGGGCGCTCTCGACGAAATGGTGAACGTCTTCGGCGGTGGAACCGTTGAGGAACGCGGGATCGGCGTTTAGTTCGGAGGCGATGCGATCCAGAGCGGCTATGGTGTCGCGGACTTCCACATCCGTGAGGATCCCCACGTTCTGCAAGGCTTTGGCCCAGGCGCGATCGACGGCTAATTCATAGGGGAGCAGGCGGCGGTCAAACGCAAAGGAACGCTGGAAGGCGTCGAAGCGCGCGTCCGGGGCTTGGTCGAAGCGGCCTCCCCACAGGCGATCGTCTTTGCGTTCGGTCATTGGCATCTTTAGCTGACTTGGTTGCCAAGCAGGGGCGCAGCAGTGCTGCGCCCCTACAAGGACGGGTTAGTTGTTGCTTCCTTCCGCTTTGGCTTTGGGCCTTACCGTTACCGGAAGAGCGAACAAATTGATGAAACCTTCGGCGTCTTTTGGGTTGTAGCGGCCCATGGTGAAGCTGGCCAGATCGGCGCGATACAGAGAGAAGGGCGACTTGCGGCTGGTGACGTTGAGGGTGCCCTTCCAGAGTTTCAAGCCTACCGAGCCGGTGACGAATTGCTGGGCGACTTTGAAGAAGCCGTCGAGCGATTCGCGCAAGGTGGAGAACCAGACGCCGTTGTAAACGAGTTCGGCGTAGCGGTGGGAGAGCGCCTGCTGGAAATGCGCAGTTTCGCGGTCGATGGTGAGCCGCTCGAGTTCCTGGTGGGCCTTCATGAGCAGGGTGCCGCCGGGAGTTTCATAGGCGCCGCGAGATTTCATGCCGACGAGGCGATTCTCGACCAGGTCGGTGCGACCGACGCCGTTTTTGGCGGCAACATCGTTGAGCTTGTGCAGCAGCTCGACGGGGCCGAGCTTGGCGCCGTTTACGGAGACCGGAGTGCCGGACTCAAAACCGATTTCGACTTCTTCGGGTTTGTCGGGAGCTTTGTCGGGAGAGACGACCCATTGCCACATGGCCTCGTTAGGGGAATTGGCGGGATCTTCAAGCTCGCCGCCTTCGTGGCTGAGGTGCCAGATGTTGCGGTCACGGCTGTAAATGTTCTTTTTGCTCTGCTCGACCGGGACGTGGTGCTTTTCGGCGTAGGCGATGGCGTCTTCGCGGGAATCGATGTCCCACTCACGCCAGGGGGCGATGATTTGCACGTTGGGGGCGATTGCCTTGTACGCCAGCTCGAAGCGGACTTGGTCGTTGCCTTTGCCGGTGCAGCCGTGGGAGAGGCCGTCGGCGCCGAGCTTCAGCGCGATTTCGGCCTGGCGCTTGCCGAGGACGGGCCTGGCCATGGAGGTGCCGAGCAGATAGGTGTGCTCGTAGACGGCGCCAGCGCGCAGCGTGGGCCAAATGTAGTCGCGGACGAATTCTTCGCGGAGGTCTTCGACCAAGGCGGTGGAGGCTCCCGTGGCCAGGGCTTTCTTGCGGGCGGCTTCCAGGTCTTCTTGCTGGCCGACGTCGCCGATCATGGCGATGACTTCGCAGGCGTAGTTTTCTTTCAGCCAGGGGATGATGATGGAGGTGTCCAGGCCTCCGGAATAGGCGAGAACTACTTTTTTTGGCTTATTGAGCTGCTTGTTCACAAATCCTCTCTGTTCTTTTGGGTGATGAAATTGTATCGGTTGTGGTCGCGGTCCTTTAGCACAAATCTTCGCGCGGCGAAATGATTTGGGGCTACGAGTTGCGGCAAACGCGTCGTTTTGCGCCCTTGTCCGCTCTAAACCCCGCCCTGTGAAGAGGGCGGCTACAAGATCTACTTCGCGCCAGAGGCGGCTTCAGCTGAAAAGTGCTTGCAGAATGGCTTTCTGCACGTACATGCGGTTTTCCGATTGATCGAGGACCACGGAGTTCGGGCCGTCGAGGACTTCGGCGGTGACTTCCGAGCCGCGGTGTGCCGGAAGACAGTGCAAGAACGCGGCGTCGGGCGCGGCGTGCGCCATCAGCTCGCGGTTCACCTGGTAAGGGGCGAACACGGATTTCCGCACTTTCTCCTCCGCTTCAAAACCCATGCTGGTCCAGGCGTCGGTGTAGACGCCTTGCGCGCCGGCTACGGCGTCATGCGGATCGGTGAACAGCTCGATTTTCGCGCGGGTTTCGCGAGCGACGCGCTTGGCTTCGGCGACCACTTCCGGGGCCGGACCGTAGTTCGGCGGCGTGGCGATGCGCAGGTGCACGCCGAGGCGGGCGGCCAGAAAGATCAGCGAGTGGCAGACGTTGTTGCCGTCGCCGACATACGCGAGTTTGAAGCCGCGCAGGTTGCCGAATTTTTCTTCCAGGGTGAAGAAGTCGGCGAGCGCCTGGCAGGGGTGGAATTTGTCGGAGAGCGCATTGATCACCGGGATGCCGGCGCTGGCGGCCATTTCTTCGATCACGCGCTGCTCGTAAACCCGGGCGACGATGCCGTGGACCCAGCGCTCGAGGTTGCGCGCGACGTCGGCGATGGATTCGCGCTCGCCGAGGCGTGCCTGGGTGTGGTCCAGGAACACGACGGAGCCGCCCATGCTCTGGATGCCGACCTCGAAGGTCACGCGGGTGCGCAGCGAGGGCTTCTCGAAAATCAGCGCGATGAATTTTCCGCGCAGGGTGGCGGCGTAGCGGTCCGGGCGAGCCTTGATGTCGGCGGTGAGTTGCAGGAGCTCGCGCGTTTGCGCGGGACTCCACTCCGCTCCGGTGAGCAGATCATTGACGAGCAAAATAGGTGCAGCGAGCGTTGCGGTGGTCATTTTTTCCTTTTCACCTGGCCGCGGAATGAACCAGATGCGGCTTGGTTTTGGTATTTTGCGGCGCCGGGGCGGGTTGCGCCTTCGGCGTCGATTCGAGAACAGACTCAAACAAGCGAAGAAAATCGCGTACCTGCGCCTTGGTGAGGATGAATGGCGGCAGCAGGCGCAGGGTGAAGTCGTGAGTGCAGTTGATCAGCAGGCCGCGGCGCATGGCTTCGGCGACGAAGGGAGCGCCATCGATGGAAAGCTCGATGCCAATGATCAGGCCCTCGCCGCGAATTTCGCGGATGAAGTCGAACTTCTTCGCCAGGGCGGTGAGGCCTTCGCGGAGTTGGGCGCCGCGGGCGCCGATGTTTTCGAGGAGCTTGGCGTCTTCGATGATCTTGAGAAACTCCAGAGCGACGGCGCAGATGAGCGGGCCGCCGCCGAAGGTCGTACCGTGCAGGCCGGGAGAAACGCGAGCGGCGACGGCCTCGCTGGTGAGGATGGCGCCAAGAGGCAGGCCCGCCGCGAGAGGCTTGGCGACGACGGCGATGTCCGGCTTGGAGGAAAACTGTTGATAGGCGAATTTGCGGCCGGTGCGTCCCAGGCCGCACTGAATTTCGTCGGCAATGAGCAAGGCGCCATGTTGCGTAGCCAAGGCACGCGCGCGGTTCCAAAAGGCCTCGGAGACCGCATGGATGCCGCCCTCGCCCTGAACCGTCTCTAAAATCACGGCGCAAACAGTGGCGTCAAATTTCGCTTCCAGATCGGCGACGTCGTTGAAGCGGACAAACTCGACGCCGGGAAGGAGCGGCGCGAAGGGCAAGCGATATTTTTCCGTGGAGGTGATGCTGACGGCGCCAAAAGTCCGGCCGTGAAAGGAGTTGTCCATGGCGAGGATGCGGTGTTTTGCCGCGGGCTTCGCGGGGTCATCGGCCGGGGTACGGGCGCAGAGCCGCGCGAGTTTCAAGGCGCCCTCGATGACTTCGGCGCCGCTGTTGGCGAAAAAGACGCGATCCAGGCCGGACCACTCGACGAGTTTGCGGGCCAGCGGGCCCTGATAGGCGTTGTGGTAGAGATTGGAGAGGTGAATGGCGCGGGCCGCTTCGCGGCGAATCACTTTTACGATGCGCGGATGCGCGTGGCCCAGGGCGTTGACGGCGATACCCCCTAGGAAGTCCAGATATTTCTTGCCATCGGCGTCATACACGTAGCAACCGCGGCCATGGGTGATCAGGACCGAGGAGCGCTTGTAGGTCGGCAGGAGAAATTTCTCGGCGTCGGCAAGGCGCGCGTCCGGTTTTGGTTGGCGCGCGAGAATCGGCTTCGGCTTGGCAGCCGCGTGGGCCACGAGCTTTTTCTTGGCGAGTGTACGCATCATGCCGCCGAGAGCGCCGCCTGCGCGGAAGACAGAGGTTCACGGAGAATTCGCGTGCCGGGAATCGCGCCCGGAATTTCGTCGGAACTCTCCGAGGCGCGAACGGCCAGCAAAAGGGAATCGGGCGAAGTGCCGCCGACGATGCGGACTTCGCGAACGCCGCCTTCCAGGGCGCGCTTTGAGGCTTCGAGCTTCAGGATCATGCCGCCGGAAACGACGCGAGACTGCACGAGGTGCTCGATTTCCCGGCAGGTGATGGCAGCGAGCACTTTTTCTCCGTCCAACACGCCAGCCACGTCGGTCAGATAAACCAACTGGTCCGCGCCGAGATATTCGGCGCAAGCCGCGGCCATGTGATCGGCGTTGATGTTGTAGAGCTCGTTGTCGGAGCCCAGGCCGAGGCAGGGGGCGACCGGGAGGAGGCCTTCGCGCCAGAGCGATTCGAGAAAGCCGGTGTTCAGACCGGTAAGGTAGCCGACGAAACCGAGTCCACCCGGAACGTCGTTATGGACCAGAGGCTCGGCTTGAAAGCACTGGGCATCGGCCGCGGAAACGCCGACGCTGGGCTGGCCTTCGGCGGAAATGGCTCCGGCGAGACGCTTGTTGAGCAGGCCCGCAAAAACCATGACGGCGACGTCGCGGGTCTCGCGGTCGGTGACGCGGAGGCCGGAAACGAAGTTGCTCTCGATGCCCATGCGCTTGAGTGTGGCGGTGAACGCGCGGCCGCCACCGTGGACAACCAGGATTTCGTGTCCTTCCTTGGCCAGGACGGCGATCTGGCGAGCCAGGGGACGCACGGAGGCGTTGTCTTCGAGTAAAGCTCCGGCAAGTTTGATTACGATTCTCATTGAAGTGCGGTTTGCTCCTCGAGGCCCAGCATGTGATTGAAATTTTGGACGGCCTGGCCTGCCGCGCCTTTTCCCAGATTGTCGAGACAGGAAACGATCACCAGGCGGCGGCCGGATTTATCCACGGCGAAGCCGATGTCGGAGAAATTCGTGTGCGCAACATGCTGCAACTCGGGCAGCTTGCCCGCGGGCCAGATGCGCACCATGGGGCGCCCGGCGTAAAACTGGCGGTACAGCCCTTCGATGGCTTCGCCGGATTGCGGTTCGCTGAGCGTGACGTAAATGGTGGAAAGAATTCCGCGCGCCAGAGGCAGCAAGTGCGTGGAGAAAACCACGCGGTCTTCGCTCAGGCCGGTATGCTCGAGAATCTCCGGGGTGTGGCGATGGGAGAACAAGTTATAGGCCTTGAAGTTTTCGTCGACCTCGACGAATTGGAGTTCGCGGCGGGGGTCCTTGCCCGCTCCGCTGGCGCCGGACTTGCAGTCGCAAATCACGTTGCTGCCGGCGGCAATCCAGCCGGCGTCGGCGAGAGGACGGACGGCGAGAATCACGCTGGTGGCGTAACAGCCGGGATTAGCGACCAGGCGAGCTTTCGCGATCTCGCCGGAGTAAAGTTCCGGGAGACCGTACACCGCCTCGCCAAGAAAATGTGCGTGGGGGGCGGGGAGCTTGTACCAGGACGTGAATGTTTCCGCGGAGTGGAAGCGGAACGCGCCGCTCAAATCGACGACGCGGAGGCCGGCCTCGACCAGGGCCGGCGCGATTTCCGCGGATACTTCGTGCGGAGTGGCGAGAAACGCGGTGCCGGCGCTGCTTTGCGTAATGGCCTCGACGGAAAGCGGGCGCAACGGCGCTTCGCCCAAGCCACGAAGCTGGGGAAACAACTGGGCCAGGCACTTTGCGCCATGGGTTTCGCGCACGTAGAACACCGGACTGGTGACGCCAGGATGGCGCAAGAGAACGCGCGCCAGCTCAAAGCCGGTGTAACCGGTGACACCTACCACTGCGACTTGGCGAGGGTGCCTCATTTCAGGCGCGACCGCGAAGCGGGCGGCTAACCAACGCCTCGATTTTCTTTTGCAGGGATTCGCGAGACTTGCGGTTAGGAGTAATGATCAAGACGGTGTCGTCACCGGCGACGGTTCCGGCGGTTTCCGGGAATTTCGCGCCATCGACGGCAGCGGCCAGCGGCTGGGCGCCGCTTGGGGGCGTTTTCAAGACCAGCAAGTTCTCCGCGGGCCGGATATCCAGTAGGAACTCTCCGAGAGCGTGGGTCAGGGAGGGCAAACCGGCGGGCTCCTCGGATAGCGTGGTTTCCGGCTTGTAGCCCTCGTGCGTTTTCACCAGGCGCAATTCCTGCAGGTCGCGCGAAAGAGTGGCTTGGGTGACGCGCAACTTTTGCGCGGCCAGGCGGCGGCGCAATTCTTCCTGATTGGAGATGCGGTCTCCAGTGATCAGGCGAAGGATCTGTCCGTGCCGGAATGTTTTGGCCGTATTCATGGCTGGTACGAATATTCACCCATCTGTATTTTTATACAGTCGACGGAGACGCGTGTCAATAAATTTCTGATGAATTTTCGCCGCACCCGCCTGTCCGGAGGGACATGTCCTACGAAGGGCTTGCTAATGCAAGATTCGCACAACTTGCGAGACGCGCACTGGATTTTCGGAGCCAAATACTGTTTGCTATTCAAATAGCGCTTTGTGCCATATGGGGACACGCTGCCAAACTCCGGGTTGTAAGAACGACGCGCCTCCGGCTCTCGCCGAGCACAAGGTCTGCATTCTGCATTTCACGTTGTCGTTGGAAGCGGGTTGCGCCGCGATGCGCCGCGAGACGGCGCTGGGGAATACGCCGCACGAACGGCAGCGCGAGATCATGAGCTTTATCACCGAGAACGGGGGGACGCTCGCCAGGGTGGCGACCAGCGGGCTGCCGCTTACCGACGATCTGAAAGCCCGCATTCTGAGCACTTTTCTGACGCTGATGAACCTGCGCGAGAATATCGACCGGGCGTCGATGCGCTCGTCGTACGGGCGATTGCCTCTTCCTCACTGATCGCCGTCAACACCATTAGAGAAAACTGAGGATCACGAACCGATATAGCGGGCGTACAAAGTTCGCGCGACGGCGGGATCTTTTGTGCCTTTCAAGATGGCGCGGCCATCGGCAAAGACGGTCATTTCATAAGGGGCGACGCGAAAGCGCAGCAGAAATTCGTTGTGGCGGACCTCGTCAACGGTGGGTGCCAGGCGATCCCTAAGCTGATGGAGATCCAGGGCGCGATGGCGCTCGTGAATCTGGACGGAATCGCGGCCGCACATGGTGAGGTGCGGCTGGGCTTCGCCGTTGAGGTACGGGAAGTCGCGCAACCCGCAGGCGCGGCATTCGAGGTTGCGCGTCACCCGCAAGGACTGGAAGCGGCCGGTCCACACATCGCAGGAAATGAGGCGATTGTGCAGAGCGGCTTCACGCCCGGAGAGCAATTTAATGGCTTCGGCGACTTGCAGCGAGGCAATCAGATTCACGATGGGGCCGAGCACGCCGATGGTGTCGCAGGTTTCTTCCAGGCCTTGCGCACCACGATCGGTGGGCAGCAGGCAGGCGAGGCACGGCGTTTCACCCGGGCGGATGGTCATGGTCAGGCCGTAACTGGCCACGGCGGCGGCGTAAATCCAAGGGCGTCCAACCTTGACGGCGAAATCGTTGATCAAAAAGCGCGTTTCGAAATTGTCGGTGCCGTCCAGAATTAGGTCGAAGCCCGCCAGCAACTCCGCCGCGTTGCGCGGGTTAACATCCGCCACGAGGCCTTCGACGGCCCCGCCGGAATTGATGGAGCGAAGCTTGTGCTCGGCGGCCACCGCTTTGGGCAGGGCTTCGCGAGCATCGGCCTCGTCAAACAATGTTTGCCGCTGCAGGTTCGACGGCTCGACGAAATCGCGATCCACCACGCTCAGGCGGCCGACGCCTGCTCGCACCAGGAGATTTGCCGCGGCCGCGCCGATCGCGCCGCAGCCGACGATCACCACGCTGGAGGCCAACAGGCGCTCTTGGCCCTGTTCTCCAAGGCCGGCAAAAAGGACTTGGCGCGAGTATTTTTGATGGAGAGAGTCGTTCATACGCTGTTCGTGCATCCAACCAGATGCGCCCCGGCCTTCCGCAGTCATCATAGCGCCAAAGTTCACGGGACAGGCAACGCCCGTGTGCTACCCTCGTCTGAGCGAATGGAAGCATGAAAGTGAGTTGGGGCAATGGTTTGCGAAGTATTGTCGTGCAGGCGCTCCTCTCCGGGGCTGCGCTTGCGTGTGCCCAATCGCCACAGGGTGTTCCACCCTCCCCTCTAGCCGCGGACGTCCCTGACGGCTCCTCGGTGGACAGCGCATCGGTGGTCGCGGTGCGGATCGTGACGGACGACGGTCGGGTGCTGGTGGAATCGCCGACCGGACTTTCCATCCAGATTGGCAAACCGTTGGACCGCAACCAGATCGCGGAAAGCCTGCGGACGCTTTACCGCACTGGCGATTATGCGGACTTGCGCGCGGTAGCCTCGCCCGCGGACGGGGGCGTGCGCATCGACTTTGTGGTTCGCGAGCAACTGTTCTTCAATCGAGTGATCATCGTGGGTCTGGACGCGCCGCCGAGTGACGCGTCGGCCATCGCCGCGATGCAGCTCTCACTGGGGCAGACTTTCCGCCGAAACGCCTTGGATGAGGGACTCGAGCGATTGCGGGACACCCTTCGCGAAGAGGGTTTGTACGCCGCCGAAGTGTCCGCGGAAACGGAGCCGCACGCCGCCACGCACCAGATGGACGTGATCGTCCACGTAAAGCCGGGACCTCGAGTGCGGGTGAGCGAGATCCAGCTCAAGAACGGCACGGAATACCGTGACGCCGAGATTTTGTCGCGGCTGAAGATGAAGCCCGGGCGGGAGATCACTTCCGCGCGCATCCGGCGCGGAACGGATCGTTTGCGAAAGTTTCTGGTCAAGAAAGGCCACCTCAATGCCCGCGCCGTCGTCCACCGCGGGGAATACGACGCGGCGAAGAACACCATCCCGCTGGAATTGGACGTCACCGAAGGTCCGCGGGTCCAGATCAGCGTAGTGGGGGCAAAATTCTCGAACGGCGACCTGAAAAAACTCGTGCCCGTGTATCAAGAGGGCGCCATCGACGCCGATCTGCTGGAAGAAGGCAAGCGCAACATTCGAGAGCGTCTGGAGCGGCAGGGATATTTCGACGCGGAAGTGGAGTACGCGACCAGCACGCGGGAAGTGCAGCAAAATCCAGGGTCGAAGGGCACCGAAGAACTCATTACGTACACGGTGGAACGCGGCGATCGCCACGAGCTCGCAGGCATCGAGATAGCCGGCAATCATTATTTCAGTACGGAGCTGCTGCGCAGCCGGCTGCAGATTTTCGGCAAGGGCTTCGCGACACGCGGGCGGTTCAGCCGGCGTTTGGTGGACTCCGACCGAGAGTCGATGCGCGGCCTGTACTTGGCCAGTGGTTTTCAAGACGCCGTCGTGGACACTCAGATCCTGGATAACTATCAGGGCAAAGAAGGCAACCTGCTGATCCGCTTCGCCATAAAGGAAGGGAAACAAACACGGGTCGCCGCGCTGAGCCTGGAGGGCGTCCATGCGTTCAAAGAAGACGAGTTACTGGGAGTAGTCGGGGAGACCGCCGGCCAGCCGTATTCCGATTTCAGCGTGGCCAGCGATCGCGGCAACATCCTGGCGCTTTATTACAACGAAGGATTTCCCGACGCGCGCTTCACGTATACGGCGGAGCCTACCGGCCAGGAAACGCAGGAGGCTCAGCCGGAAAGCGAGAATGGCAGCTCGAACGCGAAGGAAGGGCCGAAAAAAAAAGGCAAAGAAAATGGCAGCGAGATCCCGCAAGCCGATCCCGTTAACCTGGTCTATCGCATCGACGAAGGACCGCAAACGCGAGTGCGGAAAATCCTGATAGCAGGTTACGTACATACTCGCGCGGGAGTGATTCGACGCGAGATTGGCGTCAAACCAAACGCGCCTTTGCGGGAAGGCGATGTTGTCGAGTCCCAGCGCCGACTATACAACCTGGGCATTTTCAACCGCGTGACCATCGAGCCGCAGAACCCCGCCGGGACCGACCGGGACAAAGATGTGGTGGTCCTGGTGGAAGAGGCCAAGCGCTATACCCTGGCTTACGGCGGCGGATTCGAAGTGCAAAGATTGGCCAGCACCAACAATCCGACGACCAGCGAAGTGCAAGCCGCGGTGCGGGGTATTCTGGAAATCAGCAAGCTGAATCTTACCGGGCGCGGCGATTCGCTGTCGTTCAAGCTTCGCGGAAGCACCATTGAAGACCGCGCGCTGCTGGCCTATTCGGATCCAAACACCTTCGCCAATCCGCACTTTACGTTTCAGGCCACGACGTACACCGAAAAGACCCAGGATATCAATACGTTCACCGAGACGCGCTACGAAGGATCGGTGCAGCTATCGGACCAGATCACGCCGCGAACGTCGCTGATCTATCGCTACACCTTCCGCAAAGTGCGGGTGTCGAACTTGAACATCCTGCCGCAGGAGGTTCCGCTCTTCAATGCACCGGATCTGGTTTCGCAATTCGGTTTCACCTGGGTGCACGATGCGCGCGACAATCCCGCGGACGCCACCCGAGGCAGCTTTAACAGCGCCGATTTTGGCGTCGCGGATACGGCTATCGGGTCGAGCGCGAGTTTCCTGCGATTTTATTATCAAAATTCGACGTATCATCCCATCGGACGGAAGTTTAGCTTTGCGCGGTCCATCCGTGTGGGAATTCTGGCGCCTTATCGCGACACCGTGTCGCTTAGTTTTCCGCCGCAGACCACAGCGGTGAGCGTAATTCCATTGCCGGAGAGGTTTTTCGCCGGCGGCGGTACTTCGCTGCGCGGTTTTGCGCTGAATCAGGCCGGTCCGCGCGATGCCACCACGGGATTTCCCGTGGGCGGCCAGGCGCTGCTGATCCTCAACCAGGAATTTCGTTTTCCCATGCGCTTGCCGTACATCGGTACGGCCTTGGGCGGCGCGCTTTTTTATGACGGCGGAAACGTCTACAGCCGTTTGAACCGGGTGACCCTCCGCGCCTACTCGCCAGCTCCTGTTTTCAATTCGGCGGACAAGACCTGCCAATTTAACTGCACGAACGAGCTGAACTATTTCGCGCACACCGTGGGACTTGGTTTCCGGTACGCCACGCCCGTTGGACCGATTCGCATTGACCTGGGTTATCAGTTGAACCGCCCCAAATTTGTGGTGCCGCTGCCCTGCCCGAGCAGCACGCCCGATTGCCAGGCCGGCTCGCAGGGCTTCAGCAGTACGCGGCTTCCCGGTTTTCAAATTTTCTTCAATTTGGGAGCGACGTTTTGACGCGCCGGGTGGGCATTCTCGTCGTCGCCGGAGCGCTGATCGTGGGGGCGGCCGCTGCGATTGCGCGCGCAAGAAATCATCGACCGCATCGCGGCCCGGATCGAAAACGACATCATTCTCCGGAGTGACGTCCGGTCACTCGGCCGCTATCAGCAACTCGTGGACGGAAAATCGGAGAGCGACGCCCAGATTCTGGATCGCTTGATCGATCAATGGATCGTGCGGAATGAGGCGGAAACCGCGCAATTCCCGCATCCATCGGACGCCGATATTGCAGCAGGGGTGGAGCGCGTCGAAAAATCGTTTACGTCGCCCCAGGAATACCAGGCGCGAAAAAAGCAGACCGGGCTGAGCGACGCCGATGTCAGGAACATGGTGGCCGCGCAGCTGTATCTTAGCAACTACCTGGATTCCAGATTTCGCCCCTCGGCGCAAGTTGATCCCAGGGATGTGGAAGATTTTTATCAGAAGGCCGTAGTCCCCCGGGCGCAGGCCCGGGGACAAGCGCCGCCGTCGCTGGATGCGGCGCGCGACTATATCCGCGAAGCGCTGGTGCAGCGCAGCATCAACGAACAGGCGGATCGCTGGCTCAACGAGAGCCGCGCACGAGTGAAGGTGAATAAATTCGTGGAGCAAGGCGCGAAATGACGCAAGAAACGCGGCGGGGAAAGTGGAGATGGCTGCGGCACGTGGCCTGGGTGCTAGGCGTAAAGATTGTGCTCATCGTGGCGGGCCTGCTCATCTTCTTCGGGACCGGCACCGGCAACCCGCTGATTCGCCGCTTCCTGGTGAGCCGCATCGAAACCATCACCGGAGGCCGCGTCGAAATACGCACGCTTTCCATTCGCTGGCTGTCGCTCCATGCCGAACTGCGAGGCCTGGTGATTCACGGCAAAGAACCCGCGGGCACGGAGCCGCTCTTCGCCGCCGAGAATGTGCGCATCGGCCTGCGCGTCGATTCCTTTTGGGGGCGCCGAGTTTCGCTGAATGATTTGTTCGTTCAGCAGCCGCACGTGCACATCCGCGTGGAACGCGACGGGTCCACCAATGTGCCTGCACCGCGCCAGGCTTCGGGGAAAAAACTTTCACGTGAGGTCCTTTTCAACTTGCACGTTCGCCAGGTAGGGCTCGAGAACGGCTGGGTCCTTTACAACGACGTGCAAACACCGCTGTCGATCGAAGGGTCGGATCTACATCTGGAGCTGGACGCCGGCGGATCCCTGGATCGTCCGCTGTATCTCGGAACGCTCGATTGGTCATCGATAACTTATACGGCGAAGCGCTTCCTGCCGATCCCGGTCAGGATCTCCGCAAGATTCACGCTGTGGCGAGACGGCTTCGCGCTGGAGCAAGGAGTCTTCGACTTTGCGCACTCGCATTTGGACGCCCAGGCGGAGATGCAGGATTTTTTGCAACCGAAGTGGACTTTCCGGTACCGCGGCTGGGTGAATCTGAAGGATCTGCGCGAGAATTTGCGCTCGGCGGAAACGCCGACGGGCCACGTGGACGTCCGCGGTGAAGGCAGCTTGGCCGGTGGCCAGTTTCACGGCACGGGAAGCTATGTGGGCCAGGACATCACTCTCAGCTACCAGCCCATATTTCATGCTTCCGGCGTTGCCAGCCGTGGCAGCGTGCGCATCGACAACAAGGGTTTGGAAGTCCCCGATTTCGTAGCCGAGGCCTTCGGCGGCACGGTGAAGGGCCGAATACGGCTGCGCTTTGATGGGCTGTTTTTTCGCGCGGACACCAGGGTTCAAGGCATGCGCCTCGCCAGCGTCTGGCCCGCGGTCGAAGAGTCCAGCTTCCCCGTCGACGAACTCCACTGGGACAGCGTGCTCTCCGCGGATACCGTCGAAACGTGGACCGGCGGATTCGAGCACTTTGAAATTTCCGCCAAGATGCAGTGGACTTCTCCGGACGAAGTCGCTGCAGGGCACATCCCGGTGGACGGCGATTGGACCATCCGCTACCGCTACGATCACAAAGATCTCCAGATCGATTCCGGAGAATTCGAGACCCCCGAGTCGCGTGGGTCATTCTCTGGCCTGCTGGCGCCGCATGACACGGACTTGGACGCGCATTTCGAAACCGGATCGCTGGAGAGTTATCGCGACTTCATCAACGCGGTTCGGGGCGCTGCACCGAATTCTCCCGATGCCGTCAAGATCATCGCGGGCAACGCTGGTTGGGACGGCAAAATCACCGGCCCTTCCGGGGGTCCAACGTTCGCAGGGCATCTTCACGGCGAGCGGGTGCGCTATGAAAATCAAACTTTTGACCTGGTCGACGGCGACCTTAGCTACTCGCCTACGGAATTGACGCTGACCCACGGCCGCCTGCGCCGCGGAGCGATCGACGCCGAGATCGAAACGACTCTGGCGCTGACGAATTGGAGCTTTCTTCCGGAGAACACCTGGTCGGCCGACGCGAATTTTGAGGCTACCCCTCTCCAGGCGATCCAGCAGGTTTTTAGCTGGTCGTATCCAGTCAGCGGACAGTTGAGGGGACAATTTCACGGCCGCGGCACGCGAAAAGATCCGGCGATCACCGGCCTTTTCGATCTGGCCGATGGCGATGTGTACGGCGTGTTGTTCAACCGCCTGCGCGGGCGGCTCAATCTGAATTCCGGCGAAGTTCGTATCGCGGATGCCGAGCTGCGTTTATTCGCGCCGGGAAAAGAAGCGGGGGGCGGGGCAGGTATCGTCACCGGAGCCGTGGGGTATGACTTTGCCGATGGCAACATCTCGGTTGACCTGGTAGGCGCGTCTCTCCCGCTGGCAAACTTCGAAAAGCTGCAATCGGCGCGCTTCCCCGTGGACGGACAGGTCTCCTTCCGTGTCAAGGCCAGCGGTTCGGTCATTTCCCCGCAAGCCGAGGGGACTTTCCGTGTTGTGGATCTACGAATTGGCCAGGCGGTCATCGGAAGTTTCGATGGTGGGCTCACTTCGGATGGCCAAACCGCGAAGCTCAAGCTGGGCTCGGCCATGAGCACCGGAGAATTGTCTGGAGACGTTACCCTGGGACTTGCGGATCCGTTTCCCATCAATGGCAAGGTTTCGATCAAGGACATCAACCTGGATCCTTTCCTGATGAGCGCGCTCCATTTGAATCAATTTAACGGGCACGGAAAAGCCGATGGAGAAATTGCCGTCAGCGGAACGCTCCGGCACCCCGAGGGCCTCGCGGTTGACGCCCAATTCTCAAAGCTCGTGTTTACCTATGCCAACGTGCAGTTGGAAAATGTGGGGCCGGTGCATTTTCGTTCGTCGCGCGACAATTTCCAGATCGAGTTGGCCACCTTCCGCGGAACGGATACCAACATCCAAGTCGCGGGCAACGTAGAGTTTGCAAACCGGCGTGCCGTCAATCTGCGACTCAACGGCGCTCTGGACCTTCGCCTGCTTTCCAGCCTCACGCCGGGACTTACCAGCGGCGGCTCCGCGCAGGTCAATGCGACATTTGAAGGCACGCTGGACCGCCCGCGGATTACCGGGCGGGTTCATATTGAAAACGCTTCGGCGCGGGTTGCCGATTTTCCCACCGGACTCAGCGCCATCCAGGGCGATTTGATTTTCGACGCCGCGCGCATTCAATTTCAGAACCTGACGGCCCAGGCCGGCGGCGGCACGCTGCATCTGTCGGGTAGCGTCAACTACGGCGAGCGGCCCATACGTTATGACATCACGGCGCGCAGCGACGGTACACGCATCCGCTATCCGGAAGGTATGAGCTGGCTGACTGCCGGCTCGCTGCGCCTCACGGGCACGACCGACGCAGGCATTCTGTCGGGTCGCGTGACCGTCGAGCGCGTCACCCTCACGCAGGGTTTGGAGACCGCCGGCACCCTGGTGGCCAGCAAGGAGGGCATCTCCGGTCCTTCGACCACCTCTTCCTTCTTGCGCAATCTTCAATTCGACATTGAAGCCGTATCGACGCCGGACGCGCGCATGCAGTGGCCCGGCGCCGAACTGGAAGCCGAAGCAAACTTGCGGGTGCGCGGCACCTGGGAGCATCCCATTCTGCTGGGCCACATTCACGTGCTCTCCGGCGACCTGTTATTCCACGGCAACCGCTACAAAGTGGCGCGCGGCGACATCAACTTTGCCAATCCTTTCCGGCTGGACCCGGTCGTCAATGTGGAGGCCAGCACCACCATCCAGCAGTACGAGATCACGCTGAACTTCAATGGACCCGCGAGCAAGCTTACGCTGGCCTATCGTTCGGACCCGCCGCTGCCCGGGAATGACATCGTCACGCTGCTGGCGCTCGGGCAGACCAGCTCCGAGGGCACGGCACGCAGCGGGGGCACCAACCAGAGCGCCTCGTCGGGAGCGTCGGCGATTCTGTCGGAAGCGGTCTCCAGCCAGGTGGGTGGCCGCCTGGAGAAATTGTTCGGGATTACCAACTTCCGCGTCGATCCCGGGCTGACCGGTGTGGGCTCGACGGGGTCGGGCCAGAACGCGGCGGCGCGCGTGACCGTGCAGCAGCAGGTCACGCGAAACATCACCGTCACCTACGTATCGAACGTGGGGTCAACGCAGCAGCAGGTCATTCAGGTGGAGTACAACGTCAATCGCAATGTTTCGATTGTGGCGCTGCGCGACTACAACGGCACGTTCGGCATCGACATCAAGATTAAGAAACGCTTTCAATAGATAGGGCTTGCGAATTGGGCTGCGGCGCGGAATTTCACCGAGGCGCTAGGGTTGTGACGCGTCCGCCTGGTTCTGCGGTAGCGCTTGCGCTAACGGCTTCGCTTGCTCCGGGCGCGCCTTGACCAGGCGTGCCTGGTTGGCCATGCCGGGGTATTGTTTGCGCAAATCCCGCAACACATCTTTCGCTACTTGCGTGGTGATGGCGCGGTTTGCGGCTTGCGTCTCGGCCGAAATCTTGGGCATTTCCGCCGCGTATTTTTGCCCCAGCGGCGATCCGTAAAACTGCAGCAGCGCTTTGATGTCGTCTTCCGTGAAATGCCGGTCGTAGATCGCTACCAGCTGTCCAGTCACATCGTCGGGATTGAATCTCTTCTGATAGTCCGCGACAAAGGCGTTCACGAACTGCTGCCCGCGGTTGTTACCGGGCACGGAGGAGATCAGGTTCTCTCGAAGTTGCTCGGTTCCCTTTGCCACTGCGTCTTGCACTACATCGCGGGCGCCCACGAGTTCCATCAGCGAACGGATGTCGGCTTCTTTCACCGGGTCGATCGAGGCAGGCGCCGCTTGTCCTTGCGCCGCGCCGCCATCCTGTTGCGCGGCCTGCACGGAATTCGGCGAGGCTCCCTGGATCACCACGAAAAATGTTCCTATGTAAATAACAAACAGCGCCAAAACCGCCTTCATGACTTCCTCCGCGAGCGGTGCTTGCACTTCTCCGCCACCTCCGTAATTGTAGGGAACGCGAGTACCTTTGAGGCGCCCTCGGGAGGACAGTTGTGCCGCGTCTTTCACCGTACGTTCGTCCAACTGTACGTTCGTGCAGGCAATTGCCGGCCCGTCCTCCACAAAGCGGGGACTGGCAAGAATCCGATCCCACAGGTAGCTCGACCTCCCCGCTTCGGACATATCGTTTGCTCACAGCCAAGCTCTAGCGGCATGATACATGCCTGAGCTATCGTTCCCGGTGGCCGCCCATTTCCGTGGGGATTAAAAATGGATGAACTGCTCAAATGGCGCGACGAGTTTCCTATCCTCGACCGCACCACCTATCTCAATAGCAATTCGCTGGGCGCCATGCCGCGCGGCGTCTACGACGGCATGCGCGCTTACGCGGATTCTTGGGCCGAGCGCGGCGTGCGCGCCTGGGAGGAAGGCTGGTGGGACATGGCCGTCGGCGTGGGCGACAAGATCGCTCCGCTCATCGGCGCCGCTCCGGGCGAGATTTCTCTGCATCAGAACGTGACGCTAACCCAGGCCATCATCTCTTCGTGTTTCGATTTCCGCGGCCCGCGCAACAAAATCGTCATGACCGATCTGGAGTTCCCCTCGATTCAATACTTCTATCACGAGCAGCGCCGCCAGGGCGCCCGCGTCGAGCTGGTCGCCAGCTCCGATCCCGTGCGTTTCGACCTGGACAAGTTTCTCGCGGCCATCGACGACACAACTCTTCTGGTGCCCATCTCGCTGGTCCTGTTCCGCAGCGCCTACATCGTGGACGCTCGCGCCATCATGGAGCGCGCTCATCGCGTCGGCGCGCACGTAATTCTCGACGCCTTCCAGGCCGCTGGCACTATCCCCTTTGACGTACGGGCGCTCGGTGCCGATTTCGCCGTAGGCGGTGTGCTGAAGTGGCTCTGTGGCGGACCAGGTGTCGCCTATCTTTACGTGCGAGAAGACTTGCGCGCCAAATTGCGCCCCGCGCTCACCGGATGGAGCGCCCACAATCGCCCCTTTGCCTTCGAGACCGGCGCCATCGACCCCCGCCAGGATTCTTTCCGCTACCTCAACGGCACGCCGCACATTCCCGCGCTGTACGCTTGCCGCCCGGGCCTGGACATCCTGAATGAAGTCGGCATCGAAGCCATCCGCGCCAAGTCCGCGCGGATGACCGCGCGCCTCTTTGACGGTGCAAGGTCTCGCGGCTGGCGTGTGAATACCTCGGAAAATCCGGCAGAGCGCGCCGGAACTGTTTCGATCGATTGCCCGCACGCCCCGGAAGTCTGCCGCGAACTCCTCGCGCGCGAGATTCTCGTAGATTATCGCCCGAAAGCCGGCGTGCGCCTTTCCCCGCATTTTTACAATCGTGAAGACGAGTGCGACTTTGCTCTGGCACAAATGGAAGAAATCCTGGCCACCCGCGCCTGGGAGAAACACGCCGCCGTTCCGGCGCCGGCCTGATCCGATGGATGGTCGCGACGATTTCCGCGCCAAGCCCGCAAAATCTCTAAGCAGCGCGCCGTCCGAGGCTTCTCCCGGCCTGCATGAAGCTGCCCGCCGCGCCATGATCGAAACGCAGCTGCGCCGCCGGGGCATCCACGAAGCTCAGGTCCTGGCGGCCATGGGCGCGGTGCCGCGCCATGAATTTGTCCCCGCCGATTTTCGCCAGCGTGCCTACGAAGATGCGCCGCTGCCCATCGGCGACGGTCAGACCATTTCGCAGCCCTACATCGTCGCGGCCATGACCGTGGCGTTGCGTCTCCGCGGCAACGAACGAGTGCTAGAGATCGGTGCGGGCTGCGGCTACCAAGCCGCGGTTCTCGCGTCGCTCGCCAAGGAAGTTTTCACTATCGAGTACCGCTCGGAACTGGCCACCTCCGCCGCCGAACGTCTTACCCGTCTGGGCTACGCAAATGTCCACGTCCACTGCGGCGATGGCACCCTGGGCCTGCCGGAGTTTGCGCCCTTCGATGCCATTCTGGTGGCCGCCGCGGCACCCGCGGCACCCGCGCCGCTTCTCGCGCAGCTTGCCGAGGGCGGCAGGATGGTAGTGCCGGTCGGCAGCATGGAAAATCAGGAATTGCAGCTCGTCCAGCGCGTGAATAATAAATTCCATACCACCATGCTGGAGGGCTGCCGCTTTGTCCCCCTGGTGGGCGCTCACGGCTGGAAGGAATCCCCGTCTCGATGAGCGCCGCCGCCGTCGAGCTTTCCATCGTCATTCCGGCCTACAACGAGGAGCCTCGCCTGCCTGCATCGCTAGCGCAGATCGCCGGGTACATCCGCGCCTCGGGGCGCGAAACGGAAGTGGTCGTCGTGGACGACGGCTCCCGCGATGGCACCGCTTCGGCCGCGGAATCTTTCCGGGGCGAAATTCCCCGCCTGCGCGTGATTTCCAACCGCGAAAACCGCGGCAAAGGCTACAGCGTGCGCCACGGAATGCTCGAAGCCCAAGGCCGCATCGTGCTCTTCACCGACGCGGATCTCTCCGCACCGATCGAAGAGGCCGACAAGCTCCTCGCGGCCCTGGAGCACCACGACGTCGCCATCGGCTCTCGCGCCATGGATCGCAGCTTGATCTTTGTCCGCCAGTCTCTCTTCCGCGAGTTCGCAGGCATCGTATTCAACGCCATCGTGCGCCTCACCCTGCGCCTGCCCTTCGTCGACACCCAGTGCGGTTTCAAAGCCTTCCGCCGCGAACCTTGCCACATCATTTTCGAACAGCAGACCATCGACCGTTTCGGGTTCGATCCCGAGTTGCTCTACCTGGCCCGGCACCACGGGCTGCGCGCGGCAGAGATCCCGGTGCGCTGGGCCCATTCGCCGGCAACCAAGGTGAATATGTTCAGCGATAGTCTGCAGATGTTCTTGGACGTCTTCATCATTCGCTGGAATTCTCTGACCGGGCACTATCCTCGCGCCAAGCACGCGTGACCAAGCCGATCTACTTTATGTCACAAAGTACTTGACAATCCTCCTCTCTCCTGCTAGCCTCTTTCTCCATGGCCCTCGGTAGTGCACTCCGTTCTCCCAAGCGCGAGCCCATCCCCATCGATGCCCGCGCCGCCGACCATCTCCGCTACATCCGCGAAACCATGGAGCGTGCCGGGGAGTTCACCGCCGTGCCCGGCTGGGGCGGCGTGGCCATGGGCGTTACCGCCATCGCGGCGGCTTTTGTCGCCGCCCACCAGGCTTCTCGGGGCGCTTGGCTCACGGTCTGGCTCTTGGAAGCCTTCGTTGCCGTGGCCATCGCCGCGGCTACCGCCGCCACCAAGGCCCACCGGGCCAACGCGGCTCTGTTTTCCGGCCCAGGCCGCAAATTTCTGCTCAGCTTCGCGCCGCCTATCATGGTCGGCGGCCTGCTGACCATTGAGCTGTTCCGTGCCGGCGCGCTTGCCGCTCTGCCGGGCGTGTGGCTGCTTCTGTACGGCACGGCCATCGTCACCGGCGGGGCTTTTTCCGTGCGCGTGGTCCCGGTGATGGGATTGTGTCTTATGGGCGTCGGAACCATTGCGCTCTTCGCTCCGGCAGCGTGGGGCAACGCCTTTATGGCTGCGGGCTTCGGCGTCCTGCAAATCGGCTTCGGCATTTGGATCGCGCGAAATCATGGAGGGTAGATAAACTCCGGCTGGGTCCGGAATCGCTGCGGAAAAGGAACTGGCATGAATAAATCATCCTCAGCCCGGCAGGAACGGTTCTCGCGCTCTCGCGAGCGCGATGCCGCTTCTCCGCCCGCGCCTAACCAGGCTCCGGAGACCGTTCCCGCTGACCTCGATCGCCTCATTCACGAGCGTGTCCGGCTGGGCATCGTCAGCGCGCTGGCCGTCAACCGCTCCCTCACCTTCAATGAACTAAAAGCCATGCTGAAAACCACCGACGGCAACCTCAGCGTGCACGCCCGCAAGCTGGAAGAAGCCGACTACATCGTCTGCGCCAAATCTTTCGATGGGCGGCTGCCCAAGACCGAGTATCGGCTGGCTGCAGCGGGGCGGCGCGCCCTGGAGCGCTACCTGAACCATATGGAGGCTCTGATTCGCGCGACGCGCGAGGGTTGATTCACCCCAAATTTTTTTGCCGTTGTACTTTGTGATGTAGAGTAGTTTGTGTTATTTCCCCGCGGCGGAGAAAAGAACATGAACATGTCACCCATCGTTATGCAGCAACCGGCCCTCCGGTCCGAACCCCCGCAAGCCCGTGGTCTCCATGTGGCCATCATTTCCGACGGCAACGGCCGTTGGGCCACTTCGCGCGGCCTTCCGCGCTCCGCCGGCCACCGCGCCGGCGCGCAAACCGCCCGCCGCATCATTGAGGCCGCCCCGCGCCTGGGCATCCACACTCTGACCCTCTTCGCGCTTTCCTCCGCCAACTGGAAGCGCCCGCCCGCGGAAGTCAGCGGAATTCTGCGCATCCTTCACGAGTATTTACTGACCGAAACCTCGCACTGCATCGAAGAAGGGGTGCGCCTCAGCATCATCGGCCGCCGCGACCGCCTGCCCGCCACCCTGCGCCAGGCTATCGCCGATTCCGAAGCGGTGACTGCTCACGGCACGCGCCTGCATCTGCGCCTGGCCGTCGACTACTCGGCACGCGAAGCTCTCTACCAGGCCGCCTGCCGGTTCTACAAGGTTACCGAGCTTTCCCAGGAGGCCTTCGGTAAAGTCCTGGCCGAAGTGCTCCGCGGTGGATCGACCGACGTCGATTTGCTTATCCGCACCGGCGGCGACCAGCGTCTCTCCGATTTCCTCCTGTGGGAATGTGCCTTTGCGGAGTTCGTCTTCCTCCCGAAGCGTTGGCCGGACTTTGTGGTCCCCGATCTGGAGGCCGCCCTCCAGGAATTCAGCCGACGCGAGCGCACCCGTGGCGCCCTGCCGGACGCCATCGCCGGCTAGTGCTAGCGATAGCCCCGCCTAAGACGCGTTAAGCCTGTCACTAAGTCATTCATAACGTTGACTTTGCGACTTGGCCCGCAGTGCCGCCCTGACGTTTCACTCCATCCAGTCGTCTATACCCCAGGAGCAAGGTATGGGAACCATGGGACTTGCACTGCCCTGGGAGCATAGAATCCCTCCCGTGCCGTGCGAACGGGAGAGGCGAGTGGAACCTTTCCGGAACCAAGCCGCCGCCCCGGATGCGGCTGCGGAAGCTCTCAAAGCGGAGGACACTGCACTGGCGGCCGCCTGCCAGTCGGGCGACCTGCGCGCGTACGAGCGTCTCTACGCGCTGCAAGGGGCCCGCATGAAAAACCTCGCCCGCAACCTGCTGGGCAATCCCATCGACGCCGAAGACGCCGTGCAGGAGACCTTTATGAAAGTGCAGCGGGGCATCGCCAGCTTTCGCGGCCAATCCAGCTTTGTCACCTGGACCTATCGCATCCTGGTGAACACCTGCCACGACGCGCGGCGCAGCCGCCTGCGCAAGAAGGAAATCGCCAACGATGACAGCGAGGAATCTCCGCGCCCCGAGCCGCGAGCCCCGGGTGCGCATCCTTCGCTCCGCCTAGCCCTCGAGCGCGCTCTAGCGCAACTTACGCGGCACCAGCGGGACGTTTTCCTGTTGTACGAAGTCGAGGGCTTCCGCCACGCGGAAATCGCCGCCACCCTGGAAATTACCGAAACGGCCTCCAAGAACACGCTTTTCCAGGCCAAGAAAAATCTTCGCCAGATGTTGGAAGCTCCGCGCAGCAGCGATGCCACGGGAGCACGGTGAATCCGATGAACGCTACTTGCAACGATCGCGAGCGCATTTTTGAAGACGGCAAACCCGCCGAATGGGCCGCGCTGGAAATCCACGCCGCCACGTGCGCCGGCTGCGCCGAAGAACTCCGCGCTTGGAAGTCTCTGAGCGTCGCCGCCGCGGAATTGCGCGACTACGCCGACAGCCCCGCGCTCTGGCCGCGCATTCAGCGCGCCCTCGCGGAACAGTCTTCCGATGCCAAGCAGGGTGCCAGGTCCTGGAGCTGGCGCGCTCTGTGGCCAAGCGCTTCGCTTTCCTGGCAAATGGCGGCAGCCAGCGCACTAGTCCTCGTCCTGGCGCTCTCCGGCGGCTGGTTCTACCTGCATCGCGCGCCAGCCCTTCAGTCTTCCGACTTCCTGAAGAACAAAGCGCTCCTCGACGTCGAGCACGCCGAGTCCGCCTACGTCCAGGCCATCGACAAGCTCGGCGCCGAAGCCAAGCCCCAGCTGGACAACCCGGCAACGGCGTTGCTGGCCAACTACCGTGAGAAACTGCTGGTCCTGGACAGTGCCATCGGCGATCTGCGCGCTCAGGCCGGGCAAAATCCATCGAATGCCCATCTACGTTACGAACTGCTGGCTGTGTATCAAGAAAAGCAGCGCACCTTGGAAGAGGTTTTGGAGATAAAGCGATGATCGGCCCTATATCTCGCAGCCGGCGAATAAGTTGGCGCCGGGGTTGGATCGGCTTGGTCTGGGTTGCGTTGGTCCTTTCCCTGGCGACCATGCCCGCGATGGCCGCCAGCCATCCTGGACAGCAAGAAGTCTCTCGTGATTTCCAGAAGACCGTGACGCTCGGTGCTGGGCAATCCTTTCGCATCGAGAACAAGTTCGGCGAAGTTCGCGTTCACGGCGAATCCGGCCGCGAGGTCAGAATCTCCGCAACCATCCGCGTGCAGGGCGGCTCGCACGAGGAAGCCGACTCCTACGCGCAAAAAATCCAGATCGAAGTGCAGCAAGACAACGACGGTGTGCGGGTCCGCACCGTCTACCCCAGCGACGATAGCCGCTGGTTTCACCTGGGCAGGCGCGCTTCCTACTCGGTGAACTACGACGTCGCCATGCCGTCCGACGCGCCGTTGTACGTCAGGAACAGCTTTGGCTCGGTGTCCACCACCGGCGTGCGCGGCAAATCCGACCTCGATAACAGCCATGGTTCTATCACCGTCCGCGATTCCGGCCCGGTCCGCTTGAACAATTCCTTTGGGAGTATCGATCTCGAAGGCGCCGCGGGCGATGCGTTCATTAACGACAACAATGGCTCGGTGCAAGCCTCCGGCGTCAAAGGCGCGCTGGACTTGCGCAATCGTTTCGGCGGCATCTCGGCTCGCGATATTAAAGGTCCCGCCACCATCGCCGGCGGCAATGGCGCGGTCACCCTGACCGACGCGGCCGCCGCCAATATCACCACTTCGTTCGGCAGTGCCGACGTCCGCAACATCCGCGGCGACCTGACTCTGCACGACAACAATGGCAACGTGGAAATCTCCTCGATCGGCGGGGCGGCCGAAATCTCCAACAGCTTCGGCAACGTGACCTTCTCGGACGTCAAGGGCCGCGTCGACTGCACCACCAACAACGGCCGGGTGAAAGCCTTTTCCGTGGCCGGCAGCGCCGTAACCATTCGCAATTCCTTCGGCAACATCGATCTCGACAACATCGCCGGCGCCTTGGACGCGGAAACCTCCAACGGAAAAATCGCCGTGCATGATGCCCGCGGCAGCGTCACCCTCAAGACCTCCTTCGGCGCCATCGAAGCCTCCAACATCCCCAAGGGCATTCGCGCCACCACTGGAAACGGCTCCATCGACATCGCCGACATCGGCGCCGATGCCTACGCCAAAACCAGCTTTGGCAGTGTCCAGGCCGAACGCATCAACGGCAATCTCACCGTGGAAAACAACAATGGCTCGGTCATCGCCAAAAACGTTAAGGGCGATGCCCGCGTGAATACTTCCTTCGCCGGCGTCACCCTCGAATCCATCGGCGGCAAAATCGCCGTGGACAACCAGAATGGCGCCATCTCGGTTACCGCCTCGCGCCCGGCCAGCGGTTGCCGCGACATTTCACTCAAAACCTCGTTTTCGTCGATCCGCGTAAGCGTTCCGGACGGCGTCGGCTACAACGTCGCGGCCCGCACTTCCTTCGGCAGGATTTCCAGCGAGGTGCCGGTTACCTCCACCGGCAGCATCGGCGGCGATTCTTTGAATGGAACGATTGGCTCCGGCGGGTGCCCGCTGCAGCTTACCGACTCCAACGGCAGCATCGAAATCGCCAAAGGCTCATGATCGCCTTACCGATCAACGCGTCGCCCGCCGCGCCCGGTCCATCGCAAACGCCTTGCGCAAGACGCGGGTGGCCGTTTCGGTCAGCGCAAACTTCCCCAGCTCTTCTTCGCGCGCAAACGCCACGTCGGTGACGTCGCTGTTGGCCACCGGTTCTCCCGCGATGCGCTCGCACAGAAAGTCCACGATCACGTAATGAAAACGCGGCCGTCCTTTCGGTTCTCCATCTCCGAAATAAATCCGGTCGAAGACCTCGATCAACTCCCCCACGCGCACTTCCAGCCCCGTCTCTTCTAACAATTCCCGGGCAACGCCCTGCTCCAGCGTCTCCCCCAATTCCAGCGTGCCCCCGGGAATCGACCATTCCCCGCGCAGCGGTTCGCTGCCCCGCCGGATCAGCAGCGCCCGACCATCCTCAATCACCACGCCGCCCACCCCGACCATCGGGCGTTCTGGATATTCTCGCGAAGACGCCATCTTGACCCCGACTCCATTGTCCACCGAGCAGCAATCGTGGCTATGGCAGTTGACTTCGTACCTGCGGTATATAATACGCTGGACATGCCGCTCGCACTTCGAGCAGCGCCCCAGTCAGGTGAACAATTCTACGGAGGATGGAGCCGTGATCCGCTGCCCCGAATGTTCCGCCGAAATCGACGTCGACGAAGACGAAGTCGAGGAAGGCGAGATCCTGAGTTGCCCGGAGTGTGAATCCGAGCTCGAAGTTTCGCAGATCCATCCCGTTCACCTCAACGTCATCTCCGAAGACGCCGACGATGACGACGATGATGATGACGACGACGAAGAGGATGAGAAGGCCGAGAACGGCGACGTTCCCGAGGACGACGAAGAAGAGGAAGAAGAGGACGCGGAGTAGCGGGTCGCGCAGGCCACGCCCCCGGCACACTTGGCATCTCTTCTGCTCCCCCGATCATCTAAACCATTAGGAGCGAGCTTCATGCATCTCCCTGGCTGGCTCGTGATCCTCGGCGCCGCAACGCTACTGGTTCCGCTTCCACCCGCTTTTGCTCGCCACCAGGAACCCGCGCCCCCTCCGGCTGAGGCCCCCGCCCAACCACCGGCGACTCCCCCGGCGAATCCCAGCAGCGGCACCAGCAGCAGCAAGCGAAAGTATAGCCACGCCAACGATTTCCTGATCCGCGGCACGGTTTTCACCGACAAAGCCCTGGCCTTTCCCGCGGTTCAATTGCGTATCCGCCGCAACACCGAAAAAAAATTCCGCTGGGAGACCTATACCAATTCGCGCGGAGACTTCGCCGTTCGCGTACCCCAGGGGTTAGAATATGAGCTGGTAATTCATGCCAAGGGTTTCGCCGATCAAACTCGGGCCATCGACGCGAAAGCCGGCTTGAGCGAAACCACTCTGACTTTCCGGATGGAGCCCGCGGCAGGAGGGAAGAAATGAACTCGCGAATGCGCCTGTTCTGCATCAGCCTGGCGTTGCTGCTTCTGGCCGGCCTGGCGGCCGCCCAGGATGCCAAGCGTGAAGCCCAACTCCGCACCGTGCGCGGCGTGGTCATGGACAAGTCCGAATCGCCCGTTTCTTCGGGCGTGGTGTTCCTGAAAAACACCCGCAGCAACGCCGTCCGCAGCTACATCAGCGACGACCAGGGCAACTATCGCTTCAGTGGCCTCGATCCCAACGCCGATTACGAGATTCACGCCGAAAAAGATGGCGCCACCTCTTCCACCCGCACGGTCTCCAGCTTCGACAGCAAAAAGGAAATCGTCCTCAATTTGAAAATCGAGAAGAAGAAAAGCTGAGCGGCCGGCGCCAGTTCCCGTCCCGAGGCCGCTGCCGCGTCCTCCCTGGCCCGTCGAACCCCCTTTCTTACTATGATTTACAGGGGAAACTATCTTTCGCCTTGGGATAACCATTCCCGCCGGCAAAGAATCCAAGTTGCGAGCCAACTTCGTGGGAAGCTAGTCAGCGCCCTATTGTTTTGCTGAAGGCCGCCGCTGCCGGAGACAATCAAGACTCCTTATTTATGATCGATCAAAAAACGCTACCTTATTTGCTACTCCTGATTCTGTTCGCGCTGGTCGCCCTGCCTGTTTCGCCGGCATTGGCGCAGCAGCCGCCGGCTGCCCCGCTCCCGGACGCGCCCAAAGCCAAAGACCCCCAGGACCAGGACAAGCCCGCCGACGCCGTTGGCAAGAGCAAGCTTGAAAAAGAAACCGGCACGGTCAACGACCGCATCTTCGAAGTCATGCCCAACTACGGCACCGTCGAATCCGCCAAGGAGCTTCCTGCCATCTCCAGTGGACAGAAATTCCGCCTGGCCACCGCCGGCGTCTTTGACTATTTCACTTTCCCCTTTATTGGCGCACTCGCCGCCATCGACCAGGCCAACAATTCCCCCAAATCCTGGGGCCAGGGCTGGGGGGCCTACGGCCAGCGCTACGGCGCTTCCTTCGCCGACAACGGCATCGGCACCTTCATGACCACCGCCATCTTCCCGAGCATCCTCCATGAAGACCCGCGTTACTACACCATGGCCAAAGGCTCGTTCTCCCATCGCGCCTACCACGCCATCAATCGCCTGTTCATCACCCGCACCGATTCCGGCAACACCCACTTCAACTATTCCGAAGTCATCGGCAACGCCACCGCCGCGGCCTTCTCCAACGTCTACCACGCCCCCGAGGATCGCACCTTCGGACGAAACGTCGGCACGCTAGGTATGTTGCTCATGTGGGACGGCGTCTCCAACGAAATGAAAGAATTCTGGCCAGACATCCGCCGCAAAGTCTTCCACAAAAACACGCCATAGTCCGCAAGCAGCGCAGAACCCGGCACCTTGGCGCCTTGTGGGTCCGTTGTAGGGGCGCAGCACTGCTGCGCCCCAGCTTGGCAACCAAACTAAAATTCAGAGCCGCCATTTCGCGGGCAGTGTCGGGAATTATTCGCGTGGCCCTCAGCGCCGCACCGGTGCCAGCACCCGCACTGCCCCAGATAACACTTCGATCTCCACCGGCGCCGGTCCCAGAATTTCCCCGTCGCCATGAAAAAAGCAGCTCCGGTCCGTCGTCAATCGCACCCGCCGTGCCAGCGCCCGCGTCATGGACGAAGGCGGCAAGTCGCCGCTCCACCAAAGCCGCGGCAGCAACCCCAGCACCTCGAAAGCGTTCAAATCCCGAACGAAAACCGTTTCCAGCCAACCGTCGTCCAACCGCGCCCCGGGCGCCAGCCGCAACCCCGCTCCATAAGAAGGCGTATTCAACACGCTAGCCAGCAAAACCTTCGCCTCCATCGCCGGCAACTCGCTCCCCGGAAACTCCGCGCGCACCCCCAGCGCCGCGAACCCCCGCAACGCCCGCAGAGCCGCAGCGATGTACCGCAATCGCCCGGGCACCCGCCGGTATTTCCCGGCCGCGTGCGCCACCGCCTCCGCGTCCAAGCCCACGCCGCCGCCGCCCACGTACAACCTCTCGCGCCCGTCCGCAGTCCGCGCCCGCACCAAGTCCACCCGCCGCGGCTGTCCACCCAAAACTAGGTCCACCGCCGCGGCAAAATCTTTCGGCAACGCCAGCGCCGCGGCAAAATCGTTCCCCCCGCCGGCAGGCAGCAACCCCAAAACCGCGTCGCTCCCATAAGCCGCATTCACCAATCCCTGAAACGTCCCGTCCCCTCCCATGGCAAACAAAAGCCGCCGCCCTCCATCAATCGCCGCCCTCGCCCGCCCCTCCAAATCCTCCAAGCTCTCAGTAACCACAAACTCCGCGGCAATCTCCCGCGCCTCAAACGCCCGGCGCACGCGCAGCAGATAAGCGCCAGTTCGCCCTCCTCCGGCGACCGGATTCACAAACACGATGGCGGGGAATTCGTGCGAAGTTGCGAAGGGATCGGCCACTCGGCAGGCATGCTGCCCAACCTCCGTGTCTCCTGTCAACCAAAACACGAAGCATCCGCCTGCGTTTGCCTTTGCCTCTGCCGAATGTAGAGGCCACGGGCCGTAGCGGGCTCTTTTCCATTTGGCCGGGTCATCTTTTGTTGGAAGGGGCTCGCCCCTCCCGGCCAACGCGTCTTGCCTCGATATCGCCGGGAACCGCCTCTATGTAGGCGCCGGACTTCAGTCCGGCGTTACCTTCCTTCCTCCCAACCGCGCCAAACATCATTTCCCTCACAGCCCCGTTTGCCACCATCACTTCCGAACGCAGTCCGCGCTGTGAGGAAACTCTCCACCCGTTGTTGGGCCGGTCGCTGCCTTTTCCGAATGTAGCGTCCGCCGACCGCTTGCTCCGAGCCTCAAAGGGTGGCGGGCATCTTTGGGCGTCGCTATATGCCTGCCGCGTCCACGACCGTGGCCCTCTCCAAATAAGCGCAGAACGCATTCGCCAACTGCATCTGCCGCGGGCTCTTGCATTCCGGCTCAAACAACCTCGGACTACCCACAACGATTACCGCAGTCATCGCCCGCGAAGTCGCCACATTGAACCGGTTCAGACTGTACAGAAACTCCATCCCCCGCGGCGCATCCTCCGGCGAAGACGTGGTCAACGAATAGATCACCACCGGCGCCTCTTGCCCCTGAAATTTGTCCACGGTTCCGACCGCCATTCCGCGCAATCGCTCCGACAAATCGCTCACCTGCGCGTTATACGGCGCCACAATCAGAATGTCTTCCTCCCGCCTCAACGCCCGGCTGCTGCCAACGCCGCGAAACCACCTCACGTTCGGCGTCAACAGTCCGTCCACAATCCGCGCCACCACTTCCACTTCCTCCGCAGACGAGTTGCAATTTCCTTCATGCTCCACCGGCACAAACCACAACCCCGCACCGTTCAACCACGGATGCCCTTCCAACACCCGGTTCGCTGTGAAACTCAAGGAAGTCAACTGCCCTTCATAAAATACTTGGGACGTGAATTCGCAGGTTTTCGGATGCAATCTCTTGGTTTCTGGAATGAATAGCCCCAGGTTCGGAGGCATCGTCTTCAGTCTTCCGGCTCGCGGGTCCGTCAACAGGTGCTCCAGCGCCGATTTCTCGGCTCCTTCCGGATGACTTCCTTTTTGTGGACGGGCCAATTGCTGCGGATCTCCAATCAACACCAGACTCCTCGCGGATTGCGCCATCGCCAGCACGTCGGCCAATGACATCTGCCCAGCCTCGTCGATCACCAGCACGTCCACGGCGTTTTCGTATTCCGGGCGTGACCACATCCACGAGGTGCCCCCCACAACATCTACGGCGGACGATTCCAGCCGTTTCAATGGCGCCTTGTTATCGCTTATGGTCGCAATGCCATCGTCCTCGTAGGCGCCCGCCTCGCACTTGTGAAGGCATCGGATTTTTTCTCCGCCCGGCGCCGTGATCACTTTTGTCAGCAAATAATGAATTACCTCGTGGCTGAGCGCGGAAACCCCGACCTTTTTCTTCGCCGCAACCAACTCATGAATAATCTGCGCCCCTATCGTGGTCTTTCCTGACCCTGGCGGCCCTTGGATTGGCAACACGGAGTTATCCAATGCCCCCACAATCCGGCACACGCCATTTTCGAAGCCTTCCGCCACGGAGATCGTCAGGCCATCTCCGGGACCCGCTATTCGTGGCGGATTTCCCAACAGCAGATCGCGAGCCGCTCTGTGCGGGCCGGGCGAATCGACGCCATGATCTCGTATCCAGCACCCCAGCCTGTACAGCGATTCTTTCTGGGCGTCTGATCTTCGGTACGTATCCCTCGCAAATACCGAAGTGGGGTCCACCCCTGCCCATTTCGCCACTTTCTCGATGTCCACGGTTCGACCGAGCAAATCAATCGCCACCACGGTCCCAACGCGTTCCTCCCGGTGCCACAGTTCCTTTTCGGCGCGAACCTGCGTCTCCTGCTTCACGAATTTGTACCGTTCGACCGGTTTCGCCCCGCCCTGAATTCGTCTCTCGATAGTCAAACCAGATAAGGCTTGCCGCTCGTCGAGAAGCTCCTCATCATCCTTTTCAGCGAGCCGGTAGAATTCCCATACGCTCGGTTTTGTCTCCCGCCAGTGCCAGTCCAGCAGCTGTGCCATCAGCCATCGCGCAGCTGCCTCCTTGGAGCGCGAGCTAGCGTCCGCTGCAACGCCTTGCGTAAGATCTGCGACTAGCATGGCGACTCTTTGCTGCCACTCTTTCAGATTTTCTGGAGCTGAACTGTCACCTGGTCCTGGCCTGCCGATTTCCACGCCTCCAGCCACTATTTTTGCCCGCTCGCTCTCCAGCCAATCTCGCATTGCTTTCGTCGAAGAGCAATCCTCGGAGTTATAACCCTCCAGCGCCTCCCGAAACTTTGCCGGCAACTCCTCGCCTTCCCAACCCAATCGCAGCCGGTGTTCGACAAAACGCATTGCCTCCCGTGACTTCTCTAACGGCGTGCTCCTCTCGAATTGGTAGAAGACTTCGAGTTTCTTCAGCGAGTACTCCTCAACGCTCGCCCGCAACGCCTGCTTGACCACCGTGTGCAGGTCCACAAACAATCCCGCACGCAGCATGCTGTCAATTTCTTCCTGGCGAGTCGCGTATCTGCCCATTAAGTGCTTGAACCTGCTCGGCTCATTGGCTCCGAAGTGATACACATGCATTCCCGGAAACTGCTTCAGCCGCAGCTGTCATTTCATCCACGAACCATTCAAACCCTCGTTTCTCTTCTTCGGCGGTGAAAGCCCAACGCTTCTGGTAGCTCGGATTTTGCTTTTCGTCCGGCGCCGCAAATCCAAATAAATACTGATGCCCGCCTCCCGTTTCTAAGTTTCCCGCAAAGGGATCACCCTCCAAATCGACGAAGACGTCTCCCGCCGCAGGCTCAGGTAACTTGAAAAAGCCCGTTCCCTCCACCACCGGTGACAAATGCTCATGCACAGGCTTCCCTCGTGTTCTCCCATCCACCTGCACGCGAGCCTGCTCTCGCACCCGCTCGATTCCCGCTCGCGAGCCATGCAGCGGATTCTGCTTCAGGGGAATCGGCAACACCGCTAGCTTGGCCATGGTTTCGGTGTTCCAATTTTCGAACTCCTTGCGCTGCAACCTCGTGATTCCCGCCACCAGCGACAAATGATCGTCACCGCGCCGCCGCGCGTCGCACTCCCGGAACCATTGGCACACGTCACAGTGCACACAAGGCTCGGGATACGTCGCCCTTGGTTCCCCTCCTTTGCACGCCGCTTCGAGCCGCTTTTTCACATGCCGGTAGTACGCCGCGTACTCCGCCACTCGATAGGGCTCTGGCTGGAAACCCTTTCCCGTTGGCACCACGTACATGTTTTCCGGGTCCGTCCCCTGAATTTCTGTCAACAACTCCGAATAAAATGCCAATTGCAGAATCGTTGTCGCCTTGGTCTCGCGCGCCAACTTGCAGTCGTATGCCTCGTACGACCAACTCCCCAACCGGCTGGGTTTCGCTACTTTCCGCAATACGTCTGGGCGCCCGAACCACCGCCCGCTGCTCAGTGCGCCCTGCGCGATCACTTCGGTTCCCCGTTCCATCGCCTGGATGGTCTCTTCCACAATCCGAGACTCACCTCCGGTCCCCGCCAGGTTCAACACCTGCAAGCCGTCCTGTACTAGAAACGCCAAATATCTCTCTTCATGCCGCAGCCCCAGCTCCCGAATCACGGCCAGGTCCGGCGCCTCCCACGTCGCCGCCGCCCGCTCGCCCCGTGCCACACTCAGTTCCAAATTTGTAAGATGATGACAAGCCAGATGGTTACTGACGTCCGTAGCTGCCAGCCGGATTTCGCCCGAAACAATGCGCATGATCCTTAGCCTACCGCCCTAACGCCTAATCTTATGGAGTATTCGCCAATTGACTAATAAAATTCGATAACACGCCACTTTTTTAATTGACAGCAGGTAAGGTTTATAAAAATCAGCAGGAAAATGAAGGAAAGAGCGACGCGTCGCTCTTTCCTTCGCATTTTCTACTCGCCCGCCGCAGCTTGACCCCTCAAATCAAGGGATCCCGGCGGGAGATCTATCGATCGGATCAGTTCGCCCTCACCACCACCGACAGCATCTGAACCGGTGCGGCGTCGAACTCCCCCTGTAATTGCTCCGCCGAAGAAAAAAGATTCCCGTGCACGTGCCGTGCGGGAAAATCAAAGCGGATGGAAGGCTCCGCGAAGGGATAAGGTCGAAGCACAAACTGGCGCTCGCCCACTGGCTGGGCCTCCACCTGGGTGTACCCCCCGTCGCGCAGCAGCAGCGGGTGCAGCAGTTGAGCCGGCCGGCGAAAGTCCACGCAGGTCAACAAAGAAAGATAGTCGGTCGCCTGCAGCAGCCGGAAATGGTCGCGTATGGCGGTTTCGCTGCCCTGTTCCGGCGTAAATCGCGGATCGCCGGCGATTTGCTCCCGCAGCGATTGCTGAAAACTCTTCTGCTGGTCGAGAAACTGGTCGAGCAGCGGCACCTGCGCGGGCGCGATCGTGGAACGGTCGGCATGCTCGGTCAGCAAGTTGAACGTATGCATGGAGATAAGCACCGCCGCATAGGGATCCTCGGAGGCGATCAGGCGAACCGCCCGGTCGCGCACCGCCAGATAGTCGGCCAGATCGATCTCCTCGAAGGCCGAATACTTCCCCACCAGCTCCACCGAAAACGCACTGGGCTTGCCCTGCCGGGTGATCTGCGGCGCCGCGTCGCGTGCCGCCCAGCCGTCATCGTGGCGGGCGATGCCTTTCAGCACATGGGCCCGCGGCTCCGGCGGCAGAAAGCGCTCGTTGCCCCAGCGCTCGGCAAAAGCTCCGGCCAGGCGCGCATGGTCCGGGTGGGTAACCAGCCACCATCCCGTCTCTGTCTCTAATCGCAGCATGATTCACATCCCTCGCAGAAACTTTGCCGCTTCAGTCCGCTTCCGGCGCGCGCGCCGACTCGTGCCAGCGGTGCAGGAAATACCATTCCAGAAACATCACCACGAACAAGAATCCGAAACCCAGCACCGTTGCCGCCAGCACCAACGCGAACAAATAATCCGTCTGCAGCTGCGACGACGCATACAAAATCGAGTAGCCTAGTCCGCCTTCACCGACCCGGCTCGAACCCGCGTACAGTTCACCGATGATCGCGCCGATCACCGCGATGCCGCTGGCGATCCGCACCCCCACGAAGAGCGACGGCACCGAATTCGGCAAACGCAGCTTGAAAAGCAGTTGCGCCCGCGAAGCGTTGTGCATCAGAAAGAGATGCACCAGGTTTTCCTCCACGCTGATCAGGCCCTGCGTGGTGTTGGCGATGATCGGCGCCAGCGACATGATGAACGCGATCAGCGTCACCGCCCCCGTTCCCGTGCCCACCCACATAATGATCAGCGGCGCGATGGCGATGATCGGCACGGTCTGCAACAGCAGCGTGTAGGGGTACAGCATTTTACGCACCCAGCGCGACTGCGCGAAGATCAGCGCCACCACCACGCCCATCGCCGTGCCGGCGATCAAGCCGCCCGCGGCCTCTTCCGCGGTAATCGACAAGGCCGTCAGCAGCGACGGGAAGCGTTTGTGAACCGCTTTGGCGACGGCCCACGGCGAAGGCAGCATGTAGGGCTGCACATGAAATATCCATAAGACAAGCTGCCACAGCGCCAGCAGTGCCAAGAAAACCGCGACGGCGTTGCCCACGGTGATCAGCCGGCGCCTCATGACGTCAGCGCCTCCCGCAAGATGCGCGACACTTTCCCAACCAACGCATCGAACTCCGGCGTGGAGCGCAGCGCCGCGGTGCGTTCCGGCGGCAGTTCCACGGGAAGCATGGCGTGGATGCGTCCAGGATTAGGGGCCAGGATCACGATTCGCGTCGAAAGAAACACCGCCTCGGCCACCGAGTGGGTCACAAAGACCGCGGTCCACTTCTGCTCCGCGCGCAGGCGCAGCAGTTCTTCGTTCAAACGATCGCGCGACATTTCATCCAGCGCCGCAAAGGGTTCATCCATCAGCAGCAGCCGCGGGTTGGTGGCCAGCGCCCGTGCAATGGACGCGCGCATCTTCATGCCGCCGGAAAGTTCTCGGGGATAAGACTTGGAAACGTGGCTGAGGCCGACGAGCTCCAGCAGCGCCGCGGTCTTCGCTCGCCGCCGATCCTTGCTGGCGCCTTCCAGCTCCAGGCCCAGGCCGACGTTTTGCCACACGGTGCGCCAAGGGAGCAGACTGGCGTCCTGAAAAATGTACGAGATGGTCTCGCGGGCATTCTTGGGAGTCAGCCCGTCGACGGAGATGGTCCCGGCCGTGGGTGCTATCAGCCCGGAAATCAACTTCAGCACGGTGGACTTTCCGCAGCCGGAGGGTCCGATGAAAGTGACGAATTCGCCTTTGAGAACCACCAGGTCCAAATCATCCAGCACCGCGCCGCTGTTACCGTAGCTCTTGCGGACGCCGGCGAAATGGATCATGGGAACTTCCGCTTCGGGGCTCATCCGGCGGCCTCGCTTACCGGCAAATACAACGCCGCCGGCCGCTCCCGGTCGTGGTAGACGATCTGCGTGGAACGCTGCCAGTCCCAGGAAGTGGCGCGGCAAGACGCCACTCCGCTTCCAGGATTGCGGTCGTACAGCGGAAACGCGCTGCTGGCAACTTCCAAGCGAATGCGGTCGCCCGCGGTGGAACAAGCACGAGGTGGGTTCAAGAGGAAAATTCCAGAGATGGACTTGGTCCGCCGTGTAGCCTTTCCCGCGGAAGAGCCAACTCGATCGCGCGATGCCGATACACACGAACTCCGCCGCACCATTGGGACGCACGCGAACGAGCTTGGCGACGAAGTCGGTGTGGGCCGAGGAAGTAGCGCAATAGAGGGAAACCCGCGGCGCGCCAAGAATCCGTAGCGGCTGGGCCAGCGGCTCTGCTGTGTAGACCAGGAGATTGTTGCCCAACTCCAGCGTGGCTTGATCGAACGGGCCGCTCTGTGCCGAAGGACCACCCGGTGCCAGGACCGGAACTTCAGGATCGTAAACGAAAATGTCGCAAGGCTCTTGCGATTCCGGCGGCACCGTCGAGAGCGTGCCGTCGCCTTTGCGGGAGTTGGCCCTGCCCCCGCTGTGTAGATAGAGGATGTGGTTTGATTCCGTGGGAAAGGCGTCGGCCTGCCGCCAGCGGTTCTCCCCAAGTACAAAATGGCGGACGCGCGGTTCGGCGGCAAATTCGCCCGAATCTTTCAGCCAGTGGTTGAACCAACGCAACAGAATCGCATCCGTGTCGAGCAGCGCCTCAGAGCCAAGGTCGGCGCCGCCGATCCGGTCTCCCCAGGGAAGGTGCTGCCACGGCCCGGCAATCAGGTATTGATGTTCGCGCGCGAAGGCGCTGCCTGCTTGCTCGCTCAGCGCCAGGAAGCCATCGACGCTGCCCTTGAGATAGGTGTCGTACCAGCCGGAAACATGCAGCGCCGGAACGTTGATGCGCGCGAGCGATTGGCTGACATCGAGCGACGACCAGTACTCACCGGGCTCGGCGTGATCGAACCAATCGAGAACGTATTGAGGCACGCCTTCGCCGTGCAGCGCCGGGTGTTCGCGGAAAGGCAGCACGCCCGTTTGCGCTGCCAAGTTGGCCCAAGCTTGTTCGAGCCGGTCGCTGGCCTCGCGCAGCCGCTTGCGGCGCGTGTCGGCCTTGAGCATTTGCAATCCCCAACCGAGGCTGGAAGCCAGGCGCAGCGCGCCCTGCTGATAAAACCAGCCATGATAAAGATCGGCGGCGGTCATGCCCGGCGCGATGCATGCCAAACCTTCCGGCTGTTCGGCGGCGGCGAGCAGTTGCGTCATCCCCTGGTAGGAGAAGCCGTACATGCCGACGCGGCCATTCGATTCCGAGCGGGTGCGCAGCCACGTGATGGTCGTCTGCACCGTCGCGGGCTTCGTGGCGAAAGGGATAGAACTCGCCTTCGGAATCGCCGCGCCCGCGCACATCCTGAATCACCACGTTGTAGCCGTGGCGCGCAAACCACACCGGATGCGCGTAGACCACCGTGGAGGCGATGTCGCGTCCGTACGGCTGGCGCATCAGGAGCGTCGGTTGCGGACCGGGCTGCGGAGGGAAATAGTGATCGGAAACCAGTTCGATTCCATCGGACATGCGGCAACGCGCGCCGCGCTCCAGGCGCACGCCGTTGCCGCAATCGACCAAACTCGACGCGCTCATGGTTTCGGCGGATTGGGGTAGCGCGCCATTGCTTGCAACGCCGCGGCCAGCCGTGTGGCCGCTTCGTTCAACCAGCGCGCGCCGTTCTCCGCGGTGGCCGGACGCGGATCGCCCATCACGCCGCTGGACGCGATGTCGCGCGTGAGCCAGGCGAAAGTGGCCGGAGCATTTTCCGGGAGCAGCATCTCCGGTTTGGAAATGTCCGCAATGTAATTGACCGTGTAGGCCGAGCGATCCACCAGTTCCGGCACGGAAGCCAGCAGCAGAGCCGTTTCCACTTCGCCCGCGTGAAATCCGTAAGCTTTTTCCTGCGGATTGAGGCCCTCGAAGGAAATTCCGCCGGAGCCATGCAGAGCAAACGTCCGCAGGCCGAACTCGGCGCGCAGATCGCGAGCCATCACGTCGATCAGCGCGGTATTGCCGCCGTGGGTGTTGTAGAGCACCAGCTTTTGAAAGCCCGCGCGCGACAAGCTCGCGCCCAGATCGTGCAACACGGCCATGAACGTGGATGCGGTCACCGAAAGCGTACCGGGGAAGCCGATATGCTCGTTGCTCTTGCCGTAATGCACCGGCGGCAGAGCGTAGACCGGCAAATCCGGCGGCAGTTTGTTGAGCGCATGGCCCAGCAACAGATTGTTGATCAGCGTGTCGGTGGCCAGAGGCAGATGATGGCCGTGCTGCTCGATGGCCGCCGTCGGCAGCACCAGCAGCGTAGCGTCGCGCGGCAGAGCATCCACTTGCTTCCAGTTCAGATAAGCGAAATTGCGCGCGTCGGGAATCCAGGTCTTCATTTCGCGGCGGCTCCGGTTGCCGCTGTTTCCGGCTCGAAGGTAACCATTTTGCCGGGATTCAACAAACCTTTCGGATCGTAGCGCTGCTTGGCAAGCAGTTGCACGTTGTCCGCGCGATAGCGCCCACCACCCTCGACGTTGTTCACGTGCGGATTCGCCACGAAGACGCCGATTTCGCGGCAGAAATCGATCATTTCGTTCAGCCGCTGCTCGGTGGTGTAGTACACCAGCGGAATCGCGCCGGGAACGACCCGCCCCTCCGCATTTTTCATAAACTCCATGTGAAACAGAATTTCGCTGCCGAAACGCTCTTTCAAGCGCTGGAATTGCTCGCGCACCCTATCCGGATCAAATCCGCATTGCAGATATGTGTAGGCCTCATCCGCTTTTATGGCCCACAGCGTGGTGTGATTCCAGGTGTAATCGGAAAGCAGCGGCCTGGTGCGCAGGCCGAGGTACGCGCCGGAATAACTCACGGCTCCGCCGGCCTCCCGCGCCGCGGCTTCGAGCGCCGCGAGCTGCGCCGGAGGCAATCAGAAAAAAGATCAGCGCCTTGCCGTTCGGCGAGTATTGCGCCACGGGCGTGAAGAAGGAAGGAATCGGCCACTCGAACGTGGTGACCAGCCGCTTGATCCATTGCGAATCGGTAGCGATACGCTCGCTGAAATCAAACGCGGCATCAAAAGTGTCGAACGCCACGGCGCACTGCGACCATTGCACCGCGGGCGCGAGCGCCAGCCAAATCCGCGTGATCACGCCGTTGGTGCCCCAGGCGTGCAAAATGTCGTGCACCGCTTCGCCTTCGTGCAGCACCAGGCGAGGCTCCGCCTCCATGGTGACCACCTCGAGGGCGCGCACCGTGTCAAAATCGCGCAGATTGCCATGCGCCACCGAGCCGATTCCGCCCGAGCCACCGCCGAGAAAACCGCCCACCGAGGCCTTGACGATCGTCGAGGGATAGCAGCGCAGTTCCCAGCCCGATTTGCGCGCTTCATTTTCCAGCACGCCCAGGCGCACGCCAGGCTCGCAGACGGCAACGCCCTCCGGCTGAATCGCTTCGATGCGATCCATGCGCGCGAGATCGAGCACCACTCCGCCGTGCAGCGGAACCGCCTGGCCGTAGTTGCCGGTGCCTGCGCCGCGCACCGTCACCGGCAGATTGTGAGCGTAGCAGTAGCGCAATATGTTTTGGATTTCCGCCGCGCTCAGCGGTTGCACCACCAGTTCGCCCACCTTGCCATCCAGCTGCTTGCGCAGCACCGGCGAATACCAGTAGAAATCGCGCGAAAGCTGGGTCACCAACTCCGGCTGCGTGAGGATGCGCGCTCCATCACCGAGCAGCGATGCGAGTGCGGTGGCGTGATTCGAGTCCAAGGTGCGGGTCCCTTTCGTCGGCTATGGCTTGCGCGGATTCTTCTTGCGAGTGCTCCAGGTACGAAAGGCCTTCTGCATGTTCGGGTGCGTGAAAAGCGTGTTGCAAAGTTCACGGAGCACCGGGCCCTCGATGACGCATTTCATATCGGAGCGCCGGGCCACTTCTTTTGCCGCAATGTGAATCTGCAAACAGTGGCGGTTGGCGTCGGCGATGGTCGCGCCGAAAACCACGCGATCCAGCCTGGCCCACAGCGCGTTGGCCATGCACATCGGGCAGGGCTCGCAGGTAGAGTACATCGTGTATCCCGCCAGCACCGGGGACTTCAGCTTCTTGCAGGCCAGACGAACGGTGCGCACTTCGGCGTGAGAGCTGGGATCGTTCTCGCGCATCACGGCGTTAGTAGCCTGCATCAAGCGCTCGCCGCTTTTGGTATTTACGATCAGTGCCCCGAAAGGCGCCGGGTACGGGGTCTCCAGCGTTCGCGCGGTGAAGCGAACCAGTTCCCGCATGCGTTCTTCATCGAGGAAAGCCACACCACTACGCCTGATTGCCGGGGTCGGCATGGCGCAATCTAGCACAGTGGCGGAGGCGGATAACAAGCGGAAAATCGAATCGGTCGAATCGAACGCACCGCATCTTCCCTGCGCGTTATGCGGCTAGAATGCACGGCATGCACTTCGCGCGGACTACGATCTTGTCGCGGCGGGTATTTTCATCTCGGAGGAGAATCGGCGTGCCCAAACGCCCGCTGCGCAGCGCTCTTTGGCTGCCTGTATTGCTTCTTGGCGTGCTGGGCGCCGGCTGCCACCGGTCATCGCCCGAGATCGGCAGCGAGGCCGGCTTGACCAAAGTCACTCTGCAAGCCGACTGGTATCCGCAACCCGAACATGGCGGCTTCTATACCGCGCTGGTGAAGGGCTACTACAAGGAGGAAGGGCTGGACGTCAGCATTCAGCCCGGCAGCCAGTACTCGGTCCCCGATCAAATCGTTGCGTCGGGCATGGCGCAGTTAGGCCTGGGAGCTTCGGACCGCACGCTGGAGTCGGTCGCGGACGGCCAGCCACTGGTCGCCGTGGCCGCCACCATGCAATCGGATCCGCAAGGAATCATGGTGCGCAAGGACTCGCCGGTCCGCACGTTTGCCGATGTCGAAGGCCGCACCGTGGCCGTCAAACCCGGGTCTACCTGGTACCAGTTTTTGCAACAACGCTATCAGTGGAAAAATGTGCGCGAGATTCCCTCGACCATGAGCGTGGCCAATTTCGTCGCCGATCCGCAATATATCCAGCAGTGCTTTGCCACCTCGGAACCTTTTTTTGCGCACCAGGCGGGCATCGAAACGCGGGTGTTGCTTACCAGCGACGCGGGATACAACCCGTACCGCGTGATGTTCACCACGCGAGATTTTCTCCGGCAGCACCCGGAAACGGTCGGGCAAGTTCGTGCGCGCATCGGTGAAGGGCTGGCGCGATTACCTGAACGATCCGACAGTGGCGCACGCCGTGATTGCCAAGCTCAACCCCGCGCTGAGCCCGGAATGGATGAAGTTCACCTGGCAGGCGTTGCGCGACGGGCATTTCGTCGCCGGTGATGATCCCAGCGGCGCGCAGATCGGTCAAATGACCGCGGAGCGCTGGACCTCGTTGTATAAGCAACTTGTCGAGCTGAAGGTCATCGACAAACCGTTTGATCCGGCCATCGCTTACACACTGCAATTTGTGCAGCAGAAATAAAAACCTCTTCTAATTGTTTCGTCGTCATCCGATTCCGATCAGCGCTGGTGTCTTGCTGCTGGAAGCGGATGTGCCTTGGATTCAATCGGGGCAGCCAGGAGGCGGAGCGCCGCTTGCTTCGCAAATTCCGCCGGCCACGGCTCGCCGTGAAGCTGCGAAGCGGAGATGGCGCCCTCAAACAGAAGATAAAGCTGCTCGGAAAGTGACACAGGATTCTGCGCGCGGGCCTCGGACACCAGGCCGCGGAGGTAGGAGCGAATCATTTCTTTGTGCTCTTTGGCGATCCGGTGCACAGGATGCGCGGGGTCTGGAAATTCGATGCTGGCGCGAATGAAGGCGCAGCCATAGTAGCCATCGGAAGAAAGGCGCTCGTGGAGGGCCGCAAAGAGGCTCTCGATTCGATCGGCCGGCCGCGTGGAGCGGGCTTCCACGAAACTCGCGAGCCATTGTCGAAAGATCTTGTCCTCGCGGCGAAGAGTAGCCACGATGAGTTCTTCTTTGGAGCCGAAATTCTTGTACAGGGTCATCCGGGCCACGCCGGCTTCCTGGAGAATGTCGTCGACGCTCACGGCACGAAAGCCCTTGGTGCAGAACAAGCGCTGAGCGACGGAGAGAAGGTGGTCGCGCTTTCGGACAGCCATTTTCTAAGTATACCAGGGCGTCTACCATAGGGTATAAGCCGGCTTTGCTCGCAAGAGATGCAGGCGGCTCTAAAGTAGATGTATCGTTCTACTTGCTGATCTTCATCGCACAGGGTGGCTGACGGGGCTCCGGGTGATCGGCGCCCAAATCTATTCAGTCCGGACAAGGTATGAAATACTTTATCGACACACACGATCGAAGCAAGGGAAGCTGGCCAGCCGAGGCGGTCAGCGAGGCCGAATTCCTGGAGATATATTCGCAATTTGAAACTGCCTGCGAGGAGGTGGGAGGAGCCGACTTGGGTGCTCATGTCAACGTCGCCGCGGGCAAGGCCTATTGCTTCACGAAGGGTCCCGACGAAGACGCGATCCGGCGCGCCCACGAAAAACTCCACTTCCCCTTCGATTCTATTACCGAGGTCCGGCGTGTCACCGGTGTGGACCTCCGGCCAAGCGAACGAAGCAAGAAGTAACGTGCAGGTCCCGGCGCGGCATGCGTGCTGCGCCGGTGTAAAATCTGAAATGAGGTGAAACAGAAATGGATGCGCAAAGCAACGCAACACAGAAAATGGCAGGCTCCGCGGGTCGCCGGGCTGAATCGTTGGCGAATCGCATAGAGGAAGGCGCTGCAGGCTTGGCTGCCTTTGCCGAGGGCCTCTCGGAGGCAGAGTGGCGCGCAGCGGTAACGGAAGGCGGGAAGAACGGCCGCTCGGTCGGCGTAATCGTGCACCATGTCGCCAGCGTCTACCCGATCGAGGTGGATCTCGCGCGAGCCATCGCCAGCGGCAATGCGGTGACCGACGTTACGTGGGCGGTGGTCGCCGAGTTGAATGACAAGCATTCTCGCGATCAGGCGGCGGTGACCAAGGCCGCCGCGCTGGAACTTTTGCGAAAGAACAGTCGTGAAGCGGCCGCCGCGGTGCGCGCGTTCACGGATGACCAGTTGGATCAGGCGGCGCCGTTTTCGCTCAGCTACGGGGCTCCGGTCACCGCGCAGTTCGTCATCGAGGACCACGCGCTGCGGCACAGCTGGCACCATCTGGCGAAAATACGCGCGGCGCTGGGCCGGTGAGCTTCGCGTAGTGTTTTGCGTGCCCGCGCTGGCAATTGGCCACGAGCTTTTTTGCCATTCGATGATAAACTACCGAAAGCAAACAGCGGAGAGGTGGCCGAGAGGCTGAAGGCGGCGGTTTGCTAAACCGTTGTAGGGGCCAAACACTCCTACCGGGGGTTCGAATCCCCCCCTCTCCGCCATTATTCAAAACAAAACATTTAGCCGCCCGGTTACATTTTGCGGTTACATATTTAGCATTTTCGCCGCGAGCGAGTATTGACCTTCAAAGGATAAAACCGATGAGGGTCAAAAAGGTAAGCATCTACATTCGGCTATGCGATCAGCCGGGGCGACCATTCGAGCGCCTGAAAGTACGCAATCCACGACAATGCGGTCGGCGAGATTATTACTGCCTGCGGGTCGGCGGCAAGTTTGAGTTTTTCGCCGAGCACGATGCGGCTCGCAAGGACTTGAACGAGGCTTTGCACCGAAAGGGTGAGCGCGAGCACGAACTCCGCATCGGCGTGGCTGCACCGCTCATCCCGCAGCGGACGGTAGCGCAGCCGGGCAAGACCCCCATCGCCGACGCAGTGCAGAAGTACTTCGACAACCTCGCGGCAATGGGCAAGGACCCCAAGACCATTCGCACATACCGCGCCGCCGTCAATGGATTCGTGACGTCGTACAAGAAACCTTACATTGAAGATTATGAGCGGCAGGACTTGATCGACTACATGGGTTGGCTCAGGAAGCAGCCCCAGAAGCAACGCAAGCACGCAAACCCAAACCGCACCTATTTCAACAAGGTCAGCCACGTTGCGATTTTCCTGAAGGCGTGCGGCATCCAGCCCGGACTAAAGGCCAGCGAGTACCCGTCCTATCATCAGAAGCAGGTGGTCGCACACACGGATGAGGAACTCGCGGTGCTCTACCGCGAGGCGGACCAAGACGAGCGGTTCCTGCTCGACTTTTTTATCGGGACAATGGTGCGCGACCACGAGGCCCAGACAGCGAAGTACACGGACTTGACAGGCACGACGCTCACCGTCCACGGAAAGCAACACAAGACTCGGACGGTCGAAGTCAGCCAGCGGCTCGCGGTCGCGATCCGCGAGCGCGGGGAAGCGGCGACGAAGAACGGTGGCGAGGAACTGCTGTTTCCGAACGGGAACGGCCGCCCGAACACGCATCTGCTGGACGTTCTTCAGGAACTCGCGGAGCGTGCTGGGGCGAAGTTCCACACCGAGTTACATAAGCTGCGCAAGACCGGAGCGTCGCGCCGCTACAGGGCAGGCGTACTCTTGACGACGTTGATGCAGGAACTCGGGCACGAAGACCTTTCCACGACGCAACAGTACTTGTCGGACGTGAAACCCGAGGCGACCAAGCAGGCGGTTGAGGCGGCGGACTTCATTCCTTCATGCACGCTTAGAGAAAGCTCGGCGGCGGACATGAACAAACAGGAGGAGGAAGAAAAACCCACCACGAGAAAGCCAGTCTCTCCGAATATGACGAGAGTAATCCTCAACGAAACAGACGCTGTTGTCGTGACGGGGACGCCCTCCTTCTGATTCTGGACGCGTGTCGGGCCGTGAATTCTTCATTACAGGATTTCTCACCTTGAAAAAATCACTTCAGTTGGTCGCCCCGGGGATGTCGGGCGAGCTTCTTCACATTGCATCTTGGCGCTGACGTCACCTGATCGTCGGTTCTTGACTCGCGTTTTCAGCGCTAGGCTCATGTCGCCTGAAAGTAACTAGCGATTTTCCGTCCTGCAGAAAATTCCAATAAACATGAAGAAATCGGACACCCTCGCAACAATTTGTAGCTACCCGTCTAGAAATTCCCAATACGGGTTGCCATTTGTAGAGAGGAAAACCTAAATGGCAGCGCAAACACTCAAGGAAGGGTTGCACGCGGCAAAGGCAGAATTCGTGACACGACTGATAGCGGTGCTCGCGGACCGCACCGACCTGAGCCAAAAACAGATCGGAAAGGATTTCGGTGTGTCCGAGTCTTTTGTCAAAAAAGCCGCGAGACGATTCGCGGTCCCGCGCCGTAAACGCGGACCCAAGCCGAAACGTGATGCCGCGATTAGCCTCAGCGGAGGCGAGCTATGACCGATTACATCGAAATCAGGCTCCCATACCACAGGAATGTGTACGTAGCCCGGATTTGTGGGCGAAGCAAACGCTACCGTTTCGAAAGAGACTTCTGTGTCCGACGCAAGCGTGAAATCGCAGATTTCAACGGCGGCTGGATCAAATGGCGGGTGGTCTACCTCCTGCCGCTGGTGGCCGGCGTCTACGAAATCCGCGACGAGCAAAACACGCGCTATTACATAGCCACTCGCCCCGGTGATCCGGTGCTCTATGCCGTCAGCCTTTCACGGATGGAAGCTCTCATCGACCGCGATCCCGGCATTGACGAGGTCATTGGCACTGAGATCGAGGACTTCAAACAGTCTACGGTTCAAAAGCAGGAACTCGAAGGAGCAGCATGAGTACGGAAACACCCAAGGAACAGGCGGCACGCTTGAAGAAGGCGCACGTCAAGAAAGAGAATTCGCTCCTGATTCAAATCATGGAGAGTGATTTGTACGACTACAACCCCAGCGCACGCTTCTTGTTGACGGTCATCGCCCACGGGCAGCGCGTCAACGAGGACGCTTATATCCCCGATGACATGCCGGACAAATACAAGGATGACAAGTGCCTCGGCTGGTGCGATATGGCGCAGTGGAGGCTTGCTCTCCGTGTCGGCAAATCTGAGTCCCAAATCAACCGCGACATTCAGATGTTTAGGAAGGACGGCGTTGTTGTGACGCGAGGCTGGACGGACAGCAACAAGGCTGACCACATCATGTACAAGATCGTGGAGGACGTGGTGAGGGAACGCCAGCGCCCGGCGCAGAAGAAGGATGTGGCGCGCAAGCCCCGGTACAAGAATAAGAGCGCATCACGCGGGTGGTTCAGCGCCAAAAACCAGCCCAACAAAAAGTCCATGGCGGCGGCCGCAACTGAGAACGAGCCATGAAATACCCAACTGCATGTCACGTGTTCACTCAACTGCATGTCACGTGTCACCCAACTGCATCTCATGTGTGATACCCAACTGCATCTCATCAGTGACCCAACTGCATTTCACGTGTGATTTACACGTCACATGCAGTTGCAGCACTGATCTTCAGCTAGATATAAAGCGTGGATTCAAACCTTTCAGCTTTGATTTTTGCAGCGTTGACGAGCAGCAACATTTGCATCCAGTTGCGCCGCTGGCGCGGCGCTCACTAGTTCTCGCTCGTCTCGTAGTCGAATACACAGACAAACCTGAAGGAGTTCGCTGATGAGACCCAAGGGTACGGTTCTGTTCGATGACACACTCAACATACACCCTGTCGCCGACGACGCGAAGAAAAGGCAACGGCAAAAACAAAAGGAACTCCGCGCCCAACGCGAAGCCCGCGCCAATCGCCCGGTGCCGAACTACATCACCTACTCTTTCCTGTTCCCGAATTACGATCCCACAACCGGGAAGGGTGCGCCTTCACCGCTGCCGAAATGTAAGCGGTGCCGCGAGGCTACCCTTCATCCGCGAGAGCACCACACCTGTGAAGGCTTCAAGCCCATGTTCGTCGAACATGACGAGGCGTGGCGCGAACGCTCGGAAGCCCGAAGGGAGATGATTCGCGAAGCGAAGCGCAACGGAACGTTTTACGACGAGAACGAGAGCGGCGACTACTGCGAGGGCGAAGATGACGATTGGGTGGGATGTGAAGATGACGATTGCGAAGATGACGGCGATCCCATGTGGGAATAGGACTACTGCGAAAAAGAGGATCGTGAGATGAGCCAACAACGCACGAGGAACAGGTTCCTGAACGCAAGGCGGGACGGGAGCGCGTACACGCTGAAGCCCGAGGCTCGGTCGCAGCACGCCGCCTGCCGGAGAAGCCGGAAGTCGATGCAAGCGAGATGTGAGAACGGTGAAACTGCCTTGAGGTGACAGATGAACAAACCAGAAAACCCAGAAGTACTCGCCGTCGTGCCGCTGCCAACAGCGCAGGAACGGAGGCGACGGCAGATCATGCTTTCTCGGTTGCTACTCGTGGCGGTCGACATGACGCTCGCTGGCGAGCCGCTGGGGCTGGAGACGGCCCGCGATCTGATCCGCGAGGTTGAGCACGCATACCCGGAGTTAGCGGCAGAATGGATCGAAAACGACTGATGGGCAAGGAGTCGGGTTGGACGTCTGGAGTGCTTCCTGCCTGCGCCGTCAGTAAGCCTCTTAGCACGAGCATAATTATCTCTGGTAAACTGTTTTCCGCGTAACTACTCGCGGGGTTTTCTCTCCAAAAGCCTGCAATCTAAAAACGATGCGCACACTTCGCAGCGTCACTCCAACGCCGGAGCAGCGATCAATCCTCTCGCGTACCCGATTAGGAGTCGAGCTGATTCGCGGGGCTGCGGGGAGTGGAAAAACCACGACCGCGCTCTTGCGCCTTAAGTCTCTGATTGGTTTATTTCTGAATCGCCGTCGCCGCGAAAATGACAACACCCCTGTCCGCGTACTCATCCTGACGTACAATCGCACTGACCTGCTCCCCGAAATTTAGTCCAGCCAAAACTTAGCTTCTCCGGGTATAAGACCACGAGAGGAGAAGCGCCATGAAAGGAAGCCGCTTTAGTGAAGAGCAGATCGTTGGGGTGTTGAAGGAGGCAGAGGCTGGAGTTCCCATGAAGGACCTCTGTCGTCGCATGGGCATCAGTACAGCTACGTTCTACCACTGGAAAGCGAAGTACGGTGGTCTGGAAGTGAGCGAGACCCGGCGGCTGCGTCAACTGGAAGAAGAGAACGGACGGCTGAAGAAGATCGTGGCGCAGCAAGCCTTGGACCTGGACGCGCTGAAGGTGGTGCTGGCAAAAAAGTGGTAGGCCCGCGGGCGAAGCGAGAAGCGGTGCGTGTCGTGAGGGAAGAAGCAAGACTCAGCGAGCGACGCGCCTGTGGGCTGATCGGGATGCACCGCGGGAGCTGGCGGTACCGGCGGAAGGAACGGAACGAAGTGGCGTTGCGGGCCCGGCTGCGCGAGTTGGCAGGCGAGCGCCCGCGATTCGGCTATCGGCGGCTGTACATTTTCCTGCGACGGGAGAAGACCGCGGATGGAACGCTGCGGTGGCGTGTCAACCACAAGCGAGTGTATCGGCTGTACCGGGAGGAGGGGCTGGCGATGCAGCGTAGGAAGCGCAAGAAATTTCGATCTGAAACGCGGGTACCCTTGGCGCTTCCGACGCGTGCAAACGAGATGTGGACGATGGACTACACGCATGACGAAATGGCCGGCGGGCGGAAATTCCGAACACTGAACCTGATGGATGGCTTCACGCGAGAGGCCCTGTGGATCGAACCGGACACGTCGCTGCCCGGTCTGCGTGTGGTGCGGGTACTGGAGGGGCTGCGAGAACAACGTGGAACACCGGCGGCAATCCAGGTAGACAATGGAACGGAGTTCACCAGCCGCGTTGTGGATCAATGGGCCTATCAGAATCAGGTGGCGCTGCACTTCATCGAGCGCGGCAAGCCCACGCAGAACGCGTTCATCGAAAGCTTCAACGGGAAGTTCCGCGATGAATGCTTGAACCAGAACTGGTTCGTTGATCTCCGACACGCACGGAAGGTGATCGAGGACTGGCGGGTTGATTACAACACGGTACGCCCACACAGCTCGCTGGGGTATCTGACGCCGGAAGAGTTCGCGGCGAGTGCCGTCGCGCGACCGGCGTCTCCCCCCACGCCGGTCGTCTCTATCGACCCAGCATGGGCCGGATCGGATGTGCAGGAACCCCGGAGTGCTAACTTATGACTGGACCAAAAACGGGGGGCAGGTCACGATAAGGTAACGCTCGAAAATAGACCCCATGATTGTGCTTTTCTTGCCGCACCCCTCGGGGAAAAATACTGCCACTATGAACGAACAGTTTTGGTCATCCGCTGGGCGACATCACAATTGGAAAAGCCGATTATTTCCTACGACGATGGTAAAACCTGGAGTCCGTTTACGCCGGATTCTTCCGTAGTTGTGCCAAGAACATCGACTGTCAAAGAAGTCCTCGTTTCTTGGGAAAAGAAGAACGAGTGAGTCCAGTTCGCAAGTATCCCCAGAAAGAGTGAAGTGCGCTAGACTAAATGGACCCACCGAACCAAAAATAACGACCATCAAGGGAGATCACTTTGAACGCGTACAACGTCACACTGAAATATGAAGACCGCAATGTCGGCTCCGAGGGCCGCACGATCAAAGTCGATGCGAGCAGCATTGCTGGAGCGATTGGCAAGGCCACGCGAGAATTTGTGAAGGGTTTAGACCGCAAGCAGCGCTTCGACATGAACAAAGGGTTGAAGATTGAGGCGGTTCGGGTCACCACCGACAAAGAAGAAGTCACAGCATCCGCCGCCGTAGCTGGCGGTGAGTGAGGGAACGATAGCTCCACACTTCCAATTCGATGACGGAGGCCGACTGGCTGCCAGATACCGAGGCAAGACCGGCGACTGCGTTGTGCGATCAATCGCCATAGAAACCGGTCTCCCGTACCAGCAAGTCTACGATCTCGTGAACGGCGCAGCGGTGTATGAGCGCACTGGCACGAGGAAGCGTGGCAAAAGCAACGCGGGAACGGGCGTCTACAAAACTTCCATCAAGCGAGTCATGAAATCTCTGGGATGGGTCTGGACGCCGCCGATGCAGATGGGTTCCGGATGCACCGTGCATCTTCATGCTGGCGAGCTACCTTACGGGCGACTGGTTGTCAGCGTCTCGAAGCATCTCACCGCCGTTATCGATGGCGTGATCCACGATCAGTTGGATCAGATTTGTCGTCCCCACTTATCCACCTGAGCTCCGCAGGCCGGGCAGACATAACCGCCCCACATGGCCTGCCGAAGGGAGGTCGGCCTTCGCACCTGAGGCAAACTGGCCTTGCAGCGAGGACATGAAACCGGACTCAAATTAATCCCCCACTTGTTCTTAGCAACGGTTCCGTAAACCACTAGGACCATTCCAATTGCCAGCAGGCCAAAGACCACGATCAAAGCAATCACGACACTTTTCTCCCCCGCCAAGTCGGTATACTCAAGTCCAAGTTGAATCAATTCCCCTACTGGTTATATGCTCCGACAAGGCTGCAGCCCGCCGCCCTCGCCGCGCCCTTGAGAACGCCTCCAGCAGCACCAATTGTACCTCCGACAAATCCGCCCAAAATTGGATTGCAACCTTGCTTCTACAACGTTCTGCACGCCTGCCACGACCCCCCCAGATATGCACATCACGCCGACCAACTGGCAGGTCTATCCGATACCACCACCAAGTTTTGGGGATACTCTAGCACTCGGGGTGCGATTCATAGGAGGGAGTTGGAAATGGTCTCACGCTTTTTCAGCACCGTATTCCGTAGCGGTTGGGGCTACTCCGCAGCGAGATACGTATACTAAGACCAACTAAGGAAAGAGAGTGGCTCGAAATCAAGAAATTGAGGGGGCGGTAGACTTTGCCGCTCTCTCTGATCTTGTGGGATAGAAGAGGAGAACAACATCATGTGGATCGTAAAGGGAATGTTGCTGGGTGCGCTGGTGTTTGTGGTCGGCTCGATCATCTACGTGGTAGCGATGATTGAGATGGGCACCGCGAGGGCGACAGGTACCACGGCGCTCCAAGCGTGGACCGTTCAGAACCCCTTGTATTGGCTCGCATTCGCGGCCGCGCTGATACTCGGCTGCCTCGTCGTCAAGCGCTGGCCGCGTCGCGCAAACCCGTAGAGGGAGGTTATCTGTTGCAGGTTTTAATCCATGATAACCGGGCGCGATCTTCTCGGGACCGGAGGGGACATGTCTAACGAAGTCGGCCGTGTCAAGAGCGATTGTGCAAAGTTTTTGCTCCTTCACTACACACCCGTTCACCGGCGCGGCCGCATTTTGTGCAGCGAGCACTTGGCCCGGGTCTCCGCTCTGTTTTCGTGCTCCAACCGGATTGCTCGGTCCGCTGCACTTCATCGCTTTGGTGTAGCCCACCAAACATGTCTGCGGTCACTCACGACCATGATGACGTTTTCGAACTCCCTCCCAATGTGGAGGGAGGCGGGTAGCCTAATCAGACGGACGGTCCGTTACGACCACTGTCCCGCGTGAAGCATCCCCGCACCGGCCGCACCACTACTCTGCCGTCGCTGCTGACCGCGGCGGCAGAATTCCGTGTAATCGATTTCGTCGCGCAGCATAACCCACAACCGAATGCCCAGCTTGCGAGCTGCCGCGATACGTGCTTTGCCCATTCCTTTTTGTGCCAGCTTCCGGCGATAGAAACGCCGCAGTTCCGGATCGCGCCGCACTGCGTGTATCACCGCTTCTCCCCATAGGAAACGCAACAGCGAGTTGCCCTGCTTGCTGATTCTTCCGAATCGTTGCCGGCCCCCGCTGGAATGTTCCTTGGGTATTATTCCGATGTAACTAGCCACGGCTTTTCCATCGGCGAAGCGCCGCGGATCGCCAAGAAATACTTCGGTGGCTAGTGCGGTGATCGGTCCCACGCCAGGATGCGTCATCAGCCTTCGCGCCTGTGCACGTTGTTGCGCTTCTCTCTCGACCTCACGGTCCAGTTCGTTGATCGGACCTTGCAACTGGGGATACAGCGCCAACAACGTGTCCCGTTGCTCACCGGCATGTGCGGTCAGCGGCAACGCCCGCAGGGTGTTTTGGCCTACGCGGGTCCACAAGGAGTGCCCTCGGCGCAACCCGTGACTGAGCGCCAGTGCTTGCAAGCTCAGTTGCACGCGGGTGCGAATGCGCACAAACTGATCGCGATGGCGCAGCAGAATCTGCAGATCGCGTTGCTCACGAGAAGGCATCCAAATCGCGGGAAAACGATTTTCCGCCAGCAGCGTGAGCAGCAAGCGCGCATCGCGGCGATCGTTTTTCTGCTTGCGCGGTTCTGCCGCCCGGATCTTCGCCGGATGACCAACGCGAAACTCAATGGCCAACTCTTCGAGTAACTGCAGAAACCAGTGCATCGACCCCGTGGCTTCCAGACCCACCAGCACCGGCTGCGGTAAACCGGCGTAAAACTCCCGTACCTGCTCGCCTTCATGCGATAGCTGTTTCTCGACCAGTTCTCCGGTCTGATCATCCAGCATGGCGATGTTCTGTTGTCGTGTGTGCAAATCTACGCCTATAATTTTCATCTCGGCCTCCTTCGTTCCGAGCAATCTGTGGTTAGAGCACCACCAGTTTACTCGGCTCGTTGTGAGGCCGACTTCGTTATGCCATCAGACGGGGGACCGGAGGGGACAGACGGGAAGTTCCCCTTGCTCTGAAAACCTCCAAACGCGATGAGAAAAAACGCGCCCCGTCAAACAAATATAGGAAAACCTTCCGTCCGCCCCCAATTCTCCAAGAAATTCGCGGACCGGTAGCAAAATCAACCTGGCGGCTGGCTGAGCCTTTTTCTGCGCGGTTTTGTGATTGGATGAGATAATTGACCTGCGAGGCGGAGACTCATTATGGCCACTAACCCACAGAGCGTGATTGTCCAAGATCCGGACATCCACAGCGGAGAGCCCGTTTTTCGCGGAACGCGAGTTCCTTTTCAGACTCTCCTGGACTACCTCGAAGCCGGAGATACGCTGGATCAATTCCTCGAACAATATCCTGGAGTCAGCCGCCAGCAGGCCATCGCGGCGCTGGAAGAAGCCAAGGCGCTGATGCTTGCTCGCTTCGGCAAATGAGAGTTCTGGTTGATGAATGTCTTCCTGCCGCAATGAGGGAGGCAATCGTGGCTTTGGGTCATGAATGCGAGACTGTTCGTCGAGCAGGCTATGGGTCCAAGAAGAACGGCGAACTTCTACTGCTCGCTGAAGACCGCTGGGACGTGCTGCTCACCAGCGACCGCAATATCAAATACCAGCAGAACATGACCGGCCGCAAGGTCTCCATTCTGATCCTCCATGCGAAATCGAACCGCATGGAAGATTTGTTGCCGCTGATGCCGGCCTGTGCCGAGGCTCTTGGCCGAATACAGCCCGGCAGCGTTGTCGAGGCCGGTTCGCTTTAGCCAAATAACATGGAAAGCTCGCGAATTACCCTTCCCACTTCCAATCCGCGAACTGCTCCCGCAGCGCGATTTTCTTGAATTTGCCGGGTGCCGCAGGTTTTTGACGGGGTGCCGCATCCCTGCGGTTTTCAGGGTGCGGGTTTTGAACCTCACTCTGCTTTCGAACACTTCTCTGAGCCGATGAACGGCTTCCCGCCGGGAAGAGTTCGCGCCATTGCTCTTGACCTACTCGCTACTCGCTGCTCGCTACTCTCTCTTACTCCCACTTCCAATCCGCAAACTGCTCCCGCAGCGCAATCTTCTTGAATTTGCCGACGGAGGTGCGCGGGATGGCGTCCATAAAAACAAAGGCGTCGGGCAACTGCCACTTGGCGAAGGATTTAGCGAGGTAAGCACGCAACTCCTCGGGAGTCGCTTGCGCCCCGTCTTTCAGCACGATGGCCGCGAGCGGCCGCTCTTGCCATTTGGGATGAGGGACCCCGACGACCGCAGCCTCTTTCACCGCCGGATGCCCCATCAAAGTATTTTCCAGATCGACGGAGCTGATCCATTCGCCGCCGGACTTAACAAGGTCCTTGGCGCGATCGACGATCTTGATAAAGCCCTCGTCGTCCATGGTAGCCACATCGCCGGTCTTGAACCATCCATCCGCGGTCCAGCGATGCGCCTGATCCGGCGCGTTGTAATAGCTGCCCGCGATCCACGGCCCGCGGACCTCCAACTCGCCGGGCGTCTCGCCGTCGCGCGGGGCCTCGGTTGTCATTTCTCCGGAAGGTCCTTCCGTGTCGCCGGGACACATCACGCGCAGTTCCACGAAAGGAATCGGCCAGCCCTGTTTGCTCCGGACTTCGTACTGTTGGTCTTCGCTCCAATCTCGCATGTGGGCCTTGAGCCCGCCAACCGTGGCGATCGGCGTAGTCTCCGTCATGCCCCACAAGTGCATGATGTGCAGCCCGTGTTTGTCCAGCGCCTTCATCAGCCGAACGGGCGGCGCGGTGCCTCCGCAAACGATGCGGACCTGCGAGGAAAATTTCCACCGCCCAGGATTTTTCTCCAGGGCGTATAGCACCGCCAGCCACACTGTCGGGACTCCGCAAGCCACGGTGACGCGCTCCTGCTCGATCAGATCCAGCACGCTTTCGGGGTCCACGTTGGGCCCGGGAAGAACCATTCGTGCCCCGGTCATAACGCAGGTGAACGGCAGCCCCCAGGCATTGGCGTGAAACATGGGCGCGACCGGAAGCACCGAGTCGTGGTGGCTGATGCCGAACGAATCCGTCATCGCCGAGCCAAACGAATGCAAAACCAGCGCGCGGTGCGAGTAAATCACCCCTTTGGAAAAGCCCGTGGTGCCGGAAGTGAAGCACATCGCCGCCCCGTCGTTTTCGTCCATCTTGGGATACTGGAAATCATCCTTCGCATCCGCCAGAAGCTCCTCATAGTTCAAGGCGCCTTCGGGGACCTCGGCCTTCGCGCCGCCAAAGGGCACGACGATCACCTGCTCAAACGGCGCATCCTTGCGAAATGTTTCGTAAACCGGAAGCAGCACGTCGTCGATGATCAGGAAGCGGTCGCCGGCATGCCTGGCGATAGCCGCGATCTCCTGCGGGTGCAGCCGCAGGTTCAGCGTGTGCAGGATGCCGCCGGCGCACGGCACTCCAAAGAACGTTTCCAGGTGCCCGGCGTGATTCCACATCATAGAGGCCACCCGATCGCCAGGCTGCATCCCCAGCTTGGTCAGCGCATAGGACAAACGCCGCGCCCGGCGGTAGAAATCCCCGTAGCAAGTGCGTGTCACCGAGCGATCCGGACGCCGCGACACGATTTCCACGCGCGCGAACAGCTTTCCCCCGCGCTCCAGCAGCGTGGGCAACGTCAGCGGAAAATCCATCATGGTGCCGCGCATAGAATTCCTCAGGCGGGATCGGACACTGGCGGCATCCTATCACCTATCGCCGGCCGCGCACGGGGGTTAACGCCAACGGAACGTACCTGGATTAGACCGGGCCTGACCGCTAGGTCAGGTTCTTTCCGGTTGCAAAAGCGTTTAATTTTCGAGACCATGCCATTGACCGCTGAAGACGCAGCCTCGCGCCCTTTTCAGCTGGGTTACCCCCGGCTGTCTGTGTACGATCCTCCTGACTTCGGCGCGCTCCGCGACTCGCACTTGGGTTCCGGACAGAAGGAGTGGGCAGGTGAAGAAGCTCTATATCGGTAATCTTCCGTTTTCCGCCACGGAAGATCAGCTCAACGAGTGGTTCTCTCAGGTGGGCGTGACGCCCTCGGGCGTCAACCTCATCCGGGACCGTTTTACGGGACAGTCGCGAGGTTTCGCCTTCGTCGAAGTCAACAATGATGAGGACGCGGATCGCGCCGTGAATTCCCTGAACGGTCAGAATTTCGGAGGGCGAAATCTGGTGGTGAACGAAGCACGGCCGCAGGCGGAGCGCAGCGGCGGCGGCGGCGGGCGCAGCGCGGGTGGCGGCGGGTACGGCGGCGGGCGTGGCGGCCACGGGGGTAGCGGCGGACGAGGTGGGGGCGGGCATGGTGGTGGTGGCGGGCGCGGCGGAGATCGCGGCGACCGTGGCAACCGCTGGTAAGCAAGCCTTCCCGGATTAGAAGGCGGCGCTCGTTCTTTTGGGCCGCTTTATCTCCTTCCCAAGAGTCTTACGCGGTAGCTCTGTGTCACCCATTTCCATCCCTTGGTCATACCACCGTGCCTTTTGGCGCCCTTTGTTGCGCCAGCCCCTGCCGGGAACGTCAATCTCCCGATTGGCTCTTCATCTCCCACGACTCTAAGCCACTGAGGGATTTGGTTCTGAGGGCTGCAAACCTGACCCCTGTGGGCCCTTATAACAGCAATGGATTCAATCGGGGCAACAATGGGATAGCGGCAAGCGCGACTCAGATCGGCTTTTCCGGCATCGCATCGTATCAAGACGCTTTCACTACTCGATCCTTCGTCGAGCGCTCGACCTTTCCCTGGCTGTACCGGAAGCGTTCCAAGGTCAAAGCGCTCAACCCGCGTTCCACTAGTTCGCTCACCCCGCACTTCTCCTCCGCGGCGTCCAACTCCCCGGACGTCGCAAACAACGCCGGCGATTTGGACTGAAACACCGGACAACAATCGTGGAAAGGCTCGGCGGAAATATCATGGGTTCCGATGCGCCGCGCAATCTCCTGGATTTCCAGTTTGTCGTCGCCCACCAGCGGCCGATACACCGGCAATCGCGCAATGGAGCCGACCGCGAACATATTCTGCAAAGTTTGCGAAGCCACCTGGCCCAGACTGTCGCCGGTAACCAACCCCTTGGCCCTTTCGCGCAGGGCGATCCGCTCCGCGATGCGCAACATCAAGCGCCGATAGAGCAACGTGCGCAATTCCTCGGGCGCCGCTGCCGCGATCTCGCGCTGCAACGGCTCGATGGGAACCAGGTACAGCTTCGCCGTGAATTCCCAGGGCACCAGCCGCTCGACCAACGCGCGCGCGACGTGTACCGACGATTCCCCGGCCAGCGCTCCGCCTCCCCAGAAGTGCGCGAAGCTCAGGTGCGCCCCGCGCTTCATCATCTTGAAGGCCGCCACCGCCGAATCGAATCCACCCGAAAGCAAACACAGCAGCTTCCCCGCGGTGTTGGGCGGCAGGCCCCCCGCGCCGGGAATTCTGCGGGCGTAAACCAGCGTGGGTCCGCGGGTCACCTCAATGCGGCAAGTCAGCCCGGGATGGGCTAGGTCCACCAGCGCAGGCCGGCCCGCGGCTTGCAGTTGGTCGAAAACATAGCCGCCCACGTCGCGCTCAATGGCCATGGCGTTGGCGGGAAAGCTTTTATCGCTGCGCTTGGCGCGCACCGCGAAAGTCGAAAATGGCTCGCCGCGCATTTCTTCCCAGGCGGCGGCGCGGATGGCCGCGAGCGGGTCCGCCTCGGCGTCCGTGCGGCGCTCAATGACTCGCGCCACACCCAGGTGCGAGATTCCCGATACTCGCGCCAGGCGCAGAAGCGCTGCTTCCAGTTGCCCCGCGTCTAAAAGCTCGACTACCAGGCGATCGGCGGGATGCGATATGCGTGTGATGGCCAGACCTTCGAGTGCCCGGCGCAGCGCTTCGCGCAGCTTGTGCAAAAAGAAATTGCGATTGCCCTTTTTGAGCCACAGCTCGTGGTAATGAACGACGATATGCGCGCAAGGCATCAATTCTCTCTGGCCAGGACCCGCCGATGCGCGTAGTATACAGCCGCTTACCGATCGTTTTGCGGCCACAACGAAGCACGCCATGCCGCTCCTCGTCGCAGCGGTGGCCGCGCGGCCAGAGTTCGGGGGCCCCGCAACAAAGTACCCGGTAACGGGTTTGAAACAACAGGCAAGGAAATGTCTCGCCAGGACGGCGCCGGCGTATATCTTTAGCAGGCGCTGGTAGCGCCAGGCGGCTGGAGACAAGTAGTTACGGGCATGTGGAAATGTGGCGAACCTTCCAGCCGGGTCGCGCATCCAACGGGGCAGAGAAAGCGTAGAAAGTAGTAGAAGAGTAGAAGTAGCATACAAAATGACGACTTGGCACAAACGCGATTGGCAGCAATTTTACGAACTGGCGCGCCGCCCCTGGCAGCGTCATCGCCCGCCCCGACCGGTCTATCCGACCGGGATAAACCGGGTGCTGCCCGCTCAGGGTTTTAGCTTGTCCGAACTGGACGATGCCGGTGTGGATCTGGATCTGGCCGAGCGCCTGGGCCTGCCCGTGGATGCCGGCCGCATCGGTGCGTATGGACCTAACGTGACATCACTCCGCGATTTTGTGCGTTCTTCCCGCCAACCGCTCTAAATTCTAAAATTACTCTACTCGGGTTACTGTTTTTGCTGCTGCTTACCCTTCCCTTGGGAAGACCTTAGAAAGCCCGCTGGCTTGCTGGCCAATCGACAGTTCACTCTTTACTCAGCAAGTGGCGGCGCGTTCGCGGTTCAGCTTGAGCAACCGCTCCAGCAGTTCGGCATCCGTAAGCGTTGAGGGCCAGCCGTATGCGACGAGTACGGCTTCATCAAGTTTCCGGTGCGCTTCCTCAAGCCACGTCGGGCGTGCGTTATAGAGATTAGTCAGGGTGCGCTTCTTGAGTTCGTCTTCGCTCGCGTCGGATGGCTTGAGCCACGCATCGCGTCTTTCGACCAGTTTGCGCGCCGCCTCCGCGACGGTTTTGACCTCTGGGGAATTGCTCGGCTCACTTCCAGGCGGCCACGGGAAGGGAAAAGTTTCGAATGTTGAAGTCGGAGTGTATCGGAATCCGCTCTCGGCTTCTCGCACCTGAGTACCCTGTGCTCTTGCCCACACTTCATGAATGCGGGAATGCAACACGCCCAAAAAATAGTCGTCATCACGAGCGACAGCGAAGACCGCATGATCCGGCACTACGTCACACGAAAGCCAGACGAAGAGCCGATGCTTTGCGACTCCAGGCGTAGCTATGAAGCGTTTCATTCCTGCCAATTTTTCTCGTAGTTCAGGTCTTGGCTCACCGTGTAGCCACCACTTTGATCGATAGCCTTCTCGGTTGTTCTCACTGCGCTTGGGATAAACATGCTGTCGAACGTATTCAAATGGTTCTTCATAGAGAGCCGCTTCCGCCTCCGGCATCGTCGCTCCAAAGTCTATGACGAACATTCCTCGGGGCCTTCGCGTGAGGTCCATTGCGTTGACCCAGGGTCTAACTACATCAGAGTTGGGGCGGCCGTTAGGATTTGTTGGCGCGGCCCGCATCTTTGCTGCCACGTCCGGCTGAATGTCAAACGGACCCACCTTTGTCGTCCCCATGAAACAGAGGCCGGCGTTTTCTTTGAGCGTTTGGGCCGATGTGGTGTCAGCTTTGCTGGTGAGATTGGCATGAATGGCCGCTACCGACTCCCCATCAAGCATATGCTCTGCTTGCGAACCGTCGTCGAAGCCAATAATCGAGACGTGTACGTTTGCGCCTTCCAATATCCAATCCCGGTCAGAGTACGCCATGAAAATGCCGCCGCTTTTTTTGATCCTGTCCAATACAATCCGGTTCGCTCCCCCTCGAATTCCCTGCGTTGCTAGCAGGCCGGCGCGTTTTGCGCCGTGCGCTTCGATCATGGCGCGCGCCTTCTCAAACCAGTACGTAACAAGGTCAGCTTCAGGCGGAACGCGGCCAGCAAAGACCGCGAAGAGTGCGTCCACATAGCTATCGCCTAATTCTGTCCGCAAGCGCTTCCCGCCAAGAAACGGTGGATTCCCGATGATGAAGTCGACCTCGGGCCACTCGGCTTCGGCTGGCTCGCCGTGTGCGTCACGAGTCAGTATTGCATCACGATGTTGAATGTTATCGAGCTTCCTGAGAATTGGTTCCGTGGGCCAACCAATACCATTCTGATTTAGCCATTGCAGGTAGCCAATCCAAACTACCACCGAGGCCAGTTCTTGCGCATACACGTTAATTTCCAGCCCGTAGAGCTGCGACGGATGCACCTGTTTCTCCAGAAATGTTGGGAGGCCATGTTCGGCAGAGAAGACGCGGACTTCGTGCCACAAATCGAGCATCCTCCGCAATGCCAGATACAAAAAATTGCCGCTACCGCACGCGGGATCGAGAACGCGGACTTCGGACAACTCTTCCACCCACTTTAAGAGCACCTCGCGCAACTGTTTCCGAAGTCTTGGGTAGGCCGCTCCTTTCTTTTTGGCAGCCACTTCAGCAGCCCTTTCCTTCTCCGAAGCCTCCGCCAGCGCCAAAGCCTTCGCCTTTACAGCCGCCCAGCGCCGTTGCAGCGGCTCGATTACTACTGGCTCCACGATGAGTAGAATGTCTTCCCGGCTAGTGTGGTGCGCACCAAGTTGCGAGCGCTTGCCAGGGTCCAGGCCGCGCTCAAAAAGTGTCCCGAAGATCGCGGGTTCTACTTGTGACCAATCTAACGCGGCGGCGGCCTTTAAGACTGCCAACTCGGAGGAGGTGAGGTCGAATACCTCATCGTCAGCAAACAGCCCGCCATTGAAATAGTGAATGTCGTGCGGGCCGAAGGTGCTGCCTTTGGCCGCCATTGCTGCAAAGAGCTGGCGTAACTTCCGGCTGAAGTTTTCCGGTTTAGCGATCATCTGCCGGAACAGGTGGTCGGGCAAAAGATCAGTGCTGTCCGCGAACAGGCAGAATAAGCAAGCGCATGAGGAAGTGCGCGGCGTGCTCGGGGTCAACACCACGTTGTTCCAGGCTGTCGGCGAGCTTTGCAAATTCCTCAGCGAGGTGCTCCGTGACCCGAACTTGCGCGGCTTCGGGGCGAAGCAACTCTGGATTGGTGAATAGCGCACGCAGAACCTCCAACGGAGGCAAAGCACAGTTTGGGGTGGGCGTGGTCGTGAGTAGATCAGATAGCGTAAAGCTGTAGACGAGCGGGCGTGTGCCCGTAAAATTGGTATGGACCTCTGGACTTTCCCCTACCAGGTATGTTCCGATCTCACCGACCACGTTGTCGACTTCACCGCCTGTTCGCAAAAATGCACCGGGAGAATGAAATCCATGAAGACCAACCTCAAACTGGCGTTGGCCGTGCTGGCTGGCGTCTCGATCGGCGCTGCCGGCGCCAGGACGATTCATGCCCAGCAAGTCAAGGCGCCGCCTGCTTACGTCATCGCGGAAGTCGATGTAACCGACCCCGCGACCATGCAGAAATATGGGGAGAATGTGCCCGGTAAATCCATCGGAAAAGTATAGTGCAATAGCGCGCCTCGAACTTCACATGCCTGATTAACGCTTACCGGAGAAGTGGAAATCAGCCCAAAAACCACTTGTACGGTTACCCGACTTATCCGGACTTAGCAATCTAGGGCACCTAACTCAGACCAGTCCGGCTCGTCTAACTTTCGTGCTTAGTCGCGTCGAGGTGCCCGCCATGTCACTCGCTTCAAAGAGCCGTCTTGCAACGATGGCGATGTTCTTTCTCCTCGCTGGTGTGGGAGACGCGGTGGCTCAATCACGCGTCGTTGCGGAGAAACCTTATACGCAAGTTGCCGCTGCACTCCAGGAGCTGGTACAGCACGAAATACGTGAAAAACAGCTTCCTGCATTTTCAATCGCGCTGGTCGACGATCAACACATTGTGTGGGCGCAAGGATTTGGGTTTGCCGATCCCGATAACAAAACTCCCGCCACAGCCAACACCGTCTATCGCGTGGGCTCTGTTTCGAAGCTGTACACCGCGATCGGCATCATGCAGCAGGTGGAGCGTGGCCATCTGAATCTGGACGCGCCCGTTTCTGAATACCTTCCGAATTTTCACCCGGCCAATCCGTTCGATAAACCGATCACCCTGCGTCAACTGATGTCGCATCGAGCGGGTCTGGTTCGTGAACCTCCGGTCGGCAGTTATTTCGATAGCTCCCAGCCTGCGCTGGCCGAGGTCGTGAATAGTCTCAACGCCACACAGTTGGTGTATGAACCTGGAACGCACACCAAATATTCCAATGCGGGTGATGCCGTGGCCGGACGAGTGCTCGAAGCGATTACAAAGGAACCGTACACGCGATATTTGCAGGACTCCGTGCTAAAGCCACTGCGGCTCGCTCACAGTGCGTTTCTGCCGCTGCCTTCCCTCACAACGAAACTGGCCAAGGGCTACATGTGGGCATACGACGGCAGCACCTTCCGAGCGCCTACGTTTGAACTCGGAACCGGTCCAGCGGGCAATCTGTATTCAACGGTCGTCGACCAGGCGCGGTTCCTGAGTTGGCTGTTTACCGGAGGGCGCGGGGCAAACGGGTCGGTTCTGAAACCGGAGACTCTGGCGCAGATGTTCACGCCGCAGAGCTCCGGATCCGGCTACGGCATCGGATTCGCGCTACTCAATGTCGATGGCATCAAGATGGTGGGCCATCGCGGCGGCGTGTACGGTTTCTCGACAGAAGTGCTGGCGATGCCCGAAGAAAAGTTAGGGGTCGTGGCCATCACCAATATGGACAATTCCACGGAAGTCGCCTGGCACGTCGCACTCACGGCCCTGCGTTTCATGCTAGCCGCTCACACCAACAAACCGCTCCCTCCACTCCGGCTTACCACTAGCATTCCCGCCGAGGACATGCGTCGCTTGGAAGGCCGCTATGAGAAGGGGGCCAAGAGCATCGAGATTTTCCAGCGGGACGCGAGGTTGTTCATCGAGCCGATGGACGGTGGCGGAATCAGCGAACTGCGCCAGCTAGAAAGCGTTCTGGTAACCGACGACCGCAACGGCTGGGGTTGGCGGATTGTGCCGGTCGCGAATGGAATCGATGTAACCGGGCGTTCCAAGGAAATCTACGAGCGTGTCGATCCTCGAAACCCGCCCGCCACGCAACCGGAATGGTCGAACCTTTTTGGCGAATACGGCTGGGATTACAACGTGCTTCGCATCCTCGAACGCAACAATCAACTCACAGCGCTGCTGGAGATGGATTTTAATCCGCTGACGAAGGTCTCTGCCGATGTTTGGCAATTTCCGGATAACAGCGCTTACGATCATGAACAGCTCCAGTTCATACGCGGCAAAAGCGGGTGTGTGGCACAGGTGAAAGTAGGTGAGGTCGTTTTTGCGAGAAGGGCTTCTTGCGGGAAGTGATCTAGAGAAGCAGCCGTTCGCCCGGTTGACGCGACGAACTGGAGCGAACCGGTGGGAAATATCTGGAGGCACAAGTCCTGATAAACGCGCAAACCGGACAAATGGAGTAATAGTACGGCATGTCCGGTTACCCGACTTATCGGCCTTGAGCACTCGACGGTTGCCTGTATCCACAGCGCTGACTTGGATCGTCGAGGGGTTGTTTTCCTTTTCTCGGACTAACACCGGAATGTCGAGCCGGATCATCTGGCAAAACAGATTCTAGGAAAGACCTAATTGTCTTAGACTAGCGGGTGACAACACGTCCCGCGGAGCGTCATGAGCAGCCCCACCACGCATCTCCTCACTGCTGGCGACTTGCAAGCAATATTCTGGCCTTCGGCTGGAATGCTCGGCGCTTCTCTTCGCTTCCGTGGAGTTGAGCTTCTCCGCCGTGTGGACGATCTCGATGCCGCCCGCATCAAAGGGAGCACCGCCGGCATTCCACTCTTATATCCTTGGGCGAATCGCCTCAGCAGGTTGCAATATCGCGCGGCTGGATGTCAGGTCTCGCTAGATCCCTGTTCACCACGTTTGCATTTCGATGATCAGAAACTCCCTATGCACGGCGTTCCCTGGCCTCAACTCAACTGGAACGTTATTTCGAGCCACGCGGACGAACTAACCGCGCGTTTGGATTGGCGCAGCCAAGAGCTACTCGAGATTTTTCCGTTCCCGCATCATGTCGAGATGGCAGTACGGCTGCGGCCTCTTGATTTGGAGATTCAAACTAGAGTGTTTGCAGATTCAGGTTCAGAGGTCCCGATCAGTTTCGGTTTCCATCCCTATTTCGGGCTTCCTGGAATCCCGCGGGCAGAGTGGACACTGAACGCTCCTGCGATGCGCAAACTGGCTCTCGATGCGCAAGGGATTCCTACCAGCACGGAAACTCCGTCGACGCCCTTCGCTGTCCGGCTTGGAAACACCAGTTATGACGATGGCTTTGCCCTTTCGAGTGAGCAGACCACGTTCTCGATCGACGGTAACGGCTACTCTCTCGTCATCGAATTCAAAAACGGTTTCGACTTCGCTCAGATCTTCGCTCCGAAGGATAAAGAATTCATCGCCATTGAGCCGATGACTGCGAAAACAAACGCACTATGCTCCGGCGAAGGACTCCGCGTGATCGCTGCGGGCGAGCAGTTTATCGCCTCATTCCGAATCGAGGTCTCCCACCACGAATGATCGCCGTGCGGGGTCTGTGGAGTGAGGACCAGGACGTCATTCTCCCGAGGCCTGTACTCCTGGGCCCTTCCAATTGGACGAAAGACGGGTAATCGGAGAAAAGTGGAGTCCTGGTACGGCAAGTTTCCGGTAACCCGACTAACCAGGACTTATGACTTAATCTTTTCCATTTAGATTTCACGCGCATAGTCTGCTGCCATGCCCCTCTACCTGAGACCCATTCCCTCTCTCGTGTTTTTGTTGCTCTGCACCTATATCGTTTGGGAATGGGTCACGTAGTCAGGTCGGGAAAAAAGGTCACGCCAGAATGGCGAGCGCGTGCAGCCTTTGTCGGGCTCTGTTTTGCGACCTTCTCTACGGTCCTTTCGGTTTTCCTCTTTGTCCACGCGACCCTTACAGGAGGCTATCCCTTTTATCACCCAGTTGAATTATTTTGCATACGGTTCGGTTTTCTGACGGCATTGCTCGGACTCGTGGCTTCAATTGTGGGTAAGGGAAAACTTCGGTCCCATGTCGCCGCAATCTCGATTCTAAATCTGCTGTTCTGGTTCATTGACGCGGCCGCGCAATAGGAATCTGTCTAAACTCCCGATAAACGCGCTAATCGTCCAAGTGAAAACGATCCAAACCACATCTCCGGTAACCCGACTACTCAAGCAAGTGGACTGAGGCAGTCGCGATTTAATCATTGGCGTCCAGATGGTTCCGTTGCTTTCTTCGGATATGCAAACGGCCGCACCTCGACCGACGCCCTACAGGCTACGGCAGCCTTGCGACCCCACGCGAGTGCCTCGTTCAGATCAGCGGCTTTCAGCACCCAAAAACCGACTACGTGTTCCTTGGTCTCCGTGTACGGCCCGTCGGTGACGAGCAGCCTGCCATCGGGCTGGGCCCGCAGCGACCTCGCACTACTGGCCGAGGAAAGACCGCCCACGAAAATCCTGGCACCGGCAGCCACCATTTCATCGTTGAGCACGTCGATCTCGCGGTCCATCGCTTCAGTTTCGACGGAAGGGTCGTAGTCGTCGGGGCGGTAGATGGCAATCAAATACTCGCCACCGGGCAGCGCGGCAGAAACAATCAACGCCGACGACGGACGATTTTCCGGTTCCTCCTCCAGGCAGCGCAGGATGACCATTTCCACAGCCGGATCGAGATCACGAACCAGAGTGGAAAGGCGATGCGGTGTGCTCTCGCGGCGAACGCGCATAATCTCGTCGCGCGTATTGCCCTCAAACGCCGGCTTGCCGGTAAACAGTTCGTAGAGCACCAGTCCGAGCGCATAAATATCGCTGCGAGCCGTGACCTCTTTGCCCGCAAGCTGCTCCGGCGCCATGTAGGCCGGAGTTCCGCTGCGCACGTCCTCAATCTCATGGGCCAAGCCCGCCAGGCCGAAGTCCATGATGAGCACTTCGCCTCGCCGCATCGATCATGATATTCGAGGGCTTCAGATCTCGGTGCAACACGCCCTTGTCGTGCGCCGCCGCCAGCCCGGCACAAATCTTGCGCGCGATCTCCAGAGCTTTATCGCGAGGGAAGCCGGCCAATACGCCGCAGCAGCGACGAGAGGTCTTCGCCGTCCACGTACTCCATCGACAGGAAAACCTGGTTGTCGGTCTCGCCGATGTCGTAAACGCGACAAACGTTAGGATGCGAGATGCGGCGTGCGATGCGGACCTCGTTGCGGAAGCGCTCCAGCATAGACTTGTCGATCATCGACTCGGGCAGGAACTTGAGCGCCACCGGCTGGCCCAGCGTGAGATCGTCCGCGCGAAACACCTCGCCCATGCCGCCGCGTCCGAGCATCGAAATGATGCGGTAGCGCTCCGCAATCAGAGTGCCGGGCGCGAAGCGCCCTTCGTCGCGGGAAGGATGCGACGCCGGCTGGGAGGAAGAAGGTTTGCGTAGCGACGGATAAGTGGGTGCGTCCGCGGCGACGATCGCCTCCATTGTCGAAGCGTCAGCACCGGACGATCCTGCGGAACTTTGCCTCAACGGACTTCCGCACTGCGAGCAAAACGGCGCTGCCCGCTCTACCTCCGAGCCACACTGCTGGCATCGTTCCATTTGCAACGGCTCCCACAATCCTTTCGATATGTTACCTCGCCTTGAGAGCGTTGAAGCGTGCCGTTGAAGTCAGCCAGAGCGGCGAGTTGCGCGAATACCCGGTCTACCGGCAGGACGCAGAGCAGCTAGCCGCCCATGTGGATTTCAAGTTTCCGGTAACCGGAAACTGACCCACAACCCATTTGCCGAAAGGTTTGTGCGCCGTCGCCGATACGCGTAAAATAGGAATTCGCGCGCACCGCTATGGGCTCACCTTTCAACATCATCTCGAACGCTTTACCGGCGGCGCCGGTGCCATCCGCCAACGCCCATGGGCGGCCGGAATGGCTGCGCGTCAAGTTCTTCGGTGGCGAGCGCTACCAGGACTTGAAGCGCATCATGCGTACCCTGGAGCTGCACACGTGTGCGAGAGCGCCCGCTGCCCCAACATGGGCGAATGCTGGGAGCATGGGACCGCTACGTTCATGATTCTGGGTGATATTTGCACCCGCGCATGCGGCTTTTGCGCGGTGCCTTCCGGCAAGCCCGCCGGCCCGCCGGACGAGGAAGAGCCTTTTCGCGTGGCCGAGGCGGTTGCGCGCATGGGTCTGCGCTACGCGGTGGTCACCTCGGTGAATCGCGACGACCAGCCCGATGGCGGCGCGCAGATTTTCGCGCGGACCATCGAGGAGATTCGCCGCCGCGTACCGGGCTGCAAGGTCGAAGTGTTGATCCCGGACTTTCGCGGCAATTGGGAGGCGCTAAACCTGGTGCTGGCCACGCGCCCGGACGTGCTCAACCACAACACCGAGACGGTCCCGCGCCTGTACCGCCAGGTGCGCAAAGGGGCGCTGTACGAGCGCTCTCTCGAACTGCTCCGCCGTTCCAAGGAAGCGCATCCTGAAGTTCCCACAAAGACAGGTCTGATGCTGGGGCTGGGGGAAGAAAAAGAAGAAGTGCTGGCTACCTTGCAGGATCTGGCCGCTCAGGGCACGGACATCTTGACGCTGGGCCAATACTTGCAGCCCACCCGCGAGCACCTGCCCATCGTCCGCTACGTCCACCCCGACGAATTCGCCGAATTCAAAATCCTCGGGGAAGCCATGGGCTTCAAGCACGTCGAAGCCGGCCCGCTGGTCCGTTCTTCCTATCACGCCTTCGAGCAAACTGAATCGGCGCACCGTTAGTTCTTGGACTGGAAGCCATCCAGATATCTCATAAATCGGGCCTGTCGAAAGTAAAGAAACCTCAGGGGCTTAAGCCCGGGAATTTGTGCGCTCTAGCGGCACGACTGGACAGGCCGCGGAAAAAAAGAGGGGAGGGACGCGCTAAAGCGCGCCCCTACATTTCACTTTCTCAGACCGGCGTTCGCTCTACCTAGCGACTACGCTGGTTCCGGCGTGCCTCTGGGCACACCCCGGCCCCAGAGGGGGCGCAGGGATTCTAAACAGGCGGGGAATCTACGAACGGCCGGCGGTAGCGGCAGCGGCGACGGCAGCGGCCTTCTTGGCGGCCTTGGCCACCGTGGAAGCCTTGCGGCGGCGCTTGGTCTTGGGCGGAGTGGCCGGCGCTTCGCCGATCAGCTCGGCGTTCATCATGCTGGTGACAAACAGCTTGGCGCCATGATCGTCAAAATCGACGGCGGTCCGCTCCTGATCGGATGCGGTGACCACACCCAGTCCATACACTTCATGCTTGATCGTCTGGCCTTCTTGCATTGTCTGCACAACGTCCTCCTGGACTCACTCGCTCGACGCAGAAGAAAATCTTGGTGGGCGTTCCGGTCTTCACCGGAGGCCCGCAAAACACAGCCTAGAGGCTGGTAACGTTCTCAGCCTGAAGGCCTTTGGGGCCCTTGGTGACTTCAAACTCTACGGACTGGCCCTCGTTCAAGGACTTGTAGCCGTCCATTTGAATCGCGGAGAAATGCACGAAAACGTCTTCTCCGGTTTGCCGCTGGATGAAACCATAACCCTTGGAGGCGTTAAACCACTTCACCGTTCCTTGTTCCTTCACTTCCGCTACCCTCGTGCATGGCCGCCCAGCAGGCCCACCTGCGGTCCGCGGAAGACGGCTAAAGTTTGTTCTTGCAGCCCTTTGAACGGAGCAAAAGGCGATCCAAGAACAGCAAATACTGAAATAAGGATACCACAAAATGGGCGAGTTGTCTACGCGCTGGAAGCGTACTTTTTGGGCCTAGTGTCCTACGTAAGTTTAAGAAAAATAACGATTTAGCTGCGCTGGCGGAGGTGGCGGGCGCTCAGTCCAGAGATTCCGGCTGCAGGTTCGCGTCACCCTCGCCGGTAGTCTTTTTGGTCCAGTACTTCCGTACCCAGGCGTCCCAGCTCTTGCCCGCCGCCGGATCGCGGCCAGAAAACGCCAGTGCCGCAATATCGGCATAGGAAATCTTGACGCGCTGGTTGGAATCCTTTGGGAGGACCCGCACAAAGGACGCGCCGAGCGTCGCGCCGGCGATGCGGTCGAAGATGTATCCCTCGATTTTTGTGCCGTCTTTGCGGGTAATGGTCACGTCGCCGCGGTAATCGAACGCCTGCTCGAGCGCGGCGCGAACTTCTTCTTCCGTGGCCAGGTCCGGTACCCAGCCTTCCACGGCCTGGCGTGCGGTTCCCGGAGCGACTTCCAGTTTATCGGGATCCAGCGCCGGGTTGGCGGCCCCTTGGCGCGCCGCGTGGCTCGGAGCGCTCACGCCCGGGTCTCTTCGAGGCGGGGGTTTTCGGCCTGGATTTGCACCAGCGGATTGAACGCATGTACCGGCTTGACCGGCTCGTTCAGCAGCGCCAGCGCATCGGGGTCTTCATACCTTGTGGAAAAAGTGGCCTTCACGGTGGTCCACAGGCCGCGCAAGCCACTGAAGGTGTAATCCACCGCCGAAGCTTCGTAGCCGCTATGCACCATGCAGTTGGCGCACTTGGGATTGCCGGACTCGGTGCCGTAATTTTGCCACTCGGTCGAGTCCAGCAGCTCCTGGAAAGTGTCCGCGTAGCCGTCTTGCAGCAGATAGCAGGGTTTTTGCCAGCCGAAGATGTTGTAGGTCGGCATGCCCCACGGGGTGCAGGCGTATTGCTGCTTGCCCATCAGGAATTCGAGGAACAATTTGGACTGGTTGAAACGCCAGCTAGCCTTGCGATTGGCCAAAATGGCCCGGAACAGCCGCCTCGTCCGCGCCCGGCCCAGGAAGTGCTTCTGATCCGGCGCTTTATCGTAGGAATAACCGGGCGAGAGCATCATGCCCTCGACGCCCAACTCCATCATTTCATCGAAAAAGGACCGCACGCTCTTGGGATCGGCGCCGTCGAACAGCGTGGTGTTGGTCGTGACGCGGAAGCCACGCTTCACCGCTTCTTTCACGCCTTCGACCGCCAGATCGTAACCACCCTCGCGGCACACCGAAAAATCGTGGTGCTCGCGCTGCCCGTCCATGTGCACGGAGAAAGTCAGGTATTTGCTGGGCTTGAAGAGATCGAGCTTTTCCTTGAGCAATAGCGCGTTGGTGCACAGATAAATGTACTTTTTTCGAGCGACCAGCCCCTCGACGATCTTGTCGATCTGCGAATGCATCAAAGGCTCGCCGCCGGGAATGGAAACCATGGGCGTCCCGCACTCGTCCACAGCCTTGAAGCATTCCTCCGGGCTCAATTCCTTCTTCAAAATGTGCGCCGGATACTGAATCTTGCCGCAACCCGCGCAAGCCAGATTGCAGCGGAACAACGGCTCCAGCATCAGCACAAACGGGTAGCGCTTGCGTCCCCGAAGCTTCTGCTTCAAGACGTAAGTCGCAACCGTCCAACCCTGTGATATTGGTACCGGCATGTGCTCCGCGTAAGTCCTTAAATTGGAATAGGGGAATGGTGCCCGGCCCCTCAGCCCTATCTATTGTACCCGAGATTCCTGGAATTCCGCTCGGGTGCTTTACTCAGATGCAATAACATGTTTCAGGGTGGCACGTTCGAAATGCCGGAACTGATGCGTTGACACTCAACCCAATTTACCGTATATGTCGGATTTCTAGGTATCGGCATGACTGCACTCAAGACTGAACTCCTCCGCGGCACCCTCGATCTCCTCATTCTGAAGACGGTTGCTCTAGGTCCCAGCCACGGCTATGCCATCGCGCAGCGTCTTCAGCAAATATCGAAAGACTTCTTTCAGGTTCATCAAGGTTCCCTGTATCCCGCCCTCCATCGCTTGGAGGATCGCGGCTGGCTGCAAGCGGAATGGAAACCGTCTGAAACCGGCCGCGACGCCAAGTTCTACTCGCTCACCAAGAAGGGCCGCAAGCAGTTGGAGGAGGAGGTGCTGAATTGGGAGCGCATCTGCGATGCCGTGGGCCTGGTTCTGCGTGCTCCCGAGAAGGAATTTTAGCCCATGCGCTGGCTTCGTCGCCTGCTTCGCAGATCCCGGACCGAAAGCGAACTCGACAGAGAACTGTGCTTCCATGTGGAGCAGCAAATCGCGGATCGTGTTGCCGCCGGAATGCCTCCAGACGAAGCCCGCCGCCGCGCCCAACAAGAATTCGGCGGCATCGATCGCGTCAAAGAAGAAGTGCGCGACACTCGATGGGAAACTCATCTCGACAATCTCGCCCGCGACTTCCGCTACGCCCTCCGCACCCTTCGTAAAGATCGCCGCTTCGCGCTGACCGCCATCTGTGCTCTAGCTCTCGGCATCGGCGCGTCCACGGTGGTCTTCAGCGTCGTCTATAGCGTTTTCTTTCATGCGTTCCCATATCAGGATTACAACCGATCGGTCGTCCCTACCTTACAAAATCCAGGGGGCGTCGGCCTTGAGAAGGCTCGCCGGTACTTTTCTCCCGCCGAGGTTCGCGCCTTTCGCGAACAGAATCACGTGTTTGAAGAAATCATCGCCCACATCGGTTTCCGCCCAACGTACGACGACGGCAAGTCCATTCGTTTTTTTTCCTTCGGTGCGCTGGTATCTGCAAACACGTTTGACTACTTAGGCGTCTCACCGCTGCTCGGCCGCACGATCTCGCTGGAAGACGGCAAGCCTGGGGCTCCGCCCGTGTTCGTCATGAATTACCGGCTCTGGCAGGGTGAGTTCGGTGGCGACCCCAAAATCGTCGGCACGACATTTGTCTTCAACGGCAAGCCGACCACCCTCGTCGGAATCATGCCCTTGCAGTTCAATGCTTTTGGCGCAAGTTTCTGGCTGCCTGTGAGCCCAGATGAGGCGAGAGGCGCTCTCCTGGGTAGACTCAAGCCCGGCGTTAACGTGCAGACCGCCGCCGCAGATCTCGACGATATAGCGCACCGCATGCATAAGTCGAATCCCGACGGCGTCTTTCCTGAAGACAAGTTCACCATCGTCTCGGAGAGCTTACTGGACAACCATATCGGCAAGTTCAAGACAACACTCTACGCGCTGCTCGGTGCGGTCCTACTGCTGCTGTTGATCGCCTGCAGCAACGTCGCGAACCTCCTGCTGGCTCGTGGCACCGTTCGCGAACGGGAAATTGCCATGCGCGCCACGTTGGGCGCAACCCGCGGCCGCCTCATCCGGCAATTGCTGGTCGAGAACTTTGTCTTGGCCGCGACGGCCTCCGGAGCTGGCTGTGCGCTGGCCTACTTCGCCCTGAAAGTAGTGGTCGCGCTCATTCCGTTCGGCACGCTTCCACAGGAAACCGTAATCCGCATGAGCGCGCCAGTCCTTCTTCTAGCCCTTGGTTTGACCGTCTTCACCACCATCCTCTGCGGCCTCGCGCCTGCGCTCCACGTTGCTCGCGCCGACCTGCAGCCGCGGCTTGCCGGCTCTGGAAAAGGGACGACGGGGAGTTTTCGGCACGGCAATCTACGCGCCGGTCTGGTGGTCAGCGAAGTCGCGCTGTCAATCATCCTGCTAATCGGGGCGGGTCTCTTGATTCATAGCTTCGTGGTTCTCACCCGCGTCGACCTAGGGTTCGATCCTCGAAATGTTCTCTACTTTGAGCTCAATCTACCGCCCAGCTACAACACCGACCTACCCGGCTCGTTGCAAAGGAAAAATGTACTGACGCGTCGACTCCTGGAGCGCTTGCGAGCCCTGCCGGGTGTCACCTCTGCTGCCGAAATGGCCGAGCCACCCCCGCTGCAGTACGAGCAGAGCGACACAATTATCCCCGGCAAACCTCACCCAGACCGTTGGGTGACCCGGTTCGAAGTGTGCAGCGATGGCTACTTTGAAACTCTCGGATTGCCTTTGCTTCGCGGGCGGTTCTTTTCCGAGGACGATGTCTCCGCGGCACGAGCCGTGATGGTCGTAAACCAAGCTTTTTCTCGCCAGTACTTTCCGAACGAGGATCCCCTCGGCCAAAAGGTCAAACTAGACGTTTTCGACCGTCCGTATTTTTCCATGGCCGTTCCGGTTAACACCTATTTCGAAATCATCGGGGTCGTCCGCGACTTCAAGACACGCGGCTATGACAATCCGTCCTGGCAGGCTTTCCCGCAAGCTTTCGTCCCGTACAGCGTTGCAGGATTCAACTGGCGCGCCTTCATGGCCAGAACTTCCGTTGATCCCAACTCATTGTTGAAGAACATGGGCCGGGAAGTTCGCGCACTCGATCCCGGCGTGCAGATCTCTGAATCCGGCACGCTGGAAGGTTCGCTGCACGACTTCTACCGGGGGCCGCTATTTGAACTGGCAGTGCTAGTGGCTTTCGGGGTCATCGGCCTGCTTTTGGTGGTCATCGGTATCTTCGGAGTGATGGCCTACACGGTCTCATTGCAAACCCACGAGATCGGCGTTCGCCGCGCCCTGGGAGCGCAGCAAGCAAATATTCTGCGTCTGGTGCTTGTCAACGGTTTCCGCTTGGTCGTATCAGGCATTCTTATTGGGCTGCTCGCCAGCTGCGCGCTTACACGCTTTCTCGCCAGCCAAATTTCAGGGGTTTCCGCTACGGATCCCTGGACATTTGCTACGGTTGTGGCGGTTGTCGTGTTGGTGGGCCTCGTGGCTTGTCTCTTGCCCGCCCGACGCGCCGCCACGATCGATCCGCTCGTTGCTCTCCGCTATGAGTGATTGCTTTACTGTCTCGCCGCGGGATGGTGGCACCGCGCTTGCTTTGGAGTGCGGGAGCTTGGTCCCGCCTTCTACGCGCAGGAAGCGCCACCCACTGTGCCGAGCCAGCAAGCAGCCGGCCCAAAGACACAGCGGCGCAGCGAGAGCAGAGATCGCGGAGGAGGCCCTTGACAATGGTATAATATACGCTACCATTCAAATATGGTCGACCTTCGCGAATATCTCGAAGGTAGCGGACGCAGCCCTTTTGGCGAGTGGCGTAGCAAGCTAGACTCGGAGGCCCGCCGGAAGGTCACAACGGCGCTATACCGCGTTGGACTTGGGAACTTTTCCAACGTAAAGGGTGTCGGAGGCGGCGTTTTTGAGTGCAAGATCAATTTCGGTCCAGGCTACCGGGTGTACTTTGGGAAAGACGGCGAACAGATAGTGATCCTTCTTGGCGGCGGAACGAAACGACGCCAGCAGAACGATATTCGCCAGGCCCTCGACCGGTGGGAAGACTACAAGCAAAGGAAGAAGCGGCAGAAAGAAGAGGAATGAAAATGGCTTTGACGCGAGATTTTCGAGAAACGGTACAAGCGGACGCGAAACGCGATCCCGCCTTTCGAAGAGGGCTTCTGAGCGATGCCCTGGAAAGCCTTCTCTCCGGTGAAGTGACCTTGGGCAAAGAACTCCTGCGCGACTACATCAATGCCACCGTCGGTTTTCCCAAACTGGCCGCGCAGACCAAGATTCACGCAAAAACTCTTCATCAGATGTTTGGCCCGAACGGCAATCCCACCGCCCGCAATCTGTTTGAGATCGTCGCGTACCTGCAGCAAGCCGAAGGCGTGCGCTTTGAAGTCCGGTCCACGCGCACGGCCTTGCGCGCTAAGAAGCGGCCAACCTCCGACAGTACAAAGCGCACCGCTTCCGCCGCTTAAGTCATTAATGGCTGAGGCTTCGTTCGAAACACCCATACGTTCGCTCGCAGTCCTGAACCCCAACGCGCGCAGAATTTCGCTCAGGCGATTCTTACCGGATACAAATTGCAAGCTGTTGGGTGGCACGGCACGTGCTTTGGAGTGCGGGAGCTTGGTCCCGTTTTGCGGTGTCGGAGCCGTTACCGGAGTGGCCTGCGGCACGCGAGATCGCCCGACGGTGGCGCCAGCTAGTCCGCGGACGTGGCAGATTTTTTGCGTGCGGCTGCAGGCCGCAAAGGCCGCGAACCTTCTGCTACGCTTCAGGGCGAGCAAGCCGCCGTACTCCATAAGGCGTAAAATCCGGACTGTTCGAGACGGGACCATTCGCACCGGCTATGGCCAGAGCTAACCTTATTTCTCTGTTTGCGGAGTTTGCGCGCTACGCGGGCGACATTGCCGTGGTGCAGCGGCGGGGCTACCGGCGTGAGGCCTGGAGCTACGCGAAGCTGGCGCATGTGGCTTTCGCGTGCGCGCAGGAATTGAAAGGACGCGGCGTGCGGACGGGAGACCGCGTGCTGCTTTGGGGACCTAACGGGGCGGAGTGGATGGCTGCGTTTTGGGGGTGTTTGTTGCGCGGGGCTGTGGCCGTGCCTATGGACGACGGCGCCACCGTTGAGTTTGCCGGGCGTGTTGCACGTGAAACGTCGGCCCGGCTGGTCATTGCTGCGCGGGACAAACCTTTGCTCGATGCTGCCATCCCCGTACTGAAACTGGAGGATTTGGCCGACATGGAGCGGCGCCCGGGCGTGGTCGTCACTCGGCGCGTCCCCGGCGAATCGCCTGGGCCAATCGCCGAGGGGCTCGGTCATCCCGAGACGCCAGCGCAGATTCAGGAGCGGTCTGTTCACTCCGAATTGTCTAGGCCGATCTACGAGTCTCTGGCCGACGAGCCGCTGACGCGGGGGCACATCGCGCAGATTCTGTTTACCTCTGGCACGACCGCTGAGCCGCGCGGGGTGGTGCTGACGCACGGAAATTTTCTGGCGAATCTGGAGCCGCTGGAGCGCGGGATCGATCCGTACCGCAAGTATGAGAAGTGGATGCATCCGTTGCGATTTGTTTCGCTGGTGCCGCTCAGCCATGTATTTGGGCAATTCATGGCGCTGTTTGTGCCGCCGCTTTTGGGCGCTACCGTGGTGGTCGAGCACTCCACTAATCCGGCCGAGATCGTGCGCACGATCCAGCGGGAGCGAGCTACGGCGCTGATTGCCGTGCCGCGCATGCTGGATGGATTGCGGGCGGGGGTGCTGCGCGATTTGGAGGCGCGGCGAGAGGGCGAAGAGTTTCGCCGCGAGTTTGCCGCGGCGGACGGCGAGAAATTTCTACGCCGGGCTTGGAGGTTCCGGCGGATACACCGGCGCTTGGGGTGGAAATTCTGGGCGTTCATTTGCGGAGGCGCGGCGCTTTCCGGAGAGACCGAAGAATTTTTCAAGCGCTTGGGGTACGCGGTGGTGCAGGGATACGGCATGACGGAGACGGCGTCATTGATCAGCTTGAATCATCCGTTTCGCGCGGCGCGGGGGTCGATCGGGAAAGTTTTGCCGGGGCGCGAGTTTCGTTTGGCCGAAGATGGGGAGATTCTGGTGCGCGGCGAAAATGTGGCCAGCGGCTACTGGGAAGCCGGGACCTTGCGGCCGTCGGAGCAGCAGGGCTGGTTGCGCACCGGAGACGTCGGCGAACTCGATGGCGAAGGCAACCTGCGTTTTCGCGGGCGGAAGAAGAACGTGATCGTCACGCCTGCGGGGCTCAACATTTATCCCGAGGATCTGGAGGCCGCGCTGCGGAAACAAACTGGCGTTCGTGATTGCGTGGTGGTTCCCATCGATCACGGCGGGAATGCGGAAGCTTGCGCGGTGTTGCTGATGGTTGACGCGGGACGCGCTAAAGCGCGCCCCTACAAAGAGGACGGCGACGCCGAAAGGGGGAGCTACACGCGCGATGCAGACGGGGCGGGCGCGGGTCACGCGGTCGAAAACGCCAACAAGTCCCTGGCGGAATATCAAAGGATTCGGAGTTGGATCGTTTGGCCGGAGGCCGATTTTCCGCGCACTGCAACCGGCAAGCCGCGCATTGCCGTGATTGCCTCTCGCGCGGCGGAACTCTTGGGCGGGCAGCTTAAGGAGAAACCGGCACCTGTAGCGGCCGCGGACCGTCGCGGGCGCTTTTTTGAAGGCGGAGAGGTCGGCGTTTTGCTTGCCAAACTTTCCGACTCCCGAAGCGGACCTGAAAACCTGGACGGCGATCTGAACCTCAGCTCGCTCGATCGCGTGGAGTTGATGAGCGCGCTGGAAGAACGCTACCAGGTGGAACTGAACGAGACGGCATTCGCGGAAGCGAAAACCGTGGGCGACGTGGAGCGCTTGCTGCGGGAGCCGTCGGCAGGGCGCACCGAGTACGTTTATCCGCGTTGGACACAGCGCTGGCCGCTGCGCTGGTTTCGACTGGCGATTTACTATGGGCTGGTGTGGCCTGCGACGCTGATTCTGGGGCACCCGAGAATTGTGGGCCGCGAGAATCTGCGCGGGGTGCGCGGGCCGGTGCTGATCGTTGCGAATCACATCACGCGGCGCGCGGACATCGGACTGATCCTGGCGGCGTTGCCCCTGTGTTTTCGGCACTACCTGGCCACGGCGATGGGCGGGGAGACATTGCAGCGCATGCGTCATCCTCCCGGCGAGTGGTGGTTCGCGAGGCGCTGGGCCTATCGGCTCGGCTACTGGCTGGCTACGGCGCTGTTCAACGTTTTCCCGTTGCCGCAATTTTCCGGATTTCGCGAAAGTTTCCGGTATGCGGGGGAATGCGTGGACCGCGGCTACAGCGTGCTGGTTTTTCCCGAAGGCGAAGTGAACGATTCCGAGACCGGTGAAATGGCCAAGTTTCGCGGCGGGATCGGACTGCTGGCGGAGAATTTACGGCTTCCCATTGTGCCGATGCGGCTCGACGGCGTTTGGGGGATGAAACGGCAACGCCGGCGGCTGGCGCACCTCGGCGAGATTAGCGTGCGCATCGGTGCGCCGGTTACTTTTCCTCCCGGCATGGCGGCGGATCAAATCGCCGAGGCGCTGGAATCCGCCGTTCGCTCCTTGTGATTTTCGTTTTTGTTCTGGTGCTGGGCGGAATCGCCCCGCGGCGGCGCGGCGATGGCACGGACACTGAACTCGGCAATGGTGGCGGCGAGTGCCCGTGGGGTTGGGCGCTGATCTGGCGACAGCTTGAGCCAGTGATGGACGGATTCGTCCATTGGGCGAGGAGGCGCTCCGCTGGGTGTTTGCGGCGGCTGCGGAGTAGCTCGCGGACTTCTGAAATACAAGTTGGGATACGAACGGATTCGCCGGCGGGAATAGACTGCCGGACGCGGTACTGTACGGAAGAAGTATACCACAGTTCGCCCCTTGGGTGCCGCTACTTTGCGCATAATCATCGGCGAATGCTATTAACGCCCAGGATATAGATTGGCAGTGGTATTGCTCGTGAATAATAAATTTGCAGAAGACCTGTTGCGGCGCGACGTTGCGTTTTTCGGGGTAGCATGGCGCGCCAGTTTTCACGAAGAAATTTGAAGCCCGGGTGACTGCTTATGAGACCCTCCCCTCGAAGCATCATGGTGCTCGGTTTGTGGCTGCTCTGCGCCGTTCGTTGCGCCGGACAAGCTACCACCGTGCCGGCCGAAATTCCGACGCGAATTGCCGACGCCATCGACGAAAACAAGCTGGTGAAGCTTCCCGGAAATGTGCACCCGCTGGCGCGTCCGGAGTTCGACCGCGGGGCGGTGAGCGACGCGCAGCCGCTGCACCGCATGCTGCTCCTGCTGCAGCGCAGCGGGGAGCAAGAAACCGCGCTGCGGCAATTGCTGGACGACCAGCAAAGCAAGGCTTCGCCCTTCTATCACAATTGGCTGACGCCGGATCAATTCGGCAAGCAATTCGGGCCGACGGACGCCGACGTGCAGGCGGTGACGCAATGGCTGGCGGCGCAGGGATTCACCGGAATCAAAGTGGGAGCCGGACGGACGGTGGTGGAATTCTCCGGGAACGCCGGGCAAGTACGCAACGCGCTGCACACCGAAATTCACCAATACGTAGTCCAAGGCGAGGCGCATTTTGCAAACGCCGGCGATCCGCAGATTCCAGCGGCGCTGGCTCCGGTTATCACCGGCGTCGTTTCGTTCAACAATTTTCCGGTGAAGTCGTACCTGCACCGTTTGGGCACGTTTCAAAAATCGCGAAGCACCGGCGAGACCACGCCGCTGTTCACATTTCCCGGTTGCCAATCGGGAAACTGTTATGGCGGTGGGTCCCCCGGACTTCGCCACCATTTACAACACCGCCGCTGCTCAACGGTTCGCCGAAAATCGACGGCACCGGCCAGGGAATCGCAATAGTGGGCGAGAGCAACATCAACGTTCAGGACGTGATCGATTTCCGGACCATGTTCGGGCTGCCGCAAAATTTCTCGAGCACAACGTGATCGTCAACGGCACCGGATCCAGGGATAAACGGTACGGAGAGCGAAGCCGACCTAGACGTGCAGTGGTCCGGCGCCGTTGCGCCCGGCGCGCGCATTGACTTCGTGACTTCGGCGCCGACAGAAACGACTTCGGGGATCGACCTTTCGGCGGTGTACATCGTGGACCACAACCTGGACGCGGTGATGAGCGAAAGCTTTGGAGAGTGCGAGCAAAATCTTGGTGCGACGCTAAACAAGTTTTTCAACTCGCTGTGGGAGCAGGCGGCGGCCCAGGGAATCACGGTGATTCTCTCCGCCGGGGACGGCGGGTCGGCCGGCTGCGATGACTTCGACACCGCGCAGACCGCCACGCACGGACTGGGGGTCAGCGGATTCGCCTCGACGCCGTTCAACGTAGCGGTGGGCGGCACGGACTTCGATCAGGTGGGCCGCGAGTCACAGTTTTGGAAAACCACGCCGACCTCGACGTCAATTTGCCGGTGCCAGCGTCGGCAAAGTCGTACATTCCCGAAGTGCCGTGGAACGATTCCTGCGCGGGAGCCGGTTTAACCGGCTGTAAATCAGGGAATCCGTTGGACATCGTGGCGGGTAGCGGAGGAATGAGCACCCTGTACGCCAAACCTTCGTGGCAGGCGGGCAAAGGCGTGCCCAACGACAATCATCGGGACTTGCCGGACGTTTCGCTTTTTGCGGGTAACGGCTTCAACGACAGCTTCTACATCATGTGCCAGAAGGATGCGACAGTTTCGGATTCCTCCTGCAAGCTTACGAACATCGGGGTTACGTTTCAGGGAGTCGGCGGCACGTCGGTTTCCGCTCCGGCGTTCGCGGGGATCATGGCGCTGGTCAATCAGAAGGAAGCGACAGCGCAACACCCTGCTCCGCGGCAAGGCAACGCGAACTACGTATTGTATGCGCTGGCACAGCAGCAAAACACGGCGAACCTGAGTTGCAATTCTTCCAGCGCGCCGGTGGCCGGCTGCAACTTCAACGACGTAACCAAAGGTAACAACGACGTGCCCTGTACGGGAGAAAGCCCCAATTGCAGCAACGCCTCCTCGGTCGGGTATGGCGTGCTGGTGTCCAGTGCAGGCTCGACTACGCCGGCGTATACGACGACGGCGGGCTACGACCTGGCCACTGGACTGGGTTCGCTGAATGCACAGAACCTGGTGAACAAGTGGTCGTCCGTGAATTTGACGGCATCGACGACGACGCTGACGCTCAATGGCGGCGCGGCGGTCAACGTGACGCACGGTCAGCCGATACCATTCCGTATTTCCGTATCGCCTGCCGCCGCCACCGGAGACGTTTCGCTGGTGGGGGTTCCCAGCGCGGGCAATTCCATGGGGGTGGGCCCCTTCACGCTGCAGAGCGGAGTTGCCAGCGGATCCACGATGGCGCTTCCCGGTGGGACGCAGTACAACGTGACGGCGCACTATGAGGGCAACGGTACGGATGCCCCCAGCGACTCGGCGCCGGTTGCGGTGACCATCGCTCCGGAAGCCAGCCGGATACTCATCGATATTCCCACCTTCGATCCCAACACTGGGCGCGAAACCAGCGCCAACGCCACCACAATTCCTTACGGGTCCCCTTACTTGCTGCGCGTGGACGTGGGCAACAGCGCGGGAACTCGTTGCAACGCGACGACCATCGCGTGTCCGACAGGAGCCGTGACACTGACAGACAACGGCAAGGCGCTAGATGCGGGCAGCTATGCGTTGAACAGCGAAGGGTACACGGAAGACCAGGTTATTCAGGTGACGCAGTTGCCGGGCGGCTCGCACGCGATCGCAGCGAACTATGGAGGCGACGGCAGCTACGCTCCGAGCACGGGCACGGATACCGTGACCATTGCGCCGACGGCGACCAGCCTCAGGTTCCTCTTCAATCCGCAGAACGCCATAGCGGGATCGGCGATTTCTTTCTTAGTTTCGGTGGACGCGCAAAGCTTTGGCAAAGCGCCGACTGGTACGGTCACTTTCTTTGACGGAGCGAACCCTTTGCCCGGCCAGATGGTGCTCTCGCCTGCCGACGGCACCCTATTCGGCGCAACCGCGGAGCTCGTGGCCCAGCTGGAGGATACATTCTTTACCACCAATGGCACGCATACCGTGAAAGTGAAATACAGCGGGGACGCCAACTACGCGGCATCCACAACTTCAGGGACGGTCAGCGTGCTGTACCCGGTGAGCATAACGGTCATACCTTCGGCCAGTAGCATTCCCTTCGGATCGAGCGTAAACGTCACCGCCGTGATCGACACCAACGTCGCCAATCTGGCGCCCACGGGAACGGTCACATTCTCCTCCAACGGACTCATCACCGGAAAGGTAACCTACTCCAAGATTACCGGCCCCAGCGGCAATGCCGCTTTGCAGGCTACGATTTCGTCGATTACGCCCCCGGATAGCGAGCCCATCTTCGCCAACTACAGCGGCGACGCGAATTATGCCAGCGGCTCTAACTTGGGCTTTGTCAACGTGATCGTGCCGGATTTTTCGATGAACCCGAGTCCGGCGTCGGTGGTTCTGACGGCGGGCCAGCAGACGAGCACCACGTTTACGATTGCACCGCTGAGCGGCTCGAGCAGCACCGTTGCGTTGAGCTGCGCGGTACCTGGCCTTGTCGGGATCACCTGCGCGATTTCCCCTAAGTCTGTAAATCTGGCGAACAACGCCGCAGCCAAGACTACCCTGACACTGAACGCGGCTTCTCCGCCTGCCGCGGCCATCACTACGACGACAGGAAGCTGGGCTGCGGGATCTCTCTCTTTTGACCTTTTGTGGACTGTGGGCGGGCTCGCGGGCATCACGGCGTTGCTTCTGCTGGTTCTGCCGGGACGCCAGCGCCGCTATCGTCTGGTGATGGCTCTTGGGGCATGCTCTGCGATTCTCGCGGCCCTGGGCTGCGGAGGTGGCAGTTCCGGTGGTGCAACCGGCGGCGGTGGCGGGGCACCGGCGGCTACGAGCATCACCGTAACGATACCTAACGCCAAAGCGCCGGAGGGGACACCCGTCAGTGCCAGCGCCACGGTGAGCTCTTCTAAGCCGCTGACCGGAACCATTACCTTCTGGGAGGCTGGGAACTCGGGAGCACTTACCCCGCCGCTACCCGTCACGAATGGAACAGTGCAAACGCAGCTTAACCTGTCTACGGTTGGCATCCATCAGATCACCGCCCAGTACAGCGGGGATGCTTTAAACCAGCCCTCGCAGTCCTCTTCGGTGATGGTCGTGCTCACTGGCACGAGCTACGCAGAGGTGACCGGAACAACCGGTCCGCTGTCTCGCTCTGCAAACGTAAGCGTCACGATTCAATAGCCCACTCGCAGTACCCACCGACTGGTGTTTTCCTTGGTCCTTCGGATAGCAGTCCCGCGCGTCCACGAGCAATGAACAACGAGCAGGCGGAGGCCTGGTTTTGGATTCTGTGGCAAAATAGAGGTTTGTCGGCGAAGGATTATGGCAAACCGGACGATTTTGGAAGCGGAACGGCCCGCGAAGCGCGCGAACGCGAAGGCGGCGAAGAAGGTTGTTGCGGATGGGGTGGAGCGGGAGCGCGTGTTCGATGCGTTCCGGCGGTGGGGTTACTACGAGGCGAACCTCGATCCGCTGGGGTTGTTTGGGCCGGTTAAGCGTGCCGACCTGGAATTGACGGGAGAAATTGCCGACGAGGCGCGGGGGATTTATTGCGGGTCGATTGGCGCGGAGTTTATGCACTTGCCGGAGCCGGAGCGGCGGCGGTGGATCGCCGAGAGGATCGAGGGGCCGGCGGGCGAGGTCGATCAGGGGAAGATTTTGGAGCGGTTGGTTCGCGCGGACCTTTTCGAGCAGGTGTTGCAAGCGCGGTATCTGGGGACCAAGCGATTTTCGCTGGAAGGCGTGACGGCGCTGATTCCGCTGCTGGATGTGATCCTTAACACCGCGGGCGAATTCGGGGCGATCGACTCCATCCTGGCCATGAGCCATCGCGGGCGGTTGAACGTGATGGTGCACGCGGCGTGCAAGCCGCCGCATGAAGTGGTGTCCGGTTTTGAGGACGTCGATCCGCGGAGCGTGCTGGGAGCGGGCGACGTGAAATATCACGTCGGGGCTACCGGGACGTACGTTACCACCGGCGGAAAATCGATCAACATTCATATTGTTTCGAATCCCAGCCACCTGGAAGCGGTGGATCCGGTGGCCATGGGGCGGGCGCGGGCCAAACAGACGCGGCACGGGGCGGACGGGCCGATCATCGATCGCTCGCGGGCGTCCCTTAATAAGGTGTGGCCGATCGTGATGCACGGGGATGCGGCGTTCGCGGGGCAGGGGATTTGGGCAGAGACGCTGAACCTGGCGGATTTGAAGGCGTACACCGTGGGCGGCACGGTACATATCGTGGTCAACAATTTAATTGGGTTTACCACGCCGCCGGTGCAGGAGCATTCGGCGCGATTCGCTTCGGACATTGCCAAGAGTCAGAGCGTGCCGGTGTTTCACGTGAACGCCGAGGATCCCGACGCGGTGGTGCGGGTGGGACGGCTGGCGGCGGAGTATCGCGCGACATTCGGCAGCGACGTGGTGGTGGATATTATCGGCTACCGGCGGCATGGCCATAGCGAAGTGGACGATCCCACGATCACCCAGCCGCTCACGTATGAGCGCATCAAGAATCATCCGCCGCTGTGGAAGATTTATGCCGAGCGGACGGGAACCGACGCGACGCTGATCGTCGGGAGCATTCGCAAGGAATACGAGGAGGAGCAGAGCAAGGCGCGAGCGCTGAAAAAGATGCCGCATCTGCGGACGCTGCCGAATTACTGGTCGCCGTACATTCACGGCAAGTACGACCCGGCGTACGAGGTGGACACCGGGTTGACGCGCGAAAAGCTGGCGGAGTTGACGAACGGGTTGGTGCGCGTGCCGAATGGTTTTCATTTGCATCCGAAGCTGGCGAAACTGCTGGAGCAGCGGGCGGAAATGGGCCACGGCAAGCGGGCCGTCGACTACGGATTCGCGGAGGCGCTGGCGTTCGCGTCGCTGGTGCTGGAAGGGACGCCGATCCGGCTGACCGGGCAGGATTCGCAGCGCGGGACGTTCAATCAGCGGCATGCGGTGCTGATCGATACGGAGACGGAGCACAACTATCTGACGCTATCGCATTTGTCGCGACAGCAGGCCTTTTGCGAGATTTACAATTCACCACTGTCCGAGGCGGCTTGCGTGGGATTCGAGTACGGCTTCAGCCGCGATTATCCGGAGGCGCTGGTTTTATGGGAGGCGCAATTCGGAGATTTCGTCAACGGGGCGCAGGTGATTATCGACCAGTTTCTCAGCGCCAGCGAGGATAAGTGGAATTTGCCGACCGGGCTGGTGCTGCTGCTACCGCATGGATACGAAGGCCAGGGGCCGGAGCATTCGAGCGCGCGCATCGAGCGCTTTCTGCAGCTGGCCGCGGAAGACAATCTGCAAATTTGCCAGCCTTCGAATGCGGCGCAGTATTTCCATATGCTGCGGAGACAGGCGCGGCGAGCGTGGCGGAAACCGCTGATCGTGTTTACGCCCAAGAGCATGTTGCGGCATCCGGATGCCAGTTCGGACATTGCAGCGTTGACGCAGGCGCGCTTTTTGCCTTTGGTGCCGGACGGCGAGATTCAAGACGCCAAGCGCATTTTGATCGCCAGCGGAAAAGTTGGCCACGAATTGCGGGCGGAACGGCGACGGCGGAAGGATACGAGCACGGCGATTTTCTTTTTGGATCAGCTCTATCCCTTGCCGCGAACGGAGATCAGCGCGGCTATTGAAGCGTATCCCAATGCGCGGGAGATTATTTGGGTGCAGGAAGAGCCTAGCAACATGGGGGCGCATTTTTACGTCTTGCCTCGGTTGCAGCGGTTGGCGCAGGACAAGGGGTTGAAGGTCAGGTCAGTGAAGCGGTCGGCTAGCGCGAGTCCGGCGACGGGTTCTTCGAAGGCGCATGAGTTGGAGCAGAAGACGCTTTTGAGTTTGGCGTTTACGACCACGGCTGCGGCAGAGGGCGCCGGAAGCTAGGAAAAGCAGGTCCCTGGAGCGAACTGCGCCTTCGGAATGACAGTTTTTGAGGTTTTTTGCGGGAAAACCCGGGATTCGCGCTTTAACACGACGTTCATATCGGTGTCATTTGGGCGTTACTGAGGGGGTTCAGACTGTAGACCTTGGCAACACTACGCTCAGGTGCCAGTGACCCAGAACCCTCGCATCCCTACCGGATTACGCCGGTGTACGGTACACTGCGGTCAAGCCGGCGAACGGAACGCGCCAACCACATGAAGCGAGTCCTGATTATTGAAGATGACAAGGATATCGTCGAGTTGGTTCGCTACAACCTGGCCAACGAGGGATTTCAGGTCAATGCTGCATTCGACGGCAGCAGCGGCCTGAGTACGCTCAAGAAGACGCCTCCCGATCTTTTGCTCCTCGATTTGATGCTGCCGAAGCTTTCCGGCCTGGACATCTGCCGGGAAATTCGGCGGGACGATTCACTGAATCGCCTGCCCATCCTGATGCTGACCGCGCGCGGAGAAGAAGCCGACCGCGTGGTGGGCCTGGAGATGGGCGCGGACGATTACGTGACCAAGCCCTTCAGCCCGCGCGAGCTGCTCGCGCGAGTCAAGGCGCTGCTCCGCCGGGCGGAACCGCCTGCGGACTCGCCGCGCACCATCGAGGTCGGCAAGCTAGCGATCGATCCGGCGTCCTACCGCGTAAGCCATCTGGGGAAGCCCGTTCCGCTCAGCACGCTCGAATTCCGGCTGCTCTATTACCTTGCTTCGCGCCCGAACCGGGTCTTCACGCGGGATCAACTGTTGGATGCCGTGTGGGGTACGGACCGCTTCGTGACCCCGCGCAGCGTGGACGTGTACGTCCGGCGCCTGCGCGAGAAGATCGAAAGCGATCCGGAAAACCCGATTCATCTGAAGACCGTGCGCGGCGCCGGGTATCTGTTCGAAACTCGTGCGGCGTAACCTATTCTGGAAACTCGCGCTGACGTTTTTTGCGCTGCTGCTGAGCGTGCTCGTGGCGGTGGACTTCTTCGCGGAGCGCGCGCTGCACCGCGACAACGAACGCGCGGCGTTTGGGCAGCTCAGCACCATCGCGCGATTCGCCCAGACCCGGCCACAATTACCGCCTCTCCCTCCCGCCAACCCCGAAGAACTAGCCGGCTTGCGCAATTGGGCCGCGCAAGTGGGCTCCGACGGTGTGCGGGTTACCGTCGTAACTTCCGATGGGCAAGTGCTAGCGGACTCGCAGGCCGAACCGCAGACGATGGAGAACCATGCGGATCGCCCGGAGATTCGCGAGGCGCTGGCGAAAGGCCAGGGCCAGTCGGTGCGCCACAGCGCCACCCTCAAACGCGACCTGCTGTACTACGCCGTGAGGCAAACGGCGGGGTCGGGACCCCCGGTGGTGCTGCGCTTTGCCATTCCGCTGGAAACGGCGGACCAGGTCCTGGGTGCGTTCCGCCGCAGCTTGTGGCTGGCGTCTTTTATTATTTTGCTGGTGGCCGGGCTGGCGTCGCTGTTGGTGTCGCTGTCCTTCTCCGAGCGCGTGGAGCGCTTGAAGGAATTTTCGCGGCGAGTGGCCGAGGGAGACTTCCGGCCGTTGCCGGCGGACGGTTCCGGAGATGCGCTGGAAGCGCTGGGGGGCTCGCTCAATCAAACCGCGGAGCGAATGGATCGCACTATCCGCACGCTGACGGAAGAACGCAACTTGTCGTCGGCGATTCTGGGAAGCATGGTGGAAGGGGTTGCGGTGGTGAACGGAGCGGAGCGGCTGGTCTTTGCGAATCAGAGCTTCGCCGACGTTCTGGGACTGGACGTGCCGACGCGCTCGGGCAGCGCGCTGGTCGAGGTGGTGCGGCAGACGGAGATGATTGAGGCCGTCCGGCAGGTGCTGCGCGGAGAGCCGCGGGTGGAAGCGGAAATCATGACCGGCACGCTGCGGCAGCATTTTTTCGCGGCCACGGTGGCGGCGGTGCGCGCGGGGAATACCTCCGGTGCGGTGGTGGTGCTGCACGACATCACGGAACTGCGCAGGCTGGAGCGGGTGCGGCGCGATTTTGTGGCTAATGTCTCGCATGAATTCCGGACGCCCTTGACGGCTATTCAGGGATTTGCGGAAACGCTGCTGGCCGGGGCGATCGACGATCCGCAAAACCGCGAACGTTTTCTGGGAATTATTCTGGAGCATTCCCGGCGATTGGCGCGGCTCACCGAAGACTTGCTCAAGCTTTCGAAAATGGATGCCGACCGGCTGGAGCTGGAGATTCGCAGAGTGCGGGTGACGGAGGTCATCGACAGCTGCCTGGAGACGGCCCAGCGGCGGGCGGCGGAGAAAGACATCTCCGTTTCCGTCAAGCTACCCGATGGCTTGCCGGACATTGCGGGCGACCGCCGGCGGCTGGCTGAGATCCTGCAAAATCTGCTGGACAACGCGACGCAGTACACGCTGGCCGAGGGGCAGATCATTCTGAGCGCGCAAGCCGGCGACGCCGAAGTGACCTTTACCGTGTCGGACACGGGCATCGGCATCCCCAAGGCCGACCAGTCGCGGATATTCGAACGCTTCTACCGGGTGGACGCCGCGCGGTCCCGGGAAGCGGGCGGCACCGGGCTGGGCTTGGCCATCGCCAAGCATCTGGTGGAAGTGCACGGCGGGCGCATCTGGGTGGACAGCGAAGTCGGGCTGGGCTCGGAGTTTCATTTCTCGATCCCACTGTTCGATCCCGAGCGCAACGCCTTGCGGAGCAGCGCGGGCGCGGCGGGCGGCAGCAGCCGCGGTGGGCGGCCCCAACCTCAGTAAGCACACTCGTAAGCAGGCGTGTTTCCATATATTTACATCACTTTGATGGTGGCGTAACGCGCGATGGGGATGCTTCGGCTTACGAGTGGAGGTGTGATGTTTCGCGCCTCCGCGCGGAGGGAGACGCATGGCGAGTCCTTCAGGGCTGACCGAGACAGTGCTGTACGACACGCTGGTAAATTACCTGGTTTCGATGGCGCGGACGGTGGAAGGAGCGATGAACCGGGCCCTGGATTCGCTGGTTGCGCTGGACAGCGCGGCGACTTCCGGACTGCCGGGCGAAGTATTCCTGCTGGAGCCGCGCATCAACGAAATGGAAATTGTCATCGACGAGCACGCCATCCGGCTGCTGCGGCGGGGTTCGTTCTCGGACGACGAGATGCGCTTGATCGTGGCGGCGCTGAAGATCACCAATGACCTGGAGCGCATCGGAGACATTGCCGTGAACGTTGCCGAGCGGGTGATCTCTTTGCGGGAGATGCCGCACGCCGAACTGCCGGAGGAACTGGTTCCCATGGCCACGGCGGTCCGCGCGATGGTGAGCAAGAGCCTGGGGGCGCTGATTTTTCGCAACGTGGAAATGGCCACGCAAGTCCTGGAAAGCGACGACGTGGTGGATCAATACCGGGACCGCATTTTCGAGAAGCTGCTGCAGAGCATGACCCAGGAAACCGCGCTGGTCGGACCGGGCTTGCAGTTCGTGCTGGCCACCCGGCACCTGGAGCGCATCGCGGACCACGCGACGAATATCGCCGAGGACATCATTTTTTGGGTTCGCGGGCTGGATGTGCGGCACGGGCGAGGGTTGACGGTTCGTCCCGAGCTGGTGGCCGACGTGGAAACCAGCGCCGGGAAGGTCACGGAGAATTCACATAGCCGTCATTCGGACGTGACGCCGGCGTGCGATCCTCAGCGCGCTTGATCTTCATTCTAGTCCTACCCCGGGGACTGGTGCACCCCTGGCACCAGTCCCCTTCTCCCCCCTCGGTGGGTGGAGAAAACACGACCCTCCGGAAACCCACTTGACCACACTACGGCGTCTTATCTATCGTTGTAGGAAGGAGCCGATGCGCAGAGAACTCCATTTGCGTGGGAATTCGAGTGCGGCGCTGTGGCGTGTGGCGCTGTGTGTGACACTTGCAGCGCTGTTCCTCTACAACCCTTTCCTGGCCGTTTACGGCACCTCGCCGATCGCCAACATTCAGCATCCCTTGAGCTATCGCGCCACGGTAGCGGGATCCGAGCTGCAGACGTGCACCGTGGCGCCTGAGGGACCGCTGGCTCCCGCTTTGGAAGTCGCGGTGGCGCGCGAAGGGCTGCCAGCCGCGGCGACCACTCCGGTTTGGCCGGCTCTGACTGGCGATACAATCCGTCCCGTGCGGCGGGTTATTTGCAATAGTTTGTGGTTCCGACCCCCACCGGTTTCTTAAATCAGCGCGATCTTCTACAGATAGCCCTGCGGCCGGATACTGGCGGCGGCAGGTTCGTAATTTAGGCCCAGTCGAATATTCGCCGGGTGTCTGACGCCAGTCTATGTAAATGCCTGGCCACACACCGCGCACAGGACACCGCAATGACGAACAAGAAAATACTGCTAGGCGCCGTGGTGCTGGTCGCTGCCGGCTTCATGGTGTGGCGGTGGGTAACGCGCCCGCCGACCGAGGCGGATGATGCTGAGCATGTGGTCGCGAACACCGCCGAGGCTGCGGCCGCGGTGGCTCGCGTGGAGCGCCGCAGCGTGGGCAGCACGCTGGCGATCGCCGGTGAGTTCAAGCCGTTCCAGGACGTGGATGTACACGCCAAGGTGGCCGGTTACATTCGCGCGATCTACGTGGATGTCGGAGACCACGTGAAGCAGGGCCAGACCCTGGCGGTGTTGGAGGTACCGGAGCTGGCGGCGCAACTGGCGGGCGCGGATGCTTCCGTTGGTGCAGCGCAGGAACAAATCCGCCGCGCGCAAGGGGACTTGCAGAGGGCGCAATCGGCGCACTCCGCGGCGCATTCCGCCTATACGCGGCTGAAACAGGCCGCGGATTCCCGCAGCGGCCTGGTGGCGCAGCAGGAAGTGGATGACTCGCAGGCTAAGGACTTGGGCGCCGAGGCGCAGGCGGCCAGCGCGGAGGCGGAACTTTCGGCGGCGAAGCAGCAGCTGGAAGTAGCGCAAGCTAATCAGAAGCAGTACAGCGCGCTTTCGGGCTATACCCGCATCGTGGCGCCCTTCGCGGGGGTCATCACCAATCGCTATGCGGACACTGGGACGCTGGTGGCGGCCGGAACTTCGTCGAGCACACAGGCGATACCGGTGGTGCGGCTGGCGCAGATCTCGACCTTGCGGCTGGTGCTGCCGATACCGGAATCGGTCGCCGGGCAGATTCATCTGGGCGAAACGGTAAAGGTCCGCGTCCAGGCCCTGGACCGCGACTTCCTGGGCAAAGTTTCGCGCTTTGCGGATTCGCTGGATCGCCAAACGCGCACGATGGATACGCAGATCGACGTTGAGAATCGGAACGGCAGCCTGATGCCGGGCATGTATACGGAGACGAAGTTGTCGCTGCGCGAGAAGAAGAATGCGCTGACGATTCCGCTGGAAGCAGTCAGCCGCAATGGAGAAGAAGCCACGGTGCTGGCGGTAACGCGCACAGAACACCGTCGAAGAGCGGCACGTGCGGCTGGGTGTGCGAAGACGAAAAAGGCGTGGAAGTGCTGTCTGGGCTGAACGACGGCGACCGCGTCATCATCGGCAATCGCAGCGAATTCCGAAGTGGGCAAAGAATTCAGCCCAAGAGAAGTCAGCGTCGCTGCCATCAAAATCAGGGAGTGACAACTAATGTCCGGTTTTTCCCTTAAGTATCCGTTTTTTATCATCGTGGTCTGCCTGGTCGTCACCATCGTCGGTACGGTCACCCTGGTGCGCATGCCCGTCGATCTTTTTCCGCCCATCAACATTCCCGTCGTTGTCGTGGCAACATTTTATTCCGGGATGGCCCCCGAGCAGATCGAAACGGACATCACCGGACGATTTGAACGATTCTTCACCCTGGCCAGCGGCATCGATCACATCGAGTCACGTTCCCTCCCCGGCGTCAGCCTGATCAAGATTTACTTCCAGCCCGGCATTGATGCGGATGCCGCAGTCAGCACCATTTCGAATCTGGCCATGGCCGATCTCCGCCGCCTGCCACCCGGTACGCTGCCCCCGGTGGTGTTGAAGTTTGACGCCTCCAGCCTTCCCGGTCTGCCTCATCACCCTGAAGGGCGAAGGACTGAACGAAACGCAGCTGCGCGATCTGGGCCAATACAATGTGCGAAACCAGATCGCCAACGTTCCTGGGGCCGGTGTTCCGCAGCCCTTTGGTGGACGCTATCGCCAGATCATGGTGTATGTCGATCCGCTCAAGCTGCAGGCCCATCAATTGAGCCTCATGGACGTGGTCCGAGACCGTGAACGACAGCAATCTGATTTTGCCCGCCGGTGACGTGCATGATCGGAAAGTATCGACTACAACCTGTACACCAACAGTCAGCTTCCGACCACCGCGGAGATCAATCGCATGCCGCTCAAGACCGTCGTGGCGTCGTCGGTTCTGGTTGGTGACGTGGGCACAGCGGTGACGCGCAGCCATTCAACCAACATCGTTCGCGTGGACGGCCAGACATCCGTGTACCTGCCGATGCTGAAACAGGGCGGCGATACCAACACCATCGCCGTGGTGGACGGCGATTCAAGAAAGCGCTGCGCCTGGCTCACCGACATGCCCAAACAACTGTCGGCCAAGGTGGTCTTCGATCAATCCATTTTCGTGAAGACAGCCATCAACACCCTTCTGCACGAAGGAGCCATCGGCCTGGTGTTGACCGGCGGGCATGGTTCTGCTGTTTCTGGGCAGCGTGCGGGCCACGGTCGCGGTCTTTTTGTCCATTCCGCTTTCCGCGTTGGCCGCGTTCCTGGTCATCGGCGCGGCGGGCGGCACGATCAATGCCATGATGCTTGGGTGGACTGGCCCTGGCGTTTTCGCGCTTGATCGATAATTCGGTGATCGTGCTGGAGAATATCTTCCGGCACCTGGAAATGGGTGAAGTGCCGGCGGTGGCGGCCGAAAAAGGCGGCCAGGAGGTGGCCCTCGCGGTTCTTGCGGCAACCCTCGACGACCGCCATCGTCTTCTTCCCGGTAGTTTTTCTCTATGGAGTGAGCCGCTTCCTGTTCGTTGCTCTTGCTGCCGCGGTGGTTCTTTCGCTCCTGGCTTCCTACTTCGTGGCCATGACCGTGGTGCCGCTGTTCTGCGCGAAACTGATCAAGAAACATCGAAGCCGACGAAGAGTCGGCACGGTGGCACGCGCACGCCGCTCGAGTGCGTGGTGAAAAAGTTCAATCACTATTTTTACGCCATGGTGCTGCACTACGATGCCACGCTGGCAACGATCGTTGTTGCGTCCGGTCGCGACGGTCGTCGGGTTGGTCGGCGTCTCGCTGTTGTCTCTGTCGCTCTATCCCGCGCTTGGGCTTTCCTTCTTTCCGCGTACCGATCCCGGCCAATTCGTAATCAACCTGAAAGCGCCGCCGGGCACTCGGCTGGAAATCACCAATCAATATGTCGCTCGAGTGGAAGAGGAAGTGCGCAAGGTGGTTGCCACCGGACGACCTGCGAATCATCGTCGCCAATGTCGGCGTCACCCCCGGTTTTTCGTCGATTTACACCAGCAATTCCGGGCCAGCACACCGCGTTTATCCAGGTGGGGCTGAAGGAGGGACACAAAGTCGGCAGCTACGAATACATGGACCGGGTGCGCGCCCGCCTGCGCACCGATATGCCCGAAATCAGCGCCTACTTTCAATCTGGCGGACTGGTTGACGCGGTTTTGAATCTGGGCTTACCGGCTCCGATCGACGTCCAAGTAAGCGGCATGAATCTCAAGAAAGCGTACCAGACGGCCCTGGATCTCGCCGGCAAGTTGCGACAAGTCCGCGGTGTGAATGATTTGCTGATCCCGCAGGATATGGACTATCCGGCGTTACGTCTGGACATCGATCGCCAACGCGCCGGCCTGCTTGGTCTGTCGCCAAAAAGAAGTGGTTGACAACGTAATCACCGCGCTCAGTTTCCAACGGCATGATCGCTCCGAGCTACTGGGTGGACCCTCGGAGCGGGAACGATTACCTCTTGACCGTTCAATATCCCGAAGGCCAGGTAAAGTCGCTGAACGACTTGAAACAAATTCCGTTGCGTGCGAACGACAGCTTAAATCCCACTCCCTCGACTCCGTGGTTGATATCGAGCCCATGGAGTCTCCCACCGAAGTCGATCACTACCAGCTTCGCCGCGTCTTCGACCTGTACATCTCCACCGTGCACGAGGACCTTGGCCCGTAAGCAACCAAATCGAAAACATCCTGAAAGCCACAGCTGCCGGAAGGGGTTCGCGTGGATCTTCGCGGCTCGGTGCAGGGCATGCGGGCGTCGTTCAAGAGCTTCGGCATCGGACTGATTCTCTCCATCGTGCTGGTGTACCTGATTCTGGTCGCGCAATTCGCGTCGTGGGAGGATCCCTTCATCATTTTGCTGGCGATTCCGCCCGGGCTCGCGGGCGTGTTGCTGTTTCTCTTGGCCACGGGGACCACGCTGAACGTAATGTCCCTGATGGGACTGGTGATGATGGTCGGCATCGTGGTGTCTAACAGCATCTTGATCGTGGAGTTCGCGCGGCACTTGCACCACGAAGGGAAAACTGTGAAGGAGGCGGTTTCGGTGGCTTCACGTTTGCGGCTGCGGCCCATCCTGATGACTTCGCTGGCCACTGTTCTCGGGCTGATTCCCATGGCGCTCGGTACGGAGCCAGGCAGCGAACAATACGCGCCACTGGCACGGGCCATCATCGGAGGATTGCTGGTTTCGGTGGTGGTGACGGTGTACCTGGTGCCCGCGGCCTATCTCATCGTGCACCGCAAAGAGGAACAGGAGATTCAGGAGGTGCATTCATGACGCGCTGGGCCCCGACGGTTATCCTCCAGCTAGCTCTTCTGGCCGCCGCGACTTCTTCGCTCTATGCACAGGCGCAAAGCAGTCCGGCAAGTTCCGCGCCGCCGGCGGGCACGGGCACTTCCTTGACGCTGTCGCAAGCCGAAGCCATCGCCCTCAAGAACAATCCGCAGATCACCATTGGCAAACTGCGCGCCCTGCAAGCCCAGCAATACGTCCGCGAGACACGTTCCGGGCTCTTGCCCACCGCCTTTCTCAGCCTTACGGGCGTGGATGCCCGGTCTGGCAGCCGCATTGCCGCCGGAGGTCTCAACAATCCGGTGCTTTTCTCGCGGGCCGCGGCGGGCGCTACCGTAAGCCAATTGGTCACCGATTTCGGCCGCACGAGCAATCTGCTGTCCAGTTCGGAACTTGAAGCCAAGGCGGAAGACAAGAACGCGGCAGCCACTACCGCCGACATTGTCTTGGCCGTCGACCAGGCGTTCTATAACTCTCTGGAAACCCGCGAGCTGGTCAAAGTGGCACAGCAGACCGTGGATGCGCGGCAAACGCTGGTCGACAAAATACAGGCGCTGACCAATGCGAAGCTGCGCTCCGATCTAGACCTCAGCTTCACCAGAGTCGATCTTTCGCGCGCCAAGCTTTTACTTCTCGAAGCGCAAAACAACTACCAGACCTCTCTCGCTGGACTTTCCGCGATTCTGGGATACCCCGATCAGCAGAACTTTCAGCTGGTCGAATCAACGGAACCCATCGCCCCTCCGGCCCCCGAGGCCCAGCCGCTCATTCTCCAGGCTCTGCAGCAGCGCCCGGAAGCCGCCGCCTTGCAATTCCAGGTGGAGTCGGCGGAAAAAAGCAGCAGCGCCGAGCACGATCTCTGGCGGCCCACTGTCAGCGCACTCGGCGTGGTGGGCGTCGCGCCGGTTCGCGACGTGCAAATCCCCAACTGGTACGGGGCGGTGGGCGTCAACATCAACGTTCCAGTCTTCAACGGTTTTCTGTACAACGCGCGCGCCAAAACCGCCGACCTGCAAACCGAAGTGGCCCGCCAGAAATTGGTGGCGCTGCGCAATAGCATCGCGCGGGACGTCCGCGTCTCCTGGCAGGACACCAACCGTGCGTATGAACGCCTCTCGGTGACGCAGCAACTTCGGGAACAGTCCGACCTGGCGCTGGACCTGGCGCAGTCGCGGTACAACCTGGGACTCAGCTCGATCGTGGAGTTTAGCCAAGCCGAATTGGGAAAAACCGAAGCCGACATCGCCAACACCGATGCCCGATACCAGTATCGCTTGACCCAGATTGTGCTCGCCTACACCGTCGGAGCGCCGAAGTAAGTTTCTCCCGACGGCGAGAGACCAAGGCGCTTGAGGGAATCGAGAGCGTGCCGATCCTTCGAACACCGCGGTTGTATCAAAGCCTTAGCAGTACGATTTGTCCTCTTTCCCCCTGGTTTTGATGGTTTTGGCAGCCCTAAAGATTTCCTTAACTTCCATCCAATCAATTACATACGCCGCACCCCCAGTGATTGTTACAGGATATTCACATTTGATTGACGTAACCGTAAGACACGCCCATTACCTTCTGCCCCGGGGTGGTTCGCACAACTCACCGGTACTACTGGTTTGAATTTCGAAACAAAGAGAGAGGCAATGAAAAAAATTGCAGCACTGACACTGTCGTTTTTCCTGATGTCCGGCATCGCATTCGCCGATACACCGAAAGACGCTGCCGATCCGCAACCTGCGAAGTCGGTTCCACCGGCAAAACCGAAAGCCGCCAAGAAAGCGGAGAAGACGGACGCTAGTTTTGCCGCAGAACTCGAAGAGCTGCGCCAGACTTTGCAGTCTCAGCAGGAGCAACTGCAACTGCTGAAGGAAGAACTCACCAAGCGTGATCGCCAGGTCGACGAGGCGCGCGAAGCCGCCGCCGCGGCCAACGCCCGCGCTGCGGAAGCCAACAGCAAGGCCACCGAAGCGGCAACCGCCACCGCCGAAGTGAAAAACACCGAAGCCTCACTCAGTTCCACGGTCAACGGCCTGAAAGCCAGCAACGATGCTCTGAAGACCACCGTGGCAACCGAACAGGCCGAAGCCAAGAAGGACGAAGAGAATGGCCCGGCTTCGCTCCGTTTCAAGGGCGTGACCCTGACTCCGGGCGGCTTCATCGTGGCGGAATCGGTTTCCCGCACGCGCGCCGTCGGCGGCGACATAAACACGCCGTTCACCGGTATTCCTTACCCGGGGAATTCACTCGCCAAAGTCTCGGAAAACAACTTTTCCGGCCGTCAGAGCCGCCTCTCGCTCTTGGCGGAGTCCAAGATTGGCGAGGCCAAGTTGACCGGCTACTACGAGGGAGACTGGCTCGGCGCGGGCACCACTTCCAACAACCGCCAGAGCAACAGCTACGTCTTCCGCCAGCGCCAGGTTTGGGGACAAGTCTCCGGCGCAGGTTTCAGCGCGACCGGCGGTCAGATGTGGAGCTTGGTCACCGAAACCAAGAAGGGCGTTCAGAACCGCACCGAAGCCACCCCGATGACCATCGACGCGCAATATAACGTCGGCTTTACTTGGGCTCGGCAGTATGGTTTCCGCGTCGCCAAGGACTTCGGCGGAAAGTTCGCTCTAGCGTTCTCGCTGGAAGGTCCGCAAGCCACCCTGGGCGGGCGTGGTTTCACCACCCGTACGGATACCACCGCTCTGGGCGTGGCCACCGTCTCGCAGAACTTTTTCATCAACGTTCCAGGCGCCGGCGGCGGTCTCTTCAACGCGTTTGACGCCACCGGCTACACTCCCAACAAGTCTCCGGACATTATCATCAAGGCCGCCGCGGACCCGGGATGGGGCCACTACGAACTGTTCGGCATCATCAGCACCTTCCGCAACAGGATTTATCCTTGCGCGACGGTTGGCACCACCGCCGGCAACCTCCCCACGCCAGCCACACCGGTCGTGGTGGCTTGCTCGAATGGAACCACCGCACCCAGCGCTACCGGCGCCTTTAACGATTCGCGCACTGGCGGCGGCATGGGCGGCAACGCCCGCGTTCCCTTGTTCGCGAAGAAACTTGACGTCGGCCTCAGCGTGGTCGGCGGCGACGGCATCGGGCGTTACGGTTCCGCCCAGCTGGCCGACCTGACCATCCGCCCCGACGGCACGCAGGCTCTGATCCGCACCGTGCACGGCTTGGGTACCATAGAGCTTCATGCCACCCCCAAGTTCGACCTCTACTTCGACATCGGCTCCGAGTACGCTTGGCGCGCGGCGTACGTCGGCTACACCAACATTGCGGTTACCAACACACCGGGGATCCCGGCTACCGCAACCTCCACTGCCATTCCGGCTACCTCCGCCACCTCCATCAAGCTCAACCAGATCGGCGGATACGGATCACCGTTTGCCAACAACAGCCAATGCAGCTTGGAGAAAACCCCCACTGGTTCCTTCACCCCGGGTACGGGCGGCACCTGCGCCGGCGACATCCGCGTGATTACGGAGGGCACCATCGGCTTCTGGCACAAGTTCTACCAGGGACCGAAGGGCGGCCTGCGCTGGGGCATTCAGTACTCCTACTTGACCAAGAGCGGCTGGTCCGGCAACAACAACGTGCCCACGGCAATCGGGGTCTCCCCCAAAGCCGTCGACAACATGGTGTTGACCTCCTTCCGCTATTACATTCCCTAGTCCAAGGGCACAATCGCGATCCGTCCTCTCCCCTGAGACGGAGAAGGGGGCAGTTCCTCACGGAATTGCCCCTTTCGCTTCACCGAAAGAGAAATCAATTTTTCCTGAAGCCCACGAATTGTTGAGTCATCCGTTGAATACAGGGCACTTAGCGAATCAACGATCGAAACGTCCGCATGTCAAGAGAACCTGAATGGATTGTAACAATGGCGTAACACGAAAGAGTCACACTGCGGTGCAACAAACCTAGGTCAAAAATTCGGACGGAGAAAATGTTATGAAGAAAATTGCTGGACTGCTCGTCGCGGGTCTCGTCCTCGCCTTTGCGGTTTGGGCCCAGGGCGCGCTGCTGATCAACGGTGCGGGTGCCACGTTCCCGTACCCCATCTACTCCAAATGGTTCGACGAATACCACAAGCTGCATGACTCCATCCAGATCAACTACCAGTCGGTGGGTTCTGGCGCGGGCATCAAACAGGTGACCGAAGGCACCGTCGATTTCGGCGCTTCCGACGGCCCCATGAACGACGAACAACTGAAGGCCTTTCAAGACAAGCACGGCTTCGGCATTTTGCATTTTCCGACGGTGCTGGGCGCCGCGGTACCGACCTATAACATCCCTGGCGTCGAGTCCGCTCTCAAGTTCACCCCAGAGGCCCTGGCTGGTATCTTCCTCGGAACGGTCACCAAGTGGAATGACGCCGCCATCGCGGGCCCGAACAAGGGCGTAAACCTGCCCTCGAGCGAGATCGTGGTCGTGCACCGCTCCGACGGCAGCGGCACCACCTATATTTGGACCGACTATCTTTCCAAGGTCAGCGAAGAGTGGAAGAGCAAAGTCGGCAAAGGCACCTCGGTTAACTGGCCCGTGGGGCTCGGCGGCAAGGGCAATGAAGGCGTCAGCGGCCTGATCAAGCAGACTCCCAACTCGATCGGCTACGTGGAGTTGATCTACGCGGCCCAGAACAAGATCTCGTACGGATCGGTAAAGAACGCCGCCGGCAATTTCGTCAAGGCCGACCTCGCCAGCGTCAGCGCCGCCGCCGCTTCGGTCAAGGACATGCCCGACGACTTCCGGGTGTCCATCACCAACGCGCCCGGCAAAACCGCATACCCCATCTCCAGCTTCACTTGGCTGCTGGTTCCGTCTAAATTCTCGGACGCCGGCAAGCGCGATGCCACCAAGAACTTCTTGAAGTGGATGATGGCCGATGGCCAGAGCTATGCCGAGCAGCTGTCCTACGCCAAGCTTCCCAAGGAAGTGATCGCCAAGGAAAGCAAGGCTATTAACAACATCCAGTAGACGACACCAGAATAATGGCCACCACCACTACCGTTCCTGGCGCGAGCCCGATCACGGGCTCGCGCTCGCTTCTAAGCCGGCTCCGCGAAGGCGATGAAATCGCCCGCATGATTACGTTTCTCTTCGCGGCCTCGGTGGTGCTGGTCACTCTTCTTCTGGTCTTTGAGTTGTGGCAAGGATCCGCACTTCCCCGGCACAAGTTCGGATTCCATTTCTTGATTACCAGCGTCTGGGACCCGATCTTCGATCAATTCGGCGCTCTGCCGTTTATTTACGGTACGCTGGTCACCTCCCTGGTCGCACTGCTTATCGCGGTTCCCCTAGGCATTGGCGCGGCCATTTTTCTGGCGGAACTTGCGCCCGCCAGGGTCTCCGATACACTGGAGTTCTTTATCGATTTGCTGGCCGCGGTGCCCAGCGTCATTTACGGTTTGCTGGGCGTCTTCATCGTCATCCCGCTCATGCGCGACTATATCCAGCCGGCGCTGAAAAGCTCGCTGGGCTTCCTGCCTTTTTTCACCGGGCCGGCGTACGGCTTGGGATTCCTGACCGCCGGCGTGGTCCTGGCCATCATGGTCATTCCTTTCATCATTTCCGTGTCGCGCGAAGTCCTGCTTTCCGTCCCGCGCGATCAGCGCGAAGCAGCCCTGGCTCTGGGTTCCACTCACTGGGAATCGACCTGGAAAGTGGTTGTGCCGTTCGCCCGCACCGGCATCATGGGTTCCATTTTTCTGGCGCTGGCCCGCGCGCTGGGCGAAACCATGGCCGTAACCATGGTCATCGGTAACGTGGTGACCATCAGCCCTTCGCTTCTGTCTCCCGGCTATACCATCGCCGCAGTCATCGCCAACGAATTCACCGAAGCCACCGGCGATCTCTACTTGCAGTCGCTGATTGAGTTGGGCCTGGTCCTATTCGTATTGACCTTCATCTTGAACGGTCTGGCCCGCCTGCTGATTGTGGCCACCTCCCAGCGCGGCGGCGGAATGGGTCACGCATGAGCGGGCGCGTGCGCTGGCGCAAATTTGTGAGCGGCTTCATGCTGACTATGACCGGTGTGTGTGCCCTCGTCGCGGTCTCTGTGCTGTTCTTCATCCTCGGGTATCTCGTCTACCACGGCGGCACCTCGATTAGTTGGAACTTCTTCACCAAGCTGCCCACGCCCGTGGGGGAAGGCGGCGGCGGCATGGCCAACGCCATCGTCGGCAGCGGCAAACTTCTGCTGCTCGCTTCTCTGATCGGCGTGCCCATTGGGTTCCTCGGTGCCATCTACCTGGCGGAGTTCAGCGGCGGCGGCACCATCGCCTTCGTGGTGCGCTACGCGGCGGATCTGCTTAACGGCGTTCCGTCGATCGTTATCGGAATTTTCGCCTACAGCCTAGTGGTCCTGCCGTTCAAGCATTTCTCCACCCTGGCCGGAGGCTTCGCGCTCGGTTTGATGATGATTCCCATCACCTTGCGCAGCACCGAAGAATTTCTTCTGGCGGTGCCGCGCCCTCTGCGCGAAGGCGCCATGGCCCTCGGCGCGAGTAAATGGAAGACCATCGCCACAGTTATCGTTCCCGCCGCCTACCGCGGCATTCTCACCGCTGTCCTGCTGGCTTTCGCGCGCGTGGCCGGAGAGACCGCGCCGCTGCTCTTCACCGCTTTCGGCAATCGCTTCTGGAGTCCCGGCTGGAACCAACCCACGTCCTCGCTTCCCGTAATGATCTTTACTTACGCTATCGCGCCGTACGAAGATTGGCACAGGCAGGCTTGGGCGGCTGGTCTGGTTCTGCTCGGTCTGATTCTCGTCATCAACATCGTGGCACGGGCGATTCTGGCCCGTGGTATCGCGGTTCCGAGGACTTAAACCATGAACGCTTCTGTGAGGCCGGCAGTGTCCGTAAACATTACACCAACGGGGACCGGGTCCGTCAGCCGCGAAGCGGCTGCGACTTTGCCCCTGCGCATGAGCATCAACAAGCTCAATTTTTATTACGGTGCCAAGCAGACGCTGTTCGACGTCAGCTTGGGCATCGCCGCTAGCAAGGTCACCGCGCTCATCGGACCCTCCGGCTGCGGTAAGTCCACTCTGCTGCGTACTCTTAACCGCATGCACGAAACCGTGCGGCATGTCCGCCTCGATGGCGAAATCCTTCTCGACGGACAGAATATTCTCGCGCAGGACGTCACCTCGCTGCGCCGCCGCGTCGGCATGGTCTTCCAACGACCCAACCCGTTCCCAAAATCCATTTTCGATAACGTCGCCTATGGTTTGCATATCAACGGCACCAAGCTTCCTATGGCCGAGGCGGTCGAAAAGAGCCTGCGGCACGCGGCCCTTTGGGACGAAGTCAAGGACCACCTGCACAAGTCCGCTTACGAGCTCTCCGGCGGGCAGCAGCAGCGTCTGTGCATCGCCCGCGCCCTGGCCGTCGAGCCCGAAGTGCTGCTGCTCGACGAACCCTGCTCGGCCCTCGATCCCATCAGCACGGCAAAAATCGAAGAGCTTCTCGTGCAGTTGAAAGATCTCTGCACCATCGCCATCGTCACCCACAACATGCAGCAGGCCGCTCGCGTCAGCGACTTTACCGCTTTTCTGCTTACCGGCCAGCTCATTGAGTTCAGCCCGACCCCGCAGCTCTTCACCACCCCGGGTGATCCGCGCACGGAGGCGTACATAACGGGCCGCTTCGGCTGAGCTTGCTTCGCCCATCTGCGCGTCGGCCGGGAGCTTGTGGGCAACTGAGCGTCGGACCTTATGTCAGGTCCACTGTGAGTTTTGCGTTGGCATTTACGGTTTTAGTTCATCCCGGAGTTAGGACGGGTCGCGGAGGAATTGGTTCTTCTGGGCTCGCAACTAGAAGGTGCTGAGGGACAAACGCCATGGAACGCCACTTCGAGAAAGATCTAAACGAGCTGAAAGAGCGCCTCTTGTGGATGGGCAGTCTCGCCGAGCGCGCCGTCCACCAGGCGGTGCATTCGGTCCTGGACTCCGATGAACAACTGGCCAAGCGGGTCCTCGACGAGGAAGACGCCATCAATGAGTTGCAGCTCGAAATCGACGATCGCGTCGTCCAGCTGCTGGCCTTGCACCAGCTGATGGCCGTCGATCTCCGCCTGGTCCTGGCGGTCTCTCGCATCAACAACGACCTGGAGCGCATCGGCGATCAGGCCGTCAATATCGCCCAGGCGTCCGTGCGCATCCTGCGGCACCCGCGCGTGAAACCCTACGTCGATCTGCCGCGCATGAGCGAAGTGGCCGAAGAGATGGTCCGCGACGCGCTGAACGCCGTGGTCCGCCGAGATGTGGATCTGGCGCAAAAAGTCCTCTCTATGGACGATCAGGTGGACCACTACCGCGATCAGATTTTCCGCGAGTTGCTCACCTACATGATGGGCGATTCCAGCGTGGTGTTTCCGGCCTTCGAGTTGATCCTGGTGGCCAAAAACCTGGAGCGTATCGGCGATCACGCCACCAACATCGCCGAGGACGTCATCTACATCGTGCAGGGTCAGGACGTCCGGCATCCCACGGTCGACCGCCGCTAACCGCAACCTGCTATCGCAATTCGCCTGCTGTCCAACCCCGGAAAGCGGTCGCACGTCTATTTCGCGAACCGCCGAACGCTGAAGGAAATGGGCAGCCCGACCACCACCATGTGCACCAGCAGTCCCAGAATCAGGTCATGAAGCTTGTAGGGGCCCCTGGCGTGAAGGGCGGAGAGCGGCAAAACGACGAGATTCATTACCTCTTGCACCGCGCCGCCAAAGAACAAACCGCATACCAGGGGGTGCTCCTTCAAAAAGCCCAGCTTGCGGCTGGCCGAGTAGTAAACGGCCGCTGCGGAGCAGGCGATAAAGAAGTGCAGGAGGACGCCCAGGGCATAGGTGCCGGCGCCTCCCTGGAAGGCTTGCCGCCCCAGCAGGCCTGCGGCAATCACCAGGGGGATGTCCCATCCAAACAGGATGCAGGCCTGTAAGAGGTCCAAGGTGCCTGCAGTCAGGCCGCCGATGGCGATTGCCAATAGGGCGTTGCTTTTTCCCAACGGCTGAGATGCGATATCTCCAATCATCCGAAATCTCCTGGTTCAGCTCTGACTTGCTTGCAATCCGCACGGCAGGTGCACGATACGCAGGTAAGACCCGAGAAGTCCTGAGGTTGTGCTGAAACACCCTGAATAGTTCTGAAATGACGCGGTACCGCGTGGTGGTCGCTGAGTGCAGGGCCGGCGGGAACGCCGTCGGCGTTTCGTGACCGTGTTGGTATACTCGGCGGGCGCTGCTTCGCGGTGGATTTGAGGCATGGCTGAAAGCATGCACATTTTGGGGAGTGCGCTCCGTTCTTGGTTTAAAGGCGCAGGGTAACGACCGATTCCGTATGGAACGCCCAACCGCGACAATGCTGCGCATCGGGGCCTGGTGCGTCAATCCGGCGTCCGGCCAGATTTCACGAGATGGACAGACCGCTCGGGTGGAGGTCCGGACCATGCGACTTCTGGTGTGCCTCGCCGAGCATGCCGGCGAGGTCGTCAGCATCGATGACTTGCTCAGCCAGGTCTGGTCTGGGGTGTTCGTCAATCAGGACTCCGTCTACCAGGCGGTGACCTCGCTCCGCCGTTTGCTCGGCGACGATCCCAAGCAGCCTACCTATATCGAGACCGTGCCGCGGCTGGGGTATCGGATGGTGGCGACGGTTAGTGCCTGGGCGGATCCGTGCGTCGCACAGACGGGGGCTTCGGACAGCGAAAATCCTGGAGCGCCGAGGACTGATGCGACAAAAAAGTCCGGCCCGCGCCTCGGCGGTAGACTCGCGATCGCCGCCGTCGGGGCGATTTGTGTGGCGCTGGTCTTTGCTTTTGTGTTCCGCGGGAAGGTCGTGAAATTCAATAACGCGGGATCCCCTGTCATTGCTGCGCAACCACAAAAATCCATCGCCGTGCTGCCGTTTCTAGACTTAACCGACGAGATGAACCAAGAGCCCTTCGCCGACGGCATGACCGAGGAACTGATCGACAAACTCAGCAAGATTCCCGGCCTGGAGGTACCGCCTCCCACTTCCTCGTTCTATTTCAAGGGCAAATTGTGGCCGCGTTCGCATGGCACCCCCCAAATCACCGTCGCCGAAATCGCCAAGCAGCTGGGTGTCGCTTATGTGCTTGATGGCAGCGTGCGCAAGTCAGGCGCCAGGCTGAGGGTCGACGCGCGGCTGATTCGTGCGGACAATGGGTACGTTGTCTGGTCGGAAACGTACGACCGGCCATTGGACGACATCTTGATGGTCCAGGACGACATCGCCGGCGAAGTGGCCAAGGCGCTTAGGGCCTCCATAGAGGGTAGACCGGACCACTAGAGCGCCGGACATCGAACGGAATTTGAAGGATCGACTCCTTGGCTGGGTGAGCTAGACGGAGCTTGCGCGGGGCGCAGGAGCAATCCCAGCCACGCCAGCAACGCCAGAATGCTCAAGAGGCCGCCAAGCGTCCTATCCAGCGTCCTCGTGAAGTGCACCTTCACGCGTGATACTCCGGCCGGTAGATCCAGGATCATCGGGTTGGCGTCTCCTGCGTGTTCCGGGGTGACTACCTTGCCGTTGACCTCCGCTCGCCAAGCCGGGTAGTTCACCAGCCGCACGGCCAGCCGCACCCTCTCCGGCGAAGCCACGCGCAGGTCCCGGTCTTCCGCCGTCCACCGGTCGACATCGATCTGTGCTCTTGCGACCTTGCCAAGCGCGCCCGGGGAAGGCAAAACAAGCACCTGCGGCGCCGCAGCCGGAAGATTGTAGTGGTCATCGCCTAGCGGGTCGTACTCGTCAGTGCCCTCGAATCCTTGTCCGTGCGTTACCGCCGCTCGAAGCGTGGGTATGTCATCGGGATCCCACCACGTCTGGCGAACCAGGAACACGCCCGTGCCGGTTAGCACCAGGGTCACCGAGGCGATCCACGCCCAAGCAAAGCGGCGCCGTGCAACCGCCCCGGCCACAAAATACGCGAAGGGCACCGCCAGGATGGACATCCAGCGCCAGGGAAACTGCACGAAGCGCAATTTCGGCAAGACTTGCCAAAGAAATGAGCTGGGCCGCAGCATCAGCGCCGTGGCCACCGCGGCGAGCAGCAGCAAGGCTTGCCAAACTCCGGCTTGCTCCGTCCGCTCGCGGCCCTGTACGTTGACGCGGCGAGCGGCCAGCGCCGCGATTCCCGCGATCACGATCATCGCGATGGCGATGGTGGACGCGATCCAATTGAAAAACGTGTGCTCGGAATCGAAAATCACGGTGTACAGAAAATTTTCCGACGGCAGCAAGCCCGAAGATAGCGCCTGCGCGATATTCACCCAGCGCTGTTCGTACGTGGCGGGCACCAGGTAAAAGCCGGAGAGCGCAAAACCAAGGAGCATGCCGGCCGCGCCGCGTACCAGGGGTGTCCACGATCTTTCCGTGAGCGCCGCCCATCCAAACAACAGCGCCACGCTGTACGTCGCCAGCACGCCGGCCGGAGCATTCGATAACCAAACAGCGGCAAACAAGGCGGAGAACCACAGCAGCGCGCGGTTCTTGCGGCCGGAAGGATGCTCCAAAACACCCAGGAGCTGCAATGCCGCCAGAAAAAGCAGCGGAAAAAACGCCGACGCTAAAAGCTCCGCATAGTCGCTGCGCATGTACACCATCAACAAGGCATTTGGATTCGCGGCGTAACAAACCGCGCCGAAAAGCGCCCCGCGCTCCGGCAGCAGCCGGCGCGCAAACACAAACCCCGAAAATCCCGCGAAGGTCTGCACTAAAACGATGAATGCGACCGGAACGTAGCTCCAGCGCACGACCAAGCTGAGTGCGGGAGCCAACAACCACGAGAGCGGCGGATAAAAGATGAACCGGGGCTCGCCAAATCCGTAGTTGGCCCATTCCGCCCAGCGGGGAAAGACGATGCCTTCCTTCCACTGGCCGGCCACGTCCAGCCAGGATGCCGCGTGAAATTCAAAATCGTGCCCGGAGGCGGTCCCGAGCCAGAAAAACGGCGCGACGATCAAGAGCGAGGCTGCAAAGGAGAGCGCCACGGCCAGCAGCCAGCCGCGAGAACGAGCAGTGAGAGATGGATGGTTGGGAAACTCGGCGGAGGGAGTCATTCAGTGTTCATGAGATTGTAACCGCGGCGGAATATAGGACGCGAGCCTCATCCTGCCTTGTGCGGGGCCCAAGAACTTGAGCCATAATACACGCACTCATGGGCACTACAATCGCGACGCAGGCGCCGATTATTGAAGCGCGGCAGATCGAAAAATTTTACACTCAGCCGGACGGCAGCCGGGTGCAGGTGATCGCGCCGACCGATCTCGCCGTGTATCCCGGCAAAATCATCGCGTTGCTCGGTCCTTCGGGCTGCGGCAAGTCCACCCTGCTTCGCATGCTGACGGGGCTCTCCGCAGCCTCCGCGGGAGGCGTGCTTTGGCACGGCCAGCCGGTTCGCGACGAAGCGCCCAACGTCTCCATCGTTTTTCAAAGCTTCGCGCTGTTTCCGTGGCTGACGGTGCTCGAAAACGTCGAGGCCCCGCTGGAAGCCCGCGGCATGGCGCCTATCGAACGCCGTAAACGCGCGCTGCGGATCATCGATGCCGTGGGACTCGACGGCTTTGAAACCGCGTACCCAAAAGAACTGTCCGGCGGCATGAAGCAGCGCGTCGGCGTGGCTCGCGCGCTGGTAGTGGAACCCGAAGTGCTGTTCATGGACGAGCCGTTCTCGGCGCTGGACGTGCTCACGGCGGAAACGCTGCGCGGCGAGTTGCTGGAGTTGTGGCTGGGCCACAAAATTCCGACGCGTGCGATTTTCATCGTCACGCACAACATTGAAGAAGCGGTCGTGCTGGCCGACCGTATCATCGTGCTCGGCCGCAATCCCGCCCACATTCACGCCGATTTTGCGGTAGAGATGTCTTATCCGCGCGAACGCAAGTCGTCTGCTTTCATCGAGCTTGTTGATGCCATTTATCGGGTGCTCACCCGCCCGGATGCCAAGGAAGATGTGATTCACTCCGCCGCCGGGGCCAGTGCACTGGTGCAGCATCGCGTCATCATGCTGCCGCATACCCGCCCAGGCGGCATGGCCGGACTACTTGAAATTCTTGCCGATCAGGGCGGCCGCGTCGATCTGCACCATCTCGCCGATGAGTTGAGTCTCGAGGTCGACGCGCTGCTTCCCACCGTGGATACCGCGGTTCTGCTGGGCTTGCTGCGACTCGAAGAAGGCGGCGTGATCATCACGCCGGAAGGTCTGGAGTTCGCTCGCGCCGACATTCAGACTCGCAAAGCCATTTTCCGCAAGGCCGCCCTCACCAACGTTCCGCTGCTCCGTCAAATGGAGCAATCGCTGAAAGCGAAAGCCGACCGCACGCTGCCCGACGAATTTTTCCGCGACCTTATCGACGAACATTTCAGCGAAGACGAGTCTCGCCGCCAGTTGGAGACCGCTATCCAGTGGGGGCGCTACGCCGAAATTTTCGACTACGACGCCGCCACCGGCAAGCTGACGCTCACCGAGGCCTGACATTCCCGTGCCGTCGCTCACTCCTGCTACGCAACACACGACCCCGCTGCCGCCCACCGCGGTGCGGCCCGCCGGCTCGCGCTGGTCGTGGGCGTTCCTGATCGACATCGCCGTTTTTCTTTTTGTGTGCGCCGCTATTTTCGGGGTGTACTCGATCGGCCGGTCCTGGCTCGGACCGGCCATGCCCGCGGCGCAGATTTCGCAGAGTCCTCGCGCGCTTCCGCTTTATGCGCTGTATTCACTGGTGCGCATCGTGGTCGCGTATGCGCTGAGCCTGGTCTTCGCTCTGGGTTATGGGTACCTGGCGGCGAATTCGCGGCGCGCGGAAGTCGTTCTGGTGCCGCTGCTGGATATCCTGCAATCGATTCCGGTGCTCAGTTTTTTGCCCGGCGTGATGCTGGCGATGGTGGCTATATTTCCGCACCGGCAATTGGGCGTTGAGCTGGGTTCCATATTGCTGATTTTTACCGGGCAGGTTTGGAATATCGCGTTCAGTTTTTATTCCTCTCTCAAATCGCAGCCGCGCGAGCTCAAAGAGGCGGCGCGCATCTACCGATTCGGCCGGTGGCAGCGATTCGTGGAACTCGATTTGCCGTTCTCGACCATTGGCCTGGTGTGGAATTCGATGATGTCGGTCGCGGGCGGCTGGTTCTTCCTGATGGCCTGCGAAATGTTTGTCCTGGGCGACCGCGACTTCCGCTTGCCGGGGCTCGGTTCTTTTTTGCAGACCGCCGCGGGTCATGGGAACACCCGCGCGATTCTTTGGGGCCTGGCGGCGATGGTCACCGTTGTCGTGATGCTGGACCAATTGGTTTGGCGGCCGGTGATCGTTTGGGCGGACAAGTTCAAGTTCGAGCAGGTGGAGAGTTCGAGTACCGCGCAGCCCACGTTGCTGCGTCTGATTGGGCGCGCTTCGTTCGTAATCCGCGCCTACCGCTTCGTTTTCCGTCCGATCATCAACTGGCTTACGCTGACCTTCGCGGTTGGCGCCCGGCGAGCCGCGGCGACGTTTTCTATTCCCAAGCAGAACCGCTCGCGCTCCTGGCTTCTGGGCGTGCTGGCGGCGACGATCCTGGTGGGTTTGGGATTCGCGGTATTTCACGGCGTGCGGGAGCTTTCCGATCTGCGCCGCGAAGATTATTTCGCGCTGCTGCGCAGCGCGGCTTTCACATTCTTGCGTGTCAACGCGGCGCTGCTCCTTGGCGCCTTGTGGACTGTGCCGGTGGGCGTGGCCATCGGATCGAATCCGCGTTTGGCCCGCGTGGCACAGCCACTGGCGCAGTTGGCGGCATCGATTCCGGCCACCGCGCTTTTTCCGGTAATCCTGCTGTTCCTGATTCGCCTGCGCGGGGGTCTGGAGATCGCGGCGATGATGCTGATGCTTCTTGGGACGCAGTGGTACATTTTGTTCAATGTGATCGCCGGTGCTATGGCGCTGCCCACCGACCTCAAAGAGGTTGCGCACATTTTCCGGTTCAGCAGTTGGGACCGCTGGCGTTTTCTAATTTTGCCGGGTATTTTTCCTTATTTAGTTACAGGGATGGTTACGGCTTCGGGCGGGGCTTGGAATGCCAGCATCGTCGCGGAGTATTTTCATTTTCAGGGGAAGATTGTTTCGGCTCCCGGGCTGGGTAGCACCATTAGCCGGGCCAGCGATTCGGGCCGCTTCGATATATTGCTGGCTTCGACGCTGATCATGGCCACCGTGGTGGTGCTGATCAATCGGTTGCTGTGGCGGCGGTTGTATCGGCTGGCGTCTTCGCGATTTAAGCTGGAAACGTAATCGCACGCTCATCGCGGCAGAAAACAAGCAAAACAATCGTTAGGTTAACTTGGTTGCAGAGTTGGAGCGCAGCAGTGCTGCGCCCCTACAAGAGACGATTGCCGTCATGTCGTAGCACGGGCTAGCGGGTCAATTCCTTGCTGAGGAAGATGATTTGGCCGACGTGGTGGTCGATATGCGCGGCGCAGTCCAGAAACATCGCGAAGCGATTGTTGGCGGTGGCGCGCTCCGCGGAATAGTCGGCCGACCATTGTTCGGGAGATTGTTGGCGGGCGGTGTCGATGACCAGGGAGATGACGCGGTCGAAGTTGCGGAGAACGTCCTGCTTAGGCGGGCGAGCGGCTTCGGTGAATTCGCGGTCGCGGTCGCGGACGTAGCCGGTGGCGGCGATTTGCGCGCCAATGTAGTAGTTCAAGTTTCCAGTCAGGTGCAGGACCAGGTGGCCCACGTCGTTTCCATAGGGGAAAGGATTGCGCCAGAATTGCTCTTGGGAGAGAGGGTCGACCCATTTGTGGAGTTTGGCGGCCATTTTGTCGAAATAGTTGGCCAGGCCAAGTCCTACGGTAGCGGACAGATCTGACATTGATGGGCTCCTTATCGAATCGGCAGTGACTATGAGAGTGCGAGGAAAGCTCGAAAGGCTAAGTTGGTTGCCAAGATCGGGCACAGCATGCTGTGCCCCTGCAAAGGCGATGACCTGCCGCGCTTAGCGCGGTGATGGGGACCGGTCGTTGCGGTAGATCGTTCCTTCTTTCATTACGAAGAAGACCTTTTCGGTTTGGTGGATATTTTCGACTGGATCGCCCGGGACGGCCACTACGTCGGCGATTTTGTTCGCTTCCAAACTGCCGAGTTTGTCGGAAAGGCCGAGTAATTCGGCGTCCGCAGAGGTGCCCGATTTCAGGGCGTCGATGGGCTTCATGCCCAGTTCCACCATTTGGTAGAACTCCTCGGCGTTGCGCCCGTGCGGATACACCGCGGCGTCGGTGCCCAGCCCGATCTTTACGCCCTTGGCGAGCGCGTTCTGGAAGGTTCTGTGCACGGCGGCGCTGGCGGCGTTGGCTTTCGCCAAGATGACCGGAGGAAAGTACAGGCCGCGGGCGATGCGCTCCTGTTCTCCGACTACCGCCATCAACGTGGGTACGAGAAACGTTCCGTGCGCCTTCATCATGTCCAGGGCTTCGTTGTCGAGAAACGAGCCATGTTCGATGGAATCGATGCCGGCGCGGATGGCGCGCTTGGCCGCTTCGGCGCCGTGGCAATGGGCGGCGGCCTTGCGGCGCAACGCGTGGGCTTCGTCGACCAGCGCGTTCAGCTCTTCCTGAGTGAGTTGCGGGGTGTCCACATCGTCGGTGAGCGAGAGCACGCCGCCGGAAGCGCAAGTTTTGATCACATCGGCGCCGTACTTGTGGGCCAAGCGTACCGCGTAGCGAATCTGGTCGGGGCCATTGGCGACGCCTTGCAGCGGACCGGTTTCATGTCCGAAGAGGCCCGCACGATAGCCCGCGAACTCGTCGCAATGTCCCCCGGTGGAGCCGATGGCGTAAGTGGCCACGAGCATGCGCGGCCCAACGACCTTGCCATTGCGAATGGCGTTGCGCAGGCCGACATCGAGGTAGTCCGACGAGCCGACATCGCGAACGGTGGTGAATCCGCCCATCAGCGTTTTTCGGGCGTTGACGCTGGAGTCCAGGGCTTTCTCGGCGATGGTTTTCTCCAGCCCCTGGATGGTGTCCTGCTTCCAATCGTCGCTGGCTTCGTCGGTGAGGTGGGTATGCGCGTCCATAAAGCCGGGGAGCAGGGTGGCGTCGCCAAGGTCGATCACCTCGGCGCCGGCGGGAACGGTTGCATTTGAGCCGGCGGCGACGATCTTTCCGTCGGTGACGACGACGATGCCGGGCTTGATCAGCGCGTCGCTTTTGCCGTCGAACAAGCGAGTGGCCTTCAGGACGTAGGTCTTGCCGGCGGGCTTGGCCTGTTGCGCCGGGGCGCCGATCGCGGCCAAACTCAGCACCGCTAGAAATACGAATAGCTTGCGCATTCTTCGCTCCTGTCCCGCTGCGCGGGCCTGCTTACTTGGCGCGGTCATTTTTATAGACGACGCCTTCCTTCATCACGAAGAAAACATGTTCGGTCTGCCGGATGTTCTCCAGCGGATTGCCGGGCACGGCGACCACATCGGCAATCTTGTTGGCTTCGAGCGTGCCCACCTTGTTGGAGATGCCCAGCAGGTCTGCGTCGGCTGATGTACCGGCTTTCAACGCGTCGATCGGTTTGAGGCCCAAGTCGGCCATCTGGTGAAATTCTTCGGCGTTGCGGCCGTGCGGATAAACCGCGGCGTCGGTGCCCAGGCCGACCTTCACGCCCTTGGCGATGGCGCGTTGAAACGTGGAGCGTATGGCGGCAATCGCGGCGCGAGCCTTTGCTTCAATGGCCGGTGGCAAATAAATTCCCTTATCCATTTGCTCCTGAAGTCCCTGCACGGCCATCAGTGTGGGCACCAGGTACGTGCCGTGCTGCTTCATCATGTCCAAAGCTTCGTCGTCGAGGAAAGAACCGTGCTCGATGGAAGTGACGCCGGCGCGAATGGCGCGCTTGGCGGCTTCGGCGCCGTGGGCGTGGGTGGCCACTCTTAGCCGCAGCGCGTGGGCTTCGTCGACGATGGCGTTGAGTTCTTCCTGGGTGAGTTGCGGAGTGTCCACGTCATCGGTGGGAGAGAGCACGCCGCCGCTGGCGCAAATCTTGATCACGTCGGCGCCGTATTTGTGCGCCAGGCGAACGGCGTAGCGCGCTTGATCCGCGCCGTTGACCACGCCATCTTCGGGCCCGGTTTCCTTGCCGAAGAGTCCGGCGCGGAAGCCGTCGGAGTCGTCGCAGTGTCCACCGGTGGCGCCGATGGCGTGGACGGAGACCAGCATGCGCGGGCCAGGGACTTTGCCGTTGCGAATGGCGTTGCGCAGGCCGACGTCCAGATAATCACGGGAACCGACGTCGCGCACGGTGGTGAAACCCGCCATCAGAGTGACCTTGGCGTTTACGCTGGCGTCCAGCGCCATTTCCGCGATGGTTTTTTGCAGGCCGTCGAGTTTGTTCTGCTTCCAGTCGTCCGAATTCATCATGGTTACGTGGGTGTGGGCGTCGATGAACCCGGGCAGAAGCGTGGCGTCGCCCAAGTCGATAATTTCGGCGCCCGCGGGAGTAGCGGCGCTGGTACCGGCCGCGACGATCTTTCCGTCGGTGACAACGACGACTCCCGGCGTGAGCAGCGCATTGCCTTTGCCGTCGAAAAGCCGGGCGGCTTTCAGAACGATGGTCTTGGTGGCGGGCTTTTGCTCCTGGCCATGAGCGGGCAGCAATAGAGCGAGGCTGACGAAGGAAAAAACAATCGACTTGCGCGGCATTTGTTCTCCTTGAAGGAACACGCAAAAACCACGAAGGCAGACAATAGCTCGCTCGCCGGAAAAGTCAAGTTGGCCTGACCATCGGTAGTGGGCCAGTTTCCGGTAACCGCGTTTGTCGTCCAAGTGCCGCGACGGTTCACTTCGATTACTTCTCGAACGCAGTTGCAGGATAACTTCCGTGCAGCCGACAACCCAGGAGTTGGCCAGATCGGCCAATACCAGCGCGTTTCTCGGCACCAATTAGGTGAAACTTCCCCCAGGCCGACTTATGGACTGGGGCAATTTCCGGTTTGCTCGGCATCCACTTCTCAACGAGTGTAATCGCCTGTTAACAACAGTTGCTGCTACCCTTTGGGCGACGGGGAAAGATTGCTTAGCCATTGCAACTTCGCGAACTCGGCCTTGGCCTCTTTCAGGATAGGGATGTTGGGGTCGGCGTCTTTCCAGTGCGTCAGGAAATCTTTGTAGGCGGCGAATGCCCGAACGCGGGCGGCATCAGCATCTGCTCTCTGCGACGTTCTCGATTGCAGCGCATTGGCACGAGCCACGCCCAGATGCGCCAAGGTTCCCGTCCAGCAATTCCAGACTATCCCGCTGTGATCGAGAATCTTCTGAAACTCGGCAGCAGCACCACTGCCTTGTCCGGCTGCCAAGTACGCCTCTGCGCGTACATACGTTGGATAAAGGCAGGAAATATTAGCGCCGAACGGAATTTCTCCGAACTCGATGGGCGAAGCCATTTGCTGGGCATTCAAGGTGGAGCCCAGATTCTTTTTGTCGAGTGCCAATTGCACCTGAATCGCAGGCAGCCAGAGAAACTGCACCTGCGTGTCCAGCGGGAAACGCTTCCTTAAACCTTGGGCCAAGGACGCGGCCCGTGTCGTGTCGCCCGCCATGGCAAAGGCAAGCGCGACTTCGACCTCGACGCTCCGACTTGAGGGAGCAAGCTCCAAAGCCTTTGCTGCTGATTTCCTGGCTTCGGCAGGATAGCCGAAAGCTGCTTCCCGCTGAGCCGCAATCACCAGCCATATCGCCCCAGTTTCCTTGCTGTCCGCTCGGATGGCCGAGTCCACAGCCTGCTTGGTGAACTCCCGTGCTTTGCCGAGATGACCGCCATATGCCTCGGTGTCAGACGCAAGCGCCAATCCAAGATTCTCTTCGGGCTTGCCCTCAAACCACTGTTGCTGTTCCCCCATCGCGGTGGAGCCGCCCCCTATAAAGGCAAGGGCATACAGAGCTTGGTGGAGTATGGGATCGTCCAGTTTTCGCGCCTGGGCGTCGTGGATAATCTGCTGTGTTTCGCCAAAACGCTGCAAAGCAAGATAGTAGTTGGCGAGGTTGTCGTAACCACCCGTCCAATCTGGTTTAAGGCGGAGGCCTTGCCGAGTGATCTCCCCAGCTTTCTCATACTGCCCTTGTTCGGCGTATACGATGCCCAAACTGCCGTACCCTGAGAAGTTTCGAGGGTAGGTCTCAATCTGCTCCCGATATGTCTGGGCTGCTTTATCGAGTTCTCCACCTACATACGAATAGTAACTGCCGGCGATCGCCAGCTTTTCCACCTCGCTGACGTGTTCGCGCAACTGGAATGCCTTAGTGACGTACTCGCTGGCTCGTTGTGGCTCGCTGAGACTGAAGTAGTCGAGGCCTACAGCCATGTACCCCAAGGCAAAATTCGGATCAAGCTCGATGGCACGGTGATAGTAAGGCAGGGATGTGGCGGAGCCATTCTCCCTGTCGGCCTTTATGCCAAGGCTGAACGCTCTCAGAGCTTCGAGCGAAGAAGTAGTAGCCGCTGCGAGTGGGACATCAAACTTCTGCACTGTCGCCAACGATTCGCCCAGCTCGCCCCTCAGCTTGGATGCCGCTTCGCCCAGCGCGCCCAGCACCTTCTCCTTGGACACCGCCGTCACCTGCTCCTCAGCAAGCGTGTCTCCGTTCTGGCAATTCACCGCCTTCAAGCCCACCACATATTCGCTGCCCAGAGCGCCAATCGATCCGGCCAAATAGGCCTTACTCGCTGCTCGCTGGCAAAGCTCGCGGGTCACTTCGGGCGTCAATCTTGTATTGATTGGGCGGGCCATCTCTTGCAGGGTCTCGGCGACTTGGCTGTCGGAAAGCACATCCAAGAACGGCGATTGCCGGAGGGAGACGGTGAGAGCCGTCTTCAGCGTGTCATCGAAGATCGCATCGCCCGTACGGTTGGCAAAATCGGCGAGCACTATGGTGTCTTTGTCGGTAAGGCGATTGCTTTGCTGATGCGAACGATAATGAAGCCCGGCGGCGACGAGCAAGGCGATCAGCAGGAGGGGAATGGCAACTCGCCAGAGCTTCCTCCGCGCTGCCGCAGAAGCTCTTGGCACTCCCGCCGTGCCGGTACTCGCCGCTGCACGCCCGCTCTCCGCGTCCCGCTTCAGCCGCTGCAAATCCGCCCGTATATCGGAAGTGTGCTGATAGCGCAGCTCGCGATCTTTCTCCAGAGCCTTGTCGATCACCGCTTCGACTTGCAGCGGAAGCTGCGGATTGAGCTGCGACGCTGGCTGCGGCCTCTGGTGCAGAATCGCTCCGCAGATTTCTCCGGGGCTTGCGCCCTCGAACGGCATTCTGCCGGTTGCCATTTCATACAGTACTGCGCCGAACGAGAACAAATCGCTGCGCGCATCCAACTCTTGTGCACGCACCTGTTCGGGGGACATGTAGGCCACGGTGCCCAGCATCGTTCCCGGACTGGTCAGATGCTGTTCCTGCTCTGCGGCAGTCAGCGTGTCGGCGGCCCCAATCTGGCTGGAGGAGTCTGCGCTGGACGACACTTTTGCCAATCCGAAGTCGAGAATCTTTGCGTTCCCACGCTCCGTCACGAACAGGTTCGCGGGCTTGATGTCGCGGTGGATGATTCCTTTGGAATGCGCAGCGTCAAGCGCGTCGGCAATCTCGATGGCCAGCGACAGCATTAACTCGGTTTCCATCGGACGTCCGCCAATGCGGTGTTTCAGCGTCATGCCATCCAGAAATTCCATGGCGATGAAAGCTGGGCCGTGCTGATCGTCAATCTCGTGGATGGTGCAGATGTTGGGGTGATTCAGCGCGGAAGCGGCCTGGGCTTCGCGTTCGAAGCGGGCTAGAGCTTGCGCCTCTTTAGAAATTTCGTCGGGCAGGAACTTGAGGGCGACAAAACGGTGTAGTTTGACGTCCTCGGCCTTGTAGACCACCCCCATCCCGCCACCGCCGAGCCTCTCCACGATGCGGTAGTGGGAGATGGTTTGGCCGATCACTGACGCCGAATCTTACGCGGGCGAAATAGGGCAGGTCAATCAAAACGATGGAGTTGGCGGTGACTCAAAGGATTGTTGACGTAATATCGCCATATCGCTCATTGAACGGGCGCGTTGGCCGCAAGCGGAAACTACCCAGAAAACGGGCTTCGGGTAAGTTGGCCGGATTAATAACGGGAAGTCGGCCTTTAGGAAGCGATCTCCGCGCTTGGCATCGACTCTGGGCGGATTACGGGCAAGCCGGAAGTAATCAGGGTCAGAAGGCCTATTGTCCGAACTCGCGACTGTCTCAGCCCAGTTTACTTGCCCGTGTAGTCGCGTAACCCGAAACTGACCCACTACCTGACCATCTCAGCGGTCTGCGGACCGAGCGTGCTACACTTATTTTCAGAATCTTCCGATCTTTGAGTGCCATCCGAAACGTGTTTCGATCGAACCAAATCGACTTTGCACTGCTGAGCGGGTACACCTCGCAGGAAGGGCAAACGCTGGCGTCGCTCATCGCGGAACGCCCCTTGTTTCTGGTGTTCCTGCGCCATTTTGGGTGTTCGTTTTGCCGCGAAGCAGTGGCGGAAATTGCCGAAAAACGGAAAGTCATCGAGGCGCGAGGCATCCCGCTGGCATTCGTGCATTTGGGCACGGAGGAAAAGGCCAAGTGGTTTTTCACGCCGTACGGACTGGTGGATGTTCCCCGTTTTGGCGATCCGCCGGGGCGCCTATACGAAGCGTTCGGGCTGACGCGCGCCGAGCTTCGCCAGTATTTGAATGTCGAGAGTATCGCGCGGATGATCGGCGCGTTTTTCCACGGGCATTTTGTGGGTTTTCCGGCGGGCGACGTGCAGCGCATGCCGGGCGCTTTTTTGCTGCAAAACGGCGAGATTCGCAAGGCTTTTCGGCACAAACTGGTTTCCGACCGGCCGGATTATTTGGCGCTGGCCACGCCAGGCTGAGAATTTCTTAACTTTCGATTTTTCCACACTGTCCTTACGGGGGAGTCCTTCCGTACTATTGCCCGCCTTTGTTTGCGCCTGTGAGACTGACTGAGTATGGCCCGCTATTCCAGCTTTCTGGGGCGCAGGGTCGAGGTGCATTACCGCGCCGGCGACATCCTTTTGCCCGCTTCTGGGACACTTGTGGCTGATTCCGGCCGCTCCATTTTCCTCGAGCAGCATCTGTTGCAGCGTGGGCTGCTGAAGCATTTTCGCTGGGAAATTCCGTACCAGTATATTGTGCGTTTGGAAGAGGCGCCAGAAGCGGGGGTGGCTGCCGACAATGTCGGCACACGAGCGGTTGACGCAGCCAGCCGCGAAAAACCGCCTCCCGCGGGAGAGACGCCTAATTCTTCCACCGCGGCCAGTACTTCTGGAGCCGCCCCTTCCGCACTCCCCTTGCAGAACCGTCCCAAGACTGCCTGATTCTGCTTCCCTTACGCGTCGCGCGACTCCTCCAGCACTGTTCAGTTACAATCTCTGCGGACATCGCGACTGCGCCATCACATGGTTGGCGCACCCCAGGAGGAGTCTGTGGAATCTGCTGTCAGTGCGAAAGCAAGAATCGGATTGATAGGTCTCGGCCTGATGGGCCGGCCCATGGGAATGAACCTGCTGAAGGCCGGGCACGCGCTGACGGTGTGGAACCGCACGGCGTCGCGTGCCGATGAACTGGTGGCCGCTGGCGCGAAGCTGGCCGGCTCGCCGAAGGAAGCTGCGGCCTCCAGCGATGTCCTGATTACCATCGTGAGCGACCCTCCCGCGCTGGAAGGCGTGCTGTGGGGAGACGGCGGCAAGGACGCCGGCGCGCTGGCGGGGCTCAAGTCCGGCAGCACGTACATCGATTCCAGCACGGTTTCGCCTGCGCTCGCGAGAAGGATCGCGGCGGACTGCGCCGAGCGCGGCGTTCGTTTTCTGGATGCGCCGGTTACTGGGGGCGATTGGGGCGCCAAGAAAGGCGAGCTGATTTTCATGGTGGGAGGCGATGCGGAAGCGTTGAAGGCCGTGGAGCCGATCTTGGGCGTGATGGGGAAGCGCTGGTTCCATCTGGGGCCGAACGGCGCGGGGCAGACCATCAAGCTGGCGATGAATTTGATCTTGGCGCTGCAGGTGGATGCGCTGGCGGAGGCGCTGGCGCTAGTGACCCGAGCGGGGTTGAAGGGCGAAAGCCTGGTGGAGGTGATGCAGTCCAGCATGGCGCGCTCCGGCGTGCTGGACGTGAAAGCGCCAAATTTGCTGAAGGGCGAATATAAGCCGAGCTTTCCGCTACGATTGATGCACAAGGATCTTGGCCTGGCGTTGGATTTGGCCAACCAACTCGGCGTGGCTCTGCCGGCCACGGCGGCGGCGCGAGAAAACTACAGCTACGTCAAAGGCGCGGCCAAGGAAGATCTGGACTTTTCCGCAGTGATGAAATTTTGGCAGCGCTGAACCGCTGCAAACACCTTTGCTTTCCGGCTGTCTTGGAAATTCGCAGGTTTGGTCCACAGGATCGTGGCGCCGCGGAGGAAACCGGATGGGTCAGCCGGGCGTCTGTCCTTTCGACTATCTCTTACGCTCATCTCTCGACATTTTGGGGAACGCACCGCCGCGATGGAGGCTGCCATGAAACACTGGATGGTTTTGCTCACCTTGCTCCTTGTCGTCTGTGGGCCGCTTATGGCTCAAGCTCCGCCGGAGATCGCCTATCGATCCGTGCCAGATTTCTTGAAGCTTCCACCCGATCTTTATCTTGGGGAAGTGGCCGGTGTGGCGGTCAATTCCAAGGGACATGTTTTTGTGTTCTCGCGGGGCAATACTACCGGCCCGGCGTACGCGGCCGGTGCCGCCCAGTTGCTGGAATTTGCGGGGAACGGAACTTTTTTGCGGGAGATCGGCCACAACCTTTACGCCTGGTCGTTCGCGCACGCGGTGAAGGTCGATAAGCAGGACAACATCTGGGTGGCCGACAAAGGCTCGGATATGGTTATCAAGTTCAACCCGCAGGGCCGCGTCCTGATTGTCTTCGGGCGAAAGCAAGAAGCTTCGGATGAGGGGACCGAGGCGCTGCGGCATGTTAAACCGCCATTGCCTCCCATCGACGGGCTATTCCGACAAGTGACGGACATGACCTGGGATGCGGACGGCAACACGTATATCAGCGATGGGTATGTGAATTCGCGGGTTGCGAAGGTGGATAAGAACGGCAACTGGGTGAAGTCCTGGGGTGAACCTGGCGACCAGCCGGGACAATTTAGTGTGCCCCACAGCATCGCCGCCGACGCGGAGGGAAACATCTACGTGGCCGACCGCGGAAATCGGCGCATCCAGGTGTTCGACACGGACGGGAAGTTTCTGCGTCAGTTTACGATTGACGTGCCGATTAAACCTGGTGCTCGCCCGGCCATCGGTAACCGGCCCACGCAGACCAGCGGCACCATGTCGCCCGGGGCGCCTTGGGCCATTTGCATCACGCCGGGGCCGAACCAGGTGCTGTACGCTTCCGATGCTTTTCCTGGCCGCATCTACAAGCTTAGCCTCGAGGGAAAAATCCTTGGCGTGTTTGGCGAGGCCGGTAAGCAGCTGAAGCAGTTCGGCTGGATTCACGAAATGGCTTGCCCTTCGGAAAACGAGCTGTATGTCGCCGAGTTGCTGAATTGGCGGGTGCAGAAGCTGATCCTGGAACCAAGCCACTAGCCATCGAAAAATTCCCGACGAAGAGCCGCGGGCGACGATCCTATCGAAATGCTCTGCCCGTTCGACGGGCATGATCAGGAGACGCGCGCCGCTAGCGAGCGCGGTAGCGAAACTTATCGATGCCCAGCTTCTTGATGCGAAACTCAACGGTCGAGGCGGGAAGACCCAGTTTCTTGGCTGCGCCGTTTTCTCCGGAGACCTTGCCGCGCGAGGCGCTCAGGGCGGCTTCCACGGCCTCGCGCTCCCGCGACAGGAGTTGCTGATCCGCGCGGCCCTCGGCGGTGCTGCCCCGCAACATGCCGGCATCCATGCTTAGCAGGCCGTTTCGCGCGAGAATCACAGCGCGCTCCACGCTGTTCTCCAGTTCCCGGACGTTGCCCGGCCAGGAATGAGCTTGCAGCAGGTCCAGGGTGCGGTGCTCGATCCGAGAAATTTTGCGGTTGAAGCGAGCGCCATACTTTTCCGCGAAGTGCGCGACGAGGGGTGGAATGTCTTCCGGGCGATCACGGAGCGCCGGGACGTGAACCGGAAAAACATTGAGCCGATAGTAGAGGTCGCTGCGAAACCTCCCGGCGCGGACGTCTTCCGCCAGGTCGCGATTGGTGGCGGCCACCAGCCGGACATCCACGCGTAGCGTCTGCGTGCCGCCCAGGCGTTCAAACTCCCGCTCCTGGAGGACGCGCAGCAGCAGGACCTGCATCTCCTGGGGAAGCTCGCCGATTTCGTCCAGGAACAGCGTGCCGCCGTGGGCTTGCTCGAAGCGCCCTTTGCGGCGCTCCACCGCGCCGCTGAACGCGCCGCGCTCGTGACCGAATAACTCCGAGGCCAGCAAGGTGTCTGGAATGGCCGCGCAGTTTACTTTGACCAGCGGCCCGCTTGCGCGTGCCGAGCGCCGATGGATGGCCCTGGCGATGAGCTCTTTGCCGGTTCCCGTTTCACCGGTAATCAAGACGGTGGCGTCGGTGGTGGCCACCTGTTCGACGGTGTCCAGAACGCGCTTGAGCGCCGCGGAGTTCGCCAGAATCTCCTCAAACCATGGCGCTTGTCCCAGTTGGGCCCGAAGCGAAATGTTCTCGGCTTCCAGTTGTTCTCTGAGCTTGCGAATTTCCTCGTTGGCCAGGGCATTGGCGGTGCCCACCGACAAAGCGCGGCAAACGTCGCGCAGCAGGGTAAGGTGCTCAGGGGGGAAGGCGCGCTGCTGGACGCGGGTAAAAACGGCTACGCCGATGTCTTGACCACGGGCCATCAGCGGCACGGCGACGTAGGATCGAATGCCGCGGGCGGCGAGGTGGAATTCGTGTTCGTACCAGCTTTCCCTTTCCAGGAGGTCGTCGCAGGCGAAAGGCTCGCCGGTCGGGAATCGCCGATCCTGCGGCGCGGGGTAGGGAATACGAGGCCGCACTTCCAGCAGCGGCTGAGCTTGCCCCAGCAATCTCTGCGCGAGCTGCTGCCCGGTTTCTCCTTCGACTTGCGGAATGCCCACGATGTGAAGAGCGAACAGCCGGTGCTTACCGCTGGCATCGGACGCCGAAGGGTCGCCGCTGAAGTCGATGATGCCAACGGAATCGAACGGAACGAGGGGAACGAGAACGTCGGCGAGCGACGCCAACACGCTCGGCAGCTCGCGCTCTGCACTGACAGCCTCCCACGTTCGGAGGAGCAGCCCAGACCGTAGCGCTTCTGATAGTAGAGGCGCGGTTGGTGCTTCGGCCACAGGAGACAGTTTAGCAGATTCTGCGAATATTGCTGATTAACAAGTCTGGATTGCGAATATCTTGTGAGTTCCATGGCGGCCTATTTGTAAGTTTCTGATTCTATTATAGATAGAAGAAGTTTGTTTTGGTTGGTGACGTGCCTCTTCCTGCCACTAACAGAGACTTGTCATTCGGCTCTGCTGCTGGAAGGAAACTACTAATGCTTCTCATTCTCTTTTGCTTGGCGCGCACTTTCCTGCCAGGCTTCATAACCTGGACCGAAATCGAGACCCAGGCTGCTATTTTGGCCTGCTGTACTTTTGCATTCCTACTTTATCGACTTTGGCTTGCGTCTCCGCACACGCCTCCGCGTGGTTCGGATTCGGAGAATTCCGCCCGCACGCGGCAGCCGTGACGAGGGGTTGGTGTTCGAGCTATTGCGGCGCCCGTGGCAGGTTGCGGTTCACGAAGCGCGGAAGGACGAACCCGAAGAATCGAGATGGATCGGAAACCAGGCAAACTTCGGTGTTTGGAGGGCCCGGCTCCGGGCGGGTATAGCCTTGGTCGTCGACGCGGAGCCGCAGGGGGCGCGTAGGGCACAATTGCGGGGCGATGGCGAAGGCCACGGGCATAACGTCGAATAGAGTAGGAGCCTGCCGGCTGGTACCGCGCGTCCACTGTTCATAGAGCGCGGCAAGCGCCCTGGTCAGCGGCGTGGCCTCCGCGAAGAGCAGGTTGCGCGGGGTCTCCTCGAGTTTGAGTTGCGTGGAATCGAGGGGCATGACGTAGAGCGATACCCCAGAATTGAATAGCTTTTGCGCCGCTTGAACGTCCATGGCGATGTTGTATTCGTGGTCGGGTGGGCGGTTGCTCTGGCCGGGCTCATCGTAACCGCGGTAGACCGAGCCGCCCATGATGACCACGCGCTTCAGCTTGCGGAAGGTGGCCGGATCGCGGTCGATGGCCGCGCCGATGTTGGTCAGCGGCGCGATGGCCAGCAGCGTGATCTCGCCGGGTTGCGAGCGGATTTGTTCCAGCAGAAAGTCGACGGCGGCGGGATGATCCTTCAACGGCGGGCCAGCCTCTGCCCATTGCGCCTGCGAGAAAACCGCGTCGCCGGGCCGGTGTTTTTCGATACCCACGGCCACGGGAATATCGCTGCGCCCCACTTCTTTCAACAGGCGATCCAGCAATCGCCCGCGAAGTTTGGTGTCGCCCCAGGCCGAGGTAATCCCAACGATCTTGAACTCGGGGCTTTGCAGCGCCAGGCCGACCGCAAAGGCGTCGTCCACGTCGTCCCCTATATCCGTATCAATGATTATTTTCTGTGGCGCCCGATCGGTGGCATTCGCCGGGATGGGTTGCGCAAACGAGCCAACGCCGGTCGCCGCAAGGCAGAAAGCCGCCAACAGCAGCGGGCACACAATCCGGCGCAGAAGATCTTTCGCGAACCAATACATAGACATGGAAGCCTCGACCGTTCCTCCGGGTCTGCATTCGAGCACAAAAATGCGCCAAGGAACGAAGGAGGACAGCATTGCACCGGGCTTCCCGTGATGGCAAGGAACTTTCGCAGCGCCAGCGAGGCGCCGGCGCTACGAAAGAACATTGGGGTCTTGCCTGCTAGAAGTACAGCTTCAGAGCCAACTGCAATTCGCGGGCGCTGCTGATCGTGGAAGTGATGAAGCCAAAGCCGGGGTCTCCCACAACGGAGCCGGGGCCAGCAAACTGCGGATGGTTGAATGTGTTGAAGGACTCGGCACGGAACTCGAGACGCATGCCTTCGCGAACCTTGCTTAGGGGAAATTCCTTGAAGAGCGACATGGAAGCCGTGCGGGTTCCGGGCTGGCGCACGCTGGTGATGGTTCGCGGGGCCGAGCCCAAGGTGAAGGGATCGGTTTGCGACAAAGCGTCCGGATTGGCGAAGTACCCATTGTCGATCAGGCTGGATATCGAGCCCGAAGCGCGCTTGAGCGGGGCGGTCAGATTGGGGCGCTGGCCCCAGGTGGGAATATTGGTCTGGTTCAAGAGAGTCGGAATGATAGGCCGACCGTCGTCGATGCGGATAATGCCATTGACTTGCCAGCCCCCGACTATGGCTTGGAGGACGGGATGCATCTGGCGCCCGAACTGCCTGCCATGACCGACCGGGAGCTCGTAGACGAAGCTGGCCTGGAAAAGTTGAGGAATGTCGAAGACCGACACGGCTCTTTCTCCACGCAGATCAAAGGGATTCTGTACACCAAGGGTGGAACCGTCCGTGGTTCCGCCGCCCAAGAAGGAAAAGCTGTCGTCCGTTGCCGACGCGTCGTCGATAGATTTCGACCAAGTATAGGTGAGCAGGAATTGCAAACCGTTAGAGAACTCCTTCTCCAGGCGCACTTGGAGAGCGTGGTAAATTGAGTTTGCGATCGGGGGCGAGTCACCCTGGAACTGGGCATATTGGGGAAACGGCAGCAAGAGCTGGAATTGAGAGATCGTAGAGGCCGAAAGGGCGCTGGTGGGATCGGTGATGTGGCCGAAAAATGGGTTCGGAACCAGATTGTTGAGATTCCCGATTGCATCGGGCGTTAGACCTGCGATGGCCGAAGCAGGCAAGATATTCCTGTCGCGGAATCCGCCGAGGTAGAGGTGAGTTCCCTTCTTGCCGACGTAACTCGCGTCGAGCAGAATCCTGCCTGGCAATTCCTTCTCAAAACCAAGACTCCAAGCTTGCTCGTACGGCGTGTTCTGACTAACACTTCGAATAGGACCTACGGCGGAAAATCCTATGTCGTTGAGGGGGCCCAGAGAGTTACCCGGAGGCAATGGAACGCCGCAGACGTTGGCATTCGGAGGCGGCTGGCAGGACGTATTACTCAGGGTGTTGTAGGGCGTCGAGTGATCGCTGTTGAGGGTGGTAATCCAAGGAGGCTGAATGTCGAACCCTTGATAGCCCCAAGGCCCGGTCCCGGCGGCACCGCTTCGCGGCGTGGAGAAGTAAATACCGTAACCGCCACGGATAACGAAGCTGTGAGGCAATTGGTACGCTAAGCCGAAGCGCGGCTGGACCGCCTTGTAATCGGCATAGTAGTTGGAGCGATCGTTTGGACTGGCAAAGACCTCAATTCCATGCAACTCAGGAAGCCCCGGCACTTGCAGGGGCGAGACAGCATTGGGATCCAGCCAGTTCATGCGGTTAAAGCGTTCCGTCCGGGGCGTGGACAATTCATAGCGAATACCGAGGTTGAGAGTCAGTTTGGAGGTTGCCCGGTAGTTATCTTGGACGAAGGCGCCGTACCGGAAGCTCTGGGTGCTAACAAAATTGACGAAGCCGACCTGGCACGGAGTGCAGCCGCCGGCGCCGGTTCCTGGGGGTCCCACGCCAATCAGAAAGCTGGCCAGGCCGTCGCCTCCGGTGCTGGAGTTGTCCGGCTCGCTGGAGATTTGCGAAGTGCCGGTGAAGTCAAAATTGAAGTCGCCGGCAGGCCAGCCGGGATTGCCGTGGTTAATCTGCTGCAAGCGCCATTCGCCGCCGAACTTTAGCTCATGTTTCTTGCGCACCCAGCTTAACGCGCCACCGAGATGGTGAGTGATCTGGCCTTCTCTGGTGATACTGAAGATTTGAGTCCCGATGTTATTTCCGGACGAGGCCCCTTGATATCCGTTTATCTGGATCGCGGGGATAACACCGAATCCGCTCTGATTCAAATAGGCGGGAAATCCTAGTTGGGAAAAATCTTGCCCGATATTCTTGAAGTCGCCACCTATACCCTGGGCAAAATCAAATGCCCGCTGGAAGCCATAAGTGGCGGTGAGGACGAGCGTGGGGCTGAAGGTGTGGGTGTGGTTGAGAGTGAAAATGTAACGTTTTGTGACGGCGGGTCCGCTGGTACAGGGATCGGCAAAATTGTTGAAGCAGTTGAAACTATTGGAACTAGTGCGCTGCTGCGAGTATTTGGCGCTCAATAAGTCACCATCATTGAAGCGCTGATCAATCTTGATATCGAACTGATTGTTCGAGTTTGGGTTGACGCCCGAACCGAACCAATTCTGGTTCTGCAGACTGTTGGGATCGGTGGCGTCCGAGGTGGGCATGGGGAAGAGCTGAATCAATTTCGCCGCCACGGGGTCGATCAGATTCCCCGGCTGCGCCGCAAGCTGGAAAGGCGTACCTGCCAGACTGGGATTTCCTGGACTCTGATAAGTCGCGAGATTGTTGAAGGGAATAAAGTTCGAGCGCTTAGCTCCAGGTCCGACGTTCGGATCGCTGAGATCGGGCGTTTGACTGAACTTACCGGTGTAAGGGTCCCAGAGCTGGCCAGCCGGGCTGGAGCACAGTCCGTTGTTATCGAACGAGCCCCCGTTGGCGCCGCAAAGGACGCCAAAATCGCCCTGCCTTTCGGCGGCGGTCGGCACGCCTTGCGTCGAGGAAGCGAAAGCGCGCTCCCGCAATCCTTCGTAGTCGAAAAAGAAAAAGGTCTTGTCTTTGCGGATAGGGCCACCGACGGTGCCGCCAAAATTGTTGCGCTTCAGTGGCGGAATCGCCTGGCCATTCCGGTTGGCGAACCAGTCGTTGGCATCCATGACCGAGTTGCGGAAGAATTCGTAGGCGTTGCCGTGAAACTGGTTGGAGCCCGAGCGGGTGACTACGTTGATGATAGTTCCGCCAGCGAAGCCGTACTCGGCGGTAAAGTTGGATTGCTGCACCTTGAATTCTTCGACGGAATCCACCGAGGGCGTGTACAGGGGCACCTGCAGGCCGCTGTTCTGCTCGAAGTTGGTGGCAGTGGCGCCGTCGATGAGGACGTCCGCGGTGGAATTGCGGCTGCCGTTGGAGTTGAAATTGGTGGCCGGCCCGCCGGGGACGTTCGTGGGGACGACACCGGGGGCGAGAAAGGCCAAGTTGAAGAAATCGCGGTCGACCAGCGGCAAGTCGTTGATGAACTTGCGATTTACGACCTGGCCGGTCACGGCGTCTTCGGTTTGCAGGTGCACGGTGTCGGCCTTTACTTCGACGATGTCGGTGACCACACCGACCTTCATTGAAAAATCGATGGAGACGTTCTGGCTGACGTCCACCTTGACCGCGTCCTGGGTCTGGCTCTGGAAATTCGCGGCTTCGACCTTGATCTTGTAGGTGCCCGGAGGAATGGAGCGAAGCAAATACCTGCCGCTGGTGTCGGTCACGGCGTTGAAGGCGTAACCTTTTTGTTCATCGACGAGCGCGATCTTGGCACCCGGCACCGAACCGCCGGACGGGTCGGTGACCAGACCGGTCACCGAGCCGGTGTACAGTTGGCTGTGCGCAGCCGGAGAGAACAAGAAAAGACCAAGGGCCAGCCACAGAAGCCCCGCGTGCCGCGCGAACCTAGCGAAAGAGCCGGCCAACTGCTGGTCGGCGTTGTTTGAAACTGTCGCCGCTTGAAAGATTTCGAGTACACGCATAACCACCCCTGTCCTGCCTCGACTGTGAGAATTAAGAGAGCTATTCAACTACGGGGCAAGCCTGACCCGAGGATCGGGAAGAGCTTGCCAATGCACCGTTAAACCGATTCAATACTCGAAAGCTGGCTGTTGTCAAGCCGGAAATTGGAGGAGAAAACGGATGCTTGTCCGTGACGGCAACGGCGCAAGCGATGTCAGGAGCGAGCCAAGGAGGCGACTTCGATGACCGGATTCGGGAGCTGGCGCATGGTGCGGACGAAGAGGGCAACGATGTTGCCGTCGAACTGAGCGTTGGCGCAGCGCTCAAGTTCGGCGAGGGCCTCGGCGGCAGCGCGGGCTTTCTTGTAGGTGCGGTCGCTGGTGATGGTGTCGAAGGCATCGGCAACGGCGATGATGCGCGCACCGAGAGGAATGTCTTCGCCGGCGAGACCGTGCGGATAGCCGGAGCCGTCGAAGAATTCGTGATGGTGCAGGACCATCTCGCGAATGCGGGCGAGCGGCGTGAGGGGATCGAGAATCTTGGCCCCAAAGGTGACGTGCGATTTCATATTCTCCCACTCGTCGGGATTGAGCGGGCCGTTTTTGTTCAAAATACTCTCAGGGATGGCGACTTTGCCGATGTCGTGCAACACCGCGCCCAGGCGGATCTCCTCCACTTGGAGTTCGGTCATGCCCAGGGCTTCCGCGATGAGCGCGGCGTAGGCGGAAACCTTTTGCGAGTGGCCCTGGGTGTAGTGGTCCTTCGCGTCGATGGCGAAAGCCAGCGACGTAACGGTATCGAGGACCGCTTGCGGCAAGGCCTGGGGTCCCTCCTCGGGCGCGACGGCGACCGTGCCAGTGGTGCCTTCGGTGGCGGCGAGAGATTCCGTGAATTGTTTGAGCCGCGAATAGATTTCTTCGAAAGCTTCGGGGCCGGTGGAGAACAGCCGCTTGAGCGTGACGCCCAGATACGCTTCGAGAACGTCGCGCTTCCATTTCTTAGCTTCGTTGGGATCGAAGTGGTCGGCGGTGGACACCGCGTTGCCGCCCTGGTGCTTCGAGAGGTACATGGAGGCGTCGGCGACCTGGATGAGTTCTTGAGGCGTGGCGCCGTGCAGCGGATAGCAAGCAATGCCGAAACTCGCGCTGATATTTTTCTCGCGGAGAAGCGGATCGGCGGAGACCCAGCCGCGCAGCTTGGTGGCCAGCTGGCGGGCGTGCTCCATGTTGGTTTCCGGCATGAGCATGACGAATTCGTCTCCGCCGTAGCGTGCGACGACGTCGGAGCGCCGGCAGTTGGTCTCCAGAATATGGCCGACACGCTGTAGGACGAGGTCTCCTTCGAGGTGGCCGTAGAAGTCGTTGACGAATTTGAAGCGGTCGAGGTCCATCAAGACCAGCGCAAAAGCGCGCCCGGCGCGGGTGGAGCGCTTCCATTCGGCGGACAGGGCTTCCATGAAGAATCGGTGGGTCTTTACACCGGTGAGGCCGTCGGTGATGGCCTGCTCTTGGGCTTTCTGGAACGACAGCGAGTTGTGCAGCGCGCCGGCGATGAGGTCCGCGAGGGTGCGCAGCAACAGAACTTCTTCTTCGGAAAAGTCCACGGGCTTCGAGGATTCCACGTACAGGATGCCGTGGAGCTGCTCGGCATAAAAAACCGGCAGCGCAAACGCGGAGACGGAATCGGGCAGCAGCGGCTTGAGCGAAGCATCGGCAGGCGGGGCAGAGCCGTAGGCGGCCATCTGGCCGTTGCGGGCCACGTGACCGATAAGCCCGGCGCCCAGCGGGATACGCTGGCTGAGCGCGCCGCGGCGGCTGCCGGCCTCGGCCTGAATGACCAGCTCGCGCGTGGAGTAGTCCAGAACGCCGATGCCAATGTGATCGTAAGTAAGGCCGGCCTCCAGCTGCTCGGCGATTTTGGCCAGCATTTCGTCGGGATTGAGCGTGGCGATGGCGTTTCGAGAAATGGTGTTGAGCAGCGAGAGATGCCGCGCCTTGGTGCGCTCTTCCTGAAAGAGGCGGGCATTCTCGATGGCGATACTGGCTTCGCTGGCCAGGACGCGCATCAGTTCCAGATGGCCCTCGTCGAAGACGTGCTCCTGATCGGAGAAAACGGCCATGGCGCCGATGACGTGGTCGTAGGCCACCAGAGGCACACAGCAGAAACACCCTCGCGAGCGCATGGGCTCGACACCCAGCTTTTGGACTTCGGCCACGTAGTTGTCCCGGATCAAGACCGGTTGGCGGGTGCGAATGACGTACTCGGTAAGGTGATTGCCTGCCGGACGGCTGCGCCGGGGCATACGCATGCCATCGATCATTTCCAGGTCGAAATGCATTTCGTCGCGGAGCGGGTCGAGCGCGGCGATGTAGAAATTTTCCACGTCGAACAGGCGGCGTAGCTCTTGCCAAACTTTGCGCAGCAGGTCTTCCTTGTTGAGCGTGGAGCTCAGCGCGCGGCCGATTTCGTTGAGGACGTGGAGCTCCTCGGAGCGGCGCGAGGTTTGCTGAACCAGATAGCTATTCTCCACGGCCATGCCGATCTGGTGGCCGAGCGCGAGCAACAGGCGCAGCTCCGCGGCTGTAAAGCGGCGATTATCCGGGGTGCCGAGGAGCAGAACGCCGAAAGCCTGTTCCTTGGCCTGCAAGCTGATGGCGACAACGCTGCGGAGTCCCTGGGCCAGGGCCAATTGGCGGAAGCGCCGGATGGATTCTTCCTTTTCCAGGGCCACCAGGGAGGCGTCGCGGAGGTCGCGGAAACCCAGAAGGCCGCCTAGGCGGGCCACTAGCCCGACCAGATAGTCGTCCAGGCCTTCTTCCTGAGCAATCCGGCAAAAATCATCGTTGAGTCCAACGGCTACCACCGAAGTAGGTCCTTGCGGGTCGCCGTGATGCAAGAACAGCGCGCCGGAAGGCAAACGCACTACGCCGAGGACGCGATCGAGGGCCTGCGCCAGCATGCGCTGGATTTCCCCGCCGACAAAACTGGAGGTGGCTAGATTGAGGTTAGATAGCGCCAGCATGTTGCGCTCGATGCGACGCTTCTCTTCTTCGTAGATGGCCATGACCATGAGCATGGCGATGAAGATGGAAGGCATTCCCGCAATCGGACGGATTCCGGCACTCATTTCTTGAGGCGTATTGTGAAAAACGGCGAAGAGGATCAAGCGCAGGGCCGCCCACGCGATGAAGGAGAGAGCCAGCAATCGGTCCGCGAGCGTCTCCTGGCGGCGACTCTCCTGCCAAAAGACCACCGCGACGCCGACAAAGATCAACGCCGACGGAACCACAGGGGGCAAATAGGGCGACAGATGGAGGGCGTCCGCGGCAACCACCAAGGCCAGAATGCCGGCGGTTACAGCCGCGGGGACAATCCAGGGCTTACGTTGCGAATAGACTTGCGCCCCGAGAAAGAAGAACAACGCGGCGAGAACGTACAGCCAGCGATCCAGGGCGTCCTGAATCGGGCTGTAGGGTATCCATTGGGAGAGTGCGAAACCCAAATAGTGAAGAGCGAAAAGACTCCAGCCAGCGGTCCACAGCAGCAAGTAGGGCTGTCGCTTCAGGTGATGGATATAGGCGAAAAACCCGGCCACCAGCGAGGCAGCCGCCAGCAAGACCAGTCCGATGATGCTTTCGTAGATCAAGGCCGAGACCGATTCTCCATCCGGGGTTGCAGACCGCACCCAAGTGCCACGCTAAGGCCGCCCAAAAGAATCTGTGTTCTAGATAAAGCCGCTATACCCACGGAATCGTACGTACACTCGTGGCCCTGCCACGGCAGTTCCACGTCGACGCACAAAACAAAGTACTTAAGATTATGGAGCACGATTTTTTCTAGAAGCAACCGTACTGGCGTACTGGTGGCTAAAGAGACAGCAGTGTGGCGAGGTAACGTCTTCCCAGGGAAAGCGCCCCATTTGCCGCTGCGCGCTGTGCGTTGGACGGCGCCGGGAGCTTTCGTTAGACTGAGTGATTAAATTTAGCGTGCGAGACATGTCCACCGATGAGTGAAACGCCGAACAGGACGACCGGAGGCGTGCGGGTGCGGTTTGCGCCTTCCCCGACCGGATACCTGCACGTGGGCGGTGCGCGCACCGCGCTATTCAACTGGCTGTTCGCGCGGCGGCAGCGCGGAACCATGATTCTTCGGGTCGAAGACACCGACGCGGAACGTAATAAGCCCGAACTGGTGCAAGGAATCATTGACGCCCTGCTGTGGCTGGGGGTCGATTGGGACGAGGGGCCTTTTTTTCAGTCGCAGCGGCTGGAGATGTATCGCGAGGCGGCCCACAGGTGCCTGGCCAAAGGCAGCGCGTTCCTGTGCTATTGCCCGGCGGAGCGCTACGCGGGCGGAGATCACGCGGTGGAAGGCAGCGAGAACACCGCGGTGCGCCGTGTGGTGCGCTGTTCGTGCCGCGACGGCAAACCATCATCGCCGGAGACCAAGCCGGCCATTCGCTTCAAAGTGCCGGCGGGCAAAACAGTGTTTCAGGATGCGGTGTTTGGAGAGCGTGAGTTTGCCAACGAGGAGATCGAGGACTTTGTGCTCCTGCGTTCGGCGCGTGGCGAAGAGGCCGCCGGGATGCCCACGTATCAGTTGAGCGTGGTGGTCGACGACGTCGATATGCGAATCACCCACGTCATCCGCGGTGCGGACCATTTGTCCAACACACCCAAGCAGGTGTTGCTGTATCGCGCGCTGGGAGCCGAGCCGCCCGTGTTTGCGCATGTACCGCTGATTTTGGGAGCGGACAAGTCCAGGCTGTCGAAGAGGCACGGGGCCACCGACGTTAATATGTACCGGACGGAGGGCTTTCTGCCGGAGGCCTTCCGCAATTTTCTGGTGCTGTTGGGGTGGTCGGCGGGTGGGGACGAGCAGTTTTTGCGCACCAAGGACTTGCTGGAGAAATTTTCGCTGGAAGGCGTGAGCCGCACCAATGGCGTTTTCGATCGCCCCAAGCTGGAGTGGTTCAACACCCAGTATTTGCAGAAGCTGCCGATCGAGGATTTGTTGCCGCAAGTGCAAGCCGAATTGGAGCGCAGTGGATTGTGGAAGGAAGAGTGGGCAGCAGGAGCGGGTCACGAGTGGTTCGCGAAAACGGTGGATTTGTTGCGGCCGCGTATCCGGCTGCTGCCGGACTTTTCGTCCTGGTCTCGGGCCTTCTTCAGCGATGACTTTACGATCGATCCGGCGGCCAAAGAGAAGTTCTGGAAAGACCCGAAAGTTCCGGATTTGTTGGCAAAACTGGCCGAGGCCCTGGCGGCGCTGCCCGACTGGAATCACGACGCTTGCGATCACGCGCTTAGGGCGCTCGCGGAAGCCGAGGGTGTGAAGGCCGGCCTGCTCATTAATGCAACCCGCGTGGCTATCGTGGGGCAAGCGGTCGCACCGCCCCTTTTCGACACCATGGTCGCCCTTGGCCGCGGGCGCGTTGTGGGGCGGTTGCGGGGCGCCCGCTCGACGCCAAGTGAAAAGTAGCCACATCGCAGCTAAAAGGCGCCGCTCATCCTCGTTCAGGTTTTTCCGTGTTACCCATATTCGATTTAGGGATCAGAGAAAACCAGCAAGATCTTCCCGAGTGAAGCCGGCCTCTCGCAACAAAGATAGAAGAGTGCCCTTCGGGATGTCACGATTGTGACGTGGTACTACGGCTCGGCGTTTTGTGGCGGGATGGTAATAGATGAAATGGCTTCCGGAAACTCGATCCAACACGAATCCGTGCTGCTGCAAGAATCGGACTACCTCGCGGGGTTTAACGGCGGGAAGTTTCGGCATACTCGAGATCCAGGGACGCAACTAGCGTCTCGTCGTCGCTCGGGATGGGTTCCCCGTGCTTCCTGAGGCTCTCGATATAACCGGATATGGCGTCCTTCGCCATTTTCTTGGCCTCGGCCAAGGTGCGTCCATAGGTCACGCAACCGGGCAAAGCCGGCACCATAGCCGTAAATCCGCCTTCTGGTTCAGGACGCAAGACAATATTGAAACGGTGATGCGCCTTCTTCATTTCGTGATTCTACTTCATTTTGGCGATGATTTGTCGCTGCCTAGCTGCTTTTTAACAGTCTTGTGGAAGACGGTAACGCCAATGGTAGGACTGTCCCGCGTGCCGGTGATGCTGATAGGGACCACTGCGCCGGCGCCCTTCTTTTCGAAGAATGGGTCGATGGCTTTTAGGAAAAAGGATTTCTTTCCGGTGACGGTTTGCGAAAGCTTGGCCTTCATTCGCAGATCGCCGGCGAAATCGAGCTCTTCCCCTCGCAATTTGTAGCTCCCGTGCAGCTGTACCGCGGCGCCCGGAACGCTGAACGTCAAATCCGTGAAGGTGATGACGCCGCTGTCGAGGCGGAAGCGGCCGCGAAAGTCGGAAATCGAGCTGCCCGCGTCTTGGTTTGCGGGCTGCCCCTCGGCGTGGCGGCTGAAGGATTCCAGCTTTTCGCGGACTTCGGGGCTGGCCCATTGGCCGTCCGTTACGCTGAATTCGCCGTCGAGCTTGAGCTTGTCGAGAACTTTCACGGGACCGGGTGGAAGCAGAAATTTCGTCTTGAGATTGAGAACTCCGGTCATGAAGGGCTTGTCGGCCTTGCTGGCCAGTCGCAGGATGTCTTCCAGGCGCGCTTTCTCCGAGGTAACGTCGAGCGTGATGATGTGGCCTTTCTTCGCGGGGACGCGGACGACGCTGCCGTTGGCAATGATGAGCGAATGCAGCAGGGTGGCACGAACCGGGTGCAGATAAGTATCGCCGTCAGTGCCGTTCACGGTCGCGGAATATTCGGTGTGCAGCGGCACGGGGTGTTGCACGGGATCGAGTGAAAAATCGGGCGTGTCGGTCTGGCCTGCGACCTCCAGCTCGTTCAACTGGCCGCTATATTTTCCCGTCGAAGACAAGACGCCTGCGATACCCGGAAATGGGCCGAGGTCCGCGTCCGTGAATTGGTAGGCGCCAGAGACGGGCGTATCGCCGGGCTCCCCGGCATCCCAGGGGCCGAAGTCGCCGTTGGTGGCGATTTCTCCTTTGGGTTTTGCGTTGGTGAGGTTGCCGTGGAAAGCGAAAGGCTTGCCCGCACCCACGGATTTCAGGACCAGGTCGTGAATCTCGAAGTCGAGGGGCTCCTTGCCTTCCTTTTTCGGAACGATCACCAGGTCGGTGTCGTTGCAGACGATCTCATCGGCGATAACGGAAGGAAGTTGCCTCTGTTCTCTGGTCTGTTCGGCGGACTGCTGCTTCCTTTCACCACGGGGCGGAATCGTGATGGTCATATTTTGCACGTAAACGCCGGCTATGTGTCGCGGCGCGCGGAGAATCCCCAAAACGCCGAGGTTGAACGAAAATTTTTCGATGTGGAACATCGGCGGCAGATCCCTGCGATTGTGATAACGCAGCGAGAGGCCCTCACCCGTAACACCCATCCGCGGAAGGATCTGGACATGAAGATGGTCCAGTTCGACGTCGCTATCGAACCGGCTGCGGAGTTCGCGTACGACCCATTCTCGCGTGCGGTCGTCGATATTGCGGGTGCGCGAGAAGATTACAATTGTGAGGCCGGTGAGCAGGCCGATAGCAATGCCGACGAAGTACGGCCACTTTCGGGAACCGGGCGGGCTCTGTGCCATCAATTGGAGCTCAAATCAAAGATGCTACTGGCCGGTGAAAAGTTCCGGGTGTGCGGGACGGGAAGCATTCGCGTTGGCAGCGACCGTAATGGTGGCGTCAACGTCCAGAGTGACCGGCGGCAGACAAACTTCATTGCTGCACGCCTGGTAGCGCAGCTTGAGCGGAATGTGTTGCGCACCGAGTGGGGCGTCGGGGAGCGCGCTGACCGCCATGCGAAGAATCACTTTGCCTTCGTAGACGTTCAGGGGTTTCTTGGAAAACGCAAACGTGCGCAGTTCGCCTTTGGGGTAGGAAATATCACCGGGCTTGAAACCCGCGGGAGCGTCGGCGCGAAGATCGGTGGCGATCAAATAGTCCGCGGAGGTTTGCCGCGCGTTGATGTGAAAACCGTTGCGGATCTTCAACACCACGGCGAGCTGAAATGAACTACCGCGTGCAACCGGATCGAGGGACACGTAGGCGCTGGGCGAAACCACATCGCGGCCGGAGGGCATTTGCGCCGGCGCCGAGGGCAGCGCCGCGAGGACGGCCGAGAGTACGATGCCTGCCACGATCCCAGCCGCGAATTTCAAAGATTCACCTGTGTACCAAGCTGCTGGGAAATTACCCGCTTCATAACATGCACCAGGTCTTCGCCGCTCTTTTCGTGCACGAAGGAATTCCTGGCGTCCGACCAGCCCAGCTTGAAGCTCGTGGAGAGCGCGGAAATCCAGATTTCCCGCACTGGTGTGTTCGGCGAGATCACGAATTTGGCTTCCTCGGGTTCTTCAAAAATGACCTCCAGCTTGCCGCTTTGCCCCTCGACGTCGAATCCTTGTTCATCGCCCAGCGTCAGTAGACGCTTCTTCAAATCCTCGAAGGCGGCATCCGCTTTCCGCTGGAAATCTTTTTCCTCAAGCATGGCGTCAGACTATCAGAGTTGCGCTTCGATGGCCTTGGAGATTTCCTCGTAGCTGATAAGGCCGGTGATGCGCTTGATCTGCTTGCCGTCGCGGCCGATCAACACGCTGGTGGGGTACCCGAGCAGGCCGCCAAACTTGTCAGCTGCCGCGTCGTTCCCGATCAAAATCGGGTAGTTCATCTGCGACTTGGTGCCATTGACGTCGAAGCGTTCCTTTTGCACGAAGGGCGCTACAACGCTCTTGCCTTCGTCGTCCATGGCCACGCCGAGCACGGTGAAGCCTTTGGCGCCGTATTTCTGCTGCATGTCGATCAGCCAGGGAATCTCAAAACGGCAAGGGTCGCACCAGGTGGCCCAAAAGTTGACCAGCACCACCTTGCCCTTGTACTGGGCGATGCTGACGTCCTTTCCGTCGAGGTCCTTGAGCGTGACGTCCGGCGCGGGCGCACCCCCAGTTGGGTGGTCCGTCTTTGTCGCGGCGGCAGTCTTATGGGGTAAACGGGTTGCTTTGTCCGCGAAATACGCGGCGACGACGATCACCGCGAGCACAGCTATGGAAACCAAAACAGTCTTTTTCATGCCAGTCCTCTAAACACGTCCCTCTAGAAACGATACGCCAGTCTGCGCCGCGCGGCAAAGCCAAGGTCACTTCGCTCCGGTCAGAGCTCTTTCCAGCCACAGGACCAAACTATTCAGAAAGCTTAGCTTCCCCGCCAGCCATGTCAGCCGATTGAGGAAAACCAGCCCCCCGACGAAGAGCAGCAACGCCCCGCTAAATATTTCCACCGCGTGGAGATATTTTCGGAAACGTTGATAGAAGCGCAGAAACTGGCCGATGCCCACGGCGGTAAGCAGAAAAGGAACCGCCAAGCCGGCGGAATACACAGCGAGCAGGAGAACGCCCCGCGCGATGGTGTCGCTGGCGGCAGCCAGAGCCAGCACCGTCGCCAAAATCGGACCAATGCAGGGTGTCCAGCCAAAGGCAAACGCAAAACCCAGAAGGAAGCCGCTCCAGATGCCGGGCTGGGTGCTGGCGCTGCGCAGATGGACATCGCGATTGAGCCAGCGAGCCATGGAAGGACCGGAAAATCCGATGGCGGCCAGCGAGAAAAAGTGAACCGCGCCGAGTCCCGCGAAAAGCGAGCCGCCGCGCACCAGGGCCACAACACCGAGCACCGCCAGCACGAGGCCGGCGATGACGCCGGTGCGAACGGTCAACTTGATCAGCAGGCCAACGAGGTGCAAGCCGAACAGCAGAATGAAGGCGCCGGCAACGGGAGCGAGCGCAGCCCGGTGCTGGCGAAGAAAGGTGCCAACGGCGCTGGCAGAGGCCCCGAAGGAAATGAAGACCACCGAGAAGCCCACAACAAACGCCAGCGATGACGCGAAAAGGCCGGCGCGCGGCGTTTGCCCTTGGCGCAATTGCTCGACGCCGATGCCGGAGAGCATGGAAATGTATCCCGGCACGAGCGGAAGAACACAGGGCGAGAGAAAAGACACCAGCCCGGCAAGAAAAGCTGCTGCGAGAGGAACATCGGTCATTCGCGTTCAGTCCTTTGATCGATCTGACTCACGGCCGACCTGCAAGTTACGAGGGCTTCGCGTATTCCTACGCGAGCCGACATTCTCGCACAAAACCGGGAGTTGCCGTCTTCGGGCGAAAGGGTCGTACCTGGTTGCAGCGTCTTGCAAACCGCTGCGCTGGGCGCGGTGGCTATGGCTGCAACTGTGCAGTTCGTTTAGACGCCGCGCCGACCCTAATGACAGTACGTAAGGCAACGGGCGACAGATGAAGTATTTCGCTGGCGTAGAGGATACGCAACAAGGAAGAGGGTCACTGTAAGCTATTGATATTAAAAAAGTTACTGTAACGCATCTTGGCAGCGGCTTTGCTTTAGATCCATCGAGCGCCGGAAAACCGCGCCGCAGGTGGCTATGCATTGGACCCCCAACAAAGTGACGCTGCTGAGAGTGATCGTAGGTTTCGCGGCCGTAAGCCTGTTTGGCCGCGGCGCTTGGGCCAATCTCGCCGCGGTGGCCCTAACGGTTGCCACCATCGGGCTGGACGCCTTGGACGGCCACATCGCCCGGCGAAAGAATCTGGCCACGCCGGTAGGCGCACAGATCGACATCCTCGGTGACCGCATCATCGAGAACGTCTATTTCACGTATTTCGCGGTGGTGGGGATGGTGTCGCTCTGGCTGCCGGTGTTTTTCTTTGCGCGCGGCGCGGCCACGGATTTTCTGCGTGGCCTGGCGATGCGTGCCGGACATTCCGGCTGGGGCGCCGGCAGCATGCTTCAAACATGGTGGGGACGCACTCTGGTGGCCTCGCGCTGGAGCCGCGGGCTGTATGCCGCGATGAAATGCCTGTGCTTCTGCTACCTCGGGCTGGAATTGGCGCTGACGCGGGGACCGGTCGCATTGGTCGGCGAACTGGCCGCGGATGTGCATTCGCTGATCCGTGCAGGCGCGTATGTGCTTACTTGGACGACCGCCGGGTTTTGCCTGGTGCGAGGGCTGCCAGTACTGGCGGAGGGCTGGCGCTACCTGGCCGGAAGCGTGGGATCGGCTCGCAGCCGCAAGAGTGCGGCGCGGGAGGCCGCATGAGCACTCTGCCGGAAACCAAAACGCGAGTGGCGGCATTCTTCGACGTCGATGGAACGATCATCGACCAGCCGTCGCTGGAACGGCGGTTCTTTGCAACACTGCGATCCCGCGGTGCGATTCCGGCGCGGAACTATTTCTTGTGGCTGGCGCACGCTGCCCAGCTTGCTCCCCAAGGGTTCACCACGATTAGGCAGGCCAACAAAATGTATCTGCGAGGCGTGCGCGTCGATGGCGCCCCTGCCTTCCCCGAAGGAGTTTCTACCGATCCCGTGACTCCAGCCCCCCGACGCTACTCATCGCGAGCGGCTCTCCGCGCTTTTTTCCCGCAGGCAATGGAGCGTATCGCGTGGCACGCCGCCCAGGAACACGCCGTGGTGCTGGTGACGGGAACGCTGGCACCGTTGGCTCAGGAAGTGGCGCTGGCGCTCGTTCTGCGCCTTGCCGTGCGCGGCATCACCGCCTCGATCGGAATCTCCGCGACGCGTCTCGAAGAAACCGCTGGGCGGTGGACGGGCCGAATCCTTGGCGAGGCCATGTTCGCAGAAGCCAAGATGCGTGGCGTGCAAGGGTTAGCCACCAAGGTGGGCTTTGACTTGGCGCGCAGCTACGCCTACGGGGACACGGCAAGCGATCGTTGGCTGTTGGGAGCAGTGGGGCAGCCCGTCGCGGTTAATCCTTCGCGGGAATTGCAACGCATAGCGCGCATGCTGGACTGGCCGATGTTGTGGTGGAAGCGAGAAATTGGGAGAGACCAGGGCACCACCGGGTATAGGGTCGCCGCCAGCGCGAGAACGGAAAATCTCGGATGAATGGTTCGCGCCAGCACCGGTACCAGGAACACGAAGTCACGATGCCGTGGCAAGGCCCGGCGGAGTCCAGCGGGAGGGCGGAGCGAGCACCGGCTGTAGACTCGCGCCAAAGCAGGGTCTTCGTGGGAGTCCACCGCGAATTGGCGGCGGCTTGGGCAGCCTGCGGCGCGTTCGAGTGGGTGGCGCTCGGATACCTGGGATTGTCCAGCGCGCTGATGGTGATATTTGGGAAAAACCTGGCGCATCCCGTCCGCCTGCTCGGCGTACAGGCGTTGGTGACGGTCGTGATTCTGGCTTTGTGCGCAACCCACGCCAGAATCGGGTTGCACGAGAGTCTCAGTCCCACCGCCGCGCAGAAATTCTGGCACTTCTGGCGGCACTGGTATCCGCATCTTTTCTTTTTGTTTTGCTTCGAGGAGCTCGGCCAACTGGTCCACCTGGTTTCCCCCGGTTGGCGCGACGCAAAACTGATCGCGTTCGACTATTGGCTGACTGGCGTACACCCTGCGAGTTGGCTCGAGCAGTTTGCCACTCCCGCCCGCAATGATTTTATGCAGTTCACCTACATCACTTATTTCACGTACTTGCTGGCCCTCGGCGGCATTTTGTACTACCGGAAGGATTGGCGCGCTTATTGGTCGGTGATGACCTATTCCGCCGTGGGCTATGCGATCGGCTACGTGATCGCCATCTTGTTCCCAATCGAGAGCCCGTGGTTTTCAATGGCGGGTTCCTGGCACGCCGAGTTGCGCGGCGGACCCTTCACCGCGTTGATCAATTTTATTGAGCACTATGGCCGGGTGCGCGGTGCCGCATTTCCTTCCGAGCACGTAGCGGGTTCGTTCGCCGCGCTGTGGGGCGCGTGGCGCCACCGCCGCTGGCTGTTTTGGGTCATGCTGCCACTGGTGCTCTGCATGTGCGTCTCGACAGTGTACGGAAGATATCACTACGTCGCCGACATTTTCGCGGGCATGATCACTGGAACGCTGGGGTATTGCCTGGGCCGTTGGCTGATGGACAAGACCGCCCCCGCCGTCAGCGCCAATTGGGAGCGCGGCAGCTCGCTCCCGCTTTTGCGACGTGAGCCCGGTCTCGGTGATCTGCAAACCTCGCCGTGCCGGCCGATCCCTAAAAAATTTTCTCCTGGTGGTGCAAATTCCCAAAGTTCCCAATATTGGCGATGATAAACGCCACGCGGAACTGATTGTCGGTCCGGACGTTGCCAAGCGCGATGCGCCGGTACTCCAAGGCCAGACCGCAGCAATTGCCGTTGTAGCTGAATTGCACGAGCTGGTTCTGCAGCGAACTGTTGGTGATGTCATAGCTCACGCCGGTGGTGACGTTGAAACCTTTCCGGGTCTCGCTGCCATAACCCATCAACACGCGCACCTGGTTGGAAAGTGGCTGAAGAATGGGATCGGCCTGCAAGCGAAAGTGGGCCACAGTGGCGAAGAATTCCTTGTAGGGCTTGACCTTTACCAATGTTCCGATGGTGGTGATCTTGTGGAGCTGCGGATCGTATTCCAGAATTTGCTCGGTGTCATAGCGGCCCGCGGGGGTGATCTTGAAATCGCTCACGATAGGTGACGAATTGCGCGGGCCCAGCGCGAACGCGAAGGGGGTGACGGAATCCAGTGGTTCGAACACGTTCCGCTGGCCATCGATAACCGCGCCGCCAAATGTGGGATCGAAGTAGCGCTTCTGCATCAGCCTCCAGGAGGCCAGTTCGGTGGGCTGGTCGTCCCCGTCCTTGATCCAGAGCCGCTGGGTGACGCCATAGGCGATTTCGTTGGTGTTGGTCAGCGTGGAATCGGCGTCGAAGCGGATGAATTGAGAAAAATGGTCGATGCCGGCGACGTAGCGATAAGTGAAGTCCGGTTCGATGGTGTGTTTGTATCTCTTGCGCGGCTTGTTCTTGTCGCGAGAAGCGGACTCAAAAAAGCGTTCCAGCGTCGGAAGCCGGAAATCCATCGTAAATTCCCCGTCGTTGCGCGTCGCCGAGCGATTGCTCAGGGGCTCCGGCGAACCCAGCGTATCCCCGTAGTACGCGGTGCGAAATGCCGCGGTGGTCATGACGCTGAGCCATGGCCCGAAATGCAGCGGCACGCTTACCCTTGGCGCAAATTCGGTGCGTGCGACCGCTGGGGGTGTGTCGATCGCTCCAGCGCTCCGGTGCGCCGCGCCCGCGAAGCTCTCGAATCCGAAATAAATCGGCAAGTTTCTCCACGGCGCTTGCTCCACGGAGTCGAATCTCACCTCCGGCGCGCTGCGCAACGACACGCTGGTCTGCGTTGGAATGACGGTGAGAAAACTTTTGTCATTCAGCCCCGCGAAATTCAGGCTGAATCCGCCGAAATTGTGGGTGAGAAAAATGGAGCTGCGCACCTCGGAGTTGATGGCGTCGCCGAAGGTATCCGCGAAAGCCAACCGGAAGGTCAGCGAGGAAAGCTCGTTGAGATCGGCGACGAACCGCCAATCCCTGGGCAGCAGCGCCTGTATCTCCAACTGCTGATCGTGCCCTCCCTGTTTTTGCCGGTCCACCACGCCGAAATAACTGTACCGGATGGTGGTGTTCTCCCAGGGCCTGGCGCGGAATTGCACGCGCTCCGATGAGCCGCGCCGGCTCAAGAGCTCCGCGCCAACCGTGGTGTCCACCCAGTCTCTCGGGGCCCAGTAGAAGGCATCACCCAATACGAAGCCCTTGCTGCTGCTGTTGCCAATGGTTGGAATCAGGAAGCCGGACTCGCGGATTTTAGATCCTGCGGGCGCCGTGGCGTACGGCAGCCATACCAGGGGGACCCGGATCAAGCGGAAATTGACGTTTACCAAAGCCATCGTCTGATCCACGCGAATACGGGCGTGAGTGGCGTAAAACTGCCACTTGGGATGCTCCGGGTCGCAAACGGTGACCCAAGCCTGGCGGATAAAGTACAGATCGGTGCCGAATTTCTCGACTTGCTTGGCCTCAAAATACAGGGGATTTTCGGTGACCAAGATGGCGGGATTGGCGCGGCGCTCGATCTTAACAGTGCCGCGGACGTTGACGAACGTGCCGCGGCCGGTGCCCACGTTGTAGTGCGCTTCATCCCCTTCGAGATGCTGGCTTTCGTAGTCGAATTGCACGTGGCCGCGGGCGATGGCCTCGTTGGTCTGGTCGTTGTATTCCACGTGATCCGCGCGCAGGCGCTGGTTGCCATAGTGGATGTCTACCTCGCCGTCGGCGATGGTCACCCCTCCCTGGCGGCGTTGCGGTCCGCTCGAGGACAGCTCCGCCACTCCACCTTTGCCGGAGGGCTTGTGATTCTCTTGCGCCGGCGTGGCCTGGCTGCCCAGCCCCGCTAGCGACAAAAACAGCGTCATTAGCAGGGAAAACGATCGAAGCGCGGAGGGATTCCGAGCATGGAAGTGACGATTCACGCTGAAGATGCGGCCAAAGAAAACAGTTGGATAGCCTAGCATGGGGTTCTTGGGATGTGTAGCCGCGCATGAAGTTGGCGGCGCCTCGGCACTTCCGGGTAACCGCCCCGCCGCGGCATTCGGCATTTCCACAAACAGATGATGCGTCTTCCCAGTCTGCGGGGTATCATTCCCGCCCGCATACGGAGGGGAAATCATGATCCGCATGTCGTCCGCCTTTGCTTTGAAGTTGGTTGTGACAGCGGGGTTGTGTGTCAGCGTCATGGCACGGGCTGCGCCTCCGGACCAGCCAAGTCCCGCCGACAAATGGAAGAACCTCGAATTCCGGGAGCTGGGCCCCGCAGTGATGGGCGGCCGCATCGACGATTTCGCGGTGGTCGATAGCAACCCCAATGTCGTCTTCGTCGGGGTGGCTTCGGGCGGCGTGTGGAAAACGACGAACAACGGCACCACCTGGCAACCGGTCTTCGACAAGGAAGGCGTTTCAACCATCGGCGACATCGCCATCGCGCCTTCCGATCCCTCGGTGGTGTGGGTGGGCACCGGCGAGCCCAACAACCGCCAAAGCTCATCTTGGGGTGACGGCGCGTACAAATCGATGGACGGCGGTAAAACCTGGGACAGAATGGGTTTGGCAGCGACACATCATATTGGCCGCATCGTGATCCACCCGAAAAATCCCGAGGTGGTGTACGTCGCGGCGCTGGGCCATTTGTGGGGGCCCAATCCCGAGCGGGGTGTTTACAAGACCACCGACGGCGGCAAGACCTGGACGCAAGCACTGAAAATCAACGATGACACCGGCGTAAGTGACATCGCCATGGACCCCGGAAGTCCCGACACTCTGTACGCCGCAGCCTACCAGTGCCGCCGCACACCCTTTGGTTTCAACGGCGGCGGTACCAACAGCGCCATTTACAAGACCACTGACGGCGGCGCGACCTGGAAGAAGCTCAGCAAGGGACTGCCTTACGAAAACGGCGGCGATACCGGGCGCATCGGCCTGGATATTTACCGTAAAGATCCGAACATCGTATACGCCGTAGTGCAACACGAAAAGGGCGGCACCTTTCGCAGCGAGGACAAGGGCGAAACCTGGACCAAGATGGGCGACACCAATCCCCGGCCGTCCTACTACAGCCAGGTGCGCGTCGATCCCAACAACGATCTGCGCATCTGGGAGCTCGGCGCACAGATGTTTTACTCCGAAGATGGCGGCAAAAAGTTCTCTACCGATCGCGTGAAAGACATCCACGGCGACTTTCATGCTATGTGGATCGATCCGGCGGACTCCAACCACATCATCACCGGCAGCGACGGCGGAATTCACTGGAGCTACGACAACGGCCGCACCTGGGATTTCGTCAACACGATTGCCATCGGGCAGTTCTACGAGATTGGTTTGGACAATGAGAAGCCCTATCACGTCTGCGGCGGATTGCAGGACAACGGAAGCTGGTGCGGACCGAGCCAGACGCTGACGCGCGACGGCATCACCAACGAAGACTGGTCCGTAGTTCACGACTCCGACGGATTCTACGTGCAGATCGATCCTGTGGAGCCGTGGATCGTGTATGCCGAAGGGCAGGACGGGCACGTCGACCGCCGAGACCTGCGCACCGGTCAGCAGCGGTCCATCATGCCGGAGGCCAAGTTGGGCGAGCCGCACTACCGCTTTCAATGGAATTCGCCGGTGGCCATCTCGGCCCACGAGCACACCACCATCTATTACGTCGGAAACTATGTATTTAAGTCCACGGATCGCGGCGACACTTGGACCCGCCTCGGCGATGATCTGACGACCGGCGTGGACCGCAACAAGTTGCCGATCGCCGGCAAGACGCCGGACAAAACCACGTTGTCCCGGCACGACGGCGTGGAGGAATATCCCACGATTACGACGTTCAGCGAATCGCCGCTGACTTCCAATGTTTTGTGGGCCGGCACGGATGACGGCAATTTGCAGGTGAGCCGTGACGCCGGAAAGACCTGGAAAAACGTGGCGCCCCGCGTGCCCGGCGTTCCCAAGGGAACGTACGTCAGCCGCGTGGTGGCGTCAAAGTACGGCGAAGGAATCGCCTACGCCACGTTCGACGGCCACCGCAGCGACGACTATAGCGTCTACGTGTTCGTCACCGCGGACTACGGCGAGAGCTGGAAAGCCATGCGCACCGGCATTCCGGATTCGGCGGGCAGCGTCCACGTGCTCCGCGAGCATCCGCGAAATCAAAATCTGCTGTTTGCGGGAACGGAGTTTGGCTTATGGCTGTCCTGGGATCGCGGTGCGAACTGGACGGCCTTCAAGAATAATTTCCCGACTGTTCCGGTGGACGACATCGCCATACAAGCGCGCGAAAATGATCTGGTGTTGGGCACGCATGGCCGCTCGATCTGGATTTTTGACGATTTGACGCCAATCGAAAAGATGGACGCCAATGTTTTAGCCAGCGATCTGACGTTTTTCAATCCGCGTGTCGCCACCACCTGGCATCTCCGGCAGCGCCGCTGGAGCGCCGGCCAGAAGATGTTCACCGCGAAGAACCCGCCCTACGGGGCCATTTTGAACTACTACCTGAAGGAAGCGCTTCCTCCGGAAGCTCCGAAGACGGCCAAAACCGAAGCCGAAACCAAAGACAAAACCGCGGCCGAGGAAAAAACGAAGCCGGCCGGGGAACCGAAGAAAGAAGGCAAAGTCAAAATCACCGTGTCTGGGAAGGACGGCAAAGTCCTGCGCGAGTTCGACGGGCCCGGTGCCGCAGGGACCAACCGCGCGAGTTGGGACTTGCGCTACGACCCCATGGCGGAGCCCACCGAGGAGCAACAGGAGGCCATCGCGGCCGGCTACGGTGTCGGACCTCGTGGACCTCTGGTCGATCCCGGCGAATACACGGTCAAGATCAAGGCGGGCGCGAAGGAGGCGTCGCAGAAGGTAGTCGTTGAAGAGGATGCTCGCGTCCAAATCTCCCCGGAGGATCGCGCCGTGCGCCGCGCCGCCCTGGACCAACTCTACGAGCTGGCACGAACGGCGGCCAAAGATCGCAAGACCATCGAGGGGCTGAAAGATGCATTGGCGGCCGCCCGCGAAAAATGGAAGGCTGATGCCGGCAAACCGGACGCCACAAAAATTCCCGACGACATCCGGAAGGCCGCCGATGACCTGCAGAAAAAGGTTGACGCCGTTGCCCTGAAATTCGCCCGCGAAAAACAAGGCCTCGGCAATGCCGGACCGCCGTTTGAATGGAAACCCGCCCCTCTGCCGGATCAAACCCAAGACTTGCTCGAAAACCTGGACGAGTTTGTCGCCGTGCCGGGGGGCCAGCAGAAAGAAAAGCTGGCGGAGTTGGCTCCGCTGGTCGGCGATGCCTCCGCGCAGGTGAAAAAGCTGGTCGAAGAGGATTTGCCGGCGTTGAACAAGAAGATGAACGACGCGGGCATACCGCACATCGTGCCGTCGGTCACCGAGGAACATCACGACGGCGACGACCAAGAAGAGTCGGAACGCTAGATCGTACGTCTAAGGTGGGCATGCAGGAGTGTGTTCCCGGCAGGCTCGATTTTCGCGGCCTGGCCGTTGTTCGATTCCAGCTTACATTTTTGATGATCGCTACGGAGGAAGCACAATGAACGCGAAACGTCTGCGAAGGCGTGGTGTGAGCGTGTGGTCCATCGTGTTGCTGATGGTCGGCACGATGTTGGCTGGGAACACTTTTGCGAAGCCGGCAAGCGCGGCCGCCCAAGAAAAAGACGACAAGAAAGACGAGAAAAAAGACGAAAAGAAGGGCTTGCCGCTGAAATCCGACCGCAAAGTCGAATTCACTACCGATGAAGGCACCTGGCTCTCCCTGGACGTTTCTCCCGACGGCAAAACCATCGTCTTCGAGTTGCTCGGCGACATTTATACGCTGCCCATCGAGGGTGGCCAGGCCAAGCTCATCACCGGCGGGATGGCTTTCGACAGCCAGCCGAAGTTTTCGCCGGACGGTAAGTGGATCGCGTTTCTCTCCGATCGCGAAGGCAGCGAAAACATCTGGATCATGCATCCGGACGGCAGCGAAGTGAAGCAGGTGTCTAAAGACCCCAACAACGAGTTCGCTTCACCAAGTTGGGCACCCGATGGGAATTACATTTTCGTGTCCAAGGCCGGCTTCGGCATCACCACTTATGAAGTCTGGATGTATCACGTGCGCGGCGGCACCGGCGTGCAGGTCACCAAAGCCAAGCCGGCGCCGACTACGCCACGCAAGGAGCGCCACAACGCCATGGGTGTGGTGGCCTCGCCCGACGGAAAATATATCTACTACGCCGTGCGCCATGGAGGCTTCGCTTATAACGCCCAGTTTCCCCTATGGCAGATCGCCAGGCGCGATCGCAAGACCGGCGACGAAGATGTGCTGATCGAGCAGCTCGACAGCAGCTTCCGCCCGGTGCTCTCGCCGGACGGCACCCAAGTTCTTTACGTCACGCGCTTTGAAACGGAAAGCGGACTGCGCTTGCGAAACCTGCAGAGCGGCGAGGACCGCTGGGTGAAATATCCGGTCACCCGCGATGACCAGGAATCGCGATTCACGCGCGACCTTTTTCCCGGCTATGCGTTTCTCCCGGACGGGAAAGAAATCGTCTACAACCAGGACGGCAAAATCCACCGGCTGAATCTTGCCGCTGGCACGGACGCCGTGATTCCCTTCACGGCCAACGTATCGCAGCAGCTCGGCCCGAAGCTGGATTTCCCGCAAAAGGTCGAGCAGGGACCCGTTAAGGTGCGCTTGATACAAGATCCGGTCGAGTCGCCCGATGGAAAGAAGATGGTGTTCTCGGCGATGACGCATCTTTATACGCTGGACCTGCCGAGCGGCAAGCCGCAGCGGCTAACCAGCGGCAATGCGCGCGAATTTCAGCCGGCATGGTCGCCGGATGGCAAGTCCATCGCGTACGTGACGTGGTCGAGCGAGGGCGGACAACTGTGGAGAGTCCCGGCGGCGGGCGGCACGCCGAAACAATTGTCGAAATCGCTCGCTGTCTATAGCAATCCGGCATGGTCCCCAGATGGAACGAAAATCGTGGCGTTGCGCGGCAATGCGTATGACCGGGAAAACAGCGAGTTCGATGGCGGTCAGACCGCCAATGCCGATCTCGTTTGGATTCCGGCAGACGGCGGGGATGCCAATCTGATTCTCCCGGCGCGCGGCGCAGGCGGTCCGCACTTCACCCACGAAACCGACCGCATCTACGTGTACACGCCGCAGGGACTCATCTCGTTGCGTTACGACGGCACCGACCGCCGCACGCACCTCCAGGTAAAAGGGCAGGGCATATTTTTCGCCGAAGAACCCATTCCCGCGGACGACGTCCAGCCCAGCCCTGACGGGCAATGGGTGTTGGCGCATGTAATGAACCAACTCTATCTGATTGCCATGCCGGTGGTCGGCGGCGAAGCGCCGACGGTGAATGTGGCCACTGCATCGGTCCCAGCCAAGCGGCTGACGGACATCGGCGCCGATTATTTTGGGTGGGCCGATGACGGCAAAACCATCACCTGGGCGGTTGGCTCGAGTTTCTTCCGCGAGCCGGTGAGCGCCATCTCTTTCGAACCTCCGAAGGATGAAAAGAAAGAAGGCGAGAAAAAAGACGGCGACACCAAGGATGTGGACAAGAAGGATTCCGCGGCGGCCTCCACCGACGCCAAGAAAGACGACAAAAAAGACGAGAAGAAAGAAGAAAAGAAGCCCGAAAAACTAAAAGAGCAGGACAAGAACGTTGAAGAGATCGCCGTTGATCTGGAAGTTCCGCGAAAAACGCCCAAAGGCACGGTGGTGTTGCGCGGGGCAACCGTGGTCACGATGAAAGGCGACGAAGTCTTGAAGAATGCCGATATCGTCGTGGAGAACAACCGCATCACCCGCGTCGGAGCAAAAGGCAGCGTGCCCGCCGGCGGCAAAGTCTTCGACGTAACCGGAAAGACCATCGTGCCCGGATTTGTCGATACCCACGCCCACTGGACGGAAATCCGCCGCGGCATTCTCGACACCCAGAATTGGGCTTTCCTGGCGAATCTCGCTTACGGAGTGACCTCGGGGCTCGACGTCCAGACCGGCACCAACGACATGTTCGCTTACCAGGATCTGGTCGACACTGGCGACATCATAGGCCTGCGCGCGTTCTCCACCGGGCCCGGCGTTTTCTCCGATAACAACTTCCAATCGATGGAAGAAGTGAAAGGCGTGCTGACCAAGTACAAGAAGTATTACGGCACACCCAACATCAAGAGCTACATCGTGGGCAACCGCAAGCAGCGCCAGTTCATGGTACAGGCGGCGAAAGAACTGGAAATGATGCCCACCACCGAAGGCGGGCTGGACCTGAAGCTTAACCTGACCCACGTGATCGACGGCTTCCATGGCAACGAACACACGCTGCCGATTACACCGCTGTACAAGGACGTCTTGCAGATTTTCGCGCAGTCGGGAATCGCCGAGACGCCGACGCTGATCGTGAACTACGGCGGGCCGTTCGGCGAGGATTACTGGTACGAATACAGCGAAGTGCACGACAACGCCAAGCTCAATCACTTCACGCCGCACAAAATCCTCGACGAGAAAACCAAGCGCCGTCCAGAGTGGTTCCGCAAGGACGAATACGCATTCCCCAGGCTGGCGGCACAGATGGCCAAATTGGAGCGCGCGGGCGGCCTTGTGGGTGTCGGCAGCCACGGCCAGTTGCAGGGCTTAGGCTACGACTGGGAGATGTGGATGCTGGCCAGCGGCGGAATGACGCCGATGGAGGTGCTGCGCTGCGCCACCGTCAACGGATCAAAGATCATTGGAAGGCCGCAAGATCTCGGTTCCATCGAGCCGGGTAAATTGGCCGATCTGGTGATTCTGGACAAGAATCCGCTCGAGGACATCCACAACACCAACACGGTTCACTGGGTGATGAAGAATGGAGAACTCTTCGAGGGCGATACGCTCAACGAAGTTTGGCCGGAACAAAAGAAGCTCGAACCCCTGTGGTTCTGGAATTACGACACGCCGAAATCTGGCGAGCCGCTCAGTTACGGCAAGACATCCACTCCCTAACCGTCGATACCCAAGAGGGCGCGCGCGCGTTTCTTGGCGGTGCTGGCTGAAACGGAGCGTGGAGCTACTTTACCGGTGCTGGGGCGGGTGTCGGCACTGATGCCTGGGCCTGGGCCTGAGCTTGGGCTTGAGCCTTCGCCTTGGCCTGCACGGTGCGGTACCACTCAAAAGTGCGGCGCAGGCCTTCCTCAAAATCCACTTGTGGGTCGTAGCCCAGGAGTTCGCGGGCCTGGGTGATATCGGCCTGCGAGTCGCGGATGTCGCCGTCGCGCGGCGGGTCGTGCTTGACTTCCAGCTGTGCCCCGGAAATTTTGGCGAGCGTCGCGGCCACTTGGTTCAACGAGACACGGCCGCCTACCCCTACGTTGAAAACTTTGCCGGAAACCTGCGGCGCCTCGAAGGCCAGTAGATTCGCCTGGACGGCATTCTCCACGTAGGTGAAATCGCGGGTCTGCTCGCCATCGCCGAAAATCACCGGCTGAGTTTCTTCGAGATACGCAGTGCAGAATTTGGCGAGCACGCCGGAATAGGGCGAGCTTGGATCCTGGCGCGGGCCGAAGATGTTGAAGTATCGCAGCGAAACATTTTCCAGGCCATAGCAGCGGCCAAAAGTCTGAAGGTACAGTTCGCCGACGAATTTGGTGACACCATAAGGAGAGATCGGCGCCGGCACCATGGTCTCGACCTTGGGCAAAGTGGGCGTTTCGCCGTAGGCCGAAGAGGAGGCCGCAAAAACGATGCGCTTCACTTTGGCGTCACGCGCGGCGACCAGTACGTTCAGCGTGCCGTCGATGTTGATGCGGTTCGACTCGATCGGATCTTTCACGGAGCGCGGTACAGAGGTTCGGGCGGCGAGGTGCAGGACGTATTCCGCCTCGTGCATGGCCTTGCGAACCACTTCGATGTCCGTGATGCTGCCCTTGATCAGCGTAATCTTGCTGCGTATTTCGGCGAGATTTTCTTCTTTACCGGCGGAAAGATCGTCGAGGACCACTACGCTGTGGCCGCGCTTGACCAGTTCGTCGACGGTGTTCGAGCCTATAAAACCGGCGCCGCCTGTGACCACGTAACGCATGCGGAGAACCCTCCTGGCGAATGCGGCCTTCCTGTGGCCGACGATCGCGTCCGGGCAGCCGGGTGACTGCCGCGGCGAATATCGCCGGCCCGAGAAAGACGAGCGGTCCGCGTTTTGGTACCCTCAAATATCGTGCGGCGGCCTCGCCGGATTAAGGCGCGAGCTCCACGCGAAATCGTATTGTACGATGGAAGCCAGCGAGGCAATGTTTTGTTTCTGACGCCCGACGCAAAAAGAGCATGAGTCACCGGATGCAAGTGGGAATCGCGGCAATGGCGGCCCTGGCTCTAGCGGGCGGAGCGTTCTACTGGCTGCATGGCCGAAGCGATGCAGCGCCGCCCGCGATCACCTCCGCGCCGCCGGCAGCGGTGCCTGCGGAACCACCGGACGAGGCGCCGAAGGAAGCCGCCGCCGGCAAGGTCGCCGAACCCCGAACGGAAATCAAGAAGGTCAAGCCCGAGGCGGAACCCGTTGTGGCGATGCGAACTGGCGAGGTGCTGGACTACTCCGCGGATGTCGCCAAGGTTTCCAACGTCGCGACGTTACGACTGCAAGTGGCGGAGCGCCGGAACTTTATGGGAAAGAACGCCTGGCATTTGCAGGCGTTTGCCCACACCCAAAACCCTTTGCGCATGGTTTTTGAGCTGGACGACCAGTTCGACTCCTACAGCGACGCGGGCACGATGTCGAGCTTGCAGTACGAGATGCATCTGAGCGAGCGCGGGCAAAAGGTCGAGTCCATTCAGCGCATGACGACGACAGGCAAAGAGCCCGCCGCGGAAAATGTTACCCAGACGCGGGTGCTGCCGGGGACACGCGACCCGCTCGGCATGATGCAGTACTTGCGGAGCGTCGATTGGTCGAAAACGCGCGAGGTGCGTGGCCCGGTCTACGACGGGCACAAGCTCTACGATGTGCGCGCTACGCTGGCCGGAGCGTCGGAGAACGTGACGGTACCTGCCGGCAGCTTCGTGACCACCAAGGTCGAGCTTCGCGTTTTCGATGACGGCACCGAGATGAAGGACGCACATTTCGCCGTGTATTTTGCTCACGACGGTACACACACACCGGTGCTCCTGGAGGCAGTCCTGCCTTGGACTACCGCGCGAGTCGGACTAAAAAGCAAATAGCTTCTGAAAACTCAAAGTTCGCTCCACCTCGCCGCTGGCAAACGATGCGGGCTGTATTTCTAGGCCAAGGCGAGCTGCTCGATAAGGGCACAGGCGATGTGGCCGATGGTGATGTGGGCTTCCTGAATGCGCTGAGGATCGCGGGAGGGAACGTTGAGGAGCAGATCGACCTTGGGGGCCAGCGCGCCTCCGGTTTCGCCGGTTAGGGCCACCAGGTAAGCGCCACGATTGCGGCCCGCTTCAACGCCGCGGACGATATTGGGGCTCGTGCCGCTGGTGGAAAGAGCGACCAAAACGTCGTTCGCGCTCACCAGGGATTCGATCTGGCGGGCGAAGATGTGCTCGAAGCCGTAATCGTTGGCCGCGGCCGTGAGTACCGAGGGATTGGTGGTCAGCGCCAGAGCCGCGAGGCCGGGGCGCTCCGTGCGCAGCCTCACCACCAGCTCAGCGGCCAGATGCAGAGCGTCGGCGGCGCTACCGCCGTTTCCGAAGAAGACGATTTTCCCGCCGGCGCGCAGCGCGGTCGCGGATTTTTCCGCGAATTGCGCGATGCGGCCAACCAGCTCATCGGAGAACGCCTGTTTGACGCGAATGCTGTCCTGAAGCTGGCGGCGAATCTCATCGGTGGATGAAGCCATCAGCGCCTAGCAGAGAACGATTTTTTCGCGGTGGCGGGTCACCCGGCGGGTGGCATTGCGGGTATCGACCACCAGCTTGGCGGCATCCACGATGGCTGCGTAGTCGTAGCTGGAATGATCGGTGGCAATGACCAGGCCATCATAGGCCCCCATGGACTGCGCCGACAGCGGCACGGACTTCATGTTTTCGTAATTGTAGTGGCGCATTTTGTGAAGCTTGGGGAAGTACGGATCATTGTAATCGAGCTCCGCGCCCCGCTGCTGGAGGAGCTGCATGATCTTGAGCGTGGGCGATTCGCGCAAATCGTCGACGTCTTTCTTATAGGCCACGCCGAGGATCAGAAGCTTGGAGCCCTTGATGCTCTTCTTGCGATCGTTCAGAGCGGCTGCGATGGCCTCCACAACGTGGTACGGCATGGCGGTGTTGACCTCACCGGCCAGCTCGATGAAGCGCGTGGCGAAATCGTACTCGCGGGCCTTCCAGGAAAGATAAAAAGGGTCCACAGGAATGCAATGGCCGCCCAGGCCGGGCCCTGGATAGAAGGGCATGAAGCCGAAGGGCTTGGTGGCGGCAGCGTCAATGACTTCCCAAATGTCGATGTTCATGCGCAAACTGAGCATCTTCAACTCGTTCACCAGCGCGATGTTCACGCAGCGGAAAATATTTTCGAGCAGCTTGGCCATTTCCGCGGCGCGTGTGGAGCTTACAGGCACGACGCGCGAGACGATAGGAGTGTAAATCGCCACGGCGGCACGGCCGCTGGGTGGATTAATACCTCCGACGACCTTGGGAATCTGCGCCAGACCGTACTGCTTATTGCCCGGGTCTTCGCGCTCGGGAGAAAACGCCAAAAAGAAATCGCTGTGAACATTCTCGTTCTCAGGCCCGGATGCAATGGGGCAACGCAGACCGCTCTTCTCGAGGATAGGCAGGACCAGTTCCTCGGTGGTGCCTGGATAGGTGGTGGACTCCAGGACCACCAACTGCCCCTTTTGCAGGTGCGGCTGGATGGCCAGCGCGGTGTTTTCGACGTAGCTCAAGTCCGGCTCGCGGCGCTCATCCAAAGGCGTGGGCACGCAGATAATGATGGCATCGGCTTCCTTGATGCGTTCAAAATCGGTGGTCGCGCCGAAATGTTTGGTGTTGACGAATTGCTGGATTTTGGTCTGCGGGATGTGCTCGATATAGGACTTCCCGGCATTGAGCATGGACACTTTGTGGGGATCGGTGTCGAACCCCGTGACCTTGTGGCCGGCTTCCGCGAAGCGCAGCGCCAGGGGCAAGCCCACATATCCGCAGCCAATAATGGCGACCTTGAGCTGGGCGCTTTTGAAAAACTCGGGTTTCCGCTCGATGGGCATGACTTGCGTGCAACTCCTCAAGAATTTTTTGGGATGTAGCGGGCCAAAAAGGCCGAGCAGCCAAAGACAATTAAATATAGCAGGCTTCCCACCGAGCGCAAGAAACCCCCGGAAGGGATGTTTCCATGTTGCAAGATAGGGATGGGGATCCCAAGACTGGTACCAGGACCTAGCGGCGTATTGAGGTAAAGTTAAGAGATATGGTTGACATTCATTGCCATATCCTGCCCGGCTTGGACGACGGGCCAAAGGCCATGGAGGAGTCGCTGGCCATGGCGGAGTCCGCGATTGCCGACGGCATCACCCACGTGGTGGCCACACCGCACTCCAGCAGCGAATTTGCTTTCAACTACAGGCGGGTGCGGCAGGTGCGCGACGAGTTGCAAGCGGCAATCGGCGACCGGCTGACGCTTGCCACCGGTTGCGATTTTCACCTTAGTCCCGAGAATCTCGGGGCCTTGCGCGCGGATGCGCCGCGCTTTTGCATCAATCAGCAGGGATATTTGCTGGTGGAATTCAGCGAATTTGCGATTCCTCCTTCCGCGGATCAGACCCTGCACGAAATGCGCCTCATGAATGTCCGCCCGGTGATCACCCACCCGGAGCGCAACGCTATCCTGCACACCAATCCAGGCCACTTGCCCAATTGGGTTCGGCTGGGCTGCTTCGTACAAGTGACCGCCGGCTCGATCCTTGGCACCTTCGGCACCCGGCCCCAGGAGGATGCCCTGCGCTGGATCGAAGAAGGCGTGGTGCACTTCGTGGCCAGCGACGCGCACAACACGCGTCGACGCCCTCTGAAGCTCCGGCCCGCCTACGACGTCGTGCGCGAGCGCTTCGGCGAGGACAAAGCGCAGGCGCTGTTTGTGGATAATCCCATGGCCGCATTTGAAGGGCGCGAATTGCCGCATGTACCCGAAATCGCGGAGGTGGAGAAGGCTCCGCGGAAGAAGCGGTTTCTCCTTTTCTGATTGCGGTGGAACTTATACAGATCCCGCCGCGCTCACCGCTTCCACGGCCGTTTTTCTATCAATGGTAAAGTGCGGCGCCGGGCGTAAAGCCCCGAAGCTCCCACCAAGCGAGCCGACCGCGCCTCACCTGGCAGGATGCAGCGGCAAACCCGCCCACGCGTTCAGGACCCCAAGGACCTCCCTTACAACGTCGAGCGCATCGCCGGTAGTGCGCCACCAGTGCGCGGGGTCGAAGGGATCGCCCGCGGCAGCGCGGACGATTGCGCGACCCTGGCCGCCGGCAAGCCGTTGCCACAGCCTGCGCACCCGCCGCGTGTGGGCTTTGGTGGTGACGATGATCACGGTGGAACCGTTTTCGCGCCGGAGTTCCGCCGCGACGGCGCGGACTTCGTCCGCGGTGTTGTTGATGGGCGGAGTGAGCGCGTGGATAGCGCTCGAAGGCACTCCTTCGTGAATCAAGACGCGCGCGTTAAAAAAATCCTCTCCGGAATAGGGAATACCCAGGGCTGCGAGCGATGAGCCCGGTTCTGCGGGTTGGGTGAGCCAGATCTGCGGTGCGTAGCCGGCTCGATACAGGCGCGCCGCCTCGATGGCCCGGATGGGAATGCGTCCGCTGAGGACGACAATCGCGTCAGCCTTCTCCAGCGGATCTTCCACCACGAGCCAGCGGCCCACGCCAAGGACGAAGATCACAGCGCAGACCAGCGCGGCGGCCAGTGCGATGAGCGCCACACTGCCTGCCCGGCCGCGTGTGCCGATGTTTGTGCCTGACGCCATAGAAGAGCGGGCGCATCGTATCCCGGGGCACGGAAGTGGTCAATCACGCCCGCTCGCGATAAACTGACGCCTTTCCAGGAGCAGACATGCGCGCGGTAGTGACGGGTGGAGCAGGGTTCCTCGGTTCGCATCTATGCGACCGTTTGATCGAGGAAGGTTGGGACGTCCTCTCGCTGGATAATCTGGTCACCGGAGTCGATTCCAACGTCGCTCATCTGGAGAAGCATCCGCGTTTTCGCATCGCGCGTGCGGATGTCTCGAACTATATCGATGTCGCCGGGACGGTGGATTACGTTTTGCATTTTGCTTCGCCGGCCAGCCCGGTGGACTACCTGAAGCTGCCTATCCAGACGCTGAAGGTTGGCGCTCTGGGCACGCACAACGCGCTGGGCCTGGCGCTGGCGAAAAAGGCCAAGTTTTTCCTGGCTTCCACCAGTGAGTGCTACGGCGATCCCGAGGTTTCACCGCAAAACGAAGAGTATTGGGGGCACGTGAACCCCATCGGTCCGCGAGGCGTCTACGACGAGGCCAAACGCTACGCCGAAGCCATGACTATGGCCTACCACCGCTATCATGGCGTGGACACCCACATCGTGCGCATCTTCAATACCTACGGGCCGCGCATGCGATTGAAGGACGGGCGGGCGCTGCCCAACTTCGTGCAGCAGGCACTCACCGGGCAGCCCATCACCGTTTACGGAGACGGCCAGCAGACCCGTAGTTTCTGCTACGTGTCCGATTTGATCGAGGGAATCTACCGTTTGATGATGTCCGACGAGCATCTGCCGACCAACATTGGCAACCCCCAGGAAATTACCATCCTGCAGTTTGCGGAACGTATTCGGGCGCATTTTGAAAACGCCCCGAAAATCGTCTTCGAACCGTTACCGCAGGATGATCCGAAGCAGCGCTGCCCGGACATCACCAAAGCCAAGCGCGTTCTCGGATGGGAGCCTAGAGTAGGACTGGACGAGGGACTGCAGAAGACATTGAATTATTTCAAAGAGAGCTTCGCAAAGAAAAACGGCGCAACGTCCAGCGGCTCCTAGTAGCCGCCTTCTGTCGCTCTGAGCCTCGAAGGGCAAGAGGGCGGGGTTTAGACGAAAATGGTCCCTGTGCCCATTTGGGTCGGCGGGTCGGGCTACTCCCGCCCGAACGAATAGTACTCAAACCCCAGCTTGCGCATTTTCGCTGGTGAATAAAGGTTCCGCCCATCCAAAACCAGCCGGCGGGCCATCAGCTTGCCAGCCTGTTCCCAATCCAGCTTGCGAAACACGTCCCATTCGGTGCACACCAGCGCCGCTTCGGCATCGCGTAGCGCCTCGTAGGGATCGGCGTGATAGTTCACTTGCGGCAGCGCGACTTTGGCCCGCGAAATAGCTTCGGGATCGCTGGCATGCACCTGGGCGCCTTCTTTTAGAAGACCCTTGACGACTTCCAGCGCCGGCGAAAAACGGATGTCATCCGTATTGGCTTTGAAGGCCAGGCCCAAAACCGCGACGCGTTTGCCCTTGACCACCCATAAAGCCTTATGGATCTTCTCAAAGAACCGATCGACCCGCTGTTTGTTGACGCGCTCGGCGGCCTTGAGGATATCGAAGTCCACGCCGACCGTGCCCGCCAAATGAACGAACGCCTGCACATCCTTCGGAAAACAGAAGCCCCCAAACCCCAGTCCAGCCCCAAGAAATTGCCCGCCGATGCGCGGGTCAAGTCCCATGGCGTGGGTGACTTCCTGGACGTCCGCACCGATTTTTTCACAGAGATCGGCAATCACGTTGGCGTAGCTGATTTTCAGGGCCAGGAAGGAATTGGAAGCATGCTTGATCAGCTCGGCGCTGCTGATGGTGGTGACCAGGAGCTCGGCCGCATGCCCTGGAGGGCAGGCGCCGTCGTGCACCGGGCAGTGGAAGGTGCGCTCCAGGATCGGCCGGTAGATTTCGCGCATCTCGCTGGCGGCCGAGTCGTCTTCCACACCGACAACGATGCGGTCAGGATGCAGAAAATCTTCAACGGCTGTGCCTTCGCGAAGGAACTCCGGATTGGAAACCACACGGAAAGTGACATCGCTGTTGCGGGAATACGCCGTCAGGGCGCGGCGCAGTTCCAGGCCGGTTCGCGCGGGAACCGTGCTTTTTTCAATCACCAGCTTGGAAGAGCGCGCCTCGGCGGCAATCTGGCGGGCCACGTGGTCGATCGCCGATAGGTCCGCTTCGCCCGATTCCTTGGGCGGCGTGCCGACGCAGATGAAGATGGCGTCGCTGCCGCGGATGGCCGCACCCGCGTCGGAGGTGTACGAAATTTTGCCGGCCTTCCCGGCTGAGGCCAGGATTTTGTCCAGGTGGTTTTCGTAGATGGGCACCCCGCCGGATTGCAGGTGCGCGATGCGCTTTTCGTCCACGTCCGTGCAGACCACATCGTGCCCAGCTTCGGCGAGACATGCCCCCGTCACCAGGCCTACGTAACCACAACCAATCACAGAAAGACGCAAGCTGCTTCTCCTGGAAATCGTAAGTTGAGGCACAGGTGCAGCCTCACATGGCAACCGCAAACTACTATTGTGACCGAATTGCCGACCCCAGCAAAGGCGGTCGGCTAGGATTCGTCAGGCGAGACGCGTTGCGCTTGCACCGGGTTCTTGCCCAAAAGCAAGCCGCGCAGCCCCAGCAGCACCAGCCGCGGCTGTCGCCGAAGCACGTTCCACAGCAGGCGGGCGGATTCATCTCGAGTGATCTCGCTGAGCGTATCGCGTGTCGATAGGTTAAGAAGATCGACCAGCTCGGAATAGTCTTTCTGCTGGAAATGGTGCATGGTGCGGCGGATCAGCCAGTGGGTGTCCAGTTCGCGCCGGAGCACGCCCAGTTCCCGGCCGCGGTTATTTTGCAAAATGGATTGCGCGACGCCGAGAGCGCCTCGAAAGCCGGTGACGATGCCGCCAACCGTGGTCACCTTTACCTGCGCCGCCGCATCGCCCACTAAATAGACCTCGCCATTACCGACGCGGCGCTTGACCGGGACCCAGCGCCGGTAAACCGGGATCCGCGCTCCTTGCCATTCGAGAGGCTCCATGTGCTTCTTTTCGAGAAAGCGTGCCAGGCAGCGGGCGGTGTCCGGGCCGTTTTCCCCGATGACGCCCAGGGCGCCGCGCTCCGGCGATTCGGGAATCAGCCAGTAAAAGTACGGAGTATCGTCGGGGACAAACCAGACGCGGGTAGTATCCGGCGGACAATCCTTGGGCAAGCGCACGATAGCTTGCACCAGCGGAACGGTTTCGATGGGCGGCCAACCTGCCATGCGAGCTACCCGGCTGGAGGCGCCGTCAGCGCCGACCACGCTTGCGGCGTGAAGTTCTTCGCGGCGTCCTGAAGATTCCACGTCCAGGTGCAGACCCCGCGAATTCGGCGACAAGCCCAGAAAACGCGTGTCAAAAGAAACCTTAGCGCCGGCGTGCTGCGCTTCGCGAGCCAGGGCCGGAATCAGCCGCGCCCGCTCGATGATGAGATCGGGCTTTGTCAGTGCGATCTGCGCCGAACGGCCGTCGGTGAAAAGCTCGAATCGCCGAATTTCATTCAGGATGCTCTCGCCCGCAGAGACTCCCAGTTGGTTGCGAAAGTGATCGGTGACAATCAGCGTGCGGGGAGCAGGGTCGTGGCCGGGCTTCGATTCCAGCACGCGCACTTCCCGTCCACCGCGAGCGATCGCCGCGGCAGTGTACAGCCCCGCGGCCGAACCGCCCACGACGACAACTTCTCCCGCGTCCTGGCGGGCCTGGCCTTTGAGTTGTTCGTTTTGCACGGTTCGTGTTTGTTCCTGTCGCACCGGCAAATGGGAACCCGAACCGACCGAGTCACACGCTGCCACAGGCGATAACCACTTCCCGACCTTCTCGCGCGGGGAGGCGCGACGATAGGATGCGAGGGCGACGCGTAAGTATAGCGAATCCCGGAGTGGCGGCAAAACTCACCGGCAAGCCGGAACTCAACCAAAACAGAACTTATTACCCCGCGAAAGGATCAGCTTGCCGGACGGGAGCCGCTGCCTTGCGCGCCTGGCGTTCGTAAGGCGCACGTTCGAGAAATGCGACGGCCGCCAGCCCTAGAATCACGGTAATGACTGTCACCAGCAGCGCACCTCGTTGGGACAAATAGGCCACCAGCACGGCGCTTCCGCCGCAAATCGCGCCCAGAGAATAAAGCGCCAGCACGGCGCCACGCTGCCCCAATCCCAGATTGGCCAGCCGATGGGCGGCGTGGTCTTTCCCGGGAGTGGCAAACGGAAGCAATCCGCGGCGCAGGCGGGAAATGGTGACCAGCGTAGTATCGAAAATGGTCACCCCGAGAATCAGCAGCGGCGCGAGCCACCCGGACAGGTGATTGGCCTGCTCCAGACGCAACTTCAGGCCCAGCGTGGCCATCAGGAAGCCGAGAAACATCGCCCCGCCGTCGCCCATGAAGATCTTGGCCGGCTTGAAATTCCAGCGGAGAAAGCCCGTGGACGCTCCCAGCACCGCGGCACCCAATGTGCTCACCAGGGTCTGGCCGTTCAAATAAGCCAGCATCACGAAAAAGATCGACGCCATGGCGGCCACCCCGGCGCACATGCCGTCCATGTGGTCCAGAATGCTGAAGGAAGCGGTGATGCCCACCACCCAGAAGATCGTCAACGCCGCATCCAGTACGATGCCTGGATTCCCACGGAGCAGCACCTCAAAGACCTGGGCGTGAATGCCGCTGGCGAGCAAAATGCCTGCAGCGAGCGGCATGGCGACGAAGAGCTTGACCTGATGGTGCAGCCAGCCGCGATCATCCAGGAAGCCCACAGCGGCGACCAGCGTCGCTCCGGTGACGATGCCGGCGCTCTGGGCCCGCGCCGCGCCGTCAAACGCAAACAGAATCGCTAACATTACGCCGCCGTACATGGCCAGCCCGCCGAGCAACGGAATGGGCTGGAGATGAACCTTACGGGGGCCCGGAAGGTCGACCATACCCACGCGCAGAGCCAACGCCCGCACAGGCACGATCAGCATTAGAGAGGAAAAGAGCGCAATGAAAAAAGCCAGCACGCCTGCGGTCATGCAGCCTCATTTGGATTAAATTGAGGAACCCAGCCGGGGCCCAGGGGGCGCGGCCGGTGTCCGTGTGAATATGCCGGGTTGGGGGCCCAGCTCCCAAGTAACGAGTAACCTCAGAGTTAATAGAAGGCTGCCCCACGCAGCGTCTTCACGATAACCCGGAACCTATTTTACTTCCAGCGAAATTGAGCCAGCGAATCGCCGGCGTTAACACTCTGCAGGCCCGCCCGTGGGCCGGACGCCCGGCGACACGCGCGTTGGGCATCGAAACTACGAGTCGCCAGGAAAAGTTTGAAGAATCTTGTGGATTTGGAAGCCTGAACAACTATTTCGTCGCGGCGATCTCGTCGACGATGGCTTGCGCGGCGGCGCGAGGATCCGGCGCCGCTGTAATCGGCCGGCCTACCACCAGAAAATCGGCGCCTGCTCGAATGGCTTCTGCAGGCGTTGCAGTGCGCGCTTGGTCGTCGCCTGTCGGTACTGGCGAGTTGTCTTTTGGCCGAACGCCCGGGGTGACAATCAGAAAATCGCGGCCGCAGGCCTTGCGAATGGCGCGCGCTTCTTGTGCCGAAGCCACCACTCCGTCCACGCCGGACTTTTTGGAGAGCTGCGCCAGTTTGACCACCCGGCCCTTGGGGGGACCACTGATTCCTACTTCGCGCATGGTTTTTTGATCCATGCTCGTTAGCACCGTAACCGCCAGCAGGCGCGGTCGGTCTGCACCCATGGGCTGGCCAGCGCTGATCGCCTGCGCCGCGGCATGCAGCATAGCGTGGCCGCCGAGTGCGTGCACGTTCACCAGTTGCACGCCAGTCATCGCCGCGCAAGACAGCACTGCGCCGGCTACGGTATTAGGAATATCGTGAAACTTGAGGTCCAGAAAAATGCCGGGGCCCAGTGCGGATATTTCACGCACCGCCGCGGGACCTGCGGCCGTAAAAAGCTGGCTGCCGATCTTGAACATCCCAACCAGATCGGCAACCTGTTTGGCGAATTTCAGCGCGGAATTTAAAGAGTCAAAATCAAGAGCAACGATCAGGCTGCTGCGCGGATGGGCGTCGAAGATCAAGGTTGTATGACCCCAGCTTCGCCGGAGTCGAGGTCCTGTCGATTGAGCGAGCGGCCACTCGTCCTTTACCTACCGCCGCGGGGGCAATTGTATCAGTTCGAGCCGAACCTGGCTTACGCCGGAATGAATCAACCCGATCTTTCGGGCTACCCGATAAGACACATCAATCTCGCGGCCCTCCTGATACGGACCCCGGTCGTTGATTCGCACGACCTCGAACTGACCGGTTCGCCGGTTGACGACGCGCACGATCGATCCAAAGGGGAGGTTGGGGTGAGCGGCGGTCAGGGACTCAGAATCGAACCGCTCGCCGTTGGCAGTCTTCCGCCCGTCAAACTCTGGCCCATACCAACTGGCGTTTCCGACCCAGGCCTTTATCGGCTTAGCCGGCGCGCTCAAATGAGCGACTAGGGGGGCTTCCATGGCCGGAGCGATCAGTAACATCAGTGGCAGCCACCGGAGTGCAGCCCAAATCATGAAGCGTGGTCGTCTCATAGTGTGTTCTTTATGCTACGCATATCCAGAAAAGTGTAGCAAGAAAACCTCAGTATGTCAACCCTTTTCTGCTTTAAATTCTCTTACTATCTCTCTGATAGTAAATGCTTTAGCTTCTGAAATAGCCTCACCGAGGCCGTCAACAAGTCCCTGCGTGGCCCCCGGGTTGACGAAGGTAGCTGTTCCTACCTGTACCGCCGCTGCTCCCACAGACAGGTACTCAAGCACGTCCTCGACCGACTCTATGCCTCCCAGGCCGATAATTGGAATTTTCACAGCCCTGCTGGCTTCCCATACCAGCCTGAGGGTAATGGGTTTAATTGCCGGGCCAGATAGCCCCCCTGTTCCGTTGCCGAGACGTGATTTCCCCGTACGGAAATCGACTGCCAAAGCGGGATAGGTATTGGCTATAGTGAGCGCATCGGCGCCGGCTTCCTCAGCAGCGCGGGCGATAAGTCCAATGTCTGCAACGAGGGGCGAAAGCTTGACCCACAATGGCCGCCTCGCAGCGGCTTTCCGGGCGGCACCCACGACCTCGGCCACTAGCCCCGGGTCGCTACCGAACTGCATCCCCCCCCTCTTCACGTTCGGGCACGAGACATTGAGCTCGTACCCTGCCAGTCCCTCGGCATCCTCCAGGACCCGGATAACCTCCACATAGTCTTCCAGGGCATACCCGAAGACATTGGCCAGGATGGCTGTGTCGTACTTTCTCAGTTTGGGAAGTTTTTCCGTGACGAAGGCCCGGACCCCCACATTTTGGAGCCCGACGGCGTTCAGCATGCCGGAAGGGGTCTCGCAAAGACGGGGTGCCGGGGCGCCCTCGATGGGTTCGCGGGACAGGCCTTTTACGACGATGCCGCCAAGGCGGTTGAGGTCGATGAGGTGGGCAAACTCAACGCCGTATCCGAAGGTGCCGCTGGCAGCGAGAACGGGGTTGCGCAGACGCAGCGATCCCAACTGCACGCCCAGATCAATGGCCACTGCGGAATTCACGTTCGGCGGAGCTTACCACGAACTTCGCGGTGCCTTCTTGGAAAATTGCGGCGTTCGGGAGGTACCCCGCCGTTCAGGGTTTCGCCGCCTTTTCCGGCACTGGAGAGATGCTGGCGGACACGCGTGCCGCGGCGGGCTTCGACAGGGCTTGCGCCAACACGTGCCCATCGCGCGATGACAAGGTTATGCCGCAGAGTGATGCCAGCGTCGGCGCAATGTCGGCGGGTGTTACCTCGCCGTGATACTCGCCTGGTTGAATGCCGAAGCCCATCAGCAGGATGGGGACATGCTGGTCGTAGTTGTACGGCGTTCCGTGACCCGTGCCGTAGCCCCGCGTTTTTCCCGATGGCGTGCCGTCCATCAGCCAGTAGGGCTTAGGCACGATAAAGAGATCGCCGCTGCGTCCACGAAAATAGCTATCGGCCAGTGCTTTGCGCGTCGGGCTCTGCGTGGTTGGGCGATCCTGTAGTTCCTCGGCGCTGTAGATGGCCGCCACCCCGGGCTGCGCCAGCGCCGCCTCTTCCACGGCGTGCATTGCGGCGTGGTCTTGCTTGATGCTGCCGTAAACGCCCGGCGCAAAATAAATATCGCTGCCAGTGATGCGCGCGATTGCGGGCTGCGCATATTTGAAGGGCTCCAGCGCCTTCTCGATGCGCTCCTGCAGTTCCGGCAGATGGAGCACGCCAACGTCGGCCCCGGTTTTTTGCATGTCTTCCGGGACGGGCACGACGCCGTGGTCCGCGCTCAGCGCTACCACATAGTTTCCGCGGCCCACCTTCTTATCGAGATGCGCGAACAACTCGCCGAGGTCTCGGTCCAGTCGCACCAGAATGTCCTGTATTTCCCAGCTGCGGGGACCGAACGCGTGGCCAACGTAATCCACGGAAGAGTAACTGACGCCGAGAAAGTCCGTGCCGCCGGCCTTTCCCAATCCAAGTGAATCGACAGCCGTTTCCGCAAACCGCGTCAAATAGCTGTCGGCATAGGGACTGGACTCCCATTCTTCGTAAAAAGCGTCATCCGGTTCATTACCCGCGGCTTTTCCCCGCAGGGGATGCGGAAACGTCAGCGTCCAGCCTTCCGGAGGCACCGCTCCGGTGGCTTTTTCGTCGTACCAATAAGCGCCTTCCGGGAGCGACAGTGTCCACGTTTTTCCATAGTCGCCCTTTACCGGATGGGCTTTCGCGTAATCATCGACGAGCGGCATCGAGCCGTAGGCGCTCGAGGTCACCCAAGCGCCGCCGTCAAACCAGGTCGCCGCGTCAGCTTTGTGCCCGGCCATGGTAATCGCGGCACGAGCCTTCAGTGAAAAGGTAACTACGCGGGTCGCGCTTCCGGTTTGGAATCTCAACTCTTCCGCAAACGCGGGCACCGCCATGCGCCACGCGGAATCCCCGCCTTTTGCGCTAGCGCCCGCGTAACCCGAGTTTTTGACCTTGGGATCTGCCGTGCAAGTGACCATTTTCTGCGTTTCGCGGTCCCACCAGGCATTGGCGACCATTCCATGCGTTGCCGGCAACGCTCCAGTAGAGATCGTCGAGTGGCCCACGCAGGTTTCGGTCGCCGCATACGGATAAGCAGCGTCGCGAAACCATGCGCCTTCGTCGACCAGCCGCTTCAGGCCCGCGGTCCACTGGCCGCGGAATTTGTCTACGTAGTCGCCGCGCATCTGGTCCACCACCAGCAGGACCACCAGCTTGGGCTTTTCCCGTGGTCTGGCCCCCGCGCGATGTACCGGCGCCTTGTCCTGCCCACAACTCAGCGGTGCGAGCGTGATCGTCAACGCCAGCAGCACTCCTGCGCGGCTCAGGATTGAATTGCGGCCAATCCGTACGGATCCCATGCTCACTTCGGCCTCCGAGTTTCGACCGCGCAGTTTATCACGCCGCTATGAATAGCTCATTTCGACGCCAAGTGTTCGGGTTCGCGGAGTCGGCTGGCTTCCGAGCCCCGAAACGTGGCGCACCGGTTGCACTCATCCACTGGGTTCGGCGGTGTTTAGGTCGTAAAAGCGGCGCCGACCGCCGCACTCCAAAATGGCGGAGCTTTTCGTAGACCCGAGCAAGAATGCCTGTCCCACCTTGTGCTAGGATTACGCAAACATGCGCATCGTCGAAAAAGCCCAATTGATGTCGGCGTCGGAGATCGACCGCACCCTTCAGCGTCTGGCGCACGAAATTGTCGAAAAAAGCGGCGGAACCAAGCATCTGGCATTGATCGGCATCCGCCGCCGCGGCGTTCCTCTGGCGCAGCGCATCGCGCAAGCCATGCGCGGCATCGACGGTGTCGACGTGCCCGTGGGTACGCTGGACATTACGCTGTACCGCGATGACCTGTCCAAAGTCGCATCTCACGCGGTGCTGCAGTCCTCGGATATCTCCTTCGGCGTGGACAACATGGACTTGGTCCTGGTGGACGACGTCCTGTATACCGGGCGCACCATCCGCGCGGCCATGAACGGACTCTTCGACCTGGGCCGGCCGAAGCGCGTCTCGCTCTGCGTGCTGATCGACCGCGGCCACCGCGAAATGCCCATCGAGTCCCAGTTCACCGGCCGCGTGGTGCAGACCAGCCCCACCGAAATCATCGAAGTGCGGCTTCGCGAGATCGACAATGAAGAGCGCGTGGTGCTGGTCGACCGCGTGGACTGAGCTTGAATTGCCCGTGTTTGAGGAGCTAGTTTGTTCGTGCAACGAGTGAAAATGTGACCCACCGTTTCCGTGATCTCCTGGCGCTGGAACCGCTCAACGCGGACGAACTCACATTTCTTCTCGATCAGAGCCAACACTTTCAGGAAATTCAGCGCCACCCTCTGAAAAAACTGGCCACTCTTCGCGGCAAGACCGTCGCTCTGGCTTTTTTCGAGAACTCCACTCGCACCCGCCTCAGCTTCGGCACCGCGGCATCTCGCCTCGGCGCGGACACCATGAACCTGCAGGCCGAAGCCTCCAGCCTGAAGAAGGGTGAATCGCTGCTGGACACCGTGCACACGCTGGATGCCATGAAGCCCGATTGCCTGGTCATGCGGCACGCTGCATCGGGAGCGGCGGATTTTGTCGCACGGCATCTGGATATTCCGGTAATCAACGCGGGGGACGGAACGCACGAGCATCCGTCGCAAGGACTGCTGGACGCTTTGACGATTCGCGACCGCAAAGGAGGCATCGCCAATCTCAATGTGACCATTCTTGGGGACATTCAGCACAGCCGGGTGGCGCGGTCCAACATCCACCTGCTCAGCAAATTCGGCTGCCGGTTTACTCTCTGCGGTCCCGCGATGTGGGTGCCGCGCGAACTCGAAAAGATCGGACCGCCTGGCGCCTCCATCCGCCGCGTGTTTCGGATCGAAGAGGCAGTGGAAGGCGCGGATGTTGTTCTGGTGTTGCGCGTGCAAACGGAACGCCTGCACGAACCGGCGCTTTCCGCGGATGACTACATCCTGCTTTATCAGCTGAGCGCCGAACGCTTGCGGCGCGCCAAGCCGGACGCCGTCGTGCTGCATCCCGGGCCAATGAATCGCGGGATCGAAATTACCCCGGAGGTCGCCGACAGCGCGCAGTCCTGCGTGCTGGATCAAGTGACCAACGGTATCGCCGTGCGCATGGCGCTGCTTTTCCTGCTCACGGCCGGCGATTCGGAAAATGGCGAGCACCCGGCGGCTGACGCGCAAACGCCGAAGAACCGGCGCTCCACCGACGTAAAGGACCCATCGCATGCTTCTCGTTAAGAACGGCCGCGTCCTCGATCCCGCCGGCAAGACGGATGCGCCCATGGATGTGCTTTTGGACGGCGAGAAAATCGCCGAAGTGGCGCCCGCCGGAAAACTTTCCTCAGTCTCCAACGCTGAAATCTTCGACGCGAGTGGGCTGATCGTCGCTCCGGGCTTCATCGATATTCACGCGCATCTCCGCGAACCTGGGCAGGAATCTTCGGAAACCATCGAGACCGGCACGCGGGCGGCGGCGCACGGGGGTTTCACGGCTGTTTGCTGCATGCCCAACACCAAGCCGGTCAACGACAACGCCAGCGTCACTCGGTTCATCATGGATCGGGCCAAAGCCGGCGCAAGCGTTCGGGTGTGGCCCATCGGCGCTGCCAGCGTGGGGAGCAAGGGCGAAGCCATCGCCGAAATCGCCGCAATGAAACAAGCGGGCATCGTAGCCGTCAGCGACGACGGAAAACCCATCGCCACCGCCAAGCTTGCTCGCCAGGTGATGGAGTACTGCCGTTCGCTCGATATCCCGGTCATCGAACATTCCGAAGATGTTTCCCTCGCCGCCGGCGCGATGATGCATGAGGGTGTCACCTCCACTCGCCTGGGCCTCGCGGGCATGCCTGGAGCGGCAGAATCGGTGTGCGTCGCCCGCGACGTGCAACTTGCGGAATTGACGGGAGCGCGGCTGCACGTCGCGCATCTTTCCGCGACCGGTTCGCTCGAACAAGTTCGCTGGGCCAAGCAGCGCGGCTTGCACGTCACCTGCGAAGTCACGCCGCACCACTTCACGCTAATCGATGAAGACGTGCAGTACGATTCGCGCTACAAAATGAATCCGCCGCTCGCGGGGCGCGAAGATCGCGACGCTATACTCGCGGGTCTCGCCGACGGCACCGTCGATGCCATCGCCACGGATCACGCGCCGCACGAGCCCGCCCTAAAGGACGTCGAATTCGACCGCGCACCCTTCGGTATCACCGGTTTTGAGACCGCACTAGCCCTGGCCCTCGAACAGCTGGTGCACACCGGGAGGATTTCTCTCCTGCGCATGGTCGAGCTGTTCACCACCGGCCCCGCGCGCGTCCTGGGCATGGAACGTAAAATTGCCGCAGGCCAGCCCGCCGACCTCACGATTTTTTCAACCGACCGCCCGTGGACCTTCCGCGCTGCCGACTCCGCCAGCAAATCGCGCAACTCGCCGTTTGACGGCCGCGCCTTCAAGGGGGCACCCGTCGCCACGGTCGTTGCCGGCAAACTCGTACATCGCGCGTAGCATGGCCCTTTGCCTCACGCCTTGCGTCACCGTCTGGTCTGGCAGTCCGTGAATTTAAGAAGGCCGGCCGCATGGCGGATCTAATCCAAGACGCATCCATTCATCGTCTCACCGCGTAGATTCACTCCTCGAGAGGTAGTACTTCATGTCGGAATCGCCGAAGTGGCGGGCTGTGCCGTTGGTTTGTTCCCCAAGATTTTCTCTTCGTGCCGTGAAAATCGAACCGGAGAAGAAAAATGAATCGTGCCGCGTCAGTGCGCGGCGGGTTCGGCGGCGGGATGCAGACCGTGCTGTGGCACTTCGTGGATGCCGCGCGCGGGCGGTTCGATCCGATGCCGGTAAAAATGATCCAGAGGCTCGCGGCCCTTGCCGACGGCATAGGCCTTCTCGATGGCCTTGGTGACGTAGGCCTTGGCGAGCATGGCAGCCTCCGGCAGCCCGCGTCCCGCGGCGAGTTGCGCCGCAATCGCCGACGCAAACGTGCAACCGGTCCCGTGCAGCGTGTCTTCCCTGTTCTTGTCTCCCGCCAACACAAATATTTCGGTGCCGTCGAACAACACATCGACCGCGCGGTCCAGGTGCCCGCCTTTGACGATCACCGCGTGAGCGCCCATTTCCACCATCTTGCGCGCGGCCGCTTCCATGTCGGCGACGTCCTTGATGGTCAGCCCGGTAAGGATTTCCGCTTCCGGAACGTTCGGGGTGATCACGCTGGAGCGTTTAAGAAGCTCCGCGATGACGTACTTGATGCCCGCGGCGTCCAGCAATTCCGTTCCGCTCGACGATTTCATCACCGGATCGTGCACCACGTGCGCGAATTTGCGCGCGTCCAGAAATTCCGCCACCACCGCCGCGTTTCCGCGGTTCCCCAGCATGCCGATCTTCACCGCCGCGATGTCGCAGTCGTTTGCCAGCGATTCCAGTTGCGCGCGCAACGTGGCGCTGGGCGTATTCTGCACGTCTATAACACCCTGCGTGTTCTGCACCGTAAGCGAAGTGATCGCCGCAACGCCGTAGCATCCGTGCGCCGCAAAAGTTTTCAGGTCCGCCGCCGTGCCCGCGCCGCAGCTGGGATCAAATCCTGCGATGCTCAGCAGAATCGGAGGCGCCGCGTTGGTGTGGTTATTATGATTGCTCATGATTTCTTGCTTTTAGCTCCGCAATCCCGAAGATTCTCTGGGTCGCCGGTCTTTTTCAACGCCACCCAGGAACAATTTTGGGCCGCTCATGCACGTGAAGTGCAAAGTGCCGGTTACGCCTCGCAGGCACTGACCGTTTTACGGTGCAGCGCCGCGGAAACGTACCGGCACTTGCGAATGTACGCGCCTTTCTTTCTTAAGCGCAAGAAAAAATTTGGTGAAAGACGCCCGTGGCGGGAACAAATCTCCGCGGACGTGTTTAAGGAAAGAGTCCGCGAACCAGGGTAGCCTCGGCGACGCGGCTCACCGCCAGAATCATCGCGCCGGCGCGCGGTGGAACATGATGCTTGCGCATGGTCTCCACCATTTCATTGAATGCACGCACGATAACTTTCTGCAGTCGCGCATTCACTTCGTCGGCATCCCACATCAGCCCTTCCTGGTTTTGCACCCACTCGAAGTAGCTCACCGTGACCCCGCCGGCGTTCGCCAAAATATCCGGCAGCACGGTAATCCCGCGCCGCGCCAAAATCTCATCGGCGTGCGGCGTGGTCGGGCCGTTCGCGGCTTCCGCGACGATGCGCGCCTTCACCGCTTCGGCGTTCTGCAAAGTAATCACGTTTTCCAGCGCCGCCGGTATCAGGATGTCGCACTTCATCGCCAGCAGCTCTTCGTTGCTGATGCGCGACGCTCCCGGCATGCCCACAACCGTGCCGGAGCGCTCCTTGTAGCGAAACGCCTTGATCGGATCGATGCCGCGGGAATTGGTCACCCCGCCGCGGGTGTCGCTCAACGCGATGATTTTCGCCTTCTTCTCCGCAAACAACCGCGCCGCGGTCGCCCCGGCGTTCCCAAACCCCTGAATCGCCACGGAAGCGCCCCGCAGCGAAATCTTCTTCAGCTTGCACGCTTCTTCCACCACAAATAGCAGCCCGCGGGCCGTAGCCTCACCGCGTCCTACGGATCCCCCAATCGACAAAGGTTTGCCCGTAACCACGCCATGTGCCGAGTGCCCCACGGTCATGGCATAGGTATCCATAATCCACGCCATGGTCTGCGCATCGGTGTACACGTCCGGCGCGGGAATGTCCAGGAACGGCCCGATGATCGGCAGAATCTCGCTGGCATAGCGTCGCGTCATGCGCTCCAGTTCGCTCTTGGACATGCGCTTGGGATCGCAGATGACCCCGCCCTTGGCGCCACCAAACGGCACATTCACCATGGCCGTCTTCCAGGTCATCCAGGCCGCCAGCGCCTTCACTTCGTCCAGCGTGACGTTGGGATGGAACCGGATGCCGCCCTTCCCGGGTCCTCGCGCCACGTTGTGCTGCACTCGAAACCCTACATGCACTTTCACCTGGCCGTTGTCCATCTTGGTCGGGATGGAAACTTCCAGCACGCGCTTCGGCGTGCGCAGGATTTGCCGCAAGCCCGGATCGAGTTTCAAAAACTCCGCGGCCATGTCGAATTGAATCTGCGCGATACGGAATGGATTTAGGTCCTCGCGCGGGGCGATGCGCGGAATCATCGGGGGAACTGTGGGCTTTGCGACCGTGGCCATCGGCTTCGGTCCTTTCGTGACGCGTGGTTACTCGAATTTTATCGAGTGCGCTGCTCTTGCTTCCCTGACTTGGCCCGACAAACCAAAACCCCTTCGCTGCTACGGCATCTATCCGTTCGCCGCGAATTTCTTGGTGCTGTCCACGTACCGGTCGCGGCAAGCGACCGAGCAAAAGTGCAGGGTCTCGTCCCCCTCGCGCAACGGAATGGCCAGCACTTCCGCGACGTGCACGCCGCAAACCGGGTCGCGAACCAGCCGCCGTGTCGCGACCTCCTGGTTGCTACTCGAACCAGCCGTACCTTGCTGCGCCCTGGTGGCGGCGCCCCGCAGCATCCAGGCCACCGCGCGCCGCAGCAGCGTCATGCTCCAGGACAAGATCAGCAGCCAGAACAGGAATCGCATAATGCGGGAAAGAAAGTTCATCGAATCTTCGTCGACCGCGGGCTGCTCCGGCGCATTTGCCGTCTTGAACAGCCACGTACTCTATCCTAGTGTAACCGCAAAGCTGTCAACGTTCTCGCGGTAACCTCAACCTCCGGCTATTCCTGGCCAGAGGCTGGAGCCGAGTTTATGCAAGGGTAAAAGGGTGAGTCAAACGAAAAGGCGTGGTTTCAACGGTTTGCGCGACCTAAGAGGTCCCTCCCCTTCGGCCCGCGGCGGCCTTCATAAGCACCGTAACCTATTTATTTACAATAAGATGCCTTAGATGTGGGGTTGGGAAATGCCCCGGCACGTCGTCTGTAAGATGCCCTGTCGGCAATCCTGTTCGGTAACCGCCAGTCGGCGCCGCCCAAGAGCTTTTCCCTGATGCGATTGCCGAGCAATCCGCATGAGGCTATTTCGCCGGGGGAATCCGGTCGATACCCATATATGGGCGCAAGACGTCGGGGATCAGGATGGAACCATCCGCCTGCTGATAATTCTCAACCACCGCGATCCACGTCCGCCCGACCGCCAGGCCGGACCCATTCAACGTATGCACGAACTCGCTCTTCCCGCCGCCCTTGGGCTTAAAGCGAATCCCCGCGCGCCGCGCCTGAAACGCTTCACAATTCGAGCAGGAAGAAATCTCCCGGAATTCTTTGCTCGACGGCAGCCACACCTCCAGGTCGTACGTTTTCGCCGACGCAAAGCCCATGTCCCCGGTACACAGCAGCATCACCCGGTAGTGCAAGCCCAGTTTCTGGAGAATCGTCTCCGCGTTGCGCACCAGCGCTTCGTGCTCTTCGTAGCTTTTCTCCGGATGCGTGAACTTGAACAGCTCCACCTTCTGAAATTGATGTTGCCGCAGAATGCCCCGCGTATCTTTGCCGGCTGCTCCCGCCTCGGACCGGAAACACGCAGTCCAGGCCGTTAGATGAATGGGCAGTTGCTCCTCAACGAGGGTTTCGTCGCGGTACAGATTGTGCAGCTCCACTTCCGCTGTGGGTGTCAGCCAAAAGTCGCTGTTCTCCACCTTGAAAAGGTCGGCCGCGAATTTCGGCAATTGCCCGGCTGCCATCAGCGAAGCGCTGTTCACCAGAAACGGCGGCAGAATTTCCGTGTACCCATGCTCCCGCGTGTGTACATCCAGAAAGAAATTCGCCAGAGCTCGTTCCAGCCGCGCCCCCCATCCCTTGTAGACCGCGAACCGCGCCCCGGTGATTTTCGTGGCGGCCGGCAAATCCAGAATTCCCGCCGCTTCCCCGACTTCCCAGTGCGGCTTGGCCGCAAAGTCCCACGGCGGCGGCCCGCCCCAGCGCCGCACCTCGACATTTTCCTCCGCGCTGTGCCCCACGGGCACGCTGGAGTGCGGCACGTTGGGCGTGCTCAGCATGAATTCCCGCTGCGCCGCATCCATCTGCGCAATGCGTTCGTCAGCCTGCTTGATGTGATCGGACACCTGTTTCATTGCCGCGATCAAAGCATCCGCGTCCCGCCTTTCCTTCTTGAGCCGGGCAATCTCTTCGCTGGCACGGTTCCGCTGGGCCTTCAGCTGCTCGGTGGCCGTGATCAACTCGCGCCGCTCCTTGTCGAGCGTCTGGAAGTCGTCCAAATCGAGCGCAGTCCCGCGCTTCTCCGCCATCTGGGCAAACACGTCCAAGTGTTCCCTAAAGTAATTCAAGTCATGCATGGTCTTGGAAGGATAGCCTACTCGGGCACGGGAATGCAGCGCCAGACTCTGCCTGGGCAGTTTTTTCGCGAAGTCTAAGTCAGAGGTCGCGCGGGCTTTTCGGAGGCTTGCTGTAGGCGGCGCCGTAGCGGAACAGCGTCGGGCCGTCAAGCTTCTCGACGTGCCGGATACAGGCGGAAACGAACACAGGGTCCCATCCGGGAGAATAAGGAACCGCCGCTTCGATTGTCGCGCCCATGGGGTAGGACTTGCGGCTTCGGAAAGAGAAGCCGCCCCTTGAGATGTTGTCGCACTCGGTTATTTCCTCGCCGATCTCCGCATGACGGATTCGGGCTGTAAAGTGCACTCGCGAGCGCAGGGCGCGGCGCCGATTCGCGGCACCGTGCAGCAAGGCGGGCGTCAGCACGCGTGGAAGCAGGTCCGGCTGCGAAGCCCCATGGACCGCCACGTCGACCCCGCTCTCGTTTTCGGCTACTACCAGCGCGGTCCCAGGGGAATAGGAGCTGGCTGGATTTGCGCCAGCAAACGGCAAAGTGGCCGGCGCTGAAATCGGCTGACTTGCCGGTGGCACGGATAGTAGGGCTGCGGAAGGAACGAACACTTGGTCGGGCGTAACGTCAACCGCAGCCGCCTGGCGCCAAACCGTGGAAGCTCCGCACCGCGGGCAGAACCTCAAGATGCTCTGGATTAGTGCGTAGACGTCGGCTTCCACCTCGCTTTGATGAACCACCTGGCGCTCGTGGCAGGCGCTGCACTCCAGCGCGCTATCAGGGTCGCTGTTCCAGTCCATTGGTGGAGGGAATCTTAGCTCCCAGAAGTCCACGTCCGGGTCCAGGAACTCGACACCGTAGGTATATCCGCGGGTCTCTTGTCCCATCTGACCGACCAGCCGCACACCAGCTTCGGCGCTGGTGCCGAACAGCCGCAGCGTCAGAATTTCGTCGGCCGCCAGTTTGTATCGCGAGACGATGCCCGCGCCGTGGCGGCTCAGCACCACGGTGTTGGTCTCCTCGGAGAACACGTGCCCCGCGGTGTCGGTGCCCAACAGCAAAATGCGCACTTCCTTTGCGATCCGACCGCTTCGACGCACGCCGCCCATAGGTTAGTTGGCCGCAGAGGCTGCCAATGGGCTTATCGGACGGAAGGCGGGAAATCTTTACCCGGTCATGGCTCTAAAGAAAGCTCCGAAATGCCAGGCCAATCCGTCGACGGACCTGGCGACAATGGGCATGTTAGACTTCGCCGAAGTTTCGTTGCTTGGTCAGATGCATGTGCTTTTGTCCTCGAATGGTCGCCTTGCTCCCATCTGAGGGCGGGCGGCCACGCCGCACGCGAGGAAACCACGTGAGGAGTAGACTCCCATGCCACAAGACAGATCTAAGGAATTGCTGGAAGCCATCCGAGCGGGGAACAAGACCGCCGTCGATAGTCTGTTGCAGCAGGAGCCCGCGTTGCTCGGCTTCAAGGCCCCGAACGGATCTTCGGTCATTCTCCTCGCAACGTATTACGGCCACGCAGAGCTCACCGAAGTGTTTGTGAAGCACGGAGCCCAACTTGATATTTTCGAGGCCAGCGCGACCGGGAATCTAGCCGCCGCCCGCCAGTCGGTGGAAGGCCATCCGCCGGCGGTGAATTCCTTCGCGGCGGATGGCTTCTATCCCTTGGGCCTGGCCGCATTTTTCGGGCACCGCCAGGTTGTGGAGTTCTTGCTGGAGCACGGAGCGGACGTCCATCTGGCGGCGCGAAACGCCCAGCGCGTTACCGCTCTGCATGCCGCGGTGGCGCGGCGCGACGCGGAAATAGTCAGGATGTTGCTGAAGCGCGGGGCGGACCCCAATGCTCGCCAGGAGAAGGGGTTCGTGCCTCTCCACGACGCGGCCGCCAACGGAGAAGAAGTCATCGTGCACCTCCTCGTCGAGCACGGCGCTCGGGTGGATGCCCGGACCGACGACGGGAAAACGCCCTGCGATTTGGCGGCCGAGCGCGGGCACCAGCAAGTCGCGGATTGGCTCCAGGCGCAAACCGCGGACCATTAGGCTCGGCCCGTACCTAATCTTCGGATTGCCACGCCTCCGTCACCCCCCCAAGCCGTTGCCGCACCAGAATCGAAGCGCTGGACACTTTCCCATACCCCAGTACTAGCGGCCTATGACGGGCATAGCGAGAGTACTGCCTCAAATGAACCCGGCGGGCTATCGACCAAAAAGAGGGCTGACGGCACAATCACAATGTGATCGGGAGTTAGTTCTGATCTTGGAGCAATTGACATGGTTATCGGTTGTTTGCTCCTGTGCGTCGTCCTGCTGCTCGCGAGCGCAGTGGAACGACCCGTCCTCCCCAGCTTAGCCCGGGACGAGGAAAGGGACTGACTTCAGGCCACGGTACCCTCCATTCCCCACGCCCGAGCGGCCGGTCCCCCCACCGGCCGCTCATTTTTTTGGAACACGCTATTGCCCCAGCCGGGTCCCACCCTCCGGTCTTAAGGGTGATGGCATGAGGCAGGCGCCCGCCTCATAGATGCGGGTTTGACCTTTCTTCCTGTGCTGCTGGTCACCGATCCCGACCCGAAAGGGTCGAACTTGGCGGCAAGGACCAAGCAGGAAGGCACGCGCAGCGGTGAGCTGCGCGCCTAGCCAAAATATGTGATTTGTCTTAGAACCCACCCGCGGGAACTGCGTCTGCTAACCACCGGAAAATGAAAAAGGGGGCTGGTGCAAGCCCCCTTTCTCTGAACTGACCCCCGAAACCGAAAACCCAGTCGAGGTTGGGTCTCGGCCACCCCGGGAAGCCAATCTTTGTATTGTTGCCATAAGCAGTGCAAACGGGGTGCCAGCATGCCAGTTCCCGCGAAACCTTTAGCATTCGACTGAAAGTACAGGGGTTAAGTGCCTAGCAAGACCCGGCGCGCATCGGTCCGCCACCCGAAAGCTACAAAATCCCACAGGGAAATCGTATGTTACATCCATTCTTTGGGAGATACATTTTAGAGACAAACGCGGTCCGCCTCATTCGACACTCCTCCGCCACAAAACGTTAACGTACACGTTCATGTAAGCCGAGAGCCTCTGGCACAACACTTCTCCTTCACGCGCGAAATCAAAAATCTCAAGCGCAGAGGGTTCTCAGACGGCGCTGGCCGGCGTCGGCACTGGGACCTTACGGTAGCGGCGAAGGACCGCGTGGATGGGCCAGTACAAAATGGCTGACCATGGGAGGCACAGGAGGCCGTAATGAAGCAAGAAGCCGACTACTGCCGCAAACGATACCAGAAGGACTTGGAGGCCTTCCACGGACGCATTGCGAAGATCGGAAATCAGGTCGGCAGCGCGCCAATTGACATGCGCTTGATACCGTTCCGTGATCTGGACTTCGACTAGCGCATATTCCGCGCGCGACTCGAGTTTTTTCAGTTGCTTTTCACCCTCGTTAATCTCCGCGCGGCGTGCCGCGAGTCTCTCTTCTGCCTGCACGGCGTCGCCAAGCGAGCCTTTGCGGCGTTGGATGACCTCGTTCAGAAGCGCGAACTCGGCCCGTTCGGATCGGAGCTGGTTCCTCAACGATTCCTTTTCAGCCTCGGTATCCTCGCTGGCTTCGGTTTTCTGTTTGACCAGCCCCAGGCCGCCGATCGCGGAGAGCGCAGAATTCAGCTCCCGTGCCGGCAGGCGCACCTCTGCTTCAAGCCATGGCGTCGCGTCCGATCGCCGGTGAACTTTGAATTGCTCCAGAAAACCTCCTGCCTGCCGGGTGATTTCGATCACTTGGGATTCCGCGACATCAAAGCGGCTTGCTTCAATACTCAGACTCGCCGCACTGACGACGCTGCTTTCCGCAGCTTGCAGGAGTCCGTCAGCGGAGTGGCTAAGGGGAAGCAGCGCCAGGCCTGAGACTCTCGCCGAGTCGACACTTCGGTTCAGGAACAGCGAGACCGGTGCTAAACGGAGCGCCACCAGCGCGCACGCCAAGGCTCCGATCGAGATGGAAATGCCGATGAGAATTCCCTGAAACAGCCTGAGCCTTGGCGTACCGGGCTGATCCATGGATCTCGCCCCGCACCGAACCGAATCTTCCGTGCACTGTGCCATCGCACGTCTGCGTATATAGAGGCCGCTTTCTGGAAAAGGTTCCCGGGGTTGGGTGAAGATGACTTGGGGAAATTTGCAGGTTACACGCCGATGGAGGAGCGCAGGGCGTTGGCTACCGATTGGCTGAAACGCTGGACGTCGGCGTCGTGTTCGGCTTCGACCATTACGCGGGCCAGGGGCTCGGTGCCGGAATAGCGCAGCACGATGCGGCCGTTGTCGCCGAGAGCGGATTGGGCTTCGGCCAGGGCGCGGGAAACTTCGGGGAGAGAGTCGAGCGGGGGTTTGGATTTTACTTTTACGTTGACGATGATTTGCGGGTAGTCCTTCAGGCCGTCGACCAGAGATTCCAGGCGGCCCTGCAGGGAAACCAGCGAGGCAATTTTTACGGCGGTGAGCAGGCCATCGCCTGCGGGAGAATCGTCGAGAAAAATAACGTGGCCGGATTGCTCGCCGCCCAGGATATTGCCGCTGCGCAGCATTTCTTCGAGGACGTAGCGATCGCCGACCGCGGCGCGCGCCAGCACGATGCCATTGCGGGCCAAGGCGCGCTCCAGGCCGAGATTGGACATGGAGGTGGCCACCACGCGGCCGCCGGTGAGTTTTCCCTGGGAGTTCAGATAGCGGGCAGCAGCGAGCAGCACACCGTCGCCGTTGATGAGCTTTCCCGTTTCGCAGACGAACAGGGCGCGGTCCGCGTCGCCATCGAAGGCTACGCCGAGGGCGGCGCGCTCCGCGACCACCCGCTGTTGCAATCCCTCAAGATGCAGCGAGCCACAGCCGGCATTGATGTTGCGCCCATCGGGCGCGACACCCATGGCCACAACTTCGGCGCCCAGCGAACGAAAAAGTTCCGGCCCCAACTTGTAGGCCGCGCCGTTGGCGCAGTCCAGCACCACGCGGAGACCAGCCAGCTTGGCACCCGGAATGATGCGGCTCCGCAGAAAATCGATGTACTCGGCGTCCAACTGGTCGTCGGCAATCAGTCTGGGCGGATTTTCCGGCGGGGGCTCCGTCCGATACTTGAAAATGAGTTGTTCCAGTATTTCCTCAACGGAATCCGGAAATTTCATGCCCGCGTGAGAAAAGAGTTTGACGCCATTGTCGTGGTAGGGATTGTGGGAGGCCGATATGACCACGCCGGCTTGGAAATCGTTTTGCCGGACCAGGCAGGCGACGCCGGGCGTAGTGATCACGCCGGCAAAGGCGGTAGATGCGCCGGCAGCGCCGAGGCCCGCGGCCAGAATCGCGGCCATGTGCGGGCCGGATTCTCGGGTGTCCATGCCGAGGAGCACGTGCACCGCGGGATGTTCGCGCTGCAGAAAGGCAGCGAGAGCGCGACCCGTCGCGTACAGCGTGGCGTCGTCCAACGGAGACATTCCCGGGGACGCCGCGAATTCCGTCTGTGCCGAACAGTTCTTTGGGCATGAATGAAGGGCGGCCGGTAGCAGTTCCGACCGTAAAAGCGGGGGACTGCCGAGCAAACGACCTTCAGCCAGTCTAGCACAGCGTCAAATCGCGCCTTTAACCGGCGCCACAAGATGTCCCGACCAGTAAACGCGGCTCTCGAGAGGAGGTTGGCACTGGACTGCGGCGATAACGAACTGAAGGAAACACCAATGCGCGACGGCAGATGACCCGGCCTTCAGTGTGCTACCGTGTTTGGGCACGGAGTCGCCTGTGCCGGTAACGGAAACACCATCTCCAGCCATCGTTCGGATCGCCGGATCGACCTTCAGCCTGCGGGTCATCGCGGGAGCGATCATCCTGTTGTTCTGCTATTACGCCCAGGGCGTGGTCATCACGCTGTTGCTGTCTATTTTGCTGGCCTATTTTCTGGATCCGGCGGTGGAGTTTCTGGAGAGACTGCGCGTGCCGCGGACCGCGGGCGCGATGGTGATGGTGCTGATCCTGATCGCGTTCTTAGTGGCGGTGGGCTACGCCCTAAGCACGCGAATTGCGGACTTTTCCGAGAACTGGCCAAAATATGGAAGCGTGCTCAAGAACGCCGCGGCCGCAGTGGAATCTAAAATCAGCGGCCTCGAGGGGCGGGTCTCGCAAATGTCGCCGGGGCCGGGAGGCGGGCCACCGGGAGAAGTCCGGCAACCGGAAATTGGCCTGCTGCGGGCGCTGATCTTGCGCGGAGCAGGTTCCTTGTACGCTCTATTTCTGGAAATCACCTTCGTGCCCTTCCTGGTGTTTTTCATGCTGGCAGGCAAGCGCGAAGTGTGGCACGGAACGCTGCAGTTGTTTCCAGTGACGCGGCGGACCCAGGTGAAGGAAACGTTGGAAGATATGCGGGAGGTCTTGCGGGATTATTTGGCGGGGATGACCATCGTGACCATGATGGTGGTGGCGGCCAGCAGCGTATTCTTTTTCTTTTTGGACATCGACTATCCGATCCTGACGGGTCTGGCGTCAGGGCTGCTGAACATGGTGCCGTACATCGGTGCGGTGCTGGCGTGGCTGCCGGCGTTCTTGATTGCGTTGGCAAAATTCAGGACCATTGGCTCGTTCGTGTTGATTGCGGGAGTTTTAACCACCATTCACGTGCTGGCGTTGAACCTGGTGGCGCCGCAGCTGGTGGGACGCCGGGTACGGCTGAACGCGGTGGCCATTACGGTTTCGCTGCTGTTCTGGGGCTGGGTGTGGGGCGGCATGGGCCTGCTGCTGGCCATCCCGATTACCGCGACGCTGCGGGTGATCTGCGACCACACAGAGTCGTGGCGCCCCATCGGGCGCTGGCTGAGCGCTTGAGTGTTGGCTTCCGTGAACCGCCCCTGCTCGTGACGCCATATCCCCGACGAAATCTGATTTCTCCTTTGACTACCCCCCCTCCCCCTTTTTATAAGTGTTGATTCTAAAGAGGGTTAAAGTCCCTTGTTTTGATACACTTTTGCAAGTGTTGATTCTGAAGGAGTTAGAACTGCAAATTGTTGATAAGTTTATAAACAGCCGAGTGGAACGTGCCGTGCCAGGTCGCATGGGCAAGCGACACGTCTAATCGAGGGTACTTTACCATACTAGTAACCTCTTTGTCAACGCGAATTCTAACGATTCAGACTGGTAGTCAGTTTCTGATTATCCAACTTATCAAACTTAGTACGCCGATTCTTTTTCGTCGACATACCAATTCGACCTGAATTAGATTGAGCGGCAGAGACGGGAATGCTTCGGCGGCCACGTCATACTGGATCAAAACCGCAAGAGGCCCGAATTGAAAAGACTACCCTATCTGTTTGCTTTCGTTTTTCTCTTTCTGGAAATCTGGGTGGGCGTCATGGATCCTCAGGTTCGAAGTGGCGACGCTACTAAACCTGTGCTTCCCAAGACTTGGGACGATGCCGATATGGCTGCCCTCGAAATCCCTTTGGCCGATCCCGTGGGTTCGCCGAAACAGGTCGCCGCTGACTACTACTACCGGATACCGGTCCGACCCATCTATAAGAGCTATCCCGTATATGCCGCGGGTCACGAACCAACTGGCTACCTAGAATCGCTCAAACAAAAGAACCCGGCCATCTATTGGGATGACAAGGGTCATGCACCAACGCTCGAAACAGACGCCGAATGGATAAAGGCCGGTGAACAGGTCTTTGACGAACCGATAGGCGATGGTGGAATCGGAGGATCGGAACCCACCGACCTGTACGTTCGTGATCCGAAGTTTCTGGAGATGACTGGCGCGCTGGTCGCCGGAGATGGCACGCTGCCGTACTTCCGCTACGTGGTGAAGAAAAAGGGCGACGTCGAGATTGGCGTCCTGGCGTGCGGGATGTGCCACACGCGGGTTATGCCAGACGGAACTATTTTGAAGGGAGCACAGGGCAATTTCCCTTTCGATCGTTATTTCGCGTTCGATTATCTCCGTTCCGGCGCCAAAGTGGCCCCACTGCTCGAACGAAGCCTGTACGCAACCCCGTGGATCACTTCCGATCCTCTTCCTTCGACCAGCAGCATGCCTCTTGAACAGGTCGCCGAAGTTCACCGGACGATTCCGCCGGGAGTCGTGGCACGCAATAGAACGAGCCCCTTCGCTCCGGCGCAGGTACCCGATTTGATCGGGGTCAAGGATCGCAAATATTTGGATCGTACGGGTCTTCAGCAGCAGCACTCTATGGTGGATTTGATGCGATACGCAGCCCTCAATCAGGGCGGCGACGATCTCGCCAACTTCAATGGCTTCGTTCCGGTCGACTTCCCCGATTTCAAGGAATTGCCAAAGATTGAGAATCTCGATAGGGACCGTTACAGCGACGAGCAACTCTATGCCTTGGCCATGTATATCTACTCGCTGAAGCCCCCTCCGAATCCCAACAAGTTTGACGCGTTGGCCGAACGCGGACAGAAGCTCTTCAAGAGTGAAAACTGCATCATGTGTCACACCCCACCGGAGTACACCAACAACAAACTGACAATTGCGACGGGTTTCACTCCACCAGCGGAGGCCGAAAAGAAGTACGACATTTTGCCTCTCTCCGTTGGCACTGAACCTAACCTCGCGTTGAAGACCAGGCGCGGGACCGGCTACTACAAGGTCCCCTCGCTGCGCGGTGTCTGGTATCGGGGAATGTTTGGCCACAGCGGCTGGTGTGCGACGCTGGAAGACTGGTTTGATCCCCACCGTCTGCGAACCGAATATGTGCCGACGGGATATAAACCCTACGGCATGAAGACGTATGCCGTTAAGGGACATCCTTTCGGATTGGACCTATCCGCGGAAGATCGCAAAGCTCTTATCGCTTTCCTCAAAACCTTGTAGATCGATCTTCCGATTCATCGTGAATCGGCCTGGGCGCTTATCGGAAACACGCGCTTCGCGTTCAGACCGTCCGTGCAGCGGTTTAGCGTCGGGCACAGCGTGGCCCTTCGTACCTTGGACAAACTGAAGCTATGCCCCGCGACAAAGGACGATCGCTACACAGACTTCCTGGCCCAGCAACTCTTCGACTTGGCATGAGTTACATCGGATTTGCAGGTTTGGCGCCGAGGGATTTGAGGTAGGTGACGAGTTGCCAGCGCTGCGGTTCGGGGAGTTTGGACCAGACGGGCATGCCGCGGCGGACTACGCCGTTGGTGAGGAGCCAGAAGATGGCTCCGGGGGCGGCGTTTTGTACTGGTTCGGCGCGGAGGCTGGGGCCTTTCTTGCCGCCTTCGGCGGTGTCGCCGTGGCATTCGGCGCAGTGTTGCTCGAAGAGGTTTCTTCCGGCGGCCGCAGCTTCGGGGTCGCTTTCCAAAGGATTGCGCTTGGCGCGGGCTTTGTCCGGAGCCTTGGCTAGCTCGGCGTAAACGGACGAATCCCTCTTCGGCGGCGTGCCCCGGGCCGCGCTGTTTTGCTGGCCCAAGGCCAGGGATACTCCGAGCAGGGTGAGCGAGGCGCAGAGAGCGGCGACGTAGGTCTTCATTGGCGACTCCCGAAGAGGTGGCTCATCATTTCGCCGAAGCCGGAAAACTCGCGCGAGACGCCCCAGCGCAGCAGGAACTTGTGGCTGTTGTCGTTCAATCCGAAGCCGGGGGAGAGGCGCAGGGTCCAGCCGGAGGGCAGGTTCCAGGCAGCGACCGGGGCGAGGTAGTGCGAAGTGTTGTGCAGGCCGAAGTTGTAACGATCGCCGAGACCCCCATACATTTCCGCGCCGGCGATAAAATTCTGGCGGCAGAAGGTGCAACGCTTCGAGGAAGCCTTTAGTGACAGCGGGCGGCTGGCGCCCAGGGCGTAGCCGAACTCCCAGGGTTCGTTGGAGAGATTTTTCACCGCGATGGTGTTTTCCGTGAAGTTCCAGCCTTTGACGGTGCTTGAGAGGATCAGCTTGAACTCCAGTTCGTTGCCGTGGTCCTTGCGGGCCTCGGCGTTGGACCCCAGAAAGTCTGATTCCCCGTCGAAGCCTTCCACTTCCTTGAGGATTTTGTCCGCGCCGCTGGTGTGCTCGTATTCAATGTATAGAACCGGATTCATGAAGTGCTCGTGCTTCAGCGGGCGGAAGCGGTTCTCCCAGCGATAGCCGGTAAAGAGGGTGCTGTCGTGGAAGGTGGTCTGGCCGTCCAGATAGACCTCGGTGGTCCACCAGGCGGTGGCGCCGTACTCAAACTCGACCCAAAAGGCGTGAAAATCGTTGCCGTTCCGCTGGGTGCCGAAGGTGGAGAAGTACTCAACCTCCAGGCTTCCGGGCTCTTCGAGGTAGTGGTCATAGGCGACGATATAGGGACTCTCCTGGGAACGGGCGGGAGAGGGGCAAAAAACAGCGAGGAGCTCGAAGACGAAAAAGAGTAGAAAAGTGCGGCGAAAATAAGAAAACACGGATTCTCCTTGCAAGTGATTTGCAACAGCGGAAATAAGACTAACTTAGTCGCATATCATATGCAAGTGGGTTGCAACTGAAATTCCCACGGCCTTCTGCCTTCTGCCCTGCTCCGCGGCCTCCCTGGAGAGCATAACCAGTCGCGCACACCCCGGAACTCGTGCTCTCGTACTATTGATTTGTGGGGGCGTGTTGTTAGACTGGCAGATAGCGAAGCCAGATTGCTCGCCCATCGCTAACTTGCCCGTCCCGGCCCGATCCTCTCGCCAGCGGGAAACAACCGCTCCACCCACGCGAACGCCTTCCCCGTTCTGAAAGATGACCAGGCATCGATGCCGGAAACACTGGCGCCCGAGCGCTTGCTCGCGGCCATTCTAGACTCCACGGAAGATGCATTACTCAGCTTCGCCCTTGACGGCGCCATCCAAACCTGGAGCCTTGGAGCGGAGCGCCTGTATGGTTACGCCGCAGCGGAGATGGCGGGACGCCCGCTGGGACGGCTGCTACCCGTCTCCGAAGTGCAGGTGTACGACGGCCTTCTGCGGACCGCGATAAACGGAGAGTTCCCGCACCGCGAAAACCGGGAACGCATGCACAAGGACGGATCGATTGTGCGCGTCACGCTCAGCCACGTACCCATTCGCAGCGAACAAGGGGAGATCATCGGCATCTTGGAGCGAGGGCGGGCGCCCGCGTGGAATGAAGGGAGCGAGGCGCCCGAAGCGCAACTGCGCTTCCTGGCCGAGCAGATGCCCTTGGCTCTGTGGACCACCGATCAAAATCTGCGAATCACATCGAACTGGGGGGCCGGACTGCTGGCGGCAAGAATTCAGCCCGGGGAACTTGTTGGGCGTTCGATCTTCGAGTACTTGAAATCCCAGGACCCGCATACGGCGCCGATCGCCCAGCATTACGAAGCGCTGCGGGGCACCTCTTCGCGTTTCGAGTACAAGCGGAAGAATCGAGTTCTGGAAATTCACCTGGAGCCGCTGCGATCCGCCGCCGGCGAAATCATCGGGTGCATCGGGGCGGGACTAGACATCACCGAGCGCAAGAAGAGCGAAGAGAAAATCAGGTTCCAGGCGACCCACGACGCCCTGACGGGGCTGGCGAACTACCGGGAATTCCTGGATACGCTGGAGCGCGAAGTGCGCCGCAGCGACCGCAGCAACCGGTCTTTCGCCGTGCTGATGCTGGACCTCGACGATTTGAAGCGCATCAACGACCGGCTGGGACATCTCTCGGGGAACCGGGCGCTGCAGCGGCTCGCCGCGGTGATGAAGGAGCAAAGCCGTTCGACGGATCTGGCGGCGCGGTACGGCGGGGATGAGTTCGCGGTTTTGTTAATCGATGCCGATGCCGAAACCGCCCGCTTGATCGCTAGACGCGTGGAGAGCGCCTTGCTGAATGACCAGAAAGAGCCGCCATTGAGGGTCAGCATTGGCTGCAGCGTGTACCCCGCTGACGGGCGGACCACGCAAGATCTCCTCGAAGCCGCCGATCAGCGCCTTTACCAACGTAAGGCGACGTCCAAGAAAAATCGCGCCGCGGCCCGGTAGGTCCCACCCCCGGGGAAGCGCCCGAGCGCCCGTTGACAGCCGCGGCAAGACGCGCCATTCTCCCGGAGTTCTGAGCCTTGTTTTCTCGGACCGGGGGCACCGTGGAACCGCCGCGATTAATACTTACACTGCTGGACGAAGCCTACGAAAAACGCACCTGGCACGGACCCAACCTGAAACAAGCGATTCGCGGAGTCACGGCGAAGCAAGCCGCGTGGCGTCCCGGACCGCAGCGGCACAACATCTGGGAAGAGACCTTACACGCCGCGTATTGGAAGTACGCGGTACGGCGGCGAATCGAAGGCGGAAAGCGCGGATCGTTTGTCCTGAAAGGCAGCAATTTCTTTACGCGGCCGGAGAAGGGCAAGCTGAGCGAAGCGGCATGGCGCGCGGACAAGAACCTGCTGGAGCGCGAACACCGGGCGCTACGCCATGCCATCACGCAGGTGCTGGCAACCCCGCGCGGGGCGAAGCTGCTGCGGCAGCTCTACGGCATAGCATTCCACGATATTTACCACGCGGGGCAAATCCGGCTGCTGCGCCGCTTGATGGGCCGGCGCGGGTGATCGCCTCGCCGCTTCCCGGCGGCCTCCTATGCGTCGCTCTTTCATTGACTTAGACCGGTGCGGGGCCTAAGATTCCGCGCAGCGGCGGGCTGCCAAGGCCTCTGCCGCGGTGCAGTCTTCCCTAGCGAGTCCTGCGCAGTTCCTGGCGGTGCGCTTTGCCGAGTTCCGTGGTGTCGCATTACCGTCTGCTGAACCCGCTGGGTTCGGGCGGGATGGGTGTGGTGTACCTGGCGGAGGACACCGCGCTGGGCCGCACCGTGGCGCTGAAATTCCTGTCTCCGCAAATCGTACACGACCCCAAACGTGTGGAGCGCTTCCGGAACGAGGCGCGGACGGCGTCGTCTCTGAACCATCCCAATATTTGCACCATCTACGAGGTCGGCGAGCAGGACGGCGAGCTGTTCATCGCCATGGAATACGTGGAAGGGCGGCCGCTGGCGGAATCTTTACGGGAAAACGGGATGCCCGTGGAGACAGTACTGCGGTACGGGCGGCAAATCGCGGCAGCGCTGGAGCACGCCCACGAGAGGGGAATCATTCACCGGGACCTGAAACCCGTGAATATTGTGGTGACCCCGCAAGGCGACGCCAAGATTCTGGACTTTGGGCTAGCCAAGCGCAGCGATCCCGATCAGTTGGCGCGCAAGACCATGGATGCCGGCCCCACCGAGACCAGCCAGGGCCTGACCGGCACTTTGCCGTACATGGCACCGGAGCAACTGGAAGGCAAGGAGGCCGGAGCCAGCAGCGACATCTGGTCGCTGGGCGTGATGCTGCACGAGATGGCTTCCGGCGCCCGGCCCTTCCGCGGCGAAAATCTTTACCGGCTGTGCACCGCGATCCTGCAAGAGCCCCCGCCGCCTTTGCCGGAGCACGTTTCGCCGGGACTTGCGAGCGTCATCAAGCGGTGCCTGGAAAAAGACCCGGCGCGGCGCTATCAGCGAGCCAGCGAGTTGCGTGCGGCATTGGAAGCGCTGGAGCCGTCGCGTCCCATCGCCGCGAGCCCACCACCACCCGCGAGAGCGCGGCGGAATGTTACGTTGTGGATCCCGGTGGTGCTGGTGATCGCGGTGTTGGCGGGCGTGGGGATCGGCACGGCCTGGAGAAGCGGCAAGCACAATAAGGTTTCCGCGGGCATCGCGATCGCCGTTCCGGAACGCGTGCAGCTCGCGGTGCTGCCTCCCAGTGGAGGGGTGCGGCCGGAAGAGACGGCCTTTGACGACGGCTTGGTGGAAACGCTGACGTCCCGTCTGACGGAGCTCACCAAAACCCATCCGCTGGCGGTGATTCCGGCCAGCGAAGTGCGATCGAAGAAAGTAACCACGGTCGATATGGCCCGCTCGGAATTCGGCGTGAATCTCGGATTGCTGGTTAACATCCAGCACGCCGCGGGGCAGGAACGCGTGAACTACTCGCTGGTGGATGCGCGCACGCATCAGGAACTCCGGGGCGGGACCATCACGGCGGCCACGGCTGATCCTTTCGCGCTGCAGGATCAGGTGTCCGAAAGCGTGGCGCAGGCCCTGGAGCTGGAGTTGCAGCCGCAAGAAAAGAAGGCTTTCGCCGCGCATGGGACCACCGAGCCCGCCGCGTATGACTTCTATCTGCAAGGACGAGGCTATCTGCAGAATTACGACAAGGAAGAAAACGTCGACAATGCCATCACCGTGTTTCGCCGCGCGCTGGACAAGGATCCGGGATTCGCGGCGGCCTACGCGGGCCTGGGCGAGGCGTATTGGCGAAAATTCGAAGCGACGCACGATAAGGACCTGCCGGACCAGGCGGCCCGCGCGTGTCAGAGTGCCGCAAGGAAAGATTCCGCACTCGCGGAAGCCAGCGCCTGCCTGGGTTTTGTGTACCTGGGCACCGGCAAATACGAACAAGCCGTAGCCGAGTACCAGAAGGCCGCGCAAGCCGAGCCGACGCTGGACGCCGCGCAGATCGGACTGGCCAGCGCCTACGAACACCTGGACCGGCTGGACGAGGCGGAGAAAGCCTACAAAGCGGCGATTGCGCTGCGGCCCAATTACTGGGCGGGATACAACCGGCTGGGCATCTTCTACCAGCGGCGCGGGAAGCTGGACGAAGCCGCACAAATGTTTACGCAGGTGATTTCGCTGGTGCCGGACAGCTTTGTGGGCTACATGAATTTGGGCGGAGCCCGCACGCAACAAGGAAAGTACCAGGAAGCGATCGAGCCGCTGGACCAGTCGCTGAAGATTCGGAAGACGGCTTACGCCACCTCCAATCTGGCCACCGCCTACTTTCAGTTGAAGAACTATGGCGCGGCGGCGGAGGCCTTCGAGGAAGCCACCGCTCTGGCTCCCGAAGATTATGAAATGTGGGGAAACCTGGCGGATGCGTATTACTGGGCGCCGGCTCTGCGAGACCGCGCGGGCGCGGCCTATCGCAAAGCCCTGGCTCTCGGAGAAGAACAGCGTAAGATCAATCCGCGAAATGCCTACACCCTGAGCTATCTGGCCGAGTATCACGCCATGCTCGGAGAAGCGCGGCCCGCGCACCAAAGGATCGAAGAAGCGCTGCGGCTGTCGCCGCGCGATCCCGAAGTGCTGTACGACGCGGGACTCGTTTTTGCGCAACTGGGTGAGAAGGAGAAAGCGGTAAGCTCCCTGCAACGCGCGGTTGCGGCGGGCTGGTCGCCCGCCACCGTGCGCGACACCCCCAATTTCGGAGCCCTGCAAAATGACCCACGGTACAAGGCGCTGATCTACGAGCCGAAAGCCAAGTGAGAAAGGAAAAAGAATGAGTTCGCAAACGCGGCTGCGGGAAAAGGCCCTGGTAGTGGGTGTTCTGGGCTTGGTTCTGATATTTTCCGGATGCGAGCACCACGTTCGGAACGCCGTCAAGACCAACAATCTGCGCAACGTGGAGTGCCAGAAATATCAGCCGAACTATTCGGGGAGGACGCGGATCGAAGTAAATGCCAAAAACGGCATAAGTCCGGAAGACGAGCTGGTTTTTGTTTGCGAGGGAGAAAAAGTTCGTTGGGAAGCGGCGAAGGGGAGCGGGATACAGAGCATCGAAGTGCGCTTTCTAAATAACGAGTGGCCCTTCAAGCAGGCATTCGAACCTAAACTTTACGGGCAGGGAGAAGAGGCCACGCCGGATCGCGAAGTCGGCGAGCTGCCGCCGAACTTTCGGGCCAAGACTTTTAAATATCAGATTCACATCGTCACCAAGACTGGTGTGATCGATTTGGACCCGCACATCGTCCACGGGGGCGGCGGGCCGTAGAATTTATCGGGCGAGTTGCCGCAAAGCGGAGATCACCGCCGCGGGGTCGGCAGCGTCTTGAAACAGCCGGATCGCAGCGATGCCGGAGGCGCCAGCCGCGTAGCAGGCGGAAGCGTTTTCGAGCGTGACTCCGCCGATGGCAAGTATGGGAATCGCTACCGAACGGCAGACTGCGCCTAGTGCTCCGAGTCCTTGCGGCGCTCCGAAGGCGGCTTTCGAAGGCGTGGCAAAAACCGGACCGAAGAACAAATAGCTGGCACCCTCCTCCGCGGCGGACTTCGCGGCTTCCAGAGAATGGCAGGAAGCACCAATCAGAAAATCCTTCCCTGCTGCCTGGGTCTCGACCAGGCGCTTCGCCTCCGCCACGGGTAAGCCGTTTTCTCCGAGATGAACGCCCCCGGCACGCTCCGTGAGCGCCACGTCGAGACGATCGTTAACCAGGATGCGCGTGGCGCCGGAGCCTGCTGAATGGACAGCTAGCCGCCGCATGGACTCCTGCGTGATCTTCGCGAGTTCTTTGGCGGAAAGATCCTTCTCTCGCAGCTGTATCCAATCCACACCCGCGGACGCCAGCGCTTCCATCTTGCGGACCAGCGCGGGAAGAAGTTCCGACGGCGTCCCGGAAACCAGGCTGCGGCGGTCCGTTACATAGCAAAGAATCGGGGAGCTTGGCGACGCCGGCGAATTACTGAGGGCGGACACGGGTGGGCGCCGGTGGGGGTGTTTCGGAGCCGATCATGGTTACCGCGAGAAAAATATCCAAGATCCCCAGGCCGCTGACCACGCCGCGGACCGAAGGATTCAGCAGGATTCGCATCAGGGATGGGAAATGGCTAAGAAAATAATTCTGCTCCCAGATATACGTCCAAGGCAGGTAGAAAAGGATCGCGCCCATGATGCAGCAGATGACCACCAGCAATGCGCTAAGGATGCGATTCATCGGCGAGAGAAAGCCTCAAGGGTTCGTAAAGGCGGGACGTCAACGGGCCGGTTTCTGAAGAGCGGCGATGCGCTCGCCCACGTCGCGATAGTCAATGTTCACCGCGTAGACCTGGGAAAAACTCTTCAGTGCCGCTTCCAACTCGCCCGCCGACTCCTGAGCTACTCCTAAATCATACCGCAGCGCGAGGATACTCTCTGCCTCGATGTCGGGCGTGTGCAGGGCTCGCTCGTACCAGATCGCGGCGATGGAGGGCTGGCCCTTGTCCATGAAGGCCAGGCCGAGCAGGGTGCAGCACTGCATCGCATAGCGGAAGTCGCGGCCGCGTTCACTGGCCTTGGCTACTTTCTGGAACTCGCTGATGGCCTCTTCGAGAAGCCCCATTTCACGGAAGGCCACACCGAGATTGTAGTGTGTCTCCAGGTCTTCCTCTTCGGCGCCCATTTCGCCGAGCTCTGCGCGAAACTCGTCAAAAACTTCCTTGAGCGGGCCCGATTCCAGCGCACCGCCGGTCTTTTCTTGTTCTTTCTTACCGCCCGCGGGAGCTTGCGCTTTCGCAGGTTCCGAGAACGACGGGGTCAACCCGCCAATGCCAAGCTGATCGATCTCGTTGGCCAGGTCCGATAGAAACTGGTCGGAGGCAAAGCCGCTCGCCGGGTTGGGGGCGGCATTCTGGGCTACCGGTTCGGGCTCAGGCTCGAGAGCCACAACGGGGGTCTCCGGCGGCTTCTGATCGTAAGCCGGAACGAGCGGCTCTGGATCGAGCACCAGTTCGTAGTCCTGATCGAGCTCGAATTCGGGTTCCGCGGTTTTCGGCGCCGCTTCCGGCACACTCGTCGCTGGAAGCTTGGACTCGCCAGGCTGCTCCGGAACCGCCGCAGCGGGTGCCGGGACTTCTTCAGCGGCCGCCGGCTCAGGCTCTTCTTCCAAAATCGATGGAAGTTCCAACACTTCTTCGTGGATTTCTTCCGCGGCCTTGGGCTCTACCGGCGAATCCGCCGAGATCTCGGCGAACGAAATCTCTTCTTCGACCGCGGGAGCCTCGGCGGGAAGATCGAATTCCGCCAATTCGGGCGTTCCCTGCGGGGTGGGCGGGACCTGTTCGGCAATGGCAAACTCTTCCGTAGTTACCGGCTCTTCCGCCGGAGCCTCAGCCTGGATTTCGAATTCCGGCGCTTCGTCCGGTGCAGCGGGCTCGGCAGGCTGCGTTTCTTCGCTTACCGACGCCCATTCCTGGGAGAGATCGACCTCGTGGACCGCTTCCGCTTCAACCGCGGGAGCCGGCGCCTCAGAAACCGCTTCCTCCAGGGTGAACTCGGTAACCTCCGCGGGCTCGACGGCAACTTCCGGCGACGCAACCTGGGAAGCGGCTGCGTGTGCCTGGGTGCCGGGCAGGGCCAACTCTTCGTCGGTGAGGCCTGCCGCGCGTTGGAAGCGGCGTCGCAACTCGCCGAAACGTTCCGCTCCGCGTTCGTCGCCGCGCTCCTTGTGAATCTGCTCGAGTTGCGCCGCAAGCTCCGCCGTGCGACGGTCGTCGCCGGCTCCCAACACGAAGTCCAGAAGCTTCTCCAGCGTAGGGGTGTGCCGCGGAGCGCGCCGCAGTATGGCCTCAAGCAAGCCAATCGCCTTTTGCGTCAGGCCATAGCTGGCAAACAGATCGACGTCGGTCAGCGATTGCGCGATGAATTTCTGGGTGTCCTCATCGAGCGGCACTTCCACCGCGACGGTGGGAGCAGCGGCCACAGGTTTCGCATGGACCTCCGGCGGAGGAGGTTCGAGTCCGGGCCGCACCTTGGGAGCCGGAGGCATTACAATTTCCGTCGGCAGCTCGTCCTCAAATGCAATGGCGGTGCCGTCTTCCGGGGCCAGCAGCCCCATCTTGCGCAAGACGTCGTTCAGTTTGCGCTTGGCCGGTTCGCTCTCGGGCTCGCGGTCAACGAGCTGTTGAAAAACTTGCTTGGCCCGCTCCATTTGATTCGCCGCGACCAAGGCGTCGCCTAAATGCGCCAGCGCGTCCGGCAACCGGAAGGAATCGCTGGTCCGGCCATAGCTCTCGACCAGCCACTCCAATGGCTCCAGGCGGCCCGGCAGGCGCTCCGCCAGTGAATTCAGGAGCTTTCCCACCACCTCGTGCTCCCCGGCGTCGATCATCGGAATGCGCGTGGTCTCCAGGATGGCCATGGCGCGCTCGGCTTGCCCGGACTCCAGCAGCGCCTCCACGACTTTTTCGGCCAATCCGAAATTTTTGGCGTCTACTTCGAAGACCCTCAAGGCCAATTGCGCGGCCTGGTCCCACTTGACGTTCTTGAGATACAGGTCCAGCAGCAGCTCGGCCTGTTCCCCGCCCTTCTCCAAATCCGGAACCTTTTCCAGAACCTGCGCCGCCTGCGTCAGATTGCCTTGCGAGGAATACACCCGCGCCTTGACGATGATGGCGGCCAGGTTGTTGGGTTCCAGTTTCAGCGTCTTATCGGCAAGTTTCTCGCATTCCGCCTGGTCACCCCGGGCCAGCGCACGTTGCGCGGCGGAAACATAACCTTCCACCGCCTCGCGGGTCTGCCCCATCGCTTGATAAAGATCGGCCAGGCGAATCTGAATACGCAGATTGTCCGGCTCGGCCATCAAGAGCTTTTTAAGAAGAGCAATGGCCTCGGGCTGGCGGTTATTCTTCAGGTGGATTTCCGCGAGCTGCAGGAACAGCGGCCGCGCTTCGCTCATCACCCCTTGCTGCACGTATAGGTCGGCCAGCTTTTCGAGCGGACGAATTTCTTCCGGCGCCAGCTTGGCAATGCGCTTGTACACCGCAATCGCTTTGGTCAGGAAACCGTCGCCGACGAAGAGCTGCGCCAGGCGCTCGAAATAGTCGATGGCCTGAAAGGTTTCGCCCTGGCGGATATATAGCTCGCCGATGGTCATCAAGGTGACCTGGTCGCGCGGCTCGTGCTTCAAAATCTGCTGGTATTCGGCGATGGCCTGGGCAACCTTGCCCTGGTTCAGGAGCTTTTGCGCGGCTTCGACGAATTTACTTTTGTTATAGGCCATTCGCGAACTCAGACAATGCGCCACCCACGCCTGCTGAGAGAGATTCCCTCTCCCGCGCCACATGGCGAAGGCAGGCTCAAGTCGTGCTTGCCTACGCTAGCAGGGGGAGAAAACACAAGTCAACGAACCCAGAACTCCGTGTGAGCAGCCAGTTATCCCCGTTGGGATCAGGAAACTTCCGGCGAAGACGAGGCGAAGCAGGGGTAGGACCCGGAAATCGCTTCGCGCGCGCTTGCCGCCCCGTCCCTCGGCGTGCCGACGCTCGAGCCTCAGGGCAACAGCGGGTCCGGCAACAGCGCTATCTGGGTGGCTCCCGCCGACCAGCACCCCGCATCGCGGACCGGTGCGAAGGAATGCCGGTGTAACGGCGTAGGCCCATGCTGCCGCAAAGCCTCCAGATGATCGGCTGTGGCGTACCCTTTGTGACGCGCCAAGCCGTACTGGGGATAGACCGCGTCCCACTCTTCCATCCGGGCATCGCGGTGCGTCTTGGCCAGAATGGACGCCGCGGCGATCGACACGCTCTTGCAGTCGCCCTTAATAAGAGATTTCTGTTCGATCAGCACGTCCAGCTGCATGGCGTCGATCAGCAAGTAATCCGGCAAAATGGCCAGCTGTTGCAGTGCCGCGGTCATGGCTTGGCGGCTGGCTTGATAAATGTTCCAGGCGTCGATGCGCTGTGCGTCTATTTCCGCGACGGCCCACGCCAAAGCGTGTTCGCGGATTCGTTCGGCAAGCTGCACGCGGCGTTCCGGAGCCAGTTGTTTGGAATCGTCCAGACCGACAATGCGGCGTTTCGGATTGAGAATGACGGCGGCGGCGGCCACCGGACCAAACAGCGCGCCGCGGCCGGCTTCATCCAGCCCAGCGATGCGCGTCCATCCGAGCTTGCGCGCAGCACGCTCGAAACGCGAGGAACACATGCGGCTCATTCGTTCGCGATTCTAGCACGGCGCTCGGGCTATGGTCCCCGCCTCCGCGCTTACTCGTAACGAAGCGCCACTAACGGATCGACGCGGACTGCGCGCCGCGCCGGGATGTAGCACGCCAGCAGCGAAACGCCAATCAGCAGCGACACCGTTCCGCAGTAAGTGAGCGGATCGCCCGCGGTAATCCCGAAGAGCAGGCTGCTGAACAATCTCGTCAGCCCGAACGCACCGGCCACTCCCGCCGCAAGTCCCACCAGCACCAACTTCATACCTTGGCCCACCACGAGCCGTAAAACCTGTGCAGGATCAGCCCCGAGGGCCATGCGTAGCCCAATCTCCTGCGTGCGCTGCGCCACGCTGTAAGAAATGACCCCGTAAATTCCCACCGCGGCGAGCACCAGCGCCACCACTCCGAACAATCCGAGCAACAGAGTCCGAAAACGCGGCTGCGCCATCGAGTCGCGCAGATAAACGGTCATCGGCTGCACGTCCACAACCGGCAAATCCTTGTCGCCCTCCTGAATCCGTTCGCGCACCGCCGACGCCAGCGCCGCCGGATCGCCCGCCGTGCGCACCACAAAGTTCATCCCCCATACGGGATTCTGTTCAAACGGCAAATACATCTCCGGCTCCACGGGAGCGTCGAGACTCACGTGCTTTACGTCTCCGACGACGCCCACAATTTCGCGAGACGCACGTTCCGGAAAGCCAAAGGTCAAGTGCTTGCCCACCGGTTCCTCGTTCGGGAAATAGCGGCGCGCAAACGCCTCGCTGACGATGGCGATCTTTTGCGAAGTGGCGGTATCGCGGTCGTCGAAAACGCGTCCACGCAGAAGCGGGATTCCGAACAACGGAAAATATTCCCGGCTGACCGAAGCAAAATTCGCGGACACGCGTTCTTCGGGAGCTTGCGGCCTTCCGTCAATCTCAAATGCCAGATTGACGCGGTTACCCGACAAGGGAAGCCCCATCACCACGGCAGCGCTGGTGACACCGTGGATCGTCTTGATCCGCGCAACCGCCTGCTCGGAGTACCTCGCCCACTCCTCCGGCTTGGTGTACTGCGATTGCGGCAGCACCACCGCCGCCGTCAGTATTCCGTCCACTCGAAAGCCGGGAGACACATTCTGCAGCTCCAGAAAACTGCGCACCAGCAAGCCCGCTCCGGTCAGCAGCACCACCGCCAGCGCCACCTCGCTGACGATCAGGACGCCGCGCAGACGCTTCCCGTTTCCCTCAGAGTTACCGCGAGCCCCTTCTTTCAAGCCAGTCGCTAGGTTCACCGCGGTAGCTTGGATCGCCGGCGCCAACCCAAACACCAGGCTCACCAGCACGCTCAGCAGTAGCGTGAAACCCAGAACCCATCCATCCACTTGAATCGCGTGAATTCGCGGAACATCATCCGGCAGCAACTGGACCAGGCCTCGCACGGCCCACCACGCCGACCCCGCGCCCAGCGCTCCTCCGATGCCGCCCAGCAGCAAACTCTCGGTCAAAAGCTGCCGTACGATGCGCTGTCTCCCCGCCCCCAGCGCCGCGCGCACCGCCAGTTCCCGCGATCGCGAAGTAGCCCGCGCCAGCAAAAGATTAGCGACGTTCGCGCACGCGATCAGCAGCACCAGCGCCACCGCGCTCAGCAACACCAGCAATCCCAGCTGCACATCTCCCACCAGTTCGTGTTGCAGCGGAGCGATCCGGATGCCCCATCCGCTATTCTCAGCGGGATATTGTTTCGCCAGGCGCTCGTTGATGCCCGCCAGCTCCGTCTCGGCGCCTGCCAAGGTCACTCCCGGCTTGAGTCGCGCAATGACACTCAGATAGTGTCCGCCTCGCCGGGGAATCAAACTCTTCAGCTGCGTGTCCTGCTGCACTGGTATCCACAAATCAGCCGGCGGATTCTGAAATGGAAATTGAAAATCGCCCGGTAAAATGCCCGCGACCGTAAACACTTGTTTGTCCAGTGTTACCGTCTTGCCGACAATATCCGCCGCCGCGCCGAAGCGCTTGCGCCACAATCGTTCGCTCAGCATCACCACCGCGGGCGCCCCGGGCCGGTCGTCGTCCGGCACCAGCAATCGCCCCGCAACCGGACGCACACCCAAAGCGGACAACAGTCCGGACGTCACCACCGCTCCGGGAATAATTTCTGGCTCGCCCGCACCGGTAAGCGTCACGTCGCTTTCCCCAAACGCTCCCATTTGCTCGAAGCTATGGCTCTGCTGTTGCCAGTCCGCAAAGTTTAAATACGAAACTCCGTTCCTATGTATCCCGTTGCGCTCCAGCGTCTGATACACCGCGACGATGCGGTTCGCCTGCGGAAACGGCAGCGGCCTCAGCAGCACCGCATTGACGATGCTGAAAATCGCGGTGTTCGCTCCGATGCCCAGCGCCAAAGTGAGCACCGCGACCGCCGCAAAACCCGGATTCTTACGCAGCGTCCGCAACGCATAGCGCAAGTCCTGAACAAAAAGTTCCAGCATGGGCAGCCCCCGAGCCTCTCGATAATCTTCTTTGATTTGCTCCACTCCGCCGAATTCGCGCCGCGCCGCGTAGCGCGCCTCCTCCGGCGTCATACCCTGGCGAATGTTTTCTTCGGTGAGCGCGTCGAGATGTCCGCGGAGTTCTTCCTCCAGCTCGTTTTCGCGCTCTCTTCTGCGAAACAAGGCCTTGAGTTTTGCCGTTGTGGTTCGCAACCAGGTCATGCTCCACTCCCTGCTTTGCACCGCGATGCGTGTTGTGCGCCTCTTCATTCGCAGCGCAGCGCCGCTATCGGATCAAACCGTGATGCGCGCCACGCAGGAAGGGCGCTCGCCACCACGGCGACCACCACCACCACAAAGCCCACGCCGGCGAATACGGTTGCATCGATAGGGTGAGCTCCGAACAAGACGCTCCGGATCAGGCGCGCGGCGATTGCCCCACCGGCAAGTCCGATCGCCAAGCCGGCCAGCGTCGGCCGTAGTCCGTCCCCCAGCATTAAGCGCATCACCGCGGAGCGCTGCGCCCCAAGAGCCAGACGCAGGCCGATCTCGCTGGTGCGCTGGGTCACGAGATACGACAACAGTCCGTATAACCCGACCGCCGCCAAGATCAGGGCCAGCACCGCGAAAAGCAGAACCAGAACAGCATCGAACCTCGAATTGGCTGTCGATTTGCCGATGACTTGCTCCATCGTCAACACGTCGGACACCGGAAGATCCGCATCCACCCCGGCGATTTCTTTTTGAATTGGCAACGCCAGCGAGGTCACCTCTCGCGTGGATCGCACCACAAGCGCGCCATAGTTGTATTTCCCCGAGTTGAGTGGGAAATAGATTGTCGGTTCCAGCGGGCCATCCAGGTCGGAAATTACGTCGGCCACCACACCCACCACCTCGAAACGTGGCCTTCCCAGCCAATCCATAACTACGCGCTTTCCCAAAGGATCTTCGCCGGGGAAAAAGCGTTTCGCCATGGACTCGGAAACGATCGCGGCGTTCAGGTTCTCTCTGTGGTCTGCAGCCACGTAATACCGGCCGCGCAGGAGCGGAATATCCATCGTCCGGAAGTAGGCTGGATCAGCGCCGCGGACGGTAGCGTCTTGAAACTGCCCCGGCGCCAGCGGCGGCCGACCCTCTATGGTGAAAGTGTTGTCCTCGAAGTGGCCGCCTCCGGGCACGACGCTGACGAATCCTGCGGCGCTCACACCCGGTGTCGCACGCACCTGCGCCAATAAATTGTCAAAAAACTGTGCGATTTGCCGGGGTTCTTTGTATTTTGCTTCCGGCAAACTGAAACTCATCGTCAACACATTGTTCGTGGCGCATCCCATGTTTACGGAACGCAATTCCACGAAACTCTTGAGCAGCAGCCCTGCGCCAATCAGCAGCACTACCGTGAGCGCCATCTCCGCCGTCAGCAGCAACTTGCGCAGCCCTGCGCGAGTCTGTCCGCCGCCCACGGCTCGCGAGTTTTCTTTCAGTGGTTCCAGGAACCCGCTTCGCGTCGCTGAGAATGCCGGCAGCAGCCCAGCAAACACGCCGCTAATTGCGGTGATCGCCACGGTAAAAAGCAGCGCGGCGCCATCGACATGAATCGAATTTGCGCGCGGCAGGTTTTCCCGAAGCGCGATCAGCCACTGGATGCTCGCATAGGCCAGGAAAGCGCCCAGCGCTCCGCCCGCGAACGTCAGCAGCAGGCTCTCCGTCAGTTGCTCTCGCATCAGCCGCCATCGGCTGCCGCCTAGCGCCGCGCGCACCGCGATCTCTTTGCGGCGCGCGGCGCCCCGCGCCACAAACAGATTGGCGATGTTCAAGCAGGTAATCAGCAACACGCAGCCGACCGCCCCCATCAGCACGTAGAGAGAAGTTTTTACGTCGCGGACGAGATCCTCGGAGAGCGGAACGACGTTGGCGCCCTTCCCCATCAGGTCGCCGGGGAACTGCTCGTGCATGCGCTGCTGAATGCCGTCAAGTTCGCTATAAGCTTGCGCGCGACTGACTCCCGGCCTGAGACGCGCCGTTACAAAAAACCGGTGGTTGGACCGGCTATCCAGTTCGCTCGCGGCCACCTCGTGCCGCACCGGCAGCCAAACCTGGACGCGCGTGTCCGGATAGTCCAGCCACGACGGCAGAACGCCAATGACCGTGTACGGTTTGGCGTTCAGCAAAATAGTTTTGCCAATAATGGCGGGTTCTCCTCCATAGCGGCGCTTCCACAGGCCGTAGGTCAGCAGCGCCGTCGCATTCGCGTTGGGGCGGTCGTCTTCCGCGGCGAAGGGACGCCCTTGAATCGGCTGGACGCCCAGCATCAAAAAAAGATTGTAGGAGCAGTATCGCGTTCCAATCGCCTCCGGCAACGATCCTCCATCCCCGGAGAGATTCGCGGAATCTTCCCCTATCAAAGCCATTTGCTCGAAGCTGGTGGCTTGCCGCTGCCAGGCTTGGAAAACTCCACCGGAAACTACGTTATGCGCCGAGTCACTTCCCTCAATTACGCTCCGCTCCCACAGGCTCACCAACCGGTCGGGCTCTCGAAATGGCAGCGGGCTGAGCAATACCCCGTGAACGAAGGTGAAAAGCGTCGTATTCACGCCGATCCCAAGCGCCAGAGTCAGAATGGCCAGACACGCGAAGCCCGGACGTTTCAGAAAACCGCGCAAGCCCAAGCGCACATCTTGAGCCAGCGTCTCGAGGAACGGCAGCCCGCGCTGCTCGCGATACAATTCCTTGGTCTGCTCGACACCACCGAATTCGCGCCGCGCCGCGTAGCCCGCCTCCTCCGGCGTCATACCCCGGCGAATGTTTTCTTCCGCAAGGGCATCGAGGTGCGCGCGCACCTCGGCGTTCAAGTCGTTCTCGGAGCGACTCGTTCCGAACATTCCGCGGAGGCGCGAAACAAAAGTACGTAAGCCGGTCATCCTTCGCCTCCTTCACTCATAGCGCAGCGCCACCATGGGATCGACGCGCATCGCGCGCCGCGCCGGCATCCACGCGGCCAGCAGAGCCACCGCGACCAGAACGCACAGCGCCAGGCCCAGAAGCAGCGGGTCGTGCGCCCGGACTTCAAACAAGAGAGACTCCAGCAGCCGCGCGCAGAACCACGCGCCCAGGAGGCCTACCACTGCGCCGCAGATCGTCCAGCGCGCCACGTTCGAAAGCAGCATTTTCAAGATGCTCTGCGGGGTAGCACCCAGCGCCATGCGGACACCGATCTCTCGCGTCTGCTGCGCCACCAAGAAGCCCACCACGCCGTAAATTCCGATGGCCGCCAGCAACACGCCCATCCCGGCGAACAGCGACAACAGCACCGCGTTGAAACGCGGGCCGTCCGCCAGTTTGCCCACGCGCTGGCTCATCGTCTCGATCTTCACCGGCAGCGTCGGATCCAGGCCGGCGGTTTCTCCGCGCATCCACGCGCCGACGGCTTTGGGATTCATTCGCGTTCGTAAAATCACGTTGCCGCTGCGAAAAGAGATCACCGGATCGTTTTTCCAGGGAAGGTAGAATTCCGGGTCGGAACCTGCCGCCAGCCCGTTGTTTTTCACGTCGGCCGCCACGCCCACGACCGTCCGCCACGGTCCTTCCAGGCGAAACAATCTCACACGCTTGCCGATGGGATTCTCATTCGGCAGCAGCGCCCGCGCCAGCGTTTCGCTCACAATGATGGAATTCTCGGAAGGAAGCCGGTCTTCTTCCCGAAATCCCCGGCCTTGCACAATCGGAATGGCCAGCGCGGAAAAATAATCCGGCGTTACTGCCCGCCACCCCACCATCCCTCCAGTGCCCTCGGCAAGGGACGGGCGGCCCGCAACTTCGATGGCCGCGAAAATTGTCGAGCGCATGGGACCCGCGGGAGGCAGCGAATCGCTCAGGGCCACCGCGCTCGCGCCCGGCAGATGCTTCAATCGCCCTTCGAGTTCCGTGAAAAAAGCGATTTGCTGCGCGGGGTTGGGATACCGGTAGTTCGCCAGCGATATCGTTTCCGTCAGAACTTTTTGCGTCTCGATGCCGGTCGGAACGTTTTGCAGGTTCCACAAACTGCGCAGCAAGAGGCCTGCTGCCGCGAGGAGAACCACGGAAATGGCGATTTGCGCCGATACCAGGATTTGCCGGGCGAGGCTTCGCGTTGTTGCATGAGTCTGCTTCCCGCTCAGCATCTCCGGCGCGGGCCGCTGAAGTGCCGGCGCCACGCCGAAAAGGATCGCGGAAGCAACGGCCACTCCGAATGTGAACAACACCACACGCAAATCAAGACTGGCCTGCGGCAAGTGCGGAACACCTTCGGGCGCGATGGACACAAACAACCGCAGCAGCAGAGCCGCGACCCAACAGCCCAGCGCGCCTCCGAATAAGCCCAGCAACAAGCTTTCCGTGAGTGCCTGGCGCGCGAGTCGCGCACGGCTGGCTCCCAATGCCACACGCACGGCGAGTTCCCGTTCGCGCCCGGCAGCGCGGGCGAGCAGCAGGTTCGCCACGTTGGTGCACGCCACCAGGAGCACCGCAAAGACGGCGCCCAGCAGGATCCACGACGCCAAACGCACGTCGTGTGCCTGGCGATCGCGCAACGTGCGCACCGACAAATGAATTTCCTTGCGGAACTGCGGAGGCGCTCCTTGCACCGCCTGCTCAAACCACGGCTGCAGGCCCGCGATCGCCTGCGGAACGTCGAGGCCGGGCTTCAGGCGGGCGAAGGTCCGTAGCACAGCTCCCGGCGCGGACTTGCGCTGCTGCTCTTCATCGAGAGCTTGCGGAAGCAGAATATCGGCGGAGCGCAGCGTGGGCATTTCAAAATCGGAAGATAGGACGCCGATGATTCGCGTTGGCTTGCCGTCCAGCGAGATCGTTTTGCGCAGAATTCCAGGATCAGCCCCAAAGCGGCTCTTCCAAAGCGAATAAGAAAGGATGGCCACGCGGGGCGCGTTCGGTCGGTCTTCTTCCACCGTGAAGTTGCGTCCCAAGATCGGTTGGACGCCCAAGGTAGGCAGAAAAGTCTGCTCGACCAGCCCGCAATTCAACCGCACGGGATTTTCCTCGGTCACATCGCAATCGCTCGTGCCGGGAGCCATGGAGGCCACCGTTTCGAAGGGACCCGGATTCTTTCGAAAATCGATGTAGCTGGCCCCCAACATAAACTCGTCCCGTTCAATTGGGGCCAGCAGGCCGAAGGAAACCAACTTTTCTTCCCGCGGGTACGGCAGACTGCGGAAGAGAATACGATCCACGACGCTGAACACCGCCGTCGTGGATCCGATTCCTAGGGCCAGCGTGAGGATTGCGACGGCCGCAAATCCCGGCCGCTTCGCCAGCGTGCGCACAGCGAACCGCACATCTTGCAGCAACGTATCGAGAAACGGCAGCCCGCGCTGCTGGCGATAGAGTTCCCTGACCTGCTCCACTCCGCCGAATTCGCGCCGCGCCGCGTAGCCCGCCTCTTCCGGCGCCATGCCCCGTCGAACGTTTTCTTCCGTGAGCAGTTGCAAATGTGCGCGCAGTTCCCCGTCGAGATTCTCGTCGAGGCGCCGCTTGCCGAAAAAACCAAGCAGGCGCGAAGCCATCATTCGCAGCCAGCCCATGTCATGCTCCCTCGGTGCCCGCTAACAGGCGCCCGATGACCCCGGCCATGCGCTCCCAGCTTTCTGCTTCGCTGGCCAGTTGTTTGCGTCCCGCCCGCGTGAGCGAGTAATACTTGGCCTTGCGGTTGTTGTCCGAAAGGCCCCACTTCGACGAGATCCACCCGCGCTGCTCCAGCCGCAGCAGCGCCGGATATAGCGTGCCCTGATTGAGCTTGAGCAAATCTTCCGACACCTGCTGGATCCGCTGCGCGATTCCGTAGCCGTGCAGCGGCCCCATGGCATCCAGCGTTTTCAACACGATCAAGTCCAGCGTGCCTTGCAGCACTTCCCCGCGCGGCGGTGTCATTAGCCTGCTCCTGTAGAGTATCAACAGGACGATACGCCTCTTCCTGTTGAGTGTCAACAGGTCGGCTCCTTCCCTGGACGACGCTCGCCAAAAAAACGTTTCCGTCCTGCTTCTCTTCTCTTTTTCTGCGCGTCTAAGACGGGCAAAGTCTTCCGCGGCCCCCTCGGCGCTGAAGATCGGGTTGCCTGCATTCTGTAACGCCGCATGATTGACGGAGTTTCCCGCAGCGTGGCAGCATACGCGCACCCAAAACTTTGCGTGCACTACGAGATCGACCTTCAAGAAGGAGCCGGCCAGCCATGACCACCGACCATCCTGCGCATCACCAACATTTCTCACGGTTTGAAGCGTACTCGCGGACCGTCAATGCTTTTCTCCGCGCCATTGTCGTGCTGATCGCGGCGTGCTTCGTCTGCCTGCCGGCGCCGGCCCAAACTCGCCCCATCCAATTGGACGATCTCCCCAAGATCACGTCGGTTTCTGACCCGCAGATTTCGCCGGACGGGAAATCTATCGCCTTCGTCGTTTCTCGTATAAATCTGGAGCAAGATCGTAGCGACCGCCAGCTTGTTCTAATCGACATCGCCACCGGTGCGCAGCACGTCCTGACCTACGATCGCAAGGGCGTCGGCTCGCCGCGCTGGTCACCCAGCGGCGACCGCCTGGCTTTCGAAGCCGTCGACACCACCATGGCCAAAGACCCCAAGCTGCAGCTTTTCATCCTGCCTCTGACCGGCGGCGAAGCTAAAAAAATTACCGACGCGCCCGAAGGCGTCGAGCAATTCGCCTGGCGCCCCAACGGGCAAGACATCGCCTATGTCACCGCCGACGAGCCAGAAAACAAGAAAGAAATCGAGAAACACAACGATGCCTTCGAAGTCGGCGACAACGACTACTTGGCCACCGCCGCGGAGACTCCCTCGCATCTCTGGATCATTCCCGCTGAGGGCGGCAAACCGAAGCGGCTCACGTCCGGCCCATGGAGTCTGGCCAAAAGCGCTCCGCCTAGCTCCCCAGCTTCTCCCATCAATTGGTCCGCCGACGGAAAGTTTTTGCTGTTCACCCGCCAGGATCATCCGCAGTTCGGCGACAACGATCAGACCACGCTGCAAATCCTCGATGTGGACACCGCGGAAATCCGCAAGCTCACCAAGCATACGAGCATTGAGAGCTTCGGTCTGTTTTCTCCGGACGGATCGCGCGTGGCCTATTGGTATCCGCGCGACGGCGATCCCAACAATCAAAATGAAATCATGGTGACCCAGGCCAGCGGCGGGGACGGTACCGTGGCCACCCGCTCCATCGACCACAATATGTCCCGGGTCATCTGGATGCCCGACGGCAACACCCTGCTGGTCGGCGGCCACGATGGCACGCGAACTTCGCTGTGGCTCCAGCCGCTCGGCGGACAGGGCAAGAAACTCGCCATCGGAGACGTCAACCCCACCTGGCTTTTCTGGATCGATGCTTCCGTCGGCCGCCAAGGAGAAATCGCCTTCACCGGCAGCACCCCGACGCAGCCTTCCGAGTTGTATTACATGCCGTCCGCTAGTGAAGCTCCCAAGCGCCTGACCAATTTCAATCAAGCCATCGCCGCCCTCCAGTTAGGCAAGTCCGAACCATTCGAATGGCAGGGCCCCGATGGCTTCCACGAAGATGGCGTGCTGGTCTACCCGCCGGACTTCCAGAAAGGCAAGAAATATCCGCTCGTCCTGCTGATTCACGGCGGACCCACCGCCTCTTCCATTACCGGTTTCGGCTTTCTTTCTCAGTTGCTCGCGGCGCACGGCTACATCGTCTTTCAACCGAACTATCGCGGCAGCGACAATCTCGGCAACGCCTACCAGCGCGCCATCTTTAACGATGCCGGCGACGGCCCCGGCCGCGACGTCATGGCCGGAATCGACGCGCTCAAAAAACTCGGCTCCATCGACGAATCCAAAATCGGCGTGACCGGCTGGTCCTACGGCGGTTACATGACTTCCTGGCTCATCGGCCACTATTCCATCTGGAAAGCCGCCATGGCCGGCGCCCCGGTCACCGATTTATATGACGAATACAATTTGTCCGACGGCAACGTGACCGGCCGCTACAGCTTCAAGGGCTCGCCGTTTGTCGGCGACAATCTCAAGGCCTATCGCGAACAGTCGCCCATCACCTATGCCAAAAATATCAAGACCCCCACGCTGATTCTTCACGACACCGGCGACGCCCGCGTCACCATTTCGCAGTCTTACCAGCTCTACCATGCGCTGAAAGATAACGGCGTGCCGGTGAAATTTTTTGCCTATCCCGTCGCCGGCCATTTTCCCGGCGACCCAGTCCGGCAAATGGACGTGAACCGCCGCTGGGTCGATTGGATGGATCAGTATCTGAAGTAGAAGTCGGCAGAGAAGAACTGCGCAAAACAAGACTGCGCAAAGTAAGACAGCCCCGGATATTCGGGGCTGTCTTCTAAAAATACGTTGCTGTTCTTTTCGAACAGCGAAGATGGCGGGTTTTTCCTCGGAGGAATATACCTCGCGGAGTCTACTTGCTTTCTGAGCTCGCGGCGGCGGCTACGGCCACTGGAGCTTCTTCGCGGCTCGCGCGCTTGATGCGGGCGGCCTTGCCGCGCAGTTCGCGCAGGTAGTAGAGGCGAGCGCGGCGAACTTTGCCCTTGCCGACTACTTCAATGGAACTGATGGTCGGCGAATGCAGCGGGAAAATACGCTCGATGCCGACGCCGAAGCTGACGCGCCGGACCGTAAAGGTCACTCCGGAGGCGCGTCCTTTCTTCGAGATCACCACGCCTTCAAAGGCCTGCAAGCGCTCTTTTTCCTTGTCGCCTTCGCCTTCCTTCAGGCGGACATTCACGCGCACCGTGTCGCCGGGCCGAAACTCGGGAAGATCTTTGCGCAGTTGCGCTTCATGTAGTTTTGCAATTACCGGATTCATTTCCGTATTCCCTGCAGACCCACTCAGGCGGGGCCAGCACATCAAAGGCAAACCCCGATTATAGACAAATTGTCACAATTTTCCTAGCGCTTCGTCGCTTCCTCTTCCGCCAACTGCACCGACTTCGATTTTTCCCGGCATATCCTTTCCTTCATATTCCGTATGGCATATCCGTGAGGCGGTCGCATCCCGGCGGTTCGGCAAAAGGCCGGGCTAAAACTTCGTCAGGTCCACCGGGGTCAGGCCCTGGGCGTCGCAATGGTCGTGATAGCGTTTCAGGAAGGTTTGCCAGTTTTCGGTGGCGATGGTGTTGCCGGCGGCGTCGACGAAATCGAGGGCGCCTTCGATCACCGCAAAAACGATGGTGTCTTCCTTGGCGACCATGCGCGGGGAGTGCGTGGAACCGGCGACTTCAAAGACCACGTCTCCGGCCTGGGAAACCCAACCTTCGTCGTAAGTCCATGCGCCTTGCACGGTGTAGACGACCACCGTGCCGGGGTGGAAATGCATCTGGAGGGCGGCTCCCGGAACCGAGCGGATGAACAGGATGATCTGGCCGGTGATGGGATTCAGCTTGATGAGCTTGATGAAATGCCCCTCGGCCCAGGGAACCCAGGGTAAGTCTTTGGGACTGGTGTGGCTGGCAAGCGCTTGATGAACGGGATGAGTGCTGGCGCTATTGGGCATGCGCGACCTCTTGGCTTGGAATTGAGAACCTTGCGCCATAGAACGCTGGCGGATTTGCGACCGGGACCGGCCAAGCGTATCACTCCAGCCATCTCCTTGAGAGCGGTAAAACCCTGGCTTGCTGGAGCCGTGACCACGACCGGCGGCAAAGGACGGAAGGGCTCCCCGCTCCAAGACCGAGGGCCTTTGGTTAGAGGTGCTAATACCCCCCCACCCCCCATAGCAGTTTGTATGAATAGCAAACAAAACGACTTAGCAAAAAGGCAGTTCGTAAATTGTTGAAAATAAAGGAGCGATTTGCACAAGAGGGACGCTGGGATGTGCACCGCAGACGTCGAGGCCTGGAACGATGTCTCATACCCCCCCACCCCCGGGGTAGTGCGTATGGATATCAAACGAAAGGACTTGCAAATTGGTATGTTGGAAGTTGTTGAAAATAAAGGGGCGACTTGGCGTTTGAAGAGCGTAGGGATGCGTTTGATAGAGAGGAAAGAGCGGTTCGGGCGCGGGCTGGTCAGGACAAACACAATCTAGTATATCACATATTTACCGGATGTCAAATGATATCTTGTAAGTACAAGTATTTTGAGTAGATTGCGGGACGGCGGTCCTTGGGCGGCCCCTGGTTCAGTCGCTTCCTAGGTCAAAAGGGACAGGAAGATTCAAAATCCGCACCCTCAAAATCGGAGGGATGCGGCACCCGATAGGAATGTGGGAACGGAAACAAAACCAGGAAAGGCTTTAGCACAGAGTCTCCGAGGGAAGCGCACAGAGGACACAGAGACGAAGAGCCGAAACCCAGGTGCAGGGCAGTGGATGGGCTCCTCTTGTGAAGTTGCTGAAGAGCCTGCGTGCTGCGGCAACGAAGGTGGGGATCCGGGCACTGTAGGATCGAGCGACGAACGTCAAAGCGCCGGGCAAAGGCTTAACACAGAGGTCTCAAAGGGAAGCGCGCGGAAAGGACACAGAGAAGACGAAGATCGCGTCACCACTATAGCAAGGATTTACATTGAGGTAGCACTATGCTACTATTAGCTCCGTGCTACCCAGCCGTGTTGGCCTGAGCACGGCAAGTCAGCCGAAGCAAAATTCAAAGGGAAAGCGAGGACACCATGTTGCTCAACATCAAATTAACTGACCGCAGGAGGGTTGATGCAGCCCACTTACGCGCTCCTTCGCTTGAAGGGGCTTGTTAAGGAAGGAAAGTACCGGATTACTATTTCCGCGTTTCAGACAGCGGCTCTGATGGGTTTCCTGGACGAGGATATTACAGATTGCATCGTCAATTGCGTGGCACCGAGCCACTTCTACAAGACGATGGCCGCGGAGCAGAAGGCCGGGTTGATGCAAGACGTGTACAAGATTACGTATGAAGGGCAGCGGGTCTATTTGAAGCTGCAGATCAATCAGAGCGGGCTGGCGGTGATCGTCTCGTTCAAAGAGGACGAGAGCTTTGGTTAGGTTTTGGAGCGGCTTGCGAAAGGGAATATGAAAATTGCCTGCGCGGTGTGCGATTCGGAACGCGCGAAGAAAATTCGCCGGAAGTTCGAGGCGCGCTATAACCAGATGCCGGTCGTGATTGAGAACGCCGAGATGTACCGGTGCGAATCGTGCGGGGAGGAATTCTTCACCGCCGAGCAGTCGCGCGAATTGTCACGGCGAATCAAGAATCAGGTTCGGGAAGAGTGGGGACTGCTATCGCCAGACAGGATCGTGGAGATACGGAAGAACCTGGGGCTTTCGCAGGCGGAGTTAGAGGAGTTGTTCGGGTTGGGAGAGAAGGTGGTGACGCGGTGGGAGAACGGTCGGGTCATTCAAGGGCGGACGGCGGATGTGGCTTTGCGCATTCTGGAGATGGAGCCAGGGCTGCTTCCGAGGCTTCGTAAAGCGCTCGGTCGTTCGCGCCAGCCAAAGGTGTATGCCTAGGGAATCACTTGAGCGCATCCCTTTTTCAACATTGGAGTTTTTGGGGAATCCGTGAAATCTAGCGTCCAAACTTAGGCCACAGGTAAATCACGGCCACACAGTGAGATAGGGGCCTAAGGGCTTCAGCGAATTCAACCAATGTTGGGATCGACCGACGCAAGAAAAAATTGTGTCTGTACCTTCTATCGGTGGCCTCGAGAAAGGGAATTCTCTTCTTTGATACCGCGGTAAGTTCAATTCGAAGGTCCTCATATAGAACACAAAGACGTGCCATTCGCGCTGGGAGGGCACCATGCGTAGTGTTCCCGGCGAATATCTTGCCTAGTTGCTGCATTCGTATTTTCATGTTCGTTCCCGACCGATTCTGCTAGTCCGAAATGTACTTTTACATTGATCGTAGGGGTCTGCCTACTCTATCCACAGGGCTGAGGAAAACACCCAAAATAGTTTTCGTGGGGGCTTGACGAAATAAGGAAATTCGGTATACTTGCAAATGGCTCGGGGGTAGCTGAGCCAAGCAGGGGCGTCACAGTCGGGTCGAAGAAGCGTCTTCCCAGGGTACGAGCAAGCGAAGGCCAGCAGTAGATCCTATAGTGAGGTTCTTTACGAGCACAGGGTAGAAATATGTCGAGCTTCGCGCAGAGCCACCCAAGGTGTGGTGGCTTAGCCCGGCGCTCGACGCCGGGTTTTTTATTGTTTAGTGGGTAGTGAGCAGTGGTCAGCGAGTAGTGCGAAGGCTTCGGAAACGGGGCCGGAACGCGAGTCGCGGGCAGCAACCACGAAAACAAAAACCTCAGCGGAATGCTGAGGGCCCTGACGGGATCAGGGATATCGCTCTTTGACAACAGAAAGGCTGGCAAGTCCACGCCGATAATTTCGTCCGGATTACGGTCCGGCGGAATGCCATGGTGTGGATTTAAATTACAAGTTTGCTCGAGTTGAGCAACTGTGGAAAAAAGGCGGCTCAGTCAATTGTTTGAGGATCGTAGAGACGAAAGCCTGCGTCAGTTTCCGGAAGCCCTGAAGGGGTGGAAGGCGTTCCGATCGGCCCTGCCCGGGTTGCGGAATGCTGATGCGAGGATGTATGGAGCTACGTGAATCAAGACGTCTAAGTTTTCCGGACCAAAGCAATTTGGACTTCGGAGCGATGAGACGGATTGGGTGAGTTTTATGATTAAGCTACTAAGGGCGTACGGTGGATGCCTTGGCGCCAGAAGGCGATGAAGGACGTGGCAAGCTGCGATAAGCCTCGGGGAGCCGCAAGCAGGCTTTGATCCGAGGATCTCCGAATGGGGAAACCCGGCGAGATGAACTCTCGTTACAGCCCGCTGAATACATAGGCGGGTATGAGCTAACCCAGGGAAGTGAACCATCTCAGTACCTGGAGGAAAATAAATCACAGAGATTCCGAAAGTAGCGGCGAGCGAAATCGGAACAGCCCAAACCCAAGTGCTTGCACATTGGGGGTTGTAGGACCGCATAAGTAGAGTTACCAAACCGGACATTAGGTGAACCTGCTGGAAAGCGGGGCCATAGAAGGTGAGAGCCCTGTAACCGAAAATGTACCGGACTCGAAGCGGCATCCTGAGTACCACCGGACACGTGTAATCCGGTGGGAAACTGGGGAGACCACTCTCCAAGGCTAAATACTCTCTGGCGACCGATAGTGAACCAGTACCGTGAGGGAAAGGCGAAAAGCACCCCTGCGAGGGGAGTGAAATAGAACCTGAAACCGTATGCTTACAAGCAGTCGGAGGGCCATGTCTCGACTTCGGTCGGGAAAAGCCTGACGGCGTGCCTCTTGCTTAATGAGCCGGCTAGTTAATCTAACGTGCAAGGTTAAGCGCAAGCGAGCCGTAGGGAAACCGAGTCCGAATAGGGCGACAAGTACGTTGGATTAGACGCGAAGCGGGATGATCTACCCTTGGCCAGGATGAAGGTCGCTTAACCGCGACTGGAGGTCCGAACAGGTGTGAGTTGAAAATCGCTCTGATGAGCTGAGGGTAGGGGTGAAAGGCTAATCAAATTCCGTGATAGCTCGTTCTCCCCGAAATGTCTTTAGGGACAGCCTTGCATGAATTGCCACGGTGGTAGAGCTCTGAATGGACTAGAGGCCAACTCAGGCTATCAAATCCAATCAAACTACGAATGCCGTGGACAAATATGCGGGAGTGAGACTACGGGGGATAAGCTCCGTGGTCAAAAGGGAAACAGCCCAGATCGCCAGCTAAGGTCCCTAACTATGTGCTAAGTGGGAAAGGAAGTGTATTCGCTCGGACAGCCAGGAGGTTGGCTTAGAAGCAGCCATCCTTTAAAGAAAGCGTAACAGCTCACTGGTCAAGCGGATATGCACCAACAATCCAACGGGGCTCAAGCACATGACCGAAGCTGCGAAATGGTCATTTCTTCGGAGATGATCTTTGGTAGGGGAGCATTGCGTGGAGTCTGAAGGTAGACCGAGAGGACTACTGAACACTACACAAGAGACCCTGCCGGCATAAGTAGCGATAAACACGATGAGAACTCGTGTCGCCGAAAGTCTAAGGTTTCCTGAGGAAGGTTAATCCGCTCAGGGTTAGGCGGGTCCTAAGGTGAGGCCGAAAGGCGTAACTGATGGACAACCGGTTAATATTCCGGTCCCGCCTGGTGACGTTTGACGATGGGGTGACGCAGAAGGATAGGGAAGCCACCGGATGGAAGTGGTGGTTGACCAGTGAAAGCCGGATCTTACAGGAAAATCCGTAGGGTCATTCAACGGTGAGACTGGGCACGTGGCCGTATGGCCGACAAGTTTCCGATTTCACGCTGCCAGGAAAAACCTCTAAGGAGTCGTCCAGGTGCCCGTACCACAAACCGACACAGGTAGACGAGGTGAATATCCACAGGCGCTCGAGAGAACGCTCGCTCAGGAACTAGGCACATTAGCCCCGTAACTTCGGGAGAAGGGGCGCCGCACTAGGGTTTATAGCCCGAAGCGGTCGCAGCGAATCGCGATCTGCAACTGTTTAACAAAAACACAGCTCTCTGCAAAGTCGAATACGACGTATAGGGGGTGACACCTGCCCGGTGCCGGAAGGTTAAAGCAAGGGCTCAGCCCGCAAGGGCGAAGGCTTGAACTGAAGCCCCGGTGAACGGCGGCCGTAACTATAACGGTCCTAAGGTAGCGAAATTCCTTGTCGGGTAAGTTCCGACCTGCACGAATGGTGGAATGATAGATCGACTGTCTTGGCGAGCGGCTCGGCGAATTTGTGGTTCCGGTGAAGACGCCGGATGCCCGCATCAAGACGGAAAGACCCCGTGCACCTTAACTGCACTCTGGCCATGAGTAACGGATCGATCTGCGTAGCATAGGTAGGAGCCTGTGAGACCTTGGTTTCGGCTGAGGAGGAGGCAACAGTGAAATACTACCCTGACCGATCTGTCGTTCTAACCTACCACCCGTGACGGGTGGGGAGACACGGCCAGACGGGTAGTTTGACTGGGGCGGTCGCCTCCTAAATTGTAACGGAGGCGCTCAAAGATCGGCTCAAGCGGATTGGAAACCCGCTGTGGAGTGCAAGAGCATAAGCCGGTTTGACTGTGAGACTTACAAGTCGAGCAGGAACGAAAGTTGGATCTAGTGATCCGGTGGTCCCGCGTGGAAGGGCCATCGCTCAACGGATAAAAGGTACGCCGGGGATAACAGGCTGATCTAAGCCAAGAGTTCACATCGACGCTTAGGTTTGGCACCTCGATGTCGGCTCATCGCATCCTGGGGCTGTAGAAGGTCCCAAGGGTTAGGCTGTTCGCCTATTAAAGCGGTACGTGAGCTGGGTTCAGAACGTCGCGAGACAGTTCGGTCCCTATCTGGTGTGGGCGCAGGAGAATTGAAGGGAGTTGTCCCTAGTACGAGAGGACCGGGATGAACAGACCTCTTGTGTACGAGCTGTCCCGCCAGGGGCACCGCTCGGTAGCGAAGTCTGGAAGAGATAAATGCTGAATGCATCTAAGCATGAAGCTCGCCCTAAGATAAGTTCTCCCAAGGTTTAAGACCTAAGAAGGGCAGTCGAAGACTACGACTTTGATAGGCTGGAGGTAGAAGCGCAGTAATGCGTGAAGCTGACCAGTACTAATCGCCCGTTCGGCTTAATCATAAAACTTTCCCAGACCGTCTTTGGGGAAGAGCAAAAGGCGGCCTCATTGAGAGGCCGCAACGCCTAAGTACACAGTGCGTTCAACGAAAAGTACAACTTGTAATGCCAGCCAATCTCTGTTGTCAGGCTCGCGCGAGCTTATCGCGCGAGTTTACACTTTCCTGGTGATCAAACCGCGAGGGTCACACCCGTTCCCATCCCGAACACGGAAGTTAAGCCTCGTAGGGCCGATGATACTGCACGGGTAACTGTGTGGGAACGTAGGTCGTCGCCAGGATTAAAATAGCAAGGGCCGCTCTGAGCAATCAGGGCGGCCTTTTTGTTTTTGGGAGGGGACGCAGGCCGGGCGGCGGGTCGCCGCGACCATTCGAGCGATGCTCGCACCGAGAAACTGGGGATAAGAAAAGCGAGGCCGGGCGGCTGAAAAAATCTCCCGTTGAGTGCGCGACGGGGGTATAGGCGTCGCGCACTCGCGGAAGGGTTGGGGGTGGTTAGAAGATTATTTTCAGAGCCAGCTGCAGGTTGAACGCCTCTCCCGGGCCGATACCGGGGGCGCCGTTAAAGTCACCGATGGTGTCGGCGGTGATGCCGACTCCGCTGCCGTTCGAGCCGCTCGGGGGAGCAAGGTTCGTGCGGTTGAAGAGGTTGAACATTTCGATGCGGAACTGGGTTCCGATGCGTTCCGTGATCTTGGTGTTCTTCACGACGGAGAAATCCACCGAGCCATAGCCGGGTCCGTAGTACCCGTTGCGCGGGCTGGTTCCCAGCGTTCCAGGGGCGGGATCGGCGAAAGCCGCAGGATTGAGCCAGCTTACGCCGCTCTTGCTGAAGGCGTGCGTCACGCCGGCGTAGGGATCGCCAATCTGATCGGCACGCTGCTCCCCTTCTCCTGTGCCGGTAGTATCGTTCGAGGAGAAAACCGTAAAAGGCTGGCCGGTGTGGAAGGACAGCAAGCTGCTAAGGGCCCACCCGTTCAGCAACGGTTTCCAGCGACTGGCGAGGGGCAGATCGTAGTTGAGCGCGGCGGTAAAGTTGTGGCGGGTATCGAAGTCCATGTTTCCATAGTCGCCCTTCAGGTTAAAGCTGTCTTGCGGAAGGGTGCCGCGATAGGCAGTCATGTCGTCGAGACCATGCGCCCAGGTATAGGTGAATTGACCGGCAAAGCGGTGCCATTCGCGCACCTTTAGCACGGTCTGGAGCGAATTGTAGTTGGAATTGCCGTTGGTTTCGATCTGGTTGATGACGCCAAAGTCCGGGAATTGTGAGAAGAAGGGCCGGGCGGCTTGCTGCGCCGCGTCCGAAGCGTACACGCCAAAAGCCGGCTGGTTGATGTCCGCGGTGGTAATCAAGCGGTGCGCGGCGCTGCCAACATAACCGACCTGCAAGAGCAGCGATCGGCCCAAAGTCTTTTCAACGTTGAGGTTGTAGTTGTAATTGTAAGGGGTGCGGAAATCCTGGCTGACGGAAAAAATGTTGAAAACTTGCCCGCAGCCGTTCCCTGTGGCGCAGGTCGTGGCCGAGGGGTTAAAGACCGGCACGCCGGCCGCGATGGTGAAGGCATTGGCGGGAATGGTTTGGACCGGAGAAGGCCCCGCGGGATTCCCTTCCAGACCGTTAGGAGCGCCGTTGGCCGGCCGATTGTCCAGGAAGGGATTCAAGTTCGGGGTATCGAAGTACACGCCGAAGCCGCCGCGAACCACAAGGTCGCCCCGCTCGCCAACCTTATAGGCAAATCCGACGCGCGGTGAGAAATTGCGATAGTCCTTGGGGTAAACGCTGTCGATGCCGGCTCCCTGGAATAACAAGCCGCCCTTGCTGGGGACAAACACGGACAGATCCTTCTTGTCATTTCCCAGAGGGCCCTCATAGTCCCAGCGCACGCCGTAATTCAGCGTCAATTTCTGGCTAATTTGCCAGGTGTCTTGCGCGAAAAGGGCAAAGGTCTTCACGAAGACCAGCCGAGTTGGATCTCCCACCGCGATACTGGAACGAGCCACATCACCAGCAAGGAAGTCGGCGAGGGCTTTGACTTCGCTCGTGACGGTGGTATCCGCTGCCCAGGGGCCCTGAGAACCGTCGAAAATGAAATTGCCCAAGGCGTGCCGGTGGTAAAACTCTTCGAGTTGCGCCCTGCGAAATTCTCCTCCGAAACGATACTGATGCTTGCCCGCGGTGTAGGAGACCACGTCGGTGAGGTGCCCGGTGATGTCCTCGCGACCTTCCGGCGGGGTCTGCCCAACCCCGTCAAACCCGGTAATCTGGATGTTCGGAGCGCCGGCCAGGTTGAAACCGTTGTAGAGGTTGAGGCCATAACTGGTCAGATTGAAGTTGGTGTTGAAGTCGCTGAAGATTTGCCGGAAATAGTTCACACCGGCCAGCAATTGGTTGGAGAGCCGCGGCGATAAAGCGGAGTTCCAGGCGATGGCGTAGTTCGAGACGTGGATCGGAGCTACTTCGTAGTAGTACTTGAGCTCCGACGCCGCTTCGGAAAGCGCAGAGCCCCCCACCGGGGCGACTTGGTTTCCCTGGCCGATGAAATAGTGAAAGGAGATGGTGTTCTTGTCGTTGATCTTAAAATCGGCTTTGGCCAGTCCGTTGTAGCTGTACCCGTATTCCGGATCAGGGCTGGAGAAGTTGTTGGGTATCGCCGGCCCGTTCAAGGCTTGAGCGGGCCAAAGATTGGCAAGCAGGCTGGTAGTGACGGGATTCGGCGCCACACCGAACTTGGTCAATTCCGCCAGCGATTGTGCCTGATATGCCTGGGAAGGTTCAGTAGCCAAGCCCGGCAAACCGATGGTGAAGCGTTGCTTCTCGAAGGTGGTGAAGAAGAACAGTCGGTCTTTGATGAATGGCCCGCCGACGGAAAAGCCGTATTGCTGGTTGCGGTTTTCTTTCTTGGAGTCCACGAACGGAGACGCCGCGGCAAAGGCCTCGTTGCGGACGTAATAATAGACGGAGCCATGAAAGTCATTGCCGCCCGACTTCAGCGCCAAATCCACCGTGCCACCCGGGTTGCGGCCGGACTCCGGAGCCGCTTCCGTTTGCACCGAGAACTGGTCGACGGCATCGATCGGAAGCACGATTCCGGCGATTCCCGATACGCCGCCTTGATTTACCGCGGGCACGTTGTGCCACAAATCGTTGTTATCCACGCCGTCGATCTGCCAGTTGACCTGATTGGCGCGGGTACCGTTCAAGGATCCGAATCCTCCCGCGGAATAGCCACCGAATCCTGGAGCTAGCTGAATCATTTGGGTAAAGTCGCGGCCGTTCTGCGGCATGGTTTGCAAATCCGTGCCGGTGAGCAAAGTCGTTTGAGTTTCCGTCGTGGTGTCCAGGGTCAAGGCCGCGGCGGATACTTCCACCGTTGTGGCTTGCTGGGATATTTTCAGTTTGGCGTCCAGGGTGTAAATCGCGCCCTGTGCGACGTGAATGTTGTCGACGATGAGTGTCGGAAAGCCCGAGGCGGTGACGGTAACCTTGTAAATTCCAATCGGCAAATCCTGAAAGACGAACAATCCGTCTCCGGTGGCGACGGTGGTGTGTTCGATATCGGTCGCCCTGTCGGTGGCTTTGACCTCGGCGTTGGGCACGACGGCCCCGGAGGGATCGGTGACGCTGCCGTTGATGGCTCCGCGATACGTCTGGGCCGTTACCGGCAACACAAAGGAAAGGGCTAAGAGCACAGCCAGGACCAAATGCTTCATTTTCGTACCTCACAATCAAATTTGAATACCCATCCCGGGGACCGGCCTCTCGACAAAATGTTCAGCGCATCGAATCGACGGCAAAGCCCTGCCCCCCTGGGGCAGTGCGACAGCCGAAACGAAGCGATTAAACCGAGGCTTAGGAAAAAGACAAGTAACGAACGACACCCGCTGATCGCTTATCTACGTCCTCATCTTGGAGGGGGAAAAAGAAATGTGCTAGCAACAGCGCCAGCTAGTGCTGCGAATGCTGCCTTTAACGTGCTAGTGAGTCAAAGGTAAAGAACCGATTGCCGATATCGAAAAATGCGATGGGCGGGCGAAACGGAAGCGTGGTGGACGCGGGTTGCGGAGAAAACCTGCGGCGGCTCAATGGGGAATTTCAATTAGGCACGGTGGCGCCGGAATCGGGGTTGGTTTCCGCCTCAATCTTAGGCGTGGAAATCTCGTGCCGCTCGTCGACGGAAAATAGCATGTAATCGCGGAAGTGGTGGCGCCGGTGCATCCGGCGCCCGCCGAAATCGAAGAACAATTCGGCGCTTTGCGGGAGCCACAATTCCTGATTGTGCGAAGCAAACTTGACGGGCATGTATTCGATGGCGATGTGCTCGGCCTTCAAACGTATTTGCGGGATGGGCGCGAGTACGTCGGTTTCTAAGCTGACGACTTGGAAGGTGTCCACCGCAATCCAGGCGCGTCCTCGCAGCGCGACCGGGAAAAGTTGCCCGCCGACACGGTACTGCCGCAGGCGCGCCGGCTTGTCCGGCCGCTGGCGGAAGTGCACCTGCCAGGCCAAGCCGCCGTGCCAGCGGCTGAGGCCTTCGCAGGAAACCTGATAGTCGTCGCGGTAGACGGGATGAAAGATCATCACCAGGGAAGTCAGTCCGAGGGTGGCGATGCGCTCCGGGAAGATATCCAGGGCCATGGTGCCGTTGCGGTATTCCTCGACGTTGTACATGTTCGGGCGGATTTCCTGGACGGAGGCAACATAGGTGTAGTTGCGTGATTCATGCCTGGCGGGGAATCCGAAGCGGTCGATGACTTCGTCGTCGAGCGACTCGGTGGCGCTGATGCGGTTCACCGCATCGATAAAGGCGTGAACCCGCTTTCCGGATTCCTCTTGGATCTTCTCCAACGGGCAAGCCACACCCGGCTCGACCGCGGGCATGCTTTCGTCGACGTCCGGAGGCATCCACTTTGGAGGGGGGACCAAATCTTCAGCGATGGAAGCAACGCCTGCGTCAACCGGCTGGTTTGCGGACGCGGTTGCCGGAGCAGCGGCGGGCGTCGCTGATGGTTTGACGTTCTCGGCTGGCGGAAGGCTTTCCGCGGCAGGCAAAACGAGAGTTGGTGCGGCAGGAATGGGGTCCGGCGCTTTTTGCGTGCTCTGGGAGGCGTTCCGCTGAGCAAGGACTTTTGCGAGAATGAGCGGAGCCTGGGTAGCGCGGTCTTTGCCCAGCTCGATGGCATGCTGGGCGTGTTTTTGCGCCTGGTCGTACTCTTGATGTTGCAAGTACGCCTCCGCGAGGCGTTCCTGGAAGCGCCAAGAGGAGGGATCAGCCGCAACGGCGCGCGTCAGATAGTCGATCGCCGCCGGAGAATCGCCCCTTTCCAACGCGAGTTGGGAGAGCGCGGCCAGCGCGAACGCGTGGCGCGGATAAATCTGAACGGCCTGCTCCCACGAGCTCCTGGCCTTAACCAAGTCTTTGGATTGCAGGTAGTACATTCCCCACAGATAGCTCAGATCCGGATTCCCGGGAGCGGAGTGGGAGAGTTTTTCCAAATGTTTTCTGGCTTCTTCGGTCTTGTTTTGGCGAAGCGCTTCGAGGCCTTTGCTCAATTCTTTCTGGGCATTGGGGGCAAGAATCGGAGGTCCTGCCGGTGCGGAGTTGCCGCCCGGAGCGGGCTCCGGCGTGAGTGTGACATACACTTGCTCATGCTGCCCGCCGATCGAGATCTCTACGGATTGCGTTAACTTTTGATACCCGGCGGCGATCACTTCCAGGGTATAGCTGCCAACCGGCACGCTACTGAATTCGACCTGGCCCGATCGGTTCGATCCAATGCCCGCCGATCCGCCGGTAAAGGCGTACAGATTGACGATCACATTGGCGTCCATGAACGAGCCGTCGGGCTTGCGTACCCGGACGGTGAGGCTGCCGTTGGACAGCTGCATGATTTGCTGGCCTTGGCCCTTTTGTTGTCCCCATGCGGGCACAGTGCAAAGAAAAACCGCAGTAGCGATGACGGGCAAGAAGCTCGTTGCGCAACGCCTGCACGCGGCGGTCATCCAAAACTCCTTGAGGGGACCAGAATCCGTCAAGTTCCCGCTTCGCTGCCACACGGGACGAAGCGCGGAGGGACACTGCTTAGCTCAGACGCACAGAACGTCTGCCCAGGTAGCGACAATTCTACTCCGTCCCAGGGCACATGCTGAACAATCTTTCTATCAACCCTAGCCGGAGGGAGCCATTTAGCAGCTGTGATGGCGAATAGAGGTCGAAGGCCAGGCTTGACCTGGGCCCTGCTCTCCCTGGTGCTGGTCGGAAGCACTCTCGTGTCGCACTGGAAAGGCCGGGGGCTGTCGGTGTTTTTTTCGAAAAAGTACTATTGACCGCGGCAAAGAGCCGCAGTAATTTTGAATTTCCCTCCCCGGCCCCTGTAACCCTTCGAATGCGAGGTCAGACATGGCCATCCAACACGCCCCCACTCCGATCGCCACGGCTCTGCAAGATCGCTGGACCAAACTACGAAGTCATAAGCGCATCATTTCCAAAGTGAAATTGCTGGTCGAATGGGACGAAGAATCCACGGCAAAGCGCGCCAATGCGGTCACCGTGGACGTCAGCTACTCCGGCTGCATGGCGGTGGTTGGCGCGGACTTGCCGCTGCACCGGCGCGTGCGCCTGATTCATCCGGAGAGCGGGAGGAAGGCCGAAGCTGAGGTGGTCTGGCGCGATCACGAAGCCTGGGACGTCGGCTTGGAATTGGTAAAACCGGACGCCTCGTTTTGGGGGCTAAAGTTCTAGCGCCACGTGGCTTATCTTGGGGTACGCAATTCAACCTGAAGCTCGACGACAGCCAGCTCAGCTTCAGTAGTTTGGGTGGAAACGTAGAAGTGCGCTACACGAACGCGGATATTCCGGTGATGCGTTCGCCGATTACCAGCTTGTGAATATCGTTGGTTCCCTCGTACGTGTATACGCTCTCCAGATTGTTCATGTGCCGCATGATGCAGTAATCGTCCACGATGCCGTTGGCGCCCAGAATGTCGCGCGCCTTGCGCGCCGTTTCCAGGGCGATAGCAACGTTGTTCATCTTCAGCATGGAAATGTGCGCTGCATCGACTTTGCCTTTGTCCTTTAACCGGCCGACGTGCAAGGCCAGCAATTGCCCCTTTACGATCTCGGTGATCATCCAGGCCAGCTTCTCCTGCACCAGTTGATGCGAGGCGATCGGCTTGTTGGCAAACTGTTTGCGCGTCTTCGCATACTGCAGCGCGGTGTCGTAGCAGGCCATCGCCGCACCCAACGCGCCCCAGCCTATGCCGTAGCGCGCCTGGTTGAGACATCCCAATGGCCCTTTCAATCCAACCACGTTGGGCAGCAGGTTGGCTTCCGGGATCTCGCAATCGGTGAACGCCAATCCGGAGGTCACCGAGGCGCGCAGCGACCACTTCCCGTGCACGTCCCAGGCTTTAAATCCCGGAGTGCCCTTTTCCACTAAAAATCCGCGAATCTTTTCGTCTTCGCACTTGGCCCAAACCACCGCAACATCGGCGATGGACCCGCTGGTGATCCACATTTTTTCGCCGTTCAAGACGTACTTGCCGCCCTTCTTCACCGCGCGTGCGAGCATGCCGCCGGGATTCGACCCAAACTGCGGTTCAGTCAATCCGAAACACCCGATAGCTTTGCCTTGCTGCAGCAATGGCAGCCACTTGTCTTTCTGCGCGTCGCTTCCGTACGCGTAGATCGGATACATCACTAAAGCGCTTTGCACGGAAACGAAACTGCGCAGCCCAGAGTCGCCGCGCTCCAGCTCCTGGGTCACCAGGCCGTAGGCCACGTTAGACATCCCCGCGCAACCGTATCCTTGCAGGTTGGCGCCGAAAAAACCGAGCTCGCCGAGCTGCGGCACCAGGTGAGCTGGAAACGTGCCCTCGCGGCTGTGTTTTTCAATGATCGGGATAATTTCATTCTCGACGAATTGCCGCGCCGTCTGCCGCACCAGCTTCTCTTCGTCATTCAGTTGCGAATCAAAATCGATGTAATCCACTCCGCCGAATCCAGCCATGCCACTCTCCTCATCCTGCCGGTCGCCAGGGACTCACGCTGGCACACACCTGCGACGATTTCGACAAATAGCCAATCCTGCCCGATCGGAGAACCACGCGTGGGGAAGCACTTCGCTGCGGGCGCCGTTCCCAGGGTGCACTCGGTTTCGTCCACGACTCGTTCCCAGCCATTGTAGCAACCCGCCACAGGGGCCAGCAACGAGGCAAGCTGACCGCCTGGATCACGCCTGGCCCATTTTGGAACGGGCCTATTCTGCAGGTCCAGTCCGGGATTTCCTCCCACTGGTTGTCACCGCGTAAATCGCTGATCTTAAACAGCTTGACCCCCGACCCAGGCCCTCGCTTGCGGTCTGGAAAATGCACAGGACCCAGCCGGGGGAGACTGTGCACAAAAACAAGAGATCCGCGGGATTGCGAGCACTGGGCAGAGGCTGCGGCGCGCTCGGTACCGTGCTGCTGACGCTCACTTGCCACCTGACGTGCGCGCAATCTGCTCAAAGCCCGGGTCGTTCTCAGACTGACCTGACCCAGGTGAGCCTCGAAGATCTGATGAATACGGAAGTCACCTCGGTGTCGAAAAAAGAACAAAAACTGTCGAAGGTGGCAGCCGCGATTTTTGTGATTTCGAAAGAAGACATTCGCCGCTCGGGGGCCAGGAGTATTCCCGACGTCTTACGCATGGTCCCCGGACTGAACGTAGCGCAAATCGACGCGAACACCTGGGCGATCAGCGCTCGCGGACTGAACGAACAGTTCAGCGACAAGCTGCTGGTCATGATTGACGGCCGCAGCGCGTACACCCCCACGTTCGGAGGCGTCTATTGGGACACGTTGGATGTTTCCCTGGAAGACATCGAACGGATCGAAGTGGTCCGCGGTCCGGGTGGAACGGTCTGGGGAGCTAACGCCGTGAACGGGGTGATCAACGTGATCACCAAGAATTCGTCGGAGACGCGGGGAGGCTTGGTGGTCGCGGGTGGAGGCAACCTCGCCGAGGAATTCGGGACCGTGCAATATGGCGGCGACGCCGGCAGGAGTTCGAGTTATCGGGCGTACGCGAAGTACATGAATCAGGATCACTTGCCGGGTCTCGACGGCAAGGCTGGAGGAGACGGTTGGGACGCATTGCGGGCCGGGTTTCGAGTCGATAGCACGCCATCGTCCAGTAACAAATTGACGTTCGAAGGAAATCTGTACGGCGGGAGTGAAGGCCAACAAGTGGTGGGCCTTTCGTCCGCGTCGGCAATAGCGCGAAACGACGAAATGTCCGGAGGGGACGCGCTGGCGGTCTGGAACCACATTCACTCCGAACGGGCTGCGTCAACACTTCAGGTTTCCTTCGACCGCTACCAGCACGGCGTTCCCTTCAAGGACGACCGGGATACGCTGGATGTGGCGTTTCAAGACTACTTCTCCGTGGGCCAGCGGCAGAACCTGATTTGGGGCCTGGACTACCGTTACACAAGTCACGACAGCAATAGCGCGGAAGTTTTTTACGACCCGTCGGACAACACGCGGCAACTTTTCAGCGGCTTCCTGCAAGACGAGATTGAGGTCGTTCCGGATCGCCTGTACTTCACGGCGGGAACGAAGCTGGAGCATAACGACTACAACGGTTTTGACCTGCTGCCCAGCGCCCGGCTAGCTTGGCAGGCCAGCCAAAGGCAAACCGTCTGGGCGGCGATTTCCAGGGCGGAAAGGACGCCTTCCAGCGGCGATGTCGCCGATCAGGTCGACGGCGGACAAACCCCCGGGCCCGGCGGCATTCCGATTCACATCATCTTGAACGGCGATCCGAACTTCCGGAACGAAAAATTGATCGCCTATGAGGCAGGTTATCGCGCTTCCGTCAGCGATTCCTTGTCGGTCGATTTCTCCACCTTTTTCAATTCCTACGGCGACCTGAGAACGCTGGAGACCGGCGCGTTGACGCTGGTCTCCACGCCGGCTCCGGCGCACTTCGTTCTGCCGCTGGTGTTCGGCAACGGAATGCATGGAGAAGCTCACGGATTGGAGCTCGCGGGGAGCTGGAAGCCGCTGGCTCGTTGGGCGCTCAAGGGTGGGTACGCGTTTGAACGAGTGCACATGCATCTGAATCCCACGAGCAATGACACAACCTTGTTTGCCGTTGCCCAGGGCGGAAGCCCGCACCACTCCGCCCAACTGCAGTCCCACGTGGACCTGGGGCACGCGATCACCTGGGACGCTTCCGCTTATTTCACGGACCGCTTGACGAGCTTAGGGGTCGCCACTCGCACCCGCCTGGATACCGGACTCACCTGGCAACTCCGCGAAAATATTTCCGTCAGCGTGTTTGGACAAAACCTCCTGAAGGACCACGAACTGGAATATTTCAACCTGAGCGGGTTGACGCAATCAGGCCTGATCAAGCGCAGCGGGTACGCGAAGTTGACCTGGCGCTTTTGATGAACCGCGCCGAACGCGCAGACGCGGAAGGAACGGGAAAAGGAGCGGCGATGCCTGGCTGGGGACTCTCTCTGCGGTCGCATTTATGCAACGGAACACCTGCGGTGCGCCGATTCGCGATCGTGCTTGCGATTCTAGCTCTCGCGGAGCGGCCGGCGGGGTCGCAGCAGAAAGTGGGCGACCTGACGCAAGTCAGCATCGAGAATCTGATGAACATGGAAGTGACTTCGGCTTCCAGAAAAGAACAGCGGATCTCGGATGTAGCGACGGCCATTTTCGTGATCAGCAAGGAAGACATCCGGCGTTCCGGGGCCACCAACATTCCTGACTTGCTGCGCATGGTGCCGGGACTCGATGTGACCCAAATGAATGCGAACACCTGGGCCATTACCGCGCGAGGTTTCAATTCGCAGTTCGCCGATAAGCTGCTGGTCTTGATTGATGGCCGAGCGGTTTACACACCGCTTTTCGGCGGCGCCTTCTGGGATACGCAGGATGTTCCGCTCGAGGACATTGAACGCATCGAGGTGATCCGCGGCCCAGGAGGAAGCGTTTGGGGCGCCAATGCGGTGAACGGGGTCATCAATGTCATCACCAAGAAGGCTGCGGACACGCAAGGCGTCCTGGTAAGTGGCGGAGCGGGCACGCACGCGAAGGAGTTCGGCACGGTGCAGTACGGAGGGAAGGCCAAAGAAACCAGTTATCGCATCTTTACGGACTACCAAAACACCGGCCATTTTCTGGACTTGAACGGACAAGACGCGGACGACGATTGGCATCTCTTGCATGGGGGTTTCCGGGCAGACACCACCTTGTCCAAAAAAGATTCCCTGACCACCCAAGGAGACATTTACGCCGGAAGTGAAGGCGCCACGATCGTGCACTCCGTGTTCTCACCCCCCGACAATCTGACCGTACAAAGGGTCGCCGGCCTATCGGGCGGAAACCTCCTGGGCCGCTGGGACCGCATATTCTCCGCCCGGTCCGACACAACGTTACAAATCTATTTTGACCGGCACACCAGGTCGGGACCGGAGTCTCGCGAGGTCCGCAACACCTTCGATCTTGATTTCCAGCATCACGTGGCTTGGGGCACCCGGCAGGATCTGATCTGGGGCGCAGGATATCGCTATAGCGGAGACCAAACCGTGGGTACGGTCGATCAGGCTTTTGTTCCCGCGGACTCGGCGGGGGATCTCTTTAATCTTTTTATACAAGACCAAATCGCCTTGAAGCCCGACCGGTTGGCGCTGTCGGTGGGCACGAAACTGGAGAACAGCTATTTCACGGGTTACGATCTCGAGCCCAGCGCGCGCCTGGCCTGGACGCCCAGCCGCCGGCACACCTTCTGGGCCGCGATTTCCCGCGCCAGCCAGACTCCTTCGCGACGGCGCGCGGGCCTAGACGCGGCCCTGGCGGCCCTGCCTGGACCCGCGGAAGTGATCCTGCTCGGCAATCCCGACCCTAAATCCGAACATGTTATCGCTTATGAGTTGGGTTACCGGGCGGAGCTCCATCGCAGGCTGTCCATCGACTTGGCGACATTCTTTAACACCTACAGCGACCTCGAAACCATCGAGCCGCAGCCCCCCTTCCTGGACAACAACTCCAATCCGCCGCTGCTCGTTATTCCCAAAATGCTGGATCACCAGATGCACGGCACGACCGAAGGTCTGGAAGCCTTCGCCAAATGGAAAGTGACCAGTTGCTGGACCCTGAGTCCCGGGTATTCCTTCCTGGAGATGCATCTACATACCGGCGCCAGCAGTCAAGACACCATCAGCGCGGCAGACGCCCAAGGCTCCAATCCCGCCATCAGGCGCAGTTAAGGTCGCACGTGGAGATGTCCCACGGTTTCTCCTGGGACACGAACGCCTATTTTGTGGGGCACTTACCGGTGCAGTTTGTGCCGTCGTACACGCGGTTGGACACCCAACTGCGTTGGCAGTTCGCGGAACGCGCGGAATTGAGCGTGGTGGGACAAAACCTGCTGCAGGATCACCATTTGGAGTTCAACGACGCACTGGCGGCGGTGAACTCCTCGCAGGTCAAGCGCAGCGCCTATGCCAAGGTGTCGTGGAGATTCTAGGTGAGTTCAAGAGCATATCGCGTTCATCGCAATGCACTTCTGGGGACGCTTTTCTTCCTCGGCTGCCCGACCGCACGGGCGCAGTCTTCGCAAGGCCCCGCGCCGGCGGATAAGGACCTCACGCAGCTAAGCATCGAGAACCTGATGGATGTGGAAGTGACCTCGGTATCAAAAAAAGAACAGAAGCTATCACGCACGGCATCGGCGGTGTTTGTAATCACTCAGGAATCCATCCGGCGATCGGGCGCGAAGAACATTCCCGACTTGTTGCGAATGGTACCGGGGCTCGATGTTGCGCAGATCAACGGCAGCAGTTGGGCGATCAGCGCGCGGGGGCTGAATGGGCAATTCAGCAATGAACTGCTGGTGTTGCTGGACGGGCGCAACATCTATACCCAGACGTTCGGCGGCGTGTTCTGGGACACCTTCGACCTGCCCCTGGAGAACATCGAAAGAATCGAAGTGATTCGCGGTCCTGGCGCAACGGTGTGGGGCGAGAACGCGGTGAATGGAGTGGTGAACGTCATCCAGAAGAAAGCGGCAGACACCCAGGGAGCGATGGTGGTTGCCGGCGGCGGCAATACCAGCCCGGAGTTCGGCACGGCGCAATACGGCGGCAAGCTGGGCCGGCGCACCGACTTCCGAGTCTATTCAAAATATTTCAATCAGGAGGCCATGGACGGTGTCAACACCCGGGACGGACGAGACGGCTGGCACCTGCTACGAGAAGGTTTCCGCAGCGACACCACATTCTCCGAAAAGGATTCTCTGACCGTTCAGGGAGACCTATACACGGGACGCGAGGGAGACCCGTCGGTGGTGTTGCCATCGATCACTTCGCCCGTGCGCGTGGACACACAGCTGTTCGTGAGTTTATCGGGCGGCTACATACAGTCGATTTGGGACCACAGATACTCCGAGCGCTCGGACACCTCCCTGATGGTTTCCTACGACGAGTACGAGCGCAGCGATCTGCTGGGAGACAAACGAAGGACGTTTAATACCGACTTCCAGCACCACCATGCGTTGGGCGCGCGACAGGACTTGCTGTGGGGCCTCGGTTATCGCCTCACCACGGGAAGCTCGGACGGCACGGTTGGGTTCTCACTGAATCCCCCCGAACAAACCACGACGATGGTCAGCGGGTTTGTGCAAGACGAAGTCGCGGTGGTTCCAGACCGCCTGTACCTTACATTGGGCACCAAGCTGGAACGAAACACCTACTCGGGCTTCGCAGCTCTTCCCAGTGCGCGGGCGGTGTACGCATTCAACGACCAGCGCATGTTCTGGGCGGCGGTCTCCCGAGCGCGGCGGACTCCAGCGGAGACCGATGTTGCCTTGCGCCTCAATATCGTAGGGTTCACCGCGCCCGACGGGACCCCAGCGCTAGTCAGCGTCCTGGGAAATCCCCACATAAAGGATGAGGGCGAGACCGCCTACGAAGCCGGCTATCGAACCACCATCGGAAAAAGCCTTTCCATCGATCTCGCCGCTTATTACAACCACTACGACCACCAGATCAGCACCGAACCTGCCGCGCCGTTCTTCGAGGCTACGCCGTCGCCGCCGCATCTGGTCCTGCCATCCACAAGCGCGAACCTGATTGACGGAGAAACCCACGGCCTCGAGATCGCGGCCAACTGGAGGTTGACGCATCGTTGGACGCTCAGCCCGAGCTATGACCTTGAGCGCATCCATTTGCATCGCACCCCGCCGAGCCAAGACACCGAAACCGGACCTCAGACTGAGGGCAGTGATCCGCGCCAGCACGCGCGCATAGCATCGCACCTCGACCTGCCGCACAACCTTGGCTGGGACGTCTCGGCCAGTTTTACCGACCGCCTGCCGGCCGAAGGGGTCCCCTCGTATACCCGGCTGGACACTGGTGTGTCGTGGCGTGGCACGGAGAGCATGTCGCTCGGCCTCTTCGGCCAAAACCTATTGCAGGGGCAGCATCTGGAATTCATCGATAGCGCCGCCGCAACGGAATCCAGGCTCATCCGGCGGAGCTGGTACGCAAAACTGACTTGGTATTTCTAGCAGAAGGTTGCGGGAATTTGATGAACAAGGTGGAAGTCCGAGACCCCAAAGAGGAGCGCATGAGCGCGAGGCCCCCCGCAGGCTCAAGAACCCTGAGGGTGTTGTCGCTGGCCGTCTTGCTGGCGGCGGTTCCGAGCGCCCTGTCCAGGGCCACAGGGGAATCCAGCGGCTCCAGCGAGTATGACGTGAAAGCCGCCTTCTTGTTTCATTTTGCGCAATTCGTGGAGTGGCCTAAGGACGCTTTCAAGGATGCCGCCAGCCCTTTGACCTATTGCACCGTGGGACCTGATCCCTTCTCCGGCGCCCTTGACCAGAGCCTCAGCGGAAAGACCATCGGGACCCGGCCGCTGCGCGTGCAGCATCTTAAGCCCGAGCAAGAAGTGAAAGGCTGCCAGGTGTTGTTCATCGGAGCTTCGGAAACGAGAAAGCTCAGCGAGATCATGGCCGTTGTCAGTGCCCGGCCGATCTTGACGGTGGGAGAGAGCGACGACTTTGCAGCGGACGGGGGGATCATCGGATTTCGCGTCGAAGCCAGTAAAATCCGCTTTGACATCAATCTGGAGGCCTCCGAGAAAGCGCGCCTGAAAATCAGCGCCAGGCTGCTGGCCCTGGCCAAGACGGTCATCGGCAATCCAAGAGGAAACTGAAATGGCCCTTTATCGAGATGCCTCCATTCAGCGAAAGCTTACCTTCGTGGTCCTGTGCACCAGCCTGCTGGGGCTGACCGTGGCGTGCTTGGCCTTTGAGATCTATGAGCGAATGAGCTTCCGTTCTGCGATGACCAGCGAACTCACAGTCTTGGCCGATACTCTGGGAGCCAACGCCGCGGCTTCGCTGACTTTCAATGACCAGAAGTCCGCGCAGGATACGCTGGGAGCGCTTCGCGCCGATCCCCATATCGTCGCCGCCTGTCTATACGACACCAGCGGCAAGAGTTTTGCGGAGTACCGGCGAACCGGCCTGGACGCGACCTTCAAAATGCCGCTTTCGCAACCGGGCGGGGAGCAATTTGCATCCGATTCGCTGACCCTCTACCGCACCGTGAGGCTGGACCGGGGCAACGCTGGATCGATCGCCATCATCTCGGATCTCGGCGCTTTGCATGCCAAGATTCGCCAATACACGGGGATCTCCGCATTGGTTATTGTGCTCTCCGTCCTGGCGACCTTCCTGGTTTCCACGCGGCTCCTCCGGCCAATTACGGAACCCATTTTGCGGCTGGCGGGTATCGCCCACGGGGTCTCCGAACAGGAAAATTACGCGCTACGGGCGGTCGCTGGCAGCCGCGACGAAGTGGGCACCCTGATCGCCTCGTTTAACCAGATGCTGGACCGCATTCAAGAACGCGACTTGGCGCTCCAGCGCGCCAAGGATCAGCTCGAGCTGCGAGTGCAAGAACGCACACAAGAGCTGCAAACGGAGGTGGCCGAACGCAAACAGGCGGAATCCGAGATGCGCCAGGCCAAGGATGCCGCGGAAAAAGCCAGCCGGGCCAAGAGCGAGTTTCTCGCCAACATGAGCCACGAAATCCGCACGCCCCTGAACGGAGTTATGGGCATGACCGGTTTGGCCTTGGAGACACAGCTTAACCCCGAGCAGCAAGAATTACTGGAGACCGTGAAGATGTCGGCGGATTCCTTGCTCGTCGTGATCAACGACATCCTCGACTTTTCCAAGATCGAGGCGGGGAAAATCGACTTGGAGGCCGCCGATTTCGACCTGCGCGATTGCCTGGAATCCATGCTGAAGACGCTGGCGATACGCGCCGACGAAAAAGGCCTGGAACTTATGTGCGAAGTGGCCGCCGATGTGCCGGAAGTGGTGCGCGGAGATTCTGCGCGGCTCCGCCAGGTGGTAATCAACCTGGTGGGCAACGCCATCAAGTTTACGGCGGCGGGCGAGGTGGCGGTAAAGGTTCAAGTCGATGCCCAGGACGGCCGGGACCACATTTTGCGCATTACCGTATCGGACACCGGCATCGGGATTCCCGAGGAGAAACGCGAGCTGATCTTTGCTCCGTTTTCCCAGGCGGACACCTCCACCACCCGAAAATATGGAGGAACCGGCCTGGGCCTGACCATCTCCACCCGCTTGGTGGAAATGATGGGCGGAAAAATCTGGGTGGAAAGCGAAGTGGGCCGAGGCACCCAATTCCACTTCACTACGCGGGTGGGCGTGGCGGATGTGAAAAAGGCCAAAATCGGGACCATTGCCCCTCCCGAGGCGTTGCGGGGCGTGAAAGTCTTGCTGGTGGACGACAACCGCACGAACCGCCGAATCCTGGAAGGAATGCTGAGGCGTTGGGAGATGAAATCCACGCCGGCAGAAAACGGCGAAGAGGCACTGGCGCGACTGTCTGCGGCACGGGAAGAAGGAACTCCCTACGGCCTGATCCTGACGGACATGCACATGCCCAACATGGACGGATTTACGCTTATCGAACGCATCCGGCAGAAGCCCGAACTGGCCACGGCCACCATCATGATGCTGACCTCGGCGGGTCGCCGGGGAGATGCCGCGCGTTGCAAGGAACTGGGCGTAGCCGCGTACCTGTTGAAGCCCATTCGGCAATCCGAACTACGCGAGGCCATCGCTCGGGTGCTGGGAGCCCGCGGGCAAGACGGCACGATTCCGCTGGTCACCCGATTCTCTTTGCAGGATGCGCGCGACCCGTCGGCCTTCTTCCGCATATTGGTGGCGGAGGACAATGCGGTAAACCAGCGCCTGATCGTGCGGTTGCTGGAGAAGAGAGGACACCAGGTGGTGGTCGCCGGCAACGGCCGCGAGGCTCTGGAGGCGCTGGGGAAAGAGAGTTTTGACCTGGTGCTCATGGACGTGCAGATGCCGGAAATGGATGGAATGGAGGCTACCGCGGCAATTCGCGAAAAGGAGAAATCTAGCGGACTTCACCAGCGGATCATCGCCTTGACCGCGCACGCCATGAAGGGCGACCGCGAAAGATGTTTGGCCGCCGGAATGGACGGCTATCTCACCAAACCCATCCGGCCGCCGGAACTGGACGAGCTTCTGTTGCAGCACGCGGCGCGCCGCTCGACGCTGCCTGCCGACGCGGTGGAACTCGTCGGACCCTCTAAATAAAAAACGCCGGGACCAGGGAAGGGAACAGCAGCCATGCCGATTCGCCGGGCCCGCCGAAATCATTCCACACTTGACCACCCGCCAAAGCGTTTGCCTCTCGCTTGACGCCCCGCGTTGAATCCGGCGACACTCAATGCGCTGATTTTCTTTCATGAGACGATGACTCCGAAAAAAAAGCGCGAATTGCCCCAAAAAATACAACCGGAAATCCTGATCTTCGACGTCGATGGCGTCCTGATCGACGTTCGCGGCACCTATTGGCGCTCCGCGCTCGAAACCGTTCGTTATCTCAGCGGCAAGCGCGTCACCTATGCCCAGCTCCATAAATGGAAGAGCAAGCCCGGCTACAACGACGATTGGCGCATGACCGCCGACTGGGTTACCTGTCTCGGCCGCCCGATTACCTACGCCGAAGCGCGCCTGGCCTTCGAGAAATTCTATTGGGGAACGGACGGGAAGCCCGGCAACGTTCGCAACGAAAAATTCCTCATAACGCCGGGCCAGGTGGAGCGTTGGGCCCGCCGCTTCGAGCTGAACCTCTTCACCGGCCGCACTCGCCGGGAGTTTTCCTTCACCTTCGATTCCTGGCCCAGTGCCGCGCACTTTCGCACCGTGGTCACCATGGACGATGTGAAGAACATTAAGCCTCATCCGGAGGGCTTGTTCAAAATTCTCGGCCGGCGCGACCCCTCCAGCGCGCTGTATCTGGGTGATAACGTGGACGACGCTCTGGCGGCCCGCGATGCCGGCGTCCCCTTCATGGCCATCCTGCCGCGCGGCGCGCACGACTACCGCCGGCGCGCCGCCCGCTTCCGCGAACTCGGCGCCCTGGCGCTTCTCCCGCGCATCACCGACCTCAACGCCCAGCTGTCGAAACAGTCCGTGAATTCTGCGCAGCGCTGACCGAAGTATTTTCGAGTTTCCCCTTAGCGGGCATCGGACCCTTCCAAGGGCTGGTAAACAACTTCATGCGTTTTCTGCCCGAAGCAACTCCTGTTTCCGCAGCCTCCTCTAAATCAGGGGAGCGGTCAGCGGAACGCGCCGAGGCTGCCGGTCCTTTCGGAAGCCCGGCGCCTGCTAAGAATCAGGGAACCTTCCGTCCGCAAACCGGGAATCAACTAGTTGAGCCGTGTTCGAGCCGAAGCAATGATGAAGTCGCCGATCCGAGCAATCCGCTTAGCGCTGGCCCTTGCGAGCATCGTCCTTCTCGCATCGCCCGGCGGTGTGCGTGCCCAGGCCCCTCCCGGACCATTGCCCCCCGTTCAGTCTCAGGACGCGCCGCCGCCCGCCGCCAAAGCCCAAGCGCCCAAGCCGCCGGTACAACCCAGAGCTTCCATCCTGGGTGCCTGGAAATTGGACCAGGATGACAGCGACGATCCGCGCAAAAAGGCTCAGGAAGCCCGAGACGGTGGAACTAGAGGAAACAATGGGGGTTATGGCGGAAACCGCCGCATGGGCGGCGGGTACCCCGGTGGCGGCTATCCCGGCGGTGGGGGAGGGGGCTACGGCGGTCGAAGGTCGGGTTCCCAGGGCGAGAGCGACGAAGATCGCCAGCGTATGCAGGAGTTATTCACTCCGGCGCGCTCTCTGAACATCGCCGAGGCCCAGAAAAACGTGGAGGTCGATGTCTTCGACGACCAAACCCGCAAACGCGCGTTTTTCACCGACGGTCGCAAGCTGCAAAAATCAAAAGATCCTAATTATCAAGAGATTGCCGCTCATTGGGAAGACACCCGCCTGACCACCGACGAAAAGAGCCCTCGTGGCGGCAAAATGAGCCGCACCTTTGAACTCTCTTATGACCGCACCCAGCTCTATGAAACGCTGCACATGACCGTTGGCCGCAACAACACTCCCCTGGTCATCCGCTATGTATATGATCAAGCTGGCGGCTCGGTGCCCGCGCCCAGCGCCGCTGCTTCTTCCGCCGCGACCGCTGCTAAACAATAAGACACTTCCCTTGTAACATCCTGATTTACCTCGCATTGACGCCACGCTGCGCCGGATGCTATAAAATATTGTTTCAGTGAGCAGCTTCAGACCCGCCGTTGTACTCCTTCCCGGGTCGGGGAAACGGCGCGGCTGCTAACCTTGAGGTACAGGCGACACAGTTTAAATGCAAGAAATCGGCCACCAACTTGGCGGACTGTTCCTTCAGGCTGTGCCTACAGTCCTGATCGTCCTGCTGTTCTATGTCATTCTCCGCGCGATATTTTTCAAACCGCTGCTCCAGATAATGGCCGAGCGCGAAGCGCGCACTGCGGGCGCCCGCCAGGCTGCGGAAGCCGCACAGGCCGCCGCCGCCGAAAAAGTGAAGCAGTATCAGGAAGCGCTCAAGCAAGCCCGCGCGCAGGTCTACGCCGAGCAGGAAGCCGCCCGCAAGAAGCTCCTGGACGAGCGGGCCGCCTTGCTCAAGGACGCCCGCGGTAAAGCTACCGCTGAAGTGGCCTCTGCCAAAGACCGCGTCGCCAAGGAACTCGCCGCCGCCCGGCGCGAGGTCGAAGCCTCGGTCGGCCAACTTTCCAGCGAAATCGTACGCCGTGTGCTCCAGGTTCCCCCGCGTCCCAGCAACCCCGTGCGAGGGGCTCGATGACGCGCAGCCGCAGTTTTCCCGTTCTCAACCGTCTGCTGTTCCTATTGTTTTTTGCCGTGCTCGCCGCACATGCTGCGGAAGAAGGCGGTAGCGCCGCCACCGGGCAGGCCAATGAACTCTTCAAGTGGATCAACTTCGCGATCGTCGTCGGCCTGGTCGCTTGGGTTTTTCTGAAGCTGACGCCCCCCTTCTTCCGCAAGAACGCCGACGCCATCAGCTCCGCCATCACCAAAGCGACCGCCGTCAAAGCCGAGGCCGATCGCCAGTTGCGCGAAGCCGAAGGAAAATTGGCCAGCCTCCAGCAGCAGGTAGCCCAGCTTCGCGCAGTGGCGCAAACCGAAGCCGCCGCGGAAGCCGAACGCATCCGCGCTAGTATCCAGACCGACGCGCGGAAAATCAGTGTCGCCGCCGGCGCGGAAATCGAAGCCGCCGAGCGCGCCGCCCGCCTGGAGCTGAAAGCCATCGCCGCGAATCTCGCCGTCGACGGCGCCGAGATTCTCCTGGCCAAGCAACTCACGCCACAAGCGCAGGAATCTCTGGTGGCCGCTTTCGTGAAGAGCCTGGAAGGGCGGCCCAATTGAAATCGGCCAGCCTCCAATACGCCAATGCCCTCGCGGACGTCGCCCTGGCGCAGGGCGCTGCCGCACCGGCCCTCAAGCAGCTCGCGGATTTTGCCGCCCTCTACGCCGAGTCCGCCGAACTGCGCAATGTCCTGGCCAGCCCGGCAGTGAGCCGCGACGCCAAGCACGGCGTCATCGAAAAGCTGATCGCCCGCCTGGGCGCCAGCAAGATTCTTCGCAATTTTCTCTTTGTGATTGCGGATCACCAGCGCACCCACATACTGCCGGAGATCCTCACCGCGTTTCAGGCAGTTGTCCGGCAGCGCCAGGGTATTGCCGAGGCCGAGATTTCTTCTGCGGTCGAGCTTAGCGCCGCGCAGAAAGCCGAGTTCGCCGGCACCCTGGAGCGCATCACCGGCAAGCGCGTTGAGGCCAAGTATTCGCTCGAACCAGCGCTGCTCGGCGGCGCAATCGTGCGCGTAGGGGACACCATTTATGACGGCTCGCTGCGCAATCGCCTGAATGCATTGCGCACCCGGCTCGCGGCAGAATAGGAATCAGGAGCGCGAATGGCCAACATCAAGGCAGACGAAATCAGCAAGATCCTGCGCGAGCAGATCGAAAACTACGAACAAACCGTCGCCGTCGACGAAGTCGGCTCGATCATCAGCGTCGGCGACGGCATCGCCCGCATTCACGGCCTGGACAAGGTCATGGCCGGCGAAATGCTCGCCTTCCCGCACAACATTTTCGGCATCGCCCTCAACCTGGAAGAGGAGGAAGTCGGCGCCGTGCTCCTCGGCGAGTCCTTCGAGCTGAAGGAAGGCGACACCGTCAAGCGCACCAACACCATCATGTCCGTGCCTGTGGGTGAAGCGCTCATCGGCCGCGTGGTCAACCCTCTTGGCGAGCCTGTCGACGGCAAAGGCCCCATCGCCTCCAAGCAGCGCAATCCGCTGGAGCGCATCGCTCCCGGCGTGCTCGATCGCCAACCCGTGCGCGAGCCGGTCCAGACCGGCATCAAAGCCATCGATTCCATGATCCCCATCGGCCGCGGCCAGCGCGAGCTGATCATCGGCGACCGCCAGACCGGCAAAACCGCGGTCATCCTGGACACCATCATCAACCAAAAGGGCGGCAACTTAATTTGCATCTACTGCGCCATCGGCCAGAAGCGCTCCACGATCGCCCAGGTCGTCAAGGTGCTCACCGATGCCGGTGCCATGGACTACACCATCGTCGTGGCCTCGTCCGCCTCCGAGCCCGCTTCCGTCCAGTACATCGCGCCCTACGCGGCCTGCGCCATGGGCGAATATTTCCGCGACACCAAGCGTCACGCCATCACCTTCTACGACGATCTTTCCAAGCACGCCCAGGCCTATCGAGAAATTTCGCTCTTGCTCCGCCGCCCGCCCGGCCGCGAAGCCTTCCCCGGCGACGTTTTTTATCTGCACTCGCGTCTTCTGGAGCGCGCCGCCAAGCTCAACGACAAGCTGGGCGCCGGCTCGCTCACCTCGCTGCCGGTCATCGAAACCCAGGCCGGCGACGTCTCCGCTTACATTCCGACCAACGTGATTTCCATCACCGACGGCCAGATCTATCTCGAGGCCGACCTCTTTAACGCCGGCATCCGCCCGGCCATCAACGTCGGCATCTCCGTCAGCCGCGTTGGCGGCAACGCGCAAATCAAGGCCATGCGCCAAGTCGCCGGTTCCCTGCGCCTGGACATGGCGCAATACCGCGATCTCGCGGCCTTCGCGCAATTCGGCGCCGATCAGCTCGATAAAGCCACGCAGGCGCAGCTTGGCCGCGGCCAGCGCCTCCAGGAAGTTCTCAAGCAGGACCAATACGTTCCGCTGTCCGTGGAAAAGCAGGTGCTCAGTCTCTTTGTGGCCACCAGCGGCTTGATGGACGCCATCCCGGTCGCCGAAATCCGCCGCTTTGAGAGCGAGCTCTTGCAGTTTGTCGAGACCAGTAATCCCTCTATCCTGAAAAATATTGCCGAGAAAAAAGCCCTCGATGATGGCATCAAGGCTGAAATCAAGAAAGCTGTGGAAGCCTTTAAGGAGCGCTTCACCGCTTCCGTGGCGGCCGCCGCGGCGAAATAAAGGCGCGCCCGCAACCACACCATCATGCCTACACTTCTCGATTTCCGGCGCCGCATCCGCTCGGTGAAGAACAGCCAGCAGATCACCCGCGCCATGAAATTCGTCGCCGCGGCCCGCTTGCGCCGCGCCCAGGAAGCCGCCTTGGCCGCGCGTCCCTACGCGCACGAACTGGCTCGCGTCCTTCGCTCCACCATGGCGCGCATTCAAGAACCGCAGCATCCCCTTCTGGAGCGTCGCCCCGAACAAAACATTTTGGCCATTGTCCTTAGCGGCGAACGCGGCCTGGCAGGCGCTTTCAATGCCAACATCCTTCGCAAAGCCAGCGAATTCTTCCGCGCCAACAAGGGCAAGAAAATCCTCACCATCCCCGTCGGCAAAAAGGGCCGCGACTCCCTGAAAAAAGCCGGCTTCGCCTTTGCGGGGGAGTTCATCAACGTGCTCGCCCGCGTGGAATTCAAGACCGCGCGCGAAATCGCGACGCTCGCCACCGACCTGTACGCCAAGCGCGAGGTCGATTCTGTGTACATCATCTTCAGCGAATTCAAGAGCATCATGGTGCCCAACCTGGTGGCGGAAAAACTGCTGCCCGTGGAAGCCATTCGCGAAGACCAAGACGCCGAAAAACAGAAAGAAAAAGCCGAGACCCAGGTCGATTACATCTACGAACAGCCGGAAACCCAATTGCTCCACAAGCTGTTGCCGCGCTACATCGAAACGCAGCTGCTCCGCGCCATGCTGGAATCTTCCGCATCCGAGTACGCCGCGCGCATGACCGCCATGGAATCCGCCACGAAAAATGCCGGCGACGTCATCGAAGCGCTCACCCTGCACATGAACAAGGTTCGCCAGGCGGCCATTACCAAGGAAATTATCGAAATTGTCAGCGGCGCGTCGTACGGCGCCTAGGAGAGGGCATGGCAGAGAAATACGCAGCCGTCGGGCACGTGGTCCAGGTCATCGGACCGGTGCTCGATATTCAATTTGAGGCCGGGCATCTTCCGGCGATTTACAACGCTGTCCGCATCACCAGCGAGGGCTTCAACATTCCTGAGCCCCTCGACGTCACCGTCGAAGTACAGCAGCACCTCGGCGAGGGCCGTGTTCGCGCCGTCGCCATGGAACCCACCGAGGGCATGGTTCGCGGCATGAAGGCCTTCGACACCGGCGGCGGCATCACCGTGCCCGTGGGCCGCGCGACACTTGGCCGCGTCATGAACGTTCTCGGCAAGCCCGTCGATCAACTTGGTCCCATCGTTAGTGACAAGCACTATCCCATTCACCGTCCGGCCCCAACGCTGGAAGATCAGTCCACCACGCTGGAAATGTTTGAGACCGGCATCAAAGTCGTCGACCTAATCGAACCGTATCTCAAGGGCGGCAAAATCGGCCTCTTCGGCGGCGCGGGCGTCGGCAAAACCGTGCTCATCATGGAGCTGATCCACAACGTCGCCATGAAGCACGGCGGCGTTTCTGTTTTCGCCGGCGTGGGTGAGCGCACCCGTGAAGGCAACGACCTGTGGCTGGAAATGTCGGAGAGCGGCGTCATCGTGCCGGGCAACACGGAAAAATCCCGCGCCGCGCTGATTTATGGCCAGATGACCGAGCCGCCCGGCTCACGCCTTCGCGTAGGTCTCACCGGCCTCACCGTCGCCGAATATTTCCGCGACGAAGAGCATCTCGACGTGCTCCTCTTCATCGACAACATTTTCCGCTTCGTGCAAGCCGGCTCCGAAGTTTCCGCGCTGCTCGGACGCATGCCCTCTGCCGTAGGCTACCAGCCCAACCTCAACACCGAAATCGGCGAACTCCAGGAGCGCATCACTTCCACAAAATCCGGCTCGATCACCTCGGTGCAAGCCATCTACGTGCCGGCCGACGACTACACCGATCCCGCTCCCGCCGCGACCTTCGCGCACCTCGACGCCACCACCAACCTGAGCCGCCAGATCGTCGAGCGCGGCATCTATCCCGCCGTCGATCCCCTGGCCAGCTACTCCCGCATTCTCGACCCCCGTATCGTCGGCGCCGAACACTACGCCGTGGCTCGCGGCGTAAAATCCATTCTGCAGCGCTACAAAGATCTCCAAGACATTATCGCCATCCTGGGCATCGAAGAACTTTCCGACGAAGACAAGCGCACCGTGGCCCGTGCCCGCAAAATCGAAAGGTTCCTTTCCCAGCCCATGTTCGTGGCCGCCCAGTTCACCGGCCTCGAAGGCAAATACGTTAAAATCGAAGACACCGTCCGCAGCTTCAAGGAAATCGTCGAAGGCAAATACGACGACGTTCCCGAACAGGCTTTCTACATGGTTGGCACCATTGACGAAGCCCTGGAAAAAGCGGAAAAGATGAAGGCCACCGCCTAACTGGAAAAATGCTGCCCGTATCCATCGAGCTCATCATCGTCACCCCGGAGCGCCAGTTGCTCCGCGAGACCGTCGTGGAGGTCACCCTCCCCGGCGCCGACGGCTGCTTGGGCATTCTTCCCGGCCACGCGCCGCTCATCACCGAACTGGGCATCGGCGAGCTCACCTATCGCGCGGCGGCCGCCAGCCCTCCCGCGCCGCTGGCCGTGATCAGCGGTTTCGCCGAAGTCCTGGGAGATCGCGTCACCGTTCTTGCCGAATTTGCCGAGCGCCCCGAAGAAATCGACCTCGCGCGCGCCGAAGAGGCCAAGAAACGCGCCGAACAGCGCCTTGCCGCCGCCGCTAGCGATCCTACCGTCGATTGGGATCGCGCCGCCGTTGCGCTGCAGCGCTCCCTGGTCCGCATCCAGGTTGCCCGCACCCGTCGCAGCGTGCGGGTCTCCGGCGAATGACGCCATAACGCCTGGATAACGTTGGTCGGCGACGCGCACAAACTCTTAATGGAACCCGTCACCATCTACACCACCCGCTTGTGCCCGGATTGTCGCCGCGCCAAATCTTTCTTGAAACAACGAGGCGTTGACTACCGCGAAGTGAACATCGAAGAAGATCCATCCGCCGAAGCCATCGTGCTCCAGGCCAACCACGGCAAACTCAAGGTCCCCACGCTGCAAGTCGGGAACCGCTACTTCGCGTGCAGCCCCTTTAACCCCGCCCAGCTAGCCTCCGAACTCAAGGTCCCCCTGAACCCCTAATTCAGCGGTACGCCTCGAGCCCAAACATTGGTCACCTGCAAACCCTGATCCAGCAGAACTATGTCCGCGTCCGCCCCAATCCGCAGCGCCCCCTTCTTGAACTCGATGCCCAGCAGCGTCGCCGGATTCAAGGTCAACATACGCACTGCATCGGCCAGCGGTAAGCCCAGGCCCACAATGTTCCGCAGCGCCCGGTCCAGAGTGAGCGTGCTTCCGGCGAGCTTGCCCTCGGCATTGCGGCACACTCCGCCGGATACGGTCACCTCAAACTTGCCCAGCATGTACTTGCCGTCCGGCATCCCCGTGGCCGAAATCCCGTCGCTCACCAGAATCACGCACCCCGCGCCCTTGGCTTGCAGCAACATCCGCATGGCCGCTTCCTCGACGTGCACGCCATCGGCGATCAATTCCGCGGTTACCTCCGGCGAAGTCAGCACTGCGCCAATCACCCCGCTGTCGCGGTGCGAGAACGGCCGCATGGCGTTGTACACATGCACCGCGTGATGCACTCCGCGCGCGATTGCTGCTCGCGCCTGTTCGTAGGTCGCGTCCGTGTGGCCCATGGCCACCACCACGCCCGCCTTGTGCGCCGCTTCGATGCACGGCGCCGCTCCCGGCAGTTCCGGCGCTATTGTCAAAATGCGTGCATTTCTGGATGCCGCGTGAAGGAGTTTCTCCAGGAGTTCCACCGATGGCAGTTGGATGCACTCCACGGGATGCACCCCGCGCCGCGCCGGGCTGATGAATGGTCCTTCGTAGTGGATCCCCAGCACCTCGGCCCGGGCTTCGTCCGTTTCGTGCTGCGTGAAAATGAACCGGGCAATTCCTTCGACGCTGCGGCAAATATCTTCGGGGCTGGCCGTAACGGTGGTGGCCACGAACGCCGTTGTGCCGTGCCGCGCCACGGTGCGCGCAACTCCACCCAGAGCCTCTTCGGTGCCCTCCATCACGTCATGGCCCCCGGCGCCGTGGATGTGCACGTCCACAAACCCCGGCACCGCGGTTTGCTCTTTTGCGGTGATCTCTTGAGCCCCCGCCGGCAGGCTCATCCCTTGGCGCGGGCCGATCGCCTCAATCACGCCGTCGCGGATCAAGATGCCCGCGTCTGGAATTTCTGTCGCCGGGGTCAACGCTCTTGCGGTATGCAGCAGAATTGTCGTCATAGGCAGGCCAACATCGTAGCGGAAATCCCGCAACCCGCAAAAAACAAAATGGGCGGGGCCGCAGCCCCGCCCGTCGAAATGCAACTCCGCTCTTCTTACCAGCTCTTACATGCTTTTCGCGGGCGCCATATCGATGCTGCTCAATTTCAGCGTGTCGCCATCCACCGTGCCCTTGACGGTCACGTGATGCCCGGCATGTTCGGCCACCTTTTCCTGATCGTCGATGGCATACACTTTCTTGTCCGCGTCATCCACGAACACGTACTTTGATCCGGCCTTGGCGCACTTGATGGTGCACTCGCGCGCTCCTTCGTGCGCGGCCTTTGCGCCGCATTTGGCGTCCGCGATGTAGCCCGTCCAACTGCCGTCGCCCGCCATCGCCAGCGCCCCGCTAAATAGGGCCACCGCCATTGCCATACCGATACGCATTCTCATGGTGATCCTCCTATGACTCGACTGCGACTTCCAGCGTTCCGCCCATCTCGCGCCGAGGCCGCCCTCCTGGCGGGGTGGGCCGGTTCCGTAAGCATGATACGTCCGCAGGACCAGGGATGGTGACTCCAAAAAGAAAGGGAGGATTCTGGCGAATCCTCCCTTTGGCACTGCTGTGCTCTGCCTCTGCAAAACCGCCGTTATTACTGACCGGAATTGGATGCGCTTGCCGCGGCCGTACCCGCTGCCTTCGGCACGCTCAGGTAGCCCGACGCCGTCGTCTTGGTCACCTTGTTGACCACCAGTTCCAGTGCCGCATGGCTTCCGCCCGTATAGAAGAAGATCGGCTCGTTCACCGAGCGATTCTTCTTCTCGAAGCTCTTGTCGTCCGCCAGCACGTTGATGGTGTATTGGTTCTTTTTGGTGTTGGTGTCCTTCAGTTCGATCTGCACCGATCCGACCTTGGACGCACCAGCCTTCCGCGTTACGTTGAACTCGAAATAGTCGCGCTGTCCCATCCGGCGGAGGGTGTCGATTTCGTCGTGATTCCGGGCGATCAGCGTGCCCATCTCGCTCCGGGCCATCTGCAAGTTATTCTTCTGGGCATCCAGGTCGGTCTTCACGCCGGTAACGTCGCCATTCAGCTTGCTGACGTCGTCCGAACTAGCCTTGGTGGCCAGCTGCGAATTGACCGAGCTCTCCAAGCCCGTCAGTTTCTTGTCCACGGCCGAAGTGACCGCTTTGGTTTGCTTGCGTGCCGCCAGCAGTTCCGACTGCGTCACGTTCAGCTTGTCGGTCACCACCTTCAGGTCGCTCTGCAACTGTTGATTAATCTCGTCGTCTTTCGCCAGTCTCTGGCTCAACGCGTCGGTGGACTGCTTCACGGACGCTTGGGTGGTCTGTTCAATGCTATTCGCGTGGTTCAGGGCGGCCCATCCCACCCCTAGGCCCAACAAAGACACTCCGCCCAATATCGCCACCGCCAAGCCTACCCATCGTGGGGTTTCCGTGGTGTGGATGATTGGTTCCTGAAACTCGCTCATGGACGTATTCTCCTTTTGCCGCTCGAAGACCTTGGATGCTCGGCTAAAGGAGCATCTTCTGCGCCAAATACCCTAGGTGCTGTGGAAAATCGACTAATGTCAAGATTCTGCATGCTTTACGGGAACTTCACGGGCCTAGTACACCTCCTCATAAACGTACTAGTACTAGTAAAGATTACGCGCTCTCACGTGCGGGATAAATTTTTTGCTAGTGCGGATAAGTAGAGGTGATCGATGGCGAGGCACACCAACCACAAAAAAGAAGAGGCTGTGCAAAACTTCTTAGCACAGCCGTAAACCGTTATTTACAAGGTATTTAGAGGCGTCTCGATCTACGCTACTTCGGTAACCGGTTGCACATCCACCTGTCGCGCGGGCTCAAAATAGCGGTCCAATGTAGTATTCGCAGCGTCTAGCACGAGGTGGCAATCCCGGCATTGGCTGAGATGGCGTTCGATCTCATTCTCTACCGAAGGCGAGAGTTTCCGCTCTAAGTACCAGCAAATCAGATGGATAGTATCTTTACAGCTCATTTTCCCCGTCCCCCGACAGACCAACTCGACCCGGCCCCGTCACGCCTATATTGATGCACTTGCTCTACCAAAGAGTTCTTGCCCGCCATGCTTTTGTTAATTGCAACAGAATCATGGAGTTGGGCGAAAGAGCAAAACCCGAGCCGGGCACCCGCACCAGGATTAGCTGGAATCTTTACACGTACATCGCCCCATTTGCGCAGAAAACCAAGCTTCCCTACCTTTGGGGAACGACGGTCATTTGACGAAGGGCCGCGATACGATCTTCCAGCGGCGGGTGCGTGCTGAACAGCGAGCTCAGCACCTGGCCTCCAAACAACGGCTTGACGATGCACAGCGCGGAGGTACTTGGCGTCAGCGCCGTCGTCGGGATGCGCTGATTGTACGCCCCCAGCTTCTGCAAGGCGCTGATCAACCCGTATGGCTGGCCGACCATGCGCGCCCCGGTTTCGTCGGCGGCGTATTCCCGGGTCCGCGAGAGAAACAATTGCAGGAGCATCGCCGCGAAGGGCGCGAGGAAAATCATCAAGATCGCGGACAAGCCGCCGCCTTCCCGATCGTCGTCGCGTCCACCAAAACCTCCGAAAAGCATCGCCCATCGCCCCATCGATGCCAGGTAGGTGATGGCGCCGGCGATGGTGGCGGCGATGGAGCTGGTCAGAATGTCGTAATTCCGCACATGCGAAAGCTCGTGGGCGATCACGCCTTCGAGCTCATCGTCGTTCATCAATTCCAGCAGTCCTTGGGTCACCGCCACGGACGCATGGCTGGGATTTCTTCCGGTAGCAAACGCGTTCGGCGCGGCCTGCGGAATCACGTAGAGCTTAGGCACCGGCAGACTGGCCTTGGCCGCCAGGCGTTCCATCACCGCGTACAGACGCGGCAACTCTTCCCGCGATACCGGCTGGGCTCCGCTGGACATCAACGCAATCTTGTCCGAGAAAAAATAGGATACACCGTTCATCAGCACGGCGAACCCCAACGCAATCTTCAGGCCCGTTTGCCCGCCGATGGCCCCGCCCGCGATCACCAGAAGCACGCTCAACAGAATGAGCAGCGCGCCGGTTCGAAGAATCTTCATGAAGTCACCCGCAATCTATCTAGGCGCCATTTCATATACGCAAAATGACGCGCAGAAATTTCAGTTTAAAGCTGCGTGCGGAGCGCGGCAACCCAGGCCATGCGCCGCCTTCAGCGCCGGCTATCGGCTGGCAGCGACCGCCGGCTTCTGCGAGGTCACGCGTTCAAATCGCATCGCGTCCTTTTGGCCGTCGCGATCCACGCGGATGCGTTCCCCTGGCAGCACTTTTCCTTCCAGGATTTGCATCGCCAACGGATCCTGAATCATGCGTTGAATCGTACGGCGCAACGGCCGCGCGCCATACGCCGGATCGTAGCCTTCGCGCACCAGCAACTCCTTGGCGGCCGGCGTCAGCTCCAGCGTGATCTGGCGTTCCGCGAGCAGTTGCTGCACGCCGCGCAGCAGCAGCCCGACGATGGTCTCCAACTGTTCTTTGCCCAGCGGATTGAAGATCACGATTTCGTCGATGCGGTTGATAAACTCCGGCCGGAAAGCCGCACGCAACGCTTCCATAGCCTCTTTTCGCGCGCGCTCCGGATCGCGGTGTGCCAATTCGAAGATCGCCGTCGATCCCACGTTGCTGGTCATCACCAGCACGGTGTTGCGGAAGTCCACGGTGCGGCCCTTGCCGTCCGTCAGCCTCCCGTCCTCCAGAATTTGCAGCAGCACGTTAAAGACGTCGGGGTGCGCCTTTTCGATTTCGTCGAACAGGATCACGGAATACGGATGGCGACGCACCTGCTCGGTGAGTTGCCCCCCCTCCTCGTAGCCGACGTAGCCTGGCGGGGCGCCAATCAAGCGCGAGACGCTGTGCTTTTCCATGTACTCAGACATGTCGATGCGGATCATGAGTTTCTCGTCATCGAAGAGAAACTCCGCCAAAGCCCGCGCCAGTTCGGTTTTCCCTACGCCGGTCGGACCCAGAAAAATGAACGATCCGATCGGACGCTTGGTATCGGACAAACCGGCTCGGCTGCGCCGCACCGCGTTGGCCACGCGCTCCAGAGCTTCTTCCTGGCCCACCACGCGCTGCCGCAGCCGTTCTTCCATTTGCACCAGCTTTTGCGCTTCGCCTTCCAGCAAGCGGCCCGTCGGGAATGCCCGTCCATTTGCTGACCAGCTTGGCGATATCTTGCTCGTCGACTTCTTCTTTCAGCATCGGCGCATCTTTTTGCACCGACGCAAAGCGGTCCTGCGCCTGCTTCAGCTCCCGCTCGGCCGCGGCGATACTCCCGTAGCGAATTTCCGCCACCTTGGCCAGCTCTCCCGAGCGCTCGTACTTTTGCTCTTCGGTCTTGAGCTGCTCGATCTGTTCCTTCAGTTTTCGCAGTTTTCCGATGGCGTCTTTTTCCAGCTGCCAGCGCGCCTTGCGCCCGCTGGAGTCTTCCCGCAGCTTGGCGAGTTCTTTCTCGATCTGGGTGCGCCGCTCCTTGGAGTGCGCGTCGGTCTCCTTCAACAGCGATTGGCGCTCGATCTCCAGCTGCATGATGCGGCGCTCAATCTCATCGATCTCCACGGGCAGCGAATCGATCTGCATGCGCAGACTGGCGGCCGACTCGTCGATCAAGTCGATGGCCTTGTCCGGAAGAAAGCGGTCGGAGATGTAGCGGTGCGAGAGCGTCGCGGCGGCGATGATGGCGGCGTCCTTGATGCGCACGCCGTGGTGCACCTCGTAGCGGTCCTTGAGGCCGCGCAAGATCGCGATGGTGTCTTCCACGGTCGGTTCGCTCACCAGCACCGGTTGGAACCTGCGTTCGAGAGCCGGATCTTTCTCGATGTACTTCTTGTATTCGTTCAGCGTGGTGGCGCCGATGGCGCGCAATTCGCCGCGTGCCAGCGCGGGTTTCAGCATGTTCGATGCGTCCATCGATCCTTCCGCGGCGCCCGCGCCCACCAGCGTGTGCAACTCGTCGATGAACAGGATGATTTGCCCGTCGGCTTCGGTAATTTCCTTGAGCACGGCCTTCAGCCGGTCTTCGAATTCTCCGCGAAACTTCGCGCCGGCCACCAGCGCCGCCAGGTCCAAGGCCACTATCCGCTTGGTTTTCAGCACGTCGGGCACGTCGCCGGAAATAATTCTTTGCGCCAGTCCTTCGACGATGGCGGTCTTGCCCACGCCGGGCTCGCCGATCAGCACGGGATTGTTTTTCGTGCGCCGCGCGAGGATCTGCATCACCCGCCGGATTTCTTCGTCTCGGCCGATCACCGGATCGAGCTTCGACCTGCGCGCCAGCTCGGTAAGGTCGCGCGCGTATTTTTCCAGCGCCGCGTAGGTCCCTTCCGGATTTTGCGAGGTCACCCGCTGGCTGCCGCGCACGCTGGTCAGCGCCTGGAGAATCGCTTCGTGCGAGGCGCCCTGCTTTTTCAGCAATTGCCCCGCCGGGTCGCGATCCTGCCCCGCGATGGCCAAAAACATATGCTCGGTGGAGACGTATTCGTCCTTGAATCGCTCCGTTTCGGTGAAAGCGCGCTCCAGGACGTCGTTCAACGCGCGTCCCATGTTCTGCTGGGCAAACCCGGTCACTTTGGGCAGCCGGGCCATCTCGCGCTCCAGGTCTTGGGCCAGGGCTTCACTGCGGATGCCCAATCGCGCGAGGAGCGGCGACACAACGCCGTCCGGCTGGGCCACCAGCGCGGCCAGCAAATGTACCGGCTCGATTTGCTGGTTCTCGTGGCGCGCGGCCACCTCTTGCGCGCTCTGCAGTGCTTCCTGCGCCTTAACCGTCATTTTTTCAAATCGCAGCATGATCGTCCCTCAGCCTACTCTTCTGAAAGAAAGGGGCTGGCCCGTTCGCCAGCCCCCTCATTTTCCCACAGCTTACCGTTCGCTTACTCTTACCTCGCGCCCGCCGCAGCCGCCATCGCTGGCGCCGGCGCCGGCGTTCCGACGTTGACCTTGATCTGCTTCGGCTTGGCTTCCTCGCGCTTCGGAATACTCAGCTTCAGCACACCGTTCTGATAATCGGCCTTGATGGCCTCGGAGTTCACGGTATTCGCCAGGGAGAAGCTGCGGCTGAAGGCGCCATAGGCGCGCTCGACACGCAGGTAGTTGTCCTGGTTGACGTTCTTCTCGAACTTGCGTTCCCCGCGAATGGTCAGAATGTTGTTCTCTACGCGAATGTCCAGATCCTTGGAATCGACATCCGGAAGATCGGCCTTGACCACCAGTTCGTGTTCGGTCTCATAGATATCGACCGCAGGCGCCCAAGCGGTGAGGTTGGATTCCTCAGTGGTGCGCTCGAACCCATCATTGAACAAGCGATTGATTTGGTCCTGCAGGGTAGTTGTTCCCCGAAAGGGAGTTAGTGTTCTCATGTCCTCAGACCTCCATTGATCTCTTTACTACAACACAATAATAAAATATGCGTGTCATATTGTCAAGTATAATCCTAAGATTTTTGCAATGTCAATAAGCCGCTTTAAATCATCACCATACATTGGATATGCGGTCGGAAGTTCACTAGAAATGAGGGCATCCTGAGCCTCTTTAGTAGCCCGGATGTGCCCTTAAGTCACTCCCGTTCTTCGCCTTGCGAGGATTGCTGCTAGACTGCCGCCATGCGTCTGGACGAACTCGACTACCTGCTCCCCCGCGAACTCATCGCCCAGCGCCCGCTGGATCGGCGGGATGCCTCGCGCCTGCTCGCCCTGAGCCGCTCTGACGGGACCTGGCAAGATAGCGCTTTCGCCCAACTGCCGGGGCTGCTGCGGGGCGACGAACTCGTAGTGCTCAACAACACGCGTGTCATTCCGGCTCGACTGTTCGGCCGCCGCGCGGGCGTCCGTTCTTCCCCGCCGTCGTGGGCTACCCGCAGCGAACACCTCACCGGGCAAGTGGAGGTTTTCCTGACGCGTCAGATCGACTCGGACACTTGGCAAGCGCTGGTCCGCCCGGGCCGCAAGATGCAAGTCGGCGAGCGGGTGCTGTTCGGGGAAGGTGAACTGGAAGCCGAAATCGTGGAGCGCGGAGACTTGGGGCTGAGGACCGCGCGATTCGCAACCCGGGACGCGCGCACCGTGGAGGAGCACATCCAGCGTCTGGGTCATGTTCCACTGCCGCCGTACATCGAACGCGCCGACGAATCCGCGGACCGCGAGCGATATCAAACCGTTTTCGCCAAGCATGCCGGCGCCATCGCGGCGCCCACCGCGGGCCTGCATTTCACCAGCGAGATCCTCGAGCAGATTCGCGGCCGCGGGGCGGAGATCTGCGAACTCACCCTGAACGTCGGCCTGGGCACGTTTCAGCCGATTCACAGCGATACGCTCGACGGCCACGTCATGCACGCGGAGTCTTACGAAATCTCCGAAGCGACCGCGGAGCACGTCCATGGCGCGCACGCTGCAGGCCGGCCTATCTTGGCCATCGGCACGACCGTGGTCCGTGCTCTGGAAGATGCCGCGCTGCGTGCGGCGGAATCGAGTTCCACGACGTTGATTGCGGCGGGAAAAGCCGAGGCACGACTGTTTATTTTTCCGGGATTTCGCTTTCGCGCGGTGAACGCCTTATTGACCAACTTCCATTTGCCGCGCTCCACGCTGCTGGCTTTGGTCTGCGCTTTTGCGGGGCGCGAACCGATTCTGGCGGCGTACCGGCACGCGGTCGAAACCAAATATCGCTTCTATAGTTACGGCGATTGCATGCTGATTCGCTAACGCTAACGGGAAGGCCGGCTTCGCGGATGATGCGCGGTTCATTCAGCGGCACTCTTTGCTGGGGCTGCTCATGGCCGGACACCGCTTACTTTGCGATTGACGAGCAGGGAGGCCACCCAGAAGGTGCGCCTCCCTCTCGTCCGATCGGAAGGGATCACGGAAACTCCTCTACTCGTTGAAAACGAAAACGCGCTTTTGACCCGAGAAGCGCACTTCCTTCACCTGGCCGTCGTCGCCCAACAACACCGCGTCGTACTGCGACTTGGCCTCGCGATCTTCCCAGCGGCCTTCGGTTTCGGCAACGACCTGTTTGCCTTTTTGCACCGAAACCTTGTTGCCGTCGATCAGCAAACGGTATTCCCCGGCTCGCAGGTCCGCTTTGCCCACTTTGGCGGCTTGCGGGATGTTAATCGTCTTGCTAACGGGCTTCGCAAACACCGGCACTGCCAGCGCAATTACGGCCAGCAACGCGGCACTTCGAACAAACGAATTGGATTTCATGTGCGTGTCAACCTTTCCATCGGGATCGAGTCAGCCGCAAGACCACCTGCTGCCAGGCTGGACGGAGTTGACACGCGGGTGCGGGGACGAGTAGCCTTCCCCGAACGACACCTCCTCTTCCTGGACTAACGGCCGGAAAGATGCGTGTCACCGCCCCGCGGCTGCCACCGCGGGGTTTTTATTGAATTCTGTCCAACAGACTTGCAGCAGCCTAATGCCGGCTGCACTCATATAGACGAAACGCCCCCCGCAAATGTTTCGTCGCTCGGATAAGATTTCTTGCTGCGATTGTCACGTATTTGTAACGAGTGGAGCGCGTTTTTATGCAGATTTTTCCCGAACTTCCTCAAACCTGCCTCAAAGTTAGAACTTCCCGAAACCTTTTCCGTTTTTCTGCGTCACAACAGGCAACAGACGGTCGTTTTTACAACCACGCCCGCAATCCTGTGGTGCATCGGCGTGCCTGTTCATCTATACTCAGTTGCTCTTTCGGATACCCGGAATGCGGATTCTCGTTTTAAGCGACATCCACGCCAACGCCACTGCGCTCACCGCCGCCCTTGCTGCCGCCAAGGACCGCTGGGACCACGCCGTGTGTCTCGGCGATGTGGTGGGCTACGGTCCCGATCCCAACGAAGTCACCGACAAAATTCGGGCGCTCGGAGTGCGAACCATCCGCGGGAATCATGACAAAGCCGCCACCGACTTAATGGAGACTCACGACTTCAATCCGGTGGCCAAAGCCGCCGTCGATTGGACTCGCTCTCAGCTCTCTCCCGATAATCTGAAGTGGCTTTCCGAGCTTCCGCCGGGCCCCCTGGAAACCGACGGAATCGTCCTGGTCCACGGGGCATTTCAAGATGAGGACGAATACGTGTTCACTCCGGCCCAGGCGCTCGAAGGGCTTCTCGATTCCACCGCGGCGGTCACTTTTTTCGGCCACACTCATCACCAGGGTGGATTTTCCTACGCCAATCTGAATTCCAATCTGGAAGTCCTGAACGTTCATCCCCGCCCTTCGGAGTCTTTCGCGCCTCTGCGAATTGAGCCGCAGCGCCGCTATTTGCTCAATCCCGGTTCGATTGGCCAGCCTCGTGACGCCGATCCTCGCGCCGGCTTCGCGATCGCCGACCTCGAACATCAGATCGTGGAATTCTGGCGTATCCCGTATGATATTTCTGAAGTGCAGACTCGCATGCGCGTCGCCCGGCTGCCGGAGCCGCTGGTCCAGCGGCTCGTCGTCGGCCGCTGAACACCCGTCCGTTCGCCCGGCGAAAACGCGCTGGCGTGTCTCTTTCAGGAAATTTCATGCAACCGCAGCTGGAAATGTCCAACCCGCAGCCTCCCGAACGCAGCCGATTCAGCTTTGCCTTGACGCTGGCGGCCGCTGCGGTGGTCATCGTCGTGGCGGGTCTCTATTTCCTGCCGGGCCGCCAGTCGCCTTCGCGGGGCACCGCGCTGGAGACGCGCTTCGGCCCCGGCGAACAGGCCTACGCCCCCAAACTCCGGATCGAGAACGTTGTCCTGAGTCGCGCCGAGAATTTCCTGCATCAAGAGGTCACCACGCTTTCGGCCGAGCTGGTTAACACCGGCGACCGCTCGTTGCGCGCCGTCGAACTCACCATCGAGTTTTCAGACGATCTCCATCAGGTCGTTTTGCGGGAGGCCCGCTCGGTACTTGCTCCCGGGGCGGCGCCTGTTGCCCCGGCCGAACGGCGCGGCTTCGAGGTTTCTTTCGAGCACATCCCTTCCCCCTGGAACATGCAGCAGCCCGCGATCCGCGTTACTGGACTGCAATTTCAATCCAGCAAAGATTAGTTCATGATGGACGTATATCGTTTATAATATCTCGCGTGGAACTCGCCACCGAGCTGGAGGCTAGCCTCCGGGAACTTACCACTGCCTCCGCGGTCGAGGTGCGCGAGAACGGCAGCCGGGTCGCACCGCTCGCCGGACTTTCTTGGGAAGTGCGCGGTGCGTCCACGAAGCCGCTCCTGCACCTTTGGTCGGAGCAGCACAACCTCACCCGCCGCGTCCTGGCCATCACCGATCACTCCGACCAGCGGCTGGCATTGGCGGTCCAGTGCTTCGGCCGCACCAGGCCGGACCGTCTGGAATTCATCCGCACGGAATTCGATCGCTCCGCCCGCCATCTCAGCCGCGAAGAATTCTGCCAGCGCCTCGGCCGCATCCTCGCCGAAAGGTTCCCCGATGAAACTCTGGAATCGCTGACCATCTCGCCTGATCTCGAGCACTCCCTTTCGGGCAGTTATGCCCGCGGCATCCTGCGAAACGGTTCGGCCCAGTGGGCTGTGCTTGCCGTGCCGGACGGTGAGCCGCCGGAAGCTGCCGAGAATAGCCTGACCTTCGCGCTGCTGTGGCTGGACCGCGCCGGCAACTCGTGCCGGCGCGGATTTATCAGCGGCCTTCGACTCATCGTACCTAAGGGCGCTTCCCGCGCCGCCGCGCATCGATTCCAAACGCTGAGTGGCAAGCTCAATCTGGAACTCTACGAGTCCGACCCCGCGCGGGAAACGCTGGAGCGCGTCGATCCGCACTCCACCGGCAACCTGGACACCTGGCTGGTGCCCCAACGCGAAAGCCAGTCGCTTCTCGATCAAGCTCGTGACGCTCTCGAGCCGCTTATCGCGCTGGGTCCCAAAGCCATCACCGTGCATCCCGTGGTTGCGTCACGCGAAGTATGGCTCCGTTTTCGTGGGCTGGCGTTCGCCCGTTGGGATGACGGCAAAGTTTTCTTCGGCGCAGGTGACCCGCGCGAAAAAGTCACGGCTGGTTCGCACGCCGCTCTCAAACGTCTTTTGAATAATCTCGAAGTTCACCGGCACCCGCAGGCCACCGACACTCGCCATGCGCTCTATCGGGCCCAGCCCGAGCGCTGGCTCGAATCCATCGTGCGGGAGGACGTGACGCGCGTCGATGTGGCCCTGGATCCGCGTTTTGTCTACGCCCAGGTGTTCGCCAATGCCGGCGGCGAACACGGCATTCTCGACCTGCTGGCGGTCACGCGCACCGGCCGCCTCGCCGTGCTGGAGCTCAAAGCCACGGAGCATATTCACCTGCCGCTGCAGTCCGCGGGCTATTGGCTTCGCGTTCGGCGCCATCTACAGCAGTGCGATTTTCCGCGCTACGGATATTTCACCGGCGTCGAGTTGCAGCCGGCGCCGCCTCTGGTGTATTTGGTCGCTCCAGCTCTGCACTTTCATCCCACTACGGACGTGCTCCTGCGGTATCTCTCCCCCGAAATGGATGTCATCCGCGTGGGTCTTGCGGAGAGTTGGCGTCGCGGGCTGCGGGTCGTCATGCGCCAGTAATGGTAATACCGGGCGTCGCGCCAGGCGCTTCGCCTCGGTTTTCTCCCTATTTCTTTTCCGATTTTCCACTGCAATTTTCACGGACCGCAGATTGTGCTGTTCGCGGCCTGTGGAGCAAGGTAGAATCACCGCTCTCGCAAATCTGAAATCAAGGGTACACAGTGAACTTTTCGGCCACGATTCGCCAAGCAGGCGAAGTCTCCATAGTGGATCTCACAGGGAACCTGACTTCCTTCGCGAACGGAGCTTTGCGCGAAGCCCTCGCGGGGCTTCTTAAGCAGGGCCGCAAAAAAATCATCCTCAACGCCGGCGACCTGCTTTATTTGGACAGCTCCGGAGTCGGCGAGCTGGTTCATTCCTACATGAAGGTCATCAAGTTGGGCGGTGAAATGAAAGTCGTTGGCCTCAGCGCCAAGGTCGAAGAGATTCTCAAAGTCACGCAGCTCTATCGGATCTTTCAGGAATTCGGCGACGAAGAAGCTGCTTTGCAAAGTTTTCCCGAGCATCGCAAAAAATCCGCATAAGCCCGGCCCAGGCGCCGCGCCGCGATCCCGAAAAAAGTGGCCGTAAAAGGAGAGAAGCAGCTAAGGTTTTGGCCTTAACTGCTTCCCGGGGTGTGTCCTCGAAGTGGTTAGTTATTAGTTTAGATGCATTCCAGCAAAAAAGGTTTCCCTTTTTACTAAAATCTTTTGAATGCATCGAAGTCGCGAAACCGCTAATAAAACAGGTACTTACGCCAGCGCTCGTCGCGGTGCCCTATTAATCTCATGAGCTGTCTAGATGTATGCAATGTAAACGGCCGCGGCCGGCGGGCTAGTTTCAACCCCGCTTCTTCCGGTGTCCGGTCGCCCTTGCTGTTGTTGCAGCGGTAGCAGCAGGCCACCAGGTTTTCCCACGAAGAGCGCCCTCCTCGCGAGCGCGGCACCACGTGGTCCAGCGTCAGCTCCGAACTGGCAAACACCCGCCCGCAGAACTGGCAGGTATTGCGGTCCCGCAGCAAAATGTTTTTCCTGGAAAGCGCCCGGCTCTGTTGCGGAATGTGCCGGTAGGCCAGCAGGCGAATCACCGACGGCACCCGATGGGCATGCGCCGCCGAATGCACTTCGGAGTTGTGCAGCTCCTCGGCCTGGGCCACGCCCTTGAGCATCAGCACCATGGCTCGCCGCACGGCCGTCACGTTGATCGGTTCATACGTGGCGTTCAGGACCAGCACAGGCTCCTGCATCAGCGACGCGCGTCGCAACGAAATTGTGTTGTGGATTCTACTACCTGCGGGACTCTCGGTCCCGGGCACAGCCGCCCCGGATGCCTGGGGGGTATGCCTCCCCCGGGATTCGACCGATTCTGGCCGTCGTGCGCTCATCGCGCTTCCCTCGGGTTCACGACTCGTCGGAACCCGCTACCGAGCGCCGCGCGGCCCGGGCTACCGTCAACCCGATGACCGACTTGGCCCCCGCCCCTCGCAGTGCCTTGGCGCACGCGTCCAGGGTGGCTCCTGTCGTCACTACATCATCTACCAGTAAGACGCGTAGCTTGTCAACTTGGCTGCCCGGACGTGTGGCAAAAGCGCCACGGACCGACTCCCAGCGCTCGGACCGGCTCAGTACCTGTTTGTCGGGCCTGGGCCGCGTCCGCATCAGCAAAACAGCCCGATAAGGCAGCCCCAGGCGCCTGGCGAGAGGCTTGGCAATCAGGTCGGCTTGGTTGTATCCGCGTTCCCGCTCTCGTTGGCGATGTAGCGGTACTGGTACCACAATGTCCGCCGCCAACGTCGCCGCCTCCCGTCGAACGACCTCAGCCAGCCGGTCCGCGAACCACGCCCCCAGCGGTTCGATGCGCTCAAACTTGAGCATCACGATGGCTTGCACCAGCCGGCCGTCGTAGGCCGCGTAGCTGCGCGCGCGGTCAAACCGATACGCCCGCACGCGGCAAGCTGGGCAAACCAATCGATCTTCTTCTGTGGCGTCCGTCGGGTCTGGCGGTGTAGGGTCCGTCAGGAATGAAGTCTCCGGCGGAGACCCGCAAATCTCGCATACCCTCCGCGGCATGGCCGCAAACGACGCCAGGCACTCCTCGCAGATGGGCACCCGGCTGGCCCGCGTCAGTAGCCGCTCGCACAGCCGGCAACCCGCCGGGAACAACACGCTGACAATGGCGTCGCCGGCTTCGGCCAGCCACCCGCCTAACTGTTTCCCGGACGTGCCCTGGTCCGCCAAGCACCCCAGAGCCTACTCCTTAGCGGATGATAAATAAAGAACAAAAGTATTCTAAAGTAATAATGCGAGCAGCTTGATCCGGGACTCCGTGAAGGAACCGCTGCGCCCCGGCTTGGCAAGATCTCAACGCCGAGCCGATCCCAACGGTGAGCGTTAGCCGCGAACACACCACATCCCCGCGGCCGAACGGCGTCTTCCCTGCGCAGTGGAGTCTCAGTGAGAAAGAAAAACACGCGGGGCTGGCGACCCGCGCCACATCAACTACAGCAATCCCTGCTCGATCTTTTCCTGGCAGTTGATGCAGTTCTTGGCCCACGGCACCGCTTCCAGCCGCTTCTGCTGCATCTCTTCCTGACAATTCGCGCACACACCGTATTCGTCGATCTTGATGCGCTTCAGCGCCTCATCGATCATGTTCAAGATCGTCCGGTCGGTGTTCGTCATCCCGAAGAGAAACTCCTTGGTATAGGAGTTTGCCGCTTTGTCGGCCAGGTCCACGGTCTGGTCATCGTCGGCCAGCCGGCCTTCTTCTTCGGTGCGCGCGATGGTCTTCATCAGCTCTTCACGGCGCGTGGTCAGCTTCTTCTTGTAGTATTCGAGTCTTTTCTTGTCCATTGGGTCGTCCCGCCCCTCTGCGAAGCTTTTGGGGCCATCTAAAAACTACATAGTGTAGGCCGGCCGTCAAGAACTGTCAAGAAGATCGTGTCAAAATTGTTGTCGGGCACCCGCGCGGATGACACCTGCGCACCTGGGCGGAGTGATAGAATCCGTCGCGGTTTAAAAAAATGGACCAACGCGACCTCCTAACGCTGTTGAAATCGGTGGAGTCTGGCGCGTTCTCGCCGGAACGCGCCACCGAGCGCTTGAAGCACCTGCCCTTCGAGGATCTGGGCTTCGCCAAGGTGGATCATCATCGGGCCCTGCGCCAGGGCTACGCCGAGGTAATCTTCGGCAAAGGGAAGACGCCGGCCCAAGTGGCGGAAATCGTGCGCGCCATGCTGCGCCACGAACCGGGCACGCAGAATATTTTGGTGACTCGCGCCGATGCCAAGATTTTTGCGGCTGTGCGCCGAATTCGTCCCGGAAAAGGGCCGGGCTCATCGCGCCAAGCCAAGTTTCATCCGCTTTCGGGAGTGATCACCATCGAGCGTAGCCGGGAAATTTCCGGGAAGGGCACCATCTTCGTCGTTTCCGCCGGCACCAGCGATATTCCCGTTGCGGAAGAAGCGTTGCTCACGGCCCAAATGATGGGCAACCGCGTCGAGCACTTGTACGACGTGGGCGTGGCGGGCATCCATCGACTGCTGGAGCATCGCGAGAAACTCACGACCGCCCGCGTAATTGTTTGCGTCGCCGGAATGGAAGGCGCGCTGCCCAGCGTCGTCGGGGGTCTTGTTGCGGTGCCCGTGATCGCCGTGCCCACCAGTACTGGGTACGGTGCCAGCTTCGGAGGCGTCGCCGCGCTGCTGGGTATGCTGAACAGTTGCGCTTCGAATGTCACGGTCGTAAATATCGACAATGGTTTCGGCGCGGCGTGCGTGGCGTCGTGCATCAATCGGTTGTGAGTGGCGGTTGTGAGTGGCGAGGGGAAACTGCGGCGCAATGAAGTAAAGAAGTAATGACGCAACGAAACAGACGATTTGCGCGACAGGGAATCTCAGGGTTTCAAAAGAACCTTCATTACATTTTGCCGTTGGGCGAACCGGATTGCTTTTGGCGCATCCGTGAGCGGGAATGTCCGCGCGACCAGCGGCCCCGGATCGACTTTGCCGTCACGCAGCAGCGCGAGCGCTTTGGCGAACGGGCCGCAGCGGGAACCCACCACCGTGATTTCCTTCACAACGATGGGCCAGGTCTCGACCGGCGCGGCGCCGTGAAACGTCGATTTCAGTACTAAGGTGCCGCGCGGTTCGGTCAGGTGTTGCGCGAGCGCCAGGCCGCTGGGCGAGCCGGTGGCTTCGACCAGCAGGCCGAAACTCTCTTTGCGCCGGAGATCGCGGGCATTGCCCTGAACACGCTTCGTTTCGATCCGGGCGTGGCGCGCCAGCGATAACTTCCCATCGTGTTTGCCATACATAACCACGCGATGCAGCGCGGTTCGCAGCACTCGCGCGATGAGTTGCGCGAGTTTTCCATCACCCAAGACCGCGGCTTCACGGAATTTGCTGACTTTCACTTGATCCAGAATTTCGCAGGCCGCGGCCAGTGGCTCCACGAACACGGCTTGCTCGTCGCTGACCGAATCGGGCACGCGGTGCAGATTTTCCAGCGGTAGCGCGAGATATTCCGCGAAAGCGCCATCATGGGCGACGATGCCTAGAACCCTACGGCGAGCGCAGTGGGTCTGGAGGCCACGGCGGCAGAATTCGCACACCGGCCGGTACCCGTACGCGGAGCACGCGATGTTAATCTCTCCGGTAACCCGCCGTCCAATCCATCGCGATCGTTCCCGCGCGGAAACGCCGCGCAGCTCCACGACCTCGCCGACGAACTCGTGCCCCGGCACGCCGCGAAACCCATGGTACCCGCGAAGAATTTCGATGTCGGTGTTGCAGATGCCGGCCAGGCGAACACGGATGAGCGCCCAGCGCGGCCGCAGCCTGGGCACTGGCTTCGAGACGCGTTTCAATTTTCCGGCAGCAACTTGGAACGCCAGCACAATCTTTATCGTACACGCTACAGCCGCGCGGCCGGATAGGCGAACGGCAGGTCCGCAAGCGGAGCGTGAGACGAAATCAGGATGCGGCAGTCGCGGAGAGCGGAGCGGAAAAAAGTTTCAGGCGGTCGCGCACCACGGCTTGCACGGCGGCGATAACCGGCGGCAGGATCTTGTAAGGCGCCACCTCGCCCGGATGGGCCGCCAAGGCCGACTCCAGCGAGTGGCGCCAGGCCACACGGAGCTCCGTGTTGATGTGGATGATGTTGACCCCGGCTCGGATGGCCAGTTGGAAGTCTCGATCGACGGTGCCGGAGCCGCCGTGCAGCGTAAGGAAAACGCCGGCAGTCTTTTTGATTTCGGCGATGCGCGGGACGTCCAAGTGTTTGCGGGTTTCGCCGCTAACCATGCTGGTCAGCATCCCGTGCATGTTGCCAACGGCGGGCGCCAGGATATCGATGCCGGTAGCGTCCACGAATTGTTTGGCTTCGGCCGGACTCGTCAGCGTGATCCCTTCGGGCGCCTTGTCCAACACCGCGGAAGACGTGCCGATATATCCGATCTCTCCCTCGACGATCATTTCGGGATGGATGGACTTCACGGATTCCACAGCGCGTCGGGTTTCCGCGACGTTCTCATCAAAGGGCAAATCCGAGCGGTCGTACACGATCATGTCGAAACCCGCCCGGGCGGCTTGCTCGGCGGATTGCAGCGAATGGGTGTGGTCGGCGTTGAGAAAAATCGGGTGGCCGAGTTCGTCGCGGGTGCTCTTGACCATGGCCGCGGCCTGCGGCACACCGAAGAATTCGCGCTCCCCTTCCGAAAGGCCGACCAGGACCGGCAGGTTGAGTTCACGGGCCACGGTGGCCGCGGCTCGCAGCACGGTGGTCTCGGAAAAATTGAAGTGGCCCAGGGCTACATGCTCCTGTTCGGCATTTTGCAGGGCCGATCGCAGCGTGATCATGCACTCCTCCTCGGGCGGGACGATTCGTTGAGATGCGCGGCACCGGCAGGATAGCACCTCAAATTGGGATACGCGCAAGGTGAATTATTCGTAGCGCAGGGCCACCAGCGGGTCTACGCGCACCGCCCGCCGCGCGGGGATATAGGCCGCCAGCATGGCCACCCCCGCCAGCACGAAGGGAACTCCGATGAAGGTTGCCGCATCGTAGGTGCCCACGCCGAACAGCAAGCTATCCAGGAATCGCATCAAAGCAAAAGCCCCGGCCAGACCCAGCGCGACGCCCAGCAGCGTCAATTTCAGCGTGTGCCACAGGATCATGCCGCGCACCGCGGAAGGCTGCGCCCCAAGCGCCATGCGGATTCCGATTTCCTGAATCCGCTGGCTGACCGTAAAGCTCATGACCCCGTAAATGCCGATGGCCGCCAGCAGCAGGGCCAGAGCCGCAAAGATTCCGATCAACGCGGCGGAGAACCGTTGCGGCGAGACCGAGTCGGAAAGCAACGCATCCATGGTGGTCACGTGCGTAACCGGCAAGCTGGGGCCGGCCTTGTGCACCACCTCGGTTGCCGCGGCGGCCAGCGCGGCGGGGTCGGATGCCGTGCGAATCACGAAATACGGCGTCCAGCCGCCCGCGAAGTAAACGTCGAAGGTCGGTTCGCCTTCCAACCCAAACTGATGCACGTTCCCGACGACTCCGATGATCGAGTACCAGCAGGGCTGCGGCTCCAGGGAACAAAGATTGACGCGTTTGCCGATGGGGTCGCCGCCGGGCCAGAAACGCCGGGACATGGTCTCGTTGATCACCGCATCTTTGAGGATCCAATCCTCCTGATTAAAAGAGCGTCCCGCGATCAGAGGGATTCTCAGTGTGGGGAAATAGCTGAGGCTCACGGTGCGCGTCTGCGCGATCGGCCGCGCGCTGGTGGCAATCACCGGCTGGCCCTCGATTACGAACCGCGACGCCTGCCGAAGCTCATTGCCCAGCGGCAGATCGTCGATTCCACCGGCCTCCTTCACCCCCGGGAGCGCCCGGAGTTGCGCGGCAATCTGCTCGAATTCCAAGGACTGCTTCTGCACCAGCTTGGTTTGTTCGTCGGGAGAGAGTTGGTTGGAACGCGCCGCGGTCAGCGCCGGCTGCTGGACTTCCATGGTCAGAACGTGCTCGGTTTGAAACCCGGGATCTACTTGCAGCAAGTGCTCCAGACTCCGCAGCAGCAGCCCGGCGCCGATCAGCGGAACCAGGGCCAGCGCCACCTCGAAAATGACCAGTAGATTGTGCGTCCGTTGATGCGCCACCGAGCCGGCCGCCTTGGCGCCCTGTTTCAAAACCCCCGCCAGGTTGGTCTTCAGCGAGCGCAGCGCCGGCAACAGGCCGCAGGCGATACCCGCCGTCAGGCAAATCGCCAGCGTGAATCCCAGCACCCAGCCGTTCAACTGCGTCTCGCGCAAGACCGCCAGCTCGCCGGGAACAAAGGCCAGCAAGGCTTGCAGTCCGGCCACCGCGAAAAACAGCCCCAGCGCGCCGCCTAAAAAGGAAAGCAGCATGCTCTCGGTCAACAATTGGCGGGTCATCCGCCAGGGGTTCGCGCCCAGCGCCGTGCGCACCGCGACTTCCCGCTCCCGCGCGGCGTTGCGCACCAGCAGCAAGTTCACGATGTTGGTGCAGGCGATCAACAGCACCAGCCCCACGGCTCCGAACAAGACCAGCAGCATGTGGCGAAGCCTGGCGACGGGGGTGTCTTGCAGTTGCTGCACCAGGACCCCGAAATTCTTGTGAGAATCCGGGTAGGCCACGGTCTCCAGTTGATTGAGCCTTTCGATTTCTTCCCGGGCTTGCGCGATCGCGACGCCGGATTTCAGCCGTGCGACCATGACGAAAGCATGATGAAGGTGTTCGGTCAAATCGTCGTTGAACTGCCCCAGTGGCATCCACAGGTCGGGCCACCGCAGCAGCTGAAAACCCGCGGGTAAGATGCCGGCGACCGTGTAGCCTTGATCATCCAGCGTAATGGTGCGCCCAACCACGCTCGGGTCCGCGCCAAAGCGGCTTTGCCACAGGCGGTGGCTCAGCACCACCACCGGCGCGCTTCCCGTTTTGTCTTCCTCCGGAAGAAACGAGCGCCCGGCGGCCATGCGCACGCCGAGCATCGGGAAAAGCGAAGAGCTGGCATAACCCACCAAAACGCGCTGCGGTTCGTTCTCGCCGGTCAGGTTAAAGCCTTGCGAGATTTCGGCGTAAGCTCCTATTTCCGAAAAGGAGGTGGCTTGCTGCCGCCAGTCCGCGTAGTCGCCCGGAGACAATGCGGCTCGCGGGACCTGCGGCATGTAGGTGTTCCAGATCTCCAGCAGGCGATCTGGCTGCGGATAGGGAAGCGGGCGGAGCAGCAAGGTTTGCACCACGCTGAAGATCGCGGTGTTGGCGCCCACTCCGAGAGCCAGGGTGAGGACCGCTACCAGCGTGAATCCCGGGTGCTTCGTCAGCGTTCGGATTCCGTAGCGCAAGTCCTGCCAAAGGCTTTCCACTCGTCAACCTCCACACCACTCCGCGTGCTTAGGTGCTATCGGAAGCGTTCTGAGCGAGGCGCCGGGGCAGACGCTCAATGGCTCGTTTGACGTTGAAGACTGCAACAAGGTTATCGCGAAAGTCTTGGAGTGGCTAGTCGGGGAGCATCGGGAAAATGGGACGTCAGTGCAGGGCGGCGGCCAGGGTTTTGAGCAGCTGCGGCTCTTGTTCGGGAAAAACGGTGCGCAAGTCCAGGACCAGGCGGTCGTCTTCGACGCGAGCGATGACGGAAATGCCTGCGGGAGCGCGTCGCAAGCGTTGCTCGAGTTGCGATGCGGAGTAGCGCGCGCTGGCGACGCGGATGATCTTCGACGGCAGCGATTGCGTGGGCGTCGAACCCCCTCCAGCCAGCGAGGCGCCGTCGGCGATTTCCAGTTCGACCTCGCCAAGCGGCAGCTCGGGAGTCAGCTCGCGAAGGAAATTCTCGGCGCGGCGCTGGAGCTCCTCGGCGCTCATCCGAATCATGCGCAGCGTGGGGATTTCATCTACGGCGCCGCGGAGATACGCGCCCAGCGTAGCTTCCAGCGCGGCGATGGTGAGTTTGTCCACGCGCAAGGCGCGGAAAAGCGGATGGCGCCGGACCCGGGAGACCAATTCCTTTTTCCCGGCGATGATGCCAGCCTGCGGGCCGCCAAGCAACTTGTCGCCGCTGAACATGACGACAGAAACGCCAGAATCAATGCTTTGCCGCACCACTGGCTCCGTGATTCCAGCTTCAGAGAGATCGACCAAACAGCCGGAGCCGAGATCTTCGACGAGGGGCAAACCGCTGCGCCGGCTCAGTGCCACCAATTCTTCCAGCGCGGGTTTCTCCGCGAAGCCGGTGATGGTGAAGTTCGAGGGATGCACGCGCAACAGCAGGCGGGTGTTTTCGTTGATGGCGTTTTCGTAGTCCGCGAGGCGCGTGCGGTTGGTGGTGCCGACTTCGCGCAGGACCGCGCCGCTTTCCGCCATGACTTCGGGAATGCGGAAGCCGTCGCCAATCTCAATGAGTTCGCCGCGCGAGACGATGGCTTCGCCGCCCTTGGCCAGCGCCGCCAGGACCAGCAAAACCGCTGCCGCGCAGTTGTTGACGACGATGGCGGCTTCCGCGCCGGTAAGGCGCTCCAGGAGTTGTGCGGTGTGTACGTCGCGTTTGCCGCGTGCGCCCGCTTCCAAATCGTATTCCAGATTGCTGTATTGCGTGGCGGCGCGGCGAAATTCTTCCACCGCGGCGGCGGTCAGCGGCGAACGGCCCAGGTTGGTGTGCAGGATCACCCCTGTGGCGTTAATGACCGGCTGGAGCGAGCGAGAGAGGATGCGCTCCACCAATCCACTAATCTGCTCTTGCAACGACGCAGGGTCCAAAGCCGCCAACGTTACCGCGGATTCTCCAGTGATCTTGGTCCGCAAGTCGGTCAGCGCCGCGCGGGTCACTTCCACAAGGAGGTTGCGGTCCACGCGCTTGGCCAAGGCTGCCAGGCGAGGCTGTGCGAGCAGCTCATCGACCGAGGGAATCTGGCGCAGCAGATCGGCTTGGTCGGGAGAGAGCGTGCGTTTGAACTGGGACGACATGGATGTATTTCAACACACTGCCGAGGAAGAGTTAAAGGTGAATGAGTGAGACCCTCTCTCGCGGTGCGCGCGCCTTTACCAAGCCTCTGGATTGAACCTGACAGCCAACTGGCCGAAAGGACAGGTAGCGATGCCGTGAGTACGGTGCTGTTTCAGCGGCGTAGGACGCGGGTACCGTTGACGGCGCATCTTGGCACTTCTAGCATGAAGACTGAGGTTTTTTCGCGGCTATGGCCACTATCGACGAAGAGCTGGGGCAGTTGGAGAAGGATATCCGCCAGCTCAAAATTGAATACGACCAGTATTTTGGAGGCGGAAGGAAGCGTCCGCCGACCGAAATCGAGTGGCGCATCGAGCTGCTGGTCAAGCGGTACTCGGAGCGGGGTGGTGAGCTGAAATTCGGGCAGAGATTCCGGTACAACAACCTCACGCAGACCTACGCGAAGTACAAGGATATTTTCCGGAAGAGGCTGCAGCAGAAAGAAGAAGGAAGATCGCAGCGGCATTTTGGCGCAGCCGCCAAAGCCATCGAAGCGGAGCGGGCCAAGAAACTGGCGGAGGCGCCGGCTCCCGCCACCCCAGCTCCGGCGATCGCGGCTCCCGTCGCGGTCATGGATACCGCGCCGCCTCAGGCATCGGGCTTTCGCATGGTGTGCTCCGAGCCGGAGCAGGAAGCGGAAAAAGTCGAGCAACTATATCAGGCGTTGCTGCAGGCGAAGGAACAGGCGGGCGAAGGAATCGGGAAGTTGTCGGCGGCGGGCTTCAAGGAATTTGTGCGCAAGAAGACCAAGGACCTGCAAGCCAAGCAGAACTGCCGCGACGTCGAGTACGTGGTGGAGGTTGTCGAGGGCCAAGTAAAGCTCAAGGCCCTGGTTAAGTCATAAATAGCATTGCTCGCCTGGCTTCGTAGCCCTGGGCCCTGAAGTGGGGTCGAAACCCGCCGATTTCGCCTTTAAGGCCGGGCGTTCGGCGAGAAAAATCCGATCGGCAAGTCTCGAGAAGTACGCAATCCCGCCGGGGCATCCAAGATCACCGGAATCGAATTCACCACCACCGACGCGGTGGCAATATCGCCGTGCGAGCCGCCGGGAATGACCAGGCTGATGTTCGGGTGTCCCTGCAGCTCGACGGTATCCGCCGGGTCTTTCGCGCCGACATACATTTGGAGTTCGAGATAGACGAGTTCCTTGCCGCCGCCGATGCCGCGCGCAATTTGGTGCACGCCCGCGGCTTGGCCGGCTTCGACGGCGAGGAATTCCGTCTGCACGCGCTCGCGCGCTACGACCGGCTCAATGGTTTCTGTAATTTCTTCGACCGGCAAATTCAAGCTGTCCGCGACCATGGCCACGGATTCCGGCAGCCCTACGTGCTTGATTACGCCCGCCGCCACTTGTGAGCGAAATTCGTCCAGGGTCATTCCCGCGCCGATTTTCTTTTGCAGCGGCAACCGCCGCTTGGAGGCGTCCACGATGCGCACGGCTTTGGCGTGGTCGATGCGCTGCGACACCCCCGCCAGGGTCACCACCAGCTTGTCCATCACGAAGCCGGGATTCACGCCGGTGCCCACCAGGGCCACACCCCAGTCCTTCGCGGCGGAGTCCAGCTTGAGCGAGAGCTCCGGATAGGTGCGGTACGGATAGGCCAGCTCCTCGCAGGTCGAAACGATGCAGGCTTCCGCTTCCAGGCAAGCCAGCAGTTGGTCCATCACTTTCGGCAAGGACGACGAAGTCGAGTGGATGACGATGTCTGCCGACTGCTCGAGGACCTCGGCCGCATCACCGGAAATCTTCACGCCCCAGGGGGCGTCCGCCGCTCCCACGACTTCACCGAGATCCCGCCCGATTTTGGCCGGGTCGGTGTCGATCGCGCCGCAAATTTCGATGGCCTGCTTTTCCCGCATCAGGCGGGCGATCGATGCGCCGATCGGTCCTACGCCGTATTGGATGGCGCGAATTTTCTTTTTCACGAGGGTCTCCGTTTTGGCTCGCGGCGCAGGCGCACACCGCGCATTTTCGCGTCAGGCGAAACCCCTACCATAGAGGAATTCCGCAAGCGAGGCAATGCAAAACCGGCCGAGGAAACCGGCGGGCTGCTCGAACTGACGACCAATTCACATGGGATTGACGAGGCCCTAACACGCCCTCGCTAGTGTGCCAGCGTAAGTCCACAAGACGGGCGGAGGAGACAGTATGAAGATGAGCGGGCGGATTTTGGGCGCGGGCGTGCTGGCGGTGTTCGGGTTGGCATGCACGGCGCCGCAAGCGGCGGCGGACGATCAGACCAAGACCGGAGCGGGCAATGCGGCCGCGATTGCGTTGGCGAAGAAATCGCCGATGGTGCAATCGGCGTACGAGTTTTTGCTGGCCCAGGCGGGACGCATCAAGGATGGCAAGCTGCGCAAGGAAACGCTGGACGCGCTGGGCAATCCGAAGACCTGCGTGCGGCACCGGGAGAATCTGACCGACGCGCAGAAGACCGCGATCGTGCAAACGCTGATCAGCGAGAATTTGCTGAACCCGGCGGACGCGGCCAGCATTGTGGGCGGCGCAAAAGCGGGAGTTTTTCCGGCGCTGGTGGATGACGGAACGTCCTGCCCGAAGCTGCCGCAGGCATTTTTCTCCGCGCCCGGAAGCACCTCGGTTTTCGGGCATCACTCTTATCCCGGCGGGCTGGTGATCCACGAATCCAATAACGACGTGGCGGACATACATCTGGCCGATGAGTATCGGGAGGTTTACGGGCACCCGAATCGCTCGGGGTTTCCGACGATTGACCGCGACGACTTGAGCAGCTTCTCGGCGCCGGAAGGCGACCGGGACTTCGATATTTTCATCAATGAAGACCTGATTATCGGGGCGCCGCTGTGGCACGACTGGGCCAAGACCATGGTTTTCCAGTGGAACGCGGATGGCAGCGAGTTCGTGGAGTTGAATTTCGGCGGCACGGGGGCGACCGACAACTTCGGGGCGGCCGGCGACTCGCGCACCGGCGGGCATCACATCATTACCATCGCGGAAGAGATGAAACGCGGTCTGAGCCCGGAATTCGTGATTACCCAGGCCTCGGCGCACTCGGCGCCGACCAGCGGGAACGAATTCAAGGTGGTGAACTGGCTGCGGGCGGGAGCGATCATTGCGCAGATCGATCCGGTGGCGGAAGGCTACCTGTACGTAGACGGCAGCGGAAATCTGCGACTGCCGGCACTGCGGCAACTGGGAAACACCGTGAACCTGAACGCCGCGGGGCAGACCAACGTGCTGGCGGAATATACGCTGCATAATCTGTCGGATGCGGATTTCACGTATTCGGGGCCGGCAGTGGACATCGACAACGTGATTTTGCAGGCGCTGGCGCCGCAATTCGGATACGACCCTGCCGCGCCGGGCTATTTGTTGAAGTTCCGCAACCCGGTGCTCAGCTTCTTCACCGCCGAGCGGCTGCTGATCCTGTATTCCGAGAAGGGAATCGGCGGGGTGAAGCAAGAAGTTCAGAAACTTCGCGCGGAGGGCATCCTGTAGTCCGTTTTCTTGCACGCTGGAGGGGGACCGCCGGCTTCTCAGTGCTGCCTGGCGGTCTCTCCCAGCGGTATCTCCCGTTTCCGCCGTCGCCTTCGGGCCAGCACCCGCCTCGTATGAGACCCCCCGTTCTTTTAGAAGGGCCGGACCTTCAGCACTCCCGCCAATTTGGTGTTTGTACAATCCGAGCACTCAGTCCACTCTCGCTTGCGGCGAAGATCGCGCGGTTACAATGGTCCCGGGCGAAATTTGTAGGGGAGAGGACGCAGCGACATGAAGGAAACACCACAGGAGTACATCCAGCGGATACTGGGCAACCTCGCAGGGCAGGATGGCGTGAAAGTCCAGGCGGCAACAGCCAAAAAACTGGAGAGGCTGGTCAAGGGCGTGCCTGCGGCCAAGCTGCGCAAGCGGCCGACGCCGGATAAATGGTCGGTTGTCGAGATCCTCGCCCATCTCGCCGACGCGGAAATCGTCCTCGGCTGGCGCATGCGATCAATTCTCGGAGCGCCCGGAACACCCATCCAGGCCTTCGATCAGGACGCCTGGGTGACCGCCGGGCACTACGCCAAGCGCGACCCGCGCAAGTGTCTGGAGCAGTTCCGTGTGGTGCGCGAGGCGAATCTCGCACTACTTAAGTCGCTCTCTCCGGAGCAGTGGAAGCATTGCGGGATGCACGCTGAGCGGGGTCAGGAGCCCGTGGAACACATCGTGCGCCTGATGGCCGGCCACGACCTCAACCATCTCCAACAGATCGAGCGCATCCTGGCTCCGAAACTCACCCCGAAGAAATAACTGACGTGCAATCACTGTCTGGAACTGTCGTGACTGGCCACAAATGGCCGTCGGTGGACCACTCGCGCTTGCGAGCGTGTGTTCTAACGGTTGAGGCCCAAGGGGGTGCCGCTAGTCCACGCTAACCGCGGCTAGCGGCACCCAGGCTCTTGTCTGCCGGACGGCCTCAGGCGGCGGCGCGGCCCGCCTTGATGTGATGGACCGAAGAGTTTTCGACTGGCAGGGTTTGTACGGTCGGCGCCCCGGTCATGAGCGGGACCAATTTCGAGGCCACTTCCTGGAAAAGGCCTTGGTTGAAGTTGTTCAGATCGGATTCGCTCTTCCAGACGGTCAAGCAGCAGAACTGGCCGGTGGCCGAATCCAGGGATTCGATATTTTCCATGAATCCTGCCTGGGACTGAATTCTAGGGAGCAACTGTTCGTTCAGAGTTTTCTTGAAGTCATTCACCTTGGCAGGGTCGATGGTGCAGTTGATGATGCGCGAGAACATGGCGCCTCCTGATTGAGTTTAGGTTGGTATTGGAGGGCCCCGCGGTCAGACGGAGCACTTCGGAAGGGTCGGTTAAGGCTAACTCGTGGGGCGCTTCCGGTCAATGAGTTAGCGGAGCCTACGGGAAAGGCAATTGGCGGCTGCTGAGCCAGTGCGATGGCCTGCCACGACCTCGCCCATCTGCAGCAGATCGAGCGCATCCTGGCCCCGAAAGAGTAACCGGGGCCAGGCTCGACCTAGAGGGGCCCCCCTCCCCTGTTTTTCATAAGTGTTCATTCTAAAGGGAGTTAAAGTGCTTTGTTTTGATACACTTTTACAAGTGTTCATTCTAAAGGGACTTAGACCGGCGCAGTGTTGGCTAGTTTATAACTACTGGGTGGATGATTGGGGCGTGGGGGCTGGATCGGTGTCTTCGTCGGAATCTTCGTCGTCGGGTTCGGGGTCTGGGTCGGCGAAGGAGGCACGGATGGCGTCACGCCAGGAGTCAGTGCCGAAGGCGTTGGTGTATTCGTGGCGGGCGATGGGGATGGAGAGCAGGAGGGTCTGGCCGAGGTAGGCCAGGGTGGTGGCGGTTTTGGGCTTGATCGAACCCTGGGCGACGGCGGAGAAGAGCTGTGCCAGGGCCAGGCTGAGGTCGCAAGCGGATAGGTAATTGTTGTTGTTGAGGTAGGAGGAGATGTCGTTGCCCGCTTTTTGGGCGGCGACGGCTTGGGCCTCTTTGCGGGCATGGAGCACGCAGAAGTGCGGATGGGACGAGGAGCGCGGAGTACGGCACTGGCGGCCATCGGCAAAGGAGAAGCAACACAAGGACGCGCGGTCCTTGGAGGGACTAGTAGACATAGTGATCTCCAGAATTAGAGGATTGGTTTTTTACGGATTCTCGCAGGACGCGAGAGACACTACTGAACCAGAAGACTATACTACGATAGTAATCGAGTTGTCAAGAAGAACTTTAGTGACTCAAGAGCGGATGCCGGAGTCATTCAAGGGTGTCGAGACTAACGCACATGGCCATGATACACTGGATATGCACATCATGAATGTGCGTTTATGAAGACCAAGCGCGCTCATATTCTGCTGCCGCAAGATCTGGTGCGAGAGATCGACGCCATCGTGGGGCCACGGGGCCGCAGCGCCTTCCTGGTGGAAACGGCGCGGGAGGCGGTGCGCCGGAAGAAGCTGCTGCAATTTCTGGAAAGCGATGTGCCGGCCTGGAAGGATGCCGATCACCCGGAACTTGCGCAAGGGGCCGAGGTGTGGGTGGGTGATCTTCGGGAAGAAAATGAGGGCCGCACCGAGAAGAAGCGGCGACGCAAACAGTGAGGATGGTGCTGGATACGTCGGTATTGATCGACGTGCTGCGATGCCGGAATCAGCGGCGCGAGCTGCTGGCCGAAATGGTGCGCGCCGGACATGGGCTGGCAACGACGACGCTGAACATAGCGGAACTCTACGCCGGGATGCGGCCGGGCGAGGAAGCCAAGACGGAGGCCTTCCTGGAAGGACTGGAATGCTTCGAGCTAACTGGAACCGCGGCCATGCTTGCGGGGAAATTGAAAAACGGCTGGGCTCAAAAGGGGCACACCCTTACCTTGGCCGATACCATTGTGGCGGCGCTCACGATCGAGCGAAAGTGCACGCTAGTGACAGACAACCGGCGGCAATTCCCGATGGACGAAGTATCCCTCTACCCGCTGCCGGATTGGCGATCCGCCTAACCAGCGTTTAAAAACAAAAAGGGCCGCTGATTTCTCAGCGGCCCTGTGGCACAAATGCAGGATGTTTGTCTTTGACTCCCCGCAGGCGTAGCCCAGCAGGGAAACGATACGATCTGTCAGAATCCGTCCAAAGTCCCTTTGGGCAAAGCCCTGAGGACCAGAGAAAACCGAACGTGTATCCCGTAGGCCCGTGAGAGCTTGGGGATACATTTGGGTGGCATAGTCCGCACACCATAGCGGATTGAGCCACCACTACTTTAGAAAGGAGGTGATCCAGCCGCAGGTTCTCCTACGGCTACCTTGTTACGACTTCACCCCAATCATGGGTCATACCTTGGGCGCCTGCCTCCTTGCGGTCAGCTTGGCGACTTCTAGTACAACTCACTTTCGTGATGTGACGGGCGGTGTGTACAAGGCCCGGGAACGTATTCACGGCGTCGATCTGATACGCCATTACTAGCGATTCCGGCTTCATGCAGTCGAGTTGCAGACTGCAATCCGAACTGAGCAGAGTTTTTTCCGATTAGCTCCCCCTCGCGGGTTGGCAACGGTTTGTGCCCTGCATTGTAACACGTGTGTAGCCCTGGACATAAAGGCCATGCGGACTTGACGTCATCCCCACCTTCCTCTCCGTTATCCGGAGCAGTCCACGTAGAGTTCCCTCCTTGCGGAGTGGCAACTACGTGCAGGGGTTGCGCTCGTTGCGGGACTTAACCCAACACCTCACGGCACGAGCTGACGACAGCCATGCAGCGCCTCCACACTTGTCCCTTGCGGGAAGGCCGTATTTCTACAGCTAGTCAAGTGCGCTTCGAGCCCAGGTAAGGTTCCTCGCGTAGCGTCGAATTGAACCACATGTTCCACCGCTTGTGCGGGCCCCCGTCAATTCCTTTGAGTTTCAGTCTTGCGACCGTACTCCCCAGGTGCAGGACTTAACGCGTTAGCTCCGGGACGACACCCGAACGGGTGGCACCCCAAGTCCTGATCGTTTAGGGCTAGGACTACCAGGGTATCTAATCCTGTTTGCTCCCCTAGCTTTCGTTCCTCAGCGTCAGTAGTGGTCCAGCGCGCCGCTTTCGCCACGGGTGTTCCTGCAGATATCTACGCATTTCACCGCTACACCTGCAATTCCACGCGCCTCTCCCACACTCAAGCACAGCAGTTTTGGAAGCAGCCTCTGGGTTGAGCCCAGAGATTTCACTCCCAACTTGCTACACCGCCTACGAACCCTTTACACCCAGTAATTCCGAGCAACGCTGGCCCCCTACGTCTTACCGCGGCTGCTGGCACGTAGTTAGCCGGGGCTTCTTATACCCGTACCGTCAGTCCCCTTGCGGGGCATTCGTCCGGGTCGAAAGGGGTTTACACTCCGAGAAGCTTCATCCCCCACGCGGCGTCGCTGCATCAGGCTTTCGCCCATTGTGCAAGATTCCCCACTGCTGCCTCCCGTAGGAGTCTGGACCGTGTCTCAGTTCCAGTGTGGCTGGCCATCCTCTCAGACCAGCTAACGATCATAGCCTTGGTAGGCCATTACCCTACCAACTAGCTAATCGTGCGCGGGCTCCTCCTCCGACGACTTACGCCTTTGAGTCCAAAAACCGAAGTTCTCGGAATGTTATGCGGAATTAGCCTCGCTTTCGCGAGGTTATTCCCCATCGAAGGGCAGATTACCCACGTGTTACGCACCCGTGCGCCGTGCGCCACCTGTATTGCTACAGGCGCGCACTCGACTTGCATGTGTTAAGCACGCCGCCAGCGTTCGCTCTGAGCCAGGATCAAACTCTCGTTTGAAACTGGAAGCTTGGGCGAAAAAAAATGCTCCGATTTGCATCGGAGCCAGCCTACCCAAGCGAATTATTGTCGCTCGATTAACTCAGACCATTCGGGCTCGAAAAGGCCGAATGGTTTCGAACGGATTCTGGCACATCGTATCGATTGTCAAAGAGCAAGGCCCCCCTGTCCTGCAGAAAGGCACATCCACAGCCCAACGAGTATCCCAAAGCAGTATAGCAATGTCAACAGCAGATTAATGATTTCCACAGAGGTCCACAGATAGGGCCGGGGCGCGTCCTCCGTGCTAGCATGCGACGGTTGGCCCGTTTTTCCATATTTCCATACGGTTTGCAGAAACTTGTGGCGCGACGCATGAGTGCAAGAGTCAAAAATCCCGCACGGAAACGAAAGCGGCACGCGGAATTGGCGCCGCAAACTGCGAGTTGCCTGCGGAAATATGAAATGGTGTGTCCAGGCGATCGCGTGGGTGTAGCTGTTTCCGGCGGGGCGGATTCCGTGGCGTTGTTGTTGTTACTGATGGAGTTGCGGGAGAAGCTCGGGATTGTGCTGAGCGTCGTTCACTTCAATCACAAGCTGCGCGGTGCGGCTTCGGAAGCGGACGAAAGATTTGTGGCCAGACTGGCGACGAAACACGGTCTGCCGCTGCACGTCGGGCAGATCGACGTTGCTGCCCGGGCCAAAAGCGACAAGGCCAACCTGGAGGATGCCGCGCGGCGCGCGCGGTATGGATATTTCGCGCGACTCGTGGCCGAGGGATACGTAACCCGCGTTGCGGTGGCGCATACGGCGGACGACCAGGCGGAGACCGTTCTGGCGCACATCCTTCGCGGAACGGGTCTGGCCGGCCTGGGCGGAATCCATCCGGTGGCTGAACATGTCGTGCGGCCGCTGATGGAAGTCCGGCGCAGGGAGTTGCGGGCTTATCTCAAATCGCGCAAGCAAACGTGGCGTGAAGACGCGACCAATCGGGATACCGCAAGAATGCGCGCGCGGATTCGCAAGAAACTATTGCCCCTTCTGGAGGAGTATTTTCAGCCGGCGGTAGTCGAGCATCTGTCCAACATTGCCGGGTTCGCGCGGGAAGACGAAGCCTTCTTGAATTTGCTGACACGGGAACGCGCGGCGGAGATTTTCGAGAAAGACGCGGACGCAGCGCGCGTTTCCATCGAGGACCTGCTGGGGTTCCGTCCCGGAGAGGGACGAGGCGTGGAGGGCACAAAGAGAGAAGAGGAGAAAGCAGAGAGAGAGATTAACGCGGAGACGCGGAGTTCGCTGAGGTTCGCAGAGAAGAAAAATGAGAAAACCCGGGCGCTTAGCAGACGACTGGTGCGTTGGATCGTCAAAGAAAGGAAGCCGCGCGCCGGACAGCTCACTGCGGAACACGTTGAGGCGGTCCTGGAATTGGCGGAACGCGGAGAGAATGGCAAGTCGGTGGCATTGCCTGGGGGCATGGAGGTACGACGGGAACGCGCCACGCTGGTCTTTTGTGCTAGCGGCCGCATCAAAGCTGCGAAGGGAGAGAAGGCCGGCGAATATGAGTACTGCGTCGACCTCGATGGCAGCGGGAAGCGAGTTGGGGGAGCTCTAGTACCGGTGCCCAGTCTGGGGTGCGTCTTCCGCTTCAGAGTGATTGACTGGCCCGCAAAGAGGGTAGAAACTAGTCAGATAGGGCCGGTCCTGGACCGGGATACTCTGCGTTTTCCTCTCGTGCTGCGGAGCTGGCGCCCCGGGGACAAGTTGCAACCCCAGGGGCATCGCAACGCGCACAAGCTGAAACGCTTGTTGAACGAAAAGCACATCAGCCGCTGGAAGCGTGACGGCTGGCCGGTCCTGACGAGCGGCGGGGTTGTGGCATGGGCCCGCGGCTTTCCCGTCGCCGGAGAATTTGCGGCGAGCGAAAGGACCCGGGCAGGAATCGTGATCGCCGAGGAACCGCTGTCATGAGCCGCCGCAAGGCGGCCAACGTGAACGCCGGAAAGGGATCGGTTTTTTCGGCCGCACGAATTGCCGCGAGAGTGGCGTTATTGGGCCGGGAAATCACGCGGGCGTACAAAGGGCGGCGCCTGGACGTGGTGGTAACCCTGGACCGCGGATTCGTCTTCGCGGCGGATCTGTTGCGAGAGATCGACTCGCCGGTGGTTTGCCATTTCGTCCACGAGGACGTGCGCGACGTGGAGCAGAGCGGTCATGCGCGGCGCGAAGTTTTTTTCGGAACGGGCCCGGAACTGAAAGGCCGGGACGTTTTGCTGGTGGATGCGGTACTGGAGAGCGGCGTGACGCAGGAATTTCTGCTGCGAAGGCTGGGCGAAAGCCAACCGCGGTCGCTTCGGCTGGCGGTGCTACTGGACAAGCCGGCGCGGCGGCGTGTCGGCCTGGAGCCCGATTACTTTGGCTTCCGAACTGCATCTAAAGAAGTGTGGGTAGGGTACGGGTTGGCAGGGGCCAACGGTACGGGGCGCAACAATCGTGGGCTGTCGACACGATGGCCATCTGCGGCAGGACGGCAGAAGGCGAAAAGATAGGCGACCGGAATGGTCCAGCGCTTCGCTGAGGAGTAACCCTCGGGGCTCGGGACAGGAGTGAGGACAACGTGAATTCCAGTTCGACGGCAAAAACAATTCTCTTCTGGATCTCCATCGTGTTTCTGGGTGTGATGCTCTGGAAGCTGGTGTCCGCGAACGGGCAGACCGCGCGCGATGATGAGCCCAGTTACAGCGAATTCATGGCTAAGGTGGACGCGGGCGACGTGAAGGAAGTCACCATGTACCTGTCGCCCAACAGCTACGAGTTGCAGGGAGAGTATGTCCGCCCGGTGAACCACAAGTTTCACGTGACCATCCCCAAGGAAGTCTCGCCGGAAATAACCAAAGCCCTGCGCGACAAAGCGGTCCCATTCAAAACGAAGGAAGTGCACAGCGGGGATTGGGTTTTGATTCTGCTGAACGCCGCGCCACTGATCCTGCTGGTGGGTTTTTGCCTATTCCTGATGCGCCAGATGCAGGCGGGCGGCAACAAGGCCCTGAGCTTCGGCAAGTCGCGCGCGCGGCTGCTTTCCGCGCAGCAGAAAAAAGCGACTTTCAAGGACGTCGCGGGAACCGACGAGGCCAAGGAAGAACTCCAGGAAATTATCGAGTTTCTGAAAGATCCGCAAAAATTCCAGAAACTTGGCGGGCGCATTCCCAAGGGCGTGCTGCTGGTCGGGCCTCCAGGCACAGGCAAGACTTTGCTGGCGCGGGCCATTGCGGGCGAAGCCAACGTTCCATTCTTTTCGATTTCCGGCTCGGACTTCGTCGAGATGTTTGTGGGCGTGGGCGCCAGCCGCGTGCGCGATCTCTTCGAGCAGGGCAAAAAGAACGCGCCCTGCATTATCTTCATCGATGAAATTGACGCCGTGGGCCGGCATCGCGGCGCGGGCCTGGGTGGCGGCCACGACGAGCGCGAGCAGACTCTGAACGCGCTGTTGGTCGAAATGGACGGATTTGAATCCAACGAAGGCGTGATCCTGATCGCTGCAACCAACCGTCCGGACGTACTCGATCCGGCGCTTTTGCGTCCCGGCCGGTTTGACCGCCGCGTGGTGGTGGCGCGTCCTGACGTGAAGGGCCGCGAAGAAATTCTTCGCGTACACACCCGCAAGGTGCCTATTTCGGATGACGTCGATCTGTCGATCATTGCCCGCGGCACGCCGGGCTTTTCCGGCGCGGACCTGGCGAATCTGGTGAACGAAGCGGCGCTGTGGGCGGCCCGGCAAAATCGCAAGTTCGTCATGATGGTGGATTTTGAGATGTCCAAGGACAAGGTCCTGATGGGCGTCGAGCGCAAGTCCATGATTTTGTCGGACGAAGAGAAAAAGAACACGGCATATCACGAGGCTGGGCATGCGTTGGTTGCGGAAATGACTCCCGGCGCCGATCCGGTGCACAAAGTTACGATCATTCCCCGCGGCATGGCCCTGGGGTTGACGATGCAATTGCCGGAAGACGACAAACACACCTATACGCGCGAGTATCTCGAAGCCATGCTGGCGGTACTGATGGGCGGGCGCTCCGCGGAAGAGATTTTCCTCGGGCACATCACCACCGGCGCGGGCAACGACATCGAACGCGCGACGGACATCGCGCGCAACATGGTCTGCGAATGGGGCATGAGCGAGCTTGGTCCGCTGGCTTACGGCAAGAAAGATGAAGCTATCTTCCTGGGCCGCGAGATTGCCCAGCACCGCGATTATTCCGAAGACACTGCGATTCATATCGACAAGGAAGTGAAACGCATTGTCAACAGCGGCTACGAGAACGCCAAGAAACTCCTGTCGAACAATCGCGACACCTTGGAGCGGATCGCTCAAGCGCTGCTGGAGCGCGAAGTTATCGACGCCCACGAAGTGAAGCTGCTCATGGAAGGCAAGCCGCTGCCGGAAAAGCCGCGTACGCCTCCCACACCTCCACCGCAAGCCGCGACCAGCGCGGATCCCAAGGTGGTTCGCCCGGAGCTGCGTCCCGCGCCGGGCTTTACCCGCGGAGAAAACCCCGCAAAGGCCTGACACTTTCGAATCGGTGGATTTTGTCCAAGGGGCGCGGCTTGCCGCGCCTCTTCCTTTTCCAGACCTCATTACTTTTTACTTCGCGGCTGCAAAAGTCGTAGAATACCGGCATGGGCAACAAAAATATCGAGCCGCTTCACGTTGCGTGTCCCTGCTGCCACGCAAAACTCACCGTGGATGCGGCCCTTGGCGTGGTGCTCTCTCATGAAGCGCCGCCCAAGACCGGACCGAACGTGGATCTTACCGATGCGCACGGCATCCTGGCCGAGCAGCACCGCCAGCGGGAAGACAAGTTCCGTGATTCCTGGTTCCAGGAATCCAACAAAGAAGACATCCTGGCCAAGAAATTCGAGGAAGCGATGAAGAAGGCCAAGGACGCTCCCGCGGAAAAACCGATTCGCGACTTCGACCTCGACTAGATCGTGCTCCTCCCCGGCACAAAGAAGAAAGATAACGCGGAGACGCCGAGGGCGCAGGCCTGTCGCAGAGAAGATCTTCTTCGCCGCCCGCGCTAAACTGCCAATCGCCGATGACCCGCCGCAAACGTTTCCGGCTCCAGCTTGGCTCGCGAACCCTCTCTCTGGGGGAACGCACGCTGGTAATGGGCATCCTGAACGTCACGCCCGACAGCTTTTCCGACGGTGGCAAGTTCTGCGACCCACAGATGGCGGTCGCGCACGCCTTGGAAATGGAGCGAGCGGGCGCGAATTTGCTCGATGTGGGCGGCGAATCGACGCGGCCAGGTTCCCGCGGGACTTCGACGGAGGAAGAACTGGCGCGTGTAATTCCCGTGCTGCAGGCGCTCCGCGGCCTGCTGAGCGTTCCCATTTCCATTGACACGCGGAAGGCGGACGTAGCGGAAGCAGCGATCGCTGCGGGCGCATCGATCATCAATGATATTTCCGGACTGAAAACAGACCCGCGCATTGCCGAAGTTGCCGCCCGCCACGGCGTCCCGCTCATCTTGATGCACATGCGTGGTGAGCCTCGCACCATGCAAAAGACGCCGTTCGCCCGCAACGTGATGAAAGACGTCACCCAGGGACTCCGGGCGTCTATCGCGAAGGCGCGGAAGGCGGGCGTGCCGAAGTCGCAGATCATCGTCGATCCGGGCATCGGCTTTGGAAAAAGCTTCCAACAAAATTACGAATTGCTCCAGAAACTTCCAGAACTCGCGAAACTCGGCTGTCCGCTGCTGCTTGGGACCTCGCGCAAGGGCTTTCTCGGCGCATCGCTGGCGCATCACGGCAAACCCGCGGCACCCGAAGAACGCATTTGGGCCACGGCGGCCACCGTCACCGCGAGCGTCCTCGGCGGCGCTCACATAGTCCGTGTCCACGACGTTGCCGAAATGGTTCAGGTTGCCCGGGTCGCCGACTATCTTCTTGCTCCCCAAAACTCTCCGCGTACGTGACAGGCAGCTGCCGCGTTAATTTGGGGCTCGACCGACATACTAGGGCCAGTCTGCGTAGATGGTATCGAGGGGGCCGCCCGTCCAGTGTTCGTAGAAGGCGTCGCCGCAGGACTTCATGCCGTCACCATACTTCGCCGTGAAATGTCTTCCCCAGTGAGGGCGCCGGCCGTCAGCATCGCAGAACGCGTATTCGTCCGACAGATTCCAGGAGCTGAACGCGCGACCCGATTTTTTCATCAGACTTGCGTCCGCCGCGAGCGCGGCCACCGCCCGCCCTGCAAATAGCGGTGTCTCGGAATGCCCGTAGTCCGGATCATTCTTCGCGGCCTCTTCCCAGTTCGCTTCGGTGACGCCGAAATGTTCCAGCATCGCCTCGGAGCGTAGAAATCCCGGTGTTAGCGCGACGGCCGCGACGTTTTTCCGCCGCAGCTCACGGGCCATCGCAAATGCCAGCCGGATCACGGTCGTTTTCACCAGGTCGTAAAAGAGATTCCCCCGATACGTATACGAATCGCCGTCGCCGATTTCGACGATCAGGCCCGGTGACGCGGCATCCTTCGCCGTGTCGATCAGCAGGGGTGCTGCGCAATGGCTGGTGATGACGTGCGAGTGCACTACGTTGCGAAAGTTCGCAAAGCCGTTTTCGAGATTGAGCTGCCAGAAGGTCTTCCCGAAGTCCGCTGGGGTGAGTTCGGAAATGTCGTTGACCACAACGTGCAGCCTGCCTTGTTCCGTGCGAATTCGCTCGACCAGTTCTTCCACTTTTTTCGCATCCGTGTGATCGACAACGGCGGCGATGCCGCGCCCGCCACGGGCGCTAACCATTTCCGCGGTCTCTTCGATGGTCTCTGGCCGCAGGGCATGGTCGAACGGCGAGACCTTCGTCGAGCCGCTTCTTGGAACGCGATTCGCGCGCGTGCTGCGTCCGGTGCAATACACCGTCGCGCCCGCTTCGCCGAGCGCCAACGAGATGCCGCGCCCCAAACCGCGGGTGGCTCCGGCAATGAGCGCCACCCTGCCGCGCAAATCGGGCGGCTGATAAGTAGGGGAGCTATCCATGGGGGACCTCCGGGGAGAGATTGGCCAATACTAAACGGTCATTCAGTAATGTCAAGGAGAAAATGAATGGCCATTCAGTTATAATCGCCCCGCAGTTCTTGGCAACGAGCCGAGAGCCCGTACGATCCATGAGCCCGCGCCCGCGCGAAACCTCCGACAAAGCGATCCTCGCCGCCACCGCGCGCGTGATGCAGCGCCGCGGCCCTACGCAGCTGACCCTCGCGGACGTCGCCAAAGAAGCGGGCGTTGTGCCCGCCACGCTGATCCAGCGCTTCGGCACCAAACGCGGCCTGCTACTAGCCGCCTGCCGCACCGCTCCCGCAAGTATTCCGCAACAGTTCGCCGCCGCGCGCGCCAAGCACCGATCGCCGCTTAAAGCGCTCATCGAATTGTTTGTGGAATGCACGGCGTTCGCACCCACACCCGAAGCGATGGCCAACGGCCTCGCCTATGTTCAAATCGACCTGACCGATCCGGACTTTCACGCCATCACTCTTGCCCAGTTCCGAGCCATTCGGCGGGAAACACAGAAACTCCTCGACGAAGCGGTAGCCGCACGCGAACTGCGAAAATGCAATACCGCCGAACTTGCTCGCCTCATCCACGACGCCCATGGTGGCGCTATGCTCTCCTGGGCGGTGTACCGCGAAGGCTCGGTGGCGGCCTGGGTTCGCCGCGACGTCGAGGCCCTGCTGGCCTACTTGGCGGTTCCAAAGGGTATACGTAGAGCGCAAAGCGGGCAAAAAAAGCACTAGACAGCGGGGTACTTCTGTGGTACTTTGGTTATGCGTTTGTTGCTCTTGTATCGCCTTTGGATGTGTAAAGCGGTCGCAAGGTTCAAACTTGCGGCCTTTTTTTATGCCCCAGGGACGGCCCGTACTCTGTTGAGGGGTTCGGACTACGAGGCACCAGATAGCTTAATTAAACCGAGTGCGGCCCCAACCCGGCCGGGCTCAAAGTATGATCGCAACGCGGTCAACAGAAAAGAGTAACGCAGTGAGTAAAGAACAAGGAACAGTGAAGTGGTTCAACGCTAGCAAGGGCTTTGGATTCATCCAGCGCCAGAGCGGCGAAGATGTTTTCGTCCATTTCTCCGCGATCGTGGCTGATGGCTACAAGTCGTTGAACGATGGCCAAGCGGTTGAATTCGAAGTGACCAAGGGCCCCAAGGGCCTGCAGGCCTCGAACGTCCAACCCCTCTAAGCCACTTCACAATAAACGAAATCGGGCGGTGCGCTTCGGCGTGCCGCCCGTTTTTGTTTGTGGCGGGCTGTTCGAGCCCGCGACACACCATGGACCGCCCTGCGCGCTTCCGTTCCTTCCGTGACATCCACAGTAGACCCTGGACAAACAGCCGGTATTGCTTGCGTCGTTGGCCAATCCGTCGCGCTTGTCTGAAGAAAGGAACGGGTGGAGGATTGAGTCAGGCGCGGTGCAGCTGCGAGCCCGCGAGGAGCGTGCAAGTTGGACGAAGCTGGATGGTCTCGTCCGGTATCCATGAACCGCAGAGATCTCGACCGACTGGAGCGGCGCGAGCTGCAACTGATGATCGTGGCGGCGGCCGTGATCTTGGTGCTGGCGGGCACCTTAGCGCTCTTCCTATATCCCCTGGTTTTTGTTTATTCCGGCGAAAATAACAAGTGGATCCTGCGCGTCGCTTTCGTCGGCTTCTGCGCGCTGACGCTGCTCTTCGTGGCCTACTTGTTCGATCGCCAGCGGGCCGTGGCTAAACTAAAACAGCAAATAATCGAGGAGCTGGAAAGCAACATCGAACTCCGTGTGCAGGCCTGCGCCGATTTGCTCGAGACCATGCCGGGCGCAAATCACTTTTGGGACCGCTTGGCGCTGGAATTTCACCGGGCCAGGGCCACGCAACGAACCCTGAGCTTGCTGCTAGTGAAAGTAAAGCCCGGGCCGCGCTCCTTGGACGAAGCCGACAACGCCAAAGCCTGGACTGGCGCCGCGAAAGGGATGTCGCGGCGGCTGCGGCCCACCGATTCCATTTACCGGCTGGCGCCCGATCTCTTCGGGATCCTGCTGCCGCAAAGGGACACCGCCAATGCCAATCGGGTGGCCATGCGCCTGCAGTCGGAGTTGCAGAGCGTGAGCATCCGGCATGGCTTTTCTTTCACTACCTCGGTCCATAATTATCCGGAACACGTGAGCAGCGGGCACGAACTGGAAGACATTGTTAAGTCGCTGCTGCCGGGGGCGGTGGAATCCGGCGTTCCGGTTTCCACCGCGTAGGTCACCCCTACACCGCAAAGCGGGACCGAGCTCCCGCTCTCCGCGCGAGCGTGCGGCTAAGCTAGAGCCTGCCGCAAATCCGCGATGAGGTCATCCGAATCTTCAATGCCAATGGACACGCGCACGCACCCTGGCGCTACGCCGGCTTCCGCCAGCTCTTGCGCGCTCATGTTGTAGTGCGAGGTGTACGCCGGCAAAACTACCAGCGACTCTACTCCGCCAAGGCTCGCTGCCAGCAAAAACAGCCGCACGCGATCGCAGAAGCGCCGCGCTGCCGGCAGCCCGCTCTTTAAATCGAACGCCATCATCGAGCCGAAGCCGCGCATTTGCCGCTTCGCCAGTTGGTGATCCGGGTGCGATCTCAGACCCGGATAGTGCACCCGCGCGACCTTCGGATGTTTTTCCAGGAATTTCGCCACCGCTAAGGCGTTTTCGCCCTGGCGCTTCACGCGCAGCGCCAGCGTCTTGATCCCACGGTTCAGCAGAAAGGCGGCCTCCGGATCCATCGATCCGCCCATGTAGATCACCATCTGCTGGATGCGGTCCATCCAGCGTTTGCTGCCCGCTGCCACGCCTGCGATGACATCGGAATGCCCGGCCAGGGCCTTCGTGGCGCTGTGCACCACCATGTCGTAGCCCAGCGCCAGCGGCTGCTGCAATACCGGGGTGGCAAAAGTGTTGTCGATGATGGAGATGAGCTGGCGTTTCTTGGCGAACTCGACCGCTTTGCGCAGATCGACGAGCCGCACCGTCGGATTTGTCGGCGTCTCCACATACAGAACTTTGGTGCGGGAGTTGGCCAGGCTTTCGATGCCGGCAAGATCGGTGCCTACCTGGTGCACTTTGATACCCATGTCGGGAAACACGTCGCGCATGAGGCGGTAACTGCCACCGTAAACCTGCGCGGTGGAAATCATTTCATCGCCGCACTTCAAGGCTCCCAATAGCGCGCAAGAAATCGCCGCCATGCCCGAAGCCGTGCAGACCGCGGCCTCCGCTCCTTCCAGCGCGGCCAGCTTTCCTTCCGCCACCGCCAGCGTGGGATTTCCGTACCGGGTATAGATGTACGCTTTGCTCTTGCCTTCCGCCCAACGCTTCATCTCCGCGGTGGAAGAAAAAGTGAAGCTGGAGGTGCGGCAGATCAGCGGCCCCACCGGCGCGCCGACGCCGTGGCGATTTCCTTCCCCGGCGTGGATGGCCTGCGTTTGCGGCCCGAGTTGGTGTGAAGGTTTGTTCTTCATGGCAGCGCCCATCATGGCGGGTCTATGGTCTGCGGCAAGTACCAATTTGGTGTTGCCCGCAGGACCGGATCCCGCCACCCAGCCTTGACTCTGTCCGCTCGCCATTAGTATACTTTTGACTGTGTCATGAATGATCTATTACTGCTCTCGACTTTGCTCCGCGGCCCGCAACACGGCTACGCCCTCAAGAAGCAGGTGGGCCTGATCACCGGCCAGGGCGAGATGCACAACAATTTGGTGTATCCGCTGCTGCGGCGTTTCGGGCAGAACGGCTGGATCAGCAAGCGCAGCGCCGCCGGCCAGCGCGGGCAAACCCGCGAAGTCTACGCGCTGACCGGCAAGGGCAAGCAAGAACTGCTGCGCCGCCTGGGACAGTTCACCAGCAAAGATGCGGCTTCGGAGAGCGCCTTTCGCCTGCGCGTCGGGTTATTCATGGTGCTGGATGCCGGCACCCAGAAGCACATCGTCACCGAGCGGGACCTGTGGCTGGCAGCGCGCGAACAGTATCTTGCGCGTCTGGCTGCGGCGATGAATCTAGGTGTCTGGGGCGACGAGGTGGTGCGTTTCTTGCGCGCAGAAACTCGCGGCGAACGCCGCTGGATCGCAAGTCTCAAGCGAAAAATAGGCCGCCAGGCATCCCGTAAATAAGCGGCCCTTTGGAGAGGAATATGGATTTCCCGTCATCACGGCAATGGATACACGGCCTGTGGATCCTATTTGGTTTGTACTGGCTGGTGTCCGCACTCAAGCTCAAGAAAACAAAGAAGCGCGAAACATGGCTGGAGCGTCTGCGCTACATGCTTCCTTTGTTTGTCGCTTCGTGGTTTTTGTTTCAGGGGGCGGAGCACTACGCCTGGCTGAGCGTGCGGCTACTTCCCGACAGCATGACAGTCCAATGGATCGGCGTCCTGCTGACCGCCGCGGGCGTAGCCGTCGCGATTTGGGCGCGCTGGCACCTGGGCACGAATTGGAGCGGCGTGGTCACCCTCAAAGAGGGACACGAGCTGATTCGAACCGGGCCATACCGCACCATCCGTCATCCGATTTACACCGGAATTCTGCTGGCACTCGTCGGCACTGCCGTAGCCATAGGTGAAATACGAGGCTTGCTCGCCGTGGTGATCGCCTGGCTTTCCTTCTACGCGAAAGCGAGCCGGGAAGAGGCGTTTCTCTCCGAGGAGTTTGGCGCCGGATTCGCCGAGCACCGCAAGCACACAGGAATGTTCTTCCCGCGCCTTTCTTAACACTCAGTAGACGATTTTTAGCGAGAGCTGAATTTGGCGGGAGGGCCCTGCGGTGTGGCTAATGAGGCCGAATCCCGTGCCGCGAACGGTGTTGGATGGCAGGCCAAAATTGACGATGTTGAAGATATTGAAGAACTCGGCGCGAAATTCGAGGATCCCCAGCTCGCCGTTTCCGCGGTGGCCGAAAGAAGTCTCTTTGATCAGGGCCATGTCGAAATCGCGGAAGCCCGGGCCGCGGAAGGTGTTGCGACCCAGGGTACCGAAGCGGCCCTGGTTGGGCCCCGTACCTCCGGGGACGCCCACGGGAACGAAGAAGAACGAGCTATTGTTGGCGCCACGGCCGAAATAATCCTCTCGGTTAGGACGGCTGGTGGAGAAATCAGGCGTGGCGAGCAGATCGGGGCGATCCGTGCCACCGGCGCCCGCGCCGGTTTGCTGGATTCCGGAGTAAACCGTAAAAGGCGATCCGCTGGTCAGGGAGGTGATGTTCAGGAACTGCCATCCCTTGGTGACGCGTCTTCCCAATGGCGCGAGAAAACCGAGGCGATCGAACGGCAGGGACTGAATCAGGCTCAGCGAAAAAACATGGGTTACATCGAAAGTAGAAGGGCCTTTATCAGCTTCGGGATTCAGGGGATTCTGCGGCAGCGTTTGTAAAATTACACCGGCATTGGCGGGTAGACCGCCGAGCACGGCGCTGGTGTCGTCGATCGATTTGGAGAAAGTGTAGGTGGCTTGGAAGCTGAGGCCGATGCGCTGCTGGTTGCCGCTGACGCTGCTTTGCAGGGAGTGATAGGAGGAATGCGAGCCGGTGGTCATGACCGATTCCGGGCCAAAGCCGCCGGTGGCGTGGCCGGTGGCGTCGAACTGGGTAAAGGGCGCAAAAGCCGGGGCAGCTCCCGCGTAGCCATTGGGTGAAAAGACGCTGGCGAGATGGATTCCCGCGGTGCCGACGTAAGAAATGTTGAGCTTTACGCTGCCAAGGTCGTGATCGATGCCTGCCGTCGACGTGGCGATGTAGCCGTTGCGGAAGTGTCGGGAGATGATGCCGGTGGAAAACAACTGGACCTCGTGTCCGGGGGTGCTGGCGGCGAGATCGTTCTGAAATCTCTGCAAATCGACTAGGGTATTCGCGGGCACTTTGGAGCTGTCTCCGCCGGGGAAAAGCAGATTGCCTTGCGTGTCCAGAGGCTGCGGGAGAGGCAGGGGCACGACGGAGTTTTGAAAGGGCACAGCCACGTCGGGTAAGGCCGTGACCAGGGGTTGGAAGACCAGCGGGAACGCGCCGGTGACGAAATTGTCTTGCCACAAATTTGGAAGAATAGTGGTGATGGCGGCGCCGGCGTGCAGAGTGGTGTGTTTGCCGACGGCGTAGTCGACCGAGAGACGCGGGCCCCAGCCGTTACGGTCAATGGGATAAATGGGCTGCGGGTTGTAGAGGAAGATTTCTTTCGCACCGGGAGCGAGGAAGGAAGTGGGATGGCCGGAGCTATCCACGGGTTCGGCGATGGAGGTACGGTGCTGGGCTTCCTTGATGCGGGAATTCAGATCGTATCGCAAACCGTAGTTGATGCTGAGGCGCGAGGTAGCTTTCCAGGAATCGAGAAAGTAGAAATTGTAGGCTTCGCGGCGGACGGCGGCCTCGTCGAACCTTTTGCCGGCAGGCGTGAGAGCCACCGTCGCGCTCACGGTGTAGGAGTAAGGCGTGGCCGTCAGCAGGCCGGTGAGCGCGTCGGGCAACGCATCGCCCGGGTGAATATCGTGCTCGCCGCTGGCCGAGGGGATCAGCACCTGCGAGTACGCCGTGCCTCCGCCAAAGGTGTAAAGACCGTTGGGATTAGTGCCGAAGATGGTGGCGTCTTTGTTCCAGCGAATTTCCGCGCCCCATTTGAAGTTGTGAGGGCCGCGCGTGTAGGCCATGTCCTGCTTGAACTGGTAGACATTGCCGAAGGAACCGAAGATGGAGCCGTCCGCGGAATTGAAGCCCTGAAAGAGTCCGTCACCGTAGGCGATGGCTGGGTCGGTGTGATTGTCCGCGGGGAAGAACGGGGTGCTGCGAATGTATCCGAAGGCAGTTACCGAACTGAGGTGCGGAGAAATGGTGCGCGAGTAGCGGATGGCTGCGTTGCGCTGGTGGTCGAAGAAATTGATGGCGAAGGTGGGATCGATGGCGGTCTGATCGGGATTGGTAGTGGGGCCGTTGACCTGGTTCAGGCTGAAGCGAGTAAAAAGCGTGGCTTTGTCCGACAGGCGGTGATCGACGTGGACGGAAAATTGATCGGTGTTGGTGACGATCTTGGAAGAGGCGGCGTAGGTTCGCGCCCCGTAGGGGCCGGCCGGATCATTGGGCAACGGATAGCGCGCTAGGAGCGGCGCGATGGCGGGATTTACAGGGACGTTCAGCGTGTCGCCGGGGAATGTGGTGGTGTCGATGCCCTGGCGCTCGGCGGCGGTGGGGACCGGAAAGACTTGCGTGGTGCCGAGAACCTGGCGGAAACCCTGATACTCGCCGAAATAAAAAGTCTTGCCGCGGCCGTTGTAGATTCCGGGAAGGACGACCGGGCCGCCGTTGGTTACGCCGAATTCGTTGCGGGCGAACGGGGGGATGCGGCGCGGGTCGATGTCGGTTTTGTGGTCGAAGAAGTTGCGGGCGTCGAAGGCGGCGTTGCGGATGAATTCGAAGACGCTGCCGTGGATCTGATCGACGCCGGATTTTGAGATCACGTTGGTGAAGCTGGCGGCTCCGTGACCGATGTCCGCGGGCATGACCCCGGAACTGGATTGCACTTCCTGGATGGCGTCGACGTTGAAGTTGGCGAAGGTCGCGCCGCCGAGTTCGGGGTCCGTGGTGTCGGCACCGTCGATGGCGAAGACGGAGGCGACGCCGCGCTGGCCGTTTACCGCAAATTGTTGAGTGAAATTGGCGGCGCCGTTGGTGTCGGTCATGGTGCCGGCGGCAAGCAGCAGCAGTTTGCTGAAGTCGCGCTCGTTGAGGGGCAGGCTGGAGACTTCTTCTTTGGAGAGATGCTCGCCGCCGGTGGCTTGCGGGGAGGTGGAAGCTGCTGTGGCGACGACGCGCACGGTGAGTTCCTGGGCGGCGAGTTCGAGATCGAAGGTGAGGGCGGCGTCTTTGACCAACAGCGCCGCGGGCGATTTCCAGGTTTTGCCGGCGACGGTGACTTGGAGTTCGTAGTCCCCTGGGGCGACGCCAGGGAAAAGAAATTCACCGCGGGGCGAAGTTTCGGAGGAATAGGCGAGCGTTCCGGAACTGGCGTGTAGCGTGACGGTGGCGCCGCGGACGGTATTTCCTGATGCGTCGCGAAGTATGCCGGTCCAAGAAGGGGCGGGCAACGAACGGGCCGAGGGAGCCACGAGAAAGAAAGCAACGAGGCAAAGTACCTGAGCGAGACGCCAAACGGGGGCGAGCATAGCAGAAGATTATAATCTGGCGTGCAGCGGGCACCGCGATTTTCCGCTTGGATGTTTCGATTGCGGCCGCAACAGGGATAGCCGAGAAACCGATTTGCCGGGGACCCGCATTGCTGGCCCCGGGCCAAAACACTTCGCATGGCTGCGGTCCAGGTCTGCTATATTCCCGGCCTGCATTCCGTGGGGGCGCGATGGGTTTTTCCCAAAGGCTCCAGGAAATCCGCGATGGCTTCGAGCGGCCTTTCTGGGTGGCCAACATCAGCGAGCTTTTCGAGCGCCTTTCGTACTACGCGGCGTTCGCATCTCTAGCGCGCTATCTGCACGAGGCGCTCAATTTTCCCACCGAGCGGGCCGCCGATCTGACCGGTTTGTTTGGCGGGCTGGTTTGGTTCCTGGCCATTTTTGGGGGAGCGATTGCCGACCGTTTGGGATTTCGGCGGGCGCTTTCGCTCGCATATCTGATTCTCGCTACGTCGTATTTCCTGCTCGGCTCGATCACATCGCCTTGGCTTGCTCCCATTCGCAATGCCGTGCCGCTGGGTTTCTTCGTGCTGGTGATTTTGATGCTTCCTGCGCTGGGCGTGGCGTTGGTGAAGCCGTGCGTGGTGGGCACCACGGCGCGGGCGTCGAAACCGAATGTTCGCTCCATCGGCTACTCGATTTACTACACGCTGGTGAATATCGGGGGGGCGCTGGGCCCCATCGTGGCTTCCTGGGTGCACCAGAATCTCAGCGTCGAGAATGTGTTTCGCGTGGCGGCGGGCAGCGTGTTTCTGATGTTTTTCCTGGTGCTGCTGCTTTTCAAGGAGCCGCGGCAGGACGCTGGGAAACCGGTAGCTAGCATCGGGGAGACACTGGTTAATTTTGGCAAAGTGTTGGGGAATCCAAAGTTCATGCTGTTTTTGCTGATTTTTTCCGGGTACTGGATCGTTTATTGGCAGGAGTTCATTACCCTCCCGCTGTATGTGCACGATTACATCGATCCGAAGGCGAACACCGAGAAGATGCTGGCGACCGGGCCGATCGTGGTGATCGCGCTGACCGTGGCGATCGGCGTGTTGACGAAAAAGGTGGCGGCGTTCCGCGCGGTGCTGTTGGGGACGCTGATCTCGATGGTGGCGTTCGCTATTTTGGCCATGCATTCGACCGTTTGGGCGGCCTATGCGGCGCTGGTTGTCGTGGCGCTTGGGGAACTTACGCAGCAGCCGCGGTATTACGACTATATTTCGCGGCTGGCACCCGCGAATCAGCAGGGCACGTATATGGGATTTGCGTTTTTGCCGCTGGGGATTGGGGCGTTTGTGGCTGGCAGGATCGGCGGGTCGCTGCTGCATCATTTTGGGGAAGTGCAGCATCAGCCGCAACGGTTTTGGTGGGCGATTACTGCAATCGGCGTGGCGACGACCTTGTTGTTGTGGATTTATGATCGGGTGGTGAAGCCGTCCGCACAAAGTGATTCGCCGGGCTAAAGCCCAGCGCCTACATAACTACCCTTTTGTTGCGGATTTGCGAGCGCATGGTGAAGCCAAGTGGGAACGGGACGCGCTAAAGCGCGCCCTGCGTGTTGCGGCGCGGCGCGCTCCAAACCTAATTGACGCAGCGGGGGAGTGCACCGCCAGGAATGGCTGCGTCACGGTGCGCTTAGTTGACCATGCGGCGTAGGGATTCCAGGGCTTCGCGGGCCAGGGAATAGCGCGGCTCGATTTCCAGGGCGGCGTGGAAGCAGGTCATCGCCCGGGCGTACATTTCTTTGCCGAGATAGGCGCGGCCGAGGTTGTAGTGCGGGAAGTGGCGCGGCTCGTAGCGCTTGGCTTCCACGGCGCGCTCCAGCCAAGGGATGGCTTCCTCGAAGCGATTCAGCTCGATCAGGTAGGCGCCGATGTCGTTGTAGGGATTGCCGAATTCGGGATCGATTTCGATGGCGCGTTTGCACTCGGTGATGGCTTCTTCGAGTTTGCCCTGAAAATGATAGGTCCAGCCGAGAAAAGTGTGCGCTTCGGCGGTGGGGTACAGCTCGAGGGACGAGCGATAGAGCTCGACGGCGTGGTCGTAGTCGCCTTCCATTTGCGCTTGGTAGGCGTCCTGCAACACTTCCCACGCCCGGGAGAGGGTTTCCTGGCTCATCATAGATGATTGTTAGCACAGGGTTTTGAGGCCGTCAAAAGTACGAAAGTCCCGTTCGTGCGCGGGCGGAACCTGTCCTTTGTGCCGGGTACCAGTGGAAATTGCCGGGTCAAACAGGGAGAATGGGAGCTGAATCCTTACGAGAGTTTCAGGAGGAATTGTGAAGCGCACTTCAGTCGTCTTGGGGATTGTTGGGTTGGCGGTGGCAGGGGCGGTGTTCGCGCAGGACCCGCCGGCGAAACCTCCGGCAAAAGCGCCCGCGAAGAAAGCCGCGCCGGCTGGCTCGGCGACGAAAGGAAAGGAAGTGTTCGAGAAGAAATGCGCGGTGTGCCATTACGCGGATAGCGACGCGAAGAAGATCGGGCCAGGTTTGAAGGGGTTGGCCAAGCGCGGGACCTTTACCGTGAATGACTCCAAGGTGACCGACGAGGCGCTGAAGACCTGGATCGAGAATGGCGACACGCTGATGCCGCCTTTCAAGGATGTTTTGGAGGCCGATCAAATCAGGGACGTGATCGCGTACGTAAAAACGCTGTAGGTTGCGGGCCGGGCGGGGACTTCGAGTGCCCGTGTCGCGATAGAATCGAAAGGAAAGAAAAAAGCCCTCCGGCGGCGTGAAGTGTCACGCGCCGGAGGGCAAAGTTACGTTCGGGCCCATTCCTCGCGGGGCGAGGAAATTTACTTGAGAACCGCGTCCTTGAACGCCTTGGACGGGCGCAAGCGAACGACGGTCTTGGCCTTGATCTTGATCGCCTCGCCAGTCTGCGGATTGCGACCCATGCGCGCCTTGCGGTGCGCCTTCACTGCACGGCCGATGCCCGGGATCACGAATTTGCCCGCGCCACCCTTGGCTTCTTTGACGGCGAGCTTAAAGAGCTCTTCAAAGAAGAGCGCTGCGGTTTTCTTCGGTGTGCCGCACTTCTCGGCGATGTGCGACACGATCTTCGTCTTGCTCAAAGGCTTGGCCATCTAGTCTTCTTATCCTCCTGATTTTTTCAGTCCACCTCGATGTGATCGAGGCCAGCCGCGAGATTCTCCCCCTCAAAACTCACCGAAAAGACTCGGGCCGTTCGGCACTATAGCCAAGGGAATGGGAGAACGCAAGGGCAAAACCGCAAAAAAGGCCGAAAATACGCGACTTTTTTGAGGTGGCGCGTAAAAACACCCGTAAAATGCGGTTTTTCCACACCCTATGGAGTGAATCGGGCTGCGAAGAGCCGCTGATACGGTGTGTTATGCTCGCAGATTCTCAAACCCGGAGGAGAAAACAGCATGGGCGGAGTCTCGAACTGGAGTGCATTGGAACAGCGGATTGGAGCGGCGGTGAAGCTGGCGCGGCGGCCGGTGGCGGTGGCGTTCTTAGACGCCGCACCCGCGAACGTGGAGCGATTTTCGGGGACCGAGCCTTCCGGGTGCAGCTTTTGGCGGCTGGCTGCGGCGGGCCGGGTGTTTCATACCGTGCCGGAGAACCACTTCAACTGCGCGGTGGGTGCCTACACGCACAACATTTCGTTGTCGCCGGAGCGGGAAAAGGAAACGGAACAGACACTCAAGATGATGTTCGACTTGGGTTACGTGAAGCCGGAAGAGGTTCCGCAGATTCCGCGACTGGCCAAGGCGCCTGCGGCGATTGTGTATGCCCCGCTGGGAGAGTCGCCGGTTGCGCCGGACGTGGTTTTGTTTGCTTGCCAGCCCGCTGGGGCCATGCTGTTGAACGAGGCTGCGAATCGGGCGGGAGTGGCCAGTGGAGCGCCGGCGCTGGGCCGGCCGACTTGCATGGCTCTGCCCGCATCTCTACAGCACGGCGCGATACTAAGCTTGGGCTGCATGGGCAACCGGGTCTATACCGGGCTCGGGGAGGATGAGATGTATTTCGTTTTGCGGGGACGAGATTTGGCGGCGGTGGCTGATGCGTTGGGCGTGATTACCAGTGCGAATGCGGCGCTGAATGATTACGCGAAGGGACGGCGGGAGCAGTTGGCTACGATTTAGGTTGGGTTGCGTGTAAGTGCGGATCAAGAACAAGCGGCTGTGTTGTGGCCAGAGAGAAACGGGCCCTCAGCAGCTAAAGCCGGTTGACACCTCAGGCACTTACGGCACGACTGAACGGGTCGCGGAAAGAAGATGGGAGGGACGCGCTAAAGCGCGCCCCTACACGTTTCCCGCGCCCGGCTAGAGCGTGGCCAGGCCTGCGTAGAAGTAGGCTATGGCTTTGATGCCGCCGAAATAATTTTCCAAGGCGATGTGTTCGTCGGGGGCGTGGGCGTTTTCGTCGGGCAGGCCGAAACCGATCAGGACGCAAGGAACCTTGAAGGTGTCATACATCTGGGTGACGAACGGGATCGAGCCGCCCTCGCGGATGAAGACCGCTTTCTTGCCGAAGCCTTTTTCCAGGGCTGCTTGGGCTTTCGCGAAGATCGGTGCGTGAAATGGGGCGGTCCAGGGCTTGCCGGTGCTCAACACGTCGAACTTGCAGGTGACCGTTTTCGGGAGCAGCTTGCGGATGTGCTTTTCGACGAGTTTGGCGATTTTGTGGGGATCCTGGTTCGGCACCAAACGGGTGGAGAATTTCGCATAAGCCTTCGCAGGGATGACCGTTTTGGCGCCCTCGCCCATGTAGCCGCCCCAGATGCCGTTGAGCTCGAAGGTCGGGCGTATCCAAAGTTGTTCAACCCTGGTGAATCCCTTTTCGCCCACGTAGCCCGGGGCACCGACGGCCTTCTCAAAGTCCTTTTTCTTCCATGGCAGAGCATTCAGGGCTTTGCGTTCGGCGGCCGGCACTTTCGCGACGCCATCGTAAAAGCCAGGTATGGCGACGCGGAAGTTTTTGTCGTGCAGCTTGGAGAAGAGTTCGGTCAGGACGGTGAGGGGATTGGGCACCGCGCCGCCGTAGACGCCAGAGTGCAAATCGTGGGCCGGGCCGGTGAGCTCGATCTGATAGTAGTCTAAACCGCGCAAACCGTAGGTGATTGACGGGACGCCTTTGGCCAGCATGGAGGTGTCGGAAACGAGCAGCGCGTCGGCTTGGAGTTTTTCTTTATTCTTCTGGACGTAATCCCACAGGCTGACGCTGCCGACTTCTTCTTCTCCTTCGATGAGCACCTTTACGTTGACGGGGAACTTCCCGTCGACCGTTTGCAAGGACTCCAGGGCCTTCAAATGAATGTGCACCTGGCCCTTGTCGTCGGCGGTGCCGCGGCCAAAGAGATTGCCGTTGCGGACGGTGGGCTCAAAGGCGGGCGAGGTCCACAGGTGGAGGGGTTCAGCGGGCTGCACGTCGTAGTGGCCGTAGAAAAGGACGGTGGGCTTGCCGGGAGCTTCCAGGGATTCCGCGTAAACCAAGGGATGAAGATTGGTGGGCACGACTTCAACAGTTTTAAATCCGGCGGAACGCAGCTTGTCGGCGACCCAGCGGGCGGCTTTTTCGATGTCGGGCTTATGCTCGGTTTTGGCGCTGACGCTGGGGATGCGCAAGAATTCGCAAAGCTCAGTCAGATGCTGTTCGCGGTGACCTTCTATAAATTCAGTAAGGTTCATAACGGGCTCTCAGAAGCCAGGGGTCCTTTCCGTATAAATACGTTCGGGCGATGCGAATATTGCGGCTCAGGAAATGAATGCGGAACTACCCAGAATATCCGACGCCGCGTAACGATATTTTAGAGCCTTCCGAGGTCCAGGCACAAGCCGCTGACGGCAGTTCGATCATTCACCGAGACTCGGCGGCTTGTCATTTTAAGGGGGATTGATAACCGCTGTGGGGTCCAGACGTCCAAAATGGAAGGGGCGGACCACCTTCAAGGCGGGTAATGAGGAGGAGCCATGAGGCGCAGAGATTTCATCCGACGTACTGCTTGCGGGATGGGGGCAGCTTGGCTCGGCTCACGGGCTGCGGCCAGCCACGCCCGAACGCTGCCTGCGCTGCCGCGAAAGTTCAGCGCTGCGGAAACGGTGACCATTGGCAAGACTGGCATCCAGACCAGCCTGCTGGCCATGGGAACCGGCACCGTAGGCTCCGGCCATCATTCCCACCAGACGGCGTTGGGCGTCAAGGGACTGTCCGACCTGCTTCTTAACGGCTACGACCATGGATTGCGTTTTTTTGACGCGGCGGATTCGTATGGTAGCCATCCGCACGTAGCCGAGGCACTGAAGCACGTGCCCCGCGACAAAGTGACGGTGCTGACCAAGACCTGGGCCCGCGATCCGGCGACGGCGCGCGCAGACCTGGATCGCTTCCGCAAAGAGCTGGGAACCGATTACCTGGACATTTGCCTGATGCATTGCGTCACGGAAAGCGATTGGACCACACAGTTCAAAGGCGTGATGGACGTTTTCTCCGAGGCCAAGGAGAAGGGGATCATACGAGCGCACGGCTGCTCGTGCCACAGCATTGAGGCGCTACGCGCGGCGGCCAAGTCGCCATGGGTGGAAGTGGATCTGGTGCGCATCAATCCTATCGGATCGTACATGGACGCCGATCCGGATACCGTACTGAAGGTGATCCGAGAGATGCGCGCGGCGGGGAAAGGAATTGTAGGCATGAAGATCCTCGGCCAGGGAGACCTGCGCAACCGCCAGGACGAAGCGTTGAAGTTTGCGTTGTCGCTGGGTCTGCTGGATGCCTTTACCATTGGAGCGGAGAGCAAGAGCGAGCAGGAAGACCTGATTCGGCGAATTGCGGCGGCGGCGTAGCAGTGGACAGGCAAAGTCATTCAAAATAAGTGACTTACGCGACCGCCGACCACGGGGGCAACCCTCGCCAACTGCAAAATGTGGCTTATCTGCTACGCCTTGCGAGTGGAGAACATCCAGGCAAGCGTGCGATTGACGCACTTTGCGCGCCATCTCAAAATAGAGGTATGAGCGAAGTTACTTTCACCGTGCGGCGCCGCAGTGGACGCGTGTTTCACAAGATGCGCGTCCAGGCTAAGGGACGCGGGCACGACGGCCGCAAGTTCAAAGAAGTTTGCGAAACCGTGGTGGTGAATGCCCAAGGCGGATTGCTGCTCTTGAAGCACGAAATCGACAACGACGAAATACTGGTCCTGGTCCAACCGGAAACGCAAGAAGAGCAGGAGTGCCGGGTGGTGTTCCAGGGAGATGCCGGGGACCGGGGGCAGAGGGTTGGCGTGGAGTTTCTTACCCCTGCGCCGCGTTTCTGGGGCATTGACTTTGTAGACGGCGCGTCATCGACGGATGGCGGCCCGGAAGCTCACTGAGAGGCATTCACCGCTGTGTGCTGTACCCCGGCTTTGGCAGGAACTAGCCGGCCCCGCCTTAAGAACCACTCCCCGAGTCGCCACGCCAGCAGCAAACCTACCAAAGCACCATAGGCCAGCGGTCTGAGGACTGCGGACTTCACCAGCCAGTAGTAATGAATGACGCCAGCCACCGCGCTGATGTAGATCGCACGGTGGAGCATCTGCCAGCGGCGCCCGCCGAGCCGGCGGATCCAGCCCGTTGTGGAAGTAATCGCGAGAGGAATCAGCAAGACAAAAGCAAGAAAGCCGACGGTGATGAAGCGGCGCTTGACCACATCTTTCCACATCTCGCTCAGATCGAAGAACTTGTCGAGCCAGATGTAGGTAGTGAAGTGCAGGCAGGCATAAAAGAAGGCGAAGAGGCCGAACATGCGGCGGAAGCGGATGAGTTCCGGCAGGCGAAGGAGTTTGCGCAGCGGTGTGATAGCCAAGGTGATGCAAAGAAAGCGTAGAGTCCAATCACCCGTCGCGTGGGTGATAAACTCGATGGGATTGGCCGTTAAATCACCATGGAGGGCGCGCCAGCCTACGGCCGCAACCGGGCCGAGGCACAGCAGGAAGACCAAAGCCTTGGTCCATTTGTTGGCAAGAAGCTTGTGCACTCGGGAGTTCCCGCCCCGCTCAGAAATATTTTCGCAAGTCCATGCCGTTGTAGAGGCTGGCGACCTGGTCGCCGTAGCCGTTGAACATCAGCGTCGGGCGCATGCCGAATTCGCCGAGACGGCGCTCTTTGGCCTGGCTCCAGCGCGGGTGGTCCACTTGCGGATTCACATTGGAGTAAAAGCCATATTCGTTGGGAGCGCTGCGGTTCCAGGTGGTCGCGGGTTGATCCTTTACGAAGCGGATTTTCACCAGGGACTTGATGCTCTTGAAGCCATATTTCCAGGGCAGAACCATGCGCACCGGCGCGCCGTCCTGGTTGGGCAGAGTCTCGCCGTACATCCCAACACAAAGCAAGGCCAAAGGATTCATGGCTTCGTCCAGCCGCAGACCCTCGACGTAGGGAAACTCAAGTCCTGCATATCTGGCTTGCGGCATTTGCTTTAGATCGTAGTAAGTCTCGAAGGCCACGAAGCGCGCCTTCGGAGTAGGCTCGACCAGATTGGCGAGCACGCTGAAGGGGAAACCGATCCAGGGCACGACAATCGACCAGCGCTCGACGCAACGATGGCGATAGATGCGCTCTTCGAGAGGCGCTAGGGCCAAAATCTCTTCCATGGTGAACTTGCGGGGCTTCTTGACTTCCCCTTCGACCGCGACCGTCCAGGGCGAGGTTTGAAAGTTCTGAGCGTTCTTCGCCGGGGCGTCTTTGTCCACGCCGAATTCGTAGTAGTTGTTGTAGTGCGTTACGTCCTTATAGCTGTTCATCTTTTCGTCGGTGCTGAAGGGTCCCTTGACGGTGGTGAGTTTCGTGCCGGCGTACACCGATAGGGAGGGAGACGCCAGATCGAGCAAGCCCTTGCCGGCGAAGGCCGCGACGCCTGCGAGTCCCATGTCGCGCAGAAATTTGCGGCGGTTTACATAGACGGACTTGGGGGTGACATCGGCGTAGGTCAAATCCGGCGATCGGCGAATGAGCATGTTCTTGTGCCTCCGCAACAATATGCTTCCTTTATATGTTACGGCTCTTCCAGTCAATTAGATGCGATAAGTTGCAGCCATAGCCAGAGAAACCGAGCCGTAGTCATCTGATTCGCAACCACCGCGAAAGTTTCGGGCATTTTGGAAACGGATTAGGCGAGTGTTAGTGCCGGCGCAGCGATACGAAAGCAAACATACCGAGCCGCGACATTTGAGACTCCAGCAGGTTTTCCAATCGAGCCCAGGCCGAGTGCGTGAATCCCGGCATTAAACTGCGGGTTGCGACGCCGCCGGACACCAAGTAGCGAAAGGGCAGGAAGGGCCGAATCTGCTCGATCGAGAGTTCGGGAAATTCGGCCTCAAATTGCCGATGATCTCTGGCTAAGACGATCCAAGGCATGGCGATGTTGGCGCCGGAAAGATGTCCGGTCGAGGAAAAGGACCAATCGGGGGCGTCTGGCAGGAACGGTTCCGAGTGCAGATGGGCGAAGACCAATCGAGACCAGGAGGTCACCCAAGGTTCGATCATCAAAATCTTGCCCCCGGGTCGCAGGCATCGGGAGGCTTCCGCAAAGAAGCGGCGCACTTTGGGCATGTGGTGCAGCACGTCGGTCATGACGATCGCCCGCAACGATCGGTCCGCAAAGGGAAGTGCTTGGGCATCGAGCGCAATTTGCACTCCGGAACAAGGAAAGACCTCGGAGGTGATCAGGCCAGGAATGAAGCGAGCGCAGTAGCCGCAGCCCGAGCCTAACTCCAATACTTCCCCAGTTCCCGGAGGAAGCGCCTGCGCCAACAGGGCGTACCACTCGTCATAGATGGCCTTGAGAAAGGGCTTGGCTACGATAATTTGTTTGCGGAGTTCCGTGGTGGCGGGGTCGTCCACTTGGAGCGACGCCGTAAGCGGATGGGCAAGCAAACGGCGGAGAAGCGCGGCGGGCAACGGAGCTATCCTCCTAGGCGAAACCACGCGTGCCAGCAGATGCGCAGCATGCGCACGCCGTTGGAAAGCACTTTATTCATTTTGGTGACGCCGTGGATGCGTTCCTGATAGTGCACCGGGACTTCCACGATCTCCAGGTGCAGCTTGCTGGCGCCGAACAGCAGCTCATAGTCGCCCCACAGATCCTTGGTGCCCCAGGTTCCCAGATTCGGCTCCATGCGCAGCCAGTCTTTGCGCCAGAACACCTTGGTGCCGCAAAGGGTATCTTTGATGCGCTGGTCCAAAAGGAAGGAGAAGACGAAACCAAAGAATTTGTTGCCGAGAATGTTGGCAAATTTCATCGCCAGGTGCTGCATGGGGTACACCAAGCGGCTCCCGTTGACGAAGTCGCCGTGCGAGGAGACCAGTGCGCGAAGAAACATCGGCAGTTCTTCGGGCATGACGGTCAGGTCGGCGTCCAAAATCATTAATACGTCGCCACGAGCAGCGCGGAAGCCGGTCCAAACGTTTTCGGCTTTGCAGATGCCCGGCCCTTCGATCAAGCGAATGTCTTTTTCGGGATGCAGGGATTGCATGCGCTGGACCTCCAGCGCCGTGCCGTCGGTGGACTGGTCGTCACAGAAGAGAATTTCTGTGTGTTTGCCCATTTCGGGAATGCGGTCGACGGCGTGCTGGATGTTGCCCGCTTCATTGCGGCAGGGGACCACCACCGAAACCGTGACGTCCGCCTCGCGCAGAGGTTCCACGTTGGGTCTGGCGACCATGATCTGCATCAGGCACAGCCGCCGCAAACCAGGCAGCCGCGCCAAGAATCCATTCAGGAAACTGGAAAGGAGCGGGATGTACTTTGGAAAGAGGAATAGCCGATGTTTGCGGACCGGGTGGAAACCCGCGAGCTTCAGAAACCCGCGGATGTCGTTCTCGCTGATCCAGTTAGGCTCGACGGACTTGGAACGCAGCCCGATCTTGCCGGCCAATTCGAGAATAGGCTGCCACAAGTAGTTGTAGTTGATGATGACGATTTGGGTTTCGGCGGTGCTGTGTTGGCGAATGCGCTCAAAGGCGCGAAGGATGTCGACGGTGTCGAAGATGTGGCTGAACAGGATGTAATCAAACGTCTGGTTCAGTTCCAGGGTTTCTGGGTCGCCCTTTACGAAGTCCAGATCGGGATGCTGCTGGCGGGCTAACTCCACCATGGCATCGCTAATCTCCACACCGACCCCATGGGAAGGCAGGAGCGAGGCCAGCAGGTGTCCGGTTTCGCAGCGAAGCTCGAGGACCCGCTTGTGCGGCTCGACAATGAATTGCAGGGCGCGCTTCAGCAGGCAGTAGAAGTAGCTGTTGGAGTGGATCCATTCATCGCGGCGCGCGGCAATGGCGCTCTGATGCGCGCGTCTGGCTTCGTGGACCTCTGCGAGCGCGTCCGGTCCCCAATTCTCCGGTGCGCGAACTTCTGGCTCTGTGGCGATCATCGCTATTTCGCAACCCGGTTGCGTAGGGCCTGCAGCTGGGTCCGTGCGTCGGTCATTCCGGGCGCCAGCTGCAGAGCGGTCCCGTAGGCGCTCTCCGCTCGAGGGTAGTCCCCTTTGCGTTCCCATGCACGGCCAAGCCAAAAATAGGCCATCGGTGAAGGAGAGATCTGCGCGGCTTGCGAGAAGTCGGCGATGGCGGCATCGGCGTTGAAGGATTGCAGCTCGATCATGCCGCGCCCCAGGTAGCTATGTTGCTCGGTCGGATTCAGGGCGATGGCGGCGTTGAACTCCTTCATTGCCGCGGTGGTATTTTTGGCATCGAGATTGAGGATTCCGAGATTGTTGTGGATTTGCGAGGCCTCAAAAGGGTCGGTGGAAACGGCGATGGCCAGTTGATATTGCTGCGCGGCCTCGGGAAGGCGGTTTTGCGTCTGCAACAGGACGCCTAGATTGTAATGGGCTGAGGCGAGTTCGGGGATGATCCGGGCGGCGGCCTCGAAGTGCGCCCAGGCGAGCTGCGGTTGGCCCATTTCCAGGAGGGCTGCGCCCAGATCGTTTTCAGCAATTCCATTGTTTTTTGTCACTTGCAGCGTGTGGGTGAACAGGGTAAAGCTGTTGCGCCAGTAGCCTATCTGCGTTCGTGCGATGTACGCGTAGGGGAACAGCAACAGAACAAAAGCCGCTGCCAAGAAACCTTGACTCAGTTTCAGACCGGCGGCCCAGTCGGCCAGCAGCCAAACAACCGCGACAAACAAGCCGATCATTGGAAGGTACATGTAGCGGTCGGCCATTCCCTGGCGGCCGGACTGCACTAGCCCAATCATGGGAAACATCGTGCCCAGATACCAGAGCCAGCCTACGACCAAGTAGCGTTTTTGCCGGAAGCGCCAGACTAGAGCGCTGATACCAGCGAGTGCCATCGCGATGAGAATTACCTTCCACCAAGGCAACGAGTTTTCCGGATGAGGGTAGAAGGCCGCCAACCGAGAAGGCCAGACCGCCTTACCCAGGTACGCCAAATAGGAGTAGATGACATTCTTGATGCGCCAACTGAACGGCATGGCCCAGGCCAGGGCATGTTCCGTGGTGTGGATATAGACGGTCAACACGGTGCCGGCGGCGGCTAGAACGAACAGAGGAATCTTTTCGATCACCAGGGCCCAGAACGAGCGGGAAAACGCGCGCCGCTCATCCGATTCCCCGGGTTCCGCCACCCTTCCCAGCGGCCAGTAGTCCAGCAGAAGCAAAGCGAAGGGCAGCGTCAGGACCATGATCTTGGACAACAACCCCAGGACGAAGAACAGCACAACACAAAGATACCTGCCGACACTGGGCCGGCGGGTGTACCAGAGGTAGGCCCACATCGCCAGCAGCAGGAACAACATGCAAAGTACCGACTTACGCTCGGCGACCCACGCGACCGCCTCGACATTCAGCGGATGCACCGCAAAAAGGGCGGCCACCGCGGCGCTGCGGTAGATGCAGCGGGTCGCGAGCACCAAAACCAGGAACAGCAGCACGACGTCCAGAGTTTGCAGTAAGACGGCAGTGAGGTGATGGCCGGCAGGATTGGTTCCATACCACTGAACGTCCAGCATGTGTGAAACCCAGGTGAGCGGATGAAAGTTAGCTCCCTGATTGTGAACGCTGAAGGCCCAAACAACGTCCGGCCAGGTAAGCCCGTCCAGAACGTGGGCATTGCGGGTCACGTATTCCGGGTCGTCCAGATTGACGAAGCCGTTGCGGACCGCCGGGGCGTAGAGAATGGCGTTTCCCGCTGAAAGCACCAGCACAAAAAGAAGGATCAAGCGACGTTTCGATAGAAACGAGTCCGATGGCGCGCGCCCTGCGACGGTCTTGCCAGCCGCGGGAGCGCGGTCGCCGTCGGTCACGATCTCATCGGCGGTGGAGAGCACGAAAACTCCTGACTGATCGGCCAAAGGAAAATGCCCCGTCGGGCAAAGGGTCGATGACCGCAAGTCTGCCTTGCGCCAGGCCCTGAGTCCTCAGAGGGGTCAGAAAATATGATGGCCGCACGCCGCGCCAGCCGCAAGCTTGGCCGCCGAGTGTGTAACCTGTGTGGTAATGCTGTTTTCCCCCGCTCCGGCAAGAATTCAGTGGCGGGGCCCGGCCGGGACACCCAAGAATGGGCCAAATGAAAATCGAGGGGGGATTGGGATCAGGAAGCAGTGGTCCTTGGAGCGCCTGACCTGGTGTCGATGCCTTCCGCAGGTATTGGCCCGAGCATGATTCTAACCACCAAAACGAAAATCGCCCTGGCGGGAATCGCCTACCGAGCCATCGCGACCGGACGCACCATGGCCGGAAGAGACGACTGCGTAACCGTCCGGCGCGGCGGCGTCAACTGGTGCCTGGATCTCCGAGAGGGAATTGATTTCTCTATTTACTTGCTGGGAGCCTTCGAGCGATCAACCGCGAGCAGTCTTCGCAAGCTGGCTAAGACCGGGAGCGTCATTTTCGACATCGGAGCGAATATCGGGGCGCATACTTTGGGTTTAGCGCAAAGCGCTGGGCCCAGCGGGCGCGTTTTTGCGTTCGAGCCCACTGATTTTGCTTTTGAAAAGCTAAAGCGTAATCTCGCTCTCAATCCGGAACTCGCGCGACGGATCCAGGCCCATCAAGTCTTGTTGGCCGCGGAGCCGGCCGCCGCGCTCCCCGCGAAAATCTACGCCAGCTGGCCTCTGCAAGGCGACGAGCCAGTGCATCCCAAGCTTCGCGGCCGGCTGAATACGACCTCGGGTGCCCGGGTCGACACCTTGGATGATTTCGTCGCGCGCGAAGGCCTTGACCGGCTCGATCTCATCAAGATCGATGTCGACGGCCACGAATTCCCGGTCCTCCAGGGCGGAACCCGGACGTTGGCGCGGTTCCGGCCGGACTTGCTCATGGAGATGTCGCCGTATGTCCAGGCCGAGCACAACTACGATTTTGCGGCGCTTGTGGAGCTCTTACGAGCCGCAGGCTATACCCTACAAGACGCGGACACCTGGAAGGTGCTGCCGCTCGATGCCTCCCAGCTCCGGACGCTCATCCCGGACGGTGCCGGCATCAATGTGATCGCTCGATCCCGCAAGGCTCCCGGCGGCAAACCGCATGCGCAGTAAGAGTTCCATCGATCTATTTACCGGCGCGTACAGCCTGGCGCGTCGCGCCAAGCTGCTCGAGCTTGGTTGGTTCCGCAACACCTTCGTAGCTTCCTATTTTCTCTACAAGAGATTGTATGAGGATCCATTCTGGGTGCTGGCGCAACAGAGGCCCGAACTCTTCGCCAATGGCGACGTTCTCGATGTGGGCGCCAACATCGGGTATACCGCTTCGGTGTTCGCCCGCGCGTTGAAACCAGGATCGAAGGTATACGCGTTTGAACCGGATCGATCCAGCTACGGACTACTCGTGGAAGTCCTTCGCCGCAAAGGTCTCGCGCCGGTCGTCGAAGCTCTGAACCTGGCCGTCGGGCAGTTCCAACGGGTTTCTGGAGTTTTGGCATAACGAAGAACACTCCGCGGATCATCGGGTGGTAACCGAGCAATTCAAGAGTTCCCGTCCGGATGCCAAGAAATTTTCCAAGGTGGCGGTAACCACCGTGGATGAGTTCGTAAGGACCCGCGACCTGCAGAAGATTTCTTTCCTGAAGATCGACGTGCAAGGTTACGAATTGGCGGTTTGCCAGGGCATGAAAGAGACCCTGGAGAGGTTTCCGGGGTTGTTTGTGTGCTTTGAGTATTCGCCGGACGGCATGGTGGAGCTGGGATTCAACCCCAAAGAGTTACTCAACTTCTTCCAGGCCAGGGGATATCAGATTCATGTCCTGACGCGCGGGGCGATCCGATTGGCCAACGACCCTGCGGTACTGCAGCCGTTTCTGGATCGCGCAGGTTACGTGGATTTGCTGTGTGCGAAGACGGTCTTGACTTCGCGCGAGGTCTGAGGGGACCAAGGCCACTTCGACCGCTGGTCCGACGCCAACAGATTCCCCCTCGCACTCAGCCTAGTGAGGTAGCTGCAGCTTCATCGCCGGATCGCCAAAGAAAATCCAAGTACGGCGAACGTCTTGGTCGGTCACGCCGGACTTGGCGTCAAGCACCGCGCGACCCAGCGTCATGGACGGATGGGCCTTGAGGATTGCCAGCAGTGCCTGGTCCATGGCCGCCTGCGGAGGCGCGATGGTGAACCCGGAAGAAGCCCAGACCGCCACGCCGCCGCCATTGGGCGCCAGCAGGAGCGACTCGGCCAAGCTGGTCGAGAACACGTCGTGGAAGAAGCCGTTGAGGCAGTCCATCACCAGGAAAACTGGCAACCGATTGCCGTTGGAAAGCGCCGAGGCCGAGGAATCGTCCAGGAAATCCGCGAAGGACCATTGCTCGACCGATCCGTGACCCTCGTAGTTGACCAGCAGCGCGCCGTTGTTCAGCGCGTTGATGATCTGCTGGCGGGCGGTGTTGGGATCGAGGCCGTTGGCCAGAATTGTGGTGACCTTCAGGGAAGACGGCAAGTTGGCGGCGGCGAAATTGGCCGCGGTGGTGAAGTCGTCCCCAATGTTCTGGTCGGCGATCACCAGTGCCTGCTGGTTCCAGGTTCCCGCGCCGATGCCTTTTTCGTAGTTCACGATCTTGGACACCACCAGGTCGGCGTCGGCCACGGTGCGCACGGGCAGACGGCCGGTAGGAATGGTCGCGAAACCGTTCTGGCGGAAATCGCTAAACCAGTCATCGGAGGCGGTTTTGAAGGCCGCGGTTTCAATGATGCGCGTGGGAACGAAGTCCGAATCGCCAAAACCCAGGTAGTTGCGCGGGTCCAGCGAGGCATCTCCCACCAGCAAAACAGCTTGCGGCTTTCTGCTCCATTGCATGGCCGCGTGCTGCAGAAAATCGCGGATGGCAAACGGGCTGCGTTCCCCGAAGTTGAAGGCATCGAAGAGCTGGTCCACGGTAACCAACTCGACCGTCTGGCCCTGAGATTCGTGGAGCTTGACGAGGGGGGCCAGGCTCGCTTCAAAATCGGGATGGGTAATGATGACCATGTCGCCGCCCTGACGCCGCTCGGAAAGCGCGCTGGCCCGATGCAGCGTAAGACCCGTAGGCGCGGAAATCTGGTCGTCCGAAAACGCCAGAAGAGTGTGCTCTTGCACCGCCGAACCAGGCAGCGCGACCGTGACGCCGTAGCTGGCGCCCTCCAGGCCGACGGAGCCGGTGAACTGCGTGACTGCCAGCGGATCGGTGATGTCGAAAACATGAATCTGCGGATTGCTGAATCCCGTGATATGGACCGTGTCGCCCGCTGGCGCCGTGGCCTTTAACCAATTCGCGTCGGCGGCAAACGTGTGCGGGTAATGCAACGCAATGGACTGGACGACGCTAACGTCGTTGTCGCCTTCCAGAGCCGTGAGCGTCACCGTATTGGGGCCGTCCTGAAGCAGGCTGCGGTCCACCGGGAAGGTGTTGGTGACATTTGCGAAATTGGTGAAGTCCACCTCGCCGATAGAAGCGCCATTGAAGGAGACGCTTACGCGGTGATCCTGCGCATCGGTGGCTCCTTGCAGGCGCACATCCAGGGTGACGGGCAAGCTGGAATTAGGATCGCTGTGCGCGGTGATCAGTTCCTGGTCCACCGGCTCGGAGGTCACCGTAGCTCCGAAGAAGTTATCCAGGTTTTCGCCGTTGAGCAGCGTTCCAAAATACGTGGTGCGATCTTCCCGGACCACGGTGAAGAGGAAGCTTTGCGGCTGTGAGAGCCCGGCGTGCGTCGCGGGCGCAGCGGCGATGCGCTTGCCTGGACGAGACCCATGTACCAGCCAGTAGACCCGGGCGTCGGAAAAGGGCGTGTCGATGCCGGTGCCGTAGAACTCGATGCTGTCGTTGGTGCCGAGCGGGCCGTTCTGCCGGCCAAGGATCAGCATGGGCTGTTCGACGCCTTCGGCAAAGAGCTGCAAGTCGCGGGCATCGGCGTTGGGATCAAGCCCGGCGGCTACGAGTTGGGCGCGTGAAATCCGGTACCAGCCCTCGCTGCGGACGGAGATTTTCACGGCGCGCATCTCTTCGAGCGACATACGCATCTCGCCGCGTGCCAATTCGGGAATAACCGGCTTCGGGGTCGAAAGAGACCGCGCTCGTGAAACGGCTACCTGTGCCGTCGCGCGGTTCAATTGGGTTAGAAGAAGCGGGCGTCCCACAACGCCGGAGCTCTGTGATTCGGTATCCGCGTGGACGGGTCCATGCGAAGTACGGGTGCCGTTCAGATCCACATCTTCGAGCGAGTAACTCGACTGCGCACTGCCGTCGGGGTCGAGCCACTGATAAGTCTTGGCAGCGTGCTGCGGGCGCCCGCCGCGGATGAGCAGCGCCGAGCCCGCGATGATCGAAGGATTCAGGCGGCGACGGCCCTGGGCGTCTTCGCGATACACATTGAAGCCCAAGTTGCGAATTTCTTCACGGGTGCGCCATTCCAGAAGGATGCCTCCGCCGCCGGAGCGCGTCATGGCCCGGAAGGAAGACAATTGCACCGCGGTCGGAGAAGCGATGGTCGAAATCGCCGTGGAAGAATTGTTGGTCAAGTTCGGGTCGCCGGTCGTTGCCGCGACCGTGGCGATGTTGCTGGCCAGCGTGCCCGAACTGAAGGTGTTGGCGGTGACGTTGATGGTGATGAGCACCAGTCCGCCGACGCTGATCGAATTGAGAGTGCAGGAAACCGTGCCCGCCGCCTGGGTGCAAGTTCCCTGCGTGGTAGAAACGGAAACAAAGGAGACCTGCCCCGGGAGCGGGTCGCTGACGGTTACGCCGGTTGCGACCGCCGGGCCATTGTTGGTCACCTGCAGCGTATAGGTCAGGTTGGTGCCCTGATTGACAGGCTCCGGAGAGGCCGTCTTCAGGATGGCCACATCCGCTTGCGACGGCGAAGCAACGACGACGGTAGTGGTGGCGGTGTTGTTCGCGGCGTTGGGATCCGTGGGAGTCGCCGATACTGTCGGAGCATTGGTAATGATGGTGCCCGGTGCGGTGCCCGCATTCACTTTGACGACCAACGGGAAATTGGCGGTCGCGCCGGAGGGAACGCTAGCGTTGGCGTTGCACGTGACCGTGCCGGTGGCCCCCACGGCAGGCGTTGTGCACGTCCAGCCCACAGGTTGCACAAAAGAAACGAAGGTGGTGTTAGCGGGAAGCACGTCCACGAACTTGGCGCCCGCTGCGGTGGCTGGGCCGTTGTTCGTGGCGGTCTGCGTGTAGGTGATGTTGTTGCCGGCCGTGACCGGATTGGGAGTCGCGGAGCTGGTGACGGCCATGTCCGCTTGACCAGCGGTAGCCACGACTACCGTGACCGTGGCGCTGTTGTTGTTGGGATTGGGATCGGGCGTGGTGGCGGATACATCCGCAGTGTCTGTAATTACCGTCCCCGAAGGCGTCGCGCCGGCCACGGTTACGACCACGGTGAAGGTTGCCGAGGCACCCGCCGCCAACGTCACATTCCCGCACGTGAGCGTCCCTGCGGTTACGGAACAAGTCCATCCGGCCGCCGGAACCGGGGTCGCGGACACGAAAGTGGTGTTGGCGGGAATCGCTTCGGAAAAGGACACGTTGGTGGCGGTAGCGATACCGTTGTTCTTCACCACCACGGTATAGGTGATGTTAGAGCCTGCCAGCACCGGGTTGGGAGTCGCGGCGTTGGTGATGGACAGGTCGGACGTGGTGGCGGAACCCACGGTAATTTGGACGATCGCGGTGTTATTGGCGAGATTCGGATCGCTGGTTCCGGAGGTAACGTCAACCACGTTGGTGATGATCGTGCCGACGATGGTTGCCGGGTTAACTTTGACCACCAGCGTAAACGTCCCAGTCGCGGCATTGGCTATATCCGGGTTGGTGCAATTGATGTTGCCGGTGCCGTTGACGGCGGGCGTCGTGCAGGTCCAGCCCGCGGGAACGGCGAGCGACTGAAAGGTGGTATTCGCCGGCACCGCTTCGCTGAACACTCCGTTCAGCGCTTCCAGCGGGCCGTTGTTGGTGACCGTCTGCGTGTAAGTGATGTTGTTGCCCGCAAGGACGGGGTTCGGCGTTCCGGCATCGGTCACCGCCAGGTCCGCGCCCGCGCAATAAGCGCCAGACTGCGTACCGGGGGTTTCCGTGATCGAATGGCCCGCGGCAATCGTGCCTGGCTGTCCGGCGGCCGCGCCATAGGCATCGTTCGCCAGTGTGGTGGTGCCGGGAATGCCCCCGTCGACGGCCGGGGTGCCCGGCGCTGACGAGGTCAAGATCACTCCCCCGCCGCCTCCGCCACCCGGCCCGTGGCGATTACCCGGGAAGGCCCCGGGAGCTTGCTCGGGCCACGTGATTCCGCCGTTGCCGCCGACCGCGCTGGCGGTAAGACCTGCCAACCCGCCGCTATTGGCATACACGAGAATGGTGCCGCCAGCTCCTCCACCCCCGCCACCGTCATTCTCCGTTTGGAGAGCAGTTTGCCCGCTGGAGGTGATGGTGCCCGTGCCGACCACGGAACCGGCGTGGATGATAACAATACCGCCGCCGGCGGTTCCGCTGCTGTAGATGCCGGTGCAGTTTGTGGGGCAGGCACCATTGCTGGTGCTGGTGCCGGTATTGGCGATCGGATCCCACGTTGCGCCGTTGTTGGAGGTTCCGGCCCCGCCGCCGCCCCCCATCACAATCGCGCTGGTGGACGCCGGAAACGGCAGGCCGCCGAAACCGCCGACCAGCCCCGCGGTGTTCCACCCAAATCCGCCTATTCCCCCCGCGCCGCCGTTGCCGCCCGCGCCGCCGCCGCTGTTTTGATCGTTCGCTGGTGGATTGGCATCCGTACCGCCGCCCCCGGCGTTCGCCGGCGCGCCGCGAGCGTAGCTGCCGTTGGGAAGGCCTTCGAGAACCGGCTGAGCGGTACTGACGGCCGTCGTTGCTGGTGTAATCGTGTTCAATGCGGGAGCCACGTAGTGCGGTGTCCCGGCGATACCCTCGCCCTTCGATCCATTGGCGTTATTCGTTGAGAGCGTAACGTCGTCGCTCCCCGCGCCCGTTCCGCCCCCGAGTATGCGCCCGCCGCCCCCTCGGAAACCTTGTCCGTCGAGACTGACCGTGCCGCCCAACGTGAGTTGCGATGCCACGTCCAAAGCCAGAACGCCGCCGACCGCCCCGTTCCAGGGAAATACGGCCAGCGTGCTGCTTAGAGTCGCCGAACTGTACTGGGGGACGCGAATAACTTGAAACGTTTGGATACCTTGAGTGGCTGTTGCCGCGACGCGGGCATACGAGTTCAGCAATCCGCCGCCTGCGCCGGTCCCTGATATGGTGACCGTGTCCGTGGTTCCACCGATGGTGATGGCGGTGACGGTCACAAATTCAAACTGGCCGGAGTTCGCCAGATTGGTCGAGCCGGAAGCGGGATCGCCGGCAAGCCCGTCTCCGTAGGAATTCGTATTCGTGGAATTGATTTGCGCGCCCTGCATCTGGATGACTAGGAGCAGGTCTCCGACGGCGATCTGCGTGGCCGATCCGGAAGACGGAGTAGTCACCGTGAGCGAGGTTGCGCCAGCGGCCACCGTTCCTACGCCCGCGTAGTAGGTATTCACGATGCCGGTGAGCGGCGCACCTGGGGCGCCATCTTTACCGGGTGTCGCGCAAACCAAGGGCTGCACGACGGTTAGAACCGTCGAGGTGCTGTTGGCGGCCACCGGATCGGTGCTGGTGCTGGTCGCGACAGCCACGTTCGTCAGCGTGCCGGCGGTAACCGGGGCAGTGCCCGTGAGGGTGATGATGATGGGGGTCGCCAACGGATAGGCGACCGCGCCCAGCGTGCATACAATCTTGCCGGCGGCTGGCGGGGCGCAAGTGCCTTGCGTGCTCACCGCCGAAGCGTTCGTCAATGTGGCCGGCAGCGTGTCGGTCACCACCACGCCGGCCCCGGCAGCCAACCCTAAATTTTGTACTTGGATGGTGTACGTCAGCGTCGACGCCACAAATACCGGTGTAGGTGAAGCGGTCATCGAAAGCGCGATATCCGCATCGCCGGTGACTTCCACGAGAGTCGACGTCGACGTCACATTGTTCGATGGAGCCGGATCCGAGGTCTGCGAGGTCACATCCGCCGAGTTCACGATGGTGGTTCCGGCAGCGGTCCCGGCGTTCACGGTGACCACGAAGGCGAAGTTGCCGCTGGTCACGCCACTGTTCACGTTCGCCGCGGCGGTGCAGATGATCTGGCCGGTACCGCCGACTGCGGGTGCCGTTGGGCAAGTCCAGCCCGCGGGCGGAGTAATCGAGGCGAACACGGTGTTGATTGGGGTCTGTTGATACAGCGTTGCGCCGACGGCAGCGTTCGGACCGTTGTTCGTGACCGTCTCGGTGTAAGTGATGGTGGCGCTGGGAGCGATGGCCGGTGCCGAAACGGTTTGTGTCATCGAAAGATCGGCGCCCGTCACCGCAACTGACGTGATGGTCGTATTGTTCGCGGGCGTCGGATCGGTACCGGTCTCGCTCACGGTGGCGGTGTTGGTGATGTTGGAGCCACCGGGCGCCGCCGCGTTCACATTCACCACGATCGTAAAGTTGCCCGTCGTCGTCCCTGACGTCATCGCGGCGTTAGCGGTGCAAGTAATCGCGCCAGTCCCGCCAACCGCGGGCACCGTTCCGCAGGTCCAACCGCCTGCCGCCGTAGCCGAGACGAACGTAGTGTTGGCTGGCGTGTTTTGCGTCAACGTCGCGCCGACTGCGGCGGTCGGGCCGTTGTTCGTTACGGTTTCTGTGTACGTGATGTTCGCGCCGGTGGCAGCGGGATTGGGCGCCGCCGCCTGAGTCATGGAAAGGTCTGGCGCCTGGACGGTGACATTCGTAGTTGCCGTGTTGTTCGCGGGCGTGGGGTCGGTGCCGGTCTCACTGACTGTAGCGGTATTCGTGATCGTGGAACCGTTGGCCGTAGCCGCATTCACCGCCACCACGATCAAGAAGTTACCGGTCGTGCCGGTCGCAAATGTCGCGTTCGCTGTGCAAGTAATCGTCCCGGTTCCGCCCACGGCGGGTACCGTACCGCAGGTCCAACCACCGGGTGGCGTGGCCGAGACAAACGTCGTGTTCGCCGGCGTGCTTTGCGTCAAGGTCGCGCCGAAGGCGGCGAGCGCGCTGTTATTCGTGACTGCTTCGGTGTAAGTGATGTTCGCTGCCGGAGAAACGGGGTTCGGTGCGGCCGCTTGAGTCACGGAAAGATCCGGCACCTGCACGGTAACATTCGCGGTCCCATTTGCAGCCGCCGTGTTGTTTCCCTTGGCGGTGACCGTATCGGCGATCACAGAGCCGTTCGTGGCGGTCGCGTTCACGGTGACAACTATCGAAAAAGTTGTGGTGTTGCCACTGCCGTAAGTTCCTCCGCTGGTGTCGGTGCAGGTGATGACCCCCGCCGCATTTGCACAGGTCCAGATGTGGTTGCCGCGGTCTTGTCGCCGACACGAAAGTCGTATTGGCCGGGAGATTCTGCGTGACCGTAATGGGATGAGTAATGGCCACGCCGCTGGCATTAGATAGAACTTGCGTGTAAGTGATCGTACCGCCCGGTTGCACCGTTGTTGGTGCGGCGGTGTCCGAAATAGTAAAGGCTTGCCCCGCGGCGGGCGCAGGACTCAACAGCGCGCCAGACAGAACAAGAAAACAGCCGAGTAGCAACGCGGAACCACGCCCAAAACGCTGCGACATCGCTTGCCGGAAGCGGCGAATCAGGCTTTGGGAAGCATGGACGAACGGAGTTGCCGGCCCCGTAAGCGAAATCTGGCGCTCGCCCCGGTCGATGGCAATCACTTTGCCGAAAACAAGATTTGCTGCGGGGTCGTTTTCCTGGCCCGTGTCGCTGCGCGTAATGATTTGTCCCTCGGCGGGGCTTTTCCGCGTGACCCGGTGCACCCGAAAACCATCTTTTCCCTGGGCCAGCACGACATCACCCCTCTCCAAGTCCTTCCCAGCAGCGGGAGCGACGACCACCGCGTCGCCATCCAGAATGTTCGGCTGCATGCTCGCTCCGTGCGCGCGAAAACGTACGTTCAGCCCGCGCTGCAGCAGCGCATCGCAAATGGCGGCAAACTGCGCGGAATTTCGTCTCTCGATTGTTTTAGGCTGCGCCACGGCAGATGGCCTCCACTGCGCTCTCATCGGGAACAAAGCGAAATACCGAGCACGGGATTTCGCGAGCGACTCGATCGAGAAAATCCAGCGTAAATCGAATGCCTTCCGCGGAATGGTGGGGCACAAAGCTGCGGGCAAAGAGCTCCGCGGTGGCTAACCCCGCCGCAAGGGGTTGCTGCTCGTTGCAGCTCCCGTGTTCCAAAAGATAGATCCGCGACAGCCGCGCGCAGTCCGGCGAAGCAATCCCCGCATCTCCATGCCAGGGCGTGCCATACATCCAGATCTGTCCGTCGCGCACGCGCAGAATGATGCGGTCGTCGCTGAGGATGTGGACGCCGTCGCGGCCCTTCCAAAGCCTTGCCGTCGTGCTTTTCCCAGCGCCGGAATGCCCAAGAAAGAGATGCCCGCAGCCGTTCTCGTCGGTAATCCCGACGGCATGAACTTCCACGCCTTCGCCGCGCGAAAGCCTATGAATCATCAGCAGTTCATCGAGCGGATATTCCAGCGGATAGACCGGCCGATCGGTGTCGAAATAGCGGCGAGACAACAACACCCGCCCGGATCGAAATTCCTTATCGAGCCAGGCTTCCTTGTAAGGCGTCTTGCCCAGGAACGCCGACTGAAAGCTGAAACGATAGCCATCGGTCTCGGAAAAAAGCGACCACAAGCCACCCGAATGAAATAACGGCGTGGAACGCGGAATTTCCAGTGAATCGGCCCAGGAAATCCGAAGATCGACGTCGCACGAAGCGGTCTCCACGGCAAATTCGCGCAACTCCGAATCCAGCGTCAGGAGCAGGTCCCCTTCTCCGATCAAGCCAAATGTGATTCCCCCAATGCGGCAGGCAACCCGCGGCGCCGCCGGACACCCAGGCTTCCACGAATTTGTCGGCAAGAGTTCCGGTCGATGGGAATGCATAGTCTTCTTCTTGCCCTCAGGAACCTATGGACCTGCACGACACCACCGAGCGGCACGAACCCGACACCGGTCCGGCCGCGCCAGTAACCTTGCAGTGGCCCAGCACGGCCTCATCGGGCCGCAGACTCACGCGAATGACCTTGGGCGCCTCGTAAGGCCCCTCGGCGGGCTGCTCCTCGCTTTTCTTCTCGATCTCGTCCTTCATCTCTGGTCTTGCCCTTTTCATCCGCCGTGAGTCGCGGCGCAGGAGCCGCACGCAGCACCGTGATGCCCGGTCGAGGATTGCAGGACGTTCAAGACAGGCGAAGCGGGCCTGCCTCCCGACCAGGAATGTGGGTCGGGTTTCTCATTCCGTATGCGTTCCGCAGCGGCCGCAATATCACCATGCCGTGCGCCAGTGTTACAGCACGTGCAATCGCCGTGCTCCGGCACCTCGAAGCCAAGCGCGTAGGCGCGAAGATGCGCAACCTGGCATAGGAATTCCACTGGCGACTCTGCGTCGCCGTTCTCCAGCTCGCCATTTGCCGGGCACATGCTGCAGAGCGATTGAATCTGACAGCGGTCGCAGATCGTGGGACGCGTCCGAGGCTGATTGCGAATCTCCTGCAACGGGCCTTCCCAGCCTTCCCGGAAGCTGCCTTTTCGGATGTTGTAGCCCTGCTGGTGCGAGATGACGCAAATGCTCATCGTGCCGTAGGGATCGACCGCGCAGCCGTGGACGCCGCCGCCGCAGGAGTATTTCTGCTTTTGCCCCGGATCGGCCGCTAACGGCGTGGCCAGATCCTGCTCCGCCAGCCGCCGGTAGTCCTCTTTGCGCCGCGGATCGGAAAAGTCCAGGGCCACCACCTGCTCCGGCGACAGCCGCACGGCCAGCGGGCTCTGCGAGCAATCGATGCGCGGGTTGAGCAACGGATCGAATTTGAATTCCACGCCGAAATCCTCTTCGGCCATCCGCTTCATCGCAAAAACCTCGTGCCGGTTGATGGTCGTCGGCACGGTCTTGAGTTTTAAGGGCAAGTCCCGCTCGAGAAGCAGGCGAATCCCCCGCATGCAGCGCTCGTAGGAACCCGGAATCTGCGTGAGGGCCTCGTAGGTTTCCCGGGTAGCTCCGTAGAGCGTGATCTCGATGGCAAAGGGGCGCCACTCGGCAAGATAGTCCGCGATCTTCGGGGTGATCATGGTGCCGTTGGTGAACAGCGTGACCAGAAATCCGCGCTTCTTGGCCTCCGTGTAGATTTCCAGGAAGTCCTTGCGCGCGAAGATTTCGCCGCCGGTGTACAGGATCCACAGGCAGCCCGCGGCCGAAAGCTCATCCAGCAGGCGGCAGTGTTCCTCAAGGCTCAGTTCTTGAACGCGGGCCGCATGGTCGCTCATCGGCAAATTGTTGTAGCAATGCAGGCATTCGAGCGGGCACCGGCGCGTCACCTCAATCGACACCTCCAGGGGCATCCGCTTCCCCGAGTAATGCCCGTGAACGAATCCGGTAAGTTCGCTGTATGCTGCCGTTTGCACGCGTCGTCCTTCGCTTCTGCGCTTCTGCGCTTCTCCTTCTCGCAAATCCTCTGGAACCGGGCCGGGAACTACACAAGGCGCGAACCGCCGACGCCCCCGTTCAGCAGGAGGCAAACGGCAAGGGAATAGTGGCCGCCTAAATCGTTTGGATCAGGCCCACTTCCCGCAGCTCAGCCAAATAGTTATGAACGTCCGCGAAGGCCTGCTCCGCTTCCACCCGGTAGCGAGCGGCGACCCAATTCGTCAATTCTTCGGCGGTACGGGCTTCGGCAAGAAGCAGCCACAACTCTCTGCCGAGCGGATTGAACATGTAGACCGATTCGAGATCCCCAGCGCCCCGGCAGATCGGGACAACAATCGTTTCGCCGGCGACATCGCGGGAAACGATGGCCGTGTTTCGGACGTGGAGTACCCTTTTGGTCTCAACCGGCGCTGGTCGGTTTTCCGACCGCCGGGGTCCTGCACTGGTACGCGCCATGGTACCTAGTGTCCGAAATGAGACAGGCCTTGTCACGGCTTGTTCGGACATCGGGCGCCCAGTGTGAGTAAAGCGTTAACGCTGCTTCCCCACTTCGTAAGCCGGTTCCGGCAAGGGGGTTGCGTCCTAAATTAGTTTCTAGAAAGTAAGAGTTTCGCGGGGCCCGTGAAGGTCTTGCTGCCGGGCGGGGGATGGCTCTGAGCAGCTACCTTCTGACAAAAGTCTTAGCAATCACTCCGCTGAGTGCAGTTGCCAGTTATAATCGGAAATGGAGGAGTGGGTGAGCGGTTGAAACCGGCGGTCTTGAAAACCGTTAGACCCGAAAGGGTCTCGGGGGTTCAAATCCCTCCTCCTCCGCCATAGTCGATGGTCCGGTCTCGCTGGCAGTCTGAGCCACCACGGCAAAGCCGGCACGCCACCACTCTACTCAATTCGCAGCGCTTCCACTGGCGAAATGGATGCCGCGCGATTTGCCGGAATGATCGCGGCAAAAAACGAGCAGATGGCGAGCGCTCCCGCGGCCACGCCTAGTGCCAGGGGATCCCACGAGGACACCCCATACAGTTGGGCGGAGATCAACCGCCCGGCGCCCACCGCCAGCGGCAGCCCCAGGACCAGTCCGATCAACACACGCTTGAAGGCTCCGGTCAGCACCAGCTGCAGCACTTTTGGACGGCCCGCGCCCAATGCCATGCGGATGCCGATTTCGTTGGTTCGCTGGGCGACGGTATACGCCGTCACGCCATACAATCCGATCGCGGCCAGCACCAGCGCCACAATCCCGAACAGGCCGGCGAGGCTGGCCACCGCCCGCTCCTGATCGAAAGAAAGATCCACCTGCTGCTGCATTGTCCGGATGCTGTTGATGGTCAGGTTGGGATCCAGTTCGGCGAGCATCCGGGTGAGCAGCGGTTCCAGCGCACCGGGAGACATGTTGGTTACCAGCATGATCCCGCCGATAAAATGCGAGCGCAGCTCGATTTTCTTCATCAACTCGTCTTGGTACGCAACCGTTTGCGCCAGGGGCACGTAGAACATCGGCCGCGCCGGCTTGGCCAATCCCCATCCGGCAAACTTGGCATCGCGCACCACACCGACGATACGAAAAGTGCTGGCATATTGCGGCACGTCCAGCCCGAAGTGGTGCTCCACCGGGTTTTCATCGCTCTTGAAAAAACGCTTCACGAAAGCCTCGTTCACCAGCGCCACCGGCGCGGTGGTTTCGTTGTCCGCGGCCGTGAAGGCCCGCCCGCGCAGGACCGGAATGCCCCAGTTCGGCAGGAAGTCGGTGCTCACGCGATCCCACGAAGCGCCGGATTCCTCGTTCAATTTGCCGGGAGCATGCCCCTCCACCATGATGAGCTCGCCCCAGTTGTCGGTCAGCGGGTTGTACATGGCCATCCCGGACCCTTGCACGCCGGGCAAGCGATTGAGTTGTTCTTCCAACTGGCGATAGAGCGCGGCCAATTGCGGCTGCGTATAGCTGGACGGCGGATTGTTCAGATCGACCTCCACGCGCCCTCGCACTTGAAACCCAAAATCCTGATGCTCCAGCTTGTTCAGGCTGCGCGCCAGCATGGTCGCTCCCGCCACCAGCACTACCGAAAGCGTAGCCTGCACCACCAGCAGCGCTTTTCGAGTGAACGAAGAACGATCGCGGGTGCCCCGCCCCGATCCCCGCAAAGCCTCGGCCGGATCAGTGCGCGTCATCAGCCACGCGGGAGCCGCCCCGAAAATAATTCCGGTGACTAGGGCCAACCCGAAGGCGAACGCCAGGACCACCAGCGACGGCGCGGTGCTGATCGGCAGGAAATGCGAACTGTGGAACGCCAGTGCCAGCAGCAGCCGCGCCGCCGCCGTGGCCACCAGCAGCCCGGCGATACCGCCGCCAATCGCCAGCAGAATGCTTTCCGTCAACGCCTGGCCGATGATCTGCGCCGGCGTCGCCCCCACCGCCAGCCGGATGGCGGTTTGTCCTCGCCGCGCCACCGCTCGCGCCAGCAGCAAGTTCGCCACGTTGGCGCAGGCGATCAGCAGCACCAAACCGCAAACCGCCAGCAGGATCTGCAGGCTCCGCCCGTACTCTTCTTTCATCACCGCCACACCCGCGCCCGCGGGTATCACGCTGAGCTCCTGCTTCGGCAGCAGGCGGACGATGTCGGCCATCCAGTTGGCCGGGTATCCCGAGTCGTTTTGCAGCCATTGCCGGAGCACACCGGTCAGCCGGGGCCCCATACCCTGCGTCGAAGCTCCCGGCCGCAGTCGCCCGATCATGCGCAGCCACGCCGAGATGGACTGATGCAGCAGACTCCCTTCGCCATCGATCACAGGTTCCTGTTGTAGCGGGATCCAGATATCGGGAGGGTCGCTTTCCAGCGTTTCCCCGAAAAAACCGGCGGGCGCAACGCCGATCACGGTAAAGGGATGCCCCTCCAGCACAAAAGTGGAACCCACAACCGAGGGATCGCTGGCATAAGTGGTCTGCCAAACCCGGTGGCTAATCACTACAACCGGCGGAGCCGCAGGCCGGTCATCGTCGGGTGTGAAAACCCGTCCGCCAAAGGCGTTAACTCCCAGCGTCGAGAAATAGCTCCCGGTCACGTACTCGGAGCGTAGCGGTCTGGCAGCAGAGTCGACGCCCTGACGCCGCACGCCCAACCGCCCGCGCCCGGCCTGGAAGGCGGCCACCTCCTCGAATTCCGGCGTTTCGGTCTTAAGCCGCTGGTACAGCGCGAAGGAAAACATTCCCCATTTATCCTGGGGACCCCCTTCGACGCAGCAATCGTCGCCTTCGCCGACCCGGTAGAGCCTGCCGGGGTCGGAAACCGGCAACGACCGCATCATCACCGCGTGGATCAACGAAAATATGGCCGTGGTCCCACCGATTCCCAGAGCCAGCGTCAATACCGCCGCGGCGGTAAATACCGGCGAAAGCCGAAATTGTCGCAGCGCGTACCGGAAACTACCGGGCAGCTTGGCCATGAGGCACCTCTATGTACTCTACGAAGGTCAGCGGCTGCGAGTTCCCTAACCCGAAAACCGGCCCCGGGCGAACTAGTGAGACCGACTGGAAGTCCGCCAAAATCCGTTTGGAACTGTTCTATTGACGTCGGAAAGAGGTGTTTGTCTTGTAGGAAAGCCGCCGGGGCCGCCAGGATCTCGCTGCAGCCCCTCTGCGTACTCTGCGTCTCTGCGTTAGGCCGTTCTTTCTTTCCCGGGCTTTTCCGGGCGACCGCAAAAGCCTTCAGACAGCAACTCTTCCAGTCGTAAGCCGCCAATCCAGCCAGAGCCATACGCCTTGACGCCCAGAGTAAGTGACCCCAAAGGACCGATGTTTCATAACGTGACAACGCCGCTAAAACGGATGGCCCCCTGCGCCCCTCTCCGGAGTATCGTTCACATCAGGGGTTTCCAATTCCGATTTTTGAAGGCAAGAAATGAAGAAGCTCAGGTTCCTGGTCTCCTTGATGACCAAGAACAACGACTATCAACTCGAACAGGCCGCGGCGGCGGAACAAGCCGCGGCCCAGCTGGACGTTGACGCGCAGATTCTCTTTGGCGACAACGATCCCATCACCCAAAGCACTCAGGTGCTCAAAGCCATCCAGGCGGACCCCACCGAGCGCCCTGATGCCATCGTGTGCGAACCTATCGGCGCCACGGCGCTGCCCCAAGTGGGCCGGGCCGCGGCCAGTGCTGGCATCGGCTGGGTCATTCTCAATCGCGACGCCGAATACCTGAGCGAACTTCGTAGAACCTCTAACGCCCCTCTGTTTTCTATTAGTTCCGAGCAAACCGAGGTCGGCCGCATCGAGGGCCGGCAATTTGCTGCGCTGCTGCCCAGGGGCGGCGCGGTCTTATATATCCAGGGGCCGTCGGAAAGCGCGGTGGCCAAAGGCCGATTTGCCGGGATGCAAAAGACGATTTTGCCCAACATCCACATCACCAGCCTGCGCGGGCAGTGGACCGAAGACAGCGCACATCGCTGCGTCTCCTCCTGGCTGCGTTTGAATTCTTCGAGCCGCACGCCCATCGATTTGATCGGGGCCCAAAATGACGCCATGGCCATCGGCGCCCGAAAGGCGTTTGAAGAAATCACCAACGCTTCGGAAAAGGAAAGATGGTTGCGGCTTCCATTTACGGGAATCGACGGCGTGCCCAAGACCGGCCAAACTTGGGTCCGGACCGGCACACTGGCCGCCACGATTATTACTCCTCCCAGCGCGGGTCAGGCCGTGTACATGATGGTTCAAGCCATGAAAACCGGCACAAAGCCTCCCGAGCGGTCCTACACCGTCGCCGAATCTTTTCCCCCGCTGGAGAAGCTCGCGCCGAAGTAGCGCTCTTCCGGCCCACGCTTTGCGGCTACGGAAACAATTTGCCTAGGAGTTCCTTGTCGCTGAGGATGGGTTTAAATTCCGGCGTCCATGGAATGGTGGCGTCAAACTGTTTCTTGAAGTCGGGGTCCATTTTCTTGGCCTGCAAGAACTCCGCCAGCGCCGCTTCTTTGTCGCCGTTCAGATATTGCAGAAAGCCCATCGCGGTATGGGTATCCGCTTGTTCCGGGGCGTAACGCTCGGCAGTGCGCCCGGCTTCCAGGGCCTCTTTCTTTTTTCCCGCGGAGACGAAATGATCGGAAGCCTCGCCGTATAAATAGGCCAGATTGAGATTCAGCAAGCGCCGCAATTCGGCCAGGGGCTTCGGATTGTCGTCGACGTTGATGTAGATGTAGCGGTCATTGTTGATGTTTCGTCCACCTTGCTTGCGGACCACCAGCAGGGAGGCGGACTGGTGCCCGCGGGCATCGCCGCCAGCGTCATCGCCGGCTTTGAGCGCCGCGTACAGTTTTTCCGCCAGCTCGCCGGGGGTGCTGTCAAAGGCGCGCCCCATCGATTCCGGCACCTGCGCGCCCACCAGAATATTTCCTTGCGCGGACCACGTCTTGCCCTGGCGGTCGCCTGCCCAATGCGGCGCGTTCGGTCCGGTATAGGCGGCGATATTCCCGTGCGCGTCCACAACGGCCACTTGGCGGCCGTCTTTGCCTTCAAAAGTGTCGTCGGCAAGCAGTTTGTCGAGGACCTGTTTTGCCGAGAGCCCCTGCCGCAGCAAATCGATGCCCTGCGGCCCGTAACCCACGTTGACGTTGGCTTGCGTGGCCACCGCGCCCACGCCCGCCAGCGCCCAGGGCACCACCGAGCCCACCGAAAAATAGCGCGATGCCACCGCCACCCCCAGATCTCCGTTCGACGGATCAATCGCTACGATGGAAAAAGTGGAGACCGTGGGCGGCTGAAACACCGACTTTGCTTCGTCGCTGCGCAGGGGCACCGCTGCCAGCAAGAGCACAACTGCAGCCAGGAATCGCATCATCGATGGTTTCTCCAAAACTCGCCAAGTTCGCGGCAGCATTGCTGCTCTCGTTGAAAGTCACGCCGCCGCGCGCTGTGCATTCTACACAAAGACGCCGGCGACGTGGCCATACCTCCACGTAGCCATACCTCCGCGTAGATTGACACGCCGGTCGGTCAAGCGATAGCGTGATGGTTTCCAACGCCTGCGAAGCTCAGGCCAGCCGCTGTTGTCGAGCCTGAAATCGGGAGGAAAGAATGCGTCGAACGGCGGCGATGATTGTCATATGCGCAGCGATTCTTGTGGCGGCTGTGGCTGCTTCGACGACCCCCAAAGTCGATCCGCGCATGAAAGGCGCGTTTCGGCGCCCAGCGGTCAGCGGCTGGACCTACGTGCACTTGGAAGGAACGCCTGCCGAAATCGGATACCAGCACGGCTACTTGCTACCCGCCGAGATTCAGGATCTGTACAAAGTATTTGTGCTGGAGCTAACCCACGACAACGGCAAAGACTGGAATTTCTTTCGCGACGCCGCGAAAAACATGCTGTGGCCGCACGTCGAGCAGGAATACCGCGACGAGATGCAGGGCATCGCCGACGGGCTGAACGCCCAAGGCGTCAAATTGGATGTGTGGGATGTGGTCGCGATGAACGCGTCCCAGGAGTGGAGCTACTACGTCGGGGAATACGACAAGGCCCACAACATCGCCTCGCTTCCGACGGTGACTGCCGCCGAGCATTGCAGCGCCTTTGTGGCCGTGGGCAGCTACACCAAGGACGGCAAGGTGGTCATCGCACACAACAACTGGACCAACTATCTCGACGGATCGCGCTGGACCATCGCCTTCGATGTCGCTCCGGCGCAAGGATACCATTTCTTGATGGACGGGCTGCCCGGGCTGATCCACAGCGGCGATGACTTCGGCTTGAACTCAGCAGGCATCGTGATTACCGAGACTACGATTTCCGGCTTCCGAGGATACGACACCAACGGCGTGCCGGAATTCGTGCGTGCCCGCAAGGCCATGCAGTATTCGGCCTCCATCGACGATGTGGCGCGAATTTTCGAGCAGGGCAACAACGGTGGATACGCCAACGACTGGCTGATCGCCGACACCAAGAAGAACGAAATTGCCAGCCTGGAGCTGGGCTTGAGAAATGTGCACCTGGGGCGCAAGACCGACGGTTATTTTGTGGGCTCCAACTTTCCCATCGATCCGAAACTAGCCGCCGAAGAAACCACTTTCGCGCTCGCCGACAAGGGCAATAGCGCCAATTCGCGGCACCGCCGCTGGGAACAACTGATGGCGGAAAACAAAGGCAAGATCGACGTGAAGCTGGCCGAGCAATTTATGGGCGACCACGTGGACAGTTTGACCGGCAAGACCGAACCCAGCGAACGCACGCTGTGCGGGCATTTCGAGCTGTCGTCGCGAGGCTCGGGAGCGGGATCGTGGCAGCCAGCCTACGGCACGGCTGGAGCGGTGCAGAACAAGGCCACCGATGCGTCGATGGCGGCGAAGATGGAGTTTGCGGCCGCCGCGGGGCACGCTTGCGGCATGGACTTCATCGCGGCCAAGCATTTGCAGCAACACCCAGAGCTCAGCTGGGAAAAACCGGAGCTTCGGGATATGAAGGCCTATCCCTGGACCACCATTGCGGCGAAGTAAAAAGCTTCGCCCACGCTCCAGCCATCCCGTGACTCGCGGGCAGCGAAAATCTCTGCTTATTCGCGGAAGGGTCTTCCTACCGGGGCTCTACCCTAAAATTCCATGGCTGGTGATTGACATTGACCGAAGCCACCTCGTCAGGGGCAAAAGGCACGTCTTTGTGCCCACGAACCTGTATGACGCAGCCTTCGCTGGTGACCACCTGGTCGAAGTGCTTGCCGTTTTTGAGGGTCACCGACACGACCTGATAGCCCGGACCAGTGTTGCCATGGCCTCGCAGACGGTCAGCTTGTTCACGCGGAATTGGAACCAAACGCTTCATTACGACACCTCTGGGATTAGGTCTAGGCTCGGGGAAACCCAAGTCTAGTAGACCCGGCGGGTTATGTCCAGCCGGGGGCAAACGTTTTCCACAGTCGCAAAACTCGAAATTTTTCCTCTTCGCCCGGTCAATCTTGATGCCTTCGCGCACGGGGTCCCGCGGCGGCGCAGCACCTCCAGAAACGCATAGCGAAAAGCGCGGAGAGGACGCTCCGCCCATCCGCGAACTCTAGCTAAGCCTATAATTATGAAGCAGTTGCGTGCTTGGCCTGGTATTTTCCGGGAACCGCCCGCACGGAAATAGCCAGGCGATTCCACAAGTTGATCGTCCCCACAATCAGCGTCAAATCGACGATCTCCTTCTCGCTGAAATGCTTGCGGACGTTTTCGTAAACTTCGTCAGGTACGTGGGTTTCGGAGACCAGCGTCAGCGACTCGGTCCATTCCAGCGCGGCGCGTTCCGCGTCGCTGTAAAAGGGCGTCTCGCGCCAGGCATTCAGCTCGTACAAGCGCTGTTCGGTCTCGCCGATGGCGCGAGCGTCCTTCGAGTGCATATCGATGCAAAACGCGCAGCCATTGACTTGCGAGGCGCGCATCTTGATCAGGTGGATCAATTTGTGGTCCAGGCCGCAAGTAGCAATGTACTTTTCCAGCGCGTACAGGGCTTTCTGCGCTTCCGGGGCGTATTTGCTGTAGTCGATTCTAGGTTCCATGGATTTCTCCTCGAGATGTTAGGTTCGGGACTCTTCCTCGGCGGCCGAGGCCGGACTGGAGATGGCGGGAGCTGCCCGGCCGAGATTCTCCCTACTGGTAGTGATGAGGCGCAATGGATGTCGGTTGCATGAAATAACGGGGCGAAAGAGAGGCCCGGGCGCTAGCGGCGGGAACGGTCTTTGCGCACCGCTTCGTCGATCAGCGCATCCAGTTCATTGCGGGTCAGCCGTACATGATCGTTCGCGTCTCCGCTGTCGCAAGTCACAGGGAGTTCCGCTCCTCCGCCAGGCGGTGGAACGACAAAATATCTCGAACGTGCCGCCATCAGCTTGGCAACTTCGCGGCTGGACAATAGCGTGGGATCGCCGGCCAACTCCGCCGCCAGGGTAATTTTCGCGAAATGCTCGATGGTCTCCATGCGAAAGAACGCCATCAGCAGATCCGGGCCGCAGGTGACCGCTCCGTGGTTGGCCAACAGCAGCGCATCGTAGTGCGGCACGTGAGGCTCGATGGCGGCGCTAAGCTCCGGCGTTCCCGGCGTTCCATATTTCACCAGCGGGATTTGGCCCAGCCCCACAATCACCTCGGGGAGCAGGGCTTGATCCAGGGCGCGTCCGGCGACGGCGAACCCGGTCGCGGTGGGCGGATGTGCGTGACAAATCGCATGCACGTCCGGACGCATGCGGTAAAACAGGAGATGCATAGCCAGCTCGGAGGAGGCTTTGCGGTCCCCCGCGATCTGCCGCCCTTCGAGGTCGATGATGACCAGATCCTCGGGCGCGAGCATCCCTTTGTTCATGCAAGTGGGAGTCGTGAGCACGCGGTCGCCATCGAGGCGCACGGAGAGATTGCCCTCGCACGCAACGATGTAGCCGCGTTCGTACATCCACCGCCCCGCGACGCACAGGTCCAGGCGGTGCTGCTGTTCGCTCTTGGAAGAGCCCGGCAAGAGGGAATCCGTGGACACGGTACAACTCCTTACCAGCGCCGAATTATCTTCGGAACCGGCCGGGGACACAAGTTTTATTGCCGCTCGCGGGGCTGGGAGGCTGCGTTGCCTCAGCGGGGGCTAGGCGTAAATACCGCGCAATTTGAGCGCGCTTGCGACACGGTCGATCGCCAGCATATAGGCTGCGATCCGGTTATTCACCTTGTGCAATTCCGAGTATCGTACCACTTCATCGAAGGCATTTTCCATCACATCGAGCAGGCGCTCGTTGACTTCCCGTTCGCGCCAGAAGAAGCCTTGGCGGTCCTGCACCCACTCGAAATAGCTGACGGTCACGCCGCCGGCGTTGCCGAGAATATCCGGCACGGTGAAGATGCCTTTGCCGTCGATGATGGCGTCGGCCTGCCACGTCGTGGGACCATTGGCCCCTTCGCACAGAATCTTCGCCTGCACTTGATTGGCGTTTTTCTCGGTGATCTGATTTTCGATGGCCGCGGGAACGGCGATTTCGCAGGGCTGAAAAAGCACGTCGCGGGCGCTCATCTTGGCGCCGCCGCCTGGAAAATCCTGCAGCGGTCTCTTCTGGGTGTACACCCAGTCGAGCACCTTGGCTACGTCGAAGCCTTTTTCGTTGTAAAGTCCGCCGCCGATATCTGCGAGGCCAACAATCTTGTAGCCCACTTTCTGCATCAGCGACGCCGCCAGCGAACCCACGTTGCCAAAACCCTGAATCACCACGCGGCAGCCCTCGCGCGGAATGCCCAGCTTGGCCAGCGCCTTGTCGCAGCAGATCATCACGCCGCGCCCGGTGGCTTCGCGGCGGCCCGCCGAGCCGCCTAGTTCAATGGGTTTGCCGGTGACCACCGCCGTGGTCGCTTGGCCGACGTGCATCGCATAAGTGTCCATGACCCACGCCATGGTCTGCTCGTTGGTGCCCACGTCCGGCGCCGGAATGTCCCTCTCCGGTCCCAGCCAGTTCGCGAGTTCCGCGGTGTAACGCCGCGTCAACCGCTCCAGTTCTCCGCGCGACATTTTGCGCGGATCGCAAATTATCCCGCCCTTCGCGCCGCCAAACGGAATGTTGACCACCGCGCATTTCCAGGTCATCCAGGTGGCCAGCGCCCGCACTTCATCCAGGGAAACATCCGGCGCGAACCGGATCCCGCCTTTGCCCGGGCCGCGCACCGTGGAATGCAGCACCCGGTACCCGGTGAACACTTCCAACTGCCCGTTATCCATTCCGATGGGAATGTAGAGAGTAATTTCTTTACTGGGATATTTTAGATAGCGGTACAGCCCCTGCTCGAGTCCCAGTTTGTTCGCGGCCACTTCAAAGCGCGCTTCCGCGTTCTGGTAGACATTCATCTCTTCCGGTGCAGGCGCTGGCGACATGCAGAAATCTCCTTCGACGGATTGGCCGCACGACGGCCCATCGTCATTTCCTAGTTCGGCCTGCATGCGATGAGCAGGCTGGATTGGAAGGCCAAGAAGAGGTGGACGCGGCGGGCTACCCTCCCGCCAAACCTGCCACTTAGCCGGGTGGCCAGTATACGAACCCGCGTTTGCGGTCGCAAGCCGTGCGGCTGGCGGTTTCCACACCCTGGTTAATCGCCTGGCAACGGACGGCCCCAGGGAAGAAAGGCTTAGGCGATCACGGAAACCATCCGCAGCACTTTGCCGGCCAGCGCGCGGTCGCCGCTGATCTTGGCACAACTCTCGGCTTGCTCGCCGCGAATCCCGCGGGTAAAGATTTTCCACGCGTCTTCCGCGGCGAGAACCACCTCGGTTGCAGCATCTGTGCTCCTGCCCACCAGCAGTTCCCACGACGCGGCAGTCCGCCGTACGGCCCACTCGCCGCCCGCCGGCCCGGAGATCGCGACCTGTACGGTGGTGCCCTCCGCGGCACGCACATCGCGAAACGTATGCGGCAGCGCGCGAATGAAGGCATCCAGCACCGGCGCGAATAGCCGCGGTTCATACAAGCCGGGCCTTCCGGTAGCGTCGCGAATCTGCTGCTGGTGGTGCCAGCGCTCGGTGTATTCGCGGGCCACGTCCAGCCAGACCGGCGCAGGCTGGGAGCCCGCCCAACTCACTTCGCCGCCGATCGCAAAGGGATCCAGCGACAGGAAGTAGGCGTCCAGTTGCGCGCCGATGTGCGCCAGCAGATCGCACAACACCTGGGCGCTCATGCGCCGCGCGCCTACGAGCCACGACCTGTTCAGCTCGTTGATGAATGCAACCAGGTCGTCCCAACCGGAGATGGCGGGGCCGGGCGGCATGTAGGCATCACGGCGGCGCGAAAGATTGCTGATGTCGCCGCCCAGCAGGTGCAGCGCGACGTCCTTCACGTCCCATTTGCCTGCTGTAGTCGGCCGCAGCCAGTCCTCGGCGGTCAGGCCACCAAGCAACGACAGCAGTTCTCGCCTCACTTCCGGGAACAGGTCTGCCACCAAGATCGGAGCCGGCGTTTTCATGAGGGACGGAAGCTTTCGAGACTTAGGATTATCTTTCAGGCGGGAACTCATCGCAAGTCGCCCGCGTTTCGGCGATTGGCCCTCGCTTCAAAAAAATGTGATCATAGCGTCGTGGAAACTCAAACCACACGGAACGGATTTGCGGGGTTGCGGGTGCTGTCCCTGGAGAGCCGGCGGGCCCCGGAGATGGCCAAGCTCATTGCCAATTACGGCGGGGTGGCTACCGTGGCGCCGTCCATGCGCGAAGTTCCCTTGGAATCCAACACCGAAGCCCAGGAGTTTGCGCGCACGCTGGATGCCGGCGGCTTCGACATGGTCATTTTACTGACGGGCGTGGGTACGCGCGCGCTCAGCCGTGTCGCGGACACAGTTTACCCGCGGGATCGCTTCGTCGCGGCGCTGCGGCGGGTGCCGCTGGTGGCCCGCGGGCCAAAACCCGTGGCGGCGCTTAAAGAAATGGACGTGCAGGTTACGTTGGCCGTGCCGGAGCCGAACACCTGGCGGGAGTTGCTTCAGGCGCTCGATGAAAAAACCGATTCGCTCCCGCTCGACGGGCGGCGGGTCGCCGTTCAGGAATATGGTGCCTCGAACTCGGAACTCCTAGCGGGATTGGCGCAACGCGGGGCGCGAGTCACGCGAGTTCCGGTCTACGAATGGGCGCTGCCGGACGACACCGGCCCGCTCCGGGCCGCGGTCTCCGCCATCGCGCGCGGCGAGGTGGACGTGAGCCTGTTCACCACATCCATTCAGGTAATTCACCTGCTGAAGATCGCCGCGGAAATGAACCAGGAGGAAGCGGTGCGCTCCGCCTTCGCGCGAATTCTTGTGGGCTCGATAGGACCGGTGACCTCGGAAGAGCTTCGTTCCCACGGCATCCCGCCGGATTTTGAGCCCTCGCATCCCAAAATGGGTTTCCTGGTGAACGAAGTGGCTCAGCAAAGTGCCGAACTGCTTCGCCAAAAGCGGGATCGCGCTTCCAGTCCCTCGCTCCAGCCAAGAGACCCGCATCGAGCATGATTCATCTTCGGATGGAGGCGGCAGGCTGGGAGGTCGCGTCGGCGGCCGAATTCAACGGCTTGTGGCTTTTGTTATAGAAAGAAAACCAGGCCAGGGTCAGCAGCACGCCCATGACCATGCCGGCCAGCAGCAAAGCCGCCGCCAACGTGTACCGGCTGCGCGTCCGCGAATACGTGCTTTCCACAGCGAGCTGTTGCGAGTCGCTGCCGGGTTCGGCTGCCGGCGGCGTGGCAACATCCGCAAACTCGAGCGGCGCGATGAAGCAATATCCTCTCCGCGGAATCGTCTCGATGTACACCGGACTCTCCCGGGAATCTCCCAACCCCTGCCGCAGCTTGTTCATGGCAGTGTTGACGTTGGCGTCTAGGCTCAGCGGGAGGCGTTCCGGCCACAGGCGTCGGCCCACCTCTTCGCGGGTAACAATCTCTCCCGCGCGGCCCACCAGCAGCAGCAGAGCCTGGTACACCTTGCCCTGCATTCTTACCCGCTCGCCGTCATGAAACAGCTCCTGGCGTTCCGTATCGATCTGAAACTTTCCAAATCGCACGTAGCGTGCCGACAAACACGGCCCGACCAGTACGTTCCCCACTATCTCCAGTTGGTTACTTTGTGTCACGCTCATCGCAGTCTGGTCCCCACCCATCGGTCTTTCCTGATCCTCAAGCCGCCGCAGCCGACTCTTGCTTTGATGCCGGTACGGGTCAAAAGTGGGCTCTCCCTATCCCATCGACTGACATATGGCCCTGGCAAAAGCTTAATCGCGACCGGCCACTCCGCTTTGTCAAATTTCTGTCTCTTCTAAGTATGGTGGATGTAGCGGCGGCGGAAGGCGTTACCCGGACGGAAACGGGTTGCCAAAATGGCTGGCGCCCTTTTTCCGCGGGCTGTTTTAAGACGATTTACCGGGTGACAAGAACATGCCGGGCGATGTTCCGCTTCCTATTGCAAGCGGAACTGGATGGTGACCGTCAGGTGCATGGGTACGGCCTTGCCGTCGAGAACTGCCGGCTGGTATTTCCACTGGTGGAGCGCGTCCATAGCTGCCTGGTGCAACAGCGTTGCGCCGGAGACCACCTTCATCGCGGAAACACGTCCGTTGGCATCGATCAGCGCATCGATGCGCACGTCACCCTCGACATGCTGGCTCTTGGCCAGTGACGGATAAATGGGCGAAATGGAAGAAAGCAATTTCGCGGCTTTGACGTCGCCCCCCACCGGCAATGGAGTAGGAGGCGCGGCAGGTTGCTTGGCGTTTTCCGTGACCAATCCTCCGCTCATCGCGTCGGAATTCACCGCCACTTGCCCTTCGCCCAGGGCCAGCGCAGGCACCGCGTCGCCGCTTCGTGAAGAGGCGCCGCGATTGACGGTAGGTGTCGCCAAGTGAACCTCGCCGAGACTTGGTTTCTTGGGCGGAAGCTTGGGTTCCGCCAATTCTTTGTATGCCAGGAGCGTTTCCGTAGTGTTGGTGTTGGAGGTCGTCCTTACCGGCTGTGCGGTTGGTTGCGCGTTCGCCTGGGACGAACTGGATTGCGACATCACCGGGGCTGCCGCGGACGACGTTGCCGCGCTATGTTGATTTTGTGGCTGGGTTTGCGGCTGCACCGCGGGGGGAGCTTTACTCACGGCCGCTGCTGGTGTCACTTCTGCGGTTACCGCTCCTTGCGCCGCCGCGGGACTCGAGGGCCGACGCACAACCCAGGCGCCGCCGCCGGCCAAGAGCACCACGCCCGCCGCGACTGCGGCAATCAACATTCCCTTGTTGCTCTTCGTGGAAACCGGCTGGGGCTCGATCGCCTCTTCGCTCACTGACTGGAGGTCAATGGTGGAGTCTGCGGGCACCGGGATTCCCGTCTGTTGGGCGATCGAAGCCGCCGTCAGGTCTTCCAATTCGAATTCATCCGCCTTGTCCAGGTCGAACTTCAGCGGTTCGTCTTCGACAGCGGCCTCCGGCGCCGGCGGCGCCGCCGCTGCGGCGTTGCGCGCCAAGGGCTCGAGCCACGAGGGAATCTTCACCTCTTCGACGTCCAGCGTCGATTCCATCTTGAGGGGAGCAATCCTGGCCGGCGGCGCCGTTTTTGTGGGTACCGGGGGAGCGGCCTGCGAAGGAGCCTCGGGAGTAAAGAGCAGCGAAGAAAGTTGTTCCTGCAAACGAGCGGATTCGCGCTTGAGCGCATCCGTGGAGGCCGAAGAGCCGGTGGATGCCGCCGGCGTCGCCTGGTGCTCGGCGGGCGCCGGGAGTTTGATTTCCGATGCGCGCGGACTGCTGGCCGGCGTACTCGCAACAGGAGTAGATGCCGCGATCGGTTTCGGCAGCGTGGTGACCGGCTTGCTTTCCGCGGCGCGCGGCAAATTGACCTGGGCGTTCACTTGCGGTGTGCTGGTTTCCGCGGGCTTCATCACCACCGGCGGTGGCGGCGCCGGCTTGGATGCCACCGGTTTCGGAGCGCTGCTCACTGCGGGCGAAGGAATTTTAGGCGCGGCAGCTGGAGGAGCAACCGGCGTTGCTGGAGCGGCAGACTGTCCCGGTACTCGTTCTCCGGGAAACCGCATGCCCCAGAATCCGCTGACCGCTTCGGTGAACTCCAGTTCCACGTAGCCGCTTACATTGCTGTAATTCTTGGACTTCACCACCTGGCAGACCACTTCTTTTTTCGTTTTCTCGTTGGTGAGAAAGAGCAATTGCCCCGGCACTACCGCGGACGCCAGACGAATTACCGCGCCATTGGCAAACACCAGCACGGTCATCGAGGATTCGGAAAAAGGTTCTCGTTTGTCGCTGCCCGCCACCGTGCGCGCGCCGTTCACCGAGACCGGCACCTCCAGGGCCACCGGCTGCGGCCGGCCTCCAGCCGAAGTTTCCGGAACGGCAGTAGCTACGTCGAGTTCTTTTGCTGTTGGCGGCATGGCTCTCACTTGCGAAACAAGGGTTTGGTGGAACCCGGCTGCATTAAAACTTTCTACGAATGCATCCATGATCCGTTCGCCGGGACCTGCCAGCCATAGTACGGGCGTACCACAATGGAAATATACTGGCCTTCCGTACAGGTGTTCGAGGTTCGCGAAGAATTGGAAAAAGTTAGTCGCCGAGCGGGGTCTTAAACTGCTCGTCGACTTCGACCTGGTAGCCGGTGACCAGCTTGTTGGTCTCGTTGGCCATGCCGATCACCGCTTGCAGTTCGTGAAACATGGCGTCGGTCATGCCTTTTTTGCGCGCGGAAGCGGTGTGCGAGGCGATGCAGTACTGGCAATTGTTGGTGACGCTGACGGCCACGTAGAGCAGTTCCTTGGTGAGCGGGTCCAGCGCGCCAGGGGCCATGATTTGCTTGATGCTTTCCCAGGTGCGCTTCAAGGTTGCGGGGTCATGGGCGATGGCTTTCCAGAAATTGTTGATCCAATCGGTCTTGCGGGTGGTCATGATGTCGTCGTAGACGGCCCGGACTTCCGGGCTCGCGTCCTGATATTCGATCAATCGAAACGTCGCCATGTTTTCTCTCCCATCGCCAGGGTGTCCAAACGTTAGCAGGAACCGGCGCGCGGGGCCAAGCCGGGCGCGCCGGAGAAAATATACGAGAAAGTTTCGGGCGTTCCCATAACTTGACGACAATTCCAAAACCAGGCGTTTCGGGGCTATTAAAACGATATAATACGCCGCAACCGCGAGATCGCTCCGCGGACTACCGAGATTTTTCTTTCGGAGGCCATGTTTCCATGAGACCGAGAAGAAACGCCCCTATTCGCACGCCGATCCGGATCTGTGGAATTTTCTTGTTGATGGCCTTCGCGTGTTTCTCCGCCGAACGCGCCGGCGCGCAAACGGTGCGCGTGGATACCACGCCCGCGCATGCCATCCCGTTCGATCCGGACCTGGCGCTGGGCAGCTCCATGGATATTCTGCCGGCCAAGTTGACGGATACAATCTACAGCGAACCCATCGTGAAGAAATCGCTATCCGCGGGCTGGGGTCCCATTACTTATCGCCAGAATACCGAGCTGACCATTGCCGCCTGGCATTGGAACGCCGACGGAACCTGGAGCGATCCGGCACACGAGAGCGGCTACTTTACTGGGAGCTCGGACCCCAAGGAATTTCTTCGCCACTCCTTTGGCTACCCGCTGCCGCATCGCGGAAACACGCGCAGTGACGACTCCGCGAACAAATATTCGCGATTGACGGACGGCGATCCGGCAACCTACTGGAAAAGCAATCCGTACCTGACCAAGAAATTCACGGGCGAAGATGATGCGCTGCATCCCCAGTGGATCGTGGTGGACTTCGAGACGCCGCAGGACATCAGCGCGATCCGCATCGCCTGGGCCCACCCGTACGCGCGGAGATATGCGCTGCAGTATTGGGTCGGCGAAGACGCTTTCAACAAACCGACGAGCGGAGTCTGGACGCTGTTTCCCTCCGGCGAGGTGCAAGAGGGCCAGGGCGGCACGGCAATGCTGAAGCTTTCCACGCCGGTGAAGACCCGCTACCTGCGCATCTGGATGACCCAGTCTTCGAACACCTGCGACACCCACGGCAGTGACGATCCACGCAACTGCGCCGGATACGCAGTGAACGAGCTGTACGCGGGGAATTTCACCACCAGCGGCGAGTTCATCGACCTGATCACCCACGCGCCGGCGCAGAATCAAACCGCCACGTATGTTTCCTCGATCGATCCGTGGCATACCGCCGGAGACATTGAGACGCTGCGCGACCAAACCGGCTTCGATCTATTTTTCACCAGCGGCATCACCAATCATCTGCCGGCGATGATTCCAACATCGCTGTTGTACGGCACACCCGAAGACAGCGCTGCGGAGCTGGCCTACCTCCAGAAGCGCGGCTATCCCATTTCTTATGTCGAAATCGGCGAGGAAGCGGACGGCAAGAAAACTTCGCCCGAGGATTACGCCGCGCTGTACCTGCAATGGGCCACGGCGCTGCATCGAATCGACCCTAAGCTGAAGCTCGGCGGGCCCGCGTTTGAAGGCTTCAATGAAGATCTCAAGGTGTGGCCAGATGCCACGGGGAGAACTTCCTGGATGGGCCGCTTTGTCGACTATTTGAAGGACCACGGCCGACTAAGCGATCTGACCTTCGTGTCCTACGAACACTATCCGTTTCCGCCTTGCGAAATAAACTGGGCCGATCTTTATCGCGAGCCCGAGCTGGTGCAGCACATGCTGCAGGTCTGGCGCGACGATGGCGTGCCCGAGAATGTGCCGCTGATGATCACCGAGAGCAATCTCTCGTGGGCCTTGACCCAGTCCATGTCCGACACCCTCGCGGCCTTGTGGCTGGCGGACAACGCCGGGTCTTTTCTTGCCGGCGGCGGCGCGGCGTTCTACCACTCTCCCATTCAACCGGAACCGCTGCATTCGGGCTGCCATGGCTGGAGTACCTACGGAAATTTCGTGGCCAATGAAAAGCTGGAGGTCCACCAGCCCACCTCGCAATTTTTTGCCAGCCAGATGATCAATCTCGAATGGGTGAAGCATGGTGCGGGCATGCACCAGCTGGCGCCTGCGGCGGCCGATGTGAACGACCAGGCGGGGCACGCGCTGATCACCGCCTACGCGGTGAAGCGGCCGGATGGCGAGTGGTCCTTGATGCTGATCAACAAAGACCCATCGAACGCTCACGAAGTGAAAATTGAATTTTCCGGCGCGGACAACAAAGCCCCGCGGCATTTCGCCGGGCCGGTGACCAGGGTGACCTTCGGCGCAGAGCAATACGTCTGGCACTCGGACGGCCCAAGAAGCTACGCCGATCCGGACGGCCCGCCCGCCTCGTCAGTCGTAAACGCAAAACCCGGCGAAGCCTTCACGCTTCCGAAGGCTTCGGTAACCGTATTTAGAGGGAAGCTCGATAACCGGTAGGAAACTTGCGCCCAGCCGCGCGTTTCAAGAAATCGCGTTTCGAGAAATCAAGAAATAAGGACTAGCAGGAGCGCAGTGTCGCGGCCAGTTCGAGATTGGCCTGCAGGCGGCGGTCAATTTGCACTGCGGCGTAACGCGCGCAGATCGCCAGCTCTTGTTCGCTCCACGCGGCCACCGCGGGCATGCGCAGGCCGGCAAAATCGCGGACGGCGTCCACGATGCGCACGTACAAACGCACTAGACCCAGTCCGTTCTTTCCAGGACGCAAATCCGGTGTTAGGGCATGCAGCCCGGCGAGAGCCCCGAAGTCCTGGCCGGTCACTTGGCCATTCTGCACGCGTGCCGCTGCCAGGATATGTTCGGAGACCGGTTGGCCGGCTACAGCGGCGAGCACCGCTCGCCAGTAGTAGATAGCGAACTGCGAGAGCGCCACAATCGAGATCGCGAATAGCATGGCTGAGAACATCCTTACACTTCCTTGCTGCGGACATTCTGCCCGGGAAGACTTTCCGCACCAATAGTTCCCGAGTACCAGTCGAGTAGAACCCGGCGCGTTAACCCTTTGGCATCAACTGCGAAGTGGGTGGCTCGCGGCGGTGGCACTTGCGCAATCGTGGCGGCTCTTCTATCCTCCGTGCCGCGGTTCAATGCCTGGAGGCGTGCCATGCGGATGCGTTCTATAACATTGATTCTGGGTGGTTTGCTGGTTCTGCTGCTTCCGCTGGCCCCCAGCCTTTCGTTGCTCGCCGGAACGGCGGACTCGGACGCCAACCGCACCGCCATCACCGCCATTCTTAACGCCCAGCAGGCTGCGTGGAATCGCGCCGACGTGGATAAGTTCCTCGAGGGTTACTGGCATTCGCCGGAGCTAACCTTTGCCGGAACCGCTGGAATCGCCCGAGGCTGGGACGCCGTCTTGGCGCGCTACCAGAAGAACTATCCCGATCAGGCCGCCATGGGCCACCTGGAATTTTCCGACCTGGAGTTCCGGTTCCTCGGCAAGGACGCCGCGCTGGTTCTCGGCCACTGGCACCTGGCCCGCGCGAAAGGCGACATCGGCGGCGTATTCTCTCTGGTATGGCAGCGTTTCCCCGAAGGCTGGAAAATCATCCACGATCACACCAGCGCGGTCCCCGAAACGAAGTAGTCTCGCGCTTCAGGCGGAGACGGAGCCGGAAGGTAACGACGCCGTTGAAAACGTGGGGTCGCCGAGAAGCGGGCGCTGTGCGCCGTTTTTGGCCAGGACCAGTTGGGCGACGTTGACGTAGCGCTCGCGGAAGGCGCCTTCGCACCAGCCCAGATAAAAATCCCACATGCGCTGGAAGCGTTCGTCGAATCCCAGGCGGCGCACATCTTTGAGCTTCTGGAAGAAACGCTCGCGCCAGATCGCCAGGGTCCTGGCGTAGTGCAGGCCCAGGCTCTCCGCGTCGGTCAGCGCCAGGTCCGTGCGGCGCGCCAGGCAACGCTGGATTTCGGCGATGGAGGCCAGCTCGCTTCCGGGGAAAATGTAGGTCTGGATCCAATCGACGCGGTGGCGATACGCGCTCACTTGTTGTTCCGGCAAAGTGATGGTTTGCAGCAGCATGGAACCATCGGGCACCAGCAGGCGGTCGCAGGCGCCGAAGAATTCGTCGTAATGGTCGAAACCCACGGCTTCAAACATTTCGATGCTGACGATCTTGTCGTATTTCCCCTGTAGGTTGCGGTAGTCCTCCAACACAAGTTGCACGCTGCCGGGCAAGAGATCTGTTTCCGCGAGGCGCTTGGCGGCGTATTCATGCTGCGCCTGGCTGATGGTCACCGCCGTCACGTGCGCGCCGTAGTTGCGCGCCGCGTAAATTGCGAAAGCGCCCCAACCGCAGCCGATTTCCAGGATGCGATCGCCGGGCTCGACCCGCAGCTTGCGGCAGATGAGTTCGAGTTTTTCCGCCTGAGCCACATCCAGCGAATCGTCCTTGCCGCGAAAATAAGCGCAGGAGTACAGCATCCGCGAATCCAGGAACAGGCCGTAGAAATCGTCGCCGATATCGTAGTGCGCGCGAATATTTCGCCGGCTGCCGCTGACGGTATTGGCCCGGAAACGGTGCCGTAGCCGCGCGGCCAGCGCGCGAACGCCGGAGAGCACCTTGTGCTGCGCATCCAACAAGCGCAGGTTCCGCACGCACAGCCGCACCAGCGCGACCAGATCGGGCGTGGTCCACTCGCCATCCATGTACGATTCCCCTATACCCACATCCGCGCCGGTCAGCGCCCGCAGAAAAAAACGCTCGTCGTGAATGACCGCCATAGCTCGGAGCGCGGCGTCGGGCTCGCCGAAGGAGTAGGTCTCCTCCGGGCAGGCGATCTCCAGGAAACCCCCGTGGAGATCCTTCAGGGTACGAAAAAACAATTTCTTGGCGCGCGCTTGCATCCAGCGATTCATTCGAGCACATTTCCTTTCGGCGTGGTGGTGACCGGCGCCCCCGCAAGTTTGGCCGGATGCGGGAACACGGGAACTTGCTTGAGCCACAGTCGCAGAGCTTGCCAATGGATCGCGCCGATCACGCGAATCGTCATCAAAGGATAGGCGGCCAGCACGCGGTGGAGTTCGCGGCGCTTCCAGGGGCGGCGATCGAGCTGCAGCGTAGCGTCGAAGAACGGCTTGCCCTCGGACAACGTGTTCATGTGCGCCACCAGGCGATCGCCCGGCGGGGTGAAAATCCAGTCGTAATTCAGGCGCATATCCATAAAAGGCGATACGTGCATCTGCTTTGCGGTGGTGTAGCGCTTGCCCGCATCGCAGGGCCGTTGATTGGATGCAGTAAGCCAGTAGTTGTACGTTTCTCCGAACGTGCTGTTGACCTCGGCCATCATCAGCTCGAGATGGCCCGCGCCGTCATAGCAGTAATAAAACGAAACGGGATTGAACACGTAACCGAGATAGCGAAGATGGGTAAGAAGAAAAACCGGGCCGTCGGGCAAAGTGATTCCGTGACTCGCGGCATCCCGCGCGAGGCGCTCGCGAAGACTCTGCCGCGGATCGCCGAAGTGGTCGCGTTCGCAGTACGACGTCAAGTTCCACCGGCGGTTGTAGCTGGCCAACGGCGAAACGCGCAGGAGTTCCGGCAGCCGCTCGATGTCCAGGAAAGCCATGTACACCGGATAGGAGAATTCGTGCGCTCGCGGCGAAAAACGCCGGTGCCGCAGCCTGCCTACGTATAGTGCGGATTCCATCGTGCTAGACCTGGACCCCTAGAGCGCGGGCGACTCTGAGCGCGGAGTTTACCCCATCTTCGTGGAATCCGTAGAGCCAGTACGCACCGCAGAAGTGCGTGCGGTTCACGCCGCTGATTTCTTTCCACCGCGCCTGGGCCCGCAGCGCATCCAGCGTATAGAGAGGATGGTGATACACGAGGCGCTGCAGCACTCGGTCGGAACGAATGTGGCCGTTGGCGTTCAGCGTGACGCAATAATTTTCCGGAACGTCCAGCGATTGCAGGCGGTTCATGTGGTAGGTCATGGTCGCCGGGCCGTGGCCGTTGCGTTTGTCGAGATGCAGCAAATAATTCCACGAGGCGCGCGCCGCCGGACGCCGGGGAAGCATGGTGTCATCGGTATGCAGGACCACGTCGTTTCGCGTCGTGGTGAAATGCCGCAGCACGTCGCGCTCCGTATCGGTGGGGTTTTCCAGGAGCGGAAGTACGCGGTCTCCATGAGTGGCGAAGACCACGTGATCGAAGCGCATCTCCGGCCGCTCGCCCGCAAAGTGCAGCGTCACCCCGTGTTCGTCGCGCGCCACGCTGCGAATTTCGACGTTGGTGAGGATGCGCTGCTGGTACGGCGCGGTGATCGGCGCGATATACCGGCTGCAGCCGCCGGGAATCGTCTTCCATTGCGGATGCCCGTTGACCGTCAGCATTCCATGATTGTCGAAGAAGCGAATCAGCATCGCGGCGGGAAATTCTTTCGTGGCGCTGGGTGCGCTGGACCATACCGCGGACGCCATCGGATATAGATAAAGCTGGCGGAAATGTTCGCTGTAGTTGTGCTCGTCGAGAAAATCCCCGAGCTTGAGGCGCTGCGCATCGGGCCGCGCGAAAATTTGCGGCGCCTCGCGGTTGAATCGTCGGATCTCGCGGAACAGATGATAAGGCCGGGCGCGCAGCACGTTACGTTTCTGCGCAAAGTAGCCGCGCAAACCGCGGCTCGAGTATTCGTACCCGGACTTGCGGCAGCTGACCGCGAACGACATGTCCGAAGCCACGCGCGGCACGCCCAGCTCCGCGAGCAGCTGGATCAAGTTTGGATACGTGCGGTCGTTGTGAACGATGAAGCCGGTATCCACGGCCAGCGGTCCGCGGCTGGATTCTACCGTGACCGTGTGGGTGTGCCCTCCGAGACGCGTTTCGCGCTCGAACAGAAACACCTCATGCTTGCGGCTGAGATAGTACGCCGCGGCAAGCCCGGAGATTCCTGATCCAATGACGGCGATCCGGCTCACAAGATTGGCCCGCATTGTATTACGGTGAAGCCCCCCGTCCAGATGACAATTTGCGTGATATATAGATCAGTCGTAGGGCGCGCTTTAGTTCATGCTGACGGAGGAAGGGCGCGTCCTTCCAATCTGTAGTGTAGGGGCGCGCTTTAGCGCGTCCCACGATCTTTGTCCACCCCACAAACTCGGAGCAGACCCATGGGACGTCGAAACCAAAAGTTTCACCTTATTAAGCTCTACCGGCCTCCCGGAACGTCGCGCACCAAAAATTATTTCAGTCGGCCTAAGACGCCTTCGCGGCGTGGCTGATCAAAAGGCAAAACCATGAAACTCTTCCTCAAGCTGCTGTTTGGTTTCATATTTCTCTTCATGGTGCTGATGACCGTCCGCACCAGCTCGCAGGTCAGCCTGTGGAGCGCGCTGCCGTCGTTCGCCGCCAGCCCGTGGGCCATGGCTACGCTGTACGACGCATACTTCGGCTTTTTGACTTTTTTCTGCTGGCTGGCCTGGCGGGAGCGTTCACTGGGCGTAAAGATTTTGTGGTTCGTGCTGATCATGGCCGGCGGCAACATCATCATGTCGCTGTATGTGCTGCTGCAACTTTTCGGACTGAAGCCCGACGAACCGGTTTCCGCGCTGTTCCGGCAAAAGGCGGCATGAAGGAAGGCTTCTTCTATCGGCGGCTCGGGCGCCCGGTCCTGGACCTGCTGCGGCAGGGCGTGACTCCGGAGAAGATTGCCCTCAGTCTGACTCTGGGAGTCGCTCTGGGCGTGTTTCCGGTACTCGGATCGACCACCGCGCTCTGCGCCTTGGCCGCGCTGGTTTTGCGGCTGAATCTCCCGGCGATTCAGATCGTGAATTACTTCGTCTACCCGCTGCAAATCGCACTGCTGATTCCCTTTTTTCGCCTGGGCGAACGGCTGTTCCGCGCGCCGCATCTTCCTCTTTCCGTTTCGCAGATTTATGCGATGATTCACGCCAATATGTGGAGCGCTATCCGCTCGCTGTGGACCACCACGTGGCACGCCATCATCGTGTGGTGTATTGCCGCGCCGGTGTTCGCGGCTATCGCCTACGGCGTTCTGGCTCCGGCGCTGCGCCGCGTGCTGCGCAAGCAAGCGTCGGCCGCAGCGGAGGCCGTCTGATGCTGGTGCAGGCAGAGCATCTGGCTTTGCTGGGCGCGGCCATCGCGCTCGGAATGATGTTCGTGCTGTGGATCATCCATTTGATCATCCACAACGCGGCTATCGTGGATGTCGGTTGGGCGGCCGGGCTGGGGACTCTCGGACTTTTTTATGCGGTCGTTGGACCCGGATATCCCGCTCGCAAATGGGCCATGGCTTCGATGGCCGGCTTCTGGGGACTCCGGCTGGCCGCACATCTTTTGTTTACGCGCGTGATTGGACAGCCGGAAGAAGGGCGTTACGTCCAGCTTCGCAAAGAGTGGAAGACCAACCTGCCGCTGCGTTTTCTTTTCTTCTTTGAGTTTCAAGCGCTGCTGGATGTGGCGCTGTCTTTGCCGTTTCTGCTGGCGTGTCTGGATACCCACGCGCCGCTGGGAACCCTGGAAAAAGTCGGGGCCGGCATCTGGCTGTTCGGCATCCTCGGAGAGGCCATTGCCGATCAGCAGCTCAACGTGTTCAAGAAAAATCCCGCGAGCAGGGGCAAGACGTTTCGCGCCGGCCTGTGGAGATATTCGCGGCATCCGAATTATTTCTTTGAATGGCTGATCTGGGTGGGGTATGCGGTTTTTGCGCTGGGTTCGCCGTGGGGTTGGCTGGGGCTGATTTCGCCGGCGCTGATCCTTTATTTCCTGCTGGGCGTCACGGGGATTCCGGCCACGGAAGAGCAGGCGCTGCGCAGCCGGGGAGCGGAATACCGAGCGTACCAGCGAACCACCAGCGCGTTTGTGCCGTGGTTCCCGAAGAAAGACGAAGTGTAATGACCGTGGCAAGGCGCGGAGCCGTTTCGTCGCTGCCGGCGCGGGAAGCGTCGCACACCAGTTGGTTGCCGGCGGCCCAGGCGCAACCCGACGGAGCGCTTCTGGTATGAGCCGCTGATCGAGAGCGGGCTCGTTCCCGATTGTGTGATTCGCGCGGCGATTCGCCGCATGCTGCGGGAACGTCTCCGCGAAGAAGACCGCGGCAGCGACGCCGCCAATCGCGCCAAGTTGCTGGCGTTCGTCGAGGAAATGAAACGCAGCCCCATCGCGTTGCGCACGGACTCCGCCAACGCGCAGCACTATGAAGTGCCCGCGGCTTTTTTTGAAAGCGTGCTCGGACCGCGCTTGAAATACAGCTCGGCATTTTATTCAGATGATTGCGCCTCCCTTGGCGAGGCGGAAGAAGCGATGCTGCGTCTGACGTGCGAGCGCGGACAAGCTTGCGGACGGTCAGGACATTCTGGAACTGGGCTGCGGTTGGGGCTCTCTCACGCTGTGGATGGCGGAGCAATTTCCGAATAGCCGCATAACCGGAGTGTCGAATTCGGCGTCGCAGCGGGGATTCATCGAAGCGCGCGCGGCGCAACGCGGACTCGTCAACGTGCGCATCGTTACATCGGACATGAATACGTTCGACGCTGAAGGGTGCTATGACCGCGTGGTGTCCGTGGAAATGTTCGAGCACATGCGCAATTGGGAAGCCTTGCTTGAGCGCATCGCGGGCTGGTTGAGGCCAGACGGAAAGCTTTTTATCCACATCTTCACGCACACTCGCTTCGCGTATCCCTTTGAGGTGCGAAACGCAGGGGACTGGATGGCGCAACATTTCTTCACCGGCGGCATGATGCCGAGTGATGATCTGCTGACGCACTTCGACCGGCACCTGCGCTTAGCTGAACACTGGCGCGTCAATGGCACTCACTATCAAAAGACGGCAGAAGCGTGGCTCACGAGACATGGACGCGAACAAGGCGCATCTCCTGCCACTCTTTGCCGCAACCTACGGAGCGGCCGACGCCAGGAAGTGGTGGTCGCGCTGGCGCATCTTCTTCATGGCCTGCGCCGAGCTGTGGGGCTATCACAACGGCGAAGAATGGCTCGTCTCCCACTATCTCTTAACCAAAACTTGAGAACGGACCCTGATTTTCTCGATTCTACGGATTCTAGCTTCTTGTTCGGCTTGTGGAAATTTCCGCAGCGACGATAGCACAATCTCCGCGATCTCAGACGCAGCCTTCTTGTGCCTAGCCGTTCTTTCCTTCGAGTTCACAAACGAATCGTCCCACCCAGCTCAGAGGATGTCGAGGATTTCTTCGTAGCGCTTGAATGGCGGAATCAAGTAGGCGCCGGCCATTTCTTTGCGCGACCACGTCAGCATGTCGCGGGCGACCTCGAAGCCGCGCTCGCGGGCCGCGGCGCCGGCGGATTCCAGCGATTTCAGCAAGGGTTCCGGGATGATGATGCCGGGGACTTCGTTGTTCAGCCGCAGGGCTTGTTTGTAGCTGTTGAGCGGCCAGATGCCGATGAGCACCGGGATTGCCGGCTTTCCGCCTAGCTTCTTCAAGAAGGCGTGCCAGTGTTCGGGGTCGAAGAGCGGCTGGGTCATGGCGTAGTGCGCGCCAGCTTCGACTTTGGCGTGGAACCGCTCGATCTCCACGTCCAGATCGTCGGCGACCGGATTGAGCGCGACGCCGATACTGAAATTGGTGGCGCCTCCCAGAGTTTTTCCGGCCCAGTCGGTGCCCTGGTTCAACCGGTGCAGAATTTTTACCAAGCCCACGGAGTCGACTTCGTAAACTCCGCTGGCTTCCGGATAATCGCCGACCGATGGAGGATCGCCGGTAATGGCCAGGACATTGCGAACGCCGCCGACCGTCCAGGCGCCAAGGAGCATGGCTTGCAGGCCGATGATGTTCTGGTCGCGAGTGGTGAGGTGCGGGACGGTTTCCACCCCGCGGGCTTCCAGGGCGCCGGCGGTCATCAGCGCGTCCATGCCGACGCGGGCCATGGCGCCGGAGTTGATGTCGATGGCGTCGACTTTGCCGGAGGCCATGACCTTGTCGACCTGCTCGAAAATTCGGTCGAGCGACAGGCCCTTGGGCGGATCGATTTCCACGCACACTGCGAATTTTCCGGCCTGCAGCTTTTTCCAGAACTTGCTTTCCGGCTCGCGCTCGCTGATGGGCGCGGGCTTGGCCATCGTTTCGACGGCGTGCGGAGTGGAGGATGCTTTCACCGGGTGCAGCGATTTCACCGCGTCGGCCATGGCGCGAATGTGCGCCGGGGTGGTGCCGCAGCAGCCGCCGAGAATACGCACGCCCATGGCCGCCGCTTCGCGCGCGAAGAGCGCAAAATATTCCGGCGAAGATTTCGGATAGACGATGCGGTCGCCTTGGCGCGTCGGCAATCCCGCGTTGGGCATGCCGCTGACGCGCACGTCGTCCACGCCGGCGAGTTCCTGCAAGATCGGAAGCAACGCCTGCGGGCCCAGCGTGCAGTTCGCTCCGATCACCTGGACATTCGTATTCTTGAGCTGCGTGGCCGCGTCGGCCGGACGCAAATCGCCGTAGGCCGTGCCTTCCTCCGAATAGGTCATCTGCGCGATGATCGGCAGGCCGGAGAAGGAGCGAATCGCTTCGACGGCGAGAAGCAATTCGTCGACGTAGGAAAAGGTTTCGAGAATATAGAGATCGACGCCGCGTTCCTCGAGCGCCATGGCTTGTTCGCGAAAAATGATGCGGATTTGATCGGGCTCGGGATGGCGGGCTTGCACGCCGATGCCCAGCGGGCCGATCGAGCCGGCGATGAGCACCTCGCGGGAAGCGGATTCGCGGGCTTCGCGGGCCAGTTTTACGCCGCGGCTGTTGAGGCGCTGCACGTCGTCGGCGAGGCCGAGGGGCGCGAGCTTGAAACGGTTCGCGCCGAAAGTATTGGTCTCGATGATCTGCGCGCCGGCTTCAATATAAGCCTGGTGCACGCGGAAAACGGCCTCAGGCTCGGTGGCATTTAGTTCGTCGAAGCAGCGCTGGGTGCCGACGGTCTCGTGCAGCATGGAGCCCATCGCGCCATCGGCGATCAGAATCGAATCTTTTAGACGCTCGTTAAAATCGTGAATTTTCATTCCAATCCATTCTACCTAGGTGCGTTGCGGACGGTCAGCAAATCCCAATTCTTCCGGGCGCTAGATCCGCGACCTTGTAACCGGGCCAGTCCAACAGGCAGGACCAAATCGCGCAGAGAACAGCGTGAAACCACAACTGGGATGTCGGGTATTGTTTGCGGTCCGACACCATAAACAGGACGAAGGCCCAAACAAAGACGCGAATGATCGCCAAGCCCGCGTATAAAACATATCCGGAATCGAGCCAGGATCCGCTCCAGCGGACGAGTCCAACCATCCAGAGCCAAGCTAGAGTTGTCGGCGGACCGAGGAGCAGCCCGAGAAATACTCTTATTGCGGCGATCTTGAGAGGTGAACTTTGAATCGCGGGAACATATTTCTTGAGAACGGTGCCCGCTAAAAAATAGCCGCCGAATTTGATGCCAACGAAAACTACAAGTCCGGCCGGGCCGGGTATGCCTGCCATCCCTGGCCCCTATCTCTTTTGTTCCATGAGGCTAGCGACGGTGCTCATCAAGTCGTACTTGGTGAGGATCTCGAATTGCGTGTCGCCCATCTGGACGAAGACCGCCGGATTTTCGTGGCTCAGGATGTGCGTCACGCGTTCGACGGGCGCCGTCCGCGGTACTTGCGGCAGGGGCTTGCTCATCACTTCACGGACCATGAGCTTGCGCAGGTCTTTGCCTTGCAGCGCCAGGTTCAGGATCTGGTCTTCGTAGATGGTGCCGATCGGCAGGCTTTCCTCGAAGACCGGAATCTGCGAAATATCCTGCTCCTGCATGGTTTTCAGCGCGTGGAAAACGGTTTGATACGGGCGGGCAATGATCAACTCGCGTACTTTGCCGGCTTTGTGCTTGGCGTTGACGACTTCGGCGGCGGTGATCTTCACGGCGGCGTCGACGTAGCCGCGCTCGCGCATCCATTCGTCGTTGTAGACCTTGCTGAGGTAGCGCATGCCGGTGTCCGGCAGAAAGGCCACGATGCAGGCTTCGGGGCCGAGGTCTTTGGCCAGGCGCAGCGTTGCGGAGATGCAGCCGCCGCCGGAACCTCCGGTGAATAGTCCTTCCATTTTGACCAGGCGGCGGGCGACGACGAAGCATTCTTCGTCGTTGACCTGCAGGACGTCGTCCATCATGGCCAGATTCATGGTGGTGGGAAAGAAGTCTTCGCCGATTCCTTCGACGACGTAAGTGGCGGCCTTGCCCACGGTGCCTTGCTTTACTTTTTCGTAGTACAGCGAGCCGATGGGATCGACGCCGATAATTTTGACGTTGGGATTTTTTTCCTTCAAGTATTTGCCGACGCCGCTGATGGTGCCGCCGGTGCCCGCGCCGCAGACGAAGTGGGTGATTTTTCCTTCGGTGTCGTCCCAGATTTCCGGACCGGTGGTGCGGTAGTGGGCCTCGGGATTCATGGGGTTGGCGTATTGATTGGGGTAATAGGAATTGGGCATTTCCTTGGCAAGTTTTTGGGCCACGGAATAGTAGCTGCGCGGGTCTTCCGGCGCGACCGCGGTCGGGCAGACAATTACTTCGGCGCCCAGGGCCTTGAGCAGGTCGATTTTTTCCTTGGACTGCTTGTCGGTGATGGTGAAGATCATCTTATAGCCGCGAACGGCGGCGACGAGGGCTAGCCCCATGCCGGTATTGCCGGAGGTGCCTTCGATGATGGTGCCGCCGGGCTTGAGCAGGCCTTTTTTCTCGGCGTCATCGATCATGGTGATGCCGATGCGATCTTTCACCGAGCCGCCGGGATTGAGGTAGTCGGCCTTGACGTAGATTTGCGGCTTGAGGCCCTTGTTGATGCGGTTCAGCCGCACCAGCGGCGTGCGTCCCACGGCTTCGAGAATGTTGTTACATTTCATTTCGTTTTACCGGGCCAGGCGGCGCGGCCAGCGGCGCGCTTGCTCTGTGCCATAATTTGTACAGTCTAGCATGCGCCCGCGCGGGCAAGGCGCGGCCAAGGAGAACATGTGTCACGCCAGAACATATCAAGCGGCACGCCGTGGGAGCCCATCGTGGGTTACTCGCGGGCGGTGCGGGTGGGCAACATCGTGACGGTGTCCGGGACGACGGCGACGGGACCGGACGGGAAGATCGTGGGCGTGGGCGACGTGTACGCCCAGACGGTGCAGACCATCCGGAATATCGAGGCGGCGCTGGGGAAGGCCGGGGCGGGGCTGAAAGACGTGGTGCGCACGCGGATTTTTGTTACCAACATCGGCGAGTGGGAGAAGGTCGGTCGGGCACACGGGGAGTTTTTTGGGGCGATTCGTCCGGCGACCAGCATGGTGGAGGTCAGCAAGCTGATTTCGCCGGAAATGCTGGTAGAGGTGGAGGCGGATGCGGTGGTGTCTGAGTGAGAGTCTAGCGGCTTTTCCTAAAATTTCCAGTGGCGGTACCCCCCTCCTCGTTTCTTATAAGTGTTGATTCTAAAGACAGTTAAAGTCCTTTGTTTTGATACACTTTTGCAAGTGTTCATTCTAAAGGGACTTAGAGCGGCATGGTGTTTAGTGGTTCGCCAACATCCAGGGGGCGATACGCCACGCTGCGTCCTTCAAGGCTCCTCTCGAAGCCGGGGGCAAGCCGGACCTACAACGTACGGAAAGTCGGTCTTAGGGCCAGACCTTCGTGAGCCCGAGGCTTTACTTAGTGATACTATACCATAAGGGTGACCTACAGGTCAAGGAAAAATCGAGCGGGCACGGCGTGCCGTGCCCCTGCCCGTGAGCGCCGTGAAGCCTACCAGTGGGCGCGGATGCGGTATTTCAGGACCGAGGTGCCGTTTTTTTCTACTGGGACTTTGAATTGGGCGGCGAAGGCGGCGGTTTTGGTGAACTTGTAGCTGGAGGAGAGCATTTCCCAGTCGCCGCCGATGGGTTCGTTGACTTCCACCGTGATGGGCGAGTCTTTGTGGTTGCGCAGGGTGATTTCAAATTCCATTTCCCAGGTGTGGGTGTCGATCTTCTTGAAGTCGGTTTGCTTGCGCTCGGAGACGACGTCGAAGGCGTTGCCGATGTGGACGGTGACGGTCTCGTCCTTGGGGGTGTGGCCGATGCTGTCTTCGCCGACGAACAGGATGCCGCCTTTGGAATCTTTCTGGTAGACGCGGACGCTGCCTGCGGGCAGAGGCATGCCTAGATTGGCCTTTTCTTCATTCTTGAATTTGTAGAAGACCATCACCGGGTCTTTTTGCGGATAACCGGGATTTTGGTAGTTGTGGTAGTAGAAGTTCTGTCCGTTCACCACGAAAACCTTTTCCACCGGGATAGCGCTGCCTTGCAGCAGGCTGATCTGCTTGGTTTCTTTGTCTTCGACCGAGGTGCGGCGGCCGAGCGTGTAGAGGTGATACTCCGAGAAATTTTCCTGCTGGAACTGCGGAGCGGGAGCCGCCCTGTTCATGACCATTTCTTTCATCGCTCCGCCGGCTACGCCGGCTTGGGGGAGGCGGTTCAGGTCGCCGGCGACGAGTTGCAGGTGAGCGTTGTGGAAGGCGGTGCCGCTGTTGTTGGCCAGGGTGACCCAGCCGTCGAGATCGGCGGCTTTATCGTCGCGGCCTACGGTGAGGACGTAGTCGGCGTTCCAGGAGAGATTGGTGGCCAGATAGGAGGCTTCGATCTGGTGCTTGCGGGCGCCGGAATTGTCCAGGGACATGAGGAGCGTGGGGCGATCGAAGAGGTTGGCGGGGACTTCGGGGAAGCGGTAGCTCTCGGCGTAGACGCCGGTGACGATGTCGTTGCCGATTTTCCAGACCGGGCCGTTGTTGTCGGCGAGGAGCGTGGCTTTGATTTCTTCGTGCTTGGTGGTGCCGTTGTCCTGGTAGGCGCGGACCAGGGTGACTTCTTTGCCGACGTATTTGTGGAGGAGCTTGGCGGGCTCGAGAAGGTCGTATTCGTAGTTTTGCTCGATGACGCCGAGTTTTTCGGGTTCGGTGAGGGAACGGAAATGGACCGTGGCGGGATTTACGGTCGCGGCGATGTCCATGAATTTGAGGCGGAAGGCCCCCGCGGGGAGCGTGAGTTGGCGGACGTCGCGAACCAGGGCGATGTTGGAGTTGTAGACGGTGACGGCGAGATCGGTTTGATCGTTGAGGCTGGTGGATTGGTCGGAGGCGGCGGAGTGCGGGGCGTCTTTTTCCTGAGCAGCGTAGACGCGATGATTGTGCCAGAGGGAACAGCAGACGACACCGATGAGGAAGAAAGCGATGGTCGCTGCGGCGAGCCACGGCAATCGTGCGCGGAGTGTTTTTGGGGAGTTTTTCATGGTTTTGACCTCATTGGGAATTTGCTCTCCTGGTTAGAACGGGGGTCGGGGGATTTCTTGCAGGCCGGTGGGGGCTGGCCCGCTGTTGCAGAAGGCGCCCGCCACGGTCGGCGGCCGCTACTGGTGCATGAGCAGGAAGGATTGCACGTTGTAAGAGATGTGCCGACGCTGCGTGGGGCGAGTCGCAGTGATCGTGCGGACATGGGGCGCAGCATGCTGCGCCCCTACCGGTGGCGGAACTTTGCGGTTGGTGCTTGGGGAAGAAAAGTTGGCGCATTGGGGCTCACGGATTTGGCACGGGGGTCCAGGTGCGGCCGGCGTCCGAGGTTTTGTACGTTTTGTGATTGGAGGCGGTGGAGATGGTGGCTTGCTGGGCGTCGATGGCGAAGATTGTGGAGAGGTCGTCGGCGACCGGGGAGCGCACTTTGCGCCAGTGGGCGCCGGCGTCGGTGGTGCGCAGGATGGTTCCGGCGCGACCGACGATCCAGCAGATTTCTTCGGAGGGGGCGGAGCCCGCGGTTAAGTCGGCAACGACGCGGGTTTTTTGAAGGGTCCAGGTGGAGCCGGCGTCCGTGGAACGTTGGGCGATGCCGGCGGCTTCGATACGCCACAGAACCTTGGGGTTGGGAGTGGTGATGGTTACGGGAACCTGGTTGCGGGCCAAGCGCATGGTCTGTGCCGGAGCGTTCGATAGCGGCGCGCCATTCACGACTTCCGCCCGTGTCTCGAGCATGGTGTTTTGATTGACGACGGCGACGGACTCGCTGGCCGCGGCGGGAGGGGGAGTTTCTTTTGCGGGTTGGGAGACGGCTTGGTCCGCAACAGAGGGCGGGGGTGCTGGCGCGGAGGAACTGGCGGCCGCACCGGCACCTCCGGAGGCCGCCGGCGGGACGGCTGGCGAAGGGGTGCCGCCTACCGCGCCGGATTGCGTGCTCAAATCGCCTGCGTCTTTCCTGGCGTCAAAGCGGCCGGACGGAGGAGCCTGGAAGGCGGTTGTATTGCGGGCCGACAGCGGGGGCGTTGCGGATTTCTCCGCAAAGGTATCGCGCTCGCGATCCGCCTTCGTTTTTTCATCCGTTTTGCCGAGCGGAGCGGCGGGAGGCTCCTTTTTTTGGAGGGCGCTGAAATTCTCTCCGCCCGCGGACTTTTTTTCTGCCGGCGCGGGGCCCGTTTGAGACAAGGTGGGCGAAGGCGAGAGAGGAGTTTCTTGCTGCTTCAACTCGGCCTGCGGCTCGAAGCTCGGCTCCCGCGAGTTCCCGGCGCTTGCAGAGGGAGAAGGCGGAGGAAGCGCGCGAACCGCAGCGCTGGCGGGCTGATTTTTCGCCATTTGCAATGGCTCCGAGGCGCTTTTATGGAAGGCCACCCAGAGGATAAGGCCAGCCGCGATAGCGCCGGCTGGGGCCAGCCAGCGCCAATTCGCCGGGCGACGCACTTTGCCACGCCGCTCGGCTGATTTGATGGCGACGGCGACGGATGTTGGCGGATTGACGGGCGCCGATGCCCGAAGGCCGGCGGGGGTAAGTACCGCAAGATCGGACTGGTCCATCGCCGGGACGCGTTGTCCTACGTATTCTTCCTGCTCGGCGTCCAGGACAATTTCGTCGGTGGCTTCCAGGTGGGCGAGAACTTGCTGGCATCGGGGGCAGCCGGCGATGTGTTCCTTCCAGGAAATCGCTTCTTGCAGCGGCAGAGAGCGCTCGTGATAGGCGGCGAGCAGCTCGGCATCCGGGCACGCGTGAGTCCCGGCGCCCTCCGGGCGATCGGAGCGAAGATTGCGCGCCAGGGCGTTTTCAAAGTTGCGTTCGCGGTCTTCACGCGGCATGGCGGCCTCCGTTCTTAGAACGCGGCGCTGGGGCTTTCTTGCAGTATGCGCTCATGGTTCACGCCTCCCGGCTTTTTGGCTGGGCGGGCTTTGCGCAGGAAACAATTTTTCGAGATCGATGGGCGAATCTTCCGAGGCATATTCGAAGCAGAGGGAGATTTGTTCTTCGCTCAAGCCCGGTTCGGGCGAGGAACCGTTGGCAGCGACGCGATTTTTGCGCAGCGCGTCTTCCACATTTTGCCGCAGCTCGCGGCGGATGCGATCGAGGTTGCGGGAAACGCTGGATTCGTGTTCGTCGAGCTTGCGCCCGATTTCGGCGAGAGTGAGCTCTTCGGCGTAGTAGAGACGCAGGCGTTCTCGGTCGACCTCCGCAAGGAGACACAGGGCCACGGTGAGAGTGCGCTGGAACAAGGCGATGTAACGCTCGCGGTGCGGGTCGGCCGGGTATGGTGCGGGCGGGCCGTCCGGGGCGTTGCGACGCGCGCGCTGCACGTTCCGATCTTCGTCGTCCAGTTCGGTGAGGCGACGGCCGGCGCGGATCGTGTCGATATGGCGCTGCGCGAGGACAGCGCGCAGCCAGGTCTTCAGCGAGCTGCGGCCGTGAAAATAGCGAAATAAGGAACGCTCGGCGCGTTTTCGCTCGCTAAGTCCATAGAGATCGGCGAAAAGGGAATCCGCCAGGTCGCACGCGGCCGAGGATGTCGCGGAACAGCGCAGGATGGCCGCCGCGGCGGCTCGCAAGTAACCGCGATAGGCCGCGACGAAATGTTCCCAAGCGGCAACGTGCCCTTGCGCGCAGGCGCTGGCAAGGGCCAGATCCTTCAGATGCAGAGCGCCGAGATACTCTTCGAGATTCTTGAGAAGAGGGGGTTGGGTGCCGAAGCGCTTACCGGCGCTACGTTCGAGCGCGGCCTCAAAGAGACTCGGCGGCAAACCCCAGGAGTCAGCTCCCGACTCCGCAAATAAGCGCTGGACCAGAGCTGGATGCCCGGCCAGGAGCCGGGGCGCGCTTCCGCCGGCGAGCTGGTCCTTTCCAAGTTCTGGGTCGCGGCTCATGGCAGACAGCACCCTATTAGCGATCCACGGCATCCTAAAACATACCCCGGATGGGGAACGGTGGCGCGAAAAAGACACGGTGCTGGGAGATCAATTGGAGTATCCTAAAGGGAGTTGCACCCCAACCCGCAACTACCAAGACTCACCCGAGTTTCAAGGCGTGGCGTAGGCCTTTCGCTCGCGAAGGCATTAGCGACTTCGCGACGCTAGTACCATAGTCCTATTAGGGTCCCCCCAGCCTCGCCAGTACTCTGGTTTGGATACGGCACAATCTGTGTCCGCCAGCGAATTACGGACACTACAGTTTTTTGTGGAAGGCCGTGTCCGTCCACCGGACGGAATCATTCTAAGGCAGAAGGTGCATGACGACCATAATCACAGATCCACCCCCGAGCAAGACGCGCCTCGGCGTGGGCTTCGACGCGGATCGCAGCCACGCGAGCGACAAGGAGGCCTGGAAACGTGCGATTGGCACGAGACAGGTTCCTGCGCGCCTAGGCTTGCTCCCTCAGGGAGAGGCGCGCTGGGATCGACTGGGGATAAGCGCCGGTGTACAGGTGGTGCTGCTGATATTTTTCGTGGCGCTGCCGCTTTTCTTTCCGGAACGAATCAAGACGGCGATGAATTTTACGCCGATCGGGATAGCGATGCCGGTGACCGAAGTACCGGTGGCCGCGCCGCCAAAGGTAATCAAACCAAAAGCCCCTACACCGAAACCCGTGGTCGTAGAGGAACCCAAGCTCAACCCCAAACAGCCGCATATCTTTGTGCAGCAGAAGGTGCTACAGCCGAAGGTGGAGCACCTGGAAGTGAAGGCTCCGGAGCTGAACGCCACGCCGGTGCTGGAAGCGAAGTTTGACGCACAGACGAATCAACCGAAGCGTCCGAGAGAAGAAGTAAAAGTCAACAACCTGAATAGCGGCAGCGCGGCAGCGCCCACCGTGAATTTGCCGGTGAATAAAGTGCAGACGGGTGGCTTCGGCGATACCAACGGACTAGCGGGAAAAGGCGATCCCAACAAAACGACGAACATCAACCGGCTGGGATCTCCGGCGCTTCCTGGCGGACCCGGATATGGCAACGGCACCGGCGGGGACAAGGGCGTGCGCGGCACGGTGGCGAGCACGGGGTTTGGGAACGGGACCGCGAATCCGCCGGCCAGCGCGAAGCATGGATCGGTGCAAAGCACGGGATTCGCCGACCAGAGCGTGGTAGCGGATGCGCCCAAGAAGAAAGCGGCGTCGGGGGATTCCGGGAACGGAACCGTCGACATCCTGGAAAAACCGCGCCCGGAATACACAGCCGAAGGGCGCAGCCTGAAACTGGAAGGCGACGTGGTAATCGATGTGGTGTTCCTGGCCAGCGGCGCGGTGCAGGTCAATCACGTGGTGAGCGGATTGGGCCATGGTCTGGACGAGTCCGCGGTTCGCGCAGCGCAGCAAATCAAGTTTAAGCCCGCCAAACGGGACGGCGAGGCAGTGGATTTTCCGGCCCGGGTGCGGATTGAATTTCGCCTAGCCTATTGAGGGGAGTACGAAAATGCGTAAGGTGTTAGGAACAGCGATCCTGGTGTTGATGTCGAGCGGGATGGGAGCCAAGACCGCGATGGCGGTGCCCACGCCACCCGACCAAGCGCGCACGATGGAAGAAGTGATCGATCGGGTGACCGCGCGAGAGAACGAACTGAACCAGGAGATCCGCAAGTATTCTCCGCTGGTGGAGACGTACATACAGAACCTGAAGCCGGACAAGGACCTGGGTTTTGCGCCGGCCGGGGACAAGTATTTTCTAGGGAAGGCGGACTTCACCAAGGGCGTCAATCTGGTGTCGCTGACCGACGTGGACCCCAAGGGCAAGAAGATCTTTACGGGAATCGGGAATTTCTTTTCGTTCGCGATGCAGTATTTGCCGGACGGTTTCTTGCAGATGATTTTCATCGACACCAACGGATTCGACAAGGCGCACTACAAGTTCGATTACGTGAAGCGGGAATTTTTGGGTGAAGTGCGCTGCCTGGTATTTGACGTCACGCCGCTGCCGAAGTCGGGCAAGGGCAGGTTCCTTGGGCGCATTTGGGTGGAAGATCAGGACTACCACGTGGTGCGCTTCAACGGCGGCTACGGCGGAGGCGGGCGCTCGAGCTATTACTTCCACTTCGACAGCTGGCGGACGAACGTGCAGCCTGGGATGTGGCTGCCGTCGTTTGTGTACAGCGAAGAGAAGGAACTGCACTACGCGTTGAGCAAGAAGCTGGACTTCAAGGCGCAGACCCGGCTGTGGGGCTACAACATCGGCCACAACGCCCAGGAACAGGAATTGAGCAAGATCCTGGTGGAAACGCCGGTGCAAGACGACACCAAGACCGCCAACGATCTTTCCCCGGTGCTGGCGCAGCGCTCTTGGGACCGCGAGGCTGAGGACAACGTCGCGGATCGTTTGCAGCGAATCGGGTTGATGGCTCCGAAGGGAGAAGTCGACAAGGTTCTGGAAACGGTGGCCAACAACCTGGAAGTGACCAACAATTTGGACATCGAGCCGGACGTGCGCTGCCGGGTGATGATGACCAGCACGCTGGAATCGTACACGCTAGGCCATACGATTGTGTTGAGCCGCGGACTGATCGACGTGCTTCCGGACGAGGCCAGCCTGGCCACGGTGATCGCGCATGAGCTGAGCCACGTGGTGCTGGGCCATCGGATGGATTCCAATTTTGCGTTCTTCGACCAGTTGCTGATTGAAGATAAGGACTCGTTCCGCCATTTTGGCTTCGCGCGCACGCCCGATGAAGAAAAGGCCGCGAGCGACAAAGCCATTCAATTGCTGAACAATTCGCCGTACAAAAACCAACTGGGCAACGCGGGTCTTTTCCTGGCGGCCTTGGAAGCCCGGCAAAAGGAGATTCCCAACCTGATCAGCCCGCACCTGGGCAATCGAGTTCCGGTGGTGGCCGACCTGAAAACTAACGCCCCGGTGGACCAGAAGCAGAATCCACAGCTGATTGCGGCGCTGCCGATCGGCGGCCGCGTGAAGCTGGATCCCTGGTTGGACCGGCTGGATTTGTTGAAGAGCAAACCTGCGGGGGCCGTCGCCGAACGGGAGAAGATGCCGTTCGAGGTGACACCGTTCATGCCTTATCTGGCGCGCTATGACAGCGGAGGGCCGAAATCCATCAACGCCAACTCCGGGGAGCCGAAGCCGGCGGACGCGGCAGCCAATGTGAGCGATCCGAAGACGCCAGACACGGCTGCCAAACCCTGAGCGACGACTACATCACGTTTTGCAACACCTTCGGCCCGGGGGAATTGATCCTTCGGGCCATTTTCTTTTCTGGGATAGGGCGCCACGCACCGCGCGAAGCGACGTTTGCTAATTACGGATTTCCGCCCGACAGGGCGCGGATGAGCCGATAGTTGAATTCGATGCCTTCGTAAAAATCCTGAACGCCGATGCGCTCGTCTTTGCCGTGGGCGCGATTGTCTTCGCGATTGAAAAACAGGCAGGCGACTCCGTAGGTGGGTATGCCGGCGATGCGGGTGATCTTGCCGTCGGTCGCGCCGGTGGACATGGTAGCGACCACCGGAAGGTTGCCCCACATGGAGTGGACGGTTTTGTCCACCGCCTGGGTTAGCTCCGGGAGCAGCGGCGAGGGAGGCACGCTGACCAAGGGGACCAAGGTGCCATCGGCGGCGCGCTGGGACACGGGGGTTACGGTGACCTTGGGGTCGGCGACGACGCGCTCCAGCGTCCGGCGAACTTGCTCGGGATCTTCGCCGGGGAAAATGCGGCAATTGACGTTGGCGCGGGCGGTTTGGGGAAGCGCGTTGGGGGCGTGCCCGCCGGAGAGCAGCGTCGCCACGCAGGTGGTGCGCAAGAGCGCGTTGTAATAAGGGATGGCGGAAAGGCGCTCGATTGCGGGCGCGTTGGGCGGTTGTTTTGCCGCGGCTCGCAAATCCGCCGCGAGCTGGCCGGAGGTGAGGTCCGCGGTGCGCTCGAAGTAGTTGCGGGTGATCTCGCTGATTTGCACGGGGAAGGAAAACGCCTGGAGTCGCGTCAGGGCGCCGGCGAGATGATAAATCGCGTTGTCGGCGGAGGGCACCGAGCTGTGGCCGCCGGGGTTCAGGGACTCGAGCTGAAAGTCAGCATAGACTTTTTCGCTGGCTTGGATCGCGGCGAGCAAGCGCTTGCCCTGCTGCTTCTCAAACTCGCCGCCGTCGAGGTTGATGCAGTATTCGGCGTCGATCCAGTCGCGATGGGTCTTCAACAGCCAGTCCACGCCGTTGAAGTCGCCGCCTTCTTCGTCAGCGGTCAGCGCGAGAATCAAGTCGCGATCCGGCGAAAAGCCTTCTTTTTTCAGGCGGATGAAATTGGTGACCAGGATGGCGTCGCCTTCTTTCATGTCCTCGGTGCCGCGCCCGTAGAAGTAGCCGTCTTTTTCGACGAACTGAAAGGGGTCGGTGGTCCAGTCTTCGCGGCGCGCTTCCACTACGTCCAGATGGCCGATGAACAAGAGGGGCTTGCGCTTGCCGGTGCCGTGGATGCGCGCGACCAGGTTTTTCTTGCGGTCGTTGGGGCCGGCGACGATGACGTCTTTATCGGCAAAGCCGGCGTCCCGGAGGCGAGCGGCCATGGCGTCGGCGGCGGTGGTGACATTGCCTACGGAATCCGTGGTGTTGATCTCGATCAGCTGCTTGAAGATTTCACGCGCGAGCGCATTTGTAGCGGGGGGCTGCTGCGTCCGTCCTCTCAAGGGAAATATGACGGCGACTCCCAACAAAACTACGCAAAGACTTCTTCGTTGGTGCATGCTCGGCTCCTGGGTTCGATTCATTCTAGTAGTGAGGCGCCCGACGGATTCTGCGGCGCAGCAAAAGCGCGCCGCAGGCACGCCGATAGGTAGGACATCGGGAAAAACAACAGGATCAGGCCGAAGCCGGGATCGAAAATCCGCAGGATGAGGGCGGCGAGAACCGCTAAGCCCACCGCTACGGGCTTCATGACCGGTTGGTGCAGGCGCCCGTTAACAAATTTGGCGATTTCCTGGGGCCACTTGAAGACCCAATACAAGTTGTAAAACGGGATGAAATGGAAGCCCACCGCCCGAGCCGGGGAAATCGGATGCTTCCATCCCGGCACTTGGGCCAACACCACGTGAAACCTGTGAACGCAAACGAGCCAGTACACTCCGCCGACGAAACTCACGAGAAACAGATACAACGGCGGGAGCCCGCCCTCCTTGGCCAATTCCGGATGCAGACTCAACGCGACAAATTCGGCGATAATCGTGGCGATGCCCAGCAGATACCCGATCCAGATCAGCGGGAGTTGCGGCGGCTTGGCAATCTCGATGCTTCGTTCGGGTGATTCTGTATCCAGGAGGGTCATTATAACGCTCGGCAAAACCGAGTCGTTTGAGCGTAACGTTCCGGCGGCGGGCGCGTCAAATTGTTTGCCCAACGCGGCTGCCCCGCGAGCGGCGACGAACGCCGAAACGCAACATGGCTCGCGTTGCTTCACGGGCGGCGCCTTACTTAGACTGTTGCGGCGCGTCCACACAGGAGGAAGTCCATGAAGTTTGCGAACCATCGCCTTACTCAAGTTGCCGCGGCCGCGGCTCTGTTTCTGGCCGGCGTCGCGGCAGGGACTTGGCACACTCGCAGCGTGGCGGCCCAAAACAAATTCGGCCAGCCCAAAACCGTGGTCCATGTGGTGGTATACAAATGGAAAAACACCGCCTCGCAAGACGATAAGGACCAAGCGCTGAAGGGCATAAAAACGATGGCCGGACAAATTCCCGGGGTGAAAAACATCTGGCTGAAAACGCAGCGGAACCAGATCCGCGACTTCGATGGTGTCTATGCCATCGAATTCGCCAGCCCGGAGGCCGCGGCGGACTATGCCGAGAGCCCGAAACACGAAGCTTGGCGGAAGCGCTGGGAAGAGCTTCGGGAAAACAGCTTGTCGTTCCAGGTTTCCAATCCCTGAAAAAACCGGCGCGCCGCCTGCTCGGCTTTCACGCAACGCGCGCCTTCTGTCTTGTAAGCTTGGAAGGCACGATGTATCGTGCCCCTACAGGAGCCGAGACCATGAGCGCACCGGCATTGAATCCCGTTCGAAATTATTCTCGTATCGCCATCGCTGTTTTCCTGTTGATGGGTGCCCTCTGCGGCATGGCCCATGCGCAAGCGCAACCGAAAGCGGCGGCGCAACCCGAAAAGCCCAAGATTCGCGCCATCACGGCGTTCGTCAATCTCGACCGCACGCAGTACCAGCCGCAAATTCAGGACGCGGTGAAGATGCTGAAGTATGCGCGGACGGTGTTCGAGTCGCGCGGATTTGAAGTCCAGACCATTCGCATTTCCACGCAGCCTTTTCCCGAGTACACCAAGGGACTGACCACGGAGCAAGCGCTGGCATTTTTCCGGAACTACGACGCGGTGGCCGAGCAGGAAAAATTCGCCGCGTCCATCGGGCCGGCGATGCTGAACTTAACCGACAGCGACACGCAGGCCGACATGGTTGCGGAAATTCTGAAGAACACCAAGGTACTAAACGCCAGCCTGGTGGTGGCTGGAGACGAAGGCGTGCGCTGGGGCGCGGTGGGCGCGGCTGCCCGAGTGATGAAGAAGCTTTCGGAAACGGAACACAGCCAGGGCAACTTCCGTTTTTCCGCGATTGCGCTGGTGCCGCCCCTGACGCCGTTTTATCCCGGGTCGTACCACACAGGTTTCGGGCACCAGTTTGCGATCGCGCTGCAATCGGCAAACGTGGTAGCCGCCGCGTTCCAGGGTGCCGCGGACCTGGTCACCGCAAGACAGCGGCTGACCGAGGCGCTAAGCAGCGCAGCGTTTGCAGTCGAGGCACAAGCGCAGCGGATCGACCGCGATACCGGCTGGGCCTACGTGGGGATGGATATGTCTCCAGCGCCGATGAAAGACGTTTCTATCGGCGCGGCGCTCGAGAACTTGACGGCACAGCCGGTGGGTTCCAGCGGGACTCTTACGGCGGCAGCCACCGTCACATCGGCGATCAAAGAGATCAAAGTGAAGCAGACCGGCTACTCCGGGCTGATGCTGCCGATCCTGGAAGATTCCCGGCTGGCGCAACGATGGAGCGAAGGAAATATCTCGCTGGATGCGCTGCTGAGCTATAGCGCGGTGTGCGGAACCGGGCTGGATACCGTGCCGCTCCCAGGAGACGTGACGGAAGAACGCCTGGATTTGATCATTGGAGATATGGCGACCCTGGCGTTCAAATGGCATAAACCGCTCTCGGCGCGGCTGCTCCCGGTCGTCGGAAAGAGTGCCGGGGACATGACCGAATTCGACGATCCGTACCTTGTGAATGTGACGTTGCAGCCACTGGACCATAGATAGCTGTCGTACCAGTACTTCCACTGTACCTCGACATGTACCCCGGCCAGTGGCGAAGCACTTGCCCCGAAACTGGCCTACCCACCAGTTGTAGCGCTTCATTTTCAAAATTAGGATGAGTCTCGTCCCGGTCTCCCGGTACCCAGGAAGACGCTGAGACGGTCGCGTCGAACTGAAAAGAAGGATACATAGGCCAAGGGAGGCGTTTCCGGGAATGATACGCCATCAGTTTCAAGTATTAGTACCCATAGTTCTCTGTTCCGCCCTAGTGATCGGCTGCATTTCTGGATGCGCCGGTTTTGCCGAGCCCCTCCCTGAGATATCGGTAGCCCCAAACAGCGTCTCGATGCAAACGAAAGTCGGGACGAGCAGCACGCAAGTCGCGACGGTCACCAATGTGGGTCCGAGCAGCACGGCCGTTAGCCAAGCCTTGGTAAATGGGGCAGGCTTCAGCATCAGCGGCTTGACCCTTCCGGTTACGCTTTCTCCCGGCCAGAGCAAGAAATTCACGGTGAAGTTTGCGGCGACCAAGGCCAGCAGCGTCGATGGAAGCCTGACCCTGGTCACGGATGGGCAGCACCGGCCATTCGTGGTTGCCCTTCGTGGAGCTGCTGGCTCAACGGCTCCGGCGGTAAGTTCGGTGACGGTTTCTCCCTCTTCTGCTTCCTTAAGCCCCAGCGGCAAGGCGCAATTCACGGCGTCCGTCCAAGGAACAACCACGGACCAGTCGGTAACCTGGACCGCATCGGCGGGGACGATTACTGCTTCGGGCGCGTATACCGCGCCGGCGACCACCGGGACTGCAAGAATAACCGCGACCAGCACGGCCGATTCGACTATGTCGGCCTCGGCGGTAATCAGCGTGACCAGCGCACCCGCGCCTCCTCCAGCGGAACCGGCGGTGAGCTCGGTATCGATTTCACCTGCCTCGGCTTCGTCCATCGTCAACGGCAAGCTTTCATTCACGGCAATTGTGGAGGGCACAACCTCAAACAAGAACGTTACCTGGAAGGCTTCTTCGGGGAGCATCACCACGGGGGGAATGTTTACCGCGCCCAGCAAAGCCGGAACGGCCACGATAACTGCCGCCAGCAATGCGGACTCTACGAAAACGGCCTCCGCCACGGTCACGGTGACCACCACGGCGCCTCCGGCACCGGTAATCAGCAGCCTGAGTGCGTCACCCACAGCGATTCAAAAAGGGCAGCTCTCTCGGCTGCAATGGAGCGTGACGGGAGCAACGACGTTGAGCGTGAGCGGGGTGGGAACGGTGACCGGCACGTCGGTGCAGGTGTCGCCTTCCAGCACGACCACGTACAGCTTGACGGCTGCGAACGGAACCGGCTCGGCGTCCAAGAGCGTAACGGTCACGGTGCAAGCGGGCACGCCGCCGACGGGCACGCCGCCACCCGCCGGGTCCTTGGGGGCAGCGACAGTAAGCACGAGCAAGCCGGGGCTCCAGATTCCAGCGAGTTTCATGGGCTTGTCGCACGAGTGGGGCGCACAAGCCGACTTGATGGCAGAGGGCGGTAAGACGAATCATATCTACCGGCAACTGCTGAAGAATCTGACAGCCTATGGGGCCGGCCCGGTGGTAATCCGGATGGGCGGGAACAGCGCAGACAGCAGCGGTCAACCGACCTCCGCGACGATTCCTCCCATCGCGCAAGTGGCAGTCGACACCGGAGCGAAATTCATCCTGGACGTCAACCTGGGTTCCGACAACGTGCAACTGGCGGTGAACCAGGCGCAGAACTACGCCGCGAACATGCCGAGGGGCTCGCTGGACGCCATCGAAATCGGGAATGAACCGGATCTGTACTCCCGGAACGGCAAGCGGTCGGGCAGCTATACGTACTCGAATTATTTTTCGGATTTCGGCAAGTGGCGCGGGCAAATCCAGCCGATCCTGCCCTCGGACGTGAAATTGATGGGGCCTTCGTGGTGCCTGTCGCAGTCGCTTCCGAACCTGTCGACCTTCCTCTCGCAAGAAAGCGATGTCTCCATCATCAGCCAGCACTATTACGGGGGCACAGGCACTGGGAACGCGTCTGACTATCTCTTGCAGGACGCACCTGCGGCGAACGGCGCGCGGTGGATGGCGGCGAGCGTAGCCACGGCGCATAAGGCCGGGATGGTGTTCCGCATCGGCGAAATGAATTCGATTGCCGGCGGGGGCCAACCGGGGGTCAGCGATATTTTCGCGTCGGCGCTGTGGGCGACGGACACCATGTTCGAGTTCGCCAGCGTCGGCGTCGACGGCGTGAACTTCCACGGAGTGAGCAGCACGTATTCGTTGTTTACTTTCGATCCGAGCAGGAAGTACACGCTGCAATCGGTTCGGCCGGTGTACTACGGAGCGCTGCTGTTCCAGCAAGCCACGGCAAACGGAGCAAGACTGCTTCCCGTTTCGTTGAGCACCAAGGCGAACCTGAAGGTATGGGCGACGGTGGATAGCAAGGGCGTGGTACGCGTGACTTTGATCAACAAGGACAAGACCGCCGAGGGTGATGTGACCATTTCGGTGCCTGGATTTGGCGCGGCAACCCTGACACGACTGATCGCCTCGAGCTATAAGGCCACAAAAGGCGTAACGCTGGGCGGGCAGACGTTTGATGGGAGCGTGGATGGAGCGATCCACGGAAACTCTTCGGAAGAGAGCGTGACGCCCGCGGGCGGAGTATATTCGGTGACACTGGCTCCGACGAGCGCGGCACTGCTTACGATCCAGCCGTAGGGCGTCGGCGAGGATTTTGCCGTTTTTTTTGCTACTGAAAACTTATCGCGGCACGGGAAACCCGCCGAGATTTCCAAGGCCGGGTGCAGGCCCGTGAAACGAAGCGCCAATCGGGAGATTGGCGTTCCCAGGGTGTTGCCGGGCGGACTCTTAAATCCAGTGATCCGGCAGATCCAAACTACATCGCCATCTTGCCTGTGGCCGGCATCAGGTCCCAAACGCGCCAGAATTCGTCCATTTCGGCGGGCGTGCCCAGAGAAACGCGGATGTATTTGTCCATGGCCGGGATGGGTGGGCCGATAAGGATATTGTTTTTCTTCAAATGGGCGATGACCTGATCCGGAGGACGCATCGGATCCATCATGACGAAATTGGTGTGCGAATCGATGGCCCGGAGCATGCCGCCATTGACCCGGTTCATGAACTCCTGGCGGTCGTCGGCATTGCGCTTGGCGCTGAAGCGCACGTATTGGGAGTCGTCCAGAGCAGCGTCGGCAGCTTTCGCCGAGAGCGGTCCCACGCCGGAGTGCAGCCGCCCGGCGGAGAAGCGGCGCGCGACGCCTGGGGCGGCCACAATGTAACCTACGCGCATACCCGCTAACCCATAGATTTTGGAGAAAGTGCGGGTGACCATTACCCTGGGATCGTCGATGGGATGGTCCAGAAACGATAGGTAATTGGGGTGTGGATCGACGAAGTGATGGTAGGCCTCGTCAATCAGCACCATGGCCTTGGCGGGAAGTTTGCGGATCAGTGCTTCAATACCCTTTCGCGGAGTTAGCGTACCGGTGGGGTCGTTGGGATTGCAGATATAGACGAGGCCAGTGGAGGGGCCGAGGCGAGCCTCCATGGCGACCACGTCGTGCTCGTGCACTTTGGTGAGTGGAACGTCAAAGACCTCGGCTCCAAGGCGGCGAGCGAATTGGCCGAGCGCCGGATACGTTGGCGAGGCCTGCACTAGCGTTTTGCCTGGGCGAAGAAACGCGGCGGCGGCCAATCGCAAGAGTTCGGAGGAGCCGCACCCAAGGACCACCTGTTCCGACTTGACGCCGTGAAGAGCCGCGATTTTGGCGGCCAGTGAGTCGCATTCCGTGCGCGGATACCGATTGCTGAGTGGCAACGCGTCACGGAGTGCGGCAAGTACTTTTTCCGACGGGCCATAAGCATTTTCGTTGTGGTCCAGGAGGATGGGGTATGCGGGCTGGTTTTCGTCCGGCAGCGTGGGCGGCGTTGCTGCGAGCGACAGGCCCTCGAGCGACGGCGCGACTACCCCGGCCAGAGTGGTCGCCGCAACTCTGCGAAAAAGACTTCTGCGTGAGATGGCCACGTCTCTCTTCTCCTTACTGGATCAGCGCAAAACCCCAGTTGCTTGCCACCCGTTCGCGGGAGAAAAAGAGGGCCGTCGCGTGTTCGGACGGCCTCTACCCCACAACTTATTTTAGCCGCTTCGCGCTAAACAAGCGCCACAGTTGCGTTCGCGGAGTGTCCCAAGCCGCCACGGGCAGCCGGACCGATTGCTTTGGCCATTCGAGAAGGCTTCACGGGGTGCTGTAGGTCCAAGTCGCGATTTCCTGGGTGGAGGTCAGGCCGCCGGTGCCGCCGGTGAAGCCTACTAAAGCCGTGTTGCCGCCAACCGTTCCGGGAATGTCGATGGGAAAGGCGATCGTGAAGGTGTCCGCGGGAACGACCGTGTCCGTGATGGTCATGGTCAGCGTGGTGCCGTCGTAGGTCATTTGCACCTGGAAGATATCGCCGCTGTGCAGGTTCACTCCGCCGGTCAGGGTCGTCGCCGGGGTGCTGGGTGCCGCACCGTTGGTGTATAGGCCGGTGGAATTGGTGCCTTCCCCGTTGTTGTTGGAGAGGTCGAACTTGACCGCGACGCTGGGGGTGATCTTGGTGGTGCCCGCGTAACCGAGCAGTCCGCCATTGCCCCCTAATGCGGTCAGACCTGCGTTCTGGATGGTGAAGGTAAAGCCGTCGGCGGCCGGGCTGGTCAACTGGAAGGTGAACTTGTTGGTGAAAGACTGCACGTTGACCGGAGTAGTCCAGAAGGCGCTGGCGGCTTGCTTGGTTGCCGCGGCATCGGTGAGCTGCAGACGGGTGCCATTGAGCACGGTGCTGCCGTTGAACTGCATACCCGTGGCGGAAAAGCCGGTAGCGAAGTTAACCGGAGTGGTGCTGCCGCCGGCTTGCACTGTCAGGCCCGAGGTCGTGGAATGGGTGAGAGCGTTGCTGGTGCCGGTGATGGTCAGCGTTGAGGTTGCCGCCGGCGTGGCGCTGCCAGTGGTGACGGTCATGGTGGAGGTTCCACTGGTGTTAACCGTCGGCGGCGCGAAAGTCGCGCCGGCCGCGCTGGGCAGGCCGCTGGCACCGAGTGTCACCGTTCCGGTGAATCCATTCAATGCCCCGATGGTTACCGTGTAAGTGGTCGGGTTTCCGGCAGTCACTGTCTGCGACGCGGGGGCCGCAGAGATGGAAAAATCCGGGGTTGCAGAAGCACCGGTGCTGTAGGTCCAAGTCAGGATTTCCTGGGTGGAGGTCAAGCCGCCGGTGCCGCCGGTGAAGCCTACTAGGGCCGTGTTGCCGCCAACCGTTCCGGGAATGTCGATGGGAAAGGCGATCGTGAAGGTGTTCGCGGGAACGACCGTGTCCGTGACGGTCATCGTCAGCGTGGTGCCGTCGTAGGTCATTTGCACCTGGAAGATGTCGCCGCTGTGCAGGTTCACTCCGCCGGTCAGGGTCGTCGCCGGGGTGCTGGGTGCCGCACCGTTAGTGTATAGGCCGGTGGAATTGGTGCCTTCTCCATTGTTGTTGGAGAGGTCGAATTTGACCGCCACGCTGGGGGTGATCTTGGTGGTGCCCGCGTAACCCAGGAGGCCGCCATTGCCCCCTAGGGCGGTCGGACCGGCGTTCTGGATGGTGAAGGTGAAGCCGTCGGCGGCTGGGTTGGTCAACTGGAAGGTGAATTTGTTGGTGAAAGACTGCACGTTCACTGGGGTAGTCCAGAAGGCGCTGGCGGCTTGCTTGGTGGCCGCTGCGGTAGTGAGCTGCAAGCGGGTGCCATTGAGCACGGTGCTGCCGTTGAACTGCATTCCCGTGGTGGAAAAGCCCGAAGCGAAATTGACCGGTGTGCTACCGCCGCCCCCGCCGGATTGCACCGTCAGGCTGGAGGTTGTGGAGTGGAAGAGGCTGTCGCTGGAGCCGCTAATGGTCAGCGTCGACGTTGCCGCCGGTGTACCGCTGCTGGTGGTAACGGTCATAGTGGAAGTTCCGCTGGTGGTGACCGTCGGCGGCGAGAAAGTCGCACCGACGCCGTTGGGTAAGCCGGTGGCGCCCAGGGTCACCGTTCCGCTGAATCCATTCTGCGCCCCGATGGTCACCGTGTAGGTGGTCGAGTTCCCGGCAATTACGGTTTGCGATCCGGGAGACGCGGAAATCGAGAAATCGGGTCCGGCAGCGACTACCAGGCTAACGCCGGTCGAATGCGTTACCGCATTGCTGGTGCCGGAGATGGTTAGCGGCGAGGTTCCGGTCGGCGACACAACGCTGGGGGTAACGGTCAGGACGGAAGAGCCGCCGCCGGTGATCGTTGGTGGCGTGAAACTCGACGAAGAATCCGCCGGCAGGTTGCTTACGCCGAGTGTCACGGTTCCAGCGAATCCGTTCTGGGCCCCCACGGTTACGGTGTAAGTGGTCGAGTTTCCTGGAGTCACCGTCTGAGAAGCTGGTGTCGCGGAGATAGAGAAATCGGGCGTGCCGGTGCCGCCGGTGCCGTAGGTCCAAGTCAAAATCTCCTGCGTGGCACTCAAGCCTCCGGTGCCGCCGGTGAAGCCGACAATGGCGGTATTGCCGCCCACCGTGCCCGGAATGTCGATGGGCCAAGATGTCGTAAAGGTGTTGGTGGGTGCCGTGGTGTCGGTGATGGTCATGGTCAACGTGGCACCGTCGTAGGTCATCTGCACCTGGAAGGTATGTCCGCTGTGCAAATTCACCCCTCCGGCGAGCGTGGTTGCCGGCGTAGTAGGCGACGCACCGTTGGTGTACAGGCCGGTGGAGTTGTTGCCCTCGCCGTTGTTGCTGGAAAGGTCGAATTTCACGGCCACGCTGGACGCGATGCCAGGAGCACCCGTCAGCACCGACGGGCCGTAACCCAAACCTCCCCCGTTAGGTCCGAGAGCGGTCAGTCCAGCATTCTGAAACGTAAAGGTGAAACCGTCGGCGGCCGGGTTGGTCAGTTGGAAGGTAAATTTATTGGTGAAGGACTGCACGTTCACCGGAGTGGTCCAGTAGGCGCTGGCGGCTTGCTTGGTTGCCGCGGAATTGGTGAGTTGCAGACGGGTGCCGTTGAGCACGGTGCTGCCGTTGAACTGCATTCCCGTGGCGGAAAAGCCGGAGGGAAAATTGATGGGGGTCGACCCGCCGCTCTGAATGTTGATGACCGACGTGGCCGTGGCACTCTGAGTGAAGTTGGCGGCAGTGGCGATGGCCTTGACAGTAGTGGTGGTGCTGACCAGGAACATCCCAGTGTACTTGGTGGAAGAGGTCGAGGGTACGCTGCCATCCAAGGTGTAGAAAATGGTGGAATTGGGGGTGCTGTCGGTGATGGAAACGTTCTGCGGAGAGCTGAACAAGCCGGAAGCCGGGGAGATGATCGGGGTGGCGGCAAGGCTGGAAGTGCCGGCGTTATATAGCCAAGACAAGATTTCCTGGGTGGAGGTCAAGGCGCCGGTACCGCCCGTGAAGCCCACGAAAGCGGTATTGGCTCCCACGGTGCCGGGAATGTTGATGAGCCACGAGGTCGTGAAGGTGTTGGCGGGCACCGCGGTGTCGGTGACGGTCATGGTCAGCGTGGTGCCATCGTAGGTCATTTGCACCTGGAAAATATGTCCGCTGTGCAGGTTTATCCCGCCGCCAAAGGTTGTTGCCGGAGTGCTAGGAGTCGCGCCATTGGTGTACAGTCCCGTGGAGTTGTTGCCCTCGCCATCGTTATCCGCAAGGTCAAATTTTACCGCCACGCTAGGGGTAATTTTGGTGGCCCCGGCATAACCGAGCAGGCCGCCGGGTTGTCCCAAAGCGGCTGCACCGGTGCTGGCGTTCTCGATGACGAACGTGAAGCCGTCGGCCGCCGGGTTGGTCAACTGGAACGTGAAATTGTTGGTGAAGGTTTGCACGTTCACAGGGGTGGTCCAGAAAGCGCTGGAAGCTTCGTCCGGGGCGCTGCCGTCCGTGAGTTGCAGACGAGTGGCATTCAGCTGGGTGTGCCCGTTGAACTGCAAGCCAGAGGCGGAGAAACCCGAACCGAAATCCACGGTGCTGGCGCCGCCGCTCTGGCCGATGGCGAGAGACGCGGTAACCGTGTGGCTGAAGGATCCGCTGGTCGCCCCAACGGCGATCGTGTAACCGCCCGCGGGCGTCGTACCGAGGGTGGAGATGGTCAATATCGTGGAACCCGAGGCCGGGATGGAAGTGGGACTGAACGAGGCCGTGGCACCGGCGGGCAATCCGCTGACGCTGAATGACGAAACCGTGCCCGAGAAGCCGCCGATCGCAGTGCTGGTGACCGTGTAGGTAGTGCCGGCGCCTTGCGTGATCGATCTGGACGGGGGAGATACGGCGAGAGAGAAGTCAGGTAAAGCGTTGACGGTGATGGTACGGCTGGGCGGGTGGGGATCGGTGACACCCTGGTTGTCGGTTACGGTCAGCGTAGTCGTGTAGGTTCCCGCAGTGGGGTAGGTTACGGCGCCAGGATTGGCCAGGTTACTGGTGCTTGGGTTGCCGCCGGTGAAAGACCAGAAAAAAGAACTGATACTGCCGCCGGGATCATTGCCCGAGCCGGCATAGGAAACGGACTGACCCGCGTTGATGGTGACATTGGAGGAGGGGCTGGTGATCGTGCCGGTCGGGGGAGTATCGCCAGGCGCCGAGGAGATCTGCACCATGGAGGCGACGGAGGGGACGCCGGCGGCGTTCAAAATGAAGATCATGTAGTAGCCCGGAGGCGCGAGGTTGCCGTTTGCCGGCGCGGTGACATTGAGAACGCCGGAACCCTTGGTGAAATTGAGACCCACGAGGCGCTGGTCCATGTTGAAGGCGTGAGTGACCGCACCGTTGCGCAGCACCACCACCTGAGAGATGTTGGCGGCGTCCGGAGTATTCACCGTGAAGGCTCCGCCGTAGCCGAGTTGCGAAGAAGACAGACTGGTAATCGTGGGCCGCGTCGCCAGGGAGCCGTTGGAGTTGAAAAGATACGCGGGAGAGTAGATTTCCATGTGCGGCTCGTAGGTGCCGCGCGTCGGATTGCCGCCCGCGACCATCACGGTGCCATCGGGCATCAACAGACTGACGGAGTGATATAGGCGCTGAAAGGCTTCCACGCCGGCGGAGCTGAAGGTATTGGAATTAGGGTCGTACAGGTCGGCATTCATGCTGGCCGTGGTGGTGTCTTCGTCGTTCAAAGAGCCGCCGATCGCCAGGACTTTGCCGTTGGGAAGGAGGGTGGCGTTCATTTCGATACGCGGTTGGGACATCGAGGGACCATAGACCCAAGCGGGGGTCGCCGCGGAGAGGTCAATGATCTCGGTGGTGGCGGTTGAGGGGTTCGCGCCGCCTAAAATCATTACCTTAGGCGTGAAATTGTTGGCCGGAGTCAGGGGTAGCAGGACCGAGGAACCATAGGTGCGATGGGTGAAAAAGTTGGTGATTGCCAGAGGGTGAACCCAGCTGTTGGTGGAGGGAGTGAAGATAGCCGTGTCAACTCCCGAGCCGGAGTAGAAAACCTTGCCGTTCGGGAGCACGTGCAGACGGGGATACAGGGGCGGGGTCCACGGGGCGGACGTTGCCGCCGACCATCCCGAGCTAGGGTTATAGATCTCCACGGTGGTATTAGTGGCGCCGGTTTCCAGGAGGCCGGAGAAGACCATGACCCGACCGTCGCCCAGGACGGTCCCAGTGGGATACCAGCGGCCGTGGGACATGACCTGCTGATCGGTGAAGGTGCCTGTTGTCAGATCGTAGGTAGCTGTGCGGGCCTCGCCGAGGAAGGGATCGTATTGGAGAGTGCCCCCCAAGATAAAGGGCCTGCCGTCTGGGAGAATCACCATGCCGTTGCAGAACATGTCCCAAGCGATGGGTTGCGTCGTGATAGTACCGGCCTGGGGATCCCAGATGGCCGCGAGGAGGGTCTTGTTGGTGGGAACGTTGCCCGAACCAGACACGATGAGGACTTTGCCGGTGCGCAAAAGTGCGGCGTGCACCGGGTTGATCGGCATGGTGTAGGGCAGGGTCTGCCACTGCCCGGTGACGTTCGCCTGGGACCTCGCTGGGGGCGCAAGTAGAGTGGAAATAGCGAAGAAAACGAAAGACAGTACTCCAGGTACGAACAGGCGCCGGCCGAGGCTGTTCATTCAAGATCCTCTCAGATCATCAAAAAGGGGACAGGCAGAGATCAACGTAGCGAGGAGAAGCAATTAAACTACCACTTCAGGCTTGGACGATTGTCGCCGGAAGTGTTGGAAACAAGGAAGTTGCTGGGGTTCTCGAAGGCTTGGTGGTATCTCCGATACATTCGGTGGACGCGAACCGTCAACAGAAGGGAACAATAAGGAAATTCGCTGCGAAGTCCAACTGCGATACCAGTCAATCAGGCGGAATCGCGGAACATCGAGCTTTGCCAGCCGCGCCCTCGATCCCCTTACCCCCTCACTTTTCGGAAGGTTTGTCCGCATTTCCGAGCTGCACTACGATGTGGGCGGTCTTTACCGAAGTAAGACCAAGAGTGAGGCGCTTCAGGTTCCCTGCTTGCGCTTCGGGAGACGATCCAGCGCCCGGTTGGAGCTCAAATTTTCCGTCCGCGGGAGCCAGAATGCGAACCGACAAGGTACGCCCATCTTGCGACAGGGTCGCCGATCGCCCCCGCGAATCGATATCTACATTGGCCCGCGTGAGCATATTCCACAGGATGTTGTGCGCGGAAGTCCCTTCGACGTCATCGGTGATTTTCAGGTCGTGACCTCCAATCAGCTCGATCCTCCTTTGCACGCGGCCTATGTTGTAGACCTGGCTCAGATCGATCACAAAGAAATAGTCTTGACCGTTTTCCAGGCCCGAGGCGGTGATCTTGGCTTTGGCATCGACGGGCTGGTTCTGGTTGTCCACGATGAGCGTGTTGTGGGCTCGAGTGCCGGTGCGAAAATAGCGCCATCGTTCTTTCCCAAAATACCCGGGCAGACTGTATTCGTCGCGCCCTGGATCTACGGCCCAACGCTCGCCGGAAACTTCAAACACAAAAGATCCCAAGTCCAAATGGGCGTGCCCCGCGCTGTTGTCGCCCCCTTTCAACGCCACCCAGGTGGCCGCGGGATCGTCCCAAGAAGATCTGGCGATGCCGACATCCTGAACCCCGTGGAAAACCGTGAATAAAGGCAGGGAGGCAGTTGCTGTCTGGCCGGAAGGAAGAGGCTCGATCCCGGCGTAAAGAAGGTCCCAGATGCTTATATTCGTTGGATTGACGTGCGGCAGCTCAAAGGCGGCAAACGCGGGCTGATGGAAGGTGCGCGCCAGCCAAAACATTTGCGGAGCGCGTTCCGGCCGGGCTTCCGGCTGAGCATCGGCAAAATTGAAGGTGGTTCCACTGGGCCCGGTTTCGTAGATGGGGAAGAATCCGGCACGGGAAAATCCCGGGATCGAGAGCAGGCCGAAGTCGCTGCCTAGAGCAGACTGCAAGGAAGCGATCAGCATGACATTGTACTGCGAGGTGTAAGCCCAATATTCAAAGCCTTCGGGCCACGCGCCGTCGGGCCCCCAAGTACGCATCGCGAAGGGGACATCCCGAAGGGCAAATTCAACGGTCTTTTCGGCGATGTCTGGCGCAACTTCCGCAACCGCCAGCGCTCCCAGCGTCAGGCCGCCATGGCAGACGATGTTCCAGTTGTTGGGGTTTTGCACCCACCAGTCTGGTTTGTCATAGGCTTTTAGGCCTGGCTGTAGTCCGAGCCGAACAATGGTGGCTTCGATGTTCTTGCGCTCCGAGGAGTCGAGAGCGTCGTAAATCCAATCGTAGCCGATTGCGACTGCCGCGGTCATTTCGCCGGTATCCAGGAAGTGAGCAGGATTCCAGTCGGGGAAAGCGGTGACGGCGAGCAGTTCCTCCTTAGCGGCCTGGGCATAGCGCTTCTCGCCGGTCAGGCGGTACATGGCGCCAAAAATCGACAACTGGGTCAGAGCTTCCCGGCTCTTGAAGAGCAGTTGGTTGTTGTCCAGACGATACCTGGTTCTGGACCGCTGCATTTGGGCCTCGGCAGTGCGGCGCAAGTCCTCCAGCCACGCCGACTTGACGGGATCGCTCTTGGTGGCCGCGCGGAGTTTCTCCCAATCGGGTTGCGTGAGGATCAGACGCGGATGTTCGGGGCGTATCTTTTTAAGAATATCTCCTTGAGCGCGCCCCGCGGACGGCAAGCCGACGGCAAACAGCAAGGTAAGCAACTGGAAAATAAGGGAGAATTTCGAAGGACGATGCAACGGAGCGAACTCAAGCAAAGCAGACCTCGGGATTCGGAATCGCCTCATACCGTTGCACCTCATACCGTAAAATATGCAGCAAAGCCCTCGATTTGCCAATGTGCTGGTCGCCCTACTGGCTATTGTGGACGATCTTGTAATCCAAGTGACCTTACTTTACACTGCCGCGAATTTAGTGCTGCTAGCCTTTTTTCGGTTGAATCGAAGAACAGCAATCGAGGGCCAGGGGCAACAGCGGCACGTCGCGCTGGTTGGTCAACAAGCCAGAACCCTTGATGCACCTGCATTCGGATAGCGCGATGCGGCCACAGGATCGGGATTCCGGGCTTAGCACGCGCCGCCTAGCGCGCCCATAAGATCGCCATGACCACTGGAAAGCTGCCCTCGAACCCGCCTGCGACCATGCCAAGTTCAGAAGGCTATCCCCTCCGTGTGGCTTACGACGCTCAGGCGGTGGTTGCTCCCGAGCAGCATATTGGCAAGGGCGCCCATCTCCGGAATCTTCTCGGGCATCACATTCAACAGTTTGTTGGGTTGGCCCCGGGAGGAAGCCAAAAGACTACGCTGCCGATCATACAAGCGGGGTTTTCGGACTACCTCGTTTGGCAGCAATGCTCGCTGCCTCGGTTGCTTTTTTCCCAAAAGCCCGACGTTTTTGTCGCGCCATTCAATACCGCCCCGCTGCTTATTCCAGAGCGGACGAAGTTGCTGCTGGTAGTTCATGACCTCATATCTTTCGAGAGGTATCCGAATATAGGACTTCGTTTCCGCTTGCAGCTCAGATACTGGAGCGCTCTCATTTCCGCTTCGGTTCGGCGGGCTTTCATGGTCATAACGGTTTCCGAGTATTCGCGCCAACAGATCCTGCGCCGCTTTCCGAAAGCCCGCGTCACCGTGCTGCCGAATACCATTGCGGAATCATGGTATCTCGGGGACAAAGCGATACCCGCACGGAACAGGGATAACTACATACTGATGGTCACCGCCGCATCGCCGCATAAGAATCTGGATCGCGGGTTGCAGGCCTATGCCGGATATGTCGGCGCCACCGCCGCGGCGCCCGCCGATCTGAGGATCGTGGGCATCTCCAAAACCAACGCGGCTCACCTAGAAACGCGGCTGCGCGAACTGGGAATTCAGGATCGGGTTCGGTTTATGCCCTACCTCTCAGAAATAGAGCTGCAAGAGCTCTACAGAAAGGCCAAAGCACTGTTCATTCCCTCTCTGATGGAGGGTTTCGGCATCCCCGTCCTGGAGAGCATGGCCTCCGGTACTCCAGTTATCTCGTCGTCGACGACTTCCCTGCCGGAGGTTGGGGGAACTGCACCCGAATACTGCGACCCCCACGACGTGAAGGGCATGTGCAGAGTTCTGTGCTCGGTGGTCACCGATAACAATCTTCGAGACTCGATGGCTGAGCGGGGCTTGTCGCGAGCAAGGATATTTCATCCGCTAGTGGTCCGAGAACAGATTGACCGCTTTTGGACGGACATGGTCCGGCTTCTAAGTGCTGACGTCCCGTGGGAATCAGTGTAACCGCCCGATTCGGGGTGGCTTGGCGCGCCGGCCTGGTTGGGAGGGGCGTGTAGCAAAGTCCCCGATTCGCTGGATTCGTTCTATAGTCCCGTAGACCATCTTGTAATGTAGGCCATTTTGCCCTAAAATCGTTATACTGAGTGTCGCTTGCCGTCTGTACTTCCGTCCCCGGGGCACTGCCTTTTTCGGTCCAGCTTGCCGCGTTCTAACGAGGGATGACGAAGATGCCCAAGGTCAGTGCGGTCATTCCATCCCGTAACCGGCCTGAACTCGTCTGTAGGGCTGTCCAAAGTGTTTTGAATCAAACATTTACGGATATTGAAGCCGTTGTTGTGGTCGACGGACCCGACCCGGCAACCCTCCATGCCCTGGAGCAGATTGCGGACCCCCGGGTGCGCGTGGTAGCCCTTCCGGAGAGCGTGGGAGGCTCCCAGGCGCGCAATATCGGCGCTCAACAGGCCTTTGGCGAATGGGTTGCTCTACTGGATGACGACGACGAATGGCTTCCGGGGAAGATAGAGAAGCAACTGGCTGCGGCCGAGGCTTGTACGACCCGGTACGCGTTCGTGGTATGCGGCATCATTCTGCGGGCCGGGGGGCAGGATTCGATTGTACCGACAAGGTTTCCGCGGCCGGATGAGCCCATGAGCGAGTATCTATTTGGCGGGCCGCGCCAGGGGTTTCAGACGTCGGCGTTTTTCTGTTCCCGAGAGCTTTTCCTGGCGGTGCCTTGGGCTATCTTGCCTGGGCTGCAGGATATCGACTGGTTTTTGAGGTCGCTGGCTCATCCCGAGGTGACCTTTAAGATTATCGAAGAGCCGCTGTGCGTTTATTGGATGGAGAGTCAGGCCAATATCACCAGCAAGCTGGGGTGGAAGCCTTGTTTCGAGTGGGCGCGGGCCAATCGCCAACTGATGACCGGCAAGGCCTACTCGTCTTTCCTGGCCAAGTTCTGCGTGCACCGGGCCAGGCGGCAAAAGGCGGGATTCAAGGTGTGGCTCAGATTGTTGAAAGAAGCTTTGTTTAGCGGATCGCCTACGCCAAAGGCGCTAGCGATGTTTCTCGGGTATTCGCTGGTGCCCTATGAAGGCCGGCGCTACCTGGGAAACGTCCTTTACCGCATGCGGCAAGGCTCGAAAGCCCAAATGCATTCAGCGTAAGGGCAGGCGGGTGTAACAGGCGCGTTTTGAGCAGGAAACCAAGTGGAGAAATGGAAGCATGTCAACTAGCGTCGCAACCAACTCATGGTATTACCACGAAAAACAGCCTATTTGGCATTTCGTAAGTTCGTGGATCCTGCTCATTCCGCTGTTGTTCTTCGCGACCAAGGGTGGGTTTCTGCACCCCAATGACCCGGCGCACATGGGCGAATACACCACCAGTATCTCGTCTGAGACCGCCACCATAGATCGCGTCGAGCAAATCGGAATCTGGGTCCTGTGCCTGGTAATGATGATCCCGAAAGTGCGAGAAGTTCTCGCCGACCTGCTCAACTTCAAGATTATTGCGGCCATTCCGCTCTTGGCGATCGCGTCCGCTGCATGGGCTCCGGACCCTTTCGAGAGCTTTCGGAGGGGAATCTACCTGCTCCTTACGGTCATTTTCGGAATGTACCTTGCAGAACGGTATTTGCCTGAACAGCAGATGCGTCTGTTCTTTTTTGTCGGATATGCGGCCGCTATCTTAAGCGTCCTGGCTGTGTTTTTGGCGCCCCGCTATGGGTTGGGCTTCGCCGGCGAGTGGAAAGGCATTTTCGGGCACAAGAACGACCTGGGCGTATTCATGATTTTTCTGCTGACGCCGGCTTTTCACTTGCGAGCGACGTCTCTTCTCATGCAGTTGGGACGGCTGGTCTACGTCTTGCTTGGGTTGCTGCTCATCTTTGAGTCGCAGTCCAAGACGGCTTGGGTCATTTGCCTTGTGTATATGGCGTATGTCCTTGCCGCGCGCTACCTGGGCCGCTTCAAGCGAATCGATCAGGTATTTTTGGTACTGCTGGCGGCTTCGGCGGTACTGTTTGTAGGTTTTGCTTTGTACCAGAACTTGGACCTGCTCACGGGAGTTTTGGGGAAGGACACGACGTTCAGCGGTCGAACGAGAATCTGGAGCGCGGTGTTGACGTCCATTTCCAAACGTCCGTTGCTCGGCTATGGGTATGGCGGATTCTGGCGCGGCCTATCCGGGGAGTCGGGCAACGTCATCAGTTCCGTTGGGTTTGGCGTACCGCACGCGCATAGCGGTTATCTGAATATTTGGCTGCAGATCGGAGCCGTCGGGCTGGGTCTGTTTCTGGCCGCGTTGTTTATCGCGCTGCGAAATGCTTTTGCGTGTTTTAAGCCCGATCGGCCCGTGTGGGTGGATTGGTACGCCGGCCTGCTCCTGTTGGTAGTGCTGGCAAACCTCGATGAGTCTTATATCCTCGACATCAACGAGATGACCACAATTCTGTTCGTCATGGCCTATATCGGGCTGAGCCGCCTGGCTCGACCCCAGGTGATCCGTCAAACGGGCAGCCCTCTTGCATCCGCCGCATGAGTGACTTCACCGTCTATCACGTACTGGACGAAGCCGAGGAGTTTTCTGAGTTTCATGGCGGAGCCATCTCGCGCTGGGTCGCAAACATCGTGCGCTACGATGGGAACTCCAAAGTGGTATGCCCCGATGCCGACGATACCTGGGGGATTTCACCGGAGCGCATAATTCGCAACCCGCCACTGGCCGGGTACAGAAGATTTCAACGGCGAACCCGCCACAAACTGCCCTGGCCTGCGCGTTCGAGGCTCTTGCGATGGATACTCAAGCGGAGTCTCAGGACAGTCCGCGAAAAAGACGTGGTGTGGATCCACAACCGGCCCGATTTTGCCGTGGCCCTGCAACCGTTTATTCAGGCTAGAAACGCCAAGCTGGTCCTACAAATGCATAATTCGTTCCTTGTGCAATGGAAGGGCTATATCATGAGAGCCCTGGCGGTCGACATGAACGTGTTCGTCAGCGAGTTTCTCAAAGAAGAAGCGTATTCCAAGTGGCCTCATCTGCGGCAATGCGTGGTTCTGTACAACGGCGCCGACGACAAGATGTTTTTCCCTCTTCGCGAGCGTAAGGAGGGAGAGATCTGCACGATATTGTTCGCCTCTCGCCTGGTTCCCGAGAAAGGTGTTCACGTATTTTTGCAAGCGATGAGGCTGCTGCAAGAAAGGAAGATCCCGGCTCAGGGTGTGGTGGCGGGCGCGTCGGCCTTTGGCGGCAGCAAGCCAACCCCTTACATACGAGAGCTTCATAAAAGCGCTCCCTCTAATGTCGTTTTCGCGGGCTACGTGGCGGGAAAGGATCTGGCGCTGAAGTTTCAAGAGGCGGACGTATTTTGTTGCGCGTCGACGTGGAAGGAGCCGTTTGGCCTGGTGAACATAGAAGCCATGGCTTGCGCTGTCCCTGTCGTGGCTACCCGCACTGGCGGGATCCCGGAGATATTTCGAGAGGGCGGAGGACTACTTGTGGAGCCCAGGTCACCGGAACAGCTTGCGGACGCTCTTGAAAAACTGGTTTTGAATCGGCCTCTCCGGGAAGAGATCGGCGCGCAGGGCCTGGCGGCGTTTCAGAAGAACTTCAGTTGGTGTGTCGCTCGTAAAAACTACGAAAACCTCTTAGGCAAGCTTCTTCCGTGAAACGGTACTGGCAACGCTTCCAGGAAAGCACACTTGCTAAAAATGCGGCCTGGTTGTTTATGGGGCAGGGCTTGTCGTTTGTCCTGCAAGCCGGATATTTCATCGTGCTGGCGAGACTTCTCGGCAGCACCGAGTACGGGATTTACGCGGGGGCTACGGCTCTAGTCTCGATCGTGAGCCAATACAGCTCGCTGGGATCGGGGCTGGTGTTTTTGCAACATGTAAGCCCCGACCACAGCAAATTTCCGGCCTATTGGGGAAATATTCTGATTTCGACGTTAGGGCTGGGAAGTGCGCTGGTGCTGGCGGTGCACCTGACGGGGCACTGGATGGTGGGGGCGGCGAGCGCTTCGATTCTGGTGCTGGTGGCGATCGGGGATTGCGTGTGGCAGCAGCTGACCAGCTGTTCCGGCCAGGTATTTCAAACTTTTGAGAAGATGCGGATCACCGCAACTCTCAATATGACCGTGAACCTGCTGCGGTTGTTGATTGCAATCGGAATGTTGTTGGCGTTGCACCACGCGACATCCCGGCAGTGGGCGTGGGCGGCGCTGACGGTCTCGACGATCGCGGCGTTTTTGGCGTTTACGGCGGTAACGGTGAACTTCGGAGCGCCGAAGTTTTCCCTGGGGCTTTTCGGCAAGCGCGCCGGGGATGGGTTTATTTATTCGGTTTCCGCCTCGACAACAACCGTCTACAACGACATCGACAAGGTGCTGCTCGGGCACTTCGGAATGAACGCGGCAAACGGCGTTTATACGATGGCGTATCGCGTGGTGAACATCTGCACGATGCCCATGGTCTCCATCTATTCCGCGGCGTTTCCGAAGTTCTTCCGGCTGGGCACAGAAGGAATGAGGAGCACGGTTCCGTATGCCCGTAGACTATTGAAGCGGACGTCGGTGCTGGGCGTGGCGGCCGCGTTGGGGATGTTCTTGACCGCTCCGATTATTCCGCACCTGGTGGGAAAGAGCTTCGCGCAAAGCGTCAGCGCGTTGCGGTGGCTGTGCCTGATTCCGTTCTTCCGCAGCTTCCACCTGAGCGCGGGCGATGCGATCGCTGGGGCCGGGCACCAGAAGTTCCGGCTGGTATCCCAGTTCGTGGCGGCGGCTTTCAATTTCTCGATCAACCTTTACTTGATTCCTCGTTACTCCTGGCTTGGAGCGGCATGGGCAAGTCTGATGACGGACGGGTCTCTCGGCGCCATGAATTGGCTGTTGGCCTGGAGGCTTCTGGCACGAGAGAAGAATAAATTTGCTCCAGCTCCAGGGTCTGCTTCTGGAGGTCAAAGCGCTGCCTGATCCAGGGAATGGCGTTGGCGCTGCATTCTTTCCAAAATGGATCATCGGTGAGATATCGGACGAGATAGTCCGCCAGGGTTTCGTGATCGCGCTCCGGAGCGAGTAAACCGGTCTTGCCGTGAAGCACAACTTCCGGAATCCCGCCGTGGCGAAAGCTGACGACCGGCAGACCGGTCGCTTGAGCTTCGGCGAACACCATTCCCAGGCCCTCGATATCCCCATTCGAGGCGGTTACGCTAGGCGCGCAGAAAATCCGGGCCTTCTGCAGCCAGGAAAGAACGGTTGGGATGGAAGCTTCGCCGGTAAAGTGCGCGTTAATCTTCAGAGCGGCCGCTTCCTGCTCCAGCGCAGCCCGCTCGGGGCCCTCCCCAACGATCACCAGGCGAGCGGTGGGAATTTGCTTCTGTACCTTAACCATAGCCCGGAGTAAATATTTGCAGCCCTTCTTCTCGACGAAGCGCCCCACAAAAAGAACGAGATTGGGATCCCGCTTACCGTTTCCGGGACTGAATTGGGATAAATCGGTACCGATGTAGTGCAACTGCAGTTTCTCTTCCGGATATCCAAGTTCGAGAGCTTTCTGGCGAATGAATTCCGACACGCAAATAAACACGGAGGACTTGCGCCAGAGAGCGTGCTTTCGGAGGTTAAAAGCCAGACCGTCGACAGAATTCAGGGCCACCGTCTTGCCACCGCTGGTGGGCAGATGGCCATGGAGGGTCACAATGAGAGGCACGTTGAGAGAACTTGCCAGAGGCAGGGCATGGATTCCGTCCATGACGAAGTGGGCGTGTATAAGGCAGGGACGCAAGGCCGCAACTTTTTGGTGAAAGGCCGGCGCGAACCCGGTCAGCTTAAATATGTTCTTGAGTATCCGAGATCCCAGGGATCTGTCCGTGGCCAAGAACACCGGGTCCCTGGGGAGAGAAACTCCCTTGGGTACCGCCTCGAGGCCGACATATCTAACGACGTAATCACGGATAGCTTCGGCCTGAAACGGTATGAACGTCTGCATGGACGGCAACAGGGCGCTCCGGTATACGACGATGGTCTTCACTGAATCCTCTCGGAGCGCTCACTGACCATCTCGTATATTTCCTCCAGCTTCCTGGTTTGTTCTTCAAGATCAAACTGGCGCTTGACCCAAGCGACTCCCGCGCGGCTGTATTCTTCCCAGAGCTGATCGTCGGTGATGAGCCGCTCTATGCATTGCGCTAAGGCCGCGGTGTCGCGCTCCGGCGCGAGCAATCCGGTTTCGCCGTGGCGGACCACTTCCGGGATACCGCCATGCTGAAAACTCACGACCGGCACACCCATCGCTTGTGCCTCGGCAAATACGATTCCCAGACCTTCGCTGTCTCCATTCGCCGCGGTTACACTTGGGACGCAGAAGACCCTTGCCGACTGAAGCAGCCGATGAATCGCGCTCTGCGGTTGAGCACCCAGGAATCTGCAATTGAGAGAGAGTCTTTTCGCCTGTGCTGCCAGCAAAGAGCCTTGGGGGCCGGTGCCAACTACGATGAGTTCCGCATCCGGATGGTGTTTCTGCACGTCGGCCATGGCCTTGAGAAGATAGGAACAACCCTTTTTTTCAACCAGACGCCCCACGAATAAAACGGATTTCCCGGGGGCTTGATTCGGAGCGTACTCGAAGAGCTTCCGATCGATGCCAATGTAGTGGACCACGAGTTTCTCTTCGGGGAAACCGGCTTCGATGGCTTTTTTGCGAATAAACTGTGACACGCAAAGAAAGAGCGAGGCTTTTTCCCATAGCTGCCTGCGTTTTGCCAGGTACAGGCGGCCGCCTATGGTCTTGCGGAAAGTTGCGTCCGTCATAGTTACATCATATCCGTGCAGTGTGACGAGAAGCGGAATTTTGAGGAAGGCGCGAAGCGGCAACACCGTGGCGCCGTCGAGGGCAAAATGGGCATGCAGCAGATTTGCTCCGGCTTCGCGAACCTGGGAATATGCGCGCCGCGGGTACGCCAGCGACTTGTAGGCCGCCGCGAGTACGCGGGAAAGACGCGATCGCCGACCGCATAGAAAGATAGTGTTCGCCGGCAGCGGCAGGCTGTGGCCTGCGGGAACCAAACCAACATATTGCGGTTGAAAACGCTTCAAGGAGCGAACCTGCGCTGCAATAAAAGTCTCACTGATTGGGAGCAACTCGTTTCGAAAAATAATAACGGTGCTCATCTTGCATACGCCGAAGGCGCAATAGGTGCCGTCATTTTCGACGATGCCGCGATGCTTTCATGTATTCTGTCCTGCATCCATGCGAGTCGCGATTGTGCACCCCTGGTTTGTGATGAGTGGTGGAGGAGAACGCGTAATCGACGCGTTGGCGGAATTGTATCCCCAGGCCGATTTTTTTGCGCTCATGAAATCCGACAAACACCTCTCCAAGGCGATGCAGGGGAGAAAGATTCAATCCACTTTTCTGGACCGGATCCCGGGGGCAAAACGCTACTACCAGCACGTTATGCCGCTCTACCCGTTTGCGGCGCAGTCGCTGGATGTGAGCGGTTACGACCTGGTGATCAGCTCCGGGGGTCCCGCGGCCAAAGGAGTCATCGTCGATCAGAGCGCGGTCCACATTCATTACTGCCATACTCCGGTGCGTTTTCTGTGGGATCAATATTCCACCTGGCGTACCAGGTTGCCGTGGATGGTCCGCCCATTTTTCGCGGTTGCCGCAAACTATCAGCGCGAGTGGGACTTCAATGCTGCGCAGCGCGTCGATGCGTTTGTAGCCAATTCCAACTATGTTGCTCAGCGCATCCAGACTTATTATCGCCGAAAAAGCACTACGATTTATCCGCCCGTGGACATCAGCAAGGGATACGTGGATCCGCATCGCGAAAACTATTATCTGTCGGTGGGGAGGCTGGTGCCCGGAAAGCGGACAGAACTGCTCATCGAAGCCTGTAACCGGCTGAAAAGGAAGCTTGTAATTGCCGGCACCGGTCCTGAAGCGCAAAAGCTAAAGGCTGTGGCAGGTGCTACCGTCGATCTTTTAGGAAGGGTGGACGACACCAAGCTTGCGACTCTCTATGCTCGAGCTAAGGCGTTCTTGTTCGCCGCGGAGGACGATTTTGGGATTGCACCGGTGGAGGCGCAAGCGTTTGGCTTGCCGGTCATTGCTTATGGAAAGGGAGGCGCATTGGAAACCGTTGTTGGCGACGACTCTGGGCACCCACCCACCGGCACTTTCTTCTACGAGCAAACCGCCGACTCACTGTGCAAAGCGATCCTGCATTTCGAGGAAAATCAAGACAGGTTTGAGCCTCAGCACATCCGGAAACACTCTGAATCTTTCAGTACCGAGGTCTTCCAGCGAAGAATGGCCGATTTCGTCCAGGAATGCTATTCGAGCGAGCTTGGGAAACGCCCTGGCCGGCAAGGCCCCCTCGTCACTTGAATAGCCCGTCGGCGGGTGCACCCTGAGTGCGGCAATCGCGGCTTTATTTTTTTCGGCCGCTCAAACTCTTGAGCGCACGAAGGACGATTGGCGGCGTGACGTCCTTGACCAGCTTGCGCATCGACGATTCATTCTGGCGATAGAAGCTAGGCGCGTAAATCGAGGTGTGGGGAGCCCCCTTCGTTTGGCCATTGGCTTCCGCGGTGTGGTAGTACACCAGGAAGGAGTTCCTGCTGCGGCCATTCGGACACGCCACAGTTTTGGGAACGCCGTGAAAGTTTGGTTCGGCGATTTCAAAAAGTATGGTGCGGTTGAATAGCGGTTCGACGACGGATTCCTGGCGGGTTCCATCGGAATTCCAAAGCTCGAACTGACCGCCGTATTCGTGTTTCCAATTCTTGTTCAGGTAGATGATCATCGACAGCCGCCGGGTCAGACCGGTCTCGTAGGCGGTATTGCGATCCGAATGGACATCGAATTTCCCGCCGGGCGGAATCATGTGATAGCCGCTGCCTTGCAGGTACGGGTCCGGCAGGAGCTGCCATATGCCCGTCAGTTCCGAGAGGAAATACAGAAAGCCCGCGGAGTGCAGGAAGGAAGCGAGCTGATAGCCCGTCTCGCCGAGTTCCACGGCTGACCGCAGACCATACTTTTGCAAGTGCTCATCATTTTCATGGACCCAATGATCTCCGGTCATGGACGGTATTTCAGTGACGAGTTGGTCCAGGAGTTGGTCCGGGAACATGTTGTCGATTATCAGATGACGATAGGGCCGCGCCGCATTGAACCTGGAGGCGAGTCTATCCACGCTGTCGGGGAGAGTGATCTTGTCTTCCAAGAACGACATAATGCCGTTCTTCATAGTGAGAGTAGTGATAAGGCCTCCTTGCGCGCGTCCCTGGCGGCTAGGCCGACGTCTCGATGGATGCGCTCAAGCATTGCAACGTTGCAAGATTGGACCGAAATTACCCTGATAACCGCGCCGGGGTCAGAATCGGAAGACAGCTGCCGACGAGGCAGAGCCCAGAATCTGTTGAGTTCCCAACAGGGCGTGTTTCAGGTTGCTGAAAGGGACATAAATGACATCGCGAGCCTGCAGCTCGATATCTTTCTGCTTGCCCATCATGATGTCCTTGAGGGCGATCGTCTTTTCTTCGTATCCGTTGGCGGTAGGTCGCAGGAGCCGGGTATGATTCTCGGAAGCGGTCCGAGTGGCCCCGCCAGCCATGGTAATCGCCTGCAATAGCGAGATCTTACCATTTTCACTCATGACATAGCCACCGGGGCGATTGAGGTCGCCCAAAACATAGACGATGCCGGCGGTGGGCACCACGACTTGGTCTCCCGGATTCACGTCCACCATCGGTCCGCTCAAGGACTGCCTATCTCTGCCGAGCTGGATTCTTTCCGGATCTCCGGCTTGCCCCTGGCGCCGAATCAGGATCTCGGTGCTGGCGGTGTCCTTCAAACCACCGGCCGCGGACAGAATGTCCAAGACACTGCGTGCCGAGTAGATGGGGACCAGGCCTGGCTTATTGACTTCGCCGATCACGGCAACGCCCTGGGTGGTGTACTCCTCGACCAAGACGGTTACGCTCGGGCGTCTTGCAAAGTCACCCTCTTGCAGCTTCGCGGCAATCTGTTTGCCGAGTTCGTCTGCCGTCATGCCGGTTACTTTCAATTCGCCGATCAAGGCCAGCGTTGCCGTACCTTGCTCGGAGACCCGAAAGCGTTGTTCGAGCTCGGGCATCTCATAGACGGTGACGTGAACCAGATCTCCAGGCCCAATCCTGAGAGCTCTCGGCTCGTTCGCCGGCGAGTTCGACGGGTCGTGACTTGTCGATGCTGGAGCTTGGGCGGAGGCGCCCCATGTTGACAAAGAGAAAGCGACTGCAAGGACTGCGAGTTTTTTCTTAATCATCATTGCCGGCTCCCTATTGAATCTGGGGTTTGGAAATAGCCTTGGTGGCCATAATAGCCATAGTAGCCGTCGGACGATTTATCGATGGCGTTCAGCAGGACCCCAAGAACGTTTCCTCCGCCTGAAGTCAAGAGATCGGACGTCCTCACCAGCGCATCGCGGCTGGTGATCCCATGGCGAGCGACCACGACGATGCCGTCTACCTCCGGCGCAAGAACCACAGTATCGGTCACCAGCAGGATGGGCGGAGTATCGATGATGACGAAATCATATTCCTTTCGCCATCTGTCGAGGCATAGGGACATTTGAGGAGAACCCAGCAGGTCCGCCGGATACTGCGGCTGCGGGCCAGGCCCCAGGAAGTACAAGTTTTTGTGGATCGGAGAATGAGTGATCATGGAGTCGTCAGTTCCGGACTTCAAGGCGGTGCTTAGTCCTTCCAAACGACCGTTTTCGAGCTTGAGCTCTTTTTCGAGAGTGGAACGGCGCATATCGGCGTCGACTAACAATACTTTCGACCCTTTTTGCGCCAGGACCAATGCCAGATTCAGGGCTGTGGTGGTCTTGCCTTCGCCCGGCAGCGGGCTGGAGACCACAATCACCTGCGATTTCTGATCTTTGCCGGACCCGAGCACTGCGGTCCGAACTGCCCGGAAACACTCTCCGATCATGGGGTCCCGCTCCACGAGCAAGCGTGGGCGGGGTACTTCCGACGGCACAATCGAGCCGCTGCCGCGAAGGCGCTTCGCATTTTTGGCCGCGGGCAGAGACTTGTATCGGGGAATGAATCCCAACACCGGAAGACCCGTTATATTTCCGATGTCATTGAGCGTCGTAACGGTGTCGTCGACCGCTTCCACCAGCACGGCGGTGCAAACACCGCCAAATAACGCAAAAGCAAGGCCGGCGGCGACCACCAACAGCAACCTGGGTCTGGCCGGCTTGTCGGGAATTCGAGCGGGGTCAACAATGTGGGAGTTGGTGGCTTGCAAACTGCCCATCACACCGGCTTCCTTCAATTTTGTCGACAGCCCTTCGTACAATTGTTGAGAAGAAGTTGCCTCGTTGGCCGCTATCTCGTATTGAATAGTCTTGTCGCTTAAGCTTTCGGCCTGGGCTTTCTGCTCTTGAAATACCTTCCGGGCCATGCCCTCGGTGCGGGTCGCGATGTCTAAGTCGCTCTTCGCGCGTTGGGAAAGCCGAGCAGACTCTTCTTTGATGGATGCTTGCACGGATTGCAGCTGCTGGCTCGCCTCCAGGACCTTCGGATTGCGAGAGCCGTATTTCTCCATGAGTTGCGCGAGGGCTGCTTTAGAGTCCGACTCTTGCCGGCGCAACGTCTGGATGGTAAGCAGTTCGTTCGGAGCAGGTCCGCCGCCGTTGGCGACTCCTACGCTCGAGCTGTTTGCCAGCCCGGCAACAACTTCCGGATCGCCACTCTGCATTGCCCGGTACGCGGCCTCCTTGACGATGCGAGTCGCGAGGGCCGTCGTGAGGGCGGTGTCCAGAGCCTCTAGATGACTGAGCGTGGCGTTGTGTTTGTCCTGGCCGACTCCGTAGATCTCAGCTTCCCGCTGCAGCTTGGCCGCACGCGCCTGGTCCGCTTGCATTTGCGTTTTAAGATCCGCCAACTGCTTGCTGAGCCAACCGGTAGCTTGGGTGGTGGCGTTGTAGCGTGTTTGGAAACTGTAGTCGATGTAGTCGTTCAGCAGTTTGTTGGCGCCCGCGGACGCCAGGTAACGGTCGGTGCTGAGGAACGTGATTTTTATCATCCGCGAGCCAGCCACGACCTCAACCTTGAGATTGTTGTGAAACTTCTTGAGCACCGCTACTCGGCGCCCGGTCGTCTGCTCCAGAGGCAGATTGTCCTCCGAAGGATCCGCCGGCTGGAAAAGACCTATGAGCTTGTTCGGCAAATCGAGCAGGCTCCACTTCGGCTTGTAGTCTGCGGTTTGTTCGAGATTGAGCTCCTTAATTACTTCCAGGGCCAGCGTGTCCGATTCCAGAATGTCGGCTTGCGTCTGCAAGGTGATGTTGTAGTCGAGCGTGTCGGTGGCTCCCGCGGCGGCTCCGTTCACTCCCAGCATGTCGGCGTTTTGCTTATCGAACTCCAGCGTGGCTTCTCCCGCATAGCGGCGAGTTGCGAATGCCAGATAGAGGACGACCAGTGCCAATACTCCGCAGGCAAATATCAGCGCGGCCTTGCGGCGGCGCTTCAAGACCCTCAGGACATCTTGCAGCGTCAGGGGTTGTTGGGCATCATGCGTGTGATTGCCCAACAACAAACGCTGGCTCGCAGCGAGTTCGTTCTTTCGCGGCTGTATGCTCATGGGTGTATTCATTGGACGCTCCGTCGGTTCCAGAAAGTTTCAGATGGGCTCGCGGGGAGAGCTTGTGACGCTAACTCGTTAAGCCGGTCGTTAGGCGAACGATTGCTGCGGGGAGATCGGTGAATCATTGCGTTGCCGTCCAGATTTGTGGCTCCGCCAAAGGCTGATTTGAGCGCCGCCGATACTAATGGCGGAATATCCAGTCGGACTATTTGTCCGCGCTTAACCACTGGCGCCCAACAATTTCCAGAAAGCGCAGATTTCCGATCAGATAGCGTCGCCACAAGCGGCGCGGCTCGGCTGACAATCGGAAGAGCCATTCCAGGCCCGCGTTCTGCAACCACTTTGGCGCGCGTGGCGTTAGGCCCGCGACCATGTCGAAAGTGCCTCCCACGCCTATGCTTAGGCGCGCGTCGAGGCTGCGATAATTCTGGTGTATCCAGTACTCTTGTTTCGGGACGCCAAGGCCCACAAACAAGAGATCCGGCTGGGAAGCCCGCACGCGCTCCAGGACTTGTTGAGCTTCGATCGGGTCATTCTCGAAACCCAGCGGAGGACAGTAGGTACCGGTTATGTTGATGGCGGGGTTCCGCTCCCGGAGTACCTGGGCGGCCTTTTCCGCAGCCCCCGGCAACCCTCCTAGCAGGAAAATCCGGCATCCGAGCTTGGCTGATTCAAGACACAGCGCTTGGAACAAGTCTACGCCGGTGACTCTTTCCGGCAGCCTGTTCCCCATGAGTCGAGCCGCCATCACCAGCGACATACCATCCGCGAAAACGAAGCTGGCTTGGTCGTAAATTGCTTTCAGCCTGGGGTCCGAGCGCAGCATGACAACATGCTGCGCGTTGGGCGTGACCGCATAAGCCGGAGGCGCGTCACTCCGGAGCCGCTGCACGATCAAGCGAATCGCCTCCGCAAAAGTTACACAATCTACGGTTGCTCCGCCGACCTGCACTCGCTTGCCTTTGAAATCGGTACTCGTGTCGCTTGTGACGTGGGGGTCAAGAAAGACCTCCCGCGTCTGCTCGAATCCGGGTGCCGTCATATTTTTCTCGCTATTTCAACGCTCATTCAGGGACATCTCAAAGGCGGAAATGGTTTTGCTGCAACGATCGCGATCTCGCCGCTTCAGCCGTTATTGCCCGGTTCCGGCTAACACCACGGCGATGGTTCTAAGGAGGATCTTGCAATCCAGCCACACGCTCCAATTGTTCACGTAGTGCGTATCGAGCGCGATGTAGCTTTGGAATGACGGATTCTTGCGTGCCGCAACCTGCCACAGCCCCGTAATCCCGGGAAGCACGTCCAGGCGTCGCAGGTGTTCGGGAGCATATTGTTTGTATTCGCTGGGAACCGGCGGTCGAGGCCCTACCAGGCTCATATCGCCCTTCAAGACATTCAGAAACTGAGGCAACTCATCGATGCTATATTTGCGCAAGAAACGCCCAAAGGGTGTCATCCGAGGATCGTTCGAAATCTTGAATAAGATATCTTCGCGCTCGTTAAGGTGGTGCAGCGAGTCTCTCAATTCCTCCGCGTTCGCCACCATGGTGCGGAACTTGTAGCAGATGAAATTCCTTCCTTTTTTGCCCACCCTCGTTGAACGGTACAGTATCGGGCCGGGCGAGCTGATCTTCACCAACAGCGCGACCACCAACAAACCAGGAGACAGCAGGATAAGAGCCGCAATCGCGGACAGAATGTCGATAGCCCTCTTCATCCCCAGTCCCACTGTCGGAACCGATCGATGACACAGCGACATGATCGGGATATGCCCGAGATATTCGATCGGAGCCGCCGAGGCCAGCCCGTCGTAAAGATCGGGCACCACGCGGGCATCCACGCCGGTGCGCTGAGCCTCGAAAATCAAATGTTTCACCAGATCCCGGTTTTCCGGGGAGGTGATAAAGATCTCATCGATGAAATGGCTGCGGGTGATGCGCGCGAAGTCTCGAATGCTTCCGAGGATTTTCAAGTCGCTTCGCGTACTCCGGCGTTCCGGATGCGGCGCAGGGGCGCCCTCTTGCCGGCGGTCCAGATATCCCTTTACTGCAAATCCCAGGTGCGGGTTCTGCGAAAGATACCTTCCGAGATCTCTACCCATGGGACTGGCGCTCAAAATCAAGACATTCCGGCAATTCAAGCCTTCGATGATCCTTTGCCGCCGGAACAGACGCCAACCCATCATGGCAATCGTGCTCAGCACCACGGTTTCGCCGATCACCACGCGAGAAATGACTTTCACGCCGGACAGGTAGATGAACGCCGCTACGAGGAGTGTGGCCATGGCAACGGCCTTCAGCAAGGCGGATTGTTCGTGTCGCGTGGAGTGTAGTTCCTTGGAGGAATACACTTTGTACGCATGACAGGACAAAACCAGCGACGCCGCATAGAGACCAAGAAAACCGAAATGCTTGACCACATTAACTTCATCCGAGGTCGCCCAATTGGCGGTCGCCATCGGGAAACGCGAAAATGTCGCCAGGCAGGCGGAAGCCGCAACCAGCAAAAGATCCACCGCAAGGAAGGACATCGTCGAACTTTGTCGCGAGCTTCGACTTCTGCGCCGGCTCGCAGCGGCCGCAGCCGGTGCCGCCGGAATATGTAAGTTCAGCGCATTCTGGACTTGCCCGGATGTAATCTGCGACATAGTCTCCACGTCACCTGGGGCCAAAAATCATTCCCGGTGCGAGCAACGAATATCTTTCACCGATGTAGTTCTGATCTGCTGGATCGTTACTCGGCAACCCTGCCTCAGCGATCCACACGCTTACGGCTGCCACAGCAAGCGACGATGCTTGTTTGATGGAAAAGGCTACTCTTCGAGTCTTCGGGGACGTCGTACCTGAGTACTTCGCTAACGGCGTTCAGGTATGCGTAAAAACAACACACGGCTTCGCCCTTTCAGTCCCAGGCCATTTTCAACCTGATTCGTGGGACCTCTTTTCACGATACGCCTGCGGGGGAGGGTTTCGCGAAGCTTAGTAGACGGCTTCTGATGTTGGCACTACTACATCACCGCAACGTTGCTCGGAAGAAAAGTCCCAGAGAAAGAGCTGGAATCTCTGAGTCACACATCTTGTGTGAAAAGGATTCTACTCGAACTGTTTTGTTTTTGTCCACTCAAAGTTCGACGCGAAATTATTGATAGAATTGCTTTTAGTATTCTCGGTACGGCCAGTACTTTATTCCCAGTACTCCATCCGAAAGATATAAGTCCATGGAGAGTAACGACATTGTTGTGGACTCTCCACGTTGGTTCGATGCCTCAGCGACGTGTTAGGACTGCGGCGTCTCTCGTTTCGATCGATAATTCTACAGGAACATCTGGGGCGTTATTTGCCGGTGACGGCTGTGAAGGTCTCGTCGCTACGCCCGCGCCTGCGGACATCGATTCCCAGGCGCTTAATTTTCTGGTTCAGGGTGGAAAGCGGAATCATGAAGCGCTCCGCTGCCTCCGTCTGATTCCAGCCGGTGCGCTCAAGCATATCGATGATGATGCGGCGTTCGATCTCGTCCATGATCTGAAACAGGGAAGGCTGCGAGTGATCCGCTCCGGAACGCGCGCCAGGTTCGCCCGGCAGCGGTGGAAGAAATTCGGAAAGTTGCAGGCGCACGCCGCGCACGATCTCCTTGCTGCGGATACTCTCCGGCAGCAGGTCGACGTCCACGCGCTCCTGCGTGGAAAGAACCACGGCGCGTTCGACGACATTCTCCAACTCGCGGACGTTACCCGGCCAGTCGTAGTCCATCAAGAGTTTCAAGGCTGCTTGCGTGAACATGCGCGGCGTCTTGCCATTTTCCTGGCAGTAGCGGATCAGGAAAAATGCCAGCAGCGCCGGAACATCTTCGCGGCGATCGCGCAGCGGCGGCAACTGCAAGTGAATGACGTTCAAGCGGTGATAGAGATCTTCACGGAAACGCCCTTCGCGCACCAGAGTGATGAGTTCGACGTTCGAAGCCGCCACGATGCGCACGTCAACCTTGAGCTGTTCGGTGCCGCCCAGGCGCATGAACTCGCGCTCCTGGATCACGCGCAGGAGCTTCGCTTGTGTTTCCGGGCTGATCGTCGCAATCTCGTCGAAGAAAATGGTGCCCTGGTCAGCAACTTCGAAAAGCCCTTTCTTGGAAGCCACCGCGCTTGTAAAAGCGCCTTTCACGTGGCCGAAAAGTTGCGATTCCAGCAGATCCACGGGAATGGAGCCGGTATTGACCGGCACGAAGGCCTTGTCCGCGCGCGTGGAAGCCGAATGAATGGCTTTGGCGATGAGTTCTTTGCCGGTGCCGCTCTCGCCGCTGATCAGAATCGTGGAACGCGACGGTGCGACCTGTGTGACCAGATCCAAGAGCGTGAGCATCTTCTCGCTCTTGCCGATAATGCTCGGAAAATTGAAACGTTGCTTCAGCGCGCGCTTCAACTGCACGTTTTCTTCGCGCAACCTCCGCGACTCCACCGCTTGCGCCACCTGCGCCAGCAGCTCGTCGTTGGACCACGGCTTCGTGATGTAGTCCATGGCGCCGCTCTTGAACGCGGCACGCGCCATGTCGATCGAGCCGTACGCCGTGATCAATACGATGGATAAATCAGGATCGCGCCGCCGGATTTCCTTTAGCAGGTCCAGACCGTTGCGATCCGGAAGACTTACATCGAGCAGCAGCAAATCGAACGGGCGTTCCTCCAGCTTTGCCAAGCCGGATTCGCCGGTGCCCGCGCTGGACACGCCGTAACCTTCGCTGGACAGCAACAGTTCCAGCCCCTCGCGTATTTCCAATTCATCGTCTACTACCAGGATCGAACCCTTAGACATGGACTGCTTTCCGGACGGCGGGAAATTCAACATGGAAGGATGTGCCCTTGCCAGGGGTGGAGCGAACATCGATCTTTCCAGCGTGCTCTTTGATTATGCCGTAACTCACGGAGAGGCCCAGGCCGGTGCCGCGGCCGGTGGCTTTCGTGGTGAAAAAGGGATCGAAGATGCGATGGATATGCTCGCGAGGAATACCGGCGCCGGTGTCGGCAATTTCCACCTCGACGCTGCCGTTGTGCGCCGCCGTGCGCACTTCCAGCATGCCGCCGCCGGGCATGGCGTCGCGCGCATTCAAGAAGAGATTTAGGAAGACTTGCTGGAGCTTGTTCGCCGAACCCCGCACCGGCGGTAAGGTCGCGCCGAGTTGCTTCACGATCTGTATCTGAGAAGTCTTCAACGGATGGGCCACCAGGGACAAAGTCTCTTCTACCACGCGGTTGACATCGATGTCGGCCAGTTCCGCGGCGCCAGTACGCGAGAAATTCAGCAGGTTGTTCACGATTTCGCTGGCGCGGAATGTCTGCTTCACGATCTTGTCAATAATCCCTTGCCGCGGATCGCCTTCCGGCATTTGCTTGGCCAGCATTTGGATGTAGTTGGAAATAACCGCCAGCGGCGTGTTCACTTCGTGAGCTACTCCGGCCGCCAGCAGCCCCAGCGAAGTAAGCTTCTCGGTCTGCGACATCTGCTCTTCCATGCGCTCGCGCTGGGTCACGTCGTCGAACAGCAGCAACCTGCCAATTCGCTCGCCGGACTTGCTGACCAGCGGGGTGATCGAGACGTTTAGCGTTAGATATTTCCCTTGATGATGAACCCGCTGCTTGTAAATACCGGTGATTTGCTCTTCCTCTTTGCGAGCCGCAATCTCCGAAGCCAGTTCCTGCGGCAGCAGCGCCCGCAACTGGTGGCCGACCGCGTCTTGCCGGCTGACGCCGAAAAGCTGCTCCATCCGCGTGTTCCAGGATTCCACGATGCCGCCCAAGTCCACCGCCAGTACGCCGACGTTGAGCGATTCGACGATGTTCTCGCTGAAATCCTTCAGTCGCGCGATCTCCAGTGCTTTCTGTTCCAGCGAGGTATACAGCTGCGCGTTATCCAGCGCCACGGCCACATAACCGGCAATGGTCTGCACCAACTCGACGTCGTCGCTGGACAGAAAATCGCCATCCACCGTTTTTCCCAAGCCCAGCACCGCAACGGTGTGCTCTCGAATCCGGCAAGGAATGAAATAGTTCAGATCCAACTGCTCGAGCGTCTGCCGCACGGAATCGCCGACGTCTCTCGCCGCGCGGGGCGACTCAAAAAAGAGCGCCCCACGGGCGAACTCGGGCCGGGCCGGCTCGAGGAAGCTGAGATCCATGGGTTCGGACAAGCGCACGCCCATCGAGCGGGCGATCCGCATTTGCCCGGGCTGGAGCGGGTCTTCCATGAAAATGGCCAGCCGGTCGACGAGTAATGTCTGCGATACGCGATCCATGACCGACCCCAGCATCGGATCGAACCGCACTTCGTTCGTGAGCGTGCGGCCGAACTCGATCAAGGTGCGGCGGTAGTCCAGGCGATCGCGATAGAAGAAACGGTCCAGCCGCGCCTGAATCCATTCGCGGAAGGGCTGGAACAAAAACGCGGCAATTACGATCGCAATCATGCCGCCGACCGGGCCGGTAGTCTGGGCATGGAAAATTTCCGCGATCAGCGCCACCAACGCGAAATAAACGGCTGCGACGCCCGCGGTCGCCGCGGTATAGGCCAGGCCGCGTTTGAAGATGATGTCCACGTCCATAAGCCGGTAGCGGATGATGGCGTAGCCGAAGCACAGCGGGATCAGCACCAGGCTCAGCGCGGAAAACTTCATCCAGGTGCGCGGAGCCGCATCGATCACGAAAGGCACGATGTATAGCAGGGCAAAGGGCAAGCTGCCCGCCAGCGTTCCTCCGGTCAGCCATTTGACCTGCTGGCGAAGCACGCCGGATGGCGCCTCGCGGAAACTCTTGTAGAAAACAATTGCTGCGGCGACAAAGTAGATCCCCAGGTAGCTCCACTCGATTTTGTCCAGCAGTACCCGCGAGCCCAGCCAGGGCACAAACCCGAACTTGTTCAGGGCGGTGCTGACATGGAAAAGCAACAACGCCAGGGGCGGCGCATACACCGCGGCCAATTTCGAGAGCGAACGAGTGGTTCCCACGGTGCGCTCGGGGAAAACCAGCGCGAAATGCAGAAGCAACGCGGGAGCCAGCATGAGCGCCGCAATTTTGGCCCAATAGACTTCATAGTCGAACGCGTCCAGCTTTCCGCTGTAGTGGAACGAATAGAGAATGAAGGAGACCAGACAAAAGATGAAGAAATGCACGGCTCGCGGAGCGTTCCAGCGCCGAATGAAAATAAAAAGACCAATGAAAAGGTACAGAAGACCGACAATGCGCGCGTAGTTTTCGATCGAAGCAGGCTTTTCGGCCGGCGCGGTCACCAGCGGCGTTTCGAACTCTTCGCCGTTGCGGAGCAACTTGTAACGCACCTGGGTCCACAGCCCCGCGCGCCACAATCGCTTGGTTACTTGGACTTGTGTGTTTACCGGAACGCCGTTGATCGCGACAAGTATGTCATCGGGACGAATGCCCGCTCGCACCGCCGGAGAATTGGGGGCCAGCTTCCAGGCCCGTGCCCCGTGGACGCCGTCCATCCAGGCGACACCGTCGTCGGGGCTTTCAAACTCCTCGCGCTGTACGAAGTTCAGCCACGCAAAGATCACCGCCGCCAGCGTAGCAAGCGCCAGCACGACAGCACCCAAGCTAACTCGAAGGTTCTGCTTCATGGCCGAACTCGGATGGGCACACCTAGCCCGATAATATCAAGTGCAAATCGATCTCCACTGTTTGGTAGATCCTTGCACCGCAAACTCTATATTCTTCAGTACGTTACGGAACCGACGAGTGAACCAACTCAGAAATATCCAGTTTATGGAAGGGGGCATACAGCTTTCCAAAGCTTAGGATTGCTTCAGAATTGGACGCTCAGGCCACCTCGGAACGTGCGGAAAGCTGGAACGAGGACAGATCGGCCATCCTGGTTGGTCAGGGATACATACCCTTGGGCGAGTACGTTATCGCAGTCCGCGATCGCCTGCCATCGACCCGGGGCGAATTTCGGCAGTGCCTGGCGGATGCCTACGTGGAGATAGGGATCCATCTGAAAAAGGGACTCGCCATAGCTATCCAGGCGAGATACCGTGACGCCGCTTACCCATTTGTAACCCGCATCTACTTTCGTACCCGAGCGGGGAATCTTCGCCGAGATATTGGCTCCCATCGATTGGTGCATGGAGGTCCTGAGCATCATGCGCAGCGAACCGTCGGCAAAATCCGAGGGGCTCAGCGCCCCGGCATAGGCATAAACCGTGGTCACTTCGACGTTGTCAGACAGCTTTTCGTGCAGCGCAATTCGCGTGCCCCAGCTGTTGGAAGACCCGCCATCATAGGCGAAACCGTTCGAGACATAGTCTTGAAAATAATCAGCCGTCGGCAAATCATTACCGCGACCGTAGACTGCAACATGACGATCATCGTCGTGGAAGGCCGCAACTTGCAGACTGCCGTGGGCGCCCAACTTGCGTTCCGCAGAGACTTCCTCGTGCCAGCCACCCTCGAGTACCGGATGTCCATCCCGCCAGAGCATAGCGGGGAAGGAATCGAGCTCGTTCAACGCGGCAGCCAAAACCCCACCGGAGTCCTGCTCCTCCGATTCGAGCGGTGTCGGCGCTCCCGGTTCCTCGGCGAAGATCAGCGCGGCATGCCAGTCGTCGGAAATGCGCGCATCCAGTTCCAATCGCGGGCGAAGCGAGGTCGCGGATTTCGTCGCCCCGATCATCACGTATTCGCCGCCATAGTGCAGGACCGCGCGGTTACCCAAGGTCAAGGTTCCGCCCTGTTCCATGCGCACGCCTCGGAACGTAGGCCCGTCAGGTCCGAGCTTCGCTTCGCGGAGTACCAGAGCTGTGTGGGGGCCGGCACCAAATGAGCCGGTTGGCAACCAAACGGTAGCGAGACCACCGCCCGGCGCCTGATCCGAATAATTCACCTGCCCGGCCATGATCATCCGGCTGTTACCACCCAGCTTCTGATCGTAAGCGAATGCTGTCGCCGGGGCAGAAGGGACATTGGATGCGGATCCCTGCCGCCGCGCCCCGTCTGTAAATTCCAAGCGCGCTCTCGACCGCGAGGGAGTCATATCGGGAGCGACATTCGACGCCACCGCGCTCCCGTCTTCCATCCACTGCAGCACCGGGCGCGTAACGGATGCGGACCGCAGCACCCACTTCCAATCATCGGATTCCGCGGTCGTCGAGGAAGGCTGCCGCCGCAGTTGATCGAGCGAAGCGAACAAGGACTCGAGCTGGATACTAAGGACCGTGGTTACGTGGGCGGTGACGCGGACGTGTTGCTGCAGCGTCGGCAAAAAGCCCGCCAGGGTAACGCGGATCGTGTAAAAGCCGGGCGCCAGCCGCTCGCCATGGAAAGCACCTTGTATGTTGGTGAGAAAACCCAGCGGAGACGCCGTGCCCGCGGATTCCTGTGCCACTTCGACGGTGGCGCCCATCTGTGGCGTCCCGGTGGCGTCATTCACCACTCCGGACAGCCTTCCGGAGGCAGACTTCATTTGCGCGGCTGACGCGTCCGCTCCGATGGAGAGACACGTTCCGACCAGGACCAGAGCCCCTAGGGTTCGGAGCCGTCCGTGTTTCACGTCTCGTTACCTCCCAGGTGCGGGTTTGGCTGCGTTCGCAGCCGTTTTGGTTTCACCGGGTATTTTCACTGTAAAATCGGCCGTCTTGGAAATCGTCTTGTTGGACAGCGTGTCGGTCGCCACCACTTCCAGCGAGTATTTTCCTGGCGCCAGCGTGGTCAACGGCAGCAGCCTCTCGATGGTGACCTGGTCGCCGGTCTGCTTCATTTCTTCCGACGTTTCCTTGAACTGCATCACCTGCTGATCGCCCTTCTTGACCGTGTACTGAAAAGTCGCGCTGGACTTGTGGGTCTTGTCGTCGGGCTTCAGGTTGTACACCTGCATGTAAATTCCCATTTTTTCGCTGCTGGCAAAATCGCCATCCAGCTTGGGCCGGACTTTGGAAGATCCCAGCACGAACTGCCCGGTGCCGATCTGCCTGGCCGGAACGTGCTCCAACTGGTCCGCCAGGATCAAAGAGCTGGCTTCCAATTTGTCGTCTTCATACCGGGGCACCTGCAGCCTGGTGTTCACTACGCCGACGTTGCCGCTCTTCACGTCCTTGATTACCAAGTCCAAGCGGTAGAGTCCCGGGCGCAGCGGAACGGCCTTTTGATAGATGGACTGCAACTTCAGCGATTGCTGAAAAAGGCTGTCCGGAAAATCCCTGCTAACCGGGTCCTCGAAGGTTTGCACCACCCGGCCCGTCAGCGTACTCACGCGGCCAAACACGTTGAGTGTGGCGGAGTGTACGCCGTCTTTGGAGTCAAAGGAAAGCTGATTGTTGGGCACCTGGATGGTCACGGGCACCAGCACGGTATCGTTGGTTACCTTCAAGTAGTCGGTGCGCCACGTGAAGCGCATCTGGTCGCGCACGATGCGCGCGGTCACGATGGCTTCCAGATCCTTGAATTTCACTTCGGGCGGTTTGAAGGCCTTGGAATACTGCTCCAGGCGGTTGAATTCGTTCATGCTGGAGGGCGTTCCACCCAGCGTGGTCGGCAGGTTGGTTCCATCGGAACGCGTGAAGCGATCCGTCTTGGAAGCCATGCCCATCTGCTCGAGCAAGCTCAAACCCGCGCCGGGCACGTGCAACAGCGCATCTTTTTCAGAAGGATCCATGGTCAGGTGGTATTCGCCGGAGCCGCTGGGATCGACGAATTCCCAGATCACGTTCTCGCCGATGCCTTCCATGTAGCGATATCGCCAAGTCTCCCACGGATACGTGGTGGTCGATCCGCCGCCTTCTTCCATGGGCCGGTCGTACGTTCCGCCCGTGGGATGCGATTCGATCTCGTCCGCGGGCCCCCACATGATGTACATGCGTCCGCGGTCGGTTTTCCAGCCGGGAATGCCCGAAGCATAGTGCTCGTTGGCATAGGCGATCCGGCGGTAGTGTTCTTCCTTGAAGTCGTTCTCCGGCAGGTCGGGGTTGCTGCTGCGCCGCAGCCAGAACTGCTCGATGAACTGTTCGCGCTCTTCGTTGGTTTCCAGTTGCAGGAAGGCCTGACGCTCTTCCGGCGAGATAATGTAGATGACATCCTCGCTCAGCCACTGCTTGTAGGGCGTGTCGAGTTCCTTCAGCGTCTTCTTGATCTTCTTTTTCTGTTCTTTGTCGAGCTTCTGCGGAGCGGGAGCTATGGGATCTTGCGCTTGTTGAGCGCTAACCGGCGGGATTGTAATGGCTAAAGAAAACAACGACGCAACTAGGGTGCGCACAACCCGTGACATAGATACACCTCAACGTCTAGGACGACTCGGATTCTACCCCCGAGGGGACTCCCGCGTCAATCGACGAATGTCCTGTATTTTGTGACACTTGTCCCCCGTGCCTTGCTTAGAATCCATGTGCCTCGCATGGGTTGCCTGACATTATTTGACCTGAACGCTGGTACAGGGAGCGGCGCGAGTCTGGTAGACGGCCAACGCCATGAAGGATGCCACCAGGAAGGAACGACCAAACCATCGGCACTCAGCTTTTACTGAACCCGCTGCTTCTGCCCGTCACAGCCTATCAGGGTGTCGAAGATCGCCAGGACGTTGCGCCGGTATTCCACCAGCCGGAAGAAAATGTCCCGCAACTCGGGTTCGCGCTCGGCCTCGCGGTGCCATTTCGCCAGCACTGCGGGCGGAACCTCAATATCCCTCCGGAGCTGTTCCGGAGAGTGGCCCCGCAGAAACAGGCCATAGAAAAACGCGGCCTCCCGCTGCGGAAAGTCGAAGTCGTGGGTCACTTCGACAGGAACGAATTGTGCCATCGTGGCCATAAGGAAAAAGGCAGTTTACCGAAAAGCGGCTCCGCGTCAAGTAGTACGCGTGTTTTTGTGCTACCTGCCCGGCAATGCCCTTTTCGGTACCTTCCGTCCTCTCCAGGTCCGCGCAACCCGTGCAACGCCGGGGTTGCCACCCGATTCTAACCGCCGTAGGATGCTAGGAGACATGGCCACGTTACACCATTCGGCTGGAGGCTCATTTGCGCGGCGCAGCCTGGGCCGCGTTCTGCGCTTCGGCATGCGCAGAGGACTACGTTCCGTCGAGGTCAATCCCGAGCATTTCCGGCGTCAACTGGCGAACAAGCATGCACTGTGGGTCCCGAACTTCAGCCGCATGCAAGATGTTCCGCTCGAACGTCTGGATGAAATCGCCAAATCATTGATCCGCGACGCCGAACGGCTGGCCCTCGCGGAAGGCGCGGGATTCGGCCTGGGGGGCATGATCACCGTGATCCCCGACGCCGGCATGCTTACCGCCATAACCCTGCGATTGATCCAGCGCCTGTGCCTGCTCTACGGGTTTGAATCCCGCGGCCACGACGACCGCATGGAGCTATGGATGGCTGCGGCAGCTGCCACCGGCGTCGACTACGGCAAGGATCTTGCCGAAAAGCAAATGTTTGAAAAGCTGGCGCCGCGCATCGTCGAGCGCCTGGCCATCAAGATCGGTCAAGAGAGCGCCGAGAAGTGGGTAGGGCGCTTGATTCCGCTGGCCAGCTCTGCCATCGGTGGCGCGCTAAACTTTTCTTTTGTGCGCACCTGGGGCCGCCGCGTTCAACGCAATTTGCGCGCCCGGCATTTGTCGGCTCGCACGTCCACGACCTCGCGCGCGCCTTACTCCCGGCAGCAAGCCGCGCTGGTTTAGCTTCGCGTAGGGTCCCTTGCGAGCCACTGGCTGGAAATTCCGCTTCTGACGACGTAAAGTGTAGGCACCACGTCGCGCCGCTATAGTCGCGTGGTACACCGGGGGGAATAAGTCATGCCTGCGAAGAAAATCGCCATTTGCGGAGCAATCCTCTTGAGCCTGGCGCTGGGCTTCGTGCTATTCCCGCAACGCGCTGCCTCGCGACTGCCTGGCGCCGTTCCGAGCCTGTCGCAAGCCGGCGCGGAAGAGCCGGTTCCCGCCTTCCATTCCACGGTTCCCCAGGGCCCGTTGCCCGCGACCATGAGCCCCACGCTTTTCACCGATATCGTGGTCCAAAACGCCTACACCCTTGCGGCCCGCGTCAAGAAAACCCTCTACCAGCAACCGTGTTACTGCCACTGCGACCGCAGCCAGGGCCACGGCAGCCTGCTCGACTGTTTCGCCAGCAAGCATGCATCGGTTTGCGAAATTTGCATCCGCGAGGGCTTGTACTCCTACGAGCAGTCCCGCAAACGCCAGACCGCTGCCCAGATCCGCGCCGGCATCGAACGCGGCGACTGGCAGCAGGTGGACGTCTCCAAGTATCAGACCAGCCTCGTCGCTCCGGCCAAGTAGAGCCCGCAGCGACGCGGGTGCTGCGCCAAGAAGGTTCCAAAAAACAAAAAAGCCGGGCTGCGATAGCCCGGCTCTCCTGTCGCATAGCGGTTTTTCTTCTACCAGACTAATTTCAGCCCGAGTTGAATGTGTCGTGAACCACCCGATCCCACAACCGGATTCGCGACACCCACGTCGGGCGTAGCCACAACTTGTCCCAGGCTCGCACCATCCCCCATGTCCGAGTGCAAAGTGAAAACGTCGAAGTTGGGATGGTTGAGAAGATTAAAGACTTCACCACGAACCTGTATCTTCAGCTTCTCGTTCAGCTTCCAAACCTTGCTGACCGAAAAATCCAGATTCTTCAGCGTCGGGCCGCGGAATGTATTTCGGCCGAGGTTCCCGAACGTTCCGAGTGCCGGCGGAGTAAGAATCGTCTTCCCTTCGATAAAACATCCGACATTCCCGAGTTGGTCGATGGCGTCCTGGTTTCCCGCCGCCGCGATGCAACGCGAGTCGCCCCCGCCGATCACATGCAGCTCAGCCGGATCGAGCGCGAAGGTCGAGGGATCAATAAAGCACAGCTGGACCTGTGTGTTGCAGGAACTTGCCGCGCTGGACTGCGTCCAGTGAATGCCACTGGTGGGGCCGCTGATATTCCAACGATCGGAGAACTCGGATGTCGCGCTGACGTCGTTGGTAGCGTCGGACAAGGTGAACGGCTCGCCGCCCTCCAGGGTCAGGATGCTGGTGACCTGCCAGCCTTGCAGCAATTGCAAGGGCGACTTGATCGAGGGAATGTCGTACGTTGCCGAGAGTGTAAAGCGGTGGCGGATATCGAAGTCGCCGTTGCCGCGCTCTGAGCCATAGTTCAGGCTGTTTTGCGGCACGAAGGCCAGGTTGTCAGTGGCTGTGTCGATGGCATGCGCGTAGGTGTACCCAGCCAGCAGGTATAGCCCGTGCGCGTAACGTTTTGTCAGCGTCACTTGCAAGCCGTGGTAGATCGACGTGGACTTATTTCCCAGGATCGTTACGAAGCCTAGCGAAGGGAAGCATTGTCCACCCGTGCCCAAGCCGCCCGTCTGCGTCACTGGGCAGTTTGTGTTGAACGGCCTGGCCGCTTGCTCGCATCCCAAGTAATCCACGTTAAAAAAGGCATCGATCGGGCCGGCACCGTCCACACCAAGAATGCATGCCGCGCTCAGCGTGGGGTTGGGCTGGTTGATGTCCACATTGCTGTACAGCTTGATCCCGCGGTTCCCCACGTAGGCCACTTGGAGCAGGGTATCCGGCGTCAGCGCTTGCTGAATGTTTAGATTCCAGTTGGCCACGTAAGGTGTGCGCAGCTTGGGGTCGGTGCCGAACACGTCGCAAGCGGACTCGTCAAAGGGTTCCGAATCGCAAAAGCTGCCGACGCCCGCGACGTCAAAGAGCGGCCCGGTACCAGTAAAATTGATGTCCGAGCTGGAGAGAAATCGCAAAAAGGAATTTATCGTTCCATTTCCGGGAGTGATGCCGTTCACGCCGCTGGGGTTGAAATTCAGGCCGGCGCTATTGATAAAGTCGCGGATGACCGGCCGTTCAAAAATGATCCCGCCGCCCCCGCGCACCACGGTTTTGCCGTTACCGAAGACGTCCCAGGCCACGCCGAACCGGGGAGAAACGTTGTTGTACCGCGTGGGGTACGGCGAATCGATGCCCTTGCCCACTTGCACGACGCCCTCATTAGGAACGAAGTTGGCGATCAGGTTTCGGTCGTCCTTCACCGGCAACGTCACGTCATAGCGCAACCCCAGATTCAGGGTCAGGTGCCGGGTGATTCGGTAATCGTCATTAAAAAAGCCCGCGAAGGCGTTCTGGTGAACGTTTCGCTTCAAGTCGCCGACCAGCAGCTCGCCGTTGCTGCGCGCGTCGCCGGTAAAAAAGTCTTCGAGATGCCGGAAGCTTATCCTCCCCCGTGCGTTCGATCCGCGAAAGTAATCCACCGAGCCGTGGCTGAAATTGCCGCCAAAGCGCAGGGAGTGCTTGCCGATGGTGTGAGAAACGGTGTCGGAGAAATTCTCCGTCCGGCTGGGGGTGGTCCACAGCGGCCAACTGGAGTTGCCTCCAAGATAGTCGAACAACGAACCGGGAGTTATCCGGGGAAAGCCCTGTAGATTCGGGTCCGTCACCCCGGTGTCGAGTCCCCACTTTGTTCCTGGGTTTACGTTGCTGTCCAGTGGCGCGATCTTTTCCCAGAACGTGTTGTAGCCGAAGATTGCCTGGTTCTGCCACTGCGAGTTCGGAGTCCACGTCCAATCCGCGCCAAGCACGGTCGTGTACACAATGGCGCGCGAGAGCCACTCCGGCCGCACTGGAATGGTGTCCTCTTCGGTCTGATTTGTGTTGGCGTAGAAAAAGCGTCCGGAGATCGTGTTGGTGGCGTTCGGATGGTAATCCGTTTTGAATACTAGATTGTCGGCGCGATTGACATTGTTGAAGTCAAAATCGATCAACTCCGGGCTGTTCGGATCGAACGTCCCTCCAGGGTTGGGCAAAAAGATCCCCTCGCTCACCAGCTTGTCGGCAAGGGGACTGATCGTAAAACCATCGGCAAGCGCGGCGTTGCGCGCGTCCACCAGGCTTCGCGTGGGATCGCCGGCCGGGTTGGCGGCGGTAGCCAGCGAGACGGTAACCGGACTTGCCGCTGCGAACGGATTTCCGACCTTATCCCGCACGCCCTCATAGTTCCCAAAATAAAACCACTTGCCTTTCAGGATGGGCCCCCCGATCGAAGCGCCAAACTGGTGCAACAACAATGCGGAAAACGGGTCCGGGCTGGGGTTGAAATAATTGCGAGCGTCGAAGGCGCTGTTGCGGTGGAAATAGTACGCGGTCCCGTGCACCGTATCCGTCCCGGATTTCAGTCCAATCGTTACCACCACGCCGGGCTTGGCCCCGAAATCGGCCTGCGGATTCTCACTGGTTGTGAATTCGGTGATGGCGTCGAGCGGTAGCAGGCTCGCCGGCGTTCCCTGTACCCCAGCGTCGCCGACCACCGTCTCGCCCCAATAGGCGTCGTTGTCATCCGCTCCATCAATGATGTAGTTGTTGTCGTCTAAACGGTTTCCGTTTGACGACGTTGAATGAAAGCCCCCACCGGGAGTTCGTTGAACGCCAGGATGCAGTGTCAGCAAATTTTGAAAATCGCGGCCTTGCACCGGCAACTCGTTAACCGCTTTGTTCGACAGCACCCCGCTCAGCACGTCGTTGGTGGATTCCGTCAGCGGCGCCTCGTCCGTTACTTCCACGGTTTGCGTGATTTCACCCGGCTTCAGCTGAAAATCGATCTTCAAATCGTTGGTTACTTCCACTTGCACGCGCGAGCGCACGATCTTGTTGAAGCCTTTCGCTTCCACGGTCAGCGAATAGAATCCCGGGTCGATGTTGGACGCGACGTACTCCCCCGACGAATTTGTCTGCAACTCACGCTTCACGTGCGTGCCCAGGTTTTCGATGGTCACCTTTGCATTGGGCACCACTCCTCCGCTCGCATCGGTCACTTGGCCGCTGAAGCGCCCCTGCGAAGTCTGCGCCGGCGTCTCGGCCGCACTGAGGAATGCCATCAACAATGCAAACAAAAATCCAAATCTTTGAAGTTTCATAAATTCCTTCTCCAAAATCACCTCGACGTCTATTGGCACTGCGGCTGCTGCATCGCGTCAGCGGTTTTGCGTGTTGAAAGAAAAAACAGGACTGCGGTAGGAGGACCTTAGAGGCCGGACTCGAGGGTGCCCGCGGCTACCGACGCGCTCACCTGTTGCAGAGCGGCGCTGGAACGGCGAGTTACAGACAACCTCATGTACGCCACCCCGTCAGGACCATCGAAGTAGCGCGAGTATGAAAGACGCGCGAAGTGATGTCAACCGCGAAAGGTTCGCGCTCGGGCGGCTTGCGCCGGCTATTTTTTCCTTGACTTTTAGTTGTCCAGTGGTATACTTATCGGCAGGGATAACTGCGCAACGCACTTCCCCGGCTTTGCCTTCATTCACAGTGAAATGTTCGTCGCGAGGCCCTTTTCGGCCCACATCCGTACGCCCTGAGCGACATTCCAGTGTAAAATGCCCCTTTAGAATCATGTATTTACAAACTGGCATGTCCGTAAGTCCTTTGCTATTAGATTTATGCGAATTGCCTCCCGGGTGGAGGGGCAAGAAAAGAGGGACGCGTCGCTCTTTTCTTCGTATTTGTTGACCGGCCCGGCAAAAACCGGTACCACTGGCACGGACTATTTTCGGGAGAATTCGTGAGCTCATTCCGAGTCGCATTTCTTTGTCTTGTCTCTGTTCTGATTTGCAGTTCGCTCCAAGCCGCGGATTCTGCCAAATGGAAATACTTCCGCTCCGGCAACGCCGAGGACAGTTCCGCTACGCCGCGCGCGGGATACGCTCTCATGGGCGGTGGAGCGGAGCAGGACCCGGCCTTCAAGTTTCTTTGTGAACGGACCAACGGCGGAGATTTCCTGATTCTTCGCGCCGACACCGAGGACGACTACGCCAAGAAGGTCAATGAAGAGATTCGCGCCGTTTGCCCGTTGAATTCGGTCGCCACCATCGTTTTTAGCGGCCGCGAGGACTCCGAGGACTCCAAGCTGGTTCAAATCATCGATCGCGCCGAAACCATTTTCATCGCCGGCGGCGACCAATCGAACTACGTGCGCTTCTGGCAAGACACGCCGATCCAGGACGCCATCAATCGCCACATCGCGGCGGGCAAACCCATCGGTGGCTCCAGTGCCGGCCTAGCGATCCTGGGAGAATTTTCCTTTGCATCGATGATCGATACCATCCATTCCCCCGAGGCTCTCGCCGACCCCTACGGCAACAAAATCACTCTTTCCCGGGATTTCCTGAGCATTCCGCTGCTCGCCGGCGTTATTACCGATACGCACTTCGCCAAGCGGGATCGTATGGGCCGCCTGGTAACGTTTCTCGCCCGCCTCTTGCAGGATGGCTGGGCGCACCAAGTACGCTCCATCGCGGTCGAGGAAAATGCCGCGGTGCTTTTGGAGCCGGACGGACAAGCCAAAGTCGTAGGCTCAGGCCCCGCTTATTTCATCGAAGCCAAAGAGTCCCCGAAAGTATGTCGCAAGGGTATCCCGCTCCAAATGACCGGAGTCTCCGTACATCGTGTCTCTCCCGGCGGGGCGTTTAATCTCAAGACCTGGCACGGTGCTGGCGGTGACGACTACTCTTTATCGGCGTCAGGCGGCAAACTGACGACGGACCGCCCGACGGGCGAAATCTATTAATCGGCAGTGGAAAACTAGAAGTGTTAGAAGTGAATGACCAGGCCCAGGATCGCCTGGCCGCTGTTCTGGGTCGTTCCGAAAAACCCGGTCCTCATCCAGTCTACTTCCGCCTTCACGGCAACGCGCGGAACGAACTGGTAGTCCACCCCGCCGCCCACCTGGATCAGGTAAGCCTTCTGACTGCCGAGACCCGTTTGTGGAAGAACGTGAGCGCCGCCGAAAATGCCGTGAATCCACGGCGACAACTTCGCGTGCTGTAAAACCACTTTGGGTCCCGCTCCATAACCCAAGTACTTTATGTGCTCGTTGGCAAAAATCGTCGGAGCAAACCCGGTGGTGACGCTGCCTTCAATCGCAATTCTGTCCGTCACGTAGTACGCGAAAGACCCATTGATGCCCGGAGCGGTTGCCGAGTACACCGAGGAGCGAAACCTCACCAGTGTGGCAGCCAGGCTGAGTTCCATGCGATATTGCAGCCCTTCGGCTCCATACGGCTCGGAGACTCCCTGCGCTGGTACGGCCAGCGAAACGGAACGAGTCGGCGGGTCCAGCGGCGCAAACGGGCCGGGCGCTGCGGGCGCAGCAACCGATCCCACCCACAGGGTCGGCTCGCTCGCCGCGGATGTAAGGGCAAAATCCGCAGCCACGTTATGATTCGCTTCCTCAGAAATCTGCTTCGGATCCTGCGAGCGTGCGCCGCGCGCCATTCCCAGCACGAGCAATGTTGCCGCTAGTAGCCTCTTCATGAAGTTCCCCTTGGAGATCGGCCTGACTTTGGGCTGGCACTCGCTACGGTAAACAGCCTCACAACTTTTGTCCACGCTCTTTCACGTGGCACTGACCCAAACGAAAACACCCCCACGTTCCTTCCCGCAACCCCACGGGCCCCGATTAGGGACGCCCTAGCGCCCGTGACGCAGGTAGTCGTCTGTTTTACTTAGCCAGTCTTCGCGCGGCGGGTTGAACACGTCCAGGTCCACGGTGTCCTCCATGGCCCACGCTTCATGCGGCATATGGGGCGGTATGCACAGGACTTCGCCGGCGTGGACTACGATTTCTTTCCCATCAATGGCGAACTTCAGCGCACCCTCCAGGATGTAAGTCACCTGTTCGTTATGATGCTGGTGCAGCGGCACATGGGCGCCCTTCTTCATCAGCACCCGCGCCAGCATGACTTGTTCCCCGACCACCATCTCCCGGTCGATCAACGGATTCAAATGTTCGCGCTCGACTTGGTTCCACGGGATGTACTTCATTTTGGCCGCTCCGCTCATTTCATTCCCCCGTAGAGCCGCGCGGCGTTGTCGTGCAGGTACATGCGCGCCAGCTCGAGTGCTTGCTCTTCACTAAAGGCTCCTTCGGAGACCAGTTCTGCCAGCGCCGCCGCAATCGCGGTGCGCGCGGATCGCGCCGCCAGCCAAAACGTCTCTTCCGCCCCCACCGCGTCGTTGAACGGAAACGCGTCCGAGGCGAACATCATCCGGTCCGGAAACAGCGAAATCCACTGTTTCAGAATGTTTTTCAGCTCCGAAGGATACACGTAGTAGCCCATCAGCGAGGAATCCGTGTACACGTTCTTCGCCGCGGTCATCCAGATCATATCCAGCGTGTAAGGATACCCTCCGTGGATCAGCACGAATTTCGTCTTGGCGTAGCGTGGGTCGCGCACCACGTTCTCCAGGTTCAACGGGTTCCCGTTGCGCAGGCTGAAGTAGTCTCCGATGCCCACTGCGCTATGAAAGTGCACCGGCAGATTCAGCTTACCGGCCTGGTCGATCAACACCCGGAAGACGTAGTCCTGAAAAGTCCGGTATTCCTCGTCGGTCGGAACCCCGCCCGAGTGATACTTGGCATAAATCGCTTCGGCTTTCTCGCGCGGCGGATCGCGGAAGTACAGGCTGCGGAAATAAGCGGCTTCGAACTTCATGGCCACGCCGCCCTTTTTCTGGTTGTCGGCCAGCGTTTGCCGCACAAACGTTTCATAGCCGGCCAGGTCCACCGGGAGCCCGGTCACGTTCTCCTGTTTCATGTACCGTTGCAGCACTTTTTCCTGGAGCGGAAGGTACACGCCCAGGTCCGGGTTCTTTCCGGCCAGGTCGCGATTGTCCAAAGGAAACAGAAACGAATCGACAAAAAACACCCAGTGGAAGCGCTTCGGATCCAGATACGGCGCCATGGCCACGCGGTTCGCCAGGCAAATCTCCACGTTCAGTTTGTCCAGTACGCTGTCCCAATAGGCCGTTCCGCCGGCCTTCTCCGCCGCTTTCTTTTTGTCGATCAGCCACTGCGCGTGCTCGGGTTTGAAATCGTCGTAAGGATAAGCAAAAAGGGCTTTCGCGCCGGCCACGAATTCCGGATTGGTGTCGCGCAGCCGCAGCACCGAGCTTTCATCCGGCGGTCCGGTCATGGCATCCATGTCGGAGTCGTCCGGAAAAGTGGCGTGCGAGTGATTGTCATAGAGGGGAATCTGGTCGATCTGTTTCAGCAACTTTTCGTAGATCTTCGGGACGTCCGCGCCAGCCAGGGGTTTCGCCTGCGCGGCTGCCGTCGTCGCCATCGCTAGCCCGACCACGAGCGCAAACCCAGCGTGCATCAAATGTTTCATTCTTGTTCCGGTAGGACGCACAGTCTTGTCCGTCCAGGTCGTTCTGGTGCAAGAGCTACAATGAAGGCCGGCAGAAATGCTTGTCCAGTTCAGCGCGCCACCGCCGCCCGCCAGCGTACCGACACTCGTTCGATGCGCTCCAGCGCCTCTTCCAGCAAATTTCGCGCCCCGACGAGCGAGAAGCGCAAGTAGTTTTTCCCGGCCGATCCAAACGCTGCACCCGCGATCCCCGCCACTCCCGCCTCTTCCAAAAGGATCCTGGCCATCTCTTCGGCGGAAAGCTCCGTATCCTCGATATTCACCCACGCGTAGAACGCGCCATCCGGCGACTGGCATCGAAATCCAGGAACCCGGTTCAGCCCGGTGACAAACAAGTCGCGGCGCTTCCGGTACTCCGCAACCATGGCCTCCACCGCGTTCGTGGAGTCCGCCAGCGCCTCGATGGCCGCCACCTGGGTGAACTCCGCCGCGCATGTGAACGTATTCAGCACCAGCAGGTCCATGGCATCCACCACGCCCGTCGGCGCGACTCCATATCCCAGCCGCCACCCGGTCATCGCAAAACTCTTCGAAAACCCATCGATGATCACGGTGCGCTCGGCCATCCCCGGCAGCGCCCAAATCGATTGGTACTCCCCGCCAAACAAAATTCGCGCGTAAATCTCGTCTGAAATAACCCACAGGTCGTGCCGCACCGCCAACTCCGCGATGCGCGCCAGCGTCTCTCCGCTGAAAACCGTACCGGTCGGATTATTCGGTGAATTAAAGATCAGCATCTTGGTGCGCGGCGAGATTTTCGCGGCGATCTCGGCCAAGTCCGGTTGAAACCGGTTCTTCTCTTCCAGAAAGAAAGGTACCGCGGTCGCTCCCAAGCCCCGCGTAAACGACGGATAAATCGGAAAGCTCGGATCGGGGTACAGCACTTCATCGCCCGGCTCGATCAGCGCCATCATCGCCAGGGCCAGCGCCATCTTGCAGCCCGGCGCCACCAGCACTTCCTCCGCGGCCACTTCCAACCGCCGCGTCCGCTTCAAGTACGCAGCAATGGCTTCGCGCAGCGCCGGAATTCCGCGCGTTGACACGTACCGGTCGCGCCCTCCGGCCACCGCCGCGCGCACGGCGTCTACCACCGGCGCCGCCGGATGAAAGTCCGGCTCCCCGAGCTCCAGATGAATGATCGACCGCCCCTGCTTCTCCAATTCCTTCGCGCGCGAGAAAACCGCCAGCGCGCCTTCGCCGTTCAACTGTGAAACACGTGATGCAATCTTTCGCATAGTAGTCGCCTGCATCCTATCATTTTGCCGCGGGCAGCGGCGTCACCGGTATATGCAGCCCGTCGATGAACCGGGGGAACATCTCAAACGCCGCCGCGGTCAGAAACAACTCCACCATTTCCGTATCGCTGAACGCGCCCTTCAACTCCGCATAAAACGCGTCGTCCACCTCGCGCGCCCCGCGATGCAACCGGTCCGCCAGCCGGAATCCCAGCTTCTCTTTCGCGTCATAAGGCCCCCGCTCGAATTCCCGCACGCCGGCGATCTGCTCATCCGTCGCGCCTTTCTTCTTCGCTGAAGCGTTATGCGCGCGAATAGCATACTCGGACTCAAGCAAAATCGAAATCCGCACCGCCACCAATTCCTTGTACCACCCGCTCAGCGCGCCATCGCTCAGCAACGCTCTCAGGAATCCGGCAACGCCCTGGGCGATACCCGGAGCGTGCGCCAGCGCCTTGAACATATTCGGCACCACTCCCCGCTGTGCCAGCAGCGTGTCGTACAACGCCGCGGTCTCCGGCGTAACCGCGTCTCGTTCCAGCAGTGGAACTCGTGAAGTGCCTGTGCTCATGAACGCTCCATTCCGTCAGACGTTCTCCGCCGAAAAATGTAAGGGCGCCGCCCCTCCTCCGCTCTCGCTCGGGATAAGACCGCGCCCCCTAAGTCTAGAATGAGTGCCTCGAAATTAGAACGCGTACCGCAGCGCAAACTGAATCAGCCTCGGCGTTCCCACCGTCGAAAAGATTTTGCCGAAAGGACTGTTTGCCGGACCAATGGTCTCCACGTCGTTGATCGAAGGATTGCCGAAGTTCACGTGATTCCAAATGTTGAAGAAGTCGGTCGTGAACCGCAGTTGCTGGCGCTCGGTGATCTTGAAATTCTTGATCAACGAGAAATCCCAGTTCTGCTGCCGCGGCCCGCGATAAATGTTGCGGCCCAGGTTGCCAAAGATGGTTACTGCGCTATCTCCCCCCAGCGCTGCGTCCAGCAGCGGCGCCGTCGTAAAATTGCCCGGATTCAAATAGCCGCTGTCTATGCGGCTGCCGAGGCTACCCCCGGCCAGTCCGGCGCCAACCGATCCACCCGACGCAAGCTGCCCGCCAAGCGTTCCCGGCGTGAGCCCTGGCCCCAAAAAGGCCGTGCCCGCTCCCGAGTCCGTAACCGAGAACGGCGCCCCGGATTGCCAGATGGTGATTCCGCTGATGGCCCAGTCGGCCAGCGCCCGGTGCTTCCATCCCGTTTCGCTGGCAAAAAACGGCAGGTCGTAGCGGTAGCTGACCGTCAAGCGATGCGGCCGGTCGAAATCCGAATCGCCGCGCGATCCGTTCAGCGTCGACTCATCATTGAACGCGCTGTTAAACGCCGTGTTCCCGGTCGATGTTGCATCCGTGGATTTCGAGAACGTGTAGGCCGCCTGGAAATAACCGGCGTTCCAGCGGCGCGACACGGTCGTCTGAAGCGAGTGATAGTGCGAATACGCATCGTCGGCAAACAGTTGGAAACCGTTGTAGCCGTTGATGCCCGCGTTGTTGGAGCGGGCCGGGCCATTGGCAACGGTGGTTTCCGTGATCGTGAACGGTGTTCCGTCGGCCGCCGTCAAGTGGATCGGATTGGTCGGGCTGGCCAGCGCCGCCTGGATGCTGGTCCGCGTCTCGCGCAGGTGCACCGCATGCGTGCCGACGTAGCCCAACTCGAGCACCCACTGCTTGCCGAGAGAGTGCTGGATCGTCAGAGTTCCACTGTTGCGTGTTGGGCGCCTCGAAGTGCCGCGGAACAGTCAAGCCAAAAAGAAACTGTGACGGCACGACTCCCGGACTCGAGCTCGCGCAGGCGTAATTCGCCACCAGGCTCGTATCCATGGTGGGCAGACCGGTGTTGGGATCGATGAATCCAGTGAACGCTCCGAGGCACGGAACGAAGTTCGGATCAAGAACACCAGCCTGGGGCAAAGCGTTGGTGCCCGTCAGGAAGAAGTTGGAGAGGCTGCCCGGACCGCCGCCGCCGAACGCCACCGGCAGAAACGGCGGGTTGAAGCTGAGTTGATCCACGCTGCCCACGTCTTCGCGGACAAAATAAATTCCGTAGCCTCCACGCACGGTGGTGTCGTGGCGCCCAAGCACGTCCCACGCAAAGCCCAAACGCGGCCCGAGTCCCGTAGCGTAGTCATTCTTATAGGTCGTGTTGCTTCCCGTAGGCGCCAGCCCAGCAACTCCCAGCCCTTTCACGCAGCTGCCATAAATAAAAGGATACTGGCCGGAGTTGGCCAGCGCCGGGTCCAGATTGCCGATGTGGCACTTGTTATCATGAAACGCCCCGAGTCCTTCCACGCGCAACCCAAGGTTTAGCGTTATGTTGCGGCGAGCTTTCCAGTCATCCTGCCCAAAGAACGCGAAATCGTTGGTGCGGTATGCGTGGGTTGACACGCCGCCGCCCCCGAAGCTGAACTGCGGCGATCCCTGCAAAAAGTTTTGAAAGTCTGTAGACCCAGGTGTGTTGGTAAAAAACAATTCGCCGTTAAACACCTGCGGAAATGCCTTATCGAGATTGACCCGCGTATATTCGCCGCCGAAGCGCAGCACGTGCGCTCCCTTGACCCAGCTCAGCGTGTCCACGAAGTTGTAGTTGTTCTGGTTTTGGAACTGATCGGCCGCGGGTGTGGGGCCAATCTCAAAACCCGAACTGGCCAGCACGAATTTGTAAATCGAAGTCGTGGCGTTGTTGGTGGGGCGCTGGATGCCCAGATCGGCGGCGGTCACCGGCGGAACGTTGGTCAAATCGTTGCTGATGCGCACAAAACCAAAGCGGAATTCGTTCACCAGAGTCGGTGAAAACAGATGCGTTTCACTTACGCTGAAGAAGCGCGTGCGTACCGGCAGATCGTACGGAAAATTCAGCGCCGTCGACTGGATGCTGCTGGACAGCGTGGACCCTAGCGATTCCTGCAAGTCGCCGGCGCCAAAGGGCAGAAAGGATTCCGCCTGCGAGAAGAAGAACCGAGCGCTGAACTTGTCCGCCCCGCTGCGGAATTCGCGGTCCCAGTTCGTCGTGAACTGGTCATCCGTATATTTTCCCGGCTTGCTGATGGTGAATGGCGCCGATTGCCCCGGTGTGCCTGGGATGGACGGTATCAAGAATCCGCCGGGACTGCTTCCGAACTGATTGCTCTGGAAATTCAGCAAGGCGTGCACCACCGGATCGATGGCCGTGGTGGTATTCCCGAAGAACGCCTGGGAAATCGACGCGTCCGACCGGTCCGTCGGCAGCACCGGCAACCCGGGATTGCTGATCTCCGTCCCGGGAGAAAGGCCGCTGCGCTGCCGCGTTCCCTGATAATTGACGAAGAAGAAGCCGAACTTCTCCTTCACCAACGGTCCTCCGACGCTGCCTCCAAAAATGTTCTGCTTGACCACCGGGCGATCCTGTCCCGCCGCGTTCAGAAAGAACTCGTTGGCATTCAGCACGTCGTTCCGGAAATATTCATACACATCGCCGTGAAATTCCCGCGTGCCCGACTTCAAAATCGCGTTGACGTTGCCGCCCGCCATTGCGCCCCTGGCTGGCGTCGTACAGCGATGTCTGCACCTTAAATTCCTGGATGACGTCGGGATTCGGCAGCGGCACGTTGGTCGCCTGCGCCACGTTGTAGTCGGTCGCGCTGATCCCTTCGATCAAATAATTGTTATTGTCCTCGCGCTGCCCGTTCACGATCACCCGCGCGTTCCCGCGCCCCAGTTGCGCCGAGGCATTCAGCTCGCTCTGCGCGCCGGTCGACAAAGTCAGTAGTTGCTGGTAATTCTGCGTGGCCAGCGGCAGTTCCCGCACCGTCTCGGTGCCGATGGACTGTCCGGTCGTTGCACTGGTCGTTTCCACGCTGGTCACTTGCGCGGAGATCTCCACCTTCTCGGTAATCGAGCCCGGCTTCAGCGAGATCGTCAGCCGGGTCGTTTCGGTCACGTGGACTTCGATTCGATCCACCTTCGCTTCCGCGAACCCCGACTTGTTCACCACTACGTAGTAGGTCCCCGGCGGCAGCAGTGCCACGGTAAACGCTCCGTCCACGTTGGTCGGCACTTTCCGCGCCAGCGCCTCGGTGCGCGTGTCGATCACCTGCACTTCGGCGTCGCTCACCGCGCCACCGCTGCTGTCCACCACCACGCCGCTGATCGCGCCGGTGGCCCCGCCTTGTCCGTAGGCTCGTCCTGCGCTCAATAAGCCGATAAGAAACACTACGGTCGCTGCTGCTTTGTAAGTCGCTCGCATAATTCCTCTCGATCGAATACAAGAATGGACGGCCCGCGCGGGTGAATGTTTCCCATCCCTTTAGTCAATGCCTGAAGAAACCACGGAACTCCAGGATTCGTGCCAGGGTGAGTTGACACTTCCCCGTATTTCGAAACTAGCGTCTGACTATCAGCGTGTCAAGCCGCTAGCCATCGAAATTTCCTTACAACCCAGCCCTCTTTCCAAACCAGCTCTTCCCGGACTTACTTTTTACATTGCAGCCCTTGACGTATCCTCCCCCAAGCGGGACTATCAGAGGACAGCACTCTGAATCCTTTGCAACCTCAGCAGGTTGTGTGCCGTCTTATCGATGTAGGCCGTGTCCCCGCTAGGGGGTGACCAATGACTTCCCGCACGCTGTTCCGTCTGGCTTCGCTAAGTCTTTTCTCTCTGCTTTTCGCCGCCCATCCCGCTCTCGCGGATGCCAGTCACGCGCGCATCATCCGCCTGAGCCTGGTTCAGGGCGATGTGCGCTTCGCCAGTGACGTGAAAGGCGACCCGCTCTCCGCTCCCAACGTGCCCTGGCAAGCTGCCGAGCTCAACCTGCCTATTCGCCAGGGCTACGTCCTGGCCACCGATAAAGGCCGGGCCGAAGTCGAGTTCGAGAACGGCGCCATGGCCTTTCTCTCCGAGGACACCGTTCTTGAATTTTACGATCTCTCGCTGGAAGACGGCGCCAAGACCACTCGCCTGGTGCTGCGCCAGGGCACCGCGTCCTTTTACGTCAATCCCGCCGATAGCGACTATTTCAGCGTCACCGGCGGAGACTTCACGGTCGAGGCCGCCGGCCGCGCCAGCTTCCGCTTCGACAATCTCGACGACGGCAGCTCCGTGAATGTCCTCAAGGGCCACGTCTCGGTTCTGCGCAAAGACAAAACCACCTCGCTGGTCAAGGGCCAGTCCTTTTCCATGCGCGCCGGTGACGAAGCTTCCGCCAATGTCGGCCGGCTCTCCAATGACGACGATTTTGACCGCTGGGTTTCCGGGCGCATCGACAGCGTGGTTTCCGCTACCGCCGCCGCGCAGCAATACGTGAGTTCGCCGTACTACTCTTCCGGCTTGGCCGATCTTTACACCTACGGTTCTTGGTACCCGGTTTCTGGCTACGGCAATTGCTGGAGGCCCTACGGTGTAGGCCTGGGCTGGTCGCCGTTCGCTAGCGGCGGCTGGTTTACAGACAGCATGTTCGGCCCCTCCTTCATCGGCAATCAGCCTTGGGGCTGGCTGCCGTATCACTATGGTGGATGGATTTTTGATCCTGTGTTCGGCTGGCTGTGGGCGCCCAGCGGCTTCGGTGGCGGAACCATCTTCGTCGGATCGGGCCCTTGGCGTCCGGTCACTGGAGTATGGGTGCGCTCGAAAACACCCGGTCTGACCGGTCTGGTCCCCGTTCATCCTCTCGACGTCCGGGGCAAAACGCCGATCAATCTGGCCAAGGGAGTATTCCCGGTGAACGGCGGCGCGATTTCCCAGCGGGTGCCCGCCAGCGCCGGCGAATGGAAAGTGGTCAAGTCTGCGCCGCGCAACACCCTGAGCACCACGCTGGTCGCGGCGGCCCCGCCGATGCGGGTCTCTCGCGTCGCGGCCAACAACGAGTTGGCGCCCCACGTGGTTGCCGTGGACCACAACTCCTCGATTACCTACGATCCACGCGAGCATCGCTTCGTCAACAGCAACACCGCACCCGCTGCGCCCTCGACAGCCGCGGTTGCGGGCACGGCGGCCCAACCGATGCGGGTCACGGGAGCGCAAGCGCCGCAGCCACAGCGTGCTGCCGCCCCGCCCCCTACCGCTCGCTCCGCCGCAGCATATTCTCCTCACGCCATGACTCCGCCTCCGGCCCCGCGCTCCGCTGAAGGCGGCCGCGGTGCATCCTCCGGCAGCGGTGGCGGCGCGCGTTTTCAGCCTTCGGGGCGTTCGGCCGCATCCTCGGCCTCTGCGTCCACCTCGCATTCCTCTACCACTTCGACTTCGCACGCGTCGGCGCCCTCATCGTCCGGCGGGCACCCGCACTAAACGGCTGGCATCCCGGAATAAGTCAGCGGGAAACTTTACGGCTCCGAGTAAAATCGGAGCCGTTTTCATTTAACTCACACCGCAGGGGGATCGGCGCTCTCAACGAAAAATCATTCCGGCATATCCAACCACCGCGGCCGTATCGCCCGACATCTCCGCCGAAGTCGCATACCGCACCAGCTCCCCTCGCTCTGCACCCAACTGCCGCAGCGCCGTGATCATGGCCACCGCAGGCCCCAGTCCGCACATGGAAATCTCCTGATTCCTGCAGGTGTCGTAGAGTCCCCGGGCGTCCAGCCTAAGCAGTTGTTCGATGGCCTTGCGGTCCTTCACTCGCGTCGTGGCATCGTCTTCATAATGGTTCAAGTCCGACGTCGTCAGCAGCAGCACTTCCTCTTCCGCCGCAGCCAGAACTCGCGCCAGGGCTTCTCCAACGCTCACCAGATCCTCAAATCGAATCGTGCCCAAGGCCACCGGCACAAACGAAAACCCCGGCGCCAACACTTGCAGAAACGGCAACTGCACCTCCAGCGAATGTTCCCCGGCATGCGCCACGCCGTCCTCGCGCAGCAGCGGGCATTCCGCCCGCAGCGCTCCCGCCAGCACCTCGTCGATCGGCGCATCGCCCAGCGGCGTTCGCCAAGCCCCACTCGAAAGAATCGCCGCCTGCTCCCCCCGCGGAAAATGCCGCACGCCCAAAATCACAATTTTCCGCGGCAGCGCAATCCGCGACAACACCGCTCCCACAACATGCCCGGAATACACGTAACCCGCATGCGGCACCAGGCACGCCCGCACCCGCGCAACTCCGGGTTCCTCAGTTTTTGTGAATTGTCGAACGAGCGCAGTCAATTCCGCGGGATGGGAAGGATAAAATCGTCCGGCGACAGCAGGCAGGCGAAGCACAGCGGCGCGCGTAACTTACAGGGCCGGGGAAGGTTTACCTTTTATTTTGACCGCTTTCAAAGAACTGGGGTCGTACAAGACCGTCACTTTATCGCCGTACTGAAATCCGCCCTTGTCGATGGTCTGCTGCATCTTGTCTCCGGCGGCTTTCGACAAGGCGAACGTTTGGATCGACATGTCGTTCCCCTTGGCGCGCACGGTGATCTGCGTGGTGTTCGCGTGCATGACAAAGCCTTCGAACTTGGCCAAGCCCGACGGCTTGGGCTTCACCGCGTTCACCACAATTGGCACCGCGGTATTCACGACAATCGGCGCCAGCACTTCGGGCCCCTGCGCTCGCGCCGCCGGACCGCACAAAGTCGCCAGCACTGCCGCTGCGAAACCCGCTCCCGCGATTTTGCTCCGCGTCTTCATTCGATATCGTCCGTCGCAATCCTCAGCGATTTCAGGAACCGCACATCCTGCGGCGTCATCGTCAACCGCGCCACCGGCTTCCGCTCGGGGTCCTGATCCAGTGATTCCTGATCCACCTGTATCCTCAATGACTCCAGGAAGCGCTTATCCTGCGTCGTCAGCGAGGTCGTTTCTCCCGCTGCGGCGTCGCGTCTGGCCAGCCCGATCGTCGCGTCCAGCTTCAACACGATGTCGTACCCATGCGCGCGTACCCCGGCAATCGCGCCGGTGATTCGTTCGGATTCCGAGACCGTGTCATTGATCGCGTGGCCCAATTCACGCAGCAGGTTTTTCAGGTTGTCGTCAAGTTGCACGGCAGTCTCCCCGACGTCTAGGCCATTCTAGGCCCACGTTCTGCCGGACACAAGAGAGCTTCCAGCCGTTGTCTCCAAAGTGTTCACAGTCCTTACGTCCAGGTCCAACGCCAGGTCTTTTCCTCTACGTCGTGCATGCCCGCGCGCATTCTGCGCTAAGATATCCGCGTGGCCACGTCCATTCGCGCAGCCGAAGCAGCCCCGCAGCAAGGCGGTTTTCGCCGTCTCTGGCGCGTTCTCAAGCAGCTTTTTCACGAAATGACCGGCGCGGTCTTCGCCGTCCTGGCGCTAGCCTGGCTCAATTCCGCCGCCCGCGCCTGGACCCGCGACGTCGCTCCCTGGCTGATCGCCATTGCCGCCGCGGTCGCCGCGTTATTTGTGTTCTTCGCCATAACGTCATTTCGCCGCGCGCGCAAGCTCTAGCGACAGCCCTTGGTTTTATTCGGGTTTTGCGGGCGGCGCGGTTTCAAGCAGGCGGCTTATGTACTCGTGGACGGTTTATGTAGGCGCTGGACTTTAGTCCGGCCAGTTACGAATTTTCCGATTTAGTAGCAAATTGCGATTCTCACAGTTCGATGAAATCATGTCCGAACCTGACAACCCCGCCAATCCATCGAAAGAGCGCAAACCCCGCTTCGCCACGCTCTCCGGCCTCCCCATCGACCGCCTCTACACCCAAGAAAATCTCTCGCACTCCGATCCCGAATCCACCATCGGCTACCCCGGCGAATCGCCCTACACCCGCGGCATCTACCCCTCCATGTATCGCGGCCGCCTCTGGACCATGCGCCAATACGCCGGCTTCGGCTCCGCCGCCGAATCCAACCAGCGTTATCGCTATCTCCTCGGCAAAGGCCAAAGCGGCCTCTCGGTAGCCTTCGATCTCCCCACACAAATCGGCATGGACTCCGACCACTCCCTCGCTCTCGGCGAAGTAGGCAAAGTCGGCGTGGCCATAGACTCCCTCGAGGACATGCAGACCCTCTTCGAAAACATCCCCCTGGAAAAAGTCTCCACTTCCATGACCATCAACTCCACCGCGGCCATCCTCCTCTGCCTCTACGTAGCGGTCGCCAAGAAGCAAGGCGCCTCACTCACAAAACTTTCCGGCACGGTGCAAAACGACATCCTCAAGGAATACATCGCCCGCGGCACCTACATTTATCCGGTGCGTCCCGCCATGCGCATCGTCACCGACATTTTCGCCTGGTGCCGCACCGAGCTTCCCAAGTGGAACACCATCTCTATCTCCGGCTACCACATCCGCGAAGCCGGCTCCACCGCCGTCCAGGAAGTCGCCTTCACCCTGGCCGATGCCATCGCTTACGTCCAATCCGCTCTCGACGCCGGTCTCTCCGTCGACGCCTTCGCCCCGCAACTCTCTTTCTTTTTCAACGCCCACAACGACCTGCTCGAAGAAATCGCCAAGTACCGCGCCGCCCGCCGCCTCTGGGCCCGCATCATGCAAGAGCGTTTCGCCGCCCGCGATCCGCGATCTCTGCTCCTCCGCTTCCATGCGCAAACCGCCGGCTCCTCGCTCACCGCCCAGCAACCCGAAAACAATATCGTCCGCGTAGCCATTCAAGCCCTAGCCGCGGTCCTAGGCGGCTGCCAATCGCTCCACACCAATTCCATGGACGAAGCCCTCGCGCTCCCCACCGAGGACGCCGCCTTAATCGCCCTGCGCACCCAGCAAATCATCGCCCACGAAACCGGCGTAGCCAACACCGTCGATCCCGTAGCCGGCTCCTACGCCATCGAACATCTCACCAACGAAATCGAAGCCGGCGCTCTCTCCTACATCGAAAAAATCGACGCCATGGGCGGCATGCTCAAAGCCATCGAATCCGGCTTCGTGCAAAGCGAAATCCAGAAAGCCGCCTACGACTACCAGCGCTCCGTAGAGAAAAAAGATCAAATCGTAGTAGGCGTAAACGAATTCGTAGCCGACGAAGAACGTGGCATCCCCACTCTCAGCATCGATCCCGGCATCGAGCGCGCCCAAATCGCCCGCCTGCAATCCCTGCGCGCCAAACGCAACGCCGCGACCACCCAGTCCGCCCTAGCCGAACTAGCCCGCCGCGCCTCCACCACAGAAAATCTCCTCCCCGCCATCCTAGCCGCCGTAGAATCCTTCGCCACAGTAGGCGAAATCTCCGACACCCTCCGCCGCACCTTCGGTGAATACCAAGAATCCGTAGTCATCTAGCCTCAAAAGCGCAGACACTCCCGCCTAGCCTGAGTGCCCAGGGGTCTATGCCAACGCCAAAAGCGCCACAATCTCACCAATCAACCAAAATCCCAGCCGCTCTTGTACTGTTATCCCCTTATACTATTGCACTCTTCTTAACCCCAAACCCCCCGCTGCCCCGCCGACCTCCACCGTGTAGTATTCTGACCGCCAACGAATACCCATGAAACTCATCCTCGCCTCCGCCTCCACCCGTCGCGCCGACATCCTCCGCGCCGCCGGCATCCCGTTCATCATCATGTCTTCCGCCGTAGACGAAACCCCCATCCCCAACGAATCCGCCCCCGACCTCGTCCAGCGCCTGGCGGACGCCAAAGCCGAACTCGTCGCCGCACGCGCCGTAGGCCCGGCCATCGTCATCGCCGCCGACACCGTGGTCACCCTCGACGCCCAAGTCCTCGGCAAGCCCCGCACCACCGACGACGCCCGCACCATGCTCTCCAAGCTCTCCGGCCGTACCCATTCGGTAGTCACCGGTGTCACCCTCATTCGTCTCCCCGACGCCGAACGCCGCAGCTTCGTCGAAACCACTCATGTCCAGTTCGCCGCCCTCTCCGACGAAGAGCTCAATCGCTATCTCGCCACCGACGAACCCAGCGACAAAGCCGGCTCCTACGCCATCCAGGGCCGCGCCGGCCGCTACATCCCTCGCATCGAAGGTTGCTACTTCAACGTAGTCGGCCTCCCCCTCTCCCGCCTCTGCCACGAACTCGCCGACCTTGGCTGGTCCGAAGACTAACCGCCGCCTGTACCTGATTTGTCCGAGCCGCGCCTGAGCGGTAAGATGCTCGCCCCCGCACGTCGCCGTGCCTCTGCACGTTGATCTCGGCGGGCAACCCTTGCACCGCGCCACGACTCAGACTCACACACGGAGGGCCTAACCAATGCTCTGCGGCTTCCCAGCCAGCGCTCCCGCTCCCTTTGCGCTCGCCCTGTCCATCTTCGGAATCCCGAACGCAATCTTCTGGCTCTATTTCTCCGGATCGCTCCTGCTGATCATCGGCCTGGTAAAAATCATCAAAAACGAACTGCCGCAAGCGCGGGGCCTCGACAAGATCATGCCCTTCGGCCGTTTATTTTTCGCGATTCCGCTGGCGGTCTTCGGTACCGAGCACCTCGTCGATGCCGCGGACATTGCCAACGTCGTTCCGCGCTGGATTCCCGGCCATCTCTTCTGGGTCTACCTGGTAGGCATTGCTCTAATCGCGGCGGCGCTCAGCATCACCGTCCGGATCCAGTCGCTGTGGGCGGCCTCGCTTCTTGGGATCATGTTCTGTTCCTTCGAACTCTTGATCCACATACCCAACATCATCGCCCATCCAGCCGACAGAATTTTCTGGGCGGTCGGCCTGCGAGACACGGCTTTCGGCGGCGGCGCTTTCGCCTTTGCCGGATCACAAATGCGCGTCGAACGCCCAGGGACTCCATGGCTCGTAACCCTCGCGCGATTCTTCGTCGCCGTACCCTCCCTCTTCTTTGGCATCGAACACTTTCTGCATCCGCAGTTCGCCCCCGGCGTTCCCCTGGGGAAAATCATCCCGGTCTGGGTTCCCGCGCGCCTGCTCTGGGCCTATCTCGCGGGCGCGGTGCTCCTTGCGGCGGGCGGCTGCCTCATTATCAACAAGAAAGCGCGTCTCGCAGCAACCTGGTTGGGCATCATGATTCTCTTGCTCGTCTTGTTCGTTTATCTACCGCTGTTGGTCGCCAGTCCCATCGACATCGTCGCTTTGAATTATTTCTTCGACACCTTGCTCTTCAGCGGCGCCGCCCTGCTTCTAGCCGACGCGCTGCAGGAGCTGCCGGCACTGGGAATAGTTGTTATTTAGCCGCGGTCTCCTGCATCCCTCGAATTCATTGACGCCAAGCCCGCACCCCAACTAACATCACCCAACGCATGCCCGACTCCCCGACCCTAATTGGCCGCACCATTGCTCATTTCCGCATTCTGGAAAAACTCGGCGGCGGAGGCATGGGCGTCGTCTACAAAGCCGAGGACACCAAGCTCCACCGCTTCGCCGCTCTGAAGTTCCTCCCCGACGGCATCGCCCGCGATCCGCAAACTCTTGAGCGTTTCCAACGCGAAGCCCAAGCCGCCTCCGCGCTGAACCACCCCAACATCTGCACCATCTATGAGATCGGCGAACAAGACAGCCATCCCTTCATCGTCATGGAGTTCCTCGACGGCCAAACCCTCAAGCACACCATTTCTTCCAAGCCGCTCGCCCTCGACGAGACCCTGGCCCTCTCCATCCAGATCGCCGACGCCCTGGACGCCGCCCACACCAAAGGCATCATTCACCGCGACGTAAAGCCCGCCAACATCTTCGTCACCTCCCGCGGCCAAGCCAAAGTCCTCGATTTCGGCCTGGCGAAAACTCTCTTCCCCGGCGCCGCAGGCGCCAGCGAAAGCACCACCGAGGATCAGCGCACCCTCGGCGAAGCCCATCTCACCAGCCCGGGCACCACCCTCGGCACCGTCGCCTACATGTCCCCCGAGCAAGCCCGCGGCCGCGAACTGGACTCCCGCAGCGATCTCTTCAGCTTCGGCGTCGTCCTCTACGAAATGAGCACCGGCCGCCTGGCCTTCGCCGGGGCCAGCTCCGCCGAGATCTTCGACGGCATTCTCAACCGCGCCCCGGTCGCCCCCGTGCGCCTCAACGCCAATATCCCCGCCGAGCTCGAGCGCATCATCAACAAAGCCCTCGAAAAAGATCCCGCCCTCCGCTACCAGCACGCCTCCGATCTTCGCAGCGACCTCCAGCGCCTCAAACGCGACTCCGATTCCGGGCGGGTCGCCCACACGGCCCATTCTGCTTTCATCCCCAGTCAGCCCAGCGCTGTCCATCCGAGCGGAGACCCAGCGCTCTCAGCCAGCGCACCATCCAGCAACCTCTCTTCGACCTCCGCCGCTCCTCCCAAGTCCAAGCGCGGCCTGGTTCTGGCCTCCGCGGCTCTCCTGGTGGCCGTTCTCGCCGCCGCGTTCTTGTTCTGGCACCGCTCCGCCTCCGCCGCGAAGCTCACCGAAAAAGACACCATCGTGCTCGCCGATTTCACCAACACCACCGGCGACCCCGTCTTCGATGGCGCCTTGCGCCAAGGGCTCTCCTCTCAGCTCGAGCAGTCTCCCTTCTTGAACCTGCTATCCGATGACCGCATCGCCCAAACCATCTCGTTGATGGCCCAGCGCAAAGACGCGCGCTTGACCCACGAATTGGCGCGCGAGGTCTGCCAACGTACGGCTAGCGCCGCCACCATCGAAGGCTCCATCTCCTCCTCTGGGCAGTCAATATGTACTCGGCTTGAAAGCCGTGAACTGCCGCAGCGGCGATCTGCTCGCCGAACAGCAGGTCACTGCTGCTGGCAAAGAGCAGGTGCTGAAATCTCTGGGTGACGCTGCCACCAGCATGCGCGCGAAGCTGGGCGAATCGCTGGCCTCCGTGCAGAAATACGATGCGCCGCCGGATAGCGTAACCACACCATCTCTCGAAGCCTTGCAGGCCTACAGCCTCGGCTATCAAACCATGAGCACCAAGGGCGACTTCGTCGCCGCCATTCCTTTCTTTCAGCACGCCATTCAGCTGGATCCCAATTTCGCCATGGCCTACGCGCGGCTCAGCACGAATTATGACAATTTGTCCGAGGACGCTCGCGCCATGGATGCCATTCGCAGAGCCTACGACCTCCGCGAGCGCGTCAGTGAACGCGAAAAGCTCTATATCGTCTCGCACTATGAGAGCTACTCGACGCGCGACTGGGAAGCCTCGCGCAATGCCTATGAACTGTGGGCCCAGACTTACCCGCGCGACGATGTGCCTCCAACGAATTTGAGCGTCCTGTATGCCAACATGGGTGAACACGAAAAAAGCCTTGCCGCGGACCAGAAAGCAATGAGCCTCACCCCGGACGGCGTCAGTTACGCCAATCTTTGCGGAGGCTACCTCAACCTGAATCGATTGGACGAGGCCAAGGCTACCGCCCAAGAAGCGGAGGCACGTAGCGTGGACGCGCCTTATCTCCACCTCTGCGTCTATGCGATTGCTTTCTTGCAGCATGACGCCCCGGGGATGCAGCGCGAAGTCGCGTTGTTGGTCGGCAAGCCTGGATGGGAAGACCAGTCGCTCGACTCTCAGGCGCGAACCATGGCCTATGGCGGAGAGCTCGTCAAGGCCCGGGAGCTATCACGGCGCGCGGTAGATTCTGCTCAACGCGCGGACTCGAAAGATCGCGCTGCGGGCTATCAGGCCCTTTCCGCTTTGCTCGAAGCCGTTGTGGGAAACACCTCCTTGGCAAGACTCCAGGCCCGGGCGGCTCTGGCCCTCTCGAGCGACCGAGACGTCCAAGCGATTGCAGCCGTCGCGTTGGGACTCGCTGGTGAGGCCTTGCCCGCCACGCGGCTGGCCGATGAGCTCGCCAACCGCTATCCGGAAGATACTGCGGTACGATCCACGAACGTGCCGATGGCCCGCGCCGCGATCTCTCTGAGCATTGGGCAAGGTGCCAAAGCCATCGAAGAACTCGCCCCAGCCGCGCCTTACGAGTTGGGCATTTCGCAGTCGTTTTTGGGCTTCACTCTTTATCCTGTATATCTGAAAGGTCAGGCCTATCTAGTCGCGAAACAAGGCGCCCCGGCAGCTGTGGAGTTTCAAAAAATCCTCGACCACCGGGCAATTGTTCCGAACAGCCCTCTTCACACACTCGCGCGCCTCGGTCTCGCCCGCGCGTACGCCCTCTCCGGCGACTCCGCGAAAGCTAAAACCGCCTACCAGGACTTCCTCGCCCTCTGGAAAGACGCCGATCCCGACGTCCCCATCCTCCAACAAGCCAAATCCGAATACGCCAAGCTCCAGTAAGAATCCGCACCTTGTCAGTCCACTGCAACACGTTCCCTCCGCCACCCGTTTACCCGCTTGCCCCGAGCTCCGAGAGCAGCCCCGAAGAGTAGCGACCGCCTTCTGACTGGACCATTTACCCCACCGTCCACCTAACGGCTCGAAATCTAGGGGCGCGCTTTAGCGCGTCCGTCCGACCTTTCCTCCGCTTAGGGTCCGACGAAATAACAAACATTTTCCCGACAACCGGGGCCACTGCGCCGCGCCACACAAGCTGCCTGATATCACCCAATGCAATTCGCCCTTGACTTATTCCTGGTTCGCGATATCCTTGAATCAAGCAAATTTTCGTTCCAAGCGCCCATCATCGGCGCTTTTTTCATTTTCAGACCAGGTTCTCCTAGGGAGAGGAAGCATTCCTCGCGATCAAACATTATCTCCATGCGCAAATAAGCAATTTAGAATCACATAGTTACGCACTACACTTTGTAAGTCTTTTCTTTTGATATCGATACGCACTACCCCGGGGGTGGGGGGGTATCGGGAGTATCGGAAGCAAAAACCAACAGCATCAAAGCCACTATCCTCTGTGGAATCATAACGTTGCATCACATGACGACGTAACCCTCATGGAATCATAACGATGTACAAAAACACGGGGGGTGGGGGGTAGCTCTCCCCGATATGACGTGGGTGGCTTCGCTGGCGGGAGTAGGTCCGCCAGGCCCCGGAAGGCTCAAAGCAAGGAAGAGGTGCCCTCGCAAGAGAGCGCCTCTTAACTCCACCCACCGTGATGGCCTAAGTTACGGCTTTGCGCCACCCTTGTGTCGCCCGATGTGCTTCTTCCGGTAGATGTTCTTCGACGCTTGGTTCTGTTCGTGATTTCCTGACAGATATAGCAAGGGCATCCCTGTCAGCCTCGCCAGGGAAAATCAAGCGCTGAGATTCTTGAGAAAGAACTGGACCAGGGGACGCGGTGGAGCTTTCCGGGCGAAAAACAAAAGGGCAGCCCTGAGGCTGCCCAATCTCCATCCGCCAATCCAAATATCTATCGCCGAAGGCCCTACGCCTTCTTCTCTTCCGTGGGCTTCTCCACTACCGGAGGAGCCGCCTGTTGCGGAGGAGTAGCGGTCGGGTGCGTCGCGCCGGACATTCCTTCCTTGAAGTTGCGAATGCCCTCGCCCAATCCGCGCATCACCTCGGGAATCTTGCGCCCGCCGAACAAAAGCAGCACGACGGCCAGCACCACCAGCCAATGAAAAATACTAAACTCACCCATAAACCGCCTCCACGCACCCTGCCTCTGGCACGCTATCCCCACCCTAGCGCAGGACGCCTCGCGCGGCAAGCCTGTGCCCCACCGCACGCCTACAGGATAACACGCTCGTCCCCTGCCCGCCTCGTTACCCGCTCGCGGTCCAGGTATTCGAGCAGGGGGATGGCGTATTTCCGGGTAATCCCGGTCAGCTCCTTGAACACCGGCACGGAGAGCCGCTCGCCCTTGGTTTTCTTATAGATCGACAGGCGGTCCTTCAGGTGCGCCAGCGCATCGCGATGAAAAATCAGCTCCGGCGTGACGCGCACCAGGCTCTTCTCGCGCAGCAGGATCTGGAGGATCTTCTCGGCGCGGCGCGCCTCGACGGGTAGCTTGCTGAGAACTTCCTTCACCGTGGGCACCGCCAGCCCAGCAGTAGCAAACGCCGCCTCGATTTCTTTCTTGGCGCGGGCTTCCTCGGGATCCAAAGTGATGGCCGCCCCGGCGCGTTTCACCAGATCGCCCTGCAACTCGAGCTTTTTCTGCGCCACCAGTTCTTCCAGCGCCGCGCGAAAGGTCTCGGCCTTCACCCGCCGTCCCAGGTGCGACCGCAAATCCTCGCGGGGCATTCCCTGGGAAAGCGAGTTCTCTTTATGAAATTGCTCGACCCGGGCCGCAATTTTCTGGCGCACTTCGTCCAAGATTTTCCCGGGGACCAGCAACAGCGGCTCGGTGGCCACGCATTTCGCGTGGCCGGACTCCGCGACTTTCGTGGCCGTTTCGCGAATGTGATGTTCGAGCCAGCCGGTGCGAGCCGCAATTTCGTCGAACGCCAGGCCGATCGGAGCGCGTTCCACCATCGCGGCGAGCATTTCTTCTTTGTTCCCTCGCTGCAGTGTCGCGAGGAAAGCAACGCGTCCCGTGTCTCGCGCCAGCGGCCGCCGCGCCAGCGGATCCAGCACCACACCTCCGCCAATGGTGGTCACCGGCGAAAACTGCCGCACGATAAAACGATCACCCGGCAAAAGTAGCAAATCTTCCCGCAGCCGTAATTGCGCGAAAGCGCTCTGGCCGTGGAGCAGTTCGCCTTGGCCGTACAGAAATATCTCGGCGATCGTCTCCGAGGTTCCGGAATGAAAGTGTACGCGGCTGCGCTGCTTCAACTTCGGCGCCGACGGTAGCAGCTCCAGCCGCGTGTCGATTCTGCGCGTAGTACGAAATTTTCCCGGCGCTGCCAGCGCCATGCCGCGCTTCAACGCGGTGTGCTCGATTCCCGCCAGATTTACCGCGGTACGTTGTCCGGCCAGCGCCCGCTCGATCGTCTTTCCCTCCGATTGCACGCCGCGTACGCGGAGCCGCTTGCGCTGCGGAAACAATTCCACTTCGTCACCCGCCGCAACGCTTCCGGAAATCAGCGTTCCGGTCACCACCGCGCCGAATCCTTTAATCGCGAACGCGCGGTCGATCGGCAACCGGAAGTGCCGCGCCGCGTCTTTGCCCGGAACCTGCTGCGCCACGCGCAGCATCTCGCTTTTTAATTCCTGCAGCCCCGCCCGAGTCCGCGCGCTCACCGGCACAATCGGCGCGCCTTCCAGAAACGACCCGCGCAAATACTCCTCCACTTCCATCCGCACCAGCCCGATGGTGTCCGCGTCGATCAGGTCGCTCTTGGTCAGCGCCACCACGCCGCGCTGCACTCCCAGCAGCCTGCAAATATCAAAATGCTCCCTCGTTTGCGGTTTGATCGATTCGTCGGCCGCGATCACCAGCAGCACCAGATCCACGCCCGCGGCTCCCGCCAGCATGTTGCTGACGAAGCGTTCGTGCCCCGGCACATCGACAAAGCCGAACCGCACGCCGCCTTCTTCCAGAAACGCGAAGCCCAGGTCGATGGTGATACCCCGCCGCTTTTCCTCCTCGAGCCGGTCCGGATGCGTCCCGGTCAAGGCCTCGACGAGCGCCGACTTGCCGTGATCGATGTGGCCTGCGGTGCCGACGATAATGCTCTTTGACGTGTCCATGTGGTTAGAGAAGGCGCTTCGATGTTACGGGAGTCGGGATTTTACGGCAAACACGGACGATAATTGCCGCGGCACCAGGGAATTTAGGATCAGCCCACTTCGCCGACTGAAGCAGTACAATTCGCGCCAGGATCGATCGGGAAGAATTCGCGAGAAACTCGAAAGAACGGGACGTTGGGCTTTGGCCCAGCGCTCCAGGAGCGGGCGACGATGGCGACGCAGGCAGAAACGATGAATGGCGTGCCCGGAAAAGCACAGCACAGCAGCTTGCCACTGGTTATCGTGGCTTCGTCGCTGGGCACGCTGATCGAGTGGTACGACTTCTACATTTTCGGAAGCTTGACGACGGTCCTGGCAATCAAATTCTATCCGCCGGGAAACGCGACCTTCGCGTTGATCGCTTACCTGGCGACGTTCGGCATCGGCTTCGCAGTGCGGCCTTTCGGCGCGCTGTTCTTCGGGCGCATCGGGGACGTGATCGGCCGCAAGTACACTTTCCTAGTAACGCTGTCGATCATGGGCGGCGCGACGTTCGTCATCGGTCTGATGCCGACGTTCGCCACCGCGGGCTGGTTTGCTCCCATTACCCTGATTTTGATCCGTGCCTTCCAGGGCCTGGCGCTCGGAGGCGAATACGGCGGCGCGGCGGTTTACGTTGCCGAACACGTGTCCGACAAAAAGCGCGGGTTCTACACCAGCTTTATCCAGACCACGGCGGGATTGGGAATGGTCGTTTCATTGCTGGTCATCCTGGCCACGCAATTTGCCATGAGCAAGGAAGATTTTACGAATTGGGGCTGGCGCCTGCCTTTTTTGATTTCGCTCGTTCTGGTGGGCATCTCTCTCTACATTCGACTGAAGCTGCGCGAGTCGCCGGTCTTCGCGCACATCAAGGCTGCCGGAAAAACCTCCGCCTCGCCCCTGAAGGAAGCCTTCGCCAATTGGACCAACCTGAAGCATGTGCTGGTTTGCTTGTTTGGCGCGGCGGCGGGCCAGGGCGTGGTTTCGTATACCGGGCAGTTCTACGCGCTCTTCTACTTGCAGGCCATCCTGAAAGTGAATGCCCGCACGGCAAACATCGTGATGGCCTTGGGAATAGCGGCGGCCATGCCGGTGGTGGTTTTCTTTGGCGCGCTCTCCGATAGGATCGGCCGCAAGAAAATTATCATGGCCGGATGCCTGCTGGCCGCTCTCACGTACATTCCCATCTACCACGCCATGGAGCGGGCCGCGGGCAACAACGTAGTGGCGGTGCAATCCACGCGCGACAAGACGACTCATGCGATCAGCTTGACGCCGATGACCATCGATGCGGCGGGCGGGCCAGTGGCCGCCAAAGAAGCCGCGAATCCGAACAACGGCATGCTGATCCTGCTGGTGTTCCTGCAGATGATCTACGGCGCGATGGTGTACGGGCCAATCGCCGCGTACCTGGTCGAAGCGTTCCCGGCGAGGATTCGTTACACCGCGCTCTCCTTGCCCTACCATCTGGGCAACGGCGTCTTCGGAGGATTGCTGCCGCTGATCGGGCTATCGATCGGCGCGGCCACCGGCAATATCTACGCGGGTTTGTACTATCCGGTCGGCGTTTCGGCGCTAACCTTCGTGGTCGGCAGCCTGGCGCTGCGGGAAACCCACGGCACGCGGATTTGGGACGAGGTAGAAGGTCATCTCTAGAAGAGAGGCGAGGATGCGCAATTTAGGGAAACTGCCGCCCGTACACCCGGGCGAAATACTTCGTGAAGACTTCATGAAGCCGCTGGGCTTGACGGTCAACAGGCTGGCTCTCGATTTGCGGGTGCCCGCTACGCGTATAGCGGAGATTGTGCACCAGCGGCGCCGGATCACCGCGGATACTGCGCTGCGGCTGGCGCGATACTTCAACACCAACGCTGAATTCTGGCTGAACTTGCAGAATTTCTACGATTTGGAAGTATCGCGGCGTTCCGGCGCGGGGGCTCAGATCGAGCGCCAGGTGCGTCCTGCGACAGAATTGGTTTCCTGACCAGCACGCGTACTGAAGTTGGATGCGGATGACCGAGGCGCGCTGGTCGAATTGCATCTTCAAGACAGCCGACCGTACACTGGACCCCTTCCGCGCCGCGACTAACCATATCTCGCATACCGGCGCAAAGGCCTGGGCAGGAAACAAGCCATGTTCGAGCGGTACACAGAAAAAGCGCGCCGGGTGATTTTCTTCGCACGCTACGAGGCGAGCCAGTACGGCAGCGCCTACATCGAAACGCAGCACGTGTTGCTCGGGCTCTTGCGAGAAGACCGCGCGCTGGCCATCCGTTTCCTTGGACCGGGACCGACCAGTGTCGCTGAAAGTATTCGCCGCGAAATCGAGCAACACACTATTCGAGGTCCGCGCGTCTCCACATCCGTCGAGATGCCACTATCGCACGAGTGCAAGAAGCTTCTGACCTTCGCGGCCGAGGAGGCCGATCGACTGCGTAACCGGCACGTTGACACGGAGCACCTGCTGGTTGGCCTGCTGAGCGTGGAAGGTTCACTCGCGGCCCGGCTCCTGCGGGAAAGGGGCCTCAAACCTGAAGCAATCCGAGAATATTCGGCAAAAACCCGCGGTCTGGTGCGTGACGAGGTCGCGGCAAAACCAGGCAAGAGCGCTATCGAAACCCTCGAAAGTTTCCTAGCCGGGCTCCAAGCGTACAACTGGGACGACTTGGCTCCCTTTTTCGCGCGGAATACGCATTTCGTTGATTCCGGAGGAAAGCATTGGATAGGACGCGACGAAGTCGAGAAGCAATTTGAAGTGTTATTCGCTCCCTACGCGAAGAAAAATGTCACATTCGTCCTCGAAGGAGCGCATCCGGGTCCAGCAGGTTCTGTGTTAGCGGATATATTGTGGGAGAACGTGACCTGCGGCGGCGAAACGACCAAGTGCATGCACCGCATGACCGTCATCCTGGCGCCGGAAGATGAAGACTGGGCGATTTTCTTGCTGCAGGTAACTCCGGTTGCTGCCAGCTGACGCATTACTACCGTGCATCCGTGGACCAGATCGCTTCTTAGGGCCTAACTGCGTGCCAAGTGGGATGATTCTGGTTCTAAGGCCGGATCTATGGTGATCACTCTATGAGCATTCCGAAGAGAATCCTGCTGGGGATTATTGTCCTGGCAACTTGCTGTATTGCTGCTGCTCTTCTCCTCCCCCTTTATCACCCCACCCCGCCACCTGAACCCGGCGATGTGGTAAACGACGTCGCAAGACTGAATCGAACGCAGGTCCGTGAGGTAATTCACGCGAGGAGCGAGGACGACATCCGAAACGCCGTTTTAGAAGCGGCAAGAAGCGGTGTGAAGGTCGCCATTGCGGGTAAGCGGCACAGCATGGGGGGCCAGACGCTATATCCGAACGCGATAGCTCTAGACATGTTGCAATTCAACAAGATTCTTGCCCTCGACGAAACAAACAAAATACTCACGGTACAAAGCGGAGCGACTTGGAGCAGCATCCAGGAGTTCCTCAATCCCCACGGCCTGGCAGTGCTGGCCATGCAGGGCCCGAATGTGTTCACGGTGGGTGGTTCGATGAGCGTGAACGCGCATGGCTGGGACATGCGGCACGGACCTGTTGGCGCGTCGGTGGAATGGTTTCGCATCCTGCTCGCGGACGGTTCGATTCAGCGTTGCAGCCGCGAGGAAAATGCCGAGCTATTCCATTTCGTCCTGGGAGGATACGGGTTGTTCGGCGTCATTCTCGACGTGGGATTGCGCGTAACCGACAATGCGGCATACATGGCCACGGTTACGAGAGAGGGCTACTCGCAACTGCCGGCCTATTTCGAAAACGAGATTCATTCCAGCCCGGGAGTGGAGTTGGGAGAAGCCGATCTATCGATTTCTCCCGGTTCTTTGCTGCGCGAGGCCGTCGCGCTTTCCTATCAGAGGCAAGCCGGGAATACCAGAAGGACAGACGCGCTACAGGAGGAGCAACATATTTCTCGGGACCGATATTTTTTCGATTTGTCTCGACGATACGGTTGGGGCAAGAGGTTGCGCTGGTTTCTACAGAAGCGGCTGGAATATCCCGCAACGGATGTAGTGCGGACCCGAAACAACATTTTTCGCTCGCCGATCAACCGCATCCGGTATTACTCGCCCAAGGATACCGACATTTTGCAGGAGTATTTTATCCCGTCCCAGAACTTCGCCGCTTTTGTCGACGGCTTGCGTAACATTGTCGAAAAACGCGAAATCAATCTGTTGGATGCCACCGTGCGTTACGTTGAGCCCAACAAGGATGCATTTTTAAGCTATTCGCACGGGCCGGTGCTTGCTTTGGTGCTCTACATGAATGTGAAGACTTCCGCATCGGGCCGAGCGGATTCTTCCAGGATGACCCGAGAGACCATCGATTTGGCGCTGCGCCAGGACGGCAACTTTTATCTGCCCTATGTCCTCGACTACGACAGGTCTCAGCTCTTGCGCGCGTACCCCATGGTCGATGAATTTCTCGCCGCAAAAAGGCGATATGACCCTGGGGAGCTTTTCTACAACGAATTCTATGCGAGATATTCACACTGAGGCTTGCCGGGCTTCTTCGATGATACGGACGAACTTGGCGGATTCGTGGGCTCGGTCGTAGTCGAAGGCGGCGGTGCGGGCTGCGGCGGCCATGGCCGCTAGTCTTTGCGGGTCGGCTGCAAGGGAGCGGATTGCCGCTACGAGCGCTTCGGGCTTGTCTGGATCTGCGGCTACGCCGAAGCCTTGCCGCTCCGCCAACATCGCGGCGTCGGTTTCCTTGGGCGCTACCGCTATTACGGGGCGGCCTGCGGCGAGGATGCCGTACATTTTGCTGGGTACTACCACGCCTTCCAGGCCGCGCTTGATGGTGACGATGTGGGCGTCGCCGGCGGCCAGCACGGAGGCAATCTTGGTCGCTGGAAAAAAAGGCAAGAAGCGCACGTTTGCCGCGCCTGCGGCGACGGCTTCCAGTTGAGGGCGCTGGGCGCCCTCGCCGACAAAGACCAAGCCCACGCCGTCTTTCTGGAGTTCGCGGGCCGCGGCGATCAGCGTGTGCCAGGCGCCGTAGAATCCGAGATTGCCGGCGTGGAGCAGGACGAAACGAAAGTCTCCGCGAATGGCGCGGATGACTTCGGGATCGAGCGGCGGCTGGGGCGATCCTTCGGGAACGATCTCCGCGCCATCGCGGACGACGGCGACGCGCTGCGGGTCGACGCCCTTGGAGATGATACGGGCGCGCATGTCTTCGCCAAGCACGATGACACGGCTCGCGCGGCGCAGCGCCCAGCGGTGCAGTTTTTCCCAGAGGCGCGAGAGCAAGCCGGGGGCGACGATAGAGCTGCCCACGGCCATGTCTGGGTACATGTCGCGGATGTTGTAGACGTAGGGCTTGCCCTTGAGGAGCGCGACGAAGGCGCCGACGATGCCCTCGAACGGAGGGTCGGTCATGGCCAGCACCACGTCGCACGGTACGAACAGAGCGCGCGGAACGCTTAGCGCCACATAGCTCAGGTAATTCAGAACCCGTCGCGCCATCTGCGTGCGCGAATACGCCGTAGAGCCGGCGCGGATGATTTTCACGTTGCCGGATTGCTCGGTCTGCCAAAGGCGCCAAGGGCGGCGTTCGGTGGGATCGTAGGAAGGGCGCCCGCACAGAACCGTGACTTGGTTTTGCGCCGAGAGCGGCGCCACAAAAGACGCGGCCATCTTCGCGGTGGCCGAGGTGTCGGGCGGATAGTAGAGGTTCAGCAGCAGGATGCGCACGCCGAGATTGTACAAGGATCGGCGGGCCTTGCCTTAGCTCGGGCTTCGGTCAGAGTCCGCCATTAAAATGGGGAACTAAAGAGCCGATGCGAAGGAATAGCGAGTAGAACACCGTGTGTTGGCCATCCCCTTAGTCTTGCTTGACGATCAGGAAATCGCCGAGGACTAACGCATCCATCTGCGTGCGCAGGAAACAGTCGAGGGCTTCCTCCGGACGGCAGACGATGGGCTCGTTGTCGTTGAAAGAGGTATTGAGAACCACAGGGACGCCGGTGAGATCGCGAAACGCGGAGATCAGCGCGTGATAGCGTGGATTGCCCTGGCGCGTGACGGTTTGCAGCCGGCCGGTGCCGTCCACGTGCGTGGGCGCGGGGATTTGGGCGCGCTTCTCGGGCCGCACCGCGTAGGCCAGGGTCATGAACGGCGAAGGGTGCGACTTTTCGAACCATTCGCCGGTGGCTTCCGCTAGGATCGACGGCGCGAAAGGGCGGAAAATCTCGCGGTGCTTGATGCGCCGGTTCAGGATTTCTTTCATGTCCCGGCGGCGCGGATCGGCCACGATGCTGCGGTTGCCGAGAGCCCGCGGCCCCCACTCGGCGCGGCCTTGGAACCAGCCAAGAATTTTTCCATCAGCGATGATGGCGGCGGTGTGGCGCGTTAGTTCCTCTTCCGCCAGTTCCGCGATGCTGTAGCCGAGGTGGCCGATGCCGCTGGCGGCGATGGCGCTGTGAATCTCCTCGCGGGAAAACCCTGGGCCCCAATACGCGTGGTCCATCACAAATGACCGTGGTTTGCCGAGCTTCTGATGCCAAACATAATAAGCGGCGCCGACCGAGAGGCCTCCATCACCGGCCGCCGGCTGCACGTAGACTTGCTCGAAACGCGTGTGGTCGAAAATTTTGCCGTTGGCGACGCAGTTGAAAGCCACGCCGCCGGCCAGGCACACGGCCTTCAGTCCCGTGCTCTCTGCCAGCTTTTTCAGCATGCCCAGATAGACTTCCTCCAGGCGCGCCTGCAACGACGCGGCGAGATTGCGGTGGCGCTGCTCCAGCGGCTCCTCCGGCGCGCGCGCGGGACCTAGCCGGCGCGGCATTTCGTCGGAAAACAATTTGCCCTGCGTCGGCGTTTTGCCGGCATCCGCCCAACTCATCTCCGGCCCGGTGCGGTGGTGAATGAAATAGTCGAGCGCGATACGGAAGCCGTTGGCGCGGCCATTGGCGTTGAAGCGTACGATGTCGCGAAAAACCTCCAAATTTTCCGGCTGGCCGTAGGCCGCCAGTCCCATCACTTTGTATTCGTCGCCGAATTTCAGGAAGCCCAGGTACTGCGTCACCGCTGTGTAGAAAAGCCCCAGCGAGTGCGGGAAGGCGATGGCATCCTCGATGTTCATGCGGTTGCCGCTGCCGGTGCCCCACATGGTGCTGGCAAAATCACCCAGGCCGTCGGCGGAAAGCAGGGCGGCGCGCTCGAACGGCGAAACGAAAAAGGCGCTGGCCAGGTGCGCCTGGTGGTGCTCGACGCGATGGAATGTTGCCGAGAGCTTCGCCGGGTCGATTTCGCAGGCTTCCGCGAGCGCTTCGCGAATGCCGGTGAACTTCGCAATCACCTTGGCTCGCTCGCGCGCGAAGGAGGGCATGCGCACCGCGTAGAAAAGTTTGGTGGCCAGCCGGGCGTAGGGATTCCGCGGCACCGCGACGTGATCGACCTCTTCGACCTTCAGTCCGGCGCATTTCAGGCAATAGCGGATCGCTTGCGCGGGGAAGCCCGCGGCATATTTGACGCGGCTGAAGCGTTCTTCCTCGACGGCCGCGACCAGCTGGCCGTCGCAAACGATCGCCGCGGAAGCGTTGCCGTGATACGCGTTGATGCCGAGGATGTTCATACTGGCGATGAGTCAGTGTAGCGTAGGCAAAGTATAAGAGTGCAAGGGTGAAAGAGTATAAGAATTGGAGCGTGCGTCCGACCGTTGAACGATTTGTGGCTGAAGCTGAGGCAAGAGCTCATGCGCGTCTTGTTACAACTTCTTCTCTAGCCAGCACCCGCATCGAGATCGACCGCGAGAACAACAACATCCTGCCGCTGGTCTAAAGATTCTGGCGGCACCACTCGTTGAGCACGTACAGCGACCAGGGGCGCGACCAGGAGGTCTTGCCCGCCAGGAAGGCGGTCCAGACGTCGCGGATACCCTTGGCATGCAGGTGCGGAACCAGGGCCGGCGCAACATCGGCGAAACTCGTTTGCAGGCGGGCGCAGAGCGGGCCGCGCAGCCACTGTTCCCACGGCAACGTGAATGTGCGCTTCGGCTGCCCGAGGACTTGTGGCGGCAACAGGTCGCCCAGCGCTTCGGCCAGCAACGCTTTCGGCGTTCCCGGCCGCTGGCGTGCCACGTCGGGTAACGCGCTGACAAACTCGACGAGCGGCGTATCCAGCAGCGGAACGCGCACCTCCAGCGATTGCGCCATGCTGACGGAATCGGTGTCACGCAGAAGCGTGCTGGCCATGTAGGAGCACATTTCGAGCCAGGCAACGCCGCCGATGGGTTCGAGCTTGCGTGCGCTGTCCGCGGCGCGCTGCAGCCAGCCCAGCCAAGTCGGGTCCAGGGTCACGCCATCGGCGCTCACGGTGCTGGGGCGAAATCGCGGCTGGGTGAGGCGGGCCAGCTCGCTGACCGGAAAGAGCGCTCGCGCGAAGAAATACGGATGAGGAAGCGCGTCGGGAGAAAGCCAGGCGCTTGCGGCTTTGCGTGCGGCGTCCGGAGTGTTCTTCCGGGCGACCAAAGTCTTGAGCAGCGGAGCCAAGGCGTGGCGCAGCGGCGTCGGCACGAACCACGCCAGCCGTATCAGGCGGGCGATTCGCGGCGTATCGGCAAACGTCGGGTACCCCGCGAAGAGTTCATCGCCGCCCAGGCCGGACAGCGCCACTTTGAGTCCCACCTCGCGCGCCGCCCAGGACGCAAAATACGTGTTGATGCCGTCCATGGTGGGCTGATCGAGCGCGGCCAGCGCTTCATCGAGCCGCGACAATACCGTGTCGCCATCCAGCGGAACCTCGGTGTGGCGGGTTGCGCAACGTGTCGCGATCTCGCGAGCCAGCGCGGCTTCATCATAAGAGGTGCCGGGAAACGCCAACGTGAAGCTGCGGATGTCGGGTTGCACGCGCGCCGCCAACGCGGCAATCGCGCCGGAGTCCAGGCCGCTGGAAAGAAACAGCCCCACGGGAACGTCGGCAATCAGGTGCGCGCGCACCGCGTCTTCCAACAGCGGGCGAAGTTTTTTCGCCGCGGAAGAGAGATCGCCGGGTTTTCCGGGGTCGCGCGCCGCGGGGCTTTGCGCCGGGTCCCACCACGGCCGCGCACGCGGAACGCGCCGGCGTTCCGGGACGTACAGCAACATGCGATGCCCGGGAGGCAGAGAAAAGACGCCCTCGACCAGAGTCACCGGCTCGGAAACGCTGCCGAACAGCAAATACGCGGTCAGCGCGTCTTGGGAAAGATTGCGCGGCGCCGCGCCCGCGGCCAGCAGCGCGCGCACTTCGGAGGCAAACGCGAAACCTTCCGGGGTTTGCGTGTAGTACAGGGGCTTAATGCCCAGGGGATCTCGCGCGAGAAACAGCAAGGAAGAAATCGCAAAGCGCTTGCGCAGATCGAGCAGCGCAAACGCAAACATCCCGCGGAGTTCGGCGAGGCAATCCTCGCCCCATTCTTCCCACGCGTGTACCAGGATTTCCGTGTCGGACTGGGTGCTGAAGCGATGCCCGAGTAGAGTCAGTTGCTCGCGAAGTTCGCGGTAGTTATAGAGCTCTCCGTTGAAGATTACCGCGACATCGAGCGTTTCATTCCAGACCGGCTGGCGCCCGCCGGCCAGATCGATGATGCTGAGCCGCCGCATCCCCAGCGCCATACCCGGGGCGCGCGGTTCGTTGACCAGAAAACCATCTTCATCGGGACCGCGATGTTGCAGGGCCGCAGCCATGGCCCGGACACGAGCCTCTGCGTCGGCGGTGCGGCTGACGAACGCGACCCCGCAAATGCCGCACACGCTGTTATTTGATCTCCGGAGTGCTGAAGAACGCGACGCCCGCGCGAAGGAAGTGCTCGCGGAAGTGGAATCGAGGAATCCTCAAGCGGTAGTCGGCGTACCAGCCGAGCAACTGCCGGAACACCAGAAGAAGAAAAGCGGCGGCCGCGGAGGCTACCAGTGCGAAAAAGGACTCGCGTTCGAGCAATAGGCTCCAGTCCCAGTCCTCTTCCCAGCTGGGGCTCAGGGCGTTGAGAATGCCGCGCAGATGAAATCCGTCCAGAGGAAGCCGGGCGATGCGCACGTGGGCGAAACTGGCGTAGTTGTATTCCTGCGGATAGTCCGGCACGGCGCTGACGGCCTGCGCGAAAACGGCGGGGTTCTGGAGTTCCACGCGGGTGAGGAAATGTCCCTGGGCGTCGCGCAAAAAGATCCGGTAAGTGGGATCGGCGATTACCCAGCGGCCGTCGATCAGCACCTCGGCGACGACGTGTTTTGTGCGGCGGTCCGGCGTCAACAGTAGCAAGCGGCGGGTGTCCAGCCCCACGCTGCGGGAAAGATTGAGAAAGGCGTTCGTGGCCGTGCCGCATACCGCGAGTAGTTGTTGGTAGTTCAGGGTGGTTTCCGGATCGCGTCCGGACAGCCCGGCAGGGTCGGCGGTGGAGCGCGGCGGGCCTTCACGCATCCAACTGAGAATGGCCTCGGCCTTTTCTTCGGGGGCGGCGGTCGCGGGCACGATCGCGCCGGAGAATCCCCGGAGATATTCCCGAACGGAGTATTCCCAGCCGCCCGAGTAAATGAGCGAAAGGACGGCGATGGCCAGGAGCGAATTCACGCTCCACCAGCCCGCACGAAAGATCCGATGTTTTTCCTTCGGCACTGCGCTACCCCGGGGCGGGTGATTATGCCACGCGCCTTGCAACCTCGACAAGCTGTCCGTAGAGCGCTTCCATGGCCCTCACGGGTTCCTCCCAGCCGAGGCGCGACGCTGCCTCGGTGCATCCGGCGGCGAGCCGTGCGTGCAGCCCCGGCTCGACGAAAACGCGCTCGATGGCGCGAGAAATCGCGGCGGCATCGTGCGGCACGACCAGCCCCGCAACTCCTGCGAGCAACGGGGCGATGCCGCATTCTTCGGTGACGATCACCGGCGTGCCCGCCGCCGCGGCCTCCGCCGCGGTGTTGCCGAAGTTTTCGTTTTGGGAAGGCAGCACGAAAACATCGGCGTCGCGATACGCCGCCCACTTGGCCTCTCCGAAAAGCGCCCCGCAGAATTGCACCCGGGAAGCGACGCCCAACTGCGCGGCCAATTGCAACAACCGCGCTTGCATGGCGTCCTCATCAGGTCCCACGAAGGCCAGCTGCAGGCGGCTGCCGCAAAGAGAGTCAGGCAACATCGCGAAAGCTTGCAACAGCACGTCAGGGCTTTTCTTTCGTGAGAGGCGGCCGAGAAACAGGACCAGTTTCACGTCCGGCGAGATTCCTTGGGCTGCGCGGAACTCTCCGCGCTCGGGGAGCGCCGCCGGGACGTCCACGCCATTGCGGCGCAGGATGATTTTTTCCAGTGGCAGGCCCGCGGACGCGAGTTCGGCGGCCTCTTTTTGCGAGGTGGCTACGACGAAGCGGGATGCCTTAAGCATAGTATTGCCTAGTAAGGAATGATACATCCGTTTCAGTCGGAAACTCCGTACGATCGGCACGAACATCCCGATGGGTTCGACCACGTACGGCATACCGCGATGGCGGCAGGCCGCGGCCACCGCCGGCCCCAGGAAATCGTAAACTCCGAAAATGTGCGCGACATCGTAGTTCTGCAGGCGCGCCCGGCAGAAGCGCTTGGCCGCCGGATTCCAGCTCAGCGCGCGATAGCGAAACCAGGTCGGAAGATAGATGGCCTGCACGCCATTTTTTTCCTGGCGCCAGCCGAAGGGCGAGCGTTCCATGCCATTCGCCTGGGAGTCGCCGTCCAAGCGCGATTCTACTCCCCAATCGGCGGTCAGCACCGTTACCTGGTGGCCGCGCCGCGCCAAGGCTTCGGACAAGCCGCGAACTTTCACCGGCGGGCCGCCGAATTCCAGAAACGGCGCGTAGGTCTGGGTGACGTTCAGGATTCGCATAGTTCGCGAAGGATTTTTTTCAGCGATTTGGCGAACACGGTGAAGCGAAAGTCGCGCGCCACGCGCTCGCGGCCGCGCTTGCCCATCTCGCGGCCCAGGGCGGGGTCGGCGAGCAGCGTTTCGATCGATGTCGCCAGCTGCGGCGCATCGCCGTGCTGCACCAGATAGCCGGTCTTGCCGTCATCTATCACTTCCGGTGCGCCGCCATGCGCCCCGCCAATCACCGGTTTGCCGCGGGCCATCGCTTCCAGATACACCAGGCCAAAGCCCTCGCCGCCGCTGGGCAAGGCGAAAATCTCGCACGCCGCATAGCACGCGGCCACCTCCGGATAGCTCAGGCCGCTCAACAGGTGCACGTGCGAGCGCACGCCGCATCCGTCGGCGAGTTGCTCCAGCCAGGTTTGGTCGTCGCCTTCGCCGACGGCCACCAGCTGCAGGTCGGGCCAGTCGGCCAGCAGGCGCGGCAAAGCGGCGATCAGCGTGTCCATACCTTTGTAGCGTTCGGTGGCCAGCCAGCGGCCCACGGTGAGAATCACGCGGCCCGCCGGAAAATTTGCGGGGAGCGCAGGTTGCGAAGCCGCCGCTACTAACGCTTCGAACTGCGGGTCGAGCGCCCAGGGCAGGACGCGAATGCGGTCTCTAGAAACTTGCTGGTGCATGGCGACGTGATCGGCGGTGTCGCGACTGGGCGCGAGAATCAGGCTCGCGTGGCGCAACGCGCGGCGCCGCAGCGCGGACAACGGTTCCCAAACTTCCAGGCCATGGGCGCACACGACGGACTTGATTCGCGGCGCCGAGAGGCGCATGGCCTGCACTACCGGCGCAAGATTCGGATGCGCGGCGAGAACCAGCTTGGCATGCCGCCGCGCCGTGCGCAGCGCTGTAGCGGTGAACCGCCCTTTCGCGCGTTCGCTCCCGGTGAAAACGAATTCGCGCGTTCCCACGGACATGCGGTGCAGCTCCCGGGTATCGTTCAGGCTCAGCAGGCGGCACTCCATGCCGCGGCTGGAAGCGAATTCGGTTAATACCGCCGCCAAGTGGCGCCCCGCTCGCTGCACACCTCCGGCGGATTCCAGCTCTGGGAAGAGGCCGATGATCACGCGCAAAGTCTGCCAAGCGCAGCGCCAGAAGGCAAGACGGCAATTGCACAATAGGAGGCGCGTGCTTCAGGTGGCGGGAGGGCCTAGGAAACACCGCCAAGTGCTTGGCACGTTCCGCCGCCGGATTTTTCCCGCAGGGCATCTTCCTCGTGATCTCATCCATGCCGAGTCGCGAGGTCGCCACAAACCAGAGGCACCAAGTCGCTGATGCTGTCCAGATAAACGTCCGCCGGGTAAAGACTGCGATCGTGAACGCCGAAACCATAATTTACGGCCGCGGCCAGCGTGCCGGCGTTTCGCGCTGTTTGAATATCGACCTCGGAATCGCCGACGACCATGGCCGATTGCGGTGCGGCTCCCAACTCTCCAAGGATGGTGTTCGCACCAAAGGGATCGGGCTTCTTGGTTTCAAAACTGTTGCCGCCGTAGATCGCGCGAAAATAATTCGCCAGCCCCAGGGTGTCCAGAATGCGCACGCTGATGCGTGCTGGCTTGTTGGTCAGAACCGCCATAGGCAGCTTCTTGCGTTGCAGGTGTGCGAGAGTTTCCGCCACTCCCGGATAGGCGCAAGTGGTGTCCATCTTGTGCTCTTCGTAGTAACCAAGAAAAAACTGCAACGCCTGCTGGTGTTCGTCTTCCGTGGCGGCGCCGCCCAGGGCGCGAGCCATCAGTTGGGGTGCGCCGTGACCTATGTAGCCGGAGATGGTCTGCTCCGGAAGCTCCGGGCGGCCCATTTTTTGCAGCATGGCGTTGACGGAATGGATCAGGTCGCGCTTGGAATCGATTAGCGTACCGTCCAGGTCAAAAATAAGCGCGCGTACCGCGGCGATTTTTGGGGAAGACATGAAATAGCATTCTAGTATGTCCGCGGTTGTTCAACAGCCGTCAATCTGTCGTCCATCTCTCGTCAAACTTTGCGGGGCGTCGCACCTTCCGAAAAAGCCAGCAGTTCGCGTACTCTTTTTCGCGTAAACTGGAAGACCTGCTTGCAGCATAAACCGACACCGGAGACTCCATGGCCCAGGTTTACCCCTTTCGCGCCTTTCGCTACAACCCGGCACACGCCCCGTTCGATCGCGTCCTGACCCAGCCCTACGACAAGATTTCGCGGAGCATGCAAGAGAAGTACTACGCGGCAGACCCGCAGAATCTGATTGGCGTGGAGAAGGGCCGCAGTTACCCGGATGATGATCCGCAAAACAACGTTTACACGCGAGCGGCGACGGCGCTGGAAGCGTGGATTCGCGACAGCGTGGTGGCGCCGGATCAAGCGCCATCGTTCTATGCCTACACGCAGGAATATAGCGTGCCGGGGACCGACGAGCGGCGCACCCGCCGCGGATTCATCGGCGCGGGGAAACTCGAAGAATATTCGGCGGGAGTGGTATTCCGGCACGAACAGACGCTCTCGGGTCCCAAGGCCGACCGGCTGGAGCTGCTGCGTCATACCCGGACGCACACCGGGCAGCTTTTCATGCTGTACTCCGACGAGCAGCGGCGCGTCGATGCCATTCTGATGGAGGCGGAGTCGGGGGCGGCCCCGGTGACGGAAATGCGCGACGAGTACGGTGTGGTGCACCGCTTGTGGGCCGTCGCGGAACCCGAGCGGGTGGCCGCGATCCAGGAAGCCATGGCGCCGCAGAAACTGGTGATCGCGGACGGGCACCATCGCTACGAGACCGCCCTCAATTTCCGCAATGAGTGCCGCTCGAAAACACCGGATGCCGGCCCGGACGCGCCCTACGAGCGCGCCATGATGACTTTCGTGAACACCCGCAGCGAAGGCCTGACCATTTTGCCGGGCCATCGCGTGGCCGCCAACCTGCACGATTTTTCGTGGGCCAGTGTGCGGCGTTACCTGGAACCCTGGTTCGAGGCCGAAGCGTTTCCGTCCGCGGACCGAGCCGATGTGCGGTCGCGATTTATGACGCGGCTGGCTGAGGCACGCGCACAGCGGGCCATCGGGGTCTATCCGCAGGCGGACCCGCACAAGCGCACTTTGTATCTGCTAACCATGCGTCCGGGAGCGGATTTGGCGCTGCTGTTGCCCGGCGTTTCGCCGCTGCAGCGGGAGCTGGACGTGGTGCTGCTGCACGACGGAATTCTGGAGCCGGCGCTGGGGATCACTCCCGAGGCGGTGACCGCGGAGAAGAACCTGACCTATGAGCGCGAAGCGTCCGCAGCCCTGGAAGCGGTGGACAGCGGGAAAGCGCAGATCGCGTTTCTGCTGAATGCGTGCGACGTGGAGCAGGTGATGCGCATTGCCACGGCCGGCGAAGTGATGCCTCAGAAATCGACCGATTTCTACCCCAAGCTGCTCAGCGGGATCACCATGTACCGCCTCGATTGCTGACGACTGGGAAGTGTCATGCTTCGGGCGTCCACAATCATTCTCCATTGCGACTCCCTTGTGGCAAAGTCCGACCGTGTCGTTTTATTCGGCACTGCGTCGTTAAACGGTCGTACGCGTTGTTTTATCGCATCGTTTCTTACGTTTGACGCCGTGATCGAGCGTCTTGATCGATGATGGGAACCCGCCGTTACAAACCTTTCATGTTCGATTCCCAGACGCGTATTGCATACTGACCACGGCAGACCCGGCAAAGGAGTATGGCATGACGGACCCACTTAGCGACTCGCTACGGCAAAGAATGCACGCCTACTGGCGCGCGGCGAACTATCTGTCCGTAGGCCAGATCTATCTCAAGGACAATCCGCTCCTGGAGCGGCCGCTCACGCTCGATGATGTTAAGCCCCGTCTGTTGGGGCATTGGGGCACCACTCCCGGACTGAACTTCATCTACACCCACCTGAACCGGCTGATCAACGACCGCGACCTGAACTTGATGTACATCATTGGCCCCGGCCACGGCGGCCCCGGCATTCTGGCGCATACTTATCTCGAAGGCTCCTACACCGAAATTTATCCGCACATCGAACGCAACCGCGACGGAATCAAGCGCCTGTTCCGGCAGTTTTCGTGGCCTTATGGTGTTCCCAGCCACGTTGCGCCGGAAACGCCGGGTTCCATTCACGAAGGCGGAGAGCTGGGCTACTCGCTGCTTCACGCCTACGGCGCCGCGCTCGATAATCCCGACCTGATCGTCGGCTGCATCGTCGGAGACGGAGAAGCGGAAACCGGGCCGTGCGCCACCAGTTGGCATTCCAACAAGTTTCTGAATGCCGCCAAGGACGGCGCCGTCCTGCCGATCTTGCACCTCAACGGCTACAAGATCGCCAATCCGACGGTGCTGGCGCGCATCTCCCAGGACGAGCTGGAATCCTTGTTCCGCGGCTACGGCTACACGCCCCACTTTCTGGAAGGCGACGATCCGCCGGTGATGCACCAGAAAATGGCCGCCGTCCTCGACAAAATCTGCGACGAAATCGCCGCCATCCAAAAGGCCGCGCGCCAGGACCACAACACCGCGCGCCCGCGCTGGCCCATGCTTATTCTCCGCACTCCCAAAGGCTGGACCGGCCCCAAAACGGTGGACGGCAAACCGGTGGAAGGAACCTGGCGCTCGCACCAGGTGCCCTTCGCCGAACTGCACGAAAAGCCCGGGCACCTGAAAATCCTGGAAGACTGGATGCGCAGCTACAAGCCCGAGGAACTTTTCGACCGCCAGGGAACGCTGATTGCGGCACTCGCCGACCTTCCGCCCAAGGGAAAACGCCGCATGGGCATGAATCCTCACGCCAATGGTGGGCTGCTGCTGGAGCCCTTGCATCTGCCGCACTTCCGGAGCTACGCCGTGGAGGTGGAGACTCCCGGCGAGCCGGTGACGGAAGCCACTCGCGTTTTGGGCAGTTTTCTACGCGACGTGATGAAGAGCAACCTGCCATCGGGAAATTTTCGCGTTTTCGGGCCCGACGAGACCGCTTCCAACCGCCTGGGGGCGGTCATGGAGGTCACCGGCAAAACCTGGGAGGCTTCCACATTGCCCGTCGACGAGAATCTGGCCATCGATGGCCGGGTGATGGAAATCCTCAGCGAGCACATGTGTCAGGGCTGGCTGGAGGGCTACCTGCTCACCGGGCGGCACGGTTTCTTTTCCTGCTACGAAGCCTTCATCCACATCATCGATTCCATGTTCAACCAGCACGCCAAGTGGCTGAAGACCACGCGCGGCATTCCGTGGCGCAAGCCCATTGCTTCGCTCAACTATCTGCTGACCTCGCACGTCTGGCGCCAGGACCACAACGGCTTCTCGCACCAGGACCCCGGCTTCATCGACCACATCGCCAACAAAAAGGCCGACGTAGTGCGCATCTATCTGCCGCCCGACACGAATTGCCTGCTGTCGGTCGCCGATCACTGCCTGCGCAGCCGCCACTACGTCAATCTCATCGTCGCCGGAAAGCAGCCTGCTCCCAATTGGCTGGACATGGACGCCGCTGTCCGCCATTGCACCACGGGACTCGGCGCCTGGGATTGGGCCGGCAATGACGACGGCTCACCCGACGTGGTCATGGCCTGCGCCGGCGACGTGCCCACGCTAGAAATTCTCGCCGCGGTATCCGCTGCTGCGCGAAGACGTTCCCGATCTTCGCATCCGGGTGGTCAACGTCGTGGACCTGATGGCTCTTCAGCCCGCCAGCGAACATCCCCACGGCTTGGCCGATGAGGACTTCGACGCGCTGTTCACCGCCGACAAACCGGTCGTCTTCGCGTTCCACGGCTATCCCACATTGATTCATCGCCTCACCTATCGGCGGCGCAATCACAACAACATCCACGTCCGGGGTTACGTCGAGGAAGGCACCACCACGACCCCGTTCGATATGGCCGTCCTGAATCGTATGGATCGTTTCCAATTGGCTCTCGACGTCATTCGCCGCGTTCCCAAGCTCAGGTCCAGGATCGACGACGCCACCCAGCGCTTCGACGAGGTCCGCCAGCGCCACAAGCTGTACGTTTGCGAGCACGGCGAAGATATGCCGGAGGTCCGCAATTGGAAATGGACGCCGAGATAAATCGCCTATGAGCGCCACGCCTATTTTGGTGATCAATAGCGGCTCGTCTTCGCTGAAGTTTGGTCTGTTCGAGGCGGCCCAGCACGAAATTCGCCCGCTGGCGCGCGGCTCCGCTGACGGCATCGGCAGCGATCGCGGGAAAGTGTCGCTGCAATCCGCGGACGGAAAGGTTCTATACGAGCAGCAGCAAGCGGTTCGGGATCAGCCGCACGCGCTTGGGCTGGTCGCCGCGCAGCTGTCCGCCCACGGTCTTCCCGCGGCCGCCGCTGTAGGCCACCGCATCGTTCACGGCGGCCCGGCCCTCCGCGAACATCAGAAGATTACCCCACGCGTGCTCGAACAATTGGAAGCCGCCGCGCACTTCGCGCCGCTGCATGTTCCCGCGGCGGTGGCGCTGATCCGCGAAACGCAGCGGTTGTTCCCCGGCATTCCGGAGTTCGCCTGCTTCGACACCGCTTTTCATCGCACGCTGCCGGAAGCGGCCGCGCGCTTTCCGCTGCCTGCACGGTTCTGGAACGAAGGCGTGCGCCGCTACGGCTTCCACGGGCTCTCGTGCGAATCGATCCTGCACACGCTGGGGGCCGCGCGGCCTGCGCGGCTGATCGTCGCCCATCTCGGCAACGGCGCGAGCATCACCGGTATCGCCGACGGCTGCTCCGTGGACACCACCATGGGACTCACCCCCACGGGCGGCATCATCATGGGCACCCGCTGCGGCGATATAGACCCCGGCGTGCTCTTGTATATTCTTCGATCCAACGGAAACAGTGCGGCGGAATTGGAAATCCTTGTCGACCGGCAGTCTGGCCTGCTGGGAATCTCGGGCGAGTCCCGCGACATGCGGCTACTGCACCAGGCGAGCGACGCCGGAGCGCGGCTGGCGATTGAAATGTTCGCGAGATCGGCGAAAAAGGCCATCGCCGGGTTTGCCGCCGTTCTCGGCGCGCTGGACCTGCTGGTCTTCACCGGAGGAATCGGCGAGCACGATCCCGCGGTGCGAGCAGGAATCTGCGAAGGGCTACAATGTTTCGGCGTTCATCTCGATGAACCAGCGAACCAGCGCGGCTTGGAAAACATCAGCAGCGCGCAGAGCCAAGTGCTTGTGCGCATCCTGCCGAGCGAAGAAGAAATTCAGATCGCCCGCCACACGTATCGCTTGCTGAGCGCGTGAACGCCCACGAACAGCCCTAAGCGGCGGCGCTGGCCGACTTCGCGCCCTCGTCTTCCTCTTTGGACTCCTCCGCAGCGGCCTTGCGCAACACCAGGACCGGGCACTCCACCGTCCTTACCACTTTGTCGGTCACCGACCCAAACGCCAACCGCCGCCAGCCGGTCATCCCGTGAGTCGCGATCACAATCAGGTCTACCTTCTCCTGCTCCGCTGTGCGGACAATCTCCATGGCTGCGTCGTTGGCGAGACCTACCACGATGCGGGTCTGTACGCCCTTTTTCTGCATTTCGCCGGCGAGCTCCGCCAGGCGCTGCTCCGCGCTCTGAATCAGTTCGCGCTCGTACGTGCCTTCCGAGAAGATCGAAACATTCTCCGGCAGCTTGGGAACCACCGGAACCACGTGCACCAGCAAGAGTTCCGAACCGTACCGCGTGGCCACATCCTGGGCCACGTCCAAGGCTTCCAGCGACGAATCGCTGAAGTCGATCGGAGACAAAATAAGTTTTGGTGAAAGCATGGGCGTTCCTCCCGCAGCAACCGAAGGCATTCAAAGAAAGCAGCCATGTATGCCAGCCCACCTATTTCGCTGCGGTGAATGGGCCATTTCGCTTGTGTTAAATCTGGCCAGCCTGCAGGCGAGTGCTGCCGTCCCCCGGGCTGGGGAACCTAAAAATTGATTTCAGCGATCCAGGCGGCAAAAGGGTCGAGCGAGATTTGGGTGGGGTCCATTTTCGGCGGGGCGGGGAAGGACGCCAGCAGGGTGGCGGCGGATTTGGCTTGGATGTCCTTGGACGCGAGATCGAGGGTCACTTTTTGCGGGGCGCTGCTCATATTCAGGAGCACCAGGACGCTTTTGTCCTTGTAGGTGCGTAGATAGGCGAGGACGTTGGGGTCGTTTTCGTTGAGGGCGACATATTTGCCGTCCAGCAGGGCTTTGTTAGTGTGGCGCAGGGAAAGAAGTTGCCGGTAGTAGTTCAGGATGGAATTGGGGTCCTGCCGTTCGGTTTCGACGTTGTAGGTTTTGTAGCGCTCGTCTACCGGGCAGCCACGGAGCGGCAGTGCTGAAGCCGGCGTTGGTGCTGGCGTTCCACTGCATGGGAGTGCGCTCGCCGTCGCGGCCCTTCTCCTTGGGCCAGCCCAGCCGGCCTTGCGAGTCTTTCACATCTTCGGGGCGCTTGGGGTCGTTGTTTTCCATGCCGATCTCTTCGCCGTAGTACATCACGGCGGTGCCGCGGAGAGTGAGGTAAAGGGAAGCCATCAGTTTGGCGATCTGATCGTTGTGCACGCCATCGCCGTAGCGATCGTAGACGCGGCGGATGTCGTGGTTGCTGAGCACGTAGACCGGCCAGCCGCCGGAATCGTCGACCCACTGGATTTGCTTGCGGAAATCGGGCGGGGAAAGTTTGTTGATGGTGGTGAACATGAAATCCATGGGCATGGTGACTTCGTCGTGGTGGGCGCCGTAGTAGCGCTTGAGCTGGTCGATGTCATTGGTCCAGGTTTCGCCGATGAGGACGGCGTTGTATTCGTCGGCGACTTTGCGCAGGCGCTTCAAAACGCCGTGAAGCTCCGGTTGGTTCTTGTCGTAGATTTCCCGCTCGACGGGATCGCCGAGAGCATTCTTCTCCGTGCCGACGACGGGATTGTCGCGCAGCTGGCGGTCCACAAACATGACATCGACGGCGTCTAGGCGAAAACCTGCGATGCCGCGCTTGTACCACCAGCGGGTGACGTCGAACATGGCTTTTTCTACCGCGGGATTGCGCCAATTGAGATTGGGCTGCGGCGGATAGAAATAGTGGTAATACCACTGCTGGGTGGCGGCGTCGTATTTCCAGGCTGGGCCGCCGAAGAGGGAGGTCCAGTTGTTGGGGGCTTGCTCCGCACCCTTACTGTCGTGCCAAACGTACCAATCTCTCTTGGGGTTGCTGCGGGAGGACCTCGATTCCTGAAACCATTTGTTTTGGTCCGACGTGTAGGTCAGGACGAAATCCAGCAGCACGCGAATGTTGCGCTGCTTTCCCTGCGCCACCAAGTTGTCCAGGTCCTTTAGGGTGCCGTAGTCGGGATTTACGTTGTAGTAGTCGGAAACGTCGTAGCCCCAATCGACCTCGGGCGACGGAAACATAGGAGCGATCCAGATGGCGTCGACGCCCAGCCAGCGCAGGTAATCGAATTTGGAGGTGATGCCGGGAAGGTCTCCGATGCCGTCGTTGTTATGGTCCGCGAAGCTGCGGGGGTAAATTTCATAGAAAACGGCGTGCTGCCACCACTGGTGGCCTTCGCTGTCCACGGCCTTATTCTGCGGGCATGCCACGGGGGCGACCAGCAGCGTGAGGCCGCAGATCAGACAGACGGTTGCCAGAGAGACTTTCAAACGCGGGCATCCTCCAAGAGGATTTGCGGCGCGACCCAGCGCCGCGCCGCAGCATGCTACGGCGCGAGTTGGCGCACGCCGCGTGCCGTTCGGAGGCTTACGCTCCGGCGCTCTTGGAGAAGCTGGCGACGGCGGCAGCTTCGGTGTCGTGCACATCGAAGACCGTCAGCAGCTTGGTGATTTGCAGGACTTCCTGGAACTTGCTGCCCAGATGGCAGAGGCGAAGCGAGGCCCCCTGCGTCTTTGCGCTGTGATGCGCGGCGACCAGCGTGCCCAGTCCGGCGCTGTCGATAAAGGTGACGTTGTCCATGTTCAGGACAATTTTCTTTTTTCCGTCGGCGATCAGCCCTTTCACTTTTTCGCGCAACGCGTTGCTCTCCTCGCCAAGAACAATGCGGCCGTCCATCGCCACCACGGAAACGCCATCCACTTCGCGGTTCGTCATCTTCAATGCCACGTTCGTATCCTCCTCGTCTTCATCGAACAGACCTTCATGGGAAGCGCTTCCGGCGGCAAGCGGGCCGGAGCGCACAGCTTATCAGTAATAGTCCGCGCAGGACATGTAATAGCCGCAGACCAGGCAAATCAACTTGCAACGCCGCGATTCCAGCCGCTGGGAGCAGACGGGACAATATAACAGAGCATGCTCTTCGCGAGCGACCGCGGAGCCATCTTCGCTCCGCGCGGCTGCCAAGCGATCTTCTTCTTGCTGTGCGATCGCCGAGCGATCGACGTTTTCCGTGACGGCAGAGAAGTTGGTCTTCCCGGCGACCGAACTGCGGTCCAGCTGGGGCGTAGCTTCTGGAGACGCGGCAGACACCTGCTGCGGTCCAGCCGAAGATGACCTTCGCTTCGCGGCACGTTCCACGGCCCGACGGTTATAGCACATCCCCCAGCGGGGGAAAAGCGCGGTGGGTATGTCCCATGGGTCGCGGGCTGTCTCACAGGCGGACGACGCGCGCTTCGTGGGACCTTGAACTGGTTGCGGAGTGCCCTGATTTCGGCAGCGGGAGAGATGACCGCTTTCGCTACAAGGCGTCCCATAATCGGTCGATTTCAGGCGACTTATAGACTATCAAGCCGTTCACTATCTCTTTATTTTTCCGCTAGATGCGAGGATTGAGAAGGTGGCGCTTGGCCTGCCCATCTGACTGGCGACATGAGCACCGCCACATTAACTTTTTATTCTGAAATGAGCCGCCTGGAGCGCAGTGCCCCCCTGGGTTTGCTGGCGCAGGCGCGCCGCGGAAACCCCGAGGCTTTTGCGGAAATGGTGTCGCCCTACATGTCCACGGTATACCAACGGGCGCGGCGCCTCACGGGTAATCCGGCCGATGCGGAAGATGTTAGCCAGGAAGCCTTGCTGAAAGCCTGGTCGCGGCTGGAGCAATTCTCCGGCAACGCGGAAGAAACGGGCGGCGATTTCCGCGCCTGGATTTCGCGCATTGGCGCCAATAGCTCCATCGATCTTCTTCGGCAGCGCCGCGATGCCAAGATAGTGTCATTGGAAGAGCGAAGGAGTCCGGACGAGGAAACCCTGGGCAGCGGAATCGCCGCCCGCGAAGACAATCCGGAAGAGCGCTGCGCGCGCCGCGAAATGGGCCGACTCCTGGCCGACGCCATCGTGCGGCTGCCACCCGATCTTCGACGAGTATGCCTGCTGCGCGACGTGCTGCGCTATTCGACGCAAGAGGTTGCCGAGCGGCTGGGAGTTTCCATCGTGGCTGTGCGGCTGCGCTTGTTCCGCGCGCATCGCCGCCTCCGGGAAAACATGCAAGAGGCCTTGCGGCCGAAAATCCAGCGGGCGCAGCAAAATGCCAGAGAGGAACGCACTCCCGCGCGCGCCGAGGGAAGAAGCCGGGAGAGGTTCCTTCCCCTGGGTGCCGCGGCTGGATATGCCTGCGGCGATTGACGGCGGCCCACTGACTTCGTTGGCGACGGAAGGCGTTAGGATTCTTTGCCGGCGACCACTTGGGCGTGCCCCAGAAACGCCACCAGCGAAACGCCTCCGATAATGTTGCCGAAGAGAGTCGGCAAAAAGAAACGCGTAAAGTACCAACTCCAGGATTCCGCCCCGGTGGTGACCAGGAAAAACATTTTGGTCGAGCCCGCGATGATGTGGTTGAAGCCGCCCAAGCCGATTAAATAGGTGATGAGAATAATGATGCTCACGCGCGCGGACTCCGCGCCCGGCAGCAGCCACACCATCAGGGCGATCAACCAACCTGCGAAGATCGCCCGCATCAGCACCACCCCGAAGCCGCTGGGCCCTTCCCGGCTTACCTCTCCCAGCGTTTGCTGGATGTTGGGATTGAAAATGACGATGTGTCCCAGACATAGGGCAAACAAATAGGTCCCCACCAGATTGCTCGCCAAAACCACCGACCACAGCCGCAATAAGCTGATCGCGGTGGCCCTGTTTTTTCGCAGCAAAAGGGGAAGCACCACGGTGAGCGTGTTCTCGGTAAACAGTTGCTGCCGGCCCAGCACCACGATCAGGAAGCCGATGCTGTAGCCAAGTTTGGAAATCAGCGGCCGCCAGGGGCGGTCCGGAAGATGGGCGGCTAGAAGCGCCTCGGCTACCAGCGAGAAACCCATGGAGAGTCCGGCTGCCAGTCCGGACCAGGCCAGTGCCGAGGAAGAACGCTTGAGTTCTTCTTCGCCCTCGCGGCGGATGGTTTCATGGACAACGTTGGCGCCTATCGCGACGCGTTCTTCGACCTGCTTCTGCTCGCTGCGTTTGCTAACGGTGGAAGGGGGTTCCGACGGATCCGCTTCTTGGTGTTTTTTCGCGGCGATCATGGGCTACCGTGCTTTCCGTGAGCGGGAAAACAGCGATCATCCGCGATCGTTGCGAGTGTGTCTATCCTCGATAGCCTGTAGAAGTAAGGCCGGCAGCTCGGTAGGACATCGCCGGTGATGGCAGCGAGAAGGGCGGCATATTGGCAGGGACCTGCCGGGCCAGAGTAGCCTGGAGAAGCAGTAGAATAGCGATATTGTTGTTAAGATTTTGGAGTTGACAGGCACGGAGCGAGGTGCTAAAAACCGCCGTGACAAGCCCTCTGGTGGTAAGTCTCTTACCGCATTGCGGTGAGCGTCACGCGAGTGAGGCAGCAGCCCGGCCTGGCAGGGCGGGCTGCGAACGCCGCTGAGGAATTGTCCGTAGCACCCCACCACCCCGGGAGGCAAAAACTTACGTTTTTGCCTCCTTTTTTAATTCCGCCCGCTATCCATTGCGCGAAGTGCCCCTGGCGCGCGAAAGGGTTCACGCGGACTTGGGATTTCCGGCGGCCAGCTTTTCGAGGATGCCGCGCGCCACGCGCTGCAGTTCGCCGAAGCGCGCCAGGTAGTCCTGAAATTCCTGATTCATGGACTGCGCCTCTTTTGGCCCCAGTTGTACCCGCAGGATCATGTCCCGGAGCTTCACGGGATGCGGCAAGAGGGCGTCTTCCTGCAATTCTTCCAGCGCGGTCTTGGCATTGTAGTGGTACATGGATTCTCCCCGGCGGAAACGGCTCGCAAAGGCATCATACTCGCCCGCCGGATGGCGAGCCAACTTCGTCGATGGGCGGAAAGTAACGGGAGCTCAGGCCGCGGAGGCCGCGGCGGATGCAAACTCGTAGCGTTCGATTCTTGCCGCGACGCCCATTTGTCCGTTCGAAGCGGCTTCCACCCGGACGATCTGGCCGCGGCAGCGAATGTCCACGTCGCCGCTCTGCGAGATTTGTTGCGGCAAGGTCAGCACAAACTCAATCTCGTTGCCTACTTCGAATTTCGTTTCCGCGAGGAAGTACAGGCCCTGGTAACTGACGTCCTTGGTCTGTGTGCGAAATTCGGAGCTGCTCGACTCGCTCGAAAGGACGCGCAACGGAAGGCTCATCGTGAATCGCCGGGCTACCCGGCGGTCCGAACCGTCAGCCATCGAACCCCCTGCTGAACTGGAAATTAATGGAAAGCTAACATTGGCCCCGGTAAGTTGCAACGCGAAAAAGCGGCATTTTTGTCCTAGTACCGGGGGGCCCTTGGCGGTTTGCGCAACCCGGCCGCAGGGGCGGAACGGCCCGCTGTTACACAGTCGTAATGTGGTGAGCTATGGACAGACGCGAGCACCATCGCGCCAAGCTCCGGCTGCCCGCTCGTCTTCGCTGGACCGGTCCCTTTGGCCAGAAAACCGAGCTTTGCGAAACCCTGAACGTTTCTCGCAGCGGAATGCTGGTGCCCTGCGCGGAGTTCCACGCTACCGGTGTGGCTCTGTGGGTGACGTTTCCTTATGATGCGTCGCTCCAGGATGGTCAGCCCGAGGTCCTGGCGCGCGTCGTGCGCTCCAAACGCGCGGGGGAATTCGCGCCGGGTCATGCGTTGCGCAACAGCGATGTGTGCCCACAACCCGCGGCCGCTCTGTATTTTGAAGTAACGCCGCACGCGGCCTCCAACGGCAACGGGCACTTACCGGAGCCCGAGCGTCGCACCATCCCGCGGCGCCGGCTGGCGCTGCCGATTCGCGTGCGTCTCGAAGACGTTCCGTGGTTTGAAGAAGCCATGACCGTGGACGTCTCGGCAGGAGGCATGCTGTTTCTCGGAAGCCGCGAGTACCAAACCGGCCAGTATTTGCTGGTTTCTTTCGGGGCTTCGGCCTTTGTTCCCTGGCCTGCCGCCGGCGAATTTCGTTGCGTGGTGGCCCACATCGAGCCGGTGTCGCGCGGTTCGGCTCTGGCCGTAGGCATCCGCCGCGCCGAGTAGCGTCTTTTCGAGCTTCCGGAGCGCGATTCGGACTTTCCTCTTCGGTGCGATACACTTTGCTGCTCTTGGCGGAGGGCCACAGCCATCGCGCACGAGTCTCGCAATTTCTTTCTCGAAGGTCCCGTAGGGCGGCTGGAAGCGATCTTGTGGAAGCCGGCTTCCGGCGGGCCGCCGCCGCTGGCCGCGCTGGTCTGCCATCCCCATCCGCTCTTTGGCGGCACCCTGCACAACAAGGTGGTGTACCAGGCGGCGAAATCGCTGGATGGGCTGGGCCTGGCGGTGCTGCGTTTCAATTTTCGCGGTGCGGGTTTGAGCGCGGGCAAGCATGATCACGGCGAAGGTGAACAAGGGGACGTCCGGGCGGCTGTTGATTTTCTTGCCGGCGAGTTTCCCGGCATGCCGCTGCTGCTGGCGGGTTTCAGCTTTGGTTGCTGGGTGGGGTTGCGGGTGGGTTGCGCCGATGAGCGGGTGGCGGAGCTGATCGGGCTCGGCACGCCGGTGAATAGTACGGACTTTTCGTATTTGCAGGGCTGCGCGAAGCCGAAGTTATTCGTGCACGGATCGAACGATCAATTTGGCGACCCAGAAAAAGTGCAGAGGCTGGTGGATTCGTTGCCCGGAGAAAAACGCCTCGTTGTCGTGCCGGACGCCGACCATTTCTTCGCCGGCAAACTGGACCAACTCGACGCCGCGATTACCGCGTGGCTAGTCGAGCGCTACCCGCAATTAACCGTGTAGGCGCTGGCCTTCAGGCCGGCGCGTGTTCCGCTGCTGTAGCCGCCCTATTAAGAGCGCGGAGTTTAGAGAGAGTGTGGCGCAAATCATCACGACGAAGCGCGATCCGCGCGTCAGATTTTAAGGCATCCATTCCACGTTAGCGTCTACAGGCCACACTAGGCGCCTTCGCCGCGCGTGAAGAGCTTGCTGAACTGTTCCACCGTGGCCGGAGCCTCACCCACCAGCCGCGCGTTGTCTTGCACATGCTCGACGTGCGACATGCCCACCAGCGCCGTGGTGATTCCCGGCGACGAGCGCACAAATTGCAGCGCCCGCTCCGCGTCATTCTTGAGGCCCAAGGCTTCGCCCACAAACGGCGGCAAATTGCGGGCCACTTGCCCCTGCAACAGCGACGCGCTGGCGATCAGCGTGACGTCCAGTTCGCTGGCCGCTTCCATGACCGTTTTGTCGCGCCCGCCGAGCGACTGGTTGCCCAGGGTCAGCGCTTCGGTCATCGCCAGGTTGAATGGAAGCTGCACGAAGCGAAAGTGGTGTTTGTCGCCGGCGATGTCGCGCGCGAGTTGCACCAATTCGCCCAGCTGCATGGCGTCTCGCGCTTTCGCTTCAGAACGGAAACCGTTCCAGGTGGCCATGCCGTAGAACTGGATTTTCCCAGCAGAGGCGGCGGACTCCAGATGGATGAAAGCGTCGCGCACGCGCTCCAGAAAATCTGGCCGCGATACTTCGCCGAGTTGCGTTTCCGGATTGTGCAGGTAGTAGACGTCCACGCATTCGACGCCGAGATTTTTCAGGCTGCGAGCGAGCTGATTTTCCAGGAATCGCGGGGTCATGCAATGGCTGCCAGCCACGATTTCTTTGGGGTCGAACACGCCCGGCTGGATGTATTCGTGCAAAAAGTATTCGTTGGTATCGGAGGGCATGGCCCCGTCTGGAGTTAGATAGCCGCCCTTGGTGCAGAGCACGAATTCGTCGCGCGCAAAGCCTTTTTCGGCGAGTTGCCGGACGGCGGCGCCGATGCTGCGCTCGCTTCTTTGAAAGCGGTAGTTGATCGCCGAGTCGATGACGTTGATACCGCTTTCGACCGCTGCGGCGATCGCCGCGGTGTAGCCTTCGTCAGTCTTATCGTCCGGCTGCCCAAGATACGTGCCAATGCCCAGCGAGGACAACACCAGCCCGTGGGCTTCCCGAAAATGGCCATCCGCGGCGCGCCCGCTGAATTTTTTCGCGTAGCGGGCCGTTCCTTCTCTTGTTGCGGATGCGCTCATGATGCTCCTTTGTCGGATTTAGCGGGCCCCGCGCTTCCGTCGGAAGTTGCTTCGCCTTTCGGAGCCAGCAGCCGCGAACACGCGCGGAGAATTCTCCGGTACGGCCAGTCCTTTTCGCGGAAGAAGATTTCGCCCTCGCGGGGATTACTGTAATACCATCGGGCCACGAGCCACAAATGTTCGCTCAGGCTGTTCTTGTCCGTCAGCGCGAGCGGGGCGGTGGACTTTTCTTCGCTTGGCGCCGCCGATCCTTCCAGATATTCGCGAAAGATGTGTTCCGCGGACCGCGGCTGGCCGGCGATTTCCGCGAAGCGCACGAAGGAGGGCTCGGCCAGCCGGCCGCTGCGGACCGCGTAGACGGCGACGGTCTGCTCTTCGGCGGCGCGTTGCAAGATGACCGCGTCCAGGTTTTGGATGCGGCGTGGCAGTTCGGGTTTGCCTCGCAGCACGTCGTCGAGTTTTTCCAGGCGCTTGTGCACCGCCGCGGCGCGCTCGAAATCCAGCGCCTCGCTGGCGCTTTCGCGTTCGCGTTCGATGGCCTCGCGCAGCGATTCGCCGCTGGTGTCGAGAAATTGCACCAGCCGGCCCACTTCGGCGTCGTGCTCTTCCTTGGAGCAGCCCGCGAAGCACGGCGCCAGGCACATTTTCATCTCGGAATAGATGCAGCCCGGAAAAGACGGATCGCGGCGGATCTTGATCTGGCAGCGGCGCACCTTGAAAAAATCCAGCGCGTGCTCGGCGAAGGCTTCCGCGGAGCGGCGGGAGGCGAACGGTCCAAAGTAGGTGCCCGCCGCGGGCAGGCCGGCTTGATCCACCGGGATGCGCCGCGTCACGTAGCAGCGCGGATAGGCGTTACGCAGACTCACCTTCAACACCGCCGGCGGCCGCAGCCGCATCATCTGCAAGTACCGCTGGGGAAAGAGTTGCTTGGCGTGCTGGTAGTAGGTGAAGGACTGTTCAAGCGCCGAGCCGGTCAGCCGGTAGCGCACGCTGCGCGCGAATTCGCGTAAATTCAGCCGCTTGCTCGTGGGATCGAGCAGACCCAGCAGCCGCTGCATCCGCCGGCGCAGGTCCTGGGTACGCAGCAGCAACGGCTGGGCGTTTTCTTTGCGAAGTTCGACCAGACAGACCGCGGGAAGCGGCGGCAGCAGCGAGAAAAAATCGTCGGCGCGCGCTGCGTCAAAATCGAGGCCGCAGTCGAGTTCCAGCACAGCGTCAGAATACTACGGGGGAGGAAGTCGCGAGCGGATCAGGCGCTTATTTTCTAGGACTTGAGGACCCACGAGGAAATAACCAAGCGCTGAATTTCGCTGGTGCCTTCATAGATTTCCGTGATGCGGGCGTCGCGGTACGCGCGCTCGACGGGGTACTCGCGGCTGTAGCCGTAGCCACCGTGGATTTGAATGGCTTTGTGGGTGACCCGCGTGGCCATTTCGCTGGCAAAGAGCTTCGCGATGGCGGCGTCCATGCTGAAGCGCGCCCCGCTGTCCTGCCTCCACGCCGCTTTGCGCACCAGCAGCCGCGCCGCATCGATTTCGGTGGACATGTCCGCGAGCATGAACTGGATCGCCTGAAATTGTGAAATAGGATGGCCAAAGGCCATGCGCTGCTTGGACCACGCCAACGCTTCCTCAAACGCGCCCTGCGCGATCCCCGTGGCTTGCGCGGCGATGCCGATGCGCCCGCCGTCGAGCGTGGACAGCGCCACTTTGTACCCTTCGCCTTCGTTGCCGATGCGATTGGCCAGCGGCACTTCGCAATCGGTGAACACCAGTTCGCAGCATGCTGTGGCATGGATGCCTAATTTCTTTTCTTCCTTGCCGACCTGGAAGCCCGGCGTGCCTTTTTCTACCACCAGCGCGGTGATGCCTTTCTCGCCTTTGGCCGGGTCGGTGTTCACGTAGACGATGGCGGCATCAGCCGCGCCGCCATTGGTGATCCACGCTTTGGTGCCGTTAATGACGTACGTGTCGCCTTTCTTTATCGCCTTGGTCTGTAGCGCCGCGGCGTTGGAGCCGGCCTGCGGTTCCGTCAAGGCGTAGCAGCCGATCTTTTCTCCTCGCGCGAACGGCAGCAGAAACTGCTTCTTCTGCTCGGCCGTGCCAAAGCGGTGAATCGGGTCGCAATACAGCGAGTTTTGCACCGACAGGATCACGCCGGTGGAGGCGCAGCAGCGGGAAATTTCTTCGATGACAATGCTGTACGCGATGTGGTCAAAGCCGGCTCCGCCTTCGTCTTCTGGCAAGGCCACGCCGGTAAGACCCAGCTCCGCAGCCTTCCGGAATGTTTCGCGCGGAAAGCACCCTGTTTCATCGAGCTCGCGCGCCAACGGCTTCATCTCGGACTCGGCAAATTCCCGCACGCTTTTTTGCAGCAGCTTTTGTTCTTCGGTCAGTTCGAGGTTCAACGTCGTTCCCCCGATTCATCCGTCGCAAAGGCTTTGCGTATCCGTTCGTAGGTGGTCTGCAATTCTTCCGGGTGCACCCGGGTCTCTCCCGTGACGGTCATGAAGTTGGAATCGCCGAACCACCGCGGCAGCGCGTGCAGATGCAGGTGCCCGATTACGCCTGCTCCCGCGGCGCGGCCGAGGTTCATGCCTAAATTCATCCCGTCGGGTTTGTAGTTCGCGCCAAACACGGCTTCCATGCGTTGCGCCAGCTGCATCATTTCATTCAGAGTGTCGGCATCGCAAAGAGCCAGCTCGGCCACGTGGGCGTAAGGCACAATCATTACGTGTCCTGAAGTGTAGGGATAGCGATTAAGAATGATGAACGCTTTGCTCCCGCGATACACCAGGAAGGTCGCAGCGTCATCCTTGCCGGCGATGGCATCACAAAAAAAACACTCCGGCTGCCGCCCGCTGGTTACTTCTTTTATGTACTGATAGCGCCAGGGAGACCAGATGTAATCCATCGCGCAGTGCGCCTTTCCCAGCCAGGATGCTGGAGCAACCTCGCGGACAGCATAACGCAAAAATGGCCAGCCGGATGGAGCGGGGCTGGCCCCGAAGTTCTTCAGAGTTTTCTTGCACAAGCCGGCGCGGCCTTAAGGCAGGCTCAGGACAAAACAGAAAAGCCGTGTGACTCCGTTACCAGGAAGGTGGCGTGTCGCCCCGCGGACTACGCCGAGGCCCGCGAATGGCCATCGCCGTCGGAAGTGTTCACAAAATCCTTCAACTCTTTGCTGGGCTTGAAGAAGGGAATCTTCTTCGGCGGCACTTCGACTTTCGCGCCGGTCTTGGGGTTGCGCCCTACGCGCCCGCGCCGCTGCCGGGTGCGGAAGCTGCCGAAGCCGCGAATTTCGATCTTGTCGCCCTTCTGCAGCGACTGGATGATGCTCTCGAAAATGGTCTCCACGATGGTCTCCGACTCCTTTCGCGGCAGCTCCGTCACTCGGAGCACTTCCTCGATCAAGTCGGCTTTCGTTAATGTGGGTTGCTTGGTCATCGTCCCCTTGCCTCGTTGCAAAGTCAGAGAATGGACCGCCGCAGCTGTGTGATGCGAAACGGTTTAGAGGGGCAGCATCGCCCGGTTGCTCCCCTTCCTATCACTAAATTGACCCGTAGGTAAAGAAATTATACCGCTGGCCCCGGCCGCCCCTATTGTTTGTGGAAAACTCTACCGCGCCGACAACTTGGACTTCATCATATCGCCGATCGTCGCCGTCGAGGAAGACTTCGAGGTCGACGTCGAGCGGTACTGCTCGATCTCGCGGCGTTCGATCTGCTTCACCGCCGCCCGGTAGCTCAGGCCAATGCGCCGCGTTTCCGGGCTGATCTTGACGATCTTGAAGTCGTATTCCTTGCCCGGCTCCAGCGGTCCGGCGCTCTTCAGCGGCCCGGTCGAGGTGCGGTGCATCGGCGCAGGCCCCTCATCGCGCCGCTTGCGCTCTTCAATCTCGGTGTTGTGGCACAGGGCTTCGATGTTTTCTCCCAGCTCCACGAAGGCCCCGAACGTGGCGATCCGGGTCACTTTACCCTTCACGATCTGTCCCACCTTGTGCTGCTTGAACCAGTCGCCCCAGATGTCGTTCACCTGCTTGATGCCCAGGGAAACGCGGCGGTTCTCCGGGTCGATTTTCAGCACCTTGGCGGTGATGGGCTCGCCCTTCTTAAAGACCTCGTGCGGGTTCTTGACGCGGCCGGTCCAGCTCACGTCGCCGACGTGCACCAAGCCGTCGAAGCCGTCCTCGATTTCGATGAACGCGCCGAACTCCGCGATGTTGCGGACCTTCCCGGTCACGACCGTGCCCACCGGATACTTGTCCGCAAGTTGCAGCCAGGGATCGGGCAGCGCTTGCTTGATACCCAGAGAAACGCGGCGATCGCTGGGCTTGATGTCCAGCACCACCACGTCGACTTCCTCGCCCACTTTGGCGATCTTCGACGGGTGGGTGACCTTCTTGTTCCAACTCATCTCCGAGACGTGTACCAGCCCCTCAACGCCCTGCTCCAGCTCCACGAACACGCCGTAGTCCACCACGCCGACGATCTTGCCGTGCACCTTGCCGCCGGCGGGATATTTCTGGTCCGCATTCACCCACGGATCGGGCATCAGCTGCTTCAGGCCCAGGGAGACGCGCTGCTTTTCCTTGTCGAACTTCAGGATGATGACGTCGAGTTCCTGGTCCGGCTTCACGATGTCGGAGGGATGCTTCACACGACCCCAGCTCAGATCGGTCAGGTGCAGCAAGCCGTCGATGCCGCCCAAATCCACGAACGCGCCGTAGTCGGTCACGTTTTTCACGTAGCCGTGCACGGTCTGCCCTTCGCTGAGCGTCTCCATCAGCGTGGCGCGCTTGGCGTGCAGTTCTTCTTCCAGCAGCGCCCGCCGGCTGACCACCACGTTGCCGCGGCGCCGGTTCAGCTTGGTGATGCGCACCTGGAGCTCCTGGCCCATCAAATTGTCCAGGTTTTGCGTCGGCCGCAGGTCGTACTGCGATCCCGGAAGGAACGCGCGCACGCCGATGTCAACCACCAGGCCGCCCTTGATGCGATCCACCACCTTGCCCGTTACCGTTTCCTTGGCCTTGTACGCCGCGTCGATCCTCTCCCACATGCGGCGGCGCAGGACCTTCTGGTAGGACAGAATGACGTAGCCGTCCTTGTGTTCGCCGGTGCGCTGCACTTCGATGGTGGCGTTGGGCTCGGGGCGGGGAATGTCGGTCTCCGAGAATTCCACCGCGGGGATCAGGCCCTCGGACTTTTGCCCCAGGTCCACGACCACGCCGTGCTCGGTGTAAGCCACCACCTTTACTTCAATAATCTCGTTCTGCGCCGTGCCTTCTTGCGGCTCGCTGTACTGCTCGATGAGTTTGCTCATCTCTTCGGAGCCAGCCGCTTCTTCGGCTGCAGCCGCGGCCTCGGCGTCAATCGGATGTGCTTCGGCAGCCGTGGATGCAGCCTCCGGACGAGGGTCGCCATCTGCTTGCGGCACCGGAGCGGCGTTGGCCTGTTCCGTCGCGGCAGTTACCGGGGCTATGGTTTCGGTCGCATTGGCAGGAGAGGCGGTTTCTGCTGCGCCCGCGTCCGTATAGGTCTCGGGCGTGGGATTGCCTTCATTCGTGGCGCTCGCAGACGCTTTTTCGGCTTCTTGTGCAGGCGCGGCAGCAGCCGCGGATGACGGGTTGTCGTGGTCGGGAAACATGGTTGATGGCCTCCGGAAGATAACTTCTTTATGCCGATAAAATTCCTTGCGAAGTCCCACTACGGGTTTGTGCAAGGAGGCCGACCGTTGTGCGGTCGCCGTGGAAATGACCGCCGAGCGGTCACCGAGGACAAAGATGCTGCGGGCGTCCAAAACGCTGCAACGTCAAAATGATACGCGCCGCCTCAACCCCGTGTCAATGAATCCGCGTCGCGCCTCGAAGTGCCTGACCGGCTTCGCCAAGGAGCGCTTGGATCCTTTCTGCGGCTCCCTCGGGCCTTCTCTGACGCCATGACCTCGAATAGATCATGATCCGGACGTTCGCCGTCGTTCATTTCTGATATTTCCCACTGGATACTGAAGTTGCGATCGTACCTAGTCGCAAATGGGGAGTTTGTCTTATTTGTAGTATTTCAAGGGTTAGATTTCAATCGCGGCCGCTAGCAGCTCTTCCGACCCATCCGCTACTTCGCATTTCACGGCGGAAATCCGGTGCCAACACTTCGACGGTCCGGCACATTTCAAAAAGCCGCGACCGCATTCGCGCACCGATGCGCTCCGCCAGCCCATCCTCGCGCACCGCGACGCGCTGCCCGCCAGGTAGCCTCGGGGCAGGCTCGGCGTTAGCCACTTCGTCGAAATAGTTTGTCGTCAGAATCGACACGCGGCGCTCGTTGTAGCGCGCGTTCAGCACCAGCCCGATGATGTCCAACACCCAGGCCGAAGGCTTGCTCGCTCCTAGATCGTCTAGCACCAAAATCTCCACGGTGCGAATCGGTTCCAGAATGCCCATCTCCGTCGATTCGCTCGCCGGGTTGTAGCTGGCCTGAATTTCCTTCAGCAATTCGCGGTAGTCGCAGAACAGCCCGGCATGTCCTCGCCGGATCAGTTCCTTAAGGGTAGCCACGGCGAGATGCGTTTTCCCCACGCCCGAAGGTCCCATCAGCAGCAACCCTTTTTCCGCCGAACCCGGATAATCCCGCACAAATCCCTGCGCCAACAATTTGGCCTGTTTCAACGATTGCGAGTGCTGCGCCGTCCAGGTCTTTCCATCGGCCAGATCGGTGACATAACTCTCAAAATCGCAATGCTCGTATCGTTTCGGAATGCGCGCCCGGTCCATAGCTCGCGTCGCGCGTTCCTCCATCCCGCAATCGCACGCCACGGCCACGGTGCCGCCCGCCCCGTCGGCACGCGCCACCAGCTTCCATCCCGTTCCTCTGCACAAGGAGCAATTTTCCAGTGCCATAGCGAAAATGTAGGCGCTGGGCTTGAGCCCGGCGTCCGTCTCCGTCCCCACAGCATACGAGCCAGGGTCTCGCACGGCAAGCGGCGCCGGTTGGAATTCTGTGCAAGCACCGCGCAGAAACGAAAAACGCCGGCAGGATGCCGGCGCCACCAATTCCGAGCCAACTCGAAAGCTCTAAGCTTCCCGCGCCACCCGCACTGCCCGAGGTGCCGCCCGCACAATCGCATGCCGCGGTATCTTTTCTTCTCGCAACCCCGCCACCCGCGACAACTCCTGCTGCACCACGTTGGCGAACTCGGTCATCTGCCGTTCCATCTCCACCATTTTTTCCCGCATGTTCAAAATAATTTCGATCCCCGCCAGATTCACGCCCATGTCCCGCGCCAGCGTCAGAATCACGTCCAAGCGTTCCAGATCCTGCTCCGTATACAGCCGCGTGTTCCCCTGCGACCTCGAAGGCTTTAATAGCCCCACGCGCTCGTACAGCCGCAGCGTCTGCGGGTGCAGCTTATAAAGCTCCGCCACCGCGCTGATCATATACCCGGCTTTAGCCCGTTTTCTCGCTCGTGGCGGCATTCCCGTCCCTGCTCCTGCTCTGCAACTATTCACTACTCACTACCCACTACTCGCTCGCTTCTTCTACCCGCTCACCTTGCTGAACAAATCCTTCCGCGGATCGCCCGGCTCCACGCTCTCCAGTTCCTTCATCAATTTCCGCACCCGCTCGTCCGTGGGCTTGGGCACCACCACTTGAATCTCCACATACTGGTCGCCCCGCGAGCCGTTTCGCGCGCTGGGCACGCCTTTTTCCTTCAGCCGCAGCGTGCTCCCGCTGTTCGTTGCCGGCGGGATGCGCACCAGCGACCTCCCATCAATCGTCGGCACTTCGATCTTCGCACCCAGTGTCGCTTCGCTCACCGTCACCGGCACGCGGGTGTACAGATCATCTCCGCGCCGTTCGAAAAACTCATGCGGCCGCACCTCCACCCGCAAATACAAGTCGCCAGGGGGCGCTCCCATGGTTCCGGCGTTGCCCTTGCCGGGCACGCGCATGCGCGATCCGCTCGCCGCTCCTGGCGGAATCCGCACGTCGATGGTCTCCGTGCGCCGCACACGCCCTTCGCCGCTGCACGTTTTGCACGCGGTGCGTACTCTCCCAGTTCCTCCGCAGCGGGTGCATGGCACCTTGAAGCGCATCTTGCCCGCAGCCTGCTGCACCGTGCCGGTCCCTCCGCAAGCGTTGCAGGACTGCGGCGAGCCCACCGCGCCGGTGCCGTGGCAGGTATCGCAAGCATCCATGCGCGTGATCGAAAGTTTCTTCACCCCGCCGCGCACCGCGTCCCAGAAGTCGATCTCGATCTGGTATTCAAGGTCGCCTCCCGGTTCGTGCTCTGGTCCCATTTCGCCGCCCTGCCCGGACCGGAAGAACTGGCTGAACAGGTCCCGGAAAGTCGATCCACCACCCGTTCCGCCGGCTCCTCCGCTGGCGCCGCTACCGGTGTTGGGGCCAAAATCGAATCCGCCAAAATCGAAATTAACGCGCGAGTCTCCCGCATCCGTGCTCGGAGGCGGTCCGCCGCCCTGGAAATTGTCGCTGTAGAAGCCGTGCTGGTCGTACATCTGCCGCTTCTTCGTATCGGACAGTACGTCGTAGGCTTCCTGCAGCTGCTTGAACTTTTCCTCCGAGGACTTGTCGCCGGGATTCAGGTCCGGGTGATACTTCCGCGCCAGCTTGCGAAACGCCGTGCGAATCTCCTTCGCGTTGGCCTTCCGCGGCACGCCCAGCAATTCGTAATAATCGGATTTGGATGTAGTCGGCATTTAGTTAAGAACAAAACAAGGGGTACGGGTTGGCCGCCGACGTGGTGCTCACAACCGTCGACTCGCCCATCCGCACCCCCTTTACGTCTACCTCGCTTTAGTTCGGACGCTTCGATTCATCCACGTCCACGTACTCGGCGTCGATCACGTCGCCCTGCTTTTTCTCTTGCCCGCCGCTGCTGCCGGCCGGACCCGCGCCCGGTCCCGCGCCTGCTCCCGCAGCTTCGGCTTGCGGCGCACCGCCCGTAGCCTGCGACGTTTTGTACAGCACCTCGGCGACCTTGTGCAGCGCCCGCTCGATATTCTCCGTCGCGGAGCGCAGTCGCGCCGTTCCGCCTTCGCTCATGGCCTTCTTGGCGTCCTCGATCGCTTCTTCGGTCGCTTTCGCGTCCGCTTCCGCAATCTTGTCCTTGTTCTCGCGGATCATCTTCTCCGCTTGATAGACGATGCCGTCCAACCGGTTGCGCGATTCCACTTCTTCCATCCGCCGCCGGTCTTCTTCGGAGTGCGATTCCGCCTCCACCCGCATCTTCTCGGCTTCTTCCTTGGTCAAGCCGGTGGAAGACTGGATGGTGATCTTCTGCTCCTTGTTGGTGGCCTTGTCCTTGGCGCTCACGTTCAAGATGCCGTTGGCGTCGATGTCGAAGGTCACCTCGATCTGCGGCACGCCCCGCGGCGCCGGGGGCAGACCGTCCAGCTTGAAGGTGCCCAGCGAGCGGTTGTCCTTGGCGAACTTGCGCTCGCCTTGCAATACGTGAATTTCCACGCCGGACTGGTTGTCCGAAGCCGTCGAGTAGGTTTCCACCTTGCGCGTCGGGATCGTGGTGTTGCGCGGGATCTGCGGGGTCATCACCCCGCCCAGCGTTTCCACGCCCAGCGAAAGCGGTGTAACGTCCAGCAGCAGGATGTCTTTCACCTCGCCGCCCAGCACCGCTCCCTGAATGGCCGCGCCTACCGCCACAACTTCATCGGGATTGACGCCCTTGTGCGGCTCTTTCCCGCCGAAGAAGTTACGCACCAGCGACAACACCTTCGGAATGCGCGTCGACCCGCCCACCAGCACCACTTCCTGGATGTCGTTCGGCGACATCTTGGCGTCTTCCAGGGCTTGCTGCACCGGCTTCATGGACCGCTCCAGCAAGTCGTTCATCAATTGCTCGAGCCGCGTCCGCGTCAACTTCACCTGCATGTGGATCGGCCCGGAGGCTCCCGCGGTGACGAACGGAAGATTGATGTCCGTTTCCATCATCTGCGAAAGCTCGATCTTGGCCTTTTCCGCCGCTTCCTTCAGGCGTTGCAGCGCCATGCGGTCTTTGCTCAGGTCGATGCTGTTCTCTTTCTTGAACTCGTCGATCAGCCAGTCCACGATCCTTTGGTCGACGTCGTCGCCGCCCAAATGCGTATCGCCGTTGGTGGACTTTACTTCCACCACCCCGGCTCCTACTTCCAGCACCGAAATGTCGAACGTGCCGCCGCCCAGGTCGTACACCGCGATGGTCTCGTCGCTCTTTTTATCCAGGCCGTAGGCCAACGCCGCCGCCGTCGGCTCGTTGATGATGCGCACCACTTCCAGACCGGCGATTTCGCCCGCCTGCTTGGTGGCCTGCCGCTGCGCGTCGTTGAAATATGCCGGCACCGTGATTACGGCCTTCGTAACCTTCTCGCCCAGAAAATCCTCGGCCGCCGACTTCAGCTTGCCCAGGATCATCGCGGAGATCTCCGGTGGGCTATACGTCTTGCCCGAAACCTCGACGCGCGCGTCATTGTGCGGACCCTTCACCACGTGATAGGGCACCCGCTTCATCTCTTCACTTACCTCGTCGAAGCGCCGGCCCATGAAGCGCTTGATCGAATACACGGTGTTTTCCGGATTAGTCACCGCTTGCCGCTTGGCCACTTGCCCCACCAGGCGCTCTCCGCCCTTCGTGATAGCCACCACCGAAGGCGTCGTCCGCGCGCCTTCCTGGTTGGGGATCACTACTGGCTCGCCGCCTTGCATCACCGACACCACCGAGTTGGTGGTCCCCAGGTCAATTCCAATAATCTTGCTCATACCTACCCCTTCCCGTCCTAGCCTAACTACTGTTCATGGGCCACTATACAGGTTGAGTGTATGTTTGTCAAGTTTTCTTATGCCTTCCCTAACGCCTTCTCCCTCATGGCCTTGCAGTCCCCCTTTTTGTAGCGACCAGGGCTCACCCCGCACGGCGTCTACTCCAAGCACATAGTGAGCTACGAAGACGAAGCTCGGCCCGCCCCTGCATCTTCCCGCTCCCCGTCGAGCCGCAAATTCCGCTTGACGCATAGGGTACTCCTGTGGTAATATGCTTCACGAGTTACTTCGCCCATATCTCTCACAACCAAGCCGTACCCAAAAACGTATGTTCTTTAGAATGATACTGTTATGGCAGGCGTGCCACTAACCCATTTGAAATGATATCCTTACATTGGCGCAGCCCGCAGGGGGTATCCGCTTCAAAAACCCGGGCAGCCCTGCCTGCTTCCCCTGAGTCTAACCTATGGTAGGCTGTGGCTCGGTTGCTTCCCAAGGGCTTGCTCGATCTAATTTCGCTGGAGGCGTGCTGTGAACCGTCGCGCTACTCTGACCGCAGCTATCACCCTTCTTTTGCTGGGCTTTGCCATAAGCAGCAGCGCTCCACCCGCCCTCGTCTCCGCGGCCACGCCGGCCCCAGCCCCTCAGGTGGTCTCCGATATCGACCCGCACGAGACCTTTGGCTCCAAGACCGCCCCAGTCACCATGGAAGTCTTCAGCGATTTTCAATGCCCGGCCTGCAAGACCCTGTTCACCACTACCAACCGGCAGTTGATGGACAACTACGTCAGCACCGGCAAGGTCTATCTGATCCATCGCGACTTCCCGCTCCCCATGCACGCGCACTCCAAGGTAGCCGCCGAATATGCCCGGGCCGCCGCGCAAATCGGCAAGCTGGAGCCGGTGCAGGACGTGCTCTTTCAGAATCAGGAGAAATGGGAAGTCAGCGGCGACGTGGACGGCACCATCGCCGGCGTCCTTAGCCCCGCGGAAATGACTAAGGTGCGGGCGCTGGTCAAAGGTGGCACTCTAGACGCCGCCATCGCCAAGGACCAGACGCTCGGTCAGGGCTACCACGTCAACCAGACGCCCACTACCATCATTCACAGCAAGGGCCAGACGTACCCGGTGGTCGGCGTGGTCAGCTACGACGTGCTCCACCAGTTCCTGGACCAGCTTTTGGGCCAGAAGTGACCGGGCCTAGCTGCCGGACTTCCGTCGGGAAGATATCCTGATCATCGAAGGAAAGAGTGACGCGTTGCTCTTTCCTTGGAAATCATAGGCACCATAAACGGACTATTGTACCCATGATGCAATCCAGCCCTCTCAACCTCCGCCGCGCCGTGATGTGGATCGGTCGCCTCGTTCTCGGCGGCATCTTCATTTATGCGGGCTACGCCAAGCTCTTTTTGCCCACCATGCACCCGCACCCCCCGATCGGTATCGCCTTGGCCATGTTCGCGTTGCAGGTGGATTCCTACCAGATGCTGCCGCCCTGGGCCGTCAATCTGGTTGCGCACTCCTTGCCCTTTGCCGAAGTCGGCTTGGGGCTGCTGCTGATCGTCGGCTGGCACCTCCGCGTCTGGGCCACCTTGACCAGCCTGCTGATCCTCGGATTTTTTGCGGTCGTAGTGCGCAGTTACGCCATGGGCCTGCAAATCAACTGCGGCTGCTTCGCCAATCCGGAACCCTTGACGATCATGACTGTATTCCGCGACGGCCTTCTCGCCGCCCTCGCTCTAGTCATGACCATTTTCGCCTTTATCGAAGCCCGCCAGCCGCACCCCTGGTCCGCCCCCGAAAAGGCGTAGACTGAGTTCGTGAAATCGCTCGCCGAATACCTCGACCTCGCCGCGGTGACCCACGGCCACCTGTGCGCGGGACAAGTCCTGGGCGTACGCCTGGCCATGCTGGGCTTGCGCGAACTGGGCATCGACGATCCCATCGCCGAGCGCAAGCGCATCGTCACCTACGTCGAGATCGACCGCTGCGTCACCGACGCCGTCGCCCTGGTCGCCAACTGCCGCCTGGGCAAGCGCGCCCTGAAATTCCGCGACTGGGGCAAAGTGGCAGCCACCTTCGTCGACCTGCAAACCGGCCGCGCCGTGCGCATCGCCGCCAAGGAATCCTCCAAGCAAGCCGCCCGCGAAATGTTTCCCGAACTGCCGAAAGAAACCGGCCAACAAAAAGCCTACGCGCAATTGCCCGATGACACCCTCTTCGACAAAAAATGGGTCAAGGTCGATGTCCAACCCGAAGACCTGCCCGGTTTTAAGAGCCCCCGGGTCATCTGCGCCGAATGCGGCGAAGGCATCAATTTCAAGCGCGAAGTCGTGAGGGACGGCCACGCCCTGTGCCGTTCCTGCGCCGGCGAACGATATTATGATCCGATTTAGATTCTCACTGAGCCCGCGTTCAGGGGATTCGGTGACGCTATGCGGCCGAATCACGTCTTTCGGGCCTGCACTCTTGCTGATCTTCCTCTGTGTTTTGTCTAGCTACGGCAAAAAACAAATAACGCAAGTGCACTCGTTGCGAAGGAAGACGATATTAGGGAGGCTGTGCTGCGCTATCAGATGTTCAGCTGGTCCAGCGAAGCAGACAAATCCGAGGAAACGCGAAGGAGGACAATGAAAAATCAATCGCGAAACACCTCAATTCGCGTGTTTACCTCCTATCAGTCGAACGGAAGGATCGATGCGATTGCCTGAAGCGCTACAAGATGGCCGCGCACAGCCTCGAAGGCCTCGGGAAGGCAAACAAACCTCGCTGGGCTTCCCTGGGGGGCCGAGATAACGATACCTGCAGCCGAGAATTTGGTCAGCGCGAAAGAAATTCGCTGGTTGAGGAGAACTGACCTTCAAGGGATTGCGGAACCTTGTGGGGGTGTGTGGTGCCGGAGAAGTGTTCACCGTCGGATAGTGACTGCAAAGGAAGGTGATCAGCCGCACAAAATTGATTTCTTAGCGCTAGGCTACCCCGGTCAGACACCGCGTCTATCCAGCAAATCCTCCATCGAACTTTCCCATCTGCGCTAAAATTGTAGGTTCATGCTGAGTCTGCCTCCGATTACATTGCGGTTGCGCGGTTGGAAGCTGATCGACCGCGTGGCGCTGGCGTTTCTGCTGCTTTGCGCGATTTCGCTGGGCGCGGCTTGCGGGTTGCTCTTCGTGTACGCCAGCGACCTTCCCGAAATTCGCGCGCTGGAAACCTATCGCCCCAACGTGGTCACCGAGATTTACGCCGATGACGGGCAACTGGTGGGCAGCTTCGCGTTGCAGCGCCGCATCCTGATGACCTACGAGCAGTGCCCCAAGGTGCTCTACAACGCGGTCACCGCTATCGAAGATCAGCACTTTGAAGAGCACTGGGGCATCGACTTTCCGCGCATCGCCGGCGCCGCCAGCCGCAAGCTGTTCAAGGGCGGCAAAGTGCAAGGCGCCAGCACCATCACCATGCAGCTGGCCGGCAATCTGTTCCTCGATCGCAGCGAGATCAGTTTCCGCCGCAAGATGCAGGAAACGCTGCTGGCCCTGCAGATCGAGCGCCGCTACACCAAGCCGCAAATCTTCACCATGTACGCCAACCAGGTGTATCTGGCGCACGGCAACTACGGTTTTGCCGCCGCCGCCGAGTTCTACTTCGGCAAACCAGTGACCGACTTGAAGCTGCAAGAAGCCGCGCTGCTGGCCGGAATGGTCAATGGGCCGAAATACTCGCCGCTGTCGAATCCGACCGGGGCACTGGCGCGCCGCAATCTGGTCATTCATCGCATGGAGGAGGAAGGCAAGATCACCGCCACGGAAGAAGCGGCGGCCCGAAAAACGCCCCTCGGCCTGCACATCCAGTATCCGCGCAACGACCTGGCGCCTTACTTTTTCGAAGACACCCGCAAATATCTGGAAGCCACCTACGGCAGCGAAGCCGTTCATGAGCGCGGCTTACGCGTCTACACCACGCTCAACATCGCCATGCAACGCGCCGCCAACCAGGCGGTGCGCGACGGCCTGCACAGCTACGACCGCCGCCACGGCTGGCGCGGCGACCTGCCCAACATCCTGCGCGACAACCTGGGGCAGCTGGACACTTACGAGGACGAAGACTGGCGGCATCCCATCGAAAAGGGCAGCTACGTCACCGGGCTGGTTCTTTCCGCCGACGAAAAGAACGCCACCATCAAAATCGGCAAGTACCGCGCCATCCTTTCGCCTTCGGACTTCGCCTGGACCGGCCGCAAGAAACCTGCGGAGCTCCTGAAAATCGGCGACCTGGCGCAATTCTCCATTCTGGAACTGCGCGAAAGCACCGCCCGCGTGCAGCTCGAACAGCAGCCCGCCCCGCAGGGCGCCATGATCGCCATCGACAACGCCACCGGCGAAATCAAGGCCATGGTCGGCGGCTACAGTTTTGAAGACTCGAAATTCAATCGCGCCACTCAGGCGTTTCGCCAGGTAGGCAGCTCTTTCAAGGTCTACGTGTACGCCGACGCGCTCGAGAAGGGCGCCACCCCGTTCGACACCATCCTGGACGCTCCCTTCACCACGGTCAGCGGCGGGCAGTCCTATTCGCCGCACAACTACGATGAAAAGTTCGAGGGCATGATCACTCTGCGCCGGGCCCTGGCAGGCTCCCGCAACGTCCCGGCGGTCAAGCTGATGGAAAAGATCGGCATTTCTTCGGTGGTCGACATGACCCGGCGCTTCGGCATCACCACGCCGCTTCCGCCGTATCTGCCGCTGGCGCTGGGTTCCGCGGACATGAAGCTGCTCGAGCACGTTTCGGCCTTCACCGTTTTTCCGAACGACGGCATCCGCATCGACCCACACATGATCCGCCGGGTCACCAGCTACGACGGCGCGCTTCTGGAGGAGGCCCATCCCGAAGTGCATGATGTCGTTTCGCCCGAGGTGGCCCGCACCATGACGGCCATGCTCGAAGAGGTGGTCCAGTTCGGCACAGGCATTCAGGCCAAGGCGCTGGGTCGCCCCGCGGCGGGCAAGACCGGCACCACACAGGACTACACCGACGCCTGGTTCGTGGGCTTCACCCCGCAAATCACCTGCGGCGTCTGGGTGGGCTTTGACGATAAGCAGATTTCGCTCGGCAAGAAGGAAACCGGCGCGCGCGCCGCGCTGCCCATCTGGCTGGAGTTTATGCAGGGTGCTCTCGCCGGAACACCCGTGCTCGATTTCGCCAACGTGGTGCCGCTGGAGCAGGAAGCTCGCGACCACAAGGTTTACGTGGACACGCCCGACACCGCTCCCACGGAAGACGAGCCGGGAGCCCCAAAGGCCAAGCCGGCGGTTCCGCCACCCTCCAAAACCACGGCGGTCAATACGGCCGGCTCCCCGCCAAGCCGTTGAGCGGTTCCGCGTGTAGGCGCTGGGCTTCAGCCCGGCGAGCCACTCGAAAAAAATTGCACCGCGGCCTGCTCCACAACCGAATCTTCGCTATCGAAAGGGGTCCCAGCCCCGAGGTCCCAGAGATTGTTCGCGCCCATCGCTACAAACGAGCGCGAGCTTCGGCTGGCGCGTAATCTCGCCGATGGCAGTGATCGAAAGCCCCTTAAAGGTGCGAGGCAACCTTCGCAACTTGCTCGGTGGCACTGTAAAGAGCAGTTCGTAATCGTCGCCGCCGTTCAGCGCCAGGTCTACCGGATCGGCACCCCTTGCTCCGCTCCGTACGCTAACGGCGACAGCTGGGAGTTGGGCCGCGACGATTCGCGCGCCCACGCCGCTGGCCGCGCACAGCCGTGGCAGGTCGCTGGAAAGCCCGTCGGATAGGTCCATCATCGCGCTGGCAATTCGCGTACTAGATAGGTAGCGGCCCAGGGCAATCCTCGGTTCGGGATACAGATGCTTCCGCAGCGTTGGATCTTTCCTATCCATCCTCTTACCTGACCGGCCTGGGCCGCGGAGCAGTTGCAAACCTGCTTCCGCCTCGCCCAGGCGCCCGCTTACAAATATAATGTCGCCGGGGCGAGCTCCGGAGCGCAACAGCGCGCGGCCCGCACGCACCTCACCGACCACCGTGACATTTATAAGGATCTCGCGGCGCCGCGTGGTATCCCCGCCCACCAATGGGCACTTGAATTTCCGCGCGGCGCGCCGCAGCCCGGCCAAGAACTCGTCCAGCCAGCGCCCGGCGTGAGATGACGGAAGCGCCAGGCTCAGCAGGAAGCAGCGCGGTTCACCGCCCATGGCGGCAACATCGCTGATCGCCCGGGCCAGGCACTTCCAGCCGACGGCGTCGGCAGAGTGGCGGTCGCGTAAGAAGTGCGAACCTTCCAGGAACCAGTCACAGGTTAGGACCGTCTGGTAGCCTGATTTGGCTTTAAAAATCGCCCCGTCGTCGCCAATTCCAAGCGGCAAGGACAGGGTGGGGTTGCCGGATGCGGCAAGCTTGATCCTGGCTACTAGTTCAGGTTCGCGGGCTTTCATGAGCGTACTCTAAGTTCTTCCATCGAATGACCGTTAGTTACCAAAGATGACCTAGTCTAGCGTGAGAAACAATTGTTAACCGGCCTTTTGTACAGCAAACAGGTACGCCACACCTGTTCCTCGTACAGGAAAATACAGGATTGACTCCAGAGCCTACAAAAATTAGTATGGCCACAGTCAGAACCGAGCCTTTCCCCGGTTCGGTAGAGCGTAGTTCTCCCCGGCGGGTTCAGGGTACGTCGCCCGCGCTAGTGATCGACTGGAAGGCCTGAGGGGCCATCGCGTTTATGAAGGGCAAGACCTACACGTTTTTCATCGCGTCCACGCCCGGTAAGCTCAAGAAGCTTATTGTGCCGGCGTACGCGTTACATGCCGTAGCCGTGCTGGCGCTTATCGGCAGCATCACGGTAGTGGCCGCCGCGGGTTCTTACACCCGCATGCTTTGGAAGGTCGGCAACTACAACGCCCTCCGCCACGACCAGGAAACTCTTAAAAAGCAGTATCGGCAACTGCAAAGCACCGTCAACGATACCAACCAGCGGCTGGATTCCCTGCAATCGCTGGCCACCGAAGTGGCCATGACCTACGGAGTTCTCCGCTATCATCCGGCGGCTTTCGACCAGAGCGACAACCCGGTGACCGCCGAGGATGCCTTCGACCGCTCCGTGGAGCAGTTCACCTTTTTGAAGCGCAACGCCGCTACCATCGCCATCTCCAGCGGGGGCCTGCGCCTCATGCCTGCCATGAGCTTCGCGGACTCCACCTACACGCCGGCCATCTGGCCGGTGCTCGGTCACATCACGGATAGCTTTGGAGAGCGTTTGGACCCGTTCAGCGGTGAGGGTGCTTTCCATACCGGCGTGGACGTGGCCTCGGATTACGGGGCGCCGGTGCATGCTACGGCGGACGGTGTGGTGACCGTGGTGGAAAACCATGCGGGGTACGGCAGGCTGGTGGTGGTTGATCATGGTTTCGGCATCACCACCTGGTACGCGCATCTTTCTTCGTTTTCGACGATTGCCGGGGCGCGCGTCAAGCGCGGCACGGTGGTGGGGTACACCGGAATCAGCGGCCGCTCCACCGGTCCGCACGTGCATTATGAAGTGCGCGTGAATAATGCGCCGGTGAATCCGTGGCGGTATATGAAGTCGACTCCTACCGGCGACTGACTCAACCCTGCTGTGGTAGCCGCCGTCCGCAGACGGTGGGACCTAATATTAGAATATTAGAAACCTACTAAGTCACTCCGTAGAGCCCTCCGTGATGCAGCTCGGCCTTTCCATTTGATTTGCGCCCGACATTCCTCTAGACCCCGTGGTCTGACCCTTCGAGGCTCCCTTCGAGACTCAGGGTGAACAGGGCAAGAGACTGCGGCTAAAGCTATTTGCGGGACTTGGGCAGTGGCGGGCTGGTCGGGTTTTGGTTTTGTTGCGGCGCCGCCGGGACCGCAGTGCGGGCGGCGGCTAGAAACTTTGGTGTTACGTCGAACACCAGGCGGACAGACTTGGTTTCGCCGCGGTCGAGGCGGGAGACGTCCGCGCCTTTTAGCATTTCGAGGTAGGCTTCGCGGGCTCGCGGGTCGAGTTGCTGGCGAGTCTTGGGGCCGTTCAGCCCCGCTTGCGCCAGCGCCAGCACGCCGTTCAACAGATCGGAAAGTTGGCGCACCGGGCCGTCTAACGGGCATTCGCCCTCGGCCACGATGCGCAGGCGGTCGCCCTCGGGTTTTCCCGCCAGGGTGATCCATTGCAGTTGGTCGAGGAGCGCGGAGAGTTGCGGCGATTGCAGTCCGCCGGGCGCGCGGGACGCCAGCGCACTTCCCGCGGCGGCGTCCTGCCGAATCACCGCGAACAGCGGCGAGCCCGCCACTCGCTCAAATCGCTGGCGCCACTCTTTGGCGTCTTCGCCCTGCGGCGATCCGGACAGCAGCGTGGCCAGGCTGGGATCGTCGGTCAACGCGATTCTGTCTTTTCGCAGAAATGTGAAAGAGACTTTGTCGGGAGCGCCGTTCACGGCGACGGAAAATATTTGGCGTCCATTGCGATTCTCGCGCGCTCCGGATTGCGAGGCGTACGCGGTAATTCTTTTCTGATCGAACTGTCCATCAGCGACGGCGAAGAGAATGGTTTGTTGGCCGCGCTGGAACGTGGCGATGGCCACTTGGCGCAGATCGCGCTCGTAGTCAAATCCGGTATCGCGTAGAAACTCCGCGTAGCCGGCATCCACTTGTTGCGGCCGTGGCACCCAGGCGTAGAGTTCGGCGGCGAAGGGGGATTGCCGCAGGTCGGCAAAATTGGCGTACAGCACGGCGCTGGCATTGGCGGGGAGGAGGGCGAGCATGGACTCGCGCGCCGAATTTTCGCCGCCCGCCCACAACTGCTGATAGGCGTAGAGAGCGATTCCAGCGAGCAGCAAAAGCGCCGCGGAAGATACGATCCAGACACGCTTGTTCACAGAGTTTTCACGGTTTGGCAATTCCGCATCGAACAGCGATTGTGGCACTGGAGGGCAGCCGGGCGACAGGAAATCTGGAGCAACCCAGCAGGAAATTGCAGGGGTGCATCGAGTGGATAAAGGAGCGGCGGCTGGGTTTCGTGATTTGTACGCTAACTCATACAATACAAATGGGATAGCGGTTGTCCAGGAGGTAACGAGGGAAGTGCTTTTCCACAGCGGCTGGCCACCGACGTGCTCGAAATGTGCCGCCTCCCCCTTGCAATCCGCGTTCCCCTTCTGCTATTCTTGCTCGGTTTGAGAGCGCTGGCGTAGCTCAGCTGGTAGAGCATCTGATTTGTAATCAGAGGGTCGGGGGTTCAATTCCCTCCGCCAGCTCCACCAGAAATTTTGCGGGGGAATGAGGCGGAGCGAATCCTCGGTATCTAAATCGACGGGCTGGTGTCTTTTGACACGAGTCCTTTTTGTGTTTTCGCTCACGGCTCGCTGAGTTTGTTCCTAAGAGTTTTCTGGACACGCAGTTAGCCTCTTGAATGAATTTTCGAGGACGGGTGGGTGAGTGGCTAAAACCAGCAGACTGTAAATCTGCCGCTCCTTGCGGGCTACGGAGGTTCGAATCCTCCCCCGTCCACCAGTTCTCACCGGCCGCGATCTTTCACCACGGCCGCCGGTAGGTTGATCCCAAATGGTGCAGGGATCATCGGTGAGTGATTGAGCGTTGTTCGCAGAGAAACCGCAGGGCAATCGCATGAAGCGATGTTCGAAAGCGGTCTGATTCGCGGCACTGGGGCCGCCAAGGAAAAGTGCGCCACGAAGAAGTGGCAAGGCTTGGAGGCCGTGCGAGATTGCAAGGGGGAACGGGCTTAGCCTGGGTAGCTCAGTTGGTAGAGCGCGTCCTTGGTAAGGACGAGGTCACCGGTTCAATCCCGGTCCCAGGCTCCAGGATTTTAGATGAGGGTGAGGGCTGCAAGGTTTTGGAGTAGCTGGGCGGGGGTAACTCAACGGTAGAGTCTCACTCTTCCAAGGTGATGGTTGCGGGTTCAAATCCCGTCCCCCGCTCCAAAGTTTGGCAGTGGCGATGGCGGGCGGGAGCAGGATCGACAGGCAGCAGATCTGACGCAGAGGGCAAAGGAACATGGCCAAGGAGAAGTTCGAGCGCACCAAGCCGCACGTGAACATTGGGACCATAGGTCACATTGACCATGGCAAGACCACGTTGACGGCGGCGATCACCAAGGTGCTGAGCAAGCACAACCCCAAGGTGCAGTTCCGGGCGTTCGATTCGATCGACAACGCGCCGGAAGAGCGCGAGCGCGGGATCACCATTGCGGTGTCGCACGTGGAGTACGAGACGCCCAACCGGCACTACGCGCACATGGATTGCCCGGGGCACGCGGACTACATCAAGAACATGATCACCGGGGCGGCGCAGATGGACGGCGCGATCCTGGTGGTGGCGGCGACGGATGGACCGATGCCGCAGACGCGCGAGCACATTTTGCTGGCTCGGCAGGTGGGCGTGCCGGCGATTGTGGTGTTTTTGAACAAGTGCGACATGGTGGAAGACGCGGAACTGCTGGAGTTGGTGGAGCTGGAAGTACGCGAGTTGCTGAAGAGCTATCAGTATCCGGGCGACACCATTCCGGTGGTGAAGGGCTCGGCGCTGCAGGCGTTGAACGGGGACCAGAAGTGGGAGAAGTCCATCGACGAATTGATGGAAGCGGTGGACAAGAACGTGCCGCAGCCGGTGCGGGACATTGACAAGCCGTTCGCCATGCCGATCGAGGATATTTTTTCGATTTCGGGACGCGGCACGGTGGTTACGGGCAGAGTGGAACGCGGCAAGGTGAAGGTTGGGGAAGAAGTAGAGATCGTGGGCTTCCGTCCGACGCAGAAGAAAGTGGTGACGGGAGTGGAGATGTTCCGCAAGCTGCTGGACGAAGGGCTGGCGGGCGACAACGTGGGATTGCTGCTGCGCGGCACGGAAAAAGAAGACGTGGAGCGCGGGCAGGTGGTGTGCAAGCCGGGATCGATCACGCCGCACACCAAGTTCAAGGCCGAAGCGTACGTGTTGACCAAGGAAGAAGGCGGGCGGCACACGCCGTTTTTCACGGGGTATAGGCCGCAGTTTTATTTCCGGACCACAGACGTGACCGGGGACGTGAAGCTGCCGACCGGCGTGGAGATGGTGATGCCGGGCGACAACGTGAGCTGCGAAGTATCGCTGATCACGCCGGTAGCATTGGAGAAGGGCTTGCGGTTCGCGATTCGCGAAGGCGGGCACACCGTCGGCGCCGGCGCCGTGACCGAGATCATCGAGTAAGTTTGAGCCCGGTGAACTCTGCCGGCGGGGTAACGGAAGGGAATTGAGCGATGCGGGAAATCATCACGTTGCAGTGCGGGGATTGCAAGAACCGCAACTACACGACGACCAAGAATAAGAAGAAGCATTCCGAGCGGATGGAGACGCGGAAGTTCTGCAATACGTGCCGCAAGCACACCGGGCATAAGGAAGTGAAGTAGGTTCGTACCGGAGCGGGACGGTTTTGGTCTTAGGGGAGTCGTCCAACGGCTAGGACTCCGGTCTCCAAAACCGGGTATGGGGGTTCGAGTCCCTCCTCCCCTGCCAGAGATTGTTGGACAGGCCAGCGAGCCTGTTTGGTGAAGTTAAGAGGAACGAATGGCGACGCAGGCGATCAAAGCGAAGAACGAAGAGTCGCAAGGCGGCGGAGCGGGCTCCGAGCTCAGTAAGAAGATTACCGGGAAGGTCCAGGACTCGCGGGAATTTCTACACGATGTGCGCGTAGAGATGAAGCAGGTGACCTGGCCGAGCCGCGACGACGTGATTTCCACGACAGGCGTGGTGATTGCTACGGTGTTTTTCTTTGGCGTCTTTCTCGCTGTCGTAGATTGGATGGTACAACGTGGCGTCACCTACATATTCAAGGTCTTCGGCGTCTGAAGGGAACCAGAAATCGATGGGCATGCAGTGGTACATCATCCATACGTACTCGGGCTTTGAGAAGAAGGTCAAAGAGAGCCTGGAGAGCCGCGTGGCGGCGTTTACGCTGCAGGACAAGATCGGCCGCGTGCTGATCCCGATGGAAGACACCGTCGAAGTGCGCGGCGGCAAGAAGGTGGTTTCCTCGCGCATGTCGTATCCGGGTTACGTGCTGGTGGAAATGGATCTGGACGAAAACACCTGGCACATCGTGCGCAATACGCCGCGGGTTACCGGATTTGTCGGTTCGGCTACCTCGCCTTCGCCGCTTTCCGAGGCCGAGGTGGACGCCATCATCAATCGCGTGCATACGCCGACGGATCGGCCGAAGCCCAAGGTGGTTTTCGAGCGCAACGAGCAGGTGCGCATCGTCGATGGGCCGTTTGCGAATTTCAACGGTACCGTCGAAGAGATTGATGGGGACCATAGTCGGTTGAAGGTTTCGGTGACGATTTTCGGGCGCTCGACGCCGGTGGAGTTGGATTTCGCGAGCGTGGAGAAGCTCGGGTAGCAGGGCCGGGCAGGAGTGGGACGGGCTAAAGCCCGCCCCTACAGAAGACATTACAAAGAGATTGAGGCAGGGACATGGCTAAGAAGATTCAAACGACCATCAAATTGCAATTGCCTGCGGGTAAAGCGACACCTGCGCCGCCCGTGGGTACTGCTTTGGGCCCTCATGGCTTGAACATTATGGATTTTTGCAAGCAGTTCAACGCCAAGACCGGTAAAGAGCCGGACGGCATGATTTTTCCGGTGCTGGTTACCGTGTATACCGACCGCACCTTCACTTTTATTCTCAAGACCCCGCCGGCTTCGATTTTGCTGCTGCGCGCCGCGGGCATCGTGAAGGGCTCGGCCGAACCGAATCGCAACAAAGTTGGCAAGGTGACGAAAAAGCAAGTCGAGGAAATCGCCAAGATCAAGCTGGTCGATCTCAACACCACCAATCTGGACTCCGCGATGCGCACCGTGATGGGTACGGCGCGCAACATGGGCCTGGAAGTCGTGGAAGCCTAGAGGTTCGGCGCTACGAGATCGAATTCCCTCGCCCGCTACGCGGGAGCTGGGGATAAAGGAGCAGTGGCAGCAATGAAGAAGTCGGGCAAGCACATTGAGAATGCGCGCAAAAAGGTGGAAGCGCGCCCGTACAAGCTCGCGGAAGCCAGCGAGCTGATCAAGAAAACGCATCACACCAAGTTCAACGAAACCGTGGAGCTGGCCATCAACCTCGGCGTCGATCCGAAGCATTCCGACCAGGTCGTCCGCGGCACCGTGGTTCTGCCGAACGGCCTCGGCAAAACCGTTCGCGTGCTGGTAATCGCGGGCGGCGACAAAGTTCGCGAAGCGCAGGAAGCCGGAGCGGATTTCGTCGGCGGCGAAGACATGGTGCAGAAAATCATGGGCGGCTGGACGGACTACGACGCGGTAATCGCCACGCCGGACATGATGAAGTCCGCCGGCAAACTCGGCAAAGTTCTCGGCCCGCGCGGTTTGATGCCCAACCCGAAGACCGGCACGGTCACCTTTGAGGTCGCCAAGGCCATCAAGGAAACCAAGGGCGGCAAAGTGGAATTCCGCGTCGACAAGGCCGGCATCGTGCACTGCGCGATCGGCAAAATTCAGTTTGACGCCGCGAAGCTTGCGGAAAACGCCCACGCGGTGATTGGCGCGGTGATCAAGGCCAAGCCGGCCGCGGCCAAAGGCAAATACGTGAAGAGAATCACGCTGACCTCCACGATGGGCCCGGGCATCGATATCGACCTGGCGGAATCGGAAATTCTGGCGGCGGCTGCCTAAAAGCGGAAGTTAAAGCGAAGAAGATAACGAGCGAACTCATGAAAAAGCGCAGCGAAAAACAGCAGGACCTGGACAAGCTGAAGACCGAACTGACCAAGGTCTCCACCGTGATTTTGACCACGTTTCAGGGCATCACGGTGGAAAACGACACCAAGCTACGTCGCGCGGTGCAGGCCGCCGGCGGCAAGTATCAAGTGGTGAAGAACACGCTGGCGGAGCGCGCCGGCGCCGGAACTCCCGCGGAAGGTTTGCTGAAGAACCTGAGCGGCACGAACTCCATCGCTTTCACCAATACCGACCCAGTGGCGCTGGCCAAGGCGCTCACAAAAATCGCCAAGGACGTTCCGGCATTTCAGTTCCGGGCCGGCTTGGTCGAAGGCCGGGTCATTTCGATTGCGGAGATTCAACAGCTCGCGAATCTCCCGTCCAAGGAAGAGCTCATCAGCAAGGTGATGTTCCTGCTGAACGCTCCGGCTCAACGCGTGGCCATGGCATTGAACGGATTGCCGCGCAACATCGCCGTGGTGCTGAGCGAAGCGGTGAAGGCCAACAAGTTTGGGTCCGGCGGGGCCGGTGCGGAAGCAACATCCGCGCCAAGTCCCGAAGCGGCCCAGTAAATATTTTAATTTCGAGAGGAGAAGAAAGAGTCATGTCGAAAGTGGATACGATCCTGGAAGAAATAAAGGGCCTGACGCTGTTGGAGGCGTCCGACCTGGTGAAGAAGATGGAAGAGGCCTTCGGCGTCTCTGCGGCAGCGGCCACGGTGGTGGCGGGCGGCGGCGGAGCGGCGGCAGGCGGCGCGGCACCCGCGGAAGAGAAGACCGAATTCACCGTGGTGCTCACGGACATCGGCGGCAACAAAATCAACGTCATCAAGGCGGTCCGCGAAGTCACCAGCCTGGGCTTGAAAGAAGCCAAGGACCTGGTCGACGGCGCGCCCAAGACCGTCAAAGAAGGCGTCAACAAGGATGAAGCTGCGGCCATCAAGAAGAAGTTCGAAGAGGCCGGAGCCAAAGTCGAAATCAAGTAGTTCATTGCTCTTGCGGTACGGGCTTCGAGAGGGAGGCGCGGCTATTTTGCCGAGACCGCCGCGCCAAAGGATTTCATCACGCAAGCCGAGGCTGGGTACTACTACAACTCCAATGGCCTTCTACAGGCCTTCTGCGGCCGTGTGCGCGCTGACTTTGGGCGGGAAGCGCAGCACGCCGGTTCGCCGTCTCTACACATTGTGTCTGCATCTGGCCCACAAGGGATGAGGTAATTCATGTCGAACACCAATCATCATGTCCGGGAACGTGAGCGTCTGGATTTCGCGAAAATTCAAGGCTCGATCCAGATTCCCAACCTGATTGAAGTCCAGATGAAGTCGTATCAGCGCTTTCTGCAGATGGATTTGCTGCCGAGCGAGCGCGACGACGGCGGGCTTCAGTCGGTGTTCACGTCGGTGTTTCCGATCAAGGATTTCCGCGAGATGTCGCAGTTGGAATTCGTGGACTACGCGATCGGCAACTGGGAGTGCAAGTGCGGGAACCTGAAGGGGCTGCACCATCTTCGGGCCACCTGCCGCAATTGCGGCGCGTCCGTGGTCACCAATCCGTATCAGACCGGCGACGTGATCTGCCACAAGTGCGGCACGTTCAACAAGAACACGCCGACTTTTTGCAACAAGTGCGGCGATCCGGTGGCCATGCAGCTGAAGTACGACGTGAACGAGTGCCAGGAGCGCGGCATGACCTATTCCGCGCCGCTGAAAGTCACCATTCGCCTGACCATTTACGACAAAGATCCCGATAGCGGCGCGAAAACTATTCGCGACATCAAGGAGCAGGAAGTTTTCTACGGCGACATTCCGCTGATGACCGAGAACGGCACGTTCATCATCAACGGCACCGAGCGCGTCATCGTCAGCCAGTTGCACCGCTCGCCGGGCGTCTTTTTCGAGAGCTCCAACAACCGCAGCTACTTCCTGGGAAAGATCATTCCGTACCGCGGCTCCTGGGTGGAGTTCGAATACGACACCAAGAACATTCTGTACGTGCGCATCGACCGCAAGCGCAAGTTCCTGGGCTCCATCTTCCTGCGCGCGCTGGGCATGAAGTCCAACGAAGAGATTCTGCGCACCTTCTACCAGGTGGAGCGCATTTCGCTGCGCGACAAAGACCTGTACTGGAACATTTCGCCGGGCATCGTGGATCGCAAGCTCACGCACGAGATCCGCAACCCCAAGTCCGAGGAAGTGATCGTCGGCGCGCACAAGCGCATCACCGAGAATCTCTTCAAGGAACTGATCAAGGCCAAGGTTTCGCAGGTTCGCGCGGCGCTGGCCGACCTGGAAGCCGCTTATAGCGTAGCCGACGTGGTCAACCGCCAGACCGGCGAAGTTTTGCTGGAAGCCAACAAGCCGCTCACCGCGGAACTCTGGCAGGCCTTTGCGGAAGCCGGGATCACCGAAGTGGACGTGTTCTTCCCGGAGCGCGACGACATCGGACTGGTGCTCTCGCGCACGCTGGATAAAGACGCCATCCGCTCCTCCAAGGAAGCGCTGATCGAAATCTACCGCAAGCTGCGCCCGGGCGATCCTCCGACACTGGAGACCGCCACCAACTTGTTCCGCGGCATGTTCTTCGATCCGCGCAAGTACGATTTCAGCCGCGTGGGCCGCTTGAAGTTCAACATCAAGATGGGGCTGGACACGCCGCTGGACAACCGCACGCTGGAGACGCCGGACTTCGTTTCGGCGATCAAGTATCTCTTCAAGCTGCGCAAGAACATCGGCGTGGTGGACGACATCGACCATCTCGGCAACCGCCGCGTCCGCGCGGTCGGCGAACTGCTCGAAAACCAGTTCCGCATCGGCCTGGTCCGCATGGAACGCGCCATCAAGGAAAAGATGAGCGTGTACCAGGAAATGTCCACGGCCATGCCGCACGACCTGGTCAACGCCAAGCCGGTGATGGCCGCGATTCGCGAGTTCTTCGGCAGTTCGCAGCTCAGCCAGTTCATGGACCAGACCAACCCGCTCAGCGAAATCACCCACAAGCGGCGGCTTTCGGCTCTCGGCCCCGGCGGTTTGTCTCGCGAACGCGCGGGTTTCGAAGTCCGCGACGTGCACCCGACGCACTACGGCCGCATCTGCCCGATTGAAACGCCGGAAGGTCCGAACATCGGTCTGATCAGCTCGCTGTCCTGCTTTGCGCGCATCAACGACTACGGCTTCATCGAGTCGCCGTACCGCAAGGTCAAGGGCGGGCGCATCATCGACTACGTGCACATCGTCAACGCCGGCGACAGCGAATTCAAGGCCGGCGAAATCGTGGAAAAAGACCGCGTCGAAGAGCTGAACGAAGAGCTCAAGCGCCGCAAGGTCACCTACGAACCGTATTGCTTCTACCTGTCGGCGTGGGAAGAGGACAAGTACGTCGTCGCGCAGGCCAACGTGTCGCTCGACGAACGCTTGAAGATCACCACCGAGCTGGTCAACTGCCGGCAGGCCGGCAACTTCGTGCTCAAGAGCCGCGACGAAGTCGATTACGTCGACGTTTCGCCGAAGCAGCTGGTCTCCGTGGCCGCCAGCTTGATTCCGTTCCTGGAAAACGACGACGCCAACCGCGCGCTCATGGGTTCCAACATGCAGCGCCAGGCCGTGCCGCTGATTCGCGGCGAAGCTCCGCTGGTCGGCACCGGCATGGAACGCGTCACCGCGCGCGATTCCGGCGCGGTGGTGATCTGCAAGCGCGACGGCATCGTCGATCAGGTCGACTCCGAACGCATCATCGTGCGCGTGGAGTCCGATCACTCCGGCGTGCTCAGCCGCGAAGTGGGCGCGGACATCTATCAGCTCATCAAGTTCAAGCGCTCCAACCAGAACACCTGCATCAACCAGAAGCCGCTGGTGCGCGTCGGCGACCGCGTGAAAAAGAGCCAAGTGCTTGCCGACGGTCCGTGCACCGAACGCGGCGAACTGGCCCTGGGACGCAACGTCCTGGTGGCCTTCCTGCCGTGGCGCGGGTACAACTTCGAAGACGCCATCCTGGTCAGCGAAAAGCTGGTCAAGGACGACTACTACACTTCGATCCACATCGAGGAGTACGAAATCGAAGCCCGCGACACCAAGCTGGGCCCGGAAGAAGTCACTCGCGACATCCCCAACATCAGCGAGTCCTTCCTCCGCAACCTGGACGAAAGCGGCATCATCCGCATCGGCGCGGTCATCAAGCCAGGCGACATCCTGGTCGGCAAGGTCACGCCCAAGGGCGAAACCACGCTAACGCCGGAAGAAAAACTGCTGCGCGCCATCTTCGGCGAAAAAGCCGGCGACGTGCGCGACGCTTCGCTCTACTGCCCGCCGGGCATCGAGGGCACCATCGTGGACGTCAAGATCTTCACCCGCAAGGGCGGAGAAAAAGACGAGCGCCACAAGGCCATCGAAGCCACCCAGGTTTTCAAGCTGGAAAAGAACCTGGCGGACGAAATCCGCATCCTCACCGACGAGCGCCTGAAGCGCCTCTCCGATTTGCTGGGCGGCAAGATTCTGCAAGCCGACCTGCACGACGAGAAGACCAACAAGCGCCTGTTGACCAAGGGCGTGGACTTGACGCGCGACATCATCGAAAAAATCTCCACGCGCAACCTCAAGCGCCTGAAGCTCAACGAAAAGGATCCGCTGCTCATCGAGAAGATCGAAGAGATCGAGGAGATGACCTCGCGCCAGATCGACGTGCTCCGCAAGATCACCGAAGAGCGCAAGGAAAAGCTCAAGAAGGGCGACGAACTGCCTCCGGGCGTCATCAAGCTGGTCAAGGTCTATATCGCCATGAAGCGCAAGCTGTCCATCGGCGACAAAATGGCCGGCCGCCACGGGAACAAGGGCGTCATCGCCCGCATCGTGCCGCAGGAAGACATGCCGTACATGCCGGACGGCACTCCGGTCGAGATCGTTCTGAATCCGCTGGGCGTTCCGTCGCGTATGAACGTCGGGCAGGTTCTGGAGACGCACCTCGGCTGGGCCGCCAAGGAACTGGGCAACAGCCTCAAGCGTTTGCTGAGCAAGGAAGTTCGCGCCGAGGCCGTGCGCCGCTGGTTCCGCGAGGTCTTCTCGGACACCACCATCTGGAGGACGCTGTCGAAGCTCGACGATCAGGAGTTGCTGGATGTCGCCGAAGGCTTCCGCGAAGGGATTCCGTTCGCCACGCCGGTTTTCGACGGCGCGCGCGAAGTCGAAATCCGCCACCTGCTGGAAGTTGCGGGTCTGCCGCAAGCCGGGAAGATCAACCTGTTTGACGGCATGACCGGCGACCAGTTCGACCAGCCCATCACCGTCGGCTACATCTACATGCTCAAGCTGTCGCATCTCGTCGACGACAAGATTCACGCGCGCTCGATCGGTCCCTACTCGCTGATCACCCAGCAGCCGCTGGGCGGTAAAGCGCAGTTCGGCGGCCAGCGCTTCGGCGAAATGGAAGTTTGGGCGCTGGAAGCGTACGGAGCCGCGCACATCCTGCAGGAATTGCTGACGGCGAAGTCCGACGACGTGTACGGCCGCGCGAAAATCTACGAGGCCATCGTCAAGGGCGAGCCGGGCATCGAGCCGGGAGTGCCGGAGTCCTTCAACGTGCTGGTACGCGAGTTGCAGTCGCTGTGCCTGGACGTCGAATTGATGAAGCGGCAGAAACCCGCGTCGGAAAAAGCCGCCGATTAGAATCAGCCGTAGGGGCACGGCATCGCCGTGCCCTTTCGGCAAGACGTAACGATTTGTAGCTTTGGTAGTTGGGTTCTCAGCCGGTCCGGTGCCAAACATCGGATCGCGTCCTCGGCGAAAGCCGGGGAGGGAGGAAACAACCTTGTATCGCAGCAGCCCTTATGATCGCGCCAGTCTAATCGCCGATTTCGATTCCATCCGCATCAGCTTGGCGAGCCCGGAAAAAATCCGCTCGTGGTCTCACGGCGAAGTCACCAAGCCGGAGACCATCAACTACCGCACCTTCAAGCCCGAACGCGACGGCTTGTTCTGCGCCAAAATTTTTGGCCCCGTCACCGACTGGGAGTGCTTGTGCGGCAAGTACAAGCGCATGAAGCACCGCGGCGTCATTTGCGACAAGTGCGGCGTGGAAGTCACGCTCAGCAAGGTGCGCCGCGAGCGTCTGGGCCACATTGAGCTGGCATCGCCCTGCTCGCATGTGTGGTTCTTCAAGGGTCTGCCCAGCCGCATCGGCTACTTGCTGGACATTTCCATGCGCGATCTCGAGCGCATTCTGTACTTTGAAGCCTTCGTCGTCGTCGATCCCGGCGAGGTGGCCGTGCTCCGCGAGCGCGAAGTGCTGCTCGAAGACAAATACCGCGAGCTCCAGAAAGAGTATCCCGGCCAGTTCAACGCCAAGATGGGCGCCGAAGCCATCAAGGAACTCCTGCGCCGCGTGGAAGTCGACAAGCTCTCCGAAGAGCTGCGCGAAAAAATGAAGGTCGATCCGTCGCTGCAAAAGCGGATCAAGTTCGCCAAGCGCCTGAAGGTGCTGGAAGCATTCCGCAAGAGCGGCAACAAGCCGGAGTGGATGATTCTCGACGTGATCCCGGTGCTTCCGCCGGAACTTCGCCCGCTGGTGCCTCTGGACGGCGGCCGCTTCGCCACCTCGGACCTCAACGATCTCTATCGCCGGGTCATCAACCGCAACAACCGCTTGAAGAAGCTCATGGAACTGCGCGCGCCGGACGTCATCGTCCGCAACGAAAAGCGCATGCTTCAGGAAGCCGTGGACGCCCTCTTTGACAACGGCCGCCGCGGACGCGTGCTGCGCGGCACCAACAACCGCCCGCTCAAGTCTCTGTCCGATACGCTCAAGGGCAAGCAGGGCCGCTTCCGCCAGAACCTGCTCGGCAAGCGCGTGGACTACTCCGGCCGCTCGGTCATCGTCGTCGGTCCGGAACTCAAGCTGCACCAGTGCGGCCTGCCGAAAAAGATGGCGCTGGAGCTTTTCAAGCCGTTCATCTATCACAAGCTGGAAGCCCAGGGCCACTGCACCACCATCAAGCAAGCCAAGGAGATGGTCGAGCAGCAGGAAGCGGTGGTCTGGGACATTCTCGAAGACGTGATTCGCGAGCATCCCGTGTTGCTCAACCGCGCTCCGACGCTGCACCGCCTCGGCATTCAGGCGTTCGAGCCGGTCCTCGTCGAGGGCAAGGCCATCCGCATCCATCCGCTCGTCTGCACCGCGTTCAACGCGGACTTTGACGGCGACCAGATGGCCGTGCACATCCCGCTTTCGCCGGAATCGCAGGTGGAAGCGTCGGTGCTCATGCTCAGCTCGCGCAACATCCTGTCCCCGGCGCACGGCTTGCCGCTCGCGGTGCCGTCGCAGGACATGGTGCTGGGCATCTACTACCTGACCAAGTCGCGGCCCGGCGCCAAGGGTGAAGGCCGCGTCTTCGGCGCACCCGATGAAGTCGTTCTGGCGCTGGAAGCCGGCGAAGTTGAGCTGCTCACTCCCATTCGTCTGCGTTACACCGGTGAAGTCATCGACCTCACCACGGCGTACGACGATCAGGACGTGCCGCACACCGTTCCAGTCAAGATGGAACGCCAATTCATCCAGACCACCGTCGGGCGCGTCATTTTCAATACGCACCTGCCGGAAAACTTCCCGTACGTGAACGGCTTGCTGAAAAAGAAGGGTGTCCAGCAGCTCGTTTATTACGCTTATCTGCGTTTCGGCCTGGAGAGCACGGTGGTGCTGCTCGATCAATTGAAGGAGCTGGGCTTCACTTACGCCACCAAGTCCGGCATCTCTATCGGCATCGACGACATGCTCATCCCCGGCGACAAGCCCAAGCTGGTCGATAACGCCGAAAAGGAAGTCGTCAAGGTGCAGCAGCAATACCTGGACGGCGCGATCACCAACGGCGAGCGCTACAACAAGGTCATCGCCATCTGGGGCGACGTCACCGAAAAAGTTGCCGACGAACTGTTCAAGACCCTGGAGAACCAGGACAAGGAAGGCGTCATTAACCCCGTCTACGTCATGGCCGACTCCGGCGCTCGCGGATCGAAACAGCAGATTCGCCAGCTTTCCGGAATGCGCGGTTTGATGGCCAAGCCTTCAGGCGAAGTCATCGAGTCGCCCATCACCTCCAACTTCCGCGAAGGCCTCAACGTGCTGCAGTACTTCATCTCCACGCACGGCGCGCGCAAGGGCTTGGCCGATACGGCGCTCAAGACCGCCGACTCCGGCTACCTGACCCGCCGCCTGGTTGACGTCGCGCAAGACGTGATCATCAACGAGCGCGATTGCGGCACCACCGACGGCATCTTCGTCGAGCCCATCATCGAAGCCGGCGTCGAAGTCGAGCCGTTGCGCGACCGCATCGTCGGCCGCGTCTCCCTCGACAAGATCAAGGACTTCGAGGGCCACGTCATCGTCGAGATCAACCAGGAAATCACCGAAGAGCTGGCCAACTCCGTGCAGGCCGCGGGTATCGAGCGCGTTCGCATCCGTTCCGTGCTCACCTGCGAGTCCCGGCGCGGCGTTTGCGCGCTGTGCTATGGCCGTAACCTGGCCTCCGGCCGCATGGTCGAGCTCGGCGAGGCTGTCGGCGTCATCGCCGCGCAGTCCATCGGCGAGCCCGGCACGCAGCTCACCATGCGCACGTTCCACATCGGTGGAACGGCCACCCGCGTTTCCGAGCGCTCCACGCTGGAAGCTCGCAACAACGGCGTCGTCAAGTTCGTGGACCTCAAGCACGTGCAAGGTCGCGGCGGCACCGCCATCGCCATGAACCGCTCCGGCCTCATCGCCATCGTCGATGAAAAGGGCCGCGAAAAGGAACGCTACCACGTGGTATACGGCGCGCGCCTCCGCGTTGCCGAGGGCGACACCGTCAACCACGGACAGATCCTTGCCGAATGGGATCCGTTCACCTTCTCGATCCTTACCGAAACCGCGGGTTCCGTGAAGTTCGACGATCTGCGGCCCGGTCTAACCATCGAAGAGCAGGTCGACGAAGTCACCGGCCTCTCGCAGCTCGTCGTCACGCTGCCGCCGGGCGATGAAAAGCATCAGCCCGCGATCCTGGTCCGCGATTCTTCCGGCAAGGTCCGCAAAAAGTACCTGATGCCTTCGCGCGCTCACTTGATGGTCAAGGATGGCGACGAAGTCCAGGCCGGCGACGTGCTCGCCAAGATCCCGCGCGAAACCACCAAGACCAAGGACATCACCGGTGGTCTCCCGCGCGTCGTGGAACTCTTCGAGACCCGCAAGCCCAAGGACCCCGCGGTCATCAGCGAAATCGACGGCGTGGTGCGCTACGGCGACATCGCCAAGGGCATGCGCAAGATCTACGTCGATAGCGAAGACAAAAAGACCAGCAAGGAATACTCCATTCCTCGCGGCATCCACATCAACGTTCAGGAAGGCGACCACGTCAAGGCCGGTGAGGCTTTGATCGACGGCCCGCTCAACCTGCACGATTTGCTGGCCGTGCTCGGCGAGAAGTTCACGCAGTCGTACCTGGTCAACGCCATTCAAGAGGTCTACCGCCTCCAGGGCGTCAACATCAACGACAAGCACATCGAAACCATCTCTCGGCAGATGATGCGCTGGGTCAAGGTCGAAGACGTTGGCGACACCACGTTCCTCCTCGAAGAGCAAGTGGACAAGTTCCGCTTCCGCGAAGAGAACGATCGCGTCATTGCCGACGGGGGACGTCCCGCTACGGGCCGCCCGCTGCTCCTGGGCATCACCAAGGCGTCGCTCTCGACCGATTCGTTCATCTCCGCCGCCAGCTTCCAGGAGACCACCCGCGTCCTCACCGAAGCAGCGGTGGCCGGCAAGGTGGACTACCTGCGCGGCCTCAAGGAAAACGTCATCATGGGCCGGCTCATCCCCGCTGGAACGGGCCTCGAGCACTACCGCAGCATTCAGTTGCTGACGGAAATGCCGATTCCCGCTCCGATCGAGGACATTCCGGAAGCCGCCGAGCTTACCGCCGAAGAAGCCGCGGCCCTGGACTTCCTGCAGAAGGACACCGAAGCCGACGCCGCTACCGAAGGCTAAACCAACGTCTCCGGTGGGTTTTTCGGCCCGCCAACGAGAAAATCAAAGGCGTCCCCGGCGCATGGCTCGGGGGCGCCTTTCTTATTTGTTCGCAATTCGTACCGGTATCTTTCAGGCACCCATGGCAATCCCGCGTATTGCTGATGCATCAGAGTCCTTCCTACAATAGAGTCATTGCAGTCGCTCAGCGGTGGGCTCGGAAAGCCGGTTCTTTCGGAACTCCATGTCAGCAGACAAGAAACGCGCCCCGGGTGCAGCCAACGAGCGCTCTTCGAGCGGTCCGAGCCGTGCCACGATTTCCGACCGCCTCGAGCATTTCGAGAAACGCCAGAGCGAACTCTGGCGGCTCACTTTTTTCCTGCTGCTGACGGTTTCCGTAGTATTCGCGGCCGTTTCCTGGCACACCATTCGATCTTTCGCGATTCGCTTCGAAGCTCTGCCCTTCGGTCTAGTCGTTCTCGTGGCCTTGTTTGGTTGGTACGCCTGGAAGCGCACCCAGGAAATCTCGGAACTCCGCGGCTTGGTCCGCGGGTTGGAGCACCGCGACACCTCGGTCCCCAGCGATATGCAACTCGGCCAGCTCTACGATGTGATCGCCCGCTCGCAACAGGGCTATCGCGACCTCATCGACTCCTTCGATGACATTCTGGTGGCGGTCACGCTCACCGGCGAAATTCGCGCCGTCAATCGGAGTTTCGCCGATCTGGTGGGCGCCCCTTTTCAGCAGATCATCGGCAAGCCGCTCAGCGATTTCCTCGACGAGGCCACCGGCGACGCCCAGAACCTCGTAAACCGGGCCATGCCGCGATTTCTGGAGCGCCGCCACTGGACCGGCGTCGCCCAGATCCGCCTGAAGAACCAGAACACCGTCTGCTATTTTGATTGCGTCGCGCATGCCATGCTCCGCGACGACCAGGTGCACGGCGTCACCGTTCTGGCCCGCGACGTCACCGCTCTGCGCAGAAACGAAGCGCGCTTCACCGAGCTATTCGAGACCCTTCAGGAAGGCATCTACATCGTCACTCCCGACGACGCCATCCTGGATGCCAATCCGGCCCTGGTTCGCATGCTGGGCTACGACTCCAAGGAAGACCTCCTGGCACACAGCCTGGCCGACATCCTGCCGGATGCGGCGCAGCGCCGCCTGCTGCGCCAGGAAGTCGACAATCAGCCCATGCTGCAGGGCCGGGAAATCACCCTGATGCGCAAGGACGGCAACGCGATTGTCTGCCTGAACACTGCCGCGGTGGTGCGCGACACCGCCGGCCGCGTTCTTCGCTATCACGGCGCGTTGATGGACATCACCGAGCGCCGCGAAATGGAGCGCAGGCTTTACCAGCAGCAGGAGTTCGCGCGCCGCCTGGTGGACAGCTTCCCCGATCTGATTCTGGTGCTCGACGCGGCGGGCCGCTATACCTTCACCAGCCCGCGCATCAAGGATATCCTCGGCTACGAACCCGAAGAATATGGCACCCAGGAGCTCGCCGAGCGCACTCATCCGGAAGATCGGCCCGCGCTCCAGGCCCTTTTCGCTGAAATCGCCGCCGGCCAACAGTCTTTTGCTTCTCTTGAAATTCGCGTGCGCCACAAGCTGGGCGAATGGCGCCGCATCCGTTGCCATTTCAGCCCGCTTTTCAATGAGACCGGCAAGACCGACGGCGTGATCATTTCCGGCCGCGACGTCACCGACCTGAAGCGCCTGGAAGAGCAGCTCATCCAGGCCGAAAAACTCGCCGCCATGGGCCAGATGCTCGCCGGCGTGGCGCACGAGCTCAACAATCCGCTCACCGCTATCCTGGGCGTCACCGAGCTGTTGCGCGAGCGCCAGGGCCTCGAAGACACCGTCAAGCGCCAGTTGGACCTTACTCACCGGCAGGCCCGCCGCGCCGCCCGCATCGTCCAGAATCTTCTGGAATTCTCTCGGCCCGCCGCCCCGCAGAAAAATCCTCTGGACCTCAACGGCCTGATCGAGCGCACTCTCCAATTGCACGAGCACTCCCTTCGCCGCAACAGCGTCGAAGTCGACTTCCAGCCGCTCAACGGCCTGCCCGCCGTCATCGGCGACGCCAATCAGCTCATCCAGGTTTTTCTCAATCTCATTAGCAACGCCGAGCATGCCATCCGCGAAGTCCGCGAATCCGGCCGCATCCAGATCCGCATCGCGCCCGCCGCCAGTCACATCTCGGTCACCGTCCAGGACGACGGCGTCGGCATCGCCCCGGAGGCGGTCCAGCGTCTCTTCGATCCCTTTTACACCACCAAGCGCCCCGGCGGAGGCACCGGGCTCGGTCTGAGTATCTGCATGTCCATCATCCGCGAGCACGGTGGTTCGATTGACGTCGAGACCCTGCCTGCGGGAGGTTCCGCGTTCAGCGTCCTTCTCCCGATTGCCGCGGCGGCCCCCGAACCGCCGCCTGCGCTCCCTTCCGCGGATAAACGCCGTAAGCCTACGGAAGCGCTTGCCCCTGGCTCCAGCGTTCTGAAAGGCCGCTCCATCCTGGTCCTCGACGACGAAGAAAGCATCCGCATGCTTCTGGAAGAAGGACTTTCCGCCCACGGATTGGTGGTCGACTGCGCCGCCACCGCTGCGGAGGCCGTAGCGCTGGCCGGCCGCCGCCCGTATCACGCTCTTCTTTGCGATTTGAATCTTTCCCACGGAGGCGGCGCCGCCATGGACGGCCGCGAGGCCGCTCGCCAAATTCTGGTGGCCGCCGGCTCCAACAAGCCCGCGGTTATCTTCATGACCGGCGACATGGTGGACACCAGCGAATCCGGGCCCGGCGAACCCCGCCACCTGCAGAAACCGTTTCGGGTTTCAGAGGTTCTTGCGGTGCTGCGCGAGATTTGTTCCGCCATTCCCGCCGAAAAAGTACAAAGCTGACCGCTTCCTCCTGGCCCATTGGTAAGACATGACCCAGTAGCTGCCACCCAGGCCAACGTCAATGCGAGCCAGGCCCGGTGCGCTTAAGTCTCTCTTGTAGGGGCGCACTGCTGCGCCCAGCTTGGCAACCCAGCTAGCGCCGGGCACCTGCCTCCGTTTCCGAGCCGTTCAAGGCGCGCAAGGCAATGTCATGGCACTGCTGGTCGCGCTATTCGCTGGCAGTATTCCGAACCCAATCTTCTGCAAGTCTCCTCGCAGTTGGCCAACGCCCTCGAACCGCAGCGCCTTCAGCCCCACGTCGCGAGCCGCCTCAATATTCGCCTCGCGGTCATCGACAAAAAGCGCCTCCCCGGGACGCACGCCGATCCGCTCCACGGTATGCCGGAAGATCGCCGCATCGGGCTTGATCAATTTAATTTCGCAGGACAATATTTGATGATCGAAGTGCGCGAACCACGCGAAATTCCTGCGCGCATGCGCCGCCATGTCGAACTGCATGTTGGAAAGCAGCGCGGTCGTCAAGCCTGCCGCCCGCAGTCGTTCCAGCCAGTCGATCATCTCGGCGTTGATCCGGCTCCACATCCCGGTGTCCCAGGCTCGCAGCGTTTCGATCTGCGCTGCGTCGATCTCCACGCCCGCGTCCCGCGCAAAATTCGCCCAGTACTCTTCAGCGCTCAGAAGGCCTTGATCGTAGGGCCCCCGCGTGGGGATGTACTGCTCCAAAAAGCTGGCCGGCTGGATGTGAAAGACCTTCGCCATCCGCTCCAGCGCTTCGGGCGCCGGCTGAAAGCAGAGCACTTCGCCGAAATCGAGGATCACCGCGCGAATCGGCGCGGGCTTGCTGTCGCCGTCATGGTTGCCGCTGGCCATCGTTGCCTCCCAGTAGAAATCCTGCCCGTTGGCGGCTCTTTCGTCCAATGAATGTATAGCGCCCCTGTGATAATCTTCGGTTATGTACCTGGAATCAGCGGAGTTGCGCCCGTTTCTCGTCCTGGCCGAGGAACTGCACTTTCGCAAAGCCTCCGAACGCCTGTTCGTTTCGCAACCCGCCCTCAGCAAGCAGATCCAGAGGCTGGAAGAAAAAGTGGGTGGTCCGTTGTTCGCGCGCACCCGTCGCAAAGTCGCCCTCACCGAAGCGGGCCGCGTGCTGATTCCCCTGGCCAGGGAACTCCTTCGCGACTCCGAAGCCGCCTTCGACCTCGCCAAGGAAGCCGCCGAAGGCCGCGCCGGCACCCTGCGCATCGGATTCGGCATCGCCACCGTTTCGGAAATTCTTCCGCGCACCATTCTTCGCTTCCGCCGCGCCTACCAGCACGTCGAGCTGCAAATGCGCGACATGTCCACGCCCTCGCAAATTGCCGCCCTGCTCGAAGGAAAAATCGACATCGGCATCGTTCGCTGGCCCATCGCCCACCCGGAGCTCGATAGCCTCCCGCTCTTCCGCGAGCGCCTGGTGGCCGCCACTCCGCGCTCCATGCCCTACAAGCCCAAGGCAGGGCTGGCCAGCCTGCGCGACCGTCCCTTTATCTCTCTGCCGCGCTCCGTCTCCGAGACCTTCCACGAGCACGTCCTCGCTCTGTGCCGCAACGCCGGATTCACCCCGCACGTCGTCCAGGAAGCCAGCGAGCTCTTCACCATCCTCAATCTCGTTCGCGCCGGACTCGGAGTCTCCCTGGTCCCCAGCTCGGCGGTAAAAATGCACGTCCCCGGCATCCGTTTCCACGACCTCCGCAGCCCCGAAGCGGAATGGCGCATCGGCGTAGCCTGGAACAAGCTCTCCGAGAAACGAGAACTCATCTCCCGCTTTTCCCAAACCATCGCATCGGTCGTTCGTTAGAATTGCCCGTCGTGCCGTTATGTAGGAGACAGACTTTAGTCCGGCCACCGCGCCGGTTCTCAGATTTGTGGGTCGCGGCTTTAGCCGCGACATAAACGGCGGTCACTTCGCGGGCTTTGGCCCCTGAAGGCACGACTTGCCGATCAGGGCGTGGCTAACGCTGCGAAACCACTTCCAACATCCGATCCGGCAAGACGAACGCATTCCTGGCCAAATCCGAGGTAAGTGTTTCTTTCCGGTAATACTGTTTCAAGATGGGTCTCTCCCGATCGAACAAATCCCCATTACTCCCCCGAAACTCCGCCCACGTCTGGCCCAGTCCCGCCCGGGCCATGCGTTCGCGAATCAGCAGCAAGTACGCCCACGTAATCGTCTCGTGATACAAACCCGCCTTGCCATTCCGCTCCGCGAATCGCGTCAAGGCCGCCGAAAATCGTTCCACCGCCTCCAGCACGCGATATTTCGCCAAGTACAAAAACGCCACCCGAACATGCTCCTCGTGATGAAAGGCGCCAATAGGCAGCGACCCGTCCTCGAACTGTTCCATTAGCTCAAGATCGGTCATGCGCCACCTCTCCTCTCGCCTCCTGCCGGTGCGCCAAGCTCACCAGCACCGCCATGCTGTACACCGCCAGCATGCCCACGTCGTACTGCCCGTGCAAAACGTGAACCAGCGCCGCCAGCAGGAACACCAGCAGCAGCAAATAGCCCCCAGCCATACTGGTGAACGGCACCAGGAACAGCACCGCGGCCACAATCTCGCCGCCCGCCAACCCCGGCCGGATCCACGCCGGCAACCCGGTCTTCGCGAACGCGTGAATCTGCGAAGGCCAAAACGCCAGCCGGCAAGACTCGAACAACACCACCAAGCCCAAGGTCCACCGCAATCCTTCCACCGCGATCCGCTTCTTCCGGGGATTCATTTCGTATGTTTCTCCTTCCTGTCGGAATGAGCGCCGCTTCCGGCCTCGCTCAACCGGTGGCTGGCGCTGGAATCCAGGTCCAGGTCGTAAAACTTCTTGAGGTCCCGGATGCGCTTCAAGGAAGCCGCCTCAAACGGGCACTTCCCGTCGAAAGCATGCAAAACGATGCCTTCCAGCAGATCGCCAAGCGTCAGATCGTGATACTCCGCCAGCGCCTTCAGCACCTTCAGCAGCCGCTTCTCCATGCGCACGCCGGTCTGCACCCGTTCCACCAGAAATCTCCCGCCTTCGGTCACGTCGCCGCCTCCATGTGGTACCAATGTACCAAGGTACAACCCGAAGCGCAAGCCCAATCGGAGTGCGGCGCCTTGGCGCCGCTTGCTACGGTTGCCAAGCCGCGCACCGTTTAAAATTGTGAGGAGTTTGTACCTAAAGCGAAGAAAAAAGCCTGCCCCAAAACCTCAGTGCGCCGCTGGCTTGGATGCCGCCCCGTCCACCCCAAAATCCCACACATACAGATTCATCCCATCGGGCAGAATCTCGGCCAGTGCATACTCCCCCGGCTGCAGCGGTTCGCTCAGCGTAAAGCGATAAACCGTCCGCGCGATTTCCCAGCGCTGCACCGACACGGTCGTCCGCTCGTCCGAGATTTGCTCGCCAAACATGCTGCGGATCGACTCCAGAAGCCGCTTGTTCCCCTTGACCGTCGCGCGTACCAGTTCCACTTCGGGCCCCGACTCCCCGGGCCGGCTGCTTCTCGGCACGTACGCATCATGGTCGGGATCGTAGGGCGCTTCCCGCAAATAAAACTCCGGCACCGGCGTGTTGATGCGCCGCGTGGCCTTGGCCCCGGGTATGTCAATGTTGCGTTTGCTGGGAACGATGGGTATCGGCGAAAGAATCTGTTTCAATGTGGTCTTTTTGTCCCCTTTGATCTCCGAGCTGACCTGCACCAGCGGGGTTACCGAGCGCCCTTCGATCACGAACATGCCCTCTCCGGGCGGCAGAAACACCCCTGGGGCGATCTGCAAGCTGGCATCGACATCCAACGTGGTCTCGATCTTGGCGGCTTCTTCCTGCGCGTGCACCTTGCTCAACAGGGCCGCGGACGCCTTCTCGGTCTCAGCCTCCGCCTTGGCGGTGGCATCCCAATCCACCAGCGCGGCGGGTATCTCTTCCCAGCCGCCCCGCTCGACGCTGTAATAGCGCACCCGGTCGCCGGTCCGCGCATAGCTACGCACCAGCTGAAAGCTGCCATCCTTCAGAACCAGTTTTTTCCCGCGAGTCACCCGGTCCGAAGCGGTCGCGCTCTGGCTGGTGGCGTCCGCGGAGTGACCGGGGCCGGCCGCGCCGCTTGCCGCGCCGCTCCCTGGCGACTGCCCGAACCCGGCAGCCACCGCCCAACTAAGGCCAACTCCGCCGACGAAAATGCTAAGGATCCTGGAAGGATTCATGAGCGTTCCTGGGAGTGCGATGCGCACGCTGCCCAGCAGTTTGCCTCCCCGCGAGCATAACGCCGCGCCCAAGTCCCCGCAACCACGGCTTGTCGCTACCACCCGCACCTGTAGCCGCCCTCTTCAAGAGGCGGGGCTTAGACACCAATGAAACCCAGCCCAATCAGGCGAGCGAAGGCCTATAACCCGCGGACCACCCAGCCGCTCGGTGCCTGGCCTGTCTAATTTTCCCGCAAAGGGCGCCCAATCCATGGGCTGAAAACAAAAAAGCTCTCCGGATTACCCGGAGAGCTCCTGCGGCCGTGAGCTTTACTGCTGGATTAGTGGGTGCAGCGCGGGAAAAGGGTGACCAGCACCATCAAATCGGACAGTGTAAACAGCCACTGGTCCGCCTGGATCCCGGCGCGTTCCGCGGCCCGGGCGATGAAACCCAGATGACGGCTCTTGGCAAAATTGTGCAGGTGATCCACGCAAATCCCGGTAAGAGTGGCGACCTCTGAATCGGTGAATATTTTCTGGCTCGCTTTGACGGTTACCATGGCCTTGGCCCTCGCTATCTGTCCGCCGAACCCGCTCCATACTGCATTTGATGCTAGGTGAATCTTATTAGCTGCATCGACACAAGAGCAATAGTCGTTCCGTTCTGTTTTGGCGAAACGCGGAGGCTAGTACTTTTTGTGGAAAACCCAGTAAAAACGGGCATTATCGGGTAATTCCGGGCGAAAAAAGGAAGCGAGAAAAAAGGGGAAGATGGCTCAACGAGGCGGTAAAAATGTCCTAAATATGCAAAACCTCTACGCGTTTCTGTAGATGGGCTGCAATTTCCCGCATTTGTTTTTCATGCCGAAGCTCGTGCGCTGCGATCATCTGAAGCCACGTATAGGTGTTCAGCGTGCCGAGAAAGGGATGCGGCCAGCAGTAAACGCTCAAATCCCGGCCTTTTGTTTCGTCCATGAACGCCAGGGTGCGCTCGCGCACTTCGCGCAGCTCCGCCAGCATCGTTTCTTTCTCGCGCACCAGCCCCGGATCGAGAGGAACCGGCGTTTTTCGGCGGATAACTCGCGCTTCGACGAGCTTGAGCGGCAAATGAAACCTTTTCAGCAGCGAGATATGCCTGGGAGTCTTTTGCAGCAGGCGGTCGGCGGTCCCGATTACTCTTCTTTCCACCATAATCAGGTGGGCAATAAGCTGGGCGGCGGACCAGGCGCCGTTGCCCGGGCTGGTCTGCCACTGATCCGCGGGGACGGAATCGGCGGTGCGCAGCAGGAGGTGCTGAGCGGTGACCAGTTTCTCGAGGATGGGTTCGAGCTTCGGCACGAAAAGGTTCTTGTTGACGCCCCCAACTTACATGTTTTGGGCCCGGCTCAGACGGTGGCGCCACCCGCTTGTTCAAACGCGTGGGCCAGTTGCAGGACGCGGGCTTCGCCAAAAGCCGGGCCAAAGATTTGCAGGCCGACGGGGAGCTTACCGCAGACCTTTCCGCAAGGCACGGAGATTCCCGGGACGCCTGCCAGGGATCCTGTAACCGTATATATATCAGCGAGATACATCTGGAGCGGGTCGTTGGTGCGCTCACCCAGTTTAAAGGGCGGCACAGGCGAGGTGGGGGTCACGATGGCGTCTACCTTAGTAAAGGCATCGCGGAAGTCCTGGGCGATCAGGGCCCGGACCTTTTGCCCCTTCAGGTAGTAGGCGTCCCAATAGCCGGCGGAGAGGACGTAAGTGCCCAGGACGATGCGGCGCTTTACTTCCGGGCCGAAGCCGGCGCCGCGGGTTTTCTTATACATGGAGAGCAGGGAATCGTCTTCGACGCGCAGGCCGTAGCGCACGCCGTCGTAGCGGGCCAGGTTGGAGCTGGCTTCGGCCGTGGCGATCACGTAGTAGACCGCGATGGCGTAGTCCGTGTGCGGCATGTGAATGTCGATCAGGTTGCAGCCGAGCTTCTTCAAGAGTTCGATGCCGGCTTCGATTTTTTTGCGGACTTCGCCGTCCATGCCCTCGGCGAAGTATTCCTTGGGAATGCCAACACGCAGGCCCTTGACCGGCTTCCCCATTTCGGTTCGATAGTCGGGAACGGGTGCTGTTGTGGAGGTGGAATCGTTGGCATCGCGGCCGGCGATGACTTGAAGAACGGTGGCTACGTCGCGAACGTTGGTGGCGAATGGACCGACGCGGTCGAGCGAGGAGGCGAAGGCGATCAGGCCGTAGCGCGAGACGCGGCCGTAGCTGCCCATCATGGCGGGAATGCCGCACATGGCTCCGGGTTGGCGAATCGATCCGCCTGTATCGGTGCCGAGCGAGGCCACGGCCAAACCCGCAGCTACCGCCGCGGCCGATCCTCCGCTGGAACCGCCGGGGATGCGGTCGGTCGCTTCCGGATTGCGCACCGGGCCATAGGCGGAGTTTTCGTTGGAGCTGCCCATGGCGAATTCGTCGCAGTTGGTCTTGCCGAGAATGACGGCGCCCGCGGCTTCCAGACGCTCGACGGAGGTGGCGTCGTAGGGCGGGACGTAGTGTTCGAGGATCTTCGAGCCGCAGGTGGTGCGCACGCCGCGGGTGCTGAGGACGTCTTTGATTGCCACGGGCACGCCTGCGAGCGGAGGCAACGGCTTTCCGGCTGCCGCCAGCGCGTCGATGCGATCGGCTTGGGCGTAGGCGCGCTCTTGCGAGAGGGTCAGATAGGCGTTCAGCTCCGGGTTGCGGGCTTCGATGCGCTTGTAATAATCGGCGGCCAGTTCTCGGGCCGAGGTTTTTTTTGCCGCGATCACTTCTCTTACGCCGTCGATGGTCCAATTCGTCATTCTTGGTTCCCTGCTCTTACAGCGCTTGTGCTGGCTGCGGAAGAGCTAAGAGTGTTTCCTCAGGGGCTAAAGCCCTTTTTTCTCCCACTTTATGTCGGACCTGAAGGTCCGACCCCCGACCTGCCTCCTAACACAGCGGCGAGGACCGCAACGCCGCCCTAAAGGGCAGCGCCTACATTTGCTTCAGCGCTCGATCACTTTGGGCACGCGGAAATACGGCGGCTCGGGATCGGGCGCTTGCTTCAGGATTTCGGCGGCTACTTTGCACTCCACCACGATGTCTTCACGCAAGGTGGCGTCCGCGGTCTGATCATCGGTCAGGACTTGCGCCATGGGCTCGACGTTCGCGGTGTCCAATTCGTTGAGCTTCCCGATGTACTCGAGAATTTCGTCGATTTGCTTGCGGTAGGTTTCCAGCTCGGTCTCGCTCAAGTCGAGGTACGCCAAGTCCGCCACCCGCACGACATCTTCGCGGCTGATTTTCACAAGGCGGCCTCGGCGGTTTTCCTCGAATAGTGGCCGACGATGTAGTTGTCGACGAGCGTTTGGAAGGCGGCAGCCAACTCGTCGTAGGTGCCTTCGAGGGTGACGTCTTTTTTGCCGTCGATGTAGACCGGGCAGCGGGGGGCTTCGCCGGTGCCGGGGAGGCTGATGCCGATGTTGGCGGCTTTGGATTCGCCGGGGCCGTTGACGATGCAGCCCATGACGGCCAGGGTCATGGTTTCGACGCCGTCGTATTGGGTTTTCCAGATGGGCATCATGTCGCGGATGTAGTTTTGGATGCGCTCGGCCAGCTCTTGAAAGGTGGAGCTGGTGGTGCGGCCGCAGCCGGGGCAGGCGGTCACACTGGGTGAGAAGGAGCGCAGGCCCAGGGCTTGAAGCAGTTCGCAGGCGGCGTAGACTTCTTCGCGGCGATCGCCGCCGGGGCGTGGGGTGAGCGAAATACGGATGGTATCGCCGATGCCTTGATAGAGCAGGACTCCGAGAGAGGCGGCGGACCAGATCTGGCCCTTCATGCCCATGCCTGCTTCGGTTAGGCCGAGATGGAGGGGCTGTTCCGTTTTGGAACTGAGATCGCGGTAGACGGTGATGAGGTCGCGGGGGCGCGAAGTTTTGCACGAGATGATGATCTGGTCTTGGCGCAGGCCGGATTCCAGAGCGAGCTCCGTGGATTGCAGCGCGCTCAGCACCATGCAGTCGTTGATGATCTCTTCGGATTCCTTGCCGAGATTTTTGTCGGTGTTTTCCTGCATCTTGTGCATGACCAGCTCTTGATTGAGAGAGCCGCCGTTGACGCCGATGCGCACGGGCTTGCCGTTGTCGCGGGCGATCTTGCAGATGGTGGAGAACTGTTCGTCGCGGCGCTGGCCGGCGCCGACGTTTCCCGGGTTGATGCGGTATTTATCGAGAGCGGCGGCGCATGCGGGGTATTTGGTCAGCAAGACGTGGCCGTTGTAATGAAAGTCGCCGATGATGGGGACCTTGCAGCCCGCGGCCAGGAGTCGCTTCTTGATTTCGGGGACTGCGGCGGCGGCTTCCGGAACGTTTACCGTCCAGCGCACGATTTCGGAGCCTGCTTCGGCTAGCTCCAGCGTTTGCTGGTACGTGGAGGCGATGTCGGCGGTGTCCGTGTTGGTCATGGACTGCACGACTATGGGCGCGCCTCCGCCTACGCGGACGTGGCCGACGGTTACACCGATCGTTTTGCGGCGCGGGTGGCGGATGGCTGCCGCGTCGAAGCCTGCGATTTGGGTGATCATGCTCATTTCATTCTACGAAGTAACGAAGCAAGGAAGCAACGAGGTAACGCGGCGTAGTACCCCCAACGTTTTTTTTTGTAAGAGTGTGATTCGAGGGGACTTCCAAACCCCTGATTTCGTAAGAGTGAGCTTTAAAGGACTTACGGGCGAATTTCTCGTAAGAGTGAGCTCTAAAGGACTTAGCAAATTGGCGGTAGATTCCAAGGGAGTTATTTTGACGAAAATTGCAGGAAATTGAGGGGGCGCTGTAAGTAACAGGGTTTAAGAGGGAAACAGTATAAGAGACGTGGACTGAGTCGCCCGCTGGGCACTGGCTTCGCCGAACCTGGGCCACGGTTCGGACGGGGGACTCTAGAGTACACGGGGAAGGATAGCAGAGATTTTGTTGTTTGTCAATTCGATAATAGTACTAGAACCTTATCTCGGAACCGGGCGCCCTTGGGAGACTGCGTTTTTGATTTAGTCCTAAGAAGACATCCAGGATTGCGCCAGGTTCTTGGGGGCGGTGTTGCGCCAGGCGGCTTCGAGGGCGCGTTGTAGAGTGACTTTTTTGACAGACTTTAGACGGACGTTGGTGGCGCCCTTGCGGCCCCACGCGCCGTTGCAAGGATGGAAGGCTTTCGGTTCGTCGTGCATTAATTCCGCTTGCTGCTCCCGCGTGAGTTTTACCATGGCGCTGTCTTTGTTTGGGTAGCCGAGGGTGGCGAAGATTTTGCCGGCTACGCGGAAGTCCGGGTGGTCCATGTGGGTGCGTTCTTGGGTTTCGGGGAAGCTGAGGGCCAGGCGACGGAAGGCGTCGGGGGTCATGGTGCCTCTTTGTGTTGCTGGAGTCTCGGTTTTTCTGACGGCGATGATACAAGGCTCGTTGCGATGCGGGAAGGGTGGAGTACGGGGGTTCGTGGCGCGGTAAGAATGGTCGCGCCGCTTGCCGGCGCTCGGAGCCGGCGGGGATGCCCTTCGTAGACTCAGGACGAGCTGGCGGTACCTGTCCGAGGATGCCACCCTACCGAGATGCCGCAGGTAGCGGTCATTGTCTGCCCGTGGATCGGTCGGGAGGAGCGAGCCCCTCCCCTACAAAGATTCCTCCAGGTCGGTGACAACGTGGGCTAGGCGCTCGAGGTCGTTGCGGAAGGCGGCCCAGTGATCGGGGCCCAGGGCTTGGACGAAGCGTTCTTGGGCTCTTCGCCAATAGGGGAGGCTGCGTTCGAGCATTTGGTCGCCTTCGGCGGTCAGGGTGAGGAAGCGCTGGCGCATTATTTTGCGCTCCGAAACGGCTACCAGGCCTTCTTTCTTTAGGAGGCGGAGGTTGCGCGTAAGTGTTGTGCGATCAATGACTAAGAGGTCGGCCAGGGCTCCGATCGAGGTGGGCTGCTTCTTGGCGATGCTGACGAGAATGGTGAATTGGGTGGAGCGGATGCCGCAGTCCTGGAAGGCCAAGTCGTAAAAGCGGGTGACTGCGCGGGCGGTGCGGCGGAGGTTGAAGGAGCCGCAGGAACCGGTACCGGTGAGATCGAACTTGCGGATGTTACCGGGGAGCAGGGAAGCGTCTCCTGATCTTGACTTGTATATACAGTTGAAGTATAACTGGGCGCAACGGATTGTCAAGGGTGGGGTCCGCTACGGTGCGGCGAGGCCCTGGCGCGAGCGGTGGGAGGCTCCTGGTGGATGGGGCCTGTTCTACGCGTCTTACGGATTCAGGGTGAGCATAGGTATGGGATTGGCCTTTCGGCAGGGCGCTAGAGACGGCGCAGGCTCCTCGGTGGTTCCGGAATTTCCCGCTCGATGCATGCGCTTCGGGACTTTCGAGCTGGATTTGCATCGGCAAGAGCTGTCGAAGAACGGGACGCCCATCAAGGTGCAGGGCAAGGTGTACCAGGCACTGGTGGCGCTGCTGGAGCATCCCGGCGAGATTGTGACGCGCGAGGCCCTGCGGATGCGGATGTGGCCGTCGGGCACGCATGTGAACTACGACGCCAATGTCAACACCACGGTGAACAAACTGCGGCTAGTGCTCGGGGACACGAACGGCGCGCCGAAGTTTGTGGAGACGATTCCGCGCCGGGGATACAGCTTCATTGCAAAAGTGGAATATGTGGATGAAGCGTTGGCGACAACCGGGCCGCGCATAACGAAATCATCGGCACCGCAAGTATCGTTGTGGGGACGCGTGCAAGCCTCGATGTTCGCCGGAAACGATCGCGCCAGGGTGTGGTTCGCGGCGGGGATGATTGCGCTGGTGATTGCCGCGATCATGTTCGGGGCGGCGATTGCGTTGTATTCCCACCGGGCGCTGTAGCGCGGCTTCTCCGGGCGCGAAATACCAGACCCAAATACCAGAAAACATGCGACGGACGGATGGCTTGATGGCCGAGGTGGTGCGCAGCTTTCCTTTGCCACCTCAGGATAAAGCCGCGCCCCTGCGCGCTTAGGCGGATGAGGCGGCCTGGGCGGCGATAGTGCCGCGGAGGCCGAGGGCGTCGGCGTTTTCGCGCAGGGCGGCGATGCAGAAGGCGATGTGTTCTTCGAGAGGGATGCCGAGTTCTTCGGCGCCTTTGACGACGTCGTCGCGAGAGACACCGCGAGCGAAGGCTTTGTCTTTCAGGCGCTTCTTCACCGAACTGACTTCCAGATCGAGAATGCTTTTGGAGGGGCGAATGTAGCTGCAGGCGGTGAGAAAGCCGGCGAGCTCGTCGCAGGCGAACAGGGTGTGCTCGAGCGGGGATTGGCGAGGGACGCCGGAATAATCGGCGTGGGAGAGAATGGCGCGGATGATTTCTTCGGAGTAGCCGAGTTCGCGGAGAATTTTTGCGCCTTCGGCGGGGTGTTCTTTGTCGGCGGCGTGCTCGCTGTTGGGCCAGCGCTCGTAGTCGAAATCGTGGAGCAGGGCGGCGAGGCCCCAGAGTTCTTCGTCAGGCGCGACCGCGAAGCGGTCGACGTCGGCGCCGAATTTGCGGGCGTAGGCGCGGACGCAGGCTTCCACGGCCAGCATGTGTTTGCGCAGGCTTTCGGATTGGGTGTATTCGCAGAGAAGTTTCCAGGCGTCGTCGCGGGTCGGCATGCGGAGGCTCCTTGTGGGATGCGGACGCGAGATAGCTTAACGCAAAGAGAAGGAAAGCGTGGGAGGTTTGCAAGTGGACACTCTTGAGGATGGCGTGGCGCGGACGCAGGCGAAAGTGTATGGCGCGGAGGCTTTGGGGAATGAAGAGGATAGCCGGTAGCTGTACGAAGGAACAGGCGAAAGGCGGGCGTAAAACCGGCGAAACGCGGACCCTGGCCTAAAAGAAATTTAAAAAATACTCTTGACAGGAAATAGCGGGTGGGAGAAACTCCCTCTCGCGCCAGTTACTGCCTTCCCCCCCGAAGCACGTTCCGACGTTCCTCTCCTATCCGCACGCCGGACAAAGTCAGCGAGGAGTACCGGTGTCTTTACAACTAGAAAAAGAGACGATGGATTCGTTAGAGCTGGATAGGGAAGTCATTCGCTGTAAGACATGTGGTTTGGTCCAATACCGGACGCGCACGGGAAATTGCCGAAGATGCGTGCGCGCCTTGCCTCAGCGTCTGGAGTTCCTAATTCCTCCCCCGGCACCTCCGGAGGAAGCGGGCGCTGAACCGACACAGGAAAAGTTCGCCAACCGCGAGACCGTGGAGAACATCGGTCAGCGCATCCGCCAATTGCGCGAATCCCGCGCGATGACCCAGAGCCAGCTACAGTCACGTTCGAAGGTGTCGCGGTCGTATTTGTCGCGCATCGAAAGCGGACAGATGACGCCCAGCCTGGGAACGCTGGAGAAAATCTCCGAGGCGCTCACCGTGGGCCTGAACCGCTTCTTCATTCCGGAATCGGATGGCGAGGCGCTGCTTGAGGATCCCTTCATTCAAGGATTGCGGCCGTTCCTGCGGCAGTTGGATTGGGAACAGTGGCAGTCAATTTTGAAGAGGCTGCAAGCGATCAGCGACCACGTCAGCGCGGCGCCCCCGGCCAATCTCCGCCCTATCGGTAATCCCGCGCGGCTACCGCAGCCCGCGTCGGGAAATGGCAATGGCAACGGCAATGGGCACATCGGGATGCCGGGCCATTCGAATGGGCATGCGTTGACGCACGCTCATGGTCCGCAGGGCTATCCGCTGCGGCGCCCCGGCGCTCCTGTATTTCAGCGGCCACTGGCGCGATAAAGCTTTTCCAAGAGCAGAGCACAAAGAGCGCGGCGTGATCCTGGAGATCATGCCGCGTTTTTTTTGTGTCCAGCGGAAAATAATTCTTCAGGGATCCCGCTTCGCTGACCGTTCCGAGAAATTGGTGCGGATGGGCGGCGGCGTGGTTCGCCGGCGACCCTAGCCCGTGGCTCGGCAGGTGCTGCCTGCGAGGTTGTTACTCGCGGACGACCGAGACGTTGGCGGCCGGCACTTCGAGGCGCATGAGGCGGTGATTGGAATCGAGATACAGGAGGATTTGAAGATCGGAAGTGGTCACGCGCAGGCCGTCGTAGGACTTGCCGCCAGCGCTGAGCGAGCCGGCGGATTCCACGACGACGGAGCCGGGAGTAAGTTCCTGGGGGATGAGCACGGGAAGATTTTGCGCGCCGCTCTTGGACCAGTCGTAGATGCGCGCGAGTACGGCGTACTGATAGTAGAGGTTGTTGTCGAGGACGGCGATGAGCGGGGTGTTGAAAGTCATGTCCTGCTCGAAGGGGCGGGCGCCTTGCATCTCCAGGGTGATTTTTGCGACGCCGTTGGCGAACAGGATGTGCGCGCCATTCTTTTTTTCGGCCTGCGAAGTCCATTCGTAGCTGATGGGGGCGCCGTCGGGTTGCAGGGTGAGCGTTCCGCTGGTGCGGGTAGCCGCGGAATCGGGAGGTTTGAGATCGGTGGTGCCGCGGGCGGTCCAGCCGCCGCCGGACGGGGCGATGTCAAAGTCTTCGTGGCCGACGGTCTGCCCTTTGAGTTGAATGACGAACTTTCCTTTGTCTTGAGCGAAGACGGAAGTAGCGGCTGGCGCTGCGGTCTTTTTTTGAGCGGCGAAAGTCACGCCGGCGCAGACCAGGAGACTGGCCATCAGGACGCAAGAGAATACTTGTTGCCATGGATCGCGGGTGCGTTTCTTCATCGATCACTCTCTCCCTGCTCACCGAAAATCCGAATCGGTGGTTGCAGGTTCACGAAGTTATTCGTGCGGCGAAATAATTCCAACGAACCGAGTTTGCCACACTGAGGTTGAGATGCTGAGGGCGTCCTAGCCGGATGCGCCCAGAACGACACCAGCGTCTTTCGGTTGAAGTCTTTCCAGGAAGGCTTTCAGGATTGAGGATTTTCAACCACCAGGTGGGCTTCGCCGCTGCCCGTGGATACAATTCCCCGGCTGAGAATTTCCGAGACCACGCGCGCGGGGTCGCCAGAGCTGTCCACGCGGTGATCGGCTTGTTGATAGGACGGCAAACGCTGGGCATGCAGCGCGCGGAAACTTTCCTCGTCGCGGAAGAGCGGGCGGCCGGTCATAGTCATGCAGCGCGCCAGCAGGACTTCCACGGGCGAATCGAGCCAGATCACCGGAACACCGGCAGTGCGAAGGAAGTCCGGCGCGCCAGTCTGCGCGTAGGTGCCGCCTCCGAGAGCGAGCACGGTGGATTCCTTCAACTCGACGACGCGGCCCAGCACGGCGCGCATTTGGTCCGCTTCGATCTGCCGGAAAGCCGGCTCACCGAGGCGCTCGAAAATCGCCGGGATGTCCAGGCCGGCTGCTTCTTCGATGCGGTCGTCGAGATCGACGAAGCGCCAGGCGAGCTGGCGCGCCAGCAGAGTGCCGACAGTGGTCTTGCCAGAACCCATAAAGCCGGCCAGGCAAAGCATTTGTACGCGGGGTTGCGAGGCGCGCGGCAGCGGAGGTTGAGTCATGGTTGTGGACGACGCAAAGCGCTCAGCGTACCCGCCGGCCGCGGAGCGTTCGCGACTAAGTTAGCGGCGCGAAAAACTAATCGCGCTTGAGAATGCGGATTGTACCACTGTAGGAGGAGAGTTCGACTTTCGCCAGGCCGCTGCCCACCGTGCCGAACAGGCCCTTGGTGAATTTCGAGGCGATGTGCTTGACGCCGTGCGAATCGGGCTTCAAGTAGGCTTCCGCCTGATTGTCGACCGAGCCGGTGGAGGTCTGCGCTTTTAGATCGAAAGAATCGTTTCCGGAGAAGTGGACTTCGACGGTGCCTTTGCCGCTGCGCATGGTGTAGATCCCAGTGCGGATAAAGTCGCCATCGAAAAGGATATTGCCGGAAGTGGTAAAAAGGTTGACGTTGGTGAGGCCGGGCTGCAAAAGCTGCGCGTTGCCGCTCACGGAGCTGAAATCGAGCTTGCCGGCGCATTGGGTGCAAACCAAGGAGCCGTTGGTGGTGCGCACAACGATGTAGCCGGACACTTCTTTCAAGTGCACGTCGCCCGCCACGCTCTGCAGAGTCATATCGCCCATGACCTGCTCGACGTAAATCAGGCCGGTCTGGGTGCGGAGCTGTAGTTCGGTTTCTTCCGGCACGGTAATCTGAAAATCGGCCTCGAGCTCACTGGCCTGCCCCGCGGTGTCCAAGATGGTGGTGTTGACGTCGATACGATCGCCGACCTGCTCGATTTCAACGTTGACCTTATCTGAGGCCTGGGTTCCGGAAACGACCACTTCCGGATTCTTCGAGGACTTCACTTCAATGCGGCCATTGGCGATGTTTTGCATCATCACGACCGGCCGGCCCTTTACCGCGAAATGCTTTTCGAAGCGCTGGCCCGCTGCTTGGGCCGGGGCCGCCGGCCACAAAAGCATTCCCGCCCCCAGTATGGGCAGAATGCCGCGTCCCATCGTTTGCAGGCTCATGTCAGTTTCCGCTCCCTCTGGATTCCATCAGTGCGGACAGCAATTCCGCCTTCTGCTGGTAGGCGCCGGACAAGTACTCGCGGGTCAGATCATCTTGTGGCTGATCCTTCACGCGTTGCTCGCAGTCAGCGATAAAATTATCGACAATGCCCAAGTTTTGACGGAGCGAAGCCTCGACCATCGAGGGATTCGCGAGTTGCGCGGGCGGCAGATGCGCCTCGTCTTGATCCAGGGCCGTGGAGGTATCTTCGTAGACGCTGCGCGCTTCGGTGGGAATCGCAGGACCTTGCAACTGCAAGCTAATCGCGCCGGCGATAAGCATGACCACAGCTGCGGTGGCCAGCACACGGGCGCGGAACAGATCCGAAAAGGGCTGCCACCAGGAACTGTGTTGCGCAACGGTGTGGGTCTTAATGATGCCTTCGGCCTGGAGCTGTGCTTGCAGAGCCACCCACACCCTGGCGGGCGGCTCGACTTCCGCGGGAAGCAGATGCGCGGAGGCGACAATGGCGCTCAGGTCCGCAACAAGGCTCTGGCAGGAATTACACGCGGCCACGTGGGCCCGCGCCCCTTCCGGCAGAGGCGTCCAGCCATCTTGCTCCAGGACGACTTCCACTTCCTTACACTGCATGGCCGTCCACTCCGTGAGACGCGGCAACCGCTGATTCTCGGGCTCGACGTGAAATCGAACCTTGCTGCGTGCTGTCGTCTTTGAACCGCACCCCGAAATTTTCTCTATTGTAGCTCAATCGCCGAGTCCCGTTTGCGCTTTTGCCGAATGGCGTTCCTGTCGCGCCTGCGCCCGGACTTCCTCCTGGAGCAGGTCGCGTAACCTGGTACGCGCCTTGTGCAACTGCGACTTCGAATTACCCACCGAACATCCCATGATGCCGGCAATCTCGTTGTGTTCGTACCCTTGCACGTCGTGCAGCACAAAAACCGTCCGATAGCCCGGCGGCAGCTTCTCGATCGAGCGTTCCAAGTTGACCCGGTCCACCGCGCCGCTCAGCCGTAAATCCGGGGCACCAAGGTCTTTTCTCGGGCCGCCCGCGTCCTCGTCCGGCTCCGTGAGCTCCTCCAAAGAGGCGGCCGGAAGAGTCTTTTTCCGCAGCCGCATGAGGACCACATTGACCGTCATGCGGTGCAGCCAGGTGGAAAACGCCGACTCCCCGCGGAAAGTACCAATCTTTCGAAACAGTTGCAGGAACGCTTCCTGCATCAAGTCTTCCGCGTCGGACGGGTTACCGAGCATGCGCAAGCACAGGGCATAAACGCGACGGCCGTGGAGTTGATAAAGAAACTCGAAGGCCGAGGCATCCCCTGCTTGTGCCAGACGAATGGCGTCCGCTTCAGTCACCGTTTTGGGCGGCTGCGCAGCGGGCTTCTCGCTGGGCGACCGCAGAGCGGTCGACGCGTCGGGATCGCTTGGTCGGTTTCTGGCCAACGGTCCAATAACGGCGCATCCACCCTTTCGGATGCACCGAATACCTCCTGGAGTTGTCTTTGCAATAACCCGCGCCAGCAAAGAAATACGCGGGAATTAAACGGCAGGCACCGGTTTGCCGCAGGGTTGCCTGAAAGCCGCCAAGCTATTGTCCCCCGATTGAGGCCATCCGTCTACGGCGGAGGAGATGAGGGACTTCCTGCTCAGGCGCTTGCATCTGGGCACGTACGGCTTTCTGGAATGCCCCGAGTTGGTCTTCCGGCAGAACGATAAGAAAGGACTTCAACAGCACGATGCCTTCTCGCAAGCAAGTATTCAAGTCGTAATGCACCGAATCCACGGCTTGCCAGTCGGCGGCCGGTTGAGCGGAGACGCCACTGGCGAGATCATCCGCCGCCTGACGAAAATCGTTGCCCAGATCTCCGACCATTTCTTCCAGAGTGCCGATCTTGTGGAGGAACTGCGAGCGCTGGGTGAAAAGTACCCGGCTCAGTAAGTCACTCATTCTGGCGGTGCGTTGTTCTTTGGAGCCTTTGAAATTCGCGGCGTCAAGCGGTGCGGCGTTAGGAATGGTGCCGTAATGCTTGGCGTGTTCCGCGAGAGCGCGGAGCAGCGCTCCCAAGCGGTTCGCTAGCCGCGTGCAAAGATCAGGAGTTACACCTACCGCCTGGTAAGATTTTGCCACGCATCCGGTGCGACGCAACTCGATGGCTTCGTTCAGCGCGACGCTGAACATGGTATAGATCGCTTCGAGTTGCTGCGCATAGGCACTGAAAACTTGAGCCTTCTCTTGCGGCAACCAAGCGCGCCAGTCATCTTGAACAGAGGGAAGGGAATTCACGACCCGCACAAGGACCCCCCGAGGTGGGGAGTATAACAAAATCCACAGGGTGTGGAGTAATTTTCTTCCCAAAATTGACGCTATTTAAAGCGTTAGATAGGTAATAATTAAATACTGATACTACTAGTACTTTAAGAGAATCACAATAGGAGGCAAAGCGTACGGACCGCTCTGCTCGCCTTGATGCCCACGGAGGCGGACAACTTTGTTGCTTACCGGGCCGTTTTGTTGCTCTTGGGCGGCGCGGACCGCTATACTCGCGTGCGCTTACGCCGAAAGGAATTCTCGCTTGCAATTTGAACCGCACGACCAGTTTGAGCAGCGGCAAAAGAAACTCGAGCAAATTCAAGCGCTGGGATTCGATTCTTATCCGCGAGAATTCCGCTGGACGGATACGCCGGCGGGGCTGGTTGCCAAATTCGGCGAGACGCCTGGACCGGAATTGGAAGCGAACAAACGCGAGCTGCGGGTCGCCGGGCGCATTGTTTCCTACCGATTGATGGGGAAAGCAGGTTTTGCGCACCTGCAGGGTTCCGGAGGGCGCATCCAGATCTATGTAAAGAAAGATGTTGTCGGCGAACTCGGCTTCCAGCTCTTTCACCTGCTCGATCTCGGGGATTTTCTGGGCGTCCGGGGGCACCTGTTCCGGACCAGGACCAACGAGCTTTCCATCTGGGTGGAAGAGCTGACTTTGCTGTCGAAAGCGCTGCTCCCGCTTCCGGAGAAATGGCACGGCCTGACCGACGTCGAACTGCGATACCGGCAACGATACCTGGACCTGATCGCCAACGAAAAATCACGCCAGATATTTCTGACACGCGCGCGCATCATTCAGGAACTGCGGCGTTTATTCGATGCCCGGGGTTACCTGGAAGTAGAAACGCCGATGATGCACCCGGTATCGGGGGGCGCTGCGGCGCGGCCTTTCGTCACCCACCACAACACTCTGGACATTGATTTGTACCTGCGCATTGCGCCGGAGCTGTATCTGAAGAGGCTCACGGTCGGGGGATTCGACCGGGTTTACGAAATCAATCGCAACTTCCGGAACGAGGGGATCTCCACGCAGCACAATCCGGAATTCACGATGCTGGAGTTCTACGAAGCTTATAGCAACTACCGCGATTTGATGGACTTGAACGAACAGATCTTTGCGACGGTGGCGAAGGCCATTACCGGCTCGACCACGGTTCGCTACGGGGAGGTGGACCTCGACTTCGGGAGACTTGAGCGATTATCGATGCGCGAAGCCATTGAAAAATATTGGCCGGCCGAGGCTGGCACGCCGCCGACGCAGCAGGAGTTAGCCTCGACTGGAGGGCCTCCAGCCGCGACGCAGCGTTACAACGCCTGGGCCAAGGGTGCCGGCGCACCTTACGCAGCGGCGAAGGGCAAATTGACGGACGGCGAGTGGACCGGTCTGCTCTTCGAGACCATGGCGGAGCACCAACTCGTGCAGCCAACGATTCTTTACGACTTCCCGACCGATATATCCCCACTTTCCAAGCAGAAGCCGGAAGATCCATCGCTGACGGAGCGCTTTGAAATCTACGTGGCAGGCATGGAAATTGCCAACGGCTTTTCGGAGTTGAACGATCCCGCCGAGCAAGAGCGCCGCTTTCTGGCACAAATCGCGCGAGGCGGAGACGAAGTGCCCAAGCAACTGGATGTCGACTACATCCGCGCCTTGTGCCATGGAATGCCGCCGACCGCCGGGGAGGGGATCGGCATCGATCGCCTGACGATGTTGCTGACGGATTCACCGTCGATCCGCGACGTAATTCTGTTTCCCCTGCTGCGCCCCGAGTCGCGCGAAGACTCTGCTTCCGAAGCACCCGGCGCGTGACGTATCCTTCTTCCCTCGATGCGATTTGAATGGTTTGTCGCCAGGCGGTACCTGCGGTCGCCGTATCGGCCCGCGGTGTTGCGGTTGGTCACCGCTTTTTCCGTGCTGGGAGTCTCGGCGGGAGTAGCGACGCTGGTTATCGCGTTGTCTATGAACACCGGGTTCCGGGAAACGCTGCAGGACCGGCTGCTGGGAGTGACCGCGCATGTTTCGCTCAGCCGAGCAGGCACCGGAGGCATTCGCGACTATGAAGCCCTGGCCACCAAGCTAGCCGCCATACCCGGCGTGCGATCCGTAACGCCCGCGGTCTATCAGACCGTACTGTTGTCGTTTGCCGGAGACGCGCGCGGAATCGTGACCAAGGGCATCGATCCGGAACGCGAACGGCGCAGCGACGAAGCGCTGCAACGCATCATTGCCGGCCGTCTGGATTTTTCGCAAGATGCCGATGGAATCGACGCATTGCTGGTCGGCAAGCAGCTTGCCGGGGAGTGGAAGCTCTCGCCGGGAGATTACGTTACCTTGACGAGTCCCCAGGGGCGGCTCACGCCATTTGGGATGATGCCTCGCACCCGAAGATTCCGCGTCGCCGGAGTCTTCGATTCCGGCTTCTACGATTATGATGAGAATTGGTGCTTCCTGACGCTGGCCGCGGCCCAGGCGCTTTCCGGAGCGGGCGATCGGGTCAGCGTGTTGGAATTCCGGCTGGACAGACCGGAACAGGCGGACCGCGTCGCCAGTCAACTCGTAGAAGCCCTCGGCCCGGAGTTTTCGACGACCACCTGGATGGAGGAAAATCGTCCGCTCTTTCGCGCACTGCAGCTGGAGAAGCTGGTGACGGCGATTTTTATCGGATTGATTACCTTTGTGGCGGGCCTGAATGTCCTGGTGGTGCTGTCCATGACGGTGACCGACAAAGCCCGGGACATCGCCGTGCTGATGTCCATGGGCGCGCGGCGCGAGCAGATCCGGCGCATTTTCCTGTGGCAGGGAATTGCGATTGGCGCCACCGGGACCCTCGCTGGATTGTGCCTGGGATACGCTTTTGCATGGATTGCCGGAGCCTTTCATCTGATTCCTTTGGATCCCCAGGTGTATGCCGTGCCCTATGTGCCGTTTCACCCTAGTGTGTGGGACGGTTTGTGGATCACGCTGGTGGCGATGGGAATCTCGGTCGGGGCTACCCTGCTGCCGGCGCGGGCGGCGTCCCGGCTGCTGCCGGTGGAGATTCTGCGCTACGAGTAGGGTCAAGAAGGGAAGAATGCCGGACCGGATTTCCCGGCGAACAGCGAGGGAGCGGGTGATGGCGGACGGCACGGTTTTGGCGCACTGTTTGCTCATAAACAAGGCGCAGAGGGCGGTGGGTAAGGTCGGGGCGCATCCCTCAGCTCCGATTGACGCGAATACCCGCCACAAACGATTGACAATAAAAGCGTTAGCACTGTTTCAAAATGGTGCAATTTTGTCCTCAGTTGGGCATAGGCAGCACATTGGCGGAAAAGGGAAGAGATTGGGGTAATCCGGCGGGATTGCAAATGACCCAGCCCTAGGCATTCAAATTGCAGTTAGAGCATCTAAGTAAGTGTACGCGGAAGAAAATTAGGCGAAGGCGGACTGATTCCTCGGACTCGAAATGACGCACAGCGACTCCAACCCGGACCGAACGATGTACCACCCACCCGCGGGCGCACCTGGTAACGCCGAGGCGATTTTGGAAGGCCGAAGCTTGCGGAAGGTCTACGGTTCGGGAGCGCAAAGTCTGGCGGTTTTGGCGGATGCGAATTTGAGTTTGCAACGCGGCGAGATGGTGGCCATCGTGGCCCCATCGGGAGCAGGCAAAAGCACCCTGCTGCACTTGCTGGCCGCGCTAGACACGCCAACGAGCGGTACAGTATACTTCGCGACGAAAGCCATTGAAACAAATGATGACGCCGCGGTCGCGGAATACCGGAATCGCGCCGTGGGATTTTTGTGGCAGCGTCACCAATTGTTGCCGGATTTTACGGCTGCCGAGAACGTAGCCATGCCGCTGCTGTTGCGCGGCGAAGATTTCACTTCAGCGCTGGCAACGGCGCGGAAGTGGCTCGCGGAGGTCGGCCTGCAAGATCGTGCCGAGCACCGCGCAGGGGAGCTTTCCGGAGGGGAACAGCAGCGCGTTGCGATCGCTCGGGCGCTCGTCACCGGGCCAGCCGTGCTGCTAGCAGATGAACCTACCGGAGACTTGGACGAGCAGAATGCTTGGGCCGTTTTCGAGTTGCTGGAACGGATGCACCGCACGCACCAGTTGACGTCGCTGATCGCGACGCACAATCTGGCGCTCGCCGCGCGGTGTGATCGGGTTCTAGGGCTGGAACACGGCGTTCTGCGTACTCGCACGGCTGCGGCTGCTGCGAGCGGTATCCCTGGGGGAGAAGCGAGCTAACGTGTTCGAACGATACACAGAAAAAGCAAGGCGCGTCATATTCTTTGCGAGATACGAAGCCAGCCAGTATGGCAGCCCGTACATCGAGACCGAGCATTTGCTGCTGGGCTTGATGCGCGAGGACAAAGCACTGGCCAACCGCTTCCTGCGGCAGCAGGGATCGATTGAGTCCATCCGCAAAGAGATTGAGGCCCGCATCACGATACGCGAGCGCATTTCGACCTCGGTCGAAGTGCCGCTCAGCGCGGAGTGCAAGCGCATCCTCAATATGGCCGGTGAAGAAGCGGAGCGGCTCGGCGTGAAGCACGTCGGCACCGAGCATCTGCTTCTCGGAATCCTGCGCGAAGAGAAGTGCTTTGGCGCGGAGATTCTGATGGAGCGCGGCTTGCGCCTCTCTACGCTGCGGGAGGAGCTCGCGCGCACGTCGGGCGAAAAGACCACCGCCGCGCGTCCCAAGGAAACTTCTCTGCTCGCGGAATTCAGCCGCGATCTTACGCAGGCGGCTTCCGAAGGATCGCTCGATCCGCTGGTCGGACGCGAAGGCGAAGTCGAGCGGGTGATCCAGATTCTTTGCCGCCGCACCAAGAACAACCCGGTGCTGATCGGTGAGCCGGGGGTCGGCAAGACGGCCATCGTCGAAGGACTGGCGCAGCGCATTTCCGATGGCGACGTGCCGCCGTTCCTAGCGGACAAGCGCATTCTTTCTCTCGATCTCTCCCTCATCGTCGCCGGCACCAAATATCGCGGACAATTCGAAGAGCGCCTGAAGACCATCATGAAGGAATTGATGGAGAGCCAGAACTCCATCGTCTTCATCGATGAGTTGCACACGCTGGTGGGCGCCGGCTCGGCGGAAGGATCGCTGGATGCCGCGAACATCCTGAAGCCCGCGTTGTCACGCGGCGAAATCCAATGCATCGGGGCGACCACGCCCGGTGAATATCGCAAGTCCGTCGAAAAAGACCGCTCCCTGGAGCGCCGCTTTCAGTCCGTGAAGGTGCCTGCTCCGAACGAAGAAGAAGCCATCCAGGTAATCAGCGGCGTCCGCGAGCGCTACGAAAAATTCCACGCCGTCAGCTACACCGACGATGCCTTGCGCTACTCGGTCTATCTCTCGAACCGGTACATTCCGGACCGTTTCCTGCCGGACAAGGCCATCGACCTGATCGACGAAGCCGGCGCCCGCGTCAAGCTGCGCCAGGCCAGCGTGCCGGAAGAAGTGGGCGAAGTGCAGAAGCGCGTCAAGTTCATTACCCACCGCATGGAAAGCGCCATCGCCGCGCACGAATTCGAAAAGGCGCGTTTTTACTCCGAAGAAGAGCGCAAGGAAAAAGAAAACCTGCGCACTCTCCGCGAGCGCTTCAAGCTGGACGACGCCTCCACGGGAATCGTCACGCGCGAAGATATCGAAGAGGTGGTTTCGCGCTGGACCGGCATCGGGGTCACTTCCATTAAGGAAGACGAGCAGCAGAAGTTGCTGCGCATCGAGCCGGAACTCCACAAGCGGGTCATCAGCCAAGACAAAGCCATCACGGCCCTGGCACGCGCCATTCGCCGCAGCCGCGCGGGACTCAAGTCTCCATTGCGTCCGGTGGGCTGCTTCTTCTTCCTGGGGCCCACCGGCGTCGGAAAGACCGAAGTCGCGCGGCGTCTCGCGGAATTCCTGTTCGGCTCGGAAAAGTCGCTGGTGCGCTTCGACATGTCGGAGTTCATGGAGAAGCATTCCGTCTCGAAGCTGATCGGCGCGCCTCCAGGCTATGTGGGCTACGAAGAGGGCGGCCAGCTGACCGAACGCGTTCGGCGCACGCCCTACTCGGTTATCCTGCTGGATGAAATCGAAAAGGCCCATCCCGACGTCTTCAACATCTTGCTGCAAGTTTTCGAAGACGGGCAATTGACCGACGGGCTGGGCAACACCGTCGATTTCCGCAACACCATCATCATCATGACCTCCAATCTCGGCGCGCGCCATTTGCAAAAGCGCACTTCGATGGGTTTCCAATCGGGGACCGACGAAGCCGGGATGAAGAGCATGGAAGACCTGGTGATGGGCGAAGTGAAGCGGGCGTTCAATCCGGAGTTCTTGAACCGCCTGGACGAAGTGATTATTTTCAATCCGCTCGGCGACGAAGATCTGCTCCGCATCATCGACTTGCTCGTGGGCCAGCTGAACGACACGCTGATTCACCGGCAAGTGCAGATCGTGGTTTCGCCGGAAGCACGGCAGTGGATCCTCGAGAAGACGTGTGCGGACCGCAATTACGGGGCGCGGCCGCTGCGGCGGGCTTTGCAGAAGTATGTGGAAGATCCGCTGTCGGAGGCGCTCATTCAGGGTGGAATCCAGAGGCCGGCGACGCTACAGATTTACGTCGCAGGGGAGGCCCTGGCGTTCCGGCCGGTGGGTGAGGCAACCCCGGTCGTCCACTAGGGAATCTGACACAACGCATGGCTGGCCCCGGCCAGGGTCGGGGCAGCACACGGTCGGCCCGTACCGGGTCCGGCGGGAGAAAAACAACTTGCTTTGGGGGGCGCGGCCTTGACCACCTCAGCGGCCGCTGAGATGAAAGTTTGTTTGTGGTGTGGGATTTTCCGTATCCGGGTTGCCTGGCTCGCGGCGTTTCTATTTTTGCTGGCGTCCAGTTCGCTCGCGGCTACCCGCGAAAATCCTGGCACGGATGCGTCTACCCATTCGCGTTCTTCTCGTGCGTTGGATTCCCGCGATTCACCGGAAGTTACATCCGAAGCCGGCGCCGGACCCCAAGCCGCCCAGCGGGCCAGGCCGGATCAACCGCCGCCCGCCGTCATCGACCGCATCATCTTCTTGGGCAACCGCCGCATCCGCAGCGACACCCTGAAGGCCCGCGTTTTCAGCCGCGAAGGGGATCCCTACAATGAAGAGACGCTGCGCCGCGATTTCCAGGCTTTGTGGAACACGCAATTTTTCGAAGACGTGAAGCTGCGCGTCGAAGATTCTCCCGACGGCCCTAATCACAAGAACATCATTTTCGAGGTAAAAGAGCGTCCGGTAATCCGCCGCATTCGCTACGACGGTATTCACTCGGTTTCGGAGTCGGACATCCTGGACCGCTTCAAGGAACGCAAGGTGGGCCTGACGGTGGAGAGTTCGTTCGATCCCACGCGCATCAAGAAAGCCGAAGTGGTGCTGAAGGAACTGCTCGGGGAGCACGGCCGGCAGTTCGCCAAGGTGGTCCCGCAGTACGAGCGCATCGCTTCGAGCAACGCGGTGATCCTGGTATTCAAGATCGAGGAAGGCCCCAAAGTAAAGGTTGGCCAAATCAAATTTACCGGCAACCATGCTTTCAGCGACCGCAAGCTGATTCGCGCCATGCGTCACGACCGGCCCTATTCCATTCCCTTGTACATTCGCGAGATCGCGGTGCTCTCCAAGACGTACGATCGTGAAAAACTCAACGAGGACCTGGAAGTTGGCGTCCGCGGACTGTACCGCGACAACGGCTACTTCAAGGTCTCGGTGGGAGATCCGATTCTCGAAAACATCGACACCACCGGGTTTCGCCTCGGCGTTCCTCTGGTTACCGGCCGCAGCCACGGGAAAGCCGTCAACATCACCATTCCCATCGAGGAAGGCGAACGTTACAAGATGGGAACGCTGCGCATCGTCAGCGCCGACCCGGATAAGGCCCTTTCCCTAAAAGTCGACGCCCTGAAGAGCATTTTCCCGTTGCATCAAGGCGATATCTTCTCTACCGCCAAGATCCGTAAGGCCCTGGAGGACTACACCAAAGCCTACGGCCAGTATGGTTTCATCGATATGACCGCCGAGCCCGAGACCGACATCGACGAAACCAACAAAGTCATCAACGTGGTCCTGAAGTTCACCGAGGAAAAGCAATATTACGTCCGCCGCATCGATTTCAGCGGCAACACCACTACCCGCGACAAAGTCATCCGCCGCGAACTGCTGCTCGACGAAGGCCAGCTGTTCAACAAGCGCGCCTGGGAAATCAGTATTTTGCGCCTCAACCAGCTCGATTATTTCGAGCGCATCGAAGCCGACAAAGCCGTGGAGATCAAGCGCAACACCAAGGAAGGCACCGTCGATCTGAATTTGAAGCTGAAAGAAAAGGGCAAGCAGTCCATCGGCCTGCAGGGCGGAGTCAGCGGATTGTCCGGCACCTTCATCGGGCTGACGTATCAGACCAACAATTTTCTGGGTCTCGGGGAAACCCTGACCTTTTCCGCGCAGTTCGGCAACCTACAGCGGAGTTTCATGTTCGGCTTCACCGAGCCTTATCTTTTCGACCGGCCCATCTCCACCGGCTTCACGATTTTCTCCAGCCGCTACAATTTCGATCAAGCCAAGCAAGAAGCGCTGTTGACCGGTCAATCCGTCAGCATCAATCCGCAGTTCGTCCAGAACTACACCCAGAACAGCACCGGCTTTACCGCCTTCGCCAGCTATCCCGTCAAGCGCTTGTCGTTCACCAGGATCGGCCTGACCTACGGCCTTACGCGCACCAATATCAAATCTTTTAACCAGGCCTCCACGCTGCTGTTTGAGCAAGTGCAGTTCCGCAGCGTCGCGGGTCCCAGCGCGCTGAATGGAATTGTGTCCAGCACGCTGACGCCGAGCATCACCAAGAACACCATCGATAACCCGGTCAATCCCAGAACCGGCAAAAGCTACTACTATTCGTTCGCTATTTCGGGCGGCCCGCTGGGCGGCAACGTAAACACCATCACCAACGTGGTTTCTTACACCATGTTCCGCCCGATCTATAAGCGCCGCAACGTCCTGGGCCTGCATTTTACGGCGGCGCACACCACTGGATTTGCCGGCAAGGAAGTTCCGCCGTTCAGCCGTTTCTACATGGGCGGCGAGAATGACCTGCGCGGATTTGATATTCGCTCCATCTCCCCGGTCTCCTTTATTCCGGTGGCCTCGGCGCAGCCCATCTCGTTTCACGATCCCACCGCGGGCGGCGCGATCCGGACTTTCACGATCCCCGTGCTTATTTACACCGCCACGCTCCCCGGCGGCGATTTGCAGAGTTCCGGAAACGTTGAATATCGTATCCCCCTGGTCGGCCCGGTTCACGCCTCGCTGTTCTTCGATGGCGGAACGGACGGAATCTTGCGGCAAAGCGCGCTCAAGCTCGATCCCACGGGTCTTACGCAGTTGCAGCAGCAGTTTCCCGGCGCCGGCGTCAACGGCCAGCTGCCTATCGCCTCGGGCACCAACTTCCGCCTGCGAGGCTCCACCGGCATCGAATTTGGCGTTCAGCTTCCGATCGTGCAAGCGCCTTTCCGGATCTACTATGCGTACAACATCAATCGTTTGCATTCCCAGATTGTTGCCAGGCAGCCGTTCATCGAGCCCAAGGATATCGACTTTCTGAAGACCGCTTTCAATGGGCTTGATCCGACTATTTATCCGGAACAGATCGCGCCGCAATTGAATTTGTTGATGAACAATCCTGGGCGATTGAACTACTTCGAGCCCAAGACCACCTTCCGCTTCACGGTGGGCAAGACTTTCTAGAGTTCCGAAACGCAGCACACTTTGAGCGTGTCCCCGCAAAGGGTGCTGGAGAGAAGTCAAAACGAGTGGGGACGTAAGATAATGAGACATTCAGCGCTTGTACTTGGGGAGGCAGCTGTAATGAAGTCGAGAAGCATCTGGAATTGCGCCGCCGTGGCGGTCATCATGGCCTGCCTGTGGCTGAGCGGGTGCGGCAGCAGCAGCGGCGCCAACGTTGTTACGGTGACGGTAAGCTCATCGGTAGGCCAGGCGATCATCCTGGGTCAATCCACTACGCTGACCGCCACGGTGAACGGTGCCACCAACACCATGGTCACGTGGCAGCCCTGCCAGTTCACCACCACCACGGTTTCCGGCACGACTACCACCACTTCCACGGCGGCGGCTTGCCCGACCGACGGCAGCCTCGGCACGATCTCCAATCAGCTGGACACCGGTACCGCCACCTACACGGCGCCCAGTAAGGTGCCTGACCAAACCAAGTTTCCGGGGCTGCAAATTGTTGTCACCGCGCAGTCCCAGCAGGACACCAAGAAATCCGGCAACATCATGCTGGTTTTGGACTCCGGGATCGGCGTGGCTCTTACCCCCAGCACCGCCACCGTGCCCACCAAAGAACCGCAGCTATTTACCGCTATTCTTACCAACGACCTGCAAGCCCAGGGCGTGACTTGGCTGGTTACCCAGTCCGCCCCGACCAGCACCATCACGGTGCCTGAGTTAGCTACTTGCAGCCCGACCTGCGGGTCCATCTCCGCAAGCGGTGTCTTCACCGCTCCGGCCTCGGTGCCCACGGCCTCGACGCCCGCCAACGCCAGCACCACCCCCGCTAACGTCACCATTGTCGCCACGGCAAAAACGGACAACACCCGTTTCGCCACCGGCACCATCACCATCATTCAGGGCGGACCCATCACCTTTAGCGGCATCTCCCCCACCATCGCTCCGCAAGGCGCCACCTTGTGGGACATCTATCTCGACGCCCCAAACATTTCGTCCGCGTCCACCATCATCCTTACCGACCAAAATGGCGGCGTGAAGAAGTTCACCTCCACCACCAGTTCCTCGGGCTCCACCAACCAGGTTAAGGTGCTGTTCCCTATTCCCACCACGACGACCACCACTCCAGCTTCCATTGGCGCCCGGCTACGATTGTTGGAGGGCGATTTGGTACCCCCTTCTTCGGCGGGCGCGACGCCGGTCACCTATACTGTCTCGGTCACCGATCCGGGAGAGCCAGTCACGAAGACAGCTGGCGGGAAATTTACCTTTACGTTGTTGCCGGTTAGGCCCACGGTTCTTTCCGCTTCACCAAATAGCCTAATTGAAAACGCATCCGTAGGTGATATCCCGCTGACAGTCGACGGGGGGTACTTCGGGCCTGGCAAAGGGTTAGCCTCCGCTTCTTTCCAGGGGAACCTAATCGCACAAAGTCCCTCGTCCAACTCTCGTCGGCTAAACCTCAATTTCCCGAGCAGCGCCCTTGGCCCCCCTGGCCTCTATCCTCTGTCCGTGTCAAACACCTCGGGGCCATTGCCGGTTCCCAACGATCCGGCAGTAACCTCGCTCGCGGTGTTTCCCGATTACTCGACCACCCCTCCTCAAGTCGTGGCGGCTGGAATTGCGGCGGGCACGAATCCCAGCGCCATCGACATCGATCCTACCCTGGGCGTCGTGGTGGTCGCCGAAACCGGCTCAAACGCCGTGCAGTTTTACAGCATTGGCGTCGGAAGCCTTACTCCGATGGGTGGCCCTGTGGCAGTCGGCCAGATTCCCACCGGTGTTTCGGTAAATCGTACCAATCACTCCGTTGCGGTGGTCAACTATGGCAGCCAAACCGTTTCCGTCCTGCCCATACCCGGCGCGCCCAATCCAGTAACTCCGGTCACCGTCAATCTTAAGAACGTCTTACAAGGTCAGGTTTCCCCCGCGCCCTTGCCCTACGCCATCGGCGTGGATCCCGATACCAATCTCGCTCTGGTGGCCTACTCTTCCACATCCAGTTCCTCGGCTGCCAACCTGGGTTTCGTCGTCAATCTGAATCAAGGCGCGGGCTCCGGCTTCGGATGCTTGGGCGGCACGGGTACGCCGCCGTGCATTTACTCGCAGGTGACTCTGAACACCGCTGCTTACCCGCAGATCGCCATGGCCCCGCATGGACACTTGGCGTTCGTGACGCCGGGAGCGTTTCTGGGTGGTGGCGGCACAGTACGGGGTGTCGACGTCACCCTGCCTTCCACCTCCATAGGCATCAGTAGCCTTTCGCTGTCCTCTGGAGTGGTCACGGTCACCGCCAGCAGCACGCTCACCGGGCTCATTCCTGGAATTCCGGCAACAGTGCTGATCTCCGGCGTGCCAACCACCAACTCCGCCGGCAATACCAATTTCAATGGTGTCTTCACCATCGCCCTTACCAGCAGCACCACGTTCTCTTATCTCTTGAACGTTCCCGCGGGGACCAGTGGCAGCGCCAGCGGCGGCAGCGTTTTCTTCGGAAGTCCCAATCTCATTTTTGGCGGTCTTTCTCCGACCACCCAGGGTATCGCCATCAATCCCATCACCAATACCGCCGCGCTCGCCGACGCCAGCTCCACCTCCGCCCAGATCAACCTGCTCAACCAGCTCGATCAGTCTTTTAGTTCCATCAGCTTTTCTGCCACTTGTACGGCCTACACGGTCGGATGCGTGGGCGGCCCGGAGCTCGAGGGCACCGCCACTCTTGCCTGGCAGCCCTATACCAACTCGATCATTTCGTACAATCCGGGAATTCCCGGAAGGCCCGTCAACCAAGTGTCGATTTCCGACCCCGTGACTCGAACACGCCGCGCGTTTGCCTGCGTGATGGGTCCCTGCACCACCACTTCCATTAACGCCGCTCAGGTCAAGTTGGCTGGCACCGGTTCGGTCCAGATTCCCGTCACCAATGGCACTACCGGTTCGCTCACTTTGTGGGGGGGTGTTGCTGTCGATCCGGCCACCAACCAGGCCTTCGTCGTGGAATCGGGCAGCGGCGGCATTCAGGTCATCGATTTGGGCGGCCTAAAGGCCACGCAGATCACCGAAGTAGTCGTTCCGAGCCCGACTCCTGGTCCCGGGGTCATCGGTGGCATTCCCAAGGCCTTCGTTCCCCAAGGGACCCTTACTTCCACCACCGATCTCGCGGGAGTTCAGATTTTCGGCTCGAACTTTGTGGCCGGCGCGCAAGTTCGTTTGGACGGCACGGCCATCCCCGCGGGAAACGTGGTAGTCGACCCCAGCGGCCGCAAGATCACCGCCACCATTCCCGCGTCGTTCCTTTCCATGCCGCATCACTACGCATTGGATGTTTTGAGCGGCGGATCTCAGTCCAACCCCACGGACTTCCTGGTCATCAAGGCTGTTAACATGAACGTTGTTTGCACCAGCGGGTCGGCCGCGCCGAGTTCCGTGGCCATCGCCGATCAGCTTGCCAACGGTCCGTTCTCGCCGCTCGCCATAGTCACCAACAGCGGCTGCAACAGTATCTCCACTATCGACATTAACCCCACCATCACGGTTGGCGGTGTGGTTCAGCCGAATCCGACTTTCGGCAAGATCATCCATACCATCGGGGTCGGCACCACTCCTCAAGGCATTGCCGTGAGCCAGCACTTCGGCCTGGCCGCGGTTGTGAATAACGGGAGCGGCAACGTTTCGATCGTCAATCTGCTCACCAATGCGCAGCCCGTGGCCGCGGTCGCGGTGGGCACCAATCCTGTCGGCGTAGCCATTAACGACGCCACCGGTGCCGCGATCGTCGCCAACTTTGGCTCCAACACCGTCTCCGAAATCAATCTTGGTCTTTTGTTTGGTTCTTCTCCCGCGACTTCCCTTACCGCTACGACCATCGGCGGCGTCCAACAGCCGATTGCCGTGGCCATCGATCCCGATCGCGGCACCAACAATCAGGGGTTAGCCCTGGTCACCGGGTTGGAATTGGTCAGCGGCTCGGCACCGGTGGGGGCCTTGTTCCCAATAGACATCGGTTTGGTTAGCCCCACGTTGAGCACCACCATTTCGCTGGGCAGCGTCAGCTCCACCCCGACTGGCATCGTCTTCAACCCTGCCGTGGCCACGGGAACTCAGAATCCCGGGCTGTTCTATGTCAATTCCAGCGGCGCCAACGTGATTTCGTCGTTCAATCCGGACTCCGGCTCTCCCAGCCAGGCGTCCGTGGGCATCAATCCGACGGCCTTGACCGTAAACCCGCAAACCGGCGCGATTCTGACCTCCAACTTTGGGGGGAAGTCGGCATCCATCGTGGATTCGCTGTCCAACCCGATGAAGACCCGGCAAACACTGGGTCTGCCGGGATCGGCGCAGTTCGGGGTGGCCATCGACCAGTTCACCAATCTGGCAGTGATCGTGGATCAGGCCAACAACCGGGTGCTGTTGTTCCCCATGCCGAATTGAGCAGCGCTGCGAGCGTCGGTTCGGCGATGGATGCTTTCTGATTGCGAGAGATTGTATAGCTCAGCTATACTTCGAGGTTTGTGTAATGCCAGTAAGGCCCGCCGGGTAGCGGAAACCGTTTTCAGCCAATCGTGGATTGGCTTACAAGGAGAGTAACGTGAATTCGAGAATGTGGGCCGCTTCGCGGTCACTCAGGACATCGGCCGCTTCGCGGTCGCTAACGACATTGGCCGCTCTAGGCCCGCGCGGGACCTTGCTTCGGGCCGCCGCTTTGGCCGCGGCATTTCTTTGCGGCTCGGCGGCGCTTTGTGCGCAGGGAACCGCTCCGGGAGCCGCGGTCGCCGGTAAGATCGGCGTGATCAGCGTGCGCCAGGCCATCGCCAGCACCGCCGAAGGCAAGCAGGCCGGAGCGGAGCTGCAGTCCCAGTTCGCCTCGCGCCAGACCGAATTGGAGAACCTGAACAAGACCATCAACGAGCTGCGGCAGCGGCTCGAAGCCGGCGCCGGCAAGCTGAACCAGGACGAGCAGGCGCGGCTCACCCGCCAGGGCGAAACCCTGGCCCGGCAACTGGAGCGCAAACAGAACGAATATCAGGAAGATGTGAACGCCGCGCAAGCGGACGTCTTCGACCGCATCGGCCGCAAGCTGGTGGACGTCCTCGATCGCTACGCGCGCGAGAACGGTTACGTCGCCATCCTCGATTCCTCGGCGCAGAACACGCCGATCCTCTTTGCCTCCACCAACATTGACGTGACCCAGGATATCGTGCACCTCTACGACACCGCGTATCCCGTCAAGGGTGGAGCCCCGGCGGGTGCTGCTGCGAAACCCGCGGCCAAGCCGGCCACGCCGCCTCCCGCGGCCAAGCCGTAACGTTACAATCTCTGGTTTTCTGCCGGCGCCCCGGAGTCATTTTCGGGGCGTTTGCTTTTTTGAGGCCCTATCGCGAGAGCTGCCCTCACCGGGATAGAGGATTACCTCTCGCGGGGCGTTTCCACGACAACGGCGTCACACCGTGCTTATACGTTCAGGGTGAGCGAGACGAGGTCTGGACGGGTCGGTGGCGGCAGCGGCGGCATCTTGGAGCGGTCGACGGGGCGGTACAGCGTGTCGCGCTCGACCGGCACGCGGCCAGCGGCGCGGATCAGGCGCTCCAGTTCGGCGCGCGGGGTGAACTCGGAAGTTTTCGCCCCGGCGTCGTGGTAGATCTTCTCTTCCACCACCGTGCCATCCAGATCGTTGGCGCCGAAGCGCAGCGCGATCTGCGCGATGCTGGGCGTCAGCATGATCCAGTACGCCTTGATGTGCTCGAAATTGTCGAGCAGCAGCCGCGACACCGCGATGTTGCGCAGGTCCAGGTAGCCGCTGGTCTTGGGGATGTGCGAGAGCGCGGTGTTGTCGGGGTGAAACGCCAGCGGGATAAAGGCCACGAAGCCGTGGGTCTCGTCCTGCAGCTCGCGCAGCTTCAGCAGATGATCGACGCGCTCCTCTTCGGTTTCCACGTGGCCGTACAGCATGGTGGCGTTGGAGCGAAAGCCCGCTTCGTGGGCTTTTTTGGCCGTGCTCAGCCACATCTGCCCGCTGGTCTTGTGGTCGCAAATGATCTTGCGCACCCGCGGGTGAAAAATCTCGGCGCCGCCGCCCGGGCAGGAATCCACGCCGGCTTCCTTCATTTTTTGCAGCGTCTCTTCGATGGAAAGCTTGGCGATGCGCGAGAAGTAGTGCACCTCGACCATCGTAAAAGCTTTGAGGTGTACGGTCGGGCAGCGCTGCTTCAGGCCGCGCACCAATTCCAGGTAGTGTTCGAACGTAAGATCGGGGTGCAGGCCGCCGACGATGTGGAATTCCGTGGCGCCTTCGCGGACCCCTTGTTCGGCGCGCTGGTAGATTTCCTCCAGGGCAAAGGTGTAAGCGCCGGGAGCGCTGGGGTCGCGGCCAAACGCGCACAACTTGCAATGCGCCACGCACACGTTGGTGGGATTGATATGGCGGTTGACGTTGAAATAGGTGACGTTGCCATGGCGCTTCTCGCGCACGTGGTTGGCCAGCCATCCGACGGCCAGCAGATCGGGCGAGCGATACAGCAGTATGCCGTCGTCCATGTTCAGCCGTTCGCCGGCCAGGACCTTGTCCGCGATCGGCTTCAGCCGCGAGTCGGTGATTGTCAGTTCGCCCATTTCCATCCCGTCGAAAGTTTCAAACGCGCCAAACCGCCGCCGCAGCGCCCCAGAACAGCAGAAACAACATACTAATATAACCGTTCACGGCAAAAAACGCAGCGTCCAGCTTGCTCAGATCGTCAGCTTTGACCAGCGAATGCTCGTAAGCCAGCAGCGCGGCCACCACCGCGATGCCCGCCCATGCCGGCCAGGGAAGCGCAAAGCTCGCGGCCAGCCAGGCCAGCAGCCCGACAACGCCCACGTGCATGACCCGCGAGCGATCAGCAGCGCGTTGGCGATGCCAAAACGCTTCGGCACGGAATACAGCCCGGCGCGCTGGTCGTAGTCGACATCCTGGCAGGCGTAGAGCACGTCGAAGCCGCCCACCCACAGCGTCACCGCCGCGCACAGAATAAGCATCCGCAAATCGAGTCCGCCGGTAATCGCGATCCATGCCGCCGCGGGAGAAATGCCCAGCGCGAAACCCAGGAACAGATGCGACCAATTGGTGAAGCGCTTGGTGAAGGAATAGAAAAACAGAACGGCGAGCGCCACCGGCGCGAGTTCTAGCGCCAGGGGATTGAGCTGCCACGCCGCAACCAGGAAAGCCGCCACTGCCACCACCGTAAAAATCCACGCAAAAGAAACGGAAAGAGCCCCGGTAGCCAGCGCCCGCTGCTGCGTGCGCGGATTCTCGCGGTCGTAGCGCAGGTCCGCGATACGGTTCATGGTCATCGCGGCGGAGCGCGCCGCCACCATCGCCACCACGATCCACAGCACTTGCCGCAGCGTCGGCCACCCGTTTCGCGTAGCGCGCGCGGCCAGCAGCGCCCCCGTCAGCGCAAATGGCAATGCAAACACGGAGTGCTCGAACTTGATCATCTCCAGCACCGTGCGAATACGGTTGGCCACTGCGGTCTAGGCCTCGGCTTTCTTCGCGGCCGCTTGCCCGGTCCAGCGATACATTTTTTCCTGCGGAAGTCCGATTTGCGACAGCACCCGGCAGATATATTGCGTCACCAGATCATCGATCGTTTTCGGCTGATAATAAAACGCGGGAATCGCCGGCATGATCACGGCGCCGGCCAGCTGCGCGCGGAACATGTTTTCCAGATGGATGCGGCTGAACGGCGTGTCCCGTACGCACAGCACCAGCTTGCGCCCTTCTTTGAGCATGACGTCGGCGGCGCGCGCCACCAGATCGTCGCTGCTGCCGCCCGCGATGGATGCCAGCGTGCCCATCGAACAAGGCACCACCACCATGGAATCGACTTGGTAGCTGCCCGAGGCGATCGACGCGCCAACATCCTTATTCGGCAAAATTTCGATTTTGGCGGCAGCGCGCCCGAGGATGCGGCTGGGCAACTGCTTCAGGTCGCCGGAAGAAATACTCAATTCTTCCGCGAACAGCCGCTGCCCGGTTTCGGTAACCACCAGATGCACGCGAGCGACCCGAGCATCGCTTTCCAGCAGTTCCAGCGCCTTTTGCGCCAGGACGGCCCCGCTGGCTCCAGTCACACCTACGGTTACGACTTGTCCTTGAGTTTGCGGCATGTTTCCCGTGCGGATAGATTCAGTCTCGCAGCCGCTTCCAACCAAGTCAAGCCGCGGCCCACGCTGGCCTGACGGGAAATCACACCGCCGCGGTCCGTTAGTTGTGCTTCACGAAAGCGCCCTTGGTCCCGGTAAGCGAGTTGTACAGCGTCTCGATAAACGCGTCGGTGTTCACGAATTCCCCGGACCATTTGGCCCAAGGCTCGAGAATTTTGTCCTTCTTCATTTGCTCCAGCGTCTTGTGTTCTTTCAACGCCTTCTCCACCACCGCCGAAGTCTCCTTCAGCATTTTCACGAACGCCCGCACATCATCGAGATTCGACAGCGCTCCATGCCCGGGAATGACCTTGACGTCCGCCGGCAACTGCGCCGTAGCCTTTTCCATGGCGTCGATCATGCCTTGCACGCTCCCGCCGCTGGCCACGTCAATGAACGGAAAACCGTAGCGCACAAAGTCGTCCCCCATGTGCACCACATTGTTCTTCGGAAAGAAAATGATGGAATCCCCGTCGGTATGCCCCGCCGGGAAGTGCAGCGCCCGAATGTCTTCACCGTTCAAGTGCACGGTTACGTCGTGTTCGAAGGTGATGATCGGCAGCGCCGCCTTCTCCGCCGGCTTGACGTCCATCTTGATGGAGCCCCCGTTCCCCGCGGTCCCGCCGCTCACCAGCCGTTTGCGCACATTGTCCTGCGCGATGATCGTCGATCCCGAATTGTTAAACGGCACATTCCCGCCGGTGTGGTCCCCGTGATAGTGCGTGTTGATCACAAAGCGCACCGGCTTGTCGGTGATCTTCAAATCTTTCAGCGCCGCCTGGATCTTATCGGCCAGCGGCGCAAACTGATCGTCCACAATGACGATGCCGTCTTCCCCCACCGAGGCCGCGATATTCCCGCCCTCGCCTTCCAGCATGTAGATGTTGCCGGAAACCTTGGTGACCTTGATCTGTACCTTTGAGAAATCCGGCTCTTGCTGAGCCACCGCCGGTGGCTCGTACAGCAGAATTAGAAATGCAACGGCAAGAAAGAGTCTGCGCATGGAAATCTTCGCTCCTGAAAGCGCCGGAATTCTACCACCCGCAAAACAATAAGGCTAATTCGCCGGTCGGAATGAACCAAACATGGTTCCCGAGCAGGTTCGCCACAAAACGTCGGCGGTGAGGATTTTTAGAGAAACAGCGGAAGGGTTCCTTCCGTCGACGTCCGTTCCAATCGTGGCGCCTCATCCGCGCCCCAGGGCTTCACCCGATGCGCCACTCGATACGTCAGCGACCCGCCCGCAGGCCCGTCGCCACGCTGCAGCGGTCGCGGGATGCACACGAACTCCACTTCCAATTCCCCCGTACTCGCCCGCACCACCGCGTAACCATGCCCTCCAACGTCCACCAGCGAAAGGTGCGGCGCAACATCGGGATTTCTTTCCGCCCGCGCCAGCCGCCCATCGCCGGTCTTCTGCAGCGCCAGGCTCGCCCGCACCCCGTGCAAAATCGCAAAGTTCACCGCCGGCTCCGCGGCCGCTTCCGGCGACCTCTTGTACACATACACCCCGCGCAGCGGATGATTTTGCGGCAGCCCATCCTCCGCCGCCTCGAACAGCCCCGGCGCCGAAATCGACCCGGTCGTGAACTCCGCGATCACCGGATCGAAGCGCTTCGGCGGCAGCTCCGCAGACACCACCCCCGCGGCAAACGCATGCCGGTCTCCGCAAATCGCCGCGACCCCGGTAATCTTTTCCTTGCACAGAAACTCCAGGATTTCCGCCCGCTCGAAACAATACCCGGACCAATCATCCGACGAAAACTCCGCGTAACCCGTCGTCGGCCATCGCAACCCCATTTCCTCCGGCAAGTTTTGAAAATCCAGCCGCCAATCCAGCATCGACACCGAATTCCCCCACAGCTTCCACGTTGCCGTCGAGCTCCGCAGCCGTTCCAGGAACCATTTCTTCTGCGGACCCCCCAGCATCGATTGCGGCGGCTCATCTTTCCGCGGATTGGGCAGATCTTCTCCGTTGAACCGTATGGTCTCCGGCGGTTTCCCGCCGTTGTACTCCCGCCCGCCATCCAGTATCGCGATCACATCTTCGCAGGCGACATACGGAAAGCCCTTGGGCTGGAAGGCCACGGTCTCCGGCTTGTCCGTCACCGATTCCGATCGAAAACTCCGGTTGTCCGTCAGAATCAGGTCCACGTTCCGCCCCCAACGCAGCGTGCGGAACAACTTCAGGCTATTGATCGCCGCGATGTTCCCCGCCTCCAGGCCCAGTCCATCGTCGTCGAACTTGCGGATCGCGGCGTCCCGCACCTGTGGCGCTTCGTAGCGATCCGCCGCCGCGTCCCCGGCCTTCACCACTCGCGCCGGCTGATATTCGAACCACGCCTGGTTGGCCGCCACGCGCCGCGTCTGCGCCGGCCGCCGCGTCCCGTCAAAATTCTGCTGGCTCTGCCAACCCTTCCACGAAAATTCGTGATTGTCCCACATGCACACAAACGGCCAGCGCGCCCGCGCGTCCAGCAAATCCGGGTCGGACAGATAAGCCCGATACACCGCTCTGTAGTCGTCCACCGTCGTCGGCACGTGAAAGTCGTCGATTTTTTCTCCGTGCTCGTAGCGCACGATGTCCCGCACCTTCCGCCCATGCATGCCCTGCGGCCGGTCCTCCGGATACCAAACCAGTTCGTAAATGAAGTCGCCCAGGTGCAGCACAAAGCCCAGTTGATCCTCCGCCGCCCGGCGTTCGTCCTCCCAGATCATTCGCCGGTAGGCCGTGCACGCGCCGAGTTGCACGTTCTGGCAGCTCACAAACGCAAAGCTCACCCGCCGGCTGTCTTTTTCATCGGGCGCGGTTACGGTGCGCCCTACGCGGCTGCCAAACCCGTGTTCGTCCGTGAAGCGGTACCAATACACGCGTCCGGGCATGAGGTTCGCCGCCAACACCCGGCAAGTCCAGTCGTTTTCTCTCGAAGGTCTCGCTTCCGATGTCGCCACCACGCGATGAAACTCCGCGTCCTCGGCAATCTCCGCCGTCAGCTTTCCCGCCGCGCTGTCCGGCGCAGGCGGACGCCGCGTCCACAAGATCACGCTGTCCGCATGCGGATCACCCGAAGCCACGCCCTGCGGATACAGATCGCGGCGTTCGCGCCACAAAATCTTCGAGCTGCGCCCGTACGAAGACCTCCACGCCAGAGTCGCGCCGCAAGATGCCGCCAGCGCAATAAATTTCCGCCGAGTCATGCGTTTCATGAAAATTCACCCCTACGAGCCGGCTGCAGCCGAGCCAACGGCCAATTCTAGTCCAATCTCGCGGTATTATCCCGCCTTCAAATTCTCGAACGCTGTGCCGCAGTCCAAACATTCTCGCTGACATCTAACCGTAGCGGGATTTTCCCGCAATCGCATGATCGAGGTGCTTTCATGATCAAAAAAGTCGCCGGCGGCTACAAAGTTCTCTCCGAAAAGGGCAAAAACCTCGGCGGGCCTTATAAAACCAGGAAAGAAGCCGAGAAGCGGCTAAGGCAGGTCGAATTCTTCAAGCACAAAGGTGGTTAACGAAGTCCTCCCGCCTGGATCGCTCACCTGCAAAATCGCCGCAGCAGTTCCGCGCCACGGGCATCTCCATCGTCAATCAGCTAGAATATCCGTGCGAATTACGCATCGAGGACCACGATGAAGCGCAGGAATCTCGGCAAATCCGGTTTACAGGTCTCGCTGGTCGGCCTGGGCTGCAACAATTTCGGCGGGCGCATCGATCTGGAAGCCTCCCGCAAAGTCGTTCACAGAGCCCTCGACCTGGGCATCACCCTGCTCGACACCGCCGACTACTACGGCAACCTCGGCGGCTCCGAGACCATTCTCGGCCAGGTCCTTGGCGACCGCCGCAAAGACATCGTCCTGGCCACTAAATTTGGTTTTGCCATGGACGCGGCCGGCACCCTCAAAGGCGCCTCCCGCCGTTACATTCTCTCCGCCGTGGAAGCCAGCCTTCGCCGCCTCCATACCGACTGGATCGATCTCTACCAACTCCACATTCCCGATCCGCTGACCCCGCTCGAGGAAACCCTGCGCGCCCTGGACGATCTCGTCCATCAGGGCAAGGTCCGTTACATCGGCTGCTCCAATCTTCCCGCGTGGCAAGTGGTGGAATCACAGTGGATCTCGCGCGAACTGGGCATCCACGCGTTCGCATCCTGTCAGGACGAGTTCAGTCTGCTGGTGCGCGGCATCGAAAAAGAGCTGCTGCCCGCCATCCAAGCTCACGGCCTCGGTCTCCTGCCGTACTTTCCGCTGGCCAGCGGCATGCTCACGGGAAAATACCAACGCAACGCCGCGCTTCCCGAAGGCTCGCGCTTCGCCGCCTGGAAAACCCTCGGCGATCGTTACGTAAACGACGCCAACTTCGATACCGTCGAGCGTCTCGAGAAATTCGCCCAGCGGCGCGGCCACAGCCTTCTGGAACTTGCCTTCGGCTGGCTCGCCGCGCATCCCGCGGTCTCCAGCGTCATCGCCGGAGCCACCCGCCCCGAACAAGTCGAGCAAAACGCCAAGGCCGTGGACTGGGCGCTGACGCCACAAGACCTGGCCGAAATCGACAATCCGGAAAAACAAGCGGCCCGCGCCTGATTCGGCTAAAAACCGCGCCAGCCTATTTCTTGGCTGGCAGCGCTTCGATCTTCTCGATCACCAACGCGTGCGACCCGCCCCGGTCGTAGAGTTTTCCTGTCGCCTTCACGCGATTGCCGGCATATGCGGTAAGCCGCCCATTCTGTCCTTCCGCCGGCGTCTTCTCGTCGATCGGCCAGTAGATGTTGCCTTCGCTCGTCAGTATCACCAGGGGCGAACCGTTTTTAGCGCAAGCCAGGGCGCACTCGCGGCTGATGGGCTTTTCCAGGCTCTTGGTGAACGCGCACGCGGAATCCAGCACGTAGCCCTCTACGGTGACTGACTTTTGTTGCGCCTCGAGTAACATTCCCGGCGCAGCCGCAAGAGCAACCAGTGCGGTGACCTGAGCAAACAATTTTGCGGTAATCATGATTTCGTTTTCTCCTCGTATCCTGGTTCTGCAGCCTCGGGAACCAGCCTCCGGTGGCCACTATGCTAGCATTCGCTGCCTGGGAAGACCCACGCCTGTCCCCGCCGCTTCTGTCTGCGTAGGGGTTCCGCCCAAGCATCCGGAAAACACCCCGCGGTCCAGTTTGATAGAATTTACGTGGTGCTGAAGCGCCTCACGTTCCGTTTGGTCTTGCCCGCGGTTGTGGGGGCCGCTCTGGGATTTTTCGCGCTGGCGCTCGCCGTACAAGACGAACCGGTCATCTCTCCGGCGCTGCTCTCGCTCTTCTCACCCGGCCTGAAAATCGCGGAACTCCTTGCTCCGGCAAAGCACGAGTCTCTGGCCTCGACGTTCGGCGGCTTTCTCCGCGTGGCCCTGGGCGTCAACATGGCCTTCTACTTCGCCATCCTGGCCCTCATCGCCTACCTCCTGGATCGCCGCCGTTCCTAGTAGTCCCACGGCCCCGACCCGTTGCCCCAGATCGAGCCAACAAAGCCTAACCGCTGCAATGAAACTGGCAATCGCTCCTTGGTCGCCAGCGGCATCCCCCGGAACCGCGCTTACGATGGGTCGGCTTCCCCCGGGGCAAGGCCGGCCTCCGTGGCCAACCAGCAGATGCCTCAGTATCGAATAAATGCTCGCCCGTTTCCTCCAATTGAGCTCCGCGTCCTCGTCGAACGACAAGTCCCTCGACCGCCGAATGGCCCTCACCTCGCGGAACACGGACACTGCCCCACGCCTTAACTCATCAAGTTCTGTACACAACGCTCTTGAGGGCACGGCCCGGCATTCTATTTCTCCGCCAGCCGCAAACAACGGTACTTCCGTACTAAGGCTCTGATGAAATGTGGAAAAACGCGATCCTGCCATCAGGCCAAAATCTTGTCCCGCAGACCGCCGTAGGCGAACGTACGGGGCAACTCCTTCGCATAAAGCTCGTAGGGGAACCCCAGTTCAATCCGGCTCGCTTCGTCCAGCGTCTTGAGCTGCTCCGCAGAGAGCGGCAAGTCGAAACTCGCAAGATTGTCCTGCAACTGCGACAGCTTTCGCGCGCCCAGGATAGGGATGACCGCTACGCTGCGATAGCGCAGCCACGCCAGCGCCACCTGCGCCATGCTGCGTCCTGTCTCATCGGACACCTTCTTCACCGCCGCCACGATCCGGTCGCTTCTTTCCTGCTCCGGCAGGAACTGCTTCGCCATGTCGCTGTTCATCCGCCCCTGCGCGGACGAGCCGTGGCCGTGATACTTCCCGGTCAGCACTCCGCCGGCCAGCGGCGACCACGCCGTCACGCCGATGTTCAGCGCTTTCGCCATAGGCACCAGTTCCCGCTCCACGGTGCGTTCGATCAGGCTGTATTCGATCTGCAACCCGATGAAAGGCGACCATCCCCGCAGTTGCGCCAGTGTGTTGGCCTGCGCGACCCACCAAGCCGGAGCATCGGAAATCCCGGTGTACAGCACCTTGCCGGCACGAACCAAGTCATCCAGTCCCCGCATGACCTCTTCCACCGGCGTAATTTGGTCCCAGATGTGCACCCAATAGAGGTCGATATAGTCGGTCTTCAGTCGTTTGAGGCTCGCTTCCACCGCCTGCACCATATTTTTACGCTGGTTGCCTGCCGCGTTCGGGTCCGGGCCTGGAGCCGAATTGCTGTATTTCGTGGCCAGCACCACGCTCTGCCGGTGGCCCTGCATAAACTCCCCGAGAAACGTTTCGCTCGTTCCGTTGGTGTACAAGTTCGCGGTGTCGACGAAATTGCCGCCAGCCTCGCGGAAAGCGTCGTACACCCTCCGTGACTCATCTTTGGCCGCGCCCCAACCCCATTCTTCGCCGAACGTCATGGCGCCCAGCGCCGCCTCGGAAACTCGCAGGCCGCTATTCCCTAGAAGTCGGTATCGCACAAAATCTCCTTTATTCGTCAGGTTTGCGGTTGGATGCTCGGAGTTTCCCCTCTGGTGCGCCGGCCCCGGCGTCTTCGCAGCCTGAGGAAAGAGTAGCCCCTTAGGGCTTTCAACCTTTCCTCGTCTCCAGCCGTTCTCGGAAAAACTCTTTCCAATCCTCAGGCACCGCCGCCACTTGTAAGACGCGCCCAACCGCGGCCACATCCCCGTCGTCGTAGCTCTTGGCGATGTACAGTCGGGTGATCTCCGACACCGGAACCCCGTTCGCATCCCGTTCAATCACTTTGATCTCGTCGCCCGCCCCCACATCCCCTTCGCGGGCAACCGCCAGGTAGAAACCCGTCCGCCGGCTGGCCAGGAACTGTTTCACCATGTGGTCGTCCCCAAAGCGAATCCCCAGCTTGTAGCAAGGCAACCGCGGCTGCGTCACGATCACCTCCGCGGACCCCACCGCCAGCCGGTCCCCAAGATGCAGGGAATCTTCCTGGAACCCCTCCACGGTGAAGTTTTCTCCAAACATCCCCAGCGGCAACTCGCGGCCCGGCAACTCTTTCTTCCAGTATTCATAGTGTTCGACGGGGTAGCAGTACACCGCCTTGAACGCTCCGCCGTGCACGCCAAGATCCGCCTGCCGATCCCCGTCCAAATTCAGCTTGCGCAAAGCGACGCGGCCCTCGACCGGTTCCTTGTAAATGCCGGTGGTCACCCTTCTTCCATGCCACGTCACTTCCCCCGGCAACCCGATGTTTAGTGACACCAGCCTCATTTTTGTGCCGACCCTTCCTCTTGCATACCCATCTTTGAATTTCGATTCTCTGATGTATTGAAGCCGTCTTCGTCTAGGCACGGCCGAGGCGTGAAATGTAGGGGCGAGCTTGAGCGCGTCCCGGTCCGCGGCTTACGGAACAGCTACCGCGCCGCAGCCATTCCCCCGGGAACGCCAATCTCCCGATTGGCGTCTTCATTTCACGGGACTTTCAATCCACCGATCCCCACTACGCCTTGGCCGCTCCCGACGCCGATCGCTCCAAATTCCCGCGATCCCAATTTCCCGCAATCGCTCCTGCCTCATAGGTGCTCTGGCAAAAATCCAGCAACGCCTGTTCGGGCGCGTCCGACAACCGCACATCGTGATACATCAAGAAATATTCGCTCTTCTCCGCGCTATAAAAAGCCTTCGCCGGCCGCACCTGCCGTTCCTTAAACCCCGCCGGCTGCGGCGCCGCATACGCATAAAAAGCCGCATCCTTCACCACCTCGCCGTCCCCGGGCCAAAATCCCACGCTGATCACCTCGTGGGAATACGCCTCTTTGGTGATGAAATCGGCGTCCGGACGCTCCGGCGCACGCCGCCCCGAAAAGCGCGTCACCGCCAGATCGAAACTCCCCCAGAAGAAATGCACCGGACTCGACTTGCCAATGAATCGCGAACGGAACTCCTGGAAAACGGTATCCACGCTGACCAGCACCTGCCAAAAGCGATTCGCATATTCGGCGTCATAAGATGCGTGGCCCTTGTCCAGATTGAATCGCACCGGCCGGGGAACTTCCACCGGCATGGTCCACACTTTCACGTCGATGCCCAGTGAGTGCAGCGCGCCCATGAGTTCCGCGTAGAAATCAGCGACCGTGCGAGGCATCAACCGGAAAGACCTGCCCTCCCCGGCGCTGGTCGTAATCTCCAACGCGTGCGCGATGAAATCGAAATGAATCTCAAAAACCCCCTGGGCGTAGGGAATCGGCGAAGTCGTCAAACCCCGGGAGGTGACGTACAGCGTCGATCCCCAAAAATGGTTGACCGCCGGGCTCAGCGCCAACCGGATTTTCCCCACGATCTGCGTCCACATGTGCAGCGTCGCGTAAGTGTCTTTCCATTCGGCCAGCGGTAGTGCCGGCCAGCGTTCCGATGGTTTCATATCGACCTCCTGTAGTCCAGCTTGCAGCGCAATCTCCGGAGAGATCTGCGCGAATCATTTCCTTCGATCACTTCTTTTTCCCAACGATCTTGCTATCCGCTTCCAGGCTCTCCGCCATCTCCAGCAATTTTGTCACGGTGTTCCAGTTTCTGGCCGTTCCCGGCGTTTTCAAGGCCTTGTTCACCGCCGCCCACGATAGTTTCGATTTGCCCATGCCGTTTAGAAAGTAGATGTACAGCTCGCGGCCGTAGATGTGCAATTCTTCCGGATCGGCCTTGATCTTCAGGACGTTGGCGCGCGCTTCCGCGCCGGGATCGCCGGCCAGAAAGTGCACTTGCAGTTTGCCGGGCTCGATATCCCGCCGTTTTGCGAACGGGTTCTTGGCCATCACCTCGCGCAGCTCGGACGAAGTGCGCAGCACCACGTCGGGACGAAACCCGAAGCTTTGTTCGATGGCGTTCTCGATTTTCTTGGTTAGCCGCGGCAGGTCTCGCTCGTCGCTCTTGAAAACCACGTTGCCGCTCTGCACGTAAGTCTGCGCGTCGCGCAGCTTCAACGACTCATACAGCGCCCGGAGCGCGTCCATCTTGATCTTGTTGTGTCCGCCGACGTTGACGGCGCGCAGCATCGAGACAATCGCAGCCATGGCGAACCCCAGTATATCTTGCCGCCGCCGCTGATCCCGCGCGCTCCGGCCGCGACGGGATCAGTGCGGATGCGGAGAAACGCGAAGCAGCGCGGAAGCATGCGGCTTCAGCACCACCTCGAGTGCCGCCGCGGCTCGCAGATTCTTGTGCAGCCAAAGATCGCGCAGCGTGTGGCTGCCTTCCGGAAGACCCAGTTCCTTCCACGCGTAATGGACGCTCTGCTGCGAGTCGCTGATATTGAAAACCGCGATATAAGAGCCGTCCTCCGATTCGGGGCGCGCCAGCCACACGATGACGTTCTCGGAAGTGATGACCGGATGATTGTCCCTGGAATGTTGATCGACGGCTAACACTTCCCGATTGGTCAGCAGTGAAGTGGTCCAGGCATTCGCTTGGAGCAAATTCCCGCCCATGATCAGCGGCGAACGGAAAATGCACCACAACGTCAGCAGCGTGCGCTGCTCGTCGCGCGTGAGGCGCGTGTCGCGTGGTGCTTCCCATCCCGCGGCGGGACGCAGGCTGCCGAGCGGGAGCATGTCGGCGTCGGGCCAATGGCCGGGCTTGGCGACGCCTGCCCAATCGGCGGCGTGCGCGAACTGATTCTTCACGCCGGTCGGGAATTTCTTGTCGCTGTACCAAACATCCCAGACGTCGTCCGAGATGCGCCACATCTGCGAATACTTGGAGACTTCGTCGCGCTTGTCCGGCGACGTCGGGCCGGGCGAAAGGCTCAGGACCATCGGCCTTCCGGACTTGCCGATGGCTTCGCTGATCATGCGAATCTCTTCGCCTTTGTAGGGATGATCGGAGATGCAGTCGATCTTGATCAGATCAACGCCCCAACTCGCGTACTGTTGCGCAATGGAATCGTAATACGCTTGCGCGGCGGGCTTCGAAGGGTTGAGTCCGTAGTTGTAGGTGTTCCACGGACAGAGATCGGTAGTGTCGGCGGCGTCGGCCGCGTGAAAGGAGGAACCCGCGATCGGAAGATTCTGCTCGACGGCTTGTTTGGGGATTCCGCGGATGATGTGAATGCCGAACTTCAGCCCGAGAGAATGAAGATAATCGCCAAGCGGTTTGAAGGTGCGATCTTTTCCGGCGGATGGAAAACGCGCGGGAACGGGAACGTAACGGCCGTTGGCGTCCAGCTCGAAGCGTACGTGATCGTCGTTGCCGTCGGCGCCGAGGTTGGAGAGATACCAGCCTTCGTCGACCACGATGTATTCCCAGCCGAAGGATTTCAGGTGCTTGGCCATCCATCGCGCGTTGGACTTGATGCTGTCTTCGTTGACCGTTCGGCTGTAGGAGTCCCAACTGTTCCAGCCCATCGGCGGTGTCGCGGCCAGGAGCGGTTTCTCGGCGTCGGATTGCGGAGGCGCAGCATTGGCGTTTACGGAGATACGCGAAGCGACCGCTGCGAGCAAGAACAGAAGTAGAAACGAGAAGCGCGCGCGAGCGTGGCGAAACGATATTCTCATGACGCCATGCTAGATGGCGCTGCGCGCGGCGTCAACGAAACATCTGGACTGTTGGGCGAGATCGGTGGAGAGTATGGGCGCGCTGCGTTGCGAGGGAGATAAAAGAACGGAAGGTAGAAACTAGAAACTAGAAGGCGGAAAGAAAAGAGAAGGCGGAGTGCTGGAAATGAAAAAGTGGCGGGCGTGTTTTTCGGGTGCGGCGTTTTTTGTTGCGAGTTTGATTTTGTTGCGAGGCGGGCTGGCGCGTGGAGTTGCCGCTGATGCGCCGCCTGCCCGCGCTGAGGATGCTGCTGTGGGAATTTTTGAGAAGGCTGGGGACGTCGGCGCGGTGCTGCACGCCGGTTCGGTGGTGTACGACGCGGGGAAGGGGAGCTATACGATTCGCGGGAGCGGCGAGAACATGTGGTTTGGCAAGGACGAGTTTCAGTTTGCGTGGAAGAAGATGTCCGGCGACGTGGCCTTGAGCGCCGACATTTCTTTTCCCAGCGAAGGGAAGAATCCGCATCGCAAAGCGGTCTTGATGCTCCGGCAAAGCTTAGATACGGATTCGCCTTACACGGATATTGCCTTGCACGGCGTGGGGATGACGGCGCTGCAATATCGCGACGAAAAGGGTGCGTTGACCTACGAGGTGGTGGCCGGCACCTCGGCGCCAAGACATCTGCGCATCGAGAAGCGCGGGAACTATTTCTCGATGTGGCTGGCGGCGGGAGACGGGCCGCTGCAGATTGCGGGCGGGTCATCCCGCGTTGCGCTGGGCGACACGTTTTACGTGGGCATCGGCGTGTGCTCGCACGAAAAAGACCTGGTCGAAACCGCGGTCTTTTCCAACGTGCAGGTGACCAAGTTGGATCCCGTGCCTGCGGAGAAGATGACGCTGCACAGCATGCTGGAAACCGTCGGGCCCAACGCGCCCGATCGCACCGTGGTCTACGAAACGCCAGGCCGCATCGAGGCTCCTAACTGGACGCACGATGGCGCGACGCTGCTCTTTAACCGCAACGGGCGAATCGAACGCATGCCCGCGGGCGGCGGCAAACCGGAGCTGATCGACACGGGCTTCGCCACCCGCTGCAACAATGATCACGGCATTTCGCCGGACGGAAAATGGCTGGTGGTGAGCGACCAGTCGCAGGAGCCGCACAAATCGCTCATCTACATTTTGCCGTTTGCGGGCGGAACGCCGCGGCGGATCACGGAAAATTCTCCGTCGTATTGGCATGGCTGGTCGCCGGACGGAAAGACGCTGGCATTCGTTGGCGAGCGCAACGGCGAGTTCGACATCTACAGTATTTCGACGGCTGGAGGCGCGGAGACGCGGCTGACCACGGCCAAGGGACTGGACGACGGCCCGGAATATTCGCCGGACGGTCAGTACATTTACTTCAACTCCGAGCGAACCGGGAAGATGGACATTTACCGGATGCGGCCGGACGGCAGCGAGCAGGAACAGGTCACTTCGGACGAATACAATAACTGGTTTCCGCACCTTTCGCCGGACGGGACGCAGATGGTGATGCTGTCTTACGAGAAGGACGTGAAGGGTCACCCGGAAAACAAAGACGTGATGCTGCGGCTGATGTCGTTGAAAGACAAGAAAATCACGGTGCTGGCGAAATTGTTCGGCGGGCAAGGCACGATCAACGTGCCGTCCTGGTCGCCGGACGGAAGCAAGCTGGCGTTCGTGAGCTACACGATGGCGGCGAAGTAACTACGGAGCCGGGTGAAAAGGAGGCGTCCTCAGCCCGAGTCTTCGTCGAATAGAGAGTTCTTCGTGGTGAGGGATTTCAGGATCCGGTCGTCCGGCGCAATTTCAATCAGGTGCGTAGTGCCCATTCCCGGAAAGGTTGGCTGTCCACGGCGGCCCAACACGGCGTACTCATGTAAGTCTGTCTTATAGGTACAAACTATTTCTATTCCGGGGGCTCTGAAATCTTGTTGTTCCAAAAGCTGGCTAAGCCGCATGCAGCTGCTGCCGGGCTAAAATTCCGATCTCGCCTTCCGAGGAGTTTAGAGGAACGATTTGCACGGCTTCTGGAATGGTGATGTGAATGGTCTTGGGTTCTAAGTCGATGGACTTGCCATCATTAAAGAGCTTCCAAAAAGAGGTAGGAGCTTTGGTGGCAAGATTCGCGAACTGCCCTGTCGCCAAGGAAAATTCAATGTGGGCCTTAACAAGGTCGTCCAGTTTTCGACTGGCGGCCCTTACGTCGACGCCCACCGCAACGAGATCCAAGTCCAGACAGTGAGCCACGTGCTTGCCTTCGGACTCGGAAATGAGGTAGTGCAAGACCCTAAGCTGCGGCAGGGTGGGCACCAAGTCTTTCGACGTAACGTCGTGCATCTTGTGCCTCCCGCTGCGTGCCGCTGCCATTTTTCTCGCAGGCGTCCCCGGAAAACAGGTGGATGAGGGCGCCCGTAACCAGGTCTATCGCGGACCCCGCTCCAGCATCCGGGCAGAAAACCTGGCAGTAAAATGATAGCGCGGACTGGGTAGCGTGTCCATTTGAGTTGGGTTGGAAATCTCGCCGCGCATCCCTCTAAGGCCAAAGAGTTGTTCTACCCCCCTCCATCCTTTTCATAAGTGTTGATTCTAAGGCGAGTTAAAGTCCTTTGTTTTGATACACTTTTGCAAGTGTTCATTCTAAAGGGGCTTAGAGCTCGATGGTGTTTAGTAAGTCGCCAATAGGGCCGGGTCTCGAACGGCGGCGATGAACCGAATTAGCGGGCGAGGAACTGAAACGCGTGATAAAGACCGTAAACCGCGGCGGTCGTGAAAACGAGTTCCCCTGCCAGTGCTCGGAGATGTACGAGAATTGAGATTATGTCTTGAATGAAGTCGCAGACCTGCATCCGGCTGAACACTTCTCCTCCTACTCGGTTTGATTCCCCGTCGACAGCCTCCTTGCTCCTGCCAGGTGCGAGCATCGCTCTTATCTCACTTCTTTGTGACCCGCTCTATTTCCTTGAAGTGACCCTCTGCTTCCAGGTCGGGAGGCGGAGCCAAACCGCGGCTCCACCTATAGGCAGCTACGCCGTCAATGGTCTTCATCTCTACTTCGCTCCGTTTCATTCGTGCGAGGGTTGTGGACACGGATGCGAGTGGGTTTGATACGTACCCAGTAAAGTCAAAGCCGGAGGCCATCAGCCGGTCTCTGACTTGGGCGACCGTGAGAAACTCTGGGCGACATTCTCTCAGCACCCTCCGAATTGAGTCCGCCAGACTTGCGTCGCTGCTCGCGTGCGATCGTAAGAAACCAGCCATCCTGCCAAGGATTTCCTTTCTCTCTTCATCAGGCACCATGTTGGCAGTTGCGTGTATGAATTGCGTGAGTCTTCCCACTTCCGCATCGAGATCGGAGCGCTGGCGGACCAGTTCGACAAGCTTGGTGAACGTGACTTCGAGGAGGGCCTTATAGTCTGGCTCAGACATTATAGGCGTTAGTATAGACATGCCTATTACAAAGTCAAGTCGAAAAGCTCGACCTAGCCGATGATCTGATGGGACCTGGTTACCCTTTGTTTCTAAGGACTTTAGCGGCGCGACGTTCGCAAGGGCGTCAAAAGGAGAGACGTTAGGATTGACTGGCTTTTCGTCGTAGTTATACGACAGATAGTATACCCTATAATTACCTCTCCGTCAAGTAGAATTTTCAGGTGGCGGACATCAAAGCCAAAATCCCCAGGCGCAAAGTCGGCGTCTGGGGCACCCAGGGCCCGGAGGGAAAATTCAAAAAGCGCCCGCCACGGTCGGCGGCCGCTACGGGTGCAGGCGCTTCGGTGTTGCAAAACCGATCAAGCCCAGCACGGTTCCGTACTTTTCTTACTTAACCGGGACGAAGCGCTGGACGCGTTCGCCGGCGAACACTTCGCCGGTGTAGATGTTGCCTTTGGAGTCCACGGCGATCATGTGCAGGCCGTAGAATTGGCCGCCGTTTTCGCCCATGCTGCCCATCTGGCCGACCACCTTGCCGTCTTCGCGGTTGAGGAACCAGATGTGATTGTTGGTGAGATCGGAAATGTACAAGAGATGCTGCTGCTTGTCGGGCGAGAACATCACGCCGCCTGTGGAGCCGCCCACGCCGGTCATGGGGGCCAGGATGAACTCCTTCAGGAACTTGCCTTGCTTGGTGGTGACCTGGATGCGATTGGCCATGCGGTCGGCGGCGTAGACCAGTCCATCGTTGGAGATGTTCAGCGTTAGGTGGCCGCGAAACTCCTTGGGCATGGGGCCGCCGGGGGTGTAGGCGCGGTCGGCGTCGTCGGTGGTGATTTCCGAGAGCGCGTGTCCATAGGCGCCCCAGCCGCGCTTGAACTCGAACGTGTCCAAGTCAAACACCATCACGCGGCCGCCGAGGTAATTGTCGGCGGCGTAGAGTTCGTGGGCGGGTTCGTCGAGGCGAATTTCTTCGATGCCGCCGACGATCATCGGCGTCGTCGGAGGATACTTGGCGCGGAAGGCCGCGTTGGCCGCATCACGAGCGGCCTTGGCGGCCGGATCGAGCTGCGGGCGGGGCGCGATAAATCCGGCGACGGGCCCGGCGCTGCCCTGGCCGGGAACGTGAGCCGACGTGAGGGGACTGTTGTCCGCTCCGCCGCCGCCCGGCTGCTTTTCCGGAGCGCGAGGCACTTCGCCCAGGAGCTTGCCGGTCTTGGGATCGTATTTGCGGACGGTGTCTTGCCCGATGTAGACGAAGCCTTTGCTGTCCACCGCCATGCCGTGGCCCTGGGGCGCGTCGAAGGAACCGATCACGTTGCCGTTTTTGTCGATGTGGATCATGGCGGGAGGCCGAACGCAGCAATCGGCAAGCGGAGGAGTCAGCTCGGCCTCCAGCTCAATGTTGGTGAGATCGTTGGGACGATCCAAGACCCAGACGTTGTCGTCTTTATCCACGGCCAAGCCGGTGACGCCGCCCATTTTCCATTTGTTGGGCAGGGGTTTGGGCCAGTCGGGATCGAACTTGAACTTTGGGGCGGTGGGCTGCTGCGCCAGCAAGGAAAGACATAAAACCAGGAGGCCGAGGGCCGAGAGAGCGGCGAGGGCTAGGGCGGATGATCTCTTATGTTTGTTCATGACTCCTCAACGTGGAGCGAGGGAATTTTTTGGTGGTACGGCGCGGAGTCTAGTCTTGAAGAAAGGAGTATGTCAACAGACCACCCAGCGGTATGACCAATCGGTGGACGTTGGAAGCTACAGTCGAACCAGGAGGGTCTGATTCCGCGGGGTTATTGACCTAGTCCACTTCGTAGCAGTGCCGGGCGGTGCGGCCTTTGCAGCGCTGACAGCCCAAGGCGCTGTGCAGCAGGCGAATGTGAGAGCAGTGTCTGCAGGGTCGAACCCGTTCCATTAAGCCGGTGCCGAGGACGATGCCGAGGAGCGTGCCGACGGTTACTTCCAGCAGAAGCATGTCGCTAGGTTTACGCGGGTGGGGGGAAGCGTCAAAGGATATGTGGGGCGGGCGTGGCGAGAGCGGCAACATTGGAACAGATGGAGCTCGGCGGATGGATCAAAGTCAAAATCCCCAGACGCAAAGACGGCGTCTGGGGCACCCTGGACCGGAGGGAAAATTCAGAAGCGCGCGCCACGGTCGGTGGCCGCTACGGGTGCTTGCACGTTTGGTCTCGCTAATACTGGGGGTCCACGCCGTGACCTGACGCTGGCAGCGTCAATTCCTCAGCGGCTAAAGCCGTAATGCGGGCGCGGGACTTATGTCGGACCTAAAGGTCCGACCCCCAATCGCTCCGTGTCATGGGGCCGCCGATCTGAAGATCGGCCACTACATAGCCGGCGCTTCGCTTAGGCTAGCGCTGAGGCTGCGCTTTGGGGGCGGATCACCGCTTGGGAGAAGCGCTCCATTTCTTCTAGTTGGGGGCTGAATTGGAGGAGGACCAGGTCGACGCCGGCGGTTTCGAATTGGGATAGGCGCTCGGAGACTTGTTCGGCGGTGCCTACCAGGCCGGAACGCAGGCCGCGGTTGGAGACGGAATAGTCTTCCAGGGAGACGCGTTGTTCGAGTTGGGTGCCGGCTAGCCATTGTTGGTAGTTGGCGTAGCCTGCGGCGGATTGCTGGACGTCGGTGATGCGGCGGAGCTCGTCTTGGGCTTCGCGCTCGGTTTCGCGGACGATGGCGTAGCCTGCTACGCCGAATTTCATGGGCGGAAGATTGTGGCGGGCGCGACGCTCGCGGAGATCGGCGATTTTTTCGCCGACACGGTCCGGCGGGTCGCCATGCATCAAGTACGCGTCGCATTTTTGGGCGATGAGTTCCTTGGCGGCGGGGGATTCGCCGCCTGCATAGAGGCAGGGGCGCGGCTGGGCTACCGGCTTGGGCTCGAGGACGTTGTCTTCCACGCGGTAATACTTCCCGAAATACGAAAAGTGGTCTTGCTTCCAGACGCCGTCGAGGACGTCGAGCCATTCGCTGGTGCGGGCGTAGCGGTCGTCGTGCTGCTCGAAGGAGACGCCGTATTTGCGGGCTTCGTCGGCCCACCAGGAGGAGACGATGTTGAGGGTGAGGCGGCCATTGCTGATGCGGTCGATGTTGGCGGCTTGCTTGGCGAGCAGGGCGGGGAGATGGAAGGTGGGGCGGACGGCGACCATCAGCTCGATTCGCTCGGTGACGGCGGCTAGGGCGGCGGCGGTAGACCAAGCGTCGAGGGACGGGGCTTCGACGCCTTTGATGTCGTTGAGATTTAGCTCAGCGATGAGCGTTAGGCCGAAGCCTAGTTCTTCGCTGCGCTGGGCCAGGCGCTTTACGTAGGGCCAGGTCGCTGGCATGTTTTCGTCGGCGACGTTGCGGAGCCAGCCGCCAAAGACCGGGAGCCAGTAGCCGTATCTCATGCGTTTTCTCCGGCGGGGACCAGGCGCGCGGCGGGCTCTTTGGCTTCGTGTTTGCGGGCTTCGTCGATCAGGAAGCCGGCGAGGCGGGCGTAGGGATTGAAGCCGACGATGCGTTCCGGGTCGGAGACGAAATTGGAGAGGGCGTTGATGTCGTAGTAGAGCAGGCGGCCGGTGGGGTCGTCGATGACGTACTCGACGCCGCCGACTTCGATGCCGGCGGTGGCCATGATGCGCTCGACGTTTTCGATTACGCGGCGCGGGGCTTCGTAGGCTTCGACGGTCATGCCGGTTTTGGGGGCGTCGACGGGGCAGGCGGGGCGGGCGAGTTCTTCGCCCTTGGTGCTTTTGCAGATGTCGGCGGGGCAGAGGTCGTAGGTTTCGCCGGTGAGGTGGATCTGGATGGCGTAGAGATATTTGCCGCCGAGGACTTCGACGCGGGTGATGAGGGAGTCGCGGGCGGTGAAGCACTCCTGGACCAGGGCGGTGTTGTCGATGCCGAAGTAGAGGTCGTTGGCATCTACCGCGGCTTTGAGGGCTTCGCGGGAATTGAAGCGCTTGATGCCTGCGCCGCTGCCGCCGATGTTGGGCTTGAGGATCAGCGGGTAGCCGATGGCGTCGGCGGCGCTGAGAGCTTGCGACGGATGATTGATGACGCGGGCTTTTGGATAGGGTAGGCCGAGCTTTTCGAGCAGGGAGAGTTGGAGAGCTTTGGAGGTTTCGTGCGTGAACGCGCGGGAACCGTTGACCACGCGGACGCCTTTTTCTTCGAGATGCTTCAGATAGTTGATGGTGTAGAAGACGCCGTGGCCCACGCCGCGTTGCCAGGCCGAGGGGCTCATGCGATTGAACAGCAGGGAATATTCCTGCTCGGGGGAGGCCACGTCGTATTGGTGGTAGCGGGCGTCGAGCTTGATCCAGTGGGCGTCGTGGGCGTCGAGTTGGTGGAAAAGCGGGACGAACCAGTTGGGCTGCTCGTAGTAGATGGCGATGGGCTTGGTCTGGCCGGTGCCGTTGCTGCTTGGGTGTGTGGCGTCGCTCATGAGACCTCTGTCAATTTGTATGAATAGGAAGTTAGGCGGAAAGGCCGTCCAGTTCAAGAACCATGTGATGTTCGTCGACGTACTGGCCGTCGATGCTCAGGGCGCGGGGCTCGCGGCCGAAGGAACGGAAGCCGCAGGCTTCGTAGAGGTGGTGGGCGGGGGCCTGGCTGACGGAAACGGTGAGCTGGATGGAATTTAGGCCGGCGAGAGACTTCGCGGTGTCGATGGCGCGGAGCAGCAGGGTTCGCGCCAAGCCTCGCCTGCGCGACGCCGGCAACACGAAGACGCCCCAGATGTGGCCTTTGTGTTTTCGTTTTAGGAGCTGTTCGCGGTAGAAGCCCACCATGCCTACCAGGGTGGGGCCGTCAAACGCGCCGACCACGAAATTGTCCAAGCCTGGGGAGCCCAGCCGGGTGGCGTATTCTTCGACGGTGATGCGGCGGAGTTCCTCGACCGATTCGGCGAAGGCCCAGGGATCGATTTCGAGGCCAGTGAGGCGGAGTTGCCACAGGGCTTCAGCGTCCTGGCTGGTTAGCCGGCGGATTTCCATCGCGTTCCTCTTCGGGCGTACAGCACATTTTAACCCAGAAGGTCTGGGCGGTTGCGGCGTGTTTTTTCCAGGGCGGCGGCGCGGCGCCATTTGGCGACTTCGGCGTGATTGCCGCCGATGAGGACTTCGGGGACGGTCCAGCCGCGGAAGTCGGCTGGGCGGGTGTAGTGGGGGAAGTCTAGGAGGGGGTGAGTGGTAAATGGTAATTGGTGACTGGTGGTGGCGCGGTTGGGCTGGTGCGGGGGCGGATCGGATGGTGGCGCGGGCTGCGCTGCGGGCACGGCGTGCCGTGCCCCTACGGGGTCTGCGCTCGCCTGGGGGTCGCTGAAGGATTCGTTTTGGGAGGAGGCTTCGTTGCCTAGGGCGCCGGGGAGGAGGCGGGTCACCGCGTCGAGGATGAGGACCGCGGGAAGTTCGCCGCCGCTGAGGATGAAATCGCCTATGGAGATTTCTTCGGTGGCCAGATGTTGGGCGACGCGTTCGTCCACGCCTTCGTAGCGGCCGCAGAGGAAGAGGATGCGGTCGAGCGTGGCGAAACGGCGGGCGGTGCTTTGGTCGAAGAGCGTTCCTGCGGCGGAGAGCAGCACGATCGCGTTTTTTGGATCGGGGGCGCTTGGCTGCGCCGCGTCGCCTACGGTGTGGCCTAAGAGCGATTCGACGGCCTCGAAGAGTGGGGCGGGTTTCAGGACCATGCCCTCGCCGCCGCCGAAGGGGCGATCATCGACGGTGCGGTGGCGATCTTTGGTGAAGACGCGCAGGTCTTGCACATTGACGTCGATCAAGTTGGTCTCCCGCGCGCGGCGGACGATGCCGTGATCCAGCGGGCCGGTGAAAAACTCCGGAAAGATGGTGATGAGGTCGAAGCGCATGCGCAGCCAGTGTAGCCAAACTTGGCTGGAGGCTGCCATGCGTCTTTATCGAAGGCGGGTGTTTTGGCGGGTGCGGTGGAGCTTGCTGGCGCGGAAGGACGGGGGCCTAAATCTGTACGTCAGAACAGGTTGTCCCGCGAGTACACGGGCCGTAGTCTAACCGGACTAATCCTTGAAGTTTAAAAAGTTCGGGGGACCGCGGAATGACGCGCTGGATTCCGGCCAGAAATACGTTGCTATTGGCGCTGACGGGCGTGCTTTTGGCGCAACTGCCTGGCTGTGCCGGGATTGGCAGCAGCACCGGGGGCTCCAAGACCGGCGGAAACGGGGGCGGAGCGGCAACCGCTCCGGCGCAGCCCAGCGGCTTGCAGGCGACGGCGGGAAATGCCCAGGTCAGCCTGGTATGGAACGTCAGCGGGAGAGCGACCGGCTACCACGTGAAGCGCGCGACGACGAGCGGGGGCCCTTACGCGCAGGTGGCGGCCCCGGCGATGAGCAGCTTTGTTGACAACGGGTTGAGCAACGGAACGACTTATTTTTACGTGGTGTCGGCGGTCGATGCGGTCGGCGAAAGCGCGAATTCTGCCGAAGCGAGCGGCAAGCCGGTTGCGCCGGCGCAGGCTCCGGGCGTGCCAACCGGATTGATGGCCGGCGCCGGGAACGCGCAGGTGGCGCTGACATGGAGTGCCAGCGCGGGAGCTACGAGCTATCACCTGAAGCGCGGCACCACCAGCGGCGGGCCGTACACGCAGATTTCCGCGCCGTCGGGAACGAGCTTTACCGACACGGGGTTGACCAATGGCACGGCCTACTTCTACGTAGTGTCGGCGCTGAATTCGGCCGGGGAGAGCGGCAACTCGGCGCAGGCCGCTGCGACGCCGGTGGCCCCGGTGCAACCTCCCGGAGTGCCCACTGGTTTGCACGCGACTCCCGGCGACGCACAAGTGGCGCTGACTTGGAGTGTCAGTGCCGGCGCCAGCAGCTATCACGTGAAGCGCTCGACAACGAGTGGCGGGCCCTACACTCAGGTCGGCGCCCCTGCTGCGAATAATTTCACCAACACGGGACTCACTAACGGCACCACCTATTTCTATGTTGTCTCCGCGGTGAATTCCGCCGGAGAGAGCGGGAATTCTGGGCAGGTCAGCGCGACGCCGGTTCCGCCGACGCAGCCTCCCGCGGCGCCCACGGGTTTGCACGCCACCGCCGGCGATGCACAGGCTACGCTGGGATGGAATGCGAGCGCGGGTGCGACGAGCTATCACTTGAAGCGCAGCACCACCAGCGGCGGTCCCTACACGCAAGTGGGTGCGCCTACCGCGACCAATTTCAGCGACACCGGCCTCACCAATGGGACGACCTACTTTTACGTGGTCTCGGCGTTGAATTCGGCCGGGGAAAGCGCGAACTCCAACCAGGCCAGCGCGATGCCGGTCAATACGCCGGCCGATGTGACCATTACCATCGATCCCACCAAGACCAAGGCCATCTCGCCCTACATTTACGGCTTGAATTTTTACTTCGGCGAAACCAGTCCTCCGCCGATGCTGACGCTGGACCGCGACGGGGGCAATCGCTGGACGGCGTATAACTGGGAGACCAACGCGTCCAACGCCGGCAGCGACTTTCTCTACGAAAGCGACAGTTTCTTGAGCGGCAGCAACGTTCCGGCCGAGGCGGTCCGCGGCTTCATCGCTCAGGATCAAGCGGCAGGCGTGGCCAGTTTGGTGACCGTGCAGCTTCAGGGCCTGGTGTCGGCCGACGAGAACGGCCCGGTCAGCGTGGCCAATCCTCCGGATTTGACACGCTTCAAGCAGGTGGTCGACAAGAAGAGCACGGTGTCGGCGGTTCCGTTCACGGTGACGCCCCCCACCAGCGACGCTAATGTTTACATGGACGAGTTTGCTTGGGCCCTAGACCAGAAGCTGCCGGGAATTTTCGGCGCGAACCCGGCACATCCCACCTTCATCAGCCTCGACAATGAGCCGGAACTCTGGAATTCGACGCATCTGGAGGTACAGGGACACAATCCGGTCACGTCGGACAACTACATCACCAAGACCATCAATCTCGCCAAGGCGCTGAAGGATCAGTTTCCCAACGCGGTGATCTTCGGGCCGGTGCACTATGGATTCCAGGGCATCTACAACTGGCAAGGGGAATTGAACGCCACGCCGAATGGCACGAACTGGTTCCCGGACAAATACATGCAGGCGCTGAAGACGGCTTCCACCATGTACGGAAGGTCCGCTGGTGGATGTGTACGACTTCCATTGGTACGCCGAAGACTACGATGCCAATGGAACGCGCATCCTGAATCTCAGCGGCACGACGCTGACGGACGCGCAGGTGCAGCTGATCGTGCAGAGCCCGCGGAACCTGTGGGATCCTACGTTCAAAGACACGGGAAACAGCAATCCGTGGATCTTTCAGGAACTCGGCAGCACGCCCATCAACATACTGGGTCGTTTACAGGCCAAGATCAACGCCGAGAATCCCGGCATGAAGATTGCTGTCACCGAATACGAGAGCGGCGGCTGGAACCACATCGCGGGAACCATCGCGGAGACGGACAACCTGGGCATCTTCGGCAGTCAGGGCGTTTTTGCGGCCAACTTCTGGCCTCCGAATGGCACCTATTCCTATGCGCTGGCGGGCTTTCGCGCGTTCCGCGGCTTCGACGGGGCCAGTGCGAGCTTCGGCGATACGTCGTTGCAGGCAACTTCGAGCAGCGTGCAAGACGTAGTTGTTTACGCCAGCCAGGACAGCAACACGCCGGGCCGGGCGGTCTTCGTGGCGATCAACCGTTCCACCTCCGCCAAGGTGACCGCGATCAACGGCGAGACTCTTTCGGGCACGGCGCACCTGTATCAGATGACGGCGGCCTCGGCCCAGACGCAAGTTGCGGGCGGGCACCCTGTTCAGCCGGTGGCTGCGGGAACGATCGCGGCGAGCGGCTCGACATTGACGATTACGCTGCCGGCGCTAAGCGTTACCACCATCGACGTTCACTAAAACAGGCTCCGCTCGCGCGAGCCGCCTTTGCTTTCAAGGTGCAACGGCGCGAGAACAGTGCCCAGGCGAACGTTCGCTACACTTCCTCGTTCAAATTACGCAGGCCATCGGGAAGGGTTACATCAATGCGCCGCGCGGTGGTGTCAATGCGCGTGCAAATGTCTTGGGCGAGGGGCACCAGCAATTCGCCATGCTGCGTGTCTACAACGAGTAGCGGCGTTCCGGAGACGCCTTCGCCGGTGGAATGCACGTCGCTTACCAGGCCGAGGAGGGCGGGAGCGCTTGCCAAGCTGCAGGGCGAGGAAGCCAAGGCCGGGGATTCCGGTGGATTCTCAAAAACCGAGCAGCCGATGAGGTCGGAAAAGAAATAGTAGCCGGCGGGAAGCTTGACGCGCTGCTCGAAGGGGATCAGAACATCCAGTCCGCGGAATTTCTCGGCCTCCGAGATCGACGCGCAGCCCTCGAAGTGGAAAACTCCCTGGCCGCGATGATTCTGGCTGATCCAGAAAGACTTAAGCCCGACGGGGCGCGGCTCGGCCTTTCCGGCGCTGTCGCCCACGAACACTTCCTTGATTCGCGTGAGGCGTTCCGGGAAATCGGTGAGCAGGTGCGCGGCGACTTCGCCTTTATTGCCGCGCGGGCGCAGGATATGCGCGAGGGCGACCCAACGTGGAGTTTCGGAGGTCAATGGTGCGTGTGACCGCAAAGGGTCGCGGTAAGCATAACCGCCCGGCGGTCAATCTTCCAGAATCTCGAGCGTGAAGCGTTTGTGCAGCTTCATACCAGCCGCACCTAGCAGCGTGCGAACGGCCTTGGCGGTGCGGCCCTGCCGGCCGATCACCTTGCCAAGATCTTCGGGATGCACGCGCAACTCCAGGATGGTGGCTTGCGAACCCTCGATGGATTTGACCTGCACATCCTCGGGATGGTCCACGAGGGCCTTGGCGATGGCTTCAACCAATTCCTTCATCGGGCACCTTTATGAACGCGAGTTTCATCAGTAACCAGCACTTCTCCTGAGAAAGGCGCCCCGGCCGGGTGCGGGTGCCCAAATTTCGGGCGGGCGCGCCGCAACTACGCGATCTTTTGCAGCTTGATGAAGCTACGCACGGTATCGCTGGGTTGTGCGCCGACTCCCAGCCAATGCTTGATGCGCTCGGCGTCCAGCTTGACCTCCGCGGGTTTCTTCAGGGGATCGTAGGTTCCAACCAACTCGACCACGCGGCCATTGCGCGGCCGGGTCCTTTCGATGACCACCACGCGGTAAAACGGCTTCTTCTTCTTGCCAATCCTAGCCAGACGAATCGTTAGCACTAAGTCAGTCCTCCTCAACAGTATTCTAGCCTGTCCAGCCATCCAGCGGCAATGAAAGACTCCGGCGCCTCCCGGGATCGGATTCCGGTGCTTGATTTGACGGATATGTCATGGAAAGAGGGCCCCGCAGGCGCTGCCAGCGCGGAAAATCCGGCCAACGGCGAGGCCCCCACTTGCTGAGGTATGCGATGCTTTCCCTAAGGAAAGCCTATGGCAAAACTTTCGCGGCCCAAAACTAAGCGGTTACGCTTAGCGCGCCGATTGCCGGGGACGTCGCGCTAGCGCTGCTGGTCGATCCCGCTCCGGCAGCCGGCAGGAACTGCTGCAAATCCTGCTGCAGCGTCGCATACGCCTGCTGGGCGGACGACAAACTGCCGGACTGCAACGCCTGCCCGAGCAACGCAAAAGCCTGGACGATGGGATTGCCCTGCTGCCCGGAAGCGGAACTCGAATCCTGGGTGTCGCTGACGCGATGATGGTGGTGGTGCTGAATCTGCCCGGACTCCTGCTGGACATCCTGCTGAATGGTGGTGAAGTCTTTCTGCGCCGCCGACAGATTTCCCGCCTTGAGATCCTGCGCGAGTGAGTTGAACGCCTGCGCCAGCGTGCCGCCGCTAGCGTTCTGCTGCTGCCCGCCGGGGAGATTCTGCGTCAAGGTAACGAAATCCTGTTGCGCCTGGCTCAGGTTCCCGGCCTGCAGATCCTGGCCCAGCTGCTGGAATTCGCTCTGGATTTGTTGAAATTTGTTTTGCACGCTTTGGGTGATGCTGGGTTGAAACAGACTGCTGGCAATGGCTGAAATGGACATAGTTGTCTCCCGATCTTAATTAGAATTTCCTCATTTCTTTCGCTCGTGCTGCCCCCAAAAATTGTTATCGTCCTCCGGGGTCCAAACTTTAATTCCCGTTGTCGAAATAGCACTTCTGTTGCCACACGCCGGCGGCGGTCCCGAAAATCTTTAAATTGTTATCTTGCACCTGGCTAAAGCGGAGTCTGGCCTCCGCTCGGAGGGGCCGCTAGGCAGAAACGTTCTCCTGGCCGGCGATCGCGAGGCAAGTTCTGCCGCTAGGGCCAGTAGGCAACAGAAGTTACGTGGGGCGGGCCAAGGTCTCGGGTGTTCCTTCCGCTTGTGGTTCCGTCGAGTCCGCGCCGCGTTGGTCGACGATATCGAGGAGCTTTGCCGCGGCTTGCGTGGTGATGAGTCCCGCGTGGACGGCTGCCTCGATGGAACTCTTCTCCGCCGCGCCAAGCCGCAGACGCGCCGAACGGATCTCCGCTTCGGCCCGGCTGGAATCGCGCCCATACATTTCCGCCACTTGGGCGTGCAGCACGGCGGTCTGGCGTTCGAGCTCTTGACGCAATTTTTCATATACGGGCAGGGAAATGACGCGAGTACGGAAAAGCTCTTCGAGCTCCGCTTGCCGGGCAGACGCGGCAATCTGCCGGACGCGCGCCACGGCAAACTCGTCTTGCGTGTCGGTGGCCGATAAGCCCAGAAACTTGATCACCGGACCAATCGTCAAACCCTGTACGACGATCGAGAAGGCGACGACTCCAAAGGTCAGCGCCAGTATTTTTTCACGATATGGGAAATCATGTGCGAGGCTTAGAGCGAGCGCCAGCGAGAGGGAGCCGTGCAATCCGCCCCAGACCAGGACGTGCTGCCAGCGCAGGGAGATGCGTTCCGTGAAGCGATTGCTGAGAGGTGTAAGAGCGTAGACGGAGACGGCACGGCCCAGGAGCACGGCTAGGACCGCCAACAGAACAGCGGACCACACGCTGAAGAGTTCATGGATGCGAACTTCCATTCCAATGAGCAAAAACACCAGGGAATTGATGACGAAGGACGCGTATTCCCAGAACGACCAGAGGGCGATGCGCGTGCGCGCGCTCATACCTTCGTGGGTTCCGAGATTGCCGACGGTTACGCCGCTGAGCACGGTTGCGATTACGCCGGACAGATGAAGGTGGTGGGCGATGAGATAGGAGCTGTACGCGAGGATGGTGGTGAGCATGATCTCGATTTGTGGTTCGTCGATTCTCTTGGTAATTTTGCTGACGGCGTATCCGAGTAAGAGTCCGACGACGGCGCCACCCACAACCGACTGCAAGAACTCCCCGATGCCATTGGCGATGCTGAGATTGCCGGTAACGATTCCCGCAAGAAGAATTTGAAAGAGAACGACGGCGGTTCCATCGTTGAAGAGGCTTTCCGCTTCGACGATGACCGACAGGCGCTTCTCGATTGCCAATTCCTTGAAAATGGCCAGAACGGAAATGGGGTCGGTCGCAGAAATGATGGCTCCGAAGAGCAGAGCGGTGGTAAGTGGAATTCCGATCTCCCAATGCAGGGCATAGCCGGTGATGAGCGTGGCGGCCAACACCCCAAGGTTGGCGAGCAGGAGGATGGGAACGCTATTCCGCAAAAGCTGGCGGAAGTTGATCTTCAGGCTTCCCTCAAACAGAAGCGGCGGCAGGAAAAGGATCAGTATCACTTCGGGAGTGAGCCAGTCCGGCCGGTTGCTCTGATAGATTTTCTCGACGATGGGCAAGTGCAGGGATCCCAACGCCAGGCCACCCAGCACGAGCGCCACGGTGTAAGGTATGCGGACCCGCGTCGCCAGTATGGCGATCACCGAAGCGGCGATCAGAAGCCAGATCAAGAATTCGATCGACGAAGTGGGAGTCATTCCTCTCCTTGAAGACCGGTTGGCGGCAGCAAGGGTGAATATAGCATCGAGGGACATACGGCGAGGAACGTAAACCGCGAGAGTGAAGGAAGACATATTTTCACGAACTCATAAGGTACAACGTAGGCTGTGGTTGCTCCGGGGAGTGGGCCCATTCCCAGTAGTGCACCAGAATCGTATAAACGAGCAGGCCGATCTCTCCCTCGCCCCAGAACAGGTACCGGAGTGATTGCATCATCAGATTTTGGCGCGTCAGTTCGAGGAAGATGCTTTTGGGCTCGATCAGCTCACTCAAATAGGCGATGCAGTTCGCGATGGCCACGGCTCCTCGAACCTCGATGACGAAATCGTCTGCTTCCCGGCGCACGGAAACCCGAAGAGGTGCTACGAACTCGCTGCGATTATCGAGCAGATAGACCTGGAGGAAGGCCAGTGGCCCGCTCACATGATAGTGGGTGCGAATCTGCTTAATCTTGGCCCGGCGCGCGGATGGACTAGCGCCTTGCACTGGCACGAGATTGACCTGATTGCCGACGAGCGTGGGCCACAGTGCGAAGGAGGCCTGGTCGGTGAAAATGACGTCGGAGACGCGCAGTTCTTTGGAACGCTGGTAGCGGCTGACGGCGCTGAGGAGCAGCACGGTCAGAACAAAAACCGTGGAAATGTAGACGCCGTCGGGGCGCTCGATGACATTGGCCGCCAGAGTGTAGGCGAAGACCAAGCTGACAAGCAGGAAGTAGGCCACTTCGAGCAACTTGGTGATCTTGCGGTCCGCTTGCTCGCGGGATTCCCGCCACAAACTGATGGTTACGGCCACGGCGGCTGAAAGGATGAGAACGAGAACGCCGGTAGCGTAGGCGCCGCCCTGAGCTTCGACGTCGGCGCGGAATACCAGGGTTACCAGGACATTAATCACGAAAAGAACCACAACCATTGGGCGACGATAGGAGACCCAGCGAGGGGCCATTCCAAATCTGGGGAGATAGCGGGGGATCAGGTTGATCAGGCCGGCCATGGCGGATGCCCCGGCGAACCACAGGATGGCGATTGTGGAGATGTCGTAAACGGTTCCGAAAACATTTCCCAGCAATTCGTGGGCGAGGTAGGCGGTGGCGCGGCCGCTGGCCGGGCCGCCTCGCGCGTAGGCATCCGGAGAAATCAGAAGAGTGGTCACGAAGCTGGAAAGAAGCAGCAAGATTCCCATGAGGCCGGCGGCGAAGATCAGCAATTTGCGGGTGTTCTTGATTCTGCCGAGGGGCGGTACGAGGCCCGTGGGATCGGGGTGTGGCGATTCCGGTTCGCCGTCGTCGACCAGCGGCATGACGGAGACGCCGGTCTCGAAGCCGCTGAGCCCCAAGGCCAGTTTGGGAAAGACCAGAGCGGAAGCGACAAAGAGCCCGGTCCAGTCAAAATGCGTGCTTAGCAGGAGCCGCCAGTCGGCGAACAAGGCGGGATGTTGGACAATGCGAAGAAGGCTCATCCCTTGGACAACGAGATTCAGGAGGATGTAGGGAATGGCGACGAGGGTTGCCAGGCGGATGGCTTCGCGGAATCCGATGGCGAACACGATAGCAAGGAGCAAGAGGAGCGCCAGAGTCAGGAACACATGGCGATTTCCAATCAACGGGCGCAAATAGGGATTGGCAATAGCGTGTCGGGCGGCGTCGGCCGCGGAAAGAGTCATGGTAATGACAAAGTCGGTGGCCGCGAAGCCGATGAGCACCAGGACGAAAATCTTAGCGCGCCAGCCGGACAAGAGATTTTCGAGAATGGCGATAGAGCCTTGTCCGGCAAAGGACCGGCGCGCCACCTGCGCATAGACAGGCAGGGCCCCGGCGAGGGTGACGAGTACGAGGATCAGAGTGGCCGATGGCGCCAAGGCGCCAACGGCGAGAAGGGCAATTCCGGGCTGGTACGCCAGCGAGGAGAAGTAGTCCACGCCGGTAAGCCAAACGACCACGAACCAGGGATGAACTTCCTGCGAGGTGTCGGTGCCTTCGAGGCGCCCGCCTCGAAAGAACCAGCGTCCGAGGCGCGTGCGTGGCGGGGCGGTGTACCGCGTCTGCAACTTCGGAAGCGTGGCGTAGCTCGCACCCTCCTGCGTTTTCGCCTTGCTTTGCATGAGACTGGGTTGGTTCTCCGACAAACACAATCGCTGGAAGCACTCGGCGCATGGACGCGAGGCGGACAGCCGGCAACTATTCTCTATCGGATTGGGAAATGCAGGTAATGAATGTTGGGAGCTGCCGAAAGGAGGGCCCTCCAGAGGAGTGGTCAGTATTGGGCCCGTCATCCGAGGAGGTCTATTGTTCCAGGTCTCCCTTGGAGGCGTTCGTGGCTGGGGACTGCCGGTTAACGAACGATACGAAATAGGATTAGAGTGGGACCGTCACAAAGCAGGAGGAATCATGCGCAGAGCCAATTCGACTCCGGCTGGAGCGTTCCGCACAGCAGCGTTGGCAGTTTGCATTTGCTTGTTGTCAAGTTCCGCGGCGTTCGGGCAGAAACCTGCGGGCGAAGTGGCCCCAGCGTCCGCCGGTGCCGCGGTTCAGGTGCAGGGCAAAACCCTGTTTGTCATTCAGGAGGGATATTTTTCTTTTAGCGCCGCGGACCGGGCCAACGCCGTGACCGCGAGGATCGAACGACTCTCGAAGGAATCCAAGGCACACATCGAAGCGATCCGGACTTACGATGAGGAGACCACGACGGTGGTCGCCGCGGGCGATATGGTCATCATGACCATCACCGAGAGAGATGCGAAGGCGGCGGGCAAGGCGCGGCAGGCGCTGGCCCAGGAGTATGCCGACAAGATTCGGGAGGCCGCGGAGTCTTTGCAGCGGACCTATAGTCTGCGCACCATCGTCATCGCCACGCTGTGGGCCTTGGGCGCGACCATCGCATACCTGCTGATTCTCAAGCTGCTGGGCGTGGTATTCCGGAAAGCCTACTCCCTGGTTAGATCTTGGCATGGCAGATACATCCACTCGATTCGCATTCAGAAACTGGAGCTCCTTCCCGCCGAGCGGATCACCGGCCTGCTTCTTGGAGTGGCTCGAGGGCTACGCGTTCTCCTCACGGTGGTAACGACGTATGCCTACGTGTCTTTCACGTTCAGCTTATTTCCCTGGACCCGAGGCTACGCGGACCTGCTGCTGGGATACGTACTCTATCCGCTGGGGGTAATCAGGGTCGCGGCGATCGGATTTGTCCCCAGTCTATTTTTCATCGGTGTCATTGTGACGGTGGCCTATTACCTGACGAGGGTCATCCGTTTCTTCTTTAAGGAGCTAGAGAGGGAAACGATTTCGATTAACGGCTTCTATCCGGAGTGGGCGCAACCCACGTACAAGATCGTGCGGCTGTTGATCATTGCGTTTACGCTGGTGGTGATCTTTCCCTACTTACCAGGCGCCAAGTCCCCAGCCTTTCAAGGAATTTCGATCTTCTTTGGACTGCTGTTTTCGCTGGGATCTTCGTCGGCTGTCTCCAACGTGGTGGCCGGGACGGTACTGACCTACACGCGGGCGTTCCAGGTGGGCGATCGCGTCAAGGTGGGAGACGCCGTGGGCGACGTGCTGGGGAAGAATTTCCTGGTTACCCGCATTCGCACCATCAAGAATGAGGAGATTTCAATTCCTAACGCGATCGTGCTCGGAAGCCACGTGATCAATTTTAGTTCGGCCGTGAGGGAACAGGGCTTGATACTGCACACCAGCGTGACGATCGGGTACGACGCTCCGTGGCGCACGGTGCACAAGCTGCTCTTGGACGCGGCGGCCGCGACCGAGAACGTTTTGCAGGAGCCCAAACCTTTCGTGCTGCAAACGAATCTGGACGATTTTTACGTCAGCTACCAGTTGAACGTTTATACCGACAAGCCGGCCTTGATGGCCGGAACCTATTCCGATATACACCAGAATATTCAGGACAAGTTCAACGAGGCCGGGGTGGAAATCATGTCTCCTCACTACCATGGAGTGCGAGATGGAAATGCGATCGCTATCCCTGCGGATTACGTGGCAAAAGGCTATGTGGCCCCGGAGTTCGGAGTTGCCGTTCGGCACGCGAATGTTCCAGACCGGAACACGGGAGAGTAAGCACACTCGGGCGAGGCCACGGATACATCGTGTTACGATATAAATCTGTGTCTTCGCCGACCCTCCGAATGGCGAAAGTCCAACGAGCGCAGGCCCGCCCCCTAGCCCGTGGCAGAGTTTGGAAAACCCGACGAGAACGTTATGCGCGTAGAAATGACTGGTACCGTATCCGAGATTGGCGGCGCTGCTCTTGGCAGGGAGAAATCGCGAGGTAGCGCTCGAACTTCGGCCGTTGAGATTCTTCCACAGACGCCGCTCGCTGGCTCAGAGCCTGCCAATAGCCCTGCAACTCCTTTGTGGCTATGGTGGAACCTGATCAGTGTGGACGCGCCGGCAGTCGCGGTTATTTGGGCGCTGCTTTTTACCCGCGCACATCGTATGAGGCTGCTGGGGGCCGATGTGGTGGCGTTGACACTGATTGTATGGGTCATTTATACCAGCGACCGATTGCTGGACGGTTGGACCGGGAAGAGCCGCACGGCACTGCAGGAGCGGCACCGTTTTTGCGCGAGGCATCGGGGAGCGCTGTCCTGCTTGTTGGCCTTGGCGACCGGAGTGGGCCTGTGGGTAGTGGCTGGACATTTGGCCCGCGTGGAAGCGATCGCCGGTATCAAACTCGGGGCCATCGTTTGCGTGTATATGGGCGGCATTCATGCGTGGGGCGGAAGGATGGCGCGGTTCGTGCCGAAGGAGGCAGCGGTTGGCGTACTGTTCTCGGCGGGCACCACCTTGCCCCTGTGGTCGCAGGGTGCGGGATTTTCGTGGGATGTATGGGCTTCACTCGCCCTCTTCGCGCTGTTGTGTTTCCTGAATTGTGTATCCATCGAATGCTGGGAGAGCTGTAAGTTTGGGACGGCTTGGTATGCGGTGAGCCATCCTGCGGTCAGGTGGTCGAACTCCAGGATTAGCTGGATGGCCGCCGGTGTGGCGGCCTCGGCGGTGGCGGTGCTTCTCGCGCGCCGCGGGAACGGATCCGACGGGTCTGAACTGTGGGGCGTTTCCTTGGCTGCGCTTCTGATTCTGCTCCTAAACAGTCGCCGGGATCGATTCTCGGCCCCGGTGTTGCGAGTTCTCGCCGATGCCGCTTTGGTGGTCGCCGGGGTGGCCGTGCTGATGACCCGGATTTGAGAAAAAAGTGAAACAGACTCAGCCTGCGCGAATGAATTGCAACGCAATTGCCTCCTATTACGAGATGCTTGAGCATCTTTCGTTTGGAGATCGCTTGGAGCAACGACGAATGGCATTCTTGGGGGAGACGCGAACCGCAGAAAGGGCTATTGTGTGCGGCGGCGGAGACGGCCGATTTCTCGCGCGGCTGCTGGGAGCCAATCCGAGAGTGCAGGTGGATTTCGTTGAGCTCAGCCCGAGGATGATCGAGCTTGCGGAGCGGCGAGTCGCCAGTATGGGCGAGGCGTTTCGCCAGCGAGTCAAGTTTCACGCCGGGGATGTATGTGAATTTCGGCCCCGGCCCGAAGGCTACGATTTAATCGTAACCCACTTCTTTTTGGACTGCTTCTCTGAGACGGAACTTGAAAGTGTCGTCGGCAGCCTCGCCAACTGGGGGGCTCACGACGCGCGGTGGATGATCTCGGACTTTCGCGAGGCAGACGGGCCAGTTGGCCGCGTTTGGACGCGAGGGGTTATTACCGGGCTGTACGCCGCTTTCCGGCTGACTACGGGGCTGCGTGTAAGCCGGCTGCCCAACTATACGGCTGCTCTTGCAAGGGCCGGATATGTTGCGCGGTGGGAAGAGCGGCAACTGGGCGGTCTTCTTCATTCCTCGCTTTGGGATCGGCGCGCTTCGCGTTCGGAGATGTGACCTCGCGGGCGTTCCGAACGCCAGAGCGTCTCGGAAATCCGATGGCAATGCCTTATCGAAATCTGGCGCTCGGAACGGGGTTGGCATGAAATTAGGAATTCGGAAGTCCTTCAAGATTCTTGCACCCGGAAACTCTTTGCGCAGGAGAACGGCGTACAGCCTGGCGCTCGTGAGGCTGATCCTGGTGCCGGTGATTTTCCTGGCCGTGTATTATTTATTTCGCATGGCCTGGATTGTCGATCGCATTGTGAACGTGGACGCTCCGGCGGCGACGCTGGCACAGCAGGCGTCGATCGCCATGTTGGAGGCACGCCGCGCGGAACGCAACTATCTCCTGCTGCACGATGCCGTCTATCTGGAGACCAATCAGCAATCCGTCGACAAGACCCAGGAAATCCTGAATCAGATCCGGAATCTGGAACCTGACGACCAGGACGCGCTGCAAGAAGCGGCGCAGGCGCTGGTGCTCTATCGCCAAAGGTTTGCGAAAACAGTATCGGCGGTAGAGCAGCCTGGGCAGCGAACGACAGATCGCATCCAGGCGGTGGTCAAAGCATACGAACAAGATCTGGATGGACTGTTGAAAAAAGCAAGATACGGTAAGCGTGAACAAGTGATCGAGGAATTGCGCAAGCAGGTCGACTCTTTTGATACGCAGATTTCGGAGACGGTGCAGCAAGGGAATCCGGACTTGCGGCTGGTCACCGGCGATCTTCAGACCTCGAGCCAAGACATCCTGCGGCTCACTTCCGATCTGGAGTCTCGCAACTGGAATCGCGTCAAACAGGACCATGCCGAAGCCCGGCATCTGCTGCGGCAGGCAGAGTGGGCTCTCAGCATCGTTTCTTTGGTGACCTTGCTGATTAGCGTGTGGGTCAGTTACGAGTTGCCGCGCCAGGTGATCAAGCCGCTGCTGAATCTCAAGGAAGCGGTAGATCACGCCGCGGCGGGAAATTATGAAATTGATTTTGACGTCGAGGGGAAGGGTGAAATCGTCGATCTGACCAACAGCCTGCGAAGCCTATTCGCAGTCGTGCGTGAGAGACAGCGGGAGTGTTGATCCTGTCGGCTTGATCGTTCTTGTAGTGCCCGGCTAAAGGGGTTCGGGAGTTTCGCGCACTCTGTAGAATCGTCGAGCGTGGTGAATAGGGAAAGCACCGCTTCTAAATTCAACTGCAAAGAAAAAACCGGCGGGCAGTCACAGGAAAGACTGCCCGCCGATTGTATTGGTTCTGGACCGGACTTCAGCGAGGCGCTATGGCCACGTAGAATCCGCTGCCATCGCGCTCAACGTGAAGCAGGATGGCGTTAGTACCGGCACTCCGCATCGCCTGTTCAAATTCGCTGACGCTGGTTACCGGTTGATGATTTACTTCCTCGACGACGTCGCCTTCGCGAATCCCCGCGGCGGCGGCTGCGCCGTTAGGATCCACTTGAGAGATGACGACGCCATGACTTTCCTGCCCGAGATGCAGTTGCTGCCGCACCGCGGGAGTCAGGGGCTCGACTTGCAGTCCTTCTAACGTTCCCTGATCGGAGTTGTCTTGTGCCGTCTTCTGGTGGTCGGGAGGCAGTTCTCCAAGTTTCACGTTCAGGTCTAGGGTGCTGCTTCCGCGACGAACTGTGAGCGGCACGGTCGTGCCCGGATCGGTTTCGGAGACCTGCAGTCGAAGCCCAGCGGAATCGGCCACCGATTGCCCGTTCATCTTCATGACCACGTCGCCGGGTTTCACGCCAGCCTGGGCCGCGGGACCCTTAGGTGTAACGTCGCCGATGAGGACGCCCTCAGCGTTGGTCATTCCGAGAGCCTTGGCCATGGTGGGAGTGACGTCTTGAATCGTAGCCCCCAGGAATCCACGGATCACGTGGCCATGCTCGATAATCTGATCCATGACTCTCTTTGCCAGATTGACGGGGATGGCGAGGCCCACACCCTGATTGCCGCCGCTGTGAGAAAGAATCGCGGTGTTAATTCCGATTAGCTCGCCCTTGGCGTCGATCAGCGCGCCCCCCGAATTTCCCGGATTGATGGCGGCATCGGTCTGGATGAAATCTTCATAGTCTTCGATACCCAGGTTGGCTCGGCTCTTTGCGCTGACGATTCCCATGGTGACGGTCTGGCCGATGCCAAACGGGTCGCCAATGGCGAAAGCCAGGTCGCCCACTTGAACGTTAGAAGAATTTCCGAGCGGGATAGCCTGCAGATGATCCGCGTCGATCTTCAAGACGGCGATATCCGTTTTGGGGTCGCGGCCAACGACCTTGGCCGTGAATTCGCGTTTGTCTCGCAGGGAAACCTTTATGTCGGTGGCTCCGTCAACGACGTGATTGTTCGTGAGGATGTATCCGTTTGTGCCGACGATGACGCCGGAGCCGAGACCTTGCTCTTTCTCTTGTCGTGGCTCTTGTTGTGGCTGCCGGGAGTGTGGTTGCTTGTCGCCGAAAAACTGGCGGAAGAACGGGTCGTCAAACATGGGGTTGTCTTCATCCGAACGAGTGACTACTTTTGAGGAAGCGATGTTCACGACTTCGGGCAGCACCTGCTTGATGAGCGGCGAGTAACTGCTGGCGAGAGGTGCGGCCAAAGCGGCATTGTTCACAGCCGGAGCAAAGATGGGCGCCTCCAACTTTGTGCCGGAACGCGAGGCTTTCGCGATGACCACGCTGCCAATCAACATCGCGCCAAGAACTGCTACAGCCGAAGTCCAAAAGCGGAGCTTCCTGTTGGTATTCATCTTCATCACTGCTTTTCTCCTCTTCTATTCGCTATTCGAAAATCTTTGGCAGTAGCGAGCCGCTAGCCGGGTTTGTTTCTTGAGCCGCTGGAGGTCTCGATCTTTTTCTACTGCGCACGCACCTTGTGGCCGGCCGTTAAGCGTCGGCAAAAAGGAAGCGTGCGAATCCAGCGTAGAGGGTCAGGCTGAAACGAAGATGAAATGAACCTAATTTCTTTTTAATGAAGGCCGCTTGCTGATAACGCCTTTGGTATCTGTGAGTTACAGCCTATGTCGGAACGCTTGAATAGAGCGGTAGCCTCACGGTGAAGAGGGTTCCACGTCCAGGCTCGCTTTCCACCGTGATTTTCCCCCGATGTTTTTCGACGATCCAACGCGCCAGTGCCAAACCGAGGCCGACACCTGGAAGGTGCTTGGAGCGGGAAGGCTCGGCGCGATAAAACCGCTCAAAAATGTGCGGCAATGCCTCAGGCGGAATACCCATTCCCTTATCTTCCACACGCAACGCAGCAAATCCGTTTTCAGCGGCCACGCTGAGCTGGATGCGACCGCCTCTTGGCGAGAATTTGATGGCATTGTCCAGCAAATTGAGGACCACGCGCTCCAGCCAACTGGCATCCCCGCAAACATTCACATTGGATTCCGTGGAGGTTTGCAATTCAATCCCCTGGGAAGCTGCCACCGGTTCCAGTTGTTCGGCCAGAGAAACCGCGAGCGCGGAAAGATCGACATTCTGCCCCGCCCAGCGAATTTGCCCGGCTTCCGCATTGGCCAATACCAGTAGGTCGTTGATCAAGCGGGTGAGTTTGTCGAGTTCTTCCAACTGGCTGGACAGCAGATGCCGGTAGTCTTCGATGGAGCGCGATTTGAGGAGGGCAACTTCGGTTTCTCCACGCAAAACGGTCAGAGGCGTGCGCAGTTCGTGGGAAATACTCGCGGTGAACTGCTTCATCTGGCCAACGGAATCCTCCAGCCGGCCCAGGGTTTCGTTGAAGGACCGCGCAAGTTCGTCCACCTCATCTCCGGAGCCGCGAGTGGGCAACCGTTGCTGAAGTTTTTCGATGTCGATCCCTCGCGCCGCGGCGGCCAGATCCTTCATGGGGCGGAGAGCCCGGCGCGCCATTTGCCATCCGAGAAGTGCGGCAGCGAGAACGCCAAGCGGCGCCAGGAAGAAAAGAGAATACAAAAAGCTTTTGCGGGCGTCATCGGCGGGAGTGAGAGGAATGCCGACGCGCACCAGGAAAGCGCTGGAGCCATTTACTGGAATTATCAAATTGTGAAAACGCAAGCGTTCGCGGTCGAGGCGAAGGTCGGTGAATTCTTGTGCGTTGGCGAGAGCCCGCACCTGGTCGGGAGTGAAGTGCACTCCCAGCAATTCCAGATCCTGGGACTGGACGAGTAAGGCTCCAGAGGGCAGCCGAAACACCTGGTAGTAGCGGGTTGCGGAGTGAATAAGGTAAGCCTCAACGCGATTGGACGGATCGCTGACCAGCTGCAAATCGCCGTTCTGGACTTGCAGATAGTTCCTGAGGAAGACCACGCGTTGCCGCAGCTCCTCCGTCAGGCTGCGTTCCAGGACGATGTTTAACGAGTGATAGAAGAGAACGCCGAAAGCGGCCAGCATGGCGCCCAGCATCAGCGAGTAGAAAAGGGTAAGGCGCGCGCGAAGGCCAAGGGCTTTCATGACGGCTCGTCGGTGAGCACATAGCCGACGCCTCGAACGGTGTGGATCAGGGGAAATGGAAATTCGCGATCAATTTTATTTCTCAGCGAATTGATGTGCACGTCCACAACGTTGCTGACCGAATCGAAGTGAATGTCCCACACATGTTCGATGATCATGGTGCGGGTAACGGTGCGCCGCGCGTTCCGCAGCAAAAACTCGAGCAACGAAAATTCCTTCAGCTTGAGATCGAGCTTTCGTCCCGCGCGAGTCACCGTGCGGGTGGCGGTGTTCATTTCGAGATCCGCCAGTTTCAGCGTTGTGCTTTCCTGAGCGCCGCGACGCAGGAGCGCTCGGATTCGCGCCGAGAGTTCCGCAAAGGCGAACGGTTTGACCAGGTAGTCGCTGGCGCCGCTGTCGAGGCCTGTCACCCGGTCTTCGACGGCTCCTTTGGCCGTCAGAATCAGCACCGGCAAGCTCAAATTACGCGCACGAATCTGTTTCAAGACTTCCAAGCCCATCAATTTCGGAAGCATCAGGTCCAGGATCACACCATCGTAGTCAAAGTTTTCGGCTTGGTAGGCGCCTTCCTCGCCGTCACGCGCGATATCGACCGCATACCCTTCCTGCTGGAGTCCTTTGCGGACGAAATCCGCCACTTTTTGTTCGTCTTCAATGATGAGTATGCGCATCGCGATGGACAGTCGATTCCTCAGACGCAATGTGGAATGCACTCAAAATCGAGGATACACCTTCTCGGCCTGGTCATTCTTTCCATAGTGGGCTAACAGCAAAACAACTCGCCCCGGTGTTGGTATCACCGTAAGCACCTTGACCTCTTATTGGCTGGATTGGTTTCCATTGGACGACCGCGAAGCCGTAGTCCTCAGATCCCCGCCGCTGTTTCAGTGCGATAGGATCGAACGTCGGCGGGCGAAAGCATGCCGGCGACGATCGGAGTCTGCTCTGGTGAAGTTTGGCAATTCAACCGCCGTAGCTTTTGAAACGATCGAGGGCCATTTGAGTGTATTGACCAACCTCGATGAGGTAACCGTCGGGATCGCGCATGTAGCAACGCGATTCCCAGCCGTGATTGTCTAACGGCTCGGTAAGGAAGAACGCTCCTTTGTCGCGCCATTGTTTGTAGCACGCCCAGATGTCGGCGACGCGCAAGTTCAGGAAGCTATTCACTTTGTTGAGATCCGCAGGGCTTTCGAGCAGCACCTCTGGCTTGTCGGGAGTTGGGCCGCCGCCGGAATTGAGAACAATCCAGGTGTTAGCCAGCTTGATGTAGCAGGGATTCTCCGGCTTGATCACTTTCCCGCCAAGGATTCGGACGTAGAAGTCCTTCGATTTTTCCTGGTCCCTCACGGTGAAAAAATGCGTGACGAAGAAGCCCTCGTGTGCGATCGGCGCATCCGGCAGATTCATGCGGTTCCTCCCATGGTCGATAATAGGATGCGGCCGGAATTGCCTTGGGTTTAAAGGCAAATCGGTTTTTTGAGAGATATTCCCTGAAAGAGGAAAAGTCAGAATAGCCGCCGCGTATTTACCGGTGATTTAAATGGTGGGCCTGGGTGGACTTGAACCACCGACCTCGCCCTTATCCGTGTAGCGAGCATTGGTTTTGCAACAACTTACAAAGACGCGGGGACTGCCAAAATACGCGGAAATCGTACAAGACATCGCATGTTGTGGGTTGGGTTGTGGGTTAGAAAAAGTCCATGAAGTTTGTGGCAATCCACATTCTCATTCTCGGTAATACCCTGGGTTCCAATCAAAGATCGGGGAACGCTCAAAGTAGGGCGGCTTGGTCTAGGAGCGTTCGACCTTGGGCGTCGACTGAGCTCCTAGCGGTTCGCGGAAAGGATCCATCGGAATCGGCGCGTACTCGACCTCGATGATCTCGAGATGCTCCGTCTTCGCTGGCGCGCGCAGTTCCACGCGGTCGCCGGGGCTCGCCTTCATCAGAGCATTAGCGAGAGGCGAGCGCCAGCTGATGTAGCCGCGGTCGAGTTCCACCTCGTCGATGCCGACGATTGAGACGACGTGTTCCAGCCCGGCGGCGTCCTTGTAGGTCACGGTTGCGCCGAAGAAGATGCGCTTTGCGGCTGACCCCTGCCGCGCAGCGGCGGGATCGGTGACCACTGCAGCATCGATGCGTTTCGTGAGAAAGCGAATCCGCGAATCAATCTGGCCTAACCGTCGCTTGCCGTAGAGGTAGTCGGCGTTTTCACTGCGGTCCCCATTACTGGCAGCCCACGCTACGACCTCTACCACCGCGGGCCGCTCGCGCCTCAGTAGGAACACATGCTCGTCTTTCAACCGCTGCAATCCGGCGGGCGTGATGTAGTTCTTGAGCGTCGGCCCCTCTGGCTCCGGCCGAGGTCCTCGGAGTGGCCGCTTTTCTCGCATTTGCCAATCTGCCATGGGATTTCGTGTACTTGCGGATGACCCAATCTCGAGAGTTCCGCGCCTCGGTCCCGATAATTCTTCGCGCGGTGAACGTGACGCACGCGGGCTAGATGTCGAAGGATACATCAGTTTTTCCTGTGGCACTCTTAGAAAATGCGGTGACCCGTCCGATTGCAGATCAAGCCGAAGAAGTATCGTTCACCTAAGTGATGAGCCAAATCGGGAGCTCCAAAATCCACACTTGACATCGACGGATAATTCACTACCATATGGTTGTGGGTAGGTTAGACACAACATTTGCGGCTCTGTCGGATCCAACCCGCCGGGCGATGATCGAACGACTCTCCCATGGGCCGGCCTCGGTGCATGGATTGACGGAACCGTTTGCACTCTCGCAGCAGATGATTTCAAAACATATTGCCTGCCTGGTGCGGGCGCGGATTGTGATCAAGACGAAGCGTGGAAGAGAGAGCGTGTGCACGCTTAGGCCAGAGGCGATAAAGACCGTTAGCGACTGGGCGATTAGCTATCGCCGATTCTGGGAAGAGAGTCTCGACAAGTTGGATGTGGTTGTGAATCAAATGAAGAAAGCGGAGGTCAGGAATGACAAAAAACACCGTTAACGAGAAAGAGCGGATGGTGGTCACCAGAGTTTTCGATGCTCCACGCGCATTGGTTTGGAAGGCGTGGACCGACCCGCAATATGTGATGCAGTGGTGGGGGCCGAAGGGTTTTACAGCGCCTTTTTGCAAGATTGATTTTCGCGTAGGAGGAAAATTTCTCTGCTGCATGAAATCGCCGGATGGGCAGGAGTTCTGGAATGGTGGGGAATACCACGAAATTGTTCTGCACGAGAAGATCGTTTACTCCCTGTACTTTGCCGACTCGAAGGGAAACAAGGTTGAGCCTGCGCACTATGGAATAGAACATGAGGCCATAGACGGTGCGCACGACGTGGTCATTTTTGAGGATTTTGGAAACGGCCAGACGAAACTCACCATGATTGGAAATGAAACCATGGAAGAGGCGAAAAACAGCGGGCAACTAGAGGGCTGGAATCAGATCCTCGAAAAAGTCGCCGCAGTAATTGCGGGGCTAGCGCAAGCGAAATAATAAGTTGAAGTTTTGATGGTCGTCATGCGCGAGATACAGCTAAGGCTGGCGGCGGAGGCTTAGTAAGAACGGGGCTTCTCGCCGCCTGGCCGAATAGCCTCATTTCCGGCTAAGTGACCCTGGGCTCAACTATCGCTTTCAGGCCCATACGCGCAGCGACCAATGTTTACCGAACTCAACATTAGTCCTGTGAAACGCCCTTGTATTGACTGCTCTGGCCGCCTGGCCCAGCGTGCCGTCTGAGTGGCTCTGATTTGCATGGTGGGCCTGGGTGGACTTGAACCACCGACCTCGCCCTTATCAGGGGCGCGCTCTAGCCACCTGAGCTACAGGCCCAATCGAGGTACAACTGCCAAATTCTAACACGCTTGGCCCGGCTCGGCACAATACCGCCGTGCGCCCGCTTTCTTTGCCGACAGCGCCGCCTACTGCAGGAAACCCACGTTTGGCGCGGGCCCGCTCCCTTCCGGCGCTTCCTTGATCGGCCCGAACTGCGTCTCGTACCGCGACAGGTTCTCTCCCAGCGCCCGCCAGATGCGCTTGGCGTGGCCGGGGCTCACGATCATGCTCTTCAACAGCTTTCCCTGGGTGCCGTTCGGAAAAATATAAATGAAATTCAGCGTAAACTCTTCCAGGTTGTGGTGAATCATCAGCAGATTGCTGTATTCGCCCTGCAATTCCTTTTCGTCCGCCTTGATCTGCACCTGCCCCTGTACCGGCGTCTGTTCATCCATCTCCGTCTCTCTCCGATCTATTCGGCCTGGCTGCAAAAGCCATTGCCAAAGTACCACAGCCGCCGCGGCGCGCGCCCGCCAGCCCGCAGCGCGGTGCTTCCGCGCCTGCTGGGCCAGCGGAAACAAGCGCCCTATCTCCTATTGACAGTTTTTGATATTAAGTGTAGTTTAGGAGAGATATTTAACGCGGTTAACTCGAATGATGGAGCCGGTAGGCCCTCAACAACTCGAAACCGAACCCTCCATCAGTTCCGAGGTTTCGCCCGGCTTCGCCGCCGCCCACCCGCCGCGCCTCGCCACCGTGCCTTCGCTGCCCGAGGCGCATCGCTCCATCCCCATTGCCGCCGGCGCATCGTGGCTCCGTAAGGCCTTCGCCTTTGCGGGTCCCGGCTATCTCGTCGCCGTCGGCTACATGGACCCGGGCAACTGGGCCACCGACATCGCCGGCGGCGCCAAATTCGCCTACAGCCTGCTCAGCGTCATCGTCATCAGCAATTTCATGGCGATGTTCCTGCAGGCCCTTTCCGCCAAGCTGGGCATCGCCACCGGCCGCGACCTGGCCCAAGCCTGCCGCGAACACTATTCGCGGCGCACTTCGTTTGTGCTGTGGGTGCTCTGCGAAATCGCCATCGCCGCGTGCGACCTTGCGGAAGTGCTCGGCTCGGCGGTCGCCCTCAAGCTGCTCTTCGGCTTGCCTCTTCTCGCCGGAGTGCTCATCACCGCGTTCGACGTGCTCATCGTCCTGGCCCTTCAGGGACGCGGCTTCCGCCTCATCGAGGCCTTCGTGGTCACCCTCATCGCCACCATCGCCGCGTGTTTCGCCTACGAACTCTTCTTCGCGCAGCCGCTGTGGCGCCAAGCCGCCCAGGGAATCATTCCCCACATGGAAATCCTCCGCAACCGCGAGATGCTGTACATCGCCATCGGCATTCTGGGCGCCACGGTCATGCCCCACAATCTCTACCTGCACTCCAGCATCGTGCAGACCCGCGCTTTCGGCCCTTCCGTTCGCGACCGTCGCGAAGCCCTGCGCTTTACGGTCTTCGATTCCAACCTCGCCCTCGGCTTGGCCCTCTTCGTCAACGCCGCCATTCTGATGCTCGGCGCCGCGGCCTTCCACACCCGTGGCCTGCACAACGTCGCGGACATCGCCGACGCCTACAAGCTCTTGACTCCGGTCCTCGGAGCCAGCTTCGCCAGCACGCTCTTCGCGTGCGCCCTGCTGGCCTCCGGGCAAAACTCCACGCTGACCGGCACGCTCGCCGGGCAAATTGTCATGGAAGGCTTTCTCGACATTCGCCTCAAGCCCTGGGTGCGCCGCCTGATCACCCGCGCCATCGCCATCGTTCCCGCGGTGCTGGTCATTGGCATCGCCGGCGAGGGCAAGGCCACTTCGCTGCTGATCCTCAGCCAGGTAATTCTCAGTTTTCAGTTGCCCTTCGCCGTGATCCCGCTCATCCAGTTCACCAGCAACCGGTCGAAAATGGGCGAATTCACCAACTCCCGCGCCACCTGGCTAATCGCCTGGATCGTCGCCATAGCCATCCTCTTCTTCAACGCCGAGCTCCTCTGGCTCATCTTCCGCGACATGTAGCGCCGGCTCCCAGCCGGCAAGCCCGATCCACTTTCGCCGCCCCCCAACGATGTGCGAAAATTTCCTCGTTCCTCCATGACCAATCCCACGCAACGCGACCTCGCCATCCGCAGAGCCGCCTTCATTCTTCTCCTGACTGTAATCGCCGCGGCGGCAGTTTACGTATTCCTCGACAATCGCCCCTGGACGGTCCCCGAAGCCGCCAAGCAGCGCCAGAATCCCCTGCAGCCCTCCGACATCGCCCTGCAATCGGCCCGCACCGTCTATTCCGAAAAGTGCGCCTCCTGCCACGGTGAAACCGGCAAAGGCGACGGCCACGACGCGTCCTTGTACAATCCCGCCCCGACCAACTTCACCGACGCGAACCGCATGAGCGCCGCAACCGACGGCGAGTTGTTCTACAAAATCTCCCAAGGCCACAAGCCCATGCCATCCTTCAAAAAACGCTTGACGGAAGAGCAGCGCTGGCGTCTGGTCCTGCTAATCCGCCAGTTCGCGCACTAATGTGGAGTGCGGCGCCTAAGCGCCGCTTTACGGTGTAAGCCAAAGCGGTCAGTCCTGCGACAAGCAGGGTCGTGCCCAGAGGAACGCCGCGTGACCCAGCCGTCGCGCAGCCCAGTCGTTACTTCCCGCCCGACAAAAACCTCCCAATCGTCTCATTCAAAAATTTCCCATCCGCCGCGCTACCAGCCGCCCCAGCTGTATGCCCCCACAGCGACGGAATCGGCACCAGCGCCACGCCAGGAATAAAAGCCGCCTCATAGCGCGCATCCCCCACCGGAAAGTACAAATCCGTCTCCGACGGCATATACAGGAAGAGGCACCTTGATCGACCGCAGTGCCTTCTCCGCGTCTCCGCCAAACCCGGGCGTCCCGCCCACGTCGTGCCGCTCCCAGGTTCGCATCTGCAAAATAATGTCGTTGGCGTCGCCACCCGGAATAAAATCCGTTCGATAGTCGTTCAGCACTTTTTCAAACGTAATTCCCGGGGGCGCTCCCTCGCGCCACAATTCCCGCCGCCACCACTCCTGCGAATACAGCCAAGCGGTCCAGACCAGCCCAAAAGCCTCCAAGCCCTTTTTCGGCTGAACCGTGTAGTCGCCATTCTGAAAGGCGGCGTCCGCCGTAAGTGCCGCGATCTGTCCCTCCAGCCTGCACCACGCCATGCCCGTACGTCTTGGCGGTGCCACAAGTGGCCACGATGCGGTCGGCAAACGTCGGATAGCTCACCGCCCACTGGAAAGCCTGCTGCGCGCCCATGGAAAAGCCAATTAGCGCGCGCAGGTGCGTGATCTTGAGTTCCTCGGTCAGCAGCCGGTGCACCGCTTCCACATTGTCGCGGATGCTGGTCACCGGAAAACGCGGCCCATGATACGGCTCCGGCGTGTTGCTCGGCGACGACGAATGCCCGCTGCCAAACATCTCCGTGGCCACCAGAAACAGTTTGGACGTATCCAGCGCGTTGCCCGGCCCCATCAGCCACTCGTACCCATGAAAGTCCGCCATATAGTGCGACGGCAGCAGCACCGCGTTGTCCTTGGCGGCGTTCAAATGGCCGTAGGTTCCGTAGACGATGAGCGCCTGCGGCAGCGTCACCCCGCTTTCCGTCTTGAAGTTGGCGATCACGAACTCATGGCGCTCGCTCTTTTCCGTGCTGGCCGGCGCGGTTTGCGCCACGGCCCCGGTGGCGGTCAGCATTTCTAAAAGAACCACTACGAGCATGAATTTTTTCATCTTGTTCAAGGTTCCCTCTTTGCGGGGGCGAAGGTTCAGCGTCCCGGCCACGATCCTTATAACTCATTTCGCGCCCGATAGGCCGGCACCCCATGCGCCATTTTTCAACTTTGCCGGAGAAACCCTACGCACCCCCGGGGAATCGCCGCGAGAATGAGTCTTCCTTCTCGGCGTTCTTGCCGTGGTTACGCAGAAAAAGTTACTGTCGTGCATATTGTGATTGCGTAGACGGCTCCCGGCTGCGCTATTGCCAAAGTCGCCGCAAGCGCCTTCGGTTTCAATGGACGCTTCCCCTTTCTCGCTAAGATAGACGCGACATGCTTTCTCCAGCCTATCTTGCTCGCCAGGGTGATTCTTGATGCGCAAACTGTTCTTCGCACTCTTTGTGGTCGTAGTCGCTTCGCCCTTTGCTTACGCCGCTCCCGGTTCCTTGCGGTGCGGCAAACTGCTCGACGTCCGGTCCGGCCGCATGCTCACCGATCAGCTCATCACTTTCGACAGCAGCGGCACCATCACGGCGGTCGGGCCTGCGTCCTCCATGGCGCTCTCCGGCGGCGTCACGCCGTACGATCTGACCGCGGTCACCTGTCTTCCCGGCCTGATCGATGTCCACACCCATCTCACCGGCGATCCGTCTTCTAGCGGATACCAGGCGCTGGGCATTTCCGTGCCGCGCGAAGCCATCACCGGGGCCAAGAACGCGCGAATCACACTGCGTGCCGGTTTTACCACCGTCCGCAACGTGGGCGCCAGCGGCTACACCGACGTGGCTCTGCGCGACGGCATCAACGACGGCGACATCCCCGGCCCGCGCATGCTGGTTTCCGGGCCGCCTCTGGGCATCACCGGCGGCCACTGCGACAACAATCTTCTTCCCTATGAATTTCACTTCAAGGCCGAAGGCGTCGCCGACGGCCCCTGGGCCGCGCGCGCCAAGGTTCGCGAAACCATCAAGTACGGCGCCGACCTCATCAAGATCTGCGCTTCCGGCGGCGTGCTCAGCAAAGGCGATCAGCCCGGCACGCCGCAATACACCTTCGAGGAAATGGAGGCCATCGCCGAGGAAGCCCACAAACTCGGGCGCCGGGTGGCCGCGCACGCGCATGGCACGCAATCCATCAAGGACGCTATTCAGGCGGGCATCGATTCGATCGAGCACAGCAGCTTGATCGACGACGATGGGATCGCGGCCGCGAAAAAACGCGGCACTTATCTGGTTTTTGACATTTACAACGACGATTTTATTTTGCAGGAAGGCGCCAAGGCGGGAATGCTGTCGGAGTCCATCGAAAAAGAAAAGAAAATCGGGCGCTTGCAGCGCGAAAATTTCCGCAAGGCCTGGCAAGCCGGGGCCAAGATGGCTTTCGGCACCGACGCCGGAGTGTACCCGCACGGCGACAACGCCAAGCAGTTCGCGAAAATGGTGGAGTGGGGCATGAAGCCTATCGACGCCATTCAGGCCGCCACGGTGAGGGCCGCCGATCTGCTCGGCTGGGCCGACAAAGTCGGCGCCGTGGAAACCGGGCATTACGCCGACATCATCGCCGTCAGCGGCGATCCGCTCTCCGACGTCAAGGTGCTGGAGTCGGTCAAGTTCGTGATGAAGGGCGGCGCGATCATTCGCAACGACCTCGCCAAGTAAGCGAGGACGTAAAGAAGCAATGACGTAGTGAAGTAACGACGCAAAGAAGCAACGACGCAACGAAGTAACGACGCAACCAAGAGCGCGCTGGTTGAATCCGGCGTCAGTGGTTGCGGGACACCCGCCGCGGCGGAGTTGGGTTCGCTACGTCGCTACATCTTTACTTCGTTACTTCGTTGCTTCCTTACTTCGTTGCTTCGCTACTTCCTACGCCGTCGCCGCTTTCACCTGGCCCAGCGCGGCCGCTACTTCCTTCAAATCCGGGACCACGGGGATGTCGTAGTTCTTGAACCACGCCACATTGCCGGCTTTGTTCACGATGGCGATGGCGCGGCCGGTGATGCCCTTATCCGCCAAGTAGACGCCGTACTTCTCGCTCATGGCGCCCTTGGGATGAAAGTCGGCCAGCAGCGAGTACTTGATGTTCATCTTGGAGGCGTAGGCTTTGTGCGACCACACGCTGTCCACGCTGACGCCGAGGACTTCGGCGTCCAGAGTCTCGAACGCTTTCATCTCGTTGACGATGCAGACGTGCTCGTCGGTGCAGGTGGGGCTCCAGTCCAGCGGATACCACACGAGGACCACATTCTTGTGTCCCGCGAAATCCGACAACTTCACTTCCTTCTTGTCCTGGTTCGGCAAAGCAAAATCCGGCGCCTTTTGTCCTACGGCAATGCTCATATGCTTTCCTCCATTGGTCTCAGGTCCCGCCCAGCATCTTACCCAATCCAGGCTCCGGCGGCCAAATTCGCAACGCCGTGAAACGCTTCTGGCTGGCGTGGAGGCCAGTTCTTGGTATCCCCTACGTCCTCGCCCTTTGCGTTAATCCCTCTTCTTTTCTACTGCGCCCGGCGCTACACTCTGCCAAGGAGATGCCATGGCTGCTGAGCCGCGCCGAGCACCGATGATGCCTTTGCAGGAACTGGTCGCCAAGTATCGCTCCCTGGCCGGGGAGTTCGGCCAACCGGCGGCACTCTCCGCTTTCGCGCTTACTCCCGCTGAAACCGAACGGCTCTTTTCCGGTTACGACGAGGACTACCACATCAGCCGCTTCTTCCATTTCTCGGAAATGGACGGCGAGAAGTTTTCCATCAACGGCATTCCCGCTACGCACGTCTCCCTCGATCCTGAGATCCAGTCGATCCTTTGAACCGTCAGCGCCAGGGCTAGCGGCGAGCCGGCAAGAATGCCCTTCGTCGCCTGAGGACCGGCCGGCGCTATCAGACCCTCTGTTTGTCGAAAGGTACCCCCCCTCTTTTTTTGTAAGAGTGTGATTCGATGGGACTTGAAAACCCCTGTTTTCGTAAGAGTGAGCTTTAAAGGACTTACGGGCGAATTTCTCGTAAGAGTGAGCTCTAAAGGACTTAGCGACTTTTCGCGCTGATTCTGAAGGATTGATTTGCCCAATCGGGCAATTTGGCGGCTTCTTCGCGAAAGTGGATTCAGAGGAGTTAACTCCGGTGCGGGTCGATTCGAGGCTGCGCAGGGGAGGGCGTGATCGTGTGGACGCCGGACCTTCGAGGCCCCCGAGACTCGGGGCAAGCTGGGTAAACAAGTCCCTGCCCCTAGAAATTTCTTCGGGCCTGGGCAATGCGGGCGCCGAGGGGCTGGGCGCGGGTGGGCTGAGTCAAACACGACCAAGGATAGCACAATATTTACTACATGTCAACTAATTTTATAAGTACAAGAAATTGAATGGATTGCAGGGGATTGGCTCTCGAGGAGCAGTTGGGATGGTGAAGTTGCCGCCCCGATCTGCGCCACCCTGGAAAGGACACCCCCTGCCGGAGCACCATACCTGCCCTCCTGAGATACCGCGACGGGCGGAGTCTGAAATCCGTGTAAGGAGGACAGAGATGGGGGTGTATTTGCGTAAGCCTTTCTTTTTTAGATAGATAGAAGAAATCTGTGGAAATGTAGAAAACACTTGCAATCGATCTAGTGTTATAGTTAACTATAGCACTAGAGAACGATCGAAACTGGGTCGCCTGTTTAGGATCTGAGAGTAAAGAAGGTTTTTAAGGAGAATGAACATGAAATCCCATCGTTTTATGCTGCCCGTTATTCTGATGTTGACGATGATCTCCACCGTGGCTATCGCCCAGACCGACGGGCAAAAGTCGGATGCACAAAAGTCGTTCGATGCGCTGAAAGTTCTCGCCGGTTCCTGGGAAGGCATGATCAAGACTACCCCGCCTACGCCTGAGGCAGACGGCAAGCACGTGCAAGCGATATTGCGAGTGACCTCCATGGGAAACGCGATCATGCACGAGATGAAGGTGGAGGGCAGGCCGGATGATCCAATCACCATGCTGTACCTGGACGAGGATCGCCTGACCCTGACACATTACTGCGACGCAGGAAATCGCCCGCGGATGATCGGCAAAGCCTCGCCCGACGGCAAGACAGTGGAATTCGATTTTGTCGACGTGGCCGGCAGCACGCAGTACGGACACATGCACCATGCGGTGTTCACCATGATCGACGCCGACCACCACACCGAGGACTGGACCTTTATGGTTCCGGGCGACAAGCACGTGGTAGCGCACTTCGACCTGCAGCGGACGAAGTGACGGAGGGTATCTTTCTGAGGGGTATCTGGAAGACATGATGGACCGTGAGTGGAATGACAGCCAGCCGATTTACCGGCAGATTCGCGACCGCGTGGTGGCGATGATCCTGGATGGCGTGCTGAAAGAAGGCGATCCGCTGCCGTCGGTGCGGACGGTGGCGGCGGAATACCGGGTCAATCCACTTACGGTTCTCAAGAGCTATCAGCAATTGGTCGACGAGCAACTGGTGGAGAGCAGGCGAGGTCTCGGCATGTTTATCAACGCGGGGGCGCGCAGCTTGCTGCTGCGGGGCGAACGGCAGAAGTTTCTGGGCGAAGAATGGCCGCGGGTGTACGCGACGATTCAGCGGCTGGGTTTGAAGGCGGACGAACTCTTGGCCGCTGCCAGCAGTCCGCCGCCCGCGGATGCGGCACAGGCGAAGACGCCGGGATCGAAGGGCTTGGTCTCTGGCGGGTCAAATCCCCCCGAGGAGGAGCGCTAGGCCATGGCATGCATAGAAGCGCGCGGGCTGCGTAAGGCGTTCGGAACAACCATGGCGCTGGACGGCGTCGATTTGCGGGTGGAAGAGGGCCGCATCCTGGGATTGATTGGTCCCAACGGAGCGGGAAAGACCACGGCGCTGAACGCGATTCTGGGACTAACCCAGTATCAGGGAGAGCTGAAGGTGCTGGGGCGCGACCCGTGGATCGAGCGGGAGCGGCTGATGCGCGATGTTTGCTTCGTGGCCGACGTGGCGGTGCTGCCGCGCTGGATCCGAGTATCGCAGGCGCTGGACTACGTGGCCGGGGTGCACCCGCGATTCGACCGGGCCAAGGCGGAAGGATTTCTGGCGAAGACCAGCGTCAAGCACGCCAGCAAGGTCCGGGAATTGTCGAAGGGCATGGTGGCGCAACTGCACCTGGCGCTGGTGATGGCCATTGATGCGAGATTGCTGGTGCTGGACGAGCCGACGCTGGGCCTGGACATTTTGTATCGCAAGCAGTTCTACGATTCCTTGCTGAACGACTATTTCGATCGCACGCGGACCATTGTGGTGACCACCCACCAGGTGGAAGAGATCCAGGACGTGCTCACCGACCTGATGTTCATCAACCGAGGGCGCATCGTGCTGCAGTGCAGCATGGAAGAATTCGAGTCGCGCTACCTGGAGGTGCAAGTGCTGCCGGAGCAGATGGCCGCAGCGCGGGCGCTGAGGCCGATGCACGAGCGGCAAGTGTTGGGGCGCAGCATCCTGCTGTTCGATGGCGCCGATCGCCAGCAGTTGGCTGCGCTTGGCGACGTGCGCAAGCCGAGCATCGCGGATTTGTTTGTTGCGGTGATGGGCAATCCAAGCGGCGCGGCGCAAGGAGCGGCGCGATGAGTACTGCACCAAACACCATGCCCGAGGCCCTCGATTCGCAGCGCATCTCGCCTGCTGCCCTGCCCGCAAGCCGGCTACTGTACTGGTCGATCCGGCGGGAACTTTGGGAGAACCGTTCCATCTACATCGCGCCGCTGGCGGTAGCCTGCGTGGGGATGCTGGGCTTCTTAGTGGGCTTGATGGGTGTGTCGCACAGCAGGCATGCAGCGGCGCCATCGGACGCGGCGCATCAGCTCATCGCGCTGGCAATGCCTTACAGCCACGCGGCGTGGGTGCTCCTGCTGACGGGCTTTATCGTTGGGGTGTTCTACTCACTGGACGCGCTGCACGGCGAGCGGCGCGACCGCAGCATTTTGTTCTGGAAGTCGCTGCCGGTTTCCGATCTTACGACCGTGCTGGCAAAGGCCAGCATCCCGCTGGTGGTTCTGCCGGTGTTGGTCTACGGGGTCTCGGTGATCCTGCAGCTGTTCATGCTGGTGGTGAACGCCGCGGAGCTGTCGATGAAGGGTGGGAGTGACGCGACGATGCTCGGCCAGTTGCCATTCTTTCAGATGCAACTGGTGTTTCTCTACGGCGTGATGGTGCTGGCGCTCTGGCATGCGCCGCTGTACGCGTGGCTGCTGCTGGTATCCGGGTGGGCGCGCCGCACGACATTTCTGTGGGCGGTGCTGCCGCCGCTGGGGATCGCGGCCTTCGAAAGAATCGCATTTGGCACTTCGCATTTCGGGTCGCTGTTGGGAAACCGACTGTACGGATTCGCCGCGGAAGCTTTCGCGTTTCATACGCCGGATGGAGCCACGATCGATCCACATCTGATTCCGCTGACACAACTCACACCTTGGAAATTCCTCGGCAGTCCGGGTCTGTGGGTCGGGTTGGTATTCGCCGCGGTATTTCTGGCGGCAGCGGTGCGGCTGCGCAGATACCGGGAGCCGATCTGATCTTGGGCCGTCTTTATTCAATGCCTTGACAAGGGAAACGACTATGAGCACCGCGGTATGGACTAACCGGTTGGAGCTGAATTCGCTTGCGGATACCGCCTTGAGATCGGCAGCGCGATTTTGGTTTGTGGTGGCCGTCATCGGACAGGTCGTGTTCGCGTTTACTGTGGCGTTTTTCTATGGTGTCACGGCGGCGCGAGGAAATTTCCTGGCGTGGAACAAATTTCTTGCGCATGGATATGTCGCCGGAAACACAGTCGGCAATACCGCCCTGGCCGTGCATCTGCTATTTGCTGCCGCGATTACTTTCAGCGGAGCGCTTCAGCTTATTCCGCAAGTCCGAGCACGCTTTCCGGTGTTTCATCGCTGGAATGGGCGAGATCTACGTGCCGGTGGCCTTCACAATGGGTGTCACTGGCCTGTATTTGGTATTGTCCGGGAGAAAAGTGGTCGGCAGCGTTACAGATCACGTGGCGGTCAGTATCAACGCCGTCTTGATCATGGTCTGCGCCGTTATGGCCTGGCGCTACGCGGTTGCTCGCGATTTCAGTTCCCATCGCCGCTGGGCCCTTCGGCTGTTTTTGGTGGTCGGTGGGGTTTGGTTCTTCCGAGTTGGATTGATGCTTTGGCTTTTCCTCAATAAAGGCCCGGCCGGTTTTGATCCGGCTACGTTTCAGGGCCCGTTCATCACTTTCTTGAGTTTTGCCCAATACCTGTTGCCCCTTGGCGTCCTTGAATTGTATCTGCGCACACAGGAGCGACCCGGCGCGCCAAGGCGCATGGCCATGGCGGCCGGACTTTTCGTGCTGACCGTCGCGATGGGTGTGGGAATTTTTGCGGCGACTATGGGCATGTGGCTGCCTCGCATCAAAGCCGCCTCCGACACGCGCAAATCCATCGCCGAAACTCTTTCGGCAACCATCGCGTCCGGCGGCGTGGAGCAGGCTGCCAAGCAATACCATGACGTCAAGGCCGCTGAACCCGCTACCTACAACTTCGATGAACGCGAGCTCAACGCTCTGGGCTACCAGTTGATTCAAGCGAAGAAGTACAAGGAAGCCATCCGCGTTTTCCAGCTAAACGTCGAGGCTTATCCGCAATCCAGCAACACCTACGACAGCCTGGCGGAGGCTTATATGGACGACCGCGACAAATTGCAGGCCATCGCCAACTATCAACGATCCCTGCAGCTGAACCCGAAGAACCACAATGCCGTGCTGATGCTGCAGAAACTTGGCGCCGCTGATGGAGGACCGCTCGTTAAGGAGTGAGAGAGGAACAGTGGTATGAAATATTCTCCTATTCTGACTTTTCACATTTGCGCTGCGATCATCGGTTTGTTGGCCGGGTATCCGGCGTTGTTTTTTCGCAAGGGTTCCCGGCTGCATCGCGCGGCTGGAAACGTTTTTTTCGTATCGATCCTCGGTATGTCCGGGAGCGGCGCTTATATGGCGGCGTTTATCAAACCGAACATTGGGAATGTTTTCGGCGGCGTCTTGACGTTCTACCTGGTGGCCACGGGTTGGCTGGCCGTCATTCGCAAAGAGAAGGAGGTCGGAATTATCGAATTTGGGTTGCTGTTGGTGGCGTTGACGCAGGGATTTGCCGGCTTGATCTATGGATGGCAGGCAGCGAATAGCGCGACGGGGTTGAAAGATGGATATCCCGCGCCGATGTATTTTGTTTTTGGGGCTTTGGCTTTGTTGTTTGCCGCCTGGGACGTGCGCATGTTCGTTCGCGGGGGTGTTGCTGGTGCGCAGCGTATCGGCCGGCATCTTTGGCGCATGTGCTTCGCGCTGTTAGTTGCCGCAGGGTCTTTTTTTCTGGGAAAGCAGCAACATTTCCCGGAGGCCATCCGCGGCACCTGGCTTCCTAAAGCGCCGGTCATTCTGGTAGTCGTGTGCATGATTTTCTGGCTGATTCGCGTGCGGTTTGCGAGTGCGTACCAGAAAGCTAAGGTGGCGCGGGATGTGCGGCCTCTGAAGGGGGTTACGGCGGGGGAGGCTTAAGTAGTTGCCGTATCGAAAAAAAGCGGGAAAACTGCCGCGGGCCGATCTGCTTTGCGATTAGTCGGCTACGCTGGCTATGCGGCCTAGGCGTTGGGCCAGATGGTCGTGTTCTTGGCGGAGTTCGGCGGGTAGGCGTGGGCCGAATTTCTGGAAGAATTCTTTGGTGTCGGCTAGTTCTTGCTCCCAGTCTTCGGCGTCGACGCGGAGGAGTTCCTGGACGGCGTCGGAAGTTATCTTCAGGCCATCTAGCGTGAGCCCATTCGGCTTGGGCACGTGGCCGATGGGGGTTTCGGCGGCGGCGGCGCGGCCTTCGACGCGTTCGAGGATCCACTTCAGGACGCGGACGTTTTCGCCGTAGCCGGGCCAGAGGAACTTGCCGTCGGCGCCTCTGCGGAACCAATTCACGTGGAAAATTTTGGGCGGATGGGGGATGCGCCGGCCCATGTCCAGCCAGTGGGCGAAATAATCGGCCATGTTGTAGCCGCAGAAGGGCAGCATGGCCATGGGATCGCGGCGTACGACGCCAACGTTGCCGGTGGCGGCGGCGGTGGTCTCGCTGGCCATGGTGGCGCCTACGAAGACGCCGTGCTGCCAGTTGAAGGATTCGTAGACCAGCGGGGCCACGCGGGCGCGGCGGCCGCCAAAAATGAACGCGGAGATGGGGACGCCCTCGGGAGCTTCCCACTTTGGGGAGATGCTGGGGGACTGTTGCGCCGGGACGGTGTAGCGCGCGTTGGGATGGGCCGCGGGACCCTTGGAGGTGTCCCAGACATCGCCCTTCCAACTGATCAGGCCGCCGGGCGGCGGGCCGTTGATGCCTTCCCACCAGGGCTCGCGGTCGGCGGTCATGGCCACGTTGGTGAAGATGGTGTTTTTGTGCACCGCCTCCATCACGTTGGGGTTGGTTTTCATTCCCGTGCCGGGAGCCACGCCGAAAAAGCCCGCTTCGGGATTGATGGCGTGCAGGTAGCCGTCCTCGCCGATCTTCATCCAGGCGATGTCGTCGCCGACGGTCCAGACCCGGTAGCCTAGCGCTTCGAGAGCGGAAACCATCATTGCCAGGTTGGTCTTACCGCAGGCGCTGGGAAACGCCGCGCCCATGTAGGTGACTTTGCCGCCGGGGGATTCCAGGCCGAGGATGAGCATATGCTCGGCCATCCAGCCCTGTTCGCGGGCCATGACGCTGGCAATGCGCAGGGCGAAACACTTCTTGCCGAGCAGAGCGTTGCCGCCGTAGCCGGAGCCTACGCTCCAGATCAATTTTTCCTGGGGGAAGTGCATGATGTAGCGGCGCATGGGGTCCAGATCGCCGACGGAATGCAGGCCGGGGACGAAATCGGCGGAGGCGCCGATGCGGTCCATGGCGACTTTGCCCATGCGGGACATGACGCGCATGCTGGCGACCACGTAGGGACTGTCGGTGACCTCCACGCCGGCCTTGCTGATCGGGGAATTGACCGGGCCCATGATGTAGGGCACCACGTACATGGTGCGGGCGCGCATGGCGCCGTCGAGTAAGGCGCCGACTTTGTGATGCGCGGCGACGGGATCCATCCAGTTGTTGGTGGGGCCGACATCGTCCTTGTCGGGAGCGCAGATGTAGGTAAGGTGCTCGGTGCGGGCGACGTCATTGGGGCTGCTGCGGTGCAGGTGACAGTTGGGATAGGTCTTTTGGTTGAGCACCTCGGAGTCGCCAGCGGCCAACATCTCGGCGATCACGCGCTGGTTCTCGGCTTCGGAGCCGTCGCAGTAGACGATGCGATCGGGCTTGGTGAGCCGCGCCGCCTCTTCAACCCAATTTTCCAGCGGAGTCGCCACGATTCTCCCGGTAAACGTCAAGGACCGACCTCTTAACTGTATGTTACCCCTCGGTAGCGGCGCAAGGCGCGGGGAGGCAATGTGTCCGATGATCGGCACGGCAAAAAACGGCTGGTGTTGTGAGGGCTTGGGCTCCTTTGTTGCGCGAGCGGGGGGTGCCGCGTGGGTGTCCAGTCAGTTATCTCGAATGTTGAACGCTAGTACCACATGCCTATGGACGAGTCCTGGGGGCTACCGCAAATTGAGCATACGTCTTGAAGAATAGCGGACTGACCCAACGGCCAGGCGGAAATCGCGGGCGGGGTGCGGGAGCTTGTCGCTCATGGAGGCGTTCATGAAACGGATTGGATCGGCCCTTGCGGTGTTGTTGGCAGCCAGCTTGCCGGCGGCCGCGGAAGAGATTGCGCTGAAGGACGGCACGAAGATCGTTGGGCACATGAATTCCCTGACGGGCGACAAGATCGAAGTGGTGACCGCCTACGGGAAGATGCTGGTAAAGCGCAGCGACATCGTGACCATCAGCTTTCCGGAAAATAATCCCAGCGCCAGCGCCCCGAGTAGCGCGCCGGATGCAGCAGCGGTAAAGAAGGACCCCCCGCCGGTCATCGACGAAGCTTTGACCGCTACGCAGTACGTCAACCGGACCGGTAAGTTCTCTCTGACTCTGCCTCCAGGATGGATTATTAACCCGGACCTTCCGCGCTCGAAAGCGGTGCTCGCCGGGCTCAGCTCCAAGGACAAGATGCGCTTCCTGATGGTGGTTCAGGAGGAGTACACCGGATCGCTGGAGAGCTATAAGGACCTGGGACAGCTGCAGGCGCGTGGATCTTTTGGCAACTACGAGGAGCTTTCGGAGTCGCCGGTGGCCATCGATGGAAAAGCAGGGCTGATGATTTCTTATCGTGGCACGCTGGCGAAGAGCAACCTGCCGGTGCAATTTCTGACCGCCATCATTCCTTCGGGAACCACGTTTACCCGGGTAACGACGTGGTGCGTGGAGCCTCTTTTTCACGAGACGCAGCCTACCTTTGAAAAGATCGTGACCTCGTATCGCAGCAGCGGACAGATTTCGGCTGCGGCGGGGTCGTCCAAGCCGTGAGGTAAGGCGGGGAGGCGAGGAGCCAAGCCGAGGTCCCGCGCCGTTGTGATACGGGACGGGGTTCATCTCCTATAAACGTGGCGTTGGAGGGACGGCTTGGCAGTTCCTTTGCCACTTGCTGTAGAATGCCACATGGCCGTGGGGCTCTCTCCCAGCGAACAGCTGAAAGACATTCGTACGAGACTGGGGATTACTACGCGCGACGTGGCGGAATTCAGCCAGCGCATCGCGGAAGCCGAAGGCAATCCGGAATTCCAGATCTCCAATGCGTGGTTGACGCAGATCGAGAACTCGGATTCGGTCCCCAGCATTTTCAAACTGTACAGCCTGAGCTCGGTTTATCGCGTGAAGTTCACGGACATGCTGCGAGTTTACGGCGTCGATCTGGAGAACCTCAGCCAGCATCAACTGGCCGCGCCCTTGCCCAAGACGCACCTGACCACGCTGGAAGTTTACGACGCGGAGAGGACGGTGTCGTTTCCGGTGCGCTTCGACCGCTCCTTCGACGTGGCCAATACGAATTTGTTGTCGCGCATGGTGGAGGTCTGGGGAGAAGTGCCCATCGCGCTGATCCAGCACCTGGACGTGCGGCACAGCCAGTACGGCTACATCGGGCTGGAGGACTACACGCTTTCCCCGCTGCTGCGCCCAGGGTCTTTCGTGCAGATCGATCCGCGGGTGCGAAAAATCCAGCCGTTTCGCTGGCGCACGGAATTCGACCGGCCAATTTATTTTGTGGAGCTGCGCGACGGCTATGCATGCTCGTGGTGCGAGATGCAGGATGGGCACATCTTGCTGTTGCCGCACCCGCTGTCAGCGCAAAGCGTGCGGCGATTGAACTACGGTACGGAAGCGGAAATCATTGGGCAGGTGACTGCGGTGGCCATGCGGCTTACGGACGCGGGGGAGCCTGCTGCTGACGGTGCCGCCAGATTGCCAAGGCGAGTCTGACGTTGGAGAGAAACAGGCGGGCCACGGTGGGATTTACTTCCACGGGAAGGGCCACGCGGTAGGGCTCGAGCTTCTGCCAGACGCGCAGAACGTCCTCGGGACTTTCGTGCGAACAATCCAAATAAATTTGCAGCTGGGACACGAGTTCTTCGAGGGAGCACGCCGCGAGGGTGTAAAAGACTTGGCGGTGCGCGATTTCCAGGGCTTTGCTGGCGGCGTCCGGGCGGAAGCGGTTGGCCAGACCGTCATGATGATAGGCGCCGGTGTTGTAGTCACGCGTGGAGGCCAAGTAGATCAGGCGGGCCAGGTCGCAAGAAACCTTGGAAAGCGACCGCTTAAGCAAATCGTCGTAAGCGGCTTGTACAGGTGCGAGTTTTACGGTGGCGCTCATTGGTTTGGGTAGGTGTTGGGCTTAGATGTTCGGTGGTTTTAGACGGGCCCCAAGGTATTAATTGGGCGGGGGGTGGCCGCCGCGAAGGCTTGCTGAGCTTCAGCGATGCTGCGCGAGAGGGAATCCGCGTATAGGGCCAGGCCGCTGAGCCAGAGAGGCCCGGCGGATTGGATGGCCAGGAAGAGCGCGCCGCACAGCAGCATAAGTTCCGCATACCGGAAGACGAGTTTCACCTCGGCGGTGAATTCCAGGTCCTGGCTTCCCCGGACCGCGACGGCGTGTTCTTTCATGACCCGCTGGATGGCCGCGGAAGTCTGGCGCACCCAAAGCAGGGCGACGGCTTTGCGCTCGCTGCGGAAGAGCTTGGCGAGCTTGGGCGATTTTGTTTGGGCGACGAATTCCCAGTCAACGCGAGAGAAAATCTTGGGAACAAATTCGTGGGGGCAGGTAGCCAAGTCGGAGAGATCGTCACATAGCGGCAGGTCCGATCTCGAGGCTAAGCCGCGGGCTGCCGATATGCCCCGGGCTGCCAGCAGCACGAGCAACAGAAGGAGCACACCGCCGATCAGCAGAGCGCTGGTGAGGCCGATCATGGTCGCACAGCCTTGGCCAGAATGCCGCGGGCGTCTTGCAGACGGCGGTGGGTGGCGGCCGCCACCCTTTGATATTCCTGTTCCAGGCGGACGCTGGCGGGCATGGGGTTGGGCGCGTAGGACCACAAATGCGCGAGCCAGAGACTCAAAGAGATGAAGTAGAAGTCAGGATACGCAGCAGACAGGAAATGGTGGAAGGCACTGTTCGCGGAGGAAACAAACTCCAAAGAAAGCAGGCTGGCGCCCACGAACAAACCGTATCCCAACAAAATACCGCGCAGATTTTTTCCGACAGGTATGGAGTAAAACAAGAATAAGGCGGCGAGAACCACGATGGCCAGGGCTTCGACGGCCCGCAGTGCGCCTTCGATGTCGGTAGTGGCCGCTTGCATCCACCAACGAGGATCGGTCCAAGCCTGGGCCAAGCCGATGGCCATGGCCAGGGCGAAGACCAGGGCTAAGGCGTTGCGCGCCATGCGCGCCGTGCCGGGAAATGCGGAGAGACCCACACGATAAATCTCGAAGACAATCGCACACCCAAACAAGAGCGCCAGGAATTCGGTGAACCAATAGACGTTACGATAAAGCTGGGGATACCACCGATGCACGACAAAACTCAGGAGATCCTGGAACAAGACGAAGGCAAAATAAGAGTAAAAGACCGGATAGCGAGACGCGAGTTTTCCCTTGAAGCCCCGAACAAGTAAAAGAACTTCGAGGGTAATGCCGCCCCATTCGATCAACTGGTTGAGCATTCTCCTCCGAGGTTGTTAGGCAAGTTGCCTCGCGGGTCGAGATGTTAGCACGAGTGAGGGGAAAAATGCGTAGCATCTCTCCCCTGCAGCCGTGCGGGCAGCCTAGGCGCCGATGCCGCGCCACGGTACAGGGCGGACGCCATCGGCAGTGAGCCATGGCACCGGACGGACGCCATCGGCAGTGAGCCACGGCACTGGGCGGACGCCATCGGCACTAAGCCACGGAACCGGACGGACACCGTCAGCGGCCAGAATGCCGAAAAGCGATGGGGAGTGATTCCGCCTGCCAGCATTGATGGCCACAAACGCCAGCAGAATCGCGAGCGAAAACACGAACAGGATTTTCAACAGACGCATATGTCCTCCAAGGAGAGATAGGGAAGCGGGGACCTGGCGCCCCTGGTATCCCAAAGCCAAGGGCGGGGCTAGCCTAGGAGAGAAAGGGGGATAAGGTTAGACAAAACTAAGGAATGGTTGGAATGCCGACCAGAACCCGCAGGCGGGGTAACCAAGACAGAACCGAACCGGAAGGAGCGGAGAAACAGAAGAAAGGGAATCCGGCGCAGTAACAAGTTTGACAAAGGACCAGGAAGGAGATTGCGAAGACACCGGTGCAGCGGGGCCAGAGGCGGGAGGTTCGGTTCGATGTCGGGGATCCGCGAGACGGCCCTTTTGGCTTGGACTTTCAGCGATCGGCGGCGAATGGCAACATCGCCGGCTTCCGACAATTCACGTGGCGGACCGGTGTTTCGCAATGCGGAAAGGACTGCATTTGGCGCTTCGGCAATGACGGGACCTGGCAAACAACGCGCACAGAGTTTGTCGAATGAAAATACGGTGGTTGCGATTGCAAGCCCGTCGCAAATTCTTCCGCCAGAACCGCGGTACTGCGCCCAAATTTAGTCCGACGCTGGAACTTTATCTCCCTGGGAGTTTTTTCCCGGCGATGATTCTCCCGGGCGCCCGGACGATGCGGGTCCCCAGGATCTCAGCACAAGGGCGGGCTTTGATCGTTAGCTGCGACCTGGTGTTTCTCGGGGAGTGCGTCGGGAAATAGGCTCCGTCCCCAAATGATCAAGGCCCCCGAGAAAGCCGAATCCTTCGGCCTGAGTTGCCGAGCAGAGTTCATCTTCAATCCTGGAACCGACAAGAGCGCCGATCGCCCGATCAAGGTGCTGAGCGAATGCATGTGCGATTTCAGGCGGCCGGACTGGGAGAGCCGCTGGAGCGATTGGAACTCGCAGCGGAACCCGTATCTAAATCTGTTTCTCTGCAGGGAGCACGCTAGGCAGCTGGGCTTGCTGGAGTAGGGAACCCCCTCTAGAAGCAGACCTCAGTGAGCGGTCGCCTTCAGGAATTCCAGGTGACCCGAGCCAGCTGCTTCTTCCGGGATTCCCATTGGGCGCCGGACAGAATCCGTGGCGCCACCTCGATCAGGCGAGGCGTTAATTTGAAGACCGCCAAGGCGCTCCAGGGCTGTCCGCCGCGGGTGCGAAACCCGCTCTGATTCAGCGATTCGGCCATGCGGTTGTAGGATAAATCCTGGACCACCATCTCCGCGAGATAGTTTAGGACCTGCATCTCTGCCGGGTCTTCCTCCAAGTGGCGGCAATCGCCAGCCACCCGGGTGCCGAAAGGGATTTCTTCGCCGGATCCCGCGTTCTCGGGAGGCCCGCTCGGAGCGGCTTCGACTTCGCGTTCCCATTCCGCGGCGATCAAGCGCCAGCCGTTGTTCTCTTTCTGTTTTAGATACTCGGGACTCGGCCAGCCGGAAAGGTCTTCTCGCAGCCACTCGGTCTTCTTCATACGGGCCTCCTGGCACTTGATTTTTTGCCCAGCTAGGAGAAACAGGGACACGCCTTCCGCAGACACCGGCAATTCCAAGACCCTTCTACGGCAGATGGAAGTTATTGAGGAGCAAAGAGTTGTGTGAACGAGCGGGGGAGATTCCGGCCTTTCGACTGTTCGATCATGGGATGTTGGTGTTGCATTGCCGGACACCCTGCTGTGGGTTTTAGGTCGAGGAATCTTGACCGTCGTGGGGGCGAACGAGGTATGATTTCGGCGTCGTTGCTCCCCGCCCCGACGCGCGTTGTATTCCAAAGTAAAGCTGGCTCGATCACGAAGAATTGAGCGTTCTCCTGTGGAAATAGCGGCGAAGCGCGGAGAAAATCGCACGCCCCTGAAGGTGGCGGTGGATCTATCCAGCCTGGATTTGCGGACACCCGCACAAGAAGGCGTCACGGAAAACATCAGCGCCCGGGGTGCACGAGTATTGACGAACAGGCCTTGGAAGCCGAACGAGGGCCTCCACGTCCGGTCGCTCTTGGGGAATTTCAAGTCGCGAGCACGGGTGGTTTATTGCGTGCCGGTCGACGGCGAATTATATGCGATTGGACTGCAACTGTTTGCCGCGGCAGGCAATTGGAAGTTGCCGAATTAGACTGAGGCACAGTGAAGCTCGCGACCCCCTCTAGTGCTTCTTCGTTTTGCTTTGTTGCAATTTCCTGCGGCGCTGCACTCGTTTAGCAACCTGTTTCAGGCGCACGCGGCCGGTCTTGGATTTCACAATGACCTTCTCGATGTTGCCCATGAGGTCGGGATTCAAGGTTTTACGGCGCAATTCCTTGAGGAACGGCTGGACTTTGGCGAAAATGAAAAACATCTCCGTGGAAAATGAGGCATCCAGAAAAACCTTTTCGCTCAGAGTGCCGTGTAACACGAAGGACGCGGCCATCCCCCAATAGCTGATGACCTGCCGCAACCAGTCGCTTTGCGACGTTTTCCTGGCCATCTCGATTTTCAGATAGTCGTCGGCGCTATCCGGCCAAAAATCAGTCAGCCACCAGCGGCGAGCCTTGCGCATCTGTGTTTCCCGGCGCAGACGGTAGAGTTCCAGAATGAGTCGAGCATCCTGAGGTGAGGCTTGTTTAGACATGGGGACCTCCGAAAGAACCTGCTGGCTGGGAGGAGATACCCTTTCAGGAGTGTTGGAAACGGAGATTTTTCGGCAGGGTGACGCGCGAGCGGCGACACGTTCTAGCGTTGCGTGATCGAGTCTTGAGCCCGTACCTTCTACAAGCAAGGATCGCCGCCCTGTTCCCATTCAGAATGACTTCTGGTCTACAGCCTGGTTATGGGAAGTATGGCGACCAATCGTTAATCGCAGGTATGAAAGGTAATATAAGTCGAGGATAGTACGCGTCGGGTTATGCCAAGTCAACCAAAAGGGTTGCTCGTCCTGTGATTAATTTCGAAACGATCGAAGTCCCGGAGCGTGTTGCCGCAGCGCTGCTCCTGAGCGGGCAGGATTCGACGAGGCAAGAAGTGATAGTGTAGGCCCACCCCCGCGTAGCAGGCCGGGTTTTCGGGGCCTTGCATTTCGCGGCGTAGAGGCTGGACAAGATATGGAACCAACTGCTATTCGTGAGGCGCGGCCCTGGGACCGGCCGTTCTGGAAGCCAGTGCGCAAGAAGGAAGGAGTGCTGGCGTATCTGGTTTTGATTCATGTGCTGGCAGCGGTCGGGTTGATTTTGTTTCCGCTGCCCAGTTGGAAAGTGGTGGCGTTGGCGTTGCTGTCCATCGGGTTCGGCGGACTCGGGACTACCGTTTGCTATCACCGCATGCTGGCGCACCGGACGCTGAAGACCAACAAGTTCATCGAGCAGGTGCTGATCTCTTGGGCGGTGTTTAATGGATCGGGGCATCCAGCGAGTTGGGTGGCGTATCACCGGTTACATCATTCGACTACCGATACCCCTGATGACATTTCCAGCCCGAAACAAGGCGGATTCTGGTGGGCGCATCTGCGCTGGTTGTACCAATCAGCGCCGGCGGACCGCAAACGCTGGTGCCCGGACCTGGACCGCGGCACTTACAGAATTTGGGGCTATCTGGAAGTTCCGTTGTTGGCGTTTTCGTTGGGCTGCGGCCTGGTGCTGGGGTTTGGATGGATGGGATTCTTTTGGCTTGGCGCCATCCGCTTGGTGTACTCGCTGCACATGCAATGCCTGGTGAACAGCCTGACGCACCTCGATCATGCGGCGGAAGGAGACTCCAGCAGAAACGTTTGGTGGCTGGGACCCTTTCAATTGGCGGCGTGGGGAGAGAACTGGCACAAGAATCACCACACGCATGCGGGCTCGGCCCGGCTGGGCCTGCGTTGGTGGCAGCCGGACGTCGGCTGGTATTTTATCTGGATGCTGGAAGCGGTCGGACTGGCGCACAGCGTGAAGCGGCCCAGAGCGTCCTAGGCGCGCGGGCGGCCTGATCCGCGATGCTATGATGGCGGCATGTACTCTCAGAAATTCAAAGTGGATGTAGTGATTCGCGGGGAGCGGCGCGCCTGCCCGCTGGAATGGCTCGATCAGTTCTGCATGCGGAATTTCACCAATTCCGCTGATTTTGACGACACGCTGCCAGTTGCCGAAGGAAAACTGGAGGCCAGCTTTCGCGTGACACAGGAGCGTTTCGCGGAAGGATTCGCTGCATGGCTTACGCAACGCGGAAAAGGCGAAGGGCAGCCGGTGCAAGTCGAAGTGACGCGACTCTGACCAACAATTTACAGAAGCGAGACACAGCAGCTACTCCGACGTACTAACTTACCTTTTGACTGGCGGGTACCTCTGAGGTTTTTTGGCTTGTACCTCCCGAGGTACGTGCGAACCGCAGAAACCGAAACTTCACGAACCCTCCGGCACACGGGAGATTTGGCACGGAGTTCTGTGTGGCGGCGCGCAAAAATCGAACCTGAAGAATACGGCTCACCGTAAGGAGAAGAAAAGAAATGAAATCCGCAGTAACGTCCCTGAAGACGATGGCGTTGGGCTTGGCGCTGTCGTTGATTCCAAGTCTGACCCTTGCCCAACACTATAAACAGACGAACCTAGTCTCCGACATCATGGGCATGGCCCCCACTCACGACCCAAACCTAATAAATCCTTGGGGACTCGCCCGTAGTTCCGGCAGCCCCTGGTGGGTGGCCAACAACAACTCCGGTACGTCTACTCTCTACGACGGCACCGGGGCCATCATTCCAATCAATGGCAACGGGATTGTCACTATTCCCCCTCCAAAGGGCTCCAACGCCAGTTCCACTCCGACCGGCACCGTTTTCAACGGCGGCCCCGATTTCGTCATTCCCAAATCCAAGGGCGGCAACGGCATGCCGGCGGTTTTCCTGTTCGTCACCGAGGATGGCACCCTTTCCGGATGGAATGGCGGCCCCTCCGCGGTCTTGATCCTCGACAATTCCGATAAGGGCTCGGCCAATGGCGCCGTTTATAAGGGCCTCACGACCGCGCAGATCAACGGCCAGTCCTACCTGTACGCCACCAATTTCCGCAGCGGCAAGGTCGAAGTCTACGACCATACCTTCAACCCGGTGCACTTTGGAAGCGAGGCATTCGATGCGGGCGGCGATGGCGATCACGACGCTGACGACGTTAACGGTCAAAAAATCCCACCAGGATTTGCGCCTTTCAATATCCAGAACATCGGCGGAAGCCTGTTCGTCACTTACGCGAAGCAGGACGGGCCGCGGCACGACCCGGTGCCGGGCGACGGCTTTGGTTTCGTCGTAATCTTCACCCCCTCGGGCCACGTAATTTCCCATCTGCAGCATGGTCCTTGGATGAACGCGCCCTGGGGAGTCGTTTGGACCCCCCGAGATTTCGGGCGATACAGCAATTCCATTCTGGTCGGGAATTTCCGCAGCGGCTGGATTGCCGCGTTTAACGGCTTTACCGGCAAATTCATCGACTTCGTGAAGAATCCCGATGATTCGCTGGTAACCATCGATGGAATCTGGGCGCTGGCCTTCGGCAACAATGCCAAGGCTGGACCATCCACCACTCTGTACTTCTCGGCCGGCATTCAGAATGAGTCGCACGGCCTTTTCGGCACGCTCACTCCCGTAGACGGGTTGGACGGCTCGGTAGAGTAGCGCCAACGGAAACCATCAGGATTGGCTTCACAAGAGTTCCACCTTTCACGAATGGAAAGGTGGAACTTCTTGTTTTTGGGCGCTTGCTTAGGCGGCGGAGTCGCACTTTTCGCTGCCGAGAACTTTGACGATTTGCGGCAAGGCAGCCAGCGCGGCAGCCTCTCCGACGGCGACGAGTTCGTTGGTTTTAGTGAAGTCGTCCCAGACGAAAGGCTTGACGTCCGGCTCGATGATCACGTCGGCCTGCTGGCGCCAGGCTAGATCGGCATGGCGTTGGATGATGGTGAATGAGCGGCTGATGACGTCCGCGGCGGTGCGGGGATGCTCGAGGTTGCCCGCCTCCAGATAAACCGCGATGACAATGTCCGCGCCGAGGAGCAGAGCGCCTTCGACGGGGACCGGCGCGGTCAGAAAACCGTCGACCAGCGTGCGGTCTTCGAATTGGATAGGCACGAACAGGCCTGGATACGCGCAGGAACCACGCAGCGGCGGACCCAGCAGTCCGCGCGTGTAGTACACCGAGATGCCGGCGTTGATATCCGTGGCGGCGATGGCGAAAGGCGTGGTGAGCTCTTCGAACGTTTTTGCCTGTGTGAAGCGGGCCAGATAGGTTTCCATGCGCTGGTTGGTGGCCAGGCCGAGCCAGGAGGGAGTCCAGCGGCCAAAATCGGCAAAGCTGGTGCTACAGCCGATGCGCTGCATTTCGTCGAGAGACACTCCCGCGCAATAGCACGCGCCGATCAGGGCGCCAACGCTGGTGCCGGCCACCACGTCAATTGGAACGCCGGCATTTTTTAGAGCGCGCAGGACGCCGATGTGGGCGATGCCGCGGGCAAAGCCTCCCGCAAGGGCCAGGCCGACACGTGGACGCTCGGTGGCCGGGCGTTCCTCGCCAGTAGCAAAGGTGCGCAGTTTGTCCGTGGCGTTCCTGAGCCAGCTAATGGCGTCGGCTACTTTATCGTCCATCATCGTAAGCTCTATTTTAGAGCTACTTTGACGGAAGGGCACTGCGTTTGACCCAGGGCATATCGGTTTTGTAACCTGTCCTACCGTGCTAATCCCCGAAAAGGCTTCCTATGACACGCCGAATTGAAAAGGCCGTGGTGCTGGGCGCAGGAACAATGGGCGCGCGGATCGCTGCGCATTTCGCGAATGCCGGGCTTCCGTGCATCTTGTTGGATATCGTTCCGACCGGAGTGCAAGGCGCTGAACGCAACAAGATCGTGCGCGCGGGGCTGGAGGCCGCGAAAAAATCCAAGCCCGCGGCATTTTTTACGGCGGGGCTGGCGGAGCGGATCGCGGTCGGAAACTTTGAAGATGATCTGGTGCGTTGTGCGGAGGCCGACTGGATCATCGAGGTGGTCGCGGAGAATCTGGAGATCAAGCGGAAACTGTTGTCGCGGGTGGCGGAGGTTCGCAAGCCCGGCTCGATTGTAACTACCAATACTTCCGGACTGCCGGTGCACTTGATTGCCGAGGGCATGAGTGAGGAATTTCAGCAGCATTGGGCGGGGACGCACTTTTTCAATCCGCCGCGCTATTTGAAATTGGTGGAATTGATTCCGGGGCCGAAGACCTCTCCGGAAGTGATCGAAACCCTGAGCGAGTTCTGCGACTGGCGGCTCGGGAAGGGCGTGGTGGTGGCGAAAGACACGCCGAACTTTATCGCCAACCGCATCGGCACGTTCTCGATGCTCAACGCTCTGCGCCTGATGGGCACACTGGGGATGACCGTCGAGGAAGTGGATGCGTGCACCGGGCCGGCCATCGGGCAGCCCAAGTCGGCCACCTTTCGCACCGCGGATATCGTGGGGCTCGATGTGCTGTTGCACGTAGTGAAGAATATTTACGAAACCGTGCCGAACGATGAATCGCGCGAGATGTACAAGGTGCCGGCGCTGGTCGAAGACATGGCGCGCCGGGGCTGGCTCGGCGACAAGACCGGCCAAGGCTTCTACAAGCGAGTGCGAGGCGAGGGCGAAAAAGAAATCCTGACGCTCGACGTGCCGACCATGGAGTACCGCGCGCGGCAGAAGGCGCGGTTTGCCTCGCTGGAGAATGGAAAGGCCATCGAAGACACCCGCGAGCGGTTGCGAGCGCTGCTCGGTCCGCTGCTGGAAGGACAGAAGGGCGACAAGGCGCAGCAGTTTATTTGGGGCGCATTGTCGGAGACGTGTCTGTACGCGGCGCGGCGCGTGCCGGAGATTTCGGACAACGTCGTCGATGTAGATCGCGCGATGCGCTGGGGATTTGGCTGGGAGCTGGGGCCCTTCGAAGTGATGGATGCCATCGGCGTGAGAGCCTTCGTGGCACAAGCGCAGAAGGAGGGGCGCGGGGTGCCGCCGGTGGTCGATAAGCTGCTGGCCAGCGGCAGGAAAGGCTTTTACGAAGCGGAAAAGGGCGCGACGACAGTCTTCGATATCGCCAGCGGTGCAGCGAAACGCGTCGAAGAGCCGAAGGGCGTGCTGATCCTCAAGTCGCTGAAAGAGGCGGGTCGCGAAGTCGAACGCAACTCGGGAGCCAGTCTGATCGATCTCGGGGACGGCGTGGTGTGCTGCGAGTTTCATTCCAAGATGAATGCGATTGGCGCGGACCTGATCGGCATGCTGCACAAGGGCCTGAAGCGGCTGGAGTCGGATTTCGATGCGATGGTGATCGCCAATCAGGCGGTGAATTTTTCCGTCGGCGCAAACCTGATGTTGGTGTTGGTCGCCGCTCAGGAGCAGGAGTGGGACGAGCTGCACCTGGCGGTAAAGCAATTTCAGAACGCGAATTTGGCCATCAAGTACGCGCCGAAACCCGTAGTGAGCGCCCCGCAAGGCCTGGCACTGGGTGGCGGCTGCGAGATCAATTTGCACGCCGCCAAGATTCAGGCGGCTGCGGAGTCGTACATCGGGTTGGTGGAGGCCGGCGTCGGCTTGATTCCCGGAGGCGGCGGAACAAAAGAGATGTTGATCCGCGCGAACGAACACGCGGGCGGGACCGGCTCCGGCATGCCTTCTTCCGCCGAATCGGACCTCGATCTTTTCCACGCGCTCCGGCCGGTCTTCGAAACCATGGCCATGGCCAAAGTCGGAACCAGCGCGGAAGAGTGCCGCGACTTGGGATTCCTGCGCCGGGAAGATGGGGTCTCGATGAATCGCGATCGCCTGGTGGCCGATGCCAAGGAAGCGGCGCTGGCGCTGGTCCGCGGGGGCTACCATCCGCCGGCCGCCAGTTGGCAGGAAGGCGCGCAGACCACGCAGATCAGAGTGCTCGGCGAGCAATTTCTGGCTACCGCGAAAATGGCGATTCACCTGTTGCTTCGTGGCGGGTACGCGACGGATCACGATGCGGTGGTTGCCCGCAAGCTGGCAAACATCCTGGCAGGCGGCGCGCTCAGCGCCCCGCAAGCCGTAAGCGAACAATACGTGCTCGATTTGGAGCGCGAAGCCTTCGTCTCTCTCTGCGGCGAAAAGAAAACCCAAGAACGCATCGCCCACACCCTAAAGACCGGAAAGCCTCTGCGAAACTAACCTTTCCTGGGTTACGCAGACTTGTAATCGTATAAAAACGTATTGATATTGCGACTCTTAGAAGTGCTATTCTAGCGGTTTGCGGAGGCCTATGGTGCAGAGGCTTTTGGCGCCGCGGGAAGCGGCCAACATCCTGGGTGTCAGCTATCCCACGCTGAAGCAATGGATTTACCGCGGAAAAATCAAGACCGCCAAGACGCCGGGCGGACATCATCGCGTCCCGGAGAGCGAGATCGACCGGCTGATCCCGAAGAGATTAGAGCGCGGCGATATTCAGACGCGGCGCATCAATTTCCGGAAGATCAGCGGTCGCAACCAGCTGATGGGGCGGGTGCTGTCCGTCAAGTACAGCGGGTTGCTGGCGCAGGTGACTCTGGCGATCGGCGAGCAGCACATCACCGCGATCATCACCGCGGACGCGGCCAAAGAAATGCGCCTCAAGCCGGGAGAAAGAGCCGCCGCGCTGGTCAAGTCCACCGAAGTGATGATCTTGCGGGTGTGAAAAGGTGCCACACGTGAGGGCCGCTTGTGCTGCATTCCTTGTGTCCCTGCTGCTCGTCGGGTCAGCGCGTCCGCAGAAGCAAGAAGTTCGCGTTGCCGCGGCGGCCGATTTGAAGTTCGCCATGAGCGATCTGGCGCGGCTGTACAAAGAGCAGACCGGCAACACGATCGATGCAACCTACGGATCGAGCGGAAATTTTTTCTCCCAGCTGCAGAATGGCGCGCCGTTCGACGTGTTTTTCTCCGCGGACATCGACTATCCGCGAAAACTGGAAGCCGCGGGATTGGCCGAGCCCGGCACGTTGTACGAATACGCGGTCGGGCGCATCGTAATTTGGATGCCGCCGGAGGCAGCGGTCGATGTGGCAAAACTGGGATGGGCGGCTCTGCTTGATGCCAGCGTGAAGAAGGTCGCGATTGCGAATCCGGAGCACGCTCCCTACGGGCGCGCGGCCGTTGCCGCGTTGCGAAAGGCGGGGACTTATGAGCGAGTCGCCGCTAAGTTGGTGTACGGCGAAAACATTTCGCAAGCGGCGCAATTCGTGCAATCGGGCAACGCTCAGGCGGGAATCGTAGCGCTTTCGCTGGTAACGTCACCCGGCATGAAGGACGGCAAGCGCTGGGAAATCCCGGCGGAGATGCATCCGCCAATCCGACAAGCCGCCATCGTGCTGAAAAACGCCAAGAACAAAAAAGCGGCGGAGGCGTTTCTGGAGTTTGTGAAGGGCGAAGCGGGACGCGCCACGCTGGAGAAGTACGGTTTTTTGTTTCGCTTCGGCGGATTCTACGGTGCGGCCCTGAAGAGCGTTGCCCTCGTCCGGCCCGATAGATTTTCGCGCATCGCGGCATGATGAACTGACCTGGGATATGCAAGCACTACTCCTCTCAATTCGGCTGGCACTATGCGTCTCCGTGATTCTGTTTGTCATCGGAATGCCGCTGGCGTACTGGCTGGCATATTCCCGGTGGCGTGGAAAATTTCTCGTGGAGTCGATTGTCGCGTTGCCGCTGGTGTTGCCGCCTACGGTGCTCGGGTTTTACGTTCTGGTGGCCATGGGGCCGCGCGGGCTGCTGGGTAAATTGTGGCAAACGGCGTTCGGGCACGGATTGGCATTCACCTTTACGGGACTGGTGCTCGCGTCGATGCTTTACAGCCTGCCATTCACGGTGCAGCCTCTGGTGACTTCGTTCGAGGGCGTTGATCGCAAGCTACTGCAAGCTTCCGCCGTTTTGGGTGCCGGCCGCCTACGAACGTTCTGGCGCGTGATTCTGCCGCTATCGGTGCCGGGTGTCGTTACCGCCCTGGTGCTGAGCTTCGCGCACACCCTCGGCGAATTCGGCGTGGTGCTGATGGTCGGCGGCAATCTTCCCGGCGTGACCCGCACGGTTTCCATCGACATTTACGACCACGTGCAGTCGCTCGAATACGCGCAAGCGAACCGCATGGCCCTGGTGCTGCTGGTTTTTTCGTTCGCGGTGCTTTCGCTAGTTTATGGAGTTAATCGCCAAATAGCGCGGCGAGTCTGGTCACCGTGGCCGGCGAAGTAAAAGCGGCGAGTCTTGCGGCGCGGGTGCGCGTGGAGCGCCGTGGCGCCGATGCTTCTTCCTTCCTACTGGATGTTGCCATCGAAGTTTCTCCGGGCATTACCATCCTATTTGGACCTTCCGGCGCCGGGCAAATCGACGCTGCTGGACTGTATCGCGGGATTGCTGCGGCCAAACGAGGGATCGATCACCTGCGGCGGCAAAGTGCTGTTCGATTCGCGCAACGGGGTAAACCTGCCACCGCAGGAACGGCAAATCGCCTATGTGTTTCAGTCTCTGGCCCTATTTTCCCACATGACCGTGGAAGAAAACGTCGCCTACGGGCTGGCACATTTGCAGAACGAGCAGCGACATACGCGAGCGGCGGCGATCCTGGAAGCATTTCGCGTCGAGAAACTCCGCAAGCGCAAGCCCGGCGAGATTTCCGGCGGAGAAAGACAACGGGTAGCCCTGGCGAGATCGTTGGTGACTCTGCCGCGGGTGCTGCTGCTCGATGAGCCGCTGACGGGTCTCGACGCCGAACTGAAGGCCTCGATCGTCGATGATCTGCGCGCTTGGAACGCCGCGCAGAGAATTCCGATCCTGTACGTGACCCACACCCGCGACGAAGTGGACGCCATGGGTGAGCGGGTCGTCGCCCTGGAGTGCGGTCGCGTCGTCAGCGAAGGAACGCCCCACGAGGTTCTGAACGCACCGAGGCGAAAAAGGCTGGCGCACGCCGCGGGATTCGAGAACTTGCTCGCCGGCACGGTCGTCGACCTGCGGGAGTCCGACGGCGTCATGCGCGTCCGGCTGGCCGAAAGCGCTTGCGAGATCGAGGTCCCATTGGGTTATGCAGCACCTGGAGACCGCGTGCGCGTGGCCATCCGTGCCGGGGACATTCTTCTGGCTACGCAGCGCCCGAGCCACCTGAGCGCCCGCAATGTTCTGGAGGGCCGGATCGAATCTCTCGAACAGCGCGGCACGATGAGCGTCGCGCGCGTGAACTGCGGGGTGTCGTTCACGGTCCACGTCACGCTGGGCGCCACGCGGGCACTCGAGCTCGCTGTCGGCCGGCCTGTCTGGATCGTGCTGAAGACGCACTCCTGCCACTTGGTGGACGATTAATGCCGCAACGCGAGACCCATGAACCGTTTGAGGATCGTTCTCGGGCGATTCCTCCCGCACGCCCCGTGACAAATGCATCGTTACTTATCAGGGTTGCTCGAGGAAAACGCGGATTCAAACAACGCGCCAGGATTATTTGTGTGCTTCGATTTGCGGGTGTTCTGCCAGAAACGCTCGCGCATGCGCCAGTTGTGGCAGGTTCGGGTCGGCGTTCTTCCAGGCCGCCACAAATTCCGTGTACTCCGCTGCCGCCTCTTTGGCGTCGCCCGCCCGTTCGCTGCTCATGGCCATGCCGTACAGGGGAAAGCCGGACCGCGGCCGCTCCACCAGCGCCTTCTTATAAGCGTCCTTCGCGTCCGCCCATCCTGCTGCGCCCAGCAGCGCCGCCGCCTCCGTCTCGCCGACAGGCCGGATGAAGCCCGGAGGCTCGCGATAACCCAGCGCTTTTTCCTCCCGCGCGGCTTGCGCGAACAATTTCTTCGCCTTGGCGACCTGGTTCTTCTCCACCAGCAGCCCAGCGCGCAGCTCCAGCGACATGATCGACAAATTACTCACCAGCGGTTTGGGCCGCGCATCCGGCATCAGTTGCAGCTTGGGAGTTCCTTCATCGGTCTTTTCTCTCTCTTTCTCCGCCTCTTCCTCCTTCACCTGCTCTGACATGCGCCACAACTCGGCATCCAGTTGCGTTGAAGATTCCGCGGCCTTCGCCAGATCGTGGGCCTCCAGCGCTTGCATGCCGGCAGCAAAATCAGTCAGTTGCCGCCGCAGAAACGCCAGATTTGGATTCATAGCCGGGGGCTCGCTGCTCTTGAGCATTTCCAGCGCCTCCGCCCAGTTTGCCGTCCGCAACGCCACCGGCAGCCGTGGATCCAGGCGCGAAATCGCATCGCGCGGCGACCAGGGATACAACGTAGCCTCCAACTGTCCTCGTGCGCCCTTCAGTTTGCCGGAGAGCGCGGTCGCCTCCTCCAACCGCCCCTCCTCCATCAAGTTCGCGATGGCGTACATCAGGTTGTGCACGTAATTCCAGTCGTCATCCACCTGCACCCGCTGCGCCTGCATGTAGCGCTCATCCGCTTCCATGGATGCCGCAAAGGATTCCTGAGCCCGCGCGTAGTCGCCCACGCGGTAGAAGATGTGCCCCGGCATGTGCACCATGTGCCCGGACGTCGGCGCCAATCGTCCCAGTATTTCCGCGCTATGCAGCGCCTGCTCCGGCTTGGGGCTGGCCTCCACCGCGTGAATCCAGTAATGGTTGGCCGCCGAGTTTTCCGGATCGTCTTTCATAACGCTTTGCAGAATCGCCAGCGCTTCCTTCTGGCCGGCGTTCGGCTGGCCCGCGTCGTCGTAACCGTCGGTCAGCGCCTCGGCCAGGAAAATCCGCGCTTGCAGATCCTTGGGGCTGTGTTTCACCAGCTTGCGCCACAGTTGTATTTCCTTGGATTGATCCGCTTTGTCGTCGTCGCCCTTCGCGGCCTTCAAGGCCGCCACGTGCGCGGCGCTGGCCTCAATGTACAAGCGCTCTGCCTTGCTCGCATGGCCCTTCAAGCTCACCGCTTTGGCCAGCGCCTGCTCGGCGTAATGCTTGGCCGTGCTGCGGCGAAATGTCTCGGCTTGATACACTCCCCAGTAGCACATCGCGCATTGCGGATCGACCCGTACGCCCTGCTCGAATGCCCGCACCGACTCGTAATCCCAAAAGTCGTGAAACAGGTTCAGTCCCTGGTCGAACCACATTTGTGCTTCGGGGCTCGCGGTAATCCGGATGTGCGCATTACCAATGCCGCCGAGCTTCTGCGGCACCGGGAGTTTCTCGGGAGCCATTTCCTCCTGAGTCTGCGTCGGGCCCATCGAATGGCAACTCATGCCGGTTTGCGCCGCCAACGGTTGCAGTTGGCCAATCACCAGAAAAGCGGCCATCCCTAGACCTGCCACCTTCCAAGAAGACCGCGAAGCCTGGGAAACGAACGCTGTCAAGGGTTTCCTCCCGTAGCCACGACAAAGCGCAAGCAAGTCCGAGTCGTCCTCGGCGCTAAGCAACATACCATGAGAAAAATCAGTTCTACGGTTTTGGCTTGGCAGCGGAGGTCCCACTAGCCGCCGCGCCTGCCGGTGAGAATCTGATCTCGTCGGCCGTCAAAGTGTCGCCCTCGGGCGTGGCGTGGATCACCACGCGTTGGCCAACCGCGAGATCAGACAGTTTGGAGGCTTTGCCCTCTCGCGAAACGTACGCCGTCGCCGAGGCCAGTTTCACTTCCACGGACTTGCCGTCCGCGGTCTTCACCACCACGGAATCGGCGTTGATTTTCTCGAGCGTGCCCAAGACGTGTTTCTTATCGCCGTGAGCGATGGCGCCGCCCGCAAGCAGTGCGGCCAACGCGAGCAGCCAAACGAATCGAAGTTTCATAAGTTTCTCCTGACTCTCCGCTCAACCAAAAAGCACCCGTTTCCACCGCTGGCAGCTGACCGCGAAACGCCTGAAATGCCGATCGCCGGTCCTTTATCCCGGCCGAACGCTTGGTTTTCTGGTGCCGAATGCCGGCACGAATCTCACCTGCTGCGCCGTGTCCACGCCATTCTTCGAGACTACTTTGATCGCGATTTGGTCGCCGGGCTCCAGATCCTTCAGCTTTGCTGGTTTTTCCGTGCTGCTGTCGGTATACGTAGTCGACGAATCCACCACCACCACGACCAGCCCGCCGGTGTCTTGTTGCACTTCAATTAGATTTTTCACGATCCGGTATACCGAGCCCATCACCAGTTTTCGGCCGGTTGCACGAGCGTCTCCATGAGCCGCCAACAGCAGACCGAGCAGTAGCAACGCGCGCCGCCTCATGCTGGATCTCCGTAACCTGGGACTAGCCTCACCTAGTGAGGATGCGATGGTTCGGACTTTTGTTGCACCGGCGCCCCGCGGAGAAAATCCTCTTCCTTTCGCTCCTCGTCACGATCGTCCGGACCCTTCGGATTATAGCGCTCCATCTCCATGCGCTCCTCCTCGCTCAGTTGCGCCAGATGCCGGATGAAGAGGACCAGCTTCCAGCTGTCTTCCTGGCCGCCCGGGTGGCCGCCAAAGGCCGGCATGCCCGTAAAGCGCACACCATTTTCAATGGTCCAGAAGAGTTCGCCGTCGGAGAGCTCTTGCGTCTCCGGCAAGCGCAGGTCCGGCGGTTTGGGGTATAAGCCCTGGCCGATCATGCTGTTGCCGCTGCCGTCGTTGGCGTGGCATGTGGCACAGTGGTCGGCGAAGTGCAAACGCGCATCGCGGAGGTTCTCGCTGGTGGCTGAAAGTGGATTGCGTGCCGCTCGCGCCTTGGACGGGATTGCCAAGCGCCGCGCGTTTTGCGCGATCCAGGCTTCTATCTTCGTAGGCTTGGCACGGGCGCTCAAACCGTCGTGCAAGATCGCCGCCGCTGCCGCGATTCCGAGCCCAGCCGCCACCACGAGAATCAGCAGGATGAGATTGCCGCGTTTCATGTGCGGTCTGTATGGTAGCCGACCACTGGAACGCAGGGCAATCCAGCGAATTGGCCGGGAGTGCCCCGGGTTTCGAGAATCCCACTACTCGTCAACCGTCGTTGCTGTCTTGGCATCTCAACAATCGAGACGTCGCTCGAACTATTAGCGTCCTTCTTGACAGGTGGCGCGGCTTGTGAGTAATTGAACGCCCTCGACTTCACCAATGCCGGTGCTAAAAAGACTGCGCAATCGCGTCCAGCGGCTCAGCAAGTGGCGGCACACACTTGGTTTCTCGGTGACCTTGCAGTGGCTGCTGCTCCGCCTCGGCGACAAGCTCGGTGTTTATCATCCGCCAGACTGGCAGATACGTCCCCACCAACTCCCGCACACCCTGAAGGCCAGGCTACGCGGGAGCAGCGACATGAGTGTCCTCGGCCAAATCTTTGTCGACGAAGAGTACGCGTGCCTGCGAGACCTCAAGAATGTCTCCGTGGTGCTCGATCTGGGCGCAAATGTCGGGTTCTCCGCCGTCTACTTTTTGAGTTCCTTCCCAGGGTCGCGTCTTGTGGCGGTGGAGCCCGACGAGCGCAACGTCGCAGTCTGCAAAGTGAACCTCATGCCCTACGGAAACAGAGCGCTCTTGTTGCACGGCGCGGCCTGGTCCGAACGCACCCAGCTTCGTCTTTCCCGGGACACCTTCGGCGACGGGCGCGAGTGGTCCACACAGGTGCGCTCCCCCGCGGACGGCAGCGCTGGTGAAATCGAAGCGTGGGATGTCGGAACCCTAATCGACATGACCGGCGCCGAGCAGGTGGACTTGCTCAAGGTCGATATCGAACGAGCCGAACTCGCCGTCTTTGGCGACGGCGCCAAACGCTGGCTGCCTCGGGTCCGCAACATCTGTATCGAACTCCACGGCCCGGATTGCCAAGAGGTGTTCCTTGCCGCCCTGAAAGGCTTCGACTACCAGCTGGCACACTCAGGCGAACTGACGATTTGCCGGGATCTACGTCCTAAGGGTCCCTCCAGTATCCGGAGCTAGTTTGTTGGCCTATTCCGATGCTCCACGATCAGGTGGGGCTGGACCGGGCTCACGAAGGGTTCGGTTAACGGCCAAGTCTCTGCGAAGCGGCGCCCTCTCTGGTACGATACGCTTTCCCGGCTAAGGGGTAGTTGAAGAGCCAGAAGCGATTCGCCGATGACCACGCAGAGACAAATCGAGAACCCACTCCCATCGCCTTCAGGTGACGCCACCACCCCACGTCCAGGGATGCAGGCGGCCCATGCGGCGCTCGAAGCCTGCCCAGTGGATGTGCGAGAGCACCTCGAAGCGGTTTGTGATGGCGCGGAACTCACGTTTGAGCAGGGATTGCGGTTGGCCACCGCCGAAGGTGTGGCGTTGGATGCCATGGTCGCGGTTGCCGATGGTCTGCGGAGCGAAACCGTGGGCGAAACCCTCACCTACGTCGTCAACCGCAACATCAATTTCACCAACGTCTGCTTTGTCGGTTGCAGCTTTTGCGGCTTTGGCAAAGGGCCCAGCGCGCCGGATGCGTACTCGCTCTCGCCCGCCGACGTGGTTGGCAAAGCCCTCGACGCTTGGGAAAAGGGTGCCACGGAAGTGTGCATCCAGGGTGGCCTGCCGCGGGATCTCGATGGTTTTTTCTATCGCGACATTCTGCGAGCCATCAAGCACGTCCTTCCCGCGATGCATGTCCACGCTTTCTCGCCGATGGAAATTTCTTACGGCGTGGACAAAACTGGAATGCCCTTGCGCGATTATTTGTCCATGATGAAGGACGAGGGCCTCGGAAGCATTCCTGGCACTGCGGCGGAAATCCTGGATGATCGCGTGCGCCAGGAATTGAGTCCCAACAAGCTGCCCGTCGCGCGCTGGATCGAGATCATCACCGCGGCGCACGAGTTGGAGATTCCGACCACCTCCACCATGATGTACGGCCATGTGGAAGAGCCCGCGGATTGGGTGCGGCACATTCTGTTGTTGAGATCGATCCAGAAGCGCACCGGCGGGTTCACCGAGTTCGTGCCCCTGGGTTTCATTCACGAAAAAACGCGACTGTACAAACATGGTGGGGCGCGAGCGGGCGCCGGGCGCGAGGAGCATTTGCGCGTCCATGCGTTGGCGCGGGTATTGCTGCATGGAGCGATCAAGAACGTGCAGGTATCGTGGGTCAAGCTGGGATTCGACGTTTCGCTGGCTTGTTTGAACGCCGGCGCGAACGACTTTGGCGGCACGCTGATGGAAGAAAGTATCTCCAAAGCGGCCGGCGCGAACTTTGGGGAATACGTGTCGCCCGGGCAATTTCGAAAAATGATCCGCTCGATTGGGCGTATGGCCGCGGAACGCTCAACTACGTACAAGATTCGGCGGGTTTTTGCAGCGGAGGAAGAATCGGCGGCGGATTCGGCGGAAACGCCAGGATCGGCGGGGCTGCAAGTGGTGCAGCCGGAGAAGCATGTTTCTTACGCGGAAGGCGCGTACTGACTTACTCCTATGCGCGCCTTGTTGCTTCCGATAAAAGATCTGCGAAATGCCAAACAGCGGCTAGCTGGCGCTCTTGCTCCGCAGGAGCGCTTCGCTTTGGCGCAAGCCATGCTCGCTGATACCATTCGCGCGGTGCGCGGCGTGCGGCGAGCCGAAAAGATCTTCGTCGTCACCAATTACGCGCCGGCGATCCAGGCCGCCGAAGAAAATGACTGGGAAGTTTTGCGCGAGGAGACCCAGATTTCAGAAAGCGTTTCAGTGGATGCCGCATCCAGACTATGCGAGGAACGCGGCGTAACCGCGCTGCTCCGCGTGCCGCTGGACCTGCCGCTGGTGCGGTCCAGCGACATCGATGAGCTGCTGGCACCGGAATGCGCAGCCCCCGCGGTGGTCATCGTGCCGTCGCGCGATGGCACCGGAACCAACGCCATCCTGCGCACACCGCCTGCCTTGTTTCCCTCGCATTTTGGAAGCGGGAGTTTCGCCAAGCATTGCGCCGAGGCGCAGCGCGCCGCCGCGCGCATCTTCGTGCGCCGCAACGCCCGCTTGGAAATGGACGTCGACGATGAAGCGGATTTGCGGGCATTGCTGGAGCATGATTTGAGCGGCACGGAAACGGGGAATTGGCTCCAGGAAAGCGGAGTGGCGGAACGCTTGCGGCTGGCGTCGGCCACAGGGACGCGGGCTGCAAGCGGAGATTGAACAGGGTTTCGCGCGGGGCGATTTTCAGGGGCGCGGGCACACCGAATACTCGATGAAGCAGAAAATCTATTCTGATATTGACGCGATTGTCGCGGATGTTCCCGATGGCGCGCGAATCATGTTCGGGGGATTCGGCGGCGCGGGCTTTCCCAACAATTTGATTCAGGCCCTGGAACGCAAGGGCGTGAAGGACATCATCGCCATCAGCAACAATTGCGGAACCCGCGAAGGCGAACTGGGCCTGTTGTTCAAGCAAGACCGCATCCGCCACGTGATCGCTTCGTTCCCCGGCCCGCACGCCAACTATTTCCAAGACCGCTTCGCCGCCAAGCAGGTGACCTTGGAGCTGGTGCCGCAGGGAATTTTGTGCGAGCGCATGCGCGCCGCGGCCGCCGGTCTGCTCGGTTTTTACACCACGGTCGGTGTCGGCACCGAAGTCGCCGCGGGCAAGGAAGAGCGCACTATCGATGGCAAGCGCTGCATCCTGGAAATGCCCATTCACGCCGACTATGCCTTCATCAAGGCGCAAAAAGCAGATGAACTGGGAAACTTGACCTACCGGCTGGCGGCCCAGAATTTCAATCCGATCATGGCCATGGCGGCGAAGACTACCATCGCCGAAGTGGAAGAAATCGTGCCGGTCGGATCCATCGGTCCGGAGGATGTGATGACCCCGGCGATTTTCGTGCACCGCATCGTGCAGGCAAAAGGAATCCGTTATGCCGGGTAAGCCGCGGCTCACTCGCGAACAGATCGCGCAGCGCGCCGCTCTGGAACTGCCCGACGGCGCCTACGTCAATCTCGGCTGGGGCATTCCGAATTTGATTGCCGACTACTTGCCGCCGAAAATCACCGTCTACTTTCACAGCGAGAATGGAATTCTAGGCATGGGCCGGCGGGCCAAGCCGGGAGAAGAAGACTACGACCTGGTGGACGCCATGAAAGTTCCGGTGACGCTGATTCCCGGCGCGTCGTTTTTCCACCAGGCCGATGCGCACTTGATGTCTCGCGGCGGGCATCTGGACGTGGCGGTCCTGGGTGGTTTTCAGGTTTCGGCGAAAGGCGATCTCGCCAACTGGAAAATTCCCGGCGCCAAGGGTTCGGGCGGAATCGGCGGCGCCATGGATATCGCCGCGGGCGCGAAGACCCTCATTGTTTGCATGGAACACACCACCAAAGAAGGCGCGCCGAAGATCGTCGCTGAGTGCACTTATCCGCTGACGGGCTTGGCATGCGTGAACACCATCGTCACCGATCTGGCGGTGATCGACGTTAAAGGTGGCGCTCTGGCGCTCCGCGAAGTGGCCCCCGGCTGGACCGCCGAAGAGGTGCAGCAATTGACCGGCGCGAAGTTGACTGCCGCAGCTCGCGTGCTGGAAATTCATTTTGCTTAGCCGGTTTTTGTGACCACCACAGGTCTGTGGCACAGCCATTCCGGGCTGTGCGCCCGTATAACGGCAATGCACCCAAACACAGCCACAAGTCGGCAGCAACAGCTCTCATCCATATCCAATAAAGCCCCGACCCACAAGACCATTTCTTTTTTTCTTTGCATCGTTCCGCTGGTGCTCTTCTATTTGCCGCTGGTTGTTTCCGCAGCGGACGACCAACTCTTTTATCGTGTGAGCTATGACTTGGCGGCGCCCTCGATCGTTCACGTTTCGATGAACTTCCGAGCTCCCGTTGATGTGCCGTTGACTCTAATCGTGCCGCGGGCGGTTCCCGGGGGGTACGCGGAGCGGCCCTACGATCCGTTCGTCACGAATGTAAAAGCGTACTCTGCCGGAGATGCCTCCGTGGAGGTTCGCCGCGAACCGCTGGGTCCCCGCTGGAAGATCGGAAAGAGCGGCGAGCGCGTCACTCGCGTTGAGTATGACGTCGATGTCGCTCGCATGGAGCGGGAGATCTTCGCGGCTTCCGACAGCTCCAAAATTCGCGACGGGTACGTGGGTTTGCTGGGCTATTCGATATTCGCGTTTTTCGACGGCTGGGAAAATCGGCCGCTGCGTCTGGAAGCAACAGGACCCGCGGCATGGCCGGTCTTCTCCACGCTGGCGCCGCAAGTTCCCGCGGAGAAAACCACGCTGACGGCGCGCGCGGAAAACTACTATGCGCTGGCGGATTCGCAGATCGTCATGGGACCGAAGCTCCAGCTCCGCCGGATAAATGGCGGCGCTCCGCTTTTCTTGTCTGTATATGCCGAGTGCGACGAAGATCTGGCGCTGGAGGGCGCGCTGGCTCGGGAGGCACTGGACAAAGTGACCGCGTATTTTGGAAAGGCGCCATTTTCCAACTACACCGTGCAGTTGGAACTCTTGCGGCCGGTTTCCCCGCGCCACGAGTACGGCTTCAGCATGGAGCACCTGGACAGTGGAACTTTTTATTTCAGCACCGACCAGGCCATCACCACCCAATCCGACGAACGGGAACGCGAGACCCACCGCTTCAACTACGCCCATCACATCGCGCACTCGTGGATTCCCAAGCGCGCCTACGGCGCGGGGTATCTTCCCTTCACCTGGGAGATGGCCCCGATCATCGATACCATCTGGTTCAACGAAGGCTTTGCGCGCTACGTGGCCATCGAGGCGCTCGCCGAAGCGTTGTCCGGTCCCGACGCGGAACGCTACCGGGCGCAGAAGCTCCAGGCCCTTCGGGGCATTCTCGATACCGCGCCGCCGGTCATCCAGCGGATGTCGCTTACGGACCTGTCCCGCGAAGGATCATTCCTGTACGGCGAAGATTTTCGCATTGGGCAAAGCCTGTTTTCACGCGGAGCACTGATGGCCGCGGAGATGGACGACCGCATCCGCGCGCAAACGAACGGCCGGAAATCCCTGCGTGACGCCCTGCGCCACCTGATGGACTGGAGCGAACGCAACCACCGCGCCTTTCGCACCGAAGAATTGCCGGCGATCTTCCGCCAAGCCACCGGCGTGGACACCGCGGCAATTCTCGATCGTTGGATGCAGCCCCCGGTGCGCTGATGCGCCTCTAAGTGGTAGAGTCTTGAAGCAAGGCTCCGCTGGAATACATCTTTGGGAGGTCCCCATGGCAACGCCAGTACCTGAGAAATACGCCGATCTACTCGGCAAAAAAATATTCGCCAGCCTCGGCACCCTGATGCCCGACGGCAGCCCGCAGGTGACGCCGGTGTGGTTCGACTACGACGGCAAGCATGTGCGCGTAAATTCCGCCCTGGGTCGCGTAAAAGACAAGAACATCCGGCGCGATCCACGCGTCTCGCTGTCCATCCCGGACCCGGAGAATCCCTACCGGTACTTGGAGATTCGCGGGAAAGTGGTGGACATCACCCAGAACGGCGCCGACGATCACATCAATGGCCTGTCGCAAAAATACCTTGGCAATCCGGTGTATCCGTTCCGGCAGCCCGGCGAAGTGCGCGTGCTGTACAAGATCGAGCCGCTAAAATTCAGCTCGCTGGGATAGCGCACCTCGCAGTCGGCGGTTGAAAGTTGAGCGGTCCGACAACCCGCGTGGTCTAAAGAAGTGATGGCGCGATATTTCCAGCCGAACTCCTAAGAAAAGTGTGGCTCTCGAACGCATAGTGTTCCAAAGGGAACAGCTTTACGCCTGGTTTTGCCGCACATTGTCGGAATGAGGATGAGTCACCTGACGGCAAAACAGTTGTCCGCTGTGCCCTGTCCTACCTGCGGTGTCCCAGCTGGAAAGCGCTGTTTGCTACATTCCGGTGCCCCGCGCTCGGAACCCCACGTGGATCGAAAGCTTTCGGCGGCTGAGGCGATTGAAACGAAAAGAGTTTCCCCAAGTACTGAACGTCAATAGGCCTTCCAACCGGCAATTCGCGATCCGTAGTGCGAAGCCCGGTCTCCACTATTGCCAGGTGTGCAGCGTTGGTCCAAAGCGCGTCGAAGGAGTGTGTTAGAGATGGCTACCCATACGGAATTTCCAAAACACAATCGTCCCAGTTGCGGGCGAACTGCACCCCAAGGGGTCTGGAGCTGGACTCTCAAATCCGTTCTTGCCGCGTGCCTATTCTCTTTCGTTGCCGTGCTCGTAACCGCAGCCCAGGACTTGCCCAACTCCAAGGACCCCGCGGGGATGAAGCGTTATGAAGGGAGCGAGCTGATCGGCTATCGCGCCCCCAAGTTCGATGAGTACTTGCTGCCTCTTGGGCCGCCCACCAATGGGAGTCCACCCGCCTACGAAAAAAGCAAGCCGGTTGAGGGACAAGTCAGTTATTACACCTACCTGGCTCCAGCAGGACGGTCGCCAGCGGAGGTATTCCGCAATTACAAGCAGGAGTTTCAGCGCCTGGGCATGGAGATTCAGTACGAGAAAGGCGCCGGAAATCCAGGCTGGTTTGGTCCTACCTTCGACAAGATCGCCGCTGACTGCGACCTTTCTCAGATTCTGGAATATGACGAAGCGGAAGAACGCCTGCTGGTGGGAAAGAGTCGCGACACCAACCCGAACTACTACGTGGTTTTTGTGACCGCCTATCAGGACGGCGTCATTCCCGAACGTCTGCAGGAAAGGGTCGCCAAGGGCCGCGCACTCGCGCAACTGGTGGTTGTATCCGCGGATGTCCTGGAAAAGAAAATGGCGTTTGTGAATTCCGACGACATGCGGCACGCGATTCACGATTCCGGGAAAATAGCGCTGTACGGACTGTCCTTTGATACCGACAAAGACGTGGTTAAGCCCGAATCGCAGCCCACGCTGGCCGAAATTGCCAAGCTGTTGAACGGTGAGCCTTCTCTGCGCCTGCACGTGGTGGGGCACACGGATAACCAGGGAAAGCCAGACTATAATCTGGATTTGAGCCGCCGGCGCGCAGCCAGCGTGGTACGAGAACTCACCAGCAAACACGGGATAGCGACGAGCCGTCTGGACGGCTTCGGCTGTGGCCTCTATTCGCCGATAGCGTCCAATGAAGCGGAAGAGGGGCGAGCGAAGAACCGCCGAGTCGAATTGGTGCAGTGGTAAAAATCGTAGGCGAATAAGTGTGTTTGTTTTTCACGGGGTAACCTTCAGCCGGCGTTCCTGCGGACGATAGGCGAATCACCGCACAATTGAAACATCAGCCGTCCGGTTTGCGGGTACACGTCACAATCGCTGTTTACATTTCTTGCCGAGTAACGCCGGTGCTATCATACGCGCAAAACCTGAGCGTGGAGCCCCCAGCATGCCCGACGACCTCGATAACCCAAGCGCGCAGTCCTTGGAGCGCAAACTAGCGACCATTGTTTCCGCCGACGTCGCCGAATTCAGCCGTCTGATGGGCGAGGACGAAGAGCAAACGCTGCGAACCTTCCGCGGCCACAAGCAAGTATTCGAGTCCCTGGTGGCCATGCACCGCGGACGCATTTTCAATACCGCCGGAGACGCCATCCTCGCGGAATTCGGCAGTGCCGTGGAAGCGGTCCGCTGCGCCACAGACATCCAGGCAGCTCTACGCACCCGCAACGATCAGTTGCAGCCCTCCCGCCAGGTCCGATTCCGCATCGGCATCAATCTCGGTGATGTCATGGTGCAGGGCCAGGATCTGCTGGGCGACGGCGTCAACGTCGCGGCTCGCCTGCAAACCGCCGCGGAACCCGGAGGCATCTGCATTTCCGGCAGCGTCCACGACCAGATCCGCAACAAACTGTCGCTCTCGTTCCAGTCCCTAGGCGAAAGAAATTTCAAGAACATCCAGCAGCCGGTCCGAACTTTCTCCATCACGGAAGCCGAAGGCCATGGCGCTCTTCCTTCTCCCAAGTCTGCCGATGCCGGAAATGCTTGGGCAAAATGGATCGCTGCTGCGCTGCTGCTGGCAGTGGCAGGGGGCGGCTATTGGGCTTATACCAATCAGCAAAGCAAAGCCCGGCACGCATCCGCAATCGCTGCCACGGAAGTGACGGGAAGCGCGACGCCGAAACCCATTGCGGAAAAACCCGCAACCGATCAGCCCCAACAAATCGCCAACTCGGCTCAGCCGGTCGCGGCGAAAGCCAGTCCAAAAATTCCTGAGCCGGGGCTGGCCGGCGTCCCGCCAGCGGGTAAAATCGCAGCGGCGCCCCACTCAGCGCCTCCGAACCAGCCCGCCGCACGCAACGCAACCGCTGCGGCGGCCACTCCGGCCGCGGGTGCTGGCCCTTTCGATGGCACCTACTCCGGTCCAGTGTGCTATGGGAAAACGCTGATCGAGCCGGCGCGGTGCTTCAGCGCGCAAGGAACCGTCAGGGGCGGCAAAATCACCGGCCAGTGGCCGATAGGCAAAGAAGGCGGCCTCACCATGTTCCTCGCTGGCGATGTTTCCCCTTCCGGGGACGTCAAGATTGAGATGCACAGCGAAACGCCCAACGGCTCCCGGATTGCCACCATCGATCTCACCGGAACGCTTCACGACCAGGCGCTCGACGCCAGCGGCAGCTTCCGCAGGGGGCGCTCAGCCACGCTCAACTGGCACAAGAGTTCCCCTGCGTCTCCCTGAACGCCACCTGCATCGCTCATTTTGTGCCGGAACGGAACAGGGGCCGCGATCGCGAAAAATTGCCGCTAGCGCCGGGTGTCCAGCATGCGATCCAGGTTGAACGCCGCGCTGATCAAGGCCAGGTGCGTGAAAGCCTGCGGAAAATTGCCCAGCGCCTCGCCCTGCGCGCTGGTCTGTTCCGCATAGAGCCCCAGGTGATTGGCATACCCCAGCATGCGCTCAAACAGCAGCCTGGCGTCATTCAGCCAATCCGGATTGGCTTGGCCCGCGCGCGTCAGCGCCTCGACCAGCCAAAACGAGCACATATTAAAGGTGCCTTCCTCGCCGGGTAGCCCGTCGACCCGTTGCTCCGGCGGGTAGCGATACACCAATCCATCGCTGACCAGACCGCCCTTCCGAGGATCTTCCAGAATGGCCTTCACAGTGAGCATCATGCGCGGGTCGGTGGGCGCCATGAAGAAAACCAGCGGCATGATCAGCAGCGAGGCATCCAGATCGTCGCTGCCGTAATATTGCGTGAAGGCCTGGCGATTCTGGTTCCAGCCACGGCTCATGATCTCGTCGTAGATACGGTCGCGTTCGCGGATCCATCTCTCCCGGTTTCCCGGAAAAGAGCGTTTGTCGGCCAGCCGGATGCCGCGATCCAGCGCCACCCAGATCATCAGTTTGGAATAGACGAACTGCTCTTCGCGATTGCGTATCTCCCAGATACCCGCATCGGGCCTTTGCCAGTTGTCGCACAGCCAATCCAGGCGTTGGCGGATCCGCACCCAGAACTCGTAGGAAATCGGGGCGACGTATTTGTTGTAGAGGTACAGCGAATCCATCAATTCACCGTAAATGTCGCTCTGATATTGCGTTGAAGCCTCGTTGCCGATGCGCACCGGGCCGGACTTCCGATAGCCCTCCCAGTGATCCAGGGTCTCCTCGGGCAGGTGGCTGTCGCCGTGAATCGTGAACATGGTGGGGAGTTGCTCGCCCGTAAACACACCCTTGGCGACAAAAGTTTGCAGCCACTTTATGAACCCGGCGGCCTCGCTGGTGAATCCCAGCCGCAAAAACGCGTACACCGTGAACGCGGCATCGCGGGCCCAGGTGAAGCGGTAGTCCCAATTGCGGCTCCCGCCGATCACTTCTGGCAAACTGGCCGTGGGCGCGGCGACGATGGCGCCCGTAGGCTCGAAGGTCAGCAGCTTCAGCGTCAGCGCCGAGCGCTCCACGCGTTCCCGCCAGCGTCCCCGATAGGTGCAATGAGCGAGCCAGCCTTGCCAGAACTTGACCGTGCGTTGAAACAGCTCCTCGGCTTCGTCTTCGCTCGGAGGATCGGGGGTTTGCCCATCTATGCCGTCGTTTCGGAACAGAAAGGTCTGCGATTGGCCCTCTTGCAGCACGAATTCTGCGCTCACGCCGCCATCGGCGTCCCGCTGCAATGGCGAACTGCACCACAGGCTGAAACCCATGCCGTCCGAACGGAACAGCGCGCCCTGGTCGTTGACCTGCACTTCGTGCTTTTTTCGTCCGTAGTCGAATGCCGGGCGGCAAACCATCGAAACTTGAATTGAACCGCGAACGCAGCGGATTCGGCGATACAGATGCCCGTATGACGGCGCACCCAGCGGCAAGCCGGCGGGCATGAAATCCTCCAGCTCGGCTATGCCGTCTTCTTGCGAGAAGCGTGTAACCAAAATGTTGGTGGACGGCCAATAGAATTGCTTGTGCCGCACGCGATCGGCGACCGGCACGATCTGAAACCGCCCGCCTTTCTTGTCGTCCAAAATGGCGCCGAAGATGCTCGGTGAGTCGAAGTGCGGCGAACAATACCAGTCGATGGAGCCGTTCATGCCCACCAGCGCGGTGGTCCGCATGTTGCCGATGATGCCGTAGTCTTCGATCGGTTGATAAGGCATGGGCTTCTCAATCGCCGCGGGGTGTGCGGCTGTGAAATTTGGCCAACAAGTTGCGCCGGGGCCGGTGCGACTGGGAACGGTAGTATAGCTGGATATGGACAGGAGGCCAGACCATTGAGAGCCCCGCTAACCATTTCCCGTTCGTCAGGGCACGTCTTAATGCCCACGCCTTGACGGGCTTGAGGTATGCGCTACGTGGCGTTTCTCGGAAGAATTCTTTTCGCTCTGATCTTCATCATCGCCGCACCGCGGCACTTTACCCATGAAGGCATCCAGCATGCTGCGGACTTGGGCGTCCCCTTCGCAGCTCTAATGTGCCGATTTCCGGAGTAATGGCGCTGGCCGGCGGTCTCAGCATCGCGGCGGGTTACCGCGCGCGCTGGGGCGCCTGGCTGCTGATCGCGTTTCTCGTGCCGGTGGCGTTGATAATGCACGCCTTCTGGAAATTGCACGGTCCCGCCGCGATCCACATACAACAAGCCATGTTTGCAAAAAATCTTTCCATGCTGGGTGCGGCGTTGCTCGTCACCAATTTGGGAGTAGGCCCGCTCAGCATCGACGACCGCTAAAGAGCGCTGGGCTGGTGTTCCCCGAGCGCGGGCCCGGCGAAGGCAGTCGCTGTCCGAAGAGGCCACTCGGGAAAGCAGATGGAGCGGTTCAGCAGGGCTATTCTGTGATGATGTGATCGGCCCATTCCACGAGCCCCACAAAGATCGGGGGACTTCCGAACTTCGCGCCCCACTGACTCAGGTCGTTCTCCGCGACGCCACGCGCCCGGCTGCAGGCCCCTCAAGCAAAAAGTTTGATGTGCCTGGCCGCGACCTTTTCCAGAGTCTCGCCCAGCGGAGGCCAACCCACAGGAACGACTGCATTGGCCGTGGCTTTGCGCATCAAAGAAGTGGCTTCACCGAGCAGAAATATCTGCACTTCGTGACCGGCTTCGGCGAGCGCCAGCCCATGCAAGAAAGGAAACGCAGCTTTAGTGGGATCGTCGGAGCCCCAGGCACTCTTCATCAGAATCTTGAGCGCTTTCTTGGGTTCCTCGGCCCTGACACCCAAAGAAAGCAGGGGAAGGCCCAGCAGCTTAGTAAGGAATTGCCGGCGCGCCATGTTTCCTCCAGGAAGCGGGATAGTTCGGGATTGATGCGAACCAATGTATTCTTTGTGTCTTACGGTGTCCAATGAAAAGGGTATCGGGCTCAGCCCGCTTGGTGCCTTCCATCATTCCGTTGAGCCGAGCGAGAGACTGTGTCTCTCAGTGTTGACATTGCCGGGTAAAGTGACGAAAATCCGCCACAGTTCGCATCAATATCTGCGGAAATAGTTATAGATTTGAAGAATCTTCAAAGCGGCTCGAGGTGTCGGGACCGATTCGCGAACCGGGGGGACTTGTGAACAGACGCGGCTTAATGCTCATGGCCATGGTTTTTGGCATCTTCTTGGTAGCGCTGCTCTTCAGCCGGCCGTTGCTGGTGCGCGGCCAGGGAGCGGCTCCCGCGCAAACGCAGGAGCAGGCCCCGCCCCAGGAGCAATCCCCGGAGGTCCAGGACCAAAGCGATGAGCAGGTGAGCGGCCCCTACCTGCCGGTGAAAGATTGGCCCAAGCCATTGGCTACTCTGTTTCCCGGCGAGCAGGGTTGGACCTGGGGAGCCACGCAAGCCATCTTCGCGCAAAATCCCAACCGCATCTTTATCTCGATGCGCGGCGAGTTGCCGATCATACGCGGATCGGAGCAACTCGGGCTGCTCGGCAGAGCCTTGGGCGATGCCAACTCTCTTGCCGAGGCCATCAATGTCGAGTGGCCGAATGCCGGCGAGGATGGCCGCTCGATTTTTCTGACCTTGCCGACTCCAGGGCTGCCGGCGCGCAACGCCTCCGTGGGGCCGACGGCCAGTCCCGGCGAGCCGCACGTAAAATTTGTCGCCCGGGAAAATGTGGACTACCGCTGGAAGCACCTGATCTTCGCGGTCGACGGGCAGGGCAATCTGGTTGACGACTGGTCCAAGTGGGACAAGGTTTTCAAGCGCGTCCACAAGATTCTGATCAGCCCCTACGATCCGGAAAAGCGCGTGTGGGTCGACGACGACGGCCGCTGCGCCATTTTCGTCTTCAGCAACGATGGCAAGCGCCTGCTGCAAACCATCGGCATCCCCAACGACTGCGGCGCGGATGAGAAACGCTTCAACCGCCAGACGGATATCGCCTGGCTGCCCGACGGCACCTTCTTCGTTACCGACGGCTACGAGAACACCCGCGTCGTGAAGTTCGACAAGCACGGCAAGTACTTGATGTCCTGGGGACATCCCAGTTGGGACTGGAAGACCCGCAAAAATGTCCCGGACCTGCCGGATCCTCCGCCGCCCAACTATTTCCATACGGTGCACGGCATTCAGGCGGACCCAGCCACCCACCGCGTGTTTGTCTCCGACCGCGAAAACCACCGCATCCAGGTGTTCGACGAGAACGGAAAATTCCTGACCATGTGGAACCTGGGCCCCTACGCGGCGGCCTATCACCTGCTGCTCACCGCCGATCGCCATCTGTGGATTTCAGACGGCCACGGAACCTACAAAATTCTCGAGTACGACCTCGATGGCCACCTGCTCAGTTCCTGGGGCACCTTCGGGCCCCAGCCCGGAGAACTCTGGGGCGTCCACCAAATCAGCACTGACCAGGAAGGCAACCTCTTCGTCGCCGAGGTCTTCAACGGCCGCGCCCAAAAGTTCGTTCCCAAAAAAGGCGCCGACCCGAGAAAGTTAATGGGCCAGCAAATGCGCGTGGCTTGGAAGGATTGACGCCGCGACTTTCGACACCATCGAGGTGGGTCGGAGCTTTAGCTCCGACATTAGGTCTGTGTTTCACCGGGCCTTAGCCTCTGAGGAAACGTTCTTAGCATTCTTCCGCCAGCCGTAGAGCTACAGCCGCAATGCTACAGCCGCAATGCTACAGCCGAGCCGCCACTCTCGCGGCGATGCGCCCGTCGGGCGTGCGCAGGATGAGCACCAGGCTATCCGTCAGTGGCACCCCGGCGCTGGGCACCGCGAATTCATAGGACCATTCCAACTTTTCCGGCAAGTCGTGTACGCGCCCTGCAGCGTAAGGAATTACCGGATCGACGGAAAAATACTTCGGCTGCACGTCGGTGATCCGGTGCAGCTCCACGCCGTGCTTCCAATACATGTAAAGATGCATGGAGCTCATCATCGAGCGCGTCAGATAGGTGCGCGTGCCGGTGCGCTCCATCTGCGCCGGGCACGGGTGATCGTACACGATGAAAGCCAGGATCACCTGATCCGGAAAATGCGTCAGCGTCTCGTTGCCGCGGCGAAAAGTGGCGCCAGAGTCGTTGTCGACGCGCTTCAGATTGTCGAAGAAACTGGGGGCGGTCATGCGGCCGGAGATACGGAAGCACGGGCCGTCGGGTAACGAGCCGTCGGTGATCATCAGAACGCCGCCGTCGTAGTTCCACACGGACTTGTCGTGAGGCGGCGGCGCGGCCGCGCCAGAGAGGCAGGCGACGAGAACCGCGGTACCGAAACATGCCGGCGTGTAAACCGGAAAACGCACTTGGGATGCCCCGTACGGCAGAGTTTAACCCCTTGCGCGGCGAAGGCAAATGCTTGCGAAGTCCGCGCCAACACCCGCCGAGGGGGCCTGGCGCGACGCCGTGGCCGGCCTTGTTTGCTCAGGGATTCGGCGTTCCGGCAACCACCGGAACCGCCGCTCGCTGCTTGGCCAGCAGCTGCTGGGCCTGCGTCCGCACGGCGATGGCTTCGCCGCGGCGCGGATCCTTGGGATCGAGCCGAAGATAAGCATCCAGGTCCGACACCAGCTCCGAGCTATTGCCCTGGCGCAGATGGATCTGCGCCAGCAGCAGATAGCCCGGCGCAAAATCCGCTCGCAGAAGGACGCACTGCCGCGCATTCTTTTCGGCGTCCGCCACGCGTTCGGCTCTAAGCAAAACCCACGCCAGCGTAAAGTAGCCCTCCGCCTCGCCGGGATCCAGGTCCACGCCCCTGCGAATCGCGCTTTCCGCGTCGGCAAACTGCCGCTGCAGGCTCAAAGCGACTCCCAAGCCAAAATCCGCCGGCGGGTAGCGGCCGCGGCTCACCTCGATGGATTTCTCAAACGCTCCCTGGGCCTCGCCGGGATGCTGCAGGTTCAACTGCGCGATGCCTATCTTGTAGTAGGCCTCATAGAAATCAGGAAACGCCTGGATGGCCAGCTGAAATTCGGCGATGCTCGCGACCGAGTTTTTATCCGCCAGCAGCTGCGTGCCCTTGTTGAAATGCTTGCGGGCCTTACCCGGAATGCTCAATTCGTGGGCGGAAATCTCGGAACCAGTGTTTCGCGGAGGCGGAGCGACGCTCGGCGGCGCTGATAGCTGTGCGGAGGAAAACAACGGAAAAGCGAAAATCGCAAGCAAGCATGATGAAATCATGCCAGATCGGCGCATTGATGCTCCCTGGAGAATCGGCCGGAACTGCTTCCCCTGAAAAAGTTCCAGCAACAATTTCATTGTGGACAAAATTTTCCGCGTTGCAAGCAAATTCAAGTGCGTGGAGACCAACTTGGAAATTATTTCTCGCCTGAGGCGCGGCGCAAAACAAAATGGATTCCTGCCGACGCGCCCGAAGAGGCGCCGCAGCAAAACAGCGATCGACGTTGCGAGGTTTGCCGGAGCTTTGCTTTAAGCGGTTCGCTTACGGAGTCGCTTTGGCGACGACGGAGCCGCTGCTTTGCTGCTCCAGCGCGTGCTGAGCCTGCGCCCGGACCGTCCTGGCCGCTTCGCTGCGCGGGCCGTTGGGCGCCATCTTGAGATAGGCGTCCAGATCCTCCACCAGCGCGGGCCAGTTGTGCTGCTGCCGATGGATTTGGCCGAGCAAGAGATAAGCCGTGGCGAAATTAGCGCTGTGCTGGATCGCTTGCCGCGCACTCTGCTCCGCTTCCACCAGGCGGGTCGCGGTGAACAGCACCCACGCCATCGTAAAGTTTCCGGCCGCGTCGTCGGGGTCCAGGCCCAAGCCCACCCGGATGGTGGTTTCCGCTTCCGCGAGATGCTTTTCGTTGCACAACGCCAGCCCCAGCGCAAAGTACGGCGGGGCAAATCGCGAGTCGCTCAGCTCAATGGACTTGCCGAACGCCGCTTGGGCCTCCTCGCTGTGCCGTAGGTCCAACTGCGCGATGCCCAGTTTGTAATACGCCTCGTAGAAGCCCGGAAAGGCTTTGATCGCCTTCTGGAACTCCGGGATGCTGCGGGCCGGTTCCCGGTCCGCGAGTAGTTTGGCCCCGCTGTTAAAGGCCCGGATGGCTTTCTCCGGGATGCTCAGCTCTCGGGCGGAAACCATAGAAGACGCGGCACTTGCCGGAAGATCGTTCCTACGCAGGTCCGACTGGGCGCAGCACAGCAGTGGCAAAGTTAGTAGCGCTAACAAGCAGCACGGAATTAGGCACGACGGGACTAGGCGGAACCTGTTCATGTGGTGCTCCCCTCTGGCCAGGAAGGAACTTCGCCCTCTGAGAGTGGGCTCTATTGTGAAAAGGAACTGATGCGTTGCAGCAAAAAAATTGCTGTAAGGTGCGGTGTAAAACACTGTACGGAAGGACAGGTCAACGGCGGCATCGCCGATGGTGGAGAGTCAAGGCAGGCGGGAGTCTCTGCTACTGGCTGGCGCGGAGGAGGAAAGAAAACCCGTCGAAGGTGTGAATGGCTTTCCCGGGACTGTCGGGTTTTACGGTGCCTTGGCCGGCGCGGACCGCTTGGATGGCCACGACGAGCCTTGGGAGGACCGAGGGTGGCGCTACCGGAACGTTGTGTTGGCCGAGGACTAGCTTGAGTTGCGGCTCGAGGGCAGCAAGGCGTTTTACCGAGGCCACGTAGGCGTCCAGATCGGTTTCCGGCCGGAACAGCCAGATCGGCCCGGGGTAGTAGGTGTCGCCGGTGAAGAGCAGGCCGTTGGCGCGATCCAGGAGGCAAATCGCGTCGGGGGTGTGGCCGGGCGTCGAGAGAATTTCCAGCAACCGGCCGCCGAGATCGATTTTGTCGCCGCCGTGGAGGAACTTGGCGATGTGCCAGGGCTTGGTGGCATAGGCCTTCGGGTCGAAACCTTTGGGTAGGTCGCCACAGATGGAGCCGGGAGCGAGTTCGGCCTGCGCGTCTTCCTTCGAGCCTTTGGCGTTGGCGCGGGTGAAGTCCGTGTCCATCCCATAGACGATGTCGAATTGCCAGTTGCCGCCGACGTGGTCGTTGTGGGTGTGGGTGTTGAGCACCACGATGGGGAGTTTCGTCAGGGCGGTGACGATTTTCTTGATGTCGCTGATGCCCATGCCGGTGTCGTAGAGCAGGGCTTGCTTGCTGCCGAGGATTAGGTAGGAGATGGTTTCTTCGGCTTGGCGCGGCTCATAGATGGCCAGGACCCCGGGGACCACCTTATAAACCTCGAACCAGGGATCGCTTACTGCGACGCGCTCCAGGCTCTTGTATTCCGGGCGCGGGAGGGCGCGGCACCATTCGGGAATTTCGGGGTTTGGATTTTGCGATGGTGCGGGACTCTGGGCCGGGAGCAGTAACGGGAAAACGAGAAGGGCACACAGTTCGCGAGTCAGAGCGAAAAGCGCCCGCCACGGTCGGCGGCCGCTACCGGTGGCCGAACCGTACTTGGTTTGTCCAGCGATCGCTCTTTGCATGTTGCGCCGATCTGTCATTTTGCCGGTCCGGAGGCGAAGATCGCTTTGGGAAGCATCATGTGGACGCCTTTGTTGCCGTCGACCAATTCGGTGATGTGCAGGTCGGCGGAGACGCTGGCCAGCATGTAGGCGTCGTCCCTCGACAGGTGTTTTTCGGTCATCAGAAAGTCGATCATCTCGCGGACGGCCAGGGTGGCGCAGGCGTTCAAGTCGTCGTTGAAGCCCATGGTCATGTAATGTGTCGGCGTTTCCGCGCGCGGCCATTTGAGGTGCATGTCTTTGCGCACGACGAATTGGAACGTGCCGACCAGCGAAGTTTCGATGGCGGTGATGTCCACCTCGCCGTCGCCCTGTCCGGCGTGGCCGTCGCCGACTTCAAACAGCGCGCCCGGCGCGTGCACCGGCAGATACAACGTGGTCCCGGCAACCAGATCCTTGTTGTCCATGTTGCCGCCCATGATCCATGGCGGTGCGCTGTTGAAACGCCCCGCGGCTTCCGGCGGAGCATCGCCCATGCTCCCGAAAAAAGGATGCAGCGGAATGTCGATGCCCGGAGCGAAGTGCGCGAGCATGCGTTTTTCGTCCAGCGGGATGATTTTCATCTTCGAGTACGGAAAATCGTCCGGGATGTAGCCGCGGCCGGCGCCGAATCCGTTGTAAGCGTAAGGAATGGCCAGCGCAATTTTCTGGATGCGGACTTCCAGAACGTCGCCGGGTTGCGCGTCTTCGATGTAGATCGGGCCGGTGAGGATGTGCCCGCCGGGACCTTTGTCGGTGACTTGGGTGGTGACGTCGCGCAAAGATTGCTCGACGTCGGCGGGCGCCACGCCGGCGTCTTCGAGCCGCTTGGGGCTGGAAGTGATCAGCGTCTGGATTTCCACGGTGTCGCCGGATTTGATGCGCAGCACCGGAGTGGCCTTGGCGTCGTAGTAGCCCCACGCGACGGTTTTCGGCGTTGCCTTCAGCGTGTGCGTCGCCGGCGCGCTAGCTTGCTGCGCGGAGAGAACGCGGGTGCAAAGCAGAAGTCCCAGACTCAACAAGAAGGCGCGGCGGATCATGTGTACTCCCGATGGCGGTACAGCACGTCAGAATTAGGTGCAGCATCGTGCGCTGCCTCGGCAGAAAAATCAAGTCGGCGCCTGTGGTAGTGTGCTCTCGTGATCTCGCTTTAGTTTGCGAAATTCCTGGGAACTTTGCGGTTGGCCGTCGGTTCCAAGGGATTTCTCGGGAGGGACGAATGATTTCCGGCGCTCACGTGGTGGTCTACAGCAAAAATGCCGAGGCGGACCGCGCCTTTTTCCGCGACGTCCTCGGGTTCCAATCCGTGGACGCGGGGCGTGGCTGGCTGATCTTCGGCTTGCCGCCCTCGGAAGCCGCGTTCCACCCGTCGGAGGAGAGCGGCGCTCACGAACTGTATTTTTTTGTGCGACGATCTGAAAGCCGAGATGGCTTCGCTGGCGGCGAAGGGCGTCACATGCTCTGAAGTTCAGGAAGCGCGGTGGGGTTCCATCACCAAGATGCGGCTTCCCGGCGGAGGCCAGGTCGGTCTGTATCAGCCGAAGCATCCTACGGCCCTGGGCTTGGGCTGGAAATGAAGCGCTCGCGGATTTTGGGTCAAAGTGAGGTTCCGTGAATTTCTTTCAGTGGCTTGAGCACTCTTCGCTGATCACCACCATCAGCAATTCCAAGTGGATGTATCCGGCTATGGAGGTCACGCATTTTTTCAGCTTGTTTCTGCTGGTGGGAACCGCGGCGGTGGTGGATTTGCGGTTGCTCGGCCTGGCGGGGCGGCGGCAGTCGGCGAGCGAACTGGCCGAGCAGCTTTTTCCGTGGAGCTGGATTGGTTTGGGCCTGTGCGTTTTTTCCGGATTTTTTATGTTTGCGGCTTCGGCCACGGGCTTCGTGGCCAATACGCAATTCTTGATCAAGATGGTGGTCATGTTGGTGGCGATCGTGGTGGGCCTCGTGGTTCAGCGCAGCACGGGCAAATGGGATCAGCCTGCCGGGACGCCGCTCTTGGCCAAAGTGACCGCGGTTGTTTCGTTGGCGCTGTGGATCGGCGTGATCCTGATGGCGGCAGAGATCGCGAATTATTCCGAGCTGTAACTGAGGGATGTAGGTGCGCGCTTTAGCGCGTCCCTCTTCGTCAGGCGCGGCTTTACAGCCTACGGGAAAAAGGCCTTTCTTTAGGAGGCCGGGGCTTCAGCCCCGGCGATACAGGCTGTGGAATCAACGGGCTTTAGCCCCTGAAGAAAGCTGTCGGAACCCAGCGTTTAGCAAACACGAGAGGTCAACGCGAATGCAGGAAGCCTTGTTGAACTTCTGCAAGTGGCTCGAAAACACGCCATGGGCGTTGTTCATCGGGCGGTCGCTGTGGGCCTATCCGGTGGTCCAGACGATTCACTTTACGGGTTTATCGCTGTGGGTCGGCACGATTGTGCTGACCGATCTGCGCTTCCTCGGCCTGGCCGGACGGCGGCAACTTGCCGGCCCGTTCGCGGAACAGCTGGTTCCCTGGACGTGGACGGGTTTGGGCGTCGCCGTCGTGGGAGGATCGCTGCTGTTCTCGGCATCTGCCTCCGCGTTTTTCAGGAACCCGGCCTTTCAGATCAAGTTTCTAATGCTCGTGGTGGGGATCGCGTATCACTACGTGGTGCAACGAAAGGCGCTCAAGTGGGGCGCGTCCGAATCCGTCCCCGCCGTCGCCAAACTCGCCACCTTCGCGGAATTGGCGCTATGGATCTGCGTGATCACCGCGGCAGTGGAGATTCCTAACCATTGAAGCCCGATGTCGCCGGATTTGACGCTCAGGGCCGGTGGGGTCTTGGCGTCGTAGCCCCAGGCCACAGTTTTCGGCGTCGGCTTTAGCGTGTACTTCGGTGGCGATGCGGTATTCTGCGCACCAACTCCCGCTTCGAGCAACAATGCTCAAAGTGTGAGCATGGCAATACAATTGGTGGTATTTTTTCACGCAGGGTGGATTTGTTTTTCTTGCATGAGCTTTGCGTACCTCCGTCACAGCTCTTTAATTTCAGCAACAGGAAGAAGCGCATTCCATACTTCGTGCAGACGCGCATTGATGCGAGCACCGTCGAAGCAGCAATGCGCCTGCACCTCGGTCAGCATGCAAAGCAGGATCGCGGATACGCGGGAAATATGTAGAGAAATCACCCAACCGGAAGCCGCATCGACATATGACCGCTGTTCGTGCGGCAGGTCTTTAGGGTTAAGGAAAATAGCGATGGGTAGGTAACCTTGAAATGTGGCATGCGCCATACCTGAGTATTCCTGCCAGAATCCGAAAGTTAGCCTCTTCAGAAAATCTTGGTGCGCTGTCGGAGCCGTATTTTCTCGGAGGTAGCCACTAAGTGTGGGCCATTTTCTTGTGTTTCTGACTTCCGACTCGGTGAAGCCATCTAATCGCATACCGTGCTGAATCATTGCGTGGCGTCGATCGATATCGGCATCCCAAGTCGGGTTTCCACCATAGCGCTGCCTATCGGCATCGAGAGCTTCTAACGTCAGCTTGTACCCGCTCGCCCGAAACCGATATCGTGTCTCGCCCGAGTCGAGGAGGATCGCTGTGATGTTGTAGAGGCAGTCGATCATTGTCCGAACGAGCGGAAGGATCACCACACTGTACGAAACCCTCCAATCCACGCCCCCTTGTCTGCTTTCGTCGGCGTTCACGAAAAAGAAGAAGTCGTAGATTTGATGGGCCTGCCGCAGAAGGAAATAAATGTCTACGACAACGAAATCGGGCTTCAATGAATGAGTAGTTCCCTCACGCTGAACCTTGTAGGCGATGGTATCGGTCAGGTCGTCAAGCGGTTTTTGAAATGTCTTGGCATCCACAATGTGCTTCGGCGCTAGTTCTTCTGGGAGATTCATCCTGTCCCCACTCTTCATCGACATTTCGCTGTCATGGGTGGGTCATGTCTTCGGGTTTGACCAGGGAATCAAAATCCTCGGCGGAGATTAGGCCGAGGTTTAGGGCGGCTTCGCGGAGGGTGGTGTGGGCGTGATGGGCGGCTTTGGCGACTTTGGCGGCGTTGTCGTAGCCGATCTTCGGAGCGAGCGCGGTGACCAGCATGAGGGAGTTGTGGACGTAGCCGTCGATCTGCTCGCGATTGACTTGGATGCCTTCGATGCAGTGGTCGACGAAGCTGACGCAGGCGTCGGCGAGCAATTCCACCGAGTGCAAATAATTGAAAATCATCACCGGCTTGAAAACATTGAGCTCGAAGTTGCCTTGGGAGCCGGCGATGCCGATGGCGGTATCGTTGCCCATGACTTGCACGGCGACCATGGTGACCGCTTCGCACTGCGTGGGATTTACTTTGCCGGGCATGATCGACGAGCCCGGTTCGTTCTCCGGCAGCACCAGCTCGCCAAGGCCGCAGCGCGGGCCGGAGGCCAGCCAGCGAATGTCGTTGGCGATTTTCATGAGCGATGCCGCGAGAGTTTTTAATGCCCCGGAGGCGAAGACAATTTCGTCGTGGGCGGACAGCGCGGCGAATTTGTTGGGATGCGAGCGGAAGGGAAGATTGGTCAGCTCGGAGATTTTGCGGGCGGCGCGATCGGCAAATTCAGGATGGGCGTTGAGGCCAGTGCCCACAGCGGTGCCGCCGATGGCCAGATCGTAGAGGCCGTCGAGGGCCACGGCGATGCGGGCGCCGTCGCGATCAAGGAGATTGACCCAGCCGGAAAATTCCTGGCCCACGGTGAGCGGGGTGGCGTCCTGCAAATGAGTCCGGCCGATCTTGACGATGTCGGCGAATTCCTTGCCTTTGGCGTCCACGGCGTCGCGAAGTTTTTTCACGGCGGGCAGCAGCAGGCGCGCGGTTTCCGCGGCGGCGGCGATGTGCATGGCCGTGGGGAAGGTGTCGTTCGAGGACTGCGACATATTCACGTCGTCGTTGGGGTGGATGGGACTCTTGCTGCCCATTTCGCCAACGGCGATTTCGATGGCGCGATTCGATATGACTTCGTTGACGTTCATGTTGGTCTGCGTGCCGCTGCCGGTTTGCCAGACGCGCAGCGGGAAATGGTCGTCGAGCTGGCCGGAGATGACCTCGTCGGCGGCCTGGGTGATCAGCGCGGCTTTTTCGGCGGAGAGTTTTCCCAGATCTTGATTGACGAGCGCGGCCGCTTTTTTCAGGATGCCGAAGGCGCGGATCAGTTCGGGCGGCATGGTGTCTTTGCCGATGGCGAAGTGGATGAGCGAGCGGGCGGTCTGCGCCCCGTAGTAGCGGTCGGCGGGGACGTCGATCTTGCCCATGCTGTCGGACTCAACGCGGGTCGGACCAGCAATGGGGGCAGAGATAGTTTCGGACATATGGGGCTCCTAGGGCGTGCTCAGGACAAGTTTACCAGTACAGAAGCAACGAAGTAACGAGGTAACGATCAGAAAGGGATAGTGACGATGCGGTTCTGCCACTCCGCGGCTTTTCTGTGACTGTCCACGCCAGTAGGATCCATTCGATCACCGTCAAAACCTCTGTTCTTTGCGAGACCAGAATGAGGCCGGGACTCTCGTTTGCGCGAACGAAATCCCCGAAAGCGCGCGGCATGGTCTTCCTGTCGTGTGAAACCAATCGGCGTCCTTCCTGGGCGGCGCCGGCCAGTACGTCAAGATGGGACAAGCTTCGCAATCCCGCCGCCGTCGCCGTCTTGAAATCGATGGTTGGTTCGCGCCGCAAGACGCCTTTGACGATCGATTCGTTAAGGTCCGCGTCGGCCTGAAATCGCAGCTTCACTTGCGAGTAGGAGATGGTCTCGCTTCGGCCAGCTTTTTATGAAGAAGAGGGTTCGATTCGCGGCTTTGATTTGCCATGCTGGCAAAATCGGCGTCCTGGGTGCGCAAATATTGGTCGACTTCCGTCTGGTTGGCCAGGTAATAGGCAATTGCGCCGAAGACCTCTTCTAGCCTTAGAACAGGGAAGGATTGCGCGATACTTTCCGGGGAAGAGCCACGCAGGAAGGCGTACACCACCGATTCCAGGGAAACGCGGGTTCCCGTGATCCAGAAACCCTCTTTCCGGTGCTCGACATATTCCTTGGGCATAAAGATTCTTCGCTGGCAGACATATTATCAGATACAGGCTGGCTTAGTACTGCCTCCGGGTTGGGCCAAAATGGGAAAGGATGGATTATTCGTAGCGCAGAGCCTCCATCGGGTCGACCGAGGCAGCGCGGCGGGCGGGGACTAAGCAGGCCAGGGTGGCGGCGGAGATGAGAAGGACCGTAACGCCGGCGAGGATCAGGGGGTCGCGGGAGCTTTCGGTGACCCACTTGGTGGAGAGCTTGTCGAAGGCGAGGCTTAGGAGCAGGCCTACGGCCAGGCCGGCGCCTACGTTTATGGCCGTGGACGACAGGACGATGCGGAAGACGTCGGACGCGCTGGCGCCCAGGGCCATGCGGATGCCGAATTCGTTGGTGCGGGTGGCGACGCCGTAGGAAACGACGCTGTAGAGGCCGACGGCGGCCAGCGCCAGCGCGAGGACCGAGAAAATTGCGAACAGGGTGGCGACCAGACGCTGCTGGGCATACTCGGTTTGCGAAGTGATCCAGGTATGCAGGTCGCGGACGCGCATAACTTGCTGGTCGGGGTCGACCTGGACAAGCTGGGCGCGGATGTCGTGCAGCAGGGACATCGGCGGGATGTGGGTGCGCACCAGGATTTGGGTGAACATCCACAGGCGCAGGGTGTAGGGCACGTAGAGGGCGGGTTTGATGGCGTTGCGCAGGCCGTCGTCGCGGGCGTCGGCGACGATGCCGACGATCTGCAGCCAGCCGTCGCTGCCCGGGGCGGTGGGCGAGTACGGGGGTTCACTCTTGAAGTCGACAATGCGGACTTGCTGGCCGATGGCGTTGCCGTTCGGCCAGTATTGGCGGGCCATGGTCTGATTAACCACCGCAAGCCCGGCGCCGCGCATGGTTTCGGCATGATCCCAGATGCGGCCCTGAGCCAGCGGGATGTGCAGGAGCGGAAAATATTCAGGACTGACAAAATTCAGGCGAATCTCAGGCTTTTCGCCGCCGTTGCCCAGGATTTCGATGCGGTTGTCCCGGCCGTTGGAGGGAGGCGTCGCGTTGGTGGAAATGCCGGCTGCGACGACTTCGGGCATCGCGGCGATCTTGGCGCGGAGTTGCTCGAAATATTGGGCGCGATCCTGCCAGGAGACGTGGGTGTTGTCGTGGACCGGAATGGGAACGGACATGGTGTGGCTCGGATCGTATCCGAGATCGGTGTTTACCAGGCGCAGGAAGCCTTTGCTGGCGGCGCCCGCTACCGTGAGCAGGAGCAGGGTGAGAGCGACTTGCGCGCCGACCATGGCGCTGTGCGTGCGCCGGGCATGGGCGCTACCGGCGACGCGGCGGACGCTACTTTGCATCAGGCGAGCAATGTCCGGGCGCGAGAGTTGCAAGGCGGGCCACAGGCCGAAGACGACGGCGGTAGCCACGGCCAGGCCAATGCTGAAGAGCAGGACGGGGATATTCATCTTGATGACCGACTCGGCGGGGAAAGAGTCTTCGGGAAGGAACGCGGTGATCAGGGTGAGGCTCTTCCAGGCCAGGAGGACACCCAGGGCGGTGCCGGCGCCCGCGATCGCCAGAGATTCGGTGAGCAGCTGGCGGATCATGCGGAGGCGGTCGGCGCCCACGGCCGCGCGGATGGCTAGTTCCTGCTGGCGTTCGGCGCCGCGGGCCAGTAACAGGATGGAGACGTTTCCGCAACCGATGAGCAGCAGGGAAGCGACCGCGCCGAGTAGCAGATAGAGCGTGGGCCCCAGGGGCCGGGCGTACACCTCGACGATGCTGCGCAGGGTGACGCGGAATTGCTCAGGATAGTGATCTGGGGCTTCCTTGGCGAATTGCTCCAGGATCGGCTGGAGCTCGGCGTCGGCTTGGGCGGGGGTCACGCCGGGGCGGAGCTTGAGGGAAGCGCCAAAAGTGATATGCGTGTCCTGGGTGACGTGCAGCGGGAGGTAGATGTCCGCCGCGCCCCATTTGAAACGCGGGGGCATGACGCCAACGATCTCGTAGGTCTTGTGGACCAGCTGCATTTTGCGGCCGATGACGGCGGGGTCGCCCAGGAAGTATCTTTGCCAGAACTGGTAGCCGAGGACCACGACGCGCTGCGGCTCCTGGCCGGTGGGGGCGTCCGAGGGAATCAGCCAGCGGCCCTTCATGGCGGGAATGCCCCAGTGGTTGGGAGATTCCGGGGAAATGTGGACGGACTGGACGTCTTCCGGGAGGTCACCGTCGGTGGTGGTGAGGTTCCACCAATCCATGGCGGCGACGCTCTCGAGCGATCTGGTGTGGCGGAGAACGTCGATCTGCGGGCCGGTGAAGCCGGTGTAGCGGTCCTGGCCGGCCTTGTCGACCAGGCGAACTTCCATCATGCGGTCGGCGCCCGGGTAGGGAAAGGGATCGATCAGGACTGCATAGATGACGCTGAAGACGGCGCTGGTGGCTCCGATGCCCAGGGCCAGGGAGAGGACGGCGGTCAGGGTGAAGCCGGGGCGCTTGCGGAGTTCGCGGGCGGTGTAACGCAAATCTGACATTAGAGATTGCATGAGCACCTCGCGCCGCCGCCGGTGTGGACTGCCCGATTGGACGAGCACAGCTACCCGCGGTTAGTAAAATAGACGCCGGGGCACGGCTATCCGTCTGCTGGAGTCAGAAGGATTGGGCGATTTCAGAGTTGTATTGCCGGGAGGCCTGGTTTTGAACAAAGTTGCTGGGCCAGGACTCGCTGGCCGCTGGATTTTCGAGTTGGAGCATGATCCGTAAAGCGCAATAGGAACCAGGGCAATGACGGCGTGGCGTTAAGCCCGGTCATGTATAATTAAAGAAGGGGCTTCTGCGGGTTCCAATGGCGAGTGATACCAAGCCGGTAAGGGTGTCGGCATCCGCGTCGGTGCGGATGCGACGGCGGCGGAGGTTTATCCGCACGCGGCTGCGCGAGCTGCGCATGATCGCCAAGGCCCTGCTTTCGACCAAGCACCCCATCCTGGTGCACATCATTCCCAACCGGCGCTGCAACCTGGCTTGCACCTACTGCAACGAGTTTGACGACGTGTCCAAGCCGGTGCCGCTGGCGGAGATGAAGAAGCGGCTGGATCTGCTGGCCGACATGGGGACCTCGGTTATTACTATCAGCGGGGGAGAACCGCTGATGCATCCGGACCTGGACCACGTTATCCGGCACATCCGAGGGCGCGGAATCATCGCCGGGATGATTACCAACGGCTTTTTCCTGAACAAGGAGCGAATCGAGCAGCTCAATGCGGCCGGGCTGGAGCACCTGCAGATCAGCATCGACAACGTGATGCCGGACGAAGTGTCCAAAAAAAGCCTGAAGACCTTGGACGGCCGGCTGGAGATGTTGGCTCAGTATGCGGTATTTCAGGTGAACATCAATTCGGTGTTGGGCAGCGGGGTAAAGAACCCGGAAGACGCGCTGCAAATCGCGCACCGGGCGGTGGAGCTGGGATTTACCAGCACGGTGGGCATCATCCACGACAACAATGGGCAACTGAAGCCGCTGGGGCCCCGGGAGACCGAGATTTTTGAAGAAATCATGGAGCTGGGGAAGCGCTCGTATTCGCGCTTCAATGAATTTCAGCACAATGTGGCGCGCGGGCGGGAGCACAATTGGCGCTGCCGGTCCGGCTCGCGGTATTTGTACATCTGCGAGGACGGCCTGGTGCATTGGTGCTCGCAGCAGCGGGGGTATCCGGGGATACCGTTGGCGGACTACACGCCGGCGATGCGCCATCGCGAATATTCCACGGAAAAGTTCTGCGGGCCGCGATGCACGGTCTCCTGCGTGCAGCAGGTGGGCATCCTGGACAACTGGCGTGATCCGCAGAACCTCAAGCCCATGCCGATGGCACCGCCTGCGGCGGCGCCGCAGTTGGTGCAGATCGGAACGTCCCGTAGCGATTCCTGACGGGCCTGTCTTTTTTTCTCGAAGCTTTGAAGAAAAGGCGACGCGTCGCTCTTTCCTTCGTCGAGCCGGTTGACGTTCTCCCAGTGCCCCCAGATGGCTCCTTGGGCGGAATAAATATTGCAGAGTCGCGCACAGCCTTGACGGCCCCAAATTGACGTTTGGCCCTGTGTTCTCAACAATGTAGTCATGGCAAGCGCGGCAATCGAGATCGAGAATCTGACCAAGGATTATCCCTTCGGCTTCCTGCACCTGAAGAAGAAGACCTCGCTCGAAGGGCTGACGATGACCGTGGAGGACGGGGAAGTGTTTGGGTTCCTCGGGCCGAACGGCGCGGGGAAATCCACCACCATCAAGCTGCTGATGGGACTAATCTTTCCCACCGCGGGCAGCGCGCGGATCCTGGGCAAGCCGACCACCGACATCAAGATGCACCAGGACATCGGCTACCTGCCGGAGCAACCCTACTTCTACGACTATCTCACTGCGGCGGAACTTCTCGATTACTTCGCGAGATTCCACGACTTGACGGCGGCGGAGCGCCGCGAGCGGGTGTCACGGCTGCTCAAAAAAGTAGGGCTGGAGACGGCGGGGAAGATCCAGCTGCGGAAATACTCCAAAGGAATGTTGCAGCGCGTGGGTCTGGCGCAGGCGATCCTGCATGACCCCAAGGTGGTGATTCTGGACGAGCCCATGTCGGGCCTCGATCCCGTGGGGCGGCGGGAAGTGCGCGACATTATTCTGGAATTGAAGCGCATGGGCAAAACCATAATGTTCTCGACGCACATTTTGCCGGATGCGGAAATGCTATGCGACCGGGTGGGCGTGATTGTGGGAGGCAAGCTGCGGGGGATCGGCGCGCCGGACGAGATTGTGGGCATCAAGGCCCATGGCATGGAGATTTTGTTTGAATGCTCGGGGAGCAACGCGAGCGCCCCGGCGCTGATCGGCAAAGCCACACAAACCGGCAACCGTTACCGTATGCAAGTGGAAGAGGACGCTTTGTACGCGACGCTGGAGCAGTTGCGCGTCGCGCGCGCGAGGATCCTTTCGGTGGCGCAGGTTAAGGCGTCGCTGGAAGATTACTTCATGCACTTGGTGGAGGCCGATCGAGCGCAGGCGTCGGCCGTCGAGGTGAGTGGGAAATGAGCCGCGTCGTGGTAGTGGCGTGGAATACCTTTCGCGAGGCGGTGCGCGACCGGGTGCTGTACAACCTGGTGTTTTTCGCGCTGCTGATGATGGCGGCGGCCATCGTGGTCGGCCAGATTTCGATCGGCATCGAGCAGATCGTGATCGTGAGCCTGGGCTTGAGCGCCATCTCCGTGATCGGCCTGCTGATCGCGGTGTTCATCGGGGTCGCGCTGGTCTCCAAAGAGATGGACAAGCGGACCCTGTACGCGCTGCTGGCCAAGCCGGTGCGCCGTTGGGAATTTCTGCTGGGAAAATTCGGGGGGCTGCTGCTGACCCTGGCGCTGAATACGGCGGCGATGGCGGCGGGGTTGTTCGCGGCGCTGCTGTACGTGAAGCACTCGCTGGTGCGCGCGGACGCTGTGGTGCTGGTAGCCGTTTATTTTATTTTGCTGAAACTGGCGTTGGTGGTGGCCCTGGCGCTGCTGTTTTCCTGCTATACCACGCCGCTGCTGGCTATCCTGTTTACCGCGGGGCTGTACGTGTCGGGCTTGTTCGTGAAAGAAATGCGCAGCTTTCACAGCGAGACCATGGCCCCGGCGGTGCAAGAGTTCCTGCGCTGGTTGTCGTACCTGCTCCCTAATTTTGAGAATTTCGATGTGATGGCCGCGGCGGCGCATGGCCGGGCCGTGCCGGCAGACTTGATTCTGCAAAATACCGCGTACGCCGCGCTGTACTGTGCCATCGTGCTGGCGGCGGCTGCCGCCATATTTTCCAGGCGGAACCTGAAATGAGCGCGGGGAAGCACACTTCCTGGCTGCTTGGCGTGGTGCTGCTGGCAGGATTCAGTGGGGTGTGGAAACTCCAGGAGAAAATCGACGCGCAACGCGACGCCATGCACCAGGAGCGAGACGACTTGCTGCTGCGCTCGGGCGCAATGCTCAAAGTGATGAGCCTGGAATATGCGCCGCTGATGGCCGACCTGTATTGGACGCGAGTGGTGCAGTATTACGGCGACAAGCGGGTGCGGCGGGACGCCGACGTTGAGCTGCTCTGGCCGCTGTTGGATATCACCACCACGCTCGATCCTAATTTGATCATCGCGTATCGTTTCGGCTCGATGTTCTTGAGCGAGGCTCCGCCGCGCGGGGCCGGGCGTCCGGACCTGGCCCTGGAATTGACCAAGCGCGGGATTGCCGCCAACCCTGATCACTGGCAGCTCTACGAGGATTTGGGATTCCTTTACTATTTCAATTTCAAGGACTACCCCAAGGCGTCCGCGGCGTTCCTGGAAGGCAGCAAAAATCCGAAGTCGCAAGTGTGGATGAAGGTGCTGGCGGCCAAAGTGCTGGAAAGCGGCGAGACCCCCGAGACGTCGGCATTCTTGTGGAGTGAAATCTACAGTTCCACCAGCGATCCGGACGTCAAGAGAAACGCGCTGATGCACTTGCAACTGATGAAATCCGAGAACGATTGCGAGCAGTTGAATGCGGTCGCCGCCGAATTTGAGAAACGCACGGGGCACCACGCCACCAGCGTGCGGGATCTGTTGAATGCAGGTCTGCTGCAAAACTCGGCGGTGGACCCACTGGGCTTCGTCTATGAATTCGACGCGGATGGCAAGGCCCAGCTCAATCACCTGAGTCCACTCTTCAAGCAAAAGCCCATGCTAGAAAAACCGCTGTAGATTTTCTTTGCCGCCACGCGCAGGAGGTATTATTGCGCGGTGCAAAGCAGGGTCATCTGCGGATCGATGACGATCTTGTGCGGAGCGGCGGGCGTGGAAAAGTGGAACGAAGTCTCCTCTCCCGCGGCGACGACAACGCCAAGCAGCGTGGGGTGTCCCGAGCCGGCGCTGGCATACAGCGGAACGGGAGCGAGAAAAGATCGCGGAACGCCATCCTGGTAGAGTTTCCCCCGCACCACATAACCCTTTTCGCTTGGATGGACGCTGAATTCCACGTGATAGCGGGGAATTCCCGTTCCGCGCACCCACTGCGCGAAAAACCATTCCATAGAGCGGCCGCCGTCCAGATCCATGCTAGGGGTCATGACCGCTTCCACTTCGTGTTGCAGGTCCGCGGTGGAAAGAGCCTTGTAGGCGTACTTGGTCTCCAGGGTGCGCAGTAAAGCGATGAAGCGCCGGTCGGGATCCTTGCTGCCGGGCTGCCGCAACATCTCGCGGAGCATGTGAATTACCCAGGAGCCCTTGCTGTAAATCACGTCTTCAAATCCGTTGGGAGATTTGGAAGAAGTCAGGCGGCCGCCCAGGTCGAGGGCGCCGATTTCCCAATTGGGCTGCTCCGCGTTGGGCAATTTTTCCAAGAGCTGGCGGCGATAGCGATCGAGCCAAAGGTGAAGAGCATGTTCCTTACTTTTCTGGCTGTCGGCGAAAAGCAAGGCCAGATAGTTAGCGATGGCCTCGTCGATCCACTGGTCGCGGTAGCTGCTCCAGCCCACTACGTTGCCCCACCACTGATGAGCCACTTCATGGAAAGGAACGAGTTCGGTGAAATGCTCCTGGTTGGCCTCGGAGAGTCCGGCGCGTTGCTGGGCCTCGGCGGGCAGAAAGGAAAGTGTCGACAGATACAGGAGGCCCGGCCAGCCCTGACCGAAGGTGCCGGGAATCTGCGAAACGCTTAGGTTTTGAAATGGAAAAGGGCCGCTGAAGGTTTCATAAAAACGGATCGAGGAGTCAATTTCGCGGCCTAGTTGCTTCAAGGCGTCAGCGGGCCGCGGGGCCAGCGTGGGGGCCGACATCATGTTGGTGCCGGCGCGCCCCTCGGCGGCAAGGAACGGCGGCGTGGCGGTGGCGGGCTCCGGTCCAGAGTTTGCCAGGCGGCTGTCAAGGGACTGCTCCAGCTGGCGATTGGCGTACAGGTCGAGGGAATACGCGCCGGAGGAGAGCGAAGTGGAAATGTACTCGCCCAGATTGAAGCCGGCGACCGGGAGAGGTTTCTCCGAGCGCCAGTGTCCGGCGCGGAAATCGCCGTCTTCGTGCTCCTCGATTTTGTTGCCGGTGGCGACCAGGCGCAGGCGGCGGGGCCAGCGCATGGCGAGATCGTAGTCGGCGAAATCCGCGGTGTCGCCCAGATGCGGGTACCAGCTTTCTCTGGCGCCGACGACCAGCACGCCGTTGCCGGCATCTTCGATCACGTTGCCCCGGTAGCGGAAGTGCAGTGTGAATTCCGCGCCGCGCGGAACCTGGGCCGGGAGCACCACGTAGAGATAATCATTTCCGCGGGAGCCGCGGGCTTGCCGGCTTAGCTCTTCATTCTGGAAGAAAGTAAGAGGCTCGCCGTTTTCTCCCGAAACGGAATCCACGTTCAGCATGCGCGAGAGTTGGAAAACCAGCAGGCGCTGCCCCGCGGTTTCCGCGCGGATGCGCACATCGGTCTTGGCGTCCAGCGAAATGTTGGCCAGGATCGAGGTGTCGATGGCGTAGTGCAGAGCGCGGTAGGCAACCGGGGTCGACGGCGAATCCGGAATCTTGTAGGAAGCCCAGACGTCGTAGAAGGCGTTCGCTCCGACTTTTCGCGGCTGGCCGAGCATCACGGATTCTTCGCGGCGCATGTCAATGACCACGTCGAACGCGCCGGTGGCGATGCCCTCGATCCCCGCGTAGAAGTACGGCCGGGGATTCTGCGAAAGGCTGTCGGACATGATGCGGAGGGATTGCGCGGGATTGACGGAGGCTAGAAGTACGTCCCAGCGGGAGGCGAAAGCTGGGTCTACTTGTGGTTCGAGTTTTGCTGCGTGCAGCTGGCGCAGGAGGTCGTCCGCGGTGTCGTCCGTGAAGCGCAGGCAGGTGTAGGTAAATTCCTGGTCGAGGAGCGGAGCGCCGAGAAAGCGGGCCATCTGCTGCTTTTCTACCGGCGCCGCGGGGCACGCCGAGGGCGTGGCCGCGTCCGGCGAACACCGCGCCGGTGGTGCGGCCATCGAGGGCGGCAAAGAAGCCCAGCTTGCCTTCTTCAAAGGAAAGCAGCACGTCGGCCCGGCGCAGCTCGATACGGGTTGTGCCGCTGATGGTGTAGGTGCTCGCGGGATCGATGCGCAGGGCATTGAGGGCGTCGTACAGCTCGCGGGGAGACCTCTCTCCCGCGGATGCCGCTGCCGGCATCAGCACAGCGCAAAGTCCGAGAAGGGCTACCCCAGCCCGCATGAGAGAAGTGTAGTCACTTTCGGCATGGCGCTACAAGCTGCCGGGGGCGGCATGGAGCGCTCGGCCTAAAATAAGAAAATGTGGCGGTTATCTCTCGCGGCGTCCCGCGGTTGGAGTTTCTCCGCGCGTTCTTTGCTCCCAGCCATGGCTATGTTGTGCGGGTTGGCGCTTCCGGCCGCCGCGGACACCATCGTTCTGAAAAATGGGCGAAGGATCGTCGCGCTTAGTGTCGTCCAAGAGGGCGACAAGGTGAAGTATCAGACCTCCGCCGGAGAATTGAGCCTTCCGAAGTCCATCGTCGACCATATTGAAAAAGGCGGAGCGATGCCGGACTCACCGGCTGCGGCGGCAGCGAATCTGGCCATCAGCCCACCGTCGATGGAGACCGGCGAGGCCATCGAACGCGGCGCGGTCCATGACGGCGCGATCGACCGGGAATACCTCGCGAAGCTGGCTGGTGGGGCGCACTCCGGCGAGACCCGGGCCAATGAGATGGCTGCGCTGGCATATCACGCCGCGGCGCAATTCGAGTTATCGCGCGGCGACCTGGAACACGCGGTGACCGATGAACGCTCCGCGCTGATCTATGCGCCGCAGAACCCGGTGCTGCTGATGAACCTGGCCTTCTTGTACCTGCGGCGCAGCGAGTACAAGCAGTCTCTCGAATATTTGGAACGAGCCCGGCGGGTGGCTCCGGACAACCCGGATGTGGCCAAGCTGGAGGGCTGGTCCTACTACGGAATGAACAAGCTGGAGCAGGCGGTCGCCGAATGGAAGCGATCGCTGGTGCTGCGGCCGGATGCCGAAGTGCAGGCGGCGCTGAATAAAGCGCAGCGCGACATGCAGGAGGAAGAAACGTACCGGGAAAACGAGAGCAGCCATTTCGTGCTGCGCTACAGCGGGGCGGAGGAGCCGGGCTTGGCGCGCGAAGTCCTGCGGGCGCTGGAGATGCATTTCTCGGCGATCGAGTCGGAGCTGAATTTCACTCCGCCTGATTCCATTGGGGTGGTCTTGTACACCCAGCAGGCTTTCGCGGACATCACCCGCGCGCCGGGCTGGGTCGGCGCGCTGAATGACGGGCGCATTCGCGTGCCGGTGCAGGGTTTGACCAATCTGACTCCGGAATTGTCGCGGGTGCTGAAGCACGAACTGACCCACAGCTTCATCCAGCAAAAGACGCACGGCCGGGCGCCCACGTGGATCCAGGAGGGCTTGGCGCAATGGATGGAGGGAAAACGCAGCAACGAAAATGCCAGCGCGCTGGTGCAGAATTACGATCAAAAATTCGTCATACCGCTGAGCGAGCTGGAGCCATCCTGGATGCGCTTGTCCGGCGATCAGGCCCAATACGCCTACGCTTGGGCGCTGGCAAACGTGGAATACATCATAGAGGCCGACGGCATGGGAGACATGGAGCGGATTCTAAACGCCATCGCGGCCGGCAGCACGACGGAGGCAGCGGTGAAAGAAGTGCTGCACAGCGACTACGACGATCTGATGCAGTCCACCATCAACTATCTGCGGAAGACGTACTTACACTAGGGTCTTCGGTGCATTTAGTAGGTCCACGAAACACCTCCGCTCGCCGTCCCCACGGTGGATACAAGCCGCGAAGCGCGACATAAAGCCCGGGCAGCCCATAGACAAGGAGACCGTGCATGGCGTTAATCCAATGTTCGCTGCCCTGACCCCGATAAGGTCGCCAGAGGCCTTTCGAACTTCCAGCACCAAATAGCCGCAATAGAGAAGAAAAACGATGGCACCAATTATGCGTACAGCCGGCCCCCGAGCGACGCTCGAAAAACAGGCAAGGGCGATGACTACGCAGAAAGCTGCGCAGATCCAGTTGATATAAGGACGAACGGAAGTAGAACTGGTAGCAACAAAGATCCCGGAGAACAAAAGTGAGAACGCACCCAAAGTCCAACGAGCGCCTCGGCTCATAAAGACTCCCCTTGAAATTATAGACGCGCTGTGGATCAGGTAGATCTCGTTACACCGAGATAAGCAACGCCGCGAGCAGGGCAGCGCGGGCGGGCATAGTGTTGGTCAGGACATACTCGTTCGCGGAGTGCGCGCCGTCGCCGACCGCGCCCAGGCCGTCCAGGGTGGGAATGCCGAGGGCTGCGGTGAGGTTACCGTCGGAGCCGCCGCCCGCGGTGCATTCGCCGAGCGGGAGGCCCATCTCGGTAGCCAGCCGTTTGGCTCTGTCGTAAAGAGCGGAGCTCATTTTGCGCTCGAGAGGCGCGCGGTTGAAGCCGCCGCGAATCTCGAGGCGCGCTTCCGGCAAGATCGGACGCAAGGCGTGCAAGCGGCGTTCCAGGCGGCGCATATCCGCGATTCGCAAAGCGCGAAGATCGAGGACGGCGCGGGCGCGCTCCGGGATGACGTTGGTGCGTGTCCCGCCTTCAATCATGTCGGCGTTGACGGTCGTGCCTTGACCCAAACCGCGCCATCCTTGAATGCGGGCGATTTGCCGGGCCAGTTCGTGCACTGCGTTGACGCCTTCTTCCGGAGCCAGCCCGGCATGCGACGCTCGGCCGTGGACAATGATCTCGGCCTCGCCGACGCCCTTGCGAGCGGTCTTCAGCAATCCGCGCCGCCCAAAGGCGGGTTCCAGAACAAAGACGGCATCGCTGCGGCGGGCTTCGGCCTCAAGAAGTCTGCGCGAGCATTCGCTCCCGATTTCTTCGTCGGAGGTCCACAGAAAGACGATGCGTTTGCGCAGCGGCTGCCGGGTGCGTTGCAGCGCCTCCAAGGCGAAAAGCGCCTGAACGATGCCCGCTTTCATATCAAAGGCTCCAGGACCGTAGGCTTTGCCACCCGCTACGCGAAAGGGCATCTTCGTAAGAGTGCCGGTAGCGTAGACGGTGTCGTAATGGCCGAGCACGAGAAGTTGCCCCTGCGGACGCGAGTCTTCCGGCCACCAGGTCACCCGCAGGTGGTCGCCACGATGTTTTTGTGCAATGCGTTCGACGCGAGCGCCGCGCTGGCGCCATTCCGCGGCGATCAGGCGGCAGCAGCGGTCGGCTGCGGTTTTTTCAAGGCTGGGCGATTCGGCCCGGACAAAGTTGCCAAGCGCCGCGAGCATCTCCCGGAGGCGGGGCGTCAGCATCTGCAACAATTTCTTGGCGGGATGGGCTTCCGGCATGGCCCGCACATGCTAGCAGCGCGAGCAATCACCGGCAACACCGTGCGGGGAGCCGCCACCGGCTAACCCGGAGTGGAGGGGGTTAATTCGCGCGACAACGCGCGCTGCTGCGTATCGCGGATCGCGAGGTTCGCATATAATCATTGGTTTGCCGGACAAAGGGAGGCGCCGCAGAGTGGGTGGGTGCGGTGCGCTTGGGGAGCGCGATGATATTCGACATCAATGAAATTCAGAAGATACTGCCGCACCGCTATCCGTTCCTGATGGTGGATGGCATTCTCGAAATGGAGCGCCTGAAGAGCATCGTGGGCGTGAAGAACGTCACCATCAACGAATCGCATTTCCAGGGGCATTTCCCCGGCAAGCCCATCATGCCCGGGGTGCTGATTATCGAAGCCATGGCCCAGACCGGCGGCCTGCTCTTGCTGCTGGAGATTCCGGATCGCGACAACAAGCTGCTGTACTTTGTGGCCGTGGACGGCGCGCGCTTCCGGCGTCCGGTGGTGCCTGGCGATCAATTGAAGCTGGAGATCAAGGTCGTTTCCTGGCGCGGAGATTTCTGCAAGCTGGACGGGCGCGCCACGGTGGACGGACAACTCGCGGCGGAAGCCACGCTGATGTGCAAAATGGTGGACCGGGAAATGCCCGTAAAAGTGGAAAACGCCGCGAAATGAGCACGCCGCAAATTCATCTCCAGGCGGTGGTGGCGCTGGACGCGAAGCTCGGGGCAGGCGTGCAGATCGGCGCTTACGCCATCGTGGGAGAGGATGTGGAGCTGGGCGACGGATGCGTGGTGCATTCGCATGCCATGGTGCAGGGTCCGGCAAAGATTGGCCGCAACAATGTGTTTCATCCGTTTTGCTCGATCGGCGGCGATCCCCAGGACTTAGGCTTTCAAGGCGAAAAAACCGAACTGACCGTCGGCGACGGAAATACTTTTCGCGAATACGTTACGGTCAGCCGCGGCACGGTGAAGGGCGGCGGAAAAACGACCATCGGCAGCGGGAGTTTGTTCCTGGCCTCTTCGCACGTAGGGCATGACTGCCACGTGGGAGACAACACGCTGTTCGTGAACGGCGCGACCCTGGCGGGACACGTCACCGTCGAGGACTTCGCGACGATCGGGTTCTGTTCGCCGGTGCATCAATTTTGCCGTATCGGCCGCTACGCTTACATCGGCGCCTCCACAGTTATCACCCAGGACGTGCCGCCGTTTTCCATCGTGGTCACCGAGCGCGAAACCAAGTGTTTCGGCGTCAACACCATTGGCCTGGAACGCAAAGGCTTTTCCCCGGAACGCCTGCAAGTCCTGCAGCGCGCGTTTCGTTTGCTGTTGCGCTCGAAACTCAACACCAGCCAGGCCCTCGCGGAGATGCGCGATTCGCTGGCGGGATCGCCGGACGTGGAAGAGCTGATCAAGTTTCTGGAAACCGCCGAGCGCGGCTTTGTGAAGTAGCGCCAGACGCGCCCCACGCATGCCACAAGCCACAACATCGACGACGGGCTGGGGTCTTATCGCCGGCAACGGGCGCTTTCCGTTTCTCGTGCTGGAGGGCGCGCGCAGCCAGGGCATCGAGATGGCGGTGATCGCGCTGAAAGAAGAAGCCTCCGCGGAGTTGGAGCGTTCGGCGAAGCGCCTGCACTGGGTGAGCCTGGGCGAGTTGAGCAAGGCCATCGAGCTGATGCACCAGGAAGGCGTTACCCAGGCGGTGATGGCCGGCCAGGTGAAGCACAACAAGATTTTCAGCGCCATCCGGCCGGACTGGAAGCTGGCCAAGCTGTTGTTTTCGCTGCCGCGAAAAAATACAGATTCGCTGATCGGAGCTGTGGCCCGAGTGCTCGAAGACGAAGGCATTCGCCTGGTGGATTCGACGTTGTTTCTGAAGCCGCTGGTGCCCGAACCCGGAGTGCTCACACGCCGCGCGCCGGACGAACGGGAAGCCGCGGATATCGCTTATGGGCTGGGCGTCGCGCGGCAGATTTCCGCGATGGACATCGGGCAAACCGTGGTGATTTCCGACGGCGCCTGCGTTGCGGTCGAGGCCATGGAAGGCACGGACGAGACCATCGCGCGCGCCGCACGCATCGTCAACGGCAAGCCGCTCTGCGTAGTCAAAGTCAGCAAACCCGGACAAGACATGCGCTTCGATGTACCCGTGGTTGGTCTCCCAACCATCGAACAGATGAAGAGTTCCGGCGCCACGGCATTGGCTCTCGACGCCGCCCGCACTTTGCTTTTTGACCGGACCAAACTGATCGAATTGGCGGATGCGGCGGGGATCGCCATCCAGGCGTTTCCGCCCGCTGTTTCCGTGGAACCCAAAGTCGCTTCCGAGGGAATGATCAAGAAATGAGCGCGGCGGCAGGTCAAACGAAGAAGATCCGTGTCGCCGTCGTGGGTACCGGTGAATTCGGGCGCAACCACGCGCGCGTTTATCGCGAAATCGAGAGCGCCGAGCTGGTGGGCGTGTACGACCAGAACCCCGAGCGCGCAGCCAAGGTCGCCGCGGAATTTCAAACCAAAGCGTTGCGAGGCCTGCAAGATTTGCGCGGGCTTGTCGACGCCGTAAGCGTGGCCGTTCCCACGGTCGAACACGCCGCGGTTGGTTGCCGGCTGCTGGAAATGGGGCTGGACGTCTTGGTCGAAAAGCCGATGGCCACGAGCCTTTCCGAGGCCGATGAGCTGCTCGAAGCCGCCAAACGCCATCACCGCATTTTGCAAGTGGGCCACGTCGAGCGCTTCAACCCCGCGATATTGGCGGTCGAGCCCATTCTTAACCACCCGCTTTTCTTTGAAGTGCACCGCCTGGGAGTTTTCACCCCGCGCAGCCTCGACGTGGACGTCATCTACGACCTGATGATCCACGATTTGGACATACTGCTGGCGCTGGTCAAGGAGCCGGTAACGGAAGTGCGCGCCGTCGGAATCCCGGTGCTGACCGACAAAGTGGATATCGCCCACGCGCGCCTGGAATTTGCCGGCGGCGCGGTGGCCAACGTGACTGCCAGCCGGGTTTCCACCGAACGCGTGCGCAAAATGCGCTTTTTCCAGCAGCACGAATACATTTCGCTCGACTACGCGCGGCGCGACGCCCTGCGCGTCGGCGTGAAGCGCCCCGGCCCGCAACCGGAATTTGCCTTTGAAAAGCTGCCCGCCCAGCCGGTGGAGCCGCTGCGGGCGGAACTGGAAGCGTTCGTCGAATCGGCCCGCACTCGCCGTGAACCGCGCACCAGCGGCATCGCCGGCCGTGCCGCTCTGGAGCTGGCCGAACGGGTCATGGCAAGCATCCAGGAGCACGGCGAGCGCGTCCAATTGCTAGCATTTGCCGCAACGCAGAAAACAGACGAATGATCCCTAGGTTCCTTGTTCCGCATGGTTCCAAACCGCCCGCGGCGGATACCCCGTCCACGCGGCGGCGTCCCTCGACATTGGACGAGCGCACGCTGGTGCCGTCGACGCTGCCCATCGTTCAGCTCGACGGGCGGTCCAACATACCGACGAACCTGCCGCTCGATTCCATCGCCGCGCGCGTGGTAGTTCCGCGCGACGTCAAGCGCGAAGACTTTGCGCCGGAAGAAAAAAGCCACTTGCCGCTGCAGCCCACCGAGATGGATGAGCGCATCACGGTGCCGCAGGGCGCCGCGCCTCCGGAAATCATTGCGCCATCGGAAAACCTCCCGACCGACTTCGTCGATCCTGATATTTTCATGACCGGCGAGGTCAACCTTCTCGCCACGCCGCAGACCGACGCCAAGGCCAGGGAAGACCTGATCACCAGGGTTTCCTCGGTGCTCGTCCACATTCTGGTGATCGCTTTTCTCATTTTCCAACCGAAGCTTTTTCCTCCGCACGCTCCCACGCAGTCGGAGTTGGACCTGGCGCGCAGGCAGATCACGGTTCTTCTACCACCCGGCACGTTCGACGCTCCGAAGGCAGCGCCCCGGCCGAAACAACCGGCGGTGCGCGTCGATCCGCGCATTATTCGCAAAGTGGCGCCGACCCCGGAGCCCGTGCCGGTGCCCAAAGAGCCGGAGAGGGTGGTGAAAGAACTGCCCAGCGCTCCGGTGCCAAAGCCCAGTGTCACACCGCCGCCGCCCACCGAAACGGTCGCCAAGGTGGATGCTCCCAAGCCTCCGCTCAAGCTCGAAACACCGGAAGAGCAGCCGACTCCCCACGGCTTGCTCCTGCCAAAGAACTCAGCCAGCCGCTCGATTCAAGATTCGCTGCGCGACGCCGCCAAGATGAACGCCCCCAGCGCCATCGGCGGCGGCGGGCGCATCCCCAACACCAGCGGCATTCCCGGCGGCGGCGGGCAAGGAGCCGCGTACGGCGCCATGGAATTGCTCACGCCTACCGAGGGTGTGAATTTTGACGACTATCTGCGCCGCGTGTACATCACCGTGAAGCAAAATTGGTTTGCGGTGATGCCGGAATCGGTGCAACTCGGAGAAAAGGGAGTGGTGTCACTCCAGTTTCGCATCATGAGGAATGGCGTGGTGCCCACTGGCGAGCCCGTCCGCGTGTTTGGTTCGGGCAAAGAGCCGCTGGATCGCGCCGCCATTTCCTCGATCCGTGCCTCCACGCCGTTCGAGCAGCTGCCGGCGCCGTTCAAGGGCGACTTCATCGAACTGCGTTTTACGTATTACTATAATCTCCAGCCAGAACAAGCACACTAGTGAAGCTCGCACGCCAACAAGTCCTGGGCACTCTTCTGCTCGCCTTATTTGTGCTTATTTTCCTGTTCGTGCGCGCGCGCCATCTGCTCTTCCGATGAGTCAACACAACTCGCCGCTGCCCTTGGTTGCCGTCGTTGGTCCCACGGCTTCGGGAAAATCGGCGCTGGGCGTGTGGCTCGCCGAACAGCTCGGCGGAGAAGTGCTGGCCTGCGATTCCACGCAGTTGTATCGCGGCTTCGACATCGGCACCGCAAAACCCAGCGTCGCGGACCGTCGCGGCGTCCCGCATCATTTGATGGATGTCTTGGCGCCGCAAGAAGCCGCCACCGCCGGAGGCTACCGCCAGATTGCCATCGCGGTCCTCGCCGCACTGCGGCAGCGCGCCCGCGTGCCGATTCTCACCGTGGGCACGGGTCTCTATCTCCGAGCGCTTCTGGAAGGCCTGGCCGAAGTTCCGCAGCGATCCGAAGAACTTCGCGAAAGGCTGCGGGCTGGCGCCGGGGAACACGCTCCCGGCTACTTACATCGCCTGTTGCAACGCCTGGATCCCGAAGCATCGGCCAAGATAGCATCGGGCGACGAGCAAAAATTAATTCGCGCGATCGAAGTGACCCTGCTTGCCAAAAAGCCTCTCTCGGAAATTCATCGCGCAGGCCGCTGGCCGCTGGAAGGTTGGCGCCCGCTGAAAATTGGATTGCTGCCGCCACGTGACGCGCTCTACGCCCGCATTCACGCTAGAACCGACGCTATGCTGGCGAGCGGTTGGATCGACGAGGTCCGGACGCTGCTGCTCAACGGAATCCCTGAAGACGCCAAGCCCTTCGATTTCATAGGCTATCGCGAGATCCGCGCCGTCGTCCGTGGCGAGACCAGCACAGAGAAAGCGCGCGCGGCGATCCAGCAAGCCACGCGCCAGTACGCCAAGCGCCAGTTGACCTGGTTCCGCAAAGACGCTGGCATTCACTGGTGCGACGGATTTGGCGACGATCCTGGAGTGCAAAGCGAGGCGCTAAAGTGGCTCGGCCAGCAGGGCCTGGGCACGATTCGCGGCGCCGAGGCTACGGGCGTATAATCCTGAAATGGGGAAAGTCCCGCCTCGATGTATTTTTTTGCGCTGGCCGATGGCCTCCACCGAACGATGATGACCCGATCGGCCCAATGATCTCTCCCGCGTTTGACCTATGAAAACGCCGCAACCCACTTCCGTATCGGAGCGCGCCCTGCTCGTCGGCGTGACGTGGAAGCGCGCTCGTCGACTTCCCGGCATGCCTGCGGGCGAACAAGGCCGCGAATCTCTCGCGGAGTTGGTCGAGCTGGCACGCAGCGCGGGCGCCCAGGTAGCAGGCACGGTGTTCCAGGTGCGCGACTCCGCCGATCCCGCCACGCTGGTGGGCCGCGGCAAACTCGACGAGATTCGCGCCGAAGCCACCGCCCACAAAGCCCCGCTAATTATTTTCGACGGTGACCTTTCTCCGGTGCAGCAGAGAAACATCGAAGCCGCCACCGAATGCCGCGTGATCGACCGCACCCAGCTCATCCTGGACATTTTTGCCCGCCACGCGCGCAGCCGCGAAGGGCAATTGCAAGTGGAGCTGGCTCAACTCAACTACATGCTCCCACGCCTCACAGGACGCGGCGTGGCCATGTCCCGCCTGGGCGGAAAAAGCGGCGGGGGCGGCGCTGGCGGTGCCGGCGGAGGAGCGGGCCGCATCGGCGTCCGTGGCCCTGGTGAAAAGAAATTAGAGACCGACCGCCGCCGCATTCGCGACCGCGTCAGCAAGATTCGCGCCGGCATCGAACAAGTCCGCAAACAGCGCGCCCAGCGCCGCGAAGCCCGCAACGCCGTCCCGCTGGGCACCATCGCCCTGGTCGGCTACACCAACGCGGGTAAATCCACGCTATTCAACGCCCTCAGCCGCGCCGAGGTGCTGGTTTCCTCGCGCATGTTCGCCACGCTGGACCCCACCATTCGCGCCGTTCGCCTGCCGTCGCACCGCCGCGTCCTGGTGTCGGACACCGTGGGATTTATCCGCGATCTCCCCAAGGGCCTGCTCACCGCCTTTCGCGCCACCCTCGAAGAAGTGCAGGAAGCGGCGCTGATCCTGCACGTCAGCGACGTCTCCAATCCACAACACGACGAACTGGATGAAGAAGTCGACAAAATTCTCGAAGAGCTCGGCGTTGCCGGCCGCCCGAAGTTGCGCGTCTTGAACAAAGTGGATCTGCTCACCTCCGAGCAGAAAGACGAACTGGCCTCCGCCGCCGCAAGCTCCGCGGGCGACGGCCCGGTACTCGTATCCGCCATGACCGGAGCAGGTATCGACGAGCTGCTGCGGCGCATCGATGTTGCTTTGCCGGTCGATCCGGTGATAACACTCACCCTGCGTTTGCCGCTTGCCGAAGGCCGCACCCTGGCCCTGGTTCACGCCTTGGGGCGCGTCCTGAACTCGGCGGTCGAGGATTCTCACATGCTGATGGAAGCGGAAGTGCCGGCCTCGGTTGCCAAGCGGCTGCGCTTGAGCCAATATGCCGCGCACGGAACTTCTCGGCTCGCTCTCTCGTAACTAATAGGGAAGGGAGTTATCCCCATGGCTGCTTTCTTACTCTGGTGCATTCTGTTCTTCTTGTGCTGGCCGGTGGCGCTGCTCGCGCTAATCCTCTATCCGTTCGTTTGGCTGATCACCTTACCCTTTCGCCTCGTGGGAATTACCGTGCATGGGGTGTTTGCGCTGCTGAGCGCCATGTTTTTCCTCCCCGTGCGGATCCTGCGGGGACCACGGGCGATCTGAGCCGTCCGTCGGTCCGGTGCGCTAGTAACTTCCGGGTAAAGCCCGTAAATTGTGTCTTTTCGCCCGAGTTTCCGGCGTCGGACCGGCCGCGGCGTTAGGCCCGGTCCGGCTTGACACACTGTGGAAAACACTGTGGAAAGCCGAGGCTTCCCAAAATGGGACAGCAACTGGAAAGATGCACAGGCCCGATTCGCAGGTTTCCATCTCCTAGTGTAAGTCACACATAATAATAGTCTTATTGTGAGGCCAGACCGATTTGCCTGCTTTTCCAAGCAAATTTAGCACTCTCCGGCTAAATTCAACATTTGCACAGCTTTGCAGGCGTCGTGTTACGAAAGAGTACGCCCCTCCCCGCAATTACCACTCAAATCTACTGCTTACTGGGAAGTACCGGCAACCTTATGTCTTTATCTCCAGCCGCAAGCGTTGACGCCCGGCTAAGCGGAGTCTATAGTGAGGCACGGTGGTGGTTCCGGCCAAAACGGGGCGGCTGCCCGCCATTGATGCCTATGAATCTCCCCAACGCATTGACGCTGCTGCGCATCTTTTTCGTCCCCGTCCTCATTGTGATCTTGCTGACCCGCAGCCCCAACGTGGAGCTCTGGGGTTTCCCCATGCACTTCGAGTTTTGGGGCGTCTTGATCCTGCTCTTGGCGGCGGCCACCGATTGGGCGGACGGCTATTTTGCGCGGCGCCGCCTGCAGGTCACCACCCTCGGCATCCTCCTGGACCCCATCGCCGACAAGCTCTTGATCTCGGCGGCTTTCGTTTCCCTGGTGGACATGCATCTGGTGCCGGCCTGGATGGTGGTGATTATCATCGGCCGCGAATTCACCGTCCTGGGATTGCGCAATATTGCTTCCGCGGAAGGTTTCACCATCGCCGCTTCGCTCCTCGGCAAAACCAAGATGGTCTTGCAAGTGTGTGCCGTGGCGGTGTTGATCGCCGGAGCCCGGCATCCCTCTTTGAATCCTCTGGCTTTGCTGCTGTTGTGGTTGGTGGTCATTAGCGCTCTGGTCTCCGCGGCCCAATATTTCCTGCGTTTCTGGGGCCAGGTCGACGATCGCATCAAGCAGCGCCGCAAACTGCGCATGCTGGAGACCCGCAAAAAGACCGAGGATGCCGTCCCGCTCTGAAGCCGATCGCCGCGCCCTGTTGCAATTGGCGCGCGACGCTGTGGTCGAAGCCGTATCCAACGGGCGCCTCCCGGAGCAAATTCCCACAGACGGCATTTTCGCCGAGCGCTGCGGCGCATTTGTGACCCTGCACGTCCAGCATCGCTTGCGCGGCTGCATCGGAGTCGTCGAAGCGGACCAGCCTCTGGGCGACAGCATCGTCCGCTGCGCCGCCAGTTCCGCTTTGCGGGACCCGCGCTTTTCTCCCATGCGCCCGGAAGATCTGCCCGAGCTGCAAATCGAAATTTCGCTGCTCTCGCCCCCAGCCCCAATTCGCCTGGAAGAAGTGGAGATCGGCCGCCATGGCCTGCTGGTTTCGCACGGCGCGCAGCGCGGCCTCCTCCTGCCGCAAGTCGCCGTCGAGCATCGCCTGACCCGCGAGCAGTTTTTCGAGGAAACCTGCCGCAAGGCGCAGCTGCCCCGAGACCTTTGGCGCGACCCCGGCACGCAACTCTTTGGATTCACCTGCGAAGTCTTTTCCGCATAAAGAACGGCTGGCCGCGCTTACGAGAAAATTCGATGAAAAAAGGCGCGGACGCGATTGACCATGGAGTCGCTCGCCGGAGTAGCCGTAGGCGGCGTTTGCGGAGCGGCGGGTTTCGTCGGAGAATTTTGCTTGGCAACCACGGGGTCGCCTTCGACCCGTCCCTGAAAAATCAGCGTAGGCCGCACTCGCACCCGCCGCACCAACAGGATTAGCTTCGGATCAAAATTGTCGCGCTGCACTTTGGCTTTCGCGTCGTAAGCCAGCGGCGGCATGAACACCTGATACACCGGCTCCTCTTTCGCGGGAGCTTTCTCCGCCACAGCCGGCGCCTTTTTCGCTTCCGCAGCGCTCTGTTGAATCTCTTCGGTGGTCGCTGGCCGGCTCAGCTCCGGCGCCGGAGGAATGGCATTGGCGGCCTGCCAGTCGCAAACGCACTGCCCGGCATTGATGCGCAAGCCGTCGAGCGCTCCGTTGTTCAGCACAATATCGCGGCCCTCCGGCACGATTACATTTTGCCCGGTGAGCTGCTGTTCCAGGCGCACGGCCCCGCGCGTCGCCCGCACGCACATAGCTCCCGGCGTATCGAATCCGATCAGCGCGTCTTGCGGGCCGTCGCCGATCGCGATGGGCTTGGCCTGAATTTGCGCGGTATACACGGTCAGCGCCGGCGAGTGCTCGATGTGCGCGTGAATCACCCCGGAATCGAGCGCCACCGTCAGCGAGCCGCCCGACTTCAGTACCGACAGATGCGCGGGACCGCAGATGGAGATCTGCCCGCCCTCCACCAGGTTGATGCGCGCCTGCCCCGATTTCACCCGGATGTCGTTCCCGCTCCGCAGCACCGTTCTAACTTTTCCCGCCACCACTTCCACGGTCATTGGGCCCTGCACGGAAATCGCTTCGCCTTCAATAGCTCCGACGGTGTCGTCGGAAGGATTGTCGGGACGCGCGGCCGCCGCCGTGAAAAGCGCGGCGCAGAAAAGCAAGGCCGCCGCGGACACAAACAAGCGGCGCCGTGACTTGTGGTTAGGAATGTCGATTCGAAGCGCCAAGCAGAGCACACTCCAGAAAACTCAGATGCGGAAACTCGACTAGCCGCTGCCGCGAAAACGCGCGTCCGCCTATACTATACGCCGATGACCACACAGGGCGCAGCCGGCGGTTCCTTGGGCCAAACAGGGCCGAAACCGGCAAAGGGATCGGCTCCGGAACTCGGCCCAGAACCCGTTCCAGAGTCTGAAAAAGCAGCGGGCCAGGAAGCCGTCAGCGTTCACTACGATACCCGGCTGCCGCAGTTGCCGTGGTCTCGCCGCGTGCAGATCCCGCTGATCGCCGCGGCGGTATACAGCGTGATTCGCACCCTGGGACCCACGCTGCGCTACGAAGTGCTGGGCTGGCAGCATGCCGAGCGCACCTATGCCTCGGGCAAACAATGCATCTGGGCCTTCTGGCATCGCGTGATCATCCCCGTGGTTTGGTGGAGACGTAACCACGGCGTGGTGGTGATGAACACCACTGCCTTCGACGGGCAGTGGACCCGCAAAGTGATCGAGTGGCTCGGATTTGGCACCGCGCAAGGGAGTTCGTCACGCGGCGGATTGCGCGGCCTCGCGGTAATGGCCAAGCGTTTGGAACAAGGACTCGATTGCGCCTTTACCATCGACGGTCCACGCGGACCGCGCTACGTCGCCAAGCCGGGCCCGGTCATGCTGGCTCGAAAGACTGGCTGCCCTGTACTGGTGTTCCACATTGGCGTTGACCGTGGAAAAACCTTCGAGAAAACCTGGGACCATTTTCTTCTGCCCAAGCCCTTTGCCAAGACTGTAATGCTGTTCGCTCCGCCGATCTTCGTTCCCGCCGATGCCGACCAGGTCATGCTTGAGGCCAAGCACGCCGAGATGCAGCGCGAACTGGAGCGTGTGCGCGACATCGCCGAAGGCTGGTTCGCCCTCACGGATGCCGAGCGCGCCAGACATCGCGCCGAATTTTCCAGATAAGCCGCCGCTCTTAATTCCCGGCGCGCTCGCCGAGTTTCACCGTGATGTCGATCTTCTTGGCGCCGCGATAGACCGCCAGAGTCACCGTGTCCCCGGGACGCTTGCGGTTCAAGATGATATTCAAGTCCATGGGACTGGCAACTTTTTGACCGTCGACCGCCACAATAACGTCGCCGCCCACGGCGATGCGCTGCATGCCGGCTTGCGCCACGCGATCGCCGCCCCGGATCCCCGCGACCGCCGCGGGTCCGCCTTTAGTCGCGGATTCGACCAGCAATCCGTCCTGCACCGGCAAATCCAGGGCTTCCGCCAGATAACCGCCAACGGGCAAAGTTTGCACGCCCAGGAAGGCGAAATGTACGCGGCCTTCGGTCATGAGATCGTGCGCGATTCTCTTGGCGCTGTTGATCGGAATGGCGAAACCAATGCCAGCGGTGGTGCCGCTGGGCGTATAAATCGCGGAGTTGATGCCGATCACTTCGCCGTGGGAATTAATGAGCGGTCCGCCGGAGTTGCCGCGGTTGATGGCCGCATCGGTCTGAATGGCCTCGTCAATAAACGTGGTCTGGCTGGTCTGCACCGTGCGGCCAATCGCGCTCACCACGCCGGTGGTCAATGTGCTCTGGAAACCAAACGGATTGCCGATGGCCAGAACCTTCTGGCCAACCTGGAGAGAGGCGGAATCGCCCAGCGGCAATGCGGCCAGCTGCTTGCCTTTGGGATCGATTTTCACGATGGCCACGTCGTTGCGCTGGTCCGCCCCGATGAATTTCCCCGGATAGCGCGACTGGTCGCCCAGTACCACCTCGATGGATTGTGCGCCCTCCACCACGTGAAAATTGGTGAGAATGTAGCCGTTGGCGTCGAACACGAAGCCGGAGCCGGCACCCGACACCGGAACCGGATCCATGAAGAAGTCATATTCCGTCGCCTTGGTCAGAATGTTGGCGACCGCCGGCGAGGCCTGGCGATAGACGCGGACGTTGATGGCTTCGTCGTCGGTTAGCGCCGCGTCGCGCGCCGCCACATTGGCGGCCACGGTCGCGGTCGCCCCGGGCGCATCCTTGGCGCTGGCGTTGGCGCTGGGGCGCACCGCTTCCACATTCACCGGCTGCCGTTGACCCCAGCGCGCGCCGGTCCAGTACGCAGCCAGAATGATTACCAGTGCGGCGACGATGAGGCGCCCGACATGGAAAACTTTTTGTGTGCTCATGATCACAGATCCTTCCGATCCCACCCTGGCAACAGTATAAGGAAGCAGGACGCCGGTTCCTACCATGTCTCTCATCCCGTTGGACGGGCGCTACGATTGCCGGGAAGCGGTCTTGCGCAGCTTGGCGGCCAAAGACTCGACCTGGCGGCGGGTATCTTCGATCGAACCGGAGCAATCGATCTTCTCGGTGGCATAGCCCAGCTTTTCCGCCACTGGAAGCTGCGCCGCAATGCGGCGGCGGGCTTCTTCGTCGCTGAGGCCGCGCGCGCGCAGCCGTTCCAGTTGTTGCTCTGGCCGGGACCAAGCCACCACCAGTCCGTCCAATTCCTGGTTGTAGCCCGCTTCCACCAGCAGCGCGGCCTCCACGAAAGCGGCGTCCCGCGTGCCGTTGCGCGCCCACTCCTCGAATTGATGAAGCAGCGCCTCTTTGACGCGCGGGTGCACGATGGCGTTAAGGCGGTCGAGCTTGGCGCGGTCGGCGAAGACCACGGCGGCCAGCTTGGCGCGATCAATGCGCCCGTTCGAATCGACAATGGCTGTGCCGAACTCGCGGGCAATTTCGTCGTACGCCGGATGCCCGGGCTCCATGAGTTTGTGCGCCAGAGAGTCCGCGTCCAGAACGGCGAAGCCCATTTCGCGCAGCATCGCCGCAACGGCGCTTTTGCCGCTGGCGATGCCGCCGGTCAGACCTAGTCGCAGCATATTTTTACCGGGCGCTGGCGCTGGATTGCACGGCGGGGTTCGCGGCTGTCCCGCGACGCAGCTTGGCGGCTTTCACCGTGTTGCTCATCAGCATGGTGATGGTCATGGGGCCCACGCCGCCGGGCACCGGGGTGAGCGCGCCGGCGGTGTTCACCGCGTCGGGATGCACGTCGCCGACCAGCACCGAACCCTTGGCGCGGAATTTTTCCAGCCGCGCCGGAAAATTGCGCAGCAGAGACTCCGCTTCGCTCGCATCGGTCACTTTGTTGGTGCCCACGTCGATGACCGCGGCGCCGGGGCGAATCCAGTCGGCGCGGACGTAGCCGGCCTTGCCCATCGCAGCGACCACGATATCAGCCCGGCGGACGACTTCCGGAAGCTCGCGCGTTTTCGAGTGGCAAATCGTGACGGTAGCGTTGCCGTGCATCAGCAGCAGCGCCATGGGCTTGCCCACAATATCGCTGCGGCCCAGCACCACTGCATTCGCCCCTTCAATCTTGATCTCGGCGCGGCGCAGAATCTCCATGCAGCCAGCGGGCGTGCAGGCCACCAGTCCCGGGCGACCGCTGACCAACCGGCCGAGATTAACGGGATGAAAGCCGTCGACGTCCTTAGCGGGATCAACGGCTTCGAGCACCCGCTTGGTGTCCACCTGCGCAGGCAGCGGCAGCTGGATCAGGATGCCGTCGACCGTGTCGTCGCTGTTGAGTTCCTCGACCAGGCGAAGCAGTTCGTCGGTGGTAATGGCGGCGGGCGGCGTGTGCATCCAGCTGGCCAGGCCGATCTGCCCGCAGGCGGCAATTTTGGATTTGACGTAAAGCTGCGAGGCGGGGTTTTCGCCCACCAGCACGGCGGCGAGCCCCGGGCGAATGCCCTGCGCCGCCAGGCGCCGGACTTCCGCCGTCAGCTCGGAGAAAACCTGGTCGCGAATTTTGGTGCCGTCAAGGACGCGTGCCGTCATGGGGTTCGCTTTCGTTGTGAGATGAAAGCCAAGAATAGCATACGGCTGACCCGGCGATTCCGGCGGCGCATCGTTAGCCCTCCGCTAACCGTCTTGGTGACCGAACCACGCGCAGCTAGCCGGGCCAAGATGCGATAAGCTCGCGAAGCGCTGTGCCTGGCGTTGGACTAGCCTGGACCGCATGGAGAAACCCCCGTGAAACGATTCCTGCTCGCAACAGTTCTTGCGGCGCTGCTCGGAAAGGCTGCAACGCCCGAGTACTCGATTCAAGCGATACGCTACGCCGGCTCTCCGGGCGTGCCGGTGGCTGAACTAGTGGTGGGCGGCCCCAAAGACGAGAAGGTCGACATCGCCATGGTGGTTTGGCTGATCCGCGGCGGGGGCCGCACCATTCTGTTCGACAGCGGCTTTCACCGCGACACTTTTCTGAAATATTTCCCGATGACCGACTTTCTGCGCCCGGACGAAGCGCTGAAACTCGCCGGAGTGCAACCCGAGGCGGTCACCGACATCGTCATCAGCCACGCCCACTGGGACCACATGGGCGGCATCGACCTGTTCCCGAAAGCCAATGTCTGGATTCAGAAAGACGAATATCGCTACTACACCATGGACGCCTGGCAGCCCGGCGGGCAACACGGCGGCATTGATCCGGAAGATGTGAAACAGCTCGTGCAGCTGAATACCGAGGGACGCGTGCATCTCGTCGATGGCGACAACGTGGAAATTTTCCCAGGCATTCGCGCCTTCACTGGCTCCCGGCACACCTATGCCTCGCAATATCTCCGAGTGGAAGGAAATCCCCCGTTCGTGCTGGCCTCCGACAATTGCTATTTCTATCGCAATTTGTCCTCGCACCTGGCCAGCGCCACCTTCAGCGATGCCGACCATGCGGCCAACATCGCCGCCCAGCAGCGCATGATCGATCTTGCCGGCTCCGTGGACCGCATCGTACCCGGCCATGACGCCCTGCAATTTCAGAAGTTTCCCACCGAAGGCCGAGTCGCCAAAATCAAGTAAGCGCCTGGGACAAGCCATGATCCGCCACCAGAATTTGCAACTATGTATTGCCTCCACCTTCTGGTAGCATCGCGCCGATTTGCCGAAGGAGGCACACATGGCAACTGTAAAACGCGTCGGGCCAGGGTCAGCCTTCAAAATCGGTCTGGTTTTGTACGGGATCATCGGACTGCTGGCGGGCATCGTGATGGCATTTGTTTCCATGGTGGCCGGTTCACTGGGAACCCTGGGTCACGACGCGCTGCCGGGCGCTCGAGCTTTTGGATTGGGCATGGGCTTCGGGGCCATCATTTTGTTCCCGCTGCTGTACGGTGTGTTCGGTGGAGTTTTCGCGGCGGTCGGCGCGATCATCTATAATTTGGTCGCAGGCTGGGTCGGCGGGCTCGAGGTCGACATCAGCTAAAGCGTTCCCAGTTTGCGGCGTTTGATGCCCGGATAGGCGTCAGCGGGGCGCTCCGTCACTTCGCACTCAACGACATCGCAGGCATGGCCGGCTTTTTTGACTGCGGTACACTTGTGTGCTCCGGCCGCCAAGAAGCACATTAGGTCGTCGCCGCCTCATGTCACGGCTTCGGCAGCTTGGAGTACCAGACGCTTCAGAATTCGACGAGGTCCTTCCGAATGAGACTTGAATCCCAGATTTATCGTGTGGCCCGGCGGTCTGGCCGGATGTTTCGCCTCTTTCATGCAGTGCTGGCGCTTTTCGTCCTGGCGGCTGCCGTCGCGCCGCCCGCCGCGGCCCAGCTCAAGCCCGAGACCCAACAAGTGTTCCGCCGCATTTTTCTGGAGAAAGAGTTCCAGCCCAAAGTGTTCGGTCCGGCGCGATGGCTGGAAGGCGGAGCGGCCTACACGACGCTGGAGGCTCCTGCTCCCTCCAAGGAAGCGACGAGCGCGGAGGTGAAAGACATCGTGCGCTACGCGACCTCCACGGGAGAACGTAGCGTCATGGTCAGCGGAAGGCGGTTGGTTCCTCCTGGTGGAAGAACGACGCTGACCGTTGAAGACTATGCGTGGTCGGAGGATATGGCCCGGCTGCTGGTGTTCACCAACTCCAAACCAGTGTGGCGCCAGAATACTCGCGGCGACTATTGGGTGTACGACGTCAAGAGCTCGGTTTTCCGGAAACTCGGCGGCGATATGCCAGCATCGTCGCTGATGTTTGCGAAATTTTCGCCGGACGGCTCGAAGGTCGCGTACGTCCAGGGGAATAATATTTACGTTGAAGACCTTTCTACAGGAGGCTGGCCGGCAGGAGCGATCGCAGGGTCGCCGAACGGACCTGCGGGCTCGATCCGCCAGCTCACCAGCGATGGGTCGGCGACCATCGTTAACGGGACCTCCGACTGGGTGTACGAAGAAGAGCTCAGCTTGCGCGATGCCTTTCGCTGGAGCCCGGACGGGAAGCAGATCGCCTACTGGCAGTTCGACACCCAAGGCGTGGGAATCTTCCCTCTGCTTTACAATCTGGGGCCGCCGCGCGAAATCGTGACGGGTTTTCCGTATCCCGGTATCGGGCGGTATCCGTCTCGACTGGACATTCCTTATCCCATCGCGGGCACCACCAACTCCGCCGTGCGCGTGGGAGTAATCAGTGCCGCGGGCGGCGAGACGAAATGGATTGCGGTTCCCGGCGACCCGCGCGACAACTACATCGCGCGCATGGAGTGGGTCCCGAATTCGCACCAGTTGGCCATCGAGCATCTCAACCGCTTGCAGAACACCATTGAGATCCTACTGGCCGAAGCCGATACCGGCGCGGCCAAGAGCATTTTCCGCGAACACGACGATACCTGGCTCGACTACATGGACGAGTTCCAGTGGCTGGCGGGCGGCAAAGAGTTTTTGTGGATGAGCGAGGGCAGCGGATGGCGGCAAGCCTCGCGGGTTTCCCTGGACGGAACCGTGAAACCCATCACCCACGGCGGCTATGACGCCATCAGCGTCAGCGGAATCGACGAAAAAGACGGGTTGCTGTATTTCGAAGCTTCGCCGGAGAACGCCGCGCAGCGATATTTGTACCGGGCGCGCCTGGATGGCTCCGGCGAAGCCGAGCGGGCCACCCCAAAGGATGAGCCGGGAACAAATACGTACGATATTTCGCCGGACGGGCATTGGGCATTTCATACCCATGGCAGCGTGAATTCGCCGCACAAGACCGACTTGGTGCGGTTGCCGGGCCACGAATCGGCGCGGGTGCTGGTGGACAATTCCGCGCTGCGCGCCAAGGCCGGCGGATTCCTGGCCAGCGCCAGCACGGGATTTTTCAAGCTGGATATCGGCGACGGCGTCAACGTCGATGGCTGGATGCTGAAGCCTGCCGGCTTTGATCCCGCGAAAAAATATCCGGTGCTGGTGTTTGTGTATGGCGAACCGGCGGCGCAGACGGTTCTGGACGAATGGGCGGGCTGGAATTTTTTCTTTAACCGCGCGGTCGCGGCGCAAGGCTACATCGTGGTGAGTTTCGATACTCCCGGAACGCCGGCGCCCAAGGGGCGAGCCTGGCGCAAGAGCGTCTATGGCGCGATTCATCCGGTAGTGGTGAAAAATCAAACAGCCGCGATTCGGTCGCTGCTCAGCGCGCATCCGTATTTGGACGCATCGCGGGTCGCAGTGTGGGGCTGGAGCGGCGGCGGCTCCAGCACGCTGAACTTGATGTTCCGGTCACCGGACGTTTACAAATTGGGAATGGCCGTTGCGCCGGTGCCGGACTTGCGGCTGTACGACACGATCTATCAGGAACGCTACATGGGCTTGCCGCTGCAGAACGTCGAGGGTTACAAGAATAGTTCGGCCATTAATTTTGCCGAGGGCCTTCGCGGGCACCTGCTGATCGTGCACGGCTCGGGCGACGACAACGTGCATTACTCCGGGACCGAACTGCTAATGAATCGTTTGATCGAGCTGGGCAAGCCGTTCGACTTCATGGAGTATCCGAATCGAACCCATTCCATTTCTCAGGGCGCGGGAACCACCTACCATTTGTATAGCCTGCTGCTGCGCTACCTCGAGGAACATATCCCTGCGGGAGCCGTGAATCGCTGACCTGCGGGGCAGCATCGAATGAAAATGCTCTCGGGAGGAGCGTTGCTTTGATTGGAGACGGCGGGCGAAGAGAGTTGGAGAAGAAGGCCAAGGCCGAGGGGCGGTTGCCGCCGGGGCAGTCGCTGACCTTGAAGTGGCCGGTGCTGCACTACGGGGGCGTGCCGCGTTTCGACGCGGCCAAGTGGGATTTCAAGATTTCCGGGCTGGTCGAAGAGCCCAAGCGGCTGACGTGGGCGGAGTTTCGGGCTTTGCCGCAGACCGAAGTGACCTCGGATTTTCATTGTGTGACCCGCTGGAGCCGGCTCGATAACCGCTGGAAGGGCGTGCTGTTCACCGAGGTGATGAAACTCGTGACGCCGAAGCCCGGCGTGCAGTTCGCGCTCGTGCTGGCGGAAGAGGGCTACACGTCGAATGTGCCGTTGGAAGATTTGCTGAAGCCCAACGTGCTGTTTGCGTTTGATCACGATGGCGAACCGCTTGTCGCGGAGCATGGCGGGCCGGTTCGCTTGATCGTGCCGCACCTTTACGCCTGGAAGAGCGTGAAGTGGGTTCGCGGGTTCGACCTGCTCGATCATGACCGCCTGGGATTTTGGGAGCGCAACGGGTATCACGCTTATGGCGATCCTTGGAAAGAGCAGAGATATTCGGAAAGCTGAAAATTCGGTTGGCGAATGCCAGCGGGAAAAACAGATGCCGCGAAACGTCGAGTTTGGTTGCCAAGCCGGGGCACAGCGATGCTGTGCCCCTACATGGAATCGCGCGGCTGGATTCAACGATGCGTGTCGAGGTGGTCGAGAGTCCAGAACGGTTGCTTGGTAGGGACGAATTCTATCGGGACATCCTTCACGAAGGTTTTGAGCCAGCGGGCGCATTCTTCCATGCCGGCTTGTTCGGAGGGAACGTGGCCGATGATGATCAGCGCTTTGCGCCTGCCTTCGGTGACCGCGTCGGCGGCGTACTCCACGGTTTCCCATTCGCGGGTTTCGCCCACCAGCAGGACCTCGACGTTGTCCATCTCCAGCTCTTTTGTTTCTCGCGCGAATCCCGTGAAACCCGGGTTTAGCGCGACCTTGGTGATTTTCATCTCCGGTTTTCCCACTACCCGCAGCACCGGCGTGTCCAGGCGCTTGGCTACGTCGGCGGCCAGTTTTTCGACCGTCGTTTCCGGCAGGGTGTACAGATTCTGATTTTCCGGGTTCTGGTATTTGTCCCAGCCGAGCGCGTGGGTCATGCCGGCCTGGATGCCATCGGGTTTCCGCATGTGCCAGTGGTCGTGGAACCTCCAAATAATCAGCTTGTGTTCCTCGATGAAGGCGCGCTTTTCCTTTAGGACCGGGTCGCTTTCGTCCATGCCTTCGGGCTTGTCGTCGTAGTGATTGTAGAAAGTCGGCTCGTGGGTGATGACCAGGTTCTGGCCGTTGGCCGCGGCACGCTGCAGAACATCGAGCGTGGCCATCATGGTCACCGCAATTCCGGCTACCGGCGTGTTGGGGTTTCCCGCTTTGAAGGTGTCGACGGTTGGCGTTTTCCACGGCACTCCGACGTGCTGTTGGATGGCGGTTACGATCTCCTGTGCTGTGGGCTTTTTGTCTTGAGCCATCGCCGGGTGGCACAGGAATGCGGCTCCTGCCAGCAGGACACCCCAACACAGTTTGTGCTTCGATGACGGCGCCATAGTCATTTCCTCCGCTCCACGGTCACACGATTCTCCACACAATTGACTGGATCGGCTAGCGGGGATTTTTCGCAGACGCCCTCGCTTTGCGCTGGGAAACACCGAAGGATCGCTTGAAGGCTGACTTGGTTGCCAAGCTGGGGCGCCGGAATCCTGCGCCCCTACAGTTACATCGCCTATGCTTGCATGCCTTTTGTCTCGTGAGGAACTTAGCTTAGGCGACGCCTAAGAGAGCATTCAGGAAGCCAATGATGTACTTCCAGACCAAATAGTAGGCGGTCAGCACGGCCAGGACCACGATCGGAAAAGCTCCCACGCCGTGATGAACGACTGGAAAGTCGAGAACTCGGGTCAGCAAAATGCCCAGCGGCGCCAGCACAAAGGGCAGTAACGCACCGTGCAATCCAGTGGAAAGGCGGGTGCGCGCGTGCGAGGCGACGAACAACATGTTCCACAGCCCCCACAGGTTGGGTACGAAGGCCATGGGGAAGACGATCACGCGCTCGACCGGTATGGGGAGATTGTAGACGTAGCGCACGATGCAGAACACCGTGGCGACGACGATCAAGAAAATTGTGGGCACCACGATTCCCGCCATGTACGCGCGCAGATAACGATGTTGATTCATAGAACCTCCTGGCCTCACAAGTGGTACAGCAACGCCGGGATCACCCCGGGAAAAAGAACAAGAGCGGCGCTGAGCAGTGCGGCGAGCGCCCAATCGAACCACGGAACGCCGCGCGCCTGCTGCTCATCGAGTCTCTTCAGCATCTGCGGCCACAGATCGCGCTGCAACTCGGTGTCGGTCATGGGAGCGATGGCCTCTTTCAGGAGCGACTGGAGCTCTTTGTCGTCTTGCTGGTTCATGTTCCGGCACCTACCTTCAGGCCCATCGATGTGAGCTGTTTCCGTAGCAAGCGCACGGCGCGAAATACGCGGACCTTGACCAGCGCGACCGAGATTCCCGCGGCATCCGCGATCTTGTCGTACGGTTCCTCTTCCACCAGCGCCAGCGTCGCTATCAAGCGGTACTTCGCGGGAAGCTGGCCGAAGGCTTGACGGATTCGCTGGCGCGTTTCGCGCTGGACCGCGGGATCCGGCTTAGCGGGGCTTGCCAAGTCTTCCGGCAGCGCGGTTTGCGGCCGCGATCGGCGCAAATGGTCGAGCGCGGCGTTGGTGGCGATGCGCCGCGCCCAGGCGTGAAAGTTGCCCGCGGGATTAAAGTGCGCGCGGGAGCGATAGATGCGCCAGAAAGTCTCCACGGTCAGGTCCTCGGCGATTCCGGAGTCGCGGACGATGCGAACGATCCAGGCGTAAACCTGCTTCTGGTTGTCTCGAAACAAGGTCTCGAAAGCTTCCAGGTCGCCCGCCGCAAAGCGTTGCAGGAGTTCCATCCGCCACTCTCTATTCTTACGTACTGGTGCTGGGTGCGTTTGGTTACACGTTGTTTTACACCTTGTCCGTGCGCGAGTAACCATGCGGTGCTGCAAAAGACGACCAAATCCGGAGGCGCGAGAGCGGAGCTGAGTGGAGCGACGCATGGTGTACAATCTGGCTCGAGTGAAGGAGGCTTCATGTCGATGCGCAAGTTGCTGGTGCTTGGGTTCTCGCTGGTTTTGGTAGGGATTCCTGTTTGGCGGGCTCGGGCGGGGAGTTCGGGGCAAGGTGAAGCTAAAAAAGACGTAGTGCTGAAAGCCGCGGACATTACGGCGAAGATTTTTCCGGAAAAAGTTTTCTATCGCGGGCAGGTGGGTTCGGTGCAGATGCGCAATACCGGCGGGGTGCATTTTGCGGATGGCTTTTACGTGCTGGCGGGTTTGGTGGACACGGCGGGTTATGCCAGCAGCGTGAAGGAGAAGTATCAGGGCTACCTGCTGACCGAGGTGGCCACGGAAATCAACGGCCAGGCGCTGAAGCCCGGGGCTTACGGCATCGGGTTTGTGGCGGGATCGAAATTCGTGGTCAGCGATTTGGGAGCCAACGCCTTGCTGGAGATTGCCGGGCAGAAGGACGCGGAATTGAAGCGGCCGGTGCCGCTGCAGGTGGTCGAGAGCTCAGATGGCTACCGGCTGTATTTGGGGCGGGAGTTTGTGACGATTAAGCGGGCACGTTGATGGGCGCGTTCGCGCCTGCGAGTTGACGGCGTCTGCGAAGTAGCAAAAGGACGAAGAAAAATGCCTGGGCTGGGTAACGAGTCCGGGCATTTTTTGGATGTTAGGTGGCCCAATTCCCACGGCCTGACTTTCTGTGGCCCCCCCTCCCCCTTTTCATAAGTGTTGATTCTAAAGGAAGTTAAAGTCCTTTGTTTTGATACACTTTTGCAAGTGTTCATTCTAAAGGGACTTAGGGCGGGTTGGTGTTTAGTAGATCGCCAATAGGTTGCTGGCCGAGAACAAAGCGCTTGTGGTTTATGTCTGTGCGCTACCGCTGGCTTTTGGAGCTGGGTTTGCGGGGTCAAAAGCGGCCGCCCTTCGAGGCTCAGGGTAAACCGCACTCCGCAGTTGTACTTGCTGATACTATAGCACGGAAGGTACCTGCTGTCTACTAGGAAAATTCGGCTAGACCTCGTTTAGGCGGACGCGGCAGATGCCGAAGGCTATCAGGCGTACCGGGAGGTCGCGGACGATGGGGATGTGGGTGAAGGCCCGAAGCTGCCAGGGGATGTTGGGGGTCTTTTGCAGAACGAGGGCGCTGGCGATCAGGCGGCGCTGCATCATGGACTGCATGCCTTGGATTACCCGGACCGGGAATTCGCGCTGCTTCTGGACCTGGGCCAGGAGGCTTTCCGGGACGGCGCCGGACTTCAGCGCGTTGGTCAGGATGTTCGAGGCCGCGGCGGCGTCTTGGATGGCGTAGTTGATGCCGACTCCGCCTACCGGGGACATGACGTGGGCGGCGTCGCCGATCAGCAGCAGGCCGGGCTTGTGCCAGACCGGGCAGAGGCTGGACTCGACGGAAAGCAGAGTCAATTGGTGCCAGTCGGTGAGCGTTTCGGCGTGCGGGGCAAAGCGGGGCTCGATCTCGGCGATGCTGCGGCGAATGCTCTCGATGCCTTGGGCGCGCAGCTCCTGATACTGGCCCTTGGGGAAAACCAGGCCAGCCTGCCAATAGTCATTGCGCTCCAGCAGGATGAACATGCGGCCGTGGCCGATGCCGCCGAAAGCGCCGCCGGTGACCTGGGGTTCGCCGGGAAGCTTCGGGAGCCGGAACCAGAGGACGTCCATGGGCGGCGCGGTTTTGACCGGCTCGATGCCGGCGAGGCGGCGGACCTGGGAGAAACGTCCGTCGGCGCCGACGGTGAGCAGAGCCCGAATTTCGTGGACGCCGTCGGGGCCCACGTAACGCACACCGCGCGTGATGCCACCTTCTTGCACCAGTTGATTTACGTTGGCGTGCATCACCAGCTTGAACGAAGGGTACTTGGCCGCTTCGCCGGCGATTAATTCGAGAAAGCGAGCCTGGGGAACCATCAGGATGTAGGGGAATTTGGTTTTCAGGCGGCCCAGGTCGAAGGGGCGGAAGGGGCCATTGGCGAACTGGAGCGTGGGGCCGGAGACCTTGGTGTGGGGGATTTCGTGCAGGCGGCCGGCCAGGCCGATCTGGTCGAGGATTTCCATCGTCGAGGGATGCACGGTGTCGCCGCGGAATTCGCGGTCGAAGTCCTTGTGCATTTCGAGCAGGGTGACGGGGACGCCACGGCGGGCCAGGAGCAGGGCCAGCATGGCTCCGGCCGGGCCTCCGCCGACGATGCAGCAGGAGGTCTGCTGGACGCTGACGATGGTTTGCCCGGCCGCGTCAGGTCCTACGACCGCAGGGAGGCTCATGGATCACCAAGCTTGCCGGGAATGGCCAGAGCGTAACGCAGAATCAAGCGCGGTGTGATGGAGAAGCGCCGGCCGCCATTCCTCTCGTACGGATTACGCAAGATTGGCGCTGGAGGTTACAACTCTACGTTTGGCGGCTTACACGATAGGCCGCGCGAGGCGTAAGATTGTCTTACGATGGAAACCAAGATTTCAGCCAAAGGGCAAGTCGTGCTGCCCAGAACTTTGCGGGACAAGGCCGGGCTCCGGCCAGGAGACGCGCTCGATGCGCGCATGGAAGGCGGCAGTATTGTGCTGACACCGAAGCGCCGGCGGAGGCGAAAAGCCCGGATCATCATCGATCCGCGCACGGGCCTTGCGGTCCTGACGACCGGGCCCGACGCTCCCGTGCTGACGCACAAGCAGATCAGGGAAGGACCGGCTGAGTTTTCATTACCACGTATCTGCTGATGTAATCGTGTTGGTTGCCGTGGGATTCAAGGAACATGCTTAGTAGATTTCGTATGAAAGGCCCGGCACTACAAGCACGTACAGCGCCCTGCACTGCGGCCAGCCAATCTACAATCCCATTGCGGCACGCAGCTTCCTAACTACCGTGTCCATTCCTTCATCCGACTTTGCCGCCAGACGGGCGGCAAGGATTGGGGAATAGCCCCGCACTTCGTCGGCGGTGATGTTGTGCCACACGGGAAGAATTACTTTCGCTCCGGCAACCTCCCTGCTCATCAAGCCGTCAAGCTCTGTCTGCGGCCATTCCTTTGCGAAAAAAGGATGGCTCAGGACCACGATGCCATACCGGCTGTGTGCTAGTCCCTCATCTATTTTCCGCCTCAAAATGTCACCAATTCTCAGCGTAGCTTCGTCATACCAAACGAGCAGGCCAGAGGCACTTAAGGCCGTCGCGAGCGGACAGACGAAACCATCTTTGTCTTCGCTGGCATGGCTAATGAAAACATCCCATTGTTTGCCAAGCCCGGCTCCGTACTTTTTTCGGCTGTTCATCTCATCGAGGATGATTTCATCTCTCTTGATGGCAAGCTCGCGCGACAACCGCGCCATAACTCCCGATGTGCCACTTTGAATCCCCTGGACAACGGCATCGCGGAGGTTCGGTGGTGTTTGTCCGGGGAACATCTGACCTATTAGGGGGCTGATAGCGCCAATCGCGTTGTGCTGCTGCGAATGGCAATACTGATTTACCTCCGACGTGATTTCGCTCAGAGCCACATCATCGAACGGCAAACCCTGCCTTGCGTATGCTTTCAGCAAGCTTTCCATCCTGACCCGCCCCATCTCCTCAATGAATTGGACGAGCACGTCAGCTCGCGCTTTAATGTACATACCCGACTGCGTCATGTTTCGTCGCGTGAAGTCCGCAATAACATCCGAGGTCCGCGTTTGCTGCCGGTGACGGATTTCTTCAATGCTGGCGTGCAATAACCTGTCCGCGTATCGACGACCAACCTCGTTGAGCGCCATCTCCTACTTCACCCGGACTTTCGCCGTTTGGGTGTGAATTTCAAAAACCCGCCGGCCCCGCTGGTACGCTTGTGCCTCATCGACTTTGAGCCAGATTAGGGCATCATTTTCGCAGTCCGGTTTACCGCAGACAACGCCGCTAGCCGGATGACCCACGGGTAGGTATGACTCACTAGAATAGCCGGGCGGCTTCACATTTCCGCCCGTGGGCTTCCCGCACTTTTCGCATCGCGCGATCGCCACAGCGTTAGGCTCCGCCAGCGTGCGCTTTATTAGGATTCTGTGAATCGAGCCATTGCTTGAACTGCCCTGGCGTAGCCATGTGCAGGTCCATCCCCCCACACTTTGGACATATTCCAGCTAGTACCGGAAACTCCGGCCAGTCGTCGCTTCCCGTGCCAACAGCACGGAAGTGCATCGAAACCTGCGCATCCATAACGTCGGACTTACAATCGGGACATTTGTTTGCCACGGCCCATTTCCTCCAGGCCAAATTCTGCCACTGCCTCAAGGCAGCAGGTCTACTGTGAGAGTAATATTCTATCTATGTTTGTGTAGAATGTTTCAATGAACGAAGATACTAAGCTTTATATCAACTGCATGGAGGACGCGCGTTTCCGGGTAAATTTTGTCAAAGACCTTCCAGCGCGAAACGGCACAACGGGATTCCAAGTTATCGACCAAGAGCTTGTGTTCTTGCAGATGCGGAAAATATTGGAAATCATCGCATTCGCATCACTTACTGCCAACAGGGCGAAGTACGACGCTGCATATAAAAAGCTCACTACTGTTTGGAGGGCGAAAGACATGCTCCGGCAGTTGGAGAAAATAAATCCCGAGTTCTATCCGCTGCCAATACAGCCTCCACAGTTACAAGCCGATGGCAAGAAGCATTGTGCCGCCGTAGATGGTTTCCTCACCAAAGATGATTTCGTTTCCCTATACGACGTGGCTAGCAGTTTCCTGCATGCGGGGAATCCGTTCAGCACGCAGAACCCAATCATCAAGATGCGCTACAACGTGCGGCAATGGTTGGAGCGAATCCAAGCTCTAATTGCGCTGCACGTTATGCGCCTTGTCGATGGCAACCTCTGGATAGTTCAAATTCCTGAACAGGGGCCGGTTAAGATGTGGCTTGCCGAGCCTCGAAACGTAAGCCCCTAGTTAGATTACGTCGACGTTGGCATGATGACCTGAGGCGGAAGCGATCCTGGCATCGCAGGTCAGGAGCGGAGCATCCAGTAGTTCCGCCAATGCGACGTAGACGGCGTCATAGGCAGTGAGTGTGGCGCGGAGCTCCCAAACACGCGGAAGCAAGAAGTCATGAGGATAACGATTTAGCGGAAGGTCGCCAAGATCTTCCAGGGCTTCTTCGCCGCGCTGAGCGGTAATGGTCTTATCCCGGACAAAACGGCGCAGCACCTGGGCCACCTCGAGGTCGAGAAGATGGGGTGCGTGGAGCCGCGCCCGTGGCGAAAAAAGGCGTTTATCGATTTTGATTCCGGTTGGCGTTCGAAGAAGCCACTCGATGGCCGCAGAGGCGTCCAGGACAATCACCTCGCTTCGCGCTCCCGGCGTACCGCTTCGGCAGCTGACACTGGCGCGGTGACTCTAGCCCGGCGGCGCAGGCGTTCGCGCAGTTCGCCAATCGTGGGCCGATCGGCAAGGCAGCGAATCTCCGCCACCAGGTAGTCCGAAAGAGACATACCTGCCATGGCCGCGCGGGCCTTCAGCGTGCGATGCAAGCTGTCGGAAACATTGCGAAGCTGAATCATCCGTGACATGTGTCAAGCATGAAAGCATGTGCAGCACATGTCAAGCGGCTTCTCACGTGCCCGGCTAAATCGCTCGCGGTGCCCTGTAGCCGGCGTACCGTGCCCGGCGGGGCTGGCGCGTCTATTCGCAATGAGGCTTTAGCTCAAAGCGTGCCCCTAAGGGCGCCTCGACAACGGTGAGAAAGAGAAGATGGCGAGCTGAACGCGCCGCTACAAGAGGGTGGCAGACTGTGGGACGCGCTAAAGCGCGCCCCTACATACATGATACTACGGTGCGTTGGTCGCCGAGATGGGGCGCAGCAGTGCTGCGCCCCTACAAGGGAATGGGGAATTCGGATTAGTAGATGTCGTACTGCTCCCAATGCAGCGTGGGGTCGGACTGGATGATGACGTGTCTTGCGCGTGGTCTGCTCGAGTTCTTCGATCAGCGCGGATTCGCGCGTCTTGAGGGCCTTGGCGATTTCCGGATTGACGCGCAGCGTCAGGCTGGGGCGTCCAGGTCGGCGGCCATTTTGCGGGCTTCGGCTTGGATTTCGTAGCAGATCGTGGGGATGGATTTGACCATGCCGGAGCCGGTGCAGTAGGGGCACGGCTGGCAGAGGACGCGTTCGAGGGCCTGCTTGGTGCGTTTGCGCGTGATGCAGACCAGGCCGAATTCGTTGAAGGAGAGCGCTTTGGACGGCGCGCGGTCCTGCTCCAGGGCCTGATCGAGCGCGGCCATGACCTTTTCGCGGTTGCGGCGCTCTTCCATGTCGATGAAGTCGACGACGATGATGCCGCCGAGGTCGCGCAGGCGAATCTGGCGGACGATTTCCTTCACGGCTTCGAGGTTGGTCTTGACGATGGTGTCCTCGAGGCGCGTCGAGCCGCGGCCGACGTATTTGCCGGTGTTGACGTCGATGGCCACCAGCGCTTCGGTGTGGTTGATGACGATGTAGCCGCCGGACTTGAGCCAGACCTTGGGGCGCAGCGCCTTGTCGAGCTCCTGCTGGATGCCGAACTCCTCGAAGATCGGCGCGTCCTTGGTGTAGAGCTTCACGCGGCTGACCAGCTTGGGCTGGAAGCGGCCGACGAATTCGACGACCTTGCCGAATTCCTCTTCGTTGTCGATCCAGATGGCGGTGTAATCGTCGCTGACGTAGTCGCGCAGGATGCGCTCGACCAGGTTCAGGTCGCGATGCAGCAGCGCAGGCGCGTTGCGCTGCTCGCTGCGCTGCGCGATTTTTGTCCCAGGTGCGGCCGAGGAATTCGACGTCGGTGCGAATTTCGTCGTCGGTAGCGCCGTCTGCCGCGGTGCGCACGATGAAGCCGCCGGGGAAGCGTTGCCCTTGGCTTCGCTGACCAGGCGGCGCAGGCGCGAACGGTCTTCGGCGGAGCCGATGCGGCGCGACACGCCGATGTGATCGACCGTGGGCATGTAGACCAGGAAGCGGCCGGGCAGCGCGACGTGGCTGGTGATGCGCGCGCCCTTTTTGCCGAGCGGTTCCTTGGCGATCTGGACGATGATTTCCTGGCCGGCCTTCAGCATTTCGGAAATCAGCTGCGGCCGGCGAGACGGGCCGGAATGGCCGCCTTGATGGCCGCGATCATGCCGGGGGCCGCCGGGGCGGCGTTCGAAGCGCGGTCCGGGACGTCCTCCGCGCTGGTCGGGGCGTCCGCCGCGTCCGCCGCGACTATCGCGTCCGCGATCGCGTCCCCCGCCACTGCGGAAGGGGCGCTGGAAACGAGCGCGGGGGTTTCCACCGATGCGGGCGGAATCGCGCGGGAAATCTTCGCGGGGCGCTGGAGCGCCGGCGTCGGCGCTAGCGCTGGCGCTGCGCGGGGAGCGAGTCTCGCCGGGAAGAAGAATGACGTCTTCCTCGATGACCGGGGGCTCCGAGGTGTGTTCGCCTGCAGCCGCGGCGAGTACTTCGTTCTCCGTGGATGCGGATTCGTGGCGATCACTGGTGGCTTCGCCGTGAATGGCGTCTTCGTGTGCGGCCTCGGCTTCGGCCTCGGCGAAATCACGAGCTTCGGAATGGACGGTTTCGTGTTCTTCCTGCTCGGCTTGCTCGTCGGAGACTTCCACATCGGCGGAGAACGAAGTATGCGCCGCGGCTGCAGGCGAACACACCTCGGAGCCCCCGGTCATCGAGGAAGACGTCATTCTTCTTCCCGGCGAGACTCGCTCCCCGCGCAGCGCCAGCGCTAGCGCCGACGCCGGCGCTCCAGCGCCCCGCGAAGATTTCCCGCGCGATTCCGCCCGCATCGGTGGAAACCCCCGCGCTCGTTTCCAGCGCCCCTTCCGCAGTGGCGGGGGACGCGATCGCGGACGCGATAGTCGCGGCGGACGCGGCGGACGCCCCGACCAGCGCGAGGACGTCCCGGACCGCGCTTCGAACGCCGCCCGGCGGCCCCGGCATGATCGCGGCCATCAAGGCGGCCATTGCGGCCATTCTCGCCGGCCGCAACTCATCGCCGACATGCTCAAGCACGGCCAGGACATAGTCGTCCAAATCGCGAAGGAGCCCCTGGGCAAAAAGGGCGCGCGCATCACCAGCCACGTCGCTCTGCCGGGCCGCTTCCTGGTCTACATGCCCACGGTCGATCACACCGGCGTATCGCGCAAAATCGTTTCCGCGGAAAAGCGCGCGCGTCTGCGTCGTCTGGTCAGCGAAGCCGGCAACGCCTATCCCGGCGGCTTCATCGTGCGTACCGCGGCAGGCGATGCTACCGACGACGAAATCCGCACCGACATCGAGTTCCTCGGCAAGACCTGGAACGAGATCAAGGAGCGCAGCGAGCAGCGCAAAGCGCCAGCTCTTCTGCACCGCGATCTCGACCTCGTCGAGCGCGTGCTCCGCGACTACGTCAGCGACGATTTCACCGCCATCTGGATCGACAACGAAGAGGAATACGGCAAGGTCGTCGAATTCGTCAGCCGCTTCCAGCCCAAGCTGGTCAGCCGCGTCAAGCTGTACACCAAGGAAACCCCGATCTTCGAAGAGTTCGGCATCCAGCACAGCTCGACAAAGCCCTGCGCGCCAAGGTCTGGCTCAAGTCCGGCGGCTACATCGTCATCAACCACACCGAAGCCCTGGTGGCCATCGACGTCAATACCGGCAAATTTGTCGGCAAAGGCTCCACGCGCCTCGAAGACACCATCGTCAAGACCAACCTCGAAGCCGTGAAGGAAATCGTCCGCCAGATTCGCCCTGCGCGATCTCGGCGGCATCATCGTCGTCGATTTCATCGACATGGAAGAGCGCCGCAACCGCGAAAGAGTCTGGGCGCATTGCAGCAGCTGAGAGCGGGACAAAGCGCCGTCCAAAGCGCTCTAGGACTTCGACGAGACTCGGCCTCATCTGCTGTATCACCCGCAAGAAGCAAGCGCCTCAAACACGTCCTATGCCAACCGTGCCCGGTCTGCACCCGGCTCCGGCATGGTCAAATCCGTCCCCACGCTGTGCTACGAAATCCAAGCCGAAGCCCGCAAAATGGGCACCAGCCGACCACGAAAGCCCGAGATATGACGCTGCGCGTCGAATCCGGAAATCGCCAAGGCCCTCAAAACGCGCGAATCCATGCTCATGGACGAACTCGAGCAAACCACGCACAAACACATCATCATCCAATCCGACGCCACCCTCCATTGGGAGCAGTACGACATCTACTAATCCGAATTCCCCATTCCCTTGTAGGGGCGCAGCACTGCTGCGCCCCATCTCGGCGACCAACGCACCGTAGTATCACTAAGTGTACTGTCTAGGGGCGCGCTTTAGCGCGTCCCACAGTCTGCCACCCTCTTGTAGCGGCGCGTTCAGCTCGCCATCTTCTCTTTCTCACCGTTGTCGAGGCGCCCTTAGGGGCACGCTTTGAGCTAAAGCCTCCTTGCGAATAGACGCGCCAGCCCCGCCGGGCACGGTACGCCGGCTACAGGGCACCGCGAGCGATTTAGCCGGGCACGTGAGAAGCCGCTTGACATGTGCTGCACATGCTTTCATGCTTGACACATGTCACGGATGATTCAGCTTCGCAATGTTTCCGACAGCTTGCATCGCACGCTGAAGGCCCGCGCGGCCATGGCAGGTATGTCTCTTTCGGACTACCTGGTCGGCGGGATTCGCTGCCTTGCCGATCGGCCCACGATTGGCGAACTGCGCGAACGCCTGCGCCGCCGGGCTAGAGTCACCGCGCCAGTGTCAGCTGCCGAAGCGGTACGCCGGGAGCGCGAAGCGAGGTGATTGTCCTGGACGCCTCCGCGGCCATCGAGTGGCTTCTTCGAACGCCAACCGGAATAGAAATCGATAAACACCTTTTTCGCCACGGGCGCGGCTCCACGCCGTCTTTCTCGACCTCGAGGTTCCAGGTGCTGCGCCGTTTTGTCCGGGATAAGACCATTACCGCTCAGCGCGGCGAAGAAGCCCTGGAAATTTTTGGCGACCTTCCGCTAAATCGTTATCCTCATGACTTCTTGCTTCCGCGTGTTCCGCGCCACACTCACTGCCTATGACGCCGTCTACGTCGCATTGGCGGAACTACTGGATGCTCCGCTACCTGACCTGCGATGCCAGGATCGCTTTCGCCTCAGGTCATCATGCCAACGTCGACGTAATCTAACTAGGGGCTTACGTTTCGAGGCTCGGCAAGCCACATCTTAACCGGCCCCTGTTCAGGAATTTGAACTATCCAGAGGTTGCCATCGACAAGGCGCATAACGTGCAGCGCAATTAGAGCTTGGGATTCGCTCCGACCATTGCCGCACGTTGTAGCGCATCTTGATGATTGGGTTCTGCGTGCTGAACGGATTTCCGCATGCAGGAAACTGCTGACCACATCGTATTCGGAAACGAAATCATGTTTCCGTGAGAAAATTCGTCTACAGCGGCGCGAATGCTTCTTGCCATCGGCTTGTAACTGTGGAGGCTGTATTTGGCAGCGGATAGAACCGGGATTTATTTTCTCCAACTGCCCCGGAGTTCTTTCGCCCCTCCAAACAGTAGTGAGCTTTTTATATGCAGCGTCGTACTTCGCCCCGCTGTCGGCAGTGAGTGGGATCCCAATACGATGATTTCTATTTTTTCCGCATCTGCAGAGAACACAAGCTCTTGGTCGATAACTTGGAATCCCGTTGTGCCGTTTCGCGCTCAAAAATCTATTTGACAAAATTTACCCGGAAACGCGCGTCCTCCATGCAGTTGATATAAAGCTTAGTATCTTCGTTCATTGAAACATTCTACACGAACATCATAGAATATTCTCACAGTAGACCTGCTGCCTTGAGGCAGTGGCAGAATTTCCGCCCTGGAGGAAATGGGCCGTGGCAAACAAATGTCCCAATTGTAAGTCCGACGTTATGGATGCGCAGGTTTCGATGCACTTCCGTGCTGTTGGCACGGGAAACGGTTGAGGACTCACATAGGGTGCTAGCTGGAATACTCCAAAGTGTGGGGGGATGGACCTGCACATGGCTACGCCAGGGCAGTTCAAGCAATGGCTCGATTCACAGAATCCTAATAAAGCGCACGCTGGCGGAGCCTAACGCTGTGGCGATCGCGCGATGCGAAAAGTGCGGGAAGCCCACGGGCGGAAATGTGAAGCCGCCCGGCTATTCTAGTGAGTCATACCTACCCGTGGGTCATCCGGCTAGCGGCGTTGTCTGCGGTAAACCGGACTGCGAAAATGATGCCCTAATCTGGCTCAAAGTCGATGAGGCACAAGCGTACCAGCGGGGCCGGCGGGTTTTTGAAATTCACACCCAAACGGCGGAACTCCGGGTGAAGTAGGAGATGGCGCTCAACGAGGTTGGTCGTCGATACGCGGACAGGTTATTGCACGCCAGCATTGAAGAAATCCGTCACCGGCAGCAGACGCGGACCTCGGATGTTATTGCGGACTTCACGCGACGAAACATGACGCAGTCGGGTATGTACATTAAAGCGCGAGCTGACGTGCTCGTCCAATTCATTGAGGAGATGGGGCGGGTCAGGATGGAAAGCTTGCTGAAAGCATACGCAAGGCAGGGTTTGCCGTTCGATGATGTGGCTCTGAGCGAAATCACGTCGGAGGTAAATCAGTATTGCCATTCGCAGCAGCACAACGCGATTGGCGCTATCAGCCCCCTAATAGGTCAGATGTTCCCGGACGAAACACCACCGAACCTCCGCGATGCCGTTGTCCAGGGGATTCGAAGGGCGCATCGGGAGTTATGGCGCGGTTGTCGCGCGAGCTTGCCATCAGAGATGAAATCATCCTCGATGAGATGAACAGCCGAAAAAAGTAC
>CAWBGX010000006.1:0-235959 GCA_963788495.1 uncultured Acidobacteriota bacterium | reverse complement strand
GCAAAACCTTTATCGGCGGTCCGATTCCGCCTCGCGCCTCCAAAAATTTGTGCGGCACCCGCCGCACTGCAAAAAAGAGGACTCGCCGCGCGGTATTGCGCGACGAGTCCGTCTCCTCCGCTTGAGGGCAAAAGGCTGCGGTCAGGCAGGCCCTCCCTCAAATCAAACGCTAGAGCTCCCTGTAAATGCTGTCGGACACGATCGTTCGCAATTTCCCGGTGTCCTTTAACCAAGCCTGATAGTCCTTATCTGCGTGGGTTTTTGCATCGGCGTCCGCGAGCGCGGCCATACTGGGATATTCAATCGCAGCGACAATGCTCCCTGCATTCGGTCCGGCGAAGGTTGCCTGCCAGACCCGTATCTGCTGCGTAATTCCGAGCTTTTTCATGACTTCTTTACCCTTTTCCAATTGTTGGAGGTAAGCGCTGACATCATCCGTTTTGATCACCACAACGCGCAGGACCGTCGTCTTTTGCGCAAATGCCGCGCCGGACATCCCGAGCATCAACGTCAATACCACCAAAGCGAACGCAGTTTTCCTTAACATGATGGACCTTCTCCTTTTTTGAACAAGTCTAACGACAGGACCCGAAGGGTACCTTTGGCCGAATCACAAAATGGGAGAAGAAACGACTCGTGGCTTCTTAAGCCGTGAGGCTAGCTATCTCTCGGAGATGTGATGTGCGTGCGACTATATCTCGTCCGCCGTGGGAGTCAAGGCCCTCGGCAGCACTAAGATTTGCGGCCCGCAAACACGCGATCGACTTGTTCTACGGCTTGGTTCAAGACGCGCAAGTACTCGGACAGGCCGTCCTGATCGGTTCTGATCCGCCCCGCTTCCACGTCCGCAGAGATGCCAGTATTCAGATACGCCGCCAAGCGCATTCGTTCGTCGATGAGCAGGGCCCGGAGGTCCTGTTTGCGTTCGGATTCCCGAGACTTCTCTATTCCTTGTCGGAGAGTCCAAGCCGTCTTGCGCATCTGCTCGACCGTATCGCGGAGAAGCCCCAGAGCATTGGGCTCGATGTCGGATTCCGTCAGCTCCTTATGAAGCTCGGCCAATTCGGAACAAACCCTTTGCAGCCGGTCTACTGGCGTAGCTCTCTCATTCAATTTGCTCAGTTCTCCTTTGCACCTGGCGAACGCTTGCTCTTTTTCGCCCATCGCCGCTGTTGCCAAGCATAAGCATACGGACCTGCTGTGCGCCTCGTTCGAGTCCACCGATGGCTATCAACTCGGGCTGGAGGGTACCAGTGCCCGCCCGCGTTGATTGTGACTACAGTCCCTTTTTGCGAGAATGCCTACCCATGGATCTTGAGACTGCCAAGACCGTCGTCTCGCAGCGAGGCTGGCTTTCGCTCCAGCCGGCGCCGTTTCGTGACGAGTTGCTTCGCCGGACGGGCCTGAAGGCCTACGGCAGGAGTGAGTACATCTACCATCTCGAAGACGCCCCGGGCATGATGTTCGGTATCGTGGAAGGAGCCGTTCTGATTGGCGTTCCGCATCCGATCGTCGGCCTCTATCAGGCACATCTCGGGCGGCCTGGAGACTGGTTTGGCGAGGCCGCCGCATTGCACGGAGTGACCCGGCGCGTGGCCGTCGAAGCTCGTGCACCGGTCCAGATTCTTTACCTGCCCGTCAAAGCGGTCCAGGAGATGCTTCAGGAGCAGCCTCTGTGGCAAAAAAATCTCTCCTCTCTCTTGCTATGGAACTTGGAGACAGCCATCCGGACGGGTATCGACCTCCTGATTCAAGACCCAAAGGCGCGTGTATGCGCCAGGCTGTTGACCTTGTGCGGCGTCAGGGCTGGGCAGGGGTCCCCGAAAGGCCCGGTCGAGCTGCCACTGACGCAGGACCAACTCGCCATGATGTGTGGTCTCTCCCGAAAGAGCGTTCACCGTGCGCTGAAAAACTTGGAATCCGAGGGGCTTTGTGAAAACCGCTATGCGGGCATCGTTGTGTCGAGCCCCGAAGCACTGGAGAAGAGCTTGCTTTCCCTGGGATCCCGTCAGTAATCGTCAAGGAATGACTTTGCCGGAACGAGTCCTCGTGCTTTCCGTGAAAGACAAGGTCCTCGAGTCCATCGAGCGGACGGACCACCTTGTGTCGTTAGTGCCGGTAGAGCGCCTGGACTGGCGCCCGGAGGTGCCCCCCGGCCAGCCGTCTGTGAGCGATTTGGGGCACATCCTGGGTCATCTGTTGGACTGCCTGGCTGGGTTTTGTGCTGCCTTCTACGCTGCGTTTCCTTCGGAGTTGGCCGATTTCTTGGAGCTCCGCTCGCTGACCGTGAACCAATCCTGTTCGCCAGAAAAAGCCAGACCCAGCATCAAGCTCTACGCGGGCCTGATCGAGCGAGGGTTCGGCAGCTGCGTGGACGCGGACTTGGCGCGGAAAATACCAACTGTGTTTGTTCCGGACGGCGAGACCCTGCTGACGATTCTTCTAGGAAATCTGGAACACCTGGTCAACCACAAGTACCAGCTTTTTTTTCACTTGAAGCTGGCGGGCGTGCCCGTAACCAGCCGCGACATTTACAAATGGCGTGGCGCTCCGGACTAGGACCGTTAGGCCATCGCCGAATCCGAGTGAGAAGCTACCGGCTGACGGGAACGCGGCAGTCTGACCAGCATGACGGTTCCTGTCTCCGAGGTGCGCTCCAGCCTCACCGAGCCGCCGTGATCGTGGACAATTTTGCTGACGATGGCCAAACCTAGGCCCGTTCCGTTGGGCTTACCGGCACTCACGAATGGATCGAACACGATATCGCGAATATTTTTGGGCACTCCGGGACCTTGGTCGGTAACCCGAATTTCAAAGGAGTCCTCCTGGGTTTGCACCTCTACGGTTACCCGGCTTTCCCCTTCCGGAGTGGCTTCGCAGGCGTTTAGAACCAGGTTGAAGAAAGCCCGCTCCAGTTTCCGCGGATCGAAGATCCCCTCCATTTCGTCAGGGGCGATCAACGTTATCGTGCGATTGCGAAACTCGGGCCGGGCCTTTACGGCTTCAATGGCGCGGCGAACGATCTGATCGAGGTTCGCTGGCTCCGGAGAGATAGCGCTACGCTGGTGCGCCAGTTCGCGAAGCGAATCGATCAGGTCGGTCATTTGATTCGAGGCCGTCTGGATCTCCTGATAGATTTCGCTTTTGTCGAGCTTTAGCTCGTCGGCTTCGTATAAGAACTCGGCGTTGGCCACCACGGCTGCCAGGTAATGCCGCAGATCGTGCGAGATGGAACTCGCAGCCTGGCCCAGCGCTGCGATTCGTTCGGTTTCGATCTGCTGCTGCTGGGAAGCCAGCAGTTCGCCCCGCATTTTTGCGAAGGCGGTGCTTAGTTCGGCCACTTCGCTGGTGCCTTCGGGTGTGATCGAATAGGTGTAATTGCCTGCGGCCAGCGCGCGAACTCCGGCCACCAGGTTGTCCAGGGGCTTGGTGATGGTTCTGGACACGAAGCCAAATAGCAGCGCGCCGAAAATGATCGCCGAGGCGCCCAGGACGTAGATCGTGTGATTGAGGCGTCCCATGAAGTTGTTGCCCGGCGCCATGGGCATCAGCACGTAACACCGAACCGGCGAAGGCAGGGCGCCATGCAACAACACCGACGAGAAGGCGTAATGATCCGAGTCCAAAGGAATCTCTCCGGTCTCGGAAGCAACCAGCGGATCTGCCTGGCTGATTCTGCGTTGCAGGGCAGCTTCGTCCTGGGGGGATAAGGTAGACGCTATCAACTGCGTTCCGGTGGCCAGCGCAATCTGATTTCCCGCCACCAGTGCCAGTTGCTTCGCTACGCTGGAGTTTATTTGGTAGCCGATGGCCAGCAATCCCAGCTCCTGGGAGTCCCCTCCCGTGCCCGCAGTGATTCGCCGCAGAAAGACACGGTACAGACGCCCGTCGTCATACCACCACGAGGCGTCGTCTCCCTGCTCGATGGACCTCTTCAGATCGCGCTCGGCCGCCTCGGTCGGCCAGCCGGGGTTGGTCATGTGCAGCGCCACGACCTGCCGGTCCGGCTTGGCCAACACAAAAAGGTCGCTTCCGGCCAGCTTCCAGTAGGTGGTCGATCCATCCTGGATGGTCAGGGCGTGTTCGGTGGTCATCAACGCTTTCAAAGTAGGAAGATCGGCGAGCATGGCCGCCATGCTGGAAAGCTGGCGCTCCCACTGCAGCTGAACGCTCTCAAATGCCCGCACCGACTCCTCGGTGCCGTCGCGAACCTGGCGTTCGGTCTCGACGCTCACGGTATGACGGATGATCAGCAGGAGCGCGCCCGTCAAGCCGCAAATGGTCAGCAACGTGGCGACGAACAACTGGGTTCGCAGGCGAAGATGAGTCATGGCGTCTTGGCGCCTCTCTCTAAGGTTTTGTGCCGGAGGCGCCGGGCACAAATTTATAGCCGGCGCCGTGAATGGTCAGGAAGTAGCGCGGATTGGCGGAGTCCGGCTCCAATTTCTGGCGAAGCCGCAGGATGTGATTGTCCACCGTGCGAGTCGATGGGTAATTCTGGTAACCCCACACCTCGTTGAGCAATTCGTCGCGAGAAAGCACCCGGCCGGGGGAAGAAGCAAAGAATTTCAGCAGCTTGAATTCCTGGGCCGTGAGCGTGACCTCCTTGTCTCCCTGCGTCGCTTCCATGCTGGTGAAATCCACGCGCGCATCGCCGAACATCAGCACTTCGTGATTCATCATCTTGGCAGGCACGCTGGAAGTGAGCGCAGGCTTTGCCGCCCCGCGGCGCATGGCCCGGCGCACCCGCGCCAATAGCTCCCTCGGGCTAAACGGCTTGGTGACATAATCATCCGCGCCGAGCTCCAGAAGAAGCACTTTGTCTTCCACTTCGGCGTTGGCGCTCAGCACCACGATGGGCACCGACGCCGCGATGCTCTTAAACTCCCGGCACAGCTCCTTGCCGGACAGCCCCGGGAGTTTCAGGTCCAGCAACACCGCACTGGGCAGTTGCTTACGAAAGCTCTCGAGACCCGCGATTCCGTCCGAGGCGATCTCCACCTGCAGCGCGTCCGCTTCCAGCAAGCGCTGCAGGGTCCTCTGCATCGCGCGGCTATCTTCCACTACTAGAACCGTTTCCATTTTCTCACCTTCCGAAGAGCCCTTCATTTTTCCCTCGCGATTGTTTTCCGGCGCCCCAAAAACGGCTGGCGGCGCTGGTGTCAAGCCAGTTGCAGCTCAAAGCTGTGCCATCGGAGCGCATTTTCAGTAATCGGCCTTGAGCGTGTCGGGATCGTAGTCCTGGCCATACTTGTTCTTGTGTCCCGCCTGCGTTTGGTTCACCGCCGGCACCGCGATGGGTGCCAGAACTCGATCGCCACCTTCGATTACCACCACGCGCTGCAAAGCCTGTAGAACCTCCGGCTTGGCGTTTTCGTACCACACGTGAACCTGATATTTTCCCGGGGGCACGCCCGCAATCGCGTAATGCCCGGCCTTGTCCGAGGTGCTGAAAAGGTCCGAATCCACGGCCAAAACTACACTCTTCATCTCCGGATGTATGTTGCAAAACAGATAGGACGGACCGACGCGGTCGAACTTGACCGACCTTTGAGCGCCGGCTTGGTACAGGCCCAGGTCAAAGCGCTTCCCGCGATACAGCGAAAACACGTTGTGAAACCAGGGATCGGCATTCGGAAAGTCCACCACGCTCCCGACCGGAACAACCAGCAAGTTGGGCTCGAAGTGTTTGTTCTTTTGCAGCAAGCGGTAGTGATTCTTCTCTTCTGTTGCATGCACCGGGTGGATCGCATTGATCGGCACCAGCCACACCACGACTTGTGACGCGTCTACCGGGTGCGCGGCTTGAGATTGAACCACGGTCACTTCGCCACTGACGTCGGCTACGAGCCGGTCGGCGGCAGCTCCGGACTTCGCGGGAACCGCCGCGGAGAGCGCCACGCCGAAGAGAACGAAAATGATTGCAGTGAATTTCATAGCCATCTAAAACAAGAATCCTAGTGCCAGTCCGACTTGGCCTGCGGTATCCGGCGAAGCCTTCAGTTCGTAGGTTCGCAAGCGCCGGTATTCCGCGGAAAACAACAGATCGGAGCGCGGTTTGAAAATGTAATTTACGAATATCATCTGATTGCGAGACGGCACCGACGAGAGGAACACATTCGATACCGCGGCTTCCCGCAGCCCCGCGGAGTTACGGCCACCCGTGCCCGCCGCGACGTTGAATTCGTTGCGCGTATCCAGTTTGAACTTGACTTGCGACCACCCGCCAATCACTCCGAGGCTGGCCAGCGCTGGAGCGGTGACTACCGCGTATTGCAGGGAATTCGGCGGGCGCAGCGGGCTCAGCGGCACGCCGCCAAATCCGTCGAGTCCCCTCCCGGTAAAGAATTGCCCAGCCAACTCGGTACGGGGCAGCAGCGGGAACTTCCAGTCCAGTGTTCCAGCCCAACCCTGGACCGTATAACCGCCAAGGAATCGCTGCGGAGAATAGACGCCGGATATGCCGATCGACGCCGGGCGCTCCTCTGATTTCGCGTTCGCGGAAAGCCGCACGGCGTAGGTCGGCTGCCGGGAGCTTTCGGTTGGGGAGGGGATTCGTGAAGTGGTATTCGCTGTGTAATTGTTGTAAGACGGCGGATCCAGAAATCCCGCTTCCACCTTGAACGGCGAGAGCCCGCCGGTGAATCGCCGTTCGGCCCGGATGGTCGGAGTCCAGCTCCACAAATTGCCCGCCGAGGCAAAGCCCGGCACCACCACGGACATGTACGTCGTTGGCTGGTTCGGAGAGAAGAACGGATAGTCCAGGCCGGCCACCAGCGAAGTGTTTTTCCAGTCGAATCGGATCCGCGCCAGCCGCACTTCCGCAAGCCCCGACGCTGTCGCCCCGTACGAACTCGGGAGCCCTCCGAAGAAGTCCATTTGGAAGTCCGCAAGAGTTCGCGCTCCGAAAATTACCGGACCGATTCCCGTTAGGCCGATCAGGGATTGCCTCACGGATGCACCAACGCTGCCATGGGAATATCCCAGCGCATTGGAAACCGCGATGCCCGGCAAATCGATATTATCCACCTGCCCGAAATTGCCGAAGGCGTTGAACAGCGCGATTCCCGACAGTTTGACGCGATATTTTGAGGCGCTCTCCACTTTGGTCTGCCGCTGCTCCTCGACCCTGGCGTTCAAGACGTCCCAATCATCCTGGGAGATTTGTGCGGCGTGGGCCTCTTCGGGCACCGCGGGAGCTGCTCCGGTCTGAGTGGCGGCCGCCGTTCCTTCCTGGGCTGCGGCGCCGACGGGAGCAGCCGCAAGAGTGTCCATGCGCTTAAGCAATTCTTGTAAAGTCGTGCGGAGTTGCTGGATTTCGGTTCGCGATTCCGCGAGCTGCACCTGCGTCTGTTCGAGCGACTTCGTTAATCGCTCGATCTTCCCGGCCAGTTCCGGCGGATTTTCAGAATTGGCGGATGGAGCGCCGGATTGTGCGCCAGCGGCAGTGCTGAAGAGCAGCAACGCCAAAGACAGGCGAAGGCTCGCGCCGTACAGAAAAGACCTCATGCAAACTACCCTCCTTCGGTGCCGGAACCTCGCCAGAATCGTTCGATACCAAAGCGCACCGCGCTTCGACCGGGCCCCCGGAGCGCGTCCAATAACGTCCTTGGTCAGTGACACCGCTTCCCGAGCGCGAGCTATCGCCCGACTCATCAAACGGCGCCCCGTTGCCACTGTCGCCACAATTCTAACGCTATGCATTCCCAAAACAGGAAAGCTCCGTCCGCAAGCGCAACGCCCCTCGACAAGGTAAAGCCTAGCCATATCTTCTGACTTTATCGCGAAAAAGGGCACTTCGGACAACGTGAGCGAACAGTTGACAAGTCCGTGACATGCTAGAGACAAATAGGGGCGTCCCACGCCGTATTTCAACTCTCTGAAAACGCGGCACATGTCAGTCGGGCCACACGTCTTGTCGACTCATTCCACCACGTGCACCGTGAAAACCATGGAAGCGTGGCCCTTGCCGCAAAAGTGCGCGCATCGGCCCTCGAAGGTTCCGGACGTTTCCGGAACCAGCGTCAAGTCCTGTGGTCGGCCCTTCTTGATTTCCCGGCGAACCCCCAAATCCTCAATGACCAGCCCGTGCGTCACGTCCTTGGATTGGAACGTTATCGTTACCGGCTCGCCCTTCTTCACCGTGATTTCGCTCGGCTCGAACGAAAATCGATGGGCGACAACTTGGATATGCCTGGTCTTGGTCGGCGGACTAGCCGGCAGAGCTGCGTAGAGCGCAAAGAGACTCAAGGCCATCGTCGTTATGCTCACCATCGGTTTCATCCCTGCAAATGCTCCTTTGTCCACGGCGGGTGCCAAATGGTCCGCGTTGCGCCGTATCGGGAGTGAGTAAAGACGGGGAAGGGAACGCTCGATACGCTCGCACTACCAAGGTTGACATGGCACCGTCTTCAGATGTCACACGGAAGTCAAAGGAGAGTCACGTTTGTCCCTGCGATACGCAATCAGGGCAGCGTGGCACCAGGATTTCTCGAAGGGGCAGCGTCGCGTTCTGCAATCCGGCATCTGGGCCGGGAACCCGCATGACAACTCATGCATAACGATGACTCCAGCGTGACTTTCGTGTGACAAGGCATTTTCCCAGCGCAGCTAGAGTGAATTGTCTAGCCGTGTGTAGAGACCAGGCGCTTGTTTCCGTGCGAGCGGCCGAGGTTCCTCACCGGCTTCAGGAACACCTGATTTTGAGGATGCGATGCTTCGCAGGAGCGTTTGGGCACTGCTGTTTTCGGCCGCCACTGGAATGGCGCTATCCGCGCAATCCACAACACCCGTCATCTCCGGAAGCGTGCAGTACCTGAGCACCACCGCGGCCGGATCCACCACCTTCCAGCCGATCGTCTCCCCCGTGCTGGCAATTCCCATCAAAGATCGCTGGCTGATCGAGTCCAGGGCCACACTAAATGAATACGTTTCGCGAGAGGACGGCGCCACCTCTCCGTACCACGCGTCGACATTTTGCGACGCGGACTACCTTCAACTGGACTACCTCGCGAATTCCCATCTAACCATCACCGTGGGCCAATTCCTCACCCCATTCAACATCTACAGCGAGAGGCTCAGCGCCAATTGGATCCGCAACCTCGCCGACGCCCCGCTCATCGCCGGCATCGGCAGCCAGGCATCGGGTTCCAGCGACGGCGCCATGTTCCGTGGTGCGCTGCTCTCGCGAAAGAATCTCGAGCTGACCTACGCCACATACTTTTCCGCTCTGGTGGACGCCCGCCAGTTTACGTCCGGGCGCACGGCCGGCGGCCGCCTAGGCGCTTTCATTCCGCGCACTCGCCTGGAAGCCGGCGTCTCCTACCAGCGCTCGCTGCAGCATCAGCAACTGAATTCCTGGGGTGGCTATTTCGTGTGGCAGCCGAACAGCACCCCGCTCGAACTACGCGCCGAGTACGCCCACACGCGCGCCGGCCAAGGCTATTGGGTAGAAGGGGCCTACCGCTTATCAGGACTTCTGGCGCCCAATCATTGGATGCGACGTTTGCAGGCCGTTGCCCGCTTGCAGCAGTTTTACCTCGGCAGACCCGCTTCAGCCGATACTCTCCCCAGCGCCGACACCCAACAAGCCGATTTCGGCCTCAACTACTACCTCCCGCACGGTCTCCGCCTAAATGCCAGCTACGGCCGGCAGTTCAGTTCCGTCGGCAACGCCAACGTCTGGAATTTACAAGTTACCTATCGCTTCTTGTTCCCGCTGATCCCCGGTGGACGCCAATGAAATCGCTCTCGATACCTGCTGCGATTGCCGTGCTTCTCTTCACCCTGGCCCTTGCGGCAGTCGCGCAAAAGCCTGCTCCACAGCCACAGGAGCGGCCACGCAATCCGGCACCCGCACTGGCCGGCAGCGACAGCGCCGAAGGCGAGAAACGTTTCGAGATCCACTGCGGCCGCTGCCACGTCCCGCCGGATGATCTCTCGCCCCGCGAGGCCAAGGCCGTCCTTCGTCAAATGCGCGTGCGAGCGAACTTGAGCGCGGAAGATGAGCGCCTGATCTTGAAATACTTGGCTCCCTAGCGGAGTAGCGGAGGCAGTTCGACGTTCAGCAGGGTACGACTCCAGTCGGCCGCAGGCCGTCAATCCGCCGGTTCAGCGATGGGCTCTGCGTGCGCCTTGCGGCTAGGAACCAGGCTTCGCACCAGCACATAAAGCACCGGGATAAACAGCAGGTTCAAGGTCGTCGCCGCAATCATTCCCCCAAACACCGTCGTCCCCACGGAAATCCTGCCCGCCCGGCCCGCACCCTGCGCCAGCACCAAGGGCACCACGCCCAAGATGAACGCCAGCGAGGTCATAAGTATCGGCCGCAGCCGGATACGCGCCGCTTCGATCGCGGCCTCCACCACGGTCATCCCTTGTTCGCGCAGTTGCTCGGCGAATTCCACGATCAGGATGGCGTTCTTGCTGGAAAGCCCGATCAACATCACCAACCCGATCTGGCAGTACACGTCGTTCTGCAAACCGCGTAGCGCCTGCGCTCCGATGGCCCCCAGCAGCGCCACCGGCACCGCCAGCAACACGATGAACGGCAAGACGAAACTCTCGTATTGCGCTGCCAGCGTCAGATAAACCACCACCAGCCCCAGCCCAAACAGGATCGCCGCCTTACCTCCGGAATCCAGCTCTTCCAGCGACAGCCCGCTCCATTCGTAGGTCATCCCGTTTGGCAGCACTTTCTTCGCCAGTACTTCCATCGCCGCGATGCCCTCGCCCGAGCTGCGCCCCGGCGCCGCGGAGCCATCGATTTCCGCCGAGCGAAACAAATTGAAATGGCTGATCACCTGCGGGTTCGCCGTTTGCTCCACGGTAACCAGATTGCCCAGCGGGATCATCTTCCCGGTGTCCGAGCGCAGGTAATACTCCCCGATATCCTTGGCCTTCGAGCGGAACTGCTGGTCCGCCTGCACGTACACTCGATACGAGCGGTTGTTGAAGTCAAAATCATTCACATACACCGATCCCATGTACACCTGCAGCGCGTCGGTGATCTGGTTGAGCGGCACCTGCAGGCTCTTCGCTTTTTCCCGGTCGATGTGCACCAGGTATTGCGGATCGTTGGCCGTGAAGCTGGTAAAAAGACCCGCCAGATCGGGATTCCCGGCGCTCTGGGCCACCAACTGGTGGGCCGTATCCGCGATCGTTTGTAGAGAATTGCGGCCCAAATCCTCCAAGATGAACTGGAATCCCCCGAACTGCCCGAATCCCTGGACCGCCGGCGGATTGAACGGGATCACGAACGCCCCCGGAACCCCCATTAGCGGCCCGCGCAACCGGGCCAGCACTGCTCCCGCGGAGTGCTCCAGTCCTTCGCGCTCCGCGAACGGCTTCAGCGGCAGAAAAACGATGGCGCTGTTCGACGACGCCCCACCCACCACCGAGAAAGCCCCTTCCAGCTCCGGAGTATTCAGCACCGCCTGTTCGATTTTCACGCACACGTCGCGCATATACAGCAGCGACGCTCCTTGCGGCCCCTGGGCCGTCACGATCAAGTAGCCCTGGTCGTCCTCCGGGATGAACCCGCGCGGCACCTTCTGATACAGCCAGTACGCGCATCCCAGGGTGGCTACGAACGCCAGCAGCGCCGCAAACCGCCAGTTCAGGATGTGTCCCAGTGAACTCCGGTAGAAATCGGTTCCCGCCGTGACCACCCGATTGAAGCCCCGGAAAAACCGCCCCTGCGCCCGTTCCCGATGGTGCCCCAGGAAAATCGCGGACAGCGCCGGCGTCAACGTCAGCGCGTTGAACGCCGAAATCGCCACCGAAAACGCAATGGTCAGCGCGAATTGCCGGAACAATATTCCCGTCGTGCCCGGGAACAACGCCACCGGAACGAACACCGCCACCAGCACCAACGATGTCGCGATCACCGCTCCGGCCACTTCCTTCATGGCCACCGAAGCCGCGTTGTGCGGCTCGGTAATCCCTTCGGCAATGTGCCGCTCCACGTTTTCGATCACCACGATGGCGTCATCCACTACCAGCCCGGTCGCCAGCGTGATTCCGAACAGCGTCAGCGTGTTGATCGAAAATCCGAACGCCTTGACGAACATGAACGTTCCCACCAACGACACCGGAATGGTGATCGCCGGTATGAACGTGCTGCGCCAATCCTGCAAAAACAAATAAATTACGATGATCACCAGGCAAATGGCTTGCAGCAGTGTCACCAGCACGTCTCGAATGGACTCCCCGATCACCGTCGTGGTATCGAACGCCACCGCGTACTTCAGTCCGGGCGGAAAGTTCTTCGATAGCCTGAGGAATTCGGCCTTGGCGGCCTTGTCCACGTCCAGTGCATTGGCTCCCGGAAGCTGGGTCACGCCCAGGCCCACCGCCTCGTGCCCGTTGTAGCGCAGGATGGTGCCGTAACTCTCGGCGCCCAACTCCGCGTGTCCTACGTCCTTCAACCGCACCAGCGTGCCGTCCGTCCCCGTTTTCAAAATAATATTGCCGAATTCCGCAGGCTCGGTCAGCCGCCCGATCGCTCGCACGCTGATCTGGAACGTTTGGTCGCTGGCCACCGGCGGCCTTCCCACTTGTCCGGCGGCCACTTGCACGTTCTGCTCTTGCAGCGCCGCGAGCACATTCGTGGCGGTCAAGCCCCGCTGGGCCATCTTTGCCGGATCCAGCCACAGCCGCATGGCGTATTTGCGCTCCCCGAAAATCAGCACGTCTCCGACGCCCTTCACCCGCTTGATGGCGTCGCGCACATACACGTCCAGGTAGTTGCTCAGAAACAGGCTGTCGTATTCCCCGTGCTCCGTGTACACACCGGCGCCGAATATGAATCCGCTGAGCTGTTTGGAAATAATGATGCCCGTGTTTTTGACTTCGTTGGGCATGCGGCCCAGCGCCTGGTTGACCCGATTCTGAACGTCCACCGCCGCCAGGTCCGGGTCGCGGGAAATGTCGAAGGTAACTATGATGTTGCTGGACCCGTCGTTCCCGCTCGTCGAATTGATGTACTTCATCCCCTGCACGCCGTTGATCGACTGCTCCAGGGGAATGGTCACCGCCGATTCCACCGTCTGCGCGTTGGCCCCGTTGTACCCGCTGCTGACCACCACCTGCGGCGGCGCCAGGTTGGGAAACTGCGAGATCGGTAAGCTGGGAATGGAGATCGCCCCGCCCAGAATAATCAGCAGGGCGCAAACGGTAGCAAACACCGGCCGCCGAATAAAGAAATCAACAAACAACCAAACACCACCTTTGCAGGAATGTAAGGCCGCGCTTTAGCGCGTCCCAGACCGTCGCGTCTTGCCGCTACTCTCTGCTGTTCGGCGACTAACCCCGCCCCGCCGAAGGCTACTGGCCGCTACCCGCCTGCGCCGTTTTGCCGCCCACTCCCTGAACCGTCTCCGTCACCGGAGCCCCGTCCTGCAAAAATTGCAACCCGGAAACAATGATGTGATCCCCCGCCTTGATCCCGTCCAACACGGCATAGTCATTCCCCACGGTATCCCCCACCGTCAACAGCTTCTGCCGCGCCACGCTCCCCTTACCCTCATTAACCGCCAAAAAAGCGAAAAACCGTCCATTGATCCGCGTAACCGCCAAAACCGGAATCACCGTGCCGCTGTTCGTGCCCCAAACGACCTGCGCCCGTACCTGCTGCGCCACCCGCAGCTTCCCCTGCGAGTTGCCCACTGCCGCCTTCGCCAGCACCGTCTGCGTTTCCGTATCCACCTGCGGCGATACGAACGTAATCCGCGTGTCCGCGATTGCCTGTCCTCCCGGATCCACCAGGTGTACGGGCATCCCCACCCTCAGGCTCCTGGCCCGGTCCGCGGGCACGTAGATATAGGCCTCCAGCGCCCCTGGCTCATCAACGGTAGTCAGCAGTGTAGTCACCGCGACGCGGTCGCCCATGCGCACCGGAATGTCGCCCACGATGCCGTCCATCGGCGCCGAAACCCGGTAGTAGTGCAGTTCCACCTGTTGCTGGCTCACCTGGTCCGAAAGCGACTTCAATTGCGCGGCCGCCGCATCGTAGGTGCTCTGCGCATTGTCCAATTCCTGTTTCGGCACCACTCCCGCCTCGTAGAGCTTTTTCTCCCGATCCAGCTGCACCCGCGCATAGTTCAGGTTCGCCGCCTGCGCGGTTCGCGCCGCTTCCTGGCTGCTGACGGTAGCCTCCTGTTTGAGGGGATCGATCTGCAGCAAGGGGGTCCCGGCACTCACCCGGTCGCCGGATTTCACGAAAATCTTGGTAATCTGCCCCTCCACCTGGGGGTTGATGGTCGCAGAGTGCCGCGACTTCAAGATGGACAGGTATTCCGTGGTATCCGCGATCTTCTCCGATTGCGCGATCTGTACTTGAACGGGCATTGCCCGTGGCCCGCCAGCAGCGGGATCACCGGCCGACGTCTTCCCACACCCCGCCCCTAACACCCCTAGCAAAGCTACCGCCGCCGCGCCCGAAGCCCGGCTAGTTCCATTCACCGCAAACCACCTTAGCCCGCTCATCGTTGGATACGTCTCCACCCCAGTAACTCCAAATTCTACAGCACGTTGTCGCATGGACCACAAGAAAGGGCACAGACTAGGTTAGACGCCAGGGAAGGGAATGCGTTACTTCTTGCCGTCCGAGACCCGGGGCCTGTCCGCCAGTCCGGCGGTCGGCCCGATAGTCCTCTTCGTAGGGCCACAGCACTGTTTAACCTGAGCCTCGAAGGGCTGTGCCCCATCTCGGCAAGATGTCCCAGATTTGCTTGGTCCGGGGTTTCCTTCGGGTACCGGCTACAGCGCTAATACAAATCCCGCGGATCAATGGGCTTACTCGACAGTCCCAGCTGCAAAACCTCCATCTGCTCGGGACGATCGAACACCTTGCCGGGAAACAACCTCTTCGTAATCACCCGCAGGCCCCCAAAGGCCACCCCAAAAACCACTGCCATCACCATAAGCACGCCCGTGCCCATAATGATCTTCACCAATGTCGTGGTAATGGGCGGATCAGTCGCCGTCTGGCTGGCCTCGTTCCAGGTCACCTGCGTCTCGTAGTTCACCGCGTTCCGTAGCCGTGCCGCATAGGCCTCCGAGGTCGGCGCCAGTACAATCGACAGTAGGGAACCCTTCCGTTCCACGCCGGTCCCTGCCAGCTTCGGGTCCGCCGCCAATGCCGCTTCCAGGTGGTGCCGGTGCAATTCGGCAAGCTGCGGCGTCGGATAGTCGATCAGCAGCAGCACCGCTTCCTGCGACCCATTCTTATACCGCGCGAACATCGCCTCGGCCCCGGAATTGAACCCCGCTCGCTCCGCCAGCCCTGCAAAATCAGCCCGCCCCGATTCTTCCGCACCCCGGCGAAAGCCCGCCATCCCCAGCGCATATCGCTCCGAGCTTAAGGTGCGCTCCTCCTTCGGAAGGAAGGTCTGAATGGGAGGAAACGGCGTTTTGTCGGCTAGCGTAACAATCTGCTGCAGTAAATCCCGAAGATCTCCCATCGAAACGTCGGATGCCGGAGCCAGTTCGACGACCACGTTGCCAGCAGAAAGAAGTGCGCGGTCCTTATTGAGAACTCCCGCGTGGCTCAAGCTGGTGTCGAACGCCGTCATGTCCGCCAACCGCATGCAGGTAAAGGCCTCGTAGGCCCCGCTGGAGTCCTGAAACCTATATGCAGTTAAAGTGGTGGACTTGCTTTGCAGGCTGTACGTTTGCGATCCCAACTCGGCAAATCCTGATTCGGCGAACACCTCGCGTTTGCGCTCGTCCGGTCCGAAATTCGCCGCAAGTTTTTTGTAGGGGCCGCTGGCCGCCCATTGCCCGAATTTTTGGGGAAGTACCCGGTTCGCGTTCTGAGCCCGGACCCCGGGCGCCTGCAAGGGCAACACCACAAATAAGAGTAGTAGGCGGAAGCGCATGAATACGTTTCTATTAGACACCAACAGACTACTGCGGGTTCCGCGATTGTTCAACTAAGGCCATCGATGCGGATCGTTCCGACACGTTCTTAAGAGGCAGTTTCGGCAGGTTCACGGTCATACTGTTCAAACTCTGGAGGTAGCTGGCCACTCCCTGGTACAAGCCTTCGGCCACCTTCTGGCGATGTTCCGGCTTCTTCAAAAGCTGCTCATCGGCCGGATTGCTCAAGAAAGAAATCTCCGTCAGGATCGACGGCATATCCGCCCCGATCAGCACCACAAACGGCGCCTTGCGCACCCCGCGATCCTTCACCGTCTTGTTGGTCTTCTGAATGCGCTTGGCCAGCGATTCCTGGATGTCCGCGGCAAATTCCCGCGATTCATCGATCTTCTCGCTCCGCGCGATCTTCTTCACCAGGTCCTCGAGGTCATGCACGCTCTCCTGCGAGGTGGCGTTTTCCCGCGCCGCAACTTCCATGGCGTCCGGCGACCCCTTCAAATTCAAGTAATAGGTCTCCACTCCGCGCGCCCCATGGTCGTGGCTCGAATTGGCGTGGATCGAAATAAACAAATCCGCCTTAGCCTCATTCGCGATCCGCGTGCGCTCCTCCAGCGGAACGAACGTATCGTCCGAGCGCGTATAAACCACATCCGCCCCAGGCAGTCGTTGCTGTACGATCTTGCCCAGCCGCACCGCCACGTCCAGGCACAAGTCTTTCTCCATCAATCCGGTAGGACCAATCGTCCCGGTATCGTGCCCGCCGTGTCCCGCGTCGATCACGATGCGCCCAATCTTCAATCCCAAAGCGCGCGTCAACGTAGATTGCCCATCGCGCGTGGGCTGCGGCGTAGCCGATGGCTGGATCAGGTCGGGCTTGGTCGATACCGATTTCAACGATTTCGCGTGTCGGCCTGCTCCCGGTAGGGCAGTGGCTTCCGGCGCCCCGCCGCGATTCGTTGCCGTCGAAGCGTTCGGCGCAGTCAACCCGCCGGCCGGCCCTCGCTCCTCCGCCACCAAAGACGCTGCGTTGGAGTTCCCGGCGTCGCCCTTGGACTTGGCCGCCCGCGTCGCCGGCGCTTCGTCTCGATACAAATCGATCATCAACTCCGGCGGATTGCTCAGCAGCGAAGCGGTGTAGTCCTTCACCCCGTTGACATCCAGCACCACCCGCACCACCCCCGCGTGATTCTGCGCCACCCGCACCGCCGTCAGCAGGTCTCCCTCGACGTGAATATTGGCCCTGGCCATCTCCGGCGTCAGCCGCGCCGCGTGCAGATCAAAAAATATCCGGTCCGGATTGCGGATGCGCGCCGACGAATACTGCACGCTGTCGTCCAGGTCAATGGTCACCCGCGTCGCTTCCGCCGAAGCTTTGGCGCTAATGCGTCGCACCCGCGGCGTTCCACCGGACCCGGAAGACACGCCGCCAGAAGTTCCCGAAGGCGCCGCCAGTTCCGCATCGCCAGCCGCTGCCAGCGAACGCGAATCCTCCGGCGTATCGACACTCTTGCCGCCGGCTGCCGTCGCCGCCGTAGCACTCTTCGGCGGCGCGGGATTGTCGCTATTTTGCAGCAGCGCCAACTCCGCCAAAGCCTCCTGCGCCTCTCGCCGTTTCGGCGACCGCGGATACTTCTTCAAAAATTCCCCAAATGTCTTCGACGCCAGCGCCCCGTCCCCCAGTTGGTCTTTCTCCAACTGCGCGATCCGCAGCATGGCATCCTGCCCATACTTGCTGGTCGGATATTCGTGCATCAGGAATCGATAGGAATCCACCGACGACTGGTAGTAGTTGCGTCCGAACCGGTCGCCCATCTCGATATACAGTTCGGCCACCGCCAGCAGCGCATCCGGCACTTCCGGCGCGTGTGGCGTAATCAGGTACACCCGCCGATAGCTGGCGACCACCTGCCTATACTCGGCCAACGTCCGTTTGTTGGGGGCTTTGCTGTTCAGAACTCCGCGCTGCTCTTCCGCGCGAATATACTGCGCCGACGCCGCCTGGCGCTTACCCGTAGTGTTCCCGGACCGCCCGGAACCTTCCGCCGCAAAACAAGAAAACGCGCACAGCAGCGCCACCGCCAGCGCGACAAAAACTGGCGAAACGCGGGCGAAGCTCCTGTGCAAATTTTTTCGGCTTGCGGTCATGCGCGCCCTACGCCCCTATCATCGCCGGCCGCGAAGGGCTCGCCGCCATCGGCGCTCGCCAAGCGTTCGGCTTATTCGTTGGAGAATCCCTACGCCCTCATCATCGCCGCCCGCCAAGCGTTCGCCGCCATCGGCGCTCGCCAAGCTCTCGGCTCATTCGTTGGAGAATCCCTACGCCCTCATCGTCGCCGCCCACCAAGCGTTCGCCCCCATCGGCGCTCGCCAAGCTTTCGGCTTATTCGTTGGTGAATCCCTACACCCTCATCATCGCCACCCACCAAGCGTTCGCCCCGATCGGCGCTCGCCAAGCGTTCGGCTCATTCGTTGGTGAATCCCTACGCCCTCATTATCGCCGCCCACCAAGCGTTCGCCCCCATCGGCGCTAGCCAAGCCTTTCGGCTCATTCGTTGGTGAATCCCTACGCCCTCATCATCGCCGCCCACCAAGCGTTCGCCCCCATCGGCGCTCGCCAAGCTTTCGGCTCATTCGTTGGTGAATATGATGCGTCCGCTGGGCTCCACGTTCTTATGGATCGCCCGTGGATTGATCCACAGATCCCCAAGACGCCCCGACCCCGGACGGAAGTACGCATTCTGCACTTTCTGCACGTAGTCTCGCGTTTCCCGAAACGCCGGAATCCCGTGAGCCCGATCCACCGCACCCTCCCCAGCATTGTACGCCGCCAAAGCCAAATCCAGGTTGCCATCATACCTCTGTAAAAGCGTTTTTAGGTACCGCACGCCGGCTTCTACGTTTTGCTGGGGGCTGAAGCGGTCCTGGACTCCGAAACGCTGGGCTGTCGTGGGAATCAATTGCATCAGTCCTGCTGCGCCCTTGCGGGAAACTGCTCCTGGGTTCCAACCCGATTCCGTTTCGATTACCGCGCGGACCAGCGCGGGGTCGACCCGGTGGCGTTCCGCCGCTTCGCGCACCAGCTTTTCGGCGCCGTCGCGGTCAATGCTCAGAGCCGGATGGGCGTTCCCCGTAAATGAGGCGCGTCGCCGGCATGTAAATGGCAGTCCGCGCCTTGGCTGCGGAACTCAGTTTGCCCGGATTGGGCGCATCGGCGTTCACGAAAAACTGCCGCCCGCTGTTGTCCACGATCTTGGAAATCTGGGCGCGGGCTGGCACAGCGCACAAAGCCAGTGCGCTGAGAGATATGCAGGCCGCGAATGTAGAGCGTTTATTCATGTCGTGCTGGGGAAGGCGCACAAAACCCTCTTGAATACCTCGCGGAATTCTAGGCTGTGTCCTGGTGTGAGTCGATGGTACTAAAGTGCCTCACTTTGGACACGCTTTGGCGCTGTGGGAACTATAACAAGGGCTCCAGGAGGGAGGGAACGCTCTGTAGGGCAGTTTTTAGGCCGGTTGTGTCCTTTCCGCCAGCCTCCGCCAGATCGGGTCTTCCGCCGCCGGAACCCCCGACTTGCTTCGCCAGCGCTTGGATCAGCTTGCCAGCATGGACTTTAGCGGTCAGGTCCTTGGTCACCCCGGCGATCAGGGCCACTTTGCCGTCTTCGGGCATCCCCAGGGCGACCACCCCGGAACCCAGCTTTTGGCGAAGGCTATCCACGAGCTGCCGCAGGCCTTCCCGGTCGACGTTGGCGACCTCCGCGGCGATCACTTTCACGCCCTTGACCATCTGGACCCGTCCGGCCAGTTCGTCGAGCTGCCCGAGCGCGCCCTTGCGCTTCTGGCCCTCCAGCTCTTTTTCGAGCTGCTTCACGGTTTGCGACAGCTTTTCCACAGTGGCTAGCACGGCGTCTTCGCCGACGTTGAGTTGGCTGGCCACCTTGGTCAAAATTTGCGCTTGCTGCTGGTAGTGCTCCAGTGCGCCAATGCCGGTGACCGCCTCGATGCGCCGCACCCCCGCCGCGACGGATTGCTCGCCGACGATTTTCAGCACGCCGATGTCGCCGATCCGGTGCACGTGCGTTCCGCCGCACAGTTCCTTGCTGTAAAACCCGCGCGGGGCCCGCGAATCGGGAATGGTCACCACGCGCACGTTGTGCTCCGGATATTTGTCGCCGAAAAAGGCCAGCGCCCCGGAGGCCAGCGCATCCTCCAGCGAGGTCACGTTGGTCTCGATCTCGGTGTTGAGGCGAATCTCGTCGTTCACCTGCTGCTCGATGTCCCGCAACTCCTCCGCATCCACATGCGCAAAATGCGAAAAATCGAAGCGCAAGCGCTCGGGGGCATTCAGCGATCCCGCCTGCTTTACGTGCGTCCCCAAAATGTTGCGCAAGGCCGCATGCACCAGGTGCGTCCCGGAGTGGTTGCGCATGATGCGCGCCGCGGCGCTCGGCGTCGGCCACGACGGAGACGCGGTCGCCGACGCGTAGAGTCTCCTTGGCGATGACCTTGTGGGCCACCAGCCCGGCCACGGGGTAGTACGCGCCGGTGACCTCCGCGAGCAGCTTGAGAGCCGGAGCCGTCGTAAAAGGCGCCAGTGTCCGCCATCTGGCCGCCGGAATCGGCGTAGATCACGGTGCGGTCCAGCACGACGTCGCCGGTTCTCGCCGGCTTTCAGCTCGCTGACGGAGCCGCTCTTGGTGACGATAGCTTCAATGCGAGCAATCTTTCCCGCTGGTGCGAGAAGTAAAAGTCCGGCTCGGTCTTGAACGTCTCGGCGATCTTGGCGTAGGCGGGATTCGCCGCTTCCTTCGTGCCGCCCTTCCATGACGCCCGGGCACGGGCTCGCTGCTCCTGCATGGCGTCGTCGAAGCCAGCGTCGATCGAACAGAATCCTGACATCGCGTGCGGCATCCTCAATGAAGTCGCGCGGAAGGCCGTAAGTATCGTAGAGCGTGAAAGCCTTGCGCTCCCAGCATCCTTCCGTGCTCACGGACATCGCGAAGTTCCTGCGGCGTACAGGACTCGTACGCGTGGACCTTCGCCTGTAGCAGTCATCCGAGTGGACTGCAACCATTGCCTCGAAGCTTCTTTAGGCCAATTCCCCACGGTGTGGCTGAACCGTGTCTCCTCGCCTAGCGACGCTTATCGGACCCGTGCCGACGCTCTCATGAGTTCGGGATAAGCGTCACCCATCAGGTTGCGAACCGCACGACCATCTCGGTGAAGAAAGGTTTCGTTGCTCCTAGCAGGTGGCCGTGGCGGATCGCACGACGCATAATTTTGCGGAGAACATAGCCGCGGCCCTCATTAGACGGCAGGACGCCGTCCGTGATCAGGAATGTGGTCGCGCGCGCGTGGTCGGCGATGACCCGTGAGAGAAGCGGCGCCTCCTTTGCCGGCTTCGGAGCTGATCTCGTTTTCGTAGTCGACGCCGCAGAGTTCCGCGGCGCGCTTCAGCAACGGAACGAAGAAATCGGTGTCGTAATTGGAGATGACGCCTTGCAGGACCGCCGCGGTGCGCTCCAGGCCCATGCCGGTGTCCACGCAAGGCTTCGGCAGCGGCGTCAGCGTGCCGCTGGCGTCGCGATTGAACTGCATGAAAACCAGGTTCCAGATTTCGACGTAGCGTCCGCACTCGCAGGGGAACTTGCAGTCGGCATGGCCTTCTTCGGAGGCCTCGGGCCCCATGTCATAGAAGATTTCACTGCACGGGCCGCACGGACCGGTGTCTCCCATGGCCCAGAAATTATCTTTCAGCCCTGGAATAGGCACGACTCGGTCGGCCGGGACATTTTGCTCGAGCCAAAAGCCGCGCGCTTCTTCGTCCACGCCCAAAGTCGTGCCGGGAGCGACTTCCGCGCCGCCGAAGACGGTGGTGTACAGCTTTTCCTTGTCTATGCCGAACCACTCTTTGGACGTCACCAACTCCCAGGCGTAGGCGATCGCGTCCTTCTTGAAATAATCGCCAAACGAAAAATTGCCCATCATCTCGAAAAACGTATGGTGGCGCTTCGTAAACCCCACATTTTCCAGATCGTTATGCTTCCCGCCGGCGCGCACGCATTTTTGCGCCGTGGTCGCCCGCGTATACTCGCGCTTCTCCAGCCCCAGGAACACATCCTTGAACTGGTTCATCCCGGCATTGGTGAAGAGCAGGGTGGGGTCGCCATGGGGCACCAGCGAGGAGCTGCGGACGCGCCGGTGGCCTTTGGCCTCAAAGAATTGCAAAAACTTTTCGCGAATTTCGTTGCCGGTCACGTCAGCCTCAGTCTGTGCGGGAGTAATAATTCCATTATGGCAGACGCCGCAACGCAGCGGCAACGTGCCGCGCTCCCGGGTCGTGGCCTAATTTGGAGAAGCGACATCGAGCGTCGACACCGAGATACTAGGGAGCGACCCAGCCAAAGCGCCGGCTTCGGAAAGCGGCTGCTAGAACGCATAGCTTACCGGGTGAGTCCGCAGCGACAAGACGCGGCGACCGGGGACGCGCTAAAGCGCGCCCCTACAGAAGACTCGCTTCGCCAAATCAGGACACTACCCTCTCCTGGTTTCTGCTGGACTGCCTCGAGGAATTGAGTTCTAATTCGCGCCCATGCAAACCCTAGGCTTGTCCGATTCGACGCCGCGATCCGAGAGCCGCCTCAAGAGCCTCTTCTGGCCTTCCATCCAGACAGCCAGTGACTTGGACTACCTGGGAGCGCAGGGTTACTGGGTCTGCGCCGGGGTTGCTGTTATTTCCCTGGTGTTCTTGCTTATTTCAGGCCAACCGACTATGGGCGCGTTCGTCTTCCTGTTTTATTACCTGAGTGGCGTAGGTGTGCGAGAGCACAGTCGTTACGCTGCAGCGGTGGTATTGCTCATGTATATCGCCGACATGCTGGCCTCGGGACCAAGTGCGCTGCGGATTCTCCTGACAGCGCTGCTTCTTTCCAACCTGAGGGCGACTTGGATCGCTTCGCGCTGGAAGCCAGAATCCGAAGAAGCCGTCCTGCCCCCACGGTTCGCTGAGACCTGGAGCGACAAGTTCGCCGACCAGCTGCCGACCTGGCTTTGGCCCAGGGTGAAGATTCTGTACTACGTGCTGTCCGTTTGCTTCATGGCCCTTACTCTTATCGGCGGTATCATCTTGATGGGCTTCCACTTCTAGCGACTCGCTGGAAGGCCAGGCCATACCGGATGCCTTCCACCCCTGCGACACCTCGGTTCGCCCGCAAAATTTCTCCAATCAACACTACTCAATTTACCCCTTGATAGAAGGGTAGGATGTGGTATAATTATTTTCGGGCGAGGGTGCGACTGCACCTCTCGCCTTTTGTGTTTTCGGGTGGTCTTTGCTCACTGCGCGAAGCTCTGCGCGATCCAAGAAAGCAAAAGCGTTGCGGGGTTTAGCGTGGCGGATATTGCGGGGCTCGGCGTGGCCGCCTCGGCCCACTTCACAGGCTGCGGAAAAAGCCACGAATATTTCCTCAGGGGCTAAAGCCCAATGAAACGGCAGGCTTTATGTCGGAGCTGAAGCTCCGACCCCCTGAAAGCCGGACTTTTTCCGCAGGCTGTTCCGTCGGCGTAACGGTTCGCACCGCGACTTCTGTAGGCCCCGGTCCGCAAAGTGGGCGTTTTCACAGCGAGAGTCATTACGAGAGTGCGTGGCAACTCGTGCGATGTGGCTTCAGGGGCTTCACAGGCTGCGGGAAAATGCTAAGAGTGTTTCCTCAGGGGCTAAAGCCCATTGAGGCCAGCACTTTATGTCGGAGCTAAAGCTCCGACCCCCAAGAGAAGCTACTTTTTCTGCAAGCGGTAAAGCCCATTTGATTTTGATAATGATGCACTTGCGTCGGGCTGAAGAGTCTGCGGGAAAATACGGAAACAGCTTTCTTCAGGGGCTAAAGCCCATTGATTGCAGAAGCTTTACGCCGGGGCTGAAGCCCCGGCCTCCTAAGGAAAAACCCTTTTTCCGCAAGCTGTGAAGCCCTGACCTGCTAAGGAATCGGAGTTGCCGCACAGACGTTGAAGCCCTGACCTGCTAAGGAATCGGAGTTGCCGCACGGACGTTGAACCCTGACCTGCTAAGGAATCGGAGTTGTCGCACAGACGTTGAACCCCGACCTGCTAAGAATCGGAGTTGCCGCACAGACGTTGAAGCCCTGACCTGCTAAGAATCGGAGTTGTCGCACAGACGTTGAACCCCCGACCTGCTAAAGAATCGGAGTTGTCGCACAGACGTTGAACCCCGACCTGCTAAGGAATCGGAGTTGCCGCACGGACTCTGGAGCTCCTAAGGAGTCGGAATTAGCACACCGAGTCTTCACCTCCCCCACGGGCAATTCTTCGCAAGGAACACACCATGAAAAACGAAAAACCGGACGCGGAACGCGTCTGGAAAGAGTTTGAGGACGTATTGGTACCCCGGCTGGCCCTTTCGGTGGTGGATCGAGCGGTGTATTCGCATCTATTGCGGCACAGCCGCCTGGAAGGAAAGCGCAACCTGCGCTTCTCGATTGTCTGGCTTTCGCGTGGGGCGCGACTCTCGGTTACGCCCACGCGGCAAGCGGTGCGGCGCCTGCTGGAGCACGGAGTGTTGCGCTTGATCCGGCGAAGCAACGCGGGGCACACGGTCGAAGTGCGCTTGCCGGAGGAAATCCGCGCGGCGGCGGACCCCAGTGTGGCAGCACCCGGAGGCGAAGCCTGCGACACGAAGATAGAGGGAATCGACTATATGGAGAACCAGGCGGCACGAAAGGCGATTCACGCACGGGATCAGGGATTTTGCTTCTACTGTCTGCGACGACTGGAGGAGGAGGTGAAGACGCTGGATCACGTAGTGCCCCAGGTGCATGGCGGGGGTAATTCGTACCGCAACCTAGTGTCCTGCTGCGCGGACTGCAACTGCTACAAGAAGGAATTGCCGGCTGGCGACTTCCTGCGCAGGCTGTATCGAGAGGGCCGGCTCACGGCGGTTGAACTGCGAGAGCGGTTACGTGCACTGGATGCGCTGGCGGCAGGGAAGCTGCGTCCGCGGGTGGAGGGATTCGAGCCGCATTGACAATCGAAGAGGGCACAGCAGTGCTGCGCCCCTACAAAAGGGAACGAGCAGGATGGCGATGAGTCCATGCCGGCAGCGCGTAGTCGCGATGCTTCAACCGAATCGATCGGCGGTGTCTTACGTCATCCACTTCCCTGTGAGCTCCCATGGGGCTGCGGCGAGCCAGTCCGTCAGGATTCGCCGCCGATTTCGGCGTCGGGGATTTCTTCGGCAGTAAGAGACTTGAGTTCGCGGCGAACGATGTCGGAGGGAAATCCGGCGCGCAGCAGGCTGCCGTAGATCGAGGCGATCTTGCGGTCGTCGATTTCGCCGCCGAGCGATCGCAGTTTGCGTTCGATGCGCTGGCGGACCATGGCCGTTTCGTCGGTGTGCTCGGCGGCTTCCTCCAGAGCTGCGCTGATCTGCTTATCGGCTACGCCGCGGGCGCGCAAATCCCGTGCCACGCGGAATTTGCCCTGTTTGCGCAATTCCGTGCGCTGCCGGGCGAATTGCGTGGCGTACCGCGCGTCGTCGAGGAGGCCATTTTCCCTCAGGCGAGCCATGACTACCTGCACTAGGAGCTGGTTGTCGCTGCGCCGCGCTAGTTTTTGCTTCATCTCTTGGACCGAGTGCGCGCGGCGAGTTAGTGCGCGGAGGGCTACTTCGTAGAGTTCAGCTTCGGTGTCGAGTTGGCGGGGCTTGCGGAACATGAGAGGAAGGATAGGAGTAATGAAGCAATGAAGCAATGAAGTAAAGAAACGAAGTAACGAAGTAGAGAGACGAAGTAACGAAGTAAAGAAACGAAGTAACGAGGTAAAGAAACGAAATGAAGAGACGAAGTAAAGAGACGAAGTAGAGAAACGAGAAACGGTAGAGAAGAGGAGTTTGACACCGAAAGGAGCTACGGAGGTTCCCGCGAGAACGGATCCGTGCATGGGCGGGAGAAGGTCGCGAGGAGTTCCTGTCAACGCTATTTTTTGGCGAAGCGCTCGAAGTCGGCCATTTGGCGCTCCATTTCCTCGCGGGCGGAGTCGGAGGCCGAGCGCACACCCTGGATGCGCAGGCGGAATTCGTCGGCGTTGGAGGCGCGCGACAAGGCTTCTTCGAGAGTGATGAGCTGCTTGGTGTAGAGATCGAAGAGCGATTGATCGAAGGTCTGCATGCCGTATTGGCTGGTGCCGGCGGCGATGGCGTCGTGAATCAGGCGGGTTTTGTCGGCGTTGATGATGCAATCGCGGATGTAGCCGGTGGCGATCATGATTTCGACGGCGGGCACGCGGCCCTGGTCGTCGGCGCGGCGCACCAGGCGCTGCGAGATGACGGCTTTCAAAGTGGCGGCGAGCTGCAAGCGGATCTGTTTCTGTTCGGGCGGCGGAAAGACCGCGATAATGCGCTGGATGGTTTCTGTGGCGTCCAAGGTGTGCAAGGTGGAGAAAACCAGGTGGCCGGTTTCGGCGGCCAGCAGGGCAGTGGAAATGGTTTCCAGGTCGCGCATTTCGCCGACCAGAATCACGTCGGGGTCTTGACGCAGGGCGGCGCGCAAGGCGGTGGAGAAGTTCGCGGTGTCCACCTCGACTTCGCGCTGATTGATGAAGCTGCGCTTGTCGCGGTGCAGGAATTCGATGGGGTCTTCGATGGTGATCAGGTGGTCGGAGCGGGTGGCATTGATGCGGTCGATCATGGCAGCCAGGGTGGTGGACTTGCCGGAACCGGTCGTGCCGGTGACCAGCACCAGCCCGCGCTGCTCTTCGCAGATCTTGGTGACCACCGCGGGAAGATTTAGCTCATCGGTGGTGCGAATTTTGGTGGGAATGACGCGCAAGACCATGCCGACGTTGCCGCGCTGCTGGAAAACGTTGACGCGGAAGCGGCCCAGGCCGGCCACGCCGTAAGCCATGTCCAACTCGGCGGTTTCCTTGAACTTTTGCTTCTGGCGGTTGGTCATCATGCTGAACGCCATGGACAGCATCTCTTCGGGAGTGATGCGGGGCACGTCGGTGAGCGGGGTCAGCAGGCCATCGACGCGGAGATACGGGTGGTTGCCGACTTTGAGGTGCAAGTCGGAGGCTTTGCTTTCGACGGCCCGGCGAAGGAGATCGTCAATGTTCAGTGGCATGAAGTGTCGGCCCCGTACGATTCCACTATCTGGCGACGTTAGCATTCCGAGGAAGACAGCGGCAAGAAAGGCGGAGAGGGGAGTCGCGCGGTAGTTACCTGCGCAGGGGGGCAGGGGAGGGATAGAGAGAGGACGGAATGAGGTAACGAAGCAATGAAGCAACGAAGCAACGAAGGGGAGGTGGTTGGGGAGGGCTTGGTTCGCGGTTCGTCTAGGTGGATGGGCTTCGTGGGTTTAGGGGGGGGCCTAAGGGCGGGGCTGCTGGCTACTTTTTGAGGTAGAGGGAGTCGTAGAGGAGGCCGGCTAGGAAGCCGCCGGCTAGCGGACCTACCCAATAGACGCCCCAGTTGGCCCAGTGAGAGGAGGCCAGGGCGGGGCCGAAGGCGCGGGCGGGGTTCAGGGCGCCACCCGTGAACGGGCCGGCGACCAGGATGCCAAGCGCGATGATCAGGCCGCTGCCAAAGCCGGCAATCGAGCGGAAGGCGCCTTTTTCATCCACCGCGGTGGCAAAAAACACCAGGACCAGGAAGAAAGTGGCGACGGCCTCCAGGGCCATGCCGGAGAGGCGGGGGAAGTCGCGCACCAACTCCGGAGTGCCGAGCGCCACGGTGCGCCAGGTTTCTTCAGGGACCACGGCCTTGAGGAGATAGGCGGCGGCGACGGCTCCAGCGAGCTGGGCGACCCAATAGAAGATGACGTCGGGAGTGTTCAGGCGCTTGGTGACCCAGAAACCGATGGTCACCGCTGGGTTGAAATGGCCGCCGGAAATGTGGCCCAGCGCGGAAAGCATGATGGCGAAGGCCAGGCCGTGGGCCATGGCGATGGCCAAGAGGCCGATGCCGCCGGTGCTGTGCAAGAACTGATCGGCGCAGATGGCGCCTTCGCCGAAGAAAACCAGGGCGAAGGTTCCGAGGAACTCGGCGGTGAGCTTCTGCGGGATGTTGTACATCGAGGAGCCTCCCAGCCGGGGAGAGGAGCGGACCCGGAGCGGACCGAGGGGATTCTACACTGGAATGTTGGGAGGAGGTTGGTTAGCGGGAATTTTTTGTTGTTGGGGAGGAAACATTGGAATGGGGGCTGCGGAAGACGGATGAGGAAAGACGGATTTGATGGAGACGGACCGAGGTGGGAAACGGAGGGAACGAGAGCGCGTGAGGGGGTGGCTGGTGGGTACGGCTGGGCAAGCGTGAAGAAAGCGCCCGCCACCCTTCGAGGCTCGGGATAAACGGTCGGCGGCCGCTACAGGTGCTGGTCGGTTAGGTCGAAGCGCGGTCCCAAAGGTTCGCGGAGGCTATTGTCTCGGATGGACTCGCGACGACAGTTGAACTGGTTAACGCGTTGCGCCTACCGGGGCGTTTACTGGGGTTAGCCAGTTGTGGCGGTCGGGTTTGCTGCCGCTGGTTAGGGCGAAGAATTCTTCTTGTAGCTTGCGGGTGATCGGGCCGGCTACGCCTTTGCCGACTTGGATGTGATCGACGGAGCGGATGGGGGTGACCTCGACTGCGGTGCCGACAAAGAACAGTTCATCCACGATGTACAGCATTTCGCGGGGGATGACTTGTTCCTTGACGGGGATGTTCAGATCCTCGGCTAGGGTGACGATGGCGTCGCGCGTGATGCCCGGCAAGATGCTGGTGGCCAGCGGCGGAGTGTAGAGCGTGCCGTCGTGGACCAGGAAGACGTTCATGCCGGAGCCTTCGCTGACGTGGCCGCCGGAGTCCAGCGCGATGCCTTCGGCGTAGCCGTTGAAGGAGGCTTCCATGCGGATGAGCTGCGAATTCATGTAGTTGGCGGCGGCTTTGGACATGGCGGGCAGAGTGTTGGGCGCGATGCGCGACCAGGAGCTGACGCCGATTTCCACGCCCTTGGTCAGCGCCTCGGGACCCAGATAGGCGCCCCAGGACCAGCAGGCCATGTAGATTTCAATCGGGGAGCTGAGCGGGTTGACGCCGACTTCGCCGTAGCCGCGCAGAACGATGGGCTTGACGTAACAGGAGTTCAATTTATTGAGGCGCACGAGTTCGGTGGCGGCACTGCAGAACTGATCGGCGGTAAAGGGCAGATCCATGCGATAGATCTTGGCGGAGTTGATGAGCCGCCGCATGTGCTCGGGGAGGCGGAAAATCGCGGGTCCCTGCTTGGTTTCGTAGCAGCGGATGCCCTCGAAGACCGCGGAGCCGTAGCTGACCACGTGAGAAAGGACGTGAAGAGTGGCGTCCTCCCAGTTGATCCATTTTCCGTTGTGCCAGATTTTTTCCGTCTTTTGAATTGGCATGTCTGCTCCCTAAGAGTGTGCGCCACCCGAAATTGCAGAATACGGTAGCGGGGTGAGAGCGTCAATGCGTCGTGTAAATTCGTAGTGCTACGGGCGAAACCAAATTGGTATTGCAGCGATGGATGGAGCGGAGCGAGCGGGGCTCAGAAAGGGCCGCGATTCGGCTGCTCTTTCTGTTTGTCCGCGGGAGCGTCGGGGGCTTGATTGGCTTTGTCCGGCCGGTCAACGGCCATGTAAGCGGCCTTCGATTGCAGAAGAATAGTTCCGGCGCGGTTCTCCCAAATTCCCAGCAGCAAGAAGGGAAGGGCGGTAGCAGCGGCCCACAGTTTGGCGTTGCGCGGAATTTTGGATTCGGGTTCCCAGCGAAAGAGCTGGGCGGCGACGAAGAAAGTCAGCAGCCCCCAGCCCAGGAGCGACAAAGCTTCTTTCCAGAGATGCCAGATCGGAGCGGAAAAGAAAATGGCGTCTTGCAAGCCCCAGACGAGATACGTCGCAGGAAGGAATACGCCGACAGACTGGGCGACTTTGGGCAGATAGGGCAAGGGCATGGTCGCGCCGGAGAGAAAAATCAAAGGGAGCCAGATGAGCTGGTTGAGAACTTGGGTCTCTTGCATGGTGTTGGTGACACTGGCGATGACCAAGCCCATGGAGGCGAAGGAAATGACGCCGACGGTGACCATGACACACAAAGATACAAAATTGCCGAAGTCGCGCACGTCGAAGATAAAACGGGCAAAAAGCAATTCGATCGCGACCGTGGGAAGAGTGAGGATATAGTTAGCGACGATGCTGGAGGCCAGCATGTCGCTGGCGGTGACCGGGGTAACGTGGAACCTGCGCAGGATGCCTTGTTCGCGAAAAGTGACCAGCGCGGCGCTCAAGCCCCAGAAGCTGCCCATCACCGCCAGGGAAATCACCGGACCGAGAAAGAAGCGAACGGCGTAGGGCACGCCCTTGGCGAAGACGCCGGCGTACAGAAAGAAAAAGCCGAAAGGCATGATCACGCTGAAAAAGACGAACATCTTGTTGCGCAGGGTGAGCCGAATCCTCATGCGCGTGAGTGTCAGGAAGTGTTTCAATCCCGGAGTCTCCTTCCCGTGAGTTCGATGAAGACATCTTCGAGAGAGGGCGTGGCGATTTCGAGAGTGACGAGTTCGTTGCCCTGAGATTCGAGATGTTTGACCAGCGCGACGATGGCTTGCGGCGGGCGCTGGCAATGCAAGATGTAGGCGCCGTTGAGATTGCGGCACTCGGAGACGCCGTCCAGATTTTTCAGGGCCTCGTTGGATTCAGGCCTGGCGAGGCTGACTTCGATGCGGGTCTTGTCGCCGGAGCGCTCTTTCAACTGGCGGGGAGTGCCGAGGGCGATGACTTTGCCGTGGTCGACGATGGCCACGCGATCGCAGAGGCGCTCGGCTTCCTCGATGTAGTGGGTGGTCATCACGATGGTTTTTTTCTCGTGGCGCAGTTCTTCGATGATGTCGTAGATCTCGCGGCGGACTTGGGGATCGAGGCCGGCGGTGGGTTCGTCGAAGAACAGCACCCGGGGATCGTTGACCAGGGCCATGGCCAGAGCGAGTCTTTGTTTCTGACCGCCGGAGAGCTTGCTGTAGAAAGTGTCGCGCTTTTCCTCCAGGCCAAAGCGGCGGAGCAGGTCTTCGGGATCGCGATGACGCGAGTAGAAGCTGGCGAAGAGATGCAGGGCTTCGTGGACCTTCAGCTTGTCGGGCAGGGAAGTGGACTGCAGGGCCGCGCCGATTTCATTTTTGAGCTGGTTGGAATCGCGCTGGGGATCCAGGCCGCAGACGGAAACTTTGCCGCTGTCGAGGGTGCGCAGGCCTTCGAGGATTTCGACGGTGGTGGTTTTGCCGGCGCCATTGGGACCGAGCAGGCCGAAGACTTCGCCCTCTTCGACGGAAAAGCTGACGCCGCGGACGGCTTCGACGTCGGCGTAGCGCTTGAAGAGATTTTCTACCTGTATGACAGGTTCGGGCATGTCGTTGGTCGCTCGCACGACTCGATTGTTTCTTGTTGCTGCGATTTCTAGATGCAACGGAGGTTATAGCATACAGCAGTTGGGGGCGGCTCCTTAACCGGGCCGGGGCTGCACAGCACCCCGATTGCGGAGGGCTCGGTACGCTGTGGCGGCTACAGCTTAGTACGTTTGCGGCGCGGCTTTTCTTTCGGGGTCTTTTTGCGAGTGGGGGTCCAGAGGTGGAGCTTCAGGTGCACGCGGGATTCGGTGATTTTTACGCCTTCGCTCTCGAGGAGTTTTTTCTGGAGCGAAGCGTAGGGTTCGCGAATGAGGAGTTTGCCGCCGGCGCCGACTACGCGGTGCCAGGGGATGCCTTTTCCGGAGGGAGTGGCGGCCATGGCGCGGCCGGCGCTGCGGGCGCCACCGCTTAAGCGCAAAGCTCGAGCGAGAGCCCCATAAGATAGAACCCGCCCGCGGGGAATTTGTTTCACCAAGCGATACACCGGATCCCAAGACATTTCGCAGCACCTCGTTTGGAACGCGCCGCAACATCGTAAAGGGCATAGTTGCGCGGCCGCAAAGACAAAAGAGCGGCGCCCGGGTTTAACAGAGTGAGGCTGCGGCGCCGATGACCAAGAAATTACACCGGCTGGACAAAACGCAAACGACGACAGCGGGCGCGAGAAGAATCGAGTGGTGTGAAGGGCGCATCTAAGTAAGCAGGAGGAATGTTTGGAGAGAGCAATCATGCGCTTTGCGAATGGAACAAAACGAAAAAAGCGATGAAGCTTTCGGCCGCCGACGATGTAGTTTGTGGCTATAACGCATAAGAAACACTTGCCGGGATTTCACGTATTATTACCTGGCGCCCTGTAGTGGAAGTGCGGTACACTACAGAAAAGTTGGATGCTTCGAGGTGAGGTCATGGCTTTCGTTCGCCGCAAAGGGAACAGCTTTTATCTGGTGCACAACGTGCGCCGCGGCGAAAAAGTGCAGCAACTGCATTTGGCTCGCCTCGGAGAACGCGCGCGCATCACCGACCGGGTGGTCCGCGAAGTTTCCAAAAAACATCCCTTCGTGGAGCTCAACTGGCGGGCCCTACGCGAACAGACCAATAGCCGAGTGGACCTTGCGGACCCGAATTCTCCGGCGGTCCAGAAATTGGTGGCGGCGCTGCGAGCGTTGAATCTCGATCTGGCGGATTTGTTCCCGCCGATTCTCCCGATTTCCGAATCACCCGCGGTGGCGCGGGAGTTGCTGGTGCAGTTGCGGCTCCTGCAGTCCACGATCCAGGTCAAGTTATCGCAATTTGACCAAGGGCGCGCGCGATTTGGTTCTGCGTCACCGCATTTGCGGCGACGCTAGGAGGCGGCCATGACACAAGACTACATACTTCCGCTGGATCCCAACCAACGCAGCACCAATACGCTGGAGTTTCAGACGGCGCTGGGGGCGAAGATCGTCGGGCAAGAAGAGGGTGTGCAGTCTCTGGTGGATTTGTACCAGGTGTTCTGCGCGGGCCTCAACTCGCCGGGACGCCCGGTGGGGAACTTGTTGTTTCTGGGGCCGACGGGTTCGGGCAAGACGCGGATCGTAGAAGCGGCGGCGGAGATCTTGTTTGGGGATGCGCGCGCGGTGATCAAGGTGGATTGCGCGGAATTCCAGCATTCTCATGAGATTGCGAAATTGATTGGATCGCCTCCGGGATATTTGGGACACCGGGAGACCCATCCGCTGATCACCCAGGAAGAGCTGGCCAAGAGCCACACGGACAAGCTGAAACTGTCTTTCCTGCTGTTTGACGAGATTGAGAAGGCATCCGACGCACTGTGGCAACTGCTGTTGGGGATGCTGGACAAAGCGACTCTAACCTTGGGCGACAATCGGCGGGTAGATTTGTCGCAAACTGTGATTTTCTTAACCTCCAATCTGGGCAGCGGTGAGATCACCGACTTGATGCAAGGCGGCATGGGGTTTATTCAGCCGACGGACAAGCCGGTCGTGGGATTGGATCAGAAGGTGGAGCGGACGGCGGTGGAAGCGGCGCGCCGGAAGTTTTCGCCGGAATTCATGAACCGGTTGGACAAGGTAGTGGTGTTCCATCCGTTGAAGCGCGAGCAGTTGGAAGAAGTGCTGGAGATCGAGCTGGGGCAAGTGCAGCAGCGGGTGCTGGAAACGGCCAAGGGGCAGTTCTTGTTCCGGGTGACCGGCGCGGGCAAGGATTTCCTGATACAAGAAGGCACGGACCAGCGATATGGAGCGCGGCACCTGAAGAGGGCCATCGAGCGCCACGTGGTTTATCCGCTGGCGAACTTGCTGGCCACCGAACAGGTGCAACTGGGCGACCTGGTGCGCATCGATTGGGACGGCCAACACAAGCAATTGACCTTCGTGCGCGAGGGGGAAGGCGCGCTGGTGCATCCACAGTCGCCGGAGCCCGAGAAGGTGGAGGCCGCGACCGAGGCCAAAGACGGGCGATCGGTGGACATACCCACGGAGACGGTTGCGGAAGGAAAGAAACCGCGTGTGGCAATGCCGGCTACGGCGCCGGCGACGGTGCCGCAGGCTCGGAAGAAGCCGGAACGCGGGTAGAGTTGAAGCGTAGCGAATCGAGTGGTTTTGCGGAATACATTTTGCCGCTTTAGGCTTTGATCTTGCCGAAATGGGGCGCAGCCGTGCTGCGCCCCTTCTTTTTTGCGGATCGCTTATAATTGATTTTGTGAGCGTTGCGGGGCCACACGACGGGTCAGGTGGGCTTGGATGGGCGCATCCGCTTGTGCGGGATTGGTTTGTCGGGCGCTTTGGGACGCCGACGGAGCCGCAGGAACTCGGTTGGCCGCACATTTTGCAGGGCAAGACTACTTTGATCTCTGCGCCGACGGGATCCGGTAAGACCCTCGCGGCGTTTTTGATTTGCATTGACGGCTTGGTTCGCAAGGCGCTTCGCGGCGAACTGACCGACCGCACGGAAGTCCTGTACGTTTCTCCTCTGAAGGCGCTGGGCAACGACATTCAGAAAAACCTGGAAGTTCCCCTGGGCGAAATCCTGCAACTTGCGGGAGAGCGCGGGATGCTCATGCCGGTGATTCGCACGGCGGTGCGCACCGGGGATACCCTGGCGCACGAGCGGCGAGCGATGCTGGCGCGGCCGCCGCACATTCTGGTGACCACGCCGGAGTCGCTGTACATCCTGCTGACGGCGGAGAAGAGCCGGGAAATCTTGAAGACGGTGGAGACCGTCATTGTCGATGAGATTCACGCGGTGGCGGACGACAAACGCGGAGCGCACCTGGCGTTGTCGCTGGAGCGGCTGGAACGATTGGCGGGGAAGCCCTTGGCGCGGATTGGGTTGTCGGCCACGCAGAAGCCCATTGAAATTGTGGCGGAGTTTTTGACCGGAGGCGGACGGCCCGCGCCGGTGGTGGTGAACATCGGGCACCGGCGGGAGATGGATCTGGCGGTGGAGGTGCCGGGGAGCGAAATTGGCGCGGTGGCGACGCAACGAGATGTGGGGAGAAATCTATGACCGCATCGCTGAGTTGGTGAAGGAGCATCGTTCGACGCTGATTTTTGTGAATACCCGGCGGTTGGCCGAGCGGGTGGCGCATCACCTGGGCGAGCGGTTGGGCGCCGAAGCGGTGGCGGCGCATCACGGGAGTTTGTCGCGCAAGCTGCGGTTGGCGGCGGAGAAGAAACTCAAGGCCGGGGAGATACGGGCGCTGGTGGCGACGGCGTCGCTGGAGTTGGGGATTGATATCGGCAGCGTGGATCTGGTTTGCCAGATAGGCTCGACGCGGTCGATTTCGGTGGCGTTGCAGCGCGTAGGGCGCGCGGGGCATTGGCGCGGAGCGGTTCCGAAGGGCCGGATTTTCGCTACTACGCGCGACGAATTGCTGGAGTGCGCGGCACTGGTGCGCGCGATTCGACAGGGAGAGCTGGATCACCTGGAAGTTCCAGAAGCGCCGCTGGATATTTTGGCGCAGCAGATGGTGGCCATGTGCGCGGCGGAAGATTGGAAGCGAGGAGGAATTGTTTCGGGCGGTGCGGCAGGCGTATCCGTATCGGAACTTGGCGCGCGCGGATTTTGACGCGATTGTGGAGATGTTGTCCGAGGGGATCGAGGCGCGGCGGGGGCGCTACGGGGCTTACTTGCACCGCGACCGCGTGAACGGGATGCTGCGGCCGCGGCGGGGCAGCCGGCTGGCGGCGATCACCAGCGGCGGGGCGATTCCGGAGAACTCGATGTACACCGTGGTGGCGCAGCCGGAAGGCGTGACCGTCGGGACTGTCGATGAGGACTTTGCGGTGGAGAGCCTGGCCGGAGACATTTTTCTGCTGGGGAATACTTCGTGGAGAATCCGGCGGGTGCAGCAATCCGGGAGCGTGCTGGTGGAAGACGCGCAGGGGGCGTCGCCGAACGTGCCGTTCTGGCGCGGGGAAGCGCCGGCGCGGACGGCGGAGCTTTCCGAGCAGGTGGCGGAGTTGCGAGAGAGGATCAGCCTGAGCGTGGAAGGTGTCGGGGTTTCGGCCGAGGCGCGGGGTTCTTCCGAAGTGCGCTCGGCGGTGGGATGGTTGAAGAGCGAATGCGGGCTCGATGACGCTGCGGCCGAGCAGGCCGTGGAATACATCGTGGCGGGGCGCGCGGTGCTGCGGGCGGTGCCGACGCAGAAGACGGTTATTGCGGAGCGGTTTTTCGACGAGAGCGGCGGGATGCAGTTGGTGATTCACGCGCCGTTTGGCGGGCGGATCAACAAGGCGTGGGGATTGGCGCTGCGCAAGAGATTTTGCCGGTCTTTTAACTTTGAGCTGCAGGCGGCGGCTACCGACAACGGGTTGAATATTTCGCTGGCGGAACAGCACAGCTTTCCTTTGGCGGATGTTTTTCATTTCTTGCACCCCACGTCGGTGCGGCAGGTGCTGGAGCAGGCGGTGCTGGATTCGCCGCTGTTCACCACGCGATGGCGGTGGGACGCCGGTCGGGCGCTGGCGCTGCTGCGTTTTCGAGGCGGGAAGAAGGTGCCGCCGCAAATCCAACGCATGCGGGCGGATGACTTGCTGGCCGCGGTTTTTCCGGAGGCGCAGGCTTGCCAGGAAAATATTGTTGGGGAGATCCAGATTCCCGAGCACCCGCTGATCGGCGAGGTGATGAGGGACGTGCTGACGGAGGCGTTGGACGTCGAAGGCCTGGAGCGGATGCTGCGGGATATCGGGGAGGGGCGCATCCAGTGCATTGCGGTGGATACGCCGGTGCCGTCGCAGTTTTCGCACGAGATTCTGAACGCCAATCCGTACGCGTACCTGGACGATGCGCCGCTGGAGGAGCGGCGGGCGCGCGCGGTGGAGATGCGGCGGGTGCTGCCGGAAGCGGTGCTGTCTGAGGTGGGGCGGCTGGATCCCGCGGCGATTGAGGAGGTTTGCGCCGACGCTTGGCCAGATGTACGGGATGCGGAAGAACTGCATGACGCGTTGCTGACCCTTCTGGCGTTGCCCGTGCCCGGGATGACTGGGGGAGTGGAGAGTGGGAGGTTGCGAGCCAGGCTGCGGGAAAGCGTCCCAGAATGGAGCGCATATTTTGAGCAACTGGTTGCGGAACGGCGTGCGGGGGGCGCTCAGGTGGGTGACGAGAGTTACTGGGTGGCCGCGGAACGGGTGAAGGCGTTTGGGCAGGTCTTTCCTTCGGGGCGCTTTGATGTGCCTTTGCCGGAGGTAGAAACGGGCGCGGCATCGCGCGAAGAGGCCGTGCTGGCCTTGGCGACCGGTTGGATGACGCACTGCGGGCCGGTAACCGCGAGCGAATTGGGAGGCGTGCTGGGGCTTTCCGGTTCGGACACGGAGAAAGCGCTGCTGCGATTGGAGGCGAGCGGCGCGGTGCTGCGCGGGAGGTTTGCAGGTTCGGGTGACGACGAAATGGAGTGGTGCGACCGCCGGTTGCTGGCGCGCATCCACCGGCTGACGCTGGGGACGCTGAGGAAGCAGGTGGCGTCGGTTACGCCGGCGCAGTTCATGAATTGGCTGCTGCGCTGGCAGCATGTAGCGCCGGGCAGCCAGGTTTTGGGCGAGCGCGGGACGCTGGAGATCGTGCAGCAGATGCAGGGTTTTGAGGCGTCGGCGAATGCATGGGAGCGGCAGATTCTGGCGCGGCGGGTGGCGGACTACGATCCCAAGGTGTTGGATCAGTTGTGCTTAACTGGCGCGGTGGGCTGGGGCCGGCTTTCGCCGCACCCCGCGACGCTGGAATATATGGGAACGGACCGGAGGCGCGTGGTGCCAACCAGCGTTGCGCCGGTGACCTTCTTCGTGCGCGAGGATGCAGATTGGATGATTCCGCAGCGCGAGGCTGGCGAAGAAGAGACGCGCGGGCTGAGTCCCGAGGCGCGTGAGGTGGTGGGATTTTTGAGACAGCGCGGGGCTTCGTTCTTCACGGATATCGTGCGGGGGACGGGAAAGCTGAAGTCGGAGGTGGAAACGGCGTTGTGGGAGTTGGTGGCGGCCGGTTTGCTGACGGCAGACGGTTTTGACAACCTGCGGGCACTGATTGATCCGAAGCGGCGGTCGGGGCAGGGCAGCGGTCGGGCGGCGCGGCCGCGGCACAGTGCGGGGCGCTGGTCGCTGCTCTATTCTGGCGAAGCCGTGGAGCGCACTCGGGCCTTGGAAGCGACCTGCTGGATGCTGCTGCGGCGCTACGGGATCGTATTCCGCGAGGTGCTGACTCGCGAGACGATCTTGCCGAAATGGCGGGAGGTGCTGATGACGCTGCGGCGGCTTGAAGATCGCGGGGAAGTACGAGGCGGGAGGTTCGTCAGCGGCTTCCTGGGAGAGCAATTTGCGCTTCCGGTGGCGGTGGAGTCCTTGCGAGCGCAGCGTAATGCGTCGCCGACCGGGGGTATCGTCACCGTTTCGGCGGCGGACCCGCTGAATCTGGTGGGGATAGTCGTGCCGGGTGAGCGGGTACCGGCAAATTCGGGGCGTCTTGCTGGCTTCCGCGACGGCGTGGCCGTGCCTCCTGACGAACTGCCGGGAGTGGCAATCATGGCGTCACGCTGAGCGCTCCCCAGGGGTTATCTAAAGCGATAGTTTCACTTGCCGAACGCTGTGGTTTCTAAGAACGCCCCTTTTTGTCTCCTGCCAACTGACACAAACTGTTTCGCCCCTCTCACTTTGTTTCCCGATGGGACACTTTCTCACGGCGTGAGACAGTTTCCAGAAGTGCAACTCTCGTATGTCATTGATTTTAGTCCGTTTTGCGGAGAAGTAAGACAGGTATGGGAATGGCACTTCCCATGCACTAGCTCACCATCGGGTGCTACTGAGACACCGAAGAGTGCGTTCGGAGGACCGGACGCAAGTAAGGACGCCCGAAATGAGAGCCGCCGTTCGACAGCAATTAGACCCTACCATCCGTAGTAACGATACGCGGGACTTTCAAGGTGCGCTCCGGGACAAAATCGTCGGACAAACCGAGGGTGTGCAGGCGCTGGTCGATCTATACCAGGTTTTTTGTGCGGGTTTGAACTCGCCGGGACGCCCGGTGGGGAACTTGCTGTTTCTGGGGCCGACGGGTTCGGGCAAAACGCGGATCGTAGAAGCGGCGGCGGAGATCTTGTTTGGGGACGCGCGCGCGGTGATCAAGGTGGATTGCGCGGAATTCCAGCATTCTCATGAGATTGCGAAATTGATTGGATCGCCTCCGGGATATTTGGGACACCGCGAGACCCATCCGCTGATCACCCAGGAAGAGCTGGCCAAGAGCCACACGGAGAAGCTGAAACTGTCTTTCCTGCTGTTTGATGAGATTGAGAAGGCGTCCGACGCGCTGTGGCAACTGCTGTTGGGGATGCTGGATAAAGCGACTCTAACCTTGGGCGACAATCGGCGGGTAGACTTGTCGCAAACTGTGATTTTCTTAACCTCCAATCTGGGCAGCGGTGAGATCACCGACTTGATGCAGGGCGGCATGGGTTTCATCCAGCCGAGCGATAAGCCGGCCGCGGGGCTGGACCAGAAAGTGGAGCGGACGGCGGTGGAAGCGGCGCGCCGGAAGTTTTCGCCGGAATTCATGAACCGGTTGGACAAGGTGGTGGTGTTCCACCCGTTGCGGCGCGAGCAGTTGGAAGAAGTGCTGGAGATCGAGCTGGGGCAGGTACAGAGGAGAGTTCTGGAGACCGCCAAGGGGCAGTTTCTGTTCCGGGTGACCAGCGCCGGCAAGGACTTCCTGTTGCAAGAAGGTACGGATCAGAGGTACGGAGCGCGGCACCTGAAGAGGGCCATCGAGCGGCACGTCGTTTATCCTCTGGCGAACTTGCTGGCCACCGAACAGGTTCATCTCGGCGACCTGGTGTGCATCGATTGGAATAGCAGTCAGGACTGCCTGACTTTCATCCGCGAAGGCGAGAATCTTGCCATGCCGGTTCGCCGGCTGGAACCAGCGGTCGCAGCACGACCCAAAGAAGCGCGCAACGGCAAGTCCATCGAGGCTCCGGCGGTGGCGGTATCACCGGAAGTCGCGCCGCGTATCGCTCGATAAATTCCAATTACTTCTCTCTCATTTTGCCCCGGGTGGATGGCCACCCGGGTTTTTTCTTTTGCCCGCCGGTCGGTGTAGAGTAGTCCTGTCCTATGTGCTCGCTCCTCTCACCTCGTGCGCGTCTCCTTCTCCTGGCGTCGGCGTCCTTGCTGCTTTGCGCGCCGTCGCTGTGGGCCCAGCGGAGTCAATTGAAGCCGCCCTGGAATATGTATTCTCCCAATACCGACATACAGGTGGGCAAGCAAAACGCCCAGATGATGGAGAAACAGTTGCCGCTGTGCAACGATCCGAAAGTGGATGCCTACCTGACGCAGTTGGGCCTGCGGCTGGTGGCCAAGCTCCCGACTCGAGGCGTGGAGTATCCCTGGGAATTCCACTGCGTAAACGATAAGGCCATCAACGCGTTCGCGCTTCCCGGCGGGTATGTGTTTGTGAACAGAGGGGCTATCGAGGTATCGGACAACGAAGCGCAACTCGCTGCGGTCATGGCCCACGAGCTCTCGCATGTGGCCCTCCGGCACGGAACGGCGCAGGCGTCGAAAGCACAGCTGGTGCAAGGCGCCGCGGGCCTTTTCGGCGGGCTGTTTGGAGGAAGCACGGGCGGAGCTTTGCTGACCCAAGGGGTCAGGTTGGGCGCCGGCGGATTGCTGCTGCGGTATTCGCGGACGGATGAAACGCAGGCGGACGTAATGGGGACGCAGGTTCTCTTTGATGCGGGCTACGACCCGCGGGCGATGGCGCAATTTTTCGAGAAGTTAGAGGCGGAGACCAAAGGCAAGAACCCTCCGCAGTTCTTATCCGATCATCCGAATCCGGAACACCGTGTAGAGCGCGTGAACGAAGAAATCGACAAGCTCGGCGGAGAGCCGACCAAGGGGAAAAGGGACTCCGCGGAGTTTGAGGCCATTAAACGAGAAGTTCTGGCGCTGCCGGTGGCCAAGAAGATCGCTCCCGTAGCCGTCGCAGGTGGCGGAGGCAGCGCGCCCGCGCCTCCCTCGGGCAATTTTGCGGAGTTTCAAGGGAGCTCGTACAGTTTGAAGTATCCCGACAATTGGGGACAGTCCGGAGACAATAGCAACGCCTCCTTCGCGCCGCCAGGGGGCGTGGTGCAAGGGAGCGGCGGCCAGAGCGCGCTAGCCTACGGGATGGTGGTCAGCATTACGGCGGCGCCGGGCGATTCCAATGATGCCAACGCGCTGGCAAGCGCCACGCAGCAACTCATTCAGAGCTTGCAAAAGTCGAACCCGAACATGCGCATCGTGCATGAAGCGTCGGCGGTGAAGTTAAACGGCCAGCCCGGGCTTTCGACGTACTTGAGCAATGATTCTCCAACAGGCGGGCAAGAAACGGACTGGCTGATCACGGTGCTGCAGCCGCAAGGTCTGCTTTCGTTTCTGAGCGTTGCGCCGCAGGCGGCGTACCCCGACTACGACAAGACATTTTCGGCGATTCTCGATAGCGTGCGGCTGGCAAAATAGATACCGCGGAGCGGGCACGGCATGCCGTGCCCCTACGGCTTCTGCACAGTGTTAGAAGCGGAAGGCCAGACAACTTCATTACGCAAAGAAAAGGGCGCCCCGACCAAAGGGGCGCCCTTTCCGTTTACGCGGCGCCTGCGGACCTGGAACAATTACTCCTGGTCGAAGCTCAAGCCGGGGAGAACCGGCGTGCCTTCCGACCTGACGGCGTCGAGGGCATTCGGGTCAAGGCCGAGCACTTTCAGGATGGTAGGAGCCACCTGAGTGGTCTCGACAAAGCTGTGGACGGTCCGATGGTCGATGCGGGGATTCGATACCAGCAGCATCACGTTCGTATCATCCCACGCGAAGCCGCCATGCTCGGATTGCTTTTTCAAGCCCCCCGTGTAGACCACCCCCACGTTCGGCAACACGACGATATCGGGTGTGCGCGGGTCACCACCTTGTAGTTTGGCGCAGCAGGGACCCGGTTCGGTCGGCACCCCCGGAGGATTGAAGAGGGTTGTGAGAGAACCGTCGTAGAGGATTTGACCCAATCCTATGGTTGTCCCGGCATTCTCCAAAGCCGTTACTGCGTCGTTGGTGTGATTTGAATCTGCCAGCCACAACTGAGAAATGTCGTCCTCGGCGATTCCAAGGCCGTTATTGGGGTCGTTAAAGACGGCCGGGAGAAGTGCCGAGATGATGGCGGATGGCGGCTTGCCGTTGTTGCCGGTACTGCCGGGAATGGGGAAGAAGCGGTTCGGGTCGATCGGCGACTGCCCGTGCTTGGCAGTGATGATGATCACGGTCTTATGGAGAAGGCCCTGACTCTTGAGCGCTGCTACCATCTGTCCGATAGCCGCATCCACGAACTGGATCTCGGCGAGCATTTTGGGCCGGGGAGTACCCTGGGCATCCTCATAACCCCCAGAGTTTGCGTCGGTTCTGTCTGCGGACTTTGGTGAAATCAGCTTCTCCCCCACGCTGACTGCCTGGAAGTTCATGCCGAAGATCACCGGGACGGGAGCCTTGCTTCCGCCGAGGTGGGTCTTGCCATGGATCCAGTTCAGTACGGCGTTGACCTTCAGCTGGTCATAGCATTTGATGGCGTCGAAGTCGGTGGTCCAGTCATTGCCACTGGGGGAAATCTTAGAGCAATCGACTCCGGTTTGGCCGCTCTCTGCTGCGGTCACAACCCCGGGCAAGCTAATCTGATTGGAGTTGACTTCCGGAGAATAGTAATCATCCACGTTGCTGGGTTGATTGGTTCCGGTGGGTCCGGAAACAACCGCGTAAACAGCGTGCTTATCCGACCAGGCAGTGCGGCCTCCCTTGGCGTGGATCACTCCATAAATGGTGTTCGTGCGGACGAAGTTCCAGGGGTAAACGGGTTTGCAGGAATTGAACGGATCGCGCACCAGCTTGTCGGGATCGATTGATTGTACGCCGCCATCGATGGTGGAAAACCCTGGGAAGCCACCATTGAGCTTGGTCTGGTCGATTTCGTCGCCTTCTTCATATTCGGTCTGCGTTCCGTTGATCGCCCCGACAGTGCAGTTCCCGGCTGGTAGCCCATTGCCGGTGGCCTTCGCAGGGGGCGCCAGAACGCGGTCATAAGCCACGTCGTAGAACGCGCCTACCGTTCTGGGCGTACCTCCAGTCACCAGTGCCATCAACCCGGGGAAGGAATCGGACGGCCTGGAAGTTGTTGTACGCGTGTAATTTACGCCGGTCTCGCCCAGTTCGGCTAAAGTCGGGCAAGTGCCGGATGCCACACAGTTCTTGTAATCGACGGCATGCATGCCGTCGATGCTGATCAGCAAAACATGTTTGATTTCACTTTTATCGCCGAAGTCATTGCCTGCGCGGGCGGGTAACGTGCCACCGAGCAGAGCGAAGCTCAGGGCCAGAGCCGCAATACGTTTTTTCACAGAGCGTTCTCCTTAGGATTTTCAAGACATGAAGAGGTTTGGGAATACACCCTCGGCGCCAGAGACTATGTGCTGCGTGTTACGGGGCAGAGAATAAGAGGTAGCCTTGGCGTGAAACGATGACTAAAGTTTTGCGGCCAGGAGGGTCTTCTACGGGAGCGTGAAGTTTTCTGCGGGATTTAGGTGCTGACGACCCGTTGTTCTTTGTTCTTCCCGGCGTTGCCATCTGCGCTGAGGTGAGAGCTCTGATACACGTCGGCCGCGCGCTGCAACGCTCCGCTGATGCTGGGGCAAATATTTTCCGCGCCGACGTGGCGCTCGAATTCCGCTTGCCTCATCAACTGGGCGGGTTGTTCCCTGGCGCCGCACAGCAAGAGGGACCTTCCGGAGGCATGCAGTTGATCGGCGAGATCGCGAAAGGCGCCGAGGCCGGTGGCGTCGATGGCGGTCATGTTTCTGAGGCGCAGGATCACCACCGGCGGCAGAGTATCCATGGTGTCCAGAATATCGGCGAATTTATCGGTTGCGCCGAATAGAAAGGGACCGTGAACGCGAAAGACGGTAGCGTACTCGGGAATGTCTTTGCCCTGGAGGATGTGGACCCGGCTGTCTTCCACATAGTCTCGGGTTACACGCGCGACGGTGGTGGTTCGGGAGACTTTGCGGATGAACGTCAGGGCCGCGAGAACCATGCCGACCTCGACCGCGAAAGTAAGGTCCGCGACCACCGTGAGCGTCAGGGTCAAGAGCCAGACTGTGATGTCCGCGCGGCTGAGCTTCAAGATTTCAGGTATTTCATGCCACTCGCCCATGTTGTAGGCCACGATCATCAGAATCGCGGCCAGCGCGGCCAGTGGAATGTCCTTCACCAGCGGCGCCGCGAAGAGCACGATTGCCAGGAGCGTGAGCGCGTGAATCATTCCGGCGACCGGCGTTTTTGCGCCGGAACGCACATTGGTGGCGGTGCGGGCAATGGCTCCGGTGGCGGGCAGTCCGCCGAAGAGCGGAGAGACGATGTTCGCTAGTCCCTGCGCGACCAACTCCACGTTGGGATTGTGCTTGTCTTTGCTCATGCGGTCGGAAACCACCGCGGACATCAGCGATTCAATCGCGCCGAGCATGGCGACCGTGAAAGCGGGAGACAAGAGTTGGCGCAACACGTTGTAGTGAAGCCTGGGAATGGCGAAGGTTGGGAGTCCCTTGGGAATGCCCCCGAAGCGGGTGCCGATCGTTTCCAGTCCTAAATGCAGCAAGGCCACCGCGGCGGTGGCGCCGAAGGTGACCACGATGGCGCCCGGAATGCGCTTGGCGTATTTGAGGCACAGAACCATTACCGCCACGGAAGCCATCGACAGGACCGTGGCCTGCCACGAAAGGGTATGCCAGGCTTGGCCGAAGGCACGCATCCGGTGGAAAAAATCGCCGGGTACGCTATCCATGCGCAGGCCGAAGAAATCGCGGATTTGCGTGCTGGCGATGAGAATGGCGATGCCGTTGGTGAAGCCGACGATGACGGGCCGGGGAAAATATTTCACCGCCGCGCCCATGCCGGTGATTCCGAGGAGCACGAGCAGCAGGCCGGCCATCATGGTGCAGGTGAAAAGGCCTTCGATGCCGTACTTGGCGATGATTCCGGAAATGACGACCACGAAGGCGCCGGTGGGGCCGCCAATCTGCGTTTTTGAGCCGCCGAGAGCGGAGATTATGAAGCCGGTCACGATGGCGCAGTAAATTCCCGCTTGGGGCGAGACTCCCGAGGCGATCGCAAAGGCCATCGCCAGAGGCAGGGCCACGAGACCCACGGTGATTCCCGCGATCAGGTCCGACAGGAATTTGTGACGATCGTAATCGCGCAGCAGGAGAACTGATTTAGGCAGCCAGGCATGCAGTGCGGGTGTCATTCAACGGATGGACAAAATACCGTCTCCAGAAAACTGATTGTAACAGCGGAGAAGCAGAAATGTTCTGGCTCGCAGGAAAGAGTGTGCCCAGAAGCGAATTGCTCTTGCTGAGTCAGACCGTGGGGACGACCGGAGTCGGAAGAGGGTGCTTTAGCGACGAGTGACGCTTCGCCTTCGTTTGCCTCGCTGTTTCGTTCTCTCGCGATGGGTCCCAGCGCAAGACCGGCTTGCGCGCTGCGCCGACTTCGTCGAGACGGCGCACGCGAGTGGAGTGCGGGGCGGTCTTGACGAGTTCGGGAGTTGTGGCGGCCTCTTCGGCGATCGAGAGCATGGCATCGATGAAAAGGTCGCACTCTTCTTTCGATTCCGATTCCGTCGGCTCGATCATGAGGGCGCCCGGCACGATCAGCGGGAACGCCGTGGTGTAGGGATGGAAGCCGTAGTCGATCAAGCGCTTGGCGATGTCCATGGTGTTGACGCCGTTGCGTTTCTGGATGGCGTCGCTGAAGACCACCTCGTGCATGGAGGGCAGGGAATAGGGCAAATCGAAAGCGCCCTCGAGATGCTTGCGAATGTAGTTGGCGTTGAGGACCGCGTCTTCCGTGGCCTGCCGCACACCCGGACCGTAGGCAAGAATGTACGCGAGAGCACGCACCAGAACGCCGAAGTTCCCGGAGAATGCTTTCACTCTTCCGATCGAGTGCGGTCGAACCGGCTCCAGTGCCAGGCGGCCGCCCTCTTTTTCGACCAGGATCGGCACCGGGCGGAAGGGCTCGAGGATTTTCTTCATGGCCACAGGGCCGGCGCCTGGGCCGCCGCCGCCGTGCGGAGTCGAGAACGTTTTGTGCAGATTTAAATGCATGACGTCAACGCCGAGGTCGCCGGGCCGCGCTACACCGGTGAGCGCGTTCATATTGGCGCCGTCCATGTAGAGAAGAGCGCCCTTGGCGTGCAGGATCTCGGCGATTTCCGGAATGCGTTGCTCGAAGATGCCCAGCGTCGAAGGGTTGGTGATCATCAGCGCGGCGACATCTGCGGTGACCAGTTCGCTGAGTTTATCGACGTCGATCTGGCCGTGGGATTCGGACTTGATATTTTCGACCTGGTAGCCGGCGATTACGGCGGTCGCGGGATTGGTGCCGTGCGCGGAGTCTGGAATCAGCACTTTTTTGCGAGCGTTGCCTTGTTCTTCCAGGTAGGCGCGGATAAGCAGAAGGCCGGTCAGCTCGCCCTGCGCTCCCGCGGCGGGTTGCAAGGTGATGGCATCCATTCCGGTGATTTCCAGCAGGCATTGCTCGAGCAGGCGCAGGATTTTCAGGCAGCCTTGGGAAAGTTCCTGTGGCTGGTAGGGATGTTCGGAGGCGATGCCGTCGAGGCGGGCGACGAATTCGTTGACGCGCGGGTTGTACTTCATGGTGCAGGAGCCCAGCGGGTACATGCCGAGGTCGATGGCGAAGTTCCAGGTGGAGAGCCGGGTGAAATGGCGCAGGACTTCGATTTCGCTCACTTCGGGGAAGCCGGTGATGCCCTCGGTGCGATGGCTCGCTCCCAGTGTCTTGGAAGGGTCGGCAGCGGGGACGTCCAGGGGCGGCAACTCGAAGGCTCGTTTGCCTGGCGAGGATTTCTCGAAGATCAGCCCCTCGCTCTGACTGGTGTGGCGTGATGCTTTTTTGATTCGATCGTTCAAATCGGTTCCTGTGGAACAGCCAGTCTTAGCTGTTCAATTTTCACGGGCAAGGTGCAATCAGCAATGCTTGCTCCGACCGTTGGCACAGACCCTTTGCGGCTCAGGGCCAGCAAGAGCGTGCGGGCTACAACGGCTGCTCCAGCGCGCCGCGGATTCCGGCGGCGAGTTTCTCAATCTCCGCTCTTGTTGTCGTTTCTGTGACGCACACCAGCGCGTGTTTAGTCAATTCTGGATACGACGGACCCAGCGGCAGGGGGCCGACGATTTTTTCGCGCAACAAATAGCTGTTTACGATGCGTGCCGAGCGCGGAAGCGCGATAGTGAATTCGTTGAAAAACGGAGCGTCGAAGGCCCGGCGAACTCCCGAGATTTTTGAAAGCTCGTCCAGTGCGAATTGCGCTTTCGAGAGGTTCTGCTCGGCCATCTCGCGCAGGCCTTCTTTGCCGAGCAGCGTAAGGTGAACCGTGGCGGCCAGAGCGCACAGGGCCTGATTGGTGCAAATGTTCGAGGTGGCCTTGTCGCGGCGGATGTGCTGCTCGCGGGTCGCGAGCGTCAACACGAATCCGCGGCGGCCCTCCGAGTCGGTGGTTTGGCCGGCCAGGCGCCCGGGCATCTGCCGCACGAATTTGTCGCGCGAAGCAATCACGCCGACAAAGGGGCCTCCATAGCTCGGCGGCAGGCCGAAACTTTGCCCCTCCATGGCGACGATGTCGGCTTCGGCCGGCGGGCGTAAGAGTCCGAGCGAAACGCCTTCGGTTATCGCCACCACGAGCAGGGCTCCCGCTGCGTGGACGCCGGCCGCCAAGTCCGCCGCGGACTCGATGACGCCAAAAAAGTTCGGCGATTGCACTACGACCGCGGCTACGTCCTCCTTAATTGCGGCCTGCAAGGCGTTATGATCCAACGTGCCATTCTTGCCAAAAGGAATCTCATCCACATGCAGGCCGGAATTCTTCGCGTAGGTTTTTAGTACGTCGCGATATTCCGGATGCAACGATCGCGCGACCAGGACGCGGCGGCGGCCGGTCACCCGCTCCGCCATGAGCACGGCTTCGGTGGTCGCCGTGGAACCGTCCCACATCGAGGCGTTGGCAACTTCTTGCCCCGTGAGTTGGCACATCAGCGTTTGAAATTCGAAGATAGCTTGCAAAGTGCCCTGCGAGATTTCTGCCTGGTAGGGTGTGTATGAGGTTAGAAACTCGCCGCGCTGGATAATTGCGTCGGTAACCACCGAACGCAGGTGGTTGTAGACCCCAGCGCCGAGAAAGCTAGTGTATCCCAGCGAATTTTCCGCGGCACGCTCTTTAAAATACTGGATCACTTCTGTTTCGGAATAAGGGCCCGGAAGCTTCAGCGCCTCCCGCAGGCGGTAGCGTTCCGGAATGCTGGAAAAAAGCTCGTCGATCGACTTCACCCCTACCGCGGCGAGCATTTCCTGCCGCTCGGCGGGGCTCTTCGGGAGATAGCGCATCAGGCCGAGGCTTCCTTGCTCTTGTCAGCCTCCACGATGAATGCTTCGTAGGCCGCGGCGTCCATCAGGTCTTTTAGTTCCGCTGGATTGGCAAGACGTACCTTGATGAGCCACGCTGCGCCGTGCGGATCGGAATTTATCTTCTCCGGCGTGTCATGCAGCTCCCCGTTGGCTTCGATTACCTCGCCCGATGCCGGCGCGTAAATTTCGCTGACGGCTTTCACCGATTCTACCGTGCCAAACGATTTTCCGGCGGTAATCGCTGCGCCGGGCTTTGGGAGTTCCGCGAACACTACGTCGCCCAGTTCGTGCTGGGCGTAGTCGGTAATTCCGATGGTGGCCACGTCGCCGTTAACCTCGACCCATTCGTGCTGTTTCGTGTAGCGGTATTTCGCCGGATATGCCATGTGCTTGCTCCTTGTTGACCTCGGTCTCACCGAAGTCGCTCGTAACGAAATTCTCTGTCAGACGATCGCCGCACTGTGCGGTGCGGCTACTTTCCTGGGTCGTTTGTAAAATGGCGTAGAAACAACCTGGGCCTTGCATTTCTGGCTGCGAATTTCGACGTAGATTACGGTTCCCAGGGCCGCCATGGCCGGCGGAACATAGGCCAGCGCAATGTTCTTTCCCAGCGTCGGAGACGGCGATCCGCTGGTCACTACACCGATCCTATCCCCCGCTTCGCTGTAGCAGCCATATTCATCCCGAGCGATACCTCGCCCGACCATTTCGAGTCCCACCAAGGTGCGGGTTACTCCCGCAGCTTTGGCGCGCTCGAGGGCGTCGCGGCCCACAAATTCACCCTTCTCCATTTTGCAATAGCGGTCGAGGCCCGCTTCCCAAACATTGATCTTCTCGCTGATCTCATGGCCGTACAGCGCCATCTTTGCTTCCAGCCGCAGGGTATTGCGGGCACCCAGGCCACAGGGCACTATGCCGAATTCGCGGCCAGCATCCAGCACCTTGGACCACACCTCTTCGCTGGTGGTTTTGCCCGAAGGCACGTAAATCTCGAAACCATCTTCGCCGGTATAGCCCGTCCGCGCAATTAGCGTGTCTGTCAGACCGCCAACCGTGCCGTGCGTGAACCAATAGCTCTTGATGCCGTCGAGGCGCGCGTCGGTCAGCCGCGCCAATACGTCAACCGCTCGAGGGCCTTGAATAGCCAGTTGAGTGTAGTCGTCACTCAAGTCCTCGACCTGGCAGTCGAAGGCCTTGGTGTTGCCGCGCACCCAATTAATGTCTTTTTCCCGGGTGCCTGCGTTGATGACCAGCAAGAAATCGTCTTCCCCCAGACGATGGACGATCACGTCGTCTACAAACGTTCCTTCCGGGTAGAGCAGCGCCGAATAGTGCGCTTGCCCGATGGCCAGCCGGGAGGCGTCATTCATGCTGATGTGTTGCACGGCGGACAGCGCCCCACCGGCGCTTCGACCGCCGCGGATTCGAATGTCCCCCATATGGCTGACGTCGAAAACGCCTACACCGCCGCGCACGGCTTTATGTTCCGCGACCAGTCCGCCGCTCGATGGATACTCCACGGGCATGTCCCAGCCGCCGAAATTGACCATTTTCGCGCCGAGACGCCGGTGCAGCGCGTTGAGTGAGGTCTTACGAAGTTCGGTAATGGCGGGCGAGTTGAGCGATTCCATTCCGCGAGCTCAGGCAGAAACCGATACTAACATGCACTCCGCAACGCGTCAAAGAAGAGGGAATCGGGGCCAAGGAATCGCCACATCCAGGGACCGCGGGCGCCCGGCAAATCTTTCGTTACATGAGACGGCGATGCGCCTTGCCGCGCGATGCTGCTGTCAGGTACAGTTTTGCGGGAGGCCCAAAATGCCCGGTCAGGTGGTTTGCGCGGTGTGCGACAAGGCCGAAGAATACTGCGCCTGCGAAAAATACTGCACCATTTGCAAAGGCCAGACCAAGGTCCGACTCTGCATCGATGGTCTCTACTATTGCCCGGATTGCCGGGAAGCGTGCGAAGTGGCCCTTGCCAACACCCGTGACCACTGACCCCAAAAGTATTCGCCTGCAAATCCACGCCGACGCCAGGCTAGCGGCTGCGGTGGGAGGCGCTACGCGCTGTCTCGCCGATGCTGCCGGCTTGGAGTGCGAGGCGATCTCTCAGCTGCAGTCGGCGGTGGTTGCCGCCTGCCAGCAAGCGTTCGAGCATCTTACGGAAGATCATCCCCACCTGGACGTTACCCTGACGCGACTCCCGGACCGCATCGAGGTGGCGCTGTCGCATCAGGGCGAGGTCGCCCCGGCCGTTGGTCTGGACAGCATCGCGGGATTTGCCGCAGCAACCGGCGATGCCGGCGGCCGACCGGCGGTGCTGAGCGGCGTGGATCGGGTGCAGTACGAAACCCAGGGCGGCGTGGCGGTCACCCGTCTGACAAAATATGTGGGCCAGGGCGAAGGCGCACCCAGCAGGTAAAACCACCTTGAAACGCAAAGAGCCAGGCAGGTTGGCCTGCCCGGCTCTTGTATGTCCCGCAAGCGCGGCTTCTACAGTCTCTACATCTTCAGCGCAAATGTGTTGTGCCGGATCAACGACGTCATCTGATCGTCGGTCAGGGTCATGCGTACAGAGATGCGGTCACCTGACGGCGTAATGCGTGCCTGGTCCAGCAGTTGCGACATCTCGGGATTCTCGGTCTTGGCCTGATACTGCTTGTACAGCAGTCCCATCTGCAGCAGTTGTCCCAGCGCATTGGCGTCGTCCGGCGAGCCGCAAATCGCCTGGAACCTGCCGTCGATGCCGCTGCTAGCTTCCACGCTGATGATCATGTTTTTCATCCGGGTGACCAGCTTGGCCGCCTCCGGAAACTGCTGCACCTCCGGAGCGAGCTGCTGCATCGCCAGTCGCGTGTACGCCGGATTGAGCACCGCCCAAACCACGCCGCTGCCGTTGGCTTCATTGACCAGGGGAAAGAAAGTGTCGTTCCGCAGCAGGCCTTCCTCGGTTCCGAATCGCACCTCGATCATCTTTTCCAGCAGTGCGCGGTGGCCGAACGCCGCGGTGTTCGAATCGATGAAGAAAAAGAAGAGGTCGTTGGCGCCCGCACCGGTACCGAACGCATAGAGTGTGTAGCTGCGCGCTTTGAAAGTTGGCAACTTCTGCTTCTTGAAGTATGCCTCCGTCGACTCCGGATTGTAGTTGCCGAGCGCGACGCCGACGATCTGCTCGCCGGTGGGAACCGCGGAAGAACCCGTTCCTTCGGTTTTGCTGGTCACGCCCTCCGCAACAAGTCCCCAGGCAAGTTCTTCGACCTGTGAATTGGGATCCACTCCCGCGGAGGCCAGAAACTTTTCAAACTGGCGGAAACGGTCGGGAAGCATCTGCTCCTGAAGCTGTGGAAACCACTTCAGGGTCCGCGCTTTCTTCAGATCGGCGTAAGCAAACTCCCCGACATTCTTGGGAAATAGGGCGATAATATCGGAGCCCAGCCGCCCGGCGCGCGCGGGCTTCGGCACGAACAGAATCATCGCGGCCAAAATGCAAACGGCCACCGCCCTGCGTGCGGCCAGACCCGCGCTAGCCCTATTCGCAGGCAATTTCTTGAAGGGTCTCATGTGGTGGTTCTCCTCTCGATTCCCCAAGAACTTCTATATTACGCGCCGAGGGTGTGGGACGCCCCGCCCAAGCGGTGGCGCAGCGCGGAAATCTTTTCTCGCATCGATGTGACGTATCCGGCGTCGGTTATGCCGTCGAGATTGATCTCGACGTTCGCCATAGCTCCCCTGGCTCCGGCGGCGGCCATCAGCCGTGCTACCTCTAAGTCTGACTTCATGGATGCGGCGGCGATAGACGCAAGTTGTCCAATGCGTTCGAAAAGTGTAACTGTACGCTCTGCCACCTGCAGCGGGACCTCCGTGGCGCCGCGCGTGGCCGTCTTGTATGGCCTCTTGCGCGCAATTTTGTCTCTGCCGCATCGCCCTGCGGCAGCTTGAACGCGGCCATCACTGCGTCGTAGGAGGAGGCGTCGCGGTCGATCGCTTCTGTAAGCTCGGTGGAAGCGCGCCGCATTTCCTCGAGAGCTTCCGACAGGCGGTCGACAAAAGCCGCCTGCGATTTCTTCTTGCGCGAAAGCCCCGCGACCATCTGTCCCAACGACGCCGCCATGGCGCCCGCAAAAGCCGACACGCTTCCTCCTCCGGGTGTCGCCGCAGGAGCGGCCACGGCATCCAGGAAGGGTCGCGCCAGGCCGGCCAGCTTGCCGTCTTTTGCCGAAGAATCAAGCGGCGCGCCCGTCAGCGCAGCCTGCAATCTATTTTCAAACACCTGCTCCGGCGAAAAATTCTCCACTTGCAGAAAATAGTCGGCCGCCATCTCGATGGCCTTCTTGGGAATCAGGCCGACAATTTCGCTTCCCACCGGAATCGCGCCGTAACGCGCCGCCTCGCGCTTCACCATTTCGTAGACCCGGTGCATCGGCGTTTGCTCGAAATCGGTCAGGTTGATCGACACCTGCGCCAGGTTGCGCGCTTTCAACTCCACGCCCATTGACTTGACGTAGCGCAACCCGCCGGAAGAGAAGCGAATGGCCTTGGCAATCTTGTTGGCAATCCCCAGATCGGAAGTGTTGAGGTTGACGTTGTAGGCGATCAGGAATTTGCGGGCACCGACCACGGTCACTCCCGCCGTGGGATGCAGCTTCGGTTCGCCGACGTCGGGCTGCCGGTCGTGGTTGCGCTTCATCTCATCGCGCAGGCCCTCAAATTGCCCGCGCCGGATATTTTCGAGATTTACGCGGTCTGGGCGCATGGCCGCCGCTTCATAGAAAAATACCGGGATCCGATAACGCGTCCAGATTTCCTTCCCGACCCGCCGCGCCAGCGCCACGCAATCTTCCAGGGTGACGCCCTCGATGGGAATGAACGGAACCACGTCGGTGGCGCCCACCCGCGGGTGAGCGCCCGAATGTTTGGTCAGGTCGATCAACTCCATGGCCTTGCCGACGCCCAGCATCGCTGCCTCTGCGACGGCCTCGGGTTCGCCCGCCAGGGTCACCACGCAGCGGTGGTGGTCGGTATCCATCTCGCGATCCAGCACGTACACGCCCGGAACGCCGCGCATCGCCGCGACGATGGCTTCTACCGTCGCCGGGTCCCGCCCTTCTGAAAAATTCGGCACACACTCAATCAATCGGTTCATCGAAAGGAAGTCCTCAGCGCCACTCTCAATTCATAATAGGGGATTTCGGTGCGGTCAGCTACTACTCCTGCCCGCTTGGCCAACGCTGTCACCGAGCCGTTCGGCTACGCTCTTCGGAAAACGATCTCGCCCTTCTTGAGCGTCATCCAGCACTTGTTCACCCCGAAATAGTAAGGAATCTCGCGGTAGTCCTCTACTTCGAAGATCGCGAGATCGGCGGCCTTGCCGGCTTCGAGAGAGCCGACCTGCTTTTCTCGCCGCAGCGCGTAGGCCGCGTTGATGGTGGCCGCGGCGATGGCCTCCGCAGGAGTCATTCGCAATTGGGTGCAGGCTAGCGACAAGATCATCGGCATGCTCAGAGTGGGGCTGGTGCCGGGGTTGTAGTCCGTCGCCAGCGCAACGATGGCTCCCGCTTCGATCAACGCGCGTGCCGGAGCGTACTGCTTAAGTCCCAGATGAAAGTCGCAACCGGGAAGCAATGTCGCAACCGTAGCGGACTCTCCGAGCTCGCGAATGTCGCTTTTGTTTACCTGCTCGAGATGGTCGCAACTTGCCGCACCGAGTTGTACCGCCAGGTGGGTTGCGCCGGTCCGCGAGAGCTGTTCGGCATGCAGGCGCGGGGCTAGGCCGTGCCGTTTGCCCGCCTCCAGAACCCGCTGGGACTGCTCCCGAGAGAATGCGCCGCGGTCGCAAAAGACATCGCAGAATTCGGCGAGGCCTTGTGCCGCAACTTCCGGAATTAGTTTGTCAATCAGCAGCGCGACATATTTCGCCGCGCCGTCGGGCTTGCCGCGATACTCGGCGGGAACGACGTGCGCCCCCAAAAACGTCGAAACGATCTCCAGCGGCTGTTCGGCGCTGAGTTCTTTGTGCAGCCCCAGAATTCTGAGCTCGCTCTCCACGTCCAGCCCATAACCGCTCTTGGCTTCGATGGTGGTCGTGCCGCACGCGGCGAATTCGCGGAGGGCGGCGCGCGCCCGCAGCTTCAAAGCCTCGGAAGTGGCGGCGCGCAGCTTCTTCACAGAGTTCAGGATCCCGCCGCCCTTTTGGGCAATCTCTTCGTAGCTCGCGCCGGCAATCTTTAGCCCGTACTCTTCGGCGCGGCTGGCCGCATGAATGAGGTGGGTGTGCGAGTCCACGAACCCCGGCAAAATGACGCGTCCGCCGACGTCGATTTTCTCCGCGGCCGCCGCCTCGGGAAAGGCTTCCACCTTGGCGCGCGAGCCCACCGCGGCGATCACGCCGTCGCGAAGGAGCAGCGCCCCATCCTTGACAATGCCTAGATTGGAAAGCGCGTTTCCGCGACGCGGACCGCGGCCGCGTAGGGTAAGCATCTGCGAAGCGCCAGTAATGAGAAGGGAATTCGCCAAGACGTTCGTATTATGCCCAAAAGGGCCGGAGCCAGCACACTTGTCCGCAGGGATTGTGACCCTCGTGGCGGATCGGCGTCTACAGCATGGGAATCTTCACGCCGGTTTTGCGCGCGAAGTCGGTGGCCTCGGCGTAGCCCGCGTCCACATGCCGCGCCACGCCCATGCCTGGATCATTCGTCAGTACCCGCTCGATGCGCGCTGCCATTTCCTTGGTGCCGTCCGCGACGGTAACTTGCCCGGCGTGCTGCGAGTAACCGATCCCCACTCCGCCGCCGTTGTGGATGGACACCCACGATGCGCCGCTCGCGGTGCTCACTAGCGCGTTCAGCAAGGGCCAGTCGGCAATCGCGTCGGAGCCATCCAGCATCGATTCTGTCTCCCGATATGGTGAGGCCACCGACCCGCAGTCCAGATGGTCGCGTCCAATCACGATCGGGGCCTTTAACTCGCCGCGCGCCACCAAGTCGTTGAGAGCCAATCCGAACTTGTCGCGCTCGCCGTAGCCCAGCCAGCAAATGCGCGACGGCAATCCCTGAAACTTGACGCGCTTCTGGGCCAGCTTGATCCACCGGCTGAGATGATCGTTGTGCGGAAACATTTCCAACACCAACTGGTCGGTCCGCGCGATGTCCGACGCTTCGCCGGAAAGCGCCGCCCAGCGGAACGGCCCTTTTCCTTCGCAAAACAGCGGCCGGATGTATGCCGGAACAAAACCGGGGAAGTCATAGGCGTTCTTCACGCCGTGTTCGTAGGCGAATGTCCGAATGTTATTGCCGTAATCGAACGTCACCGCTCCCAGTTTCTGCAAATCCAGCATGCCCTGAACGTGCTGTGCCATCGCCGCCAGGGAATGCTTCTTATATTCCTCGGGATTCTTCTTGCGCAACTCGAGCGCCGCTTCCAGCGTCATCCCATTCGGCACGTATCCGCCGATAGGGTCATGCGCGCTGGTCTGATCCGTCAGCAGATCGGGCACCACGCCGCGCTTCGCCAGTTCCGGAATCAAATCGGCGCAATTGCCGACCAGCCCAACCGAGGTTGCTTCGCCCTTGCGCACCGCGTTCTTCAGTATCCGCAGCGCCTCGTCCAGGTTCGTGACCATCACGTCGCAGTACCCGGCCTTCACCCGCCGCTTGATGCGTTCCGGATCGACGTCGATCCCCAAAAACGCCGCGCCATTCATGGTGGCGGCCAACGGCTGCGCGCCACCCATGCCGCCCATTCCACCGGTCACTACCAGCTTGCCCGCCAGGCTGCCGCCAAAGTGTTTCTTGGCCGCCGCGGCAAACGTCTCGTACGTTCCCTGCAAGATTCCCTGCGTGCCGATGTAAATCCAGCTCCCCGCGGTCATCTGCCCGTACATCATCAGGCCCGCGCGGTCGAGTTCGTGGAAGCGATCCCAGTTATTCCAGTGCCCGACGAGATTCGAGTTGCAGAGCAGCACGCGCGGCGCATACTCGTGCGTCCGAAAGATCGCCACCGGCTTGCCGGACTGCACCAACAGGGTTTCATCGGCGGCTAGCTCTTTCAGAGAACGTACGATGGCATGAAAACACTCCCAGTTCCGGGCGGCGCGTCCGGTTCCACCGTAGACCACCAGGTCTTCCGGCTTCTCGGCGACCTCCGGGTCCAGATTGTTCATCAACATCCGCAGCGCCGCTTCCTGCTGCCAGCCTTTACAGGAAATCTGCGTGCCGCGCGGCGCGCGAAACGGTCCCTTCGATAGCGACGCGTCGGTGACCGTTCCCGGAATTGTGGCGCTCATAAGAGTGGCTCCGTCGCTCATCTTAGCGCACGGACATGGGTTTTGCACGATGGCCAGCCGTCGACGTGCCCCGGCTGTCGAACTAAAAGCGTCTGCCGTTTGTCCGGTCGGGCGGCGCAGCCCCAACCCGCTAACCAAAGTCCTAGGCCGGAAGTCCGGTAGGAATTGCACGTCCACAACGGGTAGAGTAGAGTGAGAAAACTTTGATGAACTACGGCACTCTTCCGTCGCGGCTCCTGAACGCCGTCGATTCCTATCCCAATCCTCGCGCCCAGTTGGTCCGCCGCAACAACATCTGGGAGCCCATCTCCTCATCGGAGCTTTTGCGGCGGGTCGCCGGGCTCTCCATGGCGCTCGTCGAATTGGGCGTAAAGCCGGGCGATCGTGTGGGCCTGTTCGCTACCAATCGGCCCGAGTGGCATACGACGGACTTCGCCATAACCGGAGCCGGCGGCGTTACCGTTCCCGTCTATTTCAACGAGTCGCCCGACCGCATGACCTATATCTTGAAGCACTCGGGCGCGAAAATTGTCGTAGTGGCGGGCTTGCCCCAATTGCAGAAGCTCCTGGATTGCCGCACGCAGCTTCCCGACCTGGAGCAAGTCATCGTCGCCGACGGCGGCCCCGACCTTCCCCCAGAGTGCCTGCGCTACGAGACGCTAATCGCCTCGGCCGGTGGCGCGGAGATCGCCGCCTATGGCATGCGGGCGTCGCAGGTTCTCCCTGGTCAACTCTGTACCCTGATCTACACCTCCGGAACCACCGGCGAGCCCAAGGGCGTGATGCTCACGCACACCAATCTGTGCTCCAACGTGACCGACTCCTGTATCACCACCGACATGAAATCCGGTGTCGACATCGCTTTGTCCTTTCTGCCGCTAGCCCACATCTACGGCCGCACCATGGACTACGTTTTGCTCTTGAATGGCATCACCATCGCGTACGTCGAGGATGTGAATTTCCTGGCCCAGACGCTGCTGGAGGTCCAGCCCACCATCCTGGCCGCGGTCCCGCGCGTTTTTGAAAAGATCTACGCCCGCTTGATGGAGCAGGGCAGCAAGAACACCGGGATGAAGCGCAAGATCTTCGACTGGGCCATCGGCGTAGCCAATCGCGCCGCTCCCTGGCGCTGTGGCGTAAAGTCCGCAAGCCCGGGATTGCGACTCCAGTGGGCACTGGCCGACAAGCTCGTCTATTCCAAAATCCGCGCCGGAACTGGCGGAAAGCTCCGCATCGTCTTTTCCGGCGGCGCGCCTTTGTCCAAGGATCTTGCTGAATTCTTCTGGTCGGTCGGTGTTTCCATCTATCAGGGATACGGTTTGACCGAGACTTCGCCGGTCCTGACCTCCAATTACCCCGCCAATCGCGTGGGCAGCTCCGGTAAGCCCATCCCCAACGTGCTGATTCGTATCGCCCCCGACGGCGAAATCCTGGCCAAGGGTCCTTGCGTGATGCAGGGCTATTACCAAAAGCCCGAATCCACCCGCGAAGTCATCACCCAGGACGGTTGGTTCCATACTGGCGACATAGGCTACCTCGATTCCGACAACTATCTTTTCATCACCGATCGCAAAAAGGACCTGCTGAAGACCGCGGCGGGAAAGTTTGTCGCTCCGCAGCCCATCGAGAATGCCCTCAAGAGCAGCCCCTACCTCTTGAACGCCATGGTCGTCGGTGACCAGCGGAAATTTGTGGTGGCGCTGTTGGTGCCCAATCCCGTGACCGTTGCCGCTAAGGCCAGCGAGCAGGGCATCTGCGTTCGCCTCAAACCAGGAAATGGTCAAGCACCCTTGGGTGCGCGCGCTCGTCGACGGCGAAGTCAAGCGCCTCACCGCGCGTCTCGCGCAATGGGAGACCATCAAGCGTTTTGCGCTGCTTCCCGAAGATTTCACTTTCGACAACGGCAGCCTCACCTTCACCATGAAGCTCAAACGCCGCGTTGTCGAGCAACAGTACCGCGACGTCATCGACCAGCTGTATGCCGACGTCGCCGAGCCCCGCCCTATCCTTCAGGATTGACGCCGTATCGACGTCCATTTTCGTTCCGTGAATTTGGATTGAAAAATCAGGAATAATCGATTCGCGAGGTCCATCAAAACATCGATAGCAGTAGCCGGATTCCGTCCCCAAACCCCTGCTCCGGCATAATCAAACTCACAATCAAATGCCCGTCCGTCGGGAAGTCGTAGAAGTGCCCTGGATGGACGTAAATGTTCTTAGTCTTCAGCAGCTCGACCGCCAGATCGTCATCCGAACGCGTCACCGGCACTCGCAGCACGCCATACCATCCGCCCTCGATTACCAGCCGGCTGCAGGATCTCTTCACGCTCAACTGCCGGTCCAACTCCGCCACGTTTCTCCGAATTCGCGATATCAACTGTTTTTGAATCCCCAGGCGCTGCTGCAAAAACAATGGGATGGCCAGCTGTATGGGCGCGTTCATAGAAAGGTAGGTGTCGGCGATGACTTCTAGCCTGCCGAGAGCATCTTTCTTCAGCGCTTCGGGTCCACCGGTCACCAGCCACGACGCTTTCATCTGCGGCAAACCTGCAATTTTCGAGAGGCCGCTCATGGTGAAAGTAAGGGCTCCGGTGTTTGCCGCATAACTGATGGGCGGCTTGTCGCCCGCTCCGCGAATTCGGGCGGGTTTGATCGCGTCGCGGTAACCGAAATCCCGGTGAGCCGCGGTTTCGCAATGCGCATAGTCCAGGAAAACTTCGTCGGCGATCACCGCCATCTTCCGCGCGGAACAAATCTCGTTCAGCCGCGCCATTTCTTCCGGCTTGATGAAGTTTCCCGTGGGGTTGTTCGGATTCACGACGATCACCCCACGCGTCCGCGGCGTCAGCGCCTGTTCCAGGGCATGAAAGTCAATCTGCCAGCCGTGATCGTAAAGGAGCGGATAGCTCAACAGCCGTATGTCGCTGATGTCGGCCAGAAAACCAAAGAGGGGATAACTAGGCGCGGGTACCAGCAGTTCCTCGCCGGGATTGCAGAGCGTCCGGAAAACGAAGGAATAAGCCTCGCTGGTGCTGGTGGTCAGGACAATGTCCTCCACCCTCACTTCGTCGCCGCGGTCCGCATAATATTCCGCGACACTCTGGCGCGCCTTGAGCAGCCCTTTGGGGTCAGGCACGTACGCCAGCGACGCGGAGTTCGCCAGCGCATCCAGGATCACCGCGCCGTCGTAGTGCAGGCCACATTCGGTCGGGTTCGAGGCGCTCAGGTCCAGCAACCGCTTCCCATTGGCGAGTTGCCGCGCGAGAGTTTCGCTCAGTGGGTTAGGCGCAAGATTCCAATTGGTGCGATCAGCGAACATTTATGCACTGGCCCGTGACTCCAAACTGCGCGTATGCCGGGCAACTAATAGAATTACCGCAATTTCTCCTTTCGGTCCACGCACCGCATTCCTTGCAGTCCCAACTCTGCAATAACTAGGAAGCGACGCCGCGGCCCGGGGTTGTTCGCCGGCTCCAGGGTCTCAAGTCTTTGTTCGCCCCGTGTAATTGTTCCTTTAAGATTTGTCCCCACGCCCGCACAGGTCTAAAATCTCCACGAGGACACCCATGGCAGATCAACTGGTTATTGCCGGCCGCGCCTTCCATTCCCGCCTGATTGTGGGAACCGGCAAGTATCGGAGTTTTCCCGAAATGGCACGCGCCCACGCGGCCTCGGGCGCCGATATGGTCACCGTCGCGGTCCGCCGCGTGAATCTCACCGACCGCTCCAAAGAATCCCTGCTGGACTTCATCGACCGCGAAAAGATGTTCATCCTGCCCAACACCGCAGGTTGCTACACCGCCGACGAGGCTATTCGCGCCGCCCGTCTGGCCCGTGAAGTCGGCCTCTCCAACTGGGTGAAACTCGAAGTCATCGGCGACCAGCAAACCCTTTTCCCTGATACCGAGCAGCTCATCGAAGCTACGCGGGTGCTGGTCAAGGAAGGCTTTGTCGTCCTGCCCTACACCAACGACGATCTCATCGCCGCCCGCAAGCTGATCGACGCGGGCGCCGCTGCCGTCATGCCCCTGGCCGCTCCCAATCGGCTCCGGCCTGGGCATCCAGAACCCCGCCAACCTGCGCATCCTTCGCGAGCGCATCACCGAAGTCCCCATGATCGTGGACGCGGGCGTGGGCACGGCCTCCGACGCCGCCCTGGCCATGGAACTCGGCGCCGACGGCCTGCTCATGAACACCGCCATCGCCGAAGCCCAGGATGCCGTCCTCATGGCCGAAGCCATGCGCGACGCCACCCTCGCCGGCCGCAAAGCCTATGTCGCCGGTCGCATGCCCAAGCGCCTGTACGCCGCCGCTTCCTCTCCGCTGTCCGGCGTAGTGCGTTAGCAAGCCCACCCGCTCAACCCTGCTGTCACGGGTCCGTCCACACGAATTGCACAGGTTGAGCACTTGACATCTGCTTCACCGTAATGTACAAGCACCCCACCATCCGGGTACTTGACGACGACAGTACGCGGTTCAGTCCCGTCTTCGAGCACGTACAAAGCGCGGCCGTCCCTTACCCAGTGGTTTTTCAAGAAGTTAGCGGTAAACAAAGCCCAAGCTTAGGTTTCCCGACATGCCAGGCATGAAGCGCCCCGCATTGCGCCTCGCGACTCCTTCTACCGTTCGAGATGCGCCCTGCCCAGTCGGCTCTTCCTGCCCAGCGCCAATCGCTAGAAAGGGAGGATGAAATATGGGTGCATTCGTTCAACACGTTGCCTTGGTTTCCGAATCGGACGCAGTCTCTTTCGATGAGATTTCGACAGTTGCAGCGGCCCTGCAAAAGCAAGTAACCCGGGATTTTTGTCCCATCTGGAACGTCCAAGCCACCGTGGACGCCTTCGACAAACTGGAATCCGTTCCTGTGGACTACTGGCCCGTCATCCTTCAGGACGACATCCAGACCCCCGGCGCGGCAGGCTACCACCTCGACAACAACGGCCAGCCCTTTTCTCTAGTCCAGGTGGAAGACAATTGGTCCCTCACCGCCAGCCACGAGGCTCTGGAGATGCTCGCCGATCCTTTCGGCAGCAAGACCATCGCAGGCGCCCCGCCGCCCCAGGCTCCCGACCCCGTCTCGGGTTTCGATCGGGTCGTGTACCTTGTGGAAGTGGCTGACCCCTGCGAAGACGCCCAATTCGCCTACCAATCCAACGGTGTGCTTGTTTCCGACTTCATCACGCCTCACTACTACGATCCCGGCGGCGCCAGCGGTATCCAGTACAGCTTTGGAGGTAACATCGAGGAACCCCACCAGGTTCTCGAGAAGGGTTACGTCAGTTTCGGCAACCCGGTCGACAACCACTGGTACCAGATCCAGGTGCAAGACGGGCAGGTCAGCCTGGTGGATTTGGGAGTTCTCGATATCAGCACCGGAACCGGCAAGAGCCTCCGCGAGCTGGTCGACAATCAGGTCCGCGTGGCTCGAAAGGACCAGCGGTATCGCCTCAAGAAACTCGCCAAGGCTGCTGGCGCGGGCGCATCTCGCGCCGCCGGAGCCGCGCCGAAGCTGGCACATTCGAGTGCTGCCCGGGCAAGGTCGTTGCGCGAGTACGCCAAAAGACTAAAATAGCCGGTGGGGCTACGCTTCACTTTGCCTGGGAGCCGGCTCTTCGTAGGAGCGACTTATGGCCGATCAACCGACGCATGCCGAACAGGGCCAGATCGAGCGCGCCCAGCGGCTACGTGAAAAAATCAATCGCTGAAGGAAGGCGGTCCGGCTGCGGACGAAGGCCATCCACAGCCGGAATCGCGCCCAAAATCGATCAAAGAGCAAATCGACGAGCGCGCGGCCAACGTCCGCAAGCCCGAAAAGTAGCTGTCCGCCGGATGGCGCTTCTTTTGTCGAGCGGCCGCATAGACGGTGCTCCCTGCGCCGAGCGATTGTCGAAGGGCTCGCGCGGGAGTCGCCCTATCCGCCGCCTGATTGCTGCTCTGCGCTTGCGCTCTTCATTTTCGGCCGATGATCCAGAACCCGATGGCGGTGCTGACGCACCACGCCACCACCGTCCACTTGAACGAAGTCGCAAACGCTCGCAAGCTGTCCATTTTTACTTTGCAGATCAGCGCCAGCTCGAACACCTGATCGGTGATATTTCGCAATATTTGTTCCGGATTCGCGCGCGACACCGCCTCGAAATACTGCCCGCTGTCCTTATGCCGGGTCACGTGCTCGTAGTACAGCAATTCCGACCCCTCCCGCGGCGACTGGTGATGTCTCGCCATGCGCGGCGTAAGCACCCGCGAAATCAGCACCAACGACCATACAAACCCAACCACCAGTCCCAAATACGTCAGCAGATACATCCCGCTGGCAATGTCCGCGATGGGCGTAAACCACTCCAGCTTCGGGATCACGTCCTTGCCCAGCGGCACCGTGCTGGCTCCAAAAAACAACAGAAACGTCACCAGGTACCCGGCCTTCAGGTCCGCCGCGCGGATAATCCCTTGCTGGTCCTCAAAGTTGTGCCAGGCAAAATCAATCTGTTCTTGTATCGTGAAAGAAGTATTTTCGGGCGAGTTCATGCGCCCCACTCTACCCGAAGAACTTCAGTTGGGTCTACTTTTCACCGCCGCCCACGTAGGCGAAATGTAGGGGCGCGCTTTACCGCGTCTCACCTTTTCCACGGCTTTAGCTTATCCTGACGGAGGAAGGGCAAGTCCCGCCCATCTCTTTTCTCGTCGCGCCATTACTTGCAATCCTCAACCCTCGTCGAGAACCGATCACCCGTCACTCATACCGCAACGTCTGCATCGGATCCACCCGCGTAGCCCGCCGCGCCGGCACATAACAGGCCGCCAGCGCCACCCCCGCCAGCACCAGGGTAACGCTCGCAAACGTCGCCAGATCCGTAGGCGCCACTCCAAACAGCAAGCTAGCCATCAATCGCGTCAAAGCCAGCGCGGCAATCAATCCCGCCGCCAACCCAATCACCACCATCCCCGCACCCTGCTTCATCACCAAACCCAAAACGTCCCCTCCCTGCGCCCCCAGCACCATCCGCAAACCAAACTCCTTGGTCCGCCGCGCCACCGAATAAGACACCACGCCATAAATCCCCACGGTGGCAATGGCCAACGCCACCCCCGAAAACAGTGTCAACAGCATCGTCAAAAACCGCGGCCGCGCCTGCGCCCGCGACAACACGTCCTCCATCATCCGCACGTCCGCCAGCGGCAGGGAAGGGTCAAGCTCATTCAACTGCTCGCGCACGGCGCCGACGAGCGCCCGCGGATCGCGGCTCTGCGCCCGCAGCACCACGTACATATCCGAATTTCCCTGGCTCCCAGCCTGCCGGTAAGGCAAGTACAGCTCCGTGCCCGCGGGCCGTTCGAGCCCTGCGTTTTTCACATCGTCCACGATTCCCACAATCGTGTACCACGGAAGGCTGCCGGTTCCGCCAGGTCGAATGCGCCGGCCGATGGGGTTTTGGTTGGGCCAGAATGTCATCGCCATGGTCTTGTTGACGATGGCTACCTCCGGAGCTCCCTGAGCGTCGCGATCCTCGAACACCCGTCCGTCCATCAGCCGAATTCCCATGGTCTGAAAATAGTCTTTGCTGATCTCCTGGTAGAAATCCACGTTTTCGATAGGCCCGCCTTCTCTTTTCACGAATCCTTCGATGTCCGTGTCGTTCATATTCGGTGGTCGCAGCGGCGCCAATCCCGAAACAAGCGCGGCCGATCGCACTCCGGGAAGACGCCCCACCCGCTCGTCCAGCCGCGTCCAGAAATTCGTGATCTTCGCGTCGTCCGTGTACGTCCCTCCGGGCAGCGAAACGCGCATGGTAATCACGTTGTCGGCCGCCAGCCCGGTATGTACCTCTTGCAATTTCCAAAATGCCCGCAGCATCAAGCCGCACCCCACCAGCAGTACCAGCGCCATAGCCAATTCGCCCACGACTAACGCTCGCCTGAAAACTTGCGCTCCACCGCTCGCGGTCGTACTCCCCGTGGTTTCTTTCATCACATTGGCGATCCCGCTCATCAACAACGGCGCCAGCGGCGCCAGCCCGAAGATCACTCCGGTCACCAGGCTTATGCCCAGCGTGAACGCCAACACCCGCCAATCCATGGCGATCTCGTCCGCCCGCGGAATCCCTCCCGCGTTCGTCAGTTGCACCAGCCGCACGCCCCCATAGGACAGCGCCAGCCCCAGAATCGCCCCGCACAGGGCCAGCAGGATCCCCTCGGTGGCAAACTGCCGCGCCAGCCGCGCCACCCCGGCTCCCAGCGCTCCCCGAATGGCAATCTCTCTCCGCCGCGCCTCCGCCCGCGCCAGCAGCAAATTGGCCACATTCACGCTGGCGATCAGCAGCACGAACACCACCGCACCCAACAGCATCAGCAGCGCCGGCCGCACACTGGAAACCACTTCCGCCTGCAGCGGAAAGCTCACGAGGGTGTGTTCCTTCGGATCGAAGCTGTGCGTTTTAGGCGACCGGTGCTCGCCCGCCGCTTGTACCAGCGCCTCCAGCTCGCTTTGTGCCTGTGCCGCCGGCACACCCGGCTTCAACCGGCCCAGCAGGTAATAATTGTGCGAGCCGCGTCCACCGGGCTTGGCCGGATCGATCTGCAGCGCGGTCCACAGCTGTGCAGCCTCCGCCTCACCCGGAGGAAACTGAAAGCCTTTGGGCATCACCCCGATGATCGTGCATTTCCGCCCGTCGAGTTGCGTCTCGCGCCCAATGATCGCGGGATCGCCCGCAAACACACTGCGCCACGTCCCATAAGAAATGTCCGCCACCACATTTCCGCCTGGAACATCGTCCGCCGGCGAGATCAGCCGCCCGCTAAGCGGCCCCACGCCCAGGGTCTCCAACAGACCGCCGCTCACATACGCGGCCGTTACGCGTACCGGCTCGGTCTTTCCCCCAAGATTTGTTCCCCCAGTAATCCAGGCGTCCAGCGAAGCCCACGAATGCGTGTCCCGCCGCAGATCCAGAAACTCCGGCCCAGACGTCCAGAACCGGTGCAACCCTCCATTAGGAAACGTGGGAAATTCCGTATACACCCGCACCAACTGCTCGGGATGCGAGTAGGGAAGCGGCTGTAGCAACACGGCATTCACCACGGTAAAAATCCCGGTAGTAGCCCCAATCCCCAGCATCAAACAAACCACCGCCGCCAAGGTGAACCCAGGGTTCTTCACCAACATGCGCACCGCAAACGCCAGGTCCTGCCGAAATGTCCCCATTCGATCCCTCCAAAACGGTAAGTACGCGCTCAACCGAGCAGATGTTCCCCAATCTCCTCTCTGCGCCCTCTGCGTCTCTGCGTTAAGTTCTCCGCATCCAGTCCGCGTCCGCCCGAAAACCGGAACCCCGCCAAAAATCTAAACTCTGTTCTCTCTTGCCTCGATCTTCTCGGATTCCCGTGAGCCTCGAGGGACGCTCCTAACTCAGTGTCCTCTGGGTTAATTCTTGCCTTTTTCTTCAATTGCAGCCCAAGCAATGTGATGCTAAAATGTATCACATGCGCAAAGCCTCCATCCGCGACCTCCGCTATCGCTTCTCCGTGGTGGAGAACCTCCTCCGCGAAGGCCAAGAAATCCAAATCACCAAGCGCAAGCGCGTCATCGCCCGCCTCCTTCCTCCCGAGCCCCCGGCAACCGTGCCCATGCCGGATTTCCTGGCACGCCAGAAAAAAATCTTTGGCAAGAAGCGGCTCAAAGTTTCCGGTGCCGCACTTTTGGCCAAAGAGCGAGAGCGCTTTTGACCGCTTATTCGGACACCAGTTTCCTCTTTTCGCTCTACATTCCGGACTCCAATGCTCGTTCCGCCGTCGCAAAAATCAAAGGAGCCGCGCGTCCTCTGGTCGTCAGCGAGTTCGGCGAATTCGAGTTTGTCAACGCCTTGGCTCTACGAGTCTTCCGCAAGGAATTGCGTGCCACTGAGGTCAACGCCGTTTTCAGCCTCTTCCAGGACGACGTGAATCGAGGCCTGATTCGCGTGGCGCCGATTCCGGCCTCCTCGTTTGATCGGGCCAAGCAGATCGCCAGGAAGTACACACCGGCGCTCGGTGTCCGCGCTCTGGATGTCTTCCACGTAGCCTCTGCCATCGCCCTGCGAGCCTCGACGTTTTACACCTTTGACCGTAGCCAAGCCAAACTGGCGGCGGCTTGCGGGCTCAGAGTCCCTTAGCGCAGCCACCAGTTTTTTCTTCACTTTTTCTCCGTTCGTGGTATCCTAAAACCTGGTCGAATTCTCGCCCAAAGCGCCGGCACCCGGCGCTTTTTTCATTTCGGGCCACCCTGGCCAATCGAAGTAAGCCCGCTTCCATCGATCCAAACGCTTTGCCTCGTGCCATTGTTATCCTTTAGAATCAACTACTTACAACATACCAATTTGCAAGTCATTTGTTTTGATATCGATGCAACATACCCCGGGGGGTGGGGGGGTATCGTCCCTAAAGCGTTCGGAACAAGAAGTGCCAAGTGGCGTCCACCAAGGCATGCACAAGCGCCGACGCGAAGATCGACCCACTCTTGCGCCATGTCCACCCATAAAACACCCCTGCGATCGACGCCAGGATCACGTAGCGCCAATTCGGAAACCCCATGTTCGTAATGTGTGAAAACCCGAACAGCACCGACGCTGTCCACCACCCCGCCAGGTCGCTCTTGGTCGACCGCGCCAGCATGTTCTGCAGCAACCCGCGAAACAGAAATTCCTCCGGCCAGGCGGTAAAACACAAAATGCCCAGCGAGAGCAGCGGCAGCGACTTCCACTCCGCCCACCGCGGCGCAAACTCGATAAACCGCATCGCCGTCCCCAGCGGAATGGCAATCGCTCCAAACAGGAGGAAGCTCCCCAGCACATAAAGCCCCCACCGCGGTCCCCAACCGATGCTGTACCCGACGCCGCCCAACCGCCGCACCACCAGAAACGCGGCTAGTGCCACGTTGAGGCACAACAGCACGGTAAACACGTACGCGAGGCGTCCGCCGGGATAAGGCCACAGCCAGTGTGAAGGCGAGAATTTCACCGCCACCCAAACGCCGGCAAGCGTGAAATAGTCCTGCCAGGCGCCGGGCGGCTGCCGCTCCGCCGAAGCCGCCAGCGCCAGCGGCACAAACACCAGACCCGCCACGGCTCCGGCACGCGCGAACGCAAAAGTGTTTGTCCCTACGGCGTAAATCAGGTATGCAAAGAGGGTAGCCGCGCCCAGCAGGTATCCGCCGCCGGCTCCAAAACGCGACGAAAGAAATTCCGGCACGCCCCTCGCGGCGAATAGCAACATCGCCGCGAAGAAAAACGCGAACGCCGTCAGCGTAGCCGCAAAATCGCGGCCGCCGTAGCCGTGCCAAACGGAATACACGGCGCCAATGAGGCAGAGCACGGCCCACAAGCCGAGCGTGCAAAGAGGACCGAGTTGGCGGGTGGCAGGCAAGAAAGGATTGTAACTCAGCGCGTTCCGCCGTTCGGCTTCGGCCGGCGGCTTCATGGACATGACGCAGCAAATCCAACCCGCGAAGCGACTCGCCCATATCGACTGGATGCGCGGCCTGGCATGCGTACTGATGTTTCAGACGCACTGCTACAACTCCTGGCTGGCTCCGGATGCGCGAAATTCCGCTCTGTATGCCTGGTCGCAGCTCGGCGGCACGCTGCCCGCGCCGTTATTCCTTTTTCTTGCGGGCGTATCTTCGGCTTTGGTGGTCGAGAAGCTGCGTGAAAAGGGAACGTCGCGCAACGCCATTGCTAAGACCACGATTCTTCGCGGCGCGGAAATTTATGGTCTGGGGCTATTGTTCCGACTGCAGGAATACGCCTTGGGCCATCATTGGGTGCCGTGGACCGACCTGTTTCGCGTCGACATCCTGAACATCCTCGGCCTATCCATGATGCTGATGGGTGTGCTGTGCTGGTTGACCGCTTCGCGGTCACACGCGCAAACGACCGCTTCGCGGTCACCGTTGAAAACCGCCGCTTCGCCTACGGCCGCAATCTCCCGCGAACGCGGAATCGCCGCAGGGCTCGCCGTTGCTGCGGCTGTTGCTCTGATCACTCCACTGTTGTGGACCCACAGGTTCGACTGGCTGCCTTGGCCGCTCGAGTCCTACCTCACTGGCGTCCACGTTTTTGATCGTCCCCAGCCGTGGCTGTTCCCGCTCTTTCCCTGGTCGGCCTTTGCCTTTGCCGGTCTGGCAGTTGGTTTTTTCTTGTTCTCGGACTTTGCCAAGCGCAACGAAGTGCTTGCGTTCGCCGCGCTCGGCGGCGCGGGCCTGCTCGCTTGCGTTCTCTCGATGCTCTTCGACGCGGCGCCCGTGCGCCTCTACGCTGCGGCGAGCTACGACTATTGGCACACCAGCCCTAACTTTTTCCTGATGCGCTGCGGCGTCCTTCTGATGATTCTTTTTCTTGTCTACGCGTGGTGCCGATGGGGTCTCGCACAAAAAGGATTTAGCCCCGTCATTCAACTGGGCACGACGTCGCTGCTGGTGTATTGGGTACACATCGAGTTCGTCTACGGCCGCTTATCGATCTTGCCGAAAGGCCGGTGCAGCATAGCCAAGGCCACTGCCGGGCTACTGGCGATCGTTGTGGCCATGCTGGTTTTGTCGGTGCTGCGGACGCGCTGGAAAAAGCGTCCCGCTACGGTTTTGCAGGCGAGTCCTGTGGCGGCTGCTGCGACGCTGGAATCCTGATGATGATTTCTCCGGGTTTCGCGTGTTGCAGTTCTTCGCGCGCGATTTTCTCGATCAGCCGCGGGTCGGTCTTCAAGGCCTTAACCTGCTGGCCCAGTTCAATATTCTCGGAATTCAGCCGGTCGATTTCTTTTTTTACTTTTTCGATTTCGTTCTGGGTGCGGCGCATGGCGATAAATCCGTGCGCCCCGAATACGTCATGAACCACCAGCACCAGCACGAACAAACCGAGGATCGAGCGGCTGTGCTGTTCAAGAAACCCTGGAACCCCGGTCTTGCTGTTCATTTTGCCTAATCTTTCAGAACCCACTCGGTTGCCTCGCGAGCCAATTTCCCGGACGCCGCAGAACTTTGCGCTTCGACGTACAGCCGTAGCAGCGGCTCCGTTCCCGGAAAGCCGCAGCAGCATCCACGAGCCATCGTCGAAGACGAATTTTGCCCCGTCGGTGCGGTCCACGGAAACAACTTTCCGTCCCAGCAGTGTCGAAGCGTCCACCGACACCTTTTTCACCGCATTTGCCTTTTGTTCGTCGCTGAGGTGCAGATTCTCTCGGATGGGCCAGAATTCCCGCCCCAGTTTCCTGAAAAGTTGCTTAATCTGCTCTTCCAGCGAACCGCCGCGCGCCGCGAGCATCTCGGCCACCAGCAAGCAAGCCAGGATTCCGTCCTTTTCGGGCACGTGCCCGCGAATCGTCAGTCCCGCGCTCTCTTCGCCGCCCAGTGCGATCTTGTCGTCGCGAATCAGCTGGCCGATGTATTTGAATCCGACTGGCGTCTGATACGTCTTTTGCCCGTGAGATTTCGCGGCCGCATCGATCATCTGCGAAGTCGCCACGCTGCGCGCCGCAGCCATCTTCCAGCCCCGCGACTCCACGAGATAGTCGTAAACCAGCGCGAGAATGTGATTGGGCGAAACCCAGGTGCCGTCGCGATCGATCACCCCAAAGCGGTCCGCGTCGCCATCGGTGGCCAGGCCGGCAGCAGCGCCGGAATCGACCACCGCGTTGCGCAGCGGCGCCAGATTTTCTTCAGAAACGTCCGGACCAGTTCCGTCGAACAGGCAATCGCGATCCGTCCGCATAGCTTGGACGGTAACGCCGTGATCTGCCAGAGTGCGGTCCAGATAACCCGCGCCGCAACCGTGCAAAGCGTCGACGACAAATTTAGCTTGGCCTTTGCGCAACGTCTCGAAGCGAACCAGTTCTTCCAGGCGTTTCAAATACGTTTCGCGAAGGTTCACGGTCTCGCTCTTCTTGTGATCGTGGGACCCCGCGGCAGTTTTGGGAGCGGCGCCGTTTGTTTCGATTAGCTTGACGACGCGGGCTTCAATATCTTTGGTGACTTCGGGCAGCGCGGGGCCCGCGTCGGCCGAGGAAAATTTCAGGCCGTGGTACTGCGCGGGATTGTGGCTGGCGGTGAAATTGATCGCGCCATCCAGCTTGCGGCGAGTAATTTCATAAGCAATGGCGGGAGTCGGAGTAAAACTCTCGCACAGCAGCGTGCGAATGTGATTCTCCTGCAGGATATCGACCGCCAGTTGTGAAAACTCTTCCGAATAAAACCGCGTATCGTAGCCGACAAGAATCGTGGAATTCTTCTTGTGATCGTTGACGTGCTCGGCGATGGCGGTGACCGCCAATCGCACGTTGGCAAACGTAAAATCGTCGGCGATCAATCCGCGCCAGCCGGAAGTGCCGAACTTGATTGGGGAAGCAGTCATAGCGCTGTATTCTAGCCCGGAGTTGCAACCGCGCAAAGAGGCGTGCGCGGCACAATCCATCGCGCGAATCCAGGCCAAAAAGAGGTCATCATGGTTGCGGGAAAACAGAACCGAATTGTGCTGGTGACTTGCGCCTCGATCGCCGAGGCTCGGAAGATCGCCACCACTGTGGTGAGGAAACGGCTAGCCGCGTGCGCCAACATCATCTTGGGACCAGTTCAGTCCGTCTACCGCTGGAAGGGGAAAGTGCAGAGTGCGCGCGAAGTCTTGATGGTCATTAAGACCAATACCAAACGGCTCGCAGAACTCGAAAGGGAAGTAAAACGCCTGCACAGTTACGACGTGCCGGAATTCATTGTGGTGTCGATCACCGGTGGTTCGCGAGAATATCTTGCCTGGGTCAATGAAAGCGTGAAACCCGCGGCAGAGTGATTTTTGCCAACGACGGCTGGCGGATCACAAGCGGCGCTACATGAGCTTGGCGTATTCGGCCTTAGCGCGGAGGCGGCACGGGCCTCCCGCTGGAAGCGCTCCAGCGCCAGCGGATCTTTGGCCACGTCATCGGGGAGAAATTTCAGGGCGACGAAGCGCCCCAGCTTGGTGTCTTCGGCTTTGTAGACCACGCCCATGCCACCGCCGCCCAGTTTCTCGACGATGCGGTAATGAGAGATTGTTTCGCCGACCATGCGTGTCCCGAGGGCGCGCCTCGGCGGGGGAATCATAAGGGGGAGTGACGCGGGGAGTCAAAGAGATTGCGGTTTTGGGTGATGGGTCGTCGCTTCCCGACCGCCTGGCTAATCGGGAGTTTCCAACTGCGGATGAGGGTAATTAGAATATCGCCTATGAGCGAGAATCAGTCACATTCGGGGGGCGCACCACAAGTGATATCGCGACGACCAGCGCAACTAGTAATCCGAACCTGTCAATGTAATTGACTGTCACGCACCACTGCGGCCCCAATGTCCTGAGGGGCGACAGCAGAAAGAACGTGAACCACCCGACCATGAAAAGGCGCTCTCGCCCTTGGTTGCCGCGTATGAACAAGAACCCTCCCCGCCAGAAGGCGGCGTAGAAGCCGACGTTCAGGACTATCACCAACCAGCCGGGCAGCCAACCATCTGAAGTTATCAGCAATCCGCAATGTGCATGGGCCGGGTGCAGTAGCTCGCGAATCCCTTGCGCGAGCACGAAAGCAGTCACGACCGCTCCCACTGCAGCTGTGGCTCGGGTCGCGAGCAGTCGTGCTGGATGCGATTGCGCCAAACTCAGGATTTCCCTTCGATCTTGGTGCGATTAGTATCTGTCATCCGCGTGGCCAATCGGCATGGGAGACGGCACGTCGGGCTGAAGCCCAGCGCCTACATAGCGATACCGGCTGCTAGACCGACAGGAGCGCCTGGTCCAGGTCGGCGATGATATCTTCGACGTCCTCGATGCCGACGGACAGACGCACCAGTCCTTCCGTGATGCCGACGCGCTCGCGCACCTCCACGGGCATGGAGGCATGGGTCATCAGTGCGGGCAGAGAAATGAGCGTTTCCACGCCCGCCGAGGCTCTCGGCCAACGAGCACAGCTTCACTTGGTTCAGGAAGCGCCGAGCGGCATCCAGCGCTTTCGAGATCGAACGAAAGCATCGCGCCGGGCCCGCGCTGCTGCTTGCGAGCGATTTCGTGCTGCGGGTGCGAGGACAGCCCGGGGTAGTACACCTTGCGAACCTTGGGATGCGCGTCCAGATGCCGCGCTACCGCGATGCCATTGGCGTTGTGCTGTAGCATGCGCACCGCCAGTGTCTTGATTCCACGCGACACCAGAAAGCAATCCATGGGCGCCAGGCCGCTGCCCGCCGAGCGCTGGATGAAATAAATTTTCTCCGCGTCTTCCGGGCGCGTCAAAATCACCGCCCCGCCGGTCGAATCGCTGTGGCCGTTGAGATACTTGGTCATCGAGTGCACCACGATGTGCGCTCCGAATTCGATGGGCTGTTGCAGATAGGGACTCAGAAACGTGTTGTCGACCACCAGAGTTACATTCCGGTCGTTGGCCAGCTTGGCCATGGCCGTGAGGTCGGCGACCCGCAGGGTTGGGTTCGTGGGAGTCTCGACGTACAGCATCTTCGTATTGGGGCGCAACGCGCCCAGCACCGCCTCGACCGACGAAGTGTCCACAAAACTGAACTCCAGGCCGAAGTGCACCAGCAGTTGCGTGGAAAGGCGAAACACGCCGCCGTACACCGCTTCGGAGAGAATGACGTGATCGCCGGGACGCAGCAAACGGAACACCGCATCGATGCCGGCCATGCCCGACGAAAAAACGTAAGCGCTGTGACCCCCTTCCAGCTTGGCCATGGTGCGCTCGAGTGCTTTGCGGTTCGGATGATTGGTGCGCGCGTAGTCGTAGCCCTTGTTTTTGCCCAACTCCGTTTGCACGTAGGTGGAAGTCTGGTAGATCGGAGCGACAATTGCGCCGGTGGCGGGATCCGGCTCCTGGCCTACGTGAATGGCGTTGGTGGCAAAACCCATGATGATCTCCTCTTCACCCTGGCCGCGAAACCGTCGGCAGGCCGCGGCGTGGGAGGGCAGCGGGCGCGCTCAGTACTTTGAAAGTGACGGAATCTCGTGGCTTTACGACGGTTGATCGCTTGGCGGTCGCAAACGGTATCAATGCGCTCCGCGATGGCCTGCCGAGATGATGCTACAGAGAAGGTACCGTAGCAAAACCAGTCAGTCAAACAGCCTGTGCCCGGGAGTTTCCGCCGCTCGCAAGGGCCTCGCAGAGCCAAGAGCAGCACGCCAGGCCGGAAAGGCATCGAAACAATCAGCCAAAGACTTGACCAAAGCCGCGCTTGCGTGGAGGATGGAGTGCATACCGAAATGAAACTTGGGCGATTAGCGGCGGGATGCTTGTCAGTCGTGGCCTTGGTGTCCTTGGGAATTTTTACCAGCGCGCACCCCACACAAGGTTCCGGCGGCAAGACGCCCGCGCCTCCCCCCGACCAGACTTCGCGCGTAACCATCGAAGTTTCCGGCGGCGAGAACGAAGCGCCGGTCGAGAACGCCAGTGTGTACATCAAGTACGTGGAAGAGCGCAAGATCAAGAAAGACAAGAAAGTGGAGTTGAACGTGAAAACCAACCGCGAGGGCACCGCGCACGTTCCGGATGCCCCGATGGGCAGAGTGTTGATCCAGGTGGTCGCGGATGGATGGAAGACGTACGGGCGCTGGTACGATATCGCCGAGGCCAAGCAACTCATCAAGGTGCACTTGGAGAAGCCGCCGCGATGGTACTGAAGGACGGCAGAAAGAAAATTTTGCAAAGGTTGCACCGAAATGGTGCAAAGCGGACCAGGATACTGAGAATCGTGTAGTTAGCCTTCGACGATGCGCGCTTTTCCACAAACTTATCAACACTTGTGTTGAAAACTTAACAGAGCCGAAATATTTTCGTCGCGTTTCGGCACTCGCCGTGCTGTCGCGAAGCGCGGATGAGCTTTGGGCGATGATCGGTATGCGGATCGAATTTAAAAATGAGTGACACCTACGACGACGGACCGTTTTCTCTGCTGCAGATGTTCTGGGGCAACATTGTGGCGCGGCCCCTGCGCTGTTCCCTCAGCGTGATCGCCATCGCGATTCAAGTCATTCTGGTCCTGATGATCGTGGGCCTCACTTCCGGTGTGATCTCCGAATGGGGCAAGCGCGTCGAAGGCGTCGGCGCGGATATTCTGGTGCAGCCGCCGAACTCTTCGATTTTCTTCGCGTTCTCCAGCGCCGTGATGCCGGAAACTCTCGGCGAGCAGATGGAAGCGCTGCCGGGCATCGACGACGTGGCTCCCACCGTGATCCTCACTGAACCCAAGAACCTGGTCATGATCTATGGCATCGATTACAAACGGTTTAACGCTCTCAGCCGGGGCTTCCTGTACCGCGCCGGCCGGAGATTCGAGGCCCCCGACGAAGTGCTGGCCGACGACATCATCGCCCAGTCCAAACACCTGAAGGTCGGCGACCACATCACGCTGCTGAACCACATCTTCACGGTCAGCGGCATCGTAGCCCACGGCAAGGGCGCGAGGTTTTTCATCGCGCTGAAGACCGCCCAAGAAATCGCCGGCGTCGAAAACCGCGTGTCCATGTTCTACGTACGCAGCAAGGGCGACACCGAGGCGACGCGCGCCGAAATCTTGAAGCTGTCGCCGAACAACCGGGTGCGTTCGATGTCCGAGTACGTCACCCTCATGAGCTCCTCGAATCTCCCGGAACTCAAGCCCTTCGTTCGCTCCATGGTGGGTCTCGGCATCGTGATCAGTTTCCTGGTGGTGCTGCTGAACATGCACACCATGGTGATGGAGCGCACCCGCGAGGTCGGCATCTTGAAGGCCCTGGGCTTTTCGCGATTGGATGTGGTGCGCATGCTGCTCGGTGAGACGCTGGTGCTCACACTGATGGGCGCCGGCCTGGGCATCTTGTTGACGTTTCTGACCCAAGCCATTTTGAAAGAGACCAATCCGGGCTTGATGATTCTGATCACCCCGCGCTGGGTCTTCCAGTCCATTGTCCTGGCGCTGGTGGGCGCTGCGGCCGGCGTCGCCTATCCGGCCTTGCGAGCGGCAAGCTACGATCCCGTCGTCGCGCTGGCCTACGAGTAGACCCGATCCGTCCAGTTAGTGCGCGCCGCCTGCGCGATCAGGTCCGGAAATGTTCCTTCCCACCCGCGGGATTACTCCCAGCGAACCACGCCGATATCCTTGCGAGAATTTCGCCTGCCTCCGCCGTATAATCTGCTGAACGGCGCGCTCGCGCATTCAACCTAAAGGAGATCAAAATGAAGCGAATGCAAGTCGTGGTCTTGGCGGCAGCAGGTTGCTTGTGCGCGGCGGGCTCGGCGGCCGCGCAAGGCGGCATGGATTTCTTCAAAAAGCCGAACATCGCGGACATCTTCAAGCCCGTCGTCGGATACGGCGCCGTCTACGAGCGGCAGCGCACCGACCAGCAAGACGCCCCCAAGACCACCATGGAGATGAGCGTCGTGGGCAAGGAAATGGTCGACGGCAAAGAGGGCTACTGGATGGAAGTCGCCCACGCCGAGAAATCCGGGCAAATGGGCTATGCCAAACTACTGGTCACCAAGGACGATTTTCAGTTTCACAAAATGATCATGCAACAACCCGGAAAGCCCGCGATGGAGCTGCCCTTCAATCCCTCCGAGAACGCCAAGTCGACCATAAAAGAAGAAATGGACAAGTGGCACATGGTGGGCACCGAGAGCGTCACCGTGCCCGCGGGCACCTTCAGTTGCCAGCACTGGAAAAAGGATCAAGGCGTGGGAGACGTTTGGGTCAGCGACAAAATCTCGCCCATGGGCATGGTCAAAGTCGTGAATCCCGGAGACACCATGGTGCTCGTCAAGGTCCTGAGCGGCGCCACCGACCACATCACCGGCCCAGTGACCAAGTTCGATCCCCAAATGATGGAGCGCATGCGTCAGATGCAGCAGATGCAACAGCAGAAGCAAAAACCCTGATCGCTCCTGTGTCGTGGTGCTTGGCGAGTGCAAGCCAGGCGCGGTCGGCCCGATCTAAACGCCGGGAGCGTCGTTTTCCAGTTCGCGCGCCACACCTTCCAACATGCGCAGCGGGCAGGCCACGTGCACCTGGTCGCCCGGTTCATCGACATCAATCAGCAGTTTCCCGTCGTGGGTGCGAATGCGAACGTGCCCCTTCGCGTCATCCACTTCCACCAGCTCCGCGTCGGGATATTTCCTCAGCTCCTTGGTCACCGCGCGCACAGTAGGGAGCCACGGTGCCGCCTGCCCGGCCGCCTGCTCCAGGTAGTGCTTCGGCACCGCGTACATCGCCAGCGGCACCAGCGCCGCCGGGACCCACACATGCACATGCCGGCCGTCGATCTGGTCTTCGTCCACGCGCATCACCCCTTCATGAAAGGTGTAGGCGCCGGCCAGGACTAGCGTCCCGCCCAAACCCAAGGCTAGTTTCGCGAGCAGCATTGCTGTTTCCTTTCTTAGACATACGGCCGGGCGCGGTGTTCAGCCATTCCCATCAATCGGCTGCGTTCTTGGAGTCCAGCCAGATGCGCACGGTGTTTTCCTCGTCCTTGACGGACACCAGTTCCGTATCCCCTTGCGCCGACAAGGCGTGCAGTCCCGCTACCAGGTCCAGCTCATCCTTGCCTCCGGAAAACAGCGCATCCACCACCTTGATCGGCACCTTCACCTCGACCCGGCTCTTCTTCGACCCGTTCTTATCCAGCACGTGGACAAGGAAATAGCCGCCCTGCTTGGCCACCCGCACGTCCGCGTCCTTGCTCTGTACCGTGACGAACTCCCCATCCTTGGACGATCGTACCGCGTCCAGCAGCGCCCGCACGTCCACCCCGTGGCAATCGAGCTGCTCCACCTTGACCTTGCCGCTCTGCAACTTGCTGTGGTTAATGGTCGGCAGGACCTTTTCGGCCAGCTCCAGGGGCACATTCACGCGCACGGTCTCCTCCTTGGAGTCCGGATTATCCACGCGGACGTGCAGCCAGCGGTCTTGCTTGCCGGCGGAAGCTGTCTGCGACGCGTTACCGGATGCCTGCCCCGGCGCGTTCTGAGCAAGTCCTGCGACCGGTGTAAGCAAGAGCGCGGCGGCGACAAACGGTGCAAATCCAGAAAATCTTCGGGTGCGGTCGGTCATGGCGAGGTGCCTCCTTCACAGACTTAGCGGTACTTGGCTACATATACGAGAGGCCTCGCGGAAATGTTTCCGAAAAAGAAGCGTCCCGGCCGTGGCGTGATGCGGCCCACCCGTTCGCGCTCCTCCGCCAGGCCGTTAATCGAACGAAGTAAAGGATTTGTTAATTCGCGGCTAAGTGCCGTCAAAGGCAAAATAGCCGTCTCAACACACCTCCGCCGCACGGTGGATTGACCCGAGCGTTTATATCCCGCAAGGTAACAAACAGACAGCGCCAGCCTGTACGAGCCTGTAAGAGATCGCACTATGCTTTACGTGTACGCAAACGAGACGCCCCGGTTCTCTCATCCCCGGCCGAGAGCCTGCCGACGGAAATGTAAGCTCGCCCGCTTCTTCCGTCCTGACCGTCGCGAGCCTTGCTCTCTGCCTTTTTCCCGCCCACGGTCTGCGGGCAAACCTCGGACCCCCAAGCTTCCTCCGAGCAATCCGCGGCCCCGCAAGCCATCAAGCCCGTCCCTCTGCTTTCCGGAAGCGCCGGGTTCATCACCACGTTTGACGGCGGCGACCCCCACCTCGGCCCCATCGTCATGCCCGTGTTGCTCTTGCCCCTGGGCCAGCGCTGGCTGGTGGAAAGCCGCGCCACCTTTGAGTCCGATCTCGAGCAGCCCCCTGGTCAATCCGGCTTTCATGGCGTAGTCGAGAAGGAAGTGGACTACGCCCAGTTGGACTTCATCGCCAACCCCCACCTGACCGTCACCGTGGGCCGCTTCCTGACGCCCTTCGGCATCTTCAACGAGCGCCTATATCCCGTCTGGATTCGCAACCTGCAAAGCGACCCGCTGATCCTCCCGATCGGCATCGGTCCGAGCAACGCCAGCACCGGCGCGATGCTGCGCGGAGGCTTTAAGGCCACCCGGCAGCTCAACCTCAACTACGCCGTCTACTATTCCGCCTTGTCCACGGCTTCGCCGGTCGATTCCGACCGCTTTGCCGGCGGGCGCGTCGGCGTTTTTATCCCCAAAGCGCGTCTGGAGATCGGCGGATCGTTCCAGCACCGCCTTCAGGACGAACGCTCCAACCTTTTTGGCTTCCACATGATCTGGCAGCCGTTGTCCTTGCCGCTGGACATTCGCGCCGAAACCGCCCGTTCGCGGCAGGGAAGCGGCTACTGGATCGAGCCGGCCTACCGCCTGAGCCAACTGCCGTTCTGGAACGACCAGATGCGCCGCACCCAAGTCGTGGTTCGGATGCAGCAGTTCTTCACCGGCCCGCTGGCCAATGACGACCTTCCGGGAGTAAACACCAAGCAATTCGAGGCCGGCTTGAACTACTACTTTATGGATGGCCTGAAAGCCACCAGCAACTACGGCCGGCAATTCAGTGCGGAGGGAAACAAGAACGTTTGGACCCTGGGCCTGACCTACCGGTTCGTGGTTCCCCTCGGCCGGGAGGAGCGCGAATGACCAGGAAACGCCTCATTCTCGCGGCGCTGTCGGCAATCATGGCCGCGTGCGGCGTGTTTGCCGCGGCGCAAGAGCAAGCCAGTTCCACGAGCGACCCGGCGTCGGCGCCTGCACCTCCGCGCAGGAGCCCGGCATCCCCGGGTAAAGCGGGTCCAATCCCCAACGGAGCATCGACCAAAGCCTCGGGATCGGCCGCACCAGTCGCCGTTTACAACCAAGCCGCCATGCGTATCGAGGGCGAAAAGCGCTTTCGCACCAACTGCGGTCGCTGCCACATGGCTCCCCACAAATTTCCCCCGCGCACCATGGCCACTGTCGTCCGCCACATGCGCGTGCGCGCCATGATCACCGACGAAGACATGCGGCTAATACTCAGGTATCTAACCCAATGACCATTCAAAGAACACGCTACCTACGAGCATTCGATTTCCTGCGGTTGCTGGCATTTGCTGTCGTGACTACCTGTTGTTCATGCCCGCCGCTCTACGGTCAGTCGCAGCCCCGCGTGATTGAAGTCCTGGCCGACCACGACAGCCGCTACAAAATCGCCGGCCAGAAGCAACCGGTCATCTCCGTCAAGCCCGGCGAGCCGATCACCTTGCGCATCACCGCCAACAAAGCCAAGAGTCGCAACCGCGACGGCTCCATTCACGGATTCACCCTGCTGCGCGCCAAGGATCGCCAACCAGTGGACGGCTGGGACTTGCTGCTCAAGCCCGGAACCCAGGAATTCACGCTGACCGCCCCCAGCGAAGCCGGCGAATACGTGGTCATCTGCACGGTAATCTGCAGCCACGACCACGAGCAGATGAACATGAAGTTCTTGGTAGAGCCGTAAAGAAGAGCCGCATCAGCTCTCTAATTCTAGCGAAGACGAGGTGAGTGGTAATGAAGGTAAGACCGTTCTTGTTTCTGGCCCCGGTGTTGTTCTCCTTGGCGGCGCTCGGTCCGCGCGCCCACGCTTCCGACGAAAAAGTCTTCGAAGGCGAAATCGCCGACTCCCAGTGCGCCACCAACGTCCATTCCTTGACCCGTTCGCACAAGGAAATGATCGACATGGGCCACGCGGGCCAGACCCCCGCGGACTGCGCCAACTACTGCGTAAAATCGCGCGGCGGCAAATACGTCCTGCAGACCAAGCACGAAGTCTACAAGCTGGACACCCCCGAACTGGCCGAAAAGAACGCCGGCCTGAAAGTGAAGGTCACCGGCACCCTCGATCCCAAGACCAACATCATCCAAGTACATTCCATCGACCCCGTTTCTTCCAAATGACCAGAACGTAAGAATCGGTCGCACCAACCTGCGCCTTGACGGGAACGCCAGAGACGGCACATCCTCACGACGTAAGGGAGATCAGGCCGACCGCCAGCGGCGGATCTGCAAGCAATCCAGCCCGCCACCCGTCAATCACCGGCTGTCTGAATCGCCGCATCTCGGGCGTCATTGTAGTAGCGGCATACAATGCCGCCTACAACGATCAAAGGAGACTCGCATGAAATACATTCTAATGGCCTATGTACAGGAATCCGGTTGGACCAGCCTCACCAAGGCCCAGCAGGAAGAAGGCATGGCGGCCTATAGGGCCTACAACGAAGCCCTGTCCAAGGCTGGCGTCCGCGTCGGCAGCAGCCAGCTGGGGCCCAGTTCCTCGGCGACCACCGTGCGCGCCGTCAACGGCAAGACCCAGGTGCTCGACGGCCCCTTTGCGGATTCCAAAGAGCAGCTAGGCGGCTATTTCATCATCGACGTGCCCGATCTGGACGCCGCCATCTCCTGGGCCACCCGCTGCCCGGCCTCGGGCCACGGTATTGTCGAGGTACGTCCGCTCATTGGCCCGTCGGCCTGAGCCGGGCAACGATGCCAGTGTCGCCCACAAACCAGTCCGACGTCCCGGCCGAGCATGGCAACCCAAGCGAAAGCGATGCGCAATCACGCCTCACGGCGGAAGCGGTGGCGCGCCGCAGTTACGGCAAACTGGTCGCCTTCCTCGCGGCGCGCACCCGGGACGTGGCCGCCGCCGAGGACGCTCTGTCGGAAGCCTTCGCTTCCGCGCTCGAGGACTGGCCACGCAATGGCTGTCCCTCGAACCCGGAAGCCTGGCTGCTGACCGTGGCCCGCCGAAAGAGCATCGATGCCGCCCGCCGTCGCTCCAGCGGCGAAGCCGCAACCGGCCAGTTGCAGCTTCTGGCCGAGGGACTGGCCGCCGCCGAAGCGCGGAATGCAGAAATTCCCGACCGCCGCCTTGCTCTTATGTTCGCCTGCGCGCATCCGGCCATCGACGCCGGCGTCCGCTCCCCGTTGATTCTTCAGGTGGTCCTTGGACTCGACGCCGCCATGATCGCTTCGGCCTTCCTTGTTTCTCCAGCCGCCATGGGCCAGCGTCTGGTCCGTGCGAAGAGCAAAATCCGCCAAGCGGGCATTCCCTTCAACGTCCCGGAGCGCGAAGAACTCCCCGCCCGGCTCGACGCCGTTCTGGAAGCCATCTACGCTGCCTTTGCGGAAGGTTGGACCGACCCCGGCGGCACCGACGTAGTCCGCCGCGATCTCACAGAGGAAGCGTTTTTTCTGGCCAGGCTCGTGACGGAGTTATTGCCGGATGAGCCGGAAGCACTTGGGTTGCTCGCTCTCATGCTTCACGCGCACGCCCGCCGCCACGCCCGTCGCAGCGCCGGCGGTGAATACGTTCCGCTTGCCAATCAGGATCCAGCGTTGTGGGACTCGCAGATGATCGATGAGGCCGAAGCGCTGCTCCGTCGTGGCGGCGCTCTCGGCTACGTGGGCCGCTATCAGTTAGAAGGCGCCCTGCAGTCAGCCCACGTCTATCGCTGCCGCACGGGTCAACCCAATTGGCCAGATGTGCTGCAGCTATACGACGCGCTGTTCGCGTTCGCAGGCTCGCCGGTGGTAGCTATCAACCGCGCCCTGGCCATCGCGGAAGTGCATGGCGCCAGCGCCGCCCTAGCCGCCATGCCAGAACTAGCCGCCGATGCCCGTCTAGCCGAATACCAACCCTACTGGGCCGCCCGCGCGGAACTCCTCACCAAGACCGGCGCGCACGCCGAAGCCCGCCATGCCTACGAAATCGCCATCGGCCTCGAGCCCGACCCCGCAGTCCGCCGCTTCCTGCAGCAGCGTCAGTCCACACCCCACCTTCCGAACACACACCTTCCATGAAACTTATGACTTGACAACGTCAGTAGCAGGTGTACGGTATCGAAGTACATTGCACTCCTTGCTATGTATTGTCGTGTAAAGTAAGAAGGGGGAATCGCCATGGCGGCTTCTGCGGCAGCGAATGCTTTACCTCCAAACCCTGTTCCATTTCGCCGTCGATTTTTCGAGACGTTATTGAGTAACTTCGAAGCGCGCCTGGACCGACAGGTCGACGTAGCTACTGAGAAGACGGACACTTATCAGCAAAAGCTCGAAGCGGCAGCCGGGCCCGACGTGTTTAAGTTTTTCCTTCTGATCAACGTCGCCTCCATAGAAAAATATGTCGCTCAGACTCGCATCCAAGCCCAGATCAGCTTCAAGCTCTGCAGGCAGATCGCGCTATTGTCCTTTGCCCTGATCGCGACCGGCGTGATTCTTGCGATTTACTCGACAATCTGGGGAAACCATACCTTCGACGCCTCGAAGCTGGCCGCGCTCTCGGGCGTAATAACGCAATTCATCGCGAGTGTTTTCTTCTATCTTCACAATCGCACGCTGCAGCAATTCAATCTTTTCGGCGACAAGGTTTCCTCCGCTCAGCGAGTGGCGATATCCCTTCTCGCAAACGCAGCGATAACCGACAACACCAGGCGGGATTCGTCCACTGCGGACCTTATTAAGGCGCTCTTGGAGCAGCCAGCGCCCGCCATCCCGCAGACACAACCGGTTTGACGGTACGCGGCGCGCAGTCGGGTCTTTGGGCCGCGGGATGCCGCTCTCTCGAGTGAAGTACTGGGTGCAGGGTGTACTCCGCGTCAGCGTGTCCAGGCGCAGCGAGCAGAGGGGGAATTCGCCGCAGCAATCCTGTCATTCGATTTTCTAGAAAGCGTAGACTACTCAGGTTTCCACTTCAGAAAGATGGCGGCCAGGGGAGCGAGCGTTAGAGTGACCGACTGCTGCCGGCCGATATGCGGTTCAGGCTTGGAGTGCACTCCGCCCATATTGCCGACATTCGAGCCGCCATACGTGGCGGAGTCGGTGTTCAGAACTTCCTGGTAAAAACCCGGCTGCGGCACGCCCACCCGGTACTCCGAGCGCACCACCGGCGTGGCGTTCAGCACCACGATCATCACGTCTTCCGATTTCTTCCCTCGCCGGATAAACGAGAACACGCTGTTGTCGGCGTCGTTGCAGTCGATCCACTCGAAGCCTCGCCAGTCGAAGTCCACCTGGTGCAAAGCGGCTTCGGCGCTGTACAGCTTATTCAGGTCCGCGACCAGCCGTTGCACCCCGACATGCGGTTCGTATTGCAGCAAGTGCCAGTCCAGGCTCTGCGCCTCGCTGAATTCGCTGCGCTGCGCAAACTCCTGGCCCATGAACAGCAGCTTTTTGCCCGGATGTCCGTACTGATAGCCGTACAGCAGTCGCAAATTCGCGAACTGCTGCCACATGTCTCCCGGCATCTTGTGCAGCAGCGAGTTTTTGCCGTGCACCACTTCGTCGTGCGAGAAGGGCAGCACGAAGTTTTCCGTGAATGCGTAAAGCAAGGAGAACGTCAGCTTATTCTGCTCGTACTTGCGATGGATGGGACTGCTGGAAAAGTATTTCAGCGTGTCGTTCATCCAGCCCATGTTCCATTTGAGGCTGAACCCCAGCCCGCCCAGATACGTGGGCCGCGAAACGCTGGGCCAGGACGTCGATTCCTCCGCGATGGTCAGCAATCCGGGGAACCGCTCGTAACCTACTTCGTTGAGCCGCTTCAGAAAATCGATGGCCGGCAGATTCTCGCGTCCGCCGAACTCGTTGGGAACCCATTCACCTTCCTTGCGCGAATAATCCAGATACAGCATGGAGGCCACCGCGTCCACCCGCAGCCCGTCGATGTGATACTTGTCCAGCCAGAACAGCGCATTGGAAATCAGGTAGTTCCGCACTTCGTTCCGCGCGTAGTTGTAGACCAGCGTTCCCCAATCCGGATGCGAGCCTTGCCGCGGGTCGGAGTGCTCGTACAGATGGGTGCCGTCGAATTCCGCCAATCCGAAGGTGTCCCGCGGGAAATGCGCGGGCGTCCAGTCCAGAATCACCCCTACGCCGGCGCGATGGCAGCGGTCGATGAATTCCATGAACTCCGCGGGCGTTCCGTAGCGGCTGGTGGCCGCATAGTAGCCGATGGTCTGGTAGCCCCAGGAGCCGTCGAAGGGATGCTCCATGATCGGCAGCAGCTCGATGTGCGTGTACCCCAGCTCTTTGACATACGGAATCAGCTGATCGCCAAGTTCGTGGTACGTGAGCCAGCGATTGCCCTCGTCCGGAACCCGCCGCCATGCCCCCAGATGCACTTCGTAGATCGATATGGGACGTTCCAGCTGGTTCGTCTGCCGGCGCTGCTCCATCCACCCCGCATCCTTCCACTCATAGGTATCCAGCCGCGCCACGACCGAGCCGGTGTTCGGCCGCAGCTCCGCCCGAAATCCGTACGGGTCGGCTTTCAACGGAAGAAGCTGCCCCTGCGGGCCGATGATCTCGTATTTATAGATGGCCCCTTCGTCCAATTCCGGCAAGAACAGTTCCCATACTCCGGAAGAGCCCCGCGCCCGCATGGGATTCGCGCGCCCATCCCAGTGATTGAAATCGCCCACCACGCTGACGCGCCGCGCGCTAGGCGCCCACACCGCGAAATCGACGCCCCGCACCCCGGATAGCGTTTGCACGTGCGCGCCCAGCTTTTCGTAGGTGTCGTAGTGGCGGCCCTCGCCCATCAGGTACAGATCGAACTCGCTCAAAAGATAAGGAAAAGCGTAGGTGTCGTAGCGTTCGAAAGAATCCCCGCCGTCGGTGCGAAAACGAATCCGGTAATTGGCCGGATCGGGACGATCTTTGTAGCTATCGGGCAGCGCCGCTTCGAAAAATCCTTCCGGCCGAATTTTCTTTGCTTCGATGGCGCCTTGTGAACCGGCAAGTAGGATATCGGCGGCGGCGATGCCCGGATGGAAAAAACGGATGACCCAGCGGCGGCCCGATGCGGTCTCCACCGGCTGCGGGCCCAGAAGCGCGAAAGGATCGGCGTGATGGCCGGCAAGCAGCGCGTCAATTTGCCCATCCAGCGGCGAGCGCGGCGCTCCGGCCTGACCCGAAGCTGCTGCTCCACTGCGTTGTTCCGGCACGATATCTGCCTCCAAGACGCGTCCAGCAAGCCAGCGGTGGGACCCAGCTTGGATGCTACCGCGCGTCTATTTGATTCTAGGGCGTTCTGAGGACAATCTCCAGCGATCTAGCAATCCATGTGCGAGAGAACCCAGATGCACATGGAAACCAAGCCAAAAACCAAAGTGCCAGAACCAAAGCGCAAAAAAGTGGACTGCAAGAACCTGAGTCGAGAACGTGTGCGCAGGAAACGGGAGCACAAAAACTGACAAAAACTGGAGCCCTTGCTCGAAGGCATCGCACGCGATACAGTGCAGCCCTTACGAAATATTGCTGCGGATATTTCTAGTGCGGCGGTATTTATTTTTGTAGCGGGCGTTAATTCCGACAATGGGCTGAAGGAGTTGGGCGGGAACATGCAAATTTCGAAATGGCTGAGAGTTGTTGTGGGCGTGACGGCGACGATTGCATTTGCAGCGACCGGGAGTTTCGCTCAGGACCGTTCGCAGGCGCGCTCCATGGTGATTTCGCGCAATGGCATCGTGGCCGCGGAATCCCCGCTGGCGGCGCAAGCCGGCGTGCGCATCCTGGAGCGCGGCGGCAACGCCGTCGATGCGGCCATCGCCGCCAACGCCATGATGGGCGTCGTTCTGCCAATGATGAACGGCATCGGCGGCGATTTGTTCGCGATTGTCTACGATGCCAAGGCCAACAAAATTTATGGATTGAACGCCAGCGGATGGGCGCCCAAGGGCCTAAGCATCGATTTTCTGCGCGGCGAGGGGTTGCGGGACATGCCGCAACACGGCGTGCACACCATCACCGTGCCCGGCGCCGTGGACGGCTGGCAAAAACTGGCGGACAAATTCGGCAGGAAGAAACTGGCGGACGATTTGGCGGCGGCGATCCGTACCGCGCAGGACGGCTACCCGGTGACGGAATGGTCCGCGGCGTATTGGGCGCCGGAGGCCGATCGTTTGCGCGGCGACGCGGCCGCGGCAGCGCTGTACTTGCCCGGCGACCGCGCCGCCCCACGTTGGGGACGTGTTTCACAACCCCGACTTGGCGTGGTCGCTGCAGCAGATTGCAGAGCATGGGCGCGACGCCTTCTACAAGGGCGAAATCACCGCGAAAATTCTCGACGCCATGAAGCGCCACGGCGGCACCATGACCGCGCAGGACCTGGCGGAATTTTCCGGCGAATGGGTCGAGCCGCTTTCCACCACCTATCACGACTGGACGGTATACGAGATGCCGCCCAACGAGCAGGGAATTGCGGCGCTTGAGATGCTCAACATCATGGAGACGTTTCCGCTGGCGCAGACCGGCTTCGGCTCCACGAAAACGCTGCACGCCATGATCGAGGCCAAAAAGCTGGCCTACGCCGACCTGGCCAAATATATCGGCGATCCGCGAAAGCAAAAGTTGCCGGTGGCCACGCTGCTGTCCAAGGATTGGGCGGCGCAGCGCGCCAAGCTGATCGATCCCGACCACGCCAATTGCAACGTGTCCGCCGGAGAATTGCCGGGCGGGCACGACACGACCTATTTGAGCGTGGTGGACCGCGACGGAAACATGGTGTCGCTGATCCAGAGCAACTACGACTCGTTCGGGTCGGGCATCGTGGCGCCCGGCACGGGTTTCGTGCTGCACAATCGCGGCGCGCTTTTCACCCTCGATCCGGCTTCGCCGAACGCGCTGGCGGGAAGGAAGCGTCCGCTGCATACCTTGATCCCGGCGATGGCGCAAAAGGGCGACACGCGCATCGCCTTCGGCATCATGGGCGGCTGGAACCAGGCGCAGGCCCACGCGCAGTTCATCGCCGACATCGCCGACTTCAAGATGAACATCCAGGCGGCGCTGGAAGCTCCGCGGTTCAGTAAGCGCACCTTCCCCGGCTGCGATGTGGACCTGGAAAGCCGCTTTTCGCAGGCCGTGCGCAAGGATCTGGCCGCGAAGGGGCACCAGATTGAGTGGAAGGGCGCTTTCTCGAGCGTCACCGGCGGCGGGCAGGCGGTCCTGCGCGACTTTGCCACCGGGGTCAACTATGGGGCTTCGGACCCCCGGAAGGACGGGGAAGCCGTGGCGGAGTTGCCGTTGGACTGAGCCTGTCTCAGAATGAGGCGCGTTCGTACAGCGAAGAAACTGCAAAAGATTTCCTTTAGAGTGTGCCAACAGGACACAAAGTGACCGGCAAACGGTCATTGTCCGGGCCGCGTCCTTTTCTAAGACTAATATTATTAAAGACTTACGATGGTCAGGGTTGGTTCGCGACGTGCTCCCCTTACGGGTACCCGAGAACGACGTTCCGCAGCGGCGTCTCCGGTGGTGGAGGACCCTTAGATGAACCCGGCCCGCTTGGCCCTCAAGATTGGCTCTTTGCTTTCGTTCGCTGCGATGTCCTTTGTGCTGGTTCCTGCTAGCTCGGCGCAGACCGTGAATTTGTCCGGCAAGTACCGCTGCGCCGAAGCCAAGGTCCAGGGGAAAGTGGTGCCCTGCAACGGAGCCCTGCTGACCCTGAAGAATGACGGCCGCTTCGAGCTGCGCGGCTGGGAAGGCAGCTACCTGGTCGACGGCGGCTGGGTAGAGCTGTCCGACACCGTGGTGCGCTCGCGCGCCAAGATCGAACCAGGCCACAAGATCGTATTCCGCTACCACGGCAAGCACGGCTGGTGCGAAATGGTCTACGAACGCCGCGTCGCCGAGCTGGGCAAGACCTCCTTGGGCTAGGCGGAAGGCAGAAACTAGAAACCAGAAGTCAGAAATCCGGATCGGTCCGGGACTCCTCAGTGGCTCGCAGTGTCCGTCACTTTCCACGGTCATCCTTAGCTCGAAGAAATGCGCGTCCGCTTTCTGATAGTGGCCCGCACGCACAGCGGGCTTACAGCTGAGGATTTGGGGAAGATCCAAGTATTCAATTTCGATTCGTATAAAACTAGATAGACTCAATTCGCTAAAATCCTGGCCCGACTTGTGAACATCCGATAGTCCGTGAATTGACCGCGACACCAGCGTACATGTTTGTGGTCTTGATCCTGCGCTGAAATTGTCATGGGAATCAATCGAGGAATGTCATCCACCGCCCGGAGCCAACCGTAGGTCACGACGACATGAAAGTCTTCCTTTTTTGAAAGTTCGTAATGCTCGGACATTCGGATTATGTTCATATCCTCGTCGGTCCAGACCTCCCCGTAACAAGCAACCGTAACGGTTCTCTTGATTTTGAATAGGCCAAAATCGTACTGGTACAAAAAGCTACAAAGGCGATCCTCGATGGTGGCAGTGTATTGGAAAATTTTCATCCGTTGACTATTCACGAACGCATCGCCTGCCGGATTGATATGCAGTTTGTATTCTGTGCCCACCATCTCGGGCAACTCTGACCATTCAGCAGCAGGAACTATCGAGTCGGATAAGGAAGGGAAAGGTATTCGGTTGAACTCTTTTCGGCCATCAGGATAGGAGCGGAATCGTTGGTCTCCGTCGATAACCTGGACCTCATAGGCCGCCTCGAAGGTGGGTTCCCTGTTTCCATCTCCCCAGGCCAATCTTTGCACGGCAATGAAATTGCGCATATTGTCCGCCAAATTCTGGGCTTTCCAGCGTAGCGTGGAGACATCGGGGGGTTCCTCGGAGCGATGCTGTAGTCCGTCATTAACAGGCGGTATAAATTTGGGATAAAGGTCTTCTGCTTGGGGTGAAACTGTTTTCGTGGAGGGGAAAAGAGTCTGGGCCAAGAAAGGCTGCACTTTGGTCACAAATTCGACCAAGGACCGAATCGGAACAGCCATTGCGATCGCTTCGCCGGTTAGGGCTATGGCGCTCAAAACGCCTACGATCCGGTTAGACTTTCGATCAACGACAATGCCGCCGCTAGCGCCTGGGCAGATTGCCTTCCCGTCGGAAAGGTTGTAGTCAAAGGCAAGGAGCCCTGTCCTGGTTTCGCCCTTGAACGTGCCACTGAATCTCAGCAGCTTACGGACAGGGCTGACCGACTCTTTGGGGTATGAGTAGATGTCTACTTGCTGACCAAATTTCAGTTCGTCGAGGTCAAAAGCCATTCCGCGATGATGGGGAACTGGGCGGAGCAACTCGAAGATAGCAAGGTCTCGACTTAGATTGTATATTGCTGGGCTCGTTGTCGCGGCGGCTGCTTCATTTAGCGTTGCCCCTTCATCTTGAGGTCCTGTGGCAAGGTATCGCCCGGTAACTCTTTGCCCTTGGATTTTGCGAGGCCGGTCAACCAAAGCAACGTGATAGTTTGTTCCTATGAACCTACACGCGGGGTCTAAACAGAAGCCTGTACCGAACGCGGCTCCGATTCCCGGGCCAAACTTCAACTCGGTAATGGGAACAACCACCTCAGCAACATCTTTGGCATAAGGGATTGGTTTCTGAGCCTGCACTGCAAGTGGAATGCACGAGCAGGCAACCAACCCGAGAGAGATGTCGCGCCAATTCATCTGAGCAACCCCCGGTTTTGGAAACGTCGAGCCAGATGGATTGCATGCGCTGCTCCAACGAGGACATCATTGACGGATAAGGGCTTAGTTATCTGCGGGAAGCATAGCTGGCCCAAAACGAGACTGAGCGGCAACCATTTCGGGAAGCCGGCATGTGGGAGTCGGCGCTATAGCTACGTAGGCGGCGGCAAGCATTTACCAAACTACGGGGGTATCTGCAATTATACTGTTGCCTAATGATGACGTACTGGTATACTTCAACTAATTTAGTGGAGTCCCAGGAGACCACATGGATACGATTCTCGAACGTTGCTTCGTGTCGTGGTGCACCTATGAAGTAGATTTCAATGACTACGCCTTTGGTGTGAGCCTTTTGTCCGCCGGGCGCTGCCCCAAATGCGACAGGGCAACAATCGTCTTCTGCCCTGGATGCCAGAGAGCGGTTCTGACCAGGCAGTACGTGCAAGACCGTTTGGGATGCAGGTATTGCGACGGCAAACTCCAAGACCTCTCTAGGCAGCGAAGCATCATGCTTTCGGACGCGCAAAAACGAAATAAGGCGCAGCAAAGCGGTGCCCGGCTCCAGCCACGGGAACTCGCGGTTTTGAAGCTGCTCGCTGAAGGATACAGCAACAAAGAAGTGGGGAATAGATTGTCGCTGAGCACCCGCACGGTCGACACTTACAGGGCAAGAGTGATGCTCAAGACCGAGGCGCACTCCGTCGTAGAACTAGTTCACTTCGCAATCGCACACGAGCTGCTAAGTGTAAGCAGGATCCGTGCCCGATATCTAGCCCACTAAGTCTGGCTAATCGACGACGGTAGAAATTCGGACGGGTGACAATATTCCTCTCTCGGGCTACGTGGCCGCCTTACGGGCGAATTTCATCGCCCGGTCAAAACTAGATAACTTCCGAACGCAAGGCTTCGCTTCTTTTCCAAGCGATCTCACGGCGACCTCGTAGCTATTCCTCGGATAGGGATTGCTTTCAGTTGGATCAGGGCACCTCGCGTGGGTGTTTGCCTCCTTTCCCAGTCAACTTTCCTGCCGGTCAATATCGCGATTCCCAAAGGATTCGCTCAGCGAATCGCTCTTCATTTCCTTCGTATATACATAGTCAGTAAATTACCTATCTCGGGAAACTTAGTAATCCTGGGACCTTGTCGAAGTTGGGCCGCCCCCCTAGCCTTGGGCAAATCGTGGGGGTAAAACGAAATGACCAAGCGGCCAAGCACCTTGGCAATTGCGAGTCTCGCAGCAGCCACCGGCGCAGAGGGGTCAGTTACCGGGGTTTCTTTGGCTGTTCCCCACGTCCGGGCGCTCGAACACATTCAGAGGATGAGAGGAGGGTGCCAATCCCATTTGCTGCGCTGTTCAGACGGCGAATATTACGTCGTCAAATTCAAGGATAATCCGCAAGGAACCAGGATTCTCGCAAATGAGCTTCTGAGCGGCCTTTTGGCCAGACTGCTCGGCCTGCCGATGCCTGAAGTCGCAATAGTAGATGTCACCGCCGAACTCATACGCTCCGTGCCCGAATTGGCCTTCGAATTGGTCCGAAGTAGGCGACCTTGCCTTTCAGGATGGTCCTTTGGTTCTCGCTACATGCCATATCAATCTCGCTCCAAGAGCGACCCTTTGACCGGCAGATGGCCTTACCCGTCTGCTGAGTCTTTGCGACAGACCTGCAATCGCCAGGATTTTGCCGGGGCTCTGGTTTTTGACAAATGGACCTCCAACATTGACGGCCGGCAGTTCATTCTCGTTCGCCAACATAACGGAGCGTCGCTTCGTGCCCTCATGATCGACCAAGGGCTATGCTTTGGAGGAGAGGAATGGAAGTTTTGCGACAAGCCGAGGAATGGCCTGTACTGGCCGTTTAGTGCCGTGGCGTACGAATCCATTTGCGGGATCGAGCACTTCGAACCCTGGCTTCAAACTCTGGAAAACTCGATTGACGCAACGGCCCTCGAACGAGTAGCGCGTGAGATTCCGGCCGAGTGGTACGAGGCTGACGCAGATGCCCTAGCCGCACTTATCACCCAGCTCGATAATCGGCGCAGAATCGTTCGAGATCTTCTATGGTCAAGCCGACACGCTTTTCCCAGCTTTTTCCCAAACTGGCTCATTCCGCCGGAATGCGCTTCTGGTTTGTATTGCGCGTCCACCTTCACTAACTCTTCGACCGCTTCTGCAGCCTGTTCCGGTTGACTGTCCACGATCGATTGCTAGTTTGTGATTTGGACGAAGGCGCCCACCGAGGGCACGCCGTTTTTGTTCACCAGGAACAGCAAGTAGTAGCCCGGGGGGGCGATGCTGCCGTTGGGTGGGGCGGTGGCGGTCAGGCTGGATCTCCCGCCGTTGGAGAAATTCAGGCCTACGAGGCGCTGGTCCATGTCGAAGCTGTGGGTTACGGCGCTGGCGCGGATCACGACTACGGAGGAGATGTTATTGGCGTCGGGTGTGGCGATCTGGAAATTGTTGCCGTAGCTGACGTTCGACGGCACGTTGGTGATCGTCGGGCGGGTGGCGGCGCTGCCGTCGGAGTTGAACAGGTAGGCGGGGGAATAAATTTCCAGGTGCTTTTCGTAGACGCCGCGGCTGGGGTTGCCGCCGGCGACCATTACCGTGGCGTCGGGCAGCAGCATGGCTTCGGAATGATAGAGGCGGGCGAAGGCGTTGGCGCCGGCCGAGCTGAATTTGTTGCTGGCCGGGTCGTAGAGGTCGGCGTTGAGGCTGGCGCTGGTGGCGTCTTCGTCGACGGTGGAGCCGGCGGTGACCAGAATTTTGCCGGTGGGCAGCAGGGTGGCGTTCATGTCAATGCGGGGCTGGGACATCGAGGGGCCCCAGGCCCAGCTCGGGGAGCCGGCGGAGAGGTCGATGATCTCGGTGGTGGCCGTTGCCGGAGTGCCGGGGCTGCCGCCGCCCATGATGATTACCTGAGGTTTGTAGCCGTTGGCGGGCGTGAGCGGCAAGAGCACCGAAGAGCCATAGGTGCGGGTTTGGTCGTAATTGGTGACGGCGACCGTGGTCCAGGTCATGGAGGACGGGTCAAAGAGCCGGGTGGTGGGCGACGAGCCGGAAAAGAAAACCTTTCCGTTGGGCAAGACGTGCATGCGCGGGTAGGAGGGCGGGGTCCAGCCGGCGGTGACGGGGGTGCCCCATCCGGAGCCCTCGGTGAAAATTTCCACCTGAGTGTTGGTCTTGCTGTTTTCGTCGAGGCCGGAGAAGACCATGACGCGACCGTCGGAGAGAACCGTTCCCGTGGGATACCAGCGGCCGTGGGCCATGCTGGGTTGATCGGTGAAGGATCCCGTGGCGGGGTCGAAGGTCTCGGCGTTTTTGGCGCCCACGAAGGGGTCGTAGCTCACGGTGCCGCCGAAGATGAAGGCCTTGCCATCGGGCAGGATGACCATGCCGTTGCAGAACATGTCAAAATCCACGGGCTGGGTGGTGATGGTGCCGGTCTGGAGATTCCAGACGGCGGCCTTGAAATCGGTGATGCCGAGCTGGTTGCCGGAGCCTGCGACAACGAGAACCTTGCCGTTATGCAGCAACGACATGTGGATGGGATTGATGGGCATGGTGTAGGGGAGGGTTTGCCACTGGCCTTGCTGCGAGGCGTTGGCGGTGTTGACTGTCAGCGTGGTGGTGCCGTTGGTTGAACCAAGGGGCGCTTGCGCTTGGATGGTGGCGGTGCCCACGGCTACCGCTTTGGCCAAGCCGCCGGAGGCGATGGTGGCGATGGTTTTGTTGAGCGAAGACCAGGTGACGGCGGTAGTGAGATCGTGAGTGCTGCCGTCGCTATAGGTGCCGGTGGCCTTGAACTGCTCGGAGAGACCCTGAGCGATCGAGGCGTTCGACGGGGTCACGGCGATCGAGCTCAGGGTTGCGGAGCTGACCGTCAAAGTCGTTGAGCCAGTCTCGGATTGATAGGTGGCCTGAATTGTAGCGGGGCCGCTGGCGACACCCGTGACGAGGCCGCCGGACGAAATGGTGGCGATGCTCTTGTCCGAGGAAGACCAAGTGACCGAGGTGGTTACATCTTGAATGCTGCCGTCAGTGTAGGTACCGGTGGCCGTGAACTGCTGGGTGACGCCTTGCGCGATGGTGGGAGTCGACGGGGTCACGGCGATCGAGCTGAGTGCCGCGGTGCTGACGACCAGCGTAGTGCTGCCGGTGATCGAGCCGGAGGCGGCTTGAATGGTGGCCGAGCCGGTAACCAGGCCGAGGGCCAAGCCGCTGGGAGAGATGGTGGTGGCGGTGGTGTTCGATGTCGACCACTTTACGGAATTGGTAAGATTTTGCTTGCTGCCGTCGGAGAAGGTCCCGGTGGCGGTAAATTGCTGGGTGAGTCCGAGAGCAACCGAGGGGTTGGCGGGAGTGATCGCCACAGACTTGAGCGTGGGCGCCACCAGGGTGATCGCGGCCGCTGCGGATTTGGTGGCGTCGGCCACGGAAGTGGAAGTGAGAGCGACGGTAGCGGGATTGGGGACGGTGGGGGGCGCGGTGTAGATGATGGCAGCGCCCGAGGTACTGGTGGTACTGGAAAGAGTTCCGCAAGCGGCGGCGGTGCAACCCGCACCCGATAGCGCCCACGTGACGCCCTTGCTTTGATTGTCATTCGCGACCGTGGCGGTGAAATTCTGCGTCTGGCCCGTCAGTACCGACGCGGCGGTTGGCGCGACACTCACGGAGATTGCGGAGATGCTCGAGGGGGGCTCCGGGCTGGGAGAGGAACTCCCGCCACCACATCCGGAAAAAAAAGCCAAGGCGGACACCAATGCTAAGACAAGCAGCGGTTGAGGACGCTGAGGAAAGGCCGGCGTCATTGCAGAATTCTCCCGTTCTAAGCCCTGCAAGGGACACTTTGCGGAAAAAGCTTTCCCGCGAGCCGGAAAAAACAGAGTCGCTAAGACTAGCTAAAGGAAATACTTAGCGATATCCGGGTCTCGGGATAGCACTAAAGTGAAGCAAACCGGATACCAAAATGGGCATTTTTCGCGGGTGTTTTGCCGGCAGACAAAAAATTTGCACGGTGTGGAAAAGTTTTTGCGATTGTTTGCGAGAAATATCGAGCTGTGTTTTCGATGGCAACTTTTTCTTGAGAAATTGGGGCGGTAAGAAAGGGCGGCGGACGGAAGCATGCGGGCGTGCGTTGCAGATTGTGATGCAGGTCACGTCGTCAACTTCCGACAACTCCGGCCCGCGTGGATGTGCATTTCAGGAAAGTCGCCAGTTCATCGCGGAAAATCTGCCAGGCGGGTTCCGCGGCTAGCAGCAGGTGATTGGCGCTGGCTAGCGGGACAAAGCGGGCGCCGGGAATTTCGGCGGCCAGGATGCGGCCTTCTTCGGGCGGGGCGACCTTGTCGCGGTCGCTGTGAAAAACGAGTGTGGGCACGGTGAGCGAGGGCAGCAGCGGACGCACGTTAATTTCGTCGCAGGCGCGCATGAATTTAACGAGATTTGCCGGCGAGACCGAGATGGTCTGCAGATCCTTGAACCATCGCTGGTCCTCGGGCGTAGCTTTTTCCGGAATGTAGAGGTTGGTCACCAGTTGGAAGAACGACGGGTTGCTCTTGCCCCAGTTTACTTCGACCAGGATTTCCAGGGCCAGGCGCACGGCGATGGCGTCGGGGTGCTCGCGGTGGTTGACGCCGCGCGCGTAGGCGCCGCAGAGAACCAGGTGGGTGACGCGCTCGGGATGGCGCATGGCGTAAGCGATGGCAATGGCGCCGCCTTGCGAATGACCCATGAGCGCAAAGCTGTCCAAGCCGGCCGAGTCCACTACCGTTTCCAGATCGCGCACCCAAGCGTCAAAGCAAACGTCTTCGACGTCCCACTGACCGAGGCCGTTGCCGCGGCCATCGTAGCGGACGATGCTGTGGCCTTGCGCTAAATCGCGGACCCAGTGCTGCCAGATGGGGCTCTCCCACTCGAAGCTGAGATGGTTGAAGCAGGTCGCAACCTTCACGAGCGGGTGTCCCGAGCCGACCGTGGAATAGGCGAGGCGCACATTGTCCGAGGTGACACAGAAGCGAATTTCCTGGCGGGACGCGGATTCCGGCGGCTGCGGCGCGACAGCGACGGGCGCGCCTGGCGAGGTGCTCTGGGTAACGGGGGCGCAGAAGCGATAGCCCTGGCGGGGTACCGTTTCTATGAACGATTGGCTGTCGGCTTGATCTCCGAGCGCTTTGCGCAGCGCGGAAATGTTGCGATCGAGATTGTTGTCCTCGACGGTGGTCTCCGGCCAGACGGCCTCCATCAGGTCTTGCTTGCGAACCAGAGTTCCGTGGTGTCTTACCAGCACGCACAAAGTGTCAAAGGCTTTGCCGGTGAGCGGGACGGAACGGCCCTCGCGAAGCAGGCGATGCTCGCGCACCTCCAGACGGAAGGGTCCGAACTCATAGACCACGTTGGCGGGTTCCGGAACCATTGTCAGAAGGATAGCAGGAAAAAATCAGGGCCGCCAAAGGACATGGAAGCCCCCGCCGGGAGTAAATAGCAAGCGACGGAGGCGGCGGGATTTGCCGTAGCACCCGCCTTGGTATGCGGCGTGAATCATGCGCGCGCATTCGTGTTGGTGATTTAGCGAAGTACGGCGATACGGGAAAGATAGAGAAAAGTTACCCACTCTCGATGGAAGACGTTTCAGGGTAGCGAGAGCATTCCATTCAGAGACAGCGGCTATGCCGGGCGGTTCCGAGGTTGCAGCCCAGGCGGCCCGAAATGAGGAGAGATGATTAGTCGAATTACGACGTTTGCCTACGGTGTTTTTTGCTACTTGATGTTTCTTGCGACGTTCCTGTACGCGGTGGGTTTTATCGGGAATTTCGGAGTGCCGAAGTCCATCGATTCCGGCGCGGACCTGTCGTTTGTGAAAGCCCTGGGGATCAACTTGATGCTGCTGGGGGTATTTGCGATTCAGCACAGTCTGATGGCGCGGCCGTGGTTTAAGGCCGCGTGGACGCGGATCGTGCCTCCGGCGGCGGAGCGCAGCACGTACGTGTTGTTCTCGAGTATCGCGCTGCTGCTGCTGTTCTGGAAATGGCAGCCGATGGGCGGCGTGATCTGGAACGTGGAAAACGGTTACGGGCAACGAGCCTTGATCGTTTTGTTTGCTTGCGGCTGGCTGACGGTGCTGATCGCCACGTTTCTGATCAACCATTTCGACCTGTTTGGTTTGCGGCAGGTGTGGCTGCGACTGCTTGGCAAGGAGTACACACCGCTGACGTTCGGAACACCCGGTCCGTACCGCTTGGTTCGGCATCCTTTGTACGTGGGATGGCTGATGGTGTTCTGGTCGGCGCCGGTGATGACTTCCGCCCACCTGGTGTTTGCCATCGCCACGACCGCGTACATTCTCATCGCCATTCAACTCGAGGAGCGCGACCTGGTGCGCTCGCACGGAGAATACGAGGAGTATCGCCAGCGCGTGCCGATGCTGCTGCCCTTCAAGTTCTCCAACAAGGCAGAAAAAAAGACGGTGGGACGCCAGGCCGCCGCGAAGCAGCTGGGGTAACACAGGAGGTGGCGCAACTGGGCGACTGGCAGCAAGGTCGTCCAGGTGCAGCCACCCACAGTTTGCAGTAAAGCGGGCCAGGGCACGCCCGGAACCGTGCCCTGGCGCGAAGAAGATTGCGCAGGAGGGGCCCTTCTCGAAGTTCCGCCCCTCCCAGGGCCCGGAGAATCTACGCGTAACGCAGGGCCACTATCCGGGGTACCAGATGACGCGGGGAGCGTCGCCGGCGCGGTGATAGGTCCAGGCTTCGTCGATCAAGCGTTTGTAGTCGAAGCGGGGGCGCCAGGCGAGTAGGAACTTTGCTTTGGCGTTGTCCAGCCAGGTGGACCAATACGGAGTTTGCATCTCGACCGAGGGCAGTCCGCGGGTTCGCTGGAGATAATCGGCGACTTGGCGGTAGTCCACTGGTTCATCCATGCAGATGTTGAAGGTCTGGCCGAGCGATTTGGGATGGTCCAGAGCGAGGAGAATGGCGTCCACGAGATCGCTCACGTGGACGAAATTGCGTTTGACGGGCTGACCTTGGGGATCGAGCATCACCGGCACGGCACCGCTCTTGAGATATTCGTCGGCGCGGGCGGAGCCCACCAGATCGCGCCAGCGCGGGCCGCCGAAAACGTCTTCGCCAAACGACAGCGAGTATTTGAAGTCGTCTTTTTCCATGATCCAGGGGGCGCGCAGGCAGCAGCCGGGAAGCTGGTATTGGATGAAGTATTGTTCGAGCATCACTTCTTCGAGAACTTTGGAGAGCGCATAACAGCCGGGGTAGGCGCTGTGTTTTTGCTGCTCGGTGATCGGGAGCGGGTGCGGATAGAAGAAGTGGCCGAGAGCGGCGTCGCCGCCAATCAGGATGATCTGGCGGAACGATGGGCTGAGCCGGCATTCCTCCAGCAGCCAGAAGAGACCCTTGATGGCGACGTCGACCATGTCGTCCGGAGTTTCCTTGCAGGTAGCGCAGTGGAGGACGTGCGTAACGCCCGCCAGGGCTTGGCGCACAACGCTGCGGTCGGAGATGTTGCCTTGGATGATTTCGAGGCGAGCTTGTGGAGGCAGAAGGCGTTGGTGGCACAAGGCGCGGATGCGGACACCCGGATGATCGGTCGACGGTAGAACGCGGTCGATGAATTGACGACCGACTTTGCCGGTCGCGCCGGTAACCAGGATGTGTTTTGGAGCGTCTGGAGCGGTCATGCGCGAACTCCTGGAATCCTCAAAAAATCAATTTGCGGGATGGTAGGCGGGGCCGCGGAGGACTTGTCCGGGTGTGGCGCCGGTGAGCTTGCCGTGGTCGTAGACGATTTGGCCGTTGACGATGGTGAAGTCGACGCCGGTGGAGAGTTGGGTAGGCTCAATGTAGGTGGCGTGGTCGAGGATGGTGGCGGGATCGAAGACGGCGATATCGGCGAAGTAGCCGGGTTTGAGGAGGCCGCGGTCGACGAGATGCTCGCGTTGGGCGGGCAGGGAAGTGATTTTGCGGACGGCCATTTCCAGCGGGAGGAGATGCTGGTCGCGGGAATAGTGGCCCAGGAAACGGGGCATGGAGCCGAAGGCGCGAGGATGAGTGTGCGGCTCATAAATGGGACCGTCGAGGGACATTTCGCCGGCGTCGAGGCCGATGCTGGTCCAGGGTTGCTCCAGGCCGGTGCGCAGGTCTTCTTCGCCGGCCATGAAATAAATGGCGCCGGTTTGCGCGTTGTCGGCGAGAACGAAGTCCATGAGCGCGTCGTCGGGGGACTTCTTCCAAGCTTTGGCGACGTCTTCGAGGGTCTTGCCTTCAAATTGTTTCAGCCCGGAATTTTCCGCGGAGGAGATCAGGACACCGGCGGCGCCGCCGCAGTCGTAGAGGAGATTTTCCCAGTTGGGGTGGTCGCCGGCGAGATCTTTTTTGATGCGGACGCGAACTTCGGGATCTTTGAGGCGCGCGAGAAGTTTTTGCGGGCCACCGTCGGCGGCCCAGGGCGGCAAGGCCGAGGCTAACGCCGTGGCTCCCGCGGTGTACGGATACATGTCGGCGGCGATGTCCAGGCCGGAGTCGCGGGCGCTCTGAATCGTGGCGACGACGTTCTTCATGTTTCCCCAGCGCGGCTTGCCGCTGACCTTGAGGTGAAAGATTTCGACCGGGAGATTGGCTTCGCGGCCGATACGGATGGCTTCCGCCAAGGCCGCCGTTTCCGAGGCGCCTTCGCTGCGCATGTGGGTGGCGTAGAGTCCGCCGTATTTCGCGGCGACTTTTGCCAGCGCGATGAGTTCTTCGGTTTTGGCGTAGATGTTTGGCGGGTAGATCAGCGAGCTGGAAATACCGAGAGCGCCGTCTTTCATGGCCTGCTCGACGAGCGCTTGCATTTGCAGAAGCTCGGCGGGCGTGGGAGCGCGATCATCGTCGCCGATGACCGCTTCGCGGACCTGCGCGGAGCCGACGTAAGTGCCGAGGTTCAGCGGGGTGCCTTGTTTTTCGAGGCGGCGGAAATATTGATCCAGGGTGCTCCAGTCGATGGTGAGTTTGTAGTGCTCGAGGAAGGGCTTCAGCGGGGCAATCGTCTTTTCATTCTGCGGAGCGATGGAACCGCCCTCGCCGGTAATTTCCGTAGTGATGCCTTGGGAAAGCTTGCTCAGCGAGCGATTGTCCAGGAGCAGCGAAATTTCCGATTGGCCGAGCATGTCGATGAAGCCGGGCGCGACCACCCGGCCGGCGGCGTCGATTTCGCGCTTGGCGTGGGCGTCGCGCAAGTCGCCGATGGCGGCGATGCGCTCGCCGGAAATCGCCAGGTCGGCGGCGTACCAGGGATTGCCGGTGCCGTCGAGGATGTGCGCGTTGCGGATGAGGATGTCATAGTTTGCAGCGCTCGCGGCGACATCGAGCGGGGCGTCGTAGGCTGCCGCGGCGATTTCACCGAGGGCCTGACCGGCGACGGACTGTGCCGCGTCGGGATCGGGAGGCAGCGAGACATGGTTCACGTAAGCGGCGAAGACCAGTTTTTGTCCGCTCGCGGTGAAGACGTAACCCGCGAGGCCCTTGCCGTTGAGCATGAGCCTGGCGTTGACGCGATCTTCGGAGCCGAAGGTGCCGGTTTTTGCGAAGACGTGCCCGGCGGCGGGACTCGTTGTCTGAATCTTTGCCAGCGTGCCATCTTTGCCGAGGATGGGCAGGGCTTTGAAAAACACGGGATAGTCGGGGCGAGTGGTCCAGTATGTAAGGTAGTGGCACATGAAATCGGGGCTGAAGAGATCGGCCCAATCGCCGCCGGCGCCGTCGCCTTGAGAGATGCCGGAGAGATCGAGCCTGGCGTCTTGGAGAAAAGCGCGCTCGAGTCCGAAGCCGGAGCCAAGCGGATCTTTCGCGTTCTTCGCCGCCAGTGCGCCCAGTAGATAAGGTCCCATGCCGGCGTGGAGATTCTGGCTGACCTTCAAGGTGACCTTGACTTCTTCCGCGAGCGGGGCAGAAACATGCTCGGCCAGCTGGTATTCCGGCGTGTAGAAATTCTTGAACAAAAAGAAGTCCGGCGGACTTGGACGCTTGGGACTCTTGATGGAAATACCCGCGGCGGACAGCGCCTCGCGGAGCACCGTTTCCGCGAAATGTGTCGGAGAAGGAACCGCGAAAGCGGCAGTGACCGGTGGCGCACCGGCTGCGACGCTGCCTGAGACGGTCACAGCAACCGTGCCGTCGGGACTGGTGACCGGATCGGAGAGATCGACGTCGGGCTTGGCGTCCGCGGACGCGGTGGTCACCAGGTTGGTGAACTTGATGTAGGCCGTCTGCGGAGAAGACGCGAGGGTGGCGGGATCGCCGGCCTTGGCGCCGGGCGTGGCCACCAGGTCGATCACGTTGTCGTTGACGATGATCGAAGACATGACCACGTTGGTGCCGCCTTCGCGCGGGCCGTCGGGGAAAAGACGGGTGTCGACCAGCACGCGGCCCTCAATTTTGCGAATGCCTTTGGCCGCAACATCCTTGGCGAGTTGCTGGATGACGGCGAGAGGATCGCCGGGCACGGCCGGGCCGTTGTAGGAATGGTCTTCGTCAACGAAAGCGAGCGTGCCGTCCGGCTGGATGCGATTGGAGAGATTGGGATCACCGCTGGCGACGAGGATGACGTCGCCTTTGAGGCGGCCTTTGGAGTCGACCGGCCCGGTGCGATAGACGAAGGTGCGAAAGCGGTAGTCCGCGCCGAATTTTGCGAGCACAGCTCCTTCGGTGAGAAGCTTGGTTGTGGAGGCCGGGACGAACATTTTGCCGGCGTTCAGCGAGTAGACGACCTTTCCGGTGTCCAGCGAATAGAACTCGATGCCGAAATTCGCGTGAGCGAATTCCGGGCGGCTCATCACTTTCTGAATGCGCTCGGCAAGAGTTCCCGTGGATTGCGCCTGCGCGCGAGCGGCGCTGCCGATCGACAAGAGCGCAACGACGATGAAGCTCAAATACAAACGGGCGCGGGCATGGATGGGCACGATTTAAAGTCCTCTCGAGCGGAAAGCCGCGGCATCACGGAACCGGGAGCAGGCTCCTCGCCGCGATCCAGGTCGCTGCCGTTGGGCAACGTTCGACCAAGATTCCGTGACAGATGATAGCTGACTCCCGCCTGTAGCGGGAGGTTCGGCGCGGCTATGGATGTTTGCGGAAGCGAATGAGGCTCACGAGGTGTACCAGCGGAAACCCTTGCGCTGTTCTTCGGCGATTTCTTTGGCAACCGCCAGGGTCAAGGGGCGCCGGTACTGCCCGCAAGCAGCGATGAGCGCATTCAATAAGGAAATAGGCGCCGCGAAAGAGATCAGGAAAGACGTGGTTTCCACGGAAGCGAGAAAAAGTTCGTTGCACACGCGGGCCAGCGGAGAAAGATAAGTATCGGAAATGCCCACGCAGTAGGCGCCATGTTCGCGGGCTTGCTCGGCGCCCTCGACGGTTTGCCGGAGACCCCGCCGGAAACTTATGGCTATGACCAAATCACGTTTATTGACGGCCCGCGCGGAATGGGTGATCGCGCCCGCGGAGGTGACCGCGAATACCGGCAGTCCCAGAACACTGATCTGATAATGCAAATAGTCGACCAGCACGGAATCCAGGTCGCCCGCAAAAATCACGATGCGGCGGGCGCTGTGGAAGCGCTTGGCAAGCTCCGCCAACCGTTGGGCATCCACGCTGTTCTTGAGTCCGTGAAGGTTCTTCAAATCCTGCGCCAGAGAATCCTGCACAAAAGCCTTCATGCTGGAGTCGCGACCGGCGGGCTGCAGAGTATCCAGCGGGGAAGCGAAGGCCAGGGAAAGCTCATGCAAATGATGTTGAAATTCGCGATAACTGGCGAAGCCCAGCCCGCGAACGATGCGCACGATGGTAGCGGGATCAGTGTGCAGACGCTTGGCCATCGCGCGCACGCTCAGCAGCACGTACTCGCGAGGGTGCTCCAGGATGGGGCGAATAATTTCCTGACGCTTGACGGTGAGCTTTTCGATCAGCTCGGATAGGTTCGGAGCTGGTACCCGGCCCCGGGGCTTGGATCGCTGCATGGCGCGAGAGAATCGCCTAAATTCGTCGCCGTGTCAACCATCTTGTTGATGGTTTAACAATTAAGTGACGGACCCATTGTTACTACTTTTCTGATCCTACGGCCTTGTTGGCCAGGCCTGGTGCGATTACCGGTTGCAAAAAAGGCATCATGGCGCGCAGTTTGGGTCCCAGTTGTTCGACCGGATGCGTTTGTTCGCGCTGCCGGGTAGCCAGGAAGTTGGGGCAGCCCTTTTCGTTTTCTTCGATCCATTTTTTAGCGAAGCTGCCATCGACGATCTCCGCCAGGATCTTCTTCATTTCCTTGCGCGTTTCCGGAGTGATAATGCGCTTGCCGGCGGAGTAGTCGCCTTGTTCCGCGGTGTCGCTGACCGAGTAGCGCATGTAGCTGAGCCCGCCCTGATAAATGAGATCGACGATGAGTTTGAGTTCGTGCAGACACTCGAAGTAAGCCACCTCCGGCTGATAACCGGCGTCCACCAGCGTTTCCCAGCCGGCCTTGATCAGTTCGCTGACGCCGCCGCACAAGACCGCTTGTTCTCCGAAGAGGTCGGTCTCGGTTTCTTCAGTGAAGGTGGTTTCCAGAACACCGGCCCGCGTGCAGCCGAGTCCTTTTGCATAGGAGAGCGCTTGCGCCTTGGCGTTGCCGGTGAAGTCTTGCTCGACGGCGATCAGCGCCGGCGTGCCGCCGCCTTCGGTGAAGACCTCGCGTACGCGATGGCCGGGCGCTTTGGGCGCGATCATGGAAACGTCCACGTTGGCCGGCGGCTTGATGGCCCCGAAGCGGATATTGAAGCCGTGGGCGAACATCAGCGTCTTGCCGGCGGTGAGGTGCGGCAGAATGGAATCGCGATAGAGCTTCGGCTGCTTGGTATCCGGCGCGAGGATCATGATCACGTCGGCCCATTCGGCGGCTTCCGCGGGAGTGCTGACGGTAAGGCCGTCCTTTTGCGCTTTCGCCAGCGATCCGCTGCCGGGCTGCAAGCCGACGCGAACGGAAACGCCGCTGTCCCGAAGATTCAAGGCATGCGCGTGGCCTTGTGATCCGTAGCCGATGATCGCGACCTTCTTTCCCTGGATCAGGGCCAGGTCCGCGGAATCTCCATAATAAAGTTTTGCCATTCTCTTCCTCTCGTTGACCGTTTTGCGGTCGTTGCTAATTTTTGCGTTCGGCCGGCCCGGTCCGATGGTCGGAAAGCATCCCCTTGCAGCCGGCGCTGGACAGGCTGAAGCCTATCCCACTGGAAATTTCTTAGGCTTTGGAGTTGGCCGCCTCAAGCTCGGCATTCTTCGTGGGAGCCACTGGAGGACGCAGCAAGTCGCCGCCGCGGGTCATGGCGATGCGTCCGCTACGGGCCATCTCCAGAACGCCGAAGGGCCGCAACACTTCGAGCAACCCGTCAATTTTGTCGACCGTGCCGGAAACTTCCAGGATCAGCGATTCCGGGGCCACGTCAATGACCCGCGCGCGAAACACCTTGATCAGTTCCATGAGGTGCGGTCGGGATTTTTGATCGGCCGATACCTTTATAAGGGCTAAGTCCCGCTCCAGCAACGAGCGTTCGGACACATTCTCGGCCAGCAGGACATCGACGAGTTTTTCGAGGCTGGCCTCCAGGCGGTGCCCGCCGCGTTCATCGGTGTGCGCTACGATGGTCATGCGCGCGATTTCATCGTTTTCCGTGGGCCCGACCGTGAGCGAATCGATGTTAATGGCCAGGCGCCGCGCCAGCGACGAGACGCGATTCAGGACTCCAGGTTTGTTTTCGACGTATGCGACGAGTGTTTGCATATAGTCCTCGATTTCCTAGGGTTCCGTCGCGGTTTCGACCAGCGGGTTGTTAGGACGGCGAATCATTTCATGCAGCGAGCCGCCCGCGGGCACCATCGGGTACACGGAGTCTTCCTGTTCGACGCGGAAGTCGATCAATACCGATTCGGAAGACTCGCGCGCGGAGCGAATCGTGGGAGTCACATCGGCGCGGGAAGTGATGCGTTCGCCGCGGATGCCGAAGGCGTTGGCCAGCGCCGCGAAGTCCGGCGCGATCATCGGAGTCGCCACATACCGTTTATCGTAAAAGAATTCCTGCCACTGGCGGACCATGCCGAGATAGCCGTTGTTGATGATGGCGATGTTGACCTTGATCTTTTCCTGGACGATGGTGGCCAGTTCGCACATGGTCATCTGAAAGCCGCCATCGCCCACCACCACCCAAACATCGGCTTCCGGTTTGGCGAATTTCGCTCCGATGGCCGCCGGCAAAGCAAAACCCATGGTGCCCAGGCCGCCCGAAGTGACCAGCGTGCGCGGCTGGTTGTGGTGGTAATACTGCGCTTCCCACATTTGATGTTGGCCCACGTCGGTGACTACGATGGCCTCGCCGCGGGTTTCCTTCCACAAATCATTGATTACGTGCGCGGCGTACAGATGACCGGTGTCGGGCAGGCCCTGGATGTCGCGCACCGCGGAGTCGCCCTTCAGTTCGCGAATATGAGCCAGCCAATCGGGTCGCTCGCGAAGCTGGACGGCCGGGAGCAACTGCTCCAGCACTTCGCGGGCGTCGCCGACCAAAGCGGCGTCCACTTTGACGTTCTTGTTGATTTCCGAGCGGTCGATTTCGATGTGAATCTTGCGCGCGTCCTTGGCGTAGGTGCGCAAGTCTCCGGTGACGCGGTCGTCGAAGCGCATGCCCACGGCGATGAGCAGGTCGGCTTCCTGAATCGCGTGGTTTACCCAAGCCTCGCCGTGCATGCCCATCATGCCGAGATTTAGCGGATCGCTGGCAGGGAAGCAGCCGATGCCCAGCAGCGTCATGGCCACCGGGAAATGTCCGGCGCGCACGAACTGCTCAAAGGCGCGCATGGCTCCGGAAACCATGATGCCGTGCCCCGCGAGAATCAACGGGCGTTTGGCGTTGTTGAGGAGCTCCACGGCGCGATCGAAGTCGGCCTTCTCGTAGTTGACGCGCTGGCGTTTCGTCGGAAGGTGGGGAGCGGAAGCATCCCAGTTGAGTTCACAGGAGGCTTGCTGGGCGTCCTTGGTGATGTCCACCAGCACCGGCCCCGGGCGTCCGGAATTAGCGATCACGAACGCTTCACGAACGGTCCGAGCGATATCCTCCGCGCGGGACACGATCACGTTGTGCTTGGTGATGGGCATGGTGATGCCGGTAATGTCGATTTCCTGGAACGCATCGGAGCCCAGCAGCTTGCTGCTGACTTGCCCGGTGATGCACACCACCGGAGAAGAGTCCAGCATGGCCGTGGCGATACCCGTCACCATATTCGTGGCGCCCGGGCCGGAGGTGGCCATGGCCACGCCCACGCCGCCGCTGGCCCGTGCGTAGCCGTCGGCCATGTGCGTGGCGCCTTGTTCGTGGCGCACCAGAATGTGGTGCAGTTTGGATTTGCCCAGCGCGTCGTAGACCGGCAGGATCGCGCCTCCCGGATAGCCAAAAATATGGCGCACCCCGAGACGCGTCAACGTCTCGCACAGAATTTCGGCACCAGTGAGCTTCATAATGTCCTCGCGTGCACAACTTCGGAACTGGAACGGTTGGAAGCGAACGCCGGCGTAGTCACCGCACCCTGCGAAGCCGACGAAACCATAAGAGCATATTTGGCCATCACGCCAGTACGATAACGCGGCGCTGGTGCCTTCCAAGTAGACAGCCGGCTTTGCATTTGCGCGTCGGTCAGCGCGACACTCAAGGCTCTTTTCGCCACGTCGAACTCGATGATGTCGCCGTTGGCCACCGCGGCGATCGGTCCGCCGTTGGCAGCTTCGGGCGCCACGTGCCCGGCCATGATGCCGTGCGTCGCCCCAGAAAACCGGCCGTCGGTGAGCAGGGCGACGGAATCGCCGAGGCCCGCGCCGACCAAGGCGCCGGTCACCGCCAGCATCTCGCGCATTCCCGGGCCGCCCTTGGGTCCTTCGTAGCGGATGACCACTACGTCGCCGGGTTTTATGCTCGAATCTTCAACTCCGGCGAACGCCGCTTCTTCGCTGTCAAAAACTCTTGCCGGGCCGCGAAACGTTTGGACATTATTACCGGCTACCTTGAGAACGCAGCCTTCTGGGGCCAGATTGCCCTTCAAGATGACCAATCCGCCCGTAGGTTTGAGGGGCGCGTCCAACTGGCGCACCACTTCTTGCTTGGGCGCTTCCTTGGCCGCCGCCGCTTCGTCCGCCAGCGTGCGTCCGGTGACGGTGATGCATTGGCCTTGGAGCAGCTTGGCCTCCAGCATGCGCTTGGCGATCAACGCTGTGCCGCCCGCGGCAAACAAATCGGTAGCCACGAAGCGGCCGGCGGGTTTCAGGTCCGCGAGAATCGGGGTGCGGGAGCTGATGCGGTCGAAGTCATCGATGGAAAGAGAAATTCCCGCTTCATTGGCGATTGCCAGCAGGTGCAAGACCGCGTTGGTCGAGCCTCCGGTGGCGGCCACCCCGGCGATGGCGTTTTCAATCGAAGTCTTTGTGATGATCTTGGAGGGCGTGACCTCGCGGCGCAAAAGTTCCATTACCAATTCGCCGGCGCGATGGCCCGCACTGCCTTTGGCGGAATTTGTGGCCGGGACGCTGGAAAGCCCCATCGGAGCGATTCCCAGAAATTCGCAAACCAGTGCCATGGTGTTGGCGGTGAATTGCCCGCCGCACGCGCCCGCTCCAGGGCAAGCGGCGCCTTCCAGCTCGCGGAGGCGCGCGTCACTCATCCCGCCGCGGGCGTGCATTCCCACCGCTTCAAAAACGTCCTGGATGGTTACCGAGTGGCCCTCGAAGTGGCCCGGTGCGATCGAGCCGCCGTAAAGAATAAGCCCGGGAATATTGAGGCGGGCTAACGCCATCACCCCGGCGGGAATGGTCTTGTCGCAGCCCACCAGAACGATGAGCGCGTCGAACAGATTTCCGCGGCTGACTAGTTCGATGGAATCGGCGATCACTTCGCGGCTCACCAGCGACATACGCATTCCTTCGGTGCCCATGGTGATGCCGTCGGAGATCGAAACGGTATTGAATTCCAAAGGCGTGCCGCCGGCGGCGCGAATACCTGCTTTGACTTCCACGGCCAATTCGCGAAGGTGATAGTTGCACGGGCCAATTTCGATCCAGGTGTTGGCCACGCCGACCAGCGGCTTGCGGAAATCCTCGTCGCGCAGCCCGCAGGCGCGCAGCATGGCTCGCGCGGGCGCGCGATTCGCGCCATCGGTCAAGGTGTGGCTTCTCGGTTTGGGCGAAGAGTCTGTCACTTGCGAATTCCCCCCAAGTTGCTCTGCTGCTGAAACACGAATCTGCCTCCCTAAAAAACTTGAGGCCATCATCCTGGTCTGGATGATGGCCTCGAACCCTTGCTCATGCTGCTTGGCTAGGCCGCCATCATCCCGATGTGTTTCCCCCTACAATTACGGGGCTAATTCGTACTACGACACGGCGCACACACTGCGCGCGAAAGATGGCGCTGCTGCGGCCGTGCGAGATGGCGATGCGCAACATAAAGCTCGCCATCAAGGTACCAGCGTAGAAGCGGGAAGTCAATCAGTCCAATTAATACTTATGGGAAACTGAATAAGTTTCACTTATCGAAGAAAAATGGCACCAAAAGCCGCGTTGCTGTCGCCGGCCCGGGTGCCGGACGTTGCGCTAAACTCGGCGACAACACGCAGGCATCGGAGCAGCGCTACCCGGCATCTATCAATTCTAGAGTGAGCAAGATGCGACAAGTATTTGACAATCTCTTGATTCCCTCGTGCGCTGACCGGAGCGCCGCCAGCATCTAAACTACCAGCCGCGACACGGAAATTTCCTTGGCATCAGCGGTGTTTTGCGACGAGCGATCCGGCGGGTGCCCAGGGTCACCGGACAAAACTGGAAAGGACAAAATGCTCCAGCGAACGGACGTGTTCGTTATTGGTGGGGGCCCAGCGGGTTTAGCGGCGGCCATTGCCGCGCGCAAAAAAGGCTTTCAGGTGACCGTTGCGGACGGAGCGCAGCCGCCCATCGACAAAGCTTGCGGCGAGGGATTGCTGCCCGACACGCTGGCCGCTCTGCGTGACTTGGGAGTGCGGGTTTCCGCTTCCGAAGGTTACGCCGTCCGGGGCATTCGCTTTCTGGGAGCGGGACGCGAAGTGGCGGCGAGTTTTCCAGGCGGCCAGGGCATCGGGATGCTCCGGCCTGCGCTGCACGAGAAATTGGTGGAAGCTGCGGAGGCCTGGGGAGTCACTTTGCTATGGAAAACTCCGGTGCAAGGGATTTGCGCGGAAGGAGTCGCGGTCGGCGGAGAGGTGGTGGCCGCCAAATGGATTATCGGCGCCGATGGTATTCGTTCGCGGGTGCGGAGATGGACCGGACTAGAGGCGCATGCCCGGCGTGAATGCCGGTACGCGTTTCGGCGGCACTATCGCGTGAAGCCGTGGTCGGATTTTATGGAGGTTCATTGGGGTGAGAAGGCCCAGGCGTATGTCACCCCGGTCGGAGAAGAAGAAGTCTGCGTCGTGCTTATCTCACGTGCAGCGGGAATGCGGTTCGCGGCACTCGGCGCGGAATTTCCGGAGCTTGCGCGGCGGCTGGTGGGTGCGCCGCAAGCCAGCACGGAGCGCGGGGCCATCACCATGATGCAGCAGCTAAAACAGGTGTACCGCGGCAACGTGGCATTGACCGGAGATGCTTCCGGCAGCGTCGATGCCATCACCGGCGAAGGATTGTGCCTGAGTTTTCGGCAAGCAATTGCCCTGGCCGAGGCGCTCGATGCCGGAGATCTCGACCAGTATCAGAGCGCACACCGGCGCTTGGCGCGCCGGCCGACGTTCATGGGCCGAGTCATGCTCTTGATGGACGAGCACAGCGCGGCTCGCGAGCGGTTCATGCGTGCTCTCTCCTCGCAGCCCGATGTCTTCGCACGTTTGCTCGCGGTTCACGTCGGTGCAACGTCGCCGGCGCATTTTGCCGCCACGGGAGCGCTGCTCGGTTGGCGGCTGGTCGCCGCTTAGCATTGGCTGCGTGATTCGGAAGGGTCGGATATGAGTTCAGTCGGTGTACGGCGGCAGCTGGTTTTCGCGGCGGTGTTGCTCACGTTGGTGACGCTGTTGTCGGCCAGCGCGGCGCACCGGCCTCCCAAGGCGCCTGCCGAAACCAGTAACGACGAAATCGTCTTGTCGCTCGATCCGGCGCAAAGCAAAGTGCATTGGACGCTGGGTAGCACGCTGCACACCGTCCACGGAACGTTTGCGTTGAAGCGCGGCATCCTGCGGCTCGATTCCGCGACCGGCAAAGCCAGCGGCGAAATCGTGGCGGATGCCACCAGCGGCGAGAGCGGCAACGATTCCAGGGACAAGAAAATGCACAAAGAAATCCTGGAGAGTGCGCGGTACAGCGAAGTGGTTTTTCGGCCGGACCGCGTGGAGGGAAAAGTCGCGGTGACGGGCGCTTCCACGGTCCAGGTTCACGGGACGTTTCTGCTGCACGGCGCGGAACACGAGCTGACCGTGCCGATGCAGGCGGAGTTGACGCCCGATCATTGGAAGGGAACTGGAAAGTTCAACGTGCCCTACATTCAGTGGGGGCTTGAAGAATCCCAGTAATTTTCTGCTGAAGGCCGATCCGTCGGTGGACGTCGAGCTGGAAATCGCGGGCGGTTTGCAGAATCCCAAGGCGCAGTGACCCACCCAGCGCGAAACTAACTATTCGTCTTCTGGTTCCTGGGTCACGATATGCACGTCCACGGCCGGAGATTCCCGGAGAAATCTGTGCACCGCGGAAAGATAAAGATATTTCCGCCAGTCGTGCACCGGCGCGCGGCCAAAAATTACCTGGGTGATGTGCTTGGATCGGACGAATTCCGCCACCGTGTCCGCCACGCTGCGGCCCTTAAGCCGCATCACTTTTGCGCCGAGGCTTTCCGCGAATTTCAGGTTGGCCGCCAGCGCGTTCTGATTGGCTTCCTTGGGGCCAAATTCCCGATCCACGTGAACTACGTATAGCTCGGCATCCATGCGCCGGGCCATTCTGGCGCCGCGGGCGATCAAGTATTGGCCCGCGGGGTTTGCGGAGATGCATACCGCCATGCGTTCACGCACGCCCCAGTTTTTGCGGATGTCCTGGGTCTCCATGTAGGTTTCCAGGCTGCGATCGACCTGTTCGGCGACCTGGCGGAGCGCGAGTTCGCGAAGAGCGATCAAATTGCCGCGGCGGAAGAAATTCTTCAGCGAGCGCTCGACCTTTTCGGTGCTGTAGACGTCGCCGCGCTTCATGCGGTTTTGCAGCGCTTCGGGAGTGAGATCGACCATGACGGTTTCCGAGGCGGTGAGCGGGACCCAGTCCGGAACGGTTTCGCGGACGATAATGCCGGTGATCGAGCGGACTACCGGAGCGATGCTTTCAATGTGCTGGATGTTGAGCGTCGACACTACGTCGATTTTTGCCGCCAGGATTTCCTGCACGTCTTCGTAGCGTTTGCGGTGCTTACTGCCCGGGATATTGGTGTGCGCCAGTTCGTCGACCAGGACGACTTGCGGATTTCGGGCCAGGATGGCGTCCACGTCCATTTCTTCAAAGACCGTGCCTTTGTATTCGAGTTTCTTGCGAGGGATCGCTTCCAGCTGGGCGATTAATTCTTCGACGCCTTTGCGGCCGTGGGACTCGACCACGCCGACGACCACGTCTTCTCCGCGGCTTTTACGACGGAGAGATTCGCTGAGCATGCTGAAGGTTTTGCCGACGCCCGGGGCGTAACCCAGGAAGAGCTTGAAAATCCCGCGTGTTTTTTGGGGAGGCGATGCGACTTCCAGCCAGTCCTCAGGCTTCTTGGGCAAGGGGCCATCTTCTCCGCCTCATGTTTGAGGCATGCGCTAGAATACGGGGATGCAGAGATTCCTGGGCGGCCGGACCATGGGTTTCGGAGTGGCCATCGCGACCCTCGCCGGCATCACCTTCACCTACCGCCATTTCCTACACGTCAATCAAACCACGGTGGCGCTGTCGTTTCTGCTGGCAATTCTAGCAGTTTCCGCGGTGTGGGGAATGGCCGTTTCGGTGTTCATGTCGGTGGCGGCGATGTTGACGTTCAATTATTTGTTCTTGCCGCCGGTGGGGACGTTCACCATTGCCGATCCGCAGAATTGGGTGGCGTTGTTTGCGTTTCTGGTGACCTCCATCACGGGCAGCCAGCTTTCCGCGCGCATTCGCAAGGAAGCGGATGAGGCGCACCAGCGGCGGCGCGAAGTGGAGCGGCTGTACCGCTTCAGCCGGAAGCTACTGGGCGAGGGAAATGTCATCCAGTTGATGAACGCCATCCCGGATTACCTGGTGGAAAGTTTCGAGGCCGGTGCGGCGGAGCTGTTCTTGCCGCAGAAAGACAAGTTTTACCGGTCGGGGTTCGGGGCTGCGCACCTGGATGAGGAAAAAATGAAGGCGGCGTTCGTGCGCGACGAGATCACCATCGAAGCGCAGCAGGGGCAATACTTTATTCCCGTGCGGCTGGGCGTGCGTCCCATTGCCAGCCTGGGGGTTTCCGGATCGCAGCTATCGCGGCAGTCCGTGGAAGCGGTGAGCACCCTGGTAGCCATCGCTATTGAAAGGGCGCGGGCGGTGGAGGAGTTGGGGCAAACCGAGGCGGAGAGACAAGGCGAGCGGCTGAAGTCCGCGCTGCTGGATTCGATTACCCACGATTTCCGCACGCCGCTGACCTCAATGAAGGCCGCGGTCAGCAGCCTGCTGGGTTCCGGGAATCCGGACGCGGCGCAATCCCGGGAATTGCTGATCATCATCAACGAGGAGTGCGATCGCCTGAACCGCCTGGTGGAAGAGGCGGGAGAGATGGCCAAGCTCGAGGCAGGCGAATTCGAGCTGGAACTCGAACCTACCCCGATCGAGGAGATCATCGACGCGTCGCTGGCGCATTGCAAGGCGGCGCTGGCGGGGCGCCCGATCAACTTGCACGTGAATCCCGGCTTACCTCCGGTACGCGCCGACCTGGAGCGCGTGAAAGAAGCTATGGTCCAATTGATCGACAACGCGAACCTGTATTCGCCGAAGGATTTGCCGATTACGATTACTGCGGAACTTACCGGAGACTCGGTGACCACCAGCGTTTCGGATCAGGGGCCGGGAATCGACGATTTCGACCAGACCATGATCTTCGAGAAATTTTATCGCGGCAAAGACCAGAGATATCTGGTGCGGGGCACTGGCATGGGGCTGCCGATCGCCAAGGCCATCATTGCGGCGCACAACGGCACGATTAACGTAACCAGCCAGCAGGGGCATGGTTCGGTGTTTTCGTTCACGCTGCCGGTGGACCGCGGGCCAAGGGAGGGGCGGTGAGCGCGGCGAGCATCCTGGTGGTGGACGACGAGCCGCAGATCCGGCGGGTGATGCGCAGCACGCTTTCGGCGCACGGCTACGTGATCACCGAGGCCAAGACCGGGGAAGAGGCGCTGGAACTGCTGCGCAAGGAACGGCCCGACCTGGTGCTGCTGGACGTGAACATGCCGGGAATGGGCGGGATCGAGACTTGCCGGGAGATTCGGCGGTCGTTCGACGCGCCGATCATCATGCTCACGGTGCGCAACGCGGAGCGCGACAAGGTGCAGGCCCTGGATGCCGGGGCGGACGACTACGTCGTGAAGCCGTTCGGCATTGAAGAATTGCTGGCGCGGATTCGGGCGGCGCTACGGCGCTACGCTCCGGGCGATGCCTTGCCGCCGTTTGTGTCGAAAGACGTGACCATCGATTTTGAGGCTCGTGAGGTGACCGTGCGCGGGCGCTCCGTGCATCTGACGCCGAAAGAGTATGACGTGTTGAAACATTTGGTCGCCAACCAGGGGAAACCCTTGACCCACCGGCGGTTGTTGCAGTCGGTGTGGGGGCCGGATTACGGGGAAGAGACCGAGAATCTGCGGGTGGTGATCAACCAGTTGCGAAAGAAGATTGAGGTTGATCCTAAGCGGCCTAAGTACATTTTGACCGAGCCGTGGATCGGGTATCGGTTTCAGCCGCAGAGGCCGAGTACGTCCAAGACGCCGTCCAGGAAAGCCTAGGGATACCCCCTGGGCCCAGACACAACGTTTTCTACAAGGTTCAGAAAGCGACCGCCACGCTTCGAGGCTCAGGATACACGGTCGGAGGCCGCCACGGGTGCCCGGACATTTGATATTGCAAGGACGAGGTACCCCCCTCCCTGTTTTTCACAAGTGTTCATTCTAAAGAGAGTTAAAGTCCTTTGTTTTGATACACTTTTGCAAGTGTTGATTCTAAAGGGGCTTAGGCGCGGAATTTGTTGGCGAGTTCATAAACAGTCAAAGGACGTCGCTGCCCCCACTCCATAGAAATACCTCACAGTACCGTACCATAGGAGTGACGTTGGGTCAAGCGGAAAATCGGGGGTCGGCTACTTCTTGGGGTGGGTGGCGTCCAGGTCCAGGTTGAGTTCGAGGACGCGGACGCGGGGTTCGCCTAGGACGCCTAGTTGGCGAGGGAGGGTGTGCTTGGCTACTAGCGAGCGGACTTCGGCTTCGCTGATGCCGCGTTCGCGGGCTATGCGGGGAATTTGGAATTGGGCTGCCGCTGGGGAGATTTCCGGGTCCAGGCCTGAGCCTGAGGTGGTGACCAGGTCTACCGGGACTGGGACGTTGGGACTTTCTGCTTGGAGCTTTTCTACGTCGGCTTTGACGCGATCCAGGAGTTGGTGATTGGTGGGGCCGAGATTTGAGCCGGACTGGACTGCGAGGCGTCGTAGCCGGTGCCTGCCGCAGATGGGCGGGAATGGAAATAGCCGGGGGAGGAGAAGGGCTGCCCTAGAAGTTGGGAGCCGACGACTTGGCCGTTCGCGCTGGAGCAGGCTGCCGTTGGCTTGGGTGGGGAACAGGACTTGCGCCAGGGCCGTCACCGCTAGCGGGTAGATGCACTCCGAACAGGACCGTGGTGACCAGCGTGATTAGGATGGCGATTTTGAGATTATTTTTCATGGGAGCCTCAGGCGAAGTGCAGATAGGTGATGAGCATGTCAATCAGCTTGATACCGATAAAGGGGACGACTACGCCACCTAGGCCGTAGACCAGCAGATTTTGGCGGAGCAAAGCGGCGGCGCCGAGAGGGCGATAGCGCACGCCGCGGAGAGCGAGCGGAATCAGCGCGATGATGATCAGGGCGTTGAAAATGACCGCGGAGAGAATGGCGGATTGCGGCGTGCGCCAGGTGCATGACGTTGAGGACGTTCAATTGCGGGAAGGCGCCGGCGAACATGGCGGGGATGATGGCGAAATATTTGGCTACGTCGTTGGCGACGGAAAAAGTGGTGAGCGCGCCGCGAGTGATCAGCAACTGCTTGCCGATTTCCACGATCTCGATGAGCTTGGTGGGATTGGAATCGAGATCGACCATGTTGCCGGCTTCCTTGGCGGCTTGCGTGCCGGTGTTCATGGCTACGCCGACATCGGCTTGAGCGAGGGCGGGAGCGTCGTTGGTGCCGTCGCCGGTCATGGCGACGAGTTTGCCTTTGGCTTGCTCGCGCTTGATCAACGCCATTTTGTCTTCGGGCTTGGCTTCGGCGAGAAAATCGTCGACTCCGGCTTGGCGGGCGATGGCCGCGGCGGTGAGCGGGTTGTCGCCGGTGATCATCATGGTGCGAATGCCCATGGCGCGGAGGTGGTCGAAACGCTCGCGCATGCCGCCTTTGACGATGTCGGTGAGGGCGATGACGCCGAGCACGCGGCCGTTTTCGGCGACGAGCAGCGGAGTGCCGCCGGCGTTGGCAATATCCGTTACGTTTTGCTGGATTTCGGCAGGAACCTTGTTGCCGCGTTCGGCTACGTATCTGGCAATGGCTTCCGGCGGCTCCTTTGCGGATTTGCAGGCCGTCGAGATCGACGCCGGACATGCGGGTCTGCGCGGAAAAGGGAATGAAGATGGGATTGAGCTGGCTTAGCTCGCGGCCGCGGAGGCCGTACTTTTCCTTGACGAGGACGACGATGGAGCGGCCTTCGGGGGTTTCGTCGGCGAGGGAGGCGAGTTGGGCGGCGTTGGCGAGGTCGGCTTCGTTCACGCTAGGGCTGGGGTGGAGCGCGGTGGCTTGGCGATTGCCGAGCGTGATGGTGCCGGTCTTGTCGAGGAGCAGCACGTCCACGTCGCCGGAGGCTTCGACCGCGCGGCCGGACATGGCGATTACGTTGTGTTGGATCATGCGATCCATGCCGGCAATGCCGATGGCGGAGAGCAGACCGCCGATGGTGGTGGGGATGAGGCAGACCAGCAGCGAGACCAGGACGAAGATGCTTTGCGGCGCGCCGGAATAGATGGCGAACGGCTGCAGGGTGACGACCGCGAGCAAGAAAGATGATGGTCAGGCCGGCCAGCAGGATGTTGAGAGCGATCTCATTGGGGGTTTTTTGCCGGGAGGCGCCTTCCACCAGGCGAATCATGCGGTCGAGAAAGGTCTCGCCGGGATTGGAGGTGATGCGGACCTTGATTTCGTCGGAGAGGACGCGAGTGCCGCCGGTGACGGCGGAGCGATCGCCGCCGGATTCGCGGATGACGGGGGCGGATTCGCCGGTGATGGCCGATTCGTCGACGGAGGCGACGCCTTCGATGACCTCGCCATCGCCGGGGATGAACTCGTCCGGCGACGACCACGACGACATCGCCGGCGCGCAGTTTGGAGCTGGCGACCGCTTCGATCGAGCCGTTCGAGCACAGACGGTGGGCCTGGGTTTCCGCGCGGGCTTTGCGCAGCGTGTCGGCTTGCGCTTTGCCGCGGCCTTCGGCCATGGCTTCGGCGAAATTGGCGAAGAGCACCGTGAACCAGAGCCACAGCGTGATTTGCAGGCCGAAGCCGAAATTGCCGGCGTGGTGGAGAGTGTCGAGCGATGAGTTCGATGGTGGTGAGCACGGCGCCGACTTCGACGACGAACATCACCGGATTTTTGACCATGGTGCGAGGGTTCAGCTTGGCGAAAGAATCGACGATCGCGCGAGAAACGATTTTCTTGTCGGCGAGCGGCTTGGCTTTGACTTGGGATGACTGGTCCATGGGTTCCTCAGAAAGACTTTTCCGGCGAGCATCAGCAGGTGTTCGAGGATCGGGCCGAGGCTGAGGGCCGGGAAAAATGTCAGCGCGCTGACGATTAGAATGGTGGAAACGAGCAGGGTGGAGAACAGCGCGCCGGTGACCGGGAAGGTGCCGGCGGACTCCGGGGCGATTTTTTTCTTGGCAAGATTTCCGGCGATGGCCAGGACCGGGATGACCATGAAGAAGCGGCCCAGGAGCATGGCGACGGCGCCGCTGGTGTTGTACCAGAGCGTGTTGCCGTTGAGACCGCCGAAGGCGGAGCCGTTGTTGCCTACCGAGGAGGTATAGATGTACAGAATTTGCGAGAGGCCGTGGGGGCCGGGGTTGGAGATGCTGGAAGTGCCGAAGGGGCGGACGGCTGCGAAAGCGGAGAAACCGAGGATCACGAAGGTCATGATGAGGACGGAGAGCATGGCCATCTTGACGTCGTAGGACTCGATTTTTTTGCCCAGATATTCCGGCGTGCGGCCGACCATCAGTCCGGCGATGAACACCGCGAGAATCACGAAGACCACCACGCCGTAAAGACCCGAGCCGACACCGCCGAAGACGACCTCGCCGAGCATGATGTTGATGAGCGGGACCATGCCGCCGAGGGGAGTGAAGGAATCGTGGGCGCTGTTGACCGCGCCGCAACTGGCGTCGGTGGTCACGGTGGCGAACAGCGCGGAGTTGGCGATGCCGAAGCGGACTTCCTTGCCTTCCATGTTGCCGCCGGACTGCAACGGGCTGGAATGTTGATCGGTGCCGGCCAGCAGGGGATTGCCTTTGGCCTCGGCCCAATAGGCCGCGGTTACGCCCATTACGAACAGCACCACCATGGCGCCCCAGATGGCCCAGCCGTGGCGAGGCGAGCCGGTCATGCGGCCGAGGGTGTAGGTGAGGGCCGAGGAGATGGCGAAGATCAGGACCAGTTCCAGAAAATTCGAGAGCGGAGTGGGATTCTCGAAGGGGTGGGCGCTATTGGCGCCGAAAAAACCGCCGCCGTTGGTGCCGAGTTCCTTGATGATTTCCTGGGAGGCTACCGGGCCTTGGGCGATTAGCTGTTCGTGCACTACTTGTGTGGAAGTTTTTCCGTCGGCGCCGGTGACTTGGACGGTTTGCGGCTCGGCGAGCGTGGCGGTGGTGTAGGGCTTGAGATTTTGCACCACGCCTTGCGAGACCAGCACCAGCGAGCCGACCAGGCAGAGCGGCAGCAGCACCCAGAGCAGGCAGCGGGTCAGGTCCACCCAGAAATTGCCGAGCTTGTCGGTTTCCTTGCGAGCGATGCCGCGAATGACCGCGATGGCCATGACGATGCCGGCGGCTGCGGAAGTGAAATTGTGATAGGCGAGGCCGGCCATCTGGGTGAAATAACTCATCGTGGATTCGCCGCTGTAGTTTTGCCAGTTGGTGTTGGTGGTGAAGGACGCGGCGGTGTTGAACGCCAGGGCTTGGGGGACGTTGGCGAGTTTTTGCGGGTTGAGCGGGAGCCACTGTTGGGTGCGCTGGAGGAGATACAGCAGCGCCATGGAGACGCCGCTGAAGAGCAGCATGGCGACGGCGTACTCGGTCCAGCGCATTTCGTGTTTTTCGTCGACGCCGCTTAGGCGATATACGAGTTTTTCGATCGGCCGGAGAATGGGATCGAGGAAGGTCTTTTCCCGGTTGAAGACCCGGGCCATGAAGATGCCGAGCGGTTTGGTGACGGCCAAGACCACCGCGAGCACCAGGAGGATTTGCAGCCAGCCGTTGGCGGTCATGTCAGAACCTCTCCGGTTTCAGGAGCGCGAAGAGCAAATAGCCGCAAAGTCCGGCGCAAACGAGCAAGAGCAGCGCATTTTCCAGATTCATAGTTTGTTCTTTCTGAGTCCGTCGCAGCCGCGGACGTACAGGATCGCTACTCCGACAAATAGCGCGGTTGCGGCGATGAAGACGATGTCCAGCATGATGGTTCTGCTCCTCCGGCGGTCTAGTGATCGAACGTGAAGATCGCGGCGAAAATCAAAAGATGCTGAGCGGGCGCGAGTCCGACCACGCCCGGCTGAACTTCAGCGCCCCTGAAGAAGCCTCCGTCCGGCCCGCGCGAATCGTCGTAACGATGCTCGACGCGCAGGATGGTGTTGGCCAGGCGATAGGGGATGCGGTATTCGAGGGTGGTGGTGACGGCTTTAACCGTCTGCCTGGAAAGCGTCCAGCGGCCGTCGCGATCCCAAAAAACTTCGGGGCGCACGGTTACGCTCAAGCGGTTGCTGAGGCTCCAATGGACCGGCAACTGGCCGGACATCATCAGGGCGCGGGGGTTTCCGGGTGCGGCAACGTGCTCGGAGGAATACATGTACTCGAGAGCCAACGTGAGGCGATCTGTTTTGCGTTCGACGATGCTGTCCGACAGGAAGCGCCAGTGGTCGACGGAAGTGTCGGCTTGGTGGGGACCGGAAAGAACCGTTTCCTTGAGGGTCACACGCGGGCTGGCCTTATAGGCCAGTTGGCCGCCGGAACTCGGAACACTGTTGGCGTTGGCCAGATGCCAATATCCGTTGATTACGAACAGCGCGCCGGTAAGTTTTTCGGTGAAGGGGTAGCTGGCGTTCACGCCCATCATGAGATAGGGGGTGAAGTCTGCGCCCCAGGGCCTGGTGTAGGTGAAATTATCCTTGGCGTAGAGCGAATCGTAGCCGATCAGGCTGCTGAAGATGCCGCCTTGCAGCGTTAGCCCTTTGCCCACCGGGGCGAGGTAGGAGACGTTGGTGGGGCCGAGGTGGCGCAGGCCTTCGGAGCCGGGGAGGTTGGGAGCCGTTGCGGAAAAGCCAAAGACCTCGGAGTCTTTGCCGGCTTGGACCGTCAGTTCCGTGCCCCAACGGGATTCTTCCGAGGCTTGCTTCCTGAGGTACGCCGCTGCCATGTTGAGGTACAGGTTGTCGACGTGGAAAGTAGTGCCGCGGCTGCGGAACAGGTGATTTGCGGGATGGTTGAAATCGAGCAAGTAGCCCACGTCCACGAAACCCCCATAGTGCCACTGGGATTTCGGCGGGTCCGCCAGGGACTCTTGCGACGCGACATTTGGAGCGAGTGCGTTGTCCAGTAGGAATGAACCGGCTGCCGCTTGAGAGGCATCCTGATTCACTTCCACTTGCTCGGGCGAGGCTGGAGTTTGCCCGCAGGCAACGCCAGACCACACGATGGTGGCTGCAAGCAGTGCGAAGATTCTGGTTTCGCGCATGGTGGCGTCAGGGTTGTTCGAGTGCTGCGAACTTCCGCTGACGGTTGAAAGGATGAATGGACAGACCTAAGAAAGTCCTAAGGAAGGGGTCAGGATTTTATGAAAGGAGAAGGCAGGATTGCGGATCTAGAAAGAGGTCTCGAGGCGGACGGCGAAGCTGCGAGGGGGCGCTACGGCGTTGCCGGAGAAGAGGCCGACGAAATCGATGACGTTGAGGCGGTTGTTGAGGTTTTCGACGTCGGCTTGCAGGCGCATGTTTAAATTGTCGCGCTTCCACAAATCGAGGCCCGCGGAGGCGTCCACGGAAAGCGAGGGTTTGACACGCCCGCGGACAAAATCCACGCGGTCGACAATCTGCTGGCCGAATTGGGCTGCGGCGTCTTGCTGGGTGCCTTCGAACTCCGTGGGCAGGCCGCTGCCATACTCGGCGCCCAGTGCGACCCAGGCGCGGCGTGCCAGTTGGTAACGAAAACGGGTGCGAAGAGTATTGCGCTGGTCCTGGGAGGCCCAAAAACGGCCGCTGATCTGGCTCAAGGCATTGGAGGCATCGTCACCCAGGAAGAGGCCGCCGGTCACCGGGAGATAGGCGGAGGCCACCATGTAGGAATAGCTGAGGTAGCCGCTCAGCCTGCCGAGGTGAGGGAATTCCAGCTGGCCCTCGGCGCCGTAAATGTCGGACTTGCGGAAGGCGATGGGGAAGCTGACGCCGGTGTCGAGCAACTGGTCGTCGTCGGCAAAATTATTGACGGTGCGCCGGAAGTAGTTGGCGTCCAATTTGAATTTGCCGAAGAAACCCTTGGTCAGGCCGACTTCGTAGTAGTTGCCGTGAGAGGGTTCCACGGGAAGGCGCAAGACATTGGGATTGAGGGCGACGACCGCGGGCGAACTGGCGAGCAAGATATTTTCGAAAGCGGGCGTCTGGAACACGCGGTCGTAGGACGCGTGCAAAACCAGGTCGGCCGACGGAATGTAACGCGCGATTCCCAGGCGCGGGCTTACGGCGTTTTGATTGACCGCCAATTGATAGTGATCCCAGCGGAGGCCGGCGCTGACCGTCCACTTGCCCAGGCGGATGAAATCCTGGAGGAAGGCGGATTGTTCGAGGTCGCGGTCGTGGCCGGAGAAGAGGAAAGACGGCGGTGTGCCCGGCTCGAATTGGGTGAAATCGGCGATCGCGTCGCTGAATCGCTCGTGAATGCTGGTAAAGTCCGCTTCGACGCCGGCCTTCCACTCTTGAATTCCGTGGTGCACGGACACGGTGCCCTTCAGATACTCTTCGCGGAAGCCGCGGTCCTGGAAGGCCACGATGGGAGTGGCCAAGGCGTTGGAGGAAAGATGGTCGGTGTCGTCGCGAGCCATGAAGCGCAGGTCGCCCAGGATATTCGGGGAGAAAATATGCTGGTAGGAAAGAATGCTCATGGTTTCAAGATTGCGGCGGTCCTGGCGCTGACCGGTGGCTTGCTGCAAGAGTTCGTTGGGGATTTCGAAGCGAGAAAGGGCGTGGCGGAGGATCACGCCGATGCGATCGCTATCGGTGATGTCTCGTTCGTAGTGAATGGAGAAGTCGCCGTTGGTGGCGGTGTTGGTGAAGTTTTGCACGACCGGCGGGTTCAAGAATCGATCGGTCATCGCGCCATCGGCGCTGATGCCGAGGGTGTTTTTGCCCCAGGCGTATTGCGTTAGAAGGTAGCCGTCAGCGGTGCCGAAACTTCCGCCGGTTAAGACGACCTTTCCGTGGAATCCCGGACGCGCGTCCTTGGTGGTGGATACTTCCACGACGCCGCCCAGTTTTCTTCCGTACTCGGCAGGAATGTTCGCGGTGTAGATGCTCATGGACTGCACATCGTCGGCTTCAATTTCGGTGCCGAAGCTGGGCGAGCGATTGTCGGTGAGCGGCACGCCATCAATAACGAATTGGGTCTGATATTCGGAACCGCGGGGGTGCAGGACGGCGTTGCCTTCGTAGAGCCAGCCGGGTTGAGAATTCACCAGGTCTACGACGGAGCGGCCTGGTAGCGAGGTGGAGCGTTCTTCGATGGTCTCGGAGCCGATGCGATTGATGGTGCCGATGCGGTGGGGGTCGACTAGGGTGTCGGTGTCCTGGACGGTGACCGAGGTATTCACCGCCGCCAGACTGAGGATCACATGGTATTCGGCGGGGACGGCGGAGCGCACTTCCACCGAAGCGGCGAAGGGCGCAAAACCCGGCTGATCGACTTGGACGAGATACAGTCCGAAGGGCAGACGCTTAACCGCCACCACGCCGGCATCGTCGGTGACAAAGGTGTTGCGAAACTGATTGGCCTCCGATACCAGTTCGATGGAACTCTTTACCGCGTCGCCCGCGGGGTCGGTGACCTTGACGCGTAACTCGCCGGTGTTGCTCTGGGCGAGAAGGGTTGCCGGGCACAGGAGGAATAGGGCAAGGTATCGGTTCATTGCTGGTCCCAAGCGGATTTGCCAGATAATTATGATGTCACGCGGGCGCGCGGGTTAGCGGTATTTTCCGGGTGATTGAGGCGCAATCCGCAATATGATTGCGGCTCCGAGAAAGCAACCGAGAGTTTTGTCCGACGCCACTGCGGGCTACACTCGGAGGTGCGATGAAGAAGCGAAAGAAGAAAGTTCTGGACAAAGGGACCGAGGCGCGACGTCGAGCACGCGAGTCGGGACTTGCGCCTGCCGTGACGCGGGTCATCGTGGACAAGCGAAAGCGCCCGCCGAAGCACCGGAAGAAATGGTTGGAGAGGGAATCGGGCTGAACTGGAGTGGCCCGTTTGGCGGCTTAGGTCCGGACCGGACCTAATTTTTGGAACCTCAGCCGGGCTTGTAGGCGGGGACGGATTCGCCGGCGCGGAATAACGGCGCCGGGGGAATGCTTCGCGGGGCGGCAAGTTCCGAAGCTATGGTTTCCAGGTCTTTTTTGCCGAAACCCATGCAGCTGACTTTCACGGTGCCGTCCGTGGCAATCAGAAAAATCGTGGGCACATTGGTTAGGCCGTAAGCATTCGAGACCGGATAGCCTTTTTCGTCCAGGGCCATGGGGAAGGTTACGCCAAACTCTCTGACGAAGTCTTTGGTGTCGCGTGCGTCGTCCTGCGATATGCCCAAGAAGGTCACGCCCTCGCCACCGTAGCGTTTGTAAAGCCGTTCCAGGAATGGAAACGTGAACTGACAGACAGGGCAGGAGATTTTGAAGAAAGCGGCCACGACTGGACCCTTTTTCATCAACGAATGGAGAGAATAATCCTTGCCATCCAGGCCCTTGAGCGAAAAGCCCGGTGCCATATTCCCAGACTCAATGTGGGTCATTTCTGTGCCCGTCCCGAACCAGCGAGAGACCCGCCGCAAGATTCCCATCTATTGATGTTAACGCACCGCGGCCCTAGGGGACACTCGGAGCATGCCGTGAATGTGTCCGGTTAATGTATCTGGCGGGTCTTGCGTTGCATGTAGTCCATCAGCAAATATTGGCCGAGGGTGTAGGGGGTGGTGAAATAGGCCTTGCCGCGGCACATTTCGGTGATTTTTTGGACGAAGTGTACCAGGCTGTAGTCGCTCGCCAGCATGAACGTGTTGATCAAAATGCCGGCGCGCTTGCACTTGTTGACCTCTTCGAGCGTTTGGCCGACCACGAAGGGGTCCAGACCGAAAGCGTTTTTGTAGATGCGGCCGTCTTCCAGGGTGAGCGCCGAGGGTTTGCCGTCGGTGATCATGATGATCTGGCGCATGTCCTTTTTCTGCCGCAGCAACAGGCGCTGAGCCATGCGCAGGCCCTCGCGGGTGTTGGTGTAATACGGGCCAACCTGCACGCGGGCCAGTTCGCCTAGAGGAACTTCTTCGGCGCTGTCATGAAACAGGACCAGGCTCAAGGTATCGCCGGGGTACTGCGTGCGGATCAGGTGCGAGAGCGCCATGGCCACCCGCTTGGCCGGCGTGAAGCGATCCTCGCCGTAGAGAATCATGCTGTGGCTGCAATCGAGCAGCAGGACCGTGGCGCAGGAGCTGTGGTATTCGCATTGATGCACCATCAGGTCCGAATAGTTGATTTCGATGGGCACTTTGGCGCCGTCGCGACGCACGGCATTGAACAGAGTTTCGCTGACGTCCAGATTCAAAGTGTCGCCAAACTCGTATTTGCGGGAGGCGCCGCTGGCTTCGACGCCGGTGGATAGGTCGCGGGTGTCGTGGCGGCCGAAACTGCTGCGGCCCAGGGAGCCGAGCAGGTCCTGCAACGTTTTGAAGCCGAGAAAGTCGATGGTTTTGTCGGTGATTTCGAAACGGGCTTCGTTTTGCCGGTCCTGCGGCTGGCCGACCTGGCCGCGGGCGCTGGTTTGCGGAGGCGGAGTGACCTGGGGCGGCTGTTGCGGATTGATGTAGCCCTCCTGGGCCATGCGCTCCATTAGTTTGTCGAGCAGGTCTTTGACGGCTTGGCTGTCTTTGGCCTGCGGATTTTTGAGCATTTCGCGAAGTTCGTCGCTCATGGCGTCTTGGGGCAGGAGGTCGCCTTCTTGCAAGGCGCGCAGGATGGCTTCGCGCAGGGCCTCCATGGATTTTTCCGGGTCCATCTCGGAGACACCGTAGAATTGGGACTCGAAGCCGCTCTGTAGGAAGAAATCGCCCAAGCGGCGGACCAGTTCTTCGAGATCTACCGCGTCGGCTGGTTCACCTACATATTTTCCGTAGCGAATGAATTTCATTGTGGCTGCGCCCCAATGCTGCACGTTGCTGGCTGTGGGAGGTTAAGCCCACGGTTCAAGAGCGGGGCCGAGCCCCCGCACTCCCTACTAATTGAACTGGCGGCGCGGGCGGCCCGGGGGCGTCTCGCGCGATTCTTGCTGCTGGCGCGGCTTTTCCGCAAAGTAGCCGCGCTCTTCGCTGCGGCCGATCCGCCGATGAGCCCACAAACCTTCCAGAATCATTTCCGCGGCGGCCGCGACCGAGCCGGGATCCTTGCGATCGTTAACCCCCAGCCGGTCGATGTGCTCCATGAGGCCCTGGATGTTTGACAGCTGCCGGCAGCGCTCAGCGGTGGTAGCCAACTCTGGTAATTTCAGTTCGCCGCCCAATTCAAACCATTGGATCACCGGCTGAAAGCCTACTTCTGGAAAGCGCTTACTGAAGACGCGACCCACGGCGGCGCGAATCAGCTCGCGAGCGATGGTGTCCGCCCCCTTCAGTTCGCCTTCGTATTCGAGTTCGAGCTTTCCGGTGATGGCCGGCAGCGCGGCGTAGATGTCCGCAACGCGCGCAACTCCCGCCTTCTCCCCGGTTCTAACTGCACGTTGCTCGGCGTTGCTCACCACGCTTTCCAGTGTGGTGATCGGAAGCCGCTGGCTCACACCCGAGCGGCGATCCACGCGCTTGTCTTCACGCGCCTGAAAGGCAATCTCTTCGACGACTTCCCGTAGATATTCGGGGACTTCGATCTTGCGAGCCGAGTCGCGGCCGACCCAGGCCTCTTGATGCGTGATGGTCATGCCCTCGGCGACGCTTGAGGGATAGTGGGTGCGAATTTCCGCGCCGATGCGGTCTTTCAGAGGCGTGATGATCTTGCCGCGCGCGGTGTAGTCCTCGGGGTTCGCAGTGAAGACCAGCAGAACGTCGAGCGGCAGGCGTAGCGGGTACCCCTTAATCTGGATGTCGCCTTCCTGCATGATGTTGAACAAGCCCACCTGAATCTTGCCGGCGAGATCGGGCAGTTCGTTGATGGCGAAGATGCCGCGATTTGCTCGGGGCAGGAGCCCGTAGTGAATGGTGAGTTCGTCGGAAAGGTCCCGGCCGCCACGAGCGGCGCGGATGGGATCGACGTCGCCGATGATGTCGGCCATGGTCACGTCGGGAGTGGCCAGCTTTTCCACGTAACGCTGATCCCGAGGCATCCAGGCGATGGGCGTGTTGTCGCCTTCGGCGGCGATTTTTTCGCGGCAAGCGCGGCAAATCGGCCGCAGTGGGTCGTCGTTGATTTCACAGCCGGCCACGACCGGGGTCTCGGCATCCAGCAGTTGCGCCAGGCCGCGCAAGATGCGGCTCTTGGCCTGCCCGCGCAGCCCCAAAAGGATGAAGTTGTGGCGGGAAAGCAGTGCGTTCACGATTTGCGGGACAACGCTGTCGTCGTAGCCGTGCACGCCGGGGAACAGCGGCTCATCCTTTTCGATGGCCCGGAGCAAATTTCTGCGGATCTCGTTCTTCACGGAAACGGATGCGGTGCGGGCGTCAAAGTCCGGGATGCTGCGTAGTTCGCCCAGGGTGCGAGGTTTTGACTGTCCCGGCCGGGATTGCATTGACGTGCTCGCCGTCATGAGGGCCCCATTCCGCGCGGACTTGGCTTCCGCGCAACAAACCTAGTTTAGTCCGTGTCCATTGCCGTCGGCACGCTGGCGCAGTGCCTCTGCCTTCTGTAGATGCGGAGCCCATTCGCGAAGGTACGTCACCAGGCGCTCTTCGCGGTCGGCTTCCGACCGTAGTTCCAACACTTGCTGCTTCCACAGTACATCCATCGGCAGAGTGCCCGCCACGATGTAAGAAAGATTCTCCGGCACGTTCCCTTGGATGCCCCGGGGATAGTCGCCGTACACGATGGTGTGGCAAACCTCGTAGAGCTCCACAAGTTCCCGCTGGAGGCGGGGTTCGGCGGGACGTTCGCGGTCATCGAGGTAGTCTACCTGGCCCTCGAGGAGCTGGTCCTCGCCAAAGGCCTCAACGTTGAACAATTCCAGGATTCGGAAAGGTGCGCGGCCTACCGTGAGAATGTCCAAACGTCCGTCGTCGTAGCGCTTCACCACTTCGAGGATTTCCGCGGTGCAGCCCACGCGAACGATGCCTTTGGGCAAGGAGAGGAGCATGCCGAATTCGGTTTTTTCGGCGAGGCAGCGGCTGACCATCTGACGATAGCGCGGCTCGAAGATATGCAGGGGTAGGTCGGCGCCGGGAAGAAGAACGACGTTTAGAGGAAAAAGCGGGATGCGTTCGTGCCGCATAGGTCCCTACACCACCGATGATAGCAGACGGTGGCTGGTATGGAGTGCGGCGGCTTGGCGCCGCTTTTGCGGCTGACGCCACGCCGTCAGGTTGAGCTACGTAAAGTGATACACCGAGCCCCGCACTGTAAAACTAGCCCAGTTCGGTGAGCAGGGCTTCCAATTCTGAGCGGGCGTGTTGGTCGCCCTTTTTGGCGGCTGCGGCGATGCCAGTCGACAAGACTTGGCGGGCTTCTTCGGCGCGGGATTCTCGCGCCAGCATTTGCGCATACATCAGGTAGGCTGGAACATAGTCGGCATTTCGTTCCAGCAATGCGCGGAAGTGTTCGTCCGCCGCGGAGGTATCGCCGCCGTTTACGCACTCCATGGCCAGGCCATAGCGCGAAAAAGCGTCGTCCGGCTTCTTGGCCACGAACTCTTCGAGCATCTGGCGGCGGGTTTTCTTTTGTTCGGGCATAAGGTGTTTCGTATTATACGGAAGCAAGCAGTTCGGCCCAAATCCCGCATGTGACGGAGCCCGATGAAACGTAAGAAGGCAGAACGCAAAGTGAGCGGGGAAGAGGCGCTGCGCGGGAAGCCAGTCAGCGCGTCGCGTTCGGAGATGGCCGAAGTGGTGCTTCCGGCGCAGACCAACGCCTTGGGCAAGCTGCTCGGTGGGCATGTCATGCACTTGGTAGATATTGCGGCGGCCATGGCCGCGCACCGGCATTCGAACAGCTACGCGGTGACCGCTTCCGTGGATCACATCGATTTCCTGAATCCTGTGAATCTGGGTGAAATCGTGATCCTGAAATCCCAGGTCAACCGCGTGTTCCATACTTCGATGGAAGTAGGCGTCGAGGTCTACTCCGAAAATGTGCTCACCGGAGAACGCAAGCACACGACCACGGCCTACGTGACGTTCGTAGCGATCGACGAAAATACGCGGCTTCCCAAGGTGGTGCCGCCACTTTTATTGAGAACGCCCGAAGAAAAGCGGCGTTACCGCGAAGCCGGCGCGCGCCGTGAGGCAAGACTCGAACTGCGCCGCCGCAACAAAAAATCCCCGGTCAGCTGACTCCGCCCACCCACATCGGCGTGCCGGTGGGTTGCAGGCTTCCGCCAGCGGGCTCTTCCGTAATGGCTAGAGCTTTCGTCTCCGCCATCACCTCGGGAGGATCGTCCACCATCACCACTACTTTTCCGTCCTTATCCGGCCAAAACGTGCGCGAAGGCATGGGCTTGCTCCCCGGCGCCTTCGGTATCAGCCACAACTGCAGGACGCGATGGCTGCCGGGCATCGGGATTTTTTCGCCGGTGACAAAAATTCCCATCTTGGGGTGCCAGGTGGCTTCCAGCTTGGGCATTTCCGTATCGTGCGGCCACATGGGGAACTTCTTCGAAGTCGGATCCATAAGGATATGCGCTTCGTGCTTGGCGGCGTCTAATTGCTCTTGCAGTTGCTGGCGTTGCTTGAGCTCCGCGGTGGCGCGTTCGTTCACCGCCTGGATTTCCATTTGGAGTCTCCGGGCGTTCCAGGTGGAATACAACGTCACAATAAGGAGAGCCGCAGCGCCCGCCCACAGCCAATAAGGCACGCTCCCTCTGGAGGACGAGGCCTGTTTTGCCGCGCTGGCCTCGGCGCGGGCCTTCTGCAACAGCCGCGCCCGTAACATGTCGGAAGGTTCGGCAGGCGGAGCGAGGTACGCCAGTTGGCTGGCCACCCAGCGCGCCTCTTGCAGCGCGTTGGAGCAATCCGCGCAACCGGCAGCGAGGTGTGCCTCGAGCGTCGCGCGGTCCTGCTCATCCAGCGCACCCAAGGCGTATGCCTCGATCAACTCCCGGAATTGGTCGTGTTCGCTCAAGATGTTGCTTGTAGTCCTTCCTTCAAACGCAGCAAACCGTTCCTGATCCAGCTTTTTACCGTGCCAAGAGGTTCTTTCAATGCCTCGGCAATTTCGCTGTGGCTGAGCCCCTCAAAGTAGGCCATCTCGATAGCCTTCTTTTGCTGCGGATTGAGCGCTCCGATCAAGGCGCGGACGCGCTCCGCACGGCGCTTTTCATCCAGCGCCTTTTCGTATTCCGGCGGCGCGCCCGCTATGGCGATGGGTTCCTCGCTCTGGTCTTCCAGGCGGCGCTGCCGTTCGCTTTTCAGGCGCAGCTGATCGAGAGCGCGGTTGCGTGCCAGCGTGAGCAGCCAGGGAACGAAAGGGCCGCGCGTCGATTGATAGCGGGCGGCGTTGCGCCAGAGCTGCAGGAAAACGTCCTGAACAACTTCTTCGGCGGTGGAAGCTTGCTGCAAAATGCGCAGAACCAGTGCGTAAACAATTCGCGAGTGCCGATCGTAAAGCTGTTCGAAAGCGCCCACGTCCTTTTGAAGAAGCCGGTTCACCAGCGCCGCGTCGAGCGACACTGCCGGGCTATCTTTGGGTGTCAAGACCGCCAGGAACACGGGTTCGGCTTATTCGTCTCCTGTCAAACTATACGGCAAAACGACTGAAGCGGATGAGTTTACCGCGTTTGGCCGGTGAGCCGGGAGAGCACTTCGTGTGCCACAGCCAATGATTGTTCCACACAGGTGCCAATGGAAGGGCCGCGCAGATAGTTACCCACAAACCAAAGATTCGGGGCGTCCGCCCGCAGCCTTTCCAACTCCGCCAAGCGCTCCGCGTGTCCCAGATTGTATTGGGGCAGGGCCCGCGGATAAATCTCGACACTTCGAAAACAGCGGCGCGGCGCTAATGGCCAGTATGGGCGCAATTTCTCCGTGTACGAGCGCCACGAGCTTTTCTGGCGACAAGGTGGCAGCTTCCAAGTCGGTGGCTCCCCCGACAAAGCTGGTGAGTAAGACATGGCCTTCTGGCGCTCGTCCGGGGAACAACGAAGAGTTCCACACCGAGCCCAGGATTCTGAGCCCTGCCGAGCGCGGCACCAGGAAACCGAACCCGTCGAGCGAATGCTTTACGTCGGATCGTCGGTAACCGAGCGAAACGATCGCAACGGGAGCGTATGGGATCGAGCTCAAGACGGATTGGAAAGCTGGATTTACGCTGCCAAGCAGCTTTCCGGCTACATCGGCGGGTGTTGCCAGGATCAAGGAGTCCGCCGCAATGGTTTCCTCTTGGCTGGACCCTCGGATCTTGAGTTCGAATCTTCCGGAGGTTCCTTCGCGTTTCGCTTGCACTTGCGTGACCTGTGCGCCCAACCGCAGCGCGCTGCCGAGGTTTGCAGACAGGCTGCGTGCCAGCGTCTCGTTGCCGTCGCGAAGACTCTGCAAAGTGGGGCGCGGGCTCGATTTCTTGCCGGCCTTTGACTGGCGCATCATGCCGCGGATGACGCTTCCAACGGATTTTTCGGCTTCGTACAACTGCGGGAATGCGCTGCGCAGGCTGAGGCGCTCCGGATCGCCGGCGTAGATGCCGGAAATGAACGGGCCTACCAGCCGGTCGAGGAGTTCCGCGGAGAATTTTCTTCGCACAAAGTCGGCCACCGATTCGTCCCGTTCCGGGGGCTGGCTCTTGCTGAACATGTCGCGGGCAATCGTCGCCTTGGTTCCCGCGCCGATCAGAGAAGAAGCGAAGAACGCCGGCGGACTGAGGGGAACAGCGCGTAGCTCTCCGTCGATCAGAACGTAGCGTGGCGCCCGCGGAGGCGCTTCCAGGAGTTCGCTCGCAAGAGAAAGTTCGTCACAGAGATTGCGCAACGCATCCGTGCCGCTGAAACTCTGCGGCCCAAGCTCCAGCAGATAACCTTCGCGGCGCTGGGAGTGAATGACACCGCCGACACGCGGCGATGCCTCCAGGAGGTGCGCATCAATTCCCGCCTTGCGCAGCGTATAGGCGCAAACCAGGCCCGAAATACCCCCACCTACAATGACGGCTGGAATAGGAGAACTCACGGTTCGGAGCGGCGGCTGGCCATACTACAGCGTCTTCGAAAACAGCGGCTTGGCAGCGAGTTGCTGTTTTTCCAAGTAGGGATCGAAGACCATAGCCAGGTTGCGAATGAAGATGCGTCCCAGCCACGTCGTGCGAAGCTCATTGGGTTCGAGAAGAACCAGGCCGTCCTCGCGCGACGGCTCGAGCTGGCGCAGTTCTTCCGCGAAGTACCGATCGAAGTCGATTCCGAATTCGCGGGAGATTTCTTCCTTGATCACGATGGTATGGCAGAGCAAGCGGCTGATGACCGCGCGGCGCAGGCGGTCATCGTCGGAAAGATGATAGCCGCGCATGGTGGCGATGCCGCGGCCGGCCACCGCTTTCTCCCAGGAAGGGAGATCGCGATGATTTTGCGCGTAGGCGTCTTGGATGCCGCTGATCGCGGTCACACCCATCCCGTACAGATCGGCGCCCGCTTTGGTGGTGTAGCCTTGAAAATTGCGGTGCAGAGTGCGGTTCTGTTGGGACGTGGCCAATTCATCGCCGGGTTTCGCGAAGTGATCCATCCCGATGTACAGATAGCCGGATTCGAGAAACTTCAGCAGCCCGGTTCGGAAGATTTCAAATTTCTGCATGCCTTCCGGAAGGTGCGAGGCAAAGGCGCCCTGCTGCTTTTTTAGCCAAGGAACATGTGCGTAGCTGAACAGAGCGACCCGGTCGGGGGCGAGTTGCACAATCTGATCCACGGTGTGCGCGAAGCGCTCGGGGCTCTGGAACGGCAAGCCGTAGATCAGGTCCACGTTGATGCTGTCAAAACCCAGCTCGCGGGCGGCGGAAATCAGATCGCGGGTCAATTCGAATGGCTGGATGCGGTTGATGGCCTTCTGCACTTCAGGATGAAAGTCCTGCACGCCCATGCTCAGGCGGTTGAATCCCAGCCGCCGTAGAGTTTCCAAATGCGCCCGGGACGTGACGCGGGGATCTACTTCAATGCCAATCTCCGCGTCGGGCGCGAAGGTGAAGCGTTCCCGCGCAGCACCGAATAAGTCTTCGATCTGCTCTGGCGTCAGATAGGTTGGGGTGCCGCCGCCCCAATGGAACTGCACCACCGGGCGTTCGCGCGAAACGCTGCGGCTTACCCGATCCATTTCCCGCTTCAAAACGCCCAAATACGGCGGAGCGACGTTCTTGTCCTTTTGGATGATGACGTTGCAGGCGCAAAACAGGCATAGGCTCTCGCAGAAGGGAATGTGCATGTACAGCGAAACCGGCGAGCGCGCGCGATCTGCTTCTTCATGCACGCGTTCCAGGTCGTCGGGGCCGAAAGAGTCCTGCCAAACCGGCGCCGTGGGATAGCTGGTATAGCGCGGACCCGGGCGGTTATATCTCGCCAAAAACTCCTCGCCAACGTGGAGTTCCTCGCGCATCTGCTGCAAGCTTGGATTGGCGAGCGTCACGGCTTTAGAACCTCAACGCGACTGAACCGCGGGTTTCGCTTCTGCGATCTCCGCTTGCTGCCCGGTTTCGATGAAGACCTTGGCGTTTTCCACGGGCGTGTGCTGCAGGATTCCATGCCCGAGATTCAAGATGTGGCCCACGCCGCCCAGCTCCGCCACAGTTTCCTGGGTCACCGCGCGAATCTTCTCCGGCGGGGCGAACAGCATCGCTGGGTCCACATTGCCTTGCAAGGCGATCTTAGGCCCCAGCGACCTCCGCAGTTCGGACAGGCTGATGCGCCAATCAACGCTCAGCACATCGGCACCGGACCTGGCGATAGCGGGCAGCAAATGGTGCGAAGCCTTGGTGTAATAGATCACCGGCACCTTGCCGTCGATCTCCGAAATCATCATTTTAACGGCCGGCAGCGCGAATGCCTCGTAGTCCGCGAGGCTGAGCTCACCGCACCAGGTATCGAATATTTGCACCGCGGCGGCCCCCGCCGCGATTTGCGCCTGTAGATACGAGACGGTCGCCCGCGCGATCTTGGAAAGAAGGGCCTTGAACGCTTCCGGTTGGTGATAGCGAAAGCTCTTGACGGTCGCAAAGCCTTCCTTGGTGCGCCCTTCCACCATGTAGCATGCCAGCGTCCAAGGCGCCGCCGCGAACCCGAGCACCGGCACCGTCGGACCTACCTCCCGGACAATCCGCCGGATGGCCTCCATCAGAAACCCAGTTTCGGTTTCCGGATCGAAGTCTCGCAGCTTCTTGACGTCAGCCTCGGTGCGCACCGGTTCCGGCAAATTTGGTCCAGCATCGCCAAGTTCCAGAGTAAGCCCCATGGCCTCCGCTGGGATCAAGATGTCGGAGAACACAATCACGGCATCCACGCCAAGCCGGCGAAAGGGCTGTAGCGATACTTCCACGGCCAGATCGGGGGTCTTGCAGACTTCCAGAAAAGCATGTTTCGCGCGAATTTCCCGGTATTCCGGCAGGTACCGGCCCGCCTGCCGCATCATCCACACGGGTACCCGCGGCGTGGCCTCGCCACGACACGCACGCAAAAACAACTCCTTACGGTTCAAGGAACTGCCTTGGAGGCTCATATTCGGTCTGTTCAGAAGCATAGCAAATCCTGAGGGCGCTTGCTCCTCCTGTCCGAAAGGGCAGTAGGGCACAAGAAGTAACGCGCAGGGACTCGGATGGCGTCGCGGCGCCAAGGGCTAGGCTATACTCTAGGCTGACAATCTCACGCAATCTGCGGACCAGCGCGGCGTGGTCGGTGCCCCGCGGATTCGCGCGGGAACAATCAATGCCTCATCTATTTTTATTTCTGACGATCCTGGCCTACAGCCTGAGCCTCGGGTCGTATATACGGTTTTTGTACACTGGCAGAGAATTGTCGGGGCGTCTCGGAACGCTGTTTCTGACACTCGGGCTGGTCGCTCACTATTTTGCGCTTCTGGAGCGGTCCAGGGGCCTGCACACCGTTCCGTACCACGATCTCTACGGCTCCATGTCGCTTTTCGGCTGGCTCCTGGCCCTCACCTATTTAGGCCTGGAGGTCTATCATCGCCAGCGTTCGGTGGGCGCCTTTGTGTTGCCGTTTATTTTGGCGTTCTTTCTCGCCGCGCATCTGGCCCCGGCCGACCGTCTATCGCCTACGCCCGCACACGGGCCGGTGTTCGCGTTTCACGTCACGCTCAGCATCCTAGCCTACTCGGCGTTCGCGCTGTCGTTCGTGCTCAGTTTGATTTTCCTGGTGGAAAATCGCCTGTTGCGCGACCGCAAGCTCGGCGACCTGGTCTGGCGCCTGCCGGCTCTGGAACTTCTTGAGCGCATGAGCCAATCCAGCGTGCTCGTCGGCCTCGTCTCCATCGCTATTGGCACCGTTCTGGGTTTCATCTGGGTGGATCGCCTGACCGGCCAGTATTGGTATTACGACCCCAAGTACGTCATTACAATCCTGGTGCTGTTGCTCTACGCCGTCTATCTCCAACTGGCCCGCACCACAACTTGGCGCGGCGCCCGTGCTTCCCGGCTTTGCATTTTCAATTTTTTCGTCGTGGTCTTTAGTTTCGTGGTCGTGAATCTGTATTTGTCGCACAGCCACCGGTACTTTTAGGAGCGCCAGGCAAACGCAATGGAAATCGTCCTCGTCGGCCTGAACCATCGCACCGCGCCCGTGGAGGTGCGCGAGCGGGTGTCGTTCACCGCGGAGCAAGCTCGCCGCGCCGCCGATGAACTCCGCGCCCGCGGCATTTTGCTGGAAACGCTCGTCTTGTCCACCTGCAATCGCAGCGAGATCTACGGCGTTCCTCCCGAAGCTTCCCACGAATCCGCCCCCGGCCTCTCTTCCTTCCTAAGCGAGTTTCACTCCGTGCGCGCCGATGTGCTGAACGGTTCGCTCTATCACCATTACGATCGCGAAGCCGTGCGCCACCTCTTCCAGGTTTCCGCCGGGCTCGATTCCATGTTGCTTGGCGAAGCGGAAATCCTCGGCCAGGTCCGCGAGGCCTACCGTTTCGCCCACGAACAAGGCGCTACCGGGCCGGTCCTCAATCGTCTCTTTCAAGGCGCGTTGGAGGTTGGCAAGCGCGTCCGCACCGAGACTGAACTGGGCACACGCCCCATGTCGGTGGCGGCCGCCGGCGTCAAGCTCGCCGAGCGCATTTTCGGCAAGCTGACCGAGCGCACCGCCCTCGTCCTGGGAGCCGGCACCATTAGCGAGCAGGTTTTATCCACGCTTCGCGATCGCGGCATCGCCCATCTATTCGTCATGAATCGTTCTCGCGACCGCGCCGAGGCTCTCGCCCAACAATTCGGGGGGCGGGTTCTCGAGTGGGGCAAATGGGACAGCGCGCTCCTGCTGCCCGATGTGATCGTCTCCTCGGTGTCTTCCGAGCAACCCGTCTTGTCACGCGACGTGCTGCACTCCGCGATGGCCGCCCGCGGCAATCGCGCCCTCTTCCTTATGGACCTGGGAGTACCGCGCAACATCGAAGCCGCCGCGTCCGACCTTTATAACGTCTATGTCTATGACATGGATGACCTCAGCGACATCGTCCAGCAAAACCGCCACGCGCGGCAAAGCGAAGTTCCTCGCGCCGAGGCCATCGTCGAAGAACACATCGCCAAGTTCTTGTCCTGGCAAGCCAGCGTGGAACTGGTCGGGCTGGTGGAAGCGCTCCGCGCTCGCATGCGCGAGGAACGCGCCACGTTTATTCAGGCGCGCATTACCGCTATGGGCCACATGACTGCTACGGACCGCGAGCGAGTCGAAGGATTGATGGATGAATTGCTCGAAAAGCTCCTCGTCGAGCCGGCCCAACGCTTGCGTGGCGAGCGCGAGCTGCGCCGCAAGATCCAAAACGTCGAAGCGCTTCGCGACCTGTTTCTATCCAATCGGGAGAAGCCGTGAGACATCTTCGCATCGGCACACGCGGCAGCCAGCTGGCGAAATGGCAGGCTGAGTATGTCCGCAAGCAGATTTTTCAGGCAACCGGCATCGAAGGCGAGATCGTCATCATCAAGACCTCTGGGGACAAGCTCCAGCAATTGCCTTTGACTCAAATCGGTGGGAAGGGAATTTTCATCAAAGAGTTGGAGGACGCGCTGCTGGATGAGTCCGTCGATATCGCCGTGCACAGCGTGAAGGACATTCCTACCGAGGTTCCGTCGGGCATGTCGTTTCCAGCGGTCTGCCGCCGGGAGGATGTGCGGGATTGCCTGGTGTCCGGCAACGGCGCCACGCTCGCGAATCTGCGGCAGGGCGCGCGCATCGGCACCGGCAGTCTTCGCCGCCAGGCCCAGCTTCGCCACATTCGCCCGGACCTTGACGTGCGCGATCTGCGCGGCAATGTGGACACTCGCCTGCGCAAAGTCGACAGCGGCGAATACGACGCGGTCATGCTCGCCAAAGCCGGGCTCGATCGCCTCGGCTGCAGCCATCGCATCAGCGAAACGCTTTCGCCGGAAGTGTGCATGCCCGCCGTCGGCCAGGGCGCCATCGCCGTCGAGTGCCGCGCGAATGATACGGAAGCGGCGCAAGCCCTCGAAAAACTGGACGACGCCGAAACCCGCACGGCCATCATGGCGGAACGCGCCCTGCTCTCCGCGTTGCAGGGAGGCTGCCAGGTACCGCTCGGTGCGTGGGCCCGTATCGAACGCGGAGAGCTCGTGCTGGAGGCTTGCGTCTGCTCCGTCGACGGTGTGCAGTACGTCAAGCAGCGCGCCGCCGGTCCGCCCGATCGCGCCAGAGAACTCGGCGAGCACATGGCGCGTCTCCTCATCGAAGCCGGCGCGCAAAGTATTCTGGAAGAAGTGAGCCGCCAGCGTGGCTGAAGCCGCCGCATCGCCGTTGGCAGGCAAGCGAGTGGTGATCACTCGCGCCGCGTCGCAGAGCTCCGAGCTTTTCGAGAAGCTCACCAAGCGTGGCGCTATTCCGATTTCGCTTCCACTGGTATCGTTTGCCGCGCCCGAGGACTACGCTCCTCTGGACGCGGCCTTGCTCGAATGGGAACAGTTCGACTGGGTTCTATTCACCAGCGCCAATGCGGTCCACGCGGTGGTCGCCCGACGCGGCGACCTGGGGCGTAATCTCAATCCAGCTGGCAAGGTTCCGCGGGTTGCGGCCGTCGGACCCGCCACCCAGGAAGAAGCCGAAAGAGCCGGCTTGTCGGTAGCCTATCTGGCCAGAACGCATCTTGGCGTCGCGCTCGCCGAAGAATTGGGCGAGCGCCTGCGAGCGCAACGTGTTTTTCTTCCGCGCAGCGATCGCGCGAATCCCGATTTGCCGGCTGCCCTCCAGCTTCTCGGCGCCAAAGTAACCGAAGTGATCGCCTATCGGACCCTGCCTCCGTCCGACACCGATCAAAGCCGCGTAAAGCAAGCCGTTCGAGGCCAGGCCAATGCGGTTCTGTTTTTTAGCCCAACCGCAGTCCACAATTTCGCCGAATTGGCAGGCCGCGAGGAGTTGGGCCTGCTGCAGAGCAACCTGGCTCTTGTGGCCATCGGTCCGGTCACGGCTGGAGCGCTGCGCGAGTCCGGAGTTCAGCGTATGGTTGTGGCCGCCGATACCACCGCGGCCGCGGTAGTAGATGCCCTGGAAGACTATTTCGCCGGCACTCAAAGGCATTCCACCGCAGGAGCAAAGCACCAATGAGTTTCCCGACCCAGCGGCCCAGGCGCTTGCGCCGCACCGAAGGCTCTCCGCAGTCTCGTGCGCGAGACCCGCCTCACCACCGCCGGGCTGATCTACCCGATGTTTGTTTGTCCAGGCAGCAACGTGCGCCAGGAAGTCAGTTCCATGCCTGGCGTTTTCCAGCAATCGGCGGATCAGATTGCCGAAGATTGCCGCGAAGTCGCCGCTCTGGGCATTCCAGGGGTAATGTTGTTTGGATTGCCGGAGTCGAAAGACCCTCGCGGCACCAGTTCCACGTCGTCGCAAGGTGTCGTCCAGCGCGCCATTCAAGCCATCCGCCAGGCCAATCTCAATCTCGTGGTCATGACCGACGTGTGCCTCTGCGAATACACCGATCACGGCCACTGCGGGGTGATCGAGCACGGCGACGTCGCCAATGACCCCACGCTTCCGATTCTCGCCGAGCAAGCGCTATCGCACGCTCGCGCCGGCGCCGACATCGTCGCCCCGTCGGACATGATGGACGGCCGCGTGGCCGCCATCCGCGAAAAGCTCGACGAACACAAATTTGAGAACATCGCCATCCTGTCGTACGCCGCCAAGTACTGCTCCGGTTTCTACGGCCCCTTCCGTGAAGCCGCCGACTCCGCTCCGCAATTCGGCGATCGCCGCAGCTACCAGATGGACCCCGCCAATGCCCGCGAGGCGCTCAAAGAAGTCGCCCTGGACCTTGACGAAGGCGCGGACATGGTGATGATCAAGCCCGCGTTGCCTTATCTCGACATCATTCGCCAGGTGCGCGATACCTTCGACGTGCCGGTCGCGGCTTACAGCGTCAGCGGGGAATACGCCATGGTCAAAGCCGCCGCGCGCAACGGCTGGCTGGACGAGCGGCGCATCGTCACCGAAATCCTCACCTGCATTCAACGCGCCGGAGCGGGCATCATTCTGACCTATTTCGCCAAGGACGTCGCACGCTGGCTCGGGCCGTGATAGTTTAGAGCGCAGATGATGGGTACGGCCAAGAGTAAAATCAAGCGCGATCGCCGTCGTTCGCGAGAAATCTTTGAACGCGCCGAAAAAGTTCTCGTCGGCGGCGTCAATAGCCCCGTCCGCGCGTTTCGCTCTGTCGGAGGCGAGCCGCTGATCATCGAGCGCGGCCAGGGCGCTCATCTCTACGACGCCGATGGCAACGAATTGCTGGACTACGTTTGCTCCTGGGGCGCCATGATTTTGGGGCACGCCCATCCGGCGGTCACCACCGCGATCGCGGAGCAAGCGCAGCGCGGCACCAGCTTTGGTGTCACCACGGAGCTGGAGCTAGAGCTGGCCCAGCTCATCACTCGGGCCATCCCGTTCATCGAAAAAATCCGCTTTGTCTCCAGCGGCACGGAAGCCACCATGAGCGCCGTTCGACTGGCCCGCGGCGTCACCAAGCGCGATTTCCTCCTGAAATTCAAAGGTTGCTATCACGGGCACGCCGATAGTTTTCTTTCCGAGGCCGGATCGGGCCTGGCGACCTTGGGCATCGCGGAGTGCCCCGGCGTCCCGCAAGCGCTCGCGCAATTGACGCTCAACGCCCCTTACAACGACTTGAACGCGGTGGAGCACCTCTTCGGCCAGCACAAAGGCGCGATCGCCGCGGTGATCGTCGAGCCCATCGCCGCCAACATGGGGGTTGTTTTGCCGGAGCCGGGTTTTTTGGCCGGTCTGCGCGAAATCACCCGCAGGCATGGCGCGCTGCTGATCGTCGACGAGGTCATTACCGGATTTCGCATCCATAACGGCGCAGTGCAGCAGTTTCTCGGCATTGAAGCGGATCTCACCATCCTGGGAAAGATCATCGGGGGAGGTCTCCCCGTCGCAGCCTACGGCGGTCGCGCCGAACTCATGAACAATATCGCGCCGCTAGGTCCGATTTATCAGGCGGGAACCCTGGCTGGCAATCCGCTGGCCATGCGTGCCGGCATCGCCACCCTGAAGCAGTTGACCGCCCCCGCGCTCTACCATGGCATTGCGCAGATGGCCGACCAGCTCGCCAGTGGACTGCGCAAGGCTCTCGCCGAGGCCAGAATTCTCGCCCAAGTTAATTCCACCGGCTCCCTCAGCACTCTCTTTTTCGCCACCGAACCGGTCCGCGACTACGTGGGAGCCAAGCGCTCCGACACCAAGCGTTATGCCCGCTTCTTTCGAGAAATGCTCGACCGTGGAATTTTTCTCGCGCCGTCGCAATTCGAGGCCACCTTCGTCTCCACCGCTCACACCACCGAAGACATCGAACGCACCCTGGCGGCGGCCCGGGATTCGCTTAAAGCCATGGCCGCCGATATTATCGGCGTCAACTAATCCCAAAGGAGAACCCGCATCACATGCACGAAGGCGTTGAATTGCACGAAGGCCACTCCGGACACGGCGACAATCCCTTTACCTTGCCCGTTTCCGTGACGATTTCGATCCTCGCCGTGCTGGTTGCCGCCGTCACCCTCCTTGGCCATCGCGCACACACCGAAGAACTCCTGCTGCAATCTCAAGCCACCGACCAGTGGGCCTACTATCAAGCCAAGAACATTCGCCTCCACGAGGTCCAGGCCGTGGCCGACATGCTGGGCGCCCTGGCTCCACAAGACAAGGAAAAGGCCGCAGCGCTCCGCGAAAAGTACTCCAAGGAAGCGGAGCGCTACAACAGCGACAAGGAAGACATCAGTGAGAAAGCCAAAGAACTGGAGAAGGAACGTGACGTTATCAGCCGCCGCGCCGACCGCTTCGACGGCGGCGAAGCCCTCCTCGAGGTCGGCCTGGTCATCTGTTCCATCACCCTTCTCACCAGGCGCCGTTCCTTCTGGTTCGTCGGCATGTTCATCGGTGCCGTCGGCGTCGTCCTGGCCCTCAGTGGTCTTTCCCTCCACTAGCTATGTGGAGTGCGGCGATTAGTCGCCGCTTTCGACCCTGTAGCACAGCTCCAAGGCAAGCCGCAGCGCGGGGACGTAGCCGACAAGCCCTTTGTTCTCGGCTGCCTCCTGTGGGCGATCCCGTAATGTCGTAGCGCCCGATCCTTAGTCTGGGAAAAGTCAAAAGGCCTTCCAGCGAGTCGTTATCTAGGATCCCGATGGACCGCCTCCGGCGAGAAGGCCGGCACACAGATCGCGATATACTCCGCCCCACCTTGCCCGGGTGTGGAGTAGCGCACCCAATCGCCCGCGGCAGCGAAGAACGCTTGTCCGCCCAGCACGTGAGTCACCCCTGCCCGGGTTTCCACCCGGACTGCGCCCCGCAGGACCACGGTATACTCGCCAAACTCAGGCGTCTGCCCAGGCTCTTGCCACCCGCCCGGGCTCACCATCCGTGCGATGCTCAGGCCCTCGCTTCCGGTGTTCAGGCGCCCCACATACTCCGCGATGCGTTTCGGCGGATCGCCCGCCGCAGTGATCATCGTCGGAGTCTCTATCAAACCCATGCTCATCTCTCTTCTCCTCTTTAGCCGCGAGCAGCAATCACCGCTAGGTGCTCTGCTGCACACCTTGCTGGCATCGCTGGCGGCGTCGTTTTGAACGGATTATCGGCGGACAGGTAGGAGTCCGCAGTGGCTCCAGCCGGTTCGCGCCGACAAATGCGAACGCCCGGTCCCAAGCACGGAACCGGTATCCAAGTAGTGTTCGCCAAATACCGGCGCTGTTATGCCGCTTGCGAAACGGAGGCTTCCCCGGTCGAGCTATCCTGCTGTGCCTCAGCTTCGAGCAGATGCGTGCCGTGGGTAATAGCGGCCCCGGCGCGAAGAGCCGCGGTCACGTGCACAGCTTCGGCCAATTCCTGCTCGGTCACGCCGGCCTTTAGAGCCGCCTGCCGGTGCAATTCGATGCAATAGGCGCACTGTGTGGTGAGAGCCACCGCGATGGCCATAAGTTCCTTGTACTTCTTGGGGATCGCTCCCTCGGCCAGCGCGGCCTTATCGTAAGCCCAGAAGGCGCTCGTGGCTTCCGGCGAGAGCTGGCCCACCTTGGGCAGCTTGCCGAGCTTGTCCATGGAATGCATCTTTATCGGTTCCTTTCAGTTTTCGTTTTTTGGTTGGCCCAAACAAAAGCCACGGATGGGCGCCGCAACAAGGTTCATTGGCGCGGTTACGCAAGTCGCAAGGCATCCGTTGCCGGATGCGGATCGACTGCCGCCGCGATCATCGTGGGGTCGATCAAACCCGCGGCCGTCCCTGTTCAGCCGCGAGTGGCGATAACCTCAAGGTACTCCGCGTCGACGCTGGTGCTATGGTCCAGGGCCTTGTTATTGGTGGACCAGAGGCGAACAAGGTCACGCCGCAACTGCTCCTGCTCGTTCACCTCCAGAGACGCGAACGCGCGGGACATCGGACCGTAGTTGATACGGTAAAATTCCACTACCAGATCCGGCGGGAACGGATAGTCAAAGTGATAGACGCGGAGCGCGCACTTCACGTCCACAATCCCCTCGCGGAGCCGCCCGCGGACCGTGGCTTCGTCCCCCCATAGCACCGGCGCGGGCATGCCGGAGGGAGCGATATGCTTGGAAATGGTTTTGAACATTTGCCCGATGAATCCACCCGGCGTCCAATTGGCCATGGCGATGATGCCACCCGGCCGGCACACGCGGGTAAGCTCCGCCGCCACCAACTCCGGTCGCGGCGCGAACATCGCCCCGATCAAGCTGGTCACGGCGTCAAACTGAGCGTCCTCATACGGCAGAAACTCAGCATCTCCCTCTTCAAAGGTGATCTGAAGTTTCTCGGCGGCCGCGCGGCCCCGCGCTTTCTCCAGCCAGTTCGTGGAAATGTCGCAACCAGTAACCCGCGCGCCGGCCCGCGCCGCGATTAAGGCCAACTGTCCGGCCCCGCAAGCCACGTCGAGCAGCCGGGTTCCCGCGGTGACGCCAAGGCGCGCGAAAAATTGTTGGGCGTCCTTCTCCATAAAGCGGGAGAAAAGGTCGTAGTCTCCAGTCATCCATGTAGTCTTCAGACGCGTCTTGAGTTGCTCAAGATCCGTGCTCGTCTGTGTGCTTGTCCCAATGGCATTCATGCTGGCAATATCCTTCCATACTTGTCTCGGACCTGTGTTCATTACGATCCAGCTTTACTATGCGGCCGCCGGGCTCCCGAATACTTGACCCAGCGTCCCGCATACTTGGCAGAAACGCCCGATTCCGTGAGGCCAAAATGGATGTACTTTCCGAAGTCTTGCGAGTAGTTAGCCTCCAGGGCGCCGTGTTTTTCAACGCGGAGTTTTCCGCTCCGTGGTGTCTCCATTCCGCGCGGTCTGCCGACGCTGCTCAGTATCTTTCCCCGACGGGAGGGCACCTGATCATTTTTCATTTCCTGACCGAGGGGCGCGCCTACGCCAGGCTCGCCGACGGACGCCGGGAAGAGTTGACTGCGGGCGACATCGTAATTTTCCCGCATGGCGACGCTCACTTCTTGGGCAACGGCGCGCCGGAAAAACCGGTGGATTCGTTCAAGACCTTTGCGAAAAACCTCACCCAGGGCCTGAAGGTGGCGTACTTTGGCGGCGGCGGCGAGGTCACCCGCTTCGTGTGCGGATTTCTGGCCTGCGAGCCGCGACTCAGCGAGGTCTTTCTGGCCGGCTTGCCGCCCATCCTAAGAGTTCACGTCGCCAAAGAACCTTCCGGGCAATGGCTCGAACATTCCATCCGTTTCTCGGTGAATGAAGTGAGCGGAGACTATGCCGGCAGCGGCCTGGTGCTGAACAAGCTCTCTGAAGTGCTGTTCGTGGAGACCTTGCGCCGCTACATCAGCACCCTGCCGCCCGAGCAGACCGGCTGGCTCGCCGGTGCGCGCGACCCCGTCGTCGGCCAATCTCTGGCTCTCCTCCACAAGCAGCCCGCATATCCGTGGACTGTCGCAAGTCTGGCCAGACGCGTCGGCCTATCCCGCACGCGGCTTGCGGAGCGCTTTCGCCATTTTTTGGGGGAGTCTTCGATGGCCTACCTGGCGCAATGGCGGCTCAAGCTGGGCGCGGAGATTCTTCAATCGACCGAGGACAGCGTGGCGGAAGTCGCTGCTGCGGTGGGCTATGGCTCGGAAGCGGCATTCAACCGCGCGTTCAAGCGCGAGTTCGCATGTCCTCCGGCGCAATTCCGCCGCAAGCGCAAGGCCCCTCCGGCCCAGCACTCGCGAAAAAGCGGCCGGCGCCGCTGATCGCCTCCCGGTTACAGCGACACTTTGAAAAAGAATGGATCGATCGAGGGATCAACCGGCGTGACGCCGTCGGTGTCCAGCAATAGCTTCTTCGTGAAATCGTGATTTCTCTGATAGTTCACGCCGCTCGGGAAGTTCGTCAAGTCCGGCTCGTTGTTGGCTGAGAAGATGCCGTAGAAATCGCTTCCGACCGACAAAAGGTGTGCATAGTCGCCCAGGTACGGGTCGAAGACCTTTGTCGGTACATTCGCGGGGGTGTTGGCAAGGATCAAGTCCACCCAGTTTTGTCCGTCATCGCTGCGCTGGAAATGGGTAACGAATCGCTGCGAGGCGCCGTTGCCCGTCAACTGTTGGTAGAGCAGCCCGATAGTGCCCTTGTTATTTACCGCCAACGCCGGGTTGGTCGCATTCGCGACCACCTTCAGATCGTTGGCCGACCACGTTACGCCTCGGTCTGAGGTCTTCCGCACGTGGATGGTGTACACCCCATTTTGGGTATCCGCCCAGGACACATACGCCACCCCGCTGTTGCTGGGATCGACCGCAATGGCCACGGCCCCGCCGGTCCGCTCCAGCCCCAGAAAATCGTTGAAGTTGAATTTCGAATTCTGCGCCACCCGCTTTCCCGATAGGTTGTCGGTGTCCTTCAGCGCGCCAAACGACGGTGTGCCAGATCCCCAGTTGTCGTCGCGTACGACTACGATGTCGGCGGTGCCATTGCCTGTGCCATTGTCGAAGGTGCGCCATGCGTGATAAACGGCGTAAACAGTACCGTCGGAATGAATAGCCGGGCGAACCGGTGGTCCGTCTTGCCCCGCCGTCGTACGCGACTCGATGCGGACTTTCGTAAACTTTTTGCCGTTGCTGGAGCGGTCGATGGTCGCGGTCTTGCCGCCCGGGCCTCCGAAATCGTTGTTGCCGACAAAGACCCGGTCCTTGCCCTTATCCGCGCCGCTGGCCACCGTGCTGGCCTCCACGAACGGCTGGTCTACGCCCGTTCGGTCCGCCAGCACCTTCATCTTGGTAGCGCTCAGAAAATTCTTGGTACTCAGAATATTCAACCGTGTGGTGTCGTTCACGATTGGCAGTCGGATAATCCCGGCGTACAGGACGTTGCCAGAGCCCGCAAAGGCCACGGTGATGTCCGCGGTCGCCGATCCTGAAGCCGAATCGCTCGGCACGATGGAATTCAGCACCCAGGTGTTTCCACCATCGGTCGAGACATAGATCGGCGCCAGGTTGCCTCCGCCGGGATCGGGCGTAAAGGCCGAGCCGGCTATCTGTAGCAAGTTCGCCGGATTTACGGCCAGCGTCGGCTCGCTATCCTGATTGGTCTCGCCGCTCAGGGACTTCGGAATCATATTCACAATCAGCACGTTGGAGCTCGGCGCTGCCGCCTTCTTCTGCTTCGCAGGGACTCTGGTTAGCCGGCGACGCGTGGAAGAAGAACGCGCACGCCCTGCTCCAGGGCTTGCCGTTTGAGGTCCGGAGTTTTCCGCGGCGGATTTTTGCTTGGGCATGGCACCCTCACTCGTAATCTTTGATTGGCTGTGATACGGCAAGTCTGAGCCCAAACGTTCAAGAATTTTTCGCGGCGACCGCGGTACGAATCACCGAAGCCACGGTGTCCAGCTTGTTAGCCGGCTGAAAATCCATGGGATGCAGCGCCGTGTACAACGCCGCTCCAGGTACCGCCGTTGCCATCATAGTTTGCGCGCCAGCCAAGGCAGGCCGGGCGCCTGGGCCTGCCGCGGCAGGTCGTTTCGAGGATTGCAGCAGCCATACACCGCGATCGCCCGTATGGAACTTGGGTGCGCGATGCCATTGCACGTCCGTGCTGCTGGGGAAGCGCACCACCACTTGTTTCGTCGCGGGTTCACCCTTATGGACGGTCGCCACTGTCACCACGGCCTCTCTCCATTTCGGATCGTGCTCGCTGACCGGCCTGCCCAGACTCCTGGCGGCCACCAAACTTTCCGATGGCGGCAGATGGACGCTGGAGACTTCTCCTTCGATCACCATGTCGGCGTCCGCCACGCGATTCTCCAACTCTCGATTCTTGAAATTGCGCGTTGGATCGCCGACTCGTTCCGTGAGCATGGTCTGCGCTTCCGCAGGCTTCTCTTGTTTCACCGCTTCCACGGCCACGGTATCGCCAAACAGCCAGCCGTTGGCGTGAAACAGCACCTGCTCGCCCACCTTGGGTTTGGCGCCCTTGACAAGTTTCACGGTAATTTGCCTTCCCAAAGTCTTCGCCAGGGCCGGCGGCGCGTGAAGTATCTCGTCGACGTGGACGATGGCGATTTGCTCGCTCTTGGGAACCTGAGCCAAGGCGCTGGCGTTAAGTTTCTGCACGGTGCCTTTGAACAGAAACTTTGCGTCGTCCGTCGGGTCTTTTGCCTTTGACTTGCCTGGCATGGTTACCTCCCTAGGATCTGGGCAGCGCTTGCCGTGCCTGCCCGCAGGCCTTCAACCGTGATCGGTGCCGCCTGATCGCTACGCTCACGCCACTCTGCCGAAACGCTGATACCAGGCGGCTTGCAGCCTGCCGCGAAATAGAAAAGCCACGCCTACAATCACCACCGCCAAAATCATGCAGGCCTCGAAAACGCCGCTTCCGCCATCCGGAGAAATACCGAACCAGCTCTCCACGAAGTCCATGATTGCTCCTTAGTGCCAAATCAATGCGCACTTCCGTATTTCGGGTCGCCGCCAGCCGCGAAAAACAGAATCGTCGTCCACCAAATTCCTGGCAGATTGCGGCATGCTATCGCCTATTAAGGTCTTGTGCAAGTATCTGGGTGCGAGGTTGCTGGCAGCAGACGCGATCCGATCGACTTTTTCCGCAAGCTAGGAAGCCTCGGCCCATTCCTAGGCCGTTCCGGGCGACTGCATTTTCCGCAAGTTCGCTAGCTCTTCCGTTACCAATTCAAAGCGCTTCAACAATTCCTGATGGCGCACGTCTTCTGTCGCCGGTTTTCTCGCGATGAACGTCAGCGTTCCTCCCGGCTCCAGGATGCACTGCTGCACCTCGGTAAGGGAGTCGAAGCCCTGCTTGCGGGCCGCCGCCCCAAGCTGTTCCAGCGTGATCAGTTCTTTCTTCAGGTGCTGCGCCCGCACTTTCCCATCCTCAATCAACACGTCAGCTCGGCCTTCCACCAGTTGCTCCAGCTTCTGGTGGTCGTACAGAAACCGCACTACCAGATAGTTGATCACCAGCAGCGCCGTGGCCCCCAGGATCCCTCCGGTCACGCTGTTGTCGTCGCCGATGATCGCGTTCTGCACCGTGTTGGACAATGTCAGCAGCACGACCAAATCGAAAGGATTGAGCTGCGCGAGTTCCCGCTTTCCGGACATCCGCAGCCCGACCACCAGGAACACGTAAACGATCACTGGCCGAAGAATTTTCTCAGCCACGGGCAGGCCTAGTACGAACATGTCTTTCCATATTGAGTGCATTGCCGGGGTGCCTCCTCAGGGGATGTATCGGTAGTTATGGGAACGCTTGCTTTTGAACCTTTACGCGACGCGGGGAGCGTAACACGCCCCGGACCGGCCAGGAAGTCACGCCGAACGCCGGCAGACCCTGTCCACTAGTACAGGTCATGCTTTCGCGCCAGCCAAGCTCCGCGCCCCTTTCTCTCTTAGAGAATTCACATATTCTATACGTGTTTACTTCCCTCGGCCCGTATGGCCAGGTCGTTGTTAAGCCAGAAACTTTCAGCGGAGGCTGCAGGATTCACCGCCGCCCTCGGTGCTCTTTTCGCAGGCCGGTTTCGCACGCAGCGACCATGTCACAACGCTCCCTATCCGAGCAAACCATTACCGTGGGCCCGGAGCAACTCTCCACATTGCTCAACTCCACCAGGGAGCTTCTTGCCCTTTTGAGCCCGGACGGCGTCGTTCTATACCTCAACGAAGCCTTTAGCCGCTCCCTCGGCCATCGCACAGACGAACTCATCGGTGGCTCGATCGACACCTTACTCCATCCCAGTGAACTAGCCGCTACACACGAATTGCTCCGCAGGCTGACCAGCACTCCGGCTTCTTCGGTCAGGGAGCGCTGCCGGCTTCGCTGTAGCGACGGTTCCTGGCGCTCCTTCGAGGCCACCTTCCAGAATTGTCTTCGCGAACCCAGCGTCGAAGCCATCGCCGTCAGCTACCGCGACGTCACCGACTTGCACCGCATGGAGGCCGAGCGTCAGGTCATTTCCGACGTTATCCATGCCCTCAATCAAACCGCCAATCTCGACCAACTACTCAGCCGCATCCACCAGGCGTTGAAAAAAGTCTCCTACGCGGAGAATTGCTTCGTAGCCCTGCACGACGCCAAGTCCGACACCTTCCATTTCCCCTTTTTCGCCGATCAGTTCGACCCCGCTCCTCCTCCGCAAAAGGTCAACCGCACCTGCACCGCTTATGTCTTTCGCACCGGCCGCGCCATGCTCATCCCTCAATCCGAATTCGACCGTCTCGTGGCACTCGGCGAAGTCGAACTGGTCGGCTCGCCCTCTCCTTCTTGGCTCGGTGTCCCCCTCAAAACTCCCACCGCTACGATCGGCGTCCTGGTCGTCCAACACTACGAAAACGACAACGCCTACGACCTTCGCGATCTCGAATTTCTCGATTCCGTCGGCGGACACATCGCTTTAGCCATCGAGCGCCGTAGCGCCGAGGATGCCCTGCGCAAGAGCGAATCTGTGTTCCGCCTGCTTTTCGCCCACAATCCCATGCCCACCTGGCTGGTGGACGACCAAAAAAACCGCTTCCTTCAGGTAAACGCCGCCGCCGTTCGCCAATACGGCTACAGCCACGAAGAATTTGAAAGTATGTCCAGCCTGGAACTGCGCTCCGAGGGCGACCCGGAAAGTTTCAAGGAACGCGTCAACCAGTTTGTCGGCGAGGGCCGCCAGCAATGGCAATCGCGCCACCGCAAAAAAGACGGCAAGAGCATCGACGTGCACATCACCTCCCACCAGTTGGAATATGCGGGACGCAGCGTCCGCCTGGTTGTGGCCCAAGACATTAATGAACGCCAGCAGCTGGAGGAACAGCTGCGCCAAGCGCAAAAAATGGAAGCCATCGGCCGCCTGGCCGGAGGCGTGGCCCACGACTTCAACAATCTTCTAATGGTCATCAAGGGCCACACGGAATTATTGCTAAACGCCATGCCGCACGCCGATCAAACCTCCAGGAAGATTGAACAGATCGATCGTGCCGCCGACCGCGCCGCCTCCCTCACTCGCCAGCTCTTGGCCTTCAGCCGCATGCAAGTGCTCCAGCCCCGCGCCATGAATCTCAACGACATCATCGGTGAAATGGGCAAGCTCATCCCGCGCCTCATTGGAGAAGACATCGAGCTGGTGGTTCGCGCCGCAACAGATCTCGGCACCATTCGCGCCGACGCCAGCCAGATGGAGCAAGTCATCCTGAACCTTGCGGTGAACGCCCGCGACGCCATGCCCAACGGCGGACGCTTGCTCATCGAAACCTCCAACGCCGAATTGGATGACGCCTACAGCGGCACCCGCCCAACGGTGCAACCCGGAAGCTACGTTCTTCTCGCGGTCACCGACTCCGGCACCGGCATGGATCAGGACACCCAAGCCCGCATATTCGAACCGTTCTTCACCACCAAAGAGCAAGGGAAGGGAACCGGGCTCGGCCTCGCGACCGTCTACGGCGTCGTCAAACAGAGCGGCGGCTTCATTTGGGTTTACAGCGAGATCGGCAAAGGGACGGCCTTCAAAATTTATTTGCCGCGTGTGGATCAGCCGGTCGAAAAAACCGGCGCGCCGCAGCCGTTTATGGAAGCGCCGCGTGGCACGGAAACCGTTTTGTTAGCCGAGGATGAACAAGACGTCCGCGAAGTGGCCCGCGAATTTTTGGAATCGGCCGGCTACACCGTAATCGAAGCGCGCGACGGCGCGGAAGCCCTGCGTCTCGCCGCGGAGCGTTCCGGCGGCATCGATCTGCTGGTCACCGACATGGTCATGCCCGGCATGACCGGTCCGCAACTTGCCGGCCGCCTGCAACAACAGCATGGCGGCGTCGGGGTCATTTATATGTCCGGATACAGCGAACACGCCGCCGCCGAAGCTGCCCAATCCGATTCCTCGGTCCGCCTGCTGACCAAGCCTTTTAGCCGCAGCGCCATCCTGCGCGCCGCTCGCGAAATCCTTGGCGCCGCCAAGCCCTGAAGTCCTGAACACGCCTTCCGTCGAGACTCCTCGCCGTCAAGCCGCCTTCCGCTGGCTCGCCAAAATATTTAGCTCAGCGGTTTTCACGTCAACGGTTTCAAGCCCGCCATTTCATGCCAGCTTCGGATGGCGCCGGTGCCAATCCGTGTGGTTCTGAAACGTGCGGGCGGCTTGGATCACCGCGATGTCGTCTCCAGCGCGCCCGACGAACTGCAACCCGACCGGAAGATGCTTGTCGGTGAAGCCGCAGGGAACCGACAGGGCGGGAAGTCCGCACAAATTGCCGATGGCGCCGAGCGGATCGGGAAAGAGCAGTCCAGTTTCGAGATTGAGATCGAGCGGCGGTGCGGACACCGGCAGCGACGCCGTCGCCAATACATCAAAGGAATCGAACAAATCCGCCATCTTTTTCTGAAGAATCTCGCGCACCCGCAGTGCCTGCACATAATCCGCGCCGGAAAATTGCTCGTTCACGTACCCGTTGATCTGGCCCAGGGGATCGGTCAGTTGGCTGACGCCCCCGGAGCGAATCAGGGAATGAAACATGCCCGCGGACTCGACGCCAACGATGATATTGGCAGCATCCTCGAACGGCCCTGGCGGCAAAGCCACGTGAAAAACACTCGAGACACTTTTCCTCAAAACCTTTTCCGCGGCCTCGGCGGCTTTGGCCACGCCAGGCTCCAGCGTTTTCCAGGCGTTGGTCAGCCAGCCCACGCGCAGCGCGCGGGCACGGAGTTCCATCGACGGCGAATAGGTGAACGCCCCCTTGTCCAGCGCCACGGTGCTGTGATCCTTGGGGTCGTGCCCCGCAATCGCGGCGAACACCCGGGCGCAGTCTTCGGCAGAGCGCGCCAGCGGGCCGATCTTGTCCATGGAGGGCGACGCGGCCATCGCGCCGTACCGGCTGACGCGTCCGTAGGTGGGTCGCAGTCCGCTGACGCCGCAGAACGCAGACGGACAAATGATCGATCCCCAGGTTTCGGTGCCGATCGCGAAAGCCGCAAGGCCCGCGGCGACGATGGCTCCAGAGCCGGAGGAAGATCCCCCGGTCCAGCAAGCGGTGTTCCACGGATTCTTGGTTTCGCCCTGCAACGACGCGGAGGCGAAGCGGTAGTTCATTCCGCCGGCCAATTCGATCATTGACGCTTTGCCGATAAGCACGGCGCCGACGCGATTCAAGTGCTCGATCACCGTGGCGTCGTAGTCGAAGACCTGATCGGCGTAGGGCTTCGCGCCCCAAGTCGTCGGAACGCCTTTCACGGCAAGCAGATCTTTCGCGGCGTAGGGAATTCCGTGCAGCGGCCCGCGGTAATGGCCGCGATGGATTTCCTTCTCGGCGGCCTTGGCCTGCGCCAGGGCTAGCTCCGGAGTGAGCCGGGCATAGGCGTTGAAGCGCGGTCCGAGTTTTTCGCTGCGGGCCAGGTACGCCTGGGTCAATTCCACGGGCGAAAGTTGTTTCGCCTCGATGCGCCGGGCAAGTTCCGTGAGCGGGAGATAGTAGAGTTCTTCGCTGGGCATCCAGGCTCGTCCTTAAGGCTTCTTTTCCGGAGGAGGTGCGGGCATTTTGGAGGCCCCCGGGGAAGGAGCCTTGGCGGTACCCGCAGCGGCCGCTTTGGGAGCCCCGGCCGCCGGCATCTTGCCCCCATCCGGAGGCTTGGCCGCGGGTGCTTTGGGTGCGCCTGGCGCTGGCGCCGCCGTCGCCGTGCCGGGCTTTGCGGCAGCCGCCTTTTGTTTCCTTTCGCGCTCCACCAGCGGCTTCAAGTACAGCGCCGGACCGTCGCTGTTTTCCAGGTTGTAGGCCCGCAAGCGGTCCAGCGGCGGCTGGGCCAACAGGCAGAGGCGCTTGAGGTCCGCCTTCTGGTCTTCGGTGAAGCGGGTTCCATATTGAGCAAGAATCGTTTGCAGCCGCGCATCGGCCTCGGTCTGGCCCTCGGGAGAGAGTTTGGGCGTGTTGGGAGGCTGCTGGGCTTGGTCCGCGGCAGGAACGGCTGCTTTCACCGCGCTGGCGGGAGCAAACGAGGCCACCGCCGACGCAAGCGCCGCCCGCCGCGCAAATTCGCGCCGCGATATCGAACTGCGTGTCTTCTCGTCGTCCATCGAAGAGGCTATCGGCGCTTCCCGGTGCGGTCCCAGCGCGCCAATCGAGGCTACTGAATCGCGGTCCAAGCGTCAACCAGCGCCCGCAGCGGCCCAGAAGAGAAAGACAATGCCCGAGAAGCGCCTTCCACCTCTGTATCCTCTGTTTACCCCTGAGCCACGAAGAGTGCTCCGAACTCCGCGCCTCCTGTGTTAACTCCGTTCCTTTCTCCTAATCTCCAGCGCAAAAGCGAAACCCGCGGAAGGGCCAGGGCTGCTAGACTGAGCGGCTTATGACCGAACCAAACAAACGCCTGGTAGAGCGCATCTTCCAAGACGCAAAGTTTATCCGTTCCCTGGGAATCGAGTTGACCGCCCTAGGGCACGGTTGGTGCGAAACAAAGCTCGCCGTGTCGCCGGAGCTGGAGCAGCAGCACGGGTTCGTCCATGGAGCGGTGCTGATGGCCATTGCGGATCACGCCTGCGGTGGGGCGGCGGGTTCGACCATGCCCGAAGATAAGGACGTGATCACGGTGGAGATCAAAGTTTCGTTTTTGCGTCCGGCTGCCGGGGCGGTCCTGACTTGCCGGGGGCAAGTGCTGCGCACGGGCAGGAACCTTGTGTTTTCGGAAGCGGAGGTGTTCGTTGAGCGGGATGGCGAGCGGGTGATGGTGGCCAAGGGGTCGAGTACGCTGGCGGTTATTGCTCTGCGTGGGCGACACATAAGACCGGCGCCCTGGGCACCCTTCGACAGGGACTGGCGTCTCATAACGGTCCGCGACGTGCCAGATTATTGGATGTCTTACTTCGAGAGCCTTGCTAGAATGCGCCGCATGAACAGGCGAACATGGTTGCGGGCTGTGCCCCTGTCGATGCTCCTACCGGCCGGCATAGCGGAGGCAATGGAGCGGGCGTTTCCACGAGTCCTGAACGGGAGTCCGAATGCGGAGGAGAAGGGCCAAGGTGATGCGATGGCAGAATCAGCGAAGGTCTATGAATTGCGCATTTATCACGTGGTCCCCGGAAAGCTGGAGAGCCTCGTGGGCCGCTTCCGAGACCATACGGACAAGCTCTTCGCGAAACATGGAATGAAGAGTGTTGCCTACTGGACTGCGCTGGACGAGCCCGTGAAAAGCAGCACCTTCTTTTATATTTTGGAGCATCCGAGCCGTGAGGCGGCGGCCGCGAACTGGAAAGCCTTCCAAGACGATCAGGAATGGAAGACCGTGAAAGCCAAGTCCGAAGAGAATGGGCCACTAGTGGAGAAAATTGATTCGACCTTCTTGACGCTGACGGATTTCCCCCGGCCGCCGCGGATCTGAGAGTGGGAGAGGGTGCCGTGGAGAGTCTGCTTTCGAGAGTCAGCATCACGCCTGGGCTGCGTTCGGGACAGCCCTGTATACGCGACTTGCAGCATAACCGTGTGGGACATTCTGAAGTGGCTCGGCTCGGGAGCGTCTCACTCGCAGATCATTAGCGACTACCCGGAACTCATTGAGGAAGACATTCTAGCCGCCCTTCAGTGGAACGAAACCGACTTCGAGGTTGGCGCTAATCTGTGAGACCAGGCCCCAAAAGCGAGGGACGCTGAACAAAAGCGTCACGAGCATGCCGATAATTCCCACGAGTGCGCTTGCCAGGACGTTTTCCCTGATGTTCTTTTTCGAGTCTCCTGGTCATCTTTTTTCTCGAGTGCGGTTGGCGCACGCGTGGTTGCCTGTAATGGCGACAACTTAGCGCTCAAGTAATACTTGACATACGGTACGAATATGCTATAATAGTTGCGTTAGGTTGGCGCGATTCTGTGCCTGCAAGCCATGCTCGCTCGCCCTACGGTCCTTCTAACCTCCTCCCACCCGTTACTTGTTTATAAATATAAAGTCACCGTAACCTCCTTAGAATCAACACTTATGCAAGTGTTCATTCTAAGGCACTTTAAGTCCCGTGGAATCAACACTTATGCAAAAGGGTAGGGGGGCCCTCAGCAGTACAAACAGAGCATGGCAACCACCTGCGCCGCAGAATCCGCCCAGGCTTCAGTCCAAGTTCGTGCTACCCGGAAACCGTTCTCTCCGTCAAAGCCAGCAGGCGATCGACAGGGCGGTGGTGTGTCGAGTACCGCAGAAATCGGTGCCTGACCGGCGAAATTACGGGATATACTTGGCTCGATTGAAGTTACGTGGTTTTCCGCCTGGCGACACCGGGAGGCAAATTCCATGCTGAGTCAGCAAGTTAGGCGGGCCCTGCTCCTAACCCTGCTTGTCTGGACCGTGGGCACCAGCACAACGGCGGCTCAGTCGGTGTTCCGTTCGCCGGGCACCAACAATCAATTTGGCGGCCTGACCAGCCTGGACAACATTCAATCCACCCGGATCGACAGCAACTTGTTCCTGATCAACGGCTTGAGCTCCGACGCCAATACCCCACTGCAGACGCCCAGTGGGTCCATATCGAAGCTGGACCGCAAAGCCCCCGCGCCGGCGCGCCGCGAATACGAAAAAGGCTACCAACTCTTGATGAAGAAGGACTTGGAGGCGGCCATCGCCCATCTGGCCAAGTCCATTGAGGTGTACCCCAGTTTTGTGGCCGCGCACAACGCGCTGGGCACCGCGTATATGAGCAGAGGGCAGAACCAGCAGGCACGCGAGGAGTTTGCGCGAGCCGTAGCGTTGGACGACCACCTTCCGAACTCGTATTTGAATCTGGGCTGTGCGCAATTGGCGCTGCAGCAATATTCTGACGCCGAAGAGTCGCTTAAAAAGGCCTCCTCCATCGCTCCGCTGGATCTTCCGCTACGCACCGCGCTGACTTACGCCGAATTTGTGAACCACGACTATCCGGCGGTGCTCGAGACCGCTCGTCAGGTGCACGCTGGCAAACACGAGGGCGCCGCGATGGTGCATTATTTCGCGGCCGGGGCCCTCGAGGCACAAGACAATCTCTCTGGCGCGCAAGCTGAGATGGAAACCCTGTTGAAGGAAGATCCCAAGTCACCTTCGGCCGCGGCGTTCCGGCAAATTCTGGATCAGATCAAGGCGGAACAGGTGAGCCGCGCGGCAGCCAAAGAGCATGCGGCTCCCGCCGTACGTTCCTCCTCGTCCCCCGTCCTTCAGCGGACCAACGGCTGAAGAGGTTTCTCGGCGGGCGCAGCAGGCCATACAGAATAAGAAAGAAGAAATTCAGATTGCCGAGGCCGAGGCGGAACCCGCTCCGACCTGCATCGACTGCCGGGCGATAGCGCCAATGGAGCCCGCCGCAGCACCCCAACCTGCAACCCGGCGGGAGAATCCCCGAGCGAAAGCTTCGGGAGCGATACTGCGAGTGGCCGTCGACGAGGTGGCCATATTTTTCGCGGCCACCGATCACGGAAGATCGGTGACCAACCTGGCCGCTTCGGACATCGAAATTCGCGATAACAACCGGGTTCCCGAGTCCATCCTGTCATTTCGCAATGAGGCGGAGCTGCCCTTGCGCCTGGGACTGATCATCGATACCAGTAACTCGGTGACCGAGCGGTTTTCGTTCGAGCAGGCCGCCGCCATTAAGTTTTTGAAAACGGTGGTCACCGGCAAAGACGATCTGGCCTTTGTCGTTGGGGTCAACAACTCCGTGCTGCTGGTGCAGGATTTTACCGCGGACCAAGCGCTTACAGAGCGGGCGGTGGGCCAACTGGCACCGGGTGGCGGCACCGCTCTTTGGGATGCGGTGGCCTTTGCCGCCGATAAGCTCGCCCAGCGTCCCGAGACGCAGCCGGTTGCTCGGATTTTGGTGGTCATCAGCGACGGCCAAGACAATTCCAGTACCACGGCCCTCAAGCAAGCCGTTGGCAGAGCGCAGTTGGGCGAGGTTGCCGTGTACACCGTGAGTACGCGGGATCGCGCTCGTGAAGAGCCCACGGGATTGATCGGCGACCACGCGTTGAAGACGCTCTCCGAACTGACCGGCGGCACCGCGTTTATGCCTGGCTCCGTGCACGCTTTGAATGCAAGCTTGGCCGATCTTCAACAAGTCATACGTGGCCGCTATTTCGTTTCCTACAGACCGTCTGCGTTCCAGCTCGACGGACGGTACCGCGCTGTAGACATCAAGGCTGAAAAAGAGGGACGCAAGCTTACGGTCTACGCGCGCAAGGGCTATTACGCCTCTCCAGTGCAAGATAGTTCCTCGGATCATTAAATTCGGCAGGTGGGGATTGACCCATTTAGACCCGCACGACCAATCAGAACTTGGAAACGTCATCCGGGGGTTCTCTGGCCCGATAGAAATCCTCGCCAGCATGGGCTCAGCTTAGATCACGGAAGAAAGCGGTCAGGTCCCCCGCGACCGCCGCCGGTTCCTCAACTGGGGCAAAGTGCCCGCCGCGCGGAAAGACCGTCCAACGCTGGATGTTGTACACCCGCTCCAGATACGAGCGCGGCGGCTCGCCCTCGGGAACGGTCTGGTGCGCGAAGACCCCGAACGCCGTGGGTGTGCCGACGTAGCTGGGGTCGACCGGGTACCGGCGATTGTCCCAATAGTCGCGCATCGACGAGGTGATAGTCTGCGTGACCCAGTACAGCGTGAGCGTGGCGCAGAGGAAGTCGTCGGGCGGCGTGACCTCGCTCCACGAGTGCCACTTCTCGCCCAGGTATGCGGCCAGCCCCGCCGGAGAGTCGTTCAGTCCATAGCCAACGGTCTGCGGCTTGGTGGACTGGATCGCGCTGTAGCCCCGCTCCGTTACGTCCCAGCCTCGGCTCACTGCCAGGTACGAACGCTCCACATCGGACAGCTCCGCGTCGTCCACCTTGGGGGTCAGGTCCGACTCCAGTGTGGTGAGGTGGATCCCCATCACCGACTCGGGATGGTCGACGGCAAGGAACGTCGACACCCCGGACCCGAAGTCATTGCCGCCCGCACCATAGCGGGAATACCCGAGTTCGGTCATGAGCCGGTGCCAGCGCTCCGCGACGTACCGGTAGTTGATGCCGGCCTCGGGTGGGCGCGGCGAGAATCCATATCCGGGCAGGGAGGGCACGACCACGTCGAAGCCCTCGAGCATCGGCAGCATCTCCAGATAGTCGAGGAAACTGCTGGGCCAGCCGTGCGTGAGAATCAGCGGCACACCCCGGCCGGATGCGGCCCGCTGGTGCACGAAGTGGATGCCCTCCCAGGTGAAATGGTTGAGCGCGTTGAGCTTCCGCTCCCAGCCACGCCAGTCGAACTCCTGGGCCCAGTAGGTCACCAGGCGCCGCAGCCACTCCAGCTCGGTGCCCTGTTCCCAGCCTATGCCGGGTACCTGGTCGGGCCATCTCGTGTGGCGCAACCGTGCCCGCAGATCGTCGAGCACCTCATCCGCGACATGAATCCGAAACGCTTCCACCACAACAACTCCCTCTTGGCCATGGCCAGTGGCCGGCCGCACGCGCGGGCAGGCGAGTACTTTAACACTCACGTAAAAGCTTGTGCCCAAAGGACGCTGCGTTAATCGGGTGTTAGCAGTGAAAGAGGCCGTGATGGAAGTTGACTGCCTACCTCGAAGTTTTCAAACGTCACATAAGCCCAAACCCTATTCGTAGCGCAGCGCGATCATCGCATCAACACGGGTGGCTCGGCGCGCGGGGACGTAGCAGGCGTGCGAAAGTGTCGACTTTCGCGCAGCACGGTGGACGAAAAGTTGAATCAAAGCCGTGGGCACGCGAGACGGCGCTGTTTTCCTCGATTCGCACAATCGGCCACTCGTTACTCATCACGCTAGGAGGAACACTCAACGGAACTTGCCGCGCTTTCCACGTGCTTGCGAAGGTGAGGGGATCCGTCGAGCTGATGCCGAAGAGGAGGCTGCGCATGAACCGCGTGACCGCCAGGCCACTAACGACACCAAGCAGAACTCCAGAGAGAGCGAGTTTCATCCCGTGAGCGATCACCAGGCGCAAGATTTGGGTGGGGGCGGCTCCGAGGGCCATGCGGATGCCGATTTCGCGCGTTTGTAGTGAAACCAGATAGGACATGACGCCGTAAACGCCGACGAGAGCGAGAACAAAGCCCAGGCCGCCGAAGATTCCGAGCAAGAGGGTCTGCGAGCGCGGTGCGGCGTTGACCACTGCACTTCGGACGGGAACCCAGGGACGGGAACCCAGGGACAGACGGGGCGTTTTCTGATACTTCGCCCGGGAAAAGGGGGCGGCGTCGATGTTCTTAAACGAAGCGGTAGGGCTGGGACGCGTTGCTCCTTCTGTTCGAGAACGCGACATCGGACTCCGACTTCTCCTTACGCTCTTCGTACAAGCCAAATTATCAAGCAAACAACCACTATGGTGCCAAGCAGTCCGTATCCAAACATCGTTGCCTCCAATCTTCAATTAGCCATTCGGGTTCACCTTCTACTGTAGATCGGCTCACCGGATCATGTCTGTCCTGTTGCGGACGGTTTTGGGACAGACAGGACATTTTCTGAGAGTCCGGGACCGGCGGGACGTTCTCTGATACTTTGCCCGGCATGGGCGCCTTTCCCGTATCGTGGTCGTCGACCTCCGCACCAGTGACGTACCGTGGCTGTAGCCTTGACACACCGCAATCATTTTTCCAGAAAGTGGAAGCGTCCCGCCTGTCTCCGATTTCCCCAGGGAAAGTGGGTACCCGTATCAGGAAGCAGAGATAGCACCCTGTTCATCGTGGCGATTCTGCCAGACGCTTTCTGCTGTTTCGCAGATAACTCAGTTTGACTTTCCTCTTTGCCCAATTTTCGAGAATGGCGTACGGAAGCGACACGAGCAGAAGAACTCCGGCGAATTGCCAACGCGACAAATGGTGTTCGGCGGTCCACCAGATGAGAAATCCTCCCCCAAATCAGAATCACAACCCAATTCATGAAATGGACGACGATTGACAACCACGGCCAATCGCCAGTCTGGTGTCTGAACGAGGTCCACCACTGAACCGTTCTGCCGCCTTCTCTGTACATGTTTCTGAATGTTGGAAACATCGTCGCCGCGGCAAGCTTCCGCTTCCGCACACGAGTATCCTGTTCGTGCATTTCGTGAACCAAATCTACATCGCAGTCAGGACAGCGGCTAAATCCAGGACGGTATTCGGCTCGGCATTCGGGGCAGAACATGACCAGAATCATATACCGCGAGCGATTCCAGCTGTCAGTGCCTGCGCAAACTGGACGAGTGGCCTCAGTGCCCGGCTATCCTGACTTCTCGGGAATTGAATCGCCGACGAAGAGTTTTTCACCATCACATCCGCCGACTATGGTAGACAGTTAACTAGAGGTTCGCGTGACATTCACGTCTTGCCACTGTCTGAATCCACGGTGCGAATCGCAGAATTGGTCTGAACTTCGACTGCATTCCGAGCCACAGGACACAATGTGCGATGGCTGGAAGCGCCTCCTCGACTTGGTAGAACAAGCGGCTCGTGACGAACGAGAGACCTTCGCGCCGGGCCGTTTGATCCCATACGAGGAATGGGTTCAAGTCGTAACTCTCCCGCCGACGATTACAAAACTAAAAGCCGTGAAACATCTGATGCTTTATGGCAGCAATCTCGTCCGCATTCCGCCAGAGATTGGCGAAATGACGGGCCTGGAGACCTTCACACCATATACGTCCTATCGATTGCACTATTTCCCATACGAAATCACGCGATGCCCGAAGCTAAGGGAAAGCACTGTGAGCACACGCGCGCTCTACGGCAACGAAAACTACAGGCCACCGTTTCCCCGTCTCCCGGACATTTCGCCTGAGGTCGCCCCGGAGCAGTGCAGTGTTTGTGCCGGCTGTTTCCCACAGTCGGGGCCCCAGCAATTCTGGGTTTCGCTGCGAATCGCCACCGATGTACTTCCGCTGCTGGTCCATGCCTGCTGCCCTGAATGTGTTCGCAGACTTCCCAAATCCTATGAAAGTTACCAGCCGGAGCCGCACCAAGGTGGCTTAGAACTCAAACAGCCGCAGGGCTTGTTCCATCGTTGAACTTTCTCTGATTAAAACATCGTTGCGCATTTGTAGTCCTGGTATGGCAGATGGCGGTAACCCGGCTCACCAGACATGCGGAATTGGATCGTCGCGGGATTCCGGGTTGCCCGTGATCCGACCGGACCCGTCTTCCTCAGCCCTACTGGCCGAACGATAGCCTCCACTGGCGTGGGTAGGCGCAGTCTGAAGCGAGCTACAAGGTCCCAAAAAACGTGAAGTACCTCTTGACATATAGTACTAATGTGTTATAATGGCTCCGTTAGGTTGGCACGATTCCGTGCCCTGCAAGCCATGCTCGCCTGCCCCGCGGTCCTTCTAACGCTCTCCTACCCGTTACTTGTTTATAAACAAGATGCGCCCGTAACTTCCCTAGAATCAACACTTGTGCAAGTGTTCATTCTAAAGCACTTTAAGCGCCCTGGAATCAACACTTACGAAAAAGGGGGGAGGGTGGCCTTAGCAGCACGAACAGGTGGTGTCGGCGTCTTCAATGGACTTGGCGTACTTTCCAATCGTGCGGCGGATTTCGTCGGCGTCGGGGTCTGGAGATAGCGAGGTGGATGGGGGACTCGGTTGGGCAGGTTTGCTTCGGATGGCGCCGGCAAAAACCGCGGAGGTTAGGGCCATGGTAGTCAGCGCAATCCAGAGGGTCAGGGCCGGTTTGCCGATGTTTCCTGAGATGGGGATCATCTTGTCCTCGGATTCTTTGGCGATGGCGGACGGCAAAGTCACAATCTCCAGGCGTAACGACAGCGTCCGGCGCTCGGCCGGCGGCGAACACAAAAAGAGAGGCGCTTGGATAAACCCACAAGCGCCTCTCCGTTACAGCTTAATGCTTCGTGTACCTCAGGGATCACCTCCTTACTCGACAGGAACGTCGCAGCTCCAATTTAAGAAACATTCCGAGCGGCGTCAATGCCCAATGTCGAAGGGGGAAACACTCGTGCAGCAAGAGGGATCGCTGGGAGACATCCTGGGCGATGCGGCGTCGCTGGTCGTTTAGAGTCGTGGTACCATTTCGCGGGTTGGAGGTGGATCCGTGCCTCAGTACACGAGACGTGAGTTTGTTAAGACTGGGCTGGCCGCCGGCGCGCTTGCTGCCGCCGCAAGCCTCCCGCTTCGCGCGGGGCGCCAGACCGCAACAGACTGGGTGACGCTCGGAAAGTCCGGCGTGAAGGTGACTCGGCTCGCGTTTGGGACCGGGAGCTTCAGCGGCCAAGTGCAGCGCGACCTGGGGCAAGAGGGGTTTACCACGCTGGTGCGCTATGGCTACGATCGCGGCATTCGCTTCTTTGAGACGGCGGAGTCTTACGGCGAGATGCACCGCATGCTGGGAGTGGCCCTGAAGGGCATTCCGCGCGACACCTACCGCATCATGTCCAAGGTCACCACCCGGCAAGGCGTGAATCCCCAGGAGAAAATCGACGAGTTGCGGAAACTCGCCAACACCGAGTACTTCGACGTGATGCTGCTGCACTGGCAACATACCGCGACCTGGCCGGCAGACACCAGCAGGTGGCAGGATGGCATTCTGGAAGCGGAGTCCAAGAAGGCCGTCGTGAGCCACGGCGCATCGGTCCACGGCCTCCCGGCGTTGCGCCAAATGCCCGCCAACAAGTGGCTCGACGTCGCCATGATCCGGGTGAACCATAAGGGCACCCGAATGGACGCCGAGGACTACAACACCGACGGGCTGGGAAATGTCAGCGAAGTAGTCAGCCACGTCCACGAGGTCCGCAAAGCAGGGATGGGCGTAATCAGCATGAAACTGATCGGAGAGGGTACGTTTAACCGCGAGGACCGCCAGGCGGCGATGAAGTTCGCGTTCCGGAACGCCGGGGTCGATTGCGTTACGGTCGGCTACAAGAACGCCGCGGAGATCGACGAGGCGATCGACAATTTGAATCTGGCGCTGGCCTAGGGATCTGGGGCCGAGCTTCCATTGCGGCAGTGAGTGGGAGGCGTCGCCGAATACCACCGAACGACGTACGACTAGTTGGGCAAAGGCGAAACGTAATTCTTGACGCTGTTTGCGGCGGGGACTAGGCTTCTCGGAGTTGTTCTCGCTCCTTTATGCAACATCCCAAACAACACGGATGGTTTCGGATCGGTCGTTTTTTGACGGCGATTTGCGCTTTGCTGTGGCCTGCTGTGGCGTGGGGCCAGGACAGCTCGGCGGAATCCAACATGATGCGTGGAGACCGCGCGGAGTTGGCGATCACCGTGCGCGACACTGGCGGCGAACCGATCTCCGCGCCGGCGATCGTGAAGATTTACCGGTCCGGAATGCCCGCCGACCAGGGCGCCACGCGAAAAGGGCGCGCGTTTTTTGTTCTGAACTCTTTGGGGGACTATACGCTGGTGGTGGATGCGCCCGGGTACCAGACTTCCACGAAAGAAGTGGCCGTGCCGGTGGCGCTGAAAGCGGAAGTGGATGTGTACCTCAAGCGCTTGCCGGAGGCGAACGAGAGCACCGGAGTGCCGGGGCGGCCGCAGTTGGCGCCGAAAGCCAAAGAGGCCTTAGACAAGGGATTGCAGGCGCTGAGCGCGGACAAATTGAAGGACGCAGAGAAGTATGTGGGCGAGGCCATGCAGCTGGCGCCAGGACACCCCGACGTTCTGTACGCACAGGGAGTGCTGGATTTGAGGCGCCGCAATTGGGCGGAGGCCCAGGGCGTTTTGGAAAAAGCCACGCAGATCGATCCGAATCACGCGCGGGCGTTTGCAGCGCTGGGCATGGCGCTTTCCAACCAGGGGAAATACGACGCGGCGATTCCGCCGCTGGAGAGATCGCTGCAACTGGATGTAGCCGGCGGATGGGAGACGGATTGGGCGCTGGGCAAGGCGTACTACCAGAATGGCCGCTATGACGAGGCGCTGAAAATGTCGCAGCAGGCGCTGGAGGCGTCGAAGGGGAAGGCGCCGGAGGTGGAGATGCTGGTGGCGCAGTCGATGGTGGCGGTGGGGCACTACGAGGATGCCGGGCGGGTGCTGCGGGAATTCTTGAAGAAGCACGGGGATCGGCCGGAAGCGGCGAATGCGCGGCGGTGGCTGGAGCGCTTGACGGCGGATGGGAAGATCGCGCGGCAGTAGGGAGGCGGTTTAGCGCGGATGACGAAGGCCGGATTGAAGCCGCGATAAAAAACGGCACCCAAATATAAGTACCAACGCCCGAATAACATCGGAAATCGAAGATGGCGAGTTGAACTCGCCGCCACAAGAGCGACGATCGACATTCCTTCCTTTAGGGCGCGTCCTTTTTATAAAAACTATTCCGAGTGGGTGAAGTTGTGGATTTGGGCTTCCAGGGCCTGGTTGTATTGGCGCTCGATTTGGAGCTCGGTTTGTAGTTTTTTCACCAGCATTTCGAGGCGCGCGACTTCGACGCGCAGCTTTTGCAGGTCGTTGGTGGCCGGCGCGGGACGCGATGGCTGCTGGTTTTGCGCCGGCTGACCGGTCTGGAGATTGGACGGCATGGGTTGCTGATGCTGGCCCGGAAGACCTGGAACGGGCCTGGGCGTGAAGGCGTCGGCTAAGGCACGAGGCCAGGCGGAGTCGCCCTGGGCCTGATTCGGTGGCGGCTGAGGCGCGGGCACCGGAGGCGGCGCGAAGAAATTGCTGAGCACATTTGGAGCGCCGGGAGCGCTCGGGGACGCGGGACGATCCTGAGTGGCCGTGGCAGTGGGTTTGGGATTGAGTAAGGCTTTGACGCGGCCGATGAGTTCTTGCGGCTGGAAGGGCTTGCGAATCAATTCGTCGGCGTGGACGGAGACGGCTTTGTCGGCGACGGTTTTGTTGACTACCCCGGACATCAGGACGACCGGGATGTGGCCAAATTGGGGGTGCTGCTTGACCTGGGTGCAGACCGAGTAGCCATCCTGGTCGGGCATGATGACGTCGGTGATGACGGCGTCCGGCGGGGTCTGCTCGAACTGGCCCAAGGCGGAGGCGGCGTCGGCACAGGTGACCACGTTGATGTTCTCGCGGCGGAAGGCGATCTTGACGACTTCGCGCATGGTGGCGCTGTCGTCGATGAAATAGACCGTCGGCGTGCGCTTGGCAGGCGTGTCGGTGAGAGGTGGAACGATCATGGCTTCGCTCATAGCGCTTCCTTGTCCGCCAAGTCGCGAGCGCCTTCATCGACCTCGCGCATGGCATCGAGCATCAGGTCGGTAGCCGAGCGCAGCACGGTGTGCTGCGTGGAAGTGGCTCCGTACACGAATTTGTAAACGCCAGAGCCGCCTTGCACGCAGCTCTTGATGATGTGGACCACGGCTTCGTCGCCGAAGAGACTGCCGCATTCGGCGTGGGTGATGTTGCCGGCGTCATAGAAGAGCACGGCGTCGGTGGCGCCGGCGTTGATGTGTAGAGCGCCGGTCTGGTGGGCGTGGCCGAGCATTTGGAGCACGCCGGGAAGATCGGTGTGGCTTAGGCTGCCGCTGAGGCTGGTGTCGGCCTGGGCCAGCATTTGCGTGGGCTGAAAGCCTTCCGCTTTGCTGATGATGATGTTCTTGATGTGGGTGGCGATGACCGCTGGGGCGCGGCCACGGTCAATGTAGTCGTCGCAGCCGGCCTGGAAAGCTTCCATGAGAGCGCGCTGGCTTCCGTCGCCCAGGGCGATGATGGGCAGGGCGGCATTCTTAGGATCGGCGTGGATGATCTTGGCGATTTCGAGAGCGCCCATCTCGCGCATGTTGGTGGCGCAGACGATGGCCGTCGGCGCGTCGTACTCGAGGGTGGTGAGGGCGAAGGCCGCCTGGGTGCTGGATTGCACCTCGAAGCCTTCGCGCTTCAACGCGTCGCCGAGACGCTTGGCGAAATAGACGTTGCTATCGATCAGGAGAATCTTTGCTGCGCGGCCCGCGGCGATCATGGGTGGGCCTCTTGGGCCGGCGCGAGGGCCGGCACGGGAGCGGGCAGCGCGGGAGTGGTGCCGGGAGTAAGGGCGGAGAGATTGAGCACTTCGATGACGTCGCCATCGTGGGAGAGCCATCCAGCGACATGCGGCATGTCGGTTTCGCCTGCGGGCATCATTTCCGCGAAGATCAGTTCGCAGTCTCCGGTGACGGGGAGCGCGATCCATTCGACTTGAGTGGCGTAGCGGCGCTGGGCGATCAGGTAGAAACGCCGGGAGGTCAGGCTCTTGCCAATGAGTTGTTCGGCGACGTCGCAAACGGGAACGATGCGGCCGCGGCGCAAGATGACGCCCTCGATTTCTTTGGTGCGATGAGGGAAGCGAAAGATGCGGCTGGGAGCGACGAGTTCCGCGATATTGCCAGCAGCCACGGCAAAGCGGCGTTCGCCGAGGCGCAGGAGCACGAAGGATTCGGAATCCGGGACCGGGCTCATTGCGGGAAGCTCGCGTCTTCGCCTACGTTCATCGGGGCCGCTTCGATGGGGCTCGCTTCCGCGAGACCGTCGTTCGCGGGCGCGACTTTTGGCTGCAGGGACGCGTCCAACAGGGCTAGTTCGTCGGGCGTCAGAAATCCTTCGGGCTTAACCACGGGGACGACCGTCTGATCGAGAGCGGTGAGCCCGCGATACCATTGCTGTTCTTCGTGGCAGAAGGCGCTGGGCAGGGCCTGAAGACGGGTCATGGTGGTCATTTTTTCGATGCCGTCGACCAGCAGGGCCGTCCTGGTGCGCCGAAAAACGAAGACGAGCGCGGCGGGGGATGCCGGCAGGCCGAAGTGCAGCGCGCCGTTCACGACGTAGAGCATGTTCTCTCCGCGGCGCACCGTTTGCCGGACTTTGCGGACGCTGGGTAGCGAGATGTCTTTTGCCGCGCCGGAGAGGGTGTCCACGCTGCGAACTTCCTGGACGGACGCCGACGAGACCGCCAGCAGCTGGCCGCTCACGCGAAACAGAATGATCTGTTCGGCGCGGACGGGGCGGGTTTTTGGCGGAGCGGCGAGGCGCACTATTTCACTCCTACCGGAGTCGCTTTGCAGATGCCGATGACGCGTTTTTCGATGGCGGCGTAGATGTCGTCGATGCCGAGGACTTGCTCGACGGCACCGGCCTTGATGGCCTCGGCGGGCATGCCGAAGATGACGGAAGTGGCTTCGTCTTGGGCGATGACCAGGCCATTCGCCGCTTGGATGGCTTTGGCGCCAGCGGCACCGTCGTTGCCCATGCCGGTGAGCACTGCGCCGATGCTCATCGCGCCTGCATAGGCTGCGACGGTTTCCATGGTGACGTCGATGCACGGCAGATAGCCGTTGATGCGGCCGGAGGTGCTGTCGAGCTGGATGCGACCCGTGGGGGTGACGCGCAAATGTTGGGCGCCCGGGCAGATGTAGAGGGTGCCGGGCTGAATGGTCTCGTTGGCTTCCGCTTCCTTGACGCGAATGCTGGTGAACTCCGCGAGTTGGGTGGCGTATTGGGTGGTGAACGCCGCGGGCATGTGCTGCACCAGGAAGACGGCGGCGGGGAAATCGCGGGTAAAGCCCGGAGCGAGACGCATGACGGTGGCAGGCCCGCCGGTCGAGGCGCCGAGCACGACGATGGGGAAGCGTTGATCGGGCGGAGCGGCCTGTGGGCGCCTTGGCGCGACAACGGGAGCCGGACTGCTTGCGCCTGAGGTGCCTTGAACCGTGGAGGCCAGACGGGAAGCAGTGCGGACCACGCGGACCTTGGCGGCCATGCGCACTTTCCGGAGCAGGTCCTCTTTGACGCTTTGCATATCGAGATCAATGCCGCTGGAAGGCTTGGCGACGAATTCGATGGCGCCCAGTTCCAGGGCTTTCAGGGTGCTAACGGCACCCTCGCGGGATTCCGAACTGACGATCACGATGGGGCGCGGGTTGGTGGTCATGATCTGCGCGGTGGCCTGGAGGCCGTCGACGTGGGGCATGTTGATATCCATGGTGATGACGTCGGGCTTCAGGGATTCCGCCAGGGCGATGGCTTCGCGTCCATCTTTGGCCTGGCCGATGACCTGCAACTGCTCGTCGGCGTTAAAAATGGTCTCCAGGACCTTGCGCATGAAGGCCGAGTCGTCAACGACGAGCACGCGGAACTTTTTGTTGGTACTGGGTGCCATCGCTGATCTACGCCACCGGTACAGGCTGGCGCGTTGCCTCCGTTCCCATAAGTTGTTCGACAGCGGCGATGAGCTGATCTTCCTGTACGGGCTTGGTGAGGAATGCGACGGCGCCTTCCTTGAGGGCGCGGTCGCGATGCTTGGCGCCGGCGCGGGAGGTTACCACCATCACCGGAATACGGCGGGTAGTGGGACTCTGGCGCAATTGCACCATTAGCTCGTAGCCGGTCATGCGGGGCATTTCCAGGTCGGTGATGACCAGGTGGCAGCCCTGCTGGGCCACGATTTCCGCGGCTTCCAGGCCGTCCGCCGCCAGCTTCACGCGGTAGCCATTCTTTTCGAGCATGCGGCCAACGAATTTGCGGACGCTGATGGAATCGTCGGCGACGACGATGACGCGCTCGTGCTGAACGCGATCGATGGCTTCGGTGGGAATGGTGCCGCGGGCGACCGCTTCGGAACCCGGAGCGAAAACGCGAGCGGCGCTGGCGCTGGCTTGCAGGGTGCGGCGTTCGTTGGGCTCGTTGGCCACCATGCGATTCAGATCGATCAGCAGAATCAAGCTGCCGTCGGGAGCGATGGTGGTGCCGGGGAATAGTTTTACGCGGCGGAGGTATTCGCCGAGATTCTTGATGACGATTTCGTCTTTGCCGAGAACTTCCTCGACTACCAGGCCGATTTGACGATTTCCGGCATTGGCGACGACCATGCGGAAATAGCCGTTGATGGGCTCGAGCGGGGGCAGGCCGAGATAGCCGTCGAGGCGCACCACTTCGGTGACGACGTCGCGGACCTTGGTCAGAAGCTTGCCGCCGACATCCTCGATTTCGTCGGCCCGCAAGCGGCGAATTTCTTCGACGACGGCGAGCGGAAGGGCAAAGCTGGTGCCGCCGCAGCGGACAAAAAGCGCGGGCGAAATGATGAGAGTCAGCGGGACTTTCAGGGTGAACTTGGTGCCCTGACCCTGGGTGCTCTGGATCTCGATTTCACCGTTCAGAGTGTTGAGGTTGGCGCGCACCACGTCGAGTCCGACGCCGCGGCCGGCCAGTTCGGTTTTAACCGGAGCAGTAGAGAAGCCCGGGTGGAAGAGCATCTCGCGCAGATCGCGTTCGGTGAGGCGGTCGGCGGTTTCGGGAGAGACCAGGCCGCGTTCGATGGCGCTTTGCTTTACGCGCTCATAGTTGATGCCGCCGCCGTCGTCTTCGACTTCGACGTAGATGTGGTTGCCGCGATGATAGGCGTGGAGCGAGACTCGGCCGACCTCGGACTTACCGGCCGATCTGCGGCCTTCGGCAGACTCGATGCCGTGGGCCACGGAATTGCGGACGAGGTGGACCAAAGGATCAGAAATCTGCTGGATGATGTTGTTGTCCAGCTCGGTTTCGTTGCCGCGGAGGTCCATTTCGACCTGTTTGTTTGCGGATTTGGCGGCATCGCGGACGGCGCGAGAAAGGCGCGAATAAAGGGTGCCGATAGGCACCATGCGCGCCGCGGTGAATTCGTCCTGGAGGTGATGGGCGAGTTTGGTGAATTCGTCGATATCGCCTTCGACGCGGTTGATGTAGCCCTCGAGTTGGGTGAGGACTTCGTTGACGTCGGCGGAGATTTCGGCCATGGAGCGGGAAAGAATATTGAAATCGTCGTAGCGATCCATCTCGAGTTCGCTGAACTCGGAAAAGAACGAGGTGTCTCCGGCGGCAGCGCTGGTTAGCCGCTGAGGAGTGGTGGCCTGATTCCAGGAAGCGGTGGTCCGCGAGTTGCTGATGCGGTTGAACTCGTACTTTTCCTGGAACTCATTTACTTTGCCTTGCAGACGTTCCTTGGAAAAGCTGAGGGTCTCGATGAGTTTTTGGAGTTCGGCCACGCGCCCGACCATGCGGGTGCGGTTGATGACCAGCTCACCAACGGTATTCATCATGCGGTCGAGGCGTTCGAGCGCGATGCGGACGGACTTGGCGGCGGAGGCAGCGCCGACGGGCAGCTTAACGGACTTGCGCGGAGCGGCGTCGCCCTGCTCGGTGATTTCGGTTTCGCCGGAGGCTGGGCTCTCTTCGCTGTTCGAGGCTTCTTGAAGAGCCTCTTCTTCTTCCGGATCAAGGGGCGCAAATTCGGCAATGCGGCCCAGCAGGGAATCGACTCCCAGGCGCATCTCGGCTTCGTCCGCCCACTGCTGGTGCAGCGTCTTCTTTAGAACATCGACGGACTCAAGACACAGATCGACGACGGCGGGAGAGGGATCGATCTCGCCATCCCGGAGACGCCCGATCAAATCCTCGACGCGGTGGGCAATGGCGCCGAGGCGGCTGAGACCCACCTGCGCGGCGGAACCCTTTACCGTGTGAATGGCGCGGAAAAGACGGTTGATCTCTTCGGGATTGTTGTTGCCTTCGAGGGAAATCAAACAGTCGCTGACTACCTGAAGATGTTCTTCCGCTTCGGGCTGGAAGAATTCCAGGATTTCCGCGGGGACGGCGTCGTCGACCGGCAAAGCGTCAAAATAGGAGCCGGTGGCGGCGGCGGTTGGGGCTGCGTTGGAAGCCGGCGCGGTGCGAGACTCGGGCTGCGGGTAGTTCAGCGGCGCGGGTTCCGGCGGGAACGCAAAACGATAGCGCTCCTTGAATGCCGCGATGTCTTCAAAGGCCTCTTGGCCGGTATCACTGATTTCCAGCAAATCGGCTTCGAGCAAGGAGATGCCATCGGAGAGAAATTCGGTCAGCGGCCCGTGCAAGTCGTTGCCCAGGGTGGCGTTCATGGCGTACTGGAAGACGTGGGCCAGTTTGGCGGCCACTTCGGAAAACTTGGGAAAGCCGTAGCTGGCGGATGTGCCGCTCAGAGTGTGGCCGGAAATGTACAGACGCTCAAGATCCTCGCGGCGAGGTTCGACGTCCTGGAGGACGCTGACGTACTCCCGCAAATACTGGAGGTGCTCGGAAGCCTCCTGGAGGAAGAGCTCGACGGCTTCGCGGTCAGGCGCGCTCACGCGAGTCCCTCCATCACGAGTTCGGGCTTCTGGAGCTCCGCGGCGGTCGGTTTGCGGTAAAGAATGCAATCGTTGAGCACGATGGCTTGAAACTTGACGGGCATCTTGGCAATGGATTCCGAATGACCTAGAAAGAGATATCCGCCGGGTTCCAGGCTGTCGTAGAAGCGCTGCACCAGGCTGCGGCGGCGTTCTTCGGAGAAATAGATCATGACGTTCATGCAAAAAATGAGGTCCATGCGCCCGACATACACGGCGGCGGCCAGATTCATCTGCGCGAAGGTCACCATTTTTCGCAGACGAGATTTGGTTTGATAGCCTTCCTTGACCTTGGTGAAGTGGGCGGCCAACTGTTTTTCGCTGACACTGCCCAGGCTGCGGCCGGAGTACAGGCCACGCTCGGCTTGCTTCAAGGCGTTCCGGCTGACGTCGGTGGCCAGGATTTCGAGTTTCCAGGCGTCGGCGAAAGAAAGGGCGTCGGAGATGGTGATGGCGATGGAATAGGGTTCCTCGCCGGTGGAACAGCCGGCGCTCCAGACGCGGAGCGTCCGCGGGTCTCTCCAAAACTTCTTGGTGTGCAATTCGGGCAACACGCGTTTCTCGAAAGCCTCGTAGACACCGGGGTACCGGAAAAACGAAGTCTCTTGGGTCAGTACGCGTTCGAGCAGGGCCTCATACTCGATGTTCGTTTTTCGAATGGCCCGGAGAAGATCGGTGCCGCCCGCAAACTTGCCGGCCGCCAAGTGCTCGCGCACTTTGGCGGAGAGGAAGCGCTGGCGCGATTCATCAAAACAGATGCCTGTCCGCTCTTCGATGAGCATGCGGATCTCGTTCAACTCATGTTCGTTCAGACCGGCCGTGGGTCCTTGGCGTTCAGTCATGGGGTCACGTTTCCGCTCCGGTGATGCGCTGGAGCCGGGAATGACTGCTTACCTCAGAGCTCCTACCGGGACGGGCCGCTCGGCCTCTTCCGAATGGCCAGTTTGTTTGGTTGCTGCACGGAATTGGGCCAAGGCTTCGTTCAATTGGTCGGAAAGTTTGACCAGCTGGCTGACCGTGGCGACCGTGCCGCGAGTGCCCTGCGAGGTCTGGCGCGTAATGCTGGAAATGATCTGCATGGCGTGCGCGACGCCTTCCGTGCCGCGCACCTGCTGTTTGGAGGCCAGCGAGATCTCTTGCACGAGTTCGGCGGATTGGCGGACGACACTGGAAATGGCGTCCAGAGCGCGACCGGCCTGATCGGCCAGGGTGGCGCCGCTTTCCACTTCCTTGGTGCCTTCTTCCATGACCACGACCGCTTCGTTGGTCTCGGCTTGGATGGCCTTGATGAGGGCCGCAATGTCTTTGGTGGCGCTGCGGGAGTGTTCGGCGAGCTTGCGAACTTCGTCGGCGACGACCGCGAAACCGCGGCCGGCCTCACCGGCGCGGGCGGCTTCGATGGCGGCGTTCAGGGCCAGCAGGTTGGTCTGCTCGGTGATGTCGTTGATGACGTTGATGATTTCGGAAATTTCCAGAGAGCGATCGCCGAGGGACTTGATTTTCTTGGCGGAGGCTTGCACCGAGGCGCGGATGCGCTGCATGCCTTCGAGGGTGTCGCGTACGGCGCGGTTGCCTTGCTCGGCGGCGTCCAAGGCGCGGCGGGCGGCTTCCGCGCTGGCTTCGGCGTTGTTGGAAACTTGCTTCATGGAGACCGTCAGCTCTTCGACGGCGCTGGAGGTGTTGGTGATTTCCTGGTCCTGCTGGGTGGCGCCGGCCTGCATTTCGTCAGCGGCGACGAGAATGTTGTTGGAGCAGGCGGTGACTTCCATGGCCGCCTTGCGGACGCGCTCGAGAACCTTGGTAAAATTGTCGAGCATGTAGTTGATGGAATCGGCGACGTTGCCCAGGGCATCGTTGGTGACTTTTCCGCGCAGGGACAAGTCTCCGCGGGCGACCTGGTTGATTACCGTCAACAGCTCGGTGATGCTGCGCTGCAGGTTGTCGTTGGCTTCCTGGTTGATGGTGGCTTTGGAGACTTTGGTGATGGCGCGGTTGAGGTTCTCGGCGATGTAGCCGAGCTCGTCGTTGGAACTGACTTCGGCGCGGGCCCGGCTATCGCCGGCGGCGAAGCGCTCCGAGAATTCCGCGAGGTGCTGAACGGGAGTGATCAGCCCGCCGAACAGGCGCCAGGCCAGGAGTCCGGCCATGCTCACGACCAGCAGCAAAGCGATCAGCACGGAGCTGCTGGCGCCACTGGGTAGCGCGCCAAAATCGAACAAGGACGCCCCGCCGGATTGCCGGCCTGCGCTGTAGGCGAGCCCGAGCACGACAAACAGCACGAAGCTGTTGGCCAGCACCAGGGTCCAAACTGTGGAACTCAATCGCGATTTCATGCCTTCCTCCAAATCTTTTCGGCGGCAGCCGTAGCGCGCGCCGTTAGGGTCCCCGTTTCCCTCAAATGCTGGGCCCCGGAAATACCTCGAGAAGTCTGCGTAGATCGATCACCAGGGCCAAACGGTCGTCGTGGCGCAGCATGGCGACGCAGTGCGGCACGTTTTCCGGCGCTTGCTCCAATAGATCGTCGGTGTTGACGACATAAGTGCCGATCACTTCATCGGCGGCGATGCCCACGCGCAGTTTGTCGTGATGCCCCTCGCCGGGCAATGAAGCGACGACCACATGCTTGGGCAAAAGCCCGGGACGGCGGCCTTCGGTCAAAGCGATGTCAATCAAAGGAACAATCGCGCCGCGCAAGTTGAAGATGCCCAGAAGATACGCCGGAGCGAGCGGCAACTTGGTCAGCAGCGGGAAGTCCAAAACTTCCTCGACGTCCAGCACGGGCAGGCAGAAGCGTTCGCGCCCGCTGCGAAAGACGCAGAACTGGGACTCCGGCGGGCGCTCTTCGAGCGGGCCCAGAGCTTCCAGCAGATCGGAAACGTCGGCGTCCGCGGCCAGTGGAGTCAGATGGAAATCTTCGATCATGCGTTCAATCGCCCCGAAGTAACCCTTCTCATGCAAAACGGCGCACGGCGCGCAGCAGTTCGTCGCGCGTAAATGGCTTGGTGACGTAGCCATCGGCGCCTTGCTGCTGGCCCCAGTATTTGTCGCTTACGGAATCCTTGGAGGTAACCATGATCACCGGGATGGCGCTGTACTGCGCGTTGCTTTTCAGTTCCCGGCAGATTTGAAAACCGTTGCGTTCCGGCATGATTACGTCAAGCAGAATCAGGCTGGGGCGCTCGGCGGCAATGGCTTCCTCAACGCGCCGAGGATCGTTGATCCCAACGGGTTGGTAGCCTTCGGTCTCCAGCAGCCCCTGCATGAGCTTCACTTGGGCCGGCGAATCGTCGACGATGAGGACTTTTTTCTGCACGGCAGAGCGCTCCGAATGGTTCTCCGAGGATCAGAGGTGCACGTCAGAGGCCAGCTAGACAGCGCCGGGCGGCCTGATGTCGATTTGGTATAAGCGCTTGGCAGTCAGTCGTTTGCGAGGAGGCTGAAGATGCTCAGCGGCGGCGGGATGTGGAGGGAGAGGCGTCTTCCGTCTCAGCTTGAGATGCATTCTCAGCTTCCCGCATCTCGCTTGCTAGCGATGAGAATCTCTGCATGATTTCGTTGATGCGCAGCGCCATGCTATGAATCGTTTTTATCTGCGCCAGGGACTCTTTGGAGAGCTGCCCCGGCTCAAGCAGCAGCAATTCGGCGTTGCCCAGCATCGACGTCAGCGCGTTGCTTACGCTGTGTTTCATGTCGGTCATGTAGCGCCCGAGGGTGGCGTCGCGTTCGTTGTGGACGGCTTTGCTTTCGGCTTGCCGGGCGAGGCGCAAAGCCTCGGTGCGGCGTAAGGACTCGCCAGCGACCAATAAGAGTGTTTGAGTCCAGTCCTCGCGGAGGGGAATGTGCACGAGCCTAGGATGCCGAGAGCGAAGTTGCGCCAGCTCCCGGGAATCCGCGGGCGCGCACAGGATTACCGCGGAAGCGGACTCCAGAGCTCGGAGCACGTCGGACAGCTTGCCGTGAAGCAAGGGACCCACGACGACCAGGTCGTGCGGCAAAACTTCGTGCTGCTTCCACACGTCGCTGCCCACGACGGTGATCCCGGGGGGCTGCCGCTCCGCTTGCCAGCAAGCCGTCAGGAGCCGCGCGAAGTCGGTTTCGTCCGTAAGAATCAATACGTTGGAGTTTGGCAAAAGCGAACTGCTCCCAGTGGCATTCTTCCGGCCCGGTTAGAGGCCTGCGATTTTCGCTACAGTTTTTCCGCTTCGTCGAGGGCCGAAAGCAAACGCTTGGTGCTGATGCCCAAATTTACGGCGGCTTCCGTGTCCTTGGCTTGTTTTGCCACATCGACACGTTCCTGGAGACGCGAGACCTCGATGCGCGCGACGGACAGGGCGTTCCCTAACCCGGTGGCGTTGCCAGTTTCCTTGGCGGCTTCGGTCGCCGCAGTCACCAGCGCTCGGGCAACCACGGCTCTACGCAAGTCTTCGGCGGAGGGACCGTCTTCACTGACGAATGCGGTGACTTCCCAGGAAGACATCAAGATGCGAGCGCTGCCAATCTTAACGGTGGTCATGGAGCGGCCACGAGTCGGGGGCGTAGCGATGAGTTGTTCCCAAATCTGCTCCAGGCAAGTCTCGAAATCCAGAACTGCGGCTGCCTGGGGTTTGGTCTTCGCGGCGACTTGCTCCGTGGCGGCTCGATCGGAGCCGGGTTTTGGGGATGCGGTGCGAGCGGAAGCACTCCCGCCAAGGGGCGCCAGATTTCCTGTTTCTTTCGGCGCGATGCGCTCCAAGGCGCGCTCCACGTCGGTTCGCAGAGCCAGAAGCTTTTCGAAGGTCTCGTTGACGGAACGCTCGGTATATTCCTTTTGGAAGGGCTGCTTCCATTCGTCGGCGATTTCCTGGACCTTGGCAACGGGTTCCGCGGACGAAAGACCGAAGTGATGGCAGTCGATGATGCGCACTCCGCCGGAATCGAGCAGGCTGAGGCCGGAGCGGATGGCGATCAGGTCGGCATGCATCAATTCGATCAGCGTGCGGCGGATGAGGAAATTGAAACGGATGAAGGCCAGCAGGGAGGAGGGTTGGTAAAACATCCCACCCGCGGTCTCCTTTACCTTGCGGCCCTGCTCGATGAAATTGGTCTTGAGCATGTCGCGAAGGCTGCGGAACTCACGCAAGGACAGGATCATTTTTTCCAGGGGTTCGCACCAGGCCAGCGGCTTGGTATCGACGTCTCCGAGGACGGGTTTCATGACCTGCGCGGCGTCTTCCAGTTCAATCTGCTTGTGATAGATTTTCGCGGGAGCGCAGAGCGCGAAATATTGGACCAGCAGGAAATCGACTTTGTCGCGGTCGGTGTTGGTCTTGGCGGGCTTGCGCACGTGGCGTTGGATGAGCGCACGGAGGCCTGCTTCACTGGCATTCAGCGTGGTGGTCTGCAGCAAATGTCGAAGCTGGTGAACCAGCACCTGCTGATCCATGGAATCGAGCCAGGACTGGACCTTGGTGAACAGCGCCAACTCCGCCTGCTCCGGCAAAATGCGCTCGGCCTGGGGAAAGGGAATTTGGATTTCGAGCTGCTTCGCCAGTGCGAGATAGATGGGGAACACGGAGCGTGCTTCAACCCAGTGCTCTTGCCGCGAACCCTCAGTGGGGCGCGCATTGTCGGGCCGCGCTGGGGTGGAGAGATTTAGCGTAGTAAGCGTTTTGCTCATAATTGTGTCACCCAGCCGCACGGACCTTGTGCAAATCTAACCGCCACTGCTTTGCGCCCTTCGTGATACTGCACGGCGATTACGACCGCGTCCGCCGCGCATCCTTTCCGATTGGACTCGAGCCGTACCCGGTCGTCGAATTCCAGAGGCAAGGTGGAAAGGAATATGGCCAAGTCCGCGTTGCCAAACTCCAAGACGGCCGCTTCCTTGAGCTTGGTGTTTCCTCCGCGAAGTGCGGTTACTTGCACCGGCACGCGAACAGCGAGAGCTTGCGGAAAAAAGCGCGCCAGTTGTTCGGCACAGCCTGGTTCGTTCGCGGTGAGCGCTATCTGGCTTGACCGTGTCACGTCGCCTCTCGATTTGCCGGTTCCCACGTTCTGTCCTGGAGGCCAGGCGCTGGTGCGCGCCGGCTCAAGAAGACAGAGTCCCAGAGAGGAAGATGCACGTGTGACGCCAAAGCGTTGGCGTTGCCGAGGACTTGGAAGTCAATGAAATGGGAAGGCTTACGGAAGTCGCAAAGCGAGAGTGTGACTCACGTGTCTCACGGTGACACGCCGGCGTCTCAGGGCTTGACCGGCGGCGCAGCCAAAAACACCAGCGCCGGTGAGACGTTTGCGACTCAATGAGATGCCGCCTGGGCCTCGGTTTCGTCCTCCAGCGCTTCAGCTTTTGCGGAAATGTTGTAGCGCTTGAGTTTGCGATACAGAGTGGCCCGGCTGATGCCCAACATCCTTCCAGCCAGAGCCTTGTCGCCATTGGCCTGCTCGAATACGCGCAGAATGGTCATGCGCTCCATTTCCGCCAGAGCCGTGGTGGAAAGGGAAGCCGTATCGGTCGGCGATAGCGCTATAGAGGATGCCTGGTCGGTGCGAATCGCGGGCGGCAGATCGCTAACATCGATGATATGGCGGTCTCCGAGAGTCACCGCGCGTGCGACGCAATTCTCCAGCTCGCGAATGTTGCCCGGCCAGTCGTACCCCAGAAGGCTCTTCATGGCCGCAGGTGTTACGTGAAGATTCTCGCCGCGGGCATAGCGGTCCAGAAAATGGTGGACGAGCATGGGAATGTCGGAGCGGCGGTCTCGCAACGCGGGAAGATGAACGGTCACGACGTTCAGGCGGAAATAGAGATCCTTACGAAAAGTTCCGTCGCGGTAAGCGGTTTCCAGATCGCGGTTGGTGGCGGCGATGACGCGAACGTCGACGTTCACCTTTTCGTTGCTGCCAACCGGGCGGACTTCCTTTTCTTGCAGCACACGGAGGAGCTTGGCCTGCATTTCCAACGGGAGTTCGCCGATTTCGTCCAGAAAAATCGTTCCGCCGTGGGCAGCCTGAAACAGGCCGGCCTTCGATCTGGACGCCCCGGTGAACGCGCCCTTTTCGTAACCAAACAACTCGCTCTCCATCAGTGTGGGGACCAGCGAGCCGCAATCGACGGCGACGAACGGGGTCTGCGCCATGGAGCCGTGAAAGTGAATGGCGCGGGCCGCCAGTTCTTTTCCGGTGCCGCTTTCCCCGGAAATCAAAACCGGGGTGCGGGTGTCTTTCAGGCGCGAGATCATCCGCAAAACGTCTTGAATATTGGCGGAGGTGCCGATGATGCCGTCGAGGTTTTCTTCGGTGTTGACCCGCTCGCGCAAGAATTCGTTTTCCGTGACCAGCCGGATCTTTTCCGCCATACGCTGAAGCAACAGCCGCATTTTCTCGACGCGGAAAGGCTTTTCAATGTAGTCGTACGCTCCGAGTTTCATGGCATCGACGGCGGACTCGATCGAGCCATGACCGGTCATGATCGCAACTTCCGTGCGGGGCAGCAGCGCCTTGATCTTGCGCAGGAGTTCGACGCCGGATTGGCTCGGAAGCTTCAGATCGGTTAGCACCAGATCGGGGGCATCCGCGTCCAGTCGCGTGCCGGCCGCTTCCGCGCTCTCTGCCTCGGTGCACGCGAATCCCAGCGAATTGCCAATGGTCATGCACAGGCGGCGGATGCTCTGCTCGTCATCGACTACCAGTAATCGGATTTTCAGTTCGGCGCTCATGGTTTCCCGAAAGTCTTCTCCACGACAGTCAGTAATTGCTGCACTCGAAAGGGTTTTTCAATACACGGCGTTCCGCTGCGCGCGAGCAACGCCTGGGTGTCGCTGTTGGCGGTATCCCCGCTGATCAAGATAATGCGGGCGCAAAGTTCCGGGCGGTTCTGCTGGATCCAGGCATGAACTTCCGCGCCGTTTACGGAACCCGGCATCCGAATGTCGGAGATCACGCCGAAATATTGTCCGTTGTTGAGCCGCGCGAGTCCTTCCGCGCCGGACGAGGCATCGACGACGGAATATCCGCGCCTTTCCAACGCGGCCCGCAAAAAGGCGGTCACCGAGGGCTCGTCCTCGATCAAAAGAATGGGCACCCGCGCGGGGCTTAGAGAAGGCGCGCTCATCGGCCGGCTTCCTTGGCAATGGCCGCTTCCGCGGCGGCTTCGCTGGCCACCGGAACGCGCACGATGAAGGTACTGCCTTGGCTTTCCTTGTTGTTGCGGCACAGAATCTCGCCGCCGTGGGCGCGCACGATACCGTAGCAGATGCTCAAGCCCAGGCCGGTGCCCTTGGCGGACTGCTTGGTGGTGTAGAAGGGATCGAAGATGCGTTCGGTATCGGCGACGCCCGTGCCATTGTCGGACACCGAGATTTCAATGAGGTCGCGGCGGCGACGCGTGCGGATGGAAATTTGTCCGCGAGCGCCCACTTCTTGGACCGCGTCGTAAGCGTTATTGAGGATGTTCAGGAACACCTGCTGCAACTGTTGCGCATCGCCAAGGGCCGGAGGCAGGTTTTCGTCAAAGTCCTCGGAAACTTCGACGCCGTGGCTGGCGAAGTCGTAGCTGCGTAATTTGATCGTTTGGCGCAACACCGAGTTCACTTGGACAAGTTCGCGTTGTACCGGACGCTGCCGGGCGAAACTCAGCAGATCCTGCACGATGTCTTTGGTCCGCTGGGTCTCGTGCAAAATGATCTGGAGATCTTCGCGTGCCGCCGCGGGTATCGCCGGATTCTCAAGCAGCAAGTCGGTAAAGCCTAAAATGGCAGCCAGCGGATTGTTGACCTCATGGGCCACGCCGGAGACCAGCCTGCCGATGGAAGCCATCTTTTCCGAGTGGGCCAGTTTGGCCTGGAGGAGCGCTGCATCGGTGATATCGGTCATGACCACGACCACACTGTTTACGACGCTCTGTTCGTCGCGCATGGGGCTCAAGCTGATGGAGAAATAGCCCATAGAGGCGTCGCTGCGACGGACCCGCAGTTCCAGGTTTTCTACCTGCTGCCCGTGAGCGGTGGTTTCCAGGGCAGCTTCGAAGTCCTGGCGATGCGACGATTCCACCCAATCCACGAGCCGGTGGCCGATCAGTTCATCTTCGCGGTAGCCAGACTCAAAACAACGGCGGTTGGCATAGCTGATGAGTCCCGCGGTATCGAGCACCAGAATCATACTTTGCGTGGTGTTGAGGATCTTCTGGTTGAAGTCGCGTTCCCGCTGTAGCTGCGATTGAAAGGTCCGCTGCTCGGTAACATCCAGCATCAGACCGCGAATCTGCGCAATCTTTCCATCGGCGTCCCGAACGGCGGTGATGTTCTGCAAAGTGTGAAGAAGCGTGCCATCTTTGCGGCGCAGCGTCTCTTCGTAGTTGCGGAGAACGCCGCGTTCCGACAAGGCGCGCAAGAAACGTTCTCGCGCGGCGGCGACGGGATAGAGGTGCGGGCCGACATCGGCGCGCAGGAGTTCCTCGCGCGAGTCATATCCGAGCATTCTCACCATCGCGTCATTTACGTCGAGAAATCGACCATCGGGAGTGGCAAAAAACAAACCTTCCTGAATGCTGTCAAACAGCTCGCGGTAGCGGCGCTCCGCCTCGCGGCGATCGGTCATATCTTTCAGGACGTGGATGGTGCGGGTGTCGTCGTCTGACAGACCGGGGGTTCGCGAGGTAGACACCAGGAAGATTCGTTCTGGAGAGGCTACAACATATTCTTCGCGGGCCTGGTGGGTATCGCGGCAAAACGGGCAGGGCACATCACTGCCGGTTTCGGCGATCTGGCGAAGGCTGCTCATGGCTTCACCGACCAGAGCGACCGGCGGGACCCCCAGGTGCGAGGCCAAAGACTTGTTGGTGCGCACGATTTTCCAAGAGCGATCATGAACGACGATATAGTCGCTGATAGCGTCGATATCTTCGACCCACTGCCGCTTGGAACGTTCGAGTTGCGAAAACCTCCGGAAATTCTCCAGGGACAGAGCCGCATGGCTGGCCAGCGCGTGGAGCAGGCGCCGTTCGGGACTGTCCAGGGTTTTTCGGTCGCGAAGCAGGGAGATGGCGCCAAGGCTCTCGTCATCGCTGGCGATAATCGGGACAAAGATGGCCATACCGGCTGAACCTTCCGGCAAACGAGGCAGCCAGGTCTCCGCTGGAAGCGGCCGCACCTCGATTTCCTGCCGGGTTTCCCGAGCTGCGCGAATCAGGACGCTGTGCTGCAGGGCGTCCAGACGCATTTCGCCGCCGGCCGTTTGATAGAGGTCCGTCTCTCGCCCGCGAAACACCATTACACCGCCCCACTTGGCGTCCAACATGCGCGCGGCGCGTCTGGCGAAACGCTCCAGGAATTCGGGAAGGTGGCGAGACTGGGCCGCATCGACGGCGAGCTCCATCAATTCTTCGGCGTTTTGGCGCAACGGACGCGCGGGTTCACTGGATCCGCGACGACGGGAGAGAGTGGCCGGCTGTTTAGGTGTGGCTCTAGGCATTTTGGAATCGAAACGCATCACTGGCGTCTCAATCTGACGACTTCCACGCATAACCACGCTACACAGCTATCTCAATGTGAGTCAATCACCGAAGATTGGAGTGTTGCTGAAGTCGTTCACCGTTCGCCGCGCCTGCTGAAAGACGTCTCAGCGTGAGACCCAGCGCAGCGAAAGACCGGCCCGCTGAGACGCTGGATAAAGGATTTGCGGTGTCCTACAGCGAGGTCACCAGGCCGCTAACTTCACTGTTGCGTTGAGTTTGTCTAGGAATTTCGCCTCGATGGAATTCCCTTACAGCGCTGCTGCCAAGCTGGCATCCCACGTGCCTTCTCTACCGCGGGGTATCTTCCATTCAGAGAGGGGTAGCTTCGATGAGATCCAGGTGGACACGGATAGTGCTGGCCAGCGCAGCGTCTACGATGCTTTTGGGGGCTTGCGCGTTCGGGCAGTCGGGGGCGACGGACGAAGGCAAACGCAAGGTTAAGTCGAAGGTCGCACCTGCTTATCCGGAGCTGGCGCGGCGCATGAACATCGCCGGTAAAGTCAAAATTGAAGTGGTTATTGCGCCCGACGGACACGTGAAGAGCAGTCGCGCGATTGGGGGGCATCCCCTGCTGGTACAGGCATGCCAGGACGCGGTGAAGGAATGGAAGTTCGTGGCGGCTCCCGAAGAGTCCACACAGGTGGTCGAATTTGATTTCGCGGGGTCTGGCAGCTAGGGCAATGAGGGGAATGCGATGTTTCGGCAGGAGCGGCCTGAGTAGGCTGCGTCGCCGCGGGGAGCGGAGGTTTTCGAAATGACGATCGGTAAGAGACTATACGCGGGTTTTGCGGCAATTCTGATCATTCTGGTGGCACTGTTCATCGTGAACATTGGCGCCGGCCTTAAGGAACGGTCCGCCCGGGCAGACGCGTCTGCGGCTTTGGAAAGCGTGCGCACCATTGAAGCGGTCCGCTATCAGATCATGCTCAATCGCAACAACCTCAACAACTTCCTGTTGAGCGGCGATCCTCGCGACGAAGAAAAGGTGGGCCGAGGCCTGGTCGATATCAACGAGATCATCAAGCGCGGCGAATCGCAAGTGGGAAGCGATGTTCTGCGCACCGCCCTGATTCAAGTGGAGGGCACCGAAGCGAGCTGGGGAGACAATTTTGCCAAGCCGTTGCTGGCCAAGCGTCACCAGGTCGATTCCGGAGACGCTACCGTTTCCGATTTGCAGATCTTTTATCTTCAGAAGGATCCGGCTTCCTGGCTGACGAAATCGTCGGCCGTTCTGGATCAGGCCAATATCCAAATCACGAAAGCCCTGACCGAAACGTCTAGCTCGGCGGCCAGCGCCAGTTCCTATAGCACCGGTCTCACCATCGGAGGAACCCTGATCGCCCTTGCGGTCGGAGTCTTCGCGGCGTTCTTCACCGCCAAGTCCATTACCGAACCGCTGACCCATCTCATTACCGTGGCGCGTGAAATCGGGGATTCCGGGGATCTGGACCAGAATATCGATATCCACCGCAACGATGAAATCGGTGCGCTGGCCACTACCTTCAACAATATGGTGGCCTATCTTAAAGAGATGGCCGGGGTGTCGATGGCCGTCGCCGAAGGCGACTTGTCGGTGGAGGTTGTTCCTCGTTCGAAGCGCGACACGCTGGGCAACGCCTTCTTGCGAATGTCTCACGGGCTCCAGGAGCTGGTTCGCACGACGCGCGACTCCGCAGGGCAGGTTTCGGCGGGCTCCAACCAGGTGGCTGGCGCAGCCGACGAATCGGCGAAGGTCAGCGTTCAGGCCTCTTCCGCCATCGAAGAAGTTACCAGCACCATGCACGAGATGAGCATCAACGTGCAGAACGTGGTCAAGAATACGCAAGTTCAGGCCTCCAGCGTGGCCGAGACATCCGCATCCATCGACCAGATGGTGACCTCGATCCAACGTGTCGCGGACACCGCCAAGGTGCTCCTGGACATCGCCAACCGCTCGCGCGAGGAAGTCGTCACTGGAATCGCCACGATGGAAAAGGCTACCGACGGCCTCAACCGGACCAACCACGCCATTCAATCTTCCGCGGAGATCATCAACGTGCTCGGCCACCGTGCCGACGACATCGGCAAGATTATCGAGGTCATCGACGATCTTGCGGAACAAACCAACCTTCTCGCGCTGAACGCGGCTATCGAAGCTGCTCGCGCGGGCGAGCATGGTCTGGGATTCGCGGTGGTGGCCGACGAAGTGCGCAAGCTCGCCGAAAAGTCCACGCAATCCACCAAGGAAATTGCCGACCTCATCCAAAGCATCCAGCGTGAAGCGCGCCAGGCGGTCGAAAACATGGAGCGCAGCACGCGAATCGTCGAGGAAGGCTTGAGCCTGGGCAACGACCTTGGCGCAGCGCTGCATAAGATTTCCAACGTGGTGACCGAAGTCTATAAGTTTTCTCAGGAAATCGGCGCGGCCACCAATGAACAATCCGTGGGCTCTTCACAAATCGCCAAGGCCACCGGCCGCCTGACGGAAATCACCCAGGAAATTAACTCCGCCGTAGAAGAGCAGGCCTCGGGTGCGCAGGCTGTCGTTCGAGCGATGGACAAGATGCGCGAGTTGGTGCAGCAGTCCGCTTCCAGTTCCACGGAGTTGTCTGCTGCTGCCGAGCAGATGCTCAAGCTTTCGCGCAACCTTTTGGACAGCATGGACCGCTTTGTGCTGGACACTTCCACCCAGCAGCGTACCCGGCGCGAGGCGCCGGCGACGCGGCGTCGAGCGGAGTCGAAGCGCGAAGAAGAGATGGAGTACGCCGAAGTATCCCGGTCATAGAGCGGCGGAGACTCATCCATGGAAAAGGACCTGCAAGTCGTCGGATTTCGAATCGGAAGCGAGACGTTCGGCGTGTTGATCGCCTCCGTTCGCGAGATCGTTCGCGTCCCGGAGATCACTGCCGTTCCCAGCGCTCCGGAGACCGTCGAGGGAGTGATCAACCTGCGCGGGAAGATCATTCCGGTGATGGATCTGCGCAAACGGTTTGGCCATGTGGACATCCAGCCTGACAAGAAGAATCGGATTTTAGTCGTCGAGCTCGAGAACAAACTAGTCGGCCTGATCGTGAACGCCGCGTCGGAAGTCCTCAAGATTCCGCCGTCCGAGATCGAAGCGCCCGGCACCGTCTTCGCCGAAGGTGAGTCGAGTTACGTTACGGGAGTCGGGAAGCTGAAGGGACGCCTGATCATCTTGCTGGATGTTTCCAAGCTGTTGCATAAGCAGGAATTCAAACGACTCGAGGAGGCCGCGGAAACCGTTGGCACCGTTAAGTAGCTTGCGGTCCGGCTAATGCCGGGACCCTAGCCGAACTGGCGGATTGCCGCACGCGTCCATCATGGGAACGATAACCGCTCAAATTCAACTCAGTGAAGCAGAGCTCAAGCTTTTGCAAACGCTCGTTTACCAGGAATGCGGAATGTTCTTCGACGAGCGGCGGTCGCATTTTCTGAAAGATCGCCTGCAACGCCGGCTGAAGGCCTGTCAGATCGACTCCTTCTATAACTACTATCGCTTGCTGACCAGCCGTGAAGGAAAAAACGAACTCGCGCTGCTGCTCGAAAATTTAACCGTTAACGAAACCAGTTTCTTCCGCAACCGTCCGCAGCTCGATCTCTTGCAAAAAACCGTGCTGGAAGAGCTCCTGCGCAAGAAGCAGGAACGTCGCGACTGGACCCTGCGCGTCTGGAGCGCGGGCTGCTCCTCCGGGCAGGAGGCCTACTCTGTCGCGATTCTCATTTGCGACGCTTTGGCGTACTACTACTTGCGTAATCCACTTCCGTTCGACATGCCCTCGCCGAAGCCGCTGATCCCTCCTCCTTGGAAATTGGAAATCGTGGCATCGGACATCAGTTACGCTAGCCTTCGCGCCGGGCAGGAAGGCCTGTATACCGAACAGCAGATGGAGCCCGTGGACTACACCTGCCGGCTGCGCTACTTCGAAAAGGTCGGGGATAAGTACTCGATCAAGAAGCAGCTTAAAGAGCTCGTTCAGTTCGACTTTCACAACCTCAAGACGGAATTCCTGCCGCGGCGAAATGACATCATCCTTTGCCGCAACGTGATGATCTATTTCGACGAAGCCGAGCAGAAGCGGCTGGTCGAAAAATTCTGGCATTGCTTGAATCCCGGCGGGTATCTCTTCGTCGGGCACGCGGAAAGTCTCTTCGGCCTGACGCAGAAGTTCCGCATGGTGCACGAAAACAACGGCACCGCATACCAACGCACCGAGGCAAGTTCGTGAGCCACCCTCCCGAGGATCGCGGCGCGGAACTCCGCGCGCTCTTTTTTGAGAGCGCCAACGAGTTGCTGCAGTCCCTCAACGAAGCAGGGCTGGAACTCGAGGCGCGCCCCGCTGACGACGAGGTGATCCGGCGGGTTCGCCGCGCTGTCCATACGCTGAAAGGCGATTCGGCCGCTTGTGGTTTCTATAAGCTGAGCGAACTGGCGCATGAGCTGGAAGATGTGCTTTCGCCGCAACAAGGGCAGACCAACGGCCCAAAACTCGCTGAGGTGGTGCTCGAAGCTGCCGACACTTTCGGGTCGATGCTCGCGGCCTATCAGCGCAACGTCGAACCCCCTTCTGCGGATCCACTGCGTGGCGTGATTCGCGCCCTGCTGGCGGCCCCGGCAGCTCCCGGCAAGACCCAGCCGGCGCCGAAAGTGATAGCGCGCTTTGACTGGACGGAGTACGAGCAGTTGATGATCTCCGAGGCCATCCATCGCGGCGAGATCGTCTATAACATCGCGCTGCACATCGACCCCGATAGCCTGATGCATGCCGCCGCTTTTCAGCTCATCCGCAACGTGCTCCATGGCTGCGGCACGGTAATCGCCCTTCGTCCCGAAGACAATTCGGCCGCCGCAACCGTTGAGATTGTGGAAGCCGCGTTGGCCAGTCCGCAACCCGAGGATCACATCAAGCAGCGCTGCCGCATTCCGTCCATCGTGTCGGAGCTGCGTATAGAGCGCGCGGCATCGCTGGAAACGTCGGAGCACGAACTGCTCGGAGACATTCTGGAAGCGCAGGCCGCGGGCGTCGCGGCGAAGGCCGGCGAACCTGCTGGAAATGGGGAAGCCGCCAAGACTCCCGGAGCAGGGTCGGCCGCTTCGGCGGTAGCGGAAAGCACGCTGCGCGTCGACGCCGCGCGGATCGACGCGGTCATGAATCTTGTCGGTGAATTGATCATTGGAAAGTCGATGCTCAATCGGACTTTGGCGGAATTCGATCAGCGCCACGCTCGCGATCCCATTCGCGCGAAGCTTTCCGACGCCGTGGCGTTTCAGTCGCGAGTCCTGGACGAGCTGCACAAATGTGTTTTAAAGATTCGGATGGTTCCCGTCGAGCAACTTTTCCGCAGATTTCCCCGGCTGGTTCGCGATGTCGCCAAACAGTGCGGCAAAGACGTGGCGTTGGAAGTTGCCGGGCAGAACACCGATCTCGACAAGGGAATACTGGATGCCCTGGCCGAACCGCTGATGCACCTGGTCCGGAATGCCGTCGATCACGGCATCGAGCACGCCGAAGAGCGCATAGGGGTAAGCAAACCCGCCCGCGGCACGCTGTATCTCAACGCCTATCACCAAGGCACGCAAGTCGTGATCGAAGTGCGTGACGACGGCAGGGGGATCGATCTGGCGCAAATCCGTTCTCAGGCGATCGAGAAGGGAATCATCACGGCAGACGAAGGCCGGCGCCTAACGGATAGCGAAGCGTTGAATCTGATTTTCGAGCCGGGCTTTAGTACTGCAGCTGCGGTTACCGAAGTGTCCGGGCGCGGAGTGGGCATGGACGTGGTGCGTACCGTACTGGATCGCTTGAAGGGCACCGTGCACGTTTCCTCCACCAAGGGCCGCGGCACGACGATTCAGTTGCGAGCTCCGCTGACGCTCGCCAGCATCCAGACATTGTTGTTCCGAGTTGGTGGCCGCCTCTTTGCGGTTCCGCTCTCCTCGGTCGTCGAAATCACCCGAATAAACGACAGCGAGATTCATCGTGTCGATCGTCGCGAGGTTCTGCGCCTGCGCGAGCAGGTCCTAACTCTCGTGCGTCTCAGCAGCCTCAGCCAGATTCATGCCGTCAATTCGCAAGCGGAAGGCAAGAACAAGCGGAACTTCGTGATCGTAATCGGGGCCGCCGAAAAACGCTTTGGCTTGCTGGTGGACAGCCTGGTGGGTGAAGAGGAGTTAGTCATCAAGGCGCTGCCCTCGGAAATCATCTCCAGCGACTTGGTCAGCGGCGCTTCCATCCTGGGTGATGGCACGGTGGTGCTGATTTTGAATGTTCCGGCGGTGCTCTCGCGTCTCTCTCGCGCAAATCCACTTGGAGCGATCGCATGAGCGAACGCATCCGTGTTCTCGTTGTGGATGATTCCGCGCTGATGCGGAAGCTCATCCCCGCCATTCTGGCCCGCGACCCCTCCATCGAAGTGGTCGGCACGGCCATGGATGGCGCCTTCGCGCTAAAGAAAATAGAAGAGCTGCGGCCCGACGTGGTCACGCTCGATCTGGAAATGCCTCGCATGGACGGCATAGAAACGCTGCGGCTTATCATGCGGCGCGCGCCTTTGCCGGTCATCCTGTTCAGCACGCATTCCAAGGAAGGCGCGTACTCGACCCTGAAAGCCTTGGCGCTCGGTGCCGTGGATTTTATCGCCAAGCCGACGGACGCCGCGGTCGGCCACCTGGAAACGATAGCCGATCAGCTCATCGAGAAAATCAAGGTCGCCAAGCGCGTGGTGGGCCGCAAGCTTCCCCCCGCGGTGGTTTCGCTGGACCCTGTTGGCCAGAAAAAGGCAGGCCACAGCCCCCTGCCACCGAATCGCATCATCGCGATCGGCATCTCTACGGGCGGCCCGAACGCTTTGCAATTCGTGCTTTCGCAAATCCCCGCGGATTTCCCCTCCAGCATCCTTATCGTGCAGCACATGCCCGAAGGCTTCACGGAAATGTTCGCCCGCCGGCTGGATGAATGCTGCGCGATCGAGGTGCAAGAAGCGAAGTCCGGCGACCTGCTCCTCGCCGGCCGCGCGCTGATCTGTCCTGGAAATCGCCACATGATGGTGCGGCGCATGCCGCGTGGCGATATGGCGGTGCTGTCGGACGGGCTACCGGTAAACGGCCATCGTCCCTCCGCCGACGTTCTATTTCACTCGGTTGCGCAAGAATTCGGGCCCACGGCTGTTGGTGTGATTATGACCGGCATGGGTGAAGACGGCGCGGAGGGTCTCGGGAGCGATCAAGGCAGCCGGCGGTACCACCGCCGCGCAGAGCGAAGACACCTGCGTGGTCAGCGGAATGCCGCGCGCCGCGATCTTGAAGGGCTATGCCAACAAGATCGTGCCCCTGGACAGTATGGGTGCCTACCTGGTGAATCAATGCGCCGGCGGAGACCGCGCCACTTCGGAGAGATCCGAAAGAACCGACAAAATTGACCGACAAGATAAAAACGAGAAAAACGAAAAACAAGAAAGGACACCCGTTTCTCCGCAACGCACATAGCATCGTGCGCCGGGAGAAGGAGATGGTCATGCCACAATTCGCCGCTCTGTTTCGCAAAGACAATAAGCCCGTCCGCTACCTGGTGGTGGACGACTCCGTATTCGCCCGCAAAAATCTCATCAAGATGATTGAGATGTTCGGCGGGGAAGTGGCCGGTGAAGCCGGCGATGGCCTCACCGCTATCGCGGAATTCAATCGCACCAAGCCGGACATCGTCCTCATGGACATAACCATGCCGCAGATGGAAGGGATCGAGGCTGTCGAGCGTATCGTTCGCCAGCACTCCGATGCCCGCATCGTCATGGTCAGTTCGGTCGGCTACCAGGAGAACATATTGGCGGCCCTGCAAAAAGGCGCCAAGCATTTCGTGCAGAAACCCGTCAAGCCCGAAGTGCTCTACGAGATTCTTCGCTACGTGCTCAGCGACGATCCCAGCGCCGCGAACGCGCCGATCGCTCTCGCAGGAGAACACCGCTCATGAGAATGGAACTCATCCAGCCGTTTATCAACGCCGCCGACGCAGTCTTTTCGGAATCGCTCGCGGCGCCCAGCAAGATCGTCGATTTGACCATGGACGAAGAAACCTATCGCCGCAAAGGTGTCGCCGCGCTGATTCTCATCAAGGGCGACATCGAAGGGCGCGTCATTCTGGACCTGGCGCCGGAAGTGGCCCTCAAGGTGGCCAGCCATCTCTCCGGAGGAGCCATTCAGGAGGGCGAACAAGTCGCTCGTGAAACCGTCTGTGAACTCGCCAATATGGTCATCGGAAACTCCGTGACCTTGCTCAACGATCAGGGATTTCGCTTCAAAGTGTTTCCGCCGGAGATTCACGTCAACGAGCAAGGCCTGGCCGGCGGCGCCGAAACCGAAGCTATGGTCATCTGTATCGAAACTCCGTGCGGAGAGGTCTACCTCAACATTGCCATGCAGTACCTGCATCGCCGGCGTCGCGAGCGCGACACGGAAGCGGTGCTGGATTAACCTGCTCTCGTCTTATTAGGTGGTCCGCCTGGACATCAATTCCCCATATCTACGGGAGGTCTGATATACGCGGCGCCATGCCGATACAGACCCGCGGTAGGAATCGCTTGGGAAAAGACGATGCGGATGGGCACAAAAATCGCGCTACTCCCGGGTGTGAAAGGTACTGCCACTTCCAATCGCGTGCCCTGCGGATACTGATTCCGGCTGCGAAAACTAATCCCGCCCTTGGATAGGTCCTCGCAAACGGCGACCTCTTCCTGGAATCCGCGCCTGCGGATACACGCAAGAACCCGCGCCTTTACCCGCGTCCGGTTGCGTCGCGGGACCACGCGTTCGTCTATGGCTTGGGGTTCTCCCTGTAGCTCTGGACCCATCTCCGACTGTGCTTCGATCCAGATGGATGGGGTATCGCACCGGGTGCACAGCCGCGCCACGCACTTGCGAACTTCGAATGATTTCAATTCTTGTTCGTTGAGATAAACGACTTCGCGTTTCTGGCAAAAACTGCATTCCATCAGCAGCCGCGCAAGGGCCTCTTCGGCTGTTTGCGGAGCGGGAAAATCGATGTCCCAGAAGTCGCCGCGCGGCTCGACAATCGCGATGGCATACAGGAAACCGTCTGGTTCCTGGTCGATTTCCGCCACGATACGGGCCCGCGCGATTTTCCAGTCGTCGCCCTCGCGCTGCCGGCGGAGGGTAAGTTCTTGACCGGCAAAGAGTTTTTCGGTGAGTCGCACAACGCCGCCGTTGCGGCTAACCAGCAGCGTCAGTGCGGTTTGCTTTACCGCGACACCACCGCTCGTGAACCAGGATGCCTCCACGGGCATACGAAAACTCACTCGGTCGCTTTGCCGGAGTCCTTCGGGGCGCATCGTCTCGTTTCACTTGAAGAGTTAATACACGCCGAGGTTAGCACGGCGACCCCAGCCCGGGTCGGTTGGCCGGCACTGGGTTTGTCGTTCCCACTAATAACGCGCTGCATCACGGTTAGCGACCCCGCTTCGCTATTGCCGTTTTCGCCCGCTCGCGCAACACAAATGCTGTTTCCGGGCCTATTTTCCGGCACACTGTTTAAGCGGGAAGTGCCGTTCCCGAAACTCATCAATTTACTTATTTCGGATTGTGACGAATTTGAGTAATGTGATTTCTATGGACGATCGCACGACCAGGGGCCAGTCAAGCAAGACTGGGGTCCGTGACCGCCGCTACGCGATCCGTTTTCCATTCGCCGCGGATGTCGAGCTTATCGATATGGAGTCCGGCGCCCGTAGCGACGGCGTTACCTCCGATATTTCCCTCGGGGGATGTTTTATCTGCACCAGTAAGCCGATGCCGGTCGGCGCTCGTGCTCGTGTTGTTTTGTCGCGCAAAGGCCAGGTGGTCGAAGCTCTCGCCACGGTTCGTATCGTGAAGCCCCGCATCGGCATGGGGATCGAATTTATCGACGTAGAAGGGCCTTACCACGAAATCCTCGCCCGCTGGATCGAGCAGGTCCGCCAGAGCCGCTGAAGCACGCCGTTATTCGTTGCCGTTAATATCTTTTTCCTTGATTCAAGCCGTGGTCTGCTTGGCACCGCCGTCGAAGATCGTCGATTCCGCCAAGCCGACTTCGCCGCGGCTAGGGCCGGGTATCCAAAGGATGTTTGCTCTTTTCGTAGAATTCGTTTTGCAGTTTCAGGCTGGCGTCGTCGGCTTTCACTGCGCGGATGGCTTCCACGATCGTGTCGATCCAGTTGGTCATGTTCCATTCTCCGAGTTCCTTGGTGGCCACGGAGCCATCACCCGAATAATGATTCGGAAATCGCGCATACCACCAGATTCCGGTGTACAGGTTTTCCGGCAAGCTCTGCCGCTTTTGGTCGGCGCCGGATTCGCTGGCGGCGCGGTCGAGATGCACCAGGTCCGGGCGGGAAACCATGGTATTTGACGTTTCGTTCTCGCCGGCGTGGTAGTCGATGCTTGTGGACTTCTTCGGTGGTCCGCCCGATTTGCTCCGCCCGCCGTCCAGCACGTACACCACGTAGTCGTGCGGACTGTTCAGTTGCGACTGCCCGAACAAAGGAAGCAGGTGTTCGTTGCCTCCGTGACCATTCACGATGATTATTTTCTTGCAGCCATTGCGCGCCATTTCGTCGCTGGTCTCTTGCAGCAGCCGAAGCTGCAGCTCCAGGCTGTAAGCCACCGTGCCAGGCTCGTGCTTGGCCTCGAAAATTTGGCCAAAGTAATACTCCGGAAACACCACCGCGTACTCTTGCGCGGCCGCCTGCAGCGCAGCGTAGCGGACGTTCAACAAATCGGTTCCCAGCGGCAGATGCGGCCCGTGTTTTTCCAGGATGCCGAAGGGCAGCAGGCAGGCGCCTTTCGCCTGTTGGATCCCTTGGCGGAAATCCGCCGCGGTCAACTCTTCCCATTTGGGGGAAAGCTTGGTCTGCGCGTTCAGGCACGCAGTCGTTAGGAAAACGAGCGAAAGAGCCAGCACTACTCGGCGAGTCATGTAGCCTCCAAGACCGAGTGCATTCTAACGCCCAGCTTGCGAATTGGTCACTATTAAATCGGTTTTATAGGGAACTACGAGCGCCGACCCTCGTTGCCAACGTATCGGCGATCAGGCGCTTTGGTACAACTTGGTGAGCACAAACTCCCGATGCCCGAGAGCCTCGGCGCAGGTAAGCCGCCCATTGCAAGTCCTCAGCATGATGTCGATAAGCCGGTCGCCGGCCTCATCCAAGTTCATTTCGCGCCGCAACAGGCCGGACACATCCAGGTCGACGTGTTCGCTCATTGTCCGTGCCGTTTTAGGATTCGCCGTAAGCTTGATCACCGGTTCGATGGGGTGGCCGATCACGTTGCCCTGGCCGGTAGGGAACAGGTGCACTACAAAGCCCGCTGCCGCCTGCAACGTGATGCACTCGGCTGCCGCGGACGAGGTGTCCATGTAATACAGCCCGGGACGTTTTCCCGGCGCTTCCGCGGGTTTCAGCACGTCGATATATTTGGTCTTCTTGCCGATCTTCTGCAAATTCCCGAAGGCCTTCTCCTCGATCGTCGTCAACCCCCCGGCGATGTTTCCTTTCGTCGGCTGCGATTCCGAAAGATCGCTGGTCTTGTGGCGGTCAATGACTTCCTGATACGCGCGAAAGACCTCCATGAAACGGTCTGAGACCTCTTTGGTGGCCGCACGACTCGCGCATACCACCTCCGCACCGGTCAGCTCCGACGTTTCGCCAAAGCAGCTGGTCACCCCCAGGGGATCCAGCTTGTCGATAAGATTTCCGACCGTAGGACAAGATCCGAGTCCCGAAGTCGTGTCGCTCTCCCCGCACTTGGTAGAGACGAAGAGCTCTTCGATCGCGCACGTCTCGCGTTGTTTTTCCGTCGCCCACTGCAAAAATTCTTTCGCTTTGCGCGAAGCCGCTGCGATGGTGCTGATATCCCCGGTGCCTTCGATGGCAAAACCTTCCACGGGTTTACCCGTCTTGGCGATGCCGTCTACGATCCGGCCCGTCCACCCGGGCTCAATGCCAATCACCACGCAAGCCGCCACGTTAGGATTCGAGCCGGTTCCGATCAGCGTCCGGAAGAACAGCTCCAAATCCTCGCCAAACTGCAGCCTGCCGTAGGCGTGCGGCAGCGCCAGGGTGCCTTTGATATTGTTGGCCACCGCTTCCGCCGCCGCATTCGACAGGTCGTCGAGCGGCAAAATCACGACATGATTGCGGATCCCGACCCGGCCATTCTCGCGCCGGTAACCCGAAAACGCATACCGTCCCATCGTTACCACCTCTTGGTCTTCATGTTGTGGACGTGCACGTGGCACCCCTCACCAATGTCGGCGACCGCCCGGCCAACGTCGTTGCCGTATTTGATCACCGCGTCGCCCGCCTTGATATTCCCGAGTGCGATCTTGTGCCCCAACGGCACGGCGTCCAGGGACTTCAGCTTCACCGTTTCATCGGTCTCCATCACCCAGCCGGTAAGCTCCTTACCGGGCTGTACATCCTCGGTGACCACCACCCCAACGGTATCCGCCTTGTCGTGCACGATAAAATGCGTCGGCATGCTCTCTCCTCAGCTCTTGCTAACCAAGCGATCAGCGGCGTTGAGGGGCGTTCGCAGGTCCCGCGAGTTCCCGTCGCCCAGCAGGCGCGTCACTTCCGCGGCAGCCTTGGTCACTTCTGCCCGGATGGTTTTCTCCGCCAGCCCCGCGTCGCGCGCCTTGATGGCCGCAAGCATCCCGCGTAATCCCTGCATACTCTCTTTCGAGCGTTCCGTGGAGCTGTGCGGATGACTCAAACCCAACGCCCGCCAGCGCCAAATCCGCACGTGCAGCGTTCCAATCATGGAAGACAGTGTCTCGCTGCCCGCACCCTCGAACAACACGTCGTAGAAGCGGTTCTTCGCTTCGAGGATCAGCTCCGGTTCTCCGCGTTTGTAAGCGTCGCCTGTCGCCTGCAGCGCTTCCTCCAGCTTCTTGATTTGCTGGTCGGCGGCGTTCTCCGCGAACAATCGTGCCGCCAGGCCTTCCAATACCGCGCGTATCGAGTACAGATCCTTGGCTTCCTCCAGCGTCAGTTCGCGCACCACCGGCCCTTTGTTCGGGATGATGGCGATTAGCCCCTCGGACTCCAGTTGCCGCAGCGCTTCGCGTATGACCGTGCGAGACACTCCCATCATGGCAATCAATTCGCGCTCGATCAGCCGCGCGCCGGGCGCCAGCCGTCCGGCAATAATGGATTGCCGCAATTCTTCCAGCACCTGTCGCCGCAGTGGCGCTGCGGACTTGTGAATAACGGGGAGTGCCGCTGGCCCCGCGGAGGGTGGCAAGGAGCTTGACTGTTCGAGCATACCGTAATACCGTACTACAAGAACGCCCCGCTTACAACTGTCTTGTACTAACGCCCGGGGCGAACTACTTTGCAAGAAAGGCTGGCATGAGCGCACTTCCCGTCAAACTCGGCATTGTCGGACTGGGCCGCTGGGCTAAGGTATTGACCCGCGCGGCTGCCAAGTCCGAGAAATTGCAGATCATCGCGGGATACAGCCGGTCGGAAGAAAAGCGCCAGGCCTTCGAGCAAGAACTAGGCGTTCGCGCAGCCCCGGACATGAACACCCTCCTTTCCGATCCCCAGATCCAGGGAGTGATCCTCACCGTTCCCAACGAGCAACACTTGCCCGTCGCTACCGAGGTTGCCAAAGCCCGCAAGCACGTTTACACGGAAAAACCCATCGCCAGCACCCTGGAAGACGGCTTGCAAATCGCCGCTCTGGAGCAGAAGTACGGAATCACCGTTACGGTGGGCCATAGCGCGCGGCTCATGGCAGGCATACGCCAGATCCGCGCCGCCATCGATGCCGGTGAACTTGGCCGCGTCGCCTTCCTCGAGGCCAATTTCTCCAACGAGCGCGCCCTCGAACTAACCCCCAAGACCTGGCGCTGGTACAAAGACAAAGCCCCCGGCGGCCCGCTCTCTCAGTTAGCCATCCACCAGTTCGACGTTCTGCACTATCTCGGCGGCGAAGTCCTGGAAGCCAGTTCGATGGCTTCCAAACTCTCCCCCGTGGGAGCTGAGGTCGACGACCAGTCCATGACCCTGCTGAAATTCGCCGACGGCAAGGTCGGCTACGTCGGATCGTGCTGGACGTCCCCGGGCGTCTTCGCCGTCCGCGTATTTGGGTCCAAGGGGCTGATGCACTACGAAATAGACTTCGGCACCTGGGACACTCCCGGCAAGCTCCACGAGACATCCACTCTCTATATCCAGCGGGGCAAAGACGGCTACGGCAGCCGCGAAGAGTTGAAAGTCCCCGCCAGCGACATGTTCCGCACCGAACTCGAATTATTCGCAGAGAGCTGTAGGACCGGCAAGTCCAACGAGCTCAATGCTCACAACGGCAACATGGCCGTGGCCATCGTAAACGCCGCGCTGCGCTCCATCGAGAAAAAGGGGCAGGTGGTGCCCGTTGCCGAGGTGCTGGAACAAGCCCGTGCGCGGGTTGCGGAGAAGAGCCTTCATGTTGCCTAGCCGCTACTTCATCGACCTCACCCAACCGGAAATCGCGGCCCAGCTGAAAAAGAATCCGTTGGTCATTCTGCCGCAGGGCAGCGTCGAGCAGCACGGCCCCCACTTGCCCACCGGCACGGACATTTTTGCCGCGAATGTCATTGCCCACGCCGTCGCCGAACGGATGGATGGCCTGGTGCTGCCTGGCGGGCCGCTGGGAGTCACGCCCATCCACATGCCCTTCGAAGGCACTATCACCCTCACGCCGGACACCTACATGCGCGTGGTGATAGAAACGTGCGCCTCGATGGCCCAGCATGGCGCGAAATATCTTCTCATTCTCAATTGGCACGAACTCAACATCCCGCCCCTGGGCGTTGCCGCTGACACTTTGCATCGCCAATACGGCATGACCGTGCTCACCGTCCAGGCCTGCTTCGTTGCCGAAGAGCTGTTCGGCAAAGAATGCGGCGGGCTCACCCACGGCGGCGAGATCGAAGCCCTCGCGGTCCTCGCCTGCCGCCCGGAGCTAGTGCATCTGGATCGTATCGACTATTCTTCGGACCACGCCCACGGCCGTAAGATCGATGGTCTGCGCCGCACGCGCAGTTATCAGCCGGTCTTGACCGATGTGCGTTCCATCGCTCCGACCGGCTGGTACGGCAGCCCGCAACACGCCACAGTCGAGAAAGGCCAGCGCATGCTGGATGCCGTCGCCGGCTCCATCGCCAAGGAGTCCGCGGAAATCTTCAAACAACTGGACAAGATCCAGGGCGGCGTGGCGGAAATGAAACGCCTGAGCCCGGTGACCTGATGGCGCGTATTTTCACTCATGCAGACGCCAAGCGCCTCGGACTCCCCGGCCGCACAGCGCTGGAGATCGTCTCCGGCGAGAAGGGATCTCGCGGAGTAACCTTAAGGCTCGCCGAAATTCCCGTGCCTGGGCCCGGAGAAACTCCGCGCGGCCCTCACCATCATTCCGAGTTCGAAGAGTGCATCTACGTCTTGTCCGGACAAGGCACCACGTTTGCCGACACTGGCGAGTATCCCCTAAAGGCGGGAGACACGATCCTGATACCTCCCGGCGAGAAGCACGTCACCCGCAACACCGGCAACCAGCCGCTGATGCTCTTGTGTTTCTTCCCGGTGGCCGACATTACCAAGGGCACCGAAGAACCTGCTCCTTCCCAAGCTTCGCGAAAGCCATGACCATCGACGTCCTGTGCTTGCGCCCCGAAGCCGATTTCCGGCGCGCCGCTGCGATGCCGCCGGCGTCCTTGCAAGTTGTCTATCGCGCTCCCAGTGACCCCGACGTCGTCGCGCTCATGAAGCAAGTCCGCGCCTTGGTGATTCCCGCGGTAGGACCCAAGGTTCCTGCGGCCCTGTTCGAGGCCACCAGCGTGAAGTTTGTCCAAGTCACCGGCGCAGGCCTGGACCGGCTCGATCTGCCCGCGTTGCAGCAGCGTGGCATCCGCGTGGCCAATGTCCCTGGCGGCAGCAACACTGCGGTTGCGGAATACGTGGTCACCACCGCTTCCGTTCTTCTGCGACGCTTCTCCTGGGCTGATGCGGAGATTCGCGCCGCCAACTACAGTGCATTTCGCGCCCGGATGATCGCCGACAACCTTCCGGGCCTGGATGGCCTCCAGGTTGGCATCGTAGGTCTCGGCGTCATTGGTTTGGCGGTGGCTCAAGCATTTCACCAGCGCGGCTGCCAACTCTGTTACTACGATCCCGCCCCGCGCGATCTTCCAGTTGCTCAATTGCTTGCGGCCAAGGCGGTGTCGCTCGATGAACTGCTGAAAGTGTCGGATGTGGTTACCCTGCACGTCCCGCTGCTGCCCGCGACGCAAGGACTAATCGACGCGCGTGAGCTCTCCGCGATGAAAGCGGGCGCTATCTTGATTCAAGCCTCGCGCGGCGGCATCGTGGACGAAGCCGCCCTCGCCGGCTCTCTCCAGTCCGGCCACCTTGGCGGCGCCGCCATCGACGTCTATTCCACCGAGCCCCCATCCGCCAATCATCCGCTCCTGGCGCTCGAAGGCGAAGCGGCGCGCAAGCTTTTATTCACGCCGCACATTGCCGGTGTCACCCGGCAATCCGCCGCGTTCTTGTTTCATTCCGCGTGGCGCAACGTCGAGCGAGTCCTCGTCGCCGGCGAGTCTCCGGAAGCCTGCGTTTGTTGACCAGTGCGGTAAGAACCTAAGGGCCTTGGTTTTCTAGGGGAATACATGGCGCAACGCCGAGCGTGGTACACCGTCCTTTACGTGCAGGTCCTGGTGGCGATCGTCATCGGCATTTTCGTCGGCCACTTCTTTCCTCGCGCGGGCGTCAAACTCAAACCCTTGGGCGACGCTTTCGTCGCGCTCATCCGCATGATGATCGCTCCCGTGATTTTCTGCGTCGTAGTGCAGGGCATTGCCTCCGTCACGGACATAAAGAAAGTCGGCCGTGTCGGCGTCAAAACGCTCGTCTATTTCGAGTTGGTCTCCACGCTCGCTCTGATCGTTGGCATTCTCGTAGCCATCACCTTTCAACCCGGCCTGGGTCTCAATATCGATCCCGCCACGCTCGATCCCAAATCCGTGGCCACGTACATCGGCCGCGCAAAGGACGCTGGGATTGTGCCTTTCCTGCTGGCCATCATTCCGCGCACGGTGGTCGAGGCTTTTGCCGGCGGCGATGTGCTCCAGGTTTTGCTGATTTCTATTCTCACCGGATTCGCCCTTTCGCGCCTGGGGGAACTCGGGCAACGCGCCACCCGTGCCATCGGTCTGGTCACCAAAGCGGTTTTCGGCATGATCCGCATCATCGTCAGGGCAGCGCCGATTGGCGCGTTCGGCGCGATGGCTTTCACCGTTGCCAGTTTGGGCGTCGCTTCTCTCTCCAACCTCGCCAAGCTGATTGGCACCTTCTATCTCACCAGCCTGATCTTCGTGGTCCTCATCCTCGGTACCGTGGCCCACTGGGCGGGCTTTTCCATTTTTCGTTTCATCGCGTACATCAAGGATGAGCTCTTGATTGTTCTCGGCACCAGTTCCTCCGAGACCGTTCTCCCGGACATGATGCGCAAACTCGAGCGCCTGGGTGCGTCGCGCTCGATCGTCGGCCTAGTCTTTCCCACCGGCTACAGCTTCAACACCGACGGTACCAACATCTATCTCACTCTATCGGCCCTCTTCCTGGCGCAAGCTACCAACACTCATTTGTCGCTCGCCCAGGGTTTCGCCATCCTGCTGGTCGCCATGATCGCCTCGAAGGGCGCTTCCGGCGTTACCGGCACGGGTTTTGTTACCCTGGCGGCCATCCTCACCACCGTTCCTGCGATTCCCATTCAGTCCCTGGCCATCTTGGTTGGCATCGACAAATTTATGAGCGAATGCCGCGCCTTGACCAACGTGATCGGAAACGGCGTCGCCACCATCGTCGTCAGCCGCTGGGAGGGAGAGTTGGACGCCGCCAAGATGAACGAAATCATGGCCCACCCCCTCGAAAGCGGCGACCTCAAGACCGAGTAATCGATCGAATCGATTCCCGGTTTCTGCTACCCGGACGACTGCTCCGAGAGGGAATGAAACGCGCGCAACTCCGTTTACGTTAAAAGGGTAGGCGTTCGCGATCTCGCATCTCTAACAGCGTGGGTGAAATTAGCCGAAAAAGCGCCTTGTTCCGCTCGCCAGAGACGTTAGAATCAAGGCCATCAACACCGGAGCCCTGATTCGCAAGCCGGAAGGGAATTCGAAAGACCGCCTTCAGCAATATAATTGCATCGCTTCCTGCGAATCGGTCCGCGTGGAACGAACTCGGCGAGGAGAGAGGAGACCTCGGTGAAACCCCAACCAAAACTCATGGATCGTCGCGCCTTTCTTCGCGTCTCCGCGATCAGCGGCGGCGGCGTGTTGCTGGCTTATTATGTGGAACCGGTCACCAAGGCCTTCGCCCAGGCGCCCGCTCCAACACCCCCTTTCACGGTCTCGCCCAAGGCCTTCATTCGTGTGACCCCCGATGGCCTGGTCACCATCATGGCCAAGAATCCCGAAGTCGGGCAGGGCGTAAAGACCCACCTGCCCATGATCATCGCCGATGAACTCGATGTCGATTGGAAGGACGTTCGCATCGAGCAGGCCGACCTCGATGAATCGAAATACGGCGTACAACGCGCCGGCGGCAGTACCGCCACGCCCCTCAATTGGAATCCGCTGCGCCAGGCGGGTGCCGCGGGCCGGCAAATGTTTGTGACCGCAGCCGCGCAAACCTGGGCAGTGCCCGAGTCCGAGTGCCAGACCTCCTCGGGCGTCGTAACCCACGCGCCGACAAAACGCACGTTAGGCTACGGCCCGCTGGCCGACAAAGTCGCTACGCTGACGCCTCCCGATCTCAAGACCGTCAAGCTGAAGGATCCGAAAGACTACAAGATCATCGGCCACCCGACTCGCAGCGTCGATAACCCCCTGATCGTCGCCGGGAAAAATCTCTACAGCATCGATTTTAAAGTTCCCGGAATGCTGTGGGCCGTCTTCGAAAAATGTCCGGTCTTCGCTGGCAAGCTCGCGACCTCCAACCTCGACGAGATCAAGGCCATGCCCGGCGTGCGCCACGCCTTCATCATCGAGGGAACCACCGACCTGCTTGGCCTGCACTGCGGCGTAGCTGTGGTTGCCGACAGCTGGTGGCAGGCCAACACCGCGCGCAAAAACTTGAAGCTCACCTGGAACGAGGGCACCACCGCGGAGCAGAGCACCGAAGGCTTTGCTAAACGTGCCGCCGAATTGTCCAAGCAGCCTCCGGCAATCGCGCTAAGAAATGACGGAGACACCGGCGCAGCGTTTCAATCCGCCGCCAAGACCGTCGAGGCCGCCTACGACTACCCCTTCCTGGCCCACGCGCCAATGGAGCCGGAAAACTGTCTCGCGCATTTCCACGACGGCAAGCTGGAGTTTTGGTCTCCCAGCCAGACCCCCGAGTCCGGCCGCCAGCAAGTCGCTAAATTGATGGGCATCGATCCCAAAGACATCATCGTGCACATGAAGCGCGCCGGCGGAGGATTCGGCCGCCGCCTCACCAACGACTATATGTGCGAGGTCGCGGCCATTGCCAAGGAAGTAGGCGTGCCCATCAAGCTGCTGTGGACCCGCGAAGACGATTTTCACCACGATCACTACCGCCCGGCGGGATTCCATTTCCTCAAGGGCGGCCTCGATTCATCCGGAAACCTGGTGGCCTGGCAGAATCATTTCGTCAGTTTCGGCGAAGGCGAGAAATTCGCTCCCTCGGCGAATATCCCTCCCAACGAATTTCCCGGAACTTTCTTGGCCAATTTTTCTTTTGGCGCGTCGCTCATGCCGCTCGGCGTCCCGACCTACGCGATGCGTGCGCCGCGGAGCAATGCGTTCGCCTGGGTCTTCCAGTCTTTTACGGATGAGCTCGCTCATGCCGCCGGAAAGGATCCCGTGGAGTTCCGCCTGGAACTCCTGAAGTTGCCGCGCGTGGCTGGCAGCGCTCCGCCTCCCGCCAACCCCGCGGAAATGGACTTCGACGCCGCACGCATGCAGGGCGTCCTCGAACTCGTGGCCGAGAAATCCGGCTGGGGCAAACGCCAACTGCCGAAAGATACCGCCATGGGCGTGGCTTTCCAATTCGCGCATCGCGGCTACTTCGCGGAAATCGTCGAGCTGCGCGTCGACACGAAAAATAAAATCAAGGTAAATAAGGTTTGGGTCGCGGGCGACATCGGCAACCAGGTCATCAATCCCAGCAACGCGGAAAACCAGGTTCGTGGCTCGGTCATCGAAGGACTAAGCCACGTCATGTCCTACCAGATCACCATCGATCGCGGGCGCGCGGTGCAGAGCAATTTCCACGAGTATCAGCCGGTCCGCATGCGGCAGGTGCCCTCGGAAATCGAAGTTCACTTTCTGAAGTCCAATAATCCCCCTACTGGACTTGGCGAGCCGGCCTTGCCGCCGGTTCTCCCAGCCGTGTGCAACGCCATCTTCGCCGTGACCGGCCAACGCATTCGCTCGCTGCCGCTGTCAAAGCACGGCTTCGCCTGGGCTTAGGTTTCGCTTGGCTTTATGTGGCTGGCCGCGTTTTACTACGCGGAAATCAGGGGCAGCAGGAACTCTTGCAGCCGCTGGCTTTCGGCAAGAGCCAGGCTCCCCAGATGAATTCCCATTTGGTGCGGACCGAGCAGCCGCACCACGCAACCCGCCCCCACAACCGGCTGGACTCCCAAGGACAGATGCAGGACGATGTTCACGGACGACCCCAGCGGCAGGGTTTTGGCAATGTTGACCAGCATGCCCTCCATGCTCACGTCCACGGTTTCACAGTCGATTTGCTCCCCGCCGATTCCCAACTGAACCTTGGATTTCAGCGGCACCCGCCGGGTCCGCCTGCGCTCTTGACCCACCGATCCTTGGGTGGTACCGACAAGGCGTAGCAACCGTTCTCGGTCAATCGGCTTGTACAGGAAAAAACTGGCGCCGGCTTCGAATCCTTGCGACATCGCGTGAGGGGTCTGATCGTCGCTCATCAGCACCACCGGAGTCATGCGGTTAAAGCCTGAACTACGCATCTGCCGTGTCAGTTCGGCCCCATCGGGAGCGGCCATTCGGAAACCCAGGAAAATAACGGAGAATTCGCCCTCCCGCAGGATATCGACGGCCTCGGTGCTTCTTGTCATCACCAGGGATTCGATACCGACAGAGCTCAAGACCTTCTCGACCAGTTGGCAGGTTGCCGTTTCATCGTCGACGATCAGTGCGCGTTTTTGCATGTTGGCGTTGGCCTTAAGCTCAGTCACCATTGGAATTGCCTACTTGACTGCTCCGGCAAGATCACCGGACGGCTCTGCCGTCTTCTGGGATCAGCAGGCGCGACCTCGTCGGCGGGCTAAGGAACGTTTCCGCGATACCGCTCTCCTGGCCGGGCTGATGCTGCAGGTTTGCTGCCCTCCGGCAAATCGCCTCGGGTGAAAGGATGTTGGTGGCTTCCAGCAACAGGTCCACGCGGCTGTGGACATTGAACTTTGCCAGCAGAACGGACACGTGAAATTTGGTCGTTCGCACGGAGATATTTAGCATCGCTGCGATCTCTTTGTTTGTTTGATTCTTGACGATGCCGTTGAGCACCTCATGTTGGCGCCGGCTCAGGGGCACTGGCGCCCGGGCCACCGAACAAGATCGCATCAGTCTTGCGGCGCGGCCCGCCAGGCTACCGACCAAGTCCTTTCCGACTCCGATCAAGACGTCAAAGTCGGTGGGCATCTGCTGCCGGGCCGCGCAGTGGATGGCCAGGAGATTCACGGCCTCTTCCATGGGCATGCTGCCGTCTTGCCCGGCCGCCACTTCAAAGCGCCGGACTCCGGTTTTCTTGTCGAAGAAAACGAAGAGTTTGGGATAGATCAAAGAGCCGCTTGCCAACCTAGCCTCAGGCTCGAACTTCTTCGCGCGGTTCATAGGGCCCCTTTTCCATCGAGCCTTCGGATTTCATCCGGGACACCGGCAGGGCTCGACCGTCTTCTCGATTCGTTCGCAATGTGGTGGTTCGTCGGCAAATACCAGATCGTGTTTTTTCCATGTTACCTTTCGCCTTGTGGAACCACCGGCCCGCGAAGCCCGACGCTCATGGACCACTGGGGCCTCTTGGCCCGCGACACTTCGTAAAAGTCGAACTGCACCCCTATTCCCTGGGGACCTTCGGGTAGCCTAGCGGGTACGACACGCACGACGTGGCCGGTGCACAGCCACTGCGCGGCGGGCACTCCCGTGACTTCCTCTGGCATGTCCACCAGAAGGTCGAGCGCTGCTCCCTGACTGAGCGGTAGGTCGGTATTAAAGAAGACTCCCCGTTGCGAGACATTCTCCGATTCCGTTGTCCAGTCCGCGCCGTCGGCCCTGCGGACGCGGACGCGTAGGGCTGTTTTCAACGGATGGCGCCGGCTGGTGCGGCGATCAACCTGCGACTCTTCTGCGTGATGTTCCATGAAGGACCTCTATCGTGTTGGCTCGGGCCGTGGGCGCTGAGCCGAATTTGGGTATAGACATATTCGCCGGGGGCGAAGCGACTTAACGTCGGAATCCCGCTGTCAGCACACCGGCATACGCCAAATAAGATATCGGCCCAATCGCGAAAAAGTTTAGTACCGTTCCCGCCCTTAGTTGCGCTGCCCACCGGCGTTCCCCGGTTCGGCGGACAGGTTACCCCTGGCCCCTCCATCCTCTTGCAAGAGTTTGAATCGAAAGGGCTTTATGCTTTATGTTTCAGCGACTTTGTAGGAGAGCAAAAGAACTACAGGTACATCTTTCTAAGAGCGGGCTTATCAGTGAAGAACAACGTCGAGGCCGGAGACCTGCAACTCTTGCTCGGGCAAAGATGCAAACGGCTGGGCCATTTTTCGCCGCGGTGTCGGCAGGGTCTTCCAGCGCGTGACCTTAAGAATCTCCGGCTCGAAGCCTGCCTGCCGAAAAAGCCGCAACACTTCCTGATAGCGGAGCCGATTGGTGTAGAAGCCGGAATTGGCCATGAACGAAGATTCCCAGATGCGATCGCTGAAGCGCAGATCATTCATTTGCCCGCCCAAAATGTCGCCAAAGCCGGTGTGGTGCGAGCCAACTCCGTCCGGGCGTTGAATACGGCGGAGTTCCACTAGCGTGGGTAGAAAGTCGGCGCGCCGCACGTGTCCTAAAACTGCGTGGGACCAGATGAAATCCACAGAGGCAGGACCAATCTTCCGAAGTGAGGCCAGTCCTTCCGTCAAGTATTCCGCCGAGCAGGCGGCCATCATTTGCTCGATACTGGAACAGTTCTCAAGGTTTGGGGGTTGTAGGCCCAATCCGCGCAGATGACTCGCCACCTGGCGGTAGGAAGCTAGATCCGCAGAGGCAAAAGGGCCCACATCCACGAGGTAGGTGCGCGAGGCTCCGAAAGTGCGGGCAATCAACGCCGAGGATAGGGAATCACCGGGGCCGATCTCCAGAGCTGTAAATTCTCCGGATTTCCTGGGAAAAACAGCGGCGTCAAAGTGTCTGCGGAAGACCTTCAGAGCGTATTCAGGCCGCTCCATTCCACCAAGCTCAAAAAGCCCGGCTTTCTTCCACAGCCGATAGTTAAACGGCATGCGCGAGAGCACCAGCTTAAGGGCGAACTTTAACTGCCAGGGAATGTACTGCTTCACTACCATGGGGCGGGGCTTTCCCAAGTCAGCTATTGCACTTGGTCTCACTTGGGTTAGATGCTGGTCACCATAGATAAGTTCCCCACTCGGCACAATTAAGTTCCCCACATCGTTGTGGAAAAAATGGAAAATCGCGGCCGCTCGGTTCGCGGTCGCGTTGCCTGTCCAGCATCACTCGGGTCCGGGAGCGGTAATTTCAGGTTCTAGTGATGATCCTGAGCCGCCTGGACCTCCAGATTGCGGACCAGCCAAGGAATGATGACCTGCCGGAAGATGACCGGGTCTGGCCAGACTTTTACCTGGCGACCCAGGTGACCTCCTTGCGGATTGATCCAGGCTTCTTTGGGAACATCGCCGTTGCTAAGGATCAAGTAGGTGTCGGAAATGGGTACCTGAGTGTCCAGGGCGCCGGAGATGAGCAGCATTGGGGCGGTCGGTTTTCCCAAGAGACCTTGGGAGACTAGGGACATTTTGGGGAAGATCGTCACCAAGTCATCCATGGTCTTGGCCCCTTCGTAGATGGAGAGTAGCGCGGGAACCAGGCCGAAAAGATATTCCCGATTTCCGAGCGTGTTGTTGAGCACGAAGTCTTTTTGAAAGGTAGCGTGCGCTGGAGGCGATTGCGCCACCACGGCTTTCAGCCGGGCATGCTCGAGGATGGCCAGCTTGGTAGCCCAATAAGCGCCGAAGCTTTGACCGTCGACGCCGATTCTAGCCTTGTCTACTTCCGGCCTGGTTTGCAGGTAGTCGATGACCCGCGAGAACATGCGTTCGGAGGTTTCGCTGGCTTTGATGGGTGCCTGCCCGGTACCGGGCGAGTCGATACCGATGAAGCCGATGCCGTAGGGCAGGATAGCGCCAAAGTTTTCCGAGAGGTCTTCCTTCCGGCTATCCAGACCGCTGATGGCGATCACCACCGGAACGGGTCCTTTGGCTGCTTTTGGCAGCCGCAGGTAACCGACGATCTCAGAACCCTCAAAGGGAATCCGCACGACTTCCAGCGGGGGATCCATCAACTTTGCGTGGGCCAAGAAAGCTTCGAGCGCCTTGCCGTAGGCGCGTTGCTTTCCGGGCGAGGCCGGCGTAGGCCAGCGGCCAAACGAATAGAGACGCCATGCCTTGACGTAGAGTGCGCTGGCTTTGGCCGGATCGGTGGGCTCGATGGCCTTAGCCTGACCCATGTAGCGGTCGGCGACGCCGCTGAAGGCGGCAGCCCACTCGTCGTTGTCCAGGGTCTTGATGGAGCCAAAGGCCTCGCGGACGTCGGCAGGATCGAGACCAATGAGCGGGTACATGCCATTCTCGGCCCGCTTGGTGGCCTCGACCTTGATCTCCTCAAGGGTACGCTCGCGGTGCTCTTGGGCGAAGGTGCCATTGGCGATCATGGCGGCGCAGACCAAGCTTAGCAGCGTGGCGATGCCACGACGAGCAAGATTAGCAAAACGCATTTTGTCCCCTTTTCCTCGCAGCGCAAGAGTCCCGGACCTGGTACGACTGCTGTACCGCTACCCACCAGAAGTTCCATCACGAATCTCTTGGTGCGAATTGCAACCAAGCTAAGTTAGTATGTGCCCGTCCCCAATTCGCGAAGTTGGGTATGGTGGTTGTACCATTGATCGTCGGCGTCATCAACTGCCGCCGCATCATCGCTTGGGAGGCAAGTCTCTTATGGCTATCGCGACAATGAATCCGGCGACCGGAGAAGTGCTCAAAACCTTCGAGCCGCTCTCCGACGCGCAGCTGGAAATCAAGCTGCAAAAGGCCGCCGATACCTTCTTGAAATACCGCAAAGTGCCTTTTGCGGAACGCGCCCGGCTAATGATGAACGCCGCGGGTATTTTGGACCGCGAAAAAGACACCTATGCGCGAATGATGACCACGGAAATGGGGAAGACCTTGCGGTCCGCCGTGGATGAAGCGGTGAAGTGCGCCTGGGTGTGCCGGTACTACGCCGAAAATGCCGAGAAATTTCTGGCCGACGAGATGGTCGAGACCTCCGCGAGCCGTAGCTATATCCGCTACGAACCTATGGGAGCCGTCCTCGCCGTCATGCCGTGGAATTTCCCTTTCTGGCAGGTGCTGCGTTTTGCCGCGCCCGCTTTGATGGCCGGGAACGTGGGGTTGCTGAAGCATGCGTCGATCGTGCCCCAGTGCGCGCTGATGATCGAGGATCTTTTCCGCAGGGCGGGATTCCCGGATGGCGCGTTCCAGACGCTGCTGATCGGCTCGGGAAAGGTGGAGCAAATCCTGGATGATCCGCGAGTGGCCGCGGCGACGTTGACGGGAAGCGAGGGTGCCGGAGTTCAGGTGGGGATGGCGGCGGCAAAGAGAATTAAAAAAGTAGTGCTCGAACTGGGCGGCAGCGACCCATTCATCGTGATGCCCAGCGCCAATCTCGAGGCGGCCGTCTCCACGGCGGTGAAAGCCCGGATTTTCAATAACGGGCAGTCTTGCATTGCGGCCAAGCGCTTTATCGTGGCCGAGTCCATTGCCGATGAATTCGAGCGCCGGTTTGTGAGCAAGATGGAAGCGCTCAAGATCGGCGATCCGTTCGACGAGAACACCGAACTTGGACCGCTTTCCACCGCGGACGGCGTGGTGGACCTGGAGCGGGACGTCCAAAAGACCGTCAAGTTGGGCGCCCGGGTTCTGACCGGCGGCAAGGCCCTGGACCGCCCGGGAAATTTCTATGCGCCCACCGTTTTGACGAATATCCCGGAAGACTCGCCGGCTTACCGCGAGGAGTTCTTTGGGCCGGTGGCCAGCATCTTCCGCGCCGAGGATGTGGGTGACGCCATTCGCATTGCCAACGACAGCCGGTTCGGACTAGGAGCAAGCGCTTGGACCAACGACAAGAACGAACGCGAGCGCTTTGTCACCGAGCTGGAAGCGGGGATGGTGTTCATCAACAAAATGGTGGCTTCCGACCCGCGGGTTCCTTTCGGCGGCGTGAAGTGGTCCGGGCACGGGCGGGAGTTGAGCGTGCACGGAATACGTGAGTTCACGAACATCAAGACCGTGTGGATCGAAGAAGTCCCGTAGAACGATTCGCAGGACAACGAGTTGCTTGACCAATACGCATGTGGTAGATTGGTCCGACAACTTGACCAGATGCCAGGCCTTGCTTTGCCGGTTCACCCCGCGACCGGATTGCTGGTTAGACTTGGCGGCAAACCGCTTTATCCGGTTGAGGAGTAACCTTGTATAAAATCGTGCGCTCTTCCCGTCTGTACGAGCAAATCGTGCAGCAAGTCGAAGAATCCATCGTCAAAGGTTCGCTGAAACCAGGCGACCAGCTTCCGCCGGAGCGAGAGTTGGCCGAAGAGTTCGGCGTCAGCCGGACAGCCGTTCGGGAGGCCGTTAAGGCCCTGCGGGAAAAGGGTTTAGTCGAAGCCTATCCCGGACGCGGAACCTTTATAACCGACGGGACCTCCCATGCCATCCGCCAGTCCCTGGATCGAATGAGCAAGATTGGGCAGCCCGAGGGCTCCGCGTTCTTAGCCGAGGTACGGGCCATCCTGGAACCGGAGATCGCGGCCTTGGCGGCAGCGCGCGCCACCGAGCAGGAATTGGCCCAGATGCGAGAGCCGGTCACGGTGATGGACGAGGCTGGCGACGATGCCGATGCCTTCATCGAAGCCGATCTCGATTTTCATCTGGCCCTGGCAGAGGCGGCGGCCAATCCGCTGATCTTGTCGTTGATTGACTCCATCGTGGCGCTGCTGCGGGAGCAGAGGATCGGCGTGTTCCACGTCGAGGGCGGCCCGGAGCGCGGGCAGTATCACCACAAGCGCATCCTGGAAGCGATCGAGCGTCACGATCCGGAGGGAGCGCGTAAAGCGATGCGGGCGCACCTGGAACAAGTGAAACAGGATTCTGGCGGTGTTTCAGCCGGGGCGGTTCGGCCCGCGTAAGGGCTTCGTTTGAGATTGGGAGACCAGGACTCGTGGCGAAACTTGGATTCGTAGGGCTGGGCGTGATGGGCGGCGAGATGGTGGCCCGGCTGCTCGACAAAGGGCATACCGTTACGGGGTACAACCGCACTCGAGGGAAGGCGGAGCGGCTCATCGGGCGGGGCATGCAGTGGGCCGATTCTCCTCGGGGCGTGGTTGAGGCCTCGGATGTCATCTTTTCGATGGTCACCAATTCGCCGGCGTTGGGCGCGGTGGTCGAAGGACCGGCGGGAATTCTTTCCGGATTGAAGCCCGGCAAGGTCCTCGTGGACATGAGCACCGTGAGCCCTTCGTTTAGCCGGGAAGTGGCTGCCAAGGTGCGCGAAAAGGGCGCAGACATGCTGGACGCGCCGGTCTCCGGCAGCGTCATCACGCTACAGCAGGGCAAGTTGTCGGTGATGGTGGGCGGGCGGCCGGAAACATTTGAGCGCATGAAGCCGCTGCTGCTGGACATCGGACCCAAGGTGACGCACGTCGGGGACAACGGCCTGGCCCTGGCCATGAAAATTGCCGTGAACCTGAGCCTTGCCGTGCAGATGCTGGCTTTTTCCGAAGGCGTGCTGCTGGCGGAAAAGAGCGGCATCGCGCGCGAGGTGGCGGTGGATGTGTTGACGCACAGCGTGATCGCGTCGCCGATGGTGCAATACCGCGGACCTTTCGTTCTAAAAATGCCGGAAGAAGCCTGGTTCAACGTGAACATGATGCAGAAAGACATGCTTCTGGCGCTGGAACTGGGCCGCCAATTGGATATTCCGATGCCGACCACCGCGGTAACCAATGAATTTCTGACGGCGGCCCGCGGGATGGGCCTGGTCGAAAAAGATTTTGCCGTGCTGTTCGAGGTGCTAGCCCAAATGTCGGGAGTGAAGCAATGACCATTGCCACGGACCCATCAAAACAAAGCGCCGCCGCCGTCGGAGCCGAACAGTGGCTGCGCATGTATCGACGGATGATGATGATTCGGCTGTTCGAGGAGCAGGTCAACGAACTATACACGCGCGCGCTGATGCCGGGTCTGGCGCATTTGTACGTCGGGGAAGAAGCCGTGGCCGTGGGAATTTGCGAAGCGCTGCGTTCCGACGACTACATCACCAGCACGCATCGCGGGCACGGGCACTGCGTGGCCAAGGGAGCTGCGCCGGACCGCATGTTCGCGGAACTTCTCGGTAAAGAAGCTGGCTACTGCAAAGGCAAGGGCGGGTCGATGCACATCGCCGACCCGGACACGGGTAACCTGGGAGCGAATGCCATCGTCGCAGGCAGCGCGGGAATTGCCACCGGCGCGGCATTTTCGGCCAAGCACGCCGGCAAAGGCCAGGTTGCGGTGTGCTTCTTTGGCGAGGGAGCGCTGGGCCAGGGTGTGATCTACGAAGTGATGAACCTGGCGGCCCTGTGGAAGCTGCCAGTCATCTACGTTTGCGAGAATAATCTGTACAACGAGTACACCCATTTCTCGGAAACGACCGCGGGAGACATCTTGAGCCGCGGCCCGGCGTTCGGGGTGCCTTCCGAGAGCGTCGATGGACAGGATGTGGGCGCGGTGTACTCCGTGGCCGGAAGAATGGTGAAGCGGGCTCGCGACGGGCAAGGCCCTTCGTTTCTGATGTGCAATACCTATCGCTATACCGGGCATCACGTTGGCGACATCAGCCGCGAATATTACCGCTCCAAGCAGGAAGAGCAGCACTGGAAGACCGACCGCGATCCTCTGAAACTTCTGGCGCAGAAGCTGAGCGCTCAGGGACTCGCCGGCGCCGCGGCGCTGACGGCCATCGAAAATGAAGTTCGCGAAGAAATGAAGGCCGCGGTGGAGTTTGCCATCGCCGCGCCGTATCCCGATGCCAACAAGGTTGGTGACGACGTCTATGCCTGATAACGGCACACGCGAACTCACGTTTGCGCAAGCCGTCCGCGAAGCGCTGGCGGAAGAGATGCGTCGCGACTCGACGGTCTGCATTATCGGCGAAGACGTCGCCGAGGCCGGCACACCGTTCAAGGTTTTGTCGGGGCTGGTGGAAGAATTTGGCGCGCAGCGGGTGATTGACACGCCCATCTCTGAGGCGGGCTTCACCGGCGTCGGCGTGGGTGCGGCGATGACCGGGATGCGGCCGGTGATCGACATCATGTTCGGAGATTTCCTGACGCTGACCATGGACCAGATGGTGAATCAGGCTGCCAAGGTCCACTACATGTCGGGCGGCCGCTGGAAAGTGCCGATGGTTTTGCGCACGACTCTGGGAGCCACGCGGCGCTCCGCGGCCCAGCATTCGCAATCTCTGCATGCGTGGTTCAGTCACGTTCCGGGGCTTAAGGTGGCGATGCCGTCGACACCCTACGATGCCAAAGGGCTGCTGAAAACAGCAATTCGCGACGAGAACCCGGTGATCTTCTTTGAAGACAAGATGATGTACAAGTTGAAGGGTCCCGTGCCCGCCGACGACTACACCATCCCCTTTGGTGTAGCTGACGTGAAGCGCGCCGGCGACGACATCACCATCGTCGGAACCAGCAGCATGGTGCAGGTGGCCTTGGGCGCCGCGGCTCTCCTCGCGGAAATCGGGATCAGCGCCGAGGTAATTGATCCGCGGACCACCTGGCCGCTGGATGAAAAGACGCTGATCGAATCCGCCAAAAAGACCTCCCGAGCGATTGTGGTCGATGAAGGCTACGCGCGCTACGGCGTGACCGGCGAGATCGCCGCGGTGATTGCCGAAGGCGCCTTTTACAACCTGGAGGCCCCCGTAAAGCGCATGGGAGCGATGCACGTGCCCATTCCTTTTTCGCCCCCATTGGAAGATGTAACGGTGCCCACGGAACACACGGTTTTCGAAGCTGCCCGGGCTCTCTGCGGCAAAGCCTGACACTCAAAAAACAGGAGGCGCGTCGTGGCACTGAAAACCTACGGACCGATGGCGGTGGATTGGGAAAACCGCATCGACTTTGACCGCCTGCGCCGCGAGCGTCTGGCGCGTGCCAAGGCTTTGCTCGCCAAATCCGAAATGGGCGCGCTGCTCTGTTTCGATATGAACAATGTGCGCTACCTGACCGCGACGCACATCGGCAGCTGGGCGCAAGACAAAATCAGCCGCTTTGCGCTCCTCCCGCAAAACGACGAACCGATTCTGTGGGACTTCGGATCGGCGGCACGCCACCACCAGCAGAATTGTCCGTGGTTGGGAGAACGCTCCCGTGCGGGAATCCCGTTGTTGCGCGGCGCGATGTCGCCGGAAATGGGGCGGGCGGAAAACGTCGCGCGCAAGATCAAGGTCGAGCTGGAGCAACGCGGGCTGCACAAGGAACCTCTGGGGATCGATGTAGTCGAGCCTCCCATCCTCTTCGCGTTGCAGCGCGAAGGCATCACCGTGGTCGACGGCCAACAGCTCATGTCCGATGCCCGCGTGATCAAGACCCAGGACGAGATTTCGCTGCTCAATCACTCGGCGATGATGGTGGACGCGGCGTACGACGAGTTGTATCGTGCTATGAAGCCGGGCATGAGCGAAAACCAGGCCGTCGGGCTCGCCAGCAAAGTGTTGTATGACCTGGGTTCGGAATACGTGGAAGCCGTAAACGCGATTTCCGGCGAGCGCTGCAATCCGCATCCGCACGTCTTCTCCGATCGCGTGCTGCGCCCCGGCGATCCCGTTTATTACGACATTCTTCATTCCTACATGGGCTACCGCACCTGTTATTACCGGTGTTTCACCATCAGCTACGCTTCGCACGCGATGATCGACGCTTACAAGAGGTGCCGCGAGTACCTGGATGCGGCAATTTCTCTGATCCAGCCCGGCCGGACCACCGCGGAAGTCGCCGCAGTGTGGCCGAAAGCTCAGGAATTTGGCTTCCCCGATGAGGAAGCAGCCTTCGCTTTGCAATTCGGGCATGGCATCGGACTGGCCATTTGGGAAAAGCCGGTAATCAGCCGGCTGGTGTCTCTCGAACACTCCCATGTACTTAAGCCAGGTATGGTGTTTGCCCTGGAAACCTTCTGGCCCTCGACCGATGGATGGAGCGCGGCGCGTATCGAAGAAGAAATCGTGGTCACGGAAACCGGGCATGAAGTGATTACCCGCTTTCCCGCGGAGCAGCTCATGGTCGCGGGCGCGCACTATTTCACCGTAAATGGACCGCTTTCCGCCATCCGCGAGCACGAGGCGCCACCCAGCAAAAGAGTTAAGGAAATGGTGGAGGCCAGCGCGAAGGCCGAAGGAGTGGCAGCCGCGGACTGAGGTCTAATCCCAGCCCCTGACAAACGACTATGGCGATCAGCGTTGTAATGCCCGCGCTGGAAATGGCGCAAGAAACCGGAAAGCTGCTGTCTTGGCGCAAAAAGGAAGGCGACAAAGTCGCCAAGGGCGAACCGCTCTTTGAAATTGAAACCGACAAAGCCGTCGTGGAAATCGAAGCGCAAGGAGACGGCATTCTCGCGGGAGTAACCGCGGACGTCGGCGCGGTGATCCCGGTGGGCGAGACGATTGCCTGGCTGGTGGCGTTGGGGGAGCAGGCTCCTGCCAAATCGGCGGTCGCGGCACCCACGGCACGCGCCTCCAGCGTGGAGCGGCCGGCGATGGCCGCAAGCCCCACGGTGGAAAGGATGCCCACAACCGCTCCGCAGATTTCACCTAAGGCGCGCCGCTTGGCTAAAGAGCTGGGTGTGGACATCGGCCCAATTCGCGGCACCGGGCCGGATGGCACGATCACCACGGAAGATGTGCAAGCGTTCGCTTCCGGCGCGAAACCTGGTGGCGGCACGACTGCCGGGCCCGCCACGGAACCCTTGAGCCAAGTCGCGCGTCTTATGGCCGAGCGCACTACGCAGAGTTGGACCAGCGTGCCACATTTTTTTCTGGTGCGCGAAGTGGACGCAACCGAACTCCTCGAGGTTCAGAAGCGCTTCGGGCAGGGAATTGACAAGTCGCAGGCGCCTTCGATCACGGACGTGTTGATCTCGCTGGTTGCCCGGGTGTTGGCCAAGCATCCGCGGATGAATTCGAGTTGGACGGGCAGCGGCATTCAGACGAATCCAGACGTGAACGTCAGCGTGGCGATGGCCGTGAAAGACGGCGTGGTTGGCGCGGTGATCCACAAGGCGGACGCCAAGAAGCTCGCCGACCTTTCTTCCGAACGGCGCGAATTGACCGAGCGCGCCCGAGCTGGCCGGTTGCGGCCCGCCGACATAACCGGGGGAACTTTCACTGTCAGCAATCTCGGGATGTACAAGGTGGACGCGTTTAGCGCGATCATCACGCCGCCGCAGGCTGCGGTCCTCGCCGTCGGAAGCGTTTCCGACCGGGTCGTGCCCGTGGACGGCAATCCGGCGATACGGCCGGTGATGACCATGACGCTTTCCAGCGATCATCGCGTGGTTGACGGCGCGCGCGCGGCAGAGTTCCTGAGCGACTTGGCGAACGCCATTCGCGAACCAGGGAAGTGGTTGTTCTAACTCGATCGACCATCCTGCAAGCGAAGGGAGTGGGAATCTCGCGTGCCGCGTAGCCCCCAGCCTCCACTATGACGACACCAAAGCCGCGCAAGAAACCTTTTTATACAGGTTTGTCATTCCAAGTGCTGGTGGGCATTGCCCTGGCCATCGCATTTGGCTTCTTCAACCCGGCAAAAGCGGTAGCCATGAAGCCGCTCGGCGACGGTTTCATTCGCCTGATCACCATGATCATTGCGCTGGTGATCTTCTGCACCGTAGTTTCTGGAATCGCCAGCATGCAGGACCTGAAAAAGGTCGGGCGCGTCGGTGGCAAGGCCTTGCTGTATTTTGAAGTAGTGTCCACGCTGGCGTTGCTGCTGGGACTCGTAGTGGGCAACGTAGTTCGTCCAGGCGGGGCGTTCAATATCAACCCGTCTACCCTCGACGCCAAAGCCGTAGCCGAATATGCCGGGCAGGCCAAAGCGCAAACCATCGCCGATTTCCTGCTGCACATCATCCCCAACACAGTGGTCGACGCTTTTGCGAAAGGGGATATTCTGCAGGTTGTTTTAATCTCTATTCTTTTTGGCGTGGCCTTATCGGCCATGGGTGACCGCTGCAAGCCGTTGGTGACTTTTATCGATGCCCTCACTCAGGCCGTCTTTGGCGTGGTCAATATTTTGATGCGCCTCGCACCCATCGGCGCTTTCGGGGCCATGGCCTTTACCATCGGCAAGTACGGCATCGCCTCTCTCGGGCCGCTCCTGAAGTTAATCCTGGTCTTCTACGCCACCTCCATATTCTTCGTGCTGGTAATTTTGGGAATCATCGCCCGTGCCGCGGGTTTCAGCATCATTAAGTACCTGATCTACATCAAAGAAGAAATCCTGCTGGTGCTGGCGGTAAGTTCCTCGGAGCCCGCGCTTCCCACGCTGATGGAAAAGCTCGAAAAACTGGGTTGCTCGAAGGCTTTGGTGGGCCTGGTGGTGCCCACGGGATACACCTTCAACACCGACGGCTCCAGCATGTACATGACCTTGGCGGCGCTCTTCATCGCGCAAGCCACCAACACGCCGCTAACCTTGATGCAGCAACTAACGATTTTCACGGTGGCCGTGCTTACCTCCAAGGGCGCCAGCGGCGTGCAAGGCGCGGCTTTTATTGCGCTGGTCGCCACGCTGACCGTCATACCTACCATCCCGGTCGCCGGAATGGCGCTGATTCTGGGCATCGACCGCTTTATGAGCATGTGCCGCGCATCGGTGAACATGCTTGGAAACGGCGTGGCCACTATCGTCGTGGCTCGTTGGGAAAAAGAGCTGGATCGCGAAACCTTACAGCGCAATCTCGCGTAAGTCGGGAGTAGATCATCCGGCTTCACGGCAAGCGCTATCCAGTTCACTACGATCCGGAAACACCTCTCCCGTTTGTCCTGCGTGACGAGCTTGCCCGGCCCTGATCGGTGGCGCGCCGCGACGGTCTTAAGAAGGACGGCCGTCTGCATCCGATCCAGCCGGCATTTCTAGACGCCGGCAGGCACTTCTAGTAAACCTGCCCGTTACCTGAAATAGATTCCATACCGTCACAAATTCCTGAATCGGAATGGCTTCCGTTCCAGTTTGGTGCGAACTCCATCTTTAAGACCGAACCGCTTCCGGCTGACACAGCGAGCTTCGATTGGCATCCTCCGTAAAATCAATGATTTAGAGTCAGGAAGAAGCTGCGAGTAAGTATCGATCGGTTACATATCCGCATTGGCTAAAAGCTTGCATAGCCTCTGACCGCGGAGAAGGGCTCCTATCAAGAGAGCGGAGAGTATCAGCCAGAGGCGACCCGGAAAACACACGAGCCGTAGCCTGATATTCAGCCAACTACTCCAGCTTCCGTCCTTGGCACCAGATCGTCGGCACGCAGTAACTCTCTTGAGTCGCAGAAAGACGTAGGCGCCAGCAACTTAGCACCAACCGTGGACTAGCCTGCTGCAACGAGAACGCCTTGTCGCCGGTGAACAGGAGAAGCTAATGGGCAAATTCAAGATTGGAAAAATATCGTCGGTGGCGTTCTTACTAGCCGTTCTTGCCGCCGGATGCGGTCGAGAACAAGCCTCCAGCCCGGCGTTACCTACGGTAATCACCACATCCCCGGCAGATGGCGCCACCGCAGTGCTCCTGAATACCACCGTGAGCGCAGGTTTTAGTTCGGTGATGGCCCCAGCCACCATCAACGCTACAACGTTTACGTTGACCGGACCAGGAGCGACTCCTGTCTCTGGAACAGTAAGTTACACGGGCACTACCGCTACCTTCACTCCGGCGTCCTCGCTTGCCGCTAATGCTTTGTACACCGCCACCATTGCGACCGGGGCGCAAGACCCCGGGGGCAACGCTCTGGGCGCCAATTTTGTGTGGAGCTTCACGACCGGTGCGCCAACCGTTTTTTCCGTGGTCCCGGCCAGCGGAGCAACAGCCGTACCTGTTAACAGCCTTGTCTCCGCCACCTTCACAGAGGCCATGGATCCGCTGACGATTAACGCCGCCACGTTTAGGTTGACTGGACCGGGTGCAACTCCAGTGGCCGGAGCGGTCACCTACGCGGGGGCCACGGCCACGTTCACGCCAACATTCGCCCTGGCGCCCAACACCTTATACACGGCCACGATTACCACTGGGGCCAAAGACCCTGGAGGCAACGCTCTAGCCGCCAATTTTGCCTGGACCTTCACCACCGCTCCGCTGGCACCCGCGGTGACCGCCACGGTTCCTGCCAGCGGGGCCGGCAACGTCCCACTCAACCAGAAAATTGCCGCGACGTTCAATACTCCCATGACCGCTTCCTCGATCATCGCGGCGGGAACCTTTACTGTCACGGGAGCGGGCGGAGCTGCCGTGGCGGGCACCGTAACCTATGACGCGCCAAGTAATACGGCGATTTTTGCGCCCACCGCGCCCCTTGCCGCCAGTACTCAATTCACAGCCACCGTTACCACTGCCGCGCAAAGCGCTCAAGGCAATGCGCCAGCAGCCAACTATGTGTGGAGTTTCACGACCGGTCTGGCAACGAATGCTATCGCACCAACAGTGACCGCCACGAATCCCGCTGATGCAGCAATAAATGTGCCCCTCAATCAAAAAATTGCCGCAACGTTTAGCGCACCCATGAACCCTGCCACGATCTCGGCAGCCGGGACCTTCACGCTGGCCGTGGCGGGCGGGGGAGCCGCAGTACCTGGAACCGTATCCTATGCGGGCAGAACCGCCGTCTTTACACCCACAGCCAATCTGGCGGCGGGCATTCAATATACCGCGACGATCACCACCGCCGCCAAAGACCTCACCGGCGTCGCCATGGCCGCCAATTTCGTCTGGAGCTTCACGGCCGGTGTAACCACCAACGGTGTCGCCCCCACGATAACCTCCACGAGCCCGGCTAGCGCTGCCAGCAGTGTACCCCTCGACAAGACCGTCAGCGCCACCTTCAGCACAGCTATGGACCCTACGACGATCACCAACACGACCTTTACGGTGGTGGTGGCGGGCGCTGGTGGAGCCTTCGTGAGCGGAACCGTGGTTTACGATTCGGCAAGTCAAATCGCCACGTTCACCCCTTCCGCCAGTCTCGCTGCGAATACCCAATACAAGGCTGCGCTTTCCAGTCTGGTCACGGACCTGTCAGGCAATGGGCTGGCAGCCGGTGCCGCCCCCAATCCGTGGAGCTTCACCACCGGCGCACAGGTCACCTCGGGACCCGCCACGATCGCCCTCGGATCGGCGGGCAGCTTCGCGATTATGGCCACGGCCTCCACTACCAGCACCGGACCTACGGTGATCAATGGGGACGTTGGCTTGAAACCAGGCAGCTCACAGGGTATTCCGCCGTCACAAATCAACGGCACGATACACATCAACGATCCCGTGATAACCCAGGCCCAAGCCGATTTGTTGGCCGCCTATAACGACGCCGTTAGCCGGTCTACCAATGCCCAGGTTCTGCCAGGAAATATGGGAGGACTGACATTCACGCCTGGGCTTTACGTCAACTCGACATCCGTTCTGCTATCAGGGGCCGGGCCTAGTAACAATGTCACTCTCGACGCTCAGGGCGACCCCAACGCGGTCTTCGTCTTCAAGATGGGGTCCACACTCACCACGGCACCCGGTGCTCAGGTAATCCTGGCTGGAGGCGCCAAGGCCGGCAACATTTTCTGGCAGGTTGGCAGTTCAGCGACGATCGACACCACCAACATCTTCAAGGGAAATGTACTCGCCGCGATAAGCATCACGCTCAAAACCGGAGCCGTAGTGGAAGGAAGAATGTTTGCCGGTTCTGACGGGACGCCCAGCGGAGCGGTCACGTTGGACTCCAACACGGTCACCGTGCCTGCACCGTAAGGCAGGTCATTCTCAGCGAACACGCGACCAGCAGGTTCACGGTCACAACGCGGAGTTCTTTGGGCTCGCTTCGCAGCCAGTGGGCACCATTCAGGAGGCAACAATGAAATTGGGAGCGCGCATTATTCCCACGATGGCCGTTGCATTTCTTCTAGTGCCTACGCTCTTTGCGGACGACACCGCGAAGCCCACGGACGTACGCCCGAAGGAGGAGTCCGTGAATTCCACGATGGCTCCCGGCGCCTCCTACAAGCCCAAAACGCCTGGAAAACCACCGCTCTCTTTGCCGTCGGCACCTTCGCGAAAGACGCCAGAAGCTGAACAAATGGAAAGGCATTCGGGGCGGCGCGCACGCCTCTCGAGCGAGCGTGGCGACACCACTCCCAGGGTTGAGTTGTTTCTGGGTTACTCGTTTTGGAGAGCGGTACCGGACAGCACTAGAAACCGCATGGACGCGATGCATGGCGGCAGTACCTCCCTGGCCTACAATCTGAACAATCACGTTGGATTGGTCTTCGATTTTGCCGGCTTCCACGTTGATTCGGTGGAGTTCACCAGCCCTGGGGCGGGATTCGGTCCTTCGCGCGTGGTTGATGCGGAAGGCAATGTTTTCACCTTCCTCTTTGGCCCGCGCGTTTCCTTCCGCAACCATGATCGGCTGACGCCGTTTCTCCAGGTTCTGGCCGGAGCAGCCCGCGCCGGCCAAGTAACGCTAGACGGCTGCGCGGCGCCTATTCCTGCTTGCAGGCCTCTATCAGAAGAAACGGCATTCGCAATGACTGCCGGAGGTGGACTGGATTTAAAGCTAAATCACAGAATCGCTCTGCGTCTCTTGCAAGCCGAATACGTGCCCACCCGGTTCCGTGATGCTGCCTCGCTCGCCGGAGATACGGGTTGGCAGAGCAACGTACGACTCTCCACAGGAATCGTGCTCCGCTTCGGCGGGAATCCTCCTCCGCCTCCCAACCGTTCTCCTGCGGTCTCCTGTTCGGCTGACAAAACGATGGTCTACGCCGGATCGGGAGACATGGCCGCGGTCAACGCGGTCGCCAGCGATCCGGACGACGATCCGCTGACCTATTCTTGGACGGCCACCGGCGGCACCGTGGAAGGTACCGGCCCAGAAGCAAGGTGGCACTCCTCGGGCGCGACGCCGGGAACCTATGCGGTAAAGGTGCGCGTGGATGACGGGCGCGGCGGCACCGCCGAGTGCTCAACGGATATTCGCATTGAACCCGCGCCCAATCGCGCCCCCACGATGACCTGCTCCGCGGACCGTACTTCGGTGTTGATTGGCGAACCGGTGCAGGTTGTGGCGACAGCCAGCGATCCGGATAACGATCCTCTAACTTATTCCTGGGAGTCCACCGGAGGACACGTCCGCGGCACGGAAGCGTCCGCAAAGTTCGACACCACCGGTTTGAAGGCGGGACACTACTCGATAACGGGTCACGTAAATGATGGCCGCGGCGGCGCGGCAGACTGCCAGTTAGGCATCGAAGTGCAGGAACCACCGCCTCCTCCGGAAATGGTGGAGCTGGAAGCGCGACTCGCTCTTCACAGCATCTATTTCCCGACGGCTCGGCCATCCGCGGCGAATCCCAAGGGGGGATTGCTGGGAAGCCAGGAAACGATTCTGAAGACGCTGGCGGAGGACTTCGAAAGATACTTGACGTTCAGGCCAGATGCCCACTTGATCCTGGGTGGCCATGCGGACCGCCGCGGCTCGCCGGAATTCAACAAGGCCCTGACCGATCGCCGGGTAGAGCGCACCAAGAGTTTCCTGGTGGAACACGGCGTCTCCCCGACTGCCATCGATACACGGTCTTTTAGCGAAGAAGACAACCTGGATGCCGAACAGGTAAAGGCCCAGATCGCCCAGAATCCGGACTTGAGTCCGGACGACAGGCAACAAATGCTCAATAATCTGCGGGAGATGGTCCTGGCCAACAATCGGCGCGTAGACGTCACCTTGACTACTACGGGGCAACAGTCCACTCGCCGGTACCCGTTTAACGCCAAAGATTTCTTGGCGCTCATCAGCACCAAGGGCGGAGAAACAAAGCCACCGGCAAAGCCAGCGCCTAAGAAGAAGGTCAAGAAATAACTGGCCACGCCGGACGCGCCATCGAACAGACGCGAGACTCCGAGGGGCGACGGGACTCGAGCTCGCGACCTCGGCCGTAACAGCGCTGCTGTGTCGGCTTTGCAACAACTTAGAACCACACGGGGACTGCCAAAATACCTGCGAGTCGTTCTGGACATCGCCGTTAGTGGCTTGGGTTGTGGGTTGGAGAATCCGCCCGCCGAAGATCAATCGACCTCGACTGCAGGATAAGCCTCCATGTATTCCTCTCCGTTACAGCCGTAGTAGGCCACCTTGCGCGTGATGAAGTCGACATCGCAACGCACGAGTCGCGATGATAGTGGCCACGCCGCTTCCAAGCATGTACACCGATGCGCGGAACATGGCCAGACCTTACAGCGCAATGATCTCGCGTAATCCGCGAGTAGGTCATCCGGCTTCGAGTCCCTCAGTGACAACTTAGGGCTGTACTCGTCGGCATTGGTATGGTCGTCTTATAGTCGTATGATGCTAAATGGCGACGCCGTCAGCTGCGTCGCGGGTTCGGGGGCACTATGGGGAAACCGATCGAACTCCAAGTCAACGGCAAGCGCTATCCAGTTCACTACGATCCGGAAACACCTCTCCTGTTTGTCCTGCGTGACGAGCTGGGCCTGACCGGCAGCAAGTACGGCTGCGGAGAAGGGCAGTGCGGTGCTTGCACGGTCCTGATCGATGGCGCGCCGCGACGATCGTGTCAAATCCCGGTCAGTGCGGCGGCCGCAAAACCCATCACCACCATCGAAGGCCTGGAGAAGGATGGCCACCTGCACCCGGTCCAGCAAGCCTTCCTGGACGCCGGCGCTTTCCAGTGCGCCTATTGCACTTCGGGCATGATCATGAGCAGCGTGGGCCTGCTACATGGAAATCCCAACCCCACTTCCGCCGACATCGTGCAGTTCCTGCAAGGCAATATGTGCCGGTGCGGCACGCATCCGCGGATCGTCGAAGCCGTGGGCCAGGCAGCCAAGGCCATGCGGGAGCGGCAGCGATGAGCAACCTTACCGAAAACTTCGTTCCAGAACCCGAACGCTACGAGATTACTTCCGGACCCATCCATCATTTCGAGTTGGCGCGGCGCGATTTTTTCAAACTGCTCGGCGCCGGAATCGCGGTTTTCGCATTTACAAAGAACTCCCCGGCGCAAGAGACCACTCCTACGCGCGCTTTTCACCAGGAAGACCTGCCCAAGGAAATTACCGCATGGTTGCACGTGGGCGAAGACGGCAGCGTGACCGCCTTTACCGGCAAGGCCGAAATTGGCCAGAACATTCGCACCTCGCTCTCGCAGACCGTTGCCGACGAGTTGCACGTTCCGCTTGACAGCGTGCGCCTGGTAACGGCCGACACTGCGCTGGTGCCCTTTGACATTGGCACGCTGGGAAGCCGGAGTACCCCGACGATGACCCCGCAGTTGCGGCGGGTGGCCAACGCCGCGCGCGAACTACTCGTCGCCGCCGCGGCGAAGGAATGGAACGTTCCCGCGGAGGGACTGGTCGCCGCCAATGCCAAGGTTACCGACCCCGCCTCCGGCCGCTCTCTCGGCTACGGCGAGCTGGCGCGCGGCAAGGCCTTGACACAAAACCTGCCGGCGCAAGATCCGATTACTCCGGCATCGGAGTGGACCATTGCGGGGAAGCCCATTCCGAAGGTCGGCGCTCGCGCATTCGTCACCGGGCAGCATCAATACACTCCCGATCTGCGTCCCCAAGGCATGTTGCACGGCAAGGTGCGCCGCCCGCCCTCGTTTGGCGCGACGCTCACTTCTTTTGACGACAGCGCCGCGAAGAATATGGCGGGCGTGTCCGTCGTTCGCGATGGCGATTTCATTGGTGCTACGGGGTCCACCGTTCAGGACGCGCAGAAGGCGCTCGACGCGGTTCGCGTGGAATGGAAGGAAGTGCCGCAGATCTCCAATCGCGAGTTATTCGCCTATCTTAAGGAAAACACGACCGGCAAGACCGAAGACCGTTTCAAGAAGCAGCAAGGTTCCGTCGCGGAAGGTCTCGCATCGGCCGCGCATCGTTCGGACGCGACGTATACCGCCGCCTACATCGCCCATGCGCCGCTGGAACCGCGAGCGGCGGTGGCCGAGTGGGCGGATGGCAAGCTCACGGTCTGGACCGGCACGCAGCGCCCGTTTGCCGTGCGCGACGAACTCGCCGACGTCTTTCACGTGGCCCCCGGCAATGTGCGCGTGATCGTGCCGGACACCGGCTCCGCCTACGGCGGCAAGCATTCGGGGGACGCGGCCCTGGAGGCTGCGCGGCTGGCCCGCGCAGCCGGTCATCCTGTAAAAGTGCTGTGGACTCGCGAGGAGGAATTTACCTGGGCGTATTTCCGGCCCGCCGCTTTGATCGAGGTAAAGGCGGGCGTGGCCGCGGACGGTGCCCTGACCGCCTGGGAGTTTCACAACTACCATTCCGGCATGTCCGCGATCGAGACGCCTTACGTCGTTCCCAACTATTACACCGAATACCATCAAGTGAAGTTGCTGCTGAGGTCCGGCTCGTACCGCGGGCTGGCGGCGACCGCCAATCACTTCGCGCGAGAAACCCACATGGATGTGCTGGCGCGCGCCGCACAGATGGACCCGCTGGAATTCCGCTTCAAGAACCTCTCCGATCCGCGATTGCACGCGGTGCTGGAAGCGGCTGCCAAGTCTTTCGAGTGGCCGCGCAGGAAAACCCTGGAAGGGCAAGGATTCGGGATCGCCGGGGGGTTCGAGAAAGGCGGCTACGTGGCCACCTGTGCCGAGGTCGCGGTGAACCGCGCCGCCGGCTCGGTGCACGTGGTGCGCATGGTTACCGCGTACGAGTGCGGCGCCATCGTCAATCCCGACGGCTTGCGCAATCAAGTCGTCGGCGCGAATATTCAAGGACTCGGGGGCGCCTTGTTCGAGGCCATCCAATTTGAAAATGGCCGCATCACCAATCCGCATTTCGCCAGCTATCGTGTGCCGCGCTTCCGCGATGTCCCTGAAATCGAAGCGGTGCTGCTGGATCGCAAGGATCTTCCGTCGGCCGGCGCCGGCGAAACCCCCATCATGGCCGTGGCCCCGGCCGTCGGCAACGCCATCTTCGACGCCTCCGCCGTCCGCCTCAACAACCTGCCGTTGATTCCGAACGGTCTGCGCTCCAGTTAAGCCTGTCAGGCCATAAATGCGGGATGAAATATAGCGGGGACGACGAGACTCAAACTCGCGACCTCTGCCCTGACAGAGCGCCTTGAAATGAAAATGCAAGCACTTACGGGAGCACACCGATACAAATGCCCGTATAATCGGGTGTTCCAACCGGAACATATGACGCAACTCCAGGCGGAGAGGCAAGAACGCGAAGAAAACCGCCAGCAGGGATTTTATTCCCCCAAGCCAGGGTCTCCATTGGGCGCGGGCCGAACATGGGCGCAACGGAATGAACTATTCTCAAATCCTAGGTTTCTTCATGCGGCAATTCCGCAAGGGGCGGATTAGATTTTTCCGCTCAGCCTTTCCACCTTGCTCTTATCGTACGGTGTTGGATGTTGGGGGAACGCCGCAAATCTGGGACATGCTAGACGGATCTTATGAAGTTACCCTGCTCAACGCTGATCCACGAGAATTGAAATCGGAACGCTACAAGCGTGTGATTGGAGACGGGCGCAACCTCCAATTTCCCGATAAGTCGTTTGACCTGGCCTTCTCGAATTCGGTAATCGAGCACGTTGGGAATTGGGATGACATGCAGCGTTTTGCCTCGGAGCTGCGCCGCGTGGGGAAATCCTTTTACTGTCAAACTCCCAATAAATGGTTTCCGGTCGAGCCGCACCTTGGCACGCTGTTTCTCCATTGGTGGCCGCGACTCCTGAATCTTTTTTTCGTGACTCGTTACTTCACTCTGTGGGGGCTGATGAACAAGCCAAACCGAGCGGAGGCAAAAGAATCTCTAGCCAATATTCACCCGCTTACGCGCCGGGATCTGGAGCAGCTCTTCCGGGGGGCGACGATCGTCCCTGAGCGTTTTCTTCTGTTTTCCAAGTCGTACATCGTCATGGATCGACGCTAGAAGACCACTCCGCTCGGCATTCGATGATCGCGTTGAGATCTGAAAGCGCGCTCGAGCGCTATGCGTCGCCGTTCGGTCAGCAAAACGAAGCGGGCTGCTGGCGCGGAAGGAGGGAATTACTTATCGTTCCTTTTTGTTCTCACGCTGGAGATCCAACCTTTCCGCAAGTGCTTGAAAGGAATGGCGGGGACGACGAGACTCGAACTCGCGACCTCTGCCGTGACAGTACAGAATCCTACGGTAACTACTTGAAACTACGCGGCACGGATGGCCACCGCGCTTTGGAACCCTCGGTAACAATTATATGGACCAAGAAATGGACTCTGCCGCAGAACGGCAGTAGCCTCAACCTAGGATGAACCAAGTGATTGAATCCACGTTTCCCATTCTTCGGGGTTGGGTTCGATTCCCACCGCCCGCTCCATATCTCACGATGATTCAACTGGCCTTACACGGCTAGCCTGCCCAAAAATTAGAGCAAAACACGTCGTTTTGGACCCGAGTCGGTTCAATTGGACCCCAGCGATTTTGCTGCTTGGTCTTGTAAACCGTTGCGAAGACTCCCATGCCGGCTGTCAACATCAAGCAACCCATCCGTTGGAAGCCGAAACCTTAGACTGGAATACGACCCCAAAGAGGTGAAGTCCGAAGAAACAGCGTTCGAGGTCATCACGCCGGATGGACAATCGACAAGCTTAAATAACGACGAGAGGTATTCCTCCCCGCTTAACGTCATTGAAGCTTTTCCGTTCTTAGAAGCGCTTGCGCTACAGTCCTTTCCCACATCGGCGGGTTGTCGGCTGGGCAATTGAAATCGGCATCGCTGAAAGGGGCATCGGTTGTGCGAAGGAGAGCGACAATAGGAATTCCAGGCAAGAGCTCTCGGAAGTATGCGATCAGACTCTCGCGCTCCAACCATGGCGCACCATGCCCGACGACAACAACTCCCATTCCAGGAGCTGACACATCAACATTTCGTGCGTTCCAGGAACCAAGAATGGAGATTACAGGATAACCCTGTCGCTTGAGGACTGTTTCTCGCTCGGACAAGAGACTTGGAGAGAACTCGATTTGCAGAACCGTTTTCAAGGCAATCCTCGACTCCCTGGAGCTGTCTCGGAAAGGACGAATAAATTATTCTCAAGGTCAATCCTTGCTCGCCAGTTCAGCCTATGCTTTCACGCCCGCTTTGCGCAGGATTGTCATCATCGGACACCAGTTCGTAAAGGCCGACTGGAAAAGATTCAGGCCCACAAAAGCTGTGAAAAGAAACCAGTACGGGCTTACCCAATATCCCAATGCGAGGGAAGCCAAGACGAAAGCTCCTGCGATGAGTCTAAGGTAACGGTCTACGGTCATGGTGTTGCCTCCTTTTCAATCTGTTGCAGGTGCAAGATCCTCGTTAATTGGCGGCAAAGTTCTTGCGCCGCCGCGCTCACTCAGATAATAGAGAACCGGAACAGTCATTCGAGAGAGGACTGTCGAAGCAACTTCCCCTGCCATCAGAGAGATCGCAAGTCCCTGGAAGATCGGGTCGAATAAAATCACACTCGCCCCGACAACGACAGCCGCTGCCGTTAGCAGCATGGGACGGAAGCGGACCGCTCCAGCGTCGACCACGGCCTGTTCCAAGGACATCCCATGCGAGCGGCGAAGTTCAATGAAGTCCACTAAGATTATCGAATTTCTAACAATGATGCCGGCACCGGCAATAAAACCAATCATCGAAGTGGCAGTGAAAAATGCTCCCATCAGCGCGTGAGCGGGTAAAATGCCGACCAGCGTGAGTGGAATCGGGGCCATGATCACGAGAGGTGTCTTGAACGACTTGAACCAACCGACCACCAGTACGTAAATCAAGACTAAGACGGCAGCGAACGCCAGACCGAGGTCCCGAAATACTTCGACGGTGATATGCCACTCGCCATCCCATTTCATGGCGTATCGGCTTGTGTTTTCCGGAAGTACGGTGCCCGAATAGAGCCTTACGTGGTTGCCATCCGGTAGTTGGAGCTTATTGATTGACTCGTTCATCTGAACGATCGCGTACACAGGACTTTCCACGATTCCGGCAACGTCCCCGGTAACATATACGACCGGCCGCAAGTTCTTGCGATAAATGCTTTGGTCAATCGCGGCCTCCCGTATGTTGGTAACCTCGCGAAGGGAAACCTGTGCGCCCGAGGGGCCAGGCAACTTCAAGTTTTCAAGATCTTCGATGCCGGAGCGATCGGGTCGAGACAAACGCACTTCGATGGGGACATCTTCTCGTGATGCGGGATCGTGCAGCAGCCCAGTTGACGCTCCGCTCAGACCTATCTGGACCGTTCGGGTAACTTCTGCGGCTGTGACTCCTTGCAGTGCAGCCTTGTCGAGGTCCACCTTCATGTCGTACTTGTTCTGCGGATCTTCAACGTACCAATCGACGTCCACCACACCTGGAGTCTCTTGGAAAATCTTCTTTATCTTTGCCGCGAGTTCCGTCTGACCTTTGTAGTCCGGTCCATACACCTCTGCCACGAGAGTTTGCAGAACCGGGGGGCCCGGTGGAACCTCGGCGACTTTGATGCGCGCGCCAAAGGGCACAGCAATCTTGTCCAGCTCTGGCCTCAATCTCCGGGCAATTTCGTGGCTCTGCGCTTTGCGGTCATGTCGAGATAGAAGGTTGACCTGGATATCAGCTTGGTTCGGCTGACGGCGTAAGAAGTAATGTCGCACGAGCCCGTTGAAGTTGTAGGGCCCCGAAGTCCCTGCGTAAATTTGGTAATTGATGACCTCCGGCTGCTGGCCCAAGTAGCTCCCCAAGGCTTGCGCTACGCGCGTCGTCTGCTCTAGGGGAGTTCCGTCGGGCATGTCGATAATCACCTGAAATTCGCTTTTGTTGTCGAAGGGGAGCATCTTGACCTGCACCCACTTCAGCGGAACGAACGCCACCGCCGCCAGTAGCAGCACGACTACACCGGCGAGGAAGAACCACCTCCGCCCTGAATTCTGAATCAGTGGATTCATCAAGTGGCGATAGAACCGCGTCGTCCACCCTTCGGCTTCGTGCCCGGACTCGGGACGATCGGCGTAGTGATGCAGCAAGCGCAAAGCCGCCCAAGGTGAAACCACGAAAGCGACGATCAACGAGAACATCATCGCCGCGGAAGCGCCCACTGGAATCGGGCGCATGTACGGCCCCATCAGGCCGCGCACAAAAGCCATCGGGAGAATGGCCGCAATCACAGCGAAGGTGGCCAGGATCGTAGGGTTGCCAACTTCGTCCACGGCTTCGATTGCAACGTTCGCAAGCGGGCGGCCGCGATTTTCGGGCAGCCGGAAATGGCGAACGACATTCTCGACCACGACGATGGCGTCATCCACCAGGATGCCGATGGAAAAGATCAATGCGAAAAGTGTCACGCGGTTCAGCGTGTACCCGAGCAAGTAGAAAATAGCGAGAGTCAGTGCGAGGGTTACGGGAATGGCCAGAAGCACGACGCCTGATTCGCGCCAACCCAATGCCAGTGCTATCAGTAGCGTGACGGAAAGCGTGGCAAGGAAGAGATGCTTGAGGAGTTCGTCCGATTTGTCCTTTGCCGTTTCCCCATAGTTGCGCGTGACGGTGATGTTTAAATCGTTTGGCAGCGTGTTGCCTCTAAGAGAGGCAATCTCTTGCAGAGCGTTCTCAGAAATAAGCGTGGCGTTCGCGCCCTTGCGCTTGGCCAGGGTAATCGTTAGGGCAGGGTACTCTGCATTCGCCGTGCTTCCAGTAGTTCCTTTGGCGCTGGCGAACAGGACGTAACTGTCCGGTTCCGCTGGGCCGTCTAGAATCTTTTCCGCCACATCCCGTAGGTATACGGGCCGCCCCTCGTGAACTCCCACCACGACTTTTTGCAGTTCTTCCGGGCGCATAAAGAAGTTGCCCGCTTCGACTTGAAACTCCTCGTTGCCGCGCGCAAAGCTCCCCGCCTGACTGCGCGTATTCGCGGCTCCGAGTTGCATGACAACGGAACTCGGAGTCAGTCCATAGGCTGCGAGCCGTTGGGTATCCAGCACAACGCGCAATTTGCGTGGCTGCCCGCCGATGATAGTTGTTTCGGAAACGTCATCCAGTTGCTTGAGTGAATGCTCCAGTTCTCCCGCGATACGCCGCAGTTGGTACGCGTCGTAGTTTTTGCCCCAGAGCGTTAGAGCGAGAATCGGCACATCATCTATTGAACGCGCCTTGATGATCGGCTGCGAGACTCCTTGGGGGATGCGGTCGAAGTTCGAATAAAGTTTGTTATAGGTCTTTACGATCGCATCTTCTTCTTTCGTGCCTACATAAAAGCGCACGATCACCATGCTCAGGCCGGGGTGGCTGATCGAGTAGATGTACTCGACTCCCGGTATTTCACGGAGCAGCTTTTCCATGGGTACAGTGGCGCGTTGCGTTACTTCTTCTGCCGACGCCCCTGGCATCTGCACGAAGACGTCCAGCATTGGGACGATAATCTGCGGTTCTTCCTCCCGCGGCGTTTGCAGGATGCTAAATATGCCCAGAAGGAGAGCGCCCAAAATGATCAGAGGTGTCAGCTTCGATTGAATGAAAAGGTGCGCAATCTGGCCCGCCAGCCGCAGGACATGAGTGGAGTTGCCCGGTTTGGGAGACGTATCGCTCATGGCTGTATTGCGATTCGTTTGCCGCTCAAGTCGCGGTCTCCCGCTACAGCAACTAGCTTTTCTCCGCCTTGTAGTCCGGAGAGAACTTCAATCTGCTCTCCTGCCATCTTGCCAATCGTGATGTAGCGCAATCCGGCGATTTGGCTCGCGTCGAGCACGTAAACTCCCTGGAGTTGGCCGCGCTCCACTAACGAAGTGCGTGGAACGAGCAGCGTCGGCCGCTCACCTCGTGAGAATCGGGCTCTCCCGAAGAGCCCAGAGCGGAGACGCGCATCATCGGGCAATTGGACTTTCACGAGGAAGCTGCGACTGGCTGGATCGGCTGCTGGAACAATTTGCACGACCTTACCGGAAAGTTGGACATTTCCGAGCGCGTCAATCGTAACTGGACTGACCTGCCCAACATGGACAAGGCGGAGGTCGCTTTCGTCGACGGCCACTTCCAGCCGGTAGCTTCGCGTATCTTCAATGGTGAACATGGGCATGCCGGGCGAGGCCAATGTGCCGACATCGGCCTTTTTTTTGGTCACTACCCCGGCAAACGGCGCGTGTATGCGCGTATATCCAAGCGAAGTCCGAGCCTGCATTAAACCTGCATTTGCTTGTGCTTGTCCGGCCCGCGCCATGTCACGGCGAGCTTCCGCCGACTGGTAGCGACCTTTGATCTCGTCGAATTCCTGTGGACTGACTGATTTCTTCTCGTACAGTTGTTGGTAGCGCTTGAGTGTTGCTTCGGCGAGAGCAAAGTCCGAATCGGCGGCCGAGACTTCTTTTTCCGCAACATTCAAGGCAGCATTGGCTTGATCCGTTCCGGAGCGAGGTTGCGCGTCATTGAGGACCGCAAGCACCTGACCGCTTTGCACGCGGTCGCCTTCATGCACACGGATCTCGACGATCTCGCCCATCATCTGACTGGCAACCTGGCTCGTTTGCGCGGCGCGCACCGTTCCGACGGCTTCCAGCCAGTCGGGTGCGGTCGTTGTTTGCGCGACAATCACGGTAACGTTGCTCACCGTCTCTGGTGCCGCAGCCAGAGTGTGGCGCTCGTCCGAACAACTGGATAGCCCGCCGCTTGCGACCAAACTCAAGATAATTGGAAGTGTGAGTGCTTGATTTCTGCGATTCATGGTGTCACCAAGGGAGACTGAGGATTCAAAGTTCCACTGGCCAGTTCGAGGTTCGCGTAGCCGGTGTGATAGCGGTAGACGGCTTCCCAATATTCGGCTTGCGTGCGCCGGGCCGCTTCTTCCGCCGCGAGCAAATCGGTAATCGTCGATAGTCCGGAGTCGTAGCGGTTCTGATTGATCCGCAAACTTTCTTGAGACGCGGCAATCGTTGCGCGAGCGACTTCCACCTGCCGACGCGTGGAGTCCAGCTCATAGTAGGCGCGGCGCACTTCGAGCCGCGTCGCATCGGTGGCCATTTCCTTTACAGCATCAACTCTTTCTTGCATGGCTCGTTCATGGGAAAGTCGGGCCTTCTTGGCTCCGCCGTCGAAAAGATCCACTTTGACCTCGATTCCTGCTAGCCAGTTATTCCCCCCGCCGCCAGCAAGAAATGTGGGGTTATCGGCCTCCCACCCCGCAAACGCATTGACCTTTGGACCGAAGGATGATTTCGCGATGGAGACGCTTTGTTGCTGTGCCGCCTCCTCTGAGCGGATGCGTTTCAGGTCCGGGCGAAGTTCCACCGCTTTCTTCTCCGCTTCTTCGAGCGTCGTCGTGGGGAGGTTTCTTTCGGCGAGGGCCTCGGCTGGATCGAACTCATTTTCCGTGGCGATCCCAATCGAGGTGCCCAATTGTGCTCGCGCCAGTGCCAGGTTATTTTGGGCGCGAATAAATTCCTGCGTGCGGGTTGCGAGTCGTACTTGGGCGCTCAGTAAATCGGATTCCACGACCACACCGCTTTCGAAGCGATCCTTGCTTCTCTTCCGGATGGCCTGCGCGGTCTTCATGCTTGCCTCGGCGATCTCCAGTTGTTTCTTCGCGAGCAACACACCGTAGTAGGAGTCCACAACGTGAAAGATGATTTCCTGATCCGTGCGTTCAAGCTGATGCCCGACGGCGTCCTTCACGCGCTCCGCGCGGTTGACTGCGCGCCAGCTCCCAAAGGAATCAAAGAGATTCCAGGTACCGCCAAAGCGTGTCGCGAAGTTGCCGAACGGTGTTGGCGCGTTCAGGACATTCAGTGCGAAGTCTGCCGTCGTGAACCGCTGCTGCCGCAGTTTGCTGCCAAATACGTACACAGGGTCGTTTCCACGGGTAGCCGTCTCGGAAAAAGCGACGTGTGGCAGGAGGAACGACCGTGCTTCCCTAACATCAGCTGAAGCGGCCCTTGTGTCAGCGAGCGCTGCTTTGCGCTCCGGGTTCTTTTCTAGCGCGATGTTGACTGCCTGTTGGAGAGTAATCGGTGAGGGCTGTTGTGTTTGTTGTGCGCAGAGCAGACTCGGAATCGACAAAACAAGAAGCGAGATCAACAAGCTGCTCCCTGCAAAACGAGATACGCCTTCTGATCGCACAAGAGTCTTTTGCTCGCTCTGACCCTTTTCACCGGCCTGTAGTCCGCGCATTCTCATGGACGGTTTTCACCCTTGTACAGTTGCTGGAGTCGGCGTGAGCCACAGCGTTTTCTCTTCGACAATCTCGCAGGTGGTGTGCAGACTAGCCGTTTGCTTCACCATCGCGCCCACCGAGCAATACTTCTCCTCGGACAGCCGGATGGCTTCCTCGATTGCAGCGGCATCTATTTCGTGACCGGTGACCACATGATGGATACGGACCGCGGTAAACACTTGCGGCGGGCGTTCCGCCTGGTCGGCTTCCACTCGCACTTCATAGCCCGTCACCTTCTGGTGGAACTTCTGCCGGAGAACGGTGATGACGTCGAATGCTGTGCAGCCGGCCAATCCCACGGCGACCAGTTCGATGGGTTTGGGACCGGTGCCTCCGGCCGCGTCATCGAGCAGCATGTGGTGTTCGCTGCCGGTCGTCGCGGCGAACTGCCGTTCCGCCTTAAATGGTTGAGTTAGCAGGACCTTAGCGGTAATCATGGATGCCTCTCGTAGGCTCCGGTGATTCGGAGCCACACCAATAAATGCAAGGAAGTGGAATTTGTTACAGGAAAATGCAGCTCGGATTCGGAGGGGCCGGAGAAGCTTAGATTCGCTCTAACTTGCTAACGTCTCGCCTAGTGACGCCCGCCATTAAACCCTGATACTCGGATAACAGTTCGCGTCTGAGTCTCGCAGCCACCCGCGGATCGGGCGACTCATTTGGTGCTATTCGGCACAGTCGGATCGACTTTTCCAGGCTCAATAGGAAAGCTTTGCAGGGCTCGCAGCCGTCCATGTGCTTCTCAAGCTCTTCACAAAGGGAATCATCTAGCTCGTCATCCAGGTAATTGGAGAGTTCCGCGAACATTTCCTTGCAGCGCCGTTGGCGCGGTAGCGCGGAGGAGTGTATTTCCCCTGCGGGTTTCGCCATTTGACGGCGCATATGATGCTGATCCTGTTTGGCCAGTTCCTTCCTCACAAAGAGTCGCGCCCGGTGCAGCCGCACCCGGACTGTCCCTGGCCTGAGCCCTGTGATTTCGGCGACGTCCCCATCCGACAGTTCCTCCATGTCATGCAGCACAAGAACGAGGCGGTACTCCGCAGGAAGTTTTTTTACTGCTTCCCGGAGGCGCTTGGCACCCTCGCGACGCAACAGGGAAGTCTCCGGCGTTCCATCGGGACTGCCCGACAACTTCTGCAATTCCTGACGGTCGGGCATCAATTCTTCGAGCGATAGATCTTGCTTGGGAGCAAATTTGCTCTTGCGTCTGCTCATCAGACAGCGGTTCTTGGCGACTTTATAAAGCCACACCATCAGAGCCTTGGGGTTGTCAAACTTTGGCAGGTTGGGAACAGATTTGAGAAGCACTTCTTGCATGGTGTCTTCAGCGTCTTGCCGCTGCCCGCACACTTTCATGCTGAACGAAAATACGGTCTTCTGGAGCAATCCCAGAGCTTCCTCCAGAGACTTTTGGTCGTTCTGTTGGATCAGTTGAATGACTTGCTCGATCTCGGGCCGCACGGGTTCAACTCTAACACGTCAGACGGGAAGCCAGAGTTCGACACACCATTTCATGGGTTGAAGAATTAAAAGATTAAAAGTGACCTGCCCCCCGTTTTTGGTCCAGTCATAAGTTAGCACTCCGGGGTTCCTGCACATCCGATCCGGCCCATGCTGGGTCGATAGAGACGACCGGCGTGGGGGGAGACGCCGGTCGCGCGACGGCACTCGCCGCGAACTCTTCCGGCGTCAGATACCCCAGCGAGCTGTGTGGGCGTACCGTGTTGTAATCAACCCGCCAGTCCTCGATCACCTTCCGTGCGTGTCGGAGATCAACGAACCAGTTCTGGTTCAAGCATTCATCGCGGAACTTCCCGTTGAAGCTTTCGATGAACGCGTTCTGCGTGGGCTTGCCGCGCTCGATGAAGTGCAGCGCCACCTGATTCTGATAGGCCCATTGATCCACAACGCGGCTGGTGAACTCCGTTCCATTGTCTACCTGGATTGCCGCCGGTGTTCCACGTTGTTCTCGCAGCCCCTCCAGTACCCGCACCACACGCAGACCGGGCAGCGACGTGTCCGGTTCGATCCACAGGGCCTCTCGCGTGAAGCCATCCATCAGGTTCAGTGTTCGGAATTTCCGCCCGCCGGCCATTTCGTCATGCGTGTAGTCCATCGTCCACATCTCGTTTGCACGCGTCGGAAGCGCCAAGGGTACCCGCGTTTCAGATCGAAATTTCTTGCGCTTCCTACGCTGCATCGCCAGCCCCTCCTCCCGGTACAGCCGATACACTCGCTTGTGGTTGACACGCCACCGCAGCGTTCCATCCGCGGTCTTCTCCCGTCGCAGGAAAATGTACAGCCGCCGATAGCCGAATCGCGGGCGCTCGCCTGCCAACTCGCGCAGCCGGGCCCGCAACGCCACTTCGTTCCGTTCCTTCCGCCGGTACCGCCAGCTCCCGCGGTGCATCCCGATCAGCCCACAGGCGCGTCGCTCGCTGAGTCTTGCTTCTTCCCTCACGACACGCACCGCTTCTCGCTTCGCCCGCGGGCCTACCACTTTTTTGCCAGCACCACCTTCAGCGCGTCCAGGTCCAAGGCTTGCTGCGCCACGATCTTCTTCAGCCGTCCGTTCTCTTCTTCCAGTTGACGCAGCCGCCGGGTCTCGCTCACTTCCAGACCACCGTACTTCGCTTTCCAGTGGTAGAACGTAGCTGTACTGATGCCCATGCGACGACAGAGGTCCTTCATGGGAACTCCAGCCTCTGCCTCCTTCAACACCCCAACGATCTGCTCTTCACTAAAGCGGCTTCCTTTCATGGCGCTTCTCCTCTCGTGGTCTTATACCCGGAGAAGCTAAGTTTTGGCTGGACTAAATTTCGGGGAGCAGGTCAAAAGCAGCACACAGGAAATATCAATCACGGAAAGCGGGAGACAACCAGGCGGTAATCAAATAGTGAGGAGCCATCGTTCGCCGCATCATTCCCAATTTTGCAAACTAACTAGGCTGTTCCCAAGCTTCGGACATGGGATGACGGTTTTGGACGGTAGCTACACGTATAACCCGTAGTTTCAGAAACTTAGCGGAAATCGGGCCTGGGTTCGATTCCCATCGCCCGCTTCATGAACCCGATGACCCAGTTGACCTTACACGGCTACGTTACCTGAATCCGACCAAGAAAATGGCATGTTTTGCCCGGTTGTTGGACGGCACTCCACTCAATGAAACAGTCGAATGACGCTACAAACCCGGCAACCCGGAACTTATTCCCAGGATATCGGGCAACCGCGACAATTGCCGCCGCAAAGCAGCGTTCAAGCGCACCTTCGAGCCAGCCAACCTACGCAGGTTGATCATTCCCGTTAGCATATCCCCCTGTTTTTAGTCGTCCAGCAAAAGGGGGCGGGTATGCAGGATGGAAGTGTGACAGTTGAGCGGCGTAAGCGAGGTCCAGATGTTTGGTGCTTTAGGTGGCGGGAAGCCGGGCCAGACGGGCGGAGAATACACCGCCGTATAGTCCTCGGAACTGCTGACGAGTTGAGAAGCATCGCCTCAGCACGCAAGATGGTCGTTGGACTGAGACGCGAAATCAACATAAACGACGTTCGGATTAGAAGGGAATCGATCAAGTTGGCCGACTCATCCCGGCATTTCCAGCAGCGAGAGCTTGCCGACCGTAATCCACGCATCTCGTATTCAACGAAGAAGGCGTACGCGGGCTACTTGGAAAAGTGGATTGACCCGCGCTGGGGCGAGTATAGGTTGTTGGACGTTCGGGCTGTGGAGGTCGAGTCGTGGTTAAAGTCACTGAACCGCGCACCAGGAACACGCTCCAAGATACGGAATGTGATGAGCCTGTTGTTCAATCACGGTCGTCGCCACGAGCTCTGTGACCATAACCCTATTCAGTGGGTCCGGCAGAGCGCCAAACGGCGCACTGCGCCGGACATTTTGACGGGCAGCAAAGTCCAGAGTTTACTTGCTAGTTTGCGTGATAACGAACGGACATTGGTATTGTTGGCGGTAACTACTGGTCTGCGGAGGAGTGAGCTATTCGCACTGAAATGGAAAGACGTAGACTTCCACACGAAACAGATTTACGTAACGCGCTCCATCGTGCAGAACGTTGTTGGTTTCTGCAAGACGGAAGGCTCGCAGAAACCTGTTCCGGCCCACCATGATCTCGTCGAGGCTCTGCGCGAATGGCATGGCCAGACGCCGTATCAATCGTCAGAGAGTTGGGTGTTCGCGAGTCCAGCGAATCAGGGCCGGTGGCCCTACTTGGCGCAGCAAGTCATGCGGCACCATATCCTTCCTGTTGCGCGAAAACTAGGCATTACGAAACGAATCGGCTGGCACACCTTTCGCCATACCTATTCCACACTTCTTCGATCTACTGGCGCCGAACTTAAGACCATGCAGGAACTGCTGCGTCATTCGACAATTCGCGTGACACTCGACACTTACACGCAGGCTGTCACAACGGAAAAGCGAAACGCGCAGGAAGCAGTTGTCGCGCTCTTGTTCCGAGAAAAAACGCAGGAGAAGTAAGCTCTGCTTGGAAAAACTCTATTTCCTGTACCTATTTTGTGCCTTTTTGTGCCCACGCGAAAATGGAGCACTTTCGGTAAGTTCTTGAAGAGAAATGGCGGGGACGACGAGACTCGAACTCGCGACCTCTGCCGT
>CAWBGX010000005.1:0-204444 GCA_963788495.1 uncultured Acidobacteriota bacterium | reverse complement strand
AACGAACGACGAGAAAACCGGGTGCTCTTGATCTATGGCATTTACACGCAAGGTTCGCAAGCTGCGGTCGAGTACCTTACAAATCCCGAGCAGATGGAAACGCTCCGTAAAGCCTTGATTGCTCTGTCGCCTGACCACAAGACCATAACGCCCTATTTTCAAGCGCTGCTCACGACCACCGTCGAAAACGCCGTTCCCGGCAATTCCTCGCTGGTAGCGGTGCGGGCCATCTCCAACTGATTTTGAATGGGAACCTGGGAGCGAGCCGGATCTGTGGGTGTCGCCATTCCTCTCCCCTGCCGTGATCGCCAAAAGACGGAAGATTGTCGCGATAGGCCGCACCGCGACCCTATTGCTACTTCCGAACGGCTTGAATATAACGGGTGATCTGGTCCAAATGCGAAAGGTCGTGACCGGCCTGCATCGGCAACATCACTTCCAAGGGCTCTGGGCCGCGCTCATTGTGCTGACCGGAGCGCTTCAAATCCGCAGGTGACATTCGTTTCCACAACGCCAGATTGAACTGGCGCATCGTCCGGAACATTTCCACCAGCTCCGCCGGCTCGCGCTCATTGTGCCGTTGGCTGGCCACCCACAAATCCTGGTTTGTACCCACGATGGTCGGATTGTCCTCACAAAGAATCAGTCTTAGGCGATACCCATACACCCATTCGCTGTCGGTGAGATGGCCGATGACCTCGTTGGGCGTCCATTTTCCTTCGAACGGCCGCATACGCAGCACCGTTGCGGGATGCATGCGCACAATGTCGGCCAACGTTGGCGCCGTTTGCGCCAATACGTCCAGAGGATTTCGGACACCAAGGAGCTTGAACAAATTCTCGCGATACGCCTGTGGATCGGATACCGAGAGTCCCGCCGTGGTCATGGCCATCAACTCCTTCCTTTCGTGTGAAAACCGCATGCGTCACTTGCGAGCCGGCGGGAGGCCATAACTCATCGCCGGTCGCAGGTTCAGAATCTCGACGGTCGTCTTCGCGATCAAGGCGTTGACGCCGTCAGGGAGCGGCTGCTCGCTCCTAGCATCGAGAATCGCCGACAGACTGGGCCTCGGACGCAGCCGGACATAGCGTGGAGCGGTTCCGCCCGCCACCATCCGATACCAGAGCGTCTCACCCAGTAATGTCGACTGGCTCGCGCGGAGGGCCGCCTCGAAAGCCTTTGCCGCTCCGGGCAAGAGGTCCACGGTGGTGAATTCGAGCCGAGCGGTGGGTTGCGGCTCACCGGCGTTACCGGAACCACGCGAAAGCGCCGGCAGATACTCGTACAGCGCGTTTCCTACATACTCGACGTGTGGCGCGACGTTGAGAACGTTGTCGCGCTCGTCCTCTGCCGGGGCCACCGGCTTGTCCAAGTCGGCGGCCGAGTGCCCAAACGTCGCGTAGACGAACCACCGCTGTCGCTCGCCAGCCCAGATGGTCCACCCATACCAGGCCCACGGATCCCCGGCCTGCTGGTGCCACGCCAGATGCCGAATGTACTCGGCTTCAAAGTCCACCGTGTCCCCATCATGAGGACGCAACACCGCGATGCGCGCGTACGGACCCCTGTCGGTTTGCGTGGCGCCTTGCGTGAAGAGCAGCGCGGGAAGCAATACGCCGGCGATCCCAAACCAAAGATGTTTCATGATCTTTCCTCTGAAAGACGGATGAGACAGAAACCTCGGATGGAGGCCGATTCGCCGTTGCATCGTCATGATTGGAATGCCTACATCCAGCGGCTGGATTCTAGTGACAATGAACTGTCGGCTACCGACAGAAGTCCGACGTTTTCCGCCAAAACATCACCCGCTGCTTGCCGGGGAACCGTTCCCATTGCATATTTGACGAACTAATGTCGAAGACCAACTCAACCAGAGGCCAGCAGGGAACTGCGCGCCTCAAGCGCAGGCGAATCATCGTTGTTGTAGTGCCCCCCGTAGAGGAACTCGATCTCGTTGGCCCCATCCAGGCTTTTAGCGCCGCGAATCGCTTGATTGGCAAAATCGTGTACGAGGTAGAGATTGTCACCAATGCCAGAGAGCTGAGAGTTCAGGGTGAAGGAGGACTACTTTCTTTCGCCGCGCAAGGACGCTTCCAGGACGTCAAAGGGAAAGTCGACTCCGTTCTTCTCGTCTGTGGGCTGGAAACACGTACGGCGCGCGACCTGGCCCTGTTCGCATGGATGAGAAAGATGGCCCCGGTGGTTCGCCGATTGGGATCGGTTTGCGTGGGGTCATTTCTGTTGGCCGAGGCGGGTTTGCTAAATGGAAAGCGAGCGACTACGCACTGGAAATTCGGACCCGAATTGGCGCGTCGCTATCCTCGGGTCCATGTGGAATTCAATCCGATCTGGGTTAAAGATGGAAACATTTACACCTCGGCCGGAATCTCGGCAGGAATCGATCTGGCGCTTGCGTGGGTTGAGGAGGATTGCGGAGGCAGGATTTCTCATGAAATAGCGCGCGAGTTTGTCCTGTTCTTGCGCCGCCCCGGCGGACAGACCCAGCTGAGTGCTTCCTTGTCGGCGCAAGCATCGGGAATGAAGGCGATCCATGAGCTTCAGGTCTGGATCGCGGAAAATCTTCACGACGATCTGTCCGTGCAGAAGCTGGCCGACCGCACCGCCATGAGCGTCCGGAATTTCGAGCGCGTGTTCACGCGAGAGTTGGGAAAAACGCCCTCCCACTATGTTCTGCAAATGCGCGCCGAAGCCGCCCGCGGGCAGTTGGAGAGAACCGACCAAGGCCTCAAACAGATCGCTGCGGCCTGCGGATTCCGGAGTACGGATTCGATGCGCCGCGCTTTCCTGCGATCCGTGGGAACCACGCCCCACAAGTATCGCCGCCAGCTCCACGTTACTGAAGGGTGCGCTTAGTAGCCATAGGATTCGGCTTAGGAATTTCAATGCGGGCGGATTCTGATTCCCATCTTCAACTTAATGACACAAGCAATCTTTAGCACTCAGCTGTGAGCTTCATTAACGCCAATAAGAAGGGCGCTTAGAGGATTTTCCTCTCAAGCGCCCATGGTTGCGGGGGTCAGATTTGAACTGACGACCTTCGGGTTATGAGTTGACGATCACACCCTAAGTCCCATTGATTCAATTACCCTTATTTCAATGAGACCCCCGAAAACCCCTCAAAATGCCTGAGTTTTGGACCCCAGTTGGACCCTGACAAGTCACTTCAACGAATAACCGACTGTTCGTCCAAGCGGTTATCGGAACCGACGAGTAAGGGGATACGAGTTTGAGCTCGCAGTTAGCGAACTTCTGCAATAACGAGGGATACGTCGTCGGCGAGGGGACCGTGCCTTCATGCGGCAACGCCGTCGAGAATTGTCTTCTGCATATTCGCGAGTGTTAGCGTTGCCGATTGCAGGACTAAATCTTCCAGACCTTCGACGCCAAGCATATCGTCGAGGCAGTTGAAAACCTCAACGAGGCCATCGGTGTACAAAATGAGGCGATCACCCGGTGATAGTTCAACTTCAATGGAGGGCTCGGACGGTGTAGTTTCGGACAGGCAACCGAGGATACCGTTTCTCGACTCAAGGCGGCGGAGGTTGCCATTTGAGACGAGTATTGCCGGCGGCTGGCTGGCGGCAGAGAAGCTTAGCCGGCGTCCATCGTGGCTGAAACGGGCTGCGGCCATCGTGAAGAAAAACCCGTCGACTGGAATCCTGGTATGTACTAAATGATGAAGCGCCCGCAGCAAAGTTCCTGGGTCGGTTTTGCGTCCCAGTGCATGTAGAGTTTCAGAATAGATGCGGTTAGCCATTAACGCCGAACTGAATCCATGTCCGGAAACGTCGGACAGGACAATGGTGAGAGAATCATCGCCTTCCGGGTGGACTACGCCAAAGTCGCCGCTAACGGCGCGGGCTGGGCTGTAGTGCGCCTCAACGGCGAGGTTTTTCCAAATTAGACTATGCGGCGCAAGGGATTGCTGCACATGTGCGGCGAGGGCGAGTTCGGCATCCATTTCATCTTGCCGCTTTTGAAGCAGTGAATTCGATTCGCGAAGCTGCTCCTCGATACCCTTTTGCGCGCTGATGTCAGTCACGATAAGCAACACGTACTCCTGCTTGTCAGGACCCTGAATGACGCGTCCACTGAAAATCGCAGGGATCTTGCCGCCGCCTTTACGGGGTAAGTAGAACTCACTGCGATGGCGGCCGTAACGGTGACCCGATTCGTGTTGCCGTTTGATATAGGGAAGGTCTTCGCTGGGGAAAATAGCATCGGGCGTGCAGCCTTGAATCTCGTTGCGCTCGAAGCGTCCCATGCGCGTAAGCGCTTCGTTTGCAAAGATCACTCGAAGCTGACCATCAACGACGACTACACCTTCATTGAGTTCTTCGAGGATCGTCTCCATCTCGCGAAGCCAATCTGGAGTTTCTGTGGTGGTATTAGGCATAGTTTTGCTCACTAGCATGGCGATTCCCCTTCAGGTCTACCGGATCGTTTTCATAGCCCAGTTTTCGAGAGTGACGTGGGTCGCGGTCCATCAGCCGTGTGATCGTCGCGAACAGAAGACAAACGGATACCCCACACATCAGCACCCCAGCCATGCTCTCAAGAGGCCCTAAGAGCCTCCACCTGGTGGGAAGGGTCACATCGCCGTAACCGACGGTGGCATAGCTGCTTGAGGAGAAGTAAAAAGAGAGTTCCCACGAAGGAAAGCATTGCAACCGGTAGAAACTCGCCCACAGAAGGATCACGAACCCATGGAGAATAATGATTGCGATCGTCGATTTCACCACCAGGACAGCCGAGCGAACCGGACCAAATCCTTGGCCGCCCTTGGCCGTAACGCCCCGTAGCCACTCAACGAGCGCAGCAACCCCAGCACACTGCAAACAGAGTGTGAGGACTAACAGCAGAGCGGCGGCAGAGGCTTGAGGTATCAGTGTCATTTTCATTGCTTTCAGGCTGTTTGCGGAACGGCCTCAACCGCTTCAGGCAGTTCGCCACGCATGGTGGACTCATTGGCTTCCCATCGAATGATCTTCAGGTCGAGCACGAATATGCTGTACAGGACCGGCACCAAGAGCAGAGTGATAAAGGTGGCGACGCCAAGTCCACCGATCTGCGCGTAACAAAGAGGCTGCCACAGCGGACCGCCTTCGAGAGCAAGCGGGAAAAGGGCCAAGATCGTTGCTCCCACTGTGATCATTACAGGGCGAATTCGCTGGATGCCCGCATCGGCCAGCGCTTGGACCAGTGGCTCGCCCTTTGCGTGCATTTCCTCGATGAAGTCGAACAGCACGATGACGTGGCTGACAATCACGCCTATCAGGCTGGCAATGCCGAGAAAAGCCATGAACCCGAATGGCGTATGCATGATCGCGAGGGCGATCAGAGAGCCGATGACGCCATAAGGAGCAGCAGCGAATACCAAAAGAGGTTTGACGGCGTTGTTGAATTGAACGAGCAAGGCCAGGTAAATCCCAATCAAAGAAATTATTAGAACGATTTTGAGATTTGCGAAGCCGTCTAATTGCTTGGCCCTTTCACCACCAATCCGCAGCTGATATCCGGGCGGAAGATTCTTCTGGAACTCCTGCAATTTCGGAATAATCGGATCGATTACCTCCGATGCGAGAACTCCAGGTTGTGGATAACACAAGATGGAAATGGTGCGAAAGTGTTCTCGCCGCGCGATGCGACCGGTTTCGAGGACGTGCTCCAAATTTGCGACCGACAGTAGAGGCACGCGGTTATTCGTCTGTGAGCTGTACACATAGAGGTTCTTGATGTCGGCAAGCTGACCGCGCTCCTGCATGCGAAGGCGGGCCACAACAGGAATGTTCTTGTTGCCCTCCTTGAACACGCCTACTTGCGTTCCACTTATTGCTGCCGCTGACGCGCTTGCGACATCGGCGTTGGTGATGCCCACGACGTTCGCGCGGTCAGGGTCGATTTGAACCTGTAGCTGAAGATTGTTCGGAAACCAGTCATCCCGTAGAACGGAAATGCCCGGGGACTTGGCTACGATCTCCTGGGCTTGGCGAGCGATCGTTCGCAACGTACGGATATCGTCAGCTTCGTTTTTCGCGTCCACGTCCGCCTGCCCGGAGATCATCAGCTCTACGGGATTCTCGACCGGGTTTGTTTGCAGCTGCCGCACAGTGATCCATGCGCCTGGGATCTGCTTCGCAAGTGCGTCCTGTATCGGGCGCTTCAGCTTCGGAGTGGCTTCCTTGTCCGTTACTTCAACAATGATTTGCGCGTAGTTCGTTTGCGGCATTTCCGGTGAGACGGAAAACCAGAAACGCGGTCCGCCGCCGCCCGTAAAGGTTGTCAACGACTTGAGAAGATGGCCACGCTCGTCCTTCGATCCCAGCTCGGGCGAAGTTTCGATCACTTTCCGAACCACTTCTTCAGCCTGGACTGCGACATCGCTGGTTGCACTCAAAGGCGCGTCATTTGGCAGCCAAACGTCCAGATAAAACCAATACTGAACATCGTCAGGGAAGAATTGAGTCTTCAAGCGAGAACCGAAAAGTCCTCCACCGATGAGAAAAACAAGAGATCCGGCAAGAACAGCCCAACGATGTTTTATGGCTCGTTGGACAAGCCGGTTATAGAAACCGTAGAAGCCTCGTTCGCGCCTTTCCTCGATGGTAGGTTCTGGCTTTGCCGGTGCACGTTGAATGTAGTAGCCTAAGAATGGGACGAACGTCATTGCAACGAACAGCGCGGACAGCAGCGAGGCCGTCATGACGATCGGTAGACTCTTCAAGAACTCGCCGGTATTTCCGGTCAGCATCAGGAACGGCAGGTACGCAATGATGTTCGTAATCGTCGCGTAGAAAATCGCAGTCGCAAGCTTGGTTGGACCGAGCCAGGAAGCAATCTTGCGGGGCGCGCCTTCCGCCAGCTCGCGCTTGATGCCGTCTCCGGCCACCACCGGCACGTCCACAAGAAGTCCCAAAGCGATGATGAGTGTTGCAATCGAAACCTGCTGAAGATCAATTCCCAGCACATAGACGATTCCGAATGTCATCGCCAGCGTGATTGGTATGGCTAATGCCATGATCAGAGCGAGACGCCACTCCCAGAAACCGAGCAGCGCAATAATCACGACGAGGCCTATGGCTTCCAGGAGTGCCCGGATAAAAAGATGGATGTTCTCTTTAACCTGAAGGGGTTGATCCGACGTGTGCGCCAAAATGAGGTCTGCAGGTAGAATTTGATGAAGCTGCGAAAGCTTTGCGTTCACCGATTCACCGAAGCTCGCGATTTGCTTTTTGTCGCGCATGTAGACTGCCAACGTAACGGCGCGGCTGCGCTGCCAACGCCCACTCTTGTCTTGCCAGGTGTAGTAGTTCAGATATTGTGCAGGGGCTTGATAGCCGCGGCTGATCTGGACGAGATCCCGTAGATACACCGGGGCACCTTCTGATGTAGTTGAAACCGCGAGATCACCAATGCTCTTCGCCGTATCGAAATTTCCCGAAGGGATAAGCGCGACTTTGCGGTCAGCCGTTTCAATATTTCCACCAGGGGCAATAATGTTCCGGGCGGAAAGGACTTTGGATAGATCGGCGGGGCGCAAACCGTAAGCTGCAAGCCGATCCTGCGAATAGTCCAAGTAGACGGCCTGAGGCAAAACACCCCGGGTTTCGACTTTCGAGACCTCGGTAGCGCCCTGAAGCGTACGGCCGATCAAGTCGGAAAAGTTATCGAGGTCGGCGTAACTGTATTTGTCGCCGGCAACGCTGGCCAGTTTCTCTCTTGTTTCGCTGGGATCGCGGATGATCGCGAGCTCCCATGCATCCGGATGCAGCTCGGAGCGTTTCAGGCGATCCGACAAAAACCGTTGGATGAAGGCCCGAATCGCACTGTCATCGGCTTCGGAAATTCCATCTAAGCCGATAAAACCACTACCCTGAACGATTTCCGAATCTCGAATAATCCCAGCACTCTGGGCTTCCTGTTGAAATAAATATCCGGCGTCCAGAACTCCGCGCGCCGAAATGGATTGTGGAAACGAATCCACGATCGTGACGTGCTGGCCCGTTCTATTGTCCTGTTTTGAACTACGGGCTTTGCGAACTGCCGCTTCAACGGAATTGGCGCGGGCTGCTATTTCAATGTCATCCGCTTTCGGGCTCGCAACCGTTAGCATCAACGCAGCGGTGTCTCCGAAATCGCTTTGGAAAACGACAGGGCCCGCGCCTTGCGGCAATTGAGCATTGAGCGCATTCAGCTTGAGATTGATGTCGCTGAATTGGCGCTTCGTATCCTTGACACTCTCATCCAGCTGCAGGTACACAAACGAATAGCCGGGGAGAGAGATGGATTTGACGCCATAGTCTGCGTCCGTCCCGGGATGAATCGTTTTGTTCTCCGCGGCAACGTCTTCAATGCGCCGGGTAACGAACTGCTCGACCTGCTCTGCGGTCGCTCCGGGCCAAGGACAAGCGGCGACGGCGACGCGCACGGGAATTTCCGGGTCTTTTCGCTGCGGCATCGATGTGTAACCGAACCAGCCCCAAACGAGGACGCCAACGAGCATCATCCAGGAAATGTGGGGATGCTCAACAAAGAACCGAGTGATACTGCGACGATTGCTGATGTCTTGATTGTTTTCGTGTGCCATTTGTTTATGCCTCTATCGGAGAACTTGAACTAAATCGCCATCCTTCAAATCGGCGACCCCAACTACGACGATCTTTTCCCCAGGTTTAACACCTTCCACTGCTACGTCACTATCGTGGGTCTCACCGAGCGTCACTGCTCGCAAATGTGCGGACCATTTGCCGTTTGCCTCGCTGGCGACGAAAACGCCATAGCGCCCAGATGCGGACGGGTCAGCGACAACAGCTGCCAAAGGCACGGAAGGTGCCGGAGCATTTTCAACGCCCGAGAGAGTGAGCGAAGCAATCATTCCTGGCTTCAGATAATTCCTGGGATTGGGGACGGTCACTTCGACTGCGAAAACACGATTTTTCTCGTCAGCGCCTGCGGCAATACTCGTCACCTTGCCCTTGTACTGTTTCGGGTCGTCTTGCAAGTGAATGTTGAATTCCTGGCCCAAACGGAGTTGCTTAACGGCGTACTCTGGAACACCGAAACTCACTTTTACCGCGCTGGTGTCAGCGATCGTGAACGCGACCATGCCGGGCGACGCAAGATTTCCGAGCTCGATATTCCGAGCCAAGATGAAACTGGAAAAAGGCGCGCCCAAATCCGCGTCGGCCAAAGCCAATTGCGACTGTCGCAGGCTGGCTTTCGCTTGGTCCACAGCACCTCGGCTTGAATCGAATCGCGCTTGGCTCTGGTCATACTCGGGCTTCGTCAGGCTGTGCGTGGAGTAAAGCGCCTTAGCGCGTTCGTAATCCTGAGAAGCTTGGAGATGTTGCGCCTCGGCTTGCGTTACGGCCGCTGCGGCCTGGTCCAGCTGGTTTTTTAAGTCCTGGTGGCGAATCTGTGCTAGCAATGCGCCGCGAGCAACATAGTCGCCTGCTCCAATCTCACGGCGTCTTCCATCTGCGCCCATGACCTGTTTGATTTCGGTCACGTATCCCGAGGACTTGAAGGACAACGCCGCCTGCGCGAGCGGCAACACCGAAGCCGAGTATCGTAGACTCTCTGAAGAAGAATTGAGCGCAACATCCACTACCCGGACAGGCGTTGGAGATTTCGCCGCTACCTGCGTCGGTTGCTGACATCCGCTTGCCCCTGCGATTAACACCAACAGTGCAGCTGCTGCTTTCCGTAGCCTCATGCTTGATTTGTTTTTCATGCGTTTACTCCATTCCTATCGCTTTTTCAAAGTTGGCCCGTGCCGTCCAAAATCCCGCGACTGCTTGCTGGTACTGCGCCTCTGCCTGCGATACCGCGGTTTGTTGCTGCGACAAATCGGACAGAAGTGCTGCTTTTTGGTTGTAGCGGTTTGTCACTTCGCCAAGCTTCGTCTGTTCTGCCTCACGCTGGTCCGCTAGCGCGTCCAGCAGAATGCGTGCTTCCCCCAGCTTGCGAAACTTTTCTTCAACGTCCAGCAGAACGCGCTGTTCGAGGTCGCGTTCCGTTGTTGCCTTCTGCTCTGTCGTAGCCTTCAGTTCTGCGATCCGGTGCTTCTTGTATCCCCAATCGAACGGCTGCCATTGCAACTGGAATCCGACGGTGCCGGCGCTCTGCGGGAGGAAATTGACGTTTTGGAATCCAAGGTAGCTGACCTGAAAACTCAGATCAGGAATGTATTTCGCATGCTCGCGACGCACATCCAGGTTGGCAATCTTGGTCTGTATCCGGGCGCCACGCAGTTCGGGCCGCTGCTCAAGTGCCTGCTTTCGAGCCGTATCCAGATCCCATTCAACAAGCTCGCCGAACGGGAGCATTTCTACTGAAAAGGGAGTGCGCAGCTCGCGCCCCAGAAGGCGATTCAGGTTCTGCTTCTGTAGCTCAAAGGCGTCTTCCGCAGTGAGCAACTGGTAGCGTTGTTGTTTCAACTTGGCCTTTACGGTGAGCGATTCGGAGAGCAGCACGGTTTCCTGTGCGAGGCGCTGTTCCGTTAGCGTGGACAGCTCGTTCAATGACCGAACCGCGGCGCTTGCACTGGCTACTTGCGCCTGTAGCTCCGCCACTTGGTAGTAGGCTTCCTTCACCTGTCGCACTGTGTCTTGACTCTGAGCCCGCACTCCTTCCTTCGCGAGGTCGATTCCGAGTCGGGCCTGCTTGACTGCAAGATTTACTTTGAAAAGTTGTGTGAGCGGTTGTGCCGCAGAGGCATTCACGAACGCGCCGAACCGCACAGGTGAGTGAATGTTGGAATCGGTCGCTGGGATAGGACCAGTAGCTGGGTAGGTGCCGAAGCTGCCGGCGGGAACTCTAAAGTTCAGCGGCTGCAGCGGCGCTCCTGCAAGGACGTTCGCATCCAGCTTCGGGAGGTAATTTGTTTTGGCCTGCGCGACTATCTCTTGCGCCTTGATGATTTCAATTTTGCGGATGTGGATGTCTCGGTTAGTGCCGCTTGCAATCCGGACCGCTTCGTCCAAGGTCAACAGCGGCGCGGTGGTGGTAGCGGGTTCCGGCGTCTGCGCCCAAGCAACCGAAAGGAGGGTGAGCTGGAGGCACAGAATCAGAGCCACGCGGGACAAAGATACTTTTGGGGTCCGACGTTCTGTCGGGCCCTGTGTGTGTGTTTTGGTCAGTGGATTCATTTTGCGTTCCCCGCTGCGAGTAATGCAGCGACCATGCCAACCTGCACAGCTCGCAAGTTGTTGGATCTATTAGCGGCCACCGCATCCAGCCAAGTTCGGCGTGCCCGAATGCGGGCAATGCTGCCGCGCGAGCGATGGTCGCGGGCACAAGTCGCAAGGCTGATCTACTGCGGAAGGTGGAACTGTTGACTGGCTGGATTGCCGCTGCCTGCCGCCTCGAAGAGACAGTTAGCAGCTTGGCCTTCGCGCTCTTTGGAAAAGGACATACCGTGCCCACATCGCGGCTTTGCCCGCATTGGGGCGCCTTTTATCCGAATGCGTTCTGCAATCTCTATTGATTCGACTAACTTACACGGGCCGCCTTCTGGCACGAGACCTGCTATTTCATTGAATGATAGTTCGTAGGGGAACGCCCGTTGAAACGGGCATGGCCGGTGATTTTTCCGGCTACTCACATACTAAGGAGGCGGGATGCTCCGCGTGGAAATATGCGATTCGGCCGAGACTTTGAACCTAAGGCTGGAAGGCCGATTCACCGGTGACGATGCAGAACACACTCGCACGCTGGCAGCGCGCTTCGCGGCGCGCGCAAAGGTTCTTGTCGATCTGACGGAAGTAGTATTCATCGACGCGATAGGGGAAGAAGTGCTGTCTTTTCTTGGCCAGTTCGGAGCCCAGTTTGTCGCACCCAATTCTTACGTTCTCGACGTGTGCGAGCGTCTGAATTTGCGCGTAGATCCAAATGCCAGCTCGCATCTGAGCCCGTTGGGGGATCCCCGCACCAATGGCGATCAGACTTGTTCTAATAGGGCCAAGCCGCAAAAGAGATAACCGGCCAGATCTGACCGACCGACGCGAACCGAAATCCTTATGTGCTGGAATATTCAGCGCGACCAATATTTAGCTTGCGCATCTTGTTTTGGAGCGTCGTTCGTTTCAGTCCGAGGCGTTCTGACGCTCCACCTTTGCCCGATATCCTTCCGGACGCAGCCTTCAGCGCGTCGACGATTACCTGCCGCTCCGCCTGTTCGAATGTCGACGATGCCGATCCAACGCTGCGGCTAGCCGTCCTCTTTAGCTGGTCGTGAGGAACTTTCAACTCGTCCCCCTGCGTGAAGATCACGCAGCGCTCGATAAAGTTCTCAAGCTCCCGAATGTTTCCAGGCCAGTCGTGATTCACCAGCGCTTCCATTGCATCCTTCGGGACAGACTTAATGCGCCTTTGCATTTGGCGCGACAACCGCAAAACGAAATAGTGAACTAGGAGCGGAATGTCCTCGCGCCTCTCGCGAAGCGGAGGGATCTCAATCGGGCAAACATTCAATCTGTAAAAAAGGTCTTCGCGAAATTGGTTGTTGCGTATCATGCCTTGCAAATCGCGGTGGGTTGCAGCAATCAACCGAACGTCTACTCGGATAGTTTTCGCACTTCCCAAACGTTCAAATTCCTGTTCCTGCAGAGCGCGCAGGAGCTTTGGTTGCAGATCCAAACTAATGTCCCCGATTTCATCCAGGAAAAGTGAGCCGCGATCGGCCAACTCGAACCGGCCTCGTTTCTGCATAAGTGCGCCGGTGAATGCGCCCTTTTCGTGCCCAAACAATTCGCTTTCGACCAGCCCGGAAGGAATAGCGGCGCAATTCAGCCGAACGAAGGTGCGCTCGCGACGCGGACTGCGGTTGTGAATGGCCCGCGCAAGCAGTTCCTTTCCGGTCCCGGTCTCGCCATGCAACAGCACGGTCGAGCTTGTTGGCGCGACAATCGCAATTTGATCTAGCACTCTCCGCAGCGTGGCACTTTTGCCGACGATGTCCTCGAAGTTGTGTTCCGCGCGAATTTCCGATTCGAGGTAAAGGCGTTCCTCTTCCAGACGGGCTGCCGATGCGTTCAGACGCCCGTACGCAAGGGCATTATCCAGCGCGAGGGAAATCTGAATACTAATCTGCGTTAGCAAATTCAAGTCTTCTTGCCCGAAAGCGTCTGCCTTCCGGCTGCCGATCGCCAACAGACCCAGTGGTCCGCTCCCGGTCGCAAGCGGAGCAACGGCAACCGAGGTTATGGATTCGGCGCGTAAGTTGTCAGCAATGGTCGAAGGCAGTCTCTCGATATCGTCGACTGACAATATATCGGACCTGCGGGCGCGAAGTTTCTCGCACTCCGTTTCCGTCAGATTCGTTGAGCCCATCTCCGCCAAAAACCCTTTGCCGTCAGGAAAATCCAGCACCACACTCTGAAGGCGATACGAGTCCTTCTCGAGAAGCCAGAATCCCGTCAGATGATTGTCGAAATACGAACGAATGGAAGCTGAAGCCGAACGGAAAAGGTCTTCCATATTCAGTTTCGAAACGACGTGATTGTTGATTTCGAGGAGTAGCCGAAGACGGTCGCGCTCGGTAGCGAGTTCCCGCTGATATTGTTCTGCGGAATCCCTGGCCAGCGCGCATTCTAGCGCAATCGCAACGTGCGACGTCAGAGAGCGGAGTAGTTCGACATCTTCGCGCGTAAATTTCTGTCCCCGCTCCTTAGTCACAGCCAAAAGTCCGTACTGTTGTTGGGCGGTAAACACAGGGAAAACATAAGTGCTTCTGCCCACAGATTGGGCTGCAAACGGAGCCAACTCGGGATGTCTCGACATTTCCTCGGATACGTCAGGCAGGAAAATCGGTTCTTGTTGGTCCAGCGCTTGCGCTGCTGCGCTAATCCGTGAAATTTTGGTGCCAATTCTGATGGCGGGCGCGTCCACTGCCCGATCAAATTCCAGAAGATGCAAGGTATGTTGACTGCTATCCAGAAGATATAGGTCAGTTCCATGGAGGCGAACGCTGCTGGACAAAACGTCGCGGAGGCTATGGAGGATGGCTTTCACCGTCGGTTGCTCGACCATCGCAGCGGACACATCGAGCAACGCTTGATACCTACTATGGGCGGGCGCCACGCCTACATCGTCTTCCGGCATGTGCATCAGACTAGCACCGACCGGTTCAATCGAGAACCATAACGAATATGTCAGCCAGAAGAATTCATGTTGACGAAAGACGAGCTTTTCGTAGAAGTAGCGTCGAACAAGCCGGTCGGAGAGATTTCGTTATGGTGATCAGTTTCCGGTGTTCCACGCGAAAGAGTGCGTAGAAACAAGTGCTTGAAACGACATATGCTCCACGAAGGGTACGGTGTGATGTGCCTGGAGTCCCGACCAGAACGATCAACTATTGAGAGGAAGGCTTTGCTAAATAGAAAAGGACAGCTGGGCAATGTGTACCAAGCTCATTATCTCGAAAAGTGGAATCCACAAGCGCCGGCGTATGGTCGTTTTTGGATTGACGTTCAAAGTGGAGAGAGGAGACGTAAGACAGTTTTTCTTGGCCGATGCGTAATGCAATCGGCAGCGCGTCTGCGATTGCGTGAGTACATCGAGCGAGCGGGTACCAAATGCTACGAGTGCTTTTGGTCAAGTTCCTGTTCCCGGTACAACATTTCGGCAACAAGCTGAACGGTGGATAGATTCGGTCTCCATTCGCAAAAGGAGGCCAGTAAAGCCAGCAACAGTCTATGGATGGCAGCATGGCCTCGACAAATGGATTCTCCCAAACCTTGGCCACAAGCTGTTGCCGCAGGTGAGAAACGGAGCCTTGCGCCAATTCGTAGAGATTCTGTCCGCTGCACGACTTGCACCGAAAACGATCGTCAATGTAGTTACCGTAGTGAAGCTCGTTGTTGCCTCAGCGGTTGACGAAGAAGGCGACCAAATCCATCCTCGCATTTGGAATCACGAATTCATCCAACTGCCCTTGGTCATCAAGGAAAAGCAGAATCGTCCGACGATCGGGGTCGCGGAAATATCGGCGATGCTAAGCATGCTGAAGGGGCGCGACGCCGTTTTGGTAGCGCTGGTGGCCGGAACAGGGCTACGAATCGGTGAGGCTCTGGCCGTCCGCACCGATGATTTTGATCCGCTGTGCCGCGTGTTGCAGGTGCGGAGAAGCGTATGGCGAAGACGCGAGCAAGCACCGAAAACCTTGAACGCGATTCGCCCCGTCGATAGTCGCGGAATGCTTAGCACAAGCTCTACGCGGCTACACAAAAGGAAGCGAGGGGCACCTGTTCACGACGAGAGCTGGACGTCTTCTGGACTCACGCAATGTGCTCGACGTGTTGCAGCGAGCCGGGAGGCGAGGCGGGTACCACGCCTTCCGCCGCTTTCGTTTTGCGGTACTCCGCAAGGCAGGAGTGCCAGACGACCTCATCAAACTGTGGCTTGGTCATTCGCAAAACTTGACCGACCTCTACGCAGCGCAATTACGGTACGACGAGTCTTATCGGAGGGAATGGTGCGAGAAAGCTGGGCTGGGATATGCCTTGGGCGAATTGGGCTATAAATCGGAAGCACCAATTCGCCCATCACTTGCAGCGTAAGCCTGTGCGGAATCAGGCTTTAGAAATGGTTGCGGGGGTCAGATTTGAACTGACGACCTTCGGGTTATGAGCCCGACGAGCTACCAGGCTGCTCCACCCCGCAGATTGACTATAGCGGATGCGGGATGTTCCGTCAATCAACGCCGGCTGGACCACAGCGACGCGTTGGTGAATGATGGAGAAAAGCTACCAGGTGCTGTATGGGTTTCCATCGAACGGGGAGATTTGATCGGAACTGGAATGCACGTCGACGATTCCGTTATTGGTCTGGTCCGGACTCAGAACCAGGTCCCCGAAGTCCAGATGCCAATCCTTCGCACGCGTTATCGGATCGGTAGGAATCTCCCGCAAGTACGGCGCTTGCGAGTTCGTCAAGTCTTCCAGCGACTGCGGCGCCGCTTCTTTATCCAGCGTGTAATTGTCGATGGCCTGCCGCATGACCTGCAAATCGCTTTTCAATGTCGCTTCCCGCGCGTGCTGCACCGCTCGGTCGTAGCGCATCGCAGCCATACCCAGGAGGATAAAGATGATGGTGATAACCAGCATCAGCTCAATCAGCGTAAAGCCCCCGCCGAACGCCAATCCGGCGCGCCTTCGCTTGCACCCCGACGCATTCATTTCTCGGAGTCCCGATCTGTTCATTTCCAACGTCCTTGTTCCTTTACCAGTCCGCATAGCGCGTCCCGTCGCTGGCCGTGCCCTGAGACTTCGAGTATACGTCGAACACATTCTTCCCGCCCCAACTTGTCGAATCCACATCGTCCTGAACGGCACGTAGCCCCCATTCGGCCTGGCCGGTGATTGGATCCTTGGGGATGCTTCTCAGAAAACGAATCTTGCGATCGTTCCCGGCGCCGAGTTGCACGCCCTTTACCAGCGTTTCCAGGTCCGGCGGATAACCTTCACTTCCCACCTCCACACGGATCAGGTTGCGGTCGGCTAGGTCCTTGTAGCGGTCGATGGCGTCGCGCATTTGCCGTAAATCATAGTGCAGTAATGCTTCCTTCTTATGCACCAGCGTGTAGCGCACAATCGGCAGGGCCGCCGAAGACAGTATCAAAAGAATCGCGCACGCCAGAATCAGCTCGAGCAGTGTCATCCCGGCTTGGCTCGAAAGTTCCTGGCGGCGAGAGCGAATCCTGCGCAGCATGGGTCTCTCTAGATTGGATTACGGCTGAACTTGCAGCGTTGCCTCGCTGGTGACCAGCGGAATCGGCCTCTGCTGGGAATCTTTCGCGTTTACCTGCACGATGGTCAGGTTCGAGGTGCCGGGCGCAAGGGCCTTCACCACGATGCCCATGATGGTGCCCGTGCCGTTGACGCCCACCGTGTTGGGCTGGCGCGTGGCGGAAATGATCGCCTGTCCGTGCTCTTTATCGACGCGCTGCACGATAGCGATTTCCTGGTTCCCGCCCTGCAAGAAGCCGCCGTGCTGCACCTCTTCGACGCTAATCACCGCGGGGTTGTACTGCAGCAGGAAGGGAATCGAGAAAAGATCGTTTACGTTGTCGACCACCACCGCAATCGTCGCTTGTTGGCCGGTTTTCAACGACAGACTGCGCGGTTCGAGTCGCAATTGCGCGGACTGCCCGCCCTGCGCGGCGTTTGCCGCGGCAGGAGCGGTTGGCGCCGCCCCCGAATTCGCGGGGGCTTCCTGCGCCGGCGGCTGCAAGTTGGGCGCGCGCACTTCCTGCTCGCGTTTCACTTGGACATTCGTTTCGGTGCCCGAGAACAAAGGCCGCAGATTCGCCCGCGTCCACTCCGGAAGCCGTACGATGCGGGGTGTCAAAATAATCAGAATCTCGTCATCCTCAAAGTTCTTGGTATCTTCGGAAAATAGATAGCGCAACAGGGGGACGTGCGCGGCGCCCGGCCAGCCGTTCAAACTCTTGGTATCCGTCCGCTGAATCAAGCCTCCCAGGACGCTGGCCTCGCCCTCTTTCAGCCGGATGTCGTGTTCGATCTTGCGCTGGCTGATGATCGGCTGCTGAATCCCGCCGATGTTGGACTGTCCCGTTACCGAAGAAACTTCCAACTGCACCTTCATGCTCACTTCGCGGTTGGGATGCACGCGCGGCGTGATGTCCACGTTGACACCCACATCGATGTACTGGAATTGCGTGTTTACCAGCGGATTGACAAAGCCCGCGCCGCCGGTCGAGCCCACTCCCACGCCCGCCTGGAAGCTGCCGGTGGCCACCGGCACGCGGTCGCCGATGCGCAGCTTGGCCGGCTGGCCGTCTACCGAGCGAATCTCCGGATTCTGGATAATCTTGGTCGTGGAATCATTCAACAGCGCATTGGCTGTGAAGCTGGGCAGTGTAACGCTGTAATCCGAGCCGTTAAGATGGGTTAGGTTCTGCAGCGTCAAAATGTTGGTCGCGGTGTTGGTATTCGTGCCGGTGTTATTATTATTGTTGTTGTTCGTGGTCGTCGTCCCTGGCGGCACAATGCCGATGGACGCCGACTGCCCCGGCAAAATCCCCAAATTCCGTATCTTATCCACCCGCGCTTCCAGAACCTGAACCTCAATGACCACTTCCGGCTTGGCCTTGTCGATATCTCGTATCATCTTCTCGGCAATCGCCAGTTTGTCCGGCGTGTCCCGCATGATGATGGCGTTCTGGGAGTTGAGCTGCTGGATGCGCTTCAAGTCCAGCAACTGCCGCAGTCCGGTCACAACTTCCGTCAGGTCCTGTGCTTGCACCGTGTTCGACAAATAAAATGTGCGGACGACCTGCTCCTCATAATCCCGGCGCTTCTGCGGCTGGTCGGGTACCACGAAAATGATGTTCTCCGTCACCGGCTTCCAGAAGGCCTTGCTCTCCAGCGACACGATGTCCAGCGCCTGTTCCAGCGTTACGTTGGTCAACTCCGCGGTGATCCGCCGGGCAGGGAAGTCCGGGTCGTAAATTACCGTCAGACCCGCCAGTTTGCCGATGGTGTCAAACACGATCTTGGCTTCGTTGGACATTTTTAGGTTGATCGGCGCGCGCGATAGCGGCTTGATTTCCGGAGGTGAGGACGCCAGCGGTTGCTCGTGGGGATCCGAGGGCGGTTCGGCCGCCGCGTCCGCCGCGCGATTCTTCTCCCCGATCATTTCGGCGGTCTTGCGCAGTTCCTGTTCGGCGATCGGGCTGGACGGATCAATGGCCTCGGCCCTCTGAAATTCCCCCGCGGCCCCCTGCAGATCGCCCCGCTCGCGCAGTTTCATCCCTTGCTTGACGTGCAGCGCCCCGGCCTCAAACCTGGCCTGGTTGAACTTGATCATGTACTCGGCGTTTTGCGGGTCGCTTTTCAGCGCTTTTTGATAGAACTCAAAGGCCGCGTCGTAGTCCTGCAGCGTTTCCGCTTTGCGTCCCTGTTGGTAGTCCGGTTTGCCCTTCGGGCAGCCCGCTGCGAGCAACCCGCAACCTACACAAACAATTAGCTTACTCCACGCTCGCATGCACTCTCCAAGGCTGGGGCACGAATCGGTCGAAGTCTAGCATCGGGTTAGAGGCGGGACAAGCAATGGAAGGTTGGCTGTCTTGCATATGTTACCCCCTCCCTACTAAGATTTAATGCCGTAGTCACATATACTTGGATCGCGTGCCCAAACCGTCCCAAAAGTCTGAGAAGCCCAAAGAGCTGGTCGTCGCGCAAAACCGCGCGGCCTCCTACAACTATCATTTGATGGAGAAATTTGAAGCCGGCCTGGTCCTCCACGGCACCGAGGTCAAGGCCTTGCGCGAAGGAAAGGCGAATATTCGCGATGCCTTCGTCGATTTCAAGCCCTCGGGCGCCTGGCTGGTCAACGCCCACATTGCTCAGTACATGCCCGGAGGGCCCTGGAATCACGAGCCGCTCGGCTCTCGCAAACTGCTCCTGCACCAAAACGAGATTTACAAGTTGGCTGCTCGTACCCAGGCGAAAGGTTTGACCGTCATTCCCCTGCGCATATACTTTCGCGACGGCCTCGCCAAGTGCGAAATCGCGGTGGCCCAAGGCAAAAAGACCTGGGACCGCCGCCAGGACGAGCGCAACAAGGAAGCCCGCAGGGAAGCCGATCAAGCTATGTATCGCAACCGGAGGCGATAGACTCAACATGCAGATCACGTTGGAAAACAAGCCCTATGCCACGCTCGAGACCGAAGCCCTGGTCTCCTACCTTTTTGAAGATGCCGACCCCGTACAGGGCCGCGTTGCCGAAATTGACCAAGCCGCCAACGGCCTGTTGCGCAAACTCGCCAAGAGCGGCGAACTGACCGGCAAGCCTCTCGAAATGACCCTTATCCATGCTCCTGCCGGGATGAAGGCTGCCCGTCTGCTGCTGGTGGGAGCAGGGAAGCGCGACAAGTTCGATGGCGCCACGCTGCGCAAGATCGCTGGTGCCGCCCTGCGCTACCTCAAGGCCCGCTCGGTCAAGAACATCGCCTTTTTGGTGCGCGAGGGGGAAGTGACCGAGAATACCGCGCAAATCATCGCCGAAGGCGCGCTGGCCGCCAATTTCGAGTCCGACAAATACAAGACCGACAAGAAGAACGACAAATCGGTCGATACCGTCCTGCTGGCCGGCTACTCCGACAAAGAACGCGCTGCTGGTGAAAAGGGCCTCAGCCGCGGCCGCATCATTGCCGACGCCCAGAATTTCACGCGCGACCTGGTCAACGAGCCGTCCAACAAGCTCACTCCGAAGATCTTGGCGGAAAAGGCCGAAGCCATGGCCAAGGAGGCCGGGCTGGCGGTCGAAATTCTCGACGAAAGGAAAATCGCCGACCTGAAAATGGGTGCCCTGCTCAGCGTGGCGCAAGGGGGCCCCGAGCCGCCCCGGGTCATGGTCGTGACCTATACTCCGGCGAATCCGAAACCAGGAGCGCCAGTCATTGGCCTGATCGGCAAAGCGGTCACGTTCGATACCGGCGGGGTCTCCATCAAGCCCGCCGACGGCATGGAAAAAATGAAGTACGACATGGCCGGCGGCGCCACCATGCTCGGCGTCATGCGCGCACTGGCCGCGCTCAAGCCCAACGTTAAGGTTATCTGTGTGGTCCCCAGCACGGAAAACGTGGTCGGCGGCAACGCCCAGAAGCCCGGCGACATTCAGACCGCCATGTCCGGCAAGACCATCGAGGTCCTCAACACCGATGCCGAAGGCCGCCTGATCCTTGCTGACGGCGTTCACTACATCAAGCAGCTCGGCGCTACGCACCTGGTGGACGCCGCCACGCTTACCGGCGCCATCGTCGTCGCCTTGTCCAACATCAACGTCGGCGTCTTCGGCTCCGATCAACCATGGACCGACAAACTGCTCGCCAGCGCCAAGGCCGTAGGCGAGAAAATGTGGCAAATGCCCATGGACGACGAGTACCGCGAATTCATCAAAGGGAGCGTCGCCGACATCCAGAACATCGGCAGCGGCAAAGGCGGCGGGTCCATCACCGGCGCCTGGTTTATCCGCGAATTCGCCGGCGACTCCCCCTGGATCCACCTCGACATCGCCGGCACCGCCTGGAACGACGACGCCAAGCCCTGGCTGGCCAAAGGCCCCACCGGCGTGGCCCTGCGCACCTTAGTCAACCTAGTCATGTCCTACTGAGCCCCAGCCTCGTACCCGTTGACATGGTCGTGGCGAATGATACGCAGGGAATCATTGAAATTGAGTGCCAAGCTGGGCGCAGCATGCTGCGCCCCTACATTTTCTCTGGTGCCTCAATTCCCAATAGGCCTAACGCGCGCACCAGTTGTGTCTCCACCAACTCCGTCAACCTCAGCAAGAACGCGCGCTTCTGCTCATCGGGTTCCGACAAAATATGGTGCTTGTGATAAAAGTTGCTAAGCGCCTGGGCTAGTTGGAACGCGTACTTCGCCAAAAACGCAGGCTCCTGGGCGCCGATGGTCGCATCCACCGCGGAATCTAGCGATCCGGCCAGCAGCAGCAACTCCCATAGCCCCAGACCCTCCGGTCCGCTGAGGACGCTTCGCACGGTCTGCTCGGTCACGTCCACATTCGTCGCGCCGGCCTCGAGGCCCTTGCGGCGGATCCCTCGAATCCGCACAACCGCGTATTGGCAATACGGTCCGGTTTCCCCCTCGAAGCTGAGGGCATCGGCAAAATCAAACGCGATGATCGAATTGCGGGTGAACTTCAGAAGGAAGAATCGGAGCGCGCCCACCGCGATGGCGTGCGCGGTCCGCCGCTGCTCGTCCTCGCCCATCTCTGCGTGCCGCTGGCGGACCTCGGCGAGCGTCGCCGCTTCCAGTTTGTCGAGGAGATCGTCGGCCTTTACGCCCAGCCCTTTGCGTCCGCTGACCTCCACGTACGGCTTCTTGGCCTCTTCCGGCGAAAGCTCATAACCCATCTCCGCCGCGCAGCGGGCCGTCAGCGCCACAATTTCATAAGCAAAGTGAATCGAGTTCTTCGCCGCTTCCTCGTGCCCCAGCCTCCGCAAACCTTCTTTGACCACATCCTGCAGATACGCTTGCCGCGCGTCGATCACGTTATAGACGGTCTTCGCCGGCGCCCCGAAGTCCGGCGCCGCCGGATCATCCGCTTCGCTGGTGGTCACCCAGACCGTCTCGCCTTCCGGCGCATTCGGCCACCGCGCGTAGTGAAAATCCTTCCCGAGCAACCCAAACTTCCATAGCTGATAGGCAATATCCTTGCCCACATAGGTGACGGTTCCGTTGGAGCGCACGATGATCTTGTCCTGCATGTTCTCATCGTCCGTTTTCTCTGGGCCCTCTGTGCTATCCGCGTCCTGCGTGTTAGTTCCTGAACTTTCTTTCCAAGGCATGATCCAGCACCCGGCCATCTTTCCGCTCGCGGCCAACTGAATCACGCCCGCTGCCTTCAATTTCGCGAACGCCAAATCCCAAAAGTGCAAGTGCAGGATCTCGCTTTCCTGCGCCAGCAATTCGTAGGTGATGCTCAGCCGGGCCATGGTTCGCAGGTGGCACCCTACAATCGCATCGGCCACCACCCGCCCGACCTCGGCTTCCTCGCCGCGGCCTTCCTCCATAGCTTTCAGCGTTTCGCCGCGCCATTTCGCCGCCTGTTCCTTGTCGGCGGCAAAAAACTGCGTAGCTTTGGCGTACAAATCCCAGCAGTAATAATCGAAGCGCGGCTCGTTCGCTAGATGCTTCACACCTACTGGAGTCTTGCCGTCCATCCGCAGAAAGCCGATCACCACGTCTGCCACCTGCACGCCGGTATTGTCAATGTAGTTCTGTACTTGCACGTTGTAGCCGGCGTGCCGGAGGGTTCTCACCAAGGTGTCGCCCAAAACGGCGTTGCGCACGTGCCCAATGTGCGCCGCCTTGTTCGGGTTGATGCTGGTGTGCTCGACGATAATCTTGTCCGGTTTCTGTTCCGCCGATTTGCCGGTCGTCTCTCGCTGGACGCTACCCCAAAACCCCTCCCGGTCGAAAAACGCATTCAGATATCCGGCGCCGGCCACTTCCACTCGAGCAATTCCTTCCACCGGCCCCAACTGCACCGCAATCTCCTGAGCGATCTGCCGCGGCGCCCGTTTCAAGCGCTTGGCCAAATCAAAACACACGGGAGAAGCCGCTTCTCCCATTTCAATCTTTGGCGGCCGCTCCAGCGCCACAGTCGCTTCCACGCCGTATTTCTCCCGGATGTGCCGCCCCAGTGCCTCGCGCAATCGATTCGTCAGTGTCAGGTACACATGCCCTCTTTCACCTGGCCAACCCGCAAAAGCCCATCAGTATAGAACAACGACCTTCCCCCGGAGCCGCATCTTCGCCTCGTGTTTGCCTCCCCCCCACCCCCGGGGTATGGTGTATCGATATCAAAGGAAAGGACTTGCAAATTGGTATGTTGGAAGTTGTTGAAAACAAAGGGGGGTTTTGCGCATAGAAGGCACGATCAAAAGGGGCAATGATGCAATGAGGCAACGGGATATCGAAGGTAGGACGGGAAGGCTGGTTGCCGTTGTGCCACTTTGGGAATTGCCGGGCGGGTAACGCGGTCACGGGAGTTCCTTCTCGCGCCTCCCGCGATTTAAACAACGCCAGGATTATAACTGATGAGGTACTACCATGTCAAGTGAAATCGATGGTGAATAGGCGTTCGCCTTTCAGAACCCGCAGGTCCGAGAAGCGCTTTAACCAGGAGTTACCACGGCTAGCCTCGAACGTTGCACCAGGCCCATATGCAAACCCATTTCAATGTGGTCTACTATAATCTCTCCTCTGTACTTTCACCCGGACGCCCCAAAAACACGCCTAACCCGCTAGCCGGGAGTTGGCCCGCAAAGGAAGACCGTTGGACTCGAATCGCGAAGCGTCACAAGGCTCCGGTGATTGCGCCGAACGCGGCACGGGCGATGCCGGCACTGATATTTCCGAACTCAAGGCATCCGAACAAAGGGTTGATAAAATGCTCTCTAGCCTCGAACAGAAGTCCCGAATTCTTGATATCACGCTTTCTTCCATCTCAGATTTCGCCTACATTTTCGACCGTCGAGGTCGCTTCGTTTTTGTGAACCAGGCCCTGTTAAGTCTGTGGGGTTTAAAACTGGAGGAGGCCATTGGTAAGAATTTCTTCGAGTTGAAGTACCCCGATGAACTCGCCGCGCGCCTTCAACAGCAGATTCAGCAAGTAGCCGAAACACGGGTGGGAATCACGGATGAAACGGAGTACACGAGCCCAACCGGAGCGGGAGGCTATTATGAGTACAAATTCCGACCGGTCTTCGACCGTGAAGGGCACGTGGAGTTCGTTGCGGGGTCAACTCGTGACATCACAGAGCGCAAACGCGCCGAGGCCGAGCTTCGAGAAAGCGAAGAGCGCCTTCGGAATCTGGCTGAATCTCTGGAGAGTCAGGTGCAAACTCGCACGAAGGAACTGGAAACCCGAACAAACGATGTGCTGTTGCAATCGGAGTGTCTTCGCGAGCTGTCAATTCGGCTGATGAAAGCGCAAGACGAAGAAGGGCGGCGCATCGCTCGCGAATTGCACGATAGCGCCGGTCAAACCATCGCGGCGTTATCGATGAACCTCGGTCAAATCTCGCGAGAATTCGGCGCCGCCAGCCCCAGACTGGGTGAACTTGCGAACGACACTAAAACCATGCTGCAGGAATTGGAGCAAGAAATTCGCACCACCTCCTATTTGCTTCATCCCCCGATGCTGGATGAGCTTGGCCTGCGGCAAGCATTGGCTTGGTACGTTGAGGGTTTGCAGCAGCGCGCAGGTATTGAAGTTCTCCTGTCGATGGCAGAATTCGACCGGCTGAACAGTGAAATTGAATTGATCGTCTTTCGCATCGTTCAGGAGTGCTTGACGAACATACATCGCCATTCGGGAAGCAAGTCCGCCCAGATCAACATAGTCTGCGACAGCGCCAGGGTGACCATCGAAGTGCGTGACTTCGGCAAAGGAATCTCGGAAGAAAATCTCGCCACGATTCGCAACCGGGGGGTTGGTGTCGGGCTGCGCGGAATGCGCGAGCGGGTGAGACCCTTCGCTGGCGATGTGCGGATAGACTCGCAATTAGGCGTGGGCACTACGATCACGATCACTATTCCGTATAAGCTGCCAACCTAACTTCCGACAAACAGCTGCTATCAACCGTATGTTGTCGGCTAGTCTCGGCCTGCCCCTATTCGAAGTTCCGATTAGTGGCCTACGCCTAGCCAGAACTGACCTGCCAGGGCCGGGTCGCCTGTTTGACACCCCTGGAGTGCGCCGATACTATCAATTCTTGCTCCCGGCGGACACTTTCGCGTGACCAGGCCGCACCGCGCCGCGGGCGGATTCCCATGAAACTAGCGTATTTTGATTGTTTTTCGGGCATAAGTGGAGATATGACCCTGGGCGCGCTGGTAGACGCGGGCTGCGATCTGGAACATCTCCGCGCCGAACTGCGCGGCTTGCAAGTCCCTGGCTGGGAAATATCCGCCGAGAAAACCTGGAAGAACGGCATGGCCGCTACCTACGCTCGTGTGAAGACGGAGGAGCAGCAGAAGCACCGCTCGTTGAGCACGATTTTGCAGATCCTGAAGGATTCCCAGCTTGCGCCTCCGGTGCGCGACCGCGCTTCGGCTGTTTTCCAGAAACTCGGGGAAGCCGAGGCCCGGGTACACGACGTCCCGCTCGAGAAAATTCACTTCCATGAGGTCGGTGCGATAGACGCCATCGTGGACATTGTTGGCGCCTGCATCGGTTTCCAAGCGCTGGGAATTGAGCGCTTTGCGTGTTCGCCGCTGAACGTCGGCGGCGGCACCGCCATGATGGCCCACGGTGTTTTACCCGTTCCCGCGCCGGCCACCGCCAATCTTCTTCAGGGCAAGCCGACTTATTCCAACGGCGTGCAGCGCGAGCTGGTCACGCCGACGGGTGCCGCCATGGTGGCGACCCTTTGCGATTCGTTCGGCCCGCAGCCGCCGATGATCGTCAGCGCGATCGGCTACGGGGCGGGCACCGCCGACCTGGAAGGGCAGCCCAATGTACTGCGCATTATGTTCGGGGAGGCTGCGGAGAAGATGGTCGCGGGCTACGACGAAGAAATCGCGGTCATCGAAGCTAATCTCGACGACATGAACCCGCAGATCTACGGCTACTTTTTGGAGAAAGCCCTGGGTGCCGGGGCCCTGGACGTATACACCACTCCGGTACAGATGAAAAAGAATCGTCCCGGGACGCTGCTCACGGTCCTGTGCAAGCCCCAGGATGCCAATGCCTTAACGTCGCTGATTTTTGCGGAGACCACCACTTTTGGCGTGCGCACCTATCGTGCCCAACGCCGCACGCTGCCGCGAGAACATGTCAGCGTGTCCACCAGCTTCGGCGACGTGCGCATCAAGCTCTCGCGGGTCAACGGGCGGATTTTGCATGTCGCGCCTGAATATGACGATTGCCGCAGGTTGGCTGTCGAAAAAAACGTCCCATTACAGCGCGTGATTAACGAAGCCCTTCGCTGCTACGAAGGAGGCTCCTAGGTTTATGCAGGCGCCGGGTTCAGCCCGGCGACGCAATCCGAAAAAAGCAACACGGAACGGACAACGGAAAACTCCAAACGAACAATGGCCAACGAAAAACCTAAATTTTATCTGACCACGCCGATCTACTACACGAACGGCCTGCCGCACATCGGCCACACCTACACCACGGTGGTGGCCGACACGGTGCGGCGCTACAAGCGCATGCTGGGTTACGAGGTGGTGATGACCACCGGCACGGACGAGCACGGCGTCAACGTCGAGCGCGCCGCCAAGAAGGCGGGTGTCCCGGAGTCGGAATTCGTGGCTAACATGGCTGCGGAGTGGCGCGCCTTGTGGGACGAGCTTGGCGTCCCCGCCGATGAATTCATCCGCACTACCGAAGTCCGCCACGCGCGCACCGTGCAGTGGCTCTTCAAACGCTGCCGCGCGAACGGTTACATTTATCCCGGCCACTACACCGGCCAATACTGCATCTACGACAACGCCTTTGTGACCGACGCCAAGCCCGGGGAAAACTGCCCCGACTGCGGACGTCTCACCGAGACGCTCACCGAGGAAAACTACTTTTTCAAGCTCTCGGCTTTTCAGAAGCCGTTGCTGGACTTTTACCAAAAGAACCCGGACTTCATTCAGCCGGAAAGCCGCCGCAACGAAATGATCAGCTTCGTGGAAGGCGGGTTGAAAGACCTGAGCATCACGCGCACCACGGTTCGCTGGGGCATTCCGGTTCCCGGCGAGGAATCGCACGTTTTTTACGTTTGGTTCGACGCGTTGACGGCATACCTGAGCGCTGTCGGCGGCCCCGAATATGAGAGCCGTGGATTCTGGCCAGCCGATCTGCATCTTGTGGGCAAGGACATCATTCGCTTTCACACCGTGTATTGGCCGGCGTTCCTGATGGCCGCCATGCTGCCGGTTCCGAAGCAAGTGTGGGCGCACGGGTGGTTCCTGATGGACGCCGCCAAGATGAGCAAGTCCAAGGGTAATGTGGTGCTGCCGCGTCCCATCGCCAACGTTCTGGGCATGGACGCCATGCGTTATTTTCTTCTGCGCGAAGTTGTTTTCGGCCAGGATGGCAACTTTAGCTACGATGCGTTGGTGCAGCGCTACAACAGCGACTTGGCCAATGGCCTTGGCAACCTGGCCAGCCGCACGGCGGCCATGATCGAGAAAAATTGTGGCGGGAAAATCCCGAAGCCGGGTGTGCTTCAGCCGCAAGACACCGCGTTGGCCAAGCAGGCGCAGAGCGCTATCGGCGAAGTCATGGAGTACTATAACAAGCTCACTTTTTCCCGCGCTCTGGAAGAAATCTGGTCGCTCATTGGCGCCACGGATAAGTACCTGACCTCCGAGCAGCCTTGGTCGCTCGGCAACACGGAAGCGGATCAAGAACGCCGCGCGACTATTTTGTCCACCACGGCGGAGGTGCTCCGCATCGTCACCGCCCTGGCACACCCCGTTATGCCGGACAGTACAACGAAGGTGTGGACTCTGCTGGGGCAGCCGGGTCAACTTGGTGGGCTGGAGTTGCAGGGGCTTCGCTGGGGACAAATCCGGCCAGGCACGGCGTTGGGCAAATCGCAGGCGTTGTTCCCGAGAGTGGATAAAGCAGAGGCAATAGAGAGGATGGAAGCAATGGAAAACGAGACACCTAAACAGCCGGCACCCGCGGCGGCTCCGAGTGCGCCGGCGAGCACGCCTGGCGCGGGAGGTACCGCCGCGGCGGCCGCACCCGCAGCGTCCGACAAAATCGGCATCGAAGATTTTGCCAAGGTGGAGATGCGCGTCGGTCAGATCCAGACGGCGGAACGCATCGCGGGGGCGGACAAACTGCTCAAGCTCACCGTCGATATCGGCAGCGAAGTGCGGCAGATTTGCGCCGGCATCGCGCAGTACTACGAGCCGGAGAAGTTGGTGGGGCGCAAGGTCGTTGTGGTGGTCAACCTTGTGCCGCGCAAGCTTCGTGGGGTGGAGTCTAACGGCATGATCGTGGCGGCTACCGTGGGGCCTGAGGGACGGCCGGTCCTCGCGACATTCATCGAGGACGTTGAAGTCGGTGCGAGACTGAAATAGGGCGTCCTAGTAGGCGCGTAGCAGTGCTGCGCGCCTACCCGGAGATCTCGATGCTGATCGCCAAATGGAACTGATCGACTCGCACGCGCATATTGATTTTCCGCAATTTGAAGGGGACCGCGACGCCATGCTGGGGCGCGCGCGGGCTGCGGGAGTGTCGACGCTGCTGGCTATCGGCACGGGTCCGGGTCCCGAGAAGCTCGATGCGGCGCTGCCTTTTGCCGAGCAGCACGATTGGATCTTCGCCACCGTGGGTATTCATCCGCATGAGGCCGAAGAAGTTACGACGCAGCATCTCGATCGGCTGGCGTCCCTTGCGAAACATCCAAAAGTGATTGCTTGGGGCGAGATCGGCCTTGACTATTTTCACGATCATTCGCCGCGCGACGTTCAAGACAGAGTATTTCGCGATCAGCTTGCGCTGGCGCGGGAGGCGAAACTGCCGATCGTCATTCACTGCCGCGACGCGTGGTCCGACTGCCTCAACGTACTCGAGGAAGTTTGGCGTCCGGTGGGGCTCGGCGGCATCCTGCATTGCTTTACCAGCACGCTGGAAGACGCGCGCCGCGGGCTCGAAATGGGCTTTCTGGTCTCTTTTGCGGGAAATTCGACCTATCCGAAAACGCAGAATCTTCGCGACGTGGCGAAGGCTCTGCCCTTGGAGAACATTTTGATCGAGACGGACGCTCCGTACCTGGCGCCGCAAGCCTATCGCGGCAAACGCAACGAGCCGGCCTACGTCGGGGAAGTAGCGAAGGCCATCGCGAATGTGAGAAACTTGCGCGTAGAAGAAGTGGCGTCGGCGACTGCGGCTAATTTTCGGCGTTTCTTTGGTCTTGCGCGGCCATCGGAGCCGGCGGTCCGGGAGTCTCAATGACGCCGGCACTTGGCGCGCGGCATATGTTCTTGACGCCCGTGCGGTCACACAGGATACTTGTCCGCTCGCGCTCATATGTGTGTTGATGCAGGCCAGGAGGCAGGCCATCGCGCTGCTCACAGTTAGGGAGATTTTCGATCTCGTCCGGGACGACCTCGCACTGGTAGAAGAGGAACTGACCCGACAGACTGCCGCCGCCTTCGAACCAGTTTCTGAAATCACCGGCTATCTTCTGGGTGGCGGCGGGAAGCGCCTGCGTCCCGCGCTTTTGCTTCTTTCCGCTCGCTATGCCGGAAACCGCGGCCCGGGTGCTATTCGCCTTGCGGCAGTGGTCGAACTGCTGCATAGCGCGACCCTGATCCACGACGATGTCATCGACAGCGCGGACACGCGGCGCGGCCGTCCTTCGGCGAATTCGCGGTGGGGCAATCATCGCAGCGTTTTGGCGGGCGACTGGTTGTACATGCAATCTTTCCAAATGGCGCTGGAAGAGCGCAACTTCCGCATTCTGGATGTGCTGATCGATCTCACGCAAAAAATGGTCGAAGGGGAGCTCATCCAGCTGGCCAAGATCGGGCGCATCGACATCACCGAAGAAGACGCCATTCGGCTGGCGACCCACAAGACCGCGTGCTTGTTCAGCGGCTGCGCGCGGCTCGGCGCCGTGCTTGGCGGATGGGAAGGGGCGGACGAGTTGGCGCTGGCGGAGTATGGGCGTTACGCGGGACTGGCATTTCAGTTGGTGGACGATCTTCTGGATTTCACGGCATCCACGGAACAACTCGGCAAGCCGGTGCTGAGCGACCTGAAAGAAGGCAAGGTCACCCTGCCGCTTATTTATGCCATGGAGAACGGCCACCGCGACGCCCGCGAACTGGTGGCCCGGGTGCTGAAGGAGAAAGAGTTTGACTCCGTTCGCCCGGAAACCCTGGTGGCACTGGTGCACGATTCCGGCGCGCTGGATCGGGCGCGGAACCTGGCGCACGAATACGCGCGTCGCGCGAAGGAGTGTCTCAACGGCCGCAGCGATTCCGATTACGCGCGGGCGTTGCTGACGCTGCCCGACTTCATTTTGGAGCGCGACAACTAGCGGATCGATCTTGCCGAGTAGGGGCGCGGCATGCTGTGCCCCTAAAAAGAAAAACTTCGCTTCGAGCTTGTGATTCCCTGAGCCATGTTGCCTTTCAAGCTGGTCTACCACGAACGTTACGACCTGAATCTGGGTTCCCACGTGTTTCCGTCGCAGAAGTTTCGGCTCATTGCGGAGCAGTTGCTTCGTGAAGGAATCGCGGCGCCGGAGGATTTCCTGCGGCCGAGTCCAGCTGGCGACGAAGACCTGCTGCGGGTGCACACGCCGGAGTGGGTGCACAAACTGAAGACTGGCACGCTCACTGCCAGCGACGTGATGAAGCTCGAGGTGCCATATTCGCCGGAGCTTGTCGAAGCCGTTTGGCTGGCGGCCGGTGGGACCATCCTCGCGGCGCAATGCGCTCTGCGCGATGGATTCGGCGCCAACCTTAGCGGCGGATTTCATCACGCCTATCCAAGCCACGGAGAAGGATTCTGCGCCATTCACGATGTGGCGGTCGCCATTCGCCGGCTGCAAGCCGATGGAGCGATCCAGAAGGTCATGGTCGTGGACACCGACGTGCATCATGGCAATGGCACGGCTGCCATTTTCGGAAATGATTCGTCGGTATTCACGATTTCCATCCACCAGGAAAATAACTATCCGGCGCACAAGCCGCCCTCGACCATCGATCTCAATATGATGGACCGCGCGGACGACGACGAGTATCTCGGCGCCTTGATACCTACGGTGCAGCGGGCGCTGGACGAGTTTCGCCCGCAGATGGTTTTTTACGTTGGCGGAGCCGATCCTTATTGCGAGGATCAGCTCGGCGGATTGTCACTTACGAAGAAAGGGCTGATGGAGCGCGACCGTAGAGTTTTTGAAGAGGCCCGCCGCCGCGATATTCCCGTGGCCACCACGCTTGCCGGGGGTTACGCGCGCAACGTGGAGGATACCGTGCGCATACATGTGAATACCATTCTCGCCGCTCGGGATGTCGCTCTGGTTTTTCCTTCGGCAAGTGCCGCCACAAATTTCTAGGTTGCTTGCGGGCTAGCGGGCGAGCCTGAGGAGCACGGCGTTGATTTCCATGAGGTCGGTGTCGAAGCGGTAAAAACCGCAGCGCCAATCGCTGTTGGCCTCTTCCGCACTGATACGCAGAACCGCGAAATCGGCGGATTCAGCGCGCTTGTTTGCGATAGCCGGAAATTGTTCCCCGAGATAAGTAGCCGAATTGGGCGATACCAAGTACTTGCAGTCCTCCAGCGTTAAAACGGCCCGAAGCATACCTTGATTCTGGGCGTGAGGCTGGCAGAAGTAGAGGTTCGGCATAGTCGTATCATCGGCAGGAGGAGCAAAAACCTTAATGGTACCGGGGTCCTAAAGCGTACCTGAGAGTTAACCCTTGGGTCGGCTGATTGGGATGCAAACCGCCGCGACAGAGGGTCGCTTCGCATTGCCCACGAACGATAAAAAGGGCCGACTAAGCGGCCCTTTTTCATAGAGATGGCAGTTGTGAAGAGAACGGGGCTGTCTCCGCGGACCGCTACGAGGCTGGGCTGGGGGCGGCGGCCTGCTTGGGAATGCTACCGTTCGCGCCGTTGAGAGGTTCCTCGGGGGCGTCCCCGTGGAACTGGGCGGCCTCGGTAGAGCCGGCCAAGGCCGTCGTGGAAGAATTGCCGCCGGAGATGACCTGGGCGATCTCGTCGAAGTAACCGGTGCCGACGAAGCGCTGGTGCGTGACCGCCCGGTAGCCGAGCTCCTGCGCGGCGAATTCTTCCTGCTGCAGCTTGGAGTATGCGGTCATGCCGGATTGGGCGTAGCCGCGCGCCAGATGGAACATGCTCATGTTGAGCGCGTGGAAGCCCGCGAGGGTCACGAACTGGAATTTGTAGCCCAGCTTGCCGAGTTCCTGCTGGAAATTGGCGATGGTAGTGTCGTCCAGTTTCTTTTTCCAATTGAAAGACGGCGAACAGTTGTAGGCCAGCAGCTTACCGGGGAACTGCGCGTGAATGGCGTCGGCGAATTTTCTCGCTTCAGCGAGATCGGGGGTGGAGGTTTCGCACCAGAGCATGTCGGCATAGGGTGCGTAGGCGAGACCGCGAGCGATGGCCGCGTCGATGCCGCCGCGGAATTGATAGAAGCCTTCAGGAGTGCGGTCGCCGTGGATGAATTCGCGGTCGCGGGGGTCGGCGTCGGATAGCAGCAGGCCGGCGGAATTGGCGTCCGTGCGCGCGATGAGAATTGTGGGAACACCGCAGACGTCGGCGGCCAGGCGGGCGGCAGAGAGCTTCTCGATGAACTCGCGAATCGGGACGACGACTTTGCCGCCGAGATGCCCGCACTTCTTCGCGGAAGAGAGTTGATCCTCGAAGTGCACGCCCGCGGCGCCGGCTTCGATCATCGATTTCATCAGCTCGTAGGCATTGAGAGATCCGCCGAAGCCTGCTTCGGCGTCGGCGACGATCGGCGCAAACCAATACGTGCCGCTCTTTTTTCGCTCGGAGGATTCGATTTGATCGGCGCGGAGCAGCGCGCGATTGATGCGCTGAACCAACGCCGGAGCGCTATCGCACGGGTAAAGACTTTGGTCCGGGTAGACGTCGCCCGCGGTATTGGCATCGGCGGCAACTTGCCAGCCGCTGCCGTAAATTGCTTTCAAACCGGCCTGTACCATTTCCATGGCTTGGTTGCCGGTGACCGCGCCCAGGGCGGGCACGTAGGCGTCGGTGTGCATCAAATGCCAGAGGCGCTCGGCGCCCAGGCGCGCCAGCGTGTATTCGATTTGGATGGAGCCGCGCAGGCGTAGTACGTCTTCGTAGGAATAGGGCCGTGCGATTCCGGACCAGCGGGGGTTAGTGGTCCAATCCGCATGGGCGTTTCCGTTTTTGCCGTGGTTTCCGTTGGTACCGTTGGCTGACATGTACGTCTCTCCTTAAATCCTGGTTTCCTAAGCGGGGCCTGTAAGCCAAATCCCGTGAAAAGCGTGAGAGCGAAACTCGAAAACGGCGGCCCGGCAGCGGGCGGAGCTCTTCGACTGGTTCAGGGAAGAGAAGCCCCGCCCCTTGGGCGGTGCAAGGCCGCAATGCCCGGCTCGATCACATTGGGTTGAACTCCGCACAGCGAATCATTTCTTCGCTGATCCGGCGCGCTTCGCGAAGGGTGGCGGCCGCGTTCGAATCACTGCTGCTCGCGGATTCAGCGAGCAACCGATCGAGTTCCCGATCAAAGAGATCGTGGATCAATTCGGCCGTGTGGCGGACTGGGCCGCCCTGGTCGCCGACGATTTCGACGGTGTCGGAGTGCTTGATGCGCTGGGCGATCATCAAGCGATAGATGCGATCGGTGGCCAGGTCTTCCATGTATCCGTCCAGGAGGCTGGCGCCGCGGCCGTTGAGTACGCCGTTGCGATAGCGGATCACGGTGCGAATCGCGGCGCGCGTTCCCGCCAGGGTGTGCCTGCCGACGCCGGTTGGCAGCGGGCGCAGATCGGGATGCCCGTTGGGATTTTGCGGACGCGCCCGGAGCTGATTGGGGGCAGGGAACTGCGCGACCGCTATTTCGTTTTGATCGGGGTGGCCGGTCCAGGCGCCGTCCATTAGGGACGAAGCTTCGTTTTTCTTGTCTTCGGCGAGAGCGGCAAGCGCGCGCGCATTAAGGCTGGCGTCGTCGCGGCTGGGAAAGAGCGCGGTCATGCCGCCAATGGCCAGCATGCCGTGTTTGTGACAAATCTCAGGAATCAGGTTGCGGAGGTTTTGGAAGAAGGCCACGTTGTGCGGGATGGTGTTGCGATCCGGCAAGACCCACTCGGGATTTTCTAGGTTGAAGTGAATGAGGCTGGCCATGTAATCCCAGCGGCCCAGATTCAGGCCCAGGATGTGGTCGCGCAGGTTCCACGCGAACTCTTCCATTTGAAAGGCCAGCGGATGGGACTCCACCAGCGCCATGCACTTGATGGCATTCGCGGGAAGACCCTTCGCCCGGGCGATCATCTGGAACAGGTCGCGCCACCACAGGGCTTCGTCGCTGGACTCCGATTTCGGAATGTAGAAGCACAGCGGGTGCTTGAGGGCGGCAACGTCCACTTGAAAGGCAATCAGCGCGACATCGAAGAGCGGGGCCGGAAGCAGTTCGCCGGGAATAATGCCGGCTTGATGAAGGTGCAGGCCGCGCGGGCGGATGAAAGTCACGGTTTTGCCTGACTGGATGGTGACGGAGCGATCGCGCTTGCGATCGAAATAGCTCAAGCGGCCGGAGAGCGCTTGCAAAATGTTGTTTATCCCGAGCGACAGATGTTCCCAGGTATTCGCGGTGGAATCTTCCAGATCGAGCATCACGCCCGGGGCTCCGGAATTGAGCATCTTGACGACCAGTTCGGCGTCATCGGCGGGCCCGGTCATCTGATTGCGCTGATCGGCGCACCATTCCGGGAGTTCAATTTGCCAGGAGTTCGTGGTAGCAACCGAGGGCGGCAAATAATTCGGAAGCTTCGCGGAATGCGCTTGCGTCAGGGCCGATTCGCGCCGCGCGACGAGAGAACGCTGGCGTGGAGTCAGTGCAGCGTGCAGCGGCGCTAAGAACTCCAAAAATCCTGCTGGCAGTTCGCCGGCGGCATCGAATCCCGACGGCGTGGAGTTGACCGGAACGAGGCGAGTGGACAGCGACTGTTCGGTGATGGATGGGCCGACCTTCGGGGAAGCGGTAGCCATGTTTTCGCCTCTAAGCCTTTCCGCAGCAAAGGAACCGAAGCATTGGCTGCCAAGAGAAGAGGGCAATTTGGAGGCCAATGCTACACGCGGGGCTGTCCGTAACACCCCTTGAATCTGTGAGATACAGGGAGCTATAGGCGCGCGGCGAGACACTGCAACCAAACCGAGAGAGCATTTTGCTCATCAACGGCGAGTTGCTTCCGATTCCTGCCCGGTTGTTCAATATGCTGAACACATGTTCACGTCGCTGATTCCTTGTAGCCAAGGCCGCCGGGCGGCGCAACCCGCTGTTCAGTATTCTGAACACTTATTCTATACTGGGAACAGAATATCGTTACTCTAGAGTGGGTATGAAGGCCCTAAGGAGACGCTTATGGCGGCAGCGGACAGCAGCCCGGCGACAGCGGTGGAACGCGCGTTGAACATCCTGGAAGCGGCGGCCAACCGCCGGGATGGCCTGACAAATTCCGAGATCAGCCACAAGTTGGGAATACCCAAGAGCTCTGCCAGCTACATTCTGCGCACCCTGGATCGTCGCGGGTATCTGCGCAGAGATGCCGAGACCGGCCGGTACCGTCTGGGGCTTAAGATTCTGAGCCTTGGAGGCGACGCGCGAGCCAATCTGGACCTCGCGGAAGTGGCGCTGCCCTTCATGCAGGCTTTGCAAGAGCGCATCCACCTCACGATTCATTTGGCGGTGCTCGATCAAGGAGAAGCGGTGTATATCGAGAAAGTCGAGGCTCCCGGATTTTTTAAGGTCAACACCTGGGTAGGGCGCCGGATGTTTCTGCACTCGACCAGCGTGGGGAAGTGCCTGCTGGCGTGGCTCCCCAAGGCGGAAGTGGAGACGCTCCTGCGGCAGCAAGGAATGAAGAAGCGCACTCCGAAGACCATTAGCAGTGTGCCAAAGTTGCTGGCGGACTTAGAGCGTGTGCGCGAACATGGGCACGCGATGGACGACGAAGAAAATAGTTTAGGCGCACGCTGCCTGGGTGCGCCGATTTTCGATTCGATGGGTACGGTGACGGCATCGCTTGGCGTCAGCGGAACGCTAACGCAAATGGATGAAGCCAACCTGCCAAGAATCATGGACGCGCTCAAAGAGACGGCGCGGCGAATTTCGCGGCAGATTTCGCGCAGCGGGGCCGGGTAGCCAGGTGGCTGTGACCTTGCTCGCAGGGGCGCGGCATGTTGCGCCGCTACGGAAAATAGGCCTGTGCGCAGTTCCGATGCGAGGACCTCGGCCGGCGTCCCTACTTCTTTGAGTCGCCTGCTACCACCAAATTGTTCTTGACCGAAAACACATTTGGCACGCCGTTGGCCCGAAGGTTGGCGAGATTTTTATCGGCTTCGTTGTCGGCCACACCCTCAAGGGTTACGTTGCCATTCTTGACAATGATGTGGATGGAAGGCACGGCGGACTCCGCGTAGCGAGACAGGCTGGTATCGCCGTAAATGGCGCGAAAGACGCCGCGGCGAATTTGATCGTCGTTGGGTGAGAGCGGCAGGACCTCGATTTCGTTCGTGACACTGGACACGCCTTCAATTTTCTTCACGACCGCTTCGGCATCGGATTTAAGCGTGGGCCGCACCACCTGGCCGATCAAAGTCACTTTGCTGCCCTCGACTTTGAAGGTGAGATTGTCGAACACCGAGTAGTACGGCAGCAGCACCAACTGGTGGCGCACTTCCTTCACTAAATCTCGCGCCTTGGGTTCCTTTTGCTTCTGCGGCAGGGCGGCGTTGGCTGCCAACAATGCGAAAACAGTAAGAAACGCCGCGTACAGGGCCAAGCGACGATTGTGCATGATAGCCTCCTCAGTTTTAGGTTCTGGTGCTGCCGTTTAGACTCAAGACGCAGGCCAAACGGCTGCAACGGGGATACTCGAAGCCGGGATGCTAGCATAGATCGAGGCGCCCGGAATTACAGGCAAGCGCCCGGCTGGTCCAATAATTGCAGAAAGCGAGGCCACACAAAAAGCCGTGCTGGTGATTGCACATCGCGGGGGTTCAGGGTACGCCCCGGAAAATACTCTGGCGGCGTTCAAGCGCGCCATCGCTCTGGGGGCCACGTTCATCGAGACCGACTTGCACCTGTCGCGCGATTCTCACTTTGTAGCCATTCACGACGAGACCGTGAATCGCACGACCAACGGGCAGGGCCAAGTGCACGACCTCTTGCTCGCCGATCTACGGCGTCTGGACGCCGGATCGTGGTTTGGCAGCGAGTTTACCGGCGAGCGCATTCCCACACTCGAAGAGATCCTGGAGTTTTCCAAAAAACACGACGTGGTGTTTTATCTCGAGCTCAAGCCCGCCGGCTCCTGGGGCGGCGAGCATGCGCTGATCGGGGCGTTGCGCGAGTCGCAAGAGATCGCGCGGACCATCGTAATTTCTTTTGATGCCGGGATTCTCGAGGCACTGCGCAAGATCGAGCCTACGTTGATGACCGGGCTACTCTTCGATGGGCAGATTGACCGGCCGATCGAGAAGGCCGTGGAAGTGGGGGCGCGGCAGTTGGCGGTGCGCGGCGACCTGGTGACGCCGGCGCTGTTGACCGAGGCCCGAAAGAAAGATTTGCAAGTGGTGTGCTGGACGGTGAATCAACCCGCGCACATGAGGTTGCTGATCGACGCCGGGGTGGATGGGATCATGAGCGATTATCCGGACCGGATCGTTGCCGCGCTCAAGAAAGAGTGAAAGAGTAAAAAGGTAAAAAGTGAAAGCTCCGGCGAGAACCATCCCCGGCCCGCTCAGGGTAAGGCGGAGGATGTGCCCTGCCACAGGAGACCATAGAGTCCGGCGAGATGAGAGACGGAGAGTTGCTCGGCCCGCGCGTCGGGGCGCAGATTTAGCGAGGCCAGGGCTTCGCGGACGCGGGTGGGAGCTGTCAGAGACTTCAGGTTGTTCACTAGAGTTTTGCGTTTCTGCGAGAAGCACGACTTCACAAAATCGAGAAAACGGGCGTCGTCAATCTCCCCGAGGTTCCGCCGCTCTCCGGGAAATCGCAGCGTAACCAGCGCGGAGCCGACCTCCGGCGGCGGGCGAAACGCCGCGCGAGGAATGCGCAGGACGAATTCCGGGCGGGCGTAGAACTGCGTTGCGACGGAAAGGTAGCCATAGGGCTTGCTGTTCGGCTGAGCCGTGAGGCGCTCGGCGACCTCGGTCTGAATGACGATGTGCATTTCGTCGATGAGATCGGCGAAGGCGAACAAGCGATGCAGGATCGGCGAAGTGATGTAGTAGGGCAGGTTGCCGTAGATGCGGATGCGGCGGCCGGCCGCGAGCGCAGCGATGTCGGTCTCCAGAATGTCGCCCTGAACCAGGTGGACGTTGGGGAATTTTGTTGTGAGCGCCTGAAGCCTCGCGACGAGCGGGGCATCGAGCTCAATCGCGCAAACCGGAGCTCCTGTAGCGGCCAGGTGCTCGGTCATTTCGCCGTGGCCGGCGCCGATTTCGATCCAGCAGTAGGGCTGGTCCCGTGCTGGGGACGACGGCGCAATGGATTGCGGCGAAACGCGAATGGCGCGCGCGATTTGTTCGCGCCATTCAGGATCGGCGAGGAAGTGTTGGCCGAGTCGTTGGCGAGCCATCCGGGAACAGTGTAACAAGACATGGGGCCTGGCTGAATTGCAGGGCTCGGAAGATCGAGGCCAGTAAGGACGACAAACTCAGAAACACAAAGAACGCAAGAAAGGCCATCAGCCACAGGGTAATTGATACAGGGAACAGCGCCGCTAGAAAGTTCTCTGGCCGGGCCAGCGAGGCCAGCACACCACTTTCGTTCCCGGAGATGAGCTTAGCGTCCACACGCTTGTAAACCCGGCACGGAGTAGGAAGTTGCTTTTTGTTGCCACCCCTCGGAAGCGGTTCCACGGCCGCGCCAGGCAACCCGGATGCTTGAGCGGGCCACAACGGCCGGGATAGGGGTAAAATGAATGATTGTGGAAGCCACGGTGAGACGACTGTGAGAATCCTGTTTGTGGCATCCGAAGGCCTGCCGTTTTCGAAGACCGGCGGCCTCGCGGACGTGGTCGAAGCCCTGCCCAAGGCCTTGGCGGCGCAGGGCCATGAAGTCGCCGTGGTGTTGCCGCGCTACCGGGGCACCAAGGCTGCAGCCGTGGTCTTGCCTAGCCTGACTATCCCGCTGGGGCCGCGCTTGCGCTTCCCGGCGGTCCTCGATGGCACGGTGTTGAGCGGCGTGCAGTATTTTTTCGTCGATGACCCGGCGTATTTCGATCGCGACGGAATCTATGGCGGCAGTGGCGGAGACTATGGCGACAACGCCGAGCGCTACAGCGAGTTTTGCAGGGTGGCCATTGAGATCGCCAAGCTCGTTTGGATTCCGGATGTAATCCATTGCCACGACTGGCAGACGGGCCTCTTACCCGTGCTGCTGCGTACCTCGTACGGCGACGATCCCGCGGTGAAAGACATCCCGGTGGTCTTCACGATTCACAACATGGGCTATCACGGTCAATTCGGGAGAGAGGTCTTGGGGCCGGCGGGAATTCCGGCGATTTTGTTCAATCCCGGCGCGTTGGAGTTTTACGGCAACGTGAACCTGCTCAAGGGCGGGCTGGTGTACTCCGACTATCTGACCACGGTAAGCCGCAAATACGCGCAAGAGATTCAGACCCCGGAATTTGGTTACGGACTGGATGGTGTCGCGCGCAGCCGCGCCGACCGGCTGGTGGGCATCTTAAACGGCGTGGACTACGCCTCCTGGAACCCGGAGAAAGACAAGCTGATCGCCAGGAAGTATTCGGTGAAAGACCTGAGCGGCAAGCAAGTCTGCAAGCAAGCGCTTCTGGAATTATTTGATCTTTCCCGAGACCATCTTGGCAGGCCGGTGATTGGCATCGTGTCTCGCTTCGCGGATCAAAAGGGATTCGACCTGATCGCCGAGCGCGCCCATGAACTGATGCAAGAAGACCTGTCGCTCGTCGTGCTCGGGACCGGCGAACGACGATACGAAGATTTATTCCGCTCCCTGGCGGCCGCCTATCCCGGGCGCGTCGGCGTCAAGATCGCGTACGACGACGCCATCGCCCACCAGATCGAAGCGGGCGCCGACATGTTCCTGATGCCCTCGCGCTACGAGCCCTGCGGCTTGAATCAGATCTATAGTTTGAAGTATGGTACGGTGCCGATTGTGAGGGCCACCGGCGGACTCGATGATACGATTGAGCCGTTCGATTTGGAGCATGGCACCGGTACGGGTTTCAAGTTTGTCGAGTATTCGGGGGCGGCGCTTCTTCATTGCGTGCGGCAGGCGCTGCAGCACCACATGGACGGACGCATCTGGGAGCGCATTCAGGTGAATGGCATGACCAAGGATTTTTCGTGGAAGGCGCCCGCCGCGGAGTATGCCAAGTTGTATCAAGCCGCGCGGGTGGTGCGAGGTTTTGTTCCAGGACCGACGGCTCAGGGTTCACGGCAGGCTTCGCGAAACCAAAAGCCTGTTGCAACATCTAATTAAGCTGGCTAAGGAGAGAGTAGACGGCCCCTGCGGGTAAGCCGTTGAGGACAAAGAACATGGCAGACAATAACAGCATTCAAGCAGTAACAGACGGGAATTTTGAAGCGGAAGTATTGACGGCGAGCAACACCCAGCCGGTCCTGGTCGATTTCTGGGCCGAATGGTGCCGCCCCTGCCACATGCTGGCGCCCACCGTGGCCGAGATCGCTCACGACTACGTGGGCAAGCTCAAGGTCATGAAGCTGAACGTGGACGAAGCCATGAATTCCGCAGGACGCTACAACATTCGGGGCATTCCCACGCTGCTGGTCTTCAAGAACGGGCAAGTGGTGGAGCAGATTGTGGGCGCGGTGCCCAAGGATCAGATCACCAAAGCGCTGGAACGCCACATCGCGTCGTAACGCGGCGGGCACAACGGATAGCGCGGATCGGGCGCGTCGTACGCTGGAGTACGATGCGCCCTGTTTTTATTTTGCGCGGGTCGAGGCGACCTTCGCGACGACGCGGTGCTGCTCGGCGGCAGCAACATCGTCGTCCACTCGATTTTGCAGTAGGCAACACCGGGCTTATTACATCCTCTGCAAAGCAATGGGAAGGCAACGGCGGCGGCCTCCTTCTGAGGCGGGCGCCTTTCGACCTGGAGATAACCAAGCCGGTGAAATCAACCCCTGACACCCTCGTGCGCTGCCGCTGGGCAACCAGCGAATTAAACATTCCCTACCACGACGAAGAATGGGGCGTGCCCGTCCACAACGACCGCAAATGGTTCGAGTTTCTTATTCTGGAAGGCGCGCAAGCTGGATTGAGCTGGGACACCATTCTGCGAAAGCGGGCTCGCTATCGCGAAGTTCTCGATGGCTTCAATCCCGAAAAGGTCGCCCGCTACGACGCCAAAAAAGTCCGCGCACTGCTGGCCGATCCCGGGATCATCCGCAATCGCCTGAAAATTGACGCCACCATCGGCAACGCCCGCTCGTTTTTGAAAGTCCAGCAGGAATTCGGCTCTTTCGACGCGTACATCTGGCGCTTCGTTGGCGACCAGCCTAAGCAAAACGTCTGGAAGGCACACAAAAAGGTTCCGGCCAGCACGCCGGAATCGGACACCATCAGCAAAGACCTGCGAAAACGCGGTTTTCGCTTCGTGGGATCGACGATCTGCTACGCGTTGATGCAGGCTACCGGCCTGGTGAACGACCACTTGTTGAGCTGTTTTCGCTATCCCGAATTGAAAAAACGCTGAGGTCAACCTTATTTGCTTTTCGACGATTACTTTTTCTCCGCCGCCTTTTCGCGGTAGAACTCCTGCAGCACATAAAAAGCTTGCTTCTTTTGCCCTCGCGTCGAGATCAAGCCCTTACGGTTGAAATAATCCTGAATTCCCATCAGCGGGCGCCGCGGCGAGCGGAAATCCATCAGCACCCACGGCGTCACTCCCGCTAGAGCGGGCATCTTCCGCAGCATGCTGATCTGGTGCTGAAAAAGATTTGCCTGATACTCCTCGGTCCAGCGAGTTTCGGCGTCGCCATGGTTGCCAAAGCGCGCGCCGGCGCCAAATTCGCTTACGATCATGGGTTTTTCGTAGGCCGACGTCCAACGCGTGCCGTCGGCATCTTCTGGGCTGCCTTCATACCAGCCGATATATTCGTTGATGCCCAGCACATCGAGGTATTCGCCGAGCGGGTCGTTCAGCGCGCGCGCGTTTGGCCCGGTTTTCTCCGCGCTGTTCATCGCCGAGGTGATCAAGCGCGTGGAATCCAGCTGGCGCGTGTAGGCGCCTACGGTTTTCAGGAATTCCTGCCGCGCCGGGCTGGGGCCGGTCTCGTTGGAGAGCGACCACAGAATCACCGCAGCCCGGTTTTGATCGCGCGCAATCATGTCGCGCATTTGCGTTTCCGCGTTTTCAAGCGTCGCCGGATTGTCCCAGGCGATGCGCTGCCACAGCGGAATCTCCGACCAAACCAGGATGCCCATGCGGTCCGCGAGGCGCAGCATCGCTTCGTTGTACGGATAGTGCGCCAGGCGCACAAAGTTGCAGCCCAGTTCCCGTGCCCAGTCCAGCAAAACTCGATCGTCGGCCTCGGAGACGGCTCGGCCCGAGCGCAACGGCGCTTCTTCGTGCATGGAAATGCCGCGGAGGAAGAAGGGCTTTCCATTAAGCAGGATCTGCGTGCCGCGAGTCTCGATGGTGCGGAAGCCGATATCATCGGAGACGCTGTCCCCGGGCAAGGACAGCGTGACGCGGTAGAGCTTGGGCTGCTCCGGCGACCACAGTTGCAGCTTCGCCGCGAAGCGAAACATGCCGCGGCCGGCAGCGTCCGCCAAAATCGTTTGCTTAATCCCAGCTTCAGGAATTTCGAGCGTGACCTCTTGTGGCACCTTGCTGCTGAGCTGCACCCAGCCAGCGACCTGCTCGGGTGCGCCCTTGGCCAATTGCACGAAGTAGTTTTGGATAAACGTCTCAGGCAGTTCGACCAGCGCCACGTCACCGGTAATGCCGCCGTAGTTCCACCAATCGGTGTCCACGCTGGGGACACCTTCGCGATGCCGCGTATTATTCACTTCCACCACCACGAAGTTCTCGCCCTCCGCGATGTCTTCGGTGACCTCAAACTGAAAAGGCGTGAAACCCCCCTCGTGCTCGCCAAGTTGTTTCCCGTTCAGGAAAACGCGCGCCTGGTAGTTCGCGGAGCCAATAGAAACGAACACCCGCGTATTCGTTCGCTTATGATAGGAAAAGGACCGCTCGTACCAAACGGGACCTTCATAAAACAACAGGTCGGGCCGCTGCGAATTCCAGTCCCCGGGAACCTCCAGGCTCCACGCGGTATCAAAATCGTATTCAACGCGATCGCTCTTGTCCTTGGGTTTGCGGTTTTCAAAGTAGCGCGACCCCAGACCGTTCTCGTACGGGTCCACGATGATGCGCCAGGCACCGTTCAGGCTAATCGTCTTGCGGCCAATGATATTGCCGATCAAATTCGCCGGTGCCGGCTCCGAAGCGCAAAACGCACTCGAGGCCCACAAGCAAAAGAACAAAAGCGATGCGGTCCGTTTCATGTTTGATCCCTGTAAATTACCTTCTAGAGTCGCCGAATCAACAGCAGTGACTGGTCGTCAAACTGCACCCCGTGCCGCGCAACGCTCTGCTGCAACGCGCGGCAAATCGCCGCCAGGGACTCCTTGCCGTGCTTCTGGAATTCCGCCTGCAGCCGCGCAATGCCAAATTCTTCCCCAGCGGCGTTGGCGGTCTCAATAAATCCATCGGTGTACAGCGCACAAAGGTCTCCATGTTCTGTCGCGATCTCCGAACTCCCAAACTCTCCGGATGGAAGGATGCCCAACGGCATGTTGGGGCATTCCACCTGGCTCACTTTCTGCGTCCTCGCGGAGAAATGGAGAACCGCCGGATGGCCTGCCAGGCCGACCCGCAGCCCGTCGCCCTTCTTGGCCAAGAAACAAAATGTCACGAACATATCCGGCTTCTTCAGCGGATACAGCACCTCGTTCAGCCGCGGCATCAGATGCCCGCTGTCGTCCCCGGAACTCAGCAACATGCGCGCCGCGCTCTTGACCATGCCCATCACCACGCCGGGCGCCACACCGTGGCCCGATACGTCCGCGACATACGCCACCCAGTGGTCTTCCGAGCCGGCCAGATCGATCAAGTCTCCGCCGACCTCGCCGCTGGGCAGCGAAAGCCCGTAAAACTCAAAGCCCCCGATCTTGGTATCGATCGGCGGCACCAGCACGTGATGGATCTCGGCGGCCAGCTCGATCTCCGCATGGATCCGGAAAAAACGCCGCCCCTCGGTGACCGTCACGTAAAGAAAGCATGCGTAGCCCAAGCCCATGGCGACCATAATGGCCACCCCGCTGAAGTTCAGCCGGGCTTGGAGCCGAGCGATGTCCGCGGCGTCCATCTGCGTCGGGTACGGCAGGTAGGGAAACAGCCGGGCCACCGCATTCATGGCCAGAAACTGCGCCGCAAAAATCGGAAAGAACGCTTTCCAGAACTTGTCGCGCAAACGAAATCCGGCAAGGGCATAAACCGTCGCAAACACGCCCGACAGCAGCACACCGAGGGCAAAGCGAGCCGTGGTCTGCCGCCCCAGCGCCATAATGTCGCTGGCAAACCCAATGGTGCTGAAAATCAGGAAGACTCCCAGAAGGAAGACCAGGGTCGATCGAGGCGGAAACGTTGTCCAGTAAACCTTTGCTTTGCTCATCGGACGCGCAACGCGCCCGCGAATCCTACCATGCAATCCAATTGGTGTGATGCGATGCTTCGATCCAGTCACGCTCACCGCGATACCTGCCTTGCGTTGAAAACGCGTCGAGCTTACGATAGGAAGTCTGCTCGTTGCCGGTGATTCCCAACCGCAGTCCTATGCAGTAGCAAAGTGAGCCGGACAAGTGCGGTCGAGAAGAGAGTGCGAATGAAATCGGTTGTGGTAGTGGGCGCCCAATGGGGTGATGAAGGCAAGGGCAAGGTGGTGGACTACCTCGCGGGGTCGTTCGATTACATCGCGCGGGTAGCTGGCGGGCACAACGCCGGGCATACGGTCATCATCGGGAAAAATAAGTACGTCCTGCAACTGATCCCTTGCGGCATTCTGCGGCCCAAGCAGCAAGCCGTAATCGGCACGGGCGTGGTCGTCGATCCCGCCGCGCTGGTCGCGGAGATCGAGACTCTGGCGAAGGCGGGAGTCGACGTAACCGGCCGCTTGCACATCAGCAACCGAGCGCACCTGATTTTCCCCTACCATCGCGAGTTGGACAAAGCCGCCGAGACCGCGCGCGGCGAAAACAAAATTGGCACCACGTCTCGCGGCATCGGCCCGGCCTACGAAGACAAGATGGCCCGCCGCGGCCTGCGCATGTGCGACCTGCTGCAACCCGCCTTGTTCAGAGAGAAGGCCGCCCGCGTGGTGGCCGAAAAAAATCGCCTCGCCAAGGGTGCTTACGGCGCAGACATCGACTTCTCCAACGAAGTGGAAGAAACGCTGCGCCACGGAGAAAAGATTCGCGGCTTCATCTGTGACACCGCGGAATTGCTGAACCGCGCGCTCGAAGAAGGGAAGTCCGTGCTGTTCGAGGGCGCGCAAGGCACCATGCTCGACATCGATCACGGCACCTACCCCTACGTGACCTCCTCCAGCGCCACCTCCGGCGGAGCGACGATGGGCACCGGCGTACCGCCGACGAAAATCAAGAACGTCCTGGGAATTTCCAAAGCCTACACCACTCGCGTGGGCTCCGGTCCTTTTCCCACCGAGATGCCGGACCTGGACGCCCAGGAAGTCCGCGAGCGCGGCAAAGAATTTGGCGCGGTGACCGGGCGGCCCCGGCGCTGCGGCTGGCTGGACCTCGCGCTGCTCCGTTACTCCAAGATGATCAACGGCATCGATTCGCTGGTGGTCACCAAGCTGGACGTCTTCGACACCCAACGCGAAATTCAGGTCTGCGTGGGCTACAAATACAAGGGCCGAACGCTACAGGAGATGCCCGCGCTCTCCGAAGAGTACGACCAGGTCGTACCGGAATACAAAACGCTGCCCGGCTGGTGCCAGTCTACCTACGGCTTGAAAGACGCAGGCAAGTTGCCCAAAGCGGCCATCGACTATCTGCGTTTTATCAGCGACTTCTTGCAGTTGGAAATCGGCATGATTTCGACGGGCCCGGAACGCGACGCCACGATCGTGCCCGAAGGCACGCTGCTAGCCCGCTGGCTGTGAATCGCAGACGGCTCACGGCAGGGGAGCGCATGCTCCACCCGCGTCCGCGCGATTGTAGGCGCTGGGCTTTAGCCCGGCGTTTCGCTCAGCCAAGGATTCACCCGGTCCTAACGAAACCAACATGCTCACCTACGAGCAAGCTCGCCGCGCCGTAATCGACCAAGTACAAAGCAAGAGAGGCCCGCGCGCAACCCCCAACGTGAGCGTCTGGGACGCCTTGGGCTACGTGCTGGCCGAGGAAATAAAGACCGATCGCGAATACCCTCCGTTCGATCGCTCCACGCGAGACGGCTACGCCGTGCGTGCATCCGACGCGGTGATCGGCGCGAAGCTCCCCTGCGCGGGCGAGATCAAGGCGGGCGACACGGTAACCAAGCCCCTGGCATCGGGAACCTGCGTGGCGATCATGACCGGCGCCGCGGTGCCGTCGGGCGCCGATGCCGTGGTGATGATCGAGCACACCCAACGCGAAGCGGATACGGTGCGATTCGAGCGAGCCGCAAAAGCCGGCCAGAACATCGTTCCGCGCGGCAGTGAAGCGCGGGCCAACCAAACGATCCTGACTCCCGGAATGCGCCTTGGATACGCCGAGCTCGCCCTGGCCGCGCAGGTCGGCGAAACCGAACTGCGCTGTGCCGCGAAGCCTCGGGTGGCCATTCTTTCCACGGGGGACGAAGTTATTTCCGTTGAAGATTTGCCCGGACCGTTTCAAATTCGCAATAGCAACAGCGTCTCCCTCTCCGCTCAGGTGCGACTGGCGGGCGGCGAGCCCGTCCTATTGGGGAACGCAGCGGATCGTCTCGATGATCTACGCGCGAAAATCGAGCGGGGTCTGAAAGAGGACGTTCTCGTATTGTCCGGCGGCGTGTCGATGGGGAAGTACGACCTGGTCGAAACCGTGCTAAAGGACATGGGCGCCCAGTTTTACTTCGATGCGGTAGCCATCCGGCCCGGAAAGCCGGCCGTGTTCGGGCGGTGCGGGGAGGCCTTTGTGTTCGGTCTACCTGGCAATCCGGTCTCGACCATGGTCACCTTTGAGTTGTTTGTAGCGCCAGCATTAGACCTGCTAAGTGGAGCGGCAGCGCGCCCGCTGCCGTTACTAGAGGCCCAGCTCGGCGAAGCGCTAAACGAGAAGCCCGGCCTGACCCATTTCCTGCCCGCGCGCGTTCAATGGGTGGGCGCCCACGCCAGAAGTGAAAGCGCTGCCATGGCAAGGTTCCGGCGACATCGCCACCATGGCCAACGCCAATTGTTTTCTGGTAGTTCCGCCCGGCCGCGAGCAAGTCGCAGCCGGCGAAAGGGTCACCGTGCTGCTCAGAAAGGACGTAGTGTGAAGCCGAGCCGTCTCCGTGATCTCTGTGCTCCTACCTCTGTGATCTCTGTGTTAACTCCCGCAGTTCTCGCGCAGTAGGGGCAAAACCATGGCGAAACTCTCCCACTACAGCAAGAAAGGCCAAGTCAGCATGGTGGACGTTTCCACCAAACAGGTGACCACGCGGACCGCGGTAGCCCATGGCTTCGTAAAAATGAAGCCACGGGTAGTCGGCGCAGTCCGCCGCCTGAAAAATCCCAAGGGCAACCCCCTGGAAGTGGCCCGAATCGCCGGAATTGGGGCCGCCAAACGCACCGCCGAGTGGATACCTCTTTGTCATCCGCTGCCGCTCACGCACATTGATGTGACTGCTCGCCTGTGCAAGAATGGCGTGGAACTTCATTCGACCGTAATTGCGGCGGCCCAGACAGGGGTGGAGATGGAAGCCTTGGTCGCCGTAACTGCCGCAGCCCTCACGGTCTACGACATGTGCAAAGCCCTCGATAAAGGAATGGAGATCACGGACATCTATCTGGTGACCAAAACGGGCGGAAAAAGCGGCGACTTTCACCGTCCAGCGCGCGGGAAAGCCGCTGCGCGGAGCCGTGCGCGATGAGCGCCGCCCCCGGCAAGACCGTCAAGCTATTGCTGGTCGATGATAACCCGCTGGTTCGCGACCTCATCGAGAAAGGCCTGGAGCCCATCTGCGACGTGATGATTGCCGCGGATGGAGCCGACGCGCTCTTGAAGGTCATCGACGATCCCCCCGACGCCATTCTGTGCGACTACAAGATGCCGGGGCTCGATGGCCGGCAACTCTTCGAGAAACTCCGGGGCCGCGACAAGACCCGCCACATTCCCTTTTTGTTCATGGCTGGCCGCGCGGATATTGAAGAGCGGCTGCGGCCCCTGGTGGATGGCGTGGAGGAATTCATCATCAAGCCCTTTCTGGTGAAGGATTTGGTGCGCCTTACCAAGAAAGTGGTGGACCGGCTGCATCTGGAGAAATTGCAGAAGCAGGCTTCCCGCCCGGGCGTAATTCAGGGGCGCCTGGAAGAAATGAACATGACCGATCTGCTGCAATCCCTGGAGATGGGTCAGAAGTCCTGCCGGCTGATCGTGCAGAAAGGCGGCGAGCGCGGTGAGTTGTATTTCGCCGGCGGCCAGTGCCGTGACGCCAAGGTCGGCTCCGTCGAAGGCGATGACGCTGTCTATAAGGTGATTTTGTGGAGCGAAGGCGAGTTCGAGATTGACTTCAACGCCGCCAACGCTTCAACCCGCACCACCACGACCCGCAATACCACCGGCCTGCTGATGGAAGCCATGCGGTTGATGGACGAAGCCAGCCGCGAGTCCGTGGAAACGAAGTAGCCTGCCCCTGCGAGTTACCCGATGCGAGTCGCGGTCCTGACCATCAGTGATACCGTATCGAAAGGCGAGCGCGAGGATCTCTCGGGCCCGCGGTGGTTGCGTTTTGCCGGGGTCTCGGCTGGGAAGTCACGTCTTCGTTGCGCTTGTCCGACGATGCGCCGGGCATCCGGGAACATTTGCGGGAGCTGGCGGACTCCGGCCGGGTCGATCTGGTGGTAACCACCGGCGGGACCGGCATCGGACCGCGGGACAATACCCCGGAGGCCACCCAAGCCGTCGCCGACCGCGTGATCCCCGGAATCGCCGAAGAGATGCGCCGCAAGGGACTGGAAAAGACGCCCACCGCGGTCCTTTCGCGGGCCGTGGCCGGTGCGCGTGGCAAGACCCTGATCGTAAACCTGCCGGGAAGCCCCAAAGGCGCGGTGGAGTCGCTGGAAGCGGTGGCGCACTTGCTGCCCCACGCGGTTCGCGTACTTCATGGAGCAAGCCACGATTGATCGCGTGCTAGGTCCCGCCGAAATTGCCCGTGAGGTAGCCCTATTTGGCCGGCGCGAGTTCGAGAACGATCACCTGATCGACCTCGTCCGACGCCCGCTCCGGAAGCTTCAGCAAAAGACCATAGGAATTCGTGGTGAACTCGACCGGCGCGCTGTCGTGCAGCGAGTGCGCGGAGCGAACCTGCGAGGGCTGGAGCCGGCAGGGCCAGCGTCGGGCTATTCCAGTCCAGAACGTGTACGTAGACCGTCGAACCGCGCTGCGTGCTTACGCCCCAGGGGCCAGGCGAAAATGGCCCTCCGCGGGTTCCGTAAACCGACTCTCCGTTCTGCTGCATCCACTGTCCCACCTCGCGCAAACGTTGCACACTCTCCGGCTGAATTTCCCCATTGGGCATGGGCCCGACGTTTAGCAAAAAATTCGCATTGTTGCCCGCCGCGCGGACGACGTAGCGAATCAGCTCCGGTGTGCTCTTGAAGTGCTCGTCGCTGAGCGTGAAGCCCCAGGAATTATTCATGGTCTCGGCGGTTTCCAGCGGCAGGCTGCTCACGGGAGCTTCCCCGCTGAAGCCGCCGGCGTTCTTGCCCGGCAGATCCTTCTCGAACATCTGGAAATCTTCCCCGGGATTTGGCGCGCGGTGATGGTTGGCGCCGATCATCGCGGCCGGCTGCAGCTGGTGAATCAGCGCGTAGGTGCGGTCCAGATGCCAGTCCGCTTTCGGGCGATCCCACATGCCGTCGAACCATACCCCGCCGATCTCGCCGTAATTGGTGAGCAGTTCGCGCAACTGGCCATCCATGAAATTCAAATAGTCGTCCCAGTTGCCCGATTCCGGCCGCCCGGCGGAACGCCCGGTTTCACCCCGCGGAAAATAGTCGGGTGAATGCCAGTCGAGCTGCGAGTAATAGACAAAAAGCTTGACGCCTTGTTTGTGGCATTCGTCGGCCAGCATGCGGATGATGTCTTTGCCGTATGGAGTGCGCGCCACGACGTTCCAATCGGTCAGGTGCGAATCAAACATCGCGAAGCCGTCGTGATGCTTGCTGGTGATGGTGATGTATTTCATCCCGGCGGCTTTGGCCAGCGCCACCCAGGCCACGGGGTCGAATTTAGTGGGATTGAAAAACGCGGGAATCTTCTGGTATTCCGCGCCGGGAATGTGGCGGATCTGCATGACCCATTCTCCGTCGCTCAGGGTGCTGTAGACGCCCCAGTGGATGAACAAGCCGAACTTGGCGTCCTGAAACCAGCGGCGAGCTTCGAGGTTTGCCTGCGACGGCTGGTAGCCTTGTTGCGCTCGGGCAGCAGGCACAAGTGCCGCGGCCGCGGCGAGGAGCATTGCCGAACTGGTGAGCACCGTCCGATTGAGCTGTTTCAATGTGAGTCTCCGTAGGTCGCGGCCCGGAAGTAGGCGCAGCGGCGTGATTGTATCCGAACGCAGCTTGACGTGGGTAGACGTGTCGTCAACAATGCTTGCACCATGACACAGAAACTGGGGGACAAGAAATTAGCGGTTTTGGGCACGGGAAAGCTCGGCGGCATTTTGCTGCGGGCGTACCTGAAGCAGGGTTTGTTTGCGCCCAAGCACGTGACCGCCACGGTCAAGCATGCCGAGAAGGCGGCTGCGCTCGCCAAAGAGCTGAAAGTTGGAGTAACCACCGACAATCGCAAAGCGGTCCATGGCGCGGACATCATTCTGCTGGGCTTGAAGCCGCAAGTGATGGGCGAAGTGCTGCAGGAGATTGCGCCGGAACTCAGCAGCAAAACGCTGGTGATTTCCGTGGCCGCCTCGGTGCCGACCAGCTACATCGAGCAGCACGCTGGTGGCAAGGTTCCGGTCATCCGGGCCATGCCCAACACGCCGTCCGCGGTGAACTGCGGGATGACTGGGATTTGCAAGGGATTGCACGCCGGCGCGGAACATCTGGAGATGGCCAAAGCGATGTTTGACGCCGTAGGCCGCACCGTCGTGGTGGACGAGAAAAACATGGACGCGGTAACCGGGCTGAGCGCCAGCGGGCCGGCGTTTGTGTACATCATTCTGGAATCGCTGGCGGAGGCCGGAGTGAAAGTGGGCCTGCCGCGCGACGTGTCGACGCTACTTGCCGCGCAGACCATGAAGGGCGCGGCCAGCGTGGTCCTGGAAACCGGCGATCATCCCGCGCTGCTGAAGGACGCGGTGACCACGCCCGCGGGCTGCACCATCGACGGCATCCTGGAACTGGAAGAAGGCAAGCTGCGGGTCACGCTGATCAAAGCGGTGGTGAAAGCCACGCACCGCGCCGGCGAATTGCTGTTCGAGAAGTAGCGGTTGCAGCGTTGACCCAGGCTGCTTTGACAACCAAGCGGCCCCAGAGCTCTAATTCGCGGGATTCTTTCTAGATTTTGAGGATGCGAAGCACAAACTAAAGTGCCGAACGTGAAGGCACGGAGAACAGGCGTTTTGGACCAACCGCCGAACGAGAGCAAGCCGTTGTCACCGGAAGGGCAGAAGGTGAAGAAGTATTCCAGCACTGCGGCGCTGGCGATGGAGTTGCCGTTCACCATCGTGGGAGCCGTGCTTCTGGGCGGGTTGCTGGGGTATTTTTTGGATCATTGGCTGCACACCAAGGTAATTTTCACCATGATTCTGGGGGCTCTGGGATTTGCGGCCGGCCTAAAAGAAGTTCTTCGGCGCCTGTCGTGACCCGGCCTGGAATTGCGATTTAGACCCACCTGTGACGACTCATTCCGATCCTGTCGAGGTTCCCGCCGGTGGCATTGCCGGCGCGCTGACCGAGAAACGCATCGCTTGGCTGACGCTGGCGATCGGAGCGGCGGCTGCCGCGGCAACCGCCGCCGCGCATCAGCGGCCCTGGGCGGCTGGTCTGATGATCGGGACGATCCTGGCGTGGTTCAACTTTCGCTGGCTGCGGCGCGGCCTGGACGCGCTGGTGGTAGCCTCGACGGCGCAGGAAGGAGCGCCGCGACCCCACGTGCCGGTGGGTACCTACTTTGCGGCGGTGTTCCGCTACGCCTTGATAGCCTTTCTGGTCTATGTTAATTTTAAAGTTCTGAAGGTTCCCCTCGCGAGCATGGTGGTGGGGCTATTTGCGCTAGGAGCCGCGACCATTGCGGCGAGTTTGTACGAAGTTGTGCGTCCGATCGAGTAGAAAAGGGGCCGGGGCCGGCCGAGGTTACCTGAGCGAACGATGGAAGAACACGTAAGCTGGATCACGCAAATCCTCAACCGTTACTTGGGGAGCTCCGCGCTGGCGCTGCTCTCGGCGTTGCATATTCGCCCTGAACATCCGAACCAGCCGATTCCAGAGCATGTCGCTATGGGCGTGATGGTGCTGGTAGTGGGTACGTTGCTGGCACTGTGGGTGAGGTCGCGGCTTTCGGTGGAAAAGCCGGGCGCGTCGCAGCAAGTGGCCGAGTTTTTGCTGACCAACCCGCTGGGATTTGGAATCAAAGACGTGCTTTCCGAGAATGCAGGCCATGATTGGGAGAGATATGTTCCCATCGTAGGCACGGTTGCGCTGTTCATTTTGCTGGCCAACCTTTTCGGGGTTTTCCCGTTCTTTACCGCGCCCACGGCCACGGTGACGGTTCCGTTGGCGTGCGCCATCATCGTCTTCCTATATTTCAACTGGCAAGGCATCCGGCATCACGGTCCGTTGGGGTATCTCAAGACGTTTACGGGCGGCCTGGACTGGTGGCTTATTCCCTTGATTGTGCCCGTGGAGATCCTAAGCACTTGCGCGCGCCTGCTTTCGCTGACGGTGCGTCTATGGGCCAATATTTTCGCCAGCGATATGATTTATGGATTGTTTCTGGGACTTTTCGTGGGGCCGGTGGTTTGGGGCTGGGAAAAGTCGCCGGTGATCGGAGCCGGCCTGGGCGTGCTGCCGGCGCTGATCCCCATCGCCTTCCTGGGACTGCACATCTTCGTTTCCGTGATACAGACCTATGTTTTCACCATCCTGCCGGCCGTGTATATCGGACTCGCGACGGCGGACGAGCACTAACCGAGTTTTGTCGTGTCCGTTTCAGTGTGAGCCCGGCTGCACGGTGTCCGGGAACCACCTCCTGGCGGAAATTCAAGAGGAGGAAGTCATGAAGAAAGCAGCGATTGTATTGCTTGCGCTGATGGCGGTGATGCTGGTGGCACCTGCCGCGTTCGCGCAAGGAACGGAAGCGGCCAAGCCCGCAGTGAATCCGACCACGCTGGTGCTGGCGGTTGGTTTCGGCGTGGCGGTGGCGGCGTTTGGCGGCGGGTTGGGCCAGGGCCGGATCGCGGCGGCAGCGTGCGAAGGCATCGCGCGGAATCCGGGAGCGGCAGGCGGCGTCCGGGCGGCGATGATCCTGGGACTGGTGTTCGTCGAGACGCTGACGCTGTTCACCTTTGCGCTGGGTTTTCTCCTCTATTTGAAGCTGTAATCGAGAGCATCGAGGCGTCTAACAAAGGCCCGGAGGCGGACGCTTCCGGGCCTTTTGTTTTTTGCACGCTCGCCGGGCTGAAGCCCGGCGCCTACATCACTAGTGGCCCAGGAGGTTGGATTGCAGGACGAAGGTTAGCACTTGGTTGGGGAACAGGCCGAAATACACGGTGCCTACGGCCGCCAGCGTTAGGACCACGTTCACTGTCAGGGGGAAGCCGATTACCGCTACCGGGGCGGCCTTGGCGTCGGGCTCGCGCATGTACATGAATACGATCAGGCGGAAGTAGTAGTAGGCGCCGATGATGCTGTTGATGGCCATCAGGACGGCCAGCCAGATGAGATGCGAGTTTACAGCGGCTTTGAAGACATAGAACTTGCCGAAGAAGCCGGCGGTGACCGGCAGGCCCAAGAGCGAGAGCAGGAAGAGTGTAAACACCGCGGCGACTACCGGTTGGCGGCGGCCAAGTCCTGCGTAGTCGTCCAGCGAGAGGTGCTTTTCGCCCGCGCCGCCGAGTTGCGAGACGATCGTGAAGGCGCCGAGTTTTACCAGGGCATAGCTCAGCAAATAGAAAAGGACCGCGGCGTAGGCCGGGGCCGCGCCCGTGTCTGAATTTCCCGCGAGAAAGGTGACGGCGGCGAAGGCCACCAGGATGTAGCCGGCGTGGGCGATGGAGCTGTAGGCCAGCAGGCGCTTGACGTTGGTCTGCATCAGCGCGCCGAGATTGCCCGCGAACATGGTGAGAGCCGCGAGGATCCAGAAAGCCCAGAACCAGAAATGGGTGGCGGCGGGAACCGTGGCGAAGATGCGCAGCAGCAGGGCGAAGGTGGCGGCCTTCGGTCCGGCGGAGAACAGCGCGGTTACCGGGGTGGGGGCGCCTTCGTAGACGTCGGGGGTCCAGATTTGGAAGGGCGCGGCGGCCACCTTGAAGCCCAGGCCGATCAGGATCAGGGCGAGGCCGAGCTTCATGAGAATGCTGGAGGGATCGGCGGCACTCATGCGGGCGAGATTGGTGGTGCCGGTGGCGCCATACACCAGCGCGATGCCGTACAAGAAAAAGGCTGTGGCGAAAGAGCCGAGCAGGAAATACTTCATCGCAGCTTCACTGGACTTGAGGGTGTCGCGGCGGTATCCGGCCAGGACGTAGCTGGAGATGGAGCTCATCTCGAGGCCGATGAAGGCCGTAAGCAACTCCTGCGCGGAGGCCAGCACCCCCATTCCCGCAGTGGCGAAAAATACCAGGGCATAAAATTCGGCGGCATCGAGATTTTCCCGTTCCAGGTACGACCCCGAAGCGAGAACGACGAGGAAGGCCACCACTCCGATGAGCAGATGGAAAAATACGCTGAAAGGGTCCATCTGGATGAGGCCGCCGAAAGCCGAGCCTCCGGGGAAGCCGGCGTAGAGGGTCGCGCCCGCGCCGAGAGCGGCGCCGAGGATCGCGAAGGAGTTCAAGACCGTACGATTGCGGGTAAAGGGCTGGAGCAGCATCATCAGGACGCCGAAGACGCACCAGACGGTTTCCGGGAGGACGCGAATCAGGTCTTCGGGGCGGGGAATCATGGCTGGATCGAGAGCCTTTCCGAAGAATTGGCCGGCGTTGGCGCGGTTGGTGGCGAAACGCGCCCGCCACCCTTCGAGGCTTCCGTCAAGACTCGGGGCAAGCGGTCGGCGGCCGCTACCGGGGCATATACGTAGTTTGGCGAAATCGTTGATGCTGGGGCGGCGATAGCTTCTTGGGCTTGCGGCCGCTGCATTTGGTCCAGCACGTTCTGGCAGGACGCGGCGAAGCGGTGAGTGAAGAAGGGCGAGCCAATACCCATCCACAGGGCAATCACGGCCATGGTCGCCAGCATCCAGCCTTCACGGGGCGAGGTGTCCGCTAACGTTTTGTTCTTCTCGTGGGTGACATCTCCGAAGAAGACCCGCTGGTAGGCCCACAAGAGGTAGCAGGCGGAGAGAATCACGCCCAGGGCGGCCCAGGCGGCCCAACCGGCGTGCTGCTGGTACGTTCCCAGAAGAATCAGGAACTCGCCGACGAAGCCATTGAGCATCGGCAGGCCCATGGAAGCCAGCGCGATGAAGAGGAACAGTGCGGCAAGTCGCGGCATGGGCGTGGCCAGGCCGCCGTACTCGGAAATTTCGAAGGTGTGCCGGCGGTCGTAAAGCATGCCGACCAGGAGGAAGAGTGCGCCGGTGGAGATGCCGTGCGCCAGCATCTGGTAGACCGCTCCCTGCATGGAGATATTGTGGAACGCGAAGATACCAAGAACCACGAAGCCGAGGTGGCTGACGCTGGAATAGGCCACCAGCTTTTTGAGATTGGGCTGCACCAGCGAAACGAGCGCGCCATAAATGATGCCGATGATGGCCAGAGCGGCGACCCAGGGAGCGGCGTGGCGCGCGGCGTTCGGAAACAGCGGCAGGCAGAAGCGGATCATGCCATAGGTGCCCATTTTCAGGAGCACGCCGGCGAGCATCACGGAGCCCGCGGTGGGGGCTTCGACGTGGGCGTCGGGCAGCCAGGTGTGCAGCGGAAAGAGCGGCACCTTGATGGCAAAGGCCACGAAGAACGCCAGGAACAGCAGCATTTCTTGCTGTGAAGTCAGCTGGGCGAAACGGCCGTCTTGCAACAACTGCTGAATCTTGGGCAGGTCGAAGGTGCCGGTGAGGTTGTAGAGCCAGATGATACCCACGAGCATGAGGATCGAGCCGGCCATGGTGTACAGCACGAATTTGACGGCGGCGTAGATGCGGCGCTCGTGGCCCCAGATGCCGATAAGGAAGGCCATGGGAATCAGCATCACTTCCCAGAACAGGAAGAAAAGGAAGAGATCGAGGGAGAGGAAGACGCCAACCACGCCGACTTCCAGCATCAGCAGCATGACGAAAAATTCTTTGACGCGATGCTCGATGCTCTTCCAGGACGCCAAAATGGAGATGGGCGTGAGGAAGGTGGTCAGGATCACCAGGAACAGGCTGATGCCATCCACGCCGAGATGATAATGAATGGGCGGATCGGTGATCCAAGCGCGGTTTTCCTCGAGGTTGTATCCCGCGACGCCTAGAGGAACCTGGTGAATCAGCCATAGCGAGAAAATGAATTCGGCGACGGAGATGGTCAGAGCCAGGCGGCGAATCCAGAGATGGTCATCGCCACGGAGAAGCAGCAGCGCCAGCGCGCCGAGCGCCGGGAAAAAGATCAGGACGGAAAGCAAGCCGGGCATTAGCGCACCATCCCGACGGCCGCGGGCTTCATACCTGGCCAGAAGAAGATGATGGCGATGACGACGATAGCGCCGATCACCACCCAGACGGCGTAGCTGCGGGTGTTGCCGGACTGCGCGTGGCGCACCCCGTCGCCGATTTCCGTGGCGCCGGAGGCCACGCCGTTAACGGCGGCGTCGATCACCCCGATATCCACCGCCTTCCAGAGAACGTTGCGCGAGAGCCACATCAGGGGATTGACCACCACCGCGGCGTAGAGTTCGTCCACGTAATATTTGTTGAGGAGCGTGGTGTAGGCGCCCTTCATGGATTTCGCCAGCTCGGCGGGCTTCTGCGGTTTGCTGAGGTACAACCACCAGGCGATCGCTAAACCCATCGCCGCAGTCAGCACCGCGACGATCGCCAACGGGACCTCTAATGCGTGCGCCGCAGCTTCGGCGGCGGCTGCTCCCGCTTCGCCGCTTGTGCCCTGCGCGAAGACCGGTTCCAGAAACTTGGCAAAGTAGTCCGGTGAACCTAGGAACGCAGGCGCGGCCAGCCAGCCACCGACGAGCGACAGGACAGCAAGAATCATCAGGGGCACCAGCATGCTGTTCGGCGATTCGTGTACGTGGACCTCGTGCTCGTCGTAGCGCGCCTTGCCAGAGAAAGTGAGAAAGATCAGCCGGAACATGTAGAACGAAGTGAGCAGGGCGGTGAACAAGCCGATCGCATAGAGGGCATGGCCACCGTTTTCGCTTTGGAACGCACTGAGGAGGATGGAGTCTTTGCTAAAGAACCCCGCGAACGGCGGGAAGCCGGCAATGGCCAGCGTGGCAGTCAGCATGGTGATGTACGTCCAGCGAATCTTTTTGCTCAAGCCGCCCATGTGTTGCATGTCTTGCTGGCCGCCCATGGCGTGAATGACGCTGCCGGCCGCGAGGAACAGCAGCGCTTTAAAGAAGGCGTGGGTCATCAAGTGGAAGATGCCCGCGGAAAATGCGCCGACGCCGCAGGCCAGGAACATATAGCCGAGCTGGCTGACGGTGGAATAGGCCAGCACTTTCTTGATGTCGGTTTGCACCAAGCCGATAGTCGCGGCGAACAGCGCGGTGGCACAGCCGATGACGGCGACGACCAGCATGGCCGTGGGAGCGCGCATAAAGAGGACGTGCGAGCGGGCGACGACATAGACGCCCGCGGTGACCATGGTGGCGGCGTGAATCAGGGCGCTAACCGGCGTCGGGCCTTCCATGGCGTCAGGCAGCCAAACATAGAGCGGTAGCTGGGCCGACTTACCCGTGGCGCCTACGAAGAGCAGCAGGCAGGCCACGGTGATGGTGCCCGAGCTGGCCCATGGCGTCGGGCGGCATGGGAACCGCTTTATCGAACATGGGAACGAAGTCCAGGGTGTGGAAAGTACGGAAAAGCAGAAACATGCCCAGCATGAAGCCGAAGTCGCCGATGCGGTTGACGATGAAGGCTTTTTTCCCGGCGTCGGACGCGGACTTCCTCAGGAAATAGAAGCCGATCAACAGGTAGCTGCACAACCCCACGCCTTCCCAGCCGACGAAAAGCAGGGCGTAGTTGGCGGCCAGGACCAGGATGAGCATGAAAAACATGAAGAGATTCAGATAGGAGAAGAAGCGGTAGTAGCCGCCCTCGTGAGCCATGTAGCCGGTGGAATAGATGTGAATCAGCCAGCCCACGCCGGTGACCACCAGAAGCATCACGACCGTGAGCTGGTCGACCTGCAAGTCGAAGCCCGCGCGGAAGTCTCCCGCGACGATCCAGGAAAAATATTGCCTAACCACGGGAATTTGTTGGGGCGAGAGCTGGAAAAACTCGCGGACGGCTTCCAGAGCGCAGAGGAAAGACAGGCCGGTCGAGCCAATCGCGACGCCATTGACGACTTTATTCGGCCATTTGGCGCCGAAAAAGCCGTTGGTGGCCGAGCCGAGCAGCGGCAGCAGCGGGATGATCCAGAGATTGTCGAGTATCAGCATTAAAGTTTGAGCAGATCGACGCGTTCGACGTTGAGCGAGTGCCGGTTGCGCGCAATGAGGATGATGATTCCCAGGCCCACGGCCGCTTCCGCAGCCGCCACCACGATTACAAACAGAACGAACACCTGGCCGTCCAGCTTATTGAAGGCTTGACTAAAGGCCACGAAGGCCAGGTTCACGGCATTGAGCATCAACTCGATGGACATGAACATGGTGATGATGTTGCGCTTAAAAACAAAGGCTACGACACCCAGACCAAACAGGATGGCGCTCAGGATCAGGTAGTAGTGCGTGGGTACCATGTCAGGCCTTCTCCCGCTGGGCCAGCACGATCGCGCCCAGGATTGCGACCAGAATGAGGAACGAGGTCAGCTCGAAGGGATACACAAAATCCTGAAAGAGCAAGTTGGCCAGCGCTTTGGTGGGAGCCACCGCTCCGCTCTGCGCCGCGGCCTGCACCGTGTCGGTGGAGCGGGCTACTTCGGCGGCCAGAAACCCCATGAGCGCTACAGCCAGAGGAACGCCGGCCACGCCCGCCAGCTTCGACATGTTGGTGTGCTCCTCCACGCCCGCGTTGAGGAGCATGATGACGAAGATGAACAGCACCATGATCGCGCCGCCATAGACGATGATCTGCACGGCGGCCACGAATTCCGCGCCCATCAGCAGGTACAGCCCGGCCAGGGAAACCATCACGACGATAAGCGAGAGCGCGCTGTGAATCGGATGCCGTTGGATAATAAGGTTAAGCGCGCCGAGAATGGCCATCGCGGCGAGCACGAAAAAGACCAGCAGGGGCGCGTTCATCAGTGTCCCCTCACCACAATCACGGTGGCGGTAATCACCGCGTTCGCCAGGGAAACCGGCAGAAGCAGCTTCCAACCGAAGGACATGAGCTGGTCATAACGGAAACGCGGGAGCGTGCCGCGCATCCATACATACACGAAGAGAAAAACGAAAATCTTGGACAGCATCCAGAACGGACCTTGAAGGAAGTCATTGATTGCGGGGAACGCCAGGAGCAGCGCGCCCAACCCGGCAATGGCGGTTCCAACGCCCGGCAACATGATCCGGCCAAAAATCGTTTCGTAGCGGATGCCGTCCCAGATGACCCACAGGCCAAAGGGAATCAGGATCAGCGACGGCAAATAGTGAGTAAAGGTCCACGAAGCCGGAAAGGGAGACAGCCAGCCGCCGAAAAACATGATGGCGCACAGGCAAGAGACGGTGATCATGCTGGTGTATTCGGCGATGAAGAACATGGCAAATTTGAAGCTGGCATATTCGGTGTGGAACCCAGCCACCAGCTCGGACTCGGCTTCCGGCAGGTCGAAGGGCACGCGATTGGTTTCCGCCACGGCAGCGATGAAGAAACAAAGAAAGCCCAGGATTTGCGGGAAAATATTCCAGCCGAGCATTCCATACTTCGCGGTGGCCTGAGCGGTAATGATATCTCGCAGGCTGAAGCTGCCGGCGCTGAGCAGCACGCCCACCACCGACATGGTGAGCGCCAGCTCATAGCTGACCATTTGCGCGGAGCTGCGCAAGCCGCCCAGCAGAGGGTATTTGCTGTTGGAAGACCAGCCGGCCAGCGCCACGCCATAAACGCTGAGCGCGGTGATGGCAAAAAGGGCCAGCAGGCCGATGTTGAGATCGACAATTCCCAGATAAACGTCGCGGCCAAAAATGTGCAGCGGATTCGGCCCGAACGGAATGATGGCGATCGACGTGAGCGCCAGGGCCAGCGCCATCAGCGGCGCGAGATAGTAGGTGAACTTGTCCACGCCCGAGGGCGTTGGATCTTCCTTCAAAAGAAATTTGGCGCCATCGGCCAGCGGCTGCAGCAAGCCGTGGGGTCCCACCCGATGCGGGCCCCAGCGCGATTGCATGTGGGCCACCACCTTGCGCTCGAACCAGGTGAGGTAAGCGTTCACCGTCAGCACAATGAACAGCAGCAGCGCTATTTTTACCAGCGTGATGAGGATGTCGGCGTGCTGGGCAAGGAAGTCGATCACGGCTTGGCGTCCGCCTCCGGCAAGGATTCCATCATGGTGCAGAAGCGGCCGAGCGTGCCGCTGCTGAAAAGGGTGTCTTGCGCAGAGCGAATCAGGCCCGCCGGAACATCATACGGTGCGTGGCCGTTTTGGGCGACTTGCATGCGCGTCGGCTCCGCGCCGCCGGTGATCAGCGCGGCATCCTGAACGTTATAGGCGGGCACCGCCTTGCGAATCTCTTCGAATACGGCCGCCGGCGTCTTGTAGTGAAACGCCTTGCCCAGGCCGATTTTCTCCAGTTGGTGCGAAAGAATGCGCAGCAGGTCGAAATCGCTCCGCGGACCCATGATTTCGGCGGCCTTGTGCAAAAGTTGAATTTCGCCGGCCGTGTTGGTCACCGTGCCGTCCTTCTCGTACGCCGAGGCCGCCGGGAAAACAATGTCCGCCGGCCGGCTGGTGTCGGTCAGAAACATCTCGTGAACGATCAGCAATTGCAGGTTGCCGCGCCCAAAACCCAGGGTCCCGAAATGCGTGAACGGATTGGCGCCGACGATGTAAAGAGCCTTGAGCTTTCCGGCTTGCGCGGCCTCCACCATCTTCGGCGCGGTAAGCCCCGATTTGGACGGAATCACGCCGCCCCAGAGCTTCTCGAAGGCTTCGCGTGCGCCCGCGCTATCGAGGTAGGCGTAGCCGGGCAGGCGGTCGGGTAGCACACCCATGTCGGCGGCTCCCCGCGAATTGGCGTAGTCGCCGAGGGCCATGTAGCGGACTTTTCCCGGCAGCTTGGAGCCGAAGGCCACCAGCTGTGCGATGGCCGCGCCGGAAACCCCGGCGCCGAAAACGATGGCGACTTCCGATTCCGCCTCCAGGGCCGCCTTGAGCGACACCAGCTGTTCGACGAGCGGCGGAGCCAACTGGCCTTCTTCATGCGCCAGCCACCGCAGCGCCGCGCTCTCCTGTCCTTCTTCCACTTTCACGAACTGGTTGGCCTTGCGATGCAGCTTGGTATCACTCGAATTCAATAGGAACAGCTTGGTGCCGAAATGCCGGATGCCGGAACGAATCTGCCAGGCCACCAGCGGATTCTGATTGGTCGGATCGTTGCCGACCACCAGGACCGCCTTGGACCGGTACAGTTGGTCCATCGTCAAAAGCGAATCACCCGCGCGATCACCCAATGCAGTCAAAAAGCCGGTATAGTCCACGGTCCGGTGATGATCGATGTTGTTAGTGCCAAAGGTCGCCCGGGCCAGGCGCTGCAGCAGGTAATTCTCTTCGTTGGAGGTGCGGTTCGAACCGATAAATCCGATGGAGTCCGGGCCGTGGGCGTCCAGAATCTGCTTTAACTTGGCGGCAGCGGTCTGCGCGGCCTCTTCCCAGGACGCGGGATACAGCTTGTCGCCCTTGCGCAACAGCGGCTGGCGAATGCGGTCCTTGTGCTGCGTGAAATCAAAACCGAAACGCCCTTTGACACACAGAAAATCCTTGTTGATGCCCGAGAGGTCGCGATTGTTGGCGCGCATGATCTCGTGGTTGCGCACGCTGAGCGTGGTCTTGCAGCCGTTGGAGCAGTGGGTGCAGATGGTGGAGACGTATTGCATCTCCCAGGGGCGGGTTTTGTAGCGATACGTGCCGCTGGTAAGCGCGCCGACCGGGCAGATGTCGATGCACATGCCGCACTCTTCGCACTCCAGGTGATCTTCGCGGTTGGGAATGATGATGCTGTTCGCACCGCGCATGCCCACGCCGAGCGCCTTGACGTCCATGCCTTCATCGCAGACGCGCACGCAGCGGAAGCACAAAATGCAGCGCGGCGCATCGTAATACACCAGTTCCGACCATTTTTCTTCCGGGCGATGAATTTTTTCTTCCACGAAACGGCTGGAATCCGCGCCGTAGCGGAACACCATGTCTTGCAGTTCGCACTCGCCACCCTTGTCGCAGACCGGGCAATCCAGGGGGTGGTTGGAAAGCAAAAACTCCAGCATGTACTTGCGGGCCTGGCGCACCTGGTCGCTGTTGGTGCGCACCACCATGCCCTCGGTGGCCACCACCGTGCACGCGGTCTGCAGCTTGGGCATCTTTTCGATTTCCACCATGCACATGCGGCAAGCAGCCTGCAACGAAAGCCCGGGATAATAGCAAAAAGAGGGAACTTCCGTGCCGATACGCCGGGTCGCTTCGATCAGCAGCGTGCCCGGCGGGACTTGCACGTCGCGGTCGTTGATCTTCAGCGAAATGAGCTTTTGTTCGGTTGTGTGTTCTGGCATTCCGTCCTACCGCGCGCCCAGAAGTAAAGCTTCGGAGGCTTTTTTGTATGCACAACGCCCGTTCAAATGGTCCTCGAATTCATTGCGCCACTTGCCGACGATGCTGATGGTCGGCAACGCCGCGGCATCGCCCAGCGGGCAGAACGTGCGGCCCAACATGTTCTTGGCCAGGTCGCCGATGACGTCGATGTCTTCTGGACGCCCCAGGCCGGCGTGGAAGCGCTCCAGCGTCTTCCGCAACCACGTGGTGCCCTCGCGGCAGGGAATACACCAGCCGCAGGATTCGTGCGCGTAAAAGTGCATGATGCGCCGGGCCATGTCCACCATACAGGTGTCTTCGTCGATCACCACCATGCCGCCGGAGCCCAGCATGGATCCCGCTTTGGCCACCGAGTCGTAGTCCATGGCAACGTCGATTTCGTCGGCCTTCATGAGCGGGCAGGAACTTCCGCCGGGAATGACCGCTTTCAATTTCTTCCCGCCGGGAATGCCACCGGCGACCTCGTAGATGAACTTCTTCATGTTCATGCCCAGGGGCACTTCGTAGATGCCGGGCTTGTTGACGTGGCCCGCGACGCACAACAAGCGGGTTCCGCCGTTGCGCGGCGTGCCGCGATTGGCGTAGGTTTCGCCGCCTTCCAGCAGAATCGCGGGCACCGTGCTGAGCGTCTCGACATTATTGATGATGGTGGGGCAGCCATAGAGACCCACAACGGCAGGGAAGGGCGGCTTGATGCGCGGATAGCCGCGCTTGCCCTCGAGGGACTCCATCAGCGCCGATTCTTCGCCGCATTCGTAAGCGCCGGCACCGGTGTGCACCACCAGGTCAAAATCGAACCCAGAGCCGAGAATATTCTTGCCGAGATAATTCCGCGAATAGGATTCGTCCAGGGCGCCCTGCACGATGTCCAGAACGTAGCGGTACTCGCCGCGAATATAGATGAAGCCCATATGCGCGCCAATGGCGCGGCCGGCGATGGTGATGCCCTCGATCATCTGGTGCGGATCCATCTCCATCAGCGGGCGGTCTTTGCAAGTGCCGGGCTCCGATTCGTCGGCGTTGCAAATGATGTATTTGGGTTTCGGCGAATCCTTTGGAACGAAAGACCATTTCATCCCGGTCGGAAAGCCCGCGCCGCCACGACCGCGCAGGCTGGACTTCTTAACCTCTTCGATGATCGACTCCGGGGTCATTTCCCGCAGCGCTTTCTCCAGCGCCTTGTAGCCGTCGTGCTGCAGGTACACATCGATCTTGGTCGAGTCTTTTATGCCCCAGCGCCGGCTGATGACCGGCGTCTCGGCCTTGTCGCGAGGATGCAAGGCGCCGGCCGTCACCGGTTCCGGCGCCGTCTTTTTGCCCGCGTCCAGATCTTCAATCAGGCGGTCGAATTTGAGCGGGGTGACATTCTCGTAGAAATCGTAATTCACCTGCAGCGAGGGCGCTCCCGTGCAGGCCCCGATGCACTCGACTTCTTCGAGAGAGAACACGCCGTCGCTGGTCACCTCTTTGTGGCCGATTTCCAGCCGTTTCTTGGCTTGTTCCAGCAGTTCGGTCCCGCCGCGGAGCATGCAGGCCACGTTGGTGCAGATCTGCACGTGATGCTTGCCCACCGGCTTGCGGTGCAGCATGGAGTAATAGGCCAGCGTCTCTTCCACCTCGACGGTGCGCAAATCCAGGCGCCGCGCGATTTCCGCGATCATGGCGTCGCTGACGCACCCATATTCGTCCTGGGCATACATCATCATGGGAATCAACGCGCTACGCTTCACCGGATAGCGGTTTTGCAGGGTTTCGAAACGAGCCGCAAGTTGTGGCGTAAGTTCCATAATCGTTAGCTATCCCTTGGAGTGCGGCGGCTTGTTAACCCCGAGCCTCGCAGGGTCGCCGCTTTCCCGGTCGCTCCGCCGGCAGGTTTGTCGGCAGCGCCCGGTCGGCAAAACGCGAGACCTGCCCCCCGCGCTGCAAAAAACCTCACCGGTCCACGTCTCCCAGCACGATGTCGATCGTGCCGATGCAGGCGATCACGTCGGAAATCAACTGACCCTCGATCAGCTTCGGAAGGGCCTGCAAGTTGATGTACGACGGAGAACGGAAGTGCACGCGCAGCGGTTTTGGCGAGCCGTCGCTGGCCACAAAAGCACCCAGTTCGCCGCGCGGGGATTCTACCGTAACAAACACCTCACCCGGCGGCGGCGCGAATCCTTCGGTGAAAATCTTGAAGTGGTAGATGAGCGCTTCCATCTCGGTCTTCATTTTTTCGCGCTCGGGAGGCACGATGCCGGGCGCTTCGGTCCGAATAGGGCCTTCGAGGGTAGGTATCTTGTCCATGGCCTGCCGGACGATCTTCAAGCTCTCGCGCATTTCCGCTACCCGCAGCATATATCGCGCGAAACAATCGGAATCGGTGCGCGTGGGCACTTCAAAGTCAAAATCCTCGTAGCTCGAGTACGGGAAGAGCTTGCGATTGTCGTAGGCAATGCCCGCGGCGCGCAGCGTGGGCCCGGTCATGCTCAGGGCAATGGCGTCCTCGGCGGAGATGTAGCCGATTCCCTGGGTGCGGCCCATCCAGATGCGGTTGCCGGTAAGCAGCGATTCGTAGTCGTCGATGCGGCTGGGCATCATCTTCAGGAATTTCTCGACCCGCTGCAGCCAGCCGGTCGGAGGCTCAAGGGCCAGCCCGCCGATGCGGATGTAGCTGGTCATCATCCGCTGCCCGGCGACAAACTCGAAAATCTTGAGAATTTCCTCGCGTTCGCGGAAGCAGTACAGGAACACGCTCATCGCGCCCAGGTCGATCGCGTGAGTTCCCAGCCAAACCAGGTGCGAGGAGACCCGTTGCAGTTCCACCAGCAGAACGCGAATGTATTGCGCCCGTTTGGGGACTTCGATGCCCAGCAGCTTTTCGACCGCCAGGCAATACACCAGATTGTTGCCCAGCGGATTCAGGTAATCCATCCGGTCGGTCAGCGTGATCGCCTGCGAATAGGTCTTGTCTTCGCAGGATTTTTCGATGCCGGTGTGCAGGTAGCCCAGGTCGGGAACGGCTTTGACCACCGTTTCGCCGTCCAGTTCCAGCAAAATGCGCAGCACGCCGTGGGTAGAGGGGTGCTGCGGTCCCATATTGAGGACCATGGTCTTGGTGGCGCCGGTAGCGGTCTGGATGGTACTCACAGGTTTCTGTTCCTCGTATATTTGGTGGCAATTGCGGGAATATCCCGGTAGCCCTCGACCGGATAATCTTTGCGCAACGGATGGCCTTCCCAATCGTCGGGAAGCAGGATGCGCCGCAGGTCCGGATGATCGGTGAAGCGTATGCCCATGAGGTCGAAAATTTCGCGCTCCAGCCAGTTGGCGCCGGGCCACACGGGAACCAGCGAATCCACCACGGGATCGTCACCCGCGAGGCGCACCCGCAGCCGCACTTTCTGGCGCAGGGGGATGGAAACCAGGTGGTAGTTCAGTTCGAAGCGCGGCTCCATCGGAAAGCGGTCCAGGCAAGTGGCGTCCGTAAGCAGGTTGAATTGCAGCTTTTCTTCGTCCCGGCAGCGTTCCGCCACCGTCCGAAGCACTTTGCGGGCCACCACAATGGTGGTCTCGCCGCGGAATTCGATCACTTCGCTGATGGCGTTGGCGCTCCACGAGCGCAAGGCATCGACTACAACATTAGCGTGTTGGCTGGAGTTCTCCGTCACGGATTCCGAATCCCCGTTTGCGCCCGGCTATTTATGCCAGTCGAACGCGCCCTTCTTCCACAAGTAAATGTACCCGACCAGGAGGATAGCGACGTAAATGATCATCTCTACGAAACCGAATCTACCGAAGCTCAGCGATTGCTTAAACATGTCGCGATAAATATAGGCCCAAGGGTACAGGAAGATAGCTTCCACATCGAACAGAATGAAAACCATGGCTACCAGATAGAATTTGACGGAGAAGGGTTGCCGGGCGTCGCCGGTCGGCACCATGCCGCACTCGTAGGGCTGCTGCTTGGCGCGATTGGGGCGCCGCCAGCCCACCACCGCGGAAAGGGTTACCAGCACGCCGGCGAGCGCCGTTGCCAGCAGCAGGTGTATCAGAAGCGGTGCGTATGCATGTAGGCCGGAACTACTCATAGGCGAAGCGCTATAATAGCGAGTCAGCCGCCGCCCGGTCAAATGCGGCGACGAGATATTGCAATATTCTAATACGGCGGCTTGCCGGTCGAGGGTCTACTACCCAATGTTGTTCGGTCACAACTCGAATGTCAGCGTCGGCGCCAACACTTTTCACGTGCAAACCGAGGATCGCGGCACGGTCAGCGCCATGATCGATACCACCGTTTACTCCCGTGGACGCGTGTTGCACCGCCGCACCAAGAGCTACTCGGACCTTTTGCCTCTTAACGCCGACAAAGAGCAAGCCCTCAAGCTCCGGCTCGACGATCAGCATCGCACGGTCATGGAAGAAATTCGCTCAGGCGTGCTGCAGCTGGCGGTGCCGCAACCGCCGGCTGCGCCTTCCGCCCCGACGCCACAGCCGCCCGCCAAAGCCGCTCCCACGACTACCTCTTCGCTGAAGCCGATCGTCATGGAACTCATGAACGCCAGGACCTGGCTCTCCGCCGGCCGAGCCACTCTCCAGGTCGCCATACGCCACAAAGAAGGGGGCTCTGGAATTGCCGGCGTGCGCATCACCGCCCGCATCGAGGGCGCCGCCGAGCCCACGGAATTTTCCGCGGAAACCCGCGCCAGCGGCCAGGCGTTGATCGAGTTCAGCATGCCGCGCCTTACCGGCAACGATCCGGCATTGGTCATCGAAGCCAACTTCAGCGGCGCGCGCGAGCAATTGCGATTTCAGTTGCGTAGCAAGCCCAAAGTTCCGGCCGCAGGCTGAACGAAATGGACACAGCGATGACGATATCGGTCAATGGAGAAAATCGCGCCACCCAGCCCGGCGCCACGGTCGTGGACCTACTGCGCGAGCTGGGCCTGGACAGCGGCCGCGTGGCCGTCGAGCGCAATCTGGAAATCTTGCCGCGGCCGAAATGGCCCGAAACGCAAGTCGCCCCAGGCGACCGCTACGAAATCGTGCAATTCGTCGGCGGCGGCTAAAGCCGAAGCGCGGTTTCCGTGTAGGGGCGCAGCACTGCTGCGCCCGTGCTTGGCGAGATCTCCACCAACAGGCCTCAAACTCCGTCGAGCAAATGCCCCATCTTGCGCTTTTTAGTTTGCAGGTAAGCCCGCGAAGTCTTCGAAATCCGCGGCTGGCAGGGAACTCGTTCCACCACCCGAATGCCGGCCTGTTCCAACTGCCGAACTTTCTCGGGATTGTTGGAAAGCAGGCGAATCTTGGTCGCGCCGAGCTGCTTCAGGATCTGCGCGGAAAAGTCATAGTCCCGGGCGTCAGCCGCGAAGCCCAGCGTCTGGTTGGCCTCCACGGTATCCATGCCGCCATCCTGAAGCTGGTAAGCCCGCAGCTTGTTCATCAACCCGATGCCGCGCCCCTCTTGGGGCAAATAGAGCAGGATGCCCGAGGAAGCCTGGCCGATCTTCTTCAGCGAAAGCTCCAGCTGCGCCCGGCAGTCGCAACGCAGCGACGCCAGCACATCTCCCGTAAGGCACTGCGAGTGCACGCGCACCAGTGGCGCGGTTTTCCCATTGAGCTTCCCGCGCACCAACGCCACTGCCTCTTCCTCGGGACCTTGGCCCTTGAATCCATAAATCGTGAAGCGCCCGTAGCGCGTAGGCAGTTCCGCGTGGGCCACTTGCTCCAAAGCAGCGGCTCCATTTTTCGATACCAATTTCGGACGCGACATTGTGCTCATCGGGAACCATTCACCCAAACAGCCATGCAATCAACTCTGACACACAGCCTAGAATAGCCCAAGCCAAATTCGATGCACGCCGTGGGTTTTCGTGGCGGGCAGTTTGCAATACACCGACGGTGGAGGAAAACGAGGCAGTTCATCTCGCCTTAGTTAGAACTCAGCTTGCCAAGTGCAATTAGTGCTTCTTGCCGAACTTCCTCAGAGTCGCTTTCCTTCAGTTTTTGAAGTTCGTGGATAGCAAGACGACGTAGCGCTTCGTGTTCCGTAGTTTTTGCCAGGATTCCTATCCCATGCGGAGCAAGCGACCTCTCAGGGAGGCGCGCACTCTTCGCCAGTCGCGCTAGAGTTCCCAGGTTTTTTTCGTCAGCATAGTGATTCCCGAGAATCTCAGACGTCACGAATGCGCCCATCCAATTCGAATGCTTGTCGAATGTATCCGCCAGCACCTGTTGCAGACGTTCCTTTTCCTGTTCTGAAAGATGTTCCCAATTGTTGTTGATGAAATACAAAAGCTTCCAAGAACTCGTCAGACTAAGAAAGTTTGGGTCTTTCAAGAACCCTTCCAAGCCCTCGAAGAAACCGGCCGGCCACTTATCACTCTCCAAAACGGTGAGTTCCAAATCTGAAAGGATTCGCCCAAATTCGTCGTCATTTTGCGAATAGATAGAAGTCCCCAACTGCTGAAGAGCCGTCTGGAATTCATGCGGTTTGTCTTCACCCATGCATATATCTTAGCGAAGCCAATCCAATACTCGACCAAATATTGATTTTAGTTGCTTTACAAACGCGGGTAGTCGGAAACTGACCCACAACCGGGGTTTTCGCTGCGAAGTTCTGTGTTCGCCTTCCGTGCCCAGCGGCGCGCGTCTAGTCGATGCCGTGGATCCGCAGGCTGACCAGTTGATCGATCGTCAGATTTTGCATGCCGCGCGAGCGCAGGCCGGCGATGAATTCCGGCGAGACGCCGTGAATGCGCATGGCTACCAGTTGATCGGGCTCCGGGTGGTGATAGCCCAGGCCTTGCAGCTTTTCGATGAATTCCGGGGAAACGCCGTGAATTCGGAAAGCGATCAGTTTGTGCAAATCCACGTGATCGTAGCCCTGTTTCTTGAGTTGCTGCATCCAGTCCGGCGTTACGCCATGAATGCGCATGGCCACCAGCGTGTCTTCGTCCGGCTGGTAACCGGCCTGATGAAGATAGCTGACCATCTCCGGCGTCACACCGTGGATGCGGAAGGCCACCAGCTTGTCGCAATCGTCCGCTTTCAGCCCAGCACTGCGTAGTTGTTCGATGAATTCCACATTCACGTTGAAAATCCGGAAGGCGATGAGCTTGTCCGTATCCAGCCCGTGGAGATGCTCGCCTTTCATCTGTTTCGCAAAAGAATAGCTGACGTCCATCTCTGCCATCGAAAACTGCTTCTCGTCATCCACGCCGCTAAAGCCCAGCGCCCCCATTTCCCGGGCGTAGTTCGCGGCCGGAAAGAAATGAAAAATTCCCGCGCCTTCGCCGTTCTCCACGAACCCGTCGCAATCGAAGCGCCCCGCGTCGCGCACGATCGTGAACTTCACATCCTGCCTGCCGGCTTTCGAGAGATCCAGGCCTTTCAGTTCGGCCAACGACCAATCCGACGAATGTGTGGAGTTGTGCCCTTGACGGTGCTCGATCAGCGTGAACTCCACCTTGCCCGGTTCGCTGGACCGGCTCACCGTCCAGTCGCCCCTGTACGACTCCGCGGCGCGTGCGATCCACGAACTCACCAGGCAAGCGGCCACCAATACATAGCAAATCAGGGCGTCTCGACGGTTCATGGGCGTTGCTCCCTTCGGGCTTCGGTTACTTGTCCAACACGCCGGAATGCTTCAGTGAAATCAACTTGTCCAAATCGAGGTTTTGGAAGCCGTGCTTCTTCGCTTCGGAAATGAACTCCGGAGTGATGCCTTGTACTTTCGCGCCGATCAGCTCGCTGGCGTCCAGTTGCAACCCGGCGTCGCGAAGATCCTTTACGTATTCCGGCGTAACACCTTGCACTTTCATGCCGATTACATCGTCGGAATCAAGGTGCAGGCCCAGGCCCTGCAGACTGCGAACGTAGTCCGGAGTAACTCCCTGAACCTTCATCCCTACGATGTCGTCGCCGTCCAGCTTGAGGCCCAGTGCTCGCAAGTCCTTGATGTATTCCGGCGTCACGCCTTGCACCTTCATGCCGATGACTTCGTCCGTGCTCACCGGGAGCCCGAGGTCGCGGAGCTCCTTGACGTACTCCGGAGTTACGCCTTGCACTTTCATACCGATCACGTCGTCGGCGCTGGTCTTGAGCTTCAGCTCTTGCAGTGCTTTCACATATTCGGGAGTCACGCCTTGTACTTTCATGCCGATGATTTCGTCGACGTCCGGATGAAAGCCCAATCCGCGCAGTTCTTGGATGTAGCCTGGCGTCACACCCTGCACGCGCAACCCAATCAGTTCCTCCGCGCTCGGCCGCAACCCCAGCTCGTGGATGGTGTGCACGTATTCCGGGGTGACGCCCTGAATCTTCAGGTTCACCAGTTCGTCGAGCGGCAAATTCTCAATTCCCTCGGCCTTCAATCCGTCGATGTAAGAGGACTTTGCGGCAGCGGCCGGCTGCTCCTGCTCCGCTGGCGCTGGTGGAGTCGGTGCCGACGGATGAGCGGGTTTCGCTGCTGGCACTCGCGAAGCGCGGACGACGATCCTTGCGTCCGCATCACGCGGAGCTTCGGGTTGTGCTTCCGCGGCCTTAGCGTGGGCCGCGTGAGTCACTCGCGCAAAGCCGACGAAGGCATTGCCGGCGAAGAGCGCCGCCGACAGACAAAGAACGCTGGCGGCCAGGCTGGCGTGATTTCTTCCGCCTTCTCTTTGCGCCATACCCAGCATGCGCGCTACGCGTTCCGCCAGCGGCCCGCGGTTCGACGCCATGGCCAGCGACGGCGCCGCCCGCCACTCGGCCATCTGCGCCAGTGCCCGCGCGTATTCGACAGGATTGCCGCATACCGCCAGCGCCGCGTCGTCGCAGCAATTCTCGCGCTCCACGCGAATGCGCCGGCTCAGCCACCACACTGCCGGATGGTAGAACAACACCGTCTCCGCCGCGATTTGGAAGAGGTTAATGAACCCGTCGAGCCGCTGGATATGCGCCAATTCGTGCGCGATCACCGTTTCCAGTTGCGCCTCCGAAAGACCGGTCAGCGCCGTCACCGGCAGCAGCACCATCGGCCGAAACCATCCGATCACCGCCGGAGCCTGCAGGTGCACGCATTCGCAGTAGCGAATAGCCCGCCGAAGGCCCAGCTGCTGCTGCAAGGCCACACAAGTCTGGAGCAGTTTTCCAGCAATCGCGCCGCACTCTTTGCGCCGCAACCTCTCGATCCACAGGAAGCCGCAGACGGTTCGCAGGCTGCACAGCAGAACTCCAGCGAACCAGCCTTCCACCAGCCATGCCAGTGAACCGGCTGGCACGTCAGGCGAAGGTCGAAATGGCGCGTTACTGGTACGAGCGGGAGAGACCGTGTCTATCGCTGCCGCAGGCGCTGTGACGAATTCTGCGGTCGAGCGTGCACCCTGTGTCGCGTGCTGCAACGCGAGATAGGTAATCGGTGGCGCGGCGACCATGAGCGCCAGAGCGCCCACACCGATCACATACCGCGATGCGGCGCTTCGGAACGCGCTCATCGCCACGGACGCCAGCGCCGCCAGGGCCAGTCCCTGCCACAAGAAATGCAGCAGCGCCAAGCCCACCAGACGCATGACTTCCAACGACAGCCAGCCGCTGATTTCTCTCATCGCAGCTTCCTTTCGTATTCATCGAGCAATTGTCGCAACTCTTCGATCTCCTGCTTGGATCCCCGGCGCGAAGCCAGCGCGTGCAGCATCAGTTGGCTGGCCGAGCCGTCGAAGACGCGCTGTAACACGTCGGCGGCGAGCTTGCGTTTGGTCTTCTCGGCCGGCTCGCAGGCCTCGTAAACGTGCGCGCGCTCCTTTTCATTGCGGCGCACCGTGCCTTTTGCGGTCATGATCTGCAGAAGTTTCAAAATGGTGGTGTAACCGACGAGCTTGCTGGCGCTGACGGCTTCATACACCTCGCGTACCGTGGAAGGCCCGCGCTCCCACAGCACCTGGAGGATTTCCAGCTCGCCGGCGGTCGGTTTTTGCTTGCGTTGTGCGTCCATGGGCGGACCATACTACGAAGCTGTTCGTAGTGTCAACGAAAATCTTCGTACTTCACAAAGGCGCCGGGCGCCGCGTCTCCCGGGCCGGGAGAGCTCCTGTCAAAGGCAGGCCGCGGCCTCGCTTTACTTCGCCCAGCGGATTGGCTAGCGTTAACTGGCAGAACGCGCCGGGGCTCGCGCTCCGCCGCGCAAGCTTGGCTCGCGACCAAATCATGGACACCGCCATCTCCGTCAAGGATCTGCTCTTCACGCTGCTGCTGAAAGTAGGCGTTGCCGCTTCGTTCGCGGCCTTGCTGGCGCGCTGGAACACCTTTCGCCGCGTGCTCTTCACCGAAGAGCGCGACCCCGACCAAAAACTGAAGCTCATGCTGTTCATGACTCCGCCGCTGATCCTCGGCGTGCTGCTGCGCCTGGTCGGATTTCCGTACCGCTTCGCCGATCTTTCCCTGGAAGGCGCGTTTTTAATGGGCTTGCTTGGCGGCCGCGTCGTTGGCCCCATAGGTGGCGCCATCATTACGATTCCGGCGCTGATGGCCCACGAATGGTTGGGCATGCCCGCCGCCTCCACCGCGGGTCTGCTGGGCGGCCTGATGCGCCAGGCCATCCCCAACAAAGAGGATCTCTGGAACTTCGGCCCGTTCACGTTTCTAAATATTCCGCGCGACCTGCTGCGCCTGGCGCGCCACGCCAAAATGTCCTGGGAACTCCTGCCTCTCCTGGCCTGCATGGGTTTGGAGATGGGCCGCGTCGCGCTGGTGCTCACCACCAAGCCCAAATGGCTGTTCGCCATCGATCCGCACTGGAATTGGTGGCTGGTGCTGTCCGTCCTGGCGACCGCCATGGCCGTCGCCGCCCCGCTGAAAATCTGGAACAACACCCGCATCGAGATGAATCTCGAACGCCACCAACAATTGCTGCTCAAAGCCCGCATGGACGCGCTCTCCAGCCAAATCAACCCGCACTTCCTGTTCAACACGCTGAATACCGTCTCCGCGCTGATCCGCTTCGACCCCGACTCCGCTCGCGGTGTGGTCCTGAAGCTGAGCAACATCCTCCGCCGGCTGCTCCGCAAACACGAAACCTTCGTCCCGCTAAAAGAAGAGCTAAAGTTCATCGACGATTACCTGGACATCGAAGTCGCCCGCTTCGGCCGCGACAATCTCGAAATCATCAAACAAATCGACGACGACGCCCTGGAAGCCTTCGTGCCCAGCATGCTCCTGCAACCCATCGTCGAAAATTGCCTCAAGCACGGCCTGGCTCCCAAACTCGACGGGGGTAAAATCCGCCTGCGCACCACCAACCGCGACGGCCGCCTCGACATTGAAATCGAAGACAACGGCGTGGGCATCTCCGAAGAGAAAATGCCCCACGTGTACGTCGAAGGCATCGGTCTAAGCAACGTCCGCGAACGCCTCCGCGTCCTCTACGGCGCGGATTTCCGCCTCTCCATCGAAAGCCGCCCCGGCCAAGGCACCGTAATCCGCATCAACATTCCGGAACTGGTCTCCACCATGCAGGCGGTCGGCTAACCGGGCTGCAATATGCTTGCGGTACAGCCATTCCTGGTTGTGTCCGGCGGTACGAGCCGAGATTCCGTGCGCGCAAGAAGGCGCCAGACGAATCTGCGTTCGCCAGTTGGCCGTTATGAAACGCCCGGCGCTGTTTGCGGGTCTTATTCCTATTCACCACCGGTACAGCAGAGGCGGAGGATCCGAGATGAGCAATCGCAGGGCATTCTTGAAGACCTTGGCGGCGGCAACTGCGGGCACCACGCTCGGAGGCTGGCGCGATGCCGCCTCGGCATTCTCCGCTCAAGCCGAAGCCGCTCCCGCCAAGCGCCGCGAAATCTTCGTAGGCGGAAAGCGCGTGAAGGTCGTGGACGTTCACGCTCACGCTGTAATTCCGGAAGTCGCCGAACTCGTAAAGGGCACCAAGCTGCTGCGCGCCAACGGCCCCGCCCGCGGCCCGCAAGTCCTCGGGCCGGACCGTCTCCGCGTCCTCGACGAGCGGGGCATCGACGTCCAAGTCCTCAGCATAAATCTTTTCTGGTGGTACGCGGCCGAGCGCGACCTGGCGGCCCAAATCGTCAAGGTCCAGGACGAAAAACTCGCGGCCTGGTGCTCCGCCCACCCGGATCGTTTTGTGGCGCTCAGCTCGGTAGCCTTGCAGTATCCCGACCTGGCCGCCGAGCAGCTAGAGCATGCCGTGAAAAACCTGGGCATGCGCGGCGCAGCCGTCGGTGGCCACGTGGCCGGCGAACCGTTGTCCTCCCCCAAGTTCGATCCCTTCTGGGCCAAAGCCGAGCGACTTGGGGTCCTGGTCTTCATGCACCCCGGCTCTGCGGAGAACATCGTCAAAGAAGACGGCCTGAAAGGGAACGGCGACCTCCCCAATATCATCGGCAATCCTCTGGAGACGACGGTCTTCCTCTCGCACATGATCAATGACGGCACGCTCGACCGCTTCCCGGCGCTGAAAATATGCGCAGCTCACGGCGGCGGCTACCTGCCGTCCTACCTGGGCCGCTCGGAAGTAGCCTGCGCAGTCCGCCCCGCCGCCAATTGCCAAAACAAAAAGCACCCCAGCGAGTATTTCAAGAACCAGATCCTGGTGGACTCCATGGTCTTCTCCGAAGAGGGCCTGCGGCACCTGGTTGCGGAAACGAGCTCAAGCCAGGTGGTCTACGGCACCGACATCCCCTTCAACTGGCCCGACAGCATCGACTTGATCGTGAACGCCTCCTATCTACACGACGCCGACAAAGAAGCGATCTTGGGCGGCACACTGACTAAGCTCCTCAAGATTTGACGGTGCTTTGCGGCCGGGGCTTAACAGGCCGTGGAGGAATGCCAAAAGCGTTTCTTCAGGGGCTAAAAGCCCATTGAGAGCACTGCGTTACGTCGGGGCTGAAGCCCCGACCTCCTAAAGAGGGGCGCTCCGCAGGCTGCCAACTCCAAAGCTTTGACTCTGGTTTTTCCTTTCTGCCCTCCAAGTTCAGGGAGCGGCGGACAGCGCGGCTCGTTGTCTTTCCGCCTCGAGGCCTCGGAGGGCGAACTCGTTGGGCGCGGCTTCTTGTTCGGCGTAGTATTCGCGGTCGAGGGCGCTGAGGCTATTGAGGAGCAGTTGGGAGATATAGGCCAAGGCGATGGCATCGCGGCGAGCGATGCGTTTGCGGGCGAGTTGCTTGACGAGATTGGTGAGCAAGCGATTGACAGCGTCGGCGGAGGAGAAATCTCCGTCGGTGCCGTCGAGAAGTTCTTTGGCGACGGCTTCGTTTTGACGCTGCTCGCGCTTCGCAACTTGGCGGGCGTGGTGCGGGCACAGGGAGGAATGGTCATCGGCGGGGAGCATGTGGCAGCGATGGCCCCTGGTGCTGGTGTATTGGCAGGTAGGGGAAATAGAAGGCTCGACGGTGGTTACTGGAAGATGGGTTTCGTTCGGTGCTAGAAGCGGAGAGCTGCTGGCGGGGGAGAAATCGGAAGAGACCCCTACCCCCGTATGTTTTTTACATCGTTTTGATTCCATGGTGGTTACCTCGTGGTGTGATACATCGTTTTGATTCGATGGGAGATAGCGGGCAGCGAGTCGTAAGGTGTTGATACGGAAGGAGTAAGAGAAGGGTCAAGGCGGGGCAGGCTAGCTCGGCGGGGAGGAGAGGCGGGACGCTGCGGAGCAATTTCCATACCAAAGACTAACCCATTTTGTACTAACTGTCAATCATAACTTTGTCGCCATTCGAATGACCTGTGGAAAAGTCTGAGGGGGTCTAAGAAGGCTAGGCGAGAAACAGTGGTTGGATCCCATCGAGAGAAAAGTCAAAAACCCCAGACGCAAAAACGGCGTCTGGGGCACCCGGCTAGGTTCGCCGCGATATACCTGGAGAGTCGCGCGAGGCTGGGCAGGACTCGGCGGCGCAACTGCGGTTGGCGGCGATCGAGTGGTAGCCGGCGTGGAGGAGGCGCGTCGCTCCGGGGAGCTTGGCGAACCAGACCAGGGGTCGCCACCACCAGATTTCGTGGGCTAACGCGACGGCGGCGTCGGCGCCGCCGTATTGAGTGCCGTCGGCGAGCAGGAAGCGCATCTCGCGTAGCAGGTCTGGACCCGACAGGCCGAGCAAGGGACCTACTCGCGGGTCTTGGAGCGGGGCTACTGCCAGGCCCCGCTTGCTCAGGATGGGAGCCAGCCAGCGGGCCATTTTGGTACAGAAGCCGCAGTCGGCGTCGAAGAAGAGCCAGCCGCGGGCGTGGCGGCCTTTGCCGTCTGTGAATTCTGAGGTTAGCGAAATCATGGGATTGGCCTCGCCGCCGAGGCGAAGAGAAATACGAGAGAAAACCTAACGCAGAGACGCTGAGAACGCAGAGAAGAAAATCGCATCATTTGTCATCCTGCCTTCTTCTTGTCGCTGCCCAATAGCGTGATGACCTTGCCTCGGAGTTTTACTACGCCTTTTAGCGCGCCGGTGGGCATGCGTAGGATTTCTTCAAAGAGGCCGGTCATGGCGGTTAGGAACTCCAGCATGCTTTCCAGGCGTTCGCGGGTGTAGGCGTCGCCCTGCGGGTTGGCTTTCAATTCCTGCACGCACTCGCCGATGGCCTTCAAGGTCGGATCGATTTCACGGCGTTTTCTTTCTTCGGAAACGATGCGGAAAATCTCCCAGACATCCTTGATGGACTCAAAGTGGTCGCGGCGATCGCCCAGTACGTGGACAACGCGGACAATGCCCCAGCCCTGGAGTTCGCGGAGGCTGGTGCTCACGTTGGAGCGGGCTACCGCTAGCGTGGTGGCGATTTCGTCGGCGGGTACCGGCTTGGGCGCGAGAAACAGCAGGGCATGGACCTGGGCTACGGTGCGGTTGATACCCCAGCGGGTGCCCATTTCGCCCCAATGGAGGATGAATTTTTGGGCTACCGGAGTTAGTGCAGTGTTGGCCGGGTTGGTCATTTCGGTCCTCGAATCGGAAGTGCGGAACCATTCGCCGGCAGCCCGTTCGGAGGAGTCCGAACGAGAGGTCGCGTACGGGCGGGAGTTTGCGGAAGGATGAGTGGTTGTGGATCAGCCGAGAAGGCGGCGCCGCGGCGCGGCACTCTAAAGGAGATCGTCACTACCGTAGTGTTAGTCGCTTCCATTGTTTCTGTCAATACAGAAAATACTGAACACTTGCTCGGTTGTCAAGTTGTTTTTTCCGGCTGGGACTGCCAGAGATGTTTCCAGGTCACCGCAAGCGGCGGTATTCGCTTGACTGGGGGTCAGCTAGGCCGACAGGGCGCTCGGAAAACGCGTCTGGAAATCCAATAGCCCTACCCACTCCGGGGTAATCTGGATTCGCACCATGTTGGGAACCAGACTGCCGAGGTGCTTGAGCCATCCTTGCCCTTGTTCTTGCCCGAAATAGCGCTCGGCGGCAACGGCATACTCCGGCACGATCCCCTGCACGGTTTCAAGAAGTGCGGTGCCGCGGATCAGCAGCACTTTGTGAGGAAAACTGTCGTTGTCGATGGTCAGAGCCACTTTGGGATTTTTTGCCAGGGCTTTCAGCTTTGGCGCTTTGGGCGGAGTCCCCAATATGAACTCGCGGCCATTCCAGTGGAACCAGATGGGAATGACTCTGGGCGTCCCATCTATCCACACATAGGCAAAGCGCGCAGGTATCTTCGAGCCCAGCAGCTCGACCGCCACAGGATGTTGCAGCAGTGCCAGCTCTCCTTGTTTAACCGCCATGGTGTGCTCCCTCTTCCGACCGGGCTAACGGATCTTCCGCCCACTCTCGACTTAATGGTGGAGACCAATCCGCCGTTCCATCGCGGCGAGTTGCGCCTGCCGCAAGAAACAAAGGTGGGGAGTTTATAGCGTCTTACCTGCCCTGAAGCAAGCGGCCAAACTGGCACCGGTCTGGACCGTGCTCTCCACGATCCCCTCGGCGTACTTCCTCGAAACCCGTTCGGGGACGGCGCGGCTCTATTGCTCCCGCAGCGCCTCGGTAGGCTGCAAGCGCGTGGCCCGCCAAGCCGGCGCCGCGCTTGCCAGCAGCGACACCAGAAGAAGCACTACACAAGCCGCTACAACCGTTAACGGATCAAACCCGCGCACACCATAGAGCATGTCCGCGAGGACTCTCCCGAAAATCACAAACCCAGCCAACCCCAGCAGCAAACCAATTGCCGCCAAGATCAGCCCGCGTCGCACTACCAGCCCGAAAACATCTCCTTGCTGGGCGCCCAAGGCCACCCGCAGGCCGATTTCAAAGGTGCGGCGGGCCACCATTTCCGAAAGCGCGGCGTACAAACCTACCGCGGCAAGGAGCAGCGCGGAAACCGCGAAGCACGTCAGCAGCCCGGCTTCGAAGCGGGCGTATACCGTTGAGTGCACGATAAGTTCGTCGAACGTGGAGAACGCAAAGACCGGCAGATCTCGATTGACTCCCGCAATCGCAGCGCGCACGGAGTTCACGTACGCCCATGGGTTTCCGGAGACCCGCAAGAGCACCGCCTGAGGCCAATAGGACATCTGCTCATAGGGTAAGAAGAATTGCGGCTTAGGACCCTCGGTAAGATCGGTAGTTCGGATGCCTGCCACCACTCCAACGATTTCATACCACGCCGGTTCGTAGCCGTAGTCGAGGAAATCCGGCTGAATCGATTTGCCAATCGCATCTTCGGCCGGAAAAAACTCACGGGCAAACTCCTCGTTAACGATGGCGACTCGCTTGGCGTTCAGGCTGTCTCGGTCGTCAAATGTGCGCCCCTTCAGCAAGGGGATTCGTAGGATCTCAAAATAGCGCGGTGCGACCGTGGCTCGGTTGGCCACCGGCAGGTCACTGGGGTCCGTGGGCCGGCCCCCAATGCTGAAACGACTGGTCATGTCGTATGAAAAGGGGATGGGATAGCCGCTGCTGACCGACTCCACGCCGGGAATGGCGGAAAGAATCGGAAGCAACTGGCGGAAGAAAAACGGCGCTTTTTCCTTGGGGTATTCGACCGCGGACATTCCCAGCCGCAAGGTCAGAACGTGATGAGGATCAAACCCCGGAGGAACTCGCATCGTTTGCAAGAAGCTGCGGATGAGCAGTCCAGAGCCGGCCAGAAGCACCAGGCTGATGGCGGTCTCCGCAATCACCAGCATTCCGCGCAAGCGATGCTCGTTGCGGCTGCCGCTGATCCCGCGGCCCGCGCGCCACAGTCCGGAGGAGTCCAATCGCGATGCACTCCATGCCGGGACCACACCGAAACCCACGCCCGTCAACAGCGACACCAGGAACGCAAACGCCAGCACAATCCCGTCGATTCGCACATGGGCGAGTCTCGGCAGATCCATCGGAGCAAGGCCCACAAATGTTTTCAGCAACACCATGGCGAGGCCGACGCCGAAGACTCCGGCGCAGCAGGCCAGCACCGTAGACTCGATCAAAACTTGTCGCGCGATGTGCGAAGGTTTAGCGCCAAGAGCCACCCGCACGCCGAACTCGTGGCGCCGCGCGAACCCTCGCGCCAGCAAAAGTCCCGCGACGTTGGCGCAGGCAATCAGCAGCACCGCGGTGACCGCGCCGAAGAGCAGGTACAAGGGCTGTCGAAAATCGCCGCTGACGTAATCGAGCAAAGGCCGAACCTCGACGCCAAACGCGTTGCGATCCTCGGGGTACTGCTCCGCGAGGCTTCGTTGTATCGCATTCATCTCCGCTCGCGCCTGGGCCACGCTGACATCCGGCCTGAGCCGTCCAATCACCCGGACATTTCTGTTGGTTCGCTCGGACGCGGGACTCACAGATTCCTTCCATGGATTCCCCCTGGCATTGGCCGCCGACAAGCTCGCTCGCCAGACCGTTCCCCAGAAGCTCGGCGGTTGGCTCAGGTCCGGAAAGCTGAATCCTGCCGGCATCACGCCGATGACGGTGGAAAGCCGGTCACTCAGCGTGATGTGCTTGCCGACGATGTCCGGTGAAGAATGGAATTCGGACTCCCAGAATTGGTGACTCAGAATGATCGGACGGCTATCGTCCTTTTCGTCCTCCAAAGTAAAGGAACGGCCGAGCATCGGGCCGACGCCCAGCGCTCGAAAGAAATCTGCGGACACGTACTCCGCCTCGATCATTCGCGGCGGCGCGTTTCCGCCCGGGGCGAACTTCCTGGTGGTGCCGTATGCGTAGGACGCGAGCGCCTCCAGCGTGTGGCTCTGGCCGCGCCAATCCAAAAAGTCGGGGAAGGAGACATCGTCCAGCGTTCCGGCGCCCGCCTCCTTGGTGGCACTTTCCCGGTGCGGAAAGACCTCAGTCTGCAGCGAAATCAAGCGTTCCGATTCCGGAAATGGCAAGGCTCGCAGCAATACTCCGCTTACCACGCTGAATATCGCGGTTGTGGCTCCGATGCCCAATCCCAGTGTGAGCACAACGATCAGGCTAAACCTGAAATTCGTTCTCAATTGTCGAAGGGCGAAGGCAAAATCTCGATGCATCTAAGAAACTCCTGGGACATAGAGCTACTCACTGCGCCTGCTGACGGAATGAGCCGATCTCGGCCCAATATAGATGACGCTGAAGTCTCGGATTGTCGAGCGAATTCAGAACTCGCAGTGCAAGGATGGCTAATGCGCCGCGGTAGGTCTCATCGGCAAGCTTTCATTCGCTACACCTGGCTGCCCGGCAGCCCCTAGGCGCTGCGAACGTGGGCGATACAGTTATCGACAAACGGTACGAAGAGGCGTGGTTCGGCAAACTCTGGATCGCGGGGAGAGGCTATGGCGGCTGCCGGGACTTGCTGGAAGTACAGTGGTTAATTCGGAGGAGGCATCCTGTCCTTGGATTCGCGCAAGGTGTGCCTGGTTACCAGAGGGGTTTCTTCCTTGCTGGAGGTTTTTTCCAAGGCGAGGCACATAGCGCTTACCAATTCACTTAAGCGAATGGGTTTAACCAGGTAGGCGGCGATGCCCAGGTCGCGGCAGCGGGCGGCATCGCCCAGGTGTCCGACGGAGGTAAGCATCATGATGGTGGCGGCTTCCAGACAGCCGTCTTTCTTGATTTGCTCGGCGACCATGAACCCGTCCATTCCGCGCATCTGGCCATCCAGGAGCACCAGCGAGAACGGGTGGCCGATATCCTTGGCGACGCGCAGCGCCTGCAAGGCGCCTGCGCCGTCGTCTACCTCGGCGGTGGTCATGCCCCACCGCGTGAGCATGCCTCGCAACACCCGCCTGTTGACCGAATTGTCGTCGACCACTAGAGCTTGCAGGCCTTGCAGCCCCTCCAGGGCCAGCGGAGCGGTTCGTGCCGAGGATCTCTGCCGCACTTCCAGCCGGGCGGTAAAATGAAACGTGCAGCCTTTGCCTGGGGCGCTCTCCAGCCAGATTTTTCCTTGCATCAGTTCTACTAATCTGCTGGCGATGGTGAGCCCCAATCCAATGCCATCGTGCTTGCGGGTGACCGAGCCGTCGGCCTGCGAAAACGGCTCAAAGATAGTGCGCTGCTGTTCCAGGGGGACTCCGATGCCGCTGTCTTTGACCGCAAAGTGCAGGCAGACCTCCTCGTCCGTGCGCGACTCTTGCGTGACGGTCAGGAGCACATCGCCCTGGTCGGTGAACTTGACGGCGTTACCCACCAGATTGTAGAGGATCCTGCGAATGCGGCCGGGATCTCCATACAGCGCCGAGGGTATTTCGGGCGCAATCTCATAGACCAGTTCCAAGCCCTTTTTCTGCGCCCGAAAGCCCAACATCTTCATGGTCTCGCCGAGACTCTCCCGAAAATCGAAAGGAATGCGCTCGAGTTTGAGCTTTCCCGCATCGATCTGGGAGAAGTCCAGGATATCGTCAATGGCAGCCAGCAAGGATTCCGTGGAAAGCTTCACCAAGCCCAAGTTCTCGCGCTGCTCGGGCGTGAGATCGCTATCCAGGACCAGTTCGGTCATACCCAAGATGCCATTCATGGGGGTGCGAATCTCGTGGCTCATGTTGTCGAGGAACTGGTTCTTGACGTGATTGGCGGCTCTGACGGCCTCCAGGGCGCGGGTCTGGTCGGTGACCTGGCGGGCAATCACCGCGACGCCGGTGATCGCACCAGAACTGTTTTTGACTAGCGATGTGCGCACGGAGATATCGATAGTACGGTGGTCCTTGGTGACGCGCACGGTTTCGAAAAGGGGAACGCGCTCTCCCTGGGTGAGCTTTATAAGATTTTCTTCCATTTCACTGAGGCGGTCCGGCGGGGACAGAAGGAAAACGGGTTGGCCAACCATCTCCGCGGCGGTGTAGCCATACATCTCTTCGGCGGCTTTGTTCCAACTCAGGACAGTGCCATCCAAGCGGAGGCCGAAGATGGCATCATCGCAGGACTCAACAATGGAGGCCAGGAAAGCTGCCGGTTCGCTCTCCGAGAGTCGCTCGATCGTGGGTGGTGCTGAGCTCACGCGGGAACTCCTTTACGGTCGTGCAGCGCAAGTGTGCCAGCGGAGGTTACGTTTTGGCAGAACAGCTTGCGGGCAGTCGCGCTTGGGACTGCCGCCAGGAGAGATAGTGCATTTGACCTGCCAGAGAGCAGACCTGTAGGTCCAGAAAAATAAGGAAGTTAGCGGTGCTAGGCGATGCCAGAGGGCGGGGATGTGAACCGTTCTGAAACAGTCGTGTCTGGTAGGGAAGGAACTACAGCACTTGCTAGATCGTAGCGGCGGAGGCCGAAGCGGAGTCCAAGACTCGCTGGTAGTACTGCTCGTAGCGGGGGATTACGTCATTGGCACAGTAGTTTTTCTTGGCGTTGAGCCGAGCGCGCTGACCCATTTCGCGGCCGCGGTCGGCGCGGGACAGAATCTCCAGGGCGTAGCGGCCGGCGGTCTTCACGTCGCCAGGTTCCACTAGAAAACCATCGACACCGTGCGAGACCACCTCCGGCACGCCGCCGACGTTGGTGGCGATGACCGGGACTTCGCAAGCCATGGCTTCGAGAGCCGCCAGGCCGAAAGATTCCAGCTGCGAGGGCAAGAGGAAAAGGTCCGCGGTGGCCAGCTTTTCGTAGACGGCGTTCTGCTTGCCGAGGAAGAAGACGTCCTTCTGCAGGCGCTTCTTGCGCACCAGGTATTCGGCGGCGCCGCGGTCCGGGCCGTCGCCTATCAGCACCAGTTTTGCAGGCATTTTGGCGCGCACGATGGCAAAGATTTCGACGACGTCGGTGATGCGCTTGACCGGGCGGAAATTGGAAAGGTGCATAAGAATGGGCTCGCCGTTGGGCGCCCACTGCGCGCGCAACTCGGGGTTGGCTTTGCGGGTGTACAAGTCGCAGTTGACGAAATTGGGGATGACCTCGATGGGCCGCTTGATGTCGAATTCCTTGAGGGTTTGCGTGAGCAGGTATTGCGATATGGCGGTGACCCCGTCGCTCTGTTCAATGGAAAAGCGGGTAATCGGGAGATAGCTGAGGTTGCTGCCTACCAGGGTGATGTCCGTTCCGTGCAGGGTGGTCACAAAAGGCAGGCGCCGCGGCGCGGCCATGGAGCGCGCCAGAAAAGCGCTGACCGAGTGCGGGATGGCGTAGTGTACGTGCAGGATATCCAGGGATTCAGACTCGAAGACCTCCAGCATTTTGGTGGCGAGTGCCAGCGTGTACGGCGGATGGTCGAATAGGGGATAGGAGGCGACCTCCACTTCGTGGAAGTGGATCCGTGGATCGTTGGGGTTCATGCGGATGGGCGGAGCGTAGCTGATGAAATGGATGTCGTGGCCGCGGGCGGCCAGTTCCTGGCCGAGTTCGGTGGCGACGACGCCGGAGCCGCCGTAGGTGGGATAACAAGTGATGCCGATTCGCATGAGGGCCGCTTTCCGACTGCCAGGTTTCGTCCGCCACACTACATCATTTGGCCGCAAGGGTCGCGCCCAGCGCCTTGCGGGTCGCCGAGCCGGATGCTAGAGTCGCGCCCACTCGCCAAAGATCAGTGGGCGCTTTGGTACCCGGTTAGACGCCTCAGGAGGGCAAAACGTGACACGGCGGCGGGCGGGTAAAACGGGGCTGATTTCGGCTTACGGAGAGGAGCGTCCGGGAACATGGCGCGGAAATTGTCGAAGCAGGCAAAACGCCTCACCGAGCTGGCGCGGCGAAGTTTGAAACAAAGCCGCGCCGTGGAATTGATGGGTTTCGAGGTAGAGATGGTCGAGAAAGGGCGCGCCGTTTTGCGGGTGGATGCGCGGCCGGATCACAAGCAGCTGCATGGAGTGGTACACGGAGGAGTGCTTGCGGCGCTGGCGGACACGGCGGCGGCGATGGCCGCCTATACCGCGGCGCCGCGGGGTACAGCGATTGCTACCATCGAGCTGAAGATCAATTATCTGAGGCCGGTGCCCGGGGGGCGAATCCGAGCGCATGCCCGGGTGCTGCGGGCCGGGAGGAATTTCATCGTCGCGGAATGCGAGATTCTTGACGAGAAGGGGGCGCTGGCGGCGAAGGCGCTGCTGACGTTTGGGGCCGCTGGCGGGCATGCGCTAAGAAAGTGACGGCGCCCAAAGCGCCTGCCTCACGAGACGGCTGCTACAAAGGGCAGGAAAGGATGTCGACATCGCAGTGAAAGGCGCCCACCTCCCTTCGAGACTCCCCTCGATACTCGGGGCAAGCAGGGCAAACAGAAGGCGACCGCTACAACGGACTACTCGTCGCCGCCGTTGGCGGACTCTTCGCCGTCCTTATATACGTACTTGATGACGCGTTTGAAGACCAGCAGGTTGGGGCTACCCTGGCGGGTGAGCTTGATGCAGTCGCGGTCGTACCACTCGACGGTGCCTTTGAGGACCTCGCCGTTGTCCAGAACGAGCGCCATGGGAGTGCGCGCCTGCATCTGCTTGACCCAGTAAAAATTCTCGGCGTGAGTCATTTCCGGCGGAGCAGGCTTCTTGCTAGGCGCAGGCCCGTTGTTGTTGTTGTTGTGCTGAGGCCGCAGGGGCACTTGCTCTTTGACGTCCGCAAAACCCGGACGAAACATACGGCGATTCACCATGACTGCTCCTTATGGCTTGGGTAGGTCGTCATTTCGTATGATGCACCGAAGCGCCGCCAGGTTACAGTTGATAATTGCAAAATCTGCGCCGACAGAAGCTGCGGTTGGTTTCACAACCGCGAACCCCCGACGCGCGACGAGTCAGGCGCGAGAGACCCAGCTAACGCGTCGAGGCCCAGTTGCCGATTGAGATTGCGGCGCGCGCCGGCGTGCAGTTCGTCGAACCCAACGATGGCACGCATGACCCACGGTGCATCCACGATTTTCCCGAGGGCTTCAAGTTCCTTGGTAAGAGGAAGATTTCGTAAAACGGGTTGCCTGGCGCCCGCGGTCAGCTCCAGGAGATCGCCGAGCAAACCGTAAAAGACCTGGAGCTGTTCCTCGAACGAGGATTCGCGGTCTTTGGCGAGCGCCGCGGTGTCCGCAAACAGTTGGGAAAAGCCTTCACCTCGCGCGCAACGTTCCAAAATGCGAAGCGCGCTCCGGCGCTGCTGCGCGGCCTGTTCGACGTCCATCTCCATCGCCAGGCCCGGACTGCCCTCGGCGAGTTGAGAGGCCAGCTTGCGTTCGGCGGGTTTGCGATCGGTCTTGTCGCGCAGGATTTGTTCGACGTCGGCCGGCGGCAGCGGAGCGAAGTGAAACTGCAAGCAGCGGGAGACGATGGTGGGCAACAGCGAATAAGGTGACGGCGCAGTGAGGATCAACGTCGCGGAGCCGGGGGGCTCCTCCAGAATCTTCAGGAATACGTTGGCGACATCCCAGCGCATGGTGTCCGCGCCGTCCAGGATGAAGACGCGGCGGCGGCCCATCGGTTGAAAATACGCGGCGCGTTGCACGGCGCGAAGCTGGCCGACGCGCAGCATGGGGCGGGCGACCGGGCTTTTCAAACGCACGGGGTCGGGGACGAGCGCCCAGACGTCGGGGTGCGACTGGAGAATCAAGGGCATGCGCTCGACGGTGGCGGCGTCGGCGCTTTCGCCGCGCTCGGCGAGGCCTTGTTCGAGAAGGCGCTGGGGTTCGGCGAGCAAGGCAATGCGCTTGCAGGTGTCGCACTCGCCGCAGAAATCATCGGGCAGGCGCTCGCAATTGGCGGCCTGTGCGAACATGCGCGCCAGAGTGAACTTGCCGACACCGCGTGCGCCGGTAAACAGCAGCGCGTGCGGAACGCGCTGGCTGCGGAGGGCACCGCGCAGAGCGGTCACAATGCGTTGATTGCCGAGAAATTCGGAGAAGCCCATCGGTTAGCGGCCTTCCTTTCGAGCGTGACCGGCAACTTGCGACTGGAGCACCGGCTCGACGGCGGCCAGGACATCGGCAGCGATCGCTTCGGGTGTGCGCATGGCCTTGCGAGAGGAATCAAAACACTCAACAGTGGTCCAGGACGCGCGGCCAGACAGGAGATCGTACATCTCCGCAGCCTTTTCCAGGTGGTGCAAGCTGGCCTCCAGGATGTCTTGCTTGGCGGTGGTGTAGGTGCGAGCGGACTTCTTGGTCACGAGTCTCTGCGCTTCAGCCGGGGGGACGCGGAGATAAAGAACCAAGTCCTCGCGAGGAAGACCGTAAATATTGTATTCGAGGTGTTCGATCCAGGCTTGGAACGCGCTGCGCTTTTCCGCCGGCGCGCGCGCGGCCTGATGGGCCAGGTTCGAGCCGATGTAGCGGTCGGCGAGGACGATTTTGCCGGCTGCGAGGGCGGCGGTGAGACGCGGCTTGGCCTCGAAGCGGTTTCCGGCGTAAAGAAGAGCGGAGAAATGAGGGTCGACGCTTTCCAGATCGCCGAGGTCGCCATTCAGGAATTGGCCGACCATCTTGCCGAACCAGGAGTCGTACTCCGGGAAGCCGGTGGAGTAGACGCGGTGCCCGCGGGCGGCCAGGGATTTTTCGAGCAGCTCCAGCTGGGTGCGCTTGCCGCTACCGTCGATGCCTTCGATGGCGATGAATTTGCCGAGAGAGGTGTTCACACTGAAGCTAGTCTAACCGCAGGCGTTCGGTGCCGCAACGGCGCGCGTGTTACGATGCAATTTTGGCTGACAAAGAGGCTATGACCGACAGCGTGGTGCGGGAAAATTTGTTTAGGATTCAGGAGCGGGTCGCCGCGGCTGCCCAAAGGGCGGGGCGGCGAAGCGAAGAGATCACCCTGATCGGCGTCTCCAAGACGCATCCCGCGGAAGCCATTCGCGCGGTCTATGACGCAGGCTTGCGGCATTTTGGCGAGAATCGGGTGCAAGAGTGGGAAGGGAAGCGGCCAAAGGTCGAAGATCTCGCGGCGACGTGGCACTTGATCGGGCATTTGCAGAGCAACAAAACGGCGCGCGCCGTCCGGGTGTTTCACTGCGTGGATTCCGTGGACGATTTTGACCTGGCGCAACGCCTGGATCGCGCGCTGCACGACCTGGGCGCCGACAGCAAGATGCGCGTCCTTCTGGAAGTGCGTGTGGCGGCGGAAGAAACAAAAAGCGGAGTGGACGCGGCGGAACTTCCGGCACTGGCGGAAAAAGTAACGATGCTGCCCAGGCTGGAACTCGCGGGACTGATGTGCATCCCCCCTTTTCTTGAGGATGCCGAGAAGGTCCGGCCGTATTTTCGGCGCTTGCGCGAGCTGCGCGAGGAGCTGGCGAAACACCTTGGGCGAGCATTACCGGTGTTGTCGATGGGTATGTCCCACGATTTCGAAGCAGCCATTGAAGAAGGTGCGACCGAGGTGCGCGTGGGTACCGCGCTCTTCGGCTCTCGGGCAACGGTCTAGCGCGGATCAGACCGCGTTTTGCTGACTGCCGGCCGACTCCAGGGGCAGAGCGTCTGGCGCTCGGAGAGTCCGAATATCCCGCATGGGTGGTTGGCCGAAGAAGCGGCTGTATTCGCGATTGAATTGGGTGGCGCTTTCGTATCCGACCTCAAAGGCGGCGCTGGCGGCGTCCAGACCATCCATGAGCATGCGTTCCCGCGCTGCCTGCAAGCGAAGCTGCTTCTGATACTGAAGAGGACTCATGGAGGTCAGCGCCCGGAAATGGTGATGCAGCGTGGAGACGCCCATGCCCGCGATCTTTGCGAGATCTTCCACGCGTAGCGGCTTCGCGTAGTTGGTCCGGACCCAGGCGATGGCCTTAGCTGTCCTATGGCTCTGATCTCCCAGCGTTGCAATGGCTCGAAGGCGCGCGCCCTCCGGTCCCCGAAGAATTCTGTAGATGATCTCGCGTTGAATCAGGCTGGAGAGAAACGGAATATCCTGCGGTGTGTTCAGCAGATCCACGAGCCGGCAACAGGCATCGAGCAATTCGGCCGTGGTCTCACCCGTTGCCATGGCAGGCTTATCGGACGGGACCTCTGGCGCGTGTATCTCCTCTCGGCTCAGAAGCTCGCGGATTACGGGCATGTCGAGCTTGAGGACGAAACAGAGATAAGGTACCTCCTCACTTGCCTCGATCACATTGCAGGTAACTGGCAAATCGAGCGAGGTCAGCAGGTATCGTGACTCGTCGAAGATGAAGTTGGTCCCGCCGAGGTTTGCTTGCTTCCGCCCTTGGGCGACCACAGCAAGGCTCGGCTCGTAGGTTGCTGAGGCTGGGGCTGTAGGGGCGGTGCGCCGGGTCAGAAGCAAGCCGGGGATCTCGGTTATCAGTTTCTCTCTAGGTCCAACAAAAGAGGCAATTTTGCGAGCCAGCTCTGCTCGCAATTTAAGCGCTCGGTCTGGCAACAAAGTGCTGATTTTGCTGGTGTTCTTCATTGTGGCGGCTCCGTTAACCCTTGCCTAGGATAGTCGCGCAGGTCTGGATCTGCCAGTAATTCCTTCACTGGCGAGAGGAATAGGCAATTAATCGGAAGGATCGGGCTACCGCTTGCGTGGCGTTTGAGCCTACTCTCGGGGTCAGAGAAGCGGTTCGCAAGGAGAAACAATGCAAAAGCGCAAACTTGGAAAAAGCAATCTGGAAGTCTCGGCTATCGGACTTGGCTGCATGGGAATGAGCTTCGGCTACGGTCCCGCCGGAGACAAGCAGGAGATGATCGCGGTCATCCGGGCAGCTGTGGAACGCGGCGTCACATTTTTCGATACTGCGGAAGTCTACGGACCGTTTACGAACGAAGAACTCGTGGGTGAAGCCCTCGCTCCCCTCCGTGAGCAAGTGGTGATCGCCACCAAGTTCGGGTTCAAACTGGATCCCAACACCGGCAAGCAAGCCGGGCTGGACAGCCGGCCTGCGCACATCAAGGAAGTCGCGGAAGCCTCGCTGAAGCGACTCAAGACGGATGTCATCGACCTGTTCTATCAACACCGTGTCGATCCGAACGTACCGATCGAAGACACCGCCGGAGCGGTGAAGGAACTGATTCAGGAAGGCAAGGTGAAGCACTTTGGACTTTCGGAAGCAGGAGCGAAGACTATTCGTCGCGCACACGCCGTTCAGCCCGTCGCCGCACTCCAGAGCGAATATTCGCTGTGGTGGAGAGAACCGGAAGCCGAAGTGATCCCGACGCTGGAGGAACTCGGGATCGGGTTCGTTCCGTTCAGCCCCCTTGGCAAGGGTTTCCTCACAGGGCAGATCAGCGAAGATACAAAGTTCGACAAAAGCGATTTCCGCAACATCGTCCCTCGCTTTACGCCAGAGAACCGCAAAGCGAATCAGGCGCTGGTGGATCTAATCGGCAAGTTCGCGCAAGAGAAGAAGGCGACGCCCGCTCAGATCGCGCTCGCCTGGCTGCTCGCTCAGAGGCCGTGGATCGTTCCGATCCCGGGTACAACCAAGCTGCATCGACTCGAAGAAAACATCGGAGCCGCTGCCGTCGAACTTACGCCCGAAGATCTCCGGCAGTTGGAAACCGCGGCTTCAAAGATTCCGTTGCAAGGTGCCCGGTACCCCGAAGAGCTGCAAAAAATGGTAGGCCGTTGAGCATGAAGAACCCACTTTTCCTGAGCGTTGGGTTTTTGTCTCTCGCTATCACGACACTATCCGGTTCGACGCCGTCCGGCGGGCAAGATCACGAAGTCCATACGGACATACGGGACCGGTTCGTCGGGGCGTGGCGGCTAGTTTTGCTCGAAGCGGAAGGCGCAGACGGGAAAATTCACAGGGCCGACTCTACGGGGCTGCTTGTCTTCACACGCGACGGCCACATGTCGGTCCAGGTTATGGAACGCAACCCACAGGCGCAAACCCCGGCTGGGCCTGAGCAGTACTCGCAAGGCGGATACGAGGCATCCTTTGGCAAATATGAGATCGACGAGAGCACTCACACCTTCACCTTTCACGTTGAGGGTGCACTCGTGCGGGCTCTTATTGGCAAAGACCTGCCGCGCGTATTCGAGTTCTCGGGCAAACAGCTCCTCGTGAAGTCGACTCGCCCGGATGAACACTGGAGAGTTGCCTGGGAGCGTTACTAGGCCGCCGCTGCAAATCATTGCACGGCTGGCGGCAGGGACTTTAGGAACAGGAGCGCACATGCCAGCGCCGAACGATGCCCTGAAAGACCGCCTATCCCGGTATCGTGAAATTGACCTCCGTGTGACCGGCAGAAAGTCAGGACGGACCATCTCACAGCCGGTGTGGTTCGCATACGACGACGATAAGGTTTACCTCCTGCCGGTCCGGGGCTCGGACACCCAGTGGTACAAGAACGTACTCAAAGACCCGTCGGTTCGGATCGACGCGCGTGGCGAAGACGCTAAATTTCAGGCCGTTCCGATTACCGATCGAACTCGGGTTTCGTCCGTAGTCGAGAAATTCCGTGCAAAATATGGCGCCAGCGATGTGAAGAAATACTATTCCAAGTTGGATGTTGCCGTTGTCGCTCCGATGCGGTGATCGGCAGTTTGGGAAGGAGCGAAGAACCACAAGGGACCAGTCACCCAAAGGGCATTTTGGCAGCCCCCCGTTGTTGTATGTTGGTGTAGAACTGAATCGGGCTGGAATGTGAGGGCAGGGGCCCGGCATTCAAGCTTGAAACCGATTTTTCGGGAGACGCGGGATGAAGCTGTTCAGTCCGTATAAGCTGCGCGAGGTGGAGGTCAAGAACCGCATCGTGGTTTCGCCGATGTGTCAGTATTCGGCAAAGGAAGGACATCCGCAGACCTGGCACTTGGTGCATTTGGGAAGTCGCGCCGTGGGAGGCGCAGGCCTGGTATTCACCGAGGCAACGGCGGTTGAAGAGCGAGGAAGAATTTCACCCGGGGATACCGGAATGTATACGGACTCGCATGTGGGATCGTGGCGTCCCATTGCGCAGTTCATTAAGGAAGAAGGTGCGGTGCCCGGCGTGCAGCTGGCGCATGCCGGACGCAAGGCCAGCGTGACGGCGCCCTGGACCGGGGGCAAGCCGATCAAGCTGGAGGAGGGCGGATGGGAGCCGGTTGCTCCGAGCGCGCAAGCCTTTGACGTGGGCTACAACTTGCCTCATGCCTTGACCCCGGTGGAGATTGACGCGGTCATCGCGGCATTTCGCAAAGCAGCGGAGCGGGCGCTAGCCGCCGGGTTTGAAGTGATCGAGATCCACTCCGCGCATGGCTATCTGCTGCATCAATTCTTGTCACCGCTGTGCAACGCGCGGCAAGACGAATATGGGGGATCGTTTGAGAATCGAATCCGTCTCGCGGTAAGGGTGGCGCGGGAGGTGCGCCAAGCGTGGCCGGCGCGATTGCCGCTGTTTTTTCGGGTTTCGGCGACGGATTGGGCGGAAGGGGGCTGGGACCTGGAGCAGACCATCGAATTGTGCCGCCGACTGAAGTCGCAGGGCGTGGATCTGGTGGACGTTTCCAGCGGCGGAGCGGTGCCGCATGCCAAAGTTCCCATGGCACCCGGATATCAAGTTCGTTTTGCGGAAGAAATTCGGAGGCAGTCGGGAATCGCTACCGGCGCGGTGGGTATGATCACCGATCCGGCGCAGGCGGAGACTGCTCTTACCACTGAACAGGCTGACCTTGTTTTTCTGGCGCGGCAACTGCTGCGTGATCCGTATTGGCCCCGGCGGGCCGCCAAGGCGTTGGATGCGAAGATCAATGCTCCCGAACAGTATCTCCGCGCATGGTGAATGGCGCGAATCAGCTGCTGACACTGGCGACGAGGGACGGCGCCGTGACGTTCACCGTGCGCGTTCAGCCGCGGGCCAGCCGGGATGAAATCGCCGGGGTGATGGACGGCGCTTTGAAGGTGCGGCTGCGGGCTCCGGCGCTGGAAGACCGCGCGAATGCGGCGCTGTGCGAATACCTGGCGGGGCTTTTGAAAACACCCAAGTCGGCTGTTAGAATTCTCAGCGGCGATCGGAGCCGCATCAAACGCATCGAAATTCAGGGGATAACCGAACAACAGGTCCTCGCACTTTTGACACTCGACGTGTAGGCTGCTGCGCAGCAAGCCGATGGCCAAGGGGTTTCCGCGACATGAGTTTTGACCTCCAGGGAATGCAGAGCGATTTGCGAGCCGCGAAGCTGGATGGCTGGTTGTTTTATGATTTTCGGGGTCGCGACCCGATCGCGCAAGGCATCCTGAAACTGCCGGAGAGCATGCGCACGCGGCGCTGGTTTTATTTTGTTCCTGCGAAGGGCACGCCGCGAAAGCTGGTCCACAAGATTGAAGGGCAATCGCTGGCGGGTGTGCCGGGAGAGACGCTGTATTACGCGCAGCAAGACGAACTTCGCAAGAATCTTGCCAAGATGCTGGGGCGGGCCAAGAACGTCGCGATGCAGTACTCCCCGAAGAACGCGATTCCCTATGTGTCTACAGTGGATGCGGGCACCATTGAGATGGTGCGCAGCGCGGGAGTAAAGGTGGCGAGCTCCGCGGACCTGGTGCAGAAATACCAAGCCTGCTGGACTGCCGAGCAGTTGGAGGGGCACCTGGCGGCGGGCGTGGCGATTGATCGGATTGTTCGCGAGGCGTTTCAACATGCCGCGAAGAGCGTGCGCGAGAAGACGCCGCTCACGGAATACGATTTGAAGGAATGGTTGCTGAAGGAGTTCGACGCGGCCGGATTGATGACTGAGGAAGGGCCGGACGTGGCCGTCGGGGCGCACGCCAGCGACCCGCACTACGGGCCCTTGCCGGGGAAGTCGGCGCCCATTCGCGAAGGAGACTTGCTGCTGCTGGATGTTTGGGGCAAGAAGAAAACACCGGGAAGCGTCTACTACGATGTGACCTGGATGGGTTTTCTGGGTGCCAAGGTCCCGGAAAAGTACGCGAAGGTCTTTGGTGTGGCACGCGATGCGCGCGACAAAGCGATCGATCTCATTCTTTCGAGCGTCGCCGCAGAACGGCCTTTGCAGGGCTGGCAGGTGGACAAGGCTGCGCGAGGCGTGATCGAGAAAGCCGGCTATGGGAAATATTTCTTCCATCGCACCGGGCACAGCATCGGGGAACGAGTGCACGGCAACGGCGTAAATATGGATGGTTACGAGACACACGATGTTCGGCATTTAATTCCCCGCACTTGCAATTCGATTGAGCCGGGGATTTATCTCCCGGAATTCGGCATTCGGACAGAGGTCAACGTGTACATCGGAGAAAAAGAAGCGCGGGTGACCGGGGCCATTCAGAAGGAAGTTTTGGCGCTTCTCGCCTAGACGAAACGCGAGCAGATACCCGGTCAGGACGAAAATGACGGACGAGAACCAAGTAACGAGGGCCCTGCAGCCCGACTCGAAGCTCGAAACTCGGGCGCTTTTGCTGGGCGTTGCGGGGTGGATTCTGCCGGGGCTGGGACATGCGTTGCAGAAAATGTGGGGACGCGCGCTAGCCTGTTTTCTTAGCGTGGCGGCGCTGGTGGTGATCGGCGCCGGCATGCGCGGGAACTTGTTTACAGCAGACGGCGGAGATGCGTTTGCTTCGCTTGGCTATCTGGCGGATTTGGGGGCGGGGAGCTTCTACATGGTGGCCAAGTCGATGGAAACTCGCGGGCCCGATGTGTCCCACGCGGACGGAGACTACGGAACGAGGTTCCTGGCGGTGGCCGGCGTTCTGAATCTGCTGGCGGCGCTGCACGCCTATGAAGCGGCCCGCGGGCGGAAGGCCTAAGCGCGGCGATGACCCTTCAACTCAGCCATTTTCAGGCGATGTTGCTGTTCGCGCTGGCGATTTCAGTGGCGTTCGGGTTTCTGAGCCGCCGGCCTGCGATGGAGCGCGTGAAATATATCTTGTGGTCGCTATTTTTGTTCTTAGTGATCGGTATCGGGATTGGCTGGGCGATGTATCCGCTGTCGCGGTGAAACGAACGGGCGATCGGCGGGGTAAAGACAAAGGGTGCGTTGCGGGTCTCTGCCGAACTTACGCCGTCGTGGCGCGGGTGTCCGGGGACAAGTTGACCGTCTTCGCTGGTTGGCGCTCGACCAGTGCGAAGAAAATATCCCCTTTCTGCAGGCGTCCGACCTTTTCATCCGAGGGGTTCACAAAGACCCGAGAAGCGCGACACAGCCCTACCGGAACGATCGTAGGGCCGCGACCCCGACGCTGGTTCGCGAAGTGTTCCAACATTTCCCCGAAAGACATGCCGAGAAGCTCGGGAGGCACTTCCTTGCGGAGAACTTCGGTGCCGTTGGAGGCGCCGTTACCGGCTGCGCCCATCAGGTGGGTGTAGAGGGTAGCCATACCAGGATTCAGGGCGGATTGGACCAGCACGTCGTTGGCAATGGCATCCACACAGACGATTTCCACCTGGATCTCGTCACCGCCGACGGTCTCCGCTTCGGCACGGTTGCGGCTGGAGCGAATCTCGGCGGTGACGGTGGGCCGCTGGGCCAAGGGCCTGTCGCCGCACGTGTCGCGGAGAGCGCGGAGGGTCTGTATCGTTTTGGTGTCGGCGACGTCCGGATCCACGGACTGGCGGCGCTCGTGCGGGTCGGAGGATTTCCAGGTGGAAAGGATGGTAACGGAGTGCGCGAAGGGAACTCGGGCTTTCTCGAGGCAGGTAGGCTGCGTGGCGTCGCCCAAGATGCTGATGACGTCTTCGAGGCAGTCTTCCTCGGTGAAATCGACGCGGCTGGAGGTGATCACCACGATGGCCTGCGCGGCGTCGGTTTTGGTGGCGCTCAAGTGCCGCACGATTTCGCGGCCGCGTTGATCCCAGTTGATGATCACAAAGTGATTGGCGGTATCTTTTTGCATGAGGGGCCTCCCTTGGAGCCAGGCAGTCAAAGGTCCGAGAAGGTCAGCGGCCATGATTTTGCGGACCAACGGCGAGAGAAATCCGCCAACCAGCAGGAATCCCAGCCATTTGAGGACTTGGAGAGTCTGCTGGCCCTTGGGAGTGAGGGCAGTCCTTCCCAAGAAGGGCGTAATGTAAAGGAAAATGCTGTAAAAGGATTTCCAGAGAGGATGGAAGTCTTCGTTAACGAGGGCTTCGTAGTGATAGAGAAGATAGGAACCCAGGGCCCAGACCAGGACAGTCGCGATGGTCACGAGAACGGCATCGGGATGGCGTACCAAAACGCGGTGCAGCTTCCTGCGCAGGAAGATAAAAACGATGGCCAGCAGCGCTACGCATCCGGCGAGAACGAGGGAGAGTTGACGTTTCCAGGTAGTGCTGCGCGGACGGATAAAGTATTTCGCGACGTCGGGATCGCGGGAGTAAAAGTCCTGCACCAAGGCATCCGGTGTGGGCAAAGAGAGGAGCGGCAGACGTGCCACGGCCTCGTGGACTTCTTCGCCCTCCATGTAGTCTTTAATCGCCTCTCTTTCGTCGTGGGTGAGGTGGATGTCTTTGCCAGCGGCGTTGGCGGTGGCGATCTTGGCGACGATGTCCTTCTGGTATTTGAAGTGGCGCCAGCGTTTAAGGCGATGGAGCCAAATCTGGGGTTTTTCCGGGAGTTCCTTGACTTCTTGATCGTGCTCGGCTTCCTTTTGGGTTTCGAGAAGGTCCCGCAGTTCGTCGCGTAAATCGGCGCTGTGGCCGTGAATGAACTCGACCAATCCGTGCACGGCCTTGGGGTCGGCTTTCTCCTGGGTCATCAGCAGTGCTTCGACGCCGACCGTCAGAATGGGGTCCTGCTTTCCGTAATCTTCGGCGCGGATCAGGGCTTCGGTATAGCTTTCGTCCTGGGTAAGTTTTTGCACGAGGTCGTAGGAGAGAGGAAAGAAGTGGATCTCCGGGAACTGGTCCAGGGCATCCTCGAGCGGATGCGTGGGCACCGGTCCGGTGAAGAATACGGCGTCGATCTGCATTTCGCCGAGGAGCTGGAGAGCGCCGTCCAGAGAAAGTTTTCCGTCGGGCGAAGCGGGGCGGGGATTGGGATCGCGCTCCACAAAGTCCAGCTTGCAATACGGGACGCCTGCGGCGGACAGGATTCGCTCCGCGGAGAAACGCCCTCCGCTCCCGGGGGCTCCGGCCCAGACTTTTCTGTCCTGCAGATCCTGGAGGCTGGCGATGTTGAGATGTGGGCGGATCAGGATGTGCATAGCCTCGACGTACAGTGGTGTAAGCACGGCGGGGCGTCCCGGGCTGAGAGGACAATCGGGGTCGCCGGGCCGGCAAAGAAAGAGTTCCGTGGGGTGCACCCTGGCGGCTTGCTCGCGTTCCCGACAGGTTTCCGTTTCCAGCCGGGGATGTCCGTACCACGCGGCGTGAGCCACGTCGCTTTGCACGATCGCAAAGGAAATGCGGTTGTTGCCTAACTCTTTGATATTTTCGGCCGATCCCAGCCCGCAAACCGCCTCGATTTTGGGAAGGTCATCGGCTTTCTTTTTGGTGAACGCCGTGGCGATGGCTTGGCCGACGAGATCATAGTAGAGCCCGGTTGTCGCCGTTTTCAGGACCAGGGCATTTGGTGTCTCGGCTTTGGAACAATCAGGATGGGAGGACGGTTGCGGGGTCTGGGCGAGAGCGGAAGAGCCGAAGAGGAGGGCAATAAGACAGGGGAGGAGCCAACGAACTCGAGGAAGCATGGGCGCTCCGGGTTCCGGCGGGGAGAATTGCATTTAGTAAGATAACTTCAAGATGGCGAGGAAGTTACGCCTTTCGCAAAAGTCTGTCAAGGGTACCAGGGACGTGTGAATCGAGCTCGGGGAAGTGTGGAAAGCTGCGAGGCGCTCTGATGCTTTTGCACTCTGATAGAACCCAAAGCGGCTGCCGTCAACCAAGAACAAGAAAACGTTCAATTCGCGAATAGCGAATGAATGCATGAATCTCCAGCCTCAGGACGTGGTGGTGGCCCTGAAGCTTTGTTCCTACGCGGGCTCGCGGCCAGCTATGTCCGTCATGGTGAACGCATCCGAAGGCAACTTTTTCGGAACGAGACTTAAGTGGGATCGGCCACCGGGACCGCAAACGAATCCCTGGCGGGAGAAAACCGCGTGTGCGATGCGCAGCGGAAGCAACAGAAGCCATGTCTATTCCCCTCCGGGACTGGAACAGCTTCTGCAATTCAGGTGCCTCCTCTGTGTCCATGCGGCCGATCAGCCTAAACACAGTTTTCGCATTTGCTGCCCTTTGCATTTTCAGCATCCACCCTCTCTGGCAAGGAGCGCGCCGACTCGAAAAGCAGGCTTCGTTTCCAAATCGGGATTCGCAACAAACTAAAGAACTTAAGGGCCTGAGGAGAGGCGAGGTTCGATAATTGACAAGATTCTCTACAAACAAATGTTGCCATTCTATAGGGACCGCCGTAATCTCACCCACCATGCGAGCGGCATTTGAACACCCGAGGGCAGTTGATGCCATGCATTCGAACGACGCCAAAGGTTTGACGTCATCGTCAAGCCGATGACGGCGTCGTCGCCGTTCTCGCCACGCACCCGGACCGATCGCCGCTGGAAGTAGATGCACTCATGGCAGATAAGCGGACAACATGCACTCGCGATCGATTGGCGCACCAGATGCACCCGACATCAGGCGGGCTATTTCACGATAACCGGCCGGAACGCTGGCGGATCGGAGCCACGAGAGAACGTTGCGTGTTGCGGATGAGATATTGTTTGGCTCGGAAGACGCGCGACTTGAAAGTTCCGGTGGTAACCCCAAGCACGGCACCCGCTTCCTCGAAGGACAACTCGTCGTAGTACGCCATTGTGAAGGCCTGCCGGAGCAGGGGGCTCATTTTCCGCAGCCGTTCGTCGATCGAACGGAAGGTTTCTGCTTCGGCGCAGGCTTTTTCCGGATCGCACAGTTGCGGCGCGGAATTCTTTCGATCCAGGAGCTTGCATCGTCCGGCGAACGAACTTCACATTCCCGTGAGTAGTCCGGGGCGGCCTACGCCCACCTTCTTGAAACTCCTCTCCGCCGATACCGATCACAGCTTCTGGGTCCCGCAGCTTGCGGGGAAGACGGACCTGATTCCGAATCGAGTAAACGAGATGTGGGTGGAGCCTCACCGGACGGGCATTTATCTAGGCCAGTGCGCGCAGTATTGCGGCACGCAGCACGCGAAAATGCTGCTTCGGGTTTCGTTGACAGCCCGGAGTTTTTGAGGATTCGATCCGCGCGCGCGCGCCTCCGAATCAGGACGAGAAGGTGGTCTCCGGCAGACGCGTCTTCGAAACGACGGCGTGCGTGAACTGCCACGCAATCGGCAGCACGGGCGGAACGGGGCGGTTTGGTCCTGATCTGACGCACCTGATGAGCCGCAGCACGATTGCGTCGGGCGCGGCGCCAAATACGACTTTCGCTTTCGCCGGATCATCAAGGCGGCGTTGAACACGATGCGGGTGAACCAGGTCGTAAACGCCGACCGGCCCTCGAATTTTCGCAAATGAAGTAAGGCCGAGAGCATCGCATCCTGGACTGCATCCTCCGCATCTTCTTGGTTTCGCACAATCGAGTAGGCCAATCCGGTGAATCTTGTTCGGGAAGCCCGAAAGATTTCTCGAACCGTCGCCCACTCGGCGCCGGCAGAACCGGGGAGGGAGAGGCGTTCGGGCCTCTGGCAGGCCGCCCGCGTGGTTTTTAGCGTGCTTTCGGTTCCGCCGTGGGAACGGACGATACGGTGCTGGACGGCACCTACGTGTGCCAGTGCGTACGCCGATTTGGCCTCGCGTGCGTTTTCGCCGTCCCAGGTTCAGATTACTGACGTTCGCTCTGTTGGCTTCAGGCTTCGGCAGCATCGGCACTGCCATCAATATCATCGCCACGATCATTTCGATGCGTTGTCCAGGCATGAAGCTGAGCCGTATGCCGCTGCTGGCATGGATGAACTTGGTGATGTCCGGAATGGTTTTGCTTGCAATTACACCGCTATCCGCGGCGCAGCTCATGTTGCTCGTGGATCGCTATCTTGGCGGTCATTTTTTCGATACTCAGGCGGGGGGTTCAGCCACGCTGTGGATGCACTTTTTTTGGATCTTTGGACATCCTGAGGTGTATGTCCTGATTATTCCCTGCTTCGCTTTTGCCTCTGAAATTATTCCGGTATTTTCGCGCAAGCCGATTTTTGGATACCCGGTCATGGTCGGCGCCACCGTCTGTATCGCTTTTGTGAGCCTCAGTGTTTGGGCGCACCACATGTTCACCATCGGGATGAATTCCTACGCCAACAGCTTTTTCACAATAACGACGATGGCCGTGGGCGTGCCGACCGGCATCAAGATCTTCAACTGGTTGGGCACTATGTGGGGAGGCAAGATCCAGTTCAAGACGCCGATGCTGTTCTGCATCGGCTTCCTTTTTCAGTTTTTAATCGCCGGCCTTACCGGCATCATGCTGGCATCGTCACCCTTCGACTGGCAGCTCAGCGGTTCCTACTTTGTCGTCGCACATTTTCACTATGTGATCGTGGGCGGAATTTTGTTCGCTCTCTTCGGGGCCTTTTATTACTGGTATCCCAAAATCAGCGGAAGGATCGATGAGCGACGGCCTCGCGCAAACTCCATTTCTGGCTGTTCGTGATTGGATTCCATCTGACTTTTGATCTCATGCACATTCCCGGCTTGCTCGGAATGCCGCGGCGCATTTACACCTACGAGCCCGGCCGCGGTTGGGACACCTTGAACTTTCTTGTGACGATCGGCGCATTCGTTCAGGGCATCGCAACTCTGGTGTTCGTCGCGAACCTGGTTATCTCCTATTTCAAAGGGGCCAAAGCGGGAAACGATCCCTGGGATGCCTGGAACCTGTATGTTCCGTAAGTTCGCCGCCTCCAGGCTGCAACTTTGCCTCGATCCCAACAGTCGCCAGTCGCAGACCATTGTGGGATTTGAAGCACCCGGAAGACCCTGACAGCCGCTATGAGTAAAGGAATGGATCAATGAGCGCGATTGCACCTCCGCCCCCGAAACACCTCACTTTCCGGGCTTCCCGAAATGCGAAGATGCAGGCGTGCGCATCTTTCGTCCGTCCACTTCACTATTTTCGTTGTGGCCTATCTCTATTACCTAGGGAAGAGCCTCTCAGGGCCGACTCCAGCCGAAGTACTAGCGACGCCGATCTTCTACACCATCTGCCTGCTGTCGAGCAGCCTGACCATCCACTTCGCGGCGAAATTCCTGCACAGCGGCAATCGGGGTGCTTCCTCGGTCTGTGGTTCCTTACGATTGTCCTCGGCGGGCTCTTCTTGTTCGGCACCGGCCAGGAATGGCATCGGTTGATTTATGAACATGGACTGACGATTTCTACCAATCTTTTCGGAACGACGTACTACTCGCTTGTCGGCCTGCACGGTTTTCACGTAACCGCCGGGCTGCTCATGCTCGTCATTGTGCTTTTTTTCGGTTTCCTCGGGCGTGTTGGGCCGGAGCAGTCCGCACGCGTGGAAGTGCTTTCGATGTATTGGCATTTTGTCGATGCGGTGTGGGTAGTGGTTTTCACCGTGGTTTACGTTTTGGGACGGTGAGGAGAGCAATGGCAACGCACACGTCGGCGGAACAATTCGAGCAGCGCCCCCGAGCGGGAGACCACATCGAACTGCCTGCGTCGACGAACGTTCGCAGGATCGAAGAAGTTTCTTGACCCAGCGCGAAAAATTGGCCCGGCACTGGTTGTCCACTCGTAACTACTAAAGTTCAGTATCTTCGGCGACGGGATTACGGGCGCTGGCCCTTCCCCGTTAACGACTGCCAGGCCACCACGCCGTTACCTACGATCGGTAACGATTCCGTTTGTTCGGGCGGGGCGTAGGTTGGATCAACCAACAAAACGCCATATTGTATGCCCAAGTGGACTGAAGCTTTCCACCGGCCCAGCTTCGATATTCGTAAACGGCTGACCTGATTGCCGGCACACGCCCCATCGTCCATCCGTCTTTGCGTACAACACGAGTCGCTGCCCGGGTCGCGCCCCTGTGGCACGGCCTTCGATTATGTCTGTCTTGTAGTCACGTTCGAATATGTCTGTCTTGTAGGGACTCTCCTGATATGCCGCGGCAACCTTGCTGAAAGCAACTGTCGGAGCTGAATTTCTTGACGAAGAGTGGCATCCGGTCAAAGAGCACACCAACTCCGTTTTCTTTGCCGCGGCGCTTATTTTGCCCCCCAGCACTGAGAATGTTGCGGTACGTGCGACTATGTTCGGGCGCGACACCATTGATCTCCGTCACGATTCGAGGTAAGGCGGCTAGGGCTGCGCCCACCGTGGCCCGCTGTGCACACAAATAACAATTTGCTGCTTTGGTCGAGCGTTTCTGACCGGTCCAGAGATCGTGTCGACTCGTTCCCGGCCACCCTCGGTTGCAGGAGGAATCCTGGTTAACTCCAGGGAGGGACTATCGGTGCTTTTCTGGGAATGGCATCCCTGACCCGCAAAGTTGAGACCCAAAGTGCCTAAAATAAGGATAAGCGTCCGTGCGAGCTTCTTCGGCGCAACGCTTACCGCGCGCCCTGCAGTGCCTCGAGGGTGCCGTCCTGCGAGCATGTCAGACCTCCGGATCTTTCCGGGGAAGGAGAGAAGAGTTGGCGGCGGCGTCCGATCGCGGTCTTGACCGTTCTCCTGATCGCGGTAACGCTGGGGACCTTTACGCATCTTGCCGGGATCGCTCCCTGGAGCCCGCGCATGAACGCGTGGAGCGGCGATCCTGTGCCGGTGCGACTTGTGCACGGCACGACAGCCCTGGAGAGGCAAGGCGCACTCGTTTTTCAGGTCAAGCAGTGCCGCAACTGCCATTCGCTTGGAGAAACGGGTGGGCAGAGAGGTCCGGCTCTGGACAGCGTTGCCGTTCGGCTTACGCAGGACCAACTCATCCGCCAGGTAATCCAGGGAGGCGGCAACATGCCAGCGTACGGGAAAAACCTAAGTCCAGCGGAGACTACGGCGCTGGTGGCATTTCTCGAGACTCTACATCCCGCGGGCCAAGCTGCTGCCCGCGATGCCGCACGCGATGTGGTGCTAAGGGAGAGCGGTACCCATCCCTAGGAAGGTTTCATGTCGGCCGTACACCACATACCCACAGCAATGTCGTTGTCTTCTATCGCGACCTTCCTTGCGCTTGTTTTTGCCGGTTTTTTGTATGTGCGCGGCTGGCGTCGCGCGTCTAGGCTTCTGCGAACGCCATTCCCGGTTGGCGATTGGCGAGTTTCCTTTTTGGAATGTCTTTCGTCTGGACAGCGCTAGGCTCGCCGCTCGTTGCCTACGATCATGACTTGTTGACGGTCCACATGATCCAGCACCTGTTGCTGATGACCTTTGCTCCGGCGCTAATCTTACTGGGCGAACCGCTACTGATGTTCTGTCATGGATTGCCGCGACTTGCACAGGTCTTGCGTGACCAGGTGTTTCGGCGGCTATGGGCGCAACGGCTTGGTCGGGCGATTTCTCGGCCGGCGTTGTGTTGGATTGTTTCTGCGGTGACCCTCGTTGGATGGCATGTGCCGGCGCTGTTTACATTGGGAATGCATTCAGAGGTGTGGCACTGTGTCGAGCAGGCGTCATTTTTGGGGGCTGGGTTTCTTTTCTGGTTGCCGGTTATTCGACCTTGGCCAGGTGTCTCGATCGGACCGCAATGGTCAACCCTTTTATACCTTTTTCTTGCCACGCTGCCGTGCGACATCCTCTCCGGATTTCTTGTGTTCTCTGACCGTGTTGCGTATCCCGTTTACTTTTCCATGCCGCGGCACTTTGGCTTTTCTGTTCTAGAAGATCAGCAGTGCGCGGCTGCGCTTATGTGGACCTGCGTCACGCTGGTCTATCTGGTGCCTGCGGCGATTCTCAGCATCCGGCTGCTCTCGCCGCAGAGTTTCCAGCGTGGCGACTTGGTGCACTCGGAATTGCATGGCGGTGCGGCATCGCAGAGGGATTCGCAGCACTTGGAGGCTGTCTAAAAATGGCAACGGAGCCGCTTCTTGCAGCACTCGACGTGTCTGTGGCTCAAGGCCGTCGCATCGCGAGTTTCCACGTGTTGTTCGACTATTGGAAACTAACGAAGCCCGAAATCAACTTCCTAATTGCCATCACGACGGCGGCTGGGTTCTGGATTGGCTTACCCGCAGCGTCTCCGCATTTTCCGTGGATGCCGTTTATTCATATGCTCTTGGGCACAGTCTTCGTCGCTGCCCAGAGCGAGGGTTGGAGTTTTTGTCGTTTAGAGGGGTCATGTCCGCGGTCGAGAAAATGGAAGAGCTTCGTCAAAGCGGCCGAGCATGGCTGTTGAGCCAGCCGCCGTCCTTAACTGTGCAGCAATCCCCCGCGATCTGATCGCTTCTGAGTTGTTCGGGCACGAGAAGGGCGCGTTTACGGGCGCGACTGCCGCCATCAGTGCTGGGTCCTTTCGTAGTGATTTGTTTTATCGGCTGCATGTCTTCCCGATTGAGATACCTTCTTTACGAGAGCGCAGCGAGGGCATCCCTTTGCTGGTGGAATACTTCATCGATCGCTATGCGCGAGGAGCTGGCAAGCACTTCGAGAGAATCGAGAAGAGAACACTTCAAGTACTTCGGTCGTATCCTTGGCCTGGAAATATCCGCGAATTACAGAACGTTATTGAACGTTCGGCGATCCTTTGCGAGTCAGACATTTTCTCGATCGACGAAAGCTGGTTACCTTTGCCGCTTCCAGCAACAGAATCGAAGCACCACATGGAGCTTCCTCGAAGGCTCGAGGCGCAAAAGAAGAAATTGATTGAGGGGCTCTAAAAGCGAGCCGTGGGCGTGTGTTTGGGCCCACGGGTGCCGGGGCCAAGTTGGGCATTCCCCGGTCAACACTGGAATCGAAGCTGAAGTCGTTGAAAATCGATAAGAACCGCTTCAAGACGGATCCAGACAGTGGAGGGCCTGCGCGTGGCTGGCAATGGATCAAGTGGCTGAAAAACCGGTGTAATTTCGAAAATTGCTTACACATAGGCGCTTTCGACAAAGAAGTTCTACAAAGAAATCCATGAGAATTATGCGCCCGTGATATTCGGCCCGCGCTGGGGGATCGCTGGCACGGGTGGCACGCTTTCCGGCGCGGGCTAGCGACCAATCTTTCTCGCTGGGAGTTCCGGCGGAAGTTTGCCCAAACGATTCTTCGGCACGCAAACGTCTCCACGACTCGCGCACATTACATTGTGCTAGAATCCAGAGATGCGGGCCGTGAAGCTATGCGGAAGCTTGAACGGGTAATCGAAAGTGGCCCAAATGTGGCCCAGCGGAAACCCCGAGGCCGCAAGAAACCGCATAAAAACAACACAGAGCCGAGGTAGCTCAGTGGTAGAGCAGCCGATTCGTAAAGCAGTGCTCGGCTTCTGGTACCGTTGAAAACATTGATTTTAAACAACTAGTTCGTAGTCTATACACCGCATAAAGCGATTACTGGAACGCAGTTTTGAACGCAGGTATAATGGCTCCATGCAGAAGGGAACCATCTCTCGGCATGGTCGGCACTGGGTATTGCGCTTCTGGGAATACCAGATCAGGAATGGCGTCCGGGTTCGCGCTAACGTCCACAAGAAACTTGCGCCGATTGGTCCAGCCTATCCCGACAAGAAGTCGGTCGAACCGCTAGCGTGGAAGGAATTGGAGCCGATCAACACTCGGCTGCAAACTCCTGAGTCCGCTACCCCGATCACAGAGTTCATCGAGAACGTGTACCTACCGATGGTGAAGCAGTTCCTTCGCCCATCCACGTATAAGGACTACAAGAACGACGCCTACCAGAAGCATTTCAAACACCGTCTGGGCAGTTTGCGGCTTCGAGATTTCCGCACCGCTCACGGGCAGCGTCTGATTTCCGCTATCGCGAGGGAGAATCCCGAACTTGGTCACAAAACCTTGCTGCGCTTGAAAAGTTTTCTCAGCGGTGTTTTCCGCCACGCGAGGACGGAAGGCTATTTGGACGACCAGAACCCGATGCGCGACGTGACTCTCCCGAGGAGCGTTCGCCGCGTGAAGTTCCGAGGCGACACCTACACCGTAAAAGAGATCACTACTTTGCTCGCGAACGTTTACTGGCCCGACTATTCAGGTCGGGTTGCGTTTGCGGTGGTGGCGACCGCCGCGTTCACGGGTCTCCGAATGGCGGAACTTCGTGGGCTGCAATGGAGGGACTTCACGGGAGACAAGCTGTCGGTGGAGCGAACGATGTGGCGCACCCAGCAAGGACTTCCGAAAACGGAGTCCAGCGAGAACACGGTTCCTGTCCTTCCCATCTTGAGGTCGATGCTGGAAAACTATCGTCAGTACTTGGAAGGTCCGGTGGAAGAAGAAAATCTGGGCAAGGTGCTGAATCCCATCGATTGGATATTTGCGGGAGAACGCCGTGGGACTTCGATGAACCTTCCTAATATGGTCCGCCGAGTAATCGTGCCGCTACTTACACGATGTTCTGTCTGCCACAACCCGAAACACCTTCACGGGGAACAAGACAAAGGCCACGCATTCAAGTTAGACGAGTCAATTCCGAAGTGGAAGGGCTGGCACTGCTTCCGCCGTTCTCTCGCGTCCAATCTTTACGCACTGGGCGTAAAGCCGAAGGTGATACAAGCCATCTTGCGACACAGCGACATCGCGACCACTCTCGGCTACTACGTGGAAACCTCGGAAGCAGAATCACGGGATGCGCTTGATAAGCTGACGGCCTTGATGGGATAATTTTCGCAGGCCGAGGTAGCTCAGTGGTAGAGCAGTCGATTCGTAATCGACAGGTCGTGGGTTCAACTCCCACTCTCGGCTCCACTCCGAACCTAGAAACGAAGACCTATTGAGAAATCCCGATCTGCGCAGGTGCCAAACAAAGCGTAGTCTAGTGCTGTCATACCTTCTTGTCGTAGAATGCCACTTGCGACCGGCCCGGAAGGAAGTCCCCATGAACGATCAGAAGCCAAACGAATATTTTCGCGTATTTGCTCCCGGCGTTCCCAACGTCCGAGTCGTATCAGACCGTCTCACAAGTGAGGCTGACGCCAAACGATACAAGAGAGAAATTTTGATGTCGTATCCAGCCGCGAGCGTCCGCATCGAAAAGTCGAATGAGTTTGGTGGTTTGAAAAAGAAATAGGTCTCCTCTCCTGCTTAGTGGGCGTGGTATCCTGCGGTCCCGTTTCCTCTACCAAAAAAATGGAGGAACTGTGCCCGCCTCGCTTCGCCAACTTCCCGAAAACCATAAGCTAGATCGCAACCGCGAGCACATTATCGAGTGCCCTTACTGCGAGCAGAAATACTTGCTCGTTTGGGATGACAAGGAATGGAACTACGTGAAGGACTGGATTCATGTCGCAGCATCCGCCGTGCGGAAGAGCCATCCACGGCATGTACAAATCGAGCTACCCGTCAGCCTGAAGAAACCGCCAAAGTGAATGAGTTAGGAGAGAATTTGCATCCCTTAAGATAATTGAGTGCTAATGTAATTTCGCTTGACAACACCTCGGCGAAAGTTTTACAAGCACATCGCTACAATTTTCAGGCCCGCGTCCGATTAGGCCCATTCAGTCAAGGAGTCCAAGTGTCGCACGGCAAAGCGCTCGGCCCGGTTCGTTCTGTCTTTAGTTTCAAGACAGATCAGTACGGCAACCGATTCCGTCATCGGGCGAGGCTGAACCCAGACAAGGCGACGGATGCGAGCAAGACCGCCTATGATGTCTTTTCGTGATAGTGGCGACGGAAGCCAAGTGCGTCATCCCGTACAGGCTACCCCGCCGGTACGTTGCGGGATAACACCCTTTGAGAGGATAATCAATGAGCCCACCGCTTGATCCAAGAGATCAGATTACAGTTTTGTTGAAAGAGTATGACACCCTTCGTTCTGAAGTACTCTTGCGAACGACAAGCGGTTTTCACTTAGTTTACGTCGGTGCTGTCCTTGTGACCGCCATGGTTGGATGGGTCGCCGTGAAGGGCTTGGATTATCCTTGGCCGTATTTTTATGGTGTTGTCATCGCCATACTCGGTGCCTCCATGGGTTTTGCGTCATATCTGAATTATCGAGACTTGCACAAGAATGTTGGGGGCATTAAGAGGATAGAGGCCAGAGTTAAGGAACTCTCGGGCGCTAACGACCTATTGGTCTGGGAGACTTTTTTTGGTGGGTATGCTACGGGGAAATGGTCTGAACCTAGAAAATTTCCAGACTGATTCTTGGCAGTCCTTCTCTCTTGATAGGATGGTTCTCCGCTGACGCCTTCTACGAATACCCTCTCGGTCCGAAAACCGAACGAACGGTAGGTTGTATTCCTCTCAGTCTCAAGCTCGCGATTCCTATCTCACCATTCTCTGAGCGAACGACAGCAGAATCTTACGATCTCGCTCCTGAGCTTTGCCCAGGAACCTTCTCAGTTTGTGAAGATACGCCGCGTCCTTGCCTGAGCTTCCCCTGACGACTGCCGGGTCACCGCTGTCTCCGTGTCTTGGCGAAAGGTAGAAGACTAATACGGGCGGGGCTAGGGAGCCACGTACTCTTCGTCGGGGGCGGTCCGGTAGAGGGTTCGCTCCTGGGCGATTATGACTGGGGTTATGTTGTCATGGACCATGCTTGCGACGCTCGGAGGTCCTCCAGTACCGACTCGGTCAGGATCGTCGGCAACTCTGGGGTCGTCGTAGAGAATTGATGTTACCCGATAGTAAACATAATGCTTTCCAGTTTCCCCATCTCTGAAAGTGAACCGGATGCCATAGAAATCCAAAGGGAGCGTGTTCGAGTTCGAAGGGTTTGGGAATTGATAGAACGCGTACATCGGCTGGATTGCCATCACATCCCAACTTCCTTGGCGATCAGGCAAAATTTCAGCTATGCGTTCGTGAGCGCCGAACTGAGAGAAGCTGTCGATTACAATCCTTCTATTGTCATTGAATGCTTCTCGGTTCAGAGTGTATTTTGTGAGCCGTATCCCAACATCTTTAATCGTCCGCCCGTTGTTCTGAACTATGATGATTTTCTTTGGCCCTATTTTGAATTCGACGGCGAGAGGCCGATGCCCATCTTCGGTATGCCCTAGTGATGTTCCCGGTTTGACAGCATCAGGAGCCTTCTCACGACGCTGGTCCTTTGGCCTTGAGTCGTTGCGCTGAGGTTCAGTTTTGGGTTCCCCGTGTTTGGGAGTCGGCTGCTCCGACTGGTCAGTCGACGCAATTCCGGGAGGATGATACTTGGACCTCGCCCATCTAATTGCCTCAACCATTGATATTCCAATAAGGACGAAAAACAGGGCGGAAATTGTGCTGCGTCTTAGGAGAGATGATTTCGTTGTGAGCGCCCATACTCCAACGGAAACGTAAAGAATAATGCCGGACACTCCGAAACAAGCGGTGGCGAAAAACAATTCGCCTTTGCTTTTTGGGTCTAACCCAATCGTCACACCCAATCCCAAAATGAACAATAAAACTGCGATGATTCGGTCAGCGGTCATTTCCATAGACACCGAAGTATATCCCCACTCGCAGGTTCACCGCCTGTGTACATATAGGCGACGCAAATCGCGATATAGAGAGCCATCCTCTATGCGGTTATAGCCGTGGAGTTGGCAATATTTCACGGTTTGTGATCGGTCTTTGTACAGTCACTCTTCACTGACATTCCGCCGCTGTCGCTACCATTTCCAACGCAATGATGCACATGACGGAATCAAGGCATCCGCCTGTCCACCGATACCGAGACAGGACCGCCCAGTCCTCGAATCGAACATTAGGTTCGTATCTATCTTCACATAGCGCCGAGAACCGGATGCGCCCGCAAGATAGCCGAGAAGGACGCCGACCAAAAAGAGCGCGACCATGAGAATGTTTTTAATTTCGCGTCTTTGCGCGTGTCGCCGATGCGAGGGAAATGCGAATTCTTCATCGAATCATTCTAAGACCGAAAAGGTATCCTCTTCAAGTACGCCTCGATATTTGCTATTCAGGTTAACCGAAGAAGCTAGAGGCGAAGGACCGCAACGGGTTACCGCTGCAAGATCGCTTTTGAAACGATAGTGCCAACCCACGACGAAGCTTTGAAGACCACTGGAAGAAAGGCGGGGTGCAATGTAGCAACCGCGATATTGATGGGCGGAAGTCCAAATGTGATTACGGCACGGATACGCTTATTTAGTGTCTTTGCATCGTTACCTAAATCGTCTGCCCGTCCGCAAACTTCCCGTTGGAGATTGTCCAGCGTGCCTACAACGTCCGATCCCGAAAACTCGACGAGTTCAAGCCCAGTATGAATTCCAATTCGCCGAATGTTATCTAGCATAATCTTCCGGGTAATTCCGTCGATTCCTGCGTCCCGTAAAATTAGGTCCTCTATTCCTAAAAACAACTTACCATGCTCTGTCAGGAGTTTTCCCATCGCCTGAGTATTTGCTTGAATCTGATTCACTCCGGCGGCCAATTCTTGACTAAAGCCGCTTAACTCCTTAAGCAAAGAACAGCTTGTCGCCATGCCTGCGAGAAGATGGTCGCGGCGAGACTCATCGCTCCGCGTGCCATCGCACAAACGGATCAGGTTCCCAAGATGGTTTATGTCTTCAATGAAGTGAGACGGGAGCGAGAACGCCATCGTCGGATGGTTATACTCACGGAAATTGGCAGTGTCAATATAAACGCATCGAAGTTGAAGTCGCTCCTTGACTTTGAAGTCCTTGCCTTCTTAGTTGTATTTTCCTGCGATCTTTATCGCGACTCCTATATGTCTAGGATCGCCCAAATCCTCTGACGCCACGTCGCGTGGCGAACGTCCGGGCCTTTCTGCCAACTCGTAAAATCCGTCACCTGGACCTCCTACTCGAATCGAGTGGCAGGTCTGCAGGTTTGGCTGATCGCCCACGCGAGTGTTCGTACCTGTTCGTTCGTACAGTTTGTGATTCTAGTTCAGTTGCCCTTCGCAGTTGTTGACTTGATTTGTCGATAGGTTAACACTCACAAAGCTAGATCGCTCGACAGTTGTTAACGTCGCGGTACTGGCTTCCGAATCCTGAGGAGCCTGCGAAGGGGTGTGCTCATGCGCCTGACGAGACGGAAGCCGGTCGCACTTTGTGTGTTATCCCTCTCGTTTGTTCTGTTGCTGTTCGCCGAACCCTCGCAAGCAACGATCTCCCGAGTGCACTCTACGGCGGGTCAAATCACGGCTGGGAGCGGAAGCATTACTGTGCCCTCGACCACCGCTGGGAACCTCCTAGTGGTTCAGGTGGCCTTGTTCAACGGTACGCCGCAAGTTTCCTCAGTCACCGACGGCGGTGACACCTTCGTGCTCGCCACGAACTCCCGTCCATCCGACGGCCAGGTAGAAACCTGGTACTGCTTGAACACCGCTGGCGGCAAGACCTCCGTCACCGTGACCGCGAACTCCAGCGTAACCATGGATGTGGCCGTCAACGAATACCAAGCTCCCGGTGCCACATGGTCATTTGATATCGCGAATAGCCAAACGCGCCAAGCGGCGACCACCACTCCAACCAGTCCGACGCTTACAATTACGGGCTCGAACGATCTTGTAGTAGCGCTCATTACCAGTCCCGCTGGGGTTACAAGTTGCGTAGCCAACTTGGGTCAGACCTTTAATCTCGTTAACACCTTCGACGGCGAAGGGTATCTAGATCTTTTGAATGTGCCCGCTGGCACTTACCAAGCGAAATGCAACATGAGTGCCTCCCAAATCTACGAATCCGACATCGCTTCTTTTACGGCTACGGCAGGCGGGAGCAGCGGGATAACGCTGGTGCAGCACGCCAGTAAGACCGGTGGCACGGGCGCAACGATTTCCCGAGCGCACTTCACCGCAGCTCAGATCACAGCTGGCAGCGGCACGATTACCATTCCTTCCACGACTGCCGGAAACCTTCTTGTTGTTCAACTGGCCATCTTCAACGGGTCTACGACGGTAAGCTCCATCACCGATGGGGGCGACACCTTTGTTTCCTCTGGCGCTCGACCATCGGATGGAGTCGTTGAAACTTGGCATTGCCTGAGTACTGCTGGGGGCAAGACGAGCGTCACTGTGACGCTCAGCGCCAGTCAGACCGCGGACGTCATCATTTACGAGTATCAATCCACTGGCTCGACATGGGCCCTGGATGCCGTCAACGTCCAAAGCGCACAGGCTGCGACTACTACCCCGACGAGTCCGACCGTAACAACTACGGGAGCGAATGACGTAGTCATCAGCGTTTCAACAGGTCCGGGTGGAGTTACAGGTACTTCCGCTAATCTGGGCCAAACCTTCAACAACGTCTCGAACCAGGACGGAGAAGGCTGGGCGGATTTGCTGAACGTCGGCCCAGGTACGTATCAAGCGAAGTGGACCCAGTCGCCTTCATCGCTGTACCACTCGGACATCGTCTCCTTCAAGGCGAACGGGTCTTCCAGTTCTTCGAGCCTAGCGTTTCCTTCCAACAACACCGCGGGCAATTGGATCGGTGTGGCGATTCGGGCAGGTGCCTCAACGCAAGTGTTCACCGTAACGGACTCGAAAGGGAACACCTACCACAAGGCGCTGCAACTCGCTGAGACGTTAGACAGTTCGCAGGGCATTGCCCTGGCAATCTACTACGCGGAGAACATAGCCGGTGGCGCCAACACCGTGACGGTATCGGATACGGTGACCGGCCAGACCCTGCAATTCGCCATCTTGGAATATTCAGGCGTGGCGACGAGTAACTCGCTGGACGTGACCGCCTCGGCCCAAGGGAACAGCACGGCTCCGAACAGCAGCAGTGTAACCACGACGGCAAACGGCGATTTGGTCATGGGCGCCATCTTAACTGCCAATTCGCGGACCTACACAGCGGGCAGTGGGCTAACCATTGAGGAGGCTGTATCCGCGGCACCGAGCACGATTCTGGCAGCAGAGGATAAGGTCCTGACGACCGCAGGCAGCACGGCGGCGAGTGCATCTCTGTCATCCTCGGACTTCTGGGGCGCGGTGCTCGCAACGTTCAAGGCGGCCAGCGGAGGAGGTGGTGGTGCACCAACCGTCACCAGTTTCACTCCGACCAGCGGCCCGGTGGGCACCAGCGTGACCATCACCGGAACGAATTTCACGGGTGCGACGGCTGTCAAGTTCAACGGGACCGCGGCGACTTCGTTCACCGTCAATAGCTCGACGCAGATCGCTGCCACGGTCTCTTCCACTGCAACGACCGGACCCATTTCCGTCACCACGCCGTCCGGCACTGGCACCTCGACTGCCAGCTTTACACCTACGCCAACGATTAGTTCAACGTCTCCAATTTCTGGTCCTGTTCTTTCGCTGGTCACGATAAGCGGCGCAAATTTCGGATCGAGCGTGCCGACGGTTAAATTCGGATCGACGACCGCAGGGGTGCAGACCTGGAATGTAACCACGATTGTGGTGCAGGTGCCAAACACTCTAGCACTAGGTCTCTTCAACGTTCAGGTCACCACTTCGGCGGGATCCAGTAACACGGCACCTTTCATGGTCGTGACTCCGGGTTGCGGTCCCTGAGGTTGAAATTGGCATCGATTAGTACCGGCCTGTTTTTTGTCTGAGGTCGGGCAAACAGTTTCGGAGCACATGGTCAAGGAGCGTTGGGACATGAACTCGCTGGTATCTCGCGCCGGAGGCGCTCTTATGTATTTCACACGCGTACTGATGTCTTGCGCGCTCGGTTCGATAGCGGGCGCTTCGTTACACGCACAGGAATTGAAATCAATTCATCACTTCACAGCGGCCCGAGCAACCGCGTATTCCCGGGCCGGAGAGTCCTCCACCCAACAGCCAGCTCCCACCGATCCGCAAGCGGCGCAGCTTTTACGCGGCGCTTTCATCGCGCTGACCCCAATCACGCCCGCCCGTGACGTCACCTTGTCTGGAACAGTAGTCCATATGGCTGGTTCCGACGACGAAACCCGCACGGGCACACTTAAGGGCATGTTGGCGGTGGGCGTGCAGCACCCGGCGATGTCCAATTCTGCCTCGGCACTGCTGCAGCAGTTACTTGGAAAGACCGGTGCCTTCCCCAGCAGCCTTACTGGAACGGGTACAGTTACGCTCACGGAAGGCTCCACAACGAAGAGTGGCACTGTTCGCATAGCCACGCTGAGCGGCGAATACACATTGGAGGAGTTCACTTTTCCCGACGAAGACAGGGTCGTCGCTTTTGCTCATGGTCTCGCGACCGTGAAGAAGAAGGGGCAGTTAACAAGTGTCAAATCCGCAGCTTCACTTACACTGCAGTCGCCGTTGTTTCCCATGCCGTTGATCATAGGCATGGTCAATAATCCAGACGTTGTAATCGAACTAGTTGGAACGGAAAATATTGAAGCGACTCTGACCGATCACTTCCGACTTCAAAACACATTTAGTTCCGCCCCCGACTTAAAGGATTTTTCCAGACTGACGCAGCGCGACCTCTGGGTGGATGCTTCAACCGGCCTCCCCCTACGACTCTCATACGAACTTTCTTCGGGAGTCGGCCCCGGCGATATTTCCGTGCCGGTCTCAGTAGACTATTCAAATTTCGTGACTAGTTCCGGAGTGCCGCTTCCGCAAAACATCACGGTCACTGTAAGTGGCACAAAGTGGCTTTTCATCTCGATTTCGAGTGTGTCCGTGAATTCCGGTGTCTCGATCTCCGATTTTCAACTCAATTGAGGTTCAAGATCATGAAGAGCATATGCGCACCCGTCGTTGGTATTCTGCTCGCCGTCTTAACCTTGGGCTTCGCCTCTGTGGTCAGTGCCCAAACAGGACTGCCTCCGTTTAGTTCTGTGGAATCTGGCGGGTTTGATGCGATCAATCACCGTGGCGTCAACGCGATGTTTTCGATACCCGTGATATACAAATCTGGACGGGGAGTACCAGTTCAATTCGCGATCAACTACAATTCAGCTATTTGGGCCCCCGTGACCAATGCCAGCACAACTTGGAGTCCTCAACCCGGATTTGGATGGCGCTACCCGACACCGACCGGGTCAGTAGCTTGGACAGCAAGCTTTGACACCGACTGCGGAGTGGGATCAAGGGAGGATTTTTACACAAACTACGTCTACACAGATCCGAACGGAACTACTCATCCCTTCAATCTCTTCATCATCACCACTTCGACATGCGCCGGAGGTGCACGGACCGGTTATGCAACCGACGCCAGCGGATTCTGGATCGATGCCACAGTGACGACAGCTCCGATTGTTTACGGGCCGGACGGGACCAAGAGAGTCTCTCCCACACCAGCCCTATATGATCCGAACGGAAATTCCATAACCATGAGCTCGCCGGGAGCAGGCGAGCTCGACTACACCGATACCACTGGGCAAATCGCGTTGAAGAGCATCCCTGGAACTGGCTTTACCGACTTCAAGTACCCCGACACCAATGGAGTTTCCCAGACATTTCACCTCATTACACAAAACTTCAACATAAAGACCGCATTTGCTTGTCCCAACATCGGGGAATATACCAGCACGTCCAGTGTTGCCCTGCCTACGGAACTAGACCTTCCGAATGGGACTAAATATCTCTTTACGTATGAAGCCACTCCTGGTGCCTCGGGTTTCGTTACAGGGCGCCTGCTGCGGGTGACGCTACCCACGGGTGGATACTACGAGTACACCTATCCGGGAGCGAACGACGGAAATGAATGCGTATCGGGTACCTCAAATTTGACCCGCAAGATCAACGATGGAACGACCACTAACACGTGGACGTTCTCTTACACAAAGCTGAGTGCTACTAGTTGGAAAACAACCGTCACTCCTCCCATCCTGCCGTACGACACCGTCGCGAACGTAGCGACCTATTTTTTTAATCAGAATGGCCAAAAGGTGAGTGAGAATTTCTACAGTGGCGCAGAGTCACCGTCTAACTTGTTGCGAACGCTCAACACCACCTGGGCCACGAACAATACACCCGCTAGCCAAACGACGATCCTTGAAAATAATCAGCAGTCTCAGGTTCAGACTGACTACGATTCAAATGGCAACCTTCTGGAAACTCGCGAATACGACTGGGGTAGTGGCGCTCCTGGATCGTTGGTGCGACGTACGACGCTAACTTATGCTGTAATTGGACATATCCTTAATCGAATAGCGAGTACGGTAATCAAGGACGGCTCGGGAATCATTAAGTCCAGGAAAGTGTTCGCCTACGATGCAGGAGGGGCATTCACGGGTGCGAACTGCATAACAGGAGCGCCCAGTCATGACGACGCGAACTACGGGTGCTCATTCACAGCACGAGGCAACCAAACCAGCGCTACCAGTTACACGGATCCGGTGACGCCCTCTGGCGCAATTACTAAGAACGTCACCTACGATTCCCTGGGGAACGTGCGTACCGCCCAGGTCGACAGCTGTCAGCTAAAGCAGTGGACGTTTTCTTCTTCTCCATACGCCTATCCTAACTCGGCAATCTGTGGGTCAGCAGGCGTCCAATTGACCACCAACTACGTCTACGACATAAATACCGGCCTGGTTCTTACTTCGACCGACGAAAACGGCGGGCAGGCGTCTTATAGCTACGACAGCATGAAGCGCATTGTAACGGCAACACGACCGGATATGGCGCAGATAGTATACACTTACAATGACGTATCTAACGCGGTAACGCGCACCTTTCCGCTCACTGCTTCAGCCTCCACGAAGAACGTCAGCTTTGTAGATGGTCTCGGTAGACTTATCAAGCAGCAAACAACCGATGTCAGCGGAACGAGTTATTCTATTAAGGAGACTAAGTATGATTTTGCGGGTCGGACTTACAAGACCAGCAATCCCCACAACAGCACGGCTCAATATTGGACCGAAATCCGGTTTGACGGACTGGGGCGACAGAAGTCGGCAGTCCTTCAGGACAATTCCCAGACGCTGTACTCCTACTCGGGCACAACTGTAACCGTCACCGATCCCGCTGGCAAGCAACGTAAGATGCAGTATGACGCGCTCGGACGCTTAGTTTCCGTGTTTGAGCCGGATGTCAACAGCGGCAATGCGCTGACGCAGCAGACCTCCTACACCTACAACATCTTTGACGCAGTGACACAGGTCACCCAGGGCGTGCAAACTAGGACGTACACTTACGACGCATTGGGTCGCCTCACAGATTCCACCACTCCGGAAGCCGGTCATTTCAACTATCAATACAACAACTTCGGTCTCGTCACTCAGCGCACCGACGCCCGCGGCGTAATCACTACCTACGGGTACGACACTCTCAACCGCCCAACCGGACCGAGTTACAACGTAGGCTTGACAGGAGTTCCCGCCACGCACAGCGTCGTCCTCACTTACGGTACTAACGCCGTCCAGTTCAACAACGGACGCCTTATTACCATGACCGACGGCGTCGGCTCGGAAAACTATGCCTATAACAATCTCGGCCAGTTGACCCAGTTGCAAAAGATTATCGCTGGCACAACCTATACGACGAGCTACGCGTATAATCTAGCCGGAGAGGTGACCCAAATCACCTATCCTTCGAATCGCGTCTTGCAGCGGAGTTTCGATGCCATTGGCCGCCTCTGTGAAATTGCTCCGTCCACGTCCGGTTGCTCCACTGCAGCTAGCCCGTACGGTACAGCCTTCGGATACACCAGCGCCTCCCAAGTGACCGGCTTCATTTACGGAAACGGCGTTACTTCCAGCTATTCATACTCAACGGATCGCTTGCAACTCAGTTCGCTTTCGTACCACAACTCAGGATGTACTTCGCTCTTTCTGCTGAACTACGGCTACGCTCAGAACGGGGGAAACAATGGCCAGATCACCAGCGTTGCAAACCCTGGTCAGCCAGGCCAGAGTGTTAACTACACCTACGACGCGCTGAGCCGCCTGAGTAGCGCCGCCTCAGTCGGGTCATCTGGCTATGCACAGTGGGGTCTCTCGTTCACCTACGACCGTTACGGCAACCGCACCGATGAAAGCCAAACAGTTGGCAATCCAGCTGCGAGTCACGTAACGTTCGATCAAACCAAGAACCGCATCAACACCAGCGGCTACGCCTACGACGCCAACGGGAATATGATCAACGATGGCAACAATACGCTGGTATATGACGCCGAGAATCGCGCTGTCAGCGCCACCAACGGTGGCGCCTCCGGCACCTACACCTACGACGGCAACGGTCTCCGTGTGGAAAAAGTCTCCGGCAGCACCACTACAATCTACCTCTTCTCCGGCAGCAAGGTCATCGCCGAATACGACAACGGCGCCGCCGTAGGCTCGCCCAGCCGTGAATATGTTCATTCTGGGGACGTGCTCCTTGCGATCATTGACGCCGCGGGAACTCGATACCATCACCCCGATCAGGTGTCGGCCCGCCTTACCACCGATTCGACGCAGAACTCTTCGGCTCACTTGGGACAATACCCATTCGGCGAGATCTGGTACGATGACGGCACCACCACCACCAAGACCAAATTCGCCACCTACGAACGCGATGCGGAATCCGGGAACGACTATGCTATGGCTCGCTCCTATGTTAACCGCGTCAGTCGCTTTGTCACTCCCGATCCACTTGGCGGAGATCTTACCGGGCCTCAAAGCCTCAATCGATATGTATACTCTCGTAACGACCCCATAAACCTCACCGATCCATTGGGCCTCTTTGTTGCACCTCAAATCTATGCCATGATGCAGGAACAAGCGGTGAGCATGTTTGGGTCTCTAAACGGTCCTAGTGCCCACGACTTTTTTACGACGGGGGCTGGGCAGCCTGGATGCCGACTTGATGGGCTCGACGTGTCTTGCTCCCAGCTCCGTGGAGCCATCGAGATGAATGCCACAAACGTAAAAGCGGAATTTCAGATTTCTGCCACAACGTGGCAGGTATATTTGTCGGGAGGCAGTATTGAATCGTATGCGAATACCCCTGCGTCCTTTACCACGTACTTTGACGGAGAGTGGGTAACTGTTGATCTTGGAATGGCTGGCGGCCCAGGCACTCTCCCGCCAGGTTCAAATCCCCTTCTGCAAGCTCTCAAACAGAAAACCTTTCCCCTGAAGCCGGACACTCCGGCACCGCCTTTTAGAGTTGTAAATCGCCCAGAACCCACAATCAAATGGATTAACGAAGGAGCCAAGACGGTCCTTGATTTGATCGCAGACATATTCGGCAGGATGGTGCGGGTGGTTCCCTTTTTTGTTAACCCTTCGCCGTGTGGCGGACTACCGTCGATGAGTCCAAGTCCACTGTCAAACGGAGGCTGTTCATAAACCACGAAACGGGGCGACCGACCAGCACTTCGGGAACACGCGCATGAATTGGGAACGCTATAACGACCTTATCGCGTTACGAGACTCTGGACGCATCAACGAAGCTATTGCTGAATTGGCCATACTGGGTGACGTCGAGACGGACCGAGCGACCAAGGCGGTTGTTCTGACTGAGGTCGCGAGTGGAATGGCCTCCCTGGGGCGCCTTTCCGATGCGAGACGCAAGCTTAACGAAGCGTGTGCACTTCTAGGTCCTGAACACGAGTTCTATCCGCGAGCCTTGTTCGAGGTTGCACGGCTTGATATGCGAGAGGAAAACTGGAAAGGAGCACTCAAAAAACTGGACGACATTTCGGAGAAATATAGCGTAGTGCTACAAACAGAGGATCACAAGGACCTGTTTGAGGAGGTTCAACGACGCCGAGGAATCGCCCTTACGAAACTAAAGCGGTTCCGAGAGGCGCGCTCTCTACTTAAGAGCGTTAGCCTGGCGGAGTACGACCGAGTAGCTACGCTCTGCTATCTCGGCGTGTGTGACTTCGAATTGAAGGAGTATGACTCCGCTATGCAAACCTTCGAGGAACTACTTTCTCTTGATCCGAGCTCGATTTTCCGAGCGTACGCCAACTATTATAGGGGAACAGTGCTCTTTCAAAGAGGGCAACTGGCGCGGGCAAAATCCGAATTTGAAGAGTGCCTCGCCTGCCCCGATAGAGGAGAGATCCCGGAGGATAGTCTCCTCGGGTGGCTCGTAGACGCGAGCAGGGGGCTCAACTTGGATGACGAAGTCGCACGGTATTTAGAACTGCAGAAAAAAGGTACGAAAGGCTCGGTATGATGACGTTGTCGGCTCCTTCCTCCGAGTACGCTTAGTTGTTGTGGAACCGGGGACAGACGGGGACGTTTCCCTGATTTCTGATCTTTCCAATTGCCTCGGTTCTCACAAACGACTGGTCGTTTCTGACGCCCACACTCCTCCACATTCTCCAATCGCAAGAACGCGGAGAGTGACCGAGGTTCGGTGTGAGAACCTGGGTCTTGGTTCTCATCCTCCTGAGACGAGTGGCAACGCAAGTTGCCCGCCAAAACGACGAATCTTCGGTGCCGCGGCCCTCGTGAATTTCAAGGCTGCTTTAAGTCCTTCCTCGTCCAACTTAGCTCCATTTAGCTCCAATTGACTCCAGTTGCGGGCGGCAAACGCCATCAAAGCACAAGACTTTTGATTTGGGGATGCAATTCGATTCCCATCGCCCGCTCCGAATTTATTCGCGTTACTCGTTGATCGATCACCTTCACGGCGCCAATCCGCTGTCTTTCAGGGTTGCTAATATCCGTACACACACCTTGTCCCAAGCCGACTCGGATCATGGGTATCGTGGATAACGCCATCGATTACAGCAGTGAGATGCTTTGAAACACTGACAACTAGTCGCCCAGACGGTAGCTCGTCAGCACGAAGATGCACGGTACAACCGGAACCGATTTGCATGGTTGGAGTCCACGCCCAACCCAGAGACTTCATAACCCGCTTGATGGATGTCTTGTAGACGCCGGTTCTCGCGTTTGCTCTTGCCGCGCTTCCTGGTGCCCGTGCGCTCGTACACCGCTGCGCCGTTCACAAAGTCATAGATTTTCTGGTACGGGAAGCCGGTGGCGATAGCTATCGATCGCACGACGCAATCGCCGGTCTTTCCCTTGTAACCCAGCGACAGAGCGCCCGCCGTCGTCAAATTGGAAGTGGCGAGCCATTTGGGAAAAGTTCACATGATGATCGCTGCCCTTGTCGTTACAAATTTAGTTTTGTTTTTTGCTTCAGACCTGAGGAGTGTTGGATGTATGATGCCGCCACGTTGCAGTAGGGAATGTTACCATGATCCGTTATAGTTTAAGACTTACGTTCCTTCCGCGGAAATCACTGGCTCTAGTAGCGTGGGCTCTTAGCTACCTGTTTCTGCTGAGCGTTGTAGCAGGGGCCCCTCCGACTCAGTCCAAAGTACAAGTCGAGTCGCGAAAACGCAAAATCGCCAGCAAAGTCAAACAAATTATCGTACAGCAACTCGGTGTTGATCCCAAGGAGGTTACGCCGGAGGCTCGCTTTGTAGAAGACTTGGGAGTGGATTCCTTAGACCTCGTGGAATTGATCTTGGCATACGAAGAAGCATTCAATATTTCTATCTCCGATGACGATGCTGAAAAAATAAAAACAGTCAAAGACGCGATCACGTATATGCAAATGCACGCCAGCCCCGACTGGCCAGCGAAAAAGGGTCCCAGCTAATGCCCGAGAACCCAAACATCGCGGCGGGAGTGGCCGCTGCTTCTTCACCGTCAGAGTGGTCACCCCGAGACTATGTTGTATTCATGGTCGCAATGACAGTTAGCCTGGCGCTGCTCATTGGGGTAGGGGGGACTTTGTATCTGGTGGGGACTGGGAAAGTTGATTCAGAACAACTTGGCACTGTAAAAGGACTGGGCAAAGGCACCGGCCTATTAGGTTTGGTTGGTATGGTCGCCTATTTGATCCCGAAGGTAATTCCGTCTGAAAAAGGGAGCAAGAAGCCAGCGCGAAAGAAACTTGTACCAGCCGTCAGCATTCTGACTGCAATCGTGGTCGGCTTCACGTCGTTTACGGCAGCGTCGGGCTTACAACGCCAGATGGCAGAGAAAGACCGCCTCCGAAAAGAGGTTACCGCTCTACAGCGTAGCCGTGATGATGCGTTGGCGTTTCTGTCGGAGATCAGCCGGAAAGAAAATATTCGTCTAATTAACCCCAACGTAAAGGAATCCTGGTCCGAAGTAGTCGCTGGCATAGCGGCCTTGAAACCAGGACAGCGTAAGAAAGCCGTTTACGGTGCACTCCTATTGGCCTGGAAGGAGATTCCGCTTGGTTTTCAAGGGCATGACTTATCGACTGGGGTTGACTCACCCGGATTTTTTAGACATGCGTTTGATAGTGTTGGTTTATCAATCTCTCGGCAGCCGGGACAGCGACTATCAGATGCGATTGAACAGCAGTTTCGCAAGGTCAGCAAGCCAACACCCGGGGACTTGATGGTTTATAAAGGCGCTGAAAGCGATTCGGTCGGACACTTTGTAATGATGTACTTGGGTCCGGGAGAAGAAGGCGGCGACGGGATTTGTCTAGGAACCTTCACCACTCATCAGCCCGTACAGATTATTGATTCATATTACTTCGACAAAGTTCCGCCCAGAGATGAGTTTCTCGGTTACTATGCGCCTATCTATGCCGACTAGTGGTCTAGCCGTTCGCGAAGTGAGGCGCGGCGGCCCACTTCGATCAAGTCCAAGGATTCAATCTCAAAGACTTCCTGTGCTAATCTCTGCCGCTGGCATGGATCAGCGCTTCGATGCCTGTCTTTTGAGGGACTCCTGAAAAGCCAACCACAGAAGCACCTCGTTCTGCTAACCGTTGCGCGGTATCGAATTTTATGTGCCACTAATCACTCCCGGCTGCGACAGCGGATGCCGTGACTTCTTCTCTTTCGGTGGTGACCCGCAAAGCCTCGATCTTCAGCCCCTTGTTCGCGTCGAATCGTTGCTTGCGGTCCAAACCCTTCACAAAGTCTCGCGTAGCTTTGCCAATCGCTCCCGCAATGCTGCTGGCATCGACTTTTATCGTCCGGCCTTCAGAACCGATCTTGCGGTCTTCATATTTCAATGTGACGTTGTACGTGTTCAAAGCGATCTCCCTTGATGGTTATTTGCGGGTTGGGCGGCGGGTCCATTCAGTCTAGCGCACTTCGCATAGAGGATTCTTTAACCTGGGTGTGGAGAGCCACGACGATTTGTGCGACGACCTGACGACGCTATTGCAGAGTTCATGGAACAAGGACTTGAATTGCCCAAGATTCAGTGGATTCAGTCGTGAGAGAATCACGAAATGCTGTAGTGGGGGCCGAGTCTAACCTTGCACCCGATTACCAGCAAATGCGAGATCACCGGGTCCAACGTCGCACCTTGCTGGTAGTTATTCCAACAAGATCAGCACGCGGTTGCAGTCGCGTGGCTCCTCGCGACCCCCACGGAGCATTACCGTTGCCCCGTAGGGCGAAGGCATAGAATATCAAAAATCGCCACTCGGTACGAGGGGTCGAGACAGGCGAGCCAATCCCAAATCTTTCGGCCCGCTGCTTTTATCGCAAAGCACATGGAGGCAGCTAAGGCGTTCCAAGTTCGCCGGACTAAGAGAAGACAAAGACCCGCGCAGGGTGGTTAGAGAGAACACAGAATAGGGTTGGCAGAAAACGAATAATTTGAGCGCACCGCTCAGTTCGGCGATATCAAGTATTCTTCAATCGTAGCGAAGTCTCTCTTGCCCGTTATTTCATTGGGCTTATCGAGAGCCCCAACATGAATTTCAATCCCTCTACCATTGGGAAATTTCAAGAAGATGATCTGCGACGATGCATTTGTCGTGCTCTCATGTTCCACGGAAACGGCAACCGTTTTGTTCATCCCCGATGTATTTGGGTCCAGTGCATTGCGAAGCGCTCTCACAAAGGCGACCAAATCGGTCGCTGTATGTGTCTATCTCGTCGTCTAGCGGTCGGCTCAACCGGATGACTTTTCCTTGGAAAAAGGATATCGACCCGAGCATCCGGGTAGGACCTGCCTTTGCCAGGATGAAATGTCCAGGCAAGACACCAGGAGGGTGTGGCTTGTCTTCTATATTGGCCTCGCCCGGCGGCGAGAGTTCGCAGCAGTCAGCGAGTTGCGCAAGTGCTGCTTGCTTTGTCATTCCGATGTGCAGCTTGTGCCCACCAAAGAACAACACTGGTGGATTTTGGTCGGCAACGAGCGGCAGAGCTAGTCCCAGAGCAAGTGCAAAAAGCAGCATGGTGCCTCTCGTTCGATTCATCATAGTTTTCTAGCCTTTTGGTTGGGTCGTGCGTCTCAACCAACCATCGCAATGGCCAAAAAGATTCTGCCGAGCGTCCACAGCAGTTTCTTCACTGCAACTTCTCTTCGACACTAAGGCCGTCCACCCATCCGATCTTGCCGCCGTCAAATCTAATTTTCACCCTGCCGTAATACCGGGCAAGAATCTCGACATCAGCGCCGACCGCAACCTTGGTATCTGACTTGTTCCCGTCTGAGTCCACATAGACATCGGCGGTTTGATATCCAACGATCTTGCCGTGTTTGTAGGCGATGGGTTTTGGCTTCTGCTGTTTGCCGAAACCATAGTCAAATTTCTGTTCTGGCACAGGCACCCACATCGTAGTGGCATCAGGATCGTCTAGACACACCGACAGAGCATCCAAGACATTGACGTTGTCTCCGGTCTTCTTCAACCGCTCGACGCAATCATCTTGGCGCTTCTGTTTTGCCTTTTGTTCCTGGTCGTACTCTGCTGTCGCAGCTTGCCGCCGTTTTTCTTCGGCGCGTTCCTGGTAACGAGACACTCCATAAGCGCCGCCGTAAAACAAAATTGCCAAGACCGCTCCAACGCCTGCAACCCAGAACAAGACGCGGCGGAACGGCTTGTTGTAGACCGCCAGGACGAGAATCACTGAAGCGAACAACGCACTTCCCAGAGTCATCTGCTCATCACCTTCATTCTGCGACAGGAGTGCGCATCTCCTTACCTTCGTATTCAATTATAGTCCGAAGCAACAGAGATGCGGGTTGACTTGCCGAAACGCCAATGCTTATTTCGCGTCAATGCCGGGTCCGGACGTTTGGGTGGCAGATTTTAGTCGTGAGCAGTACCCGGTAGTACTTTTTAATTCTTGACGTTCCGCTACTAAGTGTTACAGTGTAACTACATGCTGGTGGCGCAGTGACGAATACGAACCCTCGATCATTTCGATTGCAGGCCAGGACTCTTGCGGCGTTGCAGAAGATTGCCCACAAAGAACAGCGCAGCATCAACTGGCTTATTCAAATGGCAGCTGACAAGCTAATCGAACAGTACAAACGTAAAGGCGTTGATGCGCTAAGGGATTGAGTTGGAACGGAGGCAGAATCTATGGATTCCGTCATTCAAAAGCTGACGCTGCTTTGCCCCGACTGCGGACAGGAGACGCTTGCCGATGGCTGTTGGCAATGCCTGGAAAAGCCGCACATGCATCCGGTTCTCCACCGCAACGCAAATTTCCGCGAAGGCATTTTGTGTGTTCGTCAGGTTCAGATCGAAACCGATCTTGCTTTTGAAATCTTGTACTTACGAACCGAATCAAACATCGATGCGTTGGAGATAGCGAGACATCGATGTCCAGAGGCAAATTTCATTTCCGCTCGTCCGGTGGGTGACTGAATGTACTGTATCCGACAGAGGTTTATAGCGCGTCTCCAGGTACGTTTCGCATATCGCAGCTTCGGACACTTTGTCTGGAACAAGCGAAGTGGATACGCGTTTCGATGCGCCGACGAAGAATCAGTTCGGTCAGTGCTGGTTCAATCTCCCGCACCACTTGAAAGGTTGTGAGCGTGGAAATTATCCGAGCCGAGAAAGACGCACGGGACGCCCGAGAAGCTTACGTCGCCGCGATGTGGCTGATGTTCCTGCGGGCTCCCGCAAAGCAGACCGCGCCAGGGGAGCCCGTGGACTTGGGCGAGATCGGAGAAGCGCCGGAGAAAAGCTTCGAGCGGCTGACGCCATACTCGCTTGCGAGGCCGATGCGATGACCGAACATTGCAAGCGGTGTCTGCTGCCGGTGGTTCCCGGGGTAGACGCTGTGAACTTAATATGCGATTAAGTTCATGGCGTTCCCGGTGACCGACTAGACGCTTTCCCCATGAGGGCAAAAATAGTGCCCCTCTACGCGCCACCTATATAGGGGAGTGCGGAGCAATTGCCCCACCAAACGCTTTGATAATGAGGGCAAAAATAGTGCCTTACGACACGCCACCTGTAGGACCGCCTGGACCTGCAAGCCCGATCTCGGGGAAAGCTGTACCGATAAAGGGCGTAAGCATTGGGGGTTATAGTAGGGGGAGAACAAGCAAAGCATTCCGAGGGATTTTTCACCGCTCGATGACGAACTCATAGAACAACAAGCACTTAACGTTATCCGTGTGACAAATTTCCGCCAAAAGTGAAATTTTCTCCATAACTTCATAGATATCTATCAGTTAAAAAGGGCGACTCTATTGAACGCTCCCTACAGGAGAGCATAGGCAAGGGTATCGTCCTATGTTTGAGAAGGGAAATACAGCTCCTGAAGGCGTGCAATAGCGTTATTCTAAAGGAGTCCCGTCAAAAACATGGGTTAACGTCTTAAGAATCAATCACATGTTAAAAAGGCGGGGGTATTGAAAAGTATATGTAGGGAGAGAAGAAGGGATAAGTGTGCCCCTTCTCTGACCGTTTCGCGCCTGACTTTGTTGGGTGCGCGTTTTTATTTGCCTTGAAAAGATTGAAAGTCAACATTCAATGAAACTGACTACAGACATTGTGAATCGTCGTCACGATATGGACTCTGAGAGCCTGACTGAGTTCGTCATCCAAAACTTTGAAGGGAACTTGTTGACGCTGCGCCAACTGGAACCATTTATTTCTGAAGTGAAGCGACGCTTCAGGACTCTGCCTAGGACTCCTGACGTGCATGGGAACCGTCCTACGATTTCAGGTTGTAAAAACTTTGCAACGTGGTGCCAGAAAGTTTTACGCCGCACAGATAGGACTGTGCGATATATGCTAGCGAAGGCGAAAGAGAAGAAACTGAAAGAGACGATAGCGGAAACAGTTTCCGCTTTGACCAAAGAACAAGAAGCGGAGAAAGAACAACAGCGCGTCATCACTTATATTGAGAAATCAAAACTGAACCCTGAGTTGAGACGGGTCCTATTGAAATCATTGAAATGGAGAACTACTAATGCCAGCGACATTTTCGCCGGAAGGACAACTTAACAGCGGCCTGCGCGACCTGGGTTGTGCGCCGCATGCATTTGTCAGAATAGCGAAACAACTAGGCGTCGGACTGAGCCAAGGACTTTGCAGTATGTGCCTAACGGGAAAACGAACCTTCAACGCGAAAATGGCGGAACGGTTGTTGGACACTTTAACGCGGATGAAAAGTTTGCAGAGCGATGCTGGCTTGCCTTTGAACTGGACGCGAGACTTTGAAATCTCAAAAGCTATCGCCATTCGCCGAGTCAATGAAATCGCATTGGAACTTGGGGACGACGGTTTCAACGTTTACGCGGAGCGAGCAACGAATTCAGTGAAGTAGTTAATAGTTTGGTTGTTTGTAGTGAGTTTATTTCGGTCGAGTCTCCTAGGGCTAATCCCTTTTGGGAAGTCGGTCAAAGGGAAAAGTCAATGAGAGATGGTCTAGCCCTTGAACGGGCATTAGATGTCGAGATTCGTTTGTTTGATTACGCTGAAAAAGGCGTGCCGTTTGAAAGCATCATGGCGGCACTTGCCTGTAAGCAACAAGGCAGAGAACACCTCAGGGAACTTCTACATCGCAGAGTCCTGAAGCCTTTTCACGAAGATATCGACGACGAAGATCGAGTAGATGGAATGTTGTTTGAATACGTTGCATAAAATGTTTGTATCCTAACGGCATAACTCCGCATAGCTCCTCAGCGGTCCTCGCCATTAAAACACTAGTAGCGCCCACACGGGAGAATCTCGTGTGAATCGAAGAGCACAACTCTCGAAAAGGAAAGACTATGCAACTCAAGAACAACCGAGGCGAACTCGTGAAATATTTCGAGCGCCAAGGATACGGTTTCATTTGGTACGAGAACCGCGAGGTCTACGTACACGTCAGCAATTATCTCTCAGGCTTCACACCTGAAGTGAATCAACTCGTAGCTTTCGATTTTGGTTTGTTTACTAAAGACCCTAGCAGGCCACCGCAAGCCGTCAACGTACGCGTCGTGAAAGAGGCGAGCGCGGTCAAGGCGGAAAGGGAGATCGTCAGGCAGTTACAAGAAGAGTTGAAGAAGGCTGACGCCGACAAGAGTCTCGTTGTGGATGCGTCAAAGGGAGGTCAGTGATGGCTACTCTTTTCGTAGAGACCGACCCTTTTTCGCTAGACCCAAAAGATTTCGAAGATGTGATTCAACCTCACGACACGTTGGGATATTTGAAGAAGCTGTTTGAGCCTCAGGACTGGGTGAACCTGATGTTCATCCACCAAACAGAAACATATCCTGACGGGACTGCAAAGACGAACAGATATTTCGACACTTTAAAGAATCTGCTTGACCCCGTAACGAATACCGTTTCTCGCATTAAAAAGATGCAGGACCACGGATATAACGCTTTCGTCTGCATGAACGCACTGACGGCACCTTTTTGCAGCAGCCGCAAAATTGATGTAACGGGGGTTCGCAACGTCTACCTCGATATCGATTACAACGGTGAAGAGAACATTGCAAGAGTGAAGAGCGACGCTAAGGAAGGAATCATCCCTAGACCGCACTTCATTATCAATTCATCTCCGATGAAGTTCTACGTCGTCTGGCAAGTCAGGGACTTCACTGCAAACCAGCAAGAAGCGTTGCTAAAGGCACTGGTCTCTCGTTACGGCGGGGACCCGAGCGTTGTCAACGTCAATCGCGTACTGCGTTTGCCGGGAACTCGGAACTTGAAGTATCCCGAGCAGCCTTTGGCTGAAATCATAGAGCAATCTTACGACGGGTGGCACTCTCCCGATAAATTCAAGGTGGAATTCACTACTCCATCTGTAGATTACATTTCGGATGCAGAACAAGTTCAAGCCAGCATTGAGTTTTACGAATCTGCTTGCGACGAAGCCGACGTGCCACAGGGCACTAAGAAACAATGGAACGATGAAGGTGCTTATATTTATTTGGTGGACTGCCCTAATTGGGAGCAGCACTCAAATAAATCCAAGACCGGCGCATTCGTAATCATTCAACCGAGCGGAGCCTACTGCTTCAGTTGCCATCATGCTCACTGTAAAGAGTGGGATTGGAACCGTTATCGAGAATATCTTGAAACGGAAGCAGAGAAACCGTTGAGGTTTGGGGAGACAGGTCCTGTCCCGGTAATGGGCGGGGACAATGAAATACGCTCGCTAACCGACTTAGGCAACGCGGAACGCTTCGTAATTAAACACGGAGAGAATGTACGCTTTTGCGACAAGACGGGCTTTTGGTTCGTTTGGGAAGGGACCCGCTGGATTCGCACAGGTAAGACCGGACCCATGAAGTTGATGCAAGAGACCATCCGCGAGATAGCGAGCGAAGCGGAACTCACGAACGATTCGGAGTTCAAGAAGAAAATCAAGTCTTGGGCTAAGAAGTCCGAGAGCAATACGTCCGTAACGGGTGCCATCAATCAGTCTAAGGGTATTCACGATATTCGTGTCTCTATGAGTGATTTCGACGCAGACCGTTTCTTGCTGAATCTTCAGAACGGCACGTACAACTTGAAGACGCACGAGTTCCGTGAGTTTAACAAGAGCGACCTGATTTCAAAGATGGCTTTCGTTAAGTATGCGCCGAAGGCAACTTGCCCGAAATGGCTGGCGTATCTGGAGAGCAGTATTCCAGATGCGGATACCAGAAGATTTCTACAGCAGGCAGCGGGGTATACCTTGACGGGTGATGCCTCGGAAGACTGCTTGTTTTTGAATATCGGTCTAGGGCGCAATGGTAAAGGCGTCTTCGTCAACACGTTGAAGGCGCTTCTTGGTGACTATGCGATGCAGGCGGATTTCCAGACCTTCGCAGCACAGAAGGGTGGAAGTATTACCATTCGTACTGACATCGCTAGACTGGCGGGCGCTCGATTGGTGGTCTCTTCGGAGAACGACCAAGAACAAAGAATCGCTGAAGGGCTCATTAAAAACCTGACGGGCTCAGACACAATTACGGCCCGCAAACTGTTCCAGGAAGAAGAAGAGTACCTTCCTCAGTTCAAGTTGTGGTTCGGCGTGAACAACGAGCCGAGAATCACGGGTACGGATGAAGGTATCTGGAGCCGCATTCACTTAATCCACTGGACTGTAGTTATCCCACCTGAGAAACGAGATGCGACACTGAAGGAAGTCTTCAAGACCACGGAAGCCTCGGGCATCTTCAACTGGCTTATCCAAGGATTAAAGGACTACCAAGCAAATAGATTGGTGCCTTCTACGGCCATGCTTCTCGCGGGGGAACATTTCCGTAGAAATCAGGACCAAGTTCTCAGGTTCCTAGACGACGAGTGCTCTCTCGGAGAAGGGCTGTCCGTGTCGCGGGGAGTCTTATACAGCAAGTACAAGTCTTGGGCTGAATCTATCAAAGAGTTCGTCCTCAAGGACCGCCAGTTCAAGGCATATTTAGAATCTAAGCAGTTCGTAGCCGACCGTACCAACTCGGGGAAGATTTGGCGCGGTATAACTCTGAAGGGGACACAAATCGGAAAGGATAGCCATGTTGTATTCTAAGAGAGAACCTAGGGGCAGCAATCAACCGCTGCCCACTTACATTCCACAGATCGAAGCTGAGAGCCTTAATTTCGACCCTCAGGTGACCATCGGCAAGATCATGGCGGACGGCAAACTGCACTCTGAACGCCGGATCGTCAAGGCACTGACCAGGGTGTACGAATTGAAGGCGGCGCGGGACGTTAAGACGTGGCTCAATTCACACCTCGACGATCTGGATTTAAAGTCCAGCGGGATGCCCAAGAAGAAGAGCGGCGGACTGAATCCAGGGGGTCAAACCAAGGTGTATTCGGCATGGAAATTGAGGCAGAAAAAGGATGTTTGCTTCTGAAGTTGGTGCCGGGGTGCTGGCACTGAGCAATTTTGAGCGAGCGTGTTAAGTGGTTGTATTTGCATCCAAATGCCTAGAAAGTGCCGGGAGTGCCAGCACTTTAGTTCTCTTTCTAAGAAACGTAATAAGTAACGATATTACGTATTTATAATAACGTAAAAAGGTTATTTATTACGTTTCTTGGGAAAACTTATTTAGTGCTGGCACTGCTGGCACTCGTCGTGTGACGCAGAACGCAGACAGCGAATCAAAGGCGACCGCGAAAACAGGCGCTTTCAGGCGCGTCAATTCGCTCGGGTGCTCTGTCATCCGTCCTAAGCCAATATCGTGCGTCAGGCAGGCAGGAAACGGGCAGCAAACATGCCTAGGCGTGGCCAGGGCGATAGTAGAGACAGCACGCGGCGCACAATGGAGACGAAGAATCCGCCCTATTTTGCGTCGAAAGTAGTGCCAAAAAGTCCGCCAATTACGGAACGCATAGATATTACACGAGTTAACAAGATAAAATCGCTTTAAATTCAAGGAATTTGATTTGTTGGCAGTCCCGGAGGGCAGGTGTAGGCCATAGGTACGCTAGAAACGGCTGGAAACCGCAGGAATGATAGCTACAGCGAGGTCCTTGAAAGACAAGAAGCCTGACCGGTAAAGGTCAGGTTTCGGGGAAATGCCAAGGGGTTTTGTAAGTGGTATGTTGTATTACGATGCGAAGACCGCCGCAATTGCCTTATCGGCGAGTTGGCCGTCATTCTCTTGGACGTAGGTGTAGGCCGCAGACGGGTCGGTGTGGCAGAGGAAGCCAGAGACCGCGCCAATACGCTGGGTGGCCTCGTAGACGCGCATAGCGGCGCTGTGGCGCACGGTGTGGCAATGAACCATGCCTTCATGTAGGCCAGCAGTCTTAGCGAAGCGCTTGATGAGTTTGTGCAGGTAATGGCGAGTGAGCCCGCCGAACAGAGCATTGGTCCCGCGTTGTCTGGCCAGCTCGATCAGATCGCGCATATCGAGCGCTGGGTTAGGCGAAACCAGGACATTGAACGTCCGGGACCGGCCACGCTTTGCTTGCAGGATTCGGATGCGATATCCGCCAGTCTCGGGATTCGGTATCACGTCGATACCCTTCAGTGCGAGCGCCTGGCTAACACGGGTGCCCGTCGCGTACATCACGAGCAGGGCCAGATGGGCATCGCGATTGCCGTACTCGTAAGATGCTCTCAACAAAGCATTTATCTCAGGCTTGTGTAAGTATTCCATTGCTCTTCTTTATGTAATACATAGTACCACTTACGGATTACGTGTCAAGGGAAATTGTAACGGAATTAGGAAAAGGTACGATCTATTGTCAGCAAAGGACTTAGAACATATGTTGTAGTACTTAAATGAACCGAACGTCCTGGTACGCCGAGCGCGGGTTTGGCAATCAAGATCACGGCGCTTGATAGAGTAACGCGTAAGTGGTATGTTGGGTTATGGCTCTAAAACAGACATCGATCTGGCTCGAAGAAGACGACATCAAGGCCCTCAAACGCATTGGCAAGCGGCCCGAGATCGACCGCGAGTGGTCCTGGCTTACGCGTAAGGCGATGCGTGAATATATCGACCGTGACGAGGCGGCGAAGCAGGCTGCATTCGACGCCGAGCTAGATAAGCCAGCAGAACGCAAGCGGGGCAAGTAATAGCAATCCGTTGGGCTCGCAATCGGGCAAGCCCTCCGCAACAAACGGAGGGTGCAACAGGCAACGATCCTTGCTCGCCGTTCCTACAGGCAATGTCTGTTACGTCTGAATTAACATCGCTAAATTATTTAGATTGATGCGATTGGGCCGATGATGGGACCCATTCTTGTGCAGGCTCGCCGAAGCGCTAGGCCGGGGAGGCCACTCTCTCGTACCCGCACCCATACGGGGTCTCACAAGCTGGCAAGAGGCGTTCGTCACCCTATTTATCGCAAATTCTAGCGGGAACACGGACCCTCTAGCGCACTGAAACCTAAAGACTTCTAGGAGCACGTACACCGCAGCACTCCGGGCCTAACACCCCTCGGGCAGCCGCCCGTGCACCCGTCTGTCCATACACCAATTTAGTAAAGGAGTAGCAAATGTCAGAAGAAAAGTTGGACCCGCTCGAAAGCGAAGCGGATGAAAGTGTATCGCCCGCCGCTCTCGCCGAAGTTGACGAAGAGGAGGCCGACGAAATACCCGAGGCTAAGCCGAAAAAGACCTCAGGCCGCACCAAGGAAGCGATCCGCGTTCGCAATCTTTTGAAAAATGATCGTATTAGGGGACGGAAGCTGGACGAAACCTTTCTTCCTAGGGTCATCGCCCTTGAAGCACACATCCGAGAGACCTATACAGAAGAAGAGGACCTCAGCAACGCCTTGGAGTTTTTGTATTGGTACAGCACGGACTTTTACAAAGACCCCGCGAAACGCAACCGAAATATTTTCCGAGAACTCTATTGGCGCAAGTCAGGATTGCAGAACTCAAGATCGGAAGAGGAAGCCGAGGAGCTTTACGAGAGGGATAGACTGAAGTCCTTCGAGTTCCAGCGATACACCAGCGTGCTTTATATAGATGCCGCTGTGCATCAACTCCTCTCACATACGCGGCTATTCCAACTTACGCCAGACCTCACGGCATTCTATATCGAGTCCCTCGAAGAGGCGATGCGTTGGTTCAAGCGCAACCCAGGAGACCTAGAGGACGTTTGGCTCAAGGAGATCGAGGAAGAGATCGCGCTCAGAAAGTCGGGAAAGAAAATCCCGCTTACTCCGAGGCCGGAGCCGAAACCTGAAACGAAGTTAGTCAAGGAACCCGACGGAGAACTTTACTGGAAGCATCATGACGGTACATTGGTTCCATACGTAACGAAGCCTAAGGCTCAACCACCCCAGCCGCCCGAACCTAAGCAACCTGAAACGGTCTGGGACCTTTCCGTCGAGCAACTCATAGCTCTCCAAACAAGGAGAGCGTGATGCTCCGGTGCAAAACCTGCGATCTTGAGGTGGACACCCCACCACGCGGAAGCCATCAATTAAATATCTCCCGCGTCAGCATGTGGCTGTTTCCAGACGGCACGACGCATCACCTGTTTTTGATTCCGATGAAGCCCGTTCGGACAAGCAACGGTCGAGGGAATCACGTTCGCTTTCACGAGCGAAGAAATATCAAGAAAGAAGGCTGTTCGTTTTGCGAGAGCGACGAGCAGACCAAAGGAGAACAGAAGTGCAACGCTACGCAGGAGTAGTTCGAAGGAGAAGAAGATGCCGTATTTGACTGAAAAGGACCGTAGAGAATCCCTGATAAGTGCGATTCTCACACACGTCCAGATTAAAGAAAATATTCCAAATGTGAAAATCGGTCTCGAATCAGAGACAATCGATTCATTGGAGAAGACGCTCGAAAGGCTTCTAAAAGAGGCAAGCAAGAGGGGAACCACCGCACAGCAGCAACTACAGCAGACCACTATTGAAAGAGATCGTGCTTTGGTCTTCATGCTGCTCGGCAAAATGGGCCTGTGCAGCCAGCCAACTTCTTTGGCAAACGCAAACCAGAAGTTGGTTGACCGCCATCTCCCTGGCGCCAAGCTCACGTTAGCGAACTTCAGGCGACTTTACGACTCAAACACCGTTTTCCGAACGTCGCTCATTCTGGATAACGGCGTTAAGGATTTGTTCGCCGAGGCCCGCCAACAGGAGCAATCAGAGCAAGCGGATCAAGAGCAACTCCGAAGAGAGTTCTCCGCGTTCGCTAAGAATGCCAGTCTTCACGGAATGGACATTGCGGACAACGAGGGAAACTATTCTTTGTTTGTCCAAGGCGCTCGCAGTGGCTTCGCACCCAACCCGCCAGATAAGTTGTCCGAGATGAACCAAGAAGCGAGGGTTCAACTCTTAAACTCCATTGAGGACCGTTTGAATACTTCGCTCAAGCCAGGGGCACTAGTCTATGACAACTATGGTTTCTTAGTCAGACGAGCGATTCTTGACGGTGCGGATTCCTTCGCATCCTTGCAGCACCGAGTGTATATCGTGAATCGGTTGGCACCCCTGCCTACGGGAGAGAGTGTAAGCCGAAGTGCCCATGTCAATCTAAGTTGGCGACAGATGTTTTCTTCAAGTGCCAGCAACAAGGAACTTGAAGAACGAGCCCAGGTCGCAGAAACCAACCGTGATTTGCGTTCAATGTCTCCTGAGCAGGTTCGGCAGACATTACGCCAGCAACAAGCACCTGCACCCGCAAAGGTTTCGTTGCCCGCAGACTTTTCAAAGAAGAAGTTTATGCAGATGGAGCCCCAAGAACAAAGACGGCTAATCCGACAAGTCGGAGCCGACACGATCACATCCGCAATCAATGCGGAAAGGAAGTAACGATGGCGCGTACTAATATGACAGCATTCACACCCGAGGAACTTACGGCGTTGCTCAACTGGGCAGCACAGTTTGATCTTCCTTTCGACTCGACAGCAATCGGCGAAGAAAATCAAACGTTCATTAAAAACTATTTCATTGAGACTTGGAAGGAAGATTGCACGCTTGAAAACCTTCAAGTTGCAGAGGCAATGTTGACCCCGCACCTGAAGGCCAACGACCCCGCAGGCAAGGAAACTTTCGCGGACTATTGGAGCAACCTCACTTCAAACGAAAAGGAGGAAGCGTTTCTCTGGAAGCCGTCTAAGGCTTTTGTGCCGACCGTACAAAACTACAATGTTTTGTATCAGGCCCTTGCAACTAGAGGCATGCGAGTGACTCGGGAAAACTTGACATGGGCAGCGGGACGGTTTGCCAACGAACTTCAATGGGACAGCAATCAACTCCCAAAGAACAAGCCTTATCACCAAGCGGTCGCCGAAGCGAGAGGAGTTGATAAAAGCGACACCGATATGCTCGGGCCAGATTTCAGTATTGATTTGCAGGGATTGCATGGCGCAAGGCTCGAATCCGCGAAGGCTCATAACGCAGCATATTTCAAGCGTAAGGACGCCGAGGCAAGAAACAGGTCGGAAGACAAGCCTGAAAATGCCACGACTCGTCTTGCCCGTGAAAACGCTAAGGCGAAACGCGAAGCTGAAGAATTAAGAGGCTATACGCATGCCGAGAATGACGAACTAAGCAGAATGTTCGTGATGATTAAAGGTACGCACGATGTGGATTGGCCCGCAACGAACCAAGCAAGGAAAAACCAGCAAGCTCTTCAACGCAGTAGGCGGCAATCGGGTCTGAAGGACTTCGGCAAAATCAACCCAGAGAAGGTGACGCTGTGAAGGAGTCCGTTTACGGCGTCCAATTCTCACTTGGCAACAACTACAACGGTAGAACCCAGGACGGACAGATTCGCATAAGTCATGGATTCGGCGGGTTGCCAATGACACCCTCTTGTGCCGAGGCTCTCGTAAAGAAATTAAAGTCTCGATACGCAACCGTTGAAGTCTTTGAAATGCTGGATTCTTCCGACATGGATAGACTTATCGCAACTTGCCTCGCGGACTTGCCGAACGAAGTTACCAGTATACAAATCGTCCTCGGAATGGTTCATGATTGCGTACTATCGGGAATCGACCCCCAAGAAATCCTGACCCAGGTGAATCATTTTCTCGGGGACGACCTCCAGCCCAGGATTTCCCTTCAGGTGCCCGACAGCAGATCGCAAGAATGCGAGCTGGTCGGCAACAACGGACAGCCAATTTAACAATTTGAACGTCGAACCCGAGCCAACCCGTCGCTATAGCAAAGTCGCTGCCTAATAGGCACGGCTACGGATAATGCTCGGGCTCGACTAGTAGAGGTGCCGTTCACGGGGACTTGTCTATCGAGGACAAACGTGGCGGTCTAGACGGGCGAAATCCACCAATCTCCCAGTTCGCGGATCGAGCCTGTGTCCCAAAACGAGGGTGAGAGTTCGAAACCTCACCCCGTTTCATTTTATGAGAGACGAATTTGTGGGGCTCAACCCTACAGAAAGTGCTCCGGTGGTCTCAACCGCCCGAGCACATTGAGAGAAGCAAATGCCAGAGCAACTCAGAAGTGAACGTGTCACGATTCCAAAAAAGGTAAAACCTGCCCCTGGGCACGTCGGAAACCCGATGCCTCAAGACATGCTACATGGAAGGACTGCGCCCCAAGCGGAAGAGGCCAAGGCCGTGAAATTCACGACCGGGCACCAGAGGGGAATCGGAAATCTCTCTGGATTCACGCACGGCCAGTCAGACAATGAGCCAAAGAACCCGGCGACCGCTGGTACCGAGAAAAATGCGAAGTCAAACAATCGAAAGATCGCATTCGATGACGTACACAAAGAACACGGGAAGTAACGGCACGGGGCGGCTTTCGGGCCGCCTTTCGTCTCAAAATGTCTTGTTGTCAACAGGATGCCTTATGCTGTACACTTTGCGTGTGGCGAAGTATCAAGTTTTCGCAGTTCCCGCCGATAATCCGACTAGGCATTACTTAGCCGACGTGGCTAATCCCTTCAAACTAAGGTGCTTACTTGAGGACACGAGAGGTGTCCTTAACGAGGCCCTGTGGCATCATATATCTGTAAATGATTGAAGTTGAAGAGTCTGCTGCTTGACAGCAGCAATCCGTACCTACGATGGCGTCGCTCGAAACCTGGAGATTTTTATGTTAAACGCACACGAAGAGTTTCTCTCCCTATTTCAGGTTGAAGATATCATTCGCAAATTTGAGGATCGTTTTAAGATCACGACAGCAGAATTTCTTCGCAATTCTGAACTTCGGGCGACGCTGCCAGAAGACGACGTTTTCCAATGGGATGCGTTTGAGGCCCATCGAGAAGAATTGGTCCGTGTAGGCGAAGACCTGCGAAGCGGCTATCTTTCTAGCGTTGCAAAATCCGCCGCTGGTTCGGCAAACATTCCTGAGTCGGAAAAACAGTGCCTCTTAGCTGCATAGTCAATGAAAGCGCAGCCCACGGATCACGCCAAGTTTAAATCTTGGCGGGAATCGAATGCTCAAAAACTAAAACTACCACCTGACTGGAAAGAGTTGTCTTGCAAGGACACCCTTGCCAGCGAACTCGTATGGAAATTCGAGTGGTATCTGTCGTGCGGGCCTGACGGGTACGTCCGAATTTGGGAACGCTACGAGCGTTGGCCCCTGCTTATTGGTGTGAGCCGACGGGCGTCGTTTGTTTATCACTACGGTGCCTTGACGGGAATCGGCAAGGACGGAAATCCAACTTACAATTCAAAAAACCCGGTGGACATTCGGATAGATAATGTTGGGCGTCCCGTTCACTTACATTTCGGAGCGCCCGAACCCCATCATGACCAGAGCGTCGTGAAGGGGCTGGCTTTGGACGAGCTGGACATGTTTGAATTCTTGAACGGAATCATTCGCCATCGTTCGAGCAAGAAAAGTTTGGACAAAATCTTCGGCTTCAAAATTGGATGATCCATGGAAAAGCAATTCATTTCGCCGACTGTATATTTCCTGCAAGAAGGGAAAGAGAATTTGCGGGAATGCCTGAAAGTCGCTTTTCAGTCGGCGCGACAGCAGAATGTTTCAAAGATCATCATATTTACTGCCAGGGGCGAGGGTGTCCGAATCGCCGTCGAGTCCCATCTCTCGCAAGAGGAGTTCTCCAAGATTAAGTTGGTAGCCGTCGCTTTCCCACACGGGAAGATTTTCACTGATAAAGACAAACAATCGATAGAGGTTGAGATTTCTTTGGAGGACTTAAAGTTTTTTCGTGAGTACAACGTACCGGTTGTTCGGGCTCACCTTCCCTTCGACTCCATAAGCCCGTTTTTCAAGAGCAGCGGTAGGCTCGGTCAAGATTTGAGCCTTGTCAGCGAAGGCTTGGGTATTTTTGGTGGAAGTATGGCACTGTGCGTTCAAGCCATTACAATGGCTTGCGATGCGGGCGAAGTTGAAATTGGGGAACACGTGATTGCTCTTACTTCTGACACGGCTATATTGGCACAAGCGTCGAACACAGATCGGATGCTCGGTGAGCTGATCGTTCGAGAAATTCTCTGCAAGCCAGCCGTCTTAACTATCAGCCGGAAGGAACATTCGGAGAACATGCCTGGTCAATTGTCACTCGATATGGAGTCTGAACCGAAGACCCTACCGCCACCCATCGAGATTACTAAGACAAGTCCCACTCCAAAGAAGGAAGAAAAGTAGTCTAATCAGACGTTAATTTTTCCCTCCCGCCCGTTTGTGTGCCGTATTCGTAGGTAACTGAAACGAGTCGATAGTCTCGCTGACGTTGAGATTGATTTATACTCGGCCAAGTTACGACTATGGCCCGACACTACTATAGGACGAATGTTCCGCTGCCCGTCATGATTCTGTGGTGGGGTTTTCTTGGTGTCTGCGCCTTCATCTTTATGATTTACGATGCCATCTTCAAGGCTCCCGAGCGAAGAACGCAAGCAGAGGCGCAAAGGACCTGGGAGCATCAACACTTCAATGGCTGGAGATTAGAACAAAAATATCCTGGGCAGAGTGACATCGAACACGGCATTTTCTTCGACCGGATGGAACAGAAATCCTGCACTACCAAAGGGTATCCCGGTTACGACTCATGTCCAGGTCAACTCTACTACGTCAACGGAGCGCCGAGTTCTCCGCCCGTCGAGCCGCCAGTCGAAACATCGCGTAAGCCAACAAAAAAGAAATCACAACCATGAGCGACAAGCCCTACGCTGCAATGTCTCCTGTAGTTCCGCGATGGACGGTCCTCTCGTTGTGGTCAACAACTATCAGCAACCCGGAGGCAATGCCAGAACAGCGACACTGAAGCATTTTACTGCTGTTGCAGGTTGCCAAGGCTATCGCTTAGGTCGTACGCCGCAATCCCCATGAATTCGCAGGACGGCCACTAGTGCGACGACAACCAGTATTATCACCAAGTACCACATCGAAAAAATTCGAGGGATGGGTCTGGTGGGTTTTATACACCGGGCCGCAAGATAGCACCATACTGTGAAGACCTGAAGTCTGCCGAGCCTTCCTATAAACTTTTAACTATCGGAAACGATTCACCCCGAGGCGCGTCTAACCCGTTGCTGGTTTCTTTTTCAAAGGGGAGAAGGTAATGGCCGCGATAGGGGAGAGGATACAAACGAGTGATGAGCTTGAACTCCGCGAACTAATCGCACGCTGGTCAAAAGCGGTTCGCGACCAAGACCTCGCCGGAATTCGCGCCAACCACGATCCTGACATTCTGATGTTCGATGTGCCGCCGCCGTTCTTATCGCGTGGTCTTGAGGCGTACATGGCGACATGGGACCTGTTCTTCGGGTGCGTGCCAAAGCCTGTCATGTTCGACTTCGAAGACGTGGAGATCACTGCCGGGCAAGATGTGGCTTTTGCGACGGCTATCGGACGGTGCGTCAGCACTGACCGCAATGGCGAGAAAGAGAACCTCCGGTTTCGTCTGACAATGGGATTTCGTAAACACGATGGGCGATGGCGCGTCATGCACGAACATCACTCACTTCCCGCCGAGGACTGATTTCCGTTTGGCTTCCGACAAAGTGTATGGTCCTGTCGCGATGTAGTGCGACAATTTGAGTCCCGGTTTCCTCTGCCGAGGCGCGATGCGGCGGTGCCCACTTATGTTCAGCTTTCACGTGCCTCACGCCAGCCGTACGGCTGCCGAACAAATGGCTCGATTCTGACCTTCTTTACAACTTTCGACTTCTGTTGCCGGGCAGCCCACTCCTCGGCCTTGGTGCGATCTTTGAATACGCGATTGCCGGATGTTTCGTTGTCGGAGTAGACGATCACGACCCGCCAGTAGTGCAACTCACGCGCTGCTTTCTTCGGCATCGGGGCATTCTACTTGAACCTCGATGGCGGGTGAAGTAGCCTACCGGAAACTTGCCATGCACTTCTGCGTGCCGTTCCGGCTCTTGCCAGTCAACGAAGACGTAACACGCTTCCCCTTCGCCTCTCACTGATTAGATAAATCATTGGGGTTTTCTTGCTCGTTCACGTGCGGTTCATGCCTGCGTACCAGAATCTCAAGCAGGAGAAGCTAATGCAATATGACCCGTTGGTCGAGATATTGAATGTTGCAGAAAACTCTGTGGAGCACGCGGGAAAGTCAGCCGCACTGCGTAACCTACAGATAGTGCTGAGAGCGGACCCAAGCCTGAGCAAGGAATTGCAAAAACGGATGGCTGCGGCACTGCGTGACCACACTCCATCGCATCGGACCGCTTGACATCCGGGCGAACCTAACACGAAAATAACAACGAGCGGCAACCCGCTCAGGAGGTGCGCCATGAAGCCGCTTCTTCACGCAGAATGGAACGCAAGTAATTGTAAGTATCTGATGCAAAGGCTAGATAGAGGCAGTGACGCGCCCCTTCGTAATCGGCAGGTCGTGGGTTCAACTCCCACTCTCGGCTCCATCTCCTTGTAAATAAATTAGATAGAGTCGAGCGGCGGCAAATCTGCTGTTCGTCACTCCGGGGTCTGACCCATGGCTTCAATCATTTCGTCACGAGCCTGGGTGTAGTCCAGTTGCGATTGCAAAAGCAGGGTTTTGGCGTCCAGTTCGTGAGCGGCGGCGGTGTCCGCCTGGGAACGTAGTGCGGCGCCTTGCTGCAACTGTTGGGCAGAGACGCGGCGCGATTCGGCACGAAGCGACAGAAGTTCCTCGGAAACCTTGACCATCTCGCGGGTACGATCGAGCTTGTTGTAGGCGGTTTGCACGCGCAGTTCGACTTCTTCCGTCACGCGGGCAAGATTTTCCTTGGCCTGCTGCAATTGGGCGGTGTGCTCGCCTAGCGCGGCGCGTTTCCTGCCGCCGTCAAAAATGTCGTAACCAAAATGAACCCCAAACGTTCCGAAATTGCGGGCCAGAAACGGGACATTGTCTTGATAGCTGTAGCGGGCGAAGGCCTCGACATCCGGCAGATATTCGCGCTTGGCCAAACGGACCGCGGCAGAGGCTTTTTCGAATTCCGCGCGGGCCTCGGCGATCTCCGGATGAGCTTCGAGTGCCGCGCGTAAACACGCTTCCCGCTCGCAGGTTTCCCCAACATGACGGACGGCGGCATCGAGCTCCAGCGGGGTTTTGAGAGGGAGTCCGATGGAGTCATTGAGTTGCATGGTCAAGTCCGTGAGTTGCAGTTCGGTGCTGAGCAGATCTTGTTTCGCTTCCAGGGATTGCGCGCGGCTTTCAATGGCTTCTTCCTCCAGGGTGCTGCCGAATTTCACCTGTGCCAGACGCTCGGTGTTGAGATCTTCGGTCGCGCGAATCCTCGCTTGGGTGGCCTCGCGATGCGCCTGCACGATGAGAATCCGGTAATAGAGCTGATGAACGCGGAGGGCTACGGTATTTTCGGTCTGCCGGGCCTTTCCGCGGGTGGCGTTCAGTTCCGCGAGAGCGATGTCGTTGGCGGGCTTGATCTTAAACAGTTCGGTGAGCGGCTGGGTGAGCGAGGTGCCGCTGGTGACGAAGGTGTGTCCGCCCTGGTTGAGGATGACAGAGCGTTGAGGGAGCAATGTTCCGTCAAGAGCCCCCAGGCTTCCGGCAGGAATACCGACGAATTGCGAGTCGGTGACGCGCATGACATTGCTGTCGTTGCGAAAGATGGGAAAGTAGGCGCTGCGCGCCAGCTCCTTGGCGTGTTCCTTTTCCTCGACCTTGTATCCGGCGATGCGCACGACGTGATTGTGCTTCAGAGCAAGTTGTACCGCTTCGTCGAGGGTGACGCGCCGAGGGACGGCAGGGGCGGCTTCCTGCGCGGCGAGAGTGCAGGCATGGAACATGAATAGAAGAAACGCACAAAAAAGCGGAGCGCGCGGGTTCATGAGTTTTTCTCCTCGGTTGTACAGTCGCCCTCGGCCGGGAAGCTGAGTTCGCGGTAATCGAGCGGAGATTTTTTCAATAAGGCGATCAAGAGCAATGCCGCGACGCAGGCCCAGGCCACCAGACGAAAGCCGTCGATGAAGGTAAGAGTGTAGGCCTGCAAGCGAAGGCGCGCGCCGATCAGTCCGACGGCGCGGCCGGTGGCAGCGGGAAGACCCGAGGATTTTGCGAGCAGGCCGGCGGTGAGCTGCTTCACCGCGCCATCATCGATCCAATTGCCTTGCTGCAGGTGGAGTCCCAGCAGGTTGGAGTGTAGTTGTTCCCGCACGGCAATGAAGTGAGTCATGAAAGCGACGCCGATTTGCCCGCCTAGAAGGCGGACCGTGTGAAAGAACGCGGAAAAGGTCAGGGCTGCCTGTGGTTTTGAAAGCCCGCCGGTGAAGACGGCCTGGAGGACGATGGCGGAGACCAGGCCGATGAATGCGAAGGACTGGCCCACGCCCATCAGCAACTCTGAGCGGTAGTAGTTGGAGGCGGACCAGGCGCTGGTGTATGCCGCGTTCATGAGCGATGCCGCAGCCATGCAGGCAAACCCCGCGGCCAGCAGCAGCCGCGGATCGATGCCGTAGAGGAGCAGCAGCGCTGCGATCACGGCGATCAGCAATTGGGGGGCGGCGGTCCAGACCACTGCCGGGGCGATCTGCGCGGCATCGAAGCCGTGGACGGAAAGCGAGAGCGGGATTATGAGGATCGTGGCCAGGAGGCAGAAACGAAAAAGCATGAGGCCAATGGCCAGCAGCACCGTGTTCCATTGGCGCAGGTAGGGCAGATCGACGAGAGGGTTCGGGCTGCGCAGCCGGCGCACCAGGGATCCGAGCAAAAACACCAGGGCTCCAAAGAATAGCGCGTTGAAGAGACCGGAGCGCCACCAGTCCAACCGCTGCCCTTGGTCGAGGGCCGCGAACAACATAGCGAATCCGGCGCTGGCGTAGAGGAAGCCAGCGAAGCTAGGCGGGGAAGCAGAGGGTTTTCTTGGAGGAGGAGCCGGGATTCCATAGTAGATGCAGGCGAGCATGATCGGCGTCAGGATGGCGGAGTTCCAGAACATCCAGTGAAATGATAAATGGTCGCGATACCAGCCGTAGAGGGACGGCGCAATGTTCACGGCGCCGTCCACCAAGGTCGCATACAGGGCCAGGGTAAAGGGAAGAAAGCGCAGCGGAATACTTCGTAGCGCGAAGGTGAGGGTGAGGGGATAGAAAGTTCCCGAGGTGAGTCCGGCAAGAACGAGCGCGGTGAGGAGCAGGCTGTAGCTGTGGACCAGCGGGAGCAGCGCGCAAATTAGCGTGAAGGCGGTGGCAGCGAAGATCAGGACGCGGCGAGCGCCGAGCACACCGCCGAGGTAGACGGTGAAGGGCCCGATGAACATAAGCGCGATGTTGAAGGCGCTGCCGATCCAGGCGCCTTCATCGAAGCCCATGCCCAGGCTTCCTTTGAGGTCCGCGGTGCCAAGGGTCAGCAAGCGGCCGGTGAGGGTGACGATTCCGGCGCCCATGACCACTCCCAAAATGCCCAGCAGAGGACTTTGGGAAAGTTGGGAGGGCAAGCCTCCGGCGATCGCTTTGGCAAGTTGGGACTTCGTAGGAGCGTGCAGTACGGCAGCTTGGGAGGCCATGCTCAGGTCCAATCAGTGTGCTGTGTGCACGGTGGCGGTGACGGAAAGTCCCGGGCGCAACTGCGCGGCAAGAGAGGGATCGTCGAGAGCGATTTTCACCGGGATTCTTTGCACCACCTTGGTGAAATTTCCCGTGGCGTTATCAGGCGGGAGCAAGGCGAACTGCGAGCCACTGGCGGGCGCGATCTGGAGAACTTTGCCGCGCACGCTCCGCCCTGGGTAGGTGTCGATGCGAATGTCCACCGGATCTCCCGCTTTCATGTGAGTAAGCTGGGTTTCGCGGTAGTTCGCTTGAATCCACTTGGTGTCCGCAACGAAAGTCAAAATCGGAGTTCCCGGAGAGACCAGCTGTCCGGGCCGCACTTGCCGCTCACCCACGGTACCGTCAGCCGGGGCGTGGATCTTGGTGTACGAGAGATTGATCTGCGCGACGCTGAGCGCGGCCTCTTTGGCGTGAAGGTCGGCTAATAGTTGCTGCTCCTGAGATTCAAGGACAGCCTTGGCGCGCCGCTCGGCTTCGACGGCGATCTCGCTGCTGCGCAACCCGGTTTTCGCCTGTTCGAGATCGGCCTCGCGGCTGGCCGCCAGAGCCGCGAAGCGCTGCTGGTCGGCGACTGCCGTTTCCACGCGCTGCTGGGTCGCGGCTTGTGTGGCGAGGAGCGCCTCTTGGCGGGTACGTTCCGCGCCGGAGCGGACCACGTCAGCGTGAACCGCGTTTATTCCGGCCTGGGCTGCGGCGATCTGAGCCTTGGCCTGATCCATTCCCGACAAGGCCCGCTCAATGCGGGAATCCTGAAGTTCGCGCTGCTTGCGATTGTTGACCATGGCCGCTTTGGAAGCCTCGACCGCCGCCTTGGCCTGCGCGAGCTGCGCCTGATAGTCGTCGTCTTGGAGTTCCACCAGGAGGTCGCCGGCGTGGACTTGCTGGAAGTCCGTGACTTTGACATCGCGTACAATCCCCGGCACTTTGGTGCTCAGGGGCGTGAGGTCGCCGCGAACGAAGGCATCGTCGGTGACTTGCTCAATCCGTCCGCCCTCCCAGGCGTTCCAATCCCTGGTGATCGTGACCACCACGGCGGCCGCGAGCAGCAACACCAGGAGGGGAGTTGCGTACTTGAGCCAGGGCCAACGATCCTTCGGCAGTGGCGGAGCGTGTTGCGGTTCGGCAGCGGCCGGCGGAGCCTGGGTTGTGACGGGACTGGGGGAAGCAGCAGCCATGGTGGACCTCCTCGGGAACCAGCGACGGAATTTACACGAACGATGCGCTTCGCGGACATGCGCCGGAAAACAGTGTCCGGCGATTTTCGCCGTCTCCGTTGGCACAAGGAGTCACGGACGAAAGCATCGGTGTCGCACGCATCTCCGGTATGAGGATTATCAGGTGGAATGCGGGTCGTCAAGGCCGCGATTGCCATGGATGGCCTGGCAACCCGTTGTCGTATCTTGCCGCTTTTTGCTCGGGGTACTCAACAAAGACTGCTTCAATTTCAAGACACATATTTGAGCGGCTCTTCCTTTCCGGTACAGAACGACGGTTCTTCTGTTCGCTTGTGGAAAAAACGAAACTCTGAGAGAGTCAAAGGAAACAAAGCGAAACCATTCTCGATGGAGGGGTCCTGGTATGCTCAGCGAGGAACGCCGCCGCGAAATCCTGGAATTGTTGCGAAATGAGCACCGCGTACTTGTCCGAGAGCTGTCCAAACGCTTTCGCACTTCTCTGATCACCATCCGCAAGGATCTGGAATCTTTGCACAACCAGGGGCTCCTGGAACGCACCCATGGCGGCGCGCTACCCATCCGCACCGGGGTATTGGAGGACCAGACCCTCCAGGAGAAGGGACGCCTTCACCGCCCGGAAAAGATGCGCATCGCGGCGGCGGCCGTGCGCATGGTTCGCCACGGCCAGGTCATCATTCTGGATTCCGGTACGACCACGACGGCAATCGCGCGGGGTTGCCGGCACCTCCGCGGCCTAACCGTCATCACCAATGCGACGAATATCGCGGCGGAGCTTGCCGGCAGCAACGTGGAGGTAATTCTGACGGGCGGTTCGTTGCGCAAGAATTCCTTCTCTCTGGTTGGGCCGCTGGCGGAGGAATCGCTTCGCAAGGTCAACGCGGACCTGCTTTTTTTGGCCGTCGATGGGTTTGACGTCAAGTACGGCCTGACGACCCCGAATCAACTAGAGGCGCGCGTGAACCGGGCCATGTCCGAGGCCGCGCGACGCACCATTGTGGTCTGCGACTCCTCGAAATTCGGGCGCCGCAGCCTGTCACTTATCATGCCGGTGGCCGCGGTGCACGAAACCATCACGGATCGCGGCATATCCAAGCACGACCTGAAAGCTCTGCGGAAAGCGGAAGTGGAAGTCTCGCTGGTCTGAAAGTCGCCATCCCGTTTTGGCCTCGTTGCGGAAATTCTCTTCTCTTGACTTAGAAACAAATAGTAAGTAAAAGAAGGAAAGCGTAACACGGGGCGATGCTGCTGTTTGGCATGTGCGTAAAGTCCTTGGAGGAAGAATATGAGCGCGGCGTTCCGCAAACTGTTTTACATTTTCTCTTTGGCCCTGGTCGTTGGTTCCCAGAGCTTCGCGCAATCCACGTACACCGCCCAGCTATCCGGCGTGATCACGGATTCCTCCGGTGGCGTGGTTCCCGGCGCCAAGGTCTCGCTCACCGATGAGGCCACGAATGTGGCCATCAACGCCGTCACCGATGGACGGGGCACCTATGTTTTCACCGGCCTGCGCCCGAGTTCGTACACCTTGCGCGTCGAAGCCGCTAACTTCGCGACCGTCGAGCGAAAGAGCGTGGTTCTTGCGGTGAGTCAACAAGCCACTCTGGACCTAGTGGTGACACCCGGCGAGGTCACGACCCGGGTCACGGTCACGACACAGGCTCCCCTTCTCGACACGGCAAACGCTTCGCTGGGCACCGACGTGACCAATGAGTACGTTCGCGACATCCCCTTATCGAATCGGAGTTATTTTGGCCTGGTTTTTCTCTCCGGCGGGGTGACAGAAACTGCCGGTCAGGGCACCGAGGACTCCTACCCCACCGGCACGAACTTTGTTTCCAACGGACAGCGCAACGCCACCGCGGAAATTCGCGTGGACGGCGCGCTTACCAGTGCTCCCGAACAAGGCGAAGGCGCAACGACGAACGTTTACTATCAGCCTTCGGTTGAAATCGTTCAGGAATTCAAGGTGGAGAACAATAGTTTTTCAGCGGAGTTCGGCAACAATGGCGGGACGGTGGTCAACATCGTGCTCAAGGAGGGCGGGAGCAAGTTCCACGGCAGCGGCTGGTGGTTCGGCCAGCGTTCCGCGCTCGACGCCAATGAATTTTTCAGAAATGCCAACGGTGTCCCCAATCCGGATCATGCGCGCGACCAGTACGGCTTTTCGTTTGGCGGACCGATCAAGAAGGAGAAGACCTTCTTTTTTGTGGATTTCGAAGAGACCCGCCAGAACGATCCCGTCAACATTGACGCCTTCGTCCCCACCGCGCTGGAGCGCGCCGGGGACTTTCGCAATACATCCGTGATCTGCTCGGATTCCTCACAATGTACCGTTGGTCAGGCAGTCCAGCAGCACATCTTCAATCCGCTAAATGTGGATGGCTCGGGCAATCGCCAGGACTTTGCGATTCCGAACGTCATTGACCCCAATCTCATCAGTCCCATCGGCCAGGCGATCATTAACCTTTATCCGCAACCTACGGTAGCGAACGCCGGACCCGGACAAGTCAATTTTCATACCGCGGTTCTTTCAACCTTCACTGCCAGACAATTCGACGTCAAGATCGACCATCACTTCTCCGACAAAAACCACCTGTCCGGCAGATACAGCAATCACCACGACGATGGAAAAACGCCCACGGTTTTGGGCGACGGCGACTTCAACGACGGGTTCGCATTTACCACCGACGTACACAATGCGGCCATCGAAGACAATTGGAGCGTCACGCCAACTCGGGTGATCACCAGCCGCATCGCGTTGGACCGCGCAGTCGCTCCGGTGACGGAAAACTATCCGACGCTCGCTAGCGTGGGTCTCCCCGCGATTCTCGGCCAGGGGAATGGCACTACGCGCATTCCCGTCATTCAGATGGACAACAACGCAACATCTCTTTTTAACCAGTGCTGCACGGACACCCGCTTCGCGCATACGCTCTTTTCCTACGGCTCCTCGATGTCTTGGGTGAAAGGGCGTCAAATCTGGAAGTTTGGCGGAGAACAGCGATTCTTCTATAACAACTTCTTCCAGCCCAATCCTCCAACGGGCTTCTTCCATTTCTCCCCGGGCGTAACCGAACAAGTTGTCGGTGGTGGCAATCCGATTCAAGGCAATTCCTTCGCGGGACTCTTGCTCGGCTATGGCGATACCGACTCCGTTTACAATATCAACCACTCGGTGGCGAACAAATCCAAGGAGACGGCTTTTTATTTCCAGGACGATTGGAAGATCAACTCCAAGCTCACTATCAATCTGGGCTTGCGCTATGAATGGAGTACTCCCTACGACGAGCGCCACAATCAGCTGCAGTTCAGCGACTTCACGGCCGGCAGTGGCATCACCGTGCCAATCGACATTCCGGGTGTCCTTTCGCTCACTACGCCGCTCGTGGGGATCACGTCCTTCGCCGGACCGGGGCATCGCAATCTGCCGGTCGATAGAAACAACGTGGCACCCCGCCTGGGTTTTGCATATGCGATGGATGCAAACACAGTCATTCGTGGCGGCGCCGGCATCTACTACGGCTTGAATGTTGCAACGAATTTTCAGTTCACCGGAACCGCCTTTGGCAAGGCGGCTCCCATCCGCTTCACCAAAGACAATTTCCAAACTCAATTCGCCACGCTTGAGAATCCCTTCCCCTCAGGACTCCCCGAACCGCAGGGACAAAAGTATGGAGCTCTGGCACTCTGGGGATTCCCCAACAACAACAGCCTGGACACCGCGGCTGCCCGCAACGCTGAGATCTACCAATGGAACTTGGGCATCCAAAGGCGTCTCCCGGGACAAATTGTGATTAGCGTCGACTACTCCGCAAGCCGTAGCACCCATCTGCCGTACAGCTCATTCTCCGGCACCGCAAATCGCAACTTCCTGCCGTCGTCCATTCGCAACGAACTGGTGCAACAAATGAATCCAACGCATGATCCGGCCAGCACAGACGTCAGCGACTTCCTGAACACTCCCGTCACGAATCCATTTCAGTCTTTATTTCAAGGCCCGGGAGCGATCTTCAACGAGCCGGACTCCATTTACAACGACGACATGATTCCAGCGATCAATCTCCTGCGTCCTTTCCCGCAGTTTGACGGCCCGTTCAGCGGCCTCACGCGGCTTACCGCCGAGGCGGCTTATCAATCGCTCCAAGTCCGCTTCCAGAAGCGCGCCAGTCACTACGTGAGCTTCGAAGGCAACTACACTCTTTCAAAAGCGACCGATAACTCCTCCGCGGGAGCGAATTCTTTCATCACCACAAGCCTGAGTGCCGGCAATCCCCAGGAACTGGACAACCTCGCGGCCGAACACTCCATCAGCGCCAACGACGCCACGCACCGCATGGTACTCGCAACCATCGTCGATGCCCCGATAGGCCGCGGTCGCTGGATGGGGCATGACATGAATCGCTTTCTGGACGCCGCGGTGGGCGGCTGGTCCATCTCCACGATCCTCACTTTTCAGACCGGCACTCCGATCAATCTGGGAATCGCGGATCCCCGCCTTGCGGACGGCACGCAGCGTCCGCAGGTAATTTGCTCGCAACTCTCCAGTGGTTTCAGCTATCACCAAGCCGCGGCGAATGGCCTCAATTTTGACGCCGGGCAGAATGTCGACGCAGCCAGCACTTTGGTCTTCAATCCCAGCTGTTTGGCGGATCCGGGCGACCAAATCGCCGGCAACGCCCCCCGCTATTTCTCCAATCTTCGCAGCGATGGAATCCACAACGTGGATCTTTCCTTGAGCAAAGAGTTCACGATTCGCGAAAACATGAAGCTGCAAGTTCGCGGTGAGTTCTTCAATTTCACCAACACCCCCAGGTTCAATGTTCCGAACACCTCGTTCGGCGACTCCCAATTCGGCCGGGTGACCAGCACGCTCGGCTCGCCGCGCCACACGCAAATCGGCGTGCGGTTCGAATTCTAGCCTCTGTATGCGACCGCTCTTCTGCGCGTACCTCATAGGCTTGTGCTTGGCGCAATGTCCCGCGTTTGGGCAGGAGCCACAACAAGACTGGACGCACTACGTGCGGATCGGAGCGTACGGCCTGCAATCCGGCAACGCCAGCGCCATCGTTCGCGACGCCCAAGCGAGCCACGTCTACGGCATCGAAGTCGACAACGACATCCCTGGCCGCTACGAGAGCTTCCTCGACCCCTCCGAAAAGCTCGCTGCCATTCGCTCGGTCGCCGAAAAAGCTCACCAAGTCGGAAACAAGGCCTTCGTCTACATCGCAGGAACCGAGTGCATCACCGCCCACGCAGACAAAGCAGCCCATTCCGTAGTCAAGGATCATCCAGACTGGCTCCAGCGCAAACTCTCCGGCGAACCCGCGGTGTTCACCTCCGGCGCGGCCTTCTGGATCCGTCCCGGCGATGAAGATGTATGGATAAGTCCGTACGCCCCGGCCTGGCGAAAGACCTATATGGAGCGGGTCCGCCAAATCGCCGCGACCGGGATCGACGGCATCTACGTGGACATACCCTACTGGATGACCCACTTCGACGGCTGGGAAGACACTTGGGCCAGCTTCGATGAGTTCACCGTAGCCGCTTTCAAGCAACAGACCGGCCTCGACGCCCGGAAAGATCTGAAGCTGGGCGATTTCGCCGATCCAAATTTTCGCAAGTGGATCACCTTCCGCATCGATACTCTCACGGAGTTCATGCGCGAGATCCGCGAGAACGCTCGCTCCGTCAATCCGGCCATCATGGTCATTCCGGAAATCTATCCCGGCATCGAACAGGAAGCCGTCCGTGTCGGCGCGGACGTGTACGAGATGTATGCGGTCGTGGATGCTATCGCCCACGAGTACGAATTCGGCTCCGGCGACCACATGGCTTCGGGGCGCACGCAACTTGATTGGTTTCTCTATCAGGCCGGAATGCTCTCCTTCCGGGCATTTGCCCAAGGCAAAGCTACCTGGCTCCTGAACTACTCCTGGGACGGAGATAAGGGAGTCGATCGCCGCGAAGCCATGAAAACTCTTGCCGCTTCGCAACTCACCGCCGGCGTCAATTGCTGGGACGCCCCCGGACATTCCATGGCCGGTTCGAACGACATTGCCACCCGCACGCAAATCTTCGAATGGATCGCGCGCCACGAAAAAACTTTCTACCTTCCACGCACCCCGATGAATCCTATCGGCGTCTATTTCTCGCCGGCCTCGCGCAACTTCGATTCCACCCGCTTCCTGGCCTCCTACCGGGGGACTATTTTACTGCTTCTGCAAAATCACCTGGAATTTCAAATCGTCACGCCGCGCACACTTTCCTCGTTTCATGGTAGTACCCTGATTCTTCCGAACGTTTCCGTCATGGGTGGTCACGAGCGCGAAGATTTGCTGGGCTTGCTGGCGCGCGGAGCCCGCCTGCTGGTGACCGGCGCTGATGCCCTCAACGCTCCCTCTTCGCCGAATGTAATCCACTTTCCAGAGGCACCCGGCGCTGCCTATCTGGCAGCCCTGGAGAAAGACTTCGCTGCTGGCTCGCAAGCCATGCCCGCGGATTTCCTTGCGGCCCTGGCGCCGGCCCAGGACCTCGTCGTTACGTCTTCGCCCTTTGTGGCCTCGAACACGGCATCCGTAAACGGTCAGCCCCACGTCTTCCTGGACAACTTTGCCGGCCTCATCCCTCATCACAACCTGAAGCCGTCCGCCGAAATGTCCACACGCATAGCCATCCCTGCATCGCGCAAGAGCCGGCTGCACTTCTTGCCTTTTCTTGGCGACGAGCAGGTCATCGTTGGAACCCTTTCCGGCGAGCATCGGGTCTTTTCTCTCCCCGCTTTCGATCGCTCCGCGGTTGCGTGGCTTGAGGACACCAAATAGACTTCACCGCATCTCGGAGAGGAGTTAGATGCTTTCGTCAGGAAAACAGAGAGGATTGCGCGCGGTCGCGGACGATCGCGGCATCATCGCAGCGCTGGCCATCGACCAGCGCAGCGCTCTACGCAAGCTGTTTTCAAAGGCAACGGGCCAGGTCGCGGAAGACGTTCCTGCCGACCTGCTGATTCAATTCAAAGAACTTGTCAGCCGCATTCTCACGCCGCACGCCAGCGCCATTCTTCTCGATCCAGAGTACGGAATTCCCGCAGCCAGACAGCGGCATAAGGATTGCGGCCTTTTGCTCGCCTACGAGAAAACCGGCTTTGACAAGGCCGTGCCCGGGCGTCTGCCAAGACTTCTCGACGGCTTTTCCGTCACAAAGCTCAAGGACGCTGGCGCTGATTGCGTCAAAGTTCTCCTGTACTACTCTCCTTTCAGCGCCGGCCAGATTAACGCTATGAAACAAACCTGGGTCGAGCGCATCGGTGGAGAATGTCTCGCGGCCGATCTGCCGTTCTTCCTTGAATTGGTGAGCTATCACGACGAGATGGACGAGAAGGGCTTGGATTTCGCACGCCTTAAGCCCGAAGTGGTTACCCGCTCTGTCGAAGAGTTCTGCAAGCCGCGCTACGCAGTGGATGTCCTGAAAGTCGGCGCGCCCGTCAATATGAACTACGTCGAGTCCTCCGCCCTTCCGCGTTCGCAAGCAGCCTACTCTCGCGAAGAAGCGCGAGCCTACTTCCGGCGCGCTTCTCAAGCTTCGTCACTCCCATTTATCTATCTTTCGGAAGGCATCAGCAACGAGATGTTTGCGGACGCGCTGGCGATTGCGGCCGAAGCAGGTTCCGCGTTCTCGGGGGTCCTGTGCGGACGAGCCACTTGGCAGGAAGGAGTGCCGATCTTCGCTCATCATGGAGCTGCCGCTCTGGAAGGCTGGTTGCTAGAGCAGGGAGTCCGCAACATTCAGAATGTCAACGCGTGTCTTGGCGCCGCGCGTCCCTGGTCCGAAAGAGTCTCTGCGGCCGTTTCCAGGCAAGGCTAGCGTCACCGCCACATCATGTTTATCTGCGTCAGCCCCAATCCGGCCATCGACAAGCGCTTAACAGTGCCTTGTCTTGCCCCCGGGCAAGGCATTCGCGCACGCACCGCGCAAGCCTTCGCTGGAGGTAAGTCCGCGCACGTCGCCATGGTTCTTCGCACCCTGGGCGAGTCTCCCGTGTGGACCGGACTCACCGGCGGCTCGACCGGTAGCGAGCTCGTCGCAGGGCTTTCCGCGCTCGGCATCCAAACGCATCCCTGCGGGATGGCACAACCGACCCGCAGCAATCTCGAAGTCGTAGAAGACAGTGGCAGAGTCACGGAAATTCTGGAGCCCGGCGCCGCTCCATCCGCCGGAGAACTCGATGCCTTCGAGCAGACCTGCGAAAGCCTATTTGCGCGGGGCAGGGAAGAAGCGGTGGTGATTTTCTCCGGAAGCCTTCCCGTCGGCGTGCCTCCAGATTTTTACGCCCGCCTCATCGCGCGCGCTCGGCAGTTTGGCTGCCGGGCCTTCCTGGACGCCAGTGGCGAGTCTCTTCCTCTCGCACTGGCGGCTAAGCCGCAATTCGTGAAGCCCAATCGTGCAGAGGCCATGTGTCTGTTGGAAACGCCGATTGAATCGCTTTCCGCCGCCGCTAGGGCCGTCCGCGAACTTCTCTCTCTGGGTGCAGGTAGCGCCGCTCTAAGCCTGGGTGGAGACGGGTTGCTCTTCTGCCCTGCCGACAACGCGCCCATCGTATTTGCCCAAGCGCTCGCTCTGCCGGTCCGGTCCGCGGTCGGGTGCGGAGATTCTGCCCTCGCCGGATTTGCCCGTGCCTTCGCCTTGCAGGCCTCGGCGGAAGAGGCCGTTCGGCTTGCTGCGGCCTGCGCCGCCGCCAATTGCCTTGCCGACTCGCCCGGTGCTGCCCGCCTCGCGGACATCCAGCGATTTCAGAGCCAGATTCTCGTGCAAACGCTCCCGTCCGATCCCTGACCAGCGTCTTGCAGAGTTCTTACTTCTGTGGCACAGTAATAGTAACGAAACAAAACGAACTATTTCGTAATAAAGCGTAAACCCGGCAACTCTGGTTTTTCCGTGGGTTCGCTTCGTCGAGGACAAGATGCCAGCTTCCCGCTCACCTGTGCGCAATTCGCATACGCTATCGGAAATTCTTTCTCAGCCGGAAGTCTGGCGCTCGTGCTTGCGCGACCTTTCCGGCAGCGCGGCCTTTCAATCGATTCTCGGCAAAGCCCCCTCCCGCAAGGAGTGGCTCTTCGTCGGTTGCGGCACCAGTTTCTACTTGGCGGAAGCCGCCGCGGGTTCCTGGAGCCTTCTCACTGGTCAGGCCGCCAGGGCTCTGCCGGCCTCCGAGTTGTTGCTTTTCCCGCGCTTGACGCAACTCGAGGCCAAGGACTTGCAGGTTGTGGTTATCTCGCGCTCGGGCCGTACGTCGGAAGCCGTTCGTGCCGCGGAACTGCTGTCACGGAAATATAATCTGCCCACTCTCGGCGTCACCTGCGCCTCGGACTCCGAACTGTCCAAAGCCTGCGAACTCACCCTGGTTCTGCCGGCTGCCGATGAAAAAAGCATGGTAATGACCCGATCCTTTACCTCCATACTCCTCGCACTGCTGCATCTCGCTGCTTGCAACGATGGCACGGATGCCTTTTCTTCCTCGTTTGAAACCATGGCATCCGCGATGGCCTCCCGCATGGACGCCTTGAACGAGCGCGTGGAATCCTTTGTGTCCAAACAGTCGTTCGCGGATTATATCTACCTGGGCCAAGGACCTCTTTTTTCCATCGCTCGCGAAGCGGCGCTCAAGATCACGGAAATGTCCTGCTCGTTTGCTCAGGCCTACCACACCCTGGAATTCCGTCACGGCCCCAAATCTATTGTTGCTCCGCAAACCTGCCTCACGTTCTTCTTGAGTGAATCTGGTGCGGATGCCGAAACCGACGTCCTGGTCGAAATGAAAGACCTTGGGGGCACAGTCGTGGCCGTATGCAATCGGGCCACGGAAGCGGTACGCCGCTCCTCGGATCTGGTGATTGAATTGGAAGCTGGCGTTCCGGAACTGGTTTTACTGGCCCCGTTCGTGGTTCCCGCGCAGCTTCTGGGTTTCCATACCGGCATCAAGAAAGGCTTTAACCCCGATGAGCCCAAAAACTTGAGCCGCGTGGTGATTCTCGATTAGTTCGGTAGAATCAACCGCCTAGGTGACTTCACAACCCCAATTCGATATCAGCGTCGTCGGCGAGCTCAACCTCGACTTGGTTCTTTACGGCCTTCCCGAGCACTTTGAACTTGATCGTGAGCACTTGGCTTCCGATCTCCGCCTGACGCTTGGCAGCTCTTCCGCGATCTTCGCTCACAATTTTGCACTGCTCGGCAACCGCGTGGGCTTCCACTCGGCGATTGGCGACGATCCCCTCGGCGAACTGTGTCTTACCCGGCTGGCGGAAAGCGGGGCGGACGTTTCCGGGGTGAAAGAGTTCCGCGGCAAACAAACCGGCCTCACGGTGATCCTCCCGCGCCCCCAGAAACGGTTCATCCTCACCTATCTCGGTGTGATGGCCGAGATGCGTTTCGAAGATTTGAACTTAGACCGCGTCTTGGCAGCTCGCCATGTCCACCTATCTTCATTCTTTCTCCAGCGTGCTCTGCGTCCCCGCATTGCCGATCTTTTTCACCTCGCCAAAGACGCGGGTCTCTCCACTTCTCTGGATACCAACGACGATCCCGAGGACCGTTGGGAGCCCGACGTCCTGGCCGTTTTGAAATGGGTGGATGTGCTTCTCCCGAACGAGCACGAAGCCTGCCGGCTCGCGCGCGCGGCGGATCCCTTGCGCGCGGCGGAAATACTCGCGGAAAAAGTTCCTGTCCTTGTGATGAAACGCGGAGAACGGGGCGTCCTCGCGCGCCGTGGCCGCGAACTACTCGAGGCTCTGCCGCCCAAAACCGCGGCCGTGGATACCATAGGCGCCGGCGACAGCTTTGACGCGGGTTTTCTGCATCAATTTATTCGAGGCGCAAAACTCCAGGACTGTCTGCAATTCGGCAATCTCACTGGCGCCTTCTCGACGACCCGCCAGGGTGGCACCGAAGCGTTTCGCGATGCCGCGCTTCGCAAGGCATTTCTCTCGCGCTAGGTGTTTTCTGTTTCAAGCTTGTTTCTACTGCGCTTGCAACAAGAGGCTCCCCGTGAATTCCGCCTTCAGTTTCCCCGTCGGCCCCGCGACCTCGCCATAATCTTTACCGTTCACGTAGTCAGTCACGCGATATATCTTGTTGGCTAGCCCGCGTAGCTCCACCTCGCCGTTCCATTTTCCTTCTCCGCCCTTTTTTCCCGGCGGTGCTGGAGCGTAGAAGGCGTAGTACATCGTTCCATTTTTCTCGATGGCATAGGCTTCCGGGAAATCGTAGCCGTACACGTACAGATCCAGGAAATCGCCCTTTGAAAGCATTTTCTCGTTGTACAGCGCGATCCACTTTTTCCAGTGTGCGTCTTTTTCCTTGTTCAGATACACGTTCTGAAGCTTCGGGCCGTAGTCCGGCCACGTAAACTTTGTTCCCAGCACCCCACCCGTTCCCAGCGTCGAGGCGAAATCATCGCCCACGTCCTGCTCGTTCCCCGTATTTACTCCGGATATTCGGGTCAGTTCCACGTGGTCCCCGTAAATTGCGGCGTGCGGTCCTAACAGGGCCTTGTACATTTTTATCCGTCGCCTCACTTGCACGGATCCCACTGGATCCGCCGTGACGGCTTGGTCCATGTATCGCAGCCAAGCCAGGCTTGGCGGCGTCCCGCAGGGGCAGCTTTGCGTAACGCTGTCCGGTTTGAGCGCCCGCGTCGTCTCGAAAATCGTCTTGTACACCTCGCCCATGGCGTATACCGAATCCAGCGGCGATTTGTGGTGGTGCTTGGGGTTGTAACACTTCGGCGTGGCGTAAATGTTGTCCAGTTTGTGCCCGTCAAAGTCCCAGTCGCGAATGAACCGCTCCGTGATCTTCTTGTAGTACTCGCGCACCTCCGGCAGTGCGGGACACAAGGTCGCCAGGTTGCGCGTCATCCGTGCCGCTTGTCCTTTTTCATCCAGCACCAGCCAGTCTGGATGCTCTTTTACCACCTCCGACACCACGTATTTGTGATCGCCGTATTTATATTTTCCGTCTTCCACCGCCAGAGGCAGCCACCAGATCTGCACTTTGATGCCCTGCGCGTGGAAATCTTTCACCATCTTTTGAATAGCGTCCCCGCCAAACGTGTCCTTCCGCGGTTGCCAGTCGCCGTAGTTGTTGAACCACCGGTCATCGAGCGTGGCCCAGTGAATCCCCAACTCTTTCAGCTTGGGAATGGTGTCGGTCATTTGCTTTGGCGTGACGTCCGATTCGTATCCCCATCCGCACCAGCTCACCGCGTAATTCTCATCGTTGTTCTTCGGACGGGTCAGCCCTTCGCGTTCCACGGCTTGTGACCACATGCTCAGCGGCTCGTAGTAGTCCCCTCGATACACCGCTACAAACGTGCGTGGCGTTGAAAAACTCTCTTCTGGTTTCAGCGTGACGTCCGCGGGGATTTCCACTCCCGCTTCGACCCGTCCGTCTGCCGTTGTCTGGGTCGGAATCGAAACGTCCAGGGGCAGCGTTTCAATGTGACCAATCGCCAGCCCGGTGTTGCGGGTCCAAAACGCCACCACGGGCACGCCGCCGCCCACCCTTCCCAGATCGTCTTTCGTCTCTACCGGCGCTCCGAACGGGTTCTGTTGCGAGAACTTTGCGGGGATCTCCAGCACGTCGTCCTTGCCCCACTTCAGGCTCGATCCGAAGAACGCCCACATCTCATGGGCCTTCGCTCCGCTGTCCGCGAGTGTCGCATTCAGCCAGTGTTTCTGAAGCTCCACACTCTTCAACGCTACCTCCCTTCCACCAGAGTTCTTGTAAGTAGCGGAAAGAAGCGCAAGGGCAGGGAAGTCATCGTACACCTCGACCGTCAGCACTTCGTCCAGGCCCGTGCTCGCGCTATGGCCTTTCACCTCCACTCGCTTGCCGATCTTCCCCAGCTTTCCATTGGCTTCGCGAATCTCCGCGCCACTCAAATCGCGCACAAAGTCTCCAATGGCTTGGGCCCCGCTCTTCACCAGGATTCCGCCATTTTGGTCGGCTTCGTCCATCGTCGTCGTCGTGGATCCATCTTTCCGCCGGGCGAGCAAATTCCCCTGTGCGGTCAGCACGAACTCCGCCTGCGTTGTCTTTAAGTGAACTCCGTCGGTCTGGGTATCCACCACAACTGCCGAGGCCTGTGGCGCCGACGCAGGCAAGGGCTTTGCCTCTTCTTTCTTGCATCCGGCGAACACGCTCGCCGTCGCCACCGCCATCAGGCCCACGCGTGCCAGCCTCAATCGCTCCGTAAGCCACATGCTTATTTCCCCCCACGATACGCGGAGAACATCTTCTCTGCATTGCCATGGTAAACCTTCTCTAGAATCCTGTCGGGCAATGCCATTCCGTAAATCATCCAGCGTCCTTGTCCTGGATATCCCCAGTACGGAAAATATTCGTCGTTGGTCTCCAGCCACCGAAAATAATTGGCGTACATTTCCGGAACCGGCTCGGCGTCCGTTCCAAATAAAATCCGGTCCTGAAACTCCTCAAAAAACTGTCCCGCGCGCTTCGGCTGTCGTCCCAGCTCCGCCTCCCTCGCCCCGAATTCCACATACATATTCGGATATTTCCTCAGCCAGGTTGAAACCACGTCCAGGTTCTCGGGCCAGTTCGCCACGTGCAGCGCCACGAACGTCGTGTTCGGATGTTTTGCGAACATGCGATTCCTTTCTTCCAGCAGCGTCTGCTTGGACGGAATTCCCGGGCCGTAGAAACTCCACGACGGATTGTGCATCAGCTCTTCATAGCGTTCGTTCTTGTTGTCGGTTGGCAGAAAGAAGGCCTCCGGGTCGGTCGAGTGAATCGCCACTGGGATCTTCAACCTCCCGCACTCCTCCCACACCGGGTCCATTCGCGGATCGTCGATCGCCACCAGCTTTCCGCTCTTGTCTTTCACTCCCAGGCCCCAATCCTTCAATATTTTCAGGCCCCGGGCTCCGCGCTTCACGGCGTCGTCCAGTTGCGCCACCATTTCCGCGCTGAAATTTGGATCGTCAATCTTGCTCCAGTCCATTTGCGCAAAAACCACAAACCGGTCCGGATACGGTTTCACCATCTTGTCCAGCACCGACTGCAGTTTCTCGCCCCACATTCCCGTCAAAATGACCACTTTCTTCACATTCGCCCGGTCCATCCCTTTGACCACGTCCGCCGCAGGCACTTCTTCTCCGTGGACGCCACCCGGATCATTCACATGATTGTGAAAATCGATGACGTAGAATTTCGCCCGCGGCACGTCATGTTCCTTCAAATGCACCATCGGCTTGGGGTCCCAATCCTTCAGCAGCAAGGTCATGCGTTTGGCAGCCTCTGGATCTTCGCGGTACTGGATGTCTTGACCCTGGGCCATGGGCACTCGCGCGCTCACTAACGCTGTAAGCGCCGCGATTGTTGCAAGCCGTCGCAGATTGCTCCTACGCATCGCCATCCGTGCCTCCCCAGCAGACCCGCAATTGCCAAATCTCTTTCGGATGGAAGTGTACTTCGAAACGCAGCAAAACGAAATAAAAAGAAGTAAAACGAAATCACCGATTGCAGCTGCCTCGTGCCGGCAACGGGAGGCAAGACCAGCAGGTTGCGGACAACGATGCCCGCGGAGCCCTTGATGTAGTGCTGCGCCTACGGGGGTTTTGTAGCGCACAGCCGGATTTCCCGGCAGTTTACGCCTTCCTCAAGCCGAGCAGCGGATCGTCACGGGCTTTCCGTCAAAAATCGCACTGAGTTTGCAACCGGCGAGATCTACCGTGATGATTCGTGGGCCGGGCTGAAGCATGCGAGAACCGGGCGCTAGCTCCAGGCGCAAGGTCTTATGCGCATCGTCCCACATCATTTGGATGCCCATCCATTCGCCCTTGCGATAGTTGAACGAAGTTCCGTCGTCTTCGTAGAGCAGAAAGGAAGTGTCGGCGCCGGGATAGATCGAAAGGGAAAGCGGCTCCTCTACTTTTTGGCCGGCATATTGTTTGACAGGACCCAGAGGTAGAATCGACCCGGCCCGAACATAGAGCGGGATGGTTTCCAGATCAACGGTGCGGCTAATCTCGCGAGCTCCTTCGAGGCGTTCGCCGGTCCAGAAGTCGTACCAATCGCCGCGGGGAAGATAAACTTGTCGTGTCGCTGCACCCTTCTGACAAACCGGAGCTACGAGCATGTTTTTCCCCCACAGATACTGGTCGCCACAGGCAACGGCTTTCGGCTCATCGGGGAAACGAGTCCACAACGCGCGCATGATCGGCATCCCGGTGGTGGCTGATTCCCGCACAGCGCTGTACAGATACGGCAGCATTCGATAACGAAGCTCAAGGTATTTTCGGCAGATCGGTTCAACCCGGGCGTCGTGCAATTGGCCGGCATCCGGCACACTATTTCTATCGTTCATTTCTATCGGGCCCGGGTCGCCGGTATTCCATCCCCAGGGAAGCCGGAGTTTCCACGCGCGGCCATGACTGCGGAAGAGCGGGCAAAACGCCGCAAATTGGAACCATCGCAAGTACAATTCCGCCGTGAATTCCGGAGTGGGAACGAACCCGCCAATGTCGGTTCCCCAATACGGAACACCGCTGAGGCCGGTGTTCACAGCTATAGCGATTTGCGTCTTCAGAGTTTCCCACGTGGAGAACACATCTCCCGACCAGAGGAACGCTCCGTACCGTTGCATGCCGGCGTAACCGTTGCGATGCAACGCATAAGGGCGCTCGTTCGGCCGGTCTAATTGGGGCCCCTCCCAGTACATGCGATTTCTGACTAGCCGCGACTCGAGGTCCAAGGAATCGCCTTCATCCGGCCACCAGCCATCAACGCCCATGGCAAAATCTTTGCGATGGGCATCCCAGTGACAGCTTGCTTTCCCTTCATCGAACCGTGAAACGTCGCATGGATCACCGACGGCGCCAGTGAGCGTGTCGGACAGAATCACCACGTGCACCACCGCGCGAAAATTGTCTTTGTGCAATTCGTCGATCATTTCTTTGGGATCGGGGAAAACTCGCGAATTCCACGCGAATGAACCATTCGCGGTGTTCCAGCCGGAAGGACAAAATCCCGTGCCTAAATAAATGAGCGCGTCGCAGGGCAATTGTTTCTCGCGAAAGGTCTTCGCTTCGGCCAATACTTCCTCGCGGCTGGCCAAGGTGCGATGCGACTGTTGATAACCGAAGCTCCACAACGGGGGCATTTCGGGATATCCGGTGAGACCCGCATACTCGGCCAAAATCGTAGCTGGGTCTTGAGAGGAGACGTAAAACAGATCGAGCGGAAGGGAAGCACCGCCGGCTCCCGGTTGAAATTTTCCTTCCGGTCCGCTGAGGTCGAAGGTGCCGTGGGGCTGGTGAAAAAATATCGCCCACCCGGAGGTGTCGATAAGCCAGGGAATAGGGACGCGAGCGCCGTGAGTTTCCAGCTTGTAGCCCCCCTGCCCGCTGCGCATCCGGTCCGTGGAGCCACGGCGGTCAAACTGCTGTCCACCCTCTCCGAGTCCGAACAGCGGCGAAGCACCCGTGAGGAAGGAGAGTGCGCCGGTGTTCTCATCCCAATGGAGTTTCTGGATCGCATCGCCACTCTGGTTGGCAATTGTTACGGTGACCGGATGGAGTGAAATTTTGAGCCGGACGCCACCGGCGGAAATGGTCTCCTGCGAATCCGCCCGGAGTTTAGCAATGGGACCTCCAAAGGACGCCTTAACGAGAGACCCGTCGGAGGGTATCGATTCGACCTGTGGGTTGTAGCCGATGGGAAAAATAGTAAGGCGAAAAGTGTGAGGGCTGACTGGAGTAATGTGGACGTTAGCCGCGGCGCCACGCGTGTCGATCGGAGCAGCTGCAACCTTCGGAGCGACAATCATGGTGGTGGACGCCGCAACCAACCCCTTCAAAACGTCGCGGCGATTCCATTGCCCAGTCATCGGAATCTCACCTCTATCCCAACCAATCGTGCCCAATCCGTGGGGTCGAGCGGAGCGATTGTAGCGGAAGCGCAGAATCGGGTAAACGCTTACTGTACTTTTGTAGAAGGTTCGCCGGAAACGGGAGATACCATTTCTGACTCTAGGTCATGACTTGCCGGGAGCATTAAACTTTGCAGCCATCAACCTCCCAGAACCAAGGGCGTGGGAGGTCCAGGGCCCCTTTTCGGATCAGAGCGTCCAGTCGGAAGAGGCCTTGGCGATCCACATGGTTTGCGGCAGGGCAGCCAGTACAGCCTGACGCGGGACATGGTAGACTTTAGAAGCCCGATGTTGAACATGCCGCGGACGAAACGAAGAACCCACTCACGTCCCGTTCAATGATGTTGTGGTCGCAGGCCTGCGGGTGGTGCACGACCGGGGCGACGGGCGGGGGGCGTGTGTTCCAGGCGGCCAAGATCGGCGAACCGCTGGAAACTGGCAGCATCGGTTGGACGACGCGTTGATCGCGATACAGTACGCGCATCCGGGTCGAAACAAGTTGCAAGCCGGTGGCGTCATTGTCCAAGCCAAGTGACGCCACAACTGCCTCCGGCGAAAATTGCTTGGAGGCGAGTACCTCGCAAGCTGTTGCACAGTCCAAAGTTTAGGGGCGTAGCTCAGTGGTAGAGCAGCGGCCTTTTAAGCCGAAGGTCGTGGGTTCGATCCCCACCGCCCCTACCATCCATCTTCCTGATGGATGGACACTTAACAAAAATACGCGGGGGCAAAAGGGGCAGATTAGGCCGATGATGCGTTAGGCGGCAGGTGCCAACTGCGGCTTGCGGGAAAGTATCCACTCGGATACAATGAACGGGCATGAATACATTTGTTCGGTCATCCGATTTCGATGCGTGGCTATCCGATCTGGGCCGACCAAAAAGCGAAGGCCAGAATCTTGTCTCGAATTCGTAGTGCGACGTTTGGAAATTTCGGCGATTGCGAATCCGTTGGCGAAGGTGTTTCCGAGATGCGTATCCATGTCGGAGCAGGGTATCGGGTCTATTACACGCGAACAGGATCGACCGTCTATGTTTTGCTGGCTGGCGGGGCGAAAGCATCACAGACGAAAGACATTGCGAGAGCGAAAAAAATGGCGCGAGAATTGAAGAGGGCAAAAAAATGAAAACCACTTACGCAGCATTCGATGCGGCGGCGTATCTCAATAACGACGCGGTCATTGCGGAATATCTTTCTGCGGCTGCCGAAGAGCCAAATCCCGATGTATTCGTTGCCGCTCTCGGTGATGTGGCAAAAGCGCGAGGCATGGCACAGATCGCCAAAGACGCAGGGCTTGGCAGGGAGAGCCTGTACAAAGCCCTGAGCGCGGGTGCACATCCACGCTTTGAAACTATCAATTCTGTCCTGCACGCCCTTGGGGTGAAGTTCACAATTGTGGAGTCGTCGCGGAAAACCACCTGAAGCACTCCGATCCGCTGCTGAGTTCTCGGGTGAATTAATTCAATGACTTCGCGAGTGGAAGGCCGATTTCGATCCCCACCGCCCCTACCAACTTATCCTCTGGCTACTCGGTCACGTTCCACACGTACAAAAACGCGGCGTCGGTCGCGGTGGCAACCTTGCGCCCGGCTTTCCGAGTCGCTCGATTCAGTGCCGAACGCACCCGTTCTTTACTCTCCGCCAAGTCGCTCAAAGGCACCTTGATCGCCGCACTGGCCTCCAATCGATCGAGGTCCTCAAGAATGGTGGAGACAATCTGCTTGTGCTTGCCATTTCGGCCTTGAGGAACTTCGGCCTGCACCATCGTCTTGAAATGCATCGGGCCAGTTCTCGCCCTGGTGTTTCTCATTGACTCCTCCAAGAAGGCAACACGCTAAACTAACGTAACGCAATCCTATCCAAACGTAACGACCTCTGCAAGTTAAAAATGCAACCGCTAAACCGCGGGACAGAGCCCCGGCTCGGCGCGACAGCGCACGCTCGTTTCCAGTTAAGCGGGGAACGAAAACCTGACTAAAGCAAGCGCGATTTCCAAAAGAGCTGACCCGTATGAACCCCGGACTGTTAGGCTTGCTGCGTTTAGAAGGAGCGGTCATCAAAATGGCGCAACCAAGAATACATTTCGAACGGATTCCCCTGGAAATTGTGAAGAAAATTGCTAAGGAAGAAATCCAGCCGAAAAAAATCACCGAACCGCCCCAGGGGAACAGGAAGCGTAATGAAGCCAAAGACCGCCCGCGGGCCAGTCGGAGAAGATCGCAGGGTCGCGCGTGATGATTCTTACGTTCGATATTTTTCCAGACAGCGGCCGACGGCGGCCTTCTCTGGCTTGAAGCAGCTGCAACGCTGCAAGACGCCACCGCCCGAATCCAGCTGCGGGGGAAACTTCAGTCGAGCGAGTACCTTATCTTCAACGAAAAAACGAGACACAAATTCGTTATCCATCAGGATGCCGCCGGCGCCCCACCCCAGCCAAACGACTCATGGGCGATCGCCTCGCAATCCGTCGCACAGGAGAATCACAATGGCCAGTAGCACGGTCAGCCCCGACCCTGAGAAATTCGACTTTCCGCAGCAGTCGGGTCGTCAGCTTCAAGGCGACCACGTTGTTTACTTCTACCAAGAGAGCGATTCTCTGCTGGACGCGCTTTGTGACTTTATCGGTCCCACTCTGGGCGGCGGCCACGCGGCGGTTATTATTGCCAGCAAAGTGCATCGCGACGGGATTCAGCAGCGGCTGACGGCTCGCGGTTTAGACCTCCACAAGGCCAGCAAGCAAGGAAGGTATGTGGCGCTAGACGCGCCTGAGACGCTATCGAAAATCATAGTCGACGGGATGCCCGACGGCGCGCGTTTCGCGGAAATCGTCGGCGGGGCCATCGCGCGAGCCAATGCTCTCCAGAAAGGTCCGAGGTCCGAAATGGCGGTATTTGGAGAGATGGTGTCGCTGTTATGGACGGAGGGCAAGATCGAGGCGGCCATTCGACTCGAAGAACTCTGGAACGAACTAGCGCTGAAGTACTCTTTCTCTCTCCGATGTGCCTATCCCATGGCCAATTTCCACGGCGAAAAGAACGCCCAGCCGCTCATCCGAATTTGTGCGGAGCACTCCGCCGTCATGTTTGGCCAAGGCGACGTGCGGGTTGCCGGCGGCCAAGGCAAGATCGCGCTGCGCCGCAGTGAAGAACGATTCCGGCTGCTAGTCGATGCCGTTCAGGACTATGCCATCTTCACCTTGGATACTCAGGGCCACATCACCAGTTGGAACACCGGGGCGCAGCGAATCAAAGGATATGGGGTTTCCGAGATTATTGGAAAGCATTTCTCCGTCTTTTACCCAGAGGAGGACATTCGGTCGGGTAAACCACCTCGCGAACTGGAGATCGCCGCTCGAGAAGGGCGTTTGGAAGATGAAGGTTGGCGTTTACGCAAAGACGGCTCGCGCTTCTGGGCCAACGTGATCATTACGGCTCTAAGAGACGATACAGGCAGGCTGATCGGATTTGGAAAAGTTACCCGTGATTTTACCGAGAAACTAAAGGCCGACGAGGCACTGCGGGAGGAAGTGGCCGAGAGAAAGGAAGCTCAGCGAAAGTTGCACGATTCGGAAAAATCGCTCCGTCAACTCTCGCTGCGTCTCTTGCAGACGCAAGACGAGGAGCGCCGCCGACGAGGCGCTGCGGGAGGAAGTGGCCGAGAGAAAGGAAGCTCAGCGAAAGTTGCACGATTCGGAAAAATCGCTCCGTCAACTCTCTCTGCGTCTCTTGCAGACGCAAGACGAGGAGCGCCGCCGCATCGGCAGAGACCTGCACGACAGTGTAGGCCAATACCTGGTTGGGCTGAAGATGAAGCTGAGCGGCCTTAGATCCTCCGCCGAGCAGAACCAACAACCGGATGCCGCCCAACTCGAGGAATGCGCCAAGCTGACCGATGAGGCTATGCAGGAGGTTCGAACCATCTCTTACCTGTTGTATCCCCCTATGCTGGAAGAGTTAGGCTTGAAGTCGGCGATACCCTGGTATCTGGAGGGATTTTCAAAGCGAAGCGGAATCGACACCACTCTTGATATTTCTCCGGACTTCGATCGTATTCCCGGTGACCTTGAGTTAGCCCTGTTTCGCGTCCTGCAGGAAAGTTTGACCAACGTCCACAAGCACTCTGGCAGCTCCACGGCGGGGGTTCGACTGCTGGCCCAGGACCGAGTTGCGATTCTGCAAATAATCGACGAAGGGAAGGGAATTCAGCCGAAAAATCCGGAAGATCCGGGTCAAGGCTGGATGAGCGCCTTTGGCGTTGGACTGCGCGGCATGAATGAGCGCATGCAACAACTGGGAGGCAGCCTGCTGCTATCTTCCACCCCGGGAGGAACCACCGTCACCGCTACTCTTCCCATACCAGAGGAGGAGTCAGGCATCTGACAAAAGAACTAAAGAGACGGTGCGGAAGCTTCCAACAAGACGTCGTGGTTCAGAGCCTTCGTGGCAATGACCAGTCGAGCTCCACTGAACCATGGAAATCTGTTCTCGAATGAAGGTGGGCCCACCTCGCAATCCGAGCCAACCACCCGATTTCGAAGGCTAAAATACAGGGAAAACCGTATGGGATCGGCAGGCTGGACCTAGTATCCATTAGCTACGGCCTATGCAGAGCATTCACCAAGCTTCATCCGCCCCCGCAGACGGATCCCGCGTATTGGGCAGCGAAGAGCACTCTAAACACGCTACTGGAAGATTGGGGACAAAAAAGATGGTGCGAATTCTCGTCGTCGACGATCACGACATAATTCGTCGCGGATTGAAGCAGTTACTCACTTCCCGTCCAGGATGGGAAGTTTGCGGCGAAGCCAAGACCGGACGCGAAGCCGTTGCGCTAGCCGAACAACTCAAGCCTGATATCGTAGTCATGGATATCAGCATGCCCGATCTGAATGGCTTGGAGGCGGCACGCAGAATCCACAAGTTATTTCCGAAAACAGGCATTCTCATCTTGAGCTTGCACTTTTCAGACCAGCTGGTGCGCGACATTGTGGAAGCTGGCGCCCGGGCCTACATCGTGAAATCCGATGCCGACCGGGATCTGGTAAGCGCGGTCGAGGCCCTGGCAAACCATCGGACATTTTTCACACCTCGTGCCGCCGAGATGCTTTTGAACGGGTTTTCCAGCCAGAGCCTGGGAACCCAGCCGCAAGCGATTTCGCGGAACAGACTCACGTCCCGCGAGCGCGAAATCGTTCAACTTCTCGCGGAGGGTAAAAGCAGCAAGGAAGTGGCCGTGGCCCTGGGCATAAGCGTGAAGACAGCCGAAACTCATCGGGCTAATATCATGAGAAAACTCGAGCTGCATTCCGTCAGCGAGATCGTGCGTTACGCTGTAAGGAACCAGATCATCGAGGCGTGACGTTCTCCACGGCTCGGGCAAAGCGAGTCTCTTTGGAGACCAGCGCACCTTTGGAATTCGATGCTCTTTTAACCGGTCTCCCGCTCTGCACGAAGCCGAGTCCCGGACCTCCATCGAAGACCCACGGAGGCAAAGCACTATGGCCAGGGTACTGATCGTAGATGACCACGCCGCAATACGTCGCGGCGTCCAGGCAATCCTGCTCCCGTTTCCGGAGTGGGAGTTTTGTGGGGAAGCCGACAACGGAAACGACGCCATCCGCATGGCTGACGCGCTAAAACCCGACGTTATCATTATGGATGTATCCATGCCTGGACTGAACGGCATCGAGGCGACTCGCGCGATTTGCAGGACTCAACCGGACGTGAAGATCGTTTTGCTGACGCTTCACGATTCGGCGGATTTGGTGCGCAGTGCCTTTCGTGCGGGCGCCCGGGGCTATCTTCTGAAGACCGACGCCGAACAAGAACTCGTAAGAGCTCTCACGGTGCTGATCGGGCAGGGCACTTATTTCAGCAAGAAGATCGATAGCGGAGTAGTAGCAGGCGTAATTAAGGAAATAAGTTCACCCCAATGATCGAGTGGTAGGCCAACGGCCAACTTCCCTCCTCCTTCATTTTCCCTCCTGCAAGGTAACCGGCCGAAACGCAAGAGATACTTGGAATCTCTTCCAGCCAAGCCGTAATAGTAGCTGGCGCCATGTTTCCACTCCGGCGTGGCATGGCCGGCTACTCGAAACCTCTTGAAACAAAAGACGTTTAGCTTTATGTTTTTTACCGGGCAGGTCACCGGTGCGACTCTGGCCCTCGGCCCCAAATCCTTAGCTGCTGCACACGAATACATTTCGCCAAATCGCCTAGCTCTGCAGACTCCAAAGTGACCAAGGCTCAATCCTTTTACGGCTGGAAGCTGGTTGCCGCGCTGTGGGTCTTAGATTTCCTGAACATGGGATTTCCCCTCTTTGGCGGCGCGGTTATCAACACCTATATGCTCAAGCAGCTCCCCATGGAGCGCAGCACCTATGGCTTGGGCTTCACCTTACTGAACCTCTTTATCGGATTACCGTCCATCCTGGTCGCCGCCGCCATTTTGAAATGGGGCATTCGCGCGTCGTTTGCCATTGGGTCATCGTTAATTTGTCTAGGCGCACTGTGGATGTCGTACTTTGCCACCAAGCCCTGGCACTATCTACTCGGCTTTGGCGTCATCATCGCCACCGGAATCAGCTTCGCCACCATTGTTCCCGTTACCATCACGGTGACTCGCTGGTTTAACCGCTATCGCGGCCGGGCCATGGCCATTCCCCTGGCCGCTTCCGGATTTGCCGGTTTTCTGGGCGCGCCTTTCGTCAATAAGATACTGGCCGCCAACGGTGGCAATTGGCGCCAGGCCTGGCAGGTGGTTGCCGGCATCGCGGTCGCTTCCGCAATATTTGCATTTCTGTTCGTCAAGGAACGCCCGGAAGACCTGGGCCAAACCGTCGACGGCGTCTCGCCGGATGTCGCCGCAAGTTACGCGGCCTCTCCGAGTCGCTTGGTCACCAGCCTGCCGTGGACACCGTCGCAAGCGTTCAAGACTTCGGCCTACTGGTTGATTGTCATCGGAGGAGTGGCCTGCCAGTTTCCGTATTTCTTCTTCATCGCCCACTGGATTCTGCACCTTCGCCAACACGGCATCAGCGCCGCGGACGCCGCCTGGGCCCAGGGACTGTTCACCCTGGGCGGAATCGGCGGCCGCCTGATCGGCGGCTGGCTGATGGACAAAATGCCCGCGCGTTTCGCTTTTATGAGCGGGCTCTGTTGCTATTTTTTGGGTTCCTTCCTGGCGATGGATGTGCGGTCCACGGCGTTCGCCTTAGCCCTAACCGCCGGAATCTTGTACGGCACGGCTTTTGGCTGGACATTTGTGTGCATGAACACCATGACCGCCCATTACTTCGGCCCCGCGGCGTTCCCCAAGGTCAATGGAATGATGCTGCTCCTCACGGGTATCGTGGGATCGCCGGCCGGGGTCATCGGCGGAAGGCTGTTCGATCGCTACGGAAGTTATGTACCGGCGTTTGAGCTGAACATGCTGATCTGCGGCATCGGAATTCTCGCGCTGGCCTTCGCTCCCATGCCGCTAAAGGGAATCACGGCGGGCACGGGCCCGGTAGCGGCGGCAGAACCGGCGGTCTAATCCTCTGCCTCATCCATAATTTGGCGGATTCACGGACAGGTCCATGCCCATGCAGGTCTTTCCGGTGGTCTGAATATTCACGCTGATCAAGCGCGGGGCTTTTGCAGCGAAGGCCTCCCGGAATGCCGGCTCCAAATCCTCCGCCTGGTCGATTTCTCTGGCGGTCATGCCGTAACCTTGCGCAATTTTCACCATATCGATTCCCGGAATATCCACGCCAGGAACGTTCCGCCCCACGCTCGTAAAATCGCAGAATGATTTCAGCGCCGAGTAGTCCCCATTTCGCAGCACCACGAAGATTGCCGGAATGTTGTACTGCACCGCCGTCCACAGCGTTTGCACCGAATACTGCACCGAGCCGTCACCCACCGGGCAGACCACCCGGCGCTCCGGATGAGCCAGCTGCATCCCCAGAGCAAAAGGCAATCCAAATCCCAGGATCCCGCTGCGCATCGAATAGAACGATCCCTGCTGATCGCTCAGGATGTAGCGGTCCAGATCGCCCTTCGCGGAAGGGCACTCCTCGACGATCACCGCATTTGCCGGGCGAACTTTATTCAAAATGCTGAACAGGTAAGCCGCGGTGATGGGATGCTTGGGTTTTGGCTCAGCAGGTTTTGCCAAAGGGGGCAGGGAACTGCGTCCCGCCGCGGCGGCGTGGCTGCGGATGTAGCGCGCCGCCACCGCAATATTTCCGAGAATGCTCCTTCCCGCCAAAGCCGCGGAAGCATCGGTCGATGAGTTCGTAATCTGGAAGAGCTGCGTCCCGGCCTTAATGGCTTCGCCGGGAACGCATGCATAGTAAAGAAAAACCGGCGCCCCCAGCACCAACACCGTATCGTACTCCGCCAGCTGCCCCGCCAGCGGCCGCTGCGCTGGAAATAGTCCCCCGCGGAACAGCGGATGCGTTCGCGGAAACGTCCATCGCGAAGGGATCGGCTCGCAATAAACGTCCGCGTTCAAGTGTTCCGCAAGCGCGATCACGTCTTGCCAAGCTAGGTCTTCCTCTATTTCCGAACCCGTAACCATCGCCAGCTTCCGAGTGGATCCCAATGCCCGCACGATTTCGTCCAGCGCGCTGGAGTCCGGCGACACCGAGGTGCTCACCTCCCGCACACGCAAAGCGTCGCAAGGATGATTCCAGTCGTCCATGGGAATAGAAATGAAGACCGGTCCTCGGGGCGGCTGCACCGCCAAGTAATAACCCCGCGCAATGGCCGCCGGGACATCTTCCGCCCGCAGCGGCTCGCAGACCCATTTCACATAAGGCTTCACCACGTCGACTGCCCGGCTGACCAAAAATGGCTCACCCAAAATCTGCCGCCGGTCTTGTTGCCCGGTAGTAACCACCAAAGGCGCGTGACAGTAGTACGCGTCGATCAGCGCCGAGAGCCCATTCCCGGCGCTGGCAATCGAGTGCAGATTCACAAACGCCGCTTTTCCCGTCGCCACCGAGTACCCCAGCGCCATTCCCGCCGCGCTGCGTTCGTGCAACCCCAGGATGTACCGGAAGTCAGCAGGCAGATCCTTCAGAAAAGGCAGTTCGCTCGACCCCGGGTTGCCAAAAATGACATTCAGCCCCAAGCCACGAAGCAGATCGTAGGTCACCTCACGTACGGTACTGGCCATCGCAAGCCTCCGGCGCGAGGGATAGTGTATCTACAAGACCCCGTGGTGCCAAAAAATAAGCGCCTCAAAATAAGCACCTGGCCGGCCCCACAGCTTCGGGCCGATGGTCGCTGGTGTTGCGAAGCGACTAGAATATACTTAGGTCAAGAAATCCAGGTCGTTCGCTGTTCGAGCGAGGCAAGGAACCATGCGCCCCAGTTGGCAATTTCTCGCAGCCTTTACTCTTTGTGTTACAGCTGCAATTTTCTTGACGGTCCAGACGGCGCAAGCCCATGCGGTCCTGCTGGAATCGAGCCCATCATTGAAGGCTCAGGTCCCGGGGCCCGACGTTCCGATCCAGCTCCGCTTCAACGTGCGTATCGACGCCCACCGTTCCCGGCTAACCCTGGTCCGGCCGGACGGTTCCGTGCAAACCCTGGAACTCGCCCGGTCGGCATCTGCCAGCACGCTGACGTCGCAGGCCCACGGCCTGGCGCCAGGCGAATACCACCTCCGCTGGCAAGTGCTGGCCTCCGACGGCCACCTCACTCGCGGCGAAATCCCGTTCACGGTGACCCGCCCCTAAAAATCATTCATGGCCCGATTACTCCAGATCTTCGGTTTCCTCTCCGTCCTGCTTCGCGGCGCAACGCTGAGTTTCCAATCGCTCACCATAGGCGGAATCGTTTTTCTCGTCTTCGTAGCCAGCCGCATGAAAGACCCTCCCGACCAACTGAAGCAAGCCGTTTTGTACTGGATCCGTCGCTCCGCAATTGCTCTGGCGGTCACGGAAATAGCGGTCCTGGCCGCGAGCTCTCTTCTATTGATGCAGTCCGCCGACATGACTCTCAGCGAGGCCAGCGGCGCAAATTTCGTCATCGCCGGCGCGCTCGCAATCGTCTCCTCACTGGCCATCGCGTTTCTGGCCACCCCGCGGCGCTCCCACGGATATGCGGACATGCTGCTTCCCGCAGCCGCCATCCTGGCCGCGTCGGTAATGACCAGCCACGCCATGTCTCGCCTGGAATACCGCCTGCCGCTTCTCGCGGTCACCGCCCTCCACCAAGCGGCCACGGCTGTATGGCTCGGCGGCCTGCCCTACTTGCTGATCGGGCTCAAGCGCGCCCTGGACCTGGGCCTTGCGCGCCAACTCTGCGCCCGCTTCTCTCAACTCGCTTTAATCAGTGTCGCGGTCCTCGCCGGCGCGGGCCTCACGCTGGGCATCGCCTACGTCGGCTCCTTCGGCGCTATCTACGGGACCTCGTACGGCATAATGGTCACCACGAAAGCAATTCTCTTCGGCCTCCTGCTACTTCTCGGCGCGATGAACTACAAAATCGTTCACGGCACGGCCGACAAGTTGCTCGCAAGCCTTCGTCGCTTCGGAGAAGCGGAAATCGGCATCGGTTTCACAGTCATTCTCACCGCCGCCTCCTTAACTTCGCTTCCGCCCGCCGTAGATTTTGCCCAAGACCGCGTCTCCGCTTCCGAAATCATCGCGCGCATGACCCCGCGGGTTCCGCGGCTCAGCAGTCCCAAGGTGCAGGACCTTCCCGAAGACATCTACGTCGCGCAGATAAAAGCATTCGACGCCGGCACTCTTTCCACGGCATCGTATGTTCCCGGCCAAGCCGGCACCCGCCCCAACACCCCCGCCGAAAAAGCCTGGTCGGAGTACAACCATCACTGGGCCGGCCTGGTCGTCGTTGCCATTGGCCTCCTCGCTCTTCTGGCGCAGGTAAGTCGCGCCGCATGGGCCCGCAGCTGGCCTCTCATTTTCCTCGCCCTTTCCGTCTTTCTGGTGCTGCGAAGCGATCCGGAAACCTGGCCCCTGGGCCCCAGCGGCTTCTGGGTCAGCATGACCGACCCGGAAGTTTTACTTCATCGCATCTTTGCGCTATTGGTCGCGGCTCTGGCGATTTTTGAATGGCGAGTGCAAACGGGCCGGGTGGCCTCGGCAAACGTCCGTCTAGTTTTTCCGGTTCTCGTCGCGATCGCCAGCGCGCTGCTGCTCACGCACTCTCACAGCCTGGGAAATATCAAGGAAGAAGTTCTGGCGGAATTGAGCCACGCTCCGCTAGCCATCCTCGGAATCACGGCGGCCTGGTCGCGCTGGCTGGAGCTGCGCCTGCCTCCCGAAAATCGCGCTCGTTACGCCATGGCCCGGCTCTGGCCGGTCTGCTTCCTGCTGATCGGCGTGGCCCTCCTGAATTACCGCGAGATGTGATTAGCGTGGCACAGTCATTCCTGGCTGTGTCCGTGTAGCGGCGACCGATTCAACAAAGGCCAGACGCCCCCAGAGGCAAATCCAAATCGATGATTACGCAGCCTTGTAATTTGCTAACCTAGCGGCCCGACGCGAAAGGGAAGTAGCATGACCCTCGACCCAAAACGCACCATTGCCGAGCTGAAAGAACTCCGCGCGCTCACCGAAGACGCCAACGGCGCCCAGCGCGTAGCCTGGACCGACACGTGGCTGAAGGCCCGCGAATGGTTCGCCGGAAAACTCGCAGGCCTCCCCATCGAGCATCACTACGACGCCGCTGGCAACAACTGGGTCACCCTGCCAGGCCAATCCGAAAAAGCCCTGCTCATCGGCGGCCATCTCGATTCCGTCCCCAACGGCGGCTGGCTCGACGGCAGCCTCAACGTCCTCGCCGGCCTCGAAATTCTCCGCCGCATCTCCGCCGAATTCAACGGCCGCCCACCGGTCACGGTTCGCCTGGTAGATTGGGCCGACGAAGAAGGCGCCCGCTTCGGCCGCAGCCTCCTAGGCTCCTCGGCCTTCGCCGGTACCGCCACCATCGCCGCCGACCGCGGCCGCACCGATCGCGAAGGCACCCGCCTCGAAGACGCCCTCCGCCGCTGCGGTGTCGAGATCGACCGTTTCCCCGAAGCCACCCGCGAGCAAAAAAATGCCGCCGCCTACATCGAGCTGCACATCGAGCAAGGCCCAGTCCTCGAAAAAATGAACCTGCCGCTAGCCACGGTCCTCGGCACAAAGGGTGTCGAGCGCCACGCCATCACCTTCTACGGCCAGGAAGCCCACTCCGGCTCCACGCCCATGAATGCCCGCCACGACGCCCTCGCCGCCGCCGCCAAGCTCGCTCTCGAAATCCGCGCCATCGCCGGCAAACATCCCGACGCCGTCTGCACCATGGGCAGCCTCAAGACTTTCCCCGGCATCGTCACCGCGGTAGTCGGCCGCTGCGAAGCCACCCTCGACCAGCGCGATCTCGATCCCGCTGTCCTCGCCACCATGTTCCGCGAAGCCCGCGAAGCCAGCGAGCGTTTTGCCCGCGAAGAGCGCTGCACCGTAGAGTGGTCGCGCATCTGGAACATCCAGCCCATCGCCTTCCACCCCGCCCTCCTCGACCTCTGCGACCAAGCCATCGGCGAAGTCGCCCCCGCCTCCCACCGCATGCCTTCCGGCCCGTTGCACGACGCCGCCGAAGTCTCCCGCGCCGGCATCCCCACAGTCATGATGTTCGTGCAATCCCTCGGCGGCATCAGCCACAACAAGATCGAAGACACCCGCGAAGAACACCTCGAACTGGCCGTAACCGCTCTCGATCGCTTGGCTACCAAAGCCATCGGCTTTCTGAGTTAGCCCACGGTGAACAGTTTTTCCGAGAAAGACGTGCCGCTTCCTCACGCTGTCGATACCCAGGTCCCGCCCGGAGTAATCAGGCCGTAACATCCGCACAGTAGTGTCTGCTTGCACCGGCTTCGCTCAAGGCCAACCGGCATCGGCATCGGCAGCCCGCAAACGAACCTGGAGATTCGCGAGGTGTTCTTAGCATGGGCATATTCACTCGATTGCATCCGACTACACCTGCTCCGCGTCTGTGGTTAGCCGGTGTTTTGGCCCTCGCTTTGTCCCCGTTCTGCACCGGACGCGCCGCCAAACCCGCCAATACCGAACCGGACCTAACGTTGCGGGGTACGGTAACAGGTAAGGACAATCACACCTACCGGCTGGTTCCTTTTTCGGTCCCACCGGGCATCTTCCGCATCACCATAGATTTCAGCTACACCGGCCGCGAACAACGGACCGCTCTGGACCTGGGCCTTTTCGATCCCCATGGCTTTCGTGGATGGGGTGGAGGAAAGAGCGAAGTGCTCAGCGTCTCCCTTACCGATGCCACTCCTTCCTATCTGCTCGGGGCCATTGATCCAGGAACGTGGAACCTGCTCATCGGAATTCCCAATATCCGCCCGAATGAGCGCTCCGAATACACCGCCAAAATCTATTTCTCGCGCTCCGGGAATGTGTCCGCGGAACCACGGGTTCTGTCTCCCCCGCTCAATTCCAATCCAGGCTGGTACCGCGGCGATCTGCACATGCATACCGGTCACAGCGACGGAACCTGCGATAGCCAGTCCGGCAAGAAAGTGCCCTGTCCTCTGATGCTGACCGCGCAAACCGCGGCCCGGCGAGGTTTGGACTTCATCGCCATCACCGATCACAACTCCCTGGCGCACTACGCCGAGATGCGCGAGCTGCAGCCTTATTTTGATCGCATGCTGCTAATCCCGGGCAGGGAACTAACCACCTTCACCGGACATGCCAACCTCTACGGCACCACCGAATTCATCGATTTTCGCGTAGGCACCAAGGACGTTCCTGACTGGAATACCCTGTTGCAAGAAGTCAACGACAGTGGCGGCCTGCTCTCCATCAATCATCCCTCCAGGGTGACCGGAGAGGACTGCATGGGATGCGGCTTTCATCCTGCACCGCCGGCCGATCTGCGCCGGGTCCAGGCCGTTGAAGCCGTGAACGGCGACGACGTCGAAGACAAAGAGTCCGGAATTCCTTTCTGGCAACAACAGCTCAATGAAGGCTTTCGGCTAACGGCGATCGGCGGCGGCGACAATCACAATGCCCTGCAGCCCTTGCCGGGACCTGAATCCATTGGTTTCCCGACCACCGTCGTTTTTGCCACCGAGCTTTCGGTCCCCGCCATTCTGCAAGGTATCCGCAACGGACACGTTTTTATCGATGTGACCGGGTCGGTGGACCGCTTTCTGGAATTCTCCGCTGACTCTGCTTCACATCACGTGCTCATGGGTGACAGCGCCTCCGTGCCCGCGGGTCAAACGGCGGCGCTAACGGTCCACGTAAAGAACGCTCTTGGCGGAAGTATTCGTTTGCTTATGGACAAGGAACCCCTTTTGCTCCCGGGCCCAGCCCAGGTCTCCCAGCCGGATTACACCGCTACTTTCAACTGGCCGAGCGATGGTCGCCGCCACTGGATTCGAGTGAATGTCCTGGATGCGCAGGGCAAGCTGATTCTTCTGGGCAATCCGATTTATTTCAACTACGGCTTGGAGTAATTGAACCCTAATGATCGGTGCTTGCAGCCGATTGATTCTTAATCAATTCGGCTAAGTCTTCGTATTGATCCGTGGCAATGAAGTCCACCCCCGCGGCCATCGCTGCGCGCCAACGCGTTTCCACCGCTTCGTGGGAACCAAAATTGTAGTTGCGAAACCACCCGAAACTGCTCAACTGCGCAACCGGCGCTCCGTCTAACGTGTAGAAGCGAATCCACAGGCCTTGCTTGTGCGCATATTGAACGAGTTCTCGTAATCGGTTCTGTTTAGCTGGCGTCCACTCGCCCGCCTTGGAAGGCCCTCCGGACTCGACTACTCCCCAATAGTTGTTCCACCAGCGGTGGTAGTTGTCCGCGGCCGACGGTTCGATCGCTTCCGGTGAATCCTTTGGAGTCTCGGCATGCGTCGGTGTCGCGCCGAATACCAGCAGGCGGTCGCCCTCCGCGACTTTATCGTAAAACACTTTTTTCTGATCGTCGGATTCGCCGGTAAGCACGAGGATGGGCTTCACCTCCAGCTTGGCGACCATTCCCACATCTCTCGATTTCACTGCGGTCGTCAGCCAACCCTGATATTCGCTTAGCAGCTTCCAAATGGCTTCCAGGTGTTCGGGTTCTTCCGTTTTCAAATCGAGGTTGAGAGTGATAAGCGGCCAGTCACCGTGATTGCCCTCGCGCAATGCGTGTTCGATCAAAGGACGAACACGCTCGAAAAAATACTCGCGCATAGTGGGCTCGTTGCCTTCTAGCGGAGCCCCGTGCGCCACTACGGAGCGCTTCGTCCCGGTTTTAGCGTCTTTATACCAGATGAGATCTTGCTCGATGGCTAGAGGTACTCCACCGCTCAGAGCCCGGTCGATCCGATCGGCCCACCACTCAAAATATGGGTAACAGTTATGGGCATCCATCAAAACCCGGTGCCCAGGCTCGTAGGGTTGGCCCGTTTGCCGCCCGGTTGCCGGCCCGATAAGAAACACCAAAGCTGCGGAAGCAATTAGCGCAATTCGTTGGACATTGGTGTACACAAGACGCCTGGTTCGCTCCTCCCATCAAAAGCGTATGTGGGCAGACAGCTGCAGCACACGCGCGGGATAGGCGTCGGAGATAACCCCGAATCCGTCGTCTCCCCAAGTCAACTGCGAAGGTTCTTTGTAGTTCGTGTGATTCAGGAAGTTGAAAGCATCCGCGCGAATGCCGAGACGCCAGCGTTCCGTCAATGTGAAGTTCTTGCTCAGGCTCAGGTCGATGGTGCCAAAACGCGGCCCGTGAGCCACGTCCCGCTGCGCATTCCCAGGCGTGGATGGGGTTTGCAGCGCGAAGGCGGCCGCATCGAGAAAGTGAAAGCGATCTTTGGACGGATCGATTCCCGTGTTAGGGTTTCCGACGCGATTGGGCCGCAAGTCTCCGAAGTCATTCGGAATATTGTCGAATTGTCCGCCAGCGTCGATGTCCAGCCCCGTGTTCGGATCGGTTCCCGTCGGATCGAGGGAAACATCCAGAGGCAGCCCCGACCGCCACGTGACAATGCTGGAAGCCTGCCAGCCGCCCAGAAGAGCATCCGTGGCCCGGTTCCAGTTCGCGCCGAAAGAGCGTCCCCGCCCCAAGGGAAGCTCATAGATACCCGCCAATGTGAAGCGGTGGCGTGCCACTTGCCGCATCGGTCCGCGCTCGCATTTGAAACAGTCGCCCACCTGTGGTTCGCTATCCGAACTCCACGCCCCGGCCTCGTCGATGGCACTGGCGTACGTGTACGAGCTCAGCAGGTAAAAACCGTTTTGGAAGGTCTTTTCGTACTTCAGCTCCAAGGCATTGTAGTGCGAGCTGCCTCGGGTCGTGCCCGTGTAAATCTGGGCAAAGTTCGGGAACGGATAGTTCGCCGGATTGCCAGGATCGTCTCCGAATCTGGTTTGGTTGGCGTCAAAGTTCGCCACCAGGCGATCCCCTTGATTTCCCACGTACGCCAGTTCGAAGGTCGATTTCGCCGGCAGCGAAACCTGCAGCGCTGCGTTGTATTGCTGGACCCGCGGTGTTTTCCAGTTCTTTTCACGCGCTCTCAGGTTCAGCGTCGACGGATCGAACTGCGTAAGGATGTCGCTCGGTATGGCGTCGGAGATCTTCAGCGGCGATGCCCCGCCATTTGCGTTCAAGGTTACCGACACCAGTTGCGGCGGATTCAGGGGCAGATTCGTGTCCGACCCGAAGATATCCTCGCCGTTGTAAAAAACGCCGTATCCCGCGCGCAACACCAGCCGGTTCGGAAGCAGCTGGTAAGCGACACCCAGGCGAGGCCCCCAATCCTGCTTGTCGGGCGTCACCAGGTACTTGTTGGATCCAGAGGCACGCACCAACTGTCCCTGCGCGAAATCAAAATTGATGTTGCGGTTCGGCGAATCGCCATAGTAGGGCGTGGCGTACTCGTAGCGCAGGCCCAGGTTCACGGTCAGTCGCCGCGTGACCTTCCAATCGTCTTGGACGTATCCCGCCCATACTTGCTGGAGTTGCTTAATCACCGGCACCGAGTTGATGGTGAATTGATCGTCCAGCCCCAACAGCAAATCCCCTAGCGAATCGCCGGTAAACTGTCCGCGGAACCGGTACTGCGGAGTGCGTCTCTGGATATCCACGAACTGGTCGTTCTTAGCTCGAATCTCAAAACCAATTCGCACCGTGTGCGGCCCTTTGGACAACGACACGTTGTCCAGGAATCCGTACAGGTGCGGCTTCTGAAATTGCGGCCGGAAATTTCGCGTACCCAGCTCCTGATAGTTGGAAATCTGGATGCGCGGAAGTCCCCCGGTCTTCGGAGCATCCTGCGGAATCCCCTGGAATCCAAACTCCGTCGCCGTGGGGCCGCTCTCGGAGGTATGCGCAAACGTCGCATAGGTCTGGTAATAGCCGAAGCGAAATACGTTGACCACCGTGGGGGACAGCGTCCGCGTCCAGCTTGCTCCCAGGCTCTGGTTCCGGTTGTACTGCAACCCGTTGTTGCAATTTTGCGACCCACAGTCGGCCACATCGCCGGGGAAGATCGCGCTACGAAAGATGTTTTGTTGCAAGAAGCTGTAGCGGAACGACAACTGATCTTTTCTGGTGGCGTAATAGTCCGAACGAATGTCGAACTTATGCGTGTTTTCCTTGTCGGGCCGCACCGCCCCATAGTTCTCTATGGTCCGCCCGCTCCCCACCACCGTCCCGGTAAGATTCGGGTCGGGATACAACGCTACGATCTTGGCGCCCAGCGCGTCCCATTGCGAGGAAGGAATCTGATTGTTCGCATAGGGTAAGCCGGTCGTCGGATCCTTGACCGCCACAGGAAAAATTCCCTGCTTTTCCGCCACCGTTGGCACCGTCACTAGATAGGTGTCCGAAAAATCTTCGTGAAACCCTTCGTAATCACCAAAATAGAAGAGTTTGTCTTTGACAATAGGCCCGCCGATCGTGCCGCCGAACTGATGCCAGCTTAAATCCTGCTTTGGCAGTCCAGTCAGATTGTTCAACCACGAATTTGCTGCCAGTGCCTTGTTGCGATTGAAATACCACCCGGAACCGTGGATATCGTCGGTGCCCGACTTCAGCGACACGTTGATCACCGCTCCCGCCGAACGCCCGAACTCCGCCGAATAGCTATTCGTCTGCACCTTGAATTCGTTCAGCGCGTCCGGCGAAGGCCGCACCACTTCCGAAGACAGCGATTGCGCGTTGGTCGTTCCCTGGTTGTTGTCGAAACCGTCCAGCAGAAAATTGTTCTGCGTCTGGTAGTTGCCATTGGCCACGAACCAGTCGGGACCCCGGGTCACCGGATTCAGATCACTGGCTACGGTCACCCCCGGTGTCAACAGCGCCAGGTCGGTGTACCGCCGCGCCTGCAACGGCAACTCCACCGCTACTTCACCTTGAAACACTTCACCTAGCGACGCCTGCTCCGTTTGCAACGGCGGAGTGGCCGCCACTACCTCAACGGACTGGTCGACCGAGGCCACCGGTAAGGTTACTCTCAGGAAATGCCGATCATCCACGTCCACCCGCACGTCGGTGGTTCGCACGGTTTGGAATCCCGTCATGCTGGTCTCCACCGCGTACACACCGCGCTGGATCGGGTCGAACGTGGCATACCCATCCGTTTCCGTCGCTTTCGACAGGCTGACGTTTGTGCCCAGGCGAGTCACCGTCACGGCGGCGCCGCTCACTGCGCCACCCCCGCTGTCCTGCACCTCCACCCGGAGCGAACCGCTGTCGCTTTGCGCGCGCGCGGAGACGCCACCACCCAGCGTCAGCACAGTGGCCGTCGCTACCCAAAACAAAGTCCAATACGTAAACCTGCACACAAATGAGGCCATTTTGCACATATGAAGTTTCTCCGTCGTAACCTGACAACTGCTGATGTGCGGAATATAGACAGCAACGGCCCCGAGAACATTTACGCGAGATGAATTCTTGGTGACACGGATCGGCGGAGATCCGCGTTCTCAAAATTCTGTTATTCCCGGCAAGTTGAGAATGGCGTTGCTCGACGTTTAGCCGCGTGATACGTTCTCGCAAGAATACTAGAGCTATGTTGCTCCACGACGCCTCGGGCGCCGCCAACGGTTCCCAGGATGTTTGCTCAACTCGAACCACATGTGTTGCGATCCGCTGGTGATTTCCGAACAGGAGGACACATGAAGCTGCCTCACGTAATCCTGCTCACCAGCGCATTTCTTCTTGGGCCCACGGAGAGCTGCGTGGCCCAATCCACCGCCGTGCCGTGGCTCACCCGTTCCGCGGACAACTCCCGAAGCGGTTGGAATCCTCACGAGACTCAACTGACTCAAGCCTCCGTCGAGTCCAAGGGCATTATCCGCGAGACAATAATTCCGGTTTTTGGAGATGCCCGAGGTATGGAAGCGCAGCCGCTCCTCTTGCCGAATGTGGCCACCGCCCGCGGAACCCGCGACGTGCTGGTGCTTCCTTCCATGGCCAATATCGTTCGCGGAGTGGACGCTCACGATGGCTCCGCCATCTGGCAAGTTACCCTCGGTACGCCCGTGACCGGTTCTCAAGGTATCGACAGCAAACAAATCAACCAATTCTGGGGCTGCCTCTCCACCGGAGTGATCGACCCGGACACCCAGCACCTCTATCAGGTTTGCTGGGTCTCTCCAGACCATTCGGGCAATCCGCAAACGGCCCGCTACTTCATGTTTGTGCTGAACGTCGCCGATGGAACTCAGGTAGTGCCTTCGGTGCTGATCGAAGGAAAGAGCGGAACGCAAGACTTCAACGCGGCGATGCGCAAACAGCGATCCGCCCTCGTCGAAACCAACATCAACGGTGTAAAAACTGTGTTCGGTTGCTCGGGAACTATCAACGAAACTCAAGCCGGCGTTGCTTCCGGTTATTGCTTTGCCTTTGATGTGGCCAGCAACACCATTGCCGCGATGTTGGCGATGACTGCCGGCCAGGGCGCCGGCATTTGGATGGCCGGGCAAGGCGCAGCTGCCGATGACCAGGGCTTTCTCTACGTCCTCACCGGAAATGGCGATTTTGACGGCGTCAGTCAGTGGGGCGAGTCGTTTCTCAAACTCAAGTACACACCTGCTTCGGGCGGAGCTCATGCCACCCTGAAAGTCGTAGACCACTGGACGCCGTGGACCGACTTCGCCAGAACCGGGCAGACCGCAAAGCCGGCCGTAAAGCTGGCAGGCGTCAGCTCGCCCTCCGAAGCCATGCAGCCCGTTAACGCCGGTATGAGCGCTCCGCCGCTGAAAAATGCCAGGCTGGTGCCCTTCGTCAACGACCAAGGCGTCCCAACTCTCCTCGTCTTTCCCCAGATGGCCAACGGAAACTGGTCGGACGAAGATTGGGGTTCGGCGGGTCCCGCGTGCATTTTCTCCATCGGTGTCTGCGTCGCCACAGGAAAAGACGGAATCGCCTATCCGATCAAAACCTCAAGCCTCGGCGGCACCACTCTCGCGGACCTCAAGAAACCTAAAACGAATTGCGCCAAACTTGCGGCCCGTCCGGTCGTGGCTGACCATGAGTCCGGGGCCCGTCGATCCCTGCCCGCTCGATCCCCGCAAGTTGAACTTCTTCCCATGGGGCGACACCGCGCATCTCCACATGACGCCCGTACAGTTCTTTGACCCGCTGCTGCACTCCTGGACAATTTTCGCCTGGGGCGAGAACGCCCAACTCCACAAATGGTCCATCAGCTCCGCCGGAAAACTAAAGTATCTTGCCCAAAGCAACGAATACGCCAGCGCGGATGTCCGCGGGAACCCTCCAGGAGGCATGCCAGGCGGATTCTGTTCCGGATCGAGCAACGGCGCGGATCCCGGCTCCGCGATCCTCGTCTGCACCATCCCCTACGGCGATGCCAACGCTCGGGTAGTAAACGGCCGCCTGCTCGTCTACGACGCCGTCCACCTCGCCGCCGACGGTTCCCTAAAGGTCCTCTGGGATTCGCAGCGCTGGGGCGTCCAATTTCTCTTCAACAAGTTCAATCCTCCGGTAATCGACGGAGGCCAAATCTACGTCCCCAACTACAACGGCGGCGTGGACCTCTACCGCCTGGTCCAATAGCGCCGGAACCATCTTTAGGGTAACCCGCAAATCCACCGCCGCATCCGTCGGTCATTTCCGTAGCATTTCTCACCCTGCCCGCTCCTATGCGAAACTCTAATGGTCGCGTGATCGCCGGTATGGCCATCGCGGGTCCACGCTGCGTCTCCGCGGCCGGGAACCGCACCACAAAACCGCCTCGGTCAAGGAACTGGCGCAAAAACTTTCTGCCAGCCTGGGAACATCACGCCAAAACGAAAGGGGCATGACATTGGCCACACAGATTCGAGCGGATCACATCGGCAGTTTCCTGAGGCCCATGGACTTGCTGGAAGCCAGACGCACCGCGGCCGCCGATCCCGCGCGCCTGCGCGCTTTGGAAGACACCCACATCCGCCGCATCCTCGACAAGCAAAAGGAGCTCGGCTTCCAGGTGTTCACCGACGGCGAACTTCGCCGCCGCAATTTCATGAGCGATTTCACCGACGCCGTCGATGGTTTTGACTTGGGCGACGCCCTCGCGCGCACCTGGAAGGCCGGCGAAGAAAAAAATCTCCCGGTCAGCAACGTGGCCGGCATCGTGACCCAAAAGCTGCGCCAAGCCCGGCCACTAACCGGCCACGAGTTGCCCTTTCTCAAGTCCAACTGCTCCGGCGCCATCAAGATGACCCTGCCCAGCGCCACCCAGTTCCCAGCCATCTCTTTCAAGCGCGGCGTCACCGACTCCGTTTACAAAGATCATTCGGCACTGCTGTGGGCCATCGTCGAAATCATGAAGAGCGATCTGGCCAAACTCTCGGGCGACGGCGTGAGCTACATTCAGATCGACGCTCCCCGCTACAGCTACTACATGGATCCGAAATGGCGGGAGTGGATCCGCACCGAGATCGGCATGGATCCCGACGCCGCCCTGGATGAAGCCGTCAAAGCCGACAACGCCTGCTTCAAGACCGCGCGCCGCCCCGGCGTAACCCTGGCCATCCATCTCTGTCGCGGCAACAATCGCAGCCATTGGTACGCCGAAGGCGGCTACGATGCCATCGCCGAAAAATTGTTCGGCACCCTGGAGGTCGATCGCTTCCTGCTGGAATACGACGACGAGCGCTCCGGAACTTTCGCGCCGCTCCGCTTCGTCCCGAAAGGCAAGACCGTGGTCCTGGGCCTGATCAGTTCCAAGGTTCCCCGCATGGAGGACCCCGACCAACTCGCCAAGCGAATTGAGGAAGCGTCGCGTTTCGTCCCGCTGGAAAATCTGGCCCTCAGCCCGCAGTGTGGTTTCGCTTCTACGGCGGAAGGCAACCTGATCACCGAAGACCGCCAGTGGACCAAGCTGAAACTTGTTGCCGACACCGCCCGCCGCGTCTGGGGCTAGCCGCTTCGCAAGTTCCACTGTTTTTTCCTATAGCTAGCCGCCATCGAAAAGATTCTGGCGACATGCGCCCCGCCTCCGCTGTATGCTCAACGTAATAAGGCATTTGCCCAAGTCGAGCGCAGCGAGTCGAGCTTTATGTCGAGCCAGATTACCGTTCCGAACAAATCCACCGGCCCAAGTGTGGCCAAATTCCAGACCAGCTGGGGAAGCGAGTTTGCCGCGTTCGAGGGCAACCCAGATTTCGTGCTGTCGCTGGCCCGCGGTCTCCGCATCATTGAATCCTTCGAGGGCCATTCCGAAGGATTGTCCGTCACGCAAATTTCTCGCCACACCGGCTTGTCGCGTGCCGCTATTCGCCGCGTCTTGATTACGCTGGAACTCCTCGGCTATGTGGAAGCCGCCGGCCGCGTCTACCGGCTCAGGCATCGCGTCTTGCGGATGAGTCTCTCCTATCTTTCCTCCAGCTCGCTCTCCGCCATTGCCCACACCACGGTGCAAACCATCGCCGAGGAAGTGGACGAGTCGAGCACCTTGTGTGTCCTCGACAACGACGAAGTCTTCTGCGTGGCCGGCGTGGCGCGTAAGCGAATTATGCGGCCGGGTTTCACCACCGGGCGGCGGCTGCCTGCCTACTGCAGCGCGCTGGGCCGGGTGCTGCTGGCCGGGCTTCCCGAAGACCGATTTATGGACTACGTCGACCGGGTCGAGCGCAAGCCGCTCACTCGCAAGACCATCGTGACTCGCCGCGAATTCATCGAAGAAATCCAGCGCGTCCGGTCCGCGGGCTTTTCCGTCATCGACGACGAACTGGAACTAGGGGTGCGCGCCATCGCCGTTCCGGTGCTGTCCAGCAAGGGCCAAGTCATTGCGGCGTTGAGTATCGGCACGCAGTCCTCGCGCATTTCCGTTCGTGAAATGCAGACTCGCTTCCTGCCCCTGCTCCAGGAGCACGCCCGCCTGGTCGGGCAGTTCGCCTCCTGACCAATCGTTCCGCGTCGTGCGCTTCTCGGCTTTGGATTTCTCCCCGCTCTCCTTCCTCACATTGCCTTGACATTGCCGTGGCGCCATTCAAGAATGCCTGGTCAACGCCTTAATCGAACGCACGTCCGATTAGCGAACGGCGTCCCTGCCGTTCCAACCGTGTTCGCGGCCGCAACCCGGTTGTTGCGCCGCAAGGAAGGGAACCATGTTTTCTACGCCTTACATTTCCGGCAAGACCCTGGATATTCCGGCCTCGGCCCTCACCGATGTCATCAATCCCGCCAATCAGCGTCCCTTCGCCAAGATTTTCATGGCCAAGGCCGAGCACATGCGCGCGGCCATCGACTCCGCCCACGCCGCCAAAGACGCCTGGGCCAACACCCTGGCCGCCGAGCGCGAGCGCTTCTTGATGCGTGCCGCCGACGAACTGGAGGCCGCTCGCAGCGAAATGGTCGATCTGCTGATCGACGAAGCCGGCTCCACGTTCGGCAAAGCCCAATTCGAGATCGGTTTCGCCGCCAACCTGGTCCGCTCGATCGCCGGAGAAGCGCGCCGCATCCACGGCGACGTTTTTCCCTCGGATGTTCCGGGACTGATCTCCATGGCCATTCGCCGGCCCCTAGGTGTCGTCGCCGGCATCTCGCCGTTCAACTTTCCGGTAGTGCTCTCGCTGAAAAAGGTGGCCTTCGCGCTGGCTTGCGGAAACACCTGCGTGCTCAAGCCTTCGGAAGAAACTTCGCTGGTCGGCCTGAAGCTCGCCGAGATTTTTGAACGCGCCGGTGTGCCCGCCGGCATCTTCAACGTGGTTCCCGGCGACGGCAAAACCATGGCGCAGGTTTTGTATGACGACCCGCGCGTAAAGCTGATCTCGTTCACCGGCTCGACCGCCGTCGGCCGCATTATCGCCACCGAATGCGCCAAGCGCGGCAAACGCGTGGTCCTCGAAATGGGCGGCAAAAGCCCGCTGATCGTTCTGAAGGACGCCGATCTGGACTACGCGGTGGACACCGCGTGCTTCGGCATCTTCATTCACCAGGGCCAAATCTGCATGGCCGGCTCGCGCATCATTGTGGAGGCCCCGATTTACGAAGAGTTCCTGAAGCGCTTCGCCGCCAAAGCGGCCACACTGCAGGTCGGTGATCCGCGCGATCCGCACACGGTGATCGGCCCGCTCATCCGTTCTTCGCAGTGCCCCATGATCGACAAGAAAATCAAGGACGCGGTTGCCGCTGGCGCCCGCCTGGTCACCGGCGGGAAGTACGAAGGGAATTTCTACCACCCGACGGTGGTCGCCGACGTGACGCCGGAAATGGCCGCCTTCCGCGACGAACTGTTTGGCCCGGTGGCGGCGGTCAGCAAAGCCAATGACGCGGAGCACGCCCTCGCCCTGGCCAACAACTCGACGTACGGCTTGTCGTCCGCCGTGCTCACCAACAATCTGCAACTGGCCATGCGCTTCGCCCTGGAACTGGAGGCCGGCATGGTCCACCTGAACGGCCCGACGATCCACGACGAAGGCACCGTCCCGTTCGGCGGCGTCAAGGACTCCGGAAGCGGCCGCGAAGGCGGCCGCTGGTCCACCGACGAAATGACCGAAGTGAAGTGGGTCACCATCCAAATGGGCCGCCGCCCCTATCCGTTCTGACCGCCAACTCTGAAGGTTATGTAGGCGCCGGGCTTCAGCCCGGCCCTTCTTCGCTCCCTACCGGCGGTCTTCCGTTTGCCCCAAACCTCGAAGCGCAGCCGGCTGAGCGCGGGATGAATTTGGGTGCCGCACCCTTCGCCTTTAAGGGTGCGGTCCCTGACGTTTCCCTCCGGATGCGTCTCCTTTGCCTCTCCGCTCTTTGCGGGTGTTCCAGCCCTCGTCGCTTGAGGGCGGGTATTCGCTTTTCGTAGCGGCGAGTTGACCTCGCCATCTTCATCTCGCCCGACTCTTCTCTCGGTGTCAACCTCAGCAAGAGCGAATTACGCTCCCCCGTTGTAAACCTGCCTCATGTAGCGGCCGCCGACCGTGGCGGGCGCTTTTCTGGAGCTGAACCCAGACCCCCGGATCGAGATCCTCCTGGGACCAGCGAAAATCTCAGAACAACTCGGCTAGGGTACCCGCCAGCCGAATCTCGAAAGGATACGGCGGGAAGGAAAAGTCAAAAAAAATCAGACAACGTCCCGTCCGTCCCCCCAGGTGTCCCCCTAGGTCCCACGACAGAAAGCGACAGCGCGGCGCGAAAGCATGAGCGCCGTTCATCGTAACAATGACGAATCAACGTTTGACGAACGACGGCCGCAGGGGAAAACTAAGACTGCATTGGACCAAATCTAGGGAGCCATGATTTGACGACCGCAGGGTGGCAACCTTTTTCTACGCGTCGTTCGGGGACGATAACATTTTGAAACAGCTCGGCGTTGTAACGGAACGCAGTGAGGTCGCGGTGTTTGTGTTACGTCATCACACCCGTACGATTGCGAACCAAGATGGCTCGGTCTACTCCACGAGATGTTCGGTCGCATACGCAGTCTACCGGGAGGACGAATGGCAGAAACGTTCGAAGCATACCGAACTCGAGTCCTAAGCTATCTTGGCGATGAGGAGCCCATCGGTGTACAACAAGCCACTCCGTCGCAACTCGATCGGCGTCTGCGCGATGTCGCGCCCGAGGAGTTGATCCGGCGTCCTGCACCTGAAAAGTGGTCCATCGCCGAGATCGTAGCGCACTTGGCGGACGCGGAGCTGGCGATGGGGTGGCGATTGCGAAACATGCTGGCGAATCCGGGCGTGGCCTTGACGTGGTGGGATCAGGCCGTATGGGCGGAGCGCTTGGGTTACGCGCAGCAAGAGGCGAGCCTTTCGGCAGGGGTCTTTCGGGCGCTGCGCGAGAGCAATCTGCGACTGTTGGAGTCAGTCCCGCGCGCACGGTGGGTGGAGTGCTATGGGGTCCACGAGGTGCGCGGACGGCAAACGGTCGAGGAGTTCGTCCGCTTGGAAGCAGCACACGACTTGAACCATCTTCGGCAGATCGACCGCATCTTGGGGAGAATAGGGACGGGAGAATAGGGGGAGAATACGGGAGAATAGGGGAGAATAGGGACGGGAGAATAGGGACGGGAGAATAGGGGAGAATAGGGACATGTCTAACGAAGTCGGCCGTGTCAAGAGCGATTGCTGAAGGTTTTTGATTCTTCCCTACACACCCGTTCACCGGCGCGGCCGCATTTTGTGCAGCGAGCACTTGGCCCGGGTCTCCGCTCTGTTTTCGTGCTCCAACCGGATGGCTCGGTCCGTTGCACTTCATCGCTTTGGTGTAGCCCACCAAACATGTCTGCGGTCACTCACGACCATGATGACGTTTTCGAACTCCCTCCCAATGTGGAGGGAGGCGGGTAGCCTAATCAGACGGACGGTCCGTTACGACCACTGTCCCGCGTGAAGCATCCCCGCACCGGCCGCACCACTACTCTGCCGTCGCTGCTGACCGCGGCGGCAGAATTCCGTGTAATCGATTTCGTCGCGCAGCATAACCCACAACCGAATGCCCAGCTTGCGAGCTGCCGCGATACGTGCTTTGCCCATTCCTTTTTGTGCCAGCTTCCGGCGATAGAAACGCCGCAGTTCCGGATCGCGCCGCACTGCGTGTATCACCGCTTCTCCCCATAGGAAACGCAACAGCGAGTTGCCCTGCTTGCTGATTCTTCCGAATCGTTGCCGGCCCCCGCTGGAATGTTCCTTGGGTATTATTCCGATGTAACTAGCCACGGCTTTTCCATCGGCGAAGCGCCGCGGATCGCCAAGAAATACTTCGGTGGCTAGTGCGGTGATCGGTCCCACGCCAGGATGAGTCATCAGCCTTCGTGCCTGTGCACGTTGTTGCGCTTCTCTCTCGACCTCACGGTCCAGTTCGTTGATCGGACCTTGCAACTGGGGATACAGCGCCAACAACGTGTCCCGTTGCTCACCGGCATGTGCGGTCAGCGGCAACGCCCGCAGGGTGTTTTGGCCTACGCGGGTCCACAAGGAGTGCCCTCGGCGCAACCCGTGACTGAGCGCCAGTGCTTGCAAGCTCAGTTGCACGCGGGTGCGAATGCGCACAAACTGATCGCGATGGCGCAGCAGAATCTGCAGATCGCGTTGCTCACGAGAAGGCATCCAAATCGCGGGAAAACGATTTTCCGCCAGCAGCGTGAGCAGCAAGCGCGCATCGCGGCGATCGTTTTTCTGCTTGCGCGGTTCTGCCGCCCGGATCTTCGCCGGATGACCAACGCGAAACTCAATGGCCAACTCTTCGAGTAACTGCAGAAACCAGTGCATCGACCCCGTGGCTTCCAGACCCACCAGCACCGGCTGCGGTAAACCGGCGTAAAACTCCCGTACCTGCTCGCCTTCATGCGATAGCTGTTTCTCGACCAGTTCTCCGGTCTGATCATCCAGCATGGCGATGTTCTGTTGTCGTGTGTGCAAATCTACGCCTATAATTTTCATCTCGGCCTCCTTCGTTCCGAGCAATCTGTGGTTAGAGCACCACCAGTTTACTCGGCTCGTTGTGAGGCCGACTTCGTTATGCCATCAGACGGGATGTTCCCGCATTCGAGCGGCGTATGATGAGTTTTGATGAATCGCCGGAAATCGAAGAACATCCCGACGCGAACCGACCTGGCGCTGGGAATTAGCGTCGTTGCGACCGGCCTGTTCCTTGTGGCACTCATTGTCCTCAGAAGTAAGGCCGTGCAGTCCTTGCCTCCGCCGCCATGTCCGATGGATGGGATTGCGGCAGACTGGCGAACTCGCCCGCACAACAGCGGCATTTGTAACTACGGACATTACAACAAGGTGGACCAGAGACCTCACACTTGGTGGGCGGCTTGCCAGTGAAAGTTTCGCGGAAAAAACCGCACCCTAACCAAAACTGGAAATTGCTAAGCTCTCGCCTCTTTTTGTATGGTATAACAGTTATACCTCATGCGGTTCCACTTCGATGAGCGAAAGAGCAGAAGCCTTCGGCGGAACCCCAGGCGTGGAATCGGTTTCGAGGAAGTGCAGGAGATTTTCTTTCATCCGTACTACCTCGATGATCGTGCGGATCTTCCGATTCAGCATCGCGCGATTGGATGGGTGGGCGAACGGCTGTACACAGTGATCTTTGAGGTTCGGGAAGACCCGGAAGGCGAGTTCTACCATCTGGTGACTCTATGGAAGGCAACGCAGGAAGAGCGAAAACTCTATGAAGAACGCGCGTCGTAAGAAGACCGCATCAGCCGAATCCATCGCCCGCATGGCGGACCGCGGCAAGGACGTTTCGCGTTTCTTCACCAATTCCGGACGGATGATGGAGCCTATTCAGCGCGTGAATGTGGATTTTACTGTGGCCATGCTGGAGGAGTTGGAACGAGCAGCGAAAGAATTGAACATCAGCAGGCAGGCGGTTATCAAGACGCTGATTCGCCAAGGGTTGGATCAGCGATACGTGGCGAAGAATTCGCGGGCTAAGGCGAGGCGATCCTGAAGGCTGCCAAAAATACCGAGAAGGTCTCTTCAGGGGCCAAAAGCCCATGGAAGGCACGCGCGTTACGTCGGGGCTGAAGCTCCGACCTCCTAAAGGGCAGGGGGGAACCGAGGATGGCGTGCCGGGCGCCTGCACGAATTACGCTAACTAAGACACCCATGGGTAATTTCACGTAATACTTGACACAGGGTACCAATATGCTATAATTGCGCTGTTAGTCTGGCACGATTCCGTGCCCTGCGTACCATGCTCGCCCGCCGCGCGGTCCCTCTAACCCCCCTCGACCCGTTACTTGTTTGCAGACAAACCGCTCCCGTAACCTCCCTAGAATCAACACTTGTGCAAGTGTTGATTCTAAAGCACTTTAAGCCTCCTGGAATCAACACTTATGAAAAAGGGGGGAGGGGGTACCCCTCCCCCAGATCCCGGCCTCGTCTGCGAGACGAGCCGCCAATCGGGAGATTGGCGTTCCCAGGGTGGTGTGTGCCGCGCCCTCGGGAGCTACCGCTCGGCGAACCCTACCGTTGCCAGGAGATATCTCGGAACTGGGCAGCCGCGAGGCGGCCAGTCGAGGACGAAAGTCGAGAAAGCATTTTCCGGGCGAAGGCGAAACGATCCTGATCTTGGGTTCCGTGGCTACGGCATATCGCTATCTTTTGCGGGGAGGTGACGTCCAAAGACTGAGGTAGGCTGAAGACAACAGGGCGATTGGGCTGTTTTTGAGCATTCATTTGCTGTGACCGATGAGCGTGGGTATCATCTAAGTCCCAATGGGTTGTGTATCCTTACCGTTCCGGCGCCTGCCCCACCAGCCAAAGCTGTTCCTCCAGTTTCTCGATGACTTTTCCAGCGTGGCGCGGTTCTACGCCCATCGGCCGAGTTTCGAGGCGGTCCAGCAGACGGCGCGATCCCTGAACTTTCCCGCCGAGCGGCGCAGGGAAGCGGCCGCGGCCCTGCGCGATATCAACATGGGGCTCGGCGCTGGCCAAGCCACGTCGCGCAATCTTGAGCGACTGGAGGGTGGAGCGGTCGCCGTGGTCAGTGGGCAGCAGGTGGGACTGCTGGGCGGGCCGGCGTACGCGTTTTACAAGGCGTTGTCGGCCATTCGCATTGCCGAGGAATTGAGCGAGGCCGGAGTGCCAGCGGTGCCGGTTTTCTGGATGGCTACCGAGGACCACGACCTGGACGAAGTGCGGCACGTGTCCTGGATCAAGGGCGGGAAGCTGACGCGGTTTGAGCTTCCGCCGGATGGCGAAACGCCGGGGCGTCCTGTCGGGCGGGTCAAGCTGGGCGGCGGAATTGCGGAAATCACCAAGGTGGCCGCGGAACTTTTGATTGGTCCGGGCAGCCAGGCGATTGGGCAGATTTTGCAGGAGAGCTACGGGCCGGAAGAGACCTACGGCAGCGCGTTCGGGAAATTGTTTGCGCGTGTCTTTGCGGAACAGGGATTGATTCTGCTGGATCCGCTGGACACGCGGCTGCACCGCATTGCCGCTCCGGTGTACCGCCAGGCGTTGGAAGACCGCGACGCGCTGGCGGAGAAACTGTTGCAGCGGAGCAGGGAACTGGAAGGCGCGGGGTTCGAGGCCCAGGTAAAAGTTTCGGAGTCGAGTTCGCTGCTGTTCCGCTTCCAGGATGGCCTGCGGCAGCCCATCGCGGCCGCGAATGGCGGCGCGGCGGGAAGCGCGAAGTTCAAGTGCGGCGCGGAGTCCTGGACCAAGGAAGAGGCGCTGCGGCTGGTGGATGCCGAGCCGGAAAGTTTCAGTCCCAACGCGCTGCTGCGGCCGGTGGTGCAGGATTTTCTGCTGCCGACGGTGGCGTTCCTGGCCGGGCCGGCGGAGATTTCGTACCTGGCGCAGTCGGAAGTGGTGTACCGGCACATTTTGGGGCGCATGCCGGTGCTTCTGCCGCGGGCGGATTTTACGGTGCTGGACGCCAAGGCCGACAAGCTGCTGCAGAAATACCAGTTGTGCATCGAGAACATCTGGGCTGGGGCGCAGGAGCTGCGGCGGCGCATGGAGTTGGTGTCGCTGCCGAAGACGCTGGCCGATGATTTCGACCGCAAAAAGGCGCTGATTGAGGCCACCCTGCGGGAGCTGGGCGAGGACATCCAGAAGTTGGACGCGACGCTGGCCGGAGCGGTGGACACGGCGCGGGAAAAGATGAAGTTCCAGTTGGACAAGCTGCGGGAAAAGACCGGTCGAGCGCTGGACGAGCGAGCCGGGGTGATCGCCGAGCACGTGGAGTTTTTAGAGAACTTGGTGTATCCGAATAAGGCGCTGCAGGCGCGGGAGCTGTGTTTGTTGCCGTTTCTGGCGCAGTGGGGCCCGGACGGCTTGAAGGAACTGAAAGAGCTGGCCGGCAGCGCGAACCTCAAAGAACACCGGATTGTGCGGATTCCGTAGTCCTTCCCCCTTGTTTCTTGCAAGCGTTTGATTCCAAAAGCCTTCGAGTCGCTTGGAATAGCTGCGGCGGAGCGCAAACGGCAGGTGCCGAGGGCTGCCACTTTTCCCTTGCTTACCGAGAGGAGTATTGCGTACACTCATCTCGGAAACCGATATGAGCAAACCAAACGACCTCGTTCAAGGCACCCTGGACCTGCTGCTGCTGAAAATCCTGGCGCTGGAGCCGTTGCACGGCTGGGCCATCAGCTTGCGCCTGAAATCCATCTCCGGGGACGTGCTGCAGGTAAGCGAAGGATCGCTGTACCCGGCGTTGCACAAGTTGGAGCAGGAAGGGTGGATCACCGCCGAGTGGAAACAGACCGAGAATAACCGGCGGGCAAAATTCTATTCGCTTACGCGGTTGGGGAAGCAGCAACTCGAATCGGAGGCGGCAAACTGGCTGCGGCTATCGACGGCCATCTCGCAGGTCATCCAGATTTCGGAGGCTTCGTAGAGCCATGAGAATGAAACACTGGTGGTACACGGCGCCCTTGCGGCTGAAGTCCATTCTGCGCGGCGGCCGCGTGGAGCGGGAGCTCGATGAGGAGCTGCAGTTCCACCTGGAGCACAAGATCGAGGAAGGGATCGCCAACGGGCTCTCGCCAAAGGAGGCGCGCTACGCGGCGATGCGCGCGATGGACGGGCTGGAACAGCGCAAGGAAGAGGTGCGAGACACGCGGCGCGTTCATTGGTTGACGGATTTCGTCGACGACGCGCGCTTCGCGGTCCGCAGCCTGCGGCGCACCGCCGGGCTTACCGCATTCATCGTGTTGACCCTGGCGCTGGGGATCGGGATGACCTCGGGGACGTTCAGTATGGTGGACGCGCTGATTTTCAGGCCTTATCCGGTGCCGCATCCGAGCAGCGTGGTCACGCTGGTGAGCACTACGCACGATAGTAGCTTCGCTGATTTTTCGTATCGCGAATACCTGGACATCCGCGACAAGACCAAGAGCTACGACGGGGTAATCGCCAGCGCGTCGATGGAGGCAGTGAGCTTCAGCGCCGAACCTGGAGCTACGCCGCGGGTCAAAGGCGGAATGATGGTTTCGGGCAACTATTTCCGGCTGTTGGGCGTGGAGCCGCGGCTGGGGCGGGGTTTTCGGGAGGACGAAGACCAGGTGCCGGGCCGGGATGCCGCAGTGGTGCTCGGGCCGGAGTTCTGGAAGCATGAATTCGCCAGCGACCCTTCCGTGGTTGGCAGGACGGTTCGTCTGAACGGCACGGACTTCACGGTCATAGGCGTCGCGCCCGAGTCTTTCCCAGGGATGATGATCTTCGGGCATCCCGACTTCTACATGCCACTGGCCATGGCGGGGGTATTTTCGACCAACCCGCAAAAAAACTTTTTCGAAGACCGCGACGATCGCGAGTTGAATGTAAGGGCGCGGTTGAAGGCCGGCATCACGCTGCAGCAGGCGCAGAATGAACTGGCCTTGCTTGCGAAAAACTTCGAGAGCGAATATCCGAAGGTCAATCACGACCGCGGAGCGGCCGTGCACACCCAGTTCCAAATGCGCACTCAAGACGACGACGTGAATTGGAAATTCGGAGTGATCTTTGTGACCCTGGCGCTGGCGGTGTTGCTGGTGGCTTGCACCAACGTAGCGGGACTTCTCCTCAGCCGTGCGCGCTCGCGAACCCGCGAAATCGCCGTGCGCCTGGCGATCGGGGCCGGACGTTTCCGTCTTATTCGGCTGCTGTTGACGGAAAGCCTGATTCTGGCGGTGATGGGCGGAGTAGCCGGTACCGCCATCGGCTACGGCATCACCGAATGGTTTCAAAGTAAGCAAAGCATAGTTCTTATGACCGATCTGCCAATGGCCATTCCGTTCCGCATGAATACCCGGGTGCTCCTGGCCAGCCTGGCGCTGTCCGGATTGTGCGCGCTGCTTTGCGGCTTGGCGCCGGCGCTGCAGAGCACGCGCACGGACTTAGTCAACGGGCTCAAGTCCGCCGACGTGGATGTGCCCGGACGCAAACGCCTGTGGGGCCGGAGTGTGCTGGTGGTGGCTCAGGTTTCCATGTCCCTGATGCTGCTGACGGCGTCTTTCCTGATGGCCCGGAGTTTCCACCGCAGTGCCATGGAGGCAACCGGTTTCGCGAAAGAACATCTGCTGATGACCACCTTCGACCCGCGTCTGGAGCGGTACACGGCAGCTCAGACGAAGCAGTTCTACAAATTGCTGGCCGAACGTGTGCGGCAAGCGCCCGGAGTTGAGAGCGAAGCTCTGACGCAAAACATTCCTCTCGGAGAAGACGATTTTGACAGCGTGGCGTTCGTCCCGGACGGTTTCCAGATGCCGCGCGATCGTGAGAATTTTACTTCGACGCTGGATACGGTGGATGACGGGTACTTCGAGACGCTGGGGATTCCAATTTTGGGTGGCCGGAGCTTTTTGGCGTCCGATAGCGCGGACGCGCCGCGTGTCGCGGTGATCAACGAGCACTTCGCGAAACACTACTGGCCGCAAGGCGACGCCGTGGGCAAACGTATCCGCCTCGACAAGGCCACCGGGGCGCCGGTGGAGATCGTCGGAATCGCGCAGACGATCAAGTATCAAAACACCTTCGACGAGCGCATGGATTTTGTATATATGCCGCTGGCCCAGCATCCTGTCGCGCGAATGGTCTTAATGTTGCGGTCTAGCGGCGATCCGCTGAAGCTAGTTCCGTCGGTAAAGGACGTCATTCGCGCTCTGGATCCGAACCTGCCGATGTTGCAGACGATGGCTTACGAAGACTTCTACCTGAACCGGGCCGTGAAGGGGCCAGCAATTGCCATAGACCTGGTCAGTACCATGGGCGTGGTGGGCTTGCTGCTGGCCATCGCCGGCTTGTATGGACTGGTGGCCTACAACGTCAGCCGCAGGACCCGCGAGATCGGCATCCGCATAGCGATTGGCGCGGCGAGGTCGGACGTGTTGCGGCTGGTGATGGGCAATGGCCTAGTACTGGTCGGTATGGGAGCGATGATCGGGCTGGCGATGGGTTTCGCGATCGAGCGGCTCATGAATGCCATGGTGTTCAATGCCGGCGGCGTGGACATTCTGGCTTATGTGATCGTGGTGCCATTGTTGCTGCTGGTGACCATGCTGGCAGCCTACGTGCCGGCGCGGCGGGCAACGCGGATTTCGCCGACACAAGCGTTGCGATACGAGTAGCGCAGCAACAGCGCGGAGTGGTTTCCGATACGGGCTTGCGTCACGTTTTCCATTTCTTGTCTTCCTGGATGCTCTGGCGAACGCGGAACGCGGTGATTTTGCGGATCAGAGCTAGAGGCAGCGGCTTCTCCAAGGGAAACTGGATGGATGCATCCGCGGTTACAAATTTCGACAGATTCTTCGCGAAGGCGCGCACCGCCGAGGGCGTGGGATAGAAGCCGATGTGATGTTGGTAGGCGGCGAAGGTGACCAGCGCGCATTTCCCGCAGTTTCTTCTTGGCATCTTTGGGGGCGGCTTGGATGTATTCAGTGACGGTTTTAGGCCGCGCTTTTTTGGGACTCACGATTCTATTTTAGCGACTCTCCCGCTGGGACTCCAATCGTTATCGCTGGCCGCCTCCCGCGGCTCAGCTGAGCTTCCCGTTCGTCGCCTCCATCTGCTGCAACTCTGTTCACTCAGGTTTTTCGGAGGGCGTCGGCTTTGCGGGCGTATAGGAGGAAACCCTTTTCCGTGGCGTCCTTTTCCAGGGCGTCGAGCTGCGGACGGGCGGAGGCCGCACCGGAAGAAGCCTGGGTAATTTCGGCGAGAGCAAGGCGCGCTTCCAGGCGGATTGGGAGATCGGCTTTGGAACCGAGATCGTCGAGCGCGGTCTGAAGCGCGTGCAAGGCCGCAGAGGAATTGCCGGCGGCCGAATCAACACGAGCCGCGCAGGTGGCCAGCCGGAGGCGGCGACTGGGCGAGCCGGCGTCTGACCCAGACCCGGAGGAAAGCGTGGTGGCTCGCGCGAGCGCTTCCTGCGCGGCAGGGAGGTGATGCTGCGCGAGGGCGGCGCGAGCAAGAACGATCTGGGCCTCGATTTCCAGAGGCGCGTCTTTCAAGCGGCGCATTTCGGCGGCGGATTCACCGGCAAGTTGCGCGGCGCGCGCCGGCTGATGGAGCTCCAGAAAAACTTCGGCGAGAGCATTCTGGCTTTCGGCGGCCGATTCGGGGGATTTTCGCTCTTTGCCGAGAGCCACCGCCTGCTCGAAGGCTTGCTGTGCGGCGGAAAGATCGCCCTGGTCCAGAAGATAGGCGGCGGTGTCGTGAAGGCCGACGGCGATCACTTCTTTGTCGCCGAGCTCGCGAGCCAGAGTCAGGCCCTCCTGCACCGCTTTTTTCGACACCGCAATGTCGCCCGGCCCGTCCAGAGCGGAGGCAAAATCGTACTGGGCGATAGCCAGGAGGCGTTTGTCGCCTGAACTCCTGGCGGCGGCCACGGCGCTTTCGGCGTGGGAACGAGCGGCGGGCCAATCGCCCTGCAGGCGCGCGGCCTTGCTGGAGCCGGATTCGGCATCGGCGATCAGTTGCGGGTCGTTCACTTCACGCGCGGTGGCCAGGGCTTCTTCAAAGCTGGCGCGAGCGGAAACGTAGTCGCCCTGATCCAAAAAAAGGTCGGCGATGAGGGTACGCAATTGCGAACTCCCGGCTTTCTGGCCGATGGCGCTGAAATCGGCGGCGGATTCCTCGTAGAGCTTGCGGGCACCGGCCGAATCGCCTTCCGATGCCGCCAGATTGCCGAGATTGGCGAGACACGCGGCGACGCCTTGCTTGTTGCCAATTTGGCGAAAGATGGCCAGCGCCTGCTCGAGGGACTTACGCGCTTCGGCCGGCTTTCCCAGCGACACGTCAATACTGCTTAGATTCACGTAGACGTTTGCGGTCGCGCCCTGATCGGAGATCTGCTGCGCGATGGCCAGGCTCTCCAGGTATTTCTTGCGCGCACCCGGCAGATCACCGCGCCTTTCACGAATCAATCCAAGATCACCGAGTGCGCGGCAGAGTCCTTGATTGTCTTGAATCTGCCGGCGAATTGAGATGGCCTGGTTAAGGTAGCTTTCCGCCTGGTCGAGCTTGCCGTCCGCGATGAGGGTAATGGCCAGATTGTGCAGAGCGCGGGAAACGCCCACCCGGTCGCCCACGGCCTCGTAGGCGGCCTTGGCTTCCAGCGAAACCGCGGTGGATTTTTCGTTTTCGCCGAGGTTGTGGAGAGCCCAGCCGGAGAGGAGAAGACCACGAGCGGCCGTCAGCCGTTCGCCGCGGCTGTTGGCGCGGTCGACGCCGCGGGTGGCAGCGGCAAGTTCGCGCTTGAAGTCCGCGATGTGATCGGCGGCGTTAGCCTCGCCCAGGTCGATGCGGGGATCTTCGCTCACCGAGGGGATAGTGGAACGCAGCTTGTCCAGGGTGGCGAATGCCTCCTGCGACTTGCCGGCGTTGGACTGTGCCAGGGCCAGCTGCAGGCCATAGTCGGGATTGTCGGGAAAAAAATCGAAAAGCGATTGATAGATCTCCACCATCCTGGGCCAGTTGTGGGCGGCCAATTGGTAGCGGCCTTCGGTGGCGAGGCGCACTTCACGGGAAAGATCGGTAGAGAGATCCAGGGCCTTCTTGCTTTCCTCCAGGGCGCGAGCGTCGTAACCCAGCTGGCCCCACGCGGCCGCGAGCGCGGAATGCACGGCGGCGTTGGAGGGGTCGGCGGCGGCGGCTTTTTCCAGGAGGTCGCGCGCGGCATTGGCATCGTAGACGCGCAGCTTGTTGAGACCTTCGGCGTAAAGCCGCGCGGCAGCGGAAGACGCCGGAAGCGCGCCACGGACTTTGCCGGCGGCGTCGGCGGAGAGTTCGGGAACGCCGAGCGAGGAACGCAACTTGGCGCCGGCGCGGGAAACCATGTCGAGAAGCTCGGATTGGGTACCGGTTTCACTGACGGCGGAGACAATCTCTCCGGTGTGGGAATCCTGAACGCGAAGATCGAGGCGGATTTTTCCGTCGACGGCTCCGGGAACGACCACGTAAGAACCGCTGACTACGGCGTCGGTGCCGATGGCGTCGCGAATGCGGCGCAGGGTATCTTGCGCGAAGGTGTCGGAGTCGGAAAGGGAAAGGTCGACCTTGGCGCGCGAGACGGTTTCGCCGGGGACGGTGCGGATTCGTTCGCCCGCGGCCAGCTCGGTGGTCAGCATCTCGGAAAGCGCGGTGGAGAGCCACGCGGCGTCGGGACGCCCTGAAGCATTTTTAATGGCGAAGACCGCGACCGAACGGCGTGGATTGACGCTGACCGGGCGCAGCGCACCGGCGTTGGCCGCACCGCCGCTGGTCGCGCTGGAAGCGGGTGGCCGGTGGCCGCGAGTAACGTACCAACCGATGGCCGCACCGGCGATCACGAGGGAGAGCAGAGCGACAGCGGCAACGCGGTGGATGCCTTGATTGGAGGCGGCATGGGGAAGCTGTGAAGTGGAAAGGCGTTCCAGATCGCCCCGCAATTCGCGGGCGGATTGATAGCGGTCTTCGGGGCGGTGGGCCAGTGCTTTGTGCAGCACGCTTTCGAGGGCGGCTGGCACGTCGGGGTTCACACGCGAGGCCGGCGGCGGGTTGCTGTTGAGGATGTCGTCGATCAGCAGGGCGAACTGGCGCTCCGGGAAGGGGCGATGCCCGGTGGCCAGTTCGTAGAGCACGGCGCCCGCGGAGTAGATGTCGGTACGCGTTTCGGGCGGTTCGCCGCGGAGCTGCTCGGGAGCCATGTAGGGAACCGTACCGGAAATGCTGGAGGTATCGGCGCCGCTGAGAGTAGCTTCGGGACCAGCGTCGGGATGAAAGAACTTGGCGAGGCCAAAGTCCAGGATCTTGAGGCGGCCATCGGGAGTGACGCGCAGATTCCCGGGCTTGAGGTCGCGATGAATCACGCCCTGGTCATGCGCCGCGGCCAGGCCCGAGGCCAATTGCAAACCGAGGCCGGAAACTTCGTCGAGGATGGGAGTGTTGGCGTGCAGTCTTTCGTGCAGCGAGACCCCGGGAACGAACTCCATCACCAGAAAATCGGCGCCGCCATCGGTGTCGAAATCGAAAACCGAGCAGATATTGGGATGGTTGAGGCGCGCGAGGGCCAGCGCTTCGTTGCGAAAGCGTTTGCGGGCGGAGGGGTCGGCGAGCACTCCCTCGGGCAGGACTTTGAGGGCAACGTCGCGCTCCAAGCGCAGGTCGCGAGCGCGATACACGATGCCCATGCCGCCCGCGCCGACTTTCTCGACGACGCGATAATGCGAGATGGTTTGGCCGATGAGTGAGGAAGAATCCGTCATGGCGCGCGGAACTCCGGCGCGATCGGCATCAAAGAGAGCACGCCCTTAGTTTGAGGGCGAGTAAAACTCAAGTCAACGAAAAGGGGCAGCATTCCAATTTGGCGTCGGCCTATTTACTGTTTACTGCGCGTGGAAAGTTAGCGCCCCGCTCGCGCTCGGAAATAAGCCGCACACTTGACACCTGCGACTGCGATGGATTCTGATTTCTGATTCGTCGTGCCCCGACTCGGGCGCTTAGAGAGCGGGTGCGGGTAAGTGGCCCAGGGCGCTTTCCACCGCCAAGCCGAGGGACAGGATCGGGCGGTCGGTGCCGGCGGGACCGTCGAGTTCCAGGGCGATGGGTAGTCCGCTGGAAGTGAGGCCTGCGGGAAGCACCAGGCCGGGCAGGCCTGCGGTGCTGCCGGGGGCGATGTTGCGGGCCACGGCAGTCTCGAACGGCACGCTTTTCCCGGCGATGAGCACCTCAACATCGTTACCAATCAGGGGCGGGGGGACCATCGTGGTGGGGAAGACGATGGCGGCGACGCCGGTGCGCGCGAAATACGCGCGGAAGTTCTCACGAAGCTTGGGCAGGTAAACATCGCGGGCGGTCTGATACGCGGCGTCCGAGACGAAGAACTTGCCTCCGGGAAGTACGCCGAGGGCGAAGTCGCGTTTGATGTCGGGGTTGGCCTGGGCGAGCACTTGGTCGAAGGTGACGCCGGCGTGAGAGTCATCCAGATATTTTTTCAGCGCATAGCGGACGTCATGATTTTGGATCGGCTCGGTGGTGAGTTCGATCAGGTGCGCCAAGTCCGGCACGTCGGCTTCGACGAGTTGCACGCCGGCGTCCTGCAATTTGCGGAGGGCTTCGCCGGCGACGCGGTCGACCTCGGGATCGAGGCCGAGAAACCAGTAGCCGCGGGCGACGCCGAGTTTCACTCCTTTGAGGGGAGTGGGGCGGAGGGGAGTCCAATCCCCGGTGACCACCGAGTCGAAGAGAGCAAGGTCCGCAACCGACCGAGCATGCGGCCCGACTTGATCGAAGAGCGGAGTGATAGGGGCCACACCGGTCGAGGTATAGCGAGTGGTGGTGGGGCGGAATCCGACGATGCCACACATAGCCGCGGGGACGCGAATGGAGCCTTCGGTGTCTTCGGCGACGCCTAGCGGAGCCATGTGGGTGGCGACGGTCACCGCGGTGCCGCCGCTGCTGCCGCCGGGAATGCGCTTTGGGTCGTAGGGATTGTGGACGGCGCCAAAGGTCAGGTTGTTGCTGGTCCAGCCGAAAGACAGCTCGTGGAGGTTGGTCTTGCCCAGCACAATCGCGCCGGAATCGACGAGTACGCGGACGATGGGCGCGTCTTCGGTTGGCCGGAAGTTACGCAAGGCGGGAGTTCCCGCGGTGGTCGGGAGATTCTTGGTGTTGATGCTGTCCTTTATAGGGATAGGTAGGCCGTGGAGCGGGCCGAGCTTCGCTCCGGAGGCGCGCAGCTGGTCGGCCGCGCGGGCGGCTTCGAGGACGCTTGCGGGTTCCAGGGTGATGAAGGCGTTCAGCGCTTTGCCGCGATCACACTGGGCCAGCAGGGCGGAGGCGTACTGTTCGGCGCTGACGTCGCCGTGGGCGAGGTGCGCGACGGCGTCGGTCGCGGAGAGTTCGAGCAATTCCGCGGGGTTGGCCGCGGGCACAGTTTTCGGAGTGCGGGTACCACAGCCGACGGCGGTGGCTGCGGCGGCCACGGACGCGGTCACGAGAAAATGGCGGCGGGACACAGCCATGGGCTGGGGCATGCGGAGTTCTCCTTCGCGAGCCAAGAATGCGTGTGCGTCAGGGTTACTGCCAGACGGCAAGGATCGCGCCCATAGCCAGGTAGCAGACCAGTTGGAAGCCGGTGTTGATGGCAAACAGCTTGATGCTCTGTTTCATGAACAGCACGCCGGTCAGTTGTACCATAGCGACGAACCCGAGCCAGACATGAAAGCCCACCAGCAAACCCAGGTGCAGGCCTTGCGCGCGAAACTGGTGTATGAACAAAGCGAGGACAAAGGCCGAGACCAGGCTGGCGAGAAAGGAGACAAAATATGCCGGGCCGGCGCTCTTCTGCATTTCTTTAATCCTGGCCTTATCGTCCGGGTCGTAGCCCATTTCGCGCATCCAGGGTTTGGCGAAGAGAATGGGTGAATACCACACGAACCCAACCAGTATCGTGGAAATCGCCGCGACGAGAACGGCGAGCAAGTTCAGAGTATGTAGGTGCATCGAGGGCTCCTTTGGCGAATAGTGGCAAAGCGGAGTACGGTGCGGCATATCCTATGCTGTGTTTCGGCCGCACGCAAAAGAAAGCGAGCCTGGGAGGGACCGGAGAGCGGCGCGAGGCGCTATCGATTCGGTGGGCTGGGGGCTTTGGCGTTGAAGTCGGCGGTGTGCGAGACGATGATTACCCAATGGCCGTCGCGTTTGGCCATCACGTAATTTGCGTAGCCTGCGCGGTACGGCCAGTCCGCGCCTTCGCGGGTTTTGGCGCCGGTCATCGTCCAGTAGTTGTCCACGGAAGCTAGTTCGGGCGTGAAGTAGCGGATGGACTTCACCGTGTCGGTGCGATGGGTGCCGCTATAAAGT
>CAWBGX010000004.1:0-52164 GCA_963788495.1 uncultured Acidobacteriota bacterium | reverse complement strand
CATCATTGCTTCCTGGCCATGACTATCGCTTCCGCCCAAGCAGATTGAATTTGTACTTTGGCGCAAAATCGTAGTTCCCCAACCTGTAGTAATCAGAGGAGTTCAAAACCACGGAGCCGCGCCGCTTTGTGGTCGAAGGTCAGGGTGCGAGAGCAACCAGCCCTGGCGCCGAGTGCGGCGATGACCGCATCGGCGAATGAGCCCTGCCCTTCCTTGAGTGCGATCATGGCGGTGAACACGTCCTGCTCGTTTTCGATAACCAGCACGTCGGTCTGAAGCATGCGCTCGACCGCCGCGGCAATCTTATGGGCTGGTAAGCGGTAGGCGCGCTCCAAGACCCAAACCGTCTCGACCATCGCTACGATGCTGACAAAACCGGGGGTCTGCTCGGTGAGCCGGTGTTCGAGTAACTGCGTGGCTTTGCGCGACTGAGTTGGATCATCCTGGGTGAGGTAGCGGACGAGGATGTTGGTGTCGAGCCCGATCATCGACGGGAAGTGGTTTTCGCGACGTCGGTAGCGCCTTTAGCAGCGGCTTCGGTCATCTCCGCGATGGCCACTGGCCGCCGCCGGGATTTGAGCATGCCGCGTAGAGAGGATGCCGAGAGTTTCGGCAGGAGGACCACGGTGCCATCGGGATGGACGAAAAACTTGACGCGGTCTCCCGGTTTCAGCCCCAGATGCTCGCGAATGGCCTTGGGGATGGTGGCCTGACATTTGACGGTGAGTGCAGACTCCACGAGGTCTCCCATTACAACTGAGTAAAAGTAATACCACAGCTCACATGCAGCGTCAAGAGCAGCGGCCCGGCTGGGTGTGCGATTACTTGGGCACTAGCAGGTCCAGGATGGCCAGCTGATCGGTGTAGATCGGATGGATGGCCTGATCCGGATCCATGCTCAACGCCTTGGCCAGGCGGCGATGGTGCTGTTTGTCGGCATCCTGTTGGGCTTGCAGGCGATACAAGGCGAGATAATCGAGAGCTATCTGATATTCCACCCAGATGAGTTTCTGCTTGTTGCCATCGAGGTAGACGCCGCCTTCGCGGGTGAGAAGGCGGGCATATAGCCCGAGGGGATTCTCACCCATCTCGCTGAGCGCGGGATCCTCGAGGACTTTTTTCCCGCGTTCATGAAAAAAGAGGGAAAGGCGGGGGTCGACGGAACGGGCCACCTCGCCGAAGTCCATGATGATGTTGAGCTGATTGAAGAAAAGATTCTTGGCGGAACCGCTTTGTTCGGCAGCATCCGCGATCAGGGTGGAACGCAGTTTGGTATCTGGCTCGCGAATGGTTTTCATATACAGGGCGTAGCCCAGGCCATGAAAGCCACGATAGTCGAAGCGGCTGACTTGGGTCATTTTTCGGAAAGCGGCTTCCATGGCGTCGATGTCCGGCCCGTTGGAGTAATGGCGCCACCCGACGGTATACAGAGCGTCCGGGTAGTCGGGTTTGCGCTTCAGGGCCTTTTCGTAGTAGCTCTTGGCCAGGTCGTCGTTGGAAATACGAGCGTGCAAGTCGCCGAGATATTTGTCGATGACGTGGAGAAGCTGTTCCGAGCCGATGGCGCGGGTTTCCGCGAGATGGCTCTGGATGGCCAGGCCGACGGCGGGGTTCCATTCCGGCGAATCGAAGCCCAGAAATAACTGCGCCAGATAGCGGCCATTGAGCGCGGCGTGATCCACGGCGGCGAGTTTGAGGGCTTCGTCAAATTCGTTTTTGGCGACTTTGAAATTGCCGGCTTCCAACAGGGCGTGGCCCACCGCGTTGTGAAAGCGGACGCGTTCGCGGCGGAGCTTCGCGGAACGTTGTTTGTCCCAGGGATTCACCTGGAAAACGACCATGTAGGCGACGGTGAGTGCAGCGGAGCCGACGATGGTGATCAAGAACCAATATTCTTTGACGGCGTCTACGAAGCGCCGCAAGGACGAGTGATCCATGTCCTGCTCCCGCTAGTTTGAAACCGCGTTGCGCGTCCGGAGTGCACCAAGGCTGACCATTTGCACGCCCGCATTCTATACCGCGTAAGGGCGCTTCCGCCGCCTGGCGCTATTGGCGGACCAGTTCGACGCGGCGATTGCGGGCGCGGCCTTCCATGGTGTCGTTGGATTCGACGGGGCGCGAGGCGCCGAAGCCGGCGGGGGACAGACGATCCGCGGCGATGTGATAGCGGGTGACCAGGGCTTGCTTTACCGCGGCGGCTCGGCGCTGCGACAGATCCAGGTTGAAGGCGTCGCCGCCGATGTTGTCGGTGTGGCCCTCGACGCTGAGCTTCCAATCGGGATGCTCGGCGAGAACCTGCGAGATTTCCTTCAGGACGGCGTCGGATTCGGGGCGCAGGGCGTCGCTGGCGAAATCGAAGTAGATGCCGTAAATCTGCGCGCGGCCGCTGGTGGCGAGCTGTTCGGCGATCTGCTGAGTCGGTTGTTCCCTTTCCTTGTCTTTGCCCTCTTTGCCGGGAGGCCAGGTGATTTTGATGACCTGGAGGCGATCGCTGGTGCCGCCTTGCTGCCAGGCCAGAGCCAGGGGATTATCGGGGTCGTCCAGGAAATAAAAATTGGTTTCTTCTTCGCTGTCCGCGGGCTTGCAGGCGGCGTGCAGAGCGGGCAAATCGACCGGCTGATTGTTCACCAACACGGGAAACGCCAGATCGTTTGCTTCCACGCGGTGCAGGGTGCAGGAAACTTCCGGGGTCAGAGCGAGACCTGGCAGGGCTGGGGTGCCCTGATCCTTTTGGGAGCTTGGCGGCGGAGATTTTGGGGCGTTGAGGAGTTTCTTGAAGCCCTGGAGCAGTTGCTGCAAACCGTTGACGCCATACTTGAAGTCGCTCTTGCCGGAGGTCTTCAGGTCATTCAGCGTGGCCTTGGAGACGCTGATGGCCGTCGATCCGGGGTATTTCTCCTCCTGCTCCTGGCAAAACCATTCGCGATACTCGCCGGAACTTTCCAGGTCGGCACGAAGAATGGTGCGAGCGCAGGCGACTTTGCGCGGAGGTTTCGGCGGGCCTTGCTGCCCGAGCGTGGCCCCGAAATCCGGCTCCGCGGGCATCTGCGCCGAGTACCTCATGTGAACGGAATCCGGCGCGGTGGAGTCAAAGCTCTTGATGGACTCGTAATCGCCCACCAACGGTTGATTGATGGCGGTGACTACGGTGAGACCCTCTTGCAGGGGAATCTTGCTGGAGGGAGACGCGAGCAAGTCGGACGGCGCGGGCTTCCAGCTGGGAAGGGCTCTAGGGGGTCCGCCGCCGCTCGGACCCTTGCCGGTGACGGCATTGACGAGGCCGCCGACGTCGTTGCGCTTGTAGGCTTGCTGAATCTCGTCGACCTTCTTCTTGGCTCGATAGCCGACGTAGAGTACGCCTCCGACCACGGCGACGGCGCACAGGATGAAGATCAGCAACAAGGCTAAGAGGATGTTTCTGCCCGAGTTCCCTTTCGCTGAAGAAGTAGGCAGGGCCGGGGGTACGGCAGCGACTTGGGAGGTAGCGGGCGCGACTTGGGGCGTGACGGGTGCAATTCGCGGCGCGGCAGGAGCCGGCGACGAATCCGGCTGCGGCGCGCTGGCGGCAGGGGCGGCGGCTAAGGGTTTTCCGCATTTGGTGCAAAACTGCGCGTTGAGTTCGTCGGGGCCTCCGCACTGGGTGCAAAAACGCTTGGGCGCCGGCGCGGATGCGACCTCCACCGGCGCGCCGCACTTGGTGCAGAAGCGCTGGCTGCTCTCCAGCGGAGACCCGCATTTCGCGCAAACGGTTGGCATGGAGAACCCCGATCGATCTGAAGGAAGCTTAGCGTAGAAAGTATCGCGCCTGGGCGGCCTTCGCAAGGGACCGTTGCCAAGGGAAATAGCGGCAAAGATGGGTGGCCTGTTACTGGCCGCCGGAAGCGCTGCGGGTGGCCTTGGCCTGGCGGTCGGCATCGGTCTCCGCAATGCCGGTGATCAGGCGTGCGCCGCGGCTGAAGGTCAGGTATTGAAAGCCCCACTGAATGAATACGATCACGCGATTTTGAAACTCGACGATGTACATCAGGTGGATGAACAACCAAATCAGCCAGGCCGGCAGGCCGGAAACGTGCAAGCCGAAGATGTTGGCGACCGCCGAGGCCCGGCCGATCACCGCCATGTCGCCCTTGTCGAAATAGTGGAACGGCGGGGGAGGCTTTTTGCCCTGGACGCGCGCGCGGATCGCTTTGGCGGCGTAGGTGCCGCCCTGAATGGCCACTTGGGCTACGCCCGGGAGGGGCTTGCCATTTGCGCCGATGGCCAGCGCCAGATCGCCGGTGATAAAAATGTCCGGGTAGTTGGGCACGGTCAGATCGGGCTTAACTTTGATGCGGCCGCTGCGGTCGGTTTCGGACCTGGTGCGTTCTCCAACCTTTCTGCCGAAGTCGGTGATGGTGACGCCGCCGGCCCACAGAACGGTTTTGGCCGGCAGGTGGCCGACGGTTTCTTCGTGTTTGTAGGTGACGCCGGCGGCGTCGATATTGGTGACGGTGACGCCCTTCATGATCTCCACGCGCAGGCGCTTGACGAGCTGCTCGGCTTTGGCGGAGAGATCTTCCGGGTAGGCGGCGAGCACACGATTTCCGCCTTCCATCAGGATAATGCGAGCTTCGGTGGGGTTGATGGTGCGGAAGTCGTGCTTGAGGGTTTCGTTGGCGATCTCGGCCAGGGCCCCGGCGAGCTCCAGGCCAGTGGCGCCGGCGCCGACGATGACGAAGGTCAACCAGGCGCGGGCTTCGTCCTCGGTGGCGGCGCGCTCGGCCCATTCAAATGCATATAGAATTTTGTGGCGGATTGCGGTAGCCTCTTCGACGGATTTGAGGCTGGGCGCCCACTCGCGCCAGCCGTCGTTTCCGTAGTAGGAAGTTTGCGAGCCAGTTGCGACGATCAGGGAATCGTAGCTGAAGTCCGCGCCATCCCGCAGAATGACGCGTTTCGCGTCTGGGTCAATATCCACGGCTTCGCCGAGAAGCACCTGGGCGTTTTTTTGGCGGCTCAGCGCCCCCCGCAGAGGAGCCGCGATTTCCCCCGGCGAGAGCGAACCCGTGGCCACCTGGTAGAGGAGCGGCTGAAACAAATGAAAATTGCGGCGATCGATCAGCGTGACTTGGACGGGAGCACGACGGAGCTTCTGCGCGGCGTTGAGTCCCGCGAAGCCGCCACCCAAAATCAAGACGCGATGCTGCGGTGCCATCGTGAAGGCTCCTTTCCGAGTAACCGGTCCGGCTTGGGTTTCATCTTACCCAATGTGATTGTCTCATTTTTGATTCGGCGGCGGCACGGAAGGGCGCTGCGGGTCTCATTATTGTTTGCGGGACTATTCCTGGCGGTTGTTCCGGGTTTGCGCGCGCAAGGTGGTCATAAATTGCTTTCGGCGGCGGGACCTTCGGCCGGTTCGTCGACCGTTGCGGACGTGTCCGCGCCGGCCCAGACCATCGTAATTGGCTTTCTCGGCGGCTTTGTCCGGCATGATGACGCGGTACACAGCGAGGTTCAGCTGGCGCAGCGCCTGCGCCACGAATATGCGCCGAGTGTGCGGGTCGAGGCTTTCGAGAACCGGCGCCGCGAGGATGCCCGTAAACTGATCCTGAGTTTGCTGGCGGCGGATGGCGACGGCAAGTTGACCGAGGAGCAGAAGCGGGCCGCTCGAATCATTCTTTACGGGCATAGCTGGGGCGCCAACGCGGTAGTGGCACTGGCGCGGGACCTGCAGACCGATGGCATTCCGGTGCTGCTGACCGTGCAGGTCGACAGCATCGCCAAGAACGGGCAGAACGACGGCGTGATTCCCGGCAATGTCGCGCAGGCGGTAAATTTTTATCAAGACAAGGGCTTTCTGCACGGGCAGCGGCAAATCCGCGCGGCCGATGCCACCCACACGCAGATTCTGGGAAACTTCCGGATGGATTATTCGGCGAATCCCATCGCTTGCCCGCAGTACCCGTGGTTCGACAAGATTTTCATGAGAAGCCACATAGAGATCGAGTGCGATCCTTCGGTGTGGCAGCGGATCGAGACGTTGATTCGCGAACAACTGCCTGCGCAGGTTGCGCGTGGAGGCGGCGATCAGTGAGTTGCCCGGGATGATGGCTCGGATCGCTCGGCTCGTGCAGTGGATGGATTCGCTAAGGACCCCGGCCACTAAATTCGAGCACTCGGAGCCCACGCAATACCCCTACCTAGTCTTCGCCGAGGCGTTTCTTTTCTCGGCGTTCGTGGCGCTGTACATCTGGCACTTGCAGTTTACGCTCCCGGAATCGTGGATCGTGTTTCCCCTGTGGCTGACCGCGAGCTTCCTGGGACACCGGGACACGCCAAAAACGATGGGCTGGCGGGCGGATAATTTGTGGTCCGCGGCGCGGCATCATGTCACGGTCATGGGGATGTGCATCATCGGCGTGTGTGTGGCGGGATTGTTTCTGGGAGCGCTGCATCGGCTGCCGGCGCATCTTTTTGACCGCCATCGTTTCGTGGGGTACTTTGCGTTTTGCCTGCTGCAGCAGGTCGCTCTGAATTCTTATCTGACGAACCGTTTCCTCTCGGCGTTCGAGAATCCCCGGAACGCGGCGTTGCTCTCCGGCGTCATCTTCGCGGCTTTGCATTGGCCCAATCCGGTGCTGGTGCCGCTGACTTTTATCGGAGGATTTGCGATGTGCTGGTTGTTTGCCCGGGACCGCAACATACTGCCGCTGACTGTGGGGCAGGCGGTGCTCGGTGGCTTGGTGTGGTGGGCCTTCCCGGTAGCGTGGCACCACGCCATGCGCGTCGGTCCGGGATACTATTCCTTCGCGCACCGGTTGGTTACCTGGTAGACCGCGATTAGCTTGCGGTGCTCACAAATTGAGGTGCTGGTAGTTGCCCGAGCGTGACGGTCGGCCGTCGCCGGGGGCTGCCTGGTGCCTGCGGGAAGCGCGCTCCCAAACACCCGGAATCGAGCATCCGCACTTGGCACACGCGCCGTTTTTAAGGTGATTCTCCAAGACATCATGCCAGGAGCGGCGGATTAGCAGGACACCGCACTTGGGGCAATGGGTGTGCGCGCCGTCGCTGTAGATGTTGCCTTCGTAGACGTAGTGCAGGCCGGCGTCGCGGGCGATCTGGCGCGCGCGATGGAGGGTCTCCGGCGGGGTGCGCGGCTTGTCGCGCAGCTTGAAATCCGGATGAAACGCGGTGAAGTGTAAAGGGACGTCGGGCCCAAGATTCGTCAGGATCCATTCGGCGAGCTTTCGTGTTTCGGCGGGATCGTCGTTCAGCGTTGGGATCATCAGATTGGTGATCTCGAACCAGACCTTCGTTTCATTCTTTAGCCACTGCAGGGTTTCCAGCACCGGGGTCAAGTGCGTGAGGGTGATCTTGCCGTAGAAATTTTCGGTGAAGGCTTTCAGGTCGATGTTGGCGGCGTCGATGTGGTCGTAGATGTCGTGAAAAGCCTCGCGGGTGATGTAGCCGTTGGATACCATCACGGTTTTCAGGCCGTGCTGCTTGGCCGCTTTGCAGATGTCGATCACGTACTCGCCCCAGATGGTGGGCTCGTTGTAGGTGAAGGCGATCGAGTCGCAGCCGTGCTGCATGGCCAGCAGCGGCACATCTTCCGGCGGAACGGGTTGGGAATTCACCTGGTCATGGCGCGACTTGGAGATATCCCAGTTCTGGCAGAAGAAGCAGCCCATGTTGCAGCCCGCCGTGCCCATGCTGAAGACGCGGGTGCCGGGCAGAAAATGATTTAGCGGTTTTTTTTCAATGGGATCGACTTGCAATGCCGCGGGCGCGCCGTAGCCCAGACTATAGAGCTTGCCGCCTTGATTGACGCGGATGAAGCAGAAACCCGCTTGGCCGGGATTGATATGGCAATGCCGCGGGCACAGATAACAGTGGGCGCGGCCATTGGCCTCGGGTTCCCACCAGCGCGCCTCGTGGAGGGTCTCGGTCTTCTGGAGGACCTTCAACTCGCTCAAGGTGCCTCCTTTCCCACAGCCCCATTATACGCCCGCCATCAGGACGATCCGGCCTGTTGGAATTAGAAAAGCAACGGCGGGGAAACTGGCTAGCGGCGGCGGCGTTGAACCCGGCGGCGTTCGGCCGCCCATTCGAGGAAGCGCTCCAACTGTTGGTGATACTTCCAAGCCAAGCGAAAAAATTTTGCGGCGTCCAATCCGGCGGCCTCGGGGCCGAGGAAGGTTTCCAAGCGCCAGCGAAGATAGGGGCTGTTCCAGGGATTCAGGCGGTAGCCCTTGGCCACCATCCAGTAGTACCGCAAGGCGTTCCACATTAGGAGTGAAGGGGTGCTCCGGTCGCCGCCCTCGCCGTTCTATTCTATCCTCCCAGCGGCGCCGAGAGGTGCTCGTGAACGAGAAGCCAGTTGGGCCCGCGCTTCTCCCAAATTCCGGTGTAGCGCACCTCGGTTTCGGTGCTCTTGCCGTCCTTGGTTTTTTCCGAGAAATGCATGGAGACGATGGTCCAGGCCACGGTGCCGTGCCGGGAGACCTTCAGGTCCTTGCCGGCGGTGAGACTTCCGCTGGCCATATTGGCGAAGAATTCCTTCTGCACGCCGTCGTGGTATTCCTTCCAGCCGTGATACGCGAAAGGCGCGAGGTCGTAGAAGACCAAGCCGTTGTCCTTGGCGTAGAACTTGGCTGGAGCGTCGGCGTTGCCGGTGCTCCAGGCGGCGCAGTAGGCGTCAATGAGCTTGCGGAAGGTGGCATCGTCGGAAGCTTTCTGCTGGGCACGCGCGCCGGCAAAGGTCAACAGCGCCCCTGCCAAGGCCATGGCCACGTACAACAACCAGCGCCATCGTTCGTTGGTTGTACTGCCGGTTGCCGCCACTCGCGACGTCATGCTCAAATTCCTCCGTCAAGACCCACAGGTTGAGGCCGAAAAAGCCTCAAAGATTGCGCTTAACCTAGTGCCATTCCGCAAATTTTGCAAGCGGCCGGGCGAGCATGGGGGCAATTCCCTTTCCGGAGGCGTCATTCGCCCGTCACCATCCGTCATTCGCCGGTAAGTTCGGCGCTTTCCCCGAATTGCGCGTGTGCCCCTGCTCCGGGCTGGCTACTCTCGACTCACCGCACGGAAGCGCCGAAGCGGGGAAGGTGGCAGGACATGCCAGTACATCGGGACGCGAATCGAAGGACGAGACCCTGGGCAGGGGTTATACTTCTGGCGCTTGGCATGGTGCTGATGCTGGTACAGGCGGGCTGGATTGCCGTTCTCGTAGGACATTTGGCTAACAGTTTCTGGTCGGGCGCCCTGGACGCCGGGACGGCACTAAGCCTGACCGTGTTGAGGCTGCTACGGACGGTGGCATTCGATCCGGCCGCGGTGGCGTCCGTTGCAGGAAGCGTTTTGGTCTCGAGCCTGGCGCTGGCGGGGATCTTGGGCGGGCTGTTGCTGCTACGAAAGCAAATCGCGGAGACGGCGCAATGAATGAGTGGGACAAAGATCCGGAAAAAGCTCGAGAAGCATTCCGGGAGGATCTGAAATACAAGATCCGCGCGGGAGTGCAGAACCGCGTTGGGCGGCATTGTCACGATAGTTTCCAACACGGGATCATCTGGGGCGCCGCCATCTGCGCGGTCGGCGTAGTACTGCTGCTGGATCACATGGGCATTATTTCCGCGGATCGCCTGTGGCGCTTTTGGCCGCTGCTGTTGATTTTTGCGGGTGTCGTAAATGTGGCCGGCCAGCCTGGAAGACGCGTCTGGGGCGTGCTGCTGATCGGCGCCGGCACGCTTTTTCAACTCGATTCGCTGGGCATCCTTCGATTTCGCTGGGCGGACCTGTGGCCACTGGCCATTATCGCCGCCGGACTGATGATGATCTGGGGTTCCATCGAGTCGCGCCGCATGCGGTCAGCATCCGCCTTGGGTGACGCGCCAAACTCCATGAACTCCACTGCCGTCTTCGGCGGCGTGGAGCGCCGCGTGACCGTTCGCGATTTCAGCGGGGGGCGAGTCAGCGCTGTTTTCGGAGGTATCGAACTGGATTTTCGCGACGCCGATATCGCCGGCGACCAGGCGGTGCTGGAAGTGAATGCCATCTTCGGCGGCGCGGAGATTCGCGTGCCCGAAAATTGGAAGGTGGAGCAGCGCGGCCAGACACTGTTTGGCGGCTATACGGATTCGACGCGGCTTTCCTCGACGACCAACGCGAACGGCCCGAGCCAGAAAACCCTGCTCATTACCGGAACCACGTTGTTCGGCGGCGTTGAGGTCACCAACTAAATTCTGCCATGATGCACCCGCTTCTGAATCGCCGGTCCTACCTGGGCGCCTATCTTGCGGTCTGGCTGCCGCTGTCGGCGCTGCTGGTTTTCCTCATCAAGGTTTCGGGAGGCGTCGGAACTCTCGAGGCGATGGTCCTGCTGGTGCCGATGGCGGTGCTGTATGCCGGGGCTTGCCTGTCGACTTGGTATGTGTGCCGCGCGACTCCCCTGAAAACGTCCGGAATATTGCGGGTGTCCACCACCCATCTTCTCGAGGCGGTGTTTCTGAGTTTTGTGTGGATCCAGATCGGGCGGCTGTATGCCCGAGCGCTGTCCAGCTTTCCTTTGTTCGCGGGCTTGGACGGGCGCTATAGCCGGAACGCCGCCACCTTACTTGTTGGCGGTGTGCTGCTGTATCTGGTGAACGTGGGCTTCTTTTACGTGCTGATTGCCATCGAGGCCTCCCGAGTCGCGGAGGCGCGCGTCCTGGAAACCAGCGTGTTGGCCCGCGACGCGGAATTGAAAGCCCTGAAGGCGCAGGTCAATCCACATTTTCTGTTCAACAGCTTGAACTCCATCAGCGCGCTGACCAGCGTGGACCCCGCGAAGGCCCGCGAGATGTGTATTTTGCTGGCGGAGTTTCTGCGCATGACCTTGGGCCTGGGGGAAAAGTCCAGCATTCCCTTGGCGGAAGAACTTTCTTTGCTGCACCGCTTTCTGGCCATCGAGAAAGTCAGGTTCGGCTCGCGGCTGCAGATGACGGAAGAAATTCAAGACAGTTGCCTGGCCGCACTGATTCCTCCGCTGCTGCTACAGCCCCTGGTCGAGAACGCGGTGACGCACGGCATCGCCAACCTGCCCGAAGGCGGGTCTATTCGGCTGACGGCGCAAGCCAGCGATGGACGGCTGTCGATCATGGTGGAGAACACTTTTGACTCCGAGAGCGCGCCCAGCCGTCGCGGCGGCTTGGGCCTGGAGAACGTGCGGCGCCGACTGGAATCGCGTTACGCGCAGGATGCGCACATGCGGGTTACGGCGGACGACGGACAATTTCAAGTCAGCTTGTCGCTTCCGGCGGAGACGCGGGAGGAGGCACGTTGACCGCCGAGAGCCACGGGCAGGTTGGCGCTCTAATCGTCGACGACGAGGAACTGGCGCGACATGTGCTGCGCGAGTTGCTGCAAGCCCATCCGGAAATTCGCATTCTCGCCGAGTGCGCGAACGGTTTCGAGGCCGTCAAAGCCATCGCGGAGCACAAGCCCGACCTGGTTTTTCTGGACATCCAAATGCCTAAGCTTAGCGGCTTTGATGTTCTGGAGCTCATCGAGGCCGACGTCGCTGTCGTTTTTGTGACCGCCTACGACCAGTACGCCATGCGGGCCTTCGAGGTGCACGCGGTGGACTATCTCTTGAAGCCCATCGGCCGGGAGCGCTTTGAAGAGGCTCTAGGGCGGGCAAGAAAACGCATCGGCGAAAAGAAACCGCCGGCGCTGGAATTGGCCGCCACCGCGCGCCCGCCGCAGCAATTCCTGGAACGCATGGTGGTCCGCGACGGGACTCGCGTCACGCTGATCCCGGTAACCAAGCTCGACTACGTGGAGGCCCAAGACGATTACGTAGCGCTGGCGAGTCAGGGCAAGAAACATCTGAAGCAGCAGACCATCGCCAGCGTCGAGGCGGGACTGGACCCAGAACGATTCGTGCGCATCCATCGCTCTTACATCGTCAATTTTGAGCGGGTGGTGCGCATCGAGCCCTACGGCAAAGACAGCCGCCTGGCCATCCTCGCTGACGGCACCCGCCTGCCAGTCAGCCGCGCCGGCTACGCCCGCCTCAAATCCCTGCTGGATGACCGCAGCTAGAGCTGTAGCGGCGGTGTTCAAACCGCGGGGTTTAGACGAACCCGAACCCAGGAAGAACGTTGCAGAGAGTTGTAGAGAATCGGCCGGCAAACCTGCGAAAGCCAGCAAGGAGGGACGCTAGCCCGCCAGGCGCCGCACCCAGATGCGGCTGGTCGCGGGTTTGCCGAGGTGCATGGTTCGGTTGCCGGCGCGCAGGGTCATGGTCTCGTCGTATTCGCGCTTCTTGACCTCGACTTGGGTCTCCGGGCGCAACTCGAGGTCTTCGAGAAATTCCAGGAACTGCGCGTCTTTCTCGTAGACGCAGAGAATTTCCGCTTTTTCGCTGGCGCGCAGGTCGGAGAGCAGCACCGCTCCCTGACCGCGCAGCTTGGCCACGCCGCCGCGCATGGGCACACCGTGCGGGCAACTCTTTTTGTCGCTGAATCGTCTCAAGAGCAGCACTTCAACCTCTGGCGAGATGGCGTGCTCCAGGCGCTCCGCTTCGTCATGAGCCTTGGCCCAAGACAAGCCGATCACGTCGGTCAGCAGCAACTCCGCCAACTGGTGGCGCAACGCCAGGCGTTCCGCGTATTGCTGGCCCTTTTTGGTAAGGTCGATGCGGCCGGTTCGCTCCACGCGCACGTAGCCGTCGCGGGTCATGCGCTTCAGGGCGGCGGTCACCGCCGGGGGCGTGACGTTCAGTTCTTCCGCAAGACGCGCGCTGATCGGCGTCTGGTCTTCTTGCAGCATCTCCCAGATCGCCTTCAAGTAGTCTTCCTGCGAAACGCTGGTCTTTTCCCGCCGCAAATCGCTCTCCTGATCCTCCTACGACTCTACAGCTTGGCGCTCCCCGTTGGGTACCTGCCCGGCCATTTTCACGAACCGCTGGTGAACGGTGGTGTCGCTGGTCAATTCAGGGTGAAAGGCGGAGGCCATCACCCGGCCCTTTTGCACCAAGGCCGGCTTCCCGGCGTACTCCGCGAGCACTTCCACGCTGGGACCGACGCGTTCGATGATCGGCCCGCGAATGAAGACCATCTCCAGCGGCTCTTTTTTCAAACTGGAAGAACCGCTCACGACGTCGCTGTGAACCTGGCGGCCGTAGCCGTTCCGGAGCACGGTCATGTCCAGCAGACCTAAAGATTCTTGCGGGGGATTTTTTACTTCGGTGGCCAGCAGGATTGCGCCCGCGCAGGTGCCAAAGATGGCCTTGCCGTCGCCGGCGAACTTCTTGATGGCCTCGGACAGGCCTTCTTCCTGCAAGAACTGCAGTTGCGTGGTGCTCTCTCCGCCGGGCAAAATCAAGCCATCGCAAGCCGCCAGGTCCTCGCGCGTCCGCACCTCGACCGTGTCCACGCCCATGCCCGCCAGCATTTCCGCGTGCGCCGCAAAGTCCCCCTGCACCGCCAAAATTCCAATCTTCAAGTGCCAGCTCCCATCGATGAACGGCAGGGGCGCAGCAAGCTGCGCCCCAGTTAGCTTCGAACGCGACATCGGGCTACCAGCCGCGCGTCGACAGCATGTCCTTTGGCTCTAGTTGGCGCACGTCGATTCCCGGCATGGCCTCGCCCAGTTCTTCGCTGGCCTCCAGGACTGCCTTGGGGTCTTCAAAATGGGTCGTGGCTTTCACTACCGCCTTGGCGCGCGCTTCCGGATCGCTGGATTTAAATATTCCCGATCCCACGAAGACCGCTTCCGCGCCCAACTTCCGAACCAGCGCCGCGTCCGCCGGAGTGGCAATGCCGCCCGCCGAGAAATTCGGCACCGGCAGTTTCCCGGACTTGGCCACCAGACGGATCAAGTCCAGCGGCGCGCCCAACTCTTTGGCCTCATGCATTAATTCGTCGTCGCGCATGGTGGTCAGGCGCTTCATTTGGCTGACGATGGTGCGCATATGGCGCACCGCCTCGACCACGTTGCCGGAGCCGGCCTCGCCCTTGGTGCGAATCATGGCCGCGCCTTCGGCGATGCGCCGCAGCGCCTCGCCCAAGTTTCGCGCGCCGCACACGAAGGGCACGCGGAAATCATGCTTCCAAACGTGGTTTTCTTCGTCCGCGGGCGTCAGCACTTCGCTCTCGTCGATAAAGTCGACTTCCAGCGCCTGCAACACTTCCGCCTCGGCGAAATGGCCGATGCGCACTTTGGCCATCACCGGAATCGTCACGGTGGCCATGATCTCGCGAATGACTTTGATGGAGGCCATGCGCGCCACGCCGCCTTCTTTGCGAATGTCCGACGGCACGCGCTCCAGCGCCATCACCGCGCAAGCTCCGGCGTTTTCCGCGATCTTGGCTTGCTGGGCGTTGGTCACATCCATGATGACCCCGCCTTTGAGCATCTCCGCCAGGCCAACCTTCACGCGCCACTCGTTGCTGCTGCCGTTTCCGCTGCCATTCACTTTCTTCGCGTCCATCTTGCTTCTCCTGTTCTGAAACGATTCGATATTCTTTTAAACCGCCAAACTCTTGGTCTCGGCGTGGCCCTTTTCGCCGTACCCCAGGATCACGAACCGGCCTCGCCCGCGCGCCAGGATATCTCCCGCCGCGCTGCGAATTTCACCCAGCAGAAAGAGATTTCTTCCTTTGTGTTCCTGCTCGGAAGCCTCCACGACGATCTCTTTCTCGACATCCAGGGGCTTCAAATACTCGATGGTCAATTCCGCGGTGACCGCCCGGGCATCGCGAAACCGGCAGACCTTGCCCATGGCCTCATCCAACAGCAGGGCAATGATTCCTCCGTGGGCCATTCCGCCGCCGCCCTGATAGCGCGGCCCCAAAACAAAACGCCCAACGATCTTGCGATTGGCATTGTCCTGCTCGAACGTCAATTTCATGCCGCCATCGTTGGCGCCGCCGCAGCCAAAGCACTTGTTGGTCTCCCGCGGCTCCAATCGGATGGTATCGGCCAAGCGCGCCAACCTTTCATTCCTTCGTTAGGTCGTTACTTCTCTACTTCGCTTTCCTTCTTTATCGCTGCTCTTCTTCAGACCAGCGCCACGCGGCTGCGCTCCGCTCGCCGTACACCCCGCTGCCGCTTGCGCATTTCCACCCGCAGCAATTCCGCCAGCGTGGCCACCCCGCGCGCGATTTGCTTCTCGTCCAGGCCCGCGAAGGCCAGCCGCAAAGTATTGGGCAGCGGCCCCTGCACGTAAAAATACCGCCCTGGAGCAAAGAGCACGCCGCGTTCCTTGGCGTGAATCAGCAACTCGTTAGCATCGAATCCCGGCGGCAACTCCAGCCACAGGCACATCCCGCCCTCCGGCCGGGTCCAGCGGCTCTCTTCGGGCATGTGCTTGCGCAGCGCTTCATCCAGCGCCAGTAGCCGCGAGGCGTAGACTTTGCGCATCTTGGCCACATGTTTCGAGAACAGCCCGCGCCGCAGAAACTCCGCCAGCACCGCCTGGGCCAGTTGGTCGGTGTGCAGATCGGTAGTCTGCTTTACCACTCGCAGGCGCTCGATGGCCGCCGCCGGAGCCACGATCCATCCCACGCGGAGTCCCGGAAACGCGGCTTTCGCGAAGCTATCGATGTGAATGACCAGGTTGGAGCGATCGAGTTGCTTCAGCGACGGCACGCGCTCGTCTCGCGCGTGCAGCCGCGCGTAAATGTGGTCTTCGACCACCGGCACCTGGTGACGCCCGGCCAGCTCCAGGACCTTGCGTCGAGAAGCCAGCGGCATCGAAGCGCCGGTAGGGTTTTGAAAATCGGGCGTCAGCACGATCAACTTCACGCGATTCGCCGCCAAGGTGGCTTCCAACGCCTCGACGTCGACCCCCAGGGATGTGCCGGGCTCCGGATGGGTCCGCACCGGCACCGCCAGGCAACGCGCCCGCGCTCCGTTGAAAATGGCTACCGCGCCCGGGTAGGTGGGATTCTCCAGAATCACCGTGTCGCCGGGCCGCACAAAGGCTTTGCTGATCAGGTCCAGCGACTGCTGGCAGCCATCGGTGACTAGCAGGTTTTCATCCTTCGCGGTAATCCCTTCATGGCGCAGCAGTTCGATCAGCGCCTCTTTCAGGGGCGCGTAGCCGTCCGAGGGCCCCAGGTTCAAAACATCGGTGGCCTCGCGCCGCAGGACCGCGTTCACGCAGGTTTGCAACTCGTCGACCGGGAAAAACTCTTGGGCTGGCCGGGCCATCACGAAGGACAGCGCATCTACCGGGGCGCTGGCCGTCAGCCGGCTTAAGATTTCGTCGCCGCGCTCGTCGGCGAACAGCAACTCCCAGCGGATGCCATTTCCCCCGTTCAAAACCGGCGGCGCCGGCGGCGTGATCTTCAGGCCGTGGCCGTTCCCTTGAATGAACGTGCCCCTGCCCACGTGACCTTGAATGAGGCCTTCGGACTCGAGCTCCGCGTAGGCGTTGGCCACCGTGGTGCGGTGGACACCCAGCATGGTGGCCAGCTCGCGGCTAGCAGGGATGCGATCGCCTGGGCGCAAGTCGCCCGCGTGCACCAAGGCACGGAGCTGGTCGCGCAACTGTACGTACAGGGGGACGTGGCTTTCGGGCTGGAGATGCAGAGGGAGCATTGTCTCTCACCTTGAGCCAATTGTACACGGCATTGGACTGGTACAAGAGCCAAATTGTCTTCTTGAGACGGGGGACCTCTTTGGGGATGTGGTCTTTTTGAGCGGCCGATGGGCACGGCTTACGCCCTGAAAGCGGCACCAAGGCACGCGTACTCCATAGCGGCTACCTTGACGGACGGAATCCCACTTGGCCGGTGTTGTCGCCTTCGGCTAGTTTTCGCAGGCACAGCTTCATCCAATTGCTGGGGTCGCATTGATACAGTTGCTGCAGCGGGGGGTCGCTGTCTTCGATCTCGTAGGCTCCCCCTTGCATGTCCTCGGCATCGTCAGAGGAGTCTGTCGCTATCGGACTTCCCTCCCTTACCCGGACCCGAAACTGGCCGGAAGAGGGCTCGTAGTTCGAGTACGTAAAGCACCGGCCGATACAGGCGCGGTCCGCCACATGGGCAATAAACGGAACCCGCCAGTCCGCATCGGCGAAGATGGTGGGAATGATCCGCGTTCCGTAGGGCAAAGTGGAGACAACGGCCTCTGCGGTCGACTCCAGATGGTTCAACTTCGCCGTGTCTTGGTACAGGAAGGAGAAGAAGACAATCGCGAGCGCGGCAAATCCCGCAAGATGCCACACCCGAGGTTTCAAGCAACCCAGCACGCACAATCCCAGAATCGCCGAGATCACCGTGAGGCGGGAAACCAGCAGCCCGATCCATGCGGCGTACATGGAAATCCGCAAGTTTTCGGGCAGCAGCGACGTGGCGCAAAACGTGATCAGATACAACTCGCCGGGCAGCACCAGCGATTTCCAGGAAAAATCGGCGTCCCTGCGCTGCGCCAGCCCCACCGCAAAGCAAGCGATCCCGAAGACCACCGCCACCACGGCGAGCGTCGCGTAACGCTGGCCATACAATGCCAGCTGGTCCGCCCCATTCGACATATAGAACGGAATGTCGTCCCAATCCACCTGGAAGTCCGCCCGCCTATGCAGATACCAGCGCAGCACAACGAAAAAGGAACCCGCCGCGAGCGGCAGAAGCGCCTTCCACCAACCGGGCAGCACCCGCCGAGTCGCACAATAAGCGGCGGTACCCACGATCCAGGCAAATCCCAGCGGATGTGCGTACAGCGCAACGAGTGCGACCAGCAGGGCCGGCAACCAGTTTCCCGCCCATCGCCGCCACACCAGCGCCAGGCTAAAACACGCCAGCCCGATCGACAAGTAGTAGTTCATGAAACCCATGCTGAAGGAATAGCCGTAAGCCAGCATGGCGATACCAGGCGCCAGGAACCATGGCGCCCGGCCGGTCACCGCACCGACGAAAGCAAACACGCCACAAAAGAAGATCAGCACACAGCCAGAGACGACGACTTTTTCGGCCACCGCAAAACCGAATACGTTCGCGGCGTGAAAAAGCAGGACATCAAAAAGGACGTTGGTTCCTTGCTTGGCGAGATACAGCCCGGGCGCTTGCCCGTGAGCGATCAATTGCGCCAGCCAGGCATTATAGACATGGCTGCCGAGGTCCCCGGCTTCAATGTGCCGGTGCCAAAGGCAAGGTATGACGGCCACGACCGACCAGCCGAGCATCAGCCAGGTTTTGTCACGCAAGAACCGTAAACCGGCCGCGGCCGCGCTTCGTCGTTCCGTCGTCTCGGATGCCACTAAATGTGTCTCTTGGTACAGGATTTAGAAGTCCCGGCATTCTACTATTTCCATCTCCGCACGACCTGCCCTTCTTCCCTGGGGTCCGGCAAACACTGTCGGCGGAATCCTTATTCGTACCGCAGGCAGTCGATGGGATCGAGATTGGCCGCCACGCTTGCCGGATAGTAGCCGAAGAACAAGCCCACGCTGACGGAGATCACGAAACCAATGGACACCCACAAATAAGACACCGTCGCGGGAATCGAAGGTACGAGGGTACGCACCAATGTGGACACCCCGGCCCCTACCAAGATGCCAATGGTGCCTCCGACCACGGTGAGCACCACGGCCTCCAACAGGAACTGCAAACGTATGTCCGCGCGCCGCGCGCCAATGGCCTTGCGTACGCCAATCTCCTGGGTGCGCTCGGTCACTGAAATCAGCATGATGTTCATTACGCCGATGCCGCCGACCAGCAATCCAATCGAACTGATCACCGTGGTGAGGATCACCAGTGCGCCGGTCAATTGATTCCACAGATTGGTCAGAAAGTCCGGCGAGCTCAACTCGAAATCATTGGCCTTTTCGGGGGGCACTCGGCGCAGGCGGCGCATCGCCTGAATGACTTCGCCCTGCGCCAGGTCAACGTTTACATCCTTGGGCACGGTGAACAGCAGGATCAGTTCTTTGGCCTCCGGGTAGTTTTTCTTGAAGTTGCTCAGTGGAATGATCGCGAAGATGTCCACTCCCGGACCGAGGAACAATCCCTGGTCGTGCTCGAAAACGCCGATGACCTCGTACGCGCCTCCGTTGATGCGCACCGTTTTCCCCACCGCGTCGGTGTTCGGGAACAGCGACTCGGCAATGGCCGCGCCCAGCACCACCACCGAACGCGCGTGCTCCTGGTCGAACGCGCTGATGAAGCGGCCTTGCGCGACCGCAAACAAGGGAATCGCCTCCGTGTAGTCCGGCTCGGCGCCGCGCACGATCACCTTTTCCACGCTGTGGTCCCCGCTGGTGATCAGATTGCTGTCTCCCAGGAAAAACCCGCGGGTGCCGACGGTGGTCACGATCTGCACGTCCGGGGCGGCTTGGCGGATGAAGTCGCCGTAGTTGTATTCCAGATATCGCCGGGTGCGGATGCGTTCCGGCATGTGCGCGGGGTCCATCCCCGGCGGAAATCGCGTAAGAAAATAGGTGCGCGAGCCCAGGGACTCCACTTTGTTCTGCACCAACTTGTTCAGCCCCTGGATGATGGCCGCCATGGAAATCACCGAGGACACCCCGATGACAATTCCAAGGACCGTCAAGGCCGAGCGCACCTTGGACGAGCGCAGCGTCTGCATGGCAGCAAGAAAATTCTCCCGGGCTTGCGCCAGCGTCATGATGGCCATCAGTCCGACCTCAAAGCCACAACCGGGTCCAGCTGCGACGCGCGCAATGCCGGATAGATTCCGAAAAATAGTCCCACCGCGGAACTCAGAAACACTCCCAACACCGCCACCCAGGTCTGTACCGAAGCCGGGAACGGCGTAAACGTGCGCAGGGCCAGCGCCACCAGGAATCCCAGCGTGATGCCCGCGAACCCTCCGGCAATGCATTGCAGGACGCTTTCCAGAATGAATTGCCCCAGGATGTCGCGCTTGGTGGCGCCTACGGCCCGCCGCACGCCAATTTCCCTGCGCCGCAGGGTCACGCTCACCAGCATGACGTTCATGATCACAATACCGCCGATGACCACGGAAATGGCGCTGACCATGATGAACACCGCGAAAAACGCGGAGCTGATGCTGCGCCACAAGGCCATGTAACTTTCCTTGGTGCCGATGAAGAAATCATCCTCGGTATTACCCGCGAGATGGCGCCGCGAACGCAAAATGAGATGGGCCTGGTCCTGGGCGATTTCAAAGTTCTGGGTGCTGGTCTTGACGTTGATGGTCACGCTGGAATGAATGCCCTGAATCCGCAGAAAAACGGGCAGCGGGATGATGACGAAATTGTCCTGGTCCTGCCCCAGGACGCTGCCAACCTTTTCCATCACGCCCACGACGGTGAATTCATCGTTCCCGACGCGCAGGGACCTCCCCAGGGGATCCATGCCGAGAAATAGCTCGCGTACCAGCGTGTCGCCGATCAGGCAGACGTTGGCCTTGTGTTCGGCTTCGGCCTGGGTGAAGTAGCGCCCCAGCTCCACGGTTCGCGAATCAATATCCGCCATGCTCGCGGTGTGCCCATAGAGGCTTACGTCCTGGAGCTCCTTGTCCCCGGCGCGTGCCCGAACGCTGCTGCTGGCGCTGGCTCCAACTTCGCTGCAAGAGCCGCATCCTTCTTCCACGGCCTTCATGTCCTCTAGTTCGATTTTCTTGTACTTCAGCGCCTTGATGATGATGTTGAAGTCGGTCACCGCAAACGGAGTGCGCGCGATCTGGAACACGTTGGTGCCCAGGTTGGCCACCTTCTGCTCCACATACAGGTTCGCGCCCTGGACGATGGTCATCACCGTGATCAGCGTGGCCACGCCCATGGTCAACCCCAGCATGGTGAGCGAAGCGCGCAGCTTGTGCCCGCGCAGGGCGCTGAAGCATTCGGCAAGATTGTCGCTGACAGCAAGCATGTGGTTAGAAAAGTGGCTCCAGATACCTTATCAAATCCTGCGAAAACCCGAGTGTTGGCTTGCTGAAGATGCTGGAAGCACCTCTAAGAGAATACGGACGAAGGGTGGCGGGAGTTACGCCGTTCGCCGGGTATTTCGCCGCGACCACGCGGCAATCGGTCAAATACCAATGTATGTTGCCATCGCAAAAAGACAATAGGTCTACTCCCGCGCGCGTTGTCCCACTCTTTTAGCACAAAAGAAAGTACTCGATTGTCCTTGACACCCACGCTCGAGGAGAACAGGATCATGTCGTGGTCTCGCGGTTTGACGCGAGATTCCCGCTTCCTAGTCCAAAACGCAGTTTCTTTAGCGGCCAAGTTCCGCATCGAGCGCTTCGAGGGCAGTGCGTCCTCGATTCCCTTTTCGTCCTCTCGCGCGGAGCAGCTCCTGTTCGACGTACAGGTCGGCACACCCAAAACGCCAGCGGTTCCAGGCCGCATCATTGCAACCCGACTCGCTTGGTGCGAGCCGGAATATCGAATTTCGCAAAAAAGGAGAACTACTATGTCTGAAGGAAACAAGAATGCAGTCCGTCGTTTGTTCGAAGAAGTTTGGAACAAGGGGAACGTGCAGGTAACTGACGAGCTCTTTACCCCCAACTATACTCACCATGACGCTTCGACGCCCGATGTTGGGCGAGGCCCCGAGAGTGAGAAGAAGAGAGTGAATCTCTATCGCACGGCCTTCCCCGACCTTCGTTTGACGGTCGAGGATCTCATCGCCGACGGCGAAACCGTGATGGCACGTTGGTCCTGCCGGGGCACCCATAAAGGTGATCTCAGCGGAATTGCTCCAACCGGGAAGCAGATCAACATGTCCGGGATAAGCATCGCGCGCTTCGCGAACGGCAAGATCGCGGAGGGCTGGGTCAACTGGGACGCTTTGGGCATGATGCAGCAGCTCGGCGTGGTCCATGAGCTCGGCAAAGCCAAAGCCGCAGTAAGGTAGCCGTTTCGACTCACTAAAGAAAACCGGAAGGCCCGACCTCATACGTCGGGCCTTCTGTTTGAATTCCTCATTCAATCAGTCAGATTAACTTCTTCAACTCCGCCTTTCCGTTCTCGCATCGAGGTGTAGAATCGACCAAGTATTTGCCCGGAAACAGAGCCGCGAGCTGACAAGCACCCGGCTCACGGGAGGCTCGATTTGATCGGCCGCGTACTCGCTCACTATAAAATCACCGCGGCCATCGGCGCGGGCGGCATGGGCGAAGTCTATCGCGCCGACGACACCAAACTCGGGCGCGCGGTGGCGCTAAAGGTCTTGCCGCTGGACATGGCGCGAAATCCCGAGCGCCTCGCGCGCTTCCAGCGCGAAGCGCGCTCCGTCGCCGCCCTCAATCATCCGCACATCGTCACGCTGTACTCGGTTGAGGAAGTAGATGGCGTCCATTTCATCACCATGGAGCTGGTCGAGGGCCGTTCGCTCGATCGGCTCATTCCGAAAGACGGTCTGCCAGTTGATCGCGTCCTCGACATTGCCGCCGCGATCGCCGAGGCGCTAGCCGCCGCTCACGAGAAAGGTATCGTCCATCGCGACCTGAAGCCCGCCAACGTCATGGTCACCGACGACGGTCGCGTCAAGGTGCTGGACTTCGGCATCGCCAAGGAGACTCCACACGGGCAACTCCAGCGATGCCACGCTAACCTCGGCGGGATTCACCGAAGTGGGTGTCGTCATGGGGACGCCATCCTACATGTCACCCGAGCAAATCATGGGCCGCGCGATTGACCAGCGCACCGACATCTTCTCGCTGGGCACCTTGATGTACCAATTGGCGAGCGGCCAGCGCCCCTTCCGAGGGCACTCCTCGGCGGAGCTGGCCTCCGCGATACTGCGCGACACGCCTCGGCCGATCACGGAGCTGCGCGCCGACCTACCCGCGGCTCTCGAGCGTGTGATCCAAAGGTGTCTGCAGAAGTGCGCCGCCGACCGTTTCCCGTCGGCGCGGGAGCTCGGCAACGCATTGCGCGGCGCGGCTACCTCAAGCGTGGCCGATTCCGGCGCGGCCCGCGCTGAGGAGGGATTCTGGGTCGCCGTGGTGCCCTTCCACTACGGCGGCGCCAATGCCGAACTCACGGCCCTTGCCGAGGGACTGACCGAAGACATTGTGACCGGCCTGTCGCGTTTCTCTTATCTCCGGGTAATCGCTCGCAGCTCCACGTTGCGATATGCCCAGCAGGCGGTCGACGTTCGCGCCGTCGGCAAGGAACTCGGCGCCCGCTACCTAATGCAGGGGACTCTTCGTCAGGCAGGACCCATGCTGCGCATCGCGGTGCAGCTCGTGGACGCCGGTTCCGGTGCCCATCTCTGGGCCGAGACCTACGACCGTACCTTTCGCCCGGAAGAAATCTTCGCGCTGCAGGATGACTTGGTCCCGCAGATCGTCTCTACCGTTGCCGATACCTACGGCGTCCTGCCGCGCACCATGAGTGAAGCGCTCCGCAACCGGGCTCCCGATCAGATGACGCCGTACGAGGCCGTGCTCCGCAGCTTCGCACACTTCCCGCGCCTCTCTGCGGAAGAGCACGCGGCGTCCATGGCCGGTTTGGAACGCGCCGTTCAGCAGGCGCCGGGTTATGCCGATGGCTGGGCCATGCTGTCGATGATGATCCGGGAAGAGTACACCCACGGATTCAACCTCCGGCCCGATCCCGTCGGACGCGCGCTCGCCGCTGCGCAGCGCGCCGTTGAGGCCGCGCCATCGAATCACCTCGCCTATCACGCGCTGGCGTCGGCCCAATTTTTTCGCCGAGAATTCAAGGCGTTCCGGAACTCCGCGGAACGCGCCATCGCGCTCAACCTCCTGGATGGATTCACTGCTGCTTACTTGGGCTTCCTGATCGCCTACTCCGGCGACTGGGAGCGTGGCTGCGCTCTGGTGGTACGCGCCAGGCAGCTCAATCCCCACCATCCCGGCTGGTATTGGTTCCCATCCTTCTTCGACGCTTACCGCAAGAGTGACTACCGTGGCGCGCTGGACTTCGCCCTTAAGATCAACATGCCCGGCTTCTGGCGTACCAGCTTGGCACTCGCAACGGCCTATGGACAGCTCGGCGAAGAAGAGGCGGCGTGCAATGCCGCGCGGGAGTTGCTTGCCGTGAGACCAGACTTCCCGCTGGTCGCGCGCGAGGAGCTTGAAAAGTGGTGGGATCCGGATCTCGTCGAGCACCTGATCGAAGGCCTACGCAAGGCGGGCCTCAAGATTGCCCCAAGACCATCCTGATTGCTACAAGGACTGGGAGTTCCTGCGAGCGCGAAAAATTGGTGGAACTATCGGGAGACTTGGCTCTCGCCCAGGCGCTTCAGGCGGTCGCGCAACTTTCGCTGCAAGGGCGTCGGCGTATTGGGATTGAAGGCCACCAGATACCATAGCGGCTGGCTGCGATCGCGGCTCAGCCAGGTCAACGTGGTGGGATCGGCGTTGGGATGCCGCGCGACGTTTTCGCGAATGGCTCCATAAGGATGCTTGGCCAGCTTGTTCAGCGTCTTGGCGTTGGCCCGGGGATGCTCACTGATCAGGCGCAACAAATAAAAATCTTCCGCGGGAGCCTGCTTGACCAGCTTCTCCAGCATTTCCGGCTTGGCGTCCGCGCTCAAGACCAGCCCGATCTTTTCGTCCCACGCCGTGTTGATCTGATTCAGCTCCCGGGTGCGGGCATGGATCAATTCTTCCAGGCTGCGGCGTTCCTGCTGCATTCGCGCGATGGGCAAGTCCGTGCCTTCCAGCGAATCCAGGACGCGCAGCAGGTGCTGCCGCTCCCCGAATACGATCTGTGAAGTACGCGTGGTCGCGCCTTTTTCCTTCTCTTTGTGCTGCACCAGGTCCGAACGTCGCATGTTCTGATTGCTCCAGCCCAATCCCTTCCCCAAGCCTCTCGGGACTGTGCTCGCCAGCGCGCTACCCTTGTATTGTTTGGACCAATCGCGCGATGTACGCTCCGCTTGGCCAAACCGAATTATGTAATGCGTGCCGCGTGAGGTAAAGTTACCTGCGTAGATGCTGTGCCCGATGTGCAACCGCCTGCGACCCAGGTTTTGCGCCGCGCCTGTCCCGAACGCCAAAAGGCCTTCACGAGGAATCACGCAGAATGTCAGCTTTTGAAGAACACAAAGACGAATTGGAGCACTACGAACAGATGTTCGGCCGCGAGCGTGGCCGCCTGGCCGTTTCTCTGGATCGCCTGACCAACGCCTTGGTGTTGGTGGGGCAGCACGGCGTTTATTGCACCAGCCAGCGCAATCCGGCGGTTCCCGCCATGGACCTGCGCATGGTCGTCCAGGAACTAACTCACGCCAAAGAACTCCTGCAGTCGGTCATGGAAGAATTGCGCCTGGCGAAAGAACGCTGATCCGTCTCGAATATCCGCTCTCGTAGGGGCACGGCACGCCGTGCCCGCTCTGCGCGTCCTCGCCCGACCGATCTACTGGCGCCTACCGCTCGATCAAAAAAGGGTTCGACTGGCGCTCCTCGCCGATCGTCGTTCGCGGGCCATGCCCCGGATGCACCACGGTGTCATCGGGAAGCTGCAGCAATTTCCCGCGCAGCGAATCCAGGATGGTTTCCATCGAACCGCCCCACAAGTCGGTGCGCCCGATGCTGCCGGCAAAGAGCGTGTCGCCGGCGAACAGTTGCGGCGGCGCAAGCGCAATCCGTCCGGCGTCCGGCGGCAAGTACAGGGAAATGCTGCCCGGGCTGTGACCCGGGGTGTGCATCACGTGGGCGCTCAGCGATCCCCACTGCAACTTGTCACCTTCGGCGAGCAGTTGATCCAACTCGCCGATCTCCGGCGTAGCCACGCCGAGAAACGCTGCCTGCACTTCCATCCCTTGATACAGCGGCACATCGTCGCGATGCATCATCACCGGCGCGCCGGTGTATTGGTGCAGCTTGCTGAGGCCGCCGACGTGGTCGATGTGCGCGTGGGTGCTGACGATGGCCTTGACCGTGAGTTTGTGCCGTCCCAAAAGTTCCAGGATGCGTTCGACCTCGTCGCCGGGATCGACCACCAGCGCTTCGCGGGTGACCGGATCCCCGATGATCGAGCAATTGCACTGCAGCATCCCTACCGGAATGCTGATGTAGATGAATCTTTCTTTGGCGGGGTCGAGAGGGGAAATCGCGTCAGCCATGGCGCAAGTATAGCATTCGGTGCTCAGGCCGAAACTTTGGCCGCTCCGCCCCGCCATTCCAGTTCGCTTCCCACAGCCTGGCTGTCTTTTCGCACGTAACCCATGCCGATCGTTTGAGACCGCGAAGGCGAGAACGCCGCGCGAGTGATGAATCCGACTTCCTTGCCGCCGGACGTCAGCACCTCCCCGGCCGCCGGTACCACCGTGCCTGTGAAATCCAAGCTGACCCGCCGGCGATTCACTTGTCCGCGCGAACGCACCCGCTCGACAATTTCCTGGCCGGTGTAACAACCCTTGGTGTAGCTGATGTGGCTGTCCTGTAAACCCGCTTCATGCGGGATCTGCTTTTCGCCGAAGTCGTACCCAAACCACGGCACGCCCTGCTCCAGGCGCAACGCGCTTAACGCCGAGTAACCCATCGGCCCGCCACCCGCGGCGCGCGTCTGGGCCAGCAGCAAGGTCCAAAGCGATTCCACATGCTGCCTCTCGACCAAAAACTCGGCACCGGCGGTTTTTCCCGGCGCCCGGCGAACGACCACGCAGGGAATCGAATCCGCCTGCGCTTCCCTTCTTTCCAGTGCCTCGAGCCCTTGCAGGTCGATTCCTGTTAGTTGCGCGACCAGCTTGGCGGCCGCCGGCCCTTCCAATCCCAGCGTCGCAAAGCGTTGGGTTTCGTCGGTCAACGTGACGTCGTCCATGATGATGAACTTGTCGAGGGTTTCGATCAGCCGTTCGCGAATGGAACCGTAGGAGACGCAAAACAAACTGTCCGTAACATTGTACGTTTCGATTTCCGCGAGAATGTGGCCTTGCGGATTCAACAGCAGCGACACCGTGCCATGACCCGGCTGCAGATCCTTGATGTTGTTGGTGAGAATTGCGTTGAGGTACCGGGAGCGATCCGGACCGGTGAAGGACAGATAGGCGCGATAGTTTTTGTCGATCAGCGCCACCGTTTTCTGCGCCAGCCAATACTCGGCGGTCCAATCCCCGAAATCATCGGGCAGGCTGCAGCCGAACCACAGACCCAGCTGGGCTCCGGCGCGGCGATGAACTTCGGCGAGTGGGGTGTCCAACGCCGGTTGTGTTCCAATGGTGTCCATGTTTCTTTCACCGCTGGAACCATTCTAACCGGTTACGCCTTCGACCCGTTACATCTGGCCCGCTACGTCCGGACCGTTATGGCGTAGTTTCGACCCGCTGCCAGGTCGGGTCAGGATCGTATTCGGTCATGGCCGCCGCAATCTTGGCCGTATTGGCTCCAAGGTTTTTTTGGTAGACGCGGCCTTGCTGGTTGATGATGAAGGTCATCACGCCGGAATTGCCCCACTTGGCTGGATACGCCACCAGCGCGTAGCCGGCGATCATGTTGCCGTTGATTACGTATCCGTATTTGCCGCCGGGGGCGTGGACTCCCTGGCGGGTCAGGATTTTCACGTAGTAGCCGTGAAATGGCTCATGTTCGAGCGTGGGAGCTTCTTTGTCGGAGCCGCCCTTGCCTGCGGCGTCGGGCGTCTGGTCGCTGGGACCGTAGCCTTCGGTGCGCGCCGCGGCTACGAATTTGCCCAGCGGGCTCGGCTTGTCGCCTTCGGAGGTCTCCCAATACAGCCCATCGTGTTTGCCGGGCGAACTGATGAAGTGCTGCGCGTACTCGATGACCCCATCTTGGTCCCAGTCGCCTTCGGTGTAGTACTCCCATTGCGCCACGGCGTAGGCACGGCAAGTTTCGATGGCGGAAAGCTCATTCTCGCCGATGCGCCGATTGAAGACTTCGTCGAGCCCGGCTTTGGTGTCAAAGAACCACTTGCCGTCTTTCTGCACTACCGGAATCGGCGTGGGCCAACTATCTTTGCCGATGAGCACGGTGTACTTGGAATCGCTATCCTTTTGCAGCTTCGCGGATTCCTGAACGGCCGCTGAGAAATCACTCAGATCCTTGTCGTCCTCCACCTGATCGCCCGACAGCAACTTGTCGTAGTCGGAGCCGAAGACTTTCGCGAGGGCCGTGCGGTCTTTGGCGGTGGCCCCGGAGACCAGGGCCTGCAGCGCATCGTCCGGAGAACTGAAAGTGGATTGCCCCGGCGTTTGCGCGGGCACCCCCGAGGGGGCCGAGAGCATGGCGACCGCGGCAAAAACGGCCGTGAAGAAAAGCGAGAAATATTTCCGGTGAAATGCTTTCATCGGCTGACTAACCTCCTCGATGGAAATCATGTGTGCCGGCGAGTTCATGGCTTCTTCCCTCCCGGATGTCCACCGCCGGACGGATGTCCACCGCCGCCTCGCTCGCCGCCAGAGGGATGTCCGCCGCCACCTCGCTCGCCGCCTCCCCCGCGTGACGGAGGACTGTAGGATCGTGGCGGCTGCGCCATCTGGGCGCGGCTGGCTTGCCCGCGCTGGCTGGAAGCGTGGGCGTCGAAATTCCCTTCCGCGTGTCCGAACGTGTGAGGTCCCTGGTTCTGCGCGCGGGGTTCCGTATTGGGTGCCCGCCGGAAATCGGGACGGGCCTGCAGACCCTGGCGCTGTTCCTGTTGCTGCTGCGGGCGCTGCTGCTGCGACTGAGGCGGCCGGTCGTTGTGGCCAAAGTTGTTGTCGCGGCCGCGGAACTCATTCACGCGCGAGTGGTTGGTGTCGATATTGCGATTGAGCTGCCGGTTGGTCACGTTGATGTGATCGTTATGCACGTCGTTACCGCGCACATTGTTGATGCGATTGGCGCGAGCGTTGTTGACCTCCACGTTGCGGTAGTGCACGTCTCTGTGAATGTAGTTGTAGCGGTCGATATTCTCCACGTGCACGGTGCGATTGATGACCCTGCGATTCACGTAGACGTTCCGATAGCGGTCGTTCACGTAATAGCTATTCTCCCGCACGAATGGACGGCCCCGCGAGATCCAGCGGTCGTTCCAACCGCCCCAGGGGTGCCAGCCGGTATAAAACACGCCGCCATAACCGCCGCCGAAGCCCCATCGGAAGTCCAAGTTGAGCCATCCGCCGATGGGAAAGGCCGTGCCGAAAACGATGGCGGGTCCCCAGTAGGGACGCCGGTAGTAGCAGATCGCGGGATCGTAGACCGGCACGTAAATGTATTGCGGCTGGACCGGATCGATGGCGATGTATTCGTCATGGACGATTACTTCCTGCTGCGGAGTGGTTTCCAGGTTGCCGAGGTTATGCGCCAGGTGCCGCAGTCGCTGGACCGCCGCGGACACGTCGCTGCCTTGATTGACGTAGGCCTGCCCGACGGAAGTGGTCCAGTCGATCTTGTCGGCCATCATCTCGACCACCGAAGGATAGTGCGCGATAGCTTTCACGCTGATGTCCCAATCCTGGTCATCGATGCCGCGCTGGCCGTTGCCGCGAACCCAGCGGGCCGCTTCTTCCACCTGATCCGGGAAAGTGGCGGCGACCAGGGTCTGGGCCAGCAGCGGGTCGGGATACAGAGCGATGGTGGACAGAAGATTGTCGAGTTCCTCCGCCGAGAACGGCTGGTAGGCAGAATTCTGATCTTGGTTGCCGGGCGGCTGACCTTGGTCCTGGTTATCCTGGTTCTGGTTATCCTGGTTATTGTCAGGGGGCTGATCCTGCGAGTAAGCCCGCGGCGGGGCCGCGAATGTCAGAAGCGTGGTCGAAGCGAACAAGAACAGGACAGCAGCAAATCTACGCATGAGCGATATCCTCCTCAGGATAAAAGCTCCTGGGTGCAACTACATGGTCACTAGATATAACACCACAGTGGCGGCGGAGTTGTAGCGACCAGGAAAGGGCGGGCCTGTCCATCTTAGCAGTTGTTTAGCCTGAGTGTCGAAGGGAGCTTCGGGTCTGTGCCTATTGGCGCGAAACCACGAATGCTCGCGAACCGGGAGAACTTACTTCCAGCCGCGGATGGATTCGGGGCGGATCAGGCTGGGGTTGTGGTTCTCGGCGCTGTTGCTCATTTCCAGGGAATAGCCGTTGGCCAGGTAGGAAGGGATATCGCGGTGGTCGGCCACCGGGATGTAGGGACCCTGCTTTCCTAGACGGACGTGGTAGCGCTGGTCGCTGAAGCGATGCGGCAGCAGACGCATTCCGGTTTTTTTGCCGCGGGAGACGATGGCAAAGAGCATGGGTTCCCTCCTGGAGAAGACAGACTCAGCTTCATTCTACAGACGGATATGCGGTGCGGGTAGCTGGTCGGCCTGTGGAAAGCTGTGCATCGTTTCTGGGTGCGCGAAAGACGAGGTGCGAGTCGTCGAGGCCGCCGGGTACCGGATCTCGGCTCGCGGATAAGAACCGGATCTCGGATGAGAATGCGATGGCGCGCCGGGCTGAAGCCCAGCGCCTACAGATGCGCCCAGATGCACATTGGGGCGCGCTGAGCTACAGGGGCCGGGGTTGGTTGAAGTCGTCGAGGATGTAGATGCCATAGGCGATTACGCCTAAAGCGAGGCTCATGCCTAGGGAACCCAGAATCACCAGCGTGGCCACAGGTTGCGCTCCTGGAAGCGAATTTCGTATACCGGGGATGCTTGGATTTATACACTTTGGGTTCGCGCAAGAGCTATCGGGTCTTTTCCCGACTTTCTAACTGGAAGAACTTGAGGTCGGCGAGCGGAGTGGCCCGCGCTGAGGTTTCGCCGGTTGACGGCTTCGTTGCCAGGCGGCTTCCACACTGCTGGCCAGCCAGCGAGTATCTGCAATCAAAAACATCTCCGCGGCGCCCAGAGGTGCCAATCTCGTAGGGGCACGGCACGCCGTGCCCGCCGCCGCCCGCGCCCGAAATCGATCCTAATCGAATTCGCGCTTCGGGGAAACTTGCTCCAGCGTGCAGTGCCCGGCGATGATTTCCGCTTTGGCGTAGTTCTCGCCGCGTACCGGGGAGCCGGCCAGGCGCCGCAGCATGGCCAACTGGCCGACGTGATGCAGCGCGTCGGCGACCGGGCCTTGCAGCAGGGACTCGAGAGACATCTGCACGGTGGCGTCGGAGGCCAGGTAGTCGTCGAACTTTTTCAGGGCGGCGAAGAACCGGGCGATTTCCGCTGTCCACGGCAGAGGCTTGGAGTCTTGCCAGGCTTGCTGGCCTTGGGCCATGGTGAGCGACCAATCGAAGAGGTCACCCATGTGCGCCAGGATTTGCGCCGGGGTGCGAGTGGCGTCGCCGATGTGATAGGTGGCGAAGGTTGCGGGAGCGTCGCGCAGGGTCTTGCCGGCGCGATAGGCCACCGTGGCTACGGCGTGGCGAAGCAACTGGCGGGCGGAGTCTGATGCGGCGGTTGCAGTCGCGGTCATGGGTGAACTCCTGAAATGATTCCCTTCCCTTGGATGCGTGCGTACAGGAAGGGGAAATAGAGTTTTACCACAGAGTGCGCGGAGGACGCAGAGCTAAGAGGAGATTGCGGAGGACGCTGCGTGCTGAAACAGTCGGCGGCGACGAGCCTGCGCTTTGCTTTAGCGCTTCGCGGTGTATACGCGGACGTAGTCTACGCGCATCGATTGCGGAAACTTGCTGGTGGCGTCGGGATTGCCGGGCCAGTCGCCGCCCACGGCGACGTTGAGGATGATAAAAAAGGGATGATCGAAGACCCACGGTCCGCCGCCGGGAGATTGCGGAGTGACCGTGGCGTACAGCGTGGAGTCGGCGTAGAAGCGAATGGCGGCGGGTTCCCATTCGACGGCGAAGAGATGGAAATCGTCCGAAAAGTTCTTCCCAGGTGGGAGATGGAAAGCGGCGGTGAGATCGCTCGCGGGAGCGCCGCTGACGGGCCCGTGCAAGGAGCCGTGGACCGCACCGGGCTCTTTGCCTACATTTTCCATGATGTCGATCTCGCCGCATCGCGGCCAGCCCGCCGTCGGAAAGTTGTCGCCCAGCAGCCAGAACGCCGGCCAGATTCCCTGCCCCGCGGGAATCTTGATGCGGGCCTCGAAGCGGCCGTAGGCTTGCGAGAAGAGGTTCTGGGTCTTGAGGCGGGCGGAAGTGTACCGGCGCGTTACGCCATCCGCGCCCGTGTACGTTTCCTCGCGCGCGGTGATCACCAGATTTCCGTCTTCGATGTGCGCGTTTTGCGGGCGGTCGGTGTAGTACTCGAGTTCGTGATTGCCCCAGCCTTCGCCGGCGACGCCCAGGTCGTAGGTCCACTTGGAGCGGTCGGGGAGCGAGTCATTGGGGCCGCTGAATTCGTCGTGCCAGGACAGCGTGTAGTTCTGGGGAGAAGAAGAATCGTGGCCAGCGCGGCCGCAGGCGCAAAGAACCGCGCACAACGGAAGCGCAAAAACTGCCGCAAACCTAGGCAAGGTTAAAAGCGCGCTTGAAGGAGCCCTTTTCGCTGTCGATTTTCTTCTGCAGCTGCAGGATGGAATAGAGCAGGGCTTCGGGGCGCGGAGGGCAGCCGGGAACGTAGACGTCGATCGGGATGACCTGGTTGCAGCCTTGCACGATGGCGTAGTTGTTGAACACGCCGCCGGAAGTGGCGCAGGCGCCCATGGAGATGACCCACTTGGGCTCCGGCATTTGATCGTAGAGCTGGCGGACAATGGGAGCCATCTTCTGCGACAGGCGGCCGGCGACGATCATGAGATCGGCTTGGCGCGGCGAGGGGCGGAAGACTTCGGCGCCGAAACGGGCCACGTCAAAACGGGCGGCGGCCATGGACATCATTTCGATGGCGCAGCAGGCCAGGCCGAAACCCAGCGGCCAGATCGAGCTCTTGCGGGCCCAGTTCACCGCTTTGTCCAGCGTGGTGAAGATGATGCCTTCGTCTTCAAGGAGCTGCCCGAAATCGTCGGGCTTGGTGAGTGTGACGTGCTTGCCGAGAGATGTGCTCATGGTGCCTCGTCAGGGCTATTTTCGCACAGCGGGCGTGAGGATACAAATGGCGAGTAAAAGCGCTCGTATCAAAGAGGCGACGCTAGACCTTGAGGACGACTTTGCCGAATTGTTGGCTGGATTCGAGATAGGTGTGGGCGGCGGCGGCTTCGGCGAGGGGGAAGATGCGATCGACGACCGGTTTTAGGCGGCCGGCGGCGACTAGTTTCATCACCGTGTGCAACTCGCTTTTCGTGCCCATGTAGGAGCCCAGAAGCGAGAGTTGGCGGGTGAAGAGGAAGCGGAGGTCGATCTTGGCGTCGTAGCCGGTCGTGGCGCCGCAGGTGACCAGGCGGCCTGACGGCGCGAGGCTGGCGATGCTGTCTTCCCAGGTGGCGGTGCCGACGTGCTCGAAGACCACGTCTACGCCGCGCTTGCTGGTGATGCGGCGGACTTCGTCGCGAATTTTTTGGGATTTTGTGGTTGATGGTGTGGTCGGCGCCGAGTTGGCGGGCTTTCTCCAGTTTTTCGTCGGTGCCTGCGGTAGCGATCACGCGGGCGCCAAAGAACTTGGCGATTTGGATCGCCGCGCTGCCGACGCCGCTGCCCGCGCCGAGGATGAGAACGTCTTCCGCGGGTTGCAGTTCCGCGCGGGCAATGAGCATGTGCCACGCCGTTTGGAAGACCAGCGGCACCGCAGCAGCTTCCTCAAACGAGAGATTTTCCGGATAGGGCAGGCAATTTACTTCCGGGACACGGACGAATTCCGCGCAGCCACCGTCGATCATGTAGCCGAGGTTGGTGAATTGGCGGCAGCGGTTGTCCAGGCCGGCGACGCAGGCTGCGCACTTGCCGCAAGTGACGCCGGGAGCGACAACTACTTTTTGGCCGACGCGAACGGTGGTAACTTCCGAGCCGATCTGCGCGACTTCGCCGGCGACGTCGCTGCCGGGAATGTGCGGGAGAGGAATTGGAACGCCCGGCAAGCCTTGGCGGACCCAGATGTCGAGATGGTTCAGAGCGCAGGCGCGGACGCGGACAAGCACTTCGCTGGGGCGAATGGCTGGATCGGGTGCGTCGGTGTATTGGAGAACGCCGGGAGCGCCGTGTTGGTGAAAGACGATGGCTTTCATAGTGGTAACGGGATAAGTCCGGTGAGAGTCTAACCAAGCGGGGAGCGGAGTGTCTACTATCGCGCATTGACGCGCAAAAGCGCGCGGCGTAGCGTAAAATACATAGATACGCAACATGGACCTTTTTGAAGAAATCGTGAAGATGCGGCGGGCTGGGCAGCGCGCGGCGTTGGCGACCATCGTGCACACCAACGGCTCGATTCCCAGCTACGAGAGCTCGCGAATGCTGGTGCGCGAGGACGGGTCGATCGCGGGGACCATCGGCGGCGGATGCGTCGAGGCCGAGGTTTGGGCGGCGGCGAAAGAGGTGATGCAGAAGGAAGCGCCGCGCAAGATGGTTTTTAATTTGAACAACGAAGCCTCCTACGACAACGGCTTGATCTGCGGAGGCACCGTCGAGATTTTTGTCGAGCCGATTCTGCCGCAGCCGATGCTGTATTTGTTCGGCGGCGGGCATGTGTCCATGGCGGTGGCCAAGGCGGCCAGCGCGGCGGGATTTGCCGTGGGCGTGGTGGACGACCGCGAAGCGTTCGCCAACTTGGAACGTTTTCCGATGGCCGCGGAAATATTTGCCAGCTACGAAGACGCTTTTGAGAAGATCCAGCCGAGTGCCTCGACGTACCTGGTGATCGTGACACGCGGGCACAAGGACGACATGCGCGTGCTGGCTTGGGCGGTGCGCACCGCGGCGCGCTACGTGGGAATGATCGGCAGCAAGCGTAAGGTGCTGTCTGTTTACAAGGCGTTGGAGAAAGAAGGCTACCGGCCGGAAGAGTTTGAGCGGGTCTTCGCGCCCATGGGATTGGAAATTGGGGCGCTTTCGCCGGAAGAGATTGCGCTGAGCATCGCGGCGGAGCTGGTCGCGGTGCGCCGCAACGCGGAAACGGCCGGGCACAAGAAAGTAAAGATGGAACCGCGACCGGCGGTTGGCGCACACTAACGAGATCATGTTAGCGGCGGTGATCCTCTCGGGCGGCGCGTCCCAGCGGATGGGATCGCCCAAAGCCCTGCTTCCCTACCAAGGACGTCCGTTCCTCGAACATTTGCTGGAAGTTACGGTGCACCCGAAGATCGGCGTGCGGCGCGTGGTGCTGGGTATGCACGCGGAGCCCATTGCGTCGGCAGTGCGGCTGGCACCGGATGAAACCGTCATCAACGAAGACTGGGAAAAGGGCCAGTTGAGCTCGATTCAAGCGGCGATACGAAGCTTGCCGGCGGGGACCGATGGGTTGATTTTGTGTTTGATCGATCATCCGTTGATTAGCGCCGCGCTGATCGACGATTTGATCGGGCAGTTCTACCTGAGCAAGATGAAGATCGTGGTGCCGGTGTTTAGCGGAAAGCGCGGCCATCCGGTGATTTTCTCCGCGGCGCTGTACGACGAATTGCTGGCGGCACCGCTGGACAAAGGGGCGCGGGCGGTGGTGTGGGCCCACGCGGGAGAGATTGCTGAGATGCCGACCGCGGAACAAGGGTGCATCCTCAACTTGAACGATCCGGATACCTTGCAGCGAGCGACCGGCTCGTAAAATCCCTTCCTGGAATCAACGGACAGAAAGTTTCTGAGTGATGGCGCGCAGGGCGTCGGCCGCCAGTTGTGCGCCGTGGAAAGTTGTAGGCGGAAGCCCTCCAAGCGCCGTCGATAGCGATTCCGGCGTGATCGCGGCCGACTCGGGCAGCGTTCGGCCGCGGAGTTGTTCGGTCAGCAGCGAGGCGCAGGCTATCGCTGTGGTGCAGCCGCGGCAGAGGAAACGGACCTCCGCGACTCGCTGGCCTTCCATACGAACGGACAACTGGAGAATGTCGCCGCAGACGGGATTGCTGACCTCGATCGTGGCATCGGCACCGGGAAGTTCGCCGGCATTGCGAGGGTTGCGGAAATGATCGAGGACGGCTTCGCTGAACATGCCCGGAAGTATGGCAACGGCCGGCGAAATCTTCAACGCCGCGCGATTCCAACACTATCCTCGACGAAAGGCACTTTGTGCTTTACAATCTCCGCCGTCTTTCCATGGAGATATGCCATGAAGATTGGTTTTTGCCTGCCTAACATTGGGCCCATCGGCACAGCGGAAGCTATCACGAAAGTCGCGCAACGCGCCGAGGCTTTGGGTTACAGCAGCCTGTGGACCATCGAACGCCTGCTCTATCCGTTGAAGCTGCAGAGGCCCTATCCGGGCACGCCGGACGGACACCTGCCCGAGATTTACAAGCAAGTGCTCGATCCGCTCGATGCGCTCACCTATGTAGCCGCTCAGACCAAAAAGATAAGACTCGGTACCAGCGTGCTCGACATGCCGTATCACAACCCAGTTGTGCTGGCACGACGGTTGACCACAATCGATGTCCTCTCCAACGGCCGGCTGAACGTCGGCTTGGGTCTGGGTTGGAACAAAGACGAAATGGACGCAACTAACGCCGATATGACGAAACGCGGCGCGCTGGCGGACGAATTTCTGCCATTGCTCAAAGCCATCTGGACCACGAATCCGGTCGAATTTCATGGAAAGTTTTTCAACGTACCGAAGTCTTACATCGATCTAAAACCGGTGCAGAAGCCGCATCCTCCGATTTACCTGGGAGCATTTGTTCCGGCGGCACTCCAACGCCTCGCAAGGCTGGCCGACGGGTGGAATCCGGTTTTCCTGCCCGTGCCCGTCATGGCGGATATGTTTGGCAGCATCCGGCAGATGGCAAAAGAAGCCGGGCGCGATCCGTCCGCCATAGTCATGGTGGTGCATGCTGGTTTGGGCATCACGGATAAGCCGTTGGACAAGGACAGGGCGATTTTTTCGGGATCGCTCGAACAGATCAGCGAGGATGTCAAAGCCTGCGCCAAAATCGGAGCCGACGAGGTCTTCTTCGATCCAGCGTTTGCTCCCAGAGGTCAATCGCTGGACTACTGGCTCTCGCTGTTGGATCAGCTGCAAGGAATGATGAGTGTGGGCTGAACGCAGTTTGGACGTCTAGATGTTGCCCCACGCGGTGATGCGCCGCGGAACAATGCGCAAGACGGGAGCATCGTCCAGGAGCATGTTGGGACCATACTGCGGGTACTTCGCTCGCAAAAGCTGAAGAGCGCGTTTGCGTTCGACCGGGCTAGAAACCAGCTCTGCTTCTCCCCGCACCAGCACGTACCAGAGTCGCGCCCAATCCTCGTCGTAATGATCTACGAGCAATGCCACCTGAGGCGTCTTTTTTACGTTCTTCAGCCGGGCCAGCCGGCTCGGAGCAACCCGCTTCGGCTTGCGATCAATGGCGGAGTAGAAAACGGTCCTGTTACAGGCAAAGCAGATGGGAATCAGGTGCGGCCCCCGCTTGGCGTCCAAAGTGGCCAGCCGCGCGACCCGGGCCGTTTCCAGTTTTGCGCGAATTCCAGCAGAGATCAGCGGAGGTTTGTTGGCCATCGCAGCGGCAAATCCGAGTCCATTCTAGTCGGTTGGGGACATCTGGCAACGAGAAATCGGACAGTGTTGAGCAGATCTTCGGTTGTTCCTGCCGGATGACCGGCAATCGGGAAGTAATCACTCCGACGAGCCGATTCCACATTCCTGGTAAATCGCATCCGAAACTAATCACCCACTAACCGAGTATGAGATGTTCCCTATTTATTTCTTTGCCGGAAGGTATTTCTTCTCCACCGAGGCGATGACTACGTAATTGGGGTCAACCATTTCTGTGAGATGGATTTTGCCTACCTTGGAGAGGAGTTCGTAGGCGTCTAGTTCGGAGAGGCCGTAGTCGGCGTGGATCCAGGCGATTAGTTCGGTGAAGGCGATGCGGACGGCGTCGTCCACCGGGCGATAGATGCCGGCGGCCATGATTTCTTTTTCGTTTTCGAAGCGGGGCCAGCCGGTGTGCTTCCCTTTTACGATGTCCACTTGCAGGCGGGCGCGCATGGGTACTTCCACGGCTGCGCCGGCGATTTCGCCATCGCCCATGACGGCGTGGCCGTCGCCGAAGTACAGCAGGCCGCCGGCGACGTTCACCGGAAGGTAGAGCGTGTTGCCGACGGAGCACTTCCGGGGCGTCCATGTTGCCGCCGAATTCGGCGGGCACGATGGAGCTGCGGGCTTCGCCGTTGGCCGGGGCGACGCCGATGCAGCCGAGAAACGGATGCAGGGGGATTTTCACCTTGTAGTTGGAATCAAGCGCCTGGAACGTGGCGGTGTTGTCGGCGTGGTCGATGGGATAGAACCAGATTTTCTCCGGCAGCGGAGTTTGCAGCATCGGGGTGTAGTTGGTGGCGTTGAGGGCACCGAAGCCGGGACCCAGGGCGCCGAGTCCCTGGTCGCCGTCAACCTGTAGATCGAGGATGCGGATGGCGAGCGTGTCGCCGGGTTCCGCGCCGTCGATGAAGAATGGGCCTGTGAGTGGATTGTCGCCCTTGACGAGAGCCAAAGTGTCCCCTGGCTTTTTGATGGCGTTGCCGAAGCAATCGAGAGAATTGGCATCAAGGATGTTGCCGGAGTGGAGATGGGCTACCGGCGGGGCGACGCCGTATACGTACTTCACGGTGTCGTTGGTGGCGTGGTAGTGGACCACGTCTGGGCTTGATGGGGACGTTTGGGCTGCTAGAGGCAGCGCCACAGCAAAGAACAGGAACGACGACAGGCTATGAAGGCGCATTGAGGCTCCTGGCTCCTGAATTGAGGGACGGAGTATAGCTCATTGGGGGGGCGGAATCGCTTTGCTCGCGAGGGGGTACCCCCTCCCATCTTTTTTGTAAGTGTTGATTCTAGAGGGAGTTAAAGTCCTTTGTTTTGATACACTTTTGCAAGTGTTGATTCTAAATATGGTTAGGGGCGCGGCATGTTTAGTATTTCGCCAACAGCGAGTGGGAGCTCCGCGGCAAGCAATGTGCCGGACTGGACGCCGGGCGGGGCAAGCCCCGTCCCCTACAAGGGACGACGAGCCGACTTGCGGCACGCCTTCGTGAGTCCAAGATTTTACTTGCAGGTACTATGCCACTAAGGTGACCTACGAGTCAAGGAAAAACTGATGCTGGCGTCGCGCTATTCGTGGCGCAGGGCGACTATGGGGTCGACGCTCATGGCTTTTCGCGTTGGCATGTAGCAAGCCAGGAGTGTGATGGCGGACATCACCACCGTTATGGCGCCGAATGTGGCTATGTCGCTGGTGCTGACGCCGTAGATCAGGCCGGCCATCAACTGGGCCAGGACCCAGGCCGACGGGAGGCCGATGAGCAGGCCTATGGCCGTGATCATTACGCCGCGGAACATCACCAGTTTGAGGACGTCCCTGGGTTGGGCGCCCATGGCCACGCGCACGCCGATTTCCTGGGTGCGCTCGGTGACGGAATAGGCCATTACACCGTAGACGCCGACCGATGCCAGCACCAGGGCGATGACGCCCATGGCGGTCAGCATGACCGCTACGTACGAGAGGCCCAGAAGGGCGTTGGAAAAGACCTTTTGCAGGGTGAAGAATTCCGAAATCGGCAAGTCCGGGTCCACGCCCGCCATTTGACTGCGGACTGCGGCAACGAAGGACGTTGGATTTCCTTCCGTGCGAATCGCCAGGTAGGTGTAGTTTTGCGGCGATTGGCGGTAGGACAGATAGATGGGCGGCGGGGCTTGATTCTGGAAGACGTTGTACTTGATGTCGCCGACGGTGCCTACGATTTTCAACCACGTAGACTTGGAATCTTCTCCGCCGGTCTTGATGAATTTTCCGATGGGGTCTTCTCCGGGAAAGTAGCGCTGCGCGAAACTCTGGCTGACGACCGCGACCTGCGGCTGTTCTGCGCCGTCGTTTTCTTCGAGAAGCCTGCCGGTGCGAAGCGGGACATGCATGGCGGGGAAAAAGTCCGGGTTTACGTTTTCAATGTTGGCCTTCCGGAACTCGCCATTTTGTGCGGGGCGGGCCTGAATCGCTATGGTGTCGTCGATTTCTTCCGAGCCGTACGGTATTTCAGTGGCCACCACGGCCGTTTTTACGCCGGGAATGGCCTTCAGCCTTTGAAGGGCGCGGTCAAAGAAGGCGGCCTGCTGCTGCGGGGTCTTGTATTTCGATTCTGGCAGGCTGACGTGCATGGTCAGCACGGCTTGCGGGTCGAGATTCTGATTCACGGCCAGTAGGGCGCGGACGCCCTTGCTCATCAGGCCAGCGCCCACCAGCAAGATCAGCGACAGCGCTACTTCGGCGACCACGAAGACGGTGCGCAGCCGTTGGCGGGCGCGTCCGGCGGAGTTGCCGCGGCCTCCTTCTTTCAGCTCTTCATGAATGTCCGAGCGTGAGGTCTGAAAGGCCGGGGCGAGGCCGGAAATGATTCCAGCCATCAGCGCGACTCCGACGGCGTACCAGAACACGTCGGTCTCCAGGCGAACGTGCTTCCACAGCGGGAGATATCTCTCGATCTCCGGAGGCATGTAATAGCGGAGCACGCCGATTCCCACTTGTCCGAGGAGCAAGCCAAAGGCGGCGCCCGCGATTCCGAGCAAGAGGCTTTCGGTGAGCAACTGGCGCACGATGCGCAGGCGCCCGGCTCCCATAGCTTGGCGGACGGCGATCTCTTTGTGGCGGCTGGCGGCGCGGGCGAAGAGCAGATTGGCGACATTGGCGCAGGCGATGAGCATTACGAAGATCACTGCGCCGATCAGGAGTAGGCAGTATTGATCGGCTTGCTCGCCGGCAACGAACACGCCCAAGAGGCAGCACCTTCACGCCCCAGTCGGCGTCGGTGGCGGGAAATTCCTTGCCGATGCGGCCTTCGATGGTCAGCATTTCGGCGCGCACATCGCGCACCGTGACACCCGGCTTCAGCCGCATTAGAGGCAGCAGATAGCGAGAGGTGCGCAGGGTTTGCTCTTCGGGCCTGAGGGCTAGAGGCAGATAAATTTCCACGCCGATCGGAAAGGTGAAGTCACTGCCGGTGACGCCGATGACGTCGTATTTCTTGCCGTCGAGGAGAATCGCTTTGCCGACGATCTGCGGATCGGAGGCGAAGCGTCGTTGCCAGAGTCCGTGGCTGAGGATGACTTCTTGGTCGTGGCCGAGTTGCTCTTCATCGGGGCGAAATGGGCGGCCCATGGCGGGGACCACGCCGAGGGTGTCGAAGAAATTGGCGGAGACCATGCCGCCTACCAGTTTTTCAGGTTCTCCGTTGCCGGTTAAATTGAGATCGTTGGTTTCCCAGGCAGCCATTTGCTCAAAAGAGTGGCTTTGGCGCTTCCAATCGAGGTAGTCGGCGGGCGAGACCGCGTTCCAAAATAGGGTTTCTTGAGCCGGCAGGCTGAGGACCATGACCAGACGATCGAGGTTGGGGAAGGATACGGGCTTGCGCAGGAAGGCGCTGGCGACACTGAAGACCGCGGTGTTGGCTCCTATGCCCAAGGCTAAGGCGAGGACCGCGAGGGCCGTGAAGCCGGGGCTCTTGAAAAGCATGCGGAAGCCGTAGCGTACGTCTTGCAGGAAATTCGACATGGCTGGAGCCTCTTGAAAGAAATCGTCTTAGGAACGGAGGGCACTTTGCCCTCCACTGTACTTACGTTCGCAAGTGGCAGAAGTAACGCGGTTTAGCGCGATGGTGTGGATTGGTCTCCGGCCTCAAGTGCCCGTTCTTGGGACGCTCTATCGCGCAAGCGGGACGCTTCCTCGGGTCGCGCTTGAGCCGGAGGGGTGGGAGCGGCCTTTAGAGATCGGGGCGAAGTTAGATTCCGGTTAGCTTTCCGACCAGTATCGGAGAGGCCTTGCGCTGGCTCGAAAGCGGGAGTAGGGTTCGGGGATTGGAGCTTGGTACCGCATCTCGCTCCGGCAGAGCCGGACGGGGTGCAGACGAGCTGTCAGCGGCATCATTGGACGCTAGAGTTCATTCCGGACGCCGCACCTTCCCGCCCTCTTGTGCGCATCGTCCCGAGTAGGAACTGGGCGTCTGCACATTACGACCGCACGGCGCGCCTCAATCGATAGCCAAGCTTCGCTAATCAGAGAAAGAGGAGGAACTATGGCTACTCGTCCGCAGGTTTTTCGTGAGATTTTGCCCGCGCATTCGGATTCGATACGGATTGTGCCGCTGCACCCGGGAGTAGGGGAAATTGCCGCGCCCGCTGCCGCGCCGCAGCTCACTTACCGTAATGGACCGCTGATCGCTTCGGTCGAGGTGTTCACGGTTTTTTGGGGTGCAGTGTGGAACTCGGCCCCACAGAACGCCATCATGCAGGAAGTAACCCAGTTTTTTGACTTCATCCTGACGAGCCCGCTGATCGACCAGCTTGCGGAGTACAACGTGCCGAAGTACAAGATCACCCACGGCAAGCACACGGGCACCACGGTCATCACCACCCCAGCCCTGCACCACTCGGTGACGGATAAGAAGATCCAGCACACGCTGGAGCATGAGATCGCTACAAATAGCGCTTTCCCGCAGCCTAGTCCCAATACTCTCTACTTTATGTATATCCCACCGGGAGTGAAGGTGGTCCAGGGAGGGGCGGGATCGTGCACGGCGTTCTGCGGCTACCACAACGATATCAACGGACAGGTCTTTTATGCCGTCATGCCGTACCCGGGTTGTACTGGGTGCACTGGCGGGCTGGCGCCGGTGGACGCGTTGACTTCGACCAGTTCCCACGAATTGTGCGAGGCCATCACCGATGCCATCCCGGGGCAGGGGTGGTATGACGACGCCAACGGCGAGATTGGGGACATCTGCGCTTGGAAGACGAAGAAAGTCGGGGCTTACACGGTGCAACTGGAGTGGTCCAACAAACACAATAAGTGCATTTAACGGCCGGCCTGCTGGAAAAAAAGAAGAACCGGACCCGAGGGTCCGGTTCTTCTTTTTAGTTTACGGTGGCGATGCGAGAGCGATCCAAACGTCTGGTATTCTTTCCGGCGCCCAATGAAACGTAGAAACCGTCGCAACGAACTGCGGATTGTGTCGCTGGCGCCGAGCGCGACTGCGATTTTGTGTGCGATTGGGGCCAAGAAGGCGCTGGTGGGGGTGACCAAGTGGTGCGCCGACGTGGCGCCGGTGGGTCGGTTGCCAAAGTTGGGAGATTGCTGGCGGTTGGAGGCGGTGGAAGAGATTTTGGCGTTGCGGCCTACGCTGGTGATCGGGTCGGTGCCTTACAAGCAAGAGACGGTGGCGAAATTGCTGGAGCAGCCGCTGAATTTTCTGGCTATGAATCCTCGGACGCTGGCGGATATTGAGGGGGACATCCGGTTGCTGGCGAGCATCGTGGGACGCACGACCGGCGGCGAGCGCTTGATTCGAGAGATGCGGGCGGGGTTTGCGAAGATTGCGACGAAAGCAAAGGGGAGGCGGGGGCGGGTCCGGGTCTATTGCGAGGTTTGGCCGAACCCGCGGATTAGTTCTCCGCCGTGGGTGGCGGAATTAGTGAGGATTGCCGGGGGTAAGATGGTGGTTCCGGCCGGCGAGAAAGTAAGTGACGAACTTGTGGCGGCGGGGCGGCCGGAGGTTATCGTGCTGGCTTGGGCCGCTACGGGGGCGAAGGCCCAACCGAGGCAGGCCTACGAGGTCGCGGCTTGGCAGGATGTGCCGGCGATACGCGACCGGCGGGTGCATGTGATCTCGGACGAATTACTGAATACGCCGGGGCCGCCGCTGGTGAGGGGCGCAACGGAGTTGTCGAAGGTGCTGTGGCCTGGGAGATCTTTGCGGGGGTGAGCGAGCGAGGCGTGCCCGTTGCCTGTGGCCCGAGTAGGGGCGGGTTTGGGCAAAGCGGCGAAAAATCGCCGCACTCCAAAGACACGGCGTTGACAACTAATGACTCCAGACAAGGTACACTTTGGGTACGGGTTGACCGAAAGATGAAGGTAGTCGCGGCGATAATCGAACGTGGGGACCGGCGTCTGCTGATTGGGCAGCGCAGGCGGAACGATACTTCGCCTTTGAAGTGGGAATTCCCTGGCGGCAAAGTGAAGGATGGAGAACAAGCGGAAGCGGCGCTGGCGCGCGAGCTGCGCGAAGAGCTGGGTGTGACATTGCGGAAGAGCGTGGAGGTTGCGCGGGTGACCCACCAGTACGCGGAGACTCCGGAGTTGATCGAGGTGCGGTTTTTTGCCGTGGAGATCGCGGAGGAAGCGGTCATTCCCAATGCGTTCGAGCAGGTCCACTGGGTCTTGCCGAAGGAGCTGGGTGGATACGATTTCCTGGCGGCGAATTCGCAGTTGGTCGCGAACTTGGCTACAGGCCGCATCAAGGCTGCCGAGATGCTGGCGAGCGCGGGGAGCTAGTGCACCTCAACGCAAGTTTCTGGGCCTAGTAAAGGCTGCTTCGACGGGGAGTTATCGTCCATGGCGGCGCCACCTTGCACAAACAGCGTCGGCTCATTTCTGGTAGCGGAGTTTCTAAAAATCTAAGAAACGACCGGATTCAGTTTTTCGGGATCGATCCCGAGGTCTTTGATGGATTTGTCGATGAGGCTGCGCTCGATTTTGCCTTCCTGGAAGAGTTCGTGGAGCGTGGCCAGGGTGATGAAGCGGTGATCGACTTCGAAAAAGTCGCGTAGGGATTTGCGGCCTTCGCTGCGGCCGAAGCCGTCGGTGCCCAGAGCGGCCAGGCGGCGCGGCATCCACTTGCCCAGCATGTTGGGCAGGGTCTTCAGATAGTCGGAGGCGGCCACCAGGACGCCGGGGGCATCGGCCAGGCACTGGGTGACATACGGGACGCGCGGCTTTTCGCCGGGGTGCAGGCGATTCCAGCGCTCGGCTTCAATGCCGTCGGTGTACAGCGATTTGTAGCTGGTAACGCTCCAGACGTCGGCGGCCACACCGTACTTTTGCTCGAGGATGTCCTGGGCTTGCAGGGCTTCACGCAGGATCGAACCGCTGCCGAAGAGCTGGGCGCGCAGCTTGGATTTCTTGTTTTCCGAGGCCCGATAGCGGTAGAGGCCCTTGAGGATGCCGTCTTTCACGTCGCCGGGCATCGGTGGCATGGCGTACGGCTCATTCATCAGCGTAATGTAGTAGAAAATGCTTTCGCCTTCTTTGTACATGCGGCGGATGCCGTCCTGGAGGATCACCGCGATCTCGTAGGCGAACGCCGGATCGTAGGCCAGGAGATTGGGAACGGGCAGGGCCAAAACGTGGCTATTGCCGTCCTGATGCTGCAGGCCCTCGCCGGAGAGCGTGGTGCGGCCCGCGGTGCCTCCGAGGAGGAACCCGCGGCAGCGCATGTCGGCGGCGGCCCAGATGAAGTCAGCGATTCGCTGGAAACCGAACATCGAGTAGTAAATGAAGAACGGAATGGTGTTGATGCCGTGAGTCGCATAGGCCGTGCCCGCGGCGATGAAGGACGCCATGGAGCCGGCCTCGGTGATGCCTTCTTCGAGGATTTGGCCGTCCTGGGCTTCCTTGTAGTACATCAACGTGTTGGAATCGACGGGCTGGTAACGCTGGCCGACGCTGGAATAAATACCGGCGGTGCGGAATAACGACTCCATGCCGAAGGTGCGGGCTTCGTCGGGAACGATGGGAACGATGAGCTTGCCGATTTCCTGATCCTTGAGCATTTTGCGCAGCATGCCCACGTAGGCCATGGTCGTGGAGACTTCCCTGCCGTCGCTGCCGTCGAAAAATTCCTTGAAGAGTTCGTCGTGGTCGGCGACCAGCGGCTGGGAGCGCACGCTGCGCTGCGGCACATAGCCGCCCAGCGCTTCGCGGCGGGCGCGCAGGTACTGGACTTCGAGGCTGTCTTCGGCGGGGCGATAGAACGGCACTTCGATGCAGTCTTCGTCGTTCAGAGGAATGCCGAAGCGCGAGCGGAATTCGCGCAACTCGTCTTCATTGAGTTTTTTCTGCTGGTGGGTGACGTTCTTGCCTTCGCCGGCTTCGCCCAGGCCATAGCCCTTGATGGTGCGCGCCAGAATAACCGTGGGCCCGCCCTTGTGATCGACCGCGGCTTTGTACGCGGCGTAGACTTTGCGCGGGTCGTGGCCGCCGAGGCGCAGGCGGCGTAGCGCTTCGTCGGGGAGCGGTTCGACCAACTGCAAGAGGCGCGGGTCGCTGCCGAAGAAATGCTGGCGTACATAGGCGCCGGATTCGACGACCAGCTTCTGGTATTCGCCGTCGACCAACTCGCCCATACGCTTGACCAACAGGCCTTCGGTGTCGCGCTCGAGAATGGGATCCCACTCGCTGCCCCACAGAACCTTAATGACGTTCCAGCGGGCGCCGCGGAAGGCGGATTCCAGCTCCTGGATAATTTGCCCGTTGCCGCGAACCGGACCATCGAGGCGTTGCAAGTTGCAATTGATGACAAAGATCAGATTGTCGAGCTTCTCGCGGGAGGCCAAGGTGATGGCGCCGAGCGATTCGGGCTCGTCGGTCTCGCCGTCCCCGAGGAACGCCCAAACTTTGGCGTCGGTGGCGGGCTTGAGGCCGCGGTTTTCGAGATAGCGGCTGAAGCGCGCTTGATAAATGGCCATCAACGGGCTGAGGCCCATGGAGACCGTAGGAAATTCCCAGAAATCAGGCATCAGCCACGGGTGCGGGTAGGAGGAGAGACCCCCGCCGGGCTTCAGCTCGCGGCGAAAGTTTTCCAGCTTCTGCGCGGAGAGGCGGCCTTCGAGAAAAGCGCGGGCGTAGATTCCGGGGGCGGCGTGGCCTTGGAAGTAGACCGTGTCGCCCTCAAACTGCTCGGTACGTCCGCGGAAAAAATGGTTGAAGCCAACTTCGTACAGCGTCGCCGCGGAAGCGTAGGTGGAGATGTGGCCGCCGATGTTGTGCTCGACGCGGTTGGCGCGAACCACCATGGCCAACGCGTTCCAGCGGATCAGGCTCTTGATGCGGCGCTCGAGTTCCTGATCGCCGGGGAATAAGGGTTCCAGGCGATGGGGGATGGTGTTGGCGTAGGGCGTATTCGCCGTGAAGGGCAAGTCCAGGCCGGAAACCGTGGCATGCGCGCGCAGGCGCTCCAGAATTTCGGTGGCCACTTCGGGTCCGCTGGATTCCAGGACGGAATCGAGCGACTCGAGCCACTCCTGAACCTCTACATCTTCCATGGGGTGCTGCTGGGTATACGTCTCGTTGTCCATACCTTCTGCCGGCCCCTCTTCATTGAAAATCAGCGCGCCGCACAGGCCGCTCCGAACTTATTTTGCCTATAAGCACAATAGAATACACCTGTGCGCAAATCTCTGCACGGCAGGAATAAATAGGTTGCCTGGGGAGGGCTCGTGTTTAGTACGAGAATGCGCCAGCCCTGTTCGAGAGGCCGTTGTGAACATCGCGTGGGACAGAGTTTTGAGCCTTACCCTGTGGGTTCTGCAGGGCGTCTTGGCCCTGGCGTTCCTCTATTTCGGCGTGGATAAATTCAGGCACGAACCTTTCTGGATGGAATTGTTCGCCAAGATCGGACTGGGCCAGTGGTTCCCCTATTTCACTGGTGGTCTCGAAGTAGTCTGCGCGGTCTTACTATTGATTCCTAGAACCGCGGCGATTGCCGCGGCGTTGTTGGCCTGCACGATGGGCGGCGCGGTGCTCACGCATCTCTTACTTCTCCGCGATGGGTACGCCTCCCTGTTCCCAGGTTTCCCTCTGTTGATTTTTCTGGTCGTCGCCTGGAAGCGGCGCTGGCCTCCCGCGCAGTGACTCCGTGCACTCGCTACAGGGTCCGGCCGCCATCGACAACCAGGACTTGGCCAGTGACGAAGGTGGAGTGCACCAGGAATGACACCGCATCCGCAACGTCCTCGGTCGTTCCGGAGCGGTGCAGCGGGGCGCGACGAATGAAATCGGCTTCCCATTCCGAGGGGTCGCCGGACATCGTAATCGTCCCCGGCGCGATGGCGTTGACGCGGACTTCGGGAGCCAGTTCCTTCGCCAGGCACTTTGTCAGCATGATCACGCCGGCCTTCGAGATGCAGTGCGGAACGTAGCCGGGCCAAGGCAATATGCCCCCGATGTCGGCAAAGTTGATGATCACCCCGCGGCTGCGCTTCAGCAGCGGCGCCGCCGCCTGCGCGCAAAAGAACGGAGCTTTCAGGTTGGTGTCCAGAGACTTGTTCCAGACTTGCTCGGTGGTGGTTGCAAATTCCGTTTGCAAAAAATTTGCGGCACTGTTGACGAGGATATCCAGCCGTCCGAAATGATCGGACGCTTGCCGGAAAAGTCCCTGAATTTCCGAAACGCTGCCGAGGTCGGCGGCCAGCGCGATGCCGCGGCGGCCGAGTTTCTCGACGTCGGAGACGGCTTCGCGGGCCTCCGCTTCCGAAGATCGATAGTGGATTACGACGTCGGCCCCGTCTCGGGCCAGGCGCAGGGCGACGGCGCGGCCCAGGCGTTTGGCAGCGCCGGTAACCAGCGCGACGCGATTCAAGAGCGGTGCATCCATCGACCTGAAACCCTAACACAGATTTTGCGTATTACTTGTCAGCGGCCAGGCGGCAGCCGTATTGGCGAGACGGTTTCCGAATGCGAGGGCCAGCGGCGCCAAAGCGCCGCACTCCATATAGTCCTGCTAGAATTCCTTGCGTGACGAGGAGACCTGATGAGACTCGACTTACTGGCTATCGCTGCGCATCCCGACGACGTAGAACTGTCTTGCGGTGGGACACTGCTCAAGATGGCCGAGCGCGGCTACAAGACCGGAATACTCGACCTTACGGCCGGGGAGATGGGCACTCGCGGGACGCCCGAGACGCGTGCCAAGGAAGCGGCGCGAGCGGCGAAATTTCTCAAAGTGAAGTGGCGCGGGAATCTGGGCGTGCCCGATTCTGACGTGCAGGCCAGCCGGCAACACAAACTGCGGCTCGCCGCCGTGATCCGGGAGCTGCGGCCGAAAACCGTGATTCTGCCCTATTGGGAGGCGCGCCATCCCGATCATTACCACGCCTCAACATTGGGATACGAAGCCTGTTTCCTGGCGGGACTCAAGCAGTTGCCGCTCGAAGGAGAGGCCTACCGGCCGTTCAAGATCTTGTATTCCGCCGCGTATGCCAACGTGCGCCCTACGTTCATCGTCGATATCACTGGGCAGTACGAGAAACGCAGGCTGGCTATCGCCGCCTACGGCTCGCAATTCCGGCCGAAGAAAAGACAAAAGAAAGGCAGGGTCTACCTGGCCATCGACAGCCTGGAAGACGAGATGAACCAACTGGCTCGGCACTACGGGCAGATGATCGGCGTAAGATATGGAGAGGCGTTCTTGACCAAGGAGTTGATGAGCGTTGAGGACGTGGTGGAAATGGGTGTCCGGTCGATCTAGGAGCCTGGCATGGCGGCCTGGTGAGGGTACGGCAGGGCGGAACGCAGTTGCCGAAGCTAAAAATTCTCGTCTTCTTGAGCGGGAGAAAAACCTCGAATGACTTGGCCGTTTGGGGTGCGCTCGGCACGGACGCGGATCAGGGCTTCGTCCTCGGAGCCAGACTTTCGCAGCACGACCATGGTCGTAAGGGCCTCTGAGTACACCCGAGTCACCAGGTAGGTGTCCCCGGTGCCGTCTTTCTTCCACAGCTGCCCAATCTGGATCTTCGAAATGGCCATGATGTAAACCTCGACTTTAGAGTGGCTAACGAAGAGTGTCAACTCCTAGACGAAGCGGGGGGTTCCGGCGTAAGTGGCAGGCCAGTATCAGCGAGGTTACGAGCTTTGGGCAGAGCGCCGGACTTCCCTCCGCGACCCGTCAGCATCGAAATTGAGGGGGACATCAGACAAGAACCCTTCTTTTCTATGCGATCCTCGAACGCTCAGGAAACCTTCTGCCTAGACCTTACATCGTAACTCGTGAGACTTAGCAGGCGCCTGCCTGGCATTTGGGGTGTATACTGTTGGGCGGGCGGAGGTGAAGGTATGCGAGAGCTTCTCCGGCAGACTTTGCGATTCACGCTGATGGGCACGTTGGCGGCTGGTACCGCGCTGGCGCAAAGCCCGCCTCCCACGACCGACCCCGCGAAGGCCCAACCCGCCTCCGAACAAACCCAGGCTGGCCAAAAACAGCCTGTCGAGCAGAAAGATACGGTAGACCCGAAAAATTCCAAGGAAGACGTCGAAGCCATCGGCAATCGCAGCGTGGGCAAGGGCATCAACTTTTATTCGCTGGAAAAAGAGATCGCCCTCGGCAAAGGGCTGGCGCAGGAAGTAGAACGCTCGTCGAAACTTATCGATGACCCCGTCGTCACCGAATACGTGAACCGCGTCGGGCAGAACCTGGTGCGCAACTCGGATGCCCGCGTGCCCTTCACGATCAAGGTCATTGACTCCGACGAGGTCAACGCCTTTGCCCTGCCGGGCGGATTCTTTTACGTAAATAGCGGCTTGATCCTGCGCGCCCAGGAAGAGTCCGAACTTGCCGGCGTCATGGCCCACGAGATATCGCACGTAACCGCGCGGCACGGCACCAAGAACGCCACCAAGGGCGAGATGATGCAGCTCGCTACCATCCCGCTGATGCTTCTGGGCCCTGCCGGATGGGCCGGGTACGGGCTGTACGAAGGCTTGAACATCGCCATCCCCTTGACCTATCTGAAATTCAATCGCGATGCGGAACGCGAGGCGGACTTCCTCGGCCTGCAGTACATGTACAAGGCCGGATACGACCCCAACGCCTACGTAACCTTCTTTGAGCGCATCCAGGCGGACGAAAAGCGCCGGCCGGGAACCATCCCGAAAGTCTTTTCCACGCACCCGCCGACGCCCGAGCGTATCGAAAACGCGCAGAAAGAGATTGCGCGCATTCTTCCTAATCGCCCGGAATACATCGTCACCACCTCGGAATTTGACAGCGTGAAAGCGCGCCTGCGGAACATCATGTTTGCCAGGAAGGTCCAGGACAATGCTCCCGGAAAGCCCAGCCTGCGCACGCGCACGGAACAACAGCAGAAGGGTCAAACCGGCACGGACCCGAACGCCAACGACGACGACCGGCCGACTCTGAAGCGCCGGCCCGACTCGCAATAAACCGGACAATCAAACGGAATGCAAAGGGCGGCCAAGGGGCCGCCCTTTTTTGCGTCAAGCCACGGCTTTGCGTCAAACCACGGCGCCTACGGCTCGCGAAAACGGCCGTAGGGGCACGGCACGCCGTGCCCGCTCCGCACCTGGGCGCGAGTCGATCTTTCACGCCCAAGGCATCGTGAGCGCTCCTACAATATAAGTAAGGTCTTTGTATTGCGGCACTTGCGGGAATCCTGATCAAATCTCATGGCAAAGAAGGGCTACAACCGCAAGGAAAGAGCGTCGCGTCGCTCTTTCCTTGCGAGAACAGAACCTTTTCTGCAGTTGGTAAGCGCGGGGCCACCCGCCCCGGTAGGAGCATTCTGCGCCGCTAGTGGGACGCCGAGCCTTGGCGCCGGTCGTCGGGGGCGGCGGCGATGCCCATGCGGCGGAGTTCGTCGGCGTAATACTTGCGATAGAGAACGTCCCACTCTTCGCTGCCTTCGAGGATTTCCTTCTTCTGCGAGGTGATGCGTTTGCGGACTTCGGCGTCGGCTTTTTCTTCGTCGCGCAGAGTCGCGGTGAGAATCTGAACGACTTCCTGACGGATGGTGTCGCGGTCTTCCACAAACTCTACGTCATCGCTGGAAACCAGCACCTCGGTGATCTGGTGTGATAGGCGGACGATTTTTTCGCGGCTGAGTCGCATTCCGGTTATTTGGCCCCAGTTGATTTATTGAAACTTTGCCGCGCGCCGTGCCCGTTGAAAATCAAGCGGCGCCGACAAACGGCGCGAGTCGCACTAGCCGGCCAAATCCAACCGGTCCGGCAGTTATCGCAGAATCAGCTTGCGGTCGCGGGCCAACTGCCCTTTAACCTTTTTGTACATCTCCTGATATTGGACGCCGGTCCGGCGCATTTCGTCCTGATGCTGCGTCAGGATCTCGCGTACTTCGTCGTTCAGGCGATCCTCGACGGTCAACTCTTCCATGATGCGCTGGCGCACGCGTTGCGAAACGGCTTCGGGCGCCTTGGTTTCAATTTGGCCGCCTTCGACCAGTCGCTTGACGACTTCTATGGCAATGTGGCTTACGTAGTCCCGTGCGAGCAGCATTCCAGGGCGCGTCCTTTAGAACAACACAAGAGAAGAAGTTTACTGGCTGGCCCTCTAAAGTGCAAGGCAACGCTAAACCCTTGGAAAATGAGGTGCATCTGGACGCGTTGACGCTTCCAGTTGCTTCCTGTACGATGAATTGGTAGGGCGCTTAGCTCAGCGGTTAGAGCGTTCGGTTTACACCCGAAAGGTCGAAGGTTCAAATCCTTCAGTGCCCACCAAGTGACGATTTACCCTTCAGCGGGGACGTAGTTCAGTTGGTTAGAACGCTGCCCTGTC
>CAWBGX010000003.1:0-1208482 GCA_963788495.1 uncultured Acidobacteriota bacterium | reverse complement strand
TCAGCGTGAGATAAGAAAACACTGGCAGGCCCAACGCCAGCAGCACGGTGCCGAGCGTATACGCCCAGAAGTACGTCTTCGTGACGCCAGCCCGAGCCTTCGGCGCAGCCGCTCTTCGAAACGCCGCATCTGCCCGCGATCGGTTTCGTGGTCGTAGCCGAGCAGATGCAGCACGCCATGGAGAATCAGGATTTGCAGTTCGATGGGCAAGGTGCGCCCAAATTGCTTGGCATTGCGCCGCGCCGTAGCCGGCGAGATCGCCACGTCGCCAAAGATACTCGATGTCGGGGTTGCCGGGAGCCTGTCGAGGACGTGCCGAGCGCTTGCCATTGCCCTGGCCGAGCGCCGCGAGCGCCCTTGGCTTCATGGGGGCCTTGCGGCGGGATGCCACCGCGGGGAACGACAGCACGTCGGTGGGTCCCTTCTTTTTGCGAAACGCCTCATTCATGCCAGCGCGATCTCCCGCGTCGCTCACCCAGGCAAATGCTAACCTCCGTCGCATTCAGGCCCAGATGTTCCTGCAAAAGCGGCGCAAAAAACAACTGGGAGTGGGCCGCTGCGCCACGCGCAGCTGTCCTCTGGCGGTTCAAGGATCATCCCTGCTGAGTTTCTTTGGTCGGGTTGGCCTTCCCAGGGTCCGCCGCGCGCGGCAGGGACTTGCCATTGGTGGCGTTTCCCGCTCCGTTGCGGATGGGTACCACCATACTCTTCATAGGCCTTGATAATCTGCTGCACCAGGTTGTGGCGGACCACGTCGCGCTCATCGAACTTGATGAGCCGATGCCTTCGATGCCGCACGACTTCCAGCGCCTCGACCAGGCCCGATTTTTTGCCGGCCGGCAAGTCGATCTTGCGTGACGTCGCCCGTCACCACGGCCTTGGAGTTGAATCCCAGGCGAGTCAAGAACATTTTCATCTGCTCGCTGGTGGTGTTCTGCGCTTCGTCCAGGATCACGAACGAATCGTTCAGAGTGCGGCCGCGCATGAAGGCCAGCGGCGCAACTTCCACAATTCCCTTTTCCAGAAAGCGTTCCAGCTTGTCGGCGTCGAGCATGTCGTACAGCGCGTCGTACAGCGGACGCATGTAGGGATCGATCTTTTGCTGCAGCGTGCCGGGCAGAAATCCCAGCCGCTCGCCGGCTTCGACGGCGGGGCGCGCGAGAATGATGCGGTCGACCTGCTTCGAGAGCAGCGCGCACACCGCCATGGCCACGGCCAGATACGTCTTGCCGGTGCCGCCGGGGCCGACGGCGAACATCATGTCGTGCCTTTCGATCGCCTCCATGTAGTGGCGCTGGCTGTTGTTTTTGGGGGTGACGACTTTTTTCCCGAAGGATCGCGTGCGGTGGTGCTCGAACAAGGCGCGCGGCGATTCGTGCGGCTCTTCCGTGGCCACCCGCACCAGCGATTTGACTTCGCTACTGGACAGCGTCCGGCCATGGCGGGTCAGATGGTTGTACTCTTCGACGATCTTCACGGCTTGATCGACGCTGTCCTGCTCGCCTTCGATGGTCAGCCGGGTGTCGTGCAAGTGCGTGCGCACATGCAGCACGTCCTCCAGCAGGCGGACGTTTTCATCCAACGTGCCGAAGAAAGGTTCAATTTGTCCGGAGATGTGAACGGTACGTCGCATCCAAGTGGAAGGTCTTCCTGCTACAGGAACCGGCTGGCCGATGGCGGATTCCTCCAGGTGACAGGCTGTGTGGCGAAGAGCGTCCTTACCTCCCGCAGGGTTCGGGAACGCCCCGGCGGGAAGAAACTTCCTCCACCCTAGCGCAGCGGTGGGTCGGGGTCAAGTTAACAGCCTGATCGGTAGAGTCCTAATTTGACGAAGCTCCATGTCGCGGCGAGTCTCTTGTAGGGGCGCGCTTTAGCGCGTCCCCGGTCACAGCGTCTTGCTGCTGCGCCCCACTCAGTAAGCTGTGATGTGGTAGCGGCCGCTTTCCGTTTATCCTGGGCCTCGAAGCGAATCCGGCGCTTTGGCTGGGTCGCTCGGTGTCGAGGCTCGATCCGCGTTTCCAAATTAGGACAGTACCGGCTGATCGGTGGTGCGTGACTTCCGGACGATGCGGCTTGCCGTTCAAAGCAAAAAAATCTCAGGGAGAGGTCTTCACCGTGTTGCAGCACTCGAATTCCGCGGAGACCTCGGCGACTCGGTTGTTGGCGCCGGCGGGATAGCGCCACTGGTGGACCGCTTTAGAGGCCGCTTCCGCAAAGATCGCGCCGCCGCCTTGTACTTCGATGTCTTTCACCGAACCATCCGCGGCCACGGTTACCTTCAGGCGGACGGTGCCGCTGATGCCCATTTTGCGGAGCACCTCGGGATAGGCGGGCAGAACTTTCTTCAGCGGCTTGAGCTCGGCTTCCTGCGAAGAAACTCCCAGCGGGAGCGCGACACCCAGCAGCGCGCAGCACACCAGTACGCGAACGTTCCGGAACGAATCCGATGAAATCACGGTGACCCAACTTTTTCGAAGAAATAGCGGAGGGGAAGGCCCGTCTTGGCCCGGAAGAAAATGCAAGGCTCCCGACTCTTTCGCTTGGATACTTTTTATCACGGGCCGAAACCTGGCTTAAGCGCGTAAGAGACACGCTGTTGCCAATCCGCTATTTGAAGCTAGCTCACAGGCTGCGGGCGTAACGGGGCGACGCGCGGCGGGCATGATTCGCCGGAGCTAACGGTGATGATGGTGCTGGCCGGATCAACCGAGGTGTCGCGCCAGTCGGCACGGACCCTTCAAGGTTCAGGGCAGAAGTGTCTGTGCTGCCAACTAGGGGCGTTTCTTTAGCGCCGCTTGGATGGCTCGTTCGGCTAACGGGGACATGATCGCGTAGCCCTTGGCGTTGGGGTGCAGTCCGTCTTCGCTGATGTCTTTTTGTAGCAGGCCCTGATTGTCCACGGTGGCGGCGAAATAGTCCAGGTAGACGGCTCCGTGATCTGCGGCGTATTTCTTGATCCAGGCGTTCAATTCGAGAATTTTTTCCGGTTGGCGCTTGATGCGCATATCCACAGGCTTGCCTTCGCGGTCGTGGCCGTAGTTGCTCACCGGAAGGACGGAAGCCAGAACGACCCGGATTTTGTTGGCATGCGCCAGCTCCGACATGGACGTGAGATTGTCCTCGATTTGGCCCACGGTCATCGGCCCGGTGTTGCCGGCGAGATCGTTGGTGCCTGCCAGGATGACCACCACCTGCGGCCGCAGCGCGATGACGTCCGGGCGGAAGCGAATGAGCATCTGCGGCGTGGTCTGCCCGCTGATGCCGCGGTCGATGTACGGCTTGCCGGGAAAGAATCCGCCGAATTGCGGCTGCGCCCAAATATCGGTGATGGAATCACCCATGAAGACGACCCGCTTTTCGTCCTTGGCGGGAGGCTGCACGGTCGAGTTGGCCTCATGGTACCGCCCAAGGTTGGGCCAATCCTGCAGCACTTTGTTCGCCGCTTCTAGCTTGGCGGCGACTCCGGGCAGCTCTTCACAATCGACGTGCGCCTGGGCCGGCGCGCCGGCTTGCGTGTGCTGCGCTCTGGCAGCCGGGACAGTGAACATGGCTGCGGCGCTGGCGGTCAGAAGGAGCGTTGTTATCGATTTCATGGCAAGACCTCGCGTGAGGAGATTACCCGAAATGTTTTTAGTGGGGAAGGATTCTTGGGCGGTGCAACCGGTCGCCGCGAATTTACCAACTTCTTCGGAACTGCGAGATTGGCAAATCTCCGATACAATGCGGGCCATCAAAAACAAACGGGTTACCGAGGTTAAGAGATGCGCTTAAGCCGTCGCCTTCTTCTTTATGTTTTTGCCGCGAGCACCTTGGCGGCTGCGTCTCCGGCGCAGACCGCGCCAGGATTGCAGGTGGCCGACTACCAGCGGCTCCGCGCGGCCGCTCAAGCGGAGTTCTCGCCGGATGGCAAGCTGGTCGCCTACACCGTGCTGCGCTACGACCGGCCCGGGCGACCGTGGCCGCAGCTGTGGGTGCTGGACGTCGCGACCGGAAAATCGGCGCGCATCGGTGCGGAAGACCAAGCCGCGGGAAATCCGGTGTGGTCGCCCGATGGCCGCTGGATCGCCTACTTCGGCGACGCCGAAGGCAAGCACGGACTGGCCATGGCCCATCCCGACGGCTCTGCGGCAACTTTTTTGGCGGAAGGATCGGGCACCAATGCGCCGCTGCCTGCGCAGGGAGCGGAAGTCACCTGGTCACCGGATAGCAAGGAGATCGCGTTCATTTCCGCGACACCCGGCCCGGAAACCGCCGACGCCACTGGCGATCCGATTGTAATTACGCGCTACCTTTACAAGCCGGACGCCGGCGAGGGCTTCACGCATTTCAACGACAACCGCCGGCTGCACATTTTTGCGGTGGACCTGGCCACCAAGCAGGTGCGCCAGCTCACCACCGGAAATTACTACGAGCATTCCATCGACTGGTCGCCGCGGGGCGATGAGATCGCGTTTATTTCGGACCGCTCGCCGGAGACCGACCAGTTTTTCAACTACGACGTGTTTGCGCTGAAAGTCAGCGACGGCTCGATCCGCCGCCTGACGGCCACCGAGAATGCCGAGTACGATCCAAAGTGGTCGCCCGATGGAAAAATGATGGCCTTCCTGGCGACCAAACGCGGTCTCACCGACCGCGAAACCACCATGGAAGATACCCACGTCTGGGTGATGAACGCCGACGGCTCAGGCCGGCGCGAACTGGCCACTCTCGACAATCGGCAAGGCCCTCCGCGATGGGCCCCGGATGGAAAGGCGTTGTACTTCACCGTCCAGGAGCGCGGAAACGTGCATCTGTACCGGCAAGGGCTGGATGGCGGCGATGCCAGAGCGGAAGCGCCAACGGGCCAGCGGCGCGACGTTCACGCGGCTCCCACGGCCAACGGCGCTGAAATGGTGCTCAATGCGCGAGGCAGCGTTGGCTCGTTCTCGCTCGCAAAGTCGGGAGCCATCGCCTACACATTCGCCAGTCCTCAGGATATGGCGGAGTTGTACGTCCGCAGCGGGACCAACTCCAAGCAGTTCACCGATCTAAACGCCGAGGTTCTGCGGGGCAAGCAGATCGCTGAGGTGGAACCCTTTACATTCGTCAGCAACGACAACAAATTTGAAGTGGAAGCCTTCCTGGTCAAGCCCCTGGGCATGACGCCGGACTCCAAGCACCCGCTGATCGTCAACATCCACGGCGGCCCGCACGGGCAGAATGGCCCAGCGTTCAATTTCCGGGATCAGGCCTTCGCGGCTCGCGGCTGGGCCACGCTGCACGTGAACTATCGCGGCTCCACGGGATACGGGCAGGCCTTTGCGGATGGCGTCTTTGCCGACCAGGACGGCAACGAAGCGCAGGACGTGCTCTACGGCGTGAGCGCCGCGCTGCGGCGTTACTTGTGGCTGGACCGCGAGCGCATGGGCGTCGAAGGCGTCAGCTACGGCGGCCAGCTTTCCATGTGGCTGATCACCCAGACGCGCATGTTCCGCGCCGCCATCCCCATCGCCGGCATCGCCAACCTGATCAGCTACAACTACATGACCTACTACAACCAATACGAGCAGATGGAGTTCGGTCAGTTGCCGCATCAAGACGACTTGATGAACATTTTGTGGGAGCGCTCGGCGCTGAAGCACATTGCCGCGGTAGCCACGCCTACCATGCTGATGCACGGGGAAAACGATCCGGACGTGCCCATCGCCGAAGCGGAGCAGTATTTCGTGGCGCTGAAAGACGTCGGCGTGGACACCGTCTTCGTGCGCTATCCGCGCGAAGGACACGGGATTCGCGAGTCCGGGCACGTGGTGGACAGCATCCACCGGGCGATTGCGTGGTACGAGAAATATTTCCCGAAGACCCAGCCGGAAAATCCCAATCCGGCCGTGCCCTAAAAAGAGACGGTTCCACACCACTCTGCCGCCGCCTTCGTTCCAAATGCTGGCGGCTCGCATCGCGTACTCTCATTGGCGGAAGCGCTACGTTACGAATTTTGTTCCTGTCCTTCCGCCTGTGCCCAGACCATTACTGCATTTTGGTACTCAGGCACTATCGACGCCCGCCGCTACGCCTGCAAAGATGCGACTCTAACGCTAGATTAAGAAAATCAAATCTCCTTAGAGAGAGTCGGTATGACACGCAAACTTGTCCTGATCGCCGCGGCCGCGGGATTAACCCTGCCGCTAGCTTCCGGGGCCCAAGAAGCCGCCGCGCCGCCAGCTGCAGCTCCGGCGGTTCGCTCCAGCCCGGTCTTTATGATTCATTGCGTCGGCCTCACTTCCAGTGTGCCGCTGACCGCCGACTCCGCGCAGTCCCTGCCCCTGCATCTCGTCGAAATGTTGAGCTGCGGCGACCAGGTCTCGGTGCTCTCGGATCTAGAAGGCTACACGGTAAACGTGCGCACCGCCGACGGAAAGACCGGCTATGTTGCCGGGATTTACCTGGTGAAAGCCCCGGCGGCGGCCAAGCCTGCACCGGTCGCGGCCGCAAAGGCAGCGCCGGTAGCAGCCCCCAAGCCCGAACCACGGGTAGCCCCGGCCTCCGCCATTGTGCGCGACGGCGTCGCCCGCTGGAGACGCGGCATGCAGGGTTGCGAGATCCTTACCAAGGACGGCACCGTCATCGAGTCTTTGACCGCCGACGGCGTGACCGTTCAGGTCTCCTTGCGGGACCTGGGCGCCAAGCTCAAAGCCAGCGTGCTGGTGGACAACACCAGTTCCGAATACGTGTACGTCAACCCCATCGGCATTACTCTGGAGAGCCGCGGAGAACATTGGAAATCCCTACCCATCGTGCCCCCCGCCCAACTGGCCAGCGAGATGGCCCAGCAAGCGGCGGGTAGCGGCGAAGCCGTCCCGGAAGCCGCCGATCTCAAGACTTCCGACGATTCCTCGCTCTTTCCGACGGTGGCCTACAATGCGCCGCCACCCCATCGTGCCGGGGAGGAACAACCATCCGACCAACAGCCCAGCCAGGTGTTGATCCGGGCCGCCAAGCAATTCAACGCCGAAGCGCTGAAGAAGGGTGTGGTGAAACCCGACGACAAGACCTCTGGCGCCGTGTGGTTTGAGCGTGACGCCAACCCCGATCAGTACGTGATGCGGGTGCCCATCGACAACCAAGTTTTCGAGTTTCCGCTGTCGGTCACCCAACCGAACTGAGTCGGCGCGGGTGGCAATCCGCCGGGTTCTTCGGTTAGGAAAGAGGCAGCTCTAAGAACCTTTGCTTGGCTCCAGTTGAGACCATTCTGGTACCGCCTCTCGCCCGGTCGGCACAAAAAGAAAACGGCGGGCAACGTTGCCGTCGCCCGCCGAAGAGTCCCCAAGAATCAGACTACTCAAATTTTTCGGTCATGATCGGGAAGGTCAGTTTGGCTTTGGCCAGAGACTTTACGACCACGGCCTCGGCGCTTTCCGCAGTGGTGTTCCGTGCGGTAGCCATCTCGCTGACGAGCAAATACTTGGCGCGTTCCAGCATTTTCTTTTCGCGGAAGGAAAGTGGCTTGCTGCGGCTGAGGGAAACCAGGCTCTTGAGCACCACGGCGACTTCTAGCAGCGCGCCGGTGCGCATGCGTTCGGAATTTTCCTTGAAGCGATGTTTCCAGTCGTGGTGCGAGTTGAGTTTGCCCTTTTCGAGAAAGCCGAGAACCTTACTCGCGTCGTTGGAACGAATTACAGAACGAAGACCGACGATATCCGCGTTCGACTGCGGCACCATGACGCGCAAACCGCTGGACACAATGCGAATCATAAAGTACCGCTCGGTCCTGCCGTTCAAGACTCCGTAGTTGATCTGCTCTACAAGTCCAACGCCGTGATTCGGATAGACGACCTTGTCGCCGATTTTGTATTCCATAGCTTCGGTTGCCCCCCTAGGCATACATTAAGAACTGTAATGCAAATGTGTTCCAAGAGTCAAGATATATCCAGTGGAATCAGGGGCTTAGGGAAAGACGGTTACTAATTTGGCACCAAAATTGCTAAGCATTTGCCGCTCCGATCCGCCAACGCGCCTTTTCTATCCTCTCCCTCCGGCCCCCCGTTTTTCCGAGGAATCCGTGCGCTGTTCCTGCCGCTGTCGCAAAGGCAGTCTCTTGTATCGGTTAGCCGGATGGCCCGGCCATCCTGATAGAATCTAGCCGTGCTGCTCATTGCTCTAGACACTTGCGATTCTAAGGGTAGCGTGGCCGTCTTGCGGGACGCCACGCCTATCCACACTATCGTCCACGATTCCACGGATGATTACTCGTCGTGGTTGCTGCCGGCCGCGCAAGCGGCTCTACAGGCTACGGGGATGGCGTTGGCTGATTTGGACGCTTACGCGGTGGCTGCTGGTCCCGGTTCGTTCACCGGGGTCCGCGTAGGACTCGCGACCGTGAAGGCTTGGGCCGAGGTTTACGGGCGACCCATTGCAGCGGTGTCACGGCTAGAGGCCCTTGCGACGCTGGCATCGGGCACCCAGCCGTACGTGGCCGCCTTTGCCGACGGGCGGCGGGGCCAGCTTTTCGCGGCCATGTATCGCCGGCGCGACGGAGGATTAGAGCGGCTGGCCGACGAAATGGTGATTGCGCCGGAGCGGTTCGTGGCCTGGGCCACGGATACCGCGGGGAACGACCCCATCGAATGGATTTCGAGCGACCCCCATTTCGTGGTGGAGACGCCGATGTGGTCCCAGCGCCTGAGCGCCGGTGAAAGCGTGCAAACGGCTTCTCCCTTCCTGGCGCCGGCGATCGGGCAGCTCGGCTATCGCCTGGCTCAGGAGAACCGGCTGACGGATGCGATGTCCCTCGACGCCAACTACGTGCGGCGCACCGACGCCGAGGTTCTCTGGAAAGACGAGTCCAGATCACCGGCAGTTCCGGACCGCAAAGCTCCAAGCGCGCTAGTCCGCAAATTCAACCCACAAGATGCCCAGGCCCTCGAAGAAATTACCAGGCGATCGCCGGAGGCTGCGCAGTGGTCGCGCGAGTTGTACGCGGCCCTCAATGATCAAGGACACGCGGCCTGGGTGGCGGAAGCGAACGGGGCGGTTTGCGGGTTGTTTGCCGCCCGCGTGGTAGGCGACGAGGCGGAGATCCTGAACCTCGCCGTGGATCCGTTAAAGAGGCGCGCTGGAATCGCGCACGCGCTTTGGAATGAGGCATTTGCGGAATTGTTGCGACGCCAAGTGCGCCGCGTGTTCCTGGATGTGCGGGAGTCCAATACCGCGGCGATCCGCTTCTACGAGAAGCAAGGTTTCACGCGAACGGGCTCGCGCCCAGGCTACTACCAGCAACCCGCGGAGGCGGCAGTACTAATGATGAGAGAACTCACAGGCTAGGACCAAAAATCTCAGGTTCCTACTTGACGCGCCGTCGGAGTGTGTTACCTTGCGCTTATGAAGTAATCACACCCCAGTCATGAGGAGGAACGCATGGCAACCCTGCAGCGGAGCCCTCGGGACATACTGCTCGATACAGACGCCGAGTATCAGCGTCTGGCGGAACAGCACTCGAAATACGAAGTGGAACTTCAGAAACTCACCTCGGCAGCCTACCTGAATTCGGAAGCCCTCCTGGAAGAAATCAAGCTAAAGAAGATGAAGCTCTACTGTAAAGACGAAATGGAGCGGATTGCCTCGCGCGTCCGGCGCGCCCGCGCCCACTCCCAGTAACCAGCCCTTCTAAAATAGAGGTGGAAGGCGCCCGACCTTTCTCGCAGCGCGGGGAACGCAACCCCGGTCGCTGTGGTATTGTCTAAGCTCCATGGTCAAGGAAGGCTATTACTTCGGGCTGCCCCTGCTGCTCCTCGGCGGCGTCGCATTTCTGGCCCATTGGACCATTGCCGGAGTCCTGCTGCTGGGCCTGGCGGCCTTCGTCTTCTATTTCTTCCGCGATCCGGAGCGGGCCATCCCTACGGATCCTGGCGCCGTGGTGTCCCCCGGGGACGGCCGGGTGGTGGTGGTAACGGACGAAGAGAACGCCGGACGGCCGGGCAAGCGGATCAGCATCTTTCTGGCGGTCTGGAACGTCCATGTGAACCGTTCGCCGGAGGCCGGAACCATTACCGCGATGGAATACCGGCCCGGGCAAGTTCCTGGCGGCCATGCGCGCCCGAGCCTCGGTCGAAAATGAACAAAACGTTATTTCTCTTTCGACAGCATCCGGTGAAATGGTATTCAAACAGATTGCCGGACTGATCGCGCGGCGGGTAGTGTGCTGGAAGAGCCCAGGCGACACGGTGGGACGCGGCGAGCGCATCGGTTTGGTGCGATTCGGTTCCCGCGTGGATCTTTGGGTGCCCCGAGGCGTGGAAATCGTAGTAGCCGTCGGGGACCACGTGAAGGGCGGATCGAGCGTGCTGGCGCGGTGGCCCGTGAAGGCCGGCTCCAGCGTATCGGGCGGACAGCCATTGGGACTCTCGGAAGATACCCTAACGGCCGCCGGGAAGCGGACCTAACCATGTCGGAATTGGAGCACAACGAGGTTTCGTTTCAAGGACGCCGGATCAGGAATCCCAAGCTGCGGCGCGGCATTTTTCTGCTGCCGGCGGTGTTCACCTCGGGGAATCTCTTGTGCGGCTATTACGCGGTTTTATCCGCCTTGATGGGGACGGCGGACGACTTTGACCGTGCCGCCAAAGCCATCGGCTTCGCCATCCTGTTTGATTCCTTGGATGGCCGGGTCGCGCGATTGACCGGCACCAATACCGAGTTTGGCGTCCAGCTGGATTCCCTGGCCGACGTGGTGAGTTTTGGTATTGCGCCGGCGGTCATGGCCTACTCCTGGGGCGTTACCAGCTTGCCCAACTTGGCCACCCAGAGGGGCCAGCTCTTGGCCGAAACGGGGTGGGTGTGCTGCTTCATTTTTCTGGTGTGCTGCGCCTGGCGCCTGGCGCGCTTCAACGTCCAGGGCATGGCGCCCGGCGGGTCAAAAAACTTCGTGGGCATGCCCACGCCTGCGGCCGCGGGGATGATCGCTGCGTTGGTGCACGGCTTCAAAACGCCGCTGACCGATTGGCGGTTCTCGCTGGCCTGGTTGCTCCTGGCCGCGGCACTCGGCGCCCTGATGACCAGCACCATCCGCTACTACAGTTTCAAAGACATACCCTGGACGCGGCGCCAGCCTTCCCTGGCGGTGGTTCTGCTACTGATGCTGGTGGCCGTGGTCTGGCGCTTCTCTGAATTTGCCCTGGTCATTCTGGCCTCCACCTACTGCGTGGCCGGCGTGGTCTTGCACGTGGTGCGACTGCTGCGGCACCGTATGGTATCGCGGACTCATGCCGTTTGATCGAGACTCCCATCGCATCGTAATTGCCGGTGCGTCTTCCCTGCTCGGGGCCGAACTCAAGTCCTTGCTGGAGCAGAGCCGTTTTGCCGCGGCGGACTTGCGCTTGCTCGACGAGGAAATTGCCGCGGGTATTCTTACCGAGGCGGGCGGGGAAGCCGCGGTGATCCAACCCGTCGAAGAAGGCAGCTTCCACAAGGCGCGCTTTGTGTTTTTCACGGGATCGTTCGGCTTCACACTCGCCAATTTTCAATTGGCGCACGCCAGCGGCGCGGTGATCATCGATCTGTCCGGCCACTCGGTCGCCTTCGTCGACTCCTTCGCGTGGTTTCCGGGGATAGACAAACTTCGCGGCCATGCCTTACCGGAGAAACGCCGCCTCGCGACCATTCCGTCTGCCTCCGCGGAAGCCATCATTCGTCTTGCGCTTTCCTTGCAAAGCCTTGGCCTGCGCCAACTTACTTGCACTGTGTTGCAGCCGATCTCCGCGGCGGGAAAACTGGGCATCGAGGAACTGGAGACCCAGACCAGCCAGCTACTCTCGATGCAAAGCCCCGGAAAACAACTATTCGACGCACAGCTGGCCTTCAACACGCTCGACCGTTTTGGGCCCTCCAGCCGATTCAATTTGCACGATGCACGGGAAATCCTCAGAAACGAGGTTCACTCGTGCCTCCGCGAAAGCTCCGTGGTTCCCGCGGTTCAGTTGCTGCATGTTCCGGTATTTTACGGCGTGACCTTTGCAGCCTGCGCCGAGCTGGATCCTTCTGCTGACGCGACACGCATCCAAGATGCCTGCAAGGCCGGCGGCTTTTCTATAGCGCAGGCGCCCGAGAGTCCCAGCAACGTGAGCGTCGCCGAAGAATCGGTGATCCATCTGGCGCAGCCGAAAGCAGATCAAGCCAAACCCGGGACTTGGTGGTTTTGGGGCGCTGCGGATAACATCCGTCTACCGGCCTGGAACGCCGTCAGGCTGGCGGAGCTATTGGCTGAATGAAGAGAATTTCCAGTTCCCTGTTTGTGCTGCTGGCCTTGGCGCTGAGCGGCTGCGGATACCACGTTGCCGGACGCAGCGATTCCCTGCCCCCAACCATCCACGTGATTGCCGTGCCGGCGCTGGAGAACAAAACCACCAACTACCGCATCGAGCAGAAACTGACGGCGGCGACGGTGCGCGAGTTTTTGGCCAAGACGCCCTACAAGGTAGTGTCAAATCCGGAAGCAGGCGACGCGGTGTTGCGCGGCAAGGTGCTGAGTGTGGAAGCTGTGCCGCTGCTGTTCGACACCGGCAGCGGACGCGCCACAACGATGTTGGTGACGGTGAAGTGTGAGGTCACGCTGACGGACAGCACCACGCAGAAGGCGCTGTATCACAACGAAAATTTCCTGTTTCGCAATGAATATGAGATTTCCACGGACGTGAACAGTTTTTTCGGGGAGCAAGATCCGGCGCTGGACCGGTTGGCGCAGGATTTCGCGGCGCGGCTGGTGGCCGCGGTAACCGAGAATTATTAGCAAGCGGAATCAGTTAGGAGTTGTGGGGGATGGCGCGAGTTTCGACGGACGAATTGCTGGCGCGGCTGCAAAAGGGGAAACCCATTGCGGCGCTGCTGCTTTTGGGCGAAGAGACCTATCTGCGGGACATGTGCCGCGGCCAGTTGATCGAGAAATTTATTCCCGAGGCGGCGCGGACTTGGGCGGTTTCGCGGTACTCGGCGGACCGCGGTGAAACGCGGGACGCATTGGAGCAGGCGCAAACGCTACCTATGCTTTCGCCGCAGCAAGTAGTCTTTCTGGAGGACGTGGAGAAGGTCGAGAAGCTTGGCGAGAAGAACCGCGACGCGGCAGTCGAGCAACTGGAAGCCTATCTGGAAAATCCCGCGCCGTTCACCATGCTGGTGCTGGAGGCAACGGCGCTGGACCAGCGCATGAAACTAGCAAAATTGCTGGTCGAGAAGACCCTGGTCGTGGACGTGGCCTTGAGCGAGAACGCCGCGGAGCGGCAGGTTGCCGCCGTCGCGCTGGCACACACCATTGCCAGAGACAAAAAGGTGGAGTTTGAGAACGGGGCGGCCGAGGATCTCGCCGAATTTGTGGCGGCCGACCTGATGCGGCTGAACACCGAGATCGAGAAGCTCTCGACCTATGCCGGCGAGCGAAAACTGATCCGGCGGCAGGACGTCAGCGCCTTGGTGATTTCCGAGAAGACCGCGACGGTGTGGGAACTCGCCGACTTGCTGGCCTCGCGGCAGCAGAAGAAGGCGTTGGAGTTCCTGGACCGGCTGCTGCGCGATGGTGAAGAGCCACTGCCGATGCTCGGCGCCATGACCTGGATGTACCGCAAGCTGATCGAGGCCAGCGAAGTTCGCGGCGTCAGCAACGGCTGGCAAGCTGCACGCGCACTCGGCATGCGTCCGGAACAGGCAGAGCTCGCGCTACAGAACGCCCGAAAGATCTCCAAGCCGCGGCTGCTCCATGGCTTGCAGGCGCTGCAAATGGCCGATGATCGTCTCAAGCGCGGCGGCGAAGACGCCCGCATCGTTATGGAATTCCTGGTCACCGAGTTGACCGGCAAGCCAGAAACCGCAAAAAGCGCTACGCGCTAAACAACCCTAGTGCTGTTGGACGTAGACGTTCTCGTGAGGCTGGTCGCCCGCGATGCCTCGGAAATGGCGACTGGCTAGGGCGTGAAGACCGTGCACGCGCGGACGTCTCCGGACTTGGGGGCTTCGCGGCCAATCCAGCGACACGCGGGGTGCTTCCAGCTGGAATCTCTACCGCCACCGGTGCGGTCCACTTCGTAATCGCCCGGAGGCAGGGCCGAGACATCGAAGATTCCGGACTCGTCAGAGGTGGCGACGGTGCGGCCCGTGGGACCCGTGATGACCACCTTGACTCCCGGAACTGGCTGCACGTTGTAGTCGTCCGTGGCACGCCCGGTATAGCCGACGATGCGCACACCTTCCCGCGGCGAGGCGTCGCGCAGCACGCGTAGGTCGACCTCCGCCACCTTTAGAGGCGCAGTGCGCGTGCAGTAGGTCTCGAAAACAGGAAGAAAGCGGGTCAGGATACCCTTCCAGTGGTCTCCATCGACGAAGTAGTCTTCGCCATGAGCGAAGGGATTCCCGCGATTCCGGGTGTACAGCGTGAGAACCACCAGCTTGCGGCTCTGCGGGATGCCCCAAAATGGCTGGCGGACCAACGCCAGGGCCCAGTAGCGGTGGTTCTGCTCGGCCGCGTCTTTTCCTGCGGACCTGGTGAAGAGGCTGCCGCCCAGAACTACGTGGGCCGTAAATACCGCCTGAGTCGAGGCTTGCGGCACCGCAGAGGGTTGCGGGGCGAAGCGGCAGGCGAAGTACTCGGGGGAATAAAGGTCCCAGATCAGCGTCCCGGCCAAAAGCAGGAATAGCGCCAGAAGAGGGACAACAATCTTGCGCCTGAGGCTCCACGTGGCCGGTGAGAGGATGGGTATGGCTCCTTGACGTGGCCAGAGTGACATACTTCTTTTGGAGAGGAAATTCCTTGGTACCGGCGGTGCACCCAAACAGTTATGGCTGCGGGTTCGCATCAGGCAGAAGAGTGCGCAGGCGCTACCCCCTCCCCACTTTTTTGTAAGTGTTGATTCTAAGGGAACAACGGGGACAGGCACGGGTGCCCGTCCCTGAAAGCTGATGGCGGAAGCTTATGCTTTGGCGGTTTTGACGCCGTTGAAGGCCAGGGTGAGGCGGGATTTGTAGCGGTTGCCGGTGTTTTCGTGCAGCACGCCCTTGGTGATGGCCACGTCAATCGCCGACATGGTCGGCTGCAGAAGATTGCCTGCCGCGGTGGCGTCTTTCGCGGTGATTGCGGTGCGCAGGCGCTTCATGAGCGTGCGGACCCGGGTGCGGTTGGCGCGGTTGACGTCGGCGCGTTGACGAGATTGCGCCGCACGCTTTAAAACCGACTTTTTCTTCTTCTTAACTTTGGTAGCCTGTCCTTGGGCCATCTACTGCTCCTTTGCGCATTTCTCAAACTTCTAACGTTAAACGAGGCGTATTGCTTTGTCAAACGAAGCCCAAGGCGGACCTCCCGCCGCAACCATACGCCCCACGCCACAGGCCGTCCGGCCTGCGGGAAACGCCTCGGGGAAAGCGGCGCCACCGAACAAACACGATGAATTGTCCTTGCTGGTCAACTCACGGCACCCGATCATCACGGTGGAAACCACAGAAGAGGGCCGCGTCGAGCAATTGCTGTTCGAGGTGGCCACGCAACTCGACGTGCCGCTCTATACCTGGAGCGTCACCGTCGGGCTGGCAAGGATGAAGGGGCAGCCGCTGTACAACACCGAGACTCCCGAGCAGGCGCTGACCAACATTGACGTGATCCATGGCGACGGGATCTTCGTGCTGAAAGATTTCGCGCGATATTGCGACAACGACCGGGTGTGCCGGCGGCTCCGCGAACTGGCGGAGAAATTTCGCGGCGAGCGGCGATCCATCGTGATTACAGCGGCTTCCGTGCAGCTGCCCGCCGATCTGCAGGGTGACGCAGCGCCGTTTCAATTGGGCTTGCCCAGCGCGGAGGAGCTGCTGGCCAACGTGAAACTGGTCCTGGCACAGGCCACCGTCGGCAATCAGGTTCCCGGTGTGTTGGATGCCGCGGCAACGATGCAGCTTACCCGGAATCTGGTCGGGTTGCCGCAGGAAGAAGCCATCCGCACATTGCGCATGTGCATTTTGGAGCGCCGGCGCGTCGATGCGGGGCTGCTCGAGGCGGTGATGGATGCCAAGCGCCAGGCGCTGCGCACGGACGGCCTGCTGGAGACGGTGCGGCGGGACGCCTCATTTGGCGACGTGGCGGGATTGAAGCGGCTGCGCGAGTGGATCGTCAAGCGCAAGAGCGCATTGACGCCGGAGGGGCAACGCTTTGGCCTGGAGCCGCCGAAAGGAATATTGATCACCGGGGTGCAGGGTTGCGGAAAGAGCCTGGCAGCGCGATCGGTGGCCGGCGAATGGGGCTACGAATTGGCGCGGCTGGAGGCCGGCGCGCTGTACGACAAATACGTCGGCGAAAGCGAGAAGCGGCTGCACAAAGCGTTGGAGCTGGCGCAGAAGCTGTCCCCCATGGTGTTGTGGATCGATGAAATTGAGAAAGCCTTTGCCTCGGCGGGCAGCAGCGGCGACGCAGACGCGGGATTGTCGCAGCGACTGCTGGCCACCCTGCTGACCTGGATGCAGGATCGCCAGAGCGGCGTGTTTCTGGCGGCGACCTCCAACAACATCACCAAGCTGCCGCCGGAGATGCTGCGCAAGGGGCGCTTCGACGAGATTTTCTTTGTGGACCTGCCGAGCCCGGAAGTGCGCGCGACCTTGTTTTCGCTGCATTTGAAGAAGCGCGGGCGGGACCCGGCAGGATTCGACCTTGCGCAACTGGCCACAGCGAGCGACGGGTTCAGCGGAGCGGAGATCGAGCAATCCATCGTTTCCGCTTTGTATACGGCTTTTGCACAGAAACAGCAACTCGCCACAGACATTTTGCTGGCGGAAATTCGCGGAACGCAGCCGCTCAGCGTGACCCGCGCGGAAGATATTCAGGGAATTCGCGACTGGGCGAAAGCGCGGGCGGTGCCGGCGGATTAGGGATCGAAAGAAGGAACGAATCAAATTTATCGGCTATGTCGCGCTGATGAGTTTTGTCCACGCCAGCGTTCGACGCTGGAAGTTTTGCTCCCTTTGAGCCTAGAATCGTTTTGTGTACGACACCGGACGAAATCCTTCGATTGGTACAACGACGAACATGCAACTCGTGGACAAGCTAACGCAAGCGGATTTGAGCGACATGCAAGAAGACGCTCGCGCAAAGACGTATTGGCCCGCGATGCGGCTTGCCGCCCTACCCGAACTCGTATTTCGGACGTGGGCGGTACTCATGGCTTTGGCGAGCATCGCAGCCATATCGCTGGTGGGATTGCTTTCCTTCGGAAGCTATGGCGCGGCCCAGCTTCTCGGCAGGGTTCGTCCCTTACGCGACGCGTACCAATTTTTGTCCAGGACTTACGACCGGTTCCTTGAGCGGCTGGGCCATAGAGTTCTGCGGGATCCCCGAGACACCCCCGCGCTACGAATCATCGTCTCGCTCACCCTAACCGCCTTGCCCATTTTCGTGACGCAACTCGTTTTGGGGAAACCCCGGCTGCTGCTGGTGATTGCTTTCTACCTTTCGCTCTGCGGTCTCAAGTTTCAGCGGTCGGTGAGGATGTTCAGCGCCAAACACCTGGAGGCGCACCGGCCTCAAGGATATTTCTCGGGGAAATACGATAAGGTTTTCGGCCGCTACGTCGAATTCTTTCTGGGATATTTGTATGGGGACCTTCCCGAACTGGGCCGGACGGTGCATGTGCGTCTGCACCACAAGGAGAACGGCGGACTCGACGACAATGCCGCCTCCAGCGGCTACGATCGAACCAATCCTCTCCATTTCCTTTGGTATCTTTCGGACAACATCTGGACCACCCTGGGGATTGCTCCCTACGCCTACTTCAAAGCCAGACGCGATGAGAAGAACCGAAGACGAATGTTGTGGGGAATGACGCGGTACGCAGTGTATTTCGGAGCGGTCTTTGTTTACGACTGGAGAATTGGCATAGCGTTCGTGTTGGTTCCTCTTCTGTGCATGAACTTCATCATGGCCATCACCTCCTGGGTGCAGCACGCCTTCTGCGACCCCGACGATCCCGACGATTATTTTGTAAATACGGTAACCGTCTTTGACGAAGTAAATTTCATGAACGAGGGATACCACCTCTGCCATCACCACCGATCCGGCCTGCACTGGACCGAGATGCCGGCGCATCAGGAACGGATTCGCGAAAAAATGAGGGAGGCCGGTTCGCTGGTCTTTCGAGACATGGATTTTATGGAGCTTTTCGTCGAGTTGACGCTGCTTCGCAGAATGGATGTCCTGGCCGAAAAACTTGTTCCCTGGGAGCCCATGAGTCACGCCCAGCGGCTGGCCTTGCTGGCGAAGAGAACCAAGCCAGCGAGAGCCGTTCCCGTTTAACAGGTTACGGATACGGAAACTGCGGAAACAGCTTTCTTCAGGGGCTAAAGAGTCTGTGTGGCAACTCCTCTTTTCGTCGGCGCACGGCTTTTAGCCGCGCGTGAAGTGTAGGGGCGCGCTTTAGCGCGTCCCTCCGATCCTTTTTCCGCAGCCTGTTTAGCCGTGCCCTGACGAAGACGGAAGTTGCCACACAGACTCTGAAGCCCCCGTCCTCCCAATGAAAGGACCTTTTTCCGCCGGCTTTCAATGGCGTCGCGGGTGAGGCTTGCCGCATAGCCTTTGTGCCTTGCCTGTGCTCTTGCGCTACGCCAGCTTGAGAGCGGGATCGGCGTTGAGCGAAGCGTCAGCCAGGTCGCCGGCGCGGAAGCGGAAATAGGCGGCGGCGGCGATCATGGCGGCGTTGTCGGTGGAGAGCGCGCGGCTGGGGAAGAAAACTTCGACGCCGGCGGATTTGCCGCGCTGCTCGAAAGTGGCGCGCAGTTGGCTGTTGGCCGCGACGCCGCCGGAGACCAGCACGCTTTCGGCCGACAATTCCCGGGCGGCGGCCATGGTGCGGTCGACCAGGTCGCGCACTACCGCGTTTTGAAACTCGCGGACCAGGGCCAGCGTTTGCGGGCTGCAGAGCGGCAAGAGTTGCTCAAATTTGCGTTCCCCGCGCTTAAGGGCCGCTTCCCGAGCCAGAATTTCGGCGCCGTATTCGCAATGTTCCCGCACGTGATAGAGCACGGCGGTCTTCAGCCCGCTGAAGCTGAAGTCCAGAGGGTTTCCGCGCGTTTTGGTGGGGCCGAATTTCACGGGAGCGGGCGTGGCGTCGGCTGCGGCAGCGGCTAAGCGGTCAAGAATGGGGCCGCCCGGGTAACCCAGAGCGAGCAGCTTGGCTACTTTGTCGTAGGCTTCGCCAGCGGCGTCGTCGCGAGTCTGGCCGAGCTTGCGATAGTGAAAGGTTTCCGTGTTGGCAGCGTCCGGCGTCACTTCATACAAAACCGTGTGGCCTCCGGAAACGATCAAGCACACCGCCGGAAGCTTCGGCGCCTTCCCAAACTTGTGCGCTTCGAGAAAAACCGCGTGGACGTGGCCTTCGAGATGGTTCACACCCACCAGGGGCTTACCGAGTGCTTGCGCCAGAGTTTTTCCGTAAGTGATGCCAACCAGGAGCGCGCCGACCAGCCCGGGCCCGTGGGTGACACCGATGGCGTCCACATCGCTGAGCTGCATGCGTGCCTGGTCCAGGGCTTCGCGCACCACTGGAACGATCTGACGCAGATGCTCGCGCGAGGCCAGCTCCGGCACCACGCCGCCATATTTGCGGTGAATGTCGATCTGCGAGGCCACCACGCTGGACAGGATTTCCCGGCCGTCGGAGACCACCGCGGCGGCAGTCTCGTCGCAGGAAGATTCGATTCCCAGGATGCGCACAGGGCTTTCTCTCTCGCGAAAATCAATCACGGAAAATATGCTAGCACACGCGCCTGTTGCGCGCTGACCCCGACGCGATACCTCGAGCTTTCCGGCATCGCTCGCCGCTAAGTGGCGACGCGGTGTGCGAGAAAGCCCCGCCAAGCCGCCGCCGCACTCCAAACCGGGCTGTAACCACCGATTAACAATCTTGCTGTATTGCTTGGGTTCCTTTCCCGACTCGAGTAGGAATACTGTACCGGCTTATCGAAGGGGCGCCCGATGTGGAAATCGATGTGGTGCGGACTCGCAATGATCGTAGTGATCGCGCTCGGAACTAGTTCGCCGCTTTGCGCCCAACAAGGAACCACTTCGCTGCATGGCACGGTCAGCGATCCCAACGGGGCAGTCGTCGCTGGGGCGCTGGTGATTTTGCAAAACCAAGCGCGTGGATTTAAGTCCGAAACGAAGACGGCCGAAGACGGCTCGTACGAGTTCCTGCAATTGCCGCCAGCGACCTACGAACTCAGGGTATCGGCAGCGGGCTTCAAAACCAGCGTGCAAACGCAGTTGGTCTTGCAAGTCGCGACGCCCGTGACGCTCAATCCGCGCCTGGCCATCAGCACCGCGTCGGAAACCGTCACGGTAAGCTTTGCGGCCGCTCCGGCGATCAACACCACGGACGCCACCATCGGCAACGCCTTCGACGCCAAGCAGATTCAAACCCTGCCGTTCGACGGCCGCAACCCCGCGGAAATTTTGAGCCTGCAACCAGGCGCCGTGTTCTTTCCGGATACCGGAAAGAACCTCGGGACGCCGTCCACAGGAAACGGCAACTCGGATTTGGTAGCCGACAGCCGCAGCGGGTCGGTAAATGGCGGCCGCAGCGATGAATCGAATATCGCGTTGGACGGCATCGACGACAACGATCAACTTTTCGGGACCGCGTTCTCCGGGGCCTTGCGGGCCACATTGGAATCCACCGAGGAGTTCCGCGTCACCACCGCCGGCGGCGAAGCCGACGCCGGCCGTTCTTCCGGCGCCCAAGTAAACCTGATCACCCGCAGCGGCAGCAACAATTTTCACGGCACGCTCTACGAGTACAACCGCAACATCGTGGGCCGGGCCAACGACTGGTTCAACAAAATCAACGAGCTCTCCGCGGGCGAGCCCAACAAACCGTCTCCGTACATCCGCAACACCTATGGCGGAAGCATCGGCGGCCCGATCCTGAAAGACCGCCTGTTCTTTTTTTTCAACTATGAGGCGGTGCGCAAGGCCGAATCCCAGCAGGTGTTGCGCACCATCCCGAGCGCGAGTTTGCGCGATGGCGTGATCATGTATCAATGCCAAGCCGATCCGAACACGGGGCTGCCGGTCGACCCGCGATGCAACAGCGCCTCTACGGTCCAGGGTCTGAGCGGCGCCAGCTACACCGTGCCCAGCGGATACTTCGGGCTGAATCCCACGCAGATCGCGTCCATGGATCCAAACTGCACGGCGAATCACACCTGCGCGCAGCCCGGCGTGAACGCAGCCATCTTGAAGGTGCTGAACGCCTATCCGGCGCCGCCGGCTAGTCCCGCGCCGGCCGGCGACGGCGTAAACACCGTGGGCTACACGTTTGCCTCGCCCAATCCGCTGCACCAGAACACCAGCATTCTGAAGCTGGACTACAACATCACGAAAAATGGCAATCATCGCGTGTTTGTCCGCGGCAACTATCAGGACGATCACCAGGCCGACGTCCAGCAATACCTGGGAAGCTCGCCAACACAACTGGAAACCAACGGCAGCCGGGGAATCGCCGCGGGCTATACGGCTGTGATCAGCCCCACCAAGGCCAACTCGCTGCGCTACGGATTCATTCGGCAGAGTCTGGGCTTTATCGGCGCGAACAATAGCCAGGACCACATCACGTTGGTGGGATTGGATGATCCGCGGGCATTCACGCGCTCCACCGGCTTGATCGTCCCGGTGCAAAACTGGATCGATGATTTCACCTGGGTCCACGGCAAACATACCATTCAAATCGGCGGCAACCTGCGCATCGTGGATAGTCTGCGAAATTCCAATGACTTTGCTTTCCCGGATGCCTTCACGTCCTACACCTGGCTGGCGAACTCGGAAGTGGCCAACACCGGAGGCAGCCTCGATCCGGCCGCGTTTGGCTTTCCCGCCGTGGACGCAGACTTGTTTCAAACCTCGTACGATTCGGCGATTACCACCCTGGCGGGGCTCATCTCGGAAGTGAACGCGGTCTATCAGCGCGACAAAAAAGGGGACGTCTTGCCGGTAGGCGCCTTCACCAAACGGCATTTCCGCGACCACGAGTTCGATACCTACGTGCAGGATTCTTGGCGGGTAAAACCCAATTTGACCGTCACGATCGGCGCGCGCTATTCCCTGCTGCAGCCACCATATGAAGTCAACGGCCTGCAGGTGGCGCCAACCACCAGCCTCGACGACATTTTCCACACCCGCGGCGCGCTGCAACAGCAGGGCATGGTTTCCGATCCGATCATCAGCTTCGATCTCGCCGGGCAAGCGAATGGACGCAAGCCGTATTGGCAGTGGGACTACAAAAACATCGCGCCGCGCTTTTCGGTGGCTTGGTCGCCGGGCTGGAACGACGGCATCCTGGGCTCAATCTTTGGAGGCCCAGGGAAAAGCTCGGTGCGGCTGGGCTATGGGATTTACTTCGATCACTTTGGCCAAGAGATGGCCAACACGTTCGACAAGCAAGGCTCTTTCGGACTGACCACCGTCGAGCAAAATCCCGCCAACGTGCTCACCGTTGACGACGTGCCGCGGTTTACGGACCTGAATACCATTCCGCAGGCGCTGTTCACCCTGGCGCCGCAACCCTCCGCGGGCTTTCCGGTTACGCCGGTGCCCGGAAACAATGCGCTGAGCTGGGGAGTGGATGACAAGGTCAAGACCCCCTACTCTCATGCCTTTAATTTCTCGATTCAGCGCGACCTGGGACACGACTTTTCGATTGAGGCCGCTTACGTCGGGCGGCTGGGACGCCGGCTCTTCCAGGAAATCGACTTGATGATGCCGCTGGACCTGGTGGACCCAAAATCGCACATGGATTATTTCACGGCGGCCACCGCGCTGGTGAAACTAGCACAGGCCAATGGCGGCGCCGGGACCGATTTGAGCCAGGTACCGAACATTCCCTTCTGGGAAAACATATTTCCCACGGCCGCCGGACTCGCTCCCTATAGCTCGTGCACGCCCAATAGCCAGGGCTTGACCAGCCTGACGGCCACCCAGGAGATGTATTCGTTTTATGCCTGCGACGTGGGCAACGAATCCATCTCCTTGATTACCGCGGACAGTACGTGTTCGCCGGCTTGCGCCACGGTGAACGGCGTGACCCAGCCGTATCAATTTTTTCAGAGCCAGTTTTCTTCCTTGTACGCCTGGGATTCCATCGGCACCAGCAGTTACAACTCCCTCCAGCTGATTTTGCGGAAGCGCATGTCCCGCGGGCTGCAATTTGACTTCAACTATGTGTTCTCCAAATCCATCGACCTGGGTTCGGCGGCGTCGCGGGTCAACCAGTACGAGGGCTTCGGTTTCGACAGCCAGATCGTGAATTCGTGGTCCCCGAAGCAGTTGCGCGCGGTGTCGGACTTCGATGTGCGCCACCAATTCAATTCCAACTGGATGTGGGAGCTGCCCTTTGGAAAAGGGCGCGACTTTGGTGCAGGGTGGAACCGCGGACTGGACGCCGCGTTTGGCGGCTGGGAGATGTCCGGGCTGGCGCGCTGGACCAGCGGCTTCCCTTTTTCCGTTTATAACGGAAGTTTTTGGTCGACCAACTATGGGATTGCCGGGAATGCAGCTGTGGTTGGGCCGCTTCCCAAAACCGGGACGTTTGACGCCATCAACCCGGGCACCACCGCCCCGGCCATCAACGTCTTTCAGGATCCCACGGCGGCCATCGCCGCGTTTCGACACGATTATCCCGGTGAATCCGGTTCGAGAAACAATCTTCGCGGGCCGGGGTATTTTGGGATCGACATGAGCCTGCAAAAAACATGGAATCTGGGGGAGGCTCGCTCCTTGCGTTTCGGCTGGGACGTCTTCAACATCACCAACTCGATTCGCTTTGACGCCGCGCAGACCATTCGCAGTTCCCCGGATGTCGCTTCCATTTTCGGACAGTACTTCAATACACTTACGGAGCCGCGCCGCATGCAGTTCTCGCTGCGGTTCGCTTTTTAGACCAGGCATTGCCAGGAATTAGAGGAAACCGTGAAGAAATCACGCCGATACTTTTGCGCCTTGGCACTCTGCGCTCTGGCCGCCACCGCGCAACGTCTGCCAGCGCAAAGCACGCCGATCGTTCCAGGCAAGACCCGCAACGTGGTGCTGATTGTGGCCGACGGATTGCGTTGGCAGGAGATTTTTACCGGCGCCGATCCGACTCTGCTGAACGACAAAGACGGCGGAAGCTGGGCCAACCCCGAAGAGCTGAAGCGCAAGTTCTGGCGGGACGACGTGAAGGAGCGCCGTAAGGCCCTTTTTCCTTTCCTCTGGGGCACGGTGGCAGAACAAGGGCAACTCCTCGGCAATCAGGCTAAGGGCAGCATCGCGCGAGTCACCAACGGGAAGGCGTTCTCCTATCCCGGGTACAACGAAATGCTGACCGGGCGCGGCGATCCGAGGATCGACTCCAACGAATTCGGACCCAATCCCAACAAGACGGTCTTCGAGTGGCTCAACGGCCTGCCGGAGCTTCACGGCAAGGTCGCGGTCTACGGCACCTGGGACATTTTCAAGAATATTTTCAACCAGCCGCGCAGCCGCCTGGTCATGCAGGCTGGATGGGACCCGCCGTACCACGGAAAATTGACGGAGCGGCAACAGGTGGTCAACCAGTTGTATCGCACCACGACGAAACTCGATGACGAAGATACCTGGGATTCATTTCTGCAAATCCCGATGCTCGACTACGTGCGTGGCTATCAGCCACGGGTGTTGTTTGCCGGCTACGGCGAGACCGACAACTGGGCGCACTCCGGACGCTACGATCTCGTTTTAGAGAGCGCGCACGCTTTCGACGGGTTCGTGGACCAACTGTGGAAGACCATGCAGTCCTTGCCCGCGTATCGCGGCACGACCACGTTTATCATCACCACCGATCATGGCCGGGGCAGCGGTCCCGTGGAGTGGAAGGAACACGGCGTGGACCAGAAAGGCTCGGAGAACATTTGGATCGCGGTCATGGGGCCGGATACGCCGCCACTCGGGGAACGCGCGCAGGTTCCGGAGGTAACACAATCGCAAATCGCGGCGACCATCGCAGCTTTGTTGGGAAAAGATTACCCGCACGAAGTGCCGGAGGCCGCGGGTCCGCTGTCCCTCGTGCTGGCTGGGCCGCCCGCAGTGGCGCGAAAATCCGGAAGCCACTAAGGGTTTTTCTAGCAAGGCAATTCGCGAGGCGTTCCGCAAGTCCCAGCCGGATACAGGCTTCACCCGATGTTCTATTTCGCCTGGATTGACAAAACTATGGCGCCGCCATTACTGTGCAGAAAGCGATGAATAAACTCCTTCCTCACCTGAGAGCAACCTCGATCCTATATGACTCCTAACGATTTCCCGTCGCCGTCGAACCCTGTGCGCAAAGTTCGCAAGGCAGTCCTGCCCGCCGCGGGTCTGGGCACCCGTTTCCTGCCCGCCACCAAGGCCCAGCCCAAGGAAATGCTCACCGTCGTCGATAAGCCGCAGATTCAGTATGTCGCCGAGGAGTGCGTAGCCTCGGGCATCGAACACATCATCATCGTCACCGGCAAGGGCAAGAACTCCATCGAGGACCACTTTGACTCCGCGCCGCTGCTGGAAAGCTATCTGGAATCAAAAGGCAAGAAAGACCAAGCCGAGATGGTTCGCGACATCGGGAACATGGTCCAGGTGAGCTACACCCGCCAGAAGGAACCACTGGGGCTGGGGCACGCCGTGCTGGTGGCTCGGGATCTGGTGGGCGATGAGCCATTTGCGGTGCTGCTTGGGGACGTGCTGATCCCAGGGCCAAATCCGGCGACCAAGCAGCTAATCAAAGTCTACGAAGCCACCGGTGTCGGTGCCATCGCCGTCGAAGAGGTGCCCCGGGACCGCACCCATCTCTACGGCATCGTCGCTGCGGAGCCGGCACCCCTGGCTCCTTTCGGGGCCCGGCTGATGCGCATTCGCGATCTCGTCGAAAAGCCCAAACCCTCGGAAGCGCCATCGAATCTGGCCATTACCGGCCGCTACGTTTTGCCGCCGGCGATTTTCGATTGCCTGGCGCGCACCAAACCCGGTGCGGGCGGCGAGATTCAGCTGACCGATGGGCTGCGGCTGCTGGCGCAAGAGCAAGGGCTTTGGGCCTACATTTACGAGGGCATCTCTTACGACGCGGGCGACAAGCTGGGCTTCTTGAAAGCCACCGTGGAAATCGCCTTGGAGAATCCGGAGTTTGGCGCTGAATTTCGCAGCTATCTGAAGACTCTGAAGCTGTAGCGGAAGCCGAGTCTGGGCTATTTCTTTTTCGCGGCTTTTTCTGCTTTTTCCGTTTTTTCGGCCTTCTTGTCTTTCGTTTCCTTTGTTTCCTTGGTCTCTTTGGTCGCGCTCTCTTTGGAGTCTGCTCCCTTGCCGGTGGATTCCTTGGACTCGGAATCCTTTTTCTCGGCCGCCTTGTCTTGATTGAGCCCCGCTTCTCTGGCGGCCGACTTGCCGGCGTAGTCGGTCACGTACCAGCCGGACCCCTTGAACTGAATCGCCGGCGCCGAAATGAGCGCTTCCACCTTGCCGCCGCAGTGCGGGCATTTCTTCAAGTGCGGCCCGTTGACACCCTCGATCTTCTCCGTGCGCCGGGCGCATTTCAAACATTTGTACTCGTACAGGGGCACAGACTCCCTCCTTAGGGATGGCTGAATCGGAAAGTATACCACGCAGCGCCAGGGGCTTCGGAGCGCGTGCTAGACTCTCAGTTATGAGCGGCAAACGTTCGCCGGGCGATTCTTCGGAGCAGGCCGCGAATACTCTATCGGCTGAAGCGACCGGGTGCCTGTACCTGGTCGGGACGCCTATCGGCAACCTGGAAGATATTACCCTGCGGGCGCTGCGCATCCTCCGGGAAGCCGACCAGATCGCCTGTGAAGACACCCGGCACACGCAAAAGCTCTTGAATCACTACGAGATCGCCAAGCCGCTGGTCAGCTATCACGAACACAACGAGATGACCCGCGCGCCGGAGCTGCTGATCGCGCTGGAGCAAGGGGCGAAGATCGCGCTGGTAAGCGATGCGGGAATGCCGCTGGTGTCCGACCCCGGCTATCGCCTGGTAAGTCTGTGCTTGCGCCACCGCGTTCCCGTCGTGCCCATACCTGGGCCTTCGGCCTTGCTTGCGGCGTTGTCGGCTTCGGGTCTGCCGAATGAGGAGTTTCTCTTCGTGGGCTTTCTTCCCAACCGCACCGGCGAGCGCCGGCGGGCGCTGGAGCGCTTGCGCATCGAGGATCGCACCATCATCTTTTACGAGGCCCCGCACCGTGTAGAGGAATGCATCGCGGAAGCGCAAGAGATTCTCGGCGATCGGCCGGCATGCCTGGCTCGGGAAGTCACCAAAATGCACGAGGAGTTTCTCCGCGGGAAGCTGTCGGACCTGGCGGCGTCATTGAAAGAGCGCCCAGCGCGCGGGGAAATTACCTTGCTGATCGGGGCGGCCGCCCCGGGCGAGCAGACTGCGCATGGAGAGTCCGCTCAGAGTCTGTCAGATCGCGTCGAGGAGTTGATCCGCCAAGCCAAACTGGACCGCAAGGACGCGTTGAAGTTAGCGGCCAAGGAGCGCGGCCTGACCCGCCGCGCGGCCTACGACCAGATAGTACAAAGCAAGGAAGCACCGAGTGAAATCGAGTAGACGTCACTGCCTATGTAGGCGCTGGGCTTCAGAGTCTGTGTGGCAACTGGGGGTCGGACCTTTAGGTCCGACATAAGTCCTGTCTTTGCATTACGGCTTTAGCCGCTGAGGAATTGTTTTTGAGTTGCCAGAGACTCTTCAGCCCGACGAGCCCCGGAGCGGGCGCATTCCCAGAACGCTGCGGCGTCTCCGGCTAGGCGGCGGATTCGGAGTGGAAGAACCGGCGAAAGCGGGGCCCGGTGAATTGCACGCCCACCAAGCGCTCTCCTTGTTGCGAATCGCGAACGTGCACGACGCGACCCTTGGTGGCAAAATCGGGCTCTTTGCGGAGCGCAGCGTAATGCGAAAACGGGATGGAAATCTCCAGGTCCGAGCCGATGGCCACGTCAAAACGGGTGACGAAGGCCGCCCCGCCGCGGCATAGATTTTCGCTGGAGGTTTCTTCCTCGAAGGTGACCCCGCGGGCGTCGCGGCCCCTCACCGTCAGCGGCAAGCGCACGGATATCCTACGCTCCGCGCGTGACTTCTCGATGGAAGGGCTGGCTGCTGGGACCATACACTGGGTCCTCTTTTCTGGTGACCGCCAAGCTGCCCGCATCGCTGGCAACTGCTAGGCGATCATCTCCCAAGTCAGAACGGTGCTCGAAAAAGCGTTCCACGCTTTCCAGCACCTCTTGCTGCGTGCGCGCTTCGTGTACCTTGCGGCGCAGTTCGCTGCCGTTCCCCACGCCATGCGTGAACCAGCAGGCGAACTGTTTCATTTTGCCAACACCGTCGGGCAGGTTGGCAGCGGTAATTTCCTGGTAGTATCCGGAGAGTAAACGGTGGCGGTCGGCGTCGCTGGGGGCGGCGTAGCGGCCGGTGGCGGCGTATTGTTGCATCTGCGCGAAGATCCAGGGGTTGGTGGGGGCGGCGCGGCCGATCATTACCGCGTCGCATTGGGTTTCGCGCACCATGCGCGCGGCGTCTTCCGGAGTATTGATGTCACCGTTGCCGATGACCGGGATTTTTACGGCTTGTTTGACGGCGGCGATGAGGCCCCAATCGGCCCGGCCGGTGTAGCCCTGCTCCCTGGTTCGGGGATGCACGGCGATGCCCTCGACACCGGCGTCCTGGGCCATTTTGGCCACGTCTACCGCGACGATGGAGTTTTCGTCCCAGCCGGCGCGCAGCTTGATGGTCAGCGGGATGCGCACGGCGGCACGCACCGAGCGGAAGATTTCTCTCAGTAGCGGCAGCTCGCGCAGCAACCCCGATCCGCCGCACTTCACTACTTTTTTGGCGGGGCAGCCCAGATTGATGTCTACCGCGTCGTAGCCCAGGTCTTCGACCATTTTCGCGGCTTCGGCCATGACTTGCGGGCTGGCGCCGAAAAGCTGGGCGGTGATGGGGTGCTCATCCTCTTGAAAATAGAGATAGCGGAGGGTCTTTTTGGCGCTGCGGGTGATGCCTTCGGAGCTGGTGAATTCGGTCATCAGCAGGCCGCAGCCGCCCAGGCCACGGATTACGCGGCGAAATAGCGTATCCGTCACGCCAGCCATCGGAGCGAGCACCGTGGCGGGGCGGATCGCTAAGTCGCGAACTTTGTAGCTTGGCGGAATCATCTCTTCCAGTGTAGGCCGGTAGCGGCAGCCCTAGCAACCAAGCAGAAACGCCGGTGCTGGGTCAGTTTCCGGCTACGCGCGTTAGTCGGGACCTAAGCGAATACCTTCCGGCTAGGCCGACAATGCAGAAGTAACGCAGCGGCAAGGTCAGGCATACGCAACAAAGCAAATCGCCGGTCTGCGCCGAGGCGTTCTTGCATCTGGGTACAGCGGGGCGGTGGACCAAGTCCTTTAGCGTTCGGCAAAGCGCGGCTCACTGATAGGCGCCGGTGATGGTTGTTTTGCCGGAAGGAGTGCAAGTAGCGCGACTCCAATCACGCCAAAGATCACAATGTCCCAGGGACTATCACTCCTGTGCATCCCGTGCGCCGCGGCCTCCGCCGATTGGATTGACATCGTGAACCCGTGGGCAAGGCTTGACCAAGCCCCATAGGCGATCAGCGAGCGATGCTTCACCGGCTGCTTAACGGCCAGCAACAGAAAGACCCCAAGCACCGTGTTAAGGCTGAGGAACATCGGCATGACATCGTTATGCCCGTTAAGCCATCTGGAGTGCCACAGAACGACGAACAGGAAGTAGCCCCAAAAGGAATAAAACAGGCCCACCAACACCAAAACGACCTGCAATGTGCGCTCACGTTTCATAGCGTCCTCCATTTTGGGCAGGTTCTGAGTTGCCCTCCCGCGCAGGTACCGTGATTCCTCTTCCCATTAGGAAGGGGGAATCTCCCCGGCGCTTGGATATTGAGCTATACGAGGAGACCAACGAAAAAGACTCATGGGGACCGCGTTTCCTGTGGCCGACCCGTCGATTTCGGGTCAAGTCCTGGCAAGTCGCGTAACCGGAAACTTGAAATCCACATGGACGGTAACCGCGTTTCTCAGGACTTAGCCGATTCGAACATCGTGTGAACGGAAGTTGTCGCTGCCCGAAAAGGCCGTAGTGATCAACTAGATTCGCTTCCGTCCCCAAGCATCAGAAACGCCGAATTTAGCACGGATAGTCATAAGTCCCGATAACGCATTACCGACATCTGGAGAGTCGGCTGTCCTTGCTTACAGCTTGGAGCGCGGTTTCGAACTAAGAAAGATCTTTGCCCCAGGCTTGAACTTCAATGAAGCTGCACCAGCGCTGGGGGTCGGCAGGGACGAGGTTGGTGATGCGGAACCAGGAGATTTTACGTTTCGGAAACGGGAAGTCCTGAAATTCAGCGGACTGCTGAATATTGATTGAGATTTTGGTGCCATCGGAGAACTCGATGTCGGCAGTTTTCCAGAAGCTGTCGTGCGGAAAATCGGCCCGGACCATCAAGCGAATCTTGTCGAGTTCGACGGGGCGGCCAAAATCGAGTTTCCACCATAGATCGGTACGCAGTTGGGGACCCCAGGATTGATAGGGCCAGACGCCGTGGTGTCCATTGTTCGAAACCCCGTCGATGGCATTGCGCGCGGCGAAATCGAAAAGACTGCGGGAGACACTGTTGGTGGAGGCATGGGGGAAGAAGTTTGCGGGCTCGTTTTCCGCGGTTTGCGCGTCACAGGGATTCAACGCGAGATTTCGATAGGCGCGCAATTCCTTTTTCATCAGAGGACGGACTGAAAACTGATGAGAGGTGCCGGAAAAACTCTGTGGATCATAAGCGCTGCCTGTATCCTTCTCTTCCTTTCCGTATGGAATGACATAGGAAGCCGATTTTGCCGAATCCGGCATAAAGATCAAGCACTCCGGAATATTCCCGGAAACCTGCAGGGCCATTCGCTGCGGCCCGGTAAAAACAAGGTGATCGCCGGGTTGAAATTGGCGATCTACGACGAGATTGGCGGAATTTTGCATTGGCTGCTGCGTTGATGAATTGCCAGATGCGATGTGGACGCCTTTGGCGTCCTGAAGTTCTATGGTCGCCTGGGGAGGATTGTCTTTCTTTGACGCAGAGGTTTTTGCGGCGAACGCGATTAGAAGAAGACAGCTCAACGCGAGCAAGCGTGATCGTCTTCTCGTAAAGATCTGAACGGTGCGAGTGATTTTTTTGGCAGCCACTGCCGAGATATTTGGATTTGACGGGGTCATCAGCCACTCATCCGAAAAAGATTTTCAACGTCGCGAGCCGTGGAGACAGTAACACGACAATGTGGAAACAAGCGAAAACGACATTCAGGAGTGCGCGGCCCGACACTTCAGATTGCAGGGGCGGCGGTGGTCAGACTGCGCCGGTTGACGTGACGTGTCTATCCAAGTGCCTGGTAAGTCGGGTTACCGGAGACGTGGTTTTCGGGCCATTCTTGACTTGTCCGGTTACCCGTCGTCCGGGCCTAACCGCTACATCTTGCCGGGCACGGGCGCAGCAGTGCTGCGCCCCTACAAGAGGCTCCTAGACCCCCGGGCGTAGCTTGCCGGCGGCCAGGGCATCCAACGCACGCATCCGCTCTTTGAGCTCCGCGGCGGTCAAGCGGCGTTCGCGGCAGAGCCAGCGCAGGAAATCCTCCGCCGGCCTCGCCGCTTTCTGCGAATTGCATTCCAGGCAACAGGAAACCAGGTTGCGGTAGGAATTGCGTCCCAACTGGGCGCGTGACACCACGTGGTCCACGCACCTCGCCGTGGACGCGAGCCGCCGCGAACAGTAGAAGCATCGCCCGCCTTCCCGCGCGTGGATGAGCTGCCGCAGGGCCTTGGTTTGCGTAAAATCGATCTCTTCGAGATTGAGTGCGTGCAACACGCGCGGCTTCGGGCCGCGGCGGGCCGGCTTATCCGCTAAGCGGACACGGGGGCCGAACCGGGCGCGGCGGATCTCATCGGGCACCCGCACCTCGACCAGGTGCCCTGTTTGGCCGCGCCGGATCAAGCGTAGCGCGCCTTGGCCCACGAGGCGGCGCACCGCTTCGCGCACCGGGCGGCCGGTGAGGCGTGTACCACGGCCCAGCGAGGCAATGGAGAAGGTACAGCGGACCTTCCCTTCCAGGCGGCTATGCCGCAGCAGATGATAATAGACGGCGCGCTCGCTGACCGAGAGGCGCAGCCGCGGGACGACCAGGTCTTCCAATTGTTTCCACAGGTGCGCGGCGTTGGGTTTGTTTTTCATATTTGCATCCTGAAATGGAAAAGCCGCCCGGTAGCAGGTTGCTGAAAAAGTGTTTTGAGAGAACTTCAGGGGCTAAAGCCCAACTGATTGCGAAGCGTTTAAGTCGCGGCTAAAGCCGCGACCCACAAAGCTCTCTGACTTTTTCAGCAGCCTGCTAGGGCGGCTCGTTCCGAGAAATGTAGACGCCGTCCTTCCGGGCGGCGAAATTCAGAAAGACACCAGAGAGGGGGAAAGCAGAATCGGCCGAAAACGAAAAACGCCCCGACATGGTCGGGGCGTCAGAAAGGGCCAAAAATAAAAATGCCCCGACGTAAAGTCGGGGCGCACTTTCTTACGTCTTTGATTCTACCAGCCTAGTAATAGCCTTGTCAAGGCCCCAGTTAGCTTTTGTCGAGTGTATACTATTCAAGACCGGGAAGTGGAGTGGATTGAGGCGGTTGGCGCGGAATTCGGAGTTTGGTGAGACGGTGTGGTGACGAATTTGTTCGGGGAACGTCCCGTCTGTCCCCTTCAGGCCCCCTTCAGGCCTGTCCCCTTCAGGCCCGCGGCATCCGCCGCCACGGCTGGTGGCGAATAAGGGTCAAATATAGTCGACACTTTCAATTTGATGATGGAGGCCGGGTAGCTGCCGATTATAAAGGCAAGACCGGAGACGCGTCGGCATGGAGCACTTCATTGTTTTACATAGGGATGCTCTTGAGCAGAGGCCAATAGAACTCTGAACCAATGCCTCTCTACGTCTATTGAGACAACTCCAGGCGTTACACTTCGCCAGTCGCTTCTAAGCTTGTCAAATCCGTCGACTACGACCATTGAACCGGAAAGGGTTATCCGACTCTCCTTTGGATCGAACCGCCAGGTTCCTTTCACTTCGGTGGGCGGTTGATTCTGGACGGTAACGCGTTGAACAAAATTTCCATCGCGTTGCAACGTTAGGATCTCAGTGCCAAACGGATACGAAGCAACGTATTCCCCGTATACTTCCGCAGCGTCTACTCTTCTAGAGCACGCAGCAGCGGTTAAGGCAAGCAAAATGGTCAGCAAGCAAATCGTAACTCTATTGATCATTTGCACCCGCAGCCCCGACCAGGGAAAATCGGGGACAGGGAAAATCGGAGGGAAAATCGGGGACAGACGGGACGTTTTCCATTATTAGCTAACAGCGGCCGGGCCTCCGTTTCATTGGAAAAGATTAGTCAGGGAACGTCCCGTCTGTCCCTCGATTTCCCTCGATTTCCTTAGGGAATGGTCTGCGAAACCATCACTCGTCCGTTCGAGTCCGACCCGCGCCTCCAAACTCCTCTTCAAGAAAACGCCGCACGATAGACGCCTTCACCACTTGAACGACAGGCCCTCGGTGCGCCTTGTATCCCTTCTTGAACGTGTTGATGCACGTTCCCGCGAATCGAAAATTCGGCGTCCACACGATGCCCTTGATGTCCGGCATCCAGATCGCGGCTCCGCTCATGCCGTGCGCTTGTCGGCTCAGATTAGAAGTGTACGCCACGAGGTAGTGCCGCTCTTCGTCGTGGTCGGTGATCTTGAACTTGCGGTCGTCAGCGGATGGCTGCGGAAGCACGTCGGTGTCAAGGAAGACGGGGAGTAGGCCGAGGCCAACTTCGTCTTTGTCACCGACTCTCCGATAGTCCACCGTCACGTTGTGGTCCACCGGGAATCCTATACATCCGACCATCGAACCTTCCGGCGGGTCCGCCCACTCGTCCCGGATGTCGGCGAGTTCACCGACGCGGAAGCCATCAGGAAGCGTGATGGCCACTAGGTCTTCCCACTCACAGTAGCGAATTTCGCTCTCCGCTCCTAGCGCCGTCCCTGCGTAGACATGGTCTATGGTGACGCGGTCGCTAGGTTGGAAATCCATCGGCGTGTCCCCGAAGGAAGCTATGCGAATGTGCGTTGGACTAGAAACGGTGTTGATGACATGCTTCGCTGTAAGAACGAGACGTTTGGTACCCCATCGAATCAGACAACCTGTGCCGGGAACCTCACTATCGCCGCGCTTTCCGGTCACGATGTGCGTTCCGATAACGCGGACTTCATTGATTACACCGACCGTGCGCCGGATCAGATGGTCGATGATTGCGCGCTTGCCTTGTTCCCTCGCGTGGTCAATCGAGAAGTGTGACGGTCGAGATGGCGCGACGGGCTTCGTACGCGACTTGGTCGAACGCCGCTTCACTTTGCCTTTGGGTGTCTTCGCCGCGAGTAGTTTTGATTTCTTCATCAGACCACCAGTCGAAGTCTAGCATCCGTCGCGTTGATATTTGACAACTCCTGCAGGGCGGGGGCCCAGGATGAGCGCATTGTTGACCTGAGAATCGAGGAGAGGATATCAGTGGGCTACGTCTCGTAGAAGTAGAGAGACGCGGAGTGTGCCCCTTCCTGTTGTTCTGGAGAAAATCGGGGACATGTCTAACGAAGTCGGCCGTGTCAAGAGCGATTGTGCAAAGTTTTTGCTCCTTCACTACACACCCGTTCACCGGCGCGGCCGCATTTTGTGCAGCGAGCACTTGGCCCGGGTCTCCGCTCTGTTTTCGTGCTCCAACCGGATTGCTCGGTCCGCTGCACTTCATCGCTTTGGTGTAGCCCACCAAACATGTCTGCGGTCACTCACGACCATGATGACGTTTTCGAACTCCCTCCCAATGTGGAGGGAGGCGGGTAGCCTAATCAGACGGACGGTCCGTTACGACCACTGTCCCGCGTGAAGCATCCCCGCACCGGCCGCACCACTACTCTGCCGTCGCTGCTGACCGCGGCGGCAGAATTCCGTGTAATCGATTTCGTCGCGCAGCATAACCCACAACCGAATGCCCAGCTTGCGAGCTGCCGCGATACGTGCTTTGCCCATTCCTTTTTGTGCCAGCTTCCGGCGATAGAAACGCCGCAGTTCCGGATCGCGCCGCACTGCGTGTATCACCGCTTCTCCCCATAGGAAACGCAACAGCGAGTTGCCCTGCTTGCTGATTCTTCCGAATCGTTGCCGGCCCCCGCTGGAATGTTCCTTGGGTATTATTCCGATGTAACTAGCCACGGCTTTTCCATCGGCGAAGCGCCGCGGATCGCCAAGAAATACTTCGGTGGCTAGTGCGGTGATCGGTCCCACGCCAGGATGCGTCATCAGCCTTCGCGCCTGTGCACGTTGTTGCGCTTCTCTCTCGACCTCACGGTCCAGTTCGTTGATCGGACCTTGCAACTGGGGATACAGCGCCAACAACGTGTCCCGTTGCTCACCGGCATGTGCGGTCAGCGGCAACGCCCGCAGGGTGTTTTGGCCTACGCGGGTCCACAAGGAGTGCCCTCGGCGCAACCCGTGACTGAGCGCCAGTGCTTGCAAGCTCAGTTGCACGCGGGTGCGAATGCGCACAAACTGATCGCGATGGCGCAGCAGAATCTGCAGATCGCGTTGCTCACGAGAAGGCATCCAAATCGCGGGAAAACGATTTTCCGCCAGCAGCGTGAGCAGCAAGCGCGCATCGCGGCGATCGTTTTTCTGCTTGCGCGGTTCTGCCGCCCGGATCTTCGCCGGATGACCAACGCGAAACTCAATGGCCAACTCTTCGAGTAACTGCAGAAACCAGTGCATCGACCCCGTGGCTTCCAGACCCACCAGCACCGGCTGCGGTAAACCGGCGTAAAACTCCCGTACCTGCTCGCCTTCATGCGATAGCTGTTTCTCGACCAGTTCTCCGGTCTGATCATCCAGCATGGCGATGTTCTGTTGTCGTGTGTGCAAATCTACGCCTATAATTTTCATCTCGGCCTCCTTCGTTCCGAGCAATCTGTGGTTAGAGCACCACCAGTTTACTCGGCTCGTTGTGAGGCCGACTTCGTTATGCCATCAGACGGGACGTTTTCCATTATTAGCTAACAGCGGCCGGGCCTCCGTTTCATTGGAAAAGATTAGTCAGGGAACGTCCCGTCTGTCCCTCGATTTCCTCGATTTCAACGACGGGAGTTTATTAGAATAGATTGTTCTAGGGCAAGCGTTGGGTATGATATAGAAGAGACTCTATGCAACCTGAATATCAGAATCTTTACTCTTATTTTCAAGAGATAAAAGCGCAGTACGAGCGGGCCAAGACCCCAAAAGAGGAACTGGACTTGCTGAAGGTCGCTCGGGAAATTCTCAACCAAGCGCAGGAGCAAGTCGCCCAATTTCAGAAAGAAATTGACCGGACGAGAAAGTCACGGGTCATCGAGCGCGAGGACTTCTTTTCCGCTCAAGCGCCTGAATAGCAGCAAGTTTCCGGTCGGTGTGTGATTCATTGCGCAGGCCGCCCGACTGGAGTAGACAACGGTGTCCGACAGGAACGCCGCACATTGGGCACTTGACAGAGGACATCTGTTTTTTGGTCAATTCTCCGATTTTCATTCAACTAGAGTGCTATAAAACGGGTTAATTCGTAACATTTTTCTTTAGTGCGGTTCGAAATTCAAACTGACCCACTACCCTATTATCGCACACGGTGAAAAAAGAGGTGATTGTAGGTTTTCAGGGTGCGGGTTTTGTCCCGCGCCTGCTAGGGTGCGACATGCTCAGTCGTCCCTCCGGGACTTGCGTGTCACTCGCCACCTTTGAGCCCAGTACGGCTCGGAAAATCGCGCGCCGTACTGGGCTATTCTCAGGCGTCCCTGCGGGACTTGGGACGGGAGCTCGCGGACGGACGGGACGTTTTCCGATATTGCGGGTGGGTGGCGAGGCTGGCGCGTATTGGGACGGTAGACCTGCCGCAGCGTGTGACGCAGCGCGACGACGCCCAGGCGACGCAAGGGTTTTCAGGGGGCGGGATTAACGGAGCAGGCGGACTGCGGGAAGGGAGAGGACAAGTCAAAACCCGCACCCTCAAAATCGGAGGGTGCGGCACCCGCTCCGAACGACAACCCCAAGACCCAGGTTCAAACGGCGAACCTGGGGCACCCTCCGTGTTGTTCTGGGTCGGGAAGTGAAAGAAGTTTGCTCGATCGATTCGGCAGGGGTGACCGAGAAAGTGAGCAGTCGGTTGTCCGGGCCACCCGCGCTTCATTGCAATTTCCGTCGTATCTAGATATTATCTAGACATGCTGCGCTTCGATTGGGACGAACGGAAGAACAGAGCCAATCGGAAGAAGCACGGCGTCTGGTTTGAAGAGGCGCAAAGCGTCTTCGACGATCCGCGGGCACTACTCTCTAGCGATCCGGAGCATTCGGAAGAGGAAGAGCGCTTCATTTTACTCGGAGCCAGTTCCGCAGGCAGGACGCTCGTTGTCGTGCATGGCCACAAGGAATCAGAAGAATTATTTCGCATTATCTCGGCCAGAAAGGCGAGCAAGAAAGAGGTGAAATTCTATGAAGAAGGAATATGATTTTTCGAAATTGAAAGCGGTGAGAAACCCGTACGCAAGCAAGAAGAAAGCTGTCGGAATCAATTTCAGTCCGGAAGTAATAGACTACTTCAAGGAACTAGCAGATGAGACGGGGCTGCCCTACCAGAAGTTGATCGATCTTTATCTACTGGACTGCGCGAGGAGGAAGAGGAAGCTCTCCCTAAAGTGGGTGGCATGATGAAGTCCTTGCCGTTACGTGAATAGATGACTGCGTTGCGTTGGAAAGCCTGGTTCGTATGGATGTTGCGATGTGAGACGAAATGCCACTCCATGGCCCGAACGACAACCCCAAGACCCAGGTTCCAACGGCGAACCTGGGGCACCCTGCGTGTTGTTCTGGGTCGTGAAATGAAAAGAAGTTTGCTGGTTCGATCGGCAGGAGTGACCGAGAAAATGAGAAGTCCGTTATCCGGGCCACCCGCGCCTCGTATCCCTACTTGGCCCGTTTTAGAAGAACTCGATTACTCGCGTTCAGCGTGACGACCTCCCAACCTTCGTCGCCCAGCTTGTTGATCTGGGCGATTTGGCCGGAGCAGCCGACGGCGCAACCGATAATCTGGTATTCCCACTTCTGAGGGCTTTGGGCGGCCGCTGTCCGCGAGTAGTGTTGCCCGGCGATGAAGGCGCCCACCAACATCAAGGAGACCAAGGCGATTCTTAGGACTGCGTGGGGTTTCATGGTTTCTTTCCTCCCAGGGGCTTTCCTCTCATACGACGGCTGGGCGTAACACCGCGTTACGCTCCTCTCCCGTTTCAGGCGGGTGGCCTGGGATGAGCGCATTGTTGAGATAAGAATCGCGGAGAGGATATCAGTGGGCTACCCCCCCGCAAAAGTAGAGAGAGGCGGAGGGTGCGCCAGGTTCGGGGTGGGAACCTGGGGCACCCTCCGTGTTGGCTCTCACAAGCCCGATGGCTACCTTTTCGGCTCATAGCGCACGGCCACCGCGCCCGAGGTGAACTCCAGGCGGCTTACCAGCCTCAAGTCGAGGGGCTTCGATAGCCCCGCGAACAGCGTCGGCCCGTGGCCCGCTAGCCTGGGCTGCACCATGAACTCGTACTCATCGATCAGTCCCAGGTCCGCCAATGCCAGCGGGAGCTTCACGCCGCCCACCAACAGCCCCTGGCCCGACTCCCGCTTGAGCTGCTGAACGGCCTTCCCTAGATCCCCGCGCACCAGCTCCGCGTTCCAATCGACGCGGTCCAGGGTGCTGGAGACGACGTACTTCTTTGCCGCGTCGATGGTGCGGGCGAAGGGTTCCATCCAATCCGGCCTGCGCTCCCGCCGGCGCCGGCGGGCGCCACGCGGCCTCCATCATTTCGTAAGTTACCCGGCCCAAGAGGAGGGCATCGGCCCGGGCGAGGTTCTCGGTCGCGTGACGAAACAAGTCGTCGTCCGGGGTGATTGCTCGATGATCGCAGCACCCGTCCAATGTGACGTTGATGGAATACCGAAGGGGTCGCATGGCGCCAAGTGTAGCGCCGATGGGGCAGGCTCGACGAGAGCGCGATGGCAAACTCCTGCTGGCCCTGAGTGACGCGCTTGCCGTCCATGTGGATTTCAAGTTTCCGATTACGCGACCTGTAGATTCAAACTTGTCAGGACTTGGGAATTGCTTCGTTTCCATTCCACGCTTGAAAAATGTTCCGATGAGGTTGAGGATGTCAGGGATGATTCCCCATCGGACCCGCATCCGAGCGATCGACTTTTTGGCCTCGCGTCTAACCCTGTAGGAGGAAGATTCGCCATGTCCCATCATTTCGATACACCTACCGCAAAAGAAGACCCGCGTATCAACATCTGCGACTTCTACTTGTTTCGCGGCCGCCCGGGCACAACGGTGATGGCTTTGACCGTGAATCCGAACGCCGGCGTCGCCGCGCCAGACACCTTCCGCGACGAAGGTCTGTACGCCTTTCGCTTCGACACGGATCGCGATCATCGCGAAAACGTCACCTTCAAGGTCCAGTTCGGCGCGCCCGGCCACGCCGATGCCGGCGAGCACCGGCACGTTCAGACCTTCGCGGTCCGGCGGGCCACCGGAGCGGACGCTCTGAAGGGAGCCGCGGGCGAACTCATCCTTTCCGGGAATACGGGGCGCGTCGTGAAAGCGGATCAGGGCTGCCTGGCGTACGCGGGACTGGCGCCCGATCTGTTCGCCACCAATGGCGTGGGTTTCGGCGCCTTCCGAAAAGCTCTGTGGTCCGAAAACCGGTTTGCCCCGGAGGCGTTCCAGAATGGCCAGAACTTCTTCGGCGGCAACAATGTCACCGCCATCGTCCTTGAGGTCCCCAGCAGCCTGATCGGCCGAGGTGTGGTGCACGCCTGGGCCACCGCATCGCTCTACGGGCACGCGCCGGAGGTGCAGGTGTCGCGTTGGGGCCTGCCAATGATCACCCACATGCTGCTGTCCGATCCTTCGCTGCACGACGCATCGGAAAACTACAACCGCGCGGTCCCGGCGGACGAAGTGGCGCTGTTCTCCAAACCGATCCGCGACTTCGTGGAAAAAGTGACCGCGCTCGCCCACTCAGCAGTCGACCCATCCGCCTACGCGACGCAACTCCTCGCGCGCCTCTGCCCTGGGGTCCTGCCGTATGAATTGGACACGGCGGCCTCATTCAGCTTTGCCGCCTTCAACGGCCGCGGCCTCGGCGACGACGTGATGGACGTGATTCTCACGCTGGTCACGAACACGGCCCTCGGCGATGGGGTGGCGCCGGATATGCGGCTGATGCGCCCGGACTTTCCCTATTTCGGCGAGCCGTACCCTACGGCGGCGAGTTCCGCAAAGCAGTGAGGGCGGAGGAGTGAGGGCACGGACGACACAGCGGCGATCTGCGATTTTATGGGCTTGCTCGCCGGCAGCGCGGAGTGAATCTCCGTCGCAGCATTCTCGATGCGGTGGCTGCGGGCATGCTCCAGGAGCTGCCCAAACACTTTGCGGCGACAGCTCTTCCTTCGAATCGAAATGAGCATAGAAAGCGCCGCGCATCAAGCCGGCGGCCTTCATCACTTCGGCCACGCTTACGTGCTTAAATCCCGGTTCACAATCCGTTCATGTTTTGCGGCGGTCTCTTCGACGGGATAGCGCATATTTTTTCTTGCACCGTCCATCTCTGATGGTCATCCTATGTTGGTCATCAAACCATATGTATGACGGGCATCCTATCTGATGCCGGTCCTACAAAAAGGAGGCAGCATGAAACTCACAGGCAAGAAGGCTCTTATTACCGGCGGCAACAGTGGCATCGGTCTTGCCACCGCCCGACTTTTCGTTGCGGAGGGCGCGCAGGTCGCCATTACTGGTCGCAACCAGACGACGCTCGATGAAGCGATCGCCGAACTTGGATCGAGCGCGCGTGGCTACCGCGTTGACGTCACCATTGCGGACGATCGCAAGCAGCTCTTCGCAGCCCTAGCCAAAGATTTCGGGAAGCTCGACATTGTCTTCGCTAATGCCGGTGTCTCCGGCCGGACTCCTACCGGCTCGACCGACGAGGCCATTTTTGAGAACGTGATCCACACCAACCTTAGTGCCGCTTTCTTTACTGTGAATTCAGCGGCACCGCTGCTGAACGACAACGGCAGCATCATCTTTTGTGGGTCGGTACATAACTATCTCGGGCAACCTGGCGTCGCCGCATATGCAGCCACCAAGGGTGGCCTCGTCTCGATGGCGCGTTCCATCGCCGCCGACCTTGCACCGCGCAACATTCGCGTGAACGTGGTCGCACCGGGCGCGATCAAAACTCCCATTTGGAAGCGCGGGCCCCGCGCCGCTGCTTCCGCAGAAGATTCCGCCAAGTTGGCGAAGTTCTTCTCTTCTGCGGTTCCCCAGGGCCGCTGGGGCGAGCCGGAAGAAATTGCCAAAGCCGTGCTCTTCCTGGCGTCGGACGATTCCTCGTACGTCAACGCAGTCGAGCTGATGGTGGATGGCGGAGTTACGGGTGCGCCGCTTGGAGCTCCCATTTTTCAGGACGTATTCAGGCCGCTCGGTAGCGAGGCGAAGTTGGCCAAAGCTCATGGGGATTGAACCGCTATTTGGGAACGTCTTGCGGAGTGGATAACGGGGAACTCAGGAACAAAAGGGGATGTTTCCTAATTTTGTCCATGGGCGGCGAGGCTGGCACGTATTTCGATGGCGATCCTCCGCAGCATGTGACGCAGCGCGGCTGCGTCCAGGCGACGCAAGAAATTGGCGATGAATTGGGTAGCCTAATAACGATGGGACTGCCAGTCGCAGCCAGGCTAGTGATCGGAAGACTATTCTTTATTCACCTTCAACCACCGTCCCCGCAGCCGCTTGCGTCTTGAGGAATTCGTCGAGCTTCAAAAATTTGCGGCCCAGGGCGCCGCTGTAGGCGGACCATTCTTCGTCCCCAGCGCCGCTGGCCAGCGCCACGCGGACTGCGGCTAGCTTGGAATCTAGATCGTCGAGGTAGTGAAAGACCATGGCTTCGCGGATCATCGGCAGCTTGGGCGAGCCGAACTCGTACTGGCCGTGATGACTGATCAGCAGGTGCTGGACTACGGTCTTTAGTGCGGGCGGGAAGCCTTCGATTTTGTCGATGGCGCGGGTGACCGTTTCCAATTCCATCACGATGTGGCCGAGGAGCTGGCCTTCGGTGGTGTAGCCGATGGCGCGTTCGTAGCAGAGTTCTTGCAACTTCCCGACATCGTGCAGCATCGCGGCGGTCAGCAGCAGGTCCACATCGAGTTCGGGGTAGTGGCCGGCTACCACCTTAGCCATGCCGCAGAGCCCGACAACGTGTTCCAGCAATCCGCCGAGATAGGCGTGATGCATGACCTTGGCGGCGGGGGCGCGCTTGTAGCAGCGAGCGACTTCGGGATCGGCGATGATGCCGAGGACCAGCTTTTTCAGCCACGGGTTGCCAAGCGATTGCGCATAGGCCAGCAACTCCGCCCACATTTTCTCGACATCGGCCGCGGTGTGCGGCAGATAATCGGCAAGATCGATCTCTTCCGGCTTAGCCAGGCGCACTTGCACCAGGGCCAGCTGGGGTTTGTTGCGATAAACTTCGACGCGCGCTTGCACTTTTACGAAATCGTCGCGACTGATGTCTTTCGCCACAGTTTCAAATTGTTCCCACATGCGGGCTTCGATGGTGCCGCTGCGGTCGCCGAGTTCCAGGCGCAGATAGGCGCGGCCTTCGCGGGTGTTGCGGACTTCTTTTTCGTGCACGAGGAAGAAGCTGGTGATGCTTTGTTCGGAGAGAAGATCGGTGACGAACGACGTCTTCATGCGCTCAAGCCGACCTCTTGCCAAACAGCAGAAACTTCTTGTGGCCCTTCTTGGCCTTGGCGGCAGCTTCCGGGGTGGCGTTCACTTCCTGAATTTCGGAGTTCCCTCCCCCGGCGATGTCCTGATATCCGGGTTTGATTACCACATAGCTTTGCTCGCGAAGGGTTTTCAGATAGTCGCGCAGCGCCGGCTCCATGCGCGCGGAGTACAGCTTGTCCATGATTTCATTTTCGACCTTGGCGATGGGTTGTTCGCCTTCGTCGTAGTGTTCCAGCACCTGCAAGACCAGGTAGCCTTGCTTGGTGTCCATAACGTCGGTCAGATCGTTTTTCTTCATCTTGAAGACAATGTCTTCCAGTTCTTTCGAGAGTTCCCCGCGCTTGTAGACGCCCAGGAAGCCGCCTTGCTTGGCGGTGCCGCCGTCGGAAAAGCGCTTGGCGATTTCGCCGAAGTCTTCGCCGTCTTTCACGCGCTTCAGCGCCGTTTCCGCCTTCTTCTTCAGGTCTGGGAGTTCCTCGTCCTTCTTGCCCTCCGTGCTCACTTCAATCTCGCGAAGAGCCACTTGTTCGGGGCGCACATATTCTTTCTTGTGCTCGTTGTAATATTTTTCGATTTCTTCCCTGCCGATGGTGATGTGCGAGCCGACTTCGCTGCTGATGACGCGCTGCGTCAGTATGCCTTTGCGGATGTTGTCCTTAAAATCTTCCCAGTTCAAGCCCTGGCCGGAGACGGCCTTCTCCAACTCTTCCATGCTGGCTAATTTGTTCTGGATGCGAATCTGGTCGAGCTTCTTGATGACGTCGGGCTCGACGTTGATGCCCATGTCTTTCCCGCGCTGGGCCAGCAGCGACTGGTCGATCAAATCGCGCAGGGCGTTCTTCTGGCGGTCTTCGACGTCGATACGCAATTGCTCCGGAGTGCACCGGCCTTCGCATTCCTGCTTGGCGTCTTCCTCCGCGGACACGCGGGCCTTGTCCAGCTCCGAGCGGGTAATGATTTCGTTGTTCACGCGCGCGACGATTTCCTCGACGACTTTGACGTTCACGCCTTCCGGGACCGCGGCCGGGGCCGGCTTCTTGGCCGCAGGCTTGGCGGGCTCTTTCGTGGGTTCCGGCGCGGCGGTGCCCGGTTTTTCCAGGGCCGGAGCTTGCGGCTTGGCCTCCTCTTGCGGAGCAGGAGCCACCGGCTTGTTGTCCTGGGCCGCGAGAGGCATGGCGGCAAAAAAAGCCGCAAGAACGATTAAGCTTCGCATTACTGTCCTCATATCTAGAGTTTAGCCCTGCCCGCGAAGGCTGAGCAATACGTTTCTCACCGCCGCGGGCACCGGCTCTCCGCGAGTCGTTTCCATCCACAACACGCCGCTGGGATCGAGCTTGATACCTTTTCGAGAGCGCACCACGGTCACCAGCGTGCCGGGATCGATGGGCGTTTCCGGATGGAAGCGGATGGCCACGCGGCTTCCTTGGCGCTCGACCGCCGAGATGCGCAGGCGCTCACACATCGATTTGAGGACGGCATACTCCAAAAGGTTATCCACGGAGCTGGGTGGCGCGCCGAAACGGTCTTCCAGCTCTTTGCGGACATCTTGCTTTTCCTCGTCGGTGGCGATCGAAGAGATTCTTTTGTAGGTGCGCAGGCGCAGATTTTCGCTGGGAATGTAGTTTTCTGGTATGCGCACATCCATGCCGAGGCTCAGGGTGGTGCGGAGTTCCGGGGCCGCTTCCTCGCCTTTGAGCTTGGACACGGCCCGCTCCAGCATCTGGCAATACAAGTCGAAGCCGATGGCCTCGATATGGCCGTGCTGCTGGCGGCCGAGCATGTTACCTGCGCCGCGGAGTTCCAGGTCCAGGGCGGCAATACGGAAGCCGGCGCCCAACTCGCTGAATTCTTTCATGGCCGACAGGCGTTTGCGAGCGATGTCGGAGAGCGTGCCTTCTGGTGGGACCAAGAGGTACGCATAGGCGCGCTGGTGGGAACGTCCCACACGGCCGCGCAGTTGATAAAGTTCCGCGAGGCCGAGGCGGTCGGCGCGGTTGATCAGGATGGTGTTCGCGCGAGGAATATCGAGGCCATTTTCCACGATGGTCGTGGAGACCAGCACGTCGGCCTCATCGCGGATGAATTTCAGCATTACGCTTTCGAGTTCTTTTTCGCCCATCTGCCCATGGCCCACGACTACGCGGGCTTTCGGCACCAGCTTGGTGACCAGTGTGGCCAGGGAGTAGATGGACTCGACGCGGTTGTGAATGAAATAGACCTGGCCCTCGCGGGCGAGTTCGTTCTCGATGGCGCGGCGCATCAAGTCTTCCTGGAACGGCGCGACCACCGTTTGGATGGCCAGGCGGTCTCTTGGCGGCGTCTCGATCAGCGACATGTCTCGCAGGCCAACCAGGGACATGTGCAGTGTGCGAGGAATCGGCGTGGCGGAAAGCGCCAGAGCGTCCACGTTTTTGCGCATCTCTTTGAGGCGTTCTTTGTGCGCGACGCCGAAGCGCTGCTCCTCGTCCACGATGAGCAGCCCCAGGTCGTTGAACTTGACGTCCTTGGAGAGCAGGCGGTGCGTGCCGATGACAACGTCAACCTTGCCGGCCTCTAACGCCGCTAAAGTGACCTTTTGCTCCGCAGCGGTGCGGAAACGGCTGAGCATTTCGATGCGCGCCGGGAAGGCGGCAAACCGGCGCTTGAAAGTCTCCAGGTGCTGGAAAGCGAGGACCGTTGTGGGCGCCAGCACCGCGACCTGCTTCGAGTCGCACACAGCCTTGAACGCCGCGCGCATGGCCACTTCGGTCTTGCCGTAGCCCACGTCGCCGCACAGCAAGCGGTCCATGGGCGTGCCGCTCTCCATATCCCGTTTTATGTCGGCGATCACCGAGTTCTGATCGGGGGTTTCCTCGAACTCAAAGGCGTCTTCAAATTCGCGCTGGAAGTTGCCGTCGGCGGTGAACGCGAAGCCAGCGGCGGTCTTGCGCGCGGCGTACAAGGCCAGAAGCTGATCGGCCATGTCTTCCAGTGACTTGCGTACGCGGGTTTTGCGGGTGTTCCATCCGGTGCCGCCGAGCCTATCGAGGGGGGGATGCGCGCCTTCGACAACCCGATAGCTCTGCACCAGATCCATGCGTTCGAGCGGAACGTACAGGCGCGACTCCTCGGCGTAGCGCAACAGCATGAACTCGCCGCGGTGGCCGTCCGACTCGATCTGGCGCAGGCCTTCAAACTGGCCGATTCCGTGATCTACGTGGACCACGAAGTCAGCGGGCTTGAGGTCCGCGAAATCGCTGAAAAATCCCGAGGTGCGGATCTTGCGGCTGGGGCGGTCGAGCGACGGAGTGACCTCAAACAGGTCGGAATTGCCGAACAAGGTGAGCTGGGCGTCCGGGAAGGTGACGCCTTCCGCGAACGGCGCGCGAATCAGCAGCAGCGCGGCGGATTCCTGCGCGCCTTCCGCGGTGAAACCCGCCGCGGCATCCTCCGATTCGCCGAGGACGTACGGGGCTTCGTATTCGCGGCAGATATCCGCCAGACGGTCCAATTCCCCGCCGCTGGCCGCGGTCAGGAAGACTTTTCCGCCGGTGGCCAACTGTGACTTGACGTCGTTCATGCAGGCAACCACGTCGCCATGAAAACGCGAGCTGGGCCGCGACGACAGCTCAAACTGGGGAGTCACGCCGATGGACAGCGCCAGTTGCTCGAGATTGACCTGGGAACTTTTCTCCAGAGCGGCGGCAAATTGCGATTCGGTCCAAAAATAGTGTTCGGCGCTGGGCGCATTGGCCTGGCCCTGGCGCTCGTAGTTCTCGACGGCCTGCGCCAGGTGTTTGGCGGCAGCGTCCCGAAGTGCCGCCGGCTCGTCGAGAAACACGATCGGCCGCAGCGAACTTTCCGCAAGCTCGAATAAGGCGCTGGTCCCCGCCTCGCCGCTGGGCCCGAAAAATGATGGTCGGTCCCACGATGCCTGGTCCCCAGCGGCCGAGTTCTCCGGCACCGCCACGGACCACTCGGTGAGTGGAAGCAGAGTAGTGCGGACGACCGGGGCGATGGAGCGCTGCGTGCGAGGGTCGAATTCGCGCACCGACTCCACCGTGTCTCCCAGCAGCTCGATCCGGACGGGGCGCGGCGATTCCGGCGAGAAAACGTCCACAATCCCGCCGCGCAGCGCAAACTGTCCGGGCAACTCGACCATCTCGGTGCGCGTGTAGCCCACCGCACCGAGATGGGTGATGAATTCTTCCAACGGAACTTCCGCATCGCGGGTCAGCGTGCGCGCCAGCGAAAGATAGACGTAGGGATCCTGATAGCGCCAGAGAGCCGCGGCCACCGGCGCGACGACCAAGGAAATCTGCCCATCCGCGAGGCGAAACAAGGTGGCGGCGCGCCGTTCGAGGATGTCCGCGTGGGGGCTCTGCGACTGCCAGGGAAGGGTGTCAAACGCGGGTAGCGTGGCCACGCCGCCGGTGACGCCGGGAAAAATGCTGGAGAAAAAGCGCAGCGTGTCAACCATGGCCTCGGCGCGGCGATTGGACTCGGTGACAAAAAACGCCGGGCGGCGAAGTTCGTGGGTCACGTAAGCGACGACCAAGGCTTTGGCCACATCGTGCAGGCCCGAAAGCGAGACGTGCTGCCTGCTGCCACGCAGTGCCGCGAGCGCGCCCTCCAGGGAAGGATGGCGAAGCGCACTCTCCAATCGTTCGCGAACGGCGGGAAGTATCATTCGCTGGTAATCAGGAGTCCGCGCGAGAGGCAGGTGCGCCTTCGCGGATCTTTCGCAGAATGTCGGTGGTAGAGAATCCCTGGACCAGGGGAATGGAGACCACGCGTCCACCCGCGGCTTCCACCTCTTCGCGGCCGACGATTTGGTCGCCGGGCCAGTCTCCGCCTTTTACCAGTACATCGGGCAGCAAGCGGGCGATCACCTCGCGCGGCGTAGGATCGTCGAAAATGACCACGGCGTCCACGGATTCCAGCGCGGCGAGGATTTCGGCACGCTCGCGCTCGGGGAGCAACGGCCGGCCCTCGCCTTTGAGTTGCCGCACACTGGCATCGCTGTTCAGCCCCACGATCAATGCGTCACCCAGTTCGCGGGCCTGTTCCAAGCTGCGAATATGTCCCGGATGCAGCAGATCGAAGCAGCCGTTGGTGAATACGATGCGGCGGGCGTTGCGTTTCCCGGGGCCAAACTGCAAAATCGCTTCGTCTAGACTGAGGATCGCCGGATTCAAAAGGGTCTCCATGCGGGCGCTGGCGCGGATAACGAGAACGTTTTCCAAAAAGGTAGTTTATCACGCGGGCGTGCGGCGGCGCTTGCTGGCCGGCGCCGAACGATGACGCGGCCCGCGGTTCGAGCCATCGCTGGCGTGCTGCTGTGCCTGGTGGGCTTTATTTGGGCGCGTGCTACGCGATATCGCGAAGTCACGGTGGTGATCGACGCGGGCGGCTGCCGCTTGGTCACCGACATCATCGACCTGGGAAACGACACCCCGCAGGGGTCCGTGGTGTTGCTGCACGGTCTGGCCGCAAACAAGAAGATCATGTCGTACCTGGCCTACGGGTTCGCTGAACAGAATCTTCGCGTGTTTGTTCCCGACCTGCCTGGACACGGGCGCACGCAAGGTCCTTTTTCATTTGACCGCGTGGAAACGTGCGCGGATTCGTTGGTGCGCCAATTGATCGCTCGCGGCGCTATCGATCCCTCCCACACGGTCGTGGCGGGCCACTCCATGGGCGGGGCGATTGCCGTGCGCGTGGCGTCGCGGGTTCCCGTTGCGGGCGTCATCGCCATTTCGCCGGCGCCGATGAGTGCGGCGCACGGTATCCCGCCCGATGCCGTGCTCTTCGGAAGTGCGCCAGCTAGCACCGCGAATACGCTGGTCATTAGTGGTTCGTGGGAGCCGTCCGCGATGCGCGAGACCGCGCGCGACCTTGTCACCGGCAACTCCGCGACGAACGGCAAGTACCTTCTGCTCCCCCACGCGACCCACGTCGGCCTGCTTTTTGACCGGCGCGTCGCCCGTGCGGAGCAAGATTGGGCGGCCGAAAAGCTGCACTTACCGGCCGGCGCGGCCCTGCCTTCTTCGGGGATGCTCCCGGGCTGTCTGCTGGGACTCGCGGGCCTGCTGTTGCTGTCCGGTCCGTTTCTCCGCGAGACCCTAAGTCTAACTCCTCACCGGAAAGACCCCCCAGAAGCCGGGGAGTTCGCAAACGAGCCGATCCTGAATGCCGCAGCCGCGCCGTCCGGGCTTCGTTTGTTGATCGAGATCGGCCTGATTTCGCTGGCCAGCCTGTTTGTGCTGCACTATTGGAGTCCTTTGTCGTTCGTACGGGTCTACAACGGCGGCTACCTCGCCGGCTTTCTGCTGGTCGCAGGCGTGGGGTTACTCCTGGTGCATCGCACCTCCTTGCGGGCCCTGTGGAGCGGAAACGCAGGCACACTGCTGGCGGCGGCCTTTGCCGGACTGGTGCTGCATCTCCTGATCATGGGCTGGTTCGAGGTCACGCTGACGGAAACCTGGCTGTCCGCGGCGCGCTGGGCTCGCTTCCCTTTCCTATTTCTCGGGTTCTTGCCGTATCTTGGAGCGGAGGAATTGCTGCTGGGTCCGATTTTCGTCCGTGGCCGCGTGGCGCATTTCGCCCTGGCGCTGGCCTCTCGCACCGTCATCTGGGTCGCGCTGGTCGCCGGCATTCTGGCGTTGCACAGCGGCGCGATCCTTGTGGTGCTACTCGCGCCGTATCTGGGATTGTTCTGCGTCCTGCAGCGCGCGGGCATGGACGTTGTCCGAAAAGATACGGGGTCGCCGATGGCGGCGGCAATCTTCGGTGCTATACTTCTCGCGGGGTTTTGCCTGGTGATTTTCCCAATCACCTGAAGTGGCCCTTTGTCGGTAGGGCCGGCCTGTTGCGAGTCTCCGTGCCCACGGAGGCCGGACTTCGAGGCCGACAGCGAGATGCCAACATGGCTGAGATTGCGATCGTCGGAGGCGGGCCTTCCGGCGCGATGTGTGGCGAGCAGCTTGCGCGCGCAGGCCACACGGTAGACATTTTCGATGAACATCTGGCGTGGGAAAAGCCCTGTGGCGGAGGGCTAACCCACAAGGCCATCGACTGCTTTCCTTTCCTGCTCGACAATCCCTATCCCAAAAAGCTGGTCCGATCGATTGACCTGATCAGCAGCAGCGAACAGCGTGTGACGCTCGACATGTCGCACCCCATCGTGATCTATTCCCGCACGGTGCTGAACGGCATGCTGCTGAACCGGGCGGCGGAGGCTGGCTGCCACGTCCGCAGGTCGCACGTGGCCGGAGTGGACACCGCGTCGGACAAGCCGCGCTATTGTGTTGAGGGCGAGTGGCGCACCGCCGATTTTCTGGTGCTAGCCGCGGGCGCGCGGAATCAGTTGCTGCCGGAGACGCGGGCGCTACAACCCGACGAACTGGAAATTACCCAGGGCTACTTCGTCCCGCAGACCGCCGAGGCCATCACCGTAAAGTTTCTGCCGCATTTCGAGGGCTACATCTGGTCCTTCCCGCGACACGACCACCTCTCCGTGGGAATTTGCGGAAGCATGGCGTCGCACAGCAGCACCGAGCTGAAAAAACATCTGCACACTTTCGTGGACACGCAAAAGATTGCGACCGAGGGCGCGCAGTTCTATAGTCACGTGCTTCCGTCACCCCAAGAGCGCACCCTTTCCGAACGCAACGTGCTCGGCAAGAACTGGGCGTTGATTGGCGATGCGGCAGCCTGGGTAGATCCGCTGACGGGTGAAGGCTTGTTCTACGCCATGCGTTCCGGCGAGCTATTGGGAAAGTCTCTCGCGGAAGGCTGCCCGGAGAAATATCCGGCGTGGGTCAAGGCATCGTTTTCGGCGGAATTGGAATTCGCCGCCCGTATCGTGCGCCGCTTCTATCGCGGATCGTTCCTGGGCACCGCCGTGACCACCCGTATGGTTCAATTCCTGAGGCGCAGTCCGGTGTTCCGCCAACTGGTGGGAGATATTTTTAGCGGCACGCAAGACTACACCAGCCTCAAGCGCCGCCTGTGGGGCCATCTGGGTTTCACGCTGAGCGAATTTATCTCCAGCGTGCTCAACCTGGAGACTCCCACGGCAGTTCCCGCGCCGCGCAGCAGCAGCGGCGACTGACCGCCTCCGTTCATCTTCCTCCGCCAACTTCCAGGATCGCTCCCGTGGTGTACGACGCCTTCGCAGACAGCATCCACAGCACCGCCTCAGCCACCTCTTCGGGACTGCCCGCCCGGCCCATCGGAATGGTCGGCGCCAGGCGTTGCGGGCGGTCGGGCATCCCGTTCGCGGCGTGAAGATCCGTTTCCACCAGTCCGGGAGCAACGGCATTCACTCGAATTCCTTCCGTGGCCACCTCGCGCGCCAGCCCGATTGTAAAGCTGTCGATCGCCCCTTTCGACGCGGCGTAGTGCACCCACTCGCCCGCGCTTCCGATTTGAGCGGCGCGCGACGAAATATTCACGATGGCGCCGCCTGCTCCGCCAAGGCGCGTGGACATGCGACGCACCGCCTCCCGCGCACACAGGATGGCTCCAGCAACGTTGACGCTCAGAACCTGCATCACCGCCTGCGCCGAGACCGATTCCACCCTGGCGAATCCGCCGGTCACCGCGGCGTTGTTCACCAGCGCAACTATGGTTCCTAATTCGCCTTCGGCCTTTTGAAAAAGTTGCAGAACGTCGGGTTCTTTCGATACGTCGCCTTGCACCGCCATCGCCTGGCCTCCGGAGGCAACGATGGCGGCAACGACGCGGCCGGCGGCGGTTCGGTCGGCGACAAAATTTACCGCGACGCGGTAGCCGTATTCACCTGCGAGCTTGGCGATGGCCGCGCCAATGCCGCGGCTTCCCCCGGTAACAATCAGTGTTCCTAGTGACTCTGTCTTGCCGCTCATGAGCCTCCAACTATCTCCCGGTATCGTGGCCGTGAGGTTTCGGTAGCCCGCCCAGTAGTTGTTGCCAGGCAACCCGCTTCGGCAAAGGCGTGCCGCAGCGTATAGTCTTCTGGACCGGTCCCGCATCCAAACACGGAGGCGGGATACCTCTCAATCTATGGCCGCGGAAGAATCGAAAGCTGAGAAGCGCAAGAGTGCCTGGAAGTCTCTTCCCGACGTTTGGGCGCTGATCAAGCCCCGCCGCGGATTGCTGGCCCTCGGGTTCGTGCTGATGGCCATTAACCGCGTCTCCGGGCTGGTCCTGCCGGCCTCCGCGAAGTATTTCATAGACAACGTGGTCGGCAAGAAGCAGATGCAAGTCCTCACGCCGATCGTCCTGAGTATCCTGGCCGCCACGATTATCCAGGGACTCACTTCGTTCACGCTGACCCAACTGCTCTCGAAATCCGCGCAGAAGATGATCACCGACCTGCGCCGCCAAGTGCAAGCGCACATCGGCCGTCTGCCAGTCTCTTTTTACGATGCCAACAAAACCGGCGTGCTGGTTTCCCGGATCATGAGCGACGTGGAAGGGGTGCGCAACCTCATTGGCACGGGCCTGGTGGAATTCGTCGGCGGCTTAATGACCGCGGTGTTCGCGCTGATCTACCTGCTGCACGCCAGCGCCGCCATGACCGGCGTAGCTTTCTCCATCATTTTGGTCTTCGGCGTGTTCATCAGCAAGGCATTCAAAACCATTCGCCCGATCTTCCGCGCTCGGCCGAAAATCACCGCCGAGGTCACCGGCCGGCTCACCGAATCGCTTGGAGGCGTGCGCGTCGTCAAGGGCTATCACGCCGAAGAGCGCGAAGAGAAGATCTTCTCCACGGGCGTCCAGCGGCTGTTGGACAATGTTTTGAAAACCCTCACCGCGACCTCCTTGATGAGCCTTTCCGGCGCCAGCCTGATGGGCATTGTGGCCGCCCTGATGTACGAGTTTGGCGGACACCGTATTCTTTCCGGAACCATGACGCTGGGCGATTGGTTCGCCTTCAACGCATTCCTGGTGCTGCTGGTCGCCCCGGTGTTCCAGGTGGTGGCCATCGGCACGCAAATTACCGAAGCGGTCACCGGCCTGGAGCGTACCCGAGAAATCCTCAACGAACAGAAGGAAGACGACTTGAGCGGGCGCACGGTCGCTCTCGATCGCATCAACGGTCAATTGGTGATGGAGGACGTGAGTTTCGCGTACGACTCCCGCAAGGAAGTCCTGCGCGACGTGAGTTTTCGTTCGGAACCCGATACCGTGACCGCGCTGGTCGGCCCATCGGGAGCCGGAAAATCCACGATTATCGGCCTGATCGCGGCGTTTTACGTGCCCCTGAAAGGCCGCGTGTTGGTGGACGGCGTGGACCTGGCCACCGTTAAGCTGCCATCCTACCGCACGCAACTCGGCGTGGTGCTCCAGGAAACTTTCCTGTTTGACGGAACCATCCGCGAGAACGTGGCCTTCGCGCGGCCTGAGGCCAGCGAACAAGAGGTTCTCGCCGCTTGCCATATCGCCCGTGTGGATGAGTTCGCGGAATCCTTTGAGAAGCAGTACGACACGCTGGTCGGCGAGCGCGGCGTGAAACTGTCCGGCGGGCAGAAACAGCGCGTCTCCATCGCGCGCGCCATCCTTGCCGATCCGCGTATTTTGATCCTGGACGAAGCCACCTCCAGCCTCGACTCGGAGTCCGAGGCCCTCATCCAGGAAGGTCTTCGCTACCTGATGCGCGGGCGCACCACGTTTGTGATCGCCCATCGCCTCTCCACGATTCGGCGGGCCGATCAGATTCTAGTGGTGGAAGCGGGGCGGATCATCGAGCGCGGCACCCATGAGTCTTTGTATGCGGCGGGAGGGCGCTACTACGATCTGTACACCAAGCAGCATGCCGTGGAGGCTAACCTGTTCCTGGCCCCAGGCGAAGGGGATATCGGTCCATCCGACACCAATGGTTCGGAGTCGCAATCTGGCGGAGCCAGGCGCAGCGAAGCGGCCCTGCCCGACGCCATCCGGCTGATCCGCGGGCAAAACAACTGAAATTTGTGTCCCGTCATACGGTGGCGGCGCGGCGCACGATGGTCTTCTTGGAAGCAGGCGGCGGTATCAGGCTGGCCATCTTGCGGATCATCGCCAGGACCAGGCGCTTGTCGCCCTCCGACAGCGTGGTGCTGAATCTCTTGATCTCCGCCAGGAAGCGAATCTCATCCTGCGAGAGTTCTCCCAGCATTTTTTGCGTTTCGCGGTCGCGGGGCGTCTCGGTGCCCGGAAAGAAATCGGCCAGCGAGATATCCATGGCTTCCGCAATCTTGGCGAGGGTTTCCAGCGACGGCACGGTGTGGCCGTTCTCCACGCGGGAAAGATAGCAGCGCAGCAAGCCGGTGCGGCGCTCGATGTCGCCTTGCGACAGCCCACGCTGGCTGCGATAGGTCTTGATCACTTCCCCGATGTTGACGCGGGGTTTTTCCTTGGGCACGACACACCTCCGATCCGGGGGTAGCTTAGTCACTAACAGTAAAAGCCGCAAGGGGGAATTTCGAGGGCATGCGGCGAATCTGACAACGCCCCCGGACCGCGCCAATACACAGCAAAAGGCCGGCAATTTGCCGGCCTTTTGCCAAAAAAACCGAAAACCAGCCAGGAATCTACGTCCGGCTAGCTCTGCGCCGGGGTCACCGTGACCGGCTGTTGCAGCCGGAACTCCAGCAAGGTCTCGCTGGGCACTTTGACCTGCTGGCCCCGCGTGAAGACTTGCACACCTGCGCCGGCCGCCGAGCCCACGCCCGCGCCGATCGCTGCGCCCTTGCCGCCGCCCGCAACCGCACCGATGATCGCGCCCAGCACCGCTCCGCCACCGACCTTCTCCGCCGTGTTGGTTCCCCGGCCCTTGCCCTTCAATGTGTAGTCGCTGCTTACCAGCGGATAGTCATGGCCATCGATCACCATCCGGGTCAACTCCAGCTCCAGTTCCGAGCTCCCCTTGATGTGGCCCGCTTCTTTTGCTTCCGCCAGCCGGCCGTAGACGTCCGAGCCTTTGCGCGCCACGAAAGTGCCATTCACAACCAGGTCGGTCTCCAGGCTCGCGTGAAAAATATCGCCCACATGGTTTTTGGAAGAATCCACGCCGTCAATCATGCGCACCAGCATGTTCTGGCCGGCTGGAATGTTGACCGCACCACCCGCAGGTGCGGGCGCCGGCGCCGCTGCTTGTGGAGCAGGGGCAAAAGCCGGGGCCGGCGCTGGAGCCGGCGAGCCATAATTGCTGGTAAAGGTAAGGGCCACTACTTCGGTCACGTTAAATGTCTGGATGTCCCCGCTGACCGAAAAGCGCAAAATGGCCTGCGTGCCGCCGAGATACCGGCCCTGCAGCACCCGGCCGTCCTTTAACTCCAGCGTGTCGGCCGCGGCGCTACCCACAAATAGCAGGCCCAAAGCGGCGACGGCAACAAAACGTGTCAAGCGCGTCATGGTAATTCCCCTCTCGACGTGTGATCCCGAGGTCGCCTTTTCGGCCTCTTCCTCCAGGTCATCCAAGATTGTATATCGGAGCCGCGTGCGGCAACCTCGCAAATCTATTCTAACTGTCTTTGATGTTGCGGGCGTTTCTACGGATGCATGCCGGCGCAAGCTTTCGCCCGCCCTCTTCGTCTGGGGAGAAGACCCCGCTATTTAGGGGCCAGCACGTTCTAATCGGAAGCAGCCGCGGCTGAGCTCGCGTAGTGCTCCTGGAACTGCGTCAGTAGCGCCACCACGCTCGCGACCTTCGGCGCGGGCTTAAGGATCAGCGCCTTTCCCAGGTAGGTCTCCAGCAGGTGTTTGGCGGCGGCCAGCCGGGCGGCCGTTTCCACCGAGTCCGTCAATCCGGGCACGTGCAAGATCACGGCATCCACTGATTTTTCCGCCCGCATTCCCGTGCAGCTATCGACGCCACACTTCCTCAGTGCCCGCGCAAGCCGCAAAACGCCGGCCAGCGCCCGCACGTTCTTCTGCTGTTCCTCAGGGAGTTTTGCGAACCCGCCGGCCTCCCCGTTGGGCTCCGCCCCGCGGTGGTAGCGCACCGTCCAGGCCAGCAGCTCCCACTCCTCCAAGGTCCAGCTCGGAGGCATCGGCAACTCCCGCAAGAATCGCAGAGCCGCTTTCTGCTGCGACCCCGCGTGCTTCGTCCGGCTCACTCCGTGTAGACGCGCGGCCGCGCGCAACACTCGGCGCATGGGGCGCTCTCCGAATGTCGGCGCCGCATGCACACGCCGCAAAGCGTCAAATGACGCCACCGCAATCCGCGATACCCGCGCGGTCCGCCGCAGATGCGCGTCGGTCGCCCGCGCGGTAGCCCGCAAGCGCGCCATGGCCGCCAGCGCAAGCCGCTTGCCTTGCGGCAACCCCAACCGCCAGTCGTTCCAGATGCTGGTTCTTCCCAGGGTTAATTGCCGGTAGGTGTCGACTCGCTGGCCCCGCTCGCGCCGGATGGTCTCTTCCCAGGCATTCCGCGCGTCCAGTGTTTCCGGAGACGCATTCCCCCGCACCGTCGCGGCCAGCACATCCAAGTCGTGCACTTCGCCGAGCAGGTCTTGCAACCTCTTGAGGTTGTCGCTCCACGCCGCATATTGCTCGGGAAGCAAGTTTTCTACGGTGTAGCGCAGTCTCTTGAGGCCAATCCGCAATTGATGCCAAGAATGAGAGTTCTCGGTCCTTTGCGCCTTGTTGTGGAGTTCCTTGGCTTCCTCGAATCGCTCCACGGCCAGGCATTGCGCGGCCAGGCTTCCCGGCAGCACCAGCCGCGCCCGCTTTTGCAGCTTGCGTCCCAGGCGTTCCCAGGCTTTCTCGTCAAATTTTTCCGCAGCCCGCAACGCCCGCTGGCGTAGCTCGGGCTCATTCTTCGCGAACCCCGAGTGCAGCTCCGCTCGGACGGCGTCATCCCCCGCAGCCAGCTTCTTGACCCACTCGTCCATCACTTGGGCATCGCGCAACTCGCCCAGCCGCCGAAACAGCTTCCTCGGTACCCGGCGCATTTCCCGCCACGCCGAGTCGGGATCCACTTCTTGCATGACCGCCCCGACCGACCGGCAACGGCGGATGGCCACGCGCAGGTCGTGCACCGCGTCCGCTTCGGGTTCCTTTTGGACGTTCTCCAGCTCTCGGAGTACGCGGTCCATCCAATAGGTGAGACCCCGGTGCTCCGCCGGAGCCCCGGGAAGGGTTGCAATCGTCGCCATGTCACCTCTGAAGACCGTTCGCTGCTGCCGTGGGTGGCAGCCCCTGTCGAACGGAAAACTGTACGGAACCTATAGAGTAGCTCTCGGACGCAACCGCGTCCAGTCGAGCGCCCGTGGGCCGAGATCCGGCATCATACGCAACAGCACCACGCCCATCAACAAAGTCATGCCCGCGGCCACCAGAAACACTCTCGACGGATCGGGATGCCCCAGCCGCAGCATCGCAAACTGCGCCAGCGGCTGCAGCGCCACTCCCACAAACGACAGCAGGTTCGCGACCGCGATCGTGCGGCCCTTTTCCTCCGGCCGCGGCCGCCGCTGGATCAACGCATTCACGGGCACCACGAAGAAGCCCCCGGCCATACCCAAAATCGCCAACAGCCCCATCACCGTCGCAAAGCTCAAGCCCGACAGCGCCAGCAGGCCCGCCATGACGATGATTCCCGTCATCCCCGGCAGCACCATTCCGTGCTCGATCTTGTCGCCCGAAGCATATCCCGCCACGAAACTGCCAATTCCGATGCCCAGGCTCAGCGCCGCCAGCAAGTAACTGCTGTGCGCCTCATCGACATGCAAGACATCGGTGGCATACAACACGATGTTCAGGAGCAGCAGCGAGCCCAGGAACCAAAAGAACGTGTTCGCCAAGACCGCGACCCACAAAACGTTGTCGCGCCGTATGCGCCGAAACTCCACAAAGAATTCCCGGGCCACGTTCCAATCGAAGCGTCGCACTGGATCGGCCGCCGGCACCCGGCTGATCCCCAGGCTAATCGCCAGGCCCACAGTGGTCAGCCCCAAAAACACCACCCCCGACCACACTTGCCGCCCGCGAAAATGGGTCGCCAGAAATCCCCCCGCCAGCGCCGCGAAGATCGCCGCCAGCAAGGTAGTCAACTCAATGATCCCGTTGCCCCAGCTCAGCTTGGCCTCCGGCAGCAACTCCGGAAGCAATCCGTACTTTGTAGGCCCAAAAAGCGCCCCCTGGGTACACGCCAGAAACAGCGCAAGGCCCGCCAGGTCCAACCGATCACGCGCAAACGCGAATGTCGCCAGCCCCATGACCCCGAACTCCAACAACTTGGTTCCCACCGCAACGCTGCGTTTGCTGTATTTGTCGGCGAAGTACCCACCCGGAATGGAAAACAAAAGAAACGGAACGGCAAACAGCAGCGGCACCACCAAAACAAACCACAAATCCCGCTGCTCCTTGGTCAGCGCCGCTCCCAGCACCAGAAAACTCACCAACCACTTGAGCGCATTGTCGCTGAAAGCATTCTGAAACTGGACGGCAATGAGCGCCCAGAAGCCACCCAATCGGGCGCCCGAAACATGTTCGAGCGAGCCGCCGCTCTCGGTGTCGCCTGCCTCTCTCATGAGCGAGCGGAGTGTATCCGTCCCGCGCACAACGAAGCAAGCCTCCGGACGCTTGAGTGCAACTCCCGCCCATGCTATTTTCATCTACCGGCCCGGAGTGGCGGAACTGGCAGACGCGCTGGACTCAAAATCCAGTGGTACTTAGTACCGTGTGGGTTCGACCCCCTCCTCCGGGACCATTTTTCTTGCCTCGTCGTCTGTGTAGCTAGCCAACCGGAATTGGCGGCGCTCCGAAAAAGCTAAGGAATTCCTTATTGAATCGGTTTAATATCAGCAACACACAGGCCGGGTCGGCCTGGTCGTTGAGCACATCGTCGCAACTTATTCTTTCCAGGAGCTCTATGCCACGTCTGCGCTATTTTGATCTTGCCGTCGCGCTCGCCGCCATTTTTCTGTGCGCCACCAGCGCCTTCGCCGCCGAGAGTTCCCCGCTCCAAACCGCGCAAATCTTTCTGCACAAGAACTGGCAGCTGCAATCCTCCTGCGTGGCCAAAGCCACCGGCCAACAACTCTCCACCCCCGGCTTCGACGCCAGCTCCTGGCACCACACCGATGTTCCCAGCACGGTAGTCGGCGCCCTCGTAGACGACAAGACCTACCACGACCCCACCTTTGGCACCAATCTGCGCTCCCTCCCAGGAATGGACTACTCCTCGAAAACTTTCTTCGCCCTGCAAGACATGCCCAAAGACAGCCCCTTCCTCTGCTCCTGGTGGTTCCGCACCGACTTCACCCTGCCCTCCGGCGAAGCCCAAAAAATGAAGTGGCTGCATTTCCTCGGCATCAACTACCGCGCCAACATCTGGCTCAACGGCCAAAAAATCGCCGACGCCAAGGACACCGTCGGCACCTTCGAGACCTTCGAGTTCAACGTCAGCGCTCTCCTCCACTCCGGCAAACCCAACGCCCTGGCCGTCGAAATCTTCGCCCCCGGCAAAAACGATCTGGGCATCACCTGGGTCGACTGGAATCCCACTCCCGCCGACAAAGACATGGGCATCTGGAAAGAAGTCTTCCTGACCTCCAGCGACGCCGTAACCTTGCGCAATCCGTTCGTCTCCAGCAAGCTCGATTCCGAATACAAGACCGCCGCCCTGACCGTCAGCGCCGATCTGCGCAACTCGGCCGACCACCCCGTCAACGGCGTCCTGCACGCGGACGTCGACGGCACGCAAATCAGCCAACCCGTCACGCTGGCCGCCGGAGAAACCAAAACAGTCGCCTTTACTCCGGATCAATTCTCTCAGCTGAAGCTGGCCAGTCCCCGCCTCTGGTGGCCCTATCAAATGGGCCAGCCCAATCTCTACACCGCCAAGCTCTCTTTTGAAATCGGTCAGCAAATCTCCGACTCCGCCGCCGTCACCTTCGGCATTCGCGAAGTCACCTCCGAGCTCACCGGCAAAGGCTATCGCCTCTTCAAAATCAACGGCCGCAAACTCCTGATTCGCGGCGCCGCCTGGGCCCCGGACATGTTCCTGCGCTGGTCCTCCGAGCGCCTCGACGCCGACCTCAGCTACGTCCGCGACATGGGACTCAACACTGTCCGCCTCGAAGGCCGCATCGACCGCGAAGAATTTTTCGCCAAGACCGACCGCCTCGGCATCCTGGTCATGCCCGGGTGGACCTGCTGCGACGCCTGGGAAAGATGGAAAAACTGGAAACCCGAGCAGCACAAAGTCGCCGCCGATTCCCTGCGCGACCAGATTCGCATTCTGCGCACTCATCCCAGCGTCTTCGTGTGGCTCTACGGCAGCGACGGCCCCCCGCCCGCCGATGTCGAGAACATGTATCTCGGCATCTTGAAAGACCTTAACTGGCCCGTTCCTTCCCTCTCTTCCGCCGCCGCGGTGCCAACCACCGTCACCGGGCAGTCCGGCGTCAAAATGACCGGCCCCTACGAATACGTTCCGCCAGTCTACTGGCTGGCCGACACCACCGCCGGCGGCGCCTACGGCTACAACACCGAGACCAGCCCCGGCCCGGCCATCCCTCCCCGCGAAAGCCTCCAGCGTTTCATTCCCAAAGACCACCTCTGGCCCATCGACGACGTCTGGAACTATCACTCCGGCGGTGAGCGCTTCACCACCGTAAATGTTTTCACCGACGGCCTGAACCGCCGCTACGGCACCGCCACTTCGCTCGACGACTACGAACGCAAAGCCCAAGCCATGACCTACGACGGCCAGCGCGCCATGTTCGAGGCCTACACCCGCAACAAATACACCTCCACCGGCGTCATCCAGTGGATGCTGAACAACGCCTGGCCCTCGCTGATCTGGCATCTCTACGACTACTATCTCGTTCCCGCGGGCGGCTATTTCGGCACCAAAAAAGCCACCGAGCTCCTCCACATCCAGTATTCCTACGACGACAACTCGGTCGCCGTGATCAACGGCACCTACGAACCGGTGAACGGCGTGAAGGCCACCGCCAAGCTCTACAACCTGGACGCCAAAGAACAAGCCTCTCGCGACGCCGCGCTCGATCTCGCGCCGGACAGCAGCACCAAAGCCTTCGACTTGCCGAAGGTCCCCAGCCTGACCAAGACGTACTTCCTCCGCCTGCAACTCCATGACGCCGCCGGAAAATTGCTCAGCGACAATTTTTACTGGCTGTCCACCAAACCCGACGTTTTGGATTGGAATCACAAACAAGACACCGTCTACACACCGCAGTCCGAGTTCGCCGATCTGACCGGCTTGAATAATTTGCCCCAGGCCAAGGTAACCGTCAGCAAACAGGTTCATCAAAGCGGCCCGGACTCCGCAATGACCGTCGACCTCGAAAATCAAAGCGACACCATCGCCTTCATGGTGCACACCCGCATCACCCGCGGCCAGGGCGGCGAAGATGTCACTCCGATTTTCTGGACCGACAATTATTTCTCGCTGCTGCCCGGCGAAAAACGCACCGTCACCGCGAATTATTCCACCGCGAATCTCGGCGGCCAAGAACCGGTGTTGGAAGTTGACGGTTACAACGTCGTGGCCGCGAAGTAGTCTGCGTCAAGGCGGCGCTCATTTCAGCGCCATGAATTCTCGGTGACACCGGCGTCTCTTCGCTCGACTATCGCCAGACACAAATAGTGCGCGCTCCTAACACCCTGGTGACTTCACCGTGACACTCATTCAAATCACGTCGGTAAGGTGAGTATCGGCACGGAATGATCGCGGCAGAGCGAGACTTGAAACCGTCGGGGTTTCCGCGATTCCTATTCGGTGGCGTTCCGTCCCCGTGATCTTGCGCGCCTGCGATCCGTCTTGCGTCGAAACCAAACGCAATTCGTAACGGAGTTGCGGCCGCCGGCAATCGCCGGACTCACGGATTCCACAGTTTGCGCGAAGCGTCTTTCTTTTTGCTTTAGGAGGCCGGGCTTCCGTTTACCCTGAGCCCCGAAGGACCCCGGCGTAAAGCCCGCAAAACGAGCGGGCTTTAGCCTCGGAAGAAAACTTCCCGCAACCTGTAAAGACCAGCAAATGGATCGGGGATACTGTTTGGCAGGAGTCCGCCCGCAGAAATCCTTCCGTCAAGCCAGCCGGCAATTCTCCAAGGCCCAGCCGGAGAATCGCGGCAACTCTGCAATCACAGTAACGATCACGCAAGCGTCGTGATCTCGTCATCTCGCGGTTGGCGAACCCGCCCACGCCAGAAACGCACACGCTAAGGGTGTGTCCGCCGGCGTCGGCGCGCAGGCATCGTCCACCTCGAGATCCGTTAGGGGCATCAAGCAAGTCGCAAATCAATTTATCGAAGCGTTCCATTCGATCGCTTCGAACTCAATGTCGAAAAATAGGAGAACAAGATGAACGAAAAGGGACGTGTCCTGGGCAGTCAAAAGAATCGACGTGCGTTTCTGAAAAACGGTATGGTCGCCGCGGGTGCCGCCACCATGGGCGCCGGGCTGCTCGCCGGCGGCCTCCCCGTGTTGGCCGACGAAGAAGAAAAAAGTGGAAGGCTCGACCGCGGCGATGCCGCCATCCTCCGGTTCCTGGCCGCTGCCGAAATCCTCGAGACCGATCTCTGGCAGCAATACAACGAACTCGGCGGCGTGGCCGCCGTGGACGGGCCCAGCAAGCTGTACGTCACCGGCCTGCTTCAACTCGACTCCGATATGCCCCAATACATCTCCGACAACACCGACGATGAACTCTCCCACGAAACATTCATCAACGCCTACTTGGCCTCCAAGGGCGCCGACACCGTCGACCTCACTCCCTTTGCCAATATCGCCCCCAGCAAAGTGGACGGCGTTCCGCAAAACGGCCGCCTCACCAACCTCATGCACCTCAACGTGGACACCAGCTGGTGGACCCGCTATCGCAGCAGCTCCAAGAACCCCGACTTCGGCGACACCTTCAAACAAGCCGTTCACATTACCAATCGCACCGCCATTCCCAGGACCAATGACGACCTCGTCGCCGACGGCTCCAAACCCAGCGGCGTCTCCGACCGCACCCAAGCCATCGCCAACGTCGCGGGGTTCCATTTCGGGACCATCGAGCAGGGCGGCTCCAGCCTGTACCCTCAGCTGGCCCAAAGGGTGTCCAACGTAGAGGTCCTGCGCATCCTCCTGAGCATCGGCGGCACCGAAATCGCCCACTTCCAGACCTGGCACGATAAAGCCGGCAATGCTCCCCCGCTGACCGATACCGACCCGGTGAACAAGACCAAAGTCATCTTCCACGACCTCAACAACGACCCGGGCTTCGGCGGTGAAGAGTTCCAGACCAACTTGATCATGCCGGAACCCACCATCTTCCTCAGCAAGAAGTTCCCGGTATGCTCCATCATCCGGCCCACCCAGACAAAAGGCGCCGCCATGGGCGCCCTCAAAGCCCTGACCGCCGACGGCCTCTTCTTCGGCCAACAAGACAAGCAATTCTTCGCCTTCCTTCGCGATTTGGCCGAGGACGCCGACGAAGCCCAGCGCTAGCTCAAGCCAGGCGAGTCGACCAAGGTCCCCAACACTCCTGGGGTTTGTGCGCGACGACAGGGCCCGAAACCCGAACGGGTTTAGGGCCCTGTCACCCTTCCGTAACCAAGTTATGTCTTGACAACGAGGCTACTAAGCCTTATACTCTTCTCGTACAAAAGTGCGCTTCGTCTCCGCCCAACAGCCCGGCACCCGCTGGTCGCGCGCAAAGCTCCTCTTTATTTTCAATAACTTACAAACCGCTCTTTTAGTAAGTCGTTTGCTTTGAAGTTCATATGAACTGCCCGGGGGGTGGGGGTATTGCGTTCGTAGTCCCAAAAGGGTGTTTGCAAACTTGCCAACAAAAACAGTCCCTAACTCTCTTTAGAATCAACACTTGCAAAAGTGTATCAAAATAAAAGACTTTAACTCCATTTAGAATCAACACTTATGAAAAATAGGGGAGGGGGGCCCTAGAGTGCGGCACTCAGGTGCCGCTGTTCAACCCGAAGATCGAGCTCCCAACCGACCGGCCCACCGAGGTCCAAGCGACACCCGGACCCCATGGGCTGATGGTGTCAGCCTTCCACCTACTTCCCCGCCCGGCGCAGCAACTTCGGCGTGGCCAGCCATACCAGCTCCCCGCTAGGCGGCGACACCCTCTTAAGCTCCAGCAGCGCCACCCCGGCCTTCTTCAACGAAGTAATCGCATTCTTCGAGCCGAGTCCCACGGCAATCAACTCATCCAGATGCGGGGCATGCCCAAAACAAAACACTGTCGAAGACTGCTTGTCCTTAGCCAGCTCCCGGTAAAACACCAAGGCCTCGCTGGCCGACAGTAGCAAATCAGTTCGCCGGATCTTCTGTTTCGGATACTCCAGCGCCTCGGCAAAAATCTCCGCGGTCTGCATCGCCCGCACGTAAGGGCTGCTCATCAACAAATCCGCGGCAGCCCCCAGGGCGGCGATGCCCTTGGCGACCTGCTTGGTCTTTTCGATCCCCTCGTCGGTCAGATACCGGTCCGGATCAGGTGGACACTTCGGGTCGTCCCGATCGATGGCAATGCCGTGCCGCACGATATAAAGTTGCATTGGAAATATTCTCCCTTACTCAGTCTGTGTAGACGCCCTACGTAGGTGCTGGGCTCTGGTTTATCCGGAGGCAGCCAAGGGCCCGGCGAACCACTCTGAAATTCTTGTACCAACATCGCTTCAAGAACATCCGGTAAAGATTCGATCCGGCGTCCACTCGTAATGTCACGAAGCGGCTTGTCGAAAATAAAGCCGCACATGAAATTCCTTCTCAAAAAGATCCGCGCTGCGATTCGCGTCCAGCAAATCTTCCGCCGCATCCCCCCGCGCCTTGACTTGCAAACCCACGGCCCCGCGCTGAAACGACGCAGCGAGATTCGTCACCCGCTGCCGATGCGAGTGATCCAGCGCCTCCGCAATCCGCAAAAGCGCGGCCAGCCGGCGCACGATTCGCTGATCGTTGTTATTCAGCGAAGAATACGCCACGTGATGCCCCGCAGGCTGCGACTTGCGGTTGTGGTAGCGCACCAGCGCCGCCACCACCGCGCGGTCCCGGCCGTCCAGGCCCACGATGTCGCCATTGAGCGCCAGATACTCTCCATGTTTATGGTGCCCGCGATGGCTGATCATGTGCCCGACGTCATGCAGCAGCGCCCCGGCTTCCAGCAGCACCCGCGATTGCGCCGGCAAGTGGTGCACCGGCTGAAGCTGGTCGAACAGCATGATGCTCAGTTCGCGCACGTGCTCGGCGTGCCGCTGGTCGTATTCCAGGCGCCGCGCGAAGCTGCGGGTCCCGACAATCAGCTGCCGCGCCGCGGCGTTGTAGCGATGCGGCTCTTTGCGAGAGAAAGCCTCGCGCGCGATTTCCTGCAATAGGCCCTCGCGAATGCCCACACTCGGAATGGAGAGCGTCCGCAAGTTCAAATACCGTCCCAGGGTGATGAAGGTGATCGCCGCAATGCCCATGACGTCGGCGCGGTCTCGCCGCACGGCATAGGTCTTCATGCGCTCGCGCACATCGCGTTCCAGAATGTCCGGCAAGCGTTCGCGCAGCAGCGAAAGCTGCAGCGTGGGCACGCCGTGCTCGCGCTGCCCAGGCGCGACGGCGGCAAGCGTTTCGGCATTGCCTCCCAGCGCCACGGCCACGCTCTCACCGAGATTCGGACGCGAAGGCAGTTTTGACTCCAGCAGCGCCCGTACGTAGCGGCGAACCTGCTCGGCCTGCGCCGGGCCAATCGCACCCGGAATCTTCAGCGTGGTCATCAATCGCACCGTGCCGACCGGCAACTGCGCGGCCTGCTCCACGGCCCGGTCGCGCAGGACGCTGATTTCCAGGCTGCCGCCGCCCAGATCGATGATGCACCGCGGCAGCGCCTCCGGCCCCAGCGCCGCCAGCGCGGCCTCGCGGCCCAGGCGCGACTCTTCCGCGCTACTGATGACCTCCAGGGCAATGCGGCATTTCTGTTTGATGGCGCGCCGGAAGGCGTCGCGGTTGCGCGCCTCGCGGGACGCGCTGGTGGCCACCGCCCGGTAGCGGGTTACCCCAAACTCGTCCATCACCTCTCGCAGGTGCCGAAAGGCTTTGAAGCTTTTCTTGAGAATGTCTTCGCTGAAGCGATGCCGCAGAAACACGCTCTCCCCGAGACGCAGCGAATAGCGTTCGTTGTGCAGCGGCTCGATATCCAGTGCGGAATAAGCGCGAGCCACGGAAAGGCGCACGGCGTTGGAGCCCGCATCGATGGCGGCGATGTGAACTGGCTCGGACATGTGGGCGTCTACCGCCAGAGGTGCGCGAGCGCCGCGGAGGGAGTGTACTTGGTCGCGCGAATTCCCAACTGTTCGCCGATGCGCAGCCGCAGTTGCTTGTTCACCGTGGATACGCTGGCTTCGCCGTCCAATTCGATGAAGGCGTGGCGCTTGGCCATGACCTCGAATTCCCTCTTGATCATCGTCTGGTAGCGAATGAACGACCAATACAGGTCATGCGACAGCGACATGTCGCGCCCGGCCTCCCAATAACTGATGGCCTGCGCTTTTTTGAATTCCCGGGCGAAGGCCGTCTCCGGCCGCACGTTCAACCAGAACGTCAAGTGCGGCCGCAGCGCCATGGCGTACAAACCGCTGATGTAGTCTCGATTGATCCCGCGCACCACGCCGCGTGCGATCAGCGTAAAAATAAAACGGTCCGCGAGCACCACCGTGCCGGCGCGCAACGCCGGCAGGATGCGATGCTCCACCTGGTCGAAAAAATCCGTCGCGTACATCAACGACAGCGTCAGCCGGGTCACCGCATTCTTGGCCAACAACTGATCGATATCCCGGCCCACCAGATTCGATCGCCGCAAACCGCTGGTCTGCACCGCAAAGCCTTCCGACTCCAGCCACTCCTGCAACAACGCAATCTGCGTGGACCGCCCGGACCCGTCCATCCCTTCGATGACCACCAGGCTTCCGGTAATTTCGCTGGGATCGAAACCCACCAGCGGCTCGCCAAAGAAGTGCTGCGAGGCCTCGTCGTCCGCCGACTTCGCCGCTAGGCCGGCCACCGGAGTGGACGTGGGTTCGACCGCCGTGCCCGGTGCGTGGGCCGCGAGTTTCTCTTTTTCCTGCTTGTCGCGTTCCTGTTTTTCTTTTTCCTGGTCAGGCATGCTTACTCCGCGTCCGCAACCCGCGGCGCGAACCGCTTGAGATCGATTTTGGAAGCTACGATGTCCCGCATCTGTTTTTGCAGTTTGTTGACCGGCAGCGTGCCGTCGAGCACCACGAAATTGTCGGAGTCCACCATCTTGTCGTACTCCTCGAGGATGCGCGCCTGAAACAGCCGGAAGCTCTCGGAGCGGTCGTACGACAAGCCCAGATCCATTCCCGCCTCGTAATACTTCAGCTTCGGGCGGCCGCTCAAAATGCGGTTCACCGCCACATCCAGCGGCGCGCGAAAATAAAACGTAATGTCGGGAACCGGCGCGAAACGGTACAGATTCCGCAGCCAGCGCGGCGGGCAGCCCCGGGAAGCGTCGCGCGCAAACGCCGTGTACACGTAGCGGTCGGCCAAGACCAGGTAATCGCCCTGGAGCAGCGGCATGATCTGCCGCTCGCAGCGATCCGCAAAGTCCGCCGCGTGCAGCAAGGAAAACGTGGTGGGCGTCAGCAACCGCCGCTGTTTCCCGCGGCGCGTCGCCGACTTCACCAGCGGCGAAGAATTCCACTCGGTGAAGTGCAGCCGATAGCCGCCGATTTCCAGCCATCTCTTCAACAAATAGAGTTGCGTGCTCTTGCCGGAGCCGTCCGTGCCTTCGACAACGATCAGCGCTCCGGGATAAGCCCGGCTAGGCACCGGGCGCCCTGGTTGGGGCAGGGTCGATTTAGCCGCCTCGCCGCGCGGCACTTTTTGTGGTGATTCCTGATTGTCCATCGCACCTGTGGGCACAAACTACCGTGTCCGTTGAGGGTATCTTCTTCTTGTTACAATCTCATTACAACACACCGGAAGCGATCCCCGCAAAGCGAAGCCCCAGCCGATCATCAGCGCATCAAAAAATGGTAATTTTGAAATTCAGGAATTTCTTCGGGTTCTGCCGGAAATCCCCAATCAGCAAGCGCAGGTCGCCGGTTAATCCCGTCAAGTTGTCGTACAGTTGCGGGTCGGAAAAAAGCTTTCCCGCCGTGGTGGTGTTGTCGTTCAGTTTGGCTGTCGCGTTCGCCACATTCGCGCTGGCGTCGCGCAGCTTGTTGTAAAGTTCGTCGTCCGTTGCCAGCTTGCCGAGACTCCCCTTCCCCGCCCGAATATCTCCGATCATGGAATTGCCGCCGCTGATCGCTTCCTTGGCCTGATCGTACAGCGTGGGATCGTAGAACAGCTTTCCGAGCGTCCCCTTCTGCGCGCGGACGTCGCTCATAATCGTATTCACGTTGTCCACCGCCGTTCCCACCTTGTTGTACATCTCGTCGGAAGCCACCAGCTTTCCGATGCTGCCCTGCCCCGCCTGCACATTGCTCAGCAGTTCGTTGGCCTTCGCTAACAGAGCGTTAAGATTGTTGTAAGCCTTGTCGTCCGTGAGCAGCTTGCCCAGGTTGCCGCGTCCCTGCTTCACTCCCGCAATAAGATCCTGCGCGTCCAAGGTCAGCGCCTGTAGATTTCCGAGAAGATCGGAGCTGCGCTCGACGACTTCCATCATAGCTTTCTCTTCGGTGCCCTTGACCTCCTGGCCTTCTTTCCATGGCACTCCAGTGATGCCGCGGGTGATGTTGAGGTAGCGGTTTCCGAGCAGGCCTTCGGTCACCAGGCTCGCCGTGGAATCGGTAAGGATATAGTTCTGAAAGCGCTTTTCGATGCGCATCACCACTTCGATATTTCTGTTCTTGTCGGGAACTTGGCCGGGCGTTAACGGCACCAGCCGGATGACTTCCACGTTGCCGACCTCGACGCCGTCGACCTTTACGGGCGCGCCGGTCGCCAGACCGGAGACCGTCGGCAAGAAGGTCTTGAGCCGGTACTTGGGGCCGAGAAACTGCGAGCCGGTAACGTAGAAAATCCCCACGGCGAGCACGAACAAGCCGACCAGCACGAACAGCCCGACGCGCAATTCCGTCCAGGTCAATTGTTTGCGCCGCGCCATGAATGGTTTCCTCCTTGCCGCTGCCCCGCCCGATTCCGCAGCCGGCCACCGTGCCAGCCAATTAGACTACAGCAAATTCACACCAGAAAGCGCCGCAGATAATCATCCTTCGATGTGGCGATCTCTTCGGGCGCGCCTTCGAAATAGACACGGCCCTCGCGATACACCAGAAATCGCGTGACCGGGCCTGGCGCAACTCCCGCGACCGGCGCTGCAGCGCCGGGGACACGCACGACGTGTTTGGTCTGCGGGTCAAAGCGGAAATTGGCCAGCGCAAATCCGTCTTGCAGACGATGGGTAGCCAGCAGGGCGGTGACGCCGTACACATCGCGCAAGCGCAGAATCAGCGTGATGATGGTTTGCGAGGTGACCGGGTCGAGTCCCGCCGTGGGCGAATCGTACAGCACGATCGGCGGGCGATTGGCCAGAGCGCGGGCGATGGAAACGCGCCGCCGCATGCCGCCGGACAGCTCCGAGGGTAGCTGGTCGAGCGTATGCTCCAACTCAACGAAGCGCAGGATTTCGCGCACCCGGGGTTCGACTTCCTCTTCGTCCATGCCGTCTTCGCGCAGCCGGTAGGCCACGTTGTCCGCCACGCTGATGGAATCAAAGAGCGCCCCTTCCTGGAAGACGAATCCAATCTGGCGGCGAAAGTCGAGAAGCTGGCGCTCCGGCATGGCCGAGACTTCCTGGCCGAGAACCTCCACGGCGCCGTGCGTGGGGTGGAGAAGGCCCGCAGCGAGCTTCAGCGTGAGCGTCTTGCCGGTACCGGTCTCACCGAGAAGAACCAGGGTTTCGCGCGGGAGCACGTGGAAGGAGACGCCGCGAAGAATATCGCCTTCGTTGAATCCCATGCGCACGTTGTCGAAGGTAACGACTGGGGCGGTGTCCGGAGTTGGCGCCGCGGGTGAGCTCATCGGACTGGTCCGCGTTTGCCGCGGCGATTTTTTTCTGCGCGGATGAGGAAATGGCGGGAGCGGGTGGAGAGAGGCATGATCGGGATCAGAAAAATTTGTCCCCGAGGTAGAGCGCGAGCTTGGTCAAGAAGGTGTCCGCCGCGATGATCAGCACGGACGCGACCACCACCGCCTGGGTAGTGGCGCGACCGACACCCTGGGTGCCGCCGCGAGCGGTCAGGCCCTTGTAGCATCCCACGGTCGCCAGGATAAAGCCGTAGACCATGGGCTTCATCATGCCTTGCATGATGTCCGCGAAATCCAGCGCGTCGATCGCGCGGGTCCAGAACTCCACGGCGCCCAGCCGCAGCGAGAAGACCGAGGCTACACAGCCGCCGAGAAGCCCGACGAAATCATTCAGCGCGGTGAGCAAAGGCAGCATGAGAATGGTGGCCAGGACCCGCGGCGTCACCAGCTTGCGGCTGGGATCCGTGCCCATGGCGCGCATGGCGTCCACTTGTTCGGTGACCAACATCGAACCCAGTTCCGAGGCGATACCCGAAGCGCACCGTCCAGCGACCAGAATTCCCGTCAGCGTGGGGCCCAACTCGCGAACCAGCGCCAGCGAAACGATGTCGCCGGTCAAGGCGGTCTGGCCAAAGCGCACAAACTGCGAGCCGGTCTGCAGCACCATGACCGCGCCGATAAAAAAGCCGGAAACCAGCACGATGGGCAGCGAACCCACGCCGATGTCGTCCATCTGATCCAGCAAGTCTTGAAAATAGCGAGGTCCGGTGGCGAGATTGGCGAGCGATTGGTAGGCCAGCCGGGAGTAATCCTGCACATTGGAGAGGAGTTGCTTGAAGGCGTCGGTCAGCACTTCGCCCATGGAAAGGACTTCCACGGGTTCCACGGGCTTGGCATCGCCACTTCCGACCTGGAAAGGAGTGTCTGCCACGAGTCCCTATCGTTGACGGCGTTCGCTGACAACCGCTGGTACGACAAACACGAAGAGAAGCGTAACCGCGCCCGCTGAGGACGTCAAGGACGCCAATTCTGTTTCTTGCACCAGACGGCTCTGGTATTTTTAGCCTCTTTTTCTCTGAGCGTCCCGCTCCAACATAGTCGCCATCAACCGCAGCGGCGGGCGAAACGTGGTCTTGCCCAAGCGTTCCAGCATCAACCTCAGATCCACCCATTGGCGTGCAGCCGCGAGGTCCAATACCGCGAGCGTACCGCTTACCGCCAGTCCCCGCTCGCGAGCGACGGAGGCGCCGTCCCGTTCGTCGATCAACAGGAGATCAGCCCGTTGCTCTAATGCCAGGGCGATAGCTTCTCTTTCTCCTATATCGAGGCGCAGGAGAATAGGATCGATCGGCAGCTTGAGGGTTACCGATTGTAACCACGAAGGGGGTTGGGCCATCCAGGTGCGAACCGACGCGGGTGTTTTCGGATGGTTGAGTTCGGTGCGCACAGCAGGCGGGATTAGAACGGTTCCGTAAAGTCGGGGAAGAATTGTGACGGCTTCGATCAGTACCAGGTAGTTGAGAGGCGTCGTATCCGCCACGATCCCCCTCATTTACAAACCAAGTTGCCGATGGGTCTCACGATCCCGCTCCAAATCTTCGAGCGTGTATTCCAGTTCGACGCCGTGTTGTTTCAGAAAGGCATCGACTTCCAAGCGGGTTTCATAGCCAAGCAAACAACGCAGCTGCGCGGTCGTGATCTTGCGTTCCCGGTAGGCAGCAAGTGCCAGGGCCTCAAAAGCGGCGCGAGATAGGTCCTGGCCTGGGCCAGCCAACGCCGCCGAGAGCTCGTCCGGAAGCGCAATGGTGATGTGCTTCATGCTTTCAGAATACCCGAAGCAGCACTGAAAAGCACGGACCCACTACCATCCTTTTGCTGCACTGGACGCGAAGCGGTGTGACCGCTACACTGTTCGTTTCCACACTGCTATTGGCAGCGGACGTGAGGACTTGGACGGGAATGTTGCGTTTTTACAGCGCGGGGGAATCGCACGGGCAGGCGCTGCTGGCGTTTGTTTCCGGACTGCCGGCGGCGTTGCCGGTGAGCTTGGACTTCGTTAACCACGAATTGCACCGGCGGCAACTGGGCTATGGGCGCGGCGGCCGGCAGAAAATCGAGAAAGACCGCGCTGAAATCTTTGCCGGTGTGCGGCACGGGCAGACTATTGGGGCGCCGATCGCGCTGCGCATCGAGAATCGCGATTGGGCGAATTGGGAAAAGATTCTGCCGGTCGAAGATGCTCCAGAGTTTGCGGGACTGGAGAGGAAGCTGGTTGCTCCCCGTCCGGGGCATGCCGACCTGGCCGGCTCGCAGAAATTTAATTTCCACGATGCGCGCTACATTTTGGAACGCGCTTCGGCTCGTGAGACAGCGGCGCGAGTGGCCGCCGGAGCGATCGCGAAGCTGCTGCTGCGCGAGCTGGGAACGGAAATCGCCAGCCATGTTCTGCAGGTCGGCCATGTGCGGCTGGAGCACAACGCTTCCTGGGAAGAGATCCGCACGGTCAATGGGGACCTGGATTCGCCGCTGCGCTGCGTGGATGCCGCGGTGCAGGATAAAATGAAGGGCGAAGTCGATGCGGCACTGAAGGCGGGCGACACCGTGGGCGGCATCTTTGAGGTGGTGGCGCATAACGTCCCCGTAGGGCTTGGCAGTCACGCGCAGTGGGACGAAAAACTCGACGGACGGCTGGCGCAAGCCATCATGAGCATCCAAGCGGTGAAGGGCGTGGAGATCGGCGCGGGGGTCACCGCCGCGGGTTCCTACGGCAGCGAGGTGCAGGACGAAATTAGCTACGATAAAGCCGCGAAGAAGTTCCGGCGTTCGTCCAATCGCGCCGGGGGCCTGGAGGGCGGGATCACCAACGGCGAAGACGTAATCGTGCGAGGATATTTGAAACCGATCTCGACGCTGCGCCGCGCGTTGGGGACCGCCGACATGGTCACCAAGGAGCCGGTGCAGGCGGCCTACGAGCGGTCGGACTGGTGCGTGGTGCCCGCCGCGGGAGTGGCAGCGGAGGCAATGTTGGCGCTTGCGTTAGCCGACGCTTTTCTGCAAAAATTTGGAGGAGATTCGCTCGCCGAGATGCGGCGGAATTTTGACAACTATGCCCGACAAATCGCCGAGTTCTAAATCGCCGGCCGCCGCGGCGTCTGGCCCGCAAGAGGCGCACGAAGCCGTGGCGGTGTCTACCGTCGCGGCCGGCAAAATCTATCCGATCGTCAAATATGGCGATCCGATCCTGGAGAAGTCCACCGGGCGAGTGACCAAGTTTGACGCCCAACTGGAACAACTGGCCCAGGACATGTTCGCATCCATGTACGCCGCGCAAGGCGTGGGTCTTGCGGCGCCGCAGATCGGCCTGAGTATTCGCCTGGCGGTGGTGGACGTGACCAGCGGAAAGAACCCGGAAGCCAAGATCGTTTTCGTGAATCCGGAGATCATTCACGCCGAGGGCGAAAAACGCGAGGAAGAAGGCTGCCTGTCGATTCCCGGTTTCCGCGGCTACGTGGTGCGGCCGCAGTTTGTGACCGTGCGGGCGCAGGATGCCAAAGGCGAAGAGTTTGAAATTCGCGGCGAAGAATTGCTGGCGCGGGCTTTCTGCCACGAGATCGACCACCTGAACGGCGTGCTCTTCCTGCAACACCTCAGCATGCTCAAGCGCGACCTGATCCGGCGCAAGATCAAGAAACTCAAAAAGCAAGGCGAGTGGTAGGCGCCGCGACGGTGCGGGTAGTATTCTGCGGCACCCCTCAGTTTGCCGTTCCCACCCTGAAACATTTGCTGGCGCAAACCGACATTGAAATTGTGGCGGCCATCACGCAGCCGGACCGGCCGCGGGGTCGCGGCATGCACGTTTCGTTTTCGCCGGTGAAAGAAATCGCCGTGGCCGCCGGGATTCCGGTGCACCAACCGGAAAAGATACGCTCGCCGGAATCGCAGGAAATGTTGCAGCGGCTGGCTCCGGATTGTGTGGTGATCATCGCCTATGGACAGATTATTCCGGCGCGACTGCTGCCGATTCCGAAGTTCGGCTGGATCAATCTGCACGGTTCGCTGCTGCCGAAATATCGCGGGGCGGCGCCAATCCACTGGGCCATCGCACACGGCGAGACGCGGACCGGACTGACCACCATGCGCATCGATGCGGGCATGGACACCGGCGAGATGTTGCTGCGCCGGGAACTGGAAATCGGAGCCAGGGAGACCACGCCGGAACTTGCGGCGCGCATGGCGGAGTCCGGCGCACCATTGATGCTGGAGACGCTTCGAGGGATTGCCGGGGGAACCCTGACGGCCCAGCCACAGAATCATAGTGAGGCCAGCTACGCTCCGCTGCTCAAGAAAGAAGACGGCCGGATCGAGTGGACACGCCCGGCGAGGGAAATTTACAACCGCATGCGAGCCTTTACGCCCTGGCCGGGAGCCTACACGACGCTGCGCGGACGCATTTGTCACATCGTGGCGGAGCCGGTGTCTAACGAAATGACGGAAACCCGACCTGGCGAGTCTTCGGCGGTGGAAGGCGCAGCGCCCGGAACGCTGCGCGTCACGCCAGCGGGATTGCAGGTGTGTTGCGGAGGAGCAACCCGATTGCGCGTTCTGTCCGTCAAACAAGAGGGCGGCAAAAGCATTGACGCGGTGGAATTTGCGCATGGAGCCAGGTTGACCGAAGAAGAACGCTTTGGCGACACGTAGTTTGCGCCCACCGGAACGCTAGGGCATACTCGATTTTTGAATCAACCCGGTCGAAAACCACGAAGACCGCGGGTAACGCAGTGGTCATCCATAGGGCCGCAACCTGTCGAGCCCCAAAAGACTGAGTATCAACTACTGGGAGATTGCCATTCATGAGCACAGCCGGACGGTTACAAGCAGGCGGGCAGTGGACTAGCCGCGCCAAGGAATTTCTGCGCGCCGCGAGCTGTTGCGCGCTGGCGGTGCAGCTGGCCAGCGTTCCGCTGGCCTCGGCACCTACGACCTCCGCGAAGTCCCCGGCGGCGCAGGCCGTTGGCGATCCGATTTTGAAAGTCATGCAAGGCGAGTTGTCGCGCGCGACTGGCGACCTGACGAAAACCGATCCTGCTCCCTATTTTGTCAGCTACACGGTCAACGACCAAAGCATCGTCGTGCTGATCGGCGCCTACGGGAGCTTGCTGACCGACGCGGGTTTGCGGCGGCGCCAAGCAGACGTGACCATGCGGGTGGGCTCGCCGGCGCTGGATAACACCCACGGCCAGAGCCGGCCCAGCGGCATGACCTCTGGAACGTTGCCGCTGGGCGACGATCCGGACGCCATCGCGCGGGTGCTGTGGGAGCTGACTGACCGAGAATACAAGCGCGCCGCGCCGGCATTTCTGAACGTCAAGACCAACACCGCGGTGCGCGCGGAAGAAGAAGACAAGTCGCCGGACTTTTCCAAAGAAGCGCCGCACACCCACACCGGGGAGGCGCTGACGCCCGCGGCGTTTGACCGCACCGCGTGGGAAGGCGAGATCCGGCGGCTATCCGGGGGTTTCCGCAAATATTCGGAGGTCTATTTCGCGACGGTGCTCTTGCAGGTGCAAAACTCCAATTCCCGCATCGTGTCCAGCGAAGGGACGGCCATCGCTACTCCCAGCGCTTCGACGCGGCTGATCATGGAAGCGCAAACACGCGCGGATGACGGCATGGAGCTGCTGCGGGTGGAAACATTTCAAGCGCCGTCCGCCGGCGGACTGCCGAGCGAGGCGGAACTTAGCGCCAAGATCGACAAGATGGCCGAAGACTTGAAGGCCCTGCGCAAAGCACCGGTGGCGGAGCCGTATGATGGCCCGGCGCTGCTCAGCGGACGGGCGGCGGCGGTGTTTTTCCACGAAGTCCTGGGGCATCGGCTGGAAGGCCACCGGCAGCGCGACGAAGACGAGGGACAGACTTTTACGAAAAAGGTGAACCAGGAAGTTCTGCCGAAGTTCCTGAGCGTGGCGGACGACCCTACGATTCACGAGATCGGAGGAGTGAAGCTGGCGGGCTCGTATGAATACGACAACGAAGGTTCTCCGGCGCAGCGCGTGGACGTGATTCAGGACGGCATCCTGAAGAATTTCCTGATGTCGCGAATGCCCATCAAGGATTTCGGGGTCTCGAACGGCCACGGGCGGAATCAACCGGGGCTGATGCCTACCGGGCGCCAGGGCAATTTGATCGTCACCTCTTCACAAACGGTTCCGGAGGCGCAGTTGCGCCAGAAGCTGATCGATGAAGCCAAGAAGCAAGGCAAGCCTTACGGCTTGTACTTCGACGACATTCAAGGCGGCTTTACGCTGACGACGCGCTCATTGCCGCAGGCGTTCCAGGTTCTTCCCGTGGTGGTCTATCGCGTCTATGCGGACGGCCGGCCGGATGAATTGGTGCGCGGAGTGGATATCGTGGGCACACCTTTGGCGGCGCTTACGCGCATCGTGGCCACCGGCGACCAGCAACACGTTTTCAACGGCGTATGCGGAGCAGAGAGCGGCAACGTTCCGGTGGCGGCGGTGGCGCCGGCCATGCTCTTCTCCGAAATGGAAGTACAGAAGCGGGCGCATTCCCACGAGCGGCCACCAATTTTGCCGCCACCCGGATTTGAAACCACGACCACCGTCCAGGACGGCCAGGCCAAACAGGCGGTGAAGCCGTGAAGATTCTTCTTCGTGCGATTGCGACACTTCTCTTCGCCGCTTTGCCGGCGCTGACGGCAGCGCCGCTGCGCGCGGCAAATGGCGACGCCCGATCGGCGGCCGACCATACCGCCAAGACTCCGGCGCCGGAACCCAAGATGGCCGCGCATGCGGCGGCCAGCGGCGACGCGTTGCTGGAAGCTCTGCTGACCGAACTGGACCGCTCCAAGGCGCAGCTCAAGATGGACCAGGTGGCGCCGCCGTACTACATCGAATATCGCGTGAACGACGTGGATGATTACTCCGCGGAGGCGGCCTTCGGCGCGCTGCGGGAAAATCAGCGGGTGCGCTATCGCGTTTTGCGGGTGGTAGTGCGCATCGGCGATTACAAGCAGGACAGCTACTACGGCCAGGGCATGGGCGAGACCAACATTCTGCCGCTGGACGACGATCCTATCGCGCTTGCGCCACCAGATCTGGCTGGCTACCGACGACGCCTACAAATCCGCAGGGCAGGCGCTCACCGAAAAACAGGCGGCTTTGAAGCAGTTCAGCGCCGAAGCGAATCCGGTGGATGATTTCGCCAAGGCCGCGGTGGTCACGCAACTGGATCCCACCGTGAAGCTGCAGGTCGACGACGCCGGCTGGAAGAAGACCATCGAGGATGTCAGCGGCCTGTACCGCCAGTATCCGGAGGTGCAGAGTGTGACGGCGGCGGTGCGCTTTTCGGCGACCAACGAATACCTGGTGAACTCCGAAGGCACGGTCACGCGCATCGGCAAGAGAACCTATAGCGTGCAATTGAACAGCACCGCGCAGGCGGCGGACGGCATGCGGCTCAGCCGCAATCCGTTTTGGATGGTAGCCAAGCTGGAGGAGCTGCCGGCGCACGACCAGCTCATCGCCGAATCCAAGAAAATGCTGGACACCCTGACCGCGCTGCGGCAGGCGCCCATCGTGGAAGAAGATTATCGCGGGCCGGTGTTGTTTGCTCCGGACGCCGCCGACGACGTGATCGCTTCGCTGGTCGGCTCCAACGTGCTGGGTCGCAAACCACAGCTGGGCCGGCCCAATCGCACCAGCGGGGCGTTTGGCACCAGTTACAAGACGCGGGTGCTGCCGAACTTCCTGACGATTGTGGATGATCCCACGCTGAAGGATTTTCAGGGCAAGAGCCTGGTGGGCAATTACGACGTCGACGATGACGGGGTAAAAGCGCAGCCGGTGACGGTGGTCGACAACGGCACGCTGGTCAATTATCTGGTGGGCCGCCAGCCGATCCGCGACTTTCCGACCTCCAATGGCCACGATCGCGCCGGGGCGGGAACTTTCCCGGCGCCCAATCTTGGCGTGCTGATGGTGAAAAGCTCGGAGGCGCAGTCCGCCGAAGCGTTGAAGCAGCGAGTGGTCCAGATGATCACCGAGCAGGGCAAGCCCTACGGGTATCGGGTGGAGACTCTGGGGCCGGGAAACACGCCGCGCTTGTTGTACCGCATCTACCCCGACGGGCACGAAGAACTGGTCCGCGGCGCGGTGTTCAACGAACTGGACGTGCGCGCCCTGCGGAGTGACCTGATCTCGGTCGGCAACGACCCGCTGGTCAGCAATCGCGCCGGCGGCATCGCCACCACGGTGATCAGCCCTTCGCTGCTCTTCGACGAATTGGAAGTGAAGCGCGCGGATACCAGCAAGGACAAGTTGCCTGATTATCCGCCGCCACCGCCGGTCAAGAAGTAGAGGTCGTTGGTGACAGGCGGCAACTTGCGGTCCGCAATTTTCTTATCTTAAACGGCGACGGTCATGACTTTTCGCGAAAAACTCGAATCGTTCGGCCAGACCGCGCTGCTGGTGTTCATTTTGGCCTCGGCGGCGTTTTTGAGCGCGATCACCGCGATGCGCATCGCCATCCACGGGCGCGAAGTGACCATGCCCAACCTTGTCGGCAAGAACGTCAGCGAAGCGAACGGCATGCTGCGCTCTCGCGGGCTGGTGCTGCGCGTGGCCGATCGCGTGTACAGCGACCTTCCTATTAACCTGGTGGTGCGCCAGACGCCGTCGGCTGGATTGCTGATGAAACAATCGCAGGCCGCCCACGTGGTTCTGAGCCTGGGCCAGCGGCAACTGGAGATTCCTCTGCTCGAAGGCAATTCCCTGCGCGCTTCGCGGATTGAACTTTTGCGCGCGGGCTTGCAGGTCGGCGAAGTCTCCGCGGTGACCATGCCGGACGAGCCGGTTGATACCGTGGTGATCCAGACGCCGCGCCCCGGAGCGGGAGCGGCCACGCCCCGGGTGGACGTCCTGGTTTCGCAAGGCGCGCGAGAGGCGGCCTATGTGATGCCGCATCTGGTGGGATTGAACGAAATCGAGGCCCAGCACCGCTTGGACATCGCCGGGCTGCGCCGCAAAGTGAACTACGTCGCGGCCCCGCAGTGGCCGCATGGCACGGTGGTCGACCAGGCACCGCTGGCGGGCTCGCGCTTTTCGTCTTCCGCAACGATTGATCTGACGGTTGCAAACTAGTCGCTCAAGACCGCGCCCAAGTGCTGCGCCGCCCTGTGACCATTTTCCGCGCAGCTTAGAAACAGCTACCAGCTAGCCCTTCAAATATTCCGCGAGGCCTTCCAGGCAGCCGTACCAGCCGAGCTGGTGCTGCTCTCGCAGCGTTTCGTTCGGGATACGCTCGTGGGTGACGATCACTTCGGTCGCGGCGTCGCGCGGTTCGAAGCGAACGCTGACGCGTTCCACGGCGCCCGGGACGCCTTCCAACTGCCAGGTGTAGGTCAGCAGGCGAGGCGGTTCGATGACTTCAAACTCTCCACCGATCCACAGGATCTTGCCGTCGGGAAGCTGGTTGCCGATGCGGTAGCGGCCGCCGACGCGCAGATCGACCTTTGGATCGATGCAGGTGACGCCTGCGGGTCCCCACCAATGCTGAAGTTGAGCAGGCTCGGTCCAGGCCTGGAACAAGCGTTCGGGCGTGGCTTGAATGGTCTTGCGAACGACCAGGACCGCCATTTCGAATGGCCAGCCTGCGCTGGGTTTGGAGTCGCCCATGATTTTCCCTTCGGCCTAGTGGCGCTTTTTCTTCTCGCCGCCTTCCACATAGCGAGCCAAGGCGTCGAGATTCCCTTCCCAAAAACGGCGGTAATGCCGGACCCACTGATCGACGGTCTTTAACGGCTCCAGGTCCAGCGAGCAGTGATGCACGCGGCCATCGACGTTGCGCACCACCAATCGGGCGCGCTCCAGCACGCGGATGTGCCGGGAAACCGCCGGCAAAGACATTTCGAACGGCTCGGCGAGTTCGGTGATCATGGCGGGCTTTTCCGCCAAGCGAGCCAGCAGCGCGCGCCGGGTGCGGTCGCCCAGGGCGCGGAAGAGCAGGTCCAGGCGGTCGTCCGTGGAATTCTTGTTTTTGAGGCTTGACGGCATAGTTGAAATCCGCTAGAAGATATTAAACATTGTTGTTAAATATTGCAAATGGTTTTGCGCGGTTCGCGTGGCAAAGCCGTTGCGCACTCAAAAAGGAGCGACATTTCATGAGCACCCGGCTTTTCACTCGCAGGGATTTCCCGGTTCAGCTGGCTTCCTTTTTTCCGTTGCTGGGCATTGCGGCCGCAGCTTTGCCGCCGGCGGCGACGGCCGCAGAGGACCCGCACGGGGAAATCTCGCGCACGGCGGAATCCATCCATCAGGAACCGGTTTTCAAGGCCAGCCGCAAGCGAATTTACGAAGCTATGCTGGATGAGAAGCAGTTCAGCAAGATGACCGGCCTGCCCGCTCAGATCAGCCGGGAAGCCGGAGGGGCTTTCTCCTGCTTTGAAGGGCAAATCAAGGGGCGCAACGTGGAGTTGGTGCCCAATGAACGGATCGTACAGGCCTGGCGCTCGGACGGCTGGAAGGCAGGCATCTATTCGATTGCCAGGTTCATGCTGGTAGAACAAGGTTCCGGCACCAAAATCGTCTTCGATCACACGGGGTTTCCCGTGGGCCAGGCCGAGCATTTGGCGGACGGATGGAACGGGCACTATTGGTCCGCGATCGAGACGCTGGCGTAGGTCAAGACCACGGACAGCGTCAGCCCGCGCGAATCTCGCTTGTTGCCGGCTGCCTGCGGCGGTATGCTTCCCGTCCGACGTTCCCTTGGGAGGCACACACCGATGAAACATCTAAAATGGATTGTTTCGACCGCGCTTTTGGCCGCATCGTTCAGCGCGGCCGCGGGCGCGCAAGATGCCGCGCCGGTGGCCAATCCGGTCAGTTCGACGGTCAAGGCGCAATTGACCCGCTACGCCAAGAACATGGTGGCCGCCGCGGAATCCATGCCGGCCGATAAGTTCAATTTCAAGCCCACGCCAGAGATGATCACCTTCGGGCACCTGGTGGCGCACATCGCGGGATCCAACAATTTTCTATGCTCGAAGATTTCCGGCGTGGCGGCTCCGGAGGCGAAACTGGCGGACAGCGATCCCAAGGACAAGCTGGTGGCAGGGCTAAAGGCTTCGTTCGACTTTTGCACCACGGCGCTGGCGAATGTGGACGATTCGAAGCTCAGCGATCCCCTGGTGCTGTTCGGCAATCGACCCAGTTCCCGCGCGGGAGCCATGATTACCTTGAGCGACGACTGGTACGACCACTACAGCGCTCAAGCCGTGTACCTGCGGCTGAACGGCATCCTTCCGCCTACGGCGCAACCCGCCACGGCGCAGCCACCGAAGCAATAGAACGCCGGTAGCAACTTTCTTCCGTCTGGTTCGCCCGCAAGACCCGTCGGGGCTTCCGCAGGCTTCGAATCGCGGTCAGGCTTTCGAACGCCTGGCCTTCTAGTATGTTTGCACTATTCCCCCCGGCGTTCTCCGAGGATAGAGTTTCGCGATCTTAAGCTCCCTGAAATCTTGACTTAGGTCGTCTGGCGGAGGCGAAAATGGCTACGCGGATCGCAGCCTTGGACGGTGAACTGCAAAGCATTGAGGCCGGCAACTGGCGAAGCCGGGTAATTGCCTTGCTGCTGTTGCTTGCTATCGGCGGATATTTCTGGATGGCATCCCGATACCCCTCCTTGCAGCGCAAATACAACGCCGGCACGCACGTGAAGGTTGTCGGGGCCATCAGCTTCGACGCGGTTTACACCGTGGATCGCAGCATGCCGCTGGCGCAGCGGGTTTGGCGCACCTCGGTGAACTGGCTGCACACCAACGAAATTGGAATGACCTTTGGGTTCTTTTTCGGAGCCGCGGCCTTGACGCTTCTGGGCACCCTGCCTCGAAAGCGCACGCGGAACGCTTACTTGAATTCCCTGATCGGTGCGGCGGCGGGGATGCCGTTGGGAGTGTGCGCGAACTGCGTGGCGCCCATCGGGCGCGGGCTGTACGCGTCGGGGATGAGCACGGAAGGGGTGCTGGCGGCGATGTTCAGTTCGCCGGCGCTGAATGTGGTCGTGCTGGCGATGGCTTTCAGCTTGTTTCCCTTGCCCATCGTAGCGCTGAAGATCGCCACCACCCTGCTTTTGATCTTTGTGGTGGTGCCCATGATCGCGGCGCGCTATGCGAAGTCAACGACAGCGGTGGAGTGCCCCATCGACACCGCGACCTCAACCACCTGGAGCCAGGCGCTGGTAGGCACCGCAAAGTCGTACGCGAAGAGTTTTTGGTACGTGTTTCGCGTTGCGGCGCCCTTGATGCTGTTGGCCGCGGTCCTCGGAGCGCTGGCGGCGGAATTGCTGCCATTGTCAACCCTGTCGGTGCCGGTGACGCTGGGAGGAATCGTTCTGGTGGCCCTGGTGGGCACCTTCTTGCCGGTGCCGATGGCCTTCGATGTGGCTATCGCTTACGTGGCGATGTCGCGGGGCGTGCCGCTGCCTTATGTGGTGACGATTCTGTGCACCATGGGGATCTACAGTGTTTATTCCTTCACGGTGGTGGGGAAAACGATTTCGTGGAAGGTTGCCGCCGCGGCGTCGCTTGCGGTCGCGGCGCTCGGCGCTCTTGCGGGAATTGCGGCTATCGGCCTGCATTAAGCCAGGACTTGCGGCCTAAGGCATCATCGGCGGCACGTAAGGGATGGTACGGGCGAAGAACCAGATCAAGAAAAAGACCAGAACCGTATGCACGGCTAGTTGCAGGATTCCGTAACCCACCAACTCCCGCGCGCGCGATTTTAGGATTCCCAGCAGCGGCAGCATCCAAAACGGATTGATGAGATTCGGCAGCGCTTCCGAGATGTTGTAAATCTGCACCGTCCAACCCATATTGACATGAAGATCGGTGGCCGCCTGGAGCACGTAGGGCGCCTCGATGATCCATTTGCTGCCGCCCGACGGAATGAACACGCCGAGCACCGCCGAATATAAGCCCACCAACAACGGATAGGTTCCCTGCGAAGAGACCCGCACGAAGAAATGCGCCAGGTGGTTGGATATCGACGTCATGGTGATCAGGCCGAAGATGCCCCCGTAAAAGGGAAACTGAACGAGGATGCCCGCGGCGGCGGAGACCGACTCGTTGACGGCGCGGGTGAACGAGCGCGGGCGCCAGTGCAGCAACAGGCCGCTCATCAGGAAGAAAAAGTTGTACGTATTGAGGTCCAGAGCGGCGAGCGCTCCGCGACTGGACAGCACGTGCCCCAGATAGGCGAAGCCCAGAATGCCGACCACGATCGAGAGCACTGGAGCATATTCCAGCCATTCGGCGGGAGTGCGGTGCCTGGGGCTGTCCACCGGCGGCGGCGTGTGGGTGATGCCAAAGGATTCCGCGGTGCGGGTGGAGTACGCAGGCGCGGAAAGATAGGCCACGAGCACGGAGGCGACGATCAAGATCACCGCGGTGACCATGCTCTGCCAGGTGTAGATCGTCTGCGTGAGAGGGATGATGCCGCTGATTTTCATAAGCGCCGCGGGCACGGAAGACGGCGTGGCCATCAGCAGGGCCGCCGACGAAGACAGGCCCAGCGCCCACACACTTCCCGTGCCCAGAGAGGCGGCCGCTCCGGCGGCGCGATAGTCCACACCGGGGATTCTCTTGACGATTTCGCGCACCAGCAGGCCGCTGAAAATCGGGCTGAAGGCCCAGTGGAGCAGCGAACTGAAGGCCGCAAAGAAGGCCACGAAGGCGATCGCGCCGCGCGGCTTTTTGGGGATAGCGGCGAGCCGGGAGATGGCCCGATACAACGGCGGCGAGGTGGCCACCGTGTAGCCGCCGACGATCGCCATCGTCATCTGCAAGGTGAAGGGGATGAGGCTCCAAAAGCCATCGCCAAAGAACTTGACGAGTTCCAGCGGGCGCGCTCCGGTAAAAAGCCCGGCAGCGAAGACGATCAGCAGGGTCAGGAGCGCGAAGACGAACGCGTCGGGAAACCAGCGTTCCGACCAGTCCGCCAAGCCGCCGCCGACGCGGGCAAAGACACCGGCGGATTCGGAAGCGGGCAAAGCTGGCTCATTGCGGTCGATGTCAGGCATGTGCGCTCGGCGCGCAACGAGGGTTTCTCTGAAGATTTGCCCGCCGCGCCGCGCGTATGATGTACGCGACGCCGCGGCGAGCGCAAGTGCTGGTTACTTGGCCGATTGCTTTTTGTGCAAGTCGGTGCAGATAGACATCGCGGTGTTAGGATCGACCGCGCCGTCCCCTTCCTCGATGTGCTGGATGATCCCGTTTTTGTCGATGACGATGTTGGCGCGCTGCGCCCACTGGTAGGTCTGATTCTGCACGTCGTAGCCTTTCAGAACGCCATAGGCCGTCAGCATTTTCTTGTTCATGTCGCTGAGCAGCGGGAACTTGATATTGATTTGCTTGGCGAAGGCAGCGTTGGCAGCGGGGCTATCGAGGCTTACACCGAAGATTTCCGTATCTGCGGGGTCGATCTTACCGGCGGCGAGTCCAGCCTGGACCGCCTGAAGCTGTTTCGTTCAACCTTCGGTGAAGGCCAGAACGTAAATGGCCAGCAGCACATTCTTCTTTCCGCGATAGTCGCTGAGTTTGACGGTCTTCCACTGGTCGCTGAGCAGGGTGAAATCCGGAGCAACGTCACCCACCTTGAGCGATATCTTGGCGAGTGCGGGTTTCTCCGTTTGCGCGGGCGGGCGCGCCAACGCGGGGGTAATTCCTAACAGCAAACAAGCAGCAAGCGCACGTTTCATAAGTTGTCCTCCTGAAAGTAATTCGGGAACCGGTTCGAGACGAAATGATAGCCGTTTGACCTCAACGGAACGAAGAAGAAAGTTGTCACCATTTTGTAGCGGTTACCGCGCGGAAAGTTGAGAACCGGCCGCGAGCTGCGTCCTTGAGTCGAGTGGCTATCTCAGATAACCCCAATTGTGCAGCTTGTCGGAGTCTTCCGCCCAGCGGTCGCCGATGTCGGTGCGGTAGTACATGTTGGGGATGAGGATGTTTTTGATCCGGGAATAGACCTGGGCTTGGGCTTGCTTCATGGTTTGGCCGGTGCCGACGACCACCAGAACCACGCCGGACGTTCCGGCAATCAGCCACTGGCCATTGACTTCCTTTACGTCTTCGATGTGTACGCCGTCCTGCACGGACTTCTTGAAGACGATGGCGCCGTTCTTCGAGAAAGACTCGAACGTGGCTTCGTCGTCGAAAGGAAACGGCGGCACCACGATGCGGATGCCGATCTGGAAGCCGCTGCGAGTGCGCCACTTGGGCTCCAGGCCGTTGGCCAGCTCCCAGAAAAGATCGCTGATGGGCGTCAGCATGCCTTCCTGCTGGATGCTGATCGTCGGATAGCCGAAGCGCGAAGTGAACTCCAGCGGGTAGATGCCGTTGTTGTTGACGATGCAGTTCAGGTCGATGTAGCCGACGTAGCCCTCTTCGGCCAGCTGGGGCTCCATTTTGAGCAGCGTCTTGCTGAAAAGCAGATTGGGCTCGCTCCAGAACATGGCCGTGCCCATTTCGCCGGTGGGCGGGCCAACCTCGCCGGGAAAGAGCTTCTTGTGCTCGAAATTGATGTTGACCGGGGTGATGAATTTCTTGCCGTTGAAAAAAGCGCCCACGGCGACTTCGACGCCGTTGATGCGCCGCTGCAACTGGAACACTTTTATTTCGTCCGCAAAGGCCTTCTTGTAAGCCTCCAGCATCCGGATAACGTCTTCTCCGTCCTCTTCCTCCCCGACGAACAGGCGCCGCTTGACGTTCTGCGCTTCGCCGCTGGGCTTGATGACGTAGCGGTCGGGATTCTTCTTTACGAATTCGATCGCGGGATCAAAGGACTCGAAGTCTTCGTAAGGAATAATGTTGACCCCGGCCTTCTTCAACTCTTCCTGGCCGAAAGAACGGTCGTCTTCCAGGCGATCGCTGTAAGGAGTGCCGCCGATGACCGGCTTGCCCGCGGTGCGCAGAGCCTGAGCCCTCTCGCCCTGGCCCAGGGTATCGTCGAAGACCACGATGTCGGCCCACTGCTTGGCGTCGGTCTCCCAATTGCTCGACTTGGGCACGAAGCCGTCGGCGATGTCGCGCTCTTTTTCTGCCTCGATGTAATAGCGGACGTCGTGGCCTTCTTTGAGAACCTGCCAGGCAATGTCGCCGATCAACCCTGACAGCGACACAAAAAGAAATTTGCGTTTGTCCATTTTTAGCGGTGCCGCCGGCCCCTGAAGCCACGCGTGGGAGCATTCTATTTAGAACGGCGCAGGGAATTGTAACAGTTTGTTGAAAATTCTCGGAGAACGCCCCAGGCAACCCCCATCGGCGATAGCCGGCATCTCACGAAATGGTCTAAAACGGGGTGCCATGCCGCGCTATGCCACGTCACGACCTGTACCGAAGGGCAAACTTCCCGCTGGCCTGCCCTTTCGTTCAGGGTATACTGAGGTTCGCTGTTCCGGACCGCGCGTGGCAGGATCGCCCAGACCTTCTCTGTGGCTGCGGTACGGAACCTAATTTTCGGACAGAGGTGAAAGTTTGCGCCGAACTCTTTTGTTGACCATCGCTCAGCGTACTTTTTCAGGGGCCAACGCCAGGCGATTGACCGCCTTCGCGTTGCTGAGCGGCCTGGCGTTCCTAAGCGCCAGCCACGGTAATGCCCAGATCCTCCACAGGAAAAAGAAGATAAACAAGTCCACCAGCGCCGACAACACCGCCGAGCCCGACAAGGTGCTCTATACCAGGGCCCTGAACGACATCAAGCGCGGGCACCAAGAAGTGGGCCGCTTGGCCATGCAGACGCTGATCAACACCTACCCGGACAGCGAATATCTCGCCAAAGCCAAGCTGGCCATCGCCGACTCCTACTACAAGGAGGGCGGCACCGCGAACATGACCCAGGCCATCCAGGGCTATAAAGACTTTGGCATTTTCTTCCCGTTCCTGCCGGAAGCGTCCTACGCGCAGTTACAGGTGGCTAACACGCACTACCGGCAAATGGCCAAGCCAGACCGCGACCGTACCGAGGCCAAAGCCGCCGAGGAAGAATTCCAAACCTTCCTCGAGAAATATCCCAAGGATCCGCTGGCCCCGCAAGCCGAGGCGCGCCTGCGCAACGTTCAGGAAATCATCGCTGAGGGCGATTACCGCATTGGCTACTTCTATTACGTAAAGGGCGACCAGCGCGCCGCCGCCGCCCGGCTCCTGGCCATCACCAGGAGATATCCGCTCTTCAGCAAGTCCGATCACGCGCTATGGATGCTGGGAGATATTTTCGAGAAGAGCGAGCACAAAGAAATCGCTTCGCTGTACTACGCGCAGATTGTGCGCAATTACCCGCTGTCCGATCTCGTTCCCGACGCCAAGAGCAAATTGACGGAGTTCAAGGTGCCGGTACCGCAACCCGATCCAAAGGCCCTGGCCTGGATGATCGCGGAACAGAAAGCCCCTCGCCAGCACGACACTCTAATCAAGAGGCCTTTGGCGCTGGTGCGCACCGGACCGCACGCGGAGTTCATCGCGGCGGCCAAAACCGGCACTCCGAACCTGCAGCCGGAAGCCGATAACACCTCGGCCACCGACGTCTTGACCGGCGGGAACCGCTCGCAACTCGGCGGTGGCGGCAGCGCCTCCACTTCGGCGGTAGTAGAAGTCGTGACCCCGGGCACTGGCGGCAACACCGGCGGTAGCACGGGCGGCAGCAGCACGCCGGACGGAAACACCACCGGCGCCGACGCTGCTCAGCCTCCAGCAGACGGAAGCGCGCCGCCGGCTGCGGCCGATCCCAGCGCCGGGGCTGCATCGCCAGCCGCCACGACGCCAGCCGACGCCAATGCCCCGGCGAATGGCTCGGCCCCCGCGGAAACCGGCGACACCGCGGCGAAAACCGACGCACCCGCCACCGCAGCGCAAAATGCCGACGGGTCTAAAACGGATAGCACCGACTCCGGCAAGCAGAAAGAATCCAGCAGCAAGAAGAAGAAGGGCCTTCGCAAAGTTGTGCCCTGGTAGCTAAAGAACAAACTCAAGGAATCCAACTCGTCAAAGAGGTGCGGCCACAAACCGCACCTCTTCTGCATTTAGGGCCGCTTTTTTGAACATATTGGGGCCGCGCAAGCTAGTCCGCCGCGAAAACTCGCCATATTCACTTCCGACACACCGCCTCCCGGTTAGCGTTGACGCCTCCCGCCTGGGATGCTCCAATTGCCAAGAGCCTTAAATAGATGCAACGGCACAGTAGTTTGTGTTGCCGAAGGCGAAATCATCGACGCCAGTTGCCGGCCAGCAAGCAATGAGTTGCACTTTGCGGTAGGGCTTTCCCTGGAGGACGTTCGGTGGCCAAGATCCTGGTTGCGGACGACAACAGCAACATCCAGAAAATGGTGGGCTTGGCCCTGAAAGATCACGGCATTGAAGTCGTGGCCGTGGGCAATGGCGAAGCTGCGGTTCGAAAAATTTCCGATATTAAGCCCGACTTGGTTTTGGCCGACGTGTTCATGCCGGTCCGCAACGGCTACGAAGTCTGCAAGTATGTCAAAGAAGATCCCGCGCTGGCCCACATACCGGTCATTCTTCTGGTTGGAGCCTTTGATCCCCTGGATGAGCAAGAGGCCCAGCGGGTAGGTGCCGACGGGGTATTAAAGAAACCATTTGTCCCGCCGGATCCGCTGATATCGATGGTCAAGGCGGCCCTGGTTCGCGCAGGTATCGCGCACGCTGGATTTACGCCCGTGTCCGCGCAACCTCCCGTTGAGGAAGTCGCTCCACCTCCGCCAGTCGCCAAGAAGCCGGACCCACTACCGTTGCCAGAAGAGTTCCCCGAATCGTTCGTCGAAGACCTTCCGGCGCCGGTTGCAGCCCTGAAAATTGACTCGGGATCGCAGCCCCTCGCTTTTGGCAGCTTGCTCGAAACTCCCGGCACGGAAAAAGTACAAGAAGCTGCCGACGTCACCACCGCGCCCCCGGAAATGGTGCTGCAACGAGACTGGCGCGCTATCGACGAGGAGAACGAAGAAGAAGAGGAACCTGCCGCCTCCAAGTCTTCCTGGCGGCGCGACGCGGGCAGCGCCGGCGATGACGACGCGGAGGATCAAGCTGCACGGCCTGCGGGTGGCTGGCGCGATACCGTGGGTACGGCAGGTTTTGAAGGCCCTCACGCCCTAAGACGCGGGGACAAAGGCTGGACGCCCACACGAGAGCAACAAGACCTTAGCGAAGCCGCTGGAACCCAGCAAACCATGACCGCAACGCTGACGGCCACCAAAGAACCTTTGCCGGTGACGCCCTTTGCGGGAGATGCCTGGGCGGCGGCCATCTCGGCGGGATCGCAAGATAAAACCGCGGTTGCCGAAGCCGAAAAGCCGGTTGACGAAGTCAGGCCGCAAGAACCTCTGATGTTCCACGAAGCGCCTCCGGTGGTCGCGGAAGAAAGTGCGGTCCGAGAGCCGGAGCAAACGCCCTATTCTTCGCCGGTCGTTTCAACGGTGGAAGCTGCTCCGGTGGTAGCTCCGCCGATCGAAACGCCGGTAGTCGAACCCGAAAAATCCAGTGCGGCCAGTTCGTGGTTCTCCACGCCGCCGAGCCCTTGGGACGCCGAAGCCAAGAAAGCCAGCCAGCTGGCCTCGACTTGGGATACTCCGGTAGTCGCCACACCCAACCAGCCGAGTTTGCCCGTGGACGCGCCCGCGGCGAGTTCCTTCGAACCCGCGACCGCCCCTGACGAAATTGAAGTGGTATCCGAAACCGAAGTAAGCGCGGTGATTCCCCCCGAAGCGGTCGAAACCCTCCGCGAAGAAGCTTCTCACGCCGTCGAACAGGCCGCCCAAGAAGCCGAACACGCAGGAACGCCGGCCGGCACGGCAGATGCACCGCAAGACGCGATGGAACACTTCGACATGGACGCCGTCGTCGCCAAGGTAATGGACCGGATGGGCTCCAGCAGGCTCCAGGAAGTCACCCGCGAAATCCTGAAGCCGGTCGTCGAAGCCATCGTCCGCGAAGAAATGGCCTCGAAGAAACACTAGTTCCCTACCAAAACCAGACCGTTTTCGATACCAGGCTCCAGCAGAGACCCACGCAGCAGAGACGCCTGTGACGCCGCTGAATTGACGCCACAGCTTTTCCCCTCGTATAGTCGAAGATTACTCTGAGCATCAAGAGCCCGGCGTCTACGTGTGGGCTCTCAAATTCCGTAAGGAGTATCGCCCCGGATGGCCCGCGAGATCGCCAAAGCCTACGAACCGCAGCAGATCGAACCCCGCTGGGCCGAATTTTGGGTGAAAGAAGCCCTTTTCCGCGCCGACGCCAATGCCCCCGGGCCGGTGTTCTCGATCGTGATTCCGCCGCCGAACGTCACCGGCTCCCTGCACATCGGGCACATGCTCGAGCATACCGAGATCGATATCCTCACCCGCTGGCATCGCATGCGCGGCTACAACACCCTGTACTTGCCCGGCACCGATCACGCGGGAATTTCCATGCAGCGCGTGGTGGTCAAGCAGCTTGCAGACCAAGGCATCGACTATCAGAAACTCGGGCGCGAAGAGTTCCTGAAGCGCGTCTGGCAGTGGAAAGACGAAAGTGGCGGCACGATCCTGCGGCAGATGCGGCAGATTGGCGAAAGCTGCGATTGGTCGCGCGAGCGGTTCACCCTTTCACCGGAACTCTCGCGCGTGGTTCGCGAAGTGTTCGTGCGCCTGTACGAAGAAGGCCTGATCTACCGCAACGAAGACATCGTCAATTGGTGCCCGGTCTGCCAGACGGTGCTCAGCGACCTGGAAGTGCTGCACGAAGAACGTCCCGGGCATCTGTGGTACGTGCGCTACCCGGTGGAGGGCACCGGCGAATTTATTATCGTGGCCACCACGCGCCCCGAGACGCTGCTGGGCGATACCGCCGTCGCGGTGCATCCTGAGGACGAGCGGTATAAGCACCTTATCGGGAAAAAGCTCATTTTGCCGCTGTTGCAGCGCCGAATCCCGGTCATCGCGGATGCGGCGGTGGACCGCGAGTTTGGGACCGGTGCGGTGAAGATAACTCCGGGTCATGACAAGAACGATTTTGAGATGGCCAAGCGCCACCCGCTTGAGCCGCCGATCAGCATCATGACCGGGTACGGCATCATGAGCACCCAGGCCGGACCGTATAAGGGCCTGGACCGCTTCGAAGCCCGCAAAAAAGTGGTCGAAGACCTGAAAGCCCAGGGGCTCCTCGAGAAAGTCGTCGACTACACGCTACCCATCGCCCTGTGCGAACGCAGCAAGACCATTGTCGAACCGCAAATCTCCACGCAATGGTTTTGTAAGATGAAAGGGCTCGCTCAACCCGCCATCGAGGCCGTCGAAAACTACGCGCCGGGAAAAGAAAATACCATCCTGATCGTTCCCGACAATCGCCGCGAAGAATATCTGAACTGGATGCGCAACATCCGCGACTGGACCCTTTCACGGCAGCTGTGGTGGGGTCACCAGATTCCCGCGTGGTACTGCGCCGAGAACCACCATATCACCGTGGCGCGAGAGACTCCCGCGAAGTGTGCCACCTGCGGCTCCGCAAATCTCACCCAGGATCCGGACGTGCTGGACACCTGGTTCAGTTCCAGCCTGTGGCCCTTTTCGACGCTAGGCTGGCCGGAAGAAACGCTGGACCTCAAGACCTACTATCCGACCAGCCTGTTGATCACCGGCTACGACATCCTGTTTTTCTGGGTGGCCCGCATGATCATGATGGGCATGCATTTCACCGGTCAGGTCCCCTTCCGTGCGGTGTACCTGCATTCCCTGGTGCGCAACGCCGGCGGCGAGAAAATGTCGAAATCCAAAGGCACAGGCCTCGACCCGGTCGCGCTCAACCAGCAATACGGCACCGACGCCATGCGCTTCTGCCTGGCCTCCATGGCCGCGCCCGGCACCGATATCATCCTGTCCGACGACCGCCTGGCCAGCGCCCGCAACTTCGCCAACAAAATCTGGAACGCCGCCCGTTTTCTGTTTATGAACCTCGACAAATTCGAGCAAGGCGGCGCGACCTTAGAGGAATTGGCGGCGCCGGAAGTCCGGGCGAAAGCTCCGTACGCATATCGCGGCGAAGTGCCTTTGGTCGACGCATGGATCTTCAAGCGCCTCCGCGTGACCACCGACATCGTCAACTACGCCCTCAAGACCTACCGCTTCCATGAGGCCGCGCAAAATATCTATCAATTCTTTTGGGGCGACTTCTGCGATTGGTACATCGAGTGGATAAAGCCGGAGCTGCAAAGCGAGGACCGCGACCGAGCCGTCGTGGCCTGGAAGAATCTCTTCGCCGCCTTCGATGCCGCGCTGCGCCTCCTCCATCCCTTTATGCCTTTTCTGACCGAGGAGCTGTGGCACCAGTTGCCGCAAAAGCCTGGCGCCAAATCGATCGCCCTCGACACCTATCCGGAACCCAAAGCCGCAGGCGAGGACCTGTACCCCCTGGAACTCTTCGCCATGCTGCAGGACATCATTGTGGCCCTGCGAAATATTCGCGCCGACATGAAGCTGGATCCGAAAAAGAAAGTGCCGGCCGTGATTTTTGGCATCAACCAGACCACTCGAGAGGCAATCGCCCGAAGCCGGCCCGAGATCGTCCGGTTGGCGGCGCTAACGGAATTGCAGATTTCAGACCAACCGCTGGCTCTCGAAGGTGGCGGCATCCGTTCCGCCTCCGACTACGAAGTGGGGATTCCCTACGCCGCGGAAACGGTCGATATCGCGGCGGAGATCGCGCGTTTGCGCAAGGAAATCGAAAATTTGGAAAAAGCTATCGCGTCCAAAGAAAAGCAGCTAGGGGACGCGACATTCCGGAGCCGGGCGCCCGAGAAGATCGTGCGCGGCATGGAAAACACGGTATTGGAACAGAAAACGGAGTTGGACAAATTGCGCAAGCGGCTCGACGGTCTCGACAAGGCGGCCTAGCGTTTCGCAACCCCCATGGACTGGCATTCCAGCGAAATCGAACTGCTCATTCGGCGGGCCATCGAGGAAGACCTCGGACCCGGCGATGCCACTTCCCTGGCGACCGTTCCCGCGGCCGCCATCGCGCGCGCGCGCGATCATCGCCCGCGCCCCGCTGGTCTGCGCGGGATTGCCGGCCGTCGAGCGCGTTTTCCAGTTGCTGGACGCCAGCGTGGAAATTGAATTTCTCGCCCAGGACGGCGACATCGTCGAAAAACCACGCGACCTGCTGCGCTGCAGAGGACGCGCCCGGCCCATTCTCACCGGCGAGCGCACGGCGCTCAATTTTCTGGCGCACCTGAGCGGCATCGCCACTCTCACGCGGCGCTTCGTGGAGCGCCTGGCCGGAACCACCGCCAAAATTCGCGACACCCGCAAAACCACGCCGGGCCTGCGCAAGCTGGAAAAATACGCGGTGCAGATGGGCGGCGGCGTAAATCACCGCTTCGGCCTGTACGACGCCATCCTGCTCAAGGAAAATCACATCGCCCTCGCCGGCGGAGTCAAAGAAGCGCTCGACAAAGCCCACACCTACGCCTCCTCACAAGTCATCGCGCCGGAAATGAGCGCCTACGAAGCCACGGCGGCGTCCCCGCGTCAAGGAGCCGGCGCTTCCCTGCCGGTTCAAATCGAGGTGCGCGACGAGCGCGAACTGCGTGAAGCGCTGGAAGCCGGCGCGGAAGCAGTGCTCCTCGACAACATGACCCCGGAAGCCGCCGGCGCTTGCGTGAAGTTAGCCCGCGCGTTGCGCAAAGAATGCCTGATCGAAATCTCCGGCGGAATCACGCTAGACAACGCTCGCGCCTACGCCGAAACCGGCGCCGATTTCCTCTCCTCCGGCGCGCTAACCCAATCCGCCCCAGCCGCCAATCTAAGCCTCCTCGTAGATAGCCTCACCGACCGCTGACTCCCTTCGCAGGTCGCCAATTCCCCCGATACGGATTACACTGCTTCCTCTCCATGCCACAGCAAACACTCCCCGGCACCACCGACCAGCGCCTGGCCTCATTACTGACGCTGCTGGCCGAAAACGCCACCATCGTGATCAGCGGAGCGCGCATCGCCCGAGAGATCGGTGTCTCCCGCTCGACAGTCTGGCGCTGGGTGACCCGCCTGCGCGAACTTGGCGTCCGCGTAAAAGGCGAGCAGCACTCCGGATATTTCCTGCAAAAGGTCCCGGACATCCTTACGCCGGACATGCTTCGCCAGCGTCTGAAGGGCAGCCTGTTCGGCAAGCGCATCCATCATTTTTTTAAGGTCGATTCCACGAATCGCGTGGCCCTGGAACTGGGCCACGCCGGCGAGCCCGAAGGCGCCGTAGTGCTTGCCGAAGAACAGACCGCGGGACGCGGCCGCGCGGGGCACGCCTGGCACTCGGAACGCGCCGCTGGAATCTACGTGACGCTGCTGCTGCGGCCGCGGGTCGCGCCGGTGCAAGCGCCGTTGTTGACCATGATGGCCGGCCTGTCCGCGCACGCCGCGATTCAGGCGCAGACGGGACTCGCCGTCGACCTGAAGTGGCCGAATGATCTGCTGATCGGCGGAAAGAAAGTCGGCGGCATACTGACCGAGATGCACGCCGAGCCGGCACAAGTACGTTTTGTGATTGTGGGGATCGGGCTGAACGTAAATCAGGAAAAGTTTCCCGGCGAATTGGGAGCGATTGCCACCTCGCTGCGGGCGGAAACGGGAAAACCGCAATCGCGGCTGGAATTGTTAGTCCGCTTGCTGCGCGAATTCGAGAGCGACTACAATCGATTTCTGGCAGACGGTTCGGCCAGCGTGATCGAGCGGTTCACGGCGGTCTCCAGTTACGCGCGCGGAAAGAAAGTCCGGGTGACCAACGGCAAGGAAAGTTTTGTGGGTATCACGGCGGGACTGGGACCCGAGGGATTGTTGCAGGTGACTCGCGACGGAGGGCAGCAAATTACCGTGATTTCGGGCGATGTCGCGGAAGTACGGTAGGAAAAAATGCCGGGAAAAAGACTTAACGCAGAGTTGACCGAGACCAGAGCACAGAGGTCACAGAGAAGAAGAGCCGGATTGGAATACCGATGCTACTGACCATTGACGTGGGCAATACGAATACCGTCCTGGGCGTATTTCGCGGGGAAGAATTGGTGGCCAACTGGCGATTGACCACCGCGCGGCAACAGACCGTCGATGAATACGGCGTGCTCACCCGCAATCTTTTCACGCTGGCCGGCCTGGACGGCGCCGCGATGGGCGGGGTGATCATCAGCTCGGTGGTGCCGCCGATGAACTGGACGCTGGCGGAGATGTCGCGAATCTATCTGGGGCAGAAGGCGTTGTTCGTGGAACTCGGCGTGAAAACGGGAATGGCCGTGCTGGTCGATAATCCGCTGGAAGTTGGCGCCGACCGCATCGTGAATGGCGTCGCGGCGTTCCACAAATACGGCGGGCCGTGCATCGTGGTGGATTTCGGCACCGCGATTACTTTCGACGTAATTTCCGCGCGCGGCGAATATCTTGGCGGAGTGATCGCGCCGGGGCTCGGCATAGCGTCGGAAGCGCTGTTTGCGCGCGCCGCCCGATTGCCGCGCGTGGAAATCAAAGATCCCGGCAAGGTCATCGGCACCAACACCGTTACGCACATGCAAGCCGGCTTGTACTATGGCGCGATCGACATGGTCGACGGCATGCTCACGCGCATGAAAGCCGAGCTGGGAACGCCGGTGACGGTGGTGGCCACCGGCGGACAAGCTAAGCTGGTGGCGCGGGGATCCAAGCAGATTCAACACACCGATGAATTTTTGACGCTCACCGGCCTGCGCCTCATTTGGGAAAAAAATCAAGCCGTGGAACCAGGCCGAGCCGCCGCGGACACCCGCGCGACCCGCGGGCCGGTGCAGGTGCACACCAAGAAAGCGCAGCGATAGGCCGGCGGCGGTGGCAGTAATCAGCGGCGACATGGACGGCTGGAACTACTTCAACTATTTCACGGAAATCGAAGAATATTTCTGGAAGAAACGGGGCGCGCATCTGTTGGTGTCGCCGCTGGATTGGGCCATCATGGAGACGTGGCAAAAGGCCGGCGTGCCGCTGGAGGCGGTGCTCAAAGGGATCGATCGAGCTTTCGAGAGCTACGGGAGGTCGCGGCGCGGGGCGGGAAAACCGTTGAAGAGTCTGGCGTACTGCACCGATGCGGTCCTGGACGCAGCGGAAGAAATGCAAGAAGCGGCAGCGGGCGCCACCCCGAAAACTGGGCGCGCGCAGGCCGAGGCATTCTCGCGAGACGATCTGCGGGCGTACTTCACGAGGAACGCGACACAAATCGCGGCGGCGGCGCAGAAGCACCGCGAAACGCGCATGGAACTCGCGGCGCGGCTCGCGGATATTGCGAATTCTCTGGAATCGTGCTTGGTCTTGCTGGATGCTCCGGGTACGCTGGACCTGGAAGATCTGGAGCGCCGCCTGACCGTGCTGGATGAAAAGCTCCAGGCCGCCCTGACCCAGCATGCCAGCGAAGACGTGATGCTGAAAATCCGGCGCGAGGTGGACGGGCAACTGGCCGCCTACCGGCGCAAAATGAAAGCGGAGCAAATCGCTCTGATTGAGCGACAATATATACAGAAGCGGCTGCTCGACGAATTCGGATTGCCGCGGCTGAGCCTCTACTATTTTTCCTGAAGAGCGCGCCTTTTCTTTCCACGCGAACTGTCGCAGAATAGGATTACAACAGATATGGCGGATGAGTTAAGATTATCGATTGAGAAGCTTGTCTACGGTGGTGACGGTTTGGCCCACACTGACGGCAATACCGTGTTCGTGCCTTATGTCCTTCCGGGCGAACAGGTGCGCGCGGCAACCAAATCGAAGAAAAAGAAACTGATCTGGGCGGAGATGCTGGAGGTTACGTCGCCGTCCAAAGAGCGCCAGAAAGCCCGCTGCCCGCATTTCCAGACCTGCGGCGGATGCCACTACCAGCACATCCCTGCCGCGGAGCAACTGCGGCTCAAGAAAGAGATCCTGCGCGAAACCTTGTCGCGCCTGGGCGGAATTTCCTGGGACGGGCCGATCCAGGAGCACTCCGCGGAGCCTTTCGGCTACCGCAACCGGGCGCAATGGGCGGTGCGCAACGCCAACCCGCGCGCCATCGGCTATTTTCTGCCGGAGAGTTCGACCATCGTGCCCATCGACGAGTGTCCGGTGCTCTCTCCGATGCTGGCCAAGACCTTTGAGCAACTGCAAAATATGGCGCGTTCCGGCGCTTTGCCGGAGCGGGTTCTGGAAATCGAAGCCTTCACGGATTCCAGCGACACCAAAATAGCTTTGAATATAGCGTTCGAGAAATTCCTAAAACCCGCGAAAGAACTCGCGGCAACCATGCAAGCAGCCGTGCCGCAACTCGAGAGCTTGCTGCTCCTGGATCAAAGCAAGGACCGCTTCGAGCTGACCGGACCGGGATATTTGTTCCACGAAGCGGGGGGGTACCGCTTTCGAGTGAGCCATCTTTCGTTCTTCCAGGTAAATCGCTTCCTGGTCGAGGACCTGTTGCAGACGATGACGGCCGGCGCGAAGGGCGGCGTGGCGCTGGACCTTTACGCGGGAGTGGGTTTCTTTACCTTGCCGCTGGCACGCGCGTTTCAGAAAGTGGTGAGCGTGGATGCCAACGAGACGGCAACGCGCGATCTGTACGCCAACGCCGAAGTTGCCGGAGTGGCCATTACTTCGCACAACGTGCATGCGGAAGAGTTCCTGGCGAAGACCGAAGAGAAGCCCGACTTTGTGTCGTTGGACCCGCCGCGCTCCGGGCTAGGTGTAGAAGCTGCGGCAAAGCTGGCGGCTCTGGGAGCGCCGGAGATTGCCTATTTGTCCTGCGATCCGTCCACGCTGGCGCGCGATCTTGCCGTGCTTACGGGAACGTCGAAGAAGATCAGCGCCGAGGCCGCACCAGCCATCCGCTACGAAATTTCCGAGATGCACCTGTTCGATCTGTTCCCGCAGACCTTTCATATCGAAACGCTGGTGCGCTTGAGGCGCGCTCCGTGAAGTTGCCGGCCCTGGCGATCGCCGCGGCGTTTGCCTGCGGCATCGCACTGGGCCTGCGTCCGCTGCTGGCGAGCCGGTCAACCTCTCCATTCTTTTTCATCGATGGCTTGGCCCTGGCGGGCTGCTTCATTCTCGCCGGAATGATCCTGACGCAGCTCGGACACCTTGAGCTAGGCGCCGGCGCTTCCCTGTTGTCCTGGATTTTGCTGGGAGTGCTGGGAGCGGGGATCGCGCAGCAGCCGCTTCCGGCGAACCACATCACCAACCTGGTGGAGAACGGTCGAATCGATCTGCGCACACCATTACGATGGCACGGAAAACTGCGCGACGAGCCGGCCCGCTTGCCTTGGGGGTACGGCTACGAGATGGAGTTGTCCGGCGTCGAGTATCAAGGCGCCTTGCTGCCGGTCCAAGGCGGAATGCGGCTGAGTTTTTCGCCGCATCCAGGCGAATCCCAGCTTCCCGACCTGCACGCGGGCGACGAACTCGCGGTCTTGGCGCAAGCCAAGCGCCCGCAGGTATTCCGGGATGAGGGGGCGTTCGATCGCCGGGCTTACCTGGCTTCGCAAAACATCGATCTGCTGGCCACGCTGCGCGCCGCGGAGTTGGTTGACCGCGTATCTGCCGGGCAGCCTACGGCCGCTGCGTTGTTGGCGCGCGCGCGGCGCCGCTTGCGAGACGAAATCGACACGCTTTTTAGCACCAAGCCCCAGGCCGCGGGAGTGCTTCGGGCCATGCTGCTGGGCGACCGGAGTTTCGTCGAGCGAGACGAAGCGACCGATTTTCAAAAGACCGGCGTGTTTCACGTGCTGGTGGTGGCGGGTCTCCACGTGGGAGCGCTGGCGGTTTTTCTGTTCTGGGCGGGACGCAAACTGCGGCTGTCGCCGCTGTGGACCATGGTCTTCACTCTGACGCTACTGGCTGCCTACGTAGCGGTGGTCGAGCAGCGGCCGCCGGTACTGCGCGCGGCGCTGATGACCGCGGCGGTGGTGCTCGGAGGATTTTTCTACCGGCGGCTGGAGTTGCTGAACTCGACGGCGATAGTGGCGCTTCTGCTGTTGGTTGCGCGCCCCCTGGCGCTGCGCGATTCGAGCTTCCAGCTAACATTCGTGGCCATCGGCTGCATCGCGGGATTGGCACTGCCCTGGCTGGCGCGCACCGTGCAACCCTACGTGCTGGCGCTGCGTGGGTGGCGCGACGTGACCCGCGATGCGGCTCACGAGCCACTGGCCATCCAGTTCCGCATCGATCTGCGCGCCGCGGCCCGCTGGATAAGCGGACGGCTGCCCTTGCGGCTGGCGCGCGCCGCCGAGAATGCCCTGGCGGGCGGGATCGCGCTTTCCTTTCGAGTGTGGGAGCTGCTGGTCCTGACGTTGGTCCTGCAGATCGGCATGCTGCCGTTGATGGCCCGCGATTTCCATCGCATCACCTTAGTGGCGCCGCTGGCAAATCTTGTCGCAGTGCCGCTGACCAGCTTAGTGGTGCCCCTGGGCTTTCTTACTCTTGGCAGCGGACTGCTGTTGCCGGCGTTGGGAAAAATCCTGGCGTGGCCACTGGCCTGGGCAACCACGTCGCTCCTGCATGTAGTGCGGTGGTTCGCCCATTTTCCCCATTGGAACTACCGGATTCCAGGCCCGCCGCTGTGGCTGCTGTTGTCGTTCTTTGGGAATGCGGTGTTGCTGGCGATAGCGATGCGTCTGGCCTATCCCTGGCGGCGCTGGGCCGGCATGACGCTGTGCGCCAGCTTCATGGGATGGGCCCTGATCGTCGCGGTGTTCCCCTTTGCGCCGCGGGGGTCGGCGGGAGAGCTGGAGGTGACGATTCTGGACGTGGGCCAAGGGGATTCTTTGTTTGTGGTGTCGCCGCACGGAAAGACTTTGCTGATCGATGGCGGCGGGGCGTTCGGCGGATTCCCAGGCCGCGAAGAGCGCGGCGGCATCGACCCGGGAGAAGAAGCGGTTTCGCCGTACTTGTGGTCGCGGGGCTACCAGAAGATCGACGTGGTGGCGTTGACCCACGCGCATCAAGACCATCTGGGAGGTTTGCTGGCCATCCTGGAGAATTTTCGCGTCGGACGGCTGTGGATCGGGCGGGAGGTGGCGTCACCGGTGCTTGGGAAGCTCGAGGAGTTAGCGCGCGCCAGGAAAATCCCCATCGAGCATGAGATTCGGGGAAAGAGCTTCGCCTGGGACGGCGTCGAGGGCGAGTTTTTCTGGCCCGACGCCCCGTCAACGGAGCTTGCATCGACGGCCAAGAACAACGATTCCCTGGTGCTGCGACTTCGCTACGGCAAACGGACCATCTTGCTGCCGGGCGATGCGGAGAAAGACGCCGAGCGCTCTATCCTGGCGGAACAAGACGAAACCAGCTTGCAGGCCGACGTGCTCAAGATCGGGCACCATGGCAGCAAGAATTCGACGACGCCGGACTTCCTGGCGGCGGTGCGGCCGCGAATCGCGATCATTTCGGCGGGCGAGGAAAATCCGTACGGGCATCCCAGCCCGGAACTGCTGGAGCGGCTGGAGGGGGCTGGAGTGCGGGTGCTGCGCACGGACCGGGACGGGGCGGTGCGGGTGCGGACGGATGGGGCTCACCTGGAGGTCGCTTGCTTTGTGGCGTGCCCGGAACCTGCCAGCGTGGACGAAACCAGCGTGGCCCGTGGACACTGAGCGTTATCGTCTGAGTTACCCCACCACGTTTTTTTTGGAAGAGTGTGATTCCAGGGGACTTAAAATACCCCGATTTCGTAAGAGTGAGCTCTAAAGGACTTACAGGCGCATTTCTCGTAAGAGTGAGCTTTAAAGGACTTAGCCGAAATCGGGTGGCCGCCAAGACCGCCAAGCGACGACAGGGGCCAGTCCCGCGTGGTATTCCCTGTCCATAAGAGTACCGTATCGTCTAGTGTCAGTCAAGCAAAATCGTAATGGTCGCCGTCGCGCTGTTAGCGGGAGGGTTTTGGTTTTTGTTGGCCTTCGGCTGGTGGCGGTTGAGGAGCCGCGGGTGGGGCGGCTTGGACCAACGGGGGCTGCGGTCCTAGAACCTTTACGAGGGCTTGGTACGCGCACTGCTCGTCGGCGTTGCCACCGCCTACGCCGATGGCGCCGATGAGTTGGTCATCCACGACGATCGGCAGGCCACCCGGGACGAAGTAGTAGGAGAGGCCTTCTTCTTTGCCGAGGTTCAGGCGAATCAGGCGGCCGTCCACGTCTTTGAAACGCTGGGCCACGGCGGCCGACGAGGAGCGGGCGTACAGCGCGGTTTTGGCCTTCATTAAGCCGGTCTCGACGCCGATGGGGAGCACGCCGTCCATGGCGTGGGAGTCGATGATCTGACCGGTCGGGGAAAGCACAAAAACAACCACGGTGACGTTGCCCGGTTGGGCTTTCTGCCAGTCGATGCAGGCATCGACGATGGCGCGGGCGGTGTCGGCGTTGATGACCGCTTTCATCAAGGTGCGCTTGGCTACTTCCGGGGACACCGTGACCTTGGCGAAGGGAGCGGGGGTTGTGCCTTGTGGCAAAGCGGGGGTGTTGCCGAATCCGAAGGCGAGCACCGCTGCCGCTGGGATCACCGCAAGACGAAACAGCCGGGTGTGCTTGAGCATTTGTTTTTTCCTTATCTCCGCGAGAATCATCGCCGGATGGCTTCCTGGCGGCGTTGGTAGAGAGACGTATGCGTTGTCTGGGAGGTTTCCGCTGTGATCCTTAGCCGCCGGAGGAAGCGCCAATCGGGAGATTGGCGTTCCCGGGAACGGAGTCAGGCTGGGCCACGTTGACGCTACGGAAGCCGGAGGCGCCAGATGGCTACCAGGACTGCGAGGACCAGCAGGAAACCGATGGCGGCGCGATATTCGCGGTTTTTTTTGTATTGCGGGAAGGAAAACGAACCGGGATTGCCGGCGCCGAGCTTCGCCGGGGTCCAGTGCGGGAAGAACAGCGGAACGGTTTGCGCGTATTGGTCGAAAGCGGCGCCGTGTTGGAGGCGCAGCTCCTGCTCTTCTTTGCGCATCACGATGGAATAGAACAAAGCGAAGTAGCCACACAGAATGATCGCGGAAAACCACGACCAAGTGGCGATGCCGACGCCGAGAGTAAGGATAGCGCTGCCCAAATAGAGCGGGTTGCGGGTGTAAGCGTAGGGACCCACTACCGTGAGCACTTCTTGCTTGTGGAGATAGCCGGCAGCCAGGGCGCGGGTGAACAGGCCGACGGCGCCTACCAGTGCCCCGTAAAGAATGCTGCGAGGAACGGGACGCGCCAAGGCCAGGACGACGATGGCAAGAGGGTAGCCGAGGCGAACGCGCCAGCGAACGAAAAAAGAGGCGGCGCTCACCCCAGGACACCGATGCGGCGGCAGACCGCGTCGAAAACGGAATCCAAATCGATGGCCAGCATGGAGGGATGGGTTTGGTCGCCGCGCGTATGGGTGGTGACGGTGTGCGGGGCGCGCAGGACGATATCTTCGCCGGAGCGGGCGGTGAGTTGAGTTGGCTTCGCTTCCGCCGCGGAACGCGGGACACCGTGATAGGGGCCGTTGCGCGCGGGATCGGTAGGCCCGAAAAGGGCCACGACCGGGGTGCCGAGAGCCACCGCCAAGTGCAGCGGGCCGGTGTCGCCGCCAACGACGCATACCGCGCCGCGCAAGAGGGCCATCAACTGGCCGAGTCCGGCGTCGTACAACAAAGGATTGGCGTCGCCGCTGTTGGCGCGCACGGCAGTTGCGAGGGCATGTTCACCGGGACCGTAGTTTACAACGCAACGCAGGCCCAGGGCGCCGGCGATTTTCCGGCAGAGTAAACCGAATCGCTCCGCAGGCCAGCATTTCGAGCGCCAGCCGCCGCCGGGACTCAAGACCACATAGCGATCGATGGCCAGGGAGCGCAATTCGGCGCGGACCGCGGCTTGGTCTTCGGGCAGGACGCGCAGGGCGATGGGAGCCACGAGTTGGCGGGCCCCGGCACGAACCGAGAGCTCGCCGTTTTGTTCGGCGATGTGCGCGGTGGAAGCGTTGACTTTGTCGGTGTAGAGGAGCGGGACGCCAAATTCGCGGATGGTTTGCGAGGAGAAGCCGATCCTGCGCTTTACTCCGGCCAAGAAAGGCAGGGCGGCAGACTTCCAGAGACCTTGATAGTCGATGGCTGCGTCCCACGTCGCGTGGTGCACGCGGCCGATGGCTTCGCGAAGAGAGGAAAGGGAGCGGGTGTCGACGGCCCAGATTTCCGAGGCGAGCGAGCTGCTTTCGACCAGCAGTTTGTACCGTGGGTGGGTGAGCCAGACGATTTCGGCGGCGGGAAAAGTGGCGCGCAGAGCGGCGACGGCGGGGAAGGTGTGCACGATGTCGCCGAGGGAGCCCAGTCGCAAAACCAGGAAGCGCGGCTCAGGCATGCGGAGCCTTGCGGACGGATTCGAGGAAGCCGCGGGTGGAATGATCTTTGGGATCGCCGACGATGGCTACGCGGATGCCAAGACGGGCGGCCGCGGCACGCTCGGGAACGGTGTCGGTCGTGTAGTCCGTGCCTTTGGCGTGCACGTCCGGGCGAAGCGATTCCAGGAGAGGTTCGACGTTGGGTTCGCTGAAGAGGACTACGTAATCGACGGCGCGAAGCGCGGCGACGAGATCGGCGCGAGCGTCTTCGGGCAGAATCGGTCGGCCGGGGCCTTTCAGAGCGCAGACGCTTGTATCGCTGTTCACGCCGACGACGAGGATGTCGCCTTCGCGGCGGGCGCCTTCGAGATAGCGGACGTGTCCCACGTGCAGCGTATCGAAACAGCCGTTGGCGAAGACCACGCGCTCCCCGCGGCTCTTGTGCCCGGCGAGAAGTTCGCGGAGACGATCGCGGGAGATAATTTTGGATTGGGCTTGGCGCATGGCTCAGGAGCTGGCTCCTCCAGCCTCGCGGCGGATGGCTTCGAGCAGCTCCTGGCGGGAGACCGTGGCGGTGCCGCGCTTCATCACCACCAGGCCACCGGCAATATTGGCGATGTGCGCGGCTTCGAGAAATGACGCGCCGGAGGCGAGCGCCAGTGTGTAGGCGGCGAGAACGGTGTCGCCGGCGCCGGTGACGTCCACGGCTTGGCTGCTGCCGTAGACCGGAATGCGGGTGAGGCGGCCAGCGGGCTCAAAGAGGGCCATGCCGTCGCGTCCGCGGGTGACCAGGAGTGCGCGCAGCTTCATGGCTTCCAGAGTGGCGCGGCCGGAGCGGGCGAGTTCTTCCAGATTTTGGCCGATTGCGGTGTGGTGCAGGGCTTCGAGTTCAGCTTCGTTGGGCGTGGCGGAAGTGACGCCTGATTTTGCATAGGCCGCCAAGTGGTAGCGGGCGTCCAGCGCGACGGGGATGGCGGCCTTGCGCCGCTTGGTTGCAGCCTGGCGGACCAGCTCCGGCGTTGCGACGCCAAAACCGTAGTCGGAGACCGCAAGAGCGTCCGCGGAGCGGAGTTTTGCTCGCAGCAGCTGCTCGATTTTTTTCCGAGCGGCGGGCGGGAGCGCGGCCTGCGGTTCGCGATCGACACGCAAAACCTGCTGGCCGACGGTGTGCGCCCAACCGGCAAGAAAGCGAGTTTTTGTCGGAGTGGCGCGCTCTTTGACGCGCAGGATGCCGGAGACATCGACTTTCTGACCGCGAAAGTGAGCGATCAGGGCGTCGCCCGCGGCGTCGTGGCCAACCGCCGTGATGGGCAGGACGCGGGCGCCGAGCGCGGCTAGATTATTCGCGGCGTTGGCGCCGCCGCCGGGAACGAGCTGTGTTTCGCGGTGGCGCAGGATCAGGACCGGCGCTTCGCGGGAAACGCGCGAGATTTCGCCAAACTGAAATTCGTCGGCGACAAAATCGCCGAGCAGCACGACCGTCTTGGTGGAGAATTGCTCGACGTACTCGGCCAGCGCGAGCAGGTCCACGGAGGTGGATGCGGCGGCGCTTTGCACGGGGGAACGCTTCATTTCGTTTGCCTCAGGATCCAATCGGCGGCGGCGGTGAGATCGTCGGCGATAAAGTCGGGGGGCACGGGCCACTTGGCGGAGTGCCAGGCCAGTTCGCCTGCGCCGTAGCCGGTGCGCACCAAGACGCCGCTGGCGCCGGCGCACTGGGCAAACTCGATGTCCCCATAACGGTCGCCTACGACGAAGGAGCTTGCGAGATCCAGCGAATGTTCGCGCGCGGCGCGCTGGAGCAGGCCGGGCTTTGGTTTTCTGCAATCGCAGGCATCCGCGGAAGTATGCGGGCAATAGTAGATGGCGTCGAGATGGGCGCCGGCGGCGGCAAGTTGCTGCGACATGAGTTCGTGAACGGTGTGCACCAGCGACTCCGGGAAATAGCCGCGGCCAACTCCCGATTGATTGGTGACCACGATCACGGGGAGCCCAGCGGAATTGAGGCGGCGAATGGCCGCGGCCGCAAAGGGAAACATACGAAAACGGCTGGCGTGATTCAAGTAGCCGACTTCTTCGGCGATGGTGCCGTCGCGGTCGAGGAAAACGGCGGGACGAAGGGGCGTTGGCGTGGAATCAGGCAAGACGCACCTCCTGGAGACGCAAGCCAGGAGCGGGCGGCGGCTTCGACGGCGTCGGGCGTGACGCGGGTCATGCAGCGATGATCGGTGGGGCAGCGGCGCAGGAAACATGGGCTGCAGTAAGGCTTTTCCTGGATGACGGTGCAGCGCGGGGTGACCGGGGCGGTGCCCTCAGGATCGGTCGGGCCGAATACCGCGACCACCGGCAGGCCGACGGCGGCGGCAACGTGCATCGCGCCGGAATCGTTGCCGATGAAGAGATGGCATTGCGAGAGAAGTGCGGGAAGATCGGCGATGGCGGTTTTTCCGGTTAGATCGATCGGCGGGCGGCGCATGCCAGCGGCGATGGCCGAGGAGACGCTGCTTTCGGCAGGCGGTGCCGAAGAGAATTACGTCGGCGTCAAATTGCGTGGCCAGGCGATTGGCTACGTCGGCAAATTTCTCCGGCGGCCAGCACTTTGCCGAACCGTAGGAGGCGCCGGCGCCGACGGCGACACGCAACGCGTTCTGGCGCGAGCCTGCGGCGAGAAGACGACTTTCTGCCTGCTCTTTTAGCCCAGGGGCGAGCTTCAGCGAAATGAACTTCTCTTCGCCCAATGCTTCGAGCCATCCGGCTCGGCGAATCAGTTCGAGGTAGTAAAACTGCTCGTGCGTGGGGATTTCGCCGGACGTCGGAACCGGCACGGCCTTGGTCGAGAAGAAGACTGCGGCCATCGCGCGCGTAGCCGATGCGTTGCGGAATTCCGGCGCGCCACGCAAGCCAGGCGGCGTCGAAGGCATTCTGCAGGAGCAGGGCAAGATCGAATTTGTGCGTGCGCAGTTCGCCGGCGAGCCGTTCGCGGCCGGAGAAACCAGCCTGATCACCGCGCGGGTCGTAAGGAATCAGTTGATCGCAGATTTGCTGATCGCGATAAATATCGGCCACATAGGGCCTGGCAAGAATGGCAATTTCCGCATCGGGGAAATGAGACCGAACCGCACGCAGCGCCGGCAGCGCCATAATGGCGTCACCGACCCAGTTGGTGGCGCGGATGAGGACCTTCACGCCGCGGCTCCTCGACTGGATGGCAGTCTATTCCGTAAGTCACCCAGGAACTTAGTTTCATCCGGAATCTCCATTGAGATGACGGCGACATCGACAGACATTCTGGAGAAAAATCTTGCCTCGATGTTCTGCGCATCCTTTTCCGTGGTGACCAGGCCTTTAGCTCCCGCCGATTCCGCCGCGCGCTCCAACCGTTGGGCTTCATTCTGCGTGTAGCGATGATGATCGCGGAAGGCCTGCCGTCCAGCGAGAACCACTCCCCAGCGCTCCAGGTCTCGAAAAAAGGCTTCCGGGTTGCCAATACCGCAAAACGCAAAGAAAGGGCCGGCAACAGGTTCCCGCAGGGCTTCCCGCGAATCCGCGGAGCCCAATTTGCGAAAACCCAGGAGTTTCGTAACAGAGGGATAGATCACAAATTTAGGATGTTTCTGGATCGCGGAAACGGTCGACTTGGAATGTTCGGTACGAGTGGAGAGGACCAAGTGCGCGCGATTGAGCGCGGAACTTGGTTCCCGGAGCCGACCTGCCGGCAACACGAACTCGTTGCGAAGCGGACGGGTGGAATCAACCAGAACGATGTCCGCATCGCGCGCAAGCTGAAGGTGCTGGAAGCCATCATCCAAGAGAAATACATCAACACCCTGAGATTCGAGAGTTTGACCTTGAGAGAAGCGGTCTTTGCCGACTCCGAACAACACGCGGCCTTGCAGGCGACTCTTCATCAGCTCGATCTCGTCGCTGGTGCCATCGGCGCCCCGGTAGCCGCGACTCAGAATTGCGACGCGCTTCCCTTCCGCCAGGAATTTTTCCGCAAGCCAGATGACCATGGGCGTTTTGCCGGTACCGCCGACGGTGATGTTGCCGACGCTCACGACGACGCCCTTCAGTCTTTTTTGCTTTAGCCAGTGGTGGACGTAGAGCCAGGCGCGGAGGCGAACCGCTGAGCCGTAGATCAGCGAAAACGGCCAGAGCAGCGCGCGGATCAGTGGCGGAAAATTCATCGCGCCGCACCACCCAAGTGCCTGGCGATCTCCGCCAGAGCGCGCGGGCGGTGGCTCCGCGGCTGCCGTCCATCAGACGCTTGGCGGTCTCACCCATTTTTTGTTGGCGCTCGGGGTCGCTCAGCAGTTCGATCCAGGCGACGCCCGCGTCTTCTGGGCTTTCGACCTGGATGGCTGCGCCGGCGGCGACGAAGCGCGAAGCGATCTCCGCAAAGTTTTCCATCGACGGACCGAATACCGGGATTTTACCGAAGGCGGCGGGCTCCAGAATATTGTGTCCCCCGGACTCCACCAGAGAGCCGCCGACGAAGACTCCGTCGGCCACACGATAAAGCGAAGCCAATTCGCCGATGCTGTCGAGGAGCAGCACTGTGACGTCATCGGGAATCGATGCGCCGTTGTTTGTCACCCACGGCCGGCGCCGACGCTTGACTGGGTTGCGGAACGGGCAATTGCGAGCGACGGAGGAACTTACGATGCGACTCGCCGATGAAATTGGCGGCGGCCTCGAAACATTCCGGCTTGCGGGGGGCCAGAACCAATAGAGCTCGCGGATGTTCGCCCTGCGCCGTGCCAAAAGCGATCAACGCGAGAGGCTCCTCCGACGCGACCACACTACCCGCCACAATGATCGGCGAACGGCCGCGGCGCCGGGCTTCGGCCTCTAGCCACGCTGCGATCGGGGTCGGCGCCGGGAGTTCCAGGTCGTACTTGAAGTTGCCGCTTACGCTGACACGATCGGCCGGCGCACCGAGCGCGCGTATCCGCTGGGCATCGTTTTCGCTTTGCATCAGGAACCCGCTGGCATTACCCAGGGCGCTCTGCAGAAAGGGCCGAAGAAAAAATCCAAATGTTCCGAGGTATTTCTGATAACGCGCGAAGGAACGATCCGAGATTCTCCCGCTGACGAACAGCACGGGAATTTCGTGGCGGCGAGCTTCACGCAGGAAATTGGGCCAAATTTCGGTTTCGAGAATCACTACAATCGACGGCCCGACCGCTCGCAACGCGCGTCGCACGCAAAAGGCCCAGTCCAACGGGAAATAGATCACCGCGTCGGCAAACGGCATGCGCTCGCGAGCCAACTTCTGGCCGGTAATGGTGGTCGTCGAGACCACTAGCGGCCGGTCGGGATACGCTTCCTTCAATCGCCGCACCAGCGCCACGCTGGAGAGCGTTTCGCCAACCGAAACCGCGTGCACCCAAATGGCTCCCGGGCGCTTTGGGGGAAAAGCGCCGAGCGACGGAAACGATAGCCCCAGGCGCTGGCCAAGATTAGAAAGGTATTTTCCGCGGCGCAGGCCTTGAATTAGCCAGTACGGCAAGAGCAGAAAGGCCGCGAGGCCCATGAGAACGCTGTAGACTAAATACACTAAACGTGGCTCCGGTCTGTGCCCGGCTGCGCCACCCGCAAGCGGTGCGAAGCTCAGGGCAACCCTGCGCGTCCCCCAGGAATCGAAGGCGTCGAGATGAGAAAAGTTTACTATAACCCGATGCGAAACCCCGCCGCCGCACTTCCCTTCTTTCTCGCGCTGCTGCTGGGGACCGTGCTGGCCTCCGCGCAACAGGCGCCCCTGAAGACCTCGGCGCTGGAGTCCCACGAAGGACTGACCATCTCGGCGCAGCCGTGGACCGACGCCGCGCTCTACAAAGAAAAATTCCCCAAGAAGTCCCCGTACGCCGCGGGCGTCCTCGCGGTGCAAGTGGCCTTTCGGAATGATTCGGACGAGAGTCTGCGCGTGAATCTGGAACGCATCCGGCTGACCGTGCTGCTGGACTCGGACAATCGGCAGGAAGTGCAGGCGCTCACCGCGGATCAACTGGCTGACGAAGTGCTGAAACCTACGGCGAAAGATCCCACCGCAAAACGTAAACTGCCGATTCCCGTGGGCGGTGGGTCGCCTGGCGGGAGAGACAAGCACTGGACCGAAGTACAAAGGCAAGCGCAGGATGCCGGAGTGCCCACCAGCGTGGTCGCCGCGCACAGCACCGTGCAGGGCCTGCTGTACTTCGATTTGCAAAGCCAATTCGACCTGTTGCAAACGGCGCATTTGTACATACCGGAAGTCACCGGGATGAAGCAAAATCGGGCTTTAACCTACTTCGACATTGATTTGGGCCGGCGCACCTCGCACTGATTTGCTCGTAGCATCGACACTCGAACGCCAACGAACTAAATTTTGCACAGCGCTTTCCTAAATGACACGCGGGCTGTTTGCGCCGGTGGAGCCCGTCGGCTACCATGACAGGGCGATCAAATTTTCCGACCAGCGGACCAATGCTAAATCTCCTCGACGAACTAAACCCGGAACAACGACAAGCGGCGGAAACCACGGAAGGGCCGGTGTTGATTCTTGCCGGCGCCGGCACCGGCAAAACGCGGGCGATCACCTTCCGCATGGCCAATCTGATTGCCAACGGCGTGCCGGCCGAAGCCATCCTTGCGGTGACCTTCACCAACAAGGCCGCCGAGGAAATGCGCAACCGGGTCTCCGGCTTACTCTCGCGCGCGGGTGTGCCGCCGGCGCAACCGTGGCTTTCCACCTTTCATTCTCTGTGCGCGCGCTTGCTCCGGCGAGAAGCCCCCAGCGCGGGCCTGCCCCGGGATTTCGCGATTTACGACGACGACGATCAGCAGGCAGCCGTGAAGCTGGCCATGGGCAAGCTGGGCATCGAAGATGAAACTCTGACGCCGCGAAACGTGCTGAGCCGCATCAGTTACGCCAAGAACCACGGCCAAGTCTCCCGAGGCCATGCGCGCGGAAGCGGTCGGGCAGGACGGCCGCCAGGTCGCGGACATTTATTCGGCGTACGAAAAGCTGCTGCATCAGAGCAATGCGCTGGATTTCGACGACCTGCTGCTGCGCTCGGCGCGGCTGCTGCGCGAAGTGGCGCCGGTGCGCGAAAAGTGGCAGGCGCGCTTCCAATACATCCACGTCGACGAATACCAGGACACCAATCGCGTGCAGTATGAGTTGATGCGGCTGCTCACCGGACCCAAACGAAACGTCTGCGTGGTGGGCGACGAAGATCAATCCATTTATCGATGGCGCGGCGCGGATGTATCCATCCTGATGAGTTTCTCGCGAGACTTCGGCGGCGCGAAGGTCATCAAGCTGCAGCGCAACTATCGCTCGACGCAGAACATCCTCGATGCGGCCGGGGCGGTGGTGGCCAACAATCCAGACCGTCTGGGCAAATCGCTCAGCGCGGAAACCGGGCCGGGCGGCAACCTGAAATATTTCGAAGGCCGCGACGCGCAGGCCGAAGCCGAATTCGTCGCCGAGCAGTTAGACCGCATCCTCACCGACGATTCCTCGCAGACCTGCGCCGTGGAATACCGGACGAATTTCCAGTCGCGCGCGTTCGAAGAAGCGCTGCGCCGGCGCGGCGTCCGCTACAAGCTGGTGGGCGGATTCAGCTTTTACGAACGCGCGGAGGTCAAGGACGCGCTGGCTTATGTGCGGCTGGCCATGCATCCCGAAGACGATATCTCGCTCCTGCGGGTGTTGAACGTGCCGCCGCGGGGAATTGGCAAGACTACAGTCGATGCCCTGCGAGAGGCCGCGCGCACCGATTCGTCCTCTCTGTGGGCAGCGATCGCCAAGTTCGTGGATGGCGCGTCGGCGGGCCGCGCGGTGACGCCGCTGCGCGCCTTTCAGGACCTGATCGCCAAGCTTCAGGAATCGCTGGCGAAAAATACCGCAGCGGAGTTCCTGCGCAGCGTCCTGGAAGAAACCGGCTACATGGGCATGCTGCGCGACCGCAACGCCCCCGAAGATGTTCCGCGCATGGAAAATCTGCAAGAACTTGTTCGCGCGGTAGCGGAAAGCACCGAAGCCGGCGAAGAGTTTACCGATTTCCTGGACGCCGCCGCGCTGGTCAGCGACGCCGACTCCTTCGAAGGCAAGCCCGGCGTGACGCTGATCACCCTGCACAGCACCAAGGGCCTGGAATTCGACCACGTGTTCCTGACCGGCATGGAAGAGGGCATCTGCCCGCACAGCCGGTCTTTGAATGAAGAAAAAGGCATCGAGGAAGAGCGCCGCCTCGTTTATGTCGGCATGACCCGCGCTCGCACGTCGCTCACACTAACGCGCGCGGTGTACCGGCGCGTTTTCGGCAACGAGCAGCAACTCCGCGCCTCCCTGCCCTCGCGTTTCCTGGCGGAAATCCCCAGCGAACTGGTGGACACCGTGCGCGGCTCGATGGCCGAGATCGGCCAAACGCGGCGTTACGAACCCGATCCGGAGTACTCCTACTCGCCCGAGGAGTTTCTGCGCCGCGTGCGCGGCAAGGCCACTCCAGCACCCGCGTCGGTGGCGCGTCGAGCGGCTCCCGGCTCAACCTCGTTTGGGCGACCGCCTCTAAAGCGCGGCGCTAACGTCGATCCTCTGCTCGGGCGCAAGGTCCGCCATCCCAACTTCGGCGTGGGCACCATCGTCGGCGTGGAAGGTGACGAGGAAGACCGCCGCCTCTCGGTAAGTTTCCCAGGCCGCGGCACCAAAAAGTTCGTCGAACGCTACGCCCAGCTCGAGCAGATGTAACACCCTGCGCTCGCAGCGCACCCACGGTTGCGCCACAGGGCCTCTCAAGGTACATTGAGGCCCACAAGCGACCCTACAGGCGCGTCCGGCAGGTCGGGCTTCCGGTTTTGCGGTTGCGATCGGAGAGTACGAGTGGCATCACCCCTGTTCCGCTGCAAAGGCATCGATCAGCTGGTGTCGGACTCCGAAAACGCGGAAGTCCGGCTGAAAAAATCTCTCGGATGGCTGAGCCTGACCTCCCTCGGAATCGGCGCGGTGATCGGCTCGGGCATTTTCACGGTGATCGGCACGGCTATCGCCGGCCAGAAAATGCAGGTCTCCTCCATCCTGAACGCCCCGCTCCTGGAGTATTTGATCTACCACTCCGCGTCGTTTGGCCGCCCCGGCGCAGGACCCGCCATCGCTCTGTCGTTCGTGCTGGTGGCCATCGTCTGCGGATTCGCCTCGGTCTGCTACGCCGAGTTGGCTGCCATGATCCCCATCGCAGGCAGTGCCTACACCTACACGTACGCCACCATGGGCGAATTGATCGCCTGGATCATCGGCTGGGATCTGATTCTTGAATACGCTGTGAGCAACATGGCCGTCAGCGTGGGTTTCTCCGCGCATCTGGTGGCCTTGCTCGATTGGTTTGGGGTCCATCCCGACCTGCGTTGGATCACTCCTGCTTATCTGCCGGGCGGATTGTCGGACCTCCAAGGAAACACGCTGTACCAACCGGGCTGGCACTTCGGCTTCAACTGGCCGGCACTCATCATCGTCATGTTGCTGACGGTGATCCTGGTTCGCGGCATTCGCGAATCGGCGGAGACCAACAACGTCATGGTGCTGCTGAAAATCGTGGCCATCCTGGTGTTCGTCGGTTTTGGCGTCCGCTTCATCCATCCCGCCAACTGGCATCCCTTCGCGCCCAACGGCTGGCCGGGCATTCTGACCGGCGGCTCCATCGTATTCTTCACCTACATCGGCTTCGATTCGGTGTCCACCGCCGCCGAAGAGTGCAAGAACCCGCAGCGCGATTTGCCGATCGGCATTATCGCCACGCTGGTCATCTGCACCATTCTCTATATTGCGGTGGTGGTGGTCTTGACCGGCCTGGTGCCCTGGCAGACGCTGGTGGACGACGCGGCGCCGGTCGTGAACACTCTCAAGAAACTCCATTTCGGCAGTGTTCGACTGGTGGTAATACTGGGCGCGCTGACCGGCATGATTTCCTCTCTGCTGGTCTTCCAGCTTGGGCAAGCGCGCGTATGGTTCGCCATGTCGCGCGACGGTTTGTTGCCGCGCATTTTCAGCCGCGTCCACCCCCGTTTTTGCACCCCCGACTTCTCCACTTGGATGGCGGGCTTCCTCGTGGGCATTCCAGCCGGCCTTTTGGACATCGGCACGCTCGCCGATCTCTCCAACATCGGCACGCTGTTCGCCTTCGCGCTGGTCGCCGGGGGCGTCTTGATCCTCCGCTATCGTGAGCCCAACCGCCCGCGGGCCTTCCGCGCGCCCGGGGGGCCGCTGGCACCCATCGTCACCATCCTGACGTGTATCCTGCTGATGGCCGGCCTGCCCATTACCAACTGGATTCGCTTCGTGGTATGGATGGCGATTGGACTCGTGATTTACTACAACTTCGGCCGCAAGCGCAGCACGCTGCGGGCGGCACAGCGAACGACGTAGGGGAATTCTGCAATGGGGGAGCTGTTTTCCAACGTGTCGCGATGGCGGGCTGTCGTCTTGCTCGTCGCCCTCGTCGTCGTCCTCATCGCTCTCGGCATCGGCGTGTTGCTTCCCAGACACGCGATCGCTTGGGGCGGCAACGGTCAGAAACTCGTCGTCAACAAAGCCATCGATACCCTGCCACCGGATCTTCGCGCTTATTTTGAAGCCAACCGCCCTTTTATCATCCTGCACGTCACCGATCCCCTGGATGCCGAAGCAAAAACTCCGGCCGAGAAACACAATCATTACCTGTACTTGGACAAGTACGGCCGCTTCCCCTTCGAGCTTCTCCCCAGAACCTACAAAGCTGCGGTAACGAAATACGGCAAGTCTAAGATCGAATCGACCGGCCTGCTCCCCTGGCAGATCGGTGTGTACAGCGCCAAGCTCACCGAGGCCATGAAACTGGCGCACTGGGACGACGCCAAGCTGGACGCCGCGATCCTCGCCGGCTACGTCGCAGAAGCCCACGATCCTTTCAACACCACGGAAAACTTCGACGGCCATCTGACGCAGCAAACGGGAATCAATGAGCGCTTCGGAACCGGGCTGATCGATCGCTTCTCGTCTTTTTTCCCCATGCGCCCCAACGACGCTTCCTTTATCAACGATCCAACCGATCACGCCTTCGAAGCCTGCCTGAGCGCGCATAGCTGGCTGGAGACCATTCTGCTTGCCGATCGCAACGCCCGGCTCGGCGGAAAATCGTATGACGACGATTATTTCGACCGCTTCTACAATCAGGCCGCGGCCACTCTCATCCGCCAACTCTCGGATGCCGCCACTGACGTAGGATCGTACTGGCTCACCGCCTGGACCAACGCCGGCAAGCCGCAACTCCCACACTAACTCCCACCCATGACCCCGGCCTCGCTCCCAGAACGCATCGTAGCTCTCCCAAAAGCCGAGCTGCATCTTCACTTGGAAGGCTCGATCCGCCCAGCGACGGTCTGCGCGCTCACGGCCCGCCACGGAGCGCCGGTAACCGAAGAAGAGGTTCGCCGCCGCTACGCCTATCCCGATTTCCTGGAATTTCTCGAATCCTTCAAGTGGGTAACTTCTTTTCTGCGCGAACCGCGGGACTACGCGTTGATTGCCCAGGATCTGGGCGAGCAGTTATTGGCCCAAGGCGTCGTCTACGCCGAAATCACCCTCTCCATCGGCATCATGTTGCTGCGCAAGCAGAATGCCGAAGCCAATTTCGCCGCGATCGTCGAAGCCACGGCGCCATTTGCAAAACGCGGCCTGCGAATGAATTTTGTCTTTGACGCCGTCCGGCAGTTTGGCGCGGAAGCCGCGATGCGAGTCGTGGAGGCCGCGGAGCGTTGCGGCTCGAAGGCTATCGTGGCGTTCGGCATCGGCGGAGACGAGCTGAGCATTCCTACGGTGGAATTCCGGCCGGTGTACGACAAGGCCGCGGAGATCGGACTGCGCCGCTTGATGCACGCGGGCGAGGTCGGTGGCCCCGAGAAAATCCGCGAAGCCATCGAGTTGCTCGGCGCGGAGAGAATCGGCCACGGAATCGCCGCGATCGCCGATCCGGACCTGATGGACCTCCTTGCCGACCGCCACATCCCCCTGGAGATTTGCCCGCAGAGCAACATCCGCACCGGCGCGCTGGCCAGGCTCCTGGCCCGCGAAAATCCGCCAATCGAAGATCATCCCCTGGCGGACCTGTTCCGGCACGGCATCCCGGTAGTCCTGTCCACCGACGATCCCGCGATGTTCCACACCACCCTGCTCGAGGAATACGAAAACGCCAGCCGCATGGGTCTCAGCGAAGACGAATTGATCCGCCTCGCCGGAATGAGTTTCGAGCACGCCTTCGTGGAGGAACAAGAAAAACCGACCTTATCGCAACGCCAGCGAGCCTAACGCCCGCCAACTTTACACTTGTAGGGGCACGGCATGCCGTGCCCGCTCCCTGCGCCCCGCTTCGTGCGCCCCGCTCGGCGCCATCCTCCAATGCTATAATTCCGCCCATGAAAGCACACGTCTGGGTAATGCCAAAGCGCACAGTCCTCGACCCCCAAGGACAAACCATCCAACACGCCCTCTCCGGCCTGGGCTACGCCGCCGTCAAAGACGTCCGCCAAGGCAAATTTTTCGTCCTGAATCTGGATGGCTGGAACCGCGATGAGGCCCAGAAGCACCTGGAGCGCATCTCCAAGGAAGTTCTGACCAACCCGGTCATCGAAGAATACCGCTTCGAGATCGTGGACTGAGCATCTAACCCGTTTCGCCACACGTCCCGCAGAACCCCAGGCTGCTCCGCAAGAGTCCATGCTACGCTTTTAGCTTGGCTTCCTGAGGAGAACCGCGCATGTGCGGAATTGTCGGTTACATCGGACCGAAAAAAGTCGTTCCGGTCATCATCGAAGGCCTGCGGAAACTGGAGTACCGCGGCTACGACTCCGCCGGAATCGCCGTAGTCACCCGGGACGGCAGGCTGGAAATTCGCCGCGCCCCCGGCAAGCTCCGCAACCTCGAAGAAGTCTTGGCCAAATCGCCAATCGAGGGTACCTATGGAATTGGACATACCCGCTGGGCCACTCACGGCCGCCCCACCGAAGAAAACGCCCATCCTCATCGCGACTGCAGCGGCCAAATCGTGGTCGTCCACAACGGCATCATCGAGAACTACCTGGAGCTCAAGGAGCAGCTCCAGCGCGAGGGTCATAAGTTCGTCACCGAGACGGACACCGAGGTGGTGGCCCACCTGGTCGAAAAAAACATGAAAAATGCCTCGCTGGAAGAAGCCGTGCGCCACTCCTTGAAAGAGCTGCGCGGCATCTACTCCCTGGTCTTTCTTTCGGCCAAAGAGCCGCAAAAGATTGTCGCCGCACGCCTGGGACCTCCGTCGGTGATTGGGCTTGGCGAGGGCGAATATTTCGTGGCCAGCGACATTCCCGCCCTCTTGGAACACACCCGCGAGATTTTTTTCCTGGTCGACGGCGATATCGCGGTCCTGACACCCCAAGGCGTCTGCGTGATGGACCACGACGGCCGGCCGGTCAACAGGCCCGCCCACCACGTGGCCTGGGACCCCATCATGGCCGAAAAAGGCGGCTACAAGCATTTCATGCAGAAGGAGATTTTCGAGCAGCCGCGCGCGGTGCGCGACACTCTGCTCGGCCGCATCTCCCAGGACACCGGAAAGATCTTTCTCGATGAGATGCAGATCACCGAGCAGCAATTCCGCGAATTTCAGCAAGTGCGCATCGTCGCCTGCGGCACCAGTTGGCACGCCGGGCTGGCCGGAAAATTCATGATCGAGCGCCTGGCGCGCTTGCAGGTAGAGGTGGACTACGGCAGCGAGTTTCGCTATCGCGACCCCATCCTGGACTCCAAAACGCTGACGGTGTGCATCAGCCAGTCCGGCGAGACCGCCGACACCCTCGCGGGACAGCGCGAAGCCAAGTCCAAGGGTTCTCCCACACTGGCCATCTGCAACGTCATGGGCTCCATGGTTACCCGCGAAGCGGCCGGCACCATCCTGACCCACGCCGGACCGGAAATCGGCGTGGCCTCCACCAAAGCCTTCACCTCCCAATTGACCGCGCTGGTGTTGCTCGCGGCGCATCTCGGGCAGTTGCGCGGAAAGCTCACCGGAGAAGCGGCCAAGACCCTGATGCAGGAATTCACGCGCATCCCGCATAAAATCGAAATGGTCCTGCAGGCCGAAGAAACCGGTCAGTGTGAGACCCTGGCTCGCCAGTTTTTCCGCCACACCGATTTCCTGTACCTCGGGCGCGGCATTCACTACCCCATCGCCCTCGAAGGCGCCCTGAAACTAAAGGAAATTTCCTACATCCACGCCGAGGGCTATCCCGCCGGCGAAATGAAGCACGGGCCCAACGCCCTGATCGACGAAAATCTGCCGGTGGTCGTGCTGGCCACCCACGACGCTTCCGACCCCGACTCGGTAACCCGCTACGAAAAGAGCGTCTCCAACATCCAGGAAGTCAAAGCCCGCGACGGCATCGTCATTTCCATCATCACTACGGGCGATCATCTCGCCCGCAAGTCCTCCGATCACGTCATCGAAGTGCCTCCGGCCCCGGAACTCCTCTCTCCATTGCTCGAAATTATTCCCCTGCAACTCCTCGCCTATCACATCGCCGTCCGCCGCGGCTGCGACGTAGACCAACCCCGTAACCTGGCCAAATCCGTAACGGTAGAGTAGCGCTCTCCGGCGCGGTTGCCGCTCCGGTGCTGTGCCGCGGTCTCTTGGCCTGAGCTTCGAAGGGTCAGACCGCGGGGTTCAATCCAGCTTCCACGCAAACCGATCCGTTCCATCGACGATCCTCCGAGCCACACCACGGTTTCGGGGTGTTCGGAACCCACGCCCGACCGCTTTTCCGGTAAACTATCCCCATGCCCCGTATTTCGCGCGCTTGCCTCGTCGCATTCGCCGCTCTGACGCCTTTACTCATCCCCCCCGCGCCAGCCCAGACCGCACCCGAAGCCACCGCAACGCTTCGCGAAGTCCGCGCCGACGGCCTGAAGTCTCTCCTCGAACCACAAGTAGTAGCCCTCACCGGATTGCAACCAGGAGCACCGGCCGGACGCGACGACCTCCAAGCCGCAGCGGACAAATTGCTCCAGACCGGCCTGTTCACCAAGGTCAAATACAATTTTCAAACCCGTGCCGACGGCTTGCTGGTCACCTTCCACGTCGAGGAAACCCCGCGCATCCCCGTATATTTCGACAATTTGCCGTGGTTCGGCGACGTGGAGCTAAACGATGCGATCCGCAAGAAGCTGCCGTTCTATGACGGCACCCTGCCGACCGCGGGCGGCGCAGTGGACCAGGCCGCCGACGCCCTCAGCGAATTCCTGGTCGCCCATGGCCTGCAGGCCGCGATCGAACACCAAGCCATCGCCAACCCCGATGGCGATGGCGAAGTCCAACAGTTTCATATCGAGGGCGCCTCGCTCCGCATCTTCAGCCTCGAATTCAGCGATCCGTCTCTCAATTCTTCCCTGGTCGTTCAGCAGCAACTGTCGGAGTTGAAGGGCAAGCCCTATTCCCGCATGGCCATCGACCTCTTTCTGGTGGAGCAAGTCCGCCCCATCTTCCAGAAACAAGGCTTGCTGCGCGCCAAACTGGGTCCGCCGGAAGTGCGCCTCACCGGCAACCCCAATCAGAAGCTCCCCGAACAAATTCCCGTGTACGTTCCGGTCGTGCCGGGCGCGGTGTATCACTGGAAAGGCGTGCAGTGGACCGGCAATTCTGTCTTGTCCTCCATCACGCTGACTGGGGAGCTCGGCCTCACCGTCGGCGCCGTGGCCGACGGCATGGCCTTGGAAGCAGGCTGGGACCGCATCCGCGAAGAGTACGCCCATCGCGGCTATCTCGACGCCAAGATTGACCCGGTCGCTGCCTACGACGACCAAGAGCACACCCTCGCCTACGGCGCCCACATTGAGGAAGGCCAGCCCTTCAAGCTCGGCGCCATGGTGATCACCGGCCTGTCCACTGCCGCCGAAAAGCGCCTGCGCGACCAGTGGCCCATCCCCGAAAGCGAACTCTTCGATAAAACCCTCTACGAGGACTTCCTGACCAAGCTGCAAACCAAGCCCGCCCAAGTTTTCGGCGATCTGCCAGTGCACTACGACGAAGTCGGACACTGGCTCCAGCCGAACCAAAGCAAAAGCACAGTTGATGTTCTCCTGGATTTCAAGTAAATCAGCGGTTCAACAACTCCGGCATTTCTTCGCCGCCCGTCAATCCAAAGCAATGCCCTCGCCCGCAGTATCTGCCGTAAACCGCCCCGCACGTTCTGCGCTATACTCAAAAATTGCAATGACCGCCTTCGTTCCAATCCGTCTGCCGGAATCCTCCTCGCTCTCCCCGGAAGACAAGGAGCGCCAACTCCTCGCGCATCTCGCCGGACTTCCCTCCGTGATCGTCGCGCTCTCCGGCGGCGCTGATTCCGCGTACCTGGCCTGGGCCGCGCAACGCGCCCTGGGAAATCGCGCCCTGTCGGTGACCGCTCTCTCGCCGAGTTACTCCGCCCACGATCGCACCACTGTCGAAGTATTCATCCAAGCCTTCCACATCCATCACGAATTCGTGGAAACCCACGAAATGGACAATCCCGCCTATCGCGCCAACGCCCCCGACCGCTGCTTCTTCTGCAAAGACGAACTCTTCTCCGTCCTCGACGCCCTGGCCGAAAAACGCAATTTTGCCGCCACCGCTTACGGTGTAAACGCCGACGACACTCTCGACTTTCGTCCCGGCCACCGTGCCGCAAAAAATCACCGCGTCCTGGCCCCGCTCCTCGACGCCGGCCTCCGCAAATCCGAAATTCGCTCACTCTCGCAGCGCGCGGGTCTCCCCACCTGGGACCGCCCCGCCGCCGCCTGCCTCGCGTCCCGCCTGCCCTACGGAACCCAAGTAACTCCGGAGCGCCTCTCGCTCGTCGAGCGCGGCGAAGCCGCCCTCCGCGACCTGGGCTTCCGCCAATTCCGCGTGCGCCTCCACGACCAACTGGCCCGCGTCGAAATCGCCCCCGAAGAAATGCCGCGCGCCCTCTCCGCGGAAATGGCCGCCGCCATCGCCAAACACCTCAAAGCCGCGGGCTTCGCCTACGTCTCGCTGGACCTCGAGGGCTACCGCCAGGGCTCGCTCAACGAAACTCTCTCGCCCCAAAAACACTCTTGAGCGAAAATCGCCAGAGGAACATAATCCCGCGGTTTTGCGTATCTTCTAGTAGGCGGGCGCAGTCAGCAACCAGGCTCGGCGCCACCCGGAATCGCCATGGAGGCCAGCATGACGCATCGTATCCGTAGCATAGCGGCCCCTCGAGGACTGCCTCTGGCCGCAATCATTACCGCGAGCCTCGCCGCAATCGCCGCCGCGGGCTGCACGGTCGGCCCCTCCGCCAACGGCAGCTTCGATCGCACGCTCAGCGTCTACGCCTCCCATTCGCCTCGAACTCGCCAACGCCTCCGGCGACGTCTCCATCACCGGCAGTTCCGACGGCAAAGTGCATATTCACGCCGACGTGCATTCCTCCGGCATCGGCTTTGACAGCCCGCAAAAGCGCCTGGACGAAATCGTCAACAACCCGCCCGTCGAGCAGCGCGGCGACACCATCCGCGTCGGCAAAGATCTGGGCCGTAGCCTGCACAATCTCTCCATCTCCTACGTCATCGAAGTGCCGCGCGACACCGAGGTCGACACCACGGTAGCCTCCGGCTCGCAAACCATCAGCCGCGTCCGCGGACCCGTAAAAGTGCAATCCGCCTCCGGCTCCATCCGCGTCGATCACATCGACCGCCAAACCCAGCTCACCACTCTCAGCGGCTCCATCGACGCCAACGACATCGGCGACGATCTGCGCGCCAACAGCGCCTCCGGCAGCGTCACGGTTTCCAACATCAAGGGCGACGTGCGCATCAGCGCGCTCTCCGGCGCCACGCAAATCATCAAGCCTGGCGGCCGCGTCGAAGCCGACACCACCAGCGGCTCCGTCGAAGTCCAGGGCGCCACTACCGACGTCAAAGCTCACGCCGCTTCCGGCAAAATCGATGTCACCGGCAATCCCGGCACCAACAGTTATTGGGATCTGAAAACCGTCTCCGGCGTAGTCCAACTCGGCGTCCCGTCCAACTCCAACTTCCACCTATCCGCCAACGCCGTCTCCGGCGACATCAAAACCGACATCCCCATCGTCATCGAAGAACAAGGCAAGCATTCCCTGCGCGCTCGCGTAGGTGCCGGCGGCGGCCGCGTCGAAGTTCGCACCATCTCCGGCGAAATCCGCGTCCGCGCCTCGTAGTAGCCACTAGGCGGAAACCGCGAGGCGATCAAGGCACCGAATCCCCGTATCGTTGTAGGGGCGCAGCACTGCTGCGCCCTTTCTCGGCAAGATCAAAACCAACAGGGCCTCTGCCCCGTAGCAAATTCCCTCATCCGCCACTCCGCAACCCAGCAAATTCCCGCCAATGCGCTAAAATGAAAACCGATGTCTCCCCTCGCCAAAGCAATCCCAGCAGCCATAGCGCTAGCCGTCTCTCTGTGCGCCAGCACACCCTGCTCCGCACGCGCAATCCAACGTGAAAATAATCCGCCCCAATCGCCCTCCAAGCCCTCCGCCAACAAACAATCCCCGGGCGCAAAGCCCCCAACTCCCGACCAGGAACTCCAACAATCCATCGACAACGCCGGCAACGACCGCGCCGCCCTGGTCCGCAACCTCGAAGCCTTCCTGAAAAAATACCCCGAAGCCCCGCAGCGCGTAAAAATCTACCGCGCCCTGGTCGAAACGAATCTCCAATTGCGCGACACCCCGCGCGCCGCCGACTACGCCGAACGCATCGTCGCGCTAACTCCCGAAGACATGTCCATGACCCTCCTCGCTATCCAACTCCTCGAGCGCAGCGGCGACGAACCCCAGCTTCGCCGCGCCACCAGCTACGCCACCCGCGTCCTCGATTACCTCGATCGCGACTCCTCCCAGGAAAAATCCCCCAAAATTTCCCAGGAAGAATGGGAAGCCGACAAAAAGCGCGACCGCATGACCATCCTGCTCCTCCGCGGCCGCCTATACTTCAAGCTGCACCAAATCCCCGAATCCCAAAAAGACTTCGCCGCCAGCTACGCGCTGATTCCCAACGCCAGCGCCGCCGAAAAGCTCGGCGAAATCGCCGAGCTCAACAAGCAACTCCCCGCCGCCATCGACCAATACGCCCGCGCCTTCGCTCTGGCCGACGGATCCAAAGGCAGCCCCGACCGCCGCGAAATCCGCCAAAAACTCGGCAACGTCTGGCGCCTGGCCCACGGCTCCAGCGACGGCCTCGGCGAATTCCTCCTCCACACCTACGACGAAGTCACCGCAACCGCCAACAACCCGCAAGCCAGCCGCAACGCCACCGCCAAAGAGCCCTACGAGTTCACCCTGCGCCGCATTCCCGAAGGCTCTCTCCCGCTCGCCGACCACAAAGGACAAATCCTGGTCGTAAATTTCTGGGCCACCTGGTGCGGCCCCTGCCGCGCCCTCGAACCCCAATTCGATCGCGTAGCCGCCAGCTTCCAACAAAACCCCGGCGTGCTATTCCTGGCCGCCGACTGCGACGAAGACGAAACCCTGGTCCCGCCTTATGTGAAAGAACTAAAGCCCAGCACCACCATGGTTTTCGCCGACGGCCTCGACCGTCTCTTCGCCATCAATTCCTTCCCCACGGTAGTGGTCATCGACCGCTCCGGCAAAATCGTCTACCGCGCCGAAGGCTACGGCGAAGACACCTTCGAGCAAGCCCTAGCAGCCGCAGTCAACCAAGCCCTAGCCCAACCACCCCCCGCCCCAGCCGCAGTCTCCTCAAACCGCTAGCCACTCCCGTCTTCTCTTCTCCCTCGGCGGGTGCCGCACCCTTCGCTTTTAAGGGTGCGGTTCTTGACGTTCCTTTCCGATCCCCCAGTCTTTCACTCTCCAGCTAACGCCGAATCTCGCAGGAATCGATCGCTTCCTGCGACGGTTCAACTATTGGAGCGACGATGTGCCTCACCAAAAGATGCTCCCACAATAGGAGCCGAGGCGTGGCTGTACGCTGGAGGCGATTATCACTCGCGCCGGTGTCCTTCCTCTTATCCTCTATTATCTGGCCTCCAGCCGTCTTATCGTGATCTATCCCTTCCCCTTCAACAACCTACAAAAAATACTGGAAAAGGCAGCTTGCTCTTCCTCCCGCCTGTGTAGCTCGTTGGTGTAGAACCCGGCTTCGAGTAGGATCGATAGGCGTTTGACGGGGTGAAGTTCGGTTGCATATTCAAAGAAATCGTTTGTCGCTACCTTTAGCTCTTCGTCCGTCATCTCGTCGAGACGTTTGAGGGTCGGTTCCATGCACTCTCCTCATTTTTTGGCACACACGTTATAATCCACTTACGTTACCGTTTCAAATCCTCCAAATCCCTACATCGTATCAGCCTCATGCCCCGCATCGCGGGTGGCGCACTGTTAGCGTCCCATAGGCGAATTTGCTGAGGGTGGGGCAGGTGGCCTACCCTTCGCGCATTTTACAAAGGCCTGCGCTTTCGTCGCTCAGGCCACTGGATCGACGCTTTGCTGGAGGTGGGGCATTCCTCTCCCCCATTTCCGCTCCGTAACCTCCTTAGTCGAGACCTATTCCCTTCCTCTTCAACAAGCTACATAAAATACTGGACAAGACAGCTATCTTCATGGTAATATTCCCCATGAAGTTGAGCCACAACCCCGCCCGTCCGAACCACCCCGCCACCCCTACATCCTTCGTTTGGAAAGCGCTCAGCATCGTTTGCCGCCCCTTTATTTTCAACAACTTCCAACATACCATTTTGTAAGTCCTTTACATTCAATTGCATGCACACTTTACCCCGGGGGTGGGGGGTATGAGTAGGTTTAGGCCAAACCCGAACCGCACCTCCACGTCGGCGAAGCGCGCCCCTGTGCAGTTTTTGTGCAAATCGGCCCTTTATTTTCAACAACTTGCAAACTCCTTTTTTACTAAGTCTTTTTCTTTGATACCGATACAAACTGCTAGGGGCGGGGGGGTATGAATAACTTCCCCTATGATGGCATAGGTTTCAGCCTGTGCTCTTACGACCGCAGCTCCCTGAAGACGAGCAGAAACCGACGCCGGATCACCGGAGCCAAAGCGGGGAATGGCCGGCGCCGCGCAGGAGAGCGCCAGCTACGCCACCCGCCCGCGTCCCCCGCAAGGCAATAGCCCGCCAATTCCCTCCCCGCAAGCCAGCAGCGCTACCATGACTAGCTCCTCCCCATCCCTTCCGTTGTCTCCTGCTCTGTCGTCATTCTCTGTGCTCTCTGTGTCCTCTGTGTCAAATCCTTCTTTGCTTAGTCTGGAAATCCATCCCATCCTGTCGGACAATAAACTTGACGCGCTCAGCGCCCCATCGACCATGACCACTCCCGATCCGTACTCGGCCGACAACGGCGGGCCGCAGAATCCCGCGCGCGAGAAGCTCGTCGCCCTGCGCCTGACCCTGCTGCGCCTGCACAAAACCCTGCTGGACATGGAGCGCCGCGAGTACGAGCGCATCAACGGCCACGTCTCCACCGGCGAACTCTATCGCCTGGTGATCGACCACGAACAGTTCGCCTGGCTCCACAATCTCTCCGAATTCGTGGTGCGCCTGGACGAAACCCTGGCCGGCGAAACGCCGGTCACGCCCGAAGACACCCGCGGCGCCATCGTCCTGGCCCGCAAAATGTTCGCGCCCTCGGAATCCGGCGACGCCTTCCAAAAACGCTACTTCGGCGCCATCCAGCGCGATCCCGCCGTGGTCATGGAGCACGCCGAACTCGCCCGCCTCTTTTCCAACGAGCCGGCCGACGCCAGCACCCCATAACCCGCTACGTATGACCGGATATGCCATGACCCGATACGCCGCAAACCTCGCCCGCTGGCAACTTAGGGATGCGCAAACGCGTCTGTGTCCTTATAATTCGACTGGTACGGGACACTCGGGAAATGACTCGACCTACGCTACCCAGCAGCAGGCGCATTTCACGCAACGCCGTCCTTCTGGCGTTGAGCGTATTGGCCCCCGGGTTTGCCGCCGCAGGGTCGCCGCAGCAATCGGCCGTTCTCAAAAACAGTCTTCCATCGGGCAGCAAGAATCTTTCCCGCGCAGTTCGGTCGGCCGCCGGCGCGCCTTTCTCGGCGGACAACGCCGCTTCCTCTGCGGCCGGCGCCGCTTCTCCGGCGGATGCCGTGCCTTCCCAACGCTTGTCGGCGAAAGACCGGAAAGAGGTCTTTGAAAAAATCTGGAGAGACATTCACGACCACTATTACGACCCCACCTTCAACGGGGTGAACTGGGACGAGGTCCGCGAACGCTACGCCCCGCTGGTGGCGGCGGTAAAAAACGATCCAGAGTTTTACGGGCTGATGAGCCGCATGACCGGAGAGCTGCACGACGCGCACACCCGCTTCAGTTCGCCGGAGCAATGGAAAAACTTCAAGAAGCAGCAAGGCGTCAGCGCCGGCTTCAGCGTCGATGACGTCGAGGGCAAAACCGTCGTCGCCAGCGTTCGGTCCAACTCCAACGCGGCGCGCGCCGGCGTCGAGCCCGGCATGTTGGTGCTGCGCGTCGACGGCAAACCGATCGAAGATCGCGTCGCGGAACTCGAGCAGAGCCGCCCGCCGTCGTCCTCCGAGCGCGCCACCCGCATGTTCATCTACGGCAGAATTTTTGCCGGCCCGCCGGACAGCGAACTCAAGCTCGGACTGCAGCGAGCCGACGGTTCGACCTTCGAGGCCACCATCACGCGGCAAATCTATTCGGTCGCGCCCGACGTTGCCACCGACGTCCTGCCGTCCGGAAACGCGTACATCCGCTTCGACGGATTTCAGCCGCCGATCACCAAGGAGTTCAAGCAGGCGCTGGAGAGATTTCGCAACTCGCGAGGAATCGTGATCGATCTGCGGCGAAACGGCGGCGGCGATCTGTCCGTGCTGCTGCCGATTGCCAGCTATTTCTTCGACAAGAAGACTTTGTTCGCCAAGGATTCCACGCGGTCGGGAAAACCGCTTTCGGAATTCGCGGGAATTTTCAAACTGCCGCTGGAACTTTACGTTGGCAAGCCGAGCGAACAGATCTATTCGGGACCGGTGGTCATTCTGGTGGATGCGCGCTCGGCAAGTTCCTCGGAAGTGTTTGCAGCGGGAATGCAGGATTCGCAGCGGGCGAAGATTGTGGGGAGCCAGTCCTGCGGCTGCGTCCTGGGGATCGCCAAGCCCAGGGAGATGAAGGGCGGGGGCGTGCTGGAAATGAGCGAGGTGCTGTGGTTTTCGCCCAAGGGACGCAAGCTGGAAGGCACCGGCATCATCCCGGACAAGACCGTGACTCCCACCGCGACCGATCTTCAGAACAAGCGCGACCCAGCGCTCGTCGAAGCCGAAAAGATTTTAGGTGAATTGAACATCGCCAACGCCAGGCCCTGACTTGCCGGCGGCCACGGATAGTTAACGCTCCGAGGCACAAGAAAAGTCAAAAACCGCACCCTTAAAACCGAAGGGTGCGGCACCCAGCTCTTATCGAGCGGCACCCAGAATCGTTCCGGACAAGACAACGGCGGCCGCCGAACCCAGAATCGTCCTGGACGACTGCTACGGAGCGTTTGGCGGCAGCGGGCAGTTTGCTACTGACGTCTGCGTTAGTCTGGCGAGCCAGCACTCTACTTTCTGTTTCTTCTCGACTCCGGGGACCTTCAAATAGTCGCGTAGTTCGTTTTCGGCTTCTTCGGTGGCACCGCGTCTGAGCAGGACTTCGGCGAGGAGCAGCCGGGCGTCGGGAAATTCGTTCCTAGTCTGACGCAACATTTCCATGGCTTCCTCGGGGTTGCGTTTCTCGGTGGCCAGAGTGCAGCCGAGCATGTAGCGGGCGGTGGAATTGTGCGGGTCGACGTCGAGCGCGCGGCGGGCGGCGGCCTCCGCTTCCGGATAACGCTGCAAGAGGAAAAAAGCCACGCTGAGATTGTTGAGGGGCTGGGTGAGGTGCGGGTCAATTTCTATGGCTTTTTGAAACTCCGCGGCGGCTTTCTCGTATTCGCGGAGATCGATGTAGCGGGACCCGAGACTATTGTGAGCCGCCAAATAGTTGGGATAAATCTGGACGGCTCTTTCGAGGTGTTGCGCGGAGGAACGGATGTCGCCGGACAAGAGGGCGGACTGAGAGCGCCGCAATTCCTTGACCGCTTTGGGCGGGACGAGCAATTCGCGCATGGAGGTGGTCTCGCCCAGCTTCGGCAAGCGAGATGGGTCGGTGGGAACGAGGGGATGAGGCGGCGGCTCGGTCTGGGCGCAAAGCGTGGAAGTCATCAGCAGCAATATGGCGCATAGTCTTGGTCTCATGGGTCCTCCGGCCGGAACGCGATGGCGAGGCGGGTTCGCGGTTGCATCGGAAAATCGGAGCCGACTAAAATGAGACGGGGTTAAATGAAGAGCGCGGACCCGCAAGGGTCGCGCTTCTCCTGGGGATCGCAGCGCTCCGGCGGCCAAACCAGAAGCGAGGCGGTCCGTTTAACCCCTCCTCGATTGCGACTACTGCAGACTTAACAGGCTGCGGAAAAATGCCACAGCTTTCTTCCGAGGCTGAAGCCCTCTAGCTCTTCGGTTTTACGCCGGGGCTGAAGCCCCCGGCCTCCTAAGGAAAGGACTCTTCCGCCAGCTGCAAAGACGTCGGGGCAGCGTAATGGTCTTGCCGCGAGCGTTGGTTTCCGTTTTTTGTTCCTTTCGTGGGTGCGACTTCTACAGATACGCCGCGAGAGACAGAATGTTTCCAGAAAACGACGCGGCGCCGAAAAAAAGTAATTCTCCTTGACGTATAGAAGTTCTAGGTATATAAGCATAGAACACCTAGGGGTGGTGATGGAACAGGAAAAGAAGGAAGTTCTCAAAGGCACGCTGGACATGCTGATCCTGAAGGTGGTGGCTTGCGGCCCGATCCACGGGTATGCCATCTCGCAGAGAATCCAGCAGATCTCGAAAGATCTCTTTCAAGTGCCGGAAGGATCGCTGTATCCGGCGCTGCACCGGCTGGAGGACCGCGGATGGCTGCAGGCGGAGTGGGAAGAAACGGAAACCGGGCGGGAGGCGAAGTTTTATGAGCTTACGCGAGCGGGAAAAAAGCAACTGAGCGCGGAGATGGCCAATTGGGAGCGGCTGTCGGAAGCGGTAGCGCTGATCCTTAAAACGGCCGAGTAGGAGAAGGAGCGTCGGTGATGGGTTGGGTCCGGCGTCTATTGGACAAGCGGCAGACGGAAAAACGGCTGGACGCAGAGCTGCGTTTCCACCTGGAGCAGCGGGTGCGAGACTACGTGGCCTCCGGCGTAAGTCCTGAAGAGGCGCGGCGGCGCGCCAACCTGGACTTCGGGGGACTCGAACAGATCAAGCAAGACTGCCGCGAGGCGCGGGTGGAAAACCATGTCGAGGATTTTCTCCGCGATTTTCAATATGCCGTCCGAAGCCTGGCTAAAGATCGCCGCTTCGCGCTGATCGCCATTTTCGCGCTGGCGCTGGGAATTGGCGCGACCACGGTGATGTTCAGCGTCATCTACAATGTGGTGTTCGATCCCTTCCCGTACCGCGACTTCGGCCGCTCGGTGGTCTTCAATATACGGGATCTGACCAGCACGGCCGACAACTCGGGACGCAACCACTACACCATGCCGGAGTTCCTGGCGATCCGCGAGCAAAACCACGTATTCGAAGACATCATCGGAAATTATCAGCTGGACGTACTGTACGCGGACGGAAAAGGCACGCGGCGCCTTCACGGCGGCTACGTGACCGTCAATGGTTTTGACTTTCTAGGAGTTCCGCCGCTGCTGGGCCGCACTTTTTCCGCCGACGACGTCAAGCCGGGTGCGCCGTTCGTGTTCGTGATGAACTACCGGCTGTGGCAAACGGAGTTCCATGGCGACCCCAAGATTCTGGGCACGACTTTCTTCCTGAACGACAAGCCGCGAACACTGATCGGCATCATGCCGAAACGCTTCAACGGTTACGATGCCGGGGTGTGGCTGCCCATGGGTTTGACCCCTGGGGCGGACGGCACGGTTTTTCCGTTTAAGGATGCCACGATGATCTGGACGCTGGGGCGCCTCAAGAAGGGCGTCAACCTGGAAGCCGCGGCGGCGGACCTGGACGACATCGTGCATCGGCTATCGCAAGCCAATCCAGGGGACCTTTATCCGCAGCGCTTTGCGGTGATGACGCGCACGCTGCTCGATTACGTGGTGGGCGACTTCAAGAACAATCTGTACGCGCTGCTAGCCGCGGTGTTCATGCTGCTGCTGATCGCGTGCAGCAACGTGGCGAACCTGCTGCTGGCTCGAGCGACGGCGCGGGAAAGAGAGATCGCGGTGCGGGCGTCTTTGGGAGCGAGCCGCGGGCGATTGGTCCGGCAGCTGCTGGTGGAAAGTTCGGTGCTGGCAGCGGCGGCTTGCGTGGTGGGCTGCCTGTTCGCCTATGTGGGGATGAAAGGCTTGATGGCCATTGTTCCGCGGGGTCCCATTCCCGAGGAGACGGTGATCGGCCTGAATCCGGCGGTGTTGCTGTTTGCCCTGGCGATGGCAGTGCTGACCACCCTGATCTGCGGGCTTGCGCCGGCGCTCCACGCGGTAGGCGGCAACCTGCAGCCGCGCATGGCCGGGGGCGGAAAAGGAACCGGAGGCGGCTCGCGGCATGGAAAACTGCGCAGCGGCCTGGTCATCGGGGAAGTGGCGCTGTCGATCATCCTTTTGACCGGAGCCGGCTTGATGATGCGCAGTTTTTTTGCACTCACTCATATTGATGTGGGTTTCGACCCGGAGAAAATGCTGTACGTGCGGCTCACGACCGTGCGCGACCACAGCGATGTGAGCGCTGCCGAGAAGAAGCAGTTTTTCGACCAAGTCCTGCAGCGAGTGAGGGCCTTGCCCGGCGTGGTGACCGCCACGGAATCCCTGGACTTGCCTCCGCTCGGGGGAAGCGGCGTGGAGATAAGCATTTTGGGAAAAACACCGGGCCAACACCAGGAATCCATGCTCGAACTGTGCAGTAAAGACTACTTTCAAACGCTGGGATTTGGACTGTTGCGCGGCAGACTGCTTTCGGAAACCGATATCGATGCGGTGCGGAGCGTCGTGGTGATCAACCAGGCGTTTGCGCGGGCGTACTTTGCAGACGAAAATCCTCTTGGGCAGAAGATCCGATTCAATGATTTCGATCAACTGCCGGGCGCGCCGCATAACACCGATTTCGAGGTCATCGGGGTGGTCAGCGATCTGAAGAACCGCGGACTGCAAGAACCGCCGGCACCCGAGGCGTACCTGCCGCATTCCATCACCGGACTGGGAACGCGTTTTCTGCTGGTCAAGACCGCCGTGGACCCGAACGCGCTGCTGGCGAGCGTGCAGCGGGAGATCTGGACGGTGGATCCGCAGGTGGCGGTGGCCAGCATCGGATCGGTGAGAAGCATCATGTCGGACGAAGTCTATACGCGGCCGCGGTTCGGGCTGCTGTCCATGACGGCGTTCGCGGGAATCGGGCTGGCGCTGGTGGTTATCGGCATACTCAGCGTAATGGCGTACACGGTAGCGTTGCAGACTCATGAGATCGGAATTCGCATGGCGCTTGGGGCGCAGCATAGCAACGTTCTGGCCATGGTGCTTTGGGATGGGTTGCGGCTTATCTCGGCAGGAGTGGTCATCGGGGTGTTGGCGAGCCTGGGTCTGACGCGCTTCCTGGCGGGGCAAATCTCGGGGGTGTCGGTCACGGATCCATGGACGTACTGCGGGGTTGTGATCCTCTTTCTCGGCGTGAGCGTGCTGGCGTCTCTGCTGCCGGCCCGGCGGGCCGCCGGCATTGATCCGCTGGTGGCGCTGCGTTATGAGTGAGTGCTGGGGTGATTGGCTTATTTTCGACGGCATCCGAGAACGCTGACAGGCCGGGATTTTGCGGGCCAACGCTTCGGGACATAGGAAAAGTCAAAAACCGCACCCTTAAAACCGAAGGGTGCGGCACCCGGATTCATCTGGCGGTTTACGCGAAGCGCTGGATTTTCAGTGCGTGGGCGACAGCGTCCTTGAAAGAGTGATGCGCTCGCGGATGGCGGTCCAGAGGGCGAGGCGGGCTTGGAGCGCCTGCTCGGCGGCTTGTGCGGCTTCGCTCCAGCGGGTTGCGTCGGTGTCGCAGAGTTCGGAAATCATTTTTAGCGACATGGGACCATGGGTGTCGCCATCGACCTCGATGTGGCGCTCCAGATAGAACTGGAACATACCCAGATGGCGGGGGAACCGGCGGTGGAGACCGGAAACCACCGAGCGAAACATGCCGGCGATCAGGTCTTCGCGGCCGAAAGCGAATGCCGCGGCAACGATATGCGGCTTGCCCTGGTAGATGATGGAAAAAGTGGATTCAACGAAGCGGGCGGCCTCTGGCGGAATTCCGTCGGCTAGGAGGGCCTTGCTGACGGGTTGGCCCATGGAGAGTTGCTCGAGAAATGAGTCGATGGGTTGGACGTTGGCTTGCGCTTCGAGCATTGCTTGGCGATACAACTCGAAGTGACTCAGGTAATTGCCATTGAGGGTGTCGCTTTCTTCTCCCAGGACGATGTCATTGACCAGGCGGCGGCAAACGGGAAAACGGGTGGGCAGCCAAGGCACGGTTACACAGGTCAGCATCTGCTGAAGGGCCTTGAGCAGCGACATGAAATCCCAGACCGCGAAGACATGGCTCTCCAGGAAAACGCGCAGATCTTCCAAGCTGGAAATCTCGCGGTACAAGAGATGGCTATTCACTCGCGCACGCATGGGCGCGAGCCGCTCGCGTAGTTGAACCAGCAGATTTTCTGCTTGTGATTGCGCTGGCCTTTCGCCAGCCATAGTCACACTCATGCCAAGCGTCTCCACGGAGGAACTTTAGTAGTTAGTATATGGGCAGAGGCTGGAGTCCTTCGCATATTTTTGCGGGTAGTTGTCCAAACACTATGCGCGGTGGTCTCCCCCAGAATTTTCGGCTGCGATGACGTTGACTCTAAACCCGCACACGCAACGACGGCGTGTGCGGCACCCGGGAGAGACCCTTCGAGCGGGGGTGGTTAGTGAGATTTTGGGTCGCGCACTAGCAGAAACTTTTGCAGGCGTTTACCGGTGTCGACCTCGCCGGTGTAGATGTTGCCTTGAGAGTCCGCGACGATTTGGTGGACCCAGTGGAATTGGCCGGCGTTGCGGCCGCTGTGGCCCATTTGGGAGACGACCGTGCCGTCTTCGCGGAGGAGGGTCCAGATAACGTTGTTTTCGCCGTCGATGAGGATCAGATATTTTTGTCGGGGGTCCATGGAGAAGATGAACTGGAAGACCGAGCCCATGCCCAGGGTTTGCGGGCGGAGAGAGAATTCTTTTACGAATTTGCCCTGCTTGGTGAAGACCTGCATGCGGTCGTTGACGCGGTCGCAGACGTAGACCAGGTTGTCGTGGGAGATGTGCACGCAGTGGACCGGGTTGCGGAATTGCTGGTCGGGCGGGGCGGCGGGATTGTAGGGGCCGGGATCGACGTCGTTTGGCGGGTTGCCGTAGGCGCCCCAGAGACGCTTGAAGGCGCCGGTTTCCGAGTCGTAGACGATGACGCGCTTGTTCAGGTAGCCGTCGGAAACGTAGAGCTCGTGGGCTTCGGCGTCTAGCTCGAGTCCGGCGGGACGACCGAGAATGTCGGTGCGCTTGCTGTCGGCGGGATCGGCGGAGGGGTGGCCGATCTGCAGGATGAATTTGCCATTGCTCTTGAATTTGAGCAGTTGGCGATCGTTGTCGCCGGCGCCGCCGATCCAGACATTGTCGTCTTTGTCGACCAGGATGCCGTGCTCGCGCTGGGGCCAATCGTAGCCCTGACCAGGGCCGCCCCAGGATTGCAGCAGGTTTCCCTGAGTGTCGAAGACGAGGACCGGCGGCGTTGCGGCACAGCACATGGAGCGTGGGGGCGTCTGCGCCAAACCCAATTCATCGGGCGTGTCCAGATTGGGGCGTTGCAGAACCCAGATGTGGTCGTGCTTGTCGACGGCCATGCCGCCGACTTGACCCATGACCCAGTTGTTGGGCAACTCTTTGGGCCAGAAGGGATCGACTTGAAATTTCGGAGGGTCCTGGGCGAAGGCGCTCTCGGTGGGAGCGATGGCGAGTGCGAAAAATCCGAACGCGAGGAAGGAAACGATGGAAGCGAGCCACGGTTGATTTCGCTGGGTGGGCACTGGACACTCCTCTGCCTTCAACGGTGAAGGGGCAGGAACGCGCGGAGTATAGGGCTGCGCGTTGTGGACTGTCAACGTTGCCGGGAAGCGGTGTGGCGGATTCGAATGGATGCAAACACCACAAGAATGCGGCGGGAGGCGTTCGAGACTAATTACTTACACACACTTCCGCGATGAGCCAACTATTGGCGTCCTTGCACGTCGGTAATGAGCCAGGCGCCGCTTACTTTGGACAACTGGAAGGTCTGGGCTTCCGTGAATCGCGTGGTCTTGGAGTCCATCGGGGTGTAGTCCCTGGATACCTGCGCCTTGACGGTGGCCGTTGTTCCGTCAGAGCTGAATTGCACACTTTCGATTTCCACGTGCATGCGGACCGAGCTGGCCTTGTCGAACCACATTTTGAATCCCTCGTACCTGGGACCTGCGTTGGGCCAGATTTGCAGAAGGACGTCGGCGTCTCTTTGATCGAAGGCATGGGAGTAGAGCTGGATCGCGGCGCGAACAGAGTTCTCGCGATTTGCGGCGGCGGTCGATGTCTTCGGAGAGGACTGGCTTAACGTGGCGAGCTTGTCGTTCACTTGGGCCAGATAGTTTTGCGCCTCGTCGGCGTGCGCTCCATCGCCTTTTACGATGGACTGGAAATCGGTCCGCGCAGTGGTAAGCCCGCTCTTGTCGTTGAGTCTCGCCGCCTGCTGATAGGCTTTCACCATTCTTTGGAAGACGGCATCCGCGGTGATCTGCTGCATGCGCGCCTGGACTTCACTCATAGCTCCGGGGATTTCGTTGACGTAATCGAGAGCCTCGCCGGACTGCGGTCCGTTGGCGGCTGCCAGTTCCTGAAACTTCGGCCAGAGATTGTTGAGGGCCTGAACGGCGTTGTCGTTGTCGCGCTGCTTGAGCTGGTTGAATTGACTCTCGAGCTTAGCGATCTGGTTGTGCTCCGCCAGATCGATCTCCGCGAAGAGTGCCGAGGGATCGCCGCCGTTCTGCTGGAGCTGGGCGGCGATGGTCCGGGCAGACTGGAACTCTTCCTGTGTCAAATCGAGGTGGGCCTGAGCCAGGAGGTCACTTTCCTCGAGGCGCTTGGGTATGACCTTATCGAGGTAGGTCTTGGCATCCTCGCGGTGCACGCCTCCCGCTCCCAAGCCGGCGATTTGACGGAATTTCTTTTGCGCGTCGATAAAACGCCGGTCCTCGACCTGCTTCAGCGCTTGCTGCCAGAGTTGCTCTTCACGCTTGCGGAGCTGGCGAAGATTGGGATCCTTCTTGGACTCGTCGATCTCGGAGATTCTTCTTTGCAGGTCGGCGGTCAGCGGGCCGTTCAAGGCCGCGGCCTCGTGGAGCTTCGCGAGCGCGGCGTCCAGATTATTTGCGGCGATCAACTCGCCTGCGGCTTTCAGCGCGGTGCGCTCCTGGGCCTCGAGCAGAGTCGGATCGGGCGGCGGGAGCGGCGCCGGCTCAGACGCCGGCCGAATTGGCACGGGCTCGGGTGGACTCGGACGCAGTCCCACCCAAATAGCCGCAGCGAGCCCCAGCACCAACACGGTGACAACTGTGGATCGCCGCCATTTCGGGGCGTCCGGTGCTGAGTTCATGGACAAGACCGGAGCGGGCGCGAGCCGCGCTGGCGATTCCACCGCAGCGGGTTGGGCGGCCGGTGCCCCTTGTAGGAGAGGCGGCGTAGGTGCGGGAGACGGATCGGAGGCCGCGGGTTGCGGAGAAAGCGCCCGGCGGGTAGCAGCACCCTGAGACGTGGATGGGCCGCGGAGAAACGGCTTGTCTAGAGCCGGCGGAGGGCTGGGCGGCGTCCGATGGAAGAATGCGTACTCCCTGGAAATGGCTGGAGGAATCGCCGGCCGACCCGGCGGGGCCTCGCCGGGCGCGGACTTGGCATCCTTGATCTGTTCCGAAAGATGCTGAACGCGTGGATCGAAGTCTTCGACCGCTTTGGCTTGGAGAGCCTGATCGAGAGCCCGACTGGCGGCTGCCACCTGACCGGACTCCACGAGAGTGCGAATGGTCTCGAGGGTGCGCCGCTGCTCTTTCTTTTTTTCGCGGGCGTCCATTTCCACTTGGGCGGAATTCAGCAGCTGGCTGACGTGGGTATCTGGCCCAAGTATCACCAGGGTTTTCTTGGCGAGGTCGATGGCGTCGCTGAATTCTTCGCGGTTAATCTTTACGCGAATTTGACGGATGCGCGCTTCGATCTGCTGCTGAACCTCGGCTTTCCTTTGGTGGATCTCGGCCTCTTGACGAAGGTTGAGGAGTTCATTGCTTCCCGGAAAAGATTTCAGCCCGCGTTGAGCGGCGGCCGCGGCTTCCTTGAAACGGCGGGCGTCAAACAGCGCTTGGGCTTCCAGCAGCGCGCCGCGAAGCAACTGGTCCTTTTCCAGGCTTTCCTGCTGGCTGGCGGCGAACTCCGCCAGGCGCCGGAAGTTGGTTTCGGCGGGAAACTCGGTAAGGAGCTGTTTGGTGCGGGAAATGACCTCGGCATATTTCTTCTCGCCCATGAGCATCTTGAGGATGTCCAGTTCGCGCTCGATGCGCAGGGTCCTGGAGTGCTTTTCCCGTTCACGCTGCACCAGGGCACGGAGTTTGAGAACGGCGGAGTCCTTGGGATAAACGGCGGCCAGGGCTTCGAGCAAACCGGCAGCTTCGGCAAAGGACTGCGAGGCCAAATGGGCGCGGGCCTCGGCGAGCTTCTGCTGTTTGTAGTGCTCGGCCTGATCAACGCGCGCGGTTTCCAGGAGTTTGCCGATTTCCGACTCATCTGGGAAATCAACCTGGAGTTCGGTGAGAACAGCGACGGCGCGATCGTAGCGGCGGGAAGAGAGGAGCGAGCGGGCTTCGGTCAAGGCATCGCGCTTGCGCTGCGAGGTCTGATCGCTGCGGACGGCATCAAGCAGCTTGGGGATCTGGGTGTCACCAGGGAACTCTTTCTTCAAGGCCATCAGCAAAGAGGCCGATTCGGCGTAACGGCGGACCGACAAGAGTTCTCGGGCGCGAGTGAGGCGCTGCTGCTTGGCTTGTTCGCGCTGCCCCTGGCGAGCGATTTCCAGGAGTTCGGCCATCTCCGGCTCGCCCGGGAATTCCTGCGACAGGGCGGTCAGCAGCGAGATGCCGTCTTCATATTGGCCAGCGGCCAGAAACCCTCGGGCCTCGGCAAGACGCTGTAATCTGGAATGATCGGTCTGGCTCCGGTGAGCGGCCTGCAAGAGCGCGGGTATTTCCTGGTCTTTCGGGAATTGCTCGTGAAGTTTGGCGAGCAGGGCGAAACATTCTTCGAAGCGGCCGGCACTGAGCAATTTGCGGGCATCCGACAAAACCTGCTGGCGCTGTTCCAGCTGATCGTCGCGGACGGTCTCCAAAAGCCTGGAGACTTCTTCTTCCTCGGGAAACTCGTTCCCTAGATCAAGGAGCAACTGGACGCACGCGCTGTACTCCTGGCGGGTCCACAGACCGCGGGCGTTCTGCAAGCGCTCGAGGAGCCGCAGGCGTTTTCGGCGCTCGATGGCTTCCTTGCGGGCTTGCTGCTGAAGAGCGGCGGCTGGCTGGTTGAACGGCTCGGCCTGCAAAGCTTGAGCCAGCAAGGACTCGGCTTCCTCGGGCAGTCCTTCGGCCAAGTGCTGCTTGGCGGCGTCCAGCCATCCGGCTACTAACTGAGCGCGACCCATCTGTTCGCGAACCAGGCGTTGCAAATCGCGGGCGGGCTCAAAGCTGGAATCCAGGTGCAGAGCGCTCTCGGCGGCGACCTTGGCGTCCGGGATCTTTCCTGCTTTAAGAAAGGCGTGGCCCTCGGTGACGAATTGTTGGGCCTTGGGGCGGACCAGGATGCGCTTCAGCTCGGCATTCACTTTTTCGAGCATGGCGCGAACGCGCTGGCTGCCGGGGTCGATTTGCAAGGCCTGGCGCAGCAGGTCGCGAGCCTCCGTGAATTGATTCTGCTCCGCGCAGCGCCGGCTGTGGTCCACGAGCTCGGCCACCGATTGGGCTTGGAGCCGGGCGCAAAGGGGCTCCAGCTCCAGCAGCAAATCTTCCATGGACTGGAATCGTTCGCCCGCGGATTTGCGAAGAGTCTTAGCGATGATGACTTCGAGTTCCCGGGGACATTGCGGCAAAAACTTCGACAAGGGCCCGGGCTCGTCCTCGCAGATGCTGTGCATCAGGCTGGCGGGAGTTTGTCCGAGGAAGGGCTTCTGAGAACAGAACAGCTCGTACAGCAGCACGCCGAAAGACCAAATGTCGGAGCGCTCGTCGGCATGCTCGCCGTGGTATTGCTCCGGGGACATGTAAGCAAAGGTGCCGATGAGCATTCCGGTCTGGGTCTTGGAAGTCTCGACCACCCGGGCGATGCCGAAATCCACCACTTTGACGTTGCCATCCTTGGTGACCATGATGTTGGCGGGCTTGATGTCGCGATGAACGATGCCGCGCTTGTGAGCGCAATCGAAAGCGCGGCAGGCTTGCAGGGCGTAGACGAGTTTGAGGGAGATGGGCACGGCACCACGGCGGGCGATGATCTTCTCGAAGCTCTCGCCGTCGATAAGTTCCATGGCGATGTAAGGAACGTCGTCTTGCTCGCCCATATCGTAGATAGTCACGATGTTGGGGTGTTGCAGGCCGCCAGCGGACTGGGCCTCACGGTAAAAGCGCTGGAGCAGACCGGGATCGGCGGCCACGCCGGTGGTGATGGTCTTGACGGCGACGAGACGGTTGATGATGGGATCGCGAGCGCAGTAGACCACGCCCATGGCGCCGCGACCTAACTCCGCCAGAACTTCGTACTTGCCGAGCTTCTTCAAACTACACCCCTGCGAGTGCGAAGGATCGACGCGGATCCGGGATGCTTCACGGGACGGGCACTACTTCCTTCACACACTTCAGGCCCAAGTGGATGGTGACCGACGGATTGGGTGGTCGGTCCGGAACGAACGGGCTGCACATTTGGGGGGCGACAATGCGCCGACCCGTTTGCATGCTAATCGGCAGAATAGTCCCAAAACGATGTGAATCTGTCAATCAGATGGATATGTAGCCGAGGAGGTATGGCTGGGGAATAGCGCCACGGGCAGAGCTTATTTTTGACGGAAGGAAGATTTACGGACGGCCATGAGTTGGCGAGCGGCCTGTCAGGCCGGACTCAGACGCTCGATAGCTCCATCGGAGCGGGCGCAAAGCCTTCTATGATGTCGAAAAGTTGCTTGATGTTCAGGGGTTTGGAGACGTACGCGTCCATTCCGGCAAGCAGGCACTGTTCTTTGTCTCCCACCATAGCGTTCGCGGTCATCGCCACGATAGGGATATGCCTCCCAGTTTTCTTTTCGCCTTCGCGAATGACCATGGTGGCTTCCAGACCATCCATCTCTGGCATCTGAATGTCCATCAAGACCAGGTCAAAAGACCGCGTGGCGAGCGCTTCCACGGCGGCCTTGCCCGTCTCCACCGCGACCACCGCATGCCCTCTCTTTTCCAACAAACGGACGGCCAACTTCTGATTCACGGTGTTATCTTCCGCAAGCAGAATTGTCAATCGCCTGCGGGCCTCATGGAGTGAATGAACCGTGACCAGCGGGGCGCTGTCTTCGGTGGGGTTTTGTGGGTCCAACAGCCGCCGGATGCAGAGCAGCAGGTCCGACTGCTTGACCGGTTTGGGCAGATAGGCTCTGATCCCCAACTTGCGGCACCGCGCCGCGTCTCCTCGCAGACCGGCGGAGGTCAACATGATAACGAGGACCCCCGCTAGCTGCGGATCATGCTGAATTCGCTCGGCAAGAGCAAATCCATCCATGCCCGCCATCTTGGAGTCAAGGAGCACCAGTCGAAACATTGCTCCTTTAACCTTGGCCAGTTCCAAGAACTGCTCTGCCTGTTCTCCACTGGTCGCCAATGTAGGGCGCATCTGCCAGCCCAGAAGACTCTGTTGCAAGATCAGCCGGTTGGTGAGGTTATCGTCGACCACCAGAACGGGGAGGTCTCGAAGCGTGTCCAAGCCGGTGGGTTCGCGTTTATCCGGAGCAGTGTCGGGCAGGGAGAATCGCCCGGTGAAATGAAAGGTGCTGCCTCGCCCAGGCTCGCTTTCCAGCCAGATGCGGCCGTCCATCATCTTTACCAGGCGTACCGTTATCGCCAGGCCCAATCCCGTGCCGCCATATTTCCTGGTGGTGGAGCTATCCACCTGGGTGAACGCTTCGAAGACATCCCGCTGTTTGTCGATAGGTATTCCGATTCCGGTGTCCTTCACGGAAAAATGGAGCACGGATTCAGCGTCGCTCTCTTCCTCTATTTCGACTCGGAGCACCACCTCACCTTTCGAGGTGAATTTGATGGCGTTGCCGGCAAGGTTGAAGACAATTTGGCGCAGGCGCGTGGGATCTCCTCGCAGCCGATCAGGCACGTCGGGCAGCACCTGGCAGGCAAGCTCGAGTCCTTTCTCGTGGGCCCGCAGGCCCAGGATCTTCATGGTGTCGTCCAGGCTATCGCGCAAGTTGAAATCAATGGATTCAAAAGTGAGTTTGCCAGCTTCGATCTTGGAGAAGTCCAGGATGTCGTTGAGCAGGGAAAGCAGGGAGTCTGCGGAGCTCTTGACCATGGTCAGATATTCGCGCTGCGTCGCGTCGAGCCGGGTGTCCAAAGTAAGTTCGGTCATGCCCAGAATGCCGTTCATGGGGGTGCGAATTTCGTGACTCATGTTGGCAAGGAATTCAGACTTCGAGCGGTTGGCGGCGTCGGCAGCCGCCCGTGCCTGCTCCAGGCGGGTGAGCATTTCTTTTCCGTCAGTGATATCTATCGAAGCGCCCGTAAGCTGCTTCCCGCGGCGCGCCGTTCGCGCCTGGCTGCGCAGCCAGCGGACGGAGCCGTCCGGCAGGAGTATGCGGTATTCGGCCTGAAACGATTCGGCGGAAGAGATCGCATGGTCGACTGCCGCACTGGCCACGGCGCGATCGTCGGGGTGGATCATGGTTCGCCATTGGTCCAGGCTCAAGCGCCGAGGTCCACCGGTTAAGCCGGTTAGAGCGGCAAATCCTTCCGAGACCGTCACCGTGCCGGTCGGGACGTCAATTTCCCAGATACCGAACGACGCCGCTTTCTCGGCGAGATCGAAACGCTCGGCATCCTCCCGTAACCGCTGTTCCGCCTTTAGCCGCTCGATGGCGTTGCCGGCCAAGTGTGCGCCCGCTTCGACCACTCGCAAGTCGCGCTCTCTGGGCTTGGCGGGCCACTGGTGATACATGGCAAACGTGCCCAGCACATTCTTGTTGGAGTCGCGGATGGGGACGCTCCAGCAAGCCCGCAAACCGAAGGACATTACAAAATCCCTGGCGAGAGCAAAGCGGCGATCCGTGGCGATGTCTTCCACGATTGTCGTTTCGTTGCGAAAGGCAGCCGTACCGCAGGCACCGACCTCCGGCCCAATCTCGAGCCCATTAATGGCTCGAACGTACTCCGGGGGCAAACGGCCTCCCGATCCTTCGAGCAAATGGCGGCGGTCCTCATCCAACAGAAGAATCGAGCAAAGGCAATTACCAGCCATCCGCTCGATGGCCCCGGTCAAGGCGTCCAGGACTTCTTTCAGCGATGCGCCTCTGGCAATGAGATCCAACACCCGTCGCTCTTCTTCCAGAACCCGCGAGGACCTCTCCAGCTCTTCTTGGCTCCGCCGGCTCTCGCCCAAGCGGCGCGTTTGCAGCCAGGCTAGCGCGAATCCCGAGGCCGTGAGTAAAATCCCTGCGGCGATCGGGACCAACCACGCTAATTGGCTTACTGTTAGGAGCATAGGGTGTGCTAGAAAGTCGGGAGTCCGGGCAGCACTCTCCGGCTAACGCGTTCGATCATGGCTGCGGACAATCGCAGATCGCCTTGCAGTGAAATACAGCACGAGACATACCACGAAGAGCAGCCTTCACAGTCATCATTGCAAAGGAATTAGGGGAATCGGAGTGCCCTGGTTGTCGTTTCCTGAAGAACCATTTCCAGCCGCTGTTCCGTTTTGGATCATTCCCTAAGCGGCGGTGTTTACGACAGCTTGAGGGTGAGATCCCTTTGACGCAGGGCTCTGCAAGGAAGGCTGGTGAGGGAACGAGCTAGAGAACGAGTCGAGTCACACTCATGCGAGCTCAGAGTTATCTCCCGGAGCAGGCAAGGTCGCTATTCGTATCGCAGAGCCACGAGCGGGTCCACACGGGCGGCGCGTCGGGCTGGAATCCAGCAGGCGAGCATGCCGGTGATCAGCAGCAAAGCGGAGACCGTGGCAATGGTGACCGGATCATAGGCGGAAACGCCCCAGAGCTGCGTGGCGATGACGCGGCCGAGAGCCAGGCTGGCGACCAGGCCGATGGCTATACCGAGGCCTACCAAGCGCAGGCCCACCCAAATCACCAAGCGCAGGACATCGGGTCCTTCCGCTCCAAGGGCCATGCGGATGCCGATTTCCTGGGTGCGGCGGGCGGTGGTGTAGGCCAGGACGCTGTAGACGCCGATGGTGACGAGGATCAGTCCAATGCCGCTGAAGATACTCATGAGCAAGAATCCGAAGCGCGGCCCAGCATAGGAGAAGGAGCTAATCCAGCCTTCCAGGGAGCCGGTGAAGGTGACCGCCACGTCATGGTCGGTGGCCCAGATCTCTTGGCGGACGGGATTCATCATGGTCAAGGGATCGTTGGCGGTGCGCACCATAACCCCGCGGAATGCGGAGCCGGTGACGGTATACGGGACCCACACTTCGGGAGTCACAGGATCCTGCAAGCCTTGATTCTTCACGTCGGAGACCACGCCGATGATCTCGAAGACGGGATCGTGGACGGGATCGGGGAAGGTTTCGAGTTGAACGAGGCGAACGTGCTGGCCGATGGGGTTCTCGTTCCCGAGATACTTGTGGACGAAAGTCTGGTTGACGACGGCGAGTTTTCTGGCGGCGTTGACTTCGGCTTCGGTAAAGGAACGGCCGTCAACAAACTGGATGCGCAAGACCGGGAAGTATCCCTCGCTGCACAGTTGAAAAGGCGCGTTCCATTTCTCAGAATGCGTTTTTCCGGGGATTTCGATGTCGGTGGGAAGGCCACCGTAAGGCGGAAGGGTGCTGGTTTCCGTGGCTTCGATGACTCCCGGCAGGGCCTTGAGGCGGGCCAGCAGGGGGCGATAAAAACCGGCGATCTGCTCCGCGGTTTTGTAGCGCTCCGGGAGCGGAATGCGAGCGACAAAGACATGGTCGGGCTGCAAGCCGAGGTGCACTTCACGGAGAGCGACAAAGCTGCGGATGAGCAGACCGGCGGCTACGAGGAGAGTTAGAGACAGGCCGACTTCCAGGACCACCACGGTATTTCGCAGGCGGCCGTGGCGGGCGCTTCCGCTGGTGCCCTTGCCGCTGTCGCGCAGAGGATCGTTCAGGTCGCGGCGGGCGGCTTGCAGCGCGGGCACCAGACCGAAGACCAAAGCGGTCATCACCGAAACACCGAGCGCAAAGAACAAAACGGGCAGGTTCAAACGAATTACCGCTTCCGCGGGAATAATTTGCCCGGGAATGACGGCAACTAGGGACTTGAGCCCACCCCAAGCTATGAGGGTGCCCGCAGCGGCGCCACCCAAAGCCAGAATCAGGCTTTCCGCGAGAAGCTGGCATACCAGCCGCCAGCGGCCGGCGCCCAACGCGGCGCGAATGGCGAACTCCTTTTCCCGCGAGGTAGCCCGCGCCAACAGCAAATTGGCGACGTTGCCGCACGCGATGAGCAGCAGGAGCCCCACGGCGGCGAGAACGATGTAGAGCGTAGCGCGAAACTTGCCGACGACCAGGTCGGTGAGCGAAACGACCTGCACGGTGAAATGCTTGGGATAGTCGTTGGGGTGAGCGGCGGACAGGGAGTGGGCGATAACCGAAAAGTCGGCTTCGGCTTGTTGGATCGACACGCCGGGCTTCAAGCGGCCGAGCAAAAACCAATAACGTCCGAACAGGCGATCGCCGCTTACCGCCCGGCTGGGCTTCTCAGGGATCCACACGTCAGCATCGCCCCAGCCGAAGCGTGGCGGCATGATGCCGACCAGGGTGCGGGCCGTTCCGTTCAAGGTGAAAGTCTTATTGATGATGGCGGGATCGGCGCTGAAGTGGGTTACCCAGGTTTTGTAGCGCAGGACAAAGACCGGGGGCGCACCGGGTTCGTAGTCGGCGGGCTGCATGACCCGCCCGTGCAACGCGGGAATGCCCAGGAATTCAAAAGTATTGGGGGTAACGAGATGGCCTTTGAAAAGCTCGGTGCCTTCGTGGGTGGTGTACAGCACATCTTCCTGGCAGTTGGCGATCGCGCCATCGAAGACGTGGTTTTGTTCGGCGTAGGCGAGGAATTCGGGTCCTGAGAAACTCGCTCGTCCGCCCGGCTGATTTTGCTCGGTGTCGTGGATTTGCACGGACATCAAGCGCTGTGCGTCGGTGTACGGAAAGGGTTCGATGAGGACGTTTTCGATCACGCTGAAGATGGCGGTGGAAGCACCGATGCCCAGGGCCAGGGTAAGCACAGCGACGAAGGCGAAACCCGGACTCTTCGCCAGATTGCGCAGGGCGTAGCGGATGTCTTGGCGGAGCGTGTCCATGAATGGCCCTCCAGCTCGGTAAAAGGTCAACGGAACTATAGAGTTGTACGCTTTGCGGCCCTGGAATGTTCCCTTACGGTTCATGTGATTCATGAACGCGCTAAAAGCTTCGATGCCCTTGCGACTTTTCGAGCCGCCCGCCCCTTCCGGAATCGGCCGGGTATTTGCCGATTAGACGAGCCGAGGGAACAAAGGTCGCCATTAACCCGGGATTTCGTTGACACTTAAAATATAGGTATGCCCGCTGGTTCTGGCAGTTCTCTGAGGAACGGCTATGAAAATTGTGAAAATGCCAAAATCTCCAAAAGTCCTGGTCATTGATGTGGGCGGCACAAACGTCAAGCTGCTGGCGACGGGCCAGAAGGAGCCGCGGAAAATCCCCTCGGGACGCGAAATGACCTCGAGCAAGATGGTGCGGGTGGTCAAGCATGCCGTCCCCGATTGGAAATTCGACTGCATCTCGCTGGGATACCCCGGGCCGATCATCAATGGCCGGCCGCTACGCGAGCCGCACAATCTGGGGGGCGGTTGGGTGGGCTTCAACTTCCAAAAGGCGTTTGGCTGCCCGGTAAAGATGCTCAACGATGCGGCGATGCAGGCGCTTGGGAGTTATGACGGCGGGCGGATGCTCTTTCTGGGGCTGGGCACCGGGCTTGGGTCGGCCATGGTCGTGGACGGAATGCTCGAACCGATGGAGCTGGCGCACCTGACCTACAAAGATGGGAAAACCTACGAGGACTATCTGGGGTTGCGGGGGTATGAGCGGCTGGGAAAGAAAAAGTGGCGGCGGCACGTGGCTAAAGTGGTGGAGAAGCTAACGGTGGCGCTGGAAGCTGATTACGTGGTCTTGGGAGGCGGGAACATCAAGAAACTGAAGGAGGTTCCCCCCGGCGCGCGCCTGGGCAACAACATGAATGCTTTCCTCGGGGGCTTCCGGATGTGGGAGAGTCCGGCGCATCGGTGACTGCCGGAGGAACCAGCAGCGAGCTCGAGTGAACAAGGACAAGTTCACCCCGCTGCCCGGTGGGGTTAGGCCCTAAACCACTGAGATCCATAGGTATTTGCCCCGGATTTGCCGCGCTGCCGAGCGCCCTATTGAGCCAAAGCACTCCCAAGCTCGGAACTTCTTTTCACATTTAGGGCACTTGGATTGTGGCCACTTGCCTGATGCCCTGAGGAAAGTCTGTTACAGACCCGCAACATCCTGAGGACGAAAGAGATCGTGGCCCAAAATGGGCCCGGCCCATCTTCTCAGATGCCCCTGTGGCTAACGGCCGGCGGGTGGGGGCGGGGGCGGGGGGATCGTCGTGACTCCGCGGCACCTCGCCTGTCTCGCTTCCCCGCGTAAGAGGTTGGTTCCTTGCGGAGTTAGCTAACCCTTCAGCCGCGCTCTGTTGGCTTCGAGGCGACTTACTCCGCAGGCAGGAACGCCACCCGGAAGCACCGGGACCCTGAGACTTGTCTCAATCGGTGACGGGGTCCGCTAAGAAGGTGACATTGAATGGGGGTACATGGGTCGAAAAACGGGCTGCGTGGACCGCACAGGGGCAAATTCGCCCAATAAAGAGGCCTGCTACGAAACTTAGTACTTTGGTACCGGCGTTGCTTAGAATTCTTTGAGGTCGCTAATCATGGAACCGAGCTCAAGGCAGTCGGGCCTTTGCTGGTGCCAGGTACCGGTACCGCAGGAGCTGCAAGCGGAACACCTTTGCGTTGTTCACTTTATCCTCGGTATTGAACACGACTGCTCCGAGTTGCGCCGTGAAACCGCCATGGGCAAGACCAGCGAGGAACGGCAGTCGGAGATTGCCGACTACGTTAAGGCAACCGCGATGAGGCTGACCCAGGTAGCCACCGGACGCCTGCGTTTGTCCGACGAGTTGAAGAAACGCATTCTTACCACCTTCCTGACCTTGATGAACCTGCAAGAGAGCCTGGACCGCTCGGCAAACCGCAGCGGGAGCGTGCGTGAACTGCGGACCCCCATCGTAGTAGCCGCCAGTTAGCCTAAGTCCCGCTAAACCTCTTCGATTCCCAACGAATCGGGGATCTCCCTGACATTTCTACAGCGCTTACCTGATTGTTGCTTCTCGCTCTGCGCCCTATTGTGTCCCCATTGAAGGTTCATGGCGAGACCGACCCTCGCCTACGGGCAGGCTCCTGGCTCACACCGAACACAGGCGCCTGCCTCCCCTCTTTTTCGGATCCCCTAGACGTCTCTCGCGTGACAACAACGCCGACGCGATCGGCCGTTCTCGATCGAAGGTTTCGCTCCACAAGGCCTAAAGCGCGGTTGGCCGCGTCAGCATGCCGCGCTGATTTTTGGTAACATGCGGAGCGTTTGCGATTTGCGAGGATTATCGATGAAATTGGTTTCCTTTCAGCACCAGGCTCGCGAAGACCGGATCGGTGCGGTTGCGCCCGACGGGAACATTGTTGACCTCAATGCTGCCTACGCGGCGTACTTGAGGAACGTCGAGCAGGAGGGCGGGTTCTACCCGCTGGCGGATGCCCGCGTGCCCGCGAACATGCGGGGACTGTTCGAAAATGGAGACCGCGGACTTGATGGGGCGCGCGCGGCCCTGGAATACGCGCTGAAAGAAGGCCCGGACCTGAAGGGGGCGTCCGGGGAGCCGACTTCCTTTCGGCGAGACGCGGTGCGCATCAAGGCCCCGATCGTTCCCAAGAAATTCTTTCATACGGCGGGAAACTTCCGGGAGCATCACACGGAAGCGCAAAAAGCAGGATTTTCGCATCCGGTCCTGCCGTGGATCGTGTTTTTCCAAAACGTGGACGCCATTATCGGGCCGGACGAAGCGATCGTGTATCCGGAGCACCTGACGGAGGAGTTGGACTACGAGTTGGAGCTGGCAGTGGTGCTGAAGAAGTCGGGCAAGCATTTTTCCGAGGGAAATGCGACGGACTACATCGGCGGATATGTGATCTTCAACGATATAACCGCGCGGGATATTCAGCGCCAGGAAATGAAGTCGGGGGTATTCAGTTTTTGCAAGGCGATCGACACGTTTTGCCCCCTGGGCCCGCATATCGTCACGGCGGACGAGATACCCCAACCAAACAATCTGGCGATGGAGCTGCGCGTAAACGGAAAGACGCGGCAGCAATCGCATTCGAGCAAGATGTCGGTCACCATACCCGAGATCATTTCGCATTATTCGCCGATGGGCTATTCCGCGGGGGATGTGCTGTCCACGGGCACGGTTTCCGGGGTGGCGGCTTTCAGCGACGATCCGAAATCGCTGTATCTCAAGGTCGGAGACCTCGTGGAATGCGAAATCGAGAAAGTCGGAGTGCTGAGAAATCCAGTGGTTTCTTACCGAGAGATGTACGGCGGCAAATCGGCCGAGGCGGCAGGAGTGGGGCGGCAGAAATGAACCCGGCGGCCCGGCGAGACGGACTGTGGATCAGCGAGCTGAATCATCGCCCGGACGTGGAGAGGACCTTTGCGCTGGGGAGTGCGGTGAAGTTTTACGATACAACGCTGCGTGACGGCGAGCAGAGCGTGGGGGTGGTGCTGACGCCGCAACAAAAACTGGAGATTGCGCGGGCCCTCGATGGTCTGGGGGTGGGCCGCATCGAAGCCGGCTTCCCGCGGGTTTCCGCGGAGGATGCCGAAGCCTTCGGAATGATCGCGAAGGCCGGCCTCCGAGCGGAAATTTGGGGCTTCGGACGAGCGGTGAAGGCCGACATCGACGAGTTGCTGCGTTTAGGCGCACGCGCCACAGTGATCGAGACGCCCACGAGCGCAATCAAACTGAAGGCGTATGGCCTGTCCGTGGACGAGGCCAAGCGCCGCGCCGCGGAAGCCATCACGTATGCGCGCAAGAACGGCGTGCGAGTGGCGTTCTTTACCGTGGACGGCACTCGCACGGAACTGGACGTGCTGCGGGGATTTTATCGAAACGCGCTGGACGCCGGAGCGGAAGAACTCGTCGTCGTAGATACCATTGGCGCGTGCGGGCCTGAAGCGGTTGAGTTTCTGGTACGCGAGGTGCGCACCTGGGTTGGGCCGCAAGTGCCGCTGCATTTTCACGGTCACAATGATTTCGGGCTGGCGACGGCGTGTGCGGTGGCCGCAGTTCGCGCGGGCGCCGAATGGATTCAAGGAACGATCAACGGCATGGGAGAACGCGCGGGCAACGCCGATCTCGGCGAAGTGGCCATGGCTCTGAGCGGGCTTTACGGAGTGCCGGTGGAGCTGAACCTGAAGAAGGTGCGGGAGGTTTCCGCGCTGGTGCGGCGCACCGCGGGCCACGAACTCGAACCGTGGAAGCCAGTGGTTGGCGAGAATTTGTTCATGCGGGAGAGCGGAGCGGTGGCCAGCCAGTTTCATATTCCGGAGGCGATCGAACCATTTTCCGCCGATCTGGTGGGCGCGACGCGGGCGATTGTGCTGGGGAAGAAGAGCGGACTGGACAGCATCGCGATTAAATCGAAAGAACTCGGCGTGTCGCTGACCACCGAGCAACAGCAAAGCGTTTTGGCGGACGTGAAAAGGTTTGGCGTGGAAAAGCGCGGGCTGGTTACAGACACCGAGTTTCTGGCAATCGTGAACCGCTTGAAGCAGCCGGCCTGACCACGGATTCCGCTCCGCAGGCAGCCTTACTTCTTGTTGAAGTGCGGCAGAACCTTTTCGCCGAAAAGGCGCGCCTGCTCCAGCCGATCGTCACCCCACAGCTCCAACATAATATGCGTGCAACCCGCGGCTCGGTACTCTTCCAGCTTTTCTATACATTGTGACGGAGTGCCGGCAATCGGGCACACCTTGTGCAGGACCGAGTCGGTCACCGCGCGGGCGGCGGCCTTGCGTCCGCCGTGCTCCATCGCTTCCGCAATGGGGCGGATTTCGTCGAACGCCAGCCCGGCGCATTCGAGCAAGGTGTCCGCGGAACCTCGAATGTTCTGAACTTTGTTGGCAAGATACATGGCCGCCATTTCGCGCGCGCCTTCGCGGGCGGTCTTGGGATCCTCACCGACACTGCCCACAATCACGGAGCCGAGGTCGAGTTTGGAAGCGTCTTTGTTGGCTTTGCGGGCGCCCTCTTCCATCATCTTGCGGGAGTATTCGACGAACTTGGGAGTGGTGATGCTGGCGGTCAGCAAACCGTCGGAGTGCGAGCCGGCCAGGCGCTGCAGCACGGGGCCGGTGGCGCCGACGTAAATGGGCGCGCGCCAACGCGGAGCGTGGGCGTCCGCTTTCAGGGCCGGCGCGTAGGCCTGAAAAGCTTTCCCTTCGTATTTTACTTCGTTGCCGGATAGCATGGCCTCGATGATCTCAATGCTCTCGCGCATGACCGTCGCCGGACCGACTTCTCTTCCCTTTTCGCCTTCGCCGATTTCCTTCATGAAGATCTTCGAGGCGCCCAGGCCGAGCAAAAAACGGCCTTCTCCCGCCGCTTCTTGTAGAACGCGGGCCTCCATGGCGATCTGAACCGGGTGCCGCGTGTATGGCGAAATAATGCCCCAGCCGATGGTTATTTTTTTGGTTTCGCGGGCGACGATAGCGGTCACCGCGGTCGAGGAGCGCGCCTCCATGGAATGCTTGCGCCACCACGGATAGGCTTCGGCGAGCCAGAAGGTATCGAACCCGGCGGCATCGCAAGCCTGCGCCATGCGCACGGTTTCGTCCAACGGCTCCATGCTGAGCTGCAACACACCGATCTTGAATGGCATGCTCATCGTTTCGTCTTTCTCCCGCTACGCGTTTACTGCGATCTCCGGGCGCTACGCCGGGTTAGCTCCAAGAATGTTCCAGGCCCTTCACCAATTGCCACATGGCGCGATTCAGCGGTGTGGGTACTCCGGTCTTCTCGCCCCAGTCGGCGATGGCCCCGTTCATAAAATCCACTTCGGTTTGGCGCTTGGCAAGAATGTCTTGCAGCATGCTGGCTCGGTGTTTGCCCGGAGCGTTCGCGCCTTTTTGCACGAGTGCACGAGCGTCGCCATGGAGCTCGATTCCCAGAGCTTTAGCGACGGCCTCGCCTTCGGCAATCAGGGCGTTGAATAGCGCGCCGGTCTGCGGGAAGCGGGTGGCGGCCCCGTGGTGAAGGAGCGTAAGAGCACCCACCGGATTTGTCGACGCGTTGAAAATGAGCTTGGTCCATTGCGCGCCGCGAGCATCTCGCAGTGGGATGACGCGCAGACCAGAACGATTGAGAAGTTCGGCGAATTGTTCTACTCGCGCGTACGGCGTGTTGGTCGGCTCGAAAGGACCGATCCAGGTGTCGCCGTTGATGTCGAAGCCGACGTGCCCGGGCTCAATGACATGGCCGGCCGGAAAAGTGGTGCCGCGGATCACACAGGGGACATGCTGGGCAAGAAGTTCTTCGTTGCCGACACCGTTTTGCACCGAGCAGACGGCACTGGATGCGCCAAAGATATGCGCGGTTTGCGCGATGGCGCCCCCGGTATGTGTGCTCTTCGTCGCGACAATACCAAAATCGCAGGGTGGAATTTCCGTTGGGTCCGACGTGGCGTGCAGGCGGGCGGTAAAATCAGCCGCTCCGCTGATGCGCAGTCCGCGTTCGTTGATGGCATGGGTGTGCTCTTTCCACACGTCGTAGGCGTGCACCTCGACGTCCTCAAGACGCGCCAGGTGGGCGCCGAAAATGCTTCCGATCGCGCCGCAGCCTACGATGCAAATCTTTACGCTCATGCGGTCTTCCAAGCCTCCGACCCGGTGTAAAAACGCCAGGGGACGTTGGCGAGGCACTCTCCCTCTTTCTTGCCAACCCGATAGGTGTCCTGGGTGTAGAGGCACACTTGACCGTCTTGATCGACGACCTGCGGATGAAAACTCAAGACCATGTTTTCCTTCAGTTCGATGTGCGTGTTCGCGCCTATGGCGGGATATTCGAGCATGGTCATACCGATGGAATGGCCGGTCAAGTGCCCTAGAGCGAAACCCGCTTTGCTGAAGACGTCAGCGGCCGCTTTGTGAACATCGCTGGCCAGGGCGCCGTCGTGCATTTTCTCGCGTGCCGCTTCCATCGCCTGCGGATAGACTTCGCTCATCGCACGAGTGCGCGGGCTTACGTTGCCGCGAATGAGGGCGCGAGAAAACTCGATCCAGTAGCCGGCCGCTCCGGTGATTTCGAGAGAGTAGAGCAGGAGGTCATCCGCGCCAACCTTGCGCTGAGACGGAACCTTGAAGTGGGCCTCGGCTTCCCCTCCGGTACCGCTGAGGACAATGTTCATCATGCGAGGCCCGGCACCCCGCGCGAAGAATCGCTCGACGGCGGGCGCCATGATCTCGGCCTCGCTCTTGCCGGGTTGGTAGCCAGCCAGCAATGCCTGAAAACCGTCCAGGATGATGTTCATGCTGTCGCGGAAGCCTTCGAGCTCTTCCTCGCTTTTCACGGCGCGGGCCATGTCGAAATGAAAATCAAAGGGCACGATTTCAAATGGGCCCTGTTGAAGTTCGCGATAATCACGCACGGCCATAACGAAATCCAGGCCGTAAACGGCTACGCGTTTCCAATGGCGCTTTTCAATTTCTTCGCGCAGCCACTTCCCTGGAATCTCGGCCCACACTTTTTCGCGTACGAACGGGGCTTTCTTGTCGCCGATCCACCGGGCTTCGCGGGGAAAAACCAGAACGGGATCTCCCGCCAAAGGAATCAGCACGTAGACATAGCGGTGAACGATCTCGAAGCCGGAGGTGTAGCGCACGGCGCCTTCGAATCCGGCGTATTGATTTCCGCAGACGATGATGGCGTCGACTTTTTCGCGTTCCATGGCGGCGCGAATGTTGTGGTAACGGCGGGCGATTTCTTTTTGGCTGGTCATTGTAATGGTTTGGCGCCTCCGTCAGTGCGCTCCGCAGATTTCGGCCACGGCGAGCGCGTAGACTCTAGTGGTGTTCAGAAGCGTTTCGATCGCTACTTTTTCGCCTTCGGCGTCGCGGGGCCCGCTGGAAGGGCCATAGTTCAGCGTTTCGATGCCAAAGCGGGTCATGACCGACGCATCGGAGTCCCACAGTACGGTGGCGTGTTTCGGCGATTGGCCGAGGACACGCTGGTGGCAGGATTCGATAGTCTTTACCAGCGGATGATCTTTCGAAATCTCCGCACCGGGCACGGAGACGAAAATCTCGTATTCGATGGCGGAGCCGGGATGTTTCTTGCGCAGATCGAGGACCAGTTGCTTTACGGAGACGCGGACTTCCTTCAAAGGCATTGTAGGCGGAACGCGGACGTCGAGGAATACGTCGGTGCGATCCGGCGTGCGACTTACGCGCCAGGGAAACCCACCGCGAATACACCCTACGTTGACGACCCCGGGCTGGCCGTCGTAGGTGGCCTTCTTTTCCCAGGCGGCGATCCACGCGTAAATCGGATCGAGGATTTCTTTCATGCGAAAAATGGAGCTGTGATCCTGTTTTCCTCGCGTGAAGGCGGTATGCACGTAATGCCCGTGCGTCGATAGCCGTACCCAGACCGTTCCATAGTGGCCGAGGACAAGCTGCAAGTCGGTGGGTTCGCCAAGGATGCACATATCCGGCAAGACGCCGTGATTGACGAGGTGGTGGGTCCCCACGCCGTAGCCGCGAAATTCTTTGCCGATGAATTCATCGCTCCACTGGGTCTTCTCGATTTCGCCGACGACGGCGGCAATCGTTACGTCGCCTTCCAGTTTGACGCCCGCGCGCATCAGCGCTTTTACCGCCTGGGTGTAGCAAACCAGTGCGCCCTTCATGTTGTAGATGCCCAGGCCGTAGATCAGCCCTTTTTGGATTACCGCCTTGGCCTTGTAGCCAAGACCGGTCAGAAAGGTTTCACGCCCGGTATTCGACGTGTCCATGTGGCCGTTGAACATCAGGCTCTTGCCGTTTCCAGCGCCCTCCCAAAGCCCCACGACGTTGGCGCGGCCCTCTTCGACTTCCTGCCACGACACTTGCAGGCCGGTCTCCTCGAACACCCGGCGCATGTAGCGTCCCATTTCCAGCTCTTCGCCGGTCGGGCTGGGGATGTTTACAACGTCGCAGGACATCGCGACGATTTCATCCTCGCGAATCTGCGCGAGAATTGCCTTGGCCAAGTCTTCCTTCATTGCATGAGAGGCCTCCGCCTCAGGCATCGCGCTTATGGCACGGCGCTAACGTCGAAAATCATCTGGATACGAGCACAGCTTCTCGCAACCATTTTCGGTTACCAGGAAATTATCTTCCAGCCGGAGTCCGCCGCCAGCATCCCAGTAAATTCCCGGCTCGATGGCCCACACCATACCAGATTGCATCTTGCCAGGCGTTGCTTGATGCGAGTAGGGCGGTTCGTGCGCGCGCGCACCGACTCCGTGACCGACCGGGTGGGAAGGCTGGCCGGGATAGCCCGCGGCGGCAATTCCCTTGCGAATGACACGGTCGATGTCGCCGAGGGGAGCGCCGTCGCGCACGCAGGAGACCGCAGCGGCAAAAATCTCCAGTAACTGATCGAGGAGCCGGTCGTATTCTGGGGTCAGCCGGCCCGGGCAAATGTTCTTCGTCAAATCAGTCCAGTAGCCATCGGCGCAAACCCACAGTTCGACCAGCGTCGGCTCGTTCTCGATGATCGGCCTGTGGCTCGTGGCGGTGAACGTGGCGATGCCCGGGCCAGACCAAACCAGCGTGAATGCGCGCGCCATCTCGACTTTGCCTTTGTAGCCGACACCCACGGCGTGGATATGGCCCTCGATCATCGCGCCGACTTCGCTTTCTTTCATTCCCGGATTGATGTTGTCGCGGGCGTACTCCATGCCGATGGCCGCCAGTTCGTTGGCCAGGCGCATGCGCTCGAGCTCTTGGGGCGTCTTGATCATGCGCACTTCCGCGAGCAGAGGCGCGGCGTCGACAGTTTCCTTGCAGCTCGCGCGGAAAGCGTCGTAAAAGCCCTGCCAGTACACCGTGGGTTCGCCGACCATGCGATCGCAGATCTGCGAAGTTTGCGAGAGCTCGATTCCCACGCGGCGAGTCAGTTTGCGCTCACGCAAGACATCCACAGCCATTTCGACGGCGCGAATCATGGGCGGCCGCGGGTCCGTCGGATGATAAAACGGAAAGAAGCGCACATCCTGGTTCCAGGCCGTTCGCTGCGCTTCGCGAAATTGCGGCTCGATCACCAGGAGCGTGGGATCGCCCTCGCGCGGAAAAATCACCAGGTCGTAGCCCTTCATCGTCCAGTAGTTCGTCAGGTACAGGACATTGTCCGGAGCCCGCGCGACGACGGCGTCGAGGTCGTGGCGCTCCATCATCTGGCGCACTCTTTGCCACTTTTCGCGATCGAGAGGATATGCCATTTCGTTCCTGGCTACTTCACGGCCGCGCGTTCCTGGCTTTGGTACGTCCAGGACACTTCCTTGCCTCGAATCAAGCGGTACAGCGCGGTATGCAGCGGCGCCGCCAGGCCGGCGCGGTCGGCCTCACGCGCGATCGCGCCTCCGAGAAAATCGATTTCCGTTTTCAACTTGTGGCGGATGTCATAGAGCATGGAAGGCGGATGGTCGGTCTGCGCGCCGATTTTGTTCATTTCCCAAGGGTCTTCGTACAACGCGATGCCCAAACCGGCTGCGACTTGCTTTCCCTCTTCGATCAGGCTTCGCAGCAGGTGCCCAATATCGCCGAACCCTTCCTCTTTGGCGAACAGCGGACAATGCACCAACTCGGTAAGCGCCGACACGGAATTCACCGAGGAATTAAAGATCAATTTTGACCATTGGGCGGGCCGCGCGTCTTCGAGAGCTATGGCTTTCAGCCCGCCGGCGCAAATCAGGTCCGCGAGCTCCTTCACTACGGGAAATGGAGTGTTCGACGGCTCGTACGGGCCCATCCACGTTGGAGTGTCCAGCTCATACTGCACGTGGGTATCGCTATGCCGAGTGCCGCTCATGAAGGTCGCCGCGCGAATCACGAAAGTCTTAGCAAGGTCCGCGACAATCTCTTCGCTGCCCAGACCGTTTTGCGCGCAGAGCAGGGCGCCGTGGGGAAAAAGATGCGCAACCGGGCCCAAGGCTTCGGCTGTTTGCGTGGCTTTGCAGGACACGATCCCATAGTCGAATTTCGGAAGTTCCGCGGGATTGCTCGTGGCCCGGACATTGGCGTGGAAACTATGCGAGCCGGAGACGCGCAGGCCGCTTTCGTTGAGTGCCCGCGCATGCTCGGGCCGCCGCACGTACGCCCAGACTTCACATACCTTCGCCAGATGCGCGGCGTACAGGCTGCCGATGGACCCGCAAGCGATGATGCAGACGCGCTTCATCTATCGGGCTGCGCGCGCATGGGTAACGCGCACCATGCCGGCCATTTCGCCCGCACGGGCCCGTTGCAGCGCGCGGTAAATCGAGTCCCCGGTGTTGTGGGAGTCATCGATGAGGACTCCGCTGGAGTACAGCGCATCCTGCAACGCAGCACACAAGGTGTGAACCGGCGCGGCGCCGCCCTCACCCATGCCCTTCGCGCCATTGTAAGAAAAAGGCGACGGAGATTCCGTGTGTCCATAAAGCAAGTCCGGCATATTCATCGCGGTGATCGGCGTGTAGTCGCTGAACGTCGAAGCCAGCAGGTTGCCATCGGGATCGTAGGCGCAATTTTCCATCAGGGCCGCCCCGATGCCATGGGCGGTGCATCCATGCACTTGTCCCTGGACGATGCGCGGGTTGATGGTGCGGCCGCAATCGTCGACGCAAGCGTACGACAGGATTTTCGGTTGGAAGGTCTCGCGATCGATCTCAACGACGGCGATGTGAATCTGAGCCGCGTAGGTGAGCGTCAAGTTGCCGTATTTACGCTTGATGTCCGGCACCTGAAAAGGCGCGTGGTAGACGTGGCGGCAGTTAAGTGTTACGTCCCACAAGTCTTCGGGCATCCCGGCGTTATTCACGTTCACCAGGTTGGCCAAACCCCAGTAGTTGATTGATTTCTTGGTTCGTTTGTCGCGGACCTCGGGCCCTTGGGCGCCGATGCCGAACTCAAGATCCTTCTGCTTAGCCTTTAGCGCCCACGCCGCAAGACGGCTCATTTCATCGTGAAGCTTGACTGCCGCGCCATGAATCGCCGAAAGGCCCGTTACCGCGAACTGGCTGGCATACGTTCCGGTATGGCCGGTATAAACGTTCTGTTCGGTATCGAAACCCGGCTTTACTTTCACGAGGTCCGGAGAAATGCCCAGGACATCGGCAACTACTTGAGCCGCTGTTGTTTCGTGACCCTGTCCCTGTGGAACGGAACCCAGTGTAATGACCACTTCTCCGTAAATATCCAGTTTGGCGTTCGCGGCCTTGGACTGGCCGGAAAACGGCGCGCCGGCATTGATAATTTGCGCCTGGCCGAAATTATTTGTTCCGGAATCGAGCGTCGATCCTATTCCGATGCCTATCCAGCGGCCTTCTTTCTGCGCCGCCGCTTGCTTCTTCTTCCAGTCGTTCCAGCCGATCAATTTTTTTCCGAGCGCCAACATACCGGCATAGTCGCCGGAGTCATAGATGCAGCCGTTCGGAGTCGTATACGGCATTTCCTGCTTGCGAATATAGTTGCGGACCCGCATCTCGTCGGTCGGAATCCCCAGTGAGTGCCCGCAAATATCCAAAATCCGTTCCATGAACCACAGCTGCTGCATCCGCGAGTAACCGCGGTTCGGGCCGACGGGGCACTTGTTGGTGACCACCTGATTCATGTCGATGCGAACATTCCTGACGCGATACGCACCGGGCAACACCTGCGCCCAAATGACGCAACCGAGCGGTTCGTAGCGCGGGTAGGCGCCGCAATCGTCGACGTGCCGCGAATCAACGGCGGTGATGACGCCATTCTTGTCGAGGGCCACACGCGTATCGAAATAGGTCCGTTCGTTGCCATGCGCGCTGGCCTGCATGTGCTCCGTGCGGGTCTCGGCCCATTTCACGGGACGGTCGCCAGCCTTACGGGAAGCGAGGGCGCAAACCGCCATATACGGATAGTTAGTGATCTTGATCCCAAAGCCGCCGCCGATATCGAAGCTCTTCATCAGGATCTGATCGATACGCACGCCGAGAGCCGGAGACAAGAACTGCGCGGCAAACGACGGAAACGAATTGTTGGACCAGAACTCGATGCGCTCCGAGCGCGAATCCCAAACAGCGATCATGGCGTTATTTTCCAGCGGCGTGCTGGAAAACCGGTGGAAGTGCAGGCGGCCGATATGCACAACGTGCGCAGCTTGCTGGAAAGCCTTCTCCACATCGCCGTATTCGAAGAGCCCGTGCCAGTTGCGGTTTGTGCCCATCTGAGGATGGAGCAGGCTTTCATCTTTCAATGCATCTTCGGCGGTCATCACCGGCGGCAGCGGATCGTATTCCACGTCCACCAGCTCCGCCGCGTCTTCGGCAATCATGCGGGTCTCGGCGACAACCGCCGCAACGGGTTCGCCCTGATATACGACCTTGTCCACGGCCATCGGATAATCGGCGATCTTCTGCCCGACGTCCGGCCCAATTTCGATGAACGGCTGCACCATGCCTTTTATTTCCGCGCCCGTCAGCGTGCAAACGACTCCGGGCAGCGCGGCGGCCTTGGAGACATCCACACGCGCGAGCTTGGCGTGCCCATACGACGAGCGCACAAAGCGAATGTGGAGCATTCCGGTGAGTTTCTGGTCGTCAACGAAGATGCCTTTGCCGCGCACCAAGCGGTCTTCTTCCTTGCGGCGAATGGGCTGGCCGACCCATTTGGGCGTGACGCTCGCAGAGGCCGCAGCCTTAGCCTTCGGCGGCGTTCTTCCCCGTTTTTTGGATATCGTTCTCGCCATGCCCGCGGTCCGCCCTATCCCAGAGCTTTCTGCAAACCATCGATTAATTTCTGCACATTTCTTTTTGCCAGCGGTTCGAGCATCCCGCCAGCCAGCGAAGCGATGCGGCCGACCACGTTCGATTGCCCCAGCCAGGTTACCTTCGTTTCTCCGCCCGGCAAGGCCGCAAGATCAAATCCCGCGCGAAGTGTAGCCGAACCCCCAGGCACGTCGCCCTTCCCTTCATAGACCGCGCGGGTAGGCCGGTCTGTTTCCACCAGGGACATTTTCACCGCCGCGGTACCCCGGATGTGCGAGATGCCAACGCTTAGCTTCACCAGAAAATTCGCCGGGTCCTGCATCTCCATGCTCTGATAGTCCGGCAGCAGCGGGCAGAAGCGGTTGGGATCGACCAGAAAATCGTAAACATCTTCGGGCTTTTTTTTAACCGTGAAATCGCCGCCAAACTTAATCTCCATGGTCTAGCGTTTCTCCATTTCGGACGCCGCCATTTCAATGGCCTTAAGTATGTTCTGATAGCCGGTACACCGGCAGGTATTGCCGGCAATCGCCTTACGAATTTGCTTCACGGTTGGTTTTGGGGTCTTGGTCAGCAGGTGCAAGGTCGAAAGAAGAAGTCCCGGAGTGCAGTAGCCGCACTGCAGACCATGACACTCGGCGAACGCGTGCTGCACCGGATGCAGCGCGCCATCGGTCGACAGCCCCTCGACCGTGGTGATCTCCCCGCCGTCCGCCATCGGTGCAAACAGCGTGCAAGATTTTACCGTTCTGCCGTTCAGGAGGACCGTGCAGGCACCGCAGTAGGTGGTGTCACACCCGATGTGCGTACCAGTGAGGTTCAATTGCTCGCGTAAGAACTCCACGAGCAGGGTCCGCGGCTCAACGACCGCCTCGCGCAACTGCCCGTTCACGCGGATGCGCACCAGCGTTTTTTCAGCGCCCGACATATTCGTGTCCAGCCTCCACACGTTCGCCGCGGGCCCTGCGCGCGGCGATTCCGATGGCCCGCTTCACCAACGCGCCCACCAGCACGCGCTTGTAATCCGCGGAACCCCGCATGTCGCTCTGCGGCTCGGCGGCTTCCCGCGCCGCCTCGGCAGCCCGTTGCACGGCCTTATCGTCGAGTTTCCTGCCGGACAGTTCCTTTTCCGCCGCCTTCGCGCGAATCGCGGTCAGCCCCACACATCCCAATACGATGCGGGCGTCCTTGCAAACATCTTTGCCGTCGAAGGCCAGCTGAACTGCGGCACTTGCCGTGGCGTAAACTGGCGCGCTTCTCTTGAACGCCACGTATGCCCCTCCGCTATTCTTAGGCGGTTTCTTGACGATTACTTCGCGCACCAACTCTTCGTGACCCAACACCGTGGTGTAAGCGTCCTTGATGAAATCCTCGAGGCGCAGCGTGCGTTCGCCGGACGGGCCGAAACAGCGCACCGAGGTTTCAAGCGTCAACAGCACGGCGCCCCAATCGCCGCTGGGATCGGCCTCCGCCAGCGACCCGCCAATCGTGCCCTGGTTGCGAACCTGCACGTCCGCGATTCCCGCAGCACAGTCGTACACGATGGGAATGGCCGCCGCAGCATCGGAATTCTCGATGTCGCTATGGCGGGCCAAGGCGCCCAGACGCAGCTCGCCATTGTAGGTACGGATTTCACTGAGATCAGGGATAAAGTTGATGTCGACGAGCGCGCTTGGTCGCGCCAAGCGCATTTTCATCAGCGGAATCAGACTCTGGCCGCCGGCAATCAGCCGGGCCTCGTCACCAAGCTCTCGCAAAAGCTTCGCCGCCTGTTCCAGGGAAGCGGCTCGATGATAGGAAAAAGCCTGAGAGTACACAGTACATCCTGCCGGCCTGACGCAAAACACCGGGACGGCGATCTACATCCGAAGCCAACCTGCGTCGCGACGGCCGGCGCATTCTAGTGCCAATCCACCGGCGCGGCCAGGCGAAACAAATGTTTCCGCAAACCGCGAACATCACCGCGTCTGGCGTTTCGGCGTTGCGTAGTTTATCCTGCCCCAGCCTTGAGCACAAATCATGAAGAAATCGTTGCCATCATCCTGGCCGGCGGCAGTTCCGCACATCTCGACTTTCCCAAGCCTCTGGCGCGATTCGGCGACAAAACGGCCCTGCAACTGGCGGTGGAAAACTGCCGCGGAGCCGGCCGCGCGATTGTGGTGTTGGGCTGCGATAGCGAGAAAATTCGAGACGCCGTTCCCGACGGGATGCGGGCGATATGCAATTCTCGCTGGCGTGAAGGACAGCAAAGTTCGCTGCGGTGCGCGCTGGATCACATCCCTACGAATAGCGCGTTCCTGATTTATCCGGTGGACCATCCGCTCTTGCGCAAAGCTACGGTGATGGCCCTGGTTCGCGCCTTTCAGCGGCGGCGCAACGCGGAGAAAATCGTGATGCCTCGACACCAGGATCGCCTGGGCCATCCCATCATCGTTTCGGCCGCTCTGCGAGGTGAATTTTTCTCCGCCAAGACGGCTCGCGAGATCGTGTACCGCGACCCGCGACGCAATCTGGTGATACCCGTGCGGACCAGCGCCATATATCAAGACTTCGATACCCCCTCGTCTTATCGGGACTGTCTCCGGAAATTCCTCGCGCGCCGTTAAACGGAAAGAAATAATCTCAGGTCAACCCGATGCGTTGCTTCGGGCGAAGCCCCACACACTCCCGGCGAGGGCAGCGATAATCATTGCTGACCCTGCAATCGCTACCGCTCTGGGCAATGGCCCGTGGCTCACGGTTTGCAGCAAGACTCCCAGGGGGAAAATTACCGCTCCTAAGAGTAGGCCCAGGGCCAACAGAAATTTCGCTCTTCCGGAAAACTCGACGCGGTCAAAACCGATTCCCAGCACGATGAGCAGCATCGCCAAGCCAATCCAGTGGCCGTGGACATCCACTTGCCGGTCGTAGACATATTTGGCTTCGCGATACTGGCCAAGGGCATCCGTCGCCGCTCCGGAATCTCGCTCAGCCGCCGCACTGAAACCCGCTGCCAGAGACGCGCCAATGTCGTCCAGTGCCTGATGTTCGGCGAAAACCGCATACCAAAGGCCGTAGCTCATGCCCCACAAGGCCAACGCAATTCCGCCCAGTAATAGCAACCGGCGCGCCCCGCTCATCGTGCAACGCTCCGATGTTCGACCCCTGTTCGCGGTGCATCCAGGCTGCCGGTGTAACGCAAGACGCCGATCCACATGGCCAGCAGAGCAACAATAACCAGCAGGCCGCCAAAGTCGGCCAGGCCTCCCGCAAGAAGACCATATTGCAACTCGAGCAGCACAAATACGGGAAGCAAGACGGAACCCAGCAGCAAGATGCCCGCCCAGCGCAGCTTCCAAGCGGCACTTAGACCCACGTACGGCTGAAAAAATGCCAGCAGCATCGCCAGCAGGCCGAACTCCACACTATGCGCATGAGCCGCGATGTTGACCGCCTTTTCGCCTTGCAATTGGCCATAACCGGCGAGAGCACTATCCGCGGAGGCCGCGTCTCGCACCGCCGCCCCTGCACTCATTTGCGAAAGAAGAGAGTAGTCCCGCGCCTCATGCTGGTACAAATCTGCCGCCGCGTAGTAGGCGCCGTGGAGAAAGCCGAGCAGCACGAGTGTCAGGCCTCCGGCAAGAAGCATGCGGGCCGCTGCGCTGCGATCTGCGAGCAGCTTGTCTGAAACGACCGTCCGGCTTGCCTCCCGATGCTTGCAGAGGCCGGCGAGAAAAGCACCGGTGCATAGAACAACGAGCAATCCGCCAAAATCCGCAAAAATACTGGCCCACCCAATTGCGATCAAAGGGCTGTACGCAAGGCCGACATAGTGGATCAGGAACACGCCGACGGGAAGCAATCCAGCGCCCACCAGGAAAACCCAGGCGATGGCTTTCTTGGCGCTTTCCGAGAACGCTACCCAAGGCTGCAAGATTGCCAGCATCAGCGCCAAATAACCGAAAGCAATCATGTGAACGTGGGTGTCCACTTTTGTGCCGCGGTTCTCAAGAAACCCACCCACACTTTGGAAGGAAGCGAGAACGGCAGGAACGTTTCCGGCAAGCGCCGCGTGAACCGCCGCGGCCAGGCTCGTTCCCACCCGCGCGGCGTTCTGATGCAGGATAAACACCGCGAAAATATCGCCAAAGATCATGCCGACAAGAATTAGAGCGATGCCGCCAAGAACGAGAAGACGGCGGGAGCTCAGTGGCGCGAAGTTCGCCGCTTCCGAGTCAACAGATGTCAGGTTCACTGGCAGCGAGGAGGCAGACATGTGTGTTTGCAGTCGTTAGAACGCGTTATCCGTCAAGCAGCCGAGTGCGGCAGCTGCGGCGCCGCACTCGCACTGCTGAAGGATATCGCCCGGTGCCTCTAGAAATTAAATTTCACCGCCAACTGAATCTGGCGCGGGTTGAAAAGGGCGCGCGGCGTCCCATACAGCGGATTCGGGGAACCTTCTAGGTTGCCGGTCGGTGCGCCGCATCCGAAGGCCGTTGGATCGACCGGGCAGAAGTCCGAAGCGCCATAAACGGTGTTGAAGAAACGAATGTTGGTGGTGTTGAAGAGGTTGAAGGCTTCGGCGATAAGCTCGAAGCTCTTCTTTTCGCGAAACGGGATGGTGCGCCCCACGCGGAAATCCACCGAGCGGAAATTGTCTCCGACAAAAGTATTGCGCGGTTCGATGCCCACGCGGTCGTTGTTACCAAAGATGTCTCCGTTGGCATCAAATCCCGCGAATTTGGTGAAACGCATCGGCGATTGCACCGTCGCAATCAAGCTGAAAAGGAAGTCCCGGCCAAACGCGTTCCAGGTTTTCGGAGTTGTCAGAGTCCCGTTCATGACCACCCGGCTGCGCACGTCGTCCGAGGAGAGCGCGCGCTCCGCGCGGAAATTCTGGCTGTCTTGCGGGATCAGCACGAAACTCGGATTGGGGCCATCGTCGATCGATTTCGAAAGCGTGTAACTGATGCCGAACGCGAAATTATGGTTCAGCCGCCTATTAACGTTGAGCAACAGCCCGTCATAGACAGAATCCCACCGCGACGTAGCTTCGAAATAGATGGCGATGGGAAATGTCCGAACACCCGGATTGAAGACGCAGGGCTCCGCCGAGCAATACTCGTTCTTGAGTCCGGTGCGTCCCTGGGAATCATGAAGCGTCACTTGCCTGGTTGGGTCCGGCTGGTTCACATTGAAAAAACTGCCGAGATGCACGCCACGAATATGCAGGACGCTGACGCTCACGGTGGTGTCCGGCAACGGCTCGAATTCCACTCCCAGGCTGGCCTGGATTCCGTAAGGATTCTTGTGATTCTGGTCGAAGCGCACCACCACCGAGGGGCCGAAGAAGCCGCAGTTGGAAATGGGCTGACATCCCGGAAAAGGGTTAGTGAACGGATCGCTGGTATTGTCAGGATACGCTCCGTCTCGCACCAGCCCCTGCAAGGCCAAAGAAGTGATCGTCGGCGAGCTGGCAAAAGCGAAGAGTTCCGTCTTGGCGTCCAGCCCATTTTCAAAGGGACGCCCCGGATACTTGCCGATCGTTCCGCCGCACGAGGGTTCCTGGCAGGCTAGCAGCGGCGCGGGAATGATGCCGTGGAAGAGTCCAAATCCCGCGCGTACCACAAAGTTTCGCTTGGTTCCCAGGCTGTAGGCGAGACCTACGCGCGGATCGAAATTCTTCCACTGAGTGTTAAGCACATTCGACGGCCAGGTCTCCCACTCCCAGCGAATGCCTCCGTTCAGCGTGAGTTTGCCGGTGGCCCGCCACTTATCCTGAATGTACAAGCCGTCGTACGTGTGGTCCAGCGTGCCTTCCGCGGCATTCCGAATCGCCGAGGAGATGTGCCCGCCGGTATAGACCGAAGTATTCAGGCTCTGCTCATCGAAGTTCGGGGCCTGGAAGCGTTCGAAGAAAATAACGTTGGGGTGTTGGCAGCCGGCCGCAATCACACCCGGCGTACAGCCCGGCACCGCGCCGTCGTTTCCCAAAAACGCGCCGAGGTTCGGGAAGTCCGCTTCAAAGGGGTAAAACAGCGGAAAAGACTCGGTGGTGCGCACCCAATTGAAGTTTCCGCCAAAACTGATGGTGTGCCGGTCGTGGCTCGAGGTGACGTTGTCTACCACTTCGTACCGCGATTCCCGATAGAAGTCCGGATTGCCGCGATTCACGCCGGTGGCGAAGGTGTTCGATAGCTCCAGATGCGGCTGGGTGGTAACCGTCGGAAAATCAAACGACCGCCGCGCAAATTGCATCCGCAATTCGTTAACCAGCTTGGGGTTGAACACCGACGCCAGGGTCCCGGCAATGGACTGGTCGCGATAGAAGTTATCCTTGTAGCCCGACGGCAGATCGAATCCGTCGTTCAACGGCGACTGGTTCAGCAAGCGCCCATCGTTGACAAAATAGCGGACGAACATGTTCTCATTCGGACTGAAGCTATGATCCACGCGCAGGAACCCATTATCCGTATCGTTGGTGCGCAGCACGCTGTTCAGATCCGGCTCCGCCGGCAGCCCGTACGCCAGAGTTTTCACTTGGTTGATAAGACCTATATTCGCCAGCACCGCCGAGTTGTAAAACGGCGATTCCCCGCGCCTCTGCGCCTCAAAATTGCCGTAAACAAACGTCTTGTCCTTCTGAATCGGGCCGCCGATGGCTGCTCCAAACTGATTCTGGCGCAGCACGTGCGCTCCCGAGGCTTGCAGCAGGTTCACGGCATCCAGCTTATCGTTGCGGAAGTATTCATAAAGCGAGCCATGCCAATCGTTGGTTCCGCTGCGGGTGATAATGTTGACGATCCCGGCGGTGGCGCGCCCGAACTCCGTGGAATAGTCGGTATTGATCACCCGGAATTCCTGGACCGATTCCTGCGGGGGTGTCCCGCGCTGAATACCGGAAGCGGTGGAAATGTCATCCGCTCCGTCCACGGCGATGAAATTGTAGTGGATGTTCTGGCCGGCGAACGAAAGCTTGGTCACCGGCTCGACAATCACGTCGGTGTTTCCAGCGGTAGTGTCGCCGATGGTCACCGCCGGCGACAGCAGCGCAAAATCGATAAATTCGCGGCCGTTCACCGGCAAATTGACGATCTGCCGCTCGGTGATCACCGTGCTCACTTCCGTCCGGGTCGGCTCCATCAATTCCGAAGTCGCCGCGACTTCAATTTTCTCCTCTACGCCTCCCGGGGAAACCGTAAAATCCAGGGCCGCCAACTGGCCCACTTGCAGGGTAATGTTCTTGGTCTGCTTTCCGAATCCGGCGACTTCCACCGAAACTCCGTAATCGCCCGCGGGCAACGCCGGCACGGTGAACTCCCCGTTGTCGGAGCTCTGCACCGTTCTCGAAAATCCGGTAGCGATGTTGGAGACGGTTATTCTCGCCTTGGCCACGCTTCCGCCCGACGTATCAACGATCCTTCCCGATAACGTGGCGGTTATGGCTTGCCCAAAGACCCCAGGCGAAACGGCGCAAACAGCAACTAGTAGAAAGGTAAGAAGGCAAGCTACGAAGACACTGCGAGACCTGACACTCCTCATGTAACACCCCCCCAGTCAACCGCTAACGAATCGGCTGTATCAGTATCGCTGGGTGTATAACAGCGCGTAGGTGCTGTCAAGGAATTCCGCGCTTTAAATTTTTGTCTTCTTTGTATCGGCCAAACAGCGCAACCTGAGAGACTTGGCGCTACCCGTGCCTCACGGCAGCCCGGAGTCCCAACTTTTCCAGTCGAGGCAAGACTTCGTCCCTAAAATAGGGAAATTCATCGACGTAATTCACGAATGTCACCGTAGTGCCGATAAATCCGGCAGCGCTGATTTTTGCCAGCTCCTGGGCCACATCGTCGGGGTCGCCAATCAACGGGTACACCCCGTGTCCCCCCAAAAACCTCTGACGAAATAGTTTGAATGCCTCCGGAGGAAAGGACTGTGCGTGCAGTCCCTGCAACTCCATCAGATGATCGGCCGCCGCGTAGTCGCCCATCTCGGTCGTGTAGTGTTCGTGATAGTCCAACGCCTCTTTCCGTGTGGGGCGAACCACCACGTACGAAGTCGTGAATACGTCAATATCCCGTCCGGCCCCGGCTGCGATTCCCTTGATACTCTCGACGTCTTTCCTTCCTTTCTCCAAGTCGATCAGCACCGTAAACAGAAAATCGCAGTTCTTCGCTCCAAACGCCCGCCCGGCTCCGCTCGACCCGGCGTTCATAACCACCGGCCGCCATTTGCATGGTTTGGGCTGGCCCACGACATTTTTCAGCCGGATGAACTTCCCGCTGTAATCAAACGGCGCGGTTTCCGTCCAGATTTTCTGCACCACGTCCCACCACTCCTGTCCGTACTCGTATCGAGCGTCGTGCTCCCTCTGCTCGATGCCAAACATTTCGAACTCATCCTGGTTCCAGCCGCACACGATGTTCAACCCAAAGCGCCCTTCGCTCACATGCGAAACGGTCACCATCTGTTTCGCCGCAAAGATCGGATGAACCAGTGGCGCGTGCACCGTTCCAAACACGGTTATGTTCTTGGTTTTCGCCAGAAGGCCGCAGGCCCACGTGATGGTTTCCAGTGTGCTGCCCTCAAAATTCGTCTCGCCCCCGTAACCCTTCCACCGCGCGATGGGCAGCAGGAACTCAATCCCCGCCTCGTCGGCCATCTGCGCCAGCTTCAAGTTGTTCTCCCACGACGCGTCCCAGCGCTCCGGCACCCGCGTCACCGCCATGCCCCCCGAACAGTTCGGCGAGAAGATCCCCAGCTTCAGTTTGTTAGCGTTGAACATCGTCGTGCGTGGATGCTGCCGTGCTTGAGACATCGGGAGTGCTCCCCTTCCGCCCGCCGAAATTCCGAAAAATACGGACTCTCCGAACGAAGCGCTGGATTATACGGGCAGACCGCAACGAAGCCCATCGTTGTTTTCGCGATGGCGAAAAGCTGCGGATCCGTTAGCGGAAGTTTGCCGGCGCGCGTTGCGGCCGAATATTCTGGTTCAGGCGAAAAAAGTTGGCCGGGTCATACTGCGTCTTGACGGCCACCAGGCGTTCCCACCGTTCGCGATAGGCTTCCGGAACGCGGTCGTCCTCATCGCCGCTCATGAAATTGACGTACACCCCCGGAGTCATAGCCGGACGCAGCTCCGCAAACAGGTCGCGTATCCACGCCCGGTTCGCGTCATCGTCCGAGGGATCGGACCAGTTCCCCAGCAAATTCAAGACAAACGGCGAGCTGCGATCGCCAAACGCGGTCTCTCCCGCTCCGACCCGCGCAGCAGCTCCACCCAGATAAGCCAATTCGATCTGGTTCGTCGGCGACGGAATCGTGGCCAGCGCCCGCACCATGCAGTCGATGCTGGGGTCTTCCAGGGATTTGAAATAACCGGACTTCGTGTAATACCGGCGCCCGTGCGGAAACTCGCGATCCGCCATGGTCTGCAACGTGAGGAACGGCATCACCTCTTTGATCGCAGCCACGGAATTGCAAAGCGATAGGACGCGGTCCACATAACGGCGGCCTTCCTCCATATCGCCAACCCACAGCGCAGACGCGCTCGCTGCTGGGCGCCCTCGCAGGTGCGAAGGAACGTGCTCCGCGGCCGGAGCGATCGTCAACGAAAATCCCCACCTCAAGTTGTCGGGAGCCTCGGGCATGAAATCCCGCCACTGTTGCAGCACGCGTGCAATATCGTCCCCAAAACACAGCGCCGTGCCGAACAACACCGAAGTAACCGCATGGAGTCTCACTTCGAATTCCGTAACAACTCCAAAGTTGCCGCCCCCGCCGCGCAAAGCCCAAAACAGATCCGCATTCTCCTTCGCGTTCGCCCGCAGCAAGGAACCGTCTGCGACCACCAGGGTGAAGCCCTCCACGTTGTCGCAGGAAAGGCCGTGGAGGCGATTCAGCCATCCCGTACCTCCGCCCAGAACCAGCCCGCTCGCGCCCGTATGCGACACCACGCCGGCGGGAAACGCCAGTCCCTCCTTTTGCGTCGCTGCATCGACATGGCCAAGAAGACATCCTCCGTCGAACCGCGCACGCCGATTCCTCCCGTCAACCGTCACCTCGCGCATGCCCGAAAGATCGAGGACCAACCCGCCGTCGCAGCTACTGAATCCCGCGAGACTGTGTCCGCCGCAGCGTACCGCCGTTAGCGCTCCCGCCTCGAACGCCGCGCGTACGGCGGCCTGCACGTCGGCGACACCCGTGCAGCGCGCAATGAGTCCAGGCGTCCGCGCGGTCATTCCGTTCCAAATCTCGCTGGCCTCGGCGAAATTGCCGTCGCCTGGACGCAATAACGTCCCGCCGAAGCGGCGCCCGGCTAGTGCGCAATAAACTTCTTCTATAGCTGTGCTCATGCCAATTCCCTTCCCGGCCGTATCCGAATGCCGCTCTGAAATCGCGGCGCGAAAAGGGACGGCGCATTCTTTCTAACCCGTCCGTTCCTGTCAAACCCATGCCGATGACGGAGTCATGCCTTCGGTGTGTTACAAGAGTGGATGCAGCGCACAGCTTGGGGGAGAAACTTTGCCGCCGATGAAGTCCAGCTTTCCAGTCGAAGCCGTACGAACCCGCTTTCCCGCTCTGCACCAGACCCCAGCTTTCATATTTTTCGACAATGCCGCCGGCGCGCAAGTTCCCCAGGTGGTACTGGACGCGGTAAACCACCACTTGCTGCACTGCAACGTGCAACGCGGAGGCCGCTACCCGAAAAGCATGGAAGTGGACGCAACCATCGCCAGAGCCCGCGAGACTGTGGCTGTTTTCTTGAATGCCCGCGACCCCAGCGAAATTGCCTTCGGCATGAATGCCACTTCTTTTATCCGCTTGGCTAGCCTGGCGATCGGGCAAACGCTGCAAGTCCGCAACGAGATCATCGTTACCGACATGGACCACGAAGCCAATGTCGCGACCTGGATGGCGCTGCAAAAGAATGGCGCGAAGCTTCTGTGGTGGAAAGTAAGCGAGGACGGCAATCTGCGCGCCGGCGATCTGCGGCCGCTGCTATCGTCTAAAACGCGCCTGGTCGCTTGTCCGGTCGCATCCAACGCGTTGGGCTCGATCGTGGATGTTGCCGCGGCCGCCCGGCTGGCCCACGATGCCGGCGCGGAAATTTTTCTCGATTGCGTGCACTACGCACCTCACGCCCCGATTGATGTGCAAGCCTTCGACTGCGACTACCTGGTGTGCTCCGGATACAAGATATTCGCTCCGCACATGGGCTTCCTTTGGGGGCGCCGCGAATTGCTCAAGAAGCTTCCGACTTTCCGCGAAGATTTTATCCCCGACGAACCGCCCGGGAAAATCGAAGCCGGGACCTTCATTTACGAAAACGTTGCGGGCATGGACGCGGCCGTTCGCTATCTCGAGGAGCTGGGAGACAATCTGGCGGAGAAAGAGGCCACCCGCGTCCCGCATTCCAGGCGCGACAACGTATTGCGCGCGATGAACGCCATCCGGGCCTACGAGGAACAACTCTCTCTCGAAATGTTGCGTGTACTGCGCGCTTGCGGCGCGACCGTCTACGGAATCAGCGAAGAACGCAGCGTGCACCAACGAGTCCCCACGCTATGCTTCAATTTAGAAAAAATCGCTCCGGCAACCGTCTGCGAAGCCAGCGCGCGCGCCGGCATTGGCATTCGCGACGGCCACATGTACTCGCCGCGCCTGATGAAGCGTCTCGGCTTGGCCCTGGACAGCGGCGCAGTCCGCGCTTCTCTGGTGCACTACAACACCACCGAAGAAATTCATCGTTTCGGCAATGTCCTGCTGGATCTGAGCAAGCATGACTGAAGTTCCTCAGGATGCCCCGCGGCCAACCACGGAACTCAAGCGCAAGCTGAGCCAGCGGCAACTGAGCATGCTGGCCATTGGCGGAGCCATCGGCGTTGGCCTGTTCCTCGGGAGCAGCGTAACCATGCGTCTCGCCGGCCCAGGCGTGATCGTTTCCTATCTGCTGGGAGCGGTCATCGCCATGATCGTCGCCTATTCGCTGGTGGAAATGGCGGTCGTTCATCCGGTCGCGGGCTCCTTCGGCGTCTACGCGCAAACCTATCTCAACCCCTGGGCCGGATTCACCGTGCGCGCCACCTACGCCCTCGGACAGATCATCGCCATCGGCGCGGAAGTGACCGCCGTGGCCATCTATTTTCGCTTCTGGTTTCCCGGAGTACCGCAGTGGATCTGGGTGCTGGGCGTTTCGATCGGTTTGGTCATCCTCAACACGCTGCAAGTCAGCAGCTTCGGCGAATTTGAATATTGGTTCGCCTTGGTCAAGGTCGTGGCCATCATCGTTTTCATCGTTGTCGGCGTGGGCTTGATCTTCGGATGGGGGCCCCGGCCTGCGATCGGCCTCAAAAATCTCACCGCCTACGGAGGCTTCCTCCCGTTCGGCTGGAAAGGTGTCTGGCTGGCGCTGACGCTGGTTGTGACCAGCTACATGGGCATCGAGGTGATCGCCGTCACCGCGGGAGAAGCGAAAGATCCGGAAAAATCCATTCCGCGCGCCATGCGCACCATCGTGTTTCGGCTAATCCTTTTTTACGTCCTGGCCATAACCGTCATGCTGGCCATGACTCCCTGGAACAAAGCTGGCAGCGGCATCACCGGAAGCCCATTTGTGGGCGCCTTTTCCGCCGTGGGCATTCCCTTTGCGGCCACCATCATGAATCTGGTGGTGATCACCGCCGCGCTCTCCAGTTGCAATACCGATCTGTACCTCGTTACGCGAATGCTTTTCTCTTTAGCGCGCGGCCGCTATGCTCCGTCGTGGCTGGGTCGTTTAAGTCAGACCGGAGTTCCTCATCGCGCTCTCGCCGTTTCCACCGGCGGCATGATTGCCGCTATCCTGCTGGCGATTTACGCACCCAGCCGTGCCTTCTTAATGCTCTATGGCGTAGCCGTCGCCGGCATGTTTTTTGTCTGGACCATCATTCTTCTGACGCATCTCGCGTTTCGCCGCGCCCTCGGTCCAGAACGCATCGCCCGCCTTCCGATGCGTTTGCGTTTCTTCCCTTACTCCTCGTTCCTGGGCATCGCCACCCTGCTGGGGCTTGCCGCGAGCACATTCTTCGTAGACGGCCTGCAATACACAATCCCCGCATTTGCGCCGTTTTTGTTGCTGATGTCTCTGGCCTATTGGAAGGTTCGCCACGCTCCAGGACCGGCTTCCGATGCTCAGCAAGGAGTGGAAACGGTCCACTAAACCTCGGCCCGTTAGGGGTCACCGCGAAAGCCAGCCGCCATCGACGACCAGGACATGGCCGTGAACGTAATCGCTCGCCGATGAACACAGAAACACCGCCGCTCCCGCCAGATCGGATGGCTGGCCCCAGCGGCCGGCGGGAATGCGATCGAGGATCTGCCGACCGCGGACCGCGTCGTTTTGCAGGGCGGTGGTGTTATCCGTCGCCATGTAGCCCGGAGCGATGGCATTCACGTTTATTCCTTTCGCGGCCCATTCGTTCGCCAGGGCTTTGGTGAGTTGCACCAGTCCCCCTTTGGCCGCCGCGTAACCCGGCACCAAGATTCCTCCCTGGAAAGACAAAATGGACGCGATGCTCACGATCTTTCCGGGCCTACCCTGCTGGAGCATCCGCTGGCCGGCAAGCTGCGCGAGGCGAAAGGCGGCCGTCAGGTGAACGGCGATCAGCTCATCCCAGGCTTCCATCGGGTATTCGGCGGCCGGCGCGCGGCGAATGGTTCCGGCGTTGTTCACCAGGATATCGATGGAACCAAATTCTTCGACAGTCTTCTCCACCAACGCCGAACACACCGCCGCATCCGCGACGTCGCCGGCCAGGTAAGCCGCGCGCTGGCCGGTGGCGCGAATCTCCTCGCAAATGGGCGGCGTCTGCGGGTGGCGTCCGTGGCAAACGACGTTCGCTCCCGCCTGCGCCAGGGCCAGCGCGATCCCTGCGCCCAGTCCTCTGCGCGAACCCGTGACCAGCGCATTCTTGCCGTGAAGTTGGAATGCTTCGAGGCTCATGCGATCACCTTGTTCTTCAAATCCGCCGCACCAGTCCGCGTTCCGTGGCCTGCGTATTGCGCACCAGCAGCAGCACCAGAATCATTCCGGTAAACGGAATCAACCCGGCAAGGATCATCAGCGGATCGAATAAATGCGTGCCGGTGGCAATGCGCGCGTCGGAAAGATGCCCAGCCAACTCGAACACCAGGATGGTGCCGATGGCCGCTCCCGTTCCGCTCAAACCGCTGACGGTAGCTACCGACTCGCTGGCGTAAAGGTCCGAAGGTAGCACGTTGGCAATGGTGGTAAAAGCTGCGTAAGAAAATGTGGCCAGCCCAAAAAGCAGCGTGAGCACGTAGAGGTTCACGGTGAGCACCGTGGGGATGAGCAAGGTAACGCCAATGCCGCCAAAGATCACCAGTGCCTTACGCGCGTTGCCGACCGACCACCCGCGTTTGATCAAGTAGCCAGACAATCCCCCCGCGAAGAAATTGCCTAGATCCGCGGCGACGAACGGAATCCACACCGCAATCAAGCCGCTTTTTAGAGCGATGCCCTTGGCCACCAGGTAGATGGGAAACCAGTCCGTAATGAAAAAGAAGACCGGATCGGTGAAACTCCGGGCAATGATGGTTCCCCAGGTCTGCGGCAGCTTCAGAAGATCGCGCCAGCGCGGGCGCGCCTTTCCTGGCGCGTCGTCTTCTCGGATGTCGGCAAGTATCATCCGACGCTCGGCATCACTGATGCGCGGATGTTCCTCAGGCCGGTAGTAAAGCCAGCGCCAGACCATCAGCCACAGCAGGCCGAGCAAACCGGGAACGATGAACGCTGCGCCCAAGCCCCACCGGAAATACAGCCACAGAACGATGAACGGCGCAATCGCGCCGCCGAGAGAAGAGCCGCTGTCGAACAGCGCGGTCGCCAGGCCGCGCTCATGTTTAGGAAACCACTCGGAAACGGCCTTGGTCGCGCCGGGCCAGTTGCCGGACTCTCCCGCGCCGAGAAAAAATCGAAATCCCAGGAAGCTATAGAACCCTCTGGCCAGTGGCGTCAAGATCGAGACGATTGAATACCACAAAACCGTGATCGTTAGGCCGCGCTTCGTCCCCACACGGTCCATCAGCCTTCCGCAGAGCGTCTGGCCGATGGCGTAGGCCACGCGAAAAGCCACGACGATGTTCGCGTAATCGGTGTTGGTCCAGTGATAGTCCTGTTTGAGAAAGGGCGCGAGCAGCGAGAGGGTTTGCCGGTCGATGTAGTTGATGACCGTCGAAGCAAACAAGATTCCGCCGATCCACCATCGTAGCGAAGGGATGGCTCGCCGCCCGCCGGAATTTGATTGCGTGTGGCCGGGTTGCGCGGCGTTCTCCATCAGCGGGAAATTGTCGAGGAAGGATGGGTCGCCGTCATCGGTCAGGCCGATGCGGCGAGCGCCGACAACGTCGCGGGGCTAAGCAACGCGGCGGATTGCTTGTCGAGGTAAATCGTGGCTTGCGGATGCGTCCGCAATATCGAGGAAGGCGCCATGGGACTGATAGGGCCATCGAAGCAGGCCTTGATCGCTTGCGCTTTGCGCGGGCCGGGCACCACGGCCAGAATTTCCCTGGCCTTGAGAACTTGCCGCACCGACATGGAGATCGCTTGTTTCGGCACGGCGGACAAATCCGGAAACCATCCTTCCGCGACTTGCTGTTGGCGGCAGGCCTGGTCCAGAGTCACCACGATGTACGACTCTTCGGTCTCGAAATCCGCGGGCGGGTCGTTGAAGGCCAAATGGCCGTTTTCTCCGATCCCGACGAAGGACACATCGATGGGCGACGCGCTGATCGACTTGCTGGTGCGCTCCAGGACCTCCGCGGGATCCTCTTCGGGGTTCAGCAAGTGCAGGCGGGTGATTCCCGTCTTAGCGATTAAACGGTCTTGCAGGAATTTGCAGAAGCTCGCGGGATGAGTGATCGGCAAACCGATGTACTCATCCAGGTGGAAGAGTTCGACTTGTTTCCAATCAATGTCCGGCGCCGCCGTCAACGTTTCGAGGAACTCAAACTGAGACGCCGCGCTGGCAGCAACCACGCGTGCTTGTCCCCGGCGCGCGATAGCGCGGCGAATCGCGGCGGCAGCCTGCGCCGCCGCCGCGTTACCAAGAGCAACCCGGTCGTCAAAAATCTTTAGAATCATTTGTTACTCTTCCCTCCGGATTTCAACTGGGCCGGCAAACGAGCGGGGCATTTCGCCGAAAAAAATCGCCCCGAAACCTTGACATCATATCAGGCCCATGATGTTCTCTTCTCAGTCTGCTGCGATCACTTTCATCCAGTGAAAATGAGTCCACCGGACCAGTGCGTCAAGACGGCAATGTATCACGGAGGGCCAGCATGGAGAATCAAAACGCGGCGGGAATCGCCGGAAGCAAGCGCAGAAAACGCGGCGCCCACGCCGCGGCGGTGGCCGCCCTATTCGCGGTGGGGGTCCTGTTGCTTGCCGGACAGAGCAAAGCGCAGACGGTTCGCGTCGACGCCACGCCGAGCCATGCCGTGAACTCCTTCAGTCCGCTGTATGCGCTGGGCTCGACGGTCGATCGAATTCCCAGCAATGCCACCGACGCATTTTTCAAGCCCGAAGCCATCAAGGAAATCCTGTCGGCGGGATGGGGCGCGATCAGCTATCGCCAGAACACCGAGCTGTTTGTCCAGGCTTGGCATTGGAACCCGAAGGGAAAATGGAGCGACCCGGCAGGCAAGGGTTATTTCACCGGAGACGCCAGTCCGACGGAGATGATCCGCCATTCTTACGGCTATGCATTGCAGCATCGAGGATTCACGCGCAACGGCGGCACCGAGGACACCGGTTTCTCACGGCTGAACGACGGCGACACCAACACCTATTGGAAGAGCAATCCGTATCTGACGAAAAGTTTTACAGGCGAGGACGACGCGCTGCATCCGCAGTGGGTGGTCATCGATCTGGAAGCCAAGCTGCCTGTGAATGCGATCCGAATCGACTGGGCCGAGCCTTACGCCAAGGCGTACCAAGTGCAGTATTGGACCGGCAAGGGCGATGCCATGGACGAGCAGGCTTCGGGAGAATGGAAGAAATTCAAATCCGGCGTGGTGGCAGATGGAAAAGGAGGCACCGCAACTCTGCGCCTCGATGGCTCGCCGGTGGAAACCCGGTTCGTGCGTGTGCTGATGACGCAATCTTCAAATACCTGCGACACCCATGGACCAAGCGACCGGCGCAACTGCGTGGGCTATGCGATCAAGGAACTTTATCTGGGAACGATGGGGGAAAAAGAGAAATTCAAAGATTTGGTGCGGCATTCTCCCGATCAGAAACAGTCCGCCACGTATTGCTCTTCGGTCGATCCTTGGCATGAGCCCTCGGATTTGCTGGTTGCGCCGGACCACATGGAGTCGGGAGACCAGCCGGGTTTCGATCTGTTCTACACCAGCGGGATCACGCGCGGGTTGCCGGCGATGGTGCCCATCGCTTTGTTGTATGGCACGCCGGAGGATTCCGCGGCGCAAATTGCTTACATCGAGAAGCGCGGGTATCCGATTTCTTATATTGAAATGGGAGAAGAAGCGGACGGGCAGTACATGGTGCCGGAGGACTACGGGGCGTTGTATCTGCAGTGGGCCACGGCGCTGCATCGCGTGGACCCTGGCTTGAAACTCGGAGGCCCGGCGTTTCAAGGGGTGACCGAGGACATCAAAGTTTGGCGCGACTCGCAGGGGCGGGATTCGTGGTTCGGCAGGTTTCTCGACTACCTCAAAGCGCACGAACGGCTTTCGGATTTCGCGTTCATGTCTTTCGAGCATTATCCGTACGACGGATGCGAAACGCCGTGGAAAAATCTATACCAGGAGCCGGAGCTGATCAGCCACATCATGGATGTGTGGCGAAACGACGGATTGCCTGCGGATGTGCCGATGTTTGACACCGAGACCAATGCGCATGGCGGCGAAGCGTCGGTGGATGTTTTCGGAGCGCTGTGGCTAGCGGATTCCTTCGCGGGTTTCTTGACCGCCGGCGGCAAGGGGACATTTTATTATCACGACCTTCCCTACTCTCCGGCGCATCCGGCGTGCCCAAACAGTTGGGGCACCTATCACATGTTCATGGTGGACGAGAAATACCAGATCAAGCAGCGCATATCGCAGTATTTTGCCGCGCAGTTGATCACCCAGGAGTGGGTGCAGCCGCAAGACGCGGAGCATCTGCTGTTCAGCGCCGAGAGCGATATCAAGGATGCTGACGGACACGTGCTGGTGACCGCTTACCCGGTGTTGCGCCCCGATGGACAATGGTCGGTGCTGCTGGTCAACAAGGATTACGACAATGCGCATCCGGTGCACCTGGTGTTTCATGACAGCGAGGAGAATTCAGACGATGTCTTCGAGGGGCCGGTGGCGATGATCACCTTTGGGAAGGAGCAATACCAGTGGCACTCGGCGCGGAAGCAAGGGCATGCCGATCCCGACGGGCCCGCAGCCCGGTCGACGCTTTCCGGCGGAGCTGGCGCCATGTATACCTTGCCGGCGGCGTCGGTTACCGTGCTACGGGGCAAGACTGCTGGGCAGCCTGCGGGCCAGCCCTAGATACTGGAGCAGGGACGCGAAAAACCGAACCGATTACGACGGACTTCGCCTTTTCTTCGTTTTACCCCCCCCCACCCCCCGGGGCAATTCATATCGATTTCAAAAGAAAGGACTTACGAAAAAGGCAGTGTGTAAGTGACTGATTCTAAAGGGCCGATTTGCACAGAGGCAAAGCGGATTGAGTGGTTTCATCGTGCTTTCAAGCCCTCACCTTTCTGCGCAGTGGCGTCTAACTTACTGATTTTGAGACGGTTGGCTAAAATTTCGGACGCCACGACAGCGCGACCGACTGCGCAACTCTTTACTAATAAGGGTTTTAGATCGGAATCGGGAGAGCATGAAGCTACCAGGCGGCGAGCAAGAATTTACTTGAAGCTAAGATACCATACTTGCACCGGAAGGTCAAGAGCTATTTCCGGGGCGTCGCGGCAGGGCCGGTTCTGAACGGCTGGCGTAGGATTGGGGACTTTCATTATTGGTCACCGGCATCTTGCCTGGTGAGAAGGTGACCGGCTTGCAGGATCGGGAGTTCGTGATCGGGATTTGATGTGGCCCGGAATTTGATTCCGGGATTGGTGGGCTGAGGTTGTAGTATCTCTGGGCGCTGACCTGGGAAGTTTATCTCGGGGCGCACGGGGAGACCGATCCGACGTGAAATACCGCTTGCTGGGCCGCACTGGTTGGAAAATTTCAGAAATCAGCTTTGGGGCGTGGGCCATTGGGGGCTCCTGGGGCAAAGTCTCGGATGAAGAGGCCGTGGGGGCGCTTTGCGAAGCGGTCCGATGCGGGGTCAATTTTTTTGATACCGCCGACGTTTATGGGAGTGGGCGCAGCGAGCGACTGATCGCGCGGGTGAGGAAGGAGTGTAAAGAGGAAATTATCGTGGCCACCAAGGCGGGGCGACGATTGCCGCGCCAGACCGTGGAAGGTTACAGCGCCGCGAACCTTACGGGTTGGGTGGAAGACAGTCTTCGCAACCTTTCGACGGATGCGCTGGACTTGCTGCAACTGCATGGCCCGCCGACCGAGGTTTATTCGCGGCCGGAAGTGTTCGGAATACTCGACGGGTTGGTGAAGGCTGGAAAAATCCGCTACTACGGAGTCAGCGTCGAGAAAATCGAGGAAGCACTGAAAGCGATTCAGTACCCGAATGTCCAGAGCGTGCAGATCATCTTCAACTGTTTTCGGCAGAGGCCAGCCGAGGAATTTTTCTCGCAGGCAAAACAGAGACAGGTGGGCGTCCTGGCGCGGGTGCCACTGGCCAGCGGCCTGTTGACCGGGAAGCTCCGGCACGACTCCACATTTGCCGCTGACGATCACCGCAATTTCAACCGGCATGGAGAAGAGTTTGACGTGGGCGAGACGTTTTCCGGCGTGGACTACAACGTCGGCCTCCAAGCGGTCGAAGAGATAAAGACTATTTTGCCGGCGGGCGTGTCGATGAGCCAGTTGGCGCTGCGGTGGATTCTTATGTTTGATGCGGTGAGTTGCGCGATTCCCGGGGGTAAGAGAGCCGAACAGGTTGCGGACAATTGCCGGGCCTCGGACCTGCCAGCCCCGAGCGGCGAAGTGATGGCTGCGATCCGGCGCATCTACGACGACAAGATCGCGCCACTGGTGCAAAACCGCTGGTGATTTGCGGTGATGGGCTGGCCGGGCCGCTGAATGAGCGCGACTGCCGATTGAGCGGCATATACATCACGGTAGGTTTCCCCTACAATTTGCGCGGCGTCGACGGCCTACACGTGTGAGGGAAAAACGCGCACTCCGACGGATCAGCAGATGAAAGCGGCTCCTGGGCGGCGCTGGTGGATCGCGGCGTTGCTGGGACTCGGCGTGTGGGTCAACTATCTCGACCGGGTAAACATTTCGGTTTCGCAAGAAGCGCTGCACCACACCTTTGGCATCAGCACGGTGACGTTCGGCTATTTGTTGAGCGCGTACAGCTGGTCGTACGCGTTGATGCAGCTTCCATCGGGTGTTTTGCTGGATCGCTTTGGCGTGCGGCTTATTGGATGCTTGAGCACGCTGGTGTGGAGCGTAGCGTCGTTCGCCGCCGCGATCTCCTCGGGGGTGGCGACTTTCTTTGGGGCGCGGCTGCTGTTGGGAGTGGGGGAAGCGCCCACATTTCCCGCCAATTCCAAGGCCACGGGTTATTGGTTTCCGGCGGCGGAACGCAGCCTGGGGACGGCGTTTTTTGATGGAGCGGCGAAGCTGGGTCCGGCACTGGGAGTGCCGCTGATGGGGCTGCTGTTGCTGCATTTTGGCTGGAGATGGAGTTTTGCGGCGACCGGCTTGATCAGTTTTCTTTACTTTGTGCTTTTTTATTGGTTTTATCGCAACCCGAGCGAGGACAAAGGGCTTACCGAAGAGGAGCGGGAATTCATTCGAGAGGGCGGAGCGCAGCCGGAAGGATCGGGCAAGGCCGGGCAAGGTGCGTCGGTCGGATATCTTTTGGGGCAACGCAAGGTGGTTGGGCTGGTGCTGGGCTTTGCGGCCTACAACTACACTTTCTATCTGCTGTTGACGTGGTTGCCGAGCTATCTTTCGACGGCTCTGCATGTGAATTTGCGCGATTCCGTTCTCTACACGAGCATCCCCTGGCTGTTTGCGACCTTCGCCGAGTTTCTGATCGGCGGGTGGCTGGTCAATACGTTGATACGGCGCGGGTGGGACTCTTCGCGGGTGCGGCAGACGGTATTGGTGGTGGGGACGAGTTTTGGCTTGGGGATTTTGGGGGCGGCGCAGTCGCACACGCCAGCGTCGGCGCTGTTTTGGATCAGCATTTCTCTTGCGGGGCTTTCGGTGGCTTCGCCCGTGGGATGGTCCATACCATCGTTGATTGCGCCAGAAGGCAGCGTGGGGAGGCTCGGGGGAATTCTTAATTTTGGGAATCAATTGTCGGCGATCGTTGCGCCGATTGTTACTGGTTATATTGCATCGGCAACGCACTCGTTTGCTTGGGCGTTTGCTGCGGCGGCGGGATTTCTTCTGTTGGGGGTCGCGAGCTATATATTCTTGCTGGGACGGATCGAGGCGATTCCCGATCCGGCTTAGCCGGTGTGCTAGGGCGCCGCGTAGTGCTTGGTCTTTTGCGTGCGAGAATTGAAGACGTCGAAGCTGCCGTCCGTTGACCCTGTTAATTCCAGATAATTGCCGGCGTCGGGTCCGTCGGGATTGGCGATGAGTTCGTTGGCGACATTGTGCGCCGCGCCGCCCTCTTCGGAATAGTGCAATTGCCAGAGGTCCTCGATGTGCGGGGATTTTTCGATGATGTCCCAAGCGGAAGGCGTTCCGCCTTTTTTTGCGCCGTTGTCCATGATGGCTACGCGGGGGGCAATTCCGTGGACCAGGGCGGGGCTGCCGCTTTCGCGCCAGCCGTGGTGAGAAACGATGTAGACATCGACTTTGCCGAGCTTGTTGACCGGACACATTAGTAGCATTTCCTTATCCCAGGTCAGGTCCCCAAGATCTAGAAGCTTCAATTTTCCAAACGTGATGAAGGTGCCCAGGGAGCGGGGATTTTCGGTTTTGTCGCCGGGATGCTGCTCGGATTCTTTGCAGGCGGGATTTTCTTGTCCGGCGCCGGGGAGCGGCTTGTCGATGAGGGCGCCGTCCGCGCTGACCACCGTAGCGTGCATGCCCTGAACGGGAAGAATATCGCCCGGCTTGGCGGTGATGCGCTTGTACTTGCCGGTGGCCAGCAGCTCCTGGTAGGCCTTCCAAACCTGCTCGGTGGGAGCATCGCCGACTTCGCGGTTGTCGCCGTGGTCTATGAATGTCTCTACCGGGATTCGGGCGACCAGCTGAGGAAGGCCGCCGCCGTGATCCATATGAAAATGGGTGATCAGCACATAGTTGATCTTGCTCAGGCCGGCTTTTTTGGCGACGGCGACAATGCGGTCGGCGTCGCGGCCATCGTTGCCGGGCCAGCCGGTGTCGATCAGCAGCGATTGTCCGGCCGGGGTGACGAATAGAGTGGCTTGCCCGCCTTCGACATCGACGAAATAAATTTGCAGAGACTTTTTGGCTTCGGCCGCCGGCGAAGCGCACACGATGGCCGTCAGTAAAAAGCCGGAGAGGGTTCCGCAAACAATTCTTAAGAGCGCGGAGCGCAATCCAATTCGCAAACGCCGGACGGCAAATGAAACAACAGGCATGTTTGAGGCTCCTGGCCGAGCGCCGATGATTTGTTCGGATCGTTGCCGACGGAGATCATCGGTCCAGAGTGGATTTCCGTCAAGAACCTTGTGAGTGTAAGCGTTTACCAATCCCGGGGTTGGGTCACGGGTTTTACGTTATCATCGGAGCGATTTGCGGGAAGACGGACCTCAACGGCACCCGAACGTCAGGACGGAACCATGAAGAAGCTGCGCAGTCAGGAATGGTTTGGGAGAAGAGATCGCGACGGCTTTCTATACCGCAGCTGGATGAAAAATCAGGGCTGGCCGCACGATATGTTCAATGGACGGCCGGTGATCGGCATTTGCAACACCTGGTCGGAATTGACGCCTTGCAATGGGCACTTTCGCGAGATCGCTGAATGGGTAAAGCGCGGAGTGTGGGAAGCGGGAGGCTTTCCACTGGAATTTCCGGTGATGTCGCTCGGCGAGGTTCTTTTGCGGCCGACGGCGATGCTGTTTCGCAACCTGGCGAGCATGGATGTGGAGGAGTCCATTCGCGGCAACCCTATCGATGGCGTCGTTTTGTTGATGGGTTGCGACAAGACGACTCCGGCGCTGCTGATGGGGGCGGCTTCGTGCGACCTTCCGACCATCGGGCTGTCCGGAGGGCCGATGCTCTCCGGAAAATTTCAGGGACAGGATTTGGGGTCCGGCACCGGCGTGTGGCAAATGTTCGAGAAGGTTCGAGCGGGGGCCATGAAGATCGAGGAAACCTTCGAGGCGGAGAGCTGCATGCACCGCTCGAAGGGCCATTGCATGACCATGGGGACGGCTTCCACCATGGCCAGCATGGTCGAGGCGCTGGGCATGAGTTTGCCGGGAAACGCGGCGATTCCTGCCGTGGATGCGCGGCGCCATACCCTGGCGCAGATGACCGGGCGGCGCATCGTGGAAATGGTGGGCGAGGATCTGCGCATTTCGCGAATCTTGACGCTCGAGGCTTTCGAGAATGCCATTCGCACGAACGCGGCCATCGGGGGATCGACGAATGCGGTGATTCATTTGATTGCGATTGCCGGGCGTGTTGGCGTGCCGCTGGGCCTGGAGGACTTCGAGCGGCTGGGGTCTGGTTTGCCTTGCCTGGTCAATCTGCAGCCTTCGGGCAAATACCTGATGGAGGATTTCTTCTACGCGGGCGGAGTGCCGGCGGTGCTTCGTGAACTGGGTGAGGCGGAGGCGCTGCATCGCGAGGCTTTGACGGTCAATGGAAAATCTGTTTGGGAGAATGTGGCGGAGGCGGCGTGCTGGAATCGCGAGGTGATTCACCGCTTTGCGGAACCCTTCAAGCAGAATGCGGGGATTGCGGTGTTGCGCGGAAATCTGGCGCCGGACGGGGCGCTGATCAAGCTGTCGGCCGCCAGTCCGCACCTGCTGAAGCATCGCGGTCGGGCGGTAGTGTTCGAATCGATTGAAGATTTTCACGCGCGCATCGATGACGAGGCGCTGGATATCGATGAACATTGCGTCATGATTCTGAAGAATTGCGGGCCGCGCGGATATCCGGGGATGGCGGAAGTCGGCAACATGCTGCTGCCACCGAAACTGCTGCGGAACGGCGTGAAGGACGTAGTGCGCATTTCCGACGCGCGCATGAGCGGGACTGCTTACGGCACCGTGGTGCTCCACGCTTCGCCAGAAGCCGCCGCCGGAGGGCCGATCGCGCTGGCGCGTTCGGGCGATATGGTTACGCTCGACGTGCCCGGGCGGCTAGTGCGTCTGGAAGTTGGGGAGCAGATTCTTGCGGAGCGGCGAGCGCAGTGGGTGGCTCCTGCGCGGCCGGAACGCGGTTACACCAAGCTCTATTGCGAACACGTACTGCAGGCCCATCAGGGGGCGGACTTGGATTTTCTTGTCGGCAGGAGCGGCGCGGGGGTCGCACGCGACAACCATTAGGACTCATCAATACGTCTCACGCATCCGCGAAGGGCTAAAGTGCCCTGACCTTCAGAGGCTAAAGCCCAGTTGTTATTGGCGCCTGACGTCGCGGCTGAAGCCGCGACCCACAATCCCTCTCTGTTAGATGACTTGTAGTGGGGTCGCTGGTTCAGAGAGAAACGCCGCGCTTCCACGGAATGAAATCATCTTGGGCCAAAAGCTCGGACTTGGTGCGGGCCTCGCCGCTGGAGAACTGGATCACGCGCTCCAGAATGGTTTCGCCCATTTGCTCGATCGTCGTTTCGCCGGAGATCACGCTGCCGGTGTCGATATCGATGATGTCCGGCATGCGGCGGACGAGTTCGGAGTTTGTGGAGAGCTTGAGAACCGGGGCGATGGGATTGCCAGTGGGCGTACCAAGGCCGGTGGTGAACAGCACCACGTTCGCGCCGGCGCCGACTTGCGCGGTGACGCATTCGACGTCGTTGCCTGGGGTGCACTGCAGGTTCAGGCCCGGCTCGGTGGAGTATTCGGGATAGTCGAGCACGGCGGTGACGGGAGAGGTGCCCCCTTTTTTGGCTGCGCCGGCTGATTTCATGGCGTCGGTGAGCAACCCGTCGCGAATGTTTCCCGGAGAGGGGTTCATCTCGAAGCCGGAACGAACGGCTTTGGCGCGGGCGGCATAGTCGCGCATCAGTTGCATGAACCGGTGGGAGACTTCTTTGCTCGTGCAGCGATTGATGAGTTCCTGCTCGACGCCGCAGAGCTCGGGGAATTCCGAGAGGATGCCCCGCCCGCCCAACGCAACCAGCAGATCCGCGGCGTGCCCGATGGATGGATTGGCGGAAATGCCGGAGAAACCGTCGGAGCCGCCGCATTTCAGGCCGACGCAGAGACGAGAGAGCGGCGCGGGGGTGCGGACGGATTTGTCCGCTTCGATGAGCGCGAGAAAAGTATCGCGCACTGCTTTGGAGAGCATGGTTGTTTCCGAGCCCAGTTGCTGTTGTTCGAAGACGAGGACAGGCTTGGATGAATGCGGATCGCGGCGCTTGAGTTCATCGCGGAGGATGGGCACCTGAGCGTGCTGGCAGCCCAGGCTGAGGATGGTGGCGCCTGCCACGTTGGGATGGTGGATGTAACCGGCGAGCAGGGCGCAGAGGTTGTGCGAATCCTCGCGGGTGCCTCCGCAGCCGCCTTCGTGCAACAGGAATTTGATGCCATCGATGTTGCTAAACACCTTTGGGGAGGCCGCGGCACGCCGGCCCTCGGTGAACTGAAAATTTTTGAGCTCATCGGACTTGCCTTCGCGATAGAGGCGCACCAGCTCCGCTACGTGGCGCCGGTAGATTTGGGGGGCCGCGAATCCGAGTTCTTCCTCAAAGGCTTGCTTCAGGACACCTAGATTTCTGTTTTCGCAAAAGACCAACGGGAGGACCAACCAATAATTTCGCGTGCCGACCTGACCGTCGCTGCGGTGGTAGCCGAGAAAGGTGCGCTGGCGCCACGCGGAAACATCGGGGGGAGTCCAGCGATAGTCTTGCGCATTTTCCTGGAAATCGGCAGCGGCGTGGCGCATGTTGCGGGTGGTGAGCGGCTCGCCTTGGCGGATGCTCTCCGCGGCTGTTCCAACGAGCACGCCGTACATGAAAATCTGGCCACCGGGGGCCAGGTCTTCCATGGCGATTTTGTGCTTGGCGGGGACGTCGGACAGCAACGTGTAGGACTTCCCGGAGAAATCCAGCCTGTCGCCCTGGCGCAGCGGTGTTAGCGCGACGAGGACGTTGTCTCTGGGATCTAGTTTCAGGACGCTGGTCGACATTTCCGGATTCTCGGCCTCTCTAAATCGCAATCGTGGGGTTAGTGCCCCGCGCCTGTTTCATGGGCTCGAACAAAATCACGCCGGGCCAACAATCTTACTGACTATAGGAATCGCCTCAGCGCGTGTCAAACCACAAGAGCTGCGGATGATGTCTAGCGACACTGGAGATAGCGTTCCGGAAATCTCGATGTCGAAAAGCAGGCGCTTTGTGCTAAAAGGCTTTGGCGCTCAAACCAGGGCTGCGAAGGAGATTGCCGATGCAATCCATCTTGCACTGCAGGTTGTCGACAATGCTTCCGGTGGCGGCGCTGGCGTCTCTACTTCTCTGTTCCCTGTGCACCGCGCAGGCGCCGCCGGTCGCGGCGACTCCGCCGATGGGGTGGAATAGCTGGAATCATTTTGCTGGGAAGATCGATGATGCCACCGTAAGAGCTCAAGCCGACGCCATGGTGTCGAGCGGCATGCGAGACGCCGGCTATGTGTACATCAATATTGATGACACATGGGAAGGCCAGCGTGACGCTCAGGGCGTTCTGCATACCAACAGCAAGTTTCCAGACATGAAGGCGTTGGCCCGCTACGTACACGGGAAGGGCCTGAAATTGGGGATCTACTCCTCGCCGGGGCCAAAGACTTGCGCGAATTTCGAAGGAAGTTACGGCCACGAGGAACAGGACGCGCAGACTTATGCCGACTGGGGGATCGACTATCTGAAATACGATCTCTGCGGACTGCGCGAGTTGATGAAGGACGCGGGGTCTCCCGAGGCGGCGCACAAGATGATGGTCGACGCGTACATCAAGATGCGCGACGCGTTGCGCAAGACAGGCCGCCCGATCGTTTACAGCCTGTGCCAGTACGGCGACGACGCCGTGTGGCAATGGGGCGCTTCGGTGGGAGGAAATTTGTGGCGAACCACGGGCGACATCAGTGACCGGTACTCCAGCATGGCGGAAATTGGTTTTAGCCAGGCAGGGCTGGCGAAGTACGCCGGGCCGGGCCATTGGAACGATCCGGATATGCTCGAAGTGGGTAACGGAGGTATGAACCTGGAGGAATACCGCACGCACCTGAGTTTATGGGCCATCCTGGCGGCGCCGTTGCTTGCCGGAAACGACCTGAGCACGATGAAGCCGGAGACGGTGGCGCTGTTGACGAATCGCGAAGTGATTGCCATCGATCAAGACCCAGCAGGCAAAGAAGGCGATCGCGTTCGCGCTGAGGGGCCCATGGAGATATGGTCGCGGGCGCTGGCGGACGGATCAACAGCGGTGGCCCTGTTTAACCGGCACCCCGATCCGCTGGAAATGCAAGTGGACTTGCGAGAACTCGGATTCGCAAACGGCGGCAAGGCGCGTGATATCTGGGAGGCCAAGGATCTCGGAACGATTCAGGGCAAGTATCAAGCACGAGTGCCGGGACATGGCGTGGTACTGCTGCGGGTCTCCGAATGATTCGGCGCATTTTTTGACGGGCAAACGCCGAACTGAGCGCGATTCTTGATCGGGTTGCGCCGCCTACTGCTCCAACTTGAAAATTCTTTCCATCTGGAGCCACTTTTCGCCGGGTTTGGCTGTCGGAAGCGCTTTCTGAAACGTCCACATCAACTCTTCCCACTCTCGCACCTTGGGGTTGTCGCGGTCGGCCCGCGCTTTGGCCTCGAAGGAAAATCGCTCGTTGACCTCCATCACCATGAACATACGCGTGCCGAGCAAATAAATCTCCATGTCGACGATGCCGGCGGCTCGGATGCTCTCGGTAATTTCGGGCCAAATCTTTTCGTGATGGCGCTTGTATTCGGCGATCAAGCCGGGATCCCCTTTGAGGTCCAGCGCCAGGCAGTATCTCTCGTTCATCGGGCGGCTCATTTCGCCTGGCTCGGAGCAATCTCCAGCGCTCCATCAAGGTCTGCGACGGATGCGGGCCGGTATCCTCGCATCGCGAAATAGAGCACGTAGACGTAACAAAGCAGGGGAACCACAAAGGCCCTCTGAATGTCGGAGGCGTCGGAGATAAGGCCCATGATCGCGGGGCAAACGGCTCCGCCAATGATGGACATGACCAGCAGCGACGAACCAAGCTTGGTGTACGGGCCCAGATTCTTGAGGCTGAGGGCGAAAATCGTCGGAAACATAATGGAGTGGAAGAAGCCAATCAGAACCACCGCCCAGACCGGCGCCGATCCCGACGCCAGCAGCGCGACCACCCCGCACACCAAAGCCCCACATGCAAACAGGCTGAGAAGTTTTGGGGCTGGGATGTGCTTCATTATCGCCGAGCCCGCGAAGCGGCCCACCATAAATCCCACCAAATGCATCTGCAGATAGTGAGCGGCAGCCTTTTCGTGGGTCCCGGCGATGGAATGTTCGGCAAAGCGGATGATGAAACTGGCCACGCCAACCTGTGCGCCGACGTAGAAAAACTGTGCCAGCACGCCTTTGGTCAGATGCCCGTAGGCCCATATGCCGCGACCGGCACGTTCCCGAACGGTTGCTTCTTCGGAAACGGCGACCGCCTTGTTTTCCGGCAGCTTGGACATATAGATGAGCAGCGCAACGAGCAGGAATATTCCCGAAATGATCAGGTACGGCACTTTCACCATGTTGGCTTCTGAAACGCGATATGCCTGTATCGCTTCGGGCGTCATCACGGAAAATTGCGCCGAGGTGTATTCCACCCCCGACAAGATAAACGCAGCTCCGAGGAAGGGCGTGACCACCGCGCCCACCGAATTGAAAGACTGGGCCAGGTTCAGGCGGCGTTCCGAGCTTTCCGGCGGCCCAAGAATCGTGACGTAGGGATTTGCGGCTACCTCGAGGAAACACTGGCCGCAAGCCATGACGAACAGTGCGAACAGAAAAAAACCGTAGATACGAATTGCCGCTGCGGGAATGAAGAGAAATGCGCCGGTGGCGCAGATCAACAACCCAATCAGGATTCCGTTCTTGTAGCCCACCCGCTCCATCAGGCGGCCTGCGGGCAGCGCGGCCAGGAAATAGCCGCCGAAGAAGGCAGACTGGATCAGGGAGGATCGAAAATCGGTGAGGCTAAAAGCTTTTTTCAGGTGCGGAATCAAGATGTCGTTGAGATTGACGCCCAGCGCCCACAAGAAAAAGAGGGTGGTGACCAGCATCAGAGGCAGGACGTATCGACGCTCGGTGATCGGCGCGGTTGCGTGAGTCATGTTCTCCTTTAAGTCAAAGCGCGATCAAGATGGACGTAACCACCATCGACGAACACGTGCTGGCCGGTGATGTGCGCCGCCTGCGCGGAGATGAGGAACAGTACCATCGCCGCGATTTCTTGGGGTTGCGTCATTCTCTTGCCCAGCGGAATCTTCGACACAATGGTCTTCAGTTTTTCTTCAGGATTCGGGAAAGTGCTCAGCCATTGTTTGTAGAGCGGGGTCATTACTTCGGCCGGAACCACCGCGTTCACGCGAATTCCGTAGGGCAGCAATTCCACGGCCCACTCCCGCGTCAAAGCCAGGATGGCGCCTTTTGCAGATACGTACCCGGAAGTGCCGCCCTGCCCCGTCAGGGCTGTTTTCGAGGCGATGTTGACGATGCAGCCTTGCGACGCCTTCAGCGCCGGCAAAGCGTAGTGGGCCAAGCCGTAGTAGTGCAGAAGATTGCGCTGCAGAGAGGCTAAGTATTTGTCGGGGCTGCCGTTCTCCAACCCGACGCCATCATTGACGCCGGCGTTGTTGACCAGGACATCGAGGTGCCCGAATTCGCGCAAGGCCTGCTCGACCGCGTTCGAACAACTGGCGGTCGCCAGCAAGTCAACGCAGATCAGTCCGCAAGCTCCGCCAGCCTGGCGCAACTCAGATTGAAGTTGATGGCCCGCGTCGGCGTCTTTGTCCACCAAGACAGGAATGGCGCCTTCGTTGGCGGCGCCTCGCGCAATCGCCGCCCCGATGCCCTTGGCGCCGCCAGTAATCAGGACGACCTTGTCTCTAATCTGCAGATCCATGAGCAGGAACCTTTAAACCATAAAAGCGAATGGCATTGGAACCGAAAATCTTTTCTTTTTCTTTGGACCAATAGCCGTCTATGTAGTCCTCAATCAGCTGTTTCACTTGCCGGTAGCTGGCCGCCAACAAACACACGGGCCAATCGGAACCGAACATCAGTCTTTCCGGACCAAATGCCTCAAAAACAGCGTCGAGATAGAACCGGAAGTCTTCTGGCTTCCAGGAGTGCCAATCCGCTTCGGTGACCAGGCCGGACACCTTGCAGTACGCATTAGGGTTCCGAGCGATGGCCCGCATGTTCGCGGACCAAGATCCGTCGTTGTGTGTCTTGATCTCCGGCTTCGCCATGTGGTCGATGGCAAAGCGCTGTTCGGGAAACATGGAGACCAGTTCTAAAGCAGCGGGCAGTTGCCTAGGATAAACGAGGACGTCATAGCTGAAACCGAATTCCCGCAGGAGTGAAACTCCACGCACAAAATCGCGCCGCACCAAGAACCGGTCGTCGGGCTCGGCCTGGGCAATGTGCCGAAAGCCACACAGTTTTTGAAAACGTGAAAAAAAGCGTAGCCGCTGATCGATCTGGGGAGAGGCGAGATCGATCCAGCCGACGACACCGGCGACCCGCTGGTTGTGCTCCGCCAAATCGAGCAAAAACAGAGTTTCGCTCTCCGATTGGTCCGCCTGGATCACGATCGAGGCATCGATGCCGTTGGCATCCAGATCGGTCGTCAGCTGCTCCGGAAGAAAATCACGTTTCAGGACGGACATCGCGTCGGTGATCCAAGTGTCGCGCGCGGGCTGATACTTCCAGAAGTGTTGGTGCGAATCGATGTTCATCGAATCTGGATCCACTTTGCGACGCTTAAACGATTCGGGTCCTAGTCGCGGTCGAGAAAATGAATATCGCTCAGGTCTCGGAGAAGCGCGGCGGCGCTTTCCGCCGTGATGTCTCGCTGGGGCGAGCCTAACATTTCGTACCCCACCATGAATTTCTGCACGGTCGCCGAACGCAGCAGCGGTGGAAAGTAGTGGGCGTGAAAATGCCACTCGGGATGCACTTTGTCGTCGGTAGGCTGTTGGTGAAATCCCATGGTGTAAGGAAACGCGGTCTTGAAGAGATTGTCGTAGCGGACGGTGACGCGCCGCATGATTTCGCCCAGGTCGTTGCGCTCCTCATCGGTCAATTCCACCAGGCTCGAGGTATGGCGGCGGCTTAAAATCATGATCTCGAAAGGCCAGACCGCCCAATACGGCACCAGCGCGACGAATCCCTTATTTTCGCAGACAATACGCTCGGTGGCCTGGAGCTCCGCGCTGAGGTAGCTGCAGAGCAGGCAGGCGCCGTGAGCTTGTCGATAGGCCAGTTGCGCGGCCAATTCGCGCGAAGGCAGGTTCGGCAATTCTTCGTTGGCCCAGATCTGGCAATGAGGATGCGGATTGCTGGCGCCCATCAACGCCCCGCGATTCTCGAAAATCTGGACGTGCTGGATCCAGGAAAGCTCGCCCAATTCCCGATACTGGTTCGTCCACACATCAACGACCTGCCGCAGCTCTGCTGGCTGCATGCGGGGCACGGTGAGGTCGTGCCGGGGAGAGAAACAGACTACACGACAGATGCCGCGCTCGGCGCGAGCCACGATCAGACCGTCGCGATCCACTTCGCCCGGAGGCACGTCCGGCAGCAATGCGGGGTAGTCGTTGTCGAAAGCGAAGGTGCCGGAGTACACCGGATTCCGCATTCCACCCGCGCGGGAATTTCCCGGGCATAAGTAGCACTCGGGATCATAGGTCATTTGCGGCAGAACCGCGGGGCTAGCGACCTGTCCAAGCCAGGGACGTTTCGTGCGATGCGGCGAAACCAGCACCCACTCGCGTAACAGAGGATTCCAGCGGCGGTGCGGCGTGTCCTGAAGATCTCTCGAACTCATTGCGATTTTTTCCCGTCAACGTCAAAGATCGGAGGAGGCAAACGGGCCGGCGCCCTCGGCCGGCTTGCAAATGTAGATCTGGGGAACCAGGCCGGTTTCTCTTTGATAGGACTTGGCCATTTTTTCCTTGAATTCTCCGGCGTGCGGCGCATCCACGAGATTGATGGTTGCCCCGCCGAAACCACCACCGGTCATGCGCGCGCCGTAAACACCTTTTTGCTGGTACGCCAGATCGACCATCAAGTCGAGTTCGCGGCAACTGACCTCGTACACATCCCGCAGGCTGCAGTGGGATTCCGCCATGCGTTTTCCGAAACGCACGATATCTCCGGTGCGCAGGGCTTCCGCGCTATCCAGCACGCGCGCGTTTTCCGTAACGATGTGCAGGGCCCGCTTGTAGATGACCTCCGAGAGGATTCCGCGATGCTGTTGCAGCTGCTCCAGGCTTACGTCCCGGAGCGCGCGAATCCCCGGCAGGACTCCGGAAAGCCGGCGGACAGCCTCTTCACAATCCGCGCGGCGGCGATTGTACTCGCTGGAGGCCAGTTCATGCTTGACCATGGTGTTGCTGATCACCAGCTTGACAGAATCGGGAATCAAGAGAGATTCAAAACTGAGCGAGCGGCAATCGAGCATCAGCGCATGGTCCTTCTGTCCGTGCAAGGAAACGAATTGGTCCATGATCCCGACGCGCGCGCCGACAAATTCATTTTCGGCTCTTCGGCACAGTTGTGCCAATTGAACGCGATCCGGCGAGCAGCCGGACTGATCGGCGAGCGCCAGGGCGGTGGCAACCTCAATCGCAGCGGAAGAGCTGAGTCCCGCACCGATGGGAACTTCGCTTTCGATGAGCAAATTCGCTCCGCGAAGCCGGAACCCCGCTTGTTCTAGTTGCAGCGCCACCCCAAACGGATAGTCGCTCCACGTTTTGGAAGGTTGCGGCGTGGCGGAGGACAAGTCCACCTCCGCCGCCGCCGAGAACTCTTCGGAGTAGATGCTGAGCTTGCGATCCTCTCTGACGCCAGCCGCGACCCAACAGTAAAATTCGATGGCCGCCGGCATCGCGAAACCGTCGTTGTAGTCGGTGTGTTCTCCGATGAGATTGACGCGCCCCGGAGCACGGTAGATTTGGGGAGTCCCGCCAAATCGGGCGCGAAAACGCTCGGCAATAGTCGACCGTCGGGTCATAAACTCTTATCTAATCCAAACCGAATGAACCGGGAAAGTGAGTCCAGGCGTGCCTCTTTTCTAATCGAGCGTTGGCAAAGTTCGGAGGGTACATGAGGTCGCAACTTGCCGCAAGCACTTGTCATGGGTGTAGAATGCAACGCGGCAACTGGGGAATTATTTTTGGTTATGCGGGAAAACGTTTGCTGGTAAGGTTCCGCTGCATTTTGGCAAACGGCAGGGACTGCTGATGATACTCAGAGAAAGGCACTTATGAACAGGCTGCTAAGAAAATTCCTGCTGGGGCTGGCCATCGCATTCTTGTTGGCTGGGAACGCTGCCGCGCAGTCGAGCTACGACCTGCGCTCGCCCGACGGCAGAATCGAAGTCCGAATCCGCACCGCCAAGACTATCCGGTACGACGTGCTCCTCAAAGGCAGCGCGCTGCTGCAGGATTGCACGCTTTCCCTGGACATCGATCACAAAACGCTGGGGCCGGAAGCGAAGGTCAGATCCGCGAAAGAACGCAGTTACAACCAGGTGATCGAGCCGCCCGTCCATCAGAAATTCGCGAAGATTCGAGACAGCTACAATGAACTGCGCCTCGAAATGGATGGCGACTATGCGGTGGTTTTCCGCGCGTACAACGAAGGCGCCGCCTATCGTTTCGAAACGTCGCTTTCTCAGCCCCAGGTGAAAGTCTACGGCGAGGAAGTGAAGTTTAATTTCCCCGCGGATTCCATCGTTTACTATCCCCAGGAAGACAGTTTTTTCTCGCACAACGAGCGCAAGTATATTCCGCAGCATTTGAGCGAAATTGCGCCGGCGTTCATTGGCACCATGCCAGCGGTCGTGGATGCGGGCGGAGGCGTTAAAGTCGCCGTCGCCGAATCGGACGTCGAAGATTATCCGGGAATGTGGCTGCGCGGCACGGGCGGACGCGGGCTTTCCGGGACTTTTCCTCCTTATCCGCTAAAAGAGAAACTGGAAAGAGACCGAGATTTCCGGGTCGTGGAAGCCGCCGACTACATCGCCGCCACCTCCGGCACGCGCACTTTTCCCTGGCGGCTTTTGGGCATCGCCGAAAAAGACGGAGACCTGCTCACCAACCAATTGGTCTATCTGCTCGCCGAACCCTCGCAATTGCAAGACACCTCATGGATCAAGCCCGGCAAAGTGGCCTGGGACTGGTGGAATGCCAACAATGTCTACGGTGTGGATTTCAAATCCGGAGTGAACACCCAGACCTACAAGTACTACATCGACTTCGCCGCGAAGTACGGGCTCCAATACATCATTTTGGACGAAGGCTGGTACAAGCTCGGAAACGTACTGGAAGTGGTTCCCGAAATTAACATGGAAGAGTTGACCGCCTACGCCAAAGAAAAAAATGTGGGCATCATTCTTTGGGTGGTCTGGAAATCGCTCGACGACCAGCTGATCCCCGCGCTCGATCAATATGCAAAATGGGGCATCAAAGGAATCAAGGTGGACTTCATGCAGCGCGACGATCAGCTGCTGATCAACTTCTACTATAAGGTCAGCCGCGAGACCGCCAAGCGCAAAATGCTGGTCGATTTTCACGGCGGGCAAAAACAAATCACCATGACCCGCACCTGGCCCAACATGATCAGCGGAGAAGGTGTTCGCGGCATGGAGTGGAGCAAGTGGAGCGCCGACTCCGAGCCCAAGCACAACGTCACGCTGCCGTTCACCAGAATGTTTCTCGGCCCCATGGACTACACGCCCGGCGCGATGCGCAACGCCACCAAAGCCACCTTTGCTCCGATTTTCGAACAGCCCATGGCGCTGGGCACCCGCTGCCAGCAACTCGCCATGTACGTAGTCTTCGAAAGCCCGCTGCAGATGCTGTCGGACAGCCCTTCGAACTACCTGCGCGAGCCGGAAGCGATGGAGTTTCTCGCTCCCGTCCCATCCACTTGGGACGACACCAAGGTCCTGGATGCACGGATCGCGGAATATGTCCTGGTAGCCCGACGCAATGGCAAAGACTGGTATCTCGGCGCAATGACCGACTGGACCGCGCGCGAATTGGAAGTGGATTTCTCCTTCCTGCCGGAAGGCAATTTCTGGCTCGACGCTTATCAGGACGGCGTGAATGCCGACCGCATGGCCAGCGACTACAAGAAAACGAAAATTCAAGTTAACAAAACAACCAAACTGAAGATCAAGTTGGCGCCCGGAGGCGGATGGGCAGCAAGAATACTGCCTTAGATTTCTACAGGCGATCGGTCAAAGGAATTGCCGTCGACAATGCGTTGTTCGCGCCCATTGCAGCCGCCGCGTCAAAAATTCGGCAATCGATGTCGTGTCGCGGTCATCGCACTGGCTGCCGCGGTGAGTTGCTCAAGCGCGACGGCCTTCGCACAAGACTCCTCCGCGCGCCAGCCGCCAACCATCACGATCGAAGGGACCATTCGAGCTTCAGCCGGCGAACCGGTCGCCGACGCATCGGTGTTTCTGGAGGAGAAGGGCAACGCAACGCCGGTCACAACGAAAACGAACTCCGCCGGGGCGTTCCTCCTTTCAGCCACCCACGCCGGCACGTACTCCTTACGAGCGGCAAAATCGGGATGGCGCGGCGCCGTCGCGGATTCTCTGACACTCGCGCCCGGCGAGAAGAAACGTGTTGATTTAGTCCTCGAGCCTTTGCAGGCAAACAACTCATCGGCGCCCATGGAATTCAAGGACGAACCGAATTTCACCGTAGCCGGCGTCACCGATTGGAGCAACCTGGGCTTGCATGGGTCCGACACCACCTCTCGAACCAGCGAAGCACTCGCCAAGGAAACTTCGGCGCTGAAATCCGGGGATCCAGGGAAGGCCTCCACCAGCACCGCCAACACCCGCTACCATCTGGCATTGGCGTCCCAGGCCAAGGGTGATTTCGCGCAAGCTCGCGAACAAGTCCGAAAACTTCTGGCCGCAGCGGACGACGCCGAAGGCCATCGCCTGCTAGGCGACCTGGACGAGCGACTAAACAATCCACTGGAAGCGGTGCACGAGTACGAACGAGCCGCCCAGATGGACCCCAGCGAGCAGAACTATTTCGAATGGGGCTCGGAGTTGCTCCTCCATCGGGCGGCAAAGCCGGCTGCGGAAGTTTTCACAAAAGGATCGAGCGCGCATCCGCAATCGGCGAGAATGCTCGCAGGTCTCGGCGCAGCGCTTTACTCCGTTGGCTCCTACGAGGAAGCTGCGCGCCGCCTCTGCGACGCCTCTGATTTGCAACCGGCGGACTCCGCCCCTTATCTTTTTCTCGGAAAAATGGAAAAGGTAACTTCCGTGCCGTTACCGTGCAGCGAAGAAAAGCTAGCGCGTTTTGCGCGGAATCAGCCGGAGAGCGCTCTCGCCAACTACTACTACGCCATGAGCCTTTGGAAGCGGAACAACGGGGCCGAAGATCCAAAAAGTTCGCAACAAGCCCAAACGCTGCTCGAAAAAGCAGTCTCCATCGATCCCCAACTCGGCGAAGCCTACGTTCAGCTGGGTGTTTTGTACTCCGCGCAAAATGATTTCGAGCAAGCCATTCGCGTTTGTAAGCAGGCGATTGAAGTAAATCCGCTGTTGGGCGAGGCCCACTACCGCCTGGGCCTGTCCTACCAACGAGTGGGCGAGAAAGCAAAAGCCCAACAGGAATTTCAAGCCTACCAGCAAATCCAGAAGACCGAGGCTGCCGAAGTCGAACGCCAGCGCCGCGAACTCCGGCAATTCCTGATTATTCTAAAAGACCAGCCGGCGGCGTCTTCCCCTCATTAAAAAAAACATAGAACGAAACTACTTGGTTTTGGGCTTAAGGGTGTCGACGATCCCGTTCCCTTCGCGAATCGTAAGTATCTGGTTGACACTCACCTGCTTGAACTGTTCCACCTTCTGCGTGGTCGGCCACTTCACTTCGATGAGATCCACAGCCTGCGCTTTTCCGACACCGAAGTGCAGCCGCAGATCGCATTGCGACATGACGCTCGATCCGCTGTGCACCTCGTCCATCTGCGCATGCTTGCCGGTCACCACGCGCACCCGAGCCCCGATAGCGGTGCGATTGCACTTGGTCCCGATCAATTTAATCTTGATCCAATTCTGTTTGTTGCCGCCGTCGTTGCGCAGCAGCGACGGCAGATCGTTCATATTCAAAACCACAGCGTCGATGTCCCCATCATTGTCGTAGTCTCCGAAGGCTGCGCCGCGGCTGGAAAACCGCTCGCTGATGCCCGGGCCCATCTCGGCGGAAACATCCTTGAATCGTCCATCGCCTAGGTTTTTGTACACCAGGCGCGGGTTCTTGTAGGTCTGTCCGGTATCGTGCCCCTCAATCTCCGGATACACATGACCGTTTACCTGGATCAGATCCTGCCAGCCGTCGTTGTCGAAATCGACGAATCCGCAACCCCACGCGACGTACTGGTTGTTGATGCCGATTCCGGAAGAAAACGTGACGTCGCTGAAGGTCCCGTCCGCGTTATTGCGATACAGGTTGCAAGTGTCGTCGGCGAAATTCGTCTTGAAAATGTCGAACCAGCCGTCGCAGTCGTAATCGGCCACCGCTACACCCATGCCTGCTTGCTCATGGCCGTTTTCGCTGTAGGCGCAGCCCGCGATCATCGCAACATCGGTGAACGTACCGTCGTGATTGTTATGCAGCAAGATGCTGGGCGCCGAGTCCACGGCCACATAAATATCCGGCCAGCCGTCGTTGTCGAAATCGTAGGAGACCGGCGTAATGGAGTACCGCGGGCCGGTTTTCAGAACCCCGGACTTCTCGGACACGTCCGTAAAGGTTCCGTCCCCGTTGTTGTGATACAAAACGTTGGTGTCGCCCGGAAGACCGCGCGGGCCGCACATCACCGGGATCCCTTTCCACTGGCAAACGGCGGGATCGCTCGCGGAAGGAGTTTTTGCCGGGTCGAGCTTGATGTAATTGCACACGAAAAGATCCAAGTGCCCGTCGCGGTCGTAGTCCAGCCACGTGCACCCCGCCCCCCAGCGAATCTGCTCGTCGTACACACCGGCCTTGCGCGTTACATCGGTGAATGTCCCGTCGCCGTTGTTGTGAAACAGGATATTGTGCCCCCAGAAGCAGCAGAACAAGTCGTCCCAGCCGTCGTTGTCGTAATCGCCCACGCAAACGCCGGTTTGCCATCCCGTCCGCGCCAGTCCCGATTTCTCCGTCACATCCGTGAACGTTCCGTCGCGGTTATTTTTGTAGAGGTGAGAGGTAGGAGCCTTCCCTGGCGGCCAATCGACGCCAAAGCGCGTTCCATTCGTGAAATAAATATCCAGCCAACCGTCATGGTCGTAGTCGAAAAAAGCCAGCCCGCTTCCCTTCGCTTCAATGATGTATTTCTTGTGGTCGGCGCCGCCCCACACGTTCGGGGAATTCAGGCCGGCCTCTTTGGCCACGTCGACGAACAGCACCGGCGAGACTGCCGGCGGAGTCGCCAGGCTGGAATTGGAAATGGAAGCGTCAAGACGCGGCACGGTGGCCGCTTCGAGCAGCATGGAACGCTTCCATTTCCACAACGGGCTCGTGAGTGCATCCAACAACGCGCTGCCCAGAACAACGCCGGAGGTACCCAGGAAACGACGGCGCAAGAGATTCATGATCTATAGCTTATCCGTATCATCGGCCTGGGGCCTTCCAGGCTATCTTGGGAAACGACCGCGGCACGATTCCTGTGCCTTCCTTCACCGCGATGATGCGGTCGACGGGCACATTCGCCAGCTTATCCACCTGCCCGCTCGGCCAAGTAATCTCCAAAGATTCGATCTTCGTGCGCTTGCCCAAGCCAAAGAAAATCCGCGGATCGCTTGCCGACATATAACTCATGCCGCCTTTGGCCTGTTCGACGTGCACAAACCCTTCGGAAGTCAATTTCAACGAAGCGCCAATTCCGTCCCGATTTGACTTCGTCCCGATCAGCAAAACTTCCAGCCAATGATTGGCGTTCCCGCCGTCGTTGCGCAGCAACTCAGGATAATCGCCGCGGTTGTTGACGGCGATGTCGATATCGCCGTCATTGTCGAAGTCCGCCGTAGCGATGCCGCGGCCGGCGATGGGGCGCACGAAATCCGGACCCAAGGACTCCGACACTTTTTCGAACTGTCCCTTTCCCAAATTGCGAAACATCAGCATGGGCTCCTTGTAAGTCACCTCGCCGTGGTACAGCTGAACGTTATCCAGCATTGCGCCGTTCAATTGCACGATGTCGTCCCAGCCGTCGTTGTCGTAATCCAGGAATTTCATGGAAACGCCACTCAGCAAGATAGCTTTGTTCCCGATTCCCGATCGAAACGTGTAGTCGTCGAAGGTTCCATTCTGATTGTTGTGGTACAACCGATTCAATTCGAAATCCAGGTGGGTGATGTACAAGTCCTGCCAGCCGTCGCCGTCCACATCCGCCGCGTCAATGCCCATGCCCGCCTCGTAACGCCCGTCCTCGCTGGCCGCGATACCCGAAACCAGTGAAACATCTTGAAAAGTTCCGTCATGTTTGTTGAGAAACAAGAAATTCGGCCAGGTGTCGTTGGCGATGGCGATGTCCGGCCAGCCGTCGTTGTTGAAGTCCGCCAGCACCACTCCCATGCCCTTCGATTCGGGCTTGCCTACGCCGGAAGCAACGCTGACGTCCGTAAAAGTGCCGTCGTGGTTGTTGTGGTACAGCTTGGTCTTCTGCCCTTTGTAATTCCCCGGATTGCAGTACGAACGATAGCCCGGCCGGCGTTCGCCGCACCACAAGTTGGTCTTCGGTGTCCATTCGATGTAATTGGTGACCAACAGGTCCAGCCAACCGTCCTTGTCGTAGTCGAACCATCCTGCGCTCGTGGACCACCCGCCTTCGTCGGCCACGCCGGCTTTAGCCGTCACGTCGGTAAAGGTTCCGTCGCCGTTGTTGTGATACAGAATGGCGCGGCCATAACCGGTCACATACAAATCTGGGTACCCGTCGTTGTCAAAGTCTCCGACGGCCACACCTTGGCCGTAATGCCCCGCGCCGCCGAGCCCCGCTTTTTCGGTGACGTCCGTAAACGTTCCGTCCCCGTTGTTGTGATACAGCGCGGACCGCAAAGGATGCGCCGGTTTGTAAATATCGGTTTCGCCCGACTGCACGAAGAACAGATCCATCAACCCGTCCTGGTCGTAGTCGATCCAACCGACGCCGGTGCCCATGGTCTCCAGGTAATATTTCTCTTCGCTTTGCGTGGAATCCTGAAGAAAAGTGATTCCGGCCTCTTTTCGAACGTCGGTGTATCGGACGTTCACCCGGGAATCTTGCGCTTTAGGAGTTTGCCCAGCGGCGGCTTGCTGATGGATGGCCACGCCGAGGACAGCGCCCAGCGCCAGAATCGCTCCACACATGCTTTCGACGACCGCTCTTTTTTCTGTCCTTGGTTTCTTGCGCATATGATTCCGGCAGCGGGGGCCTTAAAGAGTCCGATCAGCCAGCGAGAGCGCCAGTTGAAGTAACTGCAACCGGGCGGCCATCGGCATAGGTTCGTGCAAAGACGATTGCACCGCCGGCGCCCGCGACAACGCTTCTTCAATGCGATTTATGTCCAAGCCGCCGGCGGCGTTGCTGCCCTTGAAGCGGTTCAGCACTTCCCTGGCCTTGGCGATCTCTCCTGTTTGGTAATAAAAAACGCCCAGCGTCGAATAACTCCCCGACCATTCCGGCAGCAGGTCCACCGCTCGTTCGAAGTCTTCCTCCGCCTGTGGCGTCTTGCCCTGCAGCACGGAAACAATTCCCAAACCCCACAGAATCTTGCCGGATCCGGGAATCCGCGCCAAGCCCTTCCGCAATGTCTCGTCGGCGCCCGCGGCATCCTTCTCACGCAACTCCACCAATGCAAGCGAGAGGTAATACTGATCGTTGTCCGGATTGCGGTCGATCGCGGCCCGGAAAATCTCGGAAGCCCGGGCGCTGTCGCCCAGATGCGCGTAAATGTCTCCGAGCAGCGCCAGAAAGGCGGCGTCCTGCTGCCCCGGCGCTGAAACTTGCTTGGCCGCTTCGAGCGCCTGGGCATACGCGCCCTTCCGGAAGTAAGCGTCCGCCAAATCAAACTTCACGTCATCCGATTCGGAATTCGCCGCCAGCGCCGCCTGAAAATGCTGGATGGCGTCGTCATACAATCGGTAACGGGCGAGCAGCACACCGACTCCCGTCTGGGTCCGATAGTCTCCCTCGCTGATCTGATCGAGCTGCGCGATCGCTTGTCGCGCTTCTCCCGCGTTTCCTAATTTCAGATAAGTTTCCGCAAGGAGGTACAGGTTTTGCGGTTGGTCCGGATGTTTGCCGACCTCTTCGTGAAGCTGAGCCAGATCCTGCTGTGTGCGGTCGCGCGCCGAAAGGTTGCCGCGATTGTCCACATAATCGAAGAGGTGCTGATACGGATAGGGACCTGGAGCCGCATTTTTTGAAAGTGTCTGAAAAACATTCAAATCCCGCTGCGCCGCGTCCATCTGATGGAGACTCCTCTCCACCATGGCCAGCTTGTAGTATCCCGAAGCAGGCTCGCGGCTCACCTTGACGTATCGCCGCAACAGATCCGCCGCCTCCGGCAATTTCTTGCTCGCGATGCGCAGATTTGCCAATTCCAGCAGGGCATCGGAAAGATCGGGTTTCGACCGCAGAGCCGCCTGAAATAGCTCCTCGGCCCGCGCGTGATTTCCCTGCCGCTCCTCGATGTAGCCCATGTTGAACAAGCAAGAAGCATTGCGAGGATCTTGCTGCAGACCCGCCTCAAAATATTTTCGGGCCTCATCGAATCGTCCCAAATGCCGGTACGAGAGTCCCAGAAACGCATACGATCGTGCGGAAGGATCCAATTCGACCAGCGCCTTAAACTCCTCAATGGCCTTTTCCGTTTTTCCCGACATGAAATAGCTCTCGCCCAAGGCCGCGCGCAAATCGGCGCGTTGCGGAGCGATTTTCATGCCCGATTCCAAAAGGGGGATGGCATCTTCGAAATAATTCTGGGTCATGCTGACCCGCGCCAAAAGAAAAATGACGTCGGTGTTTTCAGGAGCAAGCTTGTGCGCGCGCACCAGCAAATCCAGAGCATCCACGGACCTGCCCTGCTCTTGATAGGCTTGCGCCAGCAAATAGAGCGTCTCAGGTGAATCGGGTTTCAGTTTCAGCGCCCGATTCAACACCAGTTCCGCTTTTGCATATTCGCTGGTCCGCAAATAAGCCTGGCCAAGGTTGTAGAGAATCTCCTCCGTCTCCGGCTTCAGCGCATTGGCCTTTTCCAGTTCCAGTTGCGCCGCCCGATACTGTTTCTCCGAAGCCAGCAAAACGCCCAGCGTAAAGTGCAGCTGCACGTCGTCTTTGTTTTGTGCGGAAAGCTCCGTCGCCGTCTTCAGTCCCTCGGCGGTCCTCCCGGCCCGAAGGTAGGCGCGCGTCAAGTTGCTGCGCGTCGCAACATCCAAGGGACGTACCCGCTGAAAGTGAGCGATAGCCTCGGCCGGCGAGCCCTCGGCCATCAGCACCAAGCCCAAATTATAGTTTCCGTCGCGATTGCCGGGCTCCAAACGCAAAACCTTCCGGAATTCTTTCTCCGCCAGATCCGGCTTTTCCTCGGCAACGTACAAATTCCCCAAATTATTCAGCGTCCGAGTCGAGCCGGCGTCCAGCTTCAGCGCTCGTTGGTAGGCATCCAATGCGCCGGCGTAATCATTCTGCTCGCCGCAAATAATGCCCAAAAGATTGTAGCCCTCGACACTCGACGGATTCCGTTGCAACTCCGCCTGAACTTTTTCCTTCGCTTGCTCGGCGAGGCCCCGCCGAAGCAACTCTTCCGCTTCCACGAGGCCAGGCGGCATCTCCGCGGCCTGCTGCCGATGTCTCTGCGCGGGCGCAGCTTGCAGCGGCGTACCTTGCCGCGGCGCACCGTGTCCTGCATCCGAGACGCACAACACGGACAGCACGAACATTCCGTAGAGCGCCGGCCATCGGCGGATGCTCGCGCAACGACGCCAGGACAAACCGCCGCCAAGTGTTTCCCCGGCGCGTCCCCGCCTGCAGTCAAGTCCCGGGCCTTGAAAGTTCAATTCAGCATCTCCAGCGCTTGTTGCGCCAACTTGTGTTGCGGTTGCAAACGCAGCAGCGCCTGCAAAGCCTCTCGGGCTTTTTCTTTATCCTTCAGCACCACATACAGCCGCGCCAAATTAAGATAAGCTTGATCGTAATTCGGCGCCACGCGGATGCACGTCTCGAATCTCTCTCTCGCTTCCGGATAATGTTCTTCCCGGACAAAAAGCACGCCCAGGTTATTCAGCGCGTCCGGATAATCCGGCCGCAAGCTCACCGCCCGCTCCAAATACTCCAGCGCCCGCGGGAGCTGCTCTTGCCGCGCGTACAGCATCCCCAGGCTGTAGTTGGCCTCCGGATTATCAGGTTCAATTCCCAGCACCTGCCGCAAAAGTTTCTCCGCCTCCGCAAACGCTCCCTGACGCCGATAAAAGTTTCCCAGGTTCAGCAGCGCGATGGCGTAGTCCGGCCTCTGCTCCAGGGACCGCTGAAAATTGCCCACCGCCTCGTCCGCATGGCCTTCCTGCGCTGCAACCATCCCAAGATTGTTCCACGCTTCCGGATAGTTCGAACGCAGCTTCACCGCTTGCTCCAGATACCCCCGCGCTGCGGCGAAAGCGTTTCTTCGAAGATCAAGCGTGCCCAAATTGTAGTAAGCCTCAGGCTCCTGCGGCTTGGCTGCGATGACCTGCTGAAAAGACGCCGCCGCCTGCTCCAGATAACCGCGCTGAAACATCGCCACACCATACGTAAAGTCGTTGCGCTGAAATTCCCCGCCGTAAAGCACTCCCTCGAACGGCAGCGCTCGCCGCACTCGGGCCGCAGCAGTGCCCGCCACCGTCTTCGCATCGGCCGCAATCCGTTCAGGATCCACGACCCGTCCTTGGTAAACCTTGACGATCATGCCGTCCCCGTTGACCAGCAAAGACGTGGGAAACCCAAGATCCCTGCGCCGGTCAAACAAATAGCGGTACACAATATTGTAGATGCCGGCCACCTCCGGCGTGGCCAGCAGGACCGGGAACGAAAGCCCTTCTTTCGTCACAAGTGATCGCACCGCTCCCACATCGTCAGGACCGTCTACGTTGATCCCCAAAACTCGAACTCCGCCCGCAGCAAAAATTGCCTCCTTCTTCTGCAAGAGCCGCAACTGCTCACCGCAGCCCGGCGACCCTGTCACCCAGAAATGCAGCAGCACGAACCCGCCTCGAAACGACCGCAACTCCCGCACGTCGCCCGCGAGGTCCGGCAAAGAAAACTCCGGCGCGCTCAAAGGTTCAATGAGCCAAGTCTCCACCGCCGACGGCAAAATCTCCCGTTTCTGAGCCTCTCCCGTCCGCGCGTAAGACGCCGGCGCAGCGGCAAAGGGCCTGGCCGTAAAATCTTCGGCCCCTTCCTCGATTTCGATTCGCTGGTTCACAGGCAAATGCTCGAAGACCTGTGTCAGCCCGTTAGGCCAGCGAATGCTGGCGCGCACAGTTCCTTCGGTCTTTCCAAGTCCAAAAAAAAGCTCCTTGGTATGCTGCGCCAAAAATCCCGACCCCGCTTGCACATACCTGGTCTGCCGACGCCCTTCGGCCTCCACCGTCACAGCGGCCCCGATGGCGTCGCGGTTGCTCTTCTTCCCGCGCAAGCGCAATGCCATCGAATGCCCCAGATCCTTCATCGCGTTCCGCAAGATCCGCAACTGCGGTGAGTTTCGGTTCTTCAGGACCACTTCCAACCGTCCATCGTGGTCCAAATCCGCGAGCGCAAACGAGCGGCTGTCATCCGGAAAATCCAATCCCACGATTCCCGAAACATCGGAAAACGTCCCGTCGCGGTTGTTCGCGTAAAAAACATTCCTCTCCGAGCCGTTCCAGGAAGCATCCGATCGGATCAGTTCGTTAATCGCGTTCCACCCCAGCTCGTAATTCACCGACGGCATGGCATTCGCAGGCGATTTCCCCACCACCTGCCGCCAGAAAAAGCTCCCAACATCGCCCTGGTCGCGCCCGGAAGTCTCCGGCCCGGAAATATATCCATTCGCGATGTACAAATCCGGGTAGCCGTCATGGTCAAAATCCCAAGCGTCCGACGACCACGCCCAACGCCCCACATCCACTCCCGCCGCCCGGCTCACGTTTTGAAACTTCCCATTCCCCAGATTTCGATACAGCGAATTGCCGCCCGCGTGCCGCCGATAAAGCGCGCGGATATTCTCAGGTTCTTTTTCATGAAAGATCTTTTGTTCGGAAACGCGCAACCCCGCGGCAGACCACATGTTCGCCACGTAAACGTCCTGTTTTCCGTCGTTGTCAAAATCGAACCAGCTCGCGCTCATCCCCGCCCCAACGTCCTCGACACCCGCCTCGGTCGAAACGCTGGTGAATTTTCCGCTGCCATCATTGCGGTACAGATTGCTTCGCCCGAAGTCGTTGGCCACATACAAATCCGGCAACCCGTCCGAGTTGTAGTCGCCCCAAGCACACGCGAAGCTGTAGCGGTCGTTGTCCACGTTCAATCCCGCCGCCTCGGTGCGATCCTCGAAAACGCCGTCGCCTTCGTTGTGCAGCAAAAAATTCGGCGGCCCATTCCGCGCATCAAAATAAGGCGCCGGATAGTGATATTGGTCGAGTCCCAGGTAATAGCTGTACAAGCAAAAATAAACATCCAGGCGCCCGTCACCGTCGTAGTCGGCAACTGCCGCGTGCGTAAGCGTTCCCTGCGGAGGCCGCAAAAACCGGAACGCGTCGCGTTTCACCAAAAATTTCCCATTTCCCTGGTTCTGAAACAGCAGCGGCCCGCTGCCGCAAACCACCAGAAGATCCTGCAGCCCCCGGTTCTCAAAATCGGCGAACAGCGCGCAGGCCGTGCCATCCAGCACGCCCACTCCGGCCTTCTCCGTCGCATCCTCGAACGTTCCATCGCCGCGATTCCGATACAACCGGTTGGGCAGTCCCGGGGGCTGGCACACATACATGTCATCCCATCCGTCGCCGTCGAAATCTCCCATGGCCACGCCGTTGTTCCCGTAAACATCGATCCCGCAAGCCCCGTCCAAAACCGTGCGCCAATAGTCGACGCCGTGCCGCATCTGCTTCTCGTACGATTCCGTGGGTCCCAGCGCTCGGGAAGTCACGTCGATGAATATTGGCCCGTGCGCCCGGCTCAATGTTTCCTCGGTCGCCTCCCATCGCAGCACCCGCCACTCGTTGGTTTCATCGCGCGACCACTGCGTCCGCCAGTGCCCGATGCGCTCCTCACGCCCTATATCCGTCCGCGTTCCGGCCAGGTCATACCGAATGTCGGCACGCACCGTCGGCAAAGACCCCGCAATTTCCTCGATTCCGACAATCTCAAATTCAGCCGTCTCCACCCGCGACATCGAAGCCAGGTAGGTTTTGATCTCCTGAAGAAATCGCCTCTCGGCCCGCTACCGCATTGCCGCCGAACCGCCTGCGCAAAACTTCGATCCCATTCCCGGAACGCACCGCGCGCTGCTCAACGGGAGCGAGCGAATTGCCCTCTATCGCACCATCCAGAAATTTCGCCAGCCCTCCGAGAGCCGGTGGCGCCGCCTTAAGACCTCGGCTCCATTCCTCCAAAAGCCGCATGATCTCAAACGCGTACCTCTCCGTGACGTACTCATCGGTCCCCGGAACGAGTTTGCGCAAAACCTCATCAAGTGGAGATTTCGCGGGATAGTGAGGTGTAAAACGAAGATCAGCGAAGTGGAACCCGGGATTCGTTCCGCCGGCAATTTCCCCAAGTACCGGCCCCAATGCCCGTACCTGCAGCGGCGCCGGAAGGAAAAGCGTCGGCGCCCACTGCATCCGCTTCAGGAATGTCCGGCGCGACAAACCGCGCTCTCTGTTTTTGTAATACCCCATTCTCAAGTTTCCGCGCGGCGATCGCCAGTATTCGCATGCTAGCACCGAGGTGAGCCGCTACCAAAGACTAGCGCACACTTCTGGCGTAATGTCGGCTGGCTCTCATGGTAGGGACGCAGCACGGCTGCGCCCCCGTTGGCCCAGCCGTCGGATCAGGGCAGGATTTGGATCAGTCTTGCTCCGAGGGCGCAGGCCCGGAAGACTCTCGCAAAATCATTTCCGCGGGAATGTGGTATTCCCTCCCCTGCGGATTGGCAGAGCACGAGAGCTCATGCAGTGCATCCGCCGCAATCCGTCCCAGCATGTCCCGGTGCACATCAACGGTCGTCAAGGAGGGGTTGCTGTACTCGGCCAATCGCGTGTTGTCGAACCCAGTCACCGAAATGTCCTGCGGCACCCGGCACCCGCCCTTCAGCAATCCCTTGATCACGCCCACCGCCGTAAGGTCGTTGACCGCCATCACCGCGGTCGGCCTCGGCGACAGTTTTGCGATGCTCAAACCCGCCGCCAATCCGCCTTCGAAGCGCAAGTCGCCGTGCACCACTGGCCCGGGCTCCAATCCCAAATCCCGCATGCATTTTTCGTAAGCTTCCAGCCGCGCCACGTTGGACTTCAGCTTCGGCCGCCCGGCGATGAACGCGATTCGCCGGTGCCCCGATTTATGCAGGTAGTCGACGATCTGCTTGATTCCGGAGAAATAGTCGATGCGCAACTTGCTCACGTACCCGCGAACCGGCGCCAGGTCCAGAAACGTCACCGCGATCCTTCTTCGCTCCAGTTCGTGGATCAGCCGCGCGCTGATTTCCGAGGTCATCACCGCCACCCCGCGCACGTTATGCTCCATCATTCTCTCCGCGGCCTCCCGCGTTCTCCGCGGATCGTAATTCGTATCGCTCAGAATCGCGTCGTACCCCAGCTGCCGGGCGCGCGTTTCAAAACTCTTGATCACTTCCGGAAAGAACGGGTTCACGATGTCCGACACGATGATCCCCAGCGTGCGGCTGTCGCGCGAAGCCAGATGCCGCGCATGGGCATTCGGAAAATATCCCATGCGCTTAACCGTCAACAGCACCAGCCGGTGCGTGCGCCGGCCCACTTTGCCGGTGTTGTTCAACACGTTCGACACCGTCGCGGTGGACACCCCCGCGGCTTTGGCCACATCACGAATGGTTAAACCCATAACCCTGGCATTTCCGTTGACCTCGACCAACTCCGAAGGTACACCCGAACTTCTGCATCCAGCCTGTGCAAAGTATAAAGCAAAAAAAATGCTTGACAACACGCAAAATACCGTGCTTTCATCCAGGTTAAGCGGTTAAGTACTTTTGGTGCGGTTCAGTCGGGGGTTGTGCTTTTCAATCCATTTCTGGGGCTTGGGGTTTCAAATAACTGACGTTTGAGCCGCGAGGCGGAGGGCTTGGTTGCCCGACGGGTTCGATCAGACGATCTCATGTGGCTTGTAGCCGCGAAACAATTCACGGCGCGCGGCGTGCCGCGCCTTCGCGTGTTTAACGCTTTGCGCCGGTCCTAGTCGTACCGATTTGAGGGCACTGTGCGGTGCCCAGGAGGAAGTTGATGATCCGAATGGCCGTTTCCACCTTGATCCGCCGAGCATCGTTGCTGACCACCGCCGCTGTAGCACTTACTCTCTTGCTGAGCGCAGCTCCACTCCGCGCCCAAGTCGACACCGGCACCATCCTGGGCACCGTTACCGACACTTCCGGTGCCGCCGTCCGTGGCGCCACCGTCACTATGGTCAACGAAGGCACCAACGCCACCTTGGCCACCACAACGGGCTCCAATGGCGAGTACAAGTTCACTCCCGTAAAAATCGGGTCCTACAGAGTCACCGCCTCTTTCCAGGGTTTCCAGACCGTCGCGCAGAAAAACATCACGGTCAACGTCGGCGAAAACGTGGTCGCCGACTTCGTTCTCAAACCCGGCAACATCACTGAGACCGTAGAAGTCGCAGCCACCACCCCGGTGCTCGAAACCCAGGATGCTTCCGTCGGCCAGGTCGTCGACAGCCGCAGCGTCAACACTCTGCCCCTGAACGGCCGCAATTTTACCTTCCTGGCCCAACTCGCTGCCGGCGTCAACACCCCGCAAGCGGACACCCGCGGCAATGCTGCTAGCGGCGCCTTCTCTGCCAACGGTCTTCGTCCCGCGCAGAACAACTACTTGCTCGACGGCATCGACAACAACTCCGACACCGTGGACTTCCTGAACGGCACCAACTACGTCGTTCTTCCTCCGCTCGATGCCGTGCAAGAGTTCAAGGTGCAGACCTCGGACTTTAGCGCTGAGTTCGGCCGCTCCGGTGCCGCCGTTCTCAATGCCACCATCAAGTCCGGCAGCAACAGTTTCCACGGCGCCGCCTGGGAGTTTTTCCGCAACGATAAGCTGGACGCTGCGGACTTTTTTGAAAACGCCAACAGCGTTCCCAAGGGTGCCCTGCGTCAGAACCAGTTCGGCTTCACCGCCGGCGGCCCGGTCGTCATCCCGAAGGTGTTTAACGGCAAGAACAAGGTTTTCTTCTTCGGCGACTACGAGGGGTTGCGCAGGGTTCAGGGCACGATTCTTAGCGGCTCCGTCCCCACCGCTGCCGAGCGCACCAGCGGTTACACCAACTTTCAGGATCTTATTACAGGTCAATCTTCGGCCGGGTCAAGACCTGACGCCTTGGGTCGGATGATCCCCGTAGGAACCATTTTGGACCCTGCCACCACCCGGGAGATTTCCCCCGGCGTGTTCGTGCGCGATCCTTTCGGCACCTGCGGCGCTGCGCCGGCTAACTTCGTCTTTACCATCGCGGGCTGCGGCTTGAACATCCTGCCCGCCGGACGGTTGGACCCCAACGCCATCGCTTTGTTGAATCTCTATCCGGCACCGTCCAACGGCAAGCTCTTCTCCAATTTCGGCGCGTCGCCCAAGCTCTTCGAGCATCGCAACTCCTTTGACTCCCGCGTCGACTTCAACTTTAACGACAACAACCAGTTGTTCTACCGCTTCAGCTTGGCGGACGACCCACAATTCATTCCCGGCATTTTCGGAGGCATCGCGGACGGCGGTGGCTTCCAAGCACGGCAATCAGACCGCCAACGCTCAGCAGAGCGCATTGGGCTACACCCACACGTTCTCTCCGACCTTGATCAACCGGCTGAGCGTCGGGTCTCAATTACCTCCACACCACACGCACTTCGCCTTCCGCTAACGATCTGACCGACATTCCCTCGCAGTTCGGGATCGTCGGCATTCCTCAGCTGAAGGAGAACGGCGGTCTTCCCGCTTTCGGCATCAACGGGCTGCAAACTCTAGGCAGCAACGCGTTCCTGCCTTCCGACGAAGTCAGTTCCACCTTCCAGATCACTGACGACGTCACCAAAATTCTCGGTAATCATACCTTCAAAATGGGCATCGAGTGGCAGCACGTCAAGTTCTCTACCTTGCAGCCGCCCTGGTCCCGCGGTGAATTCGATTACAACGGCGACTATACCGACATGCCGAACAGCAGTATCGGCAACACCGGGCGCGCTCAATTTCTGCTTGACCCCTCAACTATCGACCGTTGGCGGGGTTGATTTCCTCGGAGGTGCGACCGATATTCGAGCCTCCAACATCGCCGAAACCGACAACGGTAAGAACTACTACGGCGGTTATTTCAACGACGACTGGAAGGTCACTCGCAAGCTGACCGTCAACCTCGGCGTGCGTTACGACTTCTTTGGCTTGGTCTACGAGCACCATCACAACCAGGCCAACTTCGTTCCCGCCGGCGCCTCTCCGACGGGTGCGCCCCTGTACATCATTCCGCCGGGGCCGAACGCGGGCAATCTTTCCACCGATCCCGTCACCGGCTTCACCACTTTGCTTGCCAACGACGGCATCACGCTCGACGTCACCAACAAGTACGGATCGGGCCTCGGGCACTCGCAAAAAACCAACTTTGCGCCGCGTTTCGGTTTCGCCTATCAGGTCAATCCCAAGTTGGTCGTTCGCGGTGGCTTTGGTCTCTTCTTCAACGGCTTTGAGAACCGCGGCTACTCGCCGAACATCGGGGAAAACTATCCCTTCCAGTTCCAGTTCAACTTCCCGGAGCCCAACGCCAACACGCCAATTACCTTCCCTGGCTGCGCTACCGCGGGTCCCGGGCAATACGGCGACCTTTGGAGACTGGATTCTCCTGCACACCGCTCAGCCCTCTGCTTGGTACAAGCCAACGGCTTGGGCCTGCTTGGGCATTCAGTTCAACTACCAGACTCCCTACACCATGAGCGACAACTTGACCGTTCAATATCAACTCACTCCGTCGATGTCCATCCAAGTCGGCTACGTGAACTCCTTGGCGCGTCATTTGGAAGTATTTCCGAACACCGCCAACGCCGTCAGCACCATCTTGCCGGCCAATGCCAATGCCCAGAATTTCATTCCCTTCCCGGACTTCGGCCGAAACCCCAGTTATGCCGCAACCGAAGGGAACAGTAACTATCATTCCCTCCAAACCAAGCTCGAAAAGCAATTTTCGAACGGCTTCACTTTCCTGGGCACTTACACCTGGTCCAAGGTGCTCTCTGACGCCGACGACTTGCTCAATGGCGGAAGCGGTCAAAACAGCGCGAGCGGCAACGTCAACGGCTACCGTGCTCCAGGCGTTCCAGGCTTCGGAATCCAGGCCGACTATGGTCTGGCCAGTTTCGACATTCGCAACGTCTTCCACTTCAGCGGGGGATACGAACTTCCCTTCGGCAAGGGCAAACACTTCATGTCCGGCGCCAGCGGGGCTATGGACAAGATCGTCGGCGGCTGGAGCGTCAACTGGAGCTCCACCTTCCAGGGCGGTCAGCCCATCGCCATCGGTTGTCCTAGCCAGACGGCCGCGGGAATCGCCTGCGGTGCGCTCTTCACTGGACAACCTCTCAAGCTAGGTCTGCACACCGACTCCAGCGGGGTCCTGAGCTTTTACGGCAACCCCGCGGCCTTCACCCAGCCTTGCGCGTTGGGTGCTGGTGGAGTTCCCAGCAATACACCGGCAGGATGCGTTCCTTTGACGGGCACCGCCGCCTTGGGCGGCGTGACCAAGGTGGAAGGTCCGGGCTTCCACCGGGCGGACATCTCCTTCTTCAAGGATCTCCCGATCAACGAGCGCTTCCGCCTGCAGTTCCGTGCGGAGTTCTTTAACATCGCCAACCACCCCAACTTCAACGCCCCCAACTTCGGCGGCAACGGCGTTGTGGCCATCTCTGGCTCTGGCAACTTCACCAGCTCCAACTTCGGCGAAATCGGCTCCACTCGCGATGCTCCCTACGATCCGCGACAGATCCAGTTCGCCCTGAAGCTGTACTACTAGCCCAGCCTAGCGACTCCCCGTAGAACGCGCGTCGAGGGCGCTCTACGGGGAGTTTTTTGTCTGCGAAGCGTTCCCTTCTCCTTCGATGTTTCGCTTGTACGCTTTGCTCGATCTTTCTCCGCGTGACCGTGCAGTGATATTCTGGAACCTCGTGATCCCACGAAGCCTGTTCGCCCGCACCGCGCGAGTCGCGCTTCCGAATTCCGTTGTAGGGGCACAGCACTGCTGTGCCCGCAACGCCCAGGCCCACGCGACGCAGCGCCAACGTACGCTTGCTGTTCTCCTTGCCCTCCCCGCCCGTGTCGCTCTTCTCGGCCTCCTGGCTCTTGTTGCTTGCGTTCCGGGGGCCTCAGCCCACGCCCAGCAGAAGCAGCCGCCCCCGGCCTCCGCCCCCGCCGCGCGGCAAAAACCTCGCCCCGACCTCGACCGCGCCTTCCAGTCCGCCGTCGCCCAATACGACGCCGGCCGCTTCGCCGAAGCCGCCGCGCAGCTCGAAAAGCTCCTCCCCGAAGTCCCAGACAGCTTCGAAGTCCACGAACTCCTGGGCCTCGTCTACTCCGCCCAATCCCAGGACGCCCAGGCCAGCGAACACCTCCAGAAAGCCGTCCGCCTCCAGCCCAATTCCGCCCCAGCCCGAACCAACCTGGCCGCCAATCTCTCGCGCCTCGGAAAACTCGACCAAGCCCAAGCGCAGTTCCAGAAAGCGGTCGAGCTCGACCCCAAGAATTTCGACACCAACCACAACCTGGGCGAGTCCTACATCCAATCCAAAAAGGTCGCCGAAGCCGTCCCCTACCTGGAGCGCGCCCAGCGCCTCGATCCTTCGTCTTACGACAACGGCTACGACCTCTCCCTGGCCTATCTCCTGACGGGCAAGCTGCCGGAGGCCCGCCAACTGGTCGGCGGCCTTCTCAAGCAAAAAGACACCGCGGAGCTCCACAATCTCCTCGGCGAAATCGAAGAAAAAGCCGGCCAATTCGTCCCCGCCGAAAACGAATTTGAACTGGCCGCCCACGCCGACCCCAGCGAAAGCAACCTCTTCGACTGGGGCAGCGAGCTGCTCCTCCACCGCACCCTGGCCCCGGCCATCGAGGTCTTCCAGCACGCCGCCGAGCGCTATCCCGCCTCCCAGCGCCTGGCCATCGGCCTGGGCATGGCCCTGTACGCCCACGGCAACTACGACGAAGCCGTCAAATCCCTGCTCCGCGCCGCCGACCTCAACCCCGCCGACCCCGCCTGCTACCTCTTCCTCTCCCGCGCCTACGACAGCTCCCCCAGCCAGGCCGACGAGGTCATCCAGCGCTTCCGCCGCTTCGCCGAGCTGCAGCCCCGCAACGCCCGCGCGCTGTACTACTACGCCATGAGCCTCTGGAAGGGCAAGCGCGCCCAAGACCCCACCCTGGACCTCCACCAAGTCCAATCGCTTCTGGAGCAGTCGATCGCCCTGGACCCCGCCCTAGCCGAAGCCCACCTCCAGCTAGGCAACCTCTACTCCGACCAGACCAAGTACGCCGAGTCCATCCCGCAATACGTCCGCGCCCTGGAACTAAACCCCGACCTCGCCGACGCCCACTATCGCCTGGGGACGGCGTACGTCCGCACCGGCCAAAAGGATGCAGCCCAAGAGCAGCTCCAGGCCTATCAGAAACTCCGCGAACAGCACCTGGCCGACCTCGAAAAACAAAGAGCCGAAATCCGCCAATTCGTCTACGCCGCAAAGGACTCTCCTGGCGCCAAGCCGTGATCCCAGCCTTCACGGAATAGTCCGACCGTTGGTCCATAACCGGCAGCGCGTCGCCCCAGCAACTATTAAGTACCGACAGCCCCGCCGTTCGATGTTTCTCGTGGCAGAAGCTCATTTCGCCGAACGATTCAGCCCTCTACCACGAAGCCCTCTCGCGTCTCCCCACTAGAAATAGTGGTGCTATACTCCGCACGTCTCATGTTCAGTTATGGCGCCGGCTGAACTTACATTCCGGAGGAATTGCGAAATGACTCCAGAAGCAATCAAACGTCTGCCAGCGGTTAGACCTCTCTCTGAACTACTACCAAAGGGAGCCGATGGAGGGAAGGAATTTGCGCGTGTAGTTGATCTCTTGATTTTTCACGAAGCCCGGAGGAACGGAAGAAAGGTTTCCCTATACAGCGATGCCGCCGGGGACTACGGCGGGCTTGACAGTTTCACGGGTGACCGTTTCCGTCGTGAGGGCACAACAGGATATCAGTACAAGTTCTTTCCTTCGCCCCTAAGCAACGAGCACCGTACAAAAATCATCGACTCTCTGCTCATTGCTAGCACGAACAAGAAGAAACACAAGTTAAAGAAATGGGTTCTTATCACACCTGATGACTTTATTGAAGCTCCAACCCGGAATGACGGCGGAGACGTAACTTGGTTCGAAAACCTGCGGGATAAACTAAGCCTAACCTTCGAACTGGAACACTGGGGGCATACTCACCTAATGGGCCTCTGACCTGCTCCCCGAAATTTAGTCCAGCCAAAACTTAGCTTCTCCGGGTATAAGACCACGAGAGGAGAAGCGCCATGAAAGGAAGCCGCTTTAGTGAAGAGCAGATCGTTGGGGTGTTGAAGGAGGCAGAGGCTGGAGTTCCCATGAAGGACCTCTGTCGTCGCATGGGCATCAGTACAGCTACGTTCTACCACTGGAAAGCGAAGTACGGTGGTCTGGAAGTGAGCGAGACCCGGCGGCTGCGTCAACTGGAAGAAGAGAACGGACGGCTGAAGAAGATCGTGGCGCAGCAAGCCTTGGACCTGGACGCGCTGAAGGTGGTGCTGGCAAAAAAGTGGTAGGCCCGCGGGCGAAGCGAGAAGCGGTGCGTGTCGTGAGGGAAGAAGCAAGACTCAGCGAGCGACGCGCCTGTGGGCTGATCGGGATGCACCGCGGGAGCTGGCGGTACCGGCGGAAGGAACGGAACGAAGTGGCGTTGCGGGCCCGGCTGCGCGAGTTGGCAGGCGAGCGCCCGCGATTCGGCTATCGGCGGCTGTACATTTTCCTGCGACGGGAGAAGACCGCGGATGGAACGCTGCGGTGGCGTGTCAACCACAAGCGAGTGTATCGGCTGTACCGGGAGGAGGGGCTGGCGATGCAGCGTAGGAAGCGCAAGAAATTTCGATCTGAAACGCGGGTACCCTTGGCGCTTCCGACGCGTGCAAACGAGATGTGGACGATGGACTACACGCATGACGAAATGGCCGGCGGGCGGAAATTCCGAACACTGAACCTGATGGATGGCTTCACGCGAGAGGCCCTGTGGATCGAACCGGACACGTCGCTGCCCGGTCTGCGTGTGGTGCGGGTACTGGAGGGGCTGCGAGAACAACGTGGAACACCGGCGGCAATCCAGGTAGACAATGGAACGGAGTTCACCAGCCGCGTTGTGGATCAATGGGCCTATCAGAATCAGGTGGCGCTGCACTTCATCGAGCGCGGCAAGCCCACGCAGAACGCGTTCATCGAAAGCTTCAACGGGAAGTTCCGCGATGAATGCTTGAACCAGAACTGGTTCGTTGATCTCCGACACGCACGGAAGGTGATCGAGGACTGGCGGGTTGATTACAACACGGTACGCCCACACAGCTCGCTGGGGTATCTGACGCCGGAAGAGTTCGCGGCGAGTGCCGTCGCGCGACCGGCGTCTCCCCCCACGCCGGTCGTCTCTATCGACCCAGCATGGGCCGGATCGGATGTGCAGGAACCCCGGAGTGCTAACTTATGACTGGACCAAAAACGGGGGGCAGGTCACCTCTTTCTGGATACTCCGTCCCTATGCCTCTATTATTACCCGGAGCTAATAGAAGGTGGCAGTCATCGCAGGAAGACCATTCAAGATGTAAGAAAACGATACGCCGACAACTTTATAAATCTATATCGCGAAATTCAGTTCGTCGGGATGTCTGTTTATAAGCAGGAAGCTACTAGGGGCGTCCCGATGGAACACATCTACATTCCACTCACGATCGTTCCTGAAGTCCTCGCTGAGCGGACCTCAACTGCATCCCGCGTCGACCCACTTTCGCTCCTTGAGTCGGGAGGTCAGTGCGTCATCCTAGGTGACCCGGGATCGGGAAAATCCACACTCCTGCGCTTCCTGGCCTTGGCGGGTATTTCAAGACCTCTGCAAGAGCGGTACAAAGCCAAGGCGGACACGAGACTCTCGATTCTCGTTACGCTGCGAAAGTATGCCGACGAGATTAAGTCTCGGTCGAATCTTTCGCTGCTTGACTACATTAGAGAAAACATCCAGGCAGATTTCAATCTCAAGGACGCCGATTATGATTTCCTTGAATACTTCCTTGAGTCTGGACAATCGATACTACTTTTCGACGGAATGGATGAGCTACCTAGCCCTCATTTCAAAGAGGCTGTTCGAGACCGCATTCGCACCTTGACGACGACCTATCCCGGAAACACGGTTATTGTCACGACAAGAATAGTGGGGTATGACAACTCTTTTCGCTTTGCAGAAGAAGAATTTCGCCATTATCGCGTCACGAAATTACTGCTCCCGGAAATAGAGCAATTCGTTAGCGATTGGTATCGCGTTCGTATCGAAAATCCGCGAGAACGCGAAGAAAATGTCCAAGATCTAATCCGAATCCTACGCGACGACGCCCACACGGCGATTCGTGAACTGGCCGAGAACCCCCTGCTGCTAACGATCGTGGCGCTCGTTCATAGGATTGACGCGGTTCTGCCAGACGAACGCGTTGTACTCTACCAGAAATGCACCGAAACACTGTTAAACACATGGCATACATGGAAATTCCGCGAAACCGAAAACAAGAACCGTGGCAAGGTGGAGCGTCGCAATCGATTTCGCATGGAGGCCATCGCCCATTGGATGCAATGTCGTAGCGCAAGTACTGGCAGGAACCAAAGAGCGGTGGTGACTTACGATGATATTTCCGATTTCCTTACTAAACATATTTCTGAAAACGAGAATCCCAATGACTCGGAGAGCGAGCCCCAGGATCTCGCCAAGGACTTTCTGGAGTTCATCAAAAAGCGGGCCGGACTACTGATCGAGGTCGGTGACAATCAGTACAGTTTTGTTCATCTAACGTTTCAAGAATATTTAACGTCAGCATACATCATAACGACTTGCGAAAAGTCCGGAGTCGAGGGCCTCTGGAGCGTAATTGGACACTACTATCAGGATCCGCGATGGCACGAAGTCATAAGACTCCTGGTGGCGGGCCTGAAGGCGAACGAGAGTCAAAAATTTCTAATTGCGCGGATACTTGCCGTCAAACAGCGGACCCGGCTATTCACGAAATCTCAAGTCCTCGGCGGACTACTCCTTGACGGAATCGAGCCCGCCGAAGAGTGCAAGAACGACATCCTTGCTCTCCTCGTCGCGTCGGGCTGCCATGCCGGAGCACTTGACCAAGTGAGGGCCATACACTCCCTTCTTCAGAATTGGTTGGCAAAGGAAACTCTGAACCGCGAGTCGATGATAACCGCAATAAAGACCTTTGAAAAGACGCAAGTTGAGGCTGGCAAGACCAGCCTCGCACTGCTTACGTTGTCTCTAAGTCTCCCGGTTGAAATAGCTGACGAAATCTTTGCCACGGGTAAACCTCGTCTTGCGCTCGCCTATGAATGCCTATTCGGTACCACGATTCCGCCTATCGACTTCTCATCCATGCGACGGAAACTCGAGGAGGTTTTCGTAGCCCAGAAAGCGCTAGCTCTGACGTCGCGGCTACTGAACTTCATCGCGGCGGTTTTGCAGTCTCTCGCGGCCCCACTCGGGGTCGGGACCCAAGCGCGGATTGCCTTCGAGGCACAACTTGTGGCCTTAACGGGAGGATATCGGGGGCCGTTCCGGGATCTGATGCTAAACACAATTCTCATTTCCTTCGACGGCGAATCCACCATCTATCGCTGGTCGGCTACAAAGGGCCCCGTCGTGAATCGCGAACACGAGCGGAGGCCAGGGCACCCACAGCGTGCTAGCTTCCCTTTCCTTTCTATTCACCGATCTCGACCCCTGAAGGACGGGCAGCAGTCTAATCAAGACTCTGCGCTGAGCAGGGATGCAATTGGTCTGAGCCGCGAGCACCTGAACTCGAAGCGAATGCACTCCTGGCTCCGGGGCAAGCGTCGACATAGTTCGGAGTCAGCTAACAGAGCGCTGGCCCTGGTTCATCGCCAGATTCACGTTTTACCGCCGACGGCCAATGGAAAGCGAAATGCTTTTTGGCAAGGATTCTTAAGTACCCCTGAACTCCAAGAGACTGTGATAGAACTACTCAGCGACCTGTTTGCCTTGGAACCTCGCTCCCAGTGGTCGGAAGCTCTTCGCGTTCGATATCTTCCTGCCGTTCCCGAGCAAATGAGGATCTCCGATCCTAGCGTCTGGGCCAAAGTTCAGAAAGCCTTTGAAGATCGTTCGTTCGGCGAGACGGAAATCTATGTCGCGGCGTGGCTTCTCATCTTGGATAGTTGGCTGAAGATATTCGGATATTACGAATCGAACTCCGTGCCTCTATTTGATGGCCTAGTGGACGTAACGAAGACCATCGACGCCGCACCCATTAGGATCGCCCATGTTATCCGTAACATGGCTTACGGGGACAAGGCCAGCGTTGCAGCACTCGAATCTCTCTTGCTTTCGGACGAGCCTGCCTACCGTTCAATCTTCGAGAAGTGCCTTTGGCGAGGCCCAAGTCCACACGCCGGCACCAGGCCAGTAAGAGTCGGAAAACGGAGGTAGCTCCGGTCAGCGCCCAGAGCGCCTCTTGCCCTAATTTGCGCTGACCGCACTTCTGACGCCCCGAGCCGCCCGCGACTCCCCCCTTCTTCCCGGCGAACTGCAAGATTACACGCCATTTATAAGTAATCCTTGACATACGATACTAATATGCTATAATGGCCTAGTTAGATTGGCACGGTCCTTCCGTGCCTGCGCGCCATGCTCGCCCGCCGCCAAGTCCTTCCAAGCCCGATCCACCCGTTACTTGTTTGCAAACAGCGTGCACCTGTAAGCCTCCTAGAATCAACACTTGTGCAAGTGTTGATTCTAAAGAACTTTAACTCCCTCAGAATCAACACTTACAAAAAAGAGGGGAGGGGGTACCCCCCTCACATGGGTACGGACCGGGCACATCCCTGACAAAACAGACCGGGAGCATCCCTGACACTGCAGGAACTTTGGCAGCAGCGTGTACAACCAGCGCATGCCATGGAAAACGAGCAGTGTTATGGAAGAAAAACTTCGCTTTATCTTTGAACGGGAGTTGCGGGAACGTACCATGAGCGAACTCTGTGAACGCTACGAGATCACTCGGCAGACCGGGTACGTATGGTTGCGGCGCTACCGCGAAGCGGGAGTAACCGGGCTGCTGGAGCAGAGCCGCGCCGCGCACCGGCACCGCAACCAGATGCCGGAGGAGATCGAGCAGCGGGTGCTGGGGCTGCGGCAGGCGCATATGCGCTGGGGGCCGCGGAAGCTCAAGCGCATTCTGGAGCGGGACCAGCCCGGACGCCACTGGCCGGCGGCCAGCACCATCGGAGCGCTGTTGCAGCGCGAAGGATTGGTGGTGCCGCGCCGGAAGCGCGTGCGCACCGCCCCGTACCGCGAACCGCTGGCCCATGCCGACGAACCCAACCGCGTGTGGTGCGCGGATTTCAAGGGCTGGTTCCGCACCGGGGACGGGGAGCGTATTGATCCACTGACCATTTCCGATGCCCACAGCCGTTATCTGCTGCGCAGCCAAGCGGTGGAGAAGACCGACACGGCGCGAGTGCAGGCGATTTTTGAAGCGGCTTTCCGCGAATATGGCCTGCCGGCAGCCATCCGCACCGATAACGGGGCACCGTTTGCGAGCCGTGCGCTGGCCGGGTTGTCGCAGCTGGCGGTATGGTGGATCAAGCTGGGCATCGTGCCGGAGCGCATCGAAGCCGGACATCCGGAGCAGAATGGCCGACACGAACGGATGCATCGCACGCTGAAACAGGAGGTGGCCCAGCCGCCCGCGGCCAACCGGCGCAAACAGCAACGCGCGCTGGAGCGCTTTCGCCAGGAATACAATGAAGTGCGTCCGCACGAAGCGCTAGGGATGCGCACGCCAGCGGAGGTCTATGCGCCCAGTGCGCGAAAATATCCAGAGCAGGTGCCGGAACCGGAGTATCCCGGGTATATGCTGGTGCGCAGCGTGCGACGGCCAGGCCATTTTCGTTGGAAGAAAGACCAGGTGTTTTTGAGTGAAGTTCTGTGGGGCGAGCGCGTAGGCCTGTTGCCGGAAGACGACCGCTGGTTCACGGTGTACTTGGCGCAGCACCCCATCGGGCTGTTCGACAGCCAGCGACTTCGAGTGGCGCCGTTGCTGAACAACTCGCCCCACTTTGCGGACCGGGAAGGGGACGCGTCCCCTTCCCGGTCCGCAAGTTCCCAGCCCGAACCGAACCAGAAAGTGTCAGATATGCGCCCGGTCTAAAGTGTCAGGGATGCTCCCGGCCATACACATGCCTCTTGTAGCCGCCCCTCTTCAGAGGGCGGGCCTTCCCCTCGCCTTGCGGGCGGCCCGCTTTCCCAGTGTAGGGGCGTGCTTTAGCGCGTCCCTCCTATCTTTCTTCCCGAGGCTGCGCAGTCGCGCCGCCGTAAGTGCTCACCTATCGATCGGGCTTCAGTCGACCCTGAGGAACAAAGGGCCGCTGCGGACCAGCCTTATCCCCTGCTTTCCCGTTAACTCCTCCTCAAGACCGATGAAAAATCCATCGCGACCCTTGACTTCGCTGCTGCCCGGGCGTAGGTTTTACGCTAAGCTTCGCGTTTCCAATGACCTACCACCTGCCATCCCGGCCCAAGATGCCCCGGATCTCGGTCTCCCTGTCGGGACCCAATCCAAACGCCACCTCCTCCAACCCTTTGGAACTTGCCCGGCAACTGGCCTTCACGCGCCGCGACTTCTTGCGCACCGCCGCGGGCGTGGCGCTGGGCAGCACGCTGCTGCATTCGCCCATCGCGCTGGCTGGAGCCGCCCTCCGAAAACGCAAAGTGGTGGTCATCACCTTTGGTGGCGGGGCGCGGGACCAGGAGACCTTTGCTCCCGAGGGGCAGGAGAATATTCCGCACCTGATCCGCGAGCTGATTCCGCAGTCGAGCTTTTTTACCCAGGTGGTGAACCGCGGAATTTTGGGCCACTACGTGGCCACCGCCAGCCTGGCCACCGGCGTCTATGAAACGGTCAACAATTTTGCTTCCCTGCCCCCGGAACATCCCACCGCTTTTGAATATTTCCGCAAAGATTTAAAACGTCCCGCGTCGGATGCCTGGGTCGTCGCGCCCAGCAACGGTTTCAATCGAATTGGAGAAAGCAACAATCGCGCCTACGGCGCGGGACTTGGCGCACGCGTGATTTTGCCGAAGCATTTGTTGACCGCGGCGACTTCCGGCGGCGGAACCGACTACGACCATTTGCTGCGCGACAACTACGAGACGCCGTTCTACACGCCGGAACTTGGCGGCAACGAGTTTGAGCTGCACCAACTGGGCATGATGCTGAAGCTGTCGGTGGACGACTTCAAGGCCCACGCGCGAACGTTATCGAGCCCCGACGAGCTTTCGGTGTACATCGCGCGGCGGCTGATGCGCGAAGTGGCGCCGAGCCTGCTGTGGATCACCATGCACGACATCGACATCGCGCACGCAGGCGCGTATTCGCTGTATATCGACGGCATTCGCCGCACCGATCGCCTCTGCGCGGAGATGTGGAAGACCATCCAGAGCGAGCCGGAATACGCGGACAAGACCACCATGTTTATCCTGCCGGACTTCGGGCGCGACTCCGACGACGATTCCGGCGGCAACGGATTTCAGCATCATCGCACCGGCGACGCGCTTTCGCGGACCACCTGGATGATGGCCATGGGCGCAGGCGTGCGCGAAGGCGTGGTCTACGATCGCGCGGTGGAATCGGTCGATCTGGTGCCGACGCTGGGATCTATGCTGGGATTTTCCGCGACGCTGGCGCAAGGCCAGCCCATCGCGGAATTGTTGTAGACCATTCTTTTATGCTGCCAGTCGATCTCAAACCGGAACAGTTTGCCGGCTATCCGCCGGAAGCGCGGAAGCTGGTCACGGAATATTTAACAGCGCTGCGCCGATTGCCGCTGAGCTTTCTGCCGAGCTTGCTGCGCGAAGTGGTGGATTACGATTTCCGGTTTCCCGCCGAGCGCCAGGCGCTGGAGAAGGAACTGGCGAATCTGAATTCCCTTTCCGCGGAGCAGAGCAAGGAGTGGTTTCAGGGATTCGCGCAGATTCGCCTTTCGCCGCAACTGGAACAGTTCGATTGGGTGAACGCGCCAGCGCAGTTTGTGGAGCAGTTGTCCTCGCACCTTTGGACCACCCATCAGTTAGACGCGTTTCGCGTGGTGGCGACAGCGTACGCGGAGCGCCTGCGCGCCGCGATTCCGCCGGAAGCGCCGGCGATCCCGCGCCTGGGAATCACGGTGATCGGCCAAGGCGTGGATGCGCACGAAGAGGCGTTGTTCCGCAAGCTGCGGCCGCACGGCGCGTACTTCAGCCACGTCCAGCCCGAGAATGGATTGCAGTTGCTGCTGAATGCGGTGGCGAAGCGCGCGCAAGCGCATCCCGCGGTGCACGCACACTGGTACATCGACGGCGGGCAAGCGGCGGAACACGACGCCGCGCTGACGTGCGTCTCGTACGGCGCTCTGGAGCCTGCGCGAGCGGCCCTGTCCAGCAAGATGCGCGCGGAAATCGAGCGGCCGGGAATGGGCCCCGAGACGCTGCGCACCGTGCTGGCGCAGCTGCGTCCAGCGGACCTGGGATTCGAACACGGCGCGGAGCGCGGCGCTGTCGGCGGCGCGAACGCGATTGCCGGCAAGGGCGGAGACGCGGTACTGGATCGCTTCCAAGTGAAACTGCTGACCGAGGGATCGGGGACGCAGGTTTTCAGCACGACCTTTGCGCAGTGGGCGGCGCGCGAGGCGCTGCGGCGGGCGCAGCCGCTGACGCTGCTGGTGCGCTATGCGCCGCGGCAACGGCAGAAGCCGATGAACGAAATGCTGGCCGGCAGCGGCGGTCCGCCGGAACTCGATCCGTTGGGTTCGCTGGTCGATGCCGATATCGGAGCGTATTACAATTGGCTGAACCAGCAGCGACTGCCGGGAGCGGAGCAGAGTTCATTCCTGGTTTGGTTCGAGAATCACAGCGAGGCGGTGGCGATTGGGCCGGCGATGCCGCGAGGGACGGAGTCGGCGACCATAGTCGATCTGCAGGGAATGCTTTCCTGGATGAGCTGAAGAGTTTCCGGAAAAAATCGGGAAAAGAGTAGAATATCGAGGATTCCGCGGTACGCGTGGTTAAACGCTTCATTTTGAAAGGCTGCCGGCAGGGTGGCGTCCGGCGTTGGCGCTGTGCGCTACACTTGGCGTGATTTCTATGACTAAACTATCGCGACGCACGATGCTGAAGACTGCTTTGACGGGAGCGACTATGGCTGCTGTTCCATCGGCGGCATGGCCGGAGCAGAACGCTCCGATCAAGCGCAAGGGGCAAATCCAGCAATCGGTTTCCCGCTGGTGTTACAAGCAAATTGCGCTGGAGGACCTGTGCGCTTACGCGGCGCAGATCGGGTTGAAGGGCATCGACCTGCTGAATCCGGAGGAATGGGAGATTCCCGGACGGCACGGACTGGTGTGCAGCATGGGCTATGCCGGAGGCGGGGAGATCGCCAGCGCCATGAACCGCGTGGAAAACCACGCGAAAATCGAAGAGAGCTTTCGCAAGTACATTCCGCTGGCGGCCAAGGCCGGGGTGCCGAACGTAATTACTTTCTCCGGGAATCGCGCGGGGATGTCCGACGAGGAGGGCGCCAAGAATACGATTGCGGGGCTCAATCGCGTAAAGAAAATCGGCGAGGATCACGGGGTCACGATCTGCATGGAATTGCTGAACAGCAAGGTGGATCACAAGGATTACATGTGCGACCACACGGCCTGGGGAGTGCAGGTGGCGCAGGCGGTGAACTCGCCAAGGGTGAAGCTGCTGTACGACATTTATCATATGCAGATCATGGAAGGAGATTTGATCCGCACCATCCAGCAGAATATTCAATGGCTGGGGCACTTCCACACCGGAGGCGTGCCGGGGCGGCACGAACTGGACGGCACGCAGGAAGTGCAGTGGGACGGGGTGATGCGTGGGATCGTGGCGGCCGGCTTTCACGGCTACGTGGCGCATGAGTTCGTGCCGACGCGCGACCCGCTTACTTCGCTGCGGCAAGCTGTGGATTTGTGCGATGTTTGAGGCGATTGGCAGTTGAGGCCCGCGGCGACGGCGAGCATGAAGGCGCTCTTACTTTCCAAATATAGACAGCTTGAGATTACCGACCTGCCGGTGCCGACGCCCGGGCGCGATGAAGTGCTGGTGCGCGTGGCGGCTTGCGGGATTTGCGGCAGCGATGTGCATGGTTACGATGGTTCTTCGGGACGACGCATTCCGCCGATTGTTATGGGGCACGAGGCTGCGGGAACGGTGGCGGCCCTCGGCGAGGGCGTTAGCGATTTGGCCGAAGGCGACCGCGTTACTTTCGATTCGACGGTGTACTGCGGCAAATGCGACTACTGCCTGCGCGGAGAAGTGAATCTGTGCGAACAGCGCCAGGTGCTGGGCGTATCTTGTGGCGACTACCGGCGGGCGGGAGCGTTTGCGGAATTCGTGAGTGTTCCGGCGCGCACGATTTACCGGCTGCCGAGTAATCTTTCGTTCGTCGACGCCGCGATGTTGGAGGCGGTGGCGGTGGCGATTCACGGCGTTTCGTTGGCGCCTATTTCGCCGAATAGCTCTGCGTTAGTGTTGGGAGCGGGCACGATCGGGCTTCTGACCCAGCAGGCGTTGCGGGTTGCCGGATGTACGCGGGTGATCGTTGCGGACATCGATCCGACACGGCTGAAACTGGCTAAAGAGTTGGGGGCGACGGACGTCTTGTCCGCCGAGGCCGATCTTGTGCCGCGGGTGTTAGAGCTTACTGGCGGGAACGGCGTGGACATTGCGGTCGAGGCGGTCGGACGGAACGAGACGGTGCGTGCCGCGATTGAGAGCGTTCGCAAGGGCGGCTGCGTGGTGCTGGTCGGCAACATTTCGCCGGAAGTGACGCTGCCTTTGCAAAAAGTGGTCACGCGGCAAATCCGGTTGCAGGGGTCGTGCGCGTCGGCGGGAGAATATCCGCGAGCCATCGAGCTGCTGGCCAGCGGGGAGATTCAGGTGAAGCCACTGATCACTGCGACCGCGCCGTTGGAAGATGGCCCGCAATGGTTCGAGCGATTGTATGGGCGCGAACCCAACTTAATGAAGGTGGTGCTTACGCCGGAGATGAGTTCGTGAGCGGCGGGCTTTTCGACCTTGGCGGGCAGACGGCGATCGTGACCGGCACCAGCCGGGGCCTGGGCCAGTATTTGGCGCGGGCGCTGGCGAAGGCCGGTGCGGATCTGGTGCTTACCAGCCGCAATCGCGATGATCTGCGGGCGTTTGAGGCGGAGATCCAAGGCCTGGGGCGCCGCGCGGTTTCCTTGGAACTGGATGTCCGCCAGCAAGTAAGCATCGAAAAGATGGCGGCGGACGCGGAGCAGGCCTTCGGCCATTTGGATATTCTGGTGAACAACGCGGGCTGCAACGTGCGCAAACCCGCGCTGGACGTGACTTGGGAAGATTGGAACCTGATCCTGGACACCAATTTGCGCGGAAGTTTTTTTGTGGCGCAGGCGGTGGCGCGGCGCATGATCGCGAAGGGCTACGGACGAATCATCAACATCGGATCGGTCACCAGCGTTGCGGGGTACGCGGGGCTCGGGCCCTATGGAGCGAGCCGGGGCGGAATCCGGCAATTGACCATGAGTTTGGCGGACGATTGGGGCAAGCACGGAGTTACCGTCAATTGTCTGGCGCCCGGTTGGTTTCGCACCGAGCAGAATAAGGTTTTGTATGAAAACAAGGAGTGGGTCGAGTATCTTTGCGATCGAATTCCGGTGAAGCGGCCTGGACGGCCGGAAGATTTGGATGCGGCGGTGGTGTTTCTGGCGGCGGAGTCCAGCCGGTACGTGACGGGGCAGACTTTGTTGGTGGATGGCGGGATTTCTACCGGTGCGACGCGGGCGCTGGTGCAGGGCGCGGCACGGCAATCCGAGAAATAACAATATCCCACGGAAAAAAGAGAGGAGGGACGCGCTAAAGCGCGCCCCTACACGTTTCTTGCCGCGACCCGTTTGCGTTTCCGCAGGATGGCCGCGACGCACGATCCATATTTGTAGCGCAAACTAGAGCGCCTCTGGAGGGGCGGCGGCGATTGCTATGCGCAGTTTCTGGGCGCCTAGATAGGGATGAGTCGCGGTGAGTTGGGCGGTGCCCGCTTGTTCCTTGGCGCGAATCCAGATCGCGCCGGTGCCGCCGATTAGTGAGAAGGGGTTGTCGCCGATAATTTCGGCGGGGCCTTCAAGTTCGAACTTGATGGCGTCGTTGGCGAAAGGCCGAATGGCGCCAAACTCATCCGTTACGCGCAAGACCACGCGGGTGGTGTCGGCGCCATCGGCGTTTAGCTGGACGTCGTCGGGAACCAACGCGAATTTCTGATCGATGCCCCGGCCGGAAAGAGTCTTGGCAATAACCTGCTTGCCTTGCAGATAGCCCTCGATGCGCAGGTCTCCCCAATGGTCCACGGCGTGGGTCAAATCGGCCACAAACGGGGCGTAACGAAGGTGCGTAAACTCGGCCCGGTTAGGATCGGCTTCCGCCACCAGCTTGTCCGCGATGTAGAACTTGAGGTGGTCGCAGTTGGAACAGACCACGGCGTTGGTGAAGCCGATGGACTCGTCGCCGCGGGCCCAATGGAATGCCGGCTCGAGGACCACTTCTTCGGAAGGATCGCACTGCGACTTGTAGAAGCCGGCGGCGGGCTTAGGCTCGCGAAAAATGTCGGTGACGCCGTGATAGCAGATGCGGTCGCCGCTGCCGAAATCGCCGTGAGTGTTGTAGTCGAAGGCACACCAGCCAAGGCCGCCGGCGTATTGCGGATTGGAGGCCAGCTGGTCGTGGATGCGCGCGTGGCGCATGGCGTGCTCGGTAAGGCGCTCCTTTTGATCGATGGTCTTGGTGGGATAGGTGTGGCCCACAAACTCGGTGTTCAGGTAGCGCGGGTGGTTGGGAGGCTTCAAGGGAAAGCCGAAATCGTTCATGGTGAAAACGTCTTCGAGAAATTCGGAGGACTGGAAATAACGGATGCCGCAGGTCTGGCGGGTGGGATCCAGGCGATGGGCCAGGGCGTTGGTGCGGGTGTAGAAATCATGGTCGTCCTTGGATTCGTTGATGCGCACGCCCCAGAGAATGATGCTGGGATGATTCCAGTCGCGGCGGACCATGCGGCCGACGTTGTCGATGGAGAGCAGCTTCCAGGCCTCGTCGCCGATGTGCTGCCAGCCGGGGATTTCTTCGAGGACCAGCAGGCCCATTTCGTCGCAGGCATCGAGGAAATGGCGCGATTGCGGGTAGTGCGAGGTGCGAACGATGTTGCACTTCAGCTTGTCGCGCAGAATGCGGGCGTCGCTGCGCTGGGCGCGGCCGGGCATGGCCTGGCCAACGAACGGAAAGGTCTGATGGCGGTCCAGGCCGCGTAATTTGATGACCTTGCCGTTGAGCTCGAAGCCGTGATCGGTGAACTGGGCTTCGCGAAAGCCGAGCCTGCGAGTGTCTCGATCGACGAGTTGGGTGCCCCGGAGCAAGCGAACCTCGACGGAATAGAGATTGGGGCTGGCGAGATCCCAGAGCTTGATGGCGCCGATGTTGTCGAAATGAACGGTGTGCGCGACCGGGTCGGCGGCGGCTTCGGACGCCGGAACGCGCTGGTTCGCTTTGGCCAGGACGCGATCGCCGTCGCGGAGATCGACCTCCAGCGTAAGCGGCTCGTGCGAGGCTTCCATATGTTGCAAAAAGCACTCCACGTCCAGGCCGGGATGGGCGCTGAGGACGTCTTTGGGCTTGGCAAAAATGTTTTCGAGGAACGTGGCGGGAACGATGCGCAGCCAGACTTCGCGGTAGATGCCGCCGAAAGTCAGGTAGTCGATTTGATTGCCAAAAGGGGGAATGTCGGGGCGCTCGGTGGAGTCCACGTCGACCGAGAGAACGTTTTCTCGGTCGAGATCGATATGCGGGGTGAGGTCGAACGAGAAAGGGGTGTAGCCGCCCTTGTACTCGCCGAGCTTGACGCCGTTGATCCAGACGGTGGAGGCGGTCATGACGCCTTCGAAGTCCACGAAGACACGGCGGCCGCGGGCTTCGGGCGGCAGTTTGAAGCGCCGGCGATAAATGGAGACGAACTCATACTGCTTGTCGTCGAAGCTGTGCCAGGGCAGACGGACATTGGTGTGCGGGACCACGACGCGATCGAAGGCGGAGTCGTCAAAGTCACGCCCGTGGGCACCTTCGACAAACGAGCGGTTGTAACGCCAATTGCGGTTGATGGGCAAAACCATTCGTCCATCGGCGTTGGCGGGGGAGGCCCCAGGGAGCGCCGTACGGCCGGAGAGCGTGCCGGGCGCAAGCGTGGCGCCGGCAATGACCGTGCTAGTGGTCTTCAAAAAGTCGCGTCGGTCCATGATTTTCCTTTGCGATCTCGCATCGCGAACGCGGCGGGGCGAGGAGTTTTGTGGATTGAATTTTATCAGGTTCGACGGGAATCTTTGAGGATTCTTGCGCGCCAGCAGGCCGGAAAAACGAGCGGCGGGACTGGCTGGTTTTATAACACTGCGTCTGGCCTTGGGCGCCAACTTCGAGCTTGAACTCAGGCCGAAACGCCGAGCCGGCGATGCTTATTCTAGGTCAATTCGGAAACGACAGACGGGGAATCGGCGAGGGCAACATCCTCGGACGTGGCGCGAAGGTGCGAAACACCTTCCAAGCGGCACACCAGCTCGGGAATTTCTTCCTGGTGGCAAGGTTCCGGGACCGGCAGGTCCAACATTACGCGCGAGCCTTGGTCGGGAGCATCCTTGGCCAGCACAATGACGCGAGTGGCCAGCGACAGCGCCTCGTGGGTATTGTGGGTGACGAAGAGAATTGTGGTGCCAGTTTCGCGCCACAGTTGGCGGATCAAGTGCTGCATGTCCTTGCGGGTGCCGGGGTCGAGGGCGCTGAACGCTTCGTCCATGAGCAAGATGCGAGGTCTGGTGAGCAGCGCCTGGGCGATGGCCACGCGCTGTTGCATGCCGCCGGAGAGTTGGTCGGGGTATTTCGCGGCGTCGGAATCGCGCAGGCCGAGGCGGCGCAGATAACTCATGGCTTCTTGCCTTAGCTCGCGGCGGCGGCGGTAGTAGCGGGGCGTGAGGCAGCCGAAGAGGCCGAACTCGGTGAGCTCTCCGCCAAAGGTGATGTTGCCGAGCACCGTACGATCGGGAAACAACGAATATTTTTGGGGCACGTAGCCGCGGGTGCGGTCCGGCTGGCGATGCTCGCAGCCGTCGATGAGCACGCGGCCGCTCAGCGGGCGCTCCGAGCCGAGCACCAGGCGAAGCAAAGTCGATTTGCCGCAACCGGTTTGGCCCAGCACGCAAACAAACTCGCCTTCGCGAATCTGCAAATCGATGCCGCTGAGCACCGGACGGAGCGGAGAGCCGTAGGCGACACAAGCGTTTTCGATTTCGATCATGGGCATGCCGATCAGGTCTCGTGAAACCATGGGTGCAGCTTGCGGTTGACCAGGCGCATCGAGAAATCCACCAGGAACAGCAACAATGCGACCCACAGCACGTACGGGATGATGACGTCCATGCCCATGTGGCGGCGCAGCAATGCGATGCGATAGGCCAGGCCGTCGGTGGAGGCGATCATTTCTCCGGCGAACAGAAACAGCATTACGGCTTTGAGGTTGAGGCGGATGCCGTTCAGCACGCGGGGCCAGATTTGCTTAAGAACCACGCGATAGGCGACGTCGAAGTCGTTCGCGCCAAGAGTGAAGGCTTTGACCACTTGCTCTCCCGGCACGGCACGGGTCAAGTTGAAAGTGTCCAGAATGATGGTGGGGGTCACGCCGACCACGATGAGCATGATCTTGGAAAGCTCGTCGATGCCGAAAGCGATGAACAGAATCGGCAGCAATGACAGGGCGATGATTTTGTCGAAGAACAGAACGAAACGCAGGAAGAACGCTCCGACGTGAGGAAAGAGTCCCATGTGCAGGCCCAGGACCACGGCGGGAAGCAGGAGCAACATGCTGATGAGGAAACGACGGCCGGTGGCCACCGTGTCGGTCCAGAGCATGCCGCGCGAGAAACGCTGGACGACGGAGGCCGGCTGGGTTGGATCGGCGTCATCGTCGACGCTGTTTAGCGCGGCGCCGGACATCCCGTGGATCATTTGAGAGAAGGTGGGAGTGACGCGCTCTTCGGGGTTTTGCCGGTGGCGCGCGGCGGCGGTGTAGAAGTAGAGGCCGATGCCGCCGGCGAATAGCAGCCACGATAAAGCGACGGTGGTCCAGCGGCTAGGCCGGGCGTTGATCAGATGGAACTTGGCGGCCATCTGCCCTCCTCAAAGCTGGCCTTGTGCGGCCATCTGCATGTAGCCGACGTCGAAGCGCAGGCGGATGCGGTCGGCTTTGCCCTGCACGGAATTGTCGGGAAAGGCGATGGCCACGTCGTCCACGGACTTGCTGTTCGATCCGAGCAGGTCGTGATCGAAGCAGAACTGCCGCACCAGAGCCATTTTTTGCTTCAAGTCCGGCGAGTTGCCGAAGGCCACGGCGGATTGCGGGGTGTAGAACATTTTGGTGGTGCTGAGTTGTTGTTTGTAGGATTCGAGGGTGTCCTCGGAACCTTCGGCGATGGAGGCCAGCACCTTGTCGGCGGCGGGTCCGGTAGCCGACATTTGCGCCAGCAGCTCGTACCAGGCTCCCGTCAGCGCTTTGGCGAAGCGCTGGCCGGAACCGTCCGGCCGATTCAGCACGTCGGTTCGCACCACGGTGAGGTCCAAAATTTCGCCGGGAATCTGCGAGGAATTGAAAAGAGACGTGATTCCCTTTTGCGTCAGGATCTGTGAAACCAGGGGCTTCCAGGTCACTACCGCGGAAGAGCTGGTGTCGCTCAGGAAGGCCGTGGCGATGTCGGAGTCGGAAGTGTTGATCAGGCGCACTTGTTTGATCTGATCGCGCAGGCCGTTCATGGTCATGGCACGGTCCAGCAAGTACTCGGAGACGGTTTTTTGCACCAGCAAGAGTTTTTTGCCCGAAAGATCCTTGATCTGCAGGCCGTTGCGGACCAGCAGGGCGTCGTTGCCGTTCGAATAGTCACCGATGAGGATGGCGGTGGTGGGGACGCCGGAGGCTGCGGGCATATCGAGCGCTTCCATGTTGGTCATGGTGCAGGCGTCGATATTTTTGGCGACGAAGGCGTCCAGGGAGGGCGCGTAGTCGAAGCGCTGGACCTTGATGGTGATGCCGTACTTGTCGGCCCATTTCTTGAGGATTCCGGACTTGCCGAGATAGTGGTATGGGGTCCAGCCGGCGTAGATGGACCAACCGACCGTGAAGCTGGGCTTTTGGGCAAAGGTGGGGACTGCCAGCAGCAGGCAAAACGCGAGGGTCCGCAGAATGGTTTTGGTCATTGGGTCGAAGACTACCGCCGATGTTAAGCGGGGGTGAAGGGCCGGACATAAGACAAAGTTTCGATGGCTCAGATTTGTGTTTTGGATGAAGCCAGGTAGGGGCGCCAGCCGCCGAAGGTGGTGATGTCCGTGGCTGCGGCGATGGCGTAGGGCTCGCAGAGGAAACACTTCACGGTTTCTCCGCTGGTTAAGGCGACCGTGCCGACGGTGAGCGGCGGGGGCACGGCTGCTACGAAACCTCCGAATTGATCCTCGGGGATGGCCCAGACTTCGACTTCGATGCCGGGGCCTTCGAATCCCTCTTCGCGCACCAGGCCCGGCTTGGGAGGCTTGGTGCCTTGCAGCGCGTAAAGACGATAATGAGGAAGGGTGCGAGTGGTCTTCAGCAGCCTTGCTGCGCGCTCGGTCAGCTGGTGATTCAGCGGCTGTCCGGACAGGTGCGCACCTACTACGGCTAAGACGACGCAGCCTGGGGGCCACGGCCCGAGGTCGACGGCGGGTCCCGGCACGTCGGCATAGGCGCGATGATAGCGATCCGCTAGCGCTACAAGAGCTTCGTCGCTGAAAGCTGGCCCGATGAAAGAAATGCCGAAGGGGAGACCGTTGGAGCGGAATCCCGCGGGCACGGCGACCGCGGCGAGATCGAGCAGGTTCACGAAATTGGTGTAATAGCCGAGGTTGGTGTTGAGGCGTATGGGATCGGCCGCGACTTCTTCGTGCGTGTAGATGGTTCCTGTGGTCGGCAGGACCAGCACATCCATGCGCTGCCATTCGCGTTCCGTGGCTCGACGCGAGCTCGCGGAGACGGTATTCGGCCTCGAAGGCTTCCACGGCGGAATATTTCTTCGCGCCCAAAATGATTTGCCTGACCACGGGATTCATTTCGTCCGCGTGGGCTTCGGCGAACGGCTTGATCGCGGCGAGGCGCTCCGCGACCCACGGGCCGGCGTAGAGCAGGTCGGCGGCGGCGTTGAAAGAGGAAAAGTCGATCTCTACTTTTTCGCCGCCCAATGCTTCGAGGTCGCGCGATCGCTCGTTGATAAAGGCCTTGCGCCTGCGTGTCGCCGAAGAACTCCAGTTGATCGGCCGAGGGCACGCCGAAGCGAAAACGAACCGGCAGCCAGGGCGCGGCGTCTTGCCCGGAGCGCGGCGCACGCGAGAAGGGATCGCTGGCGTCGAAACCCTTTGCGGCTTGCCAGACGGCATGCGCATCGTGGCAACTGGCCGTCAGGATGGAGACGCAATCGAGCGTGCGGCATGCCGGCACTACGCCGGACATGCTGAGCAGGCCGCGCGAGGGTTTGAGTCCGACCAGATTGTTGAAAGCGGCGGGCACGCGTCCGGAGCCCGCGGTATCCGTGCCGAGAGAAAAGCTGACCAGTTGACGAGCGACCGCGACGGCCGAGCCGGAGCTGGAGCCGCCCGAGATATAACGCTGATCGAACACACTGGAGCACGCGCCGTAAGGCGAGCGGGTGCCGACCAGGCCGGTGGCGAATTGATCGAGATTCGTTTTTCCGATGGGGATGGCGCCGGCGGTCAGGAGTTTCTCGACCACCGTCGCGTTGCGTTGCGGCGCATAAGCGTACGCGGGACAACCTGCGGTGGTGGGGAGACCTGCGAGATCGATATTGTCTTTGATCGCGAAGGGTACACCGTATAGCCCGCCAGTTGATCGCCGCGGGATCTGCTCCAGAGCGCGCGCTCGTGCGAGCGCCTCCCCGCGAGGCACCAGGGAAATCCAGATGGGGTTTGTCGGGCCTGGCCTCGATGCGATCGTAGACGTCCGCGATTACTTCCGCGGGTTGCACCTGCCCGGAAGCATAGAGCGCTGCGCAGTGAACGCTGAGGTCGAGCTTCATGAACGCGACCTCGTGGCGAAGAGTGATCAACTGCTGGCCCGGCGATGACCATGGCGCCTGGCACCGCAATTCAACTTCTCGACGATGCCCGCGCTGGGGGCGGCCACGATGCAATTTCCATTTTCATGGCTTCGAGGACGATGAGCTTTCGTCCGGCCTCGACGCGCTGGCCGGTCTCGACCGCAATGTTCCAGACGCTGGCGGTGATCGGAGAGCGCACCGGCCGGCATCCGTCCGGAACGGCATCGTTCGATTCCGGGCATAAGGCATCTCGGCGGTCCGGCAGCTCGATAGACTCGTCGAGCTTGGCCGCTGCGCCCAGCGTTCGCGCTCTTCGAGAAACGCGGCCTGCTGGTGGCGCTTGAACGCCGCCGGCGTCGTTCTCGATGGAGCGCAGGAAGGCGTGGTAATCCTTGAGCCGGAAGTCCTGCTGCTCGATACGCAGAGGATACTTGCCGTGGGGAAAGGCATCGCGGATTTCCAGCAATTCTTCGGCGCTCACGGGATAGAAGCGAATCTGATCGAAGAAGCGCAGCAGCCACGGCGTGCCCGGCTCGAAATTGCAGCGTGGTGTGGAACGTATTCCACATCTGCAGCGTGCGGCCGACGAACTGATATCCGCCGGGACCTTCCATGCCGTAGACGCAGAGATACGCGCCGCCGATGCCCACCGCGTTTTCCGGGGTCCAGGTGCGGGCTGGATTGTACTTGGTGGTCACCAGCCGATGCCGCGGATCGACCGGCGTGGCCACCGGAGCGCCGAGATAAACGTCGCCCAAGCCCGAGCACCAGATAGCTGGCGTCGAAGACGATGCGGTGCACCTCATCGATCGAAGCGAGGCCGTTGATGCGGCGGATGAATTCGATGTTGCTGGGGCACCACGGCGCGTCCGGGCGCACCGACTGCATGTATTTGCGGATCGCGAGTTGCGCTCGCGGGATCGTCCCAGGAAAGCGGCAGGTGCACGATGCGCGAGGGTACAACGATGTTGTCGAGATCGGGGATGCGGTCTTCGCAGGCGTCCAGCGCTTCGAGCAGGTGCTCGCGGCTGAGGAGGCGGGTATCGTAGTGGACGTGCAGCGACCGCACGCCTGGGGTGACGTCGATAATTCCGGGCAGGCCGGCGGCGCGCAACTGCTCTTCCAGCGCGTGGACACGAAAGCGGAGATTGAGGTCGAGCACATTCGGGCCGTATTCCACCAGCAGATAGCGGTCGCCGTCGGCGCGGCATAGGACGGCGGGCGCTCCTTGCACTGAGGAGCGGCTTCGCAGGATGGGATCTTCGCGTACCGGCGTCGGCAGGGAGTTGCGGCAGACTTCCGGAGAGGCTTTCGACGCAGGCGTCGAGGTCTCTTTCCATTTGCGCGGCTTGCTGCTTCGACAGCGCGCGGAACCGGACCAGATCGCCGGGCTTGAGCTGGCCCGATCTTCCACAACTCGGCTTGCACGATCGTGGCCGGACAGACGAAGCCGCCGAGGCTCGGGCCGTCGGGACCCAGAATGACCGGCATGTCCCCGGTGAAATCGATGGTGCCGATGGCGTAGGCGTTGTCGTGAATGTTGGAGGGATGCAGACCCGCCTCGCCGCCGTCTTTGCGCGCCCAGACGGGCTTCGGACCGATAAGACGCACGCCAGTACGATCGGAGTTGTAATGAACCTTCCAGGGCGTCGAGAAAAATGTCTCGATGTCCGACGGCGTGAAGAAATCCGGTGCGCCGTGCGGGCCGTAAAGCACGCCGATCTCCCACTCGCGGCGCGTATTGCGGAATCAGATCGCGCGCGCAGTTCGCGCGAGATTCCGACGCCGACTGTCGCCCTTGACGTGCAGGACGTCACCGGCACGCAGCACGCGCCCAGCGTGGCCCCCGAACCGACCCAGAATGAACGTGCTCTTGCTGCCGAGATAATCGGGGACGTCGATTCCGCCGGCGACCGCGAGATACGCTCGATTGCCGGCGCTCTGCGCTGTGGCCATCGCCAAAGACGAGCCTTCGCGCACTGGGATGGATTTCCAGCGCGGGACGGGAACGCCGTCGAGCGTGGCGTTCATATCGGCGCCGGCCAAGGCGATGGTCGTGTCACAGGCAAAACGCAGCGTCGGTCCGGTCACGGCGATTTCCAGCCCGGCAGCGGAATCAGGGTTGCCCACCAGCCGATTCGCGAGACGGAACGCCAGAGCATCCATGGGTCCCGAGGGCGGCACGCCAACGTGCCAATATCCCAGGCGGCCGGGATAATCTTGGACCGTCGTCTGCGTTCCGGGCTCGATCACATCGATAGCGTTGCGCTGGTACGAAAAAGTTTGCAGGAAGGACGTGGTGATGCCGCCCGCTTCGAACGCCGGATCCTCGCTCACTTGCCGCAAGTAGGGCAGGTTCGTTTCGATGCCGCTCAAACGACAATCGCTCAGCGCACGATGCAATTGATGCAGCGCCGCCGCGCGATTCTCGCCGCGCACGATAATCTTTGCCAGGAGCGGATCGTAGTACGGCGTTACTTCCGTGCCCGACTCCACCCAGGTTTCTACGCGAGCGCCTTCGGGCCACTTCACGGCAGAGAGTTGGCCCGCGCTGGGTTGAAAATTCTTGGCCGGATCTTCGGCGTAGATTCGCACCTGAATCGAGCAGCCACGTAGGACGGACCTCGATATCCGCGCAGGGGCGGCATTTCACCGGCAGCCAGGCGGATCATCCACTCGACCAAGTCAATGCCGGTTACTTCCTCGGTGACTCCGTGTTCGACTTGCAGGCGGGTGTTCACTTCCAGGAAATAAACGTCCGCCGTATCGTTGTCGAAAATGAATTCGACGGTGCCCGCGGATTGGTAGCGGACCGCCACGCCCAGGCCGCATGGCCATCTCGAAAAGTTTCGCGCGAACGGCGCCGGCGAGACCTGGCGCCGGCGTTTCTTCGATGACTTTCTGATTGCGGCGCTGCGCGGAGCAGTCGCGTTCACCGAGCGCCACAACCGTTCCCGCGCCATCACCAAAAATCTGCACCTCGATGTGCCGCGCGTTGGAAACAAATTTTTCCAGGTATAGCCCCGAGGAGCCGAAACTTGACTGGCTTAGCCGCCGAACGGCGCTGTACGATTCCTCCAGCTCTTGCGCCGAGCAGCACAACCTCATACCGATTCCGCCGCCGCCCGCGGTGCTCTTGAGCATCACGGGATAGCCGATGACCGCGGCCGCCTCGAGGGCCGTCTCTACGCTGGCCAGCAACTCCGTTCCGGGAAGCAAAGGCACGCCGCTGGCCTTGGCGATGCTGCGCGCGGTGTGCTTCAGGCCAAAAGCTCGCATCTGTTCCGGCGTGGGTCCAATGAAAACGACGCCGCTCTTGGCGCAAGCGTCGGCGAAGTCGGCGTTTTCGCTCAGGAAACCATAGCCCGGATGGATGGCCTCGGCGCCGGTCTTGCGCGCCGCTTCGAGGATGGCCTGGACCGAAAGATAACTCTGCGCCGCCGGCGGCGGGCCGATCAAGACGGCTTCATCGGCGGCCTCCACGTGCAGCGAGTGGCGATCCGCCTCCGAATAAACTGCAACCGATTCGACTCCCATCTTGCGCAACGTCCGCAACACCCGGCAAGCGATGGCGCCGCGATTGGCAATCAGCACCTTGCGAAACATCAAGCGCCCTGCCGATCCCAGATCAAAACCTCAATCGGCGTGGGATTGTAGGCATTGCAGGGATTATTCAGTTGCGGACAGTTGCTGATCACCGCGAGCACATCCATTTCCGCGCGCATTTCGACGTATTTGCCTGGCTCGGATACTCCGTCTTCGAAGGTGAGCTTGCCCTCGGGCGTTACCGGAACATTCATGAAGAAATTGATGTTGCTGGTGAGGTCGCGCTTGCTCATGCCGCGGCCCCACTCCATCACGGCCTTCACGAAAGCTCTGCCGGCACGCGTGCATGTGGCGCTTTTCCAGCGCGTAGCGAACCATGTTGCTCTCCATGGCGCACGCGCCGCCCAGCGTGTCGTGGCGGCCGCAAGTGTCGGCGACAATCGTCAGCAACACGTTGCCACCACTGGACATCAACCGCGTGCCAGTGGTCAGGTAGAGATTCTTCTGCTCGCGAATGGTGTCCTGGGCGCTGTAGCGGTCGCTGTAGTCGTGGGCGTTGTAGAACAGCGTGTCGGCAGCCTGGTTTCCGCCGAGATCGACGATCCGGAAATACTGGCCTTTCTGGATTTCACGAATCCACGGTTCGCCGGCGGGCACGACGCAACGGTACGCCGCGGTGCCTGCATCCAGCCTGCTCTCTACGATATTCATTCCGCTCATAGAAAGTAGCGCTCCGTCAGGGTGAAGCCCCGGCCATTTTCCGGGCGGAACGTTCGGCAAACGTCATCCGCGCCGGGAGGCGGTACGGTGCGAATCGACAAGCGGACCGGCTTCGGTTGGTACTCTGGGTTGGGATCCAGCGGATGCTGGCAAGTGTTCAAAATCGCAAGCACGTTCATCTCGGCGCGTAGCTCGACGAAAGATCCTGCTTCAGAGCTGGATCGCCGATACGAAATGCTCCCGTCGCCGCCGGCGTCCAGCACGGCAAAGAAATTCACAACCGGACGCGAGGTCGCGCGGACCGAGTCCCCACTTCTCCAGCTCAATCAGAAAGCCTTCGCGGGCATTTTTGTAAAAGTCGTTGCGGGATTCCTGATAACAAGACTGGCCGTACTTTTGCCGCACCAGCGCCGCATTCGAGCAGCCCCCGATCGGATCGTGGCCGCCCGCGGTGTCTTCGGTGATCGAGCAAAGAATGCGGCCCATGTCCGAATAGAGGACGCAGCCCTTGGTCAAGCGCGCGACATGCTGGGCCTTTAGGGTATCGATGTTGTAGCGCTCCACGGGGCACTCGAAGTTATAGAAAATCGCGCCCACATTCGCCCCACCTTCCACATCGGTGATGCGCAGGGCCGTACCGCGCTTCAGCACGTGAGACCACGTGGCGCCGGGCTGAACTACTTCCTCCCAACGAACAACAGCTTCGCTCATGGGTGCACCTCTCCCCTATCGACGTTTCATGAATGCAGGATTCTTGCACGCCCAAAAATCAACGGCGTGGCTGGCGATCGAAGATTTACCGGCGGACAGGAGGGCCGCAGCAGACATCCATCGCGGTCAAGCGCAGAAAAACTTGCGTTGAAACCCGCGCGCGCACCCTGGGGCGTGAACTTCCCAATGACATGCGGGCAAGTATGGCAGACTTGCACTCGCTGTACACAAGAATCTTCCTCGTTCGCCGAAGCGGCGGGGCGAGATCTCATCCGCAGGCGAAACGCCGTGCGAATCGCGGTGAGACTCGCGTTGCATTTGTTTGCGCGATGCGAGCTATTGAAATTTTCCCGGCACCGGTCCTTGACATCCACGCGGTGGCACCGGATCATGCCCGGCATTACCGTGCTCGCAGCCGCTCACTAAATGGTCTAAATCTCACGATCGTTGCGGTGTTCCCTGACGCGCATTGCTTTGCTGCTTTGGCGTTCGTACATCATTAACAAGACGGGAGTCTCGATGAAAGTGGCCACAATTCTCATTTTTGCGGCACTGCCGGCTTTTTCTGTCGCAAGTGGTCCGGGCGCAATTGCCGCAGCCCGACGGAGGAAACATTCGCGCCGGAGTGTTGCCGAAACAATGGATGACCGGCGGCCCGAAATGCATGGAAAATCCGGAGTGGCAGATCCACGAGTACAACCGTGATCTGTATATCCTGCGCCAGTCCGGATGCACCGACTACGAGAAGCCGTTTATCTATCTCTTCTTCGGTGAAGAGCGCGCCCTGCTGTGGGATACCGGCTCGCGCAACGGGAATCTGGCTCCGACCCTGCGGCGGGTGGTGAAAAATTGGCTGCTGCGGACCAAGCGCGAAAGTATTCCGCTGGTCGTGGTGCATTCCCATTCGCATTCCGATCACACTGCCGGAGACGCGGAGGTTCAGGCCATTCACGACCCCGCGATACCGGTTACTTTCATTCCGGCGGAAGTGGAAGCCACCAAACACTTCTACAAGATCGCCAACTGGCCCACGGACATCGGGCAGGTCGATCTGGGCAATCGAGTGATGGATGCCATCGCCATACCCGGGCACGACACGGTGAGCATGGCGCTCTACGACCGGCAAACGGCCATCTTGCTGGCCGGCGACAGTTTATATCCCGGCCGGTTGTACGTCCGCGATCTGGACGACTTCCAGAAGAGCACCGAGCGCATGATTCACTTCACGGAAGGCAAGGTGGTCGCGCACATTCTCGGGAATCACATCGAAGAAACGCGCACGCCGTATCTCGACTATCCGGTGGGGACTATGTATCAGCCGGATGAGCACGAGTTGGCGCTGTCCCGTGGTGCATTGCTGGAACTAGAGGAAGCTCTGCTCTCGCTCCACGGCAAACCCGCCCGTCTGGCGCTACGCGACATCAGTATCTGGCCGGTTGGCCCGACGTTCGACATGTCGCCTGCGACCCAGGCTGTGTTCGACAAAGCCCAAAAGGAACAGCACGAGCATATGTGGGATCAGCCGTACAATTAGGTCCGGAATTTCGTGTGTTATAATGTCTGCGGGCAAACGTGCGCATATCCGGGCCCGGCCAGTTCCCTTGGCGTGACCACGCCGATTCCAGAATTACGACAATCCGAGGACGCGCTGCGTAGTCCTGAGACTATTCTTCTTCACCGTGTCTCGCTCGGGCTACGCGATGATGTCGTGGATTACGTTGCCAGCTACGTCCGTCAGGCGGAAGTCCCGGCCGCTGTAGCGGTAGGTTAGCTTAGTGTGGTCGATCCCCAACAGATAGAGGATGGTGGCGTGGATGTCGTGGACGTGCACCGGCTTGTCCACTACCTTCCAGCCGAAGTCGTCTGTGGCGCCGTAGGTCATGCCGCCCTTCACTCCGCCGCCGGCCAGCCACATGGTGAAGCCGTGAGGGTTGTGATCGCGGCCGTTGTGGGTTTGGCCGCCCATGAAGCCGCTGCCCATTTCGACTACCGGAGTGCGGCCGAACTCCGAGCCGCAGACGATCAGGGTCTCGTCGAACAAGCCTCGCGACTTCAGGTCCTTGACCAGGGCCGCGAACGGCTGGTCGGAATCGTGGGCGGTCTTGCGGTGCAGCTGGATGTCGAAGTGATGGTCCCAGGGATCACCTTTGGCGTAATACAGCTGGACCATGCGGACGCCGCGCTCGACCAGGCGGGCCGCCGTCAGGCATCCACGGGCGGTGCTGCCCTCACCGTACATCTTCTGAACCGCTTCGGTTTCTTTCCTGACGTCGAATACGTCGGGGGCTTCCGTCTGCATGCGGTACGCGGTCTCCAGCGCGGAGATGGTGGCTTCCAGTTGGGGATCGTGAGCCGCGGCAGCTGGGCCCATATTTATCCGGTCCAGCTCGGCAATAAGGTCCAGCTCTTTCTTCTGGCGGGTCAGGTCGAAGGTTTCGTTGTGAATGTTGGGAATGAGCGTCTGCGGATCGAAATCCTTGGAGGTGGCATTGTCGGTGACGTAGGTTCCCTGGTACATCGGGGGCAGGAACGCCGAATTCCAAAGAGGAGGGCCTACCGTTGTGGGCACGTCGGGACACAGAACCACGAAGCTTGGCAGGTTCTTGTTCTCGGTGCCTAGGCCATAGGTGAGCCACGAACCCATGGAAGGGCGCCCGGCGACGTTGGCGCCGGTGTTCATCATGATCAGGGCCGGCTCGTGATTGGGAATTTCGGTGTGAACGGAGCGGATCACGCAGATGTCGTCGATACATTCCCCGACGTTGGGGAAAAGCTCGCTGACCTCGATGCCGCTCTTGCCATATTTCTTGAAGCTGAAGGGCGACTTCATCAAGCCGCCGGTCTTGCGCTCATGTTGCGGGGTCTCTCCCGGCAAAGGCTTCCCATCGTATTTTTCGAGCATGGGCTTGGGATCGAAGCTATCGACCTGCGAGAGGCCGCCGTTCATGAAAAGAAAGATGACATGCTTGGCCTTGGGCTTGAACTTGGGGTCCTGGATCATCCACGGAGCTGCGGCAGGGTTCTCGGCCGCGTTGGCTAGCGTCTCGGCAACGACGCTGGCGAAACTCATCATTCCGAAGCCTGCGCCCATCTTGCAGAGGGCGTCGCGGCGGGAGATCGGTCTTGGACTCGGGATGTGAATCATAGGTCCTCCCTAAACAACCCAACCAGAAAATCTCAAAGCTACTCTATTCTCTAAGGCTCGTTAGTCGACAAACTCAAATTCATTAGCGCTGAGCAGGACGCGGGCGTATTGCCTCCACGCGGTCACCGGCTCACCGTTTACCGTGTTGCCCGGCTTCTCCGGAGTGGTCTTCAAGAACTGCAAGCCAATTTCCATTTCCTTGGCCGTGGGCGCCCTTCCGTACAGCAAGCGATACGCTTCGGCGATCCTGGCACTGTCGCTGCCTTGCGGATACACGCGCTCCGCCAGCTTGCCGGCCTGGTCGTACACGAAATCGTTGTTCATGAAGTACAGGCGCTGCAAGGGAACGTTGGTCGAGAAACGCTGCTCCGCGGTAAAGCTGGGATTCGGGAAGTCGAAGACCTGCAGGTAGTTGTTCAGACGGAAGCGGCTGACCTTGCAGTAGACTGTCCGGCGCGTATTGTCCGGGCCAAAGTCCTTCGACGGTCCGCCGGTCTCTTTGAGGTCCAGGTCGCCGGCCACAAACAAGATGGAGTCGCGAATCGACTCGGCATCCAGCCGCTGCCGGTTGAAGTGCGAATAGAATCGATTGCTGCCGTCCTTTTCCCGCGCTTCCGGAGATTCTTGAACGCTGGTTTGGTACACCGCCGACAACATAATCTCCCGCTGTAACTTCTTCAGAGACATTCCGTTCTGCTTAAAACTCGCCGCCACATATTCCAGCAATTCCGGATTGGATGGCCGCTCGCCGGCAACTGCCAAAGTTGTCGGGCGTGCCGACGATCCCGCTCCCGAAATGCCACTTCCAAACGCGGTTGACGAACACCCGCATCGCCAGCGGGCTGTTGACAATATCGTTGGCCAACTGCAATCGTCCGCTGCCTTCCGTAAATGGTTGCTGATCCTCAGGACCCAAAACCGCCAGAAACCTCCGCGGCACTTCATCTCCCAAGGTATGCGGATTCCCTCGCAGGTTCACCGCGATATTGACGGGCTTCGGCTTGTCGCTCAGCCCGTGGACAAATGGATATTGCGGGTCGAGCGATTTCTTCAGCGCCTCGATCTGATGCTCCAGATCGGTGATGTAGTCGCGCCAGTCGGCGTTCAGCCTGCGCTTGAGAGACCAATCGGTGAACACCAGCAGCCCAGGCAAGGGCCGCTGCTCCCCCGATTCCAGCGAATACAAGAATATGTCCACATAAAGACTGGCCTTTTCCGTGGGCAGCGTTTTCAGTTCCAGGCTGCATCCCGGGCAAAACTGGTCGTCGGTCTCGAATTCGTTGGGAAGGGCGTCTCGGCGGGAGCGCTTCTTCACGTCCGCCTTGGCTTTGATGACGTCGTTCTGTTCCTTGATGGCCTTTTGCGCGGTCTCCACCTGGAGGACCAGCTTCTGGAAGGCGTCGGCCAGAACCTTGGCTTCGTCTTCTTCCTTGCCGCCGGCCGCGATCATGGCCTGCCAATCCTTCAGAAATGGATAAAACTTGGGGGGCTGCGCCAGGAACTTCACCCAGCGCTCCAGCAGCTCGGGATCAAGAGTGTCGTGCTCGGCGGCCTCGGCCAGGGTGAGCTTTGGTTTTCCTGTCACCCGCCAGGCGCCCACCATGTACTTGGATGTCTGGGTCGCCAGAATGCTGGAGAGTTGCTCGGTTTCCTTGGTCGTAAAATCGTCGAGCTGCTCTTGCAGGTCGAGGAGTTGCTGTTCCTTTTCACGCCAGGCCGCTACCTGAGCCTCGGAAGCCAGCGGGTATTCCTTGTAAGTCGAGCTGGCGAAGACGCCTCCGAGGGCGTAGTAGTCTTTTTGGGAGATGGGATCGTATTTGTGGTTGTGGCAGCGCGCGCAGGCTACGGTGAGCCCCAGCAAGCCGCGGGAAACGGCATCGATGCGTTCGTTGCGTTCGTCGGCGCGGCCCTGCACGGGTTCCGCCTGATCCCAGAGCCACGGGCCGCCGCCCATGTAAGCGGTCGCGGGCAGAACTTCAGCCAGATTTTTGTCGCCCAGTGAGATCGCCCGCGAGTTGCAGACGCACGAACTTGTCGTACGGAAGATCGCTGTTGAACGCCTTAATCACCCAGTCGCGATAGACATAGGCGCCGCGGAACGGCATGTAGCCGCGGCCTTTGGGATCCAGGCCGCGCACGTCGTCTTCGGCATACCGAGCGACGTCCAGCCAGTGGCGGCCCCAGCGCTCTCCGTAGCGAGGAGAAGCCAGCAGCCGGTCCACAACTTTCTCGTAGGCGTTGGGGGACTTGTCCTTCTCGAAAGGCCTCGATCTCCTCCGGAGTCGGAGGCAAGCCGGTTAGGTCAAACGTGGCGCGGCGGAGGAGCGTGCGGCGGTCGGCTTGCGGCGCCGGCGGTATTCCCTGCGCTTCCAGCTGAGCCAGCACGAATCTATCGATTGCAGTTTTCGCCCAGTGCGCGTTTTTCACCGCAGGGGTAGCCGGCATTTTGAGCGGTTGGAAGGACCAGAAGGCCCGCTGAGCCGGAGAAATCTTGAATTGGGGTCCGCTGGAGGCGGCGACCATCGGCTTGGACTTCGGCCACGGTGCGCCCATTTTCACCCAGTCCGTGAGGCTCTGAACCTCTTCGGCGGAAAGCTTGCCACCTTTGGGCATTTTCAGATCGCCGGTTTGCCGCACGGCCTGAATCATGAGGCTCTTGTCGGCGTCGTTGGGCACGATGGCCGGCCCGCGCGTGCCGCCTTTGAGCAAGGACTCGCGGGAATCGACGCGCAGGCCGGACGTGGCGGTATCGCCATGGCAGTTAGAACAAACGTTGGCGAAGATCGGGCGGACCTTAGTCTCAAAATACTCTTCCCCGACGGAAGAATTCGCGGCGGCTGCGCTCACTGGTGGGGCGATGGGCTCGGCGTGTTCCGCGGGATCCCACGGGGCGCCCATTTTCACCCAGGCCGCCAGATCGGCCACCTGCTGCTCGGTGAGTTTGCCGTTCATGGGCATTTTCAACATGCCGGTTTGCCGAACGGCCTCAATCAGGAGGCTCTTGTCGGGATCGCCCGGCACGATCGCGGGGCCGCGGCCGCCTCCCTTTAAGATCCCCTCGCGCGAGTCGATGCGCAATTGGCCCATGGCCGTTTCGGTATGGCAGGGGTAGCAGTTCTGAGTCAGGATCGGACGGACTTTCTCTTTGAAGAACTGCAGGGACTCGGCGGTCGGGGGAGGGTTATCGTCGCCCCGCACCGTGGTCTCTAATTTGTCCGACAAAATACCGGCAAGGAATACCGCGCCGGTCGCGAGAAGAAGCGACCTTTTCTTGAGTTTCAACATGCAGGCTTGCCCCGGTCACCAGGCATTGCACCGATCCCGGCGGTCCATTCCGTAGTTGTAAACCCAAAGTTTGAGAGTCCCTGATCGCGCCATGGAACCATGATGGTCCCGTCTCTACGGACGGCAAGAACCAGTCCCGGAACCGCGCTAGCAGGCCCTAAGAAGGTACCACCGGAAGAGACGGCCTGAAAAGTGACAAGAGAGGCACGGGCCAAGGGAGTGCGTGAACAAGGGCAAGACCCGTTGTCACAGACAACTAGGGCCGTCCCGGAAGGAACCATGCCGTAGGTATAGTCGAGCTGCGCTCACGGAAGCAATCTCATTTCCTGCATTCTTCCGATTCAATAAGTAGATGCTGCTTCCCTGCTGCGGTGTATCGCTATAACGGGGCGAAAACTGCTTCGCATGTGATATGAATCGGCATGCACAAAACCGATTCGGCAACGCCCGGAGCCACGCGAATGAAGCTTTGGAGACCCACGCGACTCGATCCTGCTCGCTCTTTCGTTCCCTTCGCTCTCTCGTTGCTCCCGACCTTTCTGCTCTGTGGCTCAGGACTGGGACAAACGCTGCACGCGGACCCACCACGGCCCGGCGTGACCACTCCCGGCGTGCGGCGATCAATGGCCGACGTCCCCCGGCTGGCGACCTTTGCCGTGGCCGGGCAACCTGACTGGATGGTGGTTACCGAGGATGCCGTGTGGGTTACCAGCTCCAACGTAAACCACGTTGTGCGCCTGAACGCCGCCACGAATCAGCCTGGCACCATTGTGACCATCGAGAAACCGTGCTCCGGGCTGGCGGCGGGTTTCGGCAGCATCTGGGTGCCCAGCTGCGGAGCGCATAACTTGGTCCGCGTCGATCCTCACACCGGAAAAATTCAAGCCGAGATTCCCGCGGGCCCGGCCGATTCCGAAGGCGGAATCACGGTGGGAGCCGGCAGTGTGTGGATCGCTACCGATAAGAAAGGCGTTCTGGCGCGGGTCGATCCGCAGACCAACAAAGTCGTTGCGGAAATTGCCATACCCTCAGGATCCTTTGCGCCCGCCTTTGCCGAAGGCGCCGTGTGGATTACCTCCACCGAGCACAACCAGCTGACCCGCGTGGACCCGCAAACGAATCGCGTGCTCGCTTCCATTCCGATCGGACCGCAGCCGCGATTTCTGACGGTCGGAGCAGGCTCGGTGTGGACGCTGAATCAAGGAGACGGCACGATCTCGCGCGTCGATGCCAAGACCGGCAAGCTGGTGGCTACGATTGCGGCCGGCATTCCCGGAACTGGCGGAGAAATAGCCTTTGGAGAGGGATCGGTATGGGCCACCGTTTTTCAAATCCCGATGTCCCGGATTGACCCGGCGACCAATACCGTTGTCCAGCAGTGGACCGGACCTGGCGGTGACAGCATACGAGTGGGACACGGATCGATCTGGCTTACCGATCTAGCTCACGGCTTTGTTTGGAGATTGAGTCCCAGGCAGCCGTAATCAACGGCCGGGGCCCTCGCGGCGATCCCGTGTTCCCTTTTTGCTGTCTTCGCCCTCACCCTTTGGCGCAGGAGGCTTGAACTTGCCGGCGAGAATATCTTCCAGCGTGGCCTCCAGCTCCGGCGAATTGGGAGCCACTTGGGGCTCAAACCGCACCACTACCTTGCCGCTGCGATCAACCACAAATTTCGTAAAGCTCCAGTGAACTTCGCCCCCGGTCGGTCCTTTTTTGTCGCCGGTTAGGAATCCGTAGAGAGCGGCTTGATCCTTGCCGCGAACGGAGGCGCGCGCGAAGACCGGAAAGTTCAGGTGAAAATCGCTACTGTATGTCTTCTGAACGTCCGCGTCGGTTCCCGGCTCCTGGGCGCCAAAATCGTTAGACGGGACGCCGATGACGACCAAGCCCTGATCTTTGTAGGTCTTTTGCAGTTCTTCCAGCTGCGGAATCTGATCCTTGAAAATGGATTGGCTGGCGAGGTTAACGATGAGCAAAACCTTGCCCTTGAACGAAGAGAGCGGCACTTCCTTGCCGTCGAACCCGACCAGCGAGCAATCGTAGACGGTTTTCTCCGCGGGTTTCTGCGCGGTTTTCTCGGACGCTTTGCGTGGCGTTTTCTGCACCGCAGCCGGGTAAGCCAAGGCGGTGATAACGGCGAGGAAACAGGCCAGCGCCGCGCTCTTCGACACGATTCTACGAGAATGCATCCGCGCCTCTAAGACTGCGACCCTAAAACTACGATGAAAACAGAAAGGAGGCAATCAAGATCGCTCCTGGTTGCCTCCCTCTCACGGGCCTGCTAGAACGCGTAGCGCAGCGAGAGTTGCACCACTCTCGGGCGGGTCAGCAACGCACTATAGTTCCCGAAGCTGGAAGCGCTGCCAAAGGGGTTGTTGGAAATGCTGGCGGGGTCAAAGCGCACGGAATTGGTGACATTGAAAACTTCAAAAGAAAACTTCAGGTTCTGGCGCTCGGTGAGCCGGAAGATCTTGGAAAGGCCGGAATCGATGGCGAAATATCCGTCGCCGCGAAAAATATTTCTTTGGCCGGTCTCTCCGGGATAGGGAGCGCGCAGATTGGCGAGAGCCTGCGCCTGGTCCTTGAAGGCGTTGGGGTCGCCGTTGGCGTCGGAGTTGTGTCCGCCCGAGGAGATTGGCCCGGTCTGGACGTTAAAGCTCTGAATGGCCCAGTTGGTGCCCCAGCCCAGGCCATCGAAAGTGTTGAACGGCAGGCCGCTGGTCCAATGCATGAGGCCGTTGAGGCTCCAGCCGCCAATCAACGTGTCGACGGCGCGATTGGCGCCGGAGAAGAAGGTGGCGCCTCGTCCGAAAGGCAAGTTAAAGATCCCGTTCATGACCACCGAGTGGCGCACGTCAAAGTCCGAAGGCCCGCGATTGCCGCGCACATTCCAGGAATTGACGATGTAGCCGAAGACTTGCTGGTTGTACCCGCGCTCGGTATCGGAGCCCAGGTCGGACGATTTGGAGAAAACGTAGTTGAAATCGAATTGCACGCCCTTCTGCATGGGATGGTGCAGGGACAATTGCAGACCGTGATAGCTGCTGGTGCCGATCGAAGACCAGGCGTAGAAGGACGCGTACTGGGGATCGAAATAGCGGAACTGGGGGTCGGTGGAATCGGCGGGAGAGAAGCCCAGGTCCAAGTCATAGAGCGCCGCGGTCTCATTGCCGGAGACGATCGGATTCCAAGTGGCTGCGTGAGTCACCGGGTCAATCGATTCGTGGGAAAACTCGTTCTGATAAATATTTTGCGTGGCGGAAAGTCCTCCTTGCGCCGCGCCGGGGAACAGGTCCTCCCAATACTTGATGGTTGGAATCGAAGAGACTGGAGTGCCGGCGTTAGCCAGCTTCGTCAGCGCCGTTGCCGCAGCGAAATAATCGCCTCCACCTTTCGGATCTACGAGATCGAGGGGCATGCCCAAGTCGCGCTGCTGCAGCAGGCGATGGGCCAGGCGTCCGGTGTACGCGGCTTCCACGATAAAACCTTTCGAGAGTTCCCGTGAAATCGCGAAATCAATCCCGTAGGCATAGGGGGTGTGCAACTTGTTGTCCAGGCCGTAGGAAATGGCGACGCCGTCCCCTGGAGTTACCGGAAACGAGCCGCTGGCAGAAACCGGGGGAATGATGGACGTGGGCACGTCGGTGGGACCCGTGAAGCGCGGCGCGCTGTCTACGTGCTGGTCGACGCCGTTTTCGGCCTGGGTCGACAAGCCAAACGATCCATGCGCGTCAAAGGTGTTGATGGTGCCTTCGCCGAAGTGATCATAGTACATGCCGAAGCCGCCGCGAATGGAGGTCTGATTGCCCGAGCGCCCGAAGACGCGGCCGAGAAGCCCGTCCCGGAAGTTCGGGGAATAGGCGAAGGAGAAGCGCGGCGCGATATCCAGTTTGTCCATGTCCCAGAGGGCGGCTTTGCCGTTGGCGCGCCCTGCCGGGGCAAAGGCGATTCGGGGATCGTAGGTGATCCCTTGGAGCATGTCCGCGCCGCGGGTATTGAACCAATCCTGGACGCTGGTCGTGGGGCTTACTTCTTGCCCGTTGCGTTCGTAGGGCACCTGGAGCAGCGAGTGCCGGAACCCAAACGTAAGGGTGAGGTTTGATTTCACCTTCCAGCTATCCTGCAAATAATATTCAAATTCGTTGGACAAGTAATGACGGGTGGTGAAGGCTCCTGCGGGAAGAGCACTCAGATTGTTGCCGTTGACGCCGTAGTTCAGGAATTCTATCGAGTGGGTAATAAGACCGGTGGCGTCCGCGATGGCGGAATTGTAGGCCTGCTTGAAGGAGGCATCGACCGCGGGAAATCCGAAGGCGGCCGGATCTAAACTGCTGCCGGTGCCGGCGATCGATCCCACGGTGAGATAGTTGTAGGTTACGTTGGCGGACTTGTAGGCGGTGGAATCCGTGGTGCGGTTGTTGAAAATCAAGCGGTAGTTGGCGCCGGCTTGAATGGTGTGCTTGCCCTTGACCCAGGTGATGTCGTCCACCAGGTTGTGCGTGGGCACGTTGATGATGCTGGAGGGATAGGTGGTGCCGTCGGCGCCGGAGGTGAAGGTGTCGACGTTGGCGAAGTTGACGAAGTCATGGTTGGTGGTGCCCCGGTCGGCATAGCCCTGGCGGACGAAACCGTAGCGCACGTTGTTTACGACGGTGTCCGAGACCGTCCAAACATGGCCTGCGGAAATGCCCTTGGAATTGTCGTAGCGCGCCGAATTCGGCAGAGAATCCGGATACTGCTTGGCGTTGACGGTGGTGTCCTTCTGAAGATTGCCGCGTACGAAGAGGCGCTGCTTGGCGCTCAGGTTGTAATCGATTTTCGCGATGTAGGTGGTCAGCGATTGCGGGGACGGCGACGAGAACGCGTAAGAACCGAAATTGAAGCCATCGCCAAGCGAATTACCGTTGGGAAGCGGAAGCTGGCTCAAATACGCGAGCGCGGCAGGGTCTATTCCCGCGCCCTGCGGACACGTCCCAGCGGCGCTGCAACCCGGGTCCATGGAGGCGATATTGGCTGGCGTCAGCGTCTTGGTCATACCGTCGGCCGCCAGATAGGTCACGTTGCCCTGCCGAAGCGCTGCGGTCGGGACTTCGCGGATAACTTGCGTGCTTTCCGAGGTTCTTTGCCCCTCGTAGGCGAGAAAGAAGAATAGTTTGTCCTTTAGGATCGGCCCGCCAAAGGAGCCGCCGAAGGTGTTGCGCAGGAATTTGCCGGGAACGTTGGGTTCTCCATTGGTCAGCTCAGAATGCTTGTTGAACCAATCGTTGGCCACCATGTTGGTGGGGCGGTGGTATTCGTATGCGCTGCCGTGAAACGAGTTTGCTCCGCTGCGCGTGACCAGCGCCACCTGGGCCCCTGACGACCGGCCGGAATCGGCGTTGGAATTGGTGGTGACCACGCGAAATTCCTCCACGGAGTCGCGCGTGGACCTGAGAACGCCTTCAAACGCGTAGCCCTTGTTCTGATTGTTGTCGTCCAGACCATCCAGTGTGTAGTTGTTCTGGTCGGAGCGCGCTCCGTTCACCGTGCCGCTGCGGCTGTCGGAATCCATCTTGCTGTCCGACTGGCGGCCCAGGAACAGTACGCCCCCTTGCAGACTCAAAAGATCCAGCACGTTGTTGCCTTCGAAAGGGAGCGCCTGGATTTGCGCCTGATTGAAAGGAGTGCCAATCGTCGCGTCGCTGGTGTTGAGGGTGACCGCTTGCGCGCTCACTTCCACGGTGGTGCTCTCGGACTGCAGCGTCAGCTTGATGTCCAGCTTCGCGGGCTGGTTGACCAGCAGTTCCACTTGCCGGATCTGCTGCGCAAAGCCCGCGGCCTTGACGGTAACTTTGTAGTTGCCCGGCGGGATTTGCTGGAAGCTGTATTCTCCCTCGCTATTCGATTTTCTGGTCTGCGTGAAGCCGCTGGCCATATCCACGATGGTGACGTCGACCTGAGGAGCGACCGCGCCGTCGGGGTCGGCCACCGTGCCGGTGAGCGAAGTCACCGCAGTTTGCGCGAAACACACCAGGGAAGAGCACAGAAGGACGCTGAAAAGCAGCAAGCTGATTCGGAACGACTTCATCGAAAGCCTCCATGCGAATATGAAATGAGCGAGCGACGTACTTGGCGTGAATCCAGGCAGAGCAAACTGTGGGTAGGCGCTTTTTTCAATGCCGAGCCATCTCCGGCTATCCGTTTTCGTTACAACGGCTGAGATCAGGCTCTTCTTGGAGCGCTATGTGGTTCTGGAACGAGCACGACGCTGTGCCCGAGAACAGCAAACAGAAAACTGGCCGTAACTTTGTCGCTGAAGATACGCGAAGCGTGTCCTAAGTGTCAGGCAGACTGGCGGGTTCCGGGTCCTGAGTCAAATTCAAAATTCATCTGAGAACGATTGGCAATTCTTCTTGCAGAAGAGTACTGGCGGGCTACGTAACGTTTGTGAACGCCACAGCTTTCGCCAGCGGGAAGTTAGTTCCGGGCTTCAAAATCCGCTAGAAGTCGGCCAGCAGACCCAGTCCTGCGGAGAAGCGGTTGGCGCACGCGTAGATGGAGACGACCAGCACGGCGTCGATGATCGCCGGGTCGCCCCATCCCGCTTCTCGCAAGCGGTCCACGTCGGCCTTCTCCACCTCGGTGGGACGGCGGGTGAGCTTGTCGGCGAAGCGGAACAACTCCATCACCTTGGGCTCGACTGGGGCGCTGGCGTAGTCCAGAGCCAGCTTCCTGGCGAACGATTTCTCGAAGCCCAGGGAACCTAAAATCTCGAAATGAGCGGCCAGACAATAGCTGGCGATGTTCAACCCGCTTACTACCAGGGCGATCTGCTCTTTGATGACCCTGGGCAGGCCGCGTTCCTCGTACATGGCGTTCGTGAACAGGTTCATCTGATCCTGCAACAGCTGCTGGTCGCTGCCCAGGGCGCGGAAATAGTTGGGTACGAAAGTCCAGCGCTCGCGAATGTAGTCGAATAGGCGCTTGACCTCGGGGCCAGCTTCCGCGTCGGAGACAAGAGGTACCCATGACATGGCACGACCCCCTAGAAATTTCTGAAATGAACCCGGCTAAGTGGTTTCCCGAACCGAGCAAACAGCTCAAGAACGAAGGACTCGATGGTAGCAGATTCTCGGTTGTTGGCAACCCGGGCCAAGTAGCTTCGGCCGATGCAGTTAGGCCGAGAAAGAAACAGCAAAAATTGCAGGGTGGAAGGACTGGCGGTGAAACTTTTTGGGGTCTCCCAAGTCCTATCAGAGCGGTACGGGTCACGGTCCAGACGATTTTTAAGGGCTTAATTACGGAGAGTCGGATGATCCTTTCTCAGCGTATGTCGCAGTTTGCGGCAACAACCGAGGACTTTGGTTTTCCGAAAGGGAAAAGCACCATGAAAATGCCTGAACTTGTCGAGGCGACCCAGGATGTACTGGCACAGGGCCTCAGCCTTCTGTTCGAGCTGGGCGACCACTCCTATTCCAAGGTGGCGGGTTCGCCGTTCCACGCGTCGATCGGACAGCACTTCGGGCATATTCTCGGGCACTTTCGCGCCGTCATCCGGGGAACGCGAGCGGCGGAGATCAACTACCACGGGGAGGAAAGCAATCCTCGGCTGGAGTGTGAGGTTACTCACGCGAGCATCGCAACGTGCGACGTTCTGCGCGCCGTGAAACGCTACACCGAAGAAACCCTGGCGCAAGAATGCCGGGTGATTTCCGGCACGGGCGCCAGCCAAGGCGACTCCGTGTATTTCAAGTCCACCATCGCGCGCGAACTGGCCTACTGCATAGGGCGCGCGAGCCAGCACTACGACATCATTCGGCTCATTTGCGACCGGGTTGGCGTTTCGGCACCCCGGGAATTCGGATCCGTACGCCCTACTCTGAGAAAAATAGCGGCTCTCGCCGCGGATTAAGGTTACGTGATGCATCTGAACGCAATCCAAAGTGGAGACTCACTCGCTCTGGCCGTCGCTATCGTACTCGGCGCCTTTATCTCAGAGGATGGCGCAACGATCTTGGCCGCCACGCTGGCCGCGACCAGCATGCTCGATTCGCGGCTGGCCTTTGTCAGTGCGTTCGCGGGACTTTGGGTTGGAAACCTCGGCGTTTATGGCCTGGCCAGAAGAATTGGAGCTCCGATCCTGAAGCACCGCTGGTTCGCTCGAATCGGCGGAATTGCCGAGCCGAACTCCGCGGGAACCGACCGAATCGGCGGGCATGTAGTGCTGGCGGCGAGCCGTTTTCTGCCTGGGACCCGACTCCCCGCGTATATCGGTGCGGGACTCCGGAAGATGTCCTTAGCGGTCTTTGCGGCGACCACGGCACTTTCCGCGCTGGCCTGGATCTTGCCGGTATTTGCCGTAATTCATTTCGCGCCCGGCCGTGGCGACGCGGCCAAGCGTAGTTTGGCGGCTCTGGGAATGTTCGAACTGGCGCTATTCGCAGTTTCGACTTCATGGCGTGCTTGGGGACCGCGATTTCGGGCCTTTATTGACACCTCCATTCGCCAGCGGCTCGATAGGCGTCCCCGCAACCCCCAGGTGTTCTCTACCCACTCTTGTTCTTGAATCCTCGAGACCTCCCCAGGCATCCGATGTTGCTTCACGCTGGGCGATTGCGTCTATTCTTGTCTGCCGGTTCAAAGCGAGTTGCTCGCACACCTTCTCAACGGAGGCCCACAACCATGGATGACGTCTACCAAATCAACGTGGCCAAGAGCGAATTTCGCGAGGCCTACAACACCGCGGACGTCGACCGGCTTTTGGCGGTCTTCTCCACGGAAGGCTTTACCGACATGTCCGAAGGCGGAGCAAGCAAGTTTGGCCAGCGGGCCACCGCCAGGCTGCGGGAGCAGGCCGCCTCGCTGTTCGCCGAACATTCGGTAAAACTCACGGTAATCATCATCGATATCGTGGTGCGCGGCGACACGGCCTACGACTACGGCTGGCACGAGCTGATCCTCAAGCCCAAGAATGGCGGCGAGGAGATTCGCAGGCGGCACCGTTACTTCGAGCTGTGGAGCAAGAATGCGGAAGGGTCATGGAAGATTTCATTCCATATCAATAATCAGGATGTTCGAGAGGAACTGGGCGGCAGCGTGAGCCACTGGTTTCTGAGCGAGGAGCAAGCACCGAGTTTTAACTGAAAAAGCCTGCCGACGGATAGGCCGCCTGCGCCAAGGTGAGCGGTACCTTGCCCGGCTACTTGGCCTTAATCCGATCGTAGAGCCGCCTGCTGAAGCCTTCCGGCACCTGGTATTCCACGCCGTCCGCCACCAGCTTCACTACATTCTGCGTACCGTCGACGATGGCCTTGCAGTGAGCGCACACCTTGAAGTGGGCTTCCATCCGGGCCCGCAGCTCGGGGTCGACCTCGCCGTCGACATAATTGGAGATCTCTCGCCAGACCTCAAGGCAGCTTATCTCAATCACCATGATTCGATGCAGTTGACCCCATTAAGTTTCAGAAGTTTCAGACCGCCGGCCAGCACCCGTCACCAGGGCCGAACCTTCTCATACTCGGTCTTACCGGTGACCCAGCTGCCGTCGATTCCGGGCGCCAGGGCGTCCCGCATCTGGAACCGCGCCCGCAGCAGCCGAGTCTTCACACTGCCTTCGGTAATGCCCAGAACCTGAGCGGTTTCCTGGATGCTCAAATGCTGAATGTCCCGGAGGATGAGCACTTCCCTGTATTTAGACGGTAAAGAGTCTAGGGCGCGTTTCAGCGCGTCTCGCAATTCCTTGCGCTGCAGGGTCTCGGAGGGAATCTCCCGCCAGTCCGCGAAGTCCTTGGGAAAGCAGTCGCCCTGGTCGTCGGTTTTTTGCTCGTCCACCGACTCGTAAAGATGGCGGCGGTCCTTGCGCAGCTTGAGGCGGGCCTCATTGATCGTAATCTGGATCAGCCAGGTGCTGAACTTGGCCTCGCCTCGGAAGCGCGGCAGATTCGAGAAAGCCTTCAGGATGGCTTCCTGCGCCACTTCTTCGGCATCGGCGGAATTGTTGAGAATGGACATGGCGGCGGTGAACACCGCCCGCTCGCAGGGCTGAACCAGGGAGTAGAACGCTTCCTTATCGCCCTGACAGACGCGTTGAATAAGGTCGGCTTGACTGTTGTCGACGTATGGCTGTGGCGCGTTCATCGGCACTTAGTAGCCCCAACCTACAGAATACACATGGGTTACGAGCGCTGCCGACCCGACCGGCAGCCGCTCCAAGCCACTAAAACCACCAACTGCCTTCATCTTTAATCACCCCGGGCGTCGCAAGGCCAGAATTGAATACCGCATGGGATGTGCCAGCGGAGGAAAGGTCGCAGGTATTTTTTTCGAACAAGAGTATGCCGGTCGAAACGAACACCCGCACCCTCGCGGCCGACGAATTTCTTTTGACCTCTTTGTCACTTCCGCCAATCGACTGAATCTTATCGCGCGTGAATGATCTCCAAACTGCGATGCCCACTGACGAACCAAGCCTCCGCCAGTCGAATGTCGCCGAAGCCGATGCCCAGCCGCACCTGAGCGCCTTCTCTGCGCTGACCGAGCATTGGCCGGAATACTTGATGGAAGCCTCCGAGTTAGGCCTGTTCATGATTTCGGCGTGCGTCTTCACGGTTCTGCTGGAGTATCCGGGTTCGCCCGTCCTTCAATGGATTCCTGACCCTTTCTTGCGCCGCGCCCTAATAGGGTTGGCCATGGCCGGCACCGCCGTGCTGCTGATCTACTCCGGTTGGGGGAAGCAATCCGGCGCTCACATGAATCCGGCTTTGACGCTAACGTTCTTGCGGTTGAAAAAAATCCACACCTGGGACGCCGTTTTTTATGTCCTGGCGCAATTCGCGGGAGGAATCGCCGGTGTAGCCATCGCCTCACTGATGATTGGCATGGCCATATCCGACACAACAGTACGTTACGCCGTGACCCAGCCCGGACCGCTCGGCGCCAAGGTTGCTTTCCTTTCGGAAGCGGTCATTTCCTTCATCCTGGTGCTGACCGTTCTGACCGTCTCGAACCATCGCAAGCTTGCGCGTTTCACCGGCTACTTCGCCGGAACGCTGGTGGCCACCTACATCACGTTTGAAGCGCCGCTCTCTGGCATGAGCATGAACCCCGCGCGGACGTTTGGTTCCGCGTTCGGCGCCAGGGTCTTCGACCACTTGTGGATCTACTTTGTGGCGCCGCCGATCGGAATGCTGCTGGCCGCCGAGCTGTTCGTGAGAGTTCGTTCTCTCCGCGGGGTGTACTGCGCCAAATATCATCACGACAACGACAAGAGATGCATTTTTCGCTGTAACTATTCGGAGCTTGCGAAATCTCAACCTGCGAACCCGGCGCAATAGCGCAATCGGAACCAAAAACGAGAGAGGCGATACATGGCTCAAGACAAGCACTACGACGTAATCATTATCGGTACCGGCGCTGGCGGCGGCACCTTGGCCTACGCGCTGGCTCCGTCCGGGAAGCGCATCTTGCTGCTCGAGCGGGGCGATTACGTCCGCCGGGAGAAAGAAAACTGGAGCTCCCAGTCGGTCAATCTGGATGCGCGGTACAACACCAAAGAGGTGTGGCAAGACAAAAGCGGCAAGGCGCTGCATCCACACACGAATTACTACGTCGGCGGAAACACGAAATTCTACGGCGCGGCGCTGTTCCGCCTGCGCGAAAGAGATTTTGGCGAGATCCGGCACCATGGCGGCATTTCTCCGGCATGGCCGATCAGCTACCAGGATCTCGAATCGTATTACACGCGCGCGGAGCATCTTTATCGCGTCCACGGCACGCGGGGCAGCGATCCCACGGAGCCGCCATCGGACAGCCCCTATCCCTTTCCGGCGGTCAGTCACGAACATCGCATGCAGCAGCTCCATGAGGACTTGCAGAGCTGGGGCTACAAGTCTTTTCCCGTGCCTCTCGGCGTCATGCTGGATGAGAGCGATCCACGGAAGAGCCCCTGCATCAAGTGCAGCACCTGCGACGGATTCCCCTGCCTGATTCACGCGAAGTCGGACGCGCAAGTTTGCGCCGTGGACCCGGCGCTGAGGCATCCCAACGTGGAGCTGGTCACCAACGCCTATGTCTCCAAACTGGAGACCACGCCGTCCGGCCGCGAGGTGAATGCCGTGGTGGTCGAGCGCAACGGAGCCACCGAGCGCTTCACCGGCGACATCGTGGTGGTCGCCGGCGGCGCGATCAATTCGGCGGCGCTTCTGTTGCGCTCCGCGAATGACCAACACCCAAACGGGCTGGCAAACAGTTCCGACGTGGTGGGCCGCCACTACATGGGCCACACCAACTCCGTGCTGATCGCCTTGTCGCTATGCCCCAATCCAACTGTTTTCCAGAAAACCCTGGCGATCAACGATTTCTACTTCGGCTCCGACGAATTTCCCTATCCCATGGGGCACATTTCTTTCGTCGGCAAGCTGGACCTGCACGCTCTGCGCGCGGGAGCACCCGCTATTGCCCCGGGCTGGACGCTGGAGTTGATGGCCCAGCACTCCATGGATTTCTGGCTGACTTCGGAAGATTTGCCGGACCCCAACAACCGGGTGACCCTGAATCGCCAAGGCCAGATCGTCTTGAGCTATACGCCCAACAACCTCGAAGGCCATGAGCGCCTGAAAGCCAAGCTGCAACAACTGATGAAGAGGCAAAAGTGCGAAATGCATGGCGACGCGTGCCATCAAGGGCTGTTCGGCAGGAACCTTTTTGTAGGCGATCGCATTCCGCTGGCCGGCGTGGCCCACCAGAACGGAACGATACGCTTCGGAAACGATCCCAAGACTTCGGCTCTCGACGCTAACTGCAAGGCGCATGACGTCGACAATCTTTATGTCGTCGATGGCAGCTTCTTCCCTTCCAGCGCTGCCGTTAACCCGGCTCTGACGATCATGGCCAATGCCCTGCGCGTCGGCGATCACCTGATTGAACGCCTGGGCGTCAGCACCACGCAGAAAGCCGAGACGCGGCTGCCTGGCTCGCTCGCGGGAGCGCCGCATGCGGTCTAGAGCGCAGCGTTGGCTGCTTGCGGCGACAGCGCTCGCAGTCGTTTGGACGCCGGCAGCGCAGCCGCAGACTCCCGCGGCTGCCGCCAACGAGAAGATTCACGTTCGGGCCGTCGGTCCCATCGGGATCACAGTGGGAGACATGGATCGTTCGGTGGACTTTTACTCGCGGGTGCTGACCTTCGAGAAGGTTTCCGACAACGAAGTGTCAGGCGAGCAGGTCGAACATCTTTTCGGTGTGTTTGGTTCGCGGGTTCGTATCGTCCGTATGAGACTGGGAGGCGAGTCGATCGAGCTGCTGCAATTTCTGGCCCCCAAGGGGCGGCCCATTCCTGTCGATTCGCGCAGCAACGACACCTGGTTTCAGCACATTGCCGTCATTGTCAGCGACATGGATCGGGCTTACCAGGTTCTGCGCCAAAACAACGTGGAATACGCGTCTTCCGGGCCGCAGCGGCTGCCGGATTGGAACAAGAATGCCGCCGGAATTCAGGCTTTCTATTTCAAGGATCCCGATGAACATCCTGTGGAGATTTTGCAACTTCCGGACGGCAAGGGCGATCCCAAGTGGCATCGCGCCAGCGACAAGCTGTTTCTAGGAATCGACCACACCGCCATCGTGGTTTCGAACACCGACGCGAGCCTCCAGTTTTATCGCGATCTTCTGGGTCTCCGAATCGTCGGTGAAAGCGAGAATTACGGCACCGAGCAGGAGCATCTGAACAACGTCTTCGGCGCGCGGCTCAGAATCACTTCGCTGCATGCCGCGTCGGGACCGGGTATCGAGTTGTTGGAATACCTGAGCCCGCGCGATGGCCGCACTATCCCGGCGGATGAACGCGCCAACGACCTGGTGCACCGGCAGACGGAACTCGAAGCCGATGACACCAGCGCGGCGGTCGATCCTCTTCGCGCGGCCAAGGCGCGGTTCGTTTCCGCCGGCCTGGTTTCCTTCCAGGATACGAGCTTGGGCTTCACTCGAGGTTTTGTTTTCCGTGACCCGGACGGCCATGCATTGAGCATCGTGCAGCACTAATTCTGCGACTTGCGAGGAATGACATGACAGCGGAAGAGAAACGCCTGGAAGAATCGAGAAGCCGTAAAGCGCACTGGAAGCGCTGGGGTCCTTACGTCAGCGATCGCGCCTGGGGTACCGTGCGCGAAGACTACAGCGCCACCGGGGAGGCCTGGGAATATTTCCCCCACGACCACGCCCGCTCTCGCGCCTACCGCTGGAACGAAGACGGGCTCGCGGCCATCTGCGACCGCCATCAATACCTGTGTTTCGGTGTGGCGCTGTGGAACGGCAACGATCCGATCCTCAAAGAACGCCTCTTTGGCCTCACCGGCAATCAAGGAAACCACGGCGAAGACGTGAAGGAGTACTACTTCCATCTAGACAGCACGCCGACGCACTCCTACATGAAATTCTTGTACAAGTATCCGCACAAAGCGTTCCCTTACGGCGAATTGGTGGCTGAGAATCGGCGGCGCTCGAAGGAAGACCCGGAGTTCGAACTGCTGGACACCGGCGTTCTCAACGAAAACCGTTATTTCGACGTGGTCGTGGAGTATGCCAAGGCTGCTGCGGAAGACATCCTGGTTCGGATCACGGCGTTCAACCGGGGGCCGGAGGCTGCTCCCGTGCATCTTCTGCCGACCGTGTGGTTCCGTAACGACTGGTCGTGGAGCCAAAACGCCAAGAAGCCCTTGCTTAAGAAAATCGAATCTCCGCGAGGAGCGACGGCCATTGCTCTGCAGCATCCTCAATTGGGCAAGCGCTGGCTGTATTGTCAAGACGAGGTCGAGACTCTTTTCACCGAGAATGAAACGAACACGCAGCGGCTCTATAACTCGCCTGGGCCGGCTTATGCGAAAGACGGAATCAACGACTACATTGTGGCGGGCAACGCCGGAGCGGTAAACCCGGAGCAAGTTGGAACCAAAGCGGCGGCGCACTACTCCACCGTTGTTCCGGCCGGCGGGAGCGTCACGATCAAATTGCGGTTGACCAATGAGCATTGGGCGGCCCAGAAGAATCCGCTGGATAGCGACTTCGATCGCATATTCCAACTGCGCCAGCGCGAGGCGGACGAATTCTATGCCACGGTGATGCCGCCTTCTCTTTCCACAGACGGCCAAAACGTGCTGCGCCAGGCCTTCGGAGGTTTACTTTGGTCCAAGCAGTTCTACCATTACGCCCAGCGAGATTGGCTGAACGGCGATCCCGCGCAGCCGGCGCCTCCCGCACAGCGGAAGAGCGGGCGCAACAGCGACTGGTCGCACGTTTTTAATGCCGACGTAATCTCCATGCCGGACAAGTGGGAATATCCGTGGTACGCGGCATGGGATCTGGCGTTCCACTGCGTGCCGCTCGCGTTGGTCGATCCGGATTTCGCCAAAGAACAACTCGTTCTGTTTCTGCGCGAGTGGTACATGCACCCCAACGGCCAGCTTCCTGCGTATGAATGGGCGCTTGGCGATGTGAATCCTCCCGTGCATGCCTGGTCGGCGTGGCGGGTCTACAAGATTGATAAGAAGCGCAGTGGCCGCGGAGACCGTGCCTTTTTGGAGCGGGTTTTCCAGAAGCTGTTGCTGAATTTTACCTGGTGGGTCAATCGCAAGGACGCAGAGGGCATGAACGTCTTTCAGGGCGGCTTCCTCGGGCTCGATAACATCGGCGTCTTTGATCGCAGCGCGCCGCTTCCTACCGGGGGCCATATCGAGCAGTCCGACGGCACCGCGTGGATGGCCATGTATACGCTTAACATGCTGGCGATCGCCCTGGAGTTGGCCAGCGAGAATCCCGTTTACGAAGACGTGGCCAGTAAATTCTGGGAACATTTCCTGTACATCGCCAACGCCATGAGCCACCGAGGCGATGGCGCGGAATCGATGTGGAACTCGGAAGACGGTTTCTTCTATGACGTGCTGCACCTGCCCTCCGGCGAGCGCGCGCCCATGAAAGTGCGCTCGATGGTCGGCCTGATTCCGCTGTTTGCGGTGCAGACCCTGGAACCCGACCTGCTGGATCGCCTGCCGGGTTTCAAACGGCGGCTGGAATGGTTCTGCGAGAATCGACCGGACTTGACCGCCAACGCAGCCTGTATGCGCACACCCGGAAGGGGCGAGCGGAGATTGCTGTCCATCGTCGACGCCGACAAATTGCGCCACGCGCTCCGCTACATGCTGGACGAGAGCGAGTTTCTTTCGCCCTACGGGATCCGCGCCTTATCGCGTTTCCATATGGATAATCCTTATGTGCTGCACGTCAATGGCGCGGAACACCGCGTGGACTATCAGCCGGCTGAATCCAAAACGTCGCTCTTCGGTGGAAATTCCAATTGGCGGGGACCCATCTGGTTTCCCATGAACTTCCTGCTGGTGGAATCGTTGCAAAAATTCCATCACTATTTTGGAGACGACTTTAAAGTGGAATTCCCGACGGGCAGCGGCCAGATGCTTACATTAGCCGAGGTGGCGGGAGAAATTTCGCGGCGGCTGAACGGGATTTTCTTGCGCGGCCGCGATGGCCGGCGGGCCGTGGCGGGAAATCTGGAAGTTTTCCAGAGCGATCCGCATTGGAAGGATCTGGTTCTGTTCCATGAATACTTCCACGGCGACAACGGCAGCGGCGTCGGTGCCAATCACCAGACCGGGTGGACCGCGCTGGTCGCCAAGCTGCTGGCGCAGAGTGGCGAAGGCAGCGGAGAGAAAGGCAAGTCCCGATCAGTGGATGGCGAGGGGTTGGCGCTGGCCGCCGCACAGCGGAATGGCGACTAGCCGGCGGCTTCTTCAGTGGCCGGCGTCGGGTTTGGCGATCTCCGGAATTGCGTGGCCTTTGGTCTGCTTCATCTCCAGCCCCAGCAGCGCGGCAATCGTGGGCGCCACATCCAAATTGGAAATGCTCTGGAGGCGAAGCCCCTTGGGAATCCCTTTCCCCCAGGCCATGAAGATGGCTTGCATCTTGGGATCGCTGTTCAAGTAGCCGTGCGTGCCTCCGGTGGCTGGGGTTACCAACTTTCCGTCCGTCTCGTTGCTGAAAGCGTAGTCAGGCTTGGCGGCCAGCAAGAGGTCCGGTGCTTGATCGCTGCGATCCGGAGTCGGTAAGCCGAGCTTCGGAAAATCTTCTGTGCCGTAAACGTGGTCGACTCCCTCCACCGCTGCAAACAGGCCGCGTAGTTCGGCGATTAACTCCGTTTTTCGATCGGGATTCTTGACGTAAACCATGGCGGTGCCTCCCTCGGGAATGACCCAGGCATCGCATTTTGTTTGCCCTGGCACCGAACTCACCAAACCTTTTTCCCGCAGCAGTACATTGGGATGAATTTTGTGCGTAATCGTCCGGAAACCGTGGTCCGAAACAATGATCAACGTGGCGCGATTTGAAAAATCGACCCGCTGGAGCACATCCACAATCCGCTTCACCTGGGCGTCCAGAAAGGCCATGGCCGTGAAACTCGCGCCGCTCATGGGGCCATATTCATGGTTGGTGTCATCCAGGGTGAGGAGGTGAAAGAGCAACAGATTGGGCTGGTGGCTTTCTAGAATCTCTACCGCGGCATTCGTCCACATTTCGTCTTGCCACGCCTGGCTGCTGTTTTCAAACGTACGCAATTGCTCCGCCGTGACCGTTCCGGCGGCAATCAATTTGCGCTCGATCTCGCCATTGGGATCGGGCAGCTCGGCGAATTGCCAATCGATGGTCTTCGCGTGATAGATAGCCACCCAATCCACTTGCGCGGTCGTGAGTCCAGCTTCGTGGGCCACGTCGTACACGGTCGGCGCGTGAACCATCAGGTCTTTGTCTCGCCAGGGTTCGATGGATGGCGGCGCTCCCCGATTCGCACGCGTCAGCAATCCGTTGAACAAGACCTGATGTTCCGAGGCGTCCACGCCAGTGACCATGGCCGTGTGATTGGGCCAGGTCACCGTCGGGTTAACGGGCTGCATGGAAGCGGCAACAGCGCCTTCCTGTGCCAGCCTGCGCAGTGTGGGAATCGGAAGCCGCGGATCATCCAACGCGTAGGCAGGAAAGCCATCCAAGCTGATCACCACCACGATCCGGCTTTTCTGTGCCTGCGCGGCCAGAAATGCCGGACATCCAAGTGCGATCAGAACCAATACACAGACCCACCGCGCAAATCCGGCTGTAGGTGGCGATGGGCCTCTCTTTGACTCCATGGTTCGCGGCGCTCCTGACAAGGGTTGGTCTATGGTTGAGAATCGCGGGCAAATCGCACGGCCACCGTTTTTATCTCGTAGGGCTTGGTGTGGACCGCGATGCTGCCGTTCGTCACTCGAAGATCGCCGATCGGTTGTTCCATCAAGTTAGTTTCTGAGGCGGTTTCGGCTCCTGCCGGCGGCTGCAGCGTTACATCCGTCTCTTTTCCCGCCCATTCATAGAACCGCATGATCATGGCATCGCCGCCTTCAGCCCATTTCACAGCGGTAAGCACGACGTTGTCCGGACGGATGCCCACGAAAGAATGTAGCGGCGGCAAGACTCCGCTGTGACTCTCCACTTGCACCGCCCGCATTTTGTAGTTGAGTTCGTACCCGGAGCGCACCGTATCCGCTTCCCGCCAAGTGCCGCCATGCGGGTACAGAGAATAAGTAAACTCATGATGCCCTTCATCCGCGTGGGCATCCGGCCAAGTGGGCGAGCGCAACAGCGACAGCCGCAGCACATTTTCCTTTGCGTCGTAGCCGTACTTGCTGTCGTTCAGCAAGCTCAATCCGTGTTGCGCATCGGACAAGTCGGCCCATTGTTCCGCGGGAACCTCGAACTGCGCCTGCTCCTCGGGCGTCGCGCGCGTGGTCGGACGTTCAATCGAGCCAAAGGGAATTTCATACGTAGCCTTCTGGCTCTGCACGCCCACCGGAAAAGCTACCTTAAGCAGGATGTGCTTCTCGTTCCACTCGGCCTGCATGTTTACGTCCACCCGAGGCATCCCGGGATATAAAGTAATGTCCTGCACGAACGACGAATTCTGGAAATGATGTCTGACACGGATCACAGCACGCAAAGGGCCCGCTTCGGTCAACTTCACTTCATCCGCCTTGTCCAGACTCCAATATTGTTTTTCGAAGTCGGCGTCAATATTCCAGGCGTCGTATTCCTTGGGCCGATCAACAAAGGCCTGCAACAAATTGCCGCAAACCCGATCCCTTGGTCCGCCGGTGTCGCTCCTCGCGGTCCCCAAAGTCTCCAGCATGGCCCGCTTGTCGTATAGGCTGGTAACGCAGCCGGACTTCGGGTCGACTGTCAACCTGACGAATTCGTTTTCGAGTCCCCCGGGAGTGGCCTTGATCGTAGAAATCGCCGGCCCGGGTTTCAGCGCCGGCCGAACGAAGTACGTGGCGTATCCAAGCGCCGGCACGCTGGCCTGGAGCAAAAACGACACGCGATTTGTACCGGCGTCTTTCGCCAACACCTGTGACGCGACAACCTTCCCCGTGGAGTCGGTCACCTCAATGTCGCGAGCAGCCGCCGGCAGTTCCACTTCCGCTTCAATCACCTCTGCGCGCGGCCAGGACAACGAGTTGTACACAACAATCGGTGTTCCATTCCGTTCCGTATTGATGCGAGCAGAAATTTCTTCCAGCGATTGCCGGACAATATCCTTGCCGATCCCCTCCGCAACGCCGAGGTCGCGCTTCGCATCCAGATAGTTCACCGCGATACCAGAGCCCGGCATAATGTCGTGGAACTGATCGAAGAGCAGCCCTTTCCAGGCCGCGGTGAACTCTTCTTGCGGATAGGCTCGCCGGTAGAGATGCGCCAAAGACGCGTATTTCTCCGCGTCCAGCAGCGTTTCCTCCGTGTGGCGAATCCGCTTCTTGGTTTCGGCTTGCGTGGTGAACACCCCGCGGTGGTATTGAAAATACAATTCATTTTTCCAAACGGGAATCTGTAGATCGGTTTGCCGGTCCAGATCCGCAAAGAACGCGCCGGCAGTACCGAACTCCACTTTCGGAAACACCACGCCCGGGGCCATCAGCCGCGTAGCTTCGTCGAGCATCGTCCGCGTCGGCCCGCCGCCGTGATCCCCCACCCCGTAGAGATACATCATCCCGGTTTCCTTGCCGGTCGCGGGATACATCGACGCGGTCCAAGCCGCGACATCTTCCGCCATGGGAATTGGTTCCATCAGGCTCCCATAGTCGTGCGGGAAGTAAGTCAGCAATTTGCTGCCGTCCGGAGCCTCCCACCAAAACAGTTTGTATGGAAACGTGGTGAACTCATGGGCCCACAGTAGTTTCTGCGTAACGAAATAATCGATCCCGGATTTCTTGTAAATCTGCGGCAACTGCCAGTTGTACCCAAAAGAATCAGGATTCCAGCCGACCCTCACATCGACGCCGAACTTCTTTTTAAAATATTCCTTGCCGATCAGAATCTGCCGGGTGAGCGATTCTCCACCAGGCATGTTGAGATCGGGCTCGACCCACATGCCGCCCACGATCTCCCAGCGTCCTTCCTTAACTCGCTGCTGGATTTCCTGGAACAGGCTGGGGTATTTTTCCTCCATCCATTCGTAAGTGCGGGCCGACGACGCGCTGTAAGCAAACCCCGGGTATTCGTGCATCATGTCCAGGGCGCTGCGAAAAGTGTTGCGCACCAATTCGACGGTTTCGGTCCACGGCCACAACCACGCCATGTCGATGTGCGAATTGCCCACCGCGCGAATACGAAACTGTTTTACCCAAGGCCCTAATTCCTGAAGCTGGTCCTGTGCGTTCTTGAGCGCAGCATCGAAACCGGCCTGATCCCCCGCGTTCAACCTGGAGAAATCAATGGCCTCCACGGCGGAGTCCAGTTGCCGTTGTCGTTGCGCGTCGGGATAGACCTTAAGAATCGGCTCCAGCGACAAGATCTCCAGCCGCAGTAATCCGGGATCGGGGCGAGCGGCGGGAGGCTCGATCAGGATATCGCTTCTGGTCAGCTTTCTCGGCTGGTCGCCAACTTCCAGACGCACGGCAATGAGAAACCGTTGATCGGGCTGTGCATCGGTAGTCAGGGAAATCGGCTCGAGCGTATCGGTGTTGCCGCGGTAGACGCTATAGCTGTTGGAATAGACCGACAGCATGGTCATGCCGTCGCCTTGAAACTCCAGCGCGACTTTCAGATTGGCCCCGCGGACGTCGTATCCATTCACTTTTCGTGGAACCGTCAGCCAGCAGCGAATCACTTGCGCGCCGCTCGCGAAGTTCGCCCCCAAAGCAATCGGCTTCCACGCTGAATCGTCCAGAGATCCATCTTCCGGATGCGCCACGTCGCTATGCCATCGGCAATCGGACAGCGGCAAACTTGTCAGTGACAGCAGCTTGTCTGCAACCTCTGTATATCGATTGGGAGTTTTGGATTCTTGCGCAAAGCCGGCCGGCGAAGCCATCAACGAGAGGATCAAGGCGATTGCCGCCGTGACCACCGAACGAGCGGACAAGAGTTTCTCCTTAGCGCCCAACTCCACAGTCACTTCCAAACCAGGGTGGCGATCGAATTTTCTTCCATGGGCACTATGGCGGAACTCAGTCCCTGATAAAGCTGCACGTTTCGCGCGAGCCCGGTGTTCGTGAGGATCAGGACTCTTTGTCCCCCCGGGTTTTCCGCCGCCACGTGACCCACATTCGCCACTTCCCCTTGGGATTCAATCCGCCGGGCTCCTCGCCGAATCGCGCGAGAAAAATGCGCCAGCGCCCAATACTGCCCGCTTCGGGTAATCTCTTGGGTGCGCGGATTGATAATCACAATGCCTCCGCAGGGATAGGGCCCGATGTTGGGCTTGCCATTTTCATCGGTGGCCACGTTCCACGCCGTGGCTGCACGGCACCAGTTCCTCAGCACCGCGGTATAGGTTGTGCTCCACTTCGTCCAATCATCCTGATAGTGAGGATCGTTATAGTCCGTGCTGCCTTCGGTGAAATACATCTCCGCTTCGGAATGAGCGGCGTGCACCTTGCTCATCATACTAGGTTCGCCGGTGTAACCATGCCATGCCACCGAGTACGCGTACCTGCGAAACTCCGGATCGTCAAATTCCGCTATCACTCGCCCCCAATACACATAGTTGTGATCCAGGATCCATATCTTCGTCGGTGTGTTGGTTTTCTCAAAGAGCGGCCCAAGGTGGTCGGTGACGAATTCCGTTTCGCATTCCTGCGACCAGGTGCACGCGGGCATTTGACCATGCTGGTCGGTGTCAATCTCGTTCTGGATGGTGATGGCCTGTACCGGGACGCCTTCCGCGGCGTAAGCTTGCAAGAACTTCAGAAAATATTGCGCATACGAGGAGAGATATTGCCGGCTCATCGAGCCGCCCAGCATGGATTTGTTCCACTTCATCCAACCCGGCGGGCTCCAGGGCGAGGAAAAGTAGAACACGTCGGGGTTCATCGAACGCACTTGGCGCAATATCGGCAGAATATATTCGCGGTCATGCTCGATCGAAAATCGCTTCAGCTCCGGATCGTCGTCTCCGTCATCGTAGCTGTAGACTTTCGTCGCGGAGTCGGCAGACCCGACGCAGGTGCGATAGACGCTCAGCCCCATCTCCGACGGATGACACAACTCGTGGAGAAATTTTTCGCGCGCCGGCGGATGAAGCTGGTTGATCACATAACACGAGGCATCCGAGAAGCAACCGCCAAATCCCAGAATGTCTTGAAATTTATTAGCCGCCACCAGCCGGATGGCGCCCGCTCCAGGGGGTGTCGAGGCGGGTTGCCACTGAATCGGTGGCCCGCTGGCAAAACGTTCTTTGCCGTTGGTATACCAAACCGCGATCTCAGATGACGGCGCGGTGTTTGCCTCCGGGTCGCGCGTGGTGTTCGGAAGCAGCTCGGCCGCTCCAGGCACGGCCGCCGCTCCCGCTGCGACGGCCCCGAGACCTAAAGCGGAAGCCTTAAGGAAACCTCGTCTGGAGGATTTTCCCTGCGCGTCTTTCATGCACACCGCTCCTTGCCTTGCGCCTCACGCGGACCTATCAAGCCAGATGGTTCGCCTGCACCGGCGAACCATCTGGGCTCCCTCGACGAACTTGGCAGGTCAGAACAGCAGTTTCAATGAAAGCTGCATAATTCTGGGCGGATTGGCAGTGAGCGATCTCCCGAACGTGCCCGTAAAGTTGTTCGCGGCAGTGGGGAGATCGGCAATGTTCCCGTCCGGAGACTGGAACTGCGCATGGTTGAACGCGTTGAAGAGTTCGCAGCGGAACTCGAGTCTCATTTGCTCGCGAATCATGGTGTCCTTCAAAAGGGCGAGGTCCCAATTGTTCAGACCGGGGCCCGAGAAGAATCGGCGGCTGGCATTTCCCAACTGGCCGAGATTTTCCGGCGAGAAGAGAGCAGCGTTGAAGTACGTGCCCTTGCGGGGGTCGGAGATTTGCAGCGAACCCGGAGTGAAGTTCGGCGTATCAATCGGCAAGGAGATCGCCCCGGCGCCGCCGGTGCCCAGCAGAGAGTTATCGTCGGTTTCGACGAGGGTAACGGGAATGCCCGTGGCAAAACGGGTGATGCCGCTCAATCTCCAGCCTTGCACCAGCCTGCGGGGGCCGGGCAGCCGGTCGATCGGCAGATGGTAGTCGTAGCTGATTACGAAGTTGTGGCGCATGTCGAACGAAGACAGGGAGCGCGCGCCGGGATCCAGGAAGTTGATCTGCTCGCCGTAGCCCGACGCATTGTCCAGCGTCTTCGAGTACGTATAGCCTGCCAGAAACTCCAGATTCTTGAGGTGTTCGCGTAAGCTAAATTGCAGCGAGTTGTAGCTGGATTTTCCGCTGGTGATGAAATAGCCCTCGCTTCCGAAATTCGGACCGAAGGGAGCCCGCGTGCTGTTAATCACGCCGCCACCAACCGGGAAGAACACGCCATTCTCTTTGCCTGGGCCGCAGGTATCGGAAGAAGCAGTGACTTGGCTTGGATCGGAAACGCTAAGACACAGCGCCGGATTGCCGGCATTGGCTTGCAGAGACGAAAGCAAACGGTGACCCTGTGCCCCGACGTAACCGATGCTGAGGAGCGTCGAAGAACCAAGCTGCCTTTCGATCGTGAGTTGGTATTCCGCGGTGTACGGCAGGTCATTCTGGTGCCAGAAGCCGGGAGAAGTCCCAATGGGCAAGAAATTCGCCCAATTGATGGAGGTGTCCGGATTGCTCGGAGACGCGTTAAAGGGAGGCGGCGGCACCGGGAAGCGCTGCCCTTGCACGTTGCCGGTGGCGCGATCCACAAACGGTGTTGCAAATTCTGGCGGCACCGGGCTTTGGTAAAAGGCTCCGAATGGCGCGTCGCCAATTTCGTTGAAGTTGGTTGCGCCTTCAAAGGTGGTGTAGAAGAGTCCCCACCCTGCGCGAATGCTGGTTTTCCCGGGTCCGCCGGTCAAACGCTTCCAGAGTCCGTCGCCGAACGATGGCGAGTAGGCCATGCCCAGTCGTGGCGCGAAATTGTGATAGCGAGTTGGTGCAAGTGTCGTCGGGACGCCAGGGTCACCCGGGAACAACCAGCCTGTTGGCGCACCGGGATATACGAGCGACTGCACCCCCGGAATGAGCGTCTCGATTTCGTTGTGTTTTTCAGACCAAGGGCGGCTGACATCCCAGCGCAAGCCATAGTTGAACGTTAGATTCGAGCGGACACGCCAGCTATCTTGACCATACAGGCCCAGGTAGCGGGTAAGTCCATAAGATGGATAGCCCTGTCCCTGCGAGTAGTTGAATGGAGATCCAATCAAGAAGTCGGCGAAATCATTTCCGGTTTCCGATCCGTTGAACGTGAAATCACCGTTGGATCCGAGGTTGTATTCCACCATCTGGTTGTAACGGAATTGCCCGCCGACACTGATGGTGTGCGTTCCGATGACTTTGCGGAAGTTGTCGAGCACCTGGAAGGTGTTCTCGGTAACACCCAAGGGCCCACCGGAAGCGCCGAACGAGAAGTCATTGAAATGAATGTTCGGGACGTGGGCATACTTCGGCTGCGACGGTGAGATTCCCAGGGTCCCTGCACCAAATACAAATCCCAGCTTGCCGGGGTCAACGCCTTCTCCTCCCGTCGGCGCGTGGATCAAGTAGTGAAGCCGCGTGAAGCCAAAGCGCACTTCGTTTACTGCGCCATTTCCGAACGTCTTGGAGTCCCCAATGTTGACGACCTGAGAGCGCCCAGTGAAGTCGCTGCCAAAACCGGGCAACGCGATGCTTGGCACGCTCTGTTTGTACTGGTCGAAGAAATAGTATCCGCTGATGAGGCCAAACCGGGAGTTGTAGTCCACTCGCCCGCTGGTCTTGTCATCTCTCAAACGCGACGGCTTCGCCGCGTCGGGAACGAACAGGCTGGTTGAGCCGTCAACCTGGGTCACCGGCAGAACAAATGGGAGCAATTTCGTGGAAGGCGCGGAAAACAAGCTCATGGGGATCTGCGCGTTGGGAAAAACACAAGCGGTGGTCGTAGTGCACCCGGTCGTGTAGTACGGTTCGCCATTCGTAACCGTGTATCCTGCCCTGGTAGTCAGCTCCTGCGCCCAGGCATTTCCCTGGACGGTACCGGTCAGCTGCCCCGCGATTGCAGACAAATCTCCGCTGCGTTCCGCATCCGACGGAACCGCCACCTGTCCGCCGGATCCCGATTGACCCAGAATGACGCGATTGCCCTGATAGTCTCCGAAGAAGAAAAGTTTGTCCCTCTTGATCGGACCTCCGAAGGTTCCGCCAAATTCGTTCTGTTTATGTTCATCGCGCGTGGCGCTGAAGAAGTTTTTAGCGTCGAAATCCTGGTTTCGCAAGAATTCGAATATGCTTCCGTGAAACTGGTTCACGCCGGATTTGGTGATGACGTTGATCTGTCCGCCGGCATAGTTGCCATATTCGGCGTCGAAGTTGTTGGTGATGATGCGAAACTCCGCAATGGAGTCCAGATTGGGAATGATCGCGGCCGTTGAAAACGCAGGCTCTTGCACCGAGGCTCCGTTCAACATGAAACCGTTCGAGGACTCGCGCTGCCCATTGACCGACACGTCGCCGGCGTTCAAGTCGCCCGAGACTTTGGTGAAGGTGAAACCCGTCGCACTGAACTGGCCGCCTTGCCCACCCGCCAGGCTGGAGGAAACCGAAGCGACGCCCGGCTGCAGCGAGAGCAGATCGGTGTAACTGCGGGTCACCAACGGCACCGCCACGATCGTGTCGCCACTAATTACTTCACCGCCCTGGGTGCTGGCTGTGTCCAACTGTACGGCGTCGCTCGATACCTCGACCTTTTCGCTGACCTCGCCCACCGACAACCGGATGTTCAAGACTTTCGCCGAGTTGACGTCGATCACGATACCGATTTGGCGAAAGGTCGCGAAGCCCGCCTGGCGCACTTCGATTTCATACGCGCCCGGTGATAGGTCCAGGAACGAATAGAAGCCGTCAGCGTTGGTTTGGTGTTTCTCGATGATTCCGGTGTCCACCGCTTTCGCTTCCACCGTTGCGCCTACAACGACGCTTCCGGTGGGATCGGTGACTACTCCTGAAATGCCCGCGGTTCCCGCAGCGCGCGAGGATCCGCTAACTCCGAAGATCATTGCCAGTACAACCAGGGCGATACAGGAATGTCTCCATAGCCCACTGCCGACGCCGACTGCCGTGCTGCTCTTGCGGCCCTGGGGCCGATTCGACTTCATAGCTTCCTCCTGAAGATTGCCGCTCTCGTTTCCGTGGCCGGTTTCCTCGACCTTCTTGTTTTTCTGTCAAAACGTTTATACGGCGTCTTATATCAACGAGCAAGGGGCCAGGTCAAGAGCTAAATTTTCTCAGCCGGAATTCTCCTCCCCGCACCGCCACCGCGCGGCATCCTGTTCCAAGTGATCAAATCGATAGATTTGCTGGTGTAATGCTGGAAAATACCAGTGCATTGTTACGGGCGTATTAAGATTCCCTCCGCAATTGAAAAAAGGAGCTCTCTTGCGGGTCCGCCGGCAAAAAGGGAGTTGCCATTGACAAGTCTTCCGGCTTTTGCGATAGTTCAAAACGTTTAGAATCAAACATACCCACTCTGCCGTACGCCGGAGACGATTTGAGCGAAAATACCTTCCATGTCCATTCCCAGAACCTGCCCCCGCAGCACCCGGGGGAACTTCTCCATCTGCCTCGCGAGCAAGCCAACTGGAACTGGATGAGTTTCTTTGTACGCCGCTTGCTCCCTGGCGACGTCTTTCGCGCCCGTCTGGAGCAGGAAGAGGCCGCGTTCGTGATTCTGGGGGGCACCTGCCTGGCCGACTGGGGCCAGGGAGCAAAAAAACTGGGAAAGCGCAAAAACGTATTTGATGGATTTCCCCACACCTTGTATTTGCCGTCGCAAACAGAAGTTTCGTTCAAAGCGGAAACCGTCTTCGAAATCGCGGAATGCCGTGTGCCTTCCACCGCTCGGCTGCAACCCAGAGTGATCACCCCGGGTGACGTGGCCAGCAGTCTCCGCGGCGGCGGAAATGCTTCGCGGCAAATCGTGGACGTCCTTCCCCCGTCGTTTCCCGCCGACAAACTGGTGGTCATCGAGGTCTACACACCGGGTGGCAACTGGTCCAGCTATCCTCCTCACAAACACGACGCCCACAATCCTCCGGCCGAAGTGGACCTCGACGAAATCTATTACTATCGGATTCGCCAGCCCGAAGGTTTTGCCTTCCAGCACCTCTACGGCGGAGAACACGCCGGCGACCGTACTTTGAAAGCACGGGATGGAGACGCCGTTCTAGTGCACAGCGGGTATCATGCGGTGGTTGCGGGCCCCGGATATGACGTCTATTACCTGAATTTTTTGGCGGGTTCCTCGCGCGCGGTGGCGGTCACCGAAGATCCGCAACATGCCTGGATCCGTTCGACGTGGGGTGTTGCCGACTCTCGTTTGCCGCTCGTGCGTGGATGATGGTCCAAGCAGGCCGCCGATCCTGCCGCAGCGGCCGGTGCGTTCGTACCCAAGCAGGGGGAGGGGCGGTATCCTGAGGCTAGGGCAACCTTATGACGAGACACCTCACGGTCGCGCAAGCCATAATCTCCTTCCTCAGCAATCAATATGTGAACCGCGACGGCCGGCAAAACCGCTTCTTTGAAGGCTGCTTCGGAATTTTCGGCCACGGAAACGTCGCCGGCATCGGCCAAGCGCTCGAGCAGGACCCCAGCCTGCGCTACTACCTGTTCCGCAACGAACAAGCCATGGTCCACGCCGCCGCCGCCTTCGCCAAGGCCACCTTCCGAATGCGAACCATGGTCTGCACCGCCTCCATCGGCCCCGGAGCGACAAACATGCTCACCGGCGCCGCCGCAGCTACGATCAATCGCCTTCCGGTATTGCTGCTGCCGGGCGACATCTTCGCCAGGCGCAACGTAGCTCCGGTTTTGCAGCAACTGGAATCTACTTTCACGCCGGACATTTCCGTAAACGATTCGTTCAAACCCGTCTCGCGCTATTGGGACCGCATCCAACGCCCGGAGCAATTGCTCACTTCCCTGCCCGAAGCTCTCCGGGTGCTGACCTCGCCGGCGGAAACTGGCTGCGTTACTCTGTGCCTGCCCCAGGACGTCCAGGCCGAAGCCTTCGATTTCCCGGATGAATTTTTCCACCGGCGCGTATGGCCCGTTCCGCGCACCCGGTGCGATCAGCAACTCTTGCGCCGCGCCGCCGAGTGGATTCGCGCCGCGCAAAGGCCGCTGATCGTCGCCGGCGGCGGCGTGCTTTATTCCGAAGCTTCGGAAGCCCTCGCAAAGTTCGCCCAAGCAACAGGAATCCCCGTCGGCGAAACACAAGCAGGCAAAGGCGCGCTCTCTTATGATCATCCGCAAGCAGTCGGCGCGATGGGCGTGACCGGCACCCCCGCCGCCAACGTCCTGGCCCGCGAAGCCGACCTGATTCTCGGCATCGGCACCCGTTACAGCGACTTCACCAGCGCCTCCAAAACCGCCTTCCAAGACCCCGCAGTTCGCTTCGTCAACGTCAACGTCTCCGACTTCGACGCCTTCAAGCACGCCGCTCTCCCCCTAACCGGCGATGCCCGCGCCACCATCGAAGAACTGCAACAAGCGCTCGCCGGCCACCAAATCGAAGAAACCTACCGCGCCAAAATCGCCGGTCTCCGAGCCGCCTGGGAAAAAGAAGTCGATCGCATCTACGCCCTGCGCACCGATCCGCCCCTCGCGCAAGGCGAAATCATCGGCATCGTCAACAACTTCACCCAACCGTCAGACATTTTGGTCTGCGCAGCAGGCAGCCTGCCCGGAGACTTGCACAAGTTATGGCGCACCCGCCGTCCAGGCGGCTATCACATGGAGTACGGCTACTCCTGCATGGGCTACGAAATCGCCGGAGGCCTGGGCGTAAAAATGGCGCACCCTGAACGCGACGTCTACGTTCTCGTGGGCGACGGCTCGTACCTGATGATGGCCCAAGAAATCGTCACCTCTCTTCAGGAAGGCTACAAACTCAACATCATCCTGCTGGACAACCACGGTTTCTCCAGCATCGGCGGCCTCAGCCAAAGTTGCGGCAACCAGGGAATGGGCACGCAATATCGCTACGCCCAGGATGGCAAGCACGAAGGCGCCGTCGTGCCGGTTGATTTCGTGGCCAACGCCGCGAGTCTGGGAGCCTGGGCCGTCCGCGCCCGCACCGCCGAAGAACTCCGATCCGCCCTGCTCTGCGCGAAAAAAGAGCCCCGCACCTCGGTGCTGGTAATCGAAACCTCGTATGACCAGCGAGTCTCGGGATACGAATCCTGGTGGGACGTCCCCATTGCGGAAGTCTCCGAGCGCGAATCGGTCCAAGCCGCCCGCCGGAAATATGAACAAGCACGCAAAAAAGAACGCTACTTCTTCGGCTTTCAGGAGAAGAGCTAAGGGTGCCGACAACCGCGTCTACTTCGCAGGCCGGCTCACCAAATCGGCCTCACTTGAAGCGGGTCCTCGGTTTGTGGGACCTCGTCTACTACGGAATCATCCTGACCTCTCCGATCGCCGCGGTTCCCCTGTTCGGCGAAGCCCAGGTGCTGTCCCACGGCCACACGGTAACCACGCTGTTGCTCGCCATGGTCGCCATGTCCGTAACCGCGGTCAGCTTCGGCCGCATGGCCAACGTCTATCCCTCATCAGGCTCCGTTTACTCCTACATTAGTAGGACGCTCAATCCTCACGTGGGTTTTATTCTGGGATGGGCCATGTTTCTGGAATATCTCTTCCAGCCCATTCAAAACGCGCTGTACGCCGTCTTGGCCATCCATCGCATGGTGCCGCAGATTCCCTTCGCGTTTCTCGCCGCGATCATCGTCGGACTTATTACCGCGTTGACCATTCAGGGAATCAAATTCACCGCCCGCACCAACGAAGTCTTGCTCGCCTTCATGATCCTGGTTACCGGAGCGTTTCTCGTTCAGGCCTTCCGCTACGTCGTCCTGCACCAGCATTTCACAGGGCTATTTTCCTGGCAGCCGATCTACGACCCGGCCACTTTCAATCTGCGGGCCCTGGCCGCCGGAACCTCCTTTGCGGCCCTGGTGTTTATCGGCTTTGACGGCGTCTCCATCCTCGCCGAGGAAGTGACCAATCCCAAACGCAATGTGCTCCTCGCCTCGGTGCTGGTTTGCGTCTTCACCGGGCTTTTCAGCGGCCTGCAAGTCTATCTGGCACAGCGCGTGTGGCCCGACTACACCACCCTGCAAAATCACGAAACCTCCTTTATGGACGTCGCCCGCATTGCCGGCGGACCGTTGCTGTTCACCGCCTACGGCATCGTGCTCTTGGTCTCCAGCTTGGCTTGCGGACTCGCCGGGCACGTCGGCGCGGCTCGCCTGCTGTACAGCATGGGGCGCGACGACGTCATCCCCAAAAAAATCTTTGGCCATCTGAGTCCCAAGCGCGGCAATCCTGTTTACAACGAGTGGATCATCGGGATCGTCGCGTATGTCGCGGTACTCACCATTCCATGGGAACGCGCCGCGGAAATCGTCACCTTCGGCGCCCTGCTGGCCTTCACCGCGGTAAATCTTGTCGCCTTACTGCACTTCTGGTGTTCCCCGGAAGCGCTCGGCCGCAGAAGGTTTTTCGTCGATGCTTTCGTCCCGGGATTTGGCGCCCTCTTCTGTTTCATTCTGCTGATCGGTTTGCAGCCGTGGACCAAGTACGCCGGATTGCTTTGGCTGGCTATTGGGCTCGTATACGCAGCCTACCGCACGCGAATGTTCACGGTGCGGCCAAAACTCTTCAATTTCAACGAAACCTGAAGCGCTCCCAGGACGGGGGCGCGCGCCTAAGTATCCTGAGTGGGCAAAGCTGCCAATTCGGGCTTGCCGCCGTGTTGTCCGTTGGAAACAAATTGAGCAAATCCGCAAGACTCGCGGATCCGCAGTTCGGGCAGCAATTTCTTGAGCACCGGCTTGCCCTGATCTCCGCCAATCCGCTGAATCAGCAATTCCGCCGCTTCACTGCCTAACTGATGCTTGGGCAGCTCCACAGTGGTCAATCGCGGTCGGAAAACTCCCAGCCAAGGATAGTCGTCAAAGCTGACCAGACCGAAATCCTCTGGACATTTCAGTCCCATCTCGTCCACGGCCTTCAACAATCCCACGGTCATCAAGTGATTGGCCACATAAATTCCATCCGGTCGGCGTGAAAGCAGCGAATGTCCCGCTCGGAAGCCCGATTCGATCCGGTAATCTCCCTCGACCACCAGGTCCGCATCGTAAGGCAGCTTATTGGCTTCCAGGGCATCGCGAAATCCGCGCCAGCGCTCTTTGGCGTTGCTGATTTTCAAAGGTCCGCTGACCAGCGCGATGCGCCGGCGGCCCGACCGCGCCAGATGGCACACCGCTTCGTAGGCGCCCTGATAATCGTCGCTGATCACCGCGTCTTTCGTCAGTTGCGGATACGTCCGCATCACCAAAACGAATGGAACATCGAAGTCTTCAATCATTTGCCGCAAAGATGGCGTGAAATCCCCGGCCGCTTTGGTCAGCAGGATTCCGTCGACTCGTTTGGAAAGCAGCAACTCCACCGCGCTTTCTTCTTTTTCCAGGTTGTCGTCGCTGTTGCACAGCAGCAGGTTGTAACCCTGCTTTTGCGCGGCGTCTTCCGCTCCTCGAACCACCATCGGGAAAAACGGGTTCGCGATGTCCGGAACAATCATGCCGATCGTCTGGGTTTTCTGCTTGATCAGGCTGCGCGCAATCAGGTTGGGCCGGTAGTGCAGTTTCTGAATCGCCTCTTCCACCCGCTGCCGCAGATTCTTGCCCACGTGGCTCTTGTTGTTGATCACCGCGGATACGGTGAAAATCGATACTCCGGACTCCCGTGCTACGTCCGAAATGCTCGCGGCCCTCGAGCTTTTTTTGGCATTAGTCGGCTTGGAACGAGTCATAGGGAGTGAATGGCAACATATCAGAATTCTGGCCGGTCTTCAAAACGATTAGCTGCGGCTTTCCCGGAATGCCTCGGGATTGGGCACCAGGAAGTCGCGCACCAGCCCGTCCAGATCGTGGCACGCGGTGATGAATTGCCGCAGCGTCCGCAGCGTCGGGCCATATCCATCAAACTCCGCGATCCCCAGGCCATCCTCCGCGTACGCGCGGCGAAAGTCTCGAAACTTCCTGGATAGCTCCTCCACCACTTGGGGTTGTACCGCCTCGCCAACCCGCGAACGCACCTCTACATCGCTGGCGTTGCAGCGCACCTGCCACGCGTGCGGAGGAGAAATCACCACGTCGCCGCCGATGAACTCGCTCCAGTGCATGTGATTTCGAAACGCAGCTGACAACAGCCGCAGCCGGTAACCCCGCTCGCGAAAGATCCGATACGTCTTCTTGAACACCGCCACCCCGGCCCACTCCATATACCCCGGATCGATGGCCACGTTGTCCTTTTCCGTCAAAATCTTCAGCCAATCGTCCAGCCGGCCTACCATGATCGTGCACACCGGCCCCATGGTCGCGATTTCCTTTCCCTCGCGTTCGCGACGTTGCAGCCCGCGCTCCACGGCCTCGGCCACCGCAATGCATTGCGAAACCGTAAAGCACACCGTGGCATTAATACTGATTCCTCGGTACGTCGCTTCCTGAATCGCCGCAATCCCTGCCCGCGTCACCGGAATCTTCACGATCATATTCGGCGCCAGTTCGCTGAACTCCATCGCTTGCTTCACCATCGCTGCGCTGTCCCGAAACAATCGCGGGTCGGTCTGGATCGATAGCCTGCCGTTCTTGCCCCGCTGTTCGTCGAAGATTGGCTTCAGCACCGCCGCGGCCTGTACGGAAATCTCGCGGACCAGTTGCCACGCGATTTCATCCTCGGTGGCGGTCGGGAGCTCCTTGATCAGCGACTCAATCCGCCCCTTCCACGCATTTATTTCTTCCTTCAACACTCCCAGCACGATCACCGGATTGCACGTGGCTCCCACCCCGCCATGCTCCATCGAATAGGCCAGCTCCTGCAGCGAAGCGGAGTCGTTCCACAGGCAAGTGGGCGTCGATTGCGTCATTTTGTGAAGCGGACTCTTATACGGCGCACCGACGGCCTGCATCACGCTTCCTCCGATAAAGGCTTCTCCAGCCGCGTCCCCAAAGCACGAAAGGAAAGCTACTGGCTCGCGCAGCGGGCCTCCGCGTCAGGACGCCGCGGTAGATCTTCCGACAGAAACCTGTATCGCTTTCCCTTGCAAGTAGGAGTCCTCGGCTGCCACAGCCATCGCCAGCGCTTTCAACCCAGCTTCTCCGCTGACCCTCGGCGGACGATCCTTCAAGATGCTTTCCACGAAATCCAGCATTTCCGCTAAATACGCATCTGCGAACGTGGTCAAGAAGTAGTCCGCGATATCTCGCGTGCCTCCCTGCGCGGTCAGGAACGTTGCCGGCGTCCGGTTCAAACTTCCTACCAGAATCGAGCCCTTCGAACCGACGATTTCCGTGCGCACGTCGTAGCCGTAGGCTGCCTGGGCATGCGACTCGATGTTGCCGATCGCCCCCTGCCGGAATTTCAGGTTCACCACGCTGGCCACGACATCCCCGAACTGTTCAACCTCGGGCCGAATGGCCGACGTGGTGTACGCATGCACCTCGGAAACTTCGTCCCGCATCAGCCACCGCGCCAGGTCGAAATCATGAATCGTGTTGGTGTAGAACAACATTCCATTCACGTTCGACTGATACGCCGACAGCGGCGGCCCATCCTTATCTCGCCCGATCGATTTAAAAATGACCGGAACCCCGATTTCACCCGCTTCGATGCGTTTCATGGCTGCGGCATACCCGGGATCGTACCGCCGCATGAAGGCAACTTGGAAAAACACGCCTGCTTTGGACACCGCATCGAGCAGTCCCTGTGCCTCGGCAAGATCGAGAGCCAGTGGCTTTTCGCAAAGGATAGCTTTGCCGGCGGCCGCGGCGACTTTGACCGCAGAAGGGTGAAACTTGTCCGGCGTCGCGATAATGACGGCGTCGAGGCCCTTGCACTCCAGCATCGCTTCCAGGCCGCTGTAGGAATTCTCGATCTCCAGTTCGTCGGCCACCTGCCGCGCGCGCCCTCCGGCAACGTCGGCCACCGCCACCAGCCGCGCCTGCGGCACCAGCCGCCGCAGATTCTCCGCGTGGCGCCGCCCCATCTCCCCAACTCCCAACACGCCGACTCCCAATTTCTGCATGGTCCCTCGTGACGCTTCCGCTGTTGTCGCCGGACCCGATCAGGACGCGGCGCGGGTTTTTTCCAGGGCGCCCACCACGCCGCGCAAATACTGCAAACTCGCGGCGACCGTCTCGGCGGGCACGATGGTCGGGTCGTCGAACTTCACATCTTGCTCCACCACCAGCCAGCCCGAGTATCCATTCCTCATCAAACTGCCGAAGAACCCCGGGAAATCGATTCCGCCCTGCCCGATGATGGTAAAGACCTTGTGCTCGATGGCCTCTTCAAATGTCCACTTCTGCCGCCGGGCTTGCTCCAGCACCTTCAGGTTGCAATCCTTGATATGGATCAACCGCAGCTTGCTCTTATACTTCTGCGCCTCCGTCACCGAATCTCCCTGCCCGTACACGCAATGTCCGGTATCCAGGCACAAGCCGATGTTCGTATGCGCGGTGGCGTCGAAAAATCTTTCGCACTCTTCGGGGGTCTCCACGTAGGTGGCCACGTGCGGATGGAAAACCAAATCCAGCCCAAACTCCTGCGCCACCTTCTCCGCATCGGCCACGATCTTTCCGACGTGCTTCCACTGCGCCGCATTCAAAGTAGGACAGGCCTTATCATAAGCTCGGCCTGAAAAACTGTTCCGCCCGTGGGACTGATCGTCGGCCAGCACCAGAAAAGGCGCTTTCAGTGTCGCCAGCAGCTTGCCAACTTGGCGGATTCGCTCCAGAACCGCGGCGCTCGCGCCATCATCGGTCATCCGCACGGGCACAAAGGACCCCAGCAAATTCAGCCGGCGTTTCTCCAACTGCGGCCGCAGAACTTCGGGGTCGGTCGGAAAATAGCCAAAAGGCCCCAGTTCCGATCCGGTGTAGCCCGCCGCCATCATTTCGTCGAGCATCTTTTCGTAGGACTGTTCCCACGACGGCCCCGGATAGTCGAGCACTCCCCAACTGTCGGGCGCCGAAGCAAACAGAAACCGCTCATTCGTTCCCTGCATCCCTTTTTCCTTGGCCACCGGTTTTCCTTCGCCACTGGTCGATTGTTCTAAACGCTTATTTTCCCGCCCTATGATCTCAAACTCCCAAACTTTGTCAAGCAGCTTTCACTCGCTACTCTCTGTGGAGACGCGGTCTCGATGCCGCAGAACCGCAGCGCCGCGATGCCCGGAAAGAAATCTCTTGTCGCAATCTCGTACTAAACGTTTAGATTTCTCAACACGTCCTGACCGTGGCCGGCCTCCTGTAGAATAATCCCTTGCCCGCTCACCCCGAATTCGACCGCCTGCGCGTCGTCCTGGTGGCCACGCGCAACCCCCTCAACATTGGCGCCGCCGCCCGCGCCATGAGCAACTTCGGATTCCTCCGCCTTCGCGTCGTGAATCCCTACCAACTGGCCTTCCGCGAGGCCCGCTCCGCTGTAGGAGCCTCCACGCTGCTGGCAGAGGCCGAAGAATTCCAAACCGTCGCTGACGCCGTCGCAGACTGCACTCTGGTCGTCGGAACCACCGCCGTGGGAAAACGCGGACTGCAGCACCCTGTTCGCCGACTGGACGCCGCCACGCGCGTCATCCGCAAGCGAATCACCACCAGCAACGTCGCGCTCTTGTTCGGCTCGGAGAAGGTCGGCCTCTCCAACGACGATCTCAGCCATTGCCACTGGCTGCTGCGCATCCCTACGCGCGAAGAACACCGCTCCATGAATCTGGGCCAAGCCGTGGCGATTTGCCTGTACGAACTCGCCCGCGACTCCAAGGCCGCTCTCACGCCAGAGAAACATGCGCCGGCGACGGCAGGCAACGTCGAGCGAGTGGCCTCGCTGCTGCTCGACGCCTTGCACGCCAGCGGCTCCTTGCAAACCCGCTCCGCCGCCCACACTCAGGAAAAAATACGCCGCATGCTCCGCCGCCACAACCTGTCTACCAACGACGCCGAGTTCTGGCTGGGCATGCTTCGCGAAATCCTCCGGCAGTTGCGATCCGGGAAAGACCCGGCGGGCGGATGATTCGCCGATTCGACGCCGTGATTCTCGGCGCCGGCGCCGCGGGGCTTTTGTGCGCGGTGGAAGCCGGCAAACGCGGTCGCCGTGTCGCCGTCCTCGAACACGCCGACCGCATCGGCAAAAAGATCCTCATCTCCGGCGGCGGGCGCTGCAACTTCACCAACATCCACTGCCGGCCGGAAAACTTTCTCTCCGCCAATCCGCACTTCGCGAAATCCGCGCTGGCCCGCTACACGCCCGCCGATTTCATCGCCCTGGTCGAAAAGCACCGCATCCCCTACCACGAAAAAACTCTCGGCCAGCTTTTCTGCGACAGTTCCGCGCAGGACATCAGCAGCATGCTCGAAACCGAATGCCTGCAAGCCGGCGCACAAATATTTCTCCAAAGCAAAGTCCGCGAAGTGCGGCGCAACACCGAATATGTAGTCCGCACCGAGTCCGCCGAATTCCGCGCCCCCGTTCTGGTCGTGGCTACCGGCGGACTTTCCATCCCCAAAATGGGAGCCACTTCTTTCGGTTACCAACTCGCGCGCCAGTTCGGCCTGAACATCGTCGCGACTAGACCCGCGCTAGTCCCGCTGGTGCTTAACGGAGAAGATCGACAGCGCTATTGCGAACTTTCTGGCGTCTCCGCGGAAGTGATCGCATCCGCCGGAGATCAGGCCTTCCGAGAGAAAATGCTTTTCACCCATCGCGGCCTCAGCGGCCCGGCGATCCTGCAAATCTCCTCGTACTGGAGCGAGCGCCACCCGATCCGCATCGATCTCGCTCCGGATCGCGAAGTCACCGCGGCGATTCTGCAAGCCAAAGTCAGGAACACCGCTGCCGCACGCTCGGCCTTCCAAGGAATCCTGCCGAAACGCCTCGCCGAGCGCTGGTTGGAATTCCACGAGCCCTCCGATTGGACCAATCCATCTCTAAAAGATCTGGAGCGGCAAATCCACGAATGGTCTCTGATTCCGGCGGACACCGAAGGCTACGATAAAGCTGAGGTGACCGCCGGGGGCGTGGACACCGAAGAACTTTCCAGCAAGAACATGGAGTCGCGAAACGTTCCCGGCCTGTTTTTCATCGGCGAGGTCGTGGACGTAACCGGCCATCTCGGCGGCTTCAATTTTCAGTGGGCCTGGGCGTCGGCCGCGGCCGCGGGCCGCTCGCTGTAGCCGGCGGGCCGCAACGACCATCCGCAAACTACGACAACCAACTACAAGCTCTCCGCCAAACGCGCGCGGGGGCGCTTGCGTTTCCATTCGTAGTCTCTGCGTAACAGCGACTGGTGTTTTTTCACCTGCACTTCCAGCTCGTTGAAGGCCTGCTTGCAGGACGCGCGAAGATTCGCTCCTTTTCCGGTCGCGTGCATGGTGCCGGTGGGCAAAGACAGGTTCAGCGAAAAAGAATGCTCTTCATTGTGCGTGTTCTTGGAAAAAACGCCGTGCAGCTGGACCAGATCCGGTTCATAGCTTTTCAAAAGCGGCGCGAGCTTTTTCACACGGCGGGTGACCTGGGTCTCGATGGCTTCGTGCGGCTCCAAATGTTTGTAGCTGATTGAGAGCTTCATGAGTGCACCTGTAGGAGTTTCTATCGAAAGGGCGGGCGACGCTGATCGTGTTTCTGGATCGCATCGTAAGCACAGCATAGCAACTGGCATCGTTCCCGGCAAATCCGTTCCCTTCCCCGCTATCCAAGTTGACATGCCCGCACCGCTGCCCCTACTCTGCCCTCGGCACAAAATTTCTCATTCAGCCATGCCGCAATCGCAGCCCAAGCCGTCCGCCAAGGCCGACTCCGGTCCAACTAGCGGCCTGCCGGATGCGGGTCCCTTGCACGAAATTCGCATCGGCCCCGCGGGCTGGTCTTATCCTGACTGGTCCGGCTACGTATATCCTTCTCCGCGCCCCAAGGGTTTTCATCCGGCCACCTATCTGGCGCAATTCTTCGACACCATAGAAATCAATACTTCGTTCTACGCGCCGCTGCGCCCTGAGCACGCCAGCCAGTGGATCGAGCGCGTCTCGGCCAATCCGCGCTTCCTGTTCACAGCCAAACTCTGGCAGCGATTCACTCACGACGCATTCTCCTCGGGCGCGAGGTCCGTAGAATCGGCCTCGGCAGAAGCGGGCGCGACGAAACCAAGCTCCAAGGGGCGCGCTTCGTCCAACGCCGCTCAACTCAAGAAAGCGTTGGCAGCCTTGGCACAGCCCGCCGACGTGGACCTCGTCCGCGCGGGTTTCGCGCCGCTGCTCGAAGCCGGCAAGCTCGGCGCGGTCCTGCTGCAATTCCCTTTTTCCTTCCATCGCACCGCGGAGACCTCCGCGTACCTCGAGGCCTTGCTCCACCGCTTTGCTGCGTACCCGCTCGCCGTCGAGGTGCGCCATGCCTCGTGGAACGCGCCCGAAGTCTTCGCGCTGCTCCGCGAACATCGCGCCGCCTTCTGCAACATCGACCAACCGATCATTGGCCGCTCCATCGAGCCCTCCGCCAAAACCACGTCTAGCATCGGCTACATCCGGCTGCACGGCCGCCGCTACGACACCTGGTTCTCCGACGATGTCACCATTCCCTCTCATGAGCGCTACAACTACCTCTATTCCACCGAAGAGCTTGCTCCCTGGACGACCCGGATCCGCACCGTCGCCGAGCAAACCCGCAACGTCTTCGTGGTCACCAACAACCATTACCTCGGTAAGGCGGTGGTCAATGCGCTGCAACTGATCAGCCTCCTAAAAAGCTCGAAGGTCGCGGTGCCAGAGCCGCTGCGGCAGCAGTATCCAGAACTTGAGGCCATCGCGAACGCGCCTGCAGCGGCGCCGACACTCTTCGATCTGCGCAAGGCGAAGTGAAGTAACGACGAAATGAGGCAACGAGATAGCGAGAAGAGCCAAAGAGCCGAAGAAAAGAGTGACGCGTCGCTCCTTGCTTGCCCCCACCCCGTATGTTTTTGTACATCGTTTTGATTCCGAGGCAGTTAGCTCGTCGTGTGATACATCGTTTTGATTCTGATGGGAGAGGTACCGCGGACGAGACCGGGAGGAATCAGAGACCGGCAAAGTCAAAAACCCCACGTGCAAAAACGGCACGTGGGGCACCCGGCCCAGTTTTGTCGGCGTCTTGATGTCGCGGCTGAAACCGCGACCCACGGCGCTTCCCACGAGAATTTCACCGGATTACGCGGAGCAGCAGGCCGCTGCCGCTTTGGAGCTTGGCATCGCCGGTTTCGGCGGCCAGGGTGATTTGTCCGGTGGGTTCGGTGCGTCCGGCGTGTTCGATCCGGAGTTGGGCTATGCCGTAGATACCGCAGGCGTCGGCGGAGAAGACCCAGAGTGCTTGCAGGCGGTCTTGGGCGTCCAGGGCGCCGCGGCACTTGGAGCCGGGTTGGGCGCGGACGTGGACCAGGACGCCGGTATAGGTTCCTTGCCCGACGGGCCGGCTGACGTGATCGGTGACCGGGCCGCCGACACCGTACTTGACGTCTCCGCCGATCTGGTCGGTGGTGGCCCAGATGTAGGGGGTGCCGAAGCCGGGAGTCGTTTCCGGGATCTCGGCGAACTCCACTTCCAGGAGCGAAGCCAGCGCTCTGAGGTTAGTGACGATCGGAGAGCGGCGGTGGTGGATTTCGATTTGGTCGAATCGCAAGGAGAGCTTCCCGCCGACGTTATTGTCGGCTGGGGACACCGATAGGATGGTTCCCAGCAGACGAGCTCCCTCGGGGATCTTCGCGGCATTTGGCAGGGCCACCTCTTGCATGAGGCGTCCCGTGATGACCTGGCCGGCGCGAGCATTTTTGGACGAGAACCCGTGGTTCAGGCGCACGGGAAGTACCGTACCTTCAGGTATTTGACGATCCTCCTGGCCGACGCTGCCAGCGCTACCGGCAGGTGGCTTTGATTGCGCCCGGGCCGGTGAAAGTGCGCACGGCAATCCCATGAGCAGCAAGGCGAGAACGAGCGAGCTGCGCTTTGGCAACTCAGACTTGGCAGTTTTCATGGCCAACTCCCCGCAGGCGACGCCAGGTTTCGAGTCCGATGTACCTCAAAGGGAAGTCTGCTCCTCGGAAGTAGGCAAGACAAGGGCCGGATTCGCCCGCGAGATTTTGGGCGCGAGATTTGGACGGGCTTGGACTGTGGCCGGAATCCAGGCTTCTCCTTACAAGGTCGTGTGACGGACGGCACAGCAATGCGCGACGGCTGCGGACCACAATGCGGGTGTTTCGGACCCTTCCGGCCAAAGTCTGCGCTAAGGAGGCAAGACTATGAAAGCTTTCGCTTTCCACAAGGTCTGGGTATTCGGGCTGCTGGGAGTCGCGGCGATGTGTTGCGGCGCGCAGGAAAAAACCCAACTCAAGAAGGAGCCGGCCAAAGTTACCTCGGCGGCTTCGGGCAAGGAAATGTTTACCAGCTACTGCGCTTCGTGCCACGGAGTGGACGGCAAAGGCGGCGGCCCGGCGGCCAAGGCGCTCACGGCCGCGCCCGCCGACCTGACGCTTCTGGCCAGCCGGAACGGCGGGAAATATCCCAACGACAAGGTAGCGGCGATTCTGCGCGGCCAAACGAATCTCATGCCGCACGGCGACCAGGAAATGCCGGTGTGGGGCCCGGTGTTCCGGCAAATGAGCGGCGGGCGCGAAGCGGAAGTGACCATGCGCATTGCGAACCTGAATCGCTACATGGAGTCACTTCAGGCGAAATAGCTTCTTGGACGCGAAGCGGGCATCGGCGATGGGAGCGGGAAGGCTGGGCCCGCTGCAAGTGAGTTGATCGCCGTTGGGGCTCTGGCTGGCTACCACGTAGCCGGGACCCAGAGGCGAACAGGGGTTGGTGGATTCGTTGAATACACGGAAACCTTGGTCGAGATGGATGGCGGTCAGAGTCAGGGGCGCGACCGGGGCCAGCCAGCGCACCAGCTTGTACCGCGAATGGCGCATGTTCTGGTGCAGATAGGCTGCGGCAAGCACTTCGAGAGTGCCCATGGTGAGCATGCGCGGCCAGGTGGGTTTGGGGCCGAGAAAGATGCGGCATACCGGATCGACCTCGACGCACAGCGGGCAGGTCCGGGTGTGCACGAAACGATGGGTGGCGATGCCGTCGAACAATTCCGCGCTGGCCTGTAGGGTGCCGAGAGCGAGGGAGGCCCGGTCCAGCGCGAAGGGCCAGCGGGCGGCTGGCCGCGGCTCGGGAGCATTGGGCTTGAAGGCGTTGGGCTTCGGTGGATTGGGCTTGGCTGCTTCGATGGGTCTGGAGACGGCGAGGAGCGGCGACCACTCTTGCGCGAAAAGAGGGCCTGCGTGGAGTCCTGCGATCACGACGATGAATGCGGGAACTACATTAGATAATCGTGATGATTTGTCAAAGAGGCGCACTCGGAAGTTCGTTGCAAGACCGGGACCATGCGCGCAAACCTAGACGGCTGTTAGATCGGGGCGCCCCAAGTTGGGAATAGGTGCCGGGAATGAGCCATCCTGGAGCAGAGGGAACCAGGGAGGAGTAGCTTATTTCTTGAAGAGATCTTCGAAGGCTTGGCGGGCGTCGTTGTGGCGCGGGGGGGCGACGGGCGAGGCGACGGTGTTTTTTTGGGCGTAGGACGTGGGAGCGGTGTCTTTCTCGATGGTCATACGAAATTCGTAGAACTTGCAGTCGTTCTTGGCGTCTTTGGGAGTGATGCGCTCCGGGACCGGTTGGGTGCACTCGAACTGGGCGCCGGAATCGAAGAAGCGGCATTGCTTGCAGCAGTGGAGATCGAGCTGGCACTTGGGGCACTTGCCATTGGGATCGAAACCGGCGGTGAGCACCGCGCCGCAGTTGGCGCAGCGGCCGCGGGTAACCGTGCCGACCATGCGGGGAGTGCGGGGACCGAATTGATCGGCGCGAGGCCCACCCTGCGGGGGCTTGCGATCGTGCGAGCGATCATGGGATTTGTTTTTCTTGTCGTCTTTTTCCGCGTCGCGATAGCCGCGATGACTGTATTTCCGATCCACAACACGCCTCCGTCCGCCAGTCCTGACGGACTGCCACAACAAATCGCTTCCTGTGAGCGCCTACACGGACTCCATGTGGCTTGTATCCACTCGGATTGCTACACTCGACCGCTAGCGCAATCTTCCCCAGAGTTTAATAAACAGGATTGCCGACGTCCGAGCAGGAGATGGGACATCTATGTTTTTAGTCCTCTGGGAGTTCGAAGTCAAGCCCGGGTGCGAAGAACGTTTTGAAAAGGTCTATGGCCCCGGAGGTGACTGGGATGCCCTGTTCCGGCGCGATCCGCACCATGTCACCACCCACCTGTTTCGCGACGCGAACAAAGAGCGCGTGTACTTGACCACCGACTTCTGGGTGTCTCGCAAAGCGTATGAAGAATTTCTTCAGGCTTCGGGAAACGAGTACAAATACTTGGACTCGGTTTCCGAAGAAATGACAGCAAACGAGCGGCATATTGGTTCGTATGAGACCGTTGTTACTGCGGCCGCTGCGCCCTGATCAATTGCGCACCCAAAGCCGGACCAGGCCGTCTGCTGCTAGGTCTGGCTGCAGAAATACCTGCGGGCTTCCCGCTGCGCGTAAGACTGCTTCGGCTGCCAGGTAGCCGCTGCGGACTGCGCCCTCCATGGTTGCGGGCCAGCCTGTGGCGGTCCAATCTCCGGCCAGAAACATGCCGCGGATCTGCGTTTCTTGTTTGGGGCGCCAGCGGTCTACGCCGGGTACCGGAGAGAACGTGGCGGCTGTTTCTTTGATGACGGTGGCCTTGACCAGGTTGGCGTCCCTGGCCGCCGGAATTGCCTGCCGAACTTCTTTCAGGCACAGGTCGATGATCTCCTGGCGAGGCTTCTGCAACAGATCATAGGATGCGCTGATGACCAGCTGGAGGTACTGACCGGTGGTAATTTTTTTGCCGGTTCCGTTGGGTGAGCCGTAGAGGACGGTCTTGTTGAAAATCCATTGGGTGGTGGTGTCGATCAGGGTGACGAAGGGCTCTTTCATGACTTCGCGGTCGAACCAGAAATGGACGCCGGTGATGGGGGCGTCTTTGAAATTGGCCAGATTCTGGAACATCGCGTCTTTCTGCTTTGCGTCTTCCGGAAGGAGTTCCGACAGGACGGTGTGAGGAACGGCGAAGACGTAGGCGTCGGCGGTTTCTTCGCGACCGGCGTCGAATTGCACGGCAAGCAGTGCGTCATTTTCGATGCGCAAACCGCGCACGGGAGCGCGCAGGAGCACTTCCCCGCCCTTGCGTTCGATGGCCGTTTTGCAGCCTTCGTAGAGATCGGCTAGCGGGACGGCGGGAACGCCCATGCGATATCCAGTGCGGTTGGAGAGAAAAGCTTTCCAGAAGACGTCGACGCCGAAACGGGCGTCGGTCTTGTCGAGTTCTTCGTCGAGGGCGCTCACCAAAACGACCCGCCAGAAGCGCTCGATGGCGCCCTTGGTTTGGCCGCGGCGGCGAAGCCATTCGAGCATGGAGATGCCGCCGTTTTCGTCGAGATCGGCGGGATGGCCTTTGGAGAGCAGGATGCTCAGCATGGCGCGGGCGATGGAGAGCTTGTCGCGCAGGGTGAGTGGGGCGAATTTGGCGAACGAGCCGGTCATGTGAAACGGAGCGGGGAGGATGCCGGCCTGCATTTCACCGCGGCGGCCTTGCGGATCTAGAAATAAGAGGCGGTCGAAAAATTTGATTTTGTTGGAGGAGCCTACGCGGCGGTAGAAATCTTCGAGATTGGTGCAGCAGCCCAAGGTGACGTGCTGGCAATTGTCGATGTGCTCGCCGTCGGGCAACACGTAGGAAGTGGCGCGGCCGCCGAGGAAGGGACGCTGTTCGAACAGGCGTACGCGCCAGCCCGCTTCAGCCAGCGCGACGCCGGCCGCCAGCCCCGCCAGCCCGCCGCCGATCACGATCACGTTTTTCAAGGATATTCTCTTCCGTCACGCGCCCAAAGCGCGCTTGTGCGATGAACAACATTTTTTCCGCGCGCGAGAGGCGCACGCGCTCGCCGAACACGGCAAAATCCAAGGACTCGATGCGGGCTAAGAGGGCGCTGTAGGTGTGCGCGAGCAGCCACAGCGCACCGCGGCTCTCCGGCTCGATCAGGCCGAGCAGAGCGGCGCCTTCTTCGTAGCATTGCCAGGCGCGATCGGCTTCAAAGCGCAGGAGTTCCCGCACGCCCAGAGTGGCTTCGCTACGTCCGAAGTCGCCGGGGGAGACGCCATAGCGGCCCAGATCTTCGTCCGGGAGATAGACGCGGCCCACGGCGTAGTCGTCGTGAACGTCGCGGATGATGTTGGTCAACTGGAAGGCCAAGCCGAGCTTTTCGGCGAGGTCCAGGGCGCGAGGATCGTGAAAGCCGAAGACGTGGGTGCAGGTGAGGCCGACCGTTCCCGCTACGCGATAGCAGTACTCGCGGAGGCGATCGAAGGTCGGATAGGTTTGGATGGTCAGGTCCATTTCGGCGCCGGAGATGAGGTCATGGAGGTAGCGCGCGGGCATGTGGTAGCGCTGCATGGTGTCTACAAGGGCGGGCAGGACTTCGGTCTCGCCGTAGAGAGGATCGGAGGGCAGCGGCTTCACAGCGGTACCGTCAAAGGCTTGGGATTGGCCGGTGATGGCTTCGTCGAAGGCGGCGCGCCAGTTAGCGAGGCCGCGCTGCTTGGCGGCGAGGTCGTCGCCTTCGTCGGCGACGTCGTCGACCAGGCGCATGAAGGCATAGAGCGCCGCCAGGCCGTCGCGCTTGGGCTTAGGCAGGAGATAGAAGGCGTAATAGAAATTACTGCGGGCGGCGCGAGCGATGTGGTGGCACTCCGCGTAAGAGGCCGCGACGTCCGGATCTTGTGGCGGCTCCGGCGCGGAGGACGCGGCGCCGGCAATCTCTGAAGTTTCCGCCGCGCCGGGGCGATCCGCAGGCTTGCGGGGGAGTAACTGCTTGACGAGCGTCCATCCGAGCAGACGGGCCTGCTTGGCCTTGCCGATGGACGGCCGGTGGTGCAGGGTGTCGTAGCCGGAGGCTTCGATGGCGTCGAGGACGGCGAGGCCGCCCTGGCTGAACATCTCCAGGTCAATGCTGAGGCGGCCATCGACCGTGGAGGCGAGCGGCAGGCCTTCGGCGAAAAGGGTTCTGGTGCGAGCAATGAGGTCTTTCATCAAGCGAACGTAGCGATCGTTGAAGCGGCGCTCGACAATATCGGTTTCGCTGAGGCCTTGGGCAGCGGCGGCATCCAGGGGAATGTAGATGCGGCCCTTTTCAAGGTCACGTGAAACGTCTTGCCAGAAGTTGGCCAACTGCAACGCGGTGCAGGTGGCGTCGGAGAGACGCTGGCGATGTTCGTCGCGGTAGCCGGAGAGGTAGAGGACCAGACGTCCCACGGGGTTCGCGGAGTAGACGCAGTAGCCGATCATGGCGTCCCAGGTGGGGTAGCGCTTCACGGTTTGATCTTGGCGGAAGGCTTTTAGCAAGTCGGCGAAGGGCTGCTTGGGGATATCTTTGGCGACCACCGTTTCGCGTAGAGCCACGAATACCGGGTGCGACGGGTTGCCGTCGTAGCACGCTTCTAGTTCACGCTCCCACCAGTCCAGGAGTTCTAGGGCTCGTTCGGCGTCGGGGATCTCGTCGCCGAGGTCGTCGGCCCAGCGGCAGTAGGCGTAGACGTTGTAGAAATGCTGGTGGAGGTCTCTGGGGAGCAGCCAGGAAACGACGTTGAAATTCTCGTAATGATGGGTGGCTAGCCAGCGGGTGTATTGCTGGGCGGTTTCCGGGGAGCAGCCCGCGGGCGGGGCGTGTTGGGCTAGATCGTCGAGTTCGTTGGTACGTAGCATGAAAGGGCGTTGTCGAGACTAAGTTTACGTCGGAAACCCACACGCAAAAACGGCGTGTGGGGCACCCGCTTCGTGGTCAGTACCGCGACCCTGTTGACGCCGGGCGGGGCGAGCCCCGCCCCTACAAATTCTTCGGACGCCGGGCTAAAGCCCAGCACCTACATAACGGCGGCGGATATTTGCGGCCAATGCTACGGGCGGACGGCGAGCTTGACTTCGCCGCTGCGCGATTTCATGCGCTCGAAGGCTTGCGGGAGTTCGGAGAGCGCGATTTCTTCGGTGACGAAGTCGGTGGCGAGGATGTCGCCGCGGCGGATGGCTTCCATGGCCTCGCGAATGAAGCGCGGGGTGTGGTGGAACGGGGAGATGATCTTGATCTCCGAGTAGTGGATGGCCGCGGGCTCGATTTCCACGTGGGTGCCGGAGGGCAGGCCGCTGAAGAAATTCACGACGCCGCCACGGCGCACCATGTCGAGGGCCTGCTTCCAGGTGTCGGGATTGCCGGCGGCTTCGACCACGGCGTCGGCTCCGCGCTCGTCGCCGGTCAGATTCCTGACGGCGGCCACCACATCGCGGGTGCCACTGGCATCGATGGCGGCGATGGCGCCGAGACGCCGGGCGATTTCGAGCGGCGCGGCGCGGCGGGCCACGGCGATGACGCGCACGCCACGACGGGAGAGCATACGGACGAATTTCAGGCCGATGGGGCCGCAGCCGATGACCACGGCAGTGTCGCCGTTGCGCACTTCCATTTCGTGAATGCCGCGCAGGACGCAGGCCAAAGGCTCGACCAGAGCGGCGCTGACGTCGTCAACGGAGTGCGGAACTTCCAGCATGTTCTCCATGACGATACGTCCGGGGATGCGCATGTATTCGGCGTAGGCACCGTTATTGAAGAGCAGGTCTTCGCAGAGATTTTCCTGGCCGCGGCGGCAGTGATAGCAGCGCAGGCAAGGAGCGGAATTGGCGGCGATGACGCGCATGCCGATGCGCCAGCGAGGGTCCACGCGCTTGCCGACGGCGAAAATTTCGCCCACTACTTCGTGGCCGAAGACCGCGGGCGGCTGGATCATTTTCGCGTGATAGCCGCGTTGCCAAACCTTCAGGTCGGTACCGTCGGTGAGCGCCAGACGGACGCGCAGGAGGACTTCGTCGACGGTCACGGCGGGGACGTCGACCTTTTCAATGCGGAGATCTTCGCTGCCGTAGAGAACTGCGGCGGTCATGCGCGCGGGCAGGACGGCGCGAGCTACGGCCATCAATTCGGCGGCGGCGGCTCGGGCGGCTTCTTCGACTTTCTTTGTGGTGGCTGTTTTCATGCGTGCGTGATTAGAATTTTCAAAGATTCCGTTGTGGGCCGAGCCGCAAGTTCCAGGGCCTCCTGGATTCTATCCAGAGGAAACCGGTGGGTGACGATCTCCATCACCGGGAGTTTCCGCTGGAGCACTAGGTCCGCCGCTGAGTCTTGGATGTCCACAGCGGCGCTGTAGCTGCCCAGAATCTCTTTTTCGTCGATCCCCACGGCCGCGGCGGGAAACTCAATTTTGGTCACAGGGTCATTTGCCGCAAAGAGCAGAACGCGCCCCCCAGGCCGTGCCGCAGCCAGCGCATCCAGCACTACCGCCGGATGCGCTACAGCTACGAGTACCGCATCCGCCCCACGGCCCTCGGTGCGGGCCTTAAGGTCGGCTATAAGCTTACCATTGGTGGGGTCAAAAGCTTCAAGTGCGCCGAGGGTTAGGCTTTTGGCGCGGCGTTCGGCGATGGGATCGCTGGTGTAGAGCTTGGCGCCTTGCAGCTTGCTGACCATCAGGAGCTGCAGGCCGATGGGGCCGCAGCCTGCGATCAGGACGGTTTCTCCCGCGGCTACGCGGGCCTTTTGCACGGCTTTTACGATCGTATTGATAGGCTCGATGAAGGTGGCTTCCTCGAAGCTGACGTTGTCGGGCAGGGCGACGATGCCGCGCTCGGCGACCCAGGGCATGGCTTTTACGTATTCGCCGAAGCCGCCGCCGTTGGGGGTGAAGCCTCCGGTCAGGCCGGTGGTTTTATATTGCGGGCATTGCGAAAATAGGCGTTTCTCGCAATAGAAACAGGCGCCGCAGGGGGTGTGGTGGAAGCTCATGACGCGGTCCCCGGGCTGCCATTTGGTTACGCCACGGCCTGTGGCCACTACCGTGCCAGCGAGTTCGTGACCCAGGATTTGCGGGGGCTCGACGTAACGCTGGAAGATTTTCTTGATGTCGGTGCCACAAATGCCGCAGGCGGCGACTTTGATCAGGACTTCGGCGTCGCCGACTTCGGGTACGGGGACTTGCTCGACGCGGACGATGCCCTTTTCGCGGTAGACGCCGGCGCGCATGGTTTTGGGGATGGGGCCGAGGGAGTTGGTCGGATTAGCAACCGCGCCGAGGGCACTCATGCGTTTGATACCCCCTCAGCGCGAGCGAGCAAATTCGCGGTTGCCAGACTTGCGAGGTAGCGATCCAAGAATTCCGCGAGTTTCTCCGCTGCGAGCCGACTCTGTTGCCCGAAGCGAATCACGGAGGGTAGCGCACTCGGGTTCTGCACCATCTGACCCAGCACACGTTTGATACTCACGTCTCCAGAGTCTGTCGTGACTCGATTGAAGTCCAGCGGCAAATCTTCCTCCACGGAGTCGCTGATGCCGCGCACCGCGATTGCTTTGGCGCCAAAAGCAGCCGCCTCATAGAGTACTTCTCCGCTTTCCATCTCCACAGCGTCGGCCCGCAGGCCCAATTCACGCTTCTCTTCGGCGCGCAGAACTACGTGATTTGCACTATAGAAAGACTTCACCACCTTCGCTCCACAACTGGCGGCCACCGCAACAAGACCTGGATCGGAAGAAACTGTGGTTTTCCGCTGGCTCGCATAAACGGACTCCGCGGCCAGAACTTCTCCCGGCCGGTGTTCGGGTTTCAGCGCCCCCGCAAGCCCGCTGGAAATGCAGAGATCGACATTCGCGTCCCAGAGAACTTTGGTGGCCGCAACCCAGGATTTTTTTCCACCAATTCCCGTCAGGAGCACCTTAACTTCAGCGCCGCTCATTGCCGTGGAACGAGAATCCAAGCCCGCAACGGTTGATTTCTCGAACCGCCGCAGTTTGCGCCAGGGCGCAAACTCGGCGTCGACCGCGAATGTGACCAAAATCTTCATGCTATTTCGCTTTACGGGCACCGAGTGCGGCGCCGGGGTTCCCCTGTGGCCCAGCCCTGCTGAGTAAGATGCCGGTTTGCGAGCCCGCGCTACAACTTCGATGGCTTACATCTTGCCGAGATGGGACGCAGCAGTGCTGCGCCCCTACAATGACCGACAAAAACGGCAAATCACAAAGACGACGGTTACGCCGCCGCGTGGGCTATGCGTTTTGCGCGGCGGGCGGTTACGTAGTCGTTGGCTTCGTACCAGCGGACGGCGCGCTCGAGCGCGGCGGCCACCGGACCAGGCTTGAAGCCCAGCTCCCGCTGCGCGCGCGTGCAGTCTACGAACATCATGTGCTGCGCGATCTTTACGCCCTCGATGGTTATACCCGGGGCCCTGCCGATCATCCGGGAGAATACCGTGCTGGCATAGGCTACACCCAGGGCGACGCGGTGCGAGATCTTCAGAGTGGGCGCGGGCAGGCCGGTGATTTTGGCCAAGGTGTCGAGCATCTGCTTCAGCGTGAGATTTTCACCGCCCAGAAGATAGCGCTCGCCGGTTTTGCCCTTGTCGGCGACCAGCAGGTGGCCGGCGGCGCATTCTTCGACGCCGACGAAATTCAGGCCGGTCTCGACGTATCCGGGCATTTTGCCGTTGAGAAAATCGAGGATGATTTTTCCGGTGGGCGTGGGCTTCCAGTCCCAGGGGCCGACCGGCGTGGTGGGCATGGCCACAATGACCGGGAGGCCATCCTTGGCGGCATCGAGGGCTTCGCGCTCGGCCATCCACTTGGAGCGCTTGTAGTGGCCGACCATCTCTTCCAGTTTGGCGCCGGTGGACTCGTTGGGGAGTTGCGGGCGGTCCACGGCGAGCGTGGCCACGGTGCTGGTGTAGATAAATTGTTCGACGCCGGCGCGCTTGGCGGCGGCCAGGACATTTTTCGTTCCGCCGACGTTGGAGTCGTAGATTTCACTGGAGCGCCGGGCCCACAGACGGTAGTCGGCGGCGGCATGGAAAACGCGTTTGACATTTTTCATGGCGCGGTCCAGGGAAGCGGCGTCGCGCAGATCGCCGGTGACGTATTCGAGCGGGAGGTCGGCGATGGCGCGGTTCTGGCTGGAAGGGCGAAGCAGGACGCGAACGTCTTCGCCGCGGGCCACCAACTGGCGGGTGATGTGGCTGCCCAGAAAGCCGGCGGCGCCGGTGACCAGGGTGGTCATGGAGCTTGCACGCTTTCGCCGCAGACCTCGCGGCTGGACTGCGGCTCGGGAGTAAGTTTGCGGGCGGGCTCGGCGTTTCGCCGCGGCGCACATGCGGTTTCCACTAGTTCGGAAAATAGTCGCCATCGCGAACTGGGAATCAACTGACGCGCTTCCAGTAGCTTTCGCAACAAGTTGGCGCGATGGTTGCTCCCGGCGCTGGCGGGGACCATGACCCAGCCATCCACTTTAAGCGATTGCAGGCGCTCGCGGAGCTTTTGCAATTCGTCGATGGTGGTCTCGTCGTCGATGGTGGTTTGGGCGCAGGTGAGGAATCCCGAGAGTTTGGCGACACGGATTCCTTCGGCGGAGGCCAGGAAAGCGCCTGGGCGTCCGGCGCGGAGGTCATGGGAGTCCGGCATGCCGTTGAATTCCACGACGAAGGAGCATCGCGGAACGGGCTGAAACTCGTGAATACGGCGGCGCAGCAGATTACCTTCGGTTGGCAGGAAGACATGGCGGCCGCGACGTAGAAGTTCTTGCGTCCAGCGCGCAGAGTGGGGATGAAGCAGTGGATCGGCTCCAGCGAACCATACGATGGGCGCGGAGGAATCGCTTACGTCCGCGGGGAGCACAGCGGCGGATTTTTGGACGCTGTCGATCGGGTGGAAGCTTTGAGGAGAGCGGGGATCGTCTTCCAGCGGAGCGAATCGAAAAACCAGGGGCCGCGGGGTCTTGCCGCGCAAGGCTTGCGCAGCGAGGCCCAAAGTTAAGTCCGCGGTGAGCCGCAGGGGAAAGCGCATTCGGCGCTCTAAAACCCGCTACGCAGCCGGAAATCGGCGGGACGGAATTTCATCGCACAGTATTGCTCGGCTTCCTGCACCTGGTTGCGGAACCTGGCCAGCGCGTACAGCGGGAAGGAATTCCTGTACAGGTGATATTTCAGGTAGAAAACGCAGGGGAAGCCGGTGCCGGTGAACTCCTTCTCGCTCCAAGAGCCGTCGACGTTCTGCTGCTCGACCAGGTAGGCCACAGCGCTATGGATGGCAGGGTCGTTGGCATCAGCGCCGGCCAACAGGCCGATCAGGCCCCAGGCGGTCTGCGAGGCGGTGCTGTTGCCTTGGCCTTTGGTTTCCGGTTCGTTGTAGCTGCGCAGGGATTCGCCGAAACTGCCGTCGGCCTTTTGCACGGCGCGCAGCCAGTGGACGGCGCGTTGGCAGTATTCTTTCGCGGTCAACGAAACGGTTTCGAGGGCGCGCAGGACGCCGCTGGAGCCGTAGACGTAGTTGACGCCCCAGCGCCCGAACCAGGAGCCGTCTTCGCATTGATCCTGCAGCAGGAATTTCAGGGCGCGCTGGATCGCCGGATGATCCGCGGGCCAGCCGAAGCGGCCCAAGCACTCCAGGACGCGGGCGGTGACGTCCGCGGTGGAGGGGTCAATCATGGCATTGTGGTCGGCGAAGGGAATGTTGCAGAGAAAGGCCTTGTTGTTGTCGCGGTCGAAGGCGCCCCAGCCACCGTCGCGGTTTTGCATGCTGAGCAGCCACTGAATGCCACGGCGTGTTGCGGCTTCCATGCGCACCGGGTCGGGGTACTTCACGCGCTGCAGGGCCATGAGCACGAAGGCGGTGTCGTCGACATCGGGGTAGAAATCGTTGCGAAACTCGAAGACCCAGCCGCCGGGCTCGGCGTCTTTGTTCTTCACTTGCCAATCGCCGGGGCCGAGAACCTGTTTGGAGAGAATCCATTCCGCGCATTTCACCAGCGCGGGATGATCGGGCGGCAAGCCGGATTCTTCCAGGGCGACCATGGCGATACAGGAGTCCCACACCGGCGAAACGCATGGCTGCATGCGAATGGTGTCGCCTTCTTCGATTTCGAAGCGGGCGAATTCGCGGATCTCGCGGGAGGTCAGGGGATCGTCCGGACCGTGCCCCAGGGCCATCAGGGCGAAGATGGAGTTCATCATCGCGGGATAGATGGCGGCCAGGCCTTCCGTGCGCTCGACGTGTTCGAGCAGCCACGATTTCGCTTCGCGTAGCGCGCGTTGCCGCAACGGCTTCCACGGCAGCTTCTCGTAGGCCTTCAGAGCGCGGTCGAGCGCCAGAAAGAAATTTTTCCAGGAAATGAGCTGATCGCTCCAGGCAAAGGCGGCCTTCTTGCCCGACGGGTCGCGGAATAATTCCTCCACGTGGGCGTGTTCCGGCAGCCGCCAGTCCGGGCGCAGGGCCGACAGAATGGCCATGGGGATGACGATGCCACGGGTCCACGAAGACATCTCGTAGATATTGATGTAGAACCAGTTCGGCAGCAGCATGATCTCCGGCAGAATCGCCGGCACGAGTTCCCAGCCGAGGGCGCCAGCCAGCGCCAGATAAAAACGTACGTAGGAATTGGTGCGTTCCAGCCCGCCCAGGCGGTGCACGGTGTCGCGGGCCTTCACCATTTGCGGCGAATCGGGGGAGTCCCCGGCCAACTTCAGGGCAAAGTAGGCCTTACAGGTGGCATTCAGCTCGGACGGGCCGCCGGGATAGATACTCCAGCCACCGTCGGACAATTGACGCTGGCGCACGTAATTGGCGAGTTTCGCGATCTTTCCGGGGTCGGCTTTGCCGATGACGTGAAGGTAGTAGATGTAATCGGATTCGAGGGTGCTGTCCGCTTCCAGTTCGCCGTGCCAGTAAGTTTGGTCGGTTTGCAGAGAAAGAAGGTGTTCGACGCCCCGCTCGATGGCTTGCTCGAGACGCGACGCCCAATCCTGCTCCCTCCATAATCCGGGGAGTGCCGGAGCCGGACCGTCCAGTCCAACACGAGTACCAGTAGCCAACGGAGTCTCCACCAGTCTGATTGCAACTATCTTAAGGTGTCCTAAAGGCTGTGTTCCTAGTCACTTCCGAACATTCAACCCATCCCCTAAGGACACCAGGTTCACGAGTACTACTAAATTATCGCCATGTTCCGAGCGGTGGTCAACCGTTAAGATGCGCTTGGGTTCATACCACGATGCCTTCATCGGCACTATCTTTCGCCAGCAGCAGACGCACCCTTTCCACGAGCTTGCCGGGAAGCACTTCGCCCTCCCGTTGCAAGAACTGCGGCCTGCCGCGCAGCAACTGGAGAGGAACTCCGGTCCACGCCGCCGGATTTCTGCCGGCTTCCGGGCCTTCTGGTAGCGACTCTCGCAGGACGAAGGCCGAGGCTCGATCCATCTGCAGCCGGGCGGACTCCTTGAAATCGGCCTTTGCGGGGTGCAATACCATGAAGTACAGCGACGGCTTCACGAATTGCAGCAGCGTGTTGCTTTCCAGGATCAGATTGCGCGGGCCACTACCTGGAGTCGACGTTGCTTCCTGCAGCGTGGCGCGCAACAGCGGCAGGGCCTCGGCAAGGAAGCCCTGTTTGGTCCTCAGCCAAAAAGATCGCTCCGCGCCCGCCGCGAGAAATCGGCCGCTGTCCGTGCCGGAGTCTGCGCGGGTCTCCCAACTGACGGCGCAAATGTGCTCGTCGGGTGCGCAATCGCAGTTTTCGCCGTTTTGTGCGCAGACACCGTGGCCGTATTGGGTGATTTTGCCGGCGATCCAGCGGGCTTCGGGAAATGCCGTGATTACGTCGCACACCAACTGGGTCTTGCCGATGCTCCGCGTGTGCCCGCCAATTACGATTACTCGCCAGCGTTGCGCGTCAGGCATCCTTCACCGTTGGAGTTGCAAAAAAGCGCCCGCTTCCCTTCGCAGCTCAGGTAAACGGAAAGCGGCCAGCCGCTTGAAATCGAAGAGAGAATCTACAAGTTCCCGACTTTTCCCTCTAGTTCTTTGATGCGGGCCGCCAGTTCTGGAAGACGTGTGTACCATACGAACTGCTCTTTGAACTTTTCCATCGATCGGGCTGGCGTGCCCCAGACCATTTGTCCGCTGCGCACGATTTTGCCTCCGAGGACACCCGATTGGCCGCCGATCACCGCGCCGTCTTCCAGGTGGCAGTGCTCCCCAAAACCGGCTTGGCCTCCGATGACCACGTTCTTGCCAAACACGCAGGAACCCGAGATCCCCGTCAAGGCCGCGATGACCGTATGCGCGCCGATCTGGCAGTTGTGCCCCACGTGCACCAGATTATCCAACTTCACGCCGTCCGCGATTCGGGTGTCCTCGAGCGAGCCTCGATCAATGGTGGTGTTTGCGCCAATCTCCACGTCGTTGCCGATCTCCACGATCCCCACTTGGGGGAATTTCCAGTAGCGGCCCTCGCCATGAGCGTATCCGAACCCGTCCGCGCCAATCACGGCGCCGGCATGAATTTCGACGCGATCGCCCAAGCGCGCGCCGCCATACAGCGTGACCCGCGCGTGAATCCGGCAATTCGTTCCGATCCAGCAGCCCGCGGCGATAACGCTATGGGCGCCGATCTGCGTTCCGTCTCCTACGTGGGCGTCTTCTCCAATCACCGCGTACGGCCCGATACTCACGCCCGCACCGAGGTGTGCCAGTGGAGCCACCAGCGCGGTGTCGTGGATTCCGGCGGCAATCGGCGACCGCTCCAGTAACAGGGCCGCTGCCTTCGCGAACGCGACTTTCGGCTGCGCGTGCCGCAACACCGTCTTACCCGCTACGCTGACGCCGTTCGCGGCAATCACGCACAACGCCGCCGAGGCCACGGCGCGTTCCGCATGCTTCGCCGCCTCCACGTAGATCAAGTCGTGCGGCCCCGCGCGCTCGGGAGCGGCAACGCCCCGCAATTCGATGGCGGCGTCGCCTTCCACTTTCGCACCAATGGCTTCACTTAATTCCCTTGCCGTGCGCGTCATCGCTACCTCGCGTGTTCTTTTGCTTTTGCCCGTGGAGCGGAACCGCAGGAAAAAACTTAACACAGAGGGCCCGGGGAGAAGAGCACAGAGTTCATAGAGAAGATAGCTCAACGCAGAGAAACGGAGGTCGCAGAGCGAACCGCGAGGGCTTGGCTCAGAGGAAATTGTACAGCGGCGGTTCGCCTTTTGGACGCATCTTCCAACGCGCGTGGACCCACACCCACTGGTCGGGATGCTGGCGAATGATTACTTCGATCACTTTCGCAAACTTTTGGGTGTTTACGAGGATATCTTGCTCGCCGTCGCCGGTGCGGACCAGCTCCACCGGCGGCTCAAAACGTAGGCGGTACTTTCGCATGGATTCATCCCAGAACACGTAGCCCGGCACGACGGCGGCATCCGTGTGCAATGCGATACGCGCGATCCCTGTCGTGGTACAGGCGGCCTTTCCGAAAAAATCCACGAATACGCCTTCTTCGGGCATGGTGTTTTGATCCGCCAGAATCCCGACGGTGCCGGCCTCGCGCAGGATCTTGAGCACCGCGCGGGCCGACTCGTTCTTGAAAATCGGCTGGTTGCCCGAGAGACACCGATAGCTGTTGACCAAGGCATCGACGCGCGGGTTGTCCAGCGGGCGCGCCATGTAGTGCAGTGGGAAGCCATACAACGCGTGGGCGAAAGAAGACAACTCCCAGGCTCCGATATGCCCGGTCAGATACAGCACGCCTTTCCCTCGGCGTTGTCCTTCGAGAAAATTTTCGTGACCATCTAGAATCACGACCTGCTCGATGTTCTCCTTTGAGTAGCGCGGCAAGCGTGCAAATTCCGCGGCCATCCAGCCGAGGTTCCGGACCATCGCCCGAATCACGGCTTTTCGCTGCTGGTCGTCCCATTCCGGAAAGGCCAGCCGGAGGTTGAAGTCCGCCGTGCGCTGCAGTTTAGGCAGCAGCGCGTACAAGGCGCGCGCCACAAATGCCGCCACGCCTCGCGCAATTCCGCGCGGCAAAGCGCCCACGGCTTTCAGAATCAACCATACCGCCGCGTATTCGAGCCACTCTTTCATCTTTGTTTGGATCACCGCCTCGCCGATGGGCCAATCCATAAACCGACGCCGCGCGACAGTATGCATTCTCTCTGTTCTCGCCCGCCACGTCGAACTGCGGTCTTGGTTCGGTCGCTCGAGGTGCTTCGCTTTGTGGTTGCAATCGCTGCCGGGCTACTACGCCAATCGGGAGATTGGCGTTCCCGAGGGCGGCTGCGTCGCGGGAGTTTTCACCGCCGCGGTTGGCCGGAGGGTCATGCTAGACTCGCGCCGTGGAGACCAATCAGCCCGGCCAGCCGCCTTCGACCCATCCAACTTTATTCATTCGGATTGGATGGGGGGTCCTGATCGTCGCCACGCTTTACGTCTGCTACTTCAGCCATCTCGGGGCGATTGGATTGGTCGGCCCTGACGAGCCTCGCTACGCGTGGATCGCACGAGACATGATGGAAAGCGGCGACTGGGTCACTCCGCGGCTTTACGGCAAGCCCTGGTTCGAGAAGCCGCCGCTCTTCTATTGGGAGGCCGCCCTCAGCTTCAAACTTTTCGGCGTCAGCGAAGCCGCAGCGCGTCTGCCGAGCGCTGTGTCTGCCCTACTGGCCACACTTGCACTCGCATGGCTGGCCTGGAGAGTCTACGGCGCGGAAACCGCTCGCTGGCTGCTGCTTTTGCTGCCTACCACCGTTGGCATGATCGGATTCTCGCACGCTGCTGCTACGGACATGCCTTTCAGCGCGATGCTGGCCATTGCCATGGTTGCGGCGGCGGTGGTTGTGGGGTTGGATCGGGAGGCGAACGGCAACATTGCGGGTGACGTTGCAACTAGAGGGGCCCTTCGGCCTTCCTCAGGAAAAGCGAGCCTCTCCCCCGCAAAGGCGTGGGTGGCTTCAATCTGTTTCGGCTTTTTCCTGGGGCTCGCCGTGCTTGCGAAAGGCCCCGCCGGGGTCATCCTGTGTGGTGGTTCCGTGTTTTTCTGGGCGGTCTGCACCAAACGCTGGAGGGATGCCTTCCGGCTCTTCCATCCCGCGGCCATCGCGGCCTTCTGTGCCACGGCTCTGCCTTGGTACGTCCTGTGCGCCCGCCGCAACCCCGACTTCTTCCGCGTCTTCATCATCGAGCACAATTTCAAGCGCTACCTCACCCCCGAATTCCAGCACATCCAACCCTTCTGGTATTACGGCGAGATTTTGCTCATTGCGTTTTTGCCGTGGACAGCCGCACTACTGTGGACCTTAATTGCAGGCTCGCTACGCTCCTGGCAAGCGCGCAAGCTGAGTGGGGGCATTGCTTTCCTCGTTAGCTGGGCCGGATTCTGCGTGGCATTCTTCACGATTTCGCAATCGAAGCTGCCCGGCTACGTCTTGCCCGCCGTACCGGCGATCGGGCTCATCCTAGCGGTATCGTGCACACACCTCGCGCCGGCGAAGCCCCGGTCATTCGGCCTGAGTGTAGTTGGAACGGCATTGCTATTCGTTGGTGCGTTTTTGGTGCTGCGAGACGCGAATTCGCACCCGTTGAAGAAGCTCATTGCGTTCCAGCCGCTGGTGGCGCTGCTATTCTTCTTGCTCGCTCTATCCGGGCTTCTACTGGGTGCTGGATTTATGTTCCGGCGCGACAGATCGCTGCAGCAACTAGCACTGGCGATAAGCGTATTGCCCATCGTCATAACGCTCGCGAGTCTTCCGGCGATCTTGTCGTCAACGCCGATCAGCGTTGTTTCGCCTCGAGCGCTGGCGCGGGAAATCCAAGCGGATGGAATACCGCTGGCCAACCTACGAACAGGCAGGCTCGCGCGCAGCACACTCTATGGCTTGAATTTTTATCTCGAAACGAGCCTCCAAGACTGGGATCGCGACCCTACGCAGGAGGTCTTTCTCCTCACCGAAGAGAAAGACGTGAGGTCGCCGTGCCGGGAGCGACAAGAAAGCATGACTTGCTTGGATTTGTGGGCCGAACAGAAGCGACTCGACACGTTCCACGTTCTGCGGCTCACGCCGAAACGCTAGTGAAGCTCTCGCGCGGTGGGCGGCAGCCGCAATAAGAAGAAACTCACCACGCGGTTCTCGTAGGCGCGCTTGTCGTCATCGCCCATGTTGGCAAAATTTCCGTGGGCGATGGTCACCAGCTCCCGCGGCTCCATGGACTTCAGGTAGACTTGCCGCGTGGCCTCGGCCAGCTCCGGATCGTCCGCCGCTTCGATAAACAGCTTCGGGACGCCGGCCAACCCGCTCATGTTCCTGGTTAACGGCGGATCCATGCGATGCTTGTAATTCAGCCACCCAAAACTCAACTCGGCGGAACGCGCCATCAGCGGGAATCCGCCCAGGCCCTGGCGCTCGACGCCGACCTTCACCATTTGCTCCGGCCTATCGTAGACCGAATCCAGGATGATGGCCCGCACCCGCTTGTCGGTTTCGGCCTCGCGCAGCGCGGCGTAAGCACCCAGGTTGTAACCCCATAAACCGAAACTCGTGGGATCGACATCGCTGCGCGCCGCCACCACATCGATGGCCGCCCGCACTTCATCGGCCTCGCGGTAGCCGAATGTGGTGATCCCGTCATTGGCGCCATGCGCCGCAAAATCGAAAACGAACACGTTGTATTGGTGGTCCTGCAGCGCGGAAACCAGGGTCAGCAATTCGCCCTTGCTGGACCCGTAACCGTGGCACAGCACGATGGTGGGAGCTCCGCGGAATCCCGGGAAGAACAGCCCCTCGCGCGGGCCCGCATCGCCGGCGGAAAAGTCCACCGCATCGGGACGCCCCGGAAAACTCTGCAAGTTGATCTCGCTGCTGGTGCGCTGCGGCTTGACGATGCGGTACACCAGAAATCCGGCGATCGCCAAGGTCGCCAGCACCGCGAAGAAAACCAGGGCGGAGATAGCGGTCAAGAGCTTGATGTACCAGCGCATGGGAGCGCGAAGTTCGGAGAATTTGACCATTGGTGATCTGCGCCGTTAGGCTTCTACTCCCGCACTGCAAAATATAGAAGCGATAATTTGCATGCTAGCACACCCGCCAAAGCGCAATTCCGCTACTCCGGCCTGCTGTGTCGCATGCGTATCGTATGACTAACGCCTCGTGGGCCCGTGACACTGGAAGTTCGGTCCTTTGTTCCTTGGTTACCTTGTGCTTGGCCGGCTCTTTACTCCTTTCTTCCTTCCCTTCATTTACCTGCCTTTGCCAGCTATCATAGTCTGGCGCGGCAGGGACTCGCGCCCGCTCTCCGCCCACTCATGAACATCGTCGACCTGCGCCAAACCAGCGTTCGCCAGCTTGAGCCGCTCCTCGAAGAAGAAGCGCGCCACTGGCACGACGAACTCCACTGGGACTACCGCGGCGCGCTCGAGCTCATCAAGCGTTTTCTGGAAGCCCACGCGCTGTGCGGCTGCGTGGCCTTTGAGAACGGCGCCGCCGCCGGCTATTCCTTCTATGTCCTGGAAGAGCAAAAAGGATTGATTGGCGGGCTGTACGTGTCGAACCGTTACCCGCAAGCGGTCATCGGCCGGCAGCTTCTGGAGGAAATGCTCTTCTCCATGCGCGCGGTTCCCCAACTTTCGCGGATCGAAGCACAGCTCATGCCCTTCGGCGGGCCAGTGGACAGCCCGCTGCTGGAGCAGGGATTTCACCTGTACACCCGGCAGTTCATGCTGTTCGATTTGCAGAGACCTTCGGATGGCCGTCCGGGCCCGTCGGCGGGCATGCGGCTGGACCGCTGGAATGACCGCTTCTTCGAGCCCTGCGCCAAGCTGATCTATTTGTCCTACGCCGATCACGTCGACGGCGAGATCAACGATCAATATCGCAGCCGGGCCGGGGCGCTGAAATTTTTGAAGAACATTATTTTGCTTCCAGGCTGCGGCCAGTTTATTTCCGGCGCTTCTTTCGTGCTCCGCCAGGCCGGCAGCGACGACCTGGTAGCTGCGGTGTTGACCAGCGAAGTTTCCCCAGGCGTCGGCCACACCACCCAGATTTGCGTGCTCCCGGGCTATCAAGGGCACGGACTGGGCCGCATGCTGATGCAAACTTCGTGTGAAGCCTTGCGGCACATGAAATTCCGGGAGCTGACCCTGACAGTGACCTCGGAAAACCGCTCCGCGGTGCAACTCTACCAAGCTCTTGGCTTTACGACGATTCGCACTTTCACTGCCGGCGTCTGGCCCCGCTAGCGGCGGACGCTTTCGGCGGCTTCACGGTCCTCTGGAAAGTTCACTTTGGAAACGGGATAGGAACTCGACTATGATGGCCCGGCACCATTTTCCGGCAGAAGAATAAGGTTATTCTGGCCATCGCGGTTGGCCCGGCCACGTCACGTCGCGAGGAGCTTTATGAACCAATCGATTCTTGCAGGGCACCGCGGGCTTCTCGCTCTGGTTGGCTTGGTCGCCTGCTGTGCGCTGGCCTTCGTGCCGGTGGCGCGGGCGCAGGTGGTCACCAACGATCCGCCTTTTTATGGGCCGTACAACGCGGTGTTCCTGCCCGATGGGGAAGGCCTGAAGAAGCCTTTGGCTGAACATGATTCGGTGCTGCGGGCGGATTCGCCCTGGTCGTTGTATTGCTGGATGAGAACCGCGGAACCCTTGCAGGCGCCAGAGTTGCTCGCGGGAATTGGCGACACCAGCGAGGAATATCCGCGCTACCTCGCTCTCGACGTGGACAAGCTGGTTTTGTGGATGGGCGCGGACAACAGCTTGACCGCTTCCGCGGGGCTGGCTCCGGCAAAGTGGCATTTGCTCGCGGCTACATTCGATGGAAAAGATTTCAGCCTGTACAGCGATGGCGCGCTGGCCGCAACCGGCAAGCTTGACCTGGGCAGCGTGAGCCCCGTGCTTCAGATGGCGCCAGCTGTATCGCCCCTGCCAAATGCACGGCACTTCGGAGGCAAAATTTCCGGCTTGACGTTGGTACGCCGGGCGCTGGACGCCGGCGAAATCAAACAGCTCTACCAACGACCCGACGATTTCTCTTTGCTCGAATTTGAAGAAGGCTCCAAGCCTTGGCCAGTGCAGACCAGAGCGCAAGCCGGCTACCGGGCGCCGCAAGATCCCTCCACCATGCCGACCAGCAGGGCGCCGTTCTCGAAGCCTGTCGTCCGCAACCTGCCTGCGCAAGCGGCGCTACAGCCCGATGGAGAAAATCAGTGGACGCTCGCGGGAGGCTGGAGTCTGACCGCCGCTCCCAACGTGAAAGCAGGCGGGGCCGGAGATCGCTCAGGCTGGGTTCAACACCAAAGACTGGCTGCCCGCCACCATTCCCGGCACCGTTCTGACCACCATGATCGATCGCGGCGTATACCCCGACCCTGATTACGGTCTCAACAATCTGGCCATTCCCGAAAGTCTGAACAAGCAGGACTACTGGTATCGCACCGAGTTCAAAACGCCGCCCAGCGTGGCCGGACGCCGCCTGACGCTCACCTTCCAAGGCATCAACTACGCCGCCGCGGTCTGGCTGAACGGCCATTCGCTCGGCACCATCACCGGCGCTTTCATTCGCGGAGTCTTCGACGTCACCAGCCTCCTGAAGGCCGGCCAGACCAATATTCTCGCTGTCCGCGTTTCGCCGCCGCCGCATCCCGGGATTCCCCAAGAGCAATCCATCAAGGGCGGCCCCGGGGAAAACGGCGGCATCATGTGCCTGGACGGCCCCACCTTCGTAGCTACCGAAGGCTGGGACTGGATTCCCGCCGTCCGCGATCGCGACACCGGCATCTGGCAGCCTGTGACCCTCAGCGCTTCCGGCGCCGCAAAAATCGGCGACCCGCAAATTGTGACCACTCTGCCGCTGCCCGACACCAGCCGCGCCGCGGTCGAGATCACCGTGCCTCTCGAAAACGCCTCCGACGCGCCGGTTCGCGGAACCCTGAACGCCTCTTTCGAGCAAGTCAGCGTCACCAAGAACCTTACCCTGGCACCCGGACAGAACTCCGTGAAGCTCACACCTGCCGAGTTCGCGCAGCTTAACGTCCAGCATCCGCGGCTGTGGTGGCCCAACGGCTACGGCAAACAAGACCTCTATCATCTGAAGTTGACCTTCACCGAAGGCGACAAAGAGTCCGACGCCAAGCAGGTCCGCTTCGGCATCCGCGAGATTACTTACGAGCTTAGTCTGCTCGACGCCGCCGGGCATCTGCGTCGTTTGGAATATTCGCCGTCTTCGGCCCGCAGCCGAAACGAAAAAGTCGTCGACGTAACCCATGACGGCATGCGCGAAATCCCCGCCGCCGATCCGTTCCCCGCAAGCTTCCCCGAAGCCTGGCGTGAATCATGGCATTCCTGGGTGGCCTCGGTGGTCCCCGGCAGCGAATCCTCTCCGGCGCTCCGTCCGCTCGAGGACACCAAGCCCGCCCCCTATCTGGTCATCAAGGTCAACGGCGTGCGCATCGCCTGCCGCGGCGGCAACTGGGGCATGGACGATTCCCGCAAGCGCGTCTCCCGCGCGCGTCTCGAACCGTATTTCCGCCTGCACCACGACGCCAACCTCAACATCATTCGCAATTGGGTCGGCCAGGACACCGAGGAAGTTTTCTTCGATCTCGCCGACGAGTACGGCCTGCTGGTCTGGAACGACTTTTGGGCCTCGACGCAAAACTACAACGTCGAGCCGGAAAATCCCGCGCTGTTTCTCGACAACGCCCGCGACACCATTCTCCGTTTCCGCAACCATCCCTCCATCGTCATGTGGTGCGGGCGCAATGAAGGCGTTCCGCAACCCATCCTCAACAAGGGCCTCGCCGACCTGATCGACGCGCTCGACGGCACTCGCTACTATTCTCCCAGCTCCAACCAGGTCAATCTCCAGAACAGCGGGCCCTACAAATACCAGGACCCCGCGCTGTACTTCACGACTCTGAATCATGGCTTTTCCGTGGAGACCGGAACGCAATCGCTGTCCACGCTGGAGTCCTTGCGCGCCTCGATTCCTCAGGCCGATCAATGGCCGATCGACGATGTTTGGGCCTATCACGACTGGCACGCCAGCGGGAACGGCGAGATCACGCCCTTCATGGCCGAACTGCAGTCCGAATTCGGCGCGGCCACCAGCCTCGAAGACTTCGAGCGCAAGGCGCAAATGCTCAATTACGTGGAGCACCGCGCCATTTTCGAAGGCATGAACGCCCATCTGTGGGCTCCCGAACAGCGGCCGCATGCTGTGGATGACCCAGCCCGCCTGGCCCAGCAACATGTGGCAAATTCTCAGCTCTGACTACGACACCCAAGCATCTTTCTACGCTGTGAAGAAAGCCTGCGAACCGGTGCACATCCAGCTCGATCTTTCCAACTACGAAGTCGCGGTGGTCAACAACACTATGACTCCGCTGGCAGGCTTGTCGCTTACCGCCAACGTCCTGTCCCTCGACAACAAATCGTTGCTCCACCAGGAAGAAAAAAAGGACGCCCCAGCCGATTCCCTGACCGACGGTTTCAAGCTCGATCTCACATCACCTCTCTCCACCGGCGTAGTCCTGGTCAAGCTCGAGCTGCGCAACTCCGCGGGCCAACTCCTCTCCGAGAATCTCTACTGGCTAGGCGCAAAGAGCTCCTCCTACCGCCAGCTCAATCGCCTCACGGCCGCAACATTGTCCGCGATCGCAACCTCCACACGCTCCGGCGACACCACGCGCATCCACGCCCAACTTAAAAATTCCAGCAACACCCCGGCCCTCGCCGGTAAGCTCACGCTGCTCAACGCCGCCGACGACTCCCGCATTCTGCCCGCTTACCTCAGCGACAACTACGTCTCGCTGCTGCCCGGCGAAACCCGCGAAATCGACATCGAATACCCTTCCTCCGCCGCGCACGGCCAGCCCCAATTGGCCCTCCGCGGATGGAACGTCTCCGCCCAAACCATCCCTGTCACTTCATTGAAATGATCCATCGGGCCTGCACGGAACGTGCGAGCCGGCCACCTCCGCGATGCTCGTCGTACTGTAAAATTCGCGGGAACGTGAGAGACTCCCTGCCCATGAATCGCTTTCGGTTGCGATTCGCATCCCTGGTCCTAGTCGCGGCAGCCACGCCCCTGGCGCCCGCACTTCGCGCGCAGTCTGGTCCTCGCCTGAACGGCGAGCGCCTACTGCAGCATTTAAACGCCATGGCCGCCATTGGCAAGGATCCCGCCGGCGGCGTCAGCCGCATAGCCTACAGCGAGGCCGACCGCCAAGGCCGCGACTACGTCCTGGGTTTAATGCGCGACGCTGGACTAACCGTCACCATCGATGCCGCCGGCAATATCTCCGGCCGCCGCGCTGGCAGCGACCCCAAATTACCCACGCTGGTTTTAGGCTCGCACATTGACTCGGTGCCGCAAGGCGGGAACTTCGATGGCATCGTAGGCTCTCTGAGCGCCGTCGAAATCGCCCAAACACTGGCGGAGAACCACGTCACTCTCCGTCATCCCCTGGAAGTCCTCATCTTTCAGAACGAAGAAGGTGGCCTCTCCGGCAGCCGCGCGGTCTCCGGCGAACTGCGGGAAGAGGAACTCAGTCTGCCCACCCGCAGCGGCAAGACCCTTCGCGAGGGCATCACCTTCAGCGGCGGCGATCCCAGCCACTTGGAGGCCGCCCGCCGCAAGCCCGGCGACATCTTCGCCTACCTGGAATTGCACATCGAACAGAGCGGCAGCCTGGAAGCGGAAAAAATCAACATCGGAGTCGTCGAGGGCATCGTGGGCAATCACCGTTGGGATGTCACCATCGATGGCATTGCCAATCACGCTGGCACCACGCCCATGAACCAGCGCCACGACGCGCTGCTGGCAGCCGCCAAGTTCATTGAGGCGGTCAACCGCGTCGTCACCAGCCTCTCCGGCCGCCAGGTAGCCACCGTAGGAAGAATTCAGGTCCTCCCCGGCGCCTACAACATCGTGCCGGGGAAAGTGATCCTGGGTCTTGACGTCCGCGATCTGGAGGAAGCTCGCATCGACATGCTATTCGGCAAGATGCACGATGAGGCGGACCAAATCGCCAGCGCCAGCGGAACCAAGTTCAGTTTCAAAGAGATCGTTGCCGACCTTCCGGCCTTGACCGACCCTCGCCTGCGCCAAATCATCGCCGATTCGGCGAAGCAATTGAACCTCACCACCAAGACGCTGCCGAGCGGAGCCACCCACGACGCCCAAAGCATCGCCCGCCTCGCCCCCATCGGAATGATTTTCATTCCCAGCATCGGCGGTATCAGTCACGCCCCGGAAGAGTTGTCGCACCCGCAAGACGTCCTCAACGGCGCCAACGTACTGTTCCTTTCGGCGCTGCAGGTGGATTCGCAAGACTGACGTGCGGCGGCGCCGGATGGCGCCTGTATCTTTCCTATTGACATTCTATATGTAGATCCCTACCATCCCTATAGACAGCCGATAGGAGTCCTACATTGCCCTCTGATCCGACCCCGACCAGTCTTTTGCAAGGCACTCTGGACCTGCTGATCCTGCGCTCCCTGGTTGCCGGCGAAATGCACGGCTTGGGAATCTCCCGCAGGATCCAGCAGATCACCGGCGGCACCTTTGCCGTCAAGCCCGGCTCGCTCTTCCCCGCCCTGCACCGCATGGAAGAAGAGGGCTGGATTTCCTCCTTCTGGGGCGACTCCGAAAATAATCGCCGCGCCAAGTACTACCGCTTGACCAAACCGGGAACCAAGCAGCTCGAACTAGAAACCAAGCGCTGGGGCCGCATTACTTGGGCCATCGCGCAAGCCTTGGAAGCATCGTAGCGAGGTGTCTAGCATGCCGCTCCTGACGAAATTCCGAAGTTTCCTGCGAAATCGCCTCTCCTCTCGGCAGCTGGACACCGACCTCGACCGCGAGGTTCGCGCCCATCTCGAAATGATCGTAGACGAAAACATCCGCGCCGGCATGCCGCCCCACGAAGCACAACGCGCCGCCCGCATCGAACTCGGCGGCGTCGAGCAAGTCAAGGAGCAGGTGCGCGACGTGCGCACCGGTGCGTTTGTCGATTCCCTGTTGCAGGACCTGCGATTCGCCCTGCGCCAGATGCGCCGTTCTCCCGGCTTTGCTTTCACTGCCGTCCTTATTCTGGCGCTCGGCATCTCCGCCAATGTCATCGTCTTCGGCATCCTACAGGCGTTCGTTCTTCGGCCACTGGATGTGCCGCATGCAGAGCAGGTGATGGATCTTCAGCCCAAAGACGGCGGCCCCTTTCTTTCTTATCCGGAAATGCGCGATGTGCGCGACGGGAATTCGGTGTTTTCTGCCGTGGCCGCTATGGAGGCCCAGGAATTTGGCTTGGAGTACAACGGCGTCACCCGGCCGGTCTGGGGCTGCGAAGCCAGCGGACAATACTCGGAGGTCCTGGGCATCAAACCGTTTCTTGGCCGTCTGCTGGACCGCTCCGATGACGATCATCCGGGCGCCTCAGACGTCGCCGTGCTCTCCTGGCCGGCATGGCACAGCGATTTTGGCGCCGACCCCAACATCGTCGGAAAGACGATTCGTCTTGACAAGCATCCCTACACCATCGTCGGGGTCACACCGGAGAACTTCCAGGGCACCGAAAAATTCGGCCAGTCCGACATCTGCGTTCCGATGGCCAACGAAGCATCGCTGGATGGAATCGACTGGCTTGATTCGCGGAGCCGCAAGAATCTCTTCTTGGTCGTGCGCATCAAGGATGGGGTCGCCCCGCCCCAGGTGCAGGCGGAATTGGACACCATTGCGGCCCGCATTGCCCGCCAGTATCCGAAGGATGAAGAAGGGCTGAGATTGAAGCTGGCTCGCCCTGGTCTGATCGGCGACTTTCTCGGCGGGCCGGTTCGCGGTTTTCTCGCGGGGGTGATGGTGCTGGCCGGGATCGTGTTGCTCGCCGCCTGCGCCAATCTCGGCGGCCTGTTTGCAGCGCGCACCGCAGACCGCGCAAAAGAGATTGCCATCCGCATGGCCATCGGAGCGAGCCGCTGGCGTGTCCTTCGCCAGGTTATCGTCGAGGCCGTGGTGATTTCGATCTCTCGGTGGCGTTTGTGCATGCGTGCTGGGGTGGATGGCCCTCAGCGGCCTGGCTACCTGGCAGGCCGCCCACCACATTCCCGATCAAGTTTCTCGCGGTGATGCCGCAGCCATCGCTGGTTCTAATCGCCTTCCTTATCTCGGTGCTCGCCGGAGTTCTGTTCGGGGTCATGCCACTGCGGCAGATATTCAAGACCGATCCAAATGACTCAATCAAGAGCGGTGGAAGTCAATTGTCCGCAGGACGCCGCTGGCCGCTTCGCGATGTCCTGCTGGCGGCACAGATCGCGCTCTGCTGCGTCACCGTCACCGCCGCTTTTGTCTCGTTGCGTGGCTTGGGCAAAGCGCTGACCATGGACCTGGGTTTCAATCCGAAGAATGTTGTACGCACTGGATTCGATCTGAGCCAGGCGGGCTATTCCGGCAGCGCCGCGGACCATTTTCAGCGCCAGCTACTGGAAAGAGTCGCGCAGCTCCCGGGAGTGGAAGCAGCGGGCTACGCGAGCACCACGCCTCTGTCCCTCTACGAAGCCGTCACCGCGGTTTTCTCTCAGCAAACTGCCGATTTCAGACCCACAAACAAAGCCTTTGAAACCTATTTCTACCACATCTCACCTGGATACTTGGCCGCCTCGGGAATACCGCTGCTCGCCGGACGCGAAGTAAGCTTTACCGACACTCCGAAGACGCCGCCGGTTGCCATTGTGAACCAAGAGTTCGCCCGGCGACTCTTCCACTCCGAGGACGCCGTCGGACGCTATTTCAAAAATCGCAATCAGGCGTGTCGATCCAGATTGTCGGCCTCGTGGCCGACGGAAAACAGTTTACGCTCAGCGAAGATCCGCAAGCCGCAATGTTCTTCCCGATTTCCCAGGCCGGCGACACCAGGATCTCGTTCGTCGTGCGAACCCATCGCGACGCGGGCGATATGGTCGCCACCATTCGCCAAGTGTTCCGCAGTCTGGACAGCGCCGTTCCCATCGAGGAATCGGGTCCGTGGAACAGCCAACTGGGGTTGAGCGTGTTTCCATCCCAGGTGGCCACCGTGGCCCTCGGCATCTTTGGCGGTTTCGGGCTTCTGCTCTCCATCGCCGGCACCTTCGGCCTGGCCTCCTACACGGTCAGCAAGCGGCTGCGCGAGATGAGTATTCGTGTCGCCCTCGGTGCACAGGCCCGGCAGATTCTCTCCACCGCGCTCGGTCGCATGCTGATTCTGCTAGGGACTGGCTCCTTGGTGGGCATTGTGCTGGGCGTAGCAGCTAGCCGGCTCCTCTCTTTTATTGTTTATCAGGCCTCCGCGCAGGATCCCTTCGTGCTTGCAGCGGTTGCGCTTACCACGGTGCTCACCGGCTCACTCTCGGTAGCCGGTCCTGTAAGGCGCGTCCTGCACGCCGACCCCGCTACCCTGCTCCGCGAACAATAGTCTCCACGGCCAGATCTGCGAGCAAAACGCCAGTCGCACCTTACCTACAAAAGCGTGTCAAAACGACTTTAACTCCCCGCAGAATCAACACGTCCTTCCCGCTTTGGGGCAGTACCAAATGGGCCCTTACCGTCCGGCCTACATCGCGTTAATCTTTGCCTCGCTCTCCGTTTCTCTGACAGCCCCAATTTACTGGTTGCCGCGTATCCGGCTCTTGGGCTGGCCGAGCAAACTCTCTCTCGGTACACACGATGACCTTCAAAGGCAAACTGATTTTCGGTCTTGCGGTGGCTTCCGCGATCTTGATCCTGCTTGCCATTCTTTCCTACCAGCGCTCAGTCCGCAACGTTGAGGATAGGCGCTGGGTGACCCACACCGACCAAGTGCTGCAAAAGCTCGACGACCTTCAGATCAGTATGGCCGACGCGGAGACCGGCCAGCGGGGTTACATCCTCACCGGAGAAGACTCCTATCTGGATCCATACCGGAGCGCTCTCCTCCAGGTGCCCCAAAACGTCAGCGCAGTCCGCGAACTGACCGCCGACAATCCCAAACAACAGCGCTCCTTGGATCGCTTGGAACCTCTGATCGCATCGAAACTTGCGGAGTTGCGGGATAGCATCAATATCCGAGGGCAGCAGGGATTCGCGGCAGGCGTTGCCGCTGTACGCGAAGGTTCCGGAAAGCAGTACATGGACCAGATCAGAGCGGCCATCGCCCCGATGAAGCAGGAAGAGGACCGCTTGCTTCTCCGGCGCTCGAAGGAGCTAGAAGCCAGCTCCCATGCGGCGAGAGCACTCATTGTCATCGGCGAGGTATTGGCCTTCCTCTTTTTGTTCGCGGCGGGATTGGTCATTCAACAGGAAATGAACAGGCGCAGGCAAGCGGAAGAAGAAGTTCACAGGCTCAACGCGGACTTGGAGGCCCGGGTCGCCCAGCGCACCGCCGAATTGGCCGAACGTGCCAAGGATCTGGAGAGATCCAACATGGAGCTCCAGCAATTCGCCTATGTAGCTTCACACGACTTGCAGGAACCCCTGCGCACCATCGCCAGCTTCACCCAACTCCTGGCGAAACGCTACGGCGACAAACTGGACGACAATGCCCGCGAGTTCATCAATTTCGCGGTGGACGGCTCGAAGCGCATGCAGACCCTGATCAACGACCTCCTGGCTTTCTCGCGCGTCGGCACTCAGGGAAACACCCGCGAAACCGTTCGCTGCGATGCCGTGCTGGATCGGGTTTTGAAGAACCTGAAACTCGCCATCCAGGACAGCGGCGCGACTATCACCCGCGACCCCCTGCCCACCACCATCGCAGACGAGGGGCAACTCGGCCAGCTGTTCCAGAACCTTCTGGCCAATGCCATCAAGTTTCGCGGCGCCGACCCGCCTCGAATACACATCTCCTCCGAGCGGCAGGGTGCCGCTTGGAAACTCATGGTGCGCGACAACGGCATTGGCATCAATCCGGAACATCAAGACCGCATTTTCGTCATCTTTCAGCGCCTGCACACCAAGACCCAATATCCCGGCACCGGCATCGGTTTGGCCATCTGCAAGAAAATCGCCGAACGCCACGGCGGACGCATCTGGCTCGAACCCTCTCCGGGAGGCGGCTCAACCTTTTATTTCACCTTAGCGGATGGAGAAATCGCCGATGCAGAGGAGACCGAACATAATGAACTTCGAATCAACGCCACAACCCATTGATATTCTGCTGGTGGAAGACAACGAAGCCGACATCCGCCTCACCCAAGAAGTCCTTACCGACAGTAAGGTCCAAAACAATCTGATGATCGCAACTAACGGCGAAGAAGCGCTGTCCTGCTTGCGTCAGCAGGGCAAGTACAAGGATTCTCCGCGTCCGGATTTGATCTTGCTGGACCTCAATCTGCCGATTAAAGACGGCCGAGAGGTCTTGGCGCAGATCAAGGAAGATCCCGGCCTCAAGGCTATTCCCGTGGTGATCCTCACTACCTCAAAAGCCGAAGAAGACATTTTGAAAACCTACAACCTCCACGCCAACTGCTACATCACCAAACCCGTGGACCTCGAGCAATTCGTTACCGTCGTCAACTATATCGAGGATTTTTGGCTGGCCATCGTCAAACTCCCCAAGAACCGGAAAACATGCTCCCCCCACGCTTGAAGGTCCTGCTCGTCGAAGACAATCCCAGTGACGCCCGGTTGATCCAGGAAACCCTCGCCGACGCCACCGAGGAACCCTTTGACTTGGAGATCGCCGATACCTTGACGGCCGGCCTTCAGCGTCTGGCCGCCGGGGGCATTGACGCCATGCTCCTGGACTTAGCCTTGCCCGATAGCTTCGGTCAGGACACCTTCCTTAAAGCCAAGGCCCAGGCTCTAGGCGTTGCCATCATTGTGTTGACCGGACTGAAGGATGATTGCCTCGCTCTAAAACTGGTCCAGGAAGGAGCGCAGGATTATGTTGCCAAGGTGGACATAACTGGGAATAACCTGACCCGCGCCATTCTCTATGCCATCGGCCGCAGTCGCGCCGAGCAGCAGATCCGCAAGCTCAACGAAGAGCTCGAGCAGCGCGTCCAGGAACGCACCGCGGAGCTGGAAGCCAGCAACAAAGAGCTGGAGGCCTTCTCCTATTCCGTTTCACACGACCTGCGCGGGCCGCTTACTCACCTTCATGGTTACTCCACGATTCTTTCCGATAAGTACGGCCCGCAACTGGACGAGGACGGCCGCAAATTTCTGCAACGCATTCACGAAGCAGCCATCCGCATGTCGGCCTTGATTGATGATCTTCTCAGGCTGGCCAAGATCAGCCACGAGCCTCTGGCGCTTCGCGATGTGGGCTTGGGCTCGCTCGTCGCAGAAATCCGCAAAGACCTCGAAAAAGACATGGCCGGCCGGGACATCGAATGGCGCATCGGCCAGCTGCCGATGGTCCCCTGCGATCACGGCCTCATGAAGCAGGCGCTCACCAATCTTCTGTCCAATGCCATAAAGTATTCCCGTCCACGCCCCCACGCGGTCATCGAAATCGGCGAAACCCTGGTGGATGGCAGACCCGCTTTCTTCGTTCGCGACAATGGAGTCGGCTTCGATCTCCAAGGTGCCGACAAACTTTTTGCTCCCTTTCATCGCTTTCACAACGCCGAGGACTTTGAGGGCGCCGGAGTTGGCCTGGCCACCGTCCAGCGCATCATCCACAGGCACGGCGGCCGCATCTGGGCCCACTCCGAACCGGACCAGGGCGCCACGTTCTATTTCACGATGGCTGACGCCGATGGCAAGCTCCCCGACGCCGCCGCCCACCGCATGGCTCTGGTGTAAACTCCAGAAACTACTGTTGCTCGCGTGCAGGACCGGTTGCTGGCCGGGATGATTCGTGGTGGACCGAGCGAAGGCCTGAAGGTATTCCTGGATAGCATTTATGCGGTAAGAACAGGGGCTTGAACAGCGAAGGTGGGCACGAGCAAAGAACAGCCTCCCTACTTCCTCCGCGCCGCCTCAAATTCGTCCCCAGGCTGCCAACCTTGCAACCCCGGACTCATCGCGGCGTTCTGGCCCAGCAAAAACCCGAACCGCGCCATCTTCGCCAGCCCGGCGAAGTTCCACTCCGGACGGTATTCGTCGCTGGGCTGATGATAATGATGCTCGACGTAGTCTTGCGCCTGCGCTTCGCCCCAAGCCGCGTCGTGTCCCTTGTATTTCAGTCCTTCTCCAACCGAGAACGAAGGAATCCCCACCCGCGCCAAACTGAAATGGTCGGAGCGATAATAATGCCCGGCCTCGGGGCGCGCGTCCGGACGGATCCCCATGCCAAACGTCTTGGCCATCGACTCCACCACCGGATAAAACGTGGTCCGCTCCGCCCCGCCCACTTCCACCTCTTCCGGATCGCCCAGGGGCGCGAGCGCGTCGAAGTTCAGGTCCAGCGTAATCTTCCCCGGCGGCACCGGAGAGTGCTTGCCCAGATACTCGGAGCCCAGCAGTCCTTGCTCCTCGGCGGTGACGGCGGCGAACAAAATCGACCGCGACGGCACAGGTTTCGCCAGCGACCAAGCCCGCGCCAGCTCCAGCAGGATTCCGCATCCGGTCGCGTTGTCCACCGCGCCGTTGTAGATGTTGTCGCCCTTTATGCCCGGGTCGATGCCCAAGTGATCGTAGTGCGCGGTATACAACACCGCCTCGTCGCTGCGTTTCGCGTCGGCGCCGGGCACCTTCGCCAGCACATTCCGCGAAATGAACGGCCGCAACTCGCTGGCCACGTGCGCCTGCAAGTGCACCGGCAATTCGATCGGCTTGAAATCGCGCGACTGCGCTTGCTGGAATAGCTGGTCCAGATCGAGTCCGCCCATCGCCACCAGCTTCTTCGCCACGTCCAGCTGGATCCAGGAAGCCGCCTGCACCTCCGGCGTCGAGTCGCGTTTCAAATAGGACCGCTCGGTGCCCCACGAGTTGCGCACCACTTCCCAGCCGTAACTCGCCAGGTCGGTGCGGTGAATGACCAGCGTGGCCACCGCCCCGCGCCGCGCTGTCTCCTCGAATTTGTACGTCCAGCGGCCGTAGTACGTCAGCGCCTTGCCTTTGAAAAACTTCGGATCGTCCGAAGTCGGCTCGTTCACGAACAGCAGCGCCACTTTGCCGCGCAGATCGAAGTTCTTGTAGTCGTCCCAGTCGTATTCCGGAGCCTTGATGCCATAGCCCACAAACACGATGGGCGCGTCGATGTCCGCGGTCTCCGCCTGGCTCTCGTTGTTGGTCACAAAATCGTCGAGATTCTTCAGCGCCACCGCATCGCCGCTGGCAGGCGCCAGCTTGAACGAAGTGCTCGGCAGCGTCTTCACTCCGACCATCGGCACGTTCTGAAAAAAGGTCCCGTTGTCCCCTGCCGGCCTGAGCCCGTCGAGCGCAAACTCTGTCGCGATGTATTCCGCGGCGATATCTCCGCCGCGCTGCCCGGTTCCCCGCCCTTCCAATAAATCGCTGGCCAAAAATTTAACGTGCGCGCGAATCTTCTCCGCGTCGGGCATGTCGATCCCGGCTCCGGTAACTCCAACCGTGGTCAGCGTCTTCTTCTGCCCCGCCAGTTGCGACGCAATCACGGTCAAGCCAAGGAAAACCAGGACGAACAACCTCGTCTTCAGCACCACTACTCTTGTCTCCTCGTCTCGCTCTCTCTTGTTTCGTTGTTTCGTTGTTTCGTTGCTTCGTTGCTTCTTTACTTCCTTTTCCTCACTTCTTCCCCCGGTCCTTCAGCAAATTCTTCAGCTCCGACATGAACTCCTGCACATCCTTGAAATCCATATAAACAGAAGCGAATCGCACGTAAGCCACTTTGTCCAGCTTCTTCAAGCGGTGCATGATCATTTCCCCGATCTCGGTCGTGGTCAGTTCGCGCTCGGTGGCTTCGTGTACCACGCCTTCGATGTCGTCGACGATGGCCTCCAGCTTCGGCGTCGCCACCGGACGCTTTTCGCAGGCCTTCAGCAATCCTTGCAGGATTTTCTGCCGCTCGAAGCGCTCCCGGCGGCCGTCCTTCTTGATCACCATGTAGGGAATTTCGTCGATGCGTTCGTAGGTGGTGAATCGCCGGCCGCATTTCAGGCATTCCCGCCGCCTCCGAATGGTGTCGCCGGTGCGGCCTTCGCGGGAATCGATCACCTTGTCGTCGACGTTGGCACAGAAAGGACACTTCACTCGGTTGACTCTCCTCGCGGCGCGGCGGCGTTTCCGCGCGACGCCTCTTCTTCATCCATGATTTCGTCTTCGTGCTCGGCCATGCGCCGCAATTCGCCGAGCGACCAGCCTTCGCGAATCAGCAGCGGCACGCCGACCAGACAGCTGGCCGCGAAGGTGATCAGCCAGATGACGATGGCGGCTGCCACGGCCGGCTCTCTTTCTACTCCAAAGATCGCGGTATACGCAATGATCGATCCGGCTTGCGAGCCGCCGCCGACTCCCGGCACTTGCACCGCCGATCCGATCAGCGTGAACGCCATCACCAGCATGGCGTCGCTGAGGCTGATGGTCGCCAGGCGCCCACCGAAGCTGTGCGACACCCACAGATAAACCAGCAGCACCAAAAACCAATGCGCCGCGGAATACAGCACCGCGAGCGCAAGTTGGCCCCAAGTGCGAATGGTCTGCACGCCGCGCGCGAAGCCCAGAACGACGCGCGCCACTTTCGCGCGCCAGCCGTGAACGACCATCCAGCCTTGCAGTCGCCGCTCCAGCAAGGCCGTACCGTGCAGCCGCAGATACACCAGCAAGGCAGCCGCGATCAACACCCCGGCGAACAGAAACGATCCCGTGGCCTTCGCGGCAGATTCGAACTTGCTGGTGGTCTCGTCCGCGTGGTTGTGGGCGTTGAAGAGCAGCAAACCGACCGCGGCGATGACCGCGGTGCTGGCGGCATCAAACAATCGCTCCAAGACGTAGATGCCGAACAAACCTGCCAGCGGGAGCTTTTCTTTGCGGGCCAAAAGCAACGGCCGCACCGGTTCGCCGGCGCGTCCCAGCAAGAACACCGAGGAAAATCCCGCCAGCGTCAGCGCATAGATATTCCAGAAATGCGATGGGCCCAAATTGCGCTGGAAAACTTCCCAGCGCAACGCGCGCAGCGCATAGCAACCGTAGATGGCTACGACGGAGAGGACCAGGTACCAGGGATTGGCGCCGCGAACAGATTCAAGCAGCTTGGCGCCGCTGAAATCCTTCAGGTGAATGAATCCGCGCGACCTGTAAATGACAAAGCCCAGAACGGCGAGCCCCAGCACAGCCAGGAAGAGCTTCCTCGAAGAAATGCGCATGCGCTTGCCAGCCTACTGGCCGCGCCGCGCATCGTCAAGTTGCCGACGCGAGGGAGACGCCAGGAAGACTCGGAAGGCGTGACCACGCCCTCCCCCTTTTTTTGTAAGAGTATGCTTTCCGTGGACTTAAAATGCCTCCATTTCGTAAGAGTGAGCTCTAAAGGACTTAGGGCCGCATTTTTCGTAAGAGTGAGCTTTAAAGGGCTTACGCGGCTGGGAACGCGGCTGGGAACGCGCCCGGCGAACGATCGCAAAAGCGGCGCCGAGCCGCAGCACTCCGTAGCCCCTGTTCGGCTGCGAATTTCCGGTTGGCCTACTCATATACCCCCCCACCCCCTGGGGCAGTTTGTATGAGTATCAAACAAAAAGACTTAGCAAAAAAGCAGTTTGTAAACCGTTGAAAATAAAGGGGCGATTTGCACAGAGGGTGCGCGGGGGCGCGCTTTGCAGGGGTGGAGGATCGGACTAAGCTACTCATACCCCCCCCACCCCCCCGGGTAGTGCGTATCGATATCAAACAAAAGGGCTTGCAAATTGGTATGTTGGAAGTTGTTGAAAACAAAGGGGCGAATTTGCGTTTGAAAAGCGCTTTGATGCGCTGGATAGAAGTGGAAGAGCGATCCGGGCGTGGCTTGGTCAGGACAAACACGACTTAGTATATCACATATTTACCGAATGTCAAATGATATCTTGTAAGTATAAATATTTGAATGAGTTGCGAGGTTGGAATTCAAGTCTGCCGCCGCGGTCAGCAGCGACGGCAGAGTGGTGGTGCGGCCGGTGCGGGGATGCTTCACGCGGGACAGTGGTCGTAACGGACCGTCCGTCTGATTAGGCTACCCGCCTCCCTCCACATTGGGAGGGAGTTCGAAAACGTCATCATGGTCGTGAGTGACCGCAGACATGTTTGGTGGGCTACACCAAAGCGATGAAGTGCACACGGACTGAGCAATCCGGTTGGAGCGCGAAAACAGTACGGCGACCACGGGCGAAGTGCTCGCCTGCACGGAGTGCAGCCGCGCCGATAACGGTGTGTACCGAGAACTCAAAAATCATTCAAGATCGCTCTTGACACGGCCGACTTCGTTAGACATGTCCCCGACTTCCCCCCCGACTTCCCCCGACTTCCGTCCCCGACTTCCACAGCGATGAAGTGACACGCATCGAGCAATGGGGTTGGAGCGCGACAAACCGAACGGCCATCCAGGCGAGGTCCTCGCCTCAGGGAGTGCTGCTGCGCTCACGCATTGCTGTCTACCGAGGACTCAAAAACATCCGGAATCGCTCTTGACACGGCCGACTTCGTTAGACATGTCCCCCGGTTCGGGCACGTTGCAGGCCCGAACATGTTTGCGCCCATTGTTGCCGAAAGGATGAATGGCCCCGAGAACGTCAGGGGTGCGCTCGAACCGCCGCTCGACCTCGAGATAGTCAGACCAGCTGGTCCCGTCCCCGCGTGCTGCGGCATCCGATTCAGTTATCTCCGTGAAATTTCTTGTTGAATGGCTTCGGCGAGTTTCCTTCCTTCCTCACCGAAGGCCACATGAATGACGAAACTCTTCATCAAACCGTGCCGCTTGTTTAGCTTGACGACGATCCCTTGCTGGAATATCTGTCCCACGGTCGAATCTCGAACCTTCTGTACTTCTTCGAACGGTATATAGAGCTTCTTAAGTGGCGCATGTAAAAGCAATCCCTTGCCCTCTTCCAAATCGACCGCGATGGGAACAGCAGCAATGAGTTTCCCGGGGAACGTTGCCAAAAACGTTGCGATGATCGTCAGGATCAAAACTGCACCGACCCTCGTTCCACCGGGGCCTGCGGAGTCGAACAAGAGAATTCCGGCAACCACTGAGATGAGCAAGCCACCTCCGATACCGGCAACAGTGGCTCCCCAAACGTTGGATGCCCAAACTCTCGACGCCTTGAAAATTCGCGGTTCTTGGTTATTTTCCAGAAGCTGCGCATTCTCCATCATTGCTGTATCACCTCAACTATCCTCCCGCCCTAAGGCCGCAGGCATTGGCTGACCCTGGCGAAACAGTTACGGGAGGTCCTACACTTAAGCCGATATTCAGGTTGACTCCGGTAGTTTTGCCCTTGGCATTGCTAAAGAAGGATATGCCCAGGTTTTTGCCCAGCCCTGCACTCCAAGACGGAGCTGAGCCCGCCGGAACGTTGATGCCAACATCAACGCCTGCGCCAAAAGACAGCCATTCTGGCCATGGGAAGGCAGGAATAACCGGAGTGATTTCATTCTTTGTATTGTAGTTGACTGGACCAGCGGTGGCACTCAGGCTAGCCGTGATGGGAATGTTCGTTCCTCGTATTGTAGATGCGACCTGGCCATGGTCCTCGCAAAACTTTGTTGCAGCCTCGGCTGGCGTTGGAATAGAAAGGCCGCTGCCATTGCCGTCACCACTATCGCCACCGACGAACACAACAGGTGCCCAGAAGTAACCCAAACCGTTCGCAGAGTCTTGATAAGGCGCTGTGTAAAAGATATACCCAGAACCCCCACCTGAGTTGGCGATAACGTTGCCGTTTGGCTGGAATGTGCAGCTTACATACTGAGCCGGGCACACTCCGGAGAGCGCGGGATTGGAAGGCCCGTTGTCAGGCGGAACGCCAGGACCTCCCCACGAGCCTCCGCTCGCTGTGCAGTCATCTTGAGTGAATATTCCCGTACCGTCAGCAAGTGGGCCGGACCCCCACCAGCTTTGGTTAGCGCCATCACAAACCAGGCCGGTGGGATCGTTAAAGGCCAGCGGGTTGTTCAGGACATAGGTGTAGCGGTTGAGAGATTGCGGATTAGTGACGTCTCCATACAGCGGGTCGGGCGACGTCCAGCGACCGAGGGAGGAAGAGTATTTGCGGAAAAGGGTGTGGTCCAGACCGGTCTCGGCATCGCGCTCATCGCCGGTGAATTTGTGGGTGGTGCCGGTGTCGCCGCTGCCTTGTTCGCCGAAGGGCAGGAAGTCCATGTTGTCGGAGAGAGATTGGTTGGGGCTGGTGAGGAGACGCGTTGAGCCCAAGTGGTCCTTGTGGAAGAACTGCGTGGAGCCGCCCAAGTATTGCGCGATGGCGGCACCATTGAGATAGACGAAGCCTCGCGACCAGACGCCGGCGGTGACCTCGGCGACCACACCTCCGGAAAGGTCGTAAACGTAGTTGACGGTCGATCCACCGGAGACCTTCTGCACCCGGCGGCCCAAGGCATCGTAAACGTAGGTGGCCGTGGGCGTGGTTCCTGGATCCACTTGAATGAGTCGACCTTCGGGGTCGTAGGCGTAGTGGTGCGAGCCGTCGAAGGTCATGTTGCCGGCGGCATCGTAGAGATAGGGGGTGCTGGAGAGACGGTTGTTGGTGCCGGCGGTAGCGTGGAACGTGCCGCAGGTTCCCGCGGTGACCGACTGGTCGGTGCGGTTGCCCCAGGCGTCATAGGTCCAGGACAGGCCCTTGCAGACCTGGTGAAATCGGGGACATGTCTAACGAAGTCGGCCGTGTCAAGAGCGATTGTGCAAAGTTTTTGCTCCTTCACTACACACCCGTTCACCGGCGCGGCCGCATTTTGTGCAGCGAGCACTTGGCCCGGGTCTCCGCTCTGTTTTCGTGCTCCAACCGGATTGCTCGGTCCGCTGCACTTCATCGCTTTGGTGTAGCCCACCAAACATGTCTGCGGTCACTCACGACCATGATGACGTTTTCGAACTCCCTCCCAATGTGGAGGGAGGCGGGTAGCCTAATCAGACGGACGGTCCGTTACGACCACTGTCCCGCGTGAAGCATCCCCGCACCGGCCGCACCACTACTCTGCCGTCGCTGCTGACCGCGGCGGCAGAATTCCGTGTAATCGATTTCGTCGCGCAGCATAACCCACAACCGAATGCCCAGCTTGCGAGCTGCCGCGATACGTGCTTTGCCCATTCCTTTTTGTGCCAGCTTCCGGCGATAGAAACGCCGCAGTTCCGGATCGCGCCGCACTGCGTGTATCACCGCTTCTCCCCATAGGAAACGCAACAGCGAGTTGCCCTGCTTGCTGATTCTTCCGAATCGTTGCCGGCCCCCGCTGGAATGTTCCTTGGGTATTATTCCGATGTAACTAGCCACGGCTTTTCCATCGGCGAAGCGCCGCGGATCGCCAAGAAATACTTCGGTGGCTAGTGCGGTGATCGGTCCCACGCCAGGATGCGTCATCAGCCTTCGCGCCTGTGCACGTTGTTGCGCTTCTCTCTCGACCTCACGGTCCAGTTCGTTGATCGGACCTTGCAACTGGGGATACAGCGCCAACAACGTGTCCCGTTGCTCACCGGCATGTGCGGTCAGCGGCAACGCCCGCAGGGTGTTTTGGCCTACGCGGGTCCACAAGGAGTGCCCTCGGCGCAACCCGTGACTGAGCGCCAGTGCTTGCAAGCTCAGTTGCACGCGGGTGCGAATGCGCACAAACTGATCGCGATGGCGCAGCAGAATCTGCAGATCGCGTTGCTCACGAGAAGGCATCCAAATCGCGGGAAAACGATTTTCCGCCAGCAGCGTGAGCAGCAAGCGCGCATCGCGGCGATCGTTTTTCTGCTTGCGCGGTTCTGCCGCCCGGATCTTCGCCGGATGACCAACGCGAAACTCAATGGCCAACTCTTCGAGTAACTGCAGAAACCAGTGCATCGACCCCGTGGCTTCCAGACCCACCAGCACCGGCTGCGGTAAACCGGCGTAAAACTCCCGTACCTGCTCGCCTTCATGCGATAGCTGTTTCTCGACCAGTTCTCCGGTCTGATCATCCAGCATGGCGATGTTCTGTTGTCGTGTGTGCAAATCTACGCCTATAATTTTCATCTCGGCCTCCTTCGTTCCGAGCAATCTGTGGTTAGAGCACCACCAGTTTACTCGGCTCGTTGTGAGGCCGACTTCGTTATGCCATCAGACGGGACGTTCCCGCTTTCTGGGAAAATGATTATAGCAAATCAAGGCTATTTCTCGAATGCCAGCATGGCTTGGGCTCGATGATCCGTTGCATTCCCCGGACGACCGCCTTTCTGCGGCACCAAACGGCGCTGCGTCGTTTGTTCCAAAGTGTGCACGAATTCCGGCGCGCCCAGCGGGCGGCCGGTGTGCGTGCACTGACGAATCGCCGCGAGCTCACATTTCGTTTCTCCGGCAGCCAGATACTCCCGCCAGGTTTCCATGGACCAGCGCTTACTCCACATCTCCATCGCTAAACAAGTATCTGGCTCAACGGAACCACAGTGTGCGGCGGCGCTCGACCACGGCCACGATTCCGCCTGGGCCACCAACCCCGCCCGCAACGGATTCAACTCTGCGTATCGCAAAGCCACCCACAAATGGTAGCTGTCCAGCGGACAGGAATAAAACCGCCCTTGCCAAACATGCCCGCTGGACCGGTGCGCGGCGTTCCAATACGACGCGTAGCGTCCGTGGGTGTGCTTCAACGCCAACGCCAAAGCGTCGGGCTTCCGTGGGACGGCCAGTACATGCACATGGTTGGACATCAAGCAGTAGCCCAGCACCGACAACTCGTGGAATTGTACGTATTTCCGGAGGAGATTCAAATACACCAGACGCTCCTCGTCGGTCGCGAGCAGAAACTGCCGGGCATTGCCGCGCTGGGTTACATGGTGCGGAATATTTACGACTACGATACGGGAAAGACGTGCCATCCAAAACAAAGTATCAGAAAACGTCCCGTCTGTCCCCGAGTTGCCTTATGGGCCCCGAAAGTAGAGTCCGCGATCAAGCTCAAGCGCCCAATTGGACGCAATCACAAGCTTATTCAAAGCCTGGAAGGTTTGGAGGTTGTGCGCCCTCTCATAAGCTCGAATACATTCGCCCCGGAAAATTCGGACTTCCGCCGGATCAAGCGTTTCACTCTCCGTTGCTGAGAGCCTACTAAGAATCGGGAACAGGTCGGTCTTGCTCGGGTTGGGTCGGCCCTCATAGTTAGTCGATTTCCAATCAAATACATCAGAATAGAGTGCGAGCCACTCATCCAACGTCAAACTGAATTGCAAACGCTTTGCGTGGGAGGACTCAATTTGCTGCATTTTCGCAAATTCAGTGGGAGCCGGAACTATCCATATAACGTGTGTGCCGAGATCCCAGAAATCAACGATTTCAGTGAGCGGTGGGGCCACTCGGAAATCATAGTCAAAGGACTTCGATTCGATGTCTGTCAAATCAAGCACCGCTTCTATGTGTCTACAAAACTCAGGAACATCTGACACTACGGGCCCCGGGAGCGAGCGGGCGTCGGACACTGGCTGTGCAGATTCCCGAGAATTCATGTCGTCAGGAACCTGAAGCGCAAAGCACGTCTGGCCGCTCACTCCTGCTACTAACATCCAGCGAATATTGGCTTTGTAAGAAGCAGTGGCCCTACTGAGTTTTGTAACTACTGCAGGGTCCGGTCGAAAGAACTTCCAGCAAAAACGAGGGTTCAATTTCGAATTCGACTCTGCCACATTCAAAGGTATCGCCAAAGGGTATATCTTGCTGAGTGTCGATTGAAGCTCTTTCAAGGTGTTTAATTGCAATGAATCATCCCTGTGAGTAGGTCCTTCTTTTGGTTGCATCGTCGGGCACCCCGGTCGAAGAGGAGTAGCTAGCCCTAGGTAGAGGAACAAGAGTGATGGAACTAGCTTCCGCCTAATCATAAATCACCTTCACGGGGCAATTGGAAAAGAAGTACGAACCTGAATGCAGTCCGCATTTAGCACCAGCAAGTTAGTGCTCAGGGGAAGGGTGACCCCCCGGGTCGCTCCGATATAAGCGGGAACGCCTGGGTAGTACGGGTTGGCTCCTTCAGTGGGGAACTGCTTCAGGAAATTCAGTGTGGGGTTTTTGGGGTCAGTTCCTTGGAATACTGCATCTGGATTCATGAAGGTCTCGGCGTTGTAACCTTTGACGGTTGCAAACCCATCCTGCGGACTCCGCATAGGCGGGGCAAAAATATATGCGGTCAGTTCAGTACCAGGATAAATATGACCTTCTGTGATGTGCTGTTCCGCGCTCATAGTACCTTCTTTATATTTCTGCGGAGAGGTGTAATCCAAGTCTTTTGGGGTCTTTCCGACGCAATTCTTGAAAACATCCTTCATGGGGGGCTGGAATATGAGTGACAAAAGACCGATATTGGGTTGATAGAAACCGTGATCCCAGCTTCCGCCAATTGGCTCCCACTTCAATGCCAGCTCAAGGATGTCGAATTCATTGAAATTGGAACCAGAACTACCCCCGAAGTTGACGAACCCGAAGCCGGGAATAATTAGCATGCCAGAGGGGTCGGTAGAACTAATGGAATCGTTGGCGACGTACGAGTAGCCATTTTGGGTTTGAGGTGCAGCCGTCGAGCCGGCGATCGGGTCCTGGGAGGAGAAGCGCCCAAGACGGTTTACGTAGGAGCGGGCTAGGGCGTAATCGTTGCCAGATTCAGTGTCGCGTTCGTAGGCGGTAAACTTGCCCTTGGTGGTGGTATTGCCGTCGTCGTACCAGATTTCACCGAAAGGATATTGCCCCAAGTGGGCGGAGTAGTATTGGGTCGAGTCCGTAGTGAAGCGGACGGAGAGTTGGTCGGAATGGTAATAGCGCGTGCTGGCGATTAGGAAGCCGTCGTCAAAGCGGGCGACGGTTGTGGCAGTAGGCTGGTAAATCTCGGCATAGAGATAGACAAAGGCAACGTTGGCGGGAACAGTGTAGGTGCCAACCTGATAGGTCCAAGTAGCAGAGGAAACATCACTGGGAGAAGGGCTGGGAGAAGTCACGGAATTCTGGTTGGAGTCCAAGGCAGCGAGCTTCCAGCGGACGGCACCCGTAGTTCCCGAGCTGCGATAGGCCCATCCGCCAAACGTTATGGTATCCCCGAACGAGACAGGGAGCAATTGTCTGCTGTGCGAGGTGTAGCCGGGAGTGGAAGTAGTAATTTGCAGGTAGTTGTTGCCGGAGTGTGCGCCGGTGGGATCGGTAACGATCTGCACCGGAGAGCCGTCGGTCCAGTACGTCAGGCCTTGCTCGAAGCTGCCATCGGGGACGACCGAGCCGCCCAAGGTGGCGAGGCGCTGACCGCCCGCCAAAACGTGCTCGGTGGGAATGCCCGAGGGGCTGCCATATTCGGCAATCACCTGAGAACCAGAATATAGATAGACCGTGGAGGCTCCGCCGGAGACTTTTTTCACGCGGAGGCCGTGGCCGTCATAGGTATAGGTGCCGGAACTCCCGCCGTTGGTGGCGCCGGTGACACGGTTCTCGGCGTCATAGACCAAGGTGTTGTTGCCGTCGTTGGTCATGTTGCCGTTAGCGTCGTACGCGTAGCCGGCGGTATTAATGCGGTTGGTTGAGGGCGTGACGGTCACATGGTTAGCGGGGGGGCTGCCGGCTGTTTGATTCTGGTCGGTGCGGTTGCCGTAGCGATCATAGCTGAACGACAGTCCCCATTGCGCATATCCTGACCACCCAACCGAGAGGGCAGTGCTGAGCCTGCCCAGCGCGTCGTAGGTGTAGTTGACGCTCTGGCCCGGCTGGGAAGGGTTGGCGACACCGGCGATCTGACCGTTGTTCCCTGTTGCGTAGCTGTAGTTTAGCTGGAAGAGTGACAGGCCATTTGACTCAGCATAGCTGAGCGAGCTTAGCTGCAAGCGGTCGGGAGAATAGGAATAGCTGGCGGTGACGCCATTCCCGTATTTGAGACCGGTGGTTTGGAAGGCGGTATTATAGCCAAGGTTGGTGGCGTAGGGACTCGCTGCAGTCGCGCAGCCGGTGGTGGACGGAGCGACCTCGCAGAGGCGGCCAATGGCGTCGAAGCTCTGCTGCACGACATGGCCCGAGGGATAAGTGATCTGGGTCATCTCTCCGGCAAGATTATACGCATAGCTGATGGTGTAGGTGGTGCCGGCGATGATTTTTTGCAACTGGGTTAACTGGCCGAGGTTGTTATAAGTGTAGGTCTCTGAGCCGGGGCCGTCGGTCAACTTGGTGAGCCGTCCGAGAGCGTTGGCTGCGGCACCTCCTAGATCATAGGCGAGCGTCACTGGCGAAGTCGTGGGCACGCCGGTCGAGCCCACATTGTAACTCGTGCCCGTGGGACGATTAAGCGAGTCATAGGAGTACGTGGTGACAACTCCGCGGGGGTCGGTGCGCTGAGTCAGCAGATTGAAATCATTGTAGACATAAGTCGTCGCGACCTGGTTGGTTTCCGGGGTCTTTGCGGTGAGCAGGCGGCCAAGGTCGTCGTAGGTATACACGCGCGTTTGAGCGCCCTGGGTCACCTGAAGAAGTGAATCGGTCGTAGAGTAGGTCATGTCCGTTTCCTGGGTGAGCACGTTACCGTTGGAGATATCCGGCTCAAACGTTTTGATAGCGCGGCCAAGGCCGTCCATTTGCTGTTTTCGGGCGTGCCCAGCAGGGTCGGTTGCGGTGACCGTGTTCGTGGCGTAGGTATATTTGGTGTTGTCTGAAGTTAGCGAGCCGCCGGGTGGGATGATGACGGTTGGGCGGCCCAGCGCGTCGAAATGAGTTTCGGTCCAATATTGCGCGGTGCTGTTGTGAGGATTGCTGACCTTGTAGGACCGGCCGAGTGGATCGTATTGGTTCTCCGTGATCGAATAGGAAGTATTCGATGCGTCCAAAGTGGAAGTTTTGATGGTCCTTCCCAAACCGTCGTAGGTCGACTTTTTCCGTGCGGCACTTGTGCCTTGAATCGGAGCGGAAATCGAAACAGCGTTGTGCGCGTCGTCATAGGTGTAGGTAATCGCCATGTTGTCCGTCATCCGCGTGATCGTCGACACGCGTCCCATCGCGTCGTAGGCGTAGGAAGTAATCTTTCCGTTTTCGTCAGTCGCCGTGGCCGTGGAGCCATTGCTGATGTTGTAGGTTGCGCTGGTGGTGAGCTGCGTACCAGAGGAAGAACCACGGGTGATCGAGTCGGGAAGGGCGTATTGCGTGGTGGCGGAGTAGGTCCAAGTCTTGGCCTGGCAGCAGTTCAGGTCGGCCTGGACGAGATTTCCGAAGAGATCGTATTTGAAATTCTTGGCTATGGGTCCACTTGGAGTGGCAGCATCTTTGTAGGTGGTGACGCTGGTGGCGTTGCCGCGCGTCAGCATGGAGCATCCGTAGGCGGCATCGTCGTGCTGGGTCACACCGGTGGGACAAGGACTCAGGGCGGTTTGGTCGTAAGCAGTTGTTTCCCGGTAGTGCACGGCGCCGCCGCCGTCCGCAACGGTCTTCGTCGCGACGCGGTTAAGGATGTTCAGATTTGTGTAGGGGGCGGTGGCTAGGTAGCCAAGGGTCGTGGTCCGCACGATAGAGCCCGGGGTTGCCACCGTGCCCCAGTCATGTTCCTTGACCGAGAGCAAATTCCCGTTGGAGTCATAGGAGGTCTCGGTGAGAACCGCAGTGGTGTTGTCTTCCAGAACGACGGTCTGGGAGGCAGGGCTGCCATTCGTGGCCCAAGAGCGATTGACGGTGCGGAGAAGGGTCCCGCCAGATACGGCGCCCTGGTAGATTTTTCTGGATGTCTCGTGGCCGTTGGCGTCGAAAGCCACCACAATCTGGTTGGCGGCCGTGTCGTACGGCATCACGGGATAGGTCACAGTCGTTTGCCACACGCCCGCAACCTGGGCGCGCTGATATTGCGTGGTGGTCGTTGTTGTGCCGTCGCTGCTCACGACCGTGAGGTTGACGGTGCTGCCGTCGGAGCAGTTGACTCCACCATTGGCAGTGCCGTACGTGTATTGGACGAAGCCACCCGAGGGAAGAGTGATCTTTTGGATGCGGCCGGTGTAGCTTCCCGAAACCGTGGGCGTAGGTTCGTAGGCAATGGTGTAGTGCTGGCTGTTCGCGAGCGTGATGGTGGTAGGCAGGGTTGCCGTGCCGGTGTATTCGATAACGCCAGAGCAGGCGAAATGCGTAGCGATGTTCAGGGTCTGGTATTGAACGCTGACTGTTTGGGGGTTTCCCGAGGCGTCGTAATAGGTGTAGGTGTCCGATAGGGTGTTGGTGGGATTGGGAGAGAGATACCACACGGCAGTCTTGTTCCTGGAATCGGTCCAGGTTGTGCTTGTTTGCCCCGCGGTGATGTTTGTAACGGAGCTGTAGAAGTTGCCGTTGGTATCCTTCAATCCTTGGCCATATTGGGTGAGCGTCAGGCCTGAAGGGTCGCGGACCAACGTCTGGTTGGCGTCGATGTAGTAGCCACTGCCGTCGGTCGCGTATCCGGTGAGTGTGCCACCGGAAGTGCCGCCGCACTCGCCGGGGATGTGATAGGAGATGGCGAACGGGTGGTTGGTGCCATCGGATGCGATATAGGAGAAATTCGAATAGGTGGTGGTGCCGAGGTTCAATCCGACCGGATCACCTGCGCAGTGGGCGTGTACAGTCCGAAAATCTACGTGGCCTACGAAAAAGGATTTGTTCCAACCCCAACTGGCAGCACCTGACTGGTTGAAAACCGGGAGCCATCCGGTGCCGCTGGTCCATATCGAAGAGTTGTACGAGAGGGAGAAAGCCGCAGAGACACCCCGCCCGGAACTGCCCGCAATAGGAAAAATCGCGTTCACGTTCAGGTTCTGCAGGTTTACGCGAGCCAGCCCGCCGCCATCACTGCTGCCGTACATGGGAAGCCCTTGCGCTGGACCGAGAGCTTGAGCGGACGCGCCGGGTACGACAAATAGAAGGGAGATGAAGGCAAGAACCAGAATTGTTGTTCTCATGTGCGATGTCCTCATTGAACTGGAAACGCCGAGTCGGTGAGTCCGGTGTTGGTGGTAATGTTTTGGATCGTGATGGTGGTCCAGGGCGTTCCGTTGAAGGACTTTTTGATTAGGAACGGGTATAGATTCGAGCCGATTTTTCTGTAGTCGTCGTAGTAGACGTCCATGGCGATACGCGGGGCGGCACCGCCTGCTTCGCGAACCTGGTAGGCAAGCTTCTTCAGCAGGCCCGTTTGTGTTTCTATCCAGAAATCTCTGTGGGTGAACTCGGACAGAAATTGGATCTTGGGGTGAGAGGCAAAAGTGTTCCAGGTTCGGACGTGCTGGCAGCTCACGCCGTCGATATCTTCCGTGGCGACAAATTCGATTGTCATGTCGGCGGACGAGAGGGCTTGGACCAGGAGAGGCAGGGGGAAGATAGTGGACTGGCTGGAGGCGGCCAGCTCCATTGAGGCAGGTTGCGGGTCCGAGTTTGTGGACGGAACCGATGCTGCTCCCCGGGAGTAGACCACTCTGCTGACGCCTTCGCGCAGATTGGTCTCTTCCACGGTTTGGTCAGTGCCCCTGGTCTGAGCCCTAAGGCTCCCATTCTGAGTTTCGGTTCCAGCTACGACGACGATGGTTCCGGTGGCCGAGCTGTCTGAGGGGATAGAGCCTCCCATGGTGGCGACGGCGTTTCTCAAGATAGCGACGGCCTGGGCGTCTTGTCGCGGGGCCAGATTATCTGGCGTGGCCGCTGGGGGGCTGGTCGGAGGGGCTTGTTGCGCTGCGGGAGAGAAAAGAGTTGAAACAAAAGACAAGACAGCGACGAGCGCGACGCGCATCTAAGCCTCCGTGACTTTGAATCCACGGGGCCGTTTGGGTCTGCCCTCCCTTGCGGGGGTAAACCGGAGTCCGTGGGGACGTAATAACCGCTGGGATAACGACGACCGTTGTATTAATTGAGGCAGATTTCGGGGACAGTATTGGTACAGGTGTTGCGCGGAGGATAAATATGCGAGGGAGGTAGAAACTAGAAGGTAGAAACTAGAAATAGGAATTTAGGAGGCCGGAGAATAAGAGCCGGCTGGAAGCGCTTTGTGGACTCAGGACAGGTCGCGCTGGCACGGATGCAACAGAGGCGCGACGCCGGGTTGAAACCCGGCGCCTACATGGGAGGCCGGGTGGAAGGACCCGCGGAGGTGAGGTTAGGTCAGGACTTCTTGTTCTGCTGGGTGTTTGGTGGGGGGGCTTGGGACGTTGTGTTTTGTGTGCTTGTCGATTTCTTCCAGGAGTAGGGTGCGGTTGATGGGTTTGGAGACGTAGCCGTCCATGCCGGCGTCGAGGCAGCGCTGGGCGTCGCCTTTCATGGCGTTGGCGGTCATGGCGATGATGGGGGTGTGGGTGTCGCGGGCCAGGTCCCAGGCGCGGATGGCGGTGGTGGCTTCGAAGCCGTTCATTTCGGGCATTTGCACGTCCATGAGGACGGCGTCGATGCCGTCGATGTCGAACATCACGGCCTCCAGGGCTTCCTGGCCGTTGGCGGCTATGGTGACGGTGTGGCCCAGCTTTTCGAGCAGGCGCACCGCGAGTTTTTGGCTGACGGCGTTGTCTTCGGCCAGGAGGATGCGCAGCTTGCGTTGCGCTTCCGGCGCGGGGGTGCGCGGGGGCTGGGCCATGCTTGGCGGTCCATCCATGGGGGCGGCCAAGACAGTCAGGATGGTGCGGAGAAGCTCGCGTTCGGTGAAGGGCTTTACGGCGCAGGCGGCGACGCCAAATTCGCGGCAGCGGGCGGCGTCGGCCAGCTGACGGTCGGAATTCAGCAGCATCACCACCGCGGCGTTTAGCTTTGGGTTCTTGCGCATCTCGGAGACCAGGGCGAAACCGTCCATATCCGGCATGTTGGCGTCGACGAACACCAGCGGGAAGGGATGGCCGGAGGCGGAAGCTTCGCCGACGATGCGGAGCGCGGAGCGGGCACTTTCAGCGAGCACGGGCACCATTCCGCGGCCCTTGAGGAGTTCGCCCAAAATGTTTCGGAAGGTGCGGTTGTCGTCCACGACGAGGACCGGAACGTGCTGGAGAAGAGCGTCGGCGGACGGCGGGTTTGGTGCCGTGGCCGGGCGGTCCTCGCACTGGAACACCGCGGTGAGATGAAAAGTGGTTCCCTCGCCGAGTACACTGCGGACCCAGATGCGGCCGCCCATAAGTTCTACCAGGCGCGACGAAATGGTGAGGCCCAGGCCGGTGCCGCCGAACTTTCTGGCGGTCGAGCCGTCAGCCTGAGTGAACGGTTCGAAGATTTTTGCCTGGTGCGCGGGGTCGATGCCGATTCCCGTGTCGCTGATTTCAAATTTCAGACGAACCTGCTGCGAGAAATCCGTTTCCATGCGCACGCGAACGACGATCTCTCCGGACTCGGTGAACTTCAAGGCGTTGCCCGCGAGGTTCATGACGATCTGGCGCAGTCGACCGGCGTCGCCCCGGAGCATGTCGGGCACCTCCGGCGCGACCCGATAGGCAAGCTCCAGTCCCTTCTCGTGGGCGCGCACGGCGAGGAGTTTGAGGGTGTGGCCGAGAGTCTCGCGGAGGCTGAAAGGCGCGAGGTCCAAGTCCAACTTGCCGGCCTCCACTTTGGAGAAGTCCAAAATGTCGTTGATGATCTGCAACAAGCTGTCGCCGGAAAACTTCACGGTGGTGAGATATTCGCGTTGTTCCTCGGTTAGCTGAGTGTCTAGCGCAAGGTCGGCCATGCCCAAGATGCCGTTCATGGGGGTGCGGATTTCGTGGCTCATGTTGGCCAGGAATTCGCTCTTGGCGCGATTAGCGGTTTCCGCCGCGTCTTTGGCCTGCTGCAGGGCCCACTCCGAACGAGCTTGGCGACCCTGGATGAAAGACATGCGCAGGCTGGAACCCGCGAAGGAGGTAACTACGAGGAGAGCGGCGATTCCCAAATGGTGCTGCGCGATGAAACCGGACATGCTGAGAACCAGCAGGGGGTAGATGAGCGGGAAGATCTGGCGCTCCATCAGGTCTTTCCGCTGGCCGGATTCCAGGGAAGTGTCTTGCAGCGGCAATTGCGCCCAGGTGGCGGCAACGGCGATGGGCAACAAAGTGAGCGAACTCCAAACGAGATCGTACCAGCCGCTGGGCGCGAGGCTCGCTCCGGAGTAGGTGAACAGGAAATCGGCGCTACCCGACAACAGAAGGAGCATGCCCATTCTGGCGAACAGGAATCGCACGGGTTTGGAATTGGAGGATATGGCGCGCAGAAAAAATGCGCCGACGATGACGCCGTTGTAGAGCACGGCGGTGGTCCAAGTGGGCAGGGTGGCGTCACTGGTGGATAGCAGTGCCGAGGTGGGATGCGAAAAGTAAATGTCGACGGCCAACCAAAAAAGCGCGGATTGGAAGAGGTCCAGCAGAATCAGGCGGTCAAATTTTTGCGGGTCAAAATCGGGCGGGAGCAACAAGGACATCGACATCGGGGCAAACCAGAAAACAAAGAGAATGTCGGAGAGCCAGGCGAAAGCGGAGAACTCCGGGTGCCAGTGGATGAAGGCGGCCAAGGCCTCCGACAAGAGCAGAATGCAGTAGGACATTGCGGACAGCCGCCAGAAGGTGTGCGGAAGGTCTCGGGAGCGGCGGGAAGCGATGACACACGCGATGAAACAGAGGAAGTCCAGCGCCAGTTGAATGAATTCGGAGACGGTGTAGGTGCGTTCTGCCGTCGAGTGGTTAAGGACCACGGCGGCGTGGAGCGCGACTAGAAGCATCGCCAGGACCAGAATTTTTCGCGAAGCAGTCACGTTGCAGGCTCACTCCACACCGGTGCGGTAATGATAGAGAGCAAACGCCCTGCCAGTGCTCTGGCTGACCACCAAGTATCCGTTTTGTTTACTGGAGGTTACGCCGATAGACGGGGTGGAAATCGCCGATTTATCGAAAAGTGTCCCGGATCGAAACGCCGCGGCTAAAGTGACACGTCGCGCGCTGAAGGCCATGCAGTCGCGACTTACAAGCGCCTTGTACCTAGCGGGGTGGCTGGGTAATAATGCGCACCAGCTGTGGTGGATAGCAGGTCTAGTCCCAGGGAACCTTTCGCGGGCAATTTACGTTCCATAGTGTGCAGGCCGAGACGTACCAGGATGCGAGGCTGATGAGACGTTGGAGCAGGACGCCCAACTGGTCCAGCAATGCCTCCAGGGCGATGGTTCGGCCTGGGAGGAGCTTGTGCGCCGCCACTCGCGCCGCATCTTCAATATTTGCTATAGGTTTACTGGCAATGGCACGGAGGCGGAAGACCTGTCGCAAGAGGTGTTCTTGCGGGTGTACCGTACGATTGGGAGCTATCGGTCGGCGCACGGCGGGTTTGCCACGTGGATGACCAGCGTGACGCGCAACCTGTTGATCGATCACTACCGGCGGACCAAGAGAGACCGCATCACGGATTCGCTGGACGACGCCATGCCGGTGGTGGAGAACAAGGAATCGGCGGGACGGCGTCCCGACGAGCAGCTGTTGCTGGGGGAACTGAGCTCGCAGGTGCAAGCGGGGCTGAAGAAGCTTTCGCCGGAATTGCGCGAGGCGGTGATCCTGCGCGATTTGCAGCAACTGGAATATGGGGAGATTCAGCGAGTTTTGTCGGTGCCGGAAGGAACCGTGAAGTCGCGGATTAATCGCGGACGGATTGAGCTGGCGCGGATTTTGCAGCAGATGGGAGTACGGCCTTCGTGAGGAGAGCAGAAGGAAGAGAAGAAGTAACGAAATAACGAAGGAGCGAAGTAAAGAAGTAACGAAGCAACGAATTAACGATAGAGGATGGACGCTGGAAGAGAGCGAAGAAGAAGTAACGACGATGATTTGGACTTGCGAACAAACTGAAGCGCGGCTTAGCGATTATCTGGACGGCGTGCTGACCGGCGCGGAGCAGGCGGCGTTCGACGCGCACGTGAACGGTTGCGAGCGCTGCGCGCCGATGGTCGCGAGCGTGGCGCACCTGTTGTCTGGGCTGCATTCGATGGAGCAAGTGGAGGCGCCTCCGCGGCTGGTGTACTCGATACTGGACAAAACGCTAGGGCCGCGAGAGTCCGGGTGGCGCGCGGTATTGGGCTGGTTCCGCGGCGTGGGTTCCGTGCGATTTGCTTATGGGTCGCTGTCGGTGGCCGCAACGCTGATGATTTTTGTTACTGCTACGGGCTTCAACTGGCGGCATCCGAAGATCGCCGATCTGCAGCCGGTGAATATTTATCGTAACGCGGATCGCCAGGCGCATTTGGTCTATGCGCGGGGGACCAAGTTCGTGAACGACCTGCGGGTGGTGTCTGAAATCCAGTCGCGCATGCGCGACGACCGTGAAATTCCCACGAATCAGGAAAGAATCGTGCCGGAGGCTACTCCCGAGAAGGAGCCCGGCCGGAGCGATGGCTCGCGGCCTGGGTCGCCGAAACAGCAGAATCGCGCCAATGATATCGGCCGAAGGCTGGAAGTCTTCGCCATGGAAATGCCGGTATTTGCCGGGCGACTGTGCGGGGCCGCGATCGCGAGGAGATTGCCATGAAGTGTGCGGTCCATACGGACGTGGACGCCACGGGATATTGCCGGAATTGCGGCAAGGCGATGTGCGCGGTGTGCGTGCGTCCGGTGCATGACGTGCTGTACTGCGAAGATTGCCTGGCTAGCGTGCTCGGTCATACGGCAGCGCCGCGGGATTTGACCGCGCCTGGCGCCGGCGGCGCGCCTGCCGCAACGGCTCCCGGACACACAGGGAATCCCGGCGTAGCGTTTGTCCTGGGATTTCTCTTTCCGGGGCTGGGCGCGGTGTATAACGGCCAATACAACAAGGCGCTGATTCACATCGTAGTGTTCGCCACCATGATACTCGGCCTTTCCAGCGACATGGATGGCGGAATGAAAGCAGTGTTGGGAATTCTGCTGGGCGGATTCGTGTTTTACATGGGATTCGATGCGCTGCGAACGGCTCAAGCGAATGCTCGCGGCGAAGTATCCGTCGATCCGTTGCAAGCGTGGAGTAAGGAGCGCCCCATCGGCCCGATAATCCTGATCGTGGTAGGCGGACTCTTCCTGCTGAATAATTTCGATCTGCTGCCATTTTACAGGATCGAGAGATTTTGGCCGCTGATTCTGATCGCGGTGGGTATCTTAATGTTCAGGAACCGGCTGAGCGGACGCTCGTGAGAGGTGAAGAGTATGAGTGACCGAATCCAGTGCCGCTGCCCACGATGCACGATTCGCGGGCTGAGAAACCCCGCGGTGGTCATCACCGTCGGTGTGCTTTTTCTGCTACAGCAAACGCGCGGGGATTATTTTGACTTCGGGCGTACCTTTCCCGTGATTCTTGTAGTGATCGGCGCCATCCTGCTGGCCTCCTCGCTCGCGCCGACGGACGGGCACATTTCTTCTGCTCCAGCGGCTCCTCCGGCGCCAGGTCCGACGCCGGGCGCTCCCCAAAATAGCGCGCCCGGACAGGGACAATAACGGTTTTATGGCCAACGCTCGCCCGCGCGGCAGCAGCATCTTCAGCGGCTTGATTCTGATTTCCGTCGGGGCGCTGCTGTTGCTGCACAACTATGGCGGTTTCGAGCTGAACCGGGCGCTTTTCCACTGGTGGCCGCTGCTGCTGATTTTCTGGGGGGCCATCAAGCTCTACGAACGCACCGCCGGAATGCGATCGGGTGAGCCTGGCGGGGCGCGCGTGACCTCGGGAGAAGTTCTTCTGGTAATCGGCCTGCTGGCATTGCTAGCGGCCGTCGCCGGGGTGGATACGGTACGAAGCAAATTTGGAGACGACAACTTTGGCATCGACCTGGGACGCGATAACTTTTCCAGCGATCTGAATGTGGCGCCAGAGGCGGTGCCAGCCAACGCGCGCATTGCCATCCGGGGTGGGCGTGGCGACATCAGCGTGCGCTCTTCCGATGAGGCGGAGATTCGAGTTAACGGCAAGAAGAACGTTCGCGGGTGGAACGAAAACGAAGCACTGCGCGCCGCCGAGGGCGTTTCCGTTGAAATCGTCAAGAATGGGGACGGTTATGAAATCCATCCCACCGGCGATGGCGGCGGTTCGCGGGTCAGTGTGGACATGGATGTGGTGGTGCCGGCCAAGTCGTCGGTGACTGTGCATAGCGATAGGGGCGACATTTCGGTTTCCGATATGGCCCGTCCGGTAGCCATCGACGGGCGTAACGGCGACATCGAAGTGCGCAACACGAACGGCGACGTCAGCATCGATATGCAACGAGGGGATGCGAAAGTTTCCGGCACCAAGGGGGACGTTAAGATTTCCGGACGCGGGGACAGCATCGAGGTAGTCGACGCCAGCGGCAACTTCACGATTAATGGAGAATTCGTAGGGCCGATTCGAGCGGAAAAAGTAGCGAAGGGAGTGCGCTTCGTTTCACATCGCACGGATCTGACGCTCACCCAGCTGAGCGGCCACATGGAAGTAGGCTCGGGAAATCTAGACGTGGTGGATGCGCCGGGCAACCTGAACGTGCGGACCCACGAAGAAGAGGTCAGCATCGAGAATGTCCGCGGGAAAATAAAGGTGGACAATCGTAACGGCAATGTGTCGGTGCGCTTCTCTTTTCCGCCGAAGGAAGATATCGAGATCTATAACGCGTCGGCGGCCATCACGCTGGGCCTGCCGGAATCGACCAGCTTCGAAATTCAGGCGGACTGCCACTCTGGAGACATCGATTCGGAATTCGAAGGGGATTCGCTGAAGAAGACGAGTTCGGGCTCAGGGGATTCACATTTAGAAGGCACGTATGGAAACGGCCGCGGGCCGAAGATCATCCTGAAAACGAGCTACGGCTCGATCTCCATCCACAAAAACAGCTAGAGACTCAGCGCTCTGCGACCCGCTCCAGATCGTCGAAGAATGCCGGATAGGAGACGCCGGCGCAATCGGCATCGCGAATGACCGTGTCGCCCTCGGCCGCCAAAGCCGCGACCGCGAAGGCCATGGCGATGCGATGGTCGCCGTGCGGTTCGATTTCCGCGCCGCGCAAGCGCCCCGCTTGGCGGCCTTCGACGCGGAGACCGTCCGGGCGCTCTTCCACCGTTGCGCCCATGCGGCGCAGGTTCTCGGCCAGGGCGGCGATGCGGTCGCTTTCTTTGACGCGCAACTCGGTGGCATCGCGAATCTCGATGCCCTGCTCGGTGTAAGGCCCGAGCGCCGCGAGCATCGGCAATTCGTCAATCACCAACGGAATCTGCTGGCCTTCGATCACCCCACCCTTGAGTGAAGTGCCCTTCACCGCCAAGTCGCCAACGATCTCGCCATGGGCGCTGCGCACCGACATCATTTGCAGCGATGCGCCCATCGAGGCGAAAACGTCCAGAATCGCGGTGCGCGTGGGGTTGAGTCCCACGTTGTGGATCAGCAGATTGGAATCGGGGAGCAGCGAAGCCGCCGCGAGGAAGAACACCGCGGAGGATAAGTCTCCGGGCACTTCCAGCGATCGAGCTTGCGGTTTTCCGGCGCCGTTTCCACCGAGGCCCTGAATGCGAATGGTGTTTCCGAGTTTTTCCACGGCGACGCCGAACTCTTCCAGGGCCAACTCGGTGTGATCGCGCGTGCGGGCGGGCTCGGTGACGCAGGTCACGCCGTCGGCGAACAATCCCGCCAGCAGGACCGCTGACTTCACTTGAGCGCTGGCCATCGGCATCTGGTAGTCGATGGCGTGGAGCCGCGCGCGGTGAATTTCCAGCGGGGCGAAATTGTCATCACGCGCGCGAATGTCCGCGCCCATTTCGCGGAGCGGCGACATGACGCGCTTCATGGGCCGCTTTTGCAGGGACGCATCGCCGGTGAGTTTCGAGGTGAATTCCTGCCCGGCCAAAATTCCTGTGAGCAGGCGCATGGTGGTGCCGGAATTGCCGGCGTCCAGGGCGCGCCAACTGCTTTTTAGGCCATGGAGGCCGCGACCGGTGACGCGCACGACGTCCTTGTCGATTTTTACGTCGGCGCCTAACGCGCTCATGCAACCGAGGGTGTTGTGGCAATCGGCGGAGGCCGCAAAATGGCGCAGCTCGCTGGTGCCCTCGGCGAGCGCGGCCAGCATGGCGTAGCGGTGGGAGATGGATTTGTCGCCGGGCGGAGCGACTCCGCCGGCCAGCTGTTTCGCGGGTTGGATGGTTCGTTTCTTCACCGCGCGATTTTAGCATGGCGCGTTCCAGAACAATGCGGAGGACGCGGGAACTAAAGAAAGAAGGAAGGAGAAAGAAGGAGGAGGACAACGCTGAGAACGCTGAAGATCGCTATGCCTGTCCCGGAGTACAGTTTTTGCCGAGGAACGTTGGGGGCAAAGGGCTGAAATCTTCAGGCTGGAGCCTGCGTATTATGGATGTATAGGAGATCAGTCATGTCAGCGCGTAGCAGTTTGTTTCAACTGGCGGCCAAAGGCGGGATGCTGTTTGGCGCACTCTTCGTCGTGACCGTTTTGCTCGCCGCGATTCCATCGCATCGGCCGCCGGCGGTGCAGGCCTCCGAGCCGCAGGAATCCGCCAGCCCGCAGCAAGAAGCCGATCACGGCTCGATGCCCGGGATGAACATGAGCGACGAGAAGGCCAGCGAAAAAGACGCGGTCGAGGACATGACGCCCGGCAAACACGACGCTCATAGCCGGCACATGACCATGACTGCCATGCGGCCGCAGACGGCAGGAGACGTGCAACGCGCCAACGAAATCGTTACGCAGCTTCGCGCCGGCATCGAAAAGTATAAGGACTATCACGTGGCGCTGGACGACGGCTTCCGGATTTTTTTGCCGAATGTTCCGCAGCCGGAATATCACTTCACCAGCTATCGCAATGGCTTCCTGGAAGCGTTCACATTCGATCCCTCGCGGCCGACGTCGCTGTTATACAAGAAGACAGGGACAGGCTATGAGTTGGTCGGCGCGATGTACACCATGCCCAAGCGCGCCAGCGAAGATCAGCTCAACGCGCGTGTGCCACTGAGCGTGGCCATGTGGCACCTGCACACCAATCTCTGCGTGCCGCCCAGGGACCAGATGCGCGCGGCCGACTGGACCAAGTTTGGCTTGAAGGGCTCCATTGCGACGCGAGACGCGTGCGATGCGGCGGGCGGGCGCTTTCAGCCGGTCATCTTCGGCTGGATGGTGCACGTCTATCCGTACGAAGACTCACTCGACAAAATCTTCGCCATGCACCACCACATGGATTGAGTGTTGGGCGTCACGGCAACGTGAAGGCCAGAACGTAATCTCCCTGTTTGGTGCCCAGCTTGCCGTGGCCGCCCGCGGCGATGACCAAGTACTGCTTTCCGTTGATGCTGTAGGTCATGGGCGTGGCTTGGCCCCCGGCGGGGAGCTCAAACTTCCAGAGTTCCTTGCCGGATTCGGAATCGAAGGCGCGCAGAAAATTGTCCATGGTGGCAGCGGTGAAGACCAGGCCGCCCGCGGTCATGATCGGACCGCCCAAATTGATCGTTCCAGTGTTCATCCCGGGAATAAAGCTGCCCAGAGGAACGTCCCAGACTTTCTTTCCAGTGAAGAGATCGACGGCGGCCACCGTGCCCCAGGGCGGAGCGTTGCACGGAAGGCCACTCGGGGAAAGAACCGGGGTGCGAAACATCGCGTACGGCGCGCCGGTTTGACGGGCAAATTCACCGTGGAGGCGATCTTCGGTGGTCGCCGACTTCCGTGAAGGCTCGAAGTCAGCGCGGGGAATGAGTTTCACGAGAATGGGCAGGCGGTTGGTGTCGGTGACGAGGATATGGCGTTGCGGATCGTAAGCGGCGCTGCCCCAGTTGACGCCCCCGACATTGCTCGGGAAAACCATGGTGCCCTGCAAGCTGGGCGGAGTGTAGATGTCTCCGGTGCGGGCCGCTTTGATTTTCTCGGCGCACCACTGGCGTTCTTGCGGGTCCTTGCCCCAAGCATCTTCGGGAGACAACTTCTCCGGCACCAGGGAAATCGTGGAGGCGGGCTGGGTGGGCCAGGATTCCTCGCCGGGGATGTCGCTCTTCGGCGCCGGCCGCTCTTGCACGGGGAGCAGTGGAGCACCGGTCAGGCGATTTAGGACGAAAACGCGGCCCATCTTAGTGGTAATGGCGATGGCGGGAGTGTTGTCTTTCCAGGTGAAGAGCGTGGGCTGCGACGCGACGTCATAGTCCCAGAGATCGTGGTGCACCACCTGGAAGCCCCAGACAAATTCTCCGGTGGAAGCGCGCAGAGCTACGACAGAGTTGGCCCACTTATTATCGCCTTTGCGAAAGCCGCCGAAATAGTCGGGGCTGGCGCTGCCGGTGGGGATAAAAACCAGATCGCGCCCGGCGTCGACGCTGAGAGTGGACCACGCGTTGCCTGCTCCCGTGCGCGGCTTGGCTTTGGAGGCCCAGGGAATGGGATCCCAGGACCACCGCAGCTTGCCGCTGCGCACGTCAAAAGCCCGCACGATGCCGCGCTCAAGTTCCACGGCGCGATTGTCGCCAATCGAAGAGCCGGTAATGACCAGATCGTTGGCGATGGAGGTCGCAGAAGTGATTTGATAGTCGCCAACATCACGGAGATCGACGCCGCGAGTAAGGTCGATCTCACCGCCGGCGCCGAAGTCGGTGCACAGCTTGCCGGTAGCGCCATCGAGGGCGATCAGGCGCGCGTCCAGTGTGCCGATGAAGATACGCAGAGCGCAGGCTTGGCCAGGTTTTGCGGTGGCGTCGCGCCATGCCGAGACTCCGCGAGAGCTGACTTCGGAATAGCCGTGGGACAGGTCGAGCTTGGGATCGTATTCCCAAAGCTTCGCGCCGGTCTGCGGATTGAGCGCGATCACCTTATCGTAAGGGGTGCTGAGAAAAAGCTTGCCGTCTACGAGGATGGGAGTGGCTTCGAACGCCGCCTCGTGATCGAGATCGGCATCGTGAGGGAACGCACCGGTGCGGTAGGTCCAGGCGACCTGGAGTTGCGCGACGTTGGTGGGGTCGACCTGACGGGCGGGAGAAAAGCGCGTGCCGCCGGGATCGTTGCCGTAGTTGGGCCAGCCTTGGTCAGTGGCGCTCTGCGCGCGGCTAGGCACGGCATGCAGCAGTAGCAGCAGGGTGAGTGGGAGCAGAACCCAAATGATGCGGGCCTGCCAGCAAGTGTCCTGTTGGTTGTTCATGGAGAAGGTCATAGCGCGAATAGGCGTGAGCCGCAATCAAACGGGGACGAGCGGGTCGGACTAGGGGACGAATGGGCAAAGCCTCGCACTGCATACAGCTGATGCTCACGGCAGCCTCAGTAGCTCCGGGCGCTGCGAAACGTAGCGGCGGCTCCAGCGAATCTCCGTCTTGTCTTGCAGGATGACTTTGTATTCGCCGTGGAACCAGGGCAGAAGTTCACGGATGGCGTCCAGGCGCACCAGGCTGCCGCGGTTCACGCGCACGAAGAGCTTGGGGTCCAGCGTGTTTTGCAGAGAGTCGAGAGTGGCTCGCAGGGTGTGAGTCCTTCCGCCGGCGCGGTGCAGGATCAGGTAGTTGCGGTCCGCTTCGATCCAGGAAATATCGCGCACCGGGACGAAAACGGAGCGAGCGTCTTCGTGAACGAGCACACGGTCCGGGAAACCGCGTTCTCGCTGGATTTGTTCGATCATCTCGCTGAGGCGCGAGGCAAAGCCGTCGCTGGAGCTCGCGTGCTGCTCGCGGGCGCGGCGCAGCGCCTCGCGGAAGCGCTCTTCCGCGACGGGCTTGAGGAGATAGTCGAACGCGTGGACTTCGAAGGCACGCAGCGCGTATTGATCGTGCGCGGTGACGAAGACGATGCGGGGCAGCTTGGCGTCCAGCGTCGAGGCGATGCGTTGGATGACCGCGAAGCCATCCATCCCGGGCATTTGCACGTCCAAAAAGGCCAGATCGGGTTGATGTTTTTCCACGGCGGCGATGGCCGATTCGCCGCTGTCCGCTTCCGCGACAACTTGGACGCCCGGCTCCGAACGCAGCAGCCGAAGAATTTTTCGCCGCGCCGGTGCTTCGTCGTCGACGACGAGTACGCGGAGGGGCGGCGCGAGAGTCATGCGGAGAATGGCGCGGGCTGCGGAGATATGCGGTAGGGGACACGCAGCGTGACCTCGGCGCCGCCTTCGGGCCGATTGGCTACGGAGAAATCCTGGCTGGCGCCGTAGAGTTGGGCCAAGCGGTCGCGGATATTCGAAAGCCCGACTCCGCGGCCAAAAACGGCGGCGGAATTCAGCGCGTCGAGACCCACGCCGTTGTCCGAAACCTTCAGGATCAGGCTGCCATTTTCCCGGCTAGCCGCGACGGAAATGTCCATGGCCGCGCTGCCGGGTTTCATGCCGTGGCGCAGGGAATTTTCCAGCAGCGGCTGCAGGATCAACTGTGGCACCAGGGAATTATCCAGCGCCGGGTCGATGGCGTACGTTACGTGAAGTTTGTTTTCGAAACGCTTCTGCATCAGGTCCAGATACAGCCGGGTGATTTGCAGCTCTTCGGCCAGCGGGATTTCATGGGTCCGCGAAGCGCGCAGCGTCAGCCGCAGCAGATCGCTGAGCTGCGCGATCATGGCGTCGGCTGCGCGCACGTCTTCGTACATGACCGAGGAAATGGTGTTGAGCGTGTTGAACAGAAAATGTGGCTGCAATTGCAGGCGCAGATTTTCCAGCTGGGCTTCGGCCAGCTTGGTTTGCAGTTCGAAGGCGGCGAGTTGCTGCTCTTGTGCCAGGCGAAAGCGTAGGAAGAAAAAGTACAGTCCGACGATGGAGGTGAAGCCCACCAGATCGTTGGAAAACTCCATCGGATAGCGGTACGTCATGATGCCATAGTCGTAGGGTCCCAGGCCCATGATCGGTGCGAGGATGTGGCGGCTGAGAGCCATAAGCGTCGTGTGCGCAGCGGAGAAAGCGACCGCGGCAGCGAGGTGCGAAAGCACCAGCCGCAGCCAGCCTTTGTGCGCGAACAAATAAATACGCGCGAAACGAAAAACCAGCGGCAGAAGCAGAAGAACGGAATACACCCCCGTGCCTTCTTCCAGGACGCGCATGAGAAACGTGCCGGAGCGCAGGCGCGAAAGATCGTCCAGATACCGATAGCCGATGAGGAGCACCGCAATGGCCGTATAGACGAGGAACAGCAGGCCCCAAGTGAGCGTCCGGGAGGGACGCAGCGGCCAGGCGGATCTTTGAGGAGCGGGCATGGCGAAACTCTCGCGGAGATTATGCGTCACGCTAGCGCGGCGCTCAAGGGCGAGCGGTGGCAGGCTGCGCTGGCGGTTCTTCCGGGATTTTCCCCTTGCGCTTCGACAAGAGAGGTTGTAAGGTCCTGTAGAAGCAGAAGGGGAGCATATGACAGAGTCGCGCATCGACCTTCCGCAAGGAACACTGGACTTGCTCATTCTCCGGACCCTGGCGCTCGGCCCGCAGCACGGCTGGGCCATCTCCGAGCGGGTGCAGCAAATTTCCAGCGACGTGCTGCGCATCCAGCAAGGCTCGCTGTACCCAGCGCTGCACCGCCTGGAACGCCGGGGCTGGATCAAGGCGCGCTGGGGCACGTCCGACAACAATCGCCGCGCGAAGTATTACGAACTCACCCGGCACGGACACAAACAGCTCGCCGTTGAAGAAGATACTTGGCGAAAGTTGACGGCCGCCGTGGCTCAGGTATTAGGAACGGCCTAGGAGCAAGCCGATGTTCAGCGACCTCTTTTTTCGTTTTCGGGCCCTATTGCGGCGCTCGGCGGTGGAGGCGGAACTCGAAGAGGAGCTTGGCGCTCACTTCGAGAAACAAATCGAAAAATGCATCGGCCTGGGCGCCACCCGCGAGGAGGCTACCCGCCGTGCGCGGATAGAGTTTGGCGGGCTGGACCAAACCAAGGAACAGTGCCGCGACGCCCGCGGGGTGAGCCTGCTGGAAAACTTGCTGCAGGACGTTCGCTTCGGAGTACGCATGCTGCGCAAGAGCCCCGGCTTTACCGCGATCGCGGTGCTTACCTTTGCGCTGGGAATCGGCGCGAGCACCGCAGTCTTCAGCGTCGTCAATACTATTCTTCTGAAACCCCTGCCTTACCCGCATTCCGAAAGAATCGTGCTGCCTTGGCGGCTGGCGCCGATCCAGACGGATTTCGCAGACAGCTTTCCCTGGACCAAAAGAGAATTTGTCTCTTTCGCGCAGCAGTCGAAGACGTTCCAGTATCTTGGCGGCTTCATGCCCGATTCCTTCAATCTTACGGGCTCCGGTGAGCCGGCACGCCTGGACGGGATTCGCGCGTCCGTTGGATTTTTCCCCGCGTTGGGCGTGACGCCGCTCATCGGACGTACGTTCACGGCTGCGGAAGACCAACCCGGAAACGAACACGAAGTGGTTCTTGGGCACAAGCTGTGGTCCGATCGATTTGGAAGCGATCCGCACATTCTTGGGAAGGCTATCGAGCTGAATGGCTACGCCTACACCGTAATCGGGGTGATGCCTGCCGGCTTTGCATTCCCGCACGGCCAGGAAATGCCAGCCAGCCTCGATTGCCCGCGAGAGGCACAACTCTGGGTTCCGCTGGCGGTGGCCGCGGCTCCGCGGGGACCCAACGAGCTCGGGGTGCTCGGCCGCATGAAGCCCGGCGTGACCTTCGACCAAGCCCAGGCGGAATTGGACATCTTCGCGAACTGGGAGGACTCGCAGTTTCCCGAAGGCAAAGGCTGGCACAACTCCCGCGTGAAATCCCTGGACCGGCAAGTCGCCGGCGATACCCGGCGCCCGCTGCTGCTAATCCTCGGCGCTGTGGGTTTGGTTCTGCTGATCGCGTCTTCCAACGTGGCCAGCCTGCTGCTCACGCGCTCGCTGGGGCGCCGGCGGGAGTTCACACTGCGAAGCGCGCTGGGCGCGGGACGCGGCCGAATGGTGCGGCAACTCTTGACCGAGAGCCTGCTGCTGGCGGCAGCCGGCAGCCTGGTGGGCATTTTGCTGGCCCAGGCGACCATTGATTTCTTGAAAATCCTGGGGCCAGCGGACATTCCTCGGCTCAGCGAAGTTGCGCTGGACCTGCGAGTGTTCTTATTCACTTTCGGTGTGACACTGGTCTCCGGAATGCTGTTTGGATTGACACCGGCCATCGGGGCCACGCGAGAGGGCCTGATTGGGGCCCTGAAGGAAGGGGGCAACAGGTCCGGGGGCAGTGCGGCGCATCCGAAGACGCGCAACGCGCTGCTGGTCGTGCAGGTCGCGCTGGCCCTGGTCCTGGTCATCTCGGCGGGGCTCTTGATAAAAACGTTTTACTCGCTGTTGGGCGCGAATGCGGGCTTCAACCCCACTCGGGTTCTAACCTTCCAGTTGTCGTTGCCGAGCGGGAAATACAATGATACCGACCGCATGGCCAGGGTTTATCAGAGAGTGCTGCAACAGTTGCAATCCACACCACGCGTGCACTTCGCAGGGCTGGAGTCTTTCGTCCCTTTCGGAGGAGCCACCGACAGCACGGTCATTCGCATTCCCGATCATCCGCCCTTTGACAACAAGGAACGCCCCTACGCGAACTACTCGTTCGCTTCACCAGGATATTTTTCGGCCGTGGGAACGCCGCTGCTGCAGGGCCGCGACTTTCTGGAAAGCGACACGTCCAGCGCCCCGCTGGTGACCATCATCAACCGCGCCATGGCCAGAAAATACTGGCCGGGGCAAGATCCCATCGGAAGACAAGTAGGCGTGGCCGATAAACGGTGGAAAACGAGGACCATCGTGGGTGTCGTCGCAGACACCAAGCGCCTCTCCCTACGCGAGGAGCCCACGGCTGAAATGTACGTGCCCTACACCCAGAACGAAATCAAGATCTGGCCGTCGATGCAAACCATGCAAGTCGCGCTGCGTACCGACGCAGACCCTGCTGCGATTGTCGGGAGCGTGCGCGAGGCGGTGCGCTCGGTGGACCCGGACTTGCCGCTGGCGAAAATTGCGACGCTGACGACTTTGGTCGATGAATCGATGGCCCAGGCTCGTTTCTCGATGCTTTTGCTCGGGGCGTTTGGCGGACTGGCGGTGGCGCTTGCGGCGGTCGGCATGTACGGCGTGATTTCCTATTCGGTGTCGCAGCGCACCCAGGAGATCGGCATCCGCATGGCGCTGGGGGCGGAACGCGGCAGCGTGTTTACCATGGTCCTCGGTCAGGGCGCCCGGTTGGCTGGAATGGGCGTCGGCATCGGAATAGCGGCGGCGTTTGGGGCGACCCATATGATGTCCAGTTATTTGTACGGAGTGGGAGCTACGGATCCGCTCACCTTTGCGGCGGTCTCTCTGCTGCTCGGAGCAATCGCGCTCCTCGCTTGCTACTTGCCGGCACGCCGGGCTACCCGCGTCGATCCCATGATCGCTCTGCGTTACGAATAATCGAAGTTCGGGATCCACCCTTTTCAGGTTCTGCGGGCATTTCTCCCTAGTTGCTCCTGGTCTATTTCCCAAAAGCTGATACCGACGCGCTGGCTGGCGCTATAGGCCGTATTGTGCTTAAATTCGCAAGCTATCCATACAGTTCACTCCAGAACGAGGGCCATCATGCGCCGAAAATTGTTTTCGCTGGTAGCCTGTTTGCTGGTGTTGGCGGTTCCCAGCCGCGCCGCCAAGCGGGCCTTCGCCATCGAAGACCTGTACCGCGTCCGCGGCATTGAAGATTTGCATTTGTCGCCCGACGGCAAGACCGTCGTTTTCACCCTGCGTACCGACGACCTGCCAAAAGCCAAGCGAAACAAGCACATCTGGCTGATGGACGCCGACGGCAAGAATCCGCATCAATTTACTTTTGGCGAGAAAAGCGAATCCTCGCCGATCTTCTCACCGGATAGCAAGTGGATCGCGTTTGTCAGCTCGCGCGATGGCGACGACAATCTCTTCATCATTTCCACCAGCGGCGGCGAAGCGCGCCAGCTCACCAGCATCGCAACTGGCATCGGCGATCCTCTGTGGTCCCCTGACGGCAAATCGATCGCATTTTCCAGCGACGTCTACCCGGAATGCAACGCCGACGACGCCTGCAACAGGAAAATCGAGCAGCGCTGGAGCAAAGGCCCGCTACACGCCCACATGGCCACCTCCTTGCTCTACCGCCATTGGACCGAATGGAAAGACGGGAAGCGCGCGCACGTGCTTCTGGCCGACGTGGCCACCGGTGCGGTACGCGACCTGACCCCCGGCGATTTCGATTCTCCTCCCTTCCAACTCGGCGGCGCGGTGCAATATGCTTTCTCGCCCGACAGCACCGAGTTGGCCTTCGACTCCAATCACGATCGCGACCAGGCCTCCTCCACCAACAGCGACCTTTGGATCGTGCCCCTGGCCGGAAACCAACCGCCCCGCAACATTACCGCCGCCAATCTTGCCTACGACGGCCATCCCCAGTATTCGCCCGACGGAAAATACATCGCCTATCAGCTTCAGAAGGTGCCGGCGTATGAGTCCGACCTTTTCCGTTTGGCTATCTACGATCGTTCCGCGGGCACATCGCGGGTTCTCACCGAGTCTTTCCGCAATTGGGTGGACGATTTCAAGTGGACCGCGGACTCAAAATCGTTGTTCTTCAGCGCGCCCGTAGAGGGTGATACCCCCATTTTCCGCGTGGCCATCGACTCTGGTGCCATCCAGCAGGTCCTGGTGGACAGAGCCATCGATGCTTTCGAGTTCTCCGCGGACGACCGTCGAATGATCTACGCAAGGCGTTCCGTCGGCGAACCAAGCGAAATCTTCGCTGTGGACCTGACCCAGAGCAAAGCCTCCGCACCGCAGCGTCTATCGCATTTCAACGACGAAGTGGCCAACGAAGTTGACATTCGCCCCGCGGAAAGGATGTGGGTTACCGGAGCGGGAGGGGCGAAGGTCGAAGTCTTCCTCGTCAAGCCCCACGATTTCGACCCCTCGAAGAAATATCCGCTGATCCTCAACGTTCACGGCGGCCCGCAGCAGCAATGGGAGGATTCCTTCCGCGGCGATTGGCAGGTGTATCCGGGCGCCGGCTACATCGTGGCGTTCGCCAATCCGCATGGCTCCACCGGCTACGGGCAGGATTTCACCGCGGAAATCTCCGGAGACCACGGCGGCAAGGCCTACGAAGACCTGATGAAGGTCACCGACGAATTGGTCAAGCTTCCCTATGTCGATTCCAATCGCATCGGCGCCATGGGCTGGTCCTATGGCGGCTACATGATGGACTGGATGGAGGGCCACACCGACCGTTTTAAGGCTATCGCCTCCATGATGGGCATCTTCGATCTTCGCTCCATGTACGGTGGGACCGAGGAGCTATGGTTTCCCGAGTGGGACTATAAGGGCACGCCCTGGAATTCCGATCAGTACGAAAAGTTCTCTCCTTCGTACTTCGTCAAGAATTTCAAGACGCCTTGCCTGGTCATCTCCGGCGAGCGCGACTATCGCGTGCCCTACACGCAATCCCTGCAAATGTTCACCGCGCTGCAAAAAATGAACGTCCCCTCCAAACTGATCATCTATTCCAACGCCGGCCACTGGCCAAGCTGGTATGAGATGGCGCTGTACTACACCGCGCACCTCGAGTGGTTCCACCAGTACCTCGGCGGAGAAGCGCCGCCATGGTCCACCGAACAATTCCTGCGCAACGCGGTCTTCGACCCGGCAACGGGCCAACGTCTTAAGTAATATTTTGTTTCCGACGGCGCCTCTAAGCCTTCTCTAACCTTCGACCCAGTCCTAGGACGCCTAGGCTTCTGGGTCTACTTCGCGCCCTCCAGTGGTTCGATTGCTTCCCGTACCCGACCGGGTTAGAGTGACCCTTCATGCTGCCGCTCGGGTTTCATTTATCCATGCCTCGCCACTCGTACCGGGTCCTTCCCCTGGCGATCCTTGCCCTCGCAATGGTCTTCTGCCTCGTCCTGGCCCCGGGTCTGGCCGCACAATCTAACGAAATCATTCCGCTCAGTGATGTTCGTGCGGGCATGCAGGGCTATGCCTACACGATTTTCTCCGGCGACCAAATCGAAAAATTCGACCTCGAAGTCATCGGCGTCATGCCGAATTTCCTCGGTCCGCGCCAGTCCATTATTCTTGTCGAGCTCAAAGGCCCGAAGGTCGAGCACACCGGCGTCGTCGCTGGAATGAGCGGCAGCCCTGTCTACCTCGAAGGCAAACTCGCCGGCGCCCTTTCCCTCAAGCTGGGCGTCTTCACTAAAGAAGCCATTGCGGGCGTCACGCCCATCGCGGACGTGCTCCGCCCTGCCACACAGGGCGATGCAACGCCGGCATCGGCCCAACAGTTCGCGCTGCCCAATGAAGCGGCATCGCGAACGGGTTTACCCTGGGGTTCCTCTCTCGAGCCGATTGCAACGCCTCTCGTTTTCTCCGGTTTTCAGACCGCGACGCTGCAACAGTTCGCCCCGCAAATCCAAAACTACGGCTTCGTCGCCGCCCAAGGCGGCACAGCCGCTCCGCGCCCCGAAGACGCCCACCTGGTGCCCGGCGACATGGCCGGCATGGTTCTCGTGCAAGGGGATGCTTCCATCAATTCCGCCTGCACGGTCACCGCCGTCCAGGCTGATCGCGTCTATCTCTGCGGCCATCCCTTCCTTAGCCTGGGCGATGTCGCGCTCCCTATGGCGCGCAGCCGCGTGGTCACCACTCTTTCTTCCAGCTTGGCCTCCACCAAAATCGTTAATGTTGGCGGCTCCATCGGCACCATCACCGGCGACCATCTCACAGCCGTCACCGGGAAGCTGGGGGCTCCTCCGGCCATGATTCCTCTGGACCTTGTCGTCGCCAACGGCGCGGCCGAGAAAAAGCTGCACTTCGAACTGGTCAATCACCCCAAGCTCACTCCTCTGCTCGTGGCCCTCACCACCTTTAACGGCCTGACGCAAAACGCCATCTACGGCGAAGGCACCACGCTGCATCTCTCCGGAGAAATTCGCCTCCAAGGTCACGCGCCGGTGCAGATTGAAAACACCTACGCCCCCGGCGAATCCCTCAGCCCTGATGGCCTGCCCATCGCGCTCAGCGTACAAAACATTTTCACCCGTCTTTTTGTGAATACCTACGAATTGCCTTCCGTCGAACATATCGCGCTTCGCGTGGAGAGTATTCCCGGCCGGCAGTCCTTCACCATTGACTCCGCTTGGCTGGAAAAAGGCGAAGCCGCACCCGGCGACACGATTCGCGTCCGCATCTTGCTGCATCCCTATCGCGGCGCGGCGCACATCGAGGAAACTTCCGTGCGCGTTCCCGATCAGATCGCCCGCGGCACTTCTCTGCGGGTCCTGGTCACGGACGGGGAACTGCTCAATCGCGCCTCCCGCGGCTTCTCGTTTTCCGGCGGCGGCGGCAACCCCGAAAGTCTCGACCAACTCATTGGCGTTCTGAACCGCGAGCGCCGCAACGATCGCCTGTACGTCGGTCTGTTCGTGCCATCGCCAACCATTCTCTGGGACGATAAAGAGCTTCCCAATGTCCCGCTATCCGAAATCAACGTCATCGACGGCCGGCCCGCTCCCGGCAGCGTCCAAGTCTTGCGCGAATCCCTGGCCAGCGAATCCTCGGTCCCGCTCGGCGGGCCAGTTACGGGCGTAATCTCTCTCAATCTCCAAATTCGGTGACCTCCTAAATGCCAAGTCTCGAGAACGCAAGCAACACTCATACTTTCTACCAGCAGAGCGCATCGCCCGCCCGAATCGCGACGTTCTCATTCCTTCTTTGCTTCCTTACCTCGCTCTTTTCCCCTCTTGTGCATGCCGAGCACACTCGCACCTGGCGCCAATCCACTTACGAAGAATTCCTCAAGGGCACGTCCCACGGAGTCGCGGTCCGCAGCGACGGCCGCCTGGAGCTCTCGCCCAGATTCACGTTGCTCGCCGATGCCGATGCTTCCTATCTATGGTCCGTGCGCGTCGACCCCAAGGGCGTGCTCTACGCCGCGGGCGGCTCTCCGGCAAAAGTTTTTCGCTTCGACAGCAATGGCAAGCCCACGACGTTCTTTGAATCCAGCGACCTTGCCGCGCAGGCCATCGCTTTCGACGCCAAAGGCAACCTGTATGTAGCCACCGCTCCCGATGGAAAGGTCTATCGGGTCTCCGCCTCCGGCGAAAAATCCGTTTTCTTCGATCCCAAGACCAAATACATCTGGGATCTGGCCTTCGGCTCCGACGGCACCCTGTACGTCGCCACCGGAGACAAAGGCGAGATTTTTGCGGTCTCGCCGGATGGCAAGAGCGAGCTGTTCTACAATAGTGACGAAGCGCACATCCGCGTCCTGAGCTTCGATCCGCACGGCAATCTCCTCGCCGGCACGGAGCCCAGCGGCCGCGTTCTTCGCGTCACTCGCCCCAAGAACGAAAACAAAAACCCGCCCAAAGACAAAGACGCCGCCGTTGCCGAAGGCTTCGTCCTCTACGAAACCCCCAAGCGCGAAGTCACTTCTCTCGCCGTTGCGCCCGACGGTAACATCTACGTCTCGGCTATCGGCGAAAAACAGCGCACCGGCGGGCAGCCCACCACCATCATCACCACCCCGCAAGGCACCACCACCATCACCGGAGGCGGCACGGTCAGCGGCAACCAGCAGCTGGGAGCCTCGCCCTTTATCGCTTTTCCGCCCCTGCTCTCCAGCAGCATCTACCGGATTTCTTCCGAAGGCGCTCCCGAGGAACTTTGGAGTTCCCGCGACGAGGTGGTCTACGCTCTCGCTCTCAATTCCGACGGGCGCCTGCTGGCCGGCACCGGCAACAACGGCGCTCTCTTGGCCATCGATGGCCACGGCGTTTTCGCGCAACTTGCCAAGTCCAGCTCCGCGCAGATCACCGGCATCGCGCGTAATGCCAGCGGCAAGATTTTCTTGTGCACCGCGAATCCAGGGAAAGTTTTTTCTGTCGGTCCGGAATACGAGCCCGAAGGCACTTACGAATCGCGCTCCTTCGACGCGCAGCTATTTTCGCAATGGGGCCGCTTGGACTGGTGGAGTCCGCCGCCCGCGACTCCCTCGAAGTCTGGCGCTACTTCAACGGAGCCGCGTCTGGAATTCTTCGTGCGCTCCGGCAACACCGAAGATCCCAGCAAGGAGTGGTCCCGCTGGTTTGGACCGTATTCGAAACCCGGCACCCGTGTCGAATGTCCTCCGGCGCGTTTCGCGCAGTGGAAGGCCGTCATTCACGATGCCCGCCCCGGCGATGGCCTGGACTGGGTTGGCCTCGCGTATCTCCCGCGCAACGTAGCTCCCATCATCGACGGCATCGCCGTGCAGGACCCCGGCGTTCGCGCGCAGGGCAACCCGGTCATTCCGACCGGGCAACAGCCCAACGTGACTCTCCGACCGCCGCCGGCGCCGAATCCGACCGGAGTGGTAATTACCCAGAGCACTCAATCGCCGCGCTTCGAACAGCCGCCGCAGGGTTTCTTGCAGAAAGGCTACCAGTCGGTGCTGTGGAGCGCCCACGACGAGAATGACGACGAATTGCGTTTCGCCGTTTTCTATCGCGGCGAAAACGAAACGGAATGGAAGCTCCTGAAAGACAAGCTCGACCAGAAATTTTATTCCTGGGACAGTACTGCCCTCCCCGACGGCGCGTACTACCTGCGAATCGTAGCCAGCGACGCGCCGTCGAATCCCGTGGACGCCGCCTTGACCGCCGTGCGCGAGAGCGAGCGCTTCATCGTGGACAATACTCCGCCGGTCATCGCCGACCTCCAGGCCACCCACATGACCATGCGCGACGCCACCCTTCCCCCGGTTCGCTCCGTTGTGGTCAAGTTCACGGCCCGCGACGCCACCAGCAGCATCGAGCGCGCGCAATACAGCGTCGACGGCGGCGACTGGATGCTTGTGGCGCCCAACGGAAATATCAGCGACGCTCTCGAAGAGCACTATGAATTCACGCCGGGCGTGCTGCTACCGGGTGAGCACACCATCGCAGTTCGCGCCTACGACCGCTTCGATAACGTGGGCAGCGCAAAAACCACCGTCGTGGTTCCCGAAGCAAAACCCTAACCTCGAAACATCGATCGCAAACCAAAGTGCGTGCCACCAAAGCGGCCGCTAGCCATTTATCCACAGGCTCGAAGGGTGGCGGACGCCTTTGACTCCGCCCAACCCGGGAACCTTCCCGCGCAGGGCCAGCATCCGTGCAGACAGGACTCTGCGAAGTATGGTGGCCAATCGGCCTAGTTCGTCCAGTTTTCCGTGGGAGTATGGAATAGTTCGATTTCGGCGCCGAAGCCGACGCGGCCGTCTCCGTAGGGTTGGGTCCGCACGTGCACCACGCGAGCGTTGCAGCGAATCTCTTCGGCCTTGCTGCCGGTGATTTCGGCGGGCATGCGCAACATGGCCTCGATGGGCATTCCGATCTCCAAAGGAGCCGAGGAGGCAAAGAAAAATCCGCCCCGCGAAACATTCAGCGCTTCCGTGAAGTGTTCGCTTTTGTCGGCAGCCTCATTTATGGCTCGAAAACGCAGTGGCGTGCGGACATTGTAGCGGGTCAATTGGCGGCGTTCTATTCCCATGGGTGCCTCCTCCGCGCGAAGATGACAACGCGGTTTCTCGCAAGATTGGAGAAGGGGGCCTTGAGAGTATCAGAGCCTCTGCCATCGTCAAGTTACAAATCCTTCAGAAAGTTTTCGTCAGCGCCTAGCATACAAGCATCGTCTTTCTCTTTTTCGGGCTATTTTGGCTCTTGCCGTTCCTTGCGATTCTCTTATGCTTACGGCGCGAAGCTCGGTTCGCTGTGCCATAATGCGGCGTCACGCCGCGAATCCCCGAGTGCGCTGCGTGCACCATGCTGAGAAACTGGAGCTTATGAGTTCAACTCTGCCCGCAAAGACTGCTGTCTACGCGGCGCCGGACTGGCGAACGATTCGCGAAGCCCATGCGCGGATTGCGCCGCGCATTCACCGCACCCCGGTTATGACTTCCGCGTCCCTGGATGCCCTCACCGGCGCGCGGATTTTCTTCAAGTGCGAAAATCTGCAGAAAACCGGTTCGTTTAAAATTCGCGGCGCCACCAACGCGATCTTTTCGCTCAATGCGGAAGAAGCCGGCCGCGGCATCGTCACCCCATCGAGCGGCAACCACGGAGCGGCGGTCGCCTGTGCCGCGGCGTGGCGAGGTGTTCCGGCGTGGATCGTAATGCCCAAGAACGCGCCGGCCGTCAAATGCCGCGCCATCGAGGGCTACGGCGGGCGCATTACCTTCTGCGAACCCACGATGTCGGCGCGCAACGAAACGACCGCCCGCGTCCAATCGGAAACCCACGCTGTGCTGGTGCACCCCTACGACGACGACCGCATCGTCGCCGGACAAGCCACCGCAGCGAAAGAACTCCTCGAAGAAGTTGGCGATCTCGACGCGGTCCTCGCCCCGGTCAGCGGCGGCGGTCTGTTGAGCGGCACCTGCCTGGGCGCCAAGGGCGTGCAACCTGGCGTGCGCATCTTCGGATGCGAGCCGGAACGCGCCGATGATGCCTACCGATCCCTGACCACCGGCGTGCTGCAAAGCATGGATTCCAGCGACACCATCGCGGACGGCTTGCGGGCGTCGTTGGCGCCAAGAACCTTCGCGATCCTGCGAGAGCACGTCGAGCGCATCTTGTTGGTAAGCGAAACTGAAATCATCGCCGCGACCCGCCTGGTTTGGGAGCGCATGAAAATCATCATCGAGCCGTCATCCGCGGTAGCCATTGCCCCGCTGCTGCAGCCCGGCGTGGTCGCCAGCCTGGGCTTGCCGACCCGGAGCGACGGCGGCGGCCCAAAGCTCGGCGTGATCCTCTCCGGCGGCAACGTCGATCTCTCTTCCCTGCCCTTCTGAACCCGGACCGACAACTTGTCCTCTGGGGATTCGCCAGGAGCACCACCGGGAAGAAAATACGCACCGCATCAAAAATCCTCAAATGGCGTCTTGCGAGAGTGTCACAAGGGTGGACGCTAGGTAGGAAACGCACCAGTAACGGAGAGAAACGGAGAGAATCGAGCTTTAGCAGGAAACCAAAGAAGCAAAAACCAAAAAAAGGAAAGCCGAGGGCAAGCCGGTTCGGTGGGTGGTGGTGGGGTGGCTTGCCCTCAGCGGTGGGAACTCTTATTTGTTGGAAGACAGGTTCGCGGCAATCAGCACCCGTTCGGTCTCGACCGGTCCCTGTGCCAGCTGCTGGTCGTCTTTGTCTCTCTTGGGCACGCCGTAGTGCAAATCCATCGCGATGCCCGCGAGGTACAACTCACGGATGAAGTGGGTGGAGCCGTGGCGCTCAACGGTCAAGAAGCTCTGGTTGCCGTTCTTGCGATCATCGGCCGCGGAAGTGATGATGAACACGGAGTTGCCGCTCGGTCCAGTGACCGTCAGCTGCGCCGGCACCGTGGCCGACTTCAGCGAGAACTTGTATTCGCCGGCCGGCAGATTCGTGCCCTGCCAACGAACGTCGCTGGGTAGCGTGAAACGCCCCTTGAAAACTCCTTGGGCGGAAGCGGAACCGGCAGAAGCGCAGACCGTAAACAATCCGAGAGCTGCGATCGCCAACATGCGAGTAAGATTTGATTTCATTTGCATCTCCTTTTGCAACTTCCGTTACTGCCTTTTATTTCCATGCTGCGATTTGGAAGGCGCACTTTCACAAAGCACCTGCAATGCCACGAATCGCGCAGTTTGCCGGCGAAGTGTGCGCCGAGGCGCAAATGTTTGACCCTGAAAGAGATAAGCAAGATTTGCAGATGGGGCGAAAGCAAATGTAATCGGGAGAGAGTCGCAAAACTCTATCCGATCGGATAGTGAGTCTATCCGCTGAGATAGGAAAGCAACAGCAAAGGAAAACCTGACGCAAATGATACGCGGGCAGGAGCCCTGAAGTTACGCAAAAACAATCGCGCCGGCTGACTTCAGGCTTTGTGGTGTTTCTTCAACGAAAGCCGCAGATCGAGATTGCGGATTAGACGATGCAAATAATTCGGGTGCACGCCGAGCAGCTTCGCGGCTTCCGTGAAACTCCCGGCGGACTGGTCCATGGCCGAAAGGATCAGTTGCCTTTTGAGTTGCCGGACTGCTTCGTGATAAGTGGAGCCACGGCCGGCGAACGGCGATGGTGTCTCCAGCAATGTTTCCGGCAAGTCTTCGAGCAGGATCAACTCCGACGAGCCCAGCGCCACGGCCCGCTCAATGGCGTTCTCCAGTTCCCGAATGTTGCCGGGCCAGTCGTACTCCAACAGCACCGGCTGCGCGTCCGGAGAAATTCCCTGGATGCGGCGGTTGCACTTATCGGCGAACTTGGCCGCAAAATAATTGGCCAGTTGCGGGATATCTTCTTTGTGTTCGCGCAGCGGCGGCATGGTCAGCGAAACGACGTTAAGCCGGTAGTACAAGTCCTGGCGAAACGTGCCGTCTTGTGTGGCCTTCTGCAAATCCTTGTTGGTCGCGGCGATCACCCGGATGTCCAGCGGCATGGAACGCGTCCCGCCGACGCGCATGAAATCCCGCTCTTGCAGCACGCGCAGCAGCTTGGACTGCAGCGTGGGACTTAGCTCGCCCATCTCATCCAGGAAAATGGTGCCGCCGTTGGCCATTTCCAGCTGGCCGCGCTTCTGCGCGATGGCCCCGGTGAAGGCCCCGCGTTCGTGGCCAAAAAGCTCGCTTTCCAGCAGCGTCTCGGTGAGCGCGGCGCAGTTGATGGCCACAAAAGCCCGGTCGCGGCGCGGGCTGTTGCGATGCACGGCGCGCGCCGCCAGCTCTTTGCCGGTGCCGCTTTCCCCGCGAATCAGCACCGTGGACTCCGTGGGCGCCACCCGCTCGATCAGCTGATAGACCTCGCGCATTCGCGGGCTTTCCCCGACCATGTCGTGATCGAGATTGCCTTCCATGCGCAGGCGGCGATTTTCCCGGCCCAGCCACTCCACTTGCCGCGCGCTTTCGACCGCCAGCGCCGCTACACCGGCGATGGCGGTGACCAGATGCAGGTCCTCGTCGCAAAAGCGGATCACCGGATTGACGGTATCCAGATAAATCAAGCCGATGGCTTTGTCCAAACGCACCAAAGGCACGCAGATCAGCGAATGCACATCGTCGTTTCCCGCGCATTCGGGGTCTGCGGGCGCCGGATGGTTGTGCGGTTCATCACGAAGCAGCCCCACGCGTTCTTCAAATACCTGCTGGGCCAGCCGGCAGTCCACCCGAACGGAGTGCTGCGGCCCGGCCACCCGGTCCCAGGCAACCACGGAGCTGAATTCCGCGGGATCGCTGCCGACCATAATGGCGCCGCGCTCGGCGGGCACCACGTCGAAAATCATTCCCAGCAACTGCCACTGCAATGATTCGACATTGTCGATCGACCCGATAGCGGAGCTGATCTTCAACAGCGTCTGCAAATCGCGCGCGATGCGCTCCGTGGCGGGCAGCGCAGCCAGGGCTTCGGGCTGGAGATAGCGCAAGTCCTCGCGGCGCAGGCGGGTCGTGGTCGCACGGTCCGGGGTGTTTTCGTCCAATTGGATCGGACTTGGCAGGCCGTGGGTTTCTTCCTCGCTCAGGAAGACGAACACCGAATTGCCTACGACGATTTGGTCGCCGTGGGCCAGTACCCGCTCGAACACCGGCAACCCGTTGACGAAAGTCCCCGTGCGGCTTTCCAGGTCCCGGATGCTGCATTGCCCGGTCTCCAAGGTGATCCGGCAATGCTGCGGAGAAATCGGGGATTCGTCTATGGCCAGAAAGTTCGCAGCGTCCCGGCCAATTGACAGAACAACGCCCTCTTCCAGGCAGAAATGCGAATCTCTTAGCGGGCCGCTAATGGCGGCGAGTCTTGGGTTCACGGAGACCCCGGGACGGGAATGCCAGCGTTCTCTAGGTCACTGCGAGGCGAAAAAGCTCCGCGTGCCAAGAGCGAGCGCCTAGTCTACCGCGACTCCCTGCGGCACGCCACTGGTCCAAAAGGCACCTTCCGGGCCACCGTCCCCGGCGGCCGGGGAGGCTGCGGGCTGGGTTTTCAACATGTTGCAGTGGAAGAATTTTTCCCTTGCGAGCGTGGCGGACGGTGATACGCTTCCGAGGTAGCAGCTGTGGAGGATCGAAGTGGGCGCAGCCACCAGGTTTTCGGGCATAGAAGCCCGTCGCAGTACACGAATCGACCATACCGTTCCCCTGATCATCGTCGGACAGACCAAGCTGGGGTTGTCGTTCCAGGAACGAACCTCGGCGGTAAGTCTGAACATGCACGGCTGCAGGTATCCTTCGCGGCACGATTATTCGGTTGGATCGTGGGTTGGGCTGCAGGTACTGGAGGCCAGCGGCGAAGGCAGCGCGCCGGTTATGCGCGCGCAGGTGCGGTCGATCCATCCCCCAATGAGTCCCCGGGAGCTCTACCAGATCGGCGTGGAACTGGAATCGCCGGCCAATGTGTGGGGCGTTCCCACGCCGCCGGAAGATTGGCAGCGCATGCAAGGAGCCAACGGTTCGAGAATGCAAGCGGCCACTGGGGCCGCCCCGGCGCGAGAGCCCGCGGCTATGCAACAGCCGCCAGTGCGGCCAGAGTATCGAAGTGCAGGGGTTGCGGCCTTTCCCCCGTCGCCTCTAGCCGGCGCCAAAACCGAGCCCGCCAGAGAAGCTGGACCGGTGAAAACCGAGCGGGTGGTCATTACCTCGGATCAATTGGTTGCCGCGGTGCAAGGGAAGCTTCAGGCCGCCGCCGAGAAGGCGGTGCAGAATGCGGTATCCACGCAGCTCACCGAAGCCGTGAGACAAGCACTGACCAAGATCGACGACGTGGGCCGGGCCAGCGCACACCAAATGGAGCAGTACACCACCCAGCGGCTTGAGTCCATCATGGGTTCCGCCAAAGAAGAAGTGCTCAGCCGGATCGAAGCGCGACTCGTAGAAGACCGCAATCGGTGGGAAGAACAGCAAGAGGCGTATCGGCGGCGCGCGGACGAACTGGCTCAACAGATGGAGAAATTGGTGGCCGACTCCCGGCGCGAGTTAAGCGGGACGCACGAAGCGGTCGACAACGTGCGGGATTTGGAGCCGAAGATTCGGGGACGCCTGGACGAGGCCGTGGGGCGTGCTACGGAAGAGTTTGACGCGGCGGCCACCCGCGTTGCGGACCGCCAACTGGTGCGGTTGATGGAAGATAAGCAGATGGTCACCCGCGAGGCCACCGCCCAACTGGGTGCGTGCGCGGCGGAGATGCGCGCGCTGTTACAAAACGCCGCAAACAATACCCTGGAAGAGTTCCGGCGACAGATGGAAGTGCGGATCGACCTGGCCATCTCCGAGGCCACCCAGCGGGTAATGTCTTCGCTGGATGCGCTGGATGCCGAGAATCGCGCGGCGTGCGAAGCGCGGCGGAGGTCCATTGAGACCGACGTGGCGCGCGCCACGGAACAATCGACGGAACAGTTCCGCACCGGGATCAAGGCGTTTCTGTACTCTTGCCTGGTAGCAGCGGTGGGCGCGGTTGACGAGCACGCCACGACGACACTCGATTCCCTGGTGAAAGATCACGGAAAAGCCACCCTGGAAATCGGCGGCCACATCCCGGGCACCAAGCGGGACGAAGAACCTTCCTAGCGGGAACCCATCCTGATTCTCAGGTCTTAAGTGGGTTTTCTAACTGGGGAAGGCGCTGCTATTTAGACTGGGCCCAGGCCAAACCGTCGGGTCCCTTCCCTACCTGCACTTCGCCAGTCACTTTCCAACTATTCAAATCCACCACCGCTATCTTGTCCTTGGCGCTCACCGCCACGTAAGCGCGCGAGCCGTCCGGCACGATCAGAATGCCGGAGGACGGGCCTCCTAGATTGATCTGCTTCATTTCCTTGCGGGCAACGGCATCGAGCACCAAGAGATTTGCGCCCGTCGAGGTGCCGCCGAAACCCGCGATCAAAACGTGTTTGCCATTGGGTGTGATTTTCAGGCGGTTTGCGCCCTTCAATGAGATAGGAAGGGTTTGAATGACTTTCTTGCTGGCGACATCCATGATGGTGACCGTTGCATCTTGGGCGTTGGCTACCCATATCTCTTTGCCATCGGGCGAAACATCAAAGCCTTCCGAGCCGCGCCCGGCGGGGACGTTGGTTACGTGCCAGGTTTTCCGGGGAGCGCCAGCCGGCGGTGCGGGAGGCGGCGGGCCGTTGCCGGCCGGCGGCGGGTTAAACCCGCCATTCGCCAAGGTGCCCTGCTCGATGATGCTGATGGTGCCGGAACTGACGTTGGAGGTAACGATGCGCTCCAGGTCTTCGGACACGGCGATCATATGCGTTCGATCCTGCCCGGTGCCCAAAACCCAGTCGATGCGCTGCGCAGCGGGATCGTAGCGGCCGATGGCCTTGTTGGTTTCCACGGTGAAATACAGCTTGCCACCGGCGAAGGCTAGGCCGTGTGCGGAACGCAGCGCGCCGAGTTCGATCGGCGGCAGGGCCTTGCGAGCCGCCAAATCCACCACGCTAATGGTGTTCAGGGTGCTGTCGGAACCCCCGTAGTTGGAGATATAGGCCAGTTTGCCGTCGGGAGACGCCACGATTTCATGAGGATCCTGGCCGGCAGGCACACGCGCTACCACCTGCAAGCTCGAAGGATCAACAATGGCCAGCGAATCGTCTCCCTTTTCCAGCACCAATAAAGCAGGCGAAGGCGTTTGCGTGGCGGCGAAATCCGAGGTCAACGTCAAAGCGCCGAGCAAAGCCAAACTCCAAGCCGCAATACGCGCCGCAGTAGTGAATTTCATGGTTGTGTTTCCTTTCGCTGCCGCGTGAATTCCGCGGCAGCGGCTGCTGCCGTCGTCGAATCCATGGCCGTCGCCAAGGCCGCACAGCCAGGAATGGCTGTGCCACGGAATTTTCTCCTGGCGAGTCGGGCTAGGTCTCCTTGAGTTTCAGCTTGCCGGCAGCCTTGTTCTCTTCGAGGAAGGCCCGCAAATCCGCGACGGTATCCAACAAGCGAATCCACTGCTCGTAATACAGCGTGACCGGAAAACGGCCCAGGCCGTAGACGCTTACTCCGCCTTTTTCGCCGACGCGGAATTCGAGCGCTCCGGTGCGGCGCCCGGTTCCCTTTTTCTCCAGTTCCGCTAAACGCGCTTTGAGTTCTTCATAAGACGGCTCCGCCATATTTCCTCCTCGTCAGATAGCCAGAAGGCGACATTATACCCAAACCAAGCGATTCAAACCTCGCGGCCCCGCCGACAACGTGAGGCTGCGCCCCGTGCTGCAGCCCACCGTGCCGGCTGGTGGCGATCCCAAACCCGCGAAACTTCACAACGGCGGCAGGGTTTGACCGGAACGTGCGTGCAACAGCGCGGGCAGCTGTTCGCAGGTACCGGAGACATCGAAAAGCCAAAGGTTTACAACCGTTCTTGCCATGCAGGAATCGGGGGAACGCCGCAGAAGCGCGTAGTTCGGCGCGGGAACCAAGTGTGTGGCGCCAAGGCATTAGTAGCGTAAGAGAGTCGTGTGTCGTTAGAGTCCACGGGCACTCGGCGATTGTGGGGGTGAGTTGTGCTAGCCTCAAAAATGACCTGAGATGTGCGGATTTTCGGCCAACTCGATGCGCGACGGGCAACCATTCCACCTGAAAAACTATCTCTTGAAGCATGGTTTGCGCCCTCGGGAAGACAACGGCCGGTAAAGTGCGAAACCAAAACTGAGGGCGGGTGGCTATGAAAGTTGACAAAATTAGCGGGTCTCGAAATGTGCTGTTCGGCGCTTTTTTGCTGGCGCTTTCGTGTTGGCAAACGTCTGCGCAGACGCCGGCGGCGCAGTCCGCGGCGCTGCAAACGGTAAATATTCCCGCGCGAATTATCAGCGCCGTGGACGAAACCAAGCGCGTGATGTTGCGCGGCAACGTCCATCCGCTGGCAAGAGCGGAGTTCGATCGTGGCGTGGCGCCGGCGGAGTTGCCGATGCAGCGCATGCTGCTGATGCTGAAACGCAGCGACGAGCAGCAGGCGGCGCTGAGCGAGTTGATGGCCGACCAGTACAATACCGCGTCGCCCAGCTTTCACCAGTGGCTGACGCCGGAACAGTTCGGACAGCACTTCGGGCCGGCGGACGCCGACGTTGAAGCGGTCACATCCTGGCTGCAAGCACACGGCTTCCAGGTGGCCAAAGTCAGCAAGGGCAAGATCGCCATCGAATTTTCGGGAACCGCGGCGCAGGTTAGAGAAGCTTTCCGCACGGAAATACACAAGTACGTGGTGAATGGCGAGCAGCACTGGGCCAACGCCAGCGATCCGCAAATTCCCGCGGCGCTGGCGCCGGTGGTGCACGGCATCGCTTCGCTCAACAATTTCCGGCCCAAGCCCATGCACCACGTCACCGGGGCGTTCCAGAGAATAAAGGACACCGGCGAAGTACAGTCGATCACACCGGACTTTACGACGCCCGGCGGAAATTTTGCGATCGGGCCTGCGGACTTCGCGACCATCTACAACGTTCCTCCGGCGTTCGACGGCACCGGCAAGAGCATCGCGATCATCGGCGTTTCCAACGTCAACATGCAAGACGTGATCGACTTTCGCACGCTTTTCGGTCTATCGACCAGTGGCGTGGGTATCCCGGTAGTAGTCATCGACGGCAGCGACCCCGGAATCATCAACGACGGGTCGGAAACCGAAGCGCTCACCGACCTGGAGTGGTCGGGCGCGGTGGCCAAGGGCGCGCAGATTCATTTCGTGATTGCGGCGGATACCAACGATGCCACCGGCCTGATCCTCGCGGCGTTTCACGTGATCGACACCAACTCCGATCCCATCATGAGCTTGAGCTTTGGCAACTGCGAGCACGACCTGGGAACCGCAGGCAATGCCGCTTTCAATGGATTGTGGGAGCAGGCGGCCGCCCAGGGAATAACGGTCACCATTTCCACCGGCGACGTCGGCTCGGCGGGCTGCGAGGATCAGAATGCCGCGGCCCCCAATCCGGCCACGACCGGACTGGAGGTGAGCGGCTTCGCGTCCACGCCGTTCGACGTGGCGGTCGGCGGCACGGACTTCAACGACAGAGGCACGCAGTCCACGTATTTCAAGACCAATGCCCAGAACGATCCGACCACTCTGCTTTCCGCGATCAGCTACATTCCGGAAAGTACCTGGAACGATTCGTGCACCAACGCGGTGTTTGGAGGCAGTGCGGAGACCAATTGCAATGCCGCGGCCAACAGCGCGGATGTTTTCACCGTGGCAGGAAGCGGCGGGTCCAGCCACTGCACGACGCTAACTGGTGGTGTGTGCGGCGGGGGCTACGCCAAGCCGGCTTATCAATCCTTTATCACCTTGGCGCACGGAATGCCCGCGGATGGGCATCGAGATCTGCCCGACGTGTCTTTGTTTGCCAGCGATGGCTTCAACAAGAGTTTTTACCTGGTCTGCGAAGCGGACGACAAGGGTATAACGGCCAACTCCTGCAAGAAGGGCACAACTTTCCAATTCCTGGGAATTGGAGGCACCTCGGTCTCCACGCCGAGCTTTGCCGGCATCATGGCCCTGGTCAATCAAAAGACCGGACAGCGGCAGGGTAACGCCAATTTCGTGCTGTACAAGCTGGCGCAGCAACAATTCACGGCCGGTACGGCGTGCACTTCGCAAGCGGCGCCGCTGCCGGCGGCGGGTTGCACGTTCAACGACGTGATTACCGGAACGATCGCCATGCCCTGCACCAAGGGCAGCACCGATTGCACCACCAGCAACGGAGCCGACAAGGACGGCGTGCTGAATGGCTTCGCGGCGGGTGCGGGCTACGATCTGGCGACCGGATTGGGCTCGGTGAATGCCACCAACCTGGTGAACAACTGGGCCACGGGCCAAGCCGCCTTCACTGCCACCACGACAACTTTGAGCATCACGCCTAATACTGGACTCGTAGCGGGACAGGCACCGTTTCCGACGGTCAATATCACGGTAACGGGCGCCGGGGGAACGCCTACCGGCGACATAGCTTTGGTATCGAACGCGGCCAGTGGGCAAGGCGTGGACGGGTTCACGCTGACTGCCGGAGCGGTAACGGGCATGAGCACTAACCAACTGACAGGTGGAACCTATAGCGTCACCGCGGATTACTCCGGGGATGGCACCTTCGCGCCCAGCCATTCGACACCGGTATCGGTGACCGTAGGCAAAGCGAGCAGCACGGCGGTGGCCAGCGTATTTTCGTCAAACGGCGGCGGAAATTTTGTCCCGTTCTCCAGCGGGCCAGGGCCTGTGACATTGTACCTTTCGGCGGCCGTTAACCCGACCAGCGTCCTGCTGCCAACCGGCAAGGTGACCTTCGTGGACACGTTCAACGGTGCGACCACTCCGGTGGCCAGCAACGTGTCGTTGAACTCCAATGGGGAAGCGTTCACGGCGTCGGGGATTGCGTCCTTTGCGACCGGAGCGCACTCCGTGGTCGCACAATACGGCGGAGACAACAGTTTTACGGCCGTCAATTCGCCGGCGGTGACCTTCACGATCAACGCGTCGACAGCTACGCCGACCACCACGACGGTTACGTCCAGCGTGATGACGGTGGCCTCCGGCGGGAGTGTGATGCTGACCGCCAAGGTGACCACCGCCAGCAGCGGAGCGGGGCCGACGGGAACCGTGCAGTTTATGAACGGAACGAGCGCGCTGGGGGCGGCGGCGACTTGCACGCCCACCGCGGGTTCGGGATCGACCACGGCGTTCTGCACCGCGACGTTGACGACGGCGCTGTCGTTCCTGGCGCCGCCAGTGGAGCCGCGTCCAATACCGAGGTTGCCGACCGCGCCGATGTGGATTACCGCGTGGGTGTTGTTCCTGGCCTTCCTGCTAAGCCTGAAGCGCCTGCCGGCGGCCAAGCGCCGAGGATATGTCTACGCGGGACTGCTGCTGTTTGCAGGCCTGGCGGCAGGAATCGCGGGTTGCAGCGGGATGAAAAGCAGCACCGGGGTAACGCCGCATACCGACAGCATTACGGCGGTGTATAGCGGGGACGCCAATTTCGCGGCGTCGACGTCGCCGGTGGTCAGCATCTCCGTTCACTAGAAAGCTTTACAGAGCATCGAGGAGGCGGCCCCGAAGGATCGGGGCCGTTTTCTTTTTGGCCGCCTGTCCGCGATGCGGCGGCCGTGCCACCGCGGGATGTGCCGCGGAAGGAAAGAGCGACGCGCGTCACTCTTTCCTTGCGTGGAGGCAGCGATTTTTGCGGTGCAGCATCTCGACCGAGGTGCGCGCCTCCCCTCCGGGCTCAGGGGTAAACAGAAGGGGATCGCGGCACCCCCGGCCCCCTACCTTTTGGTAGATCGTTATCAAAATAAAGGACTTAGATCGTCGCGTGATGCAAGTTTTGATTCTATTGGGGTTAGATGAGCTTCTGGATCTTCCGGCCTGGAATCGCTTCTGGCTGCTCTCGTCCGATTCTCTGCGGCACGCGTCGATGAACCCTGAGGCCTTTTTGGAGCGAGCGCGATGTTCTTTGCATTCGGGAGGTTAGGCTCGCGTGGGAAAGCGGCACCAGAGTGCCGTACTCTAAATAGAATATCTCAGGTGCAACATACCTCGAATATAAAGTAAGTGTCAAGGGGTAAACATGGGATTTTCAGAACTATTTTGAGCGCGGGGTGTCGCGGGAGTGCCGAGGCTCTGCTCTGCTCTGCTCTGCTCTGCTCGCTCTGACGACTTCGGCGAGGTTGCGTTAGTTTACGGAGGGTGGAAAGAAGACGTTCCAAAACGTCGGCGACGGCGTGGAAAATTCCAGCGGCACCAGAGAGCCCTCGCCGGTAATTTGCGGGGGACGAACGACCCTGGCGGCGACTTGGGCCTGGGTCTTGGGATTCTCGATGGTGACTTTGGTGCCTTCGGCTAAGGGCTCAGGAATAATGACCATGGCGCCGCTGGCGCTGACGGTGTGGGTGTTGCCCTTGAGGGGCTCCTTGCCGGCAATGTGAATGACTACGGCGATGCGCAGCAGGACGCGCTGGGCGCGACGGCGCTCTTCCGCGGTGGGCGGGCGAGTCAGCGCGGGACGCTCTGCCTGAGCTGGTTTGGTGTTCGTGAGAGGTGGTTTCACAGTTCCAATCCCCAAAAGTCCATCTCCGGCGCGACGAGTTCGACGCCGTACTCCCAGCCGCCCTCGGGGCGCTGGCTGCCTTTCCAAACGATGATGGCCGAGTTGCTGGTGTCCGTGGCCACGTTGGTGAGGGCTACGCGATGCTCGAGCTTGAGATCGTGCTCGAGAACCACCATGCAGCCGTAAGGGTTGACGACGCGAGTGTGGGCTTCGACACGGACACGATGCCCTCCGGCCTTATCCCACTCCAAGCGGATGGGCACGCGGGAGTTCATGCGATTGCCACGACGCTGCTCATGGCGCACCTCAACCTGCTTCGATTCGCGGGTCTTCACGGACATATTTCCCTCGATGTCCTCATGCTAGAGTTGAGGAACGGAAGGGTCAATGGTACAAAAGCCCCGAGGCATACGAATGTGTAGCTGGCCGAAAGGACAGGATGGACGGGGTGCGCCAGAACGGCCGTGAAGAATCTGATCGTCAATGCGGATGACCTGGGATGGACCGAGGGCGTGAACGCGGGGATCGCGGAGGCGCACCGCAACGGCATCGTGACCAGTGCGTCGCTGCTGGCCAATGGCGCGGCGTTTGGAGCGGCGGTGGAGCTGGCGAGAAGCACGCCGGGGCTGGGCGTGGGCGTGCATTTGAATCTGAGTGACGGGGCGCCGGTGGCGCCTCGGGAACTGGTGACCAGCTTGACGAACGACGCGGGGGAATTCAAGGGCGGGCCGGAGAACCTGCTGTTGCGGATGGCCAAGCGGGGCCTGACTTTGCGCGAGGTGGAGGAAGAGTGGGACGCACAGATCGGGAAGGTGCGCGACGCGGGGATCGAGCCGACCCATTTGGACGGGCACAAACACGTGCATATGCTGCCGGGGTTGTTTGAGATTGCGCTGCGGCTGGCCAAGCGCTACGGCCTTGGGGCAGTGCGGGTGGCAAATGAAACTTCCAGCTTGCGGGCGGCGCTTTCCGCGGGCGACGAAATCCATGCCGGGGTGGTGCTGAAACAAGGAGTGCAGGCGCGGGGATTGAAATTGCTGGCGCGGGATGCGCGGGAGCAGGCGCAACGTGCGGGAATTTCCACGGCGGACTATTTTTGCGGAATCGCGCAGACGGGGGAAATGACCAAGGAAGGTGTGGCCCGATTGCTGCGAAATCTGCCGGAAGGCACCACCGAGCTGATGTGCCATCCGGGATATCTGGATCACGAACTGCAGAAAACGGCGACGCGGCTGCAGGCTTCGCGGCAAATGGAAGTGGAGATTTTGACGGATGCGGGAATACGAAATCTTGTCGCGTCGCAGGGGATTCGCCTGATAGACTATGGGTTCGTGGCCAGCGAAGCATGAAAAGCGATTCCAGCATCCGCTACTCGGTGGTGGTACCCCTGTTCAACGAACAGGAGAATATCCCGCCTCTGTATATGAAACTTACGGAGGTGATGGACGCCATCGGGGAGACCTACGAACTGGTGTTCGTGGACGACGGCAGCCGCGACAATACCTTCAAAGTGCTATCCGATATTTACGAACACGACCACCGGGTGAACGTGGTGCGGCTACGGCGAAATTTCGGGCAGACCGCGGCGCTGAAGGCCGGGTTTGATTTTGCGCGCGGCGAAGTCATCATTTCGATGGACGGGGACCTGCAGCACGACCCGGAAGAGATCCCGCGCTTTTTGGAAAAGATCGAAGAGGGCTTCGACTTGGTGAGCGGGTGGCGGTATGCGCGCCACGACCACTGGCTGATGCGGCAAATTCCCAGCCGGGCGGCGAACTGGATGATGGCCAAGCTTTCGGGGATCGATCTGCACGACTTTGGGACCACGTTCAAGGCCTACCGGCGGGAAATCATTCAAGAGATTCAACTGTACGGCGAGTTGCACCGGTTTATCCCGGCGCTGGCGAGTTCGACCGGGGCGCGGATCACGGAAGTGCCGATTACCAACTTGTCGCGCAAGAGCGGGAAAAGCAACTACGGAATTGGGCGAACCGTGCGCGTTTTTCTGGACCTGATCATTGTGAAGTTTTTGCTGGATTATTCCACGCGTCCGCTGCAGTTTTTCGGCTTGCTGGGCGTGGCCGGCGCCGGCCTGGGGACAGCGGTCTTTGGCTACCTGGGCGTGGAAAAATTCCTTCACAATGTTTCGATCATGAATCAGCATGGGCCACTGATGCTGATGGGCGTGGCGCTGTTTGTGAGCGGAATCCAGTTCATTTCCATGGGATTGCTGGGCGAGATCATCGCGCGGACGTACTACGAGTCGCAGAATAAACCGATTTATGCGCTGCGCGAAGTGAAAAGCCATCGCAAGGAGATGGGCGACTCCACGGAGCAGGCGCGGCCTTCGGGCAGCTCCGAGCGATAATGATTTCTCCTTCCTTGCGCACTACCCTGCCTCGCGTCGCACCTCAGCGGCCAATTCCCTTTTATCCTTCACTCCGAAACGCGCTCTAAAACACAAAGATTTTGGGACCACGGCTTTTTCTGGCGGCAGGCTCGCCGGGATAAGGAGATTGGCATGAATCGCGAACAGTTTTACGCCATTATGAGCGGAGAAGGCACGCTCGACTACGAACTGTACTTGAATACGAAGACGCTGTTGTCGTGCCAGTCGAAGTTCGAGGACTTGTGCAACGCCGACGAACTGCAGTTCCAGGTGGTGCACCAGGTCGAAGAATTGTGGATGAAGCTGATCGCTTACACGCTGCTGGATATCGACGAATACCTGCAGCAGGAAAATACCAACCGGGTGCTCACGCTGTTCCGGCGGGTACACACGGCGCAGCGGTTGATGACCCAGCAGATTGCGCTGCTGGAGATCATGTCGCCGAAGGAGTATCAGGAGATTCGCAAACGGCTGGGAAATGGAAGCGGGCAAGAGTCGCCCGGTTTCCGCGTGCTGTTGAAGATGTACCAGCCGATCTGGAATTCGTTCCAGGAGCACTACCTGGACAAGCACGGGTTGACGCTGGAAAAAATCTACGATTCGGAGTACTCGCACGGAGACGCGTATGTGGTGGCCGAGGCGCTGGCGGAGTTCGATGAATTATTTCAGAAATTCCGCTACGAGCATATGCAGCTGATCTACCGGACCATTGGGTTTGGATCGAAGTCGCTGAAGGGCCGGCCGGTAGAAATTTTGGAAGACGGGATGCGGCATAAATTCTTTCCCGAGTTGTGGGAAATCCGCGGGCAGATGACGGACCGCTGGGGAGCGGAGTATGGGGCTAAGAGGGATCCGTTGGGCGGGCATCACTAGACGGCGAGTTTAAGGGTTTAAGCGGGTAAGGGTGCAATAGGACATGGCTTGATTGCTTGAATTTTTAGGCTGGGCGGCGGCGAGTCTAAGGGTGTACGAGTTTAAGGGTGCAAGAACGGGCGGGGTTGCTGGAGTGCATGGGCGCCGGCGGCGTTGGGGTCGTTGCGAGAGTCACTGCGGGGCTATGGCGCGATAGTTTCCGCGGAAATAGAGGAGGGGTTCGCCGTCGAAAACTTCTATGCTTTCGACTTCGGCGATGAAAATGGTGTGGTCGCCGGCGATGTGGGAAGCCACTACTTTGCAGGCTAGATGAACGAGCGAGTCTTCCAGGAGCGGAATGCCGCTGGGAGTCCAGCGAAAGCGAATGCCCAGGCGGGCTTCGACTGCGGCACTTTCTTCGGTTTGCGCGAAGTATTTTGAAATGGCTTGCTGGTTCTCTTTGAGGACGTTGACGCCGAAGCGCTTCCTGACTTTGACCAGTGGAAGCAACTTGGCTTGCTCCGCGACGCAAACGAGGAGAAGCAGCGGGTCGAGGGAGACGGAGGTAACGGAGTTGGCGGTCATGCCGTGGACCACGCCGGGAGCGCGCTCGGCGGTCACGACCGTAACTCCGGTGGCAAATTGCGCGCAGGCCAAGCGGAACTCAGTTGTTGTGGGGGGTCTCGACGCCATGATGGAATTTTTCGACGATATCATACCGGACAGAGCGAAGTGAAACCGCAAGAAGTCCAGGCGGCTGCCGGCCGAAAGGGAGCGAAAACATAATGGCACGGAAAATCGCGATTCTAGGTGGCACGGGACCCGAAGGATCCGGGTTGGCAAACCGGCTGGCGCGGGCCGGCGAGCACATTGTGATTGGATCGCGGGAGGCGCAACGGGCGCAGGAAGCCGCGAAGCAATTGCAGGAACGGATCGGAGAGGCGGCGCAGATCGCCGGCACCGACAACGTTTCCGCCGCGGGACAGTGCGAGGTGGCCATTCTGACCGTGCCTTTTTCGGGGCAGGCGGCGCTGTTGAAGCAATTGAAAGGCGTGTGGAAGCCGGGGACGATTGTGATCGATACCACCGTGCCCTTGGCGGCATCGGTGGGCGGGGCGGCTACGCGGATGCTTGGGGTGTGGCAGGGATCGGCCGCGGAGGCGGCCGCGGAACTTTTGCCGCAAGGCGTCAGCATTGCTGCGGCGTTTCAAAACTTGGGGGCGGAGCTGTTGGCGGGGGATGGGGCGGTGGAGTGCGATGTTTTGGTCTGCAGCGATGAGGAAAACGCCAAGCAGATGGGGATGGAGTTGGCCTCGAAAATTCCCGGCGTGCGGGCGTTGAATGGCGGGAAGCTGGAGAATGCGCGGATTGTGGAGTCGGTTACGGCGCTGCTGATTGGATTGAATATTCGGAACAAGGTGCATAGCGCGGGGATACGGTTTACGGGGTTGCCGGGGAAATAGAGTTTCAAAGTTTAAGAGTTTAACGGTTTAAGGGTTAAGAGCGAGCTTGCAAGCTTACGTTTTTGGGCGCGGGTTTTCATGACCGTGGGAAGCACTACGACTTGCATACCTGTTGCGCGGATTGCGTCTGCCTGCGAAGCGTCTACCGAATCGATTACAAATGTGCCGGTGCAATCGGAATAGAGCTTGGCGACGCCTTGTGCGGAGGGCTCGTGACCGAGTTGGGCTAGCATTTTGTCTGACGGGCCCTTTAGGGATTTGCCGCCTACGATGGGGCAGACCGCGATTACGTCTTTCTTGCGGGCGCGCAGGGCTTCGCGGATGCCGGGGACCGCGAGAATTGGGCCGATGCTGATCAGCGGATTGCTGGGACAGATGATGATTCGATCCGCGTCGCGAATGGCTTCGAGTACTCCTGGGGCGGGGCGGGCGCTGGCGACGCCTTCAAAGCGGATGCCGCGCACGATGGGTTCGGCGCGGCGCTTCACCAGATATTCCTGAAAATGCAGGGCGCCTTCGTCGGTTTCGATGATGGTGGGTACAGGCTCGTTGGACATGGGCAGGATGCGCGACTTCACACCCAGGGCGGCGCGGATGGATTCGGCGGCGTCGGCGAGCGACTGGCCTTCGTTGAGCATCGCCGTGCGGTGAATGTGAGTGGCCAGGTCGCGATCTCCGAGATTGAACCAGTTGACGCGGCCGAAGATGGCCAGGCGCTCGAGCGCGTGAAAAGTTTCGCCGCGGAAGCCCCAGCCTTTCGCCGGATCGATCACGCCGGCGAGGGTGTAGGTGACGATGTCAAGGTCCGGGGAGATTTTCAGGCCGTGCAGGGTGATGTCGTCGCCGGTGTTCACGATGGCTGTTAGATCATTTGGATCCATGACGTCGTAGAGGCCCAGGAGGAGTTTCGAGGCGCCCACGCCGCCGGCGAGGGCGGTGATTGTGGAGTGCTTGGGGGTGGTCATGGGAGTTTCAGATGCTGGGCGCGAGGGCGGCGCTACACCGGGAATCCGTGCGCGTCGGCGATGTGGCTGACACGATCCCGCACGCGGGCGGAAAGAAAACCATCGCGGGCCACGAATTCGGGGTAGAGGGCCAGGCGTTCGCGCAACGTGAAGCCGCTGGCTTCGGTTGCTTCGCGAAGCTTGCTGATCTGCGGCCAGGCGGCTTCCGGGTTGATGAAATCTTTGGTGACCGGCGAGATGCCGCCCCAGTCGTTGATTCCGGCTTCGAGCAAGCGCGGGAAATCGGCGTAGCTGAGGTTTGGAGGAGCTTGCAGATTCATGTGCGGGCCGAGGATCAGGCGGGCGATGGATAAAGTGCGGAGCATGTCGTCGAGCGTGGGCTCTGGATGATGGGCCATGGGGATTTCGGGTTTGGCTCGAAAATTTTGGACGATTACTTCCTGGATGTGTCCGTATTTATCGTGGAGAGCGCGGATCGCAAATAGGGAGTCGATGCGTTCTTCGAGGGTTTCACCGATGCCGATTAGAATTCCCGTGGTGAAGGCCATGGAGAGCTTGCCGGCTTCTTCGATGGTGCGCAGGCGCAACGCCGGGACCTTGTCCGGGGCCTTGGCGTGAGGTAGACCGTCGCGCATCAGGCGGGGGCTGACGGTTTCCAGCATCAGACCGACGCTGGCGTTGGATTCTTTGAAGCGTTCGAGGGCCGGGCGATCCATTACGCCGGGATTGGCGTGGGGGAGCAGACCGGTGCGGTCGAGGACCAGTTCGGACATGGCGGCGGCGTAATCGAGAGTGCGGGAGAAACCCTGTTGGCGCAGGAATTCGCGGGCTTCCGGGAAGATGCGCTCGGGTTGATCGCCGAGACTGAAGAGGGCTTCCTTGCAGCCGGCGCTGCGGCCTTGCTCGGCTAGGGCGAGGACTTCGTCGGGGGTCATGAAGTGGGCGCCGGGTTGGCCGGGGTCCTTGCGGAAGGTGCAGTAGCTGCAGTAGTCGCGGCAGAGGGTGGTTAGGGGGATAAAAACTTTTTTGGAGAAGGTGATTGTGCTTCCCTTCCCTTGGGCGCGGAGTTCGGTGGCGGCGGAGAGAAGATCCGCCAGAGGGGCTTCATTGGCTAGATGGAGGGCGGCGTTGCGATCGAGAGTTTTGCCGGCGCGTAAATGGTCGAGCGTGTGCTCGACCGGCTGAGTCGTGCTTCGCGGTGCGAGGCCTGTGTGCATCGTCGGTGAATGGGTCCTTCGACCGGTGGAATCTCGGATGAAACGGATCGATCCGAGGGCTTCAGAATGACATGGGTCGATGGGCATTTCCAGTTGGCGAGCTGCCGTGCCGAGGGAAGCGCCCGTTTGCGTGCTACGCATCTCATAAAGCCCCGAGGCGAACCCGAAGGGGCTGGATGACGTAGCAAAGGGCGCCCGCCGCTACGGGTGCATGGATTTCAAGCCTGAATGACGTGGCAGAGAGCGCCCGCCACGGTCGGCGGCCGCTACGGGTGGTCGCGAACTCCGGGACGGTTCGGTACTTACGTACTTACGTTCCTCAGCGGAAGAGATCTTCTTTGGCAGGACGGATGATGTTTGCGGCTGGGTCTCGTGCGGGGCGATAGCGATAGCCGCGGATGATTGCTGCGGGGATGCCGGCGGCTTTGGCCATGAGCAGGCCTCCGGCGGCGGCGAGTTCGTCGGCTACGGCGAGGATGGTGGCGTGTAGGGGCTTGCCTTGGCGGTCGTTGGTGCCTCGGAGGTCCAGCAGCGCGGGGACGCCTGCGGCGCCGATGGCTACGTTGATGAGGCCCAGGCGCCAGGGACGGCCGAAGGTGTCGCTGATGATTACAGCGATGCGCTTGCCGGTGCGCTGGCGCAGGGCGGCGGCCAGGCGGTGGGCGGTGCGGTCCGGGGCGCGAGGAAGGAGGGTCACCACGTCGTCACCGGGGACATTAGATTGGTCAACGCCCGCGTTGGCGCAGACGAAGCCGTGATGCGTTTCTACGATGAGGACTGGGTTGCTGCGGACGATGCGGCGCGATTCGCGCAGGATGACTTCGATGAGCCGCGGATCCTTTTTGAGTTTCGCGGCGAATTGGGAGGCTTTGGGCGAAGGCTTGATGGTGGATAGTTGGATCAGGCGGCCCTCGGCTTTGGAAACAATTTTTTGTGCGATCACGATGATGTCGCCGTGCTGGAATGCGATTTTCGCTCGGTCCGCCGCTTCGACGAGGCAACGAGCAAGGTGGTCGCCCTTGCGAATCTCCGGCAAGCCAGGTAGAGGCAGGAGTTCGATGGAGGTTGGGCGAGGGCTAGAGTGTTTCGCTGGAGACGGCCGTGTTGAGAGCTTTCCCATCGCAGCGTGGAGAGAAGATAGTAGGCGAAATGGCGAGATATTGCATGTGCCGTGCGAAGGGTCTGCGTGGGATTTGAATCAAGAAAAAACCAGTGTGCGAAATGCGTGCCTAAAAACGAGGCTGGCCGGAGAGCCTGGCTTGTGGCAGGCGCTCCGGCCGCACTCCGAATAAGGGTGATGGGTCCTACGGCTTTGGCGGCTTGTCCTTGTCCTTATCCTTACCCTTCGGTTTCTCTGCTGGCGGTGGAGTTGAGTGTTGCGGCTGTGGCCGCTGCGCCTGGCTTTGTTGCTGCTGGCGTTCCTGCTGCTGGCGCTGCTGCACTTGCTGCGTCTGTTGATCGTGCTTGCGCTCGAGCTGCTCAAGCTGCTGCTGATGCTGTTGCTCGACTTGCTGCTTGCGCTGCTCGTCGGCCTTTTGCGTGGCCAGTTTCTGGTGGTCGGCTTCCTGTTGACGCTCGACTTTTTGCCGCTCCAGGTCTTGTTGCTTGCGGAGATCCTCGATTTGCTGCTGTTGCTTTTGCTCGACCTGCGGGTTCACGCGCGGGGCCACGTTGGGCGGCGCGCTCGCGATTGGGCGGAGCGCTCGGGTTGACCGCCCGAGCCGCGGGAGGCCGATCGTTATAAGAGCGCTGGTTGACGTTAGCGGGCGCATTGGCGGGCGGGTTGCCGGGTGCGTTGTTCGCATTGCTCGGCGTGACCGGCCTGTTGTTGTTCTGCGGCGGGACAGGAGCAACTGCTGCATTGTTTTGGGGTTGACCCGGCCGGCCCACAGAATTGACTGGCGGTTGGCCGGGCCTGGCGACCTGCGCGTTTCGAGGAGTCATGGGCGTCACCTGCTTCGCGGGCGGCGCAATTCTCACATTGCTGCGAGCCGCTGCCTCGGCTTGCGGGGTGGCAGGCTGTAAGTGGCGCTCCTGGGAGGCGGCCAGCGGTCTGCCACCATTTTCCTTGATGGCCGCTTGCTGCTTCGCGAATGCCGGCGGAGGTGGAGGAGGCGCGGTCTTGGCGACCACGGCGCGGTTTGCGAAGGCGACCTGCGGCCGGTTGACTGCGCTGCGGCTGCCACCGAGGACGGCTTCTCTTGAGGGCGCAACAGCGGGTGCGGAGTGTGTTACGGAAGCGCTGGCGACTTCGCGCTGATCGACCTTCACGAAATTCTTGGACACCGGCTGGCCGGTGGTAAAGGCTTGCGATGAAGTGGCGGTCACGGCACCCGGCGCCCGCTGGTTTACATAGGTGACGTTGGTGACGTTTTTGTTGACCACTGTAGTGTTGTAATAGTTGTTGACGACGGTGGTGTTGACCGTGGTGTTCGATACGTTGACGTTGTTTACGTAGGCGCGGCTGACGGGATAGGACGGAACGTAAACTTCCCGAGGGCCGAGCGGGAACCAACCGACTCCCCCGCCTCCACCGGCAACCACTCCGACGGCGAAGTGCGGTCCCCCAACCCAAGCCACCAGCGCGGGCGCATAAACAGGGCGAACATAACCGACGCCGACGACCTCTGACGGTCGGCAAGGTACCCAACCCCACACTCCGCCCACGTTAACCCAGCGGCCGTAATGGAAGGGCGCAAAGCCCCAAGGCTCGTCCTCGACCCAGGTATAGCCCCAGGGGGAGATGTATGCCCAGTGGCCGTAGTGATAGGGCGCCCAGCCTACGACGACGGTGTGCGGAAACCAGATGGTGCCGTATTCGGGGGTGTCTCGCCAGCCGCCGTATTCATCGAGGTCTTCGTAACCGATGACGTCCGAGGAGACATAGCGGGAGGAGGTGGAGCGGTCCTCGCGGCGGTCGCGGTCCGAGCACCAGCTATCGAACTCGTCGTCCGCGGCCAGATCCTGGACGTCGGCGTCCAGTCGATCCGTTCCCGTGAAGGAAGCGGTTTGTCCGGAATGAACGGTGTAGGCCTGGCCGCCGCCGGTTACTTCGCCCTCGCCGCCACGGACATTGACGATCGTGGTATCCCCCGCTTCGTTGACATCGATGCGGTACGTGCCCGCACGAAGAACCGAGAAGGCGAGATTGGGAGTATCGATCTCAAAGGTTTCGCGGTCATCGAGGCGTTTGACGCGCACACGGATGGAACCCTCGGTGATCTGGATCTGAGTCACGTCGTCGGTGAGATTCAAAAAAGAAAAGCCGGTGGTGCTGCCGAGGCGAATGGACGCGGCGCCGAGGTGTAGTTCCGCGCGCGCTCCGTTGTCGGACCAGATCTTGTCGCCTGTGGTCAGCGGCCGATTTATGACCGCAGCGACCCAGTCGTCGGTACCTGCGGGCTCGAACGACACGGAGCCGTCCGTATGGCTCAGGCGGGCGACACGGGTGGGCGGATCGTCGTCGTCCGCGGCCGCGCGCGTGGGCGTAAACAAAGCCACCGCCAGAGCGATGGCGAGTAGGCTCGCAAGCTGGAGCGCATGTTTTCTCATAACGAATTTCTCTCCTGAAACTTCTTCGGCGCAGAACGGTATGCGCCGCACGAGCTTGGGCCTGAATTTATTCTTAATTCCGGAATGCAGTTACCCCAGATTATCACCGCACTTCGGTGACGCCTCTATCCGGCATTCGCCGTATGTCGAATCAGGAAATGCCGGCTTGATCCGTCGCTCCTTTAAACCCGCACGGGAGGCAAGAGTTGCGTCGAGGCGTGTTGAGGAAGACCCGGGTTCGCGGACTCAACATAGGCCTCGGAACCGCGCAGGTAACGAAAGAGCCCGCCCGAAACTTCGGGGCGGGCTGGCGATTCTAAAACCTTCCGTTAGTGATGGCTGCCGTGGGAAGCTCCGCCGCCACCATGAGGACTCCCGCCGCCGCCGTGAGGGCTGCCTCCTCCCCCAGAAGAGTGGCTCGGCGCAGAGTAGGTTCGACTCGGCGCAGAGTATGACCGGGAAGGAGGTGGTGAGTAAGACCGGGGCGATGAAGATGGGTAGGACGATCTAGGCGCCGAGTAGGTGCGGCTCGGCGGCGAGTAGGAACGCGACGAAGGCGGCTCGTAGGAGCGGCTGCTGTTCGAATATGTCGGACGATTGGTGTTATAGGATGGCGAACTCGCACGCCCACTGGAAGCGTTGGGCGAACCATTCGATCTGGTGCCGGCCCACGGCGGGCGATCTGCGAGATGCATTCGCGTACCCTGAGCTGGGCCGTTTGCGGGCGAGGTGGCGGAGCGACCGACGCCTTGTGGCGCACGGCCACGGTCGGTGGCGTTACCTTGTGCCTCCCACGTTCGGGTGCCATTGGCAGGACGGTTCTGCGCGGCGCCACTTCCCGAGCCATTCATAGTTGTGCGGTTGTTGAATCCGCCGGTTGCCGACGGCGGGCGGTTCTGCGAGAGCTGGTTCTGGCGCGCCGACATTCCCGAATTTACGCGTGTGTTGTTGGCGGGTGCGTTGGCCAGGCGGCCGCCCGCGCGGCCGGCCGACAATCCAGTAGTGTTCATGGTGCGGACCGGCATGTGCGAGGCCGCAGCAGCGGGGGCGGTACGCGCCATTACCGAGCGATTCTGTACCGGAGACGGCGGAACGGATACGCGGCGGCTGGTATTGACTGCGCCGAGAGAACTCCGCCGAGTAGGTGAGAGCCCGACGCTGTTGGTGACCTGCGCACCGCGAAGAGAGGCCGAGGTAAGCCGCACGGCGCCGCGATTGATCGATTGGCCGTTGACGAAAGCACTATGCGAGGCAACCGTCACCGCATGCACGTTATGCGCGTTCACGAAATTGAAGTTGTGGCCGTTGGAGGTGCTGAGGATCGACCGGTTGCGAATGAAGGTGTTGCGGACGTTGATCCTCTCGACAAACCCGTGACCGCAATGGAACCACGGGAAGAACGGCTCACCAAAACCCAGCGGGAACCAGCCGACGCCGCCGCCAAAACCGAAGCCCACACCAAAGCGCGGTCCGCCGAAGAAACCTACAAAGGCGGGACCGAAGACCGGCCGCCCAAAAATGGGTCCCGGGCACCAGCCCCAACGGTTACCGATATATGACCAGCGGCCATAGTGGAACGGCGCAAAGCCCCAGGGCGCGTAGTCCACCCAAGTCCATCCCCAGGGGCCGACCCAGTTCCAATAACCGTAACTGTAAGGGGCCCAGCCCGCCGACACTTCATTCGGATACCATACCGGGCCGTAGTCCGGCTGTTCGCTCCAGGTACCGTTGTCGTCCAGATCGGAATAGCCAGGAACGTCTCGCGAAACGTATTGCGCGGAGGTGGAGTTGTCTTCCTTGAGATCGCGCTCATTGGACCAGCGGTCCAAGCCATCGGGCTCGGGGGCCTGGGAAACCGTGTAGGCCACATTGTCGGTGCCGTTGAATTCGGCGCGCTCGCCGCTGTGAACGGCGTAGGTTTTGCCGCCGGCGGTAACTTCGCCTTCTCCGCGAATGGCGGTGACGCGGGTGCTGTCGCCATTTTCACTGACGTCGATACGAAAATTGCCCGCTTGTTTCACAGTAAATGCGAGGTTGGGCGTATCTACCTCGTAGAGATCGCCTTCGCGAAGTTCGCGGACGCGGAAATTAAGGGCACCTTCGGCCAAGCGCATTTGGGTGATGTTTTCGTCCAGGTTCAGGAAAGACAACGCGGTCATGCTGCCGATATGAATGCTGGCCTCGCCGGCTTGGAGTTCCGCGCGGGAATCCTGGTCGGCCCAAATCTTGTCGCCGATGGTCACGGTGCGATTCCTGGCGGCGGTGCCCCAATCGCCGGTGCCTCCAGGCTGAAACGAAACCGTTCCGTCAACCAAACTGATGCGCGCAACGCGGGACGGCGGATCGCCCTCATCTGCCCGTACATTTGCGCGCAGCGAAAAGGAAACAGAGAAGACCGGCCATATACAGCAGCAGGTGCAGATTGCTCTTACCGGTGGTCTTCATGGTTAGGTTCCCCTGTCTTCGGCCCGTCAAATAGTTAGATGCCGGCCGACGGGAGCATGGTCCCTATTTTTGGACCAGGAAACATGCTTCTTTATTACTCCCAGTGAAGTAAAACCCCAAAGTGGAAAAGAAGTTGCTGTGCCGGGGAGGGCCCTGGACCCAGGGATGGTTGGTACTAGTACTATAAATAGCTGACCCCAAATCTGGCCCCCGGGACAGTCGCCTTTCCGCGCGCTGCTTCCTTACACTAGCACCTTGTGGGCGCCTCTGCGCTCTGGGAGAATGCATGCGTATGAACGCAAAGTGGCTAGGTATGGCAGCAATGGCGCTGACCGCCGTGGCGACACCGGCACAAACGTGGCGCCAGGTAGGGCCTCCGGGAGGCACAGTGATATCGCTGGAAGCGGACCCCCGCGACGTGAATAAACTCTATCTGGGAACCTCCGACGGTCACGTATTCTCTTCGAACGATGAGGGCGGACACTGGCAACTGCTGAGCCGAATTGGCACGGGCCAGGATGACGTCATCACGCACATTTTGGTCGACAGCCGGGATTCCAACCGGCTGTATGCCAGCACCTGGACGCTGTCGTCCGGTGGCGGCGGGGTGTATCGCAGCGACGACGCGGGCCGGACATGGCATATCATCGGCTTGGCGCATGAGACGGTTCGAGCGATCGCACAAGCGACTCAGAACAAGCACACCTTCGTAGCCGGCGCCCTGACGGGCGTGTACCGCTCCATGGATGACGGCGCGACCTGGGAGCGCATCACCCCCGAACATCACGCCGACCTGAGAAATTTCGACTCCACCGCATTTGACCCGCGCGACGACAACACGATTTACGCGGGAACATACCACCTGCCCTGGAAGACCACGGACGGCGGCAAGACCTGGTTTCCGATCAGCAAGGGTATGGTGGATGACTCGGACGTGATGAGCATAGTGGTTGATCCGGCGAATCCGGACAACGTCCACGCGACCGCCTGCTCCGGCATTTATCACAGCACCAACGGGGCGCAGGAGTGGAGCAAGTACAAGGGCATTCCCTTCGCGTTCCGCCGGACGCAGCTGATCCGGCAGGATCCCGAGCATGCGGAAACGCTCTACGCCGGCACCACCAGCGGCCTGTGGAAGACCACCAATGAGGGCGCGGAATGGAAGCGCGTGACGCCTGGCGATTGGGTGATCAACGCGATCGTAATCGACCCGAAGAATACGCAGCGGGTGATTCTAGGTACGGAGCGCGAAGGCGTGCAGATCAGTGAAAACGGCGGCATCACGTATGCGTCCGCGAACGTGGGCTTCCAGCACCAGCACATTCTGGACGTGGCGATGGACCGCGATCATCCAGAGCGCTCGTTGGTAGTATTGACCTTTGACACCGACGCGTTCCTGGCCACCAAGGATGGCGGCACCACGTGGGCGCCGCTGGGTCCCGGGTTGAAGCGCACGGACCTGAAACACGTTTATGCCGCACCGACCGGTTGGTGGGCGTCGCTCAACAACGGCGGATGGGAAAAATACGAAGAGAACAGCGGCAAATGGGTGAAGACCGGACTATTCGTTCCCGATGCGATTGCGGCCTCCGCTGCGGCGCCTTCGGCGAAGGGAAGAAAATCCAGCGCGGCCAAGAGGCCGGCGGCCAGGACCAAGGCTCCGCAGCTACTGGCCTTCCAGGTGAATGACATGATTTTCGCGGGTGATTCCTGGTACGCGGCTACCACCGGCGGCGTGGTGGTTTCGCACGACCACGGAGCATTGTGGAAATCAGCGAGCCGCGATGAATTCGCGCGGCAACCGGCGCAGTCTTTGGAAGCTTCTTTGGACGGCTCGCAAGTCTGGGCGATTGCGGAGCATAACTTGCTGTATTCCGCGGACAGCGGCGCGCATTGGGACGCGAAAGACCTTCCCTTTGCGGCATCGGGCAATTTGCGACTGCACCGCCTCGATGACGCCAACCTGGTTATTACCTCCAACCTGGGCCTGTACGCCTCAAAGGATGCGGGACGCAATTGGAGCCGCTCGGACGTGCGGGAACTGCAATTCCAGGATGCCGCGGGTTCGGGCAACGCGATGGTGGTCTCACTGCAAAAGCACGGGCTGCTGGCGTCGTTTGACGCCGGGAAGTCCTGGCAGCACGTGAGCAGCCCCTTTGCGGAAGGCTACTTCCCTGTCGTGCGGGTGCGGCGGAACGGCGCGCTGGTAGCGGCGTCGGCCACCGAAGGCCTGCTGACATACGACCCGGACGCGCGTTCGGCAGATGGCAGCGTGGGCGTTTCGTCGCTGGCTCCGGCTGCAGTTGGTTTGCAGAAGCCGAAGCACTAGTCCACATCAGGCCACCAGGCGATTTAGGGCGTCCCGGCTCTGCCGGGACGCCCTTTTTGTTTTGCCCTGGGCGATCGACGCACTGGTTTTCCTTCCCGCTCCGAATGACGTGAGCATCCAAAAATGTAAGGGCGGGTGACGTCGTAGCCCTGGTTTGTTAGTCTGAGCTCGCGCTGGTGAGACAAGCTGCAGCGGAGGCGAACGACATGGGTGTCGAGGTGGGGCACGGAGTGGAGAAGGTCCGCAGTCCGCGAGCGTTTGCGGAAACCGTCGGGCGTCTGGAAGCGCTGTTGAAGGAGCGCGGCTTGACAGTGTTCGCGAAGGTAGATTTCAGCGGAGACGCGGAAAAAGCAGGCTTGCAAATGCCGCCCACGCAGATGCTGATCTTCGGCAACCCCAAGGGCGGCACGCCTGTGATGGTGGCGGCGCCGGGTTCGGCTCTGGACCTGCCGCTAAAGGTGCTGATTTCGCAGGACGCACAGGGACAGGTGTGGCTCAGCTACAATACGCCGCAGTACTTGGCGGAGCGGCACGCCATTCCCGCGGAGCTGGTAAAGAACATCGCCGGGACGCCGGCGCTGGTGCAGGCAGCGGTGGCGGCTTAGGGGGCGCTTCGCGTTCGCGTCAAGATGACAGGCGGCCGGCGGCGGCGACTGAACGAGACGCCGGAGCTGTCCCTCCGATTTGATAGCCGACGCCACGAATCGTCCGGATCAGGGAACGGTCGTAGCCGGTATCCACTTTTCGCCGCAGGTAATTGATGTAGACGTCGACGACGTTGGTCATGGTGTCGAAATTCAGCTTCCATACTTGCTCGATGATCGCGGAGCGGGTCACCGGCTGTCCGGCGTTGCGCATGAGGAACTCGAGCAGCGAAAATTCCTTGGGACTCAGGTCGATGGCGTGGCCGTTGCGCTGGACGACGTGGGAGACGCGGTCGATGGTGAGATCTTCCACGGCGAGAACGGCGTGAGCCGGACGATTGCCCCGTCGGAGCACGGCCCGAATTCGCGCCGCGAGCTCTGCGAAGGCAAAAGGTTTGCCGACGTAATCGTCGGCACCGGCGTCGAGACCGCGAACGCGCTCCTCGACCATGCAGGCCCCGGTGACGATGAGAACCGGCAAGTCCGGCTTCTTCGAACGAATATTTCGAAGAACGTCCAGACCGGCGGTTTCCGGGTTATTGAGATCCAGGATAACCAGATCGTAGGATTGGTCCGCGGCGAGGCGTTGCGCCTCAGGTCCGTCGGACACCATTTGCACAGCAAACTGCTCTTGCACGAGCCGCTGATGGAGGAATTCCGCCAGCGGAGCGTCATCTTCCGCGACAAGGATGCGCATCGACACACACTCGGACAGCTAGATTTGGAAGGGGGTAGAAACAGTGTGGCGGCGACGGGGAAAACTGTCAAGCCTGCTTACGTACCCGTTAGCGGAAAAGACATCCCTGATTGTTGGCGAATTCGAGAGCGATCGCGTTACGGCGCTTTGCCGGTGGCGGGTTTCCGGGACTGGTCGCTGTTGAAAGGAGCGTCATACTGATCTGGCGGCTGTGGATTGAGGATAACGATATCAACGCGGCGGTTGCGTGCGCGGCCAGCGGCGGAAGCATTGGAAGCCACAGGGTGGAACTCCGCATAACCTGCAGCGGACATCCGCGTGGGGTCAAAGCCATAACGCTGAATGAAGACGTCGACAAGGTCGGAGGCCCGGGCGGTAGAAAGTTCCCAATTGGATGCAAAGTGGGCGTTGTGGATGGGCACGTTGTCGGTATGACCTTCGATGCGCAGCGATTCGGTGCGAGCCTTGAGAACCGCGGCTAACCGGTCAATGGCACCTTCGGCGGAAGCACGGAGGGTTGCCGAACCGCTAACATAGAATCCCACCTCGCGCAGACTCACAATGAGACCTTCGCGGCGGGCCTTGAGCTCCACGATGTGGCCCTTGATCTCCGGCGCGAGGGCCTTTTCCAACTTAGCCTGGATGTCCTTCATGAGCGCACTGGGCGAAGGACTCAGCACGCCTTTCATGGGTTGAACGAAGCGGGTCATGTCCGTGGTGCGCTCGCTATTTTCGACGATCTGAACTTTCGAGAACGGGATAGCTTCCGAATCGTCCAAAGGAATAGCGGTGCTGGAGGTATCGAAGATTCCCAGTTCCTGAAAGGCCACTTGGATGGACAGGGCGAGCCTGCCGACTTTGCGTTTGTCGACCTGCGAAGAAGCGTACATGACCACAAAGAAGGCGAAGAGCAGAGTGATGAAGTCGGCGTAAGAGACCAGCCAGCGCTCGTGGTTTACGTGTTCCGGGTGTCTCTTGCGGCGGCTCATTCGGCCTTGGTTTTGTTGAGACTCTGATGGGATTGGGAGAAGAAGGCCAGCAGCTTGGTTTCAATCATGCGAGGATTCATGCCTTCCAGGATGGAAATGACGCCTTCCAGCATCATTTCGCGGCGGATCTGCTCCTGCCGGACGCGCATCTTGATCTTCCCCGCCACCGGCAGAAAAAAAGGTTGGCGGCGCCAACACCATAGATGGTAGCGACGAAAGCCACCGCGATGCCGCGGCCGACCTCGCCAATATCGTCGAGATGCTGCATCACCTGGATGAGGCCCAAGACGGCGCCGATAATTCCGACCGTCGGGCAGAAACCGCCGGCCGCTTCGTAAACTTTCGGAACATGATCATCATGCTCGGCCTGGTTGTCCAGTTCGAGCTCCATCATCTTGCGAATCTCCTGCGGCTCGGTGCCGTCCACGGCGAGCATCAGGCCTTTTTTCAGGAAAGGATCGTCGATACTTTCCAGATCCTTGTCGAGCGATACGATACCTGCCTTGCGGGCCTTGTGGGCGCAGCGAATGATTTCCGCGATAAGCATTTGAGGATCCGTGGAACGATCGAAGAAAACCTGGCTCATCCGGCGAAAGGCGGCAAAGACGACGCGAAGCGGAAATTGCAGCATGACCGCGCCGATGGTGCCGCCAAACACGATTAACGCGGCCGTCGGCTGAAGGACTTGGACGAGTTTTCCTCCCTCGAGGAAAAGGCCGAGAAAAATCCCGCCCAGTGCTATGAATATGCCAGCGAAGCTGCTCTTGTCCATGACCGGGTCCTCAACCCGTGGGTGGTGCCGGTTCGGGCGAATCGACCGCCGCGGAATCCGTTGTGGCCGCGCTTGGAACGGTCGGTCCGGCCAGGATCAGGCGACGAAACTCGACAATTTTCTGGACAACCTGCTCGGGCGATTCCAGGACCACGATTTTCTCGCCATTCACCAAGGTCAGTAGCGTATCGGGAGCCTGCTCGACAAACTTGATCAGTTCGGAGTTGACCATCAAGGGATTGTTGTTGAGACGTGTGAGCTGAATCATGGCGGTTGTCCGGCCGCGTGCACAACCCTCCTGCGGGAGCGTTGCGCCTCGTAGATGCTATCGGCAAGTTTGACGGAGCGATTGAGCGGCACGTCGGCCAGGTTTCCACAACAGATTGCAACTCTCTCATTGGCGAAGCGCGTGCAATCTGTCCGTGCGAGTTCGTCAAATTCCGCACGCGGTATCCAGAAAGTCGTTTGGTATGAACAAGAAGTGAGTGGCGCGAGCGGCGCTTCGCCAAAAAATGGGAACTGTGTTGGGACACGGGTTCCGGTTTGGGACTGCGGCCCCTGGTTTTCGGGGCGACAGGCAGGAGTGATGCGGAAAACCAAGGCGATATCAGGAGGAACGATGACAGCAACGGCTGCAGTAAGAACACGAGACTTTTCGGCAGAGGCGGTGGAATGCTTCCAGCGCCAGGAATTCGATAAGGCAGCGGTGCTGCTGGGGGAATGCCTCCTCCAGCGGCAGACCAGCGAACGGTGGAACGACTGGGCGACGGCAAGATTCTTCGGAGGCAGGCCGGTCGAAGCCGAGGGAGGATACCGGCGCGCGTTGGAGATGAACCCACAAAATGCGCAAGCGGCTGAGAATCTGGGTGCGCTGCTTGCCAGCCAGGGGCGCCTCGATGAGGCCAGTTCCTGTTTCGAGACCGCGGTCTCTTTGGCGGGAGGAAAGGCGAGCCCTGCTTTGACGCAACTGCTCGCCGAGAGCCGACTACAAGCGGCCCATGCGGAAAAGGATGATCGGAGGCGCATAGCGGGCGCGTACCACGGTCTAACGCGGGCGCTTACGTTGCAGTCCCTGGCGCTGGACCGGACCTTGTTCCGGCTGACCACCCTGTCGGAGGAAGTGAAAGAGGCTACGGAGCGCATCGTGAAATCGATCGAAGAGACGAAGTTGATCGAGAGACCTTAAAGGGCGGCTGAAACTAGCGGGACCACCGTCACAAACGGGTAAGAGCCCGAGCGGGGGCCCCGCGAGAGATACGCGGCAACTGAATATCAGGGCGAAAACCCCGAAACGTCTCAGCGATCTTCCGACCGAGTACCGGTTTAAATTTCACACACTGCAGACCTGGAGGATGAATGGCCACGCCAGCGACGGTCACCGCTGAACTAGCAATCCAGGAAAGCATCGCGGCAAGCATCGCGGTCAAGCAAGCCATGTTGGCCGACCATCAATTGCTCCAGGGAATCAGTGGCGCCGCGGAGATGATCCTAACTTCGCTGCGAGCCGGCGGGCGCGTGTTGCTGGCAGGCAACGGCGGGAGTGCGGCGGACGCCGAGCACATCGCCGCGGAGTTCGTCGGCCGCAACCGGATCGAGCGCAGAGCCATACCGGCGATGGCGCTCACGGTGAATTCCTCGGCGCTGACCGCCATCGGCGACGACTACGGATTCGATGAGGTCTTCGTACGCCAGGTGGAGGCCTTCGCGCGTCCTGGCGACGTGTTTTTAGCCCTCTCGACCAGCGGAACTTCACGCAATCTCTTGCGCGCGTTCCTCATGGCCGGCGCGTTGCGGGTGAAGACCATCGCGCTGACCGGACACAGCGGAGGGAAACTAAAGAACGTGGCCGATCTTTGCCTTTGCGTACCGTCGCAGGAAACGGGGCGGATTCAAGAGGCGCACATCCTGATCGGGCACGTGATATCGGAGATCGTCGAAACCGGGTTCTTGGGGCGCTAAACACTTGCTGGATGCGAGAGAGGAACAAGCCGACCATGCATACGAACAAACGGCGATACGTATTGTTGGACCGCGACGGGGTGATCAACCGGCGCCTGCCCGGCGGGTACGTCACCTGCTGGGAACAGTTTGAGTTTCTGCCGAGAGTATTGCCCGCGCTGCGACTCCTCGCGGAGAACGGTTTCGCCGCGCTAGTGATCTCAAACCAAGCATGTGTGGGCCAGGGTCTGCTCGCGGCGAAAGAGCTGAACACCATCACGCAGCGGTTTCTTCTGGAGACCGCGCTATCCGGGGGGGATATTGCGCAGGTGTATTACTGCTGCCATACGATGGAAGAACGCTGCGGCTGCAGCAGACCGCTGCAGGGGCAAATCGCTCGCGCCCAGCTGGAGTACGATTTCATTCCGGAAGAGACATTTTTCGTGGGCGATTCGCCGAGCGCCCTGAGGGCGGCGGCTGCGGCTGGTTGCCCGTCGATTGAAATTCGCCGGGGAGCATTTCTCGATCCTGATTCACCCGGCAAAGTTGGGGCGCTGGTAGCATCGAGCTTGCAGGAAGCTGCTGAGATGATTCTCGAGGAGGTAGGCCATCCCGCGCGAAAGGCTGTGCTAGTGCTGCGGTAGGAATCGACCGAGGACTCCAGCAATGCCGCTTCGCGAAGCCATCCCTCACTCCACAGGTGCCATCAAGGCCACAATCAACGAATTCCCTGCCCGGAAGCCAACTCGTGAATCTGATATTGCAAAACCCCGGCTATAACCGAGCGAATCTCAAGCGCGGATCCCGCGGTCCGGTGAGGCTGTGGGTGCGTCGCACCTACCGAAAATACATTCGCTCCAACGGGTGGAATTCACCGGAGAAGCCTCCGCTGCCGGGAAGAACCCTGATGATGTTTGTTGGCGATCAGACCTTAAGACGCGAGCCCTTGGCGCCGATCATCCGCAAGGCCGCCTGTCCGTGAGCCGCTTGGCGCTGTCGATGATCGTCCGGAACGCGGCGGAACGCCTACCCGCGTGTCTCGAAAGCGTCCGCGGAGTCGTAGACGAAATGGTCATCGCCGACACCGGTTCCAACGACGAGACCGTCGCCACGGCAACCGGATTCGGCGCACGAGTCATTTCGATACCGTGGACCGATGATTTTGCGGCCGCCCGAAACCTCGCGCTCGCCGAAGTCAAGAGCGACTGGGTGCTGATCCTTGACGCCGACGAACAACTCGACGATGAGGCCGCTCCACAAATCGTGTCTATGTTCGCGGAGAAATGCGCCGATGCGTACCTGGTGAAGATAAGGAACTACGTTCTGAGCCTGGAAGACCGCATCCGGGATCGCGCCGCCAAGGCCAACGATTCCCGGTTTCTCCCGGCGAGAGCCTATCCGGCCTGCGTAGAGCAAGAAGAGGTGCGGCTGTTTCGAAGAGACCCACACTTCTATTTTGTAGGGCGAGTGCATGAGAGCGTCGGCACGCGTGTCGCGGAGACCGGCGGCAAGCTCGGCCACGCGCCTTTTTGCATCCATCACTTCGGAATGGTCGCGGAGGCCGAAGCGCGGGCGCGAAAAAGCCTTTTCTACCGGCGATTGGGACGCCAAAAGCTTCGGGAAATGCCGAGAAACGCGGCGGCGCATGTCGAGCTGGGCCTGGCGGAGCTGGACGATTTCGAAAATCTGGACGAGGCACTCGCACTGTTTGAGAAGGCTTGCCAACTCGACGCCCGCTTCGGCGCGGGATGGTTTTTCCGGGGACTTACACTGGTCAAATTGCAGCGCTTCAGCGAGGCGCTCAAGTGCCTGTCGGAAGCAGAGCGTCAAGGTCATTTGACGCCCCTGGCTTATGAAACGGCCGGCGACGCGCACTACAACCTCAAGCAATACGGGACTGCTTGCGAAAGCTACGATCGCGCCCTACGGCGGGATGCCGGGAACCCGATCCTGCAAAGCAAGCTGGGATTGGCTGTAGTGCGCGCGGGCAACGCGAAGCGCGGACTCGAACTGATCCGCCAGGCGATTGAGAGCAATCCCGGCGCCAGCGAGCTGCACGATCGGCTGATACTCTCGCTGGTCTGGCTTGGCCGCATCGAGGAAGCGGGCACCGCCGCGGAAGCAAAACTCAACTCCGGGGGCCATCCGCATACCGTGGATTTCCTGCGCGCCGCCAGTTTGTGGGCCAAACTGAAGAACTGGGAAAGGGCCGCCGGGGTGCTACGCGCAGGCCTGCAAGCCTATCCCAACGATATAACCCTCGGCCGGAGTCTGGCCGAGGCGAGCGAAGCCGCAGACATTTCCAAGTATGTAACCACCACGCAATCGAACGATCCCGAAAACTAAAGCCTTTCCCCCTTCCGCCGATAGACAGGGTGAGTCCGTTGGCTGTTCCGTGAAGGGCGAGCCACCTGGGATCAAGGGTTCAAGCCCGGCACCAAGGCTCCCGGACGCCAAACGGCGAATTCATAGACGAAAAAAGGAGCCTCTAACCATGGCGCTGAGCATTCTGAATAACATCGCATCGATCGCTGCGCAAAACCAATTGAACGTTACCAGCAAGAGTCTGAGCACGGCGTTGTTTCAACTGTCTTCCGGGTCGCGCATCAACAGCGGCGCGGATGACGCGGCGGGCCTGGCCATTGCCGACGGCTTGCATGCCAACATTACCGCGCTGACGCAATCCGCTCGAAATGCCAACGATGGCGTCGGCGAACTGCAGGTGGCGGATGGCTCGCTGGCGCAGGTAACCACCCTACTCAACCGCGCCGTTACGCTGGCCACCGAATCCGCAACCGGTACGGTCTCCGATGCGCAACGCATCGCGCTGGACGACGAATACAGCGCCATCAAGGCGGAAATTGACCGCGTCGGTTCCAAGACCAATTACAACGGCGGGCAGGTGTTCACCTCCAATATTCTCAACGTGTTCTTGAGCGACGCGGGCCCCACCAGCAACAGCCTTATCGGTGTGACCACCGGGACGCTGTCCGCGGCCGACCTGAACTTAGCCGGCCCGGCCGCCGCTACCGGCACTCTTACGCAGGCAGCAGGCTCGGCCGCGGTAGCGGCCACCAACATTCTGACCCCAGGCGGAAACTTTACGGCCGCCACCACCGCTAACAGCACGCTAACCGCCGCGGTCGGTACGCCTATCCTTAACACCGACACGGCGACGATCGGTGGTACCGTCTACTCCTTCGTAGATACCACCGCGGACCTCACGGGAGCCGCGAATCAAGTGGTCATCGGGGGCAGCAACGGTCAAGCCATCATCAACCTGACGGCTGCGATCAACAACACGGCTGGAGGGGCGGGAGTTGCCTTTGGAGGGGTAGCAGCCGCCAATGCTTTCGCCTCCGCAGCAGTAACGACCCCTGGGGACTCCGGTGTGATCACCATCACGGCGAATATCAATGGACTTGGCAATGGGAGCACCACGGGAAACTCCGTCACTCTGACGGCGACCGCAGGGCTAACCGCTGGTGCCGCAACTCTGGGAGCAGATGTCGCGGGCACCGCGGGAGACACGGTGGGAGTTGGGGGCAAGACTTACACCTTCGTCACTGCGCTCAGCTCGCTTCCAACGGCGAATGAAGTAGTGGGCACGGTCGAAGCTACCCAACTGACGAATCTCGCGGAAGCGGTTAACGCAGGAACCAACTCCGGAACGGACTACAGCGCCTCAACCACGCAAAACACTAACGTTACGGCGGGAGTAGCCACCGGCACCACGCTGGCTTTCACCGCCAATGTCGCCGGCGCCGCAGGCAATTTTATTCAGGGGACGACGAGCACCGGTGCTTTCACACAACTGGATTTTGCCGGGGGCCTCGATACCGGAGCCGCTCCGGTAGCCACCGCGGGGGATACGGTAACGGTGGGCACGCAAACCTACACCTTCGTGAACGCCCTCAGCACCACTCCAACAGCGAATGAGATTCTGATCGGCGGCACGGAAGCGGACAGCCTTGCCAACCTGGCGAACGCCATCAACGGCGGGAGCGGCTCGGGAGCAACCTACGGAAGCCCCACAACCAAAAATACTTCCGCGAAGGCGACGGCGACGACGACCTCCGTCGTGTTCACAGCGCTAGTCAAGGGCCTCAGCGGCAACAGCGTGGCTACAGGGGTAACGGGGACGTCCAACACCTTCGCTGGCAACACTTTGGCCGGAGGCACAGCGTCATCGACCAACGACCTGTTAAGCATCGCCGACGCTACCTCGGCCTTGACGGCGATCAACACTGCCATCCAAACGGTGGCCGGATTACGCGGCACCATCGGCGCAACCATCAACCGCTTGCAGAGTGCCGCCGGCGTCATCACCAACCAGGTGCAAAATCTGACGGGTGCCGAAGACGGCGTGCGAGCCGCGGACATCCCGTCGACGGTGGCGTCCCTGGCTAAGTATTCCATTCTGGAACAGACCGGCATTTCCGCTCTGGCCCAGGCCAACCAACAGCAGCAACTGGTACTTAAGCTGCTTCAGTAAATCGATGTCGAAAGGAGGCGGTTCGATTCCGCCTCCTTTCGATTTTTCTTAGGGGTCTTAGGAGTAAGGGATATGAGTGTTGGCCCGGTGCAACCCGGTTCGGCTGGGATCGAACGCCCGACTCTCGAGAAAAAGACGCACGCCGAGGTGCCAGTCGCTGGAACTGAGTCCGATCCGGGAAAAAGCGCAAAAGCAGAGATCGGCAGTGCACAAAATAGTACCAATCAGATCTTATTCCCCGAACATGAAGTCAAAGTGCAAGAGGATACGCCGGAAGATCACATCCTGGTCTACCAGGTGTTGGATAAACAAACGGGCGCGCTGGTCCTGCAAGTGCCCAGCAGCGAGGTACTCAACGACGTGCACCGGTCCCAAGAGTTGTTGCAACGAATCGATTTGAGGGGAAAGACGCCAGCTTCGGGCGCGGCTCCAGCTCCGGCTGGGAAGGGAGAAGAGAACCCCAATGGGAGTAAGCTTTAATGCCTTGGCCCTACTGAACGGGAATGGAATCAACGTTTCGTCCGTGGTGACCGCAATTCTGACCCCCCAAACTGCCCCACTGACGATCTGGCAGAACCAGCAAACGGACTTGTCCTCCCAAGCCGGACTGCTGGCGGGAATTAACAACAACCTCACCAGTTTGGCGACGGCGGTGTCCACGCTTGCGGCCCCCAACGGGGCCCTATCGGCCATAGCGGCAACCTCTTCGCAACCGAGCATCCTGACTGCCAGCGCTCAGGCCTCGGCCACATCTGGCACTCATCAGATCGTTGTGAGCACTCTGGCCACTACCGGCACTCTCTTTACCGACCCACTAGCGAACGGCAGCACATCGTTCTTGTCGGGCGGGGCCACCAGCGGTGACATCAAGCTGCAAATCGGCGGGGCCAGCGGGGTGGTTAAGGATATTCCCATCACCCAGGGCAGCAACGACACTCTTAGCACGCTGGCGAACTACATCAACGCCCAAGGCTTTGGAGTGACCGCCAGCGTTGTCACCGATGCGAACGGGGCCCGGCTGACGATCTTCAGCCAGTCCACCGGCGCCCCCGGAGACTTGGCCATTACCAATAACAGCAGCACCGACCTGGTCTTCAGTACGCCGGTGGCCGGAACCAACGCATCACTGACCATCGACGGCGTGCCTTTCAGCAGCGCTACCAACACCGTAACCGGCGGGATTCCCGGAGTTACCCTGACTTTGGCCAGCGCCGCACCGGCAACGACCGTGCAGGTCACCGTAGGGCCGGACACGACCCAGGCGACGGCGGCAATCAACAACTTCGTTGTGGCGTATAACGCGGTGGTTGGCAATCTAAACACGCAGTTCGCCGTGGATCCCACCACCAATACCCAGGGACCCTTGGGTTCGGACAGCTCGCTCCGTTCGTTGCAATCCAATCTGCTGAGGGATGTGACCTACGCGATCTCGGGAAATGGCGGACTGGTGAACCTGGCGTCGTTGGGCATCGACTTGAACAATGACGGAACCCTGACGGTGAACCAAATCGGGACCGACACTCACCCTTCGCTCAGCAATGTGCTGGCCACAAATCCCGGAGCGGTTCAGAGTTTCTTTCACAATGCCTCGTCTACCGGTTTTGCCGACCAGTTTAACAGTGACCTCACCGCGCTGACCGATCCGACGGAAGGCATCCTGAATGTGGACATTGCGGGAAACACCGCTCAGCAGCAGACTCTGACCACCCAGATTGGCAATTTGCAAGATCGCCTGGCCGCACAACAAAAGCAGCTAACCGCGCAATACGATCTGCTCAATGCCACGCTGGAGGCATTCCCGTCGCTGTTGCAGGAAGTCACTGCCGAGATAAACGCCCTCAACGGCAACACGTCCGCACCGCTGTTATCGACCACTTCGTCCAACACGGCGCCGGCAACCGGTACGCCATCAGCGGGAGGATCGTAGTGACCAACGCTCGTAGCGCCTATCGCGAAGCGGACGCCAGCGGCGCCACGGCGGTCCGGCGAGTCGTTTTGCTGTATGAACAGCTGATTCAAGATCTGAGCCAGGCCGCTCAAGCCATGGAACAGAACAACATCGAACATCGTACCAACCGAATCAACCACGCTCTGGACGTCCTGTGCGTGCTGCAGGGGACTTTGAACTTCGAGCGCGGAGGACAGGTTGCCCGCAATTTAGAGACATTCTATGTAGCTCTACGGGCGAACCTCTGGAAAGCGCAGGTTTACGCGTGTAAGGAAACGCTCTTGCGGCAGATCACCGACCTCTTTGCGCTGCGGGAAACCTGGGCCGAGGTGGATCGGGCCGAGTCGGCGGGTTCGGCACCGAAACTTGCTTCGCTGACGGCGGTTGCGTCCAATGCCAGCTCTGAGGAACATGTACCGGTCAGCTGGAAGGCTTAATGCCGAGCGCCGCAGCCGAGAGCCTGCGCATCGCCAACGTTGACCTGTGCGCCGGGTTGGCCCGCTTGCAGCCGGAACCAAACGCTCCCTGGCTCGTGAAACCGGAAGATCTTTCCCACCTACTCGGAGTAGTCTTGCGGGCCGCCAGTTGCAGGCGGCTTCTTGCATCGGAGGTCGCGCCAGACGCCGAACTGGAGAAGGAAATCCGCGAGTATCGGAGCAACATCGAAAAACTGGCAAAGGTCCTGCCGTCTGTTCAGGGGCGCCTGCTGGCGGAGAAGGCCCGCCTGCAAAATGCGCAGTCGAGGATGGCGGCAACCAAGGCTTGGGCCCAGGCCAGCCAAGACACGCTTTGAGCCTCGCGGAGTTGTTTCGTGGAGCCCCGGTCTACCTGGAAAGGTATTTTTATTTAGTGGCTACTTGAGGAAGCTGAGGATGTTGGGCAGGCTCAGGATGCGGGCCGTGGCACTCAGCGTAGATTGATTGGCCAACTGGGCCTGTACGAGATCCGAGGCAGCCTTGGCAGGATCTACGCCGACGAGTGAGTTCTCTTGCGAGCTTAGATCGATTTTGTCTTGATTCAGAAAGCTTTCGCTTAGATTGACCTGATTGAGCCCGTTGCCGTAAAAGACCCGCTGAATGCTCAGCTGACTGAGAGCGGTTTGCACCTGGCCGACGGCCTGGTCGATGTTGGTGTTGGTGATCAAGGAGGAATATAAGCTTTGCAAAGCGCCGAAAGCGCTGCCGGCGGCGTTGAGGAAGATCTGGTCTCCAGGAACGTTGGTGGTGAGGGCATTCCCGTTGGAAAGCTGGACCGAAGTGGAGTTGGCATTGCCGTTATAGGTGACCGTGTTGGTCAGCGGATCGAGGGTGAAGGGTTGGGTGGTAACGGCGGTGCCCGCGAATATATAAGTGCCCTGATCGGTGGCGTTTGCCAGGCTGAGGAGTTCCGAGGTCAGGCCCTGCACTTCCACGGCGACCGCCTGGCGATCGCCGTCGTTGAGGGTGCCGTTGGCACCTTCCGTGCCGATGGATATGGCGCGCGTAAGGGCGGTGACCACGCTGCTGAGCGTGGAATCACCGATCTGCAGACGGGTTTGTAGGGAGTTGATGTTCTGAATAAACTGGTCGTCCTGCCCGGTTTGGTTGTGATTGCCAACCAAGGCAGCGACGGCGGCTGGATTGTCCGACAGTTGATTGACGCTACGGCCGGAACCCAGCTGCCTTGACGCGGTGTTGATGTTCTGCTGGCTTTGCTGGATCGAGCTCAACAGATCGGGCACAAGATCGGGATTGAGGCGAATGGGCATGGTTACTGAACCAGGTTGATGGTGGTCTGCAAGAGCGAATTAATCACTGAAGAGACCTGAGCCGAGGCTTGGTACGCGTTCTGAAACCGAATGAGGTTGGTCGCTTCTTCATTGATATCCACACCGGAAACACCACCCTGAAGATTTTGAATCTGCTGGAGGATGAGGCCTCCCGATTGTTGCTGGGTCTGCGCGTTGGAGATGTCGCTGCCGATCTTAAAAACGAGGCCGGAGTAGTAATTTAGCGGAGTCTGGCCATTGACGATGGACTGGTTCTGCAGGGCCAGAAGCGCATTGACGTTGGTGTTGTCGCCGGCGGTTCCATCGGCGCTGGCGGCGATCTGGTTAGGGTCGGTAATGGCCACGGAGAGAACTGACGCGGCTCCGACGCCACCCGCCGGCGGCGGCGTGAATAGATTGCCGCCCGCAAGCCCGGCCAAATCAAATCCAGCTTGATGCTGCAGGTTCACGGCGTTGGCGAGATTTGCCGCCAGCGTATCCAGCGAGGATTGGACCGAGGAAATTTCCTGATCGCGGATCTGAATCTGCCCAGCAAGCTGACCGCCGGTAATGGTCGAAGTAATGTCCGATCCCTGGGAAAAAACATGCTGCAGGGCCGTTCCGGGGTCCGTCTGGGTGTTGAGCTGAAAATTCAGCCCGCCCACCACGAGGGCCGCACCGCCGGTGGTAGTGAGGGTCAGACTGCCGTGGCCGGCGTCGATTTCGGAAAGGTCCACGAGATTGGAAAGCTGATTGATGAGCTGTTGGCGCTGATCGATGAACAGTCCGGCGTTCTGTTTGGAGGACACCGCGGCAAAAACCTGCGCGTTCACGGCAGCGATTTGAGCGGTAAGCGTATTGATCTGGCTTACGGACTGGGTAACGGACACATCGACGTTGCGCTGCAAGGTGCTCAAATTCGCGGACGTCTGGTTGAACGCAATGGCGAGATTGTGCGCGGCAGTCAAAACGCCTTGACGAACGTTGAGGTCGCTGGGATTGGCGGACAGTTGCGACAAACTGTTGAAAAATGCGGTCAGGGGACTCTGTAGGCCGCTGCCCGCTGTTTCGTTGAAGAGACTTTGAATTTGCTGTCCGGAACTGAGGAAGGAGGTAAGTTGACCCTGCTGTTGTGTTTCCTGGTTGACGCGAAGATCGAGGATGGCATCACGCAAGCTAGTGACCTGCTGAAGCTGCACCCCGGTGCCAAACGTCAGGTAACCGATTTGCACCGGCGGACTCTCCGCAAGATCGGGGCGCTGGCGAGCGTAACTGGGGGTATTAACGTTCGCAATATTATTGCTGGTGGTGGCGATCGCTGACTGTTCCGCGAGCAAAGATTGCAGCGCTATGTTGAGACCCGAGGTCAGGGTACCCATGGCTAGGACCTTTCGCCGGCAAGCGAGCGGATAGAAGACGGATCAGAATAGGTCAAAGCGAAGGATCGATAGGAATTGAGAAGAGCGCCAACGGTCCAGCGGGAACGATGCAACAAGGCTTGATGAGCATCGTTTAACTGCTTTACGCGGACCTCAGCTCCGTGGAGGCGATCAAGAGTGTCGTGCAAGCTACGGTCATCCTGGTTGGCGGACCGGGTGACGTACTTGTCTGGCCCGGCGCTGCGAGGATCGGCGCCCTGCCCTTGCAGCTGATCGATGTGGGAGTCGAGGCGACGAATCTCTTGGCACAGACGGTGCTGATCGGCAATGCGGTCCTCGAGACCATTGAGATCGAGAGCGACGACGTCGGTCCGAGCGGCAAGCAGCGCGTCGGAGAGGGCATGCAGCAGCGTGATGCGCTGGTCTAGGAGTTCCAGGTAGCCTGTGGTTTCTGGGCTCACGGTTTAGGCCTGTTCATCCAGCTGATGCTCGTCGTCTCTCTCCACCTCGACAGGCGGAGGTGGAGCGTTGTGCTGGGTGGGTTTAGCCCGGCCCGGCTCGCCCGAACGCTTACGATCAGAGTCTTTTCCATCTCCGGCAGAAAGCAGGTCGATCCTAGGGGCCGACGATGGACTTATCTCTCCCATGGGACTCCCGCGCATCAGGCGGCGTTGTTGGCCCCGGCTTGCTCGGCGAGGACGGCATCGGCGACCTTCAGACTGTCCGGCTGGTACTGACCTGAATTGACCTGTTGCCGCAAGGCGTTGACGAGCGGAGTGCGAACTTCCGGCACGCTCGCGAAGCTGGTCTTGAGGGTTTGTACGTCGCCGAGTGTACTCGAAATGCTAACGGTGTCTTCATCGGCGGCGGGTTTGGCGCTGGAGGCGTCAGAGGCTCCGCTTGAGGCCCCTCCCGATTTTCGCGAATTCCTGACAGCTTCCTGCTGGATGTCTCCTGGAAGCTGAATTCTTGGATCGATCTTCATGACCAGACTCCTGGATTGCAACGAGCCGATTCCGAAGCTTCAAATATTGCTGGCATCTTGAATTCCTATCGGCGAAACGTGAGAAAACTTTAATCGCGCCACTATGTTTTAGTGGGTCTCTAGGAAAGTATCGGCGGAAAGTGCCGAAGCTTTACCGGGTTGCGGACGGTTGTCGTTGCTGGAACGGGCCAGCATTGGCTCTAAGTGCCTTAGAATCAGCTTGCCGATGCCCAGGCCGCCAGTCTTGGCTACTGCGCTGGACATAGCCTGAATCCCCATGTCTGCCAGGGCGTCATGGGCCGGATCGCTCGATTCGTCGTCCGAGGAGTCCAGGCTGCTTTTCATGGACTTCCAGAGATTGGACAAGAGCATGGATTCAAATTCGGCGGCGGCCTTTTGGAGCTTTCTTCCAGCGGGCGTAGTCTCGCTGGAGGAGCCGTTTTGCCGTATGGACCCGGAATGGGAAGGCGTAGCCGAAGTTGCCGCTGCAGGCGACGGTAGTTGGGGTATCACAGAACCTCCAGATCGGAATTTAGCGCACCCGCAGCTTTGATGGCCTGCAGTATGGCGACGACATCCCGCGCGGAAGCGCCTAAGGTTTGCAGGCCGCGCACTAACTCTTCCACAGTGGCGCCCTCCTTAAGTTGGATGACTTGGACGGGCGTCTCCTGCGCCTGGACGTTGGTTTGCGGGACGACTTCGGTCTGACCGGTTTTTGAAAATGGCGCCGGCTGCGAGACTTGAAAGTCCGTGGTGACCTGAATCGAAAGATTGCCGTGGAGGATGGCGCAGGGGCTGATGGTCACATTGCCGCCCATGACGACCGTGCCGGTGCGTTCGTTGACCACGACCTTGGCTGCGGGGTTGGTGTGAATGCTGAGGTCGCCAATGCGGGCCATAACCGCGGGCACATCGCCGCCGGCGGCCTTAATATCGGCGATCTCTACCCGACGGCTATCGACGACGTGGGCGGCGTTGCCGCCGAGCTCGCGGTTAATCACCGCGGCCAGCTCGCGAGCGGCATCGAAGTCCGGATCGCGAAGAAGAAGGGACAGCGATGTGATCTGCGTGAGGTCGATCGAGGTGTCGCGCTCGACCAATGCGCCGAAAGGAATGCGGCCCACGGTGGGATGATTGACGACCTTGGCGTTCGCCGACGATCCGGCGCTGTAGCCTCCGATGACGAGGGACCCCTGGGCAACAGCATAGACTTGCCCGTCAGCCGCCGATAGCGGCGTGATTAACAGGGTGCCGCCGGCAAGGCTCTTGGCATCGCCGATGGAAGAGACGGTGACGTCGATCTTGACGCCGGGGCGGGCAAACGCAGGGAGGGTGGCGGTAACGAAGACGGCAGCGATGTTGCGCACCTGAATGGTGGAGATTTGGTTCTGAATGCTGACGCCCATGCGCTGAAGCATGTTGCCCAGCGTTTGCACGGAAAAGATGGTTTGCTGTTTGTCGCCAGTACCGGCCAGGCCGACGACGAGTCCATAACCGATGAGCTGGTTTTCGCGTACGCCTTCTACGCTGGTGATGTCCTTGAGGCGAGCGACGTGCGCCGCGAAAGGAGCGGCCAGGGCCGGTTGATCCCGGTCCGCGAGTGCCAGACTGCACTCCGGAAGAAGCAACCCAGCGGCCAAGGCGACGAGAGCTAATTTTCGGACAGCAACCATGGAGTAGTCCCCTAGAAAGTCAAGATCTTCAGAAGCGTTCGAATCACGATATTAGGCTGGCGGGACGCGTCAGCCACCGCGCCCTTGCCTTTGATTTCTACCTCCAGGTTGGAGATCGCGGCGGAAGGCACGGAATTGTCCGGAGCCAGATCACCGGGGCGCACTAACCCGCGGATAAGCACGGTTTGGCGATCATTGCCAACAGTAATGTCACGCGCGGCCTGAACGACGAGGACTCCACTGGGGAGCACCTCGAGAACCTGAGCGGCGAGATTGAGTTGCACGTTGGAACTCAGGGTGGACTGTCCCTTGCCGTCGAGGTTGGTGGCGGAATTGGCGTTGAACAGATTTTGTAAACGATTGCGGGCGCCGATAGTACCAACCAGACCGGTGATCGCAGAGTTGGTGCCGAACTGGCGCGTTTGTTTGTTCTCGCCGTTGGTGGCGGCGGTGAAGTTGTCCGTAAGATGAATGACGATGAGGTCGCCGGGATTGCGGGCTTTATAGTCGGTGGAGATGCTGGCGAGCGGCCCGGAGCGAACCCACAGGCTGCCGACGGTGGCAGGCGCGGGCAGGCTCATGGCGCGAGCGCGCTTGAGATAGTCGTCCAGGGTGCTGGCTGCGGTCTCCGATTTGGCTCTTTTGAAGCGCGGGAGGGCTGGCGAGAAAAGCGGGATCAAACACCCGAGGAGCAATGCGGTGACCAAGACTCTTAGGAACGGTTTCACGGGGACTGGAAGGTGAGCAAACATTTCGAGGCTCCTAAAAGACGGCTTCGAGAAAATCCTTGCCGGTGACGCGTCCCTGGAGGGTCTTTCCCGAGGCCGGCAGGCGGACACGAATGGTCTCGCCCAGATGGCCGCGCTGAAGGGGCCTTACGGCGAGCAGCATGTCTGCGCTGGGCGAGCGCAGATGAAGGCGGGCGAATTGACGAGGATCGACAAGTACCGGGGAATCGACGACGGAGAGAGGTTTGGTGGACAGCGACGTAATGCGTGTGGTGGCGGATACGGCGGTAGAAGCTCCGGGGGCCACGCGCGCGGTGACAAAGAAAGGATTTACGCCAAGAGCGGTGCGCGCCTGAAATCGGAAACGCGCGCGGCGGGTCGCTTCGTCAAAGACGATCTGAGTTACCTCGAGCCGCGCACCGGAGCGGGGAACCTCGACGTCCGCATCGAGAACGATATCTTCCGGGCGAAATCGCGGTGCGCGGACGATGTGACTTTTCGCGAGCGCGCTTTGGATGGCTGCGAGCGCCTCTTCTCGTGTAAGTGACCGTTCGTCGCGCCGGACGGTAATGACTTCCGGTATCAAGAAGGAAGCGGGTGATAGGGTGGCGCTTTGCAGCGTAGCGAAGATGGCGTCCCGGCGGAATCGCCGCGCAGCGCCAAGTTGCGGCGCCGCACCCAACGAGATGGCTTCGGCAGCGGTGCGCAATGCGCGTGAGGCGTCCTCTGGCAAGAGGTTGGCCAGGCGAATGGTGTCGCCATGGACCACTGCCTCCGCGAGGAGCGCCACGGGAGGGCCTCCTGCGCGCCCAGCACGGGATGCAAGGGCCACCGCAAGCAGCATCAGGATTTGGCAACGCACGCAGCGCATGGATCGCTCCAACTAAGAGGTCAACCCGTTGACGGTCTGGAACATTTCGTCGGCAGCCTTGACCACGCGTGAATTTGCTTCGTAGGAACGCTGCGCCAAAATCATCTGAATGAACTCGCCGACCACATCGACATTGGAGTTTTCCAATACTCCCTGCTGAATCTGGCCGAGGCCTTCGGTGCCGCCCGGCGTGCCGGCGATGGGATTGCCGGAGGCGGTGGTCTCCAGAAGGTAATTGTTCCCGACACTATTCAAACCACCGGCGTTCGCGAAAGTGGCGAGTTGAATGGCACCAACCTGTTGCGCTTGAGCCTGGCCGGGGAGGGTAATGCTCACGGTACCGTCCGTGCCAATGGTGATATTGGTGGCGCTGGAAGGAATGGTGATCGCGGGCTGCAAAGCGTTGCCCTGGGCATCGACGATGATGCCCGTGGAGTCCAAGTGAAATGCTCCGGAGCGGGTGTAGGCGAGTTCGCCGCTGGGCAGCTGAATCTGAAAGAAGCCGGGACCCTGGATAGTGAGATCGAGAGGATTTCCGGTCTGATTGAAATCACCCTGCTGCTGGATGACTTCGGAAGCGGCGGTGCGCGCACCGAGGCCAATCTGCAAACCGGCGGGAAAAGTGGTCTGCTGTGTCGCGGCGGCGCCGGGGGCAACGAGATTCTGGTAAATGAGATCCTGAAACTGCAGACGGCGGCGGCGGAACCCCGCGGTGCTGGCATTGGCCAGATTATTGGCGACATTGTCTAGATTCAATTGCTGCGCTTCCATGCCGCTGGCGGCGGTGTACATCGCTCGATACATGTGAGTTTGTCTCCTGAACAGCTAGATGCGCGGCAAGTCTTGTGCCGCCGACCTATTGAATTCGTTGTGAAAGATGGAGAGCGCCTTCTCCATCATTTGTGAAGTGCGCTGAAGATCGATCAGCGCGACGGTGCTGCGAATGGCGTCGCTGTTGGAGGTCTCCAGCGCTCCCTGCCGCACCGTGGTATTCACGGGAGGCTTTCCCGCTCCGGCTGGGGCGACGAGGTAGGTGTTACCTTCCTGTTTCAGCAGCGTATTCGGCGGAAAGTCTTCTATGCGCATTTTGGCGACCAGAGCGCCATCGACGGAAACGGTACCGTCTTGACTAATGGTTGGGGTACCCGTCGGGACCTGGATGGGCCGAGGTGGCCGGCCAGGGGGCTGTTCGCTAAGTACCTGGTCACCCTGTTGAGTGACAAGGTTGCGGCTCTTGTCCAGGCGGAAACCGCCATTGCGGGTGTAGCGAACGCCGTCTTTGGTCAGCACGGCAAAGAAACCTGGCCCTTCGAGAGCGACATCGGTGTCGTTCCCGGTCATCTCCAGGGTTCCCTGGGAAAGATCCATGCGGGTTCCGCCGAGGATGCCGAACTGATTCACGGCTTGGTGAACGGCTTCGGAAACGGTCATCATCGCTGGAGCGGGGTCTGCGCCATTCAGAGACGCGGCAAAGGAGCGGTAGAACTCGCGCTGCGCCTTGAAACCCGCGGTATTGACGTTGGCGAGGTTGTTGGCGACCACCTCGAGTTCGTCCATGCGTGCCGCGAAGCCCGCATAGGCGGAATAGAAACCGCTGTTCATCACGCTACCTCCAGGACAGAGGGTGCACGCCGGTAGCCAGATGAATGGATTGTAAAAAATTGTTAGAGACTGAAAGCAGAACGGTTACGCGGTGAATGAACAGGCGGGGCAACGGCACCGACTGACTGCGAGGTCATCTTTGCCGGGAGAGCCGGGCAAACCGGCAAACGTTGCCGGAGGAACCGGCCCACGGGACGGAGCGAAACGCCTTCCGACTATTCGTGTACGGTGAGAGCGACCCAGACGAGCTCGCCCTGGTACGTAAGCGCGATTTGAAATTGCTCCGCAGGACTGGAGGTCTGCAACCAATAGTCTTCGCCGCTAATGACCGTCGGGACGGAGAGCATGCAATGATCCGCCAGGTTGGTGATTTTCGACTTGAAATTGCCGGCCACCATGTTGCAAAGCTCGCCGAGGGCATCCGCGATCATGGAATTATTTTCAGCGGCATCACCGCCGAGCATCAGAGAAGCAAGTTGCCCCGCCGAGTTACTGGAACAGCGGATCGACATCATTCCGCAAAGTGCTCCAGCCAAGCCGACCATGGCAGTTCGCGCCCCTTTGGGCTCCTCTGTAGGCGTAGGAACAGGCTCAAGACGCGCGCCAGCCATCATTTCGAAGACCTCGATTGTGGCGCACTCGATGATTGACCTCCAGCTGGGATCCGGACGGACCGAGGACTTCGGCGAATGACTTAACGTGGAACTCACAGAGCACCTCCTAGCAGCGGCGCTACTCGTTCTTTAACTTGCTCCGGCGTAAAGGGTTTGCGAATGTACCCTTTCGCTCCAGCCGAGAGCGCCTCGACTACCCGGGCTTCGCTGCCCTCCGTGGTGATCATAACGACGGGGACGCCCTTGGCACATTCGAGGCCGGCGAGGCTCTTTAAGAACTCGAGGCCATCCATCGCAGGCATGTTGATGTCGCTCAGGATTAGGTCCAATGAGCCCTTCTGCACCTCCACAAGACCTTCCGCGCCGTTACTGGCTTCGAGAACTTCGCCAAGATCCAGCCCGGCCTGACGAAGCGAGCGCTCGACGATTTTCCGCATGACGGAGGAATCGTCGACAATGAGTACTTTAAGTTTTTTCATGATTGATCTCCAGTTCCTGAGTTCTGTTTGGTTCTCCCGCCGCGCCGGTCGCACTGGCCAAGCCCAGCTGTACGAGAGGCAACAAATGGATGTACTCGGTCTGCAAAATTTCCAGGACGGCCTGCCTTTCGGTCTCCGAGAGGAGCGGGAGGCATTCTTGAAGAAACGTTGGCCCGCCCTGCTCCGAAACAGATGTTTCAGAACTCGGCGAGGCGTCCGCAAGGCGTGCCGATGGGACCCCCGTCTGAGTCAGCAGGAATTTATCGGCTGCCGCAACGATTCCGACCAGATAGGGATCATGCTGCGCGCTTCCCGGATGGTGGTGATGTTCGAAAACATCCACGAAGGAAGGCATGAAGTTCCAGGCGAGGCCCATGGAGCGGCCGACTTTGCAATGATCCATTCCGAAATATTCACGTTCGACAGCGGTATTGTCCGGCCAATCCGGTGGAGGCAGCTGACGCTTGGCTTCTTCCTCAATAATCGCCACGATCCACAAGGGAAGCTGTCCGACGTCATGCAACAAACCACCAAGATAGGCTTGCTCCTTCTCGAAGTAGTCCACCTGATGGGCAATGCGCTCGCTGAGCAAGGCGCAGAGAAAACAGTGCTGCCAAAAGGACATCAGTTGCGCGTTGGGCAGGCGCTTTCCAGCAAATTGCATGAGCGAGCAGGTAAGGACCAGGGTGCGCAGCCTTTCCGTGCCAAGCAGGACGGCAGCTTGTTCGATGCTGATTACCCGGCGGCGCAGGCCAAAAAGCGCGGAATTGCAAAGACGGAGAACCTGCGCACTGAGGCTCGGATCAGTACGAATCACGGTGCCGACCTTCTTTAGATCCACCGATGCGCTACCCAATAGAGCGTTGAGGTCCAAGACGTAGTTGGGCAGGGTTGGCAACCCGTGGCTAAGAACAGCAAGCAGACGCTTCTTACGCCTGTCCGACTCCTCTAAGCACAAAATCGAACTGCGCTGCGGCGGAGGACTTGCCGAGCGGACAGACGAAGTCATAAGAGTCCTGGGGCGTTTGCGACGCCATCCTTTGTTCTATCGGCAGGGGGCAGAAAGGCTTTAGCCCCTCCGGAGAATCGTTCCTGGACCGACGCCGGGGCACTCTCCGGCAAGATCCTGAAGAGCAGGTCTCTAGCCACTTTCCCGCAGTAAAATCGGACCCAGATGTGAGCGCTGGTCCGAACCACGGCCACGCGGAGGGCCCGAAGTTGAGTCGCATAATTACAAACAACCCAGGCCATTTCCCGGGGATCGCGAACGGTATCGAAGCAGGTTTCGGTCCTTTGGGCATGGCGGCGCAACTGGCGGAGAAAACTGTCGATCTTGGCCTCCGAGGCCACACAAGCGACCGTCCGGCAACCGAGCATGAGTTCGATGGCATAAAGCAGCGGGTGGTCCAGGTGGCTACCGAAGCAAAGGTGCAGGACCCGACCGTCCAGGGAGGCGTGTACCGGAACGGTACGGGCAGATTCCAAAAGGGGCAAAGGCAGTAGACCGCTCCAAGAAGGATGCGGCGTTTGATGTTCCAGCGGGAAGACTGGGCAACCCCACTGCTGCCCCAGCGCCGCGGTGAGTTGCTGTTCATTGATAGTGCCCATCTGGCGGAACCAGTCGCCCAGCCTGCCCGCTCCAGCGTCGCGCTGGTTGCGCAGCGCTTCGCGCAATTGCTCCGGCGAAATGTTGCCGCGGTTGATTAGCAAGAGACCGAGTGGCAGCCGATAGCTTCTCGTTTTTTGAGCGACAAAGCTGGAAAGCAAATGCAACATGCGGAATTCGAGCAGAGGTTTCAAACACTCCGCCTCGCAATACCAACGGCCCTCGAACCGCACGCCCCGTAGTTTGCGGAACCAGGCAGGCCATAGTCTCCCGCGGTAGGGGCATTCCGCGGCCGCGCAACGCGTCGCGAATCGTGTCCACCACTTTTCGGGAGACGGGCTAGCTTCATCGTTACTACTGTAATCGTTGATACCGACGGGTTCCGTTGCGCTCATCTTGAGTGATTCTCCCTAAGCCTTCAGCACCTCGGCGCGCACCTTAGGGCTGGCGACTTCGGTGACGCGCAAGCCGAAGTTTCCGTCCACGACGACGACTTCACCTCGGGCGATGAGACGCCCGGCCACAAGCAGCTCAGCGGGATCATTCACCATCTGGTCAAGTTCGACCACCGCGCCGGGCATCAGCCCGAAAATATTGCGAAGAAGCATTTCTCGCCCTCCGAAACGGATCGTGACTTCCAATTTGACGTCCAGCAAAAGTTCCACGTTGGACGGAAGCGAACCCGGGGGAGGAAGCGGGGGCGGAGTCGGAACCTCCTGAACCTCCGGTGCGGGTGCGGCGATCGACAGCGCGTCGAATAGCGCCGAATTCACAAAAAATCGCAGCGATAGAGGCGGGAATTTCTCGCCGGTAACTTGCACGATGGTACTTTGTGCGGGCACAAAGACCGCATCCGTCTTGGCTTGGTAGGCGATCTCGGTTTCACCGCCGGCGATCTGCTTCCAGGTGGTCGCGGTCTGCCCAGCCACCTGGCGCAGAAGTTCGGCGAATGCGTCGTTGTGCGTGTCTGAAAATTCGGCGGCCGGATCAAGAGGTTCCGACATGAGCAACTGAGCCAGCTGCAGGGCCACAGGTTTCTCGACCACCCAGACCTGCTCGCCGGACAAGGTTCCGCCGCCCTTGAAGAATGCCGAGACCGTGGTAGCCAGCTCCTCGCTGGTGAGAGCCTTCGCGGGCTCGGGACTGCCGGCGGTAACGCTCGGGGAAACTACACCTAGTTGACCCAGGACGTGGCTGAAGCTCTCCGTCCAGGCCTGGCAGAACTGCACGATCAACGGCGTATCTGGCGTTTGGCTCACCGGGTCTCTCTTCCGTGGGACGCCGCAAGGGAGAGGCGCTGTTCAATGCGTGCTCCGCGCAGCGTTCCTTCCCGCACCGCGTACCCTAGAAACATCGCTTTGCCTGCGATGTTCAGGTACACGGGATCCTGTGCGCGCTGGGGCAGCACCAGCAGGCTGCCAGGCTCCAACGCGGCGAGTTCCCGGATACTTACTGAGCTCTTTGGCAAACTCAGGTCCGCTTGGAAGCGACTCTCGAGTAGCTGCTCGCGTACTTGCCGTCTGGTTTGTCGCGAAGGGAGACGTTCGGAAAACGACCACTGTACCGAAAGTTTCCGCAACAAAGCGTTGGCGATCACCGCGGGGAACGCGAAATTGAGGCCGCCGTGAGCGTTGGGCAACCGGATCTCGAAGCTTAACGAAAGAATCTTTTCCATCGGCAGCATGAGGCCTTGCACCTGGTTGTATTGCTGCCGCTGTTCGAATTGGATGTCCAACGGCAGCGCCGGCGCCCAAGTGATTTGCAGGTCGCGCGCGATAATTCCCACGACAGTTTCGAAGATCTGCTCTTCAATTTCGGTGAGATCACGCGGATCGATCAGGTCGGCGCCAGAACCACCGAGGACCAAGTCCACGATGGGAAAGACCAGGGACAAATCCGCTTGGAAAGCCGCCCGTCCATCGATGGGCATAACGTGTAGCGACGCAAAATACGTCATCTCCGGGATTCGCCCCATGAATTCGCGGTAGGGAATCTGCTCGATGGAAACCAGATTCATTTCAAAGCCCACACGGAGGTAGGCCCCGAGGGAATTGCCTAGCCGGCGCGCCAGCGACTCGTGAAGCGTGGTGACGACGTGAATCTGGTCGGAGTCCAGTTGCCGGCTTACGCGAACGTCGAACGCCTCGAAGGTCTTCTTAACGGCGTGCTTGGGCTTTGGAGCTTGCTGCGCCGTGTTGAAAAGCGCGTCAATCTCCTCCTGCAGTAGGGTCTTGCGCATCAGGCCTCCCCGCCACGACTACCACCCCGCCTGGCTGCCGCACGTAAGTCCGCCCCTGAATTCAGGCGGCCCTGCAGCCGGGATCGCACTCGAATCAGCGCGGCGGTATGAATCTGAGATACACGCGACTCGCCAATGTCCAGGATCACCCCTACTTCTTTCATGGTCAGCTCCTCGAGATAGTACAAACCGAGGACTTGGCGCTCTTTCTCGTCGAGTTCCTCGATTGCTTGTGCCAAAAGGGTGCGCATCTCGGTGCGCAGCGTGAGTTGAAAGGGATCTTCCTCGGTGCGGCTGGCTACCGCAGCGTTCGCTTCATCGCTTCCGCTGTCTTCGGACTGTGCCTGCAAGCTGCCGAGGTCGAGTCCTCGAAGCTCGCCGAGCAATTGCTGGTACTCTTCGAGCCGGAGACCCATCCGCCCCGCGAGTTCGGGCTCTGACGGCGCGCGGCCAAGCTCGGCGGCAAGTTCGCGGTTCGCTTCTTCGATACGCCGCGCCTGGCGTCTCAGATTTCGCGGACTCCAATCCATCTGACGCAAACTATCGAGGATCGCGCCGCGAATCCGGAACCGGGCGTAGGACTTGAGCTGCACGTTCTTTCGTGGATCGAATTTGTCCACGGCGTCGATCAAACCGATAATTCCGGCGTGGACCAGGTCGTCGAAGGGGACGTGGGACGGAAGCCGGTCGTGGATTCGCCGGGCGATGTAGCGAACCTCGGGGAGATTCTCGTTGAGTAAGCGCTGCCGCTCTGTGGGATCGAGGGCCACGCGGGGGGAGTCCGGCTTTGCCGTGGTGGTTAACATGGTTCATTTCCAGGTGTAGACATTCGGCTGGGCCAACTGTTGTTCATTTCACGACCCCCAGAGATTGCACGGTTACCGTGGCGGGAATCTCGGCGGGCGACAGAACAACGATGCGCGGAATGAATGGCTCGAGCAGGCGTCTCAGGTGAAAGCGCACCGGACTGCTGCACACCAACACGGTAGAGCTCAACGCCACGCGATCTCCCACCAACCGCTGCAAGCTCTCGAGCACATGGCGGAGCGGGTTCGTGGTGCCCCCTGCGGAACGCTCAACGCCCGGCTGCGGATCGATTTGGCGCTGGAACTCCTGCTCGATCTCCGGATCCAGCGTGAGAACTTTGAGCTTGCGGTCATCGCTCAGGAGCGGATGGATCAACGAGCGGCCGAGCGCCTGTCGTGCGGCTTCGACCAGTGCTATTTGATTCTTATTGACCGGGGCAGTTTCCAGCAGGGCTTCCAGGATGGTGCTCAGGTCTCGGATGGAGACTTGCTCGCGGAGCAGCTGTTGCAGTACTTTCTGGACTTCCCCGAGGGTCAGCAAGCGCGGAACCAGCTCGTCGATAAGCTTCGGCTGGGTTTCCGCCATGACGTCAAGCAGGCGCTTGGTTTCCTGGCGAGTCAGCAGTTCGTGAGCGAACTGGCGCACGATCTCGGCGAGATGGGTGGCGAGAACCGAGGTTTGATCAACAACCGCGTAGCCGGTTGCCAACGCCTGCTCTTGAAGTCCGGGCACAATCCACAGTGCCGTGGCGCCAAAGGCGGGTTCGTGCGTCGCTATTCCTTCGATGGGAGTCGCCGCAGGCTCAGAGCTGATGGCCAGCAGGCGCTCTTGCTGGGTTTCCCACCGCGTGACCTCCACACCGCGCAGCAGTACCACGTATTCGCGAGGCTTGAGTTTGAGGTTATCCGTGATGTGCACGGACGGCACCAGGAAACCGAGTTGCAGAGCGAGATGCCGGCGGAGTGCGCGAATGCGTTGCAGGAGCTGGCCGCCCTGCGCCTGGTCAACCAGGGGAACCAGCGCGTATCCGACTTCAAGACTGATTTCATCGAGCTTCAGCAGGCCTTCGATTTGCTGCTGCGGGTCGGCTTTGAGCTTGTCACTGACAACTTCCGCCGGCTTCGCTTCCGTTGGGACATGCTGTTGCGCGCGCGACGCCAGGTAAGCGGTAATGGCCGCCATTAGAAAGAAAGAGAACTTCGGGAGTCCCGGAATCAAGGCCAGGAGAAACATCACTCCCGAAGCGATTCGCAGGGGACCCTTCCGGCCGAACAATTGGCGGCCGAATTCAACGCCAACAGTGACTTCGCTGGACGTTCGGGTCACCACGATGCCGCCCGCGACGGACACCAACAACGAAGGAATCATGGTGACCAGACCATCGCCCACAGTCAGCACCGTGTAGGTTTTTGCGGCTTCGGCAAGCGGGATATTGAGCTGGAAAACGCCAATCAGGAATCCCGCGATGATGTTAATAGCGGTGATCAGGATGGTCGCGAGCGCGTCGCGCTGACTGAAACGAGCGGCGCCGTCCATCGCGCCGTAGAATTCCGCTTCCTTGGCGATCTGTTCGCGGCGCGTCCGCGCCTGCTGTTCGTCGATCAGGCCCGCGTTCATGTCCGCGTCAATGGCCATCTGTTTGCCGGGCAGCGCGTCGAGTGTGAAGCGCGCGGCAACCTCCGCGGTGCGCACCGCGCCGTGATTGATGACCAGATATTGAATCGCGATGAGCGCGAGGAAAATGACGAAGCCCACCACGTAGTTGCCGCCCACAACAAACTGGCCGAAGGCTTGGATTACGCTGCCGGCGGCGGCTGATCCCTCCGTGCCGTGCAGCAGAATACGGCGGCTGCTGGCGATGTTCAGCGAAATACGGCAAAGCGTGAGAAACAACAGCAAGGTCGGGAAAACGGAAAATTGTACTGGTTTCAGAATGTACAGGGCGGACAGTAGAACCACCACCGCAAGGGTCATGCTCAATGCAAGAAAAAGATCGAGGATGACGGCCGGGACGGGGACCAGCATGACAAAAACAGCAGCCACGGTAGCTACAGGAATGAGCCACTCGGCGAAGGAAGCAGGTTTCGTAATGGTGGTATCGACGGCCATACGGCTTCCTTATCGCGGGACCCCGCCCGGCTGCGCTCCGTGCTGTTGCGGCTTCATGCGCATCTGCGCGCGGTAAAGAAATGCCAGAATTTCCGCGACCGCCGCATACAGCTTGGGTGGAATCATCTGGCCAACAGCCACGGCCTTGTACAGCGCCTGGGCCAACGGCGGGTTTTCAACGATGGGCACGTCATGCCAGCGCGCCAATTCTTTGATTTTCTGGGCGATGAGGTTGCGCCCCTTGGCCACCACCACCGGCGCCGCCATCGATGCGGGACGGTATTCGATGGCCACCGCATAGTGGATGGGGTTGGTGACCACAGCGGTAGCGCGCTTGACGTCCCGCTGCAGGGACTTTCGCAGCATTTCGCGGCGCAAGCGGCGGAAACGTCCACGGGTCTGGGGATTCCCGTCGCTATCTTTTGAGTCTTGTTTCACTTCCTGCTTGGTCATGCGCAGGGATTTTTCGTAGGTTTGCCGTTGAAGAAGATAGTCGATACCCGACCAGGCGAGGAGGACAAAAGTCGACTGCCAAGCCATGTCGAAGCACAGTGTGCCGATCAGGGCCAGCGATTCGCGAGAGCTGAGACGCGCAGAATGGAGAATCATCGGGGCTTCGTTGAGAATTATCCGAAGCGCCAAATAAAAAATTACGCCAGATGGCAAGAGAGATCGCAAAACCCGGCTGAAACCAGCAAGGGAAAATAAGCTTTGCAGGTTCCGCGCCGGATTGAGACGTTGCCAATCCGGAGTCAGCGCGCCGGCGGCTACGGTCAAGCCACCCTGGGCCAGCGTGCTGCCTACGGCCGCGAACAACGCGATAGCAAGGATCGGCCACACCCATTGCGCCACCGCGATGCCGGTCCACTGGATTACCGGGGTCTGATCCGTCCAATCACCCTGAACGCTGGCCGAAAGTGCGCGCGAGAAATAGGTCCGCCACCGTCCAATCCAAACTTCCGGATTCCAAGCCAGAAAAATCACGGCCGCAAGCACGGTGACCGCGGACACCAAGTCGCGGCTCCGAAGCACTTGGCCCTTCTCGCGAGCGGTAGTCCGGCGGCGGGGCGTTGCTTGTTCGGTGCGGTTGTCTGCCACGAATCAATAATCCTTAGTGCGCCAGATGGAGCAAGCGTTCGCTCCAGCCCAGTGCGAGAGTAAATTGCTTTTCGAACAAGGCGGGCCATAGCCCGGCCGCGATGCCCAGCACCACGTACCCCACCAAACTCTTCAGTGGAATACTGAGCAAGATCGCTGGTAGCTGCGGCGAAGCCTTGCTCAAGAAGCCCACCGCCACATCGATCAAGACCGTTGCGAACAGGATCGGGGCAGCGATTTGCACGCCCGCAAGCCACATACCGTCCGCCGCTCGGAACAGCTCATGCATAACGGCGCTCGAGATCACTACACTGCCCACCGGGACGTAGACAAAGCTCTTGACGATCCCGCGAAGAATCCAATGGTGCACGTCGAATTGCAGGAAAATAAGCAAGGCCAACAACTGATGAAATATAGAGAGCACCGGGGTATCGATATTGGACTGTGGGTCTATTACGTTGACCAGCGAGAAGCCCAGTTGAAATCCAGCAATCTGCCCGGCAAGCTGCACACCCTCGAAAATGAACTGCAGGCATAATCCCATCGCCAGCCCCAGTACCGCCTCACCCATCACGATGCGCGACCATCCCCCAAGCGTGAGCGCCTCCACAGGCACCGGACAAACGGGATAAAGCAGCGCGGTAAACAAAAGAACGAAAACCGCCTTGATGCGCGCCGGGATGGAAACGCTGCCGAGAAATGGAGCAAAGCTCATGACGCCGGAGATCCGCAGAGCGATCGCGGCGCCACGAAATAGCATGTGTTCAAGAAGCGGCAGCACGAGTTCTCCCTATTGGGTGTATGGCCGAAAATCAGCGAATAGCGACACCGTGAATGTGACCATATGGCTCAGCATCCAGGGTGTGAGAAAAAACAGAATCACACCCACGGCGCCGAGCCGCGGCACGGTCGACACCGTGGGATCCTGGATCGAAGTCATTACCTGTCCGATGTTGATGACCAATCCCACTGCCATCGCCGCCAGAAGAATCGGCGCGGCTCCCCAAAAAGCCGCTTCGATGGTGCGGCGCGAGAGTTCGACGACTTGTTCCGGGGTCATTTCTGGTCCTCACTAGTGAAAGCTCTTGAGCATCGATCCCACAATCAGGTTCCAACCGTCCGCGACGACAAAAAGAAGAATTTTCAGCGGCGTCGAGATCACCACGGGAGGCAGTTGCAGCATCCCGATGGACGTCGTCACCGAGGCAGTAACTAGGTCAATCACCAGAAACGGGAGAAAGAGCACCGCGCCGATCTGGAATCCGGTTTTGAGCTCGGACAGAATGTATGCGGGAATCACGACCCGCATGGAGAGGTCTTGTGGCGTCTTGGGCCGTGGCTCCTTGCTCATTTCGACAAATAGCGCCAGGTCTTTTTCCCTGGTGTATCCCAGCATGAACTGCCGCATAGGCGCTGCGCCGCGTTCGAGCGCTTGTAACGAGGAGATGCGGCCCCGCTCGAAAGGCAAAATGGCCTGCTCGTAAATCGCGACTCCGACGGGCTGTAGAATAAAGTAGGTCAGAAAAAGCGCGAGACCGATAAGCGTCTGATTGGTTGGCGTGGTCTGCGTGCCCAGCGCCTGGCGCAAGAAATGGAAAATCACCAAGATGCGGACAAATGGCGTCATCGAAAGAAGAATCGCCGGCAGCAGCGTGAGCAGAGTAAGCAGGAAGATAATCGTGATGGACGTGGAATCGCCGCGCACGGTGAGGCCAGGAATTTGAAAAACCGGGCCTTGGGAAGCAGCCATCGTTCCGGCCGGCAAACTTACTTGCGCGCTGGCGACGAGGAACACCAGCAGCCCCCTGCGTGCCGGAATGTATCGAAAGAGCCGCATCAGCTGGTTCCATTCCGCGCAGAATTGCCCGGCGCGGAGTCCTCGAACCCAGGCGCGGAGGCAGTGCATTCATCCAGCCGTTGGAGAAGCGAAATGGATTGGCTCGTGGTGCCGATGAGAAACTTGCGTTGCTCAAATTGCACCACCATCAGAAAACGCCGTTCGCCTAGGGAGAGTGTTTCGCATACTCGGAGCGACCGTTCTCGCCGGTGCATTCTCACCGTGCGCGCCGCGTCTCGGACCGTGGCCCACAGCCGCGCCAATACCGGCGGAAGTCCTGAGAGCGTGGAGCTTGTCCGAACTGCGTCCATCGAGTTCTCCTCACTTCCGCAGGGCACCGGAAGACCGTCGCTACCTAGCCCAATTCGGTCATGCGAACGGCTAGTTTGTGGCCGACCATTTCGAATTCTGCCCAGCCAATCAGTTGAGCATTGACCATCACCGGCACGTCCGCGCCGTCGGCGATCTTTGTTTCGACAACAGCGCCAACGTCGAGTTGCAGAAGATCGCGCACGGTAAAGAGGGGCACAGGCAAGTCCACACTGATCACACACGGAAGCCAACCAGCCTCGTCCCACAGTTCGTCCGGGACGGCTATAGGTATCTGCCTCGTCGAAGCTAGTCCGGAACTCATGGGATCAGCGCTGCACCAAAAACTCGGTAAAATAAACTTCCCGAACGCCCGCTTTCGGAACGTTCCGATTCAGAGATGTCACCAGCTCTTTCTTCAGTTGGACTTTTCCTTCCGGGGTGAGCAAAGCGTCCGCTTTGGCCGTCGCCAATACCGAGATGATTGCATCCCGAATTCGACCAACGGGGAGCGCCGAAGCAGGCTTGTCCTTATCGGTGCCCTCGGGAAGATGGTCGACACCCAGATCCATCGAGACCCGCAGGAAGTGTGACTCCTCGACATCAGCCAGGTTTACGGTGAAGCCTTCCAGATGGACGAGGTATTTCGGCGGGCTATTGGTTTCCGCCGTGTTCAACGCTGCCGCCTCCCGACCGCGTTCCTGCACCAACCACGCGGATCCACCGCCGCCCGCTATCGCCAACACGGCCATACCGATGAGGAGAGGCACGGATGATTTTTTGCCCGCAGCGGCCGCCGGACTTGTTGGAGGTGCAAGTGTTCCTTCGGTTTCTTCGTTCATCGCAAATGGATGAGCAATTCGAGCACCGAAGACTGCCTCTAGCGCGCGCCGCGAGCCGCGCCGCGAAACTGTAAGTGCCTCGCAGAGAGGTACTTGAATCACGAAAATAACTTGGGCGCGCTAAGTGGTGGCACAGAAACGGAACTCGCGTCGCAAAGTTCGGAAGCCGCTCATTAAAGAGTTGTAATCGCGATCGAATCCCAGTCGAGAGCGCCGCTCCTATCGCGCGGGAACCACCACTCGGTTCGCGTCAACGAATCGCGCTAGGGCTTAAGATTCAGTGTGGCTTGGGTGACCTCGTCGAATGTGGTTACCGACTTCGCGTTGGCCTGATAACTCCGCTCCGCTATGATCAGCTGCGCGAACTGCGTCGCGATGTCTACATTGGACTGTTCGAGCGCGCCGCCTGACAGCGTTCCGCGGCCGCCCGTGCCCGGAGAGCCGACGTTGGCCTGACCCGAGGAAAGGCTCGCCAAGAATTCGTTTGAGCCGCTTCGAATGAGGCCCTGTTCGTTGGTGAACGAGGCCAGTGCAATCTGGCCCAACGCGGAGGTCTGTCCGTTGCTGAAAGTTCCTTGAATGGTTCCGTCCGCCTGGATGATGTAACTCACCAGGTTCCCGCTCGAGAAACCGTCTTGCTGGGTAGTTGATGTGGCCGAAGGGCCGGCGACCTGGGAGAGCAGTCCCGCACCATTCGGGCCAAGGACGTTCCAGTCGAAAGTTAAGTTGTTGGCGCCGTCAGCGAGCCCGGCAATCGTAATTCCCGTGACGTTGGCCGTAGGTGAAACTAACTGCCCTGCGCCGTTGAAAACGAGCGCCCCGCTATTTATCGTGACCGGAGCGCCCGCTGCACCGACATCCGCGGCCGGGATTGTGATCGCGTAGTTCCATGTATTTGCTGCCGTCTTCGTGAAGGTGTACCCCAGCACGTGGCTGCTTCCGAGTGAATCGAAGACGGCCACTGACGTGCTAAAGCTGCCGCCCGGAACCGCGGTTCCGGAAGGCGCAAAGGTTTCGGTCAACGCGCCGCTGGCCTGGTCGGTCAGAGTATTCGTCGTGAAGTTGACCGGGCTACCGTTCAGCGCGGTAATCACCAAGGAATTTCCCACTAGATTGGCGCTATAGTTGGGGTTCGCGTTGATGGCGTTGACCACGTCGGCGAGCGTATCGGTGTTGGCGGCTGCTGCAGTAACAGAAAATGGGTTAGTGCCGTCGGTGAACGCCAGGATCGTACCTCCCGTGAGGGCGGTTCCGGCGGGAATGCCCGCACCCGTCTGTTGGCTCGCGGCGGTGACGGGCGGAGCGGCGCCCGAGTTGAGATTCAAAGTCAGCTGAACCTCCGACGACGATTTCGGTGGATTGGTGGTTCCCGTTGCAATCGTCAACCCGCCTGGGGAGGAGTTGGGATTTACAACCCCGTTCACCGCCTCGTAGCCCTGGACGGCCGCACCGTCCTGCGACAGCAACTGCCCGTCGGAGGCGATGGTGAAGCTGCCTGCCCGTGAATAGAGAATCTCTCCGCTCTTGTTCAATACGAAAAATCCGTTGCCTTGAATGCCAACGTCTGTCGGCACACCACTGGATTGGATGCTGCCCTGCGTGAGGTCCGCAGTAATGCCGGCGACCGATACCCCGACGCCTTGTTGAATCGGATTGCCGCTGCCACTGGTTCCGAGCTGTTGATAGAAGAGATCTTGGAACAAAGTGCGTTGCGCTTTAAACCCCACAGTGTTCAAGTTCGCGAGGTTGTTGGCAATCACCGATAACGAGTTGGAACTTGCGTTCAACCCGGACAGCGGAATCGAAAAAGATGGCATGATTTATCTCCTAAAATAGTTGCGATTTGCTATTGAATTGCGAATATACGTTCGAAATCGAGCTGGGCGCCAGTGACTTGGTGAGAGCCCCGAGACCCGCCGATAGCGCAGTGGCCGCCGTAGACCCTGGATTGGCCGTCGCTGAAGAAATGGGCGAGAACGAGCTAGCCGACCGAGACGAACCCGTGCTGCCGCTTCCAGGCGAGCCTTGGATTGCTCCGGCAAGTTTGTCCAAGTCTTCGCGGATCTGAATTGTTTCCTGCAGCGTATTCATTGACGTCAGTTCGGACACCATCTGGTTCGGGTCCATCGGGTTGAGCGGATCCTGCGCTTGCAACTGCGCCGTCAGCAGCGTGATGAAGGCGTTCGGCCCCAGTTCGCTGAGCGATTGATTCTGCGCCGCACTCGAGGTTCCTGACGTCCCGGTGGACGCCGCCAGCGGCGTGGTAACGATTGGATTTGCCCCAGTCATTTGTTCCCTCCTGCGTACGCGCCTTTACGCGTGTACGCTCAACCTTCCGCGTGAATCGAAAATCCCAGATTGCTCGCCGGCACCAAACGCCGACGAGATTCGGCCAGTGTCCGCCAGCCAAGGCCGCGATGTGGCGTGGGGACCACCCCGTTGATCCTGCTTCATCGAACCGCTGGCGTCGCCCGTCGTGGAACTGAATGAACCATGCAACAGGGTCACCTGTTCGATCCGAAACTGTTTGTCGCTGAGGGCCTGCTGAAGCGCGGGCAGTTCTACCGCCAGGATTGCGTGGGCGTCCCTTTTCTCGACGGTGATAGCCGCACCGACTTCGTCTCCAACCATGTGTGCGCGAAGCTCCACGGCGCCAAGTTTGTCCGTTTCCATGGCGATGCGCATCTCGCTGTGTCCGGCGGCTTCTACCAACTTAGCGTTGTTTACAAAATGGCTTGCCGCAACGCCTGCTCCTTCCTGCGATGGAAGAGGGGCGGGGGCGGCAGTGGGAGCGTTCTGGTGAGGGGTGGCAACGGGAACGGCTGCGCGATCCACAGTCGCGACCGGCGGACTAACAACGACGGTCGCAGCAGTTGCCGGCGCCTGCGAGCCGTCCGGCTTGACGGGCAGACCGCCGACGAGTGACTGCGGGTCAGCCGTTGCGTCATGCGTTGCCGAAACCGGAAAAGCTACACTGGCAGCCGACGACGCATCAGGTCGTGAGGGTTCCTTGTGATTTGAGGACGGGTCCTGCGATCCTCCATGCCCTGATGGAGAGCTCGGAGAGACCTGCACCGGTGCGGCCCCCTGTGTTTCGCCGTTTTGGGGTCGTAATCCCATCGGAGTCGATTTCGAATCAGTGATCATCGGAGGCTTCGTCCCAAGAACTGGAAGCGGCGCGAGAGTGGAGTTGCCGACTGGTTCTGTTCCCCCTGGCCGTTGAGACTGGGGTCCAGTCTGCGTAGGTGGGGGAGCGCCGCTGGCAGACGGGGCCGATGGCGGAGCTGATGCCGGAGTCGATACCGGAGTCGATGGCGGCGCGAGCGGGGCCTTGCCGATTTGCTCTGTTCCTTCCGGCTGTTGAGATTGAGATCCAGCCTGCGTAGGAGTACCGTGGGCCGGCGAGACCAAAAGCGGCGTGTCGGAATTGGCCGGTCGCGATGGCGCACCCGGTGACGGCGGCGAGGGGAGCGGGTCGCTGACAACCGGAGCGAGTTCGGTTTTGCGGAGAGTTGGCGCTTTCGCTTGGGGATCGCCCGCAGGCTCGGCAGTTGGGTCGGCAGTTGGGTCGGAAGGCGTTTGAGAATTCGGAGTAACACTGCCGACCGTGGCCGACGGATCGTCAACGTCAGCCGTCGCTCGGGGGGGAGGCAACGGCGCGGAAAGCACATCTGAAATCTGCGCTTGAACCTGCTCCGCGGGAACCCCGCTGGCTGTAGTTGGCAATGCGGCATTTTCTTTCGAGGTGTCGTCTCCGTTTGCCGCCGCCAATTCCGGCAGCCCGCTCTTGCTCACCGGCCCTGCATCGTTCACTCCCGGTTCCGCACCGCTGTTGTCTACGGCAATATTCCCTGGAGCCCCTGGAGCGGATCCGTCGGTCGGGCCTTGCTGGCCTTGGTTCGGCACCTGGAGCGCCAAGAGCAAAAACGGAAGCAGCCCTGCATTGACCGCGACCAAGCCGTCAGGCGCGCCCTGAGCCTCGTCTCTTCCGGATTGGCGCTGCTTTTTCACCTTGTCCGTCGGATTTCGCGTAGCGCTTGCCTTGGATGGCACGCTCGGCGTCGGAGCGTTGGATGAGTCCGTCGGGCGGTTCAGCGCTTCCTGGACGACCTGCGCGAACGCGGGAAGCGCGTTTCCTTCTTTGCCGACACGACCGGTGGCTGCCGAAGCCAACTCCGGCGACACGGCCGTTGCAACGCTCGAACTCGGAAGTGCTTCCATCGTTCAGTCCGATAACCACCGGGCAGAAAGCACGCCGCCAACCAATCGATTTGTACTCGAAAGAAATTTCGGCTAACCCTAAGTAGTTGATCCTGAGGCAGATAGGCGACCTACGCCGCGGACCCGTGGCCGGATCCGCGCGGCCTTGAGGAGAAACGGGCAGGCTTTGCCGGGCTGCCGGGCAAAGACGATTCAAGGGAAGCACCTATAGATCGAATGAGAAAGGCTTCATCCGCGCTTTCTTGTTCGCGGTGTGCGGCCTCGCGTTCGTAAACGGCTTCCTGGCGCTCTCGCAAACCTTCAAAAATCTCTCGTCTCTGGCGAGCGCTCTGGTAGACAGTAAGTTGCTCGAGGCGGTCCTCCTCTGCATCCTCCAGTTGAACTTGCAGTCTCCTCTGGGTATCTGCCCCGGCAGCTTCGCATATCGCGGCAAACTGCACAGTGGCACCGGAACAGCCGGACGTCATTTCCCGCAACGCGGCTCGGCCCGTTTCCAGACGAGTACGTTCGAACTCTTCGATCTCGGCGCGAAGGCGTGCCACAACTGCGGCAAAGGCGAATAGACGCTGCTCCTCCTGGCGCTCGATACTCTGGCGGAGGCGCAGCACGGATTGCAATGGATAGCGAAACGCCATGAAAATCATCCGGGCAAAGCTTGGAGCGCCTGCACCGTCTGCGCGAACGGAGCAGAGTCGGTCTTCCGCTGCTGAAGAAACGAATTGACTGTCGGGAGCACCGCGATAGCGCGGTCTAGTAGCGCATCCGCCCCTTTTTGATAGGCGCCCACTCGAATCAAGTCTTCCGAGGCCGAATGGGCAGCCAATAACTGGCGCAAACGCCGCGCCTTCTCCAGATGTTCGGCGCTGCAAACTGCCGGCATAAGGCGGCTCAGACTGTCGAGTATGGAAATCGGCGGATAGTGGCCCTGTGCACTCAGCTTGCGGTCCAGAACCACATGGCCATCGAGCAGCGCCCGAACCGCATCGACCAGCGGGTCCTGCTGGTCGTCTCCCTCCATCAGCACCGTGTAGAACGCGGTGATACTGCCGGAGCCGAAGTTTCCCGCGCGTTCGATCAATCGCGCAAGCATTGTGAAGACCGACGGCGTGTAACCCTTGGCCGTGGGTGGTTCGCCAGCGGCCAGGCCGATCTCCCGCTGCGCCATCGCGAACCGTGTCAGGGAATCCACCACCAACAGGACATTCTTTCCTTGCGCGCAGAAGTATTCCGCAACGGTCGTCGCTGCCAACGCGGCCCGAATGCGTAACAGGGGCGACTGGTCCGATGTCGAAACCACCACCACCGAGCGTTGCAAACCCACGGGGCCAATCGCTTCCTCAAGGAACTCCCGTACTTCGCGGCCGCGCTCGCCCACCAGCGCCAGCACCGTCAGATCGGCGGAAGTGGCACGCGTCATCATTCCGATCAGCGTGCTCTTCCCGACACCGCTTCCACCAAAGACGCCAACCCGCTGCCCGCGGCCGCAGGTCAGCAGACCATCGATCGCGCGAATGCCGCATCCCAAGGGCGAGCGAATGGGTTCGCGTTCCAGCGGCAAGGGTGCGTCTCCTTGTAGCGGCCAGTGCTCTTGCGCGCGGTAACTCACCTGCTTGTCGATGGGCTTTCCAGTTCCGTCGATTACTCGGCCCAGTATGGCCGGCCCCACGCGTAACGAGGGCTGCGTGCCCCGCGTTACGATGCGGTCGCCGTATCGAATGCCGCTGGGCCGCTCCAGCGGCATGGAAAGAACGGTGCGTCCACGAAAACCTATGATTTCGCCGGAGAACGCTCGGCCATCCTCGGTGAGGATCGCGCATCCTTCGCCCACGGAACAAAATGGGCCGTCGGATTCGACCAGATGACCCACGGCTTTGGTCACCCGGCCCGTCCACCGCAGCGTCGAGAATTCCTCCAGCCGCCGGAAGTAGGGCCTAAGCAGGGGTGCGTCCGCCATCAGCGAACCCGAGGACGTTGCTCGAGAAGATCGAAGAAGCCCTGCTCGATTTCCTTGAGCTGTGTATCCAGGCTGATTTGTGTGCTGCCAACTTCCGTCTCCAGCGTGCATTCGCCTCGCTTCAACGCCGGATCACCAATCAATTCGGGCGCGGGTTTTAGGCCGCCCGGTTGCGAAAAATGCTCGTTCCAGAAATGGATATCCAAGGGGTTCGCCCAGAGCCGTACTCGCGTTCCGGTGTCGATTTTTTCCAGCGCCACATGCACCATGCCCGCCAACAGCAGCGGCTCCATCTGGGCTTCCCGATGCAAGATCTTGCGCGCGATGGCCAGTGCTAGTTGCACGACTTCCGGCTCGATGCGGCTGAAATAACTCTGCCGCTCCGTTTTGAATTTCTCGATCGTGGCCGCGATGCCAGCCTTCGCGGCCGCTAATTCTTGTTCATAGGCGGCTCGGGCCCGGACCTCTCCTTCTTTCAGGCCGCGATCGTACCCTTCCTTTTCCCGCTGCTCGCCGCTAACCTTGGGGGCGGCCCCTCGCGCATTCCATGTCACTGGGCCACCGCTGCTGTCCCCGCCGTTGCCTTCCCCGTTCGTAGCGATATACTGAAACGGCTCGCTATGGGAGCCCACTTCGTCCGCCACTGGGCGTTCAGACGACATAAGACTCCTCTTGTTCGCTCTTCAGAACTATCTTCCCTTCGGATTCCAATCGCCGGCCTGTCGTGACCACTTCCTGCTGCGCGGTACCCACTTCCCGCGACCGGACCGGCCCCAGCGCCTCCATGTCTTCTTTGAGCATTTCCACTGCCCGCGTGGACATGCACTTGAAAACGTGATTCTTGAGATCCTCGGACGCGCCTTTCAGCGCTAGGGCCAGGGTTTTCTTGTCGACCTGGCCCAGAAGCTCGCGCATTCCTAACTCAGCCACCTCCAGAAAATCCTCGAACGTGAACATCAAGTTCCGAATGGAAGTCGCCAACGGAGCATCGGCCTGCTCAATCGTCTCCAGGATGTCGCTACTCTCCTCCTGCGTAATTTGGTTCAGAAGATCTGCGACCGCTTTCACCCCGCCGTAGGCTCTGCGGCTTTGCTGCCCGAGCGCCAACAACTGGCGATGCAAAACTACCGAGATTTTCTTGACCATCTCCGGCGAGAATTGCTGCATTTGCGCCAGCCTTTTCACCGCCTGGCCCCGTATTTTTTCCGGCAGCAGCATGATTACTGCTCGCGCCGCTCGCGAGTTCAAGTGGGCAATTATCAGCGCGATCGTCTGCGGGTGCTCCCCTTGAATGAATTTCGCAAGCTGCTGGGGATCGGTCTTCTGCAGCGTGTCAAGATTCTGCACGCTCAATTCCTGCGCGCGGGACACCTCCTCGATCAGCGACTTGGCTCCGTCTTGGCCGAAGGCTCCTACCAGCAGCTTAGTCGCGTACTCTGGCCCGCCTTGCGCCAGATAGTCCTGGGTTAGAGAGAGCTCGTGGTATTCCCGCATCACCTTCGCGGCAACGTCTGGAGAAACGTACTCCAGATTCGCAATTTCCTGTGAAATCACGCTTAGCTCGGCCTCCGGCAGGTTTTTGTAGACGTTGGTGGCTACGTCGTCTCCGAGCAACACCAGAAGAATCGCGGCTTTCCGTTTACCGCTGAGGCGCGGTTCTTCGCCGGCGCTCATTTCGGTTCCTCGCCCTCACGCAGCCAATTTTGAATCAGCCGGCTTGCGGCTTCCGGATCTCCATTGACTTTGCTGACCACTTTCTTCTTCAAAGCTACGGCTTCCTGAACCTCCGCGCTGATGATATCGGGCTGGTCAGCCAGGCTCGCCATGCTCACTCCTGTGGGCAAGGCTCCAGCTGCTCCTCCGGAGGCACCCGAAGCAGGCAGCGCGTGCTGCGGGGGCGCTCGCAATAGGGCAATCATCTGCTTCTTCACCGGCCGCAGAACCAGCAGGTAGACCAATGCGAAAAGAACCGCTAGCGCAACGTACCGCAGCATCCAGGTCCAACGCTCCGCGAAGACCAGCAGGCGCTGGAACTTTCCCTCGGGCGCGGGCACGTCCACGGACGGCTGCGTAAACGTGATGTTCTGCAGAGCAAACAGGTCCCCGCGCTGCTGGTCAAAACCAATGGCCGCTTTGGCCAGCTCTTCGATCTGTTTCATCTCCTCCGGAGTTCGCTTGCGGCGGGTCTCTTGTGATTTGCCGTTGTCAGTTTTTACTTCCACCGCGTCGTCGACCAGAATGGCGGCGGCCACGCGTTTTATACGTCCGGCCGGCTCCAACACATGATGGGTCGTGCGACTCACCGCGTATGTCTTGCTTTCGCTGCGGATTCCTTGCGTGGCGGTCGCCGTTTTTGCTTGCGCGACCGCCGCCGTGTTTCCTTGCGAATTAGGAGCGTTGCTCGGTGTGCCGGGAATCCCCGCGGGCTCCAGGTCTCCCACCGTCTCTTGCGACGTCTGCGAACTCAGAACGGCGGTGCTATTCGGGTCGTAGAGTTCTTGCGTGCTTTCTCCCGAGTTCGGATCGTAGTCGATGGTGATACTGGACTTGACGTGATCGGCGCCCACCACGGGGGCAAGAGTCTGCACGATGCGCTCCGCGAGCGTAGTTTCCAACTCCTGCGTTCCGCCCACGCCCAGCGAGTGACTGTGTCCCTTCTCCTGCATTTGTCCATCGGTGGTTACCACGGTTACATTCTGCGGTGAAAGATCGTCCCAGGCGCTGGAAACCAGGTTAGCGACCGATGCGGATATCTGATCCGTCAGGCGGGTACCGCTTAGTTTCAACACCACCGCGGCCTTCGCCGGTCGCTCCCGGTCGGTGAAAAGCGACTCTCGCGGTAGCACCAGGTGCACGCGCACCGCTTCGACGCCGCTGATGGTTTGTATGGTGCGCTCCAGTTCGGCTTCGAGCGCCCGCTGATAATTCACTTTCTCGGAGAAATCGCTGCCCGACCAGTTGGGCTTATCGAATAGCTCAAACCCCATTCGTCCGCTGGCGAGCGGCCCCTGTGCGGCGGCTTCCAGCCGGGCTTTGTCGAGTTGGTCCGAACGCACCTGCACCGCTGTGCCGTCGCTGGACAATTGGTAGGAAATATTCTGTGCCGCCAGCCGCTGCCCAAGGCTCTGCGCATCCAAGGGCGCCATCCCGGAATAGAGCGTCTTGTAGTCGCCGGCGCCGACAAGGCCAACGAAGATCCACACCGTGGCGCCCACCACGATAACGCAGCCAGTCAGCAGAACGACCTGCTTCGCGCTGAGTCCTCGCAGGAACGCATTGAGCTGCTGGAGGATTTTGTCCATAACGGTCGCGGTGCAACACTACCGGGCAATCCTTTATGGCTTCCTCAGAAGGGAATGCCGGAAACCTGTTGGTACGCCTGCACGATTTTATTCCGCACCTGCACCATCATCTGAAAAGCGAGATTCGCCTTTTCCACCGCGATCATTGCCGAATGAACGTCTTGCCCGTTGCCCGTCAAGAGCTGGGCCACCTTACCGTCTGCTTCGGACTGCAGTTGTCCGACCTGGTCCATCGCGGTGTTCAGTGTTTTCATGAACTCGGAGTCTCCCGACGCGTTCGACGGGCGGGTCGCATTGGCACTGGCCCCGAGCCCGACGTCACCCTGGGGAAATCCTGGAATCGTATTGCTCATTTCCGTGCCTCTTTCGTCGGGCTCTAGCTGAGAATTGTGATCGCCGACTGAATCATGTTCTTGGTGCTGGTGACTGCCGAAACATTCATCTCGTACGCGCGCGCCGCGCCCATCAGATTGATCATTTCTTCCGCGGGGTTGATCGCCGGGTAGGAAACGTAGCCTTGCGCATCCGCGTCCGGATGACCCGGCTCAAACCGCCGCACCGCAGGAGTGGTGTCGGCCACCACGTTCACCACTCGCACGTCCTCCGCGTGAAGATCTGCCAGGGAAGCCAGCATCATCCCGAAGCTAGCGGGCGCCGCCGGACGCGCCCCAAAAACGACATGCATCCGTTGATAGGGCCCCCCCGCATCGGTGCGCGTGGTTTCCGCATTCGCCAGATTCGCCGACACCACTTCGGCGCGCAGGCGTTCTGCGAGCAGTGCCGACCCGCTGATTTCCATAACCCGAAATAAATTCATGGCTACTGTCCCTCTCGAATGGCGGTGCTCAGTTCGCTGAATCTTGCTCGAATGAGCGCCGTGGCCGTCTTGAATTGCAGTTGCACTTCCGCCAGCAGCATCCCTTCCCGGTCGGCGCTGACGTTGTTGCCGTCGGGCCGGGCCACCAGGCCGCGCACCGGGACCACGAAAGGACTCGTCAGGCTGGTATCTTCGCCGTTCATGGCGCGCATCAGTTCGCCCCGAAAATCCACATCGCGCGTGTGGTAGCCCGGTGTATCGACGTTCGCGACGTTGGTGCTTACCAGCGTCTGGCGCATCGTAATCACGTCCAGATAGCGCTCCAATAGCATTATGTCCGGGGTGTTCATCCAGCTCATGAAGCCCTCCACGCCGGCAGCCCGTACGCGCGGATCTTGTTGCGCACGGTGCGCAGGCTCACGCCCATCAACTCGGCCGCCCGGGTCCGGTTGCCGCCGGTGGACTCCAGCGTCTTTTCCAGGAGTTGCCGTTCCATCTCTTGCAGCGTCGCTCCGGGCTTGCGCATGTTTCTCGTCTCTTCGCCGGACCCGCCAGCCATGGCATCCAGGACCTGGGCTCCAAGCGTCGTCCCGGTTGCCAGAGCCAGCGCCCGGCGCATGAAGTTCTCCAGTTCGCGGACGTTTCCCGGCCAATCGAGCATTTCGAGCTGCACCGCAAGATCCGGCGCGATATGAAACATTCCGCGCTGCGCTTTAGGCTCATGTTTAGAAATGAAATAATGGGCCAGCGGAAGGATGTCTTCACGCCGCTCGCGCAGCGGCGGAATCGTCAGTGGCACCACATGCAGTCGATAGTACAGATCGGCTCGAAACTGCCCGGTGTCCATGCGGGCGCGCAGTGAACGGTTGGTTGTGGCGATCACCCGCACATTCACGGGGACCGGCCGCGTGTCACCCAACCTGTCCACCTCGCGCTCCTGCAGCACCCGCAAGAGCTTGGGCTGCAGCGTCACCGGCATTTCGCCGATTTCATCCAGCAACAGCGTGCCTCCGTCGGCCAGCTCAAACTTTCCAGGCTTGGACGTGTTGGCGCCGGTGAATGCGCCTCGCACGTGTCCGAATAGCTCGCTCTCCAGCAAGTTGTCCGGAAAAGCCGAGCAGTTGACGGCTACGAACGGTCCCCTCGCGCGAGGGCTCGCGCGATGAATCATCCGAGCCACGAGTTCCTTGCCGGTGCCGCTTTCCGCTTCGATCAGCACGTCCGCGTCGGTCTGCGCCACCCGCTGCGCCCGCGCCAGCAGGCTGCAAAAGCTGGGCGACGCTCCTACTCCCTCGAAAGCCGTAGCCCCTCGCCCGGCACCATTGCGCGGAGCCAGGAATCTCTCTGCGGCTGCTTCCAACTGGTCGAACGACACCGGCTTCTGCAGGTAGTCGCACGCGCCGTCCTTGATCGCCTGCACGGCGTCGGGCACGCTCCCATAAGCGGTCAGCAGAATTACCGGAGTATTCGGAACGAAGGTACGCACCCCCTGCATCACCTGTAGCCCATCGCCATCGGGCATGCGCATATCGGTGACCACCAGCGTCGTGGGCGCCATGCGGAATTTGTAAAGTGCGTCGCCCAGACCCGCTGCGGTCTCCACGCCCCAGCCCCGTCGCCGGAAGTTTGCTTCCAGCGCCGCGCGCATCGCGGCTTCGTCGTCGACGATCAACACGTTGTTCATGCAATGGCTCCCGACACCGGAAGAAACACGGAAAAAGTGGCGCCATGGTGCGGTTTGCTGTGCACCTGGATTTCGCCGCCGTGCTGCTCGATCACTTTCTTGCACACCGCCAGACCCAGTCCTGGGCTGCCCGGTGTGGTCGTAAATCCCGGCTCGTAAATGCGCTCCAGCAGTTCCGGCGCTAGCCCCCGTCCGTCATCTTCAAAATCGATCTGCGCGACACCCCCGGGAAACTGCGGCGCCCAACTCAGCCGCACCCTGAGGTGTCCGCCTGGATGCATGGCCCGAAAGGCGTTCAGCGAAAGATTCAGAAATACTTGCTTGAGCCGGTTGGCATCGGCGTGGGTCGAAACTTTTCCAATCGTATTGTCGATCTTGATTTGCTGGCCTCTTTGCCGCGCCAGTGGCAGTAGGAAGTCCACCGTTTCCGTCACCAAGCGATCCAGTTCGGTGGGAAGCATCTGCGCGTGGGGCTGGCTGTGAAACTGCAACACGTTGTTTACGGTCGCTGACAGTGCCCGCAGCCCCGCCTGCAAGTGCGTAACCCACTGCCGCGTTTCTGGCAGGTGCGCCGTGGCGTCGGCCAGTAGCCCGGTAAACAGTTCCATGCTTCCCAGCGGATTTCGAATCTCGTGCGCCAGCACCGTTGCGATTTCCGCGAGCGCCAGCGATCTTCGCGCTCCTTCGCGCTCGCCGGCCAGGCGCTTCTGTTCGGTAGTGTCCCGCACAATCCAGACGGTTTCGCCTGAATTGTCGAGTTCCCCGCTAAGGTTCGCTCGCAAGATGCCGATGGTACGATTGTCGGAAACTGTAGCGATCGATCCTTCTTGTTCCGAAAAAAAATCCCTCTCCGGGTTTTCCCCAATCAAATTCTGGACGCCGGGCGGCAACCTCCCGCCGCACCCTGGCTTCCAGTCCGTGGGCACCTGTAGCAAACGGCGAGCCTCGGGATTAATGATCTGTACCCGGTCTCCGCCGCTGACCACTACCACGCCGCACGGTAATTTCTCGAGCACCCGCGAGAGGTACCCCCGCATCCGCGCATTTTCTTCCAAGCTGCGCTCCAACTCCGAATTGGTCCTTTGCAGTTCTGCATGCAAACGACCCACCTCCGCTTGCAGCTGCATATACGACTTTTCCAGCGAACCCGCCGCCTGCGTGAAGGTCATGAACGCCCGTGTCAGGTTCTCTTGCGCTGCGGCGTGATTGGTCTCAATCACCCCCGTAGTACGCGCTCTTTGCCGGGCTCTGGGTAAATTTGGCACGACCGACACCGCTGCACTCTCCCTGCCAGGAATCCCCTCTTGCGCTTAGATTTCTCTTAGTTCGCTGCTCTCCTGGAACGGCCGGAAATGCTCGGCCCCCAGTTTCAAATCGTTCCCGGCCAGGATGAAGGCGCGTTCCATCGCGTGCTGCAGTTCACGTACGTTGCCCGCCCACAGGCCTTTTTCCAGCAACGGAAGAGCCTGCCCCACCAAGTGCTTTAGCGGCATTCCGGCTTCCAGCGATAGCTTTTCCAGGAAATGCTCGGCCAGCGCGCAGATATCTTCCGGCCGCTCGCGCAACGGCGGCACCGCGATCGGGAAAATGGCCAGCCGGTAATATAGATCCAGTCGGAATTGCTTTCTCTGCACCAACTCCAGGAGCCGCACGTTTGTCGCGCACACCACTCGCACATCTACTCGGTAGACGTCCGGGCTACCCAGACGCTGTACTTCCCCGTTTTGCAAGAAACGTAGCAGCTTCGCCTGCATACTCAACGGCAGCTCTCCGACTTCATCCAGAAAGAGCGTGCCTCCCTGCGCCACGTGTATGCGTCCCAGGCGGGATTGCACCGCTCCGGTGAACGCCCCGCGCGCATGCCCAAACAGCTCCGCTTCCATCAACGCTTCCGGAATCGCGGCGCAGTTCACCACCACGAACGGCTGCCGCGAGCGGCGGCTCAATTGATGGGTGGCCTCGGCGACCAGTTCTTTGCCGGTGCCTGTTTCTCCGGTAACCAGAACGGTGGTGCCCCGGCCGGCAACCATGCGCACTAGCGCGTAGACCCTCTGCATCGCGCGGCTCGACCCAATCATGCCGGGCAGCGCATCGGCGTCGCGTTCGAGAAACCCCACCGCGGCCTCGACCGTCGGTGCGCCGCTGTCGCGAAAAGCGCTGATGTTCTCCTCGCGAACCTCGCTGTCCTGCGGGTCTGCGCTGGCCACCGCCGAATCCAGCAACTCCACCTCGATCCGCGGAAATTGCTGGCGTATCTGCTCAGCGACTTCCAGGGCGTCCAGATCCGGCAGATTGCGGTCGATCAATACGCTATCGCACGGGAATTGCAGTAATTTCGCCAGCGCGTGCGCTCCGCCAAAAGCCTCTTCACTCAACGACCCGGCATAAACCGGATCTTTCAGCACTCGCTTTCGAAACGAAGCATCGGCGCTGGCGATAAGAATTCGATTGCGCAAGCGTGCTAAGCCTGGTGCGGCGGTAGCGGCCATGTCTTGATCCATCCTCCAAGAGTCCGATTTCCCAGATCAAAACGTTCTCATCTGGTGTCCTGGCCGGAAAAATTTTCCCAGCCGCAGGCACAAAGGACCACTGCGGTTTCACCGCCAAAGTCTGGAGGAACATGCGTTGCAGGGAATGGGTTTGCAGAAATCGAGACGGGAGCGTGCTGCACCGTCTCGGGACTTCGTTCCGTACGGGAACACAAAAAGACGCCGCGGATCTGCCTGCGATCCACAAACATCCGCCAGTGGTGCTCCTCAGTCGATCGAGGCCGCCACTCAATGCAGTCATCGGCGGAATCCGGTCGAACTTGAGCTATTTTTCTTTTTCGGCTTAGAGGATGTACATGTGTAGCTGCGCCCACCCGGATATCATCGGGCCGTACGCTGGCCGCGAAAGTTGGGCTTCCTTCGCAAAGGCAAATCTCGCGGGTTGGATACCAAGTGAAGCGCCACAAATAAACCGGGCCCCTGGTATCCTCATCGGCCTCTAGCTTTTCGACATGATTTCGTGCTCCGCACAAATTCTCGGCCTGCTGCCTCGGCTCTTGCGCCGGTGCATCCGATCCGCGCGGCCTGCGCTGCCGCGACTCCCATCCCCCGTGATTACTATTTGCTGGCCACCGGGGCCATTTTCGCTGGACTATCGGCCAAGGCACGGTGGGCCCTCACGCGACGCTCAATTTCCAGTGCCATCGCGTCTAGAGGGAAAACACCGTCCGCACACCCGGCCGCCGCCACTTGCCCCGGCATTCCCCACACCACAGAGCTCGCTTCATCCTGTACCAATACTTGCCCGCCGTGTTCTCGGATGACCTCGCATCCGCGCACACCGTCGGAACCCATGCCCGTCAATACTACCGCCAACACGTTCGCTCCGAACGTCTTGGCCACGGAGCGAAATAACACGTCGACCGCGGGCCGGCAGGAATTTTCCGGCGGGTCTTGATTCAACGCCAGACTCACGCTTCCTTCCCGCCGCTCTAGCACCATGTGAAAGTCTCCAGGCGCTATCCAGGCATGACAGGTCTCTAGTTTCTGACCCTTTACTCCCTCCTTGATGGTGAGGCCGGATGTCTTGTTCAGACGTTCCGAAAGCAGTCTCGTAAACAACGGCGGCATATGCTGCACTACCACGATGGGCACCGGAAGATCACTCGGCAAAGCTGGAAATAGAGCTGCCAGCGCGTTCGGCCCGCCGGTGGACGTTCCTATGGCTAGAATGTCCACGCGTGAGGCTAGGCGCGTCGTTCCCGTGGGCGCGATCACCCGAGGCTTCAGAAGTTGTTTCGCCGCGCCGGTCTTCCGTTCGACGCTGGCTTGCGGACACAAAGCGACTACCTTCGGAACGAGTTCCCGCCGAATCCTCGCCTGCGTTACATCCAGGCTTCCCGTGTTACTCGGTTTGGTAACGTAGTCGCTGGCCCCAAGCGCCAATGCGTCCAGTGTGGTGGTTGCCCCGCGCTCGGTCAGCGTGCTGAACATGATCACCGGGAGCTTCGGGTAAAGCTTCCGTATCTCTTTCACCGTCTCCAGGCCCGAGATGCCCGGCATCTCCACGTCCAGCGTAATCAGATCAGGTTTCAGCTGTGCGATCTTCGAAAGTCCAATTGTTCCAGTCGCAGCGGTACCCACTACCTCTATAGCCGGGTCCCCACCGAGCACATCGCACAGCACCCTTCGAATCACCACAGAATCATCGATCACCAGAACTCGTATCGGCGGCATCCGTTGGACTCCCCACCTCTAACCCTGCTTACACACTCAACGCGAGTGCACTCACTCGTGCCAAGCAGCAGTTAAAGTGCAAGTCGGATGCCAGAATCGCCCAAGCCAGACCTCCTCCCGCCCTCCGTCCTCCGCGGTTCCTCTATCCTCTCTGGCCATGCCTCTCGCTAACTCCCTTGCTATCTTTCGGGAAGCTCGCAGCACAAACTTGCAGGCATGCAGGCTCTTCCCTTCCCGCCGATGATTCGCTTTCCGCCGCGCGGACCTTTCAAATTGGTCTCCCAAAATGGAACTCGCCCCACTGCCGCATTCGGCACCGACAGGTTGACTTCAACGTAGATTGGCGTATTTTTGTGTAAATATCCTAGCCAGCCCACCCAACCGGAGGTAGTTCATGAATCGTCGCCTTTTGTCCCTAAGTCTGTCCGCGGCCTGCTTCGGCTTTCTTCTCACCGGCTGCAATAAATCGGCGGATCAGCAGTCCGCTCAATCCGACGCCGATGCCGCCTCGTCGGGGTCCGGTGCGGAGGCCTCGAAATCGGCGGCCAGGCGCCCCGAACCGCCGCCTCCACCCAGGCCGATCGTTGTGCCCGCCGAAACGGTCATCTCGGTCGTTCTCGATCAAGCCGTTGGCTCCAAGATCAGCACCCCCGGCCAGGCATTTTCCGCTACCGTCAGCGCGCCCGTGGACGTTGAAGGAAGAGTCGCCATCCCCAAAGGCGCTCGCGCTTCTGGCATTGTGAAGGACGCTAAGCCCGCCGGCAGGTTCAAGGGCGGGGCGGTTCTGTCCCTGACGCTGACCAGCATCACCGTAAAAAATGAAGACTACAACATCCAGACCACCGCTCCGTCCGAGACCAGCACCGGCAAAGGCAAGAGGACTGCGGCCATGGTTGGCGGCGGCGCTGGCGGCGGCGCGCTCATTGGCGGGCTGGCCGGTGGCGGCAAAGGCGCTCTCATCGGCGGATTGATCGGTGCCGCTGCGGGCACCGGCGGTGCGGGGCTAACCGGCAACAGAGACATCACTCTCGCGGCGGAGACTCCGCTCACCTTCAAGCTCGTCGACCCTCTGGAGATCAAACCCAGGAGGTAATATCGATTCTTCCGGGGAATCTCCCAACAATTCGTTTGATCCAATAGAAAAAGGGCCCGAAGCGATTCCGGCCCTTTCTTTTTCTCCGTAACCTCATATGCCTTTATCTCTGTGAACCCTGGGCGACAGCCTTCTTGTCTTCCCTGTCGGCGTTGACCAATCGCGAAGTCACTATCTTGCTGAAGGTCTTGCACGTTTCATTCTCTTCCCTGCCGCTCTTCGGCGTCTCGATCATCGTCACGCTTTTGGCCCGAAAGTCGATCACCAGCCGGTCCGTCACGCAATCCTTCACTAACGTCTGGGCCACCAATCCGTCGTTGTCCCACCGCAGAATCGTATAGTGCACCGGCGTGACATCCAGCCGCGTGAACAGGTTCCCCGCGCCCAGCAGATTCGTCCCTTCTGCTACCGCGCACAGCGCTATGTTCTTGTCGCACTCAATCTTGACCCTGGCAGCCGCCTCTTCCGCTCTCGCCGTATCCGCATCGCTCTTCCACTGCCCGGAAGCCGCCACATAACTCCGGCCGGTAACCTTAAGCTGTTGCGCGGACGCCGCTGCAACCAATAGCAGCGTAGCCGCCAGAACAGTCCCGCCTCGTTTCATCGTTACAGCCCCCCTCGGAAGTCCCTCAACTCTAGTCAGCTGTTCCGTCCGCGTACACTGTCCTTACGGCCAGTGTTCCTGCCCGTAAATGGCGAGGGATCGAACCCCGTCCGACGTAGCATGAGTCCAGAATCATGCCTGGTGCTTGCTCCGCGGTCGCGCCCAAGCCATAACCCAATTGTATGATACCGGTTGCGCGGATTCGGGCCTTCCGCGGCCAAATCCAAAAGAAATTCCGCCCTCGCGTCCCGGCCGGATTCCGCCCTTGCAAAGAGCATTCCGCTCCTCACCCAGCAAGCGCAAGTGCGAGTAACCACGTCTCCGATTTGCCGCCGCCACAATCGCGGTTGCGCCTGCGAGACCAAAGTGATAAAAGTTGCTATCGAAGTGCACGCAAATCCCCATCTGGCGGTGCTGCGAGCATGAAGAAATGATACTGGCGTCCTGCGCGGCGAGCGCTGCTCTCGGATATCCAATTTTTTCTTCAGTTCTAAAGTTATTTAAAAATTCGAAGTTGGCCCTCGCGGCCCGCCTGGAGATCAACAGGAAGACTATGCGAGACGACCTTGCTCTTTTTTTCGGCCTCATCCTTGTCATACCGGGCGCAGCTCTCTTGTACGACGGCATCTCTAGTGCTGACGCCAATCAATCGATTCGAGTCATTGGCGGCGCTCTTCTCCTCGCCCTCGGATTGACCGTCTTGAGTATCGTTCTGAGAAACTGGTGGAAGTGGAAGAAAATCCTGGCCCGCCAGCGCAACGGCTAGCGATCCATAGCACCCAGCGCACCTATCGGCGCATTCGCACCGGTGCCTTGTGCTCGAATGAACCGCAGGTTCGCCATCCGTCCGCGGTCTTCTCCAGCCGCTGAGAAACTTCGTACCCGCACCCTCGAACCGGGCACGCCCAGAAGCGCACCTTGCGGCTCGCCGAGTAGTCCTGAATATAGAGTTGGTGGCAATCGTCGCTATCACACAGACAAATCGCCGCCTGCGCGTAGAAGGTTTCCCGCGCTTCCGCATTGCCAACTTCTTCCACGCGGTAGTAACCCCGGTCCGGCGCGTACGCTACCGGACATCCCGCCAGGTTGCAGCGGTACGCATTGATACCCGCCAGAAACCTCAAGCGCAAATGGTCCAGCGGGCAATGCACCGTCGTCGGCAGAGAGTACTGGCTCTTCGCGGGTAACATGAATGGCCCCGCCATTAGTATAAGTCCGCAATCGCCGCTCGCTGAAAAGACAAATGGGAGAGCGTGCGAAAAGGATTCACGCCCCTCGAGGCTCCCATCGTTCCCCGGTAGACCCCGCAGCCACCCTGGTAGGTTTTCCGGACACCGCCAGAATATTGTTCCCACAACACCTGGACGTGCTATACGAGGCGTGATCGTCCCAGCTCCGATCCAGGCCGCGCGTGCTTGGGCGGTATTCGTCTGTCCTCCCCGTCGGAGGATTTCGACATGGCCGAAAACGAGAAGCAACGAAGCTGGCAACTGCTCTTGCGCGAAGCGGTTCGCGAAACCGACACGTCGAGACTAGTGGAGCTCATCCACGAGCTGAAAAAAGCCCTGCGCGAACGCGAGCACCCAAGCCAGCCGAAACCCCAACTCGTAAGAACCACTCTTGCACCGGAGTTGCTCGAATTTCGCCAGGATCATACTCGCTTTCGCCAGATTTTTGACCAGTTGCACGAGTTTGCCGGCTTGCTCGCTCCCGACGGCAGACTGACCATGGCCAATCGCGCCGCTCTGGATTTCATCGGCAACGAGCTCGAGAGCATTTTCGGCAAGCCTCTCTGGGATCTCGCCGGGTGGGAGGCCACGGCCGGCGCGCGAGAAAAAGTCCGCGCCTGCGTTGGCCAGGCCGCCCGCGGCGACTTCATTCACTACGACGTGGAAGTCCTCGGACAGCACGGGTCCACCTGGATCGATTTCTCGATCACCCCGATCCGCGATTCCTCGGGACGCGTGGAGATGCTGCTTGCCGAAGGCAAACCCTATCCCCAGCGCATCGAGGAGCCGATCGTCGACGGCGAATTCGTCGGCGAACTGCTGCGCGTCGAGCAACTCCGTCGCCGCGTCAGCACTCATGTCGTGGTGGTATGCGCCAGTTGCCGTCGCATCCGCGATGGGGCCAAGTGGTACTCCGTCGCCCAAAATCTGGTGACTTCCTTTGACCTCACCCTGACTCCTGATATTTGCCCAGCTTGCGAAGCTTGGCTGGCCCGCATGGCGCCCCAGGGCTACCGCTTTTGAGCGTATGCGGCGGGGTGGCGGTCGCCACTAGCCATCAGCCGCTCGATGCTTTCCACCGGTTGAATGCCGCCGCGGGCGCCAACCCCGGTGCAGTTCAAGGCCGCCGCCGCGCACGCAAAATCCAGCTGCCGCGGTAGTGCCCAGCCCTGCAGCAGACCATACAGAAAGCCGGCGTGAAAAATATCGCCGGCACCCGTGGTATCCGCGACCTCCACGCGGTACGCGCTGGCGTAGTGAAATTCCTTCCCGTCCCAGGCCAGTACGCCTTCATCGCCCAACGTCGCGGCCGTCAGCGCACATCCGAATCGGCTCCGCACTGCGGGCAGCGACTTCCACAAATCCTGCTCGCCCATCAGCCGCCCCGGAATGTCCCGGCTGGTGATCAGGTAGTCGATGTTCTTCAGCAATGCTTCCACTCCGGGATAAAGATCGTCGAGATCGGCGATCACCGCGACTCCCGCGGCGCGCGCCCAGTTCGCAGCCAGCGCCGCGGCGGCGGTGTCATGCCCGTCGACGTGCAGCGCCCGGGCTTCAACCACCCATTCGCGCTGGAGCTCCTCAGGCCGCAGGGTCAGCCGCTCGTCCCGTTTCCACAGCACCGTGCGTTCCCCGGAGTCATCCACAAGAATGAAGGCTTGCTGGCTGGCGCATCCCGCAGCCGTAAGCACCTGCGTTTCGACCCCCAGCCGCGCAAACTCCGCCCGGTGCAGCGCCGCCGCACTGTCGTCCCCCATCTTGCCGACATACCGCGTCCTCAGCCCCCAACTCTGGCAAGCAGCCATGGCCGACGCCACCTGTCCGCCAGGCAGCACATTCGCCGAACGAAAAGTGACCTTCGACCCGCGCTCGGGATAGTGCTTCAGGGGAATCAACGTATCGGTCGCGTTGAGTCCCACCCCCACCACATCCACCTTATGTAGGCGCATATGTAGGCGCTGGGCTTTAGCCCGGCGCGCTCACTCCGAACCCTTCCCCTTCACTGAAACCTCGTAGTCCGCCAAAGCCGCAAACCACAAACAACAAGCAGCACCAGCAGCGCCCCAGCCAAAACCACCGCCGGCCCCCAATGCGCCGAAATCTCCGGCACCCGCGCGATCGTCGCAAAAAACAAGAAAATACCGGTCGCCCCAATCACCAGCAACCAATCCAACGCCCCACGTCCACGCCTTACTTCCCCCGCAACCTGCCGCCCTTCCATCCGCGCCTCAACATCGTCGGCCGCAATGCCATAGCGCCACGCCTCCCGCCGCGCAGCTTCCTTCCACCGTATCTGCTCCGCGCCCCCGGCGGAAGAAAAAGCAATCGCCCCAACGCCCAGCATCATCAACAGCGAGCCGCCAATCACCTGCGCGTACAACGAAGCATTCCTCCCGTGCAATTCCCCGAAAACAAAAATCCCCCACAACAACCCCCACAGCTGGTTCGAGTTCGAAAGCGGAATCCCGCGGCTGATTCCCACATACTTGGCCGCATACTGCTGGAACAAATCCCCAATCACCCAAATAAACCCGCCCAGCATCAACCAGAAAAGCACACCCCGCGCCCGCAAAAGCTCCTGCCACAGTGGCCGCACGCCCAAATAACTCACCGCCAGCGCCGCCATCATCCCCAGTTCGCCAAACGTGAAAAAAGTCACGAACGACAAGGGATTCATTCCCGTCAAGTAGGCCTTGCGGTAAGGAATGTACATCGTGCCCCAAAGTATCCCCGCGCCCAACGCGGCCCACACCCCGCGCATCGGATGCGCCGCCGGAGCCTGCGCCGAAGACGCCACCGCCAGCAGCGCCGCCCCAGCACACATAACCACCGCCCCGCCCAACACTCCAGTCCAACGCCGCCACCCCGCCTGCCGCAATTCGTTGAAGAAAACAAATCCCCAAAATATCCCCAGCAGGCTATTCGAATTCCACAGTGGAAACGCGATGCTCAACCCGATGTCGCGAATCGCAAAAATCGTCAGCGTATTCGCCACCGCCCACAAACATCCCGCCAGAATCGCCCAGATAATCAAATGCGGCGCCCGCCGCACATCCGCCCGGATCGACGCGGTGCCCAGGATCAAAGCGGGCAAGCTCCACCTCGCCAGAAACACCCCAATCACCATGATCAGCGAAATCACCACCGGTGAAATGCCCACAGCCACGAGCTTTGTCGGCGCCTCCGCAGCCCCCAGCCACGCCCCCGCGGTGAACCCGCAAAGCACGCCCAACCCTTGCAGCTTCCGCAAGCGGAACGCGTCTTGCCCAGCCGCCTGTATCTCCGGTGTCGAAAGAGCGGACATATTCCTCGCTTGTCGCTAGTGAATGGCCGCCAGCAGAAGCAGCCCACCGATGAGCACCACGACCGGCACCCAAAACTGAATGTCGGTGATCACGTTTGCCAGCCGACTCCTGCGCTCTTCGCTCGGATCGTTTCGGTGCATCACACTCTCTCCCTTCCAACTCGAGGCGAACAGGCCCCGCAGAGGATAAACCTTTTTGAAAGATACGTCTCTGATTTGGCGTATTACTATGGAAGGAGCCAATGCCAACCGACCAGACCCTGATCCAGGCGGAGAAAGTTTCACGCCAATACCGCCTGGGGGAAACCCTCATCCACGCGGTAAACGAAGTCACGCTCAAGATCCGCGCCGGGGAGTTTGTGGCCCTGCTGGGTAGTTCGGGCTCCGGAAAATCTACACTCTTGAATCTACTGGCCGGCCTGGATCGCCCCTCCTCCGGCGCAATCCACGTGAAGGGCCGCGACCTGGCTGCTCTCGATTCCGTGGAATTGGCGCGCTACCGTCGCGACACCGTCGGCATGGTCTTTCAATCCTTCAATCTGCTCCCCCGGATGACCTTGGAGGAAAATGTCGAGCTGCCGCTTCGCCTGGCGGAAGTGGATCATGGCGAACGTGAAGCCCGGGTAGCGGAGTCGCTGGACCGTGTCCGCCTGGGAGGCAGGCGCAAGCATCGCCCCACCGAACTCTCCGGCGGAGAGCAGCAACGCGGGGCCCTGGCCCGCGCACTGGTCAACCGCCCGGCGATTCTCTTTGCCGATGAGCCCACAGGAAACCTGGACAGCGTAAATGGCGAGCAAATCCTCATGCTGCTAAAAGAGATCCAAGCCTCGCTGGGAATGACCATCATTATGGTCACCCACGAGCGCCCGCTGGCAGAGCGCTTCGCGAATCGCATCGTCACGCTCTCCGACGGTCGCCTGGTAAGTCAGCCAGAACGATCACAGGGGGTCGAACCTTTAGGTCCGACATAGGGCTAGCTTTAGCATTACGGCTTCAGCCGCTGAGGAATTGTTTTTGAACTTGCCGCAGTGCACCAACGGGAGTGACGGAATGAAGGGCCGCGATCTAACCGAATTGGCAGTCCGCAACTTGCGCGAGGCGGCACTGCGGAATTCGCTCACCACGCTGGGCGTCGCAGTCGGCGTGGCCTCGCTGGTAGCCATGCTCTCCCTCGGAGTGGGTCTGCAGACCCTGGCGTCGCAGCGCCTGAACAAATCCGGATTGTTCGACGCCGTCTTTGTCACCTCGCGCGGGATGCGCGGCATGGGTGGCGGACCGCCGCGGCAAAATCCCGTGAAACGCGAAGACGCCAAGCCCCTGGATCAGGCAGCTCGCGCAGAATTCGAGAAGTTGCCGAATGTCACCGAGGTCTATCCGCAAATCCGCTTCTTCACCGAAGTGCGCTACGCCGGCACCAGCTACTCCACCAATGTCCTGGGCCTGCCGGAGTCCTCGCGCTCGACCGGCGCGTTCGACGGCATCACCGGGAAGTATTTCTCTTCGCCCGACGGCCGACGAAGCCATCCTGCAAGCCGAGTTTGCGAAGGAACTGGCGCCGCAACCCGCGACGCTCATTGGCAAAGAATTAATCCTGCGCTACGCCGAAAAGCAAACGTCGTCGGCGTCCGATGTCGCCAAGGAAAAAGACATCGACAAGCAGCTCGACGAAATGATGTCCGGCGGCATTTCCATCGTCTCGCGAGAGAAAAAATTGCGCATCGCCGGGATCATCGAATCCGACCCTTCCGCCGGAATCGGCGGCTTTGGCGGCGGGAGAGTCTTTATCCCGCTGCAAGTCGCCGAACAACTGCACGTCGCCGGACCCAACGACGTTCAGGAATTCGTGCGCGCCGGAGGTTCCGGGAAGCCGACGTATATGGCGCTCACGGTGCGGGTCAAGTCACCGAAAGATGTGGCCCGCGTCGAAGATGCCGTCAAGAAGTTGGGCTTTTCGGCCTTTTCCCTGCTCGACGCCGCGCGCGGCCTGCGCCTGGTGTTCACGGTTTTTGATCTATTCCTGGGATTGTTCGGCAGCCTGGCGCTGACCGTGGCGTCGCTGGGCATCATCAATACCCTCGTGATGGCCATCCTGGAGCGCCGCCGCGAAATCGGTGTCCTGAAAGCCCTCGGCGCGACCGATGGCGATGTCCGCAGCCTGTTCTTTGCCGAAGCCGGCGCCATGGGCCTGTTCGGAGGCATCTTTGGCGTAGCCCTAGGCTGGCTCATCGGGCAAGCACTCACCTGGGGCACCACGATTTATCTGCGCCGCCAGGATCTGCCAGGAGTAAAAATCTCCTTCGTTCCGTGGTGGCTGGCGCTAAGCGCCGTCGTTTTTGCCGTTATAGTCAGTCTCGTCGCCGGCCTATACCCCGCAGCCCGCGCCGCCCGCCTGAACCCAGTCGAAGCCCTCCGCTACGAATGACCCACCTGGCTGGATCGGTATGGCTGGTTATGTGATGGCTGGTTATGTAGGCGCTGGGCTTTAGCCCGGCGCGCTTGCTGTGAGCTTGCGCAGGGTCCTAGGTTCCGTCGAATGGCAGCCCAACATAATTTTCGGCCAATGCCATGGCCGCGGCACGCGAACTGGTGAGGTAATCGAGTTCGGCCAGATGCAACTGATGCGAAAAGCTGTCCTCATTCGGAAACCGGTGCAACATCGAGGTCATCCACCACGAAAAGCGCTGCACGTTCCAGACCCGCCGCGAGCACACTTCCGAATAGCGCTCCAGCCGTTCGCGTTTTCCATTCCTGTAAAAATCCACCAAGGCCGGCATCAGGATGCACACGTCCGCGATAGCCAGATTCAACCCTTTCGCCCCAGTCGGCGGCACGATGTGCGCGGCGTCCCCAAGCAGAAAAAGCTTGCCGTACTGCATGGGTTCGGCGACAAAGCTGCGCATCGGCGTAATTCCCTTTTGCAGCACCGGTCCGTCGGGCAGCGTCCAGCCATCGCGAGTCGCCAGCCGCACCCGCAATTCGCTCCAGATGCGATCGTCGGACCAGTCAGCGATATCTTCCTCGGGATCGCACTGCAGATACAGCCGGGAAATTTCCGGAGAACGCATGCTGAGCAGCGCGAACCCTCGTTCGTGATAGGTGTAAATCAGTTCGTCGGAAGCCGGCGGCACGTCGGCCAGGATTCCCAGCCATGCAAAAGGATAGGTGCGCTCGTGCACCCGCAGCACGCTGGCAGGAATCGCCGGCCGGCAAATGCCATGAAAGCCGTCGCACCCCGCAATGAAATCGCATTCCAGTTCTTCCGTGGCCCCGGCGTGCTGGAAACGAATCTTGGGATAGGTGTCGAGGTCATGAACGCTGGTGGCTTCGGCTTCGAACAGGATCTTGCCGCCGGCGCTGAGGCGCGCCGCGACCAGATCCTTGACCACTTCGTGTTGCGCGTACACCGTAATCGACTTCCCGCCGGTCAACTCCGACAAATCAATGCGATGCCCAACGCCGCCGAAGCGCAACTCAATGCCGCGATGCACCAGTCCTTCTTGCTGCAAGCGCCCGCCGACGCCCGCCCGTATAAGCAGATCCACCGTGCCCTGTTCCAGAACGCCGGCGCGAATGCGCTGCTCGGCATACTCCCGGCTGCGGCTTTCCAGGACGACCGACTCGATTCCCTGCAAATGGAGCAGGTGAGAAAGCGTCAATCCCGCGGGACCTGCGCCGATAATTCCGATTTGCGTTCGCATTCGTTAATCGCACAAACTAAAGAGCTTACGGCGCCGTGGCGGGTACCGGCACACGCAGCGCGACGATGTTACTATAACGATTCGCGGCCCGTCGAAGGACAACCATGGAAATAGCGTACATCTGCGACGCGATTCGCACCCCCATCGGAAGGTATGGAGGCGCGTTGTCGAGTGTGCGCACCGATGACCTCGCCGCGATTCCCATAGCGGCTTTGATCGACCGCAACCCCAAAGTGGATTGGGGCGCGGTGGACGACGTGATTTACGGCTGCGCCAATCAAGCCGGGGAAGACAACCGCAACGTGGGCCGCATGGCGTTGCTGCTGGCCGGGCTGCCGAAAGAGGTTCCCGGCTCGACGGTGAACCGCTTGTGTGGTTCGAGCATGGAGGCGGTGGCCACGGCGGCGCGGGCCATCAAGAGCGGCGAGGCCGACTTGGTGATCGCCGGAGGCGTGGAGAGCATGTCGCGGTCGCCCTTCGTGATCGGCAAAGCAGAGGCGGCATTTTCGCGTTCGCTGAAGCTGGAGGACACCACCCTCGGCTGGCGATTCATAAATCCCCTGATGAAAGCGAAGTACGGCGTGGAGGCCATGCCGGAAACGGGCGAGATCGTCGCCGAAGAATTTCATGTCTCGCGAGAAGATCAGGACGCCTTTGCGCTACGCAGCCAGCAACGCGCGGCGGACGCCATGCGCAGCGGCAGGCTGGCGGAAGAAATTGTCGGCGTTCCCATCCCGCAGAAAAAGGGCGAGCCGGTCTTGGTTTTGCAGGATGAACATCCGCGGCCGGACACTACGCTGGCAGCGCTGGCGAGGCTCAAGGGCGTGGTCAAGCCGGGCGGAACGGTGACCGCCGGAAATGCTTCCGGGATAAACGACGGGGCGGTCGCTCTGCTCCTGGCTTCGGAAGCGGCGGTGAAGCGCCACGGTCTGACGCCCAGGGCGCGCGTGCTGTCGGCGGCAGCGGCGGGTGTGGCGCCGCGCATCATGGGCATGGGGCCCGCGCCGGCAACGCGAAAAGTTCTGGCCAAGGCCAAGCTCACGCTCGAACAGATGAATGTGATCGAATTGAACGAAGCGTTCGCGTCGCAGGCGCTGGCCGTGCTGCGCGACCTGGGAATTGCCGATGACGCAGCGCACGTAAACCCCAACGGGGGAGCGATTGCGCTGGGGCATCCACTGGGGGCGAGTGGCGGGCGGTTGGTGACTACCGCGATGTATCAATTGCAGCGCACCAAGAAACAGTACGCGTTGTGTACCATGTGCATCGGGGTGGGCCAAGGGATTGCCGTGATTTTGGAACGGGTGTAGGAACAAATCGCGGATCGGCGCGAAGTTGCATGACGCGAAAGTCTGCGGCTCATGGTCGTCTAATTCCCGCGGTCTGACCCTTCGAGGTTCTGGGCAAGAGATCGCGGCTACAGGGTGCTCGCCGGATGGAATTGCTGGACCAATTGTTCCGCTATGAAGAAGTGGAGAAGGTCTTTTCGGATCGGGCGCGCCTGCAAGGGATGCTTGACTTCGAGGCCGGGCTGGCGCGAGCGGAAGCGCGAGCGGGGGTAATTCCCTCTTCCGCCGCAGGCACCATCGCCAATCAGTGCAAAGCGGAATTGTTTGACGTGGCTGCGTTGTCGCAGGCCGCCAAGTTGGCCGGCAATCTGGCGATTCCGCTGATCAAGGCGCTTACTGCCGTGGTGGCGCAGAGCGACAGCGAAGCGGCGCGCTTCGTACATTGGGGCGCGACCAGCCAGGACGTGATCGATACCGGCTGCGTCCTGCAACTGCGACCCGCGCTGAAGACCATTGCCGCCGATTTGAACCGCTTGATCGACGCCCTGGTGGAAATAGCCACCAAGCACCGGTCCACGATTGTCGTCGGCCGAACGTGGATGCAGCAGGCGCTTCCGACCACCTTTGGCCTAAAAGCCGCGGGCTGGCTGGATGCCGTCAACCGCCATCGCGGCAGGCTGCGCGAGACCGAGCAGCGCGTCAGCGTGTTGCAGTTCGGCGGAGCGGTGGGAACCTTGGCGGCCCTGGGCGTGCGCGGACAAATGGTCGCGAGAATTCTGGCCGAGGAACTGCACCTCGCCTTGCCGGACACGCCATGGCACAGCCACCGCGATCGCATGGTGGAGGTGGCTACCACTCTCGGACTTTGCGTCGGAACGTTGGGCAAAATTGCGCGGGACATTTCGTTGCACGCCCAGACGGAAGTCGCGGAAGTCTTTGAGCCCAGCGGCGAAGGACGGGGCGGTTCTTCGACGATGCCCCACAAGCGCAACCCGGTGACCTCGGCGGTGGTATTGTCCACCGCGACGCGCGTCCCGGGACTGGTCAGCACCATGCTGAGCGCCATGGTGCAGGAAGAAGAACGGGGCTTGGGCGGATGGCACGCGGAGTGGGAGACTTTGCCGGAGATCGTGCGCTTGGCGGCCGGGGCGCTGCATCAGATGGCCGAGACGGTGCCGAATCTGCAAATCGATGCGGCGCGAATGCAGGAAAATCTTGGACTCACGCAGGGACTGATCTTTGCCGAAGCGGCGACCATGGCCTTGAGCGAGAAAATGGGGCGTTCAGCGGCGCATCAAGTCGTGGAGGCGGCTTGCGGGCGGGCGCAGCACGAGAAGCGTCATTTGCGCGAGGTGCTTGCTGAGGATGCGCAGGTTGGCAAATGTCTTTCGTCGGCGGAGATCGACGGGCTTTTCGACCCGCGGAGATATTTGGGAGCGGCGGAGGCGTTTGTGGACCGGGTGGTGGAAGCGAGCAGGTCTCGGAGCGGGCGTTAGGGGTACGACGTAGGTTCGTGGATTGGCAGGTAGCAACCGTAGAAAGCGGCGACCCGTCGCCGCACTCCAAATGAGGTTACCTTGTGGCCTTTGCGGAACTGAAGGATGCGCGGATTCACTACGAACTGGCGGGGCCGGCCAATGCGCCGGTGGTGATGTTCTCCAACTCGCTGGGGACGACTCTGGCGATGTGGGATGGGCAGGCGCCTGAGATAACGAAAACATTTCGCATGCTGCGCTATGACAAGCGCGGGCACGGGCAATCTTCGGCGCCTCCCGGGCCGTACACCATCGAGCAGTTGGGACGCGACGCGGTGGGGCTGCTTGATTTTCTGAAAGTCGAAACCGCGTACTTTTGCGGTCTCTCCATTGGAGGGCAAACCGGTATGTGGCTGGGCGTCAACGCGGCGCATCGTTTGAAGAAGCTGGTGCTCTGCAACACGGCAGCTAAAATCGGCAGCCCGGAAATATGGAACCCGCGCATAGAAACAGTGCGCAAGAGCGGCATGAAAGCGATCAGCGCGGCGGTCATCGAACGCTGGTTTACTCCTGGTTTTCGCGCCAAAGATCCCGCCGCCATTTCGAAAATCCAGCAGGCGTTGGAAAGCAACGACCCCGAAGGATATGCGGGCTGCTGCGCGGCGGTGCGCGATTTCGACTACCGGGAGAACCTGGGCGCGATTCGGACGCCTACGCTGGTTATCGCGGGCGCCCATGATCCCGCGACGCCGCCTGCGGATGGACGCTTCGTGGCCGAGAAGATTCCGGGAGCGCGGTACGTCGAGCTCAACGCCGCGCATTTGTCGAATATCGAAGATCGTGATCGATTTACGGCGGAACTCGGCAAGTTTCTGGCCGCGTGAGGAGAATGACCGATGGATGAGCGCCAACGCTACGAACAAGGATTGAAGGTCCGGCGAGAGGTCCTGGGAGACGCGCACGTCGATAAGTCGCTTCAGAATCGAAATGCCTTCAACGAAGATTTTCAGGAATTGATCACGCGCTATGCCTGGGGCGACATCTGGAGCCGGCCCGGACTTCCACGGAAGACGCGCAGCATGATCACCCTGGCCATGATGGTGGCGCTGAATCGCGCCGACGAGTTCCGGCTGCACATGCGCGCGGCGCTGAACAACGGATTGACGCCGGAAGAGATCAAGGAAGTGCTGTTGCAAACCGCGATTTACTGCGGGGTTCCCGCGGCCAACACTGCCTTTCATATCGCGCAGGAAATTTTAGGGGAAGCGAAGAAATCGTGAGGAACCGCCAACTGGAGAAACGGCGGTGACCAAAGACGAGGCTCGGAATCTGGCCGACCATTGGGTTGCGGCTTGGAACGCGCACGATCTGGATTTGATCATGACCCACTATGAGGATGCCGTCGAGCTGACTTCGCCGGTTGCCGCGCAGCTGTTGGGGACGTTGGATGGGAAGGTGAGCGGAAAGGCTAACTTGAGAGCCTACTTTCAGCGCGGGCTGCAAGCCTATCCTGAACTCCACTTTCACCTCGAGGATGTCCTCTTTGGCTTGCATAGCGTGGTGCTCTACTACAAAAATCAAAAGGGGACACGCACGGCGGAATTCATGGAACTATCAGCCAGCGGAAAAGTGATACGGGTTGTGGCGAACTACAATGCCTAGCCCTGTGCGGCTACACCAAGGTTCTAGTTGCCGGCTGGGGCGGGCTTCGGCGGGGTTTCTCTTACCAGGATGGGCCAGCGGGGGAAGGCGAAATTGCCGGAGACGTCGTCCACCACGTTGACTTGGCAGGTGTAGAAGCCGGGCTTGAGCGACTGCAGCGGAAGATCGATCTGGAAGATGACCGCTTTGCGCTCCGGGGCGGTTACTTCGTTGGCGACCACGGGTTTTGATTCGTAGATTTTCGCATCCCCTTGCAAAAATTCGATGCTGGTCAGGACGCGCACGCTGTCTTTCGGGGCTTTGGGCGCGGGTGCGCTTGCCGGCGCGGCATCGCTGCCTTTCGCGGCGGCAGCATTCGCGGGCGCGGCAGCGGGAGCAGGATTCTTGCCGCGCGCGGCGTCGTAGATTTCGTACTGAAGATACAAATGCTGATCCTGGGTGAAGACGTGGGCGACATTGGGAATCAGTTCGGTCTGATCCCGGACGAGCGGCTGCGGCCCTTTTTTCTTGGCAGTGAACGGGACGCGCTGGCTGCCCAGAACCACGGAGCTCATGCGCAGCGGCGCCTTGCGAAGGTCGGGAACTTGGACGTCGGTTTCAAACGAACCCATGCGGCCGGTCTGATTTTCACGGACCACGAATTTCAGATGGTAGCTGCCCGGAGCAAGGAGAAATCCGGTGTTGTATTGGACGTTTTTGTGGCGCACCTGCTGCGAACTGTCCAGCGCCAGCTTGACGGTGTCGCGCAGATTGCCGACCGGCAACTTACCCGCGGCGCGAACTTCTCCGATGATATCGATGGTGGCGTTGTCTTTGTCCTTGGCTTGCACGAAAGGAATTTGCGAGCCGGGAATCACCAGGGAGACGCGCGAGATAGTAGTGCGAATCGTCCTGCCGGAAATAGGCGGCGCCGGCGTATACCGCGACGTCGGTCTGCGGCAGCTCGGCTTCCAGTTCATCGCCCATCTGCTGCTCGCGGTCGGAGCGATTCAAGTGCAGGAAATCGCGCCCGGCGTAGTAGCCCGAGCGGTATTCGAGCTTCAGATCGGGCCGATTCAGCTGCACCCGGAGGTGGCGGAATCTTCCGTCTTTCAAGGGATTGTTGCTGGTGAAGCCCAGGACGTAATACGCCGAGGTGTCTTTTTGCACCTGCGAGAACACGCCGCTGAAATCGTTGGAGTCGAAGAAGGCCTTGCCGCCGGTGTCCGACGCCAGAGTAGAAAGAGTTTCCTGCGACGCGGCATTGCTGTTCAGGTCGTTCAGCACCGCTCCGCCGTTGTAGGCCGACTGCCCGTGCAAGCTGGCGTTTTGCGCCTGGCCGCCGGGAGGAAAAGCTTCCAGGCCGCGAACGTCGAGCGGATAAATGGAAACGTTGGCCTTCACCGCGGCGGCGGTGGCGGCGCGTAGCGCGGACTGATTGTCCACCCCGGACTGGCTGATGCCGTTGCTGAAGTAAATGATGGATTTTTTCTGATTGATCTTGCCCAGCGCCTGCATGATGGATTGCAGCGCGAGAAGTTTTCGATCTGCCGTGAAAGTGTTGTAGTCGGTGTCATCCGCGGTGAAAGAACCGCCGGATTCCGCCGCCCCTTCCGCGGAACCTTCGCTGCCGCTGTCGAAGCCCTGCCCCTGGCTGGAAGTGTAGGCGGCGAGCGACGCCAGGACCTTGGCTTTGTCGGCGGTAAAATCGAGATCGACGCGCATGTTGGTGGCCAGAGAGACCATCCCAACCATGTCGGCGGGCTGCATTTTGGTCTGGACGAATTTTTTGGCGGCTTCGACGGAGCGCTCGATCTGCTCGGGATCCATGGCGGAAAAATCGAAGAACAGCAGCATCAGGCGGCGGTCGCGAGCGTCGATGGCCGGCTGGGTAGTGGAGCGCAGCAGGGACCCCGTTGCGGCCGCGCCAGTGACTGTCGCTTCAGCGGCGCCGGCGGCTGGCCAGCTCGTCGACATTTTCGAAGTCAAAGGTGGAGACGTCCTGGCGTTTGTTGTCCTCGAAAACGGTGAAGTCTCCTTTTTTCAAGTCGCGAACCAAATTGCCCTTTTTGTCGCGCACCACCACGTTGACGAGCACCAGCTCGGAGGTCACCCGAACGCGATACTGGGGTTGCGGCGCCTGCGGCAGAGGCGGCTGTGGCTGCTGCGCCTGCGGGGCGTTTTGTGAAAGCGCCGAAGGCACCGCGTTCAGCAACAGCAGCATCGCGGCGGCCAGAGCGACTAGTTTTCTAACAGCCAACATGCACAAGGTCCCCTAAAAACGGAATCGCGCAATCATGGTGATGCGCCGCGTAGCCGCCGCGGAGGTCACTTCGCCGAAGGTCAGCGAGTTCACCACCGTGTTGATGCCCGAGAATTGCACGAAATTGAAAACGTTGGCGGCCTGGAAGCGCAGCTCCAGTGCGCGAGACTCTTTGATAGTGATGGTCTTGCCCAGCGACATATCGAGGCTGATCTGTCCAGGGCCCTCAATAATGTTGCGCCCCGCGTCGCCGAAGGACGTGCCGCTGGAATTGACGCAGCCCGAGGCCGCCGTTAAAGCCGGCGCGCAGAACGCCGCGGTGTTGAACCATTCGAGGGCGCTGGGATCGTTAAGGGAAATCGGTGCGCCGGTGGCGTTGGCGCGCAGGGAGCCGGTCACGCCGCGATTGATATCCAGCGAGTTGCCGAGCACCCGCGGCGTGAAGTACATGCCGCTGGCGATCGTGAAATTTCCGCTCCACTGCCAGCCGTCCAGAATGTGCGACAACGCTCCCTTTTGCGCGAAGCGGTGATTTTCGCCGAACGGCAAATCGTAAATCCAATTGCCGGTGAACTTATGGCGCTGGTCGAAGCTGGAAAGCCCGCGGTCGGCGGCGATGTCAAAGGGATTCTGCGCCACCACCCCGCTCCCGCCGCCGATGGAGGAAGCGTCGTCGATCGATTTCGAGTAGATGTAGGTGGCGCTGAGGCCGATGCCGTGGGCCAGGCGTTTGCGCACTCGAATGGAGCCCGCGTGGAAGACTGAGTTGCCCGCCGAGGATTCATAAGTGAACGGCTGGAAACCCTGAATTTGAACGGCGCGCTCGGTATCGAGCCGAGTGCCTTTCGAGCCGTTGTAACCGATATTCAGCAAAATACCCATCGGAAGCTGGCGTTGGATATCTACGTTCCAGATTTGCACGTACGGCAGACGATAGTTGGGATCGACGGCGAAATTATTGGTGACCGTCGCGTTGCTTGCCGCGGGAAAGCCATTTTGCAGCGTCAGCACATTGCCGGCGCCGCTGATGTTGGTCGCGGTGACCGCAAACGGCGGCTGAAACGCGAAATTCTGCACCACCGTGGCGTACTGCGCCAGATTGTAATTAATCCCGTATCCGGCGCGCACCACGGTGCCCTTCAACGGCCGCCACGCCAAGGCCAGGCGTGGAGAAAAATTGTTGCGGTCGGGATGAATCAACGATCCGGGAAAAGCTCCATTGAATGGGCCGGCCTGCCCCGGCAAAACCAGGGCCGCGCCGGCAAATCCGGGGGCCACGTCGAGGTTGGCAATTTGATTGTGCGCCTCGGTGTACGGCCCGTTGTATTCATAGCGCAGGCCGATATTCAAGGACAGGTTGGAGCGAAAGCGCCAGTCGTCTTGCGCGAAAAGGTCGAACGAGTTGGCGCGAAAATCGTAGGAGTTGGTGCCTGATTGCAGCGTGCTCTGTTGCGGCAGGCCCAGGAGAAAATCGGCGAAATCGTAGCCGGTATCGGCTGCGGGCTGCGCGCTCCCGGGAGTAAATTGAGAAGTCTCAAAACCAGTGAACACGAACGATCCCTCGGCATTTTTGGCCGAGCGAAAACTTTGCAGGATGCGCCGATAATCTCCGCCAAAGCGCAAATTGTGCTTGCCGCGGTACCAGGAGAGCGTGTCGGAAATCGTGTAAGTCTGATCGAGTTCGCGGCGCGGAGTGGGATCCGACAAGCCGCCAAAAGTGGTGAAGCTGATGCCGGGAAGTCCAAAATCGAAAGGATCAGTCGAGACGCCCCCGATGCCCGCGGCACCTGCGACGTCTTGCGAGTTGGAGTACAGGTTGCTGGTGGAAACGTGATTGTGATTGTAATTGAAGCGGAGAATATTCGTCTTTCTGGCCTTGCCGTAGGTCCAGCCGGCGCTGGCGTTCAAACCCTGCGTGCCGGTGCCGCCCGCCAGCGACGGAAATGGATTCACAATCGCGTTGGAGCTGCGCGCCCAGTTCATGCCGAAATTGATGTTGTTCTGCGAGCGATTGCCACCGCCCCCGCGACCGCCGCCGCCACCGCCGAAGGGGCCAAAACCCGGGCCGCCGCCGGACGCAAAGTTGTGCACCAGCCGCAAGCTGACAGAATCGGAATTGCTGTCGTCCGAGGTCACGTAGTGAAAATTTCGCGTGGTGGTATTCAGGTTCGGCAGGGGAATGAAATTCAGCAGCGCCTGCGCCGAGGGACTGATGCAGCCGGCCGCGATCGCATTGGTCTGCCCGCCGGGCTGGCACGCCGCCGGATTGATCGTGGAGCTGGCGTTGGGAACGAAAATCTGCACCGGAGCGCCGTCTTTGTAAGTGACGCCCGAAAAATCGCCGGAGCGCTCCGCCAGGGTCGGCACGGTGGAAAAGGAGTCGTAGGGCGTGCTGCCGCGCGTGCCGTTCCATCCTCCAAAGAAAAACCACTTGTTGCCGCCGTTGAAAATTTTGGGAATGTTCAGCGGACCGCCCAGATTGGCGCCAAAGCGCGCGAAGTTGTAGCTGGCTTTGGGCGTGTCCAGTCCCGTAAGCGAATAGGGTTTAGCATCCAGCGCCGCGTCATTGTCCGAAACATATAGAAAGCCGTGCGGCTGGTTGACGTTGAATCCTCGCGGCAGCCTCATGATCCCGATAGCGCCCGCACCGCCGCCAGGGCCGCCACCACCACCAGGACCCCCGCCACCCGGACCGCCGCCTTGCAGACCACCGCCGCCTTCCCGCTGCATGCGCTCGCGAAATTCCTGCACCCGCTGCTCGATGTCATCCTCGTTGCCGCTGCCAAAATCCTGCGTGCGGCCCTGCGCTCCGCTGATGCTGACCGATTCGGTCGGGCCTTCCGCCCCGGCACCATTCATGGGCAGGGCGGAAACATCGCCCAACCCGCCTCCCTGTCCGCCGCCGGCTCCTCCTCCCGCCAAGGACGAAAGCGCGCTGTCGATCGACAAGCTCTGAAATCCGCGTCCGGCCGCGACCAGCGCCGCCACACCGCTGTTGGTCTGCTCTTGCTGCCGCGAAGCAAGCACCATCTCAGCGTCGAATTTCCCAGCGGGCGTCTCGGGCTTCAGAACGACCTCCTGGGTCTGCGTTGCAAAAGCCATGAACTCGATGCGCACCACGTAGCGCCCGCGCGGCAATCCCGTGAACGTGTAGGTCCCGTTCGAGGCGGTGGCCACGGAGAATTTCTTTCCGGTCAAAGTATTGGAAGCCGTCACAGTAACACCGGGCAGCGGCGTCTTGCCGGCGCGCACCGTTCCCGTGATCCCAAAGGTCTGCGGCTGCACAGGCGCGCCGGCAGCGGCCTCCGGCGCAGGCCCGTCCGGCGGCGGCGCGGAGCCATCCTGCGCGCGCGCAGCATCGGCGAGAAAAAACACAGCAAGAAAAACAAGGGCAAGCGGGCGAATCAATTTCAACGCTGGGGCTCCGGTGGTTTTTGCGCGGGCGCGTCGGCCGCTCCCGTGGACGACGAAGCCGGCTGGCGCTGTCCTTCCGGCCGGCCCGCCCATTCCTGCATGCGCTTCCACTGCTCGGGATTGATGACTACCACGACTTTCGGCACAAACACATTATTTTCCAGGCCCCCGCGCGCGAACACGTGGTCGCCCACCTGCACATCCGCCATGGTGATGCTGTCGCGGCCCTTGCGCAGCGAGGTGTCTTCGTTCAGTTCGATCGACTGCGTGACTTTGTCCGAGCGCAGCACGGAAAGCTTCGGCGCATCAATCGCGGTGATTTCCCCGGCGACGAAATCCTTGCCCAGCATCCCGCCCTGCCCTCGCGCAAAACCTCCGCCGGGTCCACCCGGGCCGCCCCGCCCCTCCCGGCCTTCGCGGACGCCGGGGCCGTTTCCGGATCGTCCACCGACGACTTCCGCGGTCCAGCTGTGATCGGGATTCTCCTGGCCGCGCACGATGACCAAATCTCCCACCTTAAAATCGCTGCGCTTGGCATCCTGGCGATCCTTGCGAAATTCAGTCTTGGCGGTCAGCTTGACGATCACGTTTTCGCCATCAGGGTTGGTGACTTCGATGGAGTTATCGCGGACCGCGGCAATTTTGCCGAACAGCGGCATCCGCTGTTCGTTCGGGCCCTGGCCGGCATTTCCTCCCGACTCTTGGGGCGCAGCGGGATAAAACAAGACAGCCGCGCGCGTCAGGGCACCTGGAAAGCCCAGTAGCGCGGCGAGAAATGCGACGACAGATAGGGTGGGGCGAAGCTTCATGTTCTCCCTTTCGGATTGGTGCTCTGGTTTTAGGACGCGGTTTCCAACCGCGGGGTTTCTTTCGCGCCGCCAGGCGCCGGTGGCTCGGGGGTTAGGCGAGCAACACTTCTAAGATGATGACGCAGCAGGCCTTGCCTTTGTAACACGGTAAACACCGGATCGCACCGTGAAGCCAGCCAATGTATTTTCATTCTTTATTCATTTCCCCGAAGAACCCCCTAAAGTTCCCTGCAAGTCAGGCTCCGCGGCATGTTCGTTCGTGGGACAGGTATTCCCACATCCGGTCAATCCCCCTCGTTTCCGTTTGCCAAGGCGGGCTATAAGGTGTTGAATAAGCATGCCTTATGTGGATCGTCTGCGGGGTACTCCGCGTGCGATTTTGAGAGGTGTCAAAACCTATGGACATACAAAGACCATCGAACGCCCGCGCCAAGAAAATCAAGAGGATTATCTACGTCACCGTCGCCGTCCTCGCCATCGCCGGCGTCACTCTGGGGCTCTCGCGTCTCCGCCCGGCGGCTCCCTCCGTGGACCGCGGCACCGTCTGGACCGACGTCGTCAAACGTGGCCCCATGCTCCGCGAAGTTCGCGGGCTCGGCACCCTCGTTCCCTTGGACATTCGCTGGATTCCCGCGCAAACCGCATGCCGGGTGGACAAAATCGTGATTCGCCCCGGCCATTTGGTCGAGCCAAACACCGTCATCCTGGAAATGAGCGATCCGGGCGTGCAACAGGCCCTACTCGACGCGCAGTTCCAACTAAGGGCCGCCGAATCGGATTACGCCAACCTCCAGGTGCAAGTGAACAGCGAGTTGATGAACCAGAAAGCCGTGGAAGCCGGGGTCCGCAGCGACTACGAGCAAGCCAAGCTGCAACATGAGGTCGACGTAAAGCTGAACAAGGAAGGCATCACCGCCAATGTGACCGAGCAGCTCTCCAAGGTTCGCGAGGACCAGCTAGCCATCCGCCTGGGCCTGGAGGGGGATCGCACCAGAATCGCGGGCGACTCTGCTAAGGCCCGGCTGCAAGCGCAGCAGTCGCACATCGATCAATACAAAGCCATGTACGAATTGCGGCGCAGCCAGGCAGAAGCCTTGCATGTGCGTGCCGGCATCACCGGAGTATTACAGCTGCTTCCGGTGGATGTGGGGCAAAACGTTACCCCCGGAACCAATCTCGCGCGCGTTGCCGATCCCAAGAAACTGAAAGCCGAGATCAAGATTGCCGAGACCCAGGCCAAGGACATCACCATCGGCCAAAACGCCACCGTGGACACCCGCAACGGCATCGTCAAGGGCCACGTGATCCGCATCGACCCCTCGGTGGTGAACGGCACGGTCACCGTGGACGTGGGCATCGACGATCCCCTGCCGCTGGGCGCCCGGCCCGACCTGAGCGTGGATGGCACCATCGAGCTGGAGAACCTGAAAGACGTCCTGTACGTAGGCCGCCCGGTTCATGGCCAGTCCGACAGCACCATTAGCCTCTTCAAGCTGACCAGCGACGATTCCGAAGCGGTGCGCACCAACGTCAAGCTCGGCCGCAGCTCCGTCAATACCGTGGAAATCTTGCAAGGCCTGCAAATCGGCGACAAAGTGATCCTGTCGGACATGTCCCAATGGGACAACGTGGACCGCATCCGGCTGAAGTAGCGCGGCCGGACCTTTTCGATCGAACTTTTGCGGCAAGTTTCGCGTATCAGTTTCAAGACATGTGCCCTGGCTGCAACGTCTTATTCGGGTGGAGCCTCAGATGAACGGTTTGTGGCAGGACATTCGCTACGGCCTGCGCATGCTGGCGAAGAGCCCCGGCTTCACCGCCGTCGCCGTGCTGACCCTGGCGCTGGGCATCGGCGCCAACACCGCCATCTTCAGCGTCATTGATGCCGCCCTGCTGCGCCCCCTGCCGTATCCTCACGCGGAACGTATTGTTACCCTCTATCTGCTCGACCAGGATCGCCAAAGCGAAACTCCGGCGCCGGCGGACTTTCTGGATTTTCGCCGTCAAAGCCACTCCTTCGCGTATCTCGCCGCATACCGTGGCCTGCCCTTCAATCTCTCCGGCAATGGACGACCGGAACGCGTGGAAGGCGCCGTGGTTACTTCCGACTTCTTCGCCGTCCTCGGCGTGCCTGCCCTGCAGGGCCGCGTAATTCTGCCGGATCTGGATCAGCCAGGAAGCGCAAACGTGGCGGTCCTGAGCTACGGACTCTGGCAGAGGAGATACGGGAGCGACACAAACATCGTGGGCCGAACGATTGAGGTCAACGGCGAACCGCGCACCGTGGTTGGCGTTGCGCCTCCCGGCTTCGCCTACCCCGCCGGAACCGAGTTGTGGACGGCTTCGCGCTTCGCCGCGCCGCCCCATCCATTGCGGCAAACGGAAGACCCGTCCGCCGTTCGCGGATCCCATTACTTCGCGTCGCTTGGCCGGCTGAAGCCCGGGGTTACGCTGGCGCAAGGCGCGGCGGAAGTGGACACCATCGCGAAACGCCTGAAACAGCAATACGGCAACGACGAGGACGGCACGGGCGCGACGCTGGTATCACTGCGCGACGATCTGGTCGGTGAAACTCGGCCGGCCTTGTTGATCCTGCTCGGTGCCGTCGCTCTGGTCCTGCTGATCGCTTGCGTCAACGTCGCCAACATCGTGCTGGCGCGCGGCGCCACCCGGCAACGAGAGATAGCCCTGCGGAGAGCGCTGGGGGCGGGGCGGGCGCGCTTGCTGGGACAACTCCTTACGGAGAGCCTTCTGCTGGCTATGGCCGGCGGGGGATTGGGAATCTTGCTGGCACTCTGGGGCATGGCTCCGCTGCGTGCCATGGTGCCGGCGGATATGATTGGTGGCGCGCCCATCGCTCTAGACTCCCGCGTTCTTTTTTTCACCGTCGTGGCCTCGTTGGTGTCCGGCGCTCTCTTCGGATTGATTCCCGGTCTCCGCCTGGCCAGCCCCGATCTGAACAACGTATTGCAGGAGGGCGGCCGAGGCTTTGCCAGCGGACGCGCGCGCCGCACCCGCAGCGTTCTCGTCGTCTCCGAAATCGCCATGGCCGCGGTGCTGCTCATCGCTGCCGGGCTGCTGCTGCGCAGCTTCAACCACCTGTTGCGAGTCTCCGAGGGATTCAATCCCGAGCACGTTTTGAGTCTCCAGCTGGCGCTTCCGCAGGCGCGCTACCCGAAACCCGCCGATCGCGTCGTTTTCGTCAAGCAGGTGGTCGCGCAGGTCAATACCCTTCCCGGAATCACCTCCGCCGCAGCGGTTACCCGACTGCCGCTGAATCCCGGCAACAGCACACGTTCCATCGAGGTCCAGGGTCGTTCCATGCCGTCCGGCGACATTTCTCCGGACTACCTGGTGATCACTCCAGACTATTTTCAGACTTTGGGAGTACCGCTTCTGAAGGGCCGCACGTTCACGGACCGCGATGATGCGGCGGCCCTGCCGGTGGCGATCGTCAGCGCTGCAACTGCGCAGCATTTCTGGCCGGGGGAAGATGCGGTGGGAAAGAACTTCCGTGGCCCGTGCGGTGACGAAAAGAACTGGTGCACGGTAATCGGCGTGGTGGGGGACGTCAAGCAACATCACCTGGAGCAGGCGCCGCAGCCGGCGGTGTACGTGCCGTTTGCGCAGGATCCTTGGGCGTTTCTGGCGATCGCGGTGCGGACAAAAATCGAGCCGGCGAGCGCCGCTTCCTCGGTCGAAAGTGCGATCCGCTCGGTGGACCCCGATGAGCCGGTATACAACGTCCGCACCATGCGCGACGTCGAAGCCGCTTCCCTTTCCCCGCAGCGTTTGCAAATGGCGCTTCTGGCCTTGTTCGCCGCTCTGGCCCTCACGCTGGCCTGCATGGGCATCTACGGCGTCATGTCCTATTCCGTATCCCAGCGCACCAGCGAAATCGGCGTGCGCATGGCCCTGGGCGCGCAAACGGGAAATGTGCTCGGCTTGGTTCTCGGCGAAGGCCTGCGCCTGGCAATCTGTGGCGCTGCTCTCGGCCTTGCCGGATCATTCTTCCTGGCCCGCCTGCTATCCGGAATGCTCTTCGGCGTAACGGCTGCCGATCCATTGACCTTTGTCGGCGTAGCCGCTCTGTTGATGCTGGTCGCGCATGCTGGCGTGCTACATTCCAGCCCGCCGCGCGACGCGAGTCGATCCCCTGGAGGCCCTGCGCTATGAGTAGTGGCGCCACCCTCGAATTTCGGCTGTCGGGAGCCCGGCGATGAACGCTCTCGGGCAGGACATCCGCTACGGCTTGCGTATGCTGGGCAAAAGCCCCGGCTTCACCGCCATCGCGGTATTGACCTTGGCTTTGGGTATCGGCGCCAATACCGCCATGTTTTCGCTGCTGAACCAGATCATGCTGCGCCGCTTGCCGGTTCGCGATCCCCAAGAGTTGGTGATCCTGCACGACCCCGGCCCCAAGACCGGAAGCGTGCACAGCGATGGCGACGAGACTGAGTCCTTCTCGTTCCCGATGTACAAAGGCCTGCGCGACAGCCCATCCGGCTTTTCCGGGATTCTGGGACGCTTCGGATTTTCCGCCAGCATTTCCAGTCGCGGACAGACCGAACGCGGCAGCGGCGAGTTGGTCACCGGAAATTACTTTGACGTGCTGAGCGTGCGCCCGGAACTTGGCCGCGTCTTCAGCCTGGACGACGATCGCGTCCCCGGCGGGCAACCTGTTGTGGTGCTCAGTCACGCGTTCTGGACCCGGCGTTTCGGGGGCGATCCCGCGGTCCTCAACCAAGCCCTGCTCGTGAACAATACCGAGATGACCATCGTCGGCGTGGCGCGCGCCGGATTTTCTGGAATTCAGCTCGGCCAGTCCGTGGACGTTTTCGTGCCCATGATGATGACCGCGAAGATGGCGCCGCATTGGGGCGACCTCACCGAGTGGAACAACTATTGGCTGACCGCCATTGGCCGGCGCAAATCGGATGTTTCGGCGCAGCAGGCTCTGGCCAGCCTCAACGCCACCTATCATCCGCTGCTGCAAGAGCAGCTCACCAAGATCAACGGTTGGGACGAGAAGAAGCGCCAGCTCTTCCTGAGCGGAAAATTGGTCGGCTCGCCCGGCGGCAGCGGGCGCTGGCAATTGCAGCGCGACGCCGGAGCGCCTCTGGAGGTGCTGTTCGCCATGGTGGCGCTGGTGCTGCTGATCGCGTGCAGCAACGTTGCGAACCTGCTGCTGGCCCAGGGCGCGGCCCGGCAAAAAGAGTTCATGATTCGCACCGCGCTGGGAGCGACCCGCGTACGCATGGTGCGCCAATTGATGGCCGAGAGCTTGCTTTGCGCCATCGGCGGCGGCGCGCTGGGTCTGTTGCTCGGTAGCTGGCTGATGAACTTGCTGACGCCGGCAGTGGCGTCCAATGTGAATGTGCAGGGATTATCGGCGAGCCTGGACTCCAGCGTCCTGCTGTTTGCGATCGGCGCCACCTTGGTGTCCGGAATTCTGTTTGGGCTTATTCCCGCGTGGAGAGTCACGCGGTCGGTGGTTTCGCAGACGCAGAGCTTGAAGGACACGGGCTCGACTTCCTCGATGGGCGTGTCCCATGTGCGCACCCGCAAATTGCTGGTGGCCGGCCAGGTGGCTTTCACCATGTTGCTGCTGGCCGGGGCGTTTCTGTTCACGCGCACGCTGTGGAATCTGCGAAAGCAGAACATCGGCATGAAGACCGACAGCGTGATCGCCTTTTCGATCTCGCCGTCGTTGAACGGCTACGACGTGCCGCGCACCGTCGCGTTGGTGGATCAACTGCGCGCGCGCCTGGCCACCGTGCCCGGCGTTCGCGCCATCGGCTCTTCCGAAATACCTACGCTGACCGGTTCGGCCAACGCCAGCAACATCACCGTCGAGGGTTATCAGCCGCCTCCCGGAGATGAGGACTACGACGTGTGCTACGACGCAATCAGCCCCGCGTATTTCTCCACTTTGGGCGCGCCCTTGCTCTCCGGACGGGAATTCACCGATGCCGATGGCGCCGACAAACCCAAAGTAGCGGTAATCAGCCAGGCCATGGCCAAGCACTTCTTTGCCGGCCGCGACCCCATCGGCGCTCATTTCGCCTTTGGAGGCGGGAAAAAAGTACAACCGAACATCGAGATCGTGGGCGTGGTGACCGACGCGCAGCAGCGCCACGTCCGCAGCGACACAGTTCCGTACATCTATATTCCCTACGCGCAGGCGAAGGACCTTTCCGACATGACTTTCTATGTTCGGACGCAGCAGGACCCGCTGCTGCTGGCTTCCGCGCTGCGCAAGGAAGTGCAAGTCCTCGATGCTAATCTTCCGGTCTACGATCTGAAGACCTTCCAGCGCATTGTGGACGAAGACCTATTTTCGGAACGCATCGTGGCCGCGCTGTCCGCCAGCTTCGGCGGCTTGGCGGCACTGCTGGCGGCGCTGGGAATCTACGGCGTGCTGACGTATCTGGTGCTGCAGCGCACGCGAGAGATCGGCATTCGCATGGCGCTGGGAGCGGAAGCCGGCCACGTTCGGGCGCTGATCGTCAAGGAAGTCGCGTCCATGGTGCTGGCGGGCGTTGCCGTGGGCCTGCCGCTGGCCTACGGAATGGCGCGGCTAAGCGAATCGCTTTTGTTCGGCGTGCACTCCGGTGACCCCGGGATTTATGCGCTGGGACTGCTCTTGATAGCGGTAGTTGCGCTGGCGGCGTGCTACATTCCCGCCCGGCGGGCTACGCGGGTCGATCCGCTGGTGGCGCTGCGCTACGAATGATTTTCGGCTTTTGATGTGGGTCTAGAGTTGAACGGAGAGGTCGGAGCAAAGAGTTTAAGTTCTATAAAAGACACCTGAACTGGAGGAACTGCAATGATGGACGCAAACGCAACGCTGATCAAAATGGAAGGCGTGAAGAAAGTCTTCCTGACAGACGAGGTGGAAACCCACGCGCTCGAGGAAATCCACCTGGAGATCAAGAAAGGAACGTACATCTCGATTGCCGGACCCTCGGGCTGCGGCAAGTCGACGCTGCTGTCCATCCTGGGGCTGCTGGATTCGCCGTCGCACGGAAACTATTGGCTGAATGGCCAGCCGGTGGCCAATCTTTCGATCAGCGAGCGCACCAGGATTCGCAACCGGGAGATCGGCTTCATCTTTCAGGCATTCAACTTGATCGGCGACCTGACCGTGTACGAAAACGTCGAGTTGCCGCTCACCTATCGGGGCACCAGCACCAGCGAGCGCAAGCAGAAGGTGCAGAACGCGCTGGAACGCGTGGGCATGGCGCACCGGCTGCGGCATTATCCCTCGCAACTCTCCGGCGGTCAGCAGCAGCGCGTGGCCGTGGCGCGCGCGCTGGTCGGCGATCCGCTGATCCTCATGGCCGACGAGCCGACTGGAAACCTGGACTCCAAGAACGGCGAAGCGGTGATGGAACTGCTGCGCGACCTGCATCGCAACGGCGCGACCATCTGCATGGTCACCCACGACCAGCGGTACGCCAACTTCGCCGAGCGCACCATCCATCTCTTTGACGGCCGGATCGTCGAAGAAACCCAAGAAGCCCACGTCGGCGCGTAAACAACGTCAGCAAGAAGGCGAGCTCGCGGCACGGAGGGGTGGATGGCAGACCATGCTGGCAAGATGTCCGGTTCGGCTTTCGCATGCTGATGAAGCATCGGGTGGCATCGCTAGTGTGCGTGGTAGCGCTGGCGTTGGGCATCGGTGCGAATGCCGCCATTTTCAGCCTGGCCGAGGCTTTTCTGCTGCATCCCGTGCCGTTCGAGAATGGGGATAGGTTCGTCGCGCTGCTGGACATTCACACCCAGGAGAGCGCCGGCGGCTTCGGTCCCCAAGATTACGTCCCCATCGCGCCTGCAACCTATTTCGACTGGAAGAAACAAGCGCACTCATTCGACCAGATCACCGCGTATGCGTGGGACGAAGTCAATCTCACCGGCGATCGCGAGCCGCAGAAGGTTCAGACCTTCCAAGTGCCGGCCAACTTCTTTGAGACCATCGGCGTGCACCCCACAATGGGGCGTGCTTTTCTTCCGGAGGAGGAGGAAGTACGGCAAGGATCAATACATCATTCTCGGGCACGCGCTGTGGCAGCAGCGCTTCGCCTCGGACCCCAACATTCTCGGCAAGAACGTGAAAGTGGACGGCAAGAGCTTCACGATTGTGGGCGTAATGGGGAAAGGGTTTGACTATCCCATGCCGGCGGAGGCTTGGATTCCACTTTCCTTCGACGTGAAAGAGCGTTTGCGGCGCGACAATCGCTGGCTGTGGCCTCTGGGACGCCTTGCTCCGGGTGTCTCCTTCCAGCAGGGCGCCGCGGAAATGCAGGCGATCGCAGCACGGCAGGCGGATGCGTATCCGGATACCAACAGGGGATTCCAGATCGTTCCGCTGGAGCTGCGCGAATTCATTACCAGCACCCTGACCCGGCAGTACATGATACTCCTGATGAGCGCCGTCGCGTTTGTGCTGCTCATTGCGTGCGCTAACGTGGCCAACGTCCAATTCGCGCGGGTAACCGGACGCATGAGCGAGTTTGCGATACGCACCGCACTCGGCGGCAGCCGTTGGCGCGTCGTCCGGCAGTTGCTCATCGAAAGCATCCTGCTTTCCATGGCGGGCGCGGTGCTGGGGCTGACTCTGGCGCAGTGGGACATCGATATGATCCTGGCGCACATGCCCCCCGACGTGGCCAGGTTCGTAGCTGGATGGAAAACGATTCGGCTGGATTCCAATGCCTTTCTCTTCGCGTTGACGATTTCCGTGGTCAGCGGCGTTTTGTCCGGTATCGCGCCGTCTTTGCTGAGTTCGCGCACGAACGTCAGCGATACCCTGAAGGAAGGCGGGCGAGGCTCCACGATCGGTCGCGGCCGGCACCGCCTGCGTGCAGCGCTGGTGGTCGGAGAAGTCACGCTGGCGCTGGTGCTGCTAGTCGGCGCCGGGTTGCTCGTGCGCAGCTTTCAAGGATTGCTTTCCGTGAACGAGAGTTACGAGCCGACCACACTGCTAACGATGAATATGACGCTGCCCGAAACGCAGTACGCCAAGGCACCCGAGCGCTTGAACTTCCACGAGCAGGTGCAGCAGCGGCTCGCCGCGATTCCCGGCGTGCAAACTGCCGCTCTGGTTACACACGTTCCCTACGCGGACGGCGGCGGCATCGCAACGGAGGACTTTTCGATTGAGGGGCGCCCGCTGACCCGCCGGGAGGACTCCCGCAACGCCATTGTCGAAACAACGTCGCCAAGCTACTTTGGCGAAATGAATATCGCCCTGCGTGACGGACGCCTTTTGACCGGCGCAGACGGCGCAGAGTCACCTCGCGTCGCGGTGGTCAGCGCGAGTTTGGTGCGGGTCTATTTTGACGGCGACAATCCGCTGGGCAAACATATAAAAGTCGGCAAGCCCGACGCGGATAATCCATGGATGACCGTCGTCGGCGTGGTGAGCGATCTGCACTACAGCTGGATTAATAAAGAAGACGTACCGACGATCTACCGCCCGTTCCGGCAGAGTCCCCCATACTACACGACCCTGGTGCTTGCGCACGTCCGGTGATCCGCTGAAATTTGTGTCCGCCGCGCGCGCGCAGATTGCCGCCGTTGATCCGAACCTGCCGATGTACAACATCAAGGCGATGAACAAGGTGATCACCGAATCGATCGTCGGGATCGCGTACGTGGCGACGATGATGGCGGTGCTCGGCGTCATCGCGCTGGTGCTGGCGTCCGTAGGGAGTGTTTCGGCGTGATGTCGTACTCGGTCAGCGAGCGCACCGCACGAGATCGGCATCCGCATGTCGCAGGGCGCGCAGACGAAAGATATTCTGCGACTCGTGCTTGCGCAGCGGCATGCTGCATGACGCTGCTGGGCCTGGCGATCGGGCTTGCCGATCTCGTTGGTGCTGGCGCGGACGCTGTCGGCGCTGCTGTTCGATGTGCAGGCCGCGCGATCCGGTGGCGTTCATCGGCTTGCCGCTTGCTGCTCGCTGGCGGTGGCCGCGCTGGCCTGCTACTTACCCGCGCGTCGAGCGGCGCAGATTGGATCCGCTGCGGGCGCTGCGGCACGAGTGAGGCGGCCACCCTGAAACCCGGTCTACGAGGGAGAATTTACCGAGTTTCGCCTAGGCTTCGCTTTTACCCCACCCACCCCCTGGGGCAGTGCGTATCGGATTTGAAAAGAAAGCGGTTGCAAATTTACAGTGCGTAAGTGCATGAAAATAAAGCGGTCGAAATGGCGCGTTGAGGCCGCTTTGAGAGCGGTCTCGAGTCCGTTTCCGTCAGCGTGTACACAAAAAAATAGCGCCGGGAATCGGCGCTTGGATGCAGGATTGACTGAGGTTAATAATACCACGGAAGTTTGGCGGCGTCTAGAATTTTTCCGTGGGTTTGGGTGGTTGGCTTCGGAGCGGGTAATCAAGCGGAACGCTGAACCGCCGCACTCCAAAGGAGATCGAGTGGAACCTTTGATTCAGTTGAAAGGGTTGGAGAAGTCGCTGGAGTCTGGACCGAATAAATTCTTTTTGTTGCGGCGGATTAATCTGGATATTCAGCAGGGTGAGTTTGTGACCATTATGGGGCCTTCCGGGGCGGGAAAGTCGACGCTGCTTAGCATTATCGGGATGCTCGATAGCGCTTGGGTCGGGGAGTATTACTTTCTGGACCAGGCGGTGCACAAGCTCAACGTGAAGAAGCGGAACGAATTGCATAAGGCTAACATTGGATTTGTGTTTCAGAGCTACCATCTGATCGACAACCTTACCGTTTTTGAGAATCTGGAGATTCCTTTGTCTTACAAGAATGTGCCGCACAAAGAGCGGGTCAGCATGGTGTGCGACACCTTGGACAAGTTCAACATTGTGGGGAAGAAGGATTTGTTCCCGAATCAGCTTTCCGGGGGGCAGCAGCAGCTGGTGGGGGTGGCACGGGCGGTGATTCAGAAGCCGAAGTTGATTCTGGCGGACGAGCCTACGGGAAATCTGCACTCCGAGCAGGGTGACGAGATCATGCAGTTGTTCAAGAGGCTGAATGAAGCGGGGACCACGATTATTCAGGTTACGCACTCGGAGAGGAATGCGACTTTTGGGAATCGGATTATTCAGCTAAAGGATGGGTGGGTGGTGAGCGAGGGTAAAGAGGCTGCGCGGGTCGGATAGCGGCTGGGGCAAACGACACGCCAATCGGGAGATTGGCGTTCCGGGGTCTGAGCGACGGACGAGGTAAGGAAGCGCGAGAGGTGGGGCGGGACGCATCCTTCCTCCGTCAAGATGAACTAAAGCGCGCCCCTACAATGACTAGAGTGACCGCGGAGCTGGCAGACGAAATGGGAGGTTGACATGACGAACTTCATGCAGGATTTGCGGTACGCGGCGCGCATGCTGGCTAAGACTCCAGGGTTTACGATGGTCGCTATATTGACCTTGGCCTTGGGGATCGGGGCGAACACGGCAATTTTCAGTATGGTGAATTCGTTTTTGCTGCGGCCCATGCCGGTGAAGGATCCCGAGCAGATCACGGCGCTGGCTTTTCAGCAGAAGAAGGGCCCGCTGCAGAATACCTTCTCCATTCCAGAGTTTGAAGACATACGGCGCGATAGTTCCGCAGCTTTCTCCGATGTACTGGCCTTTCAGTTTGGAGCCGGGGGCATCACCGTCAACGGGAGAACCCAACCGATGATGGTGAACTACGTGTCCGGAAATTACTTCACGTCGCTGGGGCTGCAACCCGAGCTAGGACGTTTCATCGAGCCATCAGAAGGTGATCCTTCGGTGGCAAATCCCGTCTTGGTTCTTGGTTACAACTACTGGAAGACACGCTTGGGAGCGGACCCGAGCATCGTCGGCAAGACGGTGTTGTATGACGGACATCCGATTACCATCATTGGTGTGGCGCGTCGTGAATTTCACGGCGCATATGCACTGCTGGATGCGCAGGGTTATCTGCCGCTGGGCATGACGAGCGTAGATAGCAATTACCCGAACGACATGGTGACGAACCGTGAGCTGCGCAACATGGTGCTGTTTGGGCGCCTGCGTTCGGGAGTGCAACTGCGCGAGGCGCAGTCGGTGCTCGGAGTGATCTCGGACCGCCTGTCCAAGCAAAATCCGAAAAGCGAAGAGGGCATTGCTATCCAAGCCTTCGCCGAACGGCTTTCCCGGCCACAACCCGATCGCGACAATACGATCATGAAGATTGCGACGCTCTTTTTGATTCTTGCAGCGCTGGTTTTGCTGCTGGCGTGCGTGAACGTGGCCAATTTTCTGCTGGTACGGGCCACCGTGCGGCAGCGCGAGATGGCCATCCGCGCGGCGATGGGCGGCTCGCGAGCGCGCTTGATCCGCCAATTGCTCACGGAGAGCGTCTTGCTGGCACTGGGCGGAGGGCTGGCCGGTGTTCTGTTGGGGGTGTGGGGCAGCAGCTTTCTAAGCTCCATTCATCTGCAAACGACCCTGCCGGTGGTGGTCGATTTCCAATTCGACTGGCGGGTGTTTCTGTACGGATTTGCGGCGGCACTGGCGACTGGGGTGTGCGTGGGCATCGTGCCTGCGGTGCGCGCTTCCAACGGGCACATGCTGGAAGTGATTCGCGAGGGTGGGCGGACGATGACCGCCGGGCACAGTTGGCTGCGCAGCGGGCTGGTGGTGGCGCAGGTGGGCGGGTCGCTGATGCTTTTGATCGTCGCGGGGCTGATGGCACGCAGCCTGGCGCACGTGCGGCGATCGAGCCTGGGGTTCGAGCCGCGGCACGTCTTGAATCTGACACTCGATCCGAACGAAATTGGCTACAACAAAGAGCAAGGGCTGGCCTTCTATAAACAACTGATCGAGCGTGTAGAGAGCGTTCCCGGCGTGCAGTCCGCCAGTGTGGCGTTTTCCGTTCCGTTGGGCTACTTCAACGATGGCGATTCGCTGGAAATTCCTGGCTATCAAGCCGGTTCGGGCGAGGCTCCGCCAAACGTCGGCTACAATCCAGTTTCTCCCGATTATTTCCGCACCTTGGGCATTGCCCTTTTGCAAGGCCGAGCGTTCGACAGCAGGGACGTTGAAGGCGCGCAGCCCGTAGCGATTGTGAATGAGGCCATGGCTGCTCGATTTTGGCCGAAGGAAGATCCGATAGGGCGTGGGTTCAAGATGGTCGGCGACCGCGCTCATTCGATGCGGGTGGTCGGAGTCGTAAAGAACAGCCGCATGAGCAACTTGACCGGTCCGATGAGCCCTTATTTCTTTGTTCCCTTCGCGCAGCAATACTCGTCACTGGCGACGCTGCAAGTGCGAAGCGCTTCCGATCCCTCGGCGATTGCCGAGCCGGTGCGAGGAGAAATTGCGTCGTTGGCGCCCCCCATGCCAATTTTTGAAGTGCGCGAGATGGAGAAGAGTTTGGAAACTTTGAACGGCTTCCTGATTTTCGAATTGGCGGCTGGTTTGGCGGGGGCGCTGGGACTTTTGGGCTTGATTCTGGCGGTGGTCGGCGTGTTTGGTGTCATTTCGTTTTCGGTGAGCCAGCGCACACATGAGATTGGGATTCGCATGGCACTAGGAGCCGGATCACGAAGCGTGCTGCAAATGATTTTGCGCCAGGGGGCGCTGATTGTTGCGGTGGGGCTGGGGTTGGGGATTCTGTTGGCGCTGGGAATGGGCCGACTGGTCGGGAATTTTCTGGAGGGCGTGAGTCCCTTTGATCCGCTGACGTATGTGTGCGTTACTTTGTCCTTGGCGCTGGTGGCGTTGCTGGCCAGCTATATTCCGGCGCGGCGGGCGACACTGGTTGATCCGATGGTGGCCTTGCGGTACGAGTAGCGCGGTTTTTCCAATATAAAATATGAGCGGGATTGGGCGGGCGGAACGTGTAGGATGCTGGCGCTGTAAGGTGAAGGCTGGCAAGATTCTTGCGACTGGCTGGGGAAAGGTGGGGTGACTCCTTGCGTTTAGGAGAGGGAGTGGTCGGCGAGACTGATGGGAGTTTGCCGAACGGCGGCTTGGAGGCTCGGAGTGGGACGCGCTAAAGCGCGCCCCTACATTTTGGCTGATGGGCGAGCGTTTGATGACCGGATACTTTTGGGAAAAAGATGGGTTCGCCGGACTGAAGTCCAGCGCCTACATACGGTGCCCACGTAAGGTGCCTCAGATAAGGCGCGTACATCGCTTACATAAGGACACCTACAGAGAGAAATGAGAACTTCGAGTACGCATCCTCGGCGGGTTTTGTTGGCGGACGATCAGGCGGATATTCGCGATGCGCTGCGGCTGTTGCTGCGGCGCGAGGGTTATGAGACGCATGGGGCGGCTTCGCCTGGGGAGGCTTTGGCCGCTATTGAGGCGCGGGAGTTTGACGCGGTTTTGATGGACTTGAATTATGCACGGGATACTACTTCGGGGCAGGAAGGGTTGGATTTGTTGCCGCGGATTCAGATGGTGGACAGCACCTTGCCGGTGATCGTGATGACCGCTTGGAGCAGCGTGGAAGTGGCGGTGGAGGCGATGCGGCGCGGGGCGCGGGACTTTATACCTAAGCCTTGGGAGAATCAGCGGCTGCTGACGATTTTGCGCACGCAGATCGATCTGCGGCAGGCCTTGCGGCAGGCTTCGCGGCTGGAGGCGGAGAACCGTTTGCTGCGGGCGGAGTCTCGCCCCACGATGATCGCGGAATCCGAGGCGATGCGGCCGGTGCTGGATATTATTGGGCGGATTGGGCCGTCGGATGCGAACGTGCTGATCACCGGGGAGCATGGGACCGGGAAAGAGGTGATCGCGCAGACGCTGCACGCGCTTTCGCCGCGGGCGACGACGCCGATGGTCACGGTGAATGCCGGAGGGTTGTCGGAGGGAGTGTTTGAGAGCGAATTGTTTGGGCACGTGAAGGGGGCGTTTACGGATGCGCGCGTGGACCGCGTCGGGCGGTTTGAGTTAGCGGACAACGGAACGTTGTTTTTGGATGAAATTGCGAACGTGCCCTTGAAGCTGCAGGCAAAATTGCTGCGCGTGCTGGAAACCGGCGAACTGGAACGCGTGGGGTCTTCGAGTACGCGGCGGGTGGATGTGCGGGTGATTGCGGCGACCAATGTGGACGTCAACGCGGAGGCGGCCGCGGGGAGATTCCGGCAGGATTTATTGTTCCGGCTGAATACGATCGAGATTCATTTGCCGCCGCTGCGAGAGAGGCGCGAGGACATCGAACTGCTGGCGCAGCATTTCTTGCGGGGCTACGCGCAGCGGTACCGCAAGACGATTTCGGGATTTGACGCTGTTGCGACGCAATTGCTGCATGAGCATCCCTGGCCGGGGAATGTGCGGGAACTGGATCACTCGATCGAGCGCGGGGTGCTGCTGGCGACCGGGCCGCAGGTGCGAGCGGCGGACCTGGGGCTGCGCGCCGCGGCTGCAGGGAGCGCGGCGAAGTTGGAAGAGATGAGCCTGGACGATGTGGAGCATCATCTGATCCAGCGGACGCTGGCGCGCTATGATGGCAACGTGAGTCAAGCGGCCAAGGCCCTGGGGCTGAGCCGAAGCGCGATGTACCGGCGGCTGCAAAAACACGGCTTGGAATGACGCGTCTTTCCTACGAACGCCGCATTCAGCTACTGGCGCTGGCGGCGGGACTGCCGGGCTCGGCCATTGCGCTGATTCTTCTGTGGACCGGCGATCACACCTCACGGACTTCCTGGACACTGACATTTTTTATTTTGAGCCTGTGGCTGGGGTTTGCGATTTCCCTGCGGCACCGCGTGGTGTTTTCCCTGCAGACGCTTTCCAATCTGCTGGCGGCGCTGCGGGAGGAAGACTTCTCGGTGCGCGGGCGGGACGCGCGCCGGGACGATGCCATGGGCGAAGTGATGATCGAAGTGAACGCGCTGAGCGAAACGCTGCGCGAGCAGCGGCTGGGGGCGCTGGAGGCCACGGCGCTGTTGCGCGCGGTGATGGAAGAGATCGACGTGGCGATTTTTACTTTCGATAACGAGACTAAATTGCGTTTGGTGAACCGAGCGGGGGAGCGGCTGCTGGCCCGGCCGGTGGAACGAATGCTGGGCTTTACGGCGGAGGAGCTTGGATTGGGGGCGTGCCTGGCGGGCGAGCCGGTGCGGACCATGGAGTTGCGCTCTTTGGGAGGGGCGGGACGCTGGGGGATGCGGCGAGGATGGTTTCGGCAGGCGGGGCTGCCGCATCAGTTGGTAGTGCTGAGCGATTTGAGCCGGGCGCTGCGGGACGAAGAGCGACAGGCTTGGCAAAGGCTGATCCGGGTGATGGGGCATGAGCTGAATAATTCCTTGGCGCCGATTCAGTCGGTGGCGCAGAGCCTGGAAAGCGGGTTGCAATCGGTGACGGCGACGCTGGAGGCGCAGCCGGGGGGAAGCGGAGGGGCGTTGTTGGAGGATTTGCGGCAGGGATTCGGGATCATCCGGTCGCGGACGGAGGCGCTGGGGAGATTTATGGCGGCGTACTCGAAGCTGGCGCGATTGCCGGCACCGAAGCTGGCGCCGGTGCGGGTGCGCGAGTGGATCACGCGGGTGGCGAAACTGGAGACACGTGTGAAAGTGGGCCTCGAAGAAGGACCGGAGGTGGTGATTTCGGGAGATGCGGACCAACTGGAGCAGTTGCTGATTAATTTGGTGCACAACGCGGCGGACGCAGTGCTGGAGAGCGGGAAGTGCGCGGGGATTGGGTGGGCGCGGCAGGATGGGCAGTTGCATGTGTGGGTGGTTGACGATGGGCCGGGGATTCAGAATACGGCGAATGTGTTTGTGCCGTTTTTCACCACCAAGCCTGGGGGGACGGGGATTGGGTTGGCTTTGAGCCGGCAGATTGCCGAGGCTCACGGCGGCACGTTGACTTTGGAGAACCGGCGTGAAGGGCGGGGTTGCGAGGCGCGATTGCGGTTGCCTTTGTGAACCGCGGGAATCGAATACTTGACGGCTGGGCGATTGGGACGCAGCAGTGCTGCGCCCCTACAAGTACGAGAAAATTGCGACGGAATTATTTGTGCGAATTTTCGGCGGTTAGGTTTGATGGGGGTTGGGTCATCTCCATGGCCCAGATGGCTGCGGGCCGCATGTACATGGAGGCGCGGTAGTTGCCGGTGATGTCCCAGGCTTCTGGGGTGCGGAACCAGTAGCCCTTGGTTTCGTAGCTGGTGTGGTAGATGCCCCAGGCGGTGCGGTAGGCTTCGTCCTTCATGCCTTCGCTGAGCATTAGGGCGGCCACGGCGAACGTTGTCCCGGTCCAGACTTCCTGGACTTGTTCGTTGGTTTTGACCAGCGAACCGTCCGGGGCGATGCCGTTCACGGCACCCATGTTGCCGCCGGCGAACTTCATGACGTTGAAGGCGAAGATTTTCTTGAGGGCTTTGAGCTGCATGTCTTTGGGTACGATGTCGCCCAGGCCGGTCATGTTGGCGTACCATTGGCCCGCGAGTTGGTCGGCTTGGATGTCGTCTTTGTATTCGCTTCGAGTGTCGTAGCGGAAATATTCGCCGTTCCAGAGTTTTTTGATGTAGCCGGCTTGGCCTTTGGCGAAGAGGTCATGATATTTGGCGGCGGCTGGGGCGTCGCCGAGTTGCTTGGCGATTTCTTCGGCGGAACGCAGGGCGCCGAGCCACAGGCCGTCGGAATACGCGCTCACTCCACTAACCAACCAGGTGTCATAGGTTTGATCGGGATAGCCTTCGTTCTCCGGCAGGCCGTCGGGGTCGTGCACGTAGGTGTGCAGATAGGCGATGGCTTCTTGCACCGCGGGCCAAGTGTCACGGAGAAACGCCGTGTCTTTTCGGCCGGTCAGGACGAAATCGCGGTAGACCATCAGGACAAACTTGGGATTGAGATCCTTCCAGCCGTTGGTGTCCTGCCAGCTAAATTGATTGATTTGCATGAAGGGATCTTCTTGCGGGACGCCTAGATCGTGGGGAACGGCGCCCTTGGCCTTGCGGATGCGGAAGGTGAGGTCGCCGGACTCCTGGGTTTTCCAGACCCACTCCATTTTTTCGTTGGCTTGCTGCGGAACGGTGGCGGCAAATTCACGCATGGCACCTTTTTCAAGATCCGGCCAGAACTTCAGTAGAGGCATGGAGCCGTAGAAGCGGACGTCCAGGGTTTCGTAGTAGGGGTAGTCGTAGCATTCCATGAAGGAATAGACCGGCGGCGCTTTGGGATCGGAACCGACCGGACGTCCCCAGAAGGAGCCTAGGTCGGCCAGGACGTAGAGTTCGTTGAAGAGCATGCCGCGATACCAGAGGGGCTTGCTTTCGTCGTTGACGTAAGGAGCCTGCCAGGAGTCGATGGCGTCGCTCCAGGTCGAGGCGTTCTGCAGACCGTCGCGAGCGATGGACCAGGCGTTGGCGCCCGTGGTGCCGTAGAAGTCGGTGTAACGGCGATTCCACTTGCGTCCGGCGCCGAATTCCACGACCGGGAGGTCCCAGGAGATGACCATGGGAACGACCCTCTTTTCACCGGGTTCCAGGGTGAAGCGGACGGCGATGGCACCGGCCAAGGGCTCGTCGCTACTGGTCCAGGAGTCGTCGCTATTGGACAGGCGGCCGTCCTTGGAGAAGGGCGCCCAGACTTCTTTGCCGTCGCGGTCTGGAGCGAAGGTGGTCTGGTAGCTGACTTCGACGCCGGGGGATTCCAGGGCGGCGATGGCGAATTGGCCGTCCCACTGCTCTTGGACGGGACCGATCTGGTTGCGATCGAGGACGACGCCCTTCATGGTGCCTGCAGAACCGAGGCTTTCGTTGACGGGGCGATTACGATTGCCAGCGTTGATGCCGCCGCTCATATCGCGATTGAAGGTACGAAACCAGCCAACCATGTTGGACCAGGAGAGCAACACGGAAACGGTGACGCGATGCTTGGTGGGGTTCTCGGCGTGCCAGCGATAGACGGCGATGGGATAGCTGGACTCTTTGTAATTGTTCGGAAGAATTGGGGAAAACTGCTCGAGGGTGACGTGCGCGGGGAATTTGTCCCAGCGGTAGTCAAACCAGGACTTGGGGTAGAGCGCGTAGTAGTCTCCGGCGCCGACGGGATAGTCCCAGCTCCAGGAACTTAGCGAGTTGTCCTTGGGATGGTCGGCGGTTAGGACTCGCGCGACGCCTTTGGCGTCGCCTTCGGCTTGTTGGAACATGGCGAACTGATTGGCGTAGACGGTTTGATACTTGTGAACGCCACCCTTCATGTGCCAACGGGCGAAGTCACCGCGATAGGTTCTGGAGAACGTGCCGGCGCCGAGTCCACCGACCGGAGCGCCTTGCCAATAGCCGTCGTCGATATGCGAGGGTTCGAGAGTGGGTTTCTTGGTGCCCGGATTCGAGAGCGGAGCGCCGATGGGCCGCTTCCAGGCGGCCTTGGGGATGTCATTTCCGGCGCGGGCGTGCGGGGAGATCAGAAATCCAGCAACCGTCCACAGGCATGCAAGGGCTTTCCACTTGGTCATGGAACCTCCGCTATCTGAATGATCAGGAATTCCGTTCTGGCAGGAAGCGGTTCAAGATCGACGGCGGAAGTATCGTATAAAATCGATATTCTGGGCAAGGATTTTTCGGACTTGGCGGGCGCAATGGAACCAGCGAGGCGGTGGTCCGAGGAAATCGCCACTAAGTCGTGGACCAGGTGGCAGATACAGACATTCGAAGGCCGAGCAGGGGCAGTACCATTACCATCTTTCGTAAGATAAATTCACGATACTCAAACGCCTGGGTCATGAATTCTGATGTTCGTGATGGGCCGGTTGGGCTTTGATTAGGATTCACTGATCGTCCGATTTACAAAATGTGGAACACATCGAAGCGGGATCTTGCGCGTTTGGGGGGAAACTAAGCGGAGAAAACCGGCTAATTGAGAAGATTGGCCCGGGTTGAAACACATGGAGGTTCGGCTCTGGAGCAATATTGTGCGCAAAGAGTGCATAACCAATAGACCATGCAAAAGTTGCTGGCGGGGCGAAAAAAAAACATAAACCTGGGGGCGCGTACGGCGTGTAAGTTGCTCGCCAAGATGGGTTTAGTAGACGAACCCATTGGCCCTAGACGTGCGTGAATGGAGGTGCACTTTGACGCTGGAGTCGAATCCCAGAGCGACCCATCGTCGGGAGCCTATTGGATGACTCAGGAGAATCAAGACCCCACACCTAGATGGCGAGAACGCATCGCCGCCCTGAAGAACTTCCCTCCGGTTCTTCGGATGGTTTGGGAAGCCGCCCCGAAGGTCATCGTTTCCAGTTTGACGTGCCGGGTTATAGCCGCGCTATTACCGCTGGCGGTTTTGGCGGTCACGCGGGTAATCATCAACGACATCGTGGGCCTGACGACCCACCGAAGCGCCCTACCGGCGAATTTCTGGTGGCTGGTCGTGCTGGAATTCGTTCTCGCGGGCGTCGCGGGAATTTTGATGCGGCTGATCAACTTCTGCGACATCGTGTTGGCCGACAAATACAGCCGGCACATCAGCACGAAAATCATGCAGCACGCCTCGCGGCTGGATCTCACCTCGTTCGAGGATCCCCTTTTCTACGACAAGCTGGAGCGGGCACGGGTGCAGGGCACCGACCGCATCGTGATGATCCAGTCGACGGGCCTGCTGATCCAACAGATGGTTACGACGATCAGCTTGGCGGGAAGCATTTTGTTTTTGTCGCCGTGGATTCTGGTGGCCCTGGTGATCTGTGTGATACCGGCGTTTCTGGGGGAAACCCACTTCGCATTCATGGGCTATTCGTTGAACTTCCGGCAGACTCCAGCCAAACGGGAGATGGATTACCTGCGGATTCTCGGGGGCAGCAAGGAAACCGCGAAAGAATTGAAGCTGTTCGGGCTGGCCTCGTTCCTGGTGGGCCGTTATACAAAACTTTCCGACGAACTTCATTTGCAGAACGTCGGACTGGCAAAACGGCGGCTCGTGGTTGGTGCGCTTTTGACGGTGCTGGGGACCGTTGGATATTACGGGAGCTATGCATTCGTTATCTATCAAACCGTGATCGGGGTGCTGGACATCGGCACGCTGACGTTTATGACCGGGGCGATCGCGGGCGCGAGCACCAACATTCAAGCGGTGTTTTCCACGTTCTCGACAATCGCGGACCAGGCGCTGTTCATCACGGACCTGCTGGAATTCTTCGGTGTGCAGCCGAAAGTGTTCTCCAAGCCCAATGCCTTGCCGGCGCCGCGACCGATTCGCAAGGGTTTTGAATTCCAGAATGTTTCGTTTGCCTATCCGGGACAAACGCGGCGCGTTTTGAGCGATGTGAGTTTCAGCCTGGAGCCTACGGAGCGTCTGGCGCTGGTCGGCGAGAACGGCCAAGGCAAAACGACCATCGTCAAATTGCTGACACGGTTGTATGACCCCACGGACGGCCAGATTCTTCTGGACGGCATCGACCTGCGCGAGTACGACCTCGAGGATTTGTGGAAAGAGATCGGCGTTATTTTCCAGGACTTCATGCGCTACGACCTGACCGCCTCGGAGAACATCGCCATCGGCCGAATCGAAGACCAGGGGAATATTTTCCGGCTGCGTTCGGCGGCACAGAAAAGCTTGGCCGAGCAGGTGATCCGCAAACTTCCGAAAGGCTACGAGCAAGTTCTGGGCCGGAGATTCGAAGGAGGAGTGGATTTGTCCGGAGGAGAATGGCAGAAGATGGCGCTGGCGCGGGCCTATCTGCGCGACGCGCAACTGCTGATTCTGGACGAGCCTACCGCCGCGTTGGACGCCAGGTCAGAACATGAAGTGTTCCAGCGCTTTGCGGAATTGACCAAAGGCAAGATGGCGTTATTGATTTCTCATCGCTTTTCAACCGTGAAGATGGCGGACCGGATCCTGGTTTTGGAAAACGGACGGATCGCGGAACAGGGGCACCACGAACAGCTGTTGTTGAACAAGGGACGTTACGCGGAGATGTTCGAACTGCAGGCAGCAAGTTATCGATGATTAGGGAAGGACTCGATGGCCACGCAGCATTATCCGGGTTTTGATTCGAGTGCATCGTTGCCGGGCGCCGGTGTGGTGAGGGACGGCGCGCGACGAAAGGAGTATTGCGGATCGACGCCGTTGTGCCACGGGACCGTGCAGTACGGCCAGTTGTGGCTGGGCGCGCTGCTAGAAGCACAATCCTGGAAGTTTCGCGATAAGAGCACCCGACTTCCCGGCTTCGAAGCGAAGTGGGAAGAAGCCGCGGAATCCATCGAAACGAGATGCGAAATTCTGCGGAACCTGGCTTCCGCGGGAAACCGGCTGCGAGAAGACGCGGCCATACTGCTGGGAAATTCCGATCGCCTTCGTCAGAGCCTGCAAAGGACGAAAGTAGCGATTGGCGACGTCAGCGAACAACCGCAAGTTGAAGTCTCGGATGGATGGTACGTGCCCCGGGCGTACGCGGCGGTGGTCAGCTATCTGCAAGCGGTCGACTACGAGTTCGACGAACGGACATTCGAGCAATTTTTCAAGGCGATCCAAGAAGCGGTGCCGTTTGACATGGCGGAATTGTGGCAACTGCATCCGTTCACGGAGTTCGCACTGCTGGAGTCCGTGGCGGCGCGGGCGGATCAGCTGGATGCGGCGGCAACATACTCCTATGTGACCGAGTCCAAGGTTGGAGCGGCGGAGGCGGCATCGGCCGGGGACTTCCAGGCGGCGAGGCTTTCCACCCTGGTCGAAAGTCTGAGGCGCGTTTGCGGAGTGGATTGGAACGAACTGTTCGAGGAAATCAACGCCGCCGAGCATATTCTGCGGCAAGACCCCGGCGGCACTTATACCCGCATGGATTTCGAGACACGGGACAGGTATCGCAAGACCATCGCCGAAGTGGCAAAACGTTCGAGCGCCAATGAACAGGAAGTGGCGCGGAAAGTTATCGAACTATCGCGCCAGCCGCATGCCGTGGCAGAGGAGCGCGTAAGAGATCGCAAGGCGCACGTTGGCTACTACCTGGTTGGCGGCGGCCGGAAGACCTTGGAAGAGGCAATCGGATATCGCCCGACGTGGACGGAGCGAGCGCAGTCTTTCGTCAAGCGCTGGCCGGACTTCTCATACATCCTGGGAATCGAGCTGGTCACCCTGGCGGCGATGGCGTTGGTGATCTTCGGCGCCAAGATCGAATTTTCGGGCTTGATTGCCATGGCACTGTTTCTGCTACCGGCGGCAGAGTGCGCGGTGGCCTTGGTCAATCAGTTGGCGACGACGCTGTTTCCGCCGAAAAGCCTGCCGAAACTGGATTTCTCCGAGGGCATTCCGGCGGAATTCACAACGATGGTGGCGGTTCCGACGCTGCTAACCGGGGAAGAGCAGATGCACCGGGCGGTGAGGGACTTGGAGATCCGGTTTCTGGCGAATCGGGATGCGAACCTGCACTTTGCGCTGCTGACCGACCCACCGGACGCGGCGACGCAATTCGACGCCAAAGACAAACTGGCGGAGCAGTGCGCGGCGCTGATCCAGAAGTTGAATGCGAAGTATGCCGGCGAAGAGAAAGGATCGTTCTTCCTATTCCACCGACATCGCGCGTACAACCCATCGGAAGGAATCTGGATGGGATGGGAGCGCAAGCGCGGGAAACTGCTGGATTTCAACAAGCTGCTGTTGGGGACGAGCGACAACTTCCCGGTAAAAGCGGGGAATCTCGCGGTGGTGAGGAACGTCAAGTACGTGATCACCCTGGATTCGGATACCCAGTTGCCGAGGGACGCAGCGCACCGGCTGGTGGGGGCAATTGCGCACCCGCTGAACCGGGCGGTGATCGACCGGGCGACGAACACGGTAGTGGACGGCTATGGAATTCTGCAGCCGCGGGTAGATATCAGCATTCAATCGGCGAGCAGGTCGCGGTTGGCAGCGATTTTTTCTTCGGACGCCGGCTTCGACGTGTATACCCGGGCGGTTTCCGACGTCTATCAAGATTTATTCGGCGAAGGCAGCTTTACCGGCAAGGGGATATACGAAGTTCAGACCTTCCAACAGGTGGTCGAGCACCGCTTCCCGTGCAACACGATTCTGAGTCACGACATGATTGAGGGCGGGTACGCCCGAGCTGGGCTGGTGTCCGACATCGAAGTGGTCGACGATTATCCGTCGCACGTAAGCGCTCTGAGCCGAAGGAAGCACCGCTGGGTGCGCGGCGATTGGCAAATTATTTTCTGGCTGCTACCGCGGGTGCCGGACTTTTTCGGGAAGAGGGTCGCGAATCCGCTGTCGGTTATTTCGCGCTGGAAGATTCTGGATAATCTGCGCCGCAGCTTGACGGAGATGGCAACGTTCGTGATGTTGGTGAGCGGCTGGCTGTTCTTTCCGGGGAAAGCGCTGTACTGGACGCTGGCGACGCTGGGTGTGGTGGCGTTGCCGACGTATTGGCAGTTTGCCGTGTCGATCCTGCGGGCGCGTCGCGACCTATTTACCGCGGTATTTTGGAAGAACCTGGCGGAGGATTTTGCGATTTCGCAGGCGAGTCTGTTCATGCGCATTGCGTTCCTGTGCCATCAGAGCCTGGTCACCGTCGATGCGGTGGTACGGGCGGTGGTGCGTATGACGGTGACCCACGAGAGACTGCTGGAATGGGAAACCGCGGCGGAAGCGGAAGTCGATTGGACGAAAAAGAGTCCGGTCGAGACCTATTTGGAAATTACTCCGTGGTTGTCTTTGGCGGTCGGGATTTTGGTTGCGCTGTGGCGCCCGGAATCATTTCTGGTGGCTTTGCCGCTGCTGGTGGTTTGGGGGTTGTCAAAACCGATTGGCCAATGGCTGAATCTGCCCGCCCGGACGGGAGAAACGAAAATGGAAGCCAAGGATAAAAGCGTGCTTCGGCAGTCCGCTTTGCGGACGTGGCGGCTGTTCCGGGAATTCAGCACCGCGGACGAGAACTGGCTGGTTCCCGACACGATCATGGAGCCCGCGTCGCTCATTATTCACCGGATCTCAACCACCAACCTGGGACTGCTGCTGAATTCGAGGCTGGCCGCCATGGACCTGGGATTTCTGACGCTGCCGGAGTTCGTGACGGACACGGAAAGAACGTTTGATTCCATCGATCGCATGCCGCGGCTCAACGGGCAAATGTACAACTGGTACGACACGCAGACGCTGGAGGCGGTCAAGCCACGATTCATCTCCGCGGTAGACAACGGCAACTTGATCTGCTCGCTGTGGACGATGAAACAGGGCTGCCTGGGAGCAGCGACGGAGCCGATATTCCGCAGGGAGATTTGGCAGGGCGTGAGGGATCATCTCGACACGATCGAAGAATTGCTTGCGGCCGAGGGTTTGGATAACGCCGTCATCGGCCGGGTCCGGGATCTGAAACAGAGAGTCAAATCGTTGGGCGATTCGCCGGCGGCCTGGTCGAAAGTTCTACTGAGTTTCGAGCAAGACGTCATCACGCTGGACAAGAAGCTGTCCGCGGACAGCACGACGAGCGAGGCAGCGTGGTGGGCCCACGAATTGTGCCTGCGAATCACCCACATTGAGAGCCTGCTCTACGACTTTGCGCCATGGCTGCTGCCGCAATATGCGAAGCATTGCGGGGTTCCGGCGATACAGCAGATTGCCGGGTCGGCAAAACTGACGCTGGAATCGCTGCCCCGATTGTGCTCGGCACTTGACCAGCAGGTTTCGAGCATTCTGGAAGAAGATTCGAATGGCGAGGCGGCGCCGGTCCTGCAACTCATGCGTTCGGCTATCGCGAGGGCCAGCAGCATATCGAGCAGCATTGCCAAGAGACTGGAGCGTCTGGCAGCCCGGGCCGATGCCCTGGCGAAGAGCATGGATTTTAAATTCTTTCTCGACCCCAAAAAGAAGCTTCTTTTCACGGGCTATAACGCGGAAGAGGGGTGCTTCACGCCGAGCCATTACGACCTGCTGGCATCGGAGGCACGGTCGGCAGTGTTCGTGGCTATCGCCAAGGGAGAAATTCCGCAGGAAAGCTGGCTGGCCATGGAACGGCGGTTCACCAGCTACGAAAACGAACATGTGCTGCTTTCGTGGACGGGCACGATGTTTGAGTACTTGATGCCGCTGCTATGGATGAAATCTTATCCGAACACAATTTTGGACGAAACCACGCAGGCGGTGGTGCGCGATCAACAGAAATACGCAGAGGCGAAGTCGATTCCGTGGGGAATCTCCGAGGCATCGTGTTCGAAGATCAACTCCTCAGGCCACTATCACTACGAGGCGTTCGGAGTTCCGGGATTGGCGGTTAGCCGGGATCTGTCGACGGACCTGGTGGTGTCTCCTTATTCTTCGTTCTTGAGCCTGCAGGTGGACGCCAAGAGCGCGTTGGAGAATATACACAGGCTGAAGGAACTAGGGCTGCTGGGATCTTATGGTTTCTACGAGGCCGCGGATTTCACGCCGTCGCGGGTAAATTCGGTGAGCAAGTTTGAAATCGTGCGTTGCTGGCTGGCGCACCATCAGGGAATGAGCCTTATGTCGGTGGCCAACATCCTGTGCAACTCGTCGTCGCAACGGCGTTTCCATGCGGAGCCGATGGTCGCGGCTACGGAACGACTGCTGCACGAGAAAGCGCCACGGACGTCGCAGGTGGAAGCCGCTGCCGCCGCGGATGGAGATAGCACCAGGCTTTCGGCGTTGAAGGATCTCTGCGACGCGGCGAAGGAAAACTGGGGAGTGGCCCCTAAGCTCGACACTGCGGGCCTAAACCAATAAATTGCGGATTCATTCGCCGAGGCTACAACGACAACAAGCCTGAAAGCCCTTGCAGCGGAATTCCGACCCACGTCGGCCGATTGTTCAGCTCATATCCCAGTTCGTAGATAGCCTTTTCAAGCAGATGAAGTTCCAGCACGCTTTGGGTTTCTTCGCGGCTTGGGGGAAGATACGCGGCATTGCCCGAGGTCGCGAAATAGTCGGCGAGAAACCGACTGGAGACCCACGCATTCCACATTTCAGCCCAGGAGCTTAACCGCCGCAGTTCGTTTGCCGGGACTGGCCTTTCGCCCAGAAGCGGGGCGAAGGCGGCGTAGTGAAACGATCGCAACATTCCGGCCACATCTTGAAGAGGAGAGCGTTTGATGCGGCGCTCGGCGAGGGGTCGTGCGGGCTCACCTTCAAAGTCGATGATCACGAAGTCAGACCCGGTGTAGAGGACTTGTCCGAGATGATAGTCGCCGTGAATTCTGAGGCGCATGGCATGGATCGGGGCGTTCAGCGTGGCCTGAAACCTGCGCGCGGCTTCGCGCTCCCAACGCGGAAGCCCATCCGCTTTGCTGCTCCATTCCGCAGGAAGGCTGGAGCGCTTTTCCCGCAGTAGACCGAAAACTCGGGACGTGAGATCGAGTAGCGATTTCTGCAGCGCCTGTTGGAACTCTTTCGTGAAAGGCTCGGGGTGGAAAACGGGGTCTTGCGCATCGGAAGCTAAGGCCAGATGCATCTCCGCAGTCCTTTGCCCGAGAAGTCCTGCCGCATCGAGATAGGGACCAACCGATTTGCGGGCGAATTCAGGTAAATCTTGCGGCGACTGAGCGCTGGAGTTGCCGGCAAGGCCTGAAGGAGCACCATCGCCCGACTGTCGCGCGGCGGCTTCGTAGAATTCGTTAAGAGATTCGAGGGTATAACTCCAGGCGTCTCCGCGATTGGGGACGAAGGCCTGGAGAATTCCTTGGGCCATCTTGCCGCCGCCACGGGTGTGGTATTCCAAAGAGCCGGCGAGCTGGGGGATATGGGGGAAATGGGCCTTTTCCGTGAGAAAGGTCCCGACTTCCAGATCCGGATTGATGCCTTCCTGCAGGCGCCGGAAAAACTTCAGGATCAGGAGGTCTCCATAAATAATTGAAGTGTTGCTCTGCTCCGCGCGGATCGGCTTGGGTAGCAGAATGCCCGCAGTACTGGGATAGAGGCGGGGGTACGCCGTCGTCTGCAATCCGCAAAGGGTCCCGTTATGACCTTCCATGGCCGCGCTGCTGCGGATCATTTCCAGGAGCGCATTGAGAAAATCTTCATTCTTCAAGGCATCCGTCAAAATTAGAGCGCTACCGGGTTGCGGCGCCTCCACTTTCAGTGCAGCGGAATCGATCTCGCTCGACGAGGATTGTTCTGAAGTGCACAAGACCGGCATGGCATAACTCTCCTCGGTTCCATCGGCGTACTTCACGCTAACGACGAGTAAGAGAAATTCAAACGCTCCACCCCGGATCGGAACGACATCCGCGAGCTCTGCCGCACGAACCTGGCGCGCTTTACCTCCGAACCATCTTTGCCTGGACAAGAACGCCGGTAATTGAGGCGGTAGCGATCTTTGCAGCTGAGGGTATATTTCCTTGGCAACGGCAAAGTTGGCCATGGTGTCCTCCGAGCGGGCCGGGTGCAACTCGACTTTGCAGCCGGCAGCCGCGGACCACTTTCACAACGGCTGCGGCTCTTCCGTTTTTTCGGTCTTCTTGTCGCCCAGGTATCTTTCCAGAAAGCCTCGAGCCAGGTCTTTTCCGCCAAGGCCAAAAGCGATGGCTAGCCCCAACATCAAGGCTCCGAAAACGATCGAAAACGCCGCGATCACGGTTTGTCTGGCCACACCGAGCTCTTCCAATGCCATGGAGATCGCCAGAATCCAAATTACAAAGCGGATCGACCAGCTCAACATCTTCGGAGAAGCGTAACCCGCGTTGACAGCCGCAAGAAGCGCGGCACGAGAGAGGAAGTTGGCGATAATCAATCCCAGGAATAAGATCAGGATGGCGACAACGATTTCCGGGAGAAGCTGCAACAACCGCGAGATTTGCCCCTGGAGCCCGGCAACATTCAAGACGCTGATCCCAACCAGGATGAATCCCAACAAAGTGACCCAGAAAACCGACCGGCTCAAAACTTCGGTCATGGACGGGAGCGCTGCCATTCGCAGCACCCGCGAAGCACCCGCTTCTTCCGAGAGGCGATCGAGTTTCGTCAAATGCAGAAGAGCGCGCAGGATATACTTCAGCGCATAGGAGATGAGCAGCCCCGCCAGGATGATCACCAGCATCACCACGAACCGCGGCAAGAACTCGGCGAGCATGTGCACCAGGTTCTGGTAGGCCTGTTCCAGTCCCTGAACGATCATCGCTTTCATGACTTCACCTCAACCTTTCGCCTTCCATCGTTCCACCAGGTAGGGCTTCTGGCGTTCGAATTCCAGGCACAAGCTTTCGGAGTCGGCCTCGATCTCCTCGGCAGAAGAATTGGCGTGCTCGAGGAAAAAGGAGTACATGTTTCCGCGATACAGAGGAACCAGGGCCTGAATCACGTGGTCACGATTAATCACGGCATGATGATAGGAAGCAGCGAATTCATAGAGAGTTTTCACCCACAACTCCGAGCCAAACCGGAATTTCTCTTGATTTTGCGCCGCAATTTCATTGATCTGTGCATGGGTATCGGCGGTGAGGATGGATTCCAGAATGGGGTTCAATTCCGTGACGCCGCTCCGGAATAAGCCAAAAATCTTTTCCTGATTGGCAGGCTTTCCGTCGGTAGTCAGTTCGTGGTCGGGTCCGAACGTCGGTACCGGCTGCGATCCCGAGCAGTTCAACCAATGCTCCTGGTGAGTTTCCAGGCAGCGGAATAAACTGCCCACGGTCTGACGGATAACTTCGACAATGTCCAGCGCGGCGCCCGAGGCCGGAGGCACCTTGGGTCCCAGAAAGGACTGGCAACACTTGAAATCGGAACAAATGGCAGTGACCGCCATCCACGCTTCCGGGCGGGCCCGAACGGCTTCATCGTTCCATACGTTCTGACTGAGGCACTCGGACGCGAGACGCCCAGAAAATCCCCATTCTTCGGAAAACACTTCGCGGATGCGTTGTCCGAAAACAGCACGATTCATGGGATAGAGAAGATTGCGCGCCAGCAGGCCGTGATACCGGTCACGGGTGTACAGCGGAGCGACAAACTCGAAGTTTTGCCGGTAGGCGGGCCGCAACAAGTTCGCGATCCACGAGGCGTCGAGATTCGTGGTGGTAGGAGAAACAATGGCGCAGGACCTGGCGCGCAGCAAATCCGCGGTGGCAAGGATAGTCCGCATGGCCATTCCCTGCGAGGGAGCCTTGGCGTACTGAGTGGTCACGCGATGCACGGTGCGTAATGACGTCAGCCCCCGGTAACCGACGGCCTTGCGGCCATCCATGGCCGATACCACATCGGGGGTATGGTCGGTGGAACCTCCATCGACATTGAGAATCACGACGCGATCGCGGATGAAGTTCTGCTGGTAGCTTTCCTCGATCGCTTGGACGGTTTTTCCGATGGTGCCCGCGTTGTTATACGAGGGTATGGCGACGAGCAGATCCACTTCGCCGACGCTCATTAGCTGGCGAAGAAAGTCGTCTCCGAGAAGTATGTCCTCAGCCAAGTTAAAATTCGCTCCAACGCTCCGCGGCTAACAGCAAGAAGGCATCAAATCCGGCGAAGCCGAAACCAATAAAACTGATAGGGACCCAGGGTCAGCAAATAGGGCAGATCGCCGATCCGCGGGAACAAATTCCTTCCAAACATCTCGATGGGGATATGGCCCCTGTAACTCTGCAAATTGAGTTCGACCGCCTGCGCCGAACTCGAGAGATTGTTGACTACCAGCACCTTCTCTTCGCCCAATTGGCGCACGTAGGCAAGAACTCTGTGATTCGAGGGATTGAGAAATTCAATCGATCCCCGGCTAAAAACCTTAAAAGAGTTGCGCGTCTGAATTACCGACTTGGTCCACGACAGGAGCGAGTGCTCCGATCGCCGCTGCGAATCGACATTGATGGCCTGATAGCCGTAGAGGGGATTGGAGATCAGCGGCGAGTACAACCGCTCCGGATCGGCTGAAGAAAAACCGGCGTTCCAACCGCCGTTCCATTGCATCGGCGTGCGTACTCCGTTGCGGTCACCCAGGTAAACATTGTCTCCCATACCGATTTCATCGCCGTAATAGATGATGGGAGTGCCGGGCATGGAGAGCAGCAACCCGTTTAACAGCTCGATGCGCCGCCGGTCATTTTCCATCATGGGTGCGAGGCGGCGGCGAATTCCCAGATTGATTCGCATGGCCTTCTCGTTGGCAAACGAGTCGTACATGTAGTCGCGTTCAACGTCGGTGACCATTTCCAGCGTCAGCTCATCGTGATTGCGCAGGAAAATACACCACTGGCAGTTGTCGGGTATTTGCGGGGTCTGCTCGAGAATCTCGATGATCGGTTTGCGGTCTTCCAGTTTGACGGCCATGAACATTCTGGGCATCAGAGGAAAGTGAAAGGCCATGTGAAATTCGTCGCCGTCGCCGAAATACGCGCGCACGTCGGCGGGCCATTGGTTGGCTTCCGCCAGCAGCATCTTGCCGGGATATGCCAGGTCGAGACGTTTGCGGAGGTCACGGATGACGTCGTGAGTTTCCGGAAGGTTTTCGCAAGAAGTGCCATCGCGCTCGACAAGGTACGGAACGGCATCCAGACGAAAACCGTCGACGCCGATATCCAGCCAGAACTTCATTATTTCCCACATGGCCTCGCGGACGGCAGGGTTGTCAAAATTCAAGTCCGGCTGGTGACCGAAAAAGCGATGCCAATAGTAGGATTTGGAAATGGGATCCCAGGCCCAGTTGGACATTTCGGTGTCGACGAAGATGATGCGCACGCCCTGGTAACGAGTGTCGGTCTCGCTCCATACGTACCAGTCACGCTTGGGATTGTCGCGGGAGCTTCGCGCTTCCTGAAACCAGGGGTGTTGGTCCGAGGTGTGGTTCAGCACCATTTCGATGATGACCCGGATGCGACGGTTGTGAGCCGCAGTCAGGAAGGTCTTGAAATCCTCGATAGATCCGTAGGTGGGGTTAACGGATGTGTAGTCCGCGATGTCATAACCGTCATCGCGCAACGGCGAGGGGTAGAAGGGCAGCAGCCAGATGGCATTGATGCCCAACTCTTGCAGATAGTCCAGCTTGTTGGTGAGTCCCCGAAAATCCCCGATGCCGTTACCATCGCTGTCGCAGAACGTCCGCACGTGAAGTTGATAGACGACGGCATCCTTGTACCAGAGATTGTCATCTTGCGGCGCCAACGGTGAACTCTCCTGTTCTCTTGATGCGATAAGCCTAGCAATTCCCAGTTGGCGCTGCTCAGCCGATTGGATGCACCCGGAAAATGTGCGCGGGCAGGACCGCCGGGTCCAGTTGAACATAGTTCCGCGACCCATGCCAAACGTAGCGCGCGTCGGTCAATAAATCGTGTACCTGGTACGACTCTTGCGTGCCGAGACGCAACGCCTGTAGAGCGACGCTTACCCAGCCAGACTGCGTATTGCGGGGATCTAAATTCACGACAACCAAGAGTATATCGGACCGGTCTTCGGACACCTTGCTATAGGCAATCAATTTCTCGTTGTCCACTGGGTGGAATTTCAGTCCCGAATCGGTCTGTAGAGCAGGGCTAGACTTTCGAATGCCGTTTACGTGAACGATGAGGTCCTTCAGGCTGTTCGGATTGGCGATGTCCCAGACGCGAATCTGATACTTTTCCGAGTCCAGGTACTCCTCACTTCCCTCTCGCACGGGACGGTTTTCACACAGCTCGAAGGCCGGCCCGTAAATGCCGTAACTGGCTCCCAGCGTGGCGGCCAAAATCAGCCGCGAAATGAATGCAGGGCGCCCGCCTTTTTGCAAATAGGCGTTCAGGATGTCCGGAGTGTTCGGCCACAGGTTGGGCCGAAAAAACTCCCGCACGATAGGATCGGAGAGCTCCGTGAAATACTGCGTCAGCTCCCAGCTTTCATTCTTCCACGCAAAATAGGTATACGACTGCGTGAAGCCGAGCTTGGCCAGCTGATACATGACTTTGGGGCGAGTGAATGCCTCCGCCAGAAAAATTACTTCCGGATAATCCTGTTTCACGCCGGTGATTAACCACTCCCAAAAGGCAAACGGCTTGGTGTGCGGATTATCGACCCGGAAAATTCGAATTCCCTGCTTGATCCAGTAGATGACGACGCTTTTCAGTTCTTCCCATAGCTGCGGGGCGTTCTCGTTTTCGAAGTCGAACGGGTAGATGTCTTGATATTTCTTGGGAGGATTCTCCGCGTATTGAACCGTGCCATCGGGACGCTCTCGAAACCACTCGCGATGCTCCTGGACATAGGGATGGTCCGGCGCGCATTGAAATGCGATGTCGAGGGCGAGGTCGATGCCCAGTTCGTGCGCTTTTCGTTGAAGGAGCTTCAATTCGTCCAGAGTCCCGAGTTGCGGATGAATGGCCTTGTGTCCTCCCTCCTTCGCTCCGATGGCCCAGGGACTTCCGGTGTCGTCGGGTGCCGGAGAACTTGAGTTGTTCTTGCCTTTTCGTTCGGTTCTACCGACGGGATGAATAGGCGGCAAATACAGAACGTTAAATCCCATACCCGCGACGTAGCCGAGGCGATCGATGCAATCGCGAAAGGTGCCGTGGCGTGTCGGATCCGTGGCGCAGGAGCGCGGGAAACATCTCGTACCAGGCACTAAAGCGCGCCCTCTCTGGATCGACCACGACGACCAGTTCTCGCCCATACCTGGTGTCGGCACTCTGGTCGCGATTGCGGTTCACTAGGAGCCCCAGTTCAGAGCTTTGCGCGGCGCTTAGGGCCGCCGCGCGGTCTTTCGACGAAAACTCTTGCAACTTCATGGCTGCGCCGGCCAACTCCCTGGAATCCGCACCACGTGCTCGATCCGCGGAGGCCTGTACAATCTTGGCCCCGATGAGCACATCGACTGAAATATCCTGGCCTGCTTCCGCTCTTTTCTGCAAGTGGGCGTTCCAGGTGCGAAAATGGTCGACCCAAGCCACGACCGTATAGGTGTAGCGCCCCAGGGTATCCACCTGAAAACCGCCTTCCCATCGATCGTTTTCGACCAGGCGCATTTGCTCTTCGATCCACCGCGTCTCGTCCGCCCGGCGGTACAGCAAAGCAGCACCGAGCAGATCGTGGCCATCGGCAAAGATATCCGCCCGAACTCGCACCTGTTCGCCGACGGTGCGTTTGATCGGGAACCGACCACTATCAATTTCAGGCTCCACGTGCTCAATGACCACTCGGCGCAGAACACGCACCGACGGTTCAATCGCGGTTATTGGGGTGTTCACGGGATCCCCTCCCCAGGGAACGAACACTACAGATAGTGTCTGGCAAATCCCGCGGGCAGGAGGCAAGGATTCGGGACATGTCCTCAATTATATATGACAGTGGCACCGGGCCCGTCTAAAGAGAGACACGGTCGAAGAACCCGCGAAACTATTGCAACAATCTCCGCGAAGAAAGGAAGCCGGGGCTGCAAAGGTAGGCAGGCCTGTTGCGGCCCTTAGAGGTCAGCAATCTCATAGCAACAGTGAAACTTTACGCCCACGCCCGTGGTACGCTCCGCGGAGTCGACAGGCTCGACACGCACGACGTGACCCGTGCAGCGCCACTGTTTGTCCGGCTCCCCGGAGATCTGCTCGGGCATAGTGAAAAGAACCTCAACCACCGTGCCCGCAGGAAGCGAAAGATCCGTCGCGAAGAACATTCCCTGCTGCGAAACATTCTCCGACTCTCCCGCGTGCTCCGGGATGCTGGACTTCCAGACGCGAACGCGAAGAGGTGCCTTTAGACTGTGCCGGAGAGCGGAACGGCGATCAACCGCAAAACGTTCCAAGAATCGACGCATGGCGTCCTTCGCACACCCAGGAAAATGGCGCAGATGAGCCTGGGAAAGGAGGGGAAAGATAGGGTCTTATACAACCGCAACGCCGCATAGACTCAATCTAGTACTAACTTCCGAGAACAGAAGGGCTCTCCGGAGACGCGGGTCAAGCCGTGCGCTGACCCTGCGAGGCGCTCTGACATGGCCGGAATTCCGTCCACTTGAAGAATCCTCTGGCGCAGGACCAGATCATGAGTAGAATTGCCCCTATCTGATCTGCGACGCTTCGACAATCAGGAGGACACTCCACGTGGATGAACGCCGCCGGAGCCCACGGTACCCTTTCTTTGCGTCCGCGCTAATCACCGACCTTCAAACAAAAATAGGGATGACCGCGCGCACGAGCGAGTTGAGCCGTTATGGCTGCTACATGGACATGCTGAATCCCCTGCCGCTCAACACCGCGGTAAAGATCCAAGTCACGTACCAGGAGCAGGTACTCGACGCAAGTGGGCGGGTCATCTACTCGCAGCCGAATATGGGGATGGGCGTGTCTTTTGACGAGATTGAAAGGGATCACGAGGCGCTTCTGGAAAAGTGGCTCGAGGAAATCCGCGGAAATTAGAGAGCACTTAAAATATTTGGAGCCGCTCTATTCGGGAAGCCAGGGCTTGAGGATAGGTGTGAAACCCTGCTTTTCGAGATCGTCCCTGACCTTGGCGGTAGAATCAGCGTCGGCGCCATTAAAGGGACCTACGGCCACTTTATAGAAGCGGTCGCCGCCGCGCTTGAAGACGAACGCTGGAAAGTTTCTCTTCTGAAGAATCTCGGCAAGGGCATCCGCGTTGCTTTCCTCGCTCATGGCGCCTACCTGAAGCACCACGCCGGGATCGTTCCAAGAGGCGGAGTTCGGAAGCAACGAGGTCGGGAGGGATGACCGATCAACAGGATTGAGGGAACCTTTGGAAGAAGCTTCCGGAACCTTGGTGGAAGCCGTGACCTGCGTGACGTGTGGGCTAACTTCCATGATTCCCATACGATAGCCGAGAAAGACGAGGGCCCACGACAGAAGCATAACAGCCAGGAAGAGCTTGATCGAAGAGCGAGACTGGCCCTCGGAGCTCGATAATTCTTTGCCCAGTAGCTTCTTGTATGGGTTGAATTCCCCAGTTAGCTGGGGCGAAATTGGCGAGAGACTGGACCGCCCTCCTATCGAATCGTTCTGGATTTGTGGAACCGGAGCGGCCGAAGCACCGTTTGCTTCCGTTGGGAAGGCCGGTGGCGTGGGCTCTGTCGCCACAGTCCCAGTAGCAAGAACCCGTGCTGTGTTGGCCCTGGCGAATATCCATTGCTCAAGCTGCTGCCGGGATGCGTCGGCCAAATCCACGAAGCGGACACCGCTCAGGTGCCCCGAATCCCGCGTCCAAGCTACCGCGGCTTTGGTTTGGATGTGAACGCCGGCTTCGGGAAGATCGAAGGCAAGGGATATGACTTCGTCCGGGCTCTTGGGGACGAGGCTAGCGACGGCCAGACCACCTTCACTCACATCGAGCAGCAGTCCGCGTTTGGATTCGTCCAGATGGACGAACAGCGGGGATCGCGGAGTCAGGCGCTCGAATTGTCTGCGCTCTGGAACCATCTAGTCTATTTGACCTTGAACCTTGAATCCGATAGTAGGCCGAAGGCTTGCCGACCGAATTGCCTTTCCGGGCGAAATTGTTCAAAAAGCTAACGCCTGGCTGACTCGACTCGGGGCCAGAAGGCAGTAGCACAGGAGCGGACGGCATTGAACCTTTGTTGTATTACTATAAATACATAGTTGACAAGTGTTATGAGATTTACTATAAGAGATACTGGTCACCGGCACTCCGGTGCCGACCTGTTTCTTCGGGAGGGAGGGGCGGGGCGGTTGGCTTAGCCAGCCGGAGTGCCAGGCTAAATTTACTCCTGCAGGAGCCAGCCTTCCGGGAGAGTAGCGGCTACCCAGCCGATTTCGTGGCGCAGATGTCCACACTGCCGGTAAGTCCGGGCCTGAGAAAATACCATCCACTTCTCGAAGGGCCCGGGTCACTCGCCATATGGAATCCAAATATTTTTGACTTGAATCGCGTGGCGGAGGAACCAGCGACCTTGGCCCTGGTCCACGTTGAACCAATCAATGGCGCGGCCCTCGTTGGTGAAAACCTGCTTGAGATTACCGACAGAGAGCGACTTCACGGCCGCGCTGCTGGCCTGATCTGTGAAGCACCAGACAGCGTCGACATTGTCATGCTCGGCCAGGACTTTCATCAGCTCCGAAGAGCGGCCGGTTACCATGTTCACTGCGCCGCCCGGCAGGTCGCTAGTTTCGAAAACCTGGTAGAGGTCACCAGTGATCAGCGGGTAGGTCTCTGAGGGAATCGCGACCACGGTATTGCCAACTGCCAGTGCAGGCATCACCAGCGACAAGAAGCCGAGGAGCGGGACTTCCTGCGGGCAGATGATTCCAACCGTGCCGACGGGTTCGTGCATCGCTAATGCTACGCTCCGAAAAGGCGGATTGTGCACTGCGCCGTCATACTTGTCGGCCCAGGCGGCGTAGACAAAGATACGTTCGATGCTGCATTGAACTTCTGCTTCGGCTTGTTTCTGCCCCACGATGGCGGTGAGACGACTGGCGATTTCACCAGCACGTTGGGAAAGATTCTCAGCAATGTAGTAGAGAACCTGGGCTCGATTGTGCGCCGTGGCATTGGCCCACGATGCTTCCGCTTTGCGGGCGGCTTCCACTGCGTTGCGGATGTCCTTGCGATTCCCGAGGGGAGATTCGCCGAGGACGCGGCCACCCGCATCGCGTACCTCCACGCTGTAGCCAGAATCCGGGCGAGTCTGTTTACCTCCGATGTAGAGCTTTACCGTCCGATCGATGGGCGCGGCTGCGACGTCGGCATTTTCATCGGGCGGCTGATGGATGGCGAGGGGGGCGTGTTTGGCTGCGGGGGCGTGCTTGAACCATGCCGGCTCAAGATATTCGAGGAGGCCTTCCCTGCCTCCTTCACGGCCGTAGCCGCTTTCCCGGTAGCCACCAAAACCACAGGCGGCGTCGAACAGGTTGGTGCTGTTGACCCAAACCACGCCGGCTTTCAATTGAGCGGCGACGTGTAGAGCGACATTGATGCTTTCACTCCAAACGCTGGCGGCCAAGCCGTAAACGGTGTTGTTGGCAAGTTCAACGGCTTCACGGGGGGTGCGGAAGGTCATCGCCGCTAGCACGGGGCCAAAAATCTCCTGCTGCGCCACTGTCGATGTTGGATGGACGTTGCTCAAGAGAGTCGGCGGAAAATAAAGACCACGGGACGGCATCGTGAGCGCTGGCGGCTGCCAGCAGGTTGCGCCTTCCGCCACACCCTGGTCGACCAAGCGCTGAATGCGCTCCAGTTGCACACGCGCGACGATGGCGCCGATGTCGATGGCCTTGTCGAGAGGTGGTCCCAGACGCAGGGTGCTCATCCGCTGCTGCACCTTGGCGAGTAGGGTATCGGCCACGCTTTCTTGCATGAGCAGACGCGAGCCCGCGCAGCAGACTTGCCCCTGGTTCAACCAGATACCATCCACGAGGCCTTCGACCGCGCTGTCTAGGTCGGCGTCCTCAAAAATGATGAAAGGAGACTTGCCACCAAGTTCCAGGGAGAGCCGCTTGTGACTTTGCGCCGTGGCTGCGCGGATGGCGCGGCCAACTTCCGTCGAGCCAGTGAAGGCGATCTTGTCGACGTCGGCGTGCTCCACAAGAGCTTGGCCAGTGGTACCGTCGCCCGTAACGATGTTCACCACCCCAGCAGGGAGCCCCGCCTCGTGGCAGATTTCGGCGAAGGCAAGCGCAGTGAGGGGAGTAAACTCCGCCGGTTTTAGCACTACCGTGTTTCCGGTGGCGAGCGCCGGCGCGATCTTCCACGCCAGCATGAGTAGAGGGAAGTTCCACGGGATGATTTGGCCCACGACGCCGCACGCAGCGTAGCCTGGGAATTCCTGCTCGAGGAGTTGCGCCCACCCAGCGTGGTGGTAAAAATGGCGCGCGACGAGGGGGATGTCGATGTCGCGACTCTCGCGGATGGGTTTGCCGTTGTCCATCGTTTCTAGAACCGCGAGGCGCCGAGAATGTTTTTGTACTTGTCGGGCGAGGGTATACAAGTAGCGGGCCCGTGAGTGCGGAGTTAATGATAGCCAGGCAGGTAGTGCGGAGCGGGCGGCGTTCACTGCTGCGTCGATGTCGGCCGCAGAGCCCTGGGCTACCGATGCAAGCGTTTCGCCGGTGGAGGGATCGGTCGTATCGAAATACTGCCCTGCAGCCGGCGGCTGCCAGGCTCCGTTGATGAAGTGACCCAGTCGCCGGGCGTGGCGGTCGAGCCAAACCAGCGCCTCACGGGGATCTTCAGGAGCCGGCCCGTAATCCATAGAGATGAATTTTTCGACGATGCTCATCCGATTCGGCTCAATTCCCTTCCATGAGTGCGGCCACTTCCAACGATCTCGTGGGCATTACCACATCACGCGATCGGGTGACGATGCTCTGCCGAATATCTTCCGGTCGCATGGTATTCCAGCTGGCGCTCGATATCAGCCAGCATGCTGCTGGCGCCGAAGCGGAAGAGCTCCGCGTTGAGCCACGACGAGCCGAGTTCTTCCTTCATCAGGGAGAGCCAATCGAGCGACTGTTTGGCTGTGCGAATGCCGCCCGCGGGCTTGAATCCGACAGCCATGCCGGTCTCGTGGGCGTACTCACGAATAGCCCTGGCCATCACTAAACCAACTGGAAGGGTGGCATTGACTGCTTCCTTGCCGGTAGAAGTCTTAATGAAGTCGGCGCCGGCCATCATGGCGACTACGCTGGCGCGCGCCACGTTGCGCAGGGTCAGCAGGTCCCCGGTTCCGAGAATGACCTTCATGTGCGCCGAACCGCAGGCGGCCTTGAACGTCGCGACCTCGTCGAAAAGGGCTTGCCATCGTCCGCCGAACACGTGGGCCCGGGTGATGACCACATCGATCTCATGCGCGCCGCCGTCTACCGAGCGCCGAATTTCGGCGACGCGCTCGTCGAGCGGGGAGAGTCCCGCGGGGAAGCCCGTGGAAACGGCGGCGACTCTGATTCCGCTGCCTTCCAACGCGCGGAGCGCGGTTTCCACGAAAACGTGATAGACACAAACCGCGGCGACTTTGATTCCGAGCTCTTCGACGCCCAATTGTTTTACGAGATCGTGCCGAATGGGCTGGCGGGCTTTTGCGCACAAGCGCCGGACTCGCTCGTCGGTGTCGTCACCAGAGAGAGTGGTAAGGTCCATACAAGAAATTGCGCGAAGGAGCCACGCAACCTGCCACTCCTTCTTTATCGTGCGGCGGGTGACCAGCGTCTGGGTCCGGCGTTCTACCGCGCTGGTATTAACCCGAACCTCCTCGACCCAATCGAGATTAAGGGGAATGCCCCGGTTCGCTTGCAAGGCCTGCCCGGAGATGCTGGCGAGTAACCCGGCATCGGAAGACAGAGGGATTTCCGCCGAACGGCCCTCTGTCCTTTCCGCAATGCCGTACCTGCGGCCGCTTCTAATCACCATTAGATCTTCTTTCCGGGAACGCTATCACTGGATTGTACGTTAGATCAGAAAGCAGGTGAAGCATAAGCATTCTCTGGGCGAATACGTACGAGGGAGCGGTGCGCCAACAACTACATCGCCTTCGGGGAAACGACTGCGATGGACTTCGAGCGCCGTGTTCCTCTCAAGTCGCTCACACCCGGATCACGATTTTGCCCATGAATTGTCCGGACAATTGAAGGCGATAGGCCTCAAGAGCCTGCTCGAAGGGAAACACTTTCTCAATGATCGGCCGGATTTTGTTCACCTCGATCGCGGCATTCATTTCCTCGAACATCCTGCGGCTGCCCACGAAGATACCGTGCAGACTGCCGCTCTTCATCATCAAGCTGAGAGGGTTTGCGTCTCCGGTGGGACCTGCCAGCACGCCAATCAGAGCCACCTTGCCAGCAAAGGCGACGGCTTGAAAGGAGCGTGAGAGCGTGCCAACGCCTCCAACTTCGATCACGTGATCGACGCCCTGACCACCGGTCAATTTCTGGACTTCCTCTTCCCAATTCGGATGGTGGTTGTAATTCACGCCAGCGAATGCGCCGAGAGCAAGCGCGCGCTCAATCTTTTGGTCGCTGGAAGAAGTAATGATCACCCGTGCGCCCGCAGCCCTGGCAAATTGCAGCGCGAAGATGGACACTCCCCCCGTGCCGAGGCAAAGGACCGAATCTCCGGGCTTCACGCGCCTGCCGGAGACCATTAGCGCGTTCCACGCGGTGACGCCGGCGCAAGGCAGCGTCGCCCCTTCCTCGTAGGACAGGCTTGCAGGCAGTGCCACTAAGCCGTCTTCCGATACGGCAACATACTCGGCGAGCATGCCGTCCAGCGGGCTGCCCAGCGCGGGGGTAGGCCCAGACGGCGGGCCGTCGATCCATACCTGAAAAAAGGTGCCGGCAACACGATCGCCAGCCTTGAACCGCGTCACGCCCGGGCCCAGCGAGACAACTTCGCCGGCACCGTCCGACAATGGGATCAAATTGCGGCTGACCGGCCCGCCAAAATAGCGCCCTGCTATCACCGCTTGGTCGCGGAAGTTGAGAGATGCCGCATGGACCCGCACCAAAACTTGACGCGGTCCAGGCTGAGGTTCGGGGCGCTCGGCCTGACGCAGGCCTTCCAGGCTGGTGGAGCCTTGTTTTATTTCGTATACCTTCATTTGCTGGTCGCTCCGCAACGGTCTGAATTTATGAATTTTACGTGCCCCCAGGGTAGATCGACCTCGGGCAAGGTGGTTATACCACTTCCCCAGGCTCTGGAGGCGTGCCGCCAGCTCTAGGACAAAGTTGTCTGCCACAGGAGCCATGTCGGCCAGAGGTTCACAGACCTAAATCTCCTATTTACAATAAATTATACATCCCCCAAGTGTTGCCGTTTGCGTGCGGCCTGTACCTCCGGACAGGCATCAGTATCCCAACCAATCTGAAACAATAAATCGTAAACTCGGGTTTTCACGCCTCTTGATTCGGAGTCAGAACTCAGATGAAGCGGCTGGCGAACTGGCAAATAGCGGCTGCGGCCGGGCTCCTGGTGTCTTACACCATAGTTTCCTTGGTGTCGCGCCCTGGTTTTTTCTTGTCGGCAGTCTCCGACATCACCGCGGTAGCTTTGTGGTCGGTTACCGTCGCAGCGATGCTGTGGGCGGCATTCAGCAACCAGGGACGAACGCGGTGGTTTTGGATCCTTCTGGCCGTAGGCGCGGCGATGGTTGGCTGCAACTTCTCCGCCTGGCTGTATTACGAAGTCATACTGCGGCAGCCCCCGCCGGATCCGTTCTGGGCAGACATACCACTCTTTCTACAACCGGTTCCCATGATGGCAGCAGCGGCGATGCGGCCAGGCTCCAAGCAGCAAGAGCAGAAATTCCATCTTAGCACGCTGAATTTCCTGATTCTGCTGTTGTGGTGGATCTACATCTACATGTTTCTGATTTATCCCAACGAATACATTCTGCCGAACAAAACATCCTTCAACAGCTACTACTACGTACTGTTCGTTCTGGAGTTCGCGGTGCTGCTTTCGGTTCTGGGAGGAATGGCGCTGGTGGCGCAAGGGGCCTGGCGCAAGATCTATTGGCATCTTTTCTTCGCTGGCTCCTTGTACCTCATTTCCTACCAGTGGCTGAACGCCGCCTTGCAGCGCGAGGAATACTACAGCGGGAGCCTGTACGACGTTCCTGACTTTGCGCCGATTATTTGGCTAATTCTGATCGCTTTGAGTGCACGGAACGTGCCCTCTGAGGAATTGGCCGGCAACGAGCGGACGCTGACAATCGACGTGCCCGGATACCTGGCTGTGCTGGCAGTTCTGTCCATGCCGGTGATCGGTCTGTGCGAATTGTTCCTGGATCCGCAGGCCACTCAATTACGCCCGTATCGGACGCTAGTCACCCTGATAGGCGTTCTTCTCGTGGGCGTGTGCGTGTTTTTGCGGCAAATCCTGCTGGCTCGAGAAATGGCCCGATTGCTGAGCGACTCCAAGCAGAACCTGGAGCGTTTGCAGCGCGCGCAAAGCCAACTGGTGCAGAAAGAGAGACTTGCGGGAGTCGGGCAGCTCGTCGCCGGGGTTGCGCACGAACTGAACAATCCGCTGACCGCAGTTATGGGCTACTCCGATCTCCTCGTCGACCAAGCTCCGGAGGGCGCGTCTCGTCAAAAACTGGAAAGGCTGGGAACGGAAGCGCGGCGCATGAAGCGGATCATCGACAATTTGATCAGCTTCGCCCGACCGCAGCAGGAAGGCCGCCGGCTGTTGGACATTGCCGTGATTGCACGGGACTCTCTGATGCTTTGCGAATATCAATTGCGAAGCAACGGGATAAACGTGGAAGTGAACTTTGCCGCCAATCTGCCACGGATTGCCTTGAATGAGAGCCAATTCAAGCAGGTCTTCGTGAATCTGTTGAGCAACTCCGCTCATGCCCTGGAGCAGGCTCAGGAAAAGAAAATCCTGGTGGAAGGACGATTGGAGGGCACAAAAGCGATCATTCGGTTCACGGATTCGGGGCCGGGATTCAACGATGTGAATCGCGCCTTTGATCCGTTCTACACGACGAGGCCCGTTGGACAAGGAACCGGTCTAGGCCTCAGCATCTGCTATGGCACCGTGCGGGAGCATGGCGGCGACATCCGTGTCCGAAACCTGCAGCCCCACGGGGCCGTGGTGACCATCGAACTCCCTGCGAACCTAGAAGTAGAGTCCTCCCAGTCGGGCAAGACCACTCAAGACAGTCCTACTGACGAGGCGAACACCATTCTTAAGTAATCAGACCAGTCCCACCGAGCCACGCAACAAGCGCTAGTTGTTTATTCTTTTTTGCCTTTTCTCCACCACTACTGATGGCGTGGTCCGTGAAACTACCCGGCACGGCGGCCGCTCGATGCAGACCCTCTAGGTGGTGTTTGCCCTTTGGTTTACACTTAAATGTCACGGTAAGAGCGCCCACCCGCTTACCCCACGGAACAGACACGGCGAGAATCGTCGCATGAAACTGCTGACCCTCCTCTTTCCCTGCAGCATCGCGCTCCTTATGGCTTCCCTGCCCTCGGACCATAAGGTGCCCGCTGTGAGGGCGGACGCGTTTGTGGACAGCGTGGGCGTCAATGTCCATCTACATTTCGCGGACACCACGTACGGGGATTTTGCATCTGTTGAAAACTCTCTTAAGGCCCTGGGCGTACGCCATATCCGCGATGGACTGATCGACACCACCTGGGCCCCGTACTATGAACGGCTCAACGAGTTGGGCCGACTCGGTATTAAGTCGACCCTGATCACTTCGCCGAAGGAAAGCGATGTCGTCCTGGCTGAATATCCACGACGGGTGCCCCGAAGCTTCGAGGCCTACGAAGCACCCAATGAATATGATCAGAGTCACGATCCGGATTGGGCTACGACTCTTAATGCCTTCGTCGCAAGACTTTATAGGGTCGCGAAATCCGATCCCGCCACATCCAACTTTCCAATTGTCGGACCTTCGTTGGTTCGGCCGGAATCATTCTCCAAAGTAGCGGTCTCGAGCCCCTTTTTCGACTACGCCAACATGCACAACTATCTTGGAGGCCGGAACCCGGGCACTTCGGGATGGGGAAACAACGGCTACGGAAGCATCGATTGGAATCTGAATCTGGCAAAGCGGACGTGGACTGCAAAACCCGTCATCACCACGGAGAACGGTTATCTCACCGACGTGAGTAAAGCACAGGGAATACCCGAAGACGTTGCGGGCAAATACGTGCCGCGGCTCTTTCTGGAACAGTGGATGCACGACATTCAAAGGACTTATCTGTACGAACTGGTTGACACTGGAAAGCGTTTCCACGACAACTCCTTCGGGCTACTTCGTTCCGACTTTTCGCCAAAAGCTAGCTACCGAGCCATGCAGAGCTTGCTTGGGCTCCTGTCGGATCCCGGCCCTTCCTTTCAGGCGAGCGGTTTGGACTTCGAACTGTCCGGAAGCCTCGCGAACATTCATCATCTGTTGCTCGAGAAGCGCGACGGGACCTTCTATCTGGTTATCTGGATCGAGCTACCAAGCTATGACGTGGATGCCAAGAGAGAGCTGACGGTTCCAGAGCAGAAAATATCGGTTCAGATCAAACAGCCGGTAAAAATGAAGGTCTACCGCATGGAGGAAAGCGGGGCCATGCAATCTTCAGCTCTCGCGCAGGGAGAAACGCTGAACCTAAGTGATCGCCTAACAATTTTGCAGATTTCGGCCAAAGACTCGCAAGACTTAAGGTGAACGCGTGACGCAGTCTTGTTCACCAACCCTGACAGGGCTACGGCGAGACCCTTCATGTTGCGCAGGCCGGACCGACCGTGGTCGAGGGGAACCGGCGAATCTCCAGGTTGCCAACCAATTGCGACGACCGTACGGCCACCGATTCTCACAGCTGGGCACCGCCACGGATAGCTTCTTTTCGGCGGATTGTCGTTTCCGGAAACGTAGGAGCGTCAAAACGAATCGTTTTCCCAAACGAGATACCCGGCTGTTCTACAAACCGGTACGTAATGCTGGAAATGATGAGGGTCAGGGCCAGCATCGAAAGGAAGGAGTAGCCACTATTTGTAATGCTCGGGATAACTCGGATGCAAAGCGGATGAAGCAAGTAAACCGAGTAGCTGATGGCACCCAGCCAAGCAAGCGCCCTTGGAAACTTCAAACTCCTTAGCAGGTAACCTCCCAGAAGCAGGGTGTATGCGGCCGACCACGGCAGGAAAACGGCCCAAAAGGTAAAACGCTCCGTGAGGTCGTCTTTTTTAACCAGCACGTAATTGCAATAAACCTCCGCCGCAGCGGCCAGCAGAACACAGGAGACCAGGGCCGCGACCGCCCGGTTGCCCGCCTCCCCCGTGAAGTTTCGATAGATGGAGGTCCCAACAAAAAGGCACAAAAAGTAGAATAGTCCAGCGAGCGGCAAGCGCCTGTGCAGAATCAGAGGGACAAGAACTCCAGAAATAGCCAATGCTGCGCACGAGACCCAGGCAATCGGAAGGGAGAGGCGATTCCATTTTCTAAGAAAGAGAAGAGAAAAGAAGATGTAGAACGCCATCTCCATGGCCAGCGTATAGTAGATACCCTCCGCATCCGGGACTCTTACAAATTCCTGAAGCATGGTCAGGTTAACGAGCGTATTTCTAACAATGTGGTCCGAAAAACCGGGGCTGACGACGTCGGAGACGCCCAAAAGATACAGGCCGATAGCCAGGCCCATGCTTAGCCAGTACAACGGGTAAAGACGGAAAAAACGGCTTGTCCAGAATCGTTTCAGGGAATCCCCGCGCTCCAAGCTAAATGGTATGACGAAGCCGCTGGTCAAGAAGAAAGCGGCGACACCGAACTTGCCGAGGCTGAAGGAATTGTGCGTGAATTCGCGAAAGTGGGGCCACACGGTGTCTCCAGCATGTTCGAGGAATACCGCCAGGGCTGCCAGTCCCCGAAGACAATCGAGGAAATTCAGCCGTCCCTTTGATGGCGCGCTAGCTTTCATTTTGGCCTCCTCCGTTAGCGACACTTTCCTGGTTTTCGATCCTTGCGCTTCCCATTTTGCGGGAGCTACTTCTTGCCAGTCGCCCCCGGCCCGCAAAACTTACATTTGTACGATTCGACCGGGGTCGCAGCCCCCGGAAAGGAGGTGCCTAAATCCCAAAAGATTGCCTTTGAGACCCCCGAGGCGATCCCATTTCGTGTCTCGGGTCACGATTCCCAAGATGTTGCCGGCCAAGCATCTCAGCCAATACTGAATAATGATGTGGCGTAGCGGGAAAACCCTGGCTTTTCTCCACAGATATAAGGGATTAACGATCTGAGAGAAGCCGAAGCGGACGCCGGAAGTCCGTCCGCCTCGCCAACCTAGATGTACTCCCTTAGCGGACAGGCAAGTGACCGGACCATGCCTGCCAATCGTGCAGCGAAAGCCATAGTCCGAGTCTTCCAGCCAGGCATATAACGGCAGCCGTTCATCGAAGCGTACCTCGCCAACCGAAGCCGAGCGGGCAATCATGTTGCAGCCGTACGCCCAATCGAGCGGAACGTACGAGAGACCGACCGATTCCGGATCCTTTTCGTCCTCTTCATGGCACAACCTTCTGGCCTCTTCCCTGGTAATCAGTGAGCTTCTACCGCCGTCGTGGAGCAAGTTCCCGCACGCGATCACCAGTTCTGGATGAGCACAGAAGAGCCGCGACATCTGGAAGAGGTAAGAAGGGCACAATTCCATGTCGTCATCCAGGAAGGCCACAAGGTCTGCTCCCGGATCCATCGATTCCAGGCCCCGGTTCCGCTGGGTACTCGATCCAAGAGTTGAGGACACGAACAAAACGCCTGGAAGAGCGAGAGTGTCAGGTAGAACGTGATCCAGACTTGGACTCACGATGAGGATCTGCGCCGGCGCGAGCTGCTGGCGTCGAACCGAGCAGACGGTATCGTGGAGGACGGCCGGACGCCCGACGGAGCAGATAATTACGGCAACTTTCATATACCTCTCGTTTCGATTCGCACGTGAACCGACAGTCCGTTCGACGGAAAATCAGCCTAAAGCTTGCGAAGGAACGGATCGCCCACGCCGATCCAGCGGCGAACCGTGCGAAATAAAGTGGGTACTCGCCATTTCAGGATCTCCTTGAGCCGTTCCATTCGGAAGAATTTCCGCACAGCCGTCTTGACGGTACGGCCCGAGGGAACGAAGCCCCGCCACGGTGTGAAAGCCAAGTATTCGTAGTAGAGCCTCTTGTAGTGCGGCTCCTGTGAGTACAGCCAGGGCTTGAAAGGCCCGGTATAGTGCACGATTGAAGGGTTTCGCCGAAGATGGAGAAACTCCCGTTTTGTCATGCCCAAGGCCCTGGGAGGCAGGTCCGCGTCGCGGGCCGGGAAATTCCAGCGATGCGGAAGAAAGCGAACCTGGTTGCGTAATACCGCGTTCAGGGCGCACTGATCGTGATAGCGCAAAATCTGCGAGTTCTGTTCCGTGTATCGGATCAGTCGCTGCAACACATCGGTTTCGCGCCACTTCACCAAATTCACCAAGAGCACTCCGGCGTTGAAATATTCTTCGTCGTTTCGAAAACCCAGCTTGACGTGATTGTCGCTATAGGCGTCGGGAACAGCCGCTAGGAAATAATGGCTCACGTCCGTTTTCCACAGATCCTCGATGTCATCTCGAACCACCAGATCGCAATCCAGATAAAGCAACTTATCGATATCGGAGTCCACGAATTGCGTCATGAATAGGCGCAGATACGAAGCCAGCGATATGTGGCCACTGACCGGGAAACACGAGAACGAGTTAACACTGAATGCCTTAACGTCGATCGCCGCATTGCGAAAAGGTTCCACGGTTCGCCGAATCTGGGTCTCCGTCACGTCGTCGCGCTCATCCAGAACTAAAATCAGGCGAAATTGATGTCTGGTGTTGTTCTTCAGCAGCGAAACGATCGCGACAGCCAAATGCTGGCAGTAGCGCCGGTCGGCACAAAAAAGTACAGGAATTGGGGAGTCGTTCACGCCTTACACGCCTCTCGCTGGGAAAATCCAGGCGCCCGTGTTCAACATCTTGTTCCCGATGGTCTCCGGAATCGCTTCTACTGGCCCCTAATTGGTCGCCCCCCTTGTGTTCGGTGCCAAAAGTGCGCCCTGCTCTAGACCGCCTCCCAAAGAGGGAGCTGACAGGGTGCCCGCCTGGCCGGCTCGATATCGATGCGAAACAGACAAATCGAGCCCTACAAAAATCCAAAAGACAGCGCCATTGATTCCCGTAAAGATGTTCCCCGAGACAAGCTGCGCGACCATCGCGATCATGATCGCCCGGCTGGCCCCTGCAAACTCGTCGCCCTTGTCGAGGTTTTGTGGCCTACCTAGGAAAAGGGAGAGCGTGCCGATCGCAAAGAGCAGGGTACCGAGCCATCCCAGCGAGAAAAACGCGGTGAGAAACCCGCTATCAATCGGAGTGCCTTGCTGGGTCATGGTCATGTTGCTGAGTCCGAAGCCAAAAGGGTTCTCAACGGCCTCGCTTGCCAATGTGCGGTACATGTTCATTCGCCCGCTGAAACTGTCGTCGTGCCCCAGATCCGTAAACGTCTTTACCCGGTCACCAACCACCGAGGACACACGAGGGTCGCCGACCAGAGGCAGGAGGCAAACCAAGAGTAGGATGACCGACACGAATACCCGCACGACGACGCGAGGCCTTGCGTTTTTCAGTATCAAAAGAAACCCGATGATCCAACTCAGCCAAGCAGCCCTGACTCCCGACAGCAGGAAAGAGAGATACCCAGCGACTGCTGCCGGCAACTTCAAAGGGGAGCGGACGACCAGCAACAGAAGCAGGCCAACCATCATGATGTTGGCGAATGGTCCAGGAGCATTGACGGTGCTCCACACGCGAACGGCCAACGCTTCCGCCTGCCCGAAGGACGGATTCACGGCTTGATACTGCACGTTGTCCAGCCAGTAGGAGTCCCAGGCCGGAGGCAGGAAAAACTGATAAATTCCGTAGAGCCCAAGAATCAGAACGCCCCACAAAAAGGTCTTGGTGATCGCGGCTCGGTACTCGCTGTAGTGATGCCAATTCAAGAAAAGGTGAAGGCCGAACAACAGCGGACACAACCAATTAACCAACCCATACACGGTCTCGCCAGATGGATGCACCACCATGCCGACAATGAATCCATACACGATTGCGCTGGCACACAGCGTAAAGGCCACAGGTACGCGGGCACTCAGTCGGATGCCTGGCCTCAGGAGAGTCAGCCCAGCAACTCCGGACACCAGGAAAGGCGCGAGCAGAACAAAGTTCGGGTCGGTATATTCAAAGTGCCAGTCCACAATGCGCCGCACCAGCGGGGTCAGGAACCAGACCCACAGCGTGTATTGAACGTAGAGAATCGGCCGGCTGGCGTGCAGCACCACGGCGACAAGCATGGCCATGGCGGGCAGCGCGATGCGAAGCATTTGGCCCTTGCCCCCAAACCACAGTGCTCCGACGACCAGCAGCGCCAGTCCAGCGGTCAGCATCAAGCCGGAGTTTCTCGCTGTGCTCCGGTTATCGGCGAGAATGACCTGCTGGTATCCGGTCGCTTCTATCACGCGTGCACCACCTCGAAGGCTTCGCGCGGACGAGACTGACGTGAGTCGGGACTCGGGACATCAATGGGCGCACCGATACGCCGTAGGAAGGCGCGAAAGCGATCCTGGAAGACTTCGACACTGAAACTCTCCGAATGGCGCCGCAAGACCTCTGATGACCATTCCTGCCGCTCAAATCGCTCGATGGCATCTCCCAGGGCTTCCGGAGTCTGCTGATCAAAGAAGAGTCCGGTAACATTTTCGATGGTCGTTTCCAATGCGCCGCCGGCGCGGTAAGCGATGGTGGGTCTGCCGGCAGCGGCCACTTCCAGAGGGGCCATGCCAAAATCCTCTTCGCCTGGGAACAATAGCGCGCGGCACCGGGCGACGACGTATTCGACCTGAGCATCCGAGGCTCGCCCGAGAAACCTGACGGATGGTCCAGCCATGGCCTGCAGGCTCGCGCGATCCGGGCCGGTGCCGATGACCACCAATTTCTTGCCTCGCTCAGAACAAGCGCGAACCGCCAAATCGATGCGCTTGTATGAGATCAAGCGCGCGAGAACGACGTAGTAGTCGTCCTGCTCGTCGACAGGGTGAAATCTGTCGATGTCGATGGGAGGATGAATCACTTCGGCGGAGCGGTCGTAGGCCCGGCGAATGCGCTCGGCCACGACCTTTGAGTTCGCCACAAAGTGATCCGGTTGGCGCGAGGCTCCCTCGTCCCAATACCTCAATCCGCGAATCAACATAGGCAGAAGCGCACGCTCGCCGGCTCCGAAGGATTCCCGCCCGGCGTAATTCTGAAAAGACCAGGCCCAGCGCATCGGCGTATGGCAATAGCACACGTGCACGGCATCGCGGTTGGTTTGGACCCCTTTCGCGTACCCCGACGAACTGGACAGCACCAGGTCGTATTCCGAAAGATCCAAGGCACCCACTCCCAAAGGATAGAGAAGAAAATAAAGCCTGTAATACTTTTCGATTTGGGGTAGTTTCTGCATCCACGAAGTGTGGACTTCAGCGTGCTTCAGTCCGGCGGGCATGCAGTCCGGGAACGCAACCGTGGCGTACAGCGAAGGGTTGGGCACCATTCGGAAGAGTTGTTCGGCAACCTTCTCGGCTCCTCCGAGCTGCGTGAAATAGTCGTGCACCACCGCGATTTTCATGCCCCCCCCAAGCTGCTCGACTGACTAGACCGCCCCAGTCCGCTTCACTACCGCCCTTACGGTTCTCGCCAAGATCTGAAAGTCCAGAGCAAGAGACCAATCGTCGATATAGTTGAAGTCCAGCTTCATCCACTGGTCGAAACTCAGCGAACTGCGGCCACTTACCTGCCACAACCCGGTGATTCCCGGCTTTACGGTGAATCTGCGCATCAAGGTGGCCTCGCTGAAGAGCGAGACGTCGCGGACGCTCATCGGACGCGGCCCAACCAGCGACATGTGTCCGAGCAGAACGTTCAACAACTGCGGCAATTCATCCAACGAAGAGGCCCGGAGGAACCGGCCCACGCGCGTGACCCGCGGATCGCGGCGAATCTTGAAAATGGGCCCACCGGCTTCATTCTGTTCTTCCAGGTCCTTCATCAAGTCGGGGGCGTTCTTAACCATGCTGCGGAACTTGTACATGTGGAAGATGCGGCGGCGGTAGCCGTATCGTTCTTGGACGAACAACACGGGCCCTTCGCTGGTGGCTTTCACCACGATGGCAATGGCCGCAAATAGCGGGGACAGCAGACAAATGCCTGCGAACGCGCCCACCACGTCCATCAGACGCTTGACGGCTTGCCGGGTCACGTAGTGCTCGTGAAACGGAACCAACTCACCGAAAAGCTCATTATCGCGGTGAGCGGTTTGCCTGAGCTTGGTCGCGTACACATCGTGCATATACGCAACCCGTACGCCCACTTGCTCCGCAATCTCGATGGCCCGCTGCGCCTGGTCGTAACAGGATTTCATCGGCACGGCGATCAGCAGTTCGTCCACCACGTTGCGCAGCAGGAGATCGCTCAAATCATCAATCGTTCCCAGATAGCGGTCGGCGACGTCAGGCGGCATCTCACTGACCGGGCGGTCATCGACAAAACCGACCAGCTTCACCGTGGAATGGTATTGAGTGCGGATCTCGCGCCAGGCCTTCCCCGCTCGCCGCCCGCTCCCGAGAATGACCACCAGCTGGGGATCGCGGCTCGCGATCCAGGTACTGAAGATTGCTCGGCTGGCCTGATAACACGCCGCGCCCACGAAAAATATCAGCGCGATTCGCGTAGTAGGGCCCATGGTGTGAGTGGCGCGAAGATAAAACACGAGAAGGCCAGTCATTAAGGCGCATCCCTTGGCGATCCGAAGCAACTTGCGAAGGATGCTGCCCGCACCTGGGCCATAGAGATTCAACGCTCGGAAACAGTAGATCCACGCCAGCATGAAGAGTCCTGCGAACGCCGCGTTGAGCACGGTGATTCGCATCTCCAGAAACTTGTGCATCTCTCCCGCAGGCACACGCGCGCTGTTCCCGTAGACCACCGATCCCAAAGCCATTACAAAGGCAAACAGACCGTCGAGTCGCCCGTATGAGTTGATCGATTTCACTTTCACGTCAGCTCCCCCCGTTCTGGTCTCGGATGGCTTGCCGGCAATGTCGAGGCAGCCACGATCGTCAGCGTTGGCTTGGCGGAATCTGACGCCAGAAATGTCCAACGGCTAGTGCGCGCAAACTGTTCTGCAGGCTCTGCCTACACTCGCTCACACCGAAATCGCTCTTCCGCGTCATTTGCTGAGCCCGGCGGCGGATCTGCTCGCGCAGTTGCGGGAACACCGCGACCACTGCCCGAGCAGCGGACTTCGCAGCCGACAGCCCAGCCGACCGTTTCGGCGGGGCAATGCCAAATTTTGTCGCGATCGTCACGCGGCTCCGGCAACTCTTCAGCAGGTCCCCGAGCACGCTCTCCGACTCTCCGTAGCCATACAAGGGCGCGGTATCGAAATGCCGAATGCCGCTGTCATACGCCGCGTCAAGCAGGCGTAAGGACTCACGCCTCGTCAGCCGGCCCATTAGATCCGCACAGCCGAAACCCAGCGCCGTGGTCGTAAGATTTGTCCCGAACAGAGAGACTTGCATCACCCGCCCTCCTGCGCATTCGTGTGGGAAACCCGCTCGTCCTGCAACGACGCCTCACGACGATGTCCGAACTGCGTGCAAACGTTCTCTGCAGCGTTTGCTCGTAAATCTCCTCCAGTTGCTGTGCTACGCGGTCCCAACTCATAGTGGTTTCCACGAGTTGGCGGTTATAGTGGCCCATGGCTCGCCGCTCGGCCGGATTTCGCAGCAGTTCCAATAACGCATTCGCCAGCGAAACCGCGTCGCCAACAGGGACTCTCTTGCCACCGCGGTCGTGCACCAGATGCCGCAATCCACCCGCATCGGTGGCCACGACAGCTCGGGCACAGCTCATCGCTTCCGCCGCGGTCATGCCGTAGGGCTCTCCATGCGACGGCAAACAGTACACGCTGCAGTCTCTGTACAACTCTGGCGCTTGTGCGCGCTCCCGCCGTCCCAAAAATTCCACCTGTCCGGCGCAAGGCAAGGCCGCTACGCGGCGCTTTACTTCCGCTAGTTCCGGGCCGTCCCCGGCAATCCGAAGAACGCACGCCGGAAATTCGCGCGCGACACTCGGAAACGCGTCGATGAGGGTGTAAATTCCTTTACGGCGCAAAACGTTTGCGAAGAATAGAATCGACGGCTTTTGCTGCTCCGCCTGCAATCGTTCCGGAGAATCCCACGCCAGGTCCGGAGAAAACAGTCGTGTATCGAGCCCATGCGGCAAGATGTAGACCCGGTCGCTAACGGCCTTGGGCCGTGGCAGCCGGTTGCGCGCCGCGGGTGTGGTCAGCAGCAACACATCGGCTTGCCGCTGCTGCACGTCGCAGATCACATTGCGTCCATAGGCGAGCGCTCGGCCTACCCACTTCCCTTTCGAGGCAATTGCATCGGGATCGTCGGGCCAGCGCGCCACGTACGTTCCCAGCACCAATGGCAAACCACATCCCATCAGCGACAAACTCATGCCCGTGAAAACCGGATTTAGCTGGTGGATCAAATCGAAACGGCACTCCTTTTGGAGTCTGCTCAACAATCGCCGCACCTGTAGCATGTAGTCCAGCCGTGACAGGAGCGGCGCGAATCCGCGCGGCGGAATCTCATGAACCGTGACGTTCGCCGGCAAAGGCTGCCGCACTTCAACCCTTTGCGCGGCAACGTGCAACTGGTGGCCGCGTCTCGCAAGATTCGTGATAAAACCGTGGGCGATCAAACCATCCCCGTGGGGCAGATGGTCCGTAAGCAGATCGGAGCAGTGCGGCACGAAAATACGCAGCGGCTTTCGCATTAGTCTGCCGCCTCCGCGGCCATCGCCCGCTTGTTCCGCAAGAGGCCAAACGGCCTGGCTGCGGCTTCGGCCATAAAGCGAACGTCCGCTGCCTTTGGAAAGATGTGCGGCACGCGCGTCTTCAAAAAGAAGGGATAGCTCGCCAGCACGAACAAAAGCCTCGCAGTCGTGGAAACGAGCAGTGCCAATCCCGCCCCAACAATTCCCATCCTCGGCACGAAAACCAGCATGAGCGGCAAAGTCAGCAGCAGGCCCGTGACCTGCAGCGCCGTGATCACTCCGGGCCGCTCCAGCGCCATGAACGCCTGCGAAAGCACCAACGTTGCGCCGGACAGCACGGCTTCCAGTACCAGAATTCGCAACACTGGCGTCGCGCTCGCATACTCCTTGCCGTACAGCAGCGTCAGCAGGTAAGGACCTAAGAAAAACAACCCGGTTGCCGCCAACGCCGTCAGCAGCGTGCTCATGCGCGCGGCCCGGCCGGTCATCTCCCGCACCACTTGCGGCGACCGGCTCACGGCCCTGGGGAACAACACCATCGCGACCGATGCGTGAAATGCGTTCAACATCCTCGACAAGCTCAGCGCCACCACGTACGCGCCCATCATTTTGGGCTCCAGCATGCGCACCACGAGGGCTTGGTCCACGTACAGCGACATCGTCCCGCACAGGTCGATCCCGTAAGCGCGAACGCCATAGTTGAAAAGTTGCCGAGCCGAATCCACGAAAGAGCGTAGCGAAGGACGGAACGTTCGCCACAGGCGGTTAAGCATCCACAAAAATGGGGCAACGCCCATCGGTACGTACGCGAGTCCCGCGCTGACCGGCGTCAACGTTCCCGTCTGCCACAAGATCGCAAGGCACACCAAAGTCTGTGCCGGGGGTGCGAGAAATAATCTGTTGGAAGCGGCGAAGTCGCCCTGGCTTTCAAGTGCTGCCCGCCCGACCAGCATCATCGCGGACAACGGCGTGTTCAAAAGAAAGATGCGCGCAAAGAAAACTACTCGCGGCGAATATTGCGGTATAAATGTGTGCATGAACAGAGCGCCTGCCACCATGCCCACCAGGCCCATTAGACCAGCCAGCAGGAGCGCCGCGCCCAGCAGCTGCGAACGCTTCTGCGGATTGTTTCGCAACTGAAACAGCAAGGCGCTCGGCACTCCCAGTGTCAGGGCGTTGGCCAGGAACACTGGCCACAGGATCATGGCCGCCAATTCGCCACGGCCCGCGGGCTGCAACGCGCGCGCCGTCAAGATCCCGGTCGCGGCGTTGATGGCAATCATGAGAAGCCTGGTGCCAATCGATTGCGCAACTGCCGCCACGGAGCTCAACTTCTTCTTAGGACGCGAATCGGCACCAGCTCCGATGACCACAGTCCCGCCACCCGTTGGCCGCTCCATGGTGTTTAGTTCCAAAGTGTCGATCCTCAGATTGAGATCCGCTCGTCTCGTCGTGGTTAAGGGACGAACTGGAGCGGGTTGAAGTACGCGCCGATATTCAGGAGTTTGATGTAACGAGATGCGACTTCCACTTTGTTGCGAGGAACCAACAGCATGTCGCCCGGTTCCAGGACCACGTCATGCTCCAGGTCCGCGGTCTTGTGAACCTTGGTCAGCTTCAACACCCGGATTTCCGCCGTTTCGCTATTGATCTTGCGGAATAGCAGAACCTGTCCGGACTTGGCAGAAGCCGAGAACCCGCCGGAAAGAAGAATCGCCTGCATCGCCGTGGTGTCTTCTCGCAGATCGATCTTTCCCGGCTTAGGGACTTCGCCGGCCACTACAACGTAAGGCTGTTGAAACTCTCTGAGGATCAGGTTTAGTTCTGGATCATTCAGCTTCTCTTGCAACTTCCGCACGATCAGGTCGTGCGCCTGTGTGACCGTCAGATCGCTTATCCTGACGTCGCCCACAACATTCAAATTGACGTACCCGTCCGGCAGCACCGTGACCGTCTGGTTCAGCTCCGGTGTGTAGCGATACTCCAAGTCAAGAACGTCTCCGGCGCGCAGCGTGTAGCGTGGCCGGTGATGCAGTTTTTCGTCCGCGTGAAGCAGCGTTCCCGTCAACAACAAGAGAAATCCCAAGCGCCGCACAATGTTCATCTTCTTCATCCCCCGATCGAGTCGACTAAGCTCTAAAGCCCAACGGCTTCCATTCGGCGAGAAAGCCAGTCCGGTATCACGTAGGTCCTTTTGTTCAACACGTGACCCAGAATTCTGCCCTTTGCTCTTTCCAGGGTTCTCTCTGCGTATAGGATTTGTTCCTTTTGCGTCCGGTTGGCCTCGATCACTAGCACGATTCCGTCTACCAGCGGAGCCAATCGCAAGGCGTCCGGTGTTTCTTTCAACGATGGGCAATCGATCAGGATGTACCGATACTTGCGGCGCAGCTTGTTAAGAGACGCCGCGACCGTTTCTTGGATGCTGTACCAGTTGTGCAGGAACCCTTCCGCCGTCCGCGGCTCCCAGAAGGTGTTCACCGCTTTTTGGCGCGTGATGCTCTCGGGGTCCGACAAGTCCCAGCGGTCGTGTTCCAGGTGCCAGCAGTCCAGCGAAATCGCCACCTGGTCGCCGCCTTTGCGCAGCGAGTCCGCAAGCGCTCGAGTGATGTGGCTCACTCCCGAACCCGGCGATGGCGACGTTATCGCCACAACGAAACCCCCTTCGGTTTGATCCTTAGACTGCTGAACGATCTTAAATAGCAATCCTTCGCAGACCATTCTCAGGTGAGCGATCTGCAGATCCGCCTGCTCTAATCGAGGCTGTTTGCCGAGGAGACTCATGCTCGCGTTCCTTCCCGGGGCTCTAGCACTGTGCCGAGCGGCTCCGCGTCTTTAGAAATTCTGGAGGCCAGGGTACGCCGGCCACCGGTGCCGTTCCCTTCCGGCAGGTAGCCGGCCCACCAGGAGATTCTTGGCACCGTGGCCAGCAACGGATAGCGCGAAAATCCCTCAAGTTCACGTGGCGTAGCGATGGTCGCTCTCCCCGTCTCCGCAAAATATACGGCGCACAAGCCCAAGAGCAGTGAGGTGACCGCTCCCAACACCGCGTTGGTCACGGGCTTCGGCTTCTCCGCCGTGTACGACAACGTCGGCTGTTGCGCCACCGCCACGTTCAGAAGCTTTTGGTCATCCATGGCATCTTCGATTTGCGCCTGATCGCGCTTCTGCACGTACAGTTCGTAGTTATCCTTCAACTCGTCCGCCTGCGCTTGCAGGTTGTTGAACTGCACCGTGAGTTCCTTCAGTGAGCTCAGCTTCTGCCGTACCTGGTTCAGTTCCGCCACGATGGCTGCTCGGTGTGCGGAGGTCTCGTGTTGCGTGATTCCGGTTCTCACGTGGTCGGTGTGCACCTGCTGCCACAGCGGATCGATGTCCGTGGTTTCTTCTTTTGCCGAACTCGCCTTGGCATCCTCTAGCGCGGCTTTGGTGGTAGCGATCTCCGCATCCAGTTCGCGGACCATCCGGTCGCTGGACTTATAATTGGTGAGTAGCGTCGTGCGCCTATTCTCTAATTCCACCAGGAGAGTGTTGAGGCTTTGCACGGATTGTTGATTCGGCAGATCCCTTTCTTGTGTCGTATGCCGCTTGGGAATCTCTTGGAGCCGGTGGGCGTTGGCTTGCTGTCGCGCGTCCAGTTCCCGCAAGGTCGTGTCGGTGGACAACAGGTCGCGTTCGTCTTCCGAAATCTGCGCATCCAACGCCGACTCGCGGTCCGCCAGTGAAATCAGTTGATGCTCTTGCTGGAAATCCACTAGCTTCCGGCTGGCGCCATCCCACGATTTGCGAATCCTTTCGGCCTCCGCCTCGAAGAACTGCGACGCTCCGGCGGGCCGTTGTAAGCGCCGGTGTTCCGCAAAGTAGGCCGCCGACAAGCGTTCGAGGTCGTTCTTCGCCTTCTCTGGAGTGTCCGCCAGGATGGCTACACTGATCACGTTGGTCTTGCGGACGATCTCGGTGGCGTATTTTTTCTCGAACTCGCGCAACGACTTTTCGTGTTTTTTCACCGCAGCCGGGGTCTTCTGGTTCTTCGGCAGGCTCGCCCAATCGGGGTCCGCCACTGCGTCGATGACGTCATGGCTGTGCAAGACTTCTAGCTCCGAGTTGACCTGCGTCTCAGATACCTCGCTCACGATATTCGTCGGGCTGGTGCGTTCCGGCGTGATCATCACGTTCCCCCGGGTGTTCTGCACCAGTAACTTCATTTCCGACGCATACTGCTTGTGGGTGAGAAGTGTGACGAGGATCGTCGCAATCAAAACTGGCGACGCTACCCATAAGAAAAGCTTCTTCTGCCGGAAGAGTCCTTCGACCCCCACGCGCGCGGTGAAACTAGGTGTGGCAACGATGGGCGCACTATTGGGCCCTAAAACGGTCGTGATTCCGTTCTGCATAGTGGTTACAATTCCCCCAGCCTCGTCCGATTCTTACGAACCGGAGCAGAAATTCACGTCGACGCCACCCGTACATTCGGGAGTTCCGACGCTAGCCAGCGTATCTACTCGCAGGCAAGTTACACCCCTCCATAGCTTTAGCGTCCAGGGGGCCCCTTTTGGGGCTTCCGAGACGCTTCGCTGAAACACCGAAACAGAACTGTGGGCTGGGTCGCTGCTCGACTACCGTACCCAATCTCTTCCCCCAAGCTCCAACGCAAAGAATCGCTAGTTGCCATAAATATCTTTACTAGGAGTACTAGGACTGGATTCATTTACCCTACCTTGGTATCCCAGTTTTGGTCAACAGCAAATAAAGAATATATTTTTGTTTATAGATTCGCCACGTATCGTGTTTAAAACGACAACCCGCTTGCTTGGTCCTTTGACCGCGTTTTCTGTTCCTCGCTGGACAAGAGCCAGAAGCATTTCCCCTTCAAACTTCTGCGACTCAAATTTGTGCTAAGGTTGTTTTGAACCCCAGTCTTGCTGCAACCCAGAACCGGTCGATGAAAACGACGGACCAACCTCCGCAGGGCGTGGCGTCCCACATTCGCGTGCTGTTCTTCGACCACACCGCAGCACTGGGCGGTGGAGAAATCGCTCTGCTTAATTTGGTCCGTCACTTGGATCCCACAAAGGTCAAACCCGTTGTGGTACTCGCCGCCGATGGTCCCCTCGCGGAGCGTCTCCGCCCCGCGATTGAGACCTACGTTATGCCGCTCGCCGCGAACGTAGCCAGTATCAAGAAGGACACACTCGGGATTTCCACACTCCTTCGCGTTCGCGAACTCTTTACCGTCTTCACCTACGCTCGCCGCCTCGCCCGCTTCATCCGCGACCACGAGATCGACCTCATCCACACCAACTCCCTCAAAGCGGACATCATCGGCGGAATCGCCGGCCGCTTCGCCCGCCGCCCAGTCGTCTGGCATGTACGCGATCGCGTCGAGGACGACTATTTGCCCGCCCCGGTCGTGCGCCTCTTCCGCTTCCTCTGCCGCGTTATTCCCGTGTACGTCATCGCTAACTCCGCTGCCACCCTTCGTACCCTCCATCTCGGTGCCCGCCATCACAGCAGTTCCATCCCGTCCGGTGTCGACCTCGACTTTAAGACCGTCGTCGTTCACGATGGCGCCCAGTCCACGGCCGCTTCAGGTGGCGGCTCAGGGGATCCTGAGATCTTCCGCATCGGCCTGATCGGCAGGATTTCCCCTTGGAAGGGCCAGCACATCTTCCTTCAAGCCGCAGAACGAGTGCACCACCGGTTTCCGAAAGCCCGCTTCGTCATCATCGGTGCGGCGCTGTTTGGCGAAGATGGCTATGACCGGCAAGTCCGTCAACTCTGTGCGCAACTAGGTCTTGAGGAGGTTGTCGAGTTCGCTGGCTTCCGTCCTGACGTCCAGCGCGCTATCGCCGAGTTGGACCTTGTAGTCCACGCTTCCACCACCGGCGAGCCGTTCGGCCAAGTCATCATCGAAGGAATGGCAGCAGGCAAGCCCGTTGTTGCGACCAACGGGGGCGGCGTCCCCGAAATTGTCGAAGATGGCCGGACTGGGTTTCTGGTCCCGATGGGCGATGCTCCAGCCCTGGCTGAAGCGATCGGCAAAGTCCTCGCCGACCCGGTGCAGGCCAAGGCCATGGGCGCCCGCGCGCGCCAAAGAGTGATGGATCATTTCACCGTGGAAGAAACAGCCCGAAGGGTCCAGGCTGTCTACGAGGAAATCTTCCGCTAGCCCTTGGATGTGCGAATGCAACACCAATCAACGGCCCGCGGGAAGAATGGGCGAAACTGCATAAAACGCCTACGGATCACGCTTGCCTTGGGGTCCTGGCCGCATCCTGGCGCACCGTGAGATCGTAAAAAGCCTCCAGGGACTGGATGTAACTCTCGTACGTAAAATCCCTCTCAATCACGGCGCGACCGCGCGCAGCCAGGGATTCGCAGAGTTGCCGATCGCCGGCCAGGCGGACCAGCGCGGAAGCCAGGGCCGCGCGGTCACCAGGGGGGACCAACAGACCCGTGGTGCCATCTTCGATTACTTCCACGACACCATCTACTCTTGCGGCCACCACCGGCTTGACCGCCGCGAGTGCTTCCAAAACGACTAGGCCGAAAGGCTCGTGGTGGGAATTGACGACCACGGCGTCGGCGGCCGCGAGCAGCGCGTTGATATCGCTGCGCTGGCCGAGAAAGAAAACTTTACCGCGCAGGCCAAGTTGCGCCACGGCCGATTGGAGCGCCGCGAGGTACCGTTGGTCATCGTTGAACAGCGGCGCACCTACAACCAGCAGGACCGCGTCGGGCACGCGCCTCACAACGTCGGACATAGCCTGAATGGTTTCCAGCTGTCCTTTGCGCTGCGTGAGTTGGCCTATAATGGCGGCCGTAAATTGTGCGTCGGTGAGTCCAAGCGCATGGCGAACGCGCTGCCGTCCGGACGGGTCCGGCCGGAAGCGTTGCGCGTCGACGGAGTTGTGAAGGACTTGGATGACGGGATGCTTACGGGTGAATCGGAGCAGCGATCCGCGGAACTGGCTGGCAGCAGCGTGGGACACCGCCAGGATGGAGACCGTGGAAGTGAGTAGGGCCACCCAACGAATAGCGGTGCTGAAGGGGTGGGGTTTCATCATGTCGTGCAGATGCCAGATCACGGGTATTCCCGTGCCCCTGGCGGCGAAGCTGGCGACTAGTCCGGCGCGGACGCTGTTGGCGTGAATCAACGTCGCCGTTTTCAAAAAAGGAGCTCGACGAAATTCGCGAATAGCCTTGAGGTAGGAGTAAAGGTACTGGACCACGCGAATGGGATTCCAAGTAAATCGGGCTTGCAGATCAGGAGTGGCGACGACCGGAACATTTCTCTCTCGGACCAAGCTAGCGAGATCGCTGCCCAGGGGGCAACTGACAATGGGTTCGAAACGCTCGCGATCGAGGTGATCGAGAATAGTCAGCAACACGCGTTCCGCCCCACTGACAATGCCTGTATGGTTCACAAAGAGAATCTTCATCGAGCGAGACCCGGTGAAACGCGCGGTTGTCGATATCGTACCCACGATATCAGGGCTTGGAGCTTCCGTCACGGTTGACTAGGACCCAGGTTAGATTAGTTCAGGCTCCTAAGGCGGCTTGCTACAGATCATCCTGATCGAAAGGGCAATGATCGCGAAGATGGTGCCTCGAAACAGTCCGGACCTTGCGGGGCTCTGTGACCGGGAAACCGAAAGGAAACGACAATCGTGCGACGCGGAAGCTGGTAGGGTATTGGTTGCCGTTGACGCGAGTCAACGACGTCATCATCAGACTGGGCGACAAAATGAGACCATGGACTCTGCCGCTGTTCTTGAACCAAGAACTCGTCTAATCCCTACAAACGCTTTGCACCCTTGTCGAGGACCCAGCGGGGTCGCCTCAGGTTGGATGACTCAGAATGTATAGCGGTACTCAAGTCTGACGATGTGTTTGTACCAAAGCTCATGAGACAAGGCCTGGCCATAGCCCAAATAGAACGAGTTGTGATCACCTATCGCGGTCCGGGCTCCTATTTTCAAATTCACGATATCAGTACCTTCTGCGCTCACAACGGGACTCGGAAAGAAGTCACCGTTGTTCTGAAGTCCTCCGAGGACTCTCCAGCCCACAAGCTCGACCACCGGGGCAAAGCGCACTCGCTCGCCTCGATACAGCTCGTAGCTGGGACCCAGGCCATACGTAATGACATCACCTTGGAAACCAGGCGAAGCACCCTCAAAGGCGTGCCAGCCCCCCACTTCAGCTTCAAACGACATGCGATCGGTAACCTTCTGATAAAAAAGCAGCGAGGGCTGAACGCTATAGTGATTGGTGCCCAAGCCTTTGGAAGAATCGCCGGAAGGGAAAGCCGCCAGGAGCTGGAATGTAAGGTAGTGCTCGTGTGAGGCTAGGGCTGCGAACTTGAAGCCGGCCTGGACGTCGGACAAGCCAGCCTGGTTACCGAAGCCTCCGGTGCCGGCGATTGTGGCAGGAACAAACTGTTGCGGTTGCACCCAACGGACAGGAACTTCCGCGAATACCGAGAATCGTTTGACCGGCGCATATTCCGCGCGCATGTAGAGTTGCTGAAAATTCAGATGCAAAACCAAACCGGGGTTTGGGCCCCGCGCGGGCGGGCCGTCGCAGCCGCACTGAGCGTAGAAAAACTCGGCGCGGTCCGGGCGATTGTCGTCAAAGCCGGCGTCGAAGCGCACGCGTATTTGAGAGCCGATGATGGCGTTGTCGATGTATCCCACCATACTTCCATCGATCGGCGGCCTGTCGAGTTCGGAACTCGGTTTAGGCTTGCCGGGCTTGGGTCTCTGTTGCGAGGGCGTCCTGGATTGCTGCCCGAGAGCGCTCGAAGAAGTCGCGTCGCCACTCCAAAGCGCGGACGACACCCGAGTACCGCTGGATTCCCACGAAGACTGTGGGGTTGTCGCCGGATTCGCGTCATTGGCCGAAGCAGCTACACTTGCGGCGCTATCTTGAGCCCGACCGGAAAGTGGCAAGGTTGCCGCCAAAAGCAGCACTGCAAATGCTCGCATCGTAATTCCTCCCTGCGGGTGTGTCAGCACTTTACCTAGGTTTCGGCTGCTTGTCATGCAACTCTTTTCTTAGCTCGTCGTAGGTGGCGGACAGCTCGGTGCGCTCCGGGGGCGTGAGCTTAGGCATAAGCCGATGCATCGATTCCAAGGCGTTGGCCGCATCCGCGAGATCGTCAAACCTCAAATATTCCCTGGTGATCTGCGCGTAGCTGCGCCCCAGGTGCGTGTACATAATATGGAACTCGGGATGCCGTTGTAACTCATCCGCTCTCTCCCCGTAGGTTTCCTTCATCCGCGATTCGTCTCGGAGGATGGTGTCATGCAACCAACTCGCCCTAGCCAGCGCTTCCGAAAGAAAGGGACTTGGCGCGGCCACTTCTTGCAGCAGGTCCAAGGCCTTATGATTGGCTTGTTGCGCCAATTCGAGTTGATGCTCGTTGTAGAGAACGGCGGCAAGGCTGTAGTAAAACTGGGTAAGTTCTTGTTTGTATTCGAGATTGGCCGGATCTTGTTTCAGCAGCGATTCATGAATGCTGACGGCTTGCTCAATCAGTTTTTCCGCTTCCGGGTACAGCCTTTCCTTGGACGACAACAGATTGCCGAGATTGTTATAAACGCGGGCCAGGTCCTGAGCCGGCTTGGGTTGGCTCCTGGTCTCCTGATCCGGCGATTGTGCCTTGCTGGCGGCCAAGGGCTCGAGTAACCGGATGGCCTGGCCGAAGTCCGCCACGGTCGAGTCATACGCCCCGCTGTCATAGTGGAGAATGCCCCGGTTGTAATACGTACGCGCGAGTTCCTGCTGGTAATCCGGGTTTGTCGGCACTTCTCGGTGAAGTTCCTGCTGAAGGCTTAGAGCAGCGTCGTACTCCCTTTCGGCATCAGCGGCAGAGTACTGCGGAGGTTTTTGTTCTTGCTCGAGCCAGCGCCGCAGCGTTTCCGCGGTCCATTGGTGGGCGTAAGCCAACTTCTGGCGGTAGTAGGGATTCCGAGGATGTTCACGGCTGAGGGCTTCGAACTGACCAATGGCTAGCTTGTACTCGTCGATCGCCTCCTGATTAAGATCGAGCAAGCGGTTGATATCGCCGAGTCTGCTGTGTCCCAGTGCGGCGTCACTGGCAACGGATTCGTTCTTGCCCGCTTGCTTGGTGAAGTTGAGATAAAAGGCTTTGGCCTTGTCTAAGAGGTCCTTGCGGAATTGTTCCAACTCCGGCGAGTCGGGGGCTTCGCGCCCTTGCCTGGTGCCCGCGGACGACAGGCTTTCGTCAACGGCTCGCTTGGCGAAGGAGAGATTCTCCTTGGCGCGATTGCCTTCTTTGTAGGCGACATATCCGAAAACGGAGGCAATCACCAGAAAGACTGCCAACCCGAGGCTCAGGCCCTGTAGTTCACGCTTTCTCCGGAGTTCTTTTTGACGCTCGGCTTCGCGCTGTTTTTCGCTGCGGTCCAGGAAATCCATCGCCAGAGCGAAATTGGAGTCGTAGCGTTCCGCCCACGCGGCGGTGGGCTGATTCTTGTGGCGCCATTGCAGAGCGATTTCGAGTTGCGGGTCAATCCATAGTCCTCCGTTACATTCCTCGCACCAGGATGCGGCCTGGGCGATGCGCATGTAGGTGATGGCGGATTCGCGCTCCTCTTCGGCCCAGGCGATCAAGCGAGTCCAGCAACGCATGAGGCTTTCGTGAGAGAGATCAACAATCGAGCGGGAATCGAGAGGCACGCCGACGTGCGGAGTAAGGAACGAACGGCCCTTGCGCCGGAAGATTTCGACGATCTGAATGATCTCGGCTTCGGAAGCTCTGCAGATTGCGGCGAGTTCCTGAATCGAGGTTGGACGGCGCACACCGCGGGGGTCGGAAAACGTGTCCGTCAAGGCTTTGAAAATTTTATCGGTGAGCTGGTCGCCGCGGTCGGAGCCAGCCTCCAGATAGGCTTCTTCCGCGTGCAAGGACAAGGCCTGCTGCAAACCTCCGATGGCCTCGTAGTCTGCTACGTCGATATTTTGGTCCGGTTGGTGGTGCGCTTCCCAGTGATCCCACGTTCGCATCAACGCGTGCTGCAGAACGGGAAGCTGGTCGTGATCGTCGCCGAGGTCATTGAGGAGGCGAAGCACGAGGCGCTGGGTGATTTCCCCGCCGGCTACGGCGACGGGGCCGGTTATGGCGGAGCGCAGCTCGTCGCGGGTCATTCGCGGAACGAGATAAAGACCAGTGTTGACAGCCTCGGGGAGACCCTGAAATTCCATGCAATCCCCGAGGAAATCAGAGCGCATGGTGAGCACAACGTAGATAGGGAGGTCTCCCTGTCTGGCCGCTTCCAGGAGCAGCTTGAAAAAAGCGACGGCCTCGTTCCTTGAGTTTCCCCCGTGGTCGCTGCGGCGGAAGCGGAACAGCTCTTCAAACTGGTCGACGACCACAAGAAGATTGTCTTGCGGGGGAATCCTGGCCTGGCGGACGGCCTGGACCAGCCCAAGTGTGCTGCGGCGCAGCGTCGCTTCGAGTAGAACGCGGTTGGTACTGGCGAGTTCTCCTTCGGTCCCGAGCGCATCGGGGGCGTCCAGGGAGGCGGCCAAATTCCCAATTGGGTCGTCTCCCGGACGGAATATCAAAACCCGCCAGTTCGAACCCGCCTGAGCCATAAAACCGCTTTGCAGCGCGGGGATTAGCCCGGAACGCACCAGCGAGGACTTTCCAGTGCCGGAGGTGCCAACGACCTGCAAGAAGCGAGTGACGCGGAGGCGGCGGAGCAGTTCGTCGATTTCGTGCTCGCGACCGAAAAAAAGGTGGTCCTCGTCAGGCTCGAAAGGACGAAGACCTGGAAAAGGGTTAAACAGGGTTTTGGACGCCATCGACCCCGCCATCCCTTCTTTCAACGTTGCAGGCTAGAGACAAATTGTCGCAGGGCGTCCGCGGAGAATCCGTCTAATTGAGGAATGACCATGGCTTCGTGGGTCCTGAAGCGCTCTTTGTCCGTGGCCTTTGGCGGTGCGAGAACGATGCCGACGACTGGCAGTGGTTTGGTTCGGCCATAGCCGGGACTCTTCTGGATCTCGCGGAGTTTCCGACGGAGCCAACATTCATTGGTGGAACCGTAAAAGATCAAGACACCGTCGCAGCTGCGCAGGTTGTCGTCGTGGTATTCCCGGATTTCGGCCTCGTCGCCTTCGAAGACCGGCCGAATCACCTCAAAGTTTTGTTCGAACAGATATTCGACACAGGGCGACGCGGCATCGGCGTCCCGCTGATCGTACATTAAGTACAACTGCGCGTGATTCGCGCTGGCAACGGGAGCGTCGCTCGTCGCAGGCGGTGCCGGCGCAGGCGCAGGCGCCTGAGCCCGCTTCAGCTTGCTGTGAATCACTGTTCTCAAGTCCTCCAAGAAGGTTTCGAGTAGGTCCGCGCCTTCCAGCAAGCGCGGATCCATTCGAAACTGCTCAATAGCTTTGAGCTGCCGTTCATCGTTGACTTGTAAACCCTGAGGAATCCACAGGAGGCGGGAAAAATTACCCTTCTTCCCTCTTTCGATGGCCATCTCGTTCTGGATCTCGAGCAGGGATTCGGTCCCGCCCTCCGGAACAGAGCTGTGGTTTTTGCCGATCAGAAGAATCGACAGCTGACACCTGGCCAGGTCTTCGCTCACGGCGACTCTCACTTCTGAAGCGACGGAAGGCAGTGGCCGAGCGGGAAAAACAACGAAACCGTGTTGCTGAAGGTCGCGGCGCAGAGTCTCGCGCTGTTCCCTGAGATCGCTGGTGGTTTCCCCAAGAAAAACCCCTTGGCCGACGGGTTCCGACGAATCTTTGCGTTCGGGATGCTCGATGGTCTCCAGCAGGTAGCAAATGTCATGTGCCAAGTCGTCCAGCTTCAACCAGAAATCGCGCTGGGCCTCGGGGCCAAAAACCTCATCGAGCTCGCGAACTCTACCGGTCTCCGGATCAACCTTAAAGAAGTCATAACCCAGGAAGGGTTGGAGTTCCGGAGGATGCATATCCAGCGGAATAGGTGTCTTAAGAACCTTGAAGATGCGGACTTTGTCGTGGAATCGGATGCCGCCCTGTTTCTGAGCGGCTTGCCAGAATTCGCTGAGTTCCTTACGCGTCCATTCGGACTTGACGTAGCGTGGGGAGACGACCGGGACGAGTGCTGCGACGCGACGCAGCCGCTCGATAAGGGTGTCAGCAAATAAGTCGTTGCCTTGCAGCTTGGGATCACGCCAGATGTGCGGCTGTTTGCCGAGCAGTTGGGCGACTCGCACTTCCAATGCACGGTGGAAGTTGGAAACCCAGCCCTTACGCCCTTCAATCAGCTCAACATTATCCAGGTGAGCGTAACTGATGAAGGCGTCACCTTCAAAATTCATAGCTTTCCTTTGCGCCTTCTCCCGCGGTGGAGGTGACTACCATGAGTTGGACGGCTTGGAATATCAATACGAACCGAAGCCCCGGAACCCGTGAATCCCTGACATCGGTGTGTTCCAAGGAAGTGGGACTGTGAGTCTTATAGCCCAAGCAAAAAGTGTTGGCAAGGTCTTTCCCTTCAGCCTGATGGCACGTTCACGTCCGCACGGCAGCTCGTCGCACGACATAGGTCGGAAAGGTGCCGTACTTCTTGGCCATGGAGGTCTGGCCCACGTAGTCGCACCGAAATTCCTTGACGCCTTCGGCGGCGGCCAGCGCCGCAAAGGCCTGACTGGAATAGACTTGGCCAGTCGGCGTTATCGGCTCGATCCGCGCGGCGCGGCTAACGTTGGCCCCGATATAGTTGGAGCGCTGCGTCACCGGGTCGGTACAGGAATAGACGGGTCCGGCGTGGAGGCCAATGCGAAGATTCAGGTGGGGCAGGCCTTTGGTCGCCCAGTCCATGAGGCCAACATTGTCGCGCAAGTCGAGGGCGAATAGGCCTGCATCGCGCACGCTGGAAAACACGAAATACAGCCCATCTCCCCACGTGTTCTTCATTAAAGGCTTGTGCGCCGAATCGGACGCCAATGTACCCGCCAAACCGAGAAAGTGCTGCACAAATCGGGGCACTTGTTCATCAGCGAGCTCGCTAAATCCCTGGGCATCGGCGAAAAGCAAGGCCCGGATTTCTGAAGTGAATTCGGGTCCGGTGCTTTTCGAGAAGGGCGCAACAGTCGTCGCGGGAACGGACGTAAACGACGAAGCCACTTCCGGACACTGCGCGTGCAGGATTTCTCTCAAATCGACGATTTCGACCGCGAGGCCTAAATTCCGCCAGTGCTCCACCGTGCCTGCGGTTCCGTCCGGCCCATCTCCCGGCTTACCGTCCCACACTGCCATCGGCACCAGTTTGGTTTCAAGTTGCTCGGCGTGCACGCTGGCTAGCCCATGAAGCATGAGGTTGGCGAATTCGTAAGACACCCGGCCACACATTTGGCTGCGTTTTGAGGCCTCCTGTACCTCGATCGCCCCGGCGAAGACCGCGTTGCATCGTGTCACCCACTCCGAATTGGAGGTGATATCCACGCTGTCTTCCATGAATAACTGCCTCTCATAAGGCAGAACCACGTGGCTCTCGCCCTTCCTCTCGAGAATGACTTCATGAAATAGGATATCCGAGCCGCATGCGGCAGATGCATAGCCAAATCCGGCGTTCACTTCCTCCAGGCGCTGACGGACCGCACTCTTCACGGCGTTTTCGACCTGGGGCGGAAATCGCGGAACTTCGCGCTCGGGCCGGTCGATCATGTGTCCTGTGAATACCACCACACTCGGAAAGCGAAAGATCCGATCGACGAGGCCCTGGTCTCCATGCAAGTGTTTCAATAGGAAAAGAGCATTGTGACGTGTGGATTGCAGGCTCCCCCAACTCCCACGTCCCAACTCTATGGCCTGGCTATACCATTCCTCGGCTTCCGACCATTGTGCCTGCAATAGCGCAGCCTCTCCCAGCGTACAAAGGAGCCAGTAACGGTCTCCTGAGTCCTTCGCGAGCCGAGCCAACTGGGCGTGGCACTGGGCGGCCACTTCGCGGGCCAGAGCAACCGCCTGTTCGCGGTCACTGACTAAGAGCGCGAGCGTGGCTGCGTTGATGCCGCTCCAATAACCACCGCTAGCCCGATATGCCTGCATATAGAATTGATATGCTTGGCCAAAGTGCTGAACTGCCTCGGACGGGTCAATCGCTTCGCGCGCTAGGTCTTTATGCGTGCGAGCCAGAAGGCCGAGGGTTTCCTCATCCCGATGGCCCTCTTGGTAAAGTCCTGCCAGAACCAATCTGGCCGACTCGGCGGCACCGCTGCGTGCCAGGGCCAAGGCCAGAAGCTGCCGCAAGCGCATATCCCGAGGAGAGCTTTTAATACCTTCAGCAATGACGTCGTACGCCAGCAATGGCTCGCCAGCCTTTAGGGTTCTTTCAGCCAGAACCTTGTAAGCATCCGCATTGCCGGCCCAGGTATCGGGCTCGTGGGCGCGCCAGAGTCTCTGCAGCGAAGCGCGGTCTTGCTGTGCCGGATCCTGAAGCAGCTGCAACAGCTTGTGCGGTTCAGTGTTCAGCACCACAGGAAGCCGTCCGGGCGCGGCGGCGGGGCTTCCGCCGGCTGGCGACTGGAGGGTGTAGCCCAACGCCAACAACGTCTTAATGGTTTCCAGAGCGGTCTGGCGGTCGTATTCCTTTTCCGATTCGGGGAGTTCCTCAAAAGGGATCAGTCCCGGATGTTCCTTGCTAGCGTCGTTCCGGTATGGTCCGTAGCGCCACCCCTCTGCCATCCTCAGCTTTGCCCAGTTCTCGTGCGCGTTTCGCGCCAGCAGGTCGCGTAAGTCCGAGATTTCCCGGCTGAGCGTGATGTTCGAAGCGTCAAAAGGCTCCGGCTTGTAGTCCAACGGATGATCCTCCAAGCGACTTTGTACTTGCTTCGGACAGACTGGCGGCACAGTACTGCGAAAACCAGTTGTCTGCAAGAATCGGTAAGGGTCGCCAGGAGTAGCTGCGGGCAACGTCCAGGAGGATGAGTCACCAACATTGCCCTCTCAGCATATCCGAGAATGGCCATACCCGAATGACCTGACGACTCTTCACCCGGAATATACGAATCCGTCCTTTTCGAAAAGCGCGCATGCCAATGCCGTCTGGCCCACTCGTTTGGCCCGTCACAGCGGGCCGAATCGCCGATTGCATCTCGAGATATCTTGTCGTAGTTTCTTCTGCCGGTACTTGCAGGATAGAGACGGAGTTTTTCGAGCCGGTGCTTTTTCGCAGCTTTGCTCAAGGAGGGATCTTGTTTCAGCGCAGAATTTTGCAGGCGATTCTCACTATTTGTGCCGCGATGGCTCTAACATCGCATTGCGCTCGCGCACAGCAGAGCTATGAAGTGATCACGCAGAATGGCGTTCCCATGAAAACACGCGACGGCGTGACCCTCGATGCGGACATTTACCGCCCGAAGGCCGACGGGAAATTTCCGGTCATCCTGATGCGCACGCCCTATGACAAAAGCGTGGGCTGGGCGGTCTCGCCGGCGTATCAGATTGCCGGGCACGGCTACGTCGTGATCGTGCAAGATGTTCGCGGGCGGTACACCTCGGAAGGCGAGTTCTACCCGTTCCGACACGAGTCCGCCGACGGCTACGACGCGGTTGAATGGGCTGCCGCGCTACCATTCTCAAATGGCAAAGTCGGGATGATAGGAGGTTCCTATGTCGGCGCGACACAGATGCTTGCGGCGATCGCTCATCCGCCGCATCTTGCGGGAATCTGCCCCGTGGTAACGGCCAGCAACTATCACGATAACTGGACGTACCAAGGTGGAGCGTTCGAACAGTGGTTCGACCAAAACTGGACGACCCAGCTGGCCACGAATACACTGTGGCGCTGGATTGCGAAAGACACGAACGCGCTGCTAGGCGCCCCCACGCTTCCGCTCACGCAATATCCAGCGTTCAATTATGCCTCGCTTCCGGCCGGGGCCGCCGCCACGGATCAAATCGCACCCTACTATCTCGATTGGCTGGCGCATCCTTCCTATGACGCATATTGGAAGCAGTGGTCTATCGAGGAGCACTTTTCGGACATTCAAGTCCCCGCGCTGCACATTGGCGGCTGGTACGACATTTTTCTGGGCGGCACGCTCAGGAATTATATGGGTATCAAGGCGCACGGCGGCACCGAGGCTGCACGCAGCGGTCAGCGCCTGCTGGTACAAATCGGTGGGCACGCCGGCTTTGGGCGGCGCATCGGCGACGTTGAATTCGGCGACGAGGCGCTCAAGTTTGCCCCGACCAGCGTAGTCATTGACTGGTACGACTATCTCTTCAAGGGCGTACAGAACGAGTTCGCCACGGAAGGGTCTGCGGCCGCAGGCAAACCCGTGCACATTTTTGTGATGGGGGAGAACAGGTACCACCAAGAGTCGGATTGGCCTCCGCCGGAAGGCAAACTCACTCGCTACTTCCTGCACTCCGGCGGTTCGGCCAATTCTCTGCGTGGGGACGGCGGCCTCTCGATCACGCCACCGAAAAAAGAGACGTCGGACAAATTTATATACGATCCGGCAAATCCTGTGCCTACGATCGGCGGTTCGCTGTGCTGTGACGCCGAGCACTACGAGCCGGGCCCGCGCGACCAGCGCGCCGCGGAAAATCGCACCGATACGCTTGTCTATTCGACCAAGCCGCTTGCCGAGGATATGGAAGTCACCGGTCCGGTCACCCTGGAGCTGTGGGCCAAATCCTCCGCCGTCGACACCGACTTCACAGCAAAGCTTGTGGACGTTTCACCTGACGGCTTCGCGACGAATTTGACAGACGGCATTCTGCGCATGCGCTATCGCGATTCTCAGGAGAAACCGGTGCTGATGAATCCGAACCAAGTCTACAAAATCTCGCTGGATCTGTGGGCCACCAGCAACGTATTCAAGAAGGGCCACATCATGCGTCTGGAAGTTTCCAGCAGCAATTTTCCGCGTTTCGATCGCAACCTGAACACCGGCGCGGATCAGGCGACGAGCCGCGAGTTTGTTTCGGCCACAAATACCGTACTGCATGACGACGAACACCCCTCGGCGCTCGTGGTTCCCGTGATACCAGCCACGGCCGCTCCGTGAAGATCCGCTGCGGATTCGCGCTTGGCTGCACGGGCTATACGACATAGCGCACTATTTCGACGTGAAAGAGAATACTTTGCGTATCACGGAACGAGGTTGCTTGGCGCCGTGACCGGAGAAGCTCCGGCGGCCTTCGAGCGGAATTCCTGGAGGGTCAGCTCGGGGCGGCCTTCCTGGATGACGTAGAATTGGTCGGCCTTGACGTCCTTAAATACCTGATGGGTGCCGCTTGGCCACCTGACGTCCACGTTTGATGCCATCGTGGCACTTCCCAGGCCAAAGTTGGCTCGGAGATCGCTTTGGGAAAGGTAGCTGCCGCCCGCGGCGATCTCCCGAATCTGCGAGATTTTGCCTGCGGTGAGGCGAACACGGGACCCCAAGGCGTCTCGATTGCTCTTCGTTCCGACCAGCTTGAAATTGACGAAATGATTTTCGCGAGAGCACACATTGCGCAAAACGGTTGGCGGATCGCCATTGTTGGCCACCACCACGTCGATGCAGCCGTCGTTGTCGAAGTCAGCGAAAGCGACGCCGCGGCCCGCGTGAGGTTCCAGAACGCTCAATCCGGCGGCCCCGGAAGTCTCCCTGAATTTCCCTCCGCCCTCATTGTGAAATAGCGAGTTGCGTTGTTTGTAGTGCGTTTCCGGAGAGACTTGCTCGACTTCCGGATAGACATGCCCGTTGGCGATAAAGAGGTCCAGCCATCCGTCGTTGTCGTAGTCGAAAAAGCCACCGCCGAAACTCAGGACATCGCGCGTCGGAACCGTGATTCCAGCTTCGTCGCTGACCTCGTCAAAGTAGCCCTTTCCGGAGTTGTGCCACAGGTGGTCCGAGCTTTTCTGAAAGTCCGAAATGTACAAATCGAGCCAGCCATCGTTGTCGTAGTCGCCTAGCGAAATGCACATGGCGGCCATGGTCTGTCCGCGTAGGGTGAATGCCATCCCGGCGACTTCGCCGGTCTCTTGAAATTTTCCGTTGTGCAGATTCTGATAGAGGTACGCGGGTAATCCGTCGTTGGCAACAAACAGATCGGGCCAGCCATCGTTGTCGTAGTCGGCAGCCCCGACAGACAGGTTTTTCCCATCGGGCTGAAGGATATGGGCCGCGGCCGAGACATTTGTGAACGTGCCGTCGCCGTTGTTGTGATACAACGCGTTAGGGCTGCCGTGGTAGACACTCGGCGGACAACTGGAAAGCGCGCCGCCGATATTGCAATAGCGCCTGCTATTTTGATCGAAGGCGACGTAGCTTCCGACGTAAAGATCGAGCCGTCCGTCGCGGTCATAATCGAAAAACGTGGCGCCGGAGTGAATGGGACCCGACTCCTTACCGGCAACGCCGGCCTTGGCGGTCACGTCCGTGAAGGTTCCGTCACCGTTGTTGTGGTACAGCACGTTGCTGCCGAACTGGGTTACCAACAAATCGGGGAAACCGTCATTGTCGTAGTCTCCCCAAGCGCAGCCGAGACCGTAGGCTGTGCCCGGCACGCCCGCTTTGTCGGTTACGTCGGTGAATGTCCCGTCGCCGTTGTTTCGATACAATGCGTTCTTAACGTTGATGCCGCGTTCGTACCGGTCGCGCCCGTTCACGAAGTAAATGTCCTGCCAGCCGTCGTGGTCGAAGTCGGAAACGCAAACCCCCGGACCAAATTCCTCGAGATTGATAGAGATTCCCTTGTTTCCCTTGAAATGCGCAAACTTGATTCCCGCCGACGCGGTGACATCAACGAAGTGAGCCGGTGACGCGGTCTGGCTTTGTGCGCTCGTGTGGATTGCGAAGGCGAACAGGAGACCAACGAACACAATCGAACTTATCTTGGCTGAAAGCGATTCGCGCAGGGACGAAAACCTGGATGGCACTGCCTTCACTGCCCCAGCGTTCTGGGACATCCGCAATGGTTTGGACCGCATGGAATGTTGCGCACTGTTGTGCCGCACGAACTCGCCGAAACGCGAAGCTATCGATATCTTCGGATCACGAGATTGTGACGATCCGAACGGTATAGCCCCAAGACGTAGAGAATGACACTCCCTTTCGTGGAATAGATCACCTGGCGAATGCGAAGGAGCGGCTCACGTTTCGGGACTCCCAGAAGTTCGGCGGTGCGAGGATCCGCAACGGTTACGTCAATTTCTTCGTCGGAATAGCCGAGTTCGATACCGTACTCGCGCTCCAAGGTGGAGAACAGAGACCCCGTCTGCAGCTGAGCCGAAAGCAATCCGGAGAACTGAGCGGCAGACAAGTAGCAGGTTTCCAGAGCGAACGGCTCACCTGCTGCCTGCCGCAGACGCTCCAACTTGAGAACGCGGCTTTTCGGTGAGAGGGACAGGCGCGCGGTGGCCTCCTCTTCATTGTCGATGATCTTCGCAAACAGGATCTTCGAAACCGGCGTCAATCTACGGCTGCCCATCTGCTCCGTGTAACTCATTAACTTGTTGAAGTGAATTCTCGGAGCAGCCACAAACGTGCCCACGCCGCGCCGGCGCTCCACGACTCCCTCGCGCTCCAACGAAGCCAGTGCGTGGCGAGCGGTCATAAGGCTGACGTTGTGGAGTCGGGCAAGTTCTCTTTCCGAGGCCACGACATCCCCGGGTTTCAGTTCGCCGTCCTCAATGACCCGGCGTATGGCGCCCTGTATCCGCTGGTAGGCGGGAATCCCGTTTCCCCTCTTCGTCAACATCGCGATTTCCTCGACTGCCCTGAGTTATACAGCGACCCAAAATTTGGCACGAACTTAGGACGAGCAAAAAGGCAAAAGGTTTGGTGCGCACCCACACCATAACGATTTTCTAACGACATTACGCGCAAATGGCAATTCTTCAAGGGTCCGAGCGCAATCCGGCACCCCCTGGGGGGCGCCTCACAGCCTCCCAGTGAAAAAAGTGATATAGAGCACTTATAGTTCAATTTTGTGCCATAGCGCAAACAAATTTAGCAATGTGCAGTTTTCCCTTGACGAGAGACAAGTTCCGCTATATAGCTATGCGCCATCCGGTACGTGGGGCTGTGTCTATCTCGAATTTGAAGAAAGAGTGGTTGCGGCCAGCGAGGGGCCACCTCTTTCGAAGGAGCAAGTAATGAAAAGCAATTTGCGAGTCGTTTGTTGGGTGGTGGTCAGTTTGGCACTGGCTTTTAGCGCAGCACAAAGAGTCATAGGACAGGAAGTAACCGCTACGGTAACCGGAACGGTTACGGATTCTAGCGGAGCGGCGGTAGTCGGGGCGACCGTGAACGTCAAGTCGGTGGAACGCGGAGTGGTGTATTCGGCTACCACCAACGAAGTGGGCCTGTACCGCGTTCCGCAACTACCGGTCGGCAACTATGAAGTAAAAGTGGAAAAAGCAGGTTTTTCCTCCGTGGCGTACCCGGCCTTTACGCTCTCGTTGAACCAAGTCGCGCGGATCGACGTTGAAATGAAGGTCGGCCAGGTCACCGAAACCGTTCAAGTCACCGGCGCCGCTCCGGTTCTCAAGACAGAAAGCACCCAGGTCGACACCATTATTGACGCCGCCACCAACGACGCTCTGCCGTTGGCCACCCGCAACTACGTTGAATTGACTCTGCTTTCTCCGGGCGCTACCCATCCCGACCCCAGCAGCTTCAACAACGGGGACAACGTAAATTCCGGCGCCCGGCCATTCATCAACGGGAATCGCGAACAATCGAACAACTTCCTGTTGGATGGGTTGGACAACAACGAGGTTTCCGACAACCTCCTCGGCTACACACCTTCACCGGATGCGATTCAGGAATTCAACCTCATCAGCAACAACGCCCCGGCGGAATTCGGCAACTTTGAGGGCGGTATCGTCAGCGCCACCATCAAGTCTGGAACCAACAGTTTTCACGGTGACGTATGGGAGTTTTTCCGAAACGACAAACTAAACGCAAACCAATGGGAAAACAAGGTCAACCCGAACTCGCCGGAGATTCCACGCGCGCCGCTACGCTGGAACATGTTTGGGGGAACTCTCGGCGGTCCGGTTATGAAGAACAAGCTGTTTTTCTTCGTGGATTACCAAGGGCAGAGGTTCGACCACCCTCCAGCCGGAAGCTTCATCTCCGTATTTACGCCGGCGGAACAGAAGGGCGACTTCTCCGCGCTGTTGAACTCCGCGACGCCCATCCAACTCTACAATCCCTGCGCTGCGGGGACGGGAGTCAACGGCTCACCCTGCGTGGCGGCAGCCACTCGCACGCCGTTCGTCAAGAACCAGATTCCCATCTCCATGATCAGCCCGGTGGCGGCGGCCCTCTTTGCCTCGTCGCTTTATCCGCAGACGATCAACAACGCGTTGACAAACAATGCTCTGCAGGAAAAGTCGACCGCGTACAACAGCGACCAGGGCGACTTCAAAATCGATTACAAGATTTCCGACAAGCACCAGCTTTCTGGCCGATTTACGCGCGCCCTGCAGATCGATCCTTCGACCAATTCGCAGCTCCTACTTGGCAATGGCACCGTCGAATCGCCCATCTGGAGCACCGTTGGCGATTGGACGTGGTCCATCTCCCCAAATCTCGTGAACGACCTGCGCTTCGGTTGGAACCACGTTGTGAACAATACCGGCACGGCATGGGACTCCTCGGTGGGCTCTTTTGGCGAGTCTATTGGAATTGCAAACTCCAATCCCGCGGGTTTGGTCGGCCTGCTGGGCCTGGATTTCGGCGGAGGAACGCCGACCAGTCCCGGGAACGGTACTTTGACCAACCTCGGCAACAGCATGGTCACGCAGAAGTTCAACAGCCAGGTGTATCAATTTGATGATGGGATCTCCTGGATTCATGGCCGTCACAACTTCAAATTTGGAGCGCAGTACTGGCGCGATATCATTACGGCGTTTTACTCGGGGAATAGTGGTTCGCTGGGGGGTATAACCTTCGGACCCAACTTCACCGCTTCGGCCGCGACAAATCCCTTACAAAATACCGGTGAAGGGATGGCCGACTTTTTCCTTGGGTTGCCCACTTCGTTTGGGCGCGGCCTTACCAGTGGTCAGTGGATACAGACCTCCAACATCATCGCTGGATACGCTCAGGATACTTGGCGCCTTTCGGAGCGCCTGACCGTCAATCTGGGACTGCGCTACGAGGCCCATACGCCATGGGTTGAGCAAGACAATCAGCAAATCAACTTCAACACGGCCACTCAAACGCTGCAGACCGCCGGACAGAACGGCGCCAGCAGCGCCCTGTATAAAGGCGTCTATGGCGGCAGAGATTTCCAGCCGCGTATAGGTTTTGCCTGGACGCCGGGTGGACGGTTTGGTGGCCACACGGTGGTGCGGGGTGCGTTCACGATTTCCTCCTACCTCGAGGGAACCGGCACGAATTTGCGCCTGCCTCTCAACCCGCCTTTCGATGGCGGGTCGCCCGGTAGCCCCGAATTCCAGACGCAATATCTACTTCAACCCATTCCCGGTTCGACGGCAACCGACGGGATCATCGCACCGGCCAATACTGGACTCTCGTGTCCTAACTTCTCCTGCTACAACGGAACCGTGTTCCGCCTGTGGGATCAGAATGTGCAACCCGCGATCGCCGATCAATGGAACGTGACGGTCCAGCATCAATTTGGAGACAATGCGACGGTCCAAATTGGATACGTGGGACAGCGCGGAACGCACCTAATGGTTCCCTTCTTCTACGCTCAGCCAATCGCGGAATCGAGCACCTCATGCGGCACCCCGCCGTGCACATCCCCGAGCCCCTTCTTCTCAGGAAACCCGGATTTGTTGGCCGCGATTCAGAAGGGTGGAGGCACGGTATCGGGCACACAATCCAACGGCACCATGGGGTACAACTCGCTACAGGCGGTGCTGCAAAAGACGATGAAGCACGGGCTGCAATACCAGGTGTCATACACCTACTCCAAGTGCATGTCGAACAATACCGGCTACTACGGCACCTGGTCGAATCAGCGAGAGTCGTCGACCGCTTCGCCGTACTGGCAAAACATCTACGACCCTCAGGCGGAATGGTCACCGTGTTACTATGACTCCACTCACACGCTGACCAGCTACGCCATCTACGAGTTGCCCTTCGGCAAAGGCAAGAAATTCGGCAGCGACATGAACAAAGCCATGGACACCGTTGTCGGCGGGTGGACGATCAGCCCCATCCTTTCTCTCCATACTGGCTTCCCCTTGGCCCTTTATACGAATGCCAGCGATCCAACCGGCACCGGCTCTCGTGGCCTGCGCCCGGATTGCAACGGCAAAAACACCGTTTTCGGTCGGCAGAACGCCACAGCCGCTCAAGGTGGCGGCTTCCAGTGGTTTGATCCAAGCAACTACTCTGACCCAACAACGACATTCGGGACCTGCGCGCCGCAACTCGGTGGTCTGCGTGGCCCCGGATACTACAACTGGGACATCAGCCTGCAAAAAAACTTCCAGGTATCCGAGCGTTTCCGAGTTCAATTTCGCTCCGATTTCCTGAATGCGTTTAACCGCGTCAACCTTGCGGTTCCGGACACCACCGTGAACACGTCCACAACCGGAGTCATCAACAACTTCTCACAACCTGCGAGAAACATTCAGTTTGCTTTGAAGCTCTACTACTGACGCGGGACGACGTACAATGAGGCAGGCGCTGACACCGCCTGCCTCATTGTTGTTTTAAAGCCATGCCGGCCGAAGGCCGCTCTTGAACGGCTACATAACGGGCAAATGACCACAGTCTCGCGCGTAGTTGCCATCTCTTGTTTTGCGTTCGGTTTTTGGTTTTCTGTCTTGCCGCTCGGTGCTCAGGAGACCAAGCCAAGTCCTCCAGCGGGAGGCGGCGCGGGAGTTACCGAGGAAAAGGCTATTGCTCTTGCCGAGCAAGGCCATTGTAAAGAAGCGCTTCCATCTCTTAGGCGAATCTTGGGTGGCCAAGGACCAGCGGAAAGCAGGAAGAAAGCCGGAATCGCGGGACTGCGCTGTGCGATGAACATGGAGAGCACGGACCCGGCACTGGATTTTCTGCGATTGCTAAACCGCCAGTTTCCTCAGGATCCCGAGGTCCTTTTCGTCCTGGTCCACGGATACTCGGATATTTCCTCTCGGCTGGCGCAGAATCTGGCCAGCACCGCACCGCAGTCTCTCCCGGCTCACAAACTCAATGCCGAAGCCCTGGAGATGCAGGGAAAATGGGACGAGGCCCAGCGCGAGTACGAGGAGATGATCGCAAAGGAGCCCGACGCGCCTACTTTGCATTACCTGCTCGGAAGGCTTTTGCTTTCGCGGCCCCAGCCTGACGCCAATTCCGTGCAGCGCGCCAAGGATGAATTCGAAAAAGAAATTCAGATCGATCCACACAATGCGGGCGCCGAATACATTTTGGGAGAAATGGCCCGGCAGGCGTCGCAACTCGAGGAAGCCATTCCGCATTTTGCGCGAGCCGCCAAACTGGATTCGAGCTTTGGAGATGCCTTTATGGGCTGGGGATTTTGCCTGGTCACCCTGAAGCGCTACGAAGAAGCCGTTCCACCCTTACAGGCCGCGGTGCGCCTGCAGGAAGGTAATCCGTCGGCGCATTACAACCTGGCCGTGGCGCTGAGCCGAACCGGCCACAAGGAAGAAGCCGACAAAGAATTTGCCATACATCGACGATTGGCGCAGAAGCCCGCGCCGACGGAAGGAAACGCGCAGTAACGGCTGGGTGCGAACATTTGTTAAGCCTCTCGAAGAATGGCGGAACTCCATTGATGACTCGGCGGCAATTGCTTGGGGCGCTGGCCACCACGGCGGCATTCGGGGCATGCCCGCGAGTCCTGAGGGCGGCCGCTCCCGTGCCGGAATTCCCGTTCGAACGGATTCCCCCTTCGATTAGCGGTATTTCCTGGGTTCACGTAAACGGAAAATCTCCCGAGAAATATCTACCCGAGACCACAGGGGCTGGCTGCGCGTTCCTGGATTACGACAACGACGGCTGGATGGACATCTATCTCGTCAACAGCGGCAAATGCGACTTCTACGCCCCCGATCCTCCGCTGCGGAACGCTCTGTACCGAAACAACCGCGACGGCTCTTTCACGGACGTCACCGAAAAGGCTGGCGTGGCAGCGGGCGGATATGGCCAGGGCGTCGCTGTCGGCGATTATGATCGCGACGGATTCCCCGACCTCTATGTGACCCAATACGGGCGCAGCATTTTGTATCACAACAACGGAGACGGTACGTTCACCGACGTCACCGCCAAGGCTGGCGTGGCCGCTCCCGGGTGGGCTTCCAGCGCAGTGTGGTTCGACTATGACAACGATGGGCTCCTGGATTTATTCGTCGGACAGTTCGTGCATTTCAGCAAAGAAGAAAACAAGCCGTGCGGCATTCACGAAGACGGAAAGCATCACTATTGCATTCCCCAAATCTATCAGCCGATGCCCAGCTGGCTGTTCCGGAACAATGGAGACGGCACCTTTACCGACGTTTCCAAAGCCTCCGGCATTGCCGACCATTTAGGGAAAGCCTGGGGCGTGGTGGCCTCCGATATCAACAATGATGGGTGGCTGGATCTTTTCGTCACCAACGATACAGTCGCCAATTTTTTGTTTGTGAATGGTGGAAAAGGAACTTTTTCTGAGATCGGCACGGAGGCGGGTGTAGCGTTCAGCGCCAACGGGCGTCCACGCTCTGGAATGGGAGCCGATGCCGCTGATTTTAACGAGGACGGTTGGCAGGATCTTTTTGTCGCCAACATTGACCGCGAAAACTTCGCTATCTATCAGAATAACCACGACAATACCTTCGACGACTTGGCCGTTCCCACCGGGATCGCCAAGGCCACAAAATTCATGAGCGGGTGGGGCCTGAAATTCTTCGATTACGACAACGACGGCAACCTGGATCTGTTCCTTGCAAATGGCAATCCGGACGACCTTATCGGGTCGCTGCACGGTGAGATTACCTACGAAGAGCCGCTATTGCTCTTCCACAAAAACGGGAACTCGTTCGAAGACGTCAGCGCAAAGAGCGGGCCGGTCTTTTCCACCAGTATGTCCTACCGCGGATTGGCAATCGGCGACTATGACAATGACGGCGCCCTGGATGTGCTGATCTCCGTGAACAACGGGCCGCCGGTCTTGCTTCGAAATAACGCCGCCCGGCAAAACCACTGGCTCGGAGTTCATTTGATTGGAAAAAAAGCGAATCCGGACGCTATCGGCGCCGTGGTCACCTACAAAGCCGGAGACTTGACGCGCAGACGGCTAAAGGCGGGCGGAGGCAGCTACCTTTCGGCTCACGACCCGCGCATGGTCCTGGGATTGGGCAAGCGAACGACGATCGACTCGTTGGAAATAAAGTGGCCGCAGCCGGGGGGCGGAACGCAGCGCTTCACGGATCTTCCCCTCGACCGGTACATCACCATCGTGGAAGGTGAACCAAAATGGAAGTAGTTCGACGCACGTTCGCAAGCTTCGTAATTCTCTCCGCCGCGATCCTTTGTCTGGCGACGCAGTCGCGTTCGCAAGAGCCGAATAACCCGCCGCCGACATTTACCAAGGATGTCGCGCCGATTTTGCAAAAACATTGCCAGAGCTGCCATCGCCCGGGTGAGGCAGCCCCCTTCTCGATGCTCACGTATGAAGATACGCTGCCTTGGGCACCCATGATGAAGATGGTGGTTGCCAACAAGATCATGCCGCCTTGGTTCGCCGATCCCAAGTATGGGCATTTCGCGAACGAGCGGTCATTGTCCGCCGGCGAAATTCGAACTTTGGTGGCCTGGGTTAATGGGGGTTCGCAGCAAGGCGCCGAAAAAGATATGCCCCCTCCCGTAAAGAATTTTGTGGAAGGCTGGGGCATTCCCACGCCGGACGTCGTCTTTCAACTTCCCAAGCCTTTCCCGGTCCCGGCCGCCGGAGTCATGGACTATCAGTACGTGATCATTCCGACGGGTTTTAAAGAAGACAAATGGGTGCAAGCACTGGAAGTGCGCCCAACCGATCGTGCCGTCGTGCATCACATCATTGCGTATCTTCGCGAACCCGGGTCCAACTACTTCAAGGATCAGAAGCCGGGTGTATTCTTCATCGCGCCACCTCCGAAAGCCGATGAGAAGACCGATACCAGCGCTTTGCCGAGCGATTTCCTTGTCGGCTACGCGCCGGGACAGCCCGCGGAAATCTTGCATGCCGGTGAGGGCAAGCTCATCAAAGCAGGCTCCGACATCGTCTTTGAAGTCCACTACACGCCGAACGGAAAGCCCACGACGGATCAGACCAAGCTGGGGCTCGTTCTTGCGAAATCAGCGCCGAAGGAGCGCGTCTTGACACTCTCCGCATCAAACGGAACATTCAAGATTCCTCCCGGCGATCCGAACTACCGAGTGGATGCGTCGTTCGAAGTGCAGAAGGCCGTGCAACTCGTCGGCCTGCACCCACACATGCACTCGCGCGGAAAATCATTCGAGTATCGGCTGACATTTCCAGATGGCAAGACGGAGACGATCCTGAGCGTTCCGGTCTACAACTGGCATTGGCAGCTCTGGTACAACCCCATTGATCCGATTGAACTGCCTCCAGGCACAAAGATCGAATGTACGGCGCATTTCGACAATTCGCCGAACAATCCAGAGAACCCAGATCCGACCAAAGCGGTTATTTGGGGCCAACAAAGCTGGGATGAAATGATGGTCGGATTTTTCAATTTGAAGTTTGACGCAGCGATACCTGCAAAAGATATTTCTTCGCCCGGAGCGGTGCACACTCACTGATATGCTCCGGTCCCGGCGAAACTTTCATATCAGAGCCCTTGGCCGATTCCTGGCGCTGGCTCTCCTATCCCGCTCCGCAGGTCATTGCGCGGCGGCGCAGGGTAAGCCCGTTCGATTTCATGTGCTCGCGCTCGCCGAGCACGGCGGCATCCACAAACCTTTTGTGGATGCCGCCAAGGTCTGGTTGGGAAAACTCGCAAGCGAAAACGATTTCATGGTGGACTACATCGAAGACACCCAAAAGATCGATGACGCATTTCTCGCAAACTATGCCCTGTTCCTCCAACTGAACTATCCCCCCTACAACTGGACCGACACGGCACAAGCTGCATTCATCAAGTACATCGAACAAGGAAGAGGCGGCTGGATCGGATTTCACCATGCCACTCTGTTGGGAGAGTTCGACGGTTTCCAGATGTGGCCGTGGTTTCACCAGTTCATGGGAGGCATTCGCTTCAAGGATTACATCGCCAGCTTCGTCACCGGTACGGTCACTGTCGAGGACAGAAATCATCCCGTGATGAAAGGTGTTGTATCGCCCTTCGTGATCGAACAGGAAGAGTGGTACACCTACGACACCACACCGCGGCCGAATGTTCACGTGCTCGCCAGCGTTGATGAAAAGACCTACACGCCGGCCACCGATAAGAAGATGGGCGACCACCCGGTGATCTGGACGAACCAACACGTGAAAGCGAGGAACGTTTACATTTTCATGGGTCATCGTCCCGAACACTTCAACAATCCATCGTTCACGCGAATTTTCAGGAATGCTATTTTTTGGGCCGCCGGCCAGCAGGAGAGCCCCGAGAAATGAGCCAAACTCGTGTTCGACGGAAAGTCCGCTGCCGAAGATTCCTGTCTTCCGTAGTTCGGCCCATGATGGCCACTGCGCTCGCCCTGATTTTCTCGAGTGGGTTCGCCGGTGCGGTCGAGCCGGCCTTCAAAGTCCTCGCCTTCTATTCAACCGATGTTGAGCCGGATCACGTCAAGACCGCCAAAGACGCCCTCGCCTTCTACTGCGAGCTGGCAGCAAAACATAACTTTATCTTGGATACCACCACTGACTGGACCAAGCTCAACGAGAACGATCTCAAGCCCTATCGTCTGATCCTGTGGCTCAACAACTTCCCCCAGACTCCCGAGCAACGAGCGGCTTTCGAAAAATACATGGAACACGGCGGCGGCATGGATCGGCTTCCACGTCGCTGCCTACAATGACAAAGATACGCATTGGCCGTGGTTCGTCCAGTTTCTCGGCGGCGCGGTGTTTTACACGAACAATTGGCCCGTCCTGCCGGCGAAACTGACCATCGACGACCAAGCGCACCCTGTGACGAAGGGACTGCCTGCAACTTACGAGGCCCCGGCAAACGAGTGGTATCTCTGGAAGCCGAGTCCTCGCCTCAACAAGGACGTCCGCGTTCTCGTTACGCTCGATCCTTCGAACTATCCGCTCGGAAAAAAGGACATCATCACCGAAGGCGATCTTCCCGTCGTGTGGACCAATACAAAATACCGGATGCTCTACCTCAACATGGGCCACGGACCCATGGTTTATGGCGACCCGATTCAAAACAAACTTTTCGAAAATGCGATTCTCTGGCTCGGGAATAAGAAGTAGCTGCGCCGGCGGCCGGCATAGGGGGGGTTCAAATGACGAGGTTTCGAGTGACGAGTATTCGAATGCTTGCGATCGTTCTTTGCCTGGCGTTCAGCGGCCGATGCCAGGCTCAAGCACAAGCCGGCGCTCAACCTATGAAGCATCTCCTGGTGCTCGGCGAGGAAAAAGGCTACCGGCATGAATCAGTGCCGCACGCCATGGCCACGATTGAACGCCTGGGCCGTGAGTCCGGCCTGTGGGCGACGACGATTCGAACGGACACCGAAGTACTCACAAAACAGAAGCTCGAATACAACGCCAAAAATCTAAATGACTTCGACGCCGTGCTGTTCTACACCGGCGGCGAGTTGGAGATGAACCCGGAACAGAAGGCCGCGCTTCTATCCTTCGTTCACGACGATGGCAAAGGCTTCGTCGGCGTGCACAGCGCGACCATCACGTTCACCTCCTGGCCAGAATATGGAGAAATGATCGGCGGATATTTCGACGAGCATCCTTGGGGCACGTTTGATGCACCCATCATCGTCGAGGATCCAAACTTCCCTGGCATGCAGCAGTGGCCGAAGTCCTTTGTTCTGAAGGACGAGATCTATCAGCTGAAGGACTATTCGCGGGATAAAGTTCGGGTACTGATGCGGCTCGACGCCGGCAAACTCGATCTGAATAATCCACGCGTGCACCGCAAAGACCGCGATTTCGCCGTAACGTGGGCGAAAATGTACGGAAAAGGGCGCGTCTACTACTCCACGCTTGGCCACGTCGAGCAAAATTGGGACGATCCTCGGCTCCAGAAAATGTACCTGGAGGCCATCAAGTGGGCGATGGGTCTTGTGAATGCCGATGTAACGCCGCGGCCCCTGGCAAGTCAATCCGGAAGCGCTGGGAATGAGCGGGCCAATATTCATTCGGACGAGGTTGGGCCCCCATCCGAATCGCGGAAGTAAGGGATCCGATCGACGAACGATTTCGGTCAGGATTGTGGAAACGGAGGTTGAGAGTTTATGTGGCAACTGTTCTTCGCGTTATGGTTGGCGCTTTCGCAGGCTCAAGGCGCTCGCGACATCTCGACCGCGGCGTCAGCGGCTCCGACAGGTCATCCCATTCTGGCGCTAGGCTCCTCCGCTCCTGATTTTTCTCTGCCCGGCGTAGATGGAAAGACCCACACGCTCGCGGACTACGCGGCGGCCCCGATCTTGGTTATTGTCTTCACCTGCAATCATTGCCCGATCGCGCAAATGTATGAACAACGCATTCAGCAACTGGAGGCCGACTACCACGCTCGCGGCGTCGCGGTCGTGGCCATTGAGCCAAATGACCCCAAGGCGCTTCGAATCGATGAGCTGGATTCCTCCGACATCAGCGACAGTCTCGACGAAATGAAAATTCGCTTCGAATACAAACATCTCCACTACCCGTATCTCTACGACGGCGAAACGCAATCGGTTACCCGCGCGTACGGCCCTCAGGCCACGCCCCATGTCTTCGTCTTCGACAAAAACCGCAAACTGCGTTACGAAGGCAGGATCGACAACAGCTATCGCAAGGAAATGGTGAACACTCAGGACGCGCGAAACGCCATCGACGATTTGCTGGCCAACCGCGAAGTGTCCCTAAAACACACTGGCGTCTTCGGGTGCTCGACCAAGTGGAAAGAAAAAACTTCCTCCAGCGAGGCCGCGCTGCGAAAGATCGCCGCCGAGCCGGTGAAGCTGGACATGGCTACCGCCGAAGACCTGAAGCATCTCCGCGAGAATTCGTCTAAACACATGACGTTAATTAGTTTCTGGGCGACCTGGTGCGGTTCCTGCATCGACGAGTTCGCTGACCTCCAGGAGACCTTTCAGATGTACAGGGTCCGCGATTTCGATTTGATCACCGTCTCCGCCAACATGCCCGACGAAAGAGACGGCGTTCTGAGGATGCTTGAGAAAAAACACGCCACTAGCCGCAACCTTTTGTTCGCCTCGAATGACACCGCGGCCATGCAGGCGGCGTTTGACCCGGCATGGGAATCAGCAGTTCCGTATACCGTCCTCCTCGCTCCCGACGGCAAGATTCTCTACAAGAATCTGGGAAGCGTGGACATTCTCGAATTGCGGCGGACAATTCTGGCCAACCTCCCGTCGGACTACATCGGCTTCAATCAGTACTGGCAGACCGGTTCCACGCAAAAGGACTCCGGGAAAAGTAGCGGTCAATAGATCGGATTCTATCCAACTGTAGACACCCGCGCCCTCGGAGGCTCGATGAGAAAGCATTTACTCTTGCTGTTGGCCGCAACTTCCTCGCTGTGCGTGTTGCTGATCCCGCAGCCCTGTCGGGGCGATGACATCCCGAAAATTGCGTGGCGCCGGCTCCTCGGGCAACCGCTCGAAAATCCCGGCGTCCGCAAAAACAAATCTGACATCGACGATGGCTATTGGCAGGGCGCCCCCGTCGGGGGGTTCGGCGCCGGCACCTTCTCTCGCACCTATCGCGGCGATTTCGCGCGCTGGCATATCAAGAGCGGCGTCCACAAATACGTTTCCGTCCCAGCCAACCAATTCGCCATGTTTCAGCAAGCTGCCGGCGACCCCGCGGGCACTGCGCGCGTGCTCATGACCGATCATCCCAGGAACGGCGAGCTCTCCAGTTGGCAGTGGGACTACCCTGTAGGCGCGGGCGAGTACGCCGCGCTATTTCCAAAGTCCTGGTATGACTACAAGTGGGACAAATTCCCCGCCCATCTCGTGCTGGAACAATTTTCTCCCGTACTTCCCGGCAATTACAAGGAATCGAGCTATCCGGTCGCCGTCTACCGCTGGCACGCGGAAAACCCCACGAACAAACCAGTTACCGTTTCCGTTCTGCTGTCGTGGACCAACATGGACGGATGGTTTCGAACTTACACCCACGATTTTCAGTCCGCCCTCAGCCAGGGCAATCAAAATCACTTTCGCCAGGAAGCCGTAGCCTCTGCCGGAACGATGAAAGGCATCGTCTTCGGCCGCAATCGTGCCGGCGGCGTCCTAAATGAATGGGACGGAGAATTTTCCATCGCGGCCCTGGAGTCACCCGGCGTGGAAGTCTTCTACCAGACGGAATTTCTGGCCGACGGTGACGGTAAATCCGTTTGGAGTCCTTTTTCCAAGGACGGTAGCCTTCCCAATAGCGCTTCCTCGTGGGTAAGCGCCAGCGAAAAGGTCGGCGGCGCGATTGCGATTCGCTTCACGCTGCAACCTGGCGAAAAGAAAATCATTCCGATGGTAATCGCCTGGGACTTCCCGCTTGTCGAGTTTGGCCAGGGCCGCAAATGGAGTCGCAAGTACACCGACTTCTATGGCGCAAACGGCAGCAACGCCTGGGCCATCGCTCGCGACGGCCTGCTTCACGCTTCCGAGTGGAGTGATGCCATTGATGCTTGGCAAAGGCCTTACGTCGAGGATGAGAGCAAGCCCGCATGGTATCGCGGGATGCTCTTCAACGAACTCTATACGCTCACCGATGGCGGCACCTTTTGGGGACGCCCTCTGAATTCCGACCGCAACGCCCCTGCTACTTTTGCTCTGCTCGAATGCTTTGACTACGCCTATTACGGAACGTTGGACGTGCGTTTTTACGCCTCCGTGGCCCTGCTGAAATTCTGGCCGGTCGTCGACAAACAGGTCCTGCGCGAATTTGCCAAGACCGTCCCCCGCGAGTATCCCGAGTTGGGGTTATGGGTCGCAAAAACACAAGAGACCGGCAGCCCGGTATTGCACAAACGCAAGAAAATCGGCGCCGTCCCACACGACTTGGGTGTTCCCGAAGGCGACCCGTTCATTTCCGTCAATGAACCGGGCTGGCAGGACACCAATGACTGGAAAGACTTGAATTCGAAATTCGTCTTAATGGTATATCGCGACTATATTCTGACCGGGAAAACCGATAAGGCGTTTTTACGGGAGATGTGGCCGGCGGTTCAAGCGGCCATGACCTATCTCAAACAATTCGATCGTGGCGGCGGCATACCCGAAAACAGCGGTTATCCCGACCAGACCTACGACTCCTGGATCGTTCGGGGAGTCAGCGCGTACTGCGGGGGACTTTGGCTCGCGGCGTTGCGCGCCTCGGAAGAAACGGCCCGTGTTCTCGGCGAGGAACACGCTGCCGGCGACTATCACGCATTGTTCCTGAGGGCCCAGAAGACCTATATCGACAAGCTCTGGAACGGCGAATACTTCCGCTATGACGCGCAGAGCGAGTATCGGGACAGCATTCAAGCAGATCAACTCGCCGGACAATGGTATGCAAACATGACCGGGCTGGGCGATCTCGTGCCCCAAGCGATGCAAGTGTCAGCGCTGCGGAAAATCTTCGCCAACAATGTCATGAAGTTCGGCAAAGGCGAGATGGGCGCTGCAAACGGCATGGCCTCCGACGGCAGCATCATTCGCGACAACGAGCAGGCCCAAGAAGTTTGGGCGGGTACCAGCTTCGCGCTGGCAGCCCTGCTTCTTAGTGAGGGATTGAAAGACGAGGCGTACCACACCGCGTGGGGCATCCATCATGTGGTTTACGAGACCAAAGGCTACTGGTTTCGCACCCCAGAAGCCTGGGACGATTCAGGAAATTTCCGAGCCTCCATGTACATGCGTCCGGCAGCCGTGTGGGCCATGGAGATGACCGGCCCGACTTCTCACTAGGCACGTCGTCCGTGGAGCTGCCTACTACCTGTTGCGGCAATTTCTTTCGGATTGAGGTCCCGCGGATTTGAACCTCTATTTTCTTGGCATTCCCGCCGCTTGTCATTTGAGCCCGGTGCGGCACAAAATTGGGCGCAGTTTTTCGTTTCAGAAAAGGAAAATGACCCTAACTTATTGAAAACAAGTGGTGAGCCGGGCAGGACTCGAACCTGCAACCCGCTGATTAAGAGTCAGCTGCTCTACCATTGAGCTACCGGCCCACAGACAACCTTAGAATTTTACACAGCGTATGCGTCTTTGTCGAACCGAGCTCGAAAATATGCCCGCTGCGGCTGGAGACAACTTAGCCAGACGCTATCCGGATTACTTCTGGGCGCGCAGCACGCCCACGAGCTCGTGAGCCACACTGCGAGCGCGGGCCAGATCGCCAGGTTCAAAAGAGATGGCTGCCACGCGAGGATGTCCCCCGCCGCCGAACTTCTCCGCCAGAGACGCCAGATTCTGGTCCGCCGTCGCCTGATTCCAAGGATTGGTTCCAAGCGACACCTTCGCCCGAACCTCGGACGCGCTGACGCTGACCGAATACACGCATTCCGGATGCAGCAGGTACGGAATGAACTTGTTGTAACCCTCTAGATCCAGATCACCGACGTCAAAGAATATTACGTTGTCGCGGGCTTCGCTCCGTTCGCGAAGAATCTCCACGGATCGGCGGTGGCGTTCCAGCAACGGCTCCAGGTGCTTGGCGACCAACGGCAATTTGATCATTTCTGCCAGCGGGCGGTATGCCAGCTCCGGGATGATGCGCGCCGGAAGATCATTTTCCGGCGCCGCCTCAATGACCAGCGCGAGTTGCATCGCCGGCTCGGCCAGCGCCACCGCGAATTCTGGCGTCGGATACTGCGCCCCGTCGATGATATCGCCCCAACGAATCAACTCCTCCAAGGGCTTTGTGTCGAAATCGAACTTGTCCTTGGCAACCGTGGCGATCAATTTTGTACAGGACTTGAAGTCCGGCTGGTAAAACATTCTCGGACCAGGATGCACCCGGAACTGTTCGGCATCCTGCGGCGTGAGGAAAGCGCTCTGATGGTGATCGAACCACCATGTGACCTTCGGCGAGTTCGAGTACTTGAAGTCTACAATGACATTCTCATCGCCATCAAACAGGTCGCCTTCCCAGGGTTGCGCGGCCCGATGAGTCATGCCGCTAAAGCCAAACTCCGCGCCTTGATCAAAACGCTCCTTATAAAAACGGTAGAAAAGCGCTGCGGAAGCGGTGCCGTCAAAACAACGGTCGTGGAAGCACAAGCGTACGCGGGTCATGGCGAAGCGGAACGCGCCTTTCTATTCCTCTGCGAGGTCTGCCCCCGAGGACAAAGCTCTAAACGATGCGGCGCGTGGTCCAGAAAGTCAAGCGGAAACAGAATCAGCTATTGGGGCCAAGAGATGGAAACTCCTGCAGTCCTCAGTTCGCCAGTATTCGAAAAATGGCGCTCTACTTCCCGGCCATATTCTCCGCGATGGGACCGATGACCGGCAGCATGAACTTTTCGTGCTGGTAAGCCTTGTACATCATGAAAATCCATAGGATGAATACGCCCAACCCCAGCAGCGGCCAGATCGCCAGGGCCAGGAAACCCATGGACATGAAGTGCATCATAGCGAATACGATTCCCAGGCCGAAATATACGACGATCAAACCAATCGATAGCCCGATTGACTGCGCGGCATGAAATCGTACAAACGGACGCTTGTCGATAAGAAAGAAGATAAGTCCGGTGACCCAACCGAAAACGTAGCACAGCAAACCCGCGACATTTTCCTCCATGCCCGCGGTCGCAGGAGCCGCCGATGCGGCGGGTGCCGTTGCCCCACCCTGGCTGGCGCCGCATTTAGGGCAAAAGGCCGCCCCACTGACTTCCGCACCGCACGCGCTGCAAAAAGCCATGAACATACCTCCTTGAGGGATCCGAATGACGCGGAGGGTAGCAAAGGATCAGTGTGGCTGCAATCTTTATCGCGGGATCGTCCGGCCGGCCTCGAACTGCGCAACCGCGCCTCGCGTCTCATTCGACGCGCCGGTAAACAGAAAGGGAAGTCCATCGCGAAGTACCCCGCCAGCGCCAGCGTCTTTCGGGAAATCACGATCGCCACCATCGTGCGGCTTGGACATCGCGCGCCAGAATACTCGCTGCTAGCGGACTTCTCGTAGCTCCAGGCCCACTATCCGCGCAACACCCCTCTAGAGTTTTTCCCTCCAATCCCGGTATATTACTGGTACCACTGCGGGAGTGGCGGAACTGGCAGACGCGCAAGACTTAGGATCTTGTGGCCGAAAGGCCGTGGGGGTTCAAATCCCTCCTTCCGCACCAAAATTCTGCGCCTGTGCCAACGCCAACTTTCCTCTTTCCCCCTCCTCCATTTCGCGATATTAAATCAATGTATCGGTCGCCCGCTGATCCCCAGCGGAGACCATCCCCCGAGGTGCACCAAATGGAGCGCAGCCTTCACGACATCCTCAATCTCTACAATCCTGCCGACCCTCTCGAACGCGCCTCCACCATCCCGGCACCCTGGTATCGCGACTCGCGTATCGAAGAACTGGAACGCACCAACGTCCTCAGCGCCACTTGGCACGTCGCAGGCAGGCTTGATCAAGTGCGCGACATAGGCTCCTTCTTCACCGCCGACGTGGCCGGCGAACCCATCGTTGTGGTGCGTGCCGACAATGGCCCGTTGCGTGCCTTCTTCAATGTCTGCCGCCACCACGCCGCCGCCGTCGTCACCGAAGCGCAGGGCTGCGCCAGGCAATTCCGCTGCCCCTACCACGGCTGGACCTACGGAATCGATGGCGCTTTAAAAGGAATGGTCGAATTTGACGGCGTCTGCAACTTTGACCGCGCGAAGAACGGCCTCGTTCCCATTCGCGTCGATACCTGGGAAAACTTCGTCTTCGTGAACCTCGACGGTCGCGCCGCCCCGCTCATCAATTTCCTCGGCGCGGTCCCTGGACTCGTAGCGCCGCTCCATTTGACCGAAAAACTTTGCTATTTCGATCGCCGCACCTACACCCTCAACTGCAATTGGAAGGTCTACGTCGATAACTACTTGGACGGCGGCTATCACGTCCCACACGCGCACAAGGGGTTGAGCAGCGTCATCGAATACACTCAGTACACTATCGAAAACTTCGAGCGCGCCTGCCTCCAATCGAGTCCCCTGTCTTCGAATGCAGACTCGGCTGCGGGTGTCGCCGCGACGCGTCAAGGCCGCGCCTTCTACCTTTGGATTTACCCGAATTTCATGATCAACGCCTACGAAGGCGTCATGGACACCAATCTCGTCCTGCCGCTCGGAGTGGACAAGTGCGCGGTGATCTTTGACTACTACTTCGGCGACATCAGCGCGTCCGCCGACGCTCGCAACCGAGAAAGCATCGCCGTCAGCGAAAAGGTGCAGGACGAAGACATGGCCATTTGCGATGCGGTCCAGCGCGGTCTCCACTCTCGCGCCTATCAAGCAGGCCGTTTATCCGTGCGCCGCGAAGCCGGCGAGCACCTCTTCCACCGCTTGCTTCACGCCGACCTCACCTCGCCCTTCAACCAACCGGCAGCCGCCGACTAAGTCCTAATTTTTCTCACCGTAACCTCAGCGCCCTCTACCTCTCTGCGTTGGGTTCTCTCAGTCCTCCGCTATTCGAAAATCACGGTCTTGTTCCCATAAAGCAGGATGCGGCTCTCCAGATGCCACCGCACAGCCCGCGAGAGCACCACCTTTTCAAGATCGCGGCCCTTCTCCACCAAGTCTCCTAAGTCGTCGCGATGAGAAATGCGCGCAACTCCTTGTTCGATGATCGGCCCATCATCGAGGACTTCCGTCACATAATGCGCGGTCGCGCCAATCAGCTTCACTCCCCGGTCGTAAGCCTGCTGGTGCGGTTTCGCGCCGATGAACGCCGGTAAGAACGAATGATGGATGTTGATGATCTGCTGCGGATAGTGCCGGATAAAGTCAGACGACAGCACCTGCATGTATCGCGCCAGCACGATCAAGTCGATCCTGCTGCTTCGCAAGAGCTCAAGTTGCCGGTGTTCCGCCTCCGCCTTGCTTTCCTTAGTCACCGCGATCAGGTGGTACGGAACTCCGTAAAAGTCTGCGTGCCGTTTGGCATCTGGGTGATTGCTGACTACCAGGGCAACTTCACACGCCAGTTCGCCGTTGCGCTGCCGGTACAGCAGATCGACCAGGCAGTGGTCGTACTTGGAAACGAAAATGGCCACCCGCGGCCGGTAGCTTGAGAGCTCCAGTCGCCACTCCATGGAAAACTTTTCCGCGACGCCCGCGAACTTCCCCGCAAAATCCTTAGGATCAATTTGAAAACCATCCAGCGACCATTCCACCCGCGCCAGGTATAGCCGCGGCGCCTCCCCCGCCTGATGCTGCTCGAAGTGCAGGATGTTCCCGTCGTGGCGGTAAATGAAATCCGCAATCGCGGCGTCCAGCCCTTTGCGGTCGGGGCACTGCACCAACAAAATGGCGGTGTTTTTCACGGCTGCTCCGGTATCCAATTGGGCCCAATCATTTCGCGCAATGCTTTTTCGGTCGCCCAGGGAGCGGCACCCGAATAACGTTTCACCCACGCCGCCCCTGCCCCAATCTTCACGCGATCCGGAGTAAATTCCGGCGACAACGCGTTGGCCATCAGCGCGTAGCTCGCGCCGTCGTGGAGCCGCAAGGCCTTCCAGCAGCCACCCGCTACCGCGACAACTGGCCTCTGCCCGCCAGCCAAGTCCATTCCAAGCGTAAACTTCTCCGCTCGCCCATCCGGATGAAAGACGAAATAGTCCACCGGCCCACCCTCAATCAATATGTGCGTATCATCGGGCGCCAGCCAGTGCAGATAGTTGATCGGCAGATCCCGCGTCAGCATGTAGTAGTTCTGGCTCTGCACCGCCAGTGTGCGGCCGTCAACGTTTTCGGTCTGCGCGGACACTCCGATGATCCCCAAATACCCCGACTCTTTGGGCAAGACGCTCAGCTTCAGCGTTCGAATCAGTTCGTGGGCTCGCGCGTCCGTCCCTGTCCGAGCTGCGGCGCGAAGCGTAGCCAGAGCAGCGATTCCCAACATTGCAACAACAAGAGTGCGTTTCATGGCCGTCAGACTAGCAGAAGCCATACTCCGAAAACCTTGGAAAAATGCGCCGGGCATTGCGCATCGCGGCAGCCAGATGTATCGTACCCGTCCTCGGAAGAACGGAATTCGATCGGAAAGGACCCAGCATGAGTACATTGACTCTGGTGCACGTCGTGATAAGCCTGATCGGGATCTTCTCGGGATTCGTCGTCGCCTTCGGGCTGCTCTCCTCAAAACCCCTCGACGGCTGGACCGCACTCTTCCTGACCACCACCGTTTTAACCAGCGTGACCGGCTTCTTCTTCCCTATCCATGGTCTTACGCCGGGCCTTGTGATTGGCGCCATATCTCTTGTGATTCTCGCTGTGGCCATTCTCGCCCGCTACGCCCTTCACCTCGCTGGCGCCTGGCGCAAGATCTACGTGATCACCGCCATGATTGCCCTCTATCTGAATGTCTTCGTCTTGATCGCGCAGGCCTTCATGAAGGTACCCGCCCTGAAAGCCATGGCTCCAACCGGGTCCGAGCCGCCCTTCTTGATCAGCCAGGTCGTCGTCATGGTGCTTTTCATCATGCTGACGATTTTCGCGGCGATCAAGTTCCGCAACGACTCGGCCCTGGCGGCCTGATCGCACCCATCTCGGCCCACGGTTTGTCGTCATAGTCTTGTCGTGCTCGATCTTGTGGACTTAGCACGCGCAACGAAGCGCCTCTCACCCCCGTGCTTCAATTGACGCTCCTTAACGCCTCGCCTATACTGACGTATTGAGTTTTCAGGTGCTTTCTCACCTGTCTGGCCTCTTCGGAAAGCTTGGCTTGTCCTGGACCGCAGTTCTGGACGCATGCTGTCGAGAAACCAGCGGATACTTGCAATCGCACCCAGAGTCCAAAACGCGAATGGGTCACACCGGATAAGGAAAGGACTGTTGTATGGCCGAAGCAACCTGCCGCCGCGAGCTTGATCTCGAGGTTCCCGCCGACGAAGTATCCACCGCCATGGAGCGTGTGGCCAAAGAATTTGCGCGTATCGCGCGAGTCCCGGGCTTCCGTCCCGGCAAAGCCCCCATTTCCCTGATCCGCCGCCGCTTTGCCGACGACATCAAAGGCGAAGTTCTGCAATCGCTCGTCCCCGAACGCGTCGAGAAGGCCGTCTCCGAGCAAAAGCTGACCCCGGTCTCCCAGCCGCAAGTCGACAAGCTGGATTTCGCGGAAGGCCAACCGCTCAAGTTCCGCGCGGTCTTCGAGGTTCTTCCAGACTTTGAGCTCGCGAACTACAAAGACCTCCAGCTTGAGATGCCCGTAATGGACATCACCGATGACGACGTAACCAAGACACTCGAAGAAATGCGTGAACGCGCCGCAGCCTTCGCGCCCGTGGAAGGACGCCCGGCCGAAAACGGCGACTTCGTCCAACTGAAGCTCATGGGCACGCCCGAGGGCGGCGGCGATCCCGTGCAAGCCGATAGCGTCCTCTGCCACATCGGCGCCGAAGAAACCATGGAGCCGTTCAACGAAAACCTGCGCGGCGCGAACACCGGCGATCACAAGGATTTCGATGTGCAATATCCGGCCGACTACCCCGACGCCAAGCTCGCAGGCAAGACCTATCACTATTCCGTCGAGGTTCTCGGCATCAAAAACAAGAGCCTTCCGGAGCTGAATGACGAATTTGCAAAAGACGTAAGCGACGCCGCCACGCTGGACGAATTGAAGACCAAAGTCCGGGAAGGCTTGAGCGCCGCGCGCGACCAGAAGCACAAAGACCTCTTGCGCGAAAAGGTCCTGGCCGCCATCGTCAAGCTCCACGACTTCCCTGTACCGGAATCGCTAGTGGAGCATCAAATGGATGTCCGCCTCGAGCGCGTGGTTCGCTCGCTGGCTGCCCAGGGCGTCGATCCACGTGCCGTAAACGTGGATTGGGTCACCCTTCGCCGCCGTCAGCAGGAACGTGCCACCGACGACGTCAAAGCGGAGTTGATTGTCGATCGCATCGCTTCCACCGAAAACATCGACGTCACCGATCAAGAGCTGGACCATGAGTTGGAACACGCCGCCAGCCATAGTGGCGAATCCGCACAAGCCATTCGTGCTCGTTTGACAAAGCAAGGTACGCTCGATAGGATGAAAGCGAAGCTGCGGAGTGACAAAACTCTCGACTGGCTCGCGCAAAATTCCAAAATTAGCACCGTAGCCGCACCGGAAACGAAGTGACACGGTCGGGCTCGAGCCCGCAATATTTACTCAAATGAAAAATTTCGACGACCCTAACTATAACGGAACAACGCTTGTACCCATGGTGGTCGAACAGACCAGCCGCGGCGAGCGCGCCTACGACATTTATTCCCGGCTCCTCAAAGAGCACATCATCTTTATCGGCACGCCCATTGACGACCACGTCGCCAATCTGGCCACCGCCCAGATGCTCTTTCTGCAAGCCGAGGACCCCGAGCGCGACATTCAGCTGTACATCAATTCCCCGGGCGGCTCCATCACCGCGGGTTTTGCCATCTACGACACCATGCAGTTCGTGAAGCCCGACGTGGTCACCACTTGCATCGGCCAGGCCGCTTCCATCGCCGCCGTGCTGCTCGTCGGCGGCGCCCCCAAAAAGCGTTTTGCCTTGCCCAACGCGCGTATCCTCATTCATCAGCCTTGGATGTCGGGGCTGGGTGGCCAGGCCACGGACATTGATCTCCATGCCAAAGAGATTATTCGCATGCGCACCATGATCAATGCGCTGATCGCCAAGCATAGCGGGCAGTCCGTTGATCGCATTGAAAAGGACGTCGAGCGCGACTTCATCATGAATCCGGAACAAGCCAAAGAGTACGGAATGATCGACGAGATCATTTACAAGCATCGCTGAAGCTCGAGCGCCCTGCTTCGCCGGCGCGCCCGGCGGCTTGTTCCAAAAAGTTAGTAGCGCCTCAGGTTTCTGTTTCTCTTGGGGGAATATTCGGCCTAGAATGTTGCTTGGGACTCCGTTGACGCCCAGCGGAGACGAGGGCCTGCACACCGGTGAAAAAATTCAATCCAGATGAGCCATTGCGCTGCTCCTTTTGCCATAAAACGCAGGAGCAGGTCGAGAAGCTGATCAGTTCGCCTTCCGACTACCCCCGCGCGTACATCTGCAACGAGTGCGTCGGCGTTTGCCAGACCATTCTCGAAGACGAAAAGCGCGAGCAAGCTTCCACTCCCGCGCGGCGCCTTCCCCGCCCCCCGGAAATCAAGCAATTCCTGGACGGCTACGTCATTGGGCAGGATCGCACCAAAAAGAAGCTCGCCGTGGCGGTCTACAATCACTACAAGCGAATTTTTCTCAACAAGCAGCCCGGCGATGTCGAGCTCAGCAAGTCCAATATTCTCCTGATTGGCCCAACCGGCACAGGCAAGACGCTCTTGGCCCAGACTCTCTCGCGCATGCTGGACGTACCCTTCGCCATCGTGGACGCCACCACCTTGACCGAAGCCGGTTACGTCGGCGAGGACGTCGAGAACATCATCCTGAAACTCCTGCAGGCCGCCGACGGTGACGTCCAGAAAGCCCAGCAAGGCATCATCTATATCGACGAAATCGATAAGATCGCCAAGAAGGACGAAAACCCTTCCATCACTCGCGATGTCTCCGGCGAAGGGGTTCAGCAGGCCCTGCTCAAGATTCTCGAAGGCACCGTCGCCAACGTGCCCCCGCAAGGCGGACGCAAGCACCCTCATCAGGAATTTACTCCCGTAGACACCACTAACATTCTCTTTATCTGCGGCGGCGCTTTTGTCGGCCTGGAAAAAATCATCGAAAAACGCGCAGGACGCCGCGCCCTCGGCTTCCACACCGACGCGACTCCGTCCACGCCGCAAAAGCGCAACACCGAACTTCTCGAGCAAGTGCAGCCCGGCGATCTCATTCGTTATGGCCTGATCCCGGAATTTGTCGGCCGCTTGCCCGTTGCCGGCGTGATGAACGACCTCGACAAGTCCGCGCTGGTCCGCATTCTCACCGAGCCCAAGAACGCGCTCCTCAAGCAGTATCAGCGCCTCTTCGAGTTTGAAAACGTCCGCCTGCGCTTCACCGACGATGCCCTGGAAACCGTCGCCGAGTTGGCGCTTCAGCGCAAGGTCGGCGCGCGGGGCTTGCGCATGATTTTGGAAGATCTCATGCTGGAGTTGATGTATCACCTGCCCATGCAGCGGAAAGTCCGCGATTTCGTGGTCAACGAAGATATGGTTCGCACCCGCGAGATTAATTGGAGTTTGCTCGAAAAGGCTGGATAAGCCGCTTCGTGCATTTTAAGATGGCCGCCTTGCGGCCGATTCAGGGGCCCTAATGTTCAATCGGGAAAAACAGGAAATGAAGCGCGTGCCCATGATGCCGGTACGCGATATGGTCATCTTCCCGCAGCAGATGACGCCGTTCATCGTCGGGCGCGAAGCCAGCGTCCGCGCGCTCGAAGAGGCTCTCGCCGGCGACAAGAAGATTTTCCTGTCCACCCAGCACGATGCTTCGGTCGACGATCCCAAGCCGGAAGAAATTTACGCCGTTGGCACCCTCGCGAACATCGTCCAGAGCGTCAAACTCCCCGATGGCAACATCAAAGTTCTCGTCGAAGGCGTCGAGCGCGCCCGCGCCCTCTCCATCGCCACCGAAGAAGGCTTCTTCCGCGCCACCGTTCGTCTGCTCAACGCCCGCGTCGAGCCTTCCCCGCAGGTCGAACAGACGGTCCAGAAAATTACCGCCCTGTACGAACAATTCATCAAGCTTTCTCAGAGCCTGAATTACGACACCATGATCGCCGCCGCCCGCGTCGATGACCCGGCTCGCCTCTCCGACACCATCGCCGCCAACCTGCAGCTCCCGGTCGACGAAAAGCAGGACCTGCTGGAAACCGTCGATCCCGTCGAGCGCTTGAACCGCATCGGCGACATTCTGGAAATCGAGCTCGAAAAGCTGAACGTCGATCGCAACATCAACACCCGCGTTAAGCGCCAGATGGAGCGCGCGCAAAAAGAGTACTACCTCAACGAAAAGCTCAAAGCCATTCAGAAAGAACTCGGCCGCGGCGAAAAAAGCGAAATCGACGAGATCAAAAAGAAAATCGATGCCGCGGGCATGAGCAAGGAAGTCCACGAAAAGGCCATCCAGGAGCTCAAACGTCTGGAGCTGATGCCTCCCATGTCGGCGGAGTCCACCGTCAGCCGCAACTATCTGGACTGGCTGCTGGCCGTGCCCTGGAAGAAAAGGTCCAAGGAAATCCGCGACATTCTGGCCGCCGAGAAAATTCTCAACGAAGAGCACTACGGCCTCGAAAAGGTCAAGGAACGTATCCTGGAGTTCCTCGCCGTTCGCCAGCTCGTCAAGAATCCCAAGGGCTCGATCCTTTGCTTCGTCGGCCCCCCGGGCGTTGGCAAAACCTCCTTAGCCATGTCCATCGGCCACGCCACCGGCCGCAAGTTCGTTCGCGTCTCCCTCGGCGGCGTTCGCGATGAAGCGGAGATTCGCGGTCACCGCCGTACCTATATCGGTGCCCTGCCCGGCCAGATCATCCAGATGATGAAGAAAGCCGGCACCATCAATCCCATTTTCGTGCTCGATGAAGTCGACAAGATGTCCACGGATTTCCGCGGCGACCCATCCGCGGCCCTGATGGAAGTGCTCGACCCCGAGTTGAACCACGCCTTTACCGATCATTATCTGGACGTCGAGTACGACCTCTCCAAAGTGATGTTCGTCTGCACCGCCAACGTCTTGCACACCATTCCGCAGCCCTTGCAGGATCGCATGGAGATTCTCCGTCTTCCGGGCTACACCGAGCAGGAAAAGCTGGAAATCGCCAAGCGCTTCCTGGTCAAGCGCCAGCGCGAAGCCACCGGCCTCAACGAAAAGAATCTCTCCTTCACCGATCAAGGCCTGCTGCATATCATCCGGCACTACACCCACGAAGCCGGGGTCCGCAGCCTGGAGCGCGAGATTCAGAATATCTCCCGCAAGATGGCCCGCAAGGTGGTTACCGAAGGCACGGCCGTCGCCGCCGAAGTCACCCCCGCCAACGCCAACGATTTCCTCGGCATTCTGAAATACCGCGAATTTTGGCTCGAAAAGCACAACGAAATCGGCCTGACCACCGGCCTCGCCTGGACCGAAGTCGGCGGCTGCGTCCTGGCCACCGAAGCCACGCTAATGGAAGGCAAAGGCCGCCTCACGCTCACCGGCAAGCTCGGCGACGTCATGCAGGAATCGGCGCAGGCCGCCATGAGCTACATCCGCTCGCGTTCCAACATCTTCGGCTTGCCCAAGGATTTCTATCGCAATATCGACATTCACGTGCACGTGCCCGAGGGCTCCATCCCCAAGGACGGCCCCTCCGCCGGCATCACCATTTGCAACTCCATCGTCAGCGCCCTGACCAGGATTCCCGTGCGTTGCGACGTCACCATGACCGGCGAGATCACCCTGCGCGGCAAGGTTCTGCCCATCGGCGGCGTCAAAGAAAAACTTCTGGCCGCCCATCGAATGGGCTTGCGTACAGTGCTCCTTCCGAAGGACAATGAGAAGGATCTGGCGGACATCCCGCAGGAAATCCTCTCGAGTCTTACGGTTCATTTTGTTGAGACCATGGATGAAGTGCTGCAGATTGCGCTTGAGCGGCTTATCGTGCCCATCGAGCACTCCGCCGTTGCGCCCGTCGCGGAACCTTTCGTCGCCGGCGCCGAGAAAGACAAGAGTTTGACCAACTAAGCAGCGTTGTTTCAGCACCGGCCCGTCCTGCGGATTGACCCCCGGCCTGATCGGGATCTCTCGCACCAAACGTGGTCGCCAGTTCGCTTCGGTCCGGCGCTGCCACCCGTTGTCACAAATTCTGGTTTGCCCATCCTGGCTGGTTTTGCTTCGTCCGCCAGTGCGGTGCGCCGCCTCGTTAAGCAATCCGGATTGTCACGGTCAATTTTCACAATCAAAGCTAAGGACATATGAAAGAAACAAGCGTTGAAGGAAATAATCAGATGAGCATTAGCCTTGCCGAGCTCAAGGAAAAGAACATCACCGACCTGGCTAAGATCGCCAAGGAGCTGAACATCCCGGGCGCCAGCGGCATGCGCAAGCAGGAGCTGATCTTCCAGATCCTCCGCGCCCAAACCGAGAAGAACGGCCTGATCTTCTCCGAAGGCGTCCTGGAGTGCCTCCCCGACGGCTTCGGCTTTCTCCGCGCTCCGGAGTACAACTATCTTCCCGGCCCCGACGATATCTACGTTTCTCCGTCGCAGATCCGCAAGTTCGATCTCCGCACCGGCGACACTGTCTCCGGCCAGGTGCGTCCCCCCAAGGACGGCGAACGCTACTTTGCCTTGATCAAAGTCGAAGCCGTCAATTTCGAAGATCCGGAAGTGGCTCGCAGCAAGATATTTTTCGACAACCTGACCCCGCTCTACCCCCAGGGCCGCCTCAAGATGGAAACCACCAAGGAGAACATGACCGGCCGGGTCCTTGATCTTCTCTGCCCGGTCGGCAAAGGCCAGCGTGGTCTGATCGTCGCCCCGCCGCGCACCGGCAAGACCATGATGCTGCAGTCCATCGCCAATTCCATCACCGTGAATCATCCCGAAGTCGCCCTGATCGTGCTGCTCATCGACGAGCGTCCCGAAGAAGTCACCGACATGCAGCGCACCGTCAAAGGCGAAGTCATCAGCTCGACCTTCGATGAGGCCCCCCAGCGCCACATTCAAGTCGCCGAAATGGTTCTCGAAAAAGCCAAGCGCCTGGTCGAGCACAAACGCGACGTCGTGGTCCTGCTCGACAGCGTCACGCGCCTGGCCCGCGCCTACAACGCGGTCACCCCGCCTTCCGGCAAAGTCCTCTCCGGCGGTATTGACGCCAACGCCCTACAGCGCCCGCGCCGTTTTTTCGCCGCCGCGCGCCATGTCGAGGAAGGCGGCTCGCTCACCATCATCGCCACCGCTTTGATCGACACCGGCAGCCGCATGGACGACGTCATCTTCGAAGAGTTCAAGGGCACCGGCAACATGGAAATCAATCTGGACCGCCGCCTTTCGGACAAGCGCGTCTTCCCGGCCATCGACATTCAGCGTTCCGGCACTCGTAAGGACGAACTCCTCCTCCCTCCTGACGAGTTGAGCCGCATCTGGGTCTTGCGCAAGGTGTTGAGCCCCCTCTCCACGGTCGAGGCTATGGAGCTGTTGCTCAGCCGGCTCACCAAGACCAAGTCCAATAGCGAATTCCTCGGGTCGATGTCCGCACCGACCTGATCGAAGTAGCCCAGTAGCAACCCGGCATCCCCTTCCCGCACGTTCTCCTCTCGAACCGCGCACCCATGCCGCGCCGGCAGCCTCGTGCTGCAGAGACGGAGTCTTCGTGTACGAAAAGTTCATCGCTCGCCAGCCCATCTTTGACGACAAGCTCAAGCTTTTCGCCTACGAACTACTGTTCCGCCCTAGCGAAGAGAACGTTTTCCAGTCCCGCCCGGAAGCCTCCAGTTCCATCATCGTGGACTCCGTCACCATCTTCGATCTCCAGACGCTTCTCGGACACGCCAAAGCCTTTATCAATCTCGATGAAGCCGCCCTCCAGCGCGGTGCCGCTCGCCTCCTCCCCCCGGAGCGCGTCGTCATCGAACTTCTCGAAACTATCGTGCCTTCTCCCGAGGTCGTCCAGCACTGCCGCGATCTCTGCGCGTCCGGATACCTGCTGGCCCTCGACGATTTCGTCGATCACCCCAAGTGGGAGCCGCTCCTTCGTCTTGCTAAATTCATCAAGGTGGACTTCCGCATCTCCGACGCCGACGCCCGCCGCGCCCTCTCCCAGCGCTACCGCGCCCTCGGCATCCAGATGATCGCCGAAAAAGTAGAGACCCAGGACGAACTCGAGGAAGCCCGTTCCCTCGGCTATACCTTCTTCCAGGGTTTCTTTTTCTGCAAGCCCGCCATGGTTTCCACCCGCGACATTCCCGGAAACAAGCTCAACTGTGTCCGTCTCCTTCAAGCCGTTTCCTCCCCCGAGTTCCCTCTCGATGAGGTCGAGAACCTTCTCAAACAGGACCCGGCCCTGGTCTACAAGCTTCTCCGCTATCTCAATTCTCCTTTGCTCGGGCTCCGCGAGATTCGCAGCGTCCGCCACGCCATGACTTTGCTCGGCGAAATCGAGTTTCGCCGATGGGTTTCCATCGTCGCCATCGTCGCCATGGCTGCCGACAAACCGCCCGAGCTCATCCGCACGGCTCTCACCCGTGCCTTTTTCTGTGAAGAAATCTCCCACACCATGGGCATGGACCCCGAAAGCTCCAATCTGTTCTTAATGGGCCTGCTTTCCGTAACCGACGCGATTCTCGACCGCCCCATCGCTGAAATCCTTGGTACCCTGCCGGTCTCCTCCGAGGTGCGCACCGCCTTGTGCGGCGGCGCCAACCGTTTTCGCGACGTCTACGACACCCTCCTTGCCTACGAACGCGCTGACTGGGACTCCCTTACCTCCACGGCCACCCGTATCGGCTCGGTCGAAGCCACCATCCCCGATTGCTACCAATCCGCCGCCACCCGCGCCAATGCCGTCCCCTCCTGATCTCGTGCGCCAACTTAACTCTTCTCTGCGACCTCTTTGCGCCATCCGCGGCCCTTACACTCTTGCACCGTTGCACTCTTGTACTGGTCTTCCCTCGTTTGCGCCTTCCCTCCCCATTGGCTTTCCCCTGCGCCATCCGATAAAATCGCAGCGTCACCCATCGCCAGCCGGCTTGCCCAATACCGCGAAATGAGGACACTTCATGACTCAGACCACCGAAGCCAACACCCGCATGCAGCGCCCGCTGGACACCGTAGATCCTCAGATCGCCGACCTCCTCCGCGAAGAAGCCAAACGCCAAGCCACCGGCATTGAGCTCATCCCTTCGGAAAATCTCGTCTCCGAAGCCGTCCTCGAAGCCATGGGCTCCATCTTCACCAACAAGTACGCCGAGGGTTACCCCGGCAAGCGCTACTACGGCGGCTGCGAAGTTGCCGACAAAGTCGAGCAGCTCGCCATTGACCGCGCCAGGCAGCTTTTCGGAGCCGAGCACGCCAACGTGCAGGCCCATTCCGGCACTTCGGCCAACGTGGCCGTCTATATGTCCACGCTGAAACCCGGCGACACCGTCCTCGGAATGAACCTCGCCCACGGTGGGCACCTGACCCACGGGCACCCTCTGAATTTCTCCGGCCGCATGTATAAGTTCATCGCCTACGGCGTGCGCCAGGACGACGAGCGCATCGACTACGAGGAAATCGAAAAACTCGCGCACGAACACAAGCCCAGGATGATCGTCGCCGGCGCCAGCGCGTATTCCCGAATCATCGATTTTGAGCGTATCGGCAAAGTGGCCAAGGCCGTGGATGCGCTCTTCTTCGTGGACATGGCGCACATCGCAGGACTTGTAGCCACCGGAATGCACCCCAGCCCGGTGCCGCATGCCGACATCGTCTCCACCACCACGCACAAGACCCTGCGCGGACCGCGCGGCGGAATGGTGTTGTGCAAGGCCGCGTTTGCCAAGGAATTGGATAAGTTGACCTTCCCGGGCACTCAAGGCGGGCCGCTGGTACACACCATCGCCGCCAAGGCCGTCTGCTTCAAGGAAGCCATGGAACCCGCGTTCCGCGAAAATCAAAGGCAGGTCGTGGCCAACGCTAAGGCGCTGGCTATCTCCATCGCCAAACACGGCTTCCGCATCGTCACCGGCGGCACCGACAACCACTTGTTCCTAATCGAGCTCCACTCCCGCGGATTGACCGGCACCGACGCCGAAAAAGCTCTCGACCGCGCCGGCATCACCGTCAATAAGAATTCGATTCCCTTCGACCCGCTGCCCCCCATGAAGGCCGGCGGCATCCGCCTGGGAAGCCCCTCGATAACCACGCGTGGCATGCGCGAACCCGAGATGGAGCAAATCGGCTCGTGGATCGCCGAGGTCCTCGGCCATATCGGCGACGCCGCCACTGAACAGCGTGTCCGAACACAAGTCGCCGAACTCGCCGCGCGCTTCCCAATTTACCAAGCTCGCCTGAAGGGTCTTCCAACCCGCGCCGAACACGCCAGCGTCTAGCGCGGGTCGCTACTCGTTTGTTGCGTCGCTGTTAGCGGCGCAGCAGGGCCGATGCCCTTGTTGAGGACGACCGAGCGCACGTGGGTAGGTATGTTTTGTAAGACTTGGTGGCAACGCCCATTGCGGGAAACCGATGAACATCTTCAAAGCAACGCAGGACTTCGAGCACTGGCTGGCCAAGCAACTCCCCATCGTCCGCCAGGACCTCCGGCTGAAACACGCCAACATGGCGGAAGCCCCCTTCCCCTTCTTTCGCGCCACCTTCTACCGTTGGCTTCAGCTCTGGACCGAGGTCTGCCCAGACTTGGCCAAGGCGCCGACGGTGCTCGGCGTGGGCGACCTTCACATAGAGAACTTCGGCACCTGGCGCGACGCCGAGGGCCGCCTCATCTGGGGCGTAAATGACCTGGACGAAGCCTGGCCTGCCCCGTACACCCTCGACCTGGCCCGGCTCACAACCAGCGCCTATCTGGCCATCTGGGCCGAACACCTCAGCGTCACCCGGCGGGAAGCCGCGGAGGCCATAGAAGAGGGCTACCGCGACGCGCTCGCAGCGGGCGGCAAAGCCTTTATCCTCGCCGAGCACCACCAATGGCTGCGCCTTCTGGCGCTCAGCAAGCTCCGCGATCCGGTGCGTTTCTGGGCCAAAATGCAGCAGAATCCGCAGTTCTCGGCAAAACCACCGGCAGAGGCGCTCAAGCTGATCGAAGCCGCGTTCCCTCCTCCCAAGCGCGCCTATCAATTGAAGCGGCGCATTGCCGGCCTCGGGAGCCTCGGCCACCCGCGGATTCTGGCCTTGTCCTCCTGGCAAGGCGCGTTCATTGCCCGCGAAGCCAAAGCGATCCGGCCATCCGCCTGGGTCTGGCATAAGAACAGCTCGTCAGAAGACCTCCACTGCTCCAGGCTGGCGGATACCGCCATTCGCGTCAAAGACCCCTGTGTGCGGTTCCAGGGACGCTGGGTGGTGCGCCGCTTGGCACCGGACTGCTCCCGCATCGAGTTGGCCTCCCTGCCGGTCGAGCGCGACGAGGCCCGCCTCCTCTACTGCATGGGCTGGGAAACCGCCAATATGCACTTCGGAAGCCCTCAAGCCATCGCACGGGTGAAGCGCGACCTGGCTGCATGGCGCGGCCGCTGGCTGCACAAGGCCGCTAAATCGATGCTTAAGGTCACCCTGGAAGACTGGGCCCAATGGCGCAAGGGGTGGAAGAAATACATGCCGAAAACGTCATAAAGACGGCCACAGGAGAGCCGTTGCGGGCCAGTACACTGCGCGGTATATGCCTCAAACGTAACAGACTTACGCGGCACAACGTCGAAGCGTTGGTTCCCCCGGCCTGCCATTCCTCCAGGAGTTCCGCTGTCCCAAGACTGGCCCTAGGGTCAGTAGATTCTTATAACTAACCCCGTTACTTTGTATATGACTGGGATGGGAACTGCGATCGCATCGCTGCTCACCGCTTCCATGTCCAGGGCGTCCCTGCCCGGGTACATCGGGGCTTTTCTTATTCCTGCCTCTTCATCGGCAGTGTCGGCACCCTCTTGGAGTTGCGGCGCGGTCGGTATTTCCCAATTCCCGGCAAGTCCCCTGTGTGGTGCGGCCGCAAAACGGCCGAGGAGCTGAAACGATGCTGGATACCGAAGCCTTCCGCGAATTCAAGCAAGGGCTTACCCTGTTGCGTGACAATTACGCCGGCAGGGCGCTGCCGCATATGCGGCGCGCGATGGATCTGGACAAGAACAACCCCTATTACATGTCCTACCTGGGCGTGGTGCTGGCCCGTTCCGAACACCAGTGGGGCGAAGCCGAACGGCTGTGCGACACCGCCGTTCGCATGAAGCGCAATCAGGCGCAACTCTATCTGAATCTCGCGGAAGTGTACGCCACCGCCGGACGCCGCGAGGAAGCCGTGGAAGCCTTGACCGCGGGGCTGAAGTTTGCCCGCCGTGACGTGCGGCTGACCATCGCCATGAACCGGCTGACCAGCCGCCGCGAGCCAGTGCTGTCTTTCCTGGGCCGGCAGCATCCCATGAACCGCCAGTTAGGCATGCTCAGGCACCGGGCGATGCAGCTGTTCGGCCAAGACTGACGATTTCGACTCCCCCCACCCCCAAACGGAGAAAGGGCGTCCCAGCATAACCGGGACGCCCTTTCTTTTAATCTTGCTGCTAAGAGATGAATCTCGCCAGCGCGCTTACTTGCGCGGCGCAGGCGTAGAGAAAGCCGTACGAGTAGCCGACCTGGCTGCCCATTTCCATCAGGATCTTGAACCCGATCCCGGTCATGCCATTTGCCAAGGCGTCGACGCGAACCACCTCGGCCAGATACTCGCGGCTCATGGCGTGGGCTTCCTGCGAATACGGCATGCTTACGAACAGGCGCATGCCCAGCTCGTAGCCGCTTTCGCTGGTCTGGTAATAGACACCGCCGCGCGAGACGCTGAGTGTGCCGCGCAGGTCGTCGAAATGCTCCCTTTCCGGGTCCGACGGCCGGATGCGCATCAATTGGGTGATCTTGCAGCGACGGCTGCCGCGCCGCTCCGCCTGGGAGGTCGTACGATTGGCGGCAATGCCGTTCTGGGGCGCCTTGCTGATTAGGTTCTGTGTCGCCATGACTTTTGTCTCTCCATCGCTCAGAAACCGGAGCGCTCGCGATAAGACAAGTGTAGATGGCGGGCCAAAAAAAACCTATAGAGGGAACGTACTCGCAAGGAAGTAGGGCATCGTTCCTAGGGTTTGCTAGTACGGAGGTACCAAGGGGGAACGGGGAGCAAAAGCGAGACCGCAACCGCGTGGCGAGCAAGAGTAACACGCGCGCGGCGTGCAGCATCCTGCCCGGCTAGGTCCCAAATTGGACAGCTAAAGCTGCGTGGTACCGGATTGGGACCGACTGCCCGGAATGCCCCTGTTCTAGATGAAGATAACGTCTTATATTTCAACAGGTTAGGAAGGAGGCAGGGAAAACGGGCGGTCGCGCAATTGCTACGTATGAGGCGTTGCCGGCGCCAGACTAAGCCTGAGGGTGGGGGCTCGGTCGACTGTAAGCGCCGAAGCACACGGAGTGTCCCACGTGAATACAGGCGCTAGTCGAAGTCTTGTTACCAGTGCTGCGTCGCAACGCAGCACAGGAATTGCCGCGACCCTGGAAAGACCGGAGAGCCAGACGGACAGCCCAGCGGCCGCGAGCGATCAAAATGTAGCGGAAAGAGTGCGGGTCTACGTGGCGGCCGAAAATCGACTGTTACGGGAAGCCCTGGCGCGCATGCTGGCCAAGCACGCAAGCCTCGAGATAGTCGGTCTACATTCCCCGGCGCCTCTGGACCGCGACGTGTTGCCGGAAGACGCGGCGGATGTCCTGCTGCTTGTCTCGCAAGGGCGCGTTGAAGAAGACCTGGCCTCGATCCAGCTGGTGCGCACCCGGTTGCCGAAGATGCGGATTTTGTTGATTGGGATGGGCAAGGACAATGGAGAATTTCTGCGTTGCGTGCGGGCCGGGATCAGCGGGTACCTGCTGCCCGATGCCTCCACGGACGAGGTGGCGGAAGCCATTCGGGCGGTCCAGGAAGGAAAGGCGGTTTGTCCGGGGTCGTTGTGCACCGCGCTCTTCCGCTATTTTGAAGGCGAAGCCTCCGGGCTGCCCTGCGCCGGCCTGCAGCAGCGATTGGGATTGACCCGGCGCGAGCAGCAATTGATCCCGCTGATCGCCAAGGGCCTCACCAACAAGGAAATCGCCAACCACTTTTGCCTTTCGGAACAGACGGTCAAGAATCACCTCTACCGGATGAAGCACAAAATTGGCGCCGGAGACCGGCTAGGCATCGTGCAGTCCTGCCGAACCCAGGGTTTTTTCCTTTAGCAAGCCGCGCAACAAACTGCATTGGCCTTCCGGCAGGGCGATTAGAGAGAGCGAGCCCCGCCTTTTACGAACTACCGCCGGTTGACAGTCCTGGTGTCGTGAAGCCGCAGCGCCCTAGGAGCGCAGCGAATCGAACATCAGCCCGAAACGCATCCCATTTTGGATCTATGGTCAGAAAGATGAGATGAACGTCCCGCGCGTCGTAGGCGCGCTCCAGCAACTCGAAAGCGGCATCCTGTTCGTTGAGACCGGCGCGAACCAGGGCCTGCGCGTAAGGCGGAACGTACTTCTCGCGCGATATCGCGTCCAATGTCTTCAACACCTCCAGGGCTTCCTCCCTTCGCCCCATTCTTGCAAACAGGTAGCCCCGCAGTCCGATCACCTTGCTGTTGCCGCCGGAAAAGCGCCCCGCGGTGTTGAGTGCATCCAGCGCCAACTCGCTCTCACCCAATTGTTCGCGTACCTGCGCGAGCTGCAAGTGACCCACCCAGAACTCAGGATCAACAACGATGGCCTGCTGCGCGAACTGCACTGCCGCCGGGAAGTCTCGCGCCGCGAACGCCACCTGGGCCGAAAGCGCCTGATTTATAGCCACCAGCGGATCGAGTTCGCGCAAACGGCGCATCGCGGGACGGGCCTCTTCGTGCCGGCCCATGTGCGACAGCACAATTCCCAACATGCGATACGCCATGGGATAACTGGGGTCCAACGCAATCGCTTCCCGGTAGGCCGCTTCCGCCGCCGGCCAATCCCAGTCCAGCCAAAACTTAACGAATCCCAGGGACGTCTGGGCCTCGGCGAGGCTGGCCCCCGCCTGCACTGCTTTCGCGGCCGCGTCGCGCGCACGAGGCCAGACGCTGAGCGGGGGCGCGTCGCCATTGATCGGGCTTGCCGAGTAAGAATCCGCCTGGCCGCACCATGCCAGCGCATAGTTGGGATCCAGCTGCGTGGCGCGGACGAAATACTCGATCGCGCGTTTGGTCGTCGAGGGCGTGAGTTGGCTCCAGAAGTGGCGGCCCCGCAGATACAGGTCGTACGCTTCGGCGTTGCGCGTCTGCCGGCGCGCCAGTGCGGTCAGGCGTTCCGGAGAAAGCCGCAGTCGGATCTGCTCCGCAATTGCCGTGCTCAATTCGCGCTGGAAGGTGAGCATGCTGCCCGGTTCGCGGTCGTACGAGGCGGACCATACTTGAACCTGGTCGCGAACGCGAATGAGCTTGGAAGTGATGCGCAACCTCCCGCCCTCCGCGCGAAGTGAACTCTCGACCAGATAGGCCGCGTCCAGTTCGCGGCCGATCTCGGCCAGCGTTTTTGCCGTTCGCTTGTACGTCATCATCGACGTACGGCCGATGGCGCTCAAATGGCCGGGATCGATCTGTCCCAGCGACGAAATTGTCTCCTCGGTCAGGCCGTCGGCGAGGTATTCGCGCTCCGGGCCGCCGCCCAGGTTTTCAAACGGCAGCACCCCCAGCCTTACGCACGTACGGTCCTCAAGGTTCGCCCCGGCAGCCGGCCCGGCAGCAGCCACGGCGGCGATAAAGCGGTAGCCTCTGCCCGGTACGGTCACGATGTAGCGATTTTCGCCGCGGCTTTCTCCCAAAACCCGGCGCAACGTGGAGATGTTCTGGTTCAGGTTGTTCTCTTCCACGATGGTGTCCGGCCAGACGGCCTGCATCAGCTCTTCCTTTTCCAGGACCTCCCCTTGGTGCTGCACCAAATGGAGCAAAGTGTCGAACACTTTGGGGGTAAGCGGCACCGCGGCGCCGTCGCGCAGCAGCAGGCGTTTTCCCGCTTCGATGCGGAAGCCATCGAACTCATAGGTGTGGGTATCTGCGCCGCTCATAGCCGCATTTCGGGACGTTCAGAAGTTCTCAGAAATATTCAGCCGCAACCTAAAGACCTGCACCGCGGATGCGCAGGAGTATATGCCAGACACGCTCCGGACAGCATCGGAAAACGTGCAAAAACAAGGAGAAAAGCTTTATGAAATCGAGAACCTGGAAAGCACTGGCGGCATTCACCATGGCGGGCGCTCTGGCGCTGGCGCTCGGGAGCGGTGCGGCGCCGCGTTTTGAGGATTGGGAATCGGCGGCAAGAAAACTCGAGGGAACTTGGCGGGTACAGGTCAAGCTGTATAACTGCCAAACCAACGCGGCCATTGGAACTCCATTTCAATCCCTGCTGACCTTCGCGCGCGGTGGGACCATGACCGAGACGACCGCCAATCCCATGTTCTTTCCCGCGCAGCGGGGCCCCGGCCACGGCGTATGGAGCTACACAGGCCACCGGACATATAGCGCGTCCAGCCTGGCGTTCATCACCGTGAACGGCGCTCTCGCCCAGACTCAGAAAATCACCCAAACCATCGAAATGGGCGAAAACCCGGACGAATTCACCACCACCGAGGCCTCGGTCCAATTCTTCGACCCAACCGGCAAGCTGCTTCCCATGGCTGGCTGTGCCACCGCCACGGCCCAGCGCTTTGAGTAGCTAGGACGGGTGAGCGTGAGTCCGTCGAGGAGAGGCTCAGGGCCAGAGGTGGACCCGCCCAAGCCAAAACTGCTGGACTACCACCTCCTTCGACGGACGCACGCCATTCTGGTGTCAAGCTCGACCACGGCCCGCCGCTCGGAACCCTCAGAATGCGTGCGTGTTGCTGCGAGCCGAGCTTTTGGGAGCCCTGAATTGTCGCGGAAAGCATCGGCCGCGGTACCCAAGGAAAAGCGGAGAGTTTGCAAACGGAATTGCCTAAGTGTAAGTTATCGGCCTCACAAGAAGTAATTGCGGTTACGGAGGCCACGGATGAGAAACTCGCAGGCAACTCGCTTCTCGCGGAAGCCGCTCGCATGCAAATTCCTGATGCCACTGGCCCTTGCCGCCTTTGCGTCGGCGGTGTTGCTCGCGCAGACCGCCTTATGGGCGGCGCCGCAATCCTCAAATGATCTTGCCCAGCAGATTTTCGACACCATGCTGAAAGTGCATGGCACCCAGCCGCGCACTCGCCCGGTCCATGCCAAGGGCATCGTTTGCGAGGGCACTTTCGCTCCCTCGTCGGCCGCAGCGGCGATTTCCAGCGCGGCCCATTTCCAGGGCGCGAAGACACCGGTGACGGTGCGCTTCTCGGACGGCGCCCCGGATCCTTCCATCCCGGACAATTCACCGAATGCCTACCCGCGCGGGGTGGCGATTCGATTCGCGCTTCCGGGCGGCGACCGAACCGACATCGTGGCGCTTTCGCACAACGGCTTCATCGTCGGATCGGGCGAGGAGTTCCTCGCCCTGCAGCAGGCCGTCGTGGCCACCGATCCCTCGAAGCCTCATCCTTGGCCGGTGGAACAGTTTCTCGGCGCGCACCCCCGCGCGTTGAAATTCGTACAGGATGGCAAGCCCACTCCCGACAGCTTCGCCACCGAATCGTTTTACGGCAACAATGCCTTCGTCTTCGTGAACAAGAAGGGCGCGAAACAAGCCTTCCGCTACCAGATTCTTCCGGTCGCCGGTTCGCACTACCTGGACGATGCCTCCGTCGCGTCCAAATCTCCCGATTTCCTCTTCGACGAACTGAAGGCCCGCCTGGCCAAGGGACCCGTCAAGTTCCGTTTGGTCGCACAGCTTCCCGGGGCCGGCGATCCCACCAAGGACAGTTCGATGGTCTGGCCCGCCGATCGCAAGACGGTCGACCTGGGCACGATCACCATCAGCTCAGTGGTGGCGAACAGCGACGCAGCCCAAAAAGCGCTGGCCTTCGATCCGGTGCTATTGACGGATGGGATCGAGCTCTCCGATGACCCCCTGCCCGAACTGCGTTCCGAGGTCTACGGGCTTTCAGCAATGCATCGCTAAAAAACGAATGGAATCGCCGGCAGGTGGTTTCGTAGCGGACTCGCGTAGCGAGCGGGCGGCGCCGGAGAGGTCTCGCCAGATGACTTCGCCGGACTCTTTGTGCGATGCTGCTTCCTCAAAGAAGGTCGAGGACAGGCGCGATGCTAAAGAAGAAATTCAAAGATCTGACGGAGAAGGAGATTTTGGCGCTAGCCATCGCTTCGGAAGAAGAAGATGGACACATCTACGGGGAGTTCGCGGACGCCCTCCGCGAATCGTATCCGGCAACCGCAAAAATGTTCGAGGCCATGCGCGAGGAAGAGGTGGTGCACCGCGACCGGCTGCTGGCCATGTTCCGCCAGCGTTTTGGCGAACACATCCCACTGATCCGCCGAGAGAACGTCAAGGGTTTCCTGCAGCGCCGGCCCACTTGGCTGATCCGCCCGCTAGGCGTCAACGTGGCCAGAAGGCAAGCCGAGGTGATGGAATTGGAGGCCACCCGCTTTTACGCGCGGGCCATCGCCCGCACCACGGATGCCTCCACGCGAGAGTTGCTGAACAAACTTGCCGATGAAGAGCGCAAACACACCCAGACGGCCGGCGACCTCGAAGAAAAACACCTGACGGAAAGCGCCAAGGCCGCGGAAGACGCGTCGCACAACAAACTGTTTTTACTGCAGGTGGTGCAGCCGGGCCTGGCGGGCCTGATGGACGGCTCGGTCTCCACGCTGGCGCCACTCTTTGCCGCGGCATTCGCGACCCACGAGAGCGGGCCGGCGTTCCTGGTCGGGCTAGCGGCCTCGATCGGCGCGGGAATATCCATGGGATTCGCGGAGTCGCTCTCCGACGACGGCTCCCTGACCGGCCGCGGATCGCCCTGGATCCGCGGATTTGCCACCGGGCTGATGACCACGGCCGGCGGCATCGGCCACACTCTGCCCTTCCTGATCTCGAATTTTCGCGTTGCGACCGGGATCGCCATCGCTGTCGTGGGCGTGGAACTCGCCACCATCAGTTACATCCGCCACCGCTATATGGACACGCCGTTTCTGCAGGCTGCGTTTCAGGTCATCGTCGGCGGCGTCCTGGTGTTCCTGACGGGATACTTGATCGGCAGTTCGTAGACGGCCGGCGGCGGCGCCGCGGCCGTGCTCACGCGATGCCGCTACGAGAGATAGCGAATAGTCTTGTCGATCAAGCCTTGCGTACCGGCGTACGGATCGCCGGGGCTGTCCCATTCCATCGAGCAGTAGCCTTGATAGTGGCTGCTCTTCAGCATCCCAAATGTTTTCGCCAAGTCCGCATGAACCTCCCGGCCTTGCGCATCGACCTCTGTTTCCTTCACATGGCAGATGCTGTAGGCATGCGCGAACATGGCTTGAATTCCGCTATACGCATATTCTTCCTTGGCGGCGGTTAGGGTGTTCGCGAAATCAGGAAGCGCGTGCAGCCAGGGGCTGTTCACCTTCTCGATGACCTTCACGACGAAAAACGGGTCCTCGCTGACCGGATTGTCGTTCTCCAGATTTACGACCACGTTTCTGGCAGCGCCGTAGTCGGCCACACGAGCCAGCGTGTCCGCGGCTCGATCCACGTCGGGCTTGGAATCCTTGGCCTCCGGAATATTGTTGCGGATGCTCGGCGATCCGACCGCCGCGGCGGCGGCGATCCATCGTTTGCTGAAAGCAACGGCCTTCTCACGCTCGGCGCGATCCACGGAATAGGGACTATGCTCGCCGTCGGCGGCGATATTGACCACGGCGCCCTGCGCCTTCTCCACAGCGGTTCGAAACTGCTCCAGGTATTTCGCGTCCAATGACTGAAAATGCCGGCTCCAGGGCTCGATTTTCTTGATGTTGAATTTCTCCGAGACATGCGCGGCGAACTCTTTTATGTCGAACTTGGTCTTCGACGAGTCGCTGCCCGGCTCGCTGGGCCCGATGATTACTTCCCGGAAAGGATAGGAAGCGATAGCAATGCGCTCGCGCGGCTGCGCCGGGAATTGCAAGTGCGGGCCGGAACTTGCCGCCGCGACCGGCTTCCAGCCCGGCCACAGCAATGCGCCCACCGCGGTCGTGGCGGACTGCGCTAGAAAGCGTCTTCGTGTGTTGCGAGTGTTGAGCAGCAAACCGCGACAGTCTAGCAGAATCATGTTAACCGCGCACGCGCCCCGAATCGCTCGCAACTCCCCACCAGCCCGGAAAAGCGGTAAGCTTCCTTACAACCGAACGCTGGAAGCCTGCAAGGAATTGACCCTGGTCGGCCCTCGCAACAGAGAAGTTTCCCGCCAATTTTGACGGAAGGAGAACGAGCTATGCTGCATAAAACCGTGATTCTTGGTGCCGCGCTTGCCTTGATCTTGTCCGGCGAATGGTCCTGGAGCCGGAGCGGAGCGCCGGCCGCGACTGCTGCCCCGGTGCCACTCGAAAGCACCTACTGGAAACTCATCGAGCTCGGCGGCATGGTCGCCGTCGGCGGCTCGAATGCCAACGAAGCGAGTCTCGTTCTCAACGGCGAAGGCAAGAAGCTAACTGGATCCACCGGCTGCAACCCGCTCCTCGGAAGCTACAAGCTGCGCGAAGGCGCTCTGGAGTTCAAGCTGGCCCGGTTGACCAAGACGCCCTGCCCAGATGCCCTGGCAAAACAAGAAGAGGCCTTCGTCGAGATTCTCAAACAGACTCGGAATTACCGCATCGTCGGTGACACGCTGGAGCTGCGCGATAAAGAAGAACTGCTGGCGAAACTCCAAGCCCAACCCCAAAAGCAACCCTGAGCCAGCGAAAGCGCTCAGCGCGGACGACCGCGCAGTCGAGCTCGCGCGCGGCTTCAGACCACCTCTAATCGCTATGCGCAGGGGCCGGTGCGGGGGCGCTGGCGCGGCGGAGATTATGAAGCCAGGTCTGCAGGCGGTCCATATAGATATAGACCACCGGCGTGGTGAACAGCGTCAACATTTGGCTGACGATCAGCCCGCCGACGATGGTAATGCCCAGCGGACGCCGCAGCTCGGAGCCCGTGCCGGTGCCCAGAGCCAGTGGCAGCGCGCCGAGTAGCGCGGCCATGGTGGTCATCATAATGGGCCGGAAACGCAGCAAGCAGGCGGTGTAAATGGCCTCGACGCAGGACTTTCCGTCCTCCCGTTCGGTCTGCACTGCAAAGTCGATCATCAGGATAGCGTTTTTCTTGACCAAGCCGATCAGCAAGATAATTCCAATCAGCGCAATGATGTTGAGATCCGATTTTGCCAAATGAATTGCCAGCAGCGCACCGATGCCGGCGCTCGGAAGCGTCGAAAGAATCGTGATGGGATGAATGTAGCTCTCATACAGGATGCCCAGCACGATGTACACGGCAGCAAGCGCGGTCAGGATCAGAATCGGTTGATTGGAGAGCGAATCCTGAAAAGCCTGAGCGTTGCCCTGGAACGTGGCGTGCAAAGTGGAAGGCATACCAAGCGCACGGCTGGCTTCCTCGACGTGCTGGACGGCGGGGCCCAGAGACGCGCCGGGAGCAAGATTGAACGAAAGCGTAATGGCCGGAAAAATGCCCTGATGGTTGACCGACAGCGCGGTGCTCGACGGCTCGTAGTGCGAGAAAGCGCTGAGGGGCACCAGCTTGCCGGTATTGGACGGGACGTAGATGGTCTTGAGCGCCTCGGGATTTTGCTGGTCCTCCGGACGCACTTCCAGCACCACGTGGTACTGATTCAAGCGCATATAGATGTTGGAGACCTGCCGCTGCCCGAAAGCATCGCCCAGCGTGTTGTCGATGTCCTGGATGCTGACGCCCAGCCGTGACGCGGTGTCGCGATCGATCACCAGATTGCTGGCCAGGCCGTGCATCTGCTGATCGGAGTTGACGTCGCGGAGTTCTGGAATTTTCTGCAGGCGCTGCATGACGATGGGCGCCCAATGAGTGAGCTCGTCGAGCGTGTCGTCTTGCAAAGTGTATTGATATTGCGCTCCGCCGAAGCGCCCGCCGATGGTGACGTCCTGCTGGGACTGCAAAAACAAAGCCGCGCCGGGAATCTTGGCGCTCTTGCCGCGCAGCCGGGCAATCACCAGGTCCGAGTTGAGCTTGCGCTCTGCGATGGGTTTCAGCTGCGCGAACAGGCGCGCGCTGCTGGTGCCGTTGCCACCGCCCACAAACGACGTGACCGTATCGATGGCCGGATCCTGCATCACAATCTCGGTGAAGGCCCGCATTTTCCGGGCCATCTCCCCGAAAGAGGTGTCTTGATTCGCTTGGATGTAGCCGTTAATGCGCCCGGTGTCCTGTTGCGGGAAGAAACCCTTGTTGGTGTCCTTGTACATCCAAACGCTGGTCACCGCCGTGAGAATCGTCACGCACAAAATCAGGAACTGATGCCGCAACACCCAGCGCAGGCAGAAATCGTAGCCGTGCAACAAGTGATTGAACGAGCTTTCCGAAAAACGGTAAGCCCGTCCGTGTTTTCCGCTGTCGTGCTTCAGGAACCGCGCGCACATCATCGGCGTGGTGGTCAGCGAGACGAACAGCGAAACCACGATGGCCACGCTGAGGGTCACCGCAAATTCCCGGAACAAGCGACCCACGATCCCGCCCATCATCAGAATCGGGATAAACACCGCAATCAGCGAGGTGCTCATCGAAAGCACCGTGAACCCGATTTCACTGGCGCCTTTCATGGTCGCTTCGTAAGGCTTCATCCCCGCTTCGATGTGCCGCGAAATGTTTTCGATCACCACGATGGCGTCGTCCACCACGAACCCGGTGGAAATGGTCAAGGCCATCAGGGATAGGTTGTCCAGGCTGTAGTGGCACAGATACATGACGCCGAAGGTGCCGATGAGCGACAGCGGAATGGAAACGCTGGGGATGATGGTGGCCCAATAATTCCTTAGAAACACGAAGACCACTAGAATCACCAGGACGATGGAAATCAACAGTGTGATTTCCACGTCGTGGATGGAACTGCGGATCACCAGCGTGCGGTCGATGATCACGTCCAGATGCAGCGCCGGAGAGATAGAGGCGCGCAGCCAAGGCAGGATGGCCTTGACGTTATCGGCGGTCTCGATCATGTTGGCGCCGGGCTGCCGGAAAATGGCAATGATCACCGAGGGCTTTCCACCGGAAAGCCCAAGGTTGCGGATGTCTTCCACGGAGTCCGAGACGTTAGCGACATCCGCCAGGCGGACCACCGCGCCTTGATGGCCGCTGACGACCAGCGGCATATATTCGTACGCTTTGAAAAGCTGGTCGGTGTCCGCGATCGCCCACGTACGGGCGGAATCGGAAAGAGCGCCTTTGGCCGAATTGGAGTTGGCGGACTGCAGCGCTTTCCGCACCGTCTCCAGGCTGATGCCGTAGTTATTCAGCTGCCCGGGATTTACCTGAACGCGCACCGCGGGCCGCGAGCTGCCCCACACAAAAACTTGCCCCACGCCGGGAACCTGCGCGACTTTTTGCGCCAGCACCGAATCCGCTGCGTCGTAAATCTGCGCGGGCGGCACGTTGTCGGACGTCAGCGCCAGCAACAGGATGGGCGAGTCCGCGGAATTGACCTTGCGGTACGAGGGACGGCTCGGCATGTCCGCCGGAAGTTGGCTGCGGGCCGCGTTGATGGCGCTTTCTACGTCGCGCGCCGCCGCGTTGATGTCCCGGTTGAGGTCGAACTGCATGACGATGCCGGTGCTGCCCACCGAGCTCGAGGAGGTCATCTGGGTGATCCCCGCGATGCGCCCGAATTGGCGTTCCAGCGGCGTGGCTACCGCCGAGGCCATGGTTTCCGGGCTCGCGCCGGGGAGGCTCGCTCCCACCGATATGGTGGGAAGATCCACTTGCGGCAACGGCGCGACCGGAAGAAAACGAAATGCCGTGGCTCCCGACAGCAGTATCGCGATGGTGATCAGCGACGTGGCCACCGGACGCCTTATGAACGGAGCCGAAAAATTGGACGAGAAATTCATGGCCTAATCTCCGTGCGCGGGCTCTTCGACCGGACTGCCTATCCGCGATGCAAAGCGCCGCGCCAGCGAGTCGAACGCCAGATACACCACCGGAGTGGTGTACAGCGTCAGCAATTGGCTGAGGATTAGGCCCCCGACGATGGTGATGCCCAGCGGCCGGCGAAGTTCGGAGCCCACCCCGTTGCCCAGGGCCAGCGGCAGCCCGCCCAAGAGCGCCGCCATGGTGGTCATCATGATCGGGCGGAAGCGCAGCAAACAAGCTTCGTAGATGGCGTCCAGCGGCGCTTTGCCTTCCTTGCGTTCGGCCTCCAGCGCAAAGTCGATCATCATGATGGCGTTTTTCTTCACGATGCCTATCAACAAGATGATGCCGATCAGCGCGATGACGCTGAATTCCGTGCGGCAAAGCAGCAAGGCCAGGATGGCCCCGACGCCGGCCGAGGGCAGCGTGGAAATGATGGTAATCGGATGAATGTAGCTTTCGTACAGCACGCCGAGGACGATGTACACGGTCACGATCGCCGCCAGAATCAGGATGGGTTCATTGGCCAGCGAATTGAGGAAGGCTGCCGCGGTTCCCTGGAAGGTCGCTTGAATACTGGTCGGCAAGCCCACTTCCTGTTTGGCTCGATTGATGGCGTTTACCGCGTCGCCCAGCGAAGCATTGGGAGCAAGGTTGAAAGAAAGGGTCACCACCGGAAACTGGCCCTGATGGTTTACCGCCAGCGCGGTGGCGCTGGGCTCGAAGTGCGTGAAGGCGCTCAACGGAATTTGCTGGCCGGTGGCAGAGCGCACATAAATGTTCTTCAGCTCGTCGGGATTCTGCTGAAACTGCGGATTCACCTCCAGAATCACGTGGTACTGATTGAGTTGCGTGAACATGGTGGAGACCTGGCGCTGGCCGAAAGCGTCGTACAGCGTGTTGTCGATATTGGCGGGTAGCACCCCGAGGCGCGAGGCGGTGTCGCGGTCAATCGTCAAGGTGGCCAGCAGGCCCTGATTCAGTTGATCGCTGGCGACGTCGCGGAGTTCCGGAAGCGATTTCAGCTTGTCGATGAACTTGGGGGTCCACAGGGCCAGTTCCTTGGGATCGACGTCTTCCAGGCTGTATTGGAACTCGGTGCGGCTGACGCGATCTTCCACGGTCAGGTCCTGGACCGGCTGCATGAACAGAGTAATCCCGTCTACTTTTGCGATCTGCGGCTGCAGCCGTCGAATGACTTCCGATGCGGAAAGGCTGCGCTGCGCCAGCGGCTTGAGATTGATTTGAATTCTCCCGCTGTTGATCGTGGCGTTGGTGCCGTCGATGCCGATGAACGAGGACAGGCTTTCGACCGCCGGATCCTTCAAGATGACCCTGGCCAGAGCCTGCTGGTGCTGAGCCATGGCCGCGAAGGAAATATTTTGCGCCGCCTCGGAAACGCCCAAAATGATGCCGGTATCCTGCACCGGAAAGAAACCTTTGGGCACGTAGATGTACAGGAGAATGGTGCCAACCAAGGTGGCCACGGTGACCAGCAGCGTGGTGGTGCGGTAGCGCAGCACAAACTGCAGCGTCCGCCCGTAGAAACTGATAACCGCTTGGAAACCCCGCTCGGAGGTCCGGTAGAACCACGTCCGATCGCTCTCCTCTTGGCGCCTTAAAAGCTTGGCGGACATCATCGGTGTAAGCGTGAGCGAGACGAACGCCGATACGATGATGGTCACCGCCAGCGTGATGGCGAATTCCCGGAAGAGCCGGCCCACAATGTCGCCCATGAACAGCAGCGGAATCAGCACCGCAATCAGCGAAACGGTCAGCGACAGAATCGTAAATCCAATCTGCTCCGACCCTTTCAACGCCGCCTGCAGCGGCGACTCCCCTTCCTCGATAAAGCGGCTGATGTTTTCGATCATTACGATGGCGTCGTCCACCACGAAACCCGTGGAAATGGTCAGGGCCATCAGCGACAGGTTGTTCAGGCTGTAGCCCAGCAGATACATCACCGCAAAAGTGCCGACGATGGACAGCGGCACAGCCAGGGCGGGAATGACCGTGGCCCGCGCGCTGCGCAGAAAAAGAAAAATCACCATGACCACCAGCGCGATCGTCAGCATCAGCGAAAACTGCACGTCCTCCACGGAGGCCCGGATCGTGGTGGTGCGGTCGGTGAGAATGTTGACTTGCACCGCGCCGGGGAGCGAGGCCTGGAGTTGCGGCAACAGCTTCTTGATGCGGTCCACCACCGAAATGATGTTGGCGCCGGGCTGCCGCTGGATGTTTAAGATGACCGCCGGGTTTTCGTTGGCCCACGCCGCTTGTCGGACGTTTTCCGCGCCGTCGAAAACCGTGGCCACGTCGCTGAGCCGCACCGGCGCTCCGTTGCGATAGGCGATGATCAGCGGACGATAGCCGTCGCTGGTTAGCAGCTGGTCGTTGGCGCCGATGGTAAACGCCTGGCGGGGTCCATCAAAATTGCCCTTGGCCTGGTCCACGTTGGCTTGGCCCAGTGCGGTTCGCAAATCTTCGAGACTCAATCCGTAAGCCGCCAGCGCGGTCGGATTCGCCTGGATGCGTACCGCCGGACGCTGGCCGCCGCTGATACTGACTAAGCCCACGCCGGGAAGCTGAGAGATTTTCTGGGAAAGCGTGGTTTCCGCCAGATCCTCCACTTTCGAAAGCGGCAGGCTGGCGGAAGTAAGCGCCATCGTCAAGATCGGAGAGTCCGCCGGATTGATCTTGCTGTAGATCGGCGGATTCGGAAGGTCGGGAGGCAGCAGGTTCGAGGCCGAGTTGATCGCCGCCTGCACCTCCTGTTCGGCGACGTCGATGTTCAAATCCAGCACAAATTGCAGCGTAACGATGGAGCTGCCGAAGGAGCTCGTGGAGGTCATCTGGTTCAGGCCGGGAATCTGCCCGAACTGCCGCTCCAGCGGCGCCGTGACCGACGAGGTCATCACATCGGGGCTGGCGCCGGGATAAAACGTCAGCACTTGAATGGTCGGATAGTCGACCTGCGGCAACGCCGAGATGGGCAATTGCCTGTAAGCCACGAAGCCCACCAGCAGAATGCCGACCATCAACAGCGTGGTCGCCACCGGCCGCAGAATGAACGGCCGTGATGGACTCATTGGCGTTTGCCTTTGCGGGCACCCTGGGACTGCGAAGGCGGCGCTTGATCCTGGCCTTGCGCCTGTTGCCCTGGCCGGCCGGCGGGGCCGCCCGCGGGAGTACGGGCTTCAATCTTGCTGCCGTCTTGCAGCTTGTCCTGGCCGTCGATGACCACGGTGTCACCCGGCTGGAGCCCCGTGCTGATGCCCACGGAGTTTCCCGAGGTCAGCGCTATTGTCACCGGTTGTATCTTCACGGTGTTGTCTTGCTGCACCGTGAAGACGTAAGTGCCTTGGGGCCCACGCTGGATCGCCGGTGAGGGCACGATGGTGATGTTGCGTTTGGTGTCCACCAGGAGATGGATATTCACGAATTGGTTCGGGAACAGAACATTGTTTTCGTTTCCAAAGACGGCCTTCAGCTTGTAAGTGCCGGTAGTGGTGTCGATCTGGTTGTCGATGGTGACCAGTTTGCCGGAGGCAATCTTGGTGGTGTCATCGCGATCGTAAGCCTCCACCGGAAGCTCGGCGCCGTGCATCTTGCTGAGCACCTGCGACAACTGATCCTGCGGCAAACTAAAGATCACCGAGATGGGCTGAAGCTGCGTGATCACCAAAAGACCCGTGGTGTCACTCGCGTGCACGATGTTTCCGATGTCCACCAGACGCAAGCCTACGCGCCCGGTGATGGGGGCGATGATGTGGCAATACACGATCTGGAGTTTCGCGCTGTCGATCACCCCTTCGTCCGCTTTGATCGCGCCGCCAAATTCGCCGACTTGCGACTGCTGGGTATCGACCTGCTGCTTGGGAATAACCCCTTCTTTGAACAGCAACTGAAAGCGCTCGTAATTGACTTGCACGTCGCGGAGCTGCGCTTGATCTTTGGCGAGCTGCCCTTCGGCTTGTTCCAGCTGGACCTGGTAAGGGCGCGGATCGATCTCCACCAAAGCGTCACCCTGATGAACGGTCTGCCCTTCGGTGAAATTGATCTTGACGATTTGACCGTCAACGCGGCTGCGCACGGTCACGGTGTTAAATGCGGTCGCGGTGCCCAGTCCGTTGAAATACACCGGAAGGTCGCCTTTTTGCGCGGTGGCCACCACCACCGGAACGACGCCGGGGCCGCCTTGGCGCCCACCTCGTCCTGCGCCGGCAGATTGGCCGCCGGGACTTTGCGCTTCCGTGCTGGCCTTGCTGCCGCGGAAATACCAGACGCCCAGCGCGACGATGACCGCCAGGGCCACAATCCACAGCCACGCATGGCTTTTTGACTCGCGGGCCGCCGGCGCGAAGTCGCGGTCGCGAGCGTCGCGTTCGGGGAGATTGGTGGAATTCAAATGGCCCATTCCTTCGCTCCTGTCATGGTTGAATGGCTATGCGAACGAGCCTGCCAGCGGCAAGACAGTCGCGAGTAGCTTTTCCGGCCGTGCAGCTACCGGACAAAGCCTAACGGAAAATGCAGCACATGCCTAGAGCAACGCATGTCTCAATAAGACGGCTTTAAGGCCGGAAAGGTTACGAGGGCGTGGGCCAGATAGGAGGTCACTCCGGGCGCAGGCGGACGGCGTCCGAAGCAGAGGTCGGGAGGGTCAAAGAGAAGGAGTGTTTTGCGGGTGCAGAAAGACCGATGAATCAGTACACTAGCGGCGATTTGCAACGAACCTGGCGTGATGGATGGGCCGCTTGGGAAATTCGTTCGAGGGAGAACAAACATGTTGAAGGCACTGCTCGTCGGTATTCTGCTGGGAGTGCTGTTGGTGTGCGGCGGAGTGTGGATGTACTTTACGAGCGGCCGAGCGCCGGTCGCGGTGACCGATCCTCCGCTGCCGTTTGAGAAAAAGCTGGCGCACGCCGCGTTGGCCGCGCACATCGACAGGCAAGGACACAAAGATCCCGCGGTGCCGGCGGATGAGGCGAATTTTCTGGCGGGCGCGGAGGTTTATAAGCAGAACTGCGCCGTGTGCCACGGATTGCCCGCGGAACCCGAGAGCAACATTGCCCTGGGAATGTTTCCGAAGCCGCCGGAGCTTTTCCACGGAACCGGCGTCAGCGACGATCCCCCGTGGGAAACCTATTGGAAAGCTCAGAACGGAATTCGCATGACGGGAATGCCGGGCTTTAAGGGCCGGTTGACCGACGTGCAGTTGTGGCAGGTCAGCCAGTTGCTGGCCAACTCCGACAAGATTCCCGCTTCGGTGAGAACCGCGCTGACGCCGGGACCCGCGGCTGCGCCAGCACTGCCAGCCGCCGCTGTAGCGCCCAAGAAATGAATTACGGCGTCCGGATACGGACGCCGCGACGCGCCCTTCTCGACAGCGCTGCTATCTCTGCGCGGTGAGCTGTTCGGCTTTGCGGAGTTCCGGGAAACACCACGCCCAGAGCCCGGTCACCAGCAATGTGCCGATGCCTCCGAGGACAACGGCGGGAACGGTGCCGAACCAGTGGGCGGTGAGGCCGGACTCGAATTGGCCGAGTTCGTTGGAAGCGCCGACAAAAACCATGTCCACGGCATTGACGCGGCCGCGCATTTCGTCCGGCGTGGCGGTTTGAATGAGCGTGGAACGAATGATGACGCTGACCACATCGGAGGCGCCGACCAGGGCGAGGGCCACGAGCGACAGGGCCAGGCTGCGGGAAATTCCGAAGAGAATGGTAAAGACTCCAAAGCCGGCGACGCACCACAGCATGGTGACGCCGGCGCGGCGGCGCAGGGGATTGTGCGCCAGGTACATGGCCGTGACCGCGGCGCCCACCGCGGGAGCGGTGCGGAGAATGCCCAAGCCCCAAGGTCCGGTCCGCAGAATTTCCCGCGCGTAGACCGGGAGCAACGCAACCGCGCCGCCCAGCAGCACGCCGAATAGATCCAGCGAGATGGATCCCAGAATCAGCTTTTGCCGCCAGATGTAGTGAAATCCTGCCAGGACATTGGTGAAATTGATGGGTTCCCTGCTGCGCGTCTGCGGCCGCACCTTGATTTGCAAGGTGACCGAAGTGGCCGCGACGCCCACACCCGCGGCGATGGCGTAAACGACCGCGGGACCATGAGCGACAGCGTAGACCAAACCTCCGACCGAAGGGCCGAGAATCGTGGCGCACTGGAACACGCTGGAGGCCCAGGCCACGGCATTGGGAAAATGCTCTTCGGCGACCAACTGGGGAAGAATGGAGCGGCTGACGGGCGCGTTGAAAGAACGCACGACGCCGAGAACGACCAGCACCGCGTAGATGGGGTAAACGGAATGCGTTCCTCGAACGGTGACCAAGAGGAGTAGCGACGAGCAAAGAGTGAAACCCGCATAGCTAAAGCTAATCACCTTGCGGCGGTCGTAGCGGTCGGCTACATGTCCGGAAACCAGGAACAGCAGGATGCCGGGAAGGAACTGCGCGAGGCCGACGAGGCCGAGGTCCAAGGGGCGCTTGGTGATTTCGTAGACTTGCCAGGCCACGGCGACGGACTGCATCTCGGTGGCGAGGACGATGCAGAATCGGGCTAGCTGGAAAAAGACGAAGCTGGGATAAGTGAAGGCAACACGCCCGCCGGCGACTGAGGTCTGTGGTGCGGCCATCACGAACTACTTTGCCACAGAATGAAAAATCGCACGAGAATGAGAGCAACGTCTGCCCGAATGGTCCTAGAATTGTGGGCGGTTACAGGCTGCGCGAAGATGGTTTGAACCGCGAACATGAAAAAAACAGCGACGAATCTGTTTCCGATGTTCTTGAAACTGACGAGACGACCGTGCCTGGTGGTCGGCGCCGGGAACATCGGAGAGTCCAAGATCGAGAGCTTGCTGCAAGCGGGCGCAAAGATACGAGTGGTGGCGCCCGAGGCGACGGCTAAGGTGCGCGCATGGGTTCGAGCGCGCAAGGTCACGTGGCAGCGGCGCGACTTCCAGCCCAGGGATCTGGAAGGCATGTTCCTGGTGATCGCGGCGACGCCGTCGACGAAATTGCACGAGCGGATTTTCCGGCTGGCGCGGCGGCGCGGTGTTTTGTGCAACATCGTGGACGTGCCCCGGCTTTGCGACTTTTACTACCCGGCGGTGGTGCGGCGCGGGGCACTGCAGATCGCTATTTCCACCACTGGGCAGAGTCCGGCGCTGGCGCAGCGCCTGCGCAAGGAGCTGGAGGAGCAGTTCGGACCGGAGTACGAGCGCTGGCTGGAGCACATTGGCAGGGTCCGCCAGAAGATGCAGGGTGGCAAGCTCGGGGCGGAGGAGCGCAAGCGCCTGCTACACGAAATGGTCAGCAAAGAAGGCTTCCAGCAGTACCGCAAGCAAAGGCAGAAGCGGCCCGGCTCGAAACTTTAAGAGGTGGTGCCCCCCTACCCCCACCTTTTTTTACATCGTTTTGATTCGAATAGAGTTATTTCGATGGTGATGCATCGTTTTAATTCTACAGGAGATACGGGCGATCTTGCTGCAAGTGACTGAAAATGGAGACTTTAAGTGAGGGACGACGGCACGGTAGTATGTATTGCCCTCTAGGAATCGGTCTTGGGATTAGGAGGCGCCCCTACGAGGGAGACGCGGTGAGCTTAGTACCGTCCGACCACACTTTTCAATAGAGGGATAGTATCACAAGAGGTACATACAGTCAATGCAAATATCCGCAGGCGGCGATCCGATAGATTCCCAATTCGGGACTGAGCCGACTCCGAGCGAGGGTGCTAGGCGGCGCCTAGTTTGCTTTGGGCGCGTTTTACTTCTTCGCTGAGGATGATGGCTTCGGCTACGGCGCGCATGGACATGCGGCGCTGGCGGCTTTGCTTCTGGAGCATGAGATAGGCTTGTTCTTCGCTGAGGCGCAGGTCGCGCTGGAGGATGCCTTTGCCGCGCTCGATGACTTTGCGGGACTCCAGCTCGTTGGAAAGATGGGAGTTTTCGTCTTCGAGGCGGGCCATTTCGATTTCGGCGCCGACCAGGAAGCCGATGGTGGAGATGAGCTGAATCTCGGCGTGGGTGTAGGTGTGGGTCTGGCGGTGCTGCAGGTTGATGACGCCGACGACCTTGTTGCGGCAGATGACGGGAACCGAGAGGAAAGCTTCGTAACGGTCTTCGGGCAGTTCATTGAAACATTGGAAACGAGAATCGCGGGAGGCATTGGAGGCCACGGCCACGGGTTTGCGGTGCTCGGCGACCCAGCCGGTGATGCCCTGGCCCATGGGCATCTTGAGGCGGTCGACGACCTCGGGATGCGGGTTCTTGGAGGCGCGCAGGACCAAGTCTTTGTCTTCGAGGACGTACACGAAGCAGGAGTCGCACTTGACGACAGCGGCGACGAAGTCGACGATGCGCTCGAGGACCTGGTGAAGAGGGTCGGCGGCGGCCATGCTGCTGCCGATCTGGTGGAGAAAATCGATCGCGGGATCCGCAGTGTGCAAGAGAGCGGGATTCATGGCGTCAAAGTACGCGGGTGGAGATAGCGGGTCAAACGCAAATTATCGCTTCGACGGAGCGGTTCTAATTCTAGGGAGTGGTTAGTTAGGGGCGAGCTTCCGATTGGTCGATGGTTACCGGACCTCTGGGTACTGGGACCGCCAATGTCCGGTTATGCGACTCACCAGGATTTGCAGTGTGTCCGAGAAGCAGTTCTCCCCGAAGCTCTCCAGTTGGTGGAAGTTCGTACGGTGAGTTTTTATCTATATTAATTTAGATTTACTTGTGTACTTAACGTTGGTTAATATCATTCACTGCGCCGATGATTCCTTTGCCCAAGGTGAGCCCGCAAGTCGTTAACCAAGAGGAAGTCGTCATCACCCACGAGGACGTTGATCGTGCGCGTGACCGAATTCGTGTGTCTGCGGCGCGGGCTCAACGCGGTGTCTTCTCCAGATTTCGTCTACTGTGGCTGCTGATCGGACCCGGAATTCTCGTGATGCTTGGGGAAAATGATGGCCCCAGCATGATTTCCTACGCAGCGACGGGCGCGCGTTTCGGAATAGGGTTCTTCATTCCCTTCGTCATTCTTACATTCTGTATGGCAATCGTCGTACAAGAAATGACCATGCGTCTCGGTTCTGCCACGCATCGGGGTCACGCGGAATTGATCTTTGATCGTTTTGGGCCGTTTTGGGGTTGGTTCTCGATGATCGACCTGGGCATCGGAAATTTCCTTACGCTGATCACTGAGTTTATTGCCATCCGTGCTGGCCTGGGATTTTTTGGCGTACCCCCGTGGGCCGCAGTGGGCAGTGCGCTCGTGTTCTTGTGCTTGGCCGTCATGATGCACCGTTATTGGACGTGGGAAAGAACGCTACTCGCCTTCGCCATATTCAATCTCGTTTTCGTTCCCGTGGCCCTGCTCACGCACCCGAACTGGCACTCTGTCCGAAGTGCACTCATCACTTGGAAGCCGCTCCCCGGTGGTTTGACCCAGGATACCCTGATCTTCGTGCTGGCCAACATCGGCGCAACTGTCACTCCTTGGATGCTCTTCTTTCAACAGAGCGCAACGGTTGACAAAGGACTGACCAGAAAAGACATCCATCTTGGCCGTATCGATACCGTAGTGGGAGCCGTACTGGCCACGATAGCAGCGGTCGCGACCATTCTTGCCACCGCTCCCTTGTTCGCTCACCACATCACCGCGGAGAGTGTTCAGGGAGCTGAATTCGCCCAAGCACTGCAGCCGTTGATTGGGCGATTCGGCGCGGCCTTGTTTGCCCTCGGCATCGTGGAAGCCGGTATGGTTGCGTCTGTGACGATTTCGATTTCTTCCGCCTATGCGTTCGGGGAAGTAGCCCGCAGGCCCCACAGCCTAAACCTGCCGGTGGCGCAGGGAAAGGCTTTCTACTCGATGTTGTTCCTTTGCGCAGCAACTGCCGGAGCAATCGTCTTAATCCCAGGGCTCCCGCTCGTATATGTGGTGCTACTAGTGAACGTAGTCGCAGTGCTGGCGATGCCGCCCGCGCTTGTGTTCCTGTTTATGCTTTCGAACGACCGCGAAGTCATGGGCGATCTTGTGAGTCCGACGTGGGCGAACATACTTGCAACCAGCGTCGTCGTTTTCCTGACACTGGCCGGCCTGCTCTTCGGCATCAGCATCATTGCGCCGAATCTGTTCGCATTTCTAGGCGGAAAGTAAGAGGACCGAAGCATGCCCTCAAAAAACAAAGGACACAGTCCGATCGCCTCCACCGATCAAGAACTAGTTCTTTCCTCGCTCGAACCGGAACAACTCACCGGCCTAAAAAAACATCTGATACCTCGGCGTCACCTAAGAGGGCTTGAAAAGTTCTTGATGTGGTCTCTACGAATCTATCTCCTGTTCATGATTGCGGTCGTTATCTACCAAGTGTTTACCAGCCCACATTAGAATCGATCTAGGGTTGCGAGCTGTCGCGATTCGCGGGGAAATCGATCGGTAACGCGCAGTGGTCGTGAGCCAGAACAACACTCCAAGAGTTTACAAGCGTCGGACGACCGTTACTTTCGGTCAGATGTCTATGTGATTGTCTTGGCATGTCAATTTAGCGTTCATTGGAGTCGAGTTCTCTGGGCCAACTCCCGATGAGTCGTGCGACGCCAGGACTCAAGCTATGTTTTGGACTGGTAGGCTTCATTTGAAATGAGATCACGGTACCGCGACAGGGTTCAGTCGGTGTATGCTCGCGCTTGAGCCTGCCAACAGTCTACCTTCCCAGTCCTAGCTGTTGCACTCGAGCAGTTGATCGCTGAAATCTCCACATCCTGGGAGCCCAGGAAGAAAGGAAGATCATGAAAATCGTAGTTATCGGTGGGAGCGGACTGGTGGGAACGAAACTCGGAAAAAAACTGATGGAAGCAGGGCATGAAGCGGTTGCCGCGTCACCCAAATCGGGTGTCGACACGCTCACCGGCGAAGGGCTGGCCGAAGCGCTGAAGGGTGCGTCGGTGGTCGTTGACGTGTCGAACTCTCCCTCGTGGGAAGACTCGGCGGTGATGAAGTTCTTCGACACATCGACCCGAAACCTCCTCGCCTATGAGGCGGCCGCGGGCGTCGGCCATCACGTTGCGCTGTCTGTCGTAGGATCTGAGCGTCTGCTCGAAAGCGGCTACTTCCGCGCAAAAATCGCTCAGGAGAATTTGATCCAGGGTTCCTCGATCCCCTATTCCATTGTTCGCGCGACGCAGTTCTTCGAATTCGTCCAGGGCATCGCCGATTTTTCCACCGATGGCAACAAAGTGCGCTTGCCAACTGCGCTCATCCAGCCCATGGCGGCTGACGATGTGGCCACTGCGGTAGGCCGGATCGCTTTGGGCTCACCGGTGAATGGCACCGTTGAAGTAGGCGGGCCAGAAAAGTTTCCTCTCTATGAACTCGTCCGGCAAGGTCTAGCCGCACGCAATGATCCGCGCGAGGTTGTCGCTGACCCGCACGCGCGTTACTACGGCGTGGAGCTGAGTGAGAAGACGCTCCTTCCCGCCGAGGACGCACGACTCGGCGAGACCCGTTTCGAAACCTGGCTCACTCAGTCCGCAGCGAAAGCGGCCGCGGCCACCCACTAGTGGATCTGTCCAAGAGAGGCCGGTTTGCGTGAACCGGCCTCATTCAAACGAAAGGTTTATTTATGACGATTGCAAAACTAGTGTTGGTGCTGGTTTGTCTGATGTCCGTCACGCTGGAACCCAAAGACGCGAAAGTGACGCCGCTTTTGTCGAAAGACCTGACCGACTTTCCCGGCAAGGAAGGTCTGATGATCACCGTGGAGTATCCGCCGGGCAGCTCGGACCCTATACATCGGCACAACGCACATGCTTTTGTTTATGTGCCTGAAGGCTCAATCGTGATGCAGGTGCGGGGCGAAAAGGAAGTGACTCTGACACCTGGTCAGACCTTCTATGAAGGTCCTTCTGATGTTCACGTCGTCGGGCGAAACGCCAGCCAAACCAAACCGGCGAAATTTGTAGTGTTCCTGGTTAAGGACAAAGGCGCTCCCGTATTGGTGCCGGCGAACTAAATCAAACACTACAAGCAGTATTCGGCGGAGATGACAAGACAGGAGAGGTTCGTCAAGTTGTCCGTCGGAAGGATGGGCGGTCTGGCAAGCCTAGAAACCCTGGCATTGGTAAAATTCCGTTCGGTTGGTACATAATGCAGGTCCACGGATTTCCCAGCGAATCAAAAAATCAGAAAAGAAGCAAGGAGGTCATCGAATGGCAACCATCACGACGAAAGACGGCACTGAGATCTATTACAAGGACTGGGGCAGCGGCCAAGCTCTGTTTTTCCACCATGGCTGGCCGCTCTCGGCGGACGACTGGGACGGCCAGATGATGTTCTTTCTGGAGAGGGGCTACCGGGTGATCGCTCATGACCGCCGCGGGCATGGACGTTCGACGCAGACCGTTACCGGCAACGAGATGGACACCTACGCCGCGGACGTGAACGAGCTGGTGGAAAAGCTGGACCTGCGCGACGCCATTCACATCGGGCATTCCACCGGGGGCGGAGAAGCAACGCGCTATGTAGCCCGTTACGGCAAGGGCAGGGTGGCGAAAGCGGTGTTGATCAGCGCGGTGCCGCCGATCATGGTGAAGTCCGAGAAGAATCCGGGCGGAACGCCGATGGAGGTGTTCGACAAAATTCGCGAGGGCACTGGATACCATCGAGCGCAGTTCTACCAGGACATCACGCTTCCGTTCTACGGGTACAACCGGCCGGGAGCGGTCATTTCTCAGGGGATTAGGGATAACTGGTGGCGGCAGGCCATGATGGGCGGCATCAAGGCCCAGTACGACTGCATCAAGGCCTTCTCGGAAACCGACTTCACCGAAGATCTCAAGATGATCGAGGTGCCTACGCTGGTGATGCATGGGGAGGAAGATCAGATCGTGCCTTTCGCAGATGCCGGTCCGCTTTCGGCCAAGCTGCTGAAGAATGCCACGACGAAGTTCTATCCCGGCTTTCCGCACGGCATGCCGACCACGCAGGCAGACCAGATCAACGCCGATCTGCTGGCGTTCGTGAAAGAGCAGCGGATGGGCGTGGGGGCGTAAGGAAGCGATTAAGGAAGAGAGTAGTCTCCGGCGTTTCTTTATTTTGCGAACCAGGCTTCGCGGCCGTATTTCCTTAAAGTATGGCGGCCGCGAAGCCTTCGTTTTTCAAATCCTGATTTTCGCGCGTATCGAAGGTGGCCGACGACCGTGCAGCACAAGGCTTGGGACGTTAGAGTGCGGGCTTGGCAGGTTGCTTTGGCGGGACGTTTTGGGCCACTACCCAGGCGGCGGAGGCGATGGCCCAGGAGATGAAGAAGGCCGTCCACGGCAGGCGGGTCTTGGGGGCGGCCAGAACCGCGGGAGCCCAGACGAGCAGGGTAAACAGGCTGATCATGGCCGCTTCGCTCCTGGCGGCCACACGCGGAAGGATCGAGAACAGTACGCCGAGGCCGCAGGCCATCTGCCCAGCGCCGGTCAGATAGGCCCAGCCGACACGATACGGAAGCCAGGCGGGCACCAACTCCTCGGTCTGGGGCACATAGACCAGATGAGAGAGACCGATGGGCAGGAGAGAAACGGCAAAAAGCATCTTTGCGGCGCGGACGGCGTTTTCACTGGTGGCGAATGCCAGAGGCGATCCCGGTGGCAACTCGGCCAACTTGGCAAACAGAATCCATCCTCCGGCCAGGAGCACCGCAAGTTCGCCAAAGCCAAGCCAAACGGCTTCCATCCGGGGCGCCGCGAAGAGAGCGGGGACCTTCAGCAAGAGCCAGACGATGAGATACGGGAAAAGGATGCGAACCGACCACGCGGCCGTGGCTCTTACAAGGAGGCCAACACCGCCCAGGAGCATGAGGACGCCTGAGGCATAGGCGAGCACGGTCCGGCCAGGGATCCACGGGGCCACGGGCTGCCAGACCAACGCGAAATCGCCGTAGATCAGAGCGAGGATGCCGAGGCCGATCATGCCTACGGCAAAGAGGGTTACAGCGGGTTGCTGGTTCTGGGTCATGGGAGTCCAACCCTATTCAGAAGCCGCAGGTATGTCAATCAACCGATGAACGCGTGCGGATTGAATCTGTGAAGTGATCGCCGCGACCGGACCGCTGACCAAGAAGTGCACAGCAGCTACATGAGGCCGCTTTGCCTGGCGAGTTTCAGCGCTTCGATGGCCGCTCCACGGGCGCCGGCGGTGTCGCCGTTGGGCATTACGTAGATGGGGATGCCGGCTTGCTCTTCGCGCTGAGCGGGCATGCCCACGCGGATTTCTTTCAAGAACCACAGCTGGAACTCCGGACTGGTTTCGAGGGCGCCACCGCCGACGACCAGGGCGTCGGGATCGAAGGTGTTGACCATTTCGTCGAAGAACAGGCCCAGGGCGTGGGCTTGCACCCGGAAAATTTCCTTGCACAGAGGATCGCCTTTGTCGGCGAGGCCACGGACGAGCTTGGCCGCCTGGTGGGGGTCCTGTTTTGCCAGCTCGTGGCCAGGATAGCGGAGCAGAAAATAAGGCAGCAGATTTTTTTCTATTCCGGTGAGAGAGCAGAGCGATTCAAGGTCTCCGGTGCGACCGCAATTGCAGATGGGCTTCATACCCTGGGTGTCGACGATGCTTTGGTATGGCAGCAGGACGTGGCCCAGTTCGCCGCCGAATCCGTTTTTCCCTTTTACGACATTGCCCTCAAGAATGATGCCGCCGCCGTTGCCGGTGCCGATGATGGTGGAGACCGAGGTCTCGCGGCTGGTGGCACCGAAGATGGAGTAGTGGCCCCAGAGGGCCGCGGCATTGCCGTCGTTCAGATAGGAGACCGGTGTGCCGAGCTTTTGCGCCAGGCCTTGGCGAATGTCGAATCCGGCCCAGTGCGGATGCACAAAGTTGGTGGAACCTCGGGCGCTGAGCTGGCCCGCGGCGCTGGCCGGGCCAGGAGTATCGAGGCCTACGGCGACGATGTCCGCTACAGGAGCACCGGCGCGCTTGGCGGCGATCTCCAGGCCCTCGGCGATCTGGTGGAGGCAGATTTCGGGGCCCTGCTTGGAGAGGGCGGGATGCTCGCAGAGAGTTTCGATCAGGAAATGCTCTTGTTGGTCTACCAGGGTGTAGTTGATGGCGGTTCCGCCTAGATCGACTCCGGCTACGACTGGCACGCGTTTGCTCCTGGATGCGGTTTTTGCTCGGCTCCAGCCTAGCAGAGTTTTCTGCGGTTTGTCGGACAACGACGGAGGGCGCGGCACGGGGGCGGATGAACATGGTGCCGAAGACTTACCACAGACTTACCACAAACTTACCACGGGAACCGCTTGCGAAATTGGGCGAGGAGGGACGCGCCGGGCTGAAGCCCAGCGCCTACATGTAAGAGCGGGCACGGCGTGCCGTGCCCCTACGGATGTGCGGGCGGTGAGATTAGGTGTGAGGGGTCACCATAGGAGTTTTAGGCCGAATTGGATTTGGCGGGAGGTTGTGGAGGTGGAGGTGATTACGCCGGCTGTGGGGGAGGGGCCTCCTGTCGCGGTGGCGTAGACCACTGGGTTCGGGGTGTTGAAGTTGGTGTGGTTGAAGATGTTGAAGGCTTCGGTGCGGAATTGGAGGTTTAGGCGCTCGGATAGCGGGAATTTTTTGGCCAGGGAGACGTCTGTGGTGGCCAGGCCGGGGCCTTGGAGGATGTTGCGGCCGGCGTTGCCGTAGGTGCCGGGGAGGGGTTGGAGGAAGGCGGCGGGATTGAAATAGGCCGTGGGGCCGCCTTGGACGATTTTGCCTGTGAAACTGGGATTAATCGAGGGGCGAACCGGATTGCGGGTGTCGCCGTCGTTGGAGGGGTTATAGGAGAGTTGCGGTGTGAACGGCAGGCCGGAGAGGATCGTTTCGATTCCGCTGAGTTGCCAGTTGCCTAGGAACTTCTGCACCCACGGGGCGCTGGTGGCGCGGCCGAAGGGGAGGTCGTAGGTGGCGTTGATTACGCCGGCGTGGCGGACGTCGAAGGAGGCGCGGCCGTAGTCGGCGCTGAGTTGCAGCGGGTTGGAGGCGAAGGCTGGGGAGTTGGTGGCGACGCTGGTGTTCATGCTGTCGCCGTCGTTCAGGGATTTCGAGAAGGTGTAGGCGCCGCGGAATTGCAGGCCGCGACCTACACGGCGGGTCACGTCGACTTCCAGGCCGTGGTAGGAACTGATGCCTTCGGAGAACCAGTGCGTGGTGTTCCAGACGTCGTTGTTGGAAAGCGGGGCGTTTGTTGGGTAAAAGAACGCTCCTGCCGGATAGCCTACGGGGCACGGGGCGGCTGGGCAGATCGTGGGGGCGGGCAGGTTGGCGTCGAGGGAGAGCAGCTCGTGATAGCCGTGGGAACCGATGTAGCCGACGCTCAGCGTTGTGGTGGGAGTGAGTTGCTGATCGATTCTTAGTGTCCAGGATTCGACCGTGGGGGTCTTGAGGTCTGGCTGAACGCCGCTGGGGATTACTCTGGAACTCGCATAGGTGGCGCCCGGGGCGATGCTGGAAAACGCGATGTTCTTGACGGCGGAGACGGTGTTAAACGGCGCGTTTTGGTCGAGGCGATAGCTGAGATTGTCGAGCAGGGCGTAGTACAGACCGAAGCCCGCGCGAAGAACGGTTTTCTTGGATGCTAACGGAGACCAAGCCACGCTGGCGCGGGGCGCGGGGAGGAATTTGGCGTTGTTGGTGGTGTAGGCGGAGCCGCCGACGAATGGTTGGGTGGCGATTACACCGTTGGAATCGAATGCGTAGTTCGAGGCGCGGCCGTGAGCTTCGTTCCAGCCGTTGGTGAGCTCGCCGCGAACGCCGACGCGTAACTCTAGCGAGGGCTTTAGTTTTATCGCGTCTTCGGCGTAGAGGGCGCCTTCCGAGGTGCGCCACGAGAGCGGAGTCGAAGCGGGGGCATACGTGTACGTGCTGACTTTGCCTTGCAGGAAGGTTTGCAGGTTGGTGAAGGAGGCCTGGCCGTATTGATCCTGGATTAGCGCGTCGTTGGCCTGGATGCGCTGAAACCATGCGCCAAAGCGGAAGGAGTGGATGCCGCGAGTCAGTGTGACTTCGTCGGTGGCGGTGAAGAGATTGCGCACGGCGGTGAGATTGCTGCCGGCGTTGGTGCCGCCGTTGGTGATTTGCGAGGCGCCGTTGAGGGTGGTGCCGCCGCCGACTACGACGGCGCCGACGGGCTGGGCTGCGTGGATCCAGCCGGGCAGGTTCGTGGCGGTGCCGCTGTTGAAGAAAAATGCGCCGCGGGAAAAACCGAAGGTGGCGCGGTTGAGAAAGTTGGCAGAGAAGATGTGCGTCTCGCTGAAGCTGGCTACCTGTTCGCGCAGAAAAATGTCGGAGCGGGTGATGGGATTGGAGGTGGGGGAGTGGGCTTCGCTGTCGTCGGCGGTGTAGACGGCGGCCAGGGAATCGTTCTGCGAAAAGATTTGGTCGAAGCGCGCGGTGCCGAAGTCCTCGCGAATGTTTTGCACGGGATTGCTGAAGGCTTCGGCGATTCCGCTGGGGGCGCCGGTGGAGGTGAGCAGCTCCGGCCCGTTAGCCGTGGGCCAGAGGGCAAGAAGCGGCTGGACACTGGCGACGGCGGCGGCTCTGGAGGTTGCGTCGGGGACCAGGGTGAGATCGCTGAGGCCCAGATTTTGGCGAAAGCCTTCGTAGTTGCCGAAGAGGAAGGTTTTGTCCTTTCTTAGCGGGCCGCCCAACGCGCCGCCGAAAACGTGGCGCTGAAAGTCGGGAATGTTGCCGTGGTCGAAGAAGTTGCGGGCGTCGAGCGCGGAGTTGCGGACGAATTCATAAAGGTTGCCGTGGAGCGCGTTGGTGCCGGAGGCGGTGACGATGTTGACCTGGGCGCCGGGGCGCTTGCCGTATTCGGCGCCGTAAGTGTCTTTGACGACGGCGAATTCGCGCACGGCGTCGACGCCCAGGAGCTGGCCGCTCACGCCGCCGGGGGTGTTGTTGATCTCCGAGGCGCTGGTGAATTCGACGCCGTTGAGGAGATAGAGATTTTCCTGCGGGCGGTGGCCGGACGAGGAGAACATGCTGCCGACGACGGAGTTGGAGGTGCCGATGCCGCCGGCGCGCTGCGAGGTGTAGTTGACGATGCCGGGATTGAGGGTCAGGAGTTGGTCGTAGCTGCGGCCGTTGAGCGGGAGATCTTTGACTTGGCGCTCGCCGACCAGGCCGGAGATGTCTTGGGTGGTGACGCTTACCGTTGGGCTGACCTCCTGAACAATGACGGCTTCCTCGACCGCGCCGACGACTAAGGTGAGATCGATCTCGGCGTGCTGGCCGACGACCAGGGTGATGTTGGTCTTGATCTCGGGGCGGAAGCCGGTCTTTTCGGCGCGAATCTCGTAGGGGCCGACCTCGAGGGCGGTGGCGACGTAGCGGCCGGAATCGTCGGCGGTGAGCCGGCGAAAGGAGCCGGTCTCCAGATTGCGCACAGTGACGCCGGCGCCCGGGAGGAATCCGCCGGTAGCGTCGGTGATGGTTCCGGAAATGGAGGCGGAGGTTTGGGAGTGCGACGGGGAGACCGAAAGGCCAAGCAGCAGCGCGAGCAACAGGATTTGCTGTACGAGAGTGCGGAGCGACGAGTGCGACAAAATGCCGGGCAAATTCATTGGGAGATCTCCTCGGAAATTCGGTTTTTTGGTTGAAGGTTTACAAATGTGCGCGGCTGCAGGCTCAAGGGCTGCGCGCAAAACAAAAACGACTCAGCGTGAAGAAAAGGGATTAGCGGCGCAAATCAACGACAACAACAACAGCGCTGGGAAACGCTGCGGGAGAGAGGGGCGGTCACAGTATTAATCGCGTGCATGATAGCCGTGTATCTGATGCCTATGCTAAGGACGCGGGCGGATACTGTCAAATCTGGTTTTCAAATGAAGCGCATCCGTTTGTTAAATGATTGCCGATTGGTGATTTCAAGAGTTCCGAGTTGCACGGAAGGAGCGGCGCGAGTATCATTCCAGTTGGTGATGAACTTCTGCCCCACGAACGCTGCCTGTTGTTGTCGCCTGAAGCTGACGGCGAGGACGGCGGTGTCTTGTTTGGGTGCGCAGCTAATTTTGTAATAGCGCCTTAAATCCGAGATTGCAGCCGACCCACCGCCAGAGGCAATGGCAGGTGGGTTTTTTGTTTTTATGCAGACATTTTAGGACCGAGGGCCATGACGCAGACATCGGGAGTTTCGTTCGACGAATCGGCAGCCTCTTCCGTCTGGGGCGAAGGCGTGGAAATAGTTGCGCCGCGGCGGCTGAATCACTTGCGAGTGCTGGAGTCGGAGAGCATTCACATTTTGCGCGAGGCGGCTGCGGAGTTTGCGCGGCCAGTGATGCTGTATTCGATCGGAAAAGATTCGTCGGTGATGCTGCGGCTGGCGCAGAAGGCATTTTTTCCGGGGAAGATTCCCTTTCCGCTGCTGCACGTCGATACCAGCTACAAATTTCCGGAGATGATCGAGTTTCGCGACCGGTACGCCCGGGAGATCGGCGCCGAGTTGATCGTCCACAAGAATCAAGAGGCGCTAGACGCGGGGGCCAATCCGTTCTTGCTGGGGACGCAGAAGTGCTGCGGGCTGCTGAAGACCAAGTCGCTGCTCGATGCGCTTTGACGGAAGGCGGATTTGACGCGGCGTTCGGCGGGGCGCGGCGGGACGAGGAAAAATCGCGCGCGAAAGAAAGAATCTATTCGTTTCGCGATTCGCTGGGGCAATGGGACCCGAAAAATCAGCGGCCGGAGCTGTGGAACATTTTCAATTCGCGGATCGATAAGGGCGAGAGCATCCGGGTGTTTCCGCTGTCGAACTGGACCGAGCTGGATGTGTGGCTGTACATCCAGATGGAGAACATCCCGATCGTGCCGCTGTATTTTGCGCGGGAGCGCGAGGCGGTGGTACGAAACGGAACGATTGTGTTGATCCACGACCAGCGGGAGCTCTTGCCGGGCGAGCAGACGCAAATGGTGAAATGCCGGATGCGCTCGCTGGGATGCGCGCCATGCACGGGGGCGATTCGCTCGGAGGCCGATTCGGTGGCCGAGATTATCGAGGAAATGGTGTCGTTCCGGCGGTCGGAACGCGAGAACCGGGCGATCGATCACGATGAAGAAGGATCGATGGAGATGAAGAAGCGGGAGGGATACTTTTGATTTCCCTACCACATAACAAGCCGCGAGGAAAGCTTTGCGGAGTTTCTGGAGCAGGACCTGAACACCGAGCTGCTGCGGTTCACCACCGCGGGAAGCGTGGACGACGGGAAGTCCACGCTGATTGGACGGCTGCTGCACGATTCGAAGGCGGTGTACGAGGATCAACTGGCTTCGGTGAAGAAGAGCCGCGTCAATCGCTCTTCGGGGCCGATCGATTTTTCGCTGTTGACGGATGGGCTGCGGGCGGAACGCGAGCAAGGCATCACCATCGATGTGGCCTACCGGTATTTTGCGACCGCTCGGCGGAAATTCATCATTGCGGACACGCCGGGACACGAGCAGTACACGCGAAACATGGCCACGGGAGCGTCCACCGCGGATTTAGCGGTGATCCTGATTGACGCCACCAAGGGCATCTTGGCGCAGACCCGGCGGCACACTTATATCGCTGCCCTGCTGGGAATCAAGAACGTGCTCGCGGCGGTCAACAAGATGGACTTGGTGGATTACCGCGAAGATGTGTTCGTGAAACTGGAACAGGATTTTCTGCAACTAGCCGCGCAATTGGGCATTGGCAACGTGCAGTGCGTGCCGATCAGCGCGCTGGCGGGCGACAACGTCGTCGATCGCAGCGCCCGGACGGCATGGTACGCGGGCCCGACGCTGCTGCAACATCTGGAAACAGTTCCCCTCCCTGCCGACGATGCGACCGCGAGTCTGCGCTTCCCGGTGCAAACGGTGATTCGGCCGAATGCCGGGTTTCGCGGATTCGCGGGGCGCATTGCCAGAGGCACGATTCGGCCCGGAGATGAAGTGGTGGCGCTGCCGTCGGGGCGGAAAACGCGGGTGCAGGCGATCGTCAGCTACGACGGAAATTTGGAAGAAGCGTTTGCGCCGATGTCGGTGACCCTGCAACTGGAAGACGAGATCGACCTGAGCCGCGGGGACATGCTGGTGGCAGCGGAGAACCTGCCGCGAGTATCGAGAAAATTCGAAGCCATGGTGGTGTGGTTGCACGGCGCCGCGCTGGAGGTGGGACGCAGCTACCTTGGGAAACATACGGCGCGGCAAACCAGGATCCGGGCGCTGAAGATCCGCCATCGAGTGAACATCAACACGCTGACGCAGGAACACCCGACGAGATTGGAGATGAATGACATCGCGCTGGTGGAGTTTGAGGCCAACGTTCCGTTGTTTTTCGATGTTTATGCGGAGGACCGGACGACGGGCAGCTTCATCCTGATCGACCCGCTCTCGAATGCGACGGTGGGCGCGGGAATGATTCAGGAACATCCGGCAACCAAGGGTGGCCTGGAGACGGGCGAACCGGGGATTTCTTCGCAGCATCTTGCGCGAGCGTCGCAAGCGCAAGTGGCACCGCTGGAGCGGTACGAGCGGCACGGGCATTATCCCGGCGTATTGCTGCTGGAGAACCGGCCGGAGTTGGCTGCGCGGGTCGAGCGGGTGCTCTTCGAGAAGGGTTTTGAAGTGCTGCATTTGAACGCTGCGGGAATTGGTGCCGCCGGGGTGATCGATGGGGTTCGCATGGCGGAAGCAGCGGGATTCGTGGCCATTTATTCCGCGGATGCTCTGGCTCCCGAAACGAAGCGAATACTGGTGTCGTTGACGGCAGATCGGTTGTTCGACGCGGGGGCGGCGGATTTGTCGAGTGACGAAGAACTGTTTCACCAGGTTGTGGCGTTTGCACGTGGTTTGTTGCTCGAGGCTCCGGAAGACGATCGAAAAAGGGTGAATTAAATGGAAGTCAGAGCGGATCGCGGATGCAGTTGAAAATTTGCCGGCGGAACAAGCGCTGGAAGTGGTGCTTAATGCCAATCCAAACGCGCGGGTTTGCCTGACCAGCAGTTTTCAAGCCGAGGACATGGCGGTGGCGCATCTGTTGCGCCGGCGAATTCCGGATGTGCCGGTGCTGTTTCTGGAGACCGGGTACCACTTTGCGGCGACGTACGAGTATCGGGATCGCATGACCAGGGAATGGTCGCTCAATTTGGTCGACGTGATGCCGGCGCATACCGTGGCGGAGCAGGAATCGGCGTTTGGCATTCTGTACGTGAGCGAGCCGACGCGCTGCTGCCAATTGCGGAAAGTTGAACCGCTGATGCGTTCGCTGGAGCCGTTCGACGTGTGGTTTACGGGGTTGCGGCGCGAACAGTCGCCCACGCGCAAAAATCTGAAGAAAGTAGAACTTCATCGCTTGCCGACGGGCAAGACTTTGTGGAAGGTCAGCCTGCTCGCCGACTGGAAGTGGGGGCAGGTGTGGGATTACGGGAACGCGCATGGCATTCCGCACCTGCCGCAATACGACGAGGGATATCTCAGCATCGGATGCGAGCCTTGCACGGCGCTGCCGGCGGACCCGAGTAATCCCCGGTCTGGGCGCTGGGGTGGAACCAAGCTGGAGTGCGGAATTCACACTTTTTCGGAACGGGCCGAGGGATGAACTTTCTCATTGGGTTCCTGATTGCGGTGGCGGTGGGGGTTACAGGCATCGGCGGAGGCAGCTTCACGGTTCCCGCTTTGGTGCTGCTGGTCGGATTGCCTGCGGGCGAAGCTGTAGGAACGGCGTTCGTGTTCGCGGGCGTGATCCGATTGATCGCGGCGCCGTTTTATCTGCTGGGCAAACACTTTCATGCCCGCTATCTGTGGCTGCTGTTGAAGGGCGCGATTCCCGGGTTGCTGATCGGGACGTTCGTGCTGCGATTCCTGGGGCGCGAGGCGGGAAATCCGATTGTGGTCATTGTGCTGGGAATCGTGCTGTCTTTGTCTTCCAGCGTGACGTTTGCGCCGCGGGTGCAAAATCCGGGGTTTGCCCGGAAGAATTCCTCGTGGCTGCCCTGGCTTTCTTTGCCAATTGGAGTGGAGTCGGGATTCTCTTCCGCTGGCGCCGGCGCGCTGGGCACCGTGCTGCTGCTTAATTATTCGGAGTTGACGCCTGCGCAGGTGGTGGGCACGGATCTGGTGTTCGGACTGGTTCTTGCGGCGATCGGCGGGGCCTTCCACTGGACATTTGGGGTGATCAATACGTCAGTGCTGGCGCAGCTTCTAGCCGGTGGCGTTCCGGGTGTGCTCTTGGGATGTGGGCTGGGCCGCATTGTTCCTGCCAAGAGGTTGAAGGTAGTGGTGGCGGCCGTGGCCATCTTCGCGGGCATCCAGCTGGTTTGGAACGGCACGCACACGCTGTTGGCGCGCCGAGCGGCCGCGAACGTTGTGAAAGTGGCGGCACAGGATTCCAGCAAACTGCGGCGGGCACCTCAGGAGTGACCGCAAGAAGCACGGAAGGATGATGGCCCACCGCGCGCCGCAACTTGCCCATCTTGACTGGAGAGCTCAGGCGCCAGGATTTCGCAGCCCGCAATATCCCATCGAGTCTTTGCCCTAACTCAGACGCTACCAAGGACCGCCTCGCACATTAAATTTAGAGCGATATTCGTCGGGCGAATGGATAGCAATATGCCACTTGGTGGAAGTTGAGCGGGACTTGCTCCTCACAGGGAGCGTCGGGTCGCGGAGTCGAGACGGCGCTTATGGGATTGATTCCACAAGAATTATGCGGCCGCGAAAGAGATAGAACCGGGCCGCATCGTTGGTATGGAACCTGCTCAACTAAGTGTGGAAAAAGTGTGCAAGAATGGTGTTTTGGGTGCAAAGGAACTGGCTGCCAGCAGTTTCCGCGAATCGGTAGAGGCCCAGAGCGCATTCCACGGATGACCGGCCGCGGAAATGGCAAGAATACAAGAATAGATGTCTCCGTTCCCGAAGTAGGAGAGACGGCGGAGCAAGAGTCCACAGACCATGTATAAGAGCTTTTTCGGGCTGAAAGAGAACCCGTTCAACGTAAACCCCGATCCGCGCTACCTCTACCTCACCAAGGAGATCGAGGAGGCGCTGACAGGGTTGATGTACGGCATTCAGACCCGCAAAGGCTTCATTACCTTGACCGGCGAAGTGGGCACGGGCAAGACCACCCTGGTGAACCGGCTGCTGAATTGGCTGCATCAGCGCCGGACGAAGACCGCGTTTCTTTTCAACTCGCGGATGGACACCAGCCAACTGTTCGATTTCGTGCTGTCGGAATTCGAGATCAGCTGCGAAAGTCCTTCCAAGAGCCAGCAGTTGATGAAATTGAATAGTTGGCTCCTGGAGCGGCACGCGGCCGGCGAAACGGCGGTGCTGATTATCGATGAGGCCCAGAACCTTTCCTACTCGGTGCTGGAAGAAGTTCGTCTTCTGACCAATCTCGAAACACCCACGGAAAAACTGTTGCAAATCGTGCTTTCCGGCCAACCGGAGCTCGAGGAAAAGCTGAAACTGCCGGAACTCCGGCAACTGCGGCAACGGATCATGCTGCGCTGCAAGACCTCGGCTCTGACCGACGAGCAGACCGCTTACTACATTGCCGAAAGACTGCGCATTGGAGGAGCGAGCGGAGGAACGATTTTCAGCGCTAAAGCGATTGAGGCGGTGCATTTGTATTCGCTGGGGATTCCGCGGGTGATCAATTTGATCTGCGAACACTCGCTGATTAACGCCTATGCCGAACAACAACGGCCCATTGAACCGAAGATCATCGAAGACATTGCGCGGGAATTTCAGCTGGACCAGGTGGGACCGACGGTGCCCGAAGGAAACACGCGCCTGGACTCCGATACGTATATGACGGAAGTAAGCGAGCAGGTCGAAGGACTGATTAAAGCGTGGCTCCGAAAACGGGGATAGTGCGCCCGGCCTCCCGAACGTTCCCAAAAACTCACCTTGGCCAAGTATCGAACGTCCCTCCAACCATTGATCGATAGAACCGCGATTCAACCAAACGAATCCGTGCGCGACGGTTTTAAGCGCTTGATTCCTTTGCGGGCCTCGCGGGCTGGTATAGAGGTCAGACCGGTATGAAAAAAGTACCACGCCTCGCACCCCCGACGGAAACTTAAGGGCACAAGTTAGTACTCCATGGGTGACAAGGGTAAATCCAGAGAGTCTGTCGCAAGCTTAACATCTTTTATTTCAACAGCTTATCCTAGTACTGGGTATGGCTAGCGGATTGCCCATACATAAGCAGAATCAACGTGACGCAAAAGTCACCTAAGTCCTCAGGAGGGTTGTAGAATGTCATTTAAGCGAATTGGTTGGCTCTTACCCGCGCTGTTGCTCGGAGCAATGACCGTCAAGGCCGATTGGAATGACGGCCATCGCCACAAGGCTCCGGTTCCCACTCCGGAACCTGCGAGCTTGGCGCTGCTTGGCACCGGGCTGTTGTGCCTCGCCCGTACTATGTACAATCGCAAAAAAGACGCATAGCATTTTGGTTGCGGCCAAGACCTGATATTACCCGGGATCCGAAACGCCGAAAAAGGCTGACTTTGGTCCCGGGTTCTTATTTGTCCAGCGAACAGGCTCAGGTTGGCATTTGTAGTGCTCGCTGGTTTGGCAGGCCTTGGTATCCCGTTTGGACATCGAGGCTTCCGGGCAGGTATTTCGAAGAATGAATGGCCGCCAAGGACTCCTTTTGAACACTGCTGAAAAGACCATCGATCGGGCAGAGGTGCCGTCTTTGTTCCCCGATCAGACCCTCCCGGCGCTAAGGAATCGTACCGTCCAGATCCAGGTTGCCATCCTGGCGGCGGTCGTCGGGATTCTGTACTACGACATTCTCCGGCACCTGGTTGAGAATTGGCTGCAGGATTCCAACTACTCTCACGCCTTTCTGGTACCGCTCTTCGCCGGCTTTTTGGTTTGGGATCGGCGCCAGCAGTGGATGACCCAGCCGGTCCGTCCGGCGTTTTCCGGCATATTGCTTATTTTCGGAGCCATGGTCTTGCTGCTGGTGGGCACGCTTGGCGCGGAACTGTTTCTCTCGCGGGTGTCTTTCGTCATTCTCTTGGGCGGTTTGACCCTATATTTTGCGGGCTGGCCGGTCTCCAAGACCCTGCTTGCTCCTTGGTTCCTGCTGTTTTTGATGATTCCCCTGCCGGTGATCGTTTTCAATCAGATCGCATTCCCCTTGCAGACGCTGGCTTCCCATCTGGCAAGTTCGGTTTTGACCCTGCTGCACGTTCCAGTGGTGCGGGAAGGCAACGTCATTACCCTGCCTTCGATCACCCTGAACGTCGTCGAGGCTTGCAGCGGTATCCGCTCCTTGATGTCCCTGGCGACGCTGGCGCTTATGTACGGGCTGGTGGCCGAGCGCCGAATCTGGATGCGGGGCCTGTTGGTGCTTTTTGCCATTCCGGCGGCGGTGGGCGCAAATGCGCTCAGGATCGTGGGAGCGGCCCTGCTGGGCGAATACGCGGGCCCACAGTACGCCGACGGCTTCTTTCATGCGTTTTCCGGCTGGTTGATTTTTGTTCTCACCATGGGCCTGCTGGTGGGCCTGCATGTAGCTGGATCTCGGATGGCCCGACGGGACGCCACCACATGACCGGCGCTCTTGCTTCCTGGGGCCGCTTCAGCTTGGCGGCCGTGCTCCTGGCTGGGACCGGACTGATGATTCACGCCCGGAAGCAGGTGGAAGTCATTCCTGCGTATAAGAGTCTTGAGGCGTTTCCAAAGGCAGTGGGCGGCTGGCAGGGCCAGGATTTGCCGCTCAGTTCCGACGTCCGGCAAACGCTGGGGCCTGGGGAGTTTCTGTTTCGCGACTACTCCGCTCCCAAGCAGGCCGGTGGCGTGAACCTCTTTGTGGCGTATTTCCCGAGCCAGCGTGCCGGCGACACGATTCACTCCCCCAAGAATTGCCTGCCGGCGGAGGGCTGGTCACCGCTGGACTCGAAGCAGATCTGGATCCAGACCCCGGACGGGGAAAAAGTGGCTGTGAACCGATACCTGGTTCAGAATGACGACGAACGGGCGGTGGTGTTGTATTGGTATCAAGCCCATGGCCGGGTGACGTCGAGCGAGTACTGGGCGAAGTTCTACTTGGTGGCGGATTCGATCCGGATGTCGCGTTCCGACGGCGCCCTGATACGCATCTTTGCGCCCGTCGAGAGCCGGGAAGAGCCAGACGCGGCCGAAGGGCGTGCGGTGCGGTTTGCGCAGCAGATAGAGCCGGTCCTGGATGAGTACGTTCCGCGCTAGACCTCCAAGAGAGGCCTGCCCTGTGTCGGAAACCAGATCAGTCCCAAAATGAGACTGGCTTTTGAGCGACTTAGAGACATTTCTGACCCGCCCCTAGGATTCGCGTTTCCTTAACCAACCTGTTTTCAATAATTAACACGAGCGACGTAAAAGAAGAGTGCTCCGGTCTGACCCTGCTGTTTGGACTTCCAAGTGCCCTCATGTATCCGTGGCAGTGGCTCATGGTGTCTTAGGGCAATAAACGGAACTTTTTTTGACCGGTCACGCTTTTGAACGAGGCTCCTTGCGTCGAGCCTACGGGCGATGATCCCTGTAACTTACTTTTTATCATATAGTTGGATGGAAGCGGGCGAAACGGATGAAGGACTGGGGGTGGCATTTCCCTTGCATCCAAGTTAGCTGTTGATGGTACGGCTGGTACGGGACGGCTATACTTGTGTCGCATCCAGGAGCCGTTCTAGCTCGATTATCGGCCAATAAAGTTTGACCGTCGGCCAGGTAGAAGCAAAGAGTACGGGAGAACATACCTAACCGTGGTTCGCATATTCAATTCCTACGTTCCGACCAGATTGCTGGTCCTGCTCTTCGGCGAGATTGTGTCTGTCTGCGCGTCCTTCGCGCTGGCGATTGCGATTTGCTACGGCGAGCAAAGAAGGGCGGTATTCGCAGACCAGCAGGTGATGCTGAAAATTCTGGTGGTAGTGCTGCTTGCATCTCTCTGCTCGCATTATCTGGAACTGCACGATGTGCGGCGGCCGACCAGCCAGGAAGAGATGTATCCACGGATCCTGATGCTGGTGGGGCTCTTGTCGCTCATCCTGGGAGCCCTGATCTACGTTTTTCCGGAATTTCAGGTAGGGCGATACGTTTTCCTGATCGGTCTGTTCATTCTGGCGATCACTTGGACTTTTTGGAGATGGGCTTACGCCCGGCTGATTTCGCTTCCAGCGTTGCGCGAAAGGGTGTACCTGCTGGGCAACGGCGACCGAGCGATGCGAATCCGCGAGGCGATTCAAACCCGGGCCGAACTGGGAATGGACCTGGTCGGATTTGCGGGAAGCAACATCAGCGCTCCGCTTAGCAGCGAGACGCTGGCGAGCACGCTGAAGGATCTGTGGAATCGCCGGGCCGTGGACCGCGTTATCGTCGCTCTGGCCGATCGCCGGTCGATGATGCCGGTCAACGAATTGCTCGATATGCGGCTGCACGGCATCCGGATCGATGACGGCACTTCGATTCTGGAGAAGGTAACTGGAAAAATCGACGTCGATGAGCTGCATCCGAGTTGGATGATTTTCGGCGATGGCTTTCGCTTGCGGCAACGGCACTGGCTGCTGCGCCAGGTCATTTCGGCGCTGCTGGCGTTGACGCTTTCTATTGTGACCTTTCCGTTGATTCCAATTATCGCCCTGCTGATCACCCTTACTTCGCGAGGTCCGCTGCTTTACCGGCAAAAGCGGGTGGGCTTGCGCGGCCATGTGTTTGATTGCTTGAAGTTTCGCACCATGCGCGCGGACGCGGAGGCGGACAGCGGCCCCACCTGGGCCAGCGACGAAGATCCGCGAATTACCACGATTGGAAAGTTCTTGAGAAGGTCGCGCCTGGATGAAATCCCGCAGATTTGGAACGTGCTGCGCGGCGAGATGGCGTTCGTGGGGCCCCGTCCGGAAAGGCCGGAGTTCGTTGCCAAGCTGAGCGAACAGATTCCGTATTACAACGTGCGCCATGCGGTGCGCCCTGGCATCACGGGATGGGCGCAAATCAACTACGGGTACGGTTCTTCGGTCGAAGAAGCCAAGGAAAAGCTGCGCTTCGACTTGTACTACATTCGCAACGTTTCGGTGAGTTTGGACCTGTTGATCGTGTTTTATTCGATTCGAGCGGTCATCATTGGCCGGGGAGTGCGCTAAGCGATCGGTGCGGCGAAGCAAGAGCACGAGACCTTCGATGCTCGGGTTTTACCGGCCAGGAACGCTCGGCGATGACTCTGGGGACAGTATGGAAGCGCTGACAAAGACGAAAGGGTTGAGGGCGCTAATCCTCGACGAAGAGATTCCCTATCCACCGAATGCGGGCAAACGCATACGCACGTGGAATCTGCTGAAACGCCTGGCACAAAGGCACGAAGTTCATTTGCTGTGTTACGGTGAGGAGGGTGATCCCTCTTTGGCGGCTCTGCGGTCCGCTGGCATCGTTGTGCATCTGGTTGAGCCGCCGCCCACGTTAGCGGGCTTCGCTTTGTACTTGAGTTTGTTCGCCAACTTGTTTTCTCGGTATCCCTTTTCCGTCACCAAACATTATTCCCCGCGATTTCAAAAGGCGTTCGACGACCTGCTGAAGGGCGGGAGTTGGGATCTGGTGCAGATTGAATGGACGCCGTACGCCCGGTTCCTGGGCAAGGCGGGATACACGCCGACGCTGATCGCCACCCATAACGTTGAATCACAGATATGGCAAAGGCGCGCCGAGCAGGGCGGCAATTTCGTGGAGAAAGCATTCTTCGGGCTGCAAGCGAAGAAGATGAAATGGTTCGAGCGTCGCGCGCTGGCGAAGGCCACGGGTGTCACTGCGGTCACAGCCGCCGATGTCCAGACCATGAGCGAGTGGGGCGTGCAACGCGTAGGCCTGGTTCCCAATGGAGTCGACCTGGAATTCTACGAGCCTGCCGCCGATCGGGAAATTGGCGGCGAGATCCTGTCCGTGGCGTCACTGGACTGGTTTCCGAACGGCGATGCGCTGGAATACTTCGCGCAGGAAATTCTTCCGTTGATCCGGGAGAAAGTGCCGCAAGCGATGCTGCGCATCGTGGGACGCCGGCCGCCCGAGTCCTTGCGGGCCAAGCTCTCGGGCCTGCCGGGGGTTGATTTCGTCGGAGAGGTCGCGGACGTCCGGCCGTATCTGGAGCAAGCCGCGGTAATTGTGGTGCCGCTGCGCATCGGAGGGGGCAGCCGCCTGAAAATTCTCGAGGCGCTGGCCGCGGGAAAGGCGATTGTCTCTACAACGATCGGGGCTGAGGGCCTGGAACTGGAATCCGAGAAACACTTGCTCATCGCGGATTCGGCGGTAGATTTTGCGGCGTGCGTGGTTCGGCTTCTTGGTTGCAGCGAGGACCGTAGGCATTTAGGCGACCAGGGCCGAAAGCGGGTCGCCGAACGTTACGGCTGGAATGAAATCGCCGGGCGCCTCGAAAGCGCGTGGATGGACGTCTCACGGGGGTCGCGTCCCGAAAAATCTCTGGGGAGCGTCGCGCAAGCCATGCAGGTCACCTCATGAATCGCCCGCGGATTCTGCACTTGCGGGCGAGCAACTTCGTCGGGGGACCCGAATCGCAATTGCTGCGTTACGCCCAAGCCGACCGCAACGGTCCTTGGGAGCTGGTTTTCGGGGTGTACGTGGGAGAGTATGAAGGGCGCGAGTTCCGGGATGCGATCCAGAGCCGGGGAATGGAAGTGGTCTCTCTGCGCATGGGTTCTCTGGTCACCTCCGTCCGGGATTTGGTGCAGGTAATACGCGAAAAAAAGATCGGGCTGATTTGTGCCCACGGCTATAAAGCCGACATCGTAGGGCTTCTGGCGGGGCGAGCCTGCGGAATACCAGTAGCTTGTTTCCTGCGGGGCTGGACCAAAGAGAATCGAAGAGTACGGCTGTACGAAATCCTGGACCGCCTCTTCTTGCGCTTCGCCCCACGGATCGTTTGCCTGTCGGCATCGCAAGCCCAGCGCGTATCCGGCAAACCCTTCCGGCCAGCCAAGATTCGCATTGTGACCAACGCCATCGATGCTTCGCCCATTGCGCCTGGCGCGGTGGACGCGGCTCGCGCGGAGCTGCAGCGAAAATTTGCGCTACCCGAGGGATGCGCGCTGGTGGCGACCGCCGGACGCCTGAGCCCGGAAAAAGGCGTCGGGGATTTTCTCGAAGCGGCGGCCCTGGTGCATCAGCGGGTCCCGCGGGCGCGATTCCTGATCTTCGGCAGCGGCGCCCTGGAGGAAGAGCTGCAACGCAAGGCGGGCGCTCTGGGGCTTCAGGACCATGTGACTTTTGCCGGCTTTGAGCGCGAGCTACGCAACGTGCTGCCGGGCGTGGACGTTCTGGTGAACCCCTCGCATTCGGAAGTGATGCCCAACGTCGTGATGGAAGGAATGGCGGCATGCGTCCCCGTGGTGGCCACGGCGGTCGGTGGCGTGGAGGAAATCGCCGGGCCTCATCGTACGGTCCGGCTTGTGCCGCCGGCACAGCCGGAGGCGCAAGCGCAAGCCATCGTCGAGCTCCTGGATCAGCCGGACCGAGCGCAAGCGCTGGCAAAGGCGGGTCATCAGCGGATCACCCAAGCCTACTCCGTCGAAACGCAGATAGAGCAATTCCACACGCTGTACGGCGAGTTTCTTCCGTCGGCCCCGGCCATGCGGGTTGCGACGCGGGCCGATGGAGAGTTGCCATTCCTGTCGGTGGTCTTGCCGGTGCGAAACGAAGAAGCGCATATCAAGAGCGTGCTGGCGCAGCTGGACGCGCAAGAATATCCCCGAGACCGCTTCGAGGTGATTGTAGCCGTCGGAACCTCCACCGACCGGACAATCGAGGTGATCCAGGAATTCGCGGAAGCCTCTACGATGTCCCTACGGCTGCTGGATAATCCGAGCAAACTCTCCAGCGCCGGCCGCAATATTGGGGCCCGGCATGCGCGCGGAGAATACGTCATTTACGTCGATGGACATTGCCACATTCCCAGCAAAACGCTGTTGCGCGACACTGTTTCACTGTTCGAACAGACCGGCGCCGATTGTTTTTGCCGGCCCCAGCCGCTGACGATGAACGGCAACAGCGTCTTTCAGAATGTGGTGGCCCAAGCGCGGGCCACTTCCCTGGGCCACGGCCGGGATTCGACGATATTTGCCACCGACTACGAAGGCCCGGTCGATCCGTCGAGTTCCGGAGCAATGTACCGGCGCAGTGTTTTTGAGCGCATCGGCTACTACGATGAGAGTTTTGATGCCTGCGAAGACGTGGAATTCAACTATCGAGTCTTCAAAGCCGGCCTCGTTTCCCATATCAGCCCGCGCTTGGCCATACTGTACCAGCCGAGGGACAGCGTCAGCCGGCTGTGGCAACAGATGATGCGGTATGGGCGCGGGCGGTACCGGCTGATCCGCAAGCACCGCGATGCATTTTCCGTGGCCCAGATCGTGCCGGCGGCCTTTGTGCTGTGGATCGTACTTGGAGGCGCCGCCGCGCTGCTTTCGCGGCCGTTCGCGGTGGCCTTTGGTTTGTCTCTGGCAGTTTATGCCACGGTGGTACTGATTTTCTCGCTGGCTCTGGGTTTTCGCCACGGCGCCAGCAATTTCTTGATGGCGCCGATTGTTTATCCGACGATCCATCTTGGGCTTGGTGCGGGTTTTCTGGCAGAGGCGTTGAAGCCCCGCGGCGATAGGAGTAGGTCCGAAACAAAGGTTTCCACAGCCGCAACGGAAAAACCAACACCGCCGTCGTCCGTCCGTACCTAAGTTTTGGCCGGAATTTGACGCCCAGGGACGCGGGTGGCATCGAGGATGACAAGGCTGCAATGAATAGCACTCTACGAACCAAGTGCTCCGGGGCCGCGACGTGAACGACCGCTAAATTGACTAATGTTGTCAGTCCCACGATTGGGCAGTTCCCAGGCCGCAACTAACTGGCTTTGTCGTTACACTTCCAGAAGCTAACGTGGGATTCTAAGAAGAGATCCCAACTGGTCATGCCGCAACATCAGACAGGTCAACAGGTTCGCATCTCCAACGCGATGTCGGTCGACGTGGAGGACTATTTCCACACCGAAGCCATGAGCAAAGTGGTGCCCCGTAAGTCCTGGGACCAGATGCCCTGCCGGGTCCAAGGCAATACCGACCTGCTCTTCGAGTTACTGGAGGCTCACCGCGTCCGCGCGACGTTCTTTTTTCTCGGCTGGGTCGCGGAACGCTATCCCCAGCTGGTCCGCCGAGCGAAGGAATTGGGGCACGAAATCGCGTGCCACAGCTACTGGCACCGGCCCATCTACACCTTGTCGCCGGCGGAGTTTCGCGAAGACACGCGGCGCGCCAAGGCGGTGATCGAAGATGCCGCCGGTGTACGCGTCGAAGCGTATCGCGCACCCAGCTTCTCCATGACGCCGGGAACGGAATGGGCGGCGGACATCCTCGCGGAAAACGGGTTCACGTACGATTCCAGCGTCCATCCGGTGGCCCACGATCTGTACGACAATCGCCATGCCCCGAGGAAGCCCTACCGAATAGCTAAGACTTCCCTGGTCGAAATCCCGATCTCCACCATTCAGCTGGGCAAACAGAGACTCCCGTTTTGCGGGGGCGGGTATTTCCGGATGCTTCCCTTTTCCTACGTGTGCTGGGGCATTCGCCGGTTGAATCGCATGGAAAAGCAGCCCGCTGTCTTTTACATCCATCCGTGGGAATTTGACCCGGACCAGCCGCGGCTGGAGGCGAGCGGGCGATCGAGATTTCGCCAATACATCGGCTTGAGCCAAACGGCGAAGAATCTTGGCAGGCTTTGTGAGCGGTTCCTTTTTGCCCCGATGAACGAAGCTTTCTCTGAGCAATTGAGTGCTATCCGGCGAACGGCAGAGACCGTAAAGACCGCCGGGTAGGTCTTGCAGACGGCTTGAACGAGTTCGCTTCTTTCGGATGGGGCATCAGCCAAAGAAATGACCAGTTATAAGCAATTCCAGGATCGACTGGCCGGGCTCTTGGGAGACACGTCGCCGGTCCGGCACGCGGCGCAGTGGCTGTGCGGCCCGGGCGCGACTATTTTCAGCCTGCATCGCGTACTGCCCCGCGGCGCGCAGTGTTTTGACCAGGAGATGTGTACGTCCGAAGACGCGTTCTCGGACTTTCTCGATTGGCTGGCGGAAAACTATCAGGTAGTCCCACTCGGCGAAATCGCGGCGAGGAGGGACGCGGCGACTTCCCAAGCGAAACGCCCTTACTGCGCGATCACTTTCGACGACGGGTGGCTAGACAACTTTGCTTATGCTTTCCCGCACCTCAAGCGTCGCGGGCTCCCGGCAACGATTTTCCTTCCGACGCGTTTCATCGGCAGCAATCGGAGGTTCTGGCAGGAACGTTTGTGGCTCTGCCTGCAAGAACTGAAGAGCAAAGAAGCTCGTCGAGAGGTGATCGAGCGAGTGGCGCGCCGGTTGCCATGGTTTCCGCCCGAAGAAGGGGACCGTACCTCCTACAGGTTCCTGAGGAGATGGCTCTTGACCAGGCCTGGAGCGGAAGCCGAGGATTTTACCGCGCGAGTGGGGGACGCCGCAGGCCTTGCGGGAGCTTTTTCCGACCGGGCGTTTGTTAACTGGGATGAAGTGAAGGAGATGCAGGCGTCGGTGGTGCAATTTGGCTCGCACACGCTGAATCACACGCTGCTGCCAAATGCGTCGCCATCAGAGGCCGAAAAAGAAGTGCAGGAATCATTGGAAGAGCTGCGCGGAAGAATCGGAAACGATGTTCCGGGTTTCGCTTACCCCTGGGGAGCCTGGGGAATCAGTGCCTTGGATAAAGTCCGGCACTCCGGGTACCAATTTGCGGTTACCACCAAACCCGGGTTGGTTCGACAGGAGTCCGATCCGTTCTTGCTGCCGCGCTTTCCCGTCAGTGATTCTGTCCTAGACGGCGGCAATGCAAATTTCAGCGGGGGCAAGGCCCGGCTGTCGTTTGCGAAGACCATGCTGGGCGCCGCCGCCAAGAAGCCCATCTTGAGAAATGGCGGCCAGGCCGGCAGGCGGATCAAGATTCTTTTCGTGATCGACCTGATCACCGAGTGGGAAGGCGGAACCGAGCGCCAAATCCAGCTCTTGATACCCCTCCTCGACCCAAAGTTCTTTGAGCTGAAGTTGATATTTCTGTTCGAGGCGCCGGAACTCGACGCCAAGACCTTGCCGTGCCCCTTGCGAGTGGTCTTCCCGCGCTCAGCCAAACTCCCGTCCTTTCCGGTGAGAGTCCGGAAGCTGGCTCAAGTACTGGGGGAAGAGCGCGCCGACATCGTGCAGTGCTTTTTTGTCGAAGGGCTCATGGCCGGGGTGCTGGCCGGGCGCATGGCCAAGGCCCCACAGGTCATAGGATCGGTGCGCAACGCAGGTTATTGGAGGAAGGCCAGTCATCGCCTGATGATGAAGGCGATCACTCCCCTGGCGCATCGTTGGCAGACCAACTCGCGGGCCTTGTGGGGTTTTCAAACCCAGACCGAGGGCGTACCCGCCGCCAAGGTGGAAATTCTGCCCAACGGAACCGACCTGTCGAGATTTGTTCCCGCGACGCCCGAAGAGCGCCTGGAGGCCCGCCGCGCCCTGGGATGGAATGAGCAGGGGCCCATCTGCATTTCGGTCGCGAACCTGACCGAGGTGAAGGACCTTGCGACACTAGTCAACGCCGCGAAGCTTTTGCATGGACGGCTTCCGTCCATCCAGTTCATATTGGTAGGAGAAGGGCCGGAACGCGAAGCATTGCAGAATCTGGCGGCTCAATTGGGCCTGTCCGATGTCGTGAAACTCGTCGGGCGGCAATCGGATGTGCGTCGTTTCCTGGCGGCTGCGGATTTCGGCGTACTTACCTCGAAGAGTGAAGGCAGCTCCAATTCCGTGTTGGAATACATGGCGATGGGTCTTCCCTCCGTCGTGACCGACATCCCGGCAAATCGTGAGTTGACCGACGAAGTGCTCTTTGAACCTGGGAACGCGAACGAACTGGCCGAGAACATTTTTCGGCTCTGGCAGGACCAGCCACTGCGAGCGCGGTTGTCCGAGGAATATCAGGAGACGGCCGCCGAGTTTGGCTTGGAGAAGCTTGCTTTGCGGGCGCAGAGCTACTACAGCAGGGTGGTTTCGCAATGTCCCTGATTCGCTGGGTGGCTGTTGGTCATCCTGGCCAACGAAGCAAACGTGTGGAAGTAGGAGGACTACTCGGGCATGGAACGCGGCGGCTTTCGCCTTAAGCAATCATGGACCGCCAGCACGGCCAGCTGGCTGGTTCGCCATTTGGTGTTCCCTGTCTGGATCCGGCGCGACCACCCGAAGTGCACCGCGTACGGCCGCGAGTTTGAGCGCACGCAGTTTCTGCCCAAAGCCGAATTAGAAGCCTTGCAGTTGCAGCGTCTCCGGAAGCTGCTGCGGCACGCCCAGGATCATTGTCCGTTCTACGCCCGGAGATTGCAGCAGGCGGGGATCGTGCCGGAACAATTGGCTTCTCTTGAAGCGCTTTCTCGTCTCCCGGCACTGACGAAGCGGGACATCCAGGATCACGGAGCAGACCTTCAGGCACGCGATTTTCCCGAAGAGAAACGAAAAAAGAATCAGACCGGAGGCTCGACAGGAAGCCCGCTACAGTTTTACGTGGATGTGGAGCGCTTTGACTCCAGAAAAGCCAGCACGTACCGACACGATCTGTGGGCCGGTGTGCGGCCAGGCGATTGGCGGATCAGCTTGTGGGGCTCGCGGCTGGATCAAGGGCGTCCGGAGAATTGGTGGGACCACCTCCGCAACAACCTGCTCTATCGCATCGTGGCCCTGAACACCTCCAAAATCACCGACGCAGACTGGTTGAAGTTCGTGGCCGAAATCCGCCGGCTTAAGCCGCGCGCCATGGTGGCGTATACGCAGGCCGCGGTGGCCTTCGCGCGCTATCTGCGACAGCGGGAGATCAGCGATATTCGGATCGACTCGATCGTGACCACGGCGGAAATGCTTTTGCCCGGCCAGCGTGAATTTTTGGAAGAGACCTTCGGCGGAAAGGTTTTCAACCGCTACGGCTGCCGCGAAGTCAGCGTAATTGCCAGCGAATGCGAGTTCCATCGCGGAATGCACGTGAACGCGGATGCCTTGCTGGTCGAAATTGTCCCGGATGCCTCGCGGCCCGGGAAAGCGGGCCGCATCCTGGTGACCGATCTTCTGAACTACAGCATGCCGCTGATCCGCTACGAAATCGGCGACGTAGGAGAATGGGCGGAAGATCAGCGCTGCCCGTGTGGCAGGCAATTGCCATTGCTCGCCGACGTGCAGGGCCGAATCACGGATTTCCTGGTTCTCTCGGACGGCCGGCAGATTTCCGGCCCAGCCCTCACTCTGGTGGTCTCCGACATGGCCGATGTTCGCCAGGTGCAGTTCGTGCAGCGCGCCCCGGAGTTGGTGCTCCTGCGCGTGGTTCCCGGCAAGGACTACGGGCCCGCTACGGAGCAGGAGCTGCGCAAAAGGATCGGTTTGTATTTCGAAGGAAGTGCGGAACTCCAGATCGAGCTTACCGACAGCATCGCCAGCGAGATTTCCGGCAAATATGGCTTTGTGATTCACGAACCTGCCAAGCCGGAAATGAGCAACTCCCACTGAGACCATCATGCGGGCGCTAAACAAGGTTTATCTTGAGGTGGTTCTTCCCTTTTTCGAACCCAAGAGTTACAGGGGCACGGCATCTCGTTTTCGAAAATATGAGCAACTCGAAAAACTGCCGCTCGAGGAGAATCGAACGCGCCAGTGGGAGTCCTTGAAGCGGCTGCTGCAATACGCTTACGAAAACACCGCATTCTACAAGAAACGTCTCGATGAGGCCGGTCTGCAACCCGGGGCGATTCACTCTCCGGCGGATTTGCAGAAGCTCACGCCGCTGACGCGCAACGACATCGCTCGCCATTTGGACCAGATACAATCGCGGGAATTCCGGCGCGAAGACCTGCACCAAGCCGCGACCGGCGGAACCACCGATACTCCTGTGCCCATTCTTCGCGACCCGGTGTCGGTCCATGAGAAGGCGGCGGTGCAATTGCGCTTCAACGCCTGGGCCGGATTCTTGCCCGGCGACAAAGTGTTCTACCTGTGGGGCGCCCAGCAAGACTACAGCGCGAACCCCAGCTGGCGCTGGCGACTGTACGACAACCACTTGATGAGGCGCGTGTGGGCCGCGACCTCCGTGTTAAATCCTGTGGTGCTGGAATCCCATCGGCAGATATTGAATCAACTCCGCCCGCGCATTATTTATGCCTATCCCACGCCATTGGCTCTTTTCTGCGAATACTTGCGCGATTCCAAGAAAACATTCCACAAGCCTTTTAGCGCCATTTGCACCGCGGAACCCCTATACCCAGAGCAACGAAAGGTCATCGAAGAGGTTCTGGGTTGCCGGGTATTTGAACACTACGGAAGCCGTGAATTCGGGATGATCGCGGGGGAATGCGAACAGCACAATGGCATGCATGTTAACCCCGCCAGTGCCTATTTGGAATTCATCCCGGTCGAGAACAGCGAAATTCCAGGGCTGCACGAGATACTCATTACAGATTTATTGAACCGTGGCATGCCTTTAATTCGATATCGGGTTAATGATTGTGTTCTGATGGGAGCCGAAAAGTGCGCGTGCGGGCGCGGGTATCCTCTAATACGGCAAGTGATTGGCCGCACGGGAGATGTGTTCCAATTGCCGAACGGGGACCGCATTCCGGGCGTGGCGTTCACGAATCGGGTATTGCAGGTCTGTCCGGGCCTGGCAAAGACGCAAATTATCCAGGAATCGCTCACGGAGTTTCGCATCCGCTACATTGCGGGGCCCAATTTCTCAAACGGCGACCTGGACATGCTGCAGACCAACTTGCGGAGGTTCATACCCGACGACCTGGTGTGGACTTTTGAGCGAGTCACGGAGATTCCCCGGGAGCGTTCGGGAAAAACCCGATTTTGTATTTCACGGGTCACCGCAGCTCCCAAATAGGCTACGGAGCGGCCCAGCCCGGTATCCGGGCAGCAAAGCCGCCACCGGCTGAAGGCAACAGACAGCCTTGCACCCATGACCGAGACCAGCGTGCTCACAGAAGCTCCAAAGGCGCCGAAACCCAAACGCGTTGAGATTTCACGGTCTCTAATCGCGAAAGGCGTGGTCAGCAACTGGTCCAGCTTGACCCTCAACGTGCTGGTCGCGTTTTGGATGACACCCTTCGTGGTGCACCATTTGGGCGACAGTTCCTACGGGATCTGGGCCCTGGTCCTGCAACTCACGGGTTACATGGGAGTTGTCGATGTCGGGCTGCGCTCCGCCCTGGTGCGATTCGTTTCCCGCTTCCAGGCCCAGGGAGACCAGGAATCCCTGGATCGTCTGCTGAACAGCACCTTTACGGTCTACGCGATGATGGTGCCGGCCTGTTTCCTGGTAGCCGCCGCCGTCGCACGCTTTGGATTGCCGTACATGCATATCCCGGTGGAATTGCTGCGGGTCGCGCAAATCACCATCTTCATTGCCGCGGGATGCATTGCGTGCGATTTCATGTTTGCCACTTCTCACGCTTGCCTGGCAGGTTTTTCGCGTTGGGACTTGATGAACAGCGTATGGATACCCGTCCTGCTGGTGCGTACGGCGCTCAGCGTAGTGTTCCTGAAATTGGGGTTCGGCCTGCTGACTCTGGCCTTGATTCAGTTCGGAGTCACCCTGGTAGGCTATTCTGCCGAGCTGCTGATCCTGCTGCGCTTGATTCCGAAATACCGGTTCCGGTGGCAGCGACCGGAGATGCTGCATATGCGCCCGATCGTGGAGCACGGCTGGTATTCGTTCCTGTTGAGTTTCGCCAATCGGATCAATTACCAGGTCGATTCCGTGGTCATCGCAGTCTTTCTGCCCATCGAGCAAGTGACGTACTACATCATTGGCCTTCGCTTGGTCGAGTACCTGCGAGATCTCCTGAACTCGACGACCATGATCTTTGCCCCGCTGGTCAGTTCGTTTGAGGCCGTCGGTGAGATGCATCGGGTGGCCAACACGCTGATTCGCGGCACAAAATACAGTTTGTTTGTCGCCTTTTTGGGCGCGGGCGCGCTGCTGGGCCTCGGGACCGACTTCATCCGGCTGTGGATGGGGCCCAGGTTCGCAGGGCCCTCGGGAACCGTAGTGATCATCATGGCCATTGGGATAGTCTTTTCCTGCACACAATTCGCCAGCTCTCAGGTCCTGTACGGCTTGAGCAAACATCGTCTGAATGTCAACTGGACCTTCGTCGAGTCGGTTTTGAATATCGGGTTGAGCGTAGGACTGGTGCGCCATTACGGAATCCTGGGCGTAGCCGCCGGGACGGCTATCGCCAATGTCATCATCCGGGGCTGGCTGTATCCACGAGCCTTCCTGGCGGCTTTGGACGTTCCCTGGAGGACCTACGTGGCCCACGGAGTGATGCCCGCCGTGGCGCCAGCGCTGTTGTTCGTGGCAGGCAATACGGTTTACAAGAGTTTATTTCCGATTCACGGCTATGGAGGCCTGGTTCTCGCATCGATCTGCGGTCTTCTCCCTTTCGCGGGGTCGCTCTGGTTTGTGGGCCTGGACCGTCAGGATCGAGCGGTGATTCAGGTCAAGATCAGGCAATTCACCGCAATGGGCGTACGCAACGGTGCCGCGAAACGCCTGGAAGAATGAGGGAAGCCATGATTTCTTTCCTGTACGACAAGACCTTCCGGATCGAAGAACGGCGATGACTTTGGGTAACGTTTTGATGATCGTAGGCGGCCTGATTGGCGTGGTTCTCGCCTTTCGCGGGCTGGTTCGCCCGTTCATAGGCCTGGCCGTGCTGATGACGCTTCATTTCATTCAGCCGGGAGAATTGGTTCCCGCACTCGGGCCACTACGCATTGAACTCGTCTACGGCATCTTGATGTTGGTGATTCTGCTTTGGACCAAGGCTAGCGTCATCAAAGAATTAATCCGGACCGAATCCATCGTGCGCGCCACGATTCTTCTGGAAGCAGTGGTGATACTCACGATTCCCTTTGCCATATGGCGGGGAGGCGCGTTGGAAGCAGCCACGGAGATGCTCAAGCTGATCATCCTGCAGCTGCTGATGACTTTTTTCATCGATTCCCAGGACCGGCTACGCGCCATCCTTTGGCTTTTGGCGGGGTTCATGATGTGGTTTGCCGGAAGCGCTTTCCTGGCGTATTCGCGCGGAGAATTCTACGTCGTGAACGGCGTGCAGCGTGCGGAAGGGATTAGTAGCATGGTTGGCGGGCCAAACGAGTTGGCCGGTCTTTTATTGGCCTTAATACCCTTCGTAATAGCGCTGATGCGCTGCTCGCAGGGTACTCTTAAGAAGCTCTTTCTCTTTGGTTGCGCAGGATTTGGTTTCTTTGTGCTGCTATTGACCGGCGCCCGCATTTCCCTGGTGGCCCTGCTGGCCATGGGCCTTTTCGCTATTCTTCGATCGAAACGGAAAGTACTCAACCTGGCGATGGCCGTGGTCCTCGCGCTGGTCGTGTGGTTCTCTCTTCCCGCCCAATATCAGAAGCGCTATTTGACCGTGAAGCAGTACGCGGAGGGCGGTCAGCTGGACGACTCGAACAAATTCCGTCTCTTGATTTGGGAGGCCGGTTGGAAAATGATCAAAGACCACCCGATCCTGGGCGTGGGTGCCGGGCAATTTCCCACTGCCTACGGCACGATCTATGCGGGCAAATTCCACACGGCTTGGATGAACCCTCACAATCTTTTCCTTCAAGTAACCGCCGAACTGGGAATCGTGGGCCTGATCGTCTTTTCTTATTTTCTCATTCAAGTATGGAAAGCGAATCGCTGGGTGCTGCGTGAGACGGAGTCCCCGCCCTTTCTGGTGAATCACCAGTTCGCTACGGCGTGCTACTTCATGATGATCGGCATAGCAGTCGTCAGCACCGTAAGCCATACGCTCTATCGGCCTTACTGGTATCTGCTGGCGGGACTGATTGCCGCCAATCGAGCCGTGACCTCAAGGATGTTGGAGCAGGGGGCTCAAGCGGAAGGGGAGCTGGACGACGAACATTCGGACACGGAAGACGCTTTGGGTGGAGTAGAGGCCCCTTGGCATTCTCCCACCTATCGCTAGAATGCCAAGATTAGTGGGGGTTCCTGGCTTGACGCCAGCCCGCTGGGCCGTTGAGACCAGGTAACTTACTGCGGCCCATCCACCATGAAAGCCCGCTTGACCAGCCGCGTCTTTCCCGCGGAATCCTTAGCAACCTCCCAAGGTTATCGTGGCAGAACCGGTGCCGGAGATGGACAGGCCGGTTGTGGTGTTGGTAGAGCATCCTGACGCAGATACGCTGCGGGTGAACGGGTTGTGGTTCTCGATCCCGTTGGCGCCGCTATCGTTGTTCAGGCGGTACTGGGGCACTACCACGGTGGCAACGCCGCTGCTGTTGGCGGTTGCGCTGAAGGTCTTGCCCAGCGCATCGGTAAAGCTCACCGTGGCCCCTGAAGCCGCGCCGCCGCCGGACTTGTTCACCGTGATGGTCTGCGACCAGTCGATGAAAACGCTAGCCGCCTGGTTGTTGCCGCTCTTACCTGGCAGATCGGTATCGGTCGCGCTGGTCCCCGATCCGAAGTTGGCGTCCTGCACGTGGATGTTGCTGACCAGCGTTCCCCCGTTGCGGAACACGAAGGTGTGGAAGTTCGGCGAGGGATTGGTGGTGCCCTTCAAGAACGTCGGTGAAATGAAGGTTACCCCGGACCCGCCGTCCCAGTCGAAGAACAAGATGTCCGAATCGCCCTGGAAAGTATCATTCTTGCTCAGGAAACCTGTTGGACTGGCCAGCGCCACCGCGTGGGCGCAGGCCGTCTTCTCGCTACCGCCGATATAATTGCAAGCCTGCGAACCGGAATTGCGAATCGCTTTGTAGGAATTGTTTTGCGACACGTTGGCGGTGGTTTCCGTATCCGTCAAGCGTAGTCCGGTGGCCCAGCACTGATCCGCCACCGCGGTGACGTTGTTGTTCTGCGCCGTGCCGCCCTTGCCGTTATCGTCAAACTGGATGCCGTATGTGCCCCCCAGTTCGCAGCCTCCGTACTCGGCATTGTTCGGCCTGGTGGTTACCGTGATGGTGTTGTTATGCACGTTGGCACCGTTGGTCGAGGTCTCCACTCCACTCAACTGGATTCCCCGGCCCTCGGAGTTCCCCGTCAACGGCGTCATGATGGTGTTGTTGTAGGCATTGCACGACGCCCAGCACCAAATCGCGAAATCGTTGGTGTCGTCCACGGTCGCATTGCCCGGATTGATCACGTTGTCGTGGATGATGCACCCTGGCGCGTCGCATTCCAGCGCTCCTTGTGGCCCGCCGTTGATGGTGTTGCCGTAAAGCTGCGGCGGGTTGGACGATCGAATGGCGTTGGAGATGCGGATGCTGGCGCTCTGCAGCAGGTCGCGGCACGATACCTGGCCGCAAGAACCCGCCGAATTGTTGTTCAGCGTGTTGTTGTAGACCATGGCCCCGTTCGGCACGCTGCTGTTGCCATAGTCGGTGTTAATCGCCTGAGAAAAACCTGAACTCCAGTTAAAGGTAATGTCGTGAATGCTTGGGCCGGATACCACCACCCCCATATTGATGACGTGGGCATTACTGGCGGTAGCTCCGCTCGATTCCGTCAAAGTGCCGTTGGACACCGAGAAACCCTGGCTGTTTCCGGTAGTCACGGAAATGGCGTGGGCGTTGGCTTGGTTGCCGGTGTTGTAGGTAACCGTGTGTCCGTTCAGGTTCAGGGATATGTTGTTCGCGCTCACCGTAAAGCAGGTCCCTGAGGCGCTTACGTTGTTCTGAAGGGTGTACGATGCCCCGGAGTTACCCAACGTCCCGCAAGCGGTAACCGACGTGCCGGTCACCGCGGCGGAAACGAAGATCGACAGGACCTGTGTGTCGGTCTGCTGCGGGGTGCTGGAGTCTTTCACCGAAACAGTGAAGGAGGACGTACCGGTAGCGGTCGGCGTACCAGTTATCTGTCCCGTGGAAGCAGCCAGGGCGAGGCCAGCAGGCAGAGAGCCTGACGCGATCGACCAAGTGTAAGGCGTCTTGCCCCCGGTGGCCGCCAGCGCCTTAGAATAGGAAGAGCTGACCTGGCCGTCTGGCAATGAAGTTGTGGTGATCTGCAGTGGAGCTCCGGCGGCGACCGCAATGCTCAGATTGGCCGTGGCCGTCTTTGCTGGCGCGCTCGAATCCGTCACCTTGACCGTGAAGGACACTGTTCCAGCAGCCGTCGGGGTGCCGCTGATTACCCCTGCACTGCTCAAATTCAATCCAGCAGGCAAGGACCCCCCCGACAGCGACCAACTGTAAGGAGTCTTGCCTCCCGCCGCTGCCAACGTCGACGAATACGCGCTGCTCACCGTGCCGCCCGGCAGGGATGTGGTGCTGATCGTCACCGGAGGAGTCACCACAGCCGCCACCACGATGCTCAGATTGGCTGTGGCCGTCTTTGCCGGCGCACTTGAATCCGTCACCTTAACCGTGAAGGACACCGTTCCAGCAGCCGTCGGGGTGCCGCTGATTACCCCAGCACCGCTCAAATTCAATCCAGCAGGCAGGGACCCGGCCGACAACGACCAACTGTAAGGAGTTTTGCCTCCTGCCGCTGCCAACGTCGACGAATACGCGCTGCTCACCGTGCCGCCCGGCAGGGATGTGGTGCTGATCGTCACCGGAGGAGTCACCACAGCCGCCACCACGATGCTCAGATTGGCTGTGGCCGTCTTTGCCGGCGCACTTGAATCCGTCACCTTAACCGTGAAGGACACTGTTCCAGCAGCCGTCGGGGTGCCGCTGATTACCCCAGCGTTGCTCAAATTCAATCCAGCAGGCAAGGATCCGGCCGACAACGACCAACTGTAAGGAGTTTTGCCTCCTGCCGCTGCCAACGTCGTCGAATACGCGCTGCTCACCGTGCCGCCCGGCAGGGATGTAGTGCTGATCGTCACCGGAGGAGTCACCACAGCCGCCACCACGATGCTCAGATTGGCCGTGGCCGTCTTTGCTGGCGCACTTGAATCCGTAACCTTAACCGTAAAGGACACCGTTCCGGACGCCGTCGGGGTGCCGCTGATTACTCCTGCACTGCTCAAATTCAATCCAGCAGGCAGGGACCCTGCCGACAACGACCAACTGTAAGGCGTCTTGCCTCCCGCCGCTGCCAACGTCGACGAATACGCGCTGCTCACCGTTCCGCCCGGCAGAGATGTGGTGCTGATCGTCACCGGAGGAGTCACGGCAGCCGCCACCACGATGCTCAGATTGGCTGTGGCCGTCTTCGCCGGCGCGCTTGAATCCGTCACCTTAACCGTGAACGACACTGTTCCGGACGCCGTCGGGGTGCCGCTGATTACCCCAGCACCGCTCAAATTCAATCCAGCAGGCAAGGATCCGGCCGACAACGACCAACTGTAAGGAGTCTTGCCTCCCGCCGCTGCCAACGTCGACGAATACGCGCTGCTCACCGTGCCGCCCGGCAGGGATGTGGTGCTGATCGTCACCGGAGGAGTCACGGCAGCCGCCACCACGATGCTCAGATTGGCCGTGGCCGTCTTTGCCGGCGCACTTGAATCCGTCACCTTAACCGTAAAAGACACTGTTCCGGACGCCGTGGGCGTCCCAGTAATCTGACCTGACGCGTTCAAGCTCAAGCCGGCAGGCAAGGTTCCCGCGGACAGCGACCAGCTATAGGGAGTCTTGCCACCGCTAGCGGCCAGCGAAGCGGAGTACGTGGCGCTCACTTGAGCGCCCGCCAACGCGGAAGTCGTAATTTGAACCGGTGGAACCACAGCGGTAATCGTGATGCTGAGCGCCTTGGTAGCTGTCTGCGCCGGCGCTGTGGAATCCTTCACCTGAACGGTAAAAGATGACGTGGCGGCTTGGGTCGGGGTCCCGCCGATTTGGCCCGTGGAGCTATTGAGCGTTAGCCCCGTCGGCAACGTTCCCGAACTGAGCGACCAGGTATACGGCGTTGTGCCGCCACTGGCGCTCAAGGTCGCTCCGTAGGGGGAGTTCGCTGGGCCGCTCGAGAGAGAGGCCGTTGTGATCTGAACGGGCGTGACCGCCGCGGCTACAGTCAGGCTGAGCGCCTTTGTAGCGGTTTGCGGCGCCCCTGCGGAATCCTTGGCTTGGAACGTGACCGAGAAACCACCGGACTGCGTGGGCGTGCCACTGACGACGCCGGACGAGGAATTGAGGGCCAGACCACTAGGAAGCGAGCCCGCTGAGATGCTCCAGATATAGGGCTTGGTGCCGCCGATGGCTGCCAACGTAGTCGAGTAGGCCACGTTGGCCTTACCGTTAGGCAGCGAAGCTGTCGTGATCTGTAAGGTTCCGCCGGTGACGACTACGGAAATGCTCAATGCCTTGGTAGCGGTCGCAGCCGGTGAGGCGGAATCCTTGACCTGGACAGTAATCGAAGAATTGGCAGCCTGAGTGGGAGTCCCCGAAACCTGGCCCGCGGCCGACAGGGTCAGACCGCTTGGCAAAGTGCCAACCGCAAGAGACCAACTGTACGGCGCCACGCCGCCCGTAGCCCCGAGGGTCGCTGTGTAGGCCGATCCGGTTTCGCCAGCAGGCAAACTGGTGGTCGTAACTTGAAGCGGGGAATTCACGGCAGCGATGCTAATAGAAAGGTTGGCGACGTCCGTTTGTACTGGATTGCCGGAGTCCGTCAGTTTGACAGTGAAGGAATAACTGCCCGACTGTGAAGGAGTTCCAGCGATGGCCCCCGACGAGGCGTTCAGAGCCAGTCCCGGCGGAAGCTGCCCGGATAGCAACGTCCAAGAGTAAGCGGGTGTGCCTCCCGTTCCCGAGAGCGACGCCGTGTAGGCGCTATTCACTTGGCCGCCGGGAAGCGAGGAAGTCGAGATCGCCGGGGGAGTGACCGCGGCAGCTTTCACCACGATATCCAGGTTGGCGCTTGCGGTCTGCGGCGCCGAGCTGGAATCGGTCACTTGCGCCGTAAAGGAAAAGCTTCCCGCCTGCGCCGGCGTTCCCGAAATCTGGCCGGCTGCGGACATGCCAAGGCCGGTCGGCAAAGAACCCGAAGCCATGGACCATTTATAGGGGGCAGTCGCACCCGTGGCTGACAGTGTCGCGGAATAAGGGGACTTCGCCGTGGCCGCAGGCAAGGAAGTTACGGTGATGGACAGGGGCGTCGGGGACGGCGTCGATTGTGGACCCGGGCCGCCGCTGACCACGGCCGCGCATCCCGAAAATCCGAGAACCGTGACAACCAACAGCAAGACGACAAGAAAAACTACCGGTGCATCGGTGCTCCGGCTACTTCCATAAGCCGTACGGAACATTGTCGTCATTTTTTCCCCGGTCCCACCGCGACAGAGGTTAGCAATTAGGCGAGAAGCTGCCTACTGGTCTAAAGGTCATTCTGGGGACATCAATCCAGGCAACATCGAACCTGTACTAAGGGGACGAGGAACAGCACCCGATCGACCCGGGCGCCCCCTCAACAGGGGACAGCCACCCATTCAAACCCGACTAAGGTACTAGGATTTTGGCGTTTCGACAAGCCCTGAGATGTCAGCGGACTGTCGAGACCCCGAGGCGTGTGGCATCCAGCCTAGATCGACGTAAAGCAGTGCCTGACAACGAATTACGGCTTAGCGCCGAGGAACGTCGTCTCCAGGTTCCAGCGAAATTCGGTGACGTCGGGTGCGGCGGGAATTCGCCGGGTGGTCAAAGGTTCGTCTTTCACTTGCGCTGCTCCCGAAGTACAGGTGAAAGCGATCTTGTACCCGATCTGCGCACTGAGCTTCCGTGTTTCTTCCGTGTAGTGGGGTTGCAGGATGGGCGAGGGATAGGAGAAGTGGATTACGGGCTCTCCGAGGACTTCTTCGAGCCGGCGCTTGGATTCGCCTAGTTCGTACCGAACCTCCTCTACGCTGACTCGCGCCAAGTTGGGGTGAGTCATCGTGTGAGAACCTACCGCATGACCGTGTTGCCGGAGCTCGCGCACCTGGTCCCAGGTCATCATCCGGCAATCTTCGGGCTCCAAGGGGCATACCCCCAACTCTTTCTCGATTTCCCGCAAGGCCTCGTCCTGTTCGCTCCGGGTGAGGCAAGCGCAACGTTGGCTTGCGGAAAGGAAGGCGGCGTAGCGGTCCTCGGGTTCCTTGAAGGGCCGCTGCCGACCTTCGCGGAAGTCGAAGATGGTGTCTTTTTTGGAGACGTGGAAGGCGTAGCGGAGGCGGCAGAACCAGGGAACGGCTGCATCGTCAATCGCGCCGACCCCCACGTAAAAAACCCCCGAAATGCCAAAGCGCTCAAGGATGGGAGCGGCGATCTCGCGGTTGTCCGCGTAACCGTCGTCAAAAGTCACAACCACCGAGCGGCGAGGCACGTCTTTCTCCCCGGCGATAAACAGCCGCAAATCCTCCAAGGTTATGGGATGGTATTCCCGAGCCAGGATCTCCATGTGCTGCCGGAAGGTTTCGGTGGGATGTATGATCCCGGAACCGATCGAATCGGCGTAGCGCTCGGGGTCGTCCAGCACCGCGTGATAGCGAAGCACAACCACGCGGGTTCCGCAGACCAGGCCCGCGGCTCTGGTAAACTGGCCGCGCATCAGCGCCGACTTGATAGACAGCTTGGTGGCCTCGTTCAAAAGAACCTCGAAGCGAGGCTGCAGGCCGACACACCTGGCGCCTCGGCATTATCGAGCAGCGGATTTCCTTCTCAAAAGAACAAACGAAGGTTGCCTGATCGTACTTCTATCGTAACCCGGGGTGGCTACCCGCGAGGCTTGGCGTTTCAGTCTGGTAAACAGGGCAAGGGCTTTCAAAGAGGGGTCATGGTACTTGGAGCGTCTCAGCGAGCGAAGCCTATCGCTTAGAACTCTTACCACCTCGCAGAAACCACGGGATGTCCCTTGGCGACGCTAGCGCGGCGAATCAGGCATCAAGGGGATGGGCAGGCGAGCTTTGCGGTGCGGGAAGTTGGTTCTCGCACATCCATAACAAAGCTTGGAGCATCCGTACAGCCCTTTTGCGTAATGTTCACTTTATAGGGCGTGTGCCGTTCCTGAACGACTCGGGACGCGGTGCTGTACATCCGGAATTCCGTCAGAGGTAGCGCAACTTTGCCTTCTTGGTTTGTAACACCCTGATAGGCGGCGCGGCCAACCGCGTCGGTGATGGAAACCGCGGCGCCTGGTACCGGTTTGCCATCCATACCCTGTACGAGGAGCGTAAACGTCCAGTCGATAAAATATTCGGCATATCCGGGCCCGTCGACGGTATTGATCGGACGCATGTCGGTGCTGTCCTTCTTAGCTCCAGCGATAAAAACGGGGTCCCGGAAATGAACGTTCTTGACCGGAATGTTTCCGCCATTCTGAAACGAAAAAGTGACGTAGTTTGGGCTGGGGTTGGCCGTGCCCTTGCCGAATGTACAGCGGATACAAAGTTCGTTCTGCGCTCCGTCCCAGTTCACATGGTAGCTGGCCGTGTCCGCGATGAACGTGTCGTTCCGGGCCGCGAAGGCAGTCGGGCCGGCGTTGTCCCATCCGTAGGCATTCGCTGAGCCGGCGGCGGCTCGCACAGCCGTGAAAGAGTCGTCGTGAGACTCATTGGCGCTCACTTCCGAATCCGTGATACGCAACCCGGAGGCATCACATTCACCGGCATGCGCCACTACTACGTTGTTGAAACTGCTGTCGCCCTGCGGATTGTCGTCGAATTGAATGCCGTAGGCGCCTCCGAGTTGACAAGCGTTGCAGGCGTTGCCTTCGCTGTAGTCGCAATTCTGCTTCAGTTCGGTCACTTCGATCTTGTTGTCGTGGGCCGAAGAATGCGACCCGCCCTTGGCGGTCCCCCCGGTGGCAATGGCGGCGCCGGCGATTTGAATTCCCCGTCCAGAGATCACGTTGATGTCGTTCTTATAGACTTCCTGATGGTTGCCCCAAAGATAGATCGAAAAATCATTGCTGTACCGGCCGTTCTGACTGATTTTGTTGCCAAAAGCGGTAGCTCCCGGAGTTACCAGAAAAATCCCTCCCTGGGCGCCTCCGAGGATTTGATTGTCGTGAACCGATTGCCCCGGAGTCAGCTTTTGACTGTCGTCAAATTTCACAGACATGCCCTGAAGTTGGTGCCGGTTTTGAATGGCTCGGACGTTATTGTGGATCGTGTTGTTGTAGATCAGGCTTCCGGCTCCGGAATAACTGGTATAGATCGGGATGGATGAATCTCCGCTCACGGAGAACTCCACATCGTGAACTTTCAGGCGATTTCCGCCGCCCTGCCCGAGACGAATCGCGTCGGAAAACGGAGCCACACCGGCGGCTTGCACGATTTTGCCGTTCATGACGGTGAACCCGTCGAAGGCGCCTCCGCAAGGGTTGCCATTGGCCAGGCCGTTGGTCAGCACGGTATCCCAGCAGGCGATACCCAAAATGCCGAAGGCCGCCGTTTTCCAGCGATCCGAACCATAGGTAATCGTGTGCCCGTTGAGATCCAATGTGATGTCTTCACCTTGAACGCTAATGCACGTTCCGGAGGAAGAGATGTCGGCTTCCAGGACGTACGCGCGTCCCGGCGAGCCCAACACGCCACACGCACGCAGGGATTTCGGACCGCCGCCGGGGAGTTTTGCGCCCGCCGACCGAAGAGCAACAGCCATGAACGGCCGGGTCTTTTCAGCCGTCAGCAGCGAAAGGAAAACGACTGCCGCCCCAACCAGGAACTTCGCACGCTTGTGAGGATATGACATATATCTATGGTCGGCGTTCCGGGGCCGTCCCTGCCGGGTCCCTGTATTCTATTTTGTTGCAGGCGAGTAGCCAAAGACCGCCTTCAGTTCCAGGAATTCCTGGAGACCCGCCTCGCCCCATTCGCGGCCGTTGCCGGACTGCTTGTAGCCTCCAAAACAGCCGCCGAAGTCGATGCGCGCACCGTTGATGTGCACGTTGCCGGAGCGAATTCGCTTGGCGACGCGCCGCGCGTGCTCGATGTCGCCGGAGTTCACAAAGCCGGACAGCCCGTAGGGAGTGTCGTTGGCAATGCGCACGGCATCGTCTTCATTCTCATACGGGATGATCGCCAGAACCGGCCCGAAGATCTCCTCGCGCGCAATGACCATGTCATTGCGGACGTCGGAGAATATGGTCGGCCTGGCAAAGTAGCCTTTATTGAGACCTTCCGGCCGGCCAGGACCGCCCGTTACCAGCGTTGCACCCTCGCTCATGCCCTTCTTGATCAGGCTCTGTACTTTGTCAAATTGGGCTTGGCTTGCCAGCGGGCCCACGCTGACGCCTTCGCCGAAAGGCTCTCCAACTTTTGTGGCTTCGGCCACCCGCTTGGCCACCGCGACGGCTTCCGCCAACTTGGTCCGCGGGACGAGCATGCGCGTGGGCGCATTGCAAGACTGCCCGGTGTTGCGAAAGCAAGATTGCACGCCCTCCTTGACGGCTTTTTCCAGGTCGGCGTCATCCAGGATGATGTTGGCAGACTTCCCGCCGAGTTCCTGAGTGACACGCTTCACCGTCGGGGCCGCTGCCGAGGCCACCGCTATGCCGGCTCGCGTGGAGCCCGTGAACGACACCATATCCACGTCCGGGTGCGAGGCGATGGCGGCGCCCACCGTGGGGCCATCACCATTCACCATATTAAAGACGCCGGGTGGCAGACCCGCTTCATCGAGAATCTGGGCGAAGAGGTAGGCCGAAAGCGGTGCGAGTTCACTTGGCTTCAGAACCATCGTGCAGCCAGCGGCGAGGGCCGGCGCGACCTTGGAAGCGATCTGGTTCATCGGCCAGTTCCAGGGTGTGATGAGCCCGCAAACTCCGATCGGCTCCTTTCGCATGAGCGTCGAGCCGTGGAGCTCCTCAAACTGGAATTGCTTGAGCACTTTGACGATTTCCAGGAAATGCCCAAGGCCAGCCGGAGTCTGTGCAGCTCGCGAAAGCGATAAAGGCGCTCCCATCTCCTGCGAAATGGTTTCGGCCATTTCTTCGGATTTGGACTGGTAAACCTCGATGATTCGCTGCAGTAGCGCCAGGCGCGTTTCAACCGACGTTTCGGAGTATGACTCGAAGGCCTTCCTGGCCGCCGCAACGGCCTTATCAACGTCGGCGGCGGTGCCCAGCGAGATCGTGGCGATGGGCTGCTCGTTAGCTGGGTTGACGACGTTGAAGTCGTGGGCTTTGGCCGGGCTGACCCATTTCCCGTCGATGTAAAACTGGCGGCAGTCCTTCATGAGTCCCCCAGGGTGTCGGTTTGCCAAGTCTTCGCTGTGAATATTTCCGCAACGTGCAGTATAAGCTCGGGAAGCACTGGCCGCGGGCGGAGCTTCGTTTGAGTTTCCGAGGATCTTTCCCGTTTTGGGAATGTCCGCGACGCAGGTTGCAGAAGTGGCACTTTGCGAGCTCGCGCCCTATCGATTGACTCTGTTGACCGGGAGCGCCGCGGCCCGCTGCTCAGCGCCAGACGTTTCCGTGAGCGCAAGCACGGCATAGGCCGTGGCCGCGTCACTCATAAAGCGGCCTATCTCCGAAGCCGGGTTTCGCCGTTCGTTCAAAGAGTAGGCCGGCCAGAGGCCCTCGGTACGGCTCTGGTTAAGCACCAACCAGGACCGGCCGCGCTGCAAGGAAACATTCTCACGGGAAAGCCCAGATTGTTCGAGAACGAAGGTAACCAGCCCGGTAGCGTAGCCGTCGCTTCGGCCGTCATAAAGAGTCCAATCGGATCTTAGCCAGAGTTGCGCGAGGGCCCGCGGGCCGAACCCGCGCCACTTGCGGGCGATGGTAGGCAAGCTCCAACCGCCATCGGCTCTTTGCTTGGACAGAACTTCCGCGACGATGGCGTCTTGCTGCTTCGGGTCCAGAAGTCCCGGCAATTTCGTCGAAGCCCAGAGAAGATACACACGATTGACCAGAGATTGCGCTTGGTAGTCATGGTCCAGGTATTCGCGCAGCAGCTTGAGGTTGTTTTGGATTTCAGGCGTCGAGCGATAGTCCCCGGGGGCGGTGCCCACGGCAACAGCAGCGAGAGCGGCTCCGTAATATTCGGAATCGAGCCCTTCCCACGGCTCAAGATGGAACCGCAGCCAAGGCCATGCGCCTTTTTTCTCTCCAGTAGTTTGCTGCAGCGCCCACATGTTACGGAAAGCAGTCCGCGTGTCGTCGCTGAGCTTTCCGCTCTGGGCATCGTAACTGGCGAGAACCAGCGTGTTTAGGACCGCTTCGGTTCCCCGTGACTCCGTGGCTTTGTGAACGCCATAGTCCGCGTCGGTGTAAAACGGTCCGACTTCCTTCCAAAGGCGCACGCGCTTCGTCACATTGTCCAGGAGTCTGCGTTCGTCGACCGAAGGACCCTCTTCGCCGAGAGCTTTGCGAAGGACCGGCCGCGAGAGCGCGTACGGCACTACGGTGTGACAGGAGACGCAGAAAGTTTGGTGATCGCGGGCGGCACCCTTCCACTGCGTCCACCAGGCTTCTCGTTGGTCCATATAGGCAGCTGCAGCTTTGGGATTCCAGGAACTGGAGGGCGCAGATTCCACGTGGGATAGGTAGGGCGCCGGGGCGCTGCCGTCGGAAATTTTCCCGCCCTGGCTCTCGGTGCGCGAGCAGGCGCCGCTAAGTCCTGCGAGGAGACACGCCGCCAAGGTAGCTGATCTGCGCATGGGGCCTTCAAGAATAAGAATCGGCTCCGAAGCCGGAAAAAGGGCTTGGACTAGCACCTTTGGGACCAAAGGTGCATCAGGCGGCTTTAGAGCCGCGAACCTAATGTTACCACGGGGAGTGATTCGCCCGAAATGCAGCCTGGGGCAACGAAACGGGTCACTTTAACCCGAAGGTCTCAGCCAGAAATGCCTTTACAGACCTGGTGGCTTCGGCCGTGGCAATGGCGTCGTAGCCGACGCTCGCGCCGCGCGCGACGCAGGGGTCGCTCCAACGAAATGGTTGGCCCGTTTCGGCGTTGACGATCTCTCCGCCGGCTCGCTCCTCCCTTGGGCAACGATTGGCCGTAACTGCTTCGGCGAGGAAAAGTGGCGGCGAGTACAGTGGGTTGTCGAAAACATGGCGAGCCCCGGCGTATTCAGTGAGCTGGACATCCTTGCCGGCACGCCGCAGCCGCGCCACATAGTCGCGGCACGGCCCGATCGACACGAAATCGTCTGCCGCGCCATGAAAAACGCGGATGGGCCGGTCACTCACGAGTTCGTCTTCGAGGTAGACCGTATTGCACGTCGGGTAGAAAGGGATGTGCGCAGCGAACCCCACGCCGGCCGCGGCGTACATTCGCTGGAAGCGTTTAAGACTGGAATACAGCGCTACGAAGCCGCCCTTGGAGAACCCCATCACGGCAATGCGTGAAGCATCGATTTGCGCGTGTTTCGTGAGGAGTTCGAGTGCGCGAAAAGCATCTACGATCATCGCCAGGTGCCCGAGCCGAGACTGGTCGGTCACGGTCTCGGCAATGCCGCGCCCGGTGAAGCTATCGAGCATGAAAGTGGCTACACCGATGGCAGTTAGCTCCTGGGCCCAGCGGTCGACGTTGGCGCCGATGCCCCCCGAACCGTGGACGAGAAGGACCGCGGGAATCCGCGAGGTGCTCTGAGGCAATCGCAGTGCGCCGCCGATGCGCGCGGCCGGGCCATCCTTGGCTCCGGTCAGAAACTGTTTGCTGGTGAGCGTCAAGCTCTCGAAAGTGTGGATTTCAATTCTCGCGGCTTGCTCCATTCCGCCTCCTGAAGAACTCGACAAGAATAGCTCAAGAAATAGCGGCCGGAGTTCTAATGCTGTCGCTTTGTCCACCTTGAGCTGGAGTCAGGCCCGTGCTGGCGGGTTCATTGAGGTAAATTGAAGAGGTGGAGGTCTCATGCTGCGCGTGGGTTTCATTGGGTGGCGCGGGATGGTCGGAAGCGTCCTCATGCAAAGGATGCGAGAGGAAGACGACTTCTCGGGAGTCGAGCCGGTCTTTTTTTCTACGTCCCACGTAGGAGGCGAAGCACCCCGGGAAAGCGGGGATGGCGGTGCACTCAAGGATGCGAAGAGTCTGCGCGAGCTTGCCCGGTGTGACGTCCTCCTGAGTTGCCAGGGCGGGGAGTACACCACCGACATCTACGGTCCTCTGCAGCAGAGCGGCTGGAAAGGCTATTGGATCGATGCGGCTTCGACGCTACGGATGAGCGATGACGCCGTGATTATCCTAGACCCGGTGAACCCGGACGTGATTCGCAACGGGCTAGCACGCGGCCTGCGAACTTTTGTGGGTGGGAACTGCACGGTCAGCTTGATGTTGATGGCTATGAGCGGTCTCTTCAAGGCCGGCCTGATCGAATGGATGACCACCATGACCTATCAAGCCGCTTCCGGAGCTGGAGCGGCCAAGATGTTGGAGTTGGTCAAGCAGATGGAATTCCTCACCGACCCAACCCGCGCAAGTCCTTCCGAAAACGCATTGGAAGTCGATCGCATGATAATTCAAGCGCAGCGAGCCTCGAACTTGCCAATTCAGGAAATCGGCGCGCCGTTGGCGGGCAGCTTAATTCCGTGGGTCGATCGCGACATGCCCGGCGGTCAGACCCGCGAGGAATGGAAGGGCATGGCGGAGACGAACAAAATCATGGGGCTGCAGCCGCCCGTGCCGGTCGATGGAGTTTGCGTGCGGGTGGGGACCATGCGGTGCCACAGCCAGGGACTCTGCATTAAGCTCACCAAGGACATGCCGCTGGGGGATCTGGAACACATCATTGCGAACGGTAATCCTTGGGTGCGAGTGATTCCCAACGACAAGGAATCGACCCTGCATTGTCTTACTCCGACGGCAGTTTCCGGCTCATTGAATGTTCCCATCGGGCGCCTCCATAAGTTGAAGATGGGTTCGGAATTTCTTGGAGGCTTTACGGTTGGGGATCAGTTGCTGTGGGGCGCGGCGGAACCCCTACGGCGCATGTTGCGGATTCTCCGCGAACACATCGGGAACTAAACCGCCAGCGTAGTGGCCCGGCGGACTGCCGCTTCAGAACCTTACGAGGGAAAGGGCCTGCGAGGTCGTTCCGCCCAACTGAAATTCTTCATGGGTGGCGGCGAGCGCTGCCTTCGCGTCTTTCTTCGCCACCAAAAAAGAGACGTTGCATTCCGAAGACCCTTGCGCCATTGCCAGCACCCGCACACTGCCGCGATCCAGAGCGGCACATACGCGCTTGACGACTCCAGGAGTGCCACGCAGGTTTTGCCCCACCGCGGCAACTACCGCAATTTCCGGGTCGAGGGTGATGTGATCTTCCGTTTCATGCGCCAGATCCGCAGCGAACTCCCGGCGCAACCCATCGAGGGTGCGCTGGGCACATTCGGACGGAACGACAAAATAAAGATCGTTTTGCGAAGATGTCTGGGAAATCAGCAGCACGTCGGCAGGAACCGCCGCGATTGCCTTGAACGTGCGTGCGAGAACATCCCGCACTTCCACCATCGCAGGACCACCGACGGTGATCAGAGCCACGTCGCTGATCGCTGTGACCGCTTTCACTCCCGCCCGGCCAGAAGCACCGGCTGCCGTAATTTTTGTTCCAGGCCGCTGCGGGGCGAAGGTATTGCGGATCCAGACGGGTATTTCGGATTGCATGACCGGGCGCAGCGTCTTCGGGTGCAAAACCTTGGCGCCAAAATAGGCCAGATCGGCCGCTTCGCGATACGAGATCTCAGAGATCGTGCCAGGCCCCTGCACCTGGCGCGGGTCGCCGGTTAGCACCCCGTCCACGTCGGTCCAGATGATGACTTCGTTCGCCTGGAGCGCCGCCGCCAGGATCGTCGCAGAATAGTCCGAGCCGCCACGGCCAAGAGTTGTAAGCGCGCCGCCCACCGTAGCGCCGAGGAAGCCGGTCACCGTAGGGACGATGCCCTGCTGCAGCAGCGTGCCAAGCCGGGCTTCGCAATGTTGGCGCGTCAGATCCATCAGTGGATCGGCGCCGCCGTGGGTTGAGTTCGTTACGATTACTTCCGTGGCCTCAATCGCCTCGCTGGGGACGCCGCGTTCCGCCAGCGCCGCCGCGACCAGGGGAGCCGAAAGGCGTTCGCCAAGACTGGAGATGGCGTCGCGCGCGGCCAGAGTCAATTCGCGCCGAAGCGCAGCATTTTCGCAGAGGCGCTCGCCTTCTTCAAAGAGCGCCCGCAGTTTTTCGGCGGTGCGATTCCGTTCCGCGGGCGAATCGAGCAGCGACTCGATCGTCGCTTCGTGCCGTTTACGCAGTCCTTCGAGAATCGCAAAGGCCGACTGGCGATCGCCGGCTTGGGATAGAGTGGCGGCCTCGAGCAACTTGTTGGTTACGCCGCTCATTGCGGAAACAACTACGACCAGATTGCTGCGCAGCGAAGCTGCCCGCACGATCTCCACGACTCGTTGCATGCACGGGGCGTCTCCCACGGACGTTCCGCCGAACTTCATCACCACCAGGGGTTTCTTGGAGTTCCTGGAGGCGCGGCCATGCAAAACGTGGCGATACACAAAAGGCACCACGTTGGTTTCGCGGCTCGCGTGCGAGGCCGTAGACCGCGCGGCGCGACCGTTTGGAGGAGTGCTCATAGGCGTGGGAGATGATCTCCAGAAAAAACCTGCATCCACTTCTGGTGTGGCTTCTTCCAGGCGGTCCACTTCCGGCTTTTCTTGATGCAACTGCGGACCAGGTCGGGCTCTTCCCAAGGGACGTCGTGATAGCCGGAAATCAGGAACGGGCTCTTCGGGTTCCTCAGCCACTCTTGCGGGAACAGCGCGATGGTGTCTTTCTCCGTGAGTTTCTGGGCGGGTTGGACGAGGTTACCGGTTACCGCCGCGTACAAGGCCGCAGGCAGGTCCCGCCCGGGACCCAGCGCGAGGTGCCCGACTTGCGTTGCGCGGGCATTGATTTCGATCAGATAGGCGTTTCCGGTTTCTTTCTCCAGCATGTAGTCAAACCCGTGCAGGCCTGAGAGGTTGAGCCGGCGCACCATCTTTTCCGCCGCCGCCGCCATCTCCGGGTTCTCGACCAGGCGCATCACCGTAGCCGGACCAGACGACTCTTGCTTTCCAAGTACTTCAAAATGGAGGCTGGCCAAAATTGTGCCCTTCCAACAAGCGGCCAGGCTGGTGGCTTCGCGACCTGGCACAAATGTCTGCGCGTTCACCACCGATCGGCGGCGAAGCAGCGCTGGCCACACCAGCGTCATGTCCTGGTCCACGATCACCCACTTGGCGACCCGCGCCAAGAGTGGAGGCGCTTGCAACCTGCGGAAAGCGCGTTCGGCCTCTTCCAGCGTATGGACGACCCGCACGCCTTCGCCGCCGGAAGTTCCGTTGGCCTTCAGGACTGCCGGAAGACCCATGCTGTCTGCCCATTTCCTGAGGTCGGCGAGGTTGGCGACGACCGCGGTTTTTGGCACGCGGATGCCTTCTTCTCGCGCCAATTCCATGAAAGCCGTTCGGCCGTAAGTTACCGGAAAACTTGCCGGCGCCCCAAGAGAACGCTCGATGAGGGCGCGAAGCGGTGCGCCCGAATCGCCATCCTTTTGCGCTCGGCGATACAGATCGTGCAGGTGCCGGGTCGCAAGGTCATCGCTCGGGATGATCAAGTCCGGCTTTGAGGTGGCGATGGCGTCCGCAAAGGAAGCCAGCGGAACAAGACCGTGATACGTGTGTGCCCGTTGAAGAACGCTGGTCTTTCGGACAGGGTGCCGAGGGGGGCACACGGCTTCGACCGTGCACCCGGCATTGGTAAGAGCCACTGCCAGACGAGCAGTCGACAGCCAACGGCAGGTGGTCACCACCAGCACCGTAGGTTTCGTTTTTGTCGATACTTCCGTAGGAACCTCGATTTTGCCCGAGAGAAGGTGCGAGACCGAGCCAGACGCTATTCTTTAAATCGCAATCGACCGACCATACCGGGAAGGCCAAAAAGTGTCAGCCCATCCCCTATCCCGCTCACAATCAATACCTTACAAAACAACCGGCGTCACTCTAAGAACTCCAGGGAGGGCGCAAATGAAATCCTGTGCTCATTAAGGGAAAATCCTTGTCGAGGGCCCCCGGACACCAAGCAGGGTCTGGCAAGGTCACCCTATAGCTAGCTGTTCCGCAGTGCTTCTCACATTTTACCTTGAGTGCAAACGACCTCGCGCAGTTTTCGCGAAGTGTTGTAGCTGATGTTCCACGCCATTAACAGGACTGTACTAAAGAACAGGAAGCATGCCGCGCGATTGCGTTATTGACAAACACGTCGCCGCCTTGAGATCGCACCGCCTCAATTTACTTCTGCTGGCATAATAGTGTCAGCCTCTGCGGAAGGATGCTTCCTTGAAATTCAGGATGACCAGATGAGCGAATCGGGTTCCCTTGTTAGCCATATTTCCGACACGGCGCGTTGGGTGGCTTACTTCCGCGCGCGCGAAACCCAGCGGCCCGACGCCCTTTTTCGCGATCCCTACGCCGAGCGTTTGGCGGGAGAACGCGGATTTCATATTGCCAACACTCTTCCCGAAGGAAACAAGCACGAGTGGGCCTGGGTGGCGCGCACCTATCTCTTCGACCAGTTTCTGCTCCGTGAATTGCAAGAAGGCAGAGATTTGGTGCTGAATCTTGCAGCGGGGCTTGACGCCCGGCCCTACCGCATGGATCTTCCCGCGACACTACCCTGGGTGGAAGTGGACCTGCCGGAAATCCTTGCCTACAAGGATGAGGTTCTGGCCAATGAAAAACCTAGATGCCAGCTAGAGCGCGTCCGCGTGGATCTGTCGGACGCCACGGAGCGACGCGCCCTCTTCGCGGACCTCAACCGCCGGGCGAAGAAGATCGTCGTGCTTACCGAGGGTTTGTTGATCTATTTCACCGCGGAACAAGTCGGTTCCCTGGCGCGAGACTTGGCCGCAGGTTCCAGTTTTCAGACTTGGGTCGTTGATCTAGCCTCTCCCGGCCAGCTCAAATTGATGCGCGGCTCCACCGGCAAGCAACTGAAGGAGGCTGACGCGGAATTCAAGTTCGGTCCGCCGGAGGGCCCAGGGTTCTTTGTGGGGCACGGATGGGATCCGAAAGACGTCCAGGGGCTGCTAAAAACAGCGGCTCAGCTCAAACGAGCACCTGCGGAACTGCTTTCCTTGTTGCCAGAGCCGAAAGGCCTGCCGGGAAACTATCCTTGGACCGGAGTCTGTTTGTTGAAGAAACGTTAGAAGTCAGATCGGCAGTAGCTCATTGACAGATAAGGAGATACTGGTATTTCAGAGAGGCTTAAGCACGAATCCGCACCGGGGTTTCGAGGAGTCGGGCCAGAAGGCAAATAATTGCCTAATTGGGAAAAGGAGTTCCGACAGTAAGTCCCAGTACCGCATTATGTTGCTGATTTTAAGTGATTTAATGGCAGGCAGGTCGGCTATACAGTTGCATATCTCTGGTGGCGATCGGTTGATCCCGTTAGATTGGCCGTGAGCGCTACCCCGACGAAGGTCTCCTGCCCAGGGTCGCTGCCTTGGGCGATTAGGGACTTCGGTCGATGAGCTGACTGGCTGCAAAAAATACGAGCCAAGGAGTCATTTCGCGAATATATGCTGGAAATCGCCATTATCGGTGCAGGTCCCTACGGACTTTCGGTCGCTGCGCATGTCAAAGGGCTGGGCGTATCCTTCCGGATTTTCGGACGCCCGATGGACAGTTGGCTGGCGCACATGCCCAAAGGCATGATGCTGAAGTCTGACGGTTTCGCGTCAAATATCGACGACCCGGGTAACCAATTCACCCTCGGACACTTTTGTGCGGAGCGCGGCATCGAGTATGCCGACTCCGGAGTACCGGTGCATCTAGACACCTTCAGTGCCTACGGACTTGCTTTCCGAGAGCGCATGCTCCCGGAGCTCGAGGACAAGTTTGTGGTCAGTGTGGAGCGTTTGTCGGACGGGTTCCGTCTGCAACTCGAGGACGGGGAAGTTTTCACGGCTCGCAAGGTGGTGCTCGCAATCGGGACTACCCACTTCGCGCATACTCCCGCGAGCCTGTCCAGTCTGCCTGCAGAGTTTGTATCCCACAGCTATGCTCACTACAATCTCGAGCCTTTTAAGGGGCGCGATGTGGTGGTGATCGGCGGCGGGTCTTCCGCAACCGACCTGGCGGCGCTCTTGAACGAGGCTGGCGCCAAGGTGCAGCTGGTTGCTCGTCAACCCTTGGTATTTCACAACAAATCGATGGGCAAGTCCCGCACCCTGTGGGAGCAGATTCGTCATCCCCGGTCGGGCCTGGGCCCTGGCTTGAAGTCGCGTTTCTTCGCCAATTCGCCGGAGATATTTCACGCCTTGCCGGAGAGTTTCCGTTTGCACGCCGTGAGAACCCACCTGGGTCCCGCCGGCGGCTGGTTCATCAAAGACAAGGTCATCGGGCGCCTGCCGGTACTGACTGGATACACGCTGGAACGCGCGGAGATCAAGGACGGCCGTGTACATCTGCATCTTCGCGCAGCGGACGGTACACAACGCGAGATTCCGACAGAACACGTAATTGCCGCGACCGGTTACAAGGTCGATGTCGAACGCTTGAAATTCCTAAGCCCGGAAATCCGCTCGTCGATAGCCGCCGTGGAAAGTACTCCGGTGCTCTCGTCGAATTTCGAGTCGTCCGTCCCGGGCCTGTATTTTATAGGGCTTGCCGCGGCGAACAGCTTTGGACCGGTGATGAGGTTCGCTTATGGCGCGGCCTTCGCCGCCCGCCGTGTCGCACGAGCGGCGGCGAAATCACGCGCGAGGGAACACGCAGGCGCACCAGAACGTAGCGCCGTGGCGTTGCGGAATAGTTAAGAGAGCCCGATCCGTGCTCCTCGCAAGCCGCAAACTCGTAAAGCAACCGCGCGGAGTTCAGTTGCACGCCACTCTCAAACTGAGGCTCGCCCAGGCATGAAGAGAGAGACCATCGCGATTCACGTAGGCTACGACGGCGACCCGACGACCAAGGCCGTGGCCGTGCCCATTTATCAGACGGTCGCGTTCGAGTTCGACAGCGCGGAGCACGGAGCGGCGCTTTTTAACAACGAAGCCATCGGCAACATTTATACTCGAATCGGAAATCCCACCAACACGGTTCTGGAGAAGCGAGTTGCCGCGCTGGAAGGTGGCGTCGAAGCGCTCAGCGTAAGCTCGGGCATGGCCGCGATCGACTATTCGATCGTCAACATCGCCGAGGCCGGTAACAACATCGTTTCGCTGCCTCAGCTTTATGGCGCTACCTACACCCTGCTTGCCCACTTCCTGCCGAAGAAGGGGATAACCGGCCGGTTCGCAGAAAGCGATCATCCCGATGCCGTGGAGAAGTTGATCGACGAGAATACGCGAGCGGTCTTTTGCGAGAGTGTCGGCAATCCTGCCGGCAACGTCGCCGACATCGAGGGCCTGGCGCGGGTCGCGCACAAGCATGGCGTGCCCCTGATCGTCGATAACACCGTCGCCACGCCCATCCTGCTGCGGCCCATCGAATATGGCGCCGACGTCGTGGTGCACTCCATGACGAAATTCATGGGCGGCCACGGGACGTCCATCGGCGGAATGATCGTGGACAGCGGAAAATTCCCGTGGAGCAAGTACCCCGATCGCTTTTACATGTTGAACCGCCCGGAACCTTCCTATCACGGTGTGGTGTACACCGAACAGTTTGGCGATGCCGCTTACGTCGCGCGCTGCCGCACGGTTTGCCAGCGAAACACCGGCGCGTGCTTGTCGCCGTTTAACGGCTTCTTGCTGCTTCAGGGCGTTGAGACCATGGCTCTGCGCGTCGAACGCCACGTGGAAAACGGCCGAAAGGTCGCCGAGTATCTGCGAGACCACCGCGGCGTAGCGTGGGTCAACTATGCCGGATTCTCGGATAGTCCGCTGTATCCCATGGCCAATCGATATTTGGGCAGCCAGTGCTGCTCCCTGCTGACTTTTGGCGTGAAAGGCGGACTGCAAGCCAGTACCAAGTGTTTCAACGCTTTCCGCTTGTTCAAACGCATGGTCAACATGGGCGACGCCAAATCACTCACGTGTCACCCGGCGTCTACCACGCACCGGCAACTGTCCCCCGAAGAGCAAGTGAAGGTCGGCGTCACGCCGGAGATGATTCGGCTCAGCGTGGGCATCGAGCACATCGACGATATCATCGCCGATCTCGCTCAGGCCCTGGACGTCGCGAAGGCGTAAGGTCGCCGGGATGACCATAGTCGTCGGCTTGGGAGACATTTCATGCCCCTCATCATAGATGGCCGGGTTCCCAACCGCTGGGCTGAGCGCCACGGCGCATCCGGCTTGGTCGACACTTTTGCCGCTCCCGCGGACTGCATCAGGATCGCGTTCGTTAACAACATGCCGGACGCCGCCCTGGAAGACACGGAGATGCAATTCTTCGAGCTCCTGGATGCCGCAGCCGACGATGTTAGTATCTGCGTCAAGCTCTACTCCCTGCCCGAGATTCCGCGCGCCGCGCGCGCTCAAAAACATCTCAGCAACTATTACTCGAGCATCGCCGACCTGTTGAATGGCCGTTTTGACGGCGCCATCATCACCGGAACCGAGCCCCGTCAACCTGATTTGAAGCAGGAACCTTACTGGCAGACGCTGGCCAGTGTTCTGGACTGGGCGGAACGCAGCACCGCCTCGACGGTCTTGTCCTGCTTGGCAGCGCACGCCGGAGTCCTGCATAGCGATGGGATCGGCCGGCGCCCCCTAGCTGACAAACAGTTCGGCGTCTTTGAGTATCGGAAGGTTTCCGAGCACGCCCTGACCAACCGCGCTCCCGACGTACTGCGTATTCCGCATTCTCGGTGGAATGAAGCTCCCGCGGCGGCGCTGGCTTCGTGCGGTTACCTGCTCCTAACACAATCTACGGACGCCGGCGTCGATCTGTTCGTAAAGAAGAAAAGGCGCAGCCTGTTTGTCCACTTCCAGGGACACCCGGAATATGGCGCCCTCACTCTGCTCAAAGAATATCGAAGAGACATCAGGAGATTCCTCTGCCAGGAACGAGAAACGTATCCAACGATGCCTCACGGATATTTCGATTCGGGCGCAGCCAAACTGCTGAACGAGTTTCGAGAACATGCCCTGACCCAGCGGGACGAGAAAACCGTGACGGCCTTTCCTGAAGCCGCCGTTGTAGGCACGCTGCAGAAGACCTGGCACTCTTCCGCCAATCGGGTGTATCGCAATTGGTTGCAGTACGTGGAGTCCAATAAGTCTGACAAGTCCGTGTTCCCTCCTCTAACCGGCGCTCACGCCAGCGACGTGCTCGACGCAACGCACGCCCCGAAGAAGTAGCGAGCCTCCATGGCGGAAGATCAAATACCCGAACTCCTGGCTAGCCTACCCGTCCACATCCATGACGTGATTCGGCCGTGGGCAGAGCGTTCGCCAGACCGCCTGGCTCTCGTGGAATCCTCGGGTAGCTGGACCTATCGGCAATTGGCGGCGGCAGTCGACGAAACTCATACCTGGCTGGGGACGTTGGGCGTGCGCCCCGGCGATCGAGTGATGCTCATATGCGAGAACTGCCGGGCGTTCGCAGTCACTCTTCTAGCTCTGGCCCATCTTGGCGCCTGGCCGGTCCTGGTCAACGCCCGCCTGTCGGCGCGCGAGGTCGACGAAATCCGGGTTCACTGTGGCGCCCGCCGGATCATCTACACCACGAGTGTCTCGGTGCAGGCCAGGGAACATGCCAAGCGGCACGGAGCCACCACAGAAACTCTGGCGGGTTTGGGACCTATCGGCGTCAGTCCGCTGACCGAGGATGTCGAACCTGAACCGGTCGACCCGGACAGTCCGAACAATGTCGCGGCCTTGATCTATACATCGGGTACGACGGGGCTTCCCAAGGGCGTCATGTTGACCCACAGAAATCTGCTGTTTATCGCCGCTCTATCGGCGAGGCTGCGTTCGTTGACACCCGACGATCGGCTCTACGGCATATTGCCCATGTCGCATGCCGTTGGGTTGTCTGTAGTTCTTCTGGGTACGCTGCTCTCCGGCGCGACCCTGTATTTGTCGCCGCGCTTTGATCCTGTGGCCACCCTTGCCGCGTTAGAGAGGGACCAGTTGACGGTGGTCTTGGGCGTGCCATCCATGTTCGCCCTGCTCAACGAATACGCGAAATCCAAAGGGCTGCAATCCCTGAAGTTCCCTGCCCTGCGGATCATTTCTTCCTCCGGCGCTCCCCTTCATGCGGCGGTCAAATCTGCGACGGAGAATCTCTTCCTCGGCATGACCCTGCACAACGGTTACGGCGTAACCGAGAGCTCCCCCAACATCGCCCAAACCAGAGTCGAGTTTCCCCGAAACGACACATCCGTCGGCAGGGTTTTTCCAGGGGTGGAGGTCAGGCTGCTCGGACTGGATGGCAAGCCGGCGGCCGAAGGAGAAGTGGGCGAGTTGTCAGTACGGGGGCCCAACGTCATGAAGGGCTACTACCGCGCACCGGAAGAAACAGCAGCCGCCTTGGACGCGGACGGTTGGTTTAACACCCGCGACCTGGCGCGCTCCGAACAAGGCAATTTGTTCATCGTCGGCCGCACCAAGGAGCTCATCGTTCGCTTCGGTTTCAACGTATACCCGGCCGAAGTCGAGGCGGTGCTGAACGTTTACCCGGGGGTCGCGCGGTCCGCGGTGATCGGCCGGTCCGTGCAGGGAGACGAGGAGGTCGTCGCGTTCGTTCAACTCCAGCCCGGGTCAGCCGTCACCGTCGCAGATTTGGCGAAACATGCCGCCACGCATCTTACTCCGTACAAACAACCGTCACATTTTTTCCTGGTCGCCACCATGCCAACCACTCCAACGGGAAAAATTGTGAAGGGTGAACTTGCGAAGCTAGTCCCGGCCAGCGCCCCGGCGCAGTAACGACGGCGCCGAATCAAATTTTAGAGACTCACCTCAATCAGCCTTGGGCCTTCCGCCTCCAGGCCTTCCCGCAGCGCCCTGGCAAACGCATCGACGGATGTAACGCGGCTGCCGGGGACGCCCATCCCTTTGGCCAGCATCGCCCAGTCCAGGTCAGGACGCCCGATCTCGAACAAGTCGCGGGCTCGCGGACCGGGATCGCCCACACCGAGATAGGAAAACTCGCGCTTGAGAACACCATACTCGCGGTTGGCGAATACCACCGTCGTGATGTTAAGACTCTCGCGCGCCATGGTCCACAATGCCTGGACGGTGTACATGCCGCTGCCGTCCGCAGACAGACACAATACTCGACGGTCAGGACACGCCACGGCCGCGCCCACAGCCAGCGGCATGGCGATTCCGATTGAGCCCCCGGTGTTTGCCAACAAGTCGTGAGGGGGGGCTCCTCGTGTTGCCGCCATCAGTCCCCGGCCCGAGGTCATCGATTCATCGACCACGATCGTATTTTCTGGCAGGAGCGCTCCGACCGTCGCCGCAACACCGGGCAAAGTGATCTCGCCGTGCGGCAGGGCCGGCCGGTCCGGTTTCTCCGCGGAGAACTCCGTTCCTCGCAAGGACAAGGCGTCCGCCAAAGCCGCCAGCGCACCCACGCAATCTTCGGCCGCATCCGCCAGCCGGTGAATCTCACACTCGGGCGAGGTGAGCACACTGTTCTTGGTCGGGTGCGCGAAATAAGCGACCGGCGGCGGCGCCCCCACCAGGATCAGCTGCCGAAACTCTTTCAACTGTTCCACCGCCTGTTCCAACACGTAGTTGACCCGTTCAACGACAGGTCGTCCAACGCCGCGTTCCAGCCGCGTGAAGGGATAAGGGACCAGCAACTTGGTATTTGTCGCCGAAGCGATGAGTCCGGCGACCCTCAGCCCCTCGCCATAAAGCGCAGCCCCAGCGATCAAAATCGCGGTTCGCGCACCAGATTTGACCATGGCTGCCGCGCGTTCCACAGCCTCCGTGGCAGGCATCGGGGGCTTGGGCACGGCAGGGAGACTAGCAACCACGCCACCCTCACCCCAGGCAACATCCGTGGGAACAATCAATGTCGCGATGCGGCCCGGAGCTGTGCGGGCCCCAACAATCGCCTCAGCCGCGTCGCGGCCCAACTCCGGCGTAGCGCGAGAAGTGCGCAACCATTTGGAATAGGGACGCGCGATTCCCTCGATGTCGGAGGCGAGGGGAGTGTCATGCCGCAGGTGATCGGCCGGATGCTGCCCAACAATGTTCACGATCGGCACGTGCGCCCGGCTCGCATTGTGCAAATTCGCCAGCCCGTTGGCCAAACCAGGACCGAGGTGTAGCAACGTGCACGCCGGCTTCCCCGCCATACGCGCATAGCCGTCAGCTGCACCGGTGATGACGCCCTCGAAGAGACCCAGCACGCACCGTAGGTCCGTCAGTTTGTCCAACGCCGCCACAAGGTGCATCTCCGACGTGCCGGGGTTCGTAAAACACACCTCCGTGCCACCCGCGGCCAGCGTACGAATCAGACTTTCGGCCCCATTCATGCATTCACCATCCGTTGTCGTGCACTGTCTCTATTGGTCGCGCAGTCTTCGCCCATCCGCCGGCTGCCGCGGAGCAAGTGCTTTTCATGGTCGAGCGAACGCCTCTCGCAGGTAGCGGGAAAGTACAGAAGCCAGACTCTCGAAGTGGGTGTTGAGGATACCCTGATGATCTCCGGGCACGGTCTCCACTTCGAACTCTCTTGCCAGCTTAGCCCAAACCGCGGCGGGATCATGCGGAAATTCAGACTCGATCTGGGCTCGCACAAACTTTATCTTGCCGTCAAAGAAACGCGGGCGGTAGCGCATGAGCGCCACATTGGAGCGGTCTCGGACACGCGCGGCCGCACACGCCACTGTTCCTTCCGGCGCACCGGTGTCCCGGCTGTCGTCGAGAGAATTGTGGGCCCGACGCTGAGCCGGGTGCAGAACGTAAGAAAGCGCCTGGCGCGCGGGCAATTTCATCGCGATCGACGCATGGTACGCGGCCCGGCGGCTCATAAGCCTGACCCGCTGCTGGAATGGCAAATAGCGCCGGAACGGGTACGCGTCCAGCATCGCCAGTAGCGCCACTTTTTCTCCTCTCTCGGAGAGCCGTTGCGCCATTTCCAGCGTGACCAGGCCTCCGAGCGAATATCCGATCAGGAAGTAAGGACCACGGGGCTGCACTGCTCGAATGGCATCCAGAAAAAATTCGGCCATATCTTCGATGCGCTCTAGCGGCTCCTGTATGCCGTCTGTCCCCTTCGCCTGCAAACCGTAGAACGGGTGGTTGGATTTCAAGTGCTTAATGAGCGGGAAAAATTCCAGAATGCTGCCGCCCAGGCCAGGCGTTATGAAGACCGGCGGCGCTTCGGAACCCGCCTTGAGCAACGCCAACGGCGGGAGCGGCGCGGCAGGCTTCTCCAACAAAGCGGCTAGATCCGCGATCGTCGGAGCTTGGTAAATCGTCTCGGGTGGCAGCGCGCGATCAAACTCTTTCGCTATTTCGGCGAATAGCCGGCTGGCGGAAGAAGGATCGCCGCCAACATCGAAGAAGCGCTCGTCCATAGCGACCGCTGGCCGTTGCAGCACGCGCTGCCAGATGGTCGTGAGGATTTCAATCGCTTCGGAGGCCAACTGATGCTCCATGCTGCACCCTGCCTGCTGGAATCAGGAGACCCTTCTTAGATCGATCACGAATGCGCGAACGCCCAGTAAAGGCTGCGAGCTTTGCTATAGAAAGGACCGGGTTGCAGCTTCCGGTCGTCGATGCGGCCGACGGGAACAACTTTAGAATAGTTCCCTGTCGAAAAGATCTCGTCGGCCGTCTGAAAGTCCCGATACGTCAGAGTCTTTTCCACCACCTCGGCGCCGTCTTTACGCAGCAGTCCGATCACCCGCTGGCGAGTAATGCCCGCCAGAAATGTTCCGTTTTTGACCGGTGTAAACACCACTCCATCCTTGGCCATGAAAATATTCGAGGTAGCCAGTTCCGCAACGTTGCCGAGCATGTCACAGACGATCGCGTTGTCGAACCCGCGAGTGTGCGCCTCGAAAAGCGAACGCGCGTTGTTGGGGTACAGGCATCCAGCCTTGGCGTCCACCGGCATGGTGTCGAACGTCGGCCGGCGGAAAGGCGAAATGGTGACTGAAAATCCCGTGGTCGGCGTGCGCATCGGCGCTTCGTAGATCGAAAGGCACCAGCGCGTCGACTCCGGATCGTGCGCTTGCACCCACGGTCCCTCTTTTTCCGCCCAGTACATCGGCCGGATATACAGCGCGGCGTCCTTATCGAACTTGGCTATGCCTTCCCGCGCGAGTTTGATCCACGTCTCGACGGAAACCGTGGGTTTCAGGTACAGCTTGGTCGCCGATTCGTTGACCCGCGTGCAATGCAGATCAAGGTCCGGAGTTACTCCCTCGAATGCCCGCGCACCATCGAAGACTATCGAGCAGAGCCAGGCCGCGTGCGTGCGTGGTCCCATGATAGGGACATTACCCTCGTGCCATGCTCCCTCGAAGTATGTCCAGGTCTTGGACCAGCCTTCTCCCACCGCCATTCGAGTGCTCCCTTTTTCAAACTTTCGCGAAACTCAACACTTGGCTGCGTTGCCGGGCGCGATAGGAGACGCCTCTTTCTTCGAGATCTCCGTCGCTTCGGCTCTGCTTCCAGCTACCTTACGTTAGCCTCACAGCCTTATCCAGCGAAAGGTTCGCGGTCGATTCCAATCGGGAAAGGATTGCCGGTCTGGATATTTTTGGGATGCGCGCTGCTCACGCGCCATGGAACGAAAGACCTGCGCGCACCGGCCGCGTTGCAAGCCAGCCTGTCTTCCTCGCTTCAAAGGCTGGTCAGGAACGAGAAGCAGTCACAGGTTCCAGGCGGCGCTTCAATTCCTCTGCAAACTGATACACGATCGGGGCCTCGAGGATGTCCATGTGATCGCCCGGCATCCCCAGGACTTCGCTTCCGCCCAGAGAAAGCTTGCACCAAATCAAGCGCGGATCGACCGAGGGGCTAAGCCCGCAATAGGCGTACGTATCTTTGCTGAGTATGACGACGGACTTCCCGGGATAAGTCTCCAAGGCATAGCGGTCCACAATGCGCCGCGCTTTCTCGAACATGTCCACGGGCCCTGGCGGCAATGGCGGAATGGGCTTTCCGAGGAGCCGTGCCATCACTCGCCTGATACGCAGATAAATGCCCTGTGCCAATGACGACGAGCGCTCCGCAGCCCATTTGGCAAGGCCTTTCGGGCCACGCCCAAGGAATTTGCGAATGCGCCACACCGCTCTTTCCGCGCGGAAACGGAATTTGCCCGCGAATGTGTCCAGAGCGCGATCATCTGCACACTCGATGATGCCCAGGAAGCCGACTTCTTTTCCTTCCGCCACAAGCTGTCGAGCCATCTCGTACGCGGTGTAGCCACCACCGCAGAAACCTACCAAGGCGTAAGGCCCTTCTGGCTGCAGCGCTCTTACCTTCGTCAGGAACTGCGTGGACCTCTCCGAAATGCCCTGAAACTCCTGGTCCGGTTCTGGCATCTTGGCTTCAAATCCATAGACCGGCTGATCCGCTCCCAGAAGTTGCGATACCTGCCGGAAAGCTAGGACGCTCGTGCCATTTCCTCCAGGAATCCAAAACAGGGGCGCACGCGAACCCTCGGGCTGGATCGGAACGAGCTTGAACCACGACTCGGGCTCCGCGACGCCTGACTTCCGGTCTTGACGAATTACTTCCGCGAGAAGCCGGATCGTACGGGCGTCAAACAGCGTAGAAAGAGCCAGGTCGAGTCCGTAGGTCTCTTTGACTTTCGCAAATAACTGCACTCCGAGCAGCGAATGGCCGCCTGCCTCAAAAAAATCATCGTCCAGGCCCACATGATCCAGCAGCAACAATTCCTGCCACCAGCCGGCCAGGACGTTTTCTATTCCTCCTTCAGCGGAGGTATTCGTGTTCGGGGCGATTTGCCTGGAAGCCTGTGTCTCGTCGTAAATTTCAGAGGCGGGTGCGATCGCGCCGATTTCCGTTGCTCTCGAATCTTTCATGCCAGTGTCTGCCTCGGTTCACGGTCTCAAAAGTATACTTTCTGCGCTAGCTGGAGACGACCAAGAAATTCGTATTATGTCCGGCTTGTGTCGAGCTTAGAACGTGCATTTCCCATGCCAAAAGCGGGCAGAAAGAGGCCTTTTCCAATTGTTAAGCTATTCAAAACAAACGACTTTAAATGTTCCGAACGTCCTGCGAAATGGTCTCCAACCCGAGATGGAAAAGCAGTGGACGGGTGCGGGAAAGACTTTTACCGCCAGGCTCTGTGGAGTTACATGCTGGGCACAGCAAGGTGCCCCAAACAAACCGATTTTCTGGTTCGTGGTACAATTTGGGGCATGAGACTGCTCTCGGAATCTTGTGAGGCCGCCTCAGTCCGTTTTCCCAATTTTGTATCTAATTGAAACAAGGCGGCTTACGGCTAAACCCGGGCAGAGACCACACTTTCATACTTGGTACGCGGCTTGCTCCTATTCCTGGTATGAGGGTTCTGAACGGTAAATCTAGAGCGCGCCTGGAACCTGAGCGGAATATGGTCCGGAATAACGACATTACCCTCTCTGATGTCAAGCGCATCCTCAGCCGCTACTGGTGGGTCGCGCTCATCACTACAACGCTTTGCGCCGGGGCCGGTGTCGCTTTGGCGATATTGCTGCCCAAACGCTATACCTCGGAAACCGTAATTCTTGTCGAGCAGCCCACCGTTCCAACCGAGTATGTCAAGCCGATCATTACGGAAGATCTCAACCGTCGATTGGCGTCCATGCAGGAACAGATCCTCAGCCGCACTCGTCTTCAACCCATCATCGAAAAATTCAGTCTGTATCCCAAGGATAAAGACGGCGTCTACACCGACGAGGTTATCGCGCGGTTACGGGCCGCGGTTAAAATCACTCCCATGGAGCCCATGGCGGGAACGGACAATCGCCAGTTGCCGGGCTTTGAAGTAGCGGTCGAGTCCCGCACTCCGGAATTGGCTCAGCAAATTTGTTCGGAAATTATGTCCATGTTCTTGGAGCAAAACTCCCAGGAGCGCGAGCAGCAGGCTTCCCGGACCACGTCGTTCCTGACGAAACAGCTCGACGAAGCCAAATCCAAGTTGGACGAACAGGACGCCCGCCTCGCGCAGTTTAAGAGGCAGTACCTCGGTTCTTTGCCCGAAGAGGGACAGACCAACCTGAGCCTGCTGACCGGGATGAACTCTCAGCTGGAGGCCAATACTCAGGCGCTCAGCCGGGCGCACCAGGATCTGGCGTTCAATGAATCACTGCTCAGTCAGCAGGAAACCAACTTGCGAGCCGCACAAACCGGGCAGAACCCGGAGACCGCGGAGCTCCAGCTCAATGCGCTGCGAGACCAGCTTGCCAATCTGCTCTCGCACTACACTCCCAAGCATCCGGACGTTGTGAAGGTGCAGAATCAAATCGCGGAATTGGAAAAACGCCGCGCCGCCGGTCCGGTAACGGAAAGCCCGGATGAAATAACTTCGCAGCATGCCATTGCCGCGAGCCCCCAGGCACAACAATTACGCGCGAAAATCAAGCAGGATCAAATTGTCATCGCGGATTTCACCAAGCAGCAAACGCTGATACAGGGCCAAATCCGCGAACTCCAGGGCCGCGTGCAGGCCAGCCCTATGGTCGAGCAGCAATTGAAGGAACTCACCCGCAGCTATCAATCGGCGCTGGATTTCTACAACGAGCTCTTGAAGAAACGCCAAAACTCCGCCATGGCTGCGGACCTGGAACATCAGCAGGAGAGCGAGCAATTCCGGGTGCTGGATCCCCCAAGTTTGCCCGACAAGGCTTCCTTTCCCAACAAGCCTCTTTTTGCAGGCGGGGGCTTGGCCACCGGGCTGGGTCTTGGCCTGGGTCTGCTCTATCTAATCGCATTCAGTGACACTTCGCTCCATACCGAGCGCGACGTTGAAAAGTGCTTGAAACTGCCAGTGATGGTCTCCATTCCGACGCTCGACATGGATGCACCGTCGAGTGCCTTCAAGGGGCCGGCTAGAACCTTAGTAACCTAACTGGCCATCAGGTCCATGGCGACCGGAATTTTTTGGGGTATACATGAGTAGGATTCGAGAAGCGCTAACAAAAGCGGCGACCGAGAGAGCCAAGCGGACCGATGTCGATGGCGACTTCGCTGATATTGCTGCCGAGGTCCGGCGGCCCGCCGCTGCGGCGGTCGTCGACGCGCCCAAGCCAAGGATTGAGGTCCAGCCGGAAGTCCGCGTGGCCCCGGTTACTTCACCCGCCTTCGAAGACCTGCAGCGGAAGTGCCAGCGCCCGGAGTGGAAGCTCGATCCTCGAATCAACCTTTTTGCTCCAGGGGCACACGAAAGGGCGGGCGCGGAGCGCTTTCGCACCCTCCGTTCGCGCCTGTACCAGATTGCCGAGACGCGACCCCTTAAACGAATCCTCATTACCAGCAGCGTTCCCGCGGAGGGCAAGTCCTTCGTCTGCGCCAACCTGGCCCACGCCATGGTGCACCGTCAAGATCGCAAGGTTCTCTTGATCGATGCCGATCTTCGTAAACCCACTTTGCATGAAGTCCTGTCGGCCCCGAAGACTCCAGGGCTCACGAACTATCTTCGCGGCGAAGTGGATGAATTCGCAGTGATCCAGAAAGGTTCGCAGAACAATCTCTTTTTCATCCCCGCCGGAGACGAAGTGGGCGCCCCGAGCGAACTGCTTCTCAACGACCGCATGAAGAAGCTCTTGGACTTTGGGTCCGAGTTATTCGATTGGGTGATCCTCGATTCGCCGCCGGCCTTGCCCGTGCATGACCCAAGCATGCTGGCAAACCTGTGCGACGGCGTGCTCTTCGTGGTCCGCGCGGCCAGCACCGATGTCGACATGGCCACCAAGGCGTCGGCTGAATTCCGCCAGAAGAATCTGCTCGGTGTTGTTTTCAACCACATCGCCAAGGGCGAGTCTTACGGGAACACCTACTATAAGTAGGTGTCTCGCTCAGCCTATTCGGGCAGGCGCGGGTCGCTTATCTAAAGCGTCTCCACGGCGTGGCCCGGCACTCCCCGCAGTTTCAATGGGATTTCGCCCCCTTCCACAACCAAACACCCAACGAAATTTGCCCCCGGCTGAAGCGCATACATGCTCCATCTGTCGCGATCCTGGCTGGTGAGAACGGCTGGTTCACCCGGCGTGAGCGACACATCAAAGCTGTCCAGGGGTAGAGAAAGACCGTCTCCGCGAGCTTTCACGTAAGCCTCTTTGCGGGTCCAACACAAGAAAAACCCCTCGGGTCTGAGCTTTTCCGGTAGCTTCCGTAATTCCTTCTGTTCGCGGGCGGAAAAATAGCGATCCTCGACGCCCTGAAACGCGACTTCAGGCCGGATCATTTCGACGTCGATGCCAACCTCGCGCCGCAGCGCGAAGGCGTACAGGGCCAACCCCTGCGAATTGGAGAGATTAAAGCGTAAGTCCGGCATTCCACCTTCCGCATGCAACGCCGGTTTTCCGCGTAGACCTGTTTCCAGGCGAATATCGGGCGCCGGACGACGGATATAGCTGCCCAGCAGCTCGCGAAGAATGCCCCGGCAAACGGTAAATCGATTGGCATCTCTGGGAGATAAGAACCGGGCGGCTCGGTCCTTTTCAACGGGCGACAGGTACCCGAAGAAGCGCTCCGCCGTGGCCGGATCGGCGTCCAAGGATGCCTGCCAAACGTGTACTTCGTCGGCGTTTAAAGGGTTATCGGCGATGGTGGCGATCGGCGTGAGTCCTTCACACATGGCGAGATTCCCGCACTAAGACTGCCCGATCGGTGGGCCTCAGCGTAAGGTTAGTGAATCACGAACGGGCGTGCGCTCCACCGAATCCCGAGCGAAATCTGATGTTGCGTGAAATTTGCCCCGCAGACCGCGGTTGGACAAGTGACGCCGCTCGACCCTTGGATTCTGGCGGTGTAACCCACGGCGAGGTTGGTGTTGGGTCCCAGGGTTCGCGTGAGTCCGCCCGTGAAGAAGTAGGAGTTGAAACTCTGCTGGAAACTCTGGGACGAGTTGGTTCCCAAACTCCGATTGTGCGAGTACCCAAAACTCCCGAGAATATTCCACGCCCTGCCGACTTGGCGGTTACCCGCAAATGTAGTTTGGTCCGCCGTGGACCCCACTAAGGCCCCGCTGCCGTCGCTCGTGCCATGGGTATAGCCCAGGGTCAAGCCGCCTCGGCGGACCACGTAAGTGAGCCAAGCCGAGGACGCCCACAACGTCCGCCTGGTTTGATTGTCAACCGCAACGCGGAGCTGGGCCAGTTCCGGGCCGGCCGAAAGTTGCAATGCCAGCCGTCCGGTGATCTTCCTTCCGTACGCCAGGCTTACGATGTGGTCCCCGATCGCCTGCGCATTCCCGGTAAAGTGATAGCTGGTGTAACGGTACAACACCCCTATCGAGTCCCTCCGGGTCAATGCATAGTCGTACCCGAAGTTACCCACTACGTTGTCGGTGTCGTAGTTCGCTCGCAGGGCGTCCTGAACTCCCGGGGCCACCTTGTCCACGAAGTGCAGCAGGTCGTATGCGCCGGCCATGGTGATCGAGGCGCGCGGCGAGAGGGCATAGGTCGTTTGAATCGCAAACGCGTTGGTATACCGAGGGCCGTTGCCGCCAAAAATATCCTGGCTTGGGGCAATATTCGCGCCCAAGCCGGGAAACGCCGGGCTTAGTGAATTGTCGATCCCGGGAACGCTAAGGCTGGTGGCGCCGCCAAATCCGAACTGCGTCTCCGGAAGGTACGCAAACTGATCCAGGAACTGGAGTTTCCAACGCCGCCAGTGGAAACTTTGTATCACTCCCAACTCCTGAACCGTCCCGTTTCCCAGCGAATTGTCCGTGGAGATGAATCCGCCCCCGGAATAGTTCAATGCCAGCTGTGAACGGGTCCCGGTCTCCAGCAAGCTCAGATTCCCCAGAAAATAGTTATTCGCCGACCATCCCGGATTGGGGGTGAGCAAAGTGGGACCGTTCAGATTGGAAGATTGGATCGTACTGTCGTATTGAAAGCCGGGCACCCAAAAACTGTGACGGAACTGCCGCTCCCCAATCGTGGGCGTCTGAATACCCGTCAATGGCCGGGTATCGGGACGAAATTCGTCCGCGCCGTTCTTATTCTCACTCGTATCCCCTGCGTTGAGCGTATCCAGAACCCCACTGTAGTCCCGGGCCGCCGCTTTGGGAGGCGGCGGGGTCTCTTCCTGCGCGCAAACGCGCCAAGCGCCGCACGACGCGGATATCGAGCCTGCCGCCAACACCAACAACGCTCTCCGAATGTTCATCACAAGCCTCTTACGGTACGACGATTACGTCACCCGGCTGCAGTTGGATGTCCTCTTCCGGCTTCTTGCCGGACACAACATCCTTATAGTTAAACGGATGTCTTACGCTCTTCCCGTCTTCCGTTCGTAACACGTAGATATTCTTCAGCCTGGCGAACTGCGTGAACCCGCCGGCGCTCGATAGCGCCTGGAGCACGGTCATGTTCGGAAGCAGCAACTGGGCGCCGGCGCGAATCACTTCACCGGTGATGTACACACGCCGGCTATTGATCTCGCTCACGCTGACCGTTACCTGCGGGTTGGTGATGTAGTCCTTCAGCCCGGTGGTGATCACCCCGGCCAGTTGCGTGGTCGTCAGTCCGGCAGCTTGCACGTCGTTGAGTAGCGGCAGCGAGATCTTCCCGTCCGGCCGTACCGGCACGGCCCGCGAAATCTCTGCTTCTTTCCAGACGTCGATCCGCAAGACGTCCAAGGCGCCGATCCGGTATTCAGGATCAGTAGCGGCCGCCGCAGTCGCCGGTTGCTTCGCGGTCGCCGTGGCCTTTCCACCAGATTTCGTCGCCTCGTCGGGCTTCTGTGTATCCTGCGTAGAATACCCCGGTGCTAAGGCCAGCCATAATGCCAATCCCAGATAGCTTGCTAGATTCATAGAAGTCGCCCTATTCCTATTCCGTCTCGGTGTTGTCCCCTGGATCCTGGATACCTACAGCCGAACCCAGGCGCAAGATACCTGCGTGCGCCTGTGCTTTCCCCTGAGCCCCCAGACATTCGCCTCGAACACGTTGCCCCGGGAATTCCGGCCCGGCATCCCTCGTAGAAACCTTGCAAGTCCTAAACCATGCGGCTCCAAGGTACATTCCCATCATACCGACCTACGCGGCAGTATTATCAACGTGTTACGAAAGAGACAAACGTGAGACCAACTCGCGGTTCTATCCCCGGCGTCTCTCAAGAATCCCGCCTAGGTTCCACGAATGGCAAAACATTGTCCTCAGGCTTGCGGCAGCAACTCTTAGTACGCACCTGCAGCTCTGGCAATCCCAGCGGAAGTTATTTGCTCAATCTGTGAATCAATATGCCCGACCTTACTTCTTCGAGCGACTGCTCCCGCAATATCTCCCTTACTGTGAGGGCTTTGCAAAACTAAACTTTGGTACTACAGCTGCACTTGAGAAATAAACGTCCCCCCGTTATTCGCCAGAGTCCACAGGCGGAAGGTTCTAAGGGGATTCCCGGGTGAAAGCTAAGATCCTTACACTTCGATCTCCGTCAATTCTCTCTTCCTCAGTCGTATGGACGGCGCCACCATCAAACGCTCCATCCATTCGAGAAAATAACTTACTTGCAACTCAGCTTAAACCGGGCGTAGATAAATTCGATGTAGGTTCGCTCAACGTGAACCCGCAAGCGCTTTCGCGAGGATTCCCATGCATGGCCGCCCTCGCCTTTTTCCCTGCATCGACACCCGATTTGTCTCCCGCGGTCACGAACTTGAACCCCAATACCGAACAGACCGCCCTCATTCTGCTGGGCGGCGTCTTGCTGCTGTTGGGATTTTTCTGGCTGAAGAAAGCCCGCGCCGCCGAAGGCCGCTTGGCGGTCGCCCGCCGGGTGATCAGCCGAGCGCCAGTCGATCTTGAGGCCCGGTTGCCTGGCCTGGACCCGGTCTGGATCGAAGTGGAGCTCACAAACGAGTCGTTAGCCTCAGAAGTCTCCAGGGAAGCCCGCATCACGGTATAGCTGCAAGCTCCTACCGGATCCAAGAACTTCACAGGTGGAGCCTCGGCAACTCAGCCCAAAGCCTGCGGTTGTTGTGATATAAGGTTTCTCGCTCCCCGCGACACGAAACCTCCTGTGGAGTGCGTGCGCTTTGCCGCCGCTTTCGCAGCGTAAGCAGCACCCAGCCGTGGCCGGGTCAGCCGAAGAAAGAACGGATCCGATCGCCAATCCGAAGTGGGAGTCAGAACGACGTATGTGGATGAATCGTCATTTTTTCCGCGAGCACCGATGAGTGGTGCCCCCACCCGCTACGGATTAGTCCCGCCCGAAGTGGCTAAGACCATGTCCGGCCTGCAACTGTTGACCGCCATCATGGACGGCACCCTACCTGCACCCCCAATCCAGCAGGCGCTGGATTTTCGCGCGGTTCAACTAGCTCGAGGATTTACGGTTTTCGCCGGTATCCCAAAATTCGAGTACTACAATCCCATCGGTTCCGTTCACGGCGGATATTCCGCCTGCTTGCTCGATTCCTGCATGGCCTGCGCGGTCCACTCCACCCTTGAACCCGGCTACAGCTACACCACGCTGGAAATCAAGATCAACTATGTGCGAGCCATTACCACGGAAACCGGCGAGGTACGCGCGGAGGGCAAAGTCATCAATGCAGGCCGGCGCATCGCCACCGCCGAAGGCCGCCTTTGCGATTCCGCCGGAAAACTCTACGCTCACGGCACCACCACCTGCCTCATCCTCGCCCTTCCATGATCCAGGCAAATCCCTGGAAGGTAATCATCGAAATACAGCGCAAGCCTAAACTGCAAGGCAACCCGGACGGTGACAGTTCTTGGGAAATCGTACGAGGAGGTGAAAGTAGACGTGGCGGCTCGTTCCGACTACTGGTTGAATCAAGGGGGTCGTCTTACCGAACCTATGGTGAAGCAACATGGCGCGACGCACGACGAGCCAATCACATGGAACGCTGCTATAGGTCTTCCCTGCCGAATCTGCTGAGTCTTTCGATCGAGACTGTTTTCAAGCCAGGACCTTTCGAAGGATTCCTTTCGCACTCAGAAATGAACCGTGATTTCGCCCGCCACCGACCGGGGCGAAACAAAGTGCGTTCCGGAAAAGCTTGAAAGAAAGTTGTAGAGTGCGACTTTGTCGGTCAGATTTACCACCGTGAGTTTTGCGCCCACCGAATAGTGTTCCTTTTTCCAGAGTGCGTCGGACCCGAGCGCCACGTCGAAGAGATTCCGAGGAGCAATACGGGACGGATTGGTATCCGCGTTGTACGTGCCAGCCGCCACGATGTGAATCCGCGTCGCGCCGAACGTTGAAGCACTGCACGTTCTCAGGGGATCACTTACTGATGCAAAGGTCGATCCGCAATACAGCCCAATTTGCTGCTGTTCGTCTCCTGAGAGAGTCAAAACGGTGGCAAAGTCGGGAACACTCACGACCACAAGCCCACTGTCATACCGCCACGTGAACCCGAGCCAAAGGCCACGCAGTCGCTTGTCGGCAAACTGATATTGCAGATTCGTTGTTTGTTGGAAGCCCTGGTCGTGGTCCGGGCGAGCGACGGGGTCGTAGCCTCCGCCGAAGTTGATGCCCCCGACCTCGGGGCTGAAGAGGCGCGAGCGGGTGTGTCCCAAAACTGTGAACGCGCTAAACCCGTGTACGTCGTTCAGAGTTGCACGCATCATGGCGCCATCGATTTTCGCTTTTCGGAACTGGATGGGAAAGTTGAGCGGTGTATTCAGAATCGTGTTGAAATCGTAGGCGCCCGCCGTGAATTTCCAAAAGTACTCGGCATCCACACTGAACTTACTCCCGACTTTCTGCTCGACTCCCGCATTAAATTGATTTCTCCGAGCCGGTCGCAAAGGTTGCACCCCGGTTGCTCCCAAGGAACCGTTCGCTAGGCCTCCCGACCCCGTTGAACTCGAAAGAACGAGGTTTTCGTTATAGGGAGTAAGAAACACGCGTGCGTAGGAAAGATGCAGCAGCGTGCCTGTCGCACGTATGTTGTAGGAGACACCTGTACGCGGCTGAATCCCGGAACCTGTGCTCAGGCCATCATAGTTGTCGTAACGGACTCCCAAATTGAAATAGAACTCCCCAAGCTTGATGCTGTCCTGTAAATACGCGCTCGCTTCCTTGATCACTGCACTGCCGCGAAATTGGAAGAACGATCCGCCCCGAGTCAGGTCATAGGGCAGAAGAGCGGGCTGGAATCCGGTGTTGTCACGATATCCAGCCGGTGCACACTGCGCGACAGAAACGAGAGCAGGGTCGGGCACGGGAGCGCCTTGCGCGTACAGGCATGGCGAATTGAAGGCTGGAGCGGTCAGGCCGGTTTCAAATGCTTCGGAAACGGGCGTAATCTGCACTTGCACACCGCCTTTCACAGTGTGACGCCCTCGTGAGTACGCAAGATCGGTGCGCAAACCGGTGCTCGTCAATCGCCTGGACTGCGAAAGAGCTGCTGGCTGATCGGAAAAAACATTTGCGGATGGGTAGTAGTTCACGCGGTCCTGGCGGACCCAGCCATTCGCCGTCAGCACGAAGGAGGATCCGAGTATCCGGGAAAAAGCTAGGCCGGCATTGAAGCTCGACATGTGCTGCCGCTGGTCTTGCCCGGCTGCCTCTTGATCGTAAGTATTCGGAACCTGGAACCAAGAGTGCGCCGCCGCTAGATTCAGATGGACGGATGTGTCCTCGCTCGGATGCCAGTCGAAACGGTCGAACACGTTTGCAGCGTTCCCGTCGGCGTGCAGCGGCTTGAATTCAGGGGAGTCCAGAAAACGGCCGCTGTTGATGCCATCCGCTGCGAAAAAATTTCCCACGGTTTGGTTTCCCGATGAAAGGGTTGCGCTGGCCACGGGCGTGTCGAAAGAACCGTAGCCAGCCGAGAAGGTTCCCTTAAGCAGTCCCATGGTCAAGCCGGATTTTGTCGTGGCTTCCACTATTAGGCTCGTTTTGTCCCCGTATTCGGCGGGCGGCGCGCCCTGAATCGTTCGCATTTCCTCGATAGTATTGAGTGAAATCTGGTTCGAGAAGATGCGACTTTGCTGGTCGGAGATCGGCTGACCGTCTACGCTAAACGAAGTCTCGGCATGTTCCCCGAGTGGATGGAAGACCCCGTTTGAATCGGCGGCCACCCCCGGCGTCGCCAGCGTCAGCACGGAGCTCATTGCCGCGTTCACACTCTCACTGGGAAGCTTATCGATCAGTCCGGAGTTGAATTTCGCTTGCGCAACATTCAATGAAGCTGGATCGGATGCCCCTTCGACGACCGTGACCTCCTGACGTGTTTCAGGAATCGTCAGGATCAAGGAAATATGCGTGGATAGGTCGGGCGGGACGGTTATGCTCCGCTGTGCGGTCTTGAATCCTTCGCGTCTTACGACCAGTTCATACGGACCGGCCGGCACATCTTGAAAACAGAACTGTCCGGTCGAATCGGAGCTGCCCTTCCAGTGGGCACCGCCCCCGGTCAATTCCCCGTGCGCGTCGGCGAGTACCGCTCCCGTTTGATCCTTCACGCTGACGCATAGGCTCTCCTGTCCCGCGGCCGTGGAAAAGTCTCCGGAGAAAAAGAGAATGGAAATCGCGGCAAGCTTTGCGGCACACATGAGAGCCTCCTTCAACCGTGCCTATATTAATCATAGTTAATTCTTTTTGTAAAGCCCATTTAATTCTCGCTTTGCTCACATCGACAAAATTCGTCCCCTCCGGTCTCCGAAGTTTCGGCGTTCGCATTCGGTGCTGATTTCAGTCGCTTCTTCTTCGTAGTTGACGGCGCTTCGCAGGCGGGGACGGCGGGTACTTGAAGCCGAAGGCAAACAAAATACAAAAGCCTATGGCGCAGTTATGTCACGATTTCGACAAAACTGACCGTAAGTTATTGAAGATTGGCGGGCGAGCCTGTAAGCCGGATTTTGTACGGCATGCGTCCAAAAACGGCCGCGCGCCGTGGCAATCATTCCTCTAGGTCACGACTCGCGCCGTGACTCCAGCGGCCTACCCGAGGGTTGCTCTCCGCGACGGCTTGCGCCATCGCAGCGGGAGCGCCTTCTCGCAACGGCCGCCGCAAAGCGGTCGACTACGCGAAGGCTAACTCGACGAGCCGGGCCGGCTCTCCCCTCCTATTTGGCCTTGCACCACGCGGGGTTTTCCGTGCCTCGTGTGTTGCCACACGAGCGGTGGGCTCTTACCCCACCTTTTCACCCTTGCCACGGCGTGACCGCCAAGCGGTCAACGCCAAGCAAAGCGAGCTGTTCGAAGACGTCTCGCAGGTTTTCCTGCGCGATGCCACCGTGCTGCGCTCCGCCGGCGGTATATTCTCTGTGGCACTATCCGTGACTCGCCGCACCGCGCCGGGTTAAACCCGGCGCCACACGCCGAAGCGTGTAACTCTGCCTCGCGGCAGACCCTGCGTGGCTCGCCCCCTGGCGTTACCAGGCGCGTTGCCCTTTACCCCGAAGCGGCGCTAGCCGCTGCGGTGTATTCTCCCTGATCGACTCAGGACGGTGTCCGGACTTTCCTCCCGTCCAGCCATCTTTCGATGGCCAGACCAGCGATCACCCGGCCCGCCCGCCGGCTTTCATTATACCTTCATATCCGCCGCACAACGGCAGTCATGGGAGTTTTCATCCGCGTTCACCGTGGGTTCACGTGCCAGCGCCGCCTCGGTCGACGATCGCTTTCTAGCGCGTGCGGGAAGTAAGGAATAACAATACGCCAGTAAACCCAAAGCGCGACTCGCACAACGCTTCCCTCCAGAAGGTCGGGCCGAAATTGGAATAAACGACCACTCGTACAAAGCGATGCGTGACCGTCGCCGGGAAAGGACGGCGAACGTAAGTGAAGCCACCCGATCAAACTGAGGCGACGCACATGAAGACGCGAAGCCCAATGAAACGAGCACCTGGCGGTCGCTGGAATACCGAAATCTGAGGAGAAATGAAAGCGCGGCCCAAACTGATTCCATGCTAGATCCCGCGGTTGAGTCCGTATCTTTGTAAGAAATCGCGGAAGCACGCTCGAAAAATCATCTCCTCGGGAGGGCCGCCGAATCAGCGAAGTTCAGCCAAGGCTCGGAAGACCGAAGTACGACCCAAACTGCGGTGGATCTAACTTCCCAAAGTCGTGCGCCGCCCATGCCGCCCGATCGAGAAGGTTCTGCCTCGCTACTTGTTCCGGCGATACCAATTGGAAACGCCGTCGCGATTGCAAAATAGACGTATTGCGGAACTCGAATCAAGGCACGCAACGCCTGCCTGTTCTGTCTTCCCGCGATGCCAAGCGCGAGCATGAGAGGAAGACACTCAAGAAGGGAGGTCCCCCTCGAAAACCACACACTTTGAATATAGGCGGGTAGTCGCAAAGACAGAATCATGGGAATTCCCATAGTCAACCAAGCGAGCACGTCGTCCGCCAAGAAAAAAGGTCCCACAAGCACCCAGATCAAGATTTGTATCCACCGCCAAGACTCGTCGTCCCCGAATTTCAAAACGGAGGTCCTGGGCAAGGCCAATGGAAGCGTTGCAATCCCGAAAGCCAGTCTCGAAGTGAACACAAGATATGAGCGTAATCCACCAGTCAAATGGAATTCCGGCCCCGAGACGCACAGATTGTTGCCCGCATGGTTTCAACGGTCGATCCTCGCACTTATGTTGGGCGGTTATGTCTATTACGTGGTTCTGCCTTCAGTGTTAAACCGACCGGCCGTAGGGCTCGGTCAGTTGCTCATGAAACTGCTGCGCCTGAAAGCCAAAATCAATCTGGAGAAGTAACCCTGCTTGGGATTGACCAGCTTCTCGAATGCCGATTGGCTCCAACCGGTGCCTAGCGTCTAGATTTGCGCGGTACCACCATCGACGAAGAGCTCGATCCCCGTAATAAAACTCGAATCGTCCGCCGCCAGGAACAGTGCCGCAGTGGCAATCTCCCGTGGCTCGCCGATGCGCCCCATCGGAATCAGCGATATGAACTGGTCCTTCATTTCCTTCGGCACCCCGACGAATACTCCGGTATCGATGGTCCCTGGGCTGATGACGTTCACACGAATCTTCCGAGCCTTTAAATCAACGGTCCAGGTGCGCGCGAAAGAGCGGACCGCCGCCTTGCTCGCGTTGTAAACGCTCATTCCCGGAAATCCCTTCATGCTGGCGATGGAGCCGTTTAGAATGACGGACCCGCCGTCTTTCATCAGCGGCAAGGCTTTTTGCACCGTGAATAGCGTTCCCCGGACATTGACGTCGAACGTCTTATCGAAACTCGCCTCAGTGACAGAATCGAGCGGGACGTTGAAATCGCCGACGCCGGCGCTGGCGAAAACAATGTCGACTCTGCCCTTCTGCGCTTTTACCGTTTCATACAGCCGGTCGAGATCGCCGAGGGTCCCGGCATCTCCCTGAACGCCGGTGACGTTTTTTCCGATCTCTTTCACGGCGGCGTCGAGTTGTTCCTGGCGCCGGCCGGTGATGAAGACGTAGGCGCCTTCTTCAACAAATAGTTTGGCCGTCGCCAGGGCCATCCCCGACGTGGCACCGGTGATAACAGCCGTCTTCCCTTTTAACTTGTCCATGCGTTTGTCCTCTGGATCGGTATTAGGCTGGCTCGATTTGCGGTTGTACTGACTATTCGCGCGGCGGGCCACAATCAGCCCTCCATCCCACCGCTGCAAGTAACGGCGTAGTTTTGATGAGGCAGGCGACCCGGACGTTATATGCGTGAATTGAAGGAATTATTTCAACGCCAGGAGTTTCTCGAATTCGGATTCGGTGAGGATCGGCACTCCAAGTTCCTTGGCTTTGTCGTATTTGGAGCCGGGATCGCTGCCAACGACTACGTAGTCGGTCTTCTTGCTGACCGATCCGGAGATCTTGCCGCCGTGCTGCTGCACCAATTCCCCGGCCTCCTCGCGAGAGCGATTCGCCAAGCCGCCGGTAAAAACGAAGGACTTGCCCGCAAACTTCTGGCTTTTCTGAACGCGCTTCTCCGCCGTCGGCCGCACTCCCGATTTCTCCAGCTTCTTGATGATCTGCCGGTTGGCCGCCTCGGAGAAAAACTCCGCAATCGCCGCCGCCACCTTGGGCCCCACTTCGCCGACCTCCAGGAGTTGCTCCTCTTCGGCCCCCGCCAATTCATCCAGCGAAGAAAAATGCGCGGCCAGCAGCTGCCCGGTCCGCTCGCCTACCATGCGAATCCCCAGCGCATAGATCAACCGCGCCAGCGTATTTTTCTTGCTCGCCGCAATCTCCTCGAGTAAATTCTGCGCCGATTTTTCCGCCATGCGTTCCAGCTCAGCCACATCGTCGTGCTTCAACGAATACAAATCCGCGACGTCCTTGACCAACCCCTTGTCCACCAGCTGATCGACGATCTTGTCCCCCAATCCGTCGATATCCATCGCGTGCCGGCTGGCAAAGTGCAGCAACGATTCTTTGCGTTTCGCCGGGCAAGCGGCGTTTACGCAGCGGTAGGCAACTTCCCCCTCGGCCCGGTGAATCGCGCTCCCGCATTCCGGGCAATTCTTCGGCATCCTAAAAGGCTTCCGATGCGCCCCTTCCTTCACCACCTTCAGAACGTGCGGAATCACTTCCCCCGCTCGCTCGATCAGCACCGTATCGCCAATCTGCAAGCCCAGCCGCTCGATCTCGTCCATGTTATGGAGGGTGGAACGGCTGACAGTGACGCCGCCAACCTGCACCGGCTCCAGCACCGCCACCGGCGTCAGCGTCCCCGTCCGCCCCACTTGCACCCGAATGTCGTTCACCACCGTAGTCTCTTGCCGCGCCGGATATTTGTACGCAATAGCCCACCGCGGCGCCTTCGCCGTAAACCCCAATTCTTGCTGAATCGGGGTGGAATTCACCTTTACCACCACGCCGTCGATCTCATACGGCAAGTCCGCCCGCTTCGGCTCCCACACATCGCAATAAGCGACCACTGCGTCGATCCCCGCGCAAAGTTTCCAGTCGTCGGAAGCTCGGAACCTCAATTGCTTAAGAGCCTGTAGGGACTCGGAATGCTTGGCAAAAGCCACCTCACCATCGACCAGCAGGTAGTACGCAAAAAACTCCAGCCGCCGTTGCGCGGTAATGGAAGGATCCAGAACCCGCACCGACCCCGCCGCGGCGTTCCGTGGATTCACGAAAATCTTCCCCCCGCTCTGCTCCTGCTGCTGATTCATAGCCTCGAACGCCTTGCGCGTCATCAACACCTCCCCGCGCACTTCGAACGTAGCCGGCAGCTTGGCCTTCTTCAGCGCCACCGGATCGATGCGCAAAGGAATCGACCGAATCGTCTTGATGTTGGGCGTAACGTCCTCGCCCGTCGAGCCGTCGCCGCGAGTCACGCCTCGAGCCAACCCCCCTTTCTCGTATTGCAGAGAAATGCTGAGCCCGTCAAATTTATGTTCCGCGACGTATTCAATCTCCTCGCGCCCGCTGCCTTGCCGCACTCGCCGGTCAAAATCGCGCAGCGCGTCGTAAGAAAACGCATTGTCCAGGCTGCGCATCGGCCGCGCGTGCTGCACCGTCTGAAAACCCTCCCGCGGCGGCCCACCCACGCGCGCCGTCGGCGAATCCGGCGTAATCAGCTTGGGATTGGCAGCCTCCAGCTCCTTCAGCCGGTTCATCAGCCGGTCATACGCCGCATCCGAGATTTCCGGATCGTCCAGCACGTGATACCGGTAGTCGTGATGCCGCAGCTTGTCGCGCAGCTCTTCGATCTCGTTTTTAGCGGCAGCCGCCTTGGCCATGGGAATCCTCGGAAGAACGTTCACTGCAATCCGCATCATATTATATAGAATGGAGGTTTGGCGGCACGCATAGCGGCGAGTCAGGACGGTCGATGCTTCCAGGCAATCTACGAAACGCGCTTCTGATCCACAACCCCAACGCCGGCAACGGCGGAGGCGGGCGGCGCCGCATGCTCGACGAAGCTCGCAGGATTTTCTCCTTCGCGGGCATCGAAGCGGAACTTACGGAAACTCGCGGGCCGGGTGACGCCACGGAAATCGCCCATCGCGCCAGCGTCGAAGGCCGCCAACTGGTCATCGCCTGTGGCGGCGACGGCACGCTCAATGAAGTCGTCAACGGGCTGGCCACCCAGCAGAATGGCCACCGCGTGCCCCTGGCATTGCTGCCCGGCGGCACCGCTAACGTTCTGGCCAAAGAATTAAATCTGCCCTGGGATATTCCCAGCGCCGCGGAAAAGCTCGTCCACGGCGAAATCAAGGACATCGCACTGGGCCTCGCGACCCCGCTCGAAGAGCCGGAAAAGAAGCGCTATTTCCTCAGCGTCGCAGGCTCCGGTCCCGACGGCATGATCGTCTATGCCATCGATCTCGACCTCAAAGCCCGCGTCGGCATCCTGGCCTACTGGTGGCAAGGCGCTTACGAAGTCTTCCGCTACAAATTCCCGCACTTTCGCGTGGTCAGCGCCGGCCAAAAACTGGATGCCTCCCTTCTCGTTGTCGGCAGAACCAAAAACTACGGCGGCCCTTTCAAGATCACCACCGGCGCGGACCTCTACGAAGACCAGTTCGAAATGATGGCCCTCACCACGCAAAGCGGCTTCCGCTATCTGAGCTATCTCCCCAGCTTGTGGCTCAACAAACTCCGCGGCACCGACGGCGTCCATTTCTGGAAGTCCGACACCGTGGTCTGCGAGCCTCTGGACTCTAACCCTGTCTACGCACAAATCGACGGCGAGCCTCTCGCCCGCTTGCCGGTCGAGTTCAAGATCATTCCGCACGCCCTAAAGCTGCTCGTTCCGAGGAACGGCGCCGCGCCGAAACCTCGCGCGGGCGCCTAGTTTCCCCATGGATGTCGGCACTCACGCGCTGGCGTCTTTCGCCCTGGTGCGCGCCGCCCTTCCCCGCGCTCCGCGAGCCACCTGGGCAATCGTCATCCTGGCCGGCACGATCGCCGACCTCGATGCATTGAGCGCGCTGGTCGGACCAACCGCCTATCTGAAATGGCACCACACGGACTCGCATTCCTTCGTGGTGTCCATCGCGGTTAGCGCTTTGCTCGCAGGCATCTACCTGCTGCTCAACCACAAGCCATCGTCCGTTGCGATTTCTCCGCCGGCGTTGTTCGGAATCATTCTTCTCGCCCAACTTCTGCATTTGGCGTTAGACGCCTGCCAATCGGATGGCATCGCGTTGTTCTGGCCCTTCAGCGGCCGTCGCATCGCCGCCGATTGGCTGGCCAGCGTCGACCCCTGGGTCATCGCTCTGTTAATCGCGGCGATCCTGCTGCCGGAACTTCTGCGCCTCGTAGGCGACGAAATCGGCGCCAAAGACCAACAGCCCCGCGGCCGGGTCGGCGCGATCGTCGGCTTCGCCGCAATTCTTCTGTACCTCGGCGTCCGCGCCACCCTGCACTCCAACGTAGTCGCGGAGATGGAAGCCCGCACCTACCAGGGCCAATCGCCGCGCCGTGTCGCGGCTTTCCCGGAGTCCGCATCGCCTTTCACCTGGCATGGCATCGTGGAAACCGATAGCGCCTTGCACGAACTGACCGTGAACGCCGGCCCGGGCGCATCGTTCGATCCGGAAAACGGCGTCGCGCTTTTCAAGCCCGAGCCTTCTCCGATCCTGGAAAACGCCCGCGATTCGGACGCCGCAAAAAAATTCCTCAGCGTCGCCCGATTCCCGAAGGCCACAGTGGAGAAAACCGCCGGCGGCTACCAAGTACAGATCCGGGACCTGCGCTACGCTGCCTCTGGTGAGACCCAACGCGAAGTTATGGTGCTCGTCAACATGGATCCGAACGGCAAACTCACGGACGACGCCTTGATCTGGGCGCGCGACCTGCACCACCGTTAAGTTCGCTTCTATTTCTGACCGGCGGCCCCGGGCTTTGCGCCTCCCAAAAGTAAACGCGAGAGCCCATAACTCACCCCGACCAGCACCACCGCCGCAACGGCCACCTGCACCTTGTGCCGCCCCAGATAGGGCAGCGCCTCCGCTCCGTAGCGCACCGCAAGATATCCGATGCCGAAGTAGCGAAACGCCCGCGCCAGGGCGATCGCCGAGGCAAAACTGATCAGCGGCATTTCGAAAACGCCCGCGGCCAGCACGAAAAACTTGAAAGGCGTCGGCGGCGGCAGCAGCGCGGCAACCAGCATTCCGCCAAAACCGTTCTTCTCCACCCAGCGCCGAATCGTCTCCGCGCGAGTCCCGGCCTTGCGCCGAAAAAGCGCTTCCCCGCCCTTGCGCGCCAAAAAATACAGCAGCACGCACCCCAGCACCGAACCCAGCGCCGCCATGCTCGCGTATACCGCCATGCGCGCCGGCCGCTGAATCGAAAGCTCAATCAACAGCAAATCGTTAATGACCGGAAACGTCAGCACCGACGAATCGAGAAAGGAAATAAGAAACAACCCCGGAGCGCCAAGCCCTCCGGCAAACGCCACAATCTTCTGCTTCCACCCGCCTGGGTTCGAGGGCAATCCGCCGACCTCCGTTGCGAAGTTCCCGCAAGTCTATCAGAGCGCATATCCCGCATCGTCTCGACGACAGCGCGTATAAATTGTGAGAAAAAAACTCAGCGGCCGCACAAAACTTCATGAATCGCGCGCGTCAACAACGACAAATCATCTTCTCCAATGACCAGCGGAGGCGTAAGGTACACAACGTCTCCAAACGGTTTAATCCAGCATCCCTTCTCCACGAACCGCGCGCGCAACCCCGCCGCATCCACTGGCCGGTCCATCTGCACCACGCCCACCGCCCCCTTCACCCGAACATCCAGCACGCCCGCCGCCTCTCGGCAAATCGCCAGCTCCTCCCGCATTTGCGCCTCGATGGCAGCCGTCTGCGAAAGCCGCGGCTCCGATGCAAAAAGGTCCAGCGAAGCGTTGGCCGCGGAACAGCCCAAGGGATACGCCATGTACGTCGGCCCATGCATCAAAGCCGCGTCAGCATCGTCGGACAGAAACCCTTTGTAAATCCGCTCCGTGGCCACCGTCGCCGCCAAAGGCATCGTTCCGCCGGTCAATGCCTTCGAAAGACAAATAATGTCCGGTGTCACTCCCGCCTGCTGACACGCGAAAAGCGTGCCGGTGCGCCCAAAGCCCGTAAAAATCTCGTCGAAAATCAGCAACAGTTCGTGTCGGTCGCACAGCGCCCGCAAATCGGCCAAGCACTCCGGCATCGTGGAATTTCATTCCGCCGGCGCCCTGAACCAGCGGCTCGATGATCACCGCGGCGATCTCCTCCCGGTGAGCGCCAAGAAAACGATCCAATTCGCCGCGCTTTTCCGGAGTGTCGGGCACTTCCACAACAAATTGCTCCGGCACGATGCCGCGAAAAAGTTTGTGCATCCCCTCTTCCGGATCGCAAATCGCCATGGTCGCAAATGTGTCGCCATGATATCCGTTGCGAAAACTGACGAACTTGGTTCGCCGCTTCCCCTGATTCAGCCAAAACTGCACTGCCATCTTCAGCGCCACTTCCACGGCAACAGAACCCGACTCCGTGAAAAACACATGCTGCAAATCGCCAGGCAGAAGCCCCGCAAGCCGCGCGGCCAAACGATACCCAGGCTCATGCGCCAAACCGCCGAACATCACATGCGGCATCTTCTCCAACTGCTGGGCAACGCTCTGCAAAATATGCGGATGCCCATACCCGTGGCACGCCGTCCACCAACTCGCAACTCCATCGATCAATTCCCGTCCATCCGCCAATTGCAATCGCACTCCCCGTGCCCCAGCAACGGGAACCGGCAGCTCCGCCGTCTTCATCTGAGTGTAGGGAAGCCACACATGATCGAGAGTAAGCCAGAATGGCGGCGTCCTCATCGTTTAGAACTCAATGGATCGGATTTCCGCATCGTCACAAAGGCAGGAATCTCGTAGGGGCACGGCATCGCCGTGCCCGTCTTATGATCGCAAAGATCCCCCGCCTCACCGCAAGCGGTAGACCCGCTACTGCGCGAACGCCGCGCGATCGAAATTATTCATGAACACCTGCATCAACGCCGTCCGATGCAGGTTCGGCAACCGCGGAATCTCCCCGATCACCCGCACGTGCCCAAACCGCTCGATGGTCTCGCGATTCTCGCGGTTCTGATCCCCGATCAGCACCACGCCGTGCACCGGCAACTCCGCCGCATGCAGCGCCGCCAAGGTAAGCAGCGTGTGATTGATCGTTCCGGTCCCGCTGCGCGCCGCCAAAATCACCGGCAGCATGAATTTCACCATCAGGTCCAGCATGAACTGCTTCTGATTGATCGGCACCAAAACTCCGCCGGCACCTTCCACCACCAGCCAATCGTTGTGCAAACTCGTCGGCAAATTGATTCGCCCAAGATCGATCTCGGTGCCCGCCCAACGCGCCGCCAAATCCGGCGAAACCGGCGGCACAAATTTATAAACCTCATCCAAAGTACGGTCCGTCCCGATTCCCGCCAGCCGCATCACCGACACTCGGTCCGACCCCTCCAGCGTCCCGGTCTGGATCGGTTTCCAATACACCGCGTCCAGCGCCGCGCACAACAGCGCCGCCAGCGTGGTCTTCCCGACCCCCGTGTCCGTCCCGGTGATGAAAAAATGATTCCTCAAGCGCGCCCCGCCATTGCCTGCCCGCACCGCTGCTCGCGCCAGATTCCCAGCGCGCTTTCCAGCCGTTCCAGTTCGTTAGCTGCAATCGCGCAAGTAACCGAAAATCTCAGCCGCGCCGAACCTTCTTTCACCGTCGGCGGCCGAATCGCGCGCACGGCGAACCCCTGCTGCTGCAAAAATCCCGCCGCCGCCAGCGCCTCTTCATCGCCGCCCACAACCACCGGCACGATCTGCGTACTGCTGCCCGCCGTGTCCCAACCCTGCGCCCGCAAGCTCGCCGCCAGCCGCCGCGAGCGCGCCAGCAACTCCGCCCGCTGCGCATCCATCCCGGCGGCCAGCCGCAGCGCCGCCAGAATCTGCCCGGCCATGTACGGCGGCATCGCCGTGCTAAAAATAAAAGTCCGCGCGTGATTGATCAAATGCTCTCTCAGCGCCGCGCTCCCGCAAACAAACGCCCCCGCGCTCCCCAGCGCTTTTCCGCAGGTGTGCGTCATGGCCACCACGCTCGGCGGCAAGCCGGCACCGGCGGCAATTCCCCGCCCGGCGGGTCCGTGTACCGCCGTAGCGTGCGCTTCATCCAAAATCACCGCCGCGCCATAGCGCTCCGCCAAGCCCGCCAATTCCCCCAGCGCCACCACGTCGCCGTCCATGCTGAAAACCGTCTCGCTCACCACAAACTTCCTGCCGCTTTCCCGCGCATGCTCGCGCAGCCCGGATTCCAGCGCATTCCAATCCAGGTGCGGATAAATAATCTTGCGCGCCCCGGACAGCCGAACCCCATCGATCAAGCTGGCATGATTCAACTCATCCGAAAAAACCACATCGTTCTTCGTCAGCAAAGAAGTAAGCAGTCCAACGTTGGCCGCATATCCGCTGCCAAAATAAAGGGCCGCCTTGGTCCCCACGACTCCCGCAAACTCCTCTTCCACCTCATCCCAAACGCCCGCGTGCCCGGACAGCAACCGCGACCCGCTCCCTCCCACGCGCTCCGCGCCGCGCACCGCCTCCAGCACCGCCGCCCGCAACTCCACACACTCCGCCAGGCCCAAATAATCATTCGAACAAAGATTCACCCCGCGAATTTCCTCGAGACTCCTGCGCCGGCTCCGCGTCTCCAGTTCGCGCAGTCCCTCTTCGAGTTCTCGCTGAAAATTGTCGTGGAATTTAGATGGCATGCGACTCGAGTGGCTTCAGCCCCAAAGTCAGAAGCAGTTGCTCGTCTTCGTCCGGCCCGGGGTTCGGCGTGGTCAGCAGCTTCTCTCCGACAAAAATAGAATTGGCACCCGCCAGAAAGCACAGCGCCACCCCTTCCGGCGACAGCTGTTTGCGCCCCGCGGCCAGCCGCACCCGCGAAGCGGGCATCAAAATCCGTGCCGTGGCAATGGCCCGCACCATCTCCAAGGGGTCCAGCGCCGGCATCGACGCCAACGGCGTCCCCTCCACCCGCACCAGCATATTGATCGGCACGCTCTCCGGGTGCGGCTGCAGCGTCGCCAACTGGTGCAGCAACCCGATCCGGTCGGCCTCGCGTTCACCCATTCCCAGAATTCCCCCGCAGCACACGGTGATCCCGGCCTTCCGCACCGCCGCCAGCGTTCTCAGCCGTTCATCATAAACTCGCGTTGTGATTATTGACCCGTAAAATTCCGGCGAGGTATCCAAATTGTGATTATATGCCGACAACCCGGCATCCTTCAATCGCTCGGCCTGTCCTTCGGTCAACATCCCCAGCGTGCAGCAAACCTCCAAACCCAGCGCGGAAACCCCGCGCACCATTTCCAACACCTTCTCGAACTCCGCGCCTTCCGGCGCCTGCCGCCACGCCGCTCCCATGCAGAAGCGCGTCACCCCGCGCCCCGCCGCCTCTCGGGCCACCTCCACAACGTGCCCTGGATCCAAAAGCCCCTGGCGCTCCACGTCAGTGTCATAGTGCGCGCTCTGCGGGCAGTACGCGCAATCCTCCGGGCATCCCCCGGTCTTGATGGAAATCAGCTGGCAGGTCTGCACTCGGTCCGCCGCATGCCCCTGTCGGTGCACGCTTTGCGCCCGAAACACCAGCTCGGTCAGCGGTGTGCGGTAGATTTCTTCGACCTCGGTCCGCTGCCAATCATGGCGCAACTCAAGCGCAGCGGCTCTTTGCGGCCCCGCCGCCGGCATCGAATTTGTCCGCATGTTCCCCCGTTACTCCAGGCTAAACCGCTCGAAACAATCAGTCATGTTACCATCGCTTGGCAAGTCCGTCGCACCAGCAATATTCTAAGCGACACGCTCCCGGTACACCGGGGCGACATCACTTGGCGGGTACGGGTCACGCTGGGTAGTATCTTCTGTCCGTTTGACCCGCCATACGCTAAATGTTATAAATCAGCGTTTTGCGAGGCGTGTTGGCGTCCAGGGGTCTGCTCCGGATGGGTGTCGGCGTGGATTAGGGGTGCGGCGTCCAACGGTTACAAGTTCCCGTTCTGTCCCGAAAGTGGGAGCCTTCCTGAGATTCGGTAAGGTGTCCCCCAACGCTGGTGAAATAGCGCTGGATGAAGTAGTGTGCCGGAAACGATCGCCCAGTGATTTGAGAAGTTAGCCCAGAAACCGATGTTTCATGGAGGAGTGTTAATGCGCACCTGGCTCACGAGTGCCTGGTCCTTGGCATGTCGAATCACCAAATTTGGCGCAGCCGCCGCCACGCTGGCGCTGCTGAGCGCCGCAGCAACCTTGGCGCAACCTGGCGAAGAACCCAGCGGCGAAGCCGCCCTCAAGCTTCCGGACTTGTCCCAGGTCCAGTTCCTGGGCCGCATCGACGGCCACAAACTGCTGCTCTTTGGCATTCTCTTCTGCGTCTTCGGCCTGATTTTCGGCCTGACGATCTATAGCCGCCTGAAGAACCTGCCAGTCCATCGCTCCATGAAAGACATCTCGGAGCTAATTTACGAAACCTGCAAAACCTATCTCTTCACCCAGGGCAAGTTCCTTCTCCTGCTCTGGCTGTTCATTGCCGTCGTCATCATCCTTTATTTCGGCGTGCTCGCTCCCGTTCCCGGCAAGTCCATCGCGGTCACCCTCCCGATCATCCTGCTCTTCAGCTTGGTGGGCATCGCCGGAAGCTACGGCGTGGCCTGGTTCGGCATTCGCGTCAACACTTTCGCCAACTCCCGCACCGCCTTCGCCAGCCTGCGCGGCAAACCGTACCCCATCTATCACACTCCCCTCGAAGCCGGCATGAGCATCGGCATGATGCTCATCAGCGTCGAGCTGCTCATGATGCTGCTGATTCTGCTTTTTATTCCTGGCGACTACGCCGGGCCGTGCTTTATCGGCTTCGCCATCGGCGAATCCCTTGGCGCCGCCGCATTGCGCATCGCCGGCGGCATCTTCACCAAAATCGCCGACATTGGCTCCGACCTGATGAAGATCGTCTTCAAAATCAAGGAAGACGATGCCCGCAACCCCGGCGTCATCGCCGACTGCACCGGCGACAATGCCGGCGACTCCGTGGGCCCCAGCGCCGACGGCTTCGAGACCTACGGCGTAACCGGCGTCGCGCTAATCACCTTCATCCTCCTCGGCGTGAAGGACCCCACTGTCCAGGTCCAATTGCTGGTCTGGATTTTCGTCATGCGCATCGTCATGCTGGTTGCCAGCGCCGCCGCCTACTTTCTCAACGGCGTCATCGCCAAAGCCAAATACGGCAACGTCGACGAAATGGACTACGAAGCCCCGCTCACCTCGCTGGTCTGGATCACCTCGATCGTCTCCATCGCCTTCACCTATGCCGTTTCCGCGGTGATCATTCCCAGCCTCGGCAGCGCGGGCGACACCACCCAATGGTGGAAGCTGGCCACCATCATCTCTTGCGGCACCCTCGCTGGAGCTGTCATTCCCGAACTGGTGAAGGTCTTTACCTCCACCTCATCGCGCCACGTCAAGGAAGTCGTCAACTCCGCGCAAGAAGGCGGTGCTTCCCTCGGCATCTTGTCCGGCTTCGTGGCTGGAAACTTCTCCGCGTACTACATCGGGTTGGCCATGGTTCTGCTGATGTCCATCGGCTACCTGATCAGCAACCTGGGACTTGGCAGCCTGATGATCGCCGCCCCAGTTTTCGCGTTCGGCTTAGTCGCGTTTGGCTTCCTAGGCATGGGCCCGGTGACCATCGCGGTCGATTCCTACGGCCCGGTCACCGATAACGCCCAGTCGGTCTACGAGCTTTCCTTGATCGAGCAGGTCCCCAACATCAAGGCGGAACTAAAGAAGGACTACAACATCGACGTCAACTTCGAGCGCGCCAAGGAAATGCTCGAAGCCAACGACGGCGCCGGCAACACCTTCAAAGCCACCGCCAAGCCGGTCCTGATCGGCACTGCGGTCGTTGGCGCCACCACCATGATCTTTTCGATCATCATGGCCCTGACCCACGGCCTGACCGAAAACGTCAACAACCTTTCCCTGCTCCACGCTCCTTTCGTCCTGGGCCTGATCACCGGCGGCGCCATGATCTACTGGTTCACCGGCGCCTCCACGCAAGCGGTAACCACCGGCGCCTACCGCGCCGTCGAATTCATCAAAGCCCACATCAAGCTGGACGGCGCCGCCGCAGCCAGCGTCGAGGACAGTAAGAAAGTCGTCGAAATCTGCACCAAGTACGCCCAGAAAGGCATGCTGAACATCTTCATCGCGGTGTTCTTCGCCACCCTGGCCTTCGCCTTCGTCGAGCCGTTCTTCTTCATCGGCTACCTGTTCTCCATCGCCATCTTCGGCCTGTATCAAGCCATCTTCATGGCCAACGCCGGCGGCGCCTGGGACAACGCCAAGAAAATCGTCGAAGTGGAGATGAAGCAAAAAAACACCCCGCTGCACGACGCCATGGTAATCGGCGACACGGTCGGCGATCCCTTCAAAGACACCTCCTCGGTGGCGTTGAACCCAGTGATCAAGTTCACCACGCTCTTCGGCCTGCTAGCGGTAGAGCTAGCGGTCCAACTAACCGCCTCGCAAGGCTCCACCCTGACCCACATCCTGGCGGCCGCTTTCTTCGCGGTCTCTTTCTTCTTCGTCTACCGTTCCTTCTACGGCATGCGCATCCGCGCCTCCAATTGACACCACAGTCATTTGACATAGCTATCTTAGATAGCTATAATTTACCCATGAAGGTAAGCGTAGCCGACGCCAAGAACAAGCTCCCGGAGCTCATCAAGGCCGTGGAGAACGGCGAAACCGTGACCATTTGCCGTCGCGGCATCCCTATCGTCGATATTGTCCGCACCAAAGCGCCTAGCGGCAAAAAAAGAAAGCTCGGGACGCTGAAAGGCAAGATTAAGATCATTGATCCCGATTGGTGGAAACCCATGACGGAGGAAGAATCAGACGCTTTTATCGAAGGCCGCTATTAGTGCGGTTCTTGCTGGACACGGTGGTTCTGCTCTTCGCTCTTCAGTCAACGGAGCGCCTCAGTAAGCCGGCAGCGGCCATCTTTGCGAATTCGGAAAACTCCTTGGAGTTAAGCTCAATTTCTGTTTCTGAAATCGCAATCAAGTCTATGCGGGGAAAACTGAAAGTCTCGCTCGCTGACTTACAGCGGGCTGTCGAGGATCTCGACCTCCGCATCCTGCCGTATACGAGGGATCATGCGTCCCGGCTCTTCGATTTGCCCCTCCACCACACCGATCCCTTCGATCGCCAAATCATCGCGCAGGCCTTGTGCGAAGAAATCCCCATAGTGACGTGCGACGATAAATTCAGCCGCTATAAAGGCCTCGAAATCATTTGGTAATTTCGCAAGCCGGCGGCGGACACTCTTGTCTATGCCGAATTCGCGTGGCCATGGAGCTTCTCATCTAGTAGGATGTGCAGCGGAAAAGTGAGGGAAGCCCATGCGCAACAAGCTCCTGGTCCTCGCCGCCGCCGCCGCGCTGCTTTTGGTGGCCACCCACACGCGTTCCCACGACACCGCGCCTGCCTGGCGCCAGCTCTTCGACGGCAAAGACCTGGCCGGCTGGAAACACGTCGGGCCGGGAAGCATGACCGTCGAAGACGGCCTAATCCGCACCCACGGCGGCATGGGCCTGCTGTACTGGACGGCGGGAAAGCTGGGCGACTGCCGCATCCGGGTGGTCTACAAAATGCGCGATCACAACGACAATTCCGGGGTCTTCATCCGCATCCCCATCGAGCCGCGTGAACCCTGGATGCCCGTAAACTACGGCTATGAAGTGCAGATCGACAATCAACCCGAAGATTCCAAAGAAGACGAATACCACGTCACCGGCACCCTGTATTCCCTGACCAAACCGCTGGCCCGTCCCGGCAAACCCGGCCCCGAATGGAACACCATGCTCATCACCCTGGACGGCCCGCGCACCACCGTCGTTCTCAACGACGTCAAGGTCACCGACTACACCGAAGGCCAACCCGTCCCCGAGCGAAAATTCGACTTCGAGCCGCAGCGCGGCACGCGCCCCAACGAAGGCTACATCGGGCTGCAAAATCACAGCGACAACGACATCGTTTTCTTCAAGGAAGTCGCGGTGCAGTCGCTACGGTAGCAAGCACTTCTTCGGTCTAAGGATGCATTTCCGTGACGAAATGCAAACTATGAATACCAGCCGACGCAAAGCAGCCGTCCCTGTAGGGGCGCAGCACTGCTGCGCCCCAGCTTGGCAACCACGCCTGCCGTCGAGCGCCCTTCCCGCATTTTCTTTCCGTACCCACACAAGGAGCCCCAAATGAAAAAAGATCTCACTCGCCGGGAATTTCTCAATCGCACAGCCGCCGCCGGCGCGCTCGCCGCGACGCACTCGATGTTCCGAAGCGATGCCCGTCTCGAAGCTGCGCCCTATCCCAACGTCCCGCCCAGTGACCGCCTGCGCTTCGGCATCATCGGCATCGGCATGGAAGGCTCCGGGGTGCTCAGCAACGCCATCCAACTGCCCGGCGCCGAGTGCGTCGCGGCCTGCGACCTGTGGGACGGCCGCCATACCTTGGCCCGGGAAATCACCAACAAACCCGATCTTCCGGTCACCCGCCGCTACCAGGAACTCCTCGACAACAAGGACATCGACTGCATCCTCGCCGCCGTACCCGATCACTGGCACAAGCAGGTGGTGGTCGATTCCGTCAAAGCCGGAAAGCCCATCTACTGCGAAAAGCCCATGTCGCACTCCGCCGCCGACGGCGTCGAAATGGTCAAGGCCGGCAAAGCCACGGGGAAAATCATCCAGATCGGCTCGCAACGCGTCAGCTCCGTCATCTGCGGCAAAGCCAAAGAACTCCTAGCCAAAGGCATCATTGGCGACCTCACCTTGGTGGAAGGCACCTACGGACGTAACGACCCCAATGGCGCCTGGGAGTATCCGACGCCTCCCGATCTTTCCTTGCAGAATTTCGACTGGGACACCTGGCAGGGCACCGCGCCGAAGCGCTCCTGGGACCCCGACATGTCTCCCAAGTATTTCGCCCGCTGGCGCTGCTGGAAGGAGTACGGCACCGGCGTGGCCGGCGACCTCCTGGTTCACCTCGTCAGTGGGATGATGTATATGCTCGGCTTCAACGAGCCTCCCAAGAAAGCCTCGTGCAGCGCCGCCATCCTGCGCTTCAAAGACGGCCGCAACATGCCCGACGTGCAGGCCACGCTGTTCGAGTACGGCGCCATCGCCGCACCCGTCTACCTAAGGCTGAATCTCGGCGGCGAGTCCCCAGAGACCTATCGCTTTTACGGCTCCAAGGGCGTCCTCGAAGTCGTCGAGCACGCTATCACCTATTTCCCGCAAACCGGCCAAGACGACAGCCCCAGCTACTACGCCTATGGCTTCCCCCAAAAGATGCGGGAGCAATACTTCCAGGAGTGGCACAAGGAACATGATCCCGCGCCAGGAAAAGAACCTACTCTGGACGGCTTGCACTACACGGGCGTCTCCTGGGACGAACTCAAGCCCCACCTGTGGACCTTCTTCCAGGCGGTCCGCAGCAACGGCTCCGTCACCGAAGACGTAGTCTTCGGCCACAACGCCGCCCTAGCCTGCCACATGGCCAACGAATCCTATTTCCGCAAGTCCCCCACAACGTGGGACGCCGCGTCCGGCACCATCAAGGGCTGACTTCATCACGGACGAAACCGGGATCACGATCGAAGACGCGGAAGCCGTTCACACCGGACCTTTTGAAATATCTTCGCCCCAGGCGCAGCGCGTTTCGGGGTGCGGGCGATCAGAGGATGTAGGGCACCAGGGCGGCGGTCTGTCGGGCGTAGCTAGCATACGTCTCCCCAAACTGGGAGCGCATCCACTCCTCCTCCATGCGGAGCTTGATCCAGAACGCGAGGAAGATGAGAACGAAAACGATGAACCCGCGCACTTGGGAGATGGCAATCGCCATGCCAAGGAAACCGGTCAGAATGCCGGTGTAGATGGGGTGACGGACCACGGCATAGGGACCGGTGGTGATCAGTTCGTGGCCCTGCTTAATAGTGACGGAGCGGCTCCAGTTGCTGCCGAGGTGCTCGCGCGCCCAGACGGCGAAAAGAATGCCGGCGACGGTGAGGGCGGCTCCCAGCCAGAAGGGCCAAAAACCAGACGGCCAGAGCGGAAGGTAAAGCCAGCGCAGCGGGATGCGAGTTGTCGAGAGGAGGACGATGGCGATCAGGAAGATGAGGACGCGGAGGATGCGCGAGGCTGCGGGCTCGAGACGCCGGGTGGTTTTGGTATCGATGGCTTTGATTTGCCAGTAGAGAAGGAAGGCGATCCAGACCACGGGAAAGAAAGATTCGTAGAACCAAAGCATGCGGACCTCCCGGCGCTAACAATACTACATAGGCGGGCGGGGAGAGTTTCAGGCCAAGCGTCGCCACCTGTTCGTCTGCCGGAGCTAGTACCCGGCGTAGCTCAGCCCTCGCGCCCAGCATCGAGAAGGGGCGCGCTTTAGTTCATCTTGACGAAGGAAGGGCGCATCCCAGTAGCGCCCGTATCCAAGTAGTAGCGGTCTGATGCGATTGTGGTATACTGTTCTTGTAGAAAAGTGCGCCTACGCAGCGGGAGATACCTCCCGCTTTTCTTATTTTAGGGTACTCCTCGCTGGCTTGCCGCACACCAGGCAAGTCCCACTGAGCTAAGAACTTCCACGGACTCTCCGCCAAGGACGCGCGGAGCCGCAGACACCGTATCGAAAGCAAAGAACAGCGGTGCCAGCCGCGCCGCACTCGCGGTGGTGTGTTTTTTTTCAACAGGTCTCCAGACGTGCCAGACAAGAAGCAAATCTTAAATTCCATTGCCGCCGTTGCGAGGCAACTTGGCCGCACGCCTGCGTTATTGGAATTCGTGGCCCTTTCAGGGATTTCGAGGCATTCCGTCTCGGTGATCTTCCCTCGATGGAATGATGCCGTCAGGGCCACTGGACTGGAACCTGTTCGGCTGAAAGTGCGGCCGGAAGATGGTGAATTGTTGAAAGATTGGGCGCAGACGGTCCGAAAGAAACGGACGATACCGACGCGGTACGCTTATCGGCGCCAGGGAAAACACGATCCGCGCACCTTTGAAGAACGATTCGGCAGCTGGTCCTCCGTGCCGCGGGCGTTTCGCAAATTTGCCATGGGTAAGCGGGAGTGGGCCGACGTCGTGGCGCTTCTTCCTGCTCCCGTGGCACACCCGCTCTCATCCATGTCCGCGTGCTCGCAGACCGGCCGAGGTGTTGTAGGGGCACGGGACGCCCGTGCCCGTCAGACCAACGAAAACTACGTTTCCTCCATTCCGCCGAAGCAACTACAACACCCGCCGCTGAAGGGGCGCGCTACCTACGGCAACCCCACCAATTTCCGTGGGCTGCGCAATGAACCGGTAAATGAGCAGGGCGTGGTGCTGCTGTTTGGCATGCTGGCGAAAGACCTGGGCTACCGGATCGAAGCGGTGCAGAAGGGATTTCCCGACTGTGAAGCCATGCGCCAGATCGCGCCGAATCGGTGGCAGCGCGTCCATATCGAATTTGAATTCGAGAGCCGCAATTTCCGCGATCACGGCCATCCTTTAACCGGCTGCGACGTCATTGCGTGCTGGCGCCACAACTGGCCCGACTGCCCCGCCGACATCGAGGTCCTGGAACTCTCCACCCGCATCAACTCCCTGGCCAACTCCGAGGACTAGAACCCAACCACAAACCGTTCTAGGTCAAGCGGTACGTACTTTGCTCAGTGACGGCGCGACAGCCTTGGCTCGCAGCAGTATTCGGAACGCCAAGCCATGGGTTATGAGAAGCAGAGGCACGTAGGCAACCAAGATGAAATAACCAGCGCCTAGCAAGCCTGGGTTCTCCGGGAGTGCTATGCGGCTTCCCAAGTAAAACGCGAAGAGCAGGTCGGCAGTTCCGAAGATATTGAAGACCCAAGTCAGCGCCGTCCCTGTGCGGGTTCCCAGCGTGGCCAGAGCGAGCAAAGCCAGAATGGCAGTTATGAAATCGCCGTAAGCTACTGGTTGAGCAAATGCTGCCGGCAACTCTGGAGACACAACCCCCGGCAGCACAAATGCCAATCCGAGAAACCTGAACCCATGCAGCAGCAGGATGGGCTTCAGATTGTCGGGGCTGGGGCGTTCCCGTAGCGCTGGCCAAATATAGTGCCACGCTACTGCTCCCCAAACAGCCAAGCCGAACGCTGAACTGACTGCGAACAAAACTGGAGATGGCATGATCGATCCTTTCCGTGCAATTCGCGCAACCACTTTTGGAACTGTGTCGAGCTCCTGAAATTTATCGGGTTGGTTTCTGAATGCTTGCTTCCCCTCGCTGCGATTTTTCGAGGCGCAATTAGGTGCTCACTGCGGTCCCGGCTGCAGCGGCCAAAATTCACTTATTGGCAGGGCTATCTCGCAGTAGTATCCCGAGCGGCAAGAGTGGCCCGACCGGAATGAACTGCTCGTCCACGAGGTTTTCCTTCGAGAGCGGCAGGCTTTCCATGAGGGCCCGAGCCTCCGCTACGTCCTTGCAGTTCAGCAGGAAGATGACGCCCTTGCCGTCGCCGCGCGTGAACCACTGCTGAATCTTGCCGTCGAGATACAGCGGAACAGTCGCACGAATTTCGGCGGGCATGATTTTCATGACTTGCTCGACCGTAACCCCCGGTTTTGGCGTAAGGATCGTCAGCACGCCGGTGATCTTGGGCTGCGGCGGTGTGGACTGGCCTTGCGCCAGGGGCGCCAGGACCGTCGCGAACGCTAACAGCCCGTACAACATTTCCATCTTCATTGTTCAGCTCCTCCGATTCCTCATAGAAATTTGGATCTTGCAATGGTACCACTGGGTACCACACTCTTTAGACGTAGCCGCAAAAGAAAAGTTGCATCCGCAAGCATAAAATTCCCTTCACCCTTACACGCACAATGGTACGATACGGTACCAGGGTCGGCGAGGAGCGGGGTGATGGCTAAAGCATCGATGTCGAAACGCCGCCAGAAAGGCGGCGACGAAGCCGCAGTGCGCGAGCGCATCCTTCAGGCGGCCTTTGCGGCGTTCATGAAGAGCGGCTACGCAACGGCCAGCATGCTGGAGATTGCGTCGCGTGCCCGCGTTTCGAAGCGGGAGCTTTACGCACTAGTTGGCAACAAACAGGAAATGTTGATCGCCTGCATCACCGAGCGCGCCAAGCGATTCAGCGTGCCCGCTGACCTGCCCGTACTGCGCGATCGCGAGACCCTGGAGCAAGTGCTCGTCTCTTTCGGGACGAAGTTCGTCCGCGAGGTAAGCGATCCCGCGGTCATTGCGGTATTCCGGCTGGCGATCGCCGAGGTGGTCCACGCCCCGGAAGTGGCGCGTGCGCTCGACTCCATAGGACGCGAGGCAGGCCGCGCCGCCTTGCGTAAAATCATGGCTCAGGCTCAGGTGTCCGGACTGCTTGCAGGGCGTCCTGCCGAACTTGCCGCGCAGTTCGCTGGGCTGCTCTGGCGCGATTTGCTGGTCAGCCTGCTGCTCGGCGTCGCCGAGCGACCAAGCACACGCGAAATCGCGGGACGTGCCCGCGACGCCGCAGCCGCCTTCCTGCAACTTCATCCGCCAGCGAACGACGCGCCAGCTGCCTGACAGTGCCATCCGGCGCCCGAGCGAGTGGGCTCCCGGCCGCGCGAGATTTTCTCCTGTGCAGCCGTGGCCTCTTACGTATCGGGTGAAAGTAAGTATGAAGAGAAAAGGGCGAAGATTGCCCTATCGCACCAGCGCAAACTGACCAATGAAAATCGTGGGACTGCGTCTCGCCGCGGTGATGGAGGGCCGAAAAACTCTCCTCTTTAGGAGGTCGGGGCTTCAGCCCCGACGTAACGTGCGTGCTTTCAGTGGGCTTTTAGCCCCTGAAGCGACGGCTTTCACATTTTTCTGCAACCTGTCCAGTCTTTCATTAAGCCCGGATGAGACCGAGGAATTTGCCGGCGCTGTTCTCGAAGCCGGGGAACACCGTCTTTAGATCGGTCACACCAATGTGCTTGGCCAGGATTTCGCTGACCACCGACCGGAAGTCGGTCGTAAGCGCCAGGTCGCGGCCCTCATTTAGCTGGTGATCCTCGAGCCCAGGCCACCTGCCGTAGACCTTTCCGCCCTTCACGTCGCCGCCCATGACGAACATGCAGTTGGCGTGGCCGTGGTCGGTGCCGCGATTGCCGTTTTCTTTTGCGGTGCGGCCGAATTCGCTCATGGTCAGCACCACGACGTCTTGCATGCGGTCGCCCAGGTCCTGGTGGAACGCCGCCAGACCTTGGCCCAAGTCCCGCAATAAGTTAGAGAGCTGGCCCTGCACGCCGCCCTCGTTGACGTGGTTGTCCCAGCCGCCGCAATCGACGAACAAAACTTCGACGCCGATATTCGCTTTGAGAAGCTGCCCGATCTGCTGCAGGCTCTGGCCCAGCCGGCTGGCCGGGTATTGCGCGCCATTCTCCGGCGCGTACTTGGCCGGATCGACCTTGCGAAGCATGTCGATGGCTTCAAAGGTTTCCGTGCCGGTGCCGTGCAGCGCATGGTCCACCGTCTGCGCGTACATGGCTTCAAAGCCGCCTTGGGCCGTGGCGGCCATGGCCGCCGACCCCATCACCTTGAACTGCTTTAAATCCGGCAGCGCGATAGCCGAAGCGCTCCCATGAAGCATGCGCGGCAAATTCGGCCCCATGGCCACCGCGCGGAACGGCGAGGCATTCTCTTCGGGAACGGTTTCGATGGCGCGATTGAGCCAGCCGTCTTCGGTGGCTTTGACGCCCGGGGTGCCGGATTCCATGAAATCCTGGGCGTCGAAGTGCGACCGCGTCGGATCGGGTGAGCCCGCGGCATGGACTATGGCTAGCTGGTTCTGGTGGAATAGCGGCTCGAGGGGCGCGAGGCTCGGATGCAAGCCGAAAAATCCGTCGAGGTCAATCGCGGCGTCGGTCGCCGCCGCGCCGCGGCTGGGGAATAGCGATCGAGGGGCGCAGACGGTAGTAGTTGGGCTCCGCGAACGGCACGACAATGTTCAGCCCGTCCGCCGCGCCGCGCTGAAACAACACGACGAACTGCTTCTTGCTCTGCCCGGCCGGAGTGGCGGCCACCGCTCGCTGCAAGAACGCAGGCATCGCGCTGAGGCCCACCAGGGCAACGCCGCCTTGCTTCATGAAGTATCGCCGCGAAAATTTCAGCGGCCGAACGCCTTCGCAGCAATGATCGTTCATGTCAGCCTCGTTGGGGCAAGTTTAAGAGTGTAAGAGTGTAAGAGTGTAAGAGTGCAAGCGAGCGATCGGTCTCAGCCGCGGTCGCTTCATCGCTTATACTTTTTTATACTTTTGAACTCTTGCACTCATCTCCTTTGAAACTCCGGCGCACCCAAGACCAACCCCGCGACCACTCCCAAATCGACTTGTCGCACGGGATCGTCCAGCTTGGCCTGCACCACCTGGGGATTGTCCAATTGCTTCTCCAGCGTTTCTACTGTCGTCGGAGCCGTCTGTCCGCCCAGGAAAAGCTGCACGGCGCGACTCAGGGCCGCTTTTGCGTCGGCCGTGGAGTCCATGCCCAGCAACGAAGGCACGTCGCTGCGCGACCCGCGGACTTTGTTGCCGGCCAACGCCAAAGAATAGTTCAAGCGATTCAGCAGGGCGCCGGTATTGACCCAGGCGTCGGCCTTGTCGGAAAAGCCCGTGGGCGGCTGGCACTGATAGAGGGGTTGGCCGATGCGGGCGGTCCATTGGACCAGGGGCATGGGGGTGTCGACGTCGGCGCCGAGGGCGCGGGCGGTGGAAACCACCAATTCGAACGGGGTCTTGATCTTGGCGCGATAGGCTGCGCGGGACCAGAATTCCGGGGAATAGATCATGGTCTTCAGCACCGCGCGGATGTCGCCGTCGGTGGATTGAAATGTTGCGGCCATGCGGGCCACCAGCGCGGGCGGAGGCGTGTCGGAGACAAAGCGGCGCGCCAGCTTCGTGGAAATGAATTTTGCCGTGCTGGGGTGATGCGCGAGCAGATCGATCACTTGTTCGCCGTCCTTCATACCGTCGGCGTGGATTTTCTTGCCCAGCACGATCTTGGGATCGGGGTCGTGCAGGCGCTCGTCAAATTTGAAGTCGGCGTATTCGCGGGGCTTGTCGATGGTCCAGCCAGTGAAGCAGCGGGCCACTTCGGTGACGTCCTTCTGGGTGTAGCCGCCATCGACGCCCAGCGTGTGCAATTCCATCAATTCGCGGCCGTAGTTTTCATTGAGGCCACGTTCGTTCTTCTTGGCCTGCTGCGGTCGCGGCGGCAGCGGCTGGCCAAAACGCCGCGCACGGCCTTGCTGGCGCATGGCGCGCTCCGCTGCCGCTCGTTGCGCGGCGCGCGGATCGGCGCTGAGGAAATTGTCGAGATAGAACAGCATCGCGGGACTTTTCGCGGTGGCCGTCAGCAAGTCTTTGAACTTGCCCAGGGTGTGCGGCTGGATGACATCGCGTTCGTAGGAGGTCAGGTAGTAGCGGTCCTCACCCTTGTTGGCGAACACGTTGAAATGGTTGAACCAGAAATCGTCCATGATCTGCTGGAGCTGGCGTTCGCTGTAGACCGCGCGGGTGACCTTGGCCATGGCCAGTTCTTCGACGATGCGCTGCGGCCGCTTGCTGTCGTCGGCGATGGCGCGTGGCACGGCGTTGGGATCGCCGCCGCCGAGCACGTCGCGCTTTCCCGCGCCGCGTGTGGCGGGATTGGCCTCCTGCGAAGCATCCTTCATCGAGGCGGGCATCGAGACGGGTATGGATGCGGGCCGCACCGCCGCGGAGGCGCCGGAATTGCTGTCCTGCATGGGCGTAGGCGACGCGGTTGAATTCGCAGCTTCGCCGCTCTGTGCCGGCGCCTGAGCTTGCGAGGACCGGCTATCCCTGGCGATGGTCGCCGCCGCCGCATCCGCGCGGCTTGGTGCTCCCAAGCTTCGCTTGGCAGCCAGCTTTTCCTGCTGCTTGGGTTTCGGGTACTCCTCGATCAGTTTTGCCGAGGACATTCGGAGGGTCGGATAATTTTCCAGCCGGGCTTCGAGGGCTTTGTCGTCAATCGAATTGGGATTGAGCTGCTGGTCGATCCATTTCGCCAAGCCCATCTGGCGGACGCGGTCGACGTCGCCGGGGCGCGGGCCGTAGGCCAGGCGGTTCAGCGCGTGCAGAATGGCTTCGTCGGCGCTCAGTTCGGTAATCGGCAAACCCTTCAGGATCGGATCCTGCTTGGGTTTCTTGTCCTTCGCCGAACCCTCCGCGGAAGCCGGCAAGGGCAGATCCCCGCCCAGCGTAAAGACGCAAGCCACCGAGAGCAGGGCCGATAGAAAGGATTTCGCGGTGGCGAAAATCAACGGACGGTGCGCAGGGGGTCGACTTAGCAGCTTCATAGCTCTCCTGCCTGGCGGCATCTCAGAAAACCAAGGGTACTTATAGACTAACCCGTGGCCGAACAGGAAGTTGTGGGAATCGAGGCGTCGTGTCGAAACGCTATTTCGGCTTAACGTGCAGGTGATGAAAGACTTAGTCGATGCTCCCGCAGCGTCGAGTCCTGAGGACAGTATTGGGCAGTACGAAGAATCACGGGCCGCGGATGACGAGTCTGTGTGGCAAGCCGAAAAGTCCGCCCCCAGCGGCTGAAGCCGGATTGATACGCAAGCACTTACGGCACGGCTAAAGCCGTGCCCTGACGAAAAAAGGAGTCGCCACACAGACTCATGAGTCGAGGCCTTTCGTTGCCGGACATCTGTTACCTCGTGTCCCCGCTGTATATAGTGTGTCCATGACCGTGGAACTGCAAACCGAGCGGCTCTTCCTGCGGCCGCTGCAGCTTGCGGATGCGGAGCAGACACAACGTCTGTTTCCGCAATGGGAGATCGTCAAGTTCCTGAACGCCAAGGTTCCCTGGCCGTACCCCGAAGGCCGGGTATTCAACTACTACCGAAATGAGGCGCTTCCGGGGATCGCGCGTGGCGACGAGTGGCACTGGACACTGCGGTTGAAGGAATCGCCGGAGTTGCACATCGGAGCGATCAGTCTTCATAAAGATGAATGGGACAACCGCGGATACTGGCTGGGGCTGCCCTGGCACCGGCAGGGCCTGATGACGGAAGCGGTGATGGCGGTTAACGACTACTGGTTTGACGTACTGGGCTTCCGCGTTCTGCGTGCTCCCAAGGCGGTGGCCAACGTCGCTTCGCGGCGCATTTCTGAGAAGACTGGAATGCGCGTGATTGCCACGCATGAGCGGGATTATGTCTCTGGAAGACTCATGGCTGAGATATGGGAGATTACCGCCGAGGAATGGCGGGAGAAGAGAGCGCTGCTTCGAGGTGGGCATCGAATTTGACGGCGTGGACGTTCACTCTAATGCTCTTGCGTTTGAGCGCTAGGTAGTGCCCTAATTTGGAAACGCGGGATCGAGCCTCAACACCGAGATACTAGGGAGCGACCCAGCCAAAGCGCCCGCTTCGGAAATCGGCCGCTACAACGTCATAGCAACCTGGGACGCGCCCTTCCTTCGTCAGGATGAACCCTTCCTCCGTCAGGGTAAACTAAAGCGCGCCCCTACACGAACCTCGCGGCGACATGGAGCTTCGTCAAATTAGGACACTGCCAGCGGTCCCGCTTCGTTGACTTGGCCGGTAGCGCAACCTAAGATACGTGGCCGGTGACGGACCCCACTTCGTTAACGGGACAAGCCATTTCCCATTACCGCATCGTCGAGAAACTCGGCGGCGGTGGTATGGGTGTGGTCTACAAGGCAGAGGACACGGAGCTAGGGCGCTTCGTGGCGCTGAAGTTTTTGCCTGACAATTTGGCGCAGGACGCACAAGCCTTGGAGCGTTTTCGCAGGGAGGCCCGTGCTGCTTCCGCGCTCAACCACCACAACATCTGCACCATCTACGAAATCGGCGAACAGGACGGCAAACGCTTCATCGCCATGGAATTTCTGGATGGCATGACGCTGAAGCACCGTATCAACGGAAAGCCCATCGAGACGGATGTTCTGCTCACACTGGCGATGGAGATTGCCGATGCTCTGGACGCCGCGCACACCGAAGGCATCGTTCATCGGGACATCAAACCTGCCAACATTTTTGTAACCAAGCGCGGGCACGCCAAAATTCTGGATTTCGGTCTGGCCAAGGTGACCTTTACCGGAGCCGATGCTTCGGGTGCAACGGTTACAGCGGAAATGACCGAGGGCGTAAGCGCAGAGCAATTGACCAGCCCGGGGTCTACACTCGGCACAGTTGCGTACATGTCGCCAGAGCAGGTGCGCGCCAAAGAACTGGATGCACGCTCGGATTTGTTCTCGTTCGGAGTCGTTTTATACGAAATGGCCACCGGCGCGTTGCCATTTCGCGGGGAAAGTACAGGAGTTATCTTCGAGGCCATCCTGAACCGCGCGCCCGTTCCCGCCGTGCGGCTGAATCCCGGCCTGCCAGCAGATTTGGAGAGAATCATCCATCGGGCGTTGGAGAAGGATCGAGAACTGCGTTATCAAGGCGCAGCGGAAATGCGTTCCGAACTGATGCGCGTGAAGCGGGATGCGGAGTCGGGGCGGTCGCCTTCCGTGAGTTCGGGAGCGGCGGCTGTGGCGCAGCAAGGCGGCTCGCAGGTCACGTCGCCGACGTTGTTATCCCAGTCCTCGCCTGTGCCGGGTGGGCCTTCTTCATCGACGGGAGTGAAGGTCGCGGAAGTTGGTGGAGCGGGCGGGAGGCTCTGGAAGATTCTGATTCCTGCCGCTGCGGTTCTGGTCGCGGTCATTGGGGCATGGCTCTATTTCCGTTCGCTGCGGACGGCGACGGCCCTCACCGAGAAGGACACCATTGTTCTGGCGGATTTCGACAATACGACCGGAGATGCGGTTTTCGACGACACGCTGAAACAGGGACTTTTCGTGCAACTGGAGCAGTCGCCGTTTCTCGAGACTGGTTTCCGACAACAAAGTGAATCAAACCCTGAAGCTGATGGGCCGTCCTGGCGGGGACCGCTTAACGCCGGAGGTCGCACGCGAGGTCTGCCAGCGCACCCACAGCAAGGCCATGCTGACGGGTTCCATTGCGGAGCTGGGCAGCCAGTACGTCATTGGGTTGAAGGCCGTGAACTGCAACACGGGCGACGTGCTGGCGGGAACGCAGGAGCAAGCACCAAGCAAGGAAGCGGTGCTCAAGGCTCTGGACGCTGCTGCGGCCGGCTTGCGAAGCAAGCTGGGCGAGTCGCTGAGTTCCGTGCAGAAGTACGCTACGCCCGTCGAGGAGGCGACCACGCCGTCGCTCGAAGCGCTGAAAGCTTACAGTTTGGGACGGAAGACCAGGTCTGCGAAAGGGGACACCGCCGCGTTGCCGTTCTTCAAGCGAGCCATGGAACTCGACCCGAAGTTCGCTGGAGCCTATAACGCCCTGGCGGCGTCCTACGGCAACCTTAACGAAATTGGCCGGTCGGCGGAATATGCACGCAAAGCTTATGACCTGCGGGAGAAGGTGAGCGAACGGGAGCGGTTCCTTATCGAGTCATTCTACTACCTCAACGCAACTGGAGACCTGGAGAAGGCGGCGCAGACTTACGAACTGTGGCAGCAGACCTACCCGAGGGATTTTGTTCCTTACGGGAATCTTGCATTCATTTACTACGGCCTTGGAAACTACGAAAAGGCTTTGGAGGGATCGCTCGAGGCGCTGCGCTTGGAACCAAATAGTGCCATCAGCTATGGGAATGTCGGCAACGGGTACGCGAGCCTGAATCGGCTGGAGGAGGCGGAGGCGGTGTACGAGCAAGCTGGGGAGCGCAAGCTGGAGAACGAAGCCTTGCTCGCGAACCGCTACCAGTTAGCATTTCTGAAGGGTGATGCCGCGAAGATGGCGCAGTTGGCCTTAACTGCGGTGGGCAAGCCGGGCGTCGAAGACCTTCTGCTGGCCGGACAAGCGGATACAGAGGGCTGGCACGGCAAACTGAAGAACGCGTATGAGCTGACCCGCCGGGCAATGGATTCCGCCGAGCATAACGACGCGAAAGAGTCAGCCGCATCCTATCAAGCGGCTGCGGCCTTGCGCGAAGTGGAATCGGGAAACCGCGAGCAGGCACGGGCCGACGCGAATGCTGCGTTGAAGCTGGCCCCGAACCGCGATGTGCGAGTGGTGGCGGCGCTGGCATTGGCGTGTGCGGGCGACACGGCAGGGGCTGAGAAACTAGCCGCCGAACTCGATAAGACCTTTCCGCTGGACACGCTGGTCCAGAGGTATTGGCTGCCCACCATCCGGGCAGCCGTCGCTTTGCAGCGCAAAGACCCGAACCGGGCCATCGAACTGTTGAAAGAGACGAACACCATCGAACTCGGTCAACCCACAAACGTCCTCACAGTATTTCTATGCCCGGCTTATATCCGTGGAGAGGCTTATCTCATGCTGCACGACGGCACCGCCGCGGCAGCGGAATTCCAGAAGTTCATCGACCACCGGGGAGTGGTGGTGAACTTTCCATGGGGCGCACTGGCCCGGCTGGAACTGGCCCGCGCCTACGCGCTGCAAGGCGACACCGCCAAAGCCAAAAGCGCCTACCAGGATTTCTTCACGCTCTGGAAGGACGCCGACCCCGAAATCCCCATCCTGAAGCAGGCCAAGGCGGAGTACGCCAAGTTTCAGTAGGTACGCCCGTTTGCGTGTACCCGTATGCTCTTGCGTTCGTTTGCAGAAGGTGGCGATGCTCATCCGGAATTTTATTTTTTGGTTGTCGACGAAGCGCAGCGTGACGAATTCCATCGCGCGGCGCGGCATGCAATATGGCTTCGCGCGGCGCTTTGTGGCTGGGGAGACGCTTGGTGAGGCGCTGACGGCGAGCGCGGAATTGTGCGCGCAGGGGCGGCGTGTCAGCCTGAATCACTTGGGAGAAAACGTCTCGACCGAAGTGGCGGCGCGGGAAGTTTGCGCCAGTTACATACAGATGACCGAGGAAATGCACGCAAAAAAGCTGGCGGGGAACATCTCCATCAAGTTGACCCAGCTGGGTTTGGACCTGAGCAAGGACTTGTGCGAATCGCTGGCGCGGGACATTGCCCGGCGGGCCGCGGCGCTGGGCCGCACCATCGAGATGGACATGGAGGCTAGCGCGTACATCGACGCGACGCTGGATATTTTCGAGAGCGTGCAGCGGGAATCCGGGAACGCCGGGCTGGCGGTGCAGGCGTACTTGCCGCGCACGGCGAAGGACCTGCAACGGCTGGCGGCGTTGAAACCCAAGATTCGCTTGGTGAAGGGGGCTTATCGCGAGCCGAAGAGCATTGCGCTGCAAAACAAGGGCGACGTCGATGCCAACTACAAACGCTTGACGACTCAGCTTCTCGAGGGGGCGGAGCAGGGATTTTTCTTTCCGGCGATTGCTTCGCATGATCCGATGATGGTGGCGCACGGGCAGGCGGAGGCCGCCCGACTGAAGTTGGCTAAGGATAAGTACGAGTTTCAGATGATTTATGGGATTCGGCGGGACTTGCAGCAGGAAGTGCATGCGGCTGGGAATGCTTTGCAGGTTTATGTGCCGTTTGGAACCGACTGGTGTCCTTACTTTATGCGGCGGTTGTCGGAGCGGCCGGCGAATTGCTGGTTTGTGTTGCGGAGTTTGGTGGCGGAGTCTGGGTCGCGGCCTACCGGGTGACAGGCCGCGGAAAAGGGCTGGAAAGGCTTTCTTCCGGGGCCGAAGCCCGCTGGTTCCAGAGGCTTGGCGCCGGGGCTTAAAGCCCAAGACGGGCACGGCATGCCGTGCCCCTACGGATTTCTTCCGCGGGTTGTGAAGCTGGATTAATGCAACCACCTACGGGACGGAACGGCCAAACAGATGGGCGGGACGCGCTAAAGCGCGCCCCTACATTTTTTCACACAGCGGCTAAACGCCGTGCTCTGACGAGAACAGGAGTTGCCACACAGACTCTGACGCCGCGGCCTCCTAAAGAAGCTTCTTCCCCAAAGATTATCAGGCCGCGTTTTGCCTCGCGGCTTGCACCTCAAAACCGGCGCCGGAGGTGCGGCACTCCGAACTAGTCGGTTACGTCGAAATCTACTACGCGATCTGGGGCGTGATTGCCGGCGGCGTCCGCTGCCTGCACCATTAGGCGATAACTTCCTGGCGCCAGGTCTTTGACCTTCACTACCATTCCTGCCGGAATGACCGGATTGCCCTTCTGGATGAAGTCGTCGGCCGGGGCCAGTCCGGTAAAGAATATGTCCTTGTTGCTGGCACGATCAAAAATGCGATACGCAAAACCAACCCGCGGCGGCGTGGCCGAGGTCAGCAGCGGTTCGTAGATTTCGGTGTACATGATTACGTTGTCGGAGCGCTTGAAGCGATTGTCGGCGGACGGGACGACTTGCATACCCTTGATCACCAGAGGCGTGCGATCTTCCAGAAGCACGGAGTCCAAGCCCGTGGGAATGTCGGAGATACGCTGGGCGGAGTTGGTCAGGGCGATGCCGCCGATGCTCAGATGCTTTCCGTCGTAGGGATCGATCTGCAACGGAGCTTCAAACTTCCCGAAAGTGTCGCCGCCTCCGCTGAGTACGACCGTGAGCTTGTAGGTGCCGGCCGCGGCGTCGAACTGGTTTTGGTAATGGTAGGGAGTTTTGGTGAATTCCTTCCACTCGTCTTTCTCGAGATCGAGATTCACGGTGTCGTTGAAGCGGGCGCCTACCGTGCCGTCGGGCTTGTAGGCGATGCCCAGCACATTTACGTTGGCGTGATACTTACCTTTTTCTTTGTTGAAGTTCAGGGAGTCCGCGGGGATTTCCATGGCCAGGTTGACGCGTGCGACGTTCGGGCTGGTGTAAAAGTACGGAGTCTCCAGCGCGCCGTGGATGGTGCCGGTTTGCGCCCCCGCGGCGTGCAGCTCGAGCTGCTTTTCGAGGGGCTTGCCGTCCAGCGGATTCACAGTCCGGGCATTGCAGTAGCCGCTGCGCGAGCGGACGTTGGTGCCGCCGCGGTCGATCTTCACTTTCAGCGTGTGGCAACTGCCTTCCGGAGTTTCCTGCGGGACGTAGCCCAGGATGTAGAACTCGTTCTGCTCGCGGCCGATTTTTTCGAGCCCGCCCAGCAGGTCGTTGGTATTGAAGATGGAAAAGCCGCCGGTGCCGTCGGCCAGGGCAGCCAGAATCTGCTGATTGGTGGCCACCGAGGACGGAAATTGCGGAATAATCGAGCGCGACTGGTTGTAGGGATTGTTGTAAGGATTGTTGAAGTTGTTGACGCCTCCCACGCGGCCACCAGTGTTGCCGGTGTTGCCAGTGCCGCCCTTACCGCCGGTTCCGCCGGTTCCTCCTGTTCCGCCAGTGCCGCCTTTACCGCCGGTGCCACCCGCGCCGCCTTTTCCGCCTCCAGCGCCGCCGGCACCGCCTGCTCCGCCACCAGGATGCCCGCCACCACCGCCTGCACCGCCTGCGCCGCCTCCGGGATGCTGAGGATCGGGCGAGGCGGCGGAATAGGAGGTCAACACCAGACGCACACGACCGGTGGAGTTTTGCTGGGACGCCGGCTGCGAGACCACACGCATCTTGCCGTGCGGGGCGTCAGAGCGGGCGCTGCCGCCGCCTGGGAGCGGGGCGGTCAAACCGCGCACGTCGAGCGAATAGATGGCCACGTTGGCCTTGTTGCAAGCGTCGATGGTAGCCGTGAGTTCCGACTCATTTTCCGGCGTCAGCGCAAATCCCGACGAGAACAAGACCATCATTTTGCGGCCGGGGACCGAGCGCAGATTTTTCGCCAGGCTACGCACGGCGAGCAACATGGTTCGCGCGCCGAAGTCGGCTTCGGTGCTGTTGAGCGAGGAAATTCCGGCAGAAGCTATGGTCACGGGGGCGGTGGCGTTGGGATCGACGGAGGAAGATTTCACGCCGCTGACCGCGGCGCGCAAGGTGTCGGCGTTGGCCGTGAAATTTTGCCGGATGCGCAGGGTGCCGCCGAAATCCACGACGGCCATCATGCGGTCGGGCCCGGCGTTGGCGTCGACAAATTTGGCGGCGGCTCCGCGGGCCTGGATCTGATCGGGCGGGGCCATGGTGGAATTGTCAAAGAACAGGATCAGGTAGTGCTTTTGCGCGTTGGCCTGGACGGCGATGTCGGCGCCCGCGGAAAAACTGGCGATGGGCTGTTCCTTGTTGTCTTCGTAGACCTTGAAGTCTTTTTGCGCCAGGTCGTGGATGTAGTTGCCTTTTTTGTCGGTCACCACGGCGTCGACCAGCACCAGGCGCGACTCTTTCTTGATGATGGCGTCGGGCTGCTGCTCCGCGGGGGCCGCGGCGGCGGGAGCCGCCTGTTCCTGAGCCGGGGCCTGGGCCCCCGAGCGGGCGGGCGCGAGAAATAAAAGCGCGGCGGCGATCAGCGGACTTCGCGAGGTGCGGGTGCTCATCCGATGCATGTACATAGTGCCTCCCCAAAAACACTAATACGGAATGTTGACGGCGCCGTTGCGGGCCGCCATTTGCGCGCCTTCGGCATCCCGGACCACCAGACGCACCAGATAGGTTCCGGGCTTGATGTCAAAGCTGGATTTCACGGTGAAGCCGGAGCGGCTAAGACGGTCCATGGTGGGCTCCAGCAAGCGCATCTCGACAATTTTTTCACCGCCGGTCACAAAATTTCCGTTTTCGTCAAAAATGGCGGTGGCGATGGTCAGGTCGTCGCGATTGCGCCCTTCGGCTTTGCGGAAGCGGATGCCTTTGAGGTCCACGTGGGTGAGCACGGCGAGGCGCGCCTGGGTTTGGTCGGGCTTGAAGAATTGCGTTTGCAGGTCCACCGGCAAGTCGCGAATTTCTTCCTGGGAAAAGAGCGCTTCCTGAATTTCTTGTTTGGCGGCCTCGGCAGGGTCGGCGATGGTGCGGGGGGCGTAGTAACCGTGGCGGGCTTGCACCGCGAATTTCTGTTTATTGGCGAGGGAAACTTTCAGGATGTGGTATCGCCCGTCGATCTTCATGTTTTGCGGGGAGAATCCCAGAAGATAAGAGAGCTGCGGAGCGGCCACCGCCTGGCGAAGTCCGGCGTCGAGATCATTGCGGTTGTGAAAAAACGTGCCGCCGGTGCCATCGGCAAGCTGGCCGAGGATATCGGACTGCGCGAATTGCGCGGAAATCCGATAGCTGGCCTTGAAGCCGGCGGTCTGCACGGAATCCCTGGGAGGATCGGAGATGTCTCCGAGAAGGTCGGGAGTGTACAGGCCGCGCGCGTCGATGGTGTTGATGACGACGTTGGCGCGATTGGCGCGGTCCACCAGATCTCCGGATTCCCGGGTGTTGGCGGTGATTATAAATCCCGGCGAGACCAGGACCATGATGCGCTGGCCGGGCATGGCCGCCAGGCGGCGCAACACGTCTTCCAGATGACGAAAGAGGTAGTCGGTCTGGGCTTCGCCCGCGGACAGGGTGCGCTGGGCGCCGGATTGCGCCAGGCTCAGCGCCGGCCCACGCATTCTTTCGTCGCCGTTGAAGGCGCACTGCACCGCGTCTTCGGTGGCCACGTCCAGCGCCTGGGGATTGTGGGCGTTCTCGATCTGGTCGGCCATGTAGTAGCTGATGTCGGGGCAGTCGTGAAATCCGGCGGAAATGGTAAGCGGGTGGGGAGTGATGCCGAGGAGCGATTTCTTAAGGGCCTCGTGGTCGTCGGTGAATTCCTGGGTAAGCTGGCCGGAGGTGGTGTACATGCCGACGCGATCGGAAGGAGCCAGGGAACCGAACAAGCGGGTGGCCGCATCGCGGACCGAGACCGCGTCTTGGGCGAGCAGATCGGTGTCGTCGAAGACCACGGCGACAAAACGCTGCGGTAGAGCGCCAGGCTTCATGGGCGCAGCGTCTGGTGCGGAGCCGGCGGAAGCTGGGTCCGGAGCAGCGGGGAGAATCGCGTGGGACTCCGGCGTTTCGATGCTGAAGTTGGAAATCACTTGGGGCTTGCGATTGTCGGCGAGGACGAAGTCTTCTTTTCTCAGGTTGGGGACGACGTTGCCTTGGGCGTCGCGCACCACCACGCGGACGAGGACCAGGTTGACGCGTACTTTAAAAGTTCCCGGTGCGTCGTGGGTGGAAACTTCCGAGGCGTTGTTGGCGGCTGGAGCTGCGGGGGATTGAGGCTGCGCCGGGGCGGAATCGGTCTTGGCGGGAGGATCCTGCGGAGGCGGTGGCTGCGGGTTCTGGCTATGCGCGGTGTTCGCGGATAGCGCCAACGCGAACGCCACGAGCGGCCCAACCGTGTGTCGATTGAACCGGGATTTCAGTAAATGCGGCATCCCTTCCCTTCCCAACGGAGTTGGCGCCAGCATCGATCGGAACGGCACGCCAAGGGGACAACTCGACTGGCAACAGTGTTTTGACTATACACGCTTTGGTTAATTTTTGTGTCACGCGGAACGCTCGCCGGCGGCGGCCGCGTCCTCCCAACACGCCTGCCAGAACTCAGGGCGACATGTCATTTTGGGCTGCGCGAAACGCTTCGATGGTCCAGAAATCCTGGGCGTCGTCGTGGCGCAAGACATAGCGCTCGCCGGTGCTCATCAACACCCGGAAATACGTGGAGCCGGGGGCAAACCAGCGGTCTTCGATGGCGCTGACTTCGGTCATTTGATGGTCGAGCAGCACGCGAACGGGGCGTTCGTCGCCCTTGTAGCCCGCATAGCACTCCACGCGCAAAGAATGGTCAGCCACGATCGCGCGATCTTGTGCGGGTGTCGGCGAGTTCGGCGTTCCAGGCGGCGCCGAGGAAAATAATCACCGTGGATAGCTGCATCCAAATCATCAAGCCGATGACCGCGGCGAGTCCCCCGTAGACCACGCTGTAGGGCACCTTGCGAACGTAGAATCCGAAGGCGACGTCGGCGGCCCACCACAACATGGTGGCCAGCATGGCGCCGGGAAGAACGTTGCGGAGGCTGGTCTCCCTGGGCCGGGCCACCCGGTAAATCACCGTCAGAGAGGCCATAACCAGGAAAATGGCGGTGCCATGGAGGAACAAGCCGAAAATCGTCTGAACCGAGTCGTTTCTGGCGAATTCGTGCGCGACCCATGCACGTAATGGCTTGCCGAAGACGCTGAGAATCGAAGCCACCAACAACGGGGCGATGGTGAGCAGCAGCAGAGCGACGCCGCGGGCTTCGCGGTAGAGAAATCCCAGCCGCTCGCGGTCCTCGTAAATGACTTGGATACCCTCCATCAATAACCTCATGACCTGCGAGCCGGCCAGCAGCGTGCCGGTCAATCCCACCAAGGCCCACTTCCAGGCCTGCGGGCCGCGATTGACCAAGAACTCAGAGATGAGCTGTTGGCTGCCCGGCGGGAGCAGGGCTGTAAAGCTGGCGATCAGATCGAACAGGCTGGTGCGGCGGCCCACGCGGCTGGTCGCGAAGCCCACCGTCAGGAGGAGGCCTGGAAAGAACGCCAGAAAGAGATTGAAGGCCACCGCTTGCGCAATCGTGCCGCAGCGGGGAAAGACGCGGCCGAACATGCCGAGAGCGCGCTTGGCGAGAGCAGCGGAGGCGATCATGGCTGCGCATTATACCCGCCGCTAGGGTTTTGTGGCGTAACATGGCGCGGGTTGGAAGACTGGATCGGAGTGCCTATGTTCGCGAAGCGAGGAGCCCTGATGACGGAGATTCGGGATGCTTTGACTACGACGTTGCGCAGAATCTTGCGGGTGTCGCCTTTTGCGGCGATTGCGCTCTGCGTGGTGGCTGGGGGTTCGGCTCAGGCGCCGCGAACGGGCGTGGTACGACCGCTTTCCGCGGTGAAGTTCGCCGCGGACGACGATGTGAAATGTCTTGCCAGCGTGTTGGAAAATGGCGACCCCGCATCGGGGCCGTCTACATTCATTCTGAAGGCGCCCGCGGGCTGCGTTGTGGCTCCGCACTACCATACCGCGGAGGAACAGTTGATCGTGGTGCGCGGAGAGGTGGCGACAGGAATGGAAGGCATGGCCGAGGCGGTCCTGGGTGCGGGAGGTTTCGCCATGATGCCTGGCAAAGCGGTGCACTGGTTTACGTGCACGGGCGAAGTCGAGGGACGGATGCGTGATGTTTGTGACCTTCGATCGGACGTACGACATCGTTTGGGTCAAGGAGAAGAAGTAGCGCCGGCCCCGCTGTGGGGGCTTCGCCGCAGGAATTGCCAGAACGCTTCCAGGGAGATCGCCGTCAGCAAGAGGGTGACCGGATCGATGGGGTGGCGATAGCGAAGCGAAGTGTGCGTCACGTAGTACAAGAAGGGGAAAACCACCGGAAATATCGCCAGCGGAAACGCATAGACGCTGCGTCTGCGAACGAGCACCACGATGCCGGACAATGCGCCGATGCCCGAAAGAACGGCGCATAGAATCAAACCGCGAATGAGCAGCGAGTCCGTTGCCAGGAAAGTGCCAAGCGGGTTAGCGATTCCCGCCCAAAAAGCCGTGAAGCGCTCGCCGAAGAGGATCACGTCCATTCGCGGATGAGACACGATGAAGGCCAGGGCCTTGCGTTTCTCTTCGTCCATGAACGAGGTTTCGCCCATGCGGAAATAGCGCACCGTCTCGCGCTCCTTGGAAATGGCCGGGGGGTAGCGGGGGTGTTGGTCGTCGTAGTTTTCGTTGTTGCCGATGTACAGTTCCAGCGGGAAATTAGAGCGCAGCGGTACGAACCTGTGGAACACGGCGTAGTTGCGGGCGGTCCACGGGACACAACACAAGATCGCGAGACCGAGAGCCAGCAGCGGCCGTGTGAGAGGTAACGGCGCTCGCCGGCGGGCGTGGTAGGCGGCCCATCCCAGCAGGAACGGCAAGAGCGAGCCGAGCGACGGGTTGGTCATCAGCGTGAAACCCCATAACAAGCCGTAGAGGCACCAGTCGCGTCGACGAACGGATTCCGCCAACTCCAGCGTGGCCCACAGGAGGGTGGCCGCCAGAAGCGTGGCGAGGCAGGTGTCCCAAATCCACTCGAACGGAAACATGATGGCGTTGGGGAACAACGCCCAGAGCCAGGCTGCGAGACTCGCGGCACCGATGCCGGCAATTCGTTTGGCGGCGTAAAAAATTGGGATGGACGTGGCGGTGGAAAAGAGGATGTTCAGGAAAACCAAGAATGCGAAAGAAGAGATGGTGAAAACGCCGAAGAGTTTAAAGGTGGCGGCTACCAGCAGCGGGTAGACGGGAGTTAGCCAGGCGGTCGGGCCGGTGTCGCGGAGGAATGGGTTGCTGAATCCTTTTCCGATGACGAGGGCATGGGCGATGCTGCCGGTTTCGTTTTCGAACGGAACCGAGGCGAGAGCGGCGGAGGGCACCTTGCGGGCTTGAGTCCAGGCGAACGTCAGCCGCGCGGCAAAACCCACCAGCAAGATCAGCAATAGAGAAGTCGCAGCCTTTTGCAATTCGCGTTTCACCCAGGCGATTCCCCGCGAATACGATGCAGGTTCCGCGGTCCGCGGTCAAATCCATACGGGAGGTGGGTGCTCCGCGGCGGGTGGCGCGCCGGCGTGGACGCCTGGCGGGGCAGAGCCGCGTCCCCTACAAAGGAAGGGAGACCGGCCGCCACGCGCGTGCTCACCGAACCGTTGCTGGCACTGGGTGTCCGGTTCCGCGACTTGGGCGTCCCACAAGCGGTCGCTGGGGCCATTGGTTGAGCAAATTCCGTTGCTGCTAACTGCCTGTTTCACAATACGTTGGCCATTTCTGAGGTATCGGAGACCGGCGTGCGGAACTTTTTTGGGGCTGTAGACGTTCTACAGGCAGGGATGTAGAGGGTCTACTGCCAGGGGGATCATGGCCAACCGCTATCAGAACCGCATTGAATTGCTCCAGGGCACTTTGGACTTGCTGATCCTGCAAACCTTGCGGTGGGGGCCGCAGCACGGGTACGGCATCAGCCAGGCCATTCGCGCGAACTCCGGCGACATTTTGCAGGTGGATACCGGATCGCTGTATCCGGCGCTGCACCGGTTGGAACGCCAGAAATGGATTGGCGCGGACTGGAAGGTTTCCGAAAACAAGCAGCGCGTTAGGGTGTACCGGCTCACCGCGGCGGGAAAAAAGCAATTGGTGTCCGAGAGGTCGCGCTGGGCGCAGTTGTCGGACGCCATTGCCGGGGTGCTCGAGCCCGGAAAGAAGGAGAGTGAGGCGTGAGATTCCCTGTTTGGCGGAGCAAGCAGAACGAGCAACTGGAAGAGGAAATTCAGAGCCATCTGAGCATGGCGGCGGGCGAGCGGCGCGAGCGCGGGGCATCGAGCGAAGAGGCCGAGAGTTCGGCGCGGCGCGAATTTGGGAATGTGGGGCTGGTGCAAGATGTTACGCGAGGGCAATGGGGCTGGCTGTGGCTGGGTACGGACCGGGCACATCCCTGACAAAACAGACCGGGAGCATCCCTGACACTGCAGGAACTTTGGCAGCAGCGTGTACAACCAGCGCATGCCATGGAAAACGAGCAGTGTTATGGAAGAAAAACTTCGCTTTATCTTTGAACGGGAGTTGCGGGAACGTACCATGAGCGAACTCTGTGAACGCTACGAGATCACTCGGCAGACCGGGTACGTATGGTTGCGGCGCTACCGCGAAGCGGGAGTAACCGGGCTGCTGGAGCAGAGCCGCGCCGCGCACCGGCACCGCAACCAGATGCCGGAGGAGATCGAGCAGCGGGTGCTGGGGCTGCGGCAGGCGCATATGCGCTGGGGGCCGCGGAAGCTCAAGCGCATTCTGGAGCGGGACCAGCCCGGACGCCACTGGCCGGCGGCCAGCACCATCGGAGCGCTGTTGCAGCGCGAAGGATTGGTGGTGCCGCGCCGGAAGCGCGTGCGCACCGCCCCGTACCGCGAACCGCTGGCCCATGCCGACGAACCCAACCGCGTGTGGTGCGCGGATTTCAAGGGCTGGTTCCGCACCGGGGACGGGGAGCGTATTGATCCACTGACCATTTCCGATGCCCACAGCCGTTATCTGCTGCGCAGCCAAGCGGTGGAGAAGACCGACACGGCGCGAGTGCAGGCGATTTTTGAAGCGGCTTTCCGCGAATATGGCCTGCCGGCAGCCATCCGCACCGATAACGGGGCACCGTTTGCGAGCCGTGCGCTGGCCGGGTTGTCGCAGCTGGCGGTATGGTGGATCAAGCTGGGCATCGTGCCGGAGCGCATCGAAGCCGGACATCCGGAGCAGAATGGCCGACACGAACGGATGCATCGCACGCTGAAACAGGAGGTGGCCCAGCCGCCCGCGGCCAACCGGCGCAAACAGCAACGCGCGCTGGAGCGCTTTCGCCAGGAATACAATGAAGTGCGTCCGCACGAAGCGCTAGGGATGCGCACGCCAGCGGAGGTCTATGCGCCCAGTGCGCGAAAATATCCAGAGCAGGTGCCGGAACCGGAGTATCCCGAGTATATGCTGGTGCGCAGCGTGCGACGGCCAGGCCATTTTCGTTGGAAGAAAGACCAGGTGTTTTTGAGTGAAGTTCTGTGGGGCGAGCGCGTAGGCCTGTTGCCGGAAGACGACCGCTGGTTCACGGTGTACTTGGCGCAGCACCCCATCGGGCTGTTCGACAGCCAGCGACTTCGAGTGGCGCCGTTGCTGAACAACTCGCCCCACTTTGCGGACCGGGAAGGGGACGCGTCCCCTTCCCGGTCCGCAAGTTCCCAGCCCGAACCGAACCAGAAAGTGTCAGATATGCGCCCGGTCTAAAGTGTCAGGGATGCTCCCGACCATACAGCTGGAAGAGTTCGTGCAGGACCTGCGCTACGGAGCGCGGACCCTGCGGAAGAATCCAGGTTTCACGGCCATTGCGGTGCTAACCCTGGCGCTGGGCATCGGGGCGAACACTTCGCTGTTTTCGGTGGTCAATGGGGTGCTGCTGAATCCCCTGCCGTACCCGCATCCGGAACAACTGCTGACCCTTCATGAAAGCAAACCGAATTTCAGAGCGGGCTCGATTTCCTATCTGAATTTCCGCGACTGGCAAAAGGACAATCATACTTTTTCCGCCATGGCGATTGACCGTGCTTATACGTTCAGCCTCACGGGTTTAGGGGAAGCCGAACAATTGACCACGAGATTTGTTTCTTCCGATTTTTTCACGTTGCTGGGCGTGAATCCGGTGCTCGGGCGGACACTGGTCGCCGGAGAAGACGAGATTGGTGCGGCTCCGCAGGTGATGATCAGCGCGGGCCTTTGGAAACGTAAATTTGCGGCGGCGTCCAATGTGCTCGGCAAGACGCTGACACTGGACGGGAGAGACTACACCATCATCGGCGTGGTTCCGGCGAGTTTCGACCTGGCTCTAAGAAGCTTTCGACCCGCGGAAATTTACGTGGGCATCGGGCAGTGGAGCAATACGGGGTTGAGGGACCGCGGCGCCGGCCTGGGCATCCATGGAATCGGCCGGCTTAAGCCCGGCGTGACCATCGAACAGGCGCGCGCCGACATGGAGGGCGTCACGCAGAATCTGGCGGCGGCGTACCCGGACACCGACAAGGGAATCAGCGCGAACCTTATCCCCTTTCGCGACGACATGGTTGGCCAGGTGCAGCCGGTGCTGCTGGTGCTGCTGGGGGCGGTGGGATTCGTGCTGCTGATCGCTTGCGTGAACGTCGCTAACCTTATGCTGGCGCGTTCCACCGGCCGCGCGCGGGAATTCGCGGTTCGGGCAGCGCTGGGAGCGGGGCAAGGGCGCCTGGTGCGCCAGCTTCTTACCGAGAGCATTCTGCTGGCGTTTGCGGGCGGGGGGCTGGGCTTGCTGCTTGCGCAATGGGGAACGCGAGCGGCGCTGGCGGTACTGCCCAGCGAGCTGCCGCGCGCGGCGGGAATCCGGCTGGACAGCCACGTCTTGTTTTTTACCATGGGCGTTTCGTTGCTCGCGGGAATTTTCTTCGGCCTGGCTCCCGCACTTAAAACGTCGCAACCCCGGTTGCATGAGACGCTGAAGGAGAGCGGCCGGGGCTCCAGCGGAGCGCGGCATCGAGCGCAAGGCGCATTCGTGGTGCTGGAAACGGCCATGGCGCTGGTGCTGCTCATTGGTGCGGGCCTGATGATCCGGAGCCTGGCGGCGCTCTGGCGCGTCGATCCGGGCTTTCATCCCGATCATGTGCTGACGTTCAATCTTTCCCTTCCACGCGCCTTGATGACGGCGAGCCCGGACGCCATTCGGGCGGCGGTTCGCAACCTGGATGAGAGATTCGCATCGATACCCGGTGTGCGGTTTGTCTCGCAGTCGTGGGGTGGGTTTCCCTTCAGCTTCGATGACGACTTGCGTTTCTGGATGGAAGGCCAAGCGAAGCCGGCCAGCGAGAATGACTTGAACTGGGCGCTGGCCTATATCGTCGACCCCGGCTATCTGCAAGCCATGGGTATCCCGCTGCAGCGCGGCCGTTTTTTTACCATCCACGACGATGAGCACGCGCCGCCGGTGGTGGTCATTGACGAGGTTCTGGCCCGCAAGTATTTCGGCGATGAGGATCCCGTGGGCAAACGCATCAACGTGGAACGAACCAACAACAAGGCCGAAATCATCGGGGTGGTCGGGCACGTCAATCAGTGGGGACTGGACCGCGACGCGACGGAATCCCTTCGTGCGCAAATGTACGTTCCCTGTTTGCAGATGCCGGACTCTTACATCGCGATGGTGCCGGGTGGCGGTGGAACGTTTGTGGTGGTTCGCTCGGAAACGCCGACCCCGGCGCTGGTCGCCGCGTTTCGTCACGTCAGTCAGCAGATCAGCGGGGAGCAGGTCGTTTATGGCGTCGAAACCGCGAATGATCTGATTGCCAAGTCGCTGGCCACGCGGCGCTTCTCGGTGATTTTGCTGGGGGTGTTTGCCGCGCTGGCGCTGCTGCTATCGAGCGTGGGGATCTATGGCGTCGTTGCGTATCTGGTCGGGCAGCGAACGCGGGAGATCGGCATTCGCGTGGCGCTGGGCGCCGGCCGGACCGACGTGCTGCGGCTGGTCTTGCGCCACGGCGTGAAAATGGCGCTGATCGGCGTGGCCATCGGGCTGCTGGCCGCGCTGGGCCTTACCCGGCTGATGAGCGGGTTGCTTTACGGCGTAAGCGCTACCGATCCGCTGACGTTTCTGGGAGTGGCGGGTGTGCTGACGCTGGTGGCGGTGGCCGCCTGTTACATTCCGGCGCGGCGGGCGATGCGGGTCGATCCGATCGTGGCCCTGCGCTATGAGTAGCTCGCCGGCTGGATGGATGGCCTTGGCCGCCTCCCGGAGAGAGCGAGTTCGCCGTCCCGCAGGCATGGAGAATAAAGGATGAAATTCATGTTGTGGCGCCGCAAACGGCAAGAAGGGCTGGAGGAGGAGATCCACAGCCATCTGCAGATGGCCGCGCAAGACCGCGTCGACCGTGGCGATTCACCGGAGCAAGCCGGGCGCTCGGCGCGGCGCGAATTTGGCAACGTTGCGCTGGTGCAGTACGTTACGCGCGATCAATGGGCAGGGGCCTGGCTCGAAGAGCTGCTGTTGGACCTGCGCTATGGCCTGAGGATGCTGGGAAAAAATCCTGGGTTCACGGCGGTCGCGGTGCTGACCCTGGCCCTGGGCATCGGCGCCAACACGGCGATCTTCAGCCTGGTCAGCGGGATTTTGCTGCGCCCGCTTCCCTACGCTCAAGCCGATCGGTTGGTCAGCATCACCGGCACTTACCCGAAGGGTGCGTTCACCGCCATACGGGAACGCGCGCGGAGCATGGACGTCGCGGCGTACATGGAGGGCTACGAATTTAATTTGAGCGGTGTCGGCGAGCCGGTTCGTTTGACGGGCACGCTGGTTTCCGCAGAATTTTTCTCGACTCTTGGCGCGGGAGCGGAGCTTGGCAGGACTTTCGACCGTGGCGAAGACCTGGCCGGGCAAAACCGCTTGGTGATTCTAAGCCATGCTCTCTGGCAGCAGCAGTTCGCTTCCGATGCGGCGATCGTTGGGCATTGGATCAATCTCGAGGGCGTGGCGCGGCAGGTCGTCGGCGTCATGCCGGGAGATTTCCGTTTCCCGTCGCCGCGGACGCAAGTGTGGATTCCGCTGGACATCGATTCACGCAACACGATCGGTTATTGGGCGGGCGACTTTATGCCGTTGATCGGCAGGTTGCGCCCCGGCGCCACGATCGAACAGGCCTCGGCGGAGATTCGGCTGCTGGATTCGCAGGTTCGCCCCATGTTCCCGTGGCCGATGCCGGCAAATTGGAACGCGGGCGTCTCCGCGGTGTCCTTGCAGACCGGACTGGTAAGCGATGTGCGGGCGCGCTTGCTGATCTTGCTGGCCGCGGTTGCGCTGGTATTGCTGATTGCCTGCGCCAACGTTGCGAATCTGACGCTGGCGCGTGCGGCCGTTCGGCAGAGGGAAATCGCGATTCGTTCCGCGCTCGGCGCGGGGCGCCACCGGATTGTTCGCCAACTGCTAACCGAAAGCGTACTGATGGCCGCGGTCGGCGGGACGCTCGGACTATTTTTCGCCGCCGCCGGGCTGTCGGTCTTAACGTCGGTGCTTCCCGCCGATACGCCGCGGCTCCTGGACGTCAGCATTGACTGGCATGTTTTGCTGTTTACCGGAGCGCTGGCCATTCTTACCGGTATTGCTTCCGGAGTGGCTCCGGCACTGCAATCGTCTCGCACGGAACTCACTGGGACGTTGAAGGCTGGAGCCCGCGGCACAACGCTTTCCGCGGGCCGGTTGAGGAGCGCTCTGGTCGTCGGCGAACTGGCGCTGGCCGTGCTGCTGGTCTGCGGAGCCGGGCTGCTGATTCGCAGCCTGTGGGCCCTGTCGCATGTCGATCCGGGATTTCGTTCTGAAAACGTGCTGACCGCGCGAGTCACGCCCGACGAATCCTTTTGCAGCGAGCCGGGACGGTGCTTTGCGTTCTATCGCGAACTGTTGAGCCAAATCCGTTCGCTCCCGGGGGTGCGCAGCGCGGCGCTGGTCAGCACTCTGCCCTTGGGGGGAAGAGTGAACAAGCGCTCGGCCAACGTGGAAGACTATGTGGCGGGGTCTGGCGGGACAGATCCGCTGTTTTGGCTGAACCCGGTTTCGCCCGGCTACTTCCAGGCCATGGGCATTCCGTTGCTGCGCGGCCGAGAATTTACCGAGGCGGACACCTCGGGAAAGTCGTGCGCCGCGGTAGTCAGCGCGACGACGGCGCGGCGGTATTGGCGGGACACGGATGCGGTGGGAAAACATTTGCGGCTGCTGAGGGAAACGGAGTGGTGTACGGTCGTGGGAGTTGCCGCCGATGTGCGCGGCTACGATTTGCGGAGAAGCGTCCCTGAATGGATGGATGGCGCTATTTATGTGCCGTACGGACCCGGCGCGACACTGGAGACCGGCGGCGTGCCCGCGGAAATGACGGTCGTGATCCGCGCTGCCGGAGGCAAAGCCGAACTCGAAGAGCCCGTACGCAAGCTGGCATTGGCTCTGAATCCAGATGCACCGGTTAGCGAGATGAAGGCCATGCCCGCCATCGTGTCCGAGGCCATAGCCGCTCCGAGATCGGTCACTTCCCTGTTTGCGGCGTTCGCCGGCTTGGCCCTAATTCTTGGAATCGTCGGCATCTACGGTGTCGTTTCCTTTTTCGTGGGGCAGCGCACGCGGGAGATCGGAATCCGGCTGGCGCTGGGCGCTCAGCGGCGAGATGTGCTGAGACTGGTGGTGAACGAGGGGCTGACGCTCACGCTTATGGGAGTAGGAGCCGGGCTGGTGAGCGCCTTCGGACTGACCCGCTTCCTGGGCAGCTTGCTGTACGGCGTGAGCGCTACCGACCCCCTGGATTTTGCCGGCGTAGCCGTGCTCTTCGCGGTGGTTGCGCTGGCCGCTTGTTACATCCCGGCGCGGCGGGCCATGCGCGTCGATCCCATGGTCGCGCTCCGCTACGAGTGAAATCGTTACTATACAACCGCAACGCGGCAAAATCTTCGGCGGCGGATGCCGAATAGCGTTGCCCACACTTGGGCAGCGGCTTTTGTGCCTCGAATCCTGGTGCAAATATCTTCGAGTATTTCCTCTTCGCCAAAGATTGTGATTGCTTTACAGTTTTGTAAGGATTGTGTTAGCCTGAATTAGTCGAAGAGAAGAGAAAAATTCAGGGGACGACGGAGAGGGGCACTTGAGCGAAGCTAAATCAGTGTTGATCGAACAGTTCCGGGCCCACGTAAAAGACACAGGCTCACCAGAAGTGCAGATTGCGCTGCTGAGCGAGCGGATCAGCTACCTGACGACGCATCTCAAGTCCCACGTAAAAGACCACGCATCGCGGCGCGGATTGATCATGATGGTCAACAAGCGCCGCCGCCTGCTGGACTATCTCAACCGCCGCGACCCGGATCGGTATCGCGAGATTGTTGAACGCCTTAGCCTGCGCAAGTAGCCGCTCTCTGTACCTGGAGCGGAATCCATTGCGTTTTCGCGAAGTGACAAGTTCCACCGAAGTGTATCGGCATGCCGCGGTGTGGCGCCTGTGGAATCGTCGGGCATCCGGCCGCAATTGAGCCGGCGTACTCTCGTGGTGTAATCCGGCTCATTTCGTCCGCCGCGCAAACTGGCTCGCATCTTCTTTTCTTCTCCAACCTAAAGCGGAGACAGAAGTCTCTGCCAGGAACGCTCCGCGTGAACGCGGAGCCAAAGGAAATGAATTATGTCTGAAAATACGCATACGCCGGCACCACATCAGGTAACCGTGGAAGTCGGGGGACGCCCGCTGATCCTGGAAACCGGGAAAATCGCCAAGCAAGCCAACGGCGCAATCGTGGCGCGCTACGGCGACACCGTGCGTGCTGACCACCGCTTGCATGGCCCCCACCGCCAACGATCGCGACTTTCTTGCCGCTGACCGTGGACTACCGCGAAAACACCTACTCCGCCGGAAAGATTCCCGGCGGTTTTTTCAAGCGCGAAGGCCGGCCCTCCGAAAAGGAAGTGCTCACCTCGCGGCTGATCGACCGGCCCGATGCGTCCGCTGTTTCCGGAATCGTGGCGCAATGAGACCCAGATCGTCAGCATGGTGCTGTCGGCCGACAGCGAGAACGACCCCGACGTGATCGCGGTTACCTCGGCGTCCGCGGCGGCGTACTGCTCGGACCTGCCGTTTGAAACGCCCATCGCCGCGGTGCGCGTGGGCCTGCTGGACGGACAACTGGTGGCCAACCCGTCGGTGGCCGACCAGAAGACCAGCTTGCTCAACATCGTGATTGCCGGTTCGGAAGAAGGCATCGTGATGGTGGAGTCGGGCGCGCTGGAAGTTTCCGAAGAGACCGTGGTGGATGCGCTGGAGTTTGGCCACGCGCAGATCAAGAAAATCGTGGCGGCCATTCGCGAGTTGCACGCGCAGATCAAGCCCAAGAAGGTGAAGGTCGCGCCGTTGCCGTTCGACGACGCGCTGTACGCGGAAATCGAGAAGAAGTACGGAGCGAAGCTGCACGACGCGCTGGACACGGAGAAGCATCCCAAGAAAGAAAGCTATCACCTCGTTGATGAGTTGAAGGACGAGATCGTGAAGGCCATTCCCGAAGAAGATCGAGGAGAAGCGCACGCTGGCCAAGCGCGCTTTTGAACGCCTGCGCGAGAATCTTTTCCGCGATGACATTCTGAACGCGCGGCGGCGTCCGGACGGACGTGCCTTCGACACAGATCCGCAAGATCACCTGCGAGGTTGGGCTTGCTGCCGCGCGTGCACGGTTCCGCGCTCTTCACCCGCGGCGAAACGCAGGCGCTGGCCACCCTCACGCTGGGCACCAAGGAAGACATGCAGCGGCTCGACCTGCTGTTTGAGCAGGACCAGTTCAAGCGCTTCCTGCTGCACTACAACTTCCCGCCGTTCAGCGTCGGCGAAGTGAAGTTCCTGCGCGGTCCGGGCCGCCGCGAAATCGGCCACGGCGCTTTGGCCGAACGCGCGCTGCGAAGCCTCCTTCCGCCCGACACGGATTTCCCCTACGCCATGCGCCTGGTGTCCGACATTCTGGAATCCAACGGTTCGTCTTCGATGGCCACGGTCTGCGGCGGCTCGCTGGCGCTGATGGATGCAGGCGTGCCGCTGAAGGCGCCTTGCGCGGGCATCGCCATGGGTCTGGTGGTCGGCGACAACAGACAAGTACTCCATCCTGACCGACATCGCCGGCGCGGAAGATCACTACGGCGACATGGACTTCAAGGTCGCCGGCACGCGGGAGGGCATTACCGCGCTGCAGATGGACATCAAGGTCCTGAACATCACCATCGCCATGATGCGCGAAGCTCTGGCGCAGGCCAAGAAAGCCCGTCTGCAGATCCTCGACATCATGGAAGAGACGCTGAGCGAGGCGCGCACCGCGATTTCCGCTTACGCACCGCGGCTCTTCAAGCTGAAGATCCCGCAGGATAAGATCCGCGACCTGATCGGTCCGGGCGGCAAGAAGATCAAGTCCATCATCGAAGCCACCGGCGTGAAGATCGACGTGCTGGAAGACGGCACCGTACACATCTTCTCGACCAGCGGCGCCGGCGGCGACGCGGCCTTGCAGATGGTTCGCGATGTCACCGCTTCCGCCGAAATCGGCAAGACCTATCTCGGCAAGGTGGTCCGGCTCGCGGAGTTCGGCGCCTTCGTCGAGCTCTTCCCCGGCACCGACGGCTTGCTGCACATCAGCGAAATCTCCGAACATCGCATCCGCGACGTTCGCGACGAACTGAAACTCGGCGACCAGGTCCTCGTGAAAGTTCTCTCCATCGAGGGCAACAAGGTTCGCCTCTCGCGCAAGGCCCTCATCAAGGAAGCCCGTGAAAAGCAGCAGAAGAAAGAAGTCGCGGGTACCGGCGGTGGAGGCTCAGTTTCCGGCGCAGCGGAATAACGCCCGGCTGCGGGCACGAAAGCAGAAAGGCCCGGCTCCGCCGGGCCTTTCTTATTTTCCGGATGCTTGCGGCTTTTGGATTTCTAGTTCTTTACGGCAACCTTGTTGTAATGCACGGCGTCGAGCGCACCCCACAAGGCATTCAGGGCTTCTTGGGCGGTCGCGAGGATCTCGTCTTCGCTTCCGTCAGCGTGTTCTTCCAGCCAGCCTCGCCAGGCGTCGCGGTGCAACTTGTCGGTTTCTTCGTGGATCGTGAAGTAGGCCAGCGCTTCGGGCCGTTCAATTCCATAGAAGCGCCGCAGGCCATCGATTTTGGTGGCCGCGATCTCTGGAACCTGCGCCTCGTAGGCGTACAATGCCGCAACCGCTTCGGCCACCGGCCGGTCGCCGCAAATCTCGCGGAACGTTGCCACCACCGCCTGGGTCCCCGGCAACCCCGGACAGCAGGTGATGTCGTCCTCGTTGACGCCGACAGCGACGGCAAAATCACGCCAGAGTTTCGGGTGCGGAGCCTCGGGATTCTCTTCCTCCGCGAGATTTTCCATCACCGTGTCGCGCAGCGGCCCTTCCGTACGTGCCGCCAGCACTCGCAAGTGCTTGGGAAAGGCCTCGACGTGGCGATAGTACTGCGCCGCGTACAGCTGGAGTTCTTCGCGGCTGAGCTTCCCTGCCTGCCAATCCTGGTAGAACGGATGCTTCAACAAATTCTTTTCGGCAATCGCCGCATCCAGCCGGGCAACCAGTTCGGTATTCGCCATTGGTGCCTCCCCTGCCGCCGTTGGGCGGCCAGGTCGATGTCCCGCGGTTTTCCGCGAGGCGCGCATTGTAGCAAATTTTGCCGGGAATTGCTGATGGTACCCGCGTACAGGGGAACGGGACTTGGGGGCAGGTACTCGGCCTGGGGGCCAAGGCTGGGGGGTACTGTCAAATTCGCGCGAGAGACGCTGAGACCGTCATTCGGAGGAACCTTGCACGCGTTCGATGTCCGCCCCGACGCTGCTCAATTTTTCGACGATGCGCTCGTAACCGCGGTCGATGTGGTATACGCGGTCGATGGTGGTCTCGCCGGCGGCCACCAAGCCTGCCAGGACCAGCCCCGCGCTGGCCCGCAGATCGGATGCCTGTACCGTGCTGCCTGATAACGGCGACGGCCCGCGCACCACCGCGCGCCTGCCGTCGATGGAAATGTTGGCGCCCATGCGTACCATCTCGCTGGCATGCAAGAATCGATTCTCAAAAATCGTCTCCGTGACCACTGACGTGCCTTCAGCCTGGGTGGCCAGCGCCATGTATTGCGCCTGCATATCGGTCGCAAATCCCGGATACTCCTCGGTGGTCATATCGGCACCGACAAGCTTTTCCGCCGGTCGCACCCGCAGCGTGGTTTTATCGACCAAGTCGATTCGCACGCCCGCCTGCCGCATCTTGGCGATCACCGCACCCAGATGTTCCGGTGCGCACTGGGTAATGGTCAGGTCGCCGCCGGTAATTGCTCCGGCGACGAGAAAGGTTCCCGCTTCGATGCGATCGGGAATCACCGAATGTTCCGTGCCGTGGAGCTTCTCGACGCCCTGAACCCGCAGTGTGGAGGTTTCATCACCCTCAATCTTGGCGCCCATTTTTCGCAGCATGACGACCAGATCGGTTACTTCCGGCTCGCGGGCCGAATTTTCCAGGATGGTTTCGCCGTCGGCCAGCACCGCGGCCATCAGGATGTTCTCCGTACCGGTCACGGTAATTTTTTCAAAGACGATGTGCGCACCCTTCAACCGCCCGTAATTGGGCACCTTCGCTTCGATGTACCCGTGGGACATGGTGATCTCCGCGCCCATTTTCTCCAGCGCCGAAAGATGCAGGTCCACTGGCCGCGCTCCGATGGCGCAGCCTCCGGGCAGCGAAACGTGCGCTACTCCGGCGCGCGCAATCGCCGGCCCCAGCGTTAGAATCGACGCCCGCATGGTCTTCACCAATTCATAGGGAGCCACCGCGTCGTTGAGGGTGACCGCCTCGATTACGTAGTCGCTGCTGGGAATGTCGGTCACGGAAACCTTGGCGGACATGAATGCCAGCAACTTGCTCATGGTGATCAGGTCGCGGACCTTGGGAATGTTGTGCAGCGTGACCTTCTCCGCGGTGAGCAGTGCAGCAGTCATCACCGGCAAGGCCGAATTCTTAGCGCCGCTGATGGCCACGCTTCCGTGCAGCGGCTTGCCGCCCTTGATCAGAAATTTATCCATGCGTTCTCTATTCCCCCAGCGCCCGCCGCAGATTTCCCTTCGTCAAATCGAGCCTTGCCCGCGCGTTCCTGGCATTGAGGCCGCACTTCAACATGACCAAAGCGACCCGCAGATTGTGTCCGGACAGACGCAGAGCGCGTTTGGACGTCGACAAGTCCTTTCCGCTGGCCTCTGCGAGAATGCGCAAACCGCGGTCGCGAAGCTTCTGATTGGTCAGCATCACATCGATCATCAGGTTCTCGTAGACATGCCCGAGCCGCACCATGGTGGCGGTGGAGAGCATGTTCAGGACCAACTTCTGCGAGGTTCCGGCCTTCAGCCGGGTGGAACCGGCGATGACTTCAGGTCCCACCTCCGCGGCGATCACGATGTGCGCGTGGCGCGCGATGGGCGTGCCGCGGTTCGAAGTGACGGCCACGGTGGTCGCGCCCCTCTTGCGGGCAAACGCCAGGGCGCCAAGCACGTAAGGCGTAGTGCCGCTGGCGGCGATCCCGACGACAACATCGTCGCGGCCAACTCTCCTGGCTCGCAAATCCCGCGCCCCGTTTCCAACGGAATCTTCCGCGCCCTCGACGGCGCCCGTCAGCGCCCGCTTTCCGCCCGCGATAAGCCCTTGCACCAGTTGCGGAGAAAGCCCAAAAGTCGGCGGACACTCCGCGGCGTCGAGAACCGCCAGCCGTCCACTGCTACCCGCGCCGACGTAGATCAGCCGGCCGCCCCTGCGAATTCTCTCCACGATGGCGTCGACCGCCCGCCGAATCGAAGGAATTTCGTGGCCCACGGCAATGGCCACCTTGCGGTCCTCGCGATTCATCACCCGCAGAATCGCCTCCGTGGGCAAGCGGTCGAATCCGCGCGACGCGGGATTGCGATGCTCCGTGCGCCGGGACTCCTTGAGTAACCTTGGCATCCGAAAAAGTATAGCCGTGATGAGCAGCGGACCATCGATAACGAATTACCGGGAGCGCGTTAAAAGTAACGCCTACGGTGAGACGGACTCCGGGCCACTCAATGAGCCGCGGACGTGCCGGCCAAGCCCAACGCCTGCATGACCGCGTCGTGAAGCGCCGGCCGCACCTGCGCGATCTTCTGATTTTCGCGGGTGGGATGCACCCGGTTGGTCAGCAGCACCACGAAAAGCTGCCGGTCCGGATCGATCCAGATCGAAGTGCCCGTGAATCCGGTATGACCAAAGCTATGCGCCGAAAAAAAGTGGCCGCTGGAGGAGCCCTCGGTCGGCACGGCCCAACCCAGCGTGCGCGCCCCGTTCGAAAGTTTCTGCGGCGTTGTGAACTGCGCGATGGTGGCCCGCTTCAGGATGCGGTGATGGGCGTAAACGCCGCCATTCAGCAGCATTTGGCAAAACGCCGCGAGATCCGGCGCGGTGCTGAATACTCCGGCGTGCCCGGAGACGCCGCCCATTGCGAAGGCATTCTCGTCGTGAACCTCGCCTTGTACCAGCCGCTTGCGCAGATTTTTATCGAATTCCGTCGGCGCGATCCAGGTCCAGAGCGCCTTCGGCGGGCGGAACATGGTGTCCTTCATCCCCAGCGGCGAGAAGATATAAGTTTTCGCCAGGTCGTCGAGAGTGCGTCCGGTCAAGCGCTCTATGATTTCCGCCATCAGGATGATGCCGAGGTCGGAGTACACTTCCTTGGTTCCCGGCTCGTAGTCGAGGGGCTCCGCAAAAATCTTGGTGAGGGTTTCTTCCTTGCTCTTCGATGTCCGCCAATATTCCTTGAACGGCGGCAGCCCGGAGGTGTGGGTCAACAGATGGCGGACGGTTACTCTGTGGCGCCACTCCACGGCTTCCGCACTCTCGCCAAACAAATTCATCAAGCCTTTCTCGGTCTGCCGGCCCGCGGTCCATTCGGGGAGGTAGCGTTCGACCTTGGCATCCAGATCCAAAGACACCGGAAAGTCGCCTTCCACCAGCTTGGCCACCAGCGTCGTGGTCACCACAACTTTAGTCAATGAAGCAATGTCGTACATGGTGCGCAAATCGACCGCCGGGGCGTTGGCGTCGTAGCTGAGGTTTCCGAAGGCATGAATCGCCACTTTGCCTCGGTAGCCCACGGCGAGCGTTGCGCCGGGAAAGGCTTTATCGCTTACTGCGTCTTCGATCACCTTGTTCGCGGGCTGGAGCAGCGCTTCGCCGCGAACATCCATGGGCTGAACGGTCATGGGATTCGCCGGCAGCTCGATCCCAAATCCCGCTTTCATCTCCACACCGGGAATGGTGACCGGCAGATGCCCGCGCACGGGAATCTCGCCAAAAAGAGCGCGCGCGATGGCAATCTGCGCCACGTCGCTGATGCCAAAGGCCGCCAGCCAGGTTTCCGCCTGCGGAAATCGCTCTATCAAATACGGACTCCCGAATCCCACGGTGATCACCGGCTTTCCGGTCTTGTAGAGCTGTTCAGCCAGCGCAGCCTGTTCCGCGGGCACGTCCACGTTGCCTTTCCGATCGCTTACGCGCACGAACAGCGCCAGGATGGCCACGTCGTAGCTATCGGGCGCGGGCAATTTCAAGGTATCGGCGCTGACGAAACGGGTGTCGGCGCGCAGCGTAGTCACTGAATCGAATCGCGAGCGCAGTTCGCGCTCCAGGTCTTCGCCTGGATAGGGTTCCGGATCGGCATAGAACGCCAGTAGCAGCGCACGGCTGGGCTTGGTCCCGTCCAGCGGCAAACGGTGCGGAATATCCCGCAGCAGAGTCACGCCACGATCGGAAATATCCTGCGCTTCATTCTGCCAAGCCGCGCTTCCGAATTTCTGATTGATCGCATCCACATCGACCAAGCGGTTCTTCTCCAGGCCGAGTCTGGCCTTGGCCTGCAAGATTCGCCGAACCGAGGCGTCCAGCCGCTCGCTGGAAATACGCCCGGATTTCACGGCGGCTTGCAGCGACTCGAAGGCGGCATCCGGCACCGGAGACATCAGCAACGCGTCCGCTCCCGCTAAAACCGCGCGGACCGCCGCCTCGCCCGGCGCATAGCGCACCGTAATCCCACCCATATCCATCGCGTCGGTGACCACCAGCCCCTCGAAACCCAACTCCTGGCGCAACAAATCGGTCAGAATTCGCGAAGAGAGGGTCGCTGGCGTATTGGCGTCAGGCTCCAGCGCTGGAATCGACAGGTGCCCGGTCATGACGCTGCCAACTCCAGCGGAAATCGCCGCCCGGAAAGGCACCAGTTCCAGATGTTCCAGGCGCTCCCGGTCCGCGTGGATCACCGGCAAGTCGATGTGCGAGTCGCTGGCGGTGTCGCCGTGGCCGGGAAAATGTTTCGCGGTGGCCAGGCCCCCGTTTTCTTCCACCCCGCGGACGAACTCGCTCACATACTCCGCCACGCGCGCCGGATCTTCTCCAAAGGACCGCGTATTGATGATCGGATTCCCCGGATTGTTGTTTACGTCGGCGTCCGGCGCGTAGATCCATTGAATGCCGACTGCGCGCGCTTCCAGCGCCGTAATCTTGCCCATGGTGTAGGCATCATGCGGATTCCCCGCGGCCGCCAGCGCCATCGCCGTCGGAAACGAGGTGCCTTCATCCAGCCGCATGGCTGCCCCGCGCTCGAAGTCCGCGCCGATCAGCAGCGGCAACTTCGACTTGGCCTGCAACTGGTTGGTCAGCACCGCCGTCGGGTACGCCTGGCTCTTTACAATGCCCAGCGGCGACATCTGCGTAATGTTGATGAATCCACCGACGTGCAGATCGCTCACGTCGTGGATCATCTGGGCGTAAGCGGCCGAATCGGTAGCCGTAAAGCTCCCGTGGTAGGTGGCGAAAAGCAGTTGCCCGATCTTCTCGTCCACGCTCATCTTGCGCAGCGTGGCTTCGACCCATTTATTGTCGACGGAGGGAAGATGCCGCTCTTCCGCATCCTTCGCGGCATTTTCGCGTCCGGCGACAGGAGCTTCTATAGAGGTCGCGCGGCCCTGGCTGTGAGCAATGTGCGCCATAAGAAAGAGTATTGCGGCAGGAATCAGGAACAGAACGCCCGCGCTTCGTCCTTTCATCAATTGTGAGTCCCCCGGACGACGCCCGGACGCCAAATTTGTATATAGCACAGGCACACCATGCTAACAACGCGGCTGCGCGGGCCAAGTTCCACAATATCATTGGTATCGGGATCGAACAGGATGGTTCGCGTGTATCGACGCTCTCGTTTGCCTCGGCGTAGTGGCTCGGCCGTTCTGTGGGTCGCCTTGCTGGCCTCGACCTGCGCGCCGGTCCGCGCGGCGACGAAAAAGCACTCCGGCCGCCCCGGAAACGTGCAGATGGGCCTGGACGTCCTGGAAGCCGAAAAGTTCGCGCCGCTGCGCGGCAAACACATCGGCCTGATCACCAATCATACCGGTCTGGACTCCCAGGGCCGCAGCACCATCGATCTTCTTTCCCACGCTGCCGGCGTACATCTCGTTGCGCTCTTCAGTCCGGAGCACGGTCTGGCAGGCCGCAACGATGAACGAGTTTCCTCCACCAAGGACGCCGCCACCGGCCTCCCGATTTTCAGCCTGTACGCCCAAACCCTGCGCCCCACCGACGAAATGCTCGCAGGCATCGACACACTCGTCTTCGACGTCCAGGACGCCGGGGTGCGCTTCTACACCTACACTTCCACCATGGCCTATTGCATGGAAGAAGCCGCCAAGCGCAATATCGCCTTCTACGTGCTGGACCGTCCCAATCCCCTGGGCGGAGAAATTGTCGAAGGTCCCATGCTGGACCCCGACAAAACCAGCTTCACCGCGTATTTCCCGATTCCGGTGCGTTACGCCCTGACCATCGGCGAGCTCGCCCAATTCTTCAACACCGAAAATCACATCAACTGCGATCTGCACGTCATCGCCATGAAAAACTGGCACCGCAACTATTTCTATGAAAGCACCGCCGCCCGCTGGATTCCTCCGTCTCCGAACCTGCGCACGCTTAAGGGCGCCGTCCTGTACCCCGGCCTGGAGATCCTGCAAAATGCCGGCGTCTCCGTGGGCCGCGGGACGGAAACACCCTTTGAAGAATTTGGCGCCCCCTGGATCAATGGCGAAGAAGTAGCCGCGGCCCTCAACGCCCGGCGCCTCCCGGGGCTGCGCTTCACGGCTCAACCGTTCATTCCCGTCGTCGGACTGCACAGCGGTCAACGTTGCGGCGGCGTGGCCATTCGCATCACCGATCGGCACGCAGTACGGGCCATGAGCATGGGCATCGAAATCGCCGCCGTCCTCAAAAAGCTTTATCCCGCGGACTTCGACCCGGCAAAGCTCCTCCTGCTCACCGGCAACGCCGAAACCATCCGCCAACTCCAAGACAACGTCCCTGCAGACCAAATCGTCGCCAGTTGGTCCGCTGACCTGGCCACCTTCGACACCCTCCGCCGCAAGTACCTGATCTACAAGTAGCTATGGGGCACGGCGCACTGGCGCCGCTTTTACGATGCGGCCCCAGGGCACCCAAGCCCGCCGGTCCGCTCGGTCGTTACCCCCGCGCTTGTGCTTCACCTTCACTTCCCTGACTTCCCTCCCGTGCGGTTTATGCTAAAGTCTCCTCCAACCATGCGCCTAGTCTCGCTCCTACCCTCCGCCACCGAGATTCTGTTTGCCTTGGGCTTCGACCGCGAAGTCGTCGGCGTAAGCCACGAGTGCGACTTTCCTCCGCGCGCCCGCACCAAGCGCATCGTGATCCACTCGCGCATCCCCCCGGACACCGCCCCAGCGGAAATCGACCGCCTGGTTCGCGAATACGTCTCCCGCGGCGAAAGCCTCTACGCCGTGGACGCGCAAGCTTTGGAAGAACTAGCCCCCGATCTGATCGTCACTCAGGACTTGTGCCACGTCTGCGCCGCCTCTCCCGACGACCTGGCCACCGCCCTTTCGCGTTTCGCCGCAGCGCCCGCAAGTTCTGTGCCTCAATCCCCAGGACATCGGCGACGTCTGGCGCGACATTTTGTGGGTCGGCGAAGAGACCTGCCGCGGAAACGTCGCCGAGTCGCTCCTAAAACGCATCGGCGCCCAACTAGGGCACATCGAACGCGCCGTCGCCGGCACCTCCGAGCGCCCTCGGGTGGCGTTCCTCGAATGGCTGCAACCGTTCTACGTCGGCGGCCACTGGGTCCCGGAGATGATCCAGCGCGCCGGCGGCGAAGACGTCTTCGGCCGTGCCCGCACGCCGTCCTTCCGCGTCAGCCTGCAAGACGTGGTGGAGGCCGTCCCCGACATCCTGCTCATCGCCCCGTGCGGCTACGGCGCGCAGCAGGCTCGCGACGAATACCTGTCCATGTCGCTGCCCGAGCAATGGAGCGCCATTCCCGCCGTACGCAACAATCGCGTCTACGCGCTGGAAGCCAACAGCTATTTCTCCCGCCCCGGCCCGCGCCTGGTCACCGGCATCGAGACCCTCGCGAAGGTTTTTCACCCGCTCCTCGAAGTCAGTCCAGAGGCCGAAAGGGCCATCCTGCCCATCGCCAGCGAAACCAAAGCGGTCCGTGCCGCGTCGGTCTAAACAACACCCGCAGTTGATTCCCAACGGAGGACATCCATGCAGAGACGAAAATTTCTGACTTCCACGCTCACGGCAACAACGCTAGCCGCGGCCACGCCGGCTGGCTTGTTGCAGAGCGCCCCGCAGGCCGCTTCTTCCGACGGCAAAGGCCGCGAGTTCTATCAGCTCCGTTGCTACCATCTCTCCAGCGGACCGCAGCGAAAATTGTGCGACGATTTTTTCCGCGAGGCGCTTATACCCGCGCTGAACCGCCTGGCCATCACTCCCGTCGGCGTATTCGACCTTTCCATTGGCCCGGAAACACCGTCGATCTATGTCCTGATGCCCAGCCTCTCGCTCGATACGCTCGTGAACGTGGAATCGCGCCTGGCGCAAGATGCCGAATACATGAAGATTGGCGCGCCCTTCCTAAATGCGCCGGCCACCGCGCCGGCCTTCACCCGCATGGAAAGTTCCCTGCTGCAATCTTTCGAAAGAACGCCCAGGCTCAAAGTCCCTCCCGCGACCGCCACCAAGGGCGCCCGCGCCTTCGAGTTGCGCACCTACGAGAGCCCCAGCGACCAGGATCACAAGCGCAAAGTCGAAATGATGGACGTTTCGGAAGGGGAAATCTTCGACAAGGCCGGCTTCTTCCAAGTTTTCTACGGCGACACGCTGGTCGGTTCGCGCCTGCCCAATTTGACCTACATGCTCAGCTTCGACAACTCTGGCCGACCGCGACAAGAAATGGGCCGCCTTCCGCGATTCTCCGGCGTGGAAAAACCTCTCGTCGCAACCGCGCTACGCCTTTGAAGCCATCGTCTCCAACATCACCAACGTCATCCTGACGCCCACCGCCTACTCGCAAATCTAGAGCGTTTGGCGCTTGCCCCGCTGGCCTAATGCCCTCCGGCTAATCAACTCTGAATGTAGGGGCGTGCTTTAGCGCGTCCCACGAACCGATTACACTACGCACTCGCACTCGCGTTCCGCCTGACCCACCAGCGATAGAACGGCAACCCCGCCAGAATCATCAGCAACCCAATCGACGAGCGCCCCGGACGCTGCAGCCAAATATTCACCGTCAACGCCAGGGCCCCGGCCACGAAAATGCCCGGCACCCACGGATACCCCCAGCACCGATACGGCCGCGGCAAATCCGGCTCCGTGCGCCGCATGCGAAACAGCGCCACCACCGCCAGCCCATAAAAAATCCATCCCGCAAAGATGAAAAGATTGGTCAGCTCCTCGAACGTCCCCGTCAGCGCCATCAAACTCGCCAGCACGCCCTGAAAAATCAGCGCCCGCCCCGGCGTCCGGTACTTCGGATGGATTCCATCCGCAATCCTGAAAAAAATCCCGTCCCGGGCCATCGCATAACCTACCCGCGCTCCGCTCAACACCGACGAATTCATCGATCCGACCGCCGAGATCACCATGGCCACGGTAATCCACGCCGCTGCGCCGCTCCCCGCCACATGCTGCACCACGTCGGAAGCGATGTGCTGCGAGGCCGCCACGGCCTCAAACGGAAGAATCTTCAAGCACGCGGCGCTAAACAAGAGATAGATCACGGCCACGAACGACACGCCGCCCACCAAAGCCAGTGGAAAATTTCGCTGCGGATTTTCCACCTCGGAGCCCACCAGGTTCAAATCCTCCCACCCGTCGTAAGCCCATAACGCCGCGGCCAGCGCCGCCAGAAACGCACTGAACACGCCGCCGCTCAAGGCCGCAGGCCACATCGGATCAGGCGCGTGCGCGGCCGGCGCCGGCGCAAAAAAAGCGACGCCAATCACGATGGCCACGGAAACAATTTTGATCGCCGTCAGGAAAACCTGCACCGCACCGCCCAGCCGCACGCCCAGGTAGTTCACTCCGGTCATCACCACCAGCCAAAGCACCGCCACCGGCTGCGCCCAGGTAAAAACGAAATCATATGGCCTGATCCAACCGGTGAGCCCGGGAATGGCGATGTGCACGGTAAAAATGGGCGTAGCCACCACCGGCAAGAGAAACCCGAGAAACCGCACCAACCCCGCCGCAATCGAAGACAACGAGGACGGCCGCCCCACAATCGAGTGGGTCCAGCCAAACAAAAATCCCCAAGCCGGCCCGAATCCCCGCCGCAAATACGCATACTCCCCGCCCGCCTCCGGAACCATGGCCCCCAATTCCGCAAACGACAGCGCCCCAAACAGCGAAAGGATGGCCCCCACAATCCACGCCGCGAAAACCACGGAAACGTAGCGCCCCTCGCGCGCCATCTCCGCCGGCTTCAGAAAAATCCCGGTCCCGATCATCGTCCCCACGACGATCGCCGCCGAAGCCCAAGCCCCCAACCCGCGCACCAATTCCAACCGCTTTTCGCTCACCGCACCCTCTATCTGCCGTTTCGTACGGGCGCGCTTTAGCGCGTCCCACGTCATACTCTCTGTGGCCTCTGTGCTTCCTTCTTCCTGCCCTCGGTGTTAATTCCCGCCTTTTTCTTCGCTCATTGCTCTGCGCGCTCCGCTGTCTCTGCGTTACGCGTTCCTCTCTGCTCTCCCGCCGATCCGGCTGACAACCGCCCCCACTACAAACGTCGCCGTCGCCCCAAAAAACACGTACCACGTAAACGCCACATGCGTATATCGAAAGGTGTAAAGCATCGCAGCAAGCCCAGCGATCATTCCGGCCAGTGCCCCGCGCGCGTTAGCCCCTCGGTCGATGGTGCCCAGCAGGAACAATCCGAGCAAACTTCCAAACGGCAGCGAAGCCACTGTCAATCCCGTCTCCAGCAACGGCCCCCACCTCACAAATCCAAATCCCATCAAAACCAGCCCCCAAAACAACGTCATCCCTCGCGAAAGCCGCAAGAACTTGCGGGCGTCCGCGGATCCTCCGATCCACCGCGAAAAATCCAAGACGCTCGACGACGCCAGCGAATTCAGCGATCCGCTGGCATTGGACATGGCCACCGCCACAATCGACGCCAGCAGCAACCCCGCCAATCCCACCGGCATTTCGCGCACAAGAAACAGGGGCAGGATGCGATCCGTCCGCTCTCCCGGGGCCAGCAGCGGCGCGTGCTGCGCAAACACATACAACAAAACGCCAATCAATAGAAACACCGTGAATTGCATGAGCACGATGACACCGCTAGCGAGAAGCGCCCGCCGGCTGTCCCGCTGATCCCGCGCCGCCAGCAGTCGCTGGACAATCGTCTGATCGGTGCCATGGCTGGCCATGGTAAGAAACGCCCCGCCAATCAACCCCGACCAAAACGTATACTTCGTCGCCCAATGAAACGAAAAATCAAACACCTGCAGCTTGTGGCCGGCAGCGGCAGTCACTTGTGTCACTTCACTCCAGCCACCTGGAATCCGCTGCAACAAAACCCAGAAGGTGACGAAGCTGCCCGTCAAGTACAGCAGCAACTGCGCCACATCCGTCCAAATCACCGCCTTCATGCCGCCTTCAAAGGTGTACAGCACCGTAAGCGCAATGACCACCACCACCGCCAACCGTTCCGACGTCCCCAGCACCACGCTGACCACCAGACGCAATAGCGGAAACCCGCACCCCCTCCGCCACAGCCCGCGTAACCAGAAACGTGGTCGCCGCGACGGCCCGCATCTTCTGCCCGAAGCGCTTTTCGATCAGCGCGTAGGCCGTGAAAAACTCCCCACGAAAATAACCGGGCAGCAACAACAAAACAATCAGCACTCGCCCCAGCAAATACCCAAACACCAGTTGTAGGAACGTGAGATTCCCGCCGTAAGAAATCGCCGGCGTCCCAATGATGGTCAGCGTCGAAGTTTCCGTCGCCACAATCGAAAACGCCAGTGCCCACCACGGCGCCGTCCGGCCGGCCAAAAAATAGTCCCTTCCAGCCGCCTGGCGATCCCCCTGCAAAGCCTCCCGTTGACCGCGCCGGAACCACACCCCCAGCCCGGTGACACCCAGCAGATAGACAACAACAATGGCCAGATCGACCGGATGGATGCGCATCGCGGACAGGATTATATGTAGCGCCCGTCGTTAGACCCGCATTATTTCTTTTGCAGACGTGAATTGCCTCGGCCCGTGGAAAGGCCGGACAGGGCATGGCCGAAGTCATTGCCGGGCGCGATGGCCCTTAGCGAGCCGGCCTATTGCGGGGTGAGCTTGATGTAATCAAACGAAATGGTGTAGCTGCTGCTTGCGGCGTTCTTCCCGGTGACCGTGAACTTGAACGGCTGGCTGCCTGCCGCGAGATTCACGGTGCCCAGGTCGAATTCCTGCCACGCGGCCGCCGCCGAATACTGATCGACGACTCCGCCGACGTTCGCACCATTCACAGAGAGCTGCGAAAGACCGCGAGTGTTGAGCTTTTTTGCAGCGTACTTCACATCGTAGACTCCGGCCGCGGGCACATTGAGGTTGATGGTCACGTTGTCCCCAACCTTGGTGGCGTCCAGAATGGTGCCGCTGCCATCGGTGAAACCCGTCCAGGTGAAGACCCGATAGGTCGGGCCAGAGCTGGTGCCCGGGAGCAATTCGGTCTCGAATTGGATGGGGTTCTTTGGAGGCGCACTCGCAGCGGAGCTGAATGTCCAGCTGATGATTTCCTGAATGGCGGTAAGCCCGCCGGTGCCGCCGGTAAAGCCGACAAACGCGGTGTTGCCGCCCACAATGCTGGGAATGTTCACGGCGGCGGATGTGGAGAAGGTCTTGCCGGTGCTGGCGTCGGTGATCGTCCAAGCCAGCGTGGTGCCGTCGTAGGTCATGTGTACGTTGAACACGTCGCCGCTATGCAGATTCACGCCGGAAGGAGTCATGTCCATCGCAGGGATAGTCGGCGAAGCCCCGTTGGTGTACATGCCAGTCGAGTCGCTGCCCTCGCCGGCGTTGCTGTAAAGATCAAATTTCACAGCCACGCTCTGGCGAATGCCGTTGGTGCCCGCGGTCGTCTGCGGCCCGTATCCCAGTCCGCCGCCCGTGGAACCTAAAGCGGCAAGGCTGCTGTTCTGAATTGTGAAGGTCATACCGTCCGCTTTTGCGGAAGTGAGCTGGAAGCTGAAGTCGTTGGTAAACGATTGAATGTTAACTGGCGTGGAGAAAAAGGCGCTGCGCCCTTCCTTGGTCCCGGTATCCGTCATCCGCAGGCGCGTGCCGTTGATGGCCGCGCCTCCGTTGAGCGTAAGCCCGGCAGCTGTGAACCCTCCGCCGAAGTTGACCGCCGGAGCGGAACCCTGAATGACGTAGTTGGCCGAGGCTGCCGCACTTCCGGTAAACCCCTGTGCGGTGGCGATAGCCTTGACGAAAGCCGACGCCGCCAAGCTAAAGGCACCGGTGTACTTGGTGGAGGAGGTGCTCGGTGTGCTGCCGTCGGTGGTGTAGAAAATGCTCGCCCCGCTGGTTGAATCGGTAATGGTGACGGTTACAGCCCCCGTATAAGTCCCAGAGGCCGGACTGATCTGGGGGGTAGCCGCCTGCGCCGCCGTAATGGTGTAAGACGCGCTCGCCACGTTACTTGGACTAAAGCCCGAAGCCGTAGCCATGGCATTCACGGTCGCGGACGAAGTGAGCGTGAAAGAGCCCGTGTACTGGGTGGACGCGGAGGTTGGGGTACTGTTGTCTGTGGTGTAGAAAATGGAGTTGCCCACAGTACTGTCCGTGAGCGTGACCAGGACCGCGCCCATGAACGACCCGGAAGCCGGGCTCATGGCGGGAGTTGCGGCCTGGGGCGGGGCGGTCCCAAGCAGGCCGTAAACATCCAACTCCGTGGATGTGCCCACATACACCTTGCCGTTAGCGACCGTAGGCACCGCAAATTTGACGGCATTCCCCGCCACGTCTCGACTATTGGCGGCTTGCGTGGAATTCCACAGCTCTTGAACAACGTTGGACGCATCGTGGGCATGCAGCACGGCCGGGCCCGGTCCGGAACCCGGTGGTCCAAAAAGGTGCGAATCGATGGACCACACGATGCCGTTGGCGGTGCCGTTCGCGGAAATGGAGGGCGTCGCGCCCGGGAACCCGTAGGATGTCCCGGATACTGTCGGAGAGGTGCTGAGCAACCCGCTGTTGAGCGCAAAGGATTTGAGCTTGTCGCTCCTGCCCCAAAGGTACACCGATCCGTTAAAGTACGCCGGCTGGCAAAAAATGCCGGTGGCAGCGCTGGGAATTTCCTGAACGATCTCCGCGTCGACGCTGTTGCAATTGCTGGCACAGTAGTGGACGTTGCCGATGGTCAACTGATCGCGATCCAGGAGATACAGCTTTCCTTCCTTGCCGCCCTGAACCAGCAGGTGCGGGTGGCTACCGGGTTGATCTGGGCAGCAGCAGCACTCCGCCGGAACCCAGGTCCGTGTCATTGGCATTGAGGGTGTCCTGATTGAACGGTGCAAAATAATCCAGCACCTTCAAGACTCCGTTTTGTAGCGCTACCTTGACGATGCTGTCGCCGAGGTTGACGCCGGCGTTGTCGAAGGTGCCGTTGCCCGTGGACAGAAAGATGTTGCCCGCGGAATCGGCCGCCAAGCCCCCGCCGCTCATCCAGATGCCCCCGTCGCCGCCATTCGGCGTGAAGTTGAGCGCCCCTTTTTGCGAGAAGGTGGCGGTGTCGTAGGCCAGAAGCCAGCCGTGATACGGGCCGTAATCGCAATGGGAAGCGTAGGCGATGTAAATGACCCCGTTCATCAGCAGCAGCCCAGGCCGATTGAGCTGATGCAGGTTGTCGAAAGGGACGAAGCCGCCGGAGCTGCCGTCACCCGTGCCGGGGACCGAGGCGGTAATAACTTTCGGACCGGGAGACTTTTCGGCACCGCTCAGCAAGTCAAGCGCGTGCAATCGATGCACGAACCCCCCATTTTCCTTGGACTTGGCTTCGACATAGATCGTGTTGGACGCCGGGTCAATGACCGGCGTGCTGGTAATCCCGATTTTGGGCTGCATGTCAGTGCAGGTGGTGTCGGTGGGAACAGTAAGAGCGCTGGCTCCAGATGCCGCGCCGTGAGCCGTATCCACTAGACTGGATTTCCACAGGGCATTGCCAGCGGCATCAGCGTCAAAGGCATAAACGGTGTCGTTCTCAGTGGCCACGATCACCACGTTGTGCAAAGCGCCGGCAATGGTAACGTTAGCTACGTAAAGGGGTTGCGCATACAGTTGTCCATCAACGGGCAGAGCGAAGAGCTTCCCGAATTGCGAAGAATTCACGTTGGAGGGCGTGAGCACGGTCTCGCTGGCGTTTACGCCAGTGCGGCTGTTGTTGTAGTTGCTGGTGAGCACGTTGGTCTGCCCAGAACACCCTAGTGCCACCATCAAAAGAGCGGCAGCGGAGTAGAGGAATCGAGAAAAGAACCCCCTCCCGGCACGGAAGGGAGCAAGAGTACGGCCAGGCAAGCGCGTTGCCGCCACAGGTGACCGAAGACACATGGAGAGACCTCCGAGGACAGAACCACGAATGGGTTACCTACCGAAAGGGCTGCGGGGGGACACTATCCGAGGGGACTCAGTCACTTTTCGCTGTCATATTTAACCACGAAGAACCTGGGCAACGGCCACAATTTTCATTGCCTGCGGCTCACTGTGACGTAGTCGACGAGACATTATTAAGACCATTATCCTCAAACACTTACGTTTGCACGAGAAGGAGCTTACGGCCCTTCAACAGCCCTCTTCGGTTCCTTACGGTGCCACCGGACCAAAATAAACTCAGTCGCTAACTCGAGCGCCGCTGGCATATCGAGCAGTGGAAACACATCTTGGTACGGGACCGACCAACCGCTCGGAGCTTTACAACTGCTCAGACGTTATCTCGATGGTAGCGGGGAAGATCTGGCGGGCATGATCGATCACAAAAAGAGTCAGGCCAGCTCGCCATTGAGGCGGCTGGCCTGTTTTTCGGGGTAGAAGGTCGAAACGCGCTTACCTGCCGTCCCCACCATGGCCGTCGTTGTCGTTATCCTCTTTGTCCTGAGTATCTTTCACCAGTCCGGTAGCGGCAATGAACGAGCCGGTAGCCGGGAGGGGAGAGTTATTCACGCCGGCGACGCGAATCAGCACCACCGCTCCGAGACACGGAGACGGTAAGGCCACCTTGGCGCGAATCTCCGCGTTGCCAGTGGAGCTCAGATTGACGGCGGCTGTGGTTGCAGCCACGGCGTTGGAGCAGACTACGCTGGCCGCGACTTGCGTGACCGGGCCGGTGTTGCCGGTGCTCGGAAGAATCAATCCGCGCACCTCGACCCGCAGGCGGCCTTCATCGGTCAGCACGGCGGTGCCGTGCCGAACCACCCAAGGCGCCCCGCCGCTGGTCACCCCAGCGATGGTACTGCCGGGATTAGACCCCACGATGGGTGAGAAAAACACAAACTCGTCGGCTAGCGCGCTGACCGCAAACACGGCAGTCAAGAAGCAGGCGAGAAGAGCAGCTGAAAGTGCATTACGTTTCATGTTCGGACATTCCTCGTTCTTTGAGATAGCGCGAGGTCGACGAAGACCTCGTGCGGAAGCCGGCAAAGCCGGCCGGACGGAAACGCAGCCCCTGTAGGGAGGGTTTCTGTCCTAGATCGAGGATAGAGTTGGTCGGAAAATGGGTTGTCTCGGAGGGGTAAAGAGGATGCACCCATTCGTGCCAGGCGTGCGGCTACGGCGAAGACAATTTTGTCCCGAACTGCCGCCACTACGAAGGAACAGCTTCTTCGCAAGCCACTGCCAACTGCGATCGTGGTCCCCGCTTGCCCTGCATCCGGATTCATGTTGGAATGAAATTCGTCGGCACCTCCGCACTCGATCACAAGGGGACAGACCGTGCAACACCGCGCGATCCAGCTTGCGCAGGGAATTGGCATTTTCGCTCTACTCGTCACATACGGCTTCCTTCTGGAAGCGCGGGCCCCTGCGCGGCAGGCTGCTCAAGAGCAGCCCGCGTCCAATCCCGTTGCGAATGACCCCTCTGCGATAAAAGAAGGAGCCTCGCTTTTTCGTTCCAACTGCTCGCCATGTCACGGCCTGGGCGCGCACGGCGGCGGACGCGGGCCCGACCTGACCTCCGGTCGCTGGACCCACGGTTCCAGCGATTCCGATATCTTCCGCACCATTTCCCAGGGAGTCCCGGGAACCCAAATGCCCGCCAATGGGTTTGAAGACTCCGAGACTTGGGCCATCATTGCCTATCTGCGTTCTCTCGCGCCTTCTCCGCACTCCAAAATGCCCGGCGATCCCGGCAAAGGGGAAAGGGTCTTCACCGGAGCCTCCGGTTGTTCCACCTGTCACATGGTCAATGGACGCGGCGGCCTGCTGGGCCCCGATCTTTCGCGCGTCGGTGCTTCGCGTTCCATCTCGTATCTCGTCGAGTCTATTCGCGAACCCGACAAGGAACTCAGCGACGGCATGCTCGATCCCAACAACCACTACGGTTTGCCTCTGGTCTACGACAGGGTAACCGTGGTTCTCAAAAACGGCGACAAACTCATCGGCGTCGCCAAAAACGAAGACACCTTCTCCATCCAACTGCTCGATACCAATCAGCAGCTCCACCTTTTTCAGAAACGTGACCTGAAGGCGGTGCTTCACGAGCACAAGTCCCTGATGCCTGCCTACTCCGAGCAGATGATCCCTCCCGCGGAACTTCAGGATCTGCTCGCCTACCTGGAAAATCTCCGCGGTGCGTAACACACTTTGTCAGCCGAAACTCAAAATCTTCCAGGTTCCGCTGTTACCTGCATCCGCAAGGACACCTTGATGAAGAAAACCGCGAAATTGTTGGCGCTCCTTCTTTTGACCGCTACGGCCGCCTGTCCCCAGGTCACTTACGATCGCCTCCGGGCTGCTGCCCGCGAGCCGCAAAACTGGCTAACCTATTCGGGTGGCTATTCCAGTTGGCGCTACAGCACTCTCGACCAGATCAATGCCGGCAATGCTTCCCGGCTTTCGCTGCAGTGGGCCTTCCAGGTCGGTGATCTCGGACAGTTTGAAACCACGCCGCTGGTGATCGATGGTGTCCTCTACGGAACCGGCCAGAACGGCCGCGCCTTTGCCCTCGACGCACACACTGGCCGCGCCATCTGGCGGTACCAGCGAAACCTTCCAGACAAACTTCAGCCCTGCTGTGGCATGGTCAATCGCGGCTTCGCGGCTTTGGGTAACCGGCTTTTCATGGCCACCCTCGATGCCCACGTCATCGCACTCGACACCAAGACCGGAAATTTGCTTTGGGACGTGACCGCAGCCGATTATCACCAAGCTTATACCTTCACGGTGGCGCCTCTGGCGTTGAAAAATGAAGTGATCGTCGGTGTTTCCGGCGGCGAATATGGCGTCCGCGGATTTATCGATGCCTACGATGCCGACACCGGCCGCCGCCTCTGGCGATTCAACACCGTGCCCGGTCCTTCCGAGCCGGGCCACGAAACCTGGACGGGTGATTCCTGGAAAACCGGTGGCGCCCCCGCTTGGATCACTGGTTCTTACGATCCCGAGCTGAATCTCCTTTTCTGGCCCACCGGAAACCCGGCTCCCAGCAACTATGGCGGCGACCGCCAGGGTACCAATCTTTTCAGCAACTCCCTTCTCGCGCTCGACCCTGATACCGGCAAATTGCGCTGGTATTTCCAGTTCACGCCGCACGATCTCCACGATTACGACGCCACCCAAGTCCCGATGCTCCTGGATGCCGACTGGAATGGCCAGCCCCGCAAGCTCCTGGTGCTCGCCAACCGTAACGGCTTTCTCTATGTGCTCGACCGCGCCAACGGACAATTCCTGTCCGGCAAGCCTTTTGGACAAGTCACCTGGGCCCAGGGCCTGGCCCCCAACGGCCAGCCCATTCCCAACGCTGATTTGGAATCGAAGCCGGAAGGCAGTCGCGTTTGTCCCGGCGCTCTGGGACTCACCAATTGGTTTTCGCCCTCCTATAGTCCGGACACCAAACTCTTGTATGTCGCCACCTCCAACGAGTGCGACATCTTTACCAATGCTCCGCAGAAATATCGTGCGGGACACGATTTCCTGGGCAGCGTCTACGTCCCCGATCCGGTCGAAAGACCATCCGGATCACTGAAAGCCTTGAACCCGCTTACCGGCGAGTTGCAGTGGGAATTCCCCTATTTCAGCAGTCCCAACGGCGGCGCACTTTCCAGCGCCGGAGGCGTCGTCTTCGCCGGCGACTCCGATGGCAATTTCATCGCCCTCGACGCGCGCAGCGGCCACGATCTTTGGCATGTGCAGCTCGGAGCAGCTATCTACTCCACAGCGATCACCTATCGGCTGGATGGCAAGCAATACGTCGTCATTCCCGCGGGCTCCGCGCTCTTCGCCTTCGCCCTCGACCAACCGTAACTCCCTAACCTATCTTTGTGTTCTTTGTGCGTTGCGTTTCGGGATTCGATTGGCGGCGGCACGAAGACCGATTGCGTCTTGATGGATGAGGCCCAGCGCATCCTCGCCCGCCGTTCTCTCAGAATTCCTCAGGCCACTTCCGCGCTCCGTGATACACCGCCAGCACCCAAACCGTTCCCTTGCTAGTCCCATAGGCAACGACAAAAGGCGTCCCCGGCACCACGAATTCCCGCGTGCCGCCCACCCGCCCGCGCCGGCCAGCCTGCGGGTGCTTCCCGAGCATTTCCGTGACATCGACAATATGGTTGGTGATCCGCTCCGCGGCACCGCGCTGACTTTCGGAAATATACTGGTAGGCCTTTTCCAACTGCTCCGCCGCCGGAACAGTCCAGCGAACCTTCATTTAGAGCGCCGCCTACGCGCCAATCGGGCGATCCTCTTCCGCACTTCGGCCACTTCCATGGTCCGGCCCTTCTTGACCGCCTCCAGGCCCTCGGTGACCAGCCGCGCGTGGTACTCCTGCAGCTCCAGATAGTTCGCCACCGCTTCGTTCAGCAGGTAGCTGCGGTCGCGCTCCGCGCTGGCCGCCAGTCCATCCAAAGCTTCGACCTTGTCCTCATCGATCCGAAAACTGATGGTCCGCTGTTGGCTCATAATACGAAATAATACCACACAATACGCTGCATCGAGCGTGCTTCCCCCAATCCCCGAACGCGGCTGGCATCGCCTCAGGGTGCAGTCCGCCACCAGCTAGTAACAATCTGTTTCCGCCGGCCTCCCATAGCTGCTTCGGACCGTCATTTTTCGCGTATTCTTTCTTTATGCGTTGCGTCTTGGGATTCGACGGCGGCGGCACGAAGACCGAATGCGTCTTGATGGACGAGGCCCAGCGCGTCCTGGCGCGCAGCCGTTCCGGGCCGTCCAACCCGCTTCGCGTCGGACTGCCCGCCGCGGTCGCGGCCCTCGAGGAAGCCGCGCTCCGCGCCTTCGCGGCAGCCGGTGTGGAACGCCCTGCTCTCGCCGCCCTTTGTGCCGGACTTGCCGGCGCGGCTCAGCCTGAAATAGCGGACCGCGTCGCCGCCTCGCTGGCCTCCTTGTTTCCAGCCATCCCCGTGCAAGTGTGCACCGACCTGGACACCTCGCTGGCCGCCACCGGCGACCGATCGGCCATCGTCCTCGTCGCCGGAACCGGTTCCGCGGCGGTCGGCCACGATGCCCTGGGGCGAGTCGCGCGCGCGGGCGGCAACGGTCCTCTGCTGGGCGACGAAGGCAGCGGGTACGACATCGGACGCCAGGCCATTCTCGTGGCCCTTCGCGATCGGGACCGCAACGGCGATGACTCTTCGCTGGGCATGCAAATTCTCCGCCAGCTCGGATGCTCCGGCTGGCCCGAAGTTCAGCAGCGCGTATCGGCTGCGGCCGGCGAAATATTCCCTCGGGTGTTCCCCGTCGTGGCGGTGGCCGCGGATGCCGGCGACAAAACCGCGCGAGCGCTGCTAACCGATGCCGCGCGCGATCTCGCCGCGCTGGTGAAAATCGTTGTCGTGCGCCTGGACCTCGCTGGAGTGAATTTTCTTCTAGCCAAAACCGGCGGCATCCTCGGCCGCTCGGCGTTTTTCGATGCCCAGCTCGACGAACTCCTCCGCGAAATCGCGCCCAAGGCGCGCCTCGGCCCCTTGCCGATGCCCCTGGCGGAAGCGGCCGGACTTCTCGCGCTTCGCCTGATCGCCACCGCGGAGCTGGCAGGCAAATAGCATGGAAGGCCCGGACCACGACCGTGAGCGCGCCGGCGTCGCCACCGGCAATGAGCTCGCCGCCCTGTTGCACCATCCTTCCGCAAGCGTGCTCCTCGCGCTCCTGGATAATCCCGCGCTGGACGAAACCCAGCTCTGCCTGCTCCTGGAGCGCAAAGACCTCCCCGCGGAAGTTCTCGAAGAGGTCGCGCGCCGCAAGCCACTGCTCAAGAGCTATCGCGTAAAGCGCGCGCTGGCCTTCCATCCCCGCGCCCCGCGCCTGGCCACCCTGCGGCTCCTCCGCGAACTCTATTTGATGGATCTCGTCCAGATTGCGCTGCTCCCCGGCACGCCCGCGGAGCTCAAGCGCAACGCCGAAGACCAACTGGCCACGCGCCTGCAGCAGCTTCCCCTCGGCCAGAAAATAACGCTCGCGCGCCGCGGACCAGCCCGCATCGCTGGCGCCCTTCTCGCCGAAGGCCACAAACAAGTCGTCGCAGTGGCCCTGGACAATGCCAATCTCACCGAAGCGCAAGTCCTGAAAGTGCTCTCCCGCGAGAAACTTTTGCCGGACGTGGTCCACGCCATCACCCAGCATCGCAAATGGTCTTGCAGCTACAACGTGCGCCTCGCCGTCGTCCGTCATCCGAACTCCACCCTCTCGACCGTTCTTTCCTACCTTCCGGAGCTAACCGTCTCCGATCTAGGCGAGCTGGCCGCCCCGGGGATCGTTTCCGAAGGCCTCCGCAAGTACCTGAAAGCGGAAATCGGCCGCAGGATGCGCTCGTCCCAAAGATTAGCGGAAGACTGCGAGACGTCCTCGGCCTCTGACGCGTCTAAGCGGGACTAAGCGCATCGCATCAAAGCGCAAAGCCAGCTGCTGGTCGGAATCGCCACGGCCGGGCGCTTTGGTTGGGAACAAAACCACGCCTCTCACCGTCGTATCCAAAGTGCGGCCACCAGGCGTATGCTTGCACCCAACATGCGGCGAGATCAGCCCGTCGCCGCGACTTGGGATCCTTGGCAGAAGAATTCGAGGGCCAGATGGGCACTGGGGATCGTCCTCGCCGGAGCGAGCGCCGCTGGGCGCCACGCTACTCGTTTCGCGCCAACCTGGAAATCGAATGGGGCTCCGCGGTGCTGCGCGGCAGCACCCGCGACATCAGCTCCAACGGCATGTTTATCGAATCCAGCGACACGCTGTGGGTGGGCGCTGGCTTCACCGCGCATCTGGCGCTCGATCGGCCGGTGAAGGTGGATTGCTTCGTCAAGCGCGTGGAGCCCGGCCGCGGCATGGGCGTGGCCGTTACCCTGGCCGAGGAGCCTCACCAGCAACGCTACCAGGATCTGCTCGCTTCCCTTTCCAACACGCTTCCCTGACCTGGTCTTATACTAGAAGCGCTGGCGGTTTCCCGGCCGGCGGTTTCCGCTATATCATTGACCGCTTCCCGGTCACTTGGGACCATGACTCGTTGCCTTGATTGCGGTTCGCAACGCATCACAGACCAATGCCCTTCGTGCGGCCTGACTTCCGCCGCGGCCGAGGTGATGTTCCGGCGCAGGCTGGTGCAGCGCACCGCGGTGTTCCTGATCGGTTCGGCAGCGTTTCCGTACATCAGCCAGATTTATCCGCCGCTGGATATCGACGCCATGCTGGTTTTCTTCGGCTTGATTTTTTTCGCTGTGTTGTTTCTCGCAGTGACTCTGGAGCGCCGCGCGCGCAACCGCCAGGAGATCGAAGCACTCAAGCGCATTTACGCCGGCTTCATCCCGCTGCCGTGGATCCTGGCGGCCACTCTATTCATCAATGGACGGCTGGATTCGCAGAACCACGTTGCCTATTACCCCAGCACGGTTGAGAGCCGTTTCTACATGAAGGGCATCGTGCGCGGCAGCCGCCGGCTGCTGGTGCGCTCGTGGCGCCAAGGGCAGCGCGTCGAGCGCCTGGCCGTAGACGCCGATGATCTGGATCGCTTCCACGAAGGAGACTCGGTCTCGGTCGGCGTGGAACCCGGCGCCCTGGGAATCCCGTGGTATTACGGGGTGTATCGGCGGTGAAGCGTCGCCGGAGTTTCAGAGTGCAAGGGTCTAAAAGTATAAAAGTAAAAAGCGTCTGCAGAATATCGGCGCGAAACGGATCGATCGGAGTTTCAGAGTGCAAGGTTTAAAAGTATAAGAGTAAAAAGTGACCGTCGAGGCCCCAAGCCAACGCTAACTTGCACCCTTCCACTCTTAAACTTTTAAACCTCGCCTCTCTCAATATGCCGGTTTGCCATTGATCAGCAGCGGAATTTGAATATCCAGGAAGTTGCCGGATTTGCCGAAGCGGAACTTAATCCTCTCCATCGAACCGATATCGCGCACTTTCCATTCCGAGGTGTCGATGGGCTGGTCGGGAATATCGGACGGCGACCATTCCACGTTGTCGCCTTGGGTTTTCACTTTTTCCGGATCGACTTCGTAGGCCTCTTGGTCTTGCACGTTCACCAGCAGGTATCGCTTCCACAGGCGAATGAGCAGGACCCCGCGTTTTTCGCCGTGGTAGATGTTCCAGGAGGCTGGGGCGTCGTCGTTGTAGCGCAGAATGGCGAACTGCACGGTCTTCCAGACGGATTTTTCGGCGGCCGGCGCCAGCGCAGAGCACAACGTGATTCCCAGCAGCAGGCCCACGAAGACCGAGCGAACCGCGAAATTTATTCGCCGGTGGCCGCGAATAACCATAAAAGTGTCATGAGGGTGGCCAGGCCGCACGCAGGCCATTTCAGTTTTCCCGCACCGCCGAAGCCCGACACGGTACCGGCCAGACCGGTCACCGAGCCCCAGCGGTAGAAGCGCATGAGAGTCGGGTCGTAGTACGCGAATCCTCCAACCTTGCGCGCATACCAGAAGGAAAAGACCCACAGCGTTACCGAGATAGCCGCGAAAGTGGCGGCGCCAATGGCGAAGCAGCCGCGCCACAGAGGCTCGCCAATTTTCGGTGTGGTACGCATCCAGTAGATGATGACAAAAACCAGTGCAGCCGGAGGCAGTCCTACCCATAGGGCGCCAAATAGGTAGTTGAGAAGGGTGTCCGCCATAGCGCTGTTCTACCTCGCTTCGCTGAAGGATTTAGGTAGCAGGCGCACGCCCTCAACGACGTCTGCTTTGCAGATGTGCGGCAACGGGGACAATCGCAGTACTTTATCATAAAGGCGGCGTTTTCCGATGGGCGGAGGTTGTGGAATAGAGAGAGAGTAGAAGGCCGAAGCTAGAAAGCAGAAGGTCGAAAGAGGTACAGAGTAGGCTAGTTACGCCATCTTGAATCGTCTTGGGCTATTAACTCATACGGTGATGCTGGTACGGATGGGCTATTCGGGCGCGTAAGAGTGGACCGCTATCGTGGCTGGCAGGAGAAGGACCATGAAACGCGCCCTGATCGCGCTCTCGGCCATGTTGCTGTTGGGCTCCGGAGCTTCGGCACAGTTGTTTGGCAAGAAGAAGCCAAAAGCGGCACCCTGCACCGCGGTGGTGGCACCCATCCGGTACAACGCCCTGAAGATGGTGTACCGCATCAATTTCACGTACACGCCGAAAGATCTGAGCGGGGCGCATGAGCTGACGCCGACGGTGTTGAACGACCGTTTCAACAAAGATGGCGCGGCGGAGGGCAATACGTTTACGGAAGCCAATGGTGTGGCGCCCAATTTTTATTTCACGGTGACCTTGAGCGACACCGACGGCAACAACCACTTCACGGCTTACGCAGAGTTCTCCGGCTGGGGCCAGGGGCACATCACCAACGTGAGCAGCGGGCAATATCCCTTTACCAACGCGGTCGATGCCATGAATGCGGCCGTCGATCAGGCGTATGCGTTTATTCGCGGGGGTTGGCACGACAGCCGTCCCTCCTGTCCGCAGAGCTGAGGGCGGTTCGCAGCGGCACCTTCCTGCGTTTTCTTGATTCCGTTTCCTTTACGGCGGGACACAGCCAGGAATGGCTGAGCCACAGCCGGCCCTACTCCGCGTCGCGATTAGCGATGGAGACGCGGAATGGGGGCTTGGCTTTCTCCGTCGACTCCATTTCGAAAGTTTGCGAGGTTTTGGAAGGGTCGTAGTCCCGCCAGAGCCAGACCATTTCCGCCGGAAATTCGGCGGCCCCGTGGGCAGTGTTGTGGGTGCCCTTGCCCAGGCTGAAGTGGAAATCGTAGTCCTTTAACTTCAGTGCGTTGGCCATGCGCAGGTTGTTGAGCGGCCAACTGCCCCACCGGCTGTTCTCTTGGTCTTCGGAGCCGTCCTGCAGCCATACTCGGAGGTTGCGCTTCTCTTCGCGCAAAACCTTGTCCGGAAAGTCCTGGCCCCCGTCGGAAACGGCGCTATCTTCCTTCCATTGAATGCTGCTGTAGCTGCCGATCCACGAGATGACGCGAGCAAACTGATCGGGCATCTGCCAGGCGGCGTTAAAGGAGCAGATGCCACCGGAGGAGAGTCCGGTGATCGCCCGGCTGTAGCCATCCTTGCGAATGTTGTATTTGGATTGGACTTCGGCAAGGAGTTCGTCTCGGAGATACCGGGCGTAGCGATCGCTGACCGTGTCGTACAGCGTGCTGCGCATGGAATCCTTTAGGCTGCGACTCCACTTGTCGGAATAGGCTTTGACGAAATGGAAGGTGGGCGTGCCCGGGGAGTCAGTGATGTCGCCAGGGCTGATGAAAACGGCGATCATCACCGGAATTTTCTTTTGGGCGATGAGATTGTCGATCACATTCAGAGCCGGATTCCGGCCGTTGCGGTCGATATACTGCTGGCCGTCCTGGAAAACCATGAGTGCCGCGGGGGTCTTCGGATCGTATTGCGCGGGGACGTAAATCCAGTATTCGCTCTTCATACCGTCATAGATTTTGCTGGTGTGGATGATTTTCGGAGACAGGGTGCCGGACGGCACCCCGGGCTGCACATAGGAATTGGCGGTGAAGGCCGGCACGTCCAGGCTGCCGCCAAACTGTGCGCCATTAAGAAGGTAGTGGTAAGAGTGCACGGCGCCGAGTTGGGCGAGGTGCGCCGGAGCGTACCAAAGAGAGGTACCCGGGGCACGGCGCATGGGCGGGCCGGGTGCGGCATCGATGACCAGAGCGGGTTCGGCAGGCGCTTCGACCGCGAAGAAGAAGTCCGGACCGCGACTCGCCCAGGCCTTGCCTTCTTTCAGGTCTTTGGAATCGAAGGTGGATGTGATGGCGGCAGGCAGGTTGGAAACGTTGGATTTGGCGAGTTCGATGAGTTGCGTGGCGGTTGATTTTTCCGCAGCGGACGTTTGGGCGGCGGAGTTTTGGGCCGCGGCAAGAATGATGGCGCAAGCCATGGTCAGTAGTGCCAGCGGCGCAGAGCGAAAGGCTCCGGCTTGCTTGGTGCGTTTGGACATGGGCGACAGTCTCCCTTAGGAACGAATGGCAGGGATTGTACACCGAGCTTGTTTTCAGTCCTTGGCTTTCGAAGAACCTGTACGGTGGAGCTCGATCGAGGAAGATCGCTACGGCGGAAATTGTGCACCAACCGGGGAAAGGGGCGCCAAGCCGCCGCACTCTTACGTTTGTTTAGCTTACGTAGCTTCTTGGGCAATATTCGGCTTGTACTTTTACCGTGAGGTTTATGGCATAATGCCGCGTCTTTTTACCACACTTCGCCGAACAAGGATGACCTCTAATGCTGCCAATCGACTGGAACGCCGCCATTCAATACGCAAAGCTGGTTGCCATCGCCGAGTCCGTTGCGCCCACGGGGAGCTACGATACAGCTACACAGCAGAAAATCACCGCACTGGGTTACAAGTATTTGCAGACCCTTTATGGGGACGACCTGGCAACGGATATTGATCCGCACCTGGGAGACATCGTGTCGTTCGGGTTTTTGGCGGTTTCCCCTGGCAAGGAATTGGTGGCCTCCATCCGGGGCACGGACTCCATCCTGGAATGGCTGCACGATGCGTCGTTCCTGATGGTACCGTCGCCAATTTCGGGGATTCATGGTTTCACGGAGGACGGCTTCACGGCGGTGTACCGCTCGCTGCGAGTGGGGCAACTGAGTGGGTCGGATCGGGCGGTGACGGCGATCAAGAATTGTCTCGACTCCGGCGCGGCCACCACCGTGACCGTGTGCGGCCACAGCCTCGGCGGCGCTCTGGCAACCTTGCTGACCGTCGATGTGGCGGTGAACACTTCCTGCAAGAGCCCGCAGTCCTACACCTACGCGAGTCCGCGGGTTGGGGATGACTTCTTCGCCGGCGCGTACAATGCGTCGGTATCGTTCAGCTACCGCGTGACCAACCGGCAAGACCTGGTGCCCAAATTGCCGCCGATTGTGCCGCTGCCGTACGACCACGTAAACACGCGGTATGAATTGAACCCGGCGCCGAAGGCTGTCGAACCCACCATTCCCTGCATGCACCACTTGACGACTTACCTGTGGTTGATGGGCCAACTGGCCGGGACCAACCCTGGGCCCCTGGATTCCGACTGCGTCTATCAGGCAGCCCGCTCCCACGTTTAGCGCGAGTTTCACGCGGGCTTCGCGCGAGTCTCGCGCGGGTTTAGCGCGGGTTTAGCGCGGGTTTCGCGCCAAGTTAAACGCGCTTAGGAAATGCAGTCCTGGTCCCCGTCTTACAGGAATGCCGGTTAGTTAGGAATGCCGGAAGAAAGAAATCTAAAGAAGGCCCGAATCACACTCGGCCCTTTACGGCAGTTTCGTTGGGGGAAATCTAAGGAAGGCCCGATCGCGCTCCGCGCTCTACGGCAGTTTCGTTGGGGGAAATCTAAGGAAGGCCCGATCGCGCTCGGCGCTTTACGGCAGTTTCGTTGGGGGAAATCTAAGGAAGGCCCGATCGCGCTCGGCGCTTTACGGCAGTTTCGTTGGGGGAAATCTAAGGAAGGCCCGATCGCGCTCGGCGCTTTACGGCAGTTTCGTTAGGGGAAATCTAAGGAAGGCCCGATCGCGCTCGGCGCTCTACGGCAGTTTCGTCGGGGGAAATCTAAGGAAGGACCGAATCGCGCTCGGCGCTTTACGGCAGTTTCGTTGGGGGCTGTGGCACTCCGCCACCACTGCCGCCGGAACCACCGCTGCCGCCGCTCCCGCCACTCCCACCACTGCCGCCGGAACTGCCGCTGCCCGAACCGCTGCCGCTGCCGCCGGAACTGCCGCTGCCTGAACCGCCGCCACTGCCGCCGGAACCACTGCCCGCGCCGGCGCTACCGCTGCCCCCGCCGGAACCACCGGAAGCCCCGGCGCTTACGGCGCTGCTGGCACCGCTAAAAGGCTTCTTCTCCGCCGAGCTGAACGCATACAGTGCGGCGACGATAACCAGAGCCAGCATTACTACCAGGAGGGCGTATTCCGCGGTGTCTTGCCCCGACTCTTGTTTCCAGAGGCGCTTGAGGGCCTTCAACACGGGGACACCTTCGATTCCGTCGGCAACTTAGAGGTCCAATCGAACATAAATGTCAACTGGTACTATATCGCATTTTGCCCGAAGATACAACGGGGTCATTTACGGGCAGTGGGTCAGTTTCCGATGAAACTTCAAGTCCGGATAAACGCTGCTTACCGGGAACTGACCCACTACCATTTACGGACGGACCTCGATGAGAGCAAACTACTGGGGGGAGACTCAACATGAATAAGAACATTTCGATGTGCGTGGGATTGTCGGTGTGTCTGGCCAGTTGGATCGTATCCAGCGCTTGCGCGCAGGACAAGAGTTCGCGGCCAAGTCCGCCGGCCAAGGCCGAATGCCAGCTGGATGGCGGGAAAAAGGTCGTGGTGGATTATTCGAGTCCTCGGGCCAAGGGCCGCAAGGTTTATGGCGGGTTGGTTCCGTTTGGCGAAGTCTGGCGTGCGGGAGCGAATGAAGCGACCAAGTTCGTGACCGACACCGATTTGAGCATCGGCGGCACCACCGTGCCCGCCGGGAGTTACACCATTTTTGCCATTCCGAATGCGGACAAGTGGACCTTGGTGATCAGCAAGAAAACCGGGGAATGGGGCACGCCTTATCCTGGAGCGGCGGACGATCTGGCGCGCATCGACATGAAAGTCTCGAAGCTGCCGTCGGCGGTGGAAAATTTCACGATTGCGTTCGATCGCAGCGGCGGCGGTTGCGCGCTGCGGATGGATTGGGAAACTACGCGGGCTTCGGTGGACATCGCCAAGAAATAGTTCGGGTTGAAGCAGCATCGACATTCCACTCGGTGTCCGGCCAGAGCGCGGGCAAGAATCAACCAGCTAAGCCTACAGATTGAGGTGGGAGATTCGGCTACCGCTTAATAGATGAGCTTGGTCGGTGTTTTCCGGGCGCATGCCCGCGCCCGCGACGTACACCATGGATTCCGAGATGCCATCGACGCCGAGAGCCTTCTCGATCCGCGAGTCGGCAAAGGCCAGCGTGCAAAACGGAGCCAGATTCAGCCACGTGGCGGTCAGGCAGAATGTTTGGCAGAGATGCCCGGCTTCCAGCAACACCGCCCGGTAAGCCCGCGCGTAGTCGTATTTCCACTGCGTGCGCGAGAACACCGCGGTCATGAAAACAACGAAGGATGCGCTCGAGTACCACCACTGCTCGGCCAGATAGCCAGTGATGTGCCGGGAGTTCGCTCCGCGGCGAAGCAGTTCGAGAACATGATCGGCGCCGTTGTAGTGATAGAGGCCGGACTGTAATCCCTCCACGTGGCGCGCCAGTACGTAGGCTTCCACCGGGTGCAGCGCCCCGCCGGAAGGCGAGGTCTTCACCGCCGCGGAGCCGAGCTGTGGAGTCTTGACCCAGGCTTGCACTCCCCAAGTGAGACCCAGCAAATTTCCGAGAACCGGAAGAGTCACGGCGCGGGCGGAAAACTTTCGCCAGGTGCGGCGCGCGAGCAGCACGCGCGGAAATTCGGAATCGGTCTTGGGCGGCGGCAGGCGTACCTTTTGCGCTTTTGGGTAGCGCTTCAAGGGCCGAGGCATGGGGTTGGACTTGGCCAGCCGCAGCAATTCGCGGTATTCCAACTCGCTGTCGTGCTGGAACTGCACATCTTTGGTGCCGAGATGGAAGAAGCTTGCTGCGGGATTCCATTCACTCCAGGCCAGCAATTCCCTTTCGCCGGAAACCGGGCCTTGGCCATGCTCTTGCAAGAAGGAATGCCGCGCGAGCGAACGCACCGCTTTGCGCAGCGATCCCGGCGTGTATTCCTTCAGGGCTGCAAAAAGATCGCGGAGAGCCCGCCAGCGACTGAAGAAATGCAGAATGGTGGAGGTAAGAGGGTTGGCGGTGATGCGCCGGCGGGTGAGAAAGTTCTCAAAGACGAGCTCTTCCTCGCGCCAGTAGGAAACCACAAAGGGCGTGCGGCGATAGCGGACCAGGTCCGGCTGCCGCTTCTTCGCACTCGAGGGAATCGGCGAGCGCACCGGAGTTCCGCGGCTGGCACGCATGATGCGTGCGATTGCTACTTTTTAAGCTCCAGCGCGTGGGTCATTTTCCGGCAGAAGACCGCGAGCGCTTTCTTGCAGCTCGCCAGAGCCTTGATTTCCAGATCGATTTTCTTTTGGTCCTTAGGTGAGACGCGGGACCTGACGGATTTCAGCTTCTTGGCCGTTTTGTCGATGTGCGCGCCGACCCCCGAAGAAAAGGTGATCTTTTTTGCCATGTATGCCTCCAAGTGAGCGATTGTGTTCCACAGCGAAAACGATGGTAAGCGGCTTTCGTTTCGTCCGGTTTTCGTGCAGCGCCGCGAGTGTAACGAAGGAGTTATTCGGCGTCAAGAATTACTGGCGGCTCGCGCCGCCGTCGGCACCCAGACGAGAACCCGCGGGATGCCGGAGATTCGCCGGCACCTTCATGCGCACCAGCAGATTTTCGAAAGCGGAATCTCCTCGCAGGAACGCGAAGTGCGGATGCACCGCGAGATTCACCATTCTTGCGTTTCGTTCGGCAAACGCTTTTTCCAGCCAGGCCATGGTTTCCTGCTTTTTGCCCGTCCCCGCATAAAGCATGGCCCAGTCGTAGGGAGAAATATATTTGTCGCGCGGCGCGTGCAGGAACTCTTCCAGGATTTCCTGCGCCTGTTCTTTCTTGCCCGCGCTGGCGTAAGCGCTGCCTAAGTCGGCTTGGCGGGAAGGATCACCGGGAGAGAGCGACACGCTCTTGCGAAATTCTTCGATGGCCGGCTCGTAAAGTTTTTTCTCGAGGTAAGCCTGCCCCAGATATCCATGCGCGACCACGAAGCCGGGATCGAGTCGCAGGGTATTCTTTTCTTCCTCAATGGCGCGGTCATTGTCGCCCGCCAGGTAGTAGCACCACCCGACATTGGCATTGATGATCAGCGAGCGCGGATCGATCTCTCGGGCCAGCTTGATCTCCGTGAGCGACTCTTCCTTGCGCCCCAGGGCTGCCAAGCTCAGCGCGTACCAGTGCATCGCCGTGGCGTAGCCCGGGTTCAACGCAATCGCGCGCAGAAATTCGCTTTCCACGCCATCCCATTCGAGATGATAGAAACGTATGGCGGCCAGCGAGGCGTGGGCTTCGGCAAGACGGTCGTCCAGCTCCAAGGCCTTCAGCGCGGCGGCTTTCGCTTGCGGAATCACCTCCGCGGGCGGCCGGATCTGATAGGTGCTGAGATTGAGCAAGGTGTCCGCGAGTCCGGCGTACGCGGCGGCATAGGTTGGATCTTTCGCGATGGCCTCTTGGAAGTAGCCTCGCGAACTGGTGATGCCCTCCGGCGTGCGTTTGGCAGCCTCAAAGCGGCCTTTCAAAAAGGCTTCGTACGCTTCCGGCACCACCGCCCGGCTGCTGGCCAGTTGCGTCGCTTCCGGCGCGGAAAGTTCAACTTGGATTCCGCGAGCGATAGCCGTGGCCACGTCGCTTTGCAGCGCCAGCACGTCGCTAAAATCGCGCTCGTAGCTGTCGGCCCATAGGCTTTGCTCGACGGATGTCTGCATCAGTTTCGCCGAAATTCGCACCCGCCCGTTGGCGCGCAGCACGGATCCTTCCACGATGGCATCGACGTTTAAATCACGCGCGATTTCCGCGAGGGATTTTTGGGTGTGCTTGTACTGCATGACCGACGTCCGCGAAATGACCCGCAGCTTGCGGATGTGCGATAACTCGGTGATCAGCGCGTCGGTCATTCCATCGGCGAAATAATCCTGCGCGGGATCGCCGGAAAGATTCGCGAGCGGCAAAACCGCCACCGATTGAATCGCCCCCGGCATGGCGCGAGGGATGGAGTGCGGCCTGCTTGCTTTCCACAATATTCCGGCGATGGCCAGCACCATCACCGCTAAAATGCCCGCGCCGTATCGCAAGCGCCGCTGAAATTGCGCCGATCGCAGCGCGGTCTCGTGCACCGCCAGCGCCGCGACCGGGATGCGCTCCGAACGCGAAGCGGTGTCGGCGGTTTCCAGCGCGGCGCGCAGCTCGCCTCCCGAGCGGTATCTCTGGCTGGGATCCTTGTTCAGGCATTTGTCGACCACGGACTGCAGCACGGGAGCAAGAGATGGAGAAATAGCGGGAGGCGCCTCCCGCAAAATCGCGGCGCTCAATTCAAAAGGTGTGCCCCCGCGAAACGGCCGTCGCCCGGCAGCCATTTCGTAAAGAATGACTCCCAGCGCCCAAATGTCGCTGCGCGCGTCGGCCTCTTGCCCTTTCAACAATTCGGGAGCGATATAAGGAAGCGTGCCGGTGACGGAATGTTGCTCGGCCCAGCCCTGGTCGAATTGCGTGGTGTCCTCGCTGGCTTTTTCTTCCAAGCGCCGCGACAATCCGAAATCCAGCACCTTCAGGCGCCCTGACGGCGTGACGATGACATTTCCAGCCTTGAGATCGCGGTGCACGATGCCGCGCTCATGCGCGTGCGCCAGTGCGTCCGCGAGTTGCATCCCGTAGCGCATCATGACTTCCCGGGCCATGCCGCCGGAAAGCACTTCAAGGCTCAACGGATGCCCCTCGATATATTCCATCACCAGGTAGGGCCGGCCTTCCACTTCGCCGACTTCGTAGACGGTGCAGATATTCGGATGGTTGAGCGCGGAAATGGTGCGCGCTTCCTGCAAGACTCGCTCGCGCGCCTGGAGATCATCGACGAGCGCCGACCGCCAGGAATTTCAGCGCCACCTCGCGATGCAGAGTAAGGTCGCGAGCGCGATAGACCACGCCCATGCCGCCTTCGCCTAATTTTTCAGTGATGGAGTAATGAGAAATCGACTGACCAATCATAGGACTGGGCCGATTCCGAGTGGAACACAGCCGCTGCTTTCAGGCAAGTAGGTGTGCAAGGGCCGGTAACGTTCAATTTCCGATTCCGCGGGTTGGCAAACCCGTAAGGTAGAATTCCTTGAAGTAGCCAACAATGAAAATATTTCGTGCGCGGTACGCCATGCGATTCCTGGCATTCGCACTTGCCACCGTCGTTGGTTGGGCTTGCACCTATCCTTCCGAAAGCGATCCTAAAAACATCAAATACGTCCTTTGGAAAGTCGGCTTGTACGCAATGAACATTGAAAGGCCACCGGCACAATGGTCGGCGACGCAAGCCGTGACAAATTGGTTGTGGGCAAAACGAAATCCCAGCTGCAAGAGCGATTTGGCTCTCTCTAGACACCTGCCGAGGTGTCGCCATATCTGAGACGCTGTTACCAAGATATCTCATCTTGCGAAGAATCAGAATGCGCTGTTCATCCGAAACAGCCGTGGATGGTCATCTTTGACCGGAACCGAGCTATAGAACTAGTCCTGGTAAAAGAGTGTTAAACCTGATCAAACCTGTCAATTGGAACGGATCTCACCTCAGTCTCTGTTTGTTGCGCACCAGCGACAGGAACTCGTCGCGGGTCTGCTTGTTGTTGCGGAACTCGCCGAGCATGGCGCTGGTCACCGCCTGGCCGTGCTGCTTTTCGACGCCACGCATCTGCATGCACAGGTGGCGGGCTTCGATGATGACGCCGACGCCCGTCGGGGCGATTTTCTCTTCGATGGCTTTGGCGATCTGGCTGGTCATTCGTTCCTGAATCTGCAAACGGCGCGCGAACATGTTGACCAGACGCGCGACCTTGCTGAGGCCGATGACTTTCTTGCTCGGCAGATACGCGACGTGCGCCTTGCCGAAAAACGGCAGCAGGTGATGCTCGCACAGGCTGAAAAACTCGATGTCTTTCACCACCACCATTTCGTCGTAGCAGACGCTGAACGTCGCTCCGTTCAGGAGGTGATCGACGTTCTGGTGATAGCCGCTGGTCAGGAACTTCAGCGCCTTTTCATAACGCTCGGGCGTCTTGCGCAGTCCTTCGCGCTCGGGATCTTCGCCGATGAGCTTGATGATCTCGCGTACGTGCCAGGCGATCGAACGCGCCTCGTTGGCCTTACCGTCGTCGTGGAGCAGGATTTCTTCCGTTGGCTTGGTCACAGCGTGTTCCCTTCCGAGTGGGCTCCAACCTCTGTTGCATCCATAAGATCGTCCGCGGTGTACTCGAAACTGTTGTTGCTGGTCTCTTCGACGTGCACCCGCTCGAGTTTCGCCAGGCGGAAAAGACTTCAATCGCCGGAATATCTCGATGCACAAATTCTCGGTCGTCGGTACTTGGTCGCGAAAGGCTGGGACCTCTTCGTTGAGCGAGCGGTGATCGAAGGGTTCGAGAACCTCCCGTTCCACGAAGCCGTCGAGGTCTGCCAAATTGGCGATCATCCCGGTAGCTGGATCCACCTTGCCCGAACACCGATTTCGAGCACGTAGTTATGCCCGTGCCCGTGCGGATTGTTGCACTTCCCGTACAGGCGATGGTTCTCCGCCTCGCTAAGCTGCGCGCTGTGCAGCCGGTGCGACGCCGCAAAACGGTAGCGTCGCCCCAGTTCGACCTTGAGCGTGCCGGTGTTCGCTTGCGGACTCATCACGCCGTCGCCTTCTTCGCCCCGTTGCGGTAGCAATCCGCGAACAGGTCCGGCGACTCGTACAGCCGCACGCGATGCAAGCGCCCTTGCGTGATTTTCGGCTCCAGCAACTGCCAGATCACCTGCGCCACGTTTTCACAGGTGGGAATGCGGCCGGCCAGCTCCGGCACTTCGTAATTCAAATGCCGGTGGTCCATGCGCTGCATCACTTCGCGCTCCAGAATTTTCTTCAGCTCGCTCAGATCCAGCACCATGCCGGTCACCGGGTCGGGCTCGCCTTCCACGGTAACTTCCAGCGTGTAATTGTGCCCGTGGCCATGGGGATTGTTGCACTTCCCGAAAACGCGCCGATTCTCCTCCGGCGAAAGCGCCGGATTGTCGTAGCGGTGCGAAGCGGAAAACTCGATTTTGCGCGTGAGCAGCATCATTGACTCTAGTTTATCTGAGTGCGCCGGGGACGCCGACGGAAACCTGGCGGCCTTTCCACTGGACCTTGCCTCGAACGTGGGCGCGGTAGGAGGCCCAAAGTACGCCCGCATACAACAGGGCTCCCGGCATGTAATAAAAGATGTAGGAGGGCCGAAATTGGTTACTCGTCAGCTCCCGGCCATAGGTGGCATGGCGAGCCATCAGCAGTCCCAGCGCGGCGACTAACGCGAGCAACATTTTCATTCCCACCGCTAACAGGAGCAAGGGAATCCACGGCACCGCGGAAAGAATCTCGACGAGAACTGCCCGGCGCGTGCCTCCCGCCAGCAGATACAGATTTTTCCTCCAGCCTTCCCACATGGCGCCAAACGATCGATACATCCGCGTACGGACAATGCCTTTGCCGGGGCCGAACCACAACCGATAGCCGGCAGCCTTGGCCCGCTTGGCCAGGGCCACGTCTTCCAGGATTTCGCCCGCGACGCCGGCGTGTCCTCCAACGGCATCGTAGGCATCGCGGCGAATCATCAAGAATTGCCCGTTGGCCGCGGCGACGGGCGAGGAGGGGTCGTTCACCGCGTCGAAGGAAAAGTGCTTCGCCAGGCGGCAATACACAAACGGGATCAACGATTTTTCGTACCAAGTCTCGGCCAGCTGCTCCGGAGAAAACGAGACCAGCGCGGCGCCCGTTTCACCCGCCACTTGCAGAGCGCGAGCCGTGGCGCCGGCCGCCAGCTCAGCGTCGGCGTCCGTAAACAACAGCCACGCGCTTTTGGCTTGCGAAGCGCCGATCCACACGGCGTTGTTCTTGCCCACCCAACCGGGCGGCACCTCTTGCGCCTCCAGCAGCCGTAGATGAGGAACCTCAGCCGTCAACTGGCGAAGCACATCCGCGGTGCCGTCCGTCGACTGATCATTGACCACCAGAATTTCGGCGATCTCCGGCTGGCTCGCCAGAGACCTCACGCATGCCGCGATGACGCCCTGTTCGTTGCGCGCCGGAACGATGGCGGTAATGCCCATCGCGGCGGCCTCCAGGATGGAGCCGTCCGTTGCTGCGTTGACCGAGGGCATTTCCATTGGCGTCGTGGGGCTGGCAGGGGACCGTTTCCGATGCGGCGCGGATGCGCTAGTATAGCATTTGATGGGAATCGCGCGAAAACTGATGGTGTGGCTGGCGCTCGCGGCCGCGGCCGCTATTATTCTGGTTTTCGCCTTGCCGAGCTATCGCCAAGGCGAAGCTTCTATCGCCGGAACCAGGGCCGAAGATTTTGCCTTTGAATTGGCCGGTAAGCCCAGCCACCTCTCCGATCTAAAGGGCAAGGTGGTAGTCCTCAACTTCTGGGGCTCCTGGTGCAGCCCCTGCGTCGAGGAAATCCCCTCCCTGGATCGCCTCCAGCAGCGCATCGCCTCGCGCAACGGCATGGTCCTGGGCGTCGCCGCGGATGAAGACCAGGCCGCCTTCCAAAAATTCCTGCGCGACCAAAGCGTGACCTTTCCCACCTATCGCGACCCCGCTACCAAAGAAAATCGTTCGCCTATCGCCATGTCCTATGGCACCTCGATGGTTCCGGAAACCTACATCATCGATCGCCACGGCAAAATCGCCCGCAAATTCGTCGGCCTCCAGCAGTGGGACTCCCCCGACATGCTCGCCTACTTCGACGCGCTCCTCGGGCAGAGCTGAGCCGATTAAATCGTAGCGAAGAACTTCGAGGCGCCGTGCATGACAGGCAGTCGCCGATTAACACGCTGACTGCCGGCCTAGATACATCCCATGGCGATCTTGACCATATCGGCGAGTTCGCATATGCGCCGGTCACTTAGAGTTCGCAATCGGGAACGAGGCTCGACCAATTGGGTTTTCCGAACGGTGGTGATGTCTCCGGCTCGCGCAATCGAGTCGGCGGTAAGACCGGTCTCGCCGACCAACAATAGCAAATGCGCCGGATTGTCTGCTCTATGGACGGAAGTGGACAGGGGAATCACCAAAACCGAGTCGGCGGAATCACGGCGATTGCGCGCCTCGCTGGAGACGACAACAACTGGCCGCCTTCTTTTTTCAGGCGGATCCGTCGGCAACTGCACGAACCAAATTTCTCCCCGGCTGGCGCGGCGCAGCGGCACGGTCACTCTTTGGCTCTATTAAGCTCGATGGCCGTAAATTCTGCCATCGCGAACTTGCCCCATTCGATTTCTTCCTGGCGCTCCGCTTCCGAGCGCTCATCGTAGTATTTTCCGATCCGGTCTTCCATTTCTTGCCGTGTTTTCTCTCGGCGCATGGTCAGCAGCAGATCGTCCAAAACCGCCGAAACCGACTCCGGACCGTGCGTGCGGCGCTTCGCGGAAAGTTCTTCAAGGAGTGCGACCGATTCCGGCGAAAGCGTGAAGGTCTTGCGCCGCTTTACCTGCCTGCCCGGCCGCGATCCACTCGCCGTTTTGCGTACGCTCATACGCTTCGTCATACCTATACTCATACCGCAACTACGGCCAGAACGCAACGCCAAACACTCGGTTCGTTGCGCTAGAGTGACGTTTTACGAAGACGCAGGGCGTTGGCAATCACCGAAACGGAGCTGAAACTCATCGCCGCGCTGGCCAGCATCGGACTGAGCAGCCAGCCGAATAGCGGGTAAAAAACGCCGGCGGCAATGGGTATGCCGAGCGCGTTGTAAAGGAACGCGAAAGCCAGATTTTGCCGGATATTGCGAATGGTCGCGCGGCTCAACAGGCGCGCCCGCACGATGCCGCGTAGGTCGCCTTTTAACAGTGTGATCCCCGCGCTCTCCATCGCCACATCGGTGCCGGTACCCATGGCGATGCCCACGTGCGCGGCAGCCAGAGCCGGAGCGTCGTTGATGCCGTCGCCGGCCATGGCTACGATGCGGCCCTGCTCACGCAGACGCTTGACGGTCTCGACTTTTTGCTGGGGTTGGACCTCCGCTTCCACCTCGTCTATTCCTGACTCGCGGGCCACTTTCATGGCCGCTTCCGCGGCGGTCGCCCGTGAGCATGACCACCCGCACTCCGTCGGCGCGCAAAGCACGGATCGCTTCCGGCGTGGAAGGCTTGATGCGATCGCTGAGCAGAAAGGCTCCGGCAGCGCGGCCGTCAACAGCCACATAGACTGGCGTCATATCGGACGAGTCCGCCCGAGGGCCGCCGTTTCTTGCTCCGCTTGCGAACGATATCCCCTGCTCGCGTAGAAAGCTGGCGGTTCCCGCGGCCACTTTCTTGCCCGATACCCGGCCTTGCACGCCGCCTCCGGTGGTCGCCCGAAACTCGCTGACCGTCGCCAGCGTGCACGTGCTTCTCTTCCGCGGCACGGACAATGGCCCGCGCCAGTGGGTGCTCGCTGGAAGCCTCCAGGCTCGCCGTAAGGGCCAGCAGCGCATCGTTGCTGACTCCGGCGTCCTCAAACGCTGTGACGTTTGCCACCCGCGGCTTGCCTTCCGTCAGCGTCCCGGTCTTATCGACCACCAGGGTGTCCACTTTGGAGAGCGTCTCGAGAGCTTCGGCGTTGCGCACCAAAATACCTGCGGAGGCGCCCCGGCCCACGGCGACCATCACCGACATCGGCGTCGCCAGCCCCAGCGCGCACGGGCAGGCGATGATCAGCACGGCTACCGCGGCCACCAAGGCGTGCGCGAAGCGTGGCTCCGGACCAATGAGCGCCCAGATGACGAACGTCAACACCGCCGCCCCTACCACCGCCGGGACAAAATATTCGGCCACCTGATCTGCCAGCCGCTGCATGGGCGCGCGGCTACGTTGCGCTTGGCTCACCAGGGTAACGATCTGGGCCAGCATCGTTTCGCTACCCACCCGCTGCGCTTCCATTACGAAGCTCCCGCTGCTGTTCAGTGTCCCGCCGGTGACTTTGTCGCCCGCGGTTTTCTCCACGGGCATCGGTTCGCCGGTGACCATCGCTTCATCCACCGCGCTGGCCCCTTCGCGAATAACGCCATCCACCGGCACCCGCTCGCCCGGCCTCACTCGCAGCTTGTCGCCGTGCTTCACCTGGTCGAGCGTCACATCTTTCTCGCCGCCATCCGCGGCCAGCAAGTGCGCCTGCTGCGGCGCCAGGTTCAGCAGCGCCCGAATCGCACCCGACGTCCGCTGCCGGGCCCGCAACTCCAGCACCTGGCCCAACAGCACCAGCGTAGTGATCACGGCCGCCGCTTCAAAATAAACCGGCGCGGCTCCGTCCGCCCCGCGAAGCGATATCGGGAAAATCTGCGGGAAATAACGTCGCCACAACGCTGTCCAGATACGCCGCCCCGGTCCCCAAACCGATCAACGTGAACATGTTCGGGCTGCGATGAACCAGCGACGCCCAAAAGCGCTCAAAAAATGGCCAGCCGCCCCAAAGCACCACCGGCGTGGCCAACGCAAACTCGATCCAATTCCGCACTCCCGGCGCGAGGCGCAGCCCGAGATACTCGCCAAACATCGAGAGCACTAACAGCGGCAGAGCAAGCGTCGCGCTCACCCAAAACCGCCGCCGCATGGAGTCATACTCCGGGTCGGCTTCGACTTCGGCGGACACGTCCATGGGCTCAAGCGCCATGCCGCAGATCGGGCAGCTACCAGGACCCATCTGCACAATCTGCGGATGCATAGGGCAGGTATACCGTGAATCCCGAGCGTCCGACGGGGCGCCAGCCAGCTCTCCGCCGTCAGTGTGCCCGCGATGCTTAACGGCCACCGCTTCTCGTACCGGCACGGCATGCCGTGCCCGCTCCGCCCCGGCCGGTGCGATCGCCATCAAAGGCTCGCGCTTCGCCGAAACCCCAGCCGCCTCCACCGCCGAATTTGCCCCCGCAACATACTTCTCCGGCCCCTGCTCAAACCGCTTCGCGCAACCCTTGGAACAAAAATAGTAGCTCGCCCCGCCATACTCGACGTGCGCCGCTGCCGTCTCCGGCTCGACGTTCATCCCGCAAATCGGATCTCGCTCCACAAACGTCCTCATTTCTTTGCTTCTTGCTTCTTTGCTTCGTTACATCGTTACTTCGTTCTCTCTCCTCATCTCAAGTGCGCGTAAATCATCTCCAACAATTCGTCATACATCGCTTCCGTCTCTTCCCTCTTGCCGCTGCGCAGCGCCTTGGCGGCGCAATGGTGCAAGTGGTTGCGCATCAGGTTGCGCGCCACGCCGCGCAGCGATTCCTGCACGCTGGCCACCTGGGTGATGATGTCCGCGCAATAGCGGTCTTCTTCGACCATCTTTTGCAACCCGCGGATTTGCCCTTCGATCCGCCGCAAGCGTTTCCGGTTGGTTTCCTTGATGTCCGGGTCCACGCCGACCGCCTTGCGCCCCTGGCTCTTAGCCTCGCAGGCACAATCCGCGCCGGCCTCGCGGCCGCGGAGAGCTGCGCTCGCCGCATTTGTCTTTTTTGTCGCCGCCACGATATACCCCCTTACCCTATATATACCCCCTGGGGCTATATAAGTCAAGGCAGCGCTGCTGCGCGTAGCATGCGATGCGCACTCGCGAGGCGGAAGCCGAGCTTCGCAACGGTTTGTGGGTCGCGCCTTTAGGCGCGACGTCACCTAGTGCGGCAAAACGGGCTTTAGCCCCTGAAGGCTCAGGGCGGGAGGGCAAGGGAGAAGCGACACGTTTCTCATCCGCCCTCCGTCTGGGGGCCGATGCCCCGCGGGCCTACAAGCAAGGCGTAGCGGCGAACCAGCAGTAGCGCTCGCGCCGCTTGAACAGCCTGCTATAATGCCTCCATGACCCTCGTTGAAATTACCTACGAACTGCAATCCCCGCTCAGCCAAGACCAACTGCGCAGCCTGGGCTCGTTCGCCAACACCTACGGCCTGCGGCGCTTCCGCGTCGATGACGCCAAGAATCAGTTGTCGTTCGAGTACGACGCGTCGCGGCTGCGGGAGACCGAGGTAGCCCACGTGTTGCGGCACGCGCGCATCACGGTAACCCGCAAGGTCAACTAAATGGGGATTCGGGACCAGAGGTTCAGGAAGTAGACGGTTCGCAGACCAAGATACAAGGCCACCAGAAAAAAAGTGGGGCTCCCGCTTGGGATCGGGAGCCCCTTAAGGCGCGTTTCGTTGTCGGTGTCGTTTTCACACCGACGCGTGGGGTCATCCATCCTAGCTTCCCTCTCAGAGGCAGGTGGGAACGAATTGTTTAAAAGTGACGAGCAAGCCCCTTCCCCCTCGCTTCGCCACTTTCTTACAACCCGTCATTTGAAACGCGCCCACGCATCACCTATTGCACGCTGGCCGCCACCCACAGCAGGCCCCGGCTTGACATCTTTGACATTTATTATCAATAACTTAGCTCTTGCCGCCCGCGGAATCACTGCCCCAAATCCGGCCCGCAAATTCACTTTGGAACCCTCCCAAACCTGAATCGGGAACGGCCCCTTTTTCCTCCTCGCCACGAGCCCGCCAGGCCTAGTCCTATTACCCCGGTAATGTTTTTTTCAGCCGTCCGGCTCCATAGGTTTTTCTTCAGGCCCCCCGCAAACTGGTTCCACCATGCCCTCGAACCTCGCGGCCCATCCCCGGCGCGGCCGGCTCCCCCGGCGAGCGCTCTTCTTGGCGGCAGTCCTCCTGACCTGGTCGCAAATCCTGGAAGCCGATACCTCGGTCCGGATTCAACCCACTCCCGACGACGGGTGTTATTGCCACTGTTCGCAGTCCAGCGCCCGCGAAGGCTGCACCAAAATGTGCGAATTGCCGAAGTATGCTTCCCGCTGGTGGGCCACCACTTGCGTCAAGCCCCGCCGCCGGTACTCGCCTCTGCCGATTCCCAACCCCGGCGCCAGCCCGCGCTTGCCACATCCCGACCGCGCCGAACACGCCCGCCTCTAAGCGGCTGTTTTCTCAATATTATGCAGGGACGCGCGGAGGGGGCACCCGGTCGCGATCGAGCCCCTCTTTTGCCTGTGGTTCCCCGAGCAGTTTGGCCAAAATCTCCGGGATCTCGAAAATGGCCTGGTTGTTAAGCGCGCCGACGTTTTTGCGAAACTCGGCCAGCGTTGCAGGTTCCAGCATCTGCCGCACCCCGGCGACGACGTCCGTAAAGCTCTTCAGTACGATGCCCACGCGTTTTTCCACCACCCATTCGGTGTTGTAGCGCTCCTGCGGCAAGGTCCAGGCGTTGCACTCGATCAGCACCGGCAGCTTGCGAACCATGGCTTCGGCGATGCTTCCAGGTCCCGGCTTGCCGATCAGGAAGTCCGCCGCGCGCATCCACTTGTGCACTTCCTTGGTGAATCCGGTCACGTTGACCGGCATGCGCCACTTCCGGGAGCGCAGCTTGGCGGCCAGTTCTTCATTGCGCCCGCAGATCAGGATCAATTGCAGCGGCAACCCCGCCGCGTCCAGCCGCTCGGTGATGTCGTACATCACTTTCGAGCCATGTCCGCCGAAAAGCACGATCGCCGTTGGCAAATCAGGCTTCAGCCCCAGCTCGGCGCGCAGCGCGACGGGATCCGAACTGTCCTGCACGTAAAAATCCGGCCGTAAAATCATGCCCGACGTCTGAAAGATGTGGGCCTCGTCATGCCCGAGGGCTCTGGCCTGCTGGGCCGCCTTCTCGGTTCCGCCAATGACATATTGCTCGGGAATCGACTCGATCCAGAAGTGCGGAGGAAAGTCCGCCAGGTCGGTGATGATGGTGACGAACGGCCGCCCGGGGTAGACCTTGCTCCAACTCTCGTAAATCTCGCGATTGAAGTGGGGTATTAAGGAAACCAGCAAGTCGGCGGGCTTGGTACGCCAGAAGTTCTCCAGCAGGCGCACCAACGGCCCATGAAACAGCCGGATGGTCCCCTGCAGTATCCGCAAGAGGTACACGGCACCCAAGGTCCAGCCATTTTGCAGCAGGACATTGTATTGCTCCTGGATGCGGATACCGGTCAGCCGCCGGAGAACATCCAGCTTGTCGGTCAGCTCCTGAAATTGCACCAGCTCGACCTGCCAGGGCCGCTGCTGCTGGGCCAGGACCGCCTGCAAAGCGACCGCGGCGTTCCGGTGCCCCCCACCGGCGTCATGGAACAAAATGTGTATTTTTTTCATGTATGGATTGTCACATACGCCTGATGTTCGCCAAGAAGAGCAACCCCCATGCCATGTGGATAACCACGGAAGTCATGTGTGTTCAATAAGTTCCATGAGCACATTCACGCAGATTTCGCGACCTCTTCACGGACTGTTCATATCTATCCGTAACAATAGTTTCATGCGCTGCGACCTGCACGTTCACTCGACCGCCTCCGGGATGTGCAACACTCCCGGCTTGACCCGTGTCTGCCGCGAGTCCTACAACGACCCCGCGGAAGTGTACGACCGTCTCAAACGGCTTGGTATGTCCATCGTCACCATGACCGACCACGACTCCATTGACGCCGCCGAAGTCCTGCGCCGCCACCCGGACTTCTTCCTCAGCGAAGAGGTTACCGTCCGCATGCCCAGCGGCAGCGAGATGCACCTGGGAGTCTATGGCATAGCCGAGCGCGATCATGCCGAAATTCAGCGCCGCCGCAACGATTTTATAGCGCTGCTGATGTACCTGACCGAGCGTAAGCTCTTCTTTAGCGTGAATCACGTGTTTTCCGGACTCACAGGCCGCCGCGAAGAAGACGACTTCAACTGGTTTGCGTCCTACGTGCCGGCTTTCGAGGTGCGCAACGGCCAGATGTGGCCGGAGGCCAACGCCAGCGCCGAGCGCCTGGCCAAGCGCCTGGGCAAGATCGGCATCGCCGGCAGTGACGCCCACACCATCGCGGGTGTCGGCCTGACCCATACGGAAGTCCCCGGCGTCCGTACGGTGGACGAGTTTCTGGCCGGCCTGCGCGCCGGACGCGGCATCGTCCATGGCGTCCACGGGAGCTACACGAAGCTCACGGCCGACGTCTACCGCATCATCAAATCGTTCTTTTGCGAGAAGCCCTGGGCCTTGCCGGTCTTGCCGATCACCGTTCTGGTTCCCGCCATTACCGCGGGACACTGGCTCAACGAAATGCGCTTCTGCCGCAAATGGTCGGCAGCGCTGGAAAGCGAAGCAAAGCGCCCGCGCATGCTGTGGAAGCTGGATCCGAGCCCGGAAGCGAATTTGGCCAGTTGACGCTGTAGAGGTTAGGCGAATCAAAGTAAAGAGGTACCGCGATGGCTGTCGCACGCAACCTCTGGGGATTCATCGAGCGCCGCGATCACCGCGTAATGCGGCGGATGAACCGTTGGCGCGCCCCGCGCTGGATCCGCTACTGGATGATCGCCGCCACCCGCATGGGCGATGGCTGGCTGTGGTACGGACTTGGTGGGATCCTGCTGCTCTTTGGCGGCCCGCAGCGCTTCGCCGCCGTAGGAGCCGGCACTGCGGCGGGCCTCGTGGGCGTCCTCATTTTCAAGACCGTTAAGATGCTCAGCCAGCGGCCGCGCCCTTGCCAACTGGAGCCGCACTGCTGGTCCAAGGTGCTGCCCCCCGACAAGTTCTCGTTTCCCTCGGGCCACACCATGACGGCGTTTTCCATGGCGCTGGTGGTCAGTTATTTTTATCCCGGTCTGGAAGGGCCGCTATTTTTTCTGGCGCTGAGTATCGCGGTGTCTCGCGTGGTGCTCGGCATGCACTTCCTCAGCGATGTGCTCGCTGGCGCCGTGCTGGGCGTCGCGCTGGGCTGCGCCTCGATTACCGCCTTCGCCTCTTTCGGCTTCGTCTAGCCGCGCCGCCTACAGCGGCTTGGGGTGCGCCGCCAGCGCTTCCCGGAAAGCACTCAGATTGTTCTTGTCCACCACCGCGGTGCCCGTGTCGACCCAGGCCGGCAGCGGATCGGTCGGGGCGTTGCGCCAGTCTTTGAATTCGTGGACCGCGTTGTGGTGCAGGTCATCGAGAAACTTCAAACCGTAATACGCCATGATGTAGGGCTTTTGCACCACCGTGGCGTTGATCCAGCCCTTTTGAATCCCGTCCAGGGTCTCCGGATCTTTGTCGAAAGCCACGATGGCGATTTTTCCCGTCTGGTCGACCAGGTGCAATGCGCCCGCCGCCCCTCCGCCGCCGGAAGCTTCCAGGCACAGGATGCCGTCGATTTTCTGTTTTTTGGCCAGCAACGCGGTGATGGCGTCGTAGGCGTTGCGGGAATCGCCCTTGTCGTCGATGGTCTGAACGATCTTGATCCCAGGAAATTTCTTCAGAGCCTCTTCGGCGCCGCGCACTCGCTCGTCCAGGTTGAGCTGTCCGGGGAGGGTGATGATCACGATTTGCCCCTGACCCTTGAGAATGTCCGCTATGCGATTGGCGCTTTCCTGCCCGGCCCGGAAGTTGTCGGTGCCGATGAATAGCACGCGCTTGGAATGCGGGGCGTCCGAATCCAGGCAAATGACCGGAATGCCCTGCTGAATCGCTGCGTCAATGGGCGCTTTGAAGGACTCCAGATCGGTGACCGAAACCATGATGCCCGCGGGGTGCAGGGCCACGGCCTTCTGGAACGACTCCAGCTCCTCTTTGGGCGAAAGCATGCTGGGACCGTCCATTTCGGCTTTGACGCCCATCTCTTTCGCGGCGTCCGTCAAGCCCGCCTGGGCCTCCTGCCAATAGGGCACGCTGATGTTGGCGGTGATCAGATAGAACTGCTCGTCCTTCTGGTGGTAGGGCTCCTGGCAAGCGGCCAAAACAAGCGCCACGGTGGCGACCGCCGCCAAGAACGCTACTCGCTGGGGATGGAATTTCATGGAAGGTCTCCTTTGCACGCGTCCAATTCGGGAACGAGAAGGTAAACCGTAAGAGACCGGGATGGTCTGGCCGGAAGCCTATCACAACTTGGGCGACGCGCTGGCGTTTTGCTCCGGACCGGCTGCCGTCCTTTTGGCTGGCCGGATCATCATACCTAATGACGGCTTTGGGTAGCACAGGGGAGTTCCTGGAAGTATGAATAGAAGAATGATTGCCGCGGGGCGTGGCGCGCTTCTAGCCAGCGCCGGAGCGATTTTCTTGTCCTTGGCGCCCGCCGGTCGCGCGCAGGATTTCTCGCAGCCTTACCAGCGGCTGTGTCTTCGCTTGATTTGCTCACCGGAAAAATCTTACTCGTTCGATGCCGCGCCCACTGGCGCACAGGCGGAATCCACTTCCAAGCCATCTGGCGTTCCGAGCGCAGCGGTCGACCCGAACCCCGTGCGCCAGGGCACGTGGCGGAAGCTGCCGTCCAACTTTCTGCACGATCAAAAAGATATGTGGCTTTTCCCGGTGAAAGTGGCCGAGGGACATCATTGGATCCCTGCGGCTATTTTTGGCGGAGCGGTCGCTGGGCTGATTGCCTCGGACCCGCAGACCATGCCCTTTTTCCGACAGACGGATCTGTTCCAAGATTCCGATCGAGCGCTGAACAGCAACGTTTCCGGCGGGTTGATCGCCGTCATACCCACCACGTTTTACGTGGTCGGCTTGATTCGCAAGAACTCCTACGACCAAGCCACTAGCTTGCTCGCAGGAGAAGCGGTGGTCGACGACACCATTCTGATGGTGGTGACCAAGGCCATTACGCGCCGGTTTCGGCCTACCGATATTCCGGTGAACGGCAATTACTCCGACACCTTTTTCAAGAGCAACAGCGGACCGCTGGGCAAAGGCAGCAGCTTCCCTTCCGGGCACGCGATGATGAGTTTCTCGATCGCCACGGTTTTCGCGCGACGCTATCGCCAGCATCGCTGGGTGCCTTACGTGGCGTACGGCGTGGCCGCGGCCATCAGCTTCAGCCGCATCAGCACCGGGGCGCATTTTCCGTCCGATGTGCTGTTTGGGGCCGCCACCGGATTCGCGATTGCGCGCTTCTCGGTCCTGCACGGTCAATGAACTTGGTTGCAGGCGCCGGGTGTTGGCGTCGCGCTTGCCTGCATTCTGCTAAGCTAGCCGGCCGTGCGCAGCCCTCGCATTCTTGAAATCGCCGTCGAAACGGTGGACGCCGCGTTGGCGGCGCAACGCGGCGGCGCGCAGCGCATCGAGTTATGCAACCGGCTGTCGGCCGGTGGCCTGACGCCCAGCGCCGAGCTGATGCGCGCGACTCACCAGCGGATCTCCCTGCCCATCTTCGCAATCATCCGCCCGCGCGCCGGCGACTTCGTGTATTCCAATTCGGAATTCGCCGCCATGCGGCGCGACGTCGAGAGCGCACAGCAGCTGGGCATGAACGGCATGGTTCTGGGCCTATTGAAACAGGATGGTCGCGTCGATATTCCGCGGACAAAGCAACTGATCGAGCTGGCCCGGCCGCTCCCGGTAACATTTCATCGCGCTTTCGATGCCAGCGCGGATCTGCGCGAGGCCCTCGAGGACGTCATCCAAACCGGCGCGACGCGTATTCTGACTTCGGGAGGCGCGCCCACCGCGCCGGAGGGCTTGGCTGCGCTCACCGAACTGGTAGCCGCCGCGCGGGACCGCATTATCATCGTCCCCGGCGGCGGATTCAATCCCGCGAATATCCTGCAGGTCGCGCGGCACTCTGGGGCCCGCGAATTTCACTCCGGTCTCAGTAGCGTCCCACGCGATGACGACCATCACGGCGGCAAGTTTGAGGCGCAAGTCCGCGAACTCGCCGCGCAACTGGCCATTTCCGAATAAGAATCCGAATGAGAGGAAGTCCGCTAAGCAGCGCGGAAGGGATTGAAAACGGGAACATCGAAGACTGCGAAGTCGCGCTCGTTGCGAGTAGCGACGGTCAAGCCGTGAACGCGGGCGGTGGCCGCGATCATGGCATCTCCGAGAAGATCTTGAGACTTGCCCTGCATCAAACGGGCACATTCTCGAAAACTGCCCGCGTTCACCGACAAGATCTGCTGGGTCGACACCATATCGTCGACCCATGCTTCAATCTCCTGGGCTTTCGCGGGATCCTGTTTGCGAGCGTTTTCTACACCAACTTGTAATTCCCAGAAGACAACGGAAGAAAAGAAGACTTGCTCCCGGACAAGACTATCGAGCCAAGCGACCACGGCACCGTGCGGGCGCGGTTTTCGTGTTTCAGAGATTACATTGGTGTCCAACAGAAAACGTATCAATCGAATTCCACCGGTTTACGAAGGCGAAATTTGCCACGGTCCGGCAAAGGAATCTCAAAGCGGGGACCCTCCAGCAGAACTGCTTTCCAATCGGGTTTGGCTGCTTGTTGGAGGCGACGCCACTCGTCCATGGAAACGAGGACAGCGGTTTCTACGCCGCGTCTGGTCACCACCTGGGGGCCCTCCTTCAGGGTTTGGTTCAAGAACTCGCTGAAGCGGGCCTTTGCGTGTTGGACTTGCCAGGGCATGGGGTGCCTCACAGATTCGATGATATGACTAGTCAGATGACTAGTCAACTGATCTGATGGTTAGATTCAACAGTCGTAGTATCAGTAGTTTACGATTTTTGCGGCGAGCCTGGATCTGGGGTTTCTGTGGCGGGAAGCGGAAGGAAAGAGTGACGCGTCGCTCTTTTCTTCGTTTCTTCGAGAGACGGCTGCGCGACGCCGGACTAAAGTCCAGCACCTACATACCGGCGCCTACATGCCAGCGCCTTAAATACGCCTACAAGGAGGATTGGTCGACCCGGCGGAGCGGGCACGGCATGCCGTGCCCCTACCATGAGACCGAACCGGACACGACATGGACGGGCATGACACCGAATATGACGCGAAAAGGTGACTGGGAGATTTAGCCGGGATAACAACGATCAGTGTGGCTTGGCGCGGTTTTACTTGAGGATACTATACCGTAAGAGTGACCCTGCTGTCAAGTAAAAAGAAGGGCGCGGGGGCGCGGCCGGCTGCGCCCCTGGGAATTTATTGGGAATGAATGGGTTAGGCTTTTTGGGCTTGGCGGCGTAGGAACGTTGGTACGTCCAGATCGTCCGCGGGGACTTCGTGGCTTACTTCGCGGATGTTTTGTTGCACCTGGTGTACGACATTGGGCACTGGCTGGGGCGGCGGGGGCGTTGGCTCCTGCTCCTCCACGACTTCGTCGCGGCCGGCTTTCCAGGTCTTGGGAAGGAACGACGGCTTCTGATGGGTTTGCTTCTTGTTGGCGTCTTTGAAGCCTGCGGCGATCACCGTGATCTTGATGGTGTCCTTCATGGCGTCGTCCTGCACGGCGCCGAAAATGATGTTGGCGTTCTCATGGGCGGCTTTCTGGATGACCGAAGAGGCTTCGTGCACTTCGTGCAGCGTCAGGCTGGAGCTACCGGAAATGTTAATGAGGATGCCCTGAGCGCCCTGGATGGAATTGTCTTCCAGCAAGGGGCTGGCGATGGCGCGATTGGCGGCGTCGACGGCGCGATTGGTGCCGGTGGCGACAGCGGTACCCATGACCGCGTAGCCTTGGCCGCTCATGATGGCTTTAACGTCGGCAAAGTCGCGGTTGATGATGCCCGGCACGGTGATGATGTCGGAGATGCCCTGGACGGCCTGGCGCAGGATGTCGTCGGCGATGCGGAAAGCGTCGAAGAAGCTGGTGCCGCGCTCGACTGTCTCCATCAGGCGCTCGTTGGGGATGACGATGACGGTGTCTACGGCGCCGATCAGCTCCTGCAGGGCCTGCTCGGCCTGCAACATGCGGCGCTTGCCTTCAAAGGCGAAGGGCTTGGTGACCACCGCGACGCTCAGCGCGCCGAGTTCGCTGGCCAGCGAAGCGACCACTGGGGCAGCGCCGCTGCCGGTGCCGCCGCCGAGGCCCGCGGTGATGAAAATCATGTCGGAGCCTTCGAGGGCTTCAATGATTTTTTCGGTGTCTTCGAGAGCGGCTTTGCGGCCGACTTCGGGATTGGCGCCCGCGCCGAGTCCCTTGGTGAGTTTGCCGCCGAGCTGCAGCTTCACCGGCGCCTGCGAGAGCTTCAGCGCTTGCAGGTCGGTGTTGGCGGTGATGAACTCGACGCCCTCGACTTTCGCGCGGATCATGCGATTGACGGCATTGCAGCCGCCGCCGCCCACTCCAATGACTTTAATCTTGGCCGGCTGCAGCTCCTCGCTGAAGCTCATCCGGATGCCCATATCTTTAATCGTGGTGTCTTTAGCCGTCATGCCTTCCTCGACCTTCTCCTGTTGCGCCGGCCGCTCGCTTCGCGGCGACACGCAAGTGCGCCGCCTGGGCGGGTCACGATGCGCCGGCGAACATGGATTTGAGTTTGGATACCAAATTTGCGGAGCGCTGCGGGGCTGACCGCCGCGCTTTCGCGCCATACATCACTAAACCGACTACCGTTGCATATTCCGGCTGGGCCACCTGCTCCGGCAGATCGCCGAGCCCCTTGGGCTCCGCGATGCGCATAGGCAGGTGAAAAGATTGCTCCGCAAGCTCGAGCAGGCCGTGCAATTTTGCGCCGCCGCCGGCCAGAATGAATCCCGCGGGAATTTGCTTGTCGAGGCCGGCGCGCCGCAAGTCGTCGCGAATCAAAGCGAGGAGCTCCTGGGCCCGGGGCTCGATGATATCGGTGAGCATGTGGGAAAAAATCGTTCTGGGGGGGCGATCGCCGACGCTGGCGATTTCGATGGCGCCGTTTTCCAGGAGCATGGAGGAAGCCGCGCAGCCGTGATGGCGCTTGATTCTTTCGGCTTCGGGGATGGGAGTGCGCAACCCGACGGCGAGGTCGTTGGTGAAGTGATCTCCGCCGACGGCCACGGCGCTGGTGTGGCGCACCACGCCGCCGCCGTAGACGATCAATTCGGTGGTGCCGCCGCCGATGTCCAGCAGGCAGCAGCCCATTTCGCGTTCGTCCTGGGTCAGGCAGGATTCCGCGGAGGCCAGGGGTTCGAGCACGGTGTCGCTGATCAAGATTCCGGCGCGATTGGCGGCGGTGACCAGGTTCTGGGTGGCCGCGGCCGAGGAGGTGACCACGTGGACGTTGGCTACCAGACGCTGGCCGACCATGCCGACGGGATCGCGAATGCCTTCTTGCGCGTCCACCAGAAACTCATGAGGCAAGACGTGCAGCACTTCGCGGTCGTCGGGCAGCGAGATATTGCGGGCGGCGTCGATGGCCCGGCGCACATCTTCGCGCTCGATGTCTCGCGCGCGATGGCTCAGGGTGACCCCGCCACGGCTGTTCACGCCGCGCACATGGTTGCCGGCGACGCCGATCACCGCCGATTCCACGGGAACGTTGGCGACCCCTTCGGCTTCGTCGACGGCGCGGCGAATGGAACTCACCGTGGAATCCAGATTGACGATCAGGCCCTTGCGCAAGCCCTTGGATTCCGCGGCGCCCAGAGCCAGAAAGCGCACTTGCTCGTCGTCGATTTCCGCAATGAGCACGCAGGTCTTGGTGCTGCCGATGTCCAGTCCGACCAGATATTTGTCCCGCTTTGCCAAACCCACTCCTGCTTTTGAAGCTATCTCGTTTTCGCTGCCGTCGTGCTGGTGTCCGGATTCAAGATCACCTGGCGCGAATATTGCAAATCGATGGAACGCACGCGGCCGTTGCCGGCCTGCCATTGCGCGAAATTCTCGATGACCATGCGGTACTTGGAGGCGAAATCGCCCTGGCCAAACTGAATGGTGACCGCCTGCGAATCGTTGGGGCCGGCGATGCCGGTCATTACCGCGCGCAAGTCCTTGGAGTTGGCCATGTCGATCTCGCTGACACGATCCGAGGAGCCCGCGCGCACCAGATCAATGTCCTTTAGAAATTCCTGATAAGTCTGCATGCGCCTGCCGCGTTCTTCGCGCGGCATATTCTCCGGCAGGCCGGTGACTATTGGAAATTGCAAATCTTCGCCGCGCGGACGGTCCAAAATCACGCCATGGCCGTCAATGAGAGCAAGTTCGGTGCCATTACGCAGAAAGGCGACGGGGGTGCGTTCGGTTATTTCGACGCGAATGCGATTGGGTAAAATGCGCTGCACGCTGGCGGATTCGATCCAGGGCAGCTCTTCCAGGGCGCTGCGGCGCCGGTCGAGCGGAATGGCCAGGACGCTGTGGCCGCGATCGCGCGAGAACTGTTGCAGCACGGCGTCGCGGTTCACGATGTGGTTGCCGGTCAGCTCGATTTGACTGGGCTTCAGAAGCAAAACGGCCGGCGAATAGAGCAGGAATCGGGCGGCCACGCCGGCGACAGCTAACCCGGCAACAGCAACGGCGGCGCACACCAAGGCGCGGCGATAGAAGGACCAGCTCCGCCCGCTGAATTTCTTGCGGCGAATTTCCAGGGGCTTCTGGCGGCGCAGATAGCGCGGCTCTTCCTCGCCCAGCAACTCCGGGCGGTAAGATTCCGCGTCGGCTGCCGCGTTGCGCGGCATGGTCTTTACACGTTCCAAACGACCACCTCGTGCTCGAGTTCCACTCCAAAAGCAGCATGCACCTTTTGCCGCACGTCGGCAATCAGCGTCAACATGTCGTTGGCCGAGGCCTTGCCGGCGTTCACGAAAAAATTGGCATGGCGGTCGCTGACCCGCGCGTCGCCGACGCTGAGCCCCTTGAGGCCCAGCTCATCAATCATGCGTCCCGCGGACGCGCCCGGAGGGTTCTTGAAGATGCAGCCGGCGCTTTTTTGGCCGAGAGGCTGACTGGATCGGCGCTTTTCGTTGCAGATACGAATCCCTTGGAGAATTTCCTTGAACGGCTTGGAGGGAAGTTCCAGCTTCACCGCGAGCATCATATCATCAGGCGCAAATGAAGTATGCCGGTATTCAAAAGAAATTTGATCGCCCTGGAGAGTTTCCAGCTTGCGATCGGCCGCGCGGTAGAGTTTTACCTCGCGAACGTAGGAACCGATCTGCATGCCGTAGGCCCCGGCGTTCATGCGCAAGGCGCCGCCCACGGTGCCGGGCACGCCGATCAGGCCTTCCATGCCGCCCAGATCGTTCTTGGCGCAGAAGGTGACCGTGCGCCCGAGGTCCGCCGCGGCATCCACCTGGGCAAAATTTCCGTCGATGACCACGTCCGGCTCCGGCCGCACCAGTTGCAGCATTACCCAGGGCAGCTCGCCATCGCCGACCAGCAGGTTGGACCCGCCGCCGACGAAGCGGTGGGGGATGCCGCTGGAGTCCAGGAGATTGAGCAAGTCTGGGATCCCGTCGTGCTTTTTGATGCGCAACAGATCGGTATTGCCGCCTATACCGAGCGAAGTGAGATCGGCGAGCGCCGAGCCGGCGCGCAGGTCGACGCCGAGATCGGGTAACGCTGCGATGACTTTGGAGTCTTCAATGCGCATGGTGGATGGGGTGCTCCGTTCCGAGTAGCAGCATAAGGTCATTGCTGGCGCGGCTGACGTTGCCCGCGCCGATGGTCAGGATGGCGTCGCCGGGCCGCGCTTCGCGCAAGAGATGCTGAACGCTTTCCTGCATGGAGGGAAAGTAGAAGACATTCTTGTGCCCGGCCTCGCGAATGGCGTTGGCAAGCGCTTCGCTGGTCACGCCCGGAATGGCGGATTCGCTGGCGGCGTAAATGTCGGTCAAGACCAGCACGTCGGCCTGGTTGAAGGAGCAGCGGAAGTCTTCCCAGAGATGCTGGGTCCGGGAGTAGCGATGCGGCTGGAACAACACCAGCAAGCGGTTGAACTTGCAGGCGCGCGCGGCTTCGAGAGTGGCCTGAATCTCGACGGGATGATGGCCGTAGTCGTCGACGACGGTTATGCCGTTGACCACGCCCTTGACGTCGAAGCGCCGGCCAACGCCGGCAAATTTGGCGAGACCTTCACGGATCAAGTCGGCGGGAACGTTCAGATACAGCGCCACGGCGGCGGCGGCAGCGGCGTTGCGGACATTGTGGATGCCCGGAGGATGCGGCAAGTGAAAGAGGCCCAGGTCATCGCCGCGGTAGGTGAGCCGGAACTCGCTGCCAAAGCCTTGCAGCTGGGCGTCGCTGATCACCAGATCGGCCTGGCTGGCGATGCCATAGGTAATGATGGGCCGCTTGACCTCGGGAATGATGGCCTGCACGTTGGGCTCGTCCAAGCACAGAATGGCCGCGCCATAGAAGGGCACGCGATTTACGAATTGAATGAAGCAGTCCTGGATGTCTTCCAGCGAGCTGTATTGATCGAGATGCTCGCGGTCGATGGTGGTGACCACGGCGACCACCGGGGCCAGCAGCAAGAAGCTGCGGTCGCTCTCGTCGGCTTCCACGATGAAAAACTCGCCCTTGCCAAGCCGGGCGGTGGTGCCGGCCTGGTTTACGCGGCCGCCGATCACGAAGGTCGGATCGAGATGCGCGGCGGCCAGTACCGAGGCCACGATGGAGGTGGTGGTGGTCTTGCCGTGAGCCCCGGCTACGGCGATGCCGTATTTCAAACGCATCAGCTCCGCCAGCATTTCGGCGCGGGGGATTACCGGAATCTTTTGTTGGTGGGCCTCGATCACTTCTGGATTGCCGGCTCTGACCGCCGAAGAAGTCACCAGAACGTGGGCACCTTGGACGTTGGCGGCCTGGTGGCCTTCATAGATGGTGGCGCCCAGGCTTTGCAGGCGCTCGGTGATCGCCGAAGGCTTGGTATCCGAGCCGGACACCGAGTAGCCCAGCGTAAGCAATACTTCGGCGATGCCACTCATGCCGATGCCGCCGATGCCGACCAGGTGAATGCGTTGAAAATTGCGGAAAGAGACCATCATCGATGCACCCTGGGGGCTTGTTCACGCGGCGAACGGGAAGCGTGCGAAGCCACTTCTTCGATCAAATTGACGATGTCGCGAGCCGCGTGGGGCCGGGCCAGGCCGCGCGCCGCTGTGGACAACCGTGCAATCTCCTGGGGCTGGTCGAGGAGAGAGAAAATCTCGTTGGTGAGCCGCTCAGCGGTCAGCTCCGGCTCGGGAATGACCCGGCCGGCGCCGGCGCGCACCATTTCTTGCGCGTTGTGCAACTGATGGCTGTCGGTGGCGGCGCCGAAGGGGATAAAGATCGCGGCGCGTCCGGCAGCCGCAATTTCCGCGGCGGTGATGGCGCCGGCCCGGCAGACGATCATGTCCGCCCAGGCAAAACGCTCCGCCATGTTGGTGAGAAAGGGCACGACCTCCGCGGCGTATTCGCGCCGCGCGTAGGCGGTGCGTACCGCATTATAGTCGCGTTCGCCGGTCTGGTGCACGATCGACAGTTCGTTTTTCCGGGTGGCCAGCCGGTCCATGGCATCGACGAAGGTGCGGTTGATGGCCAGGGCACCCTGGCTGCCGCCGGTGACCAGCAGGCGAATAGGCTTTTCCAGAACGCGCGGCGTAATCGCGAAAAACTCCGGCCGCACCGGGCATCCGGTGACCACCCCCTTGGGCCCCAGCGCCCGCGCGGAGCGTTCGTAGCCCGCGACAATGCGCGTGGAAATCTTGGCCAGAACGCGATTGGTGAAGCCCGGCTCGGCGTTGGGCTCGAAAATTACGTTGGGCACGCCGCTCATCCAGGTGGCTAGCATCATCGGACCGGCGGCGTACCCGCCCACGCCAAATGCCGCGACCGGCTTATGTTTGCGCAGTACCCGTATGGCATCCAGCAGGCCCGGACCCAGCATGGCCAGATTCTTGACCAGCGTAGCTCCGCCTTTGCCTTTGAGCCCCGCGACCCGCAGCGTTTCCAGCGGCAGGCCCGCCTGGGGCACCAGTTTCATTTCCAGACCGCGTTGGGTTCCTACCAGCACGACTTCTCTCTCTGGGCCTCGCGACAGCCATTCCCGGGCGATGGCAATCGCCGGAAAAACGTGACCGCCCGTGCCGCCGCCTGCGATCAAAAGCTTCACGCCGCTATGCTTCCGCCTGCTGGCTGATGTTCAGGAGCACACCGGTGGCCAGCAGCATGACCAGCAAACTCGATCCTCCGTAGCTGATGAACGGCAACGGAATCCCTTTGGTGGGCACCATGCCGAGCACCACGGCAAAATTGATGAGCGCCTGGCTGAGTACCATGGCGGTGATGCCCAGAGCCAGCAGGCGGCCAAATCCATCGGGGGCGGAAAACGCGGCGCGCAACCCGCGCCACCCGTACACCACGAACAGGCCGATGATGAGAATCGCCCCAATAAAGCCAAGTTCCTCGCAGATCACGGCATAAATAAAATCGGTGTGCGCTTCGGGCAGGTAGAAGAGCTTCTGCTTGCTTTCCATCAGGCCGACGCCGGTGAATCCTCCGGAGCCCACCGCGATCAGCGATTGCAGCAACTGGAATCCGGCGCCCAGCGAATCGGAATCCGGGTTCAAGAAAGCCATCAGCCGGGCCTGCCGGTAGGAGACGTGGGTGATCAGCAGATAGAGCACCGGGAGAGCGGCGATGGTGCCCGCGGCGATCCACTTCCAGGAAAGCCCGGCGACGAAAAGCACCGCGGTGGCGATCAGCGCGATGTCCACCGAAGTGCCCAAATCCGGCTGCAGGAGAATCAGCAAAACAAAAACGAGGATCGGCCCGACGGCCGGAAGAATGGTCTGCAGGAAATCTTCCTTGCGAAAATCCATGGCCGCGGAGTTGCGGCGCTTCAAGTCCAGGAACCAGGCCAGGTACAGGATGACCGCCAGCTTGGCCAGCTCCGAGGGCTGAATGCCCACCGGCCCGAATTTGATCCAGCGATGCGTGGCGTGGGATTTGTCGAGGAAAAACGTGCCGACGAGCATCAGCAGCACCAGGCAAACCGCGCTGTACACCACCGCGGGCTCGCGCAGACGCCGGTAATCGGTGCGCATCAGCGCGAACATGCCGAACAGGCCGATGACCAGCCAGGCCGACTGGCGCAGCAGAAAAATGTAGGAGCGGCCGTACTGCTGGTCGGCGGTCACCGCCGAGGCGCTGTAGATCATCACCGCGCCCAGCAAACACAGCGCGAGGGTCACGCCAAAGAGCCAGCGATCATTTTCGAGACGTCGCGGCACGCTTGGTCACCTTTCTATTCTGCGATCAACTCTACGGGCGTCCCGACGCGGTCGGGGTGGCCTTTGCGGCCGTTGCCGGCACGCCGTGCTGCTCGAGCTGCCGCACCAGGTCCTTGAAGACCCGACCGCGGTGCTCGTAATTCTGAAATTGGTCGAAGCTGGCGCACGCGGGCGCCAGAAGCACCACGTCGCCAGGACGCGCGGTGTTCGATGCGAAGTGCACGGCGCGTTCGAGCGTGTTGGCACGCTCGATGGCCACACTGCCGGTGATCTGCTTTTCGATTTTGTCCGCGGCTGCACCGATCAGCAGTGCGAGAATCGCTTTTTCGCGCAACGGTTCTTGCAGCACGGTGTAGTCGCTGTCCTTGTCTTTGCCGCCAAGAATGATCAGCACCCGCCCCGGGAACGCGTCGAGGGCCTTTAGAGTGGCATCGACATTGGTGGCTTTGGAATCGTTGTAGTAACGCACGCCGCCGACTTCCGCGACAAATTCCAGGCGATGTTCGACCCCGGCAAACGAGCGCACGCCCTTGGCGATCGCGGCGGGATCGGCGCCGGCCAGCCGCGCCGCGGCTACCGCGGCCAAAACATTTTCCAGGTTGTGGGCGCCCACCAGAGGAATTTCGCCGCGCTTCAGGATCGCTTCTTCCTTGCCGTCCTGGCGAAAGACGATGTCTTCGCCGCGCAGAAACGCTCCCTGGGCCGCACGCTGCTTGCGGCTGAACCAATAAACGCGGGGGAGCACCGGCGCATAGGGCACGGTGGCCGGATCGTCGGCATTTAAAATGGCAGCGTCTTCTTCGGTCTGGTTTTCGAAGATGCGCGCCTTGGCCGCGCCATACGATTCCATGGTGTGGTGGCGGTCCAGGTGGTCGGGCGTGAGATTGAGAAACACGCTGATGTTGGGGCGAAACATGGCGATCAGCTCGAGTTGAAAGCTGCTTAGCTCCACGACGGTGATGGTGTTCTCGGTCATGCGCGCAACGCAGGAAATCAGGGGCGTGCCGATGTTGCCCGCGAGAATCGTCGGGAAGCCGGCGGTGGCCAGAAGGTGCTCGATCAGCGAGGTGGTGGTGGTCTTGCCGTTCGAACCGGTGATGCCAATCAGCCGGCCTTTCAGAAAGCGGTAGGCCAGTTCGATCTCGCTCCAAATCTTGACGCCTGCGCCGCGCGCGGCCCGCAGCAACGGAGCGTCGGCGGAAACGCCGGGGCTTGGGACGATCAGGTCCTGCTGCAGGAACGTTTGCTCCTGATGCCCGCCGAGTTCCAGGGCCACGCCGGCGGCGCGCAAGGCTGCGACGGTCTCGCCTATTTCGCGTTTCCGTGCGCGATTCCGTGGCGGTCACGGCGGCGCCGCGCGCGGCGCAAAACAGCGCGGTGGCCACACCCGTCCGCGCCAGTCCCACGACCAGCACGCGCTTGCTCTTCAGTTCAATCGAGCCCGGCATGGTGTTCTTGCTCCGCGAAACCCTTTCTGCCAACGATACGCCTACCGCAATTTCAGGGTGGTCAGCGCAAATAGCGCGAAGACCAGCGCCACAATCCAGAATCGCACGATCACTTTCGATTCGCTCCAGCCGATCAGTTCAAAGTGGTGATGGATGGGCGCCATGCGAAAAATGCGCTTGCCGCGGAGCTTGAACGAGCCCACCTGCAAGATCACCGAGAGCGCCTCGATGACGAAAATTCCGCCGACGAAAAACAGCAGGATCTCCTGCTTGATGATCACGGCGATAACCCCCAGCGTTCCGCCCAGCGACAAGCGAGCCCACGTCGCCCATGAACACTTCGGCGGGATGCGCGTTGTACCAGAGAAATCCCAGCGACGCGCCGACCAGCGCCCCGCAAAAAACGGTGAGTTCGCCGACGCGCGGGATGTACTGAATGTCGAGATAGGTGGCCCAGCGATAGTTGCTGCTGACGTAGGTGAGTACGGTCAGCGCGCCCGCGGCGATCACCGTGCAGCCGATGGCCAGGCCGTCCAGGCCGTCGGTCAGATTCACGGCGTTGGAAGCGCCGGCAATCACCATGGAAACAAAGAACAGAAACGGCACGAACGCCAGCGGCCAGAAGTGCTCGGTGGACATCAACGAATGAATCACCAGGTCGGGATGGACCTTCTTGAAAAAGGGAAAAACCAGCTGGGTGGAATAGGCGCTGCGGGTGGCCAGCCCGAGCAGTCCAATGCCGACGGCCAAGCTGACCAGAATCTGCAGCAAAAATTTTTTCTTGCTGGTGAGGCCCAGATTGCGCTGCTTGGACACTTTGGCGTAGTCGTCCACAAAGCCGATGGCGGCGAACGCCAGCAGCGCAAACAGAGCCAGCAACACAAAGCCATTGGTGAGGTCCGCCCACAACAGCGTGGGCACCATGGTGGACAAAACGATCAGCACGCCGCCCATGGTGGGCGTGCCGGCTTTTTTTTGGTGCGCTTCCGGCCCTTCTTCGCGGATGAATTGGCCGATCTGCAGCTCGCGCAATTTGCGGATCAGCCAAGGGCCAAAGACGAAGGCCAGAAACATGGCCGTAAGGCTGGCGTACACGGTGCGAACGGTGATGTAGCGAAAAACATTCAGCGGGCTGAAATAGTGCTGCAGAACGTGGTAGAGAAGGTAGTAAAGCATCTAGTGCCGCACCTCGCCGCGGGAGCGCGCACTGCGGCGGCATGACGCGCGAGGAGCGCGTCGACGATGCGCTCCATCTTCACGCCGCGCGAACCCTTGACCAGCAGCAAGTCGCCGGGTTCCACGAGATTCGGCCAGAAATTCCGCGGCTTCTTCGGACGAAGAGAAAGAATTTTGTCTGCGCGTTGGGCAGGCCGGCCGGCCACGCGCGCCTTCGACGATCTGCGCGGCATCGCCCGCCACGCCGACGACCCAGTCGATTTTTCCGGTCTTGCGCCGCGAAGCTGCCCGGCTTCGCGATGCAGCTGCGGCGAACTTGCGCCCAGCTCGCGCATCTCGCCGGCGGCGAGAATCCGACGCCGATACTCCGGCGTCGCCGCGAGCACCGCTGGTCATGGCGTTGCAATGCGGCCGGGCTCGAGTTGTAACTGTCGTTGATCAGGGCCGCTCCATTGCGTAAACTGCAGCAATTCGCCGCGCATGACCGGCGCTTGCAAGTTGCGAAAAACGTCGCGGGCTTCCGCTGCGCCGATGCCCCAAACGCTGGCCGCGGCCAAGCGCCGCAAGCGCATTGGCGATGACGTGGCGTCCCGCGAGCGCCAGTTCCAGCCGCACGCGCTTGCCGGTTACCGAGAGCACGAAGGCCGAACCCATCGCGCCGCGATCTTCAATGGTTTCCGCGCGAAAATCCGCGGCGTGTTCAATGCCGTACGTCAGCACCCGTCCCGGAGCGTGCGCAGCAAACGCCGCCACCGCGGATCGTCGGCATTCAACACCGCCACAGACTCGCGTCCGTTCAATCCTTCGATCAATTCGCGCTTGGCCAGCGCAATCTCGTCCACCGAAACAAAAAATTCCAGGTGCGCCGGCGCGACGCGCGTGACCACGCCCACATCCGGCCGCGCGATCTCCGCCAAACGCGCCAGCTCGCCGCGCCGCGACATGCCCATTTCCAGCACCGCCGCCTGGTGCGTTTCGTCCAGCCGGAACAAGCGTCAGCGGCAAGCCGTACTCGTTGTTGAAATTGCCCTCCGACTTCAGGACGCGTAACCTCGCGCCCAGCAGTGCCGCCAGGATCTCTTTGGTAGTGGTCTTGCCGACGGTCCCGGTGACCCCGGCAATTTTCCCGCCCCAAGCTTCGCGTACCGCGCGCGCCAGTTGCTTGAGCGCCGCGAAGGTGTCGGCCACCGGGATGCAGCGGTCGCGCACCGCGGCGCGGGTATTGCGCGAAGCTGCCATTCCGCCACCATCGCCGCCAGCGCGCCGCGCTCCAGCGCAGCGGCCACGTGATCGTGTCCATCGTGACTCGGTCCGTGTATGGCGATGAACAGTTCTCCGGCACGTAGCGTGCGAGAATCAATCGAGACGCCGGCCACCCGGGCCACGGGGTCGAGTCCCGCCCCCGGCCGAGCACCCACAGCGCCAGCCACCTGTGCAATCGTCCACCGCATAACTGCCTCAACGGATTGCGCTTACGCCATACCATACGCGATCGCGTCTGTTTTCACCGTTTCGAGGGCTCCTCCGCGAGTCAGAGTAACCATCAGTCCCGTCAACGCCTCGCGACCGCCTTTATCTACTGCTACGCGCTGCGTGCCAAAGCCTTAGACGGCCACTGGCGGCCGCGTTCATACCCGCGTTCCCGCAAGCGTCTCGCCGCGCCATTTCGCGATCGTCAAATTCCAAGGTGCGATCCGCCAAGAATCTGATAATTCTCGTGGCCTTTGCCGGCCAGCAAACGATGTCGCCCGGACGCGCTTCGTCCATGGCCAGCGCAATGGCTTTCTCGCGGTCCGGTTCGATCAGATATTTGCCGCTGCGTCTTTCTGCACGCCCACGATAATGTCGCTGATAATTTTCAGCGGATCTTCCGTCTCGCGGATTGTCGTTCGACAAGAATCGTCAGATCGCTCAGGCGCCCAGCGACTTCGCCCATCACCGGTCGCTTGGTGCGGTCTTTCGAACCGCCGCAGCCGAATAGAAGTAATGATGCGGCCTTTCGGATTCAGCTCGCGCGCGGTGCGGATCAGATTTTCCAGCGCGTCATCGGTATGCGCGTAGTCCACCACCACGAAGAATGGCTGGCCGAGATCGATGCGCTGGAATCGGCCGGAAACGCTTTCCAGATTGCGAATGCCGGCCTCGATGACTTCGTTGGAAAGGCCCAGCGCCTGCGCGGCGCCGATGGCGGCCAGAATGTTGTACACGTTGATGCGGCCGACCAGCTGCGAGGAAACCTGTACTTTGCCGTTGGGCGTTTGCGCGGTGAAAGACAAACCGGAAAAGGTCAGCTGAAATTTCTTGGTGGTGAGATCGGCGGAGGCATCAAGGCCGTAGGTCACGCTGCTCTTCGCCAGCCCGGCCAGGCGCTTTCCGTATTCGTCGTCGACGTTGAGGATCGCAACATCCGGCACGCCCGCGCCCGTGCCCTCAAACAGCCGCCGCTTGGCGGCGAAATAGTCGTCGAAGTTCTTGTGATAGTCCATGTGCTCGCGGGTGAGATTGGTGAAAACCGCCGCCGCGAAATGGCAACTCCACAAGCGATCCATCGCCAGCGCGTGCGAGCTGGCCTCCAGGATCGCGTAGTGCCCGCCGGCATCGCGAATCTCCGCGAAGAATCCTTGCAGGTCCGACCGACTCGGGTGTGGTGTTGGGAGCGGGATAGTCGCGGAGCGGCGTGTGATACGCAATGGTGCCGAAAAGACCGGTCTTGGCCCCGGACGCTTTGACCATGGCGTCGATCAGCGACGTGGTGGTGGTCTTTCCGTTGGTTCCGGTCACCGCCGACCAGCTGCAGCGCTTCCGCGGGATGCCCAAAGAAATTCGCGGCGGTAATTGCCAATGCCTTGCGCGCTTCGCGCACTTGCAGCCATGCCACGCTGGAAGGAATCGTTTCCGGCGCGGCCTCTTCGCTGGCGATGGCCACCGCGCCTCGAGCTGACCGCGTCGCTAATGAACGCGTTCCCATCCGCCTTGGCGCCGTGCAGCGCAAAAAAGAACGCACCGGGCTGCACTTTGCGCGAGTCGCAAGTCACCTGCCGGATTTCCAGCTCGCCCGCCGCCGGGGACACGCTGGATTCCACGCCGGCCAGCAGCGCGCTGAGCTTCACGCTTGGAGTTGGAACGCGCTCAGGCATGGACGCAACACCCCGCTGGTCGTCGCTGGGGCTGGTCGCCGCGCTGCGCTCTGGTTCTTTGGTCTGCGTCAATCCCATGTGCGACCGCAAGCGGTCTACCCCATTGTGGTTCTATTTTCTCGATCTCTTGTGCGCCTTTGCCGCATTCGGCGCCGGCGGGACACCAAATTGAATCGCCACCTTGGCTCCGCGCTTGACCTGCGTTCCGGCCGCGGGTGTTTGTTGCGTAGCAAGATTGCTGCCAACCAGCACCGGCTCCAGTCCCAAGTGCAAGCACATCTCGGTCACGTCTCGCATCGTCTTCCCGGTGAAATCCGGCACGCTAACGTCGCCGCCTTCTTCGACGGGCATCATCACCTCGGGCGCGCGCTGCTTCGATTCCTTGGGCGCCGCCTCGTTGGATTTCGATTCCACCGGCAGTTCTTCTTCCGTCTGCCCAACAAAATCCGTTGCGCTGAAATCCTCCAGCGCCAGGTCATCCGTCGCGCCTTGGCGCTTATACGCCGCCTGAATGAGCCGCGGATTCAGCGGCACGTCCCGGGGAACCTCCAAATAAGGCAATACCTGCTCGGCGATTCGCTTGAAGACCGGCGCGGCGACCATGCCGCCTTCGTGGAGACCTACCGGCGAGTCCAGCGAAACCAGAATCGTCACTGCCGGGATTGCTGACTGGCGCGAAACCCGTGAACGACGCCACAAAATTGGTGGGAGAATAGCGCCCGGTGGCCGGATCGATTTTCTGGGCCGAACCGGTCTTGCCGGCCGCGGTCCAGCCATCCAGGCGCGCCAACGGACCCGTTCCTTCCAACACTACGCCTTCCATCAGGCGTCGCAAGGTCGCGGCGGTTTCCGGTCGGATCACGCGCTTGGGTTCGGTGGCGGCCAGCAGCGCCCAGATCGGGCAAGACCTCCTTGCCGCGGCGAACTTCCTGCACCACGTGCGGCTTGTACAGCAGCCCGCCGTTGGCAATGGCCGAAACCGCGGTGATTAGCTGGATCGGGCGTGACGCCGACCTCTTGTCCCATGGAGATCGCGCCAATGGAGATGGGCGACCAGTTTTCCAGGTGCCGCAGAATCCCTTTGCTCTCCCCCGGCAAATCCAGTCCGGTCAGCGAACCGAAGCCAAACGCTCGAATATATTCGTAGAATTTCGGCGGACCCAGCCGCACCGCGATCTTGATCGCGCCCACGTCGCTCGATTTGCGCAAGAATCTCCGACACGCTCAGCAGGCTGAAGCGCTTGTGATCGTGGATGCGATGCCCGGCGATGATGATCGCGCCGTTTTCGCAATCGAACACTTCGTCCGGGCGGGTAACGTTCTGATCGAAAGCCGCCGCCAGGGTAATCAGCTTGAACGTGGAGCCGGGTTCGTACACCGCGCTGACGGCCCGATTCATCCGCCATTCCGCCGGCGCGGTGCTGGCCGCGTTGGGATTGAACTTGGGCCAGTTCGCCAGCGCCAGGATTTCCCCGGTGTTCGGGTTCATGACGATCGCCGTGCCGGCAATGGCGTGGGTCTTGTCGATCGCGGCGGCCAGTTCGCGCTGCGCGATGTACTGAATCTTTTCATCCAGCGTGAGCACCACGTTCGCGCCGCTCTCGCGCTGCGCCTCGTTGCCGTCGAACCAGCGCTTGCTTGGCGTCGGCCATCACCACGATCTTCTCGCTCTTCCCGCGAATCAGGCTGTCCAGCTCGGACTCGATGCCGCCCAGTCCTTTTTCATCCGGATCGACAAAGCCGAGAACGTGCGCGGCCAGATCGCGCTTGGGATAAAACCTCTGATTTTCCTCCTGAAAGTAGATCCCTTTGAGATTGAGCGCTTTCACCGCTTCCACTTTTTCCGGCGGCAGCTTGCGGGAAATCCAGGCGAACGACCGCGACGACTCAAAACGCGCCTGCAACACGTCCTGTGGAACATTGACGACGCCCGACGAGCAAATGCGCCGCCAGCGATTCGTCCACGATCTCCGCCGGCACGGCGAAGGCGGACTTGACCGGCACGCTCATGGCCAGCGCGTGCATGTTGCGGTCGTAGATGACCCCGCGCTTCGGCGTGATATCGAAGCTGCGCTGCTGCTGGCGCTGCGCGCGCGCCAGATAGTCGCTGTGACGTACCAGTTGCAAGTAGGAGAGACGCCCGAAGACCGCGATCGTCCACAACAGCGCCACCCCGGCAACAATCAACAAGCGGTTGGCCGCTGTGCGGGAACCTCCGGCGGCGTGGGCTCGGTTCTGTCGCATGAGGATCTAGGTCGGCAAGCGCTCCGGTTGGAAGTTGATGGGAGTTACTGGAAACTGGTTTCTAGGTGCGGCCCCGCGCCAACCGGCATCCGCCAGGTGCGAAGCCCATGCCAAGGGCGTGTTATTCGCGAGTAGGACGCGCATACCGGGCCGCCGCCACTTCCGCCCCGCTCGGATCGTCATATTCTTGCACCTGTGTCGGCAACGGCTGCGTCAGGCCCAATTGGCGGCGCGCAATCACGTCGATGCGCCGCGGATCGCGCAGCGCCTCGATCTCCAGCCGCAATTCCGAATTCAGCGCGCCCGATTGCAACTGCGTGTGCTTCAAATCTTCCAACTGAAAGCTCAAATCGATGCACCGGAAGTGCTGGTAGATGTACATCATGAAAAACACGGCGACGAACGCCCCCAACCCCGCGGTCCGGTACAGGCCCCGTAGTCGGATGGGCTCTACCGTGCGCACCAGCCGCGAATTGTCGATCCGCTTCACGGTGTGAAATTGCGTTGCCGCCCGCTTCTTTCTTCCTCGACTTCATGCTTACACTCTTTCCGCGCACCGCAACTTCGCACTTCGCGACCTTGGGTTCAGCGAAATTTCTCTCTCCAACGGCTGGATCACTTTTTTGGTCAGCACTCTCAGCGTCCCCTGACGCTCTCCCTCTTGAAACGCGTGCTTGACCAGGCGGTCTTCGCCCGAGTGGTAGCTCAGCACCACCCAGCGGCCTCCTGAATTTAATGTGGCGGGGGTCCGAGAAAGAAACTGCCCGAGTTCCTCCATCTCTCGATTCACCGCTATCCGCAGCGCCAGAAACGTTTTTGTTGCGGGATGCAGTCTCTGCCTTCCCCATTGCTTTCGGGCCCCTGCCACAGTCGTTGCCAGGTGCGCGGTGTCCCGTATGGGTCGCGCTCGTACGATCGCCCTGGCGATCCTTCTGGAATCGTGCTCTTCCGCTCCCTGATAGAGCAGGTCGGCCACTTCTTTCTCCGACCAGCGATTCACAATTTCGTCTGCCGTCAATTCGTCCTCGGCATTCATCCGCATATCCAACGGACCCGCCTCGCGAAACGAAAACCCCCGCGCGGCTTGATCAAGCTGCATGCTCGAAACCCCCAAGTCGGCCAAGACCCCGTCCACCCCGGGAATCCCCAACTCGTGCACGGCCTCCGCAATCTTCGAGAACGGCGCCGCCACCAGCGTCACCTTCTCCCCCAAGCCCTTCAGCCTCTCGCGCGCTAACTCCAGCGCCCGTGCGTCCCGGTCCAGGCTGATCAACCGTCCGGAGGTCAACCTCTCCGCGATGGCCGCCGAGTGCCCGCCGGCTCCCAGCGTGGCGTCGATGTACGTTCCATCCGGCTTTATGCGCAGCCATTCCAGCACCTCTTCCAGCAACACCGGCGTGTGTGGCTCCGCTTCCCTGACCACATCCGCCTCACCCGAATCTCTAAGCACACTTCGACCGCGGCGCGGCAAACCCGCTAGCGCCTGCCCTACAACAAGTTCCGCTTGTCTTTCTGGCCCCGACCTAACTGATTGACCTGTTTCGACCTGAGCTAAATCTTCAAATCATCCAGCGCCTTGAAATCCTCTGGCGTGAACGGCGAGCCCTTCAAATCATCCAAGAGCCGCGTATGGTTCATCACTTCCAGGTAGTCCAGGCTGCCGAACACGTCCACTTCGCCCTTCATTTGCGCCGACTCCCGCAGCACCGCCGGAAGCAGCACCCTGCCCTGCCCATCCAACTCCACCGTTTGCCCGTAGTAGCTGGTCCGCATCAAAAATTTTCTCTTGGCCTGGTTTTGCGAAGGCAGCGCCGCCAGCTTGTCTTCGATCTCCGACCACACCCGCATGGGATAAATTCGCGCCGATTCTCCGGTCATGCTGGTGATATAAAACTGGTTCCCGTATTCCTTCAGCTCTTCCAGAAACACTGCGGGTATCTTCAGACGGCCCTTCTCGTCGACCTTCGCCGGACAGTTGCCCCGCAGCTTCATGCGCCCCACTCACGTTGACCGCTCTTCGCGTGCGGCTGGGAGGCGCCGCGCTGCGGTCGTTTTCAAAGAAGAGGTGGTATCGGTTGCCCCGTTGCACCACAGCCCTCTAATGTTGTCTACTTTTCTCTACTGCCAACCACTTCATCCCACTTTTCGCCACATCATAGATGGCTTTCAAAACTTGTCAAGAGGAAACTCGCGTTTTTTGAAAAATAGTTGAGGAATTCTTTAGCGCAAGCCTTCTGCGAACGCACCTCGACGTGTTGTGCTTTCTTTTTTCGTCAACATCTACCTATGGTAGTGTCCTTCATCACCGTGTTCGAGCCGCGTACCCCGCATCGCTCATCTCTCAAACGATTACGCATGCGACACATCGCTCGTTGTCTTTCGTTACTTGTTCGCCCCCGGTAATCGCTAGGTAATCGTTACGTAATCGCTCGGTAACTTCGAATTTTTGCTTCTTCCCTTCCCCCGCTTCCCGTGCTATCCTTCCCCTGTCGCAAAGATTCTAGTTTCCAGGAGCCCCCACATGGAATGGACCACTCCGCAACACGAAGAAGTCGACCTGAACTGCGAAATTAGCTCCTACGCCAACGCCGAACTCTAGTTCTCAGGCCGTTCTACCAAGCCCACATCGTTCTCCAGAGGTATTGTGTCCTCCGAAGTCTTGCCGTTGTAGCGGCCGGCTTCCCCCCGCGTGCCCTCATGCGCATTAAAATCCTTGGCTCCGCCGCAGGCGGCGGATTCCCACAATGGAACTGCGCCTGCCGCAACTGCCGTCTCCTCAGACAAGGCCGCCTCCCCAGCCGCGCCCGCACCCAAACCCAAATCGCCTTCTCCCCGGACGACAAAGCCTGGTTCCTGATCAACGCCTCCCCGGACCTACGTACTCAAATCCTGGCCGCTCCAGAACTCTCTCCCCCAAACGAATCCAGCCGCTCGCCAATCGCCGGAGTCTTCCTACCCTCTCTCGACGTCGACGCCGTGATGGGCCTTCTGCACCTCCGCGAATTCCAAGCCTTCTTCGTCTTCGCCACCGCCGCCACACAACGCGTCCTGAAAAAAGAAAACAAGATCTTCGCGGTCCTGGAGCGTGCCGATCCCCCGGTGCAATGGCAAATCCTCTCCAGCAAAGGCCGCCTGGGCTGCCATCTCTCGGAAAGCCCCGGCGAAGCCCCCTCCTTTATATGCGTCACGATCCCGCTAGGCGGCTCCTACCCGGATTACGTCAGCGAAGACCTGCGCCGCACACTTTCCGAAGACGAAGCCACCGTCGGCATAGTCCTTGAGCAAGCGGGCAAGACCGTATTCGTCGTCCCTTCCCTTTCCGGCCGCAACCCGGAATGGACCAAACACGCCGCGACCAGCGATCTAGTCCTGATCGACGGCACCTTCTGGACCGACGACGAACTCAAATCCACCGGCCGCAGCAAGAAAACCGCCCGCGAAATGGGCCACTTGCCGCTCTCCGGCCCAGCCGGCCTTCTCGAACAATTCCCCCGCAACGCCCGTGGCCGCCGTGTCTTGATCCACATCAACAACACCAACCCCATCCTTGACGAACAAAGCGCCGAACATCGCGCCGTGCTGGATGCCGGCTTCGAAATCGCCTACGATGGAATGGAATTCCAACTATGACCGTAGCCGCCGGCAAATCGGACCAGCCGCTGCTTTCGGAAGCCGAGTTCGTAGCCGGCTTTCACGCCATCGGCGAAGAGCGCTATCACCACAAGCACCCATTCCACCTCTTAATGCACGAAGGCAAGCTAACCCGCGGCCAACTCCAGGCCTGGGCCCTCAACCGCTACTACTACCAAAGCCGCATTCCCATCAAAGACGCCGCGATCCTGGCACGCAGCGAAGACCCCGCCTTTCGCCTCGCCTGGCGCAAACGCATCCTCGATCACGACGGCGACGGCACGCGGCCCGGCGGCATCGAAAAGTGGCTGCGTCTGGTCGAAGCCACCGGCCTCCCCCGCGAGCAAGCTCTTCAAGGTGACGGCATCCTCCCCGCCACGCGCTACGCCGTCCAGGCCTACGTCGATTTCGTCTCCACAAAAACGCATCTAGAAGCGGTAGCCTCGTCGCTAACCGAACTCTTTTCCAAAAGCCTGATCACCCTGCGCATGGACCGCCTACGTCAACACTACCCCTGGCTCTCCGGCGGCCTGGACTATTTCACCGGCCGCCTGACGCAAGCCCCGGAAGACTCCGACTTCGCGCTGGCCTGGGTCATCCAGCACGCGCAAACGCGCGGGCAACAGGACCAATGCCACGCCGCCCTGCGCGCCAAGTGCGACATCCTATGGGCCCAACTAGACGCCCTCTATTTCGCCTACGCAAACCCCGGCTGGCCCCCTCCCGGCGCCTTCGTCCCCCGCGAGTACAACGGATGACCCCGCGGCACAATGTAGGGGAGAGCTTTAGCGCGTCCCAGTCAACTCCAACCGCCCTCGAAACCGACAGAGCAAAAACTCCATGACCCCAGACCTAAACTCCCACCCGCGCCTAGCCCCAGGCTGCCGCCTAAACGAAAAAACCCAACAACCGCGCACCCTACTAATGCCGGAACGCGCCTTACGCCTAAACGGCCCAAGCCTGGAAATCGTAGAACGCTGCGACGGCCAACACTCCGTCCAACAAATCATCACCGAACTACAGCAGATCTATTCCAAAGCGGAACCAAAAAAGGTAGAAACCGACATCCTTGGCTACTTAACTCTGCTGCACGACCAGCGCGCCCTAAACTTCGAGTAATCTGGAGTGCGGAACCTTGCCCCCGCTTTTGACCAACAAAGCCCTAGCAACAATGTAAGCTTCGTAAGAAAGCCGATGTATCAGCAACCGTAGCGGCCGCCGACCGTGGCGGGCGCTTTCTGTATCAACACTGACCACCAACCGATGACCACCCCCACCCCCAACCCGCTAGCCCTAATAGCCGAACTAACCCACCGCTGCCCATTGCACTGCGTCTACTGCTCCAATCCCCTGGAACTAAACACCCGCGAAAACGAACTCCCCACACAAGCCTGGACCAAAGTCTTCCAAGAAGCCGCCGACCTAGGCGTCCTGCAAGCCGACCTAACCGGCGGCGAACCTCTAACCCGCCCAGACATCCTCGACCTGGTAAAATCCGCCCGCAAAGCCGGTCTCTACGTCAATCTAATCACCTCAGGAATGCCCCTAGACGAACCCCGCCTGGCCAAACTAGTAGAAGCGGGCGTAGACCACATCCAACTAAGCTTCCAAGGCGCCCAAGAAGAAACCTCCAACGAAATCTCCGGCACCAGAGCCCACGCCCAAAAACTCCGCGTCCTGGAATGGTTTTCCCGCCATCGCGTAGCCGTAACGTTGAATTTCGTCGTTCACCGCCGCAACATCGACCAAATCGAAGAAATGCTGCAGATCGCCGAATCCTCCTGCGCCACCCGCGTCGAATTCGCCAACGTCCAATACTACGGCTGGGCCTTCGCCAACCGCGAACATCTCCTACCCACCCGCCCGCAGCTCGATCGCTCCCTCGAAATCCTGAAAAGCGCCGCCGAACGCCTGCGCGGCAAAATCCGCATCGAATCGGTGGTCCCGGACTACTACGCCAAGTTCCCCAAGCCCTGCATGGGCGGCTGGGGCCGCAAGTTAGTGCTGATCACGCCCACCGGCGAAGCCCTCCCCTGCCACGCGGCCAAAGTCATCCCCAACCTGCACTTCGAGAACGTCCAAGACCATACCCTGCCTGAAATCTGGGAGACCTCCGAAGCTTTCCAAAAGTTCCGCGGCGAATCCTGGATGCAAGAACCTTGCAAATCTTGCGACCGCCGCACCCTGGACTACGCCGGCTGCCGCTGCCAAGCCCTGCTTCTAACCGGCGACCCCGCCGCCACCGACCCAGTCTGCTCCCTCTCCCCAAACCGCCCCAAAGTCGACGCCATCCTAGCCACCCTGACCAATGCCACACCGCCCGAAGCCCCCAGCCCGCAATCCCTCACCAAACCGCCGTGGCTCTATCGCCCAAATCCCGTGTAGGGGTACAGCACGGCTGCGCCCCATCCCGGTAAGCTCTCAGCGCAACGATCGTCAGCCCCTCGCCGGATCTCGTTTCTACTTGACATCTGTTGCTTTCCGAGGTAATATAACGCTCAGGTTATTCCATGTTCGGAGCGCGGCAGCTTTCTACCGCTTTCCCGTCTTAAGCCCGACCACCCAAACCCAAACGAACGAAGCCCTTCGATCCGTCCCCGCATCTTCGTTTTGGTTCCTGCGGAGGGATGTGAATGCGTCGCGAATTATCGCACCGCCGTGAAATGAATCGTTTACGGAATCTCGCAGGCGGGGGCACTAAGCTCCCACGGGAAGTACGGAAGCACTCTCAAAGCGATCAAACGTCACTGCCGTGTGCAAAACCGCCCTTTAGAATCAAGTACTTACGTACTGCGTTTTCCGTAAGTCCTTTACTTTGATATCCATATGAATTGCCCCGGGGGGTGGGGGGGTAGGCATGCCAAAAGGACACCGAAGGCCTCGAAGGCTGCTATCCCCTTCAGAATCAAAACGATGTATCACATGACGAGCTAACCCTCATGGAATCAAAACGATGTATAAAACATACGGGGGTGGGGGGTAGGGGTCCGAAGCCTAGTCGGCAGGAGTAGGTGACGTTGCCACCGGTTGCCCCAACCGTGTCACCACACGAAAGGTAAAGACCAGACTCGCGACCAGCACGAAGACCCCAAAGAGCGTCAGCGTATCCGGCGCCCCGATCCGTTTGGCGATTCCGCCAGCGATTAACGACCCAATCGGCTGCACGCCCATGAACATGGTCGCGTACACCGCCATGATCCTTCCCCGCAGTCGATCGGGTACCCGATTTTGCAAAGTTGTGTTCGTGGCCGCCATCTGCGAAGTGGCCGTGAAACCCACCACGAACAGGATCGTCGCGGAGAGCCAAAACACCTGCGACCGCGAGAACGCAATCAACGCCAGTGCGCAGATCGTGGACATCGCCGCGATCCACCGGGCCATGCCCTTGTAGCTGGTCCGCGCCGCGAACTGCAGCGCCCCCAACACCGCCCCCACGCCCGCCGTGCTCAGCAGCAATCCGAATCCGCGAGCCTCTCGATGCAAAACGTCTCTGGCGAAAACCGGCAGGAAGACGGCGTACTGCAACCCGAACAAACTCAGCACGCTCAAGAGCAGCAGCGTCGAACGAATCGGCAGATCGCTCATCGCAAACCGGAAGCCTTCCAGAAAATTTCGCAGCGGCGAACCCTCCGCCACATGCGGCTCGGTTCTGGCGATGCGCATAGCCAGCAGCGCCACGATCACCGCAAGGAAGCTCACGCCGTTCAGAAAGAAGCACCAGCCCTCATGAATCCAGGCAATGGCAAACCCGGCGATCGCCGGGCCCACGACCCGCGCGCCATTGAAGATCGACGAATTCAAGGCGATCGCGTTCGGCAAGTCTTCCTTGCCGACCATCTGCACCAAAAACGCCTGCCGGATCGGCACGTCAAAGGCATTCACGATGCCCGCAAGGAACCCAATCAAGATGACGACCCATGCTCCCCGCACACCATGAATCGCTCCGCTCAGCGTCAGTCCTGCCAGCAGAAACGCCAGAATCATCGACGCGGTCTGAGTCCAGATCACACCCAAGTGCCGGTTGTAGTGGTCGCCGATGTACCCGCCGACCGAAGCCAAAACGAGAATCGCGATCTGGTTAGCAAAGCCAAAAACGCCCAAAAGCGCCGCAGAGTGCGTCAACCGGTACACCAGCCAAAGTTGCGCTGTCGACTGCATCCAAGTGCCGATAAGCGAAATAAGCTGTCCCGCGAAGAAAAGCTGAAAATTCCGGTGCTGCAAGGCGCGAAAGCGCGTGGACACGAGTGAAAAATCTCCTCCGGCGTTTGGCTGCCGGCACATCGACGCCATCACGATGCCGCGACAATGCAGGAATTGTCAATCCGTCGAAAGGAAGGAACGAAACCAAATTGCCCCGCAAGGCCGGGCATCCATTCCAGGTATGGCGCAGCGCTGCCGCGCCCCTACTTGGCAAGACGCCCAATGCCAGCAAGATGTGAGGCGCTGTGAGGGGCTATGTAGGGGCGCGCTTTAGCGCGTCCCGCCCGACGCTTTAGCGGGGCGGTGTGGCGTTACTCGTTCGGCGGGTCCGGCGCGCCGCCCACATGCAGGTGGCTCAAATCATGCAGCGTGCTCTTATCTTCCTCGCTCATGCCGCGCGTAAAATTCGGATCATTCAGGCGCTGATTCCGCGCGGACTCCGGCATATTCTGCAGCACCCGCAGCCGCTGCTGAATCGCCTGCCGGCGGTCCGGCGGCATCTGCTTCCAGCGCGGCAACACGTCGTTGCGGATGTGATCGCGCTGCTCCGGCGTCATTTTCTGCCACACCTGCGCGCGTTCGCGAAGCTGCTGCTGCTGCGCCGGCGGCAGGTGCCGGAGCCGCTCCTCGTTCCGCAGGATTTTTTGCTTCTCCAGCGGGGTCATATTCCGCCAGCGTTCCTGCATGTTCGGCGGTGGCGCAGCGGCGGCCCGCCCGCGGTTTTCATTGAAGCGTTGCACGTTCCCCGCGCGGCCCGCATTCGGCGGCCGGTCGTTCCTGCGGTTCTCGCGTTCGGCTTTGGGAACGGGCGCCGGATGCGGCCGGTCCTTGGCGGGGTGCTGCCTCGCGGCACACGGCAACGCCAGCGCGGCGCACAGTCCCAGCCCGCACAGCCATCCACCGAATTGGCGCCCTGGTTTCATCGCACCTTACATTTTCTGATTGCTGTCCTGCTGCTCGGTATCGTCGGGCTGCGCCTGCTGCACCGGCTGCGGCAGATCGTTCAACGGCTCGAAGCTCGAAAGCACATCAAAGTTCTCGAGCACCGGCAGATCGTTGGCGATCTGCTGTTCGTCCGGCACCGTGCTCGGATTGTTCACCACCGTGGGCCGCGACCCAATCCAAATCGTCGCCAACAACAGCATGGACGCCGCAAAAGCCACGCGCGGCGAAGGCGCCAACCACGCCCACCAGTTCCGCCGCGCGGGCTCCGCCGCCACCCGCGCGCGCACCCGCGCGTCAAACGCCCCGGACGGCTGGATCTGCGGCAATTCGTCCAGCAACCCGGTCACCGCGCGAAACTCGTTCACGCGTACCTGGCACGCTGGGCATGCCGCAAGATGCGCCTCCACTTCGCGCTGCTCGCTGGCCTTCAGCCGCCCATCCACATACGGGAGAATCCGGCTTTCCATTCGATTGCAACTCATGATGCCCATCCTTCTGTTCCGCTACTGCAAAACTCTTCTTTCCTACTCGTCGCTACTTCGTTGCTTCGTTGCTTCTTTACTTCATTGCTTCTCGTCTTCGTCACTTCGCCGCCGCCTGCACCAACGGCGCCAACTCCACCCGCAGCGTTTCGTAGGCCCGAAACAGCAGCGACTTCAGCGCGCTCTCCGAGCATTCCAGAATCTTGGCAATCTCGTTGTAGTCCAGCTCCTGATACTTGTGCAGCAGCACCGCCGCGCGCTGCTTTTCCGGAAGCTTCTCGATGGCATGCCGGATCATCTTGCGCCGCGCCTCCTCCACCAAATGCTGCTCGATGTCGGGATGCTTGTCGGCGACGTCCAGTGGCCGCTCGTCGCCGTCCTCGGCATCCGCGGTGACCGGCGCGTCCAAGGAGATTTCCATCCGTTGATTGCGGGTGTCACGGATCGAATTCAGCGCCAGATTCGTCGCGATGCGGAACATCCAGGTGGTGAATTTGGCGCTCGGCACGTACTCTTCCCGCGCGCGATACACGCGAATGAAAACTTCCTGCGCCAAATCTTCCGCCTGCTCGCGGTTGCGCACCATGCGGTACAGAAAATTGACCAGCGGACTCCGATAGCGCTGCAATAGAAGCGCGAACGACTGTTCGTCGCCCGCCTTCACGTCCAGCATCAGTTGGACGTCCGACCTGGCCATGGCCGCCACACTGTATCAAACACATGTGTTCTCAGAAAGTTGCAAGCAGGACACAGTGGGCCGGGGCGAAGGAAGAGCGAATTAACTGTGGAATAAGTGCTGCAATATCAAGAGCGTGGCCACGCCAACGAAGACCAGTAGAGCGCTGCGCCAGTTCGGCTCGCGGTTCACTTCCGGGAGCAAATCCGTGGCCGCGACATACACGGTCACTCCCGCGGACAGCGGCAGCGCGTATTGCAATTGCGCTTGCAGCAAACTGGTCATGAAAACTCCGAGCAAAGTTGCCCCTCCCAGCGCCGCCGCAGCCAGAATGGCGCTGCGGCGTCCCTTCCCGCTGGCCAGCACCACCGACGCGACCGTAAACCCCTCCGGCAATTTGTGCAGAAACACGGCCACGAAAATTACCGCGCCGAGCCACGTGGATACCAAAAAACCGGCGGCAATGGCCACGCCGTCAAAAAAAGTATGAATCGCCAGCCCGAACAGGATGGTAGTTCGCGCATGATGATGGCGCATCTCTTCCAGATGCGTTTCTTCGCCAAAATGAAAATGCGGCGCCAGCGTGTGCTCGAACAAATGCACCATAAAGTAGCCGATCAGCACAAACAGAAAAGCGCGGTGTCCCCCGATGCGCACCGACTCGGGAATCACATCGATAAACGCCACCGCCAGCATGTAGCCGGCCCCCAGCGCCAAAAAATACTGAAGGAACTGCCGCGGCCAATCCCGCCGAACCACGAAATACCCGCCGGCCAAATTCCCAGCCGCCGCCACCAACCCCAAAATCGCCGCCAATACAATGCGAGTCGCCATATGGAGTGCGGCGGCGCGGCGCCGCTTTTGCTACGCAGATCAAGCACCTAAGGGAAAAGTCTAAAAGTGCAAAAGTTTAAGAGTGTAAGCGAATTTGGTGGGCGTCGATGCTGCGGACGCTTTTTTTATCTACCGAACGCCCGCCACACAACCAACCACCGCGGCATCAAACTCTTGAACTCTTACACTCTTTAACCCTTGCACTCTTTAGTTCGGGTTCATCCCGAGTGCCGGAACAAAATCACATCGCCTTCCTGCACGATGTATTCCCGCCCTTCCAACCGCACCTGCGCCTTCTCCCGCGCCGCCGCAATACTCCCCGCCGCCAGCAAATCGTTCCAGCGCACCACTTCCGCCCGAATGAAACCCTTCTCGATGTCGCTGTGAATGGCCCCAGCGGCCTTCGCCGCCGTCGCGTCCTTGCGAATGGTCCAAGCGCGAACCTCCGGCTCGCCGGCAGTGAAAAACTGAATCAGCCCCATCAGCTCATAGGTCGCGCGAATCAGCCGATTCAAGCCCGGTTCTTTCAATCCGTAAGAAGCCAGTAACTCCCCCGCTTCCTTCTCGTCCATCTCCGCAAGCTCGGCTTCCAGGCGCCCGCAAATGGCGACCACCGCGGTGTTCGGCCGGCCCTGCAAAGCGCCCAGTTTGTGGCGCTCCACCGCGGTGTCGAGCTCCGCGGCTTCGTCATCGCCAAGATTCAGCACGTACAGCATGGGCCGCTGCGACAAAAACAAAAACCCGCCAATCGGCTTGCGCTCTTCCGGCGTAAGCTGCAATTCACGCAGCGGCTTTTCGGCCTCCAGGTGTGCTTTGCACTTCTCCAGGACCGCTTTCTCGGTCTCCAGGATGGGGTCGCGCTTTTTCTTCAGGTCCTTGTCCAGGCGCTCGAGGCGGCGGGTGATCTGGTCGTGGTCGGCCAGGATCAGCTCCAACTCCAGGTTGGTGGCATCGCGCAGCGGATCGATGCTGCCCGCGGCGTGCGGCACGGAAGGATCCTCGAAAACGCGGATCACGTTGGCGATGGTGTCCACTTCGCGCAACGGGGCCAGCGCGTCGCGCGATTTCTCCTTCTGCATGCCGCCGAGATCGACATACTGCACTGTGGCGTAGGTGATTTTCTTGGGGTTGTACAGCGTCGCCAGTTGCTGCAGGCGCGGCTCGGGTACTTTTGCTACGCCGACGTGGGTCGTGGAGGCGCCCGCTTTGCCTTCGACGTTCGCTTTGGTCAAGATGCGGAACAGCGTCGTCTTTCCTACCTGTGGTAGTCCAATAATTCCCGTTTGCATAAACTCAGGATGTTAGCACAGACGCGAGGCCTCACTCCCCGCGGGCTGTGCTACGGGTCTCCGTCGCCGACGTGGTTCTTAGGTTTGTCGAGGAGAGGAGAAAAGATTTAACACAGAGGTAGGAGCACAGAGAGCGCATAGAAGCGAAAGGACTGGGGACTTCGCCGCGGGCCCCGGGCTGCAGTTTCGATTCCTTTGCGAACTGCGGTATCTTGCTTCGTCTGGGAGGGGATCGATGGCGGGCGCCAGTATTCACGGCGTGGAATTGGTTTTTCTGCTGCTGTTGCTGTTTGTGGTGGCTTTCGCGTCCCTGGCCCGTAAGCTGGAGCTGCCTTACCCCATCGTTCTGGTGATTGCCGGACTGCTGCTGAGCTTTATCCCCGGCATTCCTAAGATCAGCTTGAATCCCGACCTGATCTTTCTCGGGGTGCTGCCGCCGCTGCTGTATTCCGCGGCGTGGTTCACGTCCTGGCGGGATTTTTCCTACAACATCGTGAGCATTTTCTTTCTGGCATTCGGCCTGGTGGGCTTCACCGTCTTCGGAGTCGCCGAAGCGGCCCATTGGACGTTCGCGGGATTCGATTGGCGGCTGGGTTTCGTCCTGGGCGCGGTGGTGGCCACCACCGACGCGATCGCCGCCACCTCCATCGCCAAGCGCGTCGGCCTGCCGCAGCGCATCGTCGACATTCTCGAAGGGGAAAGCCTGGTGAACGACGCCACCGGCCTGCTGGCCCTGGAATTCGGCGTCGCCATGGTGGTGCAGGGACAGACTCCGACGGTCGCCGGAGGCCTGGTGCGGCTGGTTTACCTGACGACGGCGGGCATAGCGGTTGGATTCGTGATCGCGCTGATCGTGGAGCAATTACACCGGCATCTCGATGACGGCCCGATCGAGGTCACCCTGACCATCATGGTGCCGTACGCGGCCTATCTGGCCGCCGAAGCCATTCACGCCTCCGGGGTATTCGCGGTGGTGGTTTGCGGACTGTACCTGGGGCGGCGCAGCGCGTATTTGTTTTCTCCAACGGTGCGTTTGCAAGCGTACGGCTTCTGGAATTCCTTCATTTTCGCGCTGAATGGGCTGGTATTCGTTCTGATCGGGCTGCAGCTGCCCTTCGTGCTGGCGGGCATTCGGGGTTACAAACTCGGGAGCCTGGTGGTCTTCGGCGCTTCCTTCAGCGCGCTGCTGATCGCGCTGCGGTTGGTGTGGACCTACCCCGGCGCCTGGGTCTCGAACGTGATCCGGCGGCGGCTTCTGCACCAGAAGGAGGCGATGCCCTCGGCTCGCGCCATCTTCGTGGTGGGCTGGACGGGCATGCGCGGGGTGCTGGCGCTGGCGGCGGCGATTTCGCTGCCGGAGACATTGGCCAACGACGAGCCTTTCCCGCAGCGGAACCTGATCATCTTTCTGACCTTCTGCGTGATCCTGGTCACCCTGGTCTTCCAAGGACTTACCTTGTCGCCGCTAATTGCGTTCCTGGGGCTTGCGGGCGCGGGAGCCCCCAACAGCGAAGCCCAAGGAGCGCGGCGCACCATGCTGGAAGCGGCGCTGAAACACTTGCAAGAGCGGCGCTCTGAAGAGGACAGCGCCGAATTCGTCGAGGCTTTCGACGATCTGGTCATGCATTACCAGCGGCGGCTGGCCGCCACCCAGGAGAATCCCGCCAACGAGGGCAGCAACGCCGCCGAGCATGCTCGGGCCGTCAACCTTTCGCGGCAACTGCTGCGCATCGAACGGAAGATCGCGGTGGATCTCCGCAACCAGGGGCACATCAACGACGAAGCGCTGCGGGAGCTCGAGCGGGAGCTGGACCTGAGTGAGACGCGGCTGGACGCCAAGGCTCAGCATTGATTGGCGGCTGGTGGGGTGGACGGCTTCGGAGGCGGGCGTTGTTTCGCAACCTCACGCCATCCTTGAAATCGCGCTAACCGCCCTTTTCTTTCGGGCGGGAGGAACCTAGACTATCCCAGCCTCCAATGGCGAGCCAAACCCCAACCCTTCCGTTCGACCTCGTCTTGGCCATGGAGCACCTGGCGGCCAAAGACGAAAAATTGGCTACGCTGATCGCCGAGACGGTGCAATTCCAGGTCGACATGGAGGCGGCGCAGTCGCCTTACGAGGCGCTGCTCGAATCCATTGCCTACCAATCCATCTCTGGAAAGGCGGCTGCTACGATCTTTGGCCGGGTTAAGGCGCTGGGCAGCAACGGCCGGGCTCCTTCTCCCCAGGAAATGCTGAAGCTTCGCAAGCCGGTTTTGCGCAAGGCAGGCTTGTCCGGGGCCAAAATCGTGGCGATGAAGGACTTGGCGCAGAAAACCATCGACGGCACTGTTCCCACTTTGGAACAAGCCCAAGGTCTATCGGACGAAGAGCTGGTTGAACGGCTGGTGTCGGTTCGCGGGATCGGGGCGTGGACCGTGGAGATGTTTCTGATTTTCAATCTGGGGCGACCGGATGTCCTGCCGATCCACGATTTGGGAGTGAAAAAGGGCTGGTCGGTGACTTACGGCAAGAAGTATATGCCCAAGCCCAAGGAGCTGTTGGCCTTCGGGGAGCAGTGGCGGCCGTACCGGACCGTCGCCAGCTGGTATATGTGGCGAGCTTTCGAGCGGGCTGGGTACGCGGTGACCAACAAGATCCTTCCCGCCAAGGTGCGACGCAAACGCAGCAAGGATAAGCGGGCGTCCCGGCGCAAGCGCTCTTGAGGCTGGCGGGCTTCAGCGCGCGGCGCTTAATTCTTTCACCATCAGATACATAGCGGCCATCCCAGCCAACAATACGCCGCTTTCGAGCGACACTGAGATGCGGTGCAGACGGCTGAACTCCGCCAGCAGAGGGCTGTCCGCCGCCGTCGCCTGGATGGACCCCATTTGGACCCGGAGCGCCGCCATCTTCGGGCTGACTGCGTGCTGCGAGACCACTGTGAGCCCGATCATGAGCACGACGCACAGCGCCGCAGGAGCCGCCAGACTTGCAAACGTGCGAGTTCTCAACAAACGAGCCAGAAGAAAGACGATGCCGCAGACCACGCCGATCATGTGCATCCACCAGAGGCCATAGCCAACCATGGCGCCGGCCTGGTCGCGGCTGGCCAGTATCCGGAAGGCGCCGGGGGCCACTACGAAGCTGAGAAAAATGTCGCTGCCGAGCCATAGGCCCAAACCCAGGAACTCAATGGCACGGAGAAGAGTGGACATGGCGAATCGCGATTGCTCCCAAGGGTGCTAGCAACGGTCACCCGCGAGTCTACATCAGTTGGCTTTGACAATAGTCGGCAATAGCAAGCTTTGCTATTCTTTGTTATTCTTAAGACTGAGGTAGTTTCCGATGAACGTATCCCTGACCCCTGAACTCGAGCAGATGGTCGCCGAAAAGGTGCGAACTGGCAGGTACACGTCAGCCTCGGAGGTAATTCGCGAGGCTCTGCGTCTCCTAGAAGAGCAAGATCGCCTAAAACAAAGCCAGCTTGCGGCGGTCCGACAGAGGATCGACCGCGGACTGAGACAGTTGGACGACGGCCAGGGCATCAGCGCTCAGGAGGCTCGCGCTCGTTTGCGCCGGCGGCGAAACGAGTAGGCATCATGGCCAGCTACGAGCTCTCCCCGGAGTCGCTCGCAGACCTGGAGAGCATCTGGGACTTTGTTGCCGCTGACGATCCTGTCGCTGCGGACCGCGTGATCGATGAACTTTTTGCAGCGTGCGAGCGAATCGCCTCGTGGCCTGGCATTGGGCACTTTCGGCCGGATCTCACGGGCGCGCCAGTGCGCTTCTGGCCGGTTCGTCCTTATTTAGTCGTCTATCGCGAGCGTTCCGATGGCGTTCAAATTGTGGCGGTTCTTCACGGTTCCCGCGATGTGCCAGCGGAGCTGGAGGGTAGGTGACCGCCGAGAGTTCCAGTGCATCCGACGAAAGGCCAGTAAATAGCGAGTTCGGCACAGAATGGGGAAGCAGTACTGCGTCCTCTTTGGCGGCGATGGGACAATCAGAGGGAATTGTCAGGGCGGAAGGATGGTGGGCGACAAAGGACTTGAACCTTTGACCTCTCCCGTGTGAGGGGAGCGCTCTAACCAACTGAGCTAGTCGCCCAAACGCTGCACTATTTGTAACAGGAAGAGCCCGGGTTTTCAACAATGACGGCGGTAACCTCGCAGATCGTATCGCAACTGCAACGCTCCATCGCGCGCGCCATCTACGGCAAGGAAGAGGCCATCCAGCTGTCGCTGATCACCCTGCTGGCCCGCGGGCACCTGCTGATCGAAGATGTTCCCGGGGTGGGCAAGACCACGTTGGCGCAGGCCCTGGCAAAATCGTTCCATTGCAGCTTCCAGCGGATTCAGTTCACATCGGACTTGCTGCCCAGCGACGTGCTGGGCGTCAGCGTGTACAACCCGGAGACGCGCGAGTTTGAGTTTCGCTCCGGACCCATCTTCGCCAACGTGGTGCTGGCCGACGAGATCAACCGCACCACGCCGCGCACGCAGTCGGCGCTGCTGGAGGCCATGAACGAGGCGCAGGTGACCGTGGACGGCAAGACGCTGCCGCTGCCCCAGCCATTTCTAGTGATCGCCACGCAGAATCCGGTCGAGCACCACGGCACCTATCCCTTGCCGGAATCGCAGCTCGATCGCTTCTTGATGCGCATTCGCATGGGCTATCCGTCGCACGAAACCGAGCGGGAAATCCTGCGCAAGCGCGCGGGAGACGATCCGGTGCAATCGCTGGAAGCGGTGGCCGACGTTGACGATGTTCTGGGGATGCAGCACGCGGTCGCGCAGGTCAAAGTGGACTCCAGCTTGCACGACTACGCGCTGGACATCGTGGAACGCACACGGCGCAGCGACCAGCTTTCGCTGGGCGTCAGCCCGCGGGGCACGTTGATGCTGCAGCGCGCGGCCCAGGCTCGGGCTTTCCTGGATGGGCGCGATTATTGCTTGCCGGATGACTTCAAACAACTGGCGGTCGCCGTTTTTTCTCACCGGGTAGTGGCCAGCTCGCGGCATGCTTCGCTGCAAAAGAAATCGGAGACCACCGAAGCGGTGCTCCGCGACATCGTCGAATCCGTTCCCGTTCCCTTGTGAAGAGCTCGCCAGTGAGCGTCAACTCCACCGTCGCGCAACTGTGGGCCAAAGCCGACCGGCCCGCAGTTCGCGCCTTTTTTCTGTCGATGGCGGCGCTGGGCGTGGCGCTGCTGCTGGCGCTGTATTCCGGCGCGGCCGCTGAGCTCGGCCAGGTGGTCCTGTCCACCGCGTGCGCGCTGGGCGCGCTGCTGGTGGCCGCGTGGGTGGGGATCACGCTGGTGCCGGTGCTGGCCAAGCGCACGCCGCTGCGTTGGATCGGCTACAAGATGGAGTACCGGGTCACCCGTGAGGGTTGGATTTATATCGGCGGCGTGCTGATCGTGGCGATGGCGGCGCTCAACACCGGCAACAACCTGTTGTTTCTGATTTTGTCCAGCTTGATCGCCGTCATTCTCATGTCCGGGATTCTTTCCTCGATCACGCTATCCGGCGTGGCGATGCGGTTGGAGCTGCCGGAGCATATTTTTGCGGGCCAGCCGGTGCGCGCGCTGGTCGAACTGGAAAACGAAAAATTGACGCTGCCGTCGTTTTCCTTGCGGGTGGAAGCGGCGAAGAAGAAAAACTCGCCGCCTGCCGCGCTGCTGGAAACTCCGGTGTACTTTCCTTATCTGTCCAAGCGAGAGCGGGTGCGGCAGACAGTGCCGATAACTTTTGCGCGCCGGGGCGCGTATCGGCAGGACGCGTTTCGCATCGTTACGCGCTTCCCGTTTGGCTTCCTGCAGAAAGCGCATCGCGTGGAGTTGCAAACCGAGGCGCTGGTCTATCCGTCGGTGGAGCCCGCGGGCGAGTTCGTCGAAATTCTTCCGGGATTGCAGGGGGCGCTGGAGAGCCTGAACAAGGGCGGCGGACACGATTTGTATGCGTTGCGCGATTACGTTCCGTCCGATAGCGCGCGACACGTGCATTGGAAAGCTTCCGCGCGGTTGGGTTCGCTGATGGTGCGGGAATTCACACGGGAAGACGACTGCCGGGTTCTGCTGGTTCTCGATCCGCACACTTCCCCGGGCGGTGCCGCGGAAAGCGCCGGCGCGCCTGGCGGGGATGCGGAGCGCTTCGAGCGTGCAGTCGCTTTGTGCGCGGGCATCGCCTGGCATTTCTTTGAGCGCAATGCGTATCTGCAATTTCGCAGCGCGGGTATGGAAACGTCGCTGGGGCCCGCGGAGGAAAACATTTTTGCCATCCTGCGGCATCTGGCGCTGGCGCAGGCTCTGCCGCCGGATCCGCAGCATGCGCTGTTGTCCGATCTGGCCGCTTCGCCCGATTTGTTCAAGGTGATCGTCACCAGCCAGCCGCGAGGGTCCATTCCGGCGAATTTGTGGCACTCCTCTTATGTGGTGTTTCTAGAGGACCTACCGGGCTAATCCGCGAAGCGTTCGGCGTCGAATGCGATTCGTGCGAGAATGCAGCCTCATGCTTGAGGGTCGCGAGCTTTCCGAATTTCGCAGGCAATTGCTGGGGTGGTTTCGGCATTTTCAGCGCGATTTGCCGTGGCGACGCACGCGGGATCCCTATCGCATCTGGCTTTCAGAGATCATGCTGCAGCAGACGCGGGTAGCGGCGGTGATCCCGTACTACGAACGTTTTCTGGAGAGATTTCCGGACGTGCGGGCGCTGGCGGAGGCTTCGCAGGAAGAAGTGCTGCGCCTGTGGTCGGGGCTTGGGTACTACAGCAGGGGACGGAATCTGCAGCGGGCCGCGCAGCAGATCGTCGCGAAACACGGTGGAATATTTCCACAAACGGAAGCCGAGGTTCTGGCGCTGCCGGGTATCGGGCGGTACACGGCGGCGGCGATTCTGAGCATCGCGTTTGGAGCGAAGCACGCGGTTCTGGATGGAAATGTGGCGCGGGTGCTAGCGCGGCTGGATGCGGTTAAGGGCGACCTGCGCGACGCGCGGCGCTGGCAGGCGCTCCAGAAGTCCGCCGACGGTTTGCTTGATGCCGAATCGCCGAGCGACTGGAATCAAAGCATGATGGAACTCGGCGCGATGATCTGCACGCCGCGCTCGCCGCAATGCCTGCTCTGCCCGGTTGCAAAATTTTGCCGGGCACGCCAGTTGGGTCTTACCGAATCGCTGCCGGAAAAACGCAAGTTGCGCACGAGAATGGAAATTACCCTTGCGGCAGCCGTACTGCTGGACACCCGCGGCCGGACGCTTCTGCTGCCGCCGCCGCACGCTTCGCGAAAACAAGCGACGCACGAGGAAGTTGCAGCACTGGTCTCCAAGATGTGGCACTTTCCCACCGTGTCGGTGAAGAAAAATCCAGCCGCGGAATTGCGGGAATTTCTGTCGAAGCTGGTGTCGCCGCCTGCGAAAGAAAAGACGCTGCGCATGGAACCGCTGTCGGAGGCGCGGCATTGCGTGACCTACCGGGACATCGCGCTGCGGCCATTTCGCGTGCTGGTTCCGAAGCTTCCGCGAATTGCCGGCAGCAAATTAGTCCTGCTCGCGGAACTCGCGGCTCCCTCTTCCCTGGCAGTCTCCAATTTGACGCGCAAGGTGGCGCGCGCCGCTCTTGCGAGCCCCGTTCCTGCGCCTGCGCATCCCTGAACGTTATCGTTTCGCGCCGCGCGGGCCTGGCCTGCACCACGCGGATGCTACCATTGAGTGTCCACCATGGCCGCCTCCGCTTCTTCCGCAAGTGTCTCCGCCCTGCCCGCCGAAAGATTTTTTCGCGGCTCGCTGTATTTTCTGATTCTCACGTCGATCGGGATGCTGGTGGCCACCGGCAAACTAGATGTCATCACCTGCGTACTCGCAACTATCGGCATGTTGTATAAGGGCTCTCGCTGGTTGCGGCGCAAGGGCCCGGAGTTGTCGCACCGCACAGCCACCTGGCTGGTGGTTTCCTATTTATTTTTCTTCCCGGTGGACGCTTTTTTCTTTTCACGCGTTTTCGTGGCGAGCTCGGCGAATCCGGCGCTGTACGCCGCGCTGCTCGGCGCGGTGCATTTCCTGCTATTCGTGATGCTGGTGCGTCTTTACAGCGCGACCACCGACCGCGACGCGCTGTTTTTGGTGATGCTGGCGTTCTCGGCGATTCTGGCTTCCGCGGTGCTCACCGTGGACACCTCGTTCCTGGTGTTGTTTTTTGTTTTCCTGCTGTTCGGGGTGGCCACGTTTGTCGGCCTGGAAATGCGGCGCGGGGCCAACGGAGCGATCGCGCCGGCGGTCGAGGCGCAGCCGGCGCAAGAGCGGCAGATGACTCGGGCGCTGAGCCTTGCCGCGGTGAGCGTGGCGGCCGGGGCGATGGTCATCGGCGGGACACTGTTCTTTCTGTTTCCACGATTCAGCGCGGGCTACCTGGGCCGCGCCAGCATGCGGCCTTCGTTGATGACGGGTTTCAGCGATGACGTGGAGCTGGGGCAAATCGGGGAGATCAAGAAAAACTCCGCGGTGGTGATGCGCGTCAAGACCGGCAAGCCGGTCGGCGATCCCATGCTGCGCTGGCGCGGCATTGCGCTTTCGACATTCGACGGGAAGCGCTGGACGACGCCGCATCATCGTGCTGCCGGAGTGGCGCCGAATTCGGACGGCTGGCTTTACGTGGGCGATCCGCTGCAGCGGCCCGACGATTCGGCAATCGGACTGCAGTACGAGGTGCTGCTGCAGCCGCTGGCCACCGATGCGATTTTTGTTCCCGCCAACGCGGTTTCTCTGAGGGGAAATTTCTCGGGCGGGAACTCGTATGGGAGTTGGACTGCGCGGCGCAGCTATGTTTTTCGGGATTCCACGGGCTCGCTGTTCAATCCGTATCGCAATTACGAGCAGATGCGCTATTACGGCTACTCGCGGCTGCCGAGAGTCGACGCGGCGAAGCTTCGAAGCGCTTCCACCCAATACTCTGAAGGCATCCGCGACATCTACCTGCAGCTTCCGGCACTCGACCCGCGCATCCTGGAACTCGCGAAAACGGTCAGCCAGCGGGCGCGCACGCCCTACGATAAAGCGATTGCGATCGAGGCCTATCTGCGCAGCCGATTTACCTACACGCTCACGCTGACCGGCAAGCCCGGGGACGACCCCTTGGCGCACTTTTTGTTCGAGACGCGCGCCGGGCATTGCGAATATTTCGCTTCGGCGATGGCGATTATGCTGCGCACGCTGGGCATTCCTTCGCGCGAGGTGAACGGATTTCTGCCCGGCGAATACAACGACCTCGCCGGGGATTACATCGTGCGGGCGAGCGACGCGCACAGTTGGGTGGAAGTTTATTTTCCGGGGAACGGCTGGGTGACTTTCGATCCCACGCCGGCCGCGACGGAGGAGTTTGGTTTCTTTTCGCGCTTCGGGCAGTACCTTGATTGGATGGAGCTGTCCTGGAACGAGTGGGTGATCAACTACGACTTCGCGCATCAGATGCAAATGGCGCAGTTGGTGCAGCGCGACACGCGGAGCTGGACGGATTCCGCGCGGGCCTGGTTCGCCAGCGAGCAGGGTAAGGGCAAGCTGTGGATGAAATCGTTCCTGGGCCGGAATGGCGCGTTTGGGTTTGTGCTGCCGCTGGCGCTGATCTTGCTTTTGGTGGTGTTGCGCTACGATTTGTTGCGCGGGGCCGTTCGGCGGTTGCGGCTGTATTGGCAACTGCGCGCACCGGAGTCCGGGCGGGCGAACCCGCAGCTTGCTTCGCGGCTGTATGCCGAGTTGCTGCGAGTGTTGGAAGGCCGGGGATTTGCGCGGTGCGCCTCTCAAACGCCACTGGAATTCGCTTCGACAGTCGAGACAGCTGGTCTGGCTCCCGCAGTTCGTGAGTTCACGGAGGTTTACGCGCACGCGCGTTTCGGCGGGGTGCCGTGCGATACGCTGCGGCTGCGAGGGCTGTTGGAGCAGGTTCGCGCGACGCCTCGCTCGCGTTAGGCGCCGCGGTGGGCCCCGTCCATCGGATTTTGATTGCGCAAGGTTGTGGCTACGTCGTGCAGACTTCGGTCAATGTTCTGAATTGCCCGAAGGGCTTGCACGCAAAGGAAAGTAAGGTAGGCCCAGAGTGCGAGGCCGCAAAAGAACACAATTACCGTAAAGAAATCGCCTAACATGGTAGAGTCCCCTTTCGCTCCGCTGGCTGTTCTAGATGTTTTTCAGGTCAATCCGGCTTCCTAGCTGAATTTGTGGTGCTGTGCCGACTCACGGAGCGGCATGTTACACTAGAGAATTGCGGGAAGCCGCAAATTCACTGCCTATGACCAAGGTCGGATTCATCAGCTTGGGTTGCCCGAAGAACCTCGTGGACAGCGAGGTGATGATGGGTATTTTGGCGCGCGAGGGCTACGAGTTGACGCCGCGCGCGGATGAGGCCGAGGTGTTGGTGGTTAACACGTGCAGCTTCATCGAATCGGCGCAGAAGGAATCCGTCGACGCGATCCTGGAAATGGCCGAGCACAAGAAGTTCGGTGCCGCGAAAAAACTGATTGTGGCGGGCTGTTTGGTGGAACGTTTTCGGGAGCAAATCCTGGAGCAGGTTCCGGAAGTGGATGCGGTTGTCGGCACGGGAGAGGTCGAGCGCATCCTCGAAGCGGTCGAAGGGGATTTGCGCGTTTTGCCCGCGGAGCCGCCCGCGTTTCTGTATCACGATCTTACGCCGCGCATCATCACCACGCCGCGGCATGCGGCTTACATCAAGATCGCGGAGGGTTGCGATCATCCTTGCACGTTTTGCATCATTCCGCAGCTTCGCGGGAAGTTTCGCAGCCGGCGCTTTGAATCGGTGGTGCGCGAGGCGGAGAATCTGGCGGCGGGCGGAGCTCGCGAGATCACGCTGATCGGGCAGGACACGACCTCTTACGGCGAGGACTTGGGCTTGCGCGATGGGCTGGCGCAGCTTCTGGAGAGGCTTGCGCAGGTGGAAGATCTGCTTTGGGTGCGTTTCCTGTACGCGTATCCGAATCGCGTTACGCAGAGATTGCTGGATACCCTGGCCGCTCACCCGCGGATCGCGAAATACATGGATATGCCGCTGCAGCACGCCAGCCGCAACGTTTTGGCGCGCATGAAGCGGGGATCGCACGGCGACGCGTTTTTGAAACTGCTGGAACGGATTCGCGCGACGATACCCGGGGTTTCGTTGCGTACGTCGTTCATCGTGGGCTTCCCTGGGGAGACCGAGGCGGATTTTGAAGAGCTTTGCGGCTTTGTGCGGGCGGCGAATCTCGATTGGATGGGCGTGTTTGAATATTCGGACGTGGATAATGCGGGTAGCCACGCGCTGGATGCCAAGGTCGACGCAGAGACCATCACGGAACGGCGCAATCGATTGATGGGCATTCAAAGGAAGATTTCGCGAGAGAGACTTCGTCGGTTCCGAGGGAGCACCGCCGTTGCTCTCGTGGAAGGACCTTCCAAGGATAATCCGTTGGTGTGGGAGGCGCGGCTGGAAGGTATGGCGCCGGACATCGACGGCAAGGTGTACCTTACCGACATCGAATTGCCTGCGGGGGAGATTGCGTGCACCGGCGACGCTGTGGGCGTGGAAATCACCAAGACTGACACTTACGACTTGATTGGGCGCGTGGTGGAGATTCTTCCCCGGCCTGCCGGGCTGGGCGTTTCCGCCGGGCCAACGATGCCGGCGGTGGAAGCGCTGACTCGGATCTCGACCGGAGCGGCGTTGCGGGTATTGGGGTAATATTTGGGCCTGCGGGCGCGAGGATTGGACCCGAGCGCGGTGACGTGCAGTGCTGGCTTCGCGCGTTGGTTGCCGCATCTAAACCCCCGCCCTCTGACCCTTTCTAGGCTCAGGGTAAAAGAGGGCGGCTACAGCGCCGGGCGAGAGCGTCGCAGAGACACATGGGGCCGGATTGGGATCGCGGTGATGCAACACAAATGTCCGATATGCAAGACGCCTACGGATTCTTCGCTGCACGCGGAATTTCCTTTTTGCAGCGAGCGCTGCCAGTTGCGCGACCTGGGGAACTGGGCTTCGGAAAAGTACGTGGTGTCGGAACCAATTTTTAACGAAGACGACGAAGAACTGAACGAATCACCAAACGCCGATGACACCCAACACTGAGCCGGCAAGCAGTACGCCCAGCGGCAAAAAGCCCCGGCTGGCCTATGCCATTGCCACCGCTTTTGGCGTCGGCTATTTGCCCAAGGCGCCGGGGACGTTCGGATCGCTGGTGGGGGTGGCGACGATCGGCCTCTCGGCGATTTTTTTCCTGCGGCCAACGTCGCTGGCGGGTTTGTCGCCGCTGCATGTTCTGTCCGATGCCAGATTCATGGACAAGCATTTTCTGGTGCCGGGCAGCGACATCCACGACACCGTGCTGTGGTTGCCCATATTCTGCGCGTTGTTTTTGCTGGTGTTGTTAGGCGCGATTGGAGTCTGGAGCGCGGAGAAAGCGGCCACCTACGCCGGAATCAAGGATCCCTCGTTCGTGGTGATTGATGAAGTCGCGGGCATGCACCTGACGCTGCTGCTCCCGCTAATTCCGATTGCCCTGCCCAATTTGCGATCGCACATGGATCTGTCGCAATTCGCGATTTTCTTCGCGCTCAGTTTGGTCAATTGGAAATACCTGTTTTTTGGTTTTGTATTTTTCCGGTTGTTCGACATCTGGAAACCGTTTCCGCTGCGCCGGCTGGAACTGCTGCCGGGCGGGTGGGGCATTATGGCGGACGACTGGGCGGCCGGCGTGTACGCTGCAATTCTGCTGCGGCTCGCGCTACACTTTAAACTGATATGAAATTGGGATTTGGTTCCATGTCAGAAAAAAACGGCGGCCCGCGCATCGAGAGAATCGCGCCCTCGGCAGCCATTCCGGGCGGCGAAATCGTAATTCACGGGAGCGGGTTCGCGTCGCGCAGCGGGGCGCGGCCGATCGTGCACTTTGGCGAGGCGGAGGCCAGCCTGATGCTGGCCACCGACAACCGGTTGATCGCGCGGGTGCCCGACAGCGCCAACGGCGGGACGGTGAGCGTGGCCAACGCGCAAAGCGAAAGCCAGCCGCATCCAGTGGCGATCGGCTGGCAAGTCGCGGACAATTTGCATCCGGTGGCGAATCCCGCGGTGGATGCCGACGGAAATATCTATGTGACCTTCAGCGGGCCGCGCGGGCAGCGGGTTCCGGTTTCGCTTTACAAGATCACCGCGAACTACAACGTCAAGCCCTTCGTAACTTCGCTGATCAATCCTTCGGGCCTGGCGGTGGATCGCGGCGGCAACCTTTTCGTTTCTTGCCGCAATGACGGGACGATTCATCGGGTGACGCCGGACGGGCGGGCGGAACAGTGGATTGAAGGCATGGGCGTGGCCACCGGGATCGCTTTCGATCGCGATGAGAATTTGTACGTGGGGGATCGCAGCGGCACGGTTTTCAAGATCAGCAAGAGCCGGGAGATTTTTGTGTTCGCCACGCTGGAGCCGTCGGTCGCGGCCTATCACCTGGCGTTTCATCCGGACGGCGACCTGTACGTCACCGGTCCGACTACGTCCAGCTACGACCGCGTCCATCGCATTACCAAGGGCGGTGAAGTCCAGGTTTTTTACCGCGGGCTGGGAAGGCCGCAGGGTTTGGCGTTCGACAAGGATGCCAATCTGTACGTGGCGGCTTCGTATTCGGGGCGCCGCGGCATCGTGCGCATTACGCCGGAGGGCCGGGCGGAAATCGTGCTGAGCGGCTCGGGTTTGGTTGGTCTGGCGCTGCTGCCCAACGGGCGCGCGATTCTGACCACGACTGGGGCGCTGTTCACGCTGGATTGGGACGTTCGTGGCCTGCCATTGCTCGGGTAGCTGAAATAACGACCCACCTTGATGCTCTTCGATTCGCCTGGCGTCTGACACCAGCTTGCGCTCTTCGTTCCTCATCGGGTACAAACATTGGAGATGAAAGCGGAGATCATTGCGGTTGGTTCGGAACTGCTGACGCCGGACCGGCTGGATACCAACTCGCTCTTTCTCACCGAAGAGCTGAATGGCATCGGCATTGAAGTGGTGCGCAAAACAGTGGTCGGCGACAACCGCGAACTGCTTGCCGAGGTTTTTCGCGATGCGCTGGAACGCGTGCCGCTGATCATTGCTTCCGGCGGGCTGGGACCTACCGAGGACGACCTCACACGCGAGACGGTGGCGGAGTTGCTGGGCCGCAAGCTGCGGCGCAACGACGAAATCCTGCGCCATATCGAAGGGCGCTTTCGCAGCCTGGGCCGCGAAATGCCAGAGGTCAACGTGCGCCAGGCGATGGTGCCGGAGGGCGCGGAAATTCTGGAAAATAAGCGGGGGACGGCGCCGGGGTTGTGGCTGGAAGACGCAGGCCGGGTGATTGCGCTACTGCCTGGTCCGCCGCGGGAATTGAAGCCGCTGTTCCGCGAACAGGTCTTGCCGCGGCTGGAACGCCGCGTATCCGGGGTGCGGCTGCATCACCGCGAGATTCGCGTCACGGGCCTGGGTGAATCGCACGTCGAGCAGCGCATCCTGCCGATCTACAAACGCTATCCCGAAGTGATCACCACTATCCTGGCGGCGCCCGGAGAAACGCAAATCCACCTGCGTCTTTGGACCGAGGACGCGCCACACGCCAAGAAAACGCTGGACGAAATCGTGCAGAGCTTTGAGATCGCACTGACCGACCGGATTTTCAGCGAAGACGGGCGCTCCCTGGAAGAAGTGGTGGCGCACGAGCTGATGATGAACAGCGCGACCATCGCGGCGGCGGAGAGTTGCACCGGGGGCTTACTGGCGCAGCGGCTGACCAGCATCGCCGGCAGCTCGTCGTATTTTCTTGGCGGCGTGGTTTGCTACAGCAACGAACTAAAGACCGCGTGGGCCGACGTTCCGGCGGAGATGATTCTGGCCAAGGGCGCGGTCAGCCCCGAGGTGGCCGTGGCGCTGGCCGAAGGGATCCGGCGGCGCGTGGGAAGCACGTTTGGCGTGGGGATCACCGGCGTGGCGGGCCCGGGCGGCGGATCGGAAGAGAAACCCGTGGGTACCGTGTACGTCGCGATTTCCTACCCGGGCGGCGTCAAAGAACGGGGCATACGCGTTCCCGGCGACCGCGAAGCCATCCGCTGGCAGGCTTCGCAGGCCGCTCTGGACATGGTGCGCGTGCACTTTCTCTATAGCGGACAAAACAACACCAAATCATCTTCGAAAAGGGTCTGAACCGTGCGCCTGTTCGTTGCGTTGGAGATTCCGGCGGCGGTGCGAGAGAATCTTGCCGCGCTGATGAAAGAGTTGGGTGCGCTGGAAAAGCAGACTTCGGGAAAAAGGGCGCGCTGGGTGCGGCCGGAAAACCTTCACGTGACCCTCAAGTTCCTCGGCGAAGCCGCTGCCAACAAGCTGAACGAGATTGTGGCGGCGCTTTCCACGGTGCGGTCCGGCCGGCCTGCCGAGCTGCAATTCCGCGGCTTGGGTTTCTTTCCCGGCGAAAAGCGGGCGCGGGTTTTGTGGGCGGGCATCGAGGCTTCGCCGAATCTGGCGGCAATCGCCGGGAACATCGAGCAACGCCTTGATCCGCTTGGATTTCCGCGCGAGAAACGCGCGTTTACGCCGCATCTGACGCTGGCGCGCTTCGAGCCGCCGGGCATTTCCGAGAGGCTTGGCGCGGTGGTGCGGGAAAATGCCGAGCGGGACTTTGGGGCGATGCGGGCCGGCGAGTTTCATCTGATCGAGAGCAAACTGAAGCCTTCGGGCGCGGAGTACACTACGCTGCACGCGTTTTCGTTTGCGGTGGGGGCCTAGCGGCGCATGCCTGAAATCTCACTGAGCCTGGTGTGGATCCCGGTGGCGGCCTATCTGCTGGGCACGATCCCTTTCGGTTTGCTGCTCGGCAAGGTGTTCGGTGGCGCGGACGTGCGCAAGGCCGGCAGCGGCAATATTGGCGCCACCAACGTGGCGCGGGTGGCCGGGCCGATCGCAGGCGTCTTTACGCTATTGCTGGACGCGGCCAAAGGCGCCGCGGCGGTATGGTTGGCCGCGCGCTTTGCCCACGACAGCGCCGCATGGATGACCATCGCGGGGCTCGCGGCTCTGGTGGGCCACTGCTTTCCGATATGGCTGGGGTTTCGCGGGGGGAAGGGCGTGGCGACCGCAGCGGGGTTTTTTCTGGCACTCTGCCCGCCGGCACTGCTGGGTTCCTTGACTCTTTTCCTTCTGGTGGTGGCGTTTTCGCGATACGTTTCCCTGGGTTCTCTTGCCGCGGCGGCTTCCATGCCGCTGCTGATCTATTTCTTGTGGGCGCCGCATCACGCGCCGCCGCTCATCGTTACTTTCGGGGCGCTGGCGGCGACGCTGCTGGTCGTGTACAAGCATGATGCGAACATTCAACGGCTGGTGGAAGGCCGGGAGCCGCGCTTCTCATTCGGCAAAGGCAAGGATGACGCTTGACGCGGATCGCGATTCTCGGTGGGGGGAGCTGGGGCACGGCGCTGGCTATCGTGCTGTCGCGCAGCCCGCGGCAGCACGAGATTTCGCTGTGGGTGCATGACCCGGCGCTGGCGGAATCCGTGCGGCGCGACCGCGAAAACAACGTCTATTTGCCTGGACATGCTCTTCCGGAGCAGGTCCAGGTCACCGACGAAATCGGTGAAGCCACGGCTGGGGCGGAAATCATTCTGGGCGCGATACCTTCGGCGCATGCGCGTAGCGTCTACTCGGCGGCGGTGAAGCATATCTCCCCACACACCATTATCGTGAGCGCCACCAAAGGGCTCGAACCCGTTACCCACGGGCGAATGAGCGAAGTGATCAGCCAGGTCATTCCCGCGCCGCTGGCGCCGCAGATTGCAGTGCTCTCGGGCCCGTCGTTTGCGGCGGAAGCCGCTAGGGGCGAGCCTACCGCTGTCGTGGTTGCGTCGCAGGCTATCTCGCTAACAGGACCCGCTCCATCCCTGCGGGGTCACGCGGAAGTCAGTGCCAGGGTCCAAGAGGAATTTGCCAGCCCGGGATTCCGGTTGTATACGAACGACGACGTGCTGGGAGTGGAGCTTGCGGGCGCGATGAAAAACGTCATGGCCATCGCGGCGGGGGTATGCCAGGGGCTTGGGCTGGGGTCGAATGCAGTCGCGGCGCTGGTTACCCGGGGGCTGGCAGAAATGACGCGCCTGGCAGTGGCACTGGGCGCCCGGCCGGAGACATTGAGCGGCCTGGCTGGGCTGGGCGATCTGGTGCTGACTTGCACGGGCGCCCTGAGCCGTAACCGACAGGTGGGAATCGAGTTAGGCAAAGGCCGCACCATTTCCGAGATCCTGGTGGGGATGCGCATGGTGGCGGAGGGCGTGGGCACCGCGCCTGCCCTGTTGGCGCTGGCTCGCGAAGCCGGCATCGAGATGCCGATCACCGAACAGGTCAATGCCATCCTGCATCAAGGCAAGTCGCCGCGGGAGGCCATTCGCAGCATCATGGACCGCCCGCTAAAGCACGAATAATAAGGCTTTTGCGCGTTTCCGTTCCAGGCTGGTAGTACTAACGTTCCAGTTGCAGATGCGCGACGCCTGTCCCTCGCCGTTACCCATAGCGCGTTGCGATTCCCCTAGACTATGGGGAAGGCCATGTCTGCCAACACCTCATCCTTGATACAGCGTATTCGCACCGGCCGCGTACGCATCCTGTGGCTGGTGCTGGGAGCCCTGCTGCTGGTCAGCGCGGTGCCCATCGGGCTGTATCACCGGCAGGTGCTGGAACTCAGCCAAGAGAAACTGGTCGATACCGAGCGTGTCCAACAGACGGATATGACCCGCTCGATGGCGCAAGAGATTCAGTTTTTCGAAGCCAACTTGACGCAGCAACTGGTCAGCGAACGGCAGATTCTGGCGCTCATGGGCTTGATCGACAATGTGGAAGACCCCGCGAACGAGCCCAAAGTGACGCTGTTGCTGAAAAACTTCGCGGACAGCAACCGCAATACCTTCGTCTATCTCACCGCGGTGGGCAAATCCGGAAAAGGGACCAGCGCATCGCAGGGAAATTTCCGTGCCGACCAGGATCCTTTCGTGGCCAAGGCGTTGCAGCGCGCCTTTGCTACCTGCATGCAATCGGTGAAATTCCGCAGCGATCCCCTGGCGCTGGCGCCCGACGACCGGCCGGCTTTCGTGATCGCGGTGCCACTCAAAGACATCGATAACAACTTCACGGGCATGCTGGCCGCGGTGGTTTCGCTGGAGCCCATTCTACGGCGGCTGCAGGATGCCAGCGTGCGCGGGCGCACCGTTTTCGTGGTGGATCACTATGGCCACATCGTGGCACATCCGGACACCAAGGACTTCGTTCCCGGGACCGACGTAAGCGGCAGCTCCCAACTGGTGGCGCAGATTCGGGCCTTGCCGCAGGACTTGCGCAATACGGAAACGATTCGTTTTACCGAGAAGGTAAAGAACCGTCCGGTGGAAATGATCGGAACGTACAGCACCTTCCCGGAAGTGAACTGGGCGGTGGTGGCGCAGCGCAGCCTGAACCAAGCGCGTGCCGACGCGGGCGTGAACGAGCTGAATCGCCAGGCTCTGGCCTTCGTCACCGTGGTAGTCCTGGCCGCCATCCTGCTCGGGTATTTCTTCGCGGTGGGCATCAGCGGTCCGATTCGCGGCTTGGCGGCCTCCACACGCGCCATCAGCCGCGGCGAATTCCATCAACGCTCGCCGGTGCGCGGCGCCTCGGAAATCAGCGAGCTGGCCGAAAATTTCAACAAGATGGCCGGCGACATCGAAGAGTACATCGAACGGCTGAAGGAAGCCGCCGAGGAGAACCGCGAGCTGTTCATCGGCTCGATTCGCATGCTGGCCGCGGCCATCGACGAAAAGGATCCGTACACGCGGGGTCACTCCGGCCGAGTGGCAAAATATTCCATGCTGATGGGGCGCGAGCTGGGCCTGTCCGCCGAAGAACTGGACACGCTGCGCATCTCCGCGCTGCTGCACGACGTCGGGAAGATCGGCGTCGAAGACCGCGTGCTCAAGAAGCCCGGATCGCTGACACCCGAAGAATTCGAGCTGATGAAGCAGCACACCATCAAGGGCGCGAACATCATGCGGCCGGTCTCGCAGCTCAAAGAAATGCTGCCGGGGATCGAGTTGCACCACGAGCACATCGACGGCCGCGGTTATCCGTACGGCCTGCAAGGGCCGCAGATTCCGCTGATGGCGCGCATCATCGGCGTCGCGGACACGCTGGATGCCATGACCACCAACCGGCCGTATCAGTCGGCGATGGACCTGGACTATGCGCTGGGCAAGATTAAGGCGCTGGCGGGCACTAAATTCGACACCGTCGTGGTCAACGCGCTGGATGCCGCGGTCACCGCGGGTAGATTGCGGCTAAGCGCCGTCGAAGTGCAGGTCTGAGGCTCACCTAGAGGCTTCCAGTAGGTTTCCGACGGGCCATCAGGTGTTCTTGCCGACGCCGGTGATTCGCGTGCCATCAAACTTGGTGAAAGAGAAGCCCGCGAAGGGCTCGTTCCAGCACCTAGCCACATCGCGCAGCATGGACATGGCGATAGTCTCGCCCAGCACAACGGAATCCGCATAATCGTAGCGCCAGTGCACAGCGGCATGATTGCGGCCAATGGCGATGTTGGCGGCAAGCTTGTTCATTTCCCCGCCGATGGTCAGCTGATCGCGGTCGGCGCCGCTATAAGGTAGCAGCGAGAGCCCATCCTCACTGGGCTGTGAAATGTTGATGCCTGGAATAGAACTGAGGGGCGCAGTGTCGTCGAACCAAGCCTTGACAATGGTGGCGCAGGCCCCTGCCACCGTGCCATGGCCTTGTCCGTAGGACGGATGCTGCGGGCAACCTTCCGGGAAGCCATGCGGCATGAAGTAGCTGCCGTGTTTTGCGAATACCTGCGCCACGGCCTGCGAATTCAGGACATCTGGATGCAATGGGTAGTTGGCCTGGTGCGTCTTGGTCATGTGCACCAGTCCGCCGAAGGCCTCTGGGCGTAAGTGCCGGTGCACGAACCACTTCATGTACCACACGGTTTTCAACGCCCGTTGCGAAACTTCGGCAACCAACGTCTTCACGTGGGGATTGCCGAACGTACCGAAGCCCGTCTGGGTCCGCGAGCTGACGTAAGGATTGTTGGGATCGAGCGGCGCCCCGTTATCGATCAGGATCAGGCAGGCGTTGAAGTACGCCTCGAACAGCACGTCGATGTGAACGTACGCGCCAAGTCCTCGGCCGTTTCGCAGGTGCTGAGGACTGGAATCGATTTGATTTGCGGCAAAAGGCCCTTGGCCATTCTGCACCGCCAACCACGATGCCTGGTCGGTCATGTAATCGATGCCCGGCACATAGGTGGTAAGAAGCTGGCTGACGGGGACGGCGCCGTAACTGAAGGGCAGCAACAGAAATTGCGAGACATAAGGGCCAAGCACGTCCCCCGGAGTGAAGCCGCGGAAAAGGTTCTGCGGGGTGACCGGCTTCGCTCCACGGAAGGCCGGCAAGGTGTTGAGTTCGGCGATGGCGGCCAGGGAGAGCGGTTCATGCCCGTACTGCGTAAAGTTCACGTCGCGGCACAGCGCCATCCAGTAGTTCTCGACGGCCGCATCGGCGATCTCGCGGCTGGCCACCGAGGGCGGCGTCCCAATCGACAACTGGTGCGAGTCCGTTCCTTCCAGGTCCAGGGCCAGCCCCGCTTGCGGATCGATCAAGGGGGTATTGCCGCCGAGCTGAATTTGCTCGAAGTGTCTGGGATCTCCGGTGTTCAGCGCCCTGAGAAGGCTGGCATAGGAACCATCGTCAACTTCTCCGACGCCGTTGTGCACCAAGCCTTTCGAGAAGTTGCCAATGCGGTTGGGGAAACGAAGTTCATCGCCGTTGGTGACCTCCTCGGGAGTGCGAATGTCGAATTCCGCTTGCGCGGCCTGCACGCGATTATTGAAAGAGCGGCGGGCGCGCAGCCTGCCAGCATTATCCAGCCGCCCTGCTCCGATCTCCTGCGCGGCCGCGCGGGCCGCCAACGGGCCGCCAACGGTGGCGGATGCCGCCAGCACCGCCGCCGCACCGCTCACTTGGCCTAGAAAAGTGCGGCGATTTGAGCCCTTGGACGCCTTTTCCGGGATCGCGCACTTCGTCGTCGTTGCTTCGCAGGCAGGCCGTGTTTTTTCGTCCATTGCAGGTCTCCCTTAATCTTGAGCTTTGGTTCCCGGTGGAGGTTCGGAATTACCTTGAGGCTATGCCTCATGGGCCCGATTGGGATACTGCCCAGTGGGACAGTTTTGGTGCAGGTGTTAAATTCCGAGGTACGTAGTTCTGGCGTTAACTTGGCAACCGCCGAGCGCGCTCAATCGCAAGAGTGGGAGCTCGCTGCCGCACTCCAAAGCAATTCGCTACTTCGGCCCCGTGGCGTTCCTCGTACTCGCTTCTGTTACAATTTTGTCTTGCACCGCGGCTTTGAGCGCGCGACCTTTATGATTTCTCTTTTCGGCAAAAATGAACCGGAGCCGACTCTTCTCGACAAGCTGAAGGCCTCGGTCACCAAAACCAAGGCGGCTCTTTCCGAGACGGTTGATGCGATTTTTCTCGGCGAACGGAAGATCGATCCGTCGCTGCTCAAGCAGCTGGAGATTGCCTTGCTCTCCGCCGACCTGGGCGTCCGCACCACCCGCGAGATTCTGGATGCGGTTCGCGAAAAAATGGACCGCAATGCCCTGTCCGACGCAGGCCAGTTGAAGCGCGAAATCAAAGGGCACATCGTGCGAATCCTCAACGCTCCGGGTGGCTCTGCGGCCTCGGCCGCGGGCGTTGTCGCGGCTTCGCCCAACGGCAAAGGGCCGCGCGTAATTTTTATCGTGGGCGTGAACGGCGCGGGCAAAACCACCAGCATCGGCAAACTAGCGAATCGCTTGCGCCAGGATGGCCTGAGCGTCATTCTTTGCGCCGCCGACACCTTCCGTGCCGCGGCCGTCGAGCAACTGGAAATCTGGGCGCAGCGCAATGGCATCGAGGTGATCAAGCAAAAGTCCGGCGCCGATCCTGCCGCGGTGGTCTACGACGCGGTCGCCGCCGCCAAGGCTCGCAATTCGGACGCGGTGATCGTGGACACGGCGGGACGCCTGCACACCAAGTCCAACCTCATGGCCGAACTCGAGAAGATGAAGCGCACCGCCGCCAAAGTGATTCCCGGCGCGCCCCACGATGTGTTGCTGGTGCTCGATGCCACCACCGGACAGAACGGCTTGGCCCAGGCACGCGAATTCACATCTTCGGTCGGGGTGACCGGAATCATCCTGACCAAGCTGGACGGCACCGCGAAGGGCGGCATCGTGGTGGCCATCTCGCGGGAACTCGGCTTGCCCATCCGCTTCGTCGGTACCGGCGAGCAGATCAATGATTTGGTGCCGTTTGACTCGGAAACCTACGTAAATTCGTTGTTCGACTAATTCGTGAACGCACACGACATTCGCTTCATGGAACACGCGCTGGCGCTGGCCCGCAAAGGTATTGGGCTGGCTAGCCCCAATCCGATGGTGGGCTGCGTTATCGTGCACGATGGCGAAATCGCCGGCGAAGGTTTTCATCAGTACCAGTGGCGCGACCACGCCGAAATCGTCGCCTTGAAATCGGCGGGCCAACGAGCGCGCGGCGCTACCCTTTACGTCAGCCTCGAGCCCTGCAATCATACCGGCCGCACCGGGCCTTGCACTGAAGCGATCATCGCTGCGGGTGTGCAGCGCGTCGTTGCAGCCATGCAGGATCCCAACCCCGCCACCTCCGGCCGCGGCTTCGAGCGGCTGCGCGCCGCGGGTGTTGAGGTCGTTTCGGAGGTTCTGGAAGAGGAAGCGAAAGGCCTGAACGAGGCCTTCGCCTGCTGGATTCGCAGCAAGAAGCCATTCGTTACGTTGAAATCCGCGCTGACCCTCGATGGCCAACTGGCGCTGCCAAAATCGAAGAAACGCGGGCATTCGCGCTGGATTACTTCGGAAGAGTCTCGCGCCGAAGTCCACCGCATGCGTCACGCCTCCGATGCCCTGCTCACCGGGATCGGCACGGTGCTCGCGGACGACCCGCTGCTCACCGACCGCAGCGGCCTTTCGCGCCGCCGGAGGCTTCTTCGCGTGGTCCTCGACTCCCATCTTCGTCTTCCCCCGAAATCCCGCATCGCCAAGACCGCGGATGACGACCTGCTCGTTTTCACCGCCGCGCCGCTCGATTCCCCTAAGGCGCGCAAACTCCAACATGCGGGAATCGAACTGGTCCGTGCCCGCACCCGCAGTGGCCGAATCGATCTCTCCGCGGTTCTCGCGGAGTTGGGCCGGCGCGACATTCTCAGCGTTCTTCTGGAAGCGGGACCCTCGCTAAACGGAGCGGCGCTGGCCGGTGGCATCGTGCACAAACTTGTTCTGTTTTACGCCCCCAAGATTGCCGGGATGGCTAGCGTCCCCTTTGCGCATATGCCCCGGCTCACTCCAGCGCCGTTGCAAGGTCTGCGGATTCAGCAGTTTGGATCTGATTTCGCGGTGTACGCTGGTCTTCGCGATGTCTATCGCCAATAGCGCGACCCCGCGGGCTTGTCGTAAGATGCTGGCTCGTCGGTCGCGATTTTCAGAAGGTACCGCCACAAATAATGTTTACGGGAATCATCGAACACGTTGGCACCATCGAGACTCTGTCGCTCCAGGGCGACGGCGGCCGCGTCACCATCCATGCGCCGGGCGTTGCGCCCTCACTGGCCGTGTCGAACAGCATCGCCGTCAACGGTTGCTGCCTCACGGTGGTCTCGCGCGACAACCAGCGCTTCTCCGCCGACCTCTCCGGCGAAACCATTCGACGCACTTCCTTTGGCGCAAGCAGCGACGGGCTCAAGACCGGTTCGCGCGTCAACCTCGAGCAACCCCTCACCGCCGGCAAGGAGTTCGGCGGACATTTCGTCCTCGGCCACGTCGACGGCATCGGCCGAGTCACGCAATTGCGTTCCGAAGGCGAAAGTTGGTGCTATGGGGTGCAAGTGCCGGAAGATTTCGCGCGCTACGTCGTCCCCAAGGGCTCCATCACCATCGACGGTATCAGCCTGACGGTCGCCGGCTGGAACAATCGCATTGCGGAAATCGCCGTGATCCCCTACACCTACGAGCACACCAACCTCCGCGACCGCAAAGAAGGCGACGCTGTAAACCTCGAAGGCGATGTTCTGGGAAAATACATCGAACGCCATCTCGAAGCCCGCGACGCAGCGCTATCGGCGCCGTCGCCAATCACCCTGGCGCGTCTCTCGGAAGAAGGCTTCTAGCGGATCGGAGGAACGCATGCCCGCTCTCACCGGCGTGATCGAAACGTCCCTCTATGTCGATGATCTCGATCGCGCGTCACGCTTCTACGAGGGGCTGTTTGATCTCGCGCGCATCGAAGGTGACCAACGGTTTCGCGCCTACAGCGTCGGCGGGCGAAGCGTCTTGCTGTTGTTCAAGCGCGGCGCGTCGAACCAGGTCACCCAATTGCCCGGGGGTACCATCGGAGCGCATGACGGCAGCGGCGCGCTGCACTTTGCATTCGCGATTCAACAGCAAGATCTGGCGGCTTGGGAAGAGAAGCTGGCGGCGCAGCAAGTCGCCATCGAACACCGGGTGAAGTGGCCGAGAGGCGGGACGAGTCTCTACTTTCGAGACCCCGACAACAATTCCGTCGAGCTGGCCACCCCGGGGGTCTGGTCCATCTACTAAATTCCGGAGCGTTCCGCTGCTTTTTCGCGCGCGCCGCGCCAATACAGCGTTAGCCCCAACAAGATGGCCGCCACGGTCCCGCCGACCAACTTCATTTCGAAGCCCAGCTTGTTGGAGGAATCTCCCGGTGGCACCAGCGACACGCCAATTCCTCCCAGCACCACCAGGAATCCAATGCCACCAACAATCCACGCGCCCGCTTTTCCGCCGGGAATCAAGACCACTTGAGGATTTGCGGCTCGATCGGGGCGGCTGGCCAACTTGATCGCTGCGGCAAACATGTACAGGAACGGAATGAAATACAGAATGATGGTCGCGTCCACGAGAAACTGATAGGCGCCTCGCGTCGTTTCATTGATCTGGCTCACCAGCAATACCGCGCCGGAAAGCACCGCCTGCACCAGGATCGACACGTAAGGCGTTCTCCACCGCGGATGAATTTTCCCGAACGCCGCCGGCAAGTACCGGTCGATGCCCACAACGAATGGGACGCGCGCAATTCCGGCGACGGTGCTCCCCACGCCACCGGCATTCCCGACGGACACTAAAATCGCCGCCAGGACTCCGAGGAATCCCAAGCGCAGCGCCGTCGAACCCACCGTGAGCGCCTGAGAACACCCCGCTGCTGGGATCTACCTGCTCGGCAGGCATCATCGACAACACCGCGAACGTGCCGGCGACATAAATCGCGGCGATAAGGACTCCCGAGCCCAGAACGGCGCGTGGGAGCGTGCGCCTGGGATCCTTGACTTCCTCGCTCATTGCCGATACCAACTCGAGCCCCGCGAACGCAAAAGCGATCTGCGACCAGAAATTCACGGTGTCCCAATTCCAGTGCGGCAGCATGTTGGCCACCGTGAAGTGCGTGATGGAGCCCTGCCGGAAATAGACCAGGGCGGCGATCCCAACCAGCATAAGGAGCGGCACATATGTCGCCACCCCGCCGGCGTTCTGCAGCCACTTTCCGATGTTCAGACCGATGATGTTCAGGGTCACCGCCACGATCAACAACACGAAGGAACCGGCCATGAGAAATGTCCGGTTCTGCGCCAGTGCGGTGCCCCCGGATCCGGCGACATATCCGCTCATCGCCGTGCTGGCCAGCAGCAGCCCGGGAAAATAAAAGATGGTGTAGATCCAGTACAGCCATCCCGACACGAAACCGTGGAAGTCGCCGAACGCCTCCTTCGACCACACGTACAGGCCGCCTTCATCGGGGAACCTGCGACGACAGTTCGTTGATCACCAGCGCGCTCGGGACGAAAAAAAACAGCGCCGCCAACCCCCACAAGCTGATCGACGAGGTGCCGTTGTGCGCCGCCGCCGCGATCCATCGCGGCCCCAGCACCGTGGCAATATTGAAGAACAGCACGTCCCAGAAGCCCATCTCCCGCCGAAGCTGCTTCTTCGGGTCGCCTGGGCCGGCCTCGGCTTTGCTCACAGAGTCACGTCCAGCGCCGGAATCAGCTCGTCTTGCATGCGGAAGTTGTGGAAGAAAGGATCCTTGGAATTCTCGAAGGCTGCCCAGGACTCGAAGACGGTCGCCTGACCGTCTTGCAGGAACACCACTTTGTCCGCGAGTTTCTTGGCCAGGTGCGTGTCGTGGGTGACCACGATCGACGTTTTGTGAAACGCATTCTTCAAGCGCGAGATCAAATCCCCCATGTGCCCGGCCATGATCGGATCGACCATGGTGGTGGGCTCGTCGTACAAAATCGCCTCAGGATTCTGCGCCAACGCCCGCGCAATGGCCACGGCCCGCCTTAGGCCCGTGGACAGCTCGCCGGGCAATTTGTCCAGCACGGCGTCCACCTCCAGCACATGCGCCAGCTTATCGACGTACGCGTCGATGTCCTCGGCCGTCAGCCCCGGTTGGCCTTCCAGCGGAAAAGCAATGTTGTCGGCGACCGTCAGCGAATCGAACAGCGCGCCGGACTGAAACACCATGGTCACCCTGCGCCGCACCTCTTCAAATTGCCTTTCGCTGAAATCGGTGACGTCTTCCCCGTCGATGAAGATGCGGCCCGAATCCGGCTTCAGAAATCCCAAGATGTGCTTCAGCGAAACGGACTTGCCTACGCCGCTGCGCCCCATGATCACGCAGGTCTCGCCCTTCTTCACCGTGAAGCTGACGTCCTTCAGCACCATGCGATCGTCAAAGCTCTTGCAGACATCTTGAAACTCGAAATAGTTGCCGGTTTTCTCAGGTACGCCGCCGGGCGTGCGCGCCTCGGCGGCGGACAGCAAACCTGCGTCAATGCGGGGATCGTTCACGTGCTCTCCATTTTCAAAATTCGCCTGGCCTCAGCGTATTCCACGGGCGTGTTCATGTTCCAAAAGAGCCGTCCGTCGCCATCAAATCGTTTCCACACTGCCTCGTCAAGCACTTCTGTCTGCACTTGTTGCAGCGCTTGCGTCACTTTGCGTACGCCGCCTTCGAACACCGCCTGGAGCGCTCCCCCGGCATTTGTTTTATAGCATGCGCAGAGAGGCTCCAAGCCGTGCTGTGACCGAGGCAGCACCACCTGTGCCTCGCTCCGGGCGGCGCGTTGCGCAAGAAAGCCCATCCACTCTGGCGTGAGAAACGGCATGTCGCAGCTCACGATCAAATTCCATTGGCGCTGCGGGTCGTTGGCCTCCGTGTGCTGCAGCGCTGTGATGATTCCCCCCAACGGCCCCTCTCCCGGCCAGCGATCCGCGACGCTTTCTATCCCCAGGCTCGCATACTTACTCGGCGCCGCCACGACCCGCACTGTGCTGGTCGCGCCGGCAAGCAATTCGCACATGCGCGCCAGCATCGGCCTGCCATCGATTTCCGCAAAAGCCTTATCCTGCCCGAATCGCGTGCTCCCACCCCCCGCCAGCACGTAACCCGCAATCTCCGACGGCTTCGCCACGCGCTCTTCACGAATCACAAGTCACCAGTCACGATTCACCATCTTCTACCGGCTCTCGCCCCGGCCGCCGGATTCCCAACTCCCGCAATTTCTCCTGCAAACTCTGCCGGTGCAGCCCCACGGTCGCGGCCGTCCGCGAAACGTTCCACCGATGGCTGGCCAGCTGCTTCGTCAAATACGCCACTTCAAATTTCCGCTTCGCTTCGCGAAAATCTCTTTCGCCCATGCCGACGTCATGTCCATCGCCGGAAGGCTTGAGCGAAATCGCCTCTCCTCGCGCAACTTCCTCCGGCAAATCCTCCACGCCGATTTCCTCGCTGCGGCACAGCACCAGGCTGCGCTCCAATGCGTTCTTCAGTTCGCGTACGTTCCCTGGCCAGTCGTACCGCTCCAACGCCGCCGCGGCCTCCCGGCTCAACCGCGCTGTCCGTCCCAGCCGCGAGCCATGCATCTGCAGAAACGTCTCCGCCAGCACCGGAATATCTTCCTTGTGCGCGCGCAGCGGCGGCAACTCCACGGTCACCACCCGCAAGCGGTAAAACAAATCTTCGCGGAACTTCCCCGCGCGAATTTCCGCCCCCAGGTTCCGGTGCGTCGCGCTGATCACCCGCACATCCACGGCGATGGACTGCGTTCCTCCCAGCCGCTCGATGGTCCGATTCTCCAGCGCCCGCAGCACCTTGGCCTGCGTAGTCGGATTCATATCACCGATCTCATCCAGAAACAGCGTTCCGCCGGATGCCAGTTCGAATTTCCCCTTCTTTTGCTGGGCCGCGCCGGTGAAGGCGCCGCGCTCGTAGCCGAACAACTCGGATTCGATCAAGGTCTCCGGCAGCGCCGCGCAATTCACCGCCACGAATGGTTTTCCCGACCGCGGCGACCGGGCATGAATCTCCTGCGCCAGCAGATCTTTCCCGGTTCCGCTTTCGCCGAGAATCAGCACGGTCGAATCCGCCGGCGCCACCCGGTCGGCCATCTCAAACGCCCGCCGCATCTCCGCGGTGCGCCCGATCATCTGCCCGAACTGCCCCTCGGTCGTCAGCCGCCGCCGCAAATCATCGTTTTCTTTTTCCAGCATGGCCAGCTTCAGCAGATTCCCCACGCGCTGCCGCAGCTCTTCGAGCTCGAATCCTTTCACCAGGTAATCGGCCGCCCCCAATTGCAGCGCCTCCACCGCCGTCTTCGCGGTATCCAGCGCGGAAACCATCAGCACCGGCACTTCGCTGCCCTGCTCGCGCATCCACCGCAAGAACGAAATTCCGTTTTGTCCCGGCAGCACCACGTCCAGCAGCACCAAATCCGGTTGTTCCCGCGGCAGCACCTCGCGCGCCGCCTCCGCGGAATCCGCCTCGGCGATCCGGTACTTCGCTTCCAAAGCTCGCCGCAATCCGTATCGCGACGCCGGCTCATCATCGACAATCAAGATAGTTTTCATAGCCTCTTCCCACCTTGCTTCACAACCCTCGCGGCATTCTCGTCGCTATTTCGTTCCCTCTCTACTTCGTTCCTTCTTTACTTCTTTACTTCTTTGCTTCTTTGCTTCTTTACTTCGTTCCCTCGCTACTTCTGCCTTTCTCCAAAGGCAATTCCACACGGAACCTCGACCCATGCCCATCCTTCACCGGGCTTTCCCACTCCAGGTGTCCGCCGAATTCCGCCACCCGCCGCGCCACGATCGCCAACCCCAACCCCGTTCCCTGCGCCTTGGTGGTAAAAAACGGCTGCAGGATCTTCTCGCGTGCCGCGGCCGCGACCCCCGGGCCGTCGTCCTCCACCGCCAGAACGCACACGCCATCGTTCACCGTGGCGCCCACCCGTACGTGCCCACCGCGTGTCGCGGCCTCCAGCGCATTGACCAGCAAATTCGACAGGACGTCGTTCAGGGCGTCCGCCGCGGCTGCCACTTTGGCGCCGGCGTCAGGGAGCTGCGTCTCTAGCGTGATTCCGCGCCGCTCCGCCTCATGCCGCAGCACTCCTACGACCTCTTCGACGACTCGCTCGCGCATCGGAGGTGACCCCGGTGCTTCCCGCCCGAATCGCCGGCCGGCTGAATTGCAGCAACTGATTCAGCTTGGCCGAGAGCCGCCCAATCTCGTCCAGCACAATCCTGTTTTCTCCGCGGACCGACGCCGGCAGCTCCGGATTTTCCATCTGCACCTGCAGAATCGTCTTGATCGACCCCAGGGGATTCTTCAGATTGTGCGAAATGCTCGCCGCCATCTGACCCACCAGCGCCAGCCGTTCGCGCTCGGCCAGTTCCCGTCTCCAGCCGCAGCTTTTCTTCGATCAGCCGGCACAAATCCAGCGCTCCCGGCAGTTGCTCGCACAAAAACTCCAGCGCCGCCCGCGTCTCGCCGGAAATGGTGGCTCCGTGCGGTTCCACGTGCAGAATCCCCTCGACCTTCTCCCCGCGCGAAATTCGGAATTCCCTCGGATCGAAGGCCAGAGCTGCCCTGGGCTCGCCAACCGCCATGCCCGGTCCTGTCTCGCTTTCCGCAGCGGTCAATTTCAGCCGTACCTCGCGAAGTTCCAGCCGCTCCTGAATTTGCTGTTCGATGAATTTCACCAGTCGCGGCACGTCGCCCTGCCGGGCCTCCTGCTGAATCTCCGCCATCGACCGCTGCACCCGGTCCATTTCCAACTGCGCCGTTTCTCGCAGGCTGCGCCCCAGCACCCGCTGCATCGGCTCGATAAAAATCACCAAGACGAACAATAGGATCGACGCGGACGCCTCCGGCGGAAGCACCGGCTCCAACCACATCCCGACCCGCCGGACCAGGCTCAAGTACAGCAACGCCAGAAAAGTCGCCGACACCGCGTACACCAGGTTCTTCTGCCGCCCGATCTGCAAAAAGTTGAATCGGTATACGAGATAGATCAGCACTGCGGATGGCAGAACCGCGAGCAGCGCCAGGGCCGTGCTCACCCACTCGGAAAAATTCGCCAGCACCGGGCCGCCAAGCACGTGCAAGTAAACCGACATTCCCCCGCCAGCCACAGAACAGCGCCGCAAGCAAAGCGTGGAACCTAAGCTGCGGTCGGTCCGGAGCATGCCGGGCAAACAGAACTTGCCACCCCGCAGCCACCAACATCGCCACCGCCAGCCATACCCCGTAGCCGCGGCCCAGGGCATTCCCCGGAACCAGAAAATCGAACCCCGGCGAGCTCGCCAGCAGGGGGTAAACGCGTAGCGCGAAATACAGCACGGGAACATACGCCGCCACCAGGATCACCCTCTTGGCGGCCAGGCTCCTCCACATCTCCCGCGTGCCCGCATACTCGAAATGCAAGTGGATCAGCAAGGGCGGGAGAAAGCACAACCCGGCGAACAGCACCGTCTTGGCAAAGGCGTTCAGCAGCGCCGGCGGTTCGGGGTAGTAGATTTGGGCGTTCAGCGCCAGCAACGATCCGCTATAGAAGAAAAACAGCGCCAGGCAAAGAAAAAAGAACACTCGCTCGAAATTCCGCTGCCGCCGGTAGCCGAGAATCACCACCATCCAAAAAAGCTGCAGCAGCGTTCCGGCAGTAAAGCCGACCAGCCGTATGTAGACGAGTGAGCTCATGGTCTTTCGACGCTAGAGATACTATGCCCCAACACCAACGCACTACAATAACCAAGTGTCGTATTTTTCTTGCACCATGTATACTCGTTGAAAATAAGAATATTAATGAGGTCCTGAGAGTCGGCGAACACCTCGAATCTGTCCGGGAATCCCTTGACATGGTGGGCGTTTCTGGCTATATTAGCACTCGGCATCGAGGAGTGCTAACCCCTCTCGGCTCCCGGCCACAGATCCATCGCAACATCACTTAACTTATGGAGGTTTTTCCAAGATGGCAGTGAATCTAACCCCGCTCCACGACCGCGTAGTCGTGAGGCGTATTGAAGAGAAAGAAAGCGTCAAGGGCGGCATCATCATTCCCGACTCCGCCAAAGAAAAGCAGCAAGAAGGCGAAGTTATCGCCGTCGGTGCTGGCAAGCGTGAAAAGGGCGAACGCATTCCCCTGGACGTCAAGCCAGGCGATCGCGTCCTGTTCGGCAAGTACAGCGGCACGGAAATCAAGATCGAAGACGAAGAGCTGTTGATCCTTCGCGAGGAAGAGATCCTGGCGAAGCTAAGCGGCGCTGCCAAAGCGGCAGGGTCCAAGAAGTAAGGGCCTGTTGGAGCCGGGCTCGGCCCGGCGGTTGTGGGATATGTAGGCGCTGGGCTTTAGTTTACCAAGGGCCCGGCGAGCGTAGAGACAGTTCGTAAGAATCTTAGGAGGAAATACCAGTATGGCGAAACAGATTGTAACAGGTGAGAATTCCCGCCAGGCGATTTTGCGCGGCGTGAACGCTCTTGCCGACGCAGTGAAGATCACCCTCGGCCCCAAGGGCCGCAATGCGGTGATCGAAAAGAAGTTCGGCGCGCCGATCATCACCAAGGACGGCGTGACCGTTGCCAAGGAAATCGAACTGCGCGACCCGCTCGAGAACATGGGCGCGCAGATGGTTCGCGAAGTCGCTTCCAAGACGTCGCGACGTCGCCGGCGACGGCACCACCACCGCCACCGTGCTGGCCCAGGCCATCTTCCGCGAAGGCGTCAAGACCGTCGCGGCTGGCTCCAGCCCCACGGGCCTCAAGCGCGGCATCGAGCGCGCCGTCGAAGTCGCCGTGGAAGAGATCAAGAAGCTCTCCCGCGACGTCAAAGGCGACATGATCGCGCAGGTCGGCACCATTTCCGCCAACAACGACAAGCAGATCGGCGGCATCATCGCCGAAGCCATGAAGAAGGTCGGCAAGGATGGCGTCATCACCGTCGAGGAATCCAAGACGATGGAGACCACGCTCGAAGTGGTCGAAGGCATGCAGTTCGACCGCGGCTACCTCTCCCCCTACTTCATCACCGATCCGGAGCGCATGGAATGCGTTCTCGAAGACGTCCGCATCCTGATCCACGAAAAGAAAATCAGCTCGATGAAGGACCTGCTGCCCTTGCTGGAGCAGACCGCCAAGATGGGCAAGCCCCTCTTGATCATCGCCGAGGACGTCGAAGGCGAAGCCCTCGCCACCCTGGTGGTCAACAAACTCCGTGGCACCCTGCAGTGCGCCGCCGTCAAGGCTCCTGGCTTTGGCGACCGCCGCAAGGCCATGCTCGAAGACATCGCCACCCTCACCGGCGGCAAGGCCATCACCGAAGACCTCGGCATCAAGCTGGAAAACGTCAAGATCGAGGACCTCGGCCGCGCCAAGAAGATCACCATCGACAAGGACAACACCACGATCGTCGAAGGTGCCGGCAAGTCCTGCCGACATCGAAGGCCGCGTCAAGCAGATCCGCGCGCAGGTCGAAAACACCACCTCCGACTACGACAAGGAAAAGCTCCAGGAGCGCCTTGCCAAGCTGGTCGGCGGCGTTGCGGTCATCAAGGTCGGCGCGGCAACCGAAACCGAGCTGAAGGAAAAGAAGGCTCGCGTCGAGGACGCCATGCACGCCACCCGCGCGGCGGTCGAAGAAGGCATCGTTGCCGGCGGCGGCACGGCTCTTCTTCGCTGCATCGCGGCCATCGACAAGCTCAAGCTCCACGATGACGAAGCCGTTGGCGTCAGCATCGTGAAGCGCGCTCTCGAAGAGCCCGCTCGCCAGATTGCCCTCAACGCCGGCCACGAAGGCGCCGTGGTGATCGGCAAAATCCGCGAGTCCAAGGACGATAACTTCGGCTTCAACGCGGACACCGGCGACTACGGCGACATGGTCAAGATGGGCGTCATCGACCCGGCCAAGGTCACCCGCCTGGCGCTGCAAAACGCAGCCTCCATCGCGGGCCTGATGCTCACCACCGAAGCGCTGGTCGCCGACATCAAGGAAGACGACAAGAAGGGCGCAGCTGCCGGCGGCTCCTGGCGGCCCGGCGGCATGGGCGGGATGTACTAAGCTTTCCCAGCTCGCCCAAACCTCAATCCAAAAGGGGCGGTCCGGTTCTTCCGGCCCGCCCTTTTTCTTTGCCCCGAAGCAATACCGGCCACCGTAGAAGCACGCTGTAGTGGCGCGCTTTAGCGCGTCCCTGGCACGCCGATCAACGATCAAAAGGCGTCTTCTTGCGCCCTCCGAGGCCAGCGCTCTCAGCTCCACCGCGCGTCTCCCAACGCGCACCCAACCATCCCTTTACTTCCAGCGCGTTGTCTGCTATCTCTTCCCCGTCGCGGTTCCCTTTTCCCAGCGAGCCGACTGTGACTTCGACTCCTCGCGACGAGTTTATTCGCGGCTGCGTTCGCGCCGGGTTCCGCCCAGGGGAAACTCGCGGAGCACGGTTCATGCGCATCCCGCCGCACCGGAGGACTCCATGTTCGAGCCGCCACCGCAGGAAAAACAATCGTCCACTTCCAGCTCCGTCTGGATCGGCGTAATCGTCGTGGTCATTATCGCCGCCGCCGTCATGCTCTTCATGATGATCACCAAGGGCCCCGCCGTTCCCGTCGCCTCCGCGCCGGCCGCCCCCCTCGCCAAAGCCGATCCCGTCCACGACCTGAGAGTCCAACGCGCCGCCATGGACAAGGACACCAGCGGCACCACCGCCGTCTGGGCCATCGCTATTGAAAATCGTTCGCCTTCCTATGGCTACCACGACATCGAATACGAAACCACCTACTTCAACGCCGACGGCAAAGTGATTGCCTCCAACAAGGGAAAGCTTTCTCTCTCTCTCGACCCCCAGCAAGAGAAAAACACCGAAGTCCGCGACCTGGCTTATCCCAGCGGCACCGCCACCTACAAAATCCGCATCACCTCCGCCGCCTCCCAAGTCGAGTAGCGGCCGTCCAATTCAAACGTTCCTTGAACGTGTAGGGGCACGGCATGCCGTGCCCGCTCTTGCCTTAGCCGTGCTCGCTCTCGCCTCACACGAACGGGCTTCGCGCCGCTTGACCACAGCTCTGCCACCCACCCCGGGAACGCCAATCTCCCGATTGGCGTCTCACCGGCCTTCGCGGTCTCTCACCCCGACGACATCCGAAGCCCGTGGTGAACCTCGACAGCCTGAAATCGGCGATTCCCCCGCCCTTCTGCATCTCTGATTTCGATTTTGACGATCCAAATTTCGCCGGCTTTCTTCCTCCATTTTCCGGTCTATCATTTTTGCGCACAGCCGCTGAAAAAAAATCGGCAATCGGTGGTGCCGGGTTTTCCCAAAGCATAGAATTCAGGCGGGAATTCCTGGCTGAAGAATTCCGAAAGAGGAGGTTATGCCCGAAACAATGAAAGTCGTTTCACCTAAGCCGCGCAAGCCGCGAACCCACAAGAGCCAACCCACACCGGAGCAGATCCAGTTACGCGCCTACGAGATTTACCTCGAGCGCCACGGCGCTCCCGGAAACGAGCTGGAGGATTGGGTTCAGGCAGAACGCGAGTTGCTCCAGAAGCCCAAGAAGGCTGCACGCCCCACCAGGGCAAAAGCCAAGGCCCAGGCCGCATAGACCTGCACCCCGGGCAGCCTGCCCGTCCCGACCGCTGGGTCACCGTCGAAGTGCGCCCTTCCCCCTCCTGCCCCGGATTAGGATCTTTTCGCTACTTCTCCGCCGGGCAACCGCGTTTCTGTGCCTGCAGCCGCTAGATTCCAAACCCTTTGCGGGAATCTACACAAAATACTGGACAAGGTAGCTGTACTTATGGTAATATTTCCCATGAAGTTGAGCAGCAAGCCCGTAACATCTACCCGCGCCGTCCTTCCCGCGTTGTCAGGGGACAACTTCTCCACTCCGCGCAAAGTAGCTCCTCTAGAATCAGCCCTCCATTGGCTAAGTCCTTTGAATCTCACTGTTACGAAGAGGGCGCTGAATGGCTCCGGTTCTCGGCCAAATAACCCTTTTAGAATCAATCGCCAATTTGCTAAGTCCTTTAGAGCTCACTCTTACGAGAAACGCGCCCGTAAGTCCTTTAAAGCTCACTCTTACGAAATTGGGGGTTTTTAAGCCCCATCGAATCACACTCTTACAAAAATTACTGGGGGGGGTACTGCGGCTTCCAAATCGGCTCGCCCAACCAATCCCAACCTCTGACGGGTAGGGCTTGTTACCCAGAGTCTCGAAGCGCCCCTCGACGGAGCAACGAAATGGCCCTAGAATCGTCTTAACCAAGCACGTTCAAGCTATCAGCAGCAGGACATAGGCACATGACCGATACCAATTCCCCATTCTGCACCGTCGAAGAAGCCGTCGAAGAAATTCGCCAGGGTCGCATGATCGTCCTGGTCGACGACGAGGACCGCGAAAACGAAGGCGACCTCGCCATGGCCGCCGAGAAAATCACGCCCGAAGCCATCAACTTCATGGCTAAATTCGGCCGCGGCCTGATCTGCCTGCCCCTCACCGAGGATCGCTGCGACGAGCTGCACCTGCCGCTCATGTCCCCGATTAACACCTCCGTGCACGGCACCGCGTTCTGCGAAGCCATCGACGGCCGCCTGGGCGTCACCACCGGCATCAGCGCTTCCGACCGCGCCATCACCATTCTCACCGCCATCGACTCGAAAACACGCCCTCAGGATCTCGCCCGCCCGGGCCACATTTTTCCGCTGCGCGCCCGCAACGGCGGCGTGCTCGTGCGCGCCGGCCAGACCGAAGCCAGCGTGGACCTGGCGCGCATTGCCGGCCTCAACGCCTCCGCCGTCATCTGTGAAATCATGAGCGAAGACGGCACCATGGCCCGCGTGCCGCAGCTCCACGAGTTCTGCAAGCTGCACAATCTGAAGATGCTTACGGTCGCTGACCTGATCCGCTACCGTATGCAGCACGAGCGTTACGTGCGCCGCGTCGCGGAAGCCGTCCTTCCCACGCGCTTCGGAGAATTTCGCATCATCGCCTACTCCAGCGACGTGGACCACGACCAGCATATCGCCCTGGTCCGCGGCAACCTCGAAGGACCGGCTCCGGCGCTCGTCCGGGTACATTCGCACTGCCTCACCGGCGACGTCTTCGGTTCCATCACCTGCGACTGCTCGGAGCTGGTCTCCCGCTCCCTGACGGCCATCGCCAAGGAAGACCGCGGCGTTTTCCTGTATCTCCATCACACCGGCCGCGGCTTCGGCATCGAACTATCCGAAGAACCCGGCTCGCTGCCGCAAATCCATTTCCACTCGCGCGGCCAACTCGACCGCGAGCCCGCCCGCCAGCGCATGGTCCAGCACGAAAGCGGCATCGGCGCCCAAATCCTGATTGACCTGGGACTGAAAGACATCCGCGTCCTCACCAATCACCCCAAAAAGGTGGTCGCGCTCGAAGGCTACGGCATCCGCATTGCCGACCAGGTCCCGCTGCGCATCGAATCCCCCCGCCCGACGCACCAAACCCTATAGCCATGCACACCAAGACGCCCCCTCTGCCTCCACCAAGAGGGGCGGCCCTTGGGAGCGTTCCCGCAAGGTCTGGTAGCGCCGGCTTCCAGCCGGCTCCCATGCACATGACGGCAACACCCACTGCCGACCGGCGAGGCCACAACTCGGCCATAACTGCTGCATGGCCCGCCACGCGCTGCGACTATCGGGATTTGGGTTCTTCGGCTTCGTTCTCGGATTCGCCTGCGGGGGATTCCTCTGCGGAAGGCTTGAGGGACGCGTTGGGTTTCGCGGGGGGCGACGTTTGCTTCGCCGGCAGCGCCTTGCCGCAGCCCGCGCAGCTCGCCGGCTGTGCGGACTTGCCCGATGCCGGGGATTTTCCGGCGGTCAGGTATTTGCGCATCTTGTCCAGGCGCTTCTTGCCGATTCCCCGAATGGCCAGCAGGTCGTCAACGCTCTTGAAGGAACCATACGATTTGCGCATCTGCAGAATTTTGTCGGCGGTCGCCGGACCGATGCCCGGCACTTCCTGCAACTCCTCCGATGTCGCCGAGTTGAGGTTAATGGGCTTGAGCGGCGGCTTTTTGGTGGTGGCCGAAACACTGCTCCCGAGAGCAAGGGCGGTGAATAGCCAGACGAACCCGATCATGCGGTGAATGGAGCGTGTTGAGGCGATGATGTTTCCACATAATCGTATTATATTGCAACGGTTATGTTAATAAGTCAATAACACTGGCGCCGACGCCGATTACCCTTAAAGCTGGTTGCCTTGCGCGTCGTAGATCTCGATTTCGCCGAAGAGTTTGGCTTGCTCTTCGATTTGGGCGCGATCGCCGACCACGACGATCTGCATGTTCGCGGAATCGAAATACTTGCGTGCGGTGGCCAACAAATCGGCTGGCGTCAGGGATCGCACTTTTTCGCGGTAGGTTTCGAGGTAGTCGTCCGGCAGCTCGTTCAGCGCGACGGTGGCCAGCTGGTTGAGCAATCCTTCTTGAGTAGCCAGCCCCATGGAGAAAACGCCGCTGAGATAATTTGTCGCGTCGGCGAGTTCCGGCTGGGGCACCGGCAGCGACCGCAGTTTGTCGAGCTCGTAGAAAATCTCGGTCAGCGACGCGGCCACCACGTCGTTGCGAACCGCGGCGGAAACCGAGAAGTAGCCATACTGCCGCAACGGATGGACGCCGCTTCGCGGACTGTAGGTATAGCCCTTGTCCTCGCGGATGTTCATCACCAGCCGCGAGTTGAACGCGCCGCCGTACAGGCTGTTCGTCAATCCCAGACGCACCCAGTCGGGATGTTTCCGAGTGATCGCGTGGCACCCAGCCAGGATCTGCGTCTGCACTGCGCCGGGCACGTGCACCAGATATACGCGCCGCCCGCGCGGATTCGCCGGGGCGGCGGAGGTGGTGGCGGCCGGCTTCTTGCCGGACCAACCGCCAAAAACTTTTTCGGCGGTTTTTACCATGGCGGCGGGATCGAAATCGCCGACGAGCACCAGCATGCCATTTTCCGGGGTGTAGAATTCGCGGTAGACCGACAGCAAGTCGTCGCGCTTGTAAGCGGCGACTTGCGCTTCGCTCGGCGAGACCTGCGCGTAGGGATGCGCGCCGAACAAGACCTTTCTTAGCCGCTCGCTGGCCAGAAATCCCGGCTGGGTGCGGCTCAGCTTTACCTCTTCGAGCTTCTGGCGGCGTTCGCGCTCGAACTCGGGTTCGGGGAAGGCCGCTTCCCTGGCGAGTTCATTCACCAGGCCGAGCAGCGGTTCGGCCAGCTCGGACAAGCCGGCGAAGGCGATGGCGCTAGTGTCCGCTCCCGCGTTGGAAGAGAGGTCCGCGCCCAGGCGACGCAAGTCTTCTTCAATCTGGCGGCTGGTGCGCTTGACGGTTCCGGTGCGCACCACGGTGGCGGTCATTTCCGCGAGTCCCGGCCCGCGCTGGATCGCGGCGGCGTTTCCCGAACGGAAGAACAGCTCGCCGTGAAGTTTGGGTATGGCGTGAGATTCCGCCAGCACCACCTCCAAGCCGTTCGACAGGCGGGCCTTGGTCCGCTTCGGCCAGGTCACCGCGCGTTCGGCCGACAATGCCGGCACTGCGCTGAGCACTTCCGCGACTCCGGTAGCCATTACGCGGCCTCCTTCGCGCCCGCGTTGGCGGGCATGCGGAAAACGATGGCGCGTTTTTCGGACCGCAGATATTTTTGGGCCACGGCCTGAATCTCTTCGCGTTTCACCGCCATGAAGCCGTCGAGAATGGTGTTCACCAGTTGCGGCTCGTTATCAAATAGCGTGAAACACGCCAGCAGATGCATCAAACCGTATCGTGGCATTCCTCCCCGCCCGCCTTCCAGGGTTGAAAAATAATCCGAGCGCCACTTGACCTTCAATTGCTGCAGCTCGTCCTCGCCGATGCCCGCATCGCGCACCTCGCGAATCACCGCATCAAACGCGGCCAGGGTTTTCTCACTGGAATATTCGGGCTTGTGCAGGATTCGCGTGACCAACTGCGTGGGCCCGTTGTAGCCGAAGATGTCGTCGATCCCTCCGTCCACTTCCACGGCGACTTGCTTCTCAAGAACCAATTCACGATACGCGCGTCCCGCCCGCCCTCCATAGAGCGCCTGGTCCAGCAGGGCCATGGCGCACCAGTCCGTGGTACGTCGCGGCGGGACCGGATAGCCAATGGCCATCGCCGGGAGCGTCCCGAACTTCTCCTCGACGCTTCCCCGCCGTTCTTCTTTCTGCTCCGGTTCGCTGGGGTCGGCAAACGGCGGCGGCGCTCCGGCGGGGATATCGCCGAAATACTTCTTGGCCAGCGCGATGCCTTCTTCCGCCTTCACGTCCCCGAGGACCAGCAAGACGGCGTTGTTGGGCACATAGTAGGTCTTGAAGAATGCTTGCACGTCGGTGAGATCGGCGGCGTCCAGGTCCGCGAAGTCTCCGTAGAAATTGTGCGAATTGGCCCAGTTGCGAAACGCGATGGGAGGCAGATCGAGCCAGGGGAATCCACCGTAAGGCTGGTTCATGACGTTGACGCGGACTTCTTCTTTGACCACGTCGCGTTGATTACGGAGATTTTCGTCGTCCACTTTCAGGGCGCGCATGCGGTCGGCCTCCAGCCACAGGACGCGCTCCAGAGCATTGGAGGGAACGGCTTCGTAGTAGTTGGTTACGTCGTAGTGCGTGGAGCCGTTGAGCAGGCCGCCGCTGGAGTTGATCAGCTTGATGTGCTGCATCTTGGCGGCGTTGGCCGAGCCTTGAAACATCATGTGCTCGAACAGGTGTGCGAACCCGCTGCGGCCTTGGGGCTCGAGCCGGAATCCAATTTTGTAGTACACGCCCACGGTCACTACCGGGGCGGACGGGTCCGGCGCGATCACGACCTTCAATCCGTTCGTCAGCGTGGTACTTTCCATGGCAATCTGCAGTCGATTCACCCTTTTCCCCCTGTCGCTTTGGCTTTTACTTTCTTGTCTTGCAAAATCTTTCCAGTGGTCGCGGATGCCTGGCCGGGATCGCGCACCAACACGCGTTCCGCCAGCCGGTTCAAGGCTTCGTACGCCTCTTTATATTCCAACGAATAATGCCGCAACGCCTCCAGGTGCGCGGCCACCACTCCATAATCGCCTCGCGCCAAAGGCCCCGTCCATGCGGCTCGGGGCCCCAGCCGTTCGCAGTTCTGGAGCACTTGCCGGGTCATCGGCAGCAACGCCCGCATGGCTTCGCGGCGCTTCAGGCCCAGGGACATCATCAGTTGGATGGCGGCCTCCACGATAACCAGGGCATGCCCCGCCGCCAGAGTGCACGCCGCGTGATACAACGGCTTGTCCGGCGCATCGATGTGCAGCGGCGCACCGCCCAGCGCTCTGGCGATTTTCCTTGCGGTTCGCACGGCCATGACGTCGCCCTCGATGGCGAAAACCCTGCCTTCCAGCGGAGGTACACTGACTCCGCTGAAAGTCTGCAGCGGATGCATCGAGCCAACCGCGGCACCGCACTCGCGCAGCGGATTCAGCACCGCGGCATCCTGAGCGCCACTGGTGTGCAGCACAACTTTTCCTTGCAACTCCTCGGAACCAACTCGGGCCAGGTCCCGGGCCACCTCGGCGATCACACCGTCGGGCGTGGCAATCAAGATTACCGTGGAGGCCACGATACGCCGCGGGATTCCCGCGTGGGCCGACCCTGCGCCGATAAATCGCACCGCGCGCCGTGCACTGGGTTCACTTTGCGCCACGATCGCGCCAATGTTCCAGCCTAATTCGCGCAACCTGCGTCCCAGTGCGCGTCCCACACGTCCCGCGCCGACGATCGCAAGCGTCTCCGTCATCTCGTGCTAGGATAACCCGAGGCTAGCGTCCAATACCAATCACCATGCATCTTTTAGTACTCTTCCTTTTCGGATTCATCGCCTTTTTCTGGTTTTTTCACGGACTCCGCGTGGGTTATGGCGCTCTAAAGCTCCCCTGGATCAAGGATTTTGCGGGCGCGGAGGATGACGATTGTCCGCGCATTTCGCTGCTGTTTGCCGCGCGCGATGAAGAAGAAAAATTGCCGGCGGCGATCGCGACACTGGCGGCGATCGACTATCCAAATTTGGAGATCGTGGCGGTGGACGACCGCTCTCAAGACGCAACGGGACGTATCCTCGATGAGTTCGCGGCGTCGCACAGACGATTTCGCGCGGTCCACGTTGCAGAATTGCCGCCTGGATGGCTGGGCAAGCCTCACGCGCTTCAGAAAGCCTTCGAAAGCTCCTCCGGGGACTGGCTCCTTTTTACGGATGCGGATGTGCGCTTTGCGCCGGACGTGCTGCGCCGGGCGGTGACACTGGCGAAGGACCGCGGCCTCGATCATCTGACGCTGTTCGGCGACGTGGAGATGGTGGGCTTCTGGGAAAAGGTGCTGATTACTTTCTTCGGGCTGGCCTTTCACGTTGCCAACGATCCCTACCGGGTTTCCAATCCGCATTCGCGGGCGTACGTAGGCGTCGGCGCATTCCAATTCATGAAGCGGTCGGCGTATGAGGCCTGCGGAACGCACCGGCGGCTGGCCATGGAAGTTTTGGACGATATGAAACTGGGGAAATTGGTGAAGCAAGCGGGTCTGCGGAGCGGAGTGGGGATCGCGCAAGAATCGGTGGTGGTGCGCTGGCATGCCGGGGCCGGAAATCTGATTCGCGGGGTGACCAAGAATTTTTTTGCGGCCCTGGGGTACAACCTTCCATTGGTGATCTTGGCCATCAGCGGTACGTTGTTGATGAACGTGGCGCCGTTTCTGGGCGTGATTTTTGGGCACGGGTGGGTGCGGGTGCTTGCGGGGATCGCGGTGGTGATTGCGCTCGGCTTTCACGCGGGCGTGGACGTGGTGATGCGGGTTTCGCCGTTGTACGCGTTTACGCATCCGTTGGGAGCGATGCTCTTTAGTTACATGTTGCTCCGTTCGACGGTGGTGACGTTGTGGCACGGGGGAGTTACCTGGCGGGGGACGTTTTATCGGTTGGAGGAGTTGAAGAAGGGCGTGGTTTGAAGGGCCGCAGGAGCAAAAAGATGGATTGACCGCAACCCGACGAAACGATCTTCCGGACGTTGCGCAAAAACGCCGGCAGGGACGCCGGCGTTACCAGCGAGTCTCGTTAACCGGCGGCGTCGGCGGTTGGGGTGGGGGCGGGTTCTCGGGAGAAGAGGCCGGCGAGATCGCGTTGTTTGAGGGAACGGATGCGGTCGCGGAGCTGGGCGGCTTTCTCGAACTCGAATTTTTTGGCGGCTTCGCGCATTTGGGTTTCGAGTTGTTGCAACAATTGGGCGAGTTGCGCTTCGTTTTTGACGTTGGAGGCGGCGGCGTCCAGGGCCACATCGTCGACGGGGACGGTTACGTAGTCGGCTTCGACGATGCGCGCCAGCTCCATGTCCACCGACTTCACGATGGATTCGGGCGTGATGTTGTTTTCCGTGTTGTAGGCCAGCTGCTTTTCGCGGCGACGGTTGGTTTCACTGATGGCTTGGTTCATCGAAACCGTACGCCGATCGGCGTAAAGAATAGCGCGGCCGGAGATGTGGCGGGCGCATCGCCCGATGGTCTGGATCAGCGAGGTCGCGCTCCGCAGATAACCCTCTTTGTCCGCGTCCAGAATGGCCACCAGCGAGACTTCCGGCAGGTCCAGGCCTTCGCGCAACAGGTTGATGCCGATCAGCACGTCGAATTCGCCGCGCCGCAAATCGCGCAGGATCTTGATGCGGTCCAGCGTTTCCACTTCGGAGTGCAGGTAGCGGCAGCGCACGCCGACCTCGGTGAAATACTCGGACAGGTCTTCGGCCATGCGCTTGGTCAGCGTGGTGACCAAAACGCGCTCGTTGCGCTCCGCGCGCACGCGAATCTCTTCCAGCAAGTCGTCTACTTGCCCTTTCACCGGGCGAATCTCCACCTGGGGATCGACCAAGCCCGTCGGACGAATCACCTGCTCGACAAAAACTCCGCCGGATTTTGTCAGCTCGTACGGCCCAGGGGTCGCGGAGACATACAGGGCCTGGTTGACGCGATGCTCGAATTCCTCGAAGGTCAACGGCCGGTTGTCCAGCGCCGACGGCATGCGAAAGCCGTAATTCACCAGCGTTTCTTTGCGCGAGCGATCGCCAGCGTGCATGCCGCGCACTTGCCCGACGGTTTGGTGCGACTCATCGATGAACAGCAGGAAGTCCTGCGGGACGTAGTCGAGCAAGGTCGGCGGGGCTTCGCCGGGCAGGCGGCCGCTGAGGTGGCGGGAATAATTTTCCACGCCGTGGCAGTACCCCACGGTGCGCATCATCTCGATGTCAAACAGGGTGCGCTGCGTGACCCGCTGGGCTTCGACGAATTTTCCCTGGCGCTCCAGTTCTTTCTTCCACCATTCCAGCTCGTCGTAGATGCCCAGGATGGCGCGTTCGCGCTGCGCCGCGGGCATCACGTAGTGGGTCTTCGGGTAGATCGGGACGCGCGACAGGTCTTCCTGGCCGGTGCGGACTTCGCCGGTAAGCGGATCGATCTGGCGGATGACGTCGATCTGCGGGCCCCACATCTCCAGGCGATAGGCTTGATCTTCGTAGGTCGGGTAAATTTCGATCATGTCGCCACGCACCCGAAAGGTGCCGCGGCGCAAATCTTCGGAGCGCTCGTATTGAATGTCCACCAGGCGGCGAAGCAGGGCTTCGCGCGAGGTCTGCTGGCCTTTTTCGAGCATCACCAGCATTCCGTAATAGGCTTCCGGCGAACCCAGGCCGTAGATGCAGGAGACCGAGGCGACGATGATGACGTCGCGGCGCTCGAACAGCGAGCGGGTGGCGCTCATGCGCAGTTTGTCGAGCTCGTCGTTAATGGTGGATTCCTTGTCGATGTACAGGTCGGCGGAGGGGACGTAGGCTTCCGGCTGGTAAAAATCGTAGTAGCTGACAAAATATTCGACGGCGTTTTCGGGGAAAAAGTTCTTGAACTCGTGATAGAGCTGGGCGGCCAGGGTCTTGTTGTGGGCCAGAATAAGTGCCGGGCGGTCGACGGCCTCGATGACCTTGGCCATGGTGAAGGTCTTGCCGGAGCCGGTGACGCCCAGAAGCACCTGGTGCTTTTCTCCGGCTTCGACTCCGCGGACCAGCTGCTCGATGGCCGTGGGCTGGTCGCCACGAGGCTGGTAGCTACTGCGCAGCTTGAATTTCATGAGGGAAGTCTCCTGCAGGTTCCAGAGCGCCTGCCGAATCCTTCATTATACTCCGGGACGCAAATCGGCGCGGGTGTTACCTAGCGTGTGGACCTAGAGTGGCCGCCGGGGTGCGACGAGCGAGCCGGGTCATGGACGATGCGGGGGAATTTCGGTTACCAGGAGAATCTCGGAGCGGCTCTTGGCGCTGACGTCGTAATGCACCTGGTTTGAGCCGTCGTCTTTGGCGATGGTCACGTCCATGGACTGGCCGGCTTCTTCGGTGGCGCGCACGACAAGCCGGGTCTTCAAGGAAATGTAGGTGATGGTTTTGTTGGTGCCGCGCGCCGTGCCCATGGTGCGCAATTGGTGGAGCTTGTAGTCCTCGGGTGTGGCGTCCCTAGGCGAGGAGCGTTGCTTGAGCGAAGCCATGGTCAAGATCACCGCGCAGGTGTCCGCCGGTTGCCGATCCGATTCCACGACTTCACCTTGCGCAGTAGCCTGGGCGGGGCGGCACGGCTCATTGCGGACGTAAGTGGATTCGCGGATCCAACTCAGGTCGCGGATGGGCGACGGGGACTTCTCGGGTTCTTCGGTCTTCCATTTTTGCGCGATCTTCACCCCAGCCTCCGGAAACACGCCTGCGACGGCAAAGCGCGACACCCATTCTTGCCACGCCTGCTGTTGTTCGGGGAGCAGCGCGTCGAGGCCCTTTACCTGGTCGACGCGCCCGTCCGGAAGAATGGTGAAGTCGATGGAGGGTTCTTCTGGATTCTTGGCGGATGCTGGATGAGAGAGCGGATCGCCGTTGGGAATTTTGGCCTTCGCATCCGGTGGATCCACAGATACGAACCGCACGCGCGCATGGATGGCGCTGCGCTCCCCTGGTCCTTGCACTCCAAGGACTTCGAGGCGCAGCAAAGCGTGGGCATTTACGTTCGCGTTGGGCGGCTGCTCGGCCAGAGATACGGAACTCTGCGTCTTGGTTTGTTTTTCGCTTTGGTAGCTCACTTCATAGCGGAAGGTTTGCCCGGCGTGCAGGCTGGGAAACAGATTCACGCGATCGGTGCGGCTGCCGGCCGGGCCGGCGCCTATCGCGAGCAGCGCCGCGAAGCAGATTATTCGCACGCGCCGCTTCGGTGCACGTCTTCTGGCATGTGTGAATTGGGGCCACATCACCGCTTAGTCGGCCGGCTGGCGCGACACGGCTCCTTCGACCGAAACGCGGGGAACGTCCAGCGGCCCGGAGATTTTCAGCACGTGCTGGCCTGCATCCGGCGAGCGATTCTCGCGTGTGGCATCCGCGGCGGTTCGTATCGTCAAATTCGCGTCTTGCCCGAAGCTGACCGTGCCCTTCACGAAGGTGAGTTCGCTGCCGGCCTCGAGGCGCAGGCCGGCCAGCACGATGCCGCGATCTTTGAGGGTGAATGCGCCTTCGCCGGACGACCAGCGGGATTCCCCCGCTCGCGGGGCGCCGTCGGCCACGCTGGCGCTCACGTCCCACCCACGGAACTCCACGTTGCGCACGTGGACATCGCCTTTGCCGGCCAGCCGCTGCAGCAATTCTTCGCGGCCTACGCCCTGGGTGGTCAGATGCACAGTTGCGGACGCAAAGCCGGCGAAACGCTCGGCGGCGTGCGGCGGCGCCGGCAATTGCGCCAGATTGACGCGATCGAGTACGGCGATGATGTCATACGCGGGACGCGGCAGGAACTTGGCGATCACTTTGGCGCGCACCGTTCCGCCCGCCCAGCGTGCCTCGGCGTCACGTACGTCGAGGTGCAGGTCGTGCAAGGCGCCGGCGACGCGCACCTGGTCGAGCTTCAGCTTCTCCATGGTGAACTCATCGATGCGCAGCTCGCCTTCCGCGCTTACCCTGCGAACCAGTTCGCTGGCCGCGGGACTGGGCGCCGGCGTCGCTCCGCCGAGAAGCGAGGGCAACAAGCGCTGGAGCCAGCTGGGCCGGGCGCGTGGGCCGATCCAGCGGTCGAGCTCCGCGGCGTCCAAATGGTCCGCGTGCAGTTGAAAATTCCACAGGGTGTTGCCGTCCGCGTCGGCCGCCTCCGTTTGCCGGATGGCGCCCGACCAAGTGGCGCCAAAACCGTCAATGTCGCCGACATCGGCGCTGCGCAGGCCGTCTTTCCACTCCAGGCGCGCTTTGTTCATCTGCAGCGGCTGGTTCAATCCGGCGGCTTGCAATTCGCCGTTGCTGACGTCGATCCGGCCATTCCAGCGGCCGTGCAGCGGCACACCGCTCCAGGTCCAGCGCAACGTGGCGCCGGCCGGACCCGTTAATTCCCATCCGTGATTCAGCGGGCGGCCAAAACTTTCCGCCAACTTGAATGCGTCCTCCACTTTTTCGATGCGCCCATCGATGCTTACGCCGCCTTCGCGCCTTGCAAAATCGTGGGAAAACCCGATGCTCACCGCGCCCCTGTTTTCCAGGGCTCCGCGGCGCCTCGCAGCGGCGCGCCGGAATTGGCAAGTGGCTGATCGCCGCGGACCGGCGCACCGTACGAAATGCGCACCGGTTCGACCGCCAGTGTGGCCAGATGCAGCCCGCCTTGTACCGCTCCGATCCGCAGCGGCGAATTCAAACCCGGCACCTGAGCCTCGCCGCCTTCGCTGGAAAAGGCCGCATCGCGCAATTTCAGCGGCCAGCCGCTCAGGATCATCGCGCCGGTGAAATATTGTTCGACGGAAATCGCGTCGTCCACATTCGGCTGAAACGCCCGGTACCATGCCAGCACGTCAGCCGCCTGAACTCCCGCGGAGTCCAAACGAATCTGCCAGGCCGGCGCGGCGCTGATGGAAGCATGCGCGGTGCCGCGCAAGTTGGACTTCGGCGTTTCCACAGCCAATCGTTCCGCGCGGACCTCGCCGCTTGCGACGTTCCAGCGGCCCAGCAGGCTTACGCGAAGGCGTGGATTGTCCGCGCGCTCCGTCAAATCCCATCGATGAATCTGAGCGGCGCGCGCTTCCAGGGCATAGGTCCAGTCGCCCGGCTGGGCGGTTGGCGCCATCCCGGGATCATCCGCCGCTCCGCTCTTTGCGGTGCCGTCCAGCGCAAACACTCCCCGTACGCCATAGTCCCTGCCGCGAAACAGCCGCAGCAGATCCGCCAGCGAAACCTTCTCCCAGTGCACGCGGACTTCCGCAGGCTGCAACCTCGTCGAAGTTCCCGCAACGTCTCCGCGCACAATCACCGTACCGGTGGATTGCAGCGCCACGCCGCTCCGCCACGGCTGCGCTTCCAACTGCAATTGCCAGCGACCCGTTGACACCTGCTCGACGCTTCCGGAGACTCCGGTGAAGGCAAACGGCAGTTTTTCGTCGAGCATCTTGAAATTGACACGCCCGTCGTCGATGTCGATTTTTTGCAGCCCGTTGGCCGGCGTAACGGGCGCCGGAGGACCGTACACCCGGGCATTTTCTCCGGCGGCGGCCTTCGCCGGCGGCAGCCAGCGCTCCAGATTCCAGCGGCCTTCCTTGTTGCGCACCAGAATCAAACTCGGCCGGCTGAGCGACAGTGTGCCGAACTGGAAATGCCCTCGCAACAGCCCCATCCAGCGCAGTCCCGCCGTCAGGTACTCCGCGCGAAGGAAATATTCCCTGCCGAATGCGGGATCTTCCCCAATGGTGATCCGCTCGGCGTCCAGCCGCGGGCTCGGCAACAGCAACAAATTGAAGTGCTCAACCTCGACCGGCCTGCCAAAAGCTCGCTCCAAGTGCGCGATCAAATAGCGGTGAACGCGGTGGGTTCGCACCAGCAGCGACACCCCGGTCTGCAAAACGATAACCACCGCCACGACGGCCATAGCCGGCTTCCACCATTTGCGCAGGCGGGTCATATCGTTGAGAAGTTTCGCAGACTGCCCGGTAAATGAAAAGGCAGTCGCAGGCGTTCCGGCAGGTCTATTTTGTCCGAAGTTCTCTAGTGTACGGTGTGCAGCATGCGGCCCCAACGCGTGCGCGTTGGAAGATGAACGAGGGTCTCAAATATCGCCGTCAAACGCTGCCAAAACGTACTGGGGCCGTAGTCCGCACTGTTCGCGTCCACCGACCAATAAATCAAAAAGGGCCGGCCCATAATGGCGGAGCGCTCGACGAATCCCCAGTAGCGGCTGTCGAGGCTGCGGTCGCGGTTGTCGCCCATGGCGAAATACTTGCCGGGAGGAACGATGATCTCGCCGCCTTTCACGTACTTTTGTATCTCGTGAGCCCATTCCGGCTGGACCTGTGAGGTGTACAGCTGGCTCCCCGTGGGGGGAAAAGAGTAGTTCAGCGGATCGTACGGCGAGGCCGGGTCATGCACCACATAGGGTTCATCCAACGGCTCTCCGTTGATAAACACTCGCTGGTCCTCGAGCTTCAGGTGATCGCCGGGCAGGCCGATCACGCGTTTCACAAAATGCTGGTGATCCGCGAAGGGATATTTGAAGACGATGATGTCGCCGCGGCGCAGCGATCGGTAGGGCAGCACCTTCTCATACCACGCGCCGCTGCCGCCGAAAATGAATTTGTTCACCAACAGGTGGTCGCCGATGAGCAGCGTTCCTTCCATCGACGCGGACGGAATCTTGAAGGCTTGCACGACGAAACTGGTCCCGAACAGAGCGAGAATGACGGTGACCAGGAGCGACTCCAGATATTCGGAAAAGGTGGTCTGGTCGCCCTGGTGTTCGGGCTTCGCTGCCGGTTCTGGGATCGAAGGTTCCTGTGATTCCTGCGTTGTAATTTCTTCCGGCATACTCTCTCAGTCTGTCGCCGCCGTCTGCTCCAGGCGTTCCAGCGCGCTAAGTGCGGCTCGCTGTTCCGCCTCTTTTTTCGTGGTGCCTTCGGCAGTGGCCAGGCACGCGCCGCCTACCCACACCTCGATCTGAAACACTTTCTGGTGGTCGGGCCCGCTCTGCCCCGCCAGGCGATATTCCGCCGGCGGCTGCCCGCGGCCCTGCAGAAATTCCTGCAGCGCCGATTTGCGATCGGAGTCCGCGATGCGCTCCCCGCGCTCTTCCACGGCTTGTTCGAACAGCACCCGCCGCAATACCTCGCGCGCCAGCGGCAATCCCGCATCGATGTAAATTGCCGCCAGCACCGCCTCAAACGCATCCGCCAGTAGCGCCGGTTTATCTCGCCCGCCGGTTTTCTCTTCGCCGCGCCCCAGCCGCAAATGTTCGCCAAGCTTCAGCCGCCGCGCCGCCATTTCCAGCGAATGCGCATTCACGAGCCGCGCCCGGCTTTTGGACAGCTGCCCTTCGCTCCAACCGGGAAACAGTGCCAGCAGGTACTCGCTAGCCAGCATATCGAGCACCGCGTCGCCCAAGAATTCCAGCTGCTCATTGTTCTGGGCCGCCGGATCGGCCGCTGCTTCCCCCGCATGGCCGGCGCGCAATTCCGGAATGGCGGAACTGTGCGTCAGCGCGCGTTGCAGCAGCTCCGGCTTTGCGAAATGGTAGCCTAGCCGCTCTTCGAGCTCCTCATCCTTGCTGGTCATCGAAACCGATTCCGCCCGAAGCGGGGGCCCTGCTTAGTTCGGCGCGCTAAGCTGCGTCGAGGCATGCTTCTTGGATTCCTCGGCGCCGTTCTTGCACGTCGGCTGCAAACTGCTCTGTATCGCGGCGCACTTGGTAAAAGCGGTGGCCGCGGCCTCGAAGTGTGAGGTCTTGTCATTCGCCAGGCCCAACAGGTAGTAGTTCACCGGATCGGGTTCCGGATGGGTGTCCGACTTGATGGATTGCTCCAGCTCGGGAATCGCCTCCTGGTACTTGGCCTTGCGTATGTAAACCAATCCCAGGCCCCCGTGCGCCATCCCCAGAGTGTCATTCTTCGCGATGGTAAAGGCCTCGTCGGAAAGGTTCGCGGGTTTCGGCAACGTGGGCGTTATCTCGATGGCCCGCTTGGAATACTGCTCCGCCTTTTCCAGCGTCTGTTCCGCATCGGGCGCTTTGGAGTTAAATGTGCGTGCCATGGTCTGCGCCATTACCGCCAGCACCGGTGCGTCGTTCGGATTCATCTGGATTTCTTTCTCTCCGACATCCAGCAGCTTCGGTACTTGCTGCGTGGAGAAGTATCCCGACACCAGGGCCTGATAGATCACCGCCTTGTACCGGCTCTGCGGATACTTCTGCAAAAAGTCTTCCGAGAGCTGAATCTTCTTGTTGACGTCGGTCGCCGGCGTCCCCTCAATCGTCTTATACGCCGTTTCCTCTTCCGCACTCGCCGGCGCCGCCGCTGCGTCCATCGACAGTGGAGCTGCGGTGGGCGGCTTGTCCTTGGCGGCCGGCTGTGGCGGCGGTTGCTGCGCGGGCTGGCTTTGGCTTCCGCCGGACTGCGCCGCCGCAATTCCGGCCCCGCAGAGCAACATAGCCGTGAGCGCCGTCGCGCTCACGCAGGCATTCAACGTACCTCTCATCGATTTTCTCCTCGTTAAATTTCCCGCGAGGGCCTGTGGGCTGACAACCGGCCGCCTCGCGGCCATTTGCCTCCCATCGCGGGCTCTCGCAGATGCTTGCTTCCTGAAGCTGAGATCTTCGCTCATGGGCGCTCCGGCGGACGCTGCCCTGCGAACGCCGCCAGCCCCTTTTGCGCCGCTTGCCGGGCTTGTTCAGGACCGCCGTTCACCGCCAGCGCCGCTTGATACTCGGTCTTGGCCTGTTCCGCTTGCCCTTCGTCGTCGTAGATGCGCGCCAAATAAATATGCGACCACGCCAGCACCATGGGATCCAGGGTCGCGGCCCACTCTCCGCTGGTCAACCTTCCGAAAACCGCCTTCGCGCGCGGCCCGTCATGATCGAGCAGCGCCACCAGCCCCATTCCATACCAGGCCCGAGGCTGGTCCGGATATTTCGCCAGCACTCGCTGAAACGAGGCCTCCGCCGCGCGGGGATTCTTCTCCGCGATGCGGCGCTCCCCTTCCGTCAGGGCCGCTATGGCTTCAGGGTCATTGGGAACCGTAGTCGGCTGGGGTTTCCGCTGCCGCACTACTTGTTCGCTGGAGGTGTCCGCCGTTTTCGGAGCACCGTCCGCCGCCGCAAACTGCAACGTCTGCACGCGCTTGACCTCCAGGTTGGTATCGATCGATCTCACCAACTCCGGAAAATACAATCTCATCGCCGGTTCGGAACCCTCGAAGCCCGCCAGCGCCTTGAACAACGGCTGCACCAGCACGTAGCCGTCGGCATCGTCGCCATTGATCGCCGCTTCCCGCTCGCCCGGCGACATGCGCCGCAGCTTCAGTTCCACGGCGCGCACCATGCACTCCGCAAAGTACGAGTCAAAATCGTCTTTCAAGTCCGGCGCCAACCGCGGCGCGCGCACCGCCGCCAGAAAGACCGGCCGTTTTGCCGCCACCACATGCGGATATTGCAGCGGCAAGGGGTCCAGCAAAAAATGCAGGTAGGCGTGGCGAACCACGTCGCTGGGAACATCCTCCGACCCGCTCAGCACGATGGCGTAGTGGTCTCCGAAATTCCGCACGTTGGTGATGCGCCCCACCAGTGGCTCCACGATGATCGTGAAGGTCCGCGGGTTCGCCGGGTTCATGATCTCACGCAGGTAATTGGTGGCCACGAACACGATCTGCGACACCGCGTCGTGCAACTCCTCGATTTCCTTGGTGTACAGCGGCTGCACCTGCCGCCACAACCGCCCGATTTTCTGTTCCTGGTAGTAGGCCGACAGAATCTCGCTGAAGCCTTCCAGCGCGATCACTTCCGGCGGCAATTCGTCGCGGCGCAATGTCGGGGTAAATTTCGGCGCCGGCCCGGACACCAGTCCGAACCAGATATATTGCGAGAGCATGGCGCCCGCGTCGGCCAGCTCGTGCTTCTTGTAAAATTCGCGAACCGCGTCCACCGCCGGGCCTTCCTGGTGCTGCACGCGGTCGCGGAGTTGCGCGCGCATAGGCTTCCAGTTCTCGGCGCTGACGTCCGCTTCGAATCCCGCGGCCAGCAGCGCGCACATGGTGGTGAACATGGCCTCGCTGCCGTCCACGGTCACATTGGTGACTTGCGCGTCGCGGGTGCGCGGCCGGGACGCCGGCGGTTGCTGCTGCGCGCCCGCCGCGATCGGCAACATGCCAGCCATGAAACAAATTCCCAAGACCAAATGGCGAAGAATCTTTGTCATGTAGTTCGTCGTGGTTCCTGCTGGGGACAGGCTTTCCGCGGCCCACTCACCGGGATTTCCGCGCCATTGTGGCCGGCGCAGCGGCTTCCGGGCACTCTGCGTGCTATCGCAGCGCCGCCGCATCCTGCCAACATACAAGGCGCCCCTGCAATGAGTCAAGGAATCGCCCGCGCAGATCGATCGGGTCACCCAGCCAACACTTGCAGGTTTTCCAAGCATCTGCTAACAGTGGGGATGCATTCCCGCCCCGCAAGGATGGCTCGCTCCGATGCACGACAATAGGATGAAAACCATCGCCCTTTGGACTGCGTGCGCGATCGCCGCCGGAATCCTTCCCGCGCGACTCGCCGCGCAGCTCGTCCGCCCGGACAACTCCTCGCAGGCGCCGGCAGCCGCGACTCCGCCGGCTACAACCGCCGCCGCGCAAACGCCGGCAGGCAAACGCCGCGTCTCGCAAGAGATCCAGATCACCGGCGACCAACTCTGGACCGACACGGGAATCACCGTGCAGCCCGGCGAACACGTCGTCGCCACCTCCACCGGCAAAGTTCGCTACGCCGACGCCAAAGACGACAGCGGCCCCGACGGCATGGCTCGCGGCTTCAAGGACTTGCTGCGCATCCTGCCGTTCAACACCGCGGGACGTGGCGCGGTCATCGGCCGCGTCGGCGACGCCGCCTCCGCACAGCCTTTCCTCATCGGCGCCCATTGCAACGTCGTTTCCTTCTCCGGCGGGCCACTTTCGATCGGCATCAACCAGATGAGTTCGGACACCGCCGACGGCACCTACACCGTGCACCTGGAAATCTACGCGCCGGACTCCGGTTTTCTCGCCGTCAAGCAAGTCGACACCTTACCGGGCATCGACGCCTCGCTCTTCTCCAAGATTCCCCGGCGCATCGGCGACAAAGAAGGCAATCCCGGCGACATGGTCAATTTCCTGATCATCGGCCCGGAAGCCTCCATGCAAAAAGTCTTCACCACCGCGGGCTGGGTGAAAGTCGATGCCGACGTGCAGGGCACCGTCTTGCACGGCCTTCTCGAAAGTCTCTCGAAGGAATCGTATTTGACCATGCCTATGAGCCCGCTCTACCTCTTCGGCCGCCAGCAGGATTACGGCTGGGCGCATGCCGAGCCCATCACGGTGGTCGCTTCGCGCAATCATTTGCGTATTTGGAAAGCCGCGTTTCAGGTCGATGGTCAAACCCTGTGGGTGGGCGCCGCCACGCACGACATCGGCTTTGAGAAAGACCAGCGCAACAACGGTCTGACCCACAAGATCGACCCGGACATCGACCTCGAACGCAACTACGTCGAAAAAACGCTCACGTCCACAGGCCTGGTCGCCGAGGTCACCCACTACCTCCCCGGCGATCCCATGAAGGAAGCCAAAACCGCCACCGGCGGCAGCTTCCATTCCGACGGCCACGTCCTCGTGCTGAAACTCAGCGACGCCGCAAAAACTCTTTCTGCCGGCTCCCACACTCAGCAGTAAAGACGGCGGCGTTCATGCCTCGCGTTTCACACCTTGACGCTGCTGGAACGCGGGAGGATCATCAAGGCCCCCGGCCTACCCCGACGGCTTCCAAAGTGGAGGTCAGACCATGACCAGAAAATTTGCTTTGAGCACGGCCTTTGTCCTGGTGGCGTCCCTCGCCGCCGCGGGCCCCAGAGGCACGGTTCCTAAGCCGTCGTCGGACCGTTATCCAGCACGAGCAGAGAGTGACGGCACCAAGCTGGGCGCCGCCCTGTTGACCTCGCAGGAAGTGCGCCAGGCGTTCGTTTTCGATGTCAGCCGCACGTGCCTGGTCATTGAAGTCGCCTTATATCCGCAGAAAGACAAGGAACGAGAAGTCTCACGCGACGATTTCTCGCTGCATGTCGCCGGAACCGACATTACTGTCTGGCCTTCTAGCGCCAACACCGTCGCCGCCAAGCTGCAGCAACAATCGAGTCCCAGCCGCGACGCTGGCGTGGAATCTTCCGTGGGCGTTGGCTATGAATCGGGGACTTACACTGATCCGGTCACGGGGCAGCAGGTCAAGACCCACGGCGTCTACACCGAAGCGGGCGCCGGAGTTGGCGTGGCTCCGGGTTCCCCACGCCCGGGTTCCAGCGATCGGGATCGCGCCATGGCCGAAGCCGACCTGGCCGACAAGGGCCTTCCCGAAGGCAAAGCGTCGTCGCCCGTCGCCGGCTACCTCTACTTCCCTATCGTGGAGAAGAAAAAACACGCACTGCAATTGGAGTACGAGGTCAACGGCAACAAGGTCGTTCTGCAGTTTCCGCAAAAATAAATCCGTGCCGCCCAGGCGCTCCTGCAAGCCTGTTTAGCTTGAGCCTCGCAGGAAGCCCAAGAGGTTGGCCCACGAATGTCTACTTGCCGTGGAGCCCCTGGTCGCTCCCGACTCCGGTGCAGAAATCCCAGCCCTTTTTGGCGAAGCTGCCGATGTTAAATCCGCAATTCCCGAGCTCGATGTCGCGAAAGTCCCGGCTGTTCCCCGCTTGCCCATAAATCTCGTCGTTCTCGGACTGGCTGGAAGCCCGCAATTTCCCGGCGGCATTGATAATCCCCGCCAAGGACGGCGCGGAAACGCTGGTGCCGCCCACGACCGCCCACCCGAGTGGCGTCTTCGATCCCTGGAAGGTATTGCCGTCAAACACCCACACTCCAGTATTGGGGTTGGCGTCAAAAGACACGTCAGGGGTGCCGCGGGTCTCGCCAACCACCTCTACCAGCAGATCTTGGAAGCTGGGACGCGGCTCGACCAGGCTTGAGCCGCCGCCGCCATCCTGCCAGGCGCTCTCCAGCAAGAACTTTCCGGTGGCACTGTCGCGGGAAATGGTCGTGCCGCCCGCGCAGACCACGTTCGGGGAAACGCAGGGATACTGCGTCCCCGGATTGTCTCCCGACGAAGCGACGTACACCACGCCGGACGCCGTAAATATTTGATCCAGCTTGGCTTCCTGCAAGAATTCCCCGCTGCCGAAGCTCATGGAGACTTCTCCGCCACCGTTCGTCGCTACCAGGTTGCCGGCCACAAAGATGGCTTGAAACAGGTCAGACAGTGTCAGGGACGGCGCTTCCACCAGGAAGATCTTGGCCTTCGGCGCCATGGCATGCGCCCACTCGATATCCAGCGACGTCTCCAGTTCGGCGCTGCCGGTGGGGTCGACGCTGGGCTTGGAGCCGTCCGCAAAGACCACGGTCAAGTCCGCGTTCGGCAAGCCGAATTGTGTCGAAAAGGTGCGCAAGTCGCTCGCGGCGGTTGGATCGTCAAAAGCTTCAACCAGGGCGATGGCCCCTCCGCCACCCGATGGCGGCTCGGTCGTTTCGTCCGGACTGCAACCTGGCCGCGGGTCGGGAACCAATCTATAAACGCAGGCGATCGAAGCCGGAGTCTCGAAAAACAAGCCCGGGACCGGCGGCGCCCCCGCCGCACTCCTGGCAGAAGCCTCGAAACGCCCTTCCCTGGGAACCAGGATCCGCAGATGCGTGTGCGCCCGGAACCCCGCGTCCCCCGGACGCTCCACGCTGGAAGGCGGCACCATCACCTGGCCCTTGAACTGTCGCCCCCGCACCTCTTGCGCAAAGCCGGCCCTCGGTGACCAGGTAGCGATCGCCAAAACCAGAATAGCCAAGCCTGAGAAATGGCGCATAATCCGGGGTCCTTTCGGCACAAAGAAGAATTGGGCGTCCACCCGGGAGGGGTTCGGTCGGCTACCCTTTGGCTCACAATCGCTGCGCGCTACAGAAAACGTGGCCCGATGCGCTCAGCCGACTGGAGGGTTATCGCCCGAGCAAATGCCGCTGTCAAGAGACAGGCGTGTATCTTAACAGCAAATTTACCTTGCGGTTCAGCGCGCGTGCTCTTGTGGCACAGCCATTTCTGGCTGTGGTCTGCCACGGAGAGCAATCGATTTGACGCCGGCGCATCGCCCTGACACCAAGACTGTTCCAGAATGAAACTTTCCCTCAGCCGCGAGCCACGCCCTCAGGCCGGAGGGCTATCCAGCGCCTCGAACGTGGCCACTTCCTCCACTTCAAAATCCGGCTGGCTCTGTAACAGTCTGACGCACCGGTTCCAGCGAAGGATAGCGTCGTCGTTCCCCGCCGGATGAATTTTCTCGGCCTCGCCGAAACAGTGTAGCGCTCGCTCCAACAGCGGAAGCAGCGTATGCGGCGCGCGCCCGGCTCGCAGCTGCGCCTTGACCCGCCGTTCGCACAACAAGCCGGTGTAGTACTGCCGCTCGTACGGATCGGCCAGGCTCTGGAAAATTCTTTCCACTTCCGCATAGCGGTCCGCGGGACCTCCCGTGAATTGATCGGTGATGGCCAGGCCCAGCATCCGCAGGCCCAGCGCATGATGAGCATCCACGGCGAGAATGTCCCGGCAGATCGATTCGGCCTCCTCCGGCTCGTTCAGGTAGCGGTACAACTCCGCTTTGGCGATGGCCTCCGCGATACCTGACTTCGATATGGTCTTAAGCTTCAGATCCATAGACCCTCCTTCGCGGACTTTTATTCCCCGGATTTTCCGCCGATCTTCCGGGCGATCCATAGCAGCGGATCGTAGTAGCGGTCCACCACGCGCTCCTTCAGCGGGATAATGGCGTTGTCGGTGATGTGGATGTCCTCCGGGCAGACTTCGGTGCAGCACTTAGTGATGTTGCACAGGCCGATGCCCAGTTCGTCGCGCAGCAGTTTGGTCACGGGAAACATCATCCAGCGGGTGCATCTCCAGCCCCGCTACGCGCACGAAAAATCTCGGCCCGGCGAACTGCTCTTTGTGGTCATGATCGCGCAGGACGTGGCACACGTTCTGGCACAGGAAGCACTCGATGCACTTGCGGAACTCCTGCACCCGGTCGGCGTCTTCCTGGTAAAACTTCCAATCCGTTTCCGCCTTGCGGCTGGAACGGCGGAATCTTTTTGTTCACCTTGTAGTTCCAGGAGACATCGGTGACCAAGTCCTTGATCACTGGAAACGTTTTCATCGGCTGCACGGTGATGGGCTGGTCCAGCGGCAGCGTATCCATGCGCGTCTTGCACGTGAGCCGTGGACGCCCGTTCACTTCCGCCGAGCACGAACCGCACTTCCCGGCCTTGCAATTCCAGCGCACGGCGAGGTCCGGCGCCTGGTAGCCCTGGATGTAGTGCAGCGCATCGAGCACCACCATTCCGGGCGCGATCGGCACTTTGTACTCCACGTCCTTGCCGCCGTTCTTGTCGCCGCGAAAAACCTTGAGGATCGCTTCCGCCATTTGCTCAGGTCTCCTGTAACTCGCGCCGGGCGGCGTCATCCCACTGGGAGGAATCGCCGAACCCGGAATTTTCCATTGCGTGAACTTGGTCGCGCCCATGTGCCCGGCGAGAGCCTTCATCACCGCGCCGTGCGGCACCTTGCTCACAAAATCCATCAACGCCCGCTCACTCTCCCAAACGGAAAGCGTCCAGAACTTGCAGCCGAATAGCTTGGCTCGCATCGAATAGCCGATGGCGCCGGGACACGCGCTGAGCTGCCGCTGAATCTGAAAAGTGAATTGGAAAAAGCGCGGAAGCTTGCTGTAGCTGCGCAAAGGCAAGTAGCTCAGCAAAGCCAGATATTCCCGGTCTTGCTTCACGGGAGCCAGGGCTTTCCATGGTGTATCCATTCAATCGAATTCTCCAAGGCGCGATATCGATGGAGACTCGCGCAGGACGATCATTTGTCCTCGGCTAGAATCTGCTTCAGCTCGGCGGGCATCTCCGGCCGGGTATCCTGGCGAAGACCCATCTCGGCTCCCGAGCGGAAAATAATATTGTTTTTTGTGCCCCACTCCGCGCTCAACTCCGGGAAGTCGATGCGGCTGTGCGCTCCGCGACTTTCTTCGCGCACCAGAGCGCTCTTGGCCACCGCTTCCGAAATCGTCAGCATCGATTTCAGATCCAGCGCCAGGTGCCAGCCGGGATTGAACATCCGCGATCCTTCCACGCTGGTGTGCGACCAGCGCTCTTTCAAATTGCCGAGTTCCACCAGCGCCTTTTGCACGTCTTCGCGGGTACGGAAAATTCCCACCAGGCTCTGCATGGTCGTTTGCAAGTCCCGGTGAATGGCATAGGGATTCTCGCCGCCTTGCCGCTGGAACGGAGCCAGCGCCTCGCGCTCCGCGGCGTCGATCTGCGCCGGATCGATCGCGGGTGCCGAAACTTCCTTGGCGTGCTTCGCCGCCGCCAAACCGGCTCGCCGACCGAACACCAGCAGATCGGAAAGCGAGTTGCCACCCAAGCGGTTGGCGCCGTGCAAGCCCGCCGCCGCTTCGCCCGCCGCGAAGAGCCCCGGCAAGGTGGTTTGCGCCGTTTCCGCCTCCACGCGAATCCCGCCCATCACGTAGTGGCACGTCGGCCCAACTTCCATCGGTCCCTTGGTGATATCCACGTCGGCCAATTCCTTGAACTGGTGATACATGCTCGGCAGTTTTTTCTTCACGTATTCGGCGGGCTTGTGCGAGATATCGAGGTAGGCTCCGCCGTGTTCGGTGCCGCGGCCTTCTTTCACTTCGGTGTAGATCGAGCGCGCCACCACGTCGCGCGTGGAAAGCTCCATGCGCTTGGGGTCGTACTTTTCCATGAAGCGCTCGCCCTTCTTGTTGCGCAGGATTCCGCCTTCGCCACGCACCGCCTCGGTGACCAGAATGCCCTGCACGCCCGGCGGCCAGACCATTCCCGTCGGATGGAACTGTACGAACTCCAAATCCATGAGCTCGGCGCCGGCTCCGTAGGCCAGCGACATGCCGTCGCCGGTGTATTCCCAAGAATTCGAGGTGATCGGCCAGGCCTTGCCGATCCCGCCGGTGGCGATCACCACGGACTTGGCCTTGAAAATCACGAAGCGGCCCTGCTCGCGCCAATAACCGATCGCGCCGGCGCAGCGTCCGCCGTCGATCAACAGCCGCACTATGGTGCACTCCATGTACACATCGAAGCCCATGTGTACGCCGCGGTCCTGCAAGGTGCGGATCATTTCCAGGCCGGTGCGATCGCCTACGTGGCATAAGCGCTTGAAGGTGTGCCCGCCGAACGCGCGCTGCAAAATATTGCCGTCTTCGGTGCGATCGAACAGCGCACCCCATTGTTCCAGCTCGCGCACGCGTTCTGGCGCTTCCTGCGCGTGCAGCTGGGCCATGCGCCAGTTGTTCAGGCTTTTGCCGCCGCGCATGGTGTCGCGAAAGTGGGTGCGCCAGTCGTCCTTGGTGTCCACGTTGGCCATGGCCGCGGCGATGCCGCCCTCGGCCATCACGGTGTGGGCTTTGCCCAGCAGCGATTTGCTGACCACGCCCACCGACGCGCCCTGTCGCCAGTGCTTCGATAGCCGCGCGAAGTCCCGCGCCCCCCGCGCCGATCACCAACACATCCTGTTCGTGGGTCTCGAATTTATCGCTCAAAAGATCCTCACGTCTTGGATGGCGCCGGAAGATACCAGCCGGATATAGAAGTCGGTGAGTCCTACACCAAAAAGACTCATCCATGCGAACAGCATGTGGCGCTCGTTCAGAACGCTAATTCCGCGCCATGCGGTGTGGCGGGGCTTGCCGAAGGTCGCGCAAGAGAAGCAGTCCAGCTTGCCTCCGGCCAGATGCCGCAGCGAGTGGCAGGAACCGGTGTAAAGGGAAAGCAGACAAACATTCACCAGCATTACGATGGTGCCCACGCCCACGCCCAGCTTGCCGTCAAAAAAGAAAGCGTGAAAGGCGTCGTGCCAAAGAAAGGCCAGGAAGATGATCGCCAGGTACAGAAAATAGCGGTGCAGGTTCTGGAGGATCAGACGGAATTTGGTCTCACCACTGTAAGAACGCCGGCCCTCGCCGACCGCGCAAGCCGGAGGATCGGCCAGGAAAGCGCGGTACAGCGCCTTGCGGTAGTAATAGCAGGTTGCCCGGAAACCCAGCGGCCCGCCCAGAATCAGCACCGCGGGAGACAAGCTTCCACCACTGATGATGGGGATCGATCAAAGGTGAATAAAAAGGAGATAAGATACGGACCCCACTCGTAAAAGTGCCCCTCAAAAGCTCTCCATGTGGCATAGATGCTGAAGCCACCCATAATCAAAATGATCGGGATAACCTCCACCCACCAGGCGTCCCGCCGCAACGTGACGCCCCATTGACCACTGCTCGCTGCCCGCGTCCCACTCTCAGCCATCAAGTCCCCCTCGGCGAGGCATAGACTAGCCAGAAATCTTCGGTTTGAAAACTAAATTCGTCGTTTTTCGATTTTATCTCGCCCGCATGTGCTCCGCGATTCCTACAATATCGATGTTCTTCAAGTCGGCCCTGCGATTCCCCGCAAACTTGTGCGAAGATGAGGAAGCCGCCAACGCGGAAGCGCCGCGCGGTGGCAAATCCTGAGTCCCCGAGGAGAATCCCATTCGTGGCGGCAAAAAATAACATCGGCATCCTCACCGGCGGCGGCGACGTCCCCGGCTTGAATCCCGTGATCAAGTCCGTCGTGTATCGCGCGAAAGAACTGGGCCGCGAAGTCATCGGCATTCGCAAAGGCTGGGAAGGCCTCACGAACATGGACACTTCCCTGGAAGCCGACCCGGTGTACATCCGCCCGCTCACTCGCGAGAACACCCGCACCATCGATCGCACCGGTGGCACGGTGCTACACACCTCGCGCACCAATCCGCGCAAGATGTCCGAATCCAAGCTCCCCAAGTATATTTCCCCGGACCGCGTGAAAAAACTGCCGTTCGACGGCAAGCACTACGATTTCACTCCCATCGTGCTGGAAAACCTGGAACGCCTGGGCATTACCTGCCTGGTGACCATCGGCGGCGACGACACGCTGAGTTTCTCCGCGGCTCTTTCCGCGGCGGGCATGCCGGTGATCGCCATACCTAAGACGATGGACAACGACGTTCAAGGTACGGAGTACTGCATCGGCTTTTCCACGGCCATCACCCGGGCCAAGGAATTGATCACCCGCCAGCGCACTACGCTGGGCTCGCACGAGCGCATCGGCGATTTTCCGCATCTTCGGGCGCGACGCGGGCTTCACCGCGCTGTACACCGCGTATGTCACTTCGACGCGTTGCTTGATTCCCGAATACCCGTTCGACCTCGACCGCGTGGCCACGATTCTTTCCGAAGACAAACGCAACAACCTGAGCCACTATGCGCTGATCGTGATCGTTTCCGAAGGCGCCACGTGGAAAGACGGCACGCGGTGCAGGAATACGGGGAAGCCGACGCCTACGGCCATCGCAAGAAGATGGACATCGGGCAAGCCTTGGGCGAGGAAATCCGGCGAAGCGCACCGGCAACGAAATCATGATCAGCGACTTGACCTACGACCTGCGTAGCGGGGAGCCTGACGCTATCGACCAGATCGTGGCCATCACCTTTGCGAACATCGCGGTGGATTTGCTGCGCGATGGAGTGTTCGGGCGCATGGTCGGGGTGCAGAACGGCTGCTACGCGCACGCACCGCTGCCAGCGTCATCGCTCGGCGCGCGCAAGGTAGATATTCCGAGCCTCTACAATACTGAGCGCTACCGCCCCAGCTACACCTCCAAGCTGGGCGCGCCGCTGCTGTTCAACCACATTTGAGAGTGCTACGCGGGACGCGCTAAAGCGCGCCCCTACAAAACCCGATACAGAAACGCCCTGGTGGACGCACAACAAAAGCCTTAGGAAGCGAAACACTGCTACTTGGCTGGGCTGGTGGCGGGATACATGCGATCGAATTCCGGATCGCCGTGGAGCATGGCAAGGTCGGGGTCGCGCCTGGCCCAGCCCGGGTCTTTGAAGCCGGCGTCCCAGGCCTTGCGGAGCGCATCGATGGCATCTTGCTTTCTTTTCAGCAAGCAGTAGTTGCAGGCGGCGTTGTACAGGACGACGGCCTCGTTGGGGCGCAACGTGATGGCCAGGTTGGTCTCGCGGACGGCGTCGTCGATCCGGTTGACCTCGGCGTAGTGGCCGCCGAGCAGGATGCGCGCCCGCGCATCCTCGGGCACCTTCTTCAGGTGATTTTCCAGCGCGGCGATAAGACGCTGGCGGATGTTCTTCAGCGCATCATCCTTGCCTAGCGCCGAGAGTGAGTTCATGACCGGCACGTACGCGTTGTAGTCTTCGCCGCTGGCTTCCAAGGCGACGTCCGCGATGCTGGCGACCTCCTGGTAGCGCCCCGAGGCGAATAAGGCGCGGACCAGAAGGTAATAGGCGCCCTCGCAATCGCGTTTGCGGTCGATGGCCTGCTTCACGGTGCGCACGGCTTCCTCGTAGCGGCCGTCGGCACATTGAATCCAGGCCTCGCCAACCTGCACTTCGGGCAGATCGGGGCTTAGCGCGGTGGCCTTCTGAGCCGCGGCCTTGGCGCGCTCCATCCAGACGGTATCGCGTCCGTAGTTGGTGTACAGCAGGGCGCAGGCATTGGCGCTGGCGGCGAAGGCCAAAGCAAATTTAGGGTCGAGCGTGAAGGAGTTCTCGAACATTTGCAGAGCGAACTCCAAATCCTGGCGGGTCTGGCGGCGCGCGTAGCTTTTGCCTCGCAGGTACAGGTCGTAAGCCTGGAGATTGTCGGTGGGCTTGGCGGCGATGGCTTCCTGCTCTTGCGGGGAAAGGGTGATTCTCAAGGCTTCGGCAATTTTGCGGGCAATTTCGTCCTGCACTTCGAAGACGTCTTTCATTTCCCGGTCGTAGCGTTCGGACCACAAAGGAAAATCGGTATGGGTGTCAACCAACTGAGCATTGATTCGCAGGCGGTTCCCGGCGCGCCGGAGGCTGCCGGCCAGGACGTAGGCGGCGCGGAGCTGCTGCCCAATCTGCGCGGGAGTGACCTGCTTGTCTCGATAGGCCAGCACTGTCGGCCGCGAAAAGGTGTTCAGGCCCTTGATTTTTGAAAGTTCGGTGATGATGTCTTCGGTAATTCCATCGCGGAAGTACTCGTCTTCTTTCACGCCGCTGAGGTTTTCGAAATAGAGCACGGCAATCGATTTGGCGCTCTGCTTGGCGGAGCCGGAGCGTGAATCGCTGTTTTCGGCCGCGCGCTTTTGCCCGGAGTCGAGATCGCGCTTCAAGCGATTGAGATCGGTCTTGAGCTCGGTGGCCGACTGGCAGCGCAGATTGCGGTCCTTTTCCAGGACCTTGTTGAGGATGCGGCCGAACTCCGGCGGGAGAGCCGGGTTCACCTGGGTAATGGGGGCCGGATCGCGATTCAAGATGGCATCAAAAATAATCGCCGAGGTGTCGCCTTGAAATGGGGGAACGCCGGTGGCCATTTGATAGAGCACGGTGCCCACGGAAAAAAGATCGGTGCGGGCGTCCACCAGTTGCCCGCGGGCCTGCTCCGGGGACATGTAAGACACAGTGCCCATGGTCGATCCGGGAGTGGTGAGCTCGTCGCTAGCCAGCAAGGTTTCCATCTGCGATGGAGCGCCACCGCTGCCGGGCGCGGCGCTGGGCCGCTCCATCTTGGCCAGGCCGAAATCGAGAATCTTTATCTGGCCGCGCGCCACAACGAACAGGTTCGCCGGCTTGATGTCGCGATGCACGATTCCTTTGGCGTGGGCCGACTCCAGGGCGTCGGTGATTTGAATCGCCAGGGCCAGCAGGCGCTCGATGTCGATCGGCTGGCGGCCGATCATCTGCGCCAGGGTTTGGCCTTCGAGGAGTTCCATGACGATGAAGTGCTGGCGTTCGTGTTGCTCGATGGCGTGGACGGTGCAGATGTTGGGATGGTTGAGAGCCGAGGCGGCGCGCGCTTCGCGCTGAAAGCGCTCCAACAGCTGGGCGTCTTGGGCCATTTCATGGGGAAGGAACTTCAGGGCTACGCGGCGCCCGAGACGCGTGTCTTCGGCCTCGTAAACTACGCCCATGCCTCCGCTGCCCAGCTTGCGAGTAACTGTGTAATGAGAAACGGTTTGACCGATCAGGGAGTCCGCGCCGGGCATGTCCGAAACATACTAGAGTGCGGGGCAAGGTGGGTCAAGCGAGGTACGGGCTGCGCCCCTCGAGCCACTCGGCCCGCCTGCGCTCGCCAACAAGCGCTAACCTGCGCCAGACATGGTAAAATACAGCACGCTCGGAGTACGCAATGCCCAACATTCTGATCCACAAAGCAAGTGAGTTGAAACCGCAAACCCGCGCCGCGGTGGAAGCGGAGCTTGGACGTTCTCTGCAAGACGACGAAGACGTGAGCATCATGGCGTACTCCTCGCACGAATCACCTGCCGGCGACGCTCGCCGGCAGGCCGCTCAACAACTTCGCGCCCACCTGGAAAGAGTCGACGGCTTAGCTCCCGGCGCGGGTGAGGAAGATGTGAAGGATGCCCTGAACGAGGCTCTCCGCCAGGCTCGCCCGGGGTATCGCGAGCGCGAGTGAGAATTGTTTTTGACACGAACGTGCTGGCGCGCGCTCACCAGCGGGCACAAGGTCCAGCACGGCGTGCGCTGCTGCACGTCATATCTGGATCCGACGATCTGGTTATTTCTCCCTACCTGGTCTGGGAGCTTGAGCGTGTCCTTACTTATCCAAGATTGCTCAAGAGCTCCGGACTGACGACGAGTGACGTCACCGAATACCTGGAGGCTTTGGCGCTCATTTCGTTTTTCGTTACACCGGAATCGGTCCCTGGGAGCCTGCTCCGCGACCCTTCTGACGAACCGATCCTCGGCACCGCCTTGGCGGGACGAGCGGAATACCTGTGCACCCGCGACGCAGACTTCTATGAGGAAAGAGTGCTGCGTTTTTGCAGCGCGCGGGGAATACGGGTCCTCACCGATTTGGAATTCCTCGAGAAGCGCGACGGGAGATAACTCTTACCGGGGTTACTTTGCTACCGTCCGGAGGGCCTACCACTAGGATTAGGGCATGGCTGACTCAACCGACTATCAATCTCGATTGCAGGCCTATACGGAGGGCAGAGACCCGCTCGCTATGCAGGCCGAGGCGCCGCGGGTTCTTGCCGAACTGATCGCGGGAGTTCCAGTCCCGAAGCTTACCGCGCGGCCGGCGCCCGGGAAGTGGTCCGTGTGCGAAATCCTGGCTCACCTAGCGGAAGACGAGCTGACGAGCACCTGGCGATATCGCCAGATGATTGAGAATCCTGGAACGGATCTATCCGGCTTCGATCAGGATCTCTGGGCGCGGCTTGGCGACTACAACGCTTGGCCGCCCGAAGATGCGCTGCAAATGTTCCGCCTGCTGCGCGAGGCGAACCTTCGCATGCTTAGGCAACTCGCGCCCGAGCAGTGGGAGGGCCACGGTGTTCATGCGGAACGCGGACGCATGACAGTTCGCGCGTTGGCCCGGCACATGGCCGGGCACGATCGCAACCACATCGATCAAATTCGGCGCATTCTTGGGAAAGATTGACGTCCGGCAATCGTGCAACTCTGCGTCTTTGGTTTTCTTCGTACCGTTGACTTGCCCCCACGGCGCGACCTAATATGCGCATGTTCTTACAGCTGTCCATCTGGCACGACGCGGCTCCGCTCAACGGAGGAGTTTGTGAGCGATTGGCGATTTGCTCAGAAGCACCCGACCGAGGAACTCGCTGAGCTGCATCTGTTTTCGTTCAAGAAGTGCCAGAAACCCTGCGACGTCAGCTTTGTCATCACCGTGCGGGAATTTGCGGTGCCGCCGCCGGGGCAGTTTGTGCGCTTCTTTGCGCAGGCGGATAAGCCCGTGAACCAAAAGGTGGCGCCGTTCCTGCCCACCGGCTGGGGCAACTCCCTGCTGGACGCGCTTTCCGACTGCACCCGGGTGATCCGCGAGTTCCCCTGCGACGAGGCCGAAGCCGCGGCCACCAGCGACGCGGCGGGCGCTTGACTCCGGCTGCGACGCTGGATAGTGTTTCGTTTTTCTGTTTTCGCGCTACGTGCCGCGCGACGGAGGCTCCGTGCAAATCGTAAGAAAAGAACTAAGCCCGGGCATCGTCACACTGGAGCTGAAAGGCCCGCTGCAAATGGGCGTGGAGTGCAAGCGACTGGAGATTGCCGTGGACGAACTGCTCCAGGAAAAGCGCACCCGCGTGGTGCTGGATCTGTCCGGCGTGTCGAAACTGGACAGCGGCGGTCTGGGAAAAATCGTCAACTGCCTGTCGCGGCTGAAACTCGCCGGAGGGACGCTGCGCCTCGCCGGGGTCACCGGAATGATCAGCGGTATCTTGAGACTGACCCAAGTCGATCGGTTGATGAAGGTTTATCCCACCGCTCTCGAAGCTTCGGAGAGCTTCCTGGACTCGCAGGCGCCTTCAGCCAGTTAAAATTTCACGCGCGGCGGAACTTTCGACTTTCAGTAAAGCGGCTAATTATTCCCCAACAGAGCGTTGAGGAGGCCGGCGAGCTGCGCCTCTTGACGAAGGGCCGCGTCCGCATGGGGTCCCCCACCGTCATTCTGTGTGAGGAGAGCAAGTTGTCCGGCGAAAATGGCCACGGCCACATGGCGCGGAACATAGGTGCGATCGAGCGGTGCCACCGCCTCCCAGCCGGATTCCGTCCGGCGGAGTTCCCAACGCACGCTCTCGCGGCGCTTTTGTAGCTGGGTTTCGCCGTTGGAGACGGACACCGTGGAGTCCACTTGCAAATGCGCCCAGCCGTGGTCACGCTTGATTTCCAGGCGCTCGACGCTGAGTTGGTCGTAGATGACCACAGGCAGGCTGACTTTGGCCAGATCATCGACCCGCAGGAGGTTTCCCGCGGCGTTGCTCAACTCCGAGATGCTTTCCGCCACTTCCTCGCGTGTGGGTTGCTTGCGTCCCTCGGCGATGACAATGCTCGCCGGAACCTCCCGCGACGCCGCCGGGGCGCCATCGGACGCCTTCAGTCCATAAATCACCGCCGCGCGTTCTGAAGCGGATTTCACAGATCCCGGCTCCGCGGAGGAGGCCGCATCCGAGCGGTCCTCAAGAACTGCCGTCGCGTGGCGCGGATGGGTGGTCCCTGCGGCTTGCGATGCGGCCGGCGTCTTGGCCCTGGCGACTAACACGTTCTCGCGACCCTGCACGACGTACCGGAAGAAGCGCGGCTTCCCGCGGGACCTCCAGTACGGTGCGTCGTAATCCTTGGCCTCCAGGCCGGAGCGCACCAGGCTGTAGAAGCTATGGGTTCGCGGATCGAGCACGATCCCGGCGTGCCCTGGCCAGACGACCAAATCGCCGGGCTGCGGCGCTTTGACGCGCTCAAAGCTTACGTGCCCGGCATACAGATCGAACGAACTCGCGTAGGGATAATCAAAACCAGCAAGCGCGTAGATTTCATGAACGAGGTGTGAACAATCCTGGGTTCCTGGCGCCGGCTGCTCGTGTTCTTGCGCGGTCCTAACGATCTCTCGACCGTCCTTGGCGCCCATCAGTCGCACGCGCGGGGCAGGCTCTTGTGGGGAAGGAACCGGACGCGTCACTGCCAACGACGCCGAAAAGCAGTACAGCCCCAGAATGCATCCCGCCGACAGCAGCTTAGTGGCCCGCCCGCGGTGAAATTTGACCTTCGTTTTTCGCATCCTTGGATAGCCCTAGGTTTCCCTTGAGAGAGACCGCCTCTCCTAGGATGCATCTAAATTCAGCTCCGGCTGGGACACTTGCCCTGATCGTAAAGGGGCCGGGCGAAGCGACTGGACTTGCTGGAGTTCAATGACTGGCTGCTGCAGCCATTTCCTTTTTCCGCGAGTCCTGCCATAGCTGAATGTACGGCTGCAATTCGAGCATCATTTTCTCGAACTGTGGCAGATCCAGGGACTGGGCGCCGTCGCTGATGGCTTTCTCCGGCGCGGGATGCACTTCCACGATCAAACCGTCGGCTCCGATGGCTACTCCCGCCTTCGATAGCGCTGGGACTAGGCTGCGCTTCCCGGTTGCGTGGCTGGGGTCCAGAATCACCGGCAGATGCGTCAATTCGTTCAGCGCGGGAATCGCGGCGATGTCGCAGGTGTTGCGGGTGGCGGTTTCGAAGGTGCGGATGCCGCGCTCGCAGAGAATCACGTCGGGGTTGCCGTGGGCGACTACATATTCCGCGGACATCAGCAGCTCTTTGATGGTGCCGCTCATGCCGCGTTTCAGGAGCACCGGGCGGCCGCACTTGCCGAGGGCCTTGAGCAGCACGAAATTCTGCATGTTGCGCGCGCCCACCTGCATCACATCGGCGTACTGCGCGATCAGATCCACGTCGCGGTCGCTCATCACTTCCGTGATGATCGCCAGGCCGGTTTCTTTCTTGGCCTTTTGCAGCAGCTTCAGACCTTCCTCTTCCATGCCCTGAAAATCGTAAGGCGACGTGCGCGGCTTGAACGCGCCGCCACGCAGCATTTTGGCCCCAGCTTTCGCGACGCCTGTCGCCGCCTGCATGATTTGCTTCTCCGATTCCACCGAGCACGGCCCGGCCATGACCACAAATTCGTTGCCGCCGATCTCCGTGCCGTTCACGCGAATCCGCGTGCGACCCGGGCGGAACTCCTTGCTGACAAATTTGTACGGCGCCGAAATGCGCACGACCTTTTCCACCTGCGGCATGGCCTCGACCGACTCCAGGCATGCGGTCACATCGCCCACTCCCACCACTCCGATCACGACGCGCTCCTCTCCCTCGATGGAATGCACCTTGTAGCCGAAATGTGCCACCTGCTCGCGCACTTCATCGATCTGCTGCCGCGTGGCATGCAGCTTCATGGAAATAATCATGGCTTAGCCCTCTCCGCTTCATTTTTCCGGTCCTCGACAGCTTTTCGCCCCTAAAAACAAAAAACCCACTCGGTTGCGAGTGGGTCGAAGTGTCTCGTTTTGCTGCTTTACTTACAGATTCGCCCCTCGCCACCGATGTGAGTGGGTCCAAAAGCTAAACCAATACGCGTAATGGGTGCGAACCATGGGCAAAGTCTACGTCGTCCCGTTCCTGGATTCAACTAGAAAATCTGGGCAAGGCTCCCGCAAGCGGAGTTGACCTGGGTTGTTTGCGACCGCACGGCGCATGGTTATAGGACCGTCACCAGGTCGCGTTCCGGACCCTTGTTCGGCAACAATGCCAGTATCCCCCGATCCATGGTCGCGAGCCGGCCTCTCTTGTGCATCGCCAGCCCCAGCAAATACGCATCGGTCACTTGCTGATGACCCTCCAACCGTTGCGCAAAGGGCGCCGCGGCTTGCACAAAACTAATCTCATCCGCCCAGAATTGGTGGGACCCGTGCTTCACGTTGGCGCCGAGTGTTTTCATTGCTTCCTGCGGCGTAACGGCATCCCGCGAAAACGCCGGATTGCTAATGATTCGCACGAAAGCGGCTTGTGTGAACGGGCAAGTCGCCCAGCCCTCTCCAGACTTCTGGTGGAACCAGCTTTGCACTTCGGTGTGCCCTTCATGGGCTGGCCACATCAGCGCAATCAGCACGTTCACGTCTAACAAAAAGGCCGTCATTTCTGCCCGGCATCCAACTCCAAGACTTTCTTCATGGTCACTGTTGGCGACTCCGCCGGCAGATCGAACACCTGCACGCCGTTAACCTCACGCGTCGGACGCGGAACGGTGAAGGCGCGGCGCACCAGCTCCGATACCGCTTTTCCAAGCGCCAGCGAGCGGCTGGCCGCATAACGCCTGACCAGCTGAAGGGCGTCATCATCCAGAGAAATCGTCGTCCTCATGTCACGTATGATGACATAATGCAACAATGATGTCAATTTCAGTTTGGCACATCATAGTGACGAGTTGGTGCGCTACTCTCTGCAACGACACGTTGATTATCGAGGTTGGCTGATTTCGGGAGGGCCGCATCCGTGATGCGAAAGGCCTGGATCCGCATCGCGGGCCCGCCGGCGGATCTCGGACCTTCAGTCGAACAGTCTCTCAACCTTGGCCTTGAACCGTCCCCAGGCGTTGACCCACGCCGTCTGAGAGTCGGCCGGCGGGCTGGTTTCGATGTGCGCAACTTGGCGGAATCCGGCGGGGATCTCGAACAGCGCGGGGTCGAGCGGGCCCTCCTGGAGCTGCATAACGGCCATTTCGCTCGTTGTAGTGCTCTCTCTTTTTGAGCCATCGGGCATCGCGTAGGTAGCGTGGGTCGTCGTTTTCAGCTCGACTGCAAACCCCGTTTCCGGCTTGCCCACATCTACAAATTTCGGCCGGTCAGAGGCGCTGCCGTCCTTGGACGACCTGGCGTAAACGTAGGTATGGGCGCCGTCGCGCCATTTGCGGTCGCAGGAAATCCGGTTGTCGAGATCGATGTACCAGGCATCGGTAACGGTTTCCTGGGGCTGCGCCTGTGAACCGTCCATCGGCGTCTGCTTCCGTGTGGTTATGACGTGGCGGGCAGTGCGCCCAAAAATTTCTTTCCGCTCACCCGTGTCTACCGTCGTTGTTTCGATAAGGAGTGTCGGCTGGCCGGGTACACCGGTTTGCGGTTTGATGCCCCGCGCTTCCATCTGCTCTTTGGTAAACGGCTGCGACGGGTACGGAACCGAGCGATACTCTCGGGAGTCGAGATTCAACTCCAGCATTTGCCCCAAATCGCAGCGGGTGATGGAGGCAATATGCGGCCCGTAGCGTACATCGCTGGAACCGTTGTCGCGCTTGGCATCACCCGTGGCGTTGCGATAATCCATGCGCCTGCGGTCGCCGCGAAGGTAGATGGTCTGCTCGTTTGCTATGCCGGAGGACCCGAAGCGTAGCGTCATTTTGATGCCTGGCTCTGGAGGCGGCGATTGACTCGCGGCGTCGCGCGTGGCCAGAACCAGCAGGAAAGAAGAAAAGAGAACGGAGAACAGTATTGGCGCGGATGGCATGGGCGGCAAACTCCATTCAGAGGAAACGAAGCCTGCTCCGAAGCTATACCCGCGATAGCGCGGGGTCAAGGCGCGATGGGGTTGCTCAGAACAGCAGGACCGCGACGCGGAAACGCATGGATCCCTTCCCGGCGGCGGGGTCGCAAGCGCCCACGGCCGCTGAGTGGTAACTGCCGCTCTGAATTTCCCTTTCGAGATTCTCGGGCAGGCGGCTGAGGTCGGCTGCTTCGTAGCGCACCACCATCTTCACACGGTTGCCGGGAACTCCGCGATCCAGTTCGCACATTTTCCGGGCATCGTCCCTGGCCTCGTTGAGTGGCAATCCACGTTTGGCCAGCAAGGCGGCGACTTGCTTTTCTTGCTCCTCGTAGCTGAGGTTGGCAACGGCTCGCGAGAAATCTTCCACGGCGAAGAGCACCCGTCCGCTGATCTTTCTGTCCTGTGAAGCCACTACGGCGATGCCCACGGAAGTAAGTTCCGGGGCCAGGAGATTGGCCCGGTGCGGGGCGGAGCGCATCCACCCGGTGTGTATCGCTTCCGGCGTAGCGCCCTCGGCGACGTTCTCGGCGATGACGGAATAGCGGGCGCCGGCTTGGCGGGCGCGATCTTCCGGCGGGAGCTCGCCTGGGAGTTGGTGCGACAGGACATTGCGTTGAGCCAGTAGCTGCGCGTGTTCGCGGGCGGCGGCGGCGAGGGATTCATCCCATCGCAGTGCCGAAAGGCCCTTGGCCGCGCGCTCGCGATTGGCGGCATCGAACAGGACGCGCTCCGCGGAGGCCGGCTGCGGCGGAGCAGATTGGGGAGCGGCCTGCGCAGCGCTCGAAAACACGAACGGCGCGGCCAGGAAGAATGAGACGGCAAACGTTCGTGCGAGATGTGCGGCGATGAACCGGACCGCAATGAACCGCATGGCGACGAATCGAACCGGGGCGGATCGAACCAGGACTTCTCGAGCGGGCCGGGTACGAGGAGCAAACGGAGTTCGCGGAAGGAATACCAAGCCGTCTAATAAGAGCAGCAAAGTTTCCCTCGCGACTTAGCCGCGTACGCGGACGGCGCTGAAACTCAGGATGACGTGGCCACCCGCGGTGGGGCGCCCAAAGCTCAACATCGGGCGGAAGCGGGAGAACAGCAGCATTTGATCGAGTTGATGGCGCAGATCGACGCTGGTTGGTCCGGACAGAATCTGGTAGCCGACCATCTGACCGTGCTGATCGACGGTGACGTCGAGCAGGAGGCCGTGGGGCAGAGAGAGCTCCAAGTCATGCTTTTCCGGCGCCCAAGATTGCGGATAGTCCGAAAGCGTAAGCAACTGGGCCGGGCGCAAAATATCCAGCGGGACATCGTTGGAGATGGCACGTACGGGCATGCCCGGGGCAATCAACTGCAGTACCAGCACAAAGACCAGGATGGCGGAGAAAAATCCACCGGTCGCGGGAACCGTGAGCGGTCGAAAAACGTTATCGAGCAGAATCTCGGCGCGGTCGCGCATTTTGCGCAGGCGGCCAGCAAAATCTTGAGTGGGAGTCGATTGCGCGGCGGCCACGCGAATACGCACCGCCAGGTCCGCGGGAGGGACACTACGGGGCATACGGGACAACAGCACGGATAGCTTGCGGAAGCTCTGCAGCTCTTCCCGGCACGATGCACAGCCTTCCAGGTGCTGACGAACCTGCACGCGCTCATCAGCGCGGGCGGCGCCGACGCTGGCGTCGTCCAGATAGCCCGGCAGCTTGGTGCGAACCGTGTGGCACTTCATTGGAGTTCCTCACTCGGGGAACTTTCCCGCGAGAACCTGCTCCGAGCCGAGACCGTCGCAGCGTGGCGACCAAAAGCGGGCGCGAAACCCGGGCGCGGCATCCTGCTGGAACTGACCGAGGCATTGCCGCCGCGATCCTCACCCTGCGCAACAGCCGAACCATCATGGGCCGACGCAATCCCCGAGCGGTCGGCCAGCAGCGGCTCCAGAAGATCCTTCAGCGCGCGGCGGCCGCGCAAGATCCGCGATTTCACCGTGCCTACGCTGCACTCCAGCACTTCGGCAATTTCTTCATAGCTCAGGCCTTCCAGGTCGCGCAAAATCACCGCGCCGCGGAAAACTTCCTGGACTTGTTGGAGCGCGCCTTGCACCGCGGCTTGAATTTCGTGGGTGGCCAGCTGCTCGAAGGGCGTGGGGCCCAGGTCTTCAATCTCGATGGGGTGGTGCCCTTCTTCGGGCTCGGCGTCGATGGAAACGTTCTTCTGGAGGTGGCGCTTGAACCAGCGCTTGTGATTAAGCGCTTCGCGGATGGCGATGCGGTAAAGCCAGGTTTTCAAAGAGCTACCTTGCCGGAAACTGCGAATGCCGCGGAACGCTTTCAGGAAAACTTCCTGGGTGCCGTCGGCGGCGTCCGAACTATCCCCGAGCATGCTGAGGATGAGGTTGTAGACCGGGCCATGGTAATGGGTAACCAGCCAGTCGAAAGCGGTTTCTGAACCGGCTTGCAGCTCGGTTACGAGTTCGGTCTCATCGCGGCCCCAAGAGAGGGCGCTGGCCCAATCGGACACTGTCGGCCTTTCCGGCTCGGCGGCAAAACTGGAGCCTTCGTGACCTACCCGCTGCGAAGCGGTTGACCCTCGACCTTCCATCGGGTTCGGCATACTGAAGGTGCCTTTGTGCCCGATGTCCGCTCTACAGGCTTAGACACCGGAGGGGGCGGAACTGTTTCCGCGATGTGACGATTCTTGCACTATGTGCCCGGGACTGCAATGGGATAGGGGTACCGGTCGGGTGGGGATGACCCTCGCTTCCCGTTGCTCGAGGCAACCCTCAGTTTTTGTATAGTAAACAAAATGAATGAGTTACGTAATACAGTGCGCTGATCTCTGGCCTGAAGTTTTTTGACTTGGTAGATGAACAGCGTAAACCCACGGCCAAGTACCGGGAACTGGTAGGTCTTTGGAAAGACCCTGCAAAATTCAAGGAACGCCTCCATAAAATTCTCGTGGAGGGATATGCGCCAATTATCGGCAACTTGAACCTCAAGCATGGAACAGCCGCTGAACTGGAAAAGGCTTTCAAGGATTACGGCGTAGCAGTGGGCCAGATGCTTACGAAGTCCATTCGCTTTTTCACTAAGGCTATGAGCGAAGCCGGAGTTGTACTCTCCCCATACATGACCGCCCGCAAGCCCCGTTCGCCAAATACAACAAGCAAAAAGAATGGCCCGACAAAAGCAAAAGTCAACCAAGCGCGAGACGAAGAATACCTTGGCGACATTCCGAACAAAATTCCAGTCCCGAGCGGATTTGAGCGTTTGTCGCTTCCGGGGATGCCGAACAGTTTTATCCAGTACCCAGCGAACCTTACCGAAGCACACTGCCAGATTTTGGAAGCTATGGTCGGCTTGCTGCGCACGTCTGTAAAGGCGCGTACTGGCGGGAAGGAGAACGCACCATGAGGAGGGCAGCGGGGCCGCGCTGAACGGCCCGGAAAAAGTGGGAGCGGGAGAATCTTTGAACGGGTCCACCGCTCCCACATTTAGCGCAACTATACGTGCCCCGGTGCTGGAACTGGTAGACAGCCGCGACTTGCACTCGCGGGGATAACTCCATCCGGGTCCGACTCCCGGCCGGGGCACCAATTTCTCCCCAGCAAGGAATATCTGTGATATTAGACGTACATGGCAAAGAAACTCAAGCGGAAGCGGAAGAAGAGTAAACCGGGTCCGGCAGAGGAGCGGTTGATTATCACTGGCGATCCGCGCGAAGCAATCGCCAAGCTTCTCAAGAAAAAGCCGAACTGACGCGCATCCCCGTAGTATCCGCCCCAAAACCGTCCCCTCCCTTTTCAACAAATACCTAGTCCCGAAACTATCCGGTAAGGCAAAGAAAGCAAAGACTTTAACGCAGAGACCCGCAGAGACGCAGAGTGCGCGAGAGGAACCCCGGGGAAGGCCGACAGCCATGGCCAGCCCTGAGCGCCGTGTAACCTACGAGAAATAGTTGCTGGCTCCCGTTTGCCGTGGCTTATGCTGGGGGCAAGCATTAGGTTGCTGGGCATCCTGGCACCTATAGGACCAGCATGGATACGAGAACGCATTGGGAGAAGATCTACAGAACGAAGGCGCCTGAAGCGGTCAGTTGGTACCGGCCGCACCTGGAAACCTCGCTGGCGTTGATCGAACGGGCCGCTGGCGGATTTTCGGCGTCAATTATTGACGTAGGCGGCGGTGAGTCCACGCTGGTCGATGACCTGCTGGTGCGGGGGTATCAGAACATCAGCGTCCTGGATGTCTCGCAAACGGCGATCGACGTAACCAAGAAGCGTCTGGGCGCGAGCGCGGAACGAGTTCACTGGATGGCCGCCGACATCACCACGGCGGAACTGGAACCTTTGGCGTTTGACGTTTGGCACGACCGCGCGGTCTTCCATTTTCTTACCAGCATGGAGCAACGGATCGCGTACGTCCGAAAAGTGGCGAAGGCGGTCCGGCCTGGTGGACATGTGATCGTCAGCACCTTTGGACCCGAAGGTCCCGCGGAATGCAGCGGGCTATCGGTTGTGCGTTACGACGAGGAAGAGTTGCACGATCAGTTTGGTGCGCGCTTTCAACTGGTGGAGAGTTCCCGGGAATTGCACGAAACACCCTTTGGGTCCACGCAGCAGTTTCTGTATTGTTATTGCCGCGTTGAACGCGAACAGAAGTGAACGCGGCCGCCATCCTGCAAACCAGCCATGAAAATACGGCTTGACCCTGGAACGCGTTCCGGGGTGTAGACTTTCTGGGGTGGCGCACAACGTCCATGCGATCCGGTGAGTTAGCGCGTCTGGCGGGCGTCAGCCCCGATACACTGCGGCACTACGAACGATTGGGCTTGTTAACAGCTCCGGCCCGGACCAGTGGGGGGTATCGGGAGTATACGCCGGACGCATTGGAGCGCGTGCAGCTGATCCGCCGTGCGTTGAGCATCGGCTTTTCGCTTTCCGAGCTGCGACCCATCCTGCGGATGCGCGACCAGGGCGGAGCCCCTTGCGAGAAAGTCCGCGCCATGGCCAGCGCTAAGCTGGGTGAGATCAATCAACAAATCAGGGATTTGATCGCCATGCGCGGCCACCTGGGGCGCATGCTGAAGAACTGGGACGCCCGGCTGGCAGGCACCGGCAAGGGTCAGCCCGCGCGATTGTTGGAGCATGTGCCGGGTGACTTGGCGCCGACAGTCCGGGCATCAGGATCGCCGGAGCGAAAAGTAGGAAGGGCAGGTAAAAGGATGCGGATGGCAGCTTTGCTGGCAGTTCTGTTGCTGGGCCTGACAGGCCAGGCACAACAGAAGGACGCACCCAAGGACCACCAACACGAAGTGAACAAGCGGGGAGACCAGGCCATGGGCTTCTCGCATGCCAAGACCACCCATCACTTTCGCCTCTTCAAAGATGGGGGAGCGATCGAAGTCGAGGCCAACGACCCCAAAGACACCGCCAGCCGCGAACAGATCCGAGAGCACCTGACGCACATCGCCGCCATGTTTTCCAGGGGGAATTTCGAGTCTCCCATGTTCACGCACGGCACGACCCCACCCGGCGTGCCGACGATGGCGCACCTGCGCGACGAAATCGAATACCGCTATGAAGAAACGGAAAAGGGCGCGAAGGTGCGGATCACAACGCGGAACGGACAGGCTACCGACGCTGTCCACGCTTTCTTGCTTTTTCAGATTGTGGATCATCAAACCGGCGATTCTCCGGACATCGCGGAGAAGGCCGCTCACAAGTGAGCGCTCCGTGCGAACAATGAAGGATGGCGTTCCGTCGAGACAAACTTGTTTACGAGCGATCGGGCTTGAGGCTACTCTCTTCGTCGGTCCATAAGTCGCAACGAATCTTTCGAGGCAAAAGGAGTTGGCGTGCAGAAAATGAAAAAGGTGAGAACTGTTTTCCTTTTGGCGCTAGCCGGCATGATGCCTGCCAGCTTGCTCTTCTCGCAGTCCGGGGCCTCCAACAAGGGCCCGGAATTCGATCACACGACAGTGTACGTGCAGGATCTGCAGAAAAGCGCGGACTTCTACGAAAAGGTCATTGGCTTGCAAAAAATATCGGAGCCGTTCAAGGACGGGAAGCACATCTGGTTTCGCGTTGGAGCCCACGGGCAGCTGCACGTGGTAGGGGGCGCCACGAGCGTCACGCCGCACCAAGTCGACGTTCACTTGGCGTTCCGGGTGGCGTCATTGCCCGACTTCATGAAGCACCTCGATCAAATGCAGGTGAAATACGGCAACTTCAAGGGTGATGACAAGACCCCGACGGCGCGCCCTGACGGCGTGAAGCAGATTTATTTCCAAGATCCCGAGGGCTATTGGATCGAAGTGAACGACGACAAGTTTTGAGGTGTGCGCTACGCCCCGGTCGCGGTTAGCAATCCCGGAGCCGGGGCACCTTGGAGGAGTTCGAACTTCTGCGGAGAGCAGCAGGCGGAGCTAAGCCGCGAAACGTCGCGTTTCATCTCCGGTTTTTCGCGCAAATGCTGGAGCGTCTCGAGCAGGATGCCGGCGGCAGCCGGATCCTGGGGAATTGTCAGGCGGTAGTGCATCCACTTCCCTTCGCGTCTTGCGGCCACCATGCCGGCCTTGCGTAAGTACGCCAGGTGGCGGGAGATTTTGGGCTGGCTGGTGCGCAAAATCTCCACAAAGTAGCAAACACAAATTTCCCGGTCGGCGATGAGGTTAAGCAAGCGCAACCGCGTGGGGTCGGCTAAGGCGCGGAAGAGCTGATCGAGGGAGAGACCGCTACGCGGTTTGGCCATACCGCGAGTATACACGACATATTTGTCTTGACATATATGTTTTGCGGGCGTAGCCTGCGAACATATTCGCATGTGCGGATATGTTTATTGGAGGAACAAAGATGACTAGCGGCGATATCAAAGACGTGGTCAAAAGCAAGTACGGAGAGGCGGCGCGGCGGGTGCAGGCGGGCGAAGGCACGGGCTGCGGAAGCGATGCGGGGCCGGTGCCCTGCTGCGATCCCATTTCGGCGAACCTGTATGACGCGACGCAGACTGCTGGCCTGCCGCAAGACGCCGTGACGGCGTCGCTCGGCTGCGGCAACCCAACCGCGCTGGCGCAACTGCACGCCGGCGAACATGTGCTCGATTTGGGCTCCGGCGGAGGCATCGACGTGCTGCTGTCCGCCAAGCGCGTCGGCCCCACTGGAAAAGCGTATGGGCTGGACATGACCGACGACATGCTGGCGCTGGCGCGAGAGAACCAGCGCAAGGCTGGGGCGCAGAATGTGGAATTTCTGAAAGGCGAGATCGAGAGTATTCCGCTGCCGGAGAATTCGGTCGACGTGGTGATCTCCAATTGCGTGATCAATCTTTCGGGAGACAAGGATCGCGTGTTGCGCGAGGCTTTCCGGGTGCTGCGGCCCGGCGGGCGATTCGCCGTCTCCGACGTGGTGGTGCGCGGGCCGGTGCCCGCGGACATTCGCAAGAATGTTGAGCTTTGGGTCGGGTGCGTGGCCGGAGCGATGGACGAATCCGACTATCGCGCCAAGCTGGCGGCTGCGGGGTTCGCGGAAATCGAGATTGAGCCGACGCGGGTGTACACCATCGAAGATGCGCGGCAATTTCTGACGGCGAAAGGCATCGACGTGGACAGCATCGCGCCGCAGGTGGAAGGCAAGTTCGCGAGCGCCTTCATTCGCGCTAAAAAACCCGTCGTGCGGAAAAACGCCAGCGAGAGATCCTGCTGCGGGCCGGGGTGCTGCGTTACCACCGAGACGGCGAATGGATGATGGCCATGCCAGGCCGCTACAACGTGTTGTTTCTGTGCACCGGTAACTCGGCGCGCTCGATCATGGCCGAAGCCATTCTCAATCGAAAAGGCCGGCCCACCTTCACCGCGTTTAGCGCGGGCAGCCATCCTTCGGGAAGCGTTCGCCCCGAGGCACTGGCACAGATCGAGTTCGCGCGGCTGCCAACCGAGGGTCTGCGAAGCAAGGGCTGGGAGGAATTTGCCAAACCGGGCGCGCCGGAATTGCATTTCGTTTTTACCGTTTGCGACAACGCGGCGCGGGAAGTCTGCCCCATCTGGCCGGGCCAGCCCATGACGGCGCATTGGGGCGTCGCCGATCCGGCTGCGGTAGCGGGCACACCGGAAAAGATCGAACGGGCCTTTCGCGAGGCCTTCCTGATTCTCGACCGCAGGATCAGCTTGTTTCTGTGCCTGCCGATATCCAGTCTCGACAAACTGGCGCTCAAGAAAGAAATCGACCGCATCGGCGAACAATGAGAATTTCTCTGGCGCGGCGCGTGGCGGCGGAGTTTCTGGGCACTGCGTTTCTGGTAGCCGCGGTGGTGGGCTCGGGAATCATGGGCGAGCGGCTGGCCAACGGGAACGTCGCTCTGGCCCTGCTGGCGAATACCATCGCCACCGGCGCGGCCCTCGTCGCGCTGCTGCTCGCTTTTGGGCCGATCTCCGGCGCTCATTTGAATCCGGTGGTCTCTCTGGCGGACGCGCTGGAACGCGGGCTTCCCTGGAAAGAGACGCCGCACTACGTCCTGGCCCAGATTTTGGGCGGGATTATCGGAGCGAGCGCCGCCCACCTGATGTTTGGCTTGCCGGGGGTTTCGTGGTCCCAGCATGCGCGGAGCGGAGCGGCGCAAGTTTTCAGCGAATTCATCGCCACGTTCGGACTGGTGTGCGTCATTTGGGGATGCTCGCGGCTGCAAGCGCAGATGGTCCCCTTCGCGGTAGGAGCGTACATCACGGCGGCGTACTGGTTTACCGCGTCCACGTCCTTTGCAAATCCCGCGGTCACCATAGCGAGGGCGCTCAGCGATACTTTCGCGGGCATACGGGCAGCCGATGTTCCCTGGTTTATATTCGCGCAATTTGCGGGAGCGGGCGCCGCCACGTTGTTGTTTCGCTGGCTGGCGCCGAGGCCGGCCGGAAAGGATGCCGATGCCAGCCTGGACTGAAGATTTCAGTGTTTTCGGACGGGCACGTTCTGTGGAATGCTCTGATGGGAATGGGAACACCCCGTTCCACCACAGACGAGGTGATCGATGGCCTGCAACTCGGAAGAGCTGAAACACGTCCCGCTGTTCGCTTTGCTGGACGACGAAGAGATCTCGGTTTTGGCGGGGCAAGTGGAGATGAAGAAGTTCGCAGCGCGGCAGCGCATCTACAAAATAGGCGAGCCGGGGGGACGAGCGTACATCTTGATGTCCGGGAACGTGCGGGTCACCACGGTCGATCAGGATCATCAGGAAGTGGTGGTCGACGAACCGACGCACGGGGAGTTTTTTGGCTTCGCGTCGATGCTGGAACAAACCGCACACGAAACGAACGCCGTTGCCCTTACGGAGGCGGTCTGCGTGGAGGTGGACCGCAACGATATCTCGGTCCTACTGCAGCGCAAGCCCCTGGCCGGTATGGATATGCTGACGGTGCTAGGGCGGCAGTTCCACGCTTCGCAGCAGTTGGTGCGGCTGCGGGCCAATCGCAATCCTAACGACCTGATCGAGACCGAAGCAACCTTCGGGGAGCGCATCGCAGACGAGGTGGCGCGCTTTGGGGGGTCGTGGTCGTTCATCATTATGTTTGGCGCCATTCTCGTGGTTTATACAGGAATTAATTGGATGTTGCGACGGTCGGCCTGGGACCCTTACCCCTTCATTCTGCTGAACCTGTTTCTCTCCATGCTGGCAGCGATCCAGGCTCCGGTGATTATGATGAGCCAGAATCGGCAGGACACCAAAGACCGTCTGCGGGGCGAATTGGATTACGACGTGAACCGCCGCTCGGAGTTTGAAATTCAGGGATTGTCGCGCAAGTTGAATATTCTGGGCGACAAGATGGACGATCTGGAGGATTTGCTGCGGGCCGGGTCGCCGCGCGATGCGGGCGGAGAGATCAGAACGTAGCTTGAGGTATACTGCGAGTCAGGCGAGGTGACCCAGCATGGCAAATTTACAGCCAGAACATGCGATGTTTCTGTTGCAGATGACGCTGCCGATGTTGAAGAACGAGCAGCGCACCACGAAAAGCGTGATCGCGGCGATTCCGCTGGACAAGGGGGATTACCGGCCGGACCCTTTTTCGAAAACGGCGCTGGAACTGGCGTGGCACATCGCAGCGGCCGATCATCGCTTTAATGGCAGCGTGTCGGCGGGCCAGTTCGACCTCACGCCGTTGCCCCGGCCGGATGCGGTGAAGAACTCGGCGGATGTTGTCGCTTGGTACGAGCAGACTTTCGCAACGGACCTTGAGAAACTCACGAAACTAAGCGGCGAGCAGCTTGCGAAGTCGATGGATTTCCGCGGTTTGTTCCAGCTACCCGCGGTGGCATTTCTGGACTTCGGGCTGAAGCACACCATCCATCATCGCGGACAGTTGTCCACGTATCTGCGGCCGATGGGCGGCAAGGTCCCGGCGATTTATGGCGAGAGCTATGATTCGGCGGAGGCCAAGAAGGCCCAAGCAGCAAGCTAAAGGACGGGACGATCTAAAGTGGATGTGGCGCCATTTGAGCTGCGCCACATCCAGCAAGAATCAAAGAGGACGCGGCGGACCGCGTCCTCTTTTTTTTGAGCCTTACCGCGTCCCGGCAGACGTTCCCCGAGCGCGAGCCGAAGCATCCACGGAAGCTTCGCCGGTAGACGAGATATCCTCACCGCCGGTGCCCTCCAGGATGTGCTTGGCGCGCGTCACTTCGTCCGAAGTCGAGCAATGGACGGAGAGAAGAATTCCTCCCTTTTGCACGCGGCCTTCGTAGCGCTTGGCTTCGTATTCGGGAATACCCAGGCCGACCAGCGCGCCGGTAATTCCTCCCACGGTGCCGCCAACGCCCATTCCGGCGAGCGTGGCCATGATGGGACCAGCCGCGATCAGCGGGCCGACGCCAGGAATGGCGAGCGCGCCGATGCCCGCCAACAGGCCCAGAGCGCCGCCGAGAATCGCACCGGTGCCTGCGCCGGCGGTCGCGCCTTCCGGAGCCTTGCTCGCTTTTTCGGTGCCTATTTCCCGGGTGCCCAGGTTTTCCGGCAGCAGGACGGAAATGTCCCCCGCCGAAAATCCCGCGTTCATCAAGGAATTGGCGGCTTGTTCCGCGCCGCTACGCGTGGAGTAGATTCCGAACACCGCGGTTTTCTTGTCGCTCATCTATGTTCTCCTTTGCTTAGATTGACTGACCTGCGTTTTAAGACTTCGGTGGTGCGATTTCGAGTTGATCGGTGACGTTGCCTTCGCCGGCCACTGCCGTGGCCTTGGCTTCGATGTTGGCCTTTTCGTCTTCGGAGCGAACCGGCCCCTTCAAGGTGACCTTGCCGTCTTGGCTGATGATCTTGATGTTGTGGGCGTAGGTAGAGAGGGACTTGTCGTTGTGGAGCGCGGTGCGAATTTTCTTGGCGATGTCGCGATCCGCAGGATTCATTTTTTGCTGATCGGCGGTCGGCGAGGATTGGTCGCGATCGCGCTGATTGGACTTGCTGTTGTCCGCGGCTGGCTGCTGAGTATTTTCCTGGGAAACCAGGCGGGCCGGCATAGACGCGCCCAGAAATAAAGACGCACCGAGTAGAAGGAATTCCGTTCCGAGTTTCTTATGGATCTTCATTCATTTCTCCCTTTCGTCATGGATCCGCAAGGCTAGTGCTTCTCGCGCTGGCTCTTGTCGTGTGACTGCTCGTGAGGCTTGGAGGGGTTGCCCTTCTGAGGCTGCGGTTCCTGCTGGTTGCCCTGTTCTCGTCCATCGCCCGGCTGGCCGGGCTTTTGGTTGCGCTGCTCGACTTGCTGGCCCTCTTGGCCGACCCGATGCGCGGGATTCTTGCTGTCCTTGTGCTCCGAATTGCTGCGCTTCGGATCGTTGCTGTGCGGATCTTGCTGCTCGGGCTGTTTCTTGGTGGCTTCACCTGACATGGGTGTTCTCCTTTGCGAGCTGAACAGCGTGATGACAACTGCAACGTTATGCCGGGCGGTTTTGGGTGACCATCGGGCGAAAAATGTAGCGGCACGGACGAGTTGTGGTAGTTCGGCGAAGAGAGTAAAGGAGAGGCTCGCACGTCAGTTGGAAAAATTGCGATTCCCCGCGTCTTGCAGTATTCGTGCAAACGGATTCGCGAACACTCTCGCAAGGAGCGGGGTTCTGTTGAAGAGGACGACGCTACGAGGCTCGTCCGAAGGTAGGATTCCTCGGCAGGAACCAAATCAGCGTGTAGATACCCAGAGTGGTTCCGAGAGGAAGCTCGGACAACGACAGTACCGCTGCGATCACCGCAATCATGGGTGCAAAGCTGCGACCGGCTAGCAAGGCAAATCCCGCAAAGATCCCAAACACGCCACAGGCCGCGGACCACAGGATGATTCCTAAATACAAGAAGTGGAAGGCAGTCATCAAACTAAAAGGATTGGGAACCCGCGTGAGCAGCGCACCGAACATAACCGTGGCTGTAGGCGTAAAAACCGCCAGCCAAAGCGCCATGACCAAGCGCGCAATGCCGTAAAGAATCCAAAATATTCCCAGAATCCGGACCGGGCCCGCAGAGTTCTGGGAAACAGCGGCTTCTGGTGGCATGGAAGTATGTGCTCCAAGACTACGTTTTCGCCGAACGGCTCGGCGCGAGATTCGGCGCCCTACTTTCGAGTTCGCAGCGCGCCGGCCGGTCCCGCGCTTGGCCGTGGTCCGGCGCACGGTGCGGCGCGCCTTTCGAACGGTTTTGTTCTTCGCGAGACTCCGTGCGGCTTTCCGGCCTGCCCTCTTGCCCGTTCGCACCAGTTTCTTGCTCTCGCGTTCCAGCTTGCCCATGACGTTGCTCCTGCTCATGGCTTTTTGAGCTGCATCGGCCTTCGCGGCGATGGTCCCCAGCGTGGACCCGATCGACTCCGCGACAGAAACCAGCAGCGGTGTGTGATTTCTTGAGGCTTTGTGCGTACGCGTGGTTTTCACGTGGCTCCCTTTTCTTCGAACAGTAAGATGAACGTTATTTGGCCCCAATTTTCGTGGCGCGAGGAAGCGCTTGGTCGCAGGGCGGATGTACCCGGACGCACGCAAGACGGCAACTCGCCAAGATTCACCTTGCGCCCGCCTAAACCGGTCTGCGGCCTTGAATGACGCGGATCAAGATGACGATGATCGCCAGTACCAGCAGAATGTGAACGAATCCGCCCAGCGTATAGGAAGTGACCATGCCGAGAAGCCACAAGATCACCAGGATGACAGCGATAGTCCAAAGCAGGTCCACAGTTTTCTCCTTTTCAGTCTGAGTGTCGGACGTTCGTTCTGATTGCGAGCCCGTTACGATGCGTTTCGCGCGTCGCGGAAGGCGCCTTCGGCGGTTTCCGCCACGTCATTTGCGAAGTCTGTGGCGTCCGCTACATGCTTGCGGACGCGGCGCGCTACTTTCTTGCCGCCGGCGATAACATCATCGACGCCGTCTTGCGCGGTGCTGCGGATGTAGTCTCGCGTGTCTTCTCCCGACAGCGGAGCGAAGAGCATGCCGAGCGCGGCGCCCGCACCCACACCAACTGCGAATGCCGAAATCACCTGCGGCCAGTTGCTGTTTCGCCTCATGTTGTTCTCCTCGCCTCTCGTAGTCGTTGTAACTTCGCCGGCTGCTCACATTGCTTTTGGCTTTGTTTACCCGGCCCGATTCCACACAGGATCACAGTCCTGTTCGTGATCGAGGAACGATAGTCGCGCGCCACTGGTCTGGCTATCGGGTAAAGGCGGTACCCGACGTTCCGCGTTCGTGTACCTGGATGGGTACCGTGCACGCGTAGCCGCGCCTGCAACTCGCTGCGAGGGCATCAGTCAACTCGCCCTTCGGAAAGCTTGGCCACGATCTGCTGGCTCTTTTGATCGAAAACGAAATAACTGCCGGGTGTCTGCGCATACAGCTCCCGCAGACGGGTTCTTGCGATTTCAAGGTCGTGCGCAGTCTCCAGCCAAAGGAAGCTGCCGTCTTCGTGCCTCCTCAAGATATCGAACGGGGCTGTGGGCATATTTCCTTTCCCCAAAAAGGTGGTTTCGTCCCGCATCGGGATCGTTGTCTTATGGTCCTATCGATGAATTAAGGAGCATTCCGCGGGCCGATAGACCCCCGCCTTTAGAATGTTTGGATTACGGAGAAAATTGCGCCGCCGCTTACGTGAGATCCTGTAGTACAGGACCATGGCGCCAACGGCGGCAGACGGTATTTTTTACCGGCTTTTTGGAGGAGCTCAGTAGATATAGGTACGCGAAGATTCAGGGCCGCAATGTGGACGAAGGCCTGCGCGCGATGCTAGCATTGTTGCAGTAGCTCACCGGTGGGGCCGTGGCGCAGTTGGGAGCGCGCCTCGATGGCATCGAGGAGGTCGTGGGTTCGAATCCCATCGGCTCCACCATTTGAAGATTCCAAACATTATCCTGAGAGACCGCTAACTGGTGATCAGTCCGGACTCACTCAGAACGATATAGGAACAAGTCCGAAAAGTGTCGCAGTCCACGCCCGCGAGGCTGGCCAGACGCTCCGCCGCCAGCTGCGCCGGTATGATGTCGAACAGAAATTGCCAACCAGCAGGAGCCTCGGGGATTTCCAGAACTAACTGGCCGGCATCAGCCTGCAGTTTCTGGCCAATTACCATTACCGAGGCGCCCAACTTCCCCAAGTCCCGCGCCACGGCCAGGTCTTCTTCGCGCATCCTGCGCCCATCGATCCACATGCCGAACCGCGAACCGTTGCTCACCATCTCCTGGGGACCGTGCCGGAAGCTGCCCGTTCCCATGGCAGTCGCGGGACACTTGACGCCTTCTTCCCATAGCAATCGAGCTTCATGGCAACTCGCCAGACTGGAGCCCCGAGCAAGAAAGTAGTAGGAGGCTTGGGGCGCCAGCCAAGAAGTATTTGAAATTCGCTGGCGCCAACCGGGGATTGCTTCTTCGGTTTCCTTGGTGGCACGCACTAGCGAGGTTTGCAGTGGCCGGTCGAAGCGACCCAGAGTGGCACTCGCGAGCACCGCTGCTGCCGCCGCTAAAGTGGAGTAGGTATTGACGGATATCGCATGGTCCAAACCGACTGGAATGATGATGGGAATGTGTGCTTGTTGGGCAAGAGCGCCCGACTTGGAGTTTGTAAGACCAACCACGATGGCGCCGCTCTCCCGAGCTTTGCCGAGCAGACCCACGATCTCAGCACTTTGTCCGCTGCGGGAAATCACGATCAGCACCGAGCCAGGCGGGAACGCAGCAAAGTGGAGAAGCTCCGCGGCATCTTGCAGGTAGACGGGGCGAGATCCCTCGTCGAAGAGCGAGGCGGCGCCCAACGCCGCATGGTAGCTGCTGCCGATTCCGGTCAAATAGACGTATTGGGACTTGCGAATCGCGGCCACCGCAGATTCCAGCTGTGCTTGCCCGGTTCCTGCGAGATAGTCCATGGTGGACAAAAGGGAGGTTGGCTGGCGAAGTATGTCATCCAGGAAATGGGTCATAAGGTTGGTAACGTTGGTCTGGAATATTCTTGGAAATGCCGGGAGGTCGCGAAATCGATTTCTGAAAGCGGTTGCATGCCTTCTTTCGTCTATGCCTTCCCCTCCGCGCTGTCAAGTGCTTTTTGCCCAGCTCTACGCGGAGCTACCGAGGCCGCGCCGTAGACCTGCGGACGACCAGTTCCGTTTCCAGATAGTAGTCCGCACCTTTTCGCCGCTTGGACTTCAGCATCTTATCCAATGCGTCGAAGGCGGTTGTCCCTACCCGTTCTCGCGGAACGCGAATGGTGGTCAGCGGAGGGCGCGCCAGGAAAGCAAAGGAGATGTCGTCGATGCCGAGGACCGAGATGTCTTCCGGAATCTCCACGCCGGCTTCTTCGAGGGCGCTCATGGCACCCAAGGCAATGAGGTCGCTGCCGCAGAAGATCGCCGTGGGCTTTTCCCGCGCGGAAAGGATCACCCGCACCGCCGAGGCTCCCGCGTCAATTCCATAGTCGCTGCTGATGACCGGGAAGGGCTGGAGGGCTTTTTTCGCCAGTCCCGCCACAAAGGCTTCCTTGATGGTAATGGCCGTATGGTTGTCGTCCGGTCCGGCGATAACCGCTACACGACGATGACCGAGGTTCACGGTATGTTCGATGGCCTGTGCAATTCCTCGCTGATAATCGATGGAAATGGTGCTCACCAGTTTCTCGGCGGGGCTGACGTTGCAAAATACCACGCCAATTCCAGCAGCGATGAGTTCCGAGGCCATATCCTTGTCGATCGAAGAGGTCATCACTGCAACTCCACGAACATCGCTTTCGATGAGCTTGCGCAGAATGGATTTCGTCCGGGATCGATCGTATTGAGTATTGCAAAGAAGCACGTCGAACCCGCGGTCCCAAGCGGCGGCCTGGAATCCCCGAATGATCTCGGCGAAATAGGGGTTGGCGATCTCGGAAATTACCAAGCCGAACAAATCGCTCTGTCCCGTTGCCAGACGCTGGGCGTGGACATTTTTAAAGTATTTCAGTTGGCCGACGACTTCTAAAACGCGCCGCTTGGTCTCCGGAGCAATGTAGTGGGTCTTGTTGAGGACTCGGGAGACCGTAGCGGGAGAAACTCCAGCTCGTTTGGCCACTTCCCTCATTGTGTGGCCCATGGATTTCCTCCCGAAAAGGACTCGCAACGCCGGCGGAGCACTGGGAAAGCGATTGCCAATGTGCGCTCAAGCTATCACGATTCAGGATCAGGGACCACGGTACCCGGGCATCAAAAATCAAAAGGAAATGGGAAGCGGCCTTGACAAGGCCGGTAGACGCCGATAGAAACGGTGCCGACAAACCGATTGCTCAAGGAAGGCCCGGCTTCAGGCTGCACCAAAATCGGTGAATACCAGCTCGCGATTCTTGCCAAGAAGAAGGGAACCTTGATTCGATGAAGCTGCAAAAAATGGCGTTCATGTTTTTGCTCGTTGCATCTTCGTGGAGCGTGGTTGCGTGTTCCTGGAGCTCAAGCTCCGATACAACTCCTCCGGCCGGTGCCGCTGATTCCGCGGCCCCTTTTCTCGGCCGCTGGGATTTGACGATTAAGGCTCCGGATCGTGAATATTCCTCATGGCTGGAGCTGAGTCAGGAGAGTGGCAAGCTGAAGGCGCAAATGGTCGGCCGCTGGGGAAACGCTCGTCCGCTACCAAAGGTTGAAATAACGGGGGGACGTCTCACGTTCGTTTCGCCCAAGGAAGAAGAAGAAGATCACCACGAGGACATGGTTTTCGAGGCCACCTTGACCGGCAACACCCTCTCCGGCACCACCAAAGGTCCCGACGGCGCGACGTGGCCGTGGACCGGCGCGAGGGCGCCGGCCTTGAAGGAAAGTGGCGCACCGAAATGGGGAAAACCCGTTGCGCTGTTCGACGGAAAGGACCTTGCCGGCTGGACACCGAGCCAATCAACCTCCTCGACCGTCTGGAAGGTAGAAAAAAGCAACCTGATAACTCCGGGCCAGGGCCCGGAATTGACCAGTAACTCGAAGTTTCAGGATTTCAAGCTGCATGTTGAGTTCAACTGTGGAGTTAATTCCAACAGCGGCGTCTATTTGCGGGGCCGCTACGAAGTCCAAATAGAAACGGATTCCGCCGACGAGCCTCCAAGCCATCACACCGGCGGTGTCTACGGTTTTTTGGCGCCTTCGCCCGAACTTCCGCGAAAGGCCGGAGCATGGCAGACCTTTGACATCATGCTGCTGGGGCGAATGATCACGGTGGTGCAGAATGGCCAGACCGTCATCAACAATCAGGAGATTCCCGGCATCACCGGCGGGGCGCTGGACAGCCACGAGGAATTGCCGGGCCCCATCTGCTTGCAAGGAGGCGAGAAAGGACGCGTAGCTTACCGGAGTATCGTCATCACTCCGGCGGAGCAATAGCCGGCTAACAACACCACCATTCGCAGCTCAGGGGATGAATAAAGAACAAAAAGAACCGGCGATCGGTTAGCCCACCGCGAGATAAGTGGAGTACTGTTCATCCGAAATAGCAGTAAAGGGCAACAGCTTGAGCGGCCCGCCCGGTGTCTCGGCTTGCCAACTGCGTTGGCCCGACCTGCTCGCGGACAACAATTGCGCGCGCGTGATCGCTGGCGTTGCGCTGGTGATCGGGAACAGGACCAGCGGGCCGCACAGCAGGGCGACGGTGTTTGGATGTCGAGCGTCAATGGGCTCAAGACGCTTGGTCAGCGGCAAGTCCAAGTCAATGCGATCACCCGTTTTCCACTGGCGGCGAATCGCTGCAAAAGTACCGGGAACGACAGGGTCCGGCGCGCGTTTTCCATTTACAGAAATCGAGGCACCTTCCGCCCACGACGGAATCCGGAGATTCACGGTGAACTCCGACTGCCCGGAAGCCGTCACTCCCAACTGGATATGGCTGTCAAAGGGATACGAACTTTTTTGGCGGAGCGAAACCTGTGCGCGGTCTTGAATCCATCGGACCGTCGAGGGAATGTAAAGATTCACATACACGCCGTGCGGGTCGCGCACGTACGTGTTAATCCGGTAGTCGGTAGCGACTTGTGGCAAGGTGCCCGAACAGCACGGCCAACGATGATCGGCGTAGACCTTTCGCGCGCTGAGGTTGTAATCGGAATAGTAGAAGGCCCGGCCGTCGGGCTCTAATGGTTTTGCACCGAGCACAGTGTTGTACATGACGCGTTCCATGCTGTCGCCGTAGCGCGACTCGCGGGTTACGCGAAGCAAGTAGCGCGTCAGCTTGAAGTGCGCATACGCGCCGCAGGGCGTCTCAAAACTGTGGTGCGTACCGGTGAGGCTGGCGTTCACAGCGTCGCTATCGGGGGCGCGAAGAGTTTCGTCCGGCCCCCAGCCGCCGGTCGCAAAACTTTGCGCGGTCAAGAACTCAAAAGCATTGGAGGCGGCGCGCAAATGCTTGGCGCTGCCCAAAGTTAAGTATGCCTGCATCGCCGAACTCAATGCGTTCACGTGGCTGTAGGCATGGCGGCCCGCGAAATCGCTGCGCCCTTCGGCGAGCGGATCAAAGTATTGATCGTCCAAATACTGAATGCCTAGCGCGCGATATCGTTCTCCCGCGCCCCGTTGATATGCCAGAAAGAGATTTTCCGGCATGGTGTAGGACTCGTCCCAGGTGTACGACTCGTCCGTACCCGGCCGCCAGCTCTGGCCGTGTTCGATGGCCTTCCCGGGAAGAAATGGCAAAGCCGTGTCCGTTGTGTGCTCCAGAATGCGATAGGCATCGGGGTCGCCGGCCCATTGATGCGAGTCAATGAGTCCGCAGACGAGCTTGTCGTAGCAGTAGGCGGGAAACCGGTTTTTCTTGTAGAAATCTCCAGAGATGGTCTTGGCGTACAGGCGATTCAAGCGGAAAATTTTGTCGCGAACCTGGGCGTCGCGGTTAATCGCGTAGGCGCGCGCCAGAGCGGAGACCCACTGTCCGAAAGTTGCCCCTGGAGCGAAGCCCGCGTCGAACGTGTGCCAGTCGTAGTCCGCAACATACTGATACCAGCCGCCCAATTCTTCGCCGGGAGCGGGCTGTCCGCCCATCTGGCGGAAAGGCTTGAGCAGGCTATCTTCGCTCAATCCCAGGAGCACGGAATGTGTCTGTTCGAGTTGCTGATTGTGGAGATCGCTCGCGAGCGTCACGTCGCCGTAAGCGAACTCTTCAAGCGGGGGGTGCGTGGCAACAGCCGCGAGAGTTTCGCGGATCCACGAGGAAGGCGCCGCCACTCCGAGCGTCAGGAGCGAAGTGAAATAGGTGAACTGCCGCCGCGAAATATCATGTCTGCTCATGGTCTGCAGCCACATTACCTGAAGACGCGAATCGGTTGTCAAGTGCTCTTTGTTCGTCCGATGCGGGCGGCGTTGAAGCTAATCGGGTGAGCAAGCGCGCGTCACTTTGGATTTCGCCGTCACCCCGCGAAGCTGCGCAAACAGCCTTCCATTTGAGACTCGTCATTATAATCAAGGGCCGTTGTTGCAGTTCGTGCCGCTGCCGGCACAGTGCGGGATTGGAGAGGGCCTGAATATGTTTGCAAAGATGAGCCGAGATTATCGCGGCATCCGCGTCCTATTTTTTTCTGCGAGCTTGCTCGCTACGGTGCTGGGCTTCGCTGCCTGGGCCGCTTCCCAAGCCCCCAGCGGATCCAGCGTGCAAACGGAGAAGCGCGTGACGGCGTTGCTCGAGAAGATGACCTTGGAAGAGAAAATTGCCTTCATCGGCGGCATCAATGATTTCTACATCCGCCCGATCCCACGGCTGGGACTGCCCGCCCTGCGCATGTCGGACGGCCCGCTCGGCGTGCATGACTACGGCGAAACCACCGCCTACGCCGCGGGAATTGCGCTGGCCGCTTCCTGGGACCCCGAGTTGGCGAAGAGCGTCGGGGTCTCGATGGGAAAGGATGCCCGCGCCCGCGGCGTGCACTTCATTCTCGCGCCCGGAATGAATATTTATCGCGCCCCAATGAATGGACGCAATTTTGAATATTTTGGCGAGGATCCTTATCTGGCTTCTCGGATGGCGGTGCCGTTGATCGAAGGAATTCAATCGCAGGACGTGATCGCCACGGCCAAGCATTTCGTGGCCAACAACATGGAATACGGACGCATGGATCACAGCTCCGATGTCGACGAACGAACCTTGCGCGAAATTTATCTGCCGGCATTTGAAGCCTCGGTAAAGGAGGCGCATGTAGGCGCGTTGATGGATGCCTACAACTTGATCAACGGAAAATTCGCGACCGAGAACGAGCATCTCAACAACACCATCGCGAAAAAAGAGTGGGGGTTCGATGGAATCATGATGTCCGATTGGGGCGCCACTCACGACGGCATCGCGGCCGCCAACAACGGCCTGGACCTGGAAATGCCATCGGCCGCCTATATGAACGCGCGGACGCTGCTTCCGGCCATCCAGCGGGGTGAAGTCTCGGTGGCCACCATCGACGACAAAGTTCGGCGCATTTTGCGGAAGGCCATCGAGTTCGGTTTTTACGATCGCGAACAGACCGACGCCAAGATTCCTCTGTACAGCCAAGAGGGGCGCGCGCTGGTGTTGTCCGAGGCGCGCAGCGGAATGGTTTTGCTGAAGAACGAGAATAATTTGCTGCCGCTGGACAAAAAGAAGATCACAACGATTGCGGTGCTGGGTCCGGATGCCTACCCGGCGGTGATTGGTGGTGGAGGAAGCTCGCTGACCAAGCCTTTCAACGCCGTAAGCTACCTGGAAGGCCTGAGCAACTATCTCGGCAAAGAGGCCAGCGTGCTTTATCTCCCGGCGGAAATATCACTGGACGCCATCGTGAGCCACAGCGAATTTGTGACCGATCCCGGAGGACCGGCTGGACTCAAGGGCGAGTATTTCAATAACGACGAACTCGGCGGCAGTCCCGCGCTGACGCGCACCGATCAGCGCATTGACTTTCGTTGGGGTGAAGGCAGCTACGCCGATGGCGGCCCCGTGGACCATTTTTCAGCGCGTTGGACGGGATATTTTGTTCCAGCCGCCGAGGACGACTTCAAATTTTATACATCCGCGGATGATGGCATCCGGCTATATGTCGACGACGTTCTGGTGATCAACGATTGGCACTCGCACGCAGAAACTCTGAACAGCTATGCAGCGCATCTCCAGGCCGGCCAGCCGCACAAGATTCGACTGGAATATTTCGAGGGCACCGGATCAGCCACAGCGCGGTTCGGTGTGGCCCCCGCCACGCAACCGCTTGGGGAAGCGGCGAAAGCGCAAGTGGCTAGGGCAGACGCTGTGATTTTGTGCGTGGGCTTCGATTCCAGTACTGAAGGCGAAGGCTTCGACCGCACGTTCCATCTTCCCGGCGGGCAGGATACCTTGATTGAAGAGGTCGCCAAGCTCAACAAAAATGTCGTGGTAGTGCTCACCGCCGGCGGCGCCGTAGACATGACCCGCTGGATCGAAAAAATTCCAGCGCTGCTGGATGCCTGGTATCCCGGACAAGAAGGAGGCGCCGCCCTGGCGCAGATTCTCTTCGGCGAATTCAGCCCCTCCGGCAAATTGCCGGCATCGTTCGAGCGCCGCTGGGAGGACAACGCCACGTTCCACAGCTACTATCCGCAGAAAGGCGACAAGCATGTGGAATATACCGAGGGAGTTTTTGTCGGTTATCGTCATTTCGACCGCTCCGGTGTGAAGCCTCTATTTCCATTTGGATTTGGCCTTTCCTATACGCGATTTGAATACGGCAATCTGAAAATCGAAACCTTGGGAAAAAGCGGGAAAGCCCTCGTGAAGGTTTCCTTCAACGTCAAAAATGTGGGCCCTCGAGAGGGTGCCGAGATCGCGCAACTGTATGTCGGCGATGCGCACTCCAGCGTTCCGCGGCCGCCGAAGGAGCTGAAGGGGTTCGCCAAGTTGAATTTGCGGCCGGGAGAAAGCAAAGAGGTAACGCTGACCCTGGACCGCCGTGCCTTTTCCTATTTCAACGTGAAGACCAACGATTGGCTCGCCGAACCGGGCGATTTCGGAATTTTGATTGGAAGTTCTTCCGCGGACATCCGCCTGCGGGGAAATTTCAAGCTGGATTCGAAATAAAAAGGTCGAGCGCTAACGCCGCCGAGCCCGCTGCTTCGGTGGGGCGGTCGTCTCGCGAATAATCAGCTCGGGAGGAACGGCGAACTCCTCGGGATAATCCTTGAAACCCTGCATCCGTTGCAACAGGATGCGGGCCGCGGTCTCCCCCATGTGGTGCAGCGGCTGGCGAATGGTGGTCAAGCGCGGCGTATGAAAGGCCGCGATGTTGATGTCGTCAAAGCCGATCACCGAAACGTCCTCCGGCACGCTCAGATTTGCGTCGCGCAACGCCCGGATCGCGCCGATCGCCGCGATGTCGTTAAATGAGACGATCGCCGTAAAATGCCGGCGATTTTGCAAGAGCTGCTGAACCACCGGGTAGCCAAGTTCCGGCGAAGTCAGATCCCGCTCCAGCTTGATCGTAAGTTCCGGCCGAATCTTCAGGCCCAATTCTCTCGCGGTCGCGACGATGCTGCGCCAGCGATCGTCGGAGTCCGAACTGAACGGCTGGCCGCGCATGAAAGCGATATGCCGATGCCCGAGCTGGTACAGGTGCCGGAGAGAAAGTTCGGCGGCCATCTTGTGATCGAGGGCCACGTTGGTCACTCCGGAAATTTTCCGGTGTCCGGCGACCGCGACGACGGGGATCGGCAGCTCGTGGATCAATGCGGTGTCGATAGTGATCAGCCCCTGGGCGCCCCGGCCCATCAAGAGGCGCGGGTACTCCTCGATCATGTCGGGCTTGTGACGGTGATGCGCACTGAAATAAAAATAACCTTCGCGCATCAAGTGATCGCCAATTCCGCTCATCACCAGGGTGTGGTAGCCATCACTCAATTCCGGTACCAGAACACCGACGGTGAAAGTCCGCTGTTTACGCAAGGAACGCGCCAGCAGACTGGGCTGGTAGTTGAATTTGCGCGCCGCCGCCCGCACCCGTTCGCGCGTTTCGTGGGGAATCGAACGCCCCGGCACGTTGTTCAAGACCACCGAAACGGTCGCCGGACACAACCCCAGATAATCCGCCAGAATCTTCAAGCTCACCGGCTTGTCATTGAGTTCATTGGCCTTATTGCGAGGTGCCATGGGGGCGTCCGCCGATGTTTCGCCGGAGTTGGAACCTCCGAAATCGTCGTTTACAGGTGGCATAAGCATAGCAGGGCGTTAAGGCTTAAAACGAGGGTGCAGAGCGTCCGCCCAAGCACTCGGAATGCCCCCCATCCATCGGGAATTCAGGCCAAAATAGCACGAAAGCTCCCAAGACAATCGTTTGTCTATACAGTAGTGAAAAACTTTCTGCTTGACAACGATATCTTCGATAAAGTTAAAATGGGCCAACCAGTATGGTGCGTGCAGCATTCGACGATCGCCTGGGACGTTTTTGGTCGGCCATGAAAGCGGTTTCCTAAGGCTCGGCGAGTGGAAGATGTTTGGGGTGCTTGAGTCGAGAGTTGCTATTCAGGAGGGGTGTGCATGCGCGAAGCTCGATTCTTCTCTTTTCATTTTGCGGTTCTCTTCATCGCTATTCTTCTTTCGACGGGCATCGCTGCCGCCCAATCCGACCGCGGCACCATTGCCGGCACGGTGCTGGACAGTTCCGGCGGCGTCATCCAAAACGCCTCGGTACTCGTTACCGGTTCAGAAACCGGCGTTGTCTATCGGACCAGCACCGGCAACACCGGCGGCTACCGCATCCCCGACATGCAGATTGGCATTTATAACCTCAGCGTCTCGGCCCCAGGTTTCAAAACGGAGCAAAAGACTGGCGTCGTGGTGCAGATCAACAGCACCTCCTCGCTCGATTTCACTTTGGAGCCAGGTGACGTCAAGCAGACCGTGACGGTCCTTGCCGATGTTCCGGCGCTCCAGACCGAAACCTCTGACATCGGCACAGTTGTCGACAAGAAGCAGATCATGGAGCTACCGCTGGCGTTAGGTGGGCAAGGCGTTCTGCGAGCTCCGGAGGCCTTTGTGTTTCTCACGCCCGGTACTACGGGGCCGGGCTCCAACGACAGCAGCAATGGTGTTTTTGAGGCCAAGCTCGGTGGTGGCCAGAACTTCGGCAACGAGGTTATTTTGGATGGAGCAAGTACCGCGCGCGCCGACAGCGGTTCTTCGTTTGACCAAACCGCACCTTCGGTGGAGGCTCTGGATGAATTCAAGGTGACCACATCGACCGTGCCAGCCGAATTTGGCCGTACTTCAGGCGGTGTGGAGAGCTTCACGACGCGGGGCGGAACTAATACCTACCACGGGACTGCCTACGATATTTTCCGCAATGAAGACCTGAACGCGAACTCCTGGTTCAATAATCTGCGTGGCCAAGATAGAGATCTCGACCGGAAAAATGATTACGGCGGCACTTTTGGCGGCCCAGTTTGGATCCCGAAACTTTACAACGGCCGGGACAAGACTTTTTTCTTTTTTTCCTGGGAACAGTATCGCCAAACGCAGGGGTCCACGGTTACCAGCACCGTCCCGACCGCCGCCGAACGTTCCGGCGACTTCTCCAGCTTATTGGGTGCATCCACAGGTACCATTAACCCCTGCGACGGCACAGCGATTCTCCAGGGGCAGATCTTCGATCCGTCTACGACCAAAACCGTTGGTGGAGTACAGTGCCGCACGGCCTTCGCCGGCAACAAAATCACCAGTATCAGCCCGGTCGCACAAAAGATTTTGGATCTGATACCTGCCCCGACTAGCGCTGCGCTGCAAGACAACTTCATCTTTGCCACCAGCCACCCCATCCTCTCGACAACCATGTCCTTCCGCATTGACCAGAACCTTTCGTCAAAGAGCAAGCTCTTCTTCTCGTATAGCAGCCGCGACAACGAAAATATCAACGGTAACCCGGCGTTGCCCAATCCGCTCGACACTACGTTCTTCTCGTCTTTCTTCACTCATTATCTTCGGACCGGCTGGGACTATTTCTTTAGCCCTTCCTTGCTGAACCATCTGAACGTGGGCCTCAATCGCGTCAACAGCAACAGCATCGCTACGTCCGTCAATGGTACGGATTGGGACTCCGCCATCGGTCTCTCCGGTGCTCATGGTCCAACGTTTCCTCCGATCGCTTTCAACAACGATGATCAAGGCCTAAGCAGTTTCGGGTCCGCCAACGCGGACGACGACGTGGTGAACAGTCTGGTTGTGGCTGACAGCGTCTCCTGGACCCATGGGCGCCACAACTTTCGTTTCGGCGTGGATTGGCGATCCTTCCAGTTTTCTGTCGTTGACCAGTCGCACCAGTCGCCGAGCATAGGCTTCGATATCGGTCAGACGGCGGCGCTAGCCGGCCAAGGCAAACAAGCCGGGGGAGACCCCTTCGCGAGTTTTCTCCTTGGCGCCCCGGCAAGTGTTTCCCTTGCGGTACGCTCCCGGCAACCGCGCTTCATTTCCAACTACTACGCCGGATATGTGCAAGACGATTTCAAGGTCAATCGGACTTTCATGCTGAATCTTGGCCTTCGCTACGATGTAGAAACGCCGCGCCACGAATCGGTGAACGCTCAATCTGTCTTCGATCCTTTGGCCGTCAATCCGGGAGCAACCGGTGTCCCGGGAGCGCTGATCTTCGGTAAGGGAGCGACTGGAGCGAAGACATACCATAAGGACATCGCGCCGCGCTTCGGATTTGCCTGGGCCCCGGAGTCACTCCCGGTCATCCACCACGTAGTGTTTCGCGGCGGATATTCCATTTACTACGCACCGTTGACGTACGGCGACTTTGGCCAAGCCCTGACGGACGGCTTTACAGCCTCACCCAGCTTTAATTCTTCCGACAGTTTCACTCCGGCTCTACTGCTCGATTCCGGTATTCCCGCCTTTCCTCCACCGCCGAATCTGGATCCGGCCCAGGACAACGGAGGAAGCGGCGGCGGCTTCGGGGGAGTCACCTATCTGGCGCCAAGCTACGGGCGTCCCGGTATGGTACAGAATTGGAGCCTGGAACTGGAGCACCAGATCGCACCCGACCTGATCCTCAGCGTCGGTTATATTGGACAGCATGCCACCCGCTTGCGCTCGTCGCTGGCACAGATCAACAACCTAAATCCCAAATTTTTCGGCTTGGGCAACAATTTGAACGTCGCGATCACCGACCCGACGGCGACATCCCTGGGAATCAGCGCGCCGTTCCCGGAATTCACCGCCCTCTATGGCCCGGGCAACATCTCCCAGGCATTACGCCCTTTTCCTCAATATCAATCGATTAACACCGACTGCTGCCTGGAGAATCTGGGGCAATCCACCTACCACGCCCTGGAGACCAAGCTCGAGCGGCGATTCCACAATGGGTTGAATTTGCTCGCCTCTTACACTTTCTCAAAAACATTGACCGATGCCGACAGCGCTTTGCCTGCGTTCGTGACTTTTTCCGGTGGCGGCAGCGTGCAAAATTCCTATAACCTCAAAAACGAAAAAAGTTTGAGTTATCAGGACATCCCGCACACCTTCGTACTCAGCTACATCTATGAGTTGCCGGTCGGCAAGGGAAAGAAGTTCCTGAACAAGGGCGGTATCACCGACAAAGTTCTGGGCGGCTGGCAGGTCGGCGGCGTCCAGCGTTATCAGAGCGGCCAACCCACGGCGTTCGGTTGCGCGACTGGGATACCGTCTTATGATGGCTGCGTTCGCTACAATCGCGTTCCCGGCCAAAAGCTACTGACTTCCTCGTCGTCTTTCAATACCGGCACCATACAGTCGAATGGTGGCGGCGCGGGTTGCGATGAGGATCCTGCCACCGGCTTATTCACGCCGAAGATGAATTCGGTCAACTATTTCAACTGTGCCGCCTTCCAGGACCCCAATGCCCCCGGCCTAGTCGCAGCCCGTGGATACACCTTCGGAAACATGCCTCGTATCACAGGCGAGGTGCGCACCTCGGCTTACGTCAACGAGGATTTCTCGATCATGAAACGCGTAAGTCTGTTCGAGGCGCACTCTCTCATTCTCAAAGCCGAGCTCTTCAACGCATTCAACCGCCATACCTTCTCACGACCTGACACCGGCGTGCAGAGTGGAACGTTTGGTTCCAGCGGCTTTGCCATTAATAATCCCCGAAACGTGCAATTCACTTTGCGCTATCAGTTCTAAGGGATTTTTCCGGCTCGTCTGGATGCAGCGCGCCCTCCCCCGAGATGGCGCACGAGAAACCCGCATGCATCGGACGACAATCCTCCTGCCAGGTATTTTCCTGGCAGGAGGATTTGCTTCTCAGCGGCCTTTCTCCCAGGATTCCGGTGAGGTGTAGAATCGGGACATATCCGATGACAACGAACGCCCTCATTTGCTGCGCCCGGCGAAAGAAGCCTGTTCTGGCCAACTGCTGGCGACACTCCAGGATGTATCTGCTGGGCAAGTTTCTCTTTTTGTTCTTCCCCGCTCTTCTCTTGGGGCAAGACCCGGCGACAACGGACGAATTCCGCCAGGCGTCGGAAGCCATGCGCCAGGGAAAGCTAGATGAGGCGGGTGATCAATTTGCGGATGTTGCAAAACGCTTGCCGAGTTTCGCGGAGGCCTATCTCAATCTGGGCTTGGTCCGTGAGGAACAGGGAAGAAACGAAGAAGCCATCGCGAGCCTTCAGAAGGCGTTGGCGCTCAAACCCAGACTGCGGGGGGCCAATCTATTTTTGGGAATCGCTGAATATCGCCTTAACCAGCTCGGCAAAGCCGTCACCGTGTTGCACAAGGAGACGGCTAACTATCCCCTAGACGCTAGCGCTTGGATGTGGCTGGGAGTAACGGAACTTGCAAGAAACCGGCCCGAGGAGGCCGCTCAATCGCTGGACAAAGCTGCCGAGCTCGCACCTAACGATGTGGACATCCTGTACCATCGCGGCCGGGCTCACTTGCTCGTTTCCAAAAACAGCTACGCCCGCATGTTCAAAGCCGACCCCAATTCCTGGCATGTGCACCAAGTTTTGGCGCAGGCTGATGCGGAGTCCGACCGCTATGAAGAGGCTATCGCGGAATATCAGGTCGCCATCAAGCTCGCTCCGAACCAGCCCGGCCTTCATGAGGAACTTGGCGTGCAATATCAAAAGGCAGGCAAGCTCGAGTTAGCGGAAGCGGAGCTCCGCTCGGAGCTTAAAATCGATCCGCACAACGTGCTTGCAACCTACCAGCTGGGGACCCTGCAAGTAGAATTGGGAGACGCTGCTCAAGGGAAATCCCTCATCCAGGACGCGCTCGCACAAAACCCGCACCTCAAAGATGCGCAGTACTACTTGGGCCGCGCGGAAATGCAACTCGGCAACGACAGCGCGGCAGTGGAGGCGCTGAAGGGCGCCGTGTCCGAGGATTCAGACCCTGAGATTGTCCAGCAGGCGTGGTATCAATTGGGCATTGTGTACCGGCGGACGCACCGCATGGCTGAAGCGCAGCAAGCCATGCAGATTTTTCAGAAACTGAAAGACCAAGAAGCAGAGCACCTGAGAGAGTCGCTACAGAAAAAGCGCGAGGCACAAGATGCCAACAACGCCCCTTCTGCACCGCCTACGAACCCTTAGACCGCGGGCGCGTTTACGCCTGCAACCGAACCCGGAGGAACCCGCATGCCTCGATTTCGCATGATTGGGATTGGAACGGCTCTTTCGCTGGCGACGCTATGCGCGCAGGCAAACCAAAATCCGGGTGAGGCAAAATCTGCTATTCGCATCGATGTCGTAGAGTCCTCCGAAGACCTCCACGAATCCCTGCAAGCCAAGCCCGAACTTCATTTTGGCACCGCTCGCGCGCCGTTCCTCACCATCGCCGTTGACGACTCCGTGCGTTTCCAGCAAATCGATGGATTCGGAGCTTCGCTCACGGATTCTTCCGCGTGGCTGCTGTCCCACAAGCTCACTGAGGCGCAGCAAAAGGAAGCTCTCGAGATGCTCTTCAGTCCGGCAAAGGGAATCGGCCTCAGCGTTCTCCGTCAACCCATGGGCTCCAGCGATTTTGCGCTGGAGGACTATACCTACGACGACATGCCGTCCGGGCAAACCGATCCGGAATTGAAGCATTTTTCCATCGACCGGGATCGCGCCTATATCCTTCCCCTGCTTCGGCAGGCGCTCGCTCTCAATCCCAACTTGAAGATCATCGCGTCCCCGTGGAGCCCGCCCGGCTGGATGAAAACCTCCAGCTCCATGATTCAAGGCGCGCTCTTGCCGTCGGCGTATGGGCCCCTGGCGCAATACTTCGTCAAATACGTTCAGTCCTACGAGGCCGCGGGCATTCCCATCTACGGCATTACCATGGAGAACGAACCTCTCAATATCCCGCACGATTACCCAGGGATGGGCATGACCGCCGGAGAACAAATCGTTTTCCTACGCGATCACCTCGGCTCCGCCTTCCGTGCCGCCGGCCTCAAGCCCAAGATCATGGTCTTCGATCACAATTGGGATCTCATCGACTTCCCTATCGACGTTCTGAACGATCCCAAGGCCGCCGAATTCGCGGCGGGCGTCGCAATCCACTGCTACGGCGGCGCGGTCACCGCGCAAAGCGAGCTGCACGGCCGTTTTCCGCAAAAAGACATCTGGCTGACGGAGTGTTCCGGCGGCGACTGGCAAAAAGGCAAGTTGCTGGAGCAGCAGGCCCGCCTAGTCATCGATGCCACGCGCAACTGGGCAAAGAGCGTCGTTCTCTGGAACCTGGCGCTGAATCAAAATCATCAGCCGTATCTTGGTGGATGCAGCACTTGCCGCGGCGTGATTACGGTCGACGAAGCCGCCTCACCGGCGAAAATCGTCCCCACCGTCGATTTCACGGCGCTGGGTCACGCCAGCAAATACGTCGTTCCCGGCGCCTACCGCATCGCCTCGAACACTTTCGAGCAGGGCAGCCTTGAGGACGTCGCCTTCCGTAATCCCGACGGCTCCATCGTCCTGATGGTGCTCAACAGCAGCAGCTTGCGCACTACCTTCAACATCGCATGGAAGGATCTCTTCGCTTCCTACACGCTGGACCCCGCAGCCGTCGCCACCTTTCGCTGGTCCCCGCCTCCCGCGGCTCATTAGCGTTGGCCAAGACTTTCAGGGCGCCGGCGGAGGGCTCGAGGCCGCGGCGCGGCGTTGTAGTTCCTCCGTGCGCTGGAACTCGGCTTTCGCGCGATCCATCTGGTGCACCTGCTTGTAGAACCGCCCCAGTTGATAGTGAATCGCGGCATTTTCCGGGTCCAACTGCGCGGCTTTCTCCAGCTCTTCTCGCGCCTCCGCAAGCCGCGCGAGCCGCAGATAAGCGGTCCCCAACTTAAGACGGCAAGTCGCGTCCGCAGGCGCCAGCGCAACGGCTTTCTCCAAGAACGCGATGGCTTCTGCGGCGCGATCTTGCTGTAGCAGAAGACTTCCGAGGTTTACGTAGGGCTGCTCGCTTTCGTGAGGGTTTTTCGCCTGCCAGGCGATCGCTTGGCGGTACGCGGCAACCGCTTGGTCTAACTTCGCCTGCGACTCCAGAATCAATCCCAAATTGTTCTCCGCTTTCGCATCCCGCGAGTCCAGCGTCAGCACCGTCTCAAAAGCTTTCCGGGCCGGTTCGAGCAGGCCTCTGGTGTAATAAGCCCGGCCGAGGTAGTACCAGGCATCCTTATTAGCGGCGTCGAGCTCCACAGCCTTCTCCAGCCACTTGATTGCATCCGGATAGTCGTTCAGCAGCACGTAATCCAGGCCTACGATTTTCAGATCATCCGCCGTAGGAGCCTTGCGTGCGGCCGCCTTTGTGTACACCTCCAGCGACGCACTCGGCTTGTTCTCGCGGTGCAGCACAAAGCCCAGCAAATACAGCGCGTCCTCCGAATCCGCGCGGAGCGTAAGGTATCTTCGTAGCGCACCGTCCGCAGCGGCAAAATTCTCGAGATGGACGAGGGATTTTGCCTCATAGAGCAAGGCGTCCGTTGCGCCGGGCGACGCGGATTCGGCGTCGGCAAACAGGCCGGCAGCCACGGAGTAGTCTCCGCTCTGGAACGCCGCAACGCCTCGTTCGTAGTCGCCGCCCGATTGCGACCACGCTTGCAGCGGGCAAAGCAGCAAGAGCACTCCCTGCCGGAAGAAGCCGCGCGAGTTGAAAAGGCCCAGTCGCACTATGGTTCCTTCGGATGCGAGGGAGCGGGCTGAAGTGGTTCGTTGATCTCCAAGACCTGATCCGCGCGAATGTCCTTCAATGTTTGCACCACGCCACTCGGCCAACGAATCTCGATGATCTGCGCGCTGCTATCCTTCCCCAGTCCAAAATGCACGCGCTTGTCGCCGGCGGAAAGATAGCTGCTCGCTGTGGTCACGGTGGCAAACTGCTGGCCGCCGGCGCTCACCAGCTTCACCGCCGCGCCGATCCCGTCGCGGTTGCTCTTGTGGCCGGTCAGTCTTAGCAGCAGCCAGTGGTTGGGCGTCGTCGTTTCATTGTGCAGGATGTGCGCTGGGCCGTCATTGGTTGATACCACTGCATCGAGACGCCCGTCGTTATCCAAGTCGCCGATCGCCAGGCCGCGCGAAACCCAAGGCTGCTGGAATACGCTGCCCGATTCATCGGAAACATCCACGAAAGCCTTGCCGGTGTTGCGCGCCAGCAACATCGGTTCGCGGTATCGCAAATTGGGAAAGTTCATCTCAATGGTATCCAGATCATGCCCCTGGCCGATCAGGAGATCCTTCCAACCGTCATTGTCATAGTCGAAAAACCGCACGCCCCAGCCCGAATGCGCCACGGTCATCCGGCTGAGGCCCGATGTGGAGCTCGCGTAGGTAAACGAACCGTCTCCGTTGTTCTGGAACAGCGCGTAACGCTGGTTGGCAAGATCGGTCACCACGATGTCCGGCCAACCGTCGTTGTTGAAGTCCGCAAAGTCCGTTCCCATCCCGGCGAAAGTGCGTCCGTCGATGTCGACGGCGACTTCGGACACCAGCCCGACTTCTTCAAAATCTCCATCGCCCTTGTTGTGGTACAAAAATTCCGCCATGGAATCGTTCGCGATGAATAGATCGATGTGACCGTCGCGGTCGTAGTCGGCAATGGCAACGCCGAGTCCTTTTCCAGGCTTGGCCATGCCGATTTTCTGCGCGATCTCCGTAAATGTGCCATCTCCATTGTTGTGATAGACCAGCGGCGCGATGGGCTTGAAGAAATCCGGATGGCAGTAGGCCCGATACCCTTCCCTGTGTTCTCCGCACCAGACATCGTCGAAATCCCATTCGAGATAGCGCAACACCACCAGATCAAGAAATCCGTCTGCATCCAAATCCACCCAGGCCGCGCTCGTGGACCATCCGCTGCCGCCCACTCCGGCCTTTTGGGTTACGTCGGTGAACGTCCCGTCGCCGTTGTTATGGTAGAGCTTGTTTCCTCCATAAGCGGTTACGTACAGGTCTTCGTAGCCGTCATTGTCGTAGTCACCGACGGCAACGCCCATGCCATATCCAGTTCCTTGCAGCCCAGCCTTGGCCGTCACATCCTCGAAAGTTCCGTCGGATTTCTGGTGATACAGACGATTCCAGAATTGAGGCCCGGTCTTTTGCGGAATGGTTCCTTTGGGCGTGGGGTCCGCCAGGGGAGCGCCGTTCACCAGAAAAATATCCAGGCGCCCGTCGTTGTCGTAATCAAAAAGAGCGACGCCTGCGCCCATGGTCTCCGGCAGATACTTCCTGGATGTATGCGAAGCCTGATACTGAAAGTTCACCCCAAGGCGCTGCGTGACATCAACGAATTTTCCTTGCGGCAACGCGGGACGAGCTGTTTGAGCTGCGCTGTGTTGTGAGCCCAAGACCAGTAGTAGCGAGATGAACAGGCCCGCCCAGAAGAAAAGAACAAACGCAAGACGTTTGGTCCCTTCCCTCACGGCGCGGTGATTCCTTTGCCTTCGGTTACGGTAAAAATCCGGTCCACGCCAGGCACCGCGACCTCTTCCCGCAAACCGCTCGGCCATTGAATTTCCACCTTGTCGACCTTGCTGGCTGCGCCGAGGCCAAAATGCAATCGCTGATCGGAACTCGAAGCATAGCTTCCGCCGCTGAATACATCGCCACGTTGGCGGACGCCTCCAGCGGTGACAAAGACTTTGGCGCCGACCGCGTCGCGAGGGCTCTTGGGACCACCGACCAGCTTGAGGGTCAACCAATGGTTCGAATTCTTGACCACGTTGCGCAAAATCACCGGCGTCGAATCCAGGTTGTTCAGCACCACGTCGATGTGGCCATCGTTGAACAGGTCACCGAAAGCGGCCCCGCGTCCGGTAAACACCATGCCCAGGCCGCTGCCCGTGGCAGCAGGAACTTCCTGGAACTTGGCTCCATCGAGATTCCGGAGCAACAGCGGGCGTTGTGCGAAAGTCGTGCCCCAATCCTGCTTGTCCACCCCCGGATACACGTGACTGTTGGCGACAAAGATGTCCAGCAGGCCGTCATTGTCGTAGTCCAGGAAACCCGTTCCCCAGCCGAGAAACGGAATTGTAAGCGTGGCAATGCCCGCGCGAGCGCTGACGTCGGAAAAAGCCGCGTCGCCGTCGTTGCGGTACAGCGTATTGTAGTCGTCGGAGAAATTGGTAATGTAGAAATCGACTTTTCCGTCGCGGTTGTAGTCGCCCACCGCAATGCCCATCGCTGCCTGTTCACGGCCGTCGTCGTTCAACGCAAAACCCGAGAGATAGCTGATGTCCTCGAACGTGCCGTCATGCTTGTTGCGGTACAGATATTTTGGCACCGAGTCGTTGGCCACCAGCAAATCCACCCAGCCGTCGTCGTCCACGTCCACAAACACCGAGGCGAACCCGTAATATCCTTTGGGATCGGACACCCCCGCCTTGACGCTCACGTCCTTGAACGTGCCGTCCCCATTGTTATGAAACAAATGGTCGCCCTCGCCGGGCAGGCCCCGCGGACCGCACATCACTTCAACCCCGCGAAACTGGCAATAGCCGGGCGGCAGACCGCCCTTTCCCGCGATCGGCGGGTTATCGGGATCAAATTTCGCGTACCCTGGCACAAAAAGATCCAGGAAGCCGTCGTGATCGTAGTCGCCCCACGTCGCTCCGGTGGACCAACCTCCCAACGTGACCCCGGCTTTTTCGGCGACGTCGGTGAACGTGCCGTCGTGATTGTTGTGATACAGACGGTTTTTTCCGAAATTGGAGACGTAGATATCCGGCCAACCATCGTTGTCGTAATCTCCGACCACAACTCCGAAGCCCCAACGTTCGTTCGCGACCCCGGCCTTGTCGGTCACATCCGTGAAGGTGCCGTCGTGGTTGTTGTGAAACAGCATCGCCCGCGGCGCCGCCTCTTTGCCCTTCAGCGCCGGGAACGTTGAGCCATTCAACAAATAAATGTCCAGCCAGCCATCGTTGTCGTAGTCCAACAGCGCGACGCCTGACCCCGGCACCTCCAGGATCACGTTTTTCTCCGCACTACCCGAACGGTGATGGAATTTGTCTAGCCCCGCCGCGTGGGTTACGTCCGCGAACACCACGGGCGCGTCATCGACGAACCCACCCGCGGTGATAGGCCGCGAATGAGCATCCCTGATCGGCGCATGGGCGCCGCCGGTGCTCATACCTCCCTGTTGGGCCTCAGGCCGCGGCTTTTCGATGGGAGCCTCCTGGGCGCGACCGGAATCCGTTGACACCATGGTGCAGACCATCAGGAACGCGGTAGCTAGATGGAAACCCGGGAAGCGACTGGAGAAGCAGGACTTCATAATGGCCGATGAACCATAGTTTACCCCGAAATGTCGTGCTCCCAGTCGACCGCTGGCGCTTCGCCGGAAATAATAAATATGCACGTTCCTTCTAAAGTCCAGCCGGAACGGCTGTCCTCCTAAGAATCACGCCACCCACTAAGGGCAGTCCGGCGAACCGCTAGTCAACCACGAACGGTTGCACCAGCGGCGCGCAGGTGCGACAGGAAGGCGTGATGCAGGCGCGTCAGCGAGCGGCCGCGGAGCACGATGGCCCCGATAGTGCGCGCGGCGTCTTCATCGGCGATGCGCACGTAGCGGCACTGCGTGTGTTTCTCGATGGCCATTTCCGGAACGATGGACACACCCATCCCCGTGCCCACCATGCTGAGGATGCTGCTGAACTGTCCGCTCTCGAAGATGACTTGCGGGTTGAGGCGCGCGCGGTCGCAGGCGGCCACCGCCGTGTCGCGAAAGCAGTGGCCGTCGCGTAAAAGCAGGAACGGCTCCTTGCGAAGATCCTTGAGCGAGAGAGACCGCCGATGGGCCAGCGCGTGTTTTTTGGGAACCGCGGCGTACAAGCGCTCGGTGAGCAGCGGGAAGGTTTCAAATTCGTGGCCGCGGATGGGCAGCGCCAGGATGGCTACGTCCACGGTGCCGGCTCGAAGCCGCTCCAGCAAGACCGGCGTGATTTCTTCCACCACGGTGAGCCGCGCCTGCGGGAATTCCCGCGTGAAGACCGTGAGATGCGGCGGGAGGAAGTAAGGAGCCACGGTCGGAATGACTCCCACGCAGATCGCGCCGCCGACGGAGTCTTTGCTCTCGACGACGTCGCCTTTGGCGGCTTCCAACTCCCGAAGAACCGCGCGGGCCCGCGGAAGAAAAGTCTTGCCGATCTCGGTGAGGCGGACGGAACGCCCCAGGCGGTCGAACAGGCGCGCGCCCAGCTCGCCTTCCAGCTTGAGGATTTGCTGGGAGAGCGAGGGCTGCGCCACGTGCGACTGCTCGGCGGCGCGGCTGAAAGACCCGGTCTCCGCTACGGCGCAGAAATATCGGAGCTGGTGCAGTTCCATAGGCTATGCCTATCCATCGTATCCGAACTATATATTGGAAGTATAGGAGCCCGGCGCGGTACTGTGGATATAGCCTGCAAGAGGCCGGTCCGGCGGGAAACACACCCGCAGGCCGGCGCTGCGGGTGAACTGAGGAGGAATTCATGGCGGAAGAGAAAAAACAGGTAATGACGACCGATGCAGGCCGGCCGGTGGGCGACAATCAGAATTCGCTTACCGTGGGGCCGCGCGGACCGGTGGTCTTTGAAGATTTCCTGTTGTTTGAAAAAATGGCGCATTTCAACCGGGAGCGCATCCCGGAACGCGTGGTGCACGCCAAGGGTTCAGGCGCGCACGGGCATTTCGTCTGCACCAACAAGGACATGCCCAAGTGGACCTCGGCGAAGCTGTTCAATGCAGTGGGCAAGAAGACCCCGACGTTCATCCGCTTCTCGACGGTGGGCGGCGAGAAAGGCTCGGCGGACACCGAGCGCGATCCCCGGGGCTTCGCGCTGAAGTTCTACACCGAAGAAGGCAATTGGGATATGACCGGCAACAACACGCCGGTGTTTTTCATCCGCGATCCCCTGAAATTCGGAGATTTCATCCACACCCAAAAGCGCGACCCGGAAACCAACCTGAAATCGCCCACCATGATGTGGGACTTCTGGTCGCTATCCCCGGAATCGCTGCACCAGGTGACCATTCTGTTCTCCGACCGCGGCACTCCCGACGGCTACCGGCACATGAACGGCTACAGCAGCCACACGTTCAGCTTGATCAACGATAAGAACGAGCTGTTCTATGTGAAATGGCATTTCAAAACCAAGCAAGGGATCAAGAATTTCTACGCGGAGTCGGCCAATGAAATGCGCGGCAAGGACCCGGATTATTCGCAGCGCGATCTGTTCAACGCCATCAAGGAAGGCAACTTCCCGAAGTGGCGCGTGTGCCTCCAGATCATGCCGGAAAAAGACGCAGAGACCTATCACCTCAATCCATTCGATTTGACCAAGGTGTGGCCGCACAAAGACTACCCGCTGGTCGAAGTCGGCGAACTGGAACTGAATCGCAACCCGGAGAACTATTTCGCGGAAGTCGAGCAAGCCGCGTTCGAGCCGAGAAACGTCGCGCCGGGCATGGGCTTTTCGCCGGACAAGATGTTGCAGGCGCGGCTGATTTCTTATCCTGACGCGCACCGTTATCGCCTGGGCGTGAACTACGATTCACTGCCGGTAAACAAGCCGCAGTGTCCTTTCCACACTTACAACAAAGACGGCGCGATGCGTTTCGACGGAAACGGCGGAACCTCGGTGAACTACGAACCCAACAGCTTCGGCGGGCCGACGCAGGACCCCAAATACATCGAGCGCCCCAAAATGGTCAGCGGCACCGTGGCGCGCCACGATCACCGCAGCGACTCCGACTACTACTCGCAACCCGGCAATTTGTTCCGCCTGATGCCCGCGGACGCCAAGCAGCGGCTGATCAGCAACATCGTCGGCGGCCTGAGCAGCGTGCCCCGGCGCATTCAGGAGCTGCAGATCCAGCACTTCTACAAAGCCGATCCAGCCTACGGCGCCGGCGTGGCCAAGGGCCTGGGTCTGAACATCGACGCAATCGTCGCCGCAAAACAAGCCAGCGCGGCCGACTGACACATCTCAGCCAAGTGACCAAACGCGGCTGACTCCACGGTCTGTTTTCAGCCAAAAGGGCGAGCCAAGGTGGCTCGCCCTTTGTTCTTCGCACTCGTTTGCGAAAAGCCTCTCGCACCGCGCTCCATTATTTTCTCGGGTGGGCGACATACCTCGGCGGAACGTAAGCTTTTCCTTCGTGATCCGCAGGGTCCGGTCCAAATCAGAAACTCTTGGAACATCGGCTCACCACGCGCATCTTTCTCAAACGCGCGGCTTGCGTTAGTCTGAGTTCGTGCGGCGGGCGGGGGCATCCATGATTCGCAAGTGGCTGTTGGCGTTCGCCGGGTCGATCGTGCTGGTTTCTTGTTGCGCGGCCCAGTCGGCCAGTTCCTGCGCGCTGCCGGCTGGAGTGTATCAACAGCGCAAAACCCTGGCGCGGTCCCGCGATCAGCGGGCCGAAATCGATCGCAAGTACGTTGAATTCATGAGATCGGGCGCGCAACTTTACTCCGGACGCGACGCCGCCTCCGCCAACGCCTGTTGCGACGCGGCAAAAAAGGACCCGATTGCAGCGCCCTTCTGCGCGCTGCTGCGCTACCTTCTTTCCGATCGCAAGGACGTCGCCGCGTTCGTCGCGGCGATGCCGAAAGCAGACCGGCAGCTGGAAGCGTTCTGGTTGATGGACGTCGTCTCCGGAGCGGGCACGATGGATTTCCCGGCGGCGCTGGCGCAGCTTCCGGCGCCATACGGTTTGGTGGAAGAATGCATCGATGAGCTGTTCGCCCTGGTGGAAGCCGGAAACGCGGCAGCCGCGGAGCGTTATCTCTACATTTACGACCACTCCAACGGAGAATACGGCGAGTATATCGACGACCAATTGGAAAAGCTGTTTCGCGACTATCCGCCACGCGTGGTGGGCTTATGGCCGGTCTTCAGGACGCACCTGAAAGGCCTGGAAACCGTTCCCGACGACATTCCGCGCGACGAGTCCGAGCGTATCGCGGCACTCTATAAGGATTTGTGCAAGAGTGGTGACAACCGCTGCGCCGAAATCAGGCGCCTCTTTGGGTCGCGCTGACGGGCACTTCTGCCACCCCGGCAAACAGTGCGATCAAATCTTGGAGCAAGGAACGGACCGATGGCCAAACTGACTTTTCTGGGCGCGGCGGGAACGGTTACCGGATCGAAGTACCTGGTGGAGGCGGCCGGGAAACGCCTGCTGATCGATTGCGGACTTTTTCAAGGATTGCCGGAGCTGATGGAGCGGAACTACCAGCCGCTGCCCATCGATCCACAGACGATTGACTACGCGATGTTGACCCACGCGCATCTGGATCACACGGGGTGGCTGCCGGTGCTGGTAAATGCCGGATACCGCGGACCTATTTATGCGAATCCGGCGACCATCGAGCTGACCACCATTCTTCTCAAGGATTCGGCGCACCTCCAGGAAGAAGATAGCCGTCACGCGCACAGACATCCCAACCAGCATCCCCACCGCGCCGCGCGGGAGCCGCTGTACACCGCCGACGAGGTCGATCCGGTCCTGAAATCGCTGCGCTCCGTGCCTCGGGCCGGAGCGTGCGAGATCAGCCCGGAGTTCCGCGTGGTTTCCTACGACGCCGGACACATCCTGGGATCGTCGAGCCTCGAGTTGACGATCACCGAAAACGGCAAGAAAACCGTGGTGGTCTTCTCGGGGGACGTCGGGCGCTACAGCCAGCCCATCCTCAACGATCCGACGACCCCGCCGTCGCACGCGGACGTATTGCTGTGCGAATCGACCTACGGGGACCGTGAGCATGCCGCCGGCGATCGCCGCGGAATTCCTGGCCTCCGTGGTGAACCGCGTGGCCAAGCGCGGCGGCTCCATCGTGATACCCGCCTTCGCCATCGGGCGCACCCAGACCTTTATGTACTACCTGAGGCAGCTGGAGGACCAACAGAGAATTCCCAAGCTGCCGGTGTACGTCGACAGCCCCATGGCGCTGAGCGCCACCGATCTGTACCTGAAGCACCCCGAGGATCACGATGCGGACTTCACCCACGAAGTAAAACAAGGCAAAGGCGATCCTTTGGACGTCCACGAATTTCATCTCACCCGCACGGCGGAAGAATCCAAGCAAATCAACAATGTGAAGACGCCGTGCATCATCGTATCGGCCAGCGGAATGGCGTCGGGCGGGCGGGTGCTGCACCACTTGCTACAGCGGTTGCCGGACGCGCGGAATGCGGTGATCCTCGGCGGATTTCAGGCCATCGGCACAAACGGACGCGCGTTGCAGGACGGCGCGAAGACGCTGCGTCTGTTCGGGCAGGAAGTGCCGGTTAATGCGGAGATCGTGGAAATGGGGCAATTTTCCGCGCACGCGGGCAAGAGCGAATTGCTGCGCTGGCTGACCGGCCTGCCGGCTCCGCCGCGCCAAACCTACCTCACGCATGGCGAACCGGCGGCGGCGCAATCGCTGCAGGCGGCCATCCAGGAAAAATTCCAGTGGAAGGCCGCGGTGGCCCGCTATCTGGACACCGTGGACCTGGCGGGTTAAGGCCAGCTCGGGAGCATGCCGGACTTCTGCTCCCGGATCGCCGGCGAATGGAGCCGATCGAGTGGCCAGCTGGGCCCGGCGTCCCCACAAAAATCTTTACCGAAGCAGGAAACTATTTGAAGCATGACCTCGTCTATACAGGCAAGACCACTCGCGGGGTAGGGGGCTAACCACCACAGGGCAACCGACCGTCAGTTCCCTACCCCAAAAAAATAGCCAGAGATCCTGAAGTTCATAAAAAACAAAGACTTAGGTGGCTTGCCGGGACGCCGCCGGCACGAGAATTCTTGGGGCACCAAGACTGGCCCTGCAAGTTTAGCTAGAGCTATATAAACTCGCCTTTCCTTCGCCCTCCGGAAATTCCCTCGCGCGATTTCATGCTAGCCCAGCGCCTACATTGCCGGTCGGAGCTTGGAGAGGCGCTGCTCGGCGGCGGCCAGGGTGGCTTCTTTTTTGCAGAAGGTGAAGCGAACCTGGGAGGCGCCGTCGTTGGGGTCGTTGTAGAAGCTGGAGCCGGGGACTACCGCAACGCCGATCTCCTCTACCAGGAACTTGGAGAAGCGGACATCTTTGGTGTCGGCTGGGAAGCGGACTGGGTCGGGATCGGCGAAGCCGGAGATGTCGGTCATGATGTAGTAGGCGCCGCGGGGCTTGAAGACTGTAAAGCCGGCTTGCTCGAGAATTTTGAGGAGGCGGGCGCGCTTTTCGACGTAGCTGGCGGCCAGTTTGTCGTAGTAGGCCTGCGGAGAGCGCAGGGCGGTGGCGCCGGCCTGCTGCAACGGGGCGGCGGCGCCCACGGTCAGGAAATCGTGGACCTTGCGGATGGAGGCGGTGGCCTCCGGCGGGGCGATGGCCCAGCCGACACGCCAACCGGTGACGCTGTAGGTTTTGGACATGCCGTTGATGACGATGGTGCGCTCGCGCATGCCGTCGATCTGGGCCATGGAAAGGTGCTCGGCGCCGTCGTAGAGGATGTGCTCGTAGATTTCGTCGGTGATGCAAAAGGCGTTCCAGCGCAGACAGAGATCGCGGATGAATTCGAGCTCAGCGCGGGTGAACACCTTGCCGGTGGGATTATTGGGTGTATTGAGGATGATGGCCTTGGTCTTGGGTCCGAACGCGGCGGTTAATTCCCCTTCGTCGTAGGTCCAGACGGATTTTTCATTGGCCGGTGGGCGCATTTTCACGAAGCGCGGGGTGGCGCCGCTCAGGATCGCGTCGGGACCGTAGTTTTCGTAGTACGGCTCGAAGACTACGATTTCGTCGCCGGGATTGATGATGGCCATCATGGTGGACATCATGGCCTCGGTGGAGCCGCAGCAAATGGTAATCTCGCGTTCGGGATCGATGCGCAAGCCCTGGGTGCGCTCGAATTTTTCGACGATGGCGTCGCGTAACGCTTTGGCTCCCCAGGTGATGGCGTATTGATTGATGTCGTCGGAGATGGCCTGGCGGGCGGCTTCCTTGATTTCGGCGGGGGCGGCGAAATCGGGAAATCCCTGGGAGAGATTTACCGCGTTGTGCTTCAGGGCCAGGCGGGTCATCTCGCGGATGACCGATTCGGTGAATTGCTCGGCTTTGGCGGAGAGCATGCGGCGGGCGAGGTCGCCGGCGGGGATTGGGGAGATGCTGGATTTGGGTGAGTTCATTTTTATTTGGTTGGCCTTTGCGTTGAAATCGTAGTGACCAGCGGTCGCTACCGGTGCCGTCGGGGCGATCTTGCCTAGCGCTGCGAACCAGCCGGTGCTTGCAGAATGCGCAAGAAAACCCAAGAGCGGGCACGGCGTGCCGTGCCCCTACGAGTCCGTGGCCTTCGCGTAACCTTGCCTGCGGCTAGCGGCGGTTTTGGGCCGCGGTTGTTACCGACGCTGTCGCTGCGGCGGTGGCTGCCGGCGGAGTGCCCTGACCGTAGATCATCCGGTAGACGTCGGCATTGCGCAAGACGATTTGCACGTAGTCGCGGGTTTCGGTGAATGGGATGGACTCGACCAGCTCGGCAATTTCTTCGTAGTTGCGTTCGGCGCGCCAGGCGGCGATGCGGTCCTCGCCGGCGTTGAAGGCCGCCAGGGCGTATTCCGGAGCGCCGGTGGCGCGCAGCAGGCCGGCGATATACAGCATGCCCAGCTGCAGATTGTAGTCCGGATCGAAAAGCTTGGTCTTGACGTAGCGCACCTTCAACTGCTTGGCGAGCAGCCTGGCGGTCTTGGGAAGGACTTGCATCAGGCCGACGGCATTGGCGTGCGAAACGATGTCAGCCTGGAACGTGGATTCCTGGCGGATCAGTCCGGCCGCGATCATGGGATCGAAATTGTTGCGCTCTGCCTCGCGGCGTAGAGCGGCTTCGTACGGAAGAGGATAGAGCGTCTTCCAAACGTTCATGGGCACGTCGGAGAATTTCCGCGAATCGAAGCTCGGGACGATCAGCCGGCCGTAGGCCATGCCGGCAGCAAAGTGCCCCTGGTCAAAGGCCGCTTGCGCCGCTTCCAAGAGCAATCGCGGAGAACCGGTGGCGAAAAACGCCGATTTCAGTTCCTGCTCGGCGGAGGCGTCAAAGGCGATGGCGCGCAAAGCCTGCGCGCGGTTCCAGCGCTCTAAAGCGGGGGCTGGAACGGGCTCGTCGAAGGAGCGCAAGCGGGACCGGAGGAGGTATCGCGGCCAGAAAATCCGGCGCGTCCTCTTCCTCGCCGGCCCGAGTTTATCCAGGCGCAGGGCCGCGGCGTGGCCAAAGTAGGTTTGCGGAAAACGCTCGGCGTCGATGCGGAAATAGCTGCGCGCGTGGCCGGGATTGCCGCTACGCTCGGCGTTGCGTCCAAGCCAGTACAGCGCATCCGGGGCATTGGCCGAGGTCGGATACTTCCGGAAAAATACCGTGAGCTTGTCGTCGGCGTAGGGCTGGCGTTCCAGATAGGCGATCCAGGCGATGCGCCACTCGGCATTGAAGGCGTATTTTCCCGACGGGAAATTATCGAGGACGCGCTGGTAATACGTAATAGCCTTGCCGCGATTGAGATCCACCCAGTAATAGTTCCCCGCCGCCATCAGACGCTTCTTCGGCCCATTTCCCAGACGGATATTTCTCCTCGATCTGCTCGATGGCCGAGAGCATCTCGCTTTCTTTTTTGTCGGTTCGATAAATCTGCGAAAGCGCGTAGAGGCGTTCGGCGTCGACGTCGGGATCCGGCGTGGCCACGGAAGAGACCAGCGAAGTCGAGCCTTTTAACTGCACCCGAGCCTGCGCGATGCGCAACAGCGCACGCTGGCGATGGGGGTTGGCGGGATCTTGAAGCATGGAGACGACTTTTTCAAACTCAGCGCGGGCTTCCTTCCACTTGTGCTGATCGAAGAAGATTTGCGCGCGCTGCTCCTGGAGATCGACGCCGGGATCAGGATACTCGGAGCCTAGAGCGCTCTTGAGCTGCGAGAGCGCCGTGGCCGCCGCCTTGCCCTCGTCCGAAAGCGGATTCTTGTAGTACAGCGCCTGGTAATCCCTGGCCGCGCGGGCAAATTGACGCGCCGCCTTGTAAGCCTGGGCGCGCTCGAGCAGCAGCGCGGGCCTGGCCGAGGTTGCGCGAGTACGCCTCCAGAGCATCGATGGCCGCTTGCGGGTGGCCAGTCTCCACCGCGACCGGAGCCAAAGCCTCGAGAAACTGCTCTTTCAGAGCCGTGTTCGGATAGTCGCGTTCCACGCCTTGCAGATCGCTGAAGGCTTCGGCATTGCGCTTGAGCAGGCGCAGCGTCTGGCCGGTCCAATAGAGAACGTAGTCGGCCAGCAGCGTGTCGCCTTTGGCCTTGGTAAACCAGGCCAGCGCCTGCTGCCCATGGTTTTTGTTGTAGTCGTCGTAACCCAGCGCCAGCGCGGCTCGCGCACCCCAAATATTGGCGGCATTCTTGGCCGCAAAGGCGGAAAGTCTTTCATAACTGCCCGGCGCGGCGTTGTGCAGCGCCCGAGCCAGCTCGGAAAGCTCACGCTGCGCGGCCTCCTCCTCGGGAGTGCCTGGAGCGATTTCCGCGCTGGGGGTAGCCGGAGCGCATCCGGTCCGGCAAGGGACGGGCTTGGGCTTATGGGATTTTTTCCTTTTGTGGTGGGCCGATTGCGCCAGGGCATCGAGTGGCGCGCCGCCAAACAACGCGAGCGACAGGACCATCGCCAAGATGCGGGACAGCAGCACAGCTGGAGGTCTCTTTCCAAGGCCTCCCCGCGAATCCCGAGGAGGCTTCCCTTCGCAGGGAAAACCCGTTGATAACGCGACCCCGAACCTAGTGATGGCGGGCGGCGGGAGTGTAGGGATATTCGCCGAGGGCGTGCGGGTCGCCTTCTGCGAGGATCTCCACCATCCAACGATAAAAATAGTCCACCGGATGGTCCATGATGGGTTTGAAGCGCCGGTCGTATTCTCGATGAGCTTTTTCAATGTCGTCACGCAATCGGTTGCAAATATCTTTCTTCTCGCGGCCCAGCCGCACCTGCTCCGGATGGAGCATCTTAATATCTTGCATGGAAACTTTCGCCACCCTATTTGCGCGGCGATGCAATTCCTGCTCTTCGGCGGAGAGGCGGCTGACGTTGAATTCGCCCTCGGTATCGGATTCGGCGGCGGGCGCAGCGACGACTTCTTCTTCAAAGGCTTCGGGTTCGGGTGGCTCGGGAACTTCAGGGACCGGCTCTTTAATGGCCTCGGGCTGTGGCGCAGGGGTTACGGGTGCGGCGGGTTTGGCTGCCGGCGCTGGCTTCGCGGCGGTCGGTGCTGGCGCGGCTTGCCCCTCGGGCTCCGCCACCGCTATGGTGCTGGCGATGCGCGCGATTTCCGCTTCAAAGGGCGAGCGCGGACCAGGTTGCAAGGAAACAGCTACGAATCGCGACAAAACCTCCAGGGCGGCGGCCAGGGAAGCTGCCGAAGTCTGGGCACGCAGCATGGGCGGAAGCGCATTGACTGGCTTGCTGCTGGCGCAGGCCGCCACCACGTCGCCGATGGCCTGTTGGAGCTCATCGGTGGAGCGCTGAATGCGCTCGAGGTTGTCCCGTATAGCGCGCGAAACCGCCTGTTCGACGGCATTGGGCGCGTGGGGTTCTTGTGGTGGACCTGTTTTCGGCATGTTTTTGCCCGAAATCTCCCGTTTTGTGATTCTGGGAGCTAGGATGCCGGGAGTCAACCACCTGGGCGTACCGGTGTGCCCAATTGTTGCTTAGTTGTAATTGCAAGCACCGACTGTGCTTCCTCCCGCGGGAGGGAAGGAGCCAGCCGGGCGGACCCGGCCGTGGGGTAGGCCGGGGCTTGGTCAGTGGTAGAATAGAGAGGTACCAAGGGGGCGACACGGTTTCGACGGAAGCTGTCGCGGCCCGAAGGCATGCCGGGACCCACCTGCCCGTAACTTGGTGGAAACTAGAACTGCCAACAACAACTTGGCACTTGCTGCTTAATTAATTAAGCGCACGCTTCCCCGGGCTTCGCTCATGGGCCCGGTCAGAGGCGTCACACAGTGAGCTGGCCTGAGCCTTTCGGTCCGTAAGGCTCGGGCGAGAACCATCGGACTAGCCGGCTGCGTTTCTTGCTCATTCTGAGCGTGGCGGGCGAAACAAACGGAATTGAGCTAAGCATGTAGGCTTCGGTCCGTAGCGCTTTTCGGACGGGGGTTCGACTCCCCCCGCCTCCACCATTTCCAGGCGGTGCTAACCGCCTGGGCCGATGAAAGGTAAACCGGGATGCCCAATTTGAACATCTCGATTCACCATAGCCTCTCACAGGACGAGGCGCTGAAGCGTATCAAAGACGCAATCGCCCAGGCCAAGACCCAACACTCCGGCAACATCAAAGATCTTCAGGAGAATTGGAACGGGAATGTCGGAACTTTCAGCGGTTCGACGATGGGCCAGGCCGTGTCTGTAGCCGTCACGGTAAACGCATCGGAAGTGGTCCTGGATTTGGAGCTGCCCTTCGCTGCAACCTTTTTCAAGGGCAAGATCGAAGCAGATATCCGGGCATTCGCAGCGGGGCTGCTGAGCTAAGTCCGCATCGGAATTCGTCTAATGAGTGTCAGCCTGCAGCAGTGATTCGCGGCGGGGTCAGTCCTGGTCATTATTTGCGATTTTTCTCGCGCTGGGATCGAGCCACCGCGCGATACCTCGCATGGGATGCTGCCCGGATTTAGTACTCGGGGATCGCGATGCGATCCGCGAGATCCCGACCGACGGCGAGATCCGCAATCCAGGGGATGGCTAGAAGATTGAAAACCTGATTGCGCAGGAACATCGCAAACTTCGATTTCGGCGCGAATGAGCCGGCAAAACGCAGTGCAGCTTTCTGCTTCTTGAGCACGAAAGGCCCGAACATATCCTGATACCGCCGAAAAGCCTCGGCATAGCCGCTGGGCGCGCGATGCAGTTCGCCGGCAAGCATATATGCCGCTACCATGGCCAGGGCCGTGCCTTGTCCAGCCAGGAGTGAGACGCAGCAGGCCGCGTCCCCGACCAGCGCGACCCGCCCCCGTGTCCACGATGCCTGGCTTGCATGCATTTGTATTTGGCTCACGCGATCGAAATAAAGATCGTCAGTGGCGTCGAGCGCGTCCAGAATTTGCGGGCATTCCCACCCGCTGGCTCCGAAGCGTTGGCGCAACAGCGCTTTCTGGTCCTGAAGGTTGTCGCTTACGGTGGGATCTTCATCCTTGAATGTGAACAGAAACATCGTGCGACCGCCGCCGCATGGTGAAGCGGCCGACCTGTTGGCCTACTTCCGTGTACATCACGTACACCAACTCGTCCCTCGGCGTGTAGCCCTGGACCTCAAAGGCCGCGACTTTGTAACCCAGGTACTTCTCAAACCGGCTTTCCGCGCCAAAAGCGAGTTCGCGAATCCGTGAATGAAGGCCATCAGCACCGACCACCAGATCGAATTCGCGGACGCTTCCACTCTTGAAGGTAACCTCAACTCCTGTCCCGCTTTGCTCAATGCGATCCACGCTATCGCCAAATAGCGTTTCGACCCGGCCTTCAATCTTGCCGAAGATCAGTGCGGCAAGTTCGCTGCGCGGCAAGCTCACAAATCGGCCACCCGTCATTCGGGAAAATGCATCTACCGGAAACCCTGCTATGCGTTTGCCGCTCTGGTTGACGACTCGCACCTCCCTGATAACGTATCCTCTGTTCCGGATTTCCGCCAACAAGCCCATCCGGTCTGCAATGTCGAAACCCGCGCCCCAGAAGTCGATGATGTAGCCGCCGGTGCGCAAGCGAGGCGCTACTTCTACGAGCGTGGGTCTTCAGTCCGTAATGGGCAAGCCAGTATGCGAGAGTTGGTCCGGCAATTCCCGCGCCCGAAATCAGAACCTTCACACCGAAAATATGCCACAAAATAGAGGCGCGGATGGCAACTACTGTAAGAATTCTCTGTTCAGGGAATCACGAAGAAGTGTGAGTTTCGATGCCTGCGTGCGCCGCGGTGAGGCTACGCCTTACTCTGCCCCATTGACCCAGTAGAACATCTCTTCTGCCAGGGCCCGCGCCGTCCCCGCCGCTAGCACCACCGCCGAGCAGTAGCACGGAAGCTGATACGCCGCTCTCAAGATCTCATGCCAAGTCATTATCCGGCTCCGTAAAGGGAGCATAGGAAACGGGCGTGGTGGGGCCAATCACCCGTCGGATCTATTGGGCGTAGTCTGCCAATTCTAGTACTCAAGGACAGGCCGCATTGCCAGGCTTACTTCCCCATTTGCCCCTTCCGTTTCATCCAGGGAGAGATGCCGCCAGACTGGCGCCTTCTTTGCTTTTCGGGCCGTCGGCACTTGCCTCTATCCATGGGCTGCCGCAGAATACCTGAGCTTCCCGACCCCTGAAAGCGAGGCGTTGTGGCCCTGAGCGACGATTTGGCGGCGATTCGTGTGCAAGAGCAAGAGCTGCAATTTTCCCGATTTGACGAAGAGCTGGCCTGGCAGCTGGGAACACGCGTTCGCGAACTGGCTGTGGCGCGAAAGTTCGCCGTGGTGATCGACGTTCGCCGCTTCGGCCAGCCACTGTTCTACTGCGCCCTAGCCGGCACTACTCCCGACAATCCCGAATGGGTGCGCCGCAAGAGCAACATCGTGGCGCGATTCCACCGCAGCTCCTATGCCATCGGCTTGGAGTTGCAGCAAGCGAACAGCACCCTGGAGGCGAAGTACGGCCTGTCTCTAACGGATTACGCGGTCCACGGAGGCTCGTTTCCCATCCGGGTGACCGGCGCCGGCCCGGTCGGCTCGGTGACCGTTTCCGGCGTGCCGCAGCGCTCCGATCACGAACTGGTCGTGGAGGCCTTGTGTTCTGTGATCGGCAAGGATTACGCCGGCTTGGCCCTGCCCGCAGAGTTAGGCTGAGAATCCGCTGGCTGTAGAAAACTCCAAGCGCTATGGACAGTTACTCGGTCGCCGCGTGCTCTTGCGTCCGCGCCAATTCAAAACTCTAGATGCAGGCGGAGTGTCGGCACCAACACCGGCCCGCGGTCGCGGTTGTAGCCGGGGTGATCGATGTATTGAAAGCCCAGTGAAGGGTAAAATCCCCGCCAAACATGAAGGGTGTAGTACGTCTCGACGATGTTCTCGCGCCCATAGTTGAGGCGCCCGTCTCCCAGTAGAAAGCCGGAGCCGCCCAGCGCCAAATATTCCTGGTGAACGCGTGAAATTCCGTTGGAGACAAGCACCAGCCCCGCGCGATCGAATCTCCGGTGCCATCGCTTGCCGCTCCCGCCCAGACCAATCTCCGCCGTCTCGTCCACCTCGGTGTACGCGTACGATTCGTGCTGGCCCTCGTTCCATCCCCAGCGCCCGAAGACGCCGATCCAATCGTTGAGCGGCTGCTCGAAATTCACCCCAAAGCCATACTTGACCGTGGTTTGCAGCGGATGCGCAGTGATCTCGGGCACCGGTGTAACACCGGCGAGAAAATTGTCGATGGCCTCGCGATAGCTTCCCATGTTGGCGTGATTCACGAAGCTCAGCAGCCGCAACACGCCTTCCTGGCGACGAACGATCGTGCCGTGAAGCTCCACTTCCAGGTTTTCCGCCCGCGCACGGCTTAAGTCCGCATCCAGGTGAATGCCATTGGCGACCTTGGGCATCAACGCTTCCGCAAAACGCACCACCAAATGCCGTTGGTGATATTCCATCATCGCGGCGAAAGTGAATCCGCGGGTGTCGGCGGCGTAGTCGTAGGTCCCGTTGTTGTCCACCGCCCAGTTCATGAATTGAAAGCTGGTGTCGGTCCCGTAGGTATTGAGGTCCAAGAAGTCCGCCATGCTGAACTTGCCGAAGCGCACTTCCAGCCGGCGCTCCGGAAGTTCGCTGAAAAGCGAGTAGGGCGAGCGCTCGGCGGGAGCGTTCTTGCTGCCAAGGGGAATAACCTGATGCCACATCAAGCGCGCCACATAAGGCGCCTTGCTCAACGTCGGATTGCGCACGATGTCCAGATTCGTGAAACCCGCCACGCCCAGGGCTTCGCCGATTCCGTGTCCACCCGTTTCTTGCACGTCGCAGAGCAGTTCGCTGGTGCGGCTGAGCCGCAATCCGGTGAACAGCGTAAGCACCCGAGAAGTGGCATCTTGAGCCTCGGAGGACAAGCTGTTGTGTCCCGAATAAGGGGAATGAAAGCCTGGATGCCACTGCGAAATGAGGTTTGCCTGTCCGGAAATCCACAAACGATCCGTCTCCAGGTGCGGCACCATCGTCGGCAGCGGGTCGGGGTCAGGGTCCGCGTCGGGACCGGACGTACTTCCGGGATTCGGATCTCGGGCACCGTCCGGGACCTGCGCGGACAATGACCCTGCCCACAATAAAGTCCAAGCGCACAGGACCGCCCACACTCGCCAACTTCGGAATGCGCCATCCTTCCTCATTCTTCGCTTCCTTCGGCAGTGGCAAGTTTTGGAAATTCAGGTGGCCAACCGGTGCCCCGAACCCGCCGGACAATCTGCTGAGCATAAAGCCCGGCGGATTACAAAATGATGAACGCCCACCAAATTCCCCGGCTTCACTGAATTTTCACGAAGTTAACTATGATAAACTACGATTGTAAACTATGCTTAATATCGTGGGCTGTCAATGGGAACCTGCGCGACTCATTCCGATCCCGGGCCAACTGTGCTCAAAACGTCTCACCTCGTCGGACCACCTTCCCTGAAAGCCTTTGCCACAACAAGTCCTCGCGCTTTGCTTCGCAACTTGCTGTATCTTAGTGCCCACGCGAGGGGCCCTTGCGCTCGCGTTCTTCCACAGTTGAGGAGACTCCGCGGTGAAAAGCGTTCTGCTCGCCATGTTACTGGCCACCATTCTGTATGCGCCGGGCGCCGCCGCCCAATCCGAACCGGGGGCCGGCGGCCATGAGCTGCAACTATGGACCGGCGGAGGCCACGGCCTGAATGGCAGCACCTCGGACACCGGCGTGTGGAACGTCGGCGCGCGCTACGGCTGGGTGCTGACCGATCCCGTGGGTCCCGGCCCGCTGCGCGGCAGGTTCGAATACGCGGTGGACGTGGTCCCGGTCTTTGTACTTTTCCAGCGCCCAGGCACGGCCTATGGATTCGGCCTGAACCCCTTCGCCCTGAAATGGAATTTTGTGCCCCATCACAACGTAATGCCCTACGTCGATCTCGGCGGCGGCACTTTGTTCACCAACGAAAAAACTCCGCCAGGCACATCGCGCGTAAATTTCACCACCAGCGGCGCCCTCGGCGTGCATTTTCTCCGCAGCAAGTACAACTGGAGCGCCGAGGTCCGCTTCATGCACATTTCCAATGCCGGCCTGACCACCCCGAATCCCGGCATCAACACCCTCCAGTTCCGCCTGGGTTTCGGCCGTTTCACCCATCCCGAATAGCCAAGAATAGCCCGTCCGCTTACCGCACAAGATGAAACCCTCGCCTTTGGGCTAACATCTCACTACCATACGGAAGCACCGAACCAGGGTATACAGCTCGTCTACACACAAGAGGTGGAAAAAATGAAATTCGTTTGGATCGCGTTGATCGTGATCGTAGCGGTAGCGGCGGTAGGCTTCGGAATCAGCTCCTCGCGCGCGGGAGACAAGGCCCCCACAGTGGGCGCGGCGGCGCCGGACTTCACGCTGAACTCACAAGAGAACAAACCTGTGAGCTTGCATGACTTCAAGGGCAAGTGGGTCGTGCTCTATTTTTATCCGAAGGATTTCACCAGCGGCTGCACCGTGGAAGCCCGCAACTTCCAGCGCGACCTGGCGCAGTATGAGCAGAAGAACGCCGTCATCCTCGGCGTCAGCGCCCAGGACGAAGATTCGCACCAGAAGTTCTGCACCAAGGAAGGTCTCAGCTTCAAGCTGCTCGCCGACACCAAGCAAGAAGTGTCCACGCAGTACGACTCGGTGATCCCGGTCGTCAAGCTTTCCTCCCGGCACACCTTCCTGATCGATCCGCAAGGCAAGGTGCAAAAGGTCTGGCTCGACGTCAAGCCCGCGCAGCACAGCGAAGAAGTGCTGGCGGCCTTAACCGAATTGCAAGGCGCATCTTCAAAGTAACGCCAACCCAAGAGATAGCACTCAGATTGACCATGGTCATTGACCATGGTCAATTAGACATAAACAACAGATAATAAACACCTTAGCAAATAACGACTCCCGGACTCGCAGCGCCTTCCTACGGCTCGTCGTCGTCCCCGGCGTCCGCCGAAGGCGGCGTCTCGGGCGGCTTGTTGGGATCGATCGGCGCCAGCCTGGCCTTTTTCAAGGCGGCATTAAGCGCCGGAATGTCCGTCTGCTGATTCTTTCTCCATCGGGCGATGAGTTTGTCGAGCGCGTCTTCCAATTCCCGATACACGGCACTCGCCTGGGTCGTAGGCGCCGCGTCCGCGCTATCAGCAACCGCAAGCACCCCGCTGAAGTGCTGGTTGAGCGTCGAGAAATTCTCCGGCTGCTTCCCGCTGGCCGGCGTCCCGTAGAAGCTAGTCTGCGCCGCTCCTCCCAGCTCCGCCGCGTCTTTGTCCAGCGCCGCGATCAGTCCGGCGACCGGACCCTTGGATGTCTTCCCCGCCCGATCCTTCAACTGCGCCCGCACCGATTGCACCTGTTCCAAAGCCTCGTAGCTTTCGTTCATCCCCTCGACCGAACCCGCCTCCATCTCGAACTGCTTGCGAAGATCGCCCTCGGAAGTCTTGATGCGCGGGTCCATCTTCACCGCAAAGGGCTGCGTGAAGGTCTTGCCATCGACGGTCAGCTTGACCGTGTATTGTCCCGGGAGTGCCCAGGCACCCAGCGGATTCTCCGGCGTATCCCGCAGAATCGCCGCGATCGGAAACTCGTGCGTCAGCGCTTCGGGCGGCGCGAAGTGCAGGTCCCAAACGAATCGGTGCATGCCGGCATCGCCGGAAAGAATTTGCGGGGGTCGCACCCAATACGTGGCAATCGGATATTGCGCGGCGATCTTCTCCAGTGACTCGGGCTTGTCCGTGCTGGAATAGCGCCGCACCAGGTGATTTTCCGCGTCGTGGATTTCCAGCGTAACCGGGGTGCTGGCAGCCACCGCCAGGTAGTAATCGAGGATGGCGCCGTCCGGAGGATTCGTTCCCGCGGGAACTTCCGGGGGCAGCGGCGTGTCCGTGTTGCGGTTCCAACGGAAGCGCATCGCTTCCTGCGGCGCGAACAGCGACACGCCCGCCTTGGCCACCTCGGAGTTGATCTGCCGCAGCGGCGTAATGTCGTCGAGGATCCAGAACGAACGCCCATGCGTGCCGACGATCAGGTCGTCGCCGTGGATGTTCAGGTCGCGCATCGAGGTATGCGGAAGATTCAGCTGCAGCGGCTGCCAGTTGTCGCCGTCGTCGAAGGACACATAAACCGAAGTTTCCGTGCCGGCAAAAAGCAGCCCTTTACGCGCCGGATCCTCGCGAACCACGTTGCTGGACGCGTTGTCGGCGATGCCCGCCACAATTTCCTGCCACGACTTGCCGAAATCGCGAGTGCGATAAATGTGCGCGTGTAGATCGTCCAGGCGAAAACTATTGATCGCCGCGTAGGCCGTGCCCGCGTCAAAATGTGACGCTTCGATGATGGAAACTTTGCTCCAAGGCTTCAGCTGCGGCGGCGTGACGTCTTGCCAGGTCTTTCCGCCATCGCGCGTTATCTGAATGAGTCCGTCGTCGGTGCCCGCCCAAATGGTATCCGCTTCCTTGAAGGACGGCGCCACCGCATAAATCACTCCGCGGTGTTGGCCCTTTTCTGGATCGGAAGCCGCAAACGCTCCGAGATTTGCGGGAGTTTCATACGACGCCCGCGACAGATCGGGGCTGATCACCTGCCAGCTATTTCCCGCATCCACCGATTTGAACAGCACATTGGCGGAAAAATACAGCGCATGCGGATTCAGCGGCGAGAACACCACCGGCAATGTCCGATCGTAGCGATATTCCCCGCGGCGAATCGGCTCCGGCGTAATGTCCGCCACCTCGCCGAGTTCCTGATTGGTGCGCGTAAGCCGCGCGCCATAAACAAAATTGGAGTCCAGCGGATCGACCGCGATGTAGCCATACTCAAACACTCCCACCGAGTGCCACTCACGAAACGTAATCTCGCCGTAGTCGCTGCGGCTCATGGTGCCCGCGGAGCCGCTCTCCTGCTGCGCCCCGTAAACCCAATAAGGAAATCGCGAATCCGTCGTGACGTGGTAAAACTGCGCCGTCGGCTGGTTGTACCAGGAGCTCCATGTAGCCCCGCGATTCACGCTGACGATCGCTCCCTGATCGGCGGTCAGCGCAATGATGTCGGGATTTTCCGTGCTGATCCAGATGCGCTGGTAGTCGTCTCCCCCAGGCGCGCCCTTAAATCCCACGAAACTCTTCCCGGCGTCGCTGGATTTCCACGTCGTGGTGTTCGCCACGTAGATGACGTCCGGATTGTCCGGCGAGACCGCGATGCCCGCCGCGCCCGGGCCGCGCCCCCCGATACGGTGATCGCTGTTCACCTGTTGCCACGATTCGCCGGCGTCATCCGATCGATAGATGCCCGCATCCTTCTTGGCCTCCACCGTCGCATACATCCGCTTGGGCTGGCTGGGAGCCACGGCGATCCCGATGCGGCCCAGTCCCCCGTCACTGGAGGACGGAAGCCCTTTTGTAAGCTGGCCCCAAGTGCTTCCTCCATCCGTGGACTTGTACAAGCCGCTTCCCGCCGCTACAAAGGACTCGCCGCTGCGAATCTCCCAGGGCGCGACACGCGCCGCCCACAACACCGCGAACACCGTCTGCGGGTTCGTCGGATCGAACGCCAGGTCGGCGGCGCCGGTGTTTTCGTCTTTGTACAGGACCTTCTGAAAGGTCTGCCCGCCGTCGGTCGAGCGAAACACCCCGCGCTCCGCATTCGGTCCGTAAGGATGGCCTTCGGCAGCCACAAAAACGCGATTGGCATCTTTGGGATCCACGAGAATGGAGGTGATTTGCTGCGCGTCGCGCAGTCCGAGATGCGTCCACGTCGCGCCCGCGTTGGTCGATTTGTACACCCCGTCCCCGGTGGAAAGGTCCGGCCGTTGCAGCCCTTCGCCGCTACCTACATAAATGACGTTCGGGTCGGACGGAGCCACCGCGATCGCACCGACGGACCCGGTGTCCTGATCGTCGAAAATTGGAAACCAGGTGTTACCGAAGTCGGTGGTCTTCCACACGCCGCCATTCACCGCAGCCATATAGAAAACACTGGCCTGGTGCGGCACCCCGGTAATCGCCACCGTCCGCCCGGCACGGAACGGCCCGATGCACCGCCAGCGCATCTCCGAAAACAGCTTCGGGTCAAATCCCGCACCGCTCTTCTGCTCCACCTGCCGCCCCCAACCCGCCAGGCTGCATGCCACCAGAAGAACGCTTCCCGCCAAGATTTGGATGAACCGCCGCTTCCCTCCACGATTCGCCATCGATGCCTCCACGAAATCACGCAGGATAGCATACGCCCTGCGGAGTGCCGTCTTTAGTACAGCCCACTTCTGAAACCCTGCTTTCATCCGCAAACCGCGGTGTCGAGGCGGTTCCTTCGGTAACCACCACACCCGACGTCCGCCGCCATCGGGAGTCTGCTAGAATCGCGCTCGCCATGCCGGGTAGAAAAGAGCTGCAGTTTGCCGTGGAAGGCCCAGCCGAGGTTGCCGCGATCCTGCTGCGGCCCCCGAAACCACTCTGGCTGTTGGTGCTGGCCCACGGCGCGGGCGCAGGCATGACCCACCCATTCCTCGAAGCGCTCGCCAACGAACTCGCCACCGCAGGCGTGGCCACCTTCCGTTATCAATTCCCCTACATGGAGCAAAAGCGCCGCGCCCCGGATCGCCCGCCTCTGCTAACCGCCACGGTAGCCGCGGCCGTCCGCGCCGCTGCCAAGGCAGCTCCGGGCCTACCGTTATTTGCAGGTGGCAAGTCCATGGGAGGCAGAATGACTTCCACGGCGGCATCCCAACACCCGCTGGAAGATGTGCGAGGCTTGGTCTTCTTCGGGTTCCCTCTGCATCCACCCGACAAACCCGGAACCAAGCGCGGCGACCACCTCTCCGATGTAAAGCTACCGATGCTCTTCCTGCAAGGCACCCGTGACACCTTCGCCGATCTACAGCTCCTGCGCCCTATCTGCGCCAAACTCGGCCCCACCACCACGCTGCACGTCATCGAAGGCGCCGACCATTCCTTCCACGTGCTCAAGAGCTCCGGAAAGACCGATGCGCAAGTCTTGCGCGAATTAGCCGAAACGACGGCCCTCTGGGCCCAGAAAAGTCTAGATGCGCAGAGTCGCTAACGGCGAGCCCTAAGTTCCGTCCAAAATTGCAGTTGCACCCCAAGTTGTGACCCAAGCTGGCTTCAGGCCACCATCCTTCGCATGGGGAAAAAGAAATGAAATCGATCCTAGCCTTCATCGCGCTGCTGGCAGCCGGACTGGCGTTGGCTGCCACCCCTTCTGTCTTGCACCCGCCAAAGAGTCCCGGTCCGCCTTCACAAACGCCGGATCAAGCCCCGGTGCTGGCAAATATCTGTCTGATTACCCAAAACGTGAGGCAGCTCAGTGCATTCTACGAACAAGTCCTGCAAAAAAAGCCGCACCAGATCAGCGAAAGCTACGTCGAATTTCCCACCGGCGCGGGAGTCCTCGCGATCTTCGCCGCCGACGCCCAGGAAAAGTACATCCCCGGCTCAGCGGTACCTGCCATGAACAAGAGCGCCATCCTCGAGTTCCGGGTAAACGACCCGGATCGAGAGTTCGCCAGGCTGCAAAGCATCGTCAAAACCTGGGTAAAACCTCCGACGACGCAACCCTGGGGCACTCGATCCTTTTGTTTTCGCGACCCCGATGGAAATCTCGTCGATTATTTCACCCCAGGCAAGCAACCGTAAGACTTCCGCGATCAGCTGCCGGTCAGGACTTTGTACTGTGCTGCGGTCAAAGGCACCACCGAAAGCCTGCCCTGCCGCACCAGCGGCGAGTCGGCAAAGAGCCTGTTCGCTTTGATTTGGGCCAGCGACACTGGCTTGGCCAATGGTTTCCCGGCTTTGAGCTCAACCGCGGGATTCTTGGGGTCGGATACATCCACCGAAACCACCGAAGCGGTACCTACCGCGCTCTTCATCTCCCCGGTTTCGTAAATGATCAGCCGGTCGCCCGCCTTCATCGCCCCCAGGTTTCTCAGCGCCACGGGATTGTGTACCCCATCCCACACCGTAACCCCGTCGCGCTGCAAATCCGCAAAAGAATACGCCGTAGGTTCGGTTTTCAGCAGGTAGTCGGAAGCCATTCCACCCTCCATGGTTGATTGTTCGAGCTCCGAGGTATTGTACTCGCCTGCACTATACTCGTCGCTTCGCCGAAAATTTTCCCGCCCTCCCGGGGCCACGGACCTGTGCCCATCGCCTCAGCTCCATTCCCGAATCGGTACTATTTAAATAATTCCTTGACTAGTTACAATTCCTGTGCTATCATTTGCCGTGTATCGTCGATCTCATCCCGCCCCGCGACTCCCTAACTGGTTACCAAATAGTTACTACCAAACCCTTGCTATCCCGTTTAGAATCAACACTTACAAAAGTGTATCAAAACAAAGGACTTTAACTATATTTAGAATCAACACTTACAAAAAAGGGGTGGGGGGTATCCCGCTCTTCTCTGAAAATCAGCGACCGGAACCTACACCAAGGAAAGAGCGAACCGTCCCTGTTTCCTTCGATGCCAGTCCCCCAAAACGGCCATCTTAACCTCTGGAACCTCGCACCTACGGAGCTTTGGTGGCCACCACGCCGATATTGGCGATGCCATCGCCCTTCTTCAGTGAGGGAACCGCGTCAATGTGCAAGATGACCCCGGCAACCGGAGCGCGGGCTTCAAAGATGGTCTTCCCGAAAAAGTCCGTGACGTAGCCCAGTTTCATCCCGGCTTCGACGTAGGCGCCGCGCTTGACCAGCGGATAGAAGATCCCATCGTCCGGGCTGGTAACCTCGGCAAGGCTCTGAATCCAAACGGGATTGTCGATGGGCTGCGGGTTCGCCCGGAAGCATCTTCAGGGCCCGCATGGTGCTGAGCGTTCCGTAAACCAGCAGCGCGACATCGTCGGTATCGACCGTGCCCGCATACCCGGCCTCCACGACGATGGAAGGCTTGCCCCGGACTGCGGCGGTGTCGTCCAGGTAGCGAGTGTTGGCGGGGTCGCTGGACCGCTCCCGCCAGATAATGATGTGGTCCAAGCCGAACGCCAGGACCATTTCCTTCGAGATGCGGTCTTGCTCGGCCTTCCCGGTGGGCGCCCAGTAGCTGTAGGGGCGCAAACTCTCGTCCAGGTCGCCGCCGTGGTAGTCGATCAGGTAGTCGCAGCGGTCCACCACTTGTTTGGTGATCAGGTAGGAGGCGCGCTCGGTCTGCGTTCCGTCCACTTTGCCGGGGTAGAAGCGGTTCATGCTCTTGTTGTCGACCGGATTGACGTGCGGCACTTTCTGCTCGAAAGACGGAATGTTGACCAGCGGAAGCAGCACCACCGTTCCGGAGAGCTGCGCCGGATCGAGCAGGGGAATGAGTTTCTCCAAGGCGATGATCGAAGCGTATTCGGTCCCGTGCGCTCCAGAGACCAAGGCCAGCACCGGACCGTGCTTGGCGCCGTTGATGACGATCACGGGAATGTTCGTCGCGGCGTCGACGCCCGCCGGAACTTCCAGATACCCGGTAGCCTTCTGCCCGGGGGCCGCCGACGCGGTACCCACCGCGAACGGCGCTTGGGCACAAAGGGAAAACGGTGCCACGAGCGCAACGAGGAGAGCCAGACGGGAGAGACGCATGGTGTGCCTCCAGAGGGCGGGAGCAGCCGCCGGGAGAATAGCGCGGGTGGCGGAGTTGAGCAATGGGAGTTGCTGGCGGGCTGCCGTTGAATCTAAACCCGCACACGCAACCACGGCGTGTGCGGCACCCAGGAACTCTTCTCTGCGTCCGCCTCTGCGCGCTCTGCGTCTCGGCGTTATCTTTGCTTGCTCTTTCGGCTCCCCGGATCGAGCCGGGCGGCGGATCGAAGGCCGACCGCCGCAGCTGGCGGCTATTCGCCGGACTTGACGGCCGCGTCGCGGGGAGGCGTGGCCGGCGCAGAATCGCCTTTGACGTAGTGGCCGTACCAGGCCAGGTAGCGCTCCAGCCGGTCCTTGATGTGCGACGGCGTCTTGAATTCGTGGTACTCGTCGGGGTAGACCACCAGTTCGGTGGTGCGGCCCAGGCTTTTCAGCGCTTGATACATCTGCTCGCCGCCAAGAATCGGGACGTTCCAGTCGATATTGCCGCCCATGAATAGGGTGGGCGTGGTGATATTGGCTACCTTATAGAAGGGCGAGAGCTTCTTCCAGACCGCTTCGTTTTCCCAGGGGCGCCCCAGTTCGGTCTCGTAGTCCTTCTGGTATTGGTCGTGGCCGTAGTTGCTAATGTTGAGGGCCTCCCCGGCTCCGGAGATAGCTGCTTTGAAGCGGGTGGTCTGCACGATGATGAAATCGGTGGAGATGCCGCCGTAGGACCAGCCGCCGACACCCAGCTTGTCGGGATCGGCGATGCCCTGCTCGATGGCATAGTCGACCATGGCCATGTCGTCTTGATAGTCCTTGTTGCCCCAATCGGCCCAGATGGCCTGGCAGAATTTCTGGCCATAGCCGGACGACCCGCGGGGATTGGGAAACAACACGACATAGCCGTTAGCGGCGAAGAGTTGCGCCAGATGCGTGAACTCGGCGTAGTAGGCCCAGACCGGGCCGCCATGCGGGCGCAGGATCGCGGGGTATTTCTTGCCGGGAACATAGTCGAGCGGCTTGTACAGATAGCCCGCGACCATGGTGCCGTCCTTGCTTTTGAAATGGACGTATTCGGGTTGCACCAGCTTGAGTTGCGAGAGCAGCGCGTCGTTGGTATGGGTGATGCGCTCCAGCTTTCCGCCGGGCGCGGACGTCACGTAGACCTCGTCGGGGCGGTCCGGCATGCTGATTTGCGCGGCAATCTCGCCGGTCTTGGCGACAGAGTAGGCGTAAATGATGAAGCGGCCGCCGATCGGTCGAGTAACTTCACCGCCGGTGATTGCCACGCGGCAGAGGTCCATGGTGCCGTCATCGTCAGCTAGGAAGTAGACGCTCTGGCCGTCCGGCGAAAAGCGCGGATCGCTGGCGAGGCGATCAAAAGCGAGGGTGAGGACCTTGGCTTCGCCGCCGGCGGCGGGAGACACCGCGACGTGCTTGGTGGCGTACTCGAAAAGCTTGGGCTCGACCTGGGTGATGTAGGCGATCCACTTGCCGTCGGGAGACCATGTCGGCGAATTGTCTGAACCGGGATTGGTGGTGATCTGCGTGAGCTGAGCGCCCTTGTCGGTGTTGTCCGCGGCCACCACCCAGATGTCGCTGTTGTAGTTGCGGTCGGGATCGGGCTTGGAGCGGTTGCTGGTGAAGGCCAACTGCTTGCCGTCGGGCGACCAGGCCGGCTGCGAATCGTCGTAGTCGCCGGAAGTAATTTGCGTGAGGCTCTTGGCTGCCAGGTCGACGCAGGTACAGGTGGGTGCGGCGGCGGTCCAGATAACCTATTTCGTCTAGTTTGAATTGCAGGCGATCGATGACCCAGGGCCTTTGGGCTTTGGGCTTCTTCTCTTTGCCCTGGGCGGCTTTGTCGTCGCTGTCTTCATCGCTTTTTTGATCTTTCGCCCGGTCTTTGGCCGCTTCCAATTCCTCCGGAGAGGGATCGCGCAACACGATGACTAGCCGGCGGCTGTCCGGGGACCACGCGAAGTCGTCGACGTCTTGGGCCGTGTCGGTGAGGGGCTGGGCTTCGCCGCCGAGGCGGTTGAGCAGCCAGAGTTGCGTCTTGCGGTCGTCGCGAGCGGAGAGGAAAGCGAGGTACTTGCCGTCGGGGCTCCAGCGAGGTTGCGAGGAGGACTGGTGTTCCGCGGTCATGGGGACGGGCTCGCCGCCCGCGGTGGGGACCATCCAGATGCGTTCTTCGCTCTTGTCGTCCTTCAAGACGGAAGTTCTGACCGTGTACGCCACCCACTGGGCGTCGGGGCTCAACTGGGGATCCCCGACTTCGCGAATCTGGAAGAGATCGTCGATAGTGATGGCGCGCGGAGGCGCGGGCTTTTGAGCCGAGGCGGCGAGCGGCAGAGCCAGAAGCGCGAAGACGAGCGAGAGCCAAGGGCCGGGTTTCATTCAGAAGACTCCTAAGAATGGATATATAGGTCAGACGCAAACCGGCGGAGTTTAGCATAGAGGCGGGCGAAAGAAATGTCGCGAGGGAGGACGCGGGCGGCCGCCGGAGAAGGATGGACCGATTGAGGATGCGGCACGACGAAACAACCAATGGGTGCTAGCGGTCGCAGGGCGGAGGCAGGTTGTGGAGCCTGTGTGCCAACTTCAATTCCTCGGCGGCTAAAGCCGTAGTGCAAAGCCGGCGTATGTCGGACCTAAAGGTCCGACCCCTAATTGCAAGGCGGACTCCAGGGGTCTGTGGCACTTGAGAGGCCGCGGGCCCGTACTAACGAACAGTTATCGAAAGCTGAGGCGTCGCAGGAAAAAATTTGCGTTGGATGCATTTTTTTCTTGCATGGAGGGACGAAGCTTGTATTCTGCGATGGCGAACTTGCTCTGTGCGTGGCGAGCGAGAGTCGCTCCGAGGAGGACGAGAGTAAAAATTGAGTACGTTATCGCTGCCCGCCCAACTTCCCTCTCGCGCAATCCCAACAGCGAAAAAAAGAGCCGCAAAGCTGACGCTCTGGCCGCTTGTGGCGGCGACTTTCTTTATGGTGTCCGGCGGCACGTATGGCACGGAAGAAATCGTGCACGGGGCCGGCTACGGACGGGCGATTCTGATTCTGCTGTTCACGCCGGTGCTGTGGAGCCTGCCCACGGCGTTCATGATCGGAGAACTGTCGAGCGCACTGCCCGCGGAGGGCGGCTATTACGCCTGGGTGCGCCGGGGACTGGGAAATTTCTGGGGTTTTCAAGAAGCGTGGCTGTCGCTAGCCGCCAGCATCTTTGATATGGCCATTTATCCGACGCTGTTCGTCGGGTACCTGACCCAGATAGCGCCGTGGTTCCGCGAGGGTCATCGCGGCGTGTTCGTGGGCCTGTTCGTGGTGGCGGCGTGCGCCGGGCTAAACATCGCCGGGATCCGGGTGGTGGGAATTACCTCGCTGTGGCTGTTCTTCCTGCTGTCGGCGCCATTTGCGCTGATCGTGCTGCTATCGCCGTTCCGGGTGGGCGCGCTGGCCGACATGCACATTGCGCCGGCCACCTCCACGGTAGGCTTGATCGGCGGGACGCTGATCGCCATGTGGAATTACATGGGTTGGGACAATGCCTCGACGATCGCGCAGGAGGTGGAGCGGCCGCAACGCACCTACCCCAAGGCCATGCTGGCGGCGGTGGTGCTGGTTTCGCTGACTTACGTGGTGCCTTTCGTGGCGGTGTATGCCGCCGGCGTGCCGGCTTCGGCGTTCGCAGGCGACGGCGCCTGGGCGCAAGTAGCGGGAATGATCGGGGGAACCTGGCGGGGAGCGAACTGGCTGGGGTTCCTGCTGGTGCTGGGCGGGATGATGAGCGCGTTTGGAATGTTTAATGCGCTGGTGATGAGCTACTCCCGGCTGCCGCTGGCGATGGCCCGCGACGGGATGCTGCCGAAAGTGTTTGCCAAGATGCACTCGAAGACGCGGGCGCCGTGGGTGGCCATCCTGGTGTGCGCCGGGGGCTGGGCGTTCTGCCTGGGGCTGGGATTCGAGCGGCTGGTGACGCTGGACGTCATGCTGTACGGGGCGAGCTTGATGCTGGAGTTCGTGACCCTGGTGGTGCTGCGGATACGCGAGCCAGAGTTGAAGCGGGAGTTCCGGGTGCCCGGTGGTTTAACGGGAGCCGTGCTAGCCGGCGTGTTTCCGCTGATCTTGTTGAGCCTGGCGTTAGTCCGGGGCGGGCACGAGACGGTACTGGGGATGAACGGGCTGATGTTCGGCGTGGTGATCATCGTGACCGGGTTTGTGGTGTACCTCAGCACGGCGAAGCTGCGAAGCAGGGTGCGGCGACCCGCTGGTGGTCGAGAACGTGGAAGCGGCCTAGCCACCTTTATTCCGATAGAGATTTGTCGCCGCCCGGTTCGCGAGCCGCCGGGGCGAAAGCAAGCTGGCCCTGAGAGCCAGGCTCGATTGACCTACCCACACGCCGCGACCTAAGATTGCCGCACACCAGGTCGCCTCATCGCGTTTGGGGAGTACATCGTGGCCAGCCTCGAGCAACCGGGCTCCGCTCCTTCCCTGGAGATCGCGCACGTCCTGTTCATGGACATTGTGGCGTACTCCACGCTGCACATGGATCGGCAACAGCAGTTACTTCATGAATTGCAAGCGGCGGTTCGCAGTACCGAGACCTTCCTGCGCGCGCAAAGCGCCGATCAGCTCATTCGGCTACCCACGGGAGATGGAATGGCGCTGGTGTTCTTCCGCGATCCGGAAGCGCCGGTGCGCTGCGCGCTGGAGCTGACACGAACTCTTCGGGAGCATCCGCACATCCAGCTGCGCATGGGAATCCACAGCGGCCCGGTGTACCACGTGGCCGACATCAACGCCAATCGCAATGTGGCCGGGGGCGGCATCAACGTGGCGCAGCGGGTGATGGATTGCGGCGATGCGGGGCATATCCTGGTGTCGAAGGTAGAGGCGGATGTGCTGGGCCAGGTTGGGGCCTGGAGCCCGCTGCTGCACGACCTCGGGGAAGTGGAAGTGAAGCACGGAAGCCTGGTTCATCTCTACAATTTGTACAGCGAGGAAGCCGGAAACCCGGAAGCGCCGAAGAAGATCGGCGCGGCGAAGACCCGGCCGGGCGCTTCGGCAGGGGCGGGAGCGGCGGAGAAACAAGCCGTGGCGGTTCTGCCGTTTCGGCTGTTGACGCCCAATGCCGAGGACGAATATCTGAGCGTGGCGCTGGCGGACGCGGTCATTCATCAGATCGGAGCCAGCGGAGAAGTGCTGGTGCGGCCGACGAGCGCGGTGGAGCGCTACGCGAAACAGGCCGCGGATGCCTTGCAGGTCGCTCGGGAACTGAACGTACAAGTGGTGGCGCAAGGAGGGATTCAGAAATCAGGGACCCGGCTGCGGGTGCATGTCCAGGCGTGGAACGCCGCCACGGGAACGGTAATCCATTCCGCAAAATACGACTCGGAAATCCAGGAGATGTTTTCGCTGCAGGATGAGTTGGCGGGTGACCTGGGACGCGCATTGGGGGTACGCCGCGCCGCGGAAGGCCGAGCGGCGCCGAGTCCACCGACAAAAAATGGGCACGCGTATGAATTGTTTCTGCGCGCCGCGGATCGCCTGGCGCGATTGAACCGTTGGGACACGCGAACAGCGATTGAAATGCTGGAGCAGGCGGTGGCGCTCGATCCGGGATTTGCGGATGCGTGGGCCAGGCTGGCGGAGGCGTGCGTGCTATTGGGAACCACGCAGGATCCCCACCCTCGCTGGCTTAAACACGCAGGACACGCTATTCGCAAGGCGCTGGCGCAAGACCGCCACAGTGCGGAAGCTCATTGCGCGCGCGGGCGCTTGTTATGGACTCCGGCGCAGCATTTCAAGAATCGGCCGGCGTTGCGGGCCTTGCAAGAAGCGTTGCACATCAATCCCGGATGCCATGCCGCGCAAATCTGGAGATGCCTGATTTTGCTGCACGTGGGGCTGCACGAACAGGCGCGAGAAGGACTGATCGAGGCGCTAGAGGCGCATCCGGACGATGCGTTCACGCTTGTCTTCATAGGGCAGACGGCGATGTACCGCTGCGACTACGCCGAGGCCGAAGAATACAATGCGCGGGCGCTGAGCGTCGATCCTGCGCACATCTGGGGAAACGGGTTCTCGGCGAGCGTGGCTTTGTACGAAGGAAAACTTGAGGAGGCCGCAGAGAAAATTCGCAGGGCGCGACAGGTGCTGGGAGACGATCCCTGGCTGGACAGCTGCGAGGCGGTGCTGTGGGCGCAGCGAGGGGACCGGCGAAAGGCCGAGGCCAAGGCCCGAAGGTCGCTGCGGCCGAAGAAAGCGTTTCTGCATACGCACCATCTGTGGCACGTGGCGGCCGCGGCGTATGCCCTGACGGAACAGCCCGGGAAATCGGTTCGCTTGTTGCAACGGGCAGGCGCGGAAGGATTGCCGAATTATCCGGCGTTCCGGGACGATCCGCTTTTGCGGTCGCTGCATGGGCGAAAGGACTTCAAGAATCTGCTGAGTACATTAAAACGAGAGTGGGAAAGCTACCGGCGCGAATTTGCTCCAGTGCGGAAGTGAAAAAATAAGTTGGCGAACCGTTTGCCGGGGGAAGGAAGGGCAAGACGGCTCGCCAACGGGGCGGTACGTCAGTCGCTGCTACGCGCTGTCCGGGCGTTGCGGCGACCGGCTCGGGGTTTATTTCTCTTCCTTGTTGTGTTCGGTCACCTCGACCTTCACGCGCATCCAGGGATGGATGCAGCACTGGAAATAATGTTCGCCTTTCGAGAGGTTGGCGATCTGCAGCTGGCTGCCTTGCAGGATGCGGGTTCTGGCCACGGCGAGGTTCGAGAAGCCGCCGTTGCATTCGGAAACGGTCTCTTCGCCGCCATTGAGGCCCTCGAGGAAGCCGCCGCCGAAATGCTTGACCTCCGTGAAGGTGTGCGGTTCGCCGCCCTGGTCGGTAACGACGATCGGGGTGCCTTTTTTGATCTTGAGGGTGTCCGGTTCAAAGTCCCAGTTAGGGTCGGGAGTTCCGTCGGCCGCCTTCTTGAACAAGGATTGCAGCGTGGTGGATGCTCCCAGGGCGACATTGCGGCAAAAGTCGGCGCCCACCCCGGGATTGACCTTCTTGTTGGGATCGGCGTTGAAGGTGACCGGATCGCATTCGTCCAGGGCCACGATCTGCGCGGCGGCCGGCGGGTTTTCTTGCGCGGCGCCCTTCGACGGGAAAACAAGCAGGGCGGCGATCATGGCCAAGCTGCACCACGTCAGTTTTTGTGTTGCCGATGGACCAGAATAGTTAGCGTTCATTGTGTTTCTCTCCTCCGATTTACTTGATTTCGCTTTTGGGCAAGGCCACGCGAGGCTGGTGCCTTTTCGCTGGCGTTGACCGTGGCAGCTTGCATTGCTGGGAAGGCAAAGGGCACGCGAGGTGCCAGGGTTGGATGGATCTTAGTGCTTGCGTTTCCGTAGGTTAGGGATGTGAGGAGGGAGGAGAGGAGTGGCGAGTTCTCGCTAGTTTCGAGATCTCGCGTGGGGGGTCGCGAGTTGGGGGAAAGCGGCGACTAGCGCCGCACTCCACAACGGTGGTGTTGACAAGACGTCGAAAAGGCGGCGGCGGTCGCTGGTGATATATACTCGCGGTTCTTCGACACGAATCAACTCCTTGAGGAGAGCCGCACCGTGAAAGCTTGCTGCCGGGTACACGTGTTTGTTGTGGTTTTGGCCTCTGCGCTACTGGGATGGGCCGGGGCGTCGTTGGGCCAGAGCGCTCCAGCGTTCGAGGCTAAGGCGTTTCAGGAGATGCGCTGGCGGTCGATTGGGCCGTTTCGCGGGGGTAGGGCGCTAGCGGTGACGGGTGTGCGAGGCCAGCCGGAGGTGTTTTATTTCGGTTCGGTGGGCGGGGGCGTTTGGCGGACGAATGACGCGGGACGCACTTGGAATCCGATCTTCGATTCGCAGCCCGTTGCTTCCATAGGGGCGATTGCCGTGGCGCCGTCCAATGCGCAGGTGATTTACGTGGGGACCGGCGAGGCCGACATGCGCTCGGACATTTCTTATGGAAATGGAATGTATAAGTCGACCGACGGCGGGAAAAGCTGGACCTTCCTGGGGCTGAGAGACGCGCGGCAGATCGGGCGGATTTTGGTGAATCCCAGCGATCCCGACAAAGTTTTTGTGGCGGCGCTGGGGCATGCGTATGGACCGAACGCGGAACGCGGGGTGTTTCGTTCCAATGACGGCGGGAAGACTTGGAACAAGGTGCTGTTCCACGACGAAAATACCGGGGCGATCGACTTGGCCTTCGAGCCGGGAAATCCGAAAACGATTTATGCGGCGCTGTGGCAAACTCGGCGGCCGCCTTGGAGTATTTATCCGCCTTCGAACGGGCCGGGGAGCGGTTTGTATCGCTCGAAGGACGGCGGCGAGCACTGGGAGCATCTGTCCGGGCACGGATTGCCTGCGGAAGGGCTGGGGCGCATGGGCATTGCGTTTGCTCCCAGCCGCCCGCAGCGAATCTATCTGATTGCCGATGCCCAGGAGGGCGGACTGTATCGCTCGGACGACGCGGGGGAAAACTGGCAGCGAGTTTCCGAGGATAGGCGAATCTGGGGGCGCGGCTGGTACTTTTGCGAGGTCAGCGTGGATTCGAAGGACGCGGACACGGTGTACGTGCCGAACACCGGGTTGTACCGCTCGCGCGACGGAGGAAAGAATTTCACGGCGATCAAAGGAGCGCCGGGCGGCGACGACTACCACGAGCTGTGGATCGATCCCGATGAACCGCAGCGGATGATTTTGGGAAGCGATCAGGGCACGGTGGTCACGCGGAATGGCGGTGAGACCTGGAGTTCCTGGTACAACCAGCCGACCGGGCAGTTTTATCACGTCATCACCGACAATCGTTTTCCTTACTGGGTGTATGGAGCGCAGCAAGACAGCGGTTCGGCAGGGACGCCCAGCCGCAGTAATTATCGTGCGCTGAATTTTCACGATTGGCGGCCGATCTACACGGGCGACGAGAACGGTTATATCGCGCCGGATCCCTTGCACCCGGAGATTCTCTACGGCCAAGCGACTTCGCGGCAGGATTTGCGGAACGAACAAATCCAGCTGATCCCGCCGGTCCTCGCGCAGACCGGGCGTTTCCGCGAGGAGTGGACGCTGCCGCTGGTGTTTTCGCCGGTCGACCCGCATGTGCTGTACTTCGGATCGCAAACGCTGTTTCGTACCGCGGACGGCGGAAATTCCTGGCAGATGATCAGCCCGGATTTGACCCGCGAGGAGCCTGGCGTGCCCGCGAATCTGGATGCGGCGACGGCGGCGGATGCACCGGAAGAAAAGCGGCGGGGCGTGATTTACACGATTGGCCCGTCGCCGGCACAAGCGGGAGAAATTTGGGTGGGGACGGACGACGGCCTGGTGCAACTGACCACGGACGAAGGCAAGACGTGGACGAATGTCACGCCGCCGGACCTGACGCCTTGGAGCAAGGTAACGCACATCGAGGCCTCGCACTCCGACGCCGGGACGGCCTACGCGGCGGTGGACCGCCACCGCGTGGACGATTTGCAGGCATATCTCTATCGGACGCGGGATTTCGGAAAGAGCTGGCAGCGCATTTCGCGGGGGATACCGGAAGGCAGCTTTTTAAACTGCGTGCGGGAAGATCCGGCGCGCAAGGGCCTGTTGTACGCGGGCACGGAGACGGGCGTTTTTGTGTCCTTCAACGATGGCGACGACTGGCAGCCCTTGCAGCTCAACCTGCCGACGGCGTCGGTGCGCGACGTGGTGGTGCACGGGGATGATCTGGTGATTGCGACGCACGGGCGCTCGTTTTGGGTGCTGGACGACGTGACACCGCTGCGACAGATGAGCGCGCAGACGACGGCGGCGGAAGCGTGGCTGTTCCGGCCGGCGATGGCTTATCGCATCCGGCCGGGCTCGGACCAGGGGACTCCGGTGCCGCTCGATGAGCCGCTGGCGGCGAATCCGCCGGACGGGGCGGTGCTCGATTACTATCTGCGAGAGAAGTCAGCGACACCCGTGCAGCTGGAAATTTTCGACGCCGAGGGGAAATCGGTGCGGCGGTTCGCAAGCAATGACCAGTTGCCGAAAACGGATGCGAAAGAAGTGCCGGTTGCGATGGAGTGGATCCACGACCCGAGGCCCTTGCAGGCAGGCGCCGGAATGCATCGCTTCGTGTGGGACTTGCATCATCCGCTGGCCAAGAGCGTGCATCGTTCGTTCGAAGGGCCGGCCTTTGGGCCATGGGCGGTTCCGGGGAGTTACACGGTCACTCTGACCGTGAACGGCAAGAGCACCTCGCAGCCGCTGCTGGTCAAGATGGACCCGCGCGTTGCGACGCCGCCGGCGGCGCTGGCCCGCGAATTTCAGGCCGCGTCGAAGATCGCGGGCCGGCTGGGAGAAATCTCCGAGGTCGTCGAGGAGTTTAACGATCTGCGGAAGCAAGTGGAGGCGCGGCGCAAAGAAACCGGCGACCACGAAGAACTGGCGAAAGCGCTGGCGGAGTTGGACCGGAAGATCGGCGAATTGGCGGGCTCTCATCGAGAGAATGACTTCGGCCTGTTGGGGTTGTCGCTGCCCGGCGGGGAGGCGGTTACTCTAGACCGAGTCTTAAGGGCGTGGAACGGATTGCTGCTGGTTGTCGAAAGCGCCGACGCGGCACCGACGGCTGATGCCATGACCGCGATAGAAAGCTGGAATGCGGCGAGCAGGGATGTTTTCGCGCACTGGGAGGTGTTGAAGGCCAGTGCGACGGGCGTTAATTCCCTGCTGCGGCAAGTGGGCCTGCCGCCTTTGCAAATCGCAGAGAAGGCCGCGAGCCAGAAAAAGTGAAAGGGGACGGCCGTCGAGCTCTTGTTTCAGAGAGGCAAGTTGGCGTGCATCGCGCGCGACATTTTGCGCTCCGTGGGGTTCTATACGGAGAACCCAGCGGGAGTTGATCTCCAGGAGGCAGATGCCCATGAAAAGAACTCTAAATACTTTGGTCATAGTCGGTGGATTGTTTCTGGCGTGCGGATCTTGGAACCTGGCTCGCGCGCAGAACGGCTCAACAGATTCCGGGCAGGAACCCGCGACGCAGGAGCAAAAAACCGAACGGGACAGGCCGAATCTGAACCTTACCGACGACCAAAAGGCGCAGATGAAGAAGATCCACGAGGATGCCAAGGCGCAGATCGAAGCGGTGAACAGCGACTCAGCGCTGAGCGCCGATCAGAAGGAAGCGAAAATCAAGCAGCTCCATCGAGGGACGCACAAGCAGGTCGAGGCCATCCTGACGCCGGAACAAAAGAAGACGATGAGAGAATGGCGGCGCGAACATCGGGGATCGCGACAACAGCAAACGCCACCGCCATCGAATTAGCCCGGACGGACGGGAGATGAGCGATTGTGGTTTGGCGGCTTGTGGAGGGACGGCTGAAGGGCCGTCCCTTTTTGGCTGCGTGGAAGGCATTCCGATGGCCCGGATTGACGGGCAGATTTGGTATTCTGCTGGACGTGGGAAATAAGGCTCGGGACGCGATTCCAACATACATCCGAATCGGGGCGTATTTGCCGCTTGGTCTGCTCGGCGTTGCGCTGACTTGCGCGGGGCTGGCGTTTTCGACCTCGACTCAGGCCAGCGTTGCGTCGAAGAGCGCGGCGCAGGGACAGCAACCAGCGGCGGCAGCACAAGTGCAGACACCGCCGACGAGCCCGGCAACGGCGCCCTCTGGCGCTGTTCCGCAGCCGGCGGTGCCCGCGCAACGGCCGGGGCTGAACATCGTGGTTCTCGATCCGGCACACGGAGGCACCGACCTGGGCGCGCGCGGCACGGGCGGCGTTCGCGAGAGCGACATTGTCTTGGAATTTGCCACGCAGGTGCGGGCGGCGCTCGAGTCGCATGGCTTCCTGGTGATGCAGACGCGGCAGGCAAACGAAAACCCGTCGTTTGACGACCGCTCGGCGATTGCCAATGCGCAGCGCGGCGCGGTGTTCGTGACGCTGCACATTGGGTCGACAGGGCTGCCCGGCACTGTACGGGTATACGTCATGACCGATTTGCCGGCGAGCGACGACGCCACTGGGCTGATTCCGTGGGATCGGGCGCAAGCACCATTTCTTCCGTTGAGCCGGAAACTTGGGGACTTGGTGCAGGGATTTCTTTCCCAGAGATTCAAAGGCTCGCCGAACACGGCGCAAACGGCCGCGGTGCGGCAGTTGCGGACGACGGCAGCGCCGGCCATCGCGGTGGAGGTATCGAGCGTATCGGTTGAAGATCGCGGAGATCTCGATCGCATGGCGCCCGGGGTGGCCGATGCCATTGCGCAAGGCGCGGCAGCGTTTCGCCCGGCCTATGTGGTCGCCGGAAATCCCGGAGACCGGCCGTGATGCCCCGCTGGCGGGTGTGGCTAATCGCCATGCTGGTTTTGGCGGTGATCGTCGCGGCGATCTACTTCCCGATTTTGAAGCGCCGGCTGCGGCAGGCGGCACAAGTGCAACAACAAAGCGAGGAGCAAGCGCGGCGGGAATTGACGCAGTCGCTGGCGGCGAATCCCGGAACGCCTTTGGTGAAAGCGAAATTATTCTGGGCGTCGGGAGCGGAGGACGGTTCGCTGACGGGGGTCACCGTCGATCTGCCGCTTTCGAAAGATCCCGTGTTGCGCGGGAAGCAGGTGTTGAACACGCTGCTCGCCGGGCCGGTGAATGCGGAACTGAGAACGGTGCCGCCCGACGCGGTGCTGCTGGCGTTTTATTTGTTGCCGGACGGTACGGCCATCGCGGATTTCTCTGAGGCTTTGGCGACGTCCATTCCATCGGGGATCGAAAGCGAGCAGATGGCGGTGGACTCACTGACCAAAACGCTGGAAGCCAACGTGCCGCAGGTGCGCTGGCTAAAGATTTTGATCCACGGACAGGAAGTGGATACGCTGGCCGGGCACTTGGATTTGACGCGGACTTTTCTAGTGAATGCCAAGCCGGCGGCGATGCTGCCCGCGGCCGCGGCACCGCGCGAAACTCCCGCAGCGGCGGCGCCAACCGCTGGAAGTCCTGCGCGCGGTAAGGCGCCCACGACGGCGACGCCAGCGCCGTCCAGTAAGTTGACACCTGCGACGCCGCCCGGCAAACTTGCGCAGCCCGGGGGCAAACCATGAGTTTTGCGAGCGAACGCGCCGAAAAAGCAGGAGGGAAAGTGCGGATGGATGGGCGCGCAGCAGATCAGATGCGAGCGCTGAAGATCACGCCTGATTTTATTTCCACGGCGGAAGGAAGCGTGTTGATCGAGCTGGGGAAGACGCGCGTGATCTGCACGGCTTCGGTGGACGACGGCGTACCGGGCTTCCTGAAAGGCAGCGGGAAAGGCTGGGTGACCAGCGAATACGGCATGTTGCCGCGAGCCACCGAAGAACGCACCGCGCGGGAAGCTACGCGTGGGAAACAAACGGGACGCACGCTGGAAATCCAGCGGCTGATCGGAAGGTCGTTGCGCGCGGTGACCGACCAGGAAGCCATGGGGGAGCGGACGGTTTGGATCGATTGCGATGTCATTGAGGCCGACGGAGGAACGCGGACGGCGTCGATTACCGGAGCTTTCGTGGCGCTGGCGCTGGCGTTCGAACGCATGGTCGCAGCCGGAATCTGGAAGAGTTCGCCGCTCATCGATACCGTGGCGGCCACGAGCGTGGGAATTGTGAACGACCGCGCGCTGCTCGATCTGGCGTACGAAGAAGATTCGCGCGCGGAAGTGGATATGAACGTGGTGATGACCGGCAGCGGACATTTTGTCGAGATTCAAGCTACGGCCGAGGGCCGGCCGTTCACCGGGAGCGAGATGCAAGACTTGCTGGCGCTGGCGGCTGCGGGGATTCGCCGCTTGACGGACGACCAGCGGACCGTCTTGCCCGTGAAATTCAGTGCGCGCGCCCGTTGAGGTGTATCTCGCCTCGTCTAATCCAGGAAAACTACGAGAATTTCGCGTGCTGGCGCGCGCTGCGTCGCAGTCCGCCCCGCTGGCGTTGGAGTTGTTGCCCGGGTTCGATCTCCTTCCCTCCTTCGAGGAAGATGCGCCGACCTTCGGGGAAAATGCGGCAGGCAAGGCGCTGCACTATTCACGATTGCACGATGGCCTGGTTCTCGCGGATGACTCCGGGCTGGTCGTGCCGGCGCTGGGCGGCGCTCCCGGGGTGCTGTCTGCACGCTACGCGGGGCCGACGGCTACGAGCGCCGAGCGGATGGCGAAATTGCTGGCGGAGCTGCGCGGCAAAGCCGGCGAGGAGCGCCGAGCGCACTTCGTTTGCGCAATTGCGCTGGCGCGGCGTGGGCGGGCGACGGCCGTGGTCACGGATCGCGTCGAGGGCGAGATTTTGCAGGCTCCGCGCGGGGACGGGGGTTTTGGCTACGATCCAATCTTTTACTTTCCGCCCTTGGGGAATACCTTCGCGGAGCTTTCCGCGGAAGAAAAGAATGAGTACAGCCATCGTGGGAAGGCGTTTCGAAAAGTTCTGGACTGGATCGCGAAAACGCATTCGTCCTAAGTCTTCGCCGGTCGGCTGGTCCTATTTTCCCCAGAGCGCGCGAGCCGGCAGGAATGCGTGTCTCAGCGTGTGTTATTCTTCCCTGCCATGGCGACGAAAAACAAGCGCGTGCGTTCTTCCAAGAAGCGAAAACCACGTAAACCGGAAAAATCTCCCACCGGAACAACGAGCGAAAAAGCCTATCAAAACAGGGAAAGCGGCGAAGACGGTTGGCGGTGGAACCGATCCGAAGCGCGTGGCCGCGATTCTCGCCAAGCTGGACGAAGCGTATCCCGAAGCGGTTTGCGAACTGAAGCACGAGAATGCGTTTCAATTGCTGATTTCGACGATTCTGTCGGCGCAGTGCACGGACGTACGCGTGAATCAGGTCACCGAGACGCTCTACAAGAAGTACAGCAGCCCCGAAGCCTTCGCGTATGCCAACCCCAGTGAATTGGAGAAAGAAATCCGGCCGACTGGATTTTTCCGCAACAAGACGAAATCGATCATGGGTGCAAGCAAAGCGATTGTGGAGACTTTCGGCGGGCAAGTCCCCCGAACGATGGAAGAAATTCTGACGCTGCCGGGGGTGGCTCGTAAAACGGGCAACGTGGTTCTGGGAACGGCATTTGGAATTGCCGTCGGAGTGGTTGTGGACACGCATGTGATGCGGTTGTCGCGAAGGCTGGACCTTACGAAGCAGGAAGATCCAAAAAAGATCGAGCAGGACCTGATGAGTATCCTTCCCAAAGAAAAATGGATCCAGTTTTCCCACCAATTAATCTGGCACGGGCGGCGAGTGTGCTACGCGCGGAAACCCAACTGCGCGGAATGCAATTTGGAATCGATTTGCTATTCGAAGGACAAAACGGTGTAGTGGTGGGCACCTCGGAAAGCTAGGCAGACGCGCCCTGTTCCGAGCTGAATTCCGCAAACGTCTTTCCCTGTTCGGCCAGCCGCGCTAGCAGTGACGCCGGTTCCCACAACGCACCGTGCTGCCGGTGAAATTCGCCGATGCGGTCATAGACTTTTTTCAGGCCCACGGTGTCCGCATACCACATCGGGCCGCCTCGATAGGCCGGGAATCCGTAGCCATTCAGATAGATGATGTCGATGTCGACGGCGCGCAACGCGTAGCCTTCTTCCAGGATGCGCGCGCCCTCGTTCACGAGCGCATAGAGGCAACGGTCGGTGATTTCTTGCGAGGAGATCTGGCGTTGCGGGATGCCGGCTTCGGCCGTCAACTTGCGGAGTAGATCCGCGACTTCCGGATCGGGGACAGCTCGGCGATTTTCGTCGTATTTGTACCAGCCTGCGCCGGTTTTCTGGCCGAAGCGGCCGAGCTCGCAGAGACGATCCTCGGCAATCGGCTGCCGAACGCCCGACTTTTGCAAGTGGCGATGCTCTTTGCGGATTCGCCAGCCGATGTCGAGACCCGCAAGGTCGCCGGTCGCCAGCGGGCCCATGGCCATGCCGTACTCGTACAAGGCATTGTCGACGGCTTCGACGCTGGCGCCCTCTTCCACCAGAAACTGCGCCTCGCGGCGATACGGATGGAACATGCGGTTGCCGACGAACCCCACGCAATTTCCTACCAGCACGCCGACCTTGCCGAGTTTCTTGGAAAGTTGCATGCACGTGGCGATGATTTCTTTGCTGGTGGCTTTCCCTCGCACAATTTCCAGCAGGCGCATCACGTTCGCGGGACTGAAGAAGTGCGTCCCGATCACTGCTTGCGGCCGCGACGTGGCGGATGCGATCTCGTCGATGTTGAGCGTCGAGGTGTTGCTGGCGAGAATTGCTCCCGGCTTGCAGATGCGATCGAGCTGACCAAAGACTTCTTTCTTCACGGCCATGCCTTCAAACACCGCCTCGATGACCATGTCGACCTGGGCGAATCCGCCGTAGCCGAGCGTCGGCTGAATCAGCTTCAGACGCTCGTCGACAAACTGCTGGGTAAATCGCCCGCGTTTCACGGAATTCGCATAGTTTTTCTGAATGTTGGCTAGCCCGCGGTCCAGCGCTGCCTGATCGGTTTCCTTGAGCAGCACGGGAATGCCAGCATTGGCAAACACCATGGCGATGCCGCCGCCCATCGTTCCCGCGCCAATCACGGCTGCACTGTTCACGGGAATGACCGGCGTTTCTTTCGGCACGTCAGGAATCTTCGAAACCTCGCGCTCTCCGAAAAAAACGTGAATCAGCGCCTTGGACTGATCCGAAAACAGGCACTTGGTGAAAAGCTTGTGCTCCTCGGCAACACCTTCGGCAAAAGGAAGCTGGGTGGCGGCCGCTACCGCGTCGACGGCTGCGAGCGGAGCCATCAAGCCGCGCTGCTTCTTGCGCGCAGTCTCGCGCGCTGCCGCAAAGATCGGAGCGTTTTGTTCCGGAGTTCCGAGCTTGTCCGCGCGCTCGCGGGTCTTGCGCACCGGTTTGCCGGCAATCTCTCGCGCAAAGGCAATCGCGCCGGAGAGCAAGTCGCCTTCCACGAGGCTGTCAATGATGCCGAACTTCAAGGCTTCTTCCGCTTTTATGGGACTGCCGTCGGCGCACATCTCAACAGCTTTCGCAACACCGGCGAGCCGCGGCAAACGCTGCGTTCCAGCCGCGCCGGGAATAATTCCGAGCTTCACCTCGGGCTGTCCGACCTGTGCGCTCGGAACCGCCACCCGATAATGGCCGGCCATGGCAAGCTCCAAGCCGCCGCCGAACGCCGTTCCGTGAATGGCCACGACGACCGGCTTGCGGCAATCTTCGATGCGCAGCAACAGCGGCTTGAATCCCTCGCCACGCGTGGTCTTGCCGAAGGTCATCTTGCCAAATTCCTTGATGTCCGCGCCCGCGACAAAAGTGCGGCCGCCGCCAATGAGCACCGCGGCTGCGACGCTGTCATCTTTGTCGATTTGCTCGATGGCTTCGGCGATACCCTCAGGAACGCCGGGACTCAAGGCGTTCACCGGAGGGTTGTTGATCGTTATGACGGCAACTCCGCCGTCCTTGGTTAGTTGAACCAGATCGCTCATTACGGTCTCTTTCTTTGCTTCCACAGTCAGGCCACAAAAGTATCCAGAGGCAGCAACGCGTCGCCTCCGCTAAGCGGTTTGCCCTCCGTCCACAACGAGCACATGGCCGGTCACGAAAGCGGAAGCGTCCGACGCCAGAAAAACTGCCGCACCTTTCAAGTCGTGTTCATTGCCGAAACGATGCAACGGAATTCTACTCAGGAAAGAGTCTTTGTGCCGCTCGATCAAGACTTGCGACATGTTCGTGGGGAACCAGCCGGGCGCAATGGCGTTCACCTGAATGTTGTGAATCCCCCATTTGCACGCCAAGTCTTTGGTGAAAATAATAACCCCGCCCTTGCTGGCATGGTATCCGATGGCTTGAAATTCCGGAGGAGCACCCTGGATCCCGGCGACCGAGGCGATGTTGATGATCTTTCCGCGGTGTTGCGCGATCATGGCCTTGCCGACCGCTTGCGAGAAAAGAAACGTACCGGTCAGATTCGTCTCGATGACCTTGTTCCACTGTTCCAGCGACATCTCTTCTACAGGAGCGCCCCAAGACGTCCCGGCGTTGTTAATGAGAATGTCGATTCGCCCGAAGTGGGCCAGCGTCGCATCCACGACGTTCTGAATCTCGGCCGGATTTCTCACGTCGCAGCCCAGCGCCAGAGTCTTGACGCCAAGTTCACCCAGTTCTGCCGCGGCTTGCACGCACCGCTCTTTCTTGCGGGCGCACAAGACGAGGCTGGCGCCCATTTCCCCCAGCGCCTCCGCCATCTGACGGCCTAATCCCACGGAGCCGCCGGTAACGATAGCCACACGCCCGCTCAAATCGAAGAGCTCACGCACACTTTTCTTCTGGGCGGCTGGCCCCGGCATAGATCTGCTCTCTTTCAAGGATGCTTGGCGGGCACTGGACGGACGCGTTCCGCCGGAACAATTCCCTGCCCTTCGAGGACCGCGTAAAATTGATCCGCCGCCAAGTCGCCCAACGTTTCCATTTTGCCCGACGGCCAGCGAATCTCCACGCTATCGATTTTCTTTGCCGCACCCAGGCCAAAATGCACCCGCAGATCATTTTGCGAAAGATAGCTTCCGCCGCTGTGAACCTCTTCGGTTTGGGTCATGCCGCCAGCCACAATCTTGATCCGCGCATTGAGCGCCAGCCGGTTACTCTTGGTCCCCGCGAGTTCAAAGCTCACCCAATGGCGTCCCGGAACGCCTCGGTTTCTCAAAATCATCGGCGCCCCGTCGATATCACCGATGACCACATCCACGTTGCCATCATTGAAAAGATCGCCGACCGCCAGCCCACGCGAAACGCGCTTTTCCTTGAGCGCCGGCCCGGCCTGATCGCTGGCATCGCAAAACGTTCCATCTTTCTGATTGAGGTGCAGCAGCTTGGGCTGCCGATATCCGCCGCCTGAAGGCAGCGTATCCACTTGCGGATAGACGTGTCCACTCACGGCAATCAGATCCAGCCAGCCATCATTATCCAAATCCACGAAAGCCGCGCCCCACTTCACCCACGGCAAGGAAGGCAAGGCCACTCCCGACGAATACGAAACGTCTGTGAAATTCCAATTTCCATCATTGCGATAAAGCAGGTCGTTCTCATCCGAAAAGTTGGTCACATACAACGACGGCCGCCCGGTATGCAAGTAGTCCCCCACGGCAATGCCCATCGAGGCCTGCTCCGAGCCATCCTCGCTCACCGCGGTTCCGGATTCCAGGCCGATGTCCTTGAATTTTCCATTCCCTTCGTTCTTGTATAAAAATTTCGGAGTCGAATCGTTGGCCACATAAATATCCGGGCGCCCGGTATTGTTAAAATCCGCCCAAACGACTCCCATACCGTAGTAGCCGTTCGGGTCACTGACTCCCGCGCTCTTCGACACATCCGTGAACGTGCCGTCCCCATTGTTGTGGAACAGCGAATCGCCCGCCCCCTTCAACCCCCGTGGACCGCACTGCACATCGATTCCGCGATACTTGCAATTGGGAGACTTGCCGAAGCCCGGAAGATCGTTAAGACGGAAATCGACATAGTTGGTCACCATCAAATCGACGAAACCATCTCCGTCATAGTCTCCGAACGCCGCGCCGGTCGACCAGCGCCCATCCACGACGCCGGCCTTGGCGGTCACGTCGGTAAACGTCCCGTCCCCATTGTTGTGATACAGCACATTTCCGCCCAGGCAGGTGACGTAAAGATCGGGCCAGCCATCATTGTCATAGTCCCCAACAGCTCCGCCCATGGCAAAACACGGCGTGCCGATCCCGGCCTTCTCGGTCACATCCGTGAACGTTCCATCGTGATTGTTGTGATACAGCGCGCCACGGCTCTTCTGCCCCTTGACGGCCATATCGACGCTCGGCGCGTTGGTAAAATAAATGTCCAGCCAGCCATCGCGATCGTAATCCAGCAAAATCACTCCGCCGCTCATGGACTCCACGATGTATTTCTTCGCCGGATCGGAAGTGTGCTTGAAAGTGATTCCCGCTTTCGCGGTGATGTCTTCGAGCTGCGGAACAGGACGCCCGCTGCATTTGGAAGATTTGGCTCCGGGCGGCGGAGGGGGCGGCGTGGGATGGCCCTCCTGCCCGCCCGCCAGACCGGCCGCCAACAACATCACCCCCAGCGCCTTCGCGTGCCGTGCACACCACCGTATATTGCTCAATGTTTTTCCATGGGAAAGCAGGTCACGGGCTCTGGAGCGGCGGCACTGCGGCGCGGTCTCGCTGCTTGGCCTTCAATTCTTTGTAAAGCTCGAGTTCGCGATCGGCATCGGCGATGCGCGACTCCTTCCGGTAAGCGGCCTGGAGTTGATAGTGCATGTAGTCGGTCTGTGGGCTGAGCCGCGTGGCGGCCTCGAGATGCTCCACCGCTTCCTGCAATTGTCCCCTATCCAGCAGGATCTTCCCCATCTGATATTGCGCATTGGCATGATTCGGATGCGTAGAGACGATCTGCTCGAAAAGCGCCGCCGCCTCGTTAAGTCTAGACTGCTGCAAGTACACAAAACCCAGGTTGTACTGGGCATCCGCGTCGCTGGGCGCCAGTGCTAACTCCGCCTGAAATTCGGCGGCTGCTTCCGACCAATGCTCCCAGCGTATATCGGCCTGCCCGGCGAAGTAGTGCGCCTTCACCAAAGAGGGATCGGCCTGCAAGGCGCTATGCAATGCCGCCACGGCACGCGCGTAATCGCCGATCTCGATCCACAGCTGGCCAATCAACAGCAGCGCATCGTTCGAGCGATTGTTCTTCTCGAATTCGCTCAGAACCTCGCCGGCCTTCTTTAACTCACCGGTGCGCGCCAGCGAAGTCGCCCACGCGTAGCCCACAGTGGAATCTTGCATCCCGCGAACACCCAACGGGGAAAATGTCTTGGCCGCATCCGCAAATTTCTCCGCGCCAAAGTAAGCCATCCCCAGCATGGCCCGCACCGGACCGTCCGCTGGTTTAGCTTGCACCGCCTGGGCAAGTCCGCGGACGGCCTCGGGATAGTTGCCGGTCCGATAGGCAGACAGGCCCAGATTCTTCGCCAGGCCCGGAACCTGCGGATCCCAACGCTCGGCCTCCTGATAGTGCCCGAGGGCGGCCAGATATTCCCCTCGAACCGCCTCGGAGGTAGCCAAATCATTGAAGCTCAATCCCAAGCACCGAGCGCAGGCGGTTTTCCTGGGAATCCGCCTCCGCGCGCTGCCTCTCCGTCAAATTGCTGCGAGCCACCACCGAAGCGTCGACGCGGGCGAACGGATCAGTAGCCCCCGGCAGAAGCGGCGCCGCGTCCGTCTCGTTCTGCGAGCTGAGCGGCACAATCGCCGCCGCCGAGCCTGCGCCGCCCGCCAGAGCCATGGCCGACACATTCTGCTGGCTCTGCTCCATGGTCTTGTTCTGCAGGTCCCGCGCCTTGGCCAGATAGACTTCGCTCTCCGCGGCGCGACCGGAGTTCACCAGGATGCGCCCCAAATCGACATACGCCCGCCGAATCTGGTAGTTCGACCGCGACTCGTCGCTCCCGGTCAGAGTGATGGCTTTGCGAAAGCATTCTTCTGCCCGCTTCATGTCGCTTTGCGCGTAGGCGTTTAGCCCCATGTACAGCCAGGGCTCCGGCCAGTCCGGATTCACCTCCGCCGCAATCTTGAGATAACGGTCGGACACGCCATAGTCCCGGTCATTGGAGGCCAGGAAGCCCACCATGTAGTTGGACAGATAGTCCCGCGGATAGAATTCCAACTCCTTGGAGAATTCCGCGCGGACCTCTGGCGTGGCCTTCCACTCGTTCACCGCCAGCCGCGCCAGCCCCAGGAAGTAGTGCGCGTGCGGAGTCCGGGTGTCCAGGGCGATGGCCCGCTGGAACTCCAGCACGGCGGCGGGCATGTCCGCCGCGTCCCGGTAGGCCCTGCCGAAAAGGACGTGCAGCGAGCCGCTGTCCCCGGTTGTTTGCACGATGCGTTCAAAGACTTCCTTGGCCCGTGCTTTATCCTTCGCATCCTTGCTCTGGAGCAAGCAGATTCCCAGTGAATAAGACGTCTCCAGGTCCGGATGGAGTTGGACGGCGCGATCCAGCGCCTCTGCCGCCTTGGAGTACTCCTGCTTGCGAATCCAGGCCCGGCCGCGCACGCTGAAGGCTCGGGCATTCGTGGGATCGGCCGCCAGGGCCTTGTCGGAGTCCGAAAGGGCCGCATCCGGATGGTTTCCCTGGAGTTCGGCAATGGCCAGGTCGACGCGGGTATCGGGAAGGTCTTCGAGATCCAGAGAACGCCGGTAAAGCTCTTCGGCCTGAGGATAGGCCGCTTCCAGAAGCCGGAGCTGGCCCAATTCCCGGAGCGCCAGGGCGATCAAACGCTCGTTGGCCAGCGCCACAGCGAGCAGCGTCACCGGTATGCTGAGCGGCCTGGGCCGCTTCCAGTCGTCTTGCGAAGCTCAGCTTCCGCGGCATTGACGGGTCTATTGTCGGATTTGGCTGCGGGTCTTTGCGGCGCCGCCGATTGGGCCCATAAACGCGGATCCGGTGCAAAGCCCGCTGCAAAACACAAAGCGGCTAAGCTATAGAGAAGACAACCCCTTAGCCTGCCACCAAGGAACGGAAATTTCAGGGTTTCGACGTTCACGGAGTAACGATTCTAAGCGCTCCACAAAGATAAACGGCGGGGCTTGGAATTTCAAGCCCCGCCGTTTTGGGTTGACTACGTTTCAGCCGCGCTACTTAGAACGAGAACCTCAGGGTGTACTGAATTTCACGCCCTGGGTGTACAGCGCTCGCCTGGCCGAAGTTTGCGTTCGGGTTGCCGGTTTGGCCGGTGACTACGTTGTTCGTCGGGCTGCAGGGGTTGATGCCGCCGCAGACCAGGTTGCCACCGTTGAAGCCGGTTCCTTCCAGTTGGTTGCCAAAGAAATTGGCATGGTTGAAGAGGTTAAAGAAGTCCAGGCTGAACTTCACGCGGAAGCGTTCTTTAAACTCCCAGTTCTTTGCAAATTGCATGTCGAAGTTGCGATTGTTTGGACCTTGGCAATAGCCGCGGGGCGCATTGCCGACGGTGCCCAGAACGTAGCCAGTGAAGGTGAACGCGGCCGGGTTCAGGATCTGCTTGCCGCTCTCGCCGGCGTTGCAACTGGTCCCGGTGATATTGGGCCGGTCGTGTTGGTTAAAGCCCGTGCCGATCAGTGAGTTTAGATTGCTGCTGAACCCGGGCGCACAGCTGTTGTCTGGCAGCACCTGCGCACAAGCACCGCCTGCACCGTTCGTGAAGACGCTCAACGAAGCGCCCGACTCCACGCTAACGATGCTGTTAAGTTCCCAGCCGCCGACCGTCTTTTGAACGAGTTCGCTGTGGTTGGCCAGCTTGGGCAGGAAGAACACCTCGTTGGCCACAAAAATATGGGGCCGATTGATGTTGGTGTTTCCCTTGTCGAGCAAGGGCCGGGTTGGATCGGTAATCGCTTCCTGGTTCACACCACCCGAGGAGTTGTCGAGCTCTTGGTTGGAGATCGAGTGCGAGTAAGTGTAGGAAGCCTGGAACGTCGAGAAATTGCTCAGGCGCGAACGGAACAAGGCCTGCAGCGAATGATACGTCGAGTGCCCGGCACGGGTGAAGTCTCCGATGGTGCCGAAGTTTCCGGCAGGACGGAACGCATTCAAGGCGCCGCCATTGAGGAACGCGGTCTGATTCCAATCCGCCGACGGAACGGCGTTCAGATCGGCCTGCGAGGTCAAGTGAATGCCGGTATTGCCCACATAGCCTAGCTGGAGTGCCGTGTTGCGGAACAGTTCCCGCTCCACGGACACGTTCCATTGCCAGCTGTTGGGCGTAACCGCAGCGGGGTCCTTGGCGGCGCTTGGCGACACCTGGGGGTTGCTCAAAGGCGCGACTGCCTCCAGCGTGCGCACGTCCGTGGCCGTAATCACGAACGGAGCAGTTCCGGAAAGCGTGCGGGCGATGCCCACCAACTCTCGCTGATAGAACTGCCCGATGCCGACGCGTACTGCGGTCCGGCCATCTCCCTTCACGTCCCAAGCAATGCCCAGGCGTGGAGCGATGTCGTGGTTGTTGTTGTTCACCAGGGCCCTGTTTGGTCCCGGCGTGCCGTTGGAAAGCGGCAGGCTGATCCCAAGGGCCGCAAGCTGCTTGGTCGCATCCTGGCACGGCGTGGTGCCCGGCACGATGATGACGCCATTGCAGGCGTCCGACGCCGGCAAAGCGGGGTTGTAGTCGGCCAAGCTAAAGGAGGCCTGCAGGTTCTTATCCGAATAGGTTTCGCGGTAGAACGACCAGCGGAACCCGTAATTGATGGTCAGATTCCGGCGAATCTTCCAGCTATCTCCGAAATACCACTCGATATCATGCCAGTGACGATTGTCGAGTGCGTTGATGCTGTTCTCAGTGCTGGTGAAGAGTTGCCCAGGGAGCAGCAGGTTGGCCAGCTGGTTGCCGGTCTTCTGCGCCACGCTACCGTCTGCGGCATTGATCGTCGGCTGGTCGGTTCCGCCGTTGTTGTCTTCCACCTTGGCGTTGGTGCTGTAGTACGCGCCGACCTTGAACAAATGATCGCCATGGACCTTGGAGATATTGTCCTGAATGGCGTACAGGTCTTCGTGGTTGCCATACGGCGCGATATTCCACAACGTCTGGGTGCTGCCGTAGGGCTGCAAACCGCCCCAAGCGCCGCCGCCGTTGATAAAGGCACCCGTCTGCTTGAGGGAGCTGGGCCACGCCGTTGGGATGGCAGCGTTAATCTGCGCCACCAAGCCCTTTTCGGTGCCTGCGAGGGTAGTGATGATCGCGTTGTGGCCGTAGCCAAACTCGACGTCGTTGACCATCGTGCTGCTTATCTGCGAGGTCAATTTGCCCATAACGCTCTTGGAGGGCTGGCTCCAGTCCGAGTTGACCGTCGGGAAGAAGGAATCGCCCCAGAACAGGTTCGGGTTCGGAGAGGGGCTCTTCCACGAATCGTTGGTATAGCGGAAGGTCGCCCGATTCTTCTTGGTCAGATCGTAGTCGACGCGGACGTTCCATTCACTCCAGCTCGGGCGTGTTCCTTCTTGAAGCTTCCAGTTGTTGGCCGTGCCCGTGGCTCCGGCAACGTTGGGGTCGGGGTAGAACGCCGCAATCAATTGGCCCGCCGCATCCGGGTTAGCGAAGGCGGACGGATTGCCTGGGGCCTGCAAACCGGCAGGAATGTTCGGTACGGTTGCGCCGCATGTGCCGCTACCACCGGCAGCGATCGCCGCAGCATCCGCACTAAAGTCTCCAGCCTTCTCGGCCACCGTGGGAACGCAAGCGCTCACCGATACGCCGCGGACCTCGCGATTCCACTCCTGGTTCCACCAAACGAACAGCTTATCCTTAATGATTGGGCCGCTGACGTTGTAGCCCCAGTCGTTCCGGCGGAGTTCCGCCTTCCCGGTATTATTGTTGTTGGAGAACCAGTCGTTGGCATCCAGCTTGTCGTTGCGGCCGGCATAAAACACGCCGCCGTGGATCTGGTTCTGGCCAGACTTGGTGGTAATGCTGATGATGGCGCCCGAGGCCTGGCCGTATTCCGGGCCGTAGGAGTTGCGCACCATCTTGAATTCCGCGATGGCATCCACCGACGGATACACCAGGATCGTGCGGTTCGAGCCCACGTCGTTGTTATTCACGCCGTCGACCAGGAACAAGTTGTTGGTGTAGGGGTTGCCGTCGACCGAGAAGTCGCTGCCGCCGGTTAGTCCCTTGTCCCGGCCGTTGAAGTCATTGGCCTTGGACACGCCCGGCGACAAAGTCACCAGGTTCATGAAGTTCTCCCCGTTCAGCGGGAGCTCCCGGACCTGCGTCCCTTCCACGATTTCGCCGACGTCCGAAGTCGCCGTCTGCACCTGAACGTCGCTGGCTTCCACCGTAACCGTCTCGCTGACGGCACCGATCTCCAGCTTGGCGTTGACTTCCGTGACCGTCGAGGTATGCACTTCGACGCCCCGGGTAACGAATTCCTTAAAGCTGCCTTGTTTCACCTTAATTTCATAACTTCCGACCGGCAACTGCGCGAACGAATACCCACCCTGCTCGCTCGTGGTCGTTTGATAGGTCGCGTTGGTCCCGGTATTTCTGGCCGTTACGTCAGCGCCTGCAACCGCTGCGCCGGTGGTATCCGTCACCGTCCCGGTGATGGTCCCGGAGTATTGCTGCGCGAGCGTGGCGAAGGGAATCGCCAGCGCCAGCAGCAATACGCAAAACATCGCGCGAACCACCAACGGCTTGTTGTTCGCGGCATTTCTTTGCGTCAATCGATTTTTCATTCGCACACCCCACAAGAAATTTTTTCCATTCAGCTGAGAAGAATCTTCAATTGTGTAAGGTTGGATCAGGGCAATTTTCGGCACGCAAGTCGAGCTTTGCCGACTTCGAAGAGCCAGGACCCAAACCACCTTGGTCCCTCGACGAGCACCTAATGCTTTTCTATTACTCCCTATATAAATGGGGGGCGGGGGCTTTGTCAAGTAAAAATAAGCATATTCTACAGAAAAAATATTGTTATTCTAGCTTTGAGCCAGGGGCCATGATACTGTCTGCGGGACCTTGCACCTTCTGGCGCAGGGAGGGCTCCCGCGGGGCTTGTTAACTTAAACTGCTAGGGCAGCGTCAGAATCTATGATATATGGCATGAATATATGATATCCGGGAGAGACAACCCGCGCTCCCGATGCTTAACTCTTTCTATATCTTATAGTTAGCTACACTACGGCGCTAGGGTCCCCTGGTCGGGCTGATATGATCGACTCGCGATTCGAGCGCTTCCTTTCCGAGGTTTGTGGATGACGCCTCTGCCCAAGAAAAATGTAGGCCCCCAGCGAGAGGCCAAGGTCACTCTCAAAACCATTGCCCAGCACCTCGGCCTCACGCCCGGCACCGTCTCCGCCGCCCTCAACAACTCCGCCGCCGCCCGTTCCATTCCCGAGCACACCAAGAAGCGCATCGTCGCGGCGGCCAAGGATCTCAACTATCGCCCCAACTATTTCGCCCGCTCGCTTCGCCTAAAGCGCACCTACACCATCGGCGTGATCGCCGAAGAGATTGGTGACGCCTACGGCTCCATGGTGATTAGCGGCATTGAAGAACATCTCCGGAAGCACAATTTCTTCTTCCTCACCGTGATTCACCGCCATGACCCCAAGCTTCTCCAAACCTACGCGCAGATGCTTCTGACCCGCGGCGTCGAGGGCTTCATCACCACCGATACCTCCATCACCGAGAAGCTCCAGTTACCCACGGTAGCGGTAGCCGGGCACGGCCGCGTGGAAGGGGTCACCAACGTCATTCTGGACCACAAGATCGCCGCCCGCCTGGCCCTCACCCACCTTTGGGACCTGGGCCACGAAGAAATCGCCTTCCTTAAGGGACATCCCGTCAGTTCCGACTCTGCCGTCCGCTGGGATGCCCTGTGCGAAATCGCCGCCGAACTGGGTATCCGCGTTCGACCCGAGCTGACCGTCCAAATCGACAGCACCGATTCCACCCCGATGCTTGGCTACCCTGCCGCCAAGCAGTTACTCGAGCGCAAGCAGCCCTTCACCGCTCTCTTCGCCTACAATGACATTTCCGCGATCGGCGCGATCTGGGCGTTTCGCGAAGTAGGCTTGCGCGTGCCGGAGGACGTTTCCGTCATGGGCTTCGACGACATCCCCGCCGCAGCCTTCAACAGTCCCGGGCTGACCACGGTCCGCCAGCCCCTGGAACGCATGGGACAAATAGCGGCCAAGACCCTGCTCGACCAAATTGAAGGCCGCGCTGAGTTTGTGCCGGAGATCGCCATCGAGCCGGAGTTTGTCGTTCGCGCCTCCACGGGTCCCGCGCCCCTGCGCCCCGCATGGCCCCGGCCATCGAACAAGAATCCCGATTCACACGATTGACCCGAACCTAAGCGGCAAGCTGGCCCTTCCCTCTGACATGCCCGCCACGAAGCGCGCGAGGAACGAATTGCCCCCGGAAGCGTTGCTTTCGCGCCGCCTCCCTTTCACACTGATGAGCGCGGACGCCTTTCGCACTGAACATGGTTAGCTTCGCCAAACGGCTCTTTCTCGGGACTTCGATGGCGGGTCTATTTCTCGTCCTATGGCCGTTGCGCACACCCTTTCTGCGTGCCCAACTGTCCACCGCCGACCATCTTGCCGAGCCGGGTTTCTGGCCCACGCAGAATGCCGCTTCCCGCCGTGACTACGTAAGCTCTGCCGCGTGCGACCCCTGTCACGCCAGCCATCGTAGCTTTCCAAAAAGCCACGCCCATGGCCGGCACCGCTCTGCGCGCCGACGACTCCGAAATCCTCCACTCTCACCCACAGATGAACTTCGCCGCCGGCAAAGTTCACTACCAGGTCAAAACCGCAGCCAAACAAAGCCTCTACACCGTCACCGACGGAACCCGCACTCTATCTGCGCCGCTCCTCTGGGCCTTCGGCACCGGCCGCGTGGGCCAGTCCTATCTCTTCAAGCAAGACGACGGAAACTTCTACGAAGCCCGGGTCACCTATTTCGCGACTCTGCAGAATTTGCACTTCACGCCCGACCGCGCCCTTACCGATCCCAAAGACCTCGAGGAAGCCATGTACCGCCCGGTGGGCGCCACGGAAATCGGCCGCTGTTTCGCCTGTCATTCCACCGCTTCCAGCATCGGCGACCGCTTCGACGAAAAGAACCTGACCCCCGGAGTGACCTGCGAAGCCTGCCATGGTCCCGGCGCCAAACACGTCACCGCCATGCAATCCGCCAAGCTCACCGGCACCGCGCCGCCCGAAGACGCCTCGATCTTCAACGCCGCCCAACTGAGCCCCGTCGATTCCGTGGATTTCTGCGGCGCCTGCCACGGCACCTGGTGGGACGTAAAGCTTTCTGGAGTCACCGGAGTATCCAACGCCAAGTCCCAACCCTACCGCCTCGAAAGCAGTAAGTGCTGGGGCCAAGGCGACGCCCGCCTTACCTGCGTCGCCTGCCACAATCCGCACCAGCAAGTTCAGTCGGATCCATCCGCGTATGACCGCACCTGCCTAAGCTGTCACGCTACTTCCACCGCCGCGAAAAAAATCGCGGATCACCCAGGCGCGCCCTGCCCCGTCAGCACCCAAAACTGCGTCTCCTGCCACATGCCCAAAGTCTACGTCCCCGAAATGCACTACAACTTCACCGACCACCGCATCCGCGTCGCCCGTCCCGGCGATCCGTACCCCAACTGAAGAGTTAAAAGTGCAAGAGTGCAAAGGTATAAGCAGGTCATCCGCTGCTGCGGCGTTCAGATATTCTTGCACCCTTACACTGTTACACTCTTCTTCACTCGCACTTCCCACTCCCCTCCACAATCGTCACATACCGATCCACCGGCAAATTCGTGAACCTCTCGACCGCTCCGCTAGGCTGCGGCCATTTCACCTCCAGCCAATCCACCTTCGGCCGCTTGCCAATTCCCAGCACCAGCCGCGGATCATGCGACGCCAAAAAACTGCCCCCGCCCACCTTCATCCGCGCGCGCTTCAAATCCCCGGCCTGATACGTAATCCGCGCCCCGATCGCATCCACATGGCACTTGCGCCCCACCAGCCGCACGCCCAGCCAGTGATTCTGCTTCCCCACATTGTTTCGCAGCAGCACCGGCGCCCCATCATTATTGGAAATCAGCACATCCACGCCACCATCGTTATTGAAATCGCCAATCGCCAGCCCGCGCGCCGGAAATGACTTCGCAAACACCGGCCCGCTCTCCTCGCTGACATTTTTGAAACCCTTGCCCTGTTTCTGGAATAGCAGCAGCGGCTCCTTGTAAGTAACCTGGTGCGAAAACTCCTCCACCAGATCATCCGGAAAGCCGTTGGCGATCATCAAGTCCATATTCCCGTCGTTGTCGTAGTCGAAAAACTTCAACCCCCATCCGCTCATCCATCGGGTAGCCATCCCGATGCCCTGCTGCATGGCCACATCCTCAAACGTCTCGTCGTGGTTGTTCTGATACAGCGAAAAGATTTCCTGGTCGATGTTGGCCACGAACAGATCCATCCAGCCGTCGTCGTTGCAGTCCGCCGAATCCACGCCCATCCCCGAGCGCGCCCGGCCCTCCGCGCTATAGGCCACGTCCGCCGCCAACCCCACTTCCTCGAATCGCCCGCCGCGATTCATAAACAGAAAATTCGCCACCGTGTCGTTGGCCACGAACAGATCCATCCGCCCGTCGTTATTAATGTCCGTAGCCACCACGCCCCACGCCTTGCCCAGATGCTCCGCGATGCCGCTTTCCTTGCTCACATCCGTGAACGTTCCGTCCCCGTTGTTGTGAAACAACCAGCTCGGCCGCGGCTTGAAAATCCGCGGAATACAATAGTGATGCGTCCCATCCTTATCCACGCCGCAGCCCAGGGATTTGTCGAACTCCGCGAACTGGCACACGAACAAGTCCAGCCGCCCATCGTTGTCGTAATCGAACCACACCGCGCTCGAACTCCACCCCGGAGCCGCCACGCCGGCCTTCTCGGTCACGTCCGTAAACGTCCCGTCGCCGTTGTTGTGATAAAGAATGTTGCGTCCATACTGCGTCACGTACAGATCGGCAAGGCCGTCGCCGTCGTAGTCTCCCGCCGCCACACCCATCCCATACCCGCCGCCGCCAACCCCGGCCTTCTCGGTCACATCCGTGAACGTCCCATCGCGATTGTTGCGGTACAACGCATTCCGCAACGGCTTAGGCGGATCGTAGAAATCGCACTTTCCGCTGTTGACCAGATAAATGTCCATCCACCCGTCGTTGTCGTAGTCCAAAAACGCGCACCCCGCGCCGCTGGTCTCCGGCAAATGTTTCTCCGCGGACTTCCCCGCCGTGTGCATCCAGGTAATCCCGCTGCGCGAAGCCGGAATCTCCTCGAAAGCATCCGCCCGCGAAGCCGCCGGTAGCGGCAATGCCCCGACCAACGGCAACTTTCCCAGCGGAAAAGCACCGGCCACCAAAGACAATCGTTTCAGGAACCAGCGGCGTGAAAACAACGAAGCCCAGCGTCTGGAATTGCGATAAAGCATTCGCGGCATTATGCCCAGAACCTTACCACGATGCAAAAAACTGCTCCGTCAGGACCATGCGAACGCACGTTGCTTTCATCCCAGCTACCCAGGCGTCAAATGCACACCGCGGTCGAAAGTACGGACGGAACGCGCCACAGTTTATCCGCCTTGCAGGATTCCGGTAAACACACGCGCCCTCCCACGGTGTCAGGAGAAACGACCGGACATCAAATAACGCTATCTTCAAGGTCATACCGTGATACATTGCCTGTCTCCAAGAGTAACCATCAGCTCAACCGGCCAGCACCTCTCTCGATTACAGGAGATGCCATGAACGCTCGCAGCCGCACGACTCGATATTCCCTGCTTTCTATCTCCGTCGTTCTTCTGCTCAGTCTGGCCGGCTGCCGCAAGCCCCAGGCGAAGCTCACAGCAGGTCTTGGCAGCGCCAGCCTGGACGCTCCCAACGCCCTGCTCACCGCTCTGGTCATCTCCAATGACGGCAAAATCTCCGTGGACGACGTTCAGATCACCTCGATCTCCATTCCCGGTGCAACGCTCACCCTCCCGGCAGCCCTTCCCTTTACGCTCGGCGACATCCCTGCCGACGGCTCCTCGATCCTCGACGCAAACTTTGCTGATTCCGCAGCCAAACCAAACACCGACTTCACCGCCACCGTCGCCGGCACGTTTGTGGAGCACGGCCACAAGTTCAGATTTTCGCTCGAGGAGACCGTCCGCACTCCTCCGGCCTCACCCGGCGACGGCATCTCCGCGCAGGGCACTTCCAATCCGACCAAAGTCACCGGCGCCCACTTTCCCCCGCAGAAGCCGAACTTCGGCAACGAGGTCAATGAGGGCGGCCTCAGCAGGCCAATTCCCACCGGGCCCGCTCGCCCCTTTACCCCCTCCAAAGAGTCCACCGTTCAACCAGCTCCCAAGGGTTCCGGCGGAGGTGGCGGCACCGCCAGCATCAACTTTCCCACCAACGCTCCCGTCGGTATCAACAGCAGCACCGTCGCTGAGCCTAGTGGTGCCTCGGGTGGCGGCGTCATTTTCGAGACCGCCAACTGGTACGCTTCCTTCTCCACCAACGGCGGCTCCACCTTCACCCAGCTCAATCCCACCACGGTCTTCCCCAACACAGCCGATGGCGGCTTCTGCTGCGATCAGATCGTCCAATACGCTCCCAGCATCGATCGGTTCATCTGGATTATGCAATTCGCGGAGGGCACGCTGTCTACCGATCCTCCGGGCATCTCCACAGGCACCAACCGCTACCGCATCGCCGTAGCCAGCCCGGCCAGCGTCAAAAGCTCCAGTGGTACTTCTTGGACCTACTGGGACATTACCTCCCCGCAAATCAACGGTGCCTCCGCCACCACCATCTGGTTCGACTACCCCGACGCCTCCATCGGAAACACTTTCTTGTATCTCGGCGCTGACAATGCCCAGAGCGTGCTGAGCGGCGGCAAGGTCTCCACCAATAACGCCGGACACGTCGTTATTCGCGTTCCCCTATCCGAACTTCAATCGGGATCGACTATTCACTTCAACTTCACCACCCCCTCCGACAGCAGCGTGGCCTGGGGAGGGCACATCAGCCAGAACACCCGCGACGAGGTGTTCTGGGCCGGCCACAACAACAGCAGCAGCATCCGCGTCTTTAACTGGCCGGAGTCCAGCGGCAGCTACAGTTGGCGCGATATCTCCATCGGAAGCTGGCCACAGACCAACTCCTCCAACCTCATGACCTCCAAGACCCCGGACGGTCAGGACTGGCTCACCAAGCTCTCCGGCACCACCGCTAACCCGGGTTTCCCCGGCAATGCCGTTCTCGGCCTCGCCCGCTCCTCGGCTGCAGGTGACAACCAGCGGGTCAACCAGATTTACCTCGCCTGGACCGGGGCCATCGGCAACGGCTTCAAACAGCCGCAAGTGCAGTGGGTCACCCTCGACCGCAACAACAATTTCTCTAAGGTCAATCAGCAACAGGTCTGGAACGCTGGCTATGCCTACACGTATCCCGCATTCGCCGTGAACTCCAAAAATGAAATTGGCATGTCCCTGGAGTGGGGTGGCGGCGGCAACTACGAGAACCACGTGGCCGGCTTCTGGGGAGACTACGTCGTGTACCAAACCACCAACAGCGACATCGGCACGCAACGCTTCGGCGACTACGTCACCATCCGCCAGAACTCTGCGGACCCCAGCAAGTTCGACGCCTTTGGCTACGGGCTCAACAAGTCCAGCCCACCCGGCAGCACCGTCTCCGACGTCCACTACATCGTCTTCGGCCGCTAAAGACAGCGGCCCACGGCTCCTTGGAGGCTCTACAAAGCCGCGTTACCTCTCTGCGCAGCGCGGCTCTGCAAGCTGCTGCTTGCCGAAGCCGTTCACGACGAGGTCGAGGAGAATTTCTTGATTCATGCGCGGCGCCCGCCGGTAACTCTTAAAAACGTCAAACTCAACGGAAATCCAAAATCCCCCGACACCGCATCATAATGAAACGATGCGGGGCACTTCGGCCAGATATACATCTTGGGTAACCCGGCTAGGCCTATGTGTCCTGTCTTGCGGCTTTCCAGTTCTGGCTCAGTCTCAGCAGCCCCCAGCCGTCCCGGAAATGGGGCACGGCCTGCCTGGTGCGCTGGGAACCGGGTCGTCCGCCAGCGATCAGTTGCCGGATCAGCGATTATCCGGAAGCGTCAGCGGAACCATTGTCGATCGCTCGGGAGCCGCCGTCGCGGGGGCCCGTGTAATACTTGCCGGTGACGATCAACGTCCAACCCTAGAAGTTCTGTCAGGCGAAGATGGACAGTTCTCCCTCGCCAACGTCCCTCCCGGGCCTTTCCGGGTCACCATCATCTCGGAGGGCTTCGAGACCCAGACATCCTCTGGGGTAGTGCGTTCCGGCGAGACTTCCGCTCTCCCGCAGATCGTATTGGCCGTGGCTACCGCTGCCACCGAGGTGCGCGTCGTGCCCTCGCAGGTCGAAATCGCCGAAGACCAGATCAAGGTGGAAGAGAAGCAGCGGGTTCTCGGCGTCATTCCCAATTTCTATGTCAGCTATGTCCACAACGCCGTTCCCCTCACCCCCAGACAGAAATTCGAGCTGGCCTGGAAGTCCACCATCGATCCCGTAAACATCGGCGTGGCGGCCGGCATTGCGGGGATTCAGCAGGCGCAAGGCGATTTCAGTGGATACGGACAGGGCGCGGAGGGCTATGCCAAGCGCTTCGGCGCCTCCTACGCCGGCTTGGTTACCGGCACGTTCATCGGCGGCGCCATATTGCCGTCGCTTCTGAAGCAGGATCCACGCTATTTCTACAAGGGCACCGGCAGTAAGCGGTCCCGGGTGCTCTACGCGGTGGCCAATGCGGTTATTTGCAAGGGCGACAACGGCCACTGGCAGGCCAACTACTCGGGTATCCTGGGGAGCCTGGCCGCCGGAGGCATCTCCAATCTTTACTATCCAGCCGTAAATCGCGATGGCGCGGAACTCACCTTTGAAAACGCCCTTATCGGGATTGGCGCCACTGCCGCCATCAACGTCCTCCAGGAATTCGTCATTCGGAAGTTCACCCCCAACGCCGCCAACCCCGATCCTCCCAAACTACAAAGCAAAATCGGCAAGCTGTTCAATACGCGGATCCACGAGGGAGATTAGCAACACGTCGACCGACGCCCCCCGACAGCCGCGCTTATCTCCTTCTCTTTCAGCCCTTCCAGCGTGACCAACTCCGGCGAACGGCGGTAACATCTACTGTCGTGGTCTCCTCACTGCAACGTCGTGCTCGGCATTCCCGCCTCTATATCGCATTGGTCTGTTTCGCTACGCTCAGTTTCACACCGGCGGTCTACGGGCAAGCCGCCTCTTCATCACCCGCAACGAGCGCGCGCAATGCTTTCGACACCATCGCCAGGGCAGCCACCGCCGAGCGGGAAGCCGGCAAGACCCCGGAAGCCATCGCCGACTACCGGCGTGCCTTGGAACTCCGGCAGGACTGGCAAGAAGGCTGGTGGTATCTCGGCACCCTGCAATACGACTCCGACCATTATGCGGAAGCCGTTCCCGCCTTCCAGAAACTCACACAGCTCGCGCCAGCCATGGGTCCCGCCTGGAATTTTCTGGGTCTCTGCGAGTTTGAAACCAAGGACTATGCAAATTCCCTGGCGCACCTGGAAAGAGGCCAGACGCTCGGCGGCGACGACGACCCGGAAATTGCGCGCGTCGCCAAGTATCATCTGGCCCTTTTGCTGAATCGCAGCGGTGAATTCGAGCGTGCCTCGGCCATGCTGGTTTCGGCGTTCGGGCAGAGCCAGCTTCCGGCGCAGGCCAAAGTCGCGCTGGGTCTCGCGCTACTTCGCGCTCCTCTCTTGCCTACGGAACTCGATCCGTCGCGCGATGCCCTGGTTCAAGCCACGGGCGAGGCCGCCGCGGCTATGCTGCAACAGAGCGATTCCGCAAAGGCGCAGGACTCTCTTCACTCTTTAGTGAAATCCTATCCCGCCACTCCCTATCTCCATTACGCATATGGCAAAGCTCTCGCGGCTGCCGGAAAAAATCAGGAAGCCTTGCTCCAGCAGCGCCGGGAAGCGGACATCTCTCCGCAGAGCGCTCTGCCTCTAGAGCAGATCGGCTCGCTCGAACTTCGCCTTAAACATCCGCAGGAAGCCTTGCGCGCAGCGGAACAAGCGGCGCGACTGGCTCCCGACTCTTCCGCCGCGCATCGTGCGTTGGCGGAAAGCCTGCAAGCCATGGGTAAAAAGGAAGGCGCCGCGAAGGAATTCGCCGCAGCGGAAAAACTCGCGCCGGAGAAACCCCATCCGGACGAAAGAATAGCCCGACTGTACGCGCTCGCATCGGCCGCGAGCCCGGCGGCGGCAGGCACTCCAAGAGCAGCGGACGACCTGTGGAATCAGGCCATGCAGGACTACTCCGGCGCGCACTACCCGCAAGCCATCGCCGCGCTGAAAACCTGGGTCGAGCACACTCCCAACTACGGAACCGCCTGGGCCGTGATGGGTCTATGCGAATTCGAGCTGAAAGACTACGACAACGCGCTCATCCACTTGCAGCGCGGCCAGGAACTCGGCCTCGGCGGCCGTCCCGAATCCGTCCGCCTGGCCAAGTATCACCTGGCCGTCCTACTCAATCGCGACCACCAGTTTGACCGAGCCACCCAGGTCCTGGCTCCCGAGGCCGGTCCCGGATCACTCGCAAGCGAGATCCAATTCGCTCTAGGCATGGCCTTGCTCCGGATGCCGCTGCTCCCCGCGCAAGTGGAACCCCCGAAACGAGCACTGGTGCAAACCGCGGGAGAAACGGCCGCGCTTCTGCAAGAAAGCAAATACGATCAAGCTTTTCCGAAATTTCAACTCATGCTGAAGGACCACCCGGCCACGCCGTTTCTTCACTACGCCTACGCCACCGCGCTGGCTTCCCTTTCGCAATACGACGAAGCGGAAGCGCAGCTTCGCCAGGAGTTGCGCATTTCGCCGGCCAGTGAACTCCCCTACGTGCGCCTGGCGTCGCTGGCCCTGCGCCGCCATCGCCCTGCGGACGCCTTGGCGCCGGCACAACGCGCCGTGCAGCTCGCGCCCGAATCCGCCGAAGCGCACTACGTCCTCGGACGAGCCTATTTGGAGTTGGGACCCAAAGAAAAAGCCGTCCACGAATTGGAAGCGGCCAGCAAGATCACCCCCGGCAGCCCGGAAGTGCACTTCAACTTAGCCAAGGCCTACGCCAAAGCCAAGCTCCCGGAAAAAGCTGGCGAAGAGCGCGCCATTTTCGCCCGTCTAAACGCCCTCGCCGAACAGCAACGCAGCCTCCACGGGAATCAGTCCTACGGCGGCTCCCACGACGCCACCGATCTATCCCCCACCCGCGTCGAGACCGGCAAACCCGATGAGGCCAACCAACGCTAACTGCTCACAACTCCCGCACGCCATGGCTGCGAATCAAGAAATAGGTGGCCACGCAGATCAGCAACACGCCGTTGACCATAAGCACGGGAGGCGCACCGAAGCGGCTCGCAAAAAAACCGCCCAGCAAACTACCGAGCGGCATGCCGCCGCGAAAAGCCACCATGTAAATGCTCACCACCCGCCCACGCAAATCGTCGGGCGCGATCAGTTGCACCAGCGAAGTAATGGTGGCGAAAACCACGATCAGGGCAGCGCCGAACAGAAAGAGCAGCCCATCGCTCAGCCACAACGTCCGCGACATCGCAAAGCCAACAATCAACAATCCGCAAAGCACCTGCACGATGAGAACGATGCGGCCCATGTGCTTGTACTTTCCCAACCAAGCTACGACCAGCGCGCCCACTACCGCGCCCGCTCCGGAAAACGCCATCAACCGACTGTAGGCGCCGACGCCTTGATGAAATACCTTCTGGGCGAACAGCGGCAGGAAAGTCAGCACCGCGAAAGCCAGGAAGGTGGTGGCAAACGCAAGCACGGTCAGGGCCAGCAGGCTGCCGGTGTTGCGGACATAGGAAAGCCCGCCGCGCAATTCTTCGCCGATCCGCTTGGGCGACGCGGGCGGAATGTGTTTTACGTGCAGGGACATCAGCGCCACGATGACCACCAGGAAAGACAGACCGTTCAGCGAAAAGCACGCGGCCATGCCGGCGACGGCCAGCACCGCTCCGGCGAGCAGCGGACCGACCACGCGCGCCAAATTGAACTGGATGGAATTGAGCGCGATGGCATTCGGTAAATCGTTCTTGGCCACCAGCGACGGGATCAGAGCCTGCGACGCCGGCCCGCCAAACGCTTGCGCAAACCCGGTAATGAACGACAACACCAGAATGTGCCAGACGTGAACTACGCCGAAGAAAACCAGCGCCGTCAAGGTGAAGGCGCTGGACATTTGGATGTACTGGGAAACGATCAGCGTGCGGCGGCGGTCGAGCCGGTCCGCGAGCACTCCTCCCAGCAAGGTGAACAACAGGATCGGCAACTGTTGCAGGAAGGCGTCGAGTCCCAGGAAGAAGGCCGAGCCGGTGAGCGAAAGAACCAGCCAGTTCTCCGCGACGCCCTGCATCCAGGTGCCGATGCTGGAGGTGAACGAGCCGAACCACAGCACGCGGAAGTCGCGGTAGCCGAAGGCCGTCAGGATGCGGCGCATGGTGCGCGATCCCATCGTGGGAGGTACCGCGGTGTTGACGGTGGTGCTGGCGGCCGGATCGCTTTGGGGAGAGGTGGTCAAGGGCGGCGACAATTATACTTTGACAGAAACGGCGCGACCATCCGGCTGTATGTCGCAAGAAAGCAAGGCTTGTGGCGGATATACCAGCCGCCTTGCGACCTTATGTATTGTACGCGATCTTGGCGGTTCGCGTTTCCCGGGGCCGGGCGGAAGAACCGAGAGGAAAGGATGCGTCGCGCTGGGCTTTCAAGCCGGCTGTCTTAGGCGCTCTCCCAAACTTGGTTTGTACCGGTGGCCTAGTATCGATCGTCAGCTATTCGGCATGATTAGCACATGGTCGGCTTTATGGTGCCTAGGAACCAAACTGCGAAGTGCAGTAGAATCATAGACGTATCATTCGGCTGTCGGGGCGTAGCGCAGCCTGGTAGCGCGCCTGCCTTGGGCGCAGGAGGCCTCCGGTTCAAATCCGGACGCCCCGACCAATTGTTTCAATGACTTGCAAGCTGTCATTTTCATCGCTCTCATTGCACTGTAGCGGAAATTGTAGTGACTCTCGCGGCATAAAAGAGCGCGAGGAGCGGGAGGAACAACAAAAGCGGAATGGCAGAGAGCCAGCGCAAGAACAGGTTACTTCTGCCCCGCTGGTCGTCATTAGACCACCATCCAACGACGCCAAGGACGAAGTTTGCAAATGTGGCTATCCCGGTTGTCTGGGACACGAGCTTATCGACAACCACGCTATTTTTCCGGGGTACACTTCACAAGCCGCAATGTCTCAAAGCCCTCACCAAATCATTTGCTTCAATGTTGAAGTCCTAGGGGTCGCCGGAAATCCTTCCGATGGGGCAGTCCCTGAGTCGGCGATCCGAATACGACAAAGATCGTAAAGGTAATCCATCGGTCCGCGATCCGCGACTTTGCCCCATTTTGTGCCCACCCTAGATCAAAAACCATAGCAGGCGGTAGTAGTCGGGTAGGGCCGCAAATCGCCGGTACTGGCACGGAAAACCAACACCATAGCAAATCGTCGCGCTCGGTGGTAAAAATGAGCGTCGCAACTGTTAACCGAAGGGTTGCTAGTTCGAATCTAGCCCGGGGAGCCATTCTTCCCCTTTGATTTCAGTTCCTTACACTGAAGCTGATAACAAATCACTGTGGGTGCAGTCGGGTGCAACTTCTATTCTTGGCGCCAGAATTGTAAAATCGATCCTCTCGTAAACAGCAGGAAGCAATGTGTTTAGAATTCATCACACTCGACTGGTCAAATTGTAGACCGTGGAAGGGATCCGTCGGAGAGCCAAGCTTAGTTCTCTCAATGAGTTGGAAAACGACAGAGCATTCGGCGGACGACCGAATGGTTTCAATCTCGATCCAGCCTGAGGTGTCGGCCACAGCGACGCGATGCATGGTGCACCGGCCGCGGCTTTGGCCAGCTTTGGCGATTCCCGCGACAGCCTGATAGCAGTCGTCGGACAAGGCCGAGCCTCTGTGGAGTTGATCGAAAATCGCCGCGATCCCCGCCATTTCGGAGACGAAGTAGACCGAGCCGCCTTCGAGGCCGCCGACGATCTCTTCCAGTGCCTCCCAGCTCGGCGTGCCGTCGTCGCGAGAGTACGCTCGGCGCTCGCCCAGCATGAAGTTCGACGCCGGGGCACGTTTAGGCGCGATACCAATACCTCACGTTCCTATTCCGGGAGAGTCTTCGTTCCCTTCACCCGGAACGTTCCCGCCACGGTCGGAGCGCCAGTAGCCGGCTGCCCGCCACCGATCGACAGCGAATACCTGCCTTCCGCGATGATTGGTTCGCCCGCTTCGCTGACCATGCTCAGATCGCGATCGTTCAGTTCGAAGCGCACATCCTGCGACTCACCGGGTTTCAGGTGCACGCGCTTGAATCCACGCAGAGCGCGCAGAGGCGCTCCCGGCACATTCGGGAAGCTGAGATAAAGCTGCACGACCTCGTCGCCCTCGTGCTCGCCCGTGTTGGCAACGGTTACTTCCGCCGCAAGAGCATCACCTGCGTTGATTGTTTTCTTCGGAATCCGGAGCCCGCGGTACGAGAACGTGGTGTAGCTCAGGCCATACCCGAAAGGGTAAAGCGGCTTGCCGTCGAAGTAGCGATATGTGCGACCCTTCATGGCGTAGTCTTCAAACGGCGGCAATTGGTCGATTCCCGTATAAAAAGTCACGGGAAGGCGGCCTGCTGGATTATTCTTGCCGGAGAGCGTTTGCGCCACTGCTGTTCCGCCTTCCTCGCCCGGGTACCAAGACTCGAGGATCGCGTTCACATGCTCCTTGGCCCAGTTCACCGCGAGCGCGCTGCCGCTGGCCAGCACGACGACCACGGGTTTTCCCGTTGCCGAGACAGCTTCCAGCAGGTCCTCTTCCGGTTTGGGCAGGTCGATGCTTGTCCGGTCACCACCCTTAAAGCCCTCCTCGCTGACTGGCATCTCTTCGCCTTCCAAGTCGCTCGTAATCCCAAGGACCGCGACGACGACATCGGCATTCTTGGCCGATCGAATCGCTTCGGGATTTGGCTTCGGATCGTATTTCGACCAAATCAACTGCGCCTGCACTGGACCGGCGATGCCTTGCCCGTAACCGACTTTGAGGTATACCTTCTTGCCCTGCTCGAAGTGCACGTGACCGACCCTGGCCTGCGGCGCCTCATCGCTGCCGACCCATCCGTGGGCCAATGGTTTGTCGTCGATCTGGACTCGTGCGAATCCGCCCTGCAAGCGCACGCCGATGGTGTAGTCTCCCGTCGCTTTTGGAGTGAGAAAGCCGGTCCACTCAACGCGCAGTGGATATTTGCCCGACGCTTCTTGGGGAATGTCCTGCGCTTGTAGATCGAGGTTGTTCACTTGGCGTTCCGCAAGTACGGTTCGCTGTACTCCGAACATCTCTCCGGTAGAGAATTCCGCTGTGAGTCCTGGCCGGCCTTCCAGCGTGGTGAAGAACGATGAGGGTACGACATCTCCTTCCGTACGCAGGAACTGCGTTCCCTCCAAAAACGTGATCTGCGCATCGGGAAATTCCGCTTTGATTCCCTCCAGCACGGAAACTGTATGCGTCGGCCTGCCGTTGTAATTGCCCAACAGGTATCTGGTCTGGTCGGCGAGTGGACTCACCACGGCGATCTTGATGCCCGTCTTCTTTAACGGGAGAGTACCGTCATTTTTGAGCAGCACCATCGATTCGTTTGCCAGTACGCGCGCCAGTTCCCGGTGCGCGGGGCTACCTAGTCCCTTTTCGTCGATCTTTGTGTAGGGAACCATCTCTGGCGGATCAAACATGCCCAGCTTGATCCGGGCCGTGAACAGCCGGATCAAAGCGGTGTCGATCTCGCTCTCTTTCAGAAAGCCTTGCTTGTAAGCGTCAAGGTATGGCTTGTAATCGGTGTCGTCCTTGATATCCGCGTAATTCAGGCACTCGTTGTCCATGCCGCGCTGAACCGCCAAGGCGGAGGCCTCAGGCTGCGTCTTGGTGAGGTGGTGGTCGCGAAAGATATTGACAATCGCCGCGCAGTCGGACACCACGTAGCCTTGGAAATTCCATTTGCCGCGCAACTGATCCTGCAACAGAAATTCGTTTACGCACGCGGGCTGCCCGTTGACGCTGTTGTACGCACACATTACCGACCCGGCCTTGGCTTCGGTCACGGCGGCCCGAAACGCCGGCAGATAAGTGTCCAATTCGTCGTGCTTGCTGACGTTCACATCGGCCGTGTGGCGCGTCGGCTCCGGTCCGCTGTGTACGGCATAGTGCTTCGGGGTCGAGATGGCCCGATAGTATTTCGGATCGTCGCCCTGCATACCGGTGACAAACGCAACGGCCATGCGCGCCGTCAGGAACGGGTCCTCGCCGTAAGTCTCCTGCCCGCGTCCCCACCGGGGATCACGGAAGATGTTGATATTAGGCGCCCAGAAATCCAGACCCTCCTGAGCGCGGCTGTGACCTGCCAATTCAAATTGAGCACGCTTGATTCGTCCTTCGATGCCGATGGCTTCAGCCATGCGGTGGATTGCATCGGTATCAAACGTGGCGGCCAACCCAACCGGCTCGGGAAACTCCGTGGTTCCGCTGCTCGCAACTCCGTGCAATGCCTCGCTCCACCAGTTGTAGGCCGGCACATTCAATCTCGAGATAGCTCGAGATTGGTTCGTCAACTGCGTTATCTTTTCTTCGACGGTCATTCGGTGTACCAGATCCGCCGCTCGCTGCTGGGCCGGCAACGATGGGTTCAGATATGCCGGTTGTTCGGAGTTCTGCGCGCACAAGGGACCTGCCGTCAAGAGCGCAGGAACCACAAGCAGGATTCGGCAGTCGGATATTCGCATGTCTCTCTCCCGAGACCTCGAAGCAGCTAGCCTTTGCCGTAAGACAAAACATCTGCAGCTGCAGATCTCTTGGCGCGGTCTTTATTCATTGGTTGACTGAAATTACGGTTACGGACTCAGGGTCCAGCTTCAGACTCAGCTTGCCACCTGCCGCCTTCGCGGCAATGGGCTTCGGCACAACTGTATTCGGTGCGTCGTAGGTATTCACGCTGTCAACCTTGGGCGCGGTTAAGGTTTCTCCAGTCGCCGATTTAGCCGTGATACCGGCCAGGATTACCTCGATTTCGACGGGTCGACTGGGATCGAGATTGGTGATGGCCACCCACAGCTTGCCAGCCGCGTCCTTAGCTGCGATGGCATCCACGCGCGGCAGACTGATGTCGCCGTGCGTGTAGCTGCCGGCGTCAAACGCTACCGGCACAGAGGTGGCGTCTTGGAACGGCACATACATTTTGAATACGTAATAGGTCGGCGTCAGGACCATCTTCTCTTTGTCCGTCATGATCATCGCCTGGAGCACGTTGATCATCTGCGCGATGTTCGCGCCGCGCACGCGGTCGGCATGGCGGGCAAAGATGTTGAGATTCAGCGCGGCTAACACGGCATCACGCATGCTGTTCTGTTGCACCAAAAATCCCGGATTGCTGCCGGGCAACGGCGCATACCAGGCGCCCCATTCATCGACGATCAGCGCGACCTTCTTCTGCGGGTCGTACTTGTCCATGATGGCCGAGTGCCTACTGATCAGATCTTCCATTGCCAACGTGAATTTGAGGAACTGACTGTACTGGGTCTCTCCGAAACCTGTGGACGCAAACGAGGGCGGCCAGTGCCCCACCGTGTAGGAGTGCAACGAAAGGCCATTGATGTCCCAACTCCAAGTGTGTTGCTGGTAGGCCTTCATGATGGCTTCGGTCCATTCGGTCCACCTGGGCTCACCGCCGCCGGGGCCTACGGCGATCTTCAGCATTTGCTGCTTGTCCTGCTGTGCTGGATTGAAGTTACGGACGAAGCGGCTGTAAATCTTAAGCTGACTCAGATAGTAGTCCGGTGTCATGTTGCCGCCGCAGTCCCAGCTTTCGTTGCCGATACCAAGGTAGGCGACCTGATAGGGAGTGGAGTGCCCGTTGGCCGCGCGCTCCTTGGCCAACGTCGTCGGTTGCGCGGTGGTCATGTATTCCAGCCATTCGGCAGCTTCCTGCGAAGTCCCGGAACCAACGTTGACCGAGACGTAGGCCTCGCTGCCGATCTGGTTGAGAAAGTCCATGAACTCGTGCGTGCCGAAGCTGTTTGGCTCGATCACCCCGCCCCAATTGGGATTGAGCGTCACCACCCGCTGAGCGCCGATGCCTTTACGCCAGTGGTATTCGTCCGCGAAGCAGCCACCCGGCCAGCGAACGTTTGGCACCTTGAGCACCTTCAGCGCGCCAACAACGTCGTTGCGGATACCGCGGGTGTTGGGGATTGTGGAATCTGGGCCGACCCATATGCCCTCATAAACGCCGTGGCCGAGATGCTCGGCGAACTGGCCGAAAATGTTGCGGTCGATCTTTGCGCCAGCTTTGGACGCGTCAACGGATAATTCGACTTTCTGTGCGACCAGGGCGGGCGCAGTCAGGCTCATAGCGACCAGAACGAAACTGACAAGAAGCGAACGCATGGCCAGCCCTGGTTTGATGACGGACCTTCCTTGGGATCGATTCATGTCCGAACTCCTAGTCTCGCCCTAAAGATTCACAGCCTTCGACGCCTCTTGAAGCAGCCTCCTCAGAAGAGTCTTGGTGCAAAATCCTTGAGATCGCGACGCCAGGTCTGCCACTCGTGGTCGGTACCCGGCGATTCGTAGAAAACGTGCTGAATGTTCGCTTCCTGGAGTGAAGTATGCAGTCTCTGCAGTCCCGCACGCATTCTCTCAGGTTCATTAGTTCCGACACCCATCCAGAGCAAGTGCACTTTCTTGGCGAACGCAGCCGGATCGGCAAATACTCCGTTGTAATCGGTCTTGGGATCCAGTTTCCGGTCCCCAAGCACGAGCATCCCGCCCGCTCCACTGAATCCGCCAAGGTAAGAAAAAAGATCGAGATGATTCAGGGTGATCTGGAACGCCTGCATGCCTCCCATGGAAAGGCCTGCCATGGCGCGGTGGTCGCGATCCGAAAGTGTCCTGAAGGTCGAATCAATGTAGGGAATCAGGACCTGTGTCACATCATCTTCAAACGCGGCTGCCATCTCCTGCATCGCCTTCAGCATTTCGGGAGAACCGAAGGGTTTTCCGGTAAGATCGGGCGAAGCCTGGCCCGCGCGCCGGGCATAGCCATATGCCATTACGACGATCATAGGCTTGCAGCTTTTGGCCGCGATCAGATTGTCGAGAATGAAGTTGGCGTTACCTTGCCGAATCCATCCGGTCTCATCTTCGCCAGCGCCGTGCTGCAGGTAGAGCACCGGATAGCGGGCATTCGCCGGCGTGTCGTAATTAGGCGGCAGATAAACGAGCGCGTGCCGCCAGCTTCCGGTCACCTTCGAGTAATACCAAACCTCACGAAGTTGCCCATGCGGCACATCCTGCGCCAAATAGTAGATGGAGCCCGGCTCGGGCACCTCTACGGCACTTGCGGGCCTACCTCCACCAAAGAACGCATGCGTTCCGGGATCACTCACCTCCGCGCCATCAATGCTCAACGTGTAGTAATGGAAGCCGGGAACAAGCGGAGTCGTGGTGACAGTCCAAAAGCCGTCGGGTTGTTTCACCATATCGACCTTGGGCCCACTCCAGAAATTCAGTTTGACCTTTGCGGCGTCGGGAGCTTTCACGCGGATTTGCACTCTGCCGGTATTATCGACTCGAGGATATTCCGATCCCCAAACGTTAGTCTCAGAGGGTTGATAGTTGCCCGGTTCCTGCGCGCAACAAGAACCAGCGAATAGCAACATAAGGATCCCAAGCCGCTTCATTTTGCCTCCTTCGACGAAGCCCGGTCGTTTTGTGAACGAGAGGGGAAACTCTCTCCGTGGACTTTGGAAGCATCTACGTCCCTAAAATCAGAACAGCTACTTGCTTGAAACCGACTGCAACCCCAACCGCGGCGTTGTCTTGTCCTTGGGTTGTCGACGCTTACATTTAGGGACAGCTTTTTGTCTGAGTCGATCCGGGGCAATGGCTGTGGAGCCTCGAATCACAAGATCGGTGGGGATCGTGTACACCTCGGGTGAAGTCCTATTGCGCGGAATTTCCACCGAGTGGAGCAGCGCTCGAAATGCCAGTCTCGCGATTTCGAGGTGCGACACTCGTACGGTGGTCAGGGGCGGAGTCGTGAACTGCGCGAAGTGCGTGTCACCGAACCCGACCACCGACAAGTCCCCGGGAATCTCGAGAGCCAGCTCAAAGGCCTTGCGCCTCACACCGATTGCCGTCAAGTCATTCGAGCAGATCACCGCAGAAGGGCGAACCGGGGCAGCCGCCAGCGCTGACATAGCCATCATCCCCGCTTCCATCGTGTGATCTCCCTCGATAAGAAATTCCGGAGATGCCTTCAATTCAATCTCAGTCATGCATTCTCGAAAGGCCACTTTTCGTTCGACTGCTGCTTTCAAATCAGCGGGTCCGCTGATGAAGGCTATGCGCCGATGGCCCAGGGCGGCCAAGTGCTGCACGGCTTGGCGCATACCATGACGGTAGTCAATGTGGATAGTCTTGATCATAGGTCCCGAGGACTCGATATCGATAACAACCGCCGGGATCTTGTGCTGGCGAAATAAGTCGACCAATCCATCCTCCCTGCCGAAAGTCAGGATGGCCACGCCGTCGACACATAGCTCGATCATTCGCCGTGCGGCCATCTCGAGCCGTCCGGGGCTCCTGGTGATCGAACTCAGAAGGATCTCGTACTTGTGCTCAACGCCTAAGTCCTCGAACGTCTGAACGATCTCCGGGAAAAAAGGATTGGTAATTTCCGAGACGATCAAGCCGAAAATGCGGCTGCGGCCGGAAACCAGTGCACGCGCATGAGTGTTCGGGTAATAGCCTACCTCGTCGATTACTCTTTGCACGCGCCTGGCGTTAGCTGGGCGTACGGTAGGAACACGATTGATGGTCCGCGAAACGGTCGCTATTGAAACCTTGGCGCGATTCGCGATCTCCCGGAGGTTCATGCCCCGCCTGTTGAATGATGAGCATCGGTAAAGTAACCGATATTTGCCGCCATTCTACAACACTTATCCCTGCTTCGGGAAGCAGGAATCTGGAGTGCATTTTTCTAATGCGAGGAACGATCAAAACTCACGCGCAGTACATAAGCATATCTGCCGGGCGGTTGCTCGGGCAGTTGCACATGCAGCCCATCGGCGCGCTGTTCGAATTGCATTTTTCTGTCGCTGCCCAACAACAACACGTCTTGTACTGCTTCGCTACCCGCTGTTGTCGCGAGCGAGCGAATCACCGCTTCTCCACTCGCCGGCCATGCGAGGCCGATGGCAAAAAGCACGTCGCCCTTCGCCGTAAAACGAAAATCCTCGGGGGTATAATTTGCCGTATCCGTGTCGTGAAACGACCCAGCCGCCACTTTCGTGGGGCCTTCCCCGTAAATCCTCCACGGGCGAGTACCGTAGATGGCCTCTCCGTTGACACTCAGCCAGGCGCCAACGCTGAGAAGCACCTGTTGCACTTCTTCCGGGATGGTGCCATCCGAACGCGGGCCGAAGTTCAAAAGCAAGTTGCCGTTTTTGCTGACGATATCTATGAGCTGATGAACCACGAATTCTGGCGATTTAAAAGTGTCATCCTTGATGTAGCCCCAGGATTTGTTGCTCACGGAGGTATCGGTCTGCCAATAAAGGGGGCGAATGTCGCCGAGTTGGCCACGCTCCAAGTCGAGCACAGCAGCGTGCTCCTGCATGGCATAGTCTTTGTAGTTGATCACTCCGACGTGATCACCATATTTCAGCGAGCTATTGTAATAGAACGCGGCAAAGCGCGTAAGATTCGGCCGTATCGAGGTTTGGCCAATCCACCAATCGAAGTACACGATATCGGGATGGTATTTCTGCACAAGTTCCGCGGACCGCGCCAGCCAGTCGTTGGTCCACGCCGGCGAAACGTAGGTGAAGTCATTGCCGACAGGAGTCCCCCACTTGATCACCCCTATTTGTGCCGGACCATAGAAGGCGGCGTATTGCGGGTCGTTAACGTCAGATTGGATCTTGCGGCCCACGCCCATGAAGAAATCGTGTTCCACTCGATGCGACGACACGCCAAAATGCAGTCCCTCAGCTCGCACCGCTTTGCCCAGTTCCCCGATTACATCGCGATGCGGCCCCATCTTCGCTGCTGTCCAGTCGCTCAGGCCGCTATCGTACATCGCAAAACCATCGTGATGCTCCGCGACGGGCACCACGTATTTTGCACCCGCCTTTTTGAATAGCTCGGCCCAGGCAGCAGGATCGAAATGTTCGGCTTTGAACATGGGCACGAAGTCCTTATACCCGAACTTGTCTTGGGGGCCGTACGTAGCGGTATGGTGCTTGTACGCCTCAAATCCCGGCTCGTACATATTTCGTGGATACCATTCGTTGCTGAAGGCAGGGACCGAATAGACTCCCCAATGAATAAAGATGCCGAACTTCGCGTCCTTATACCACTCGGGCACCTCATACTTCTGAAGGGATTCCCAGTCAGGCCGGAACGGGCCTTGGTGGTCAAAGTCATCGACATCTTTTAACAGGGCGGCGCGTTCACTGTCGTATTTACTTACGGCCTTTTGCCAAGTCTGATCAATAACCGCCGGATCCTGTGAGGCAGTCGGAGCTGTGGCGTTCTGGGCATGGAGCGAGAAGCCGGGGGACAACGTGAGGGTGGTGACGCAGACCTTGCGAAGGAATGAAAGAAAACAATGCGAGAGCATGATGTCCTTTCGTCGATAACGCAGTCGATTTTTCGCCCAGTGCGTGCGGGGTGTTTTCGCTAAGCCCGCACGTTCGGGGTCGAGTCCATTCTGCTGAGCCTCGCCCAGGTGAAACCGTAGACAGCGACACAGACAAAGCAGACCAGCGGTACCACAAACCCCACGCGCATAGAATGCTGATCCGCGATATGACCCATGAACGGCGCCGCGATTGCCCCTCCAACAATGGACATCACGATCAGCGATGAGCCAAGTTTCGTGTGTTCGCCCAAGCCGCGAATACCGAGCGCAAAGATCGTCGGAAACCCCACGGACATGAAGAAGAACGTAGCGAACATCGCATATAGTCCAAGTCTGCCACCACTCATAATGATCGCGACCAGGACCACGTTGATGGTCGTATAGGCCGCGAGCACGCGATCCGCCCTGAATTGGCTGATCACAGCACTGCCACACAGCCGACCAACCATGAACAAACCGAAGCCGATCGCGCCCAGCCACTTGGAGGCCTGGAGCCGGGTCACTCCCGGATCATTCTCAAGCACGTAGTTCACAAAGAAGCTAAAAATTCCAGTTTGCGCGGCGACGTAAAGGAACTCGGCGACAACGCCCAAAGTGAAATGTGTCCGCCGAAACATGTCCCAGTTCCTTGAAACCAACTGAAACGCTGCCGCGTAAGCGATGATCAGCAAACCGTATTTCACCGGCTGGAACAAGGCTTCGTCCAGGTGAAGCAAGGACCACATCATTCCTAAAATCGGGGCGATAAAGAAGTACAACAACCCAAGAACCGCAGCCAAGACGACGGCAATACCTACCAACTGAGGTCCTGAGGGCCCAACGCGGCTTTTCCCCGAACCTGACCCGTGGCTTTCATCCTGAACGTGCAGATCCGGCACGCGAGACATGGCAAAAACAATGAGCAACAGAAGCACGAATATTCCCACGCCCATGTAAGGCATTGAAAGGCGAGCGTTAGACTTCGCCCCTTCACCACCGGAGAAGACAAAGTACCCGCCTACAATTGGTCCCAGAATCCATCCTGCACCATTAAATGTCTGGGCAATGTTAAGGCGCGTGGGGCCGCTTTCGGGCGAGCCCAGAACGGTCGCGTAAGGATTCGCAATTGTTTCCAGGCACGTCATTCCCGCGCCGATAACAAACAAACCCAGCAGGAACGCCCAGTAGGTGCCGATGTTCGTAGCCGGAATGAACCAGAAAGCGCCGCCCGCAATCAACGACAGACCAGCGATTATGCCGCCCTTATAACCAAATTTCTTCGCGATCAAACCCGACGGGATCGCCATGAGAAAGTAGGCGAGATAATTCGCCGCTTGCACCAGACCTGACTGCTCCTTATTGATATACAACGTATCCTGAAAATGTTTGTTCAGGATGTCGATCATCCCGTTGCAGAAGCCCCACAGCAGAAACAGAGAGGTGATCAGCACAAACGTAACAGCCAGGTTCTCGCCGTTGGCCGTGTGAAACAAACGGGAGCCACGCGAGGTAGTGGTCGGTGATTCGCTTGCGTTTGTATTCATCCCAGTTAATCCAGGGAAACCAGAATTTTCTTGAATCGCGAAGGACTCTGACTCCACGACCACAATGCTTGCGGTGCGTCCTCAAGCCCAACAATCAGGCTCACGGCCTGGTCCACAGGAAACTTCCCAGCCTCAAGCAGCTTGATGACCGCGCGAAAATCCTCCGGCAGGGCATTGCGCGATCCCAGAATGTCCAATTCCTTTTGCACGAACAGCTTGGTCTCGTAGCTCACCGGCTCTTTGGCGTAGCCGATATAGACCACCCTGCCGGTGAACGCCACTTCTTCGACCGCCGCGCGGAACGTTGCGGGTGATCCGATGGCTTCGACCACAACATCCGGACCGCGGCCTTCGGTCAGTTCCAGCAGCCGCTGGTGCGGGGATTCTTTGGCGCTGTTAATGGTGATTGTGCCGCCGGCCGCTTGCGCTAGCTCAAGTTTGTCATCCTCCACATCAATGCAGATAGTGCGGGCACCGCGAGCATTCGAAGCAGCTACGGCCCCGAGCCCAACTCCGCCGCAGCCAAAAATCGCCACCGTATCGGACACGGAGACTCGTCCGCGCGCCACCGCGTGAAAGCCCACGGTGAGCGGCTCAACCAGGCACAATTCCTTCGGAGTGAGTCTTGCCGGATACAACTTTTCTCGGGGCATCACGACGAATTCGGTCAGTGCACCGTCTCGTTGCACACCGAGAGTTTTGTTGAACTGACAAGCATTCGGACGTCCCCGCCGGCATGATGCGCATTTACCACAACTTGTGTAAGGAGACAGAGCCACGTCCATCCCAACAGATAGCCCGCTCTCGTGGACGTTGGCTTGCACGACGGTGGCGGAGACTTCATGCCCGGGAATCCGCGGAAAGGAAACAAGCGGATTCAACCCACGGAAGGAATTCAAGTCGCTTCCGCAGAAGCCCACCATTCGGACCTTCAGCAATATGTCTCCATCTTCCGGCACTGGTTCCGGGATCGTCTCGATGGATGCGTGCCCCGGTTTGTGAAGGACGAGCGCCTTCATGTTTGGACGCGGCTCTCTCTAGTGGTCATCAACGCCTGACCCGACGCTTTGAAACTTTTCCATGGCCGTTTCTGGATCGCATTGCGGCCCGAAGCCGCCTCTCGGCTGGGCCATCCCAATATTTGCACCCCAATTCACAAAACACTGACGTATATGGAATTCGCATGTTGGTCTTGATTAAGAGCACTCGAAATCTTTCGCCGACCCGATCAAGCTTCGAGATGATCTCTTCGTGCGGAAGGGCACAATTTTCATGTCCTTCCAGAAGACTGCCAAGCTTTTCTCGGTACGAACTGATGCCTGGGGCGTCTTGCTCACGAACGAACCTCAATTCCTCGTCGGTATAGATGTTTGGCTTAAGGTGCTTGCATCCGCCGAGAATTGCGAACGCCCGTTCCAGGACCGTCGTTTGTTCCTCATCGACAACTATCGTTTCGATTGCCTGCCGGGACTGGGCCGGGTAAGCCGCGTCTGCAATCACGAGCCAGTTGCGATGCCCGTATAGCCGCAGCCGGTCCTTCAGAATCTGTTGCCAGTTTGCCTTCATTTGAGGGCTAACTCCTCATCCGAGCAGACGGCAACTTTTCCGCATTTACCCGAAGCCATAAGCGCGTACGCATCTGCGGCATCCTCCAGAGCAAAGCGGTGAGTGACGATGTCAGCGGGATGAAGGTTCCAGCGCACCAGACGCTCCACCAATTCCTCCATCAACCAGGTCGAAGTCACCCAGGAACCACAGATGGTCTTCTGATCGTGAATGATGTCCGGAGACGGATTGAACTCGACCCTTCCTCCTTCACCCACAAAAGCAATCTTGCCCCACTTGCGGGTAGCGCGAATCGCTGTCGTGCGCGCGGTTGCATTCGCAGAGCAATCAATCACCCGCTCGGCTCCAAATCCGCGAGTGAGGTCTCGAACCTGAGTTACATTGTCTGCCCCTGCATTCAGCACGAAATCACATAACTTGAGGGACTCCGCCAATTTCAGGCGCTCGGGGACGACATCAATCCCAATAATCATTTGCGCGCCGAGTTTGCGGCACAACGCCGCCGCTGCGAGCCCCACTGGGCCCAGTCCGGTAATGAGCACGGCGTGGTTACCGTTGACGCCAATTCTTTCGATTGCCTCGTAAACTGTGCCGAAGCCACAAGCGACCTGCGCGCCGTCTGCGTAGGAGAGTTCGCCGGGAAGCGCGATCAGATCTTTCTCTTCCGCGAGCATGTAGTCGGCCATCCCGCCGTCACGCTGCCACCCGTAGGCGCGCCGGTATTTTTCACTGGTGCAGGAAATCATGTAGCCGCGGCGGCAGTCATTGCAGACCCCGCAACCGGAGATGTGATACACGATCACCCGGTCGCCCACAGCAAAACGACGGCAGCCGGGCCCAGCCTCCACGATCTGACCGCTGGGCTCGTGGCCAGCAATGACTCCTTGATAGCCTTCTGGTCCCTTCCCGAGATGTTCATAGTAGATGCAACGGATGTCTGAACCGCAAATGGTCGAAGCTTTCATCCTAAGCAGAACTTCGCCATGCCCGGGATGAGGTTTAGGCAACGTACGAAGCTCAACTCGCCGATCTCCGGGCAGAAACGCAGCCCGCATACTCTGTTCCGTGATCTCCATCTCTTAGATTTCCCGCGCATTTAACTCCCAATTACGGCGAGGTAATCTCTCCCTTCAGATCCCAGAGGTCCTCCCAGGACTGCCCTTCTTTCCAAAGAAAAACCTGCCCTTTAATCAGCCGGCAATTCCGGTCAATTGTGCTGATTTCCCTCATCTCATCTTCGGTCAGCGGTTCGCTCACAATGCCTTCGAGATTACTGAGGTAGTGATTCTGCTTGGTTGAGAATGGAATAGGTACATGCCCGCGCTGGACTGCCCATTTGACGCAAACGATCGCGGGATGCACACTCAGGCGACTAGCGATCTTAACAATCACCGGATCCTGTGTCGGCGCGGTGTCCTCAGGTGTACGGTCCCGCTCGGGCCGTGCCGGCGACCCGACCGGGGAATAGCCCACGGGGACCATGCCGTTGGAGCGGACGAATTCGAACAGTTCCGGCTGCTGAAAATGAGGATGGAGTTCCATCTCATTCACCGCGGGCTTGATGCGAGCGTCGCGCAGGAGGAGTGTCAGTTTGGGGATCGTCATATTGGACGTCCCGATATGGCGAACCAACCCCAGATCCACGAGCTCTTCCATCTTCCGCCATGTCTTCATGAAATCGGCGTGGATGTACGGTTTTGCGTCTTTGCTGCGGGAACTTACGTCACAATTGGGTGGGTGGAAGTTGGGGAAGGGCCAGTGCACTAGATAGAGATCCAAATAGCTTAGTCTCAGATCTGCCAAGGATTGCCTGCACGAGGGAATTACGTCGTCTTCCGCGTGTTTGTCATTCCACAACTTCGATGTGACCCACAGTTGCTCCCGGTTGATATGCCTTTGCATCACCCGCTGAAAGGCAAATCCAATCTCAGCTTGGTTGCCATACACGGATGCACAATCGAAATGGCGATAGCCGACCGCCGCCGCACCTTCAACGGCCACGGCAATTTCGCTGGCCCGGACATGGTCCGAACCGAACGTTCCCAAACCGATCGCAGGCATCAGCGCACCGGTATACAACGCTCTTTGCGGTACAGAGGCAGGGTCAACGGAGCTATTGGTCGGGAACCTACACATCGCGAGCTTTCATACGGAATTCTTCATCCCCTGGGCAAATCCGACGGTTGCGACGGAGAATACGTCGGTGATGACGAGCAAGAACCGAGCCATGATAATCGATAAAGTAAGCGATATCAATGCCGCGTCAGGTTCTCTATCCCGGAGACTCGCCCGCGAAAATTCGATCCAAAGGCGGATCGCCCCGAGTACAGCTATAGAAAGCTATATAAGAATTGGAATTCGCGCATTCTGTATACTAGAAACAATTTATGAGCATACGGATGAAGGACATTGCCAGGGACCTTGGAGTGTCGGTTGTCACCATATCCAAAGTGCTGCGCAATCATCCTGACGTAGGGGCCGAAACTCGCGAGCGAGTTCTGGCGCGCGTCAAGGAACTGGATTATCGTCCGAACCTGGCGGCACGGAGCCTGGTCACGGGACGGTCTTATCTGGTCGGACTAGTCATTCCGGACCTACTTCACCCCTTCTTTGCGGAAATCGCCAAGTCTCTTTCCGATGCCTTGAGGAAGTGCGGCTACTATTTGATTGTTTCTTCATCGGAAGAAGATCCAGAGCTCGAGGAGCAAGAAATCAATCAACTTCTGGAGCGACGGCTCGATGCGCTGATTGTTGCCTCCTGCCGTTCAACGGTGGACCTGTTCTTCCGAATCGAGAACCAAAAGACGCCCTATGTTTTGATCGACCGCAGCTTGCCCGGTCTATCGGCGAATTTCGTGGGCGTGGATGATGAAGCGGCAGGGACGCTTGCGACGGAGCACTTGATCGATATCGGCTGCAAACGAATCGCCCATATTGGTGGGCCAGAAACGAGTCCCGGCATCGGCCGGAAGGAAGGGTATAAAAGAGCTCTCTCGCAGGGCGGCCTGAAAGTCGTCGCCGACTATATCGTCACCAAACGCAAGGGAGATGTAGAGACGAAACAACACGGCGAAGAAGCCATGCGCCAACTCTTGAATCTCAAGCCAAGACCGGATGGGGTATTCTGCTTCAACGATCCGATGGCCATGGGTGCCATGAATCATGTCTTCGACCAGGGACTGCGAGTCCCCGAGGACATCGCCCTCATCGGTTGCGGAAACCTCCACTACGACGATTCGCTGCGCGTTTCACTTTCGAGCATCGATCAGCACAGCCGCCGGATTGGCGAGGAAGCCGCGCGTATCACTCTCGCGATTCTGAACTCGAAAGTGCCTCCCAGGCCTGAAACTGTCGTGCTAAAGCCAGAATTAGTTGTGCGACGTTCAACGCAGCGGCGCACAATGAAAAATGCGCCATCGAGAGCGAAAGCGCGAGCCTAGCACCTCTACGGAACTTGCTGGCGGCGAGGGGCCGTCGGCACAGTCACTTCGGCTCGCAACAGAGCTTCGCAACACCTTTCGCACTGATCAGGCAAACTCGTCTTTAGCACGCCTGCGGGTTGCAGGGAGTACCTTCAAGGAAGCTGTTGACAACGGCTCATACTTCGGCTTTAGAATGCGGAGATGTCGCTACAGTTAGCGATTGTTTAGACTTAAGCTGACCGCAGGATACCGGAACCCGCAGCTCCCGTACGATGTCGAGCTTGGGATCCAAAATCGCGTCGCAGAAGGAAGCATCGAACATTGCGTTTTCGCGGACACCCACGGCTTACCTGCTTTCGGCGTAGGAGCACATCGATTACGGCGCCGTTCCGGTGCGGACCGGAAAAGCTATTCGGCCAAGGCACGACCGCGAGAAGAAGCCACATTCGCCGTTCAACGAGTAGAACTGATGTTCGCGACCGAATGCTGGCCAATCTCGGAGGCGAATTGAGGGGACGCGCTTGCCAAGCAGGTGTGCTATCTACAACGGGCTAGGGAACCGTTGGCTGGTTGCCTGCTGCTCGATGCCTTTGCGATCCCCGAGCCATCGGATGTAGGTCCAGTCCGCTGTAATCGGATCGAAGTTCAACTCTGCCGGGCCCGGCATCCACGACCGATCCTGCAGCACCAGAGAGATCTTGTGATCCCGCAGGAGGCTCGCGAATTCGGCATCGAGCCATTTCTTGTTCCGAATCTCGATAGCAAACTGGCGGTCTGCCGGAAGCTTCTTCAGGAACGGAATCAGGCGGTCTGTGAAATCGTACCGGTCCCTAATCTTCCATTTGTCGAAAAATGGAAACTGAAACACCATCGGCCCCAGCTTGTCGCCGAGGATGCCCATCGTATCCAGAAACTCTTTGAGTTCAGCATCACAGTTCAGCTGCGCCTTTTCGTGCGTAATGGTTTGGTTTGCGGAACCTTGACAGAGAAGATGAAACCCGGCGGCGTTCGAGCATTCCAATTTTCAACCGTGCGTGCAGTCGGACATGCATAGAAAGTTGAGTCCACCTCAACCGTGTGAAAGTGTTCTGCATAGAACGTCAGATAGTTGGCAGGCCGCATTCCTTTCGGATAGAACGAGCCCTGCCATCCCGTAGCTTCGCCGCATGACGCGGGATTCGCAAGTTTATCGCGAGCCCACCGAGCACTAGGGGGGAAAGGGCCAAATCGCGAATCCATGTTTCGGCCGTACTGAAGCGCATTTCCCCGTGAGGACAACTCGCAAATCCTCGCCTGCAGGCCAGGGCTCTTGGTGGGTGCGCAGGAGGCAGCCGTCCGTTGTGCGAACGGCTGCCTCTCGCAGAGCGCGGGCTTAGAACGAATACTTGAGCGACACCTGAAATTGCCGCGGGTTGAACATGACTCTGGGCGCGCCGAAAGCCGGATTCGGGAATGGGGGACCGGCCGCCGGGCAGCTACCAATGAACGAAGTTGGGTCGGTCTGGATCTTCAACGAGGCGGCGTCCTTGTATCGAGTCGGCACCACTCCACCGCAGTAGTTATAGGTGCCGTATACGGACGTGACTTCGTTGACGTTGGGTCGATTGAAGGTGTTGAAAATGTCCAAGGCCACGTCGATCCTCTGCTTCTCGCGGAACTTGAAATACTGCAAGATGCGCAGATCCACGGTCTGGAACTTGTCGCCCCAGTAGGTATTGCGTGCGGAGTCTCCCACGCGATCGGTGACCGGGTTGGTGTCGCCATTGGCGTCGAATCCCACGAAGGCGGTGAAAGGACGCGCGCCCTGGAGAGTGACGATGCCGCTCAACTCGGTATTGCGGAGGAAAGTCTGCTTTGGTCCGTCAGCGGTGAAATTGGCCACAAAGCGGTGACGCACATCCTGGTTGGAATTGGCGCGCTCGGCCGCCCGGTCGTAAAGATCCTGAGGGGTGCTGACGAACGTGGTGAATGTGCCGTCATCCAGGGTCTTGGAGAAAGTGTAATTGGCATTGAGCCGGAAGTATTGCCCGGCATGCTGGGTGACGGAAACCGTTGCGCCGTGGTAGACGCTGTTACCGCTGTTGTCGGTGTAATACAGCAGGCCGACGGGAATGAGAACACCGCTGAAGTTGGCTTTGCCCGCAGGGAATCCCGGCAGCGGTGGAGGCGCGGGAGCGCAGGGGAGAAAGCCAGTGACGGCGCCGCCCGGGGGACAGACATTCAAGTTCTCGGCGCGGACCTGATGGTGCGCGGAAACAAAGAGATAGCCTACATTGACCACCAGCCCTTTTCCGATTTCGCGGTCTATCTCGAGGCTACCTTGTTCCGAGTACGGAATCTTGCTGTTTCTCTCGACGGTACCGTCACCCACGGGGGAGACCACACCGGCGGCCAAGTTAGTAGTCATCTGGACCGGCTGATAGGTGCCAAAACGGATCAAATTCGCAGCCGCATCGGCCGGTTGGATGCCAAAGGGTGCGCCCGGAATAAAAGGCAGCTGACTCAGAGAGTAGGTGCCATTGAGCCCACCCTGTCGAACCCCTGGGAGCGGGAAGGTCTGAGAGCAGCTGGCATCCGGAGGAGGATTCAAGCAGAAAGTAACCGCGCGCTGCGGGTGCGTGACGAAAAAGAACGAGAGATTGTAGCGATCGTCGAAAAGCCCGAAGCCGGCGCGGATGACCGTGTGCTTGTCCGGGGAAAATGCCAGACCGACCCGCGGCTGAACGCCGTTGTAACGTGTATTGATCTCCTGTTCGAGGCCCTTCTCAAAGTCCCAGCGAATACCGTAATTCAAGGTCAGCTTGGGAGTGACGCGCCATTGATCCTGAGCGAAGAATCCATAGTAGCTGTGATTGATATCCGAGAAATAATTCTTGGTCTGATCTGGCGGATAGGCATTCTGCCAGTTGGTATTGACCGGCGGTGGAATCGTGCCGTTCACGACGGAATTGTCGGCCGTTCCCAAAGGAGAGGGCCAGAACACTACGGGCGTGCCATTGTCCGGGTCCGCAGGATTAGGGCCTGGGACCACGGGAAAAGGAGGAAGCGTTGCGTTCTGCGGGCCGAGCGCGAGAGGGCAGGGCCCCTCGGCAAAGTTGGAAGTGAGGTACGAGGAGGCCGGGATGCCCTTTAGCGAGCCCACATAGTTGGCGAAGTCCACCAGGCAGTTGATGCCCGGCAGCACGATACGCATGGGAGAGAAGCCGGGCCAAATGATGTGATCGTTGAGGTGATTGTAGTCCACGCCGAACTTGGCCAGATGCGAGCCTTTGACCCAATAGACAGAGTCCGCGAACTGCCCGCGACTCTCGTAGGTGGCGTCGAAAACACCAAAGTTGTGTCCCATGAGTAGCGAGTTGGGAAGGTCCAGATTGGGCTCGCCGGTGACGCCTGGAAAGTTCGAATGGCGGCGAGCGTATTGCGCGAGGGCGGTGTTAATGAGGCTGGGCTTGATCTGCGTGGACAGAGTGCCAACCAGGGCTTGGTCGCGCAAGAAATTGTTGTGCCCGCTGCTGGGGGCTCCGATGCCTCCGCCGTCTAGCGTATCGCCCACCAGCACGTTCAAGTCCCGGGCGTCCTCAATGTTATAGCGCACCGACAGGCGGTTATTCGTATTTAGCTGGTGGTCGAGTTTAACGAGACCCTTGTCGGTGTCCTGCGTTTTCAGGGTATTGATACTTTCAGGAGCGATGCCGAGTATTGCCTTAGCGGCGTTGATCAACGCCAAATTGCTGGTCAGCTCCGGGGATTGAACTGGAGCTTCCCCACGCCGCTGGCCCTCATAGTTCATAAAGAAGAACGTCTTGTCCTTACGTATTGGGCCGCCAAACGTGGCCCCAAACTGATTTTGCCGGAGGGTGTCCGCAACTGGAGAGGGCTGCAGGAGAGCGCGAGCGTTGACCGCATCGTTCTCAATATAGTCGTAGACCGAACCGTGCAGATCGTTGGTCCCAGACTTGGTGATGATGTTGACGATGCCACCCATGGCCCGGCCCTGCTCGGCGCCGAAGCCGTTGTTGACCACGCGAAATTCGCTGACAGCTTCCTGGGAGGGCGTGCCGCGCTGCGAGCCGGTGGCCGTGTTGATGGTGTCCGCGCCGTCCACAGTGACCATGTTGCTGAGATCCCGCATGCCGCCAAAAGAGATGCGGGTGACCTCGGCCTCGGTGATAGTGGACTGCAAGCTGGTGCGGCCGGTGGTAACGCCGGGCGTCAACAGCGCGAAGTCGGTGAAGAGCCTTCCGCTGATGGGTAGCGATTGAATCTGGTTGGAGGTGATCACCGCGCTGACCTCGGTGCGCGTCGGTTCGACGGGCGCGGCCTCGGTGGTAACGGTGACCTTTTCCGCGCTGGCGGCGATCTTAAGAGTGACGTCGAGGGTGGCCACCTGGCCGACCGACAGTACGATGCCGGTCTGCGTGGACTTTGCGAAACCAGCGGCTTCGGCGACCAGTTCATAGTGGCCCGCCGGCAAGTTGGGGAACACGTAAAAGCCGCCCTCGTTGGACACGGCGGTGTAGGTGCGATTGGTCTCCGTTTCTCGCAGCGTGATGGAAGTCTTGGCCACCGAGCCGCCGCTTTCATCTTTTACGGAACCGTTCAGCTGGGCGGCGCTACCGCCGACTTGCGCGGAGGCCCGCGGAGCAAGACCTGCCACCATCAAGATCGCCATCCACAAAATCAGCATCGAACGTAGTTTCATGGCCTCTCCTCTTCCGGTCCGAACGTCTGCTCCAAGCAGTTTCAATAGGCTTTCAGCCTTGATCCCCCGCAAACGAGCGGGCACGCAAGAACTCGCCGTTCCTCAGGCCCTCGACGTTTTTTGAACGATGACGACAATCACGAACTGCTTGCACCCCGCGAAAGATCAATGCGAAGAATCGATAATTTTGTCGAGCATGGTTTCGAACCCGGAAACTGTCCAATACATGTTTGGGTCGTGTGCGATACTCAAAAAGTATCACCGAATATCGGACAGCGTATCTTGCCGGATGACGATAATCGGCCACTGTCTGGCGGCAACTCAAAGAAGAAACAGCATCTTGTGAGGGTTTGGCGTCACCGCAGGTCCCGATGGAAGGCGTGCAAGGGGTTCGCATCCACAGGCACTGGCGGCAACCGCCGGCGCGCAACTCCGGGCCGGCGAAAAACCGGAGATTTTGCTCATGTTATACTCCGCCCGCTTCTGCGGGACATGTGCCTTGCCGTCAACCAGCCGGAGAAGGTCGCAGTATTGATAAATCTGCCGGAAAATTTCAACGCTGCCAGCTATTTCGTGGATCGCAACGTCCTGGAAGGAAGGGGGCGAAAGATCGCGATTGAGTGCGGCGACGAGCGCGTCACCTACCAGCAACTGATGGAAGGAACGAACCGCGCGGGAAACGCGCTGCGAGACCTCGGGGTGCGCCCCGAAGAGCGAGTATTGCTGTTGCTGCTGGACGGACCCGAGTTTCTCTACAGCTTTTTCGGGGCGATCAAGGCGGGTGCGGTCGCCGTACCGGTCAACACCCAATCGAAACCCCGAGAGTACGAGTACATTTTCAATGACAGCCGGGCCCGGGTCGCGTTGGTGAGCGAAAGCCTGCTGCCGCAGTTACAGTCGATTCCACGGGAACGGCTGCGCAATTTGCGCGAGATCGTGGTGGTCGGAGAAGCAGGCCCGAAGATCCACGGTTTGCGCGAACGAATGGACCAGGCATCTCCGGAACTTGAACCGGAACCCACCAGCAAGGATGACGCCGCGTTCTGGCTGTACTCCTCGGGCAGCACCGGCGTTCCGAAAGGCTGCGTGCACCTGCATCACGACATGGTGGTGTGTTCGGAGTTGTACGCCAAGGGCATTCTGGGCATGAATGAACGCGATCGCTGCTACAGCGTCGCCCGCTTATTTTTTGCGTACGGCTTGGGGAATGCCGGTTATTTCCCGTTGTCCTGCGGCGCCACCACGATTCTTTCTCCGGCGCGTCCGACTCCTGCGGCGGTGTACGCCAACATCGAGCGCTACCGGCCAACGTTGTTTTTCTCGGTGCCCACGAACTATGCGGCCTTGCTGGCCGAGCGGCGAGAGAACGGACAAGAGTTTGACCTGTCCAGCGTGCGTCACGCCATCTCGGCAGGCGAGGCCCTGCCGGCCCCACTCTTTGAACGGTTCAAGCAGCGTTTCGGCGTCGAGATTCTGGATGCCCTCGGCTCCACGGAATCCTTGCAGATGGTGATCGCCAACCGTCCCGGCGAAGCCCGGCCGGGATCCAGCGGCAAGATCATTCCCGGATACGAAGCAAAAATCGTGGATGAACACGGGAACCCGGTGGGTCCGAACGAAATTGGCGATCTTTTCGTCAAGGGAGATTCCATCTGCACGGGTTACTGGAACCAGCACGAAAAGACCAAGGAGGTTTTCGTCGGTCCATGGTTCCGCACCGGCGACAAGTACTACCAGGATCAAGACGGCTATTTTTGGCACGCCGGACGCGCCGACGATCTGTTTAAGGTGAACGGCCGCTGGCTCAGTCCGGCGGAGGTGGAGAGTGCTTTGATTGCACATCCCGCCGTGCGCGAGGCAGCGGTGGTGGCCCGCGACGATGAAGCTGGACTCACCAAGCCGGCGGCGTATGTGGTGGTGCACGCCGAATTCACGCCCCAGGAGCAATTAGCCCGAGACCTGCAGGATTGGGTGGCGCAAAAGGTCGGTGGCTACAAGCGCCCTCGCTGGGTTGAGTTTTTGCCGGAAATTCCCAAAACCGCCACTGGGAAACTGCAGCGGTTTAAGCTCCGCGAGCTGCAAGACCAACGGACTCAGTCTGCGGCAGAACACTCGGAAGCGCCTTCCAAGATGTAGCTCTGCGATATTCAATCCAGCAACGAAAGAGATTCCTGAAGCGGTGACTCCGGCGGTATAGAATACCCGCCGTGGAACTGCGTCACGTTCGTTACTTCATCGCCGTCGCGGAACACCTCAATTTCAGGAAGGCCGCCGAGCACCTGCACATCGCGCAGCCCCCGCTGAGCCGCCAGATCCGCCAACTGGAAGAAGACCTGGGCGTGGTGCTGCTGGTGCGCAGCAAGCGGCGGGTGGAACTGACCAAGGCAGGGCAGGCGTTCCTGGAGCAAGCCCGAAAACTCATCGTGCAGGCGGGCCATGCCACCGAAGCCGCGCGCCACGCCCAAAAAGGAGAATCCGGAATTGTTCGCATCGGTCTGGCTTCCGGACTCGGTGGCACAGTGAGCAAAGCAGTCTTCGAGCATCGCAAACGCCTGCCCGCCGTCGATATCGAGTGCCGCGACATTTTCTCCACGCTGCAGAACGAAGCTCTGCAAAAGGGCGAGATCGATGTCGGATTCTTGCGGCCACCCGTCGATCGAATGAACCTGGAGTGCGAACTGCTCTTCGAGGAGGAGTTTGTTGTGGTGCTGCCGAAAACACACCGCCTGGCGAAACGCAGGTCTTTGCGGCTGAAAGATGTGGCCGACGAACCCCTGATCATCTTCCGCCGAAATTTCTCCAGCGGGCTGTACGACAAGATTTTGGGGATGTTCAGCAAGCAGGGCTTCACACCGCATTTGCTGGTGACGCACGTGGAGGCTCACGAAGAAGCCGGGGCCATCATGATCGCGTCCGGCAAGGCCATCTTTCTGGGCGCGGGTGCCACCGTGAACCGTTCCGTTTCTGGCGTGGAACTGGCCTCCGTGCGGCTGAATGAACCCGACGCCAAGATCGAGGTTTACGCCGCATGGCGCAAGGGCGAAGAATCAGCCGCAGTTCTGGATTTTCTGGATTCCGTGCGGCGGGTCTTCCGGCTGTCAGCGCACAAAGAGATTGCGTAGATGGGATTGGCGCAGGTCGCGCCCTTTTCCCGAGCATCTTTCCCGCGCGATGGGTTCCTTGCGCCGGGGCCAACCGTTCCTATTTCGCTTTCTGCGCCGGCTGAACTTCCACAAACTGCCAGCCGAACCGCCCTTTGATGCACAGATTACCGCTGGTGACGCTGTTGTCCAGCGGCGACGTGACCCGAACGATTTGGCCCTCTTGCGCGTGCACCGTGAGCTCACAGCCAACGCCGCAGTAAGGACAGATCGTGTCCGTACTGGTCTGACGCGACTCGTCCCAAGTGCCTGCTTGGCGCATGTTGTACTCGGTCGTGGGCATCAATGCTCCGGTGGGGCAGACAGCGATGCAGTTCCCGCAATAGACGCAGGCCGAATCGGGTAGCGGCACATCGTACTCGGTGGCGATGCGAGCGGAGAAACCTCGACCGGCAACCGCGATGGCAAAGGTGTTCTGTGCGTCGACGCCACACGCTTCCACGCACTTGTAGCAGAGAATGCACTTCGCGTAGTCCCGCACGTAGAGGTTGTTGTCGATTTGTGGCGGCTGGGCCACAGTGGCTGCGGTAGAGCCGAATCGCGCCGGATCGGCGCCATATTGTTTCACGTAACCCTGCAGCGCCGGGGCTGTCGAGACATCCACGCTGGAGGCCAGAAACTCGAGGACCAGTCGGCGGCTGAGGCGAACGCGCTCGGAATCCGTCTTGATGGACATCCCTGGCTCCACCTTGCGCGAACAGGCGGGAACCAGCGTCCGGGAGCCTTCCAGTTCCACGACGCATACGCGACACACGTTTACCGGCGCGAGCGTTTCCAGAAAACATAGAGTGGGAGTTTCGATACCCAAACTGCGAGCGGCGTCCAGGATCGTCGCGCCTTCGGGAACGGATGCCTCCTTGCCATCGATCTTGATGTTCACCTGGCGGCTTGGAGGGCGTAGCGGGACCTCTGGAATCGGCCCGCGAGCGGTCGGCTGCAAAGGCGACGGGGCCTTGGCTGGTTCGTTCACGAGAACAAACTCCATCGGCTTAGAACGGACTCCACCGCACTGGACGCGGTTTGCCCAAGTCCGCAGATGGAGGCATCGCGCATGGCTTGGCCGATCTCCTTCAGCGCGCCGATTTCTTGGGCCACCGACTTCAGCGGCTGATTCTTCACCAGCCGGTGAAGTGTTTCGTCCTGACGAACGACACCAACCCTGCAAGGAACGCATTGGCCGCAGGTCTCGTGGCGGAAGAAAGCCGCGATTCGCAGGAGAATTTGCTTGAGGTTTACGCTGTCGTCAAACAGCATTATTACGCCGGAGCCGAGCGTCGCACCCATCGCGCGCGTGCCCTCGAATGTAAGCGGCATGTCGAGTTCCGCGGGCGAAACGAAAACGCCCGCTGCCCCGCCCAGCAACACGGCCTGAAGACGCCCGTTACCTCCCACGCTGCCGGCCAGCTCGATGACATGACGCAGAGGGGCACCGAAAGGAACCTCGTACACGCCGGGACGAACCACATGGCCGCAAAGGCAAAAAAGCCGGTACCCCGCGGAGCCCGGCGTGCCAATTCGCGAGTAGGCCGCGCCGCCTGCAAGGATAATCTCCGGCACATTGATCAGCGTCTCAACATTGTTGACGACTGTCGGCTGGCGAAACAGTCCCGCTTGCGTCGGGAAGGGTGGCTTGTTGCGCGGCTCGCCGCGATAACCCTCGATCGAATTGAAGAGCGCTGTTTCCTCTCCGCAAATGTAGGCGCCCGCGCCGCGGCGCAATTCGATATCGAAGCGCAGACCCTGGCCAAGGATATTGTCGCCGAGTAATCCGTTGGCGCGGGCGGAGCGGATCGCGTGTGCGAGCCGCTCGCCGGCCAGGGGATATTCGCCGCGAAGATAGATGTAACCCTGATGCGCGCCTACCGCCAGCGCCGCGATGGTCATGCCTTCCAGCACCGCGAAAGGATCACCTTCCATCAAAATACGATCCTTGAAAGTACCGGGCTCCGATTCGTCCGCATTGCAGATCACATAGTGCGTGCGGCCCAGGTGGCGTTGCAGGTGCAGCGCCTCCCACTTCTTGCCCGTCGGAAAAGCCGCGCCACCACGGCCCACCAGCCGCGACTCCAGGACTTCGCGAACCACGCCTTCGGCTCCAAGCGCAAAGGCCCGGCTCAAGGCTTCATAGCCACCGAGGCGACGGTAGTCATCGAGGCTTACAGGATCGGCTATGCCAATGCGGCGCAGCAGGCGAAGCTGCGGCTGTCTCGCTTGGGGAACGGAAAGCGATACGTCTCGGACATCGGGCTCGGAAGTCAGGCGGCCCTGCGCGGCTTCGTACACCAAAGATTCAATCAAGCCCGGCTGCGCCGGAGCAACCACGCACGCTTTGGGCACTTCACCCGCTGCGGTAATTAGAGCGGCGGGCGCTCGCTCGCACAAACCCAGGCACGCACTGCGCACCCACGTGGCGCGTCCACCCGCGCAGGTGGCGCCTGCGGGCCCAAGCTTGCTTTCAAGCTCAACGCAAAGCTGCTCAGCGCCCCGCGTGAGGCAAGCGATATCGTCGCACACGTGAGCAACCACAGGAGGACGCGGCGTAAGCGAAAACATTCCGTAGAACGACGCCACGCCATGAGTTTCGGCCGGCGCTACGTTCAATCGCACCGACGCATAGTTCAGCGCTCCGGGACTAATCCATCCGGACCGCCCCTGAATGGCGTGCAACACAGGAAGCAGCAGATGCCGAGGAAACCGTGACGGGTGCCCTGCCAACACCGATTCCGGAGCGCCCAAAACAGCGTCGACCGCACTTCGCTCTTCGGGCGTCGCTCGCGCTTCGGTCAGGTGCAGGTCCAATCAGTTCTCCCGGTACTTTTCGACGCGGATGGCAGTGGCTTTGAATTCCGATGTTCCCGACTTGGGATCGACCGCGTCGATGGTCAGATCGTTTGTGGCCACTTGATCGTGGAAGTGGACGGTCATGAACGCCAGGCCGGGGCGCAAGCCGGCGTCAAAGCGCACGGGAGCAATCACCGAACCCCGGCGCGAACTGACGCGCACTTTTTCTCCCTCCGACAGATGATACTGTGCGCCGTCTTCGGGAGAGAGGTCCAGGGTCTCGGCGCGGCGCAGCGGCGAAGTGTAGCGGCCCGTCTGCACGCCGGTGTTGTAAGAATCGAGACGGCGTCCGGTGGTCAGCCGAATCGGATAATTCTCGTCCAGTTGATCCACCGGCGGCTCGAATTCGACCGCGCTGAACGGAGCCAACGGGCCGATCACCGGAGTTTGCCAAAGCCTGCTGTGCAAGTAGAGCTCGCCAGGATGCGATTCGTCGTAGCAAGGCCATTGGATGCCGCCAAGTTCCTCCAGGCGTCGATAGCTCATGCCCGCGTGCATGGGGCTAAGCCCGCGCACTTCTTCCCAAATGCTTTCGGAGTTCGGCTTGCCCCAGTCGTGGCCGAGTCGACGCGCCAATTCGTAGAGGATTTCAATGTCGTCGCGAACTCCCGGCGGAGCAGGCACGGCCGCGCGCACTCGCTGCACGCGGCGCTCGCTGGAAGTGACCGTGCCTTCGCTCTCGCACCAGCCCGCGGCGGCTGGGAGAACCACATCTGCCATTGCCGCCGTCGCCGTGTAGAAAAGATCCTGGACGACCAGACACGTCAAGCCGCCCAGCAGCTTCAGGGCACGGTGGCGGTCGGCTTCCGAATCCGCGGGATTTTCGCCGAGCACGTAAAGAGTGGTCAACTCTCCGCGCTCCATGGCATTAAACATATCGCTCAAATGCCAGCCGCGCTTCGGTTCGATTCTGACGTTCCAGGCGCGTTCGAATTTCGCGCGCAATTCGTCGTTCTCAACGTGCTGGAAACCAGGCAGGCGATCCGGGATCGCTCCCATATCACCGCCGCCCTGCACGTTGTTCTGGCCGCGCAAGGGGTTGAGCCCGCTGCCGTAGCGGCCCACGTGGCCGGTGAGCAGCGCGAGATTGATGAGCGCGAGAACATTGTCCACGGCGTTGTGATGTTCGGTGATGCCCAGAGTCCAGCAAATCTCGGCGCGCTCCGCGCGCGCATAGCTGTGTGCCGTCTCGCGAATGACCGCGGCGGGAACCCCGGTTTCGCGCTCGGCCCGCTGCAGCGTATATTTCTCCACGCACTCCCGGTAAGCCTCAAAGCCGCTGGTCGCATTCGCGATGAACGATTGATTGGCGAGTCCTGAAACGATGATCTCGCGGCCCATGGCGTTGGCCAGCGAGATGTCGGCGCCGACATCGAGACCCAACCACGCATCCGCCCACTGCGCTGAACTGGTGCGGCGAGGATCGACGACATACAGCTTGGCCCCGTTGTGAATGCCCTTCAGTACATGATGAAAGAAAATCGGATGCGTCTCCCGCGCGTTCGAACCCCACAGCAGGATCACGTTCGCATCATGGATTTCGCGGTACGAACTGGTCCCGCCGCCCGCTCCAAAAACCGTCGCCAGACCGGCGACGCTGGGGGCGTGTCAAGTCCGGTTGCAGCTGTCGATGTTGTTCGTGCCGATCACCGAGCGAACGAACTTCTGCGAGATATAGTTCAGCTCGTTGGTGGTCTTCGAGCAACTGAACATGCCGAACGTTCGCGGGCCGTGCTTTTGAACCTGGGTTCGAAAGCCTTGGACCACGCGGTCCAGCGCTTCATCCCACGTCGCCGGGCGATGCGAACCGTTTTCGCGGATGAGCGGCTGCGTCAGCCGTTCTTTCGAAGGAATCGTCATATTGCCCAGCCCTCCGTGGCTAATTCTGCCACACCCCAACTGCTCGTCCAGACTTTTGAATCGCTCTGCATTCTGCGCCCAAGAAACTTGGGTTTGGCACGGGCACGTCGGCCTGCTGTCTGCTTGCTTCCCGAACTGGGCACCAACTCCAGATCTCAAAATTACGAGGACGCCAAACGGCATAATAGTGCATCGCTTCTGCAGTCGAATCCAGAGGTTTTTCGGTGGAATGCCAAATATTCTGTATCTATATGCTATTACTATACTTATTCGGAAAAACGCCGAACCCATGGATCGCTGATAGAAGGCTCGATGATGGCCCAGATCATCTTTTCCTTGGTCAATAACGGGCAGTGTGTATTATACTGCAGCAGGGTGTACGCGAAGATTGCCATGCCAGCAAACGACATTGATCCCAGGATTGCCGCATCCGGAAACCCTCGGCTGGCCCTGGCTCGCGAAGACGATTTCTTGCTCTTCCTCGGTAAGCGCGTTCGTCAGGCACGCAGCCGCCGCGGCATGACCCGCAAAATGGTAGCTCGTGATGCCGATGTCTCCGAGCGCCATCTCGCGCAACTGGAAGCCGGCGAAGGGAATGTCTCTATTGTCTTGCTGCGGCGAATTGCGGCGGCTCTCAGCGTTACTCTCGTGGACTTGTTTGCCCCCGAAGCGGACCAGCCAGCCGAAAAACTCGTGATCCAGCGTTTTCTGGAACGGGTCCCGGCTCACCGCCTGCAAGACGTCGTCTTCCGCCTCAAGCGGGACTTCAGCGAGGAAGAAAATGCGCGTCGATCGCGTATCGCGCTGGTCGGTCTGCGCGGAGCCGGCAAATCCACACTGGGGTCGCGATTGGCCGCAGAAATGAATATCCCCTTCATCGAATTGGATATGGAGATTGAAAAAGACACCGGAATGTCTCTCGCGGATATTTTTTCGCTCTACGGGCAATCCGGCTATCGCGCCATCGAAAAGCGCATCCTGGACCGCGTTCTTCGAGAACATCCTCGCGCGGTGCTTTCGGTGGGCGGCGGTGTGGTGTCGGAAAAAGAAACGTACGACCATCTGCTTTCGCACTGCTACACCATCTGGATCAAAGCGCAGCCGGAGGAGCACATGTCTCGCGTGATCGCGCAGGGCGATTTTCGCGTGATGGCCGGAAGCGATCGCGCCATGGAAGATCTGCGCCGGATTCTCCAAGCTCGTGAACCGCTGTATCGAAAAGCGGACATGTCCCTGGACACTTCGGGCGAATCCCCGGACCTCAGTTTCGGCAAACTGCGGCTCGCGCTGCAAGAAAATATTCCGTAGGAGGATTTCGTGGACGGAGCAGTGACGCAAGAACCTCAAGCAAAAATGGATTCTGTCGACTTCCAAACCGACCCGTCCCGCTACAAGCACTGGAAGCTGTCCTTCGATGGCCCGGTAGCAACGCTGACAATGGACGTCGCCGAAGACGGCGGACTCCGCCCGGGCTACAAACTCAAGCTCAACTCCTACGACCTCGGCGTCGACATCGAGCTGCACGATGCGCTGCAGCGCATTCGCTTTGAACACCCCGAGGTTCGCTCGGTGGTCATCACCAGCGCGAAGAGCCGTATTTTCTGCTCCGGCGCCAACATCTATATGCTCGGCCTTTCTTCCCACGCCTGGAAAGTGAACTTCTGCAAATTCACCAATGAGACTCGCAACGGCATCGAAGATTCTAGCGCCCACTCCGGGCTGAAATTCCTCGCGGCCCTGAACGGCACGACTGCCGGCGGCGGTTATGAACTCGCACTCGCCTGCGATGAAATCATTCTCGTGGACGATCGTTCGTCTGCGGTCAGTTTGCCGGAGCTGCCGCTCCTGGGCGTCCTGCCCGGCACCGGCGGCCTGACCCGCGTCACCGACAAGCGCAAGGTTCGCCGCGATCACGCCGACATCTTCGCCACCAACCCCGACGGCGTCCGCGGGCAACGCGCCAAAGACTGGCGCCTGGTCGACGACGCCATCAAGCCTCAGCAGTTTGCGGAACACATCAAGCAGCGCGCCCTGAAGCTAACCGAGCACAGCGACCGCCCCGCAAACGCCCGGGGCGTAACTCTGACGCCCCTGAAACGCTCGATCGATGAAGCCGGCCTGCACTACGAATACGTCGATGTGCAGTTCAATCGCCAAGCTCGCACCGCAACGCTCACGGTTAGCGCTCCGCTGTCAATCGCAGAAAACACCCTCGACCAAGTTCTCGCAGCCGGCGTCAACTGGTGGCCTCTTCAAATGGCCCGAGAATTGGACGACGCCATCCTGACCTTGCGCGCCAGTGAACTCGAGCTGGGTCTGTGGATCGTCAAAACCACTGGAAATTCCGACGCAGTCCTGGCCATCGACGAGTTCCTGTTGAGTCATCAAGACAATTGGTTCGTCCGCGAAGTCCTCGGCATGATGCGCCGGACCTTTGCGCGCATCGACGTTACTTCGCGCTCGATCTACGCGATCGCGGAGCCCGGCTCGTGCTTCGCCGGCACGCTCTTGGAATTGGCGCTCGCCGCGGACCGCCTGTACCTGCGCGACACCCAGGAAAACGACAGTCCCGCCACGTTGACGCTATCGAAAATGAATTTCGGCCCGCTGCCCATGGTGAATCATCTTTCGCGCCTGGCGGCGCGTTTCTATCAGAACGCGGAGCAAATCGAGGTATTGCGCAACAAAATTGGCGCCAAGCTTGCTCCCAAGGACGCTCTCGATGCCGGTCTCGTGACCGCCGCGCCGGATGATCTCGACTGGGAAGACGAAATCCGCCAAGCCATCGAGTCGCGAGCCGCGCTTTCGCCCGATGCCCTCACCGGCCTCGAGGCCAATCTGCGCTTTGGAGCCACCGAGACGCTCGAGACCCGCGTCTTTGGCCGGCTCTCTGCCTGGCAAAACTGGATCTTCATTCGTCCCAACGCCGTGGGCCCGAACGGAGCGCTCAAAGTCTACGGCACGGGTGCGCCGGTGAAATTTAATTGGGAAAGGGTCTAAGGATCGCCTGGCCCGCAGCTGCGAACTCACTGAGGAGACCGCAATGATCGATTACAGCGAAAAAATTCCGAACAATGTCGACCTGGGGAGAGACCGCGTTCTGCAGCGCGCCCTCGAACATTGGCAACCCGCGTACATGAACTGGTGGTACGACATGGGCCCCAATGAGAGTCACAACTTCGATGTCTATCTGCGAACCGCGATCAGCGTCGAGCCCGACGGTTGGGCGCAGTTTGACTACGTGAAAATGCCCGAATATCGCTGGGGAATTTTCCTGCAGCCTCGCGATGAAAACCGCCAAGTCAATTTCGGGCTGCACCGCGGTCAGCCGGCCTGGCAGGATGTGCCGGGCGAGTATCGCTCCACGCTGCGCCGCGTTATCGTCACCCAAGGAGATACCGAGCCGGCTTCCGTCGAACAGCAGCGCATGCTCGGCATGTGCTGTCCTTCGCTGTACGATTTGCGAAACATCTTCCAGGTGAACGTCGAAGAAGGCCGTCACCTCTGGGCTATGGTTTATTTGTTGCATCGTTATTTCGGACGCGATGGGCGCGAAGAAGCGGAAGCGCTGTTGGATCGGCGTTCCGGCGATACCGACAATCCGCGCATTCTCGGCGCGTTCAACGAACCTACTCCGGACTGGCTCGCGTTTTACATGTTCACTTTTTTCACCGATCGCGACGGGAAATTCCAGCTCACCGCTCTGGCGGAATCCGGTTTCGATCCCCTCTCGCGCACCTGCCGCTTCATGCTCACCGAAGAAGCTCACCATATGTTCGTCGGCGAGACCGGAGTCGGCCGCATTATCCAGCGCACCTGCGAAGTCATGAAAGAAAACAAGGTGGATGATCCGTCGGACGTCCGCCAGCTCGGCGTCATCGACCTGGAAACCATACAGCGCTATTTGAACTTCCACTACAGCGTCACCCTGGACCTGTTTGGCTCCGATGTTTCTTCCAACGCCGCCAACTATTTCACCAGCGGTTTGAAAGGTAGATACCGGGAGACCAAGCTCGAGGACGATCACGTGCTCCGTGAAGCCACGTATCCGGTGCTGGAGGTCGTGGCCGATAAGGTAGTCGCCACGAATGTCCCCGCGCTGACGGCGCTGAATGAAAGGCTCCGCGACGACTACATCGAAGAAATCCAAGACGGCGTGAATCGCTGGCAGCGCGTCATCGACCAAGTCGGCATTCCGTTTAAGCTGACCTTGCCCCACAAGGGCTTCCACCGCGCGATCGGCAACTTCGCGGGGCACTACATCAGCCCGCTCGGAGAAGTCTTAAGCGAGGAAGCGTGGAAGAACCACGAATCGGAATGGCTGCCGGGCCCGAAGGATCACGCTTTCGTGCAGTCCCTGATGAGCGGCCGCGTAGTGGAGTTGGGCAAGTTCGCCAATTGGATTGCCCCGCCGGCCCGCGGCGTCAACGGTCAACCGTTGAATTTCGAATACGTGCGTTTCAACTGATCGGTACCATCGCCGGAGATCCGTGCCGCCAAGCACAATTCACACTCGCCTCGAGGGACGCACGGCTTGGATCACCCTGGACCGTCCGCCGCTCAATGTTCTCAATACCGAGATGATGCGGGAATTGGACGCCGCGCTCGATCGTACGCTGCCGCACTCCGACTTCCTGGTCTTCCAAGGGCACGGCCCAAAGGGGTTTTCCGCAGGCGCGGAGATCGCGGATCACCTTCCGGACCGCGTCGGCGAAATGCTAACCGCGTTTCACGCCATCTTTCGCCGCCTGGCCCGGGTCGAGTGCGTCACCATCGCCGCCGTGCACGGCCACTGTCTCGGTGGCGGAATGGAGCTGGCCACCTTCTGCGATTTCGTCGTGGCCACCCAGCCGGCCCAGTTCGGTCAACCGGAAATCAAGCTGGGCTGCTTCCCTCCGATTGCCATGATCACCCTCTCTCACCTCTGCGGGTTCCGTGCAGCCGCGGATCTAATTCTCTCTGGCCGCACGATTTCCGCTGAGACCGCCCGCGAAATAGGCATCGTCTCCCGCGTCGTTCCCGATGGTGAGCTGCAGCAAGCCGTCGATCAACTGCTTGCCGAGTTGCGCGGCCTCAGCCCCACGGTCTTGCGTTTGACCCGCCGAGCGCTGTGGAGATTGCACGCCGATAATTTCGAGACACAATTAAACGAAATCGAGAGAATCTATCTGGATGAACTGATGCGCACCGCAGACGCCCGCGAAGGCGTGCGCGCTTTTATGGAAAAACGCGCTCCAGTCTGGCAATCTCCTTAAGCCGCAAGCCTCCGCGCTGACGGCGCATAGCTTTCAATCCCTGGTACCACGGAGAATTCGTGCAACCGATCATCGACATCCACGTCCACATCATGCCTTACCACATGGTGAAGCCCTCGGCGCTCGAACTGATCAAGCACGGCCGCAAGGACTATGCCGACGTGGAGCGCTACTCCAACGATCCTAAGGCGTTTCTGGCATTTCTTGACACTCTGGGCGTCGAGCGCGCCGGACTCATCAACTACGTCGCTCCGAAGATCATTGGCTTCACTCCCGAAGTGAATGATTGGAGCGCCAAGTATTGCAGCGCCGCACCCGACCGCCTGATCGCCTTCGGCGGCGTCCTGCCGGGAACGGTTCCCGATCCCGGAGCAGAAGTCGACCGCCTCGCCAAGCTCGGCATCCGCGCCATAAAAATGCATCCATCGCATCAGGTGCTCTCCCCGAACGACTACATGGACGGCAACCGCGGCTTGGCTGCGATTTACGAACGCGCGCAAGCCAACAACATGCCCATCATGATCCACACCGGAACTTCGATTTTTCCCGGCGCAAGAAATCTTCATGCCCAACCCATGTTGTGCGACGACATCAGCATCGACTACCCGGATCTGGTCGTGATCCTCGCCCACGGCGGAAGGCCACTCTGGATGAACGAGGCCTTTTTCCTGGTTCGCCGTCACAAAAACATGTACATGGATATTTCCGGCATCCCGCCGCAAAAGCTGATGGAATATTTCCCGCGCATTGAAGACATAGCCGACAAGGTCCTGTGGGGCACCGACTGGCCCGGCCCCGGCGTCCCCGAAATCAAAGGCAACATCGAAAAATTCAACGCGCTGCCAATCAAGCCCGAAGCCAAGCGCAAAATCCTCTACGACAACGCCGCCCGCCTCTTCCCCCGCTGATTTGGAGTGCGGCGACTCGTTTACCATGAGTTTCGAAGGGTCGCTGCTTTCTACGGCCGCCAGCAGGCAGGCAAACCAAACAGCCGGGGCAAGCATCGATTCGTTATTCTCCTTAACTGAACGGCTGTTCCTAATCTGAACAACCGTTCAGAATTCCGTTGACACTCGCAAAATCAAATGCTATTCCTAGAAAAGTGATTCTCAGCGGTCCACCAGCAATTCCACCGTGGAGACCTAAGTTGCCAACCACCCGATCCACAACCCGCGGCACCACCCGCATTCGCCGCCGCTACCTAACCCGCCGCCTGGAAATCCTACGCGCCGCCGGCAAAGAATTCCGAGTCCGCGGCGTCGCCGAAACCGGCATGCGCGACATCGCCGACGCCGCCGATCTCTCCCCCGCCAACCTCTATAACTATTTCAAAGGCAAACACGAGATTCTCTTCTTCTGCCAAGACGTCTCCCTCGACCGCCTGATCGCCGCCCTCGAAAAGGCCCGCCGCTTGCGCGCCAGCACCTCGGAAAAACTCCGCTTAGTCATCGTCTCCCACGTACGTTGCGTCCTCGATGAAGTCGAAGGCTCAGCGGCCCATTTCCTAACCGGTACCTTGCCGCCACAACTGCAACGCCGCCTTGGTAGCCAAGCGCGACCGCTACGAAGAAGGTGTACGCCAATTGATTGCCGCCGGCGCGCGGTCCGCGGAGTTCGTTCCCTGCGACCCCGCGCTAGCGGCACGCGCTGTCCTGGGCGCCCTGAACTGGAGCGTCCGCTGGTTTCGTCCCGAGGGTTCCCTGACCGCAGCCGAGATCGCGGAAGGATTCGCCGACTACTTGATCCGCGGTTTGTTGACGAAACCAGACGCTCCGCAGCGCGCGGCGTTCTCCAGAGAAACCCCGCACGCCGTCCACACCTATCTCTCACGTGAAACGAAGACTCGGGCGGTGGCCCGATGAGTGCCCCAAACAGCAGAAGTGATTTGCACGTGATCGCGCTTCCCGCCGAGTCACAAAAGACGTCGCACATTCGGCTTACTCTGAACGGCGAACAGACCGACGTCTCCTTCGCGTCCTACAAGACGCTGCTGGAAGTCCTTCGCGAAGATCTCGGTCACACCGGCACCAAGCATGGCTGCGAACTGGGAGAATGCGGCGCCTGCGCCGTTCTTCTGGACGGCAAGCCCGTGCTCTCCTGTCTCCTCCTCGCGCTAGAGTGCGACAAAAGAAACGTTCTTACCGTCGAAGGTCTCGGCTCGAATGGGCAACTTCATCCTCTGCAAGATGCCTTCGCCGATCTCGGCGCCGCCCAATGCGGCTACTGCACCCCCGCCATCCTGGTGACCGCGAAGGCCTTGCTCGATCAAAATCCTCATCCGAACCGCGATCAGATTCGCGAAGCGCTCTCCAGTAACCTGTGCCGCTGCACCGGCTATCTCCAAATCTTCGAGGCCGTCGAAGCCGCCATCCTGAAGATCTCGCAACAACCGAATCCGCAGCTTGAAATCCCAGAGCGCAACCCCGCGCTGCCCGCAGCCCAGGAACGCTCATGACCGATCGCAAAATTTCGGCAAATCCACCGGCTCCGGATGCACAAAAGAACGCCAACGGCCTGCGCGTGATCGGTGTACCTCGCCGCAGAGTCGACGCCCGCGCCAAAGTAACCGGCCAAACCCGCTACGCCGACGACATCTTTCTTCCGCGCATGGCCCACTGCAAACTCCTGCGCTCCCCGCATCCGCACGCGCGCATCCGCACAATCGACGCTTCTCGCGCCCTCGCACATCCTGGAGTTTATTTAGTCCTGACCGGCAAAGACGTCCCCATCCAATACGGCATCCTCCCCGTCAGCCAGGACGAGCAGGCCTTGTGCGTCGACCACGTGCGCCACGTCGGAGACCCTCTCGCCGCCGTCATCGCCCGCGAAGAACTGACCGCCTTTGAAGCCCTGGACTTGATCGACGTCGACTACGAAATCCTCGCGACGATCTCCGACCCCGAAGAAGCTTTAGCAACTCCCGAGCCGCGCATTCACGACTACGGCGAGGAAGGCAACATCCACAAGCGCGTCGCACTCGATTTCGGCAACGTCGACGACGGCTTCGCCGAAGCCGACGAAATCTTCGAAGACACTTTTTTCTACCAGGGGAATACGCATCTCCCGATCGAGCAGCACGCTTCCGTCGCCATCAAGGATCCCGAAGGCAAGCTAACCATCTGGACCAGCACCCAAACCCCTCATTACCTGCACCGCGCCTTAGCCAAGGTCCTGCAAATGCCGCCCGCCCACATTCGCGTCATCGCCACTCCCAACGGCGGAGGCTTCGGCGGCAAGAGCGATCCTTTCAATCACGAAATCGTCGTAGCCAAAGCGGCCCTGATGCTCGACCGTCCGGTAAAAATCTGCCTGACGCGCGAAGAAGTTTTCTATTGCCACCGCGGGCGCCATCCGGTCCTGATGAAATTCAAAACCGGCGTCAAAAAAGACGGCACCCTCACCGCCATGCATCTGCAAACCTTGATCGACGGCGGCGCCTACGGCTCCTACGGCGTAGCCAGCATCTTTTACACCGGCGCGCTGCAAACCACCACCTACCACATCCCCCGCTACCGCTTTCAAGGCTGCCGCGCCTTCACCAACAAGCCGCCCTGCGGTCCCAAGCGCGGCCACGGCACGGTGCAACCCCGCTTCGGCCAGGAAGTCCAGCTCGACAAAATCGCCGAAAAGCTGAAAATCGATCCCGCCGAACTCCGCCTGCGCATCGTCGAATCTCCCAACGCGGTCACCGCCAATTTTCTCCGCCTCAGCACCATCAATCTCGCCGAATGCATCCGCCGCATCGTCAAGTCCTCCGGCTGGAACGAAAAATTCCGCAAACTCCCGGAAGGCCGAGGTGTAGGACTCGCTTGCTCCGCCTATCTCACCGGCGCCGGCCTTCCCATTTATTGGAACAAAATGCCGCAATCCGCCGTGCAGCTCAAGGTCGACCGCGGCGGCGGCGTTACCGTTTTCTCCGGCACCAGCGAAATCGGCCAGGGCTCCGACGACGTCCTAGCCTCCATCGTCGCCGAAGTGCTGGGCCTCGACACCTTTGACATTCGCACCTACACCGGCGACACAGACTTAGGCCCCGTCGATCTCGGCTCCTATTCCAGCCGCGTCACCATCATGGCCGGCAACGCCGCCTTGCAAGCCGCCGAGCGCGCCAAATCGATCATCGCCGACGCGGTCTCGGAACGCCTCGCAATACCCAAAGAGCGTCTATGTTTTGCCGACAAGCGCGTCTTCGATTCCGCCGCCCCGGAAAAAAGCTTCACCTTCGCGGAAGCCGTGTGCGTGGCGGAAGCCCGCTTCGGCACCATCGGCACGGTCGGCTCTTACACTCCGCCAAAATCCCCCGCGCTCTTTAAAGGCGGCGGTGTCGGCCCCTCCCCCACGTACTCCTATTCCGCCGCGGTAGTCGAGGTGGCGGTCAATCCCGTCACTGGCTGGATCACGGTGCCAAAAATCTGGATCGCCCACGACATCGGCCGCGCCCTGAACCCCACTCTCGTGCGCGGACAAGTCGAAGGCAGCGTCTACATGGGCCTCGGTGAAGCCCTGATGGAAGAACAAGAGTTCCGCCGTCTTCCAAAAAAACTTTCTCACGCACTGGTGCACAAATTTCCGTCGATTCTCGAGTACAAAAGCCCCACCTCGCTGGACATGCCCGATGTAATCACCGAGCTGATCGAAGAACCGGACCCCCGCGGCCCTTTCGGCGCCAAAGAAGTCGGCCAAGGTCCGCTGCTCCCGATCATGCCCGCGGTAGCCAACGCCGTCTACGACGCCATAGGCGTACGAATCGACGAGGTTCCCATCTCCCCGGAAAAAATCGTGAAAGCGCTAGCCGAAAAGAAAGCCGGCCGCACCCCGCGTTTTGGACCCACCCATTTCCCGCACGTCGACTGGCCGGAATCCCTCCGTGTCCCTCCTCCGTGGGAAGGCGGCGACGGCAACGCCGTGAACGACGTTCCCCGCGCTAAAAAGCATCGCCCAGAGCACCCGGAAAAAGAGCAGGTACTCAGCTCATGATGCGCCTGCCGCTGTTCGACTTTCGCGCCCCTCGCACCCTCGAAGAAGCCGCCCATATCCTCGACGGCGAGCGCGCCAACGCCATGCCGCTAGCCGGCGGCACCGACTTGCTTCCCAACATGAAGCGCCGCCAGCAAGTCCCGCGCACCCTGATGAGCCTCCGTTACATCGAGGATCTAACCCGCATAAAACTCGACCATTCCGCCTCGCGCCTCGGCGCCTGCCTCACTCTCAGTGACATCGCGGCAGATCCGCGTTTCCGGAATGGCCTGACCGCGCTAGCCCAAGCCGCCGCGCAAGTCGCCACTCCGCAAATTCGCAACATGGCCACGCTCGGCGGCAATCTCTGCCTCGACACCCGCTGCAACTACTACGACCAAAGCTATGAATGGCGAAAGTCGATCGACTTCTGCCTGAAGAAAGACGGCACGACTTGCTGGGTCGCACCCGGAAGCCCCAAGTGTATGGCGGTCTCTTCCACAGACACGGCCCCAGCACTAATCGCCCTAGGCGCTCGCGTCCGCCTGGTCTCCCGCTCCGAAGAGCGCGAAGTCCCGCTCGCCGATCTCTACAACAATGACGGCCTCAACTACATCCGCCGCCGTCCCGACGAAATTCTCGCCGAAGTCCTGCTCGATTCCCTGCACGGCTGGAAAAGCACCTATTGGAAACTGCGCCGCCGTGGTTCCTTCGACTTCCCCGTTCTCTCCGTAGCCGCCGCCGCGCGCATCTCCAACGACGGCGTAGTCGAAGCCGCTCGCATCGCTATCGGCTCCGCAGCCTCCCGCCCACTGGTCGCCGCGGACGCCGCAAAATTCCTCCTCGGTCGCCCGCTCGATCAAGAAACCATTGCAGAAGCCGCGGCCCTCGCCGCCCGCATCGCCAAGCCCCTCGACAACACCGACTTCGACATGACCTGGCGCAAAAAAGTCGCCGCCGAATTCGTCACCTACGCCCTCCGCGAACTCCGCGGCGACGACATCCACGCCGAACGCGAAAGCCTCACCCGCATCCCATCCTTCTGACACCTGATCGCGATACTCCTTTTGTATTATTGACCCCCCTCCCCTCTCGCTCCCTATAATCGCCCCACTGGAACTATTGCCGGACGCTGGTCGAGAACGTCCGCGCATATCCGTTGGCCGGAGCCTTTCCCGCTCCGGGTCCAACGCCAAAAAGTCATCGTCGAGCGAAAGGTAAAACCGCATGAGGAATCTCAAGTTCTTGGTGTGTCTGTTTGCGATTGCACTCTTCTCGGGCCTGCGCACCTCGGCCCAGCAAATCACTGGGAGTATTCGCGGCACAGTTGTTGATCCGAGCGGCGCGGTAGTACAAGGAGCGTCGGTCAGTGCCAAGCAGACTGAAACTGCTTTGACGCGGACAGCCACCACAGACCGCGACGGCGCTTATGTTTTGCTGGAATTGCCGGTTGGTCACTATCAACTGCAAGTCGAGGCTAAGGGCTTCCAGAGATACGTCCAAGAAGGCATCACGCTGAACGTGAACGAAACCGCATCGATTCTCGTTCATCTCGCGGTTGGCGCGGAGACGCAGGAAGTGCAGGTTACCGCGGATGCCCAGCTGATTCAGAACACCGTAACTAGCTTGGGTCAAGCTGTTCTGGAACGCGAAATCTTGGACCTCCCGCTGGACGGCCGCAATTTCACGCAGCTGGGCACGTTGCAGCCAGGTGTCGTGCCCCTGACGCCGGGTCTCAAGCAAGCTGGCTCCTCGCTTCGTGAAGGCCAATCGTACGCGGTAAACGGCCAGCGTCCGGAGTCGAATAACTTCCTGATTGACGGCGCAAATAATTTCAATGGCGTGGATGGAGGTTTTGTTCTGAAACCTCCTGTGGATGCGATCACTGAATTCAGGATTCTGACGCACAACTCCACCGCCGAATTTGGCAACAGTCTCGGCTCTACCACCAACATCATCACCAAGTCCGGCACCAACAGCGTGCATGGCGCGCTCTGGGAGTTTCTGCGCAATGACGCGCTGGATGCCAAGAACTTCTTCGCCACCTCGGTTGAGCCGCTCAAACAAAATCAATTCGGAGCCACCATCGGCGGTCCGATTCGGAAAGACAAGACCTTCTTCTTTGCGTTTTACGAGGGTTTCCGCAACCGCCAGGGCGAAACCGCCGAAGCCACGGTGCCCTCTTTGAGACAGCGGAACGGCGATTTTTCGGAGCTGTGTCCGGAGGGATTCACTGCTGGCCTATGTAACAATCCAAACCATCAGCTCGCTCTCGAGTTCACGAATCCACCGACACCCATTCCCAATAACCAGCTGCCGCCGCCCTTCATTAGCTCGTTTTCTCAGAATCTTTTGAGCCTCTTTCCACAACCCAACAGCGGCCTCAATACCTTCACTTCAACACAAGTGAAGCAAGACGACTCCAATCAGGGCGGACTGCGTATCGACCACTACCTCTCTCCCAGCAACACTCTGAATTTCCGCTACACGATCAATGACGGCACTCGCTTCGATCCACTCTCCCCGGCGGGAGCCAGCGTACCAGGCTTCCCTATTGGAGAAGACCATCGCGCGCAGAATTTCGTGGCCCAAGAGACGCATACTTTCTCGCCGTCCATCGTTGGCGTACTGCGCTTTTCGTTCCTGCGAAATAAATTCCTCTTCGGCGAGCGTACCAACCATACTCCGCTCTCGGATCTTGGATTTACCTACCAGCCCAGCCTGGACATAGCCACAGGTCCTCCATTTATTCAGGTCAATGGCTACACGACCGTGGGCGATCCCATCACCGGCCCGCGCAATACCTATGAGAACGCCTATGACTACACCGGATCGTTGAGTTGGGTCCGCGGCCGGCACGAACTGAAATTCGGCGGCGGCTTCCAGCACCTGCACGTGAACGCGTTACAAGGAATTGCCACCAACGGATTCTTTGTCGTCGCACCCTTTCCGTTCACGGATTCGTTTGCCAGCTTCCTGTTCGGCCAGCCGGTTTTCTTCCTGCAAGGGCGCGGTGATTTTGGGCGTGGAATCAACGGCAAATCCCTCAACGGCTATGTGCAAGACACTTACAAAGTCACGTCGCGCCTGACCCTGAACCTTGGCCTTCGCTACGACTTGCCGTCTCCTTACACGGAAGCCAAGAACCGGCAGACACTGTGGGTTCCCGGACGGCAATCCACGGTGGTTCCTAGTGCTCCTCCGGGACTGCTGTATCCCGGCGACAGCGGCGTGCCTGCCGGGCTGATTCCAACCTTTAAGAAAGCCTTTGCTCCGCGGCTTGGCGTCGCTTGGGACCCGACTGGAAGCGGGCATTGGCTGGTGACGTCTGCTTATGGAATCTACTACGAGCCGTACTACACGGGCCAAGGCGGGCCGTTGCAATCACCGATCAGTGCGCCTCCTTATCTACAGACAGAGCAAATCAGTCTCGGCCCCACCTCGCCTCTTAATTTTGCCGATCCTTACAATGGCAACCCTCCCGCCCCCAACACTTTTGCTACACCTCTGACGAACCTAACGCTGGCGCCGAACCTGCCTTTGCCTTACGCGCAAGATTGGGACCTCAACATCCAAAGGTCTTTGAGCAAAGACCTGTTGCTGGAGGTCGGCTATGTGGGCACCAAGGGAACTAAGCTGCCGCGCTTCATTGAAGGAAATCCGGCTGTCTACATCCCAGGCGTTGACGCGAGTGGTAATCCCATATCCACTACAAGCAACGCCGACCAGCGCCGTCTTCATTCTGGATGCACTCTGGCCGATCCTCCGAGCAAGTGCCAGTTTTCCTCGACAGGCTTGATTTCGGGCATCGCCAACTCTTCCTACAATGCGTTGGAAGCCAGCCTCAAGAAGCGCTTCAGTCACGGCCTTTCCTTCTTGGCCTCTTACACCTATTCGAAAGCCATCGACGACGTTTCGTCATTCAACATCTCGGGCTCTGGCTCAATCCAGGTAGCTGGCGAGAATGACCTGGCGCAGAATCCCTTTAATCTTGCTGCTGAGCGTGGTCCCTCGCTGTTCGACGCGCGGCACCGTTTGGTGTTCAGCTACGAGTGGAGTCTTCCTTTTTGGCAACATGCCCAAGGTTGGTATCAGCACGTCCTGGGCGGGTGGCAGCTCAACGGAATCGCAACCGCGATGAGTGGAACACCGTTTACCGTGTTCGATTCGAGAGATGTCTCCGAGCAGGGTGGCGCGCCGGAAATTACTGGATTTTCGGCCAATCGGCCGAATCTGGTTGCCGGACAAAATCCGAACGCCGGGCCGCGTACCGTCGGCGCGTGGCTAAACGCCAATGCCTTCGCACGAATCACGCCGGATCCAAACTCGCCAGTTCAGCAATTTGGCACTGCGGGACGCAACATTGCGCTCGGACCACGCTACGCAAATTGGGATTTTGCCGCTGCCAAGAATATCTCTCTCGCGGAGTCCAAAAAGCTCCAGTTTCGAGCGGAGTTCTTCAATATTCTGAATCACACCAATTTCCATCTCCCGAATAGCGACATCAGCTCGCCGACTTTTAATCAGGTTTTGGCGGCAGAACCTCCGCGGCTGGTGCAATTCGCGCTCAAATTCCTCTTTTGAGCGGCGCGCGCTTTCTCTTTCGTTCGCGAATGTTCGATTCGCTCATTGCCTTAGGCTCGGCACCTATGCTCTGCTACCATGCGGCGCCATGACGGACGACCAAATTCATCGCGCCGCAGCCGATCCTTCGAACACTTCCACCGCCGTTGAGCGCGAATCCGGTCTCCACCGCAAGCTCACCCCCCGCCAGGTCACCATGATCGGCCTGGGCTGCACCATTGGCACCGGCCTCTTCCTCGGCAGCGCCATCGCCGTAAAGCTCGCCGGACCCGCAGTAATCGTCAGTTTCATCGCCGGCGCCTTCGTTGCCCTCACCGTCATGTGGGCCCTCGCCGAAATGTCCGTCGAGCATCCCACCGCGGGCTCCTTCGGCCTCCACGCGCAGATATATCTTCATCCCTGGGCGGGCTTCGCGATTCGCTACACCTACTGGCTCTGTCTGGTGGTCATCATCGGCAGCGAACTCGTGGCCGCCTCCATTTACTGTCAGTATTGGTTCCCCAATGTCCCCTCGTGGCTCTGGATCGCCGGTTTTTCCCTGGCCATGATTTACATCAACACTCTAAGCATCGAAAGCTTCGGCACCATCGAATATTGGTTCGCCATGATTAAGGTGGTGACCATTGCCGTTTTTCTCGTCCTCGGCGCCGCCCTTCTCCTCGGCTTTGGTTTTCCCCGTATTGGCGCTACAAACTACACCGCCCACGGCGGCTTTTCTCCGCATGGGGGTTCCGGCATCCTTCTCGGCGTCACCATGGCCATCTTCAGCTATCTCGGCCTGGAAATCGTCGGCACCACCGCCGGCGAGGCCGCCGACCCGAAAACCGCCGTTCCCCGCGCCCTTCGCCGCACCCTGTTCACCCTCGTTCTGTTCTATGTGGGCAGCCTGACCATCGTCGTCGGCATCGTCCCCTGGAATCAGATCGATCTCGTGCAAAAGCCCCTTCGTCCGCGTTTTCGAAACCGTCGGCATTCCCGCTGCCGGCCACCTCATGAATTTCGTGGTACTCAGCGCCGCGCTGTCTGCCGCCACCGTCAACCTCTACTTCACCTCGCGTATGCTCTTTTCTCTCTCCCGCAACGGCTACGCTCCCGCCGGCCTCGGCCGCCTCAACAAACGCGGCATGCCCGTCCCTGCCGTCCTGGTCTCCAGCATCGGAATGGCCGCTGCCCTGATTCTCTCCCACCTCTTCCAGAACACCGCCTTCCTCTTCATGATCGGCGTAGCCTTCTTCGGCGGCCCCTTCATCTGGATCATGATCCTGTTGACCCATCTCGCCTTCCGCCGCGCCACCTCCCGCGCCGGAAAAAACATCCTCCGTTTCGCCCCGCCGGGCCCTTGGAGTTCCCTCTTCGGCCTGATCGCGTTACTCGGGGTCCTCATTTCCACTTGGTGGGTCCCCAGCTTCCACATCACCCTGCTCGCCGGCCCTCCCTGGCTTCTCTTCATCACCATCTGCTACTTCGCATCCAAACATTGGTCCACGACCTCCTAGCCCGGTCAGCACCCCGGTTCAGCGCAGACCAAAAACCTGCCTGGAAATCCCGTCCCGGTGTACAATGCCGCGCGGCCAGAATCACAATCCCGGGTCCCGGGCCCTACCTACGGAAAAACAGCGGGCTGAGCGCGATGGTAAAATTCTGCAGCACCGGACACTGGCATCGACGCCCCGCTCCTTTTCTTGGAAGGATGCGCGGACCAAGAATCGGCGTCAGAGGAAAACTAGGCTTGGCTCTTCCCACGGACAAACACCTCACGGCAAAGATCATCGAGCGCAAGGATCTCTCCGCAGACTTCTGGCTCATCCGCGTGGACCCCGGAGGCCCCTTCTCCTTCAAGGCCGGCCAATACGCCACCCTCGGCGTCGATCACGAAGACCAGCGCATCGAGCGCGCCTACTCCATCGTCTCCTCACCTTACGAAGAAGGCTCACTGGAATTTTTCATAGAACTGGTGCCACAAGGCGCGCTCACTCCGCATCTTTACAAACTCCAGGTCGGCGATACTCTCCTCTGCCGCAAGATCTCCAAGGGCCGTTTTACCCTCGACCTCAGGAGCGGGCGCACCAATCACCTGTTGCTCGCCACCGTCACCGGCATCGCTCCCTTCGTCAGCTACGTGCGCACTCTCTACCGCGACTGGAAATCCGGCAACAGCCCCATGCCCGGCAGTCACAAATTCTTCTGCCTCCAGGGCGGCAGCCGTTCCTGGGAGTTCGGCTATCGCGAAGAACTCGAACGCATCGCCGCCGAAGTCCCCTGGTTCAAATTCGTAGCCACCATCAGCCGCCCCTGGGAAGACGCCTCCTGGTCCGGCGAGACCGGCCGCGTCGACGATCTCGTCCGCAAATACACCGATCTATGGGAACTCCAGCCCTCCGACACCACCGGCTACCTCTGCGGCCATCCCAGCATGTGCGAAAACGCCCAAGGCATCCTCTCTCGCGCCGGCTGGCAAAAAGGTTCCTTGTTCGAGGAAGTTTATTTTGTCACCGGCAAAGAAGCGGGAGCCGGCTAGCGTACCTGGATCTGCCTCGCGGTTTTTTGTCGAGCCTGGCCAGACGCACGAAACGTTTGCGCGCTGTGTGGGTGGAAACAACCCATACGCGGTGACGAAATCAGGGGGAAGCCCGCCTCGCTGTTTTTTCAGCCGGGCGGCGACCGGAAAGGCTTCGCAAAGATGCTACCCGGTGTACAATGCCGCCCGGTCGGAATTGCCGAACGCAAATCCCGCTTGGGTGCTCAAGTTTTGGAGGAAGCTTCATGATTGTTGGTGTTCCCCGAGAGACCTTTCCAGGGGAGCGGCGCGTCGCCCTGGTGCCTGCGGTAATCCCCACTCTGGCCAAAGCCGGCCTCGAAGTCGTGGTCGAAGCCGGCGCGGGCGCGGAAGCCGGCTATCTCGACGCCGACTACGCCGCCAAAGGCGCAAAAATCATCCCCGATCGCGCCGAAGTTTTTCGCGTAGCCGACATCGTCACCCAGGTCCTCTGCTACGGCTCCAACGACCGAACCGGCAAGGCCGACGTTCCTCTCTTCCACTCCGGCCAAGTACTCATGGGATTCCTCCGCCCGTTAGGTTCCGCCGAAACCATCCAGGAGATCGCCGGTCGCGGCGTCACCTCCTTCTCCATCGAGCTGATGCCCCGCACCACTCGCGCCCAAAGCATGGACGCCCTCTCTTCCATGGCCACCATCTCCGGCTATAAAGCAGCGTTAGTCGCCGCGGACACGCTGCCAAAGATGTTCCCAATGCTCACCACAGCAGCCGGAACGATCACCCCAGCTCGCGTTCTGATCCTCGGCGTAGGCGTCGCCGGACTCCAAGCCATCGCCACCGCCCGCCGCCTGGGAGCCGTAGTCTCCGCCTACGACCTGCGTCCCGCGGTGAAAGAGCAAGTGCAAAGCCTAGGCGCCCGCTTCGTCGAACTCGCCGTCGAAGCCAAAGACGCCCAAGACGCCCGCGGCTACGCCACCCAGCAGGACGAAGCCTTCTACCGCCGCCAGCGCGAACTTCTCGGCAAAGTCATCGCCGACCACGACGTGGTCATTACCGCCGCGGTAGTCCCCGGCAAAAAATCTCCGATCCTGGTCACCAAAGAAATGGCCGAAGGCATGGCCCCCGGCTCCATCCTGGTCGATCTAGCCGCCGAGCGCGGCGGCAACTGCGAGCTCACCCAACCCGGCGAAAAAATCATCCACAACGGCGTCACCATCATCGGCTGGTTCAACCTCGCCAGCACCGTCCCCTACCACGCCAGCCAGATGTACGCCAAAAATCTCACCACCTTCCTGCAGCTCCTCGTCAAGGAAGGCAAATTCCAGCTCAACACCAAGGACGACATCATCCGCGAAACCCTGCTGACCCACGGCGGCGAAGTCGTCAACGCCAGGCTGCGCGAATTTTTCTCCATGCCGGCCCTGGCCACCAAGGAGGAAGCGCAAAAATGAAGCTGGACCTGATCACCAGCCTCTACGTTTTTATGCTGGCGGCTTTCATCGGCTTTGAAGTCATCCGCCGCGTGTCGCCGCTGCTGCACACCCCGCTGATGTCCCTCACCAACGCTCTGGACGCCATCGCCGTGGTCGGCGCCATCGTCCTCGCGGGCGAGCACAAAATGGGTGCCGACCCCAAGAACACCATGGCCGCGGTCCTCGGCACCATTGCCATCGTCGCCGCCACCAGCAACATCGTCGGCGGCTTCATCATCACCGATCGCATGCTCAAGATGTTCAAATCCAGCGGGCCCAAAAAACCATGAACAACCTACTGGGCAGCGATACCCTGATCGAAATCACTTATCTCATCGCCAGCGCACTCTTCGTTCTTTCGCTGAAATGGCTGAGCTCTCCGGCCACCGCCCGCCGCGGCGTCTTCGCCGGCGAAGCGGGCATGGCCCTGGCCATCGCCGGCACCCTGCTGCACAAAGGCATCGTCGACTACCGCTTTATCGCCATTGCCCTGGTCGTAGGCACCATCATCGGAATCCCGTTAGGTAAAGTAGCCATGACCGCGGTCCCCCAGCGGACCGCGCTAAGCCACGCCTTCGGCGCCCTCTGCGTCACCTTGGTAGGCACCGCGGAATTCTATCTTCGCGCTCCCGACATCACCCCATTCATGATGAGCGTCCTCTCGATGGAGGTCATCCTGGGCTCGCTCACGCTGACCGGCAGCCTGATGGCCGCGGGCAAGCTCCAGGAGGTCCTTCCGCAACGCCCCATCACCTATAAAGGACAAAACTTCGTCAACCTGGGCCTCCTAGCGGTCTCGGTAATCATCGCCGGCATTCTGGTAGTCCACCCCGAAGACCTGCACCTGTTCCCCGCCATGATCGCCATTCCCCTGGTCTTCGGCGTGATGATGATCGTTCCCATCGGCGGCGCGGACATGCCCACGGTCATCTCGCTCTTGAATTCCTACGCCGGTCTCTCCGCCGCGGCCATGGGTTTCGTGCTAGGCAGCAAGCTCCTGATCATCGCCGGTGCCCTGGACGGCGCCTCCGGCTTCATCCTCTCCGTGAACATGTCCAAGGCCATGAACCGCTCCTTCTCCAACGTCCTCTTCGGCGCCTTCGGCCAGGAGCAACCCAAGGCCGCCGCAGGCGAACAAGAAGCTCGCCCGGTAAAAAGCGCCACGCCGGAAGAAGCTGCCAGCATCCTGGCCGCCGCCAGCAAGGTCGTTATCGTCCCCGGCTACGGCATGGCCGTAGCCCAAGCCCAGCATAAAGTCCGCGAAATGTACGACGCCCTAACCAAGCGCGGCGTCGACGTAACCTTCGGCATTCACCCGGTAGCAGGCCGCATGCCCGGCCACATGAACGTCCTCTTGGCCGAAGCCGACATCCCCTACGACAAGCTCCTCGAAATGGATCAAGTCAACGGCGACCTGCCGCAAACCGACGTCGCGTTGGTAATCGGCGCCAACGACGTAACCAACCCCGCCGCCCGCACCGACGCCAGCAGCCCCATCTTCGGCATGCCCATCCTCGACGTAGACAAAGCCCGCACCGTAATGGTCATCAAGCGCAGCATGGCCGCAGGCTTCGCCGGCATCGACAATCCTTTGTATTACCTCGACAACACCCTAATGCTCTTCGGCGACGCCAAAAACTTCGTAGGCAACATAGTCCGCGAACTAAGCGGCGGCGACAGGCCACTAGCTGTCGCCGCTCACGGTTGGGCTTTTTGGGCGGGCTCGTTTTTGTGCCTTTTGTAGGGGCGGGCCTTGGCCCGTCCCCGGCCGCTGGCTGGCTCCCGGTTGCCCTCGCCGCAAACCTGTAGGGGCACAGCACCGCTGTGCCCGCTTTTCGTTCGGTAGCGCCGGCTTGTCCTGATCTGCGAAGGGCATCCCTGCCGGCTCTCGCGCCTTTACTCGATCATATGCGGCGCGACAATTCCCACAAACTCCCGGGCCGTGACAATCTTCGTATTCTTCCAAAACCTCGGAAAATGCCGAAGATTGCCCGTTATCAGATAATCCGCGCGCGCCTCATCCGCGCATGCGACGAAAATATCGTCATCGGGATCGCTTGTAACTCGGATCGCGCGCGAAGGTGATATAAGGTAGGCGTGATTCCGGACAAGTTGCAGAAACTGCCGCCGCAGCCCTTTTCGAATCCGCAATTCCGGGCGCGCCAACACCTCGCGGTGCTCCGAAAGAATAGGCGCTGAGACATACAGCCGCGCAGGGTGGGTAATCGCCAGGAGAAAAACGGTGCGCTGCAACCCTTCAGGCTTCAGCGCCGCCGAAACCACGACATTCGTGTCGATGACCAACCGAAGCGCAAGCATTACCGCTTCGCTTTTCTTCGCTCCCGCGTCTTCTTCACGATCTGCTCAATCTGCCGCGACGTTAGAGCATCCGTTCCCTTCCGTCTCGACTCTTCCCCGATGGCCTTGAGCACCTCCGGCTCAGGTGTCGCCAATCGCACGTAATTCCGCACGCTCAAGAGCACAGCTCGCGGTGTGCCCCTCTTCTCAATCACCAGCGAACCCTGCTCCTGTTCAACCCGCCGCAGCAGCTCCCCGAAATTCGCGCGAGCTCTCAACGCAGAAATCACAATGCTGCCGTTCTTCCTGGTCTTCGGCATGATCCTCAACTCTTCAGTTCATCTCTTTGAACTGTACAGTTCGCAGACCTCGTCTGTCAACGCTAGCATTATTTATAGTATGTAACGGCTGCACTTTAGTCCGGCCAGCCCCGGTGCCTCATACTTGGTTTTGAAGGGCGAGGACCTTGACTCCATTTTCCTGTAGCGGCGACTAAAAATCCCTCGCGCCCACCCACCATTGTCATTTCCGAGCGAAGCAGGCCGATTTTTCTTCCCCTTCACTTCGTGCTTACCCTGATGACCTGTAGTCCTTTAGAGCTCACTCTTACGAGAAATTCGCCCGTAAGTCCTTTAAAGCTCACTCTTACGAAATGTGGGGTTTGCAAGTCCCATCGAATCACACTCTTACAAAAAAAGGGTGGGAGAGCTCTTAGGGATGCTTAGCGCCGTCGCAAGCAGCATGGAAATCGGACCGCGGACCTTGATTCATCGTCAGACAGGGGCGAGTGCCTGTGCTGCTTGGCTTATTGGTCGGGATCGGGCTGGGGGTTGGGTGGGGTGTAGTGTTCCAGGTAGGTATTGTCTTCGTCGGGAGTGGCCAGCCAGATTTGGCGGTCTTTGAAATAGGCGAACAGTTTGGAGTTTTGTTGGGGGCTTAGTTCGCGGGCCCACAGGACTTTGGCGTCGTCGATGTCGGCGCCGTTGTAGACCCACTCGTCGTGGATGTTGTGGTCTTCGGTGTAACGGACGACGATCAGGTGCTTTCCCGGGGTGTGCCGGAGTTTTTCGGCGATGGCGGCGCGGCTGGGGTCGCCTTCGCAGGGCCACAGGAGGGGGTCGCAGACGCCGCGGAATGCGTTGATGCCGGCGTCCAGGACGAGAAGCAGGACGATCGCTCGCGACAAGGCCAGTCCCACGGGGCGGGCCGAAATGCGCATGGTGCGCAAGTGGCGCAGGGCTTGCACGATCAGGGCGTAGATCGCGCAGGTCAGCGGGGCGGCGTAGTGGGCGTTGGACCAGATCACCACGAAGACGCCGATGACGCCGAGGGTTATCGCAATCAACAGCAAGCGCATTTTGCGATCGCGAAACAGAAACGGAACGCCGGGGACGGCCAGCAACAGTCCGGGCCAAAAATACGTGATGCCGCAGCGGAAGACTTTTTCCCAGGAGACGCGCAGGGCGTCGGCGCGGTTGGTGTGATAGTTTTCGCGCTCCCAGCCGTTGTAAAAATCCTCGAATTGCTGATTGCGGTAGTGTATTGCGGGGGCGGGGTGCTGCCAAAGAAAGAGCGGCGAGGTGTGATAGGTGCGGGTGTTGAGAACGTGCGGGAACAGCAGCGCGTTTCCGGTGAGGCGCCAGTTGTAGTAGCCCATGAAGGCGGCGGTCAGCGTCAGCGCGATGCATAGGGGAACGAAAACTTTCCGAAGGCGAGCGGCCGGGGCGTCTTTCGATTTGGTTTTTCCGGCGAGCCACCATAAAAACCACGCGGCTGCGGGCGCACAGAGGAGCAGGCCCTCGTACGGGCGGCTGTTCGCCAGAATAGCAATGCCCAAGCCCAGGAGAAGAGCATCGCGGACGGTGGCGCGTCGGACGATGCGTGCGAGCGCGCCCAAGACCAGTGCGCCGCCTGTTGCGGCTACCGCTCCACCCCAATAGCTGTTCATCCAATAGCTGGCGACTCCAAACTTGAGCGCTACCAGGGCCCCGCCGAGAAAGGCCCAGCGCGCGGGCATCCAGGCTTGCAGCATCCAGAGAATCGCGGCGCACATGGCCGCGCAACTCAGCAGCACACCGATCCAGGGATTTCCGAGAATTTGGCCCAAGGCGAGAGCCAGTCCTTGCGCCGGGGGATACATCGAAGAATAGGTGGGCCACCAATTGACGTGGAAGGTTTCGAAGCTGACCCACATAGGATGCGGCGGATTGGCCAGCCGACCGTGAGCGAAGGTGTCGGCCATCAGCAGGTAGCTGAACTCATCGTGAATGCCGGGGACGGGAACGTGGAGCAGGGGGAGCGCGAGGAGGCGAATCGCAATGACGGCGAAGAAGAGCACCGCTACGGCCGGCGTTTTGCGCTGGGCGAATCTGGAGAGGATGCCTTCCGCGCGGCGGAAGACGTTTTCGCCGAGGCGGGGGACGAGGATGGCTAGCAGGCCGAAGAGGATGGTTAAGCCCGCGGAGGTCGCAAGAATGACGAGAGTACGCAGGGTTGTTGCGTCGTCTAGTCCAGTCATAAAAAGAGGAAGGTAGATTGTTTCAGCGAACTGGCGGCGTCAAGTTTGTTATGCACAGAGACGTGAAGATCCTTCCGACCGTGAGAGCAGCGGCCTTCAGGATGCCAACGTTTGCAGGTTAGATCAACCGTGCGGGACGCTGAAGTCGGGAGCCCGCGCAGTAACCTCGGGAACAAATCCCTCAGCGGCTAAAGCCGCAATGCCTGAACAGGATCCATATCGGACCTGAAGCTCCGACCCCCAACCGCCTTTCCGATTGGCCTGGCGACTGTGATTTATGGCGCTGTAGATCGCGAGCTCAGGGTTCGAGTTCGAGCTCGGTGGCTTGGGTTTCCTTGGGTTTGGACGATGACTTGCTGCGGCCTTCGAGAAAATCAGCTAGCTCTAGCCGCAGGTTGCCTGCATTTGTGGCATAGCCTATGCCGGTGTCGAAATCCACGGTGCCGTTGCGGATGAGCTTGTCGATTTCGCCGTCGAAATGCTGCATGCCTTCGGTATCGCCGTCGCGCATGCAGTCCAGAAGAGTCTTGCCTTCGCTTTCGCCCTTTTCGACATATTCGCGGGTGCGCATGGTGGATCTCAGAATTTCAATGGCGGCGATGCGTCCGGTGCCGTCCTTTTTGGGCAGCAGGCGTTGCGAAACGATGTAACGGAAGGCCTTGGCAAATCTGGTGCGGATGCCTTGCTGATCGCCCTGGGGGAAAACGCCGACGATGCGCTCGATGGTCTTGGAGGCGTCGATGGTGTGCAGAGTGGAAAGGACCAAGTGCCCGGTTTCCGCGGCTTCGAGGGCGATCTCGATGGTTTCGCGGTCGCGCATTTCGCCGACCAGGATTACTTTGGGGGCTTGCCGCAAAGCGGCGCGCAGCGCCAGGGCAAAAGTCGGAGTGTCGGTGTGCAGCTCTCTTTGATGAATCGTGGCTTTCTTGTGGCGGTGCAGAAACTCGATGGGATCTTCGATGGTCAGGATGTGATAGGCCTTCTCGGAGTTCATTTCATCGATGACGGCCGCGAGCGTGGAAGATTTGCCCGACCCGGTGGGTCCGGTGACCAGGACGATGCCGGTGCGGAGCTGAACGATGTCCCGCAACTGCCGGGGCAGGCCCAATTGCTCGAAGCCTGGAATGCCGTCGGGAATCACGCGCATCACGATGGCGCAGCTTCCGCGCTGGCGAAAAATATTTACGCGGAAACGCCCGATCCCGGGCAGGCCGTAGGAAAGATCCGCGGAGCCTTCCTGCTCGAGTTTACGGGCAGCGAGCTCGTTGTTGCCCATGAGATCGCAGGAGATAAGTTTGGTGTCGTCAGGTGTGAGGCGTTCCAACCCCTTGAACTTGAGCTCCACGAGTTGGCCGCTGACCTCAATTTGTGGGGCGCGGCCGGGTGAGAAAATCAAATCGCTGACGTTGGGGTTGGCCTTCAACATCGCCGGTATTAATTGCGCGGTATGAATTACCCGCTGCGGCGCGGACACGGGTGGCGCCGATACGGGTGGTGCGGATACTTGGGCAATTGTTCCCATGGGTTCTTTATTTCCTCGCGTTGGTTAGACCTGCATCAGCCGGGTCGTCTGAAGGGGTCGATCGCAAGACCATCCGACACCTCTGATTGTAAGCGATCTTGCAGTCGATCTCGGACATAGTGAGAGGGGTAGGTGCTTTGAGGATTACTGCCGTTTGTGCGTCGAAATATTAAGAATTTACAATCACGGAGAAACCATTGCAGAGAAAGAGCGCTCTTCGGCTGTGCAAACCCGGGAAGATTGGCGGGAGCGGAACGGGAATCGTGAACGCAACTGCCTTGCCCCGCATTCTCCAGCATATTGGAAGCGGTCTAGGGCTTTGAAGCGGAGTCGATGAAGCTGTCGATATTGTTTTTGAGCTTGGTCAAGTCGTCGTCGCGCAGGTACATCATGTGGCCGGCGTCATAGTATTGCAGATGAATGTTCTTTTGGAGTTTGTCGGGCAGGCCCAGGTGTTCCACGGTGTATTCGGTGGCGAAAAAGGGCGTGGCCAGGTCGTAAAAGCCGTTCTCGATTTCGACTTGCAGATGCGGGTTGGTGAGCATGGCCTGAATCAAATCGCCTTCGACGTTCGGCGATCCCGGGAAACCGAAATTGGGCCCGGTGCGATGCTTCCAATCCCAATTCTCTCCCGGCGCTTCATTGATGGCGCGATAGGACTTGTCCTGACCGAACTTCAGGTCGTCCCGCACGTAGGTGTTGAAGGCCGCGGTGAACGCTCCGGTGATGGCGTTGCTCTGGGGGTCGTAGTCGGCAAATTCGGCCAGCAGGTCGTAGGTCAGGCCGGAGAACCGCGCGTCCAGGCGGCCCGTTGTCAGCCCGCGGCTGCGCTGCAGCTGCTCCATGAACTGGGGGAGATTCACGCGCAGGTTGGCCTTGACCAGATAGTCCTCGTCGAGACCGGTGTAACGCGAGAGTTTTTTGGCAATGCCGGCTTTTTCCTCGGCGCTCAGCTTGGTGCCTTTCATCAGCGCGGCGGCATATTCGGTTTGCGCAAAGTTTCTGGCTTCTTCGAGGAAGGCGTTGAGATTGTCGGGACGATCGCGGAGCACCTTGTGATACCAGGCGGTGGCGGCATAACTTGGAACGTAGAAGACATAGGTCATGTCCTCGCCGGGGTTGAAAGAAAGCGTGCCCAGGTCCAGGACCGAAGAAATCAGGACGATCCCGTTGAAGTACATGCCGTCATGGGATTGCAGATAGTTGGAAAGGGCGGCGGAGCGGAAGGTTCCGTAGCTTTCGCCGATCAAAAATTTGGGGGAATTCCAGCGGTCGTTGCGGCTGACGTACGTGGTGATGAACTGCGCCAGGGACTTCACGTCGGAATCGACGCCCCAGAAATCTTTGTCCTGGGCTTTGCCGACGGCACGGCTGAAGCCGGTGCCCACGGGATCGATGAAGACCATGTCGGTTCGGTCCAGCAGGGAACCGGAATTGTCGGTCATTTTATATGGGGCCGGAGGAGTGGCCTCGGCGTTGGTGGTCAAAACACGCCGCGGGCCGAAGGCGCCCATGTGCAGCCACAGCGAGGCGGAGCCGGGGCCGCCGTTGTAGATGAAGGAGAGCGGGCGCTGGGTCAGGTCCTTGGCGTCCGTGCGGGTGTAAGCGGTGTAGTAGATCAGCGCGGTGGGTTCTTCCTTCTCATTTTTGAGCAGGATGGTGCCGGCCGTGGCTTTGTAAGGAATGATCTGCCCGCCGAGCTTGATGCTGTGATCGGTAACGGATGATTCTTCTTTGGGAGCGGCTGGGGCGGGCTCGGCCGGTTTGTCTTTCTCTGTGGTCTTGATCTCTTTTTCTTGGGCGCGCAGTCCAGGCAATGCCAGAGGAAGAAGGAGTAGGGCGGCAAGCAAGGCCGGCCGGGTGAGATTCGCCATCATCGTGCTCCAGTGAAACGGAAATTATTTCGCGAAACCGCGAAGGCCCGATCTTATACACGCCCCTACGGGGAGTCAAAGCGGCAGGCGGCCGCAATCCGGGGTTGCGCTGCCGTTATTCGGCAAGCAGCAATTCAAGATGGCGATTATCGGGGAGCAGATGCAGGCGGACGGAATCCAAATCTTTGACGATCCAGTCGGCACCGGCAGCGGACAACTCCGAATCCTCCGCGGTTGTGCGAACGGCGATGACCGAAGCTTGCGCGGCCTTGCCGGCGCGGATGCCCGCGGGCGCGTCCTCCATCACCACGCAGTCTTGCGGCGCGAGCCCCAGGCGTTCGGCGCCCCTGATGTAGGGTTCCGGATCGGGCTTGCCCCGCTGCACGTCGGCGGCGGTGACCAAGTGGAGCGGCATCGGCAGCCCGGCGGCGCGAATGCGCACTTCGGCCAGCGGACGGGTGCAGGACGTCACGATCGTCCAGTTCTCGGCGGGAAGGGCTCGCAGAAGCTGCAGGGCGCCCGGCAAAGGCACCACGCCATCGAGATCCTCGATTTCCCAACGCTCCATTTCGCGGTTGGCGGCCTGGTGCTCCGATTCCGAGAGGCCGGGGAGCAGTTCGCGCATGGTGGCGATACTGGGCCTGCCGTGGGCCTTGCGGACCACCTCGTCGGGCACGAATCCGTGCCTTAGCGCCCATTTGGTCCAGCAACGAGCGACGGCCGGAGTCGAGTCCACTAGCACCCCATCAAGATCAAACAGCACACCCAGACATCGAATCTTCGTCATGCTGAGTCCTAGGCTAAAAACTTGGTTGCTACGGAATCCGCTGCCCGAAGTGCGATGGAAGGCGGGAGCTTGGGGTGCCTGATGAGGCGGTCTTTGAACTTCTTGACCGCGCCCTGAGTTTCAGACGCTTCCTGCTGCGTTTCGGAACGCGAGTCCACTAGACCGCAGTTTAGCTCAGCCCACCACGTCCATTGCGCTGCAAACTAAGTACCGCGCTGTCTAGCGGTCAACACTGTGCAAATCGATGACAGTCATCGCGTGCTGAAGCAGCAAAAATTCTTGGTTAGTAAACCGTGCGGCTAGTTTATTCGAACCGACTGATATTTGTTCGTTGCGAGCAAACTAAGTTCTTTCCCTTCCGAGTGTCTGGCGGCTCTCCCCCAAGAACAACAATCTCAGGGGCATTCAGCGGATGTCTTTGATCTGCCCAGAAGGTGGTGGTTTGGTTGGAAATCCGATCACGATTCACAGTGGATTCGTCATAACCGTTGTGGATATTTATAGGTATGGATGATTAACGTATTGACGAGTATCTCCGATAGGATTTACCTTCCGGGTGAAGTAGAGCAAAACTACTTGCTCTTCTCAGGAGACTCGCGATGAAACGACTTTTTCTGATTACTGTCTTTGTCTCAGCTTGTTTGCTCGTTCCCACACATGCGAAAGCGCAGGGGATCGGAAGCTGCGTAGAAATCAACAATGGTCTAATTGGAAGCTGCGTGTGTAACGGCGTTACCTATCACGTTTCCTACAGTGCCTGTGGGATTCTTTCCAGCGCAGCCCGCTGCGCAAGTGCCTCCGTGCAAATTCAGTGTTGCCCAAACAAGTACATTTTAGGCGCAAGTGTGGGCGATACTTGTTCTGGACCGAAAAGCCCAGTTAAGCTCGCTGGCTTCGTGGGCGGAGAGACGGTCTATCTTCGTGCCTGCAATGGTCAATATGTCCCCGTAAGAGTGATTGGCACAGACGGAGTTTGATGTGCTATTTCCACTTCGGATGGGAGGAAGGGACCGGCTAGTTGCGGCCTTATTCGCCTCGGCATTGTTTCCGGGAATGGCCGTTTGTCAGTCTCCTTCCTCCGAAGCATCCCCCACGCTGAATTTGCGGAATACGGACACCATAACGCTGAACAATCAACCGAATGATCCCATCATTGGAATTGTCCAGTGCGACCAACGGGGAAATATTTACTTCAGAACTTATCAGTACCCCGAACCGCTGGCCGCACCCGTCGTCAAAATAACGCCCGACAAGACCCGCAGTGTAACCGCACCACTAGGCCAAACGGCTGAATTCAACGGAAGACAGTTTCAGATATTGGACTTCCACGTTGACCAAAGAGGCCAAGTCTGGGCCTTGATCCCTAGTCGAAAGGACGATGACGTTACGCTATCCGTCGTGGTCTTCGATGAGGACGGGAAGTTTAAATCACAGATCAAGCTACAGAGCAAATTGTTTAACCCGGCTGAATTGGTGCCTTTACCGAGCGGTCAGTTCTTGGTCACGGGCTTTACGCAGTCAGCCAGCGATAAGAGTGCTACGCCGCCGCGTGGAATTCCCCCCACCGCTGAACCGTTCACGGCAATCTTCGACGCCAGCGGTAGGGTGGTGAAAGAGCTAAACCTACCCGGGGACATCGAGAATTCGGGTGCCCCAGCGAAGACTTCTCCACAGTCGGCGCCACAGCCGGACTCGCCAAAGAGCAAATTGGACGCACGTTCGGCAGTGATGGAGACAGGGACAACAACCGGGGATGATGGAAACATCTACGTGATGCGCAAGACGAATCCCCCAACGGTGTACGTAGTTTCCGAAACGGGCGATCTGATACGACATTTTCAGGTCGAGAAACCCACCGAAGCAGCTAGCCCGTTGTTTATGCGGTTCGTCAGCAATCACAGACTACTCTTCGATTTTGTTGAACCTGTGCCAGCCAACGCTCCAGGAGGCGATACTCAGATCTTCACAGTTGTTAGCGCGGACTCGGGCGAAACGCTGTATCGCTACAAGGTCTCGGGGGCATCGGGTGGTGCGTTCGCTTGCTACAAACCAGACCAAACCTTCACTTTTCTTAATTCAACGCCAGCAGGTTTCATGACCATTGTGAAATCGGTAGCGCAATAGGGTTCGAAATTGGGGACAGCCGGGACGTTATCTGCTTTCTGGGATAGTGAGCATGGCGTCGAGTGCTGGGGGTCGTTTGTGCTTGTGCTCAATGATCCTTGGCATGCGCCGGACGCCCACCGACAAGGTATAAATCAGAAAACGTGACGTCTGTCCCCGCTTCCCGTGTCTTAACGACCATTTTGTCCAGCAACGAGCGACGGCCGGAGTGGAGTCCACGAGAACTCCGTCAAGATCAAACAGCACGCCGCCGCACGCGATTTTGGTCATGTTCGATGATACCCACAGTTTGCGGGAAGTGAACCGAAGAGCGCTGTAGCGTTTCGTTTGCAAGGCCGGCGCTGAATGGGCTAGTCCGCGTGGAAATCGCGGACGGGATCGCGGGAGCGTCCCGACATGCGCCCGAGCCATTCTCTCCAGGGCACGGCTTCCAGTTCGGCCAGGTAGGAATAGGCCACCGGCACAATCAGCAGGGTCAAGAGCAAACAGAGCGTCTGACCACCGACGATGGTTACCGCGATGGAGGCGCGCTGTTCCGCGCCCGCGCCAATTCCGATTGCCACCGGAATCAGCCCGGCCACGATCGAAAGCGTGGTCATTAAGATGGGCCGCAGCCGGACGCGATTGGCTTCCAGAAGCGCTTCGTGCACCGGGCTGCCGGCGGCGCGCAGACGATTGGTGTAGTCCACCTGCAAGATTCCATTCTTCTTTACGATGCCGATCAACAAGAAAATTCCCAGGGCGCTCCACAAACTGAGCGCGCGCCCGGTGATCCACAAAGAAAACAAAGCGAATGGCACGCTGAGAGGAAGCGTCAGCATGATGACGAACGGATGAGAGAAGCTCTCGAATTGAGCGGCCAAGACCATGTACATGAAAACGGAGGCCAGCAGCATCGCCAAAAACAAGTTCCAAGTAGTCTCGTCGAGAACTTTGACCTGCCCGGAAAAGCGGTAGGAGTAGCCGGGGGGCAACCCCACTTCTTTGATGGACTGCACGGTATGTGCCGCGCCGACGTCGAGAGGGTAGCCTGCGGCGATGTTGGCAAAAACGCTGACCTGGAATTCCCGGTTGTATCGCCAGAGAGTGGCGGGGCCGGCGCCGCGGACGATGGAGGCTACATTTTCCAAGCGCACTTGTCCAAGCTTGGAGGAGGGCACCATCATGCGCGCGAGAACATCGGGATTGTCGCGCTGCTGTTGCAGCAGTTGCATGGTCACGGGATATTGCTCGGAGCCTTCCTTGAATCGGGTAATTTCGTCTTCGCCGGAGTAGAAAAGGCGGACGGCATCGCTGACATCGGTCATGCGTACGCCGATATCCGCGGCGCGCTGGCGGTCGACCTTGACTTGCAGTTCCGGGGTGTTGAGGTTGAGGCTGGGATTGACGTCCACCAATTCCGGGTACTTCATCATGCGGCCGGCGACTTGCTTGCTGATTTCCGCTAACTGGCTGACCTCCGGTCCACGAATAACCGCGGCGATGGGAAAGTAAGTCTCGCCGCCGAGCACGGAGGGCAAGCGAACATTGTAGGTAATGTTGCGATAGGTGCCGAGAATTGCTCTAACGGCGGTAGCCATCTGTTCGTGGGTGCGCTTTCTGTCCGTTCGCGGCACCAGCCCGATGAACAAATGTGCGTGATTTGTTGGACCGTGCGTCAGAGCCTGCACAAAGGCCACTTCGGGAAGCGCTATCACGCGTTCGGCCATTTCCCGCGCGGTCTGCGTGGTTTTCTCGAGCGCGGTGCCTTCGGGAAGCGTGAAGGAGCTCAGCAGTTCGGCCTGATCGTCGGCGGGAATCCAGTCGCGGCCGACCAGGCGGTACAGACCGAAGGTCGAGAGGAACGTAAGTACGTAAATGGCCAGGATGACGCGGCGGTGCGCCAGCGACCAGCGCAAGAGTTGCACATAAGATTCTTCGAGCCAGTGCATGAATCCGCTGGCATGTTTCTCGCGCTCGGCGCTTCCTACCTTCAACAGGCGGGAGCTCATCATGGGCGTCAACGTAAACGCCACCAGCATCGAAACCAGGATGGCCATGGCCATGGTCCAGCCAAAAGAGTTCACGTACTTGCGGGCGTAGCCGGTCATGAAGGCAATCGGAAGGAAAATAATCACCAGGGAGAGCGTCGTGGCCATTACCGCCAGGCCGATTTCCCGGGTGGCTTCAATCGCGGCGGTGATGCGGTCTTTGCCTTTCTCCATGAACCGAAAAATGTTCTCGAGAACGATGATGGCGTCGTCAATCACGATCCCGACGGCCAGGGTCAAAGCCAGCAGGGTCATGTTGTTCAGGGAAAAATCCATAACTCGCATCAACGTGAAAGTGGCGACGATGGAAGTCGGAATGGCCACTGCGGCGATGAGCACCGCCCGCCAATTGCGCATGAACAGCCATACAATCAGGCTGGCCAGGATGCTTCCGAGAATCAGATGTTCCAGCAGCGAATGTACGGAAGCCTGGATGAACTCGGAAATATCGTGCACCACTTGAAGCTGGACGCCGGGCGGCAACTGGGGGCGGAGTTCCTCGAGCCGGCTCCGGACGTCATCGGCGACGCGAACGGTATTAGCACCGGATTGGCGCAGGACTTGGACGCTGACGACGTCCTGTCCCGGAGTATCTTTGCGGAAGAATGCCGACCAGGTGCGCAGCTCCGCAGCGCCATCTTCGACTTGGGCGACATCGCGGACGCGCACCGGCGTTCCTCCGCGGGTGCCCACAACAATCTCGCCGAACTGTTCCGCGGAGTTCACGCGGCCGAGAGTGCGTAATCCCAGCTCTTGCGGTCCGGTGATCATGCGTCCACCGGGCGCTTCAATATTCTCGCGCTGCAGAGCATCGCGCACGTCGAGAACCGTGAAGCCGTGCGAAGTCAGCTTCTGGGCGTCCAGTAGGACCCGGATTTGCCGGTATTGCCCTCCGTTGATGTCCACGCTGCCAACGCCATCGACGGTCTGGATGGCGCGACGCACTTGTTTGTCGGCAATTTCGGTTAGCTCCCGGCGGCTCATCGGCCCGGTAACCAGCAAGGTCATGATGGGATCGGACTGCGGGTCCTGCTTGGTGATGACCGGAGGCAGGGTATCGCGCGGCAAGCGGTCGATGGCGGCCGCTACTTTCTCCCGGATATCCTGCGCGGCGCCCTCGATGTCGCGTTCCAGGACGAAGGTGCAGGTAATCTCGGCGAAACCTTCCGTGGAATAAACAGAGATCTCGTCGATCCCGCTTACGGAGGAGATAGCGTCCTCGAGCGGCAAGACCGCGCCGGTGACGACCTCTTCGGGAGTGGCCCCGGGCAAGCGCACCTCGACGTTTACGGTCGCGGGGTCGGCTTTGGGGAAGAGGTCTACGGCCAATCCGCGGTAAGAAAATGCCCCGAGGGTGACCAGGAAGGCCATGAGCATCACGGTGAAGACCGGATACTTGACGCAGATTTCGGCGAGTCTCATGGGTATGCGAGTCCGGACCTTCCGCTAAACTACTTTGCCGGTGCGTTTCCTTCGGTTTGTTCCTGAACGGTTGCACCGTCGCGCAAGTCGCCGGAATCCGAGACGGCAACCTGGTCTCCGGGTTTCAAACCATCCGCCACTTCAAAGCGCCGGCCTCGCTGGTCCTCAGTTTGGCCCGCGGGGCGAATCTGCCTTTCCGAGACGCGATTGCCGTGCAACAGGAAAACCTTGTAAACGCCGTAGCGATAATTCACCGCAGCTTCCGGAAGAAAAATCGTTTCCTCGTGTTTTTCACTGGGAATCGAAGCCTGCACGAAAAATCCGGGTTTCAGGCGCCCGTCGAGGTTGACCAAGAGGGCTTCGGCGTCAAAGGTCCGGGAGTCTTGCGAAACTGCCGGATTGATCCGCGAAACACGCCCATGGAAGGTCTCTCCGGGGAATGCTTCCACCTGCAAGTCGACGGTCGTTCCTTCTTTTACCCATCCGGCCCAGCGCTCTGGGACGGCGAGGCGGGCGCGCAGGCGGTCGGTGCGAACCAGGACCATCACGGGGCCTTGCACGCGCAGATATTCGCCGGGATGAACGTCTCGAGTCTTGATGGCGCCGGGAAAAGGCGCGCGAATGGAGGCATCGCTCAGTTTCTTTTCGGCGAGCTTTTCGCTGGCGTCGCTGGAGAGCAGCAGCGCTTTCAACCGGTCGACTTCTTGCAAGGCGACATTGTAGGTGGCTTGGGTGCTCTGATAGCGGCTGGCCGCTTCGTCCAGCTGCTGCTGCGAAATGAGCTTGTCCTGGAACATTTCCCGGGCGCGGGCGTATTTGCGGTCGGCGTCAAACCGATCGGCTTCCGCGCGTTGCACGGAGGCGAGCTTTCGCGGGTCCGCCGGTGGGGGATCATCGGGGCCGATGCCGAGCTGTGCGCGAACCTGGCGAACCAGCCCGCGCTGGCGGTCCACCTCAAACTGCAATTCCTGGGGGTCCAGCAGGATCAGCGGCTGGCCTTCCTTAACGGTGTCGCCCACGTCGGCGAGCACCTGGGCCACGCGGCCTTCGACCTGTGCACTCAGTGTGCTCTCTTCCAGGGCATACAGGGAGCCGACCGCTTGCACCCGGCGCTGCGTGGTTTCCTCGGCGACGGTGTAGACGCGGACGGGGACGGGGTGTGCGGCGTCACCAAGCACACTGGTGGGCATGGTCTTTGCGCATCCGCCGGACAGCGCAGCTAAGACGCCCATGGCAGCAACATACGTTAGCTGTCGAAGAGAATCGCGATGGATAACCGTTCTACGACACACGTAACGTATGGCCCCCGTCTGAAGTTTTAGACGCACCACTATAGCATTTAGTTTAGAGCCAAATTGCGGCGGATTCGAGCGCAACAAGAGGCGGATGGCTGGTCCACCGGCGCAGCGCTGGACTCGAATCTGAAATGGGATCTAACTTCCCTTTATCCGAGAGATTTGTGCTTGAAATGGCGCATGCCGCTGCTGTATTCGGCAACAATGTGGCCGTTTCCGCGGAGCTTGTACTTGTAGGTGGTTAGTCCTTCGATGCCCATGGGACCTCGGGCATGTAGTTTGCCGTTGCTGATCCCCACCTCTGCGCCGAGGCCGTAACGGTAGCCGTCCGCAAAACGCGTCGAGGCATTGTGGAATACGCCAGCGGCGTCGACTTCTTGCAAAAAACGCTCGGCGACGGCCTCATCTTCCGTAACGATGCATTCGGTGTGCTTCGAGCCATACCTGTGAATGTGTTCCAGGGCGTGTTCCGCGGTGTCCACAATCCTTATCGAAAGGATCAGGTCAGAGTATTCGGTCGACCAATCTTTTTCGATCGCGGGGACCAGATTCGCCTCAGGAAGGAGTGCCAGGACACGCGGACAGCCACGAATTTCCACGTTGGCCATTTTCAATTCTGTGACCAGGCCAGGCAGGAATGCGGCAGCGATATCTTGGTGTACCAGAAGAGTCTCGACGGAGTTGCAGGCCGCTGGGTACTGAACCTTGGAGTCTAACGTGACGGCTACGGCTTTGTTCAGATCTGCGGCGCGATCGACGAACACGTGGCAGATTCCCTCACCGTGGCCCAGGACAGGGATGCGACTGTTCTGCTCCATGAAGGCGACGAACTCCTTCGAGCCGCGCGGGATCAACAAGTCGACTTCGCCCTGAAGACCCAATAACTCCATAACATCCGAACGAGATTGCAGTAAGTGGATGGACTCCTGGGGTATATCGGGAAACTTGCAAAGCGTCTCTCTCCAGACCGCTACAATGCTTTCGTTGCTGTTTGCGGCTTCGGCGCCGCCTTTGAGCAGAACGGCATTGCCGGACTTGAGCGCCAGCGAAGCGACCTGCGGAACGACATCGGGCCGAGCTTCAAATACCACCGCAATCACGCCGAGCGGGCAGGATTCTTTGTACAAGATCAAGCCCTGGTCGAGCTCGGTTGCCGCCAGCCGCTTTCCCAGGGGGTCAGCCAGGTTCGCGACTTCCCGCACACGGGCGGCCATCTCGGCTATGCCGCTCTCTTTGATCCGCAGCCGTGAAAACAGGGCTGGCGTCATCTCTTGGCTAGATAGGAGCGTGTCCGCGGCGGCGCAGTCCTTGGCATTGGCGGCCAGAATCCGCGCGGCATTTCGTTCCAATGCGTCCGCAATAGCAAGGAGGGCCGCTTTGCGGACTTCGCCCGAAAGGAGCGCAAGTTTTCGGGATGCCTCCCGAGCGGAGCGCGCAAGGGCAGCGACGTCAACGGAAGGTTTCGCCGTAGGCGTGTTGCTCATGCTTCGCGCTCCAGGAGAACAATGTTATCGCGAGTAAAGAGAACGCGCGCAGTCGCTGCCGCGTCGCTGGCGCAGTTCGCGATGCCCCGGGCAAATTCTTTGCCTTCGACGCTGGCGATGCTTACTACGTCCATCGGCGCAAATGGCTTTTCAACGCGAACGAGACCCGATGACAGCAAGCTGGCCTTGCCGCGTGTTATAGCCCGCTGTGCGCCGGCATCAACGACCACGCGGCCGCGAACGCCAGCCGCGTAGGCCAGCCAGCGGCGTTTGCCCTTCATCCGGTTGGACGGCAGAAAAACAGTCCCCTCGGATTCTCCCGCAAAGATACGTGGCAGAGTCTCTGGCCGACCGCCATTGGCGATCACCGCCACGCCGCCACAATTCATGGCGATTTCGGCTGCTTCCAGCTTGGTCACCATACCGCCGCGACCCGACTGCGAAGGCCCGCTCGCGAGGGCTCGCAACTCCGGTGTTACCTTCGCGATCAGCGGGATCACTTGCGGGCCGCTCGTTGATCCCGTGCGTTTGTGTTTCGCAGAATTTTCTGCACCCAAAAGACCATCGACGTTGGTGAGAAGAATGAGCGCGTCCGCTTCCAAACCGCTCATGACCAGCGCAGCTAGCCGGTCATTGTCACTGAAAGCGAGCGAACGAGGACTGTCGCCAACGGTCTCGAGTTCCGCCGTCGAAACCGTGTCGTTTTCGTTGACGATGGGCAGAACACCAAATCCAATCAGTTTTTCCATGGTCCGGCGCAGGTTAGAATAGCGCTGCCAGTTGCTGAAATCTTCTTCGGTCAGCAGCACCTGGGCAATCTTCACGTCGTACGCACCAAACATCCTCTTATAGGCTTCCATCAACAAGCTCTGACCCACCGCGGCGCAAGCCTGCTTGGTCACCATGTCCTTCAGGCGAGAAGGATGGAGCGCCAGCCATCCCCGCCCGAGTCCGACGGCACCGGAAGATACCAGGATGACCTGCCGGCGGTTCGCTTGGAGAGTTGCGATGGCCTGCACAATCGGTTCGATCCGCTCCAGGGAGAGTTCGCCCAGGGGGCCCGTGACCGTGCTGGTTCCCAGCTTAATGACCACTCGCTTTGCGCCACGCAAGAGGTCACTACTGGTTTGGTCGCCTTGATGCCGAGATTCGCTCATTTGATTCCGACTGAACTCACTAGAGTACGACATTCGCTGCCGTTATCGAATTCGGATTAAGCGGCAAAGCGGGAGCCCCGGTAAAAAACAAGGAAAGAGTTTGTTTTCAGTCGAGAAGGGTTGGGGTGGGAGACGGGGATTGAACCCGCGACATTCGGTGCCACAGACCGACGCTCTACCAGCTGAGCTACTCCCACCACCGATTGACAACAGACAGTTTACGCTACTTTCTCCATGTGCAAAAGAGGGGTCAATGAAGCACGTGAGCGGTATTGAGGCCGCAAGTTCGTGACCAATCCATGCTTTGACGACTTCAACGGGCGCATTGTTCTCAATCAGAAACGAAACCCTGCCGTGTCTGAACCCGTGCTTCCCACCCTCACGGATGGATAGGGGGTGTCTGAGTGGCGGGGGGTGGAACAAAAAATCGGACAGGGCGAGAGCGGTCCCGAATGGGGTCATTCAAGCATGGGCGCTACTCGAAAGCCGCACGGGAGGAGCAGCGAAGGTTTCGCACGCAGTTCTGGCCTCTTCGCGCGATCCTGCGACAGTCGCGCACTCGAACAGGCCGACGCGGGGTACCGCCACAGGACTCGACGATTCGTCCACACTGCATCGAAGGAAAGGCGCGAATACGCACAAATTCGATGCTATTTCGTTGGGGGCGTAGGCACCAGCAGACCTGCTAGAGCACCAATTGCCGCAGAGCCCAAAGCGATCAGGACCTCTGGAGTTGTCTTGCCCATTATGGCTAGTGTGACTCCACCAATCAGCGCCAAGAGAACGGTAAGCCCCAGCGAAAAGACAACCATTCGATACACCCACACATCCGTCTGAAGCGGATTTGCTGTGGCTTGCGTTACGACCTCGCGCGGTTGGACAATATCCTGCTCTACGTCGGACACGGTTGCTCGCTCGACTGATTGTCACCAGTGTCGACGACGGTGATTTCGGAAATCACCGCGACGGTCTTTTTGTTTTCAGGTGCTAGGGCAACCCAACCTTCCAGCGATTTGGGAGGGCCCTCGGTCCATGTTGGCATTGGTCACCCGAGAAAGTAGCCACAATGTATGCTCACCCAAGCATACTTGTCAAGGGAGTAGACGCTTGGTGGGGCGGCGTGGACTAATTAATTCTTCCAAGCGCCTGCCCGTAACGAATATGTAACCTATGATCGCTTATTTCTTTAAGACCCTCGCCGCAGCAGGGAAGATAGAGGCGCAAAGGGGGGCGAAATGAGGATTCAACTTGACTTGGACGATGCGGGCATCGAACTTGTCGATGAACTGAAACAGTTGACAGGTTCTCGTACCTACAAGGATTTATTCAACAATGCAATTACTTTGCTGGATTGGGCCGTGAGACAGAGGACCGAAGGCCGACGCATTACTTCGGTCGATGTGCATGATGGCGACTGTCGTGAATTGGTTATGCCGGCTCTGCATCCGCGAGCAACGGCACCTGCAAGGGAAACGGCTACCGTTAGGTAAGCCGTCGCCCCTTCAATCGTGCGCGTTTCGGGAATCTAGGGCCGTGTTGCTGCCTTTGCCATAGTCTCTGATGCAGCCCGCTCCGCGCCTCCCAAGGCCGCCGCGTACTTAAGGACAGGCATAACCAATTCACGCGACTGCTTGGCTTCCGCATCCATCGATGCGATATTACGGCCCAGCATTGATTGCTCTGTCGCCCAATCGAGAAGGGTAAGGGCGTTGTTAAAAAGCTCTCTATGGGTCTTTACACCCGTACGCCGCTCCAGTTCATCAACCAACTTTTCACCTTGACTATCAAGATCCATTTGAAACTTCATTGCGTCCTCCAATTTTACTCATAAACTCCTCCACAAATCATTAGATGCTACTACTAAAACTGAGGTTGTCAAGAGTTTTTAATGAGGGTTTCCATATCGAATTAGACACACTTGGGCTAGGAAAGTTGCCAAGATGAGTGCGCTACGCCCACGTCGTGGCTGTAACTTATTGATATTGCTGACCATAAGCCTGTGCCAACGGCACCGAACTGCATCGCGTTCCTACATACCTTCATAGCCCCAAACTCGAAAAAAACGGAATGCCAGCCCGGTCCCCGACAAACTTGCTGAATCCACTGTCGAAGGATTGACAGTCGGCGACGTTCAACTTTGGCGACAATGTCGTTTGCAGATGGTTCATCACCGTCGAGGCATCTGCTGCCGATACGACGCATAGTTTCTGAACGGTTCCCAGGTTTTGCCTGAGCAGATCGGTGAAATTAGATTCCGTCCCTTGCCAGCCGATGACCAAAATTCTCTTGATTTTTGGCAATTCCTGACGAAGATGCGCGATGTGTTCTACGGGGCATTCAAAATTTAGTTTCCTGTTGATAGGGATTGCGATTGCTGGGATACCTACAAAATCTCGTTCCACCCAATCGGTATCAATGTTTCGGCTCAGTCGGAAACCTGTGCCGGACTGCGGTTCCGTGAGCTGTAAAGCTCCGTTGATTACTTCATCGCGGGTCTTTCGGTGGCTTGCGCCACAGAAAACCAAGCGGACCCAGTTCACGGAACCATGGAGTTTGTACAAAGCGAACTTTACAGTCCTATTGATGTAGCCCTCAAACGTGTCTACGCTGAAGCCATGGTCACTCAGTGCATCTTCGAGCAACTCATCGTAGTTGAAGGTGACAAATAAGACCCTATCCCTTTCACACTCCAGAATCTGGTCAACAAGAGTTTTGTGAGTGGTGATGCAATTCACCTCGGTCAGCCACTGTGTGCAGCAGTGATAAATTATGTCTCTGATGTAGTAGCGGACAGCCATCAGTTGACGGACCCGTTCTGGGACCTTCGGCGCCGAATCGCTAAGTTCTTGAAGAACCTGTTCTAGGCTTCTTGTTCCACGATTGCCAAGATAAGTCACGATAGGATGACACTGCCTGTAACGCGTGAGCGCCGAGCGGAATAGGGCACGGCCATCGAACAACTGATCGGCAAGAGGCGGCCTGTTAAGGCCATGCGTCGAGGTTGGGAGAAGTGGAGCCGAATCAAAAGACGCGCCCGCTCCAAGAATGACCATGAGCATAACAAGACATTAGGACAACCGTGCCAGTTGTGGCAATTGCGTTAACCAAAGCAAGAGGAGAAAATTTCTAATAGATTTTGCTTGCAAAGATGGGTTTACCGCTGAACGCCACACGATACTTCGCGGAGAAGCATCTAGATGTGGTCTGGGAGACTTAATCAAGGATTTGCTGCTGGGTCATCGTGCGGTACTCCGCAGAGTAAAAAGCGAGGCAATTTCAGGGGTTCATTTAAGAATTTCAAGAATAAAACACGCGGTGCCGAATCAGCGTGTTAGGTGTGTACAGCGAACAAGCCACAGACCGACGCTCTACCAGCTGAGCTACTCCCACCACTCAGCAGCAAGTTTAACATGCGTAGAGATCGCTAGAAAGGGAGAGATGGTCGCAATGGGAAAATGCGGGGGCTCCTACGGGTGCCTCTCGAAGCGGTGATCTTGCTTGAAGCCGGGCACAGCATGCTGTGCCCCTACAGGGAAGGGGAACCCATCCCACCTGAAGGCCCGGCCTAGTACTGGCCCGCGATACACAAAATTCACGTTGTCATACTGGGTAGCTCTGGAGCATAGTGTCGTCCCAGGTTCCAGCCTATAAGTCGAGATGCAGTGGTTGGTAGGCCACTGCTTAATCCGAAACTCACCGGGCCACGTATATCCCACTGAGGGTGACTGGTGAAACGAAGTGCGTTAATCCTTGCGGTGCTGCTGGCTTCGACGACCTTTGCGCAGGAGGCCGGTGCGCCGTCCAGTAAGCTGAATTGGCTTCCCTGGTCGGACGGCGTGTTCTCTCAGGCGAAACGCGAGCAGCGCTTTGTGCTGCTGGATCTCGAGGCCATCTGGTGCCATTGGTGCCACGTCATGGACGTCACCACCTACCGCGATCCGAAAGTGACGGCTCTTCTCAACAAAAAGTATTTGACGGTGCGCGTGGATCAGGATTCCCGCCCGGACTTGTCGAACCGCTACGAAGATTACGGTTGGCCGGCAACGGTGGTGTTTGACGGCGAGGGCCACGAGATCGTCAAGCGGCAGGGCTATCTTTCTCCCGAAGAGATGGCCAGCATGCTGCAAGCGATTATTGACGATCCCACGCCGGGTCCTTCGGTTCGAGCCGAAACCGAAATCAAGTTTCCCGCGAATCCCCTGCTGGCGAGCGCATTGCGAACCCAGCTCGAAAAAGACTATCTCGCGGGCTATGACAGCAAGCAGGGGAGTTGGGGCTTTGACCAGAAGTATCTGGATTGGGACTCGGTCCAATACGCCATGGACCTGGCGGCGCACGGGGATGCTCATGCCGAGGGCATGGCCAAGCAGACGCTGGCCGCGCAGTTGAATCTGCTGGATCCGGTGTGGGGCGGCGTGTATCAATATTCGACCGACGGCGTCTGGACCAAACCTCATTTCGAAAAAATCATGTCCATGCAGGCCGCCAACCTGCAGATTTACGCCGACGCTTACGCGCAGTGGCACGATCCGAACGATCTCCGCGCGGCGCAGTCCATCCGCGGGTTTCTGAAGACGTTTCTCACCAGTCCGGAGGGCGCGTTTTACACCAGCCAGGATGCGGACGTGGTGCGCGGCGAGCATAGCGCGGAATACTTTGCCCTGGACGACAAGGAGCGCCGAAAACGCGGCGTCCCGCGGGTGGATACACATATCTACGCCCGGGAGAACGGCTGGGCGATCGCGGCGCTGGCGTCGTTGTATTCCGCCACGGCCGACCCCAAGGTTCTCGACGAAGCCACGCACGCCGCGGACTGGATCACGCAACATCGCAGCCTTCCAGGCGGCGGATTCCATCACGGCACGAAAGACGTTGGCGGGCCGTTTCTGGGCGATTCCATATCGATGGCGAGAGCCTATCTGGCGCTTTACGGAGCGAGCGGAGACCGAAAATGGTTGGCGGAAGCGCAAACGTCGCTAGGCTACGTTGACAAGACGTTCCGCAGTCCGGGCGGAGCAGGTTTTGTGACGGCCGTGACGCCCACCGATCATGCGTATCAGCCGCACCCGCAGCGGGACGAAAATGTTGCGGTGGCCAGGGCCGCCAACCTGCTGTTTCACTACACGGGAAACTCCGCGTACAAGCAAATGAGCGATGTGGCCATGCGCTACCTGGCGGCTCCCGCGGTGGCTACCAAAATGCCGGCGGCCAGCGTGCTGCTGGCAGACTATGAGGTTGGGCGTCCCCCTCTGCATCTGACGGTAGTGGGACACAAAGACGACCCCGCGGCGAAAGCGCTGTTTCTCGCGGCCTTGCAATATCCATCCTTATATAAGCGACTGGAATGGTGGGACACCCGCGAGGGCAAGCTCCCCAATCCGGATGTCCAGTACCCCGCGGTGCAAAAGGCCGCCGCTTACGTTTGCACGGAACGCACCTGCTCCGCGCCGATCTTCAAAGCGGAAGAAGTCGCGCTCAAAGTGAACAGAGTCTTGGGCTTGCAGGGGACGGCCAGCACGACATCCTGGCGGCATCCGGCCGCACAAAGGTACGCGCCGGGGCCGGGGCGGAGCGTCGCAGGGCAAATCGCTCGGGAAGCCAGGTTACAAATTTTTTGCATCCAAGCTGAAACTTTAGCTGGCGAGTCTAATCCGATGAGCGTAATGTGGGACCGCCGTCGAATCCACCTAAGCCCAGGTCCTAGCCCAAACGATACGCTCACGACTATAGCGTTGAGTTCAAACGCTTACTTGCGATTTTACGGTCTTCGGGCAGAACTTCGGCCCGGGGTTGAAGCAGTCTAATTTCATTCAGGAGGACGTTGGGGAAATGACAAAAACGCATAAGTTTCTCATCACCGGCGCGGCTGTCGCGGGCTTGCTCGCGGGAACTGCCGCCGTTCAGGCTTCGAACCTCGTTCCTGGCGGCAAGGCTTCGGCCACCACTCAGGACGATGCGAAGGCTGACAAGAAAGCAAAAGAAAAGCACGCCTGTAAAGGCCAAAACTCTTGCAAGGGCAAGGGCGGCTGCAAGGCGAGCGACAACGGCTGCAAGGGCAAGAACTCCTGCAAGGGCAAGGGCGGCTGCGCGACTGACGGCAGCAAGATGCCCGAGTAAGCTACACAACCACAACGTTCCAACGCGGTTGCAGTGTACGGGGGCTGGTGCAGGTCGCTGGCCCTCGTTCTTCCTTTTCCTCCGGAGATGGCCATGCCTGGGAATCGCTTCAATGGGTTTACCGATTATGGGATCGGCATAGGGTTGCGCGCCCCACATTATCAGCACATCCTGACTCGCAAGCCGGTAGTGGATTGGTTTGAGATTATTTCCGAGAATTTCATGATCGACGGCGGGCGGCCGCTGCAGGTCCTGGACGACATCCTGGAACAGTACAAAGTAGTGCAGCATGGCGTGTCGATGTATTTTGGCTCGGCGGAAAAACCCAACCGCGAGCACTTGCGCCGGCTCAAGGAACTGGTCAAGCGCACCAAGACGCCGTGGGTCTCCGACCACCTCTGCTGGGGCAGCGTGGACGGGCGCTATACGCACGATCTGCTGCCCATGCCGTACACGTTTGAGGCCGCCAAGATCACGGCGCAGAAGGTCCGCGAAGTCCGCGACTTTCTGGAGGTACCGGTGGCGGTGGAAAACGTCAGCAGCTACGCGGAGTTCCACGTTTCGGAGATGACCGAGTGGGAATTCCTGAATGAAGTGGTGGAGCAGGCCGACTGCGGGATTCTTTTGGATGTGAACAATATTTACGTATCCTCGCAGAATCACAGTTTTGACCCCTTCACCTACGTCAACAGCGTGCCCGCCGAGCGCGTGGCGCAGATTCATATCGCCGGGCACTCCAAATACCGCAAGTACATTCTGGACACCCACGACCACCCGGTGATCGATCCGGTCTGGAAGCTGTACGAGCGCGCCATCCAACGCGCGGGACACACCGCGACGCTGCTGGAGTGGGACGACAGCATTCCTTCGTTTCAGGAAGTTCACAACGAAGCCTTGAAAGCCAATCGCTTTCTTTCGGCGACGCTGCTGGCCACTGCGTCATGAAACTTCTCAAGCTCCAGCGGACCATGGCGCGGGCGGTGATGCAGCCGCTGACCCCCTCCGAGCGCATGCAAAGAAAAGCGCCCGATGGGCGTCCGATGCGCTCGTATGCCGCGCGGTTCATCAAACCCAACGACCGGCTGACCTCCTTTGAGCGCCTGGAAATTTACAATCGCCAGTATTGGTTCCGCTTGCTGTCCAGCATGATCGAAGATTTTCCGGGGCTGCGCTCGGTGCTCGGCGACCGGCGTTTTGAGGCCATGAGCAAAGCCTATATTGTCGAGTGTCCTTCGCGTTCGTTCACGCTTCGCAATCTGGGCGCGCAATTGGAATCCTGGCTGCGCAAGCACCCCCGCTGGGCGGGCAAGAACCAGGCCCTGGCCCTGGATATCGTCCGCCTGGAATGGGCGGACATCGAGACCTTCGACGGCAAGGCGGAGCCCGCTCTGCGTCTCGAGGATTTTAGCGCCACCGCCGGCGACAATCTTCGTTTACGGCTGCAGCCTTACGTGCAATTGCTCGATCTCCGCTATCCGGTGGACGACCTTTTGCTAGCGGTACGAAAAGAAGACGAAGACACCGATTTCGCCAGCAATGCCTTTCAGGAGCGGCGCAAACGCAAAAAGGTGCAAGCCGTGGCCAAGCTCAAGCCGGACAACATCTTCCTGGCCGTCCATCGAATCGACAATTCCGTGTATTTCCGGCGTATCAAGCGGGAGGAATTTGCGATTCTTGCCGCGCTGCGGCAGGGGAAGACGCTGGGCAGGGCCATCGAAACTGCCCTGCGAAAGACTTCCATCGCGCTGGAGGAAAGGCCCGCTGCGGTTCAGCAATGGTTTCAGAATTGGGCTACCTTGGGTTGGTTCTGCCAATCGGAGAAAAAGCCGGCACATTCTTGAAACTTTTGCGCAGGAACACGCTCTCACCCTGGTATGAAAAACCTATTTAATCAAATTAAGCGTTGGCACGACGGGTTCTTTGACCTGGTGTCCTACCTGCAATCGCCATTCCTGCTGTTCGTCCGGGTGTACTGGGGCTGGCAACTGGCCCAGAGCGGGTGGGGAAAGCTGCATCATCTGGGGAACGTGACCGAATTCTTCACCAGCCTGAACTTGCCGTTTCCCGCGCAGACCGCGCTGGCCATCTCTTGCCTGGAGTTTTTTGGCGGAATCTTCTTCGCCCTCGGCTTGTTGTCACGTCTCACGGCACTGGCTCTTACGGTGAACATGATCGTGGCTTACATCACCGCGGATCGCGAAGCGCTATTGTCGATTTTTTCCGATCCGGACAAGTTTTACGCCGCAGCTCCCTACACCTTTCTCATTGCGTCGCTCATCGTCCTGATCTTTGGGGCCGGCAAAATAGCGGTGGACACTCTGCTCGCTCATCTGATGGGTACTCCGGCGGTGGCGGAGTCGCGTTCCTCGGAGAGCTGAGTCCGGCTCATTTGCTTTAAACCGTTCAAAGTCTTTACATGGCTCGCACCGCGCTCTCTCGGGCTCTTTCGAACTATCTGAAACTGTGCGCGCTGCTGGTGTTTTTACCCTGTTTTTCGGCGACGGCGGGAGATATGACCTCAACACTTCTCATCGGCGGCTCGCGAATCGATGTCACCATCGAATCGGGGAAGCTCAAGGTTACGCAAGCCGACCTGATGCATTGGGTGCAGTCCGCGGCTGAAGCTGTCGCCACGTATTACGGCCGCTATCCGGTGCCGCACGTCGCGATTCGCATCATCCCGGTTGACGGCAGCGGTATACGGCACGGCCAGACCTTTGGATACGACGGCGGGTTCATCAAGATTCGCGTGGGCAGCGATACGCCGGCTTCCGAGCTGGCCGACGACTGGATGCTGACCCACGAAATGGTGCATTTGGGTTTTCCGTCAGTGGCGGAAGAGCACCACTGGATGGAAGAAGGCATCGCCGTGTACGTCGAGCCCATCGCGCGCATCCAGGCGAAGCAAATGGACGCGTCGCGGATGTGGGCGGACCTGGCCCGCGATATGCCCAAAGGCGTTCCGGGTGCCAACGACAAAGGGCTGGACCACACGCACACCTGGGCCAGCACCTATTGGGGAGGGGCGCTGTACTGTTTTCTCGCGGACGTGCAGATTCGCCAGCAGACTCATAACCAGAAGGGTCTGCAGGACGCGCTTCGCGGAATCCTCAACGCCGGCGGCGACATCCGACAGGACTGGAATTTGGAGGACGCGCTGAAGGCGGGGGATCGCGCTACCGGCACATCGGTGCTGACGGAACTCTATGCCAAGATGAAGGACCGGCCGATGGACGTGGACCTCGCCGCCACCTGGAAGCAATTGGGAATCGAGAGCGACGGCAAGACGGTTCACTTGGACGACAGCGCGCCGCTGGCAGCCATTCGGCGTTCGATCACTAGCGTCGACGCTGCGAAGCCGGCCCAGCCGACAAGCAGCTTGCGGCCTTCGACGGTATTTGCAGGCCGCTCCGTAGGCTCTCCGCAGCAACCGGATCGGCCTTGACGGTATTCGCGCGGGGATGATTTGTGCTCGGAACGGGTTTTAGAGGAACGAAGGCCATGAATCGAATTGTGCGTCGAAGTTTAATTGGGATGCTGGCCGGAGCGCTCGCCAGCATCGTGCTGGTGGCTACGCTGGGGCACCCGATCTTGAGCGTGGTTTTGGGCGTTATGGTGGGCATGGCCTACGCAACGAGCCTCGATCCGACGCGCGGCGCTTACGTCGACAACCTGATGTCCGGTGGCTCGCTCGGCGTGCCGCTTTGGGGACTGATCAGCGTCATTGCCATCCCTCTGCTCTCGAACCGCATGCCGGAATGGAGCGCCGAGCAAATTCGAACGCATTTTCCCTCTCTGGTCGGCTGGGTCATCTATGGAGCGGCGCTAGGTTTGCTGACACAAGGTTTGAGCGATCTCACCGCGAAAATCTTCGGACCCGAAATCGCGCCGCCATCGACGCTGGCTTCCGAGAAAACACGCGTGGTCATCCTGGGCGGCGGCTTCGCGGGAATGCGCACGGCGGAGTGCCTGGAACAGCAGTTTCGCTCCAATGCCTCGCTCTCGATCACCCTGGTCAGCGAAACCAACGCCCTGCTTTTTACGCCCATGCTGGCCGAAGTAGCCGGGAGCAGCCTGGAGCCCAGCCACATCAGCACGCCCTTGCGCAGCAGCCTGCATCGCACGGAGTTTATTCGCGGACGGGTGGCGGAGATCGATCTGGCGGGACGCCGGGTGATCCTGAACAGCGACGCGGGGACCGAGGATGCCGGGCAGCGCCGCGAAGTTCCTTACGACCACTTGGTCTTCGCTCTCGGCGCGGTTTCCAACTATCTGGGGATGGCCAACCTGGAAAAGTATTCTTTCAATTTCAAGAGCCTGCTGGACGCCATCCGCATTCGCAATCACGTGATCGAGATGTTCGAACGGGCCGACCGCGAAACCGATCCCGCCCGCCGCAAGGCGCTTCTGACCTTCGTAATCGCCGGCGGCGGGTTCGCCGGCGTTGAATTGGCCGGCGCGCTGAACGACTATGCGCACGGAATCCTCGCCGACTATCCGAAATTGCTGAAAGAAGAACTCAGCGTAATCCTGGTGCATGCCCGCGACCGCATCCTGCCCGAATTGAGCGAATCCCTCGGCCGCTACGCTCAAAAAAGGATGGAGGAACGCGGTGTCATCTTCCGTCTAGGAACCCGCCTGACGGACGCGCACCCCGGCATGGTGACCTTGGGCGACGGCGAGATTCGCGCCGAGACTCTGGTCTGGACTGCGGGCACCGCGCCCAACCCGCTGGTGAAATCTCTCCCTCTGGAGAAAGACAAGCGCGGCGCCCTCGTCGTGGATCGTTCGCTGCAGGCGCAGGGCCAGCCGGGTATTTGGGCGGTAGGCGATTGCGCCGCGGTCATCGACGCCAAGACCGAAAAGCCCTGTCCTCCCACCGCGCAGTTCGCGCTGCGTGAGGCTCAAGTGCTGGCGAAAAACATACGCGCCCAGGTAGAAGGCCGCCCGCTGCAAAAGTTTCATTTCGATTCGCTCGGAGCCTTGTGCGTGGTCGGACATCAGACCGCCTGCGCCGAATTGACCGTGCCTTTCTCCCCGGGGCGTTCCATGCGATTTTCGGGCTTGCTGGCGTGGTTGATGTGGCGCGGAATTTATCTGGCGAAACTCCCCGGCCTGGAGCGCAAGATTCGCGTGCTCATGGACTGGACCGTCGAACTGTTCTTCCCGCGGGATATCGTGCAAACGATCGAGCTCAAGTAGGAGAAAGTTGATGTCGCAATCGCACGCCTCAATGGCCTTACAAATGGATACGCGCACTGGCGCCGCGTTCCGGATCGAGCCGCTGCTCGGTTTGTGTGTCGGCGCGCTGGGCGGCGCGCTGCAAGGCTCGCTGCTGGCGGGTTCGCTGCTGCAAACCATATTGTGCGGCGGTCTGTTCGGACTAGTCTTCGGCTTGTTTTTCGCCAGGCGCGCCACCAGCCCGGGCGCCGGCCTGATCTGGGGCCTGGCGTTCGCCTTTCTCATGTGGATTGTGTTTCCCGCTGGAATTTTGCCCATGCTGGCCGGCGCCAGTTCTCGCGTCATGTTGAGTGACGCTCGGGAACGATTCCCGGAACTCGTCGCCTTCCTGCTTTGCCTGGGCACGCCTGTCGGAACCGTGCTGGGCATCTGGGGCGGGCTGCACTCAAGAATCGCGCACGCAAAGTTCAGCTGGGGCCGCGCGATTGTGGCCGGAGGCTTTGCCGGCACGGTGGGCGGCTTGATTTTCAGCCGCTGGGTTTCTTCCGGCGATTACTTCCCCCTGCTGGCCGGATATGGGCAACTGAATGTCTCGCGCAGCGCCATCATAATTCTGCATTTCGGCGTCGCCCTGCTGATCGGCGTAACTTTCGGCTTGTTGTTCCAGCGCGACGTTCGCGGCTACGGCTCGTGCATGGGCTGGGGCCTGGGCTACGCGATCTTCTGGTGGTTTCTCGGCCAGCTTACCTTGCTTCCGCTGGCCGCTCGTCGTCCTCTCGATTGGTCGGCCGACCAAGGCGCCGCAGTTTTTGGTTCGTTGGTAGGCCATATCCTTTATGGTTTGATCTTGGGCGTCACCTACGCCACTTTGGATCGTTTTTGGGTGCGCTTGTTCATTCAATCCGACCCCCTCAATCGCGAAGTCGAAGGCGCCGGAGTTCACGTCCTGCGTTCCCTGGGCTGGGGCGCGGCCGCGGGACTCGTGGGCGGCGTCATCGCCAGCCCGATTCTCCTGGCTACCGGCGTGCTGCCCAAAGTTGCGGGTGCCACCAGTTTTTCCGGTCTGCGCGGCCTGTTACTTCATCTGCTCGTCAGCGCCTTGATTGGAATGACTTACGGCCTGCTCTTCCGCAACGAAGCCTCCAGTTTGGGGCTCGGCGTCGCCTGGGGCTGGCTCTTTGGCCTCATCTGGTGGTACGCGGGGCCGCTGACGCTTCTCCCACTCCTGCAAACCGGCGTCTGCGACTGGAGCACCGACGCCGCTTCCGCGCTGCTTCCTTCGTTGATGGGCCATCTTATTTACGGCGCTGCCACCGCGCTTACTTTCATGCTGCTCGAGCGCCGCTACACGCGCTGGCTGCTACTCGATCCGCGGATCGCGGCGCGCGAGGCAAGAAAGGTCCGCCCTGTCGGCACCCCCGCCCCGGCTCTTTGGCTGTTCGCCATGGGTCTGGGCGTGCTGCTTCCCGTTCTGCTTGGCTGATCCGATCCGCCACCAGTCCGCCGGCGGAGCGGTTTTAATTCCGTGTTTCACCGCATAGCACAACCCGTCAACACTGGCCGCCGCCCACCTTCCCTGCCTTGCTAGACTAGCCTCTAAAGGAAATGCGTCCCCGCGCATGAGCCCCCACGAAACCGATCGCCGCCATTTCGAACGGCAGATTGCCTACGCGCGCCCCATCGTCGTTTTCCTGGCGTTCATTGCGCTGCTGGAACAACCCGTCTCGCGCTCGACAAGACGCTCGGTCTCTTTTCTCGTGGCCTATCTCATCGTCGCGATTCTGGCCGTCTTGCTCGAGAAACTGCTTCGCAAGCGTTCCTGGCACCTGCCTTTGCCGATCGACCTGCTCGCGTTGGGCGTCTTCCTGGTGGTCAGTCCTTCCACCGTTCCCGCCTGGTTTCCTTATCTTTTTGTGTGCTTTGTCGCCGGCAATCGCTGGGGAATCAGTTCGGCCTTTCCTCTAGCCGGCCTGCTCTCGCTGGAACTGGTGTTACTTACCGCCGTCAAGGGCGACATCCAGTGGATCCGCATCGTCTCCTGGGTCGGTCTGGTCGGAGCCACCTTCGCCGCCGGCGCCGGCCTGGCTTTCCTTGGCGACCGCAACCGCCAGTTCGCCATTCAGAACGAATTCTTTTCGCGGCTTACCGGCACCATGCAAGTGGACCAGGGTCTCGCCGAGTCTCTTCGTCTGCTCCTCGACGAACTCACCCATGCATTCCACGCGCAAGAAGCCCTTCTCGTTTATCGCGACGTCGATCTGGAGCGCATTTTTCTCTGGCGTCTCAAGTCCGGCGAGAGCGAACGGCTGGTTCCGGAAAATTTGCCGCTGACCCGCTCGGACGGCCTGCTTCTCGACGATGCCGATGCCACCATCTGTTGGAACAGCCTTACCGGTGCGGGCTCGGGATTCGGCTGGGATCGCCGCGATGGCCGCGCACTCAAAACGCTCCCGCGCCTCCCGGGTCCCACGCAGCAGTTGCTGGCCCTGCGCTCCTTGATGTCCGTCACTTTTGACCAAGGCGGACAGCCTGTCGGCCGCCTGTTCCTGCTCAACGGCCGCCGCCGTTTCACCCGGGACGACCTGGCCTGGTTCGAGCGCCTGGCCCGCCACGTCGGCCCCTCGATCGAGAACGTCTTTCTTCTCCGTCACTTACGCGCCAGGGCCATTGAGGGAGAGCGCAGCCGCATCTCCCGCGACCTCCACGACGGCATTCTGCAAACCCTTCTGAGCATCGAAATCCAGCTGGATGTCCTTCGCCGCAGCGTCGCCGCCGCTCCGGAACAGGCCGCCAACAGCATCGCCAACCTCCAGCAAACGGTCAAGAATGAGTCCGGCGAGCTCCGCCACATGGTCACCGACATGCGCCCCCTGCGCGTGCAAAGCGCCGACCTGGTCGATCTCATGACCGGCTTTGCCGAGCGTTTCCGTAACGAATCTACCCTGGCCCTGGATCTCCTGATCGATTCCGTCGAACTACAGGCCCCCGACCGGGTTTGCCGCGAGCTCTTCCAGATTTACCGGGAAGCACTCAACAACATAAAAAAGCATGCGAAGGCTTCCCATGTCGTGGTAAAACTGTCTCAGGACGATAGCCGTCTAGTACTCATGGTCGATGATAACGGCGAAGGCTTTAGCTTCGCCGGACGATTCACCGGCGACGAATTGGACCGTCTGCGTCTCGGTCCTATCTCCATCAAGGAACGTACGCGTACTGTGGGGGGCGTGTTGACTGTAGAGTCCAATCCGGGCCATGGAGCCCGTCTAACCATCGAAATTCCGCTCGGTTGACATGGCCAAAACAAAACCACAAATTCGAGTGCTGCTCGCGGACGACCATGCTATTTTCCGCGACGGCCTGCGCAAGCTGCTGGGCGCCGACGAGGACATGATCATTGTCGGCGAAGCCCAGAACGGCGCGGAGTGCATCAAGCTCCTCGCCAAGCTCAAGCCCGATATCCTCTTACTCGACCTGCGCATGCCCGACAAAGACGGCTTGGCGGTTCTTGAGGAAGTCAATTTCGATACCCTGCCGACCCGCGTCGTTGTTCTCACCGCCGCCGAAGACGACCGCGACGTGGTCCGCGCCATGCGCCTGGGCGCCCGCGGCGTAGTCCTCAAGCAGTCCGCCACCGACCTGCTGGTAAAAAGCATTCATCGCGTCCACGCCGGCGAGATTTGGCTCGACAACCGCATGACCGCCGAGGTCATGAAGGCCTTTTCCAAGTCCTCGGAATCCGGCCCGCGCCGCGAAAAGCCGCTGCTCAGCGATCGCGAAAAAGAAATCGTCCAGTTGGTCGCCCAGGGTTTCCGCAACAAGGAAATCGGCGAAAAACTCTTCATCAGCGAGCAGACGGTAAAGAACCACCTGCACAACATCTTCGACAAACTCGGCGTCTCCGACCGCCTCGAACTCGCGCTCTACGCCATCCACCACCGCTTGATCGATCAGACGTAGCCTTTCTTTCGCAAACACCCATGCGCGCACCGCGCGGGGAACGCAGGCGGGAATAACTGCGGAATGCCAGGTCGCCGTTCCCGCTCAAATTCCGGGCTCGACCCAATGCGATCAATTGGAGTCTGATTTGGCCTGACTGGAGACCGCGGTGAGCGCCGGCTCGTCGCGGCCATTCTGATCCTCGGAGGTCACCTTCTTCGGGGCATTCCCGAATTGCACCAGCAGCTTGCGCAGCTTAGTCCGCTCTTCGAGCTCGATGTCCACGATCTCGAATGTGACTGCTTGCGGAGTGGCGCTGCGAATCACCGCGCGAACGCGAATCGCCTTGCGTCCCGGGTTCAGCCGCAGCTCGACCACGCTGCCAGGATGCAAACTCTGTTCGGGTACGGCGCTCCCGCCTGACAAGCTCATCTCCCGCACTTGGACGCTGCAGCTCCTCTTGGGACTTGTCGCCAGGCCCTGCAACGGGGGATCCAGCCGAAAACGCACGTAGCGCCGCTGGCAGGTGGTCACGGAATCCGGGTCGGCGGCCAACGGTTCAATCAAGAGATCCGCCACGTTCAATTCGCTGCGCGGGATGAAACTTTGCACCCAATCCGGATGGATTCTTTTCAGCGCTTGCGTGGCAACCAGCCGCAGTTCGTAGGGATATGCCCACCGGAACGTCTTGCGCGCTTCCGCCACCTTGCGCAGCACCGCCTCGGCCTCCGGGGTGCCCAGGCGGCCCAGCGCCTCGATGGCCTTGACCCGCAGATACTCGCTTCCATCCTCCGGCAACTCTCCTTCCACGAGGCGCAGCAAACGCATCTCCGCGGATCGTTCGCCGCTCATGCCCACCTCGTCGAGGACCACCGGCCGCACCAGCGGGTCGACATGATCGAACAGTTCCAGCAGCAGGCGCCCACGCGCCGGCGCCCCGCACCCGGCGATCTGCCGCACCACGCGGTCGTGCGCCACGCGCTTCCACTCTTTGATGCGCTCCGGCAACACTCTCTCCACGGTGGCGAAATCGATGCGCGTCAGCAGTCCGACGGTTTCGATGGCCTCGTTCTGCTCGCCGCGCTCGAAGCGCTCCCGCAAATGCTCGATGGCCTCGCGTCCCAGCGTCTCCATCATCCACAGCAGGCTTTCGGAGTCTTCCGCCAGCACCGCCCGCCCGAAGCGTGCCGCAATTTGTTCGGCCGCCGCCAACGGCACGCGCCGCAGCAAATCCGTCAGGCCGGCCGGCGTCTGCCCATTTTTCAGCGCCTCTTCGATGAACTCCGGCAGCCGGCTTTCCAGCCCCAACCGCGGCCGCAGGCTCTTGGCCGTTCCCGCGTTCTCCGATTCGATGAAGTCCACCGTCTCCACGGCTCGCTGGATGGCCGGATACAGGCGCTTGTTCGCGGCCTCCTGCGACAACCGGATGAAAGCCGCGCTGGTCAGGCTTTGCAGCGCCGCGTCGCTCTCCTTGGTGATCTGCATCCCGACCACGCGAATGGTGTCCAGGAACAGCTCTTGATCGCCGCCGGCGTAGAACGGCGCGAGTTCCGCCAGCCCCATCGCCGTCTGCCGCCGCTGTTCGGAGGTCTTGTTGGTGATGCAATGCGCGTAGTTCCGCAAAATCTTTTCGGCCGCTTCGGTCTCTCCCCGCGAGCGCAGCCCTTCCACGTGTTCGCGCACCTTGAGCGCCGGCACGCACCAGGCCTCGTCCGATTCCAGTACGCTCTTCTTTTTCTCCTCGGGCACTTGGCTCCAGAACTTTTGCGCCAGCACTTCGACCTGCGACTGCACGCCGATCCCCGCTTCCGTCATCTTCTCTTCGTAGACGCCCAGAACTTTGCGTAGCCCGTCCAGCTCCTGGTTCATCTCGCTGAGCGTCTGCTGCACGGTGTTCACTTCCGTGTCCCCGCGCTCGTAACTTTCCAGAGCGAATCGCACCGCGATGTGCTCCGCCAATTTCAGCATCGCCGCCCCATCGGGCGCCTCCGTGGGCGCCTGCGCCGCCAGCGTCGAGAGCACCTGGCTCATCGTGAATTGCGAGCGCTGCGGCAGCGCCGCGAGCTGCGCCTGTAGCGTTCGTACATCGAGTTTTTCCCCGGAGGCTTCCCCCGGCCGCGCGATCTGCGACAGCACCTGCAAAATCCCTTGCAGCTCGCCTTCTTTCAGCGTCATCTGCCCGGCGGGAACCGCCACCGACCTGGAACCCCGCCGCACCGCCCGGCCTGCGGGAACCGCCGCCGCAGGGCCTGCGCCGGTTTCGCCCTCGCTTTCTTCCCGGTTATTCCAATTGGAAAAGTCGCTGCTGGTGGAGTCGAACGCCGGCTCCTCGGCAATGCCGCTATCCCCACTCTGCGGCGGCGCCCAGTTCTCCACCATTTCGTTCTTGGTCACCAAATCGGGGGCGTCGCTCGCATAGTAGGTGACTTGGTTTTCGTCCGGCTGCCCGGCCTCAGGCTCCACCTCAAGATCATCAACGCCACTGCCATCCGTTGTGCCGCCGCTGCCGCTGACGGCCCCGCCAACTCCTCTGCCGACCCCGCCGCCGGACCTCTTCGTCCCCTGCGCCGCGATCATCATTTGCAGCAATTTTTCAGGGTCGCTGAACAGCGCATCCGTTTTCTCGGTGCTCATACCCAGCGTCCGCGCTGCCAGTTGCGCGGCCAGCGTGGACTTCGCCACCGCCGAATCCGCGGTCACGTAACAGACTTCATTCACCTGGATATGCGGATCGTCCTGCAGCGCCGCTTTCAATTGTTCCGCCACTTGCGATGCTTTCGTGTTTGCTCCGGTGGGAAAGGCTTGTACGAACTTGGCCAGGCTCCCCTTGGTCACCTTCGGCGAAAAGTGCAGACTGGCGATACCCGCGGACGAAAACATGCGCGCAAAACTCTTCTCCGCTGCCGCGGCCTCCAAAGGTACCCCGTCCAGCAACAGTTGGTCACCGGACACCGCCAGCAACAGCCCCGCTTCCTCTTCCGGGCCGATGGCCGCCCGCAATTCGCTCCATGCCGTTTCGTATTGTGCGGTGGTTCGCGGATGCCCGAAGTCGTACATCCGGGCGAACTTCAACAGAATGTTCAGGCTGCGCACGAACGCGCGCGCTGCTGTGGCACGAGTCTCAGTTGGGCTGCCCATAGAACGAAATCCTGCGCTACCTGCTAGCTTAGCCAGTATCTCCGCGCGTCCAATAGTACAGTTGTACTTTTGTTTCGTTCGGATGCGCCAATCGTGCACGGGGCTCACCCAGCCGTCCAAGCTCGGTAGCTCGACCGCCGGAGGGTCCCAAACCCCGCGCCCCAGTTACCGTAGTCGCCCCACTCGCCCCGGGGGCTGCGGTGGGCCAAGCGCCGTTGGCGCGCAACCGGCCCGTGTAATAACGGAATCTATAACATAACGACGTATTGACAACCCCCGCAATATACGGCATGCTCTGTGCTTCTCAGCATTGACCGGCCCGGCTTTCTTTCCAGTCAAGCGACAAACGTTTGTCTGAAGGCGGCATGGTACGAAAGAAATCACTTTCGCAACGTTTCTCCTTCTATCGTAAATTTGTCGACAGCGTGCCAGTCGGGATGGCCGTCCTCCACGTCCCGGATCTAGTCGACACCCGCAAGTGGAAAATCGTCGCCGCCAACTTCCTGGCCTCCCATCTCGTGGGTTCTTCCGCCGACGCTTTCCTTCACGGACACATCACCGCCAATCTCCCGGCCTCCAAGCCTATGGCCGAGCTGATCCGCCAGACCATCCGTTTTGGAAAATCCAAGACCCTCGGACTTATCCAGGAGCAGGGCTTTTCCTCCACCTCCTCCTGTTTTTGGGCTCGCTTGTTTCCCATTGACGAGGTCTCCGTCGGTTTCTTGATCGAGGATCATTCCCTGCTCCGCCAAGCCCGGCAAGCTCGCGCCGACTCCGAGCACCGCTGCCGCGTGATGGCCGAGTTGGCCCGCGCCATCCTCTGGCGCGCCAATCCCGATACTTTGGAAATTACCTATGTCAGCCCAGAAGCCCAGCAGATCATGGGCTTCTGGCCGGAGCGCTGGCGCTCGGAAACCAATTTTTGGAAGAATCACCTGCACCCCAGCGATCGCGAACGGGTCATCAACTATTGTTATGCGTCCATGTCACACGGCGCCCATGCCGAAGACTGCGGATGCCGCATGATCTCGGCGGCCGGCAAGGTGGTCTGGTTTCGCTTGCGCGTTCTGCCCGCCGTCGGGCCTACCGGCGTTTCCGAGCTCCTCGGCGTCATGACCGAGATAACCAAGCTGAAGGAAGCGGAGCAATCCACCCAGGATCTTTCACGCCGTCTGATTCATCTTCAGGACTACGAGCAGCGCCGCTTCAGTCGCGAGCTCCACGAGGGCGTCGGACGCACTCTGACCGCGCTCCGCGGCGCCCTGGCCACCCTCGAGAAAAGCCGGCTCCTCGATGAGCGCGCCAAACAGGCTCTGACCGATGCCGTGAGCCTGGCGGACACCTCCATCCTGGAGGTCCGCACCGTCTCCTATTTGCTCCATCCTCCGGCCCTGGACGATGCCGGCCTTTCCCAGGCGCTGGACTGGTTCATCGAGGGATTCACCAAACGCTCCGGCATTCGGGTTCGCGTCGAAGCTCCCCCCGCCGCCTTCCGCATGGCCCCGGAAATGGAGTTGGCGCTCTTCCGTGTTGTTCAGGAATCCCTTACCAATACGCACCGCCACTCCGGCAGCGAGAGCGCCGACGTGCGCATCCAGTCGCTCCACAACGCCGTCCTTCTGGAGATCGTGGACTACGGCCAGGGCATTCCTCCGCAGTTTCAGGGCGAACTGCAGCACGGTTTCGGCAAGACTGGCGTGGGAATTTCCGGCATGCGCGCGCGCGTCGCCGAAATGAAAGGGCAGTTCGAGATCGAGTCCAATGGCAACGGCACCACCATACGCGTTCTGGTCCCGTTGCAGCTTCCCATCGACGCCAGCCTCGACGTGCCCGAACGAACGTCGCCGGAAACAAAAGGCGTGATTCCTTTTGCGCGCGCTGCCTCTCAGGTTAAAGCCTAGGCCGGCGCTTGCCCGTAACTCAAATTACCGCTAAGGTATCCCCAGTCATTCCCCTGATTACCTGTAATTACTCTATGCTCGTGCTCGATACGGGTCTGACAAACTATTTCTTTCGCCAAAATTCGACGCCAGCTGTCTGGAGTTTCGATGAAGCCAAAGCCTCCTAAAGCCGCCGGATCAAAGGGCAACGGGAATCGTCCCAATCGTTCCGACCATCGTTTCCTCGTTGTTGCCATCGGGGCTTCCGCGGGCGGCCTCGAAGCCGTTACCGAGTTGATGCGCAACCTTCCTCAGGACACCGGCATGGCCTTTGTCCTCATCCAGCACCTCGACCCCAAGCATCACAGCCTGCTTGCCGAACTCCTTTCTAAAGAGACTTCCATGCCCGTCGTCGAGGTCCGCGACGGCATGGCCATCGAGCCCGATCACGTCTACGTCGTCCCGCCAAACGCCACCATGTCCGTTTCAGAGCGCACCCTGCGCCTCTCGCCCCGCGAAGAAGTTCGTGGCCAATCCATGACCGTCGACGCCTTCATGCGCTCCCTCGCTGAAGATCAGGCCGCCCACTCCGTCGGCGTAATTCTCTCGGGTTCCGGCTCCGACGGCGCCCTGGGCATGACCGAAATCCATGCCCAGGGCGGCGTCACCTTCGCTCAGGACGAGACCACCGCCAAGCATGACGGCATGCCTCGCAGCGCCATCGCCACCGGTGCCGTTAACTTTGTCCTGCCACCCAAGGGCATCGCCCGCGAGTTGGTTCGCATCGCCCACCATCCCTTGGTTCTTCGTTCCAGCGATACCCATCTCGCCGAGCTCGTTCCCGGCGAACATCGCGGCCTCTCGGCGATCTTCCAACTACTTCACAAAGCCACCGGTGTGGATTTTACCTTCTACCGCGATACCACCATTCGCCGCCGCCTGCTCCGCCGCATGGTGGTCCATAAAATCGAGAAGCTCACCGACTACCGCAAGTACATCGAGCAAAATCCCGCCGAGGTCAAAGCCCTCTATCAGGACCTGCTGATCAATGTCACCAGCTTCTTTCGCAATCCCCGCGTCTTCGAGGCCCTCAAGACTCAGGTCTTCCCGCGCATCGTGAAAGACCGCCATGCCGATGCCATATTCCGCATTTGGGCGCCCGGGTGCTCTTCCGGCGAGGAAACCTATTCCTTGGCCATCGCCCTTTCGGAATATCTGGGCGATAAATCTCCCATGATCCCCGCCCAGCTTTTTGGTACCGACGTCAGCGAACTCGGTATCGCCAAGGCCCGCGACGGCTTCTATCCGGAAAACATTCAAGCCGACGTCTCCCCGGAACGACTCCGCCGGTTTTTCGTCAAGGTCGAGGACGGCTACCGCGTCAACAAAAACATCCGCGACATGTGCATTTTTGCCCAGCACAATGTCCTCAGCGATCCTCCCTTCTCGCAGATGGATCTCATCTGTTGCCGCAACCTGCTGATCTATCTCGAGCCCGTTCTCCAGAAGAAGATCATCGCGCTCTTCCACTACGCCCTGCGCCCCAGCGGTTTTCTGGTCCTGGGTTCTTCGGAAGGAATCGGCACCCTCGGAAACCTCTTCGCCCTGGACGATCGTACCGCCAAGATTTTTACCAAAAAGGCCGCTGCCTCGCGCCCGGCGGTCAGTTTCTCGCTCAACAAATATAGCGAGCACCCCGATCGCGCCGGCGCCACCATCCGTCCCGCTCCCAAACAGCCCGATACCAATTGGAACTTCGTCGAAGCCCAGAAAGAGTTTGATCGCCGCCTGCTTTCCCAATACGCTCCCGCCGCCGTTTTCGTCAATCAAGACCTCGAGGTCGTGCACTCCCGCGGCCGCATCGATCGCTATCTCAAGCTGGCTCCCGGACGCGCCAGTCTCAGCCTTCTCAAGATGGCTCGCGAAGGATTGCTCTTCGAGCTTCGCAACGCCTTGAACCGCGCCAAAAAGACCGGGTTTCCCGTTCGTAAGCAGCGCGTCCAGGTCAAGAACGGAAATGCCGCGGCCCCCGATGAGATCGACGTGGAGATCATTCCGGTTCCGGTAGCCAACACCAAGGAAACCTACTTCATGATCGTTTTTGAGGACGCTCCTCCTCTCGTGAAAAAGCGTGCTGCCACGTTGCCCTCCTCAGCCGCCGCCCTGCGCCACGCCGAACTCGAAAACCGCCGCAGCCTCAAACTCGAACAGGAACTCGCCGCCACCAAGGAGTATCTGCATTCCGTTATCGAAAATCAGGAAGCCACCAATGAGGAATTGCAGTCCGCCAACGAGGAAATCCTCTCCAGCAACGAAGAGCTGCAAAGCACCAACGAGGAGCTCGAGACCTCCAAGGAAGAGCTGCAGTCCACCAATGAGGAGCTATCCACCGTTAACGACGAGTTGCGCAGCCGCAATATCGAAATCACTCAAATCAACAACGACTTCAGCAATCTGCTGGCCAGCGTCAACATCGGCATCGTCATGCTCGGCGGCGACCTCACTATTCGCCGCTTCACTCCCCCGGCGCAGAAAATCTTCGGTCTCATTCCCACCGATGTCGGCCGTCCTTTCGCCAACATGAATCCGATCATTCAGGGCGCCGACCTGCAGTCCCTGATCGTCGGGGTCATGGAAAATCTCGCTTCCGTGGAGCGCGAAGTCCACTCCCGCGACGGCAATTCCTACTTCATTCAGGTTCTCCCCTATCGCACCCTGGAAAACCGCATCGACGGCGTCATTCTGGTGGTCATCGACACCCACCTCCGCGCCGATGTCGGTCTCCGTCGCGACTCCGGCCAAACCCGCCTCTATGCTTCCGGCCTGATCGAAGGTGCCCGCGAATATTCGCTGGTCCTGGACGACGATCTCCGCGTTCGCGCCGCCAGCCCCACTTTTTATTCTGCCTTCGGCTTGGATCCCTCGCTCGCCGCCAACACTTCGCTGTTCAACTTCGGCCACGGCCAGTGGGACTTGCCGGCTCTCCGCAAAGCCTTCGACAGCGTCCTCCACGATGGCGCCCCCAGCGTCCAACTCGATTTCGATCAAGACCTTCCTCAGCTCGGCCGAAAGCATTTTCACCTCACCGTGAATCGCGCCGAATCCCCGGAATCCCGCCTCTTGGTCCTGTGGTTCCAGGATATGAGCGCCAAGGCCGAACTCGAGGGCGCTCTGCGCAACCAGGCCGAAGTTCTCGACCTCTTTCACGACGCCGTGTTCTTGCGCGATCTCGACAATCACATCCGCTTCTGGAATCAAAGCGCCCGCACCCTCTACGGCTATTCTCCCGAAGACGCCTTCGGCAAAAACAGCCACGATCTTCTCAAGACCCATTTCCCGCTGTCCGCCGACGACGCCGATTCCGCCGTGCGCACCCGCGGCCTCTGGGAAGGCCAGCTAGTCCAAACCACCCGCACCGGAAAAACCGTCCGGGTCTTCAGCCGCTGGGGCCTGATCCGCGGCCACGACTCCTCCGGCGCCATCCTGGAAATCAACCGCGAACTCACCACCCAATAACCGGTCCCCGCTGTGCGGAGCGAACTCCCCCTCCGAGGGTGGGCGGGTGGCGCACCGTTAACGGATTAAGACGAAATTCCTTGGGGTTGGCTGGCCTGTTCTTTGTGCCTTTTACAAAGAGCGGCTCTTGCGTTTTCTGATCGGGGCGACCGGCTTGCAAATGTCCTCTACCCCTTGACGGGGCCTCACCCGGGGTATATACGTTGTATCTACGAGGCGCAATCGCGTGAAAACCCAGCTCTCCAGATGGGGTAACAGCCTGGCCGTACGCATTCCAAAGCCCGTGGCGGATGCCGCCAAGTTGCGCGCTGGCGACGCGGTCGTTGTCGAAGTGGAACACTCGGGCGCGGTAAAGATTCGCAAGCCGATGTATGAACCCACGCTCGCCGAACTTGTCCGCGCCATCACCCCCGAGAATCGCCACACCGAGACCGGTTGGGGCCCACCGGTCGGAAACGAATTGTGGTAGCACGCGAGTATGTGCCCGACGCCGGCGATGTCGTGTGGGTGGACTTCTCGCCGCAGGCCGGACGCGAACAAGCCGGCCGTCGCCCTGCTGTTGTGCTTTCCCCGCGAATCTACAACGAAAAAGCCAGTCTCGCGGTCGTCTGCCCGGTAACCAGCCAAGCCAAGGGCTATCCATTTGAGATCGCGATGCCCGCAGGAATCGCCATCCGGGGAGTCATCCTCGCCGACCAACTGAAGAGTCTCGACTGGCGCCAGCGCCAAGTACAAAAGGCCGGAAGAATTCCTCCTGCCGTCCTTCTCCAACTTCGCACACGTGTCGCCGTCCTGCTGGGTATTTCGTAGGAACCGCGGGACTGTCCGCCGATTTCCCGACTAGCATGGGTGGGGCGGCTGCCCAAGAGACCAGATTCACTCCGCAGGCGGCGGAATTCGCGGTCAAATTCTTCCGCCCGATTGTGAGGCAAACATGAAGTGGTGTTGCATGGGATTCCAGGGCAATTTTCAAATGGCAGGCTCCCGAGGGTTCGGTGTTTTTGTCGCAAGCAACAACGGCCTTGAGCCCAACTTTATCTTGCAGCACCGAGCGCCCGATGCAGGTTCACCCCCGCCTGATACGAGCTATCCTATGTCTCTTCTAACAGACGCCTACATTCAGTTCTGTCCCTGGTGTGGGGTGAGATTGAGGAACTTCTATCGCGACTCGTGCGGGGAATTAGACCGGTCAGACCTTAGAGTTCCGACCTAGTTGGCGGGCGGCGCATGCCTAATGCGCTGAGGCGAATTTGTTTGGAGAAACCCGAGGACATACGGGACGTTTTCTGATAACTTGCCTGCCGCGCTGGCTTTTCTCGTATCGTGATCGGAAACCTTCCGCACCACGGTGTCGTTTGTTACTAGCCGTCCTGGTTCTCTTGTTTATCGGTCTGCGCACGTCCCCGTCCTGCTAGTTGCCCCAACACATAGCCAACTATACCGCTTAGGATCGCACCCGTGATATTACCTTCCAGTCGTCCCGCTAGACTCAAGACCACGGTTGCAGCAATCACGCCCATCACGGCGACTGTCCTAAAGAAACTGGCGCTCAGTAGAATCTCTTGAACCTTTTCCTTGCGCAAAATCACGGCCGTCCAGAAGCCCAGCCACATGAGCACGAGTCCCACGGTCGCTAGAACAGAGAGCTTCAAAACATAATCAGGGCTGAGTTGATTGGTTTGCACAGTGCCGAGATTATAGCAAACCGAGTGAAACTCCACTTGCTCGATCGCTACCCAGGCCGACCCTACGAGATGCTCGCCAGCTCCCAATCGCAACTCGGGGACTTGTCCCCAGTTCTGAAGGTAGGCCACGAACTTGAAACCCGGTGAAACCCGGGACGTGAAACCCGTGAAACCCGGGACGGAAACCCGGGACGGACGGGACGTTTGCTAACACTTGAAGTCTAGACCCAGCAATCCATTCAAATACTTGTACTTACAAGATATCATTTGACATCCGGTAAATATGTGATATACTAGATCGTGTTTGTCCTGACCAACCCGCGCTCGAATCGCCCTTTCCTCTCTATCAAACGCATCAAAGCGCTTTTCAAACGCCATTTCGCCCCTTTATTTTCAACAACTTCCAACATACCAATTTGCAAGTCCTTTTGTTTGATATCGATACGCACTACCCCCGGGGGTGGGGGGGTATGAGTAGGCCGCTCCGATCCTCCACCCCTGCAAAGCGTGCGCCCACGCACCCTTTGTGCAAATTCGCCCCTTTATTTTCAACAACTTCCAAACTCCTTTTTCGCTAAGTCTTTTTGTTTGATACCCATACAAACTGCCCCAGGGGGTGGGGGGGTACAGACGCGAGAACCTCTCCTCTGCACCAGTCACGAGTCACCAATCACAAGTCACTCGTTTGTCCGTCACGAGTCTGCAATCTCTCGTTCACCTTCGCCGGTTTGTCGCACCGCCGGACCGTGCGAGAATGATTCCATGACAAAACTCATCACAAAACCATCCATCACGGCGGTCACTCTACTCACAGCGGGTTTCCTGCTGCTTGGCAATCTCGCGGCCCGGCAGACTCCGGCGGCGAATCCTTCGGCTCAGGCGCCGGCGGCAAAACCCCAGACCGCCCCTGGCACCAAAACTTCCCAGACTCCGGCGGGGACCGCCAAGACCGGACCCGGAACTGCCGCGAGGAAACCTTCGGTCCTGACGCTGAAGACCCAGAAGGAAAAGGCCAGCTACGCCATCGGCGTGAATATCGGCAAAGGCTTGCATCGGGATTCCGTGGACGTCGATCCGGCGATCCTGGCGCGCGGCCTGCGCGACGGCTTGGGCGGCACGAAGACGCTGCTGAGCGACGAGGAAATGAAGGGCGCGTTGATCGCCCTCCAGACCGAGGTGCGCAAGAAGCAGGAAGTAAAAAACAAGGAAGTCGAACAGCAAATGCTCCAGGTGGGCGAGGCCAACAAGAAAGAAGGCGAAGCCTTTCTGGCCGCCAACAAGACCAAAGACGATGTGGTCACGCTGCCGAGCGGTTTGCAATACAAGATTCTGAAAGAAGGCGATGGCCCGAAGCCATCGGCCAGCGACTCGGTGGTCTGCAACTACAAAGGCACGCTGCTGAACAACACCGAATTTGACAGTTCGTACAAGCGCGGCCAGCCGGCCACGTTTCAAGTGGGTCAAGTGATCCATGGCTGGACCGAAGCCCTGCAACTCATGCCCGTGGGATCGAAATGGCAGCTGTTCATTCCGCCGGACCTGGCTTACGGGCAGCACGGCGCGGGACCCGACATCGGGCCGAATGCCACGCTGATTTTCGAGGTGGAACTGCTGTCCATTCAGGGCAAGTGAGCGGCAGCCCGATGACCAAAAATTATCTGGAAGCCGCCATCGAAATTGCCCAGGAAGCCGGGAAGATTCTCCGCGAAGAATTTGCCCGGCCGCCGCAGATCGCCTACAAGGGCGACGCCGATCTGGTCACCCAGGCGGACAAGCGCTCGGAGCGGCTGATCGTCGAGCGGCTGACCAAATATTTTCCGGACCACGGCATCGTGGCCGAGGAAGGCACCGGCCGCGAAGGCACTTCGGAATTTCGCTGGCACGTCGATCCGCTGGACGGCACGACCAATTTCGCGCACGGCTATCCGTGCTTTTGCGTTTCCCTGGGACTCGCGCAAGGCGACACGCTGCTTGCCGGTGTGGTCTTCAATCCGATTTACAACGAGCTGTTCACCGCCGCGCGCGGCGAAGGCGCGACGTTGAACGGCAAGCCGATCCACGTCTCCAAAGTGGCCACGCTGGCCACCAGCCTGCTCTGCACCGGCTTTCCGGTGCACAAGCGCGCGGGAAGTCCGAACATTCACTACTATTGGGATTTTACGCTGCGCTCGCACGGCGTCCGCCGCGACGGCTCCGCCGCGCTGGACCTGGCTTGCGTGGCCGCGGGCCGCTTCGAGGGCTTCTGGGAATTTGGCTTGAACAAGTGGGACACCGCGGCGGGCGCGCTGCTGGTCCAGGAAGCCGGCGGAACCGTCAGCGATTTTTCCGGCCAGCCTTATCAGCTGGGTGGGCCCATGATTCTGGCCACCAACGGCCTGGTCCACGAGGAAGTGCGAGGCATCGCGCTGGAAATTTCCAAGCGCGATCCGGCCGCCCCGCTGCAGCGCTGATTTTCGCGAAGCTCGCCTGGACGATTCGCGGGCTGCGCTCGGATTTGTGCCGGTGCCGTTGGATCCGCGGCCGTGTCTGGGCTTCGTGGCCGTGTTGGCCGTTAGCGCACATTGCGGGCCGCAGTACTTTCGGTCCATAGGCCAGCGCGCGCTGCGGCGAGAACATGAGAAGCGCCGGAGGCGTTTCCCGGCAAGACAGGTGCGGCAGCACGGAGGCACTGTGTTGCGAAAACTGAGTTTTCTGACGGCGCTGTTCTGCGCGGCGATTTTGTGCATGCCGGCGCGCGCGCAAGAGCAGCAGCAATCTTTGGCCGACGCGGCGCGGCAAGCGCGCAAGGACAAGAGCGACCGGGACAAAGATAAAAACGCGGCCAAGCCGAAGGTGTACACCACGGATTCGCTGGGAGGCGGCAACAGCAGCGAACTCAGCATGGGCGGCTTGCCGACGCTGAAAACGACGGAGGGCTCCGGTGCGGGCGCCGCGCCGGCTTCCGGCGCGGCCGACTCCGGCGGCAACCTCAATCCCAGCTCGATGGTTCCCGGAGCCGCCGGAAGCAGCGATCCGATCGCGGCCGCCTACGAAGGGCTGGACAAGGCCCAAGGAGCGCTGAACCGGCTGGAGCCCATGGACCGCGCCACGCTGGCGAAGGCGGCGCTGCAGAGCAACGACGTGGACTTTCCGGGACGGGCCGCCTGGGAAGAAAAGCTTTACGCCGCAAAACAAGTGTACGTTTCGCGTTCACGGCAACTGTTGCAACAGATGCAAGGGCTCATGAATGGCGCGCAGTCCGGAGCTCCGCAGCAAGACTTGATGAGCCGGGCGCAACTGCTGCAGCAAGTCGCGACGCAGACGGAGTCGGCCTTCCAGGCGGTCATTACCGAAGGCCAGAACCTGGCCAAGCAAGCCAAGTCCCACTAATGGCGGTTTCCGCCGCCGAGTTTTGGCGCGTCAGAGGACGATAACGACCGCGCCGAGCTGGGATCCCATTCTTAGAATCCGATCGGGGCGGTTTCGTTTCGACGCTCGACTCTTTAAATCTTGCCGAGATGGGGCGCAGCCCTTCAAGACTCAGGGTAAGCAGTGCTGCGCCCCTACTTTTTTTTGGCGGGGTGTGGAAGACTGGGGCGATGAAACCGGGCAAGACCGTAGCTAAGCAGGGGCTCCGCAAGAAGGGTGGGCCGCAGAAGAAGGCGAAGGCGGCTGGCTTTGCGAAGCTGGCGGCGGAATTGGCGCAGATAGGGAGGGGTTTTTACGGACGCGGGTGGGTGTTGGGGACCAGCGGGAATTTCAGCGCGGTGGTCTCGCGGGAGCCGCTGCGTTTGGCGATTACTTCGACCGGTTTGGACAAGGGCGAACTGACAGCCGGGCACTTTTTGGAGATGGACGATGCGGGCGGCGTGGTGCGCGGGGATGGGCGGCCATCGGCTGAGGCGCTGCTGCATGTGGCGGTGGTGCGCTGCTTGAATGCGGGGGCGGTGCTGCACACGCACTCGGTTTGGAGCACGGTGCTTTCGGGGTCGCACGCCGGGCAGGGAGGGATCGGGCTGGAAGGATTCGAAATGCTGAAGGGGCTGGAAGGGGTGCGGACGCACCGGCATCGCGAGTGGCTGCCGATTTTGGAGAATTCGCAGGACATGGTGGGGTTGGCGCGCCGGGTTGCAGCGACGCTGGGCGAGCATCCTGGCGTTCATGGGTTTCTTCTGCGCGAGCACGGGCTTTATACTTGGGGGGCGAACCTGCAAGAGGCCAAGAGGCACGTGGAGATTTTGGAGTTTTTGATGGAAGTGTTGGTGCGGTCTGGGGCGGCGACACGGGCGATGTAAGTTGAGCTTGAGGCGTGGGCAGCAGGGCGGGGCGAGCCCCGCCCCTACAAGTGGAGGAAGCGGCCACCTGGCATCCGCCGCGGCCGCATGATCCGATGGGGGAAGCCGAACCGCGCGGCGCGCTTCGCCGCCGTGATTGGAAGAGGAGAACGAGTCATGGCTGTGTTGCAAATTCCTGACGAACGCCGGACGTTGCACGAATATGAGGAGATACGGGAGTACCTTGGCGGGATCGGGATTGAATACGAGCGCTGGGAGCTCGTCGAAGATTTGGCGGAGGGGGCGTCGGCGGAGCAGATTTTGAGCGCTTATGGGCCGCAGATCGAGCGGCTGAAGAAAAAAGGCGGATATGTGACCGCGGATGTGATCGACGTTAAAGCTGATACGCCGGGGTTGGACGCGATGCTGGCGAGATTCAACATCGAGCATCGACATGATGAGGATGAGGTGCGGTACATCATCGCCGGCCGAGGGCTGTTTCACATCCATCCTCAGAATAGCCCCGTTGTGGGGATTGAAGTGGAAGCGGGGGATTTGATTCGCGTGCCTTGCGGCACGCTGCACTGGTTCGACCTCTGCGGGGAGCGGCGGATTCGGGCGATCCGCTTGTTCCAGGATGTTTCGGGGTGGACGCCGCACTATACCAGCAGCGGGGTGGACCGAAATTACGAGCCGGTTTGCTGGGGCCCGCGGTACATTCCGCGGCAGGCGGCGACGAAATAACGCGCGTGGCGGTTTTCGACCTACCTGACGTTGGCGTGGTGCTGCTCGATATCGAAGGCACCACTACACCCATCGACTTCGTTTACAAGACGCTCTTTCCCTATGCCAGCCGGAAACTGGAATCTTTTCTTGGCGAACACGCGCGAGAGCCGGAGATTCAGGCGCTGGTTCAGGACTTGCGGGCGCAACAACAAGAGGATGAGCGCGCGGGACTCGATCCGCCGGCGTGGGTGAATGAACCGGAAGACGAACGGGTACTTTCGGCAGTGGAGTACTCGCTATGGTTGATGGCCAGGGACAGCAAGTGCACGGCGCTGAAATCTCTTCAGGGCCGGATTTGGCAGGAGGGATTCGATAGCGGGGGATTGCGCGGGGAAGTGTATGCCGATGTTCCTGTGGCGTTCGAACGGTGGCGGCGGCAGGGACGAGAGATCGCTATCTATTCTTCCGGGAGCGTTTTGGCGCAGCAGATGCTTTTTCGGACGGTGATTTCGGGGGATCTTACTGCGCAGATCTCCGGATTTTTCGATACTCGTGTGGGGGTCAAGAGCGACCGGGGGAGTTACAAGAGAATTGCTGAGGCGTTGGGGCGGGATCCCGGGGAATTTTTATTTGTTTCCGATGTTGGGATCGAAGTGGAAGCTGCCTGCGCGGCGGGGATGAAGGCAGTGTTGTGCGACCGGCAGGGGGTTGGATCGTCGGGTGTTTTTGGGAGTGGGACGGTGGTTGGGTTTGGGGAGATCTTTCCGGATTAGATGTTTTTGGCTTCGGAAAAGTTGCGCCGTCGTTGATTTATAATGTCGAACCACATGCTGCCGGTTATTTTCTGATCTCGGCGAAGATCTGGTCCATGATGTGTTCAAGAATCAGAAGTTCCGGTGCGATAGGGTGGACGCGGATTGTGCGGCCAAGCTCAAAGGATTGATTCGGTTGCACGTCATAGCTCGGCCACCTGGGAATACCAGGAGCATTCGGGTCTCCGGTGCTTGCGAACCGGGTCCAATACATGCGGATTGCATGACCAAGTGCTTCTTCATCCTTGTTATGCTCCCAACCTTCGGGGAAAGAGTCACTCAAGAACAAGAGCTCTTCACCGTGATAGGCCCCGAGTGGCGCACGCTGGCCGGTCTCGGCATAGGTAAAAGTATACAAATATGATTTTTGCCCCACGCGTGTCATAGCTCGTGCCATCGAATAGGCGCCGTAGGCAAAGAAATCGCGTTGAAGCTGCAAGTAGCGGGCCGGCACTTGGGCATCCGACGTCACAGGGTAAGCGTTGAATTCCTGATCGGCATAGTTGCCGGTGTCCCCGCGTAGATACTTCTTATATTCATCGATACTCTTCGGGCCTCCGTGACCAAACACCGTCGCTTCGTCGGCGTTGCTGCCGACAAGGACCGGGACACCGACTTGGCGGCCTTCGCCAAAAATCTTTGAGGGCTGGTCTGGAACAACCCAGCCATCGACGATGGCGTCGAAATGAATTTGTCGATCTTGGCTCCAGATCTTCAGCATATCGTCGGTGGGAATACTGCGGAGCTTTTGCAATGCGCCGGGACCATTTGAAACTCCCAGGTCGTTGGCCAGACGAACTCCGGCACCTTCGCCGGTGCCGGAGATTGAGTTGTACGAAATAGGGGCGCGAATGTCTTCGTTCAGGACACTTTGGCAATCCCCGCTTTCCATGATCGCTCGCTGGAACAACCCTGCCGCCAACGGAGAGGACATCAGCAAACAGATATCTACGGCGCCGGCCGATTGGCCCATGAGGGTGACCCGATTCGGATCGCCTCCAAAACGAGAGATATTTTCGTGCACCCATTTGAGAGCTTGCAATTGGTCGAGAAGGCCATAATTTCCGGAAGAGTGATGTTCAGACTCTGCCGTAAGCGCCGGATGCGCAAAGAATCCCAGGGGACCGAGGCGATAATTGGCGCTTACCAAGACAACACCGAGACGCGAAAGAGTGGGACCGAGCGGGGTCATTTGGCTATAGCCGGCGGAGTTTGATCCCCCGTGAAAGTAGACAATGACAGGCAGCTTCGTGCCGGCAGAGAATTGGGTCGTCCAGACATTCAGGTAGAGGCAGTCTTCGCTCCAGCCAATATACGGAAACCACTTGGCAGGAAGCTGCGGACAGGCGGCACCGAATTCGGTCGCCTTGCGCGTGCTGGTCCACGGGCTTACTGGCTGAGGCGGTTTCCAACGCAGATCACCGACGGGTGGGGCTGCGTAGGGCACGCCGAGAAATGCCACTTCACTTGGCATTGAACTGAAACGCATGCCTTCGAGGACGCCGGCTTCCAGCCTGACCGTCGGAGAAAAAGAGTCCCACGAGGCAGATGTGTAATTTCCGCTACTGAGAATCAAGGAGAGAAAACATGTTACAGGCCAATGGGAATGGTTGCGCATGAATGTTACCTTCGTTGATGCGGATAGCTTTACTTCACGGGCTGTTGCGCGAATATTGGCCCTGGAATTCCATCGTCCAAGTAGCACCGTTGTCCGTTGATTTCTCCCACGACTGCTCAACCTTATTCGCAGCCAGGCGCACCACCTTGATTCGATTCAGAACTGTTTGTCCCTTGGGACCGCGGCTGGGTCCGGTAAACTCGGCCAAGCCCTGTGCGACTTTTCCTTGAAATATGTGCACGCGACCCTGGTTATCCGCGAACATACCGTGCCAACTCTTGTCGTCCGAGCTGTAAGCGAACATATTTCTGCCGCTATGGCCTTTTCCCCCGTCCCAGCTTTCGACGACCAGGCATTTGTCGAGATGGAGGTCGACTTTACTGGCGGCGCTACCCGGCATGCCTGGGTAGGTCACAGTCCAATCTCCGAGCCAGAAATCCAGTTGCCGACTCTCCGAATTTGCGGAACACGGTCCTGAATCGGCCGCAGCCAAAGTGGATGTCCCCGTTAGGGAAAACCCTCCTCCGATGACAACAAGAAAGAGAACACTTCTGAGCCACCTCGAACCTCGAACAATTATGTTTTGCTTCATGACTGTATTCCTCCGGAGATCACCCATCGCCCATAGGTTTTCTTGTTACTTGTAACCGTGCCGCCGGTCTCCGCGCGTGGAACCGAAATGCGCCAGAGTTCCTTTCTATCGCCAATACCTTGAATCCTGCGGTCTCCAGCCGCTCACCGAACTTATCTGGATCAACCGGCACGAGCGTGTCGCCGATGTGGATCAATCGCATGAACAAGCTTTGTAGGCTGTCGCTGCCCACGAAAACTCCTCCAGGCTCTATGACCCGCCACACCTCGCGGAGTAGTTGGTCCTGCAATTCTGGAGAGGGGACATGATGGAGCATGGTGAACGAAACTCCTCCAGAAAACTGAGCATCCGAAAACGGCATGGCAGTGGCGTCTCCCGTAACCACTTCAACGTTCCCGCCACTCAGGCGTGCCTTGAGAGACTCCGCCAACTTGGAATCAATTTCGATTGCCGTGATGCGCCGCACGGCGAGCCGCAACAGATCGGTCGTGAGACCAGGCCCCGGTCCAAGCTCCAGGACGTTCTGCCCAAGGTCCGCGTCAGAGAGGGCCCACGGTACTCGCTCCTGGACGGTTTTTCGCCATCGGGCGGAACGGCACAACCAGTGGTGCAAGCGATTCACGCGTCCCCTCCCGTGGTGAATTTCAGACTGGCTCATCTTAGAGATTGCCTGGCTTGCGTACTTTCGCTATTGTGACAATAAATGTTGCAAAAGCGGCAAACGGCCATTTTCGATCGCCTGGGGCATAGTCACTCCCAGATTAGAACCCTCACGCATGACTACCCCGCAGGCCACGTAGTCCCTTTGCATTTCCACGATTTCGATCAACTGGTTTATGCCTCGCGCGGGGTGATGACGGTGCGCACGAGCCAGGGCGCCTGGGTGGTGCCCACCCATCGCGCGGTTTGGATTCCCGCAGAGGTTCCACACACCATCACGATGTCAGGCAAGGTGGCGATGCGCACTCTGTACCTCAGGCCGCGGCTGGCGAGAGATCTGCCGCGAGGCTGCTGCGTGGTTAACGTCTCGCCGCTGCTGAAGGAACTGGTCCTTTACGCGTGCACGTTGCCCGCCCTGAAAAAGAGAATTGAGTGGCAAGCTCATTTGATTTACGTGATCATCAACCAGCTAAAAGCCATCCAGATGGTTCCTTTGCAGCTTCCTAATCCGTCCGATCCAAGGGCACTCCGAATCGCCGAATTACTCTTGGCCGATCCGAGCGACCGTCGACCGCTAGGCCAGATTTGCAAAGTTGCGGGTGCTGGAAAGAGAACAGTGGAGAGACTCTTCCAGGAAGACGTGGGCATGACCTTCGGTAAGTGGCGGCAGCAGCTTCGTCTCATGCAGGCGATGCGGCTATTGGCGGAAGGAGCCAAGGTCACGCACGCCGCCCTGGAATCGGGCTACAGTACACCGAGTGCATTTATTTCGATGTTCAGAAAATCATTGGGAACCACTCCGGCGCGCTTCTTTGGAACGGCGCCGCATGGGAAATAGCAGCGTCTTTCGTGTCCATCAGAATGCCTACAGGCGCAGGCGCTGCCATTGCTCCAGGGCCACCGTGAATCGGAAACTGCCCAGAAACAGGGCTGTAGGAAGCAAAGAACGAGGTTCTGAGCGGGAAACTGCTGACTGGCGCCTTGAAGTTGGCTTTGTCGTCAAGCTGGGGCACAGCAGTGCTGTGCCCCTACGCGTGATTGGCGGAATTCCAGCTCGCGAGTGCAAACTTACTTGGCTTGCCATTCGGCGTAGAGCTTGGTGATGGCCGGGCCGATGGTGAAGCCCCAGGCGAAGATGGGGAAATTTTTGAACTTGTCGGGGACCACGTAGCGCTCCGCAGCTTCCTGCACGGGGACGCCGGCGTGGTGCATCTTTTCGGCTTGAGCGGCGATGTCGTCGAAGACTTCGCGGATGGTGGCGATGCCCTCTTGGCCACAGATTTGGCCGTGGCCGGGGACGAAGAGGGTGTCCTTGTCGAAGGCGGCAAATTTCGCGAGGGTGGCGCGCCAGCCGGAAATGGTGGCTTGCTCGTCGAAGCAGACCGGATACCAGCCGCTGAAAAGCAAATCGCCGGTGTAAACCACGTTTTGGTCCGGCACGCGCACGATGACGTCTGTGCCGGAGTGTCCCGGATGCGATTCGAGGACCGCGGAGAGCCCTCCTAAGTCGATGTTCGTGGGCAGCTTGGCTGGATCGAGGGGATGATTGGGCAGGCTGAGCATGCTGGAGTTTGCGATCTGGAAGAGGCCGGTCACAGCATTCAAGTCGCCCTGGGCGTGCTGACGTTCCGTGTCGGACTTGGCATCTTTGACGCGCTTGGCGTAGGGGGCGAGCACGGTGGCCTGGTCGGCGCCCTGCAGCGGCGCGTAGTTGTCGAAGATGCGCTTGGCGACCGAGGCGTGGCCCCAGAGCGGCACGCTATTCACGCCGTAAAACGCGTTACCCATGCAATGGTCATAGTGGTAGTGGGTGTCCAGGGCGGCCTTGACCGGGACCTGGCTGACCATGCGCAGCGCATCCATCTGAAAAGAGGCGCCGGCGGTGGTGGCAAAACCCTCGATCAGCAGGACGCCATCCTTGCCGGCGAGGATTCCACCATTGCAAAGAGTGGTGAGGCCTTTGGAGGGATCGGAGATGGTGGCGTACAAACCGTTGCCGATCTTGCGGACCGAGGCAAAACCTTTGTCCACGATGGGCGTTTGCGAGACGCGGGAGTCAACGCCAAGGGCTTCTGCCAGAGCGGGGAGCGGAATCCGTTGCGCCACGGCGAAAAACGCTCCGAAGCAGGATGTGTGCGCGATGAATTTACGGCGAGAGAAGCCCTGGGACAGGTCCAGCATAGTGCCTCCGTTGAGATGACGCCTGGTGTTGGGTGCGTTGATGTTCGGCGGCGGTATTCTAACAGGGCGTTTTGCGGCGAGGACGGATTTTTTGCGGGCTGTGGATGGGCAAGCAGGCGGGCGGGCTTCGATGAGGAAGCGGCGGAGCGTAGTACCTGGCCGGCTTTGTTTCCATCGTTCGGCGGCCGACATTTTTAAATTTCTGTAAAAGGACAGAGTGGTAATACTGAACATCACCCGTGAGACCTGCTGGACCAAAACTGGTCGTCCGACCAGATGACAGCAAATGATCCTTCACGTAACTTAACGTTCAAGTAACTTAGCCCAACGCTAGGACTACTTAGTCAGCTAACGACCGATACCCCAGCGGGCGGGTCCAAGGGTTTCTGCCGTTCAGGAATGGCGCGCTAGAGGTGTGTTTATGGGAGCCGGGATGCACGGGCCGGATCGCCGTGGCGCCGTACCAGGGAGAGGAGAAAAAGAAATGAACGTTCAACCGTTGTGGGCCCTGATCAAGAGCTGGAATTGGAAGATGTCGCCGCGCATGAAAACGGCGGTGTGCGTGGGTTGCCTGTTGGCGGGATCGTCAGCGGGAGTGGTGGTTGGGCAGTTCGCGGCCCACGATCCCGGCGTGCGCGGCGGAAGCATCGACGCCGGCAATGCGCTGGGGTCGGTGGCGACGACCAACGGCCTGACCGATTTTTTCACGGGCGGACAGGCCACGTTCATGGAACAGGAGGCGGTGCAAGGAGACAGCAAGGGTCTCGGCCCGCGATTCAACAGCAATCAGTGCTCCAGCTGCCATTCGCAGCCGGCTGTCGGCGGCAGCAGCCCCAGCATGACGGCGTTTCCCTTTGTTGGGCCGAATCCAGAAGTCCAATTTTTCGACGCCCACAACGCGCTTCCCTCTTTCATAACGCCGGATGGGCCGGCGCGGGAGGCGCGATTCAAATTCTTTTTGAATCGCAACGGCTCGCTGAGCAACACCCCGGATGGGGGAGTGCACGACTTGTTCGTCATCTCCGGGAGGAGCGACGCCGGGAGCTGCGCGATCAAGCAGCCTAACTTCGCGCACAACCTGGCGCTGAACAACGTGATCTTTCGCATCCCGACGCCGCTGTTTGGCGCGGGGCTGATCGAAAACATCGCCGACGAAACGATCCTGGCCAACATGCAGGCGAACGACCGGATCAAGGATGCCTTTGGAATTGAAGGGCACCCTAACCGCAATGGAAACGACGGGACCATAACGCGCTTCGGGTGGAAAGCGCAGAACAAGTCTCTGGAGGTATTTTCCGGAGAAGCCTACAACGTGGAAATGGGCGTGACCAACGAGATGTTTCAGAACGAGCGGCCGAGTCCCGATGAAGCGCAACAGGGCGGGCTTCCCGCAAACTGCATATTGAACCCGACGCCGGAGGACTCGACGCATATAACGGGTTCGCCGAACGCGGACGTGCCCAGCGACGTGGTGCAGTTCGCCATGTTCATGCGGCTGCTGGCTCCGCCAACGGCATCAACCACTACGCCCGGAGGCGCGACGTCGATCGCCCGTGGCCGCCAGGCTTTCGGAGCCATCGGATGTGCGTTGTGCCACACGCCGTCACTAACTACCGCGGCGTCTTCGTTCACCGCGGATTTGAGCCAGGCCAACGCGAACCTGTTCTCGGATCTGTTGGTGCACCACATGGGCTCCAACCTGGCGGATGGCGTTTCGCAGGGAAATGCCGGGCCGGACGAGTTTCGTTCGGCGCCTTTGTGGGGTCTCGGGCAACGGGTTTTCTTCCTGCACGATGGCCGCACAACGGACCTTGTGGATGCGATCCGGCAGCACGAGAGCCGCGGTTCGGAAGCTAACGGCGTGATTAACAACTTCCGCAGACTCAGTCCGCAGCAGGAGCAGGATTTGTTGAACTTCCTGCGCTCGCTGTAAGACGGATTGCAGCAGTTCGCGGCAGCGCGTCTCTCTGGAAACGGAGGGGCGCGCTGCCGCGCTGCTTTTTGATTGCACCGCGAACTTCAGCGCGAATTCTTCTGGAAGGCTCAAGAACTAGGTACTCAAGTTGTAAGGACAGCCACGCCGAGCACTGTCCTAAAACTGTCCTTCGGGCCAGATGACTTCAACAGCACCGGCGCGTAGCTTCGTGCCCAAGCAATCCAGCCAGACGCTTTGGACTTTCGAGTTCAACAGCATGTCTCGATCTCGTTGAACGCGAGCCAGACGTTTTTCGCCCGTGCGGTGATCGGAGGCTAGACGTGTGTCTATTGCGAGCTTGCCCGGCTCGCGAGGGATGCAGCCTTCGCACCAAGAACAAGGAGACTAGCAATGAACCTTCAATCCTTGGCGCTTCTTGCCAAGAACGAGAAATGGAAACTGCCCCAACGCACGAAATTAGCCGTCTGCGTTGGGTCGCTGTTGTTTGTGTCGTCCGCGGGCGTCGTGATCGGGCAATTTAACGCTCACGACCCGGGCGTGCGCGGAGTGAAAGTCGACTCCGGTGCGGCGCTCGATTCCGTGGCAACCACTCCGGGACTCCCCGAGTATTTCGTGGACGGTCAAAAGCGCTTCCAAGAAGTGGAAGAGGTTACGGGAGCCGAGCACAACGGCCTGGGGCCACGATTCAACAGCAATTCGTGCGCGAGCTGCCACTCACAACCTGCCCTGGGAGGTTCCAGCCCGAGTGCCACGGTGTTTCCGGGCATAGGAATGAACCCGGAGTTTCTGGTGGCCAATTTGAACGGGGCGCAGAACAGCATTCCGTCGTTTATTACCGCCGATGGACCGGCCCGCGAAGCGCGGTTCAAGTTTTTTCTGAATCGCGACGGGTCGCTCAGCAACACGCCGGATGGCGGGGTGCACGATCTGTACGTGATCTCGGGGCGTTCCGATGCCGGGACTTGCGCGATCCGGCAGCCGAATTTCGCTCACAACCTCTCGCTCAACAACGTCAGCTTCCGGATTCCCACACCGGTTTTTGGCGCGGGCTTGATTGAAAATATCCCGGACGAAACCATCCTGGCCAACATGCAGGCCAACGAACGGCAAAAGGATGCCATGGGCATTTCCGGGCATCCCAACCGGAACGGAAACGACGGGACGATGACGCGCTTTGGATGGAAAGCCCAAAACAAGTCGCTGGTGATCTTCTCCGGCGAAGCCTACAACGTGGAAATGGGCATCACCAACGAGATATTCCAAAACGAACGGCCCAGTCCGGACGAGGCGGGGCTGCCAGCGAATTGCAAGCTGAACGCCACGCCAGAAGACGCCACCAACACGAGCGCCACGTTAACCACCGATGTATCCAGCGACGCCGTGGGTTTTGCGATGTTCATGCGGCTGCTGGCGCCACCGACACCTTCGACCACGGCACCGGGCAGCGCGACTTCGATTGCGAATGGAAGCCGCATGTTCGGGGCCATCGGATGTGCGCTGTGCCATACACCTACGCTGCAGACCGGGCCTTCGCCGATCACAGCGAGCTTGAACAATGCCAACGCCAACCTGTTCTCCGACTTGCTGGTCCATCACATGGGTTCCAACCTTGCTGATGGAGTGTCGCAGGGCGGTGCGGGTCCGGACGAGTTCCGTTCGGCGCCGTTGTGGGGCCTCGGGCAGCGCATTTTCCTGCTGCACGATGGCCGGTCGACGGACCTTGAGGACGCGATCCGGCAACACGCGAGCCGCGGTTCGGAAGCCAACGGCGTCATTAACAACTTCCGAAGGCTCAGTCCCCAGCAGGAGCAGGATTTGTTGAACTTCCTGCGCTCGCTGTAAGGGCAGAGCCACCTCCCCGGGAGCACGGCCCATTCGCCGCTTGGCGACGGATGGGCCGTGTCATTTTTACGAGGGTCTGGCTCGCGCGACTGGTCTTTTGGACTTCCACACAGGCGGGCGGAAAACGGTAAAATGCCATGCCGGTGCGGAGGTGGTGCGATGAGATGGAGTGTTCTGGCCGTGATGGTGTTTTTTGTGGGCTGCCAGGTTGCGGCGCAATCGAAAAAGACGGAGACGGAACGCGAACAACCACTGGTGCTGACCGAAGCTATTCCGCTGGAGAACGCCAAGGGACGCTTCGATCATTTCGCCCTGGGCGGAGGCAAGCTATTTGTGGCGGCGCTGGGCAGCAACGCCGTGGAGGTGATCAATATAGGCGGTCGGGTGCTGGAGCACACGATCACCGGAGTTCCGAACGCGCAGGGCATCGCGTTCTCTCCAGAAACGAACAAGGTTTTTGTGGCTAGCGGGCAGGGCAAGGTGTACGTCTTTGACGGCAAGTCCTACGAGCAAATCGCGACCGTGGATTTCCCGGGCGGCGCCGACAACATGCGCTACGAAGCGGCCACCAAGCGCGTCTACGTCGGCTGCGGCGACGACGAAAAGACCGGGGCCATCGCGATGATCGACGCCACCACCAACCAGCGCCTGGAGGAAGAGTACAAGCTGGGCGGAGAGCCGGAATCGTTTCAACTGGAAAAGTCCGGACCGAATATGTACGTCAACGTGCCGGACTTGAAACAGATTGTGGCGGTTAATCGTGACACCAAGGCGATTACGCGTTGGTCGTTGAACGGAATGGAAAGCAATTTTCCGATGGCTTTGGACGAGGCCGATCATCGATTGTTCGTCGGCATGCACGTGCCGCCACGGCTGGCGGTTTTCGACACGAACTCGGGCCACGTGGTGGCCACGCTTCCGAGCGTTCAGGATTCCGACGATTTGTATTTCGACGCCGGCCGCAAGCGGGTGTATATGCCGGGTGGGCAGGGTTTTATTTATGCTTTTCAGATGAGCGATCCGGACCACTACAAACTGCTGGCCAAGATTCCCACGGCCATCGGTGCCAGGACCGCGGGCTACTTCGGAAAACAGGGCAAGGGCTTTGACCGTTTCTATCTGGCGGTGCCGGCGCGCGGTGCACAGAGCGCCGAGGTGCGGATTTACACCGTGCAAGATTGAAACTGGGTTTCGGCGCGAGTCGCGAGTCTCAGTCGATTCGCCACGGCGAGCGTTCGGGCCAGCGACGCAATGCCGCGGTGGCCCAAGCAGTGGACTTATCGGCGTGACACGAGGTGCACGGGTTGGGGATTTTGTATTTGTCGGTCATGGCCGGGGTGATGAACGCGAAGGTGTGGGCGCGCACTTTGACGTCGGCGATGGTGGTCTCGATCTTCGGCATGTGGCACGCCACGCACTGGCTGCCGGGTGTGCCGTTTTTGTGATGCGTGTGTTCTTCCAGCGTGGCTGTGCGTGGACCGTTGAGCGACATGGGGCCGTGGCAATCCAGACATAGTTTGTCCACCGGCTTTCTTAGCTGCGCGTAGTTGTCCGTGCCGTGAACGTCGTGGCAGCTAAAGCAGGTTACGCCGCGGCGGTACATCAGGCTCTGGACGAAGTCATTTCCTTGCATGCGGTTCTTGTGAGCCGTGCCGTCGGCAAAATAGGCGAAGGTCGCGGCGCCCAGCGGGTGCTCTTCGAGTTGCCAAAAATCCTGCAGGTTGAGCCCCACGTTGTAGCCGACCGGCCAGTCGTAGTGCTTCCCCTCGATCGGATCGGTGAGAGGGCGGCCTTGGGAATGGCATTGGATGCAGGTGTCGCTCGCCTGGACATAATCCATCCGCGCGGGATTCAGGACGTTGCCGCGCGTCGGATGCGCAACATGTTCGCTGCCCGGGCCGTGGCAACGCTCGCAGCCCACGTTCCACTCCGCCACTTTTTTGGTGTGGATGTCGTAGTCGACGGAATGGCAGCCGTCGCAGGTAGGGCCGGTTGGCCGCTGCATGTTGTCGGGCGGATACAGGGAGGCCCACCAGTCGGTGCCGTTGGCCACGAAGTATGGTCGCCATACTTTGTTGACGACGTCCCATTGCGCGGGCTCCGGAAAATAGTCGTCGCCGATTTTGGTGAAGTAGCGCTGCTTCCAAACACTCCCGTAAACGAAGGCCACCTGTGCCTTGGTGAATTTCGCCAGAGGGTTTTTGGAGAGGTCCGGGATGATGGCATCCGGGTGCTCGTGAGGATCACGCACCACGTTGGCCATCGGCGTTTTCTTCCAATGTTCGTAGATCTGCTGGTGGCATTTTTCACAGGCTGGCGATCCCACGTAATGCGCGCCCTTCACGGCGCTGGCCTGCTGGGTTTTCTCTTCGGGCGTCAACTGGCGCAGGTCGCGAATGGCGAGAACGAGCTTCCAACTATCTTGGTCTTGTTCCACGTGGGGATTGCCCCAAGCAGGCATTCCGGTCAGCCGGACGCCGTTCCGGATGATGTAGCGAATTTCGCCGTCGGTCAGATCCTGGGTTTGGGCTGAACGCAAGTCCGGCGCTTTGGGATACAGATTTCGCCCGATCTGGGTCTGGCCGCTGCCGTCGTTTCCGTGGCAAATCGCGCAGCGCGCGGTGAAATCCTCGCGGGCTTCCTTCATCGTCTCCGAAGTCGGCTTCCACGGATTTTCTTCGTTTCGAGCGCGGCTCGGGATGGCCAGATGGCGCGCGGTGCGGGCCGCGATTTTTTCCAAGGACGAAGGCTCACCGGCGGCACTGAAGCCTCGCCGAATCAAGATGGCTCCATAGGCGGCTGCGCCGACAACGGCGGCCCCGAGAACCACCCCAACCAATGCTCTCCCGCGTTTCATGTTCGGTTCGCCTGCGCTTGACCCTCAAGACTTATTTCGCCGATTACGTCGTGGTTTAGAACTTGAATTCAAGATTGAGCTGCAGCCTTCGCGGCGGCAACGCCGCCACCGCCCGGCCAAAAAACGGCGACCTTATCACCCCAATAAAATTGACGTCGTTCTGGTGGTTAAGGATATTGAACGAATCGAGAGAAGCGGTCAACGTACGGGCCTCTTTGCGTTTTTTGGAGAGCACAAAGTCGTGGGAAAGGTTGAGATCCAGATTCACGAGGCCCGGCCCGTGCAAAATGTTCCGTGGGAAGCCACTGGGCCGGTCATTCACGACCCCATCGTGATTGTCATCGCTTCCGGTGGTCACGTTGACCGGCTTGCCGGAGTACAGCGACAGCGCGACTCCGGCCACAAATAGTTTGGTCACATGGGTGGAGCCCAGCAGATCGAATTTATGCCTGCGATCGTTGTCGGAGCGCGCCCAGTCGGCGGCGGGATTGAAACTATCTCCGGGAAAATAGGTGATACCGCTGGAGTTGTTGTAGGTCTTGCTTAGGGTGTATTGCACTTGTCCGGTGAAATATTTCGAGGGACGTCCACGAAAGGTCAATTCCAGCGCGTTGCTCTTCTGACGGCCTTCGGACTGGATTTGGCGTTCTTGTCCGAGCGAAGGATTGGGCCGCAAGACGCTGCCCGGCAAGGGCGCGTTGGCGTCGATGGAGCGGAACAGATCGATACCGCGGGTTCCCACGTAAGTGGCGCTGAAAGTGCTTTTCGCGGTCACCTGGCGCTCGATGCCGACGCTGTACTGCACGGTATAGGGAATTCGCAGGCGGGGGTCGAGCACCACAATGCTGCTGGGCACCGGGACCAAGGAAGCGGGCGTCTCGGGGAAGATCGGATTCGCGGGAATGAAGCGCAGCAAGTTCACTCCGTTGTAGTGCAGCAAGTCGGAGATGGGCCGCGGGCCGGTACGGTCGTAAAAAACACCTGCGCCGCCGCGGATCACGGTTTTGCTTTTCTTGCTGGGCGCGTAGGCAAAGCCGAAGCGCGGAGCGAAATTGTTCGGGTCGTCGTGAAAGAAGTTCTGCCAGTAGTAGCGCATCCCCACCGTGAAAGAGAAATTCGGTTTCAAGCGGATGTTGTCCTCGATCAATCCGGCGAAAACTTTCTCGAGAAAAACGACGCGCCCCTGGCCGCTCTGCAGAACAAAAGCGGCGGGCATACCTTGCTGGAAGGCCGCGAGGCTGGCGAAGGTGTAGGTTCCTCCGCTGTTGGTGAAATCGTCGAAGCCGCGGCGGCTGATGTCCGGCACTTCGATGCCGAAGTTGACCGTGTGCTTTCCGCTGGCGTAGCTGGCCACGTCGCTGCCGTCGAAGTGATACTCGGTGCGGCGAAAGGTGGCTTGCGCGCCGCCTCCCGTGAATGCCCCCGAGACGATAATCTGTGGAGCCGAGTTGGCGCTGACCGTGGGCTGGTCGTTGAAGCCCACCAGGAATCGCAATTGATTCACCAGCTTCGGCGAAAAAAGATGGCGGTGGCTGACATTGATTTCGTGCTCGAACGGAGTGCTGCTGTAACCGGCTTCCGGCAGCGTGGTGCCGCCGACATTTTGGTTCTTGAAGGACTGGTGTTCGTAAGAATATCCGATCCAAAATTGGTCGCCACCCGCAAAATCGTGAAAAATACGGCCGGAGCCAAAGAAATTGTGGATCGGCGCAGGCACATTTTCGCGGATCGGGCCGTTCACGCCCTGGGCGTCAACGAAAGCCTGAGTGTCGTCGACGTCCCAGTCCAGTGACAACAGGAAGGTGGTCTTCTTGCTGCGTCCCACGGGACCGGTCAGCGACCCTTCGTAATATTGGCGCTGCTCCGGGGCTTTCTGTTCGGCGAAGGTGTTGCGGGCGTCGAACACGGAATCACGGAACAAAAAATTAACCGTGCCATGGAGATCGGGAGTCCCGCCCTTGGTGATGATCTCGAGCCGTGCGCGGCCCGGCCGCGAGAACAGCGCGGAGTACGGGTTCTGATTTATTTTCACTTCCTGAATGGCGGACGAGGTTACGCCGGGACCATTGGCTTCCACGCCGTTCACCACCAGGGTGACGCCGTTGGTGCCAGTGGCGTTGTCGTCGAGGAAACGCGAGAGCGTGGTGATGTAGTCCTGGTCGAACACCGGGACGCGATCCAGGGCGTTGCGGTCAATGGAGTTGGCGTTCTGATTTTCGGAGACGTCGGTGCTAAGTTGTGGAGAAGAGTCCTGAACGCCTACGGTCACGCTGTCGGTTCGCGAGGCGATCAGCAGACTGATGCGAACCGGGGAGACAAGCTTTTTGCCCACGGCGACGTCCTGTTTTCTTTCCCGGAAGCCGGCCGCTTGCACGTCGATGGTGTACAGGCCCGGGGCTAGCGTGTCGAAGCGAAAGGAACCGGTGTTGTCCGTCGTCGTGCCGCCGATGGCAGTTCCGTCCGTCTTAGTCAGCGCCACCTGAGCACCGGAAACCGCGGCGCCCGAGGGATCGAGAACGACGCCGGTAATCGTGCGGAGAGATTCTGCCTGCGTCTGATCGGAATCGTGGGAAAGGCTATTTGGACCGGATGGTTCCCGCGGACAGATCGAGTGGGCAGGGCTAGGCTGGAACGGAAAGAAAGTAGCCGTGGCCAACAGCAAAGCGAATGTTCTCATCTGAGCCCAGCGAAAAGTAACCATCGGGTCTTACACGTCTGACATTTCCGACACCACGCCTGCGATCGGCGCTCCAATCGATCTTAAGGCCAGGAACCTAAACGTACGATAAATCGCCTAGAAGGCATTCAGTACTGATAACTTGCCCGCAAGCGCGAAATGAGCAGAGCCGTAAATCTTGCCAAAAAAGCGGCGTTTTCTTCCAAGCCCGGCACCGTGTAAACTGTAAGTCGCTCCGAAGATTTGGTCCACGCTGGAGTATTGCAATGGCAGGTTCCATCGCTCTTCCGACACAAGCACAGGCTGGGGCCGCCAGCCGAGTTTCCGCCGCGGCGAAATCCATTCCCTGGTATATCTGGTCTTGTCTGACAGCCGTGATTTGCAGCGTGATCGGCGGCGCCTGGGACATTTCCTGGCATGAAAGCGTGGGCCGCGACACGTTTTGGACCGCACCGCACCTGCTCATCCAGTTGTGCGGGATCGTCTCCGGCCTCTCCTGCGGCTATTTAATTCTTTCGACCACGTTTCGCCAAGACTCACCCCTCGGTGATCGCTCGATTTCCATGTGGGGTTTCCGCGGTCCGATGGGCGCATTCATCTGCGCCTGGGGCGGCGTGGCCATGATTACCTCGGCGCCCTTCGACAACTGGTGGCACGAGGCCTACGGTCTGGACGTGAAGATTCTCAGCCCGCCGCACGTGCTCCTGGCTCTGGGCATGATTGCCATCCGTTTCGGCACGCTGGTGATGATCTTGTCGGAGTTTAATCGGGCGCAGGCAGGCTATCGCGCGAAGCTGGAGCGCCTGGTATTTGTCGGGTTCATTTTTCTGCTGGGCATGACGCTGGGAATCGCGCAGGAACACACCGGCCGCGAAGCCATGCACTCCGCGAGTTTTTACCTGGTGGTCATGATTATCGTGCCCATCTGGATTGCCGCAGCGGCGAGGGTGTCCGAGCACCGGTGGGCCGCAACCATCCTGGCCGCACTTTATACCGCCATGCACCTTGCGTTCACGTGGATACTGCCGCTGGTGCCGGCGGAGCCCAAACTCGGCCCGGTCTATCAGAAAATTACGCACCTGGTTCCGATGGACTTTCCTTTGCTGTTGATCGTGCCGGCGATTGCCTTCGACCTGGTGCGGCAGCGCGCCGGCACGTGGAACAAGTGGGCGCAAGCGGCGGTTCTTGGAGCGGCCTTTTTAGCAAGCTTTGTGCTGGCACAGTGGCCGTTCGCCAATTTTCTGATGTCGCCCGCTTCGCACAATTGGATTTTCGCCACCGGACCCGGCAACATGCCGTACTTTGTGCCGCCGGATTCCCCCTGGGTGTCGCGGGTGTTTGTGCGGCCGGAAAGCGGCGTCGCGGCGTTTTGCATGCATATGCTGATACCGCTGGCCGCCGCAGTGTTCATGATTCGCATCGGCCTCGGCTGGGGAGACTGGATGCGCAGAATTCGCCGCTGACCCGCACGCGGCGCAAGAACAGAGTGAATGGAGAAGCCGTACCGCGCTCGCCGCCAGAGCGAATTCTTTTCCGCCGCTGTTTTCTTGGAATCAATTCATTTTTGGAAAGCCCTATGCCCCTACGCCGCTTGGCCCTGGTGTCCGTTGCACTGCTCGCCGCCGCTCTCCCGCTGCGCGCGCATGTCGGCAGCTCCGATGTTTTCTACCAGGGGAGTGCCGGGCCGTACCGGCTGTTCGTCACCGTTCGCGTCCCGCAGGTGATCCCCGGCGTCGCGGAAATCCAGGTGCGCAGCGAATCGAACGATGTCAGCCGGATCAGCGTGGTGGTTTTGACCCTGACTGGTCCGGGTTCCTCTTTGCCGCCCACGGCAGATCTGGCGCAGCGATCCCAAGACGATCCGCAATTCTTCACCGCGACTCTGTGGCTGATGGAACCGGGAGCCCTGCAAGTGCGGGTCCTCGCCGAGGGAGCGCAGGGCAAAGCCGAACTCTCCGTGCCCGTGCCCTCCTTCGGGCAACGCACGTTGCCGATGCAGAAATCGCTTGGCTGGCTGCTGTTTGTGCTGATGGCCTTCCTTGCCGTCGGAGTCGTCTCCATCGTCGGAGCCAGCGTCCGCGAAGGCAATCTGGAGCCAGGCGTCAGCCCCGCCCCGGCGAATCAGCGGCGCGCCAGGGTGATCATGGCCACGACCGCCGTTTTGGTGCTGGCCATCCTTTACCTTGGGCGAGCCTGGTGGGGCGTGGAGGCCAGCAGCTATCAGCGCGGCGTGGATTTCTTCAAGCCCCCGATTGCGGAAACCTCGCTGCTCAACGGCGACCGCCTGGTGATTCGCGCCAAGGGCCAAAGCCCCAATTGGTCAAAGTACGTCAACATGAAAGAAGTTGTGCCAGATCACAATCACCTCATGCACCTGTTCCTCATCGGCCCGCGGTTGGACAGCTTCTGGCATCTGCATCCCGAGCGAATCGCAGGCGGGGCGTTCGCCGACGATTTGCCCGCCATTCCCGCCGGCCATTATCAGATCTTCGCCGATGTCGTGGACAAGAGCGGCTATCCGTGGACGCTGATCGGAGGAATCGACCTCCCGCAAATCAACGGCAAACCGCTCTCGGGCGATGACTCCACATGGTCTGGCGCCGCGCTTCTCCCGGGGTCTGCTGATTCCACAAGCGCCCCGCTCCCTGACGGCGGCCGCATCGTTTGGCTGGACGCGCCGCATCCGTTGAAGGCCGGCGTGCCTCTCGAATTCAAATTCGCCGTCCAGGACCATAACGGCAAGCCCGTTCAAGACCTGCAACCGTACATGGGCATGGCCGGACACGCGGAGTTCGTGCGCTCCGATTTCAGCGTCTTCGCCCACATCCATCCGGCAGGGTCGGTGTCCATGGCCGCTCTGGAGCTCGCACAATCCGGACTGCCGGGCGCCACCTCCGCTTCCGCCCAGGGCCAAATGTCCATGCCGATGGCGTCGGCCGCCCTTCCGGCGGAAGTCGACTTCCCGTACGGTTTCCCGCAGGCCGGCGACTATCGCATCTTCGTGCAGATCAAACGTGCCGGGCAGGTGGAGACCGGGGTGTTCGACGCCCACGTTCAGTAAGTCTTGATTTCTGGTTCGCGCCGGACCGAGGAAAAAGCGCGAGCGCTTGACACCCACTCAAGCCGAGAGTAACGTCGCTCCAGATCTAACCCGTCGGTTCCCAAACCCAACTTTCAGGTTGCATCGCCGCCAGCCATTGGCGGAGAAAAAACGAGGAGAAAATAAGAATGCGTATTCGCCGTACTGGTTTCCTGTTCATGCTGTGTGCCCTGGTCTTTGCACCGCTGTTCGCCGACCGCGCCTCCGCGCAAACGCCCAGCGCCGAAAAACCCCCGCTGTATACCTATGTTTCCGAGTGGACCGTGCCCCGCGCCATGTGGGCCGACTATCTGAAGGGCGACTCCGCCGACATCGACCTCATGAAGAAAGCCGTTGCTGACGGCACGATCGTCTCCTTCGGCAGCTACACCGTCTTGAACCATCAAGAAGGCCAAGCGACCCACGGAACCTGGTTTTCCGCGGGCTCCATGGCCAATATTCTGAAGTTCCTCGAAGGGCTGCGCACCGCCCCGGCGGCCACGGCTCCTCCGCTAGCCGCGGCAAAGCATTGGGACTACATTATGGAAAGCCACGACTACGACTCCCATTCCGGCACCTTCACCAACGGCTATTTGCGCGTCGGAAGCTGGGCCGCCAAACCCAACGGCAACGATCCCGGCGGCAAGATGCTTAAGGCCACCTTCGTTGCCTTGCTCGAAAAACTGCTCGCCGACGGGGCCCTGCATGCCTACCAGGTCGACGAGGAAGTCGTGCACTCCACCGATCCCGGCAGGCTGTGGGTCGCCATCATCACCAACGGACCGGACGGAATTGACAAATTCAACGCCGCTCTGGAAGAAGCGGAAAAGAACAACCCGGCAGGCTGGGCGGGCTTTGGCACCACCATTGACGAGACCGGCCATCGCGACATTCTGGCCCGCGTCAACACCATGACCCACAAGTAGTTTCCGCACTTAGAGACTGCGCCGCGCCCTGGTCATGCTTACCAGGGCGCGGCGCGAGTCCCTTGTCGCTTTCGCCGGTAACTCGTTCCGATTCCCTTCCCCCTCGCCGCAATCTTCGTATACTTTCTGTAGCTAACTCCGGCGTACACCCCTAGTTTCTGGAAGGAGGCTCATCGGCATGAATAAGATCGCGGCGCTGCTCATCGTAGGACTGGCACTCAGCGCCTTTGCGCAAGAACCAGTCGACCAGCGGAGCCCGGATGCCATCCGGCGCGAGCAGGAGGCTGCGGCGCGGGCCGAAATGCAGCGGCAAGAGATTGTCAACCTGGAAAACGAAGCCGCGCACGCCATTCAACTGAACAATTCGACGTTTTTTAGGCGCGTCTATAGCGACGATTTTGCCGGCGCATTGTCGCACGGTCAGCCGGTAAACAAGACCGCCTTCATCGCCGCGGTGCAGTCTCCCGACGTCAAGTACGACTCCTTCAACGTCAGCGACATTACCATCCGCATTTTTCAAGAGACCGCGGTAGCCGCGTGCCTGTGGTCGGCGCGCGGCACTTTCAAGGGCCAGCGCTTCGATAGCGGCATGCGCGTCATTCACGTGTACATAAACGGTCCCCGGGGCTGGCACGTGGTCGCCGGGCAATCCACCATTCTTCCTCCCGGGGCTCAACTCCCCCTTTAGCCTCCCCGGATTTCCCTAGTGGGACTGTAGTTGCGCAGGCTGCGACCTAGCGGGACGACTGTCCGCTGCCTCTAGCCTGTAGCTTCCAGAAGTGTTACGCTCCGGCGGCATCTTCACACACGCATGCGCGCCGTCGATCTGATTCGAAAAAAACGCGACTCCGGGGAGCACTCCCGCGAAGAGATCGACTTCCTGGTCTCCGGCTACACTCGCGGCGAGATTCCCGACTATCAGATGGCGGCCTGGCTCATGGCCGTGTGGATCCGCGGCATGTCCCGCTCGGAACTCGCGGCCCTCACCGAAGTCATGTTGTATTCGGGAGAAGTGCTGAATCTCTCCGATCTCCCCGGGACCAAGGTCGACAAACATTCCACCGGCGGCGTTGGCGATAAGACCTCTCTCATCCTGGCCCCCATCGTCGCGGCGGGAGGCCTGACCGTCCCCATGATCAGCGGCCGGGGCCTCGGCCACACCGGCGGCACGCTGGACAAGCTCGAATCCATCCCCGGTTTCAACGTCAATCTGTCCCTCGATCAATTCCGCCACGTACTGCGCGAATGCGGCATGGGTCTCATCGGCCAGACCGCCGAAATCGCCCCCGCCGACAAGAAAATCTACGCCCTCCGCGACGCCACCAGCACGGTGGAAAACATCGGCCTCATCTGCGGCTCCATCATGAGCAAAAAACTCGCCGAAGGCATCGACGCCCTGGTTCTCGACGTCAAGGCTGGTTCCGGGGCCTTCATGAAGCTCGAAGAAGACGCCGTGCGGCTCGCCGAGGTCATGGTCGACACCGGCAAGCGCATGGGCAAGAAAGTGGTCGCCCTGATTACCGGCATGGATGAGCCGCTGGGCCGCGCCGCGGGGCATTCCACCGAAGTCATCGAGTGCATCGAGGTATTAAACGGCCACGGCCCGGCGGATCTACGGGAGCTGAGCATCGAGCTCTCCGCGTGGATGTTTTATCTCGGCGAGCGCTCCAAGAGTTTGGAAGAAGGCCGCCGCCTGGCGGAAACCATGATCACTACCGGCCTGGCCAAGCAAAAATTCAAGCAAGGCATCAAGCTGCAAGGCGGCGACGAACGCGTTGTCGACGAGCCCAACCGCCTCCCTCAAGCGCGTTTCCATGTGGATGTCCCCAGCGAAAGCGCCGGCTACGTCATCGCCACGAATTGCGAGCAATTTGGCGTCGCCCTGGCCATGCTCGGCGGCGGCCGCGAAAAGAAAGAAGACGCCATCGACCACGGCGTCGGCCTCGAATTCCGCAAACGCATCGGCGACCCGGTGAAAAAAGGCGAGCCTCTCGCCACCGTGCACTACAATGACGACGCCAAACTCACGGAAGCCAAGCGCCTTATCGCCGCCAGCTACTATCTCGGCGCGGAACCTCCGCGCGAGAAGCGCCCGCTCGTCCGGCGCGTTCTCGGCGCCTAGCGGACCAACGGATTCGGGCGGGATCCTCCGCTCCGCTGAGCTGGACTCGATGAAGGAGACTTCATGGGACGTTTGACAGGCGTGCTGGGCATTGCCGTGATTCTGGCCCTGGCTTATCTCTTCTCGACCGACCGTCGCGCCATCAAGCTGAAAACCATAGCCTGGGGCCTCGGCCTGCAATTCGCTCTCGGTCTCTTCGTTCTTCGCGTCCCGGCCGGAGAGCGGCTCTTCGCGACACTCGGCGCCGGCGCCAAACACCTTCTCGATTTTTCTTATGTCGGTTCCACATTTATCTTTGGCGAACTTGGCCGGGCCGACTCCAGCCTCGGTTTGATCTTCGCCTTCCAGGTGCTCCCCACCATCATTTTTATCGCCGCTTTTTTCGCCGTGCTCTATCACTTGGGCGTGATGCAGCTCATTATCCGCGCCGCGGCCTGGGTGATGACCGTTATCATGGGCGCCAGCGGCGCGGAATCCCTCAACGTGGCCGCCAGCATCTTCATGGGCCAGACCGAAGCGCCGCTTACCATCCGCCCATTTCTCCCCAAGCTCACCAAATCCGAGTTGATGACGGTGATGACCAGCGGCATGGCCCATATCTCCGGCGGCATGATGGCCGCGTACATCCGGGTCGGCGGCGCGGACGCCAAGCACTTGCTCACCGCGGTCATCATGACTGCTCCGGGGACCTTGCTGATGGCCAAAATGCTGGTTCCCGAAACCGAGCAGCCGCTCACCGCGGGCCACGTCGAAATGCCCGCCGCGCAGAAGGAATCCAATGTTCTCGGAGCGATCGCTCGCGGCACCTTGGACGGCTTGCACTTGGCCCTCAACGTCGGCGCGATGCTCATTGTTTTTCTGGCGCTGCTGGCCTTGCTCAACGCGATGATGGGCTGGGTGCACATACACATTGGCTGGTTCCCGTACAGCTTGCAGCAGGTTCTGGGTTGGCTCTTTGCCCCGGTGGCCTGGCTTATCGGCATCCCCTGGCATGATGCTGTGGCCATCGGCAACTTGCTCGGCACCCGCATGGTCCTCAACGAGTTTGTGGCCTTCGCTCAGCTGGGCACCATAAAGGGTGCGCTCGATCCCCGCACCTTCACCATCGCCACCTTCGCCCTGTGCGGCTTCGCCAACTTCAGTTCCATCGGCATCCAGATCGGCGGAATCGGCGCCCTGGCTCCCGAGCAGCGCGACCAACTGGCCAAATTCGGCATCCGCGCGATGCTCGCGGGCACCATGGCCAACTTAATTTCAGCCTCCATCGTCGGCATCTTCACATGGTCTTGAGGACGTCTCGGTCTCCCGTAGTGGAGCAGCACTGCTGCGCCCCAGCTCGGCGATATCGCTCCGCACAAGGCCGCTTTTGGTTTAGATTTATTCCGACGCCATGACTAGCTCAAAAAAGACGATCCACTCGCGCGCGGACTCCCACTCCGAATTCTCCCGCGCCACCCGCGCCGCAAAATTCATCCTGGCCAAAACCAAACTCCGCCCCCGCGTAGCCCTGGTCCTAGGCTCTGGCCTGGGCGCGTTTGCCGACGAATTCACCAACGCAACGAAAATTTCCTACGCAAAAATCCCGCATTTCCCTAGATCGACAGCCATCGGCCACGCCGGCCAACTGGTCCTCGGCAAAGTCGGAAACATCCCGGTAGCAGGCATGCAAGGCCGCGTCCATCTCTACGAAGGCTATTCCATCCAGGACGTCGCCTTCCCTATCCGCGTCTTCGCCCGGATGGGGATTAAAGCGGTAATCCTGACCAACGCCGCCGGCGGCATCAATCTCAGCTATTCCCAAGGGGCACTCGTGGCCCTGCGCGACCACATCAACCTGCAACCTGCCAACCCCCTCGTGGGTCCCAACGACGACCGCTTCGGTCCGCGCTTCCCCGACATGACCCACGCCTACGACCCCGACTTCCGGCGCTTCGTCGCCGAAGAAGGCAAAAAACTCCGGCTCAATCTCCACGAAGGGGTCTACCTCGCGCTCAGCGGACCGAACTACGAAACCCCCGCCGAAATCCATTCCTTCCGGGCCATCGGCGCCGACCTCGTGGGCATGTCCACGGTCCCTGAAGTCCTCGTGGCCCGTCACAGCGGCATCCGCGTCCTCGGCATTTCGTGCGTAACCAACATGGCCGCCGGAATCACCGGTGCCCCGCTGAGCGCCGAAGAAGTCTTCGAAACCGGCGCCCGCGTAAAAGACCAATTCATAGCTCTGCTGCAAGCGGTGATCCCGCGCATCGCGGGCACTCTGTAGGCGCTGGGCTTCAGCCCGGCGTTGATGTTGTAGCGGCGCATTCCGAAGGGGCGCTTTCTCCAGGGAAAGGAAAATTTACCCACGCCGCCACACATTGTGAAAAAGGAACCCTCATGACCGACCACGACCATCTGCTAACCATCGCCAAACAATCCCGCGAAAACGCCCACGCCCCCTACTCCAATTTCCGCGTCGGCGCCGCCCTCCGCGCCACCTCGGGCCGGGTCTTTGGCGGCTGCAACGTGGAAAACGCCACCTACGGCCTCACCGTCTGTGCCGAGCGCATCGCCATCTTCAAAGCCATCAGCGAAGGCGAGCGCGGCTTCGACGCCATCGCGGTAGTCACCGACACGGACTCGCTAACCTCCCCCTGCGGCGCCTGCCGCCAACTAATCTGGGAATTCTGCGGCGACATCCCCGTAATCCTCTCCAACCTGAAGGGCAAAACCGAAACGATCCAGATGCGCGACCTCTTCCCCAAACCCTTCGATTCTTCTAACCTCTAGTCGTCCTAACATCTCGTTTACGGACCACTCGTAGGGCGCAGCACTGCCGCGCACGAGCTTGGCAAGCCGCAAACTGCGAAGCTCGACGCTCATGGAGCCACAATGAAAAACCGCGCGCTCGTCTTCATCCTCTGCATGTTCGCCACTACCGCCAGCGCCCAAACCCCAACAAAAGAAAAAGCCGATCTGCTCATCACTGGCGGCACGGTCCTCACCCTGGATTCCGTGCGCCTGGTCATCGACGACGGCGCGGTAGCCGTTAAAGGCGACAGCATCGCCGCCGTCGGCCCCCGCGTCGAAATCGAAGCCAAGTATGTCGCCGCGACCCAAATCGACGCCCGCGGCAAACTAGTCCTCCCCGGCTTCATCAACGGCCACACCCACGTTCCCATGACCCTGTTCCGCGGCCTGAAAGACGACGTGGTTCTCGACGACTGGCTGCGCAAATACATCTTTCCCGCCGAAGCCAAGAACGTCACCGAAGACTTCGTGCGCTGGGGCACCCGGCTGGCCGCCGCCGAGATGATTCGCGGCGGCATCACCACCTTCGCCGACATGTACTACTTCGAGGATGCCATTGCCGAAGAAACCAAGGCCGCGGGCATGCGCGGCGTGCTGGGCGAAACCTTTATCGATTTCCCCGCCCCCGACAACAAAACCGAAGCCGAAACGCTGGCCTACACTGAAAAATTCCTGAAGCGCTGGCAAAGCGACCCTTTAATTCATGCCGCCGCGGCTCCGCATTCCATCTACACTTGTTCGCAAAAGACCCTGCAAGACGCCGCAACCCTGGCTCGCAAGTACAACGCCCCAATTCTCATTCACGTCGCCGAAATGAAGAAAGAACTCGACGATAGCCGCGCGCAGAACGGCACAACCCCGGTGCAATATCTCAACCGCATTGGCGTCCTCGGCCCCGACGTCCTGGCCGCCCACTGCATCTATGTCGACGAGACCGACCGCCTGCTCCTAGCCGAAAAGCACGTCGGCTGCGTTCACAATCCTTCCAGCAACATGATGCTTTCCAGCGGCGTGGCCCCGGTCATCGAAGAGCGCGCCGCAGGGATAGCGGTGGGCCTTGGCACCGACGGACCCGCCGGCAGCAACAACGACCTCGATTTGATGGAAGAAATGGACCTGGCCGCCAAGCTGCAAAAAATCACCAAGATGGATCCGCGAGCACTGGGTGCCCAAGCCGTGGTGGAAATGGCCACCATCGACGGCGCGAAAGCCCTGCACATGGACAAGGAAATCGGCTCACTCGAAGCTGGAAAGAAAGCCGACCTGATCCTCATCGGCCTGGACCAGCCCAACGCCGTCCCCATGTTCGACGTTTATTCGCAGCTGGCCTACGCGCTGAAAGGCAGCGATGTCGAAACCGTGGTGATCGGCGGCCGCATCGTGCTACGCGACCGCAAGCTCCTCACCGTCAAGGAAAGCGAAGCCGTCGCCAAAGCCCGCGAATATCAGAAAAAAATCACCGCTTCGTTGCGCCAATAATCGCCACTCTCAATGCAGCAACTTCTTCAGCATGGCCTTGCCTTCCGTATCGGTCAGCACGCGCTTGCGCATCAGCGCAACAATCAATTCGTTGAGCACGTAGCTTGGCTCGCTGTTCGCGCTCTTTTCGACGGGCTCCAGCACGTCCCGCTCCAGCGCCTCGGCTTCGGGAGATATCTCGCCACGCAGCTCCGCCAGCCATCGCTCCAGCACCTGCACCCGCTCCGGGTCGATCTTCGTGAACGTCAGGGCCATCCCCATTCCTCTTGTGGAGAACACCACCCGGCCTTCCGCCACGAACGAAGCGTTGTCCTTGTTGATGCGAATCTTCACGTCTGCGCCCACCGGAAAGGGATTGATGGTGTCCACGTAGCAGCCCCCGCGGCCGAGGTCGCCTACGCGCCCGTTCAGCCGCGTGTCGGCTTGCAAATGCACGGCCTCCGCGGAGGCACTGAAGGCATACCGGGGCGAACTCCGCTGTTCTTGGGGCGCCACGCCAGCGGAATTGCTCTCGCCTCTCTTCGGTTCGTTCAACATCTTGGGCAACACTCTCAGCCAGGCAGTCGAATGGGAGGGTCTGACGGAAGGGGGAGCCAAACCGGGTTTGCAACTACACGACAATCCTTAGCCTAACTTCACGGCCGCAGCGCTACAAGTGCTCCCTCGGCGCACATGCTCTAACTGCAACACCTACTCCGCCGTTTTCTCCGCGCCGCCAACGGCTCGCTTCTGCTCCCACTGCAAAGACGAAATAATCTTCTCCAGGTGCCGCACGATCTTCCTGGCATCCGCCTGCTTCTCCAAGCCGTCGCTGCTCCCGGTCTCCCCCACCGTGACGCGCACAAAAAACTCATAGCACGTTCCGTTCGCATAACCCGCATAGTCCCGCTCTACGGTCTGGGTGTCTGCCTCCGCCGTCGTACCTTCCGCCCACGCAAACAAAACGCCCTGAATGTTCATCGACCCGGTTTTCCGGCCGGCGCTGTTTCCAGGATCGGCCAAAAGCTCTTTGCAACTCGCCGGCATCAGCGAAGAATCGACCGCAAATTGCAGCGATCCTTCCACAAAACTGGTGTTCGGGTAGGCGTCCTCAGGAATCGTCACGGTAGCCAGCAGCACGGCCTCCGGCTGCTCGTCGGCCAGTTCCGCCTGGGTCTTGGTGCCTGAAATTGGTTCTTCCAGCTCACCCTCCTCCAGAGCGTAGTTTCGCGGATACCGGAACGCGACGCCGTATTGCGGCTCGTTGAACACCGAAAACGCCGCCTCGCGCGGCGGCGCCTTGGCACCCGCCCGCTGCGCCTCGCCAGCCGTCGCCCGGTTTTGCAAATTCGTGCTGGGTGACACCGCCCTCCCGGTGCAGCCCACCAGACCTAGCACGGTCACGCCAACGATCAGTAACATGGACCTCTTCCGCTCGACCATAGCCGCCTCCTGGCCACATACTCCTCGCCGGCACTAAGCGCAAGAAACGGTCCATCTTGTAACAGATTGATAAAACACTGTTTAGCTGAATTCCGAGCCCTTCAACTGCGTACCGGCGCCCGCACCGTGTGGCGCCCGGCACTCATTCCGCCGGGCCGAGGCAATAACGTGCGACCTCTCATTTTCCATCAGCGGCTGGTCGCGCATCCGCAGGAACCCACTCGCGCCGCGCACGCCGGTCGCGCACCACATCGAAGCTGTAGAACCTCCGGAACCAGTCGCGATCCTCGCCGAATCGCGCCAGGGTCTGCCGCACCGCCTCCAACCGCGACGGGAACCCGCCCTCGCGGACAAACTGCCCGATCCTGTCGGCCCAAAAGTGGGTCAGCGTCTCGTGATAGCCGCTGTCCTCGGTATTGGGCGTCCCCACACAAACGTTGAAGTGCAAAATACCTAATTTCATGATTTGGAACACAGCTCCCGAACCGTGCTCAAAAGCGTAGTAGGCGGCCACCCCGACGTGCGCCCCATGGGTCCAGCGAGCTTTGGGCAGCGTTCCACGTTCCCAGCTGCGGACGAATTCCTCCAAGGCCGCCGCGCTTTCCACGAAAGGATGCCGCCCAGCCATCTCGCGTAAAGCATTGCGAAATGCGCTAGAATCCTCATTTGCGGGTGCGATACTATCTTTAGGCATTCGATTCCAAGCCTCCTTTGAAATCCAATTATGATTCAAAGGATAGATAGCGGTCAATACCGCGCTTTGATAGGATAAAGACGATGGATGCCTTGGATAAGAAGGCCCTGATGTTCCTTATGCAGCAAGGGCGCGCCACCTGGGCTGAACTCGGCCAACTGCTCGGCCTTTCCGCCCCTTCCGCCGCCGACCGCGTTCGCAAGCTCGAAGAGCAAGGGGTCATCTCCGGCTATGCCGCCCTGCTGGACCCCGCCTCGGTCGGCTATCCGCTGACGGCATTCATCTCCGTCTCTCTCGGCAACTCGCGAAAGCGCGCCGCCTTCCTGCACGCCATCGGCAAGATGGAGCAGGTCTGCGAATGCCATCACATCGCCGGCGACGAAGACTACCTGCTAAAAGTGCGCTGCCGCACCACGCGAGACCTCGATCGTCTGCTGTCCAAAGAACTGAAGGACAAGCTAGGGGTCACTCGAACGCGTACCACCGTCGTGCTCGCCACGGCCAAGGAAATCGTTCATCTTCCGATCGCGGACTCATGAGCAACGAAAACATGCGCCCAGACGAAAAAATCGATCACGCCAAATATTTGCCGCTGCTGAAGATTGCCATCGAGGAAGCCCGCCAAGGCCTGGCTGAAGGCGGAATTCCTATCGGAGCCGCTTTATTCGATCAAGACGGCAAGCTGCTGGGCCGCGGGCACAACCGCCGGGTCCAGGAAAACGATCCCTCGGTCCACGGCGAAACCGACGCGTTCCGCAAAGCCGGCCGCCAGCGCAGCTACCGCGACAAAATCATGGTCACCACGCTGGCGCCGTGCTGGTACTGCAGCGGCCTGGTCCGGCAATTCGGAATCGGCACGCTGATCGTCGGCGAGTCCGTTAACTTCCCGGGCGGCATCGACTGGCTCCGCGAAAACGGCGTAAAGGTCATCGATCTGCACTCGGAAGAGTGCATTCAACTGCTGGCCGCCTACATCGCCGCCAATCCCGCGGTGTGGCACGAAGACATCGGCGAAGACTGAGGTAAACTCGACGCACGGCTCCGGAAGAGGCAGCGTGTCCGACCCTCAAGTCGAATACTCCAAGCGGCTCGAAAGCTATCAAGCGCTGGTCACCGCGAAAAATCGCGTCCACATGCGTGTGGGAAATGCGAAATTAGCGGTGGTCGCGGCCGGTCTGCTGCTCGTGTGGCTCTCTCTTGCCAAGCACGCGCTGCCTTCCTACTGGCTGCTCGCCCCCATCGCTCTCTATCTCGCTTTCGCAATTTTTCACGAGCGCACTCTCCGCTCTCGGGCCCGGGCGGAAACCGCCGCCGCACTTTATCGCCGAGGCATCGCGCGCATCGAAGACCGCTGGTCCGGCACCGGCCAATCTGGCGACCGGTTCCGCGAGGAAAACCACGTCTACGCCGCCGACCTCGATCTCTTCGGCCCCGGCTGCCTGTTCGAGCTGCTCTCCACGGCGCGCCTGCCGATGGGAGAAAACTGGCTGGCCCAGTGGCTGCGCGCCCCGTCACCGAAAGCGGCCATACTCGAGCGCCAGACGCTGATCGCCGAACTGCGAGACAAACTGGACTTGCACCGCGACTTGGCGGTCACCGGCGAAGAGTTGCGGGCCCGCCTCAATCCTGAATCGCTCACCACCTGGGCCGAAGCCCAGCCACTTCTTCCGAGCGGGCCGTGGCGCGCGGTAGCCGCCCTGTTGGCGCTCGCCGCCATCGCCTCGTTTGCCCTTTATTTCTCCACCCAAATCTATTGGCCATTTCTGGCTGTCCTGATCCTGGAAATGCTCTTCCGGCGCCGGCTGCTGCGGTCCGCGAAAGCCGTCATCGAGGGCTTGCACTGCAACGCCGAAGGTCTGCTGCTCTTCTCCGAAATTCTGCAACGCCTCGAACAAGAGCCTTTCACTTCCGCGCGTTTGCAGGGTTTCGCCGCGGAGCTCAAACGCGGCGGCCAGCCTGCATCGCAATCGCTGCGTAAACTCGCCCGCATCGTGTACTGGATCGACTCGCAGCACAGTCTTCTCGCCCACATCGCGGAGCTAGTGCTGCTCTACACCGTGCAAGTCGGCTTCGCCGCCGAGTCCTGGCGCCGTCGCCACGGCTCCCAAATGCGCGCCTGGGTGGATATCGCCGGCGAAATGGAAGCGCTGATTTCCCTGGCCACCTATTCCTTCGAGCATCCCGCCGATCCGTTCCCTGAGTTCGTCGAGCCACAAGATTCGCAAGCGCATTTCGACGGCCAAGAACTCGGCCATCCCCTGATTCCCGCCGCCAAATGCGTCCGCAACTCCGTGCGCCTGGATCAAAACACTCGCGTTCTCCTGGTCAGCGGCTCGAACATGTCCGGCAAGAGCACTCTGCTGCGAGTGGTGGGCATCAACACCGTCCTGGCCATGGCCGGCGCTCCAGTCCGCGCCAGATCCCTGCGTGTGACCCCGCTGGCGATAGGCACGCGCATCCGCAGCAGCGATTCGCTGCAAGAAGGCCGCTCCACGTTCTACACGGAAATCCTGCACCTGCGCCGCGTCTTCGACCTGACGAAAGATCCCGAAGCGCTGCTATTCCTGTTCGACGAATTGCTCGAGGGCACCAACTCCAAGGACCGCCGGATCGGCGCCGAAAGCCTGCTCCGCCACCTGCTCGAACGCCGCGCGATAGGCATGGTGACCACCCACGACCTCGCGCTCACCGAAATCAGCGCGGCCCTAGGCCATTCCCTGCGCAATGTCCACCTCGAAGACCAAATCGAAAACGGCAAGATGAAGTTCGACTACAAGCTCCGCGAAGGCGTGGTAGCTAAAAGCAACGCACTGGAACTAATGCGGATAATCGGCCTGGAAATGTAAAACCCCTGCGGAATCTCTTTGGCCGCCGGTGTTCCAGTTGCTGATTGATTTCGGCGTAGCGGTGGGCTGGATTAGTTGGTGTGCGCGTGGAAGAAAAGCGCCCGCCACGGTCGGCGGCCGCTACGGGTGCCTGAATGTTTGGTGTTGCGAATGGTATGGGGAGAACGTGGAACCCTCATAGAAACAATCCATCATCCGCAATCGCCGGCGCAAATTGCCCTGTCGTATAGTGGTTGCGTGCCTCTCCGACCGGCAAGTTCTTTTCGTAGGACCCACGCCAACCGCGTGCTGTGCTGTGTCGCCGGGTGCGCGATCGTCCTTGCCACGTCGTCGCCCTCCGGCAGGGCGCAAACCAAACACCATACTGCACGCACACCTTCGGCGAGCGTCGGCGGCAAATACGACTGCGGTCCCGGCGTCGAACTCCGCCTAAGCACCCCTGAATCCCGGCAAGGCGGCCTGTTGCTAGCCGAACTGCGCAGTTCCAAACCCATAACCGAAATCAAAGCCACCTGGGACGAAAAAGAAATCCCCTTCTGGCAAGAAGCCGCCTCCACGCCAAAAGGGCTAGACGTCCATCGCGCACTCGTCGGCGTCGATCTGGAAAAGCCAGCAGGAAAATTCGATTTCACCGTCTCGGCAAAGACCGCCGGCGGCGATCCCATCGCTTGCACCGCCGCCATCACCGTCAAGGCCGGGAAGTTCGCCACCGAAAGCCTGAAAGTCGCCCCGAATTTCGTCCAACCCAATCCCGAACAACTCGCGCGAGCGGACGCCGAACGCAAACACCTCCGCGAAATCTTCGCCACGATAACTCCCGAAAAGCTATGGCAAGGGGCTTTCCGCGTGCCTCTCGACGGCGTAAAGACCGGCGGCAACTTCGGCAAGCGCCGGGTGCTGAACGGCCAACCAGGTTCTCCGCACACCGGCGTCGATTTTCCCGCCGCCACCGGCACGCCAGTCCACGCCGCGCAACGCGGGCGCGTAGTGCTAGCCGAGCCCCTCTATTTTTCCGGCAACACGGTGATCGTCGACCACGGCCTGGGCGTCTACACGTTCTACGGCCACTTCTCCGAAACCGACGTAAAGCCTGGCGACATGGTCGCCACTGGCGCGCTGCTCGGCAAAGTGGGCGCCACCGGCCGCGTCACCGGCCCCCACCTGCACTGGGGCCTCACGGTAAACCGCGCGCGCGTAAACGCCCTGGCCATCGTCAGCCTGGGACGGTGACAAGCGGCGGGGACTTCGCCGGCAGCTGAGAGATGCGCAGAGCAAAGTCAGGTTTGGTAGTCCGAGCGAAAATCAGGCGAAAGGAATGGTCCATGAAAGTGAAGATGATTGAGTTGGTGGCAGCAACGTTATTGGCGCTCGCGGGGGCTTCCGCAGCAGCCGCTCCGACGGCCGCATGCCAAGGCCATGCCAGAGGCGGCACCGCGGCCGGCAAACGCCTCCGCAGCGCAACCCGCGCAGGTGCATCCGGAAATTCGCGACGCCATCGCGGCCCTGCGCAAGGCCAAGGAACACATGCGGCGCGCTTCGCATGACTTCGGAGGGCATCGAGCCGAAGCTCTGCGGGTGACGGATGAAGCGATTCGCGAGTTGGAAATTTGCCTGCGGTTCGACCGAGATTAAGCAGCCCTGGGAAAAAGGCCTGTCCGCCTTGGAAGGGCGACGTTTCGACCCAGGCGTAAGACCCCAGAATCAACGGACTGCGGGTCCGAAGTAAGCTGCTGGCAGATCGCGAGGCGGGTGGCTCCGGTGAGGTGCTTTAGGGATTCTAGGTCACGCCGGAGACGGGACGGCACGGTGCAAGCTGGCGGCGCAGACGAAACAGCGCGGCGGCGAGAAGGACCGGTACGAGAGCGCAGTACGAGGGTACTGTTTTGTGGCGGTTGCATTTGGTACCGTCCCTCCATTGCCGCGAACATGCCGGTCAGGCAAAATTTCAAGTGTGCGGACCCTGTCCGCCAAACTTGCTGGCGGCTTTCAAGATCCAGCAAATTGACCCTTGCCCTGGTTTGGTGGCGGTCTGAGGAAAGGTAAGTGTCCCCATGGCGCTTCTTCATTTTCGATGCAAAGAGCGGCGACGTACGATGCGAGTGATGCTGGCTGTGCCGCTGAAGGTGCAGGGGCTGAGCGAGAGCGGAGAGGAATTTACCGTGCAGACCCAGTCGCACACGGTCAGTTTGCATGGCGCCTCCCTGCAGTTGGACACCGGCGTGGCCCTGGGCGAGACCCTGCTGATCGAAAATGAAATCAGCAACGAAAAGATTGAAGGAAAAGTAGTGACCATCCGGCGTTCCCGCGACGGAAAAACTTATGTGGGCGTCGAGTTTACGACTTCCCAGACCAATTTCTGGCACATGGTTTTTCCAGCCTCCGGAGCCAAGCCCCTGCGCCGGCCGGTGGGCTCCAGAGTTGCCGCTGTCCTGAGCTGAGAAAGTAGCTACCGCCTCCCGCGCCGCACCCACTATCATTGACGGGGCGGGAAAAAATCGACGGAGTGGGGAAAAATCCAAAACTCATCGGTCTGATATCGGACACCCATGGATTGCTGCGCCAAGAGGCCCTGCGCGCGCTGCAAGGCGCGGAGCTGATCGTCCACGCCGGCGACGTGGGCGCGCCGGAAATCCTGGAAGCCTTGCGCGTCCTGGCCCCGGTGGTAGCGGTCCGCGGAAACGTCGATCGTGAGGAATGGGCGCAAACATTGCCGCTTACCGCAGTGGCCGAAGCCGGGCCGGTGAATATCTATGTGCTCCACGACGTGAACCAGTTGGACCTCGATCCAGTGGCCGCCGGTTTTCAGGTGGTGGTGAGCGGGCACTCGCACAAGCTGGGCCGGAGTGAGCGGCCGGGTGTGCTGTATATCAACCCGGGTAGCGCGGGGCCGCGGCGGTTTCAGCTCCCGATCACCGTGGCCCGGCTCGATTTGGGAGTGACCCCGTGGACGGTGGAGTTTGTGGATCTGGAGAAGCTGGGCCGGCTAAGTTGAACCGGGACCCGCGAACGGGCTGGTGGTGGTTATGCCCTCCGTAATAGCAGCAGAGGAAAGTCGGGCAAGTCGGTGGTAAACTCTGGGCATGAGCAAAAAGAAACCGAACCGCAAAAAGAATCTCAAGAAACAAAAGCCGGCTGCCGCCAAAAAGATTGCGCAGCGCGTCAAGCTTGCCGCGAGGAAGAAACCAGCCGCGAAAAGGAAAGCCGCTCCGAAGAAGAAGGTCGCTCCGAAAACGAAAGCAGCACTGAAGAAGAACGCGGCCGTGAAAAAGACGGTGGCCCGGAAGAAACCGGCGACTCCGGCGTTGGTGCAGAGAGGCAGCCAGAGCGTCGAGACCGTGCGCCTGAAAGAGAAAGTGTTAGCGGCGCGCGTAGGCGCCGGAGACTATCAGGGCGTTTCCACCGCCGCGGACGTGGACTCCGAAAGCGCGGTAGAACTCCTGGAAGAAGGACAAGCGTTTGAGGCCGGGATCGTCAGCGGGGTGGAGGATGCGGACGATGCCGACGGTGCCGAAGTAACCACGCACGAAGTGCCGCAGGATGATGTTCCAGGCGAGTACGACGGTAAGGACCGCCCGTAGCCGCAAATTCGGCGCCGTTTTCAAGAGTCCTAGGTTGGCTCTCCGCGATGGCGCAATCACGCTGTCGCCCAAGTTGCCTTAAGGCATTACCCCATACAAGCCCGCAGGAATCCGCGATGTCAGGCTGACTTTTTCTTGGCTTTCTTGTGTTTCACTCCAGCAGGAGGATTTTTTCGGGCGGACGCCTGCTTCTTTGCGGACCTTTTCGAGACCCTTCCTGCCGAGAGAGCATCGCGCGTCTTCTTGGGGAGCTTGGCGACGACCAAATCGTAAGACTCGCGGATCAAACCGGTGAGTTCGTCGGGAGGCAGCGCGTCCTTTGTTTCCAGGGCGATCCATTGCGCGCGAGCCAGGTATGGGGCGGGGATGATTCCGGCGCGCTCGGTCAGATCGGCGAAGTTTTCTGGCGAGCACTTGAAGGACAGCCAGACGGGAGCGACTTCCAGCACGCTGTGGGCAAACATCTTGCCGGCGACTTTGAAGGTCAGGTCGCCTTCCCAGACGGTTTGCTCGGTGGCACCGGGAAGAGAGAGGCAGAGTTTGCGAACCCAGTCGATGTTCATGCCGGGGATTCTAAGATAGAAACTGCTTGCAGGGAACGATCCTTACTTGCGCGATGCGCCGTGCACGTGCTGAATCTGAGAAAGCGGCGCCAAGCCGCCGCACCCCAAAGGATCAGTGCACCGCCGTTGAGACCGAATAGATCGGTGGAAGGTACTGCGCCAGGACGTGCCAGGAATCCCCGGCGTCGCGCGAGTGAAACAACGTGCCCGTGGACGTGCCGAAATAGATTCCTGCGGGGTCGCGGTCGTCGGAGGTCATGGCTTCGCGCAGCACCAGGACGTGAGCGTTGGATTGCGGCAAACCCTTGTTTAGGAGCTTCCAACTGCGTCCGCCATTACGGCTGCGCGCGACGCAGAGTTTTCCTTTGGGGACGAACCGATGCTCGGCCGATTCAATAGGGACGGTGAACAGCGTCTGCTCTTCCGCGGCCGGCACGGCCAGGCCGAACCCAAAGCGGCTGGGCAAGCCTTCGGAAATGTCGGTCCACTTTTCGGCGCCGAAGTCCGCGCGATAGATGCCGCAGTGATTTTGCTGGTACAGCGCGGTGGGACGCCGAGGATGCGCCTTCAGTTTGTGGACGCATTGGCCGACCGTGGGAAACTTGTCCGGCAGAAAATCGGCGCGGACGTTGGCGTTGAAAGGCTCCCAGGTCTTGCCCGAATCGGTGGAGCGAAAGGCGCCCGCCGCGGAGATGCCCACGATGAGGTGTCCTTTCCCAAGGCATTGAATGGAGTGCACCATCAAGCCTCCTGCGCCGGGCGTCCACTTTTCGCGTGTCGGATGATGGCAGAGACCTGCGACCATTTCCCAATTGGCGCCGTTGTCGCCGCTGCGGAAAAGCACTCCGGGATCGGCGCCGACGTAAACCACGCCCGGCTCATCCGCGGCTCCCGGTGCAATATGCCAGATGCGCTTTAGGGTCGTCGCGCCGGCAATGTCCTTCAATGCCAATCCGTTCTCAGAGAGTTTCCAGGTCTTGCCGCGGTCAGTGCTGGCATGGAGATGCGGGCCAAACCAAGCGTTTCCACCAGTGGCGTAGAGACGCTTCGGGTCGCGGGGATCCTGCGCGACGTGATGCACCTCTTCGCCCGTCAGGAACGGACCTTGAGGCTTCCACTTTTTCCGGTCGGTTGACGAGAAAGCGAATGCGCCCTTGCGGGTACCCACCCAGATTGTCAAAGCAGGAGTGCGCGCCATGTTTTCCGCTCCGTTCGATAGGGATAAGAGAGACTGGGTTTGTGAGCCGGGTCGCAGTCGCTACAACACAAGAGTCTAGACCAGAACGCGATTGGTCTCAAATGAGTCGGGTTAGTTGTCTGTATCGCAGACGCGGGTTTCCTCCATGGTTGCGGGCGCAAGCGATTTTAACTCAACTGAGACCGCAGCAACCAGATCATCAGGCCAATCGGAATTGCCACGGTGGCAATCGCCGTGAATAAGATGATTGCGAGGAACATCCAATCCCTCTTGGTGCCGGAGCCAGGCTGCTCCCTCTCGCGAATGAGCAAACGATAGTTGCGTCTATTCGCCTTCCAAAAGATGTGGAAGACATCGCCTGCTACCGGTATTGCCCCCAGTGTGGTCTCGAGAAGTATATTGGCGACCATGCGAACCAGAGTGACCGAGGGCACACCGCGCCGCCAGGACGCGAACACGATCAGGAAGGATGCGATGCCCGCCATGGCATCTCCGATCCCGGGTATCCAGCCAATCAGGGCGTCCAGGCCAAAGCGAATCTGGGTTCCGGGGATCCGCCACATATCGTCCAGCAGCGCTGCGACGTAATCGAGATGTTCGTTTGACGTGAGTTGGCGCGGCATAGGGGCAGTCCCCTTGCCACTATACAGGCCACACAAACGGAACGGCGAGGTTGCTGCTCTTGCGATGAACTTAGCGAATTTCCACTTCGTGGAAGCCGAAGCCCTGCAACATGCTCGAGATGGTGCTGCGGGCGTTGTCGGCAGCGGTCTTGAGGATGCCATCTTGCAGCGCGGCTTGCTGGAGTTGGCGTTCCGCTATTTCGCGGACTTCGCTTTCGAGGTTAGGGTCGGGGGAAGAAAAGATGCCGGTGTCGCGCGAATATACTCTGGTCCTGGCGCTATCGATGCGCGTACTGAAGACTTCCGCGGCGGGCAGGTGAATGGACACTTTCTGCCCTTGTATCAAGACATCTCTTGGCTGCAAACCCGCGAGATCGATGCCCCCAACCACCTCTCCGTGCACCACCAGCAGCAGGCGGTCGCCGGCCAGGAACTTCGGCAGGTACGCATTAGCGTGCTCACCCGAAATAATCTTATCCATGGTGTAACTCACAGTTTCCAGCCGTCGGAGTTGCTGAATTTGACGGACCACTGTGGGCTGATCCACATTGAACTGCGCGCGTCCTCCGCGCAACATCCCCAGCAGGTGGAATAGCCCGATCCCGGTCGACAACCATACCAGCGCGCCCGCCAAAACGACCGCAAGAACCACGCCCGCCAGGGTGCCCAGAACCCACATGTACAGGTTCCGCGATGTTCCTCTCGTTGCGCGAGGTGTCTGTTCGGTAGCGAGAGGTGCGTTGTCCATGGTCAACTTTTCGCCTAGCAGGTTCAGTTTAGACCAAGCCAAGAAGTATTGCCCGCTGCCCGTTCTGCCTAGGCCTTGCGGATTGTCCCCTCGCTGGCTCCATGTCTTTTGCTTGGCAGTTCCACGGACTCGGCTTCACGCATTCACTCGGGCACGGTTGAGTGCTACCATGCCTCTACCCGCCCACCCCTGAGGAGACCCATCATGCGCTGGACGCCCGGCGACGAGAGCCAGGACATCGAGGATCGCCGCGATCAATCCGGCGGCGGTGGCGGAGGTTTTCAGTTCGGCGGCGCGCACATCGGCATTGGTGGCGCGTTGGTCTTGTTGGTCCTCAGCTTGGTCTTCAAGCAGAATTTCTTTGCCCTCCTCGGAGGAGGCGGCGCCGGACCCGGTCCCGCGGCTGTCAGCCGGCCGAATCCGGCCCGCGACGCAGCGGAGAAGCCGCTGGTGCAGTTCGTCTCTTTCGTTCTCGACGACACGCAAAACACCTGGACGCAAATTCTTCCCGAGCAATCCGGCAAGCCTTACCACCACGCCAGGCTGGTCCTTTTCCGCGACTACACGCAATCCGCCTGCGGCAGCGCCGAATCCGCCACTGGCCCTTTCTACTGCCCCGGAGATGAAAAGGTCTACATCGATCTGGGCTTCTACGACGAACTCCGCCGGCGCTTCGGTGCGCCCGGCGAATTCGCGCAGGCTTACGTCTTAGCCCACGAAATCGGCCACCACGTGCAGAAACTTCTGGGCATCGAGCGGCGAGTCCGCCAGCTCCAGGAAGACAATCCTCGCGGGCAAAATTCACCGTCGGTTCATCTCGAGCTGCAAGCCGATTGTTTTGCCGGAGTGTGGGCGCACTCCACCCAGCAGCGGGGCCTTCTGGAAAAAGGGGATGTCGAATCCGCGCTCGGCGCAGCCGCGGCCGTCGGCGACGACCGCCTGCAAAGAATGGCCACGGGCCACGTCACGCCGGACTCCTTTACGCACGGCACCTCGGAGCAACGCATGGCTTGGTTCCGCAAGGGGCTCGACACCGGATTGGTGACCGCGTGCAACACCTTTGATTCGAAAAACTAGTCCACCACTTTTTTCTCGGGAGAATTGAAAAGCAGTCAGGACTTCGGGTTGCCGCCGTCAGGCACCAGTCCGATACGCTGCGTACCCGGCGCGCGGCTTTTCTCCACCGCTTTCTGCGCCGCCGCAGCTTTTTCCGGATCGACCCACTGGTCTTGCGTCACCATGGTGGTTTGCGACGGCAGCGCCACAGCTCCACCGGTCCGTTCCAGCGCCTCCATCACCTGCAGCAGCAAATTCTCCTGCGTCGCCAGAAATTCCCCGTAGTCCCGTTCCAGGATGTACGCATAGATCTCGGCTTCGATCGCGTTCTCTCCAAAACGCAGCAAGCGCACCCGCGCCGTCGCCTCTTCCACCTTGGCATGACGCATCAGCACTTCGTGGATCTCCGCCAGCACGTAGCGCACGTGGTCTGGCGACAGGTCGTATCGCAGCCGCACGGATTGCCGGCACAAAATCTTGTCGCGTAACCGGAAGTTCTCCAAGATCGTTGTGGCCACGGTGCCGTTCGGAATCGACACCACGGTGCGATCCTCGGTGCGCAGCTTGGTCGAACGCAAGCCGATGTCTTCCACCACGCCGCGCTGGTCCCCGATTCGGCACGGATCGCCGACCACCACGGCCTTGTCCGTGAGAATCGAAATGCCTCCCAGCAAATTCTCGAAAGTTTTCTGCGCGCCGAGGCCGATCGCCAAACCGCCGATACCGAGGCCCGCGAGCGCGGCGGTAACATTGACGTCAAACAGGGATTTCAGCAGATACAGGCCGAGAATAATGAAAATCAAAACATCCAGAACGCGCCGCGTGAGCGACACCAGCGAGCGTTCCGCGAGCCGCCCGCGATCGGTCAGGCGCTCCGAGATGTCCCGAGAAATGCGATTCGTGATCCGCGTGGCCGCCCAATAGAAGGCGAACGCCAGGCACACCCAAATTACTTGGCGGTAGTATTGGCGGTACAACAGCGACGCTCCGATAAAATAAACAAAATAGTAGTGGATGAGCACTGCGAGCAGCAGCGCCCCCGGACCGAAGCGGCGCCGCGGCTCGTCGGTAAGTGGCGGGCGTCCGCGCAAACGGCGCACCAAGCCCAAGCACACGCGCGCCAGCAATGCCACCGCCCAGCCGAATGCCAAAGCGATAGGCGCGAGCAGGATGATCGCAATCCACTGCCACAAAGGCATTCCCAAAGGACGGTTCTTAACCAGAAATCCGGGGAGCTCTTTTTCGATCCGAGGAAACCGTAGCGAATCGTAGACGACGGGCACTTGATCGAGCGTTTGCCGCGAGATGAACCACAGCTTGTTGCCCTGCAAATCGAGGCGCACCAAGGTAATGGGAAACGTTTCGCTCAGGCCCCGCGTCCCGCCGATGCTTATCTGGTGCTGCGGCTGGCCCTCACTGCCGCCTCCCAGCGGGTCGCGGCTTATGCTGTCGAGAGCAGCAGGGGGAAACCTCGCGTTCAGGACGGACAGAAGCTGTGCCGCAAGTTCGCGCTCCTCTTCCGGAGTAGATCTTCGGTTTCTGGCCGGAGGCTGAAAGTAGTCGGTGGCCGTTTCGCTTTCATCTTGCGCCGCCTTGATGAAACCAATCACCGTGCCCCTCGGCGTCTCGCGCTGGTCGGCCGGCGTTGGGAGCTGCGTCGCCGCCGATTTTTGTGCCGGCGAAGAGGGTGGCGTCTGAGCGGAAACAAGAATCGCGCCGGCCAAGCACGACAAAACGAGAAACACCAACTTGAGCCGGCCTGTGGAAAATAACTTTGCGGCCACTGTGAACATTTCCTTTCCCTTGGCGGGCTGGAGACGCATTCGGGCTGGCTTCAGCATTGTACCTAGCCGGGTGCCGCGCGGGACAATTCGGATCGTCGTTGCCTCGATAAGCCGGCCGCGAGGTTCATTTCTCGAGTCTCTGCTACGCAGTGGCGTCCATCTCTCTCGCGTCTCCCGGCGGACCAAAATGCTGCCGGTGTTGCCGCAGCAAAAACTGATCGGTCATGCCCGCAATGTAATCGCACACGACCAAGTGCCGGGATTCCGTCCGGGTGAGTTCTTCGTGTGAAGCCGGCATCGAGCCCGGCGTAGCCAGGTAGTACGCAAAGAGCTCTTCGAGACAGCGCACCGAACGGTCGCGGTCCTCGGTGATGGCCGGCCGGTCGTAAATATTCGTAAAGAGAAAACGCTTAAGTTTCGCGTTGCCCGCTGCGAATCCCTCGCTGAAGCCCGCTAGACGCTTCGGAGCACGGCGAATATCGTCCACGGTGGACACACCCGAGGAGCTCACGCGCTGCCTGGTCGTTTCGATCAGATCGGTGGCCAGCAAATCAAGGACTTGCTTGAGGGCCTCGTTGAATTTCAGTTTCTCCCGCCCGGCGGAATGCGCCGCACTCACCCGCCCGTAAGCGTCTCCAAAGATCGGTACCTCTTCGCACAGCACATCCAGGTCCAGCAACTCGGCTTCCCGTGCATCGTCCAGATCGGCGGTGTTGTACGCGATTTCATCGACGCAGTCGATGAGCTGCGCCTCCAGCGGAGGCCGCAAATCCAAGAGATACTCCGCCAGCTGCGGAAATTCCTTCGCGGAGTATTCGCGCGAATGCTTGATGATACCCTCGCGCACCTCGAAGGTCAGATTCAGCCCCGCAAAATCCAGGTAGCGCTGCTCGAACTGCTCGACGATGCGCAGCGCGTGCAGATTGTGATTGAAGAATCCGCCATGAGCGCGCATCAGCTCGTCGAGTTTGCGCTCCCCGGCGTGGCCAAAAGGCGGGTGCCCGATGTCGTGCACCAACGCCAGTGCCTCCACCAGCTCAGCATTCAGCCCGAGTGCCGCAGCCGCCGTGCGGGCAATCTGCGAAACCTCCAAAGTGTGCGTCAAGCGGTTGCGGAAGTGATCGGAGAACCGCATGGTGAACACCTGAGTTTTGGCTTCCAGGCGGCGAAAAGCGCGCGAGTGAATGATGCGGTCGCGATCCCGCGCATATTCACTGCGATAAGGATGTGGAGATTCCGCATAGCGGCGCCCGCGCGAGTGTTCCGCGTGCATCGCCCAAGGCGCAAGATCAGGCAATTCGTTCGATGAGCGGCTCCGTGAGCTTGGTTGCCGGCCTGGCATTGTCTCGCGCAGTCAATCGGTTCGCAGGCATTCGGGAAACGAACGAAAACGCGGCAGAGGTGCCCGCGGCTCAAGATTTCGACGAGAGCGTGTCCAGTTCGCGGTCCGCAGCTTCCGAGACCGACGTATTCGGAAATTCCTTCTTGACCTGCTGATACACGCTGCCGGCTTCCTTCGGGTTGGTCTGCCGCAGAACGCCGGCCAGTTCCAGGAGCACCGTCGGACGCGGAACGAATACCGACGGCTTGTCCGCCAGCGCCCGCAGAATCTTGATGGCGTCCTCCGGTTTGCCGGTGCGCTCATAAAGGATGGCGGTCTGATATTGCGCCATGCTGGCGAGTTCCTTGTCGCCGCCGGCGCTGACCTTTTTCAACTGTTCGAGCGCCTGGTTGTGCTGCTGCAAATCTTCCAGGCACAGCGCGTCGTAATAGCGGGCCAGTCTGCCGGGGTTGGTGTTGGGATATTTCTGCGCGACCGCGGTGAACTTTTGCCCGGCATCCAGCGAGCGCGTGGCTTCGTCCGGATAACTGACATCGCTGGGTTCCGCGGGATCGGGAGCCCCTATGTGGCCGCCGTAAGCCTTCATGGCGGTATCGAAAGCCTCGGAGGCCGCTGCGGTCTGCCGGTCGTTGTAAATGGTCCAGCCGCCGTACGCCACTACCACCACCAGCACCACCAAGAGGACCACCAGCGTGGTCTGCTTGTGGGAATAGACGGCTTCGGCGCTGTGCTCGATGGCGTCGTGGATCTTGTCCTGCTTCAGTTCTTTACGGGAAATATGCTCTGCCAAGGCGCGCTCTCCTGGTTGATATGGAATGTGCAATCGTAGCACAACCACGCAGGGGAGGCGCCTCCGCGTGAGGGATGCCCACAAAGGCGCTCTCGGAACAATTTCAGGAAACGTCTCAAAAGAGACAGTATTACAAGAAACTTAGAGAATAGAATTTCGACGTTAATCGCTCCTCGCAAAACAAGAAAAGAAAGCCCCTCCCCCCAAAAGAGCGGCCTCCTCGACCAGGCCGCTCTTTCTTTGCGCTCCAGAGATCTCGAATTTCAGCTAACCCCGCTGCCCGGATGCGATAACCCCGCCTGGGGTTGCAGTTACCGTTGCGGCAAAACTGGCCCCCCGGACATCCCGCGCTCCTCTGTCAACATGGTAACTTCAAGCCATGCAGGTAGCTTGCACCCATTGCGGCACGAAACATGTGCTGAGAGATGCGGAGGTCCGGGCCCATCCCAAAGTGCAATTCCCCTGCTCGAAGTGCGGACAATCCACGGTGGTCGACACCCGGCGGCACCCCAACGCAACCATGGTTATTTCTCCACTCCCTTCTTTCGCCCGCGCGGACGGCGGTGGCTCCAAGCTCGACCTCCTGGAGGAGGACGACACCTTTCCGCATTTGGCGATGAACAATGTCACTCTCACCGTTGTTTCCGGCCCTGGAAAGGACTGCACCTACCAGCTGTCGAAGCCTCGCGTGGTGCTCGGGCGGGATGGCGCCGACATCGCCTTGCCCGACCAGGAAATTTCGCGCCATCACTGCGTGTTGGAGATCCGCGATGGTTTCGTGAACCTGCGGGACCTGGATTCGACCAATGGCACGTTTTATGAAGAAGAACGCGTCCGCGCGGCCATGCTGCTCAACGGAGCTGAATTCCGCATCGGCGAGACCCTCATTCGCATCAGCTTCCAGCCCAAATAAAGATGCTGGCCGGCTGAACCGGGGGTGAACGGCGATGCAATTCCCTGCCAGGGCGATTGTGAGATACTGACGGCAGACTCACAGCTTCCTTCCATCGCCGATGAACCGCGTCTCCGCCTGCCTAATCACGCTTAACGAAGAACAGAACCTGCCTCGCGCGCTGGCCTCCCTCGCCGGCATCGCCGATGAAATCGTGGTGGTGGACTCGGGAAGCAACGACCGCACCGAAGAGATTGCCCGGCAACACGGCGCGGCGTTCTTCTCTCGCGCCTGGACCAACTACGCGGACCAAAAGAATTTTGCCGCGGAGTGCGCCGGCAACGACTGGATTCTTTCCATGGACGCCGACGAAGAGCTTGGCAGCGCGCTGCAAACCTCGCTTCTAGCATGGAAAAAGCGCACTCCGGAATTTAGCGTATGCGAAATGGCGCGCCGCACGTGGTATCTCGGCGCGTGGATCAAGCATTCCGGCTGGTATCCCGATTTTCAGCGGCGCCTGTACCGCCGGGACTCCGCGGAGTTTTCTGGAATTATTCACGAGTCGCTGCGATTCGAAGGGAAGCCCGGACGGCTAAGCGGAGACTTGCTGCACTACACGGTGCGTTCGTTCGACGACCACCAGGCCAACGTGGAGCGCTACACTACGCTGGCCGCGCAGCAGATGTTTGGGCAAGGAAAGCGCAAATGGCGCGCCGCGCTGTGGCTGGCCACCCCGTGGAGCTGGTTTCAGAATTTCGTTTTGCGCGGCGGATTTCTGGATGGCTACCGCGGCGCTTTGATCGCCCAGATGGCGGCGCGCTCGGTACGCTTGAAATACGCCAAGCTGGGCAAATTGGTTGCGGCCACCCGCGGCAAAGCGGGAGCCAATTCGTGAGGCCCCTGCTGGTCGACCTGGAAACAGCCTGGCGCGGCGGGCAAAATCAAGCTCTGCTGTTGCTCCAGGGCCTGCGCGCCCGCGGTCACCAAGCGGAACTGGTGGCCGCGCACACCTCGGCGCTCGGCGAACGCGCTGCAGCGAGCGGCGCACCAGTTCACTTCGTTTCGCGGGGAATGCTGCGGTTACCGGCAGCCCGGAAAATCCGGGAATTGTTGCGCAGCGGACGCTTCGACTTGCTGCACGCCAATGAGGCCCACGCGGTAACGGCAGCGTGGCTCGCAGGCGCGCACCGACGCTCGCCGCTGGTCATTTCCCGCCGCGTTGGCTATCCGATCGGGAAGAGCGCCCTGGCGCGGGCGCGCTACGCGGCAGCGGCGCGTATCGTGGCCAATTCCCATTGGGTCGCCGAACAAGCGGCGGCCTCCGGCGCGCCGCGGGAAAAGTTGACGGTAGTCTACGAGGGCGCGCAGATTCCGCCGCGATTCACCTCCGGGCAAAGACAAACCGCCCGAAAACGTTGGGGCATTTCCGGCGAAGCTCCCTTGTTGGGCTGCGTCGGCGTTTTGCTGCCGGACAAGGGCCAGGAGTGGCTGATCCGCGCGCTGGCGGAAACCCGCAAAGAGTTTCCCGCGGCAAAATTGCTGCTCGCCGGCGACGGCCCGTGCCGGACCCAGCTGGAATCGCAAGCCCGGGGGCTGGGTCTCGCCGACGCCGTCATTTTCGCCGGATTTGTAAAGGACGTGGAAACCGTCTACGCCGCGTTGGACGTCTTTCTTCTCCCGTCGTTTTTCGAAGCCCTGAACAATTCCCTGCTGGCCGCCATGGCCTACGAGATTCCCTCCATCGCCTTCCATCGCGGAGCCCTGGGCGAAATCATCGAAGACACCAAGAGCGGATTGCTGGTGGAAGCGGCCAACGTGCCGGCCCTGCAAGCCGCAACTGCCGCCATCTTGCGGGACCCGGCCTACGCCCAAAAAATGGCCGCCGCCGGGCGCCGGCGCATCGAAGAAAATTTCTCGGCGGACAAAATGGTCGAAGGAATGATCCAGGTCTACGCCGCTCTTGCGACAACGATCGTGTGAGCTATACTCCCAGCAATCGAGCAAATGTAGGGGACGGTCTTTCGACCGCCAGCCATATCTTCGATTCCAACCGAGGTCAAAGAAATGCGCAAGCTCCTGATGGCCCTGATCCTCGCCGCGATTTACACTTCATGCGCCGCCGCACAAAAACAAAATTCCAGCGAGCGTCCACCCGATCTCTCCTTGACCGCCGTGGGACGCCAACATCACCCGATCGCCGCCAACAGCAAAGAAACCCAAGATTACTTCGACCAGGGCGTAACTTTTATTTACGGCTTCAATCACGAAGAAGCCGGACGCGCGTTCCAGCGCGCCGCGGAACTCGACCCCGCCTCCCCGATGCCGCTCTGGGGAATCGCCTTGGCCATCGGGCCCAACTACAATCAGGACGTGGACGCCGCAAGGGAAAAGCAGGCCTACGACACCATCCAGAAAGCCAAGACGCTCGCCGAACATGCTCCGCAAGCGGAACGCGACTACGTGGCGGCCATGGCATCGCGCTTTTCCGGCGAAGAAAACCCGGATTACCATAAACTCGCGCGCGACTATGCGGCGGCGATGAAAGCCCTTTCGGAAAAATACCCCGACGACCTGGACGCCGCCACGCTGTACGCCGAAAGCCTGATGGACCTGAATCCCTGGAAGCTCTGGAGCCACGACGGGGTCCCCGGCGAAAACACCGAAGAAATCGTGCGCATTCTCGAGTCGGTGCTGGCCCGCGACCCCAACCACGCCGGCGCCAATCATTTCTACATTCATGCCGTCGAAGCGTCGCCGCATCCCGAGCGCGCTTTGCCCAGTGCCCGCCGCCTGGACACCATGGTTCCCCAAGCCGGCCACCTGGTGCACATGCCCGCGCACATCTACATCCGCACCGGCGATTACGCCGACGCGGTCAAGAACAATGCCGAAGCCGCCAAAGCCGATCGAGCCTACGCGCGTAAAGCCGACCAGGAAGGCAGCATGTACGACCTGATGTACCACAGCCACAACGAGCACTTCCTGGCCGCGGCGGCATCCATGGAAGGAAACTACATCCAGGCCAAGGCGGCCGCCGATGGACTTGCCACGCGCCTCATGCCGCACGCGAAAATGATTCCGATGCTGGACAGTTTCATCCTGACGCCGTTGTGGGTGGACGCCCGATTCGGAAAATGGGACGTGATCCTGGCGAAGCCGGAACCCGTCAGGGAATTGCCGGGCACTCACGCCATGTGGCGTTACACCCGCACGCTGGCGTTCGCGGCCCGCGGTGAAAAAGAAAAAGCTGTGGCCGAGCGCGAACTGTTCGCCGCAGAGGCGCAAGCCTTCCCGCCCGACGCGCGTTTTGGTGAATTCAATACCGCCAAGGATGTACTGGGTATGGCCACCCACATCTTGGACGCCAGGATCGCGATGGCCAGGGGCAACAAAGACGAAGCCATCCGCCACTGGCGAACCGCGGTGGAAATCCAAGACACGCTGAACTACGACGAACCCCCGGACTGGTATTACCCGGCGCGAGAATCGCTGGGCGGCGCGCTGCTCGCAGCAGGAAAGCCGGCAGACGCTGAGCAAGTTTTCCGTGAAGATCTAAAGAGAAATCCCCGAAATCCACGCTCCCTTTTCGGCCTGATGCACAGCCTCGAGGCGCAGCAAAAGGAAGCAGACGCAGCCTGGGTGCAGAAACAATTCGACGCCGCCTGGAAAAACGCCGACACACAACTCGAAGCGTCCGCCTTGTAGATCGTGGAACAGTTTCCGATAGCCCGACAATCACCGAGGCGCCAGAAACGACCGCAGGTCGGGCGTTGGCGAATACTCGTGGCAAGGTAAGATTGCCCAAACGAAAGGATCGGCCATCACCATGACCAAAGATGACATTCAGCTACTCTACGAATACGACCGCTGGGCGAACGATAGGGTTTTCCAAGCGGTCTCGACTCTCAGCGTTGAGGAGTTCACGCGTGATCTGGGTGGCAGCTTCCGTTCTGTGCGGGACACGCTGGTGCACATCGTCGGCGGCGAGTGGGGGTGGCTTACAATTTGGAAGGAGCCCTCTCTTAGTTCCGCCTTCGTGACAGATTTGTGGACGCGAATCGGCGCCCTATTCGATCCGAACGCATTTCCCGACTTCGCCGCGGTGCAGTTAAAGTGGGCGGAAGTCGAAAGAGAACAAGTCGAGTTTGTGAATCGCGTCACAAACGAATCCTTGGGAAGGATGCTTCCTGTTCGCGAAACACAAATCAGTCTGGCGCACCTGATGCAACATCTGGCGAACCATTCCACGTACCATCGGGGTCAAGTCTCGCTAATGATGCGGCAGCTTGCCGCTGGGCCGGTCGCCACCGACTTCGCCTTGTTTTTACTGGAAGGACGCCGCAAGGCAGCCGATGCACGCTAGTCTACTCAATGAAGATTGGATACAGCCGAAAAAGCTAGAGATGGTCATTTTCCACCGTACCGGTTGCCGCACCGGGCATTTCGATTGGGGCCGGAACGAGATAACTCTCGGATGCAAACTGGAGGAGTGGTCCTGAACTCATGGCCTTTCGCGAAGTCAAAATTTACGATGGCGAGTTTCCGACCCACGAGCAGATGCTGTCAGGCGATCCGACGCGTCCGCCATTTCCGAAGGAGGCTTGGCTGCCGCAAGTACGGCCTGGCGAATTCGCCGTTCGCTACAAGGACTTTAAGACCGGCCTCGCCCGCAACCCACAAGGAGAGCACGTCCAATCTTCGGAGATTTGCCGGATCTTCGACACTTTGGCCGAGGCCAAGACAAATTCACGCCAAGTGGCGGCCGAACACTGGACGGTTGTGTGCGTCGTGTTTGATCACACGGGCACTCAAGTCGAAAGAATTTTCAACACCAAGAGAGTGAACAAGTTCGCGCTGAGCATGTACGCGGGAATCCTATTCTCGGTAGGCGGGTACACACTCGCAGGCATGGGAGTTCTCTGGCTGATTTACAGGCTCGGTCATGCCGCGCTCTTTTCCCGTGGTGAGCCTATCCATTCCCTCGGCTGGCTTGGGTGGCTAGGATTTTCGATCGCGGGATTAGCCGTGGGCGTGTTCGCCTATATTGCAAGACCGATCCTCGCTGGCCGCCGGATGGCCGGCAAACTTCGTTCCAGCATCAGCCCAGAAGATAGACGCCGGTTTGAGGACTTAAATCGTCTATACGGAACGTCAGATCCGAAAGAACGCGAGCGATTTCATGCCCTGAGGAAAGAGTTGCAGGAAAAGGTCGAACAAGGAATGAAAAAATAGTTCCGGGCAACTATCCGCGCACTTCTGGCGACTGCACTGCTCTTACACCCTTAACGCTTGCACTCTTGCACCCTGCAGTTAAAAGAATGAAGCGCCGAGCGGCCTTCTCTTTCCGCTCGGCGCCTCAACTCCTATATTTCTTTTTTGCGCTAGTTATTTGTCTTCCGTTCCTGACGTTCCCCTCCTATCCGCCCGTCCGTTGGGCCGAGCTTTTCTATGATTGAACAACCCATCGCCCTGTTGGATCGAGGAACTCCACCCCCACTGCATAGCCGTCGCCATGCAGAGGTTGGCAGTAAGCCACTCGAGCCAGGGAGCGAAACTCTCCAGTGCGCGACACAAACGTCAACGGCTCGCCTTTGTCCCACCGGCGGACACTCACCACGCGAGCACCACGAGCACTGACATTTTCCGTAAAAGTCGATTCCACGCCGGGCGTCTGCCGATGGCCATCCAGCACCACGGGAATTTCCATCGGAATGCGCCGTTCGGCGCGATGAAAGGTGAAGGCGGGAGACCTGAGAGGCATGATCGTTGTCCATCCTCACAGGCACGCGGCGATGCGCGTTAGATTTTGAATGCTGGTGCCGCGGTTTTTCATGCCGTACAGCGCGCGGTCGGCGGCGCCAAGAAGTTTTTCCGCGGTGTCCCCATCCTCCGGGAAAGCTGCCACTCCAGCGCTCACCGAGAGCGTCGGCGCTTCGCTTTCCGCAGCCAGCCGCTCGCGCACGCGCGAGACCACCCGCGCGGCCACCTCGCGTCCGGCCTCCGGCAGCACTAGCGCAAATTCATCGCCGCCATACCGCGCCGGGGTATCGATCGCCCGAGAATGATTGGCCAGAATCTTGCCCAGCCGCACCAGCGCGCGGCTCCCGGTCAAGTGCCCGAATTGATCGTTGATGGCCTTGAGACCATCCATATCCAGCAGCACCAGGCTGAAGGGCCGCAGCGTGCGCTTCGAGCGGTCCAACTCGGTTTCTAGAACGCTGAGCAGGCGCCGGTAGTTGGCCAAGCCCGTCAGCGAATCGCTGGCCGCCATCGAGCGAACCTGCTCGAACAGCCGCGCTTGTTCCAGCAGCGCTCCACTCAGAATGACCACGTAGCTGGCCGTCTTGCACAGCTCGGCAACGAAAAACGGACCATCGAAGAGCTGCTGCGAAAAAGCCGCGGCAGCGTGGCAAACGAAGTTCAGGGAGGCCACCCCAAACAGCGAGTAGTCGTACAGGCTAGCGGCGGTCTTCCGGCTCTTGTCGTTGATCAAGTGCTTGCGAAAGCTGATGGCGGCAAACAGGAACAACAACCCGGGAAGCAGTTCCCAGGGGCGAGACAAAATCTTGGCGGCATGCGCAACCGGCGCCGCAGGCGCGGCGAGGAACGCGGCGCTGGTCAGATACGCCGCGAGCAAGACAACCAGCAAAGCGCCGGCAGTCTCACGGCTGGGCTGCCGGGACGTCGGCATGTAGCGGTCCACACCGATGGCGGCCAGCAGCATGACCGCCAGCAGCGTGCGGCCGATCATCCAACCCATGGGGATACTGGTCAGCGCGGCGTTGCCGGCCTGGATTTGATTGTCCAGGCGAAAATAGCCGACCGTCTCAATAATTCCAGACAGCACAAAGCCAAACGCAAGAATCAAAGCGGTGCGATCGTGGGTTCCGCGGAAGCGCACCAGCGCGTTCGCGGCGTAGCAGAAGCTGATCAGCGTGCCGCCAACCTCAAGATATAGATAGGTTTGCGGGCTCCCGGAAAAACCCACGTGGCGAAGGTAGAAAATGACCCCGGCGAACAAGACCGTGAGGACAGCACAAGAGGTGACAAAGGCCCGCGAACCGTCCGGCTTGAAGGTCGCGGCCAAACCGGCAACACCGGTGGGGGAAGACGAGCTCGAACCGCGATCGGGACCCGGCGAACGGTCAACCCCGAGAAACCCGATGATTTTGCCCCAACCGCCCACGAAACCCCCCAAATGCCGACGAAAGACTGACAACTCCGGTGGATTGCAAGTTCAAGACCTTTCCTACTGGAAAGTATCGGTCTGTAAGCTATTGAACTTTAGGGGTTTATTTGAGGCTTAGGGGAGTGGAGCGAAGGGCTGGCAGCGGGCGAGACGCGGGGGCAGATGAGAAAACCCTCAGGAATGCCCAGCTATCTAATTCATTTTTAGACACTTACGTACGGAAAAGTACAAAAAAAAGACCAGACTGGCATGCGTCTCACGTTGAGACTGTCTCATCCCACTGCGGGAATCGTCCAACTACATTTTGGGCTTGGGCGGAGGGCAGCTCCCGGGCGGCCACGATATCCGCAAAACTGCACGCCTTGTGCGACCCATCGCAAAACGGTTTATTGGCGGAATGGCCGCAGCGGCACAGGCCAATCGCGGTGCGGCCCGCCAACCCGAAGGCCTTCCCTTCGGGGTCCACGATCTCGAAATCGCCCTCGACGCGAATCGAGCCATTGTGGTTCACGGTGATCTTGGTTGCCGCCATTTGCTCTCCTGAAGTCCGCTGCCATTGCCGGTCTGCATTCCCGGTCCCGATCATACCGCATCGCGCACAAAAGAAAGAACCGGTCGGCGGGTGACGACCGGCTCTCTGCTTCAGGGGTGCGCGGGTCAGTACTTGGGAACGGAGGGATCGACCTCGTCGGACCAGGCCAGGATACCTCCCTTGAGATTCAGGATTTTGCGGAAGCCGGCCTTGCGCAGAAAATCGACGGCTTCCGCGGAACGTTTGCCGCTGCGGCAATGCGCCACGATTTCGCGCGAGGAATCCAGCTCATGCACGCGCCGGGGAAGCTCCCCAAGCGGCAGAAGATGCCCTTTGAGATTGCAGATCTGGTATTCGTGCGGCTCGCGCACGTCCAGGATGTACAGGTCGTCGCCGCGGTCGAGCCGCGCCTTCAATTCGCGCGGGGTGATCTCCGGAACCTGCACGTCGGGGCCGGGCGCTTCTTCGCCGCGCACGCCGCAGAATTCGTAGTAGTCGATCAACTTGGTGATCGTCGGGTGCTCGCCGCAAACCGGGCAATTGGGATTTTTCCGCAGCTTCAGTTCGCGGAACTTCATGGCCAGAGCGTCGAAGAGCAACAACCGGCCCACCAGGCTGTCGCCACGACCGAGGATCAACTTGATCGTCTCCATCGCCTGAATCGAGCCGACGATCCCCGGAAGAACGCCGAGAACACCACCTTCCGCGCACGACGGCACCAGGCCCGGCGGAGGCGGCTCGGGATACAAGCAGCGATAGCAGGGTCCGTCCGGCATGCCGAACACGGTCGCCTGCCCCTCGAAGCGGAAAATCGAACCGTACACATTGGGCTTGCCGAGAAGAATGCAGGCATCGTTCACAAGATAGCGCGTGGGGAAATTGTCGGTGCCATCGACGATCACGTCGAAGTCCCGGAAAAGATCAAGCGCGTTGTCGCTAGTCAGCTTGGTCTCAAACGTTTCGACCTTGATGTCCGGGATTCAGGTTAGAAAGCCGCGCGCGCGCAGCCTCGGCCTTGGGCTTGCCCACATCGTCAGTGCCGAAGGCCACCTGCCGCTGCAGATTGGTGAAGTCCACCACATCGAAGTCCACCAGTCCGAGCCGCCCGACTCCTGCCGCTGCCAGGTACAGTCCCAGTGGCGCGCCTAATCCGCCAGTGCCGATCAGCAACACTTTGGAGTTCTTCAGCTTGAGCTGCCCCTCCATGCCCACCTCCGGCATGATCAGGTGCCGGCTGTAGCGCAGGATCTCTTCATTTGTAAGGCTGGTGGCGACGTTGCCCGTGTCTGGTGCCGCGCCGGGCTGCCCGGTCTGCGGCTGTAGTTTGGTGGCCATTGCGATTCCTCTGCTCCTTCCGGAGCGTAACTCCATTAGATGAACGAGAGCCCATACCGATGCATCGCGCAAAACCTGCGCGGCAGCAACGGTTTAGCCACCGGCGATCGACGGGACAATGCTAATGGTATCGCCGTCCTTGGTCGGGGTGTTCTCTTTCGCCAAATACCGAATGTCTTCGTCATTCACATACACATTGACGAAGCTGCGCAACTTGCCCTCCTCGGTAAAAAGGTGCTTGCGCAGATCGGCGAATTGCGACGTTAAGTGGCCGAGGGCCTCCCCGACAGTGGAGGCATTAAACTCCGCGGAATCACGCTTGCCGGCGTACACGCGCAGCGGCGTGGGAATCATGACCTTCACTGCCATGTCGGTTCTCCTCAAAAACGAAGCGCGGCCGTCAAACCGCGGCGCGCTGGCCAATCTCTAGATCCTCAGACGTGAAACCCGCGCGATCGTCGTTCAAACGCCACGATGTCATGCGCTGCGGCTGCCCGTTGGCCACGCTCACGATGATGTAACTGTACCAGGGCCAGGCGTGGTCGCGGTCGTACTGGCTGGGCTCCGCCGGATGATCCGGATGGGAATGATACCAGCCCACCACGTCGATGCCGAGGGCCCGCGCGGCCTTTTCCGCCGCCAGCACATCTTCCGAAGTGACCGAGAAACGGTTACGCGGCGAATCGTCCCGCCGGTTCACCAACGGGAACAAGTCCAGGACGTCGCGCGGCGGTGTTTGCTCGCCAGGCCCGGCGGCGTCGGCATCGCGCCCCAGTAGCGCACCGCAGCATTCGTGCGGGTATGTTTCCGCGCCGTGCTTGCGAATTCTTTCCGCAATTGCAGGACCGAGCCGGAGAAGGGTCACCATGGCCATCGTTAGAACTCTTCCCAGAAGCGTTCGCTGAGATATTTCGCGCCGGAATCCGGGAAAACCGTCACCATCACCGCGGGCTGGTCTGGCGAAATACCTTTTGCAACTTGGAAGCAGCCCAGCAGCGCCGCCGCCGCACTGGGACTCACCAGCAGGCCTTCTTCGCGCGCCATGCGCTTCACCAGCCGGTACGCCTCTTCGGTATCGACGTGGAGGTTTTCATCCGCAAGTTTGTCGTCGTAGATCTTGGGACGAATCGCGGTCTCCATGTGCTTCCAGCCTTCCAGTCCGTGGAAAGGCGCGTTGGGTTGCAGGCTGACGCAGCGAATCTTGGGGTTGAGCTCCTTCAAGCGCCGCGTGGTGCCGATAAACGTGCCGCTGGTCCCTAGGCCGGCGACGAAATGCGTGATGCGTCCGGCGGTCTGTTCCCAGATTTCATTCGCGGTAGTGCGGTAGTGCGCTTGCCAGTTCGCCGGGTTGCTGTATTGGTCGGGATAAAAATATTTCTCGGGATCGGCCGCGACGATTTCCTGCACCCGACGAATAGCCCCGTCGGTGCCTTCGTCCCCCGGAGTAATAATCAGCTCCGCGCCAAAAGCGCCGAGGATACGTTTGCGCTCGTGCGAAGCGCTATCCGGCAGGCACAGCGTAACCGGATAGCCCAACGCGGCGCCAATCATGGCGTAGGCGATGCCAGTGTTCCCGCTGGTGGCGTCAGTGATGGTCTTCCCGGCTCGCAGATCGCCGCTGGCCAGGCCCGCTTGAATCATGCTCAGCGCCGGACGATCTTTGACCGAACCGCCAGGATTGAACCACTCGGCCTTGGCACTGAATTCCACATTGGGAAATTCCCGCCCGACGCGCTCCAGGCGCAACAGGGGGGTATTCCCGATGCAATCGACCACAGAGCGGCCCGCCCGGCTCGAGGTACCGAGGGTCCCAGCAGGCGGCGCAGCATGCTTAGCAACGGACATGGCTAGCGCTGCGGCGCACCGTCAAGGCGGCTGGTCAACAACAGGCTGCCTCCCCCCGGGGGTTTTTGTAAGTGTTGATTATAAAGGACTTTAAGTCCTTTAGATTTGCAAGTGCGGATTCTAAAGAAGTTATCGACGTACTTCATGGAAGTGCTGATTCTAAAAGGGTTAGCTGGCTTTGGCGCCTGACCGGGCTGCGGCGGTGGTGTGGAAAACTCCGCCCAAGAGACCCGTCTGTCCACCACAAAACCATTATGACGCATAAGTAACCATTTGTTAAGCACTTATCCCGAAGCCGGGCGGGGGCCAGCGGCGCTCTCCGGCAGGGCCAACAGTCCCAAAAAGGGAGCCTATTCTAACCTCATATTGGATGCCGGAGCCAGCAGACGATTTACATGGGTAGGTGCGCTGCAGTCGCCTGAATTACCGATGCGGCCGCCCATAACTGAACAGTTTCTGGCACTCTTTTCGGAGAAAACCGCCGGTGACGGGGATGCGGTGATTACCCTTCTCCAGGACAAACCGGCAGGAGATGAGACAAGCTCGCCACTTGTAGTCTTCCGTGCCGCGCTTACGGCCATACGCAGCGATATCTTCCTGCGAAACGCCGTAGACCACCGCGCCAATTCGCGACCACACGCAGGCGCCGGCGCACATAGCACAGGGCTCGTGGGTGGAGTACAGGACGAAGTCGGACAGGTAGCGGCCATAGCCGCTGGATACGTATTTCAGCGTTTCCAACTCGACGTGTTTAATGCTCGATCCCGAAGTCTTTACCCGGTTGCCAGCGCTGGCGATGACCACTTCGCGCCGACCCATGACGCGGGTAATGACCGCCCCAATAGGATAGTCGCCGCGGTCCCCGGCGCGCTTGGCCTCCGCGACCGCCAGTTCCATGAACTTCTTTCGCGGTTTGTAGGAGGCAGGGATCATACAGATAGAGATTACATCCGTTTGTCTTGTCGCGGAGTGTTTCTCAGAACGGCTCCACGTGTCCGGTTTCGGCGTCCATCGTTCAGGTGGACAGGCGTGTCGTCCGAACTCTTCACATCGCTGTCTAGCCAACTTCCATGTAGCCGACGATCCAGGAGCGATTCAATAAACACGGTACGGATTGCGCGCGTGACGTTTTATCATTGCGGCGTGGATGACCGCCTCCCCCTGCCAGCCCTGCTCTCCCAGGTTCTAGTTGCGTTCACGATCGAGTTCGACAACGAGTCCGAGCGGCAGATCCCCCACCGGACGACGGCCCACGGCGCGTCGCCTGGGTCGCTCCATGCTCCCTGGCTGGTGTCCCTGGCGATGTGGGAGAACTGCATGCGCTTCGTCGGCGAGGAGGGGGTGACCATCCGCGCGCTTGAGGAACTCGCGCGCACAGCAACCAACTTGAACGGCATGGAAAGGTGGGGGTATGTCACCGTCGAGCCTAACCCAGCCGATACGCGGCCTAAGCCGCCCCGCCGCGACTGGGTGATTCGCGCCACACCCGCAGGCCGGAAGGCTCAGGAGATATGGCGCCCGTTGTTCGGCACTATCGAGGAACGGTGGCAAACGCGCTTCGGCAAAGAGGAGATCTGCCAGCTTCGGGAATCTCTGTGGGTACTGATCGCCCAATTTAACGTCGAGCTGCCCGATTGTCTCCCAATCCTAGGGTATGGGTTGTTTAGCAAAGGGCCAGATCACGAGAAATCCGGGCCGGCTAGACGTAAAGGTACCGCCAGTTCCCGGCTTCCATTGTCGGCGCTACTCTCCCGGGCGCTGCTGGCGTTTGCCATCGAGTTCGAGCGCGAATCGAATTTGTCGCTCGCCATCAGCGCCAACGTCGTGCGGCTTCTCGATGAGAAAGGAGTCCGCGCCCGAGACCTCCCGCGCCTGTCCGGCGTGTCAAAGGAACTGGTCAAGGTTTCGGTGGGATGGCTCGAGAAACACCACTACCTAGTGGTTGAGCCGGATCCGACCGCCAAGGCGACGAGGTTGGTCCGGCTCCTGTCGAAGGGCCGGGAAGCTCAGGGCGCCTACCGCCACCGACTTGGCGTCATGGAAGAGCGGTGGCTGGCGCGCTTCGGGGAGGATGCCATGCGTAACCTCCGGGAGTCGCTCGAGCGCTTGGTCGGCAGCCCCACGGCTCGGGTCTCGCCCTTGTTCCGCGGGCTGGAGCCGCTGCCTAACGGCTGGCGCGCATCGGTTCCCAGGCCGGAGGTGCTCCCACACTATCCGATGGTCACGCACCGCGGCGGGTTCCCAGATGGTAGTTGACGCAAAGGAGCCCGTGTACAGTGCCTTGACGACGGCTAGCGCATGATCAACAAGCTAGAAAACTGATGAGCCACCGCCGGCCGCCGGCGGCGCTTTACAGATGCGCGCGGTTTCATTACCCTAATCAAGCCATGTGGAATGTCGAAGAGCGATTTTCATCGAAAGCTATCGAAAGCCTGGCGGCGCTGGGATTCAAGGTGGGCAGCACGCGCGGCGTGGTGCGCGTGGAAAAATACGGAAGCGGCGCGGAGTTCCGGAAAGGCACCGACGACCTCTACCAGATGACCGTGGTGCCGACGATCATGCTGAAGGGGCAGTTCACGCGATTGTGGGACGCGGGCTACCAAAAATTTCTGCTGACCGACGATGGCCTGAAGCTGCCGGCGCTGGCCACCCACCTGGCCAATTTGCGCAAGTTCAATGAAGAGCTGCTCACCGCGCTGGGCGTGCCGACGTTCTACAACGAGGCGCTCGGCTCGGTGAGCCAAGTGTCGGTTTACGACCGCGTGAAGGGCCGCAAGGGCGCGGTGCCGGACGAGACCGTCGGGGCGCACAGCCCGGGAAACGGCCACTAGAAAACTCGACTCACTCTTTGAAGATGCAGGCGCCGCGTCTTTCGGGCGGCGTTTTCTATTTGGCGCCGGAAAATTGCCCCGCCGCGCTCAGCTGGCGGCGAAATTGCCCCAAATCCACGCGATGCTTGGCGGCCTTCCGAGTGCCGATGAAAATCACCGGAATGTCCCACCCGAAACGCTCTTCCAGCACGGCGTCCCCGGCGATGTCCACTTCGCGCAGCCTGGCGCCAAACTCGGCAAGCAGCGGCGCAATGGCCGCTTTGGCGTCCTCGCAAAGATGGCAGCCGGGCCGGGTGTATAGAGTGACGTCGCGCGGGCCCGCAGCAGCCAGTCTCGCGTCTTCGGCATGCTCGCTCACGGCTTGGGATTCGAGTATTTCTGAAAAGGCCCGGCGTAAGGATGGAAAGCATGCGCGCGGTACAGTTCGGCGATCTGCCGCAGATGCCCCAGATCGTGCGAGGCCAATTCATTGATCATCTGCGAAAGCGTGACGATGCCCAGCTCCGCATGCTTGCCGGTGCGTTCCCCCGCGGAGCTTCCCGCCCCTTGCAGCAGGGACACCGTGGCCAGCCGCAGCGCGGTAAAACTCGCGAGATGTTCCGAAGCGGTGCCTCCCGAGTACACGCCAGCCGCAGAAGCAACATTCTGGTCGTAGGACCGCAACGCCGGCGTGTCTTCCACGAGCATGCAGCGCACCCGCTCCGAGTAAAGCTGCTCGAGGTCCGCGAGATGCGCGAGGACCTCCGAAATCGACCAGCGGTCCGGCGCCGGCTTCCACTGCGCAAGTTCCCCGGGCACATCGCCAAGCAGCGTTTCCAGCAGACCCGGCGTCTTTTCTAGCAGGGATATGGCAGGCTGCAGGTCGCTGGCGCGAGCGGTTTGCACAAGACACCTCCGAGTAAGGATGGGCATATTGTATCCACGAACCAGGCGCGGAGAGAAGAACCCGCGCATAATGCCAAGGGAACATCGGCAAGAGAGGCGGGGCGCATGGGAAGAGTGGTGGCTCTGATGGATGATCTGTTTTTTCAAATGAAGCTGGCCGAAACCGCCAAGCACCTGGGCGTGGAGCTGAAGGTGGCCACCAATGGCGACGCGCTGCTTACGCTGCTGGATCCCGCGCCGAGGCTGGTGATCGTAGACTTGAATGCGCGGAGTCAGCCGCTGCAAGCGATCGAGCGGATCCGCGCCGGGCAGAACTCCGTGCGCGTGGTGGCTTTTCTCTCCCACGTGCAGACCGAACTGGCCGCGCAGGCGCGCGCCGCGGGCTGCGACGAAGTCATGCCGCGCTCGAGTTTCACGCAAAATCTGGCGGCGATTCTCGGCGCGGCGAAGGACTAGCGTGCCGGCGCGCAACAAATGGACGAGCGTACAGATTCTTTTCCTGGCGTTTCTCTCCCTGATCGCGGCAAGCGGCAGTGCCGTGTCGGCCCAGGAATCCAGCTCCAAACCGCCCGCCAGCGCCGCGGACGCACCGGCGATCCCCGTGAGCGGACCGATCGCCTCGATGCGCGACGCGCTGATCGCCGCGTGCTCTCAGAGTGAAGCGGATTTTACGAAGTTTCTGACCGCGCGCAACGCCGAAACCTTCACGTCGTTGACTCCCGCCGCCCGCGTAGCGTTCATGAAAAGGTTTGTGCTGCTGGCCGAACCCGGCAAGGCATCGCAGTTGGCCAGCCCCTCCGGTCGGCCGCTGATCCGCTGCGAAACTCCCGCCGGCGCCGCCGAAATGCAGGTCGGAGGCGCCGAAGTGACCGACAACCTGGCGTTCCTTCCCGTGGAAATACGCGACGCCACCGACTCCGTCGGCGCCAACGTGATGCACGTCAAGATGGGCCTGGTCCGCGAAAATGGCCGATGGAAGCTGCTCTCGGTGGGCCTGGTGCTGCTCGACCTGCCTTCCCTGGCCATGGAATGGGACGTCGCCGAGATGGAATCCACCGAACGCACGGCCCTCGACAACCTGAAGAAAATCGCCGACGCCGTAGAACTCTATCGCCGCAAGTATTCCCGCCTGCCCGATGCACTGGAAAAACTCGGGCCGCCCGCGCACGGCGCCGCCACGCCGGACGCCGCCGGCCTGCTCGATGCCGACGTCGCGGCTGGCGCGAAGAACGGCTACCGGTTTCGTTACGTTCTGGCCAGCGCGAACACCCTGGGCGCGCCCGCAAAATTTGAGCTGGCCGCCACTCCCCAAACGTATGGCCGCACCGGCCGGCGCTCTTTCTTCCGGGACGCTAGCGGCGGATTTCACGCCGCCGACCGCCAAGGAGCCGTAGGCAGCGAAGCCGACCCCAAGATCGAATAGGCACGGCGGCATCGCCAGCAACGATTGACGCATTAGCGCGGCGGGACTCGATTGGTACTTGCCCCACGTCGCCTCCGCTACGACAATAGTTTTGGGGCCATCTCTCCTCTCGCGGAAACTCCGCCACGCGGAGCGCTCGCGATCCTGGGCCTCTCACGAATAAGGAGAGCTGGAATGCCCGATGTGATGGCCGATCGACGCGGCGCCGCGCGTTACCCTCTGATCGTGGCCGCCGAGGTAACCGAACGGAACGGCGGCAATCCCCTGCACGGCCGTACTTCCGACGTTAGCCGTTCCGGCTGCTATATTGACACCCTCAAACCCATGCCGGTGGCCTCCCTGGTCCAACTGCGGCTGCGCCATGGCGACGCTGTCTTCGCGGCAGCCGCGCGCGTGATGTATGTTTGCCCTGGGCTGGGCATGGGCGTGATGTTCGACAAGGACACCCCAGAGTCGGAGCTGGCAATTCTGGACCGCTGGCTCGCGTCCTCCGCCGGGAGCCCGCGCTAATTTCTCTCCGTAGGCGCGCCCGACGGCGTGTAGTTCCCATCGCGTTCCGCAGCGCTACGCATCGGGAGTTCCCCTGCTCTTTTGCAACTCCGCCGTCAACATCATTTGTACCGGGACGCACTTGGCGCTACCATCGGGCACTTCGCTCATGCGCCGCCTGACACTCACTCCATTCGCGTTTCTTCTCCTGCACGCAGCCTTACTGTGTCCGCCAGCGGCCTGGAGTGCGCCGCCGCAAATCGACACGCAATACGGCCCTCTCCCGGTCTTCGAATTGCATAGCGGCTTCTGGATCAACCTCCATCACACGCTCTACCAACAAGCCCGGCTGCGCCGCGACCCCCAGGCCGCTCCTCCCGCCTCCGTCGCCGGACCCGTTCTCGGCACTGCTGGCGCGTCCACCCATCGCAGCAAGTCCGAACAGTTGGCCTGGGACGCCGCCGTGTCCTATTACGCCGCCAACTACGCCGACAAAGATCTGCTTTTCAACACCGAGATGCTGCTGCTCAAAAATCAGCTCGGTGATTTTGAGGGGTGCGACGAACTCTCCGGCGCCAAGCTGAAAACCTGCGACGCCGGCCTGCCCGCCAAACTTACGCAGATCCTGGAAGCCGCCGCTCCCGTCTATCGCGCCCACGAATGGCCCGACCACGATCGCGCCAACCGCAAATGGATCGCCCAAGTCGCCCCGCTGGTCCGCGAGCAAGGCCTGGGCTTGGCCCAGCGGCTCGCCGACATTTACCAAACGCGCTGGCCCAAAGAAAGAATTCGCGTCGACGTCTCCGCCTACGCCAATTCCCAGGGCGCCTACACCACTCTGGATCCTTTGCGCGTGGTCATTTCCAGCACCGATCCCCGAAACCAAGGCAGCGCCGCGCTGGAAATTCTCTTTCACGAAGCTTCCCACGGCATCGCCCAACCCGTGCAGCAAGCCATCATCCGCGAATGCCGCCAGCGCGACAAAGCCATCCCCCGCGACCTCTGGCACGCCCTGCTGTTCTACACCACCGGCGAAGTCATCAAACCAGTCTTTGCCGGACAATCGGTCGGCGGCGCACCCGACCCGCAATACACTCCCTACGCCGTCCGTGAACGCTTGTACCAGCGCGACTGGGACGAATACCTCCAGCTCCTCACCCGCTTCTGGCAACCCTACCTCGACGGCCGCGTCACCTTCGACGACGCCATCGCCCACATGGTCTCCGCCCTGTAAGCCCAGCTCCTGAAACGCGCAGTGTCGCCTCCCGAGCCGCTCGGCGCGCTTCGTGCGCCCACTCCGGCTACGGCAACCTCCTCCACCGACTACACCCATCCGGGTATGGTGCCAACCGCACTTTGCAACTAACGTTCGGGGCATTGCGATCATCGCAGGTCACTCCCCGTTTTTCTCGGGATGGCGTTTGACGCAACAGCAGCATCAGGAGGAAGAAATGAAAATCATGAAAACGGCGTTGTGGCTGGGTTTGCTTCTCGTTTTGGGCAGCTCATCGGTATACGCCCAGGACACCGCCAGCACCGCGAAACCCAAGACCCATGTCAGGGTCATTACCGGCTGTCTCTCCAAGGGCGACAGCGCCGACGAATTTCAGCTGACCGGAACCAACGGCAGCACCTGGGAAGTACGCAGTGACAAAGTAACTCTCGCCGATCACGTCGGACACACCATCCGGGCCACCGGTGTCGTCTCCAACGCCAAGCTCCATAACCTGAAGGAAGACGCTAAAGACGCGGCGAAAGACAGTGGCGTGAAAAAGACCAACACCGAGCACGGGCACCTCACAATCACCTCCATCAAAATGGTCAGCGAATCTTGCAAGTAACACCTGGCGCTCCAGAGCGCCAGTAATAAGGAGAAGAAAATGTCTTTTCTAGCGTGGGTCGTTTTGGGATTGCTCGCGGGTTTCCTCGGAAGCAAAATCGTCAACAAAACCGGAGAGGGAGTCTTCCTCGACATCGTCCTGGGAATCGTCGGTGCCGTAGTGGGTGGATGGCTCTTCACCACCTTCGGAGCGGCCGGCGTGACCGGTCTAAATCTCTACAGCCTGCTGGTGGCGGTCGTAGGTGCCGTGGTTATTTTGTTCGTGTACCACGCCTTCACCCGTCGCACCGCGTAAGCCACGGCGCCAATCCGAACCTGAACCTGCAGCATCCGGACCAGCAGCACTCGGATAGGACAACGTGCGGATCACCATCTCTCACCACCGTTCCAAAGAAGACGTGATCCAATCCGTCGATCGTTCCTTCCACGAAATGTTTCAAGGCGTAGGAGCCTTGCCAGTGCGTTTGACCGTAGAGCAGCGCAACTGGCAAGGTTCCACCTTGAACTTCTCCCTCACTGCAAGAATGGGCTTGGTGAGCACTCCCATCAAAGGCACGGTCGAGGTCACCGACAACGATCTAACCGTTAACGTGGATCTTGGCATGTTGGAGCGCCTGGTCCCCGCGGAAACCGTTCGCGACGCCCTCAGCAACCGAGTCAAAGGCCTATTGAAGTAGCCTCGCGGTACACGTGCGGGCCTCAACCCGCGTCCGTGTCCATGTAGGTGCTGGGCATTAGCCCGGCGTCCGTTCCCCCGTAGCGGCGAGTTTTTATCCTGAGCCTCGAAGGGAGCCGGCATCCCGGCCAGCTCTGTACCTCCATCGTAGTCGTAAAATCCGCCCCAGATGACCCAGCGTGGTCATGCGCCAGCCTTGATGGCAATGATATTTTTCCAGAAAGCGGAAACGTCCCCGCCGGCCCTATTTCCCTGGATTTCCTCAGCGAATTTGAAACCAAGCAGGCGAGAAGTTAATCGTGCAGGACCACGCTCAACAGCGAACTGTTGATTTCCAGTCCGTTTTTATCGTCGATGAAGCCCAATTTTTTGAATTTGTTCATGAACAAGTTGACCCGCGAGCGCGTGGTGCCAATCATTTCCGCCAACGTTTCCTGCGAGACCTTGGGCAGAACCTTCTGCGGCTCGTCTTTCTTTCCGTAGCGCGCCAGCAAGAGCAGCGCGCGAGCCAAACGTTTTTCCGTGGAGTTGAAAAGCTGGTCGACTAAATCTTCTTCGACCCGGATGTTCCTCGATAGCATGTAAGCGATGAAGCGGTCGGAAAACTCATGCTCGGCGTGAAGCACGCGAATCATCTCGTCTTTATCGATCACCAGCACGGTGGCCGGCACCGTGCTGGTGGCCGATCCCATGCGAATGGACTGGCCGGCCAGGCATCCTTCACCAAAAAAATCCCCTGGCTTGAGTACCGCCACGACGGCTTCTTTGCCTATCGAATTGACGACCGAGAGCTTCACCGCGCCTTGCTGAATGTACATGACGTGCTTGGCGGCATCGCCCTGCGTAAAAATCGTCGTCTTTTTGGGAAAGTCGACAACTTTTCTTGCCACGCCGGCCGAGTCCAGAAAGGTCTGAGCGTCAAAGCCGTCCTGCGGGGCCACTCCGGATCTTCGCGGTAATGCTGGCTTTGCCATGATTTGTGGCAGCTATCTTAGCACCGCGGAGAGCGTCCGCCAACAAAATGCAAATGTGTGCGCAAATGGACAGATATCAGCCTCGGAGTCTTCTAATATGCGGTTCGTGGGGGAAGAAAGACTGAAGCCCGAAGATCCCCAAGCTTCGGCCTGAACCATCGGAAATTCCAGGTTCCACTCCGTTCCACATTGTCGCGCAAGCCCTCGGACCAACACGGAACTATCGTCAACAGCAGTGCGGCCGGGTGTCTGCATGCGAGGAAGGAATCGAAGATTATGCCTTTAATTCAGCTGGTAGAAGTCCTGGTCGTGGTCGGTGTCCTGTTGTGGCTGGTGAATCGCTTCATCCCCATGGCCGGAAGCATCAAGTCCATCTTGAATGGCGTCGTGGTCATTGTCGTAGTGTTCTGGCTCCTGAATGTATTTGGGCTGTTTCACTCCATGTCGCGGATACGCGTAGGCCAAGAACAGTTCCACGCGCGTTCGCTGGAACGGCTGTAGGCCCCGGAGCCGGCTATCCGCGAGGGAATCTGCAATCGGGCAGGACGCGGCCGGCGCCAGGTACAGAAAGTCGCAGTGAGAGAGGACGTAGTCATGAAACTACTAGGAACGATCAGCACCATGGGTTTGTTCTTGCTTCTCGGAATCCCTGGTCCCGCCGATGCACAGCAGGAACAGGATAAGCAGGAGCGCGAAAAACACGAGAAGCAGGAGCAACCGGCCAGGCCGCCCAAGCAAGAGGAGAAGGCTAAGCCAGAAAAACAGCAAGACAAAGGGCAGGCGGAACAGCAGCGCCAATCGCAAGCCAGAGGACAGCAAGAGCAGGAACAAAAGCAGCGCCAGCAGCAAGATCGATCCGCAAAACAGCAACAAGAGCAGCAAGCCAAGGGACGACAAGACCAGGAACGTCAACAGCAAGACAAATCGGCGAAACAGCAACAAGCGCAGCAAGCCAGAGGACAGCAAGAGCAGGAACAAAAGCAGCGTCAGCAGCAAGACCGATCCGCAAAACAACAACAAGAGCAGCAAGCCAAGGGACGACAAGACCAGGAACGTCAACAGCAAGACAAGTCCGCAAGACAGCAACAGGCGCAGCAGGCCAGAGGGCAGCAAGAGCAGGAACAAAAGCAGCGCCAGCAGCAAGATCGATCCGCAAAACAGCAACAAGAACAGCAAGCCAAGGGACGACAAGACCAAGAACGACAGCGGCGTCAGCAGCCAGTCAGTCTGCCTTCACGGCAAGAGCAGCATGGCCAGAGAGACGCACAGCGGGGCGCTTGGCAGGAGCACCGCGCGCATAGCTGGCAATCCGAGCACCATGACTGGCAGCAACGCGGTGGCTACATCGGATACCGCATTCCGGACGACCGTTTCCGCGGGCATTTTGGCCGCGACCACGAGTTCCGCGTCTACAGTCTTCCCGTCCTGGTTGTTGGCGGCTATCCCCGCTTTCAGTACGACGGATATTGGTTCAGCCTCATCGATCCCTGGCCCGAATACTGGTCAGACGACTGGTACGACAACGATGACGTGTATGTCGACTACTCCGGTGATGGCTATTACCTCTACAACCGCAGCCATCCTGGCGATCGGCTGGCCATCAGTGTGTATCTGAATTAGTCCCGACCGACCGAACGAGCTTCAAGGAGAACTTCATGCTTGGAACTGTACTGATTGTGATTTTGATCTTGGCGCTCTTGGGAGCACTCCCCCGCTGGTCGCACAGCAGAAATTGGGGTTATGCCCCGACCGGAGGAGTGGGTCTGGTCATTCTTGTCGTGGTCATTCTCGTGCTCCTCGGGCGTATTTGAACCTCGACAGCGTCCGCGGGAATGTGTGCGCTTCGCGACAGATTTGTCCCGCGGTGGCCTCTAGGATGAAATTGCAGAACAAGGAACCCTGGTTCCGATCATCCCGTCGTTCTTGATCTCGCTGCCCAGCCTGACTCTGCGCCGTCCCGGAAGGAATGCTGATGAAACCCGTCACACTATTTGGAATTCTCCTGGTGGTTCTGGGTGCGCTTGCACTTGCCTATCAGGGCTTCACGTACACCCGTCAAGAAAAGGTTCTTGATGTGGGACCCATTCACGCTACCGCGGAAAGACACGAGCGAGTTTCCATCCCTCCACTCCTCGGAGGGCTGGCGCTAGTGGGCGGAGTGGTCCTGCTGGTCGTCGGAGCCAAGCGCAGCTCCTAAGTTTCTCGAACCGGCCAGCATCGTGATTTTAAGAGTTTTACAAGGAGGGGTTTTCTGGGTGCAACCCATCTCAGGACGCACCCGATCGAAAAGGTTGAACAAAGTCTTGCATGCAGCATGAGCAGTTCTGACTATGGAGGTCAGCAATGAAACGATATCTGGTTACCGCAGCATGTCTTACGCTCGTAGCAGGTGCTTTGTACGCCAGGAAACTCAACAAGGAGCAAAAACGCCTCGAAGAGTGCGGCGTGGTCATGCAGGAGGTGCTCAACGTCCCAGACAACATTCCGCATGATCTCTTGGAAAAGGCCGAGTGCGTCATCGTGATTCCTTCCGTCAGAAAGCTGGCGTTCGGAATCGGCGCCGACTACGGCCGCGGAGCCATGGTTTGCCGCACCGGCGAACACTTCCGCGGAGCCTGGGGAGCCCCAGCGATGTACGCGCTGGAAGGCGCCAGCGTCGGCTTTCAAATCGGCGGCGAAGCCACTGACTTGGTCTTGCTGGTCATGAACGGTCGCGGCATGGAATCCATTCTCAGCAGTAAGGTTAAGCTGGGCGCGGATGCTTCTATTGCCGGCGGACCCAAAGGACGTGACGCTTCCGCGGATACCGACGCTTGGATGCGCGCCGAGATTCTCAGCTACTCGCGTTCCCGCGGTGTGTTCGCCGGCGTTTCCCTCGAGGGTTCCACAATTCGCCCTGATGATGACGCCAGCGCAGACGTGTATGGCCATCCCATCAAGGCTAAGGACATCGTGAGAGGCCAACATACAGGCGTGCCTAGCACAGGCCGTCATCTCGTCAACGTTTTGCAGAAGAGCGCACCCCGCAACGAATCCGAGCGCGCTTCGAACCAGTAGTTAGTGGCGTGACCAGCCTGCCGGGATTGTTTTCGCGTCCCGGCACGGTTGGAGTCTTCAGAAAAGCCTGCAGCGAAGTTCCACACCGATCGTCCCTTCGGGGGCCGCTCGCCAAGGTTCAACCGTCCCAGACGAATCTTGGCGGGTTGCCCAAAACTCTCCGCGAACAGCATCCATCATCGGCCCTGAGCATCGAGCCGATTTTTGATGGGTGACCCAGGATCGGAAATTTGCCGTTCCTAGCGTTCCGATTGTCTTTGGCGGCGGTTTTGGTGGTCGTCGGAATGGCCGTTGGCGTCTAACCAGTTGAGCAGCGACCGGACGCTGCCATGCGCCAAGGCAATGCTGGAGTCGGCTGCTCCGTAGTACAGATTGATGGTATCGCCGTCGGGTGCGATCGTATACCCGCAAGGAAACACCACGTCCTGAACGTCTCCCTGATGCTCGTATTCCATTTCGGGTGCGAAAACCCAGGAATCCCCCCGGAGCAGGCATTTTTCCGGCTGCTCCAGATCAAAAAGCGCCAAACCCAACCGGTAGATCGAACTCGATGGCGTCCTGCGAACGCCGTGATAAATCATCAACCAGCCTCGTGGTGTCTCGAGGGGCGGTGGTGACATGCCGATCTTGTTGGCGTCCCACCAGGCTCCTCGGCGGGCCTCGAGCATCAGTTTGTGGTCTCCCCAATAACGCAGATCGGGAGAAGAGGAGATCCACACGTGGGCTCCCAGTGGCGTCATGGGCCGATGGATAAGCGCCCACAACCCATTGATCCTGCGCGGCAGGAGGGCCGCGTCCTTGTCGTCCGGGGACATAATCACGCCAAGTCGTTCGAAGCTGCGGAAATCCTTCGTTAGCGCCAGTGACACCCCGGGACCCCCGCGGGAATAAGACGTATAGGCCACTGCGTATTTTTGCAGTTCCGGGACGTAGGTAATCCGCGGATCCTCGACGCCCCAAATCTCCTCGGGATGTTCCGGGTCTGGCAGCAACGTCGGTTCGCGATCGATCTGCCATCCATCAATACCATTCACCGAGCGCGCCGCGCACAGGTGCGACAGACCCCGGCGGTCTTCCACGCGGCACAGCAGCAGCGTCGACCCGTCGGGCAGCAGTGTCGCGCCCGCGTTGAAAACGCTGTTCATCGAATAAGGCCAGTCTTTTCCGGTAAGGATGGGATTGCCCGGGTGCCGGTGAAATAGGATCTCGTACTGATTTGCGACTATTTTGTCGGAAGATTTCTCAACTAAAATGCTCATCGGGATTTGTTCTCCGTGCCATCTGCTTGTTCCAGCCGGCGCATTTCCAACAGCGCCATCAGGAAGGAAAGCGTCGACTCCGCCCCCTGGTTTTCATTGGCCCGATCTGGATGCAATCCGTCCCGACAACCGCCGGTGCTTGGGATCGTACAGGGCAATCTGCAGGTCATTGTCGCCCAGGAACCAATTGAACGCGGACCAGGCCTCTTTACGCCAGCGGCCCTTTCCGGTCACACCATACGCCTGTAAGCATGCCGCGACCACCGCACACGCTTCGACGGGTTGTTGATCGAAACGCGCTTTTTCGGTCTTCTTGGAATAAAAGCCTTGCGATCCAATCGGTACGAAGTGGCCCTTCTCTTCGCTTCGTTGAATGGTTACTAGCCAATCCAGCGCTTGGAGACCGGCCGTCTCCATTTCCGCGTTCCCGCTGCGCGTCCCCGAACGCAACAGGGCCTGTGGCAATCTGGCATTGGAGTACGACAGACTATTCTCGAACCACTCCCATTCCGCGGAACGGTGCGCGCGGTACGAGCTAAGCAAGCGATTGGCGAGGACATCCGCCGCACTTAACGCCGCTCGGTCCCCGGGAAAGGAGTCGAGATATTCGTGCAGCCCCAACAGCGCGAACGCACAGGCCCGGGGACTCTTGAACTCCACGGCCGCCGGAACGGCAAGCTCAAACAGCCGCCCCGCAGCGCCGCGCAGCCCTTCGTCCTTAGACCGGCCCAGCACCGTTCCCAATCCCCACAAGGCGCGGCCGTGGCTATCTTCCGAACCCTCCAGCTCCTGCCATTGGCGTTCGTAGCTCAGGCAATTTCTAAATCTCTTGGTCGCAGGATCGAAGGCCAGCCATAGGAACGCCAGGTAACGCGAAGCCAGATCGGCCGATCCGGCCGGGGCAGCGACTCCCAGCTGTTCCAGGAGGATCGCCACGATGAGCGCCCGGGCATTGTCATCGGTGGTGTAACCCTCCGGATAATTCGGAACCACAAAGACAGCATGCTCCACGATTCCCGTGGCGTCCGTCATGCGGTACAGGTGATCCAGCTTTATGGCCGGAAGCCGGTCCAAAACTTTTTCCGTGTTCTGGGCGGAAAACGTCGCCCGTGGCTTGCGCAGACGCTCGTTGTAAACTCGTTCAAAGCTGGCCATATATTTCTGCGCCACTCGGTTCCACACCATGCTTCTCGAGTATAGGTACGCGCGCTTGCGCATGGCGTGGCGCGCCGTTTCATTGTGCAACAGCTCCAAGGTCCTGTCCGCGATGGCTTTTGGATCATCGAAAGGGACCAGAACGCCGCGATCCTCCGCAAGCAGTTCGACCGCGTGCAGATACGGCGTCGAGATGATCGCCTTGCCCGCGCTCAGCGCTCGCGCCAGCGTTCCGGATACCACTTGTTCCTTGTGCTTGTACGGCGTGATGTAGATGTCCGCTGCGCCGATCAATTCCATCAGTTCCTGCGGACTCACAAACTTATTGTGAAAAATGACGTTCGCCGCCACACCCAGATCCCGCGCCATGTTCTGCAAGTACACCCGGTATTGATCGCCTTCATGGCGCAGGACGTGCGGATGCGTAACTCCCGCAACCATATAAACCACATTGCCGTGCTGCGACAGGATGCGCGGCATCGCCTGAATCACGTTTTCGATGCCTTTGTTTGGCGACAGCAGGCCAAACGTGAGCATCACGATTTTTCCTTCCGTGCCGAAGCAATCCTTGTAAAAGTTGGGATCGATGAACGGCACATCGGCAACCCCGTGCGGGATCAAATCGATTTTGTGCTCCGGGACGTGGAAGACCTCCTGCAGGATCTCCGCGGAGTTTTGGCTCATCACGATCATGCGATCCGATAGACTCGCGATTTCCTCCATCACCATGCGTTGGTCGGGGTTGGGCTCGCGCAGCACCGTGTGCAGTGTCGTCACGATGGGCATTTGCAGGCGCCGCAGCAGTTCCAGAACATGGCTGCCGGATGCTCCGCCGAAAATTCCGTACTCGTGCTGCAGGCACACCAGGTCGATGTTGCTGAAATTCAGAAAGTCGGCAGCCTGCCGGTACGAAGATAACTTGCCTTCCGACAGCTCGAACCGCACTCGCTCGGGATAGTCATATCCCTCTTCCGTGTCATTCACTGGCAGCGCCAAAAGCTCCGTCGCGCCGAATTCCGCGCTGATCGCGTCACACAAGTCGGTCGTGAACGTCGCGATCCCGCATTGCCTCGGTAAGTAATTTCCAAGGAAGGCGACTCTGCTCGGCAGCACCGTGCGAGGCTTCGCAGGGAGGCGCGCCTCGGAGTTCTCTATCACGAGCAGGGAACCCAGCTCGATAGTCGCGCGGCTATGGTCGCCATTGCTGCGGGGCAAAATCTCCGTCAATGGCGTTGTCTCTAGCGGTGACATCCGATTCATCTACCTTTCGGCCGCGCCGCCGGATTTCAGCAAAGGATCAGCGGGTGCCATTGCGGGTGTTGGCTTCCAACGAGGCTGCACAGCTTCCGTTCGTGCTCTGCTACGGATCCAGAATAACAACCCGCTCGATTCAAAACTGTGCGTTACGGCACAGTCAGCGCCCACGCGGCTAGGTACAATCTCCAGCAGAGCTTCGCGTCGCAACTTCCGTAGATCACCATGTCACCTGCCTATCTTTCCTGTCGCAACGTCCGTTAGCGGACAGTATTCCGCGGCGCAAAAACGCATAGTACTGCCTCGGAGCTTTATAGAAGGAGCGTCCATGCTGAAGATTTCACACGTTACCCTAGCAGTCGCATTCGCACTGGTCGTACCCGCGTTTGCCCAGGCCCAAAGAAGTTCACCCGCGGAGCCCGGCAATCCCACTCCCGAATTCCGCGTGACCGTCGTTAGCCGCACCGCTCGCGCCGTGAACTACGGTCATCGCGGCGACTCCACAAAAATCAATTTTAGAGGCACGGACTTGATGCCCGCCGCACTGGGCGAAGCTAAGGTTCAAAGCAGACGCGGCGACACCAAGATCGTCATGAAACTCCAGGGACTCGACAAACCCGAAACTTTCGGCAACGAATATCTCACCTATGTTCTGTGGGCCATTTCGCCGGAGGGCCGGCCCGTCAATCTTGGCGAAGTCCTCGTCGGCGGTAATCACCGCAGCAAGCTGGAAGCCACCACGCAATTCCAGGCGTTTGCCCTCATCGTAACCGCCGAACCTTATTACGCGGTGCGCCGTCCCAGCAATCTGGTCGTCCTCGAAAATGAAGTCCGCTCCGACACCGTTGGCACCTCCGAAGCCGTGGACGCCAAATATGAGTTGATCGACCGTGGCGGCTACATGCCCACCGGCTACACATTCGACCCCGTGGTTCTCAGCGCTAAATTGCCCCTGGAATTCTACGAAGCGCGCAACGCTCTGCGCATCGCCAAGTCCGCAGGAGCGGCCAATTACGCAGCTCCAAGCTACGATAAAGCCGTTCTGGAGATGAAGGATGCCGATGATCTCGCGATCAGAAAGCATTCCGACAAGAAATCTCTGATTTCGACGTCGCGTCTAGCCGTGCAAACCGCCGAAGACGCTCGCGAAATCGCCATGAAGAATATTGACGCCGCTCGACTGGACGCCGAACGCGGCGCCTCCGCCAGCCGTGAAGCCGACGCCAACGCCAACGCCGATCGCCAAGCACAACGCCGCAGGAACGCCGAACTCGCCACCAAAGACGCGGTTCAGGAGCGTAATGAAGCGGATCTTAGGAGTCTCGATGCTCAAACAGCAGCCGATCGCGACCGAGCCGCAGCAGCCGCGTCCGACCAGCAGCTACAACAAACCGAAGCCGATCGCCTCGCAGCGGTGAACGCCGCGCAGAACGCCCGCGCACGAGCGGATCAAGCCGAAATCGCCACCAGCGATGCTCAGGCGAACGCCCAGCAATCCGCCAACGCCCAAGCCGACGCAGAACGAGCTCGCGCCGCCGCAGAGCAACAGCAGCAAGCCGCTCAAGCCGAATCCGATCGCAACAAGGCCGCCGCAGCTTCCTCCGACCAACAGCTCCAACAAGCCGTTCGCGATCGCGAAGAACTTCGCGCCCGCCTGCTCATCCAACTCAACGCCATCCTGGTGACTCACGACACCGCACGCGGCCTGGTCGTCAACATGTCCGATGTGCTCTTCGACAGCGGCAAGTACACCCTGCGGCCGCTGGCCCGCGAGAAGCTCGCCAAAATATCCGGCATCGTGCTCGCCTATCCCAGCCTGAAGCTGGCCATCGAAGGCAACACCGACAGCGTGGGCACTGAAGCCTTCAACCAGACTCTTTCCGAACAGCGCGCCCAAGGCGTCAGGAGCTACCTGACCCTGCAAGGTGTCCCAGAATCCTCGACCACCTCCGCGGGCTTCGGCAAGGATCAACCCATCGCCTCCAACGACACCGCCGCGGGCCGTCAACAAAACCGCCGCGTGGAATTGGTCGTCTCCGGCGAAGCAATCGGCACCCAGCTCGTCGGCCCCAACGGCCAACCGCTCGCTTCCCTTTCGTCCCCGCAGTAACCGCACCAGCGAAAGCCGGCTCCCCCGAGCCGGCTTTCTTTTTTTCCTGGAACATCCCGTTTGTCCCCGGCTTCTCGTTGTCCTAGCAGGGCGGTGGTTGTTGCACGGGCAGGTTCGTCTTCCCCTTGGGGCTGAGCTGCCGCGTAGCTTGACAGCCTCCTCCTCCGGGAGGTGGCGGGGGAGCCAGTGCCACGCGAACCGCGGCCGAACCTATGTAGGTCCAGCCGCCACTCGCGTTGGCATTCTTGATGGCACCCGCGTAGGTGCCAAAAGCCACGCTCGATATATTTGGCGTGGGCGCTTGCACCCAGGTCCCGTCGCTCGCTACTACCGTCGCGTTGGCCTGCGCAACCAGCACGCCCGAAAGGTTGTAGTATTGAACTAGCGGCATGCCGTGCAGTTGACTGAATCCCGTCCCATGGATCGTGGAAACCGCAGGCGGGGCCGAACGATAAAGCGGATTAGGACTGAAATAGAACCCCGCCGTGGGAATCACCACCTCGAAACAGATCAGCTCTTCCAGGGCACCTTGAATCGAAGGCGTGGCCGTCGCGGTATGCCCGTCACATTCCAGGGGCCCGCCAGCCGCCCACGTCAATTTCCAGGTTGCGGGAACCCTGCCATTGGCCACTGCCGCCAGACCCTCGCCATTGGTAACCACCGTGAAGGGACTGGCGTTGCCTACTGCACCGGCACCGTCGCTTTGCCAGGATCCGTTCACTCCCACGTCTCCCACGATCGTGATGGCGCCCTCCGCCGGAAAAAACTCGGTCTGGATGATCCAACCACCTCCGGAAGTCGTTGGCGGGAGCGTTGGGCCATCGTCGCAACCCGCCACCGACGCAATCAGCAAAATCGGTACTACTTGCTTGAGCAGACGCATCGCTTTTCCTCCTTCTCTCAATTTTCGATTTTCAGGGTTGCGAACGCCTCATTGATCAGTTCATTGGCATCGTTCAAGTTCAGGAAAGAAAGCTCTCGCGACAATAGTCCCCGCATTTCTGCACGCCGGGGATTGTCTCGGACCATTGCGTCCATCCTGGTCCGCAGCTCCCCGGATAGCTTCATTTCCCGCAACTGCTGCAGCTTGGCCATGGAACTCTCGTAGCGATTGCTGTCCCACTCTGCGGGCGCGACCTGAAATTCCGGATTCAACATTTTCTGGTCAATCATGCTGGCCACCAGATGTGCGGCTTGCAGCGGAGACATGGTTGCGCTGATCGAGTCCCCAACCCTGGCGTGATCCGGCATCATGTCCCGCCCCATGAACACCGGGGCGGACAAGAGCAGCGTCATCCGCAACACTCGCACCTGTGCCAGGCTCGTCTTGGCGTATTCCGGCGCGCCGAACCTGGCTGCCAGGTCGTTGAGCAACACCACTACTTCTTGCTCTTGGACCCCGGGGCCCTCGCCGCGCATATATTTCGCTTCCGCCTGGACCAACCGGTCTTTCACCACGTTCGCCACCATGTCTGGCATCCGCGGGTAAACCCTGGGAATAAGAAATACTTCGTCCGCGAGCGCCTGAATTGACGCTCGATCGTTGGCGTCCACCAGCGATGCCCGGTTCTCGATGCGTTCATACGGTCGTATCATCTTCGACATTCCAGTAACGGGGGCCAGAACCGCGCCCGAAAACCCGAGCAAACAAATCGTCGAGCTCAGCAACGCGGCTCCGCCAATCACAAAATAACCTGTTCGTGGGATCATCCCGCCTCCTCATAGCCGGCTATGGAAAATTACCGATTGCGACCCAAATCCATCCGAGAAGAATCCGCCCTCGGCGCCTCGCGGCGCTGCACCAACGCCTCAGGTCCGCGTACCCTATTCTTAGGTTGTTGTTGAGTCAAGACTAAAATAGACTATTGACACTATTAATTGTAAACAAATTGTCTCACAAATCCGCTTCGCCAATCGCTGGCGCGGAAAAGCATTCTCGCGAGTCCGGCAAGCCCCTTCAGATCGAGAACGGAGGCGAATACGGGGTGGACGATCGGACCGGCCTACTCATACCCCCCACCCCATACCAATTTGCAAGCCCTTTTGTTTGATATCGATTTCCAACCAAAAGCCTCTTCCCAGATTACAGAGCCTTGCGATTCTCTCTCTGTGCATCAACCAGTCACAGACTCTCAGTCACAAATCACCAGTCGCGGAAACCGGTCGCCGTCGCCACTCTCTTCCGCCAGTCACCGGTCACCAGTCACGAAATCACGCCCGTTTGTCGCCGAGGCCGCCTCTATGCTATGTTCTCGGTGCGGAAAGCAAGCCCGGCCGCGTCCGACTCCGTTTTCAATTCCGCGCACGGACGATCTGCCCCTCTGGTTTCCCTCCAGCGCCTCCCGCCGAGGAAGCGTCTCACAGGAAACAGCCAAGGCCCGGGCTCAGTCAGCCGCCGTTTGGCGCTCGCTTTCCCTCAGGTAAGCCGCTTGGCGGCCGTACCAACCGCCGGCCGTTCCCCGGCCGCAGGAAGACAGGAAGGGACCAAGCTCATGGGTACCACAGCCACTTCCAAAACCGCCCCGCAAACGCTGGAAATCAAGTTGGCGCACTCGCCGGACTCCGACGACGCTTTCATGTTCTACGCGCTGGCCACCCACAAGATCGCCACGCCCGGCTATAAGTACACCCACGTGCTCTCCGACATTCAGACCTTGAACGAAGCCGCGCTCAGCGAAACCTACGACGTCACTGCCGTCAGCTTCGCCGCTTATCCCACCCTGCGCGACAAATACATTTTGCTCGATTGCGGCGCGAGTTTCGGCGAAGGCTACGGCCCCATCGTCGTGTCCGCAAAGCCGATGCGCCAGAGCGAACTGGCCGGCAAGCGCATCGGTGTGCCCGGCCTGGCCACCACCGCGTATCTCACGCTGAAGCTTTTCGAGCCCAACTTCGAGCCGGTGGTTATGCCCTTCGACAAAATTCTCGACGCCGTGCAGAAAGAAGTGGTGGACGCCGGCCTGCTCATCCACGAAGGCCAGCTGCTGTTCCCGCAACTCGGGCTGCACCGCGTTCTCGATCTTGGCGTCTGGTGGCATGAGAAGACCAAGCTGCCCTTGCCCCTCGGCGGAAACGCCGTGCGCCGCGCCCTGGGTCCGGAACTGGGCCGCCACATCGCCCGCACCATCCGCGACAGCGTACAATACGGCCTGGAGCACCGCGAAGAAGCCTTGAACTACGCCATGCAGTTCGCCCGCGACATGGAAACCGAGGTGGCCGACAAATTCGTCGGCATGTACGTCAACAAGTGGACCCTGGGCTACGGCGAACGCGGCAAGCGCGCCGTCACCGAACTGATCGAGCGCGGCACCCAAGCCGGCTTGCTGCCGGGACCCGCCACGGTCGAGTTCCTCAGCGAAGAATAGCCCGCGGCAACGCGCGGACGATCCTGCAGCGACGTTGGTGCGAGCAGGCGGACTGAGAACAGCCGGATTTTTCGGCGAAACGCCGGCAAACTTTTTCTCCGGGCCTTTGGATTTTCCGCGGAGCATTCCGAAAAGTTCTTTCCCCAAGTTCTTCTTGCTGGTTGTTCTCAGTGGTCTGTGAATTTTCCGCCCGGCAATTTTTTTCGCCGCAACCCGCCAAAATTGTCCCGTTCAATTCTCCAAAGTTGGTTTAGGCAACGCGCCAAAATTTTCTCGACAAACTCCTAAACTTTCTCGCCAATCTGCCGATAAACCTATTGCAGAATGCCGGGCTTCGAATGGCACTCCGCGGTCACCCTGAGACGGCTATTCCGTCTGCCGTTACCATCCCGGCATTTCGTCCTGGCGCTGTCTGCGCGTCAATGCGCGCCTGGAGCAGAGGTGCAACATGGCAACCATCGGTATCGTCAACCTCACCGAACGCCTTCACAACCAGACGGCTGGACAAGCTCCGGAACCTCAGTCGCCGCCAAGCAAAGCCGACGCAACAACCACCGGCACCACCGCCGCAACCGGGGACCAGTTCACTCCTTCCGCCCAGAATGCGGCGCAAGCGGCAGGACTGTTCACCGTAAGCCAATTCACGCTGTTCTCGCCAGCCGCCGAGTCCCTGCTGGCGCACGCGGCGGACCCGCTAGACAATCCCGCGAACTCGCCGGCGCCGGCTGCACACTCCACCGCTGCGCAAGGCCCGCAAGAAACCGCGGCCACCAATGCCGCGGCGCCAGTGCAGGCTCACGCCGATACTGCCGCTACAGCTGGCGTCGCGGCTCCCGCGCCGGCCAACGCATCGGCGAAAGTCGAACACCAGTTGCAACTGCTGAATAATGCGCTGACGGCACTGGGATTAAACAGCGTGGACATCCAAAAGATCGACAACATCGCGGGCCTGATCGACGACTTTCATCCGACGAGATTTGCCAATCTGGCGGACCAACTACAGGCGCTGGCGCAGCAGGCCGGGGCCAAGGCGGCTGCTACGGCCGATGCCAGCGCCGCCGGCGGCAACCCGGCCGACGCCGCAAAACCAAGTGCGGGACCTGCAACAGAGCCTGGCCGCCAATAACGAGAACAGAGTTCTCGTGCGCGCACGCGTAGGCAGTCGACACCAATCCGCCCCCAGGCGGAAGTCAGGTGCGCGCACAAACCAGGGCGGCAAACGGCGCAGGATTGGAATCGCGCCGCAGATGCCGCCGGCCTAGCCCGACCCGAGGTGCGCCAGCGCGGGCACCTCGGCGATTTTTCCCTTCGTATTTCGAATCTCCAGTACGCCCAGCCTCGCCTTGACGGTGCCCGTCGAATCACTTAGTGTCTTTTCCTTGCGATGAAGCACGGTGCAACAACTTGGAATTTTGCGCTGAGCCTGGCATTGGCCTGGCCGCTGGCAACGCCTTCCGGTGCGCGCGGGCAGGCGGCCGCCGAGTATCGCCCGCATCCGATGAACTACGAAAGCTGGCCGCGGCAGGCGGTGCGCGCCGCCCACGGCATGGTCGCGACCGACGAGCAACTCGGCTCGCAGGCCGGGGCGGAAATCCTGAAGCGCGGCGGCAACGCCGTGGACGCCGGTGCGGCCGTGGCCTTCGCGCTGGCGGTGGTCGAGCCAGCCGCAGGCAACATCGGCGGCGGCGGGTTCATGCTGGTGCGGCTGGCCGACGGGCGCACCAACTTCTTGGACTATCGCGAAGTGGCGCCGGGCAAAGCCACGCGGAACATGTACATCGGAGAGGACGGTAAGCTGGAGGACGAGGCATCGACGGTGGGCTACCGATCGGTGGCCGTGCCGGGAACGGTCGCGGGCCTGGAATTGGCCTTGAAGACCTACGGGACCATGAAGCTCGCGGAGGTCATGGCGCCGGCCATCCGGCTGGCGGAACAAGGCTTCCCCGTAAGCGAAAAACTGGCGCGCGAACTGGAAGAAGAAAAGCCGGGGCTGCAGCGCTTCCCGGTGAGCCGCCGGATTTTTCTGAAGAATGGCCAGATGCTTCGCGTTGGCGACACATTTCGCCAGCCGGAGCTGACCGCGACCCTGAAGCGCATCGCGAAGAATGGCGCGGCGGAATTTTATCGCGGCGAGACCGCGCGAATGATTGCCGCGGATATGGCGCGCTCCGGCGGAATCATCACCCTCGATGATCTCGCGCACTACACGCCGAAGATTCGCGAAGTGTTGCGCGCGAAATATGACAGTGGCGGGCACGACTGGGAAGTGCTGACCTCGCCGCCGCCCAGCTCCGGTGGCGTGGCCATCATCGAAGCTTTGAACATGTTGAAGGATGTGCCGTTGAAGGGCTGGGACGACCTGGAAAGCGTGCACATGGTGGCGGAAACGATGCGGCGCGTTTTTGCCGACCGCGCCGCGTATCTCGCCGATCCCGACTATTCGAACGTGCCGGTGGCCGGGCTGACGAACTCTTGTTACGCCAAGGAACTGGCCGCCACCATCGATCCGCAGCACGCGGCTTCCAGCAAAGTAGTGCACGCGGGAACTCCGCACACATGCGCCGCGTCTTCCGTTACCCGCGCGCCGCAAACGCTGGTTAGCTTGGGTGAAGGACCACACACCACGCATTTCTCCGTGGTGGATGCGGCGGGCAACGCGGTGGCCAGCACCTATACGCTGAACGACAGCTATGGCTCGCACGCCACCAGCACCGCGGGATTCTTGTTCAACGACGAGATGGACGACTTCACCACGCAGCCCGGGGTGCCCAACGCGCTGTTCGGATTGATCCAATCGGACGCCAACGCCATCGCGCCGGGACATCGCCCGCTGAGTTCCATGACGCCCACGATTTTGCTGCGCGACGGCCAACTCAGCTTCGTAACCGGTTCGCCCGGCGGCCCAACAATTATTTCCGCGACGCTGCTCACCGTGATTAACTGGATGCGGTTGGGCATGGGGGCACAGGCGGCCATCAATGCCCCAAGATTCCATCATCAATGGCTCCCGGACCAGATCCTCATGGAAGAAAATTTCCCTGAAAGCATGGAACAAGCGTTGCAGGCGCGCGGCTTCGCGACCAAACGCCGCGGGCATATCGGACTGGTGAACGCCATCGGGATCGATCCGCGAACGGAAGAGCGTCTGGGCGCGGCCGATCCGCGCGACAACGGCGCCGCCGTCGGTTATTGATTTTTGTGGAGCGCGGGAGCTTGTGTACCCTGAGTTTCGAAGGATTGCCGCTTTTTTCGGTGCAAAGTCCAACGCCCAAATGTTCCGCCAAGGCGATCGCGTGATCGGCGCCGCCACAGAATGCAAAGCGGCGGCTAGCCCTTCGGCAGCCTCAGGACAAGCCGCCGCACTCCATAAAAGGAGCTAGTCACCCGGCTATGCAAAGACTGCTGTCCACCTATCTGTTCGTCTCTCGCAAGCTCACCCGCGAAGTGCTGGGGCAGATCTCCGCCGCGGGTTTTCAAGGCGTCGAGATTTTCTGCTCGCGCAGCCACTTCGATTACGCCAGCAAGACCGAAGTGCGCGAAATGGCCATGGCGTTGAGCGACCATCGTTTGTCGCTGGCGTCGCTGCACGCGCCCACCAGCCGCGATCTCAGCGCCACCCGCGAAGGCGGCCAGCCGCTGTCCATCTGCGAAGTCGAGCGCGTCCGGCGCATCGAGGCCATGGACGAACTGAAGCGGGCCATCGACGTAGCCGACGAACTCCCGTTTTCCAGAATGATTTTCCACATGGGCGGCTCGCGGGAAACCTCCGATCCGCGAAAACGCGACGCCGCCTTCAGTTCGCTGGAGCATCTGATCCTGCACGCCGGCCATACCGGGGTGACCATCTGCGTCGAAAATACCACCAGCGAAATGGGCAGCCCCGCGTATCTGCGATCCTTCGTGGACGAAACGCGGCTCACCGGCCTGCGCTTCAACTTCGATATCGGGCACGCGCACCTGGCCGATGGCCCGGAAGAGGACCGCATCGAGAAAGGCTTCGCGCCGCTGCGCGGGCTGATCGCCGGCGTACACGTTCATGACAATCACGGCGAAAAGGACGAACATCTGCCGCCCTACGACGGCACCATCGACTGGCCGGCCGCCAGCAAAATCCTGAAGACCTCGCCGGATGCAAATTTACCGCTCATCCTGGAGCTAAAAGAAAAGACCGGCCCGGAAGCGCCCAGTGTAATGGAACAACTAGAGGCCGCGCGCAAGGCCATGGACCGATTCGAAGAAGAGTGGGGATAGGCAACCCGACCCGTGAGTGCAACCATCTAGGCCCTATCAGGACAAAAAAAGGAAAATCCCATGCCAGCGATTTACAGGTACGCCTTGTCAGCCGTCATCGCACTCGCCTTGTTCGGGGTGGGGCATGTTCTGGCCGACGGAAACGTCGCCGACTGGCCAGGGGCGGGCGGAAAAAAAACGATTTCGGGCGGCCCAACCTTCAGCGTTGGCGAGGGCGATCTGCATAAACCGGCCACAATCATCGCTTACGGAGACATGCGCTTCACCGATCCGGCGAACCGCGAGGCCACCAATCCCGTTGCTCGGCAAGCGCTAGTCGCGCGCATTGCCGGCGAAAAACCCGATGCCATTCTCTTGAATGGGGACGTGCCCTGGCACGGCAGGGACAAGAGCGACTACGCGGTTTTTCAAACGGAGACCGGCGCGTGGCGAGCTAACCACCTGCGCGTCTATCCGGCGCTGGGCAATCACGAGTTCAGCGGCTGCGACGTGGCGCAGTGCCTGCAGAATTGGTGGACCGCCTTTCCGGAACTCCGCGACCGCCGCTGGTATTCCGTGGCGTTGGGCCGCCAGCTGTATGCCATCGCGCTCGACAGCGACACCTCTCTTTTGCCCGGCAGCGATCAGCGCCGATGGCTCGAAGCGCAGGTTTCCGCATTGCCGGCCAGCGTGCGCTTTGTGCTGATCGCCATGCACCATCCGCCGGTTGCAGACATTCAAAAGAATTTCAATATCGACCACAATCCGCGCCCCAACGAAATTTCCCTGGCGGACTATCTCAAGAGCGCCGCCGTCACCAGCAAAGCAAAATTCGTCGTGAGCGCCGGCCATATCCACAATTACGAGCGCACGGTCCAAGACGACGTGGTCTACCTGGTCTCCGGCGGCGGAGGAGCCCACCCGTATCCCGTCGAGCGCACCCCCAGCGACCTGTACCAGGACAACTCCTTCCCCAATTTTCACTACGTGAAGTTCGTCCTGGAGGGCAACACGCTGAAGGGCACCATGTACCGGCTCGATCTGGAGGCCACTACACCCGCGTGGCAAGCCAAGGATTCCTTCGAGCTGCACGCGAAATAGCGAAACGACAGTCATCCGGCCGCAACAACAGATTTCCCGAAGATGTCCCGATCAAAAACGGCCCTTGGCCGAAGGGCGCATTAAATCTGTCCTCTTGGCGATGCCCACGATCTGATAGAGCTCCAGCGTCAGGCCATCCGCGATGACATAGGGAATGCCATTGGTTTGAACTCGCGCTTCGGTCACAGTCGCGAGATTCTGGCCGTGCACGGTGCGAACCTTCTGGCCAGCCACGGGCACGCTAACCTCGACGAGACGATCAAACTCCCGGCCATCCGAGCACACCCGGCGGCTGGTGACGATAAAAGACTTGACGATCGCGCCCTCGGTTCCGAGGAAGGCGTCCGCGTCTCCGATCGCGACAGACTTCAAGCACAACGCCGGGGCATCGCCGGCTTCGTCATACAGCGGACCGTTGCTAATGATGGTGTGTCGCCAGTCCATCGTGGGCGGCCTATGTTTGGATCTTATCGCGCGGGATAGGCACTTCTAGAGTATTCGCAGGGTATGTGTCATATTAAACAATAGTACTGTGCGGGTTCAGCGCTTGGAAGAGGGAATGGTGCTGGTGATCTGCTCCCGCTGCATGTGTTCGGTGCATTCGGCAATTTCGTCGTCAATCACTTTGATCTTCAAAGCCAGCAGCAGATCATTGGGGTTCTTCTTGTAGGTCTCAAACAGAGGACTCCGCTTGCTTTTCAAATCTTCGCGTTTCTTCTTCCAGGTTCCTTCACTCGGCAGCATGGGACCAACCTCTATGCTCTAAGTGTGCGCTCATCCGCGGCCTATTGATATAGCCAGGGCAAGCGCGTGTGCCCAAGCCGCTCGATTTACGCCAGCTCACGCGATCCCATCTTCCACCGGCTTGAATCGATTGGCCGGTCAATCTCGCTGAAGTACCACCACGCCCTTCACGTAATCCGGTGCGTGCATGCCGCTCTGCAAAGCGCCCTGCACGGCGTCGAGCGACTGGTAGCGATGGGTGATGAAACCCGCCACTTCGATTTCGCGCTTTTCGATCAGCCGCAGCGCGCGGGTGTACACCGCGGGCCGCCCATCCGGTTCGAATCCGCCGGACGCGCCCACCGGGGTAATCAGCGCCGGCTCCTTAAACATCACGCTATTCAGCACACCGAGTTCCACGCCGGCGTGGCCATGTCCGTAGAGCAGCACGGTGGCCTGCTTGCGGATCAGCGTGGGGATCGACGCGAAGACCTGACCCTGCCCGGAAGCTTCGATTAAATATTCCACTCCTCTGCCTCCGGTACGTTCTCGCACCGCGTGGCCCAGGTCGCCGCCGCGAGGGTCGAGCACTTCGTCCGCGCCGAAATGCAGGGCCAGCTTGCGTTTTGCTTCGTTGGGTTCGCTGACCAGCAGCAAGCCATGGTAACCAAGCACCCGCCGCAGGTACTGCAAGAACAGCAGTCCCGCGGGCCCCGCGCCGCAAATCAGCACGTGGCGCACGCGCCGCTCCGGCTCCGCCGCGCCACGAATGACGTAGCGCGTCTGCGCGCGAGCCACCGCATCCGAAGAGTGCACGACGCAGCCCAGCGGCTCGGCCAGCGCCGCTTCCGCCATGTCCAGCTCGGACGCCAAGCGCACCACGTTGCTTGCCGGAACCGCGATGAACTCCGCCAAGCCGCCGGGCAGGCCGGTAATCCCGTGCTCGCCGTAGAAATCGCATTGATGCGAGTCTCCGCTGCGGCAGTACTCGCACAGCTGCTCGCGCCGGCCGCTGACGCAATTCAATCCTTGGTCCACCACCACACGATCCCCGGGATTCAGCTCGCGGACCTGGCTGCCCAGTTCTTCGATTTGCCCGCTGATCTCATGCCCAAGTATTTGCGGCTGCGTGCTTAGGGGGATGATCCGGCCGCCCTCGTCGGTGTGGTAGTTCGCGTGGCCGGCAAAGATATGCGCGTCCGTGCCGCAGATACCCACGGCGGAGATTCGCAGGAGAACGTGACCCGGCGGCACCAACGGACGCGGGACGTCGCGTACCTCGATGCGCGCCACGTCGCAGAGCACGCAGGCCTTCATTTTCGAATTCGCCGGAGGTGGAATTGTTTTCTGGTCCGTTGATGAAATTTGGCCGCGGGCCTGCCAGACGATGCATCGCATTTTCATCCGATGGATCCGCGCGCTTCGACACGTTGTAGCACGAAGTGCGGCCGCTTTTCTAAATTACCTTCGGGAACGGGCTTCGCATGCAGTCTGGGAGGCCAGCGGGAAGGTTATCAGGAAGGCTTTCGGATACCGATGGTGACGCACGCTTTATTCCACGTGGCCCTCGAATTACTTGGGCTTGGGGGACCGCGCGAGTTTTGCTTTGCGACTTCTGGCTTCCAGACTTCGTCGAAGCCAATTGGCGGGAGGAAAGGCGATGCGCCAAAAGTTCGGATGAGGCTCTACAAATTTCAGCCCCACCTCCGCAATTCCCGATTCGCTGATGGAACCTAAATCGACTACTTTGCACGGCAGGTGTTCTTCCGTGCTCACATTCTTGATCAGCAGCCGTTCGCCCACCCGGACCGATGTGCGGAGAAGGATCAGTGCGCCGTCCGCGCTTACCGCGGTGGTCTTGGTCTCCTCGGGGGGCAAGGCCTTCTTGGTTCCCTCGAATCTAATCACAACGTCGGCACTCACCATGACGCGTTGAGTCCGGCGGAGCGTTCTGACATTGCCTATCTGTGGGTCGACGGTACTCAAAGGAGACCTCGCGGAGAAACCTGCCCTCGGTATATCGGCAGAAACGCCGTTAGACTTTAAAGGGCCGGTGTGCTGGCCACTTTCCCACGCACCCGCCTTATTCCTGGAATCAAATTACAATTCGCCAACCGATTGTGCCGGAACAGAACGCCCCGGGAAGCGGCCTGCGAGCATTGGCCACTTCATGGCTACCCGCGATATTCTATTTAGCCGTCGCTCGCGGCCGTTGACGCCATTTGCGGGAAATTCGAATAATGTAAGGTAAGAGATCTGCAAGTTGGTGCGCTCCCTCGACGGAGCCCCGGCAACGGCCCAATCCAAGACGAGCTGCGAAAGGTGCGATGACCATAATTACAATCGAGAATGCCGGGAAATACGACGGGCAGGAAGTCACCATCCGCGGCTGGCTGTACAACTTGCGGGAGTCCGGCAAGCTGCTCTTTCCCATTTTTCGCGACGGCACCGGCGTCATCCAGGGCGTGGTCTCGCTGAAAGAAAACCCGGAAGCTTTTGAAGCGCTGAAAGGGCTCACCCAGGAGTCCAGTGTCATCGTAACCGGCTCAATCCGCGCGGAGCAGCGCGCCCCCGGCGGCTTCGAGATGGGCGTGACCAACGCCGTCATCGTGCAAAAAGTTCCGGAAAGCCAGCCTTATCCCATCCAGTTGAAAGAGCATGGCGTGGATTTTCTGCTTGATCACCGGCACTTGTGGATGCGCACGCCCCGCCAGGCCGCTATCCTGCGCATCCGCGCCGAAGCCGAACGCGCCGCGCGCAACTACATGGACAGCCAGGGCTACACGCTGACCGACGCCCCCATGTTTACGCCCGCTGCCTGCGAAGGCACTTCCACGCTTTTCGAAGTCAATTACATCGACGACCAAAAGGCTTATCTCACGCAGAGCGGGCAGCTTTACATCGAAGCCACGGCCATGGCGCTCGGCAAGGTGTACACCTTTGGCCCAACCTTCCGCGCCGAAAAATCGAAGACCCGCCGGCACCTGACCGAGTTCTGGATGCTGGAGCCGGAGGCCGCCTACGCCGATCTGAACGATATGATGGCGCTGGGCGAGGGGCTGGTCAGCGCCATCGTGCAATCCGCGCTGAACAACAAATCCCGCGAACTGGAAACCCTCAAGCGCGACACCAAGATGCTCGAAAACGTCAAGCCGCCTTTCCCTCGCATCAGCTACGAGGACGCCATCAAAGTGCTCCAGAAGCACGGCAACCCAGCGAAGTTCGGCGACGACATCGGCGGCGACGAAGAAACCATCATTTCCAACGAGTTTGATCGCCCTGTAATGGTGCATCGCTATCCCGCGGCGATCAAAGCTTTCTACATGCAACCGGATGCGGAGCGTCCAGATCTCGCCCTGGCTTTCGACATGCTCGCTCCCGAAGGCTATGGCGAGATTATCGGCGGCAGCCAGCGCATCCACGACTACGATTTGCTGGTCCAGCGCCTGCGCGAACACAATCTGCCGGAAGAGGCCTTTCAGTGGTACCTGGACCTGCGCCGCTATGGCAGCGTCCCGCACGCCGGCTTTGGCATGGGCCTGGAGCGCCTGGTGGCCTGGATTTGCGGCGCTGAACACATCCGCGAAGCCATCCCCTTCCCGCGCATGCTCTACCGCGTGTATCCTTAAGCAAGGCATTCTGGGGGAGAGCGGTTCGCATTCTGTAGGGCGGGGCGAGCCCGCCCGGCCGGAGCCCTACCAAGGTTTGTGCAATCGAGCAGCAGTTATGTAGGCGCTGGGCTTTAGCCCGGCGACGCATTTCGAGGAAGCAGTCCGCCTGCAACCCGGGCCGCTCAACACGGTTCTGCGATCCTCACAAGCCGCCGAGCCCGAATCGCGAGAAGCAAAAAAATGCCTCAAAAAGTTCGCATCATCGGCGTACCCATGGACCTCGGCCAAAGCCGCCGCGGCGTCGACATGGGCCCCTCGGCCCTACGCGGCGCCGGTCTGCAAGCCCGCATTAAACACCTGGGCGTCCAGGTCGAGGACATCGGCAACCTCTCCGTCAAGCAACCCGAAGAAATGCCCGTAGGCGAAAAACGCGCCAAATATTTGCAGGAAATCGCGGAAACCTGCCAGGACATCGCCGCAGCCGTGGAAAAATCCATAGGCGAAGGCTTTCTCCCGCTCGTCCTCGGCGGCGACCATTCCATCGCCGCTGGCGTAGCCGCTGGCGTCTCCTCTTATTTCCGCAAGGAAAAAAAGCAGATCGGCTACCTCTGGCTGGACGCCCACGGCGACATGAACACTCCCGAATCCTCGCCCTCCGGCAACGTCCACGGCATGCCGCTGGCCGCCATCATGGGCTACGGCGCCACGGAACTCGTCGACCTCCTCGGCTTCCAACCCAAGGTCGAGCCGCAAAACATCGTCATCGTCGGCGCCCGCGACCTCGATGCCCAGGAGCGCAAGATCGTCAAGAAATCCGGCATCCACGTCTTCACCATGCGCGACATCGACGAGCGCGGCATGCGCGAAGTCATGGCCGACGCCCTCAAGTTCGCCATGGACGACACCGCCGGCCTGGGCGTTAGCCTGGACATGGATTTCGTCGACCCCGCCGACGCTCCCGGCGTGGGCACCCCGGTCCGCGGCGGCGTCACCTACCGCGAAGCCCACCTGGCCATGGAAATGATCGCCGACAGCGAAGCCATGGTCTCGATGGAAATCGTCGAAATCAACCCCATCATCGACGAACACAACCGCACCGCCCTGCTGGGCGTAGAGCTAGTCCTCTCCGGCTTAGGCAAAAAAATCCTGTAGCTTGCACCATCCCGCGCAGTTGGTGAACAGCCTAACCAGACGACCGCATGTCGTTCCATTGCTCGCTCGAATTCTTCTTCGGTGCCCGACTTTAAGACGCTACCCTCGTTGGCTCGATTTGCGGCTGGCTCGCTTTTGCTGTCTCCTCTTTTGCCAACTTCTGGAAGCTCATCACCCGGCACATCGCCGTAGCCGCGGTCTCTGGCCCTGAGATCCGAAGGATGCCCGGCCACTCAACCACGTAAATCGCGCCTCACGCATTCAGCCAAACATGCGCCGCCACGCACAACACCAACGCCATCATCGTCCAGTAATGCCAGCCTCGGAATCTCGCCCGGTCCGGCAACTTCGCATCCTGCAACGCCAGCCCCAGCGCCGCCTGAAACAACAACAAGAGCAGCGCCCCAGTGGCAAACCACAACCCGGCCATGCTCGCCCGCCTCATATGTCCCGCCTGCATGGGAACCCACGCATGCACGGTCGAAAGAGCCACGAGAACATACCCGGCCCAATAGTGCGGCCGCATGCGCTGCAAATACGGCTTGCCGTCGCGCGAGATTGTCCCTGCAAACTCGCTCAACCGCGTCCTCCGCAGCAAGTACGGGAGCAGGATCTCAGCTCCAATCAGAATCGACGCGATCCACCCACTCGCACTGGTATAGAAGAAGGAGTTCATCCACTACTCAACGCGCACATATCCCGTCAGAATCACGATCTGCTCGGCATCCAGGCTGCGATCCGCGCGGAGCGTTCCGGTCGCGTGCACAATCGCCGCCGCATGTATGTCCGCAGGCTTGCCCATCACCATCTTGGTCTGCGCATTGAACTGCACCGTCACCAGCGCGCTCGTTCGCGCGTAGACCTCTTCCGTTTTCTTCTCCAGCAGCTTCCCCCGAAATGTCCCGTCCGGCGTGGTCTCTCGATCTCCACCACGACTTTGGCTTTGCTTCCAGCTGCCGCCTTGGCCAACGCTTGTTCGCCGGACGCGCCGGCGGTCGACATCTTTCCCGACATCCGCGCGGACATCCACACGCCAGTCCGGCCAGCAGGGCCACCAGCGCAACCAAAGTAATCCACACTCGCCGCGCCCGCTTGCCCTCCGACGCGTTCTTGGCTTCCATGCTCGCCTCCTCTTGCGGAAAGGTGCACCGCAACTTCCCCGATCGCTGTGCGCCATCGGCAGTCTGAGGCCTATACCTAGGTATAGGGTCAAGGAGTGGGGTCGAGCAGTGGGGGGCCAAGAAGGGGGCAGCAAGTCGGCGGGGCACACTCCGCCGCTTGGCGTGCGGCGGCTACGAAGCGGCCCGCTTCGATGCCGGGCAAACGGGGCCCTGGCGGCGCTGCAGTTCCTGGATGGTTGACGCTACTTGCTTCTGCATGGCTTGCAGCGCACCGATCTTCTGCCGGATGCTCGCCAGTTTTTCCTCAGCCATGCGAATCATCGAGCGCAGTTCCCGGGATTTGCGTTCGATTCGCGCCGATGGCAAACCCGCCAGCGCCGCGTGCAGTTGCAACAACTGTCGCACCTCTTTCAGAGTGAATCCCAGCGGCTGGCACCACTTGATGAATGCCACCGTCTCTAGATCCGCTTTCGTGTAATCCCGATACCCCGAACGGGTCCTGCTCGGTTCGCGCAACAATCGCCGCCGCTCGTACGAACCGTATCGTCTGGACGTTCACGCCAGCCTTGTTCGCCAACTCTCCGATGCGCATCTCGCCTCGCCACTTGCGACCATACCACCGCACTCGTCCATCCCTCGCACGGCACAACGTTTTCGTCTGGGTATATCGAAAACCGAAGCGTCTCGAGCACCTTCTTGGGGAAAAGCTACCGGTTCGTGAACCCGCCTATGAAAATATCCGTTGTCACTCCAGAACCCCAGGGCCACAAGACCCACGACAACTCTGCTGCTTTGCCCTATAACTGGAGACTGCCTCGAAGCCGGGGCTGCCTGACCATCTTTCTCATCGAGACGATTTCGTGGCTCAAGAAAAAAAACGACTGCGCGTGGGAGTTTTGTTTGGCGGGCGCTCCGGCGAGCACGAAGTTTCGCTGGCGTCCGCGGCTTCCGTGATTCGCGGGCTGGATCCCGACAAATACGAAGCCATCCCCATTGGCATCACTAAGGAAGGCCACTGGCAGATCGGCGCGGGCGCGCAAAAGATGCTGCCGGAGGTGCTTCGGGGCGGGCAGCGGGTGATGATGACCGCCGACCCCACCGACGCCGCGCTGGTGCGGCTCGACGGCAGCGGCGCCGGCCAGCGCCTCGATGTCGTCTTTCCGGTCATGCATGGGACGTTTGGGGAAGATGGAACGATCCAGGGTTTGCTGGACCTTGCGGGTTTGCCGTTCGTGGGCGCGGGCGTGCTGGGCTCGGCCATCGGCATGGACAAAGACGTTGCCAAGAGATTGCTGCAAGTGGCCAAAATTCCGGTGGTGCCGTGGATCACCGTGCAGCGCCACGATTGGGAACGCGAGCCGAAAAAAATTCAGAAGGCCATCGAGAAAAAATTCAAGTACCCGGTGTTCGTCAAGCCGGCCACGCTGGGTTCTTCCGTGGGCATGACCAAAGTGCATTCGCGGGCCGAGTTGGCGCCGGCGCTGAATCTGGCTTCGGAGTTTGCGCTGAAGATTCTCGTCGAGAAGGCCATGGTGGCGCGCGAAATTGAAGTGTCCGTTCTCGGCAACAGCGACCCGCAGGCTTCCATTCCCGGAGAGATCGTGCCGCACCGCGAATTCTACGACTATGCCGCGAAATATCTGGAAGAAGGCACGCAGCTCCTGATTCCCGCGAAGCTCAAGCCCGCGCAGGTGAAAAAAGTCCAGGCGCTGGCGGTGGCGGCGTTTCGCGCGCTGGAATTGAGCGGCATGGCCCGAGTGGATTTTTTTCTGGAGAAACGCGGCGGGAAGCTTTTCCTCAACGAGGTGAACACCATTCCGGGTTTCACGTCCATCAGCATGTATCCCAAGCTGTGGGAAGCCAGCGGGATTCCCTTCCGCCAGCTGATCGACCGGCTGATCGAACTGGCGCTGGAGCAGCATCGCGAAAAAGCGCGCACCAAATATGAAATCGAGCTGCCGGAAGGCGCGGGCGGAGCGCTGGAAGCCTGAGCCATTCGCGGCTTGAGATTTTCGTTTCGATCCGTTTCCTTCGCCATTTTCCGCTCGATGCACTCGCTGCGATTCACTTGGTTCGACTCATGGCTTCGTGTTCGTGGTTCCCTGGTCCCAAACCGTTGCTTTCCGCGACTTGAAATCATTTCCTAGAGAGCGCGAATTTTGTTACGGTTATGCTGCCGCAGAACGGCGCTTTCCTTGCGCGCTGCTCCAGCGGCTGCTCTGAAGCTCGCGGGGCAGGAGAAACCTGGATGTCACTGCTCGAACCACCTCCGGACACAACAAGCAAATCTAGACCCTTCGTTTTCGCCGCCGTGGCCATCGTGTTGATCGTGGCGGTCATATCGTGGTGGACGTTTCGCTTCTATCCCGAAAAACGCGCGGCCGAGCATTTCTTCGATGCGGTGGTCGCCGGCGACATGGACGCCGCGTACAAGCTGTGGAAAGCCGGCCCCAGCTACAAGATGCAGGACTTCCTGGCCGACTGGGGACCTACCGGCTACTACGGACCGGTGAAGAGTTATCGCATCATTCGCGAGTCCTCTCCGCTGGGCTCCAATGCCGTGGAGGTCACAGTAGCGATCAGTCCGTTTTCGCCGATTCCCTATCCGTCGGATGCCGAGAAGAGCCAGAAGACGCGGGTGGTCGCGGTGTGGGTCATCACGAGGGACAAGGCCCTCAGTTTTCCGCCGTAGTATTTCCCACCGATCGGTACATCGCATCACCGGCGCATGTCCTCTATGGCGTGCTGGAGTTCCTGTGGCGTGACGCTGGCGGTGCCCAGCTTGCCGACGACCACACCTGCGGCGGTGTTAGCCAGCAGGGCGGCGTCCGGCAATGGGGCGCCTGCGGCGGCGGCCAGAGCGAGGACGCTTAGAACGGTGTCCCCTGCGCCGGTGACGTCGAAGACCTGGCGGCCGGTGGCGGCGCGATCGACGCCCGGCTGGCCCACGCGCGCGTAGGTCACTTCAAAACTTGTTGCGGGAATATTCAGGTGCCGGGGCGAGGATTCCTCGAAGAGGCTCATGCCTTTTTCGCCGCGGGTGATGAGCACGGCGCTACAGCCAAAGTGCGCGAGGAGCGCGCGGCCGGCTTCCTCGACGGACTTTTCGTCGCCGAGCGCGCGGGTGACGAAGAAGCCCGCTTCCTTGGCGTTGCAGACGATGGCTCGGGCGCCGCGATAGGCATATAGGCGGGAGGTCTTGGGCTTGACGAAGACGGGAACGTGCAGGGTGTGGCAGGCGCTGAGAACGCGGTCGGCAAAGGAATCGGTGATGAGCCCTTTGTCGTAGTCGGAGAGCACCAGGGCGTCGAGGTTCTTGAGCGCGGCGAAAAGAACCTGCAGGAGGCGCTCTTCGGTCTTGGATTGTAGCGGCTCGCGGCGCTCGTGGTCGACGCGGACGACTTGCTGGTGGCGGGCAATGATGCGGGTCTTGACGGTGGTGACGCGCTTGGGATCGGCGAGCACGCCCTTGTCGAGGATGCTGGCGGCGCGCAGGCAATTGCGGAAGGCGGTGCCGGGCTCGTCGTTGCCCAGGACGCCGAAGGCTTCAACGCGCGCGCCGAGGGCGGCAAGATTGGCGGCCACATTGCCAGCGCCGCCGAGGCATTCGCTCTGTTCGACAAAATCGACCACCGGCACGGCGGCTTCCGGGGAGAGGCGCGAGGCGGTGCCCCAGAGGTAGCGGTCCAGCATCAGGTCGCCCAGGACGCCGATGTGCTGGCCGCGCATTCGGGGGATGAGGCGCTGCAAACGCGGTGCGGAATCAGCAGGTTTGGTGGCCATGGCGGATTTTTCGTGTGGTGCGCCAATCATTCTCCGTCGGTGGTGGCCGCCGCGATGGTGGCCTCTTCGGGCAGCATGACGGGGATCTCGTCGCGCACCGGGTAGACCCGGCGGCAGGATTGGCACTTCAGGCCGGAGTGGTCTGGCGTGGGCTTGACCGGTGCTTTGCAGACCGGGCAAACGAGGATGTCGAGCAGGTCTTGCGAAATGGGCATAGTCGGCTCCGTAGGGATGATGAGTTGGCACACAGAGTCTAAGGGGAAGAGGGGAATAGGGGAAGAGTTTAAGAGTGCCAGAGTGGAACGGTTTAAGAGAGAAAGAGCCTGAGCGGCGGCGGCCTCGTCCCTTCGCAGTGCTGGTTAACATTTTACCCCCCCACCCCCTGGGGCAGTTTGTATGAATATCAAAGCAAATGACTTAATGAAAAGGCAGTTTGTAAGCTGTTGAAAATAAAGGGGCGATTTGCACAAAGGGTGCGCAAGGGCACGCTTTGCAGGGGTGGAGGAGCGGGTCAATCTACTCATACCCCCCACACCCCCGGGGTAGTGTGTATCGATATCAAACGAAAGGGCTTGCAAATTGGTATGTTGGAAGTTGTTGAAAACAAAGGAGAAGAATTGCGCTTGAAGAGCGTAGGGATGCGCTTGACAGGTGAGAAGTAGCGATTCGGGCGCGGACTAGTCGAGATAAACACGATCCAGTATATCACGTATTTACCGCATGTCAAATGATATCTTGTAAGTACAAATAATTGAATGGATTGCGAGAGTCGAACCGGGAGGGGACGCGACGCAGGCCGACTCACGCCTAGGAATCGCTTACGCTGCCGAGTTGCCGGGGGCCATCGCTCCAGTGCTCGCGGAGCATGCGGTTGAGGGGTTCGGAGAAGAAGCGGGCGACGAGGTCTCCGGCTGCGGCGGCAACGACCACAGTGGAGACGAAGAGCAGGGGAACCGACCAGATCGGACTTCCGCACTTCATAAAGATTCCGAAAAATCCGAACACCACGAACATGTGGGTCAAGTACACCTCGTAGCTGCAGCGGCCGAGGCGCAGCAGGGGCGCCAGTACGCGAGGGCCTTTCCAACGGGTTTGCGCGGCGGCAATGATGACCAGGCAAGTTCCCAGAGCGATGATGGTCATATCCAGGCCGGAATCGGCAATCAGCGGCACGCGGGTTATCCGCAAGCCGACAAGAATGGACAAGATCAACGTGGTCCCTGCCATGGCCATGGCCGGCAGCGCGGTGCGCGAGAAACGCACGCGGGAGACCAGCAGCGCGGTCAGACAACCGAGAGCGATGGCGTCCATGCCGCCCAGATAGGATTGCTCCGACCATACTTCATTTCCACGCGCAAATAGGGTGCGAGCGAAGGGCCCCAACGCGACGAAACAAAGCAGAATGGACGAGAAAAAGTTGCCGCGGCAAAATCGGGCCAGCAGCGGGAAGAAAAGGTAAAACATTTCTTCCACGGACAGCGACCAGAGGACGCCCCAATTCGCGGGAAGCCACCCGCGGTGCGCCTGCAACACATTGACGTGGAGCGTCAGCGCGGCCAGCAACGCGCGGCCGATGCCGCCGGTCTTTTCGGAAACGACGAAGGGCGGGATATTTGCGTAGTGCAGGACGGTCAGCACAGCAAGCAGCGCTAGAAGCATGGGCACGATGCGTGCGACACGCAGCAGGTAAAAATCCCGCAGACTGACATTCGAGAGAGCGCCCCAACGCCGCAGCGCGGTGGAAGTAATCAGAAACCCGGACACCGAGAAAAACATCTGAACGCCAAATTGCCCGTTCCACACGATAGCGGCAACCAGCGGTTTATAAGTATCAGCGACATAAGGAATGTCCGCGAGCAACAGGCGCATATGCACGTGGTTCAGCACCACAAAAAGTATGGCCAGCCCGCGTAGGACGTCGACGCCGTCCAACCTGTTCCAACTTCGTTGAGAATTCAGCGCAGGCGAAGATGCGGGGTCAGGGGGAGCGAGGGTTAGCAGGGCCATCGGAGCGCAACCCAGGGTAACAACGAACCCAGCCTATGGGGCCTTACACAGCCCCTTCGGCGTCCAATCGTGTACCACCGTAGTCGGAGGCCTGGACGATTCGTAGGGCGCCGGACTGGGCGCACAGTTCTACGTTATCACTGCGATTGGCCCTTCACTTTTGGTTTGTCGTCGCTCTTTGGGATGGTGGCTTCGGGCGGAGCTTCCACCGTGACTTCCACTTGGGCGCCGACTTTCAACTGCACTTGATTGCCGTTCTGGTCGGTCAGGGTGTTTTCAATTCGGATCTCTTTGTAAAGGTCGTCGGCACCTTCCACAGCGATCTCGGCTTTTTCGGGGTCGCGGGGATCGGGAGACTTGATGATTTTCTGAACGGTACCCGGCAGGGTGGTGTTGGGCTTATCGGTCATGTCGTTCCTTCCGACGCGAATTGGCTGGGCCAAGTGGCGTGGCGATGATTGTAACAGGAGCCGCGCGTTCGGAGAAAAGCCTAGCGCATGCCTTCCCGGGTGAGATGGCCACCCGTCCCGGTCAAGCTCCCGATTCTCTGAGGGCAACGCGATGAAACTTTACGGCTTTTACCCGATGGCCGCTGGGCCGGCGACCCGCGACACTGCAGGTGCAGTCATCGATGCAGCTAGCGGGGGATTTCCATCGGCAACCCACTTCATCCAGGGCCTAACGATCCGAGGCCGGAGCAGCCCGAGCCGCGCCCGCCCGGGCCGGAGGAACCCACTCCAAAGCCGCCGAGGCCGGAAATGCCGCCGATCGGGCCCGAAGAACCCAAGCTGCCGCCGCCTGATCCCGATCCATTGCCAGGTCCGCCACCGATGCCGCTGGATCCGGGATGGTCCGCAAGCACGGCCGGTTTTTAAGCAAACAGGCAGCCGCAGGTGTGAATTGATCTTCGAGGCTCTGGGACTTTAGGGGTTCAGCGGCTGCGCAGCCGGAGATGGCGATGAAGGGCTTTGCGGTGCAGATGCAGGCGGATCGACCAGCCAACCGCCGCTAGTGCCAGGGCCGAGAGTACCGCGCCGGCGAAAGCGCTGCCTTCCGCGAAGCGACCTGAATTGCTGATGGCGTCCTGCAGAAAATAAATTCCCGCAGACAGAAAAACGACCGACAAGAAAAGACTCAGATACTTTTCCGTTTTCATGGGAACGCGTGCCTCCCAGCCGCTACAAGCTTCAGCGATGTCCCAGGCCGATCCGCAGTTAGATCGCAAATGTAAATGGGGCCGTTGGTACTCTGCGCCGAACTTCCCCACGATTCCGTCGCCATGCCGGCGCTTTCCAGCCCCAGCTACCGAGAGGCTGGCCCTAAGTGGGCGGGATTGTAAACCAGGAACGCGGCAGCAGCAAGAAAAAATCTTAATTGGAATTACGTACGTACTTAATGGCTAACGCCATGGTCATCACCATACATGTTTAACGGTATGTACGTTATTGTGCGCGAGCTATAAAACTCGCGGAGAGGCTAGCCTCGGCACGACCATTTCTCGGGAGGGCCCATGGCAATGACCGAAGGCCAGATCTACGAGTGCGTGAATCGCGATTGCGGCTGTGAAATTCAGGTGACCAAAGCGTCGGCTGAGGTGGATGCCAACCCGCGATGCTGCTGCGGCGCGGAAATGAAGAAACCGTACCATAAGCCAACGGTACGGAAAGTGAGCGTGGACAGCGAAATTCTTGCCCGGTTGAAGATCGACCGGGCCTAGGGCTGGTCCTTTCACGACTTCCGGCCCGCCGGCCCGGAAGTCGATCCGCTACATTCTTGCCGGGCGCCCGTGAAGAAGGCGGCCGCCGGCCTTCCGCGGGAACGCGGACGAAGTCACACGCGGTTCAAGTGCGGACGGTGCTGGGGCTGAGTTTGCCGATGACGGAAACTTCCGGGTCGATCCAGAAAGCCCAGATGGCCGCGCCAAGGAACAAGAGACAGGCGGCGACGACGAACGGGGCGATCCAGGAGCCGCGGGAGACGAGGATGCCGAAGACCGTGGGCGAGAGCGCGCCACCGATCTGGCCGCCCATGTTCATCATGCCGGAGACGGTGCCGGAGTATTCGCCGCCGATGTCCATGGGGACGGCCCACGAGGGTCCGATGATGGTTTCCAGAAAAAACATGGCGCCGGTCAAGCAGTACACCGCGGTGTACGGATTCGCAGTGAATGCGGCAGGGAGAATGAAGCTGCCGCAGCCGAGCATGCCCATGATCGCGACGGAGCGGCGCGCAAATTTCACATTGCCCGTCTTGATCAAGAGAAAGTCGGTGAGCCAGCCGCCGACCGCGTCGCCCAGGACGCCGGCCGCGAGGGGCATGGACGCGAAGGAACCCATCTTGAGCAAAGTGAAACCACGGTAGGACACCAGGTAAGACGGCAGCCACGAGAGGAAAATCCAGAGGCAGTAGAGGTACGTGAAATAGCCGCACATCAGCGCCCACATGTTGGGGTGCCTTAGCAGGATTTTCCAGGGCACTGCTGGGCGCTTTTGGGCGCTAACTTGCTTGATCGCGCCACTCTCGTCCAGGCCTCGAATCGCGGCAAGTTCGCCAACGCTCACGCTGTGGTGCTCTTCCGGCGTGTTGCGATACAAAAGCGCGAACGACAATGCCCACAGCGCGCTGATGATTCCAATGAGGTAGAAGACCACGCGCCAACCGTAGTGAATCATCAGCGCCACGGCCAGAGGAGGGCCGACGGCCGCTCCAAACCGGCTGGCCGCGTGGCTGATGCCTTGCACAAAGCCGCGCTCCTGGCGAGGGAACCACATCTGCATGGCGCGGGTCGCGGTGGGAAACGCGCCAGCCTCGCCGACGCCAAGCATGAAGCGCACGGCCCAAAACGAAGAGAAGCCCGTCGCTCGTGTGGTCACCGCGGCGATCAGGGTGCGATACACCATGATGACCGTTAGCACCTTGCGGGGGCCGAAGCGGTCGCCCAGCCAGCCGCCGGGCACTTGAAAAAATGCGTAGGCCCAGACGAAGGCGCTGAAGATCACGCCCATGGCGGCTTTGCTGAACCCGAACTCGCGGCTGATGAGCGGGGCGGCGTTGGCAATGCTGACGCGATCCAGGTAGGTGATGAAGTACATCAGGGACAAGAGCAGCAGCACCATCCAGCGCTGGTGCGAAGGCGCGGATGCGTGCGGGACTGAAAAACTTTGGTGCGACGTCGGCTGACCGCTCGGGGGCTCCGCGGTCATGGGGTTGGGGGAGCGGGCGCCGGTTGGGCAGCGGCCGGGGCGAGGCGATCGAGAGCGGCCAGGACACCGCCGTCCTGGTGCGGCACGCCGGCGAGGCGGAGACCCATTTCCACGCCGCTCAGGGTTCCGGCGAGCATGAGATCGTTGAAGCTGCCAAGATGCCCGATGCGAAAGGCCTTGCCCGACAGTTTGCCGAGGCCGGCTCCCAGGGACATATCAAAATTTTCGAGGATGATCTGGCGCAGGCGATCCGCATTGTGGCCTTCGGGCGTGAAAACCGCGGTCATCGAATTGGAGTACTCGAGGGGTTCTTCGCAAACGATTTCGAGGCCCCAGGCGCGGACCGCGGCGCGAGTGGCTTCCGCGTGGCGCAGGTGGCGATGGAAAACGTTGGGCAGACCTTCTTCGTGGAGCAGGCGCAGGGCTTCGCGCAAACCGTAGAGAAGATTGGTGGCCGGCGTGTAGGGGAAGAATCCGGCGGGATTGTGCTTCAACATTTCCTGCCAGTCCCAGTAAGACCTGGGGAGTTTGGCGGTTTTATTGGCGGCGAGGGCTTTTTCGGAAATGGCGTTGAAGCCCAGGCCCGGTGGCACCATCAGGCCTTTCTGCGAGCCGCAGACGGTAACGTCCACCTCCCATTCGTCGTGGCGATAGTCCATGCAAGATAAGGAAGAGATGGCGTCGACGATCAGCAACGCCGGGTGATGGAGATGGTTGAGGATGCGGCGAAGCTCGGCGAGGCGGCTGGTGGCGCCGTTGGAGGTTTCGTTGTGGACCACGACGACGGCGTTGAAAGTATGTTGGGAGTCGGAGGCGAGGCGGGCTTCCAGATCGGCGGGAGAAGCGCCGCGCCGCCAATTTCCGGGGGCGTATTCGACGTTGAGGGCCAGGCGCTCTGCAATCTGACGCCAGATGCCGGAAAAGTGGCCGGTCTCAAAGAGGAGCACGCGATCGCCGGGAGAGAGAGTATTGACGAGGGCGGCTTCGCAGGCTCCGGTGCCGGAAGAGGGATAGATCACGACCGGACCGCTGGTTTGGAAGATGGCGCGCATGCCTTCCAGAACTTCCCGGCCTAATTTCGCGAATTCGGGGCCGCGGTGATCGATGACCGGGTGGTCCATGGCGCGCAGGACGCGATCCGGCACGTTGGTTGGGCCGGGGATTTGTAGAAAGTGGCGACCGGTATGAATCATGGGAATTCCAAATGGGTGAATTATCGCTTGCGGCGGGCTCTGGCTTGCGCGGAGCGGGCACGGCATGCCGTGCCCCTACGTAATTCAGCAAGGCCGTGACGGAACCTCGACGACTGCGAATCCCATTTCCTCCTGTGTGTTGCTTCGGGCCGGTGGCATCGTACCATCGAGTCCGCGCGCGAGCAGCAGGGCGACGCAGAAGGGGGGCGCAAATGTTGAGGGGGCGGTGTGGGGCAACTTTAGAAGGCGGCGCCTACGCGGCGCTACATCGCTACATAAGGTTGATTCTAGAGAAAGTTAAATTCAAAAAGATCGCGGGCAACGATCAAAGATCGTTGCCCGCGATTGGACCGTGCCTGCAACCGGCAAGATTGGCCTGAGTTAGAATTCGCGTACGGAGGCGAAGAAGGTGCCCCAGTTTGCGAAGGATGTGCGGCAAAGGGGAGTAGTTGGAGTAAGCGACGGGCAGGCCTTGGGGATATATTCCGAGGCGAACCAGACGCGATTGCCGTCGGCTACGGCTGCGGAGTAGTCGCCCCAGCGGGCCACCCCATTTCCTCCGAACGCCAAATAGCCGGTGAAGCCGTCTTCCGGATCTTGGCCTGCGCCAGCAATGTGCACCAGGGGAAGGCTGTGGCCGAGGATCATGTCCACATAGGCGGCGCTGGGGAAATATTTGGCGCCCGACAAGGAAAAGGCAATGACTCCGTTGCCTTCATCGTTGACACCAATCGAGGGAAAGAAGAGGTCAGCGCCAGCCACGGCCACATAGCCCTGAGTGACCACCCGACCCTTAAGCGTGTTCCCAACGAAACTGGGCTTGACGCCGAACCAAGCGATTCCCTGCTGTTCCGCGTGACCCACCTTTAGCAGCGAGTTGACCCCGCCGTACAAGACGCCGTCGGCGAAAACGACCTGGTTCATGCGGTCGTCGTTGGTGTTCAGGAATTCCTCCGGCTCTCCCACCGAAGCACCCAGCGGAATTTCGCCGGCCTTTTGGGCGGCGGGATTGGGCTGTCCGTAGGTTTCCGAGGAAATTACGCTGAAGGAGAGCGCGATCGTTGGAGCGCTCTTGCTCAACGACTTGGTGTTGGTGATGGCCCAGACCGCTATTCGGTTGTCGAAGGTGTCGACAAACTGGAGGGCGCTGAGGAAATACTCGACGCCGTTCTTGGCCGAGCTACCCGCGTCGCGATCCCAGTCATTGCTGGTGGGTGCCGTAGCGGGCTGAATCGAGTAAGAAAGACCCCCGAAGGGCAGGAGCTGCTGAGAAGCGTCAATGTGAACGACGACGGGTAGAGGAGCAGTCGGGGACGCTGCGGCGGCGACGATTTGCGGTTTGGAAATAGCATAAATCTGCGCGCCGTTGAAACTGTCTCCGAATTCGTTGGTGGCTTGATAGACGCCGAACTTGTCGGCACCCAGCAGGGGTTGATCGCCCAAACAGGGGCAACCAGGATGGTTGGGAGTGCCGTTGTTGCCGTCGTCGGTGACGTCATACATGAAAATAGTGAAGGCGCCAGTGGGGTGATCGGTCTGGCTGACGGCGAGCAGGTTGAAGCTGCGGCCTGTGGCGCCGGCGTTGGTTCCATCGTCGATCATCAGCTCGCTCACGAACCAGCGGCGGGTCTGCTGATCGAAATAGCACTTGGGATCGCTGACCGTGGGCCCGAAGACGCCGGTGGTGCGGTCGATGGCGGCGGCCAAATTGAAGAAGGTGCTGATGTCTTCGACGGGGGTGAGCGGGTTGCCCTGGGTATCGAAGACGCGGACGGCGGAATTGATGGTCTCGAAGACGTAGCCGTTGCCGGCGCAGATGCCCTGGTCCGGAGGTTCGAGGCTGAACTGATTGCCGTTATTGGCGACGCGCTGGTCCACGTGGCTCAGGCCGTTAAAGCCCTGGAAGCCGAGGGACTGGAAGGGAACCACCAAGTCGCTGGGGACTACCGGCTCGGGAGGCGGGAAGGCAGCAGTTGCCGCGGAATTTGCCGTGGCACCGGCAGTATTGGCAGCAATCTGGTGACGAGCCGCTTCCTTGCTGGGAATCGGGCGGTTCAGGCGACGACGAGTACGAACGAGCGATGAGGCCACGCGGACTGCCGCGGCCGGGCCGCCCTTAATGCTGCCGTCTCCGAAATCACCTTCAGCGGCTATTTCTGGATTCTGAACGGCGCCGCTGCCGATGGGGGTAGCGTGAATTGTGGATGTACCGACCAGGGAAAGACTCTGAATTACCTGCGTCGCCGACAATTGGGCTTGCGGAGCGGCGGCGGCATGCTTCTGGACCAGGGCAAAAACAACTGCGAGGAGGAGCAGCGCGACCACACCGACTCTCGTGAGAGCGGGCTTGGAACGGCGGCTCCTGGTGACTTTATTGACAGACATGTGTTCCCTCCTTACGCGACCCCGGGACACGGGTTCGTTTTAGATAACGGATTTCAGATCGATGGACACTGACGCTCAGAGGGCTGGGGCGACTGAGCAAGCTGCTGGTGGCGGGGATTCTGGTCTTGGGGTAGGTGATATGTCAATAGATAATTGTAAATTTATCTAAATCTGAGGGTCGGGTAAGATTTTGACGGGTGCTGGCGGCCACGACGTAGTGGGCGAGGACGGCGGAAACCTCGCTATGGGGTGGCAACCTTAGAAAGTGGCGCCAAGGCGCCGCACTCCAGAGGCGCCCGCTCGGGGACCGGCGCCGCCCTCCACTGCTTTTTTGTAAGTGTCTATTCTAAAGAGGCTTAGACGCTGGCCTCTGGGCAAGTTTATAGGAGGCCTTTGGAGGCTAGGAAGACGCGGACTACCGCAGGGACATCTTTTTGGGAGGCGTCTATTTCGGCGTTGAGGTGGCGCATTTCTTCGGCGGAGATTTTGCCGGCTAGATCCGCCAGTGCGGGCCGGAGCTGGGGGAACTTGGCCAGAGTGTCGAGGCGGACGATGGGGACGGCGTCGTATGGAGGGAAGTAGTGGTGGTCATCGGCTAAGGCTACCAGGTGGAGTGCGTCGATTAGCCCATCGGTGGAGTTGCCGGCTACGATGTCGACTTTTTTGTCGACCAGGGCTCGGTAAATCAGGCCCAGGTCCATGACGCTGGGCGGGGCGGCGAAGTGCAGGGCGTAGCTTTCGCTCCAACCGGGGAAGCCGTCGGGGCGCTCCAGGAATTCGTAGCCTACGCCTACGCGCCAATGGGGGGCTAGCGGGACCATGTCTGAGATTTTCTGTAGGTGGAATTTCTGGGCGTCGTCGCCGCGGACGACCATGGCGAAAGTGTTCTCGAACCCTAGCGGCTCGGTGACTTCCAGGTTGAAACGCTCGGCGTAGGCTTGCTTTACGCGCTCGTAGACGGAGTTGGAATCGCCGGTTTGCGTTTGGTTTAGGACCGTCGTTAAGGCGGTGCCGGTGTATTCGACGTAGAGGTCGAGTTGGCCGGCCAGCAAGGCTTTTTGACAGAGGAGCGTGCCGCCTAGGTTGGTCTTGCGGTCGACGTGGATGCCGGTGCGGGCTTCGATGTGCTGGGCCAAGAGCTCGGCGAGGATGACTTGTTCGGTGAAGAATTTTGAGCCGATGGTGATTTTGGGTCGGGAGGAGCCGCAGCCGGAGAAACCAAGGCAAAAGACAAGGCAAAAGATAACGCAGAGACGCAGAGGGCGCGGAGAAAACGCAGAGAGGAGGGGGCGACGCATCCTATTTGAATGTCTCACGGGGAATAGGAAAGAAAAAGAAGGAAAAAACGTAACACAGAGTTCACGGAGGAGGCACACAGGGCACAGAGAAGTTGCGCCGGACCGCCGTCCTGAGACGGGACTACGCTACGCGGAGGCGGCGCTCGATCCAGCTTAGGAGGACGTCGGCGAGCAGGGCTAGGAGGGCGGCGGGGATGGCGCCGGCCAGGATGACGGCGTCGCTGACCATGGCTACGCCGCGGAAAATGAAGGTGCCTAGGCCGCCCGCTCCTATGGCCGCGGCGATGGTGGCGATGCCAATGGTGAGGATGGTGGCGGTGCGGATGCCGGCGAGGATCACCGGCAGTGCGAGCGGGAAACGGACGCGCCACACGATTTGCGCCTCGGTCATGCCCATGGCTTCGGCGGATTCGAGGACGGCCGGGTCGATGCCGGTCAGACCAACGTAGGTGTTGCGCAGGATGGGCAGGAGAGCATAGAGGACTAACGCCACGATGGCGGTGCGGCGGCCGATGCCGCCGATGAACGGGATGGGAATCAGGAAACCGAAGAGCGCGAGACTGGGGATGGTTTGAAAGACGCTGGCGACGCCCAGCGAAATGTGGCGCAGCGTGGGGCGGTGAACGATGAGCAAGCCGAGCGGCAGGCCGATGGCGATCGCGAAGGCCATGGCGGTCACCACCAGAAAGAGGTGAGCGAGCGTAGCCTCCAGGATTTCGGAGCGATGCCCGAGGAAGAACGTCCAGGGCGTCACGCTGGAGCTCCGGGAAGGGCGCCCAGAGAGGACGCGAACGCTTGGACTTCCGGATGATCGATGCGCAGGAATTCTTGCGGCGAGGCGGAGGCGATGATGCGGCCAGCCTGGAGCAGAACGATGCGCGTCGCCAGCAGCAGCGCTTCGCGCAAATCGTGGGTGACGAAGACGATGGTCTTGCCGAGGCGGCGAGCCAGGGCGCTGAATTCGCGCTGCAGTTCGGCGCGCGTCACCGGATCGAGCGCGCCGAAGGGCTCATCCATCAATAGCACCGGCGGGTCCGCCGCGAGGGCGCGCGCGACGCCGACGCGTTGACGTTGGCCGCCGGAGAGTTCATGCGGATGGCGGGCGGCGAAATCCCGCGGATCCAGACCAACCAAAGTGAGAAGTTCCTCGACGCGCGCGGCGATGCGAGGGGCGTCCCATTTTTCGAGCGTGGGCACCAGGGCGACATTTTCGGCGACGGTGAAATGCGGGAAGAGCCCGGCATCCTGGATGACGTAACCAATGCTGCGGCGGAGGCGAATGGGATCCCAATCGGAAGTGGGGCGCCCCTGAACCAGCACCTGCCCGCCGGTGGGCACCAGTAGGCGGTTAATCAATCTTAACAATGTGGTCTTTCCGCTGCCGCTGCGGCCGAGAAGGACCAGCGTCTCCCCGGAAGAGATTGCTTGGGAGATGTTGGAGACCAGGGTGTGGGGCGAATTGCCACCAATACTGCCAATACTGTATGTAACGTCGAGAAATTCGATGGTATTTTCAGCCGGTGGAGCGGGTTTCGCATTCATTTCGATTGACACCCCACGCCTGCGAGAGAGACCATCATACGTCGGTCAGCCTCTCTCCGCCGAATTTTGGCGCATCCCTCGATCGGACGCAGCATCCAACGGAAGGGGAATACCGAATGGGAGCCACCAGTAGCGCCGTCCGCACCCGTCACGACCTGCATACCCGCCTGATTGAGTCCCGCAAGCAAACCGACGCGCTGTTCGGGATTGTGCGCGAAGAGGCCATGTATGACCGGCCGATACCCGAACGGCACCGGGTCATTTTTTACCTGGGGCACGTGGAAGCGTTTGATTGGAACTTGCTGGCGCAACGCGCTTTCGGCCTGCAGTCTTTCCATGAGTCGTTCGACAAACTTTTTGCCTTTGGCATCGATCCGGTGGATGGCGGTCTGCCCACGGACAAGCCACAGGACTGGCCGGCTCGCGAGGAAATCGACCAGTACAACTTGCGGCTGCGGCAGAACCTGGACCGGGCCATTGCCCGGGCGCTGGCGAACCCCTCGGAGGGGCACCCGCTGCTGATGCCCATGCTGGAAGTGGCCGTGGAACACCGGCTGATGCACGCGGAGACGCTGGCGTACATGTTTCACCAGCTTCCCGCCGACCGGAAGATCCCGGCAACCGAAGAAGCCGACTGGAAGACGCCGCGGGCGAAATCGCACCTGGTGGAGATTGCCGCGGGACGCGCGACCCTGGGGTTGCAGCGCGAGCAGGGGAACGAATTCGGGTGGGATAACGAGATGGAGGCGCACGAAGTGCGTGTACCGGAGTTCGCGATCGACAACTACAACGTGAAGAATCGCGACTTCATGCTCTTTATACAAGCCGGCGGGTACACCGATCGCTCTATCTGGACGGACGCAGGCTGGTCCTGGAAGAAGAAGGAAAATGTGGAGCATCCCGCATTCTGGCGGCGGGAAGGCAATCTGTGGATGTATCGCACCATGTTTGGCGACGTCCAATTGCCGCTGGACTGGCCGGTGTATGTCAGCCACGCGGAAGCCAGTGCTTATGCGAAGTGGCTGCGGCGTAAATTGCCGACGGAAGAGCAATTCCATCGCGCGGCCTACGGCACCTCGGACGACAGCGTGGAGCGCAGCTATCCGTGGGGAGAAGAAGCGCCGGGCCCGCGCTACGGCAATTTCGATTTCGCGCATTGGGATCCGAGTCCCGTGGGTTCGTACCCGCGGGGAGCGAGCGCCTTCGGCGTCCACGACATCGTGGGCAACGGGTGGGAATGGACGCGCACGGAATTCGCGCCGTTTCCGGGTTTCGCGCCCATGCCTTTCTATCCCGGATACTCGGCAAATTTTTTTGACGGTAAGCACTACGTAATGAAAGGCGGCTCTCCCCGCACAGCCGCTTGCATGCTGCGGCGATCGTTTCGCAATTGGTTCCAGCCCAATTATCCGTATGTGTATGCGACGTTCCGCTGCGTTGAGGACTGAAAACCACAGGCTTGGGAGCCGCGATGACGATCCATTCTCTTCCTCTGTCACGACATGTGTCTGAATTTGCGGACGCGGTCCGTGAAAGCTTGACCAAAACCGGACAGAAGGAACTTCCTTCGAAATATTTGTACGACGAGGTGGGCTCGGCGTTGTTCGAGACCATCTGCGTCCTGCCGGAATATGGCCTGACGCGAGCCGACGCGCGGTTACTGGAGAAGTATGCGCGGCAGATCGTTTCGCGGCTGCCGTCTCCCATCCAGGTGGCGGAGTTGGGCAGCGGCAGCGGAAAAAAGACCCGCTGGATTTTAGAGGCGCTGGCGCGCCGGCAGAAAACCTACTACTACCCTATCGAGATTTCGCCGTCGGCGCTGGCCGCGTGCGAAAAAGAGCTCGGGCAGATCGATCTGGTCAGCATCGTGGGCTACGAGCGGCCGTACCTCGAGGGTTTGCGGGCGGTCGCCGAACGTCGTGAAGAAGACGATCATTTGCTGGTTTTGTTTTTGGGAAGCACCATCGGCAATTTCGACCGCGAAGCCGGCGAAGGATTTCTCCGCGAGGTGCGGTCGGCCCTGCAACCGGGTGACGCATTGTTGCTGGGAACCGACCTCGAAAAGAAAGTTGCAGATCAGCTCATGGCATACGACGATCCGGTTGGCGTCACGGCGGCGTTCAATTTGAACCTGCTGGCGCGCATCAATCGGGAATTGGGAGCCAACTTCGACCTTTCCTGTTTTCGCCACGAGGCCAGATGGAACGCCGCCGAGCGGCGCATTGAAATGCATTTGCGTTCGACGCGGCGCCAGTTGGTGGACATTCCGGCCGCGGGCCTGGGCGTGATGATGGAAGCAGGGGAAACCATCTGGACGGAGAGCTCCCACAAATACCGGCTGCCGGAAGTGGTGGCCATGGCCGAGCGTACCGGATTTCATTGCGACGGACAGTGGATCGATGAACAGTGGCCGTTCGCGCAGAATCTGCTGATGGCGCGATGAGGCGGCCATTCCCGCGCGCCGGGAATCGCTAAGCGTTCGCCGCTCCTGGACCACCTGACGGTCAGATGGCTTCGACGCGCCAGAGCAATCGGCCAGTCCAAGATTTCGCCGTAGACAAATCCGGATGCCACACGGCGAGTATCTGCGAGCCTTGGTAGACGCGCTCGAAACCTTCTTCCGACTCCGAAACCGTTTCGATCGGTGCAACCCAGAAATGCTCCGCGCCCTGGGCGTGCAGCGCGATGCGCAAACGCTGCCAGCCATCTTCCATGCGGAGAATGGGAGCGGGCAGCGAACCGCTGAAGCGCAGATTGTGCGGACCGGCGGGCGTCTCGAAGAATCGATCGGGTTCCGTCGGCGCGAGCAGATTGATCACCGATTCGATGCCGATGGCGACAGGCTTTACCAACGGCGCATCCAGGGTGATCCTGATTTCGCAGGCGACTTCGCATCCGCGCGGAGCAGGTCCAAAAGACAATAGTTTGGTGACCGAAAGCTGGGCGCCGGAAGCTCCATGCGGTCCCGGCAATGCCAGGGCGCCTTCGCGCGCGAGTTCGGCGTGGTGCGCCGACCAGTCGTCCGCGGAAAACTCCCCGGCCGCGAATCCCGGGTCTTCGTTGAGCGCGAGAGTCTCATAATCGGCGTGGGTGCGCGCCGGATCGAAGAAGAACAAGCGAAAGGTGTGGCGCGGCCAACGGTCGTAGTGCAGAAAGCGCTCCAGACCGGGTTCCTTGGACTTGGTCTGCTCGTAAGCGGAGGCCGTGGACGTCGCCGGGCGATAGGACGGATCGCGCAGGCGCGCGTGGTAGGCCTCGGGACGCCGCAGAATGGAGTTGATGAGCGTCGAATCGGTGGGGCGAAAATCCAGCGCCGCGAGCGTGCCGCCATCGGAGGGCTTCACCAGCGCCTGATACTCCAGCGCGGTGAACAGCAGCTCGTTGGCGTCGTCACAATCGTAGTCCAGCGTTTCCACATGAGGAGCCAGCGCGCCTGGCGTTTGCTGGTCCACGATGACTTCCGCGCGAATCAAATTGCGCCAGAGGTCGGTGCGCAGATGCGGAGCGTACAGCCCGCCGAAGATGCCATGCCAGTAGGCATCGTTGCATTGCGCGCGAAGCAGCAAATCGTACGCCCGCTTGAGTTCCTCGGTGGCTTTCGAGCCGCTGCGCCGGCTGGGCGCGGCCGCGATGCGGCCCGCGACGCGCAGCATTTTCTTGTGCAATAGATTCGATTCGGAATACTTGCGGAAAAAAGCGCGCCACGGGCCGCCGCGGAGAAACGACAACACCTCCGGGCGGGCCTCGAATTCTTTCACCACGGCGTGATAGCGCTGGCGAACGCGCGCAGGCAGCATCCATTCCATCATCTCGGTGTAGGACGCTGCCGCGAGGTCGGCGCGCCCAGCCGGATTGTGCGTCGCCAGATATTCGCCGGGTGTGGAAACGTTCAGCCAGGAGGCGTTCTCTTCGAGTGCCGCGAAAAAATCCTCGAGCCACCCTTTTTTGTAGCAAAGTTCAAACGTGCCGGGCCATCCGCCGAACTTTTCCATGTCGTCGCCCATGGCGGCGATGCCTTCGGGGTGCTTGCTGGCGGTGTCGCGCAAACTGGCGATGTTCTTTTCCACCAAGTCCCACGGGATGAGGTAGCGCAGCGATTTCTGGCCGGGGATGATGCGGATCTTTTTCCCCTGGTCTTCGCCGATGTAGTCGGCGAAGAGCTCCTCCTGTTCGAAACCCGCGGAAAGAAAGTGAATGTCGTCCAGCAGCGTGTATTCAACCCCGGCCTCCGCGAGCGCGGACGCAAGTTGCGGCTCCCAAACGCGCTCGGCCAGCCAGGCGCCGGACGGGCGCTGCCCAAAATGGCGTTCCACGTAGTCCGCGAGCCGCACAATCTGCTCGCGCTGATCCGCGGGCGGAATGGCGATCAAAATCGGTTCGTAAAAGCCGCCGCCCAACATCTCCACCTGGCCGCACTTCACCATGACTCTCAGCCGCTCGAAATACTCGGGATGATGTTCTTCGATCCAGGTGAGCAAAGGACCGGAATAGTGAAGGCCCATGTGAACGCCGGGATGTTTTTCGAGCGCCTCGACGAAGGGCAGGTAGCAATGCGCATACGACTGCTCGAAGACATGGCCGAAATTTCCGCAAGGCTGATGCGCGTGGACGATGGGGACCAGATGAAGCTTGGGAGGCACGGGACGAGTTGGTCTCCTCGCAAACAGCATAACCTGCCGCGCGGTATTTTGACTTTCAGCCCGGGCCGAAGTGCGCGAATCGCGCACCTCGGCCGGATGCGTCGAACTTCACATGGAACAGCGACATCACAACATATTGAATCAGCTATGGATTCGTGTGCTTTAGAACCCAGGCGGAAATCGCCGCCAGCGCCTCCGGCGCGAAGGTTTCTTCGATGGCCCGGGACTCCGCGGGCAGGCCCGTCTGGCAGTGCTGAAAGAGGTGATTTAAGCCGGGCAATTCGAGCACCTCGAAATCTTTGTTCCCGCCGTCTTCCAAGGCCTTCTTGATCAGCGGCAGGTTCTCTTTGGGAGGAACCTGCAAGTCTTTCTCTCCGCTCAACGCCAGGACCGGGCACTTTGTTTTTTGCAGCGCCGGCACGGGATCGTAGTCGAGAAAGTAGCGAAACCACGGCGAGCTGGTCCAATGAATTTGCCGCTGCAGGAACGCCGGGGGCATCGCCGGGCCCAAGTCGCTGGCTTTGACCAGTTCGCCCAGCTTGTTCTCCAGAGTAGTACGATCTTTTTCTTGACGGACCAGCAGATACGATTGCTTGTCAAATTCCAGGCTCTGGGCCACTTGCTCGTCGGTCATGCCGCCGGCCCTGGTGATGAGGTCCGACTGCAAGAGCATGGTCTGCTCGCCGTTGGTCGCGGGGCCGGCCAGCAGCACGATCCAGGCGACGTCGCTGGAGCGCGAAGCCAGCATCGGCGCGATCATCGCCCCTTCGCTGTGACCGATGATGCCGATTCTTTGGGCGTCGATCTGTTTGCGGCTTTTTAGAAACGCCAAGGCCGCTTCGGCGTCACCGGCGAAATCCGCGGTGGTGGCATTGTCGTAGTTGCCCGTGGACTTGCCGATGCCGCGCTTGTCGTAGCGCAGTACCGCAATGCCTTTGCGGGTGAGGAGATCCGCCAGGATCAGGAAGGGGCGATGGCCGGAGTCCGCTTCATCGCGGTCCAGCGGGCCGGAGCCGGCCAGGAGAATCGCGGCGGCGAATGGTCCTGGACCACGCGGAAGCGTAAGAGTGCCGGCGAGAGAAGTGCCGGCCTTGGCATTCGCGAAGACCACCTCTTCTTCCACATACGGATAAGGTTTCGCGGGAGTCTGCGGGCGGCGCAATTCCAGAATTTGATCGGAGCGCTTGAAAGTCAGAACGCTGAAACTGTCGCCTTGCTGCCAGTGTCCCGAGATCGAATTCTTGGGCGGCGTTCAACGTGCCATCGTAGGCAGCGCCGATGGCGGGCAGATCGAAACTTATAGCGGAGTCCTTCTGCGCCACATTTGTCGCGGGAAAGCCGTTGATGCCCTGATCGATGCTGTCCATGGCCGCCACCAACTGGCCTTGCGTGTCGTGCGATATGTGTAGCTGCAGCCGAAAGCGCATGCCGTCGGTTTCCAGGGCGCCCTGCCAGACTCCTTCGGCCGTGAACAGCGGGTCCGGCGTTTTCTTGGCGCTCGCGCCGGGCGCCTGGCGATGGAAAACCAGCGGCAAACTGGCTGCTCCCTGCGACCAGATGCCATCGATGCTGCGGCGATCCGCGGAAAATTTGCCTTCGTACGAGGCATTCACGGAAACCACCTCAAATTTCAGCGCGGATCCGGTTCGCGTAATGGTGGAAACTTCGATGCCATAAACGCCTTGATCGAGACTGTCGAGCGCGGCCTTCAGCGAGCCGTTGTCCCCTTTCGAGATGTGCAGGACCAGGTGCAGCGTCGCGTCGCCCGCTTGCAGCTCTCCGGTCCACGTGGCTTCGAGCGGCTGCGGGTGCGCCGCGGCCTTTGGCGGCGCGGCCGCCGGAGCCTGCGGCCCTGGAACAGCGGGCGTAGTGAGACTCCAAAGGAGCGCGGTCACCGCGCCAAGGAAAAATCGCTGCTTCACAGAGCTTCTCCGGTTACGGGACTAGAACTGTAGATGTTTCCGGCGGTGAGAACGTTGGACGCCGAAAGAGAGAATTGGAAGATGCAGGATGGCGCGCAGGGCGGCACAAAAAAAGCGGCACGCCGAAGCGTGCCGCGAGATCCCGCCTGTATTGAGTCTGTGACCGCCCAGTCCGCCCCGGCTACTTCTTGGCGTACCAATCCGCGTTAACCGGCGTGTAGCTGTTCCATTTCTCCGGCAGGTCTTCCAGCGCGAAAATCGCCGTCACCGGACACACTGGCACGCAAGCCCCGCAATCGATGCATTCCGTCGGATTGATGTACAGCTGCTTTTCCGCTTCGTGCTCCGGTTCGTCCTTGCGCGGGTGGATGCAGTCCACCGGGCAGACGTCCACGCAAGCGCTGTCTTTTGTGCCGATGCACGGCTCGGCAATCACGTAAGCCATTCAGAATCTCCTTTGTTCTTACCTCAGGTGTTCTTACCTCAGGCCGGTGGCCCTCTCGCTAAACGATGCGACCCGCGGAAATTTCCTTATACCACGGCCCCACCGGAACCAACAAGCGCTTGCCTGCATTGTACGCGGCGCGAATGGGTTTCTCAACTTGCAGGCATGCGGATAGAATAGTTGGGGAAGGAAACTTCATGAGAACCCGGACCGTTTTCGTCGCACTTCTTCTTGCCGCCAGCACCGTGCTATCCGCGCCGCAGACCACCGCGCCGCACGATCCTGAATTGATCGATGCCCAGGGCTATCAAAAGATGCTCGCCCAATATCATGGGAAGCCGGTGCTGATCACCTTTTGGGCTACCTGGTGCGAGCCTTGCCGCGACGAATATCCTATGCTCAACGAACTCGCCAAGCAGTACGCTCCCCAGGGCTTGCGCGTTATCGGCGTCAATCTCGATGACGACGGCGACTTGATTCTGACCCGCCGCTTTATCGCCCGCTACAAACCGGTATTCCCCAACTACCGCAAGAAAGCCGGCGGCGAGGCGGCCTTTGTCCAGGCGGTCCTACCGGGATGGGGCGGCGCGATTCCCGCATCGTTCTTCTATGCCAAGGACGGCCGGCAAGTCGGCCACCTGCTAGGGGCCAACAGCCGGGAAACCTACGAAGCAGCCATTCGTTCGCTGTTGGCAGCCGACGGCGGCACAGCGGCCACGTCGCCAAGCAAATAAAGATTCCAGCAATCCTCGACCATTCTCCCGAGGTGCCAGGTGCTCGACACGAAGGGCAACAAGGTCACGTATTTCGGCCACAGCACGTTTTCGCTGACGACTCCATCCGGCCACATTGCGCTGGTCGACCCGTGGGTCATGACCAACCCCGTCTGCCCGGAGGCCCTGAAGAAGGTTCCGCGGCTCGATGTGATTTTCCTCTCGCACGCTCATTCCGACCACCTGGGGGACTTGCTGGCGCTGGCGAAGCAGCACCGCCCGCAAATCGTGGCCATTTTTGAGACCTGTCTGTGGCTCGGGAGTAAGGGCTTCGAGAAAGAAATCAGGCCCATGGGCAAGGGCGGCTCGCAAAAAGTCGGCGAGTTTGAAGTGACCATGACCCACGCGTTCCATTCCAATTCCATCGACGACCAGGGAACCCGCCTGTACGGAGGCGAGCCGGCTGGCCTGGTGATCCGTATGCCGGGAAATTTCACGGTATATCACGCGGGAGACACGGCACTTTTCGGCGACATGAAATTGATCGGCGAACTGTACCGGCCGGACCTGGCCATGCTGCCGATCGGCGACCTTTTCACCATGGGCCCGCGGGAGGCGGCGTACGCCATTCGTTTGCTCGGCGTGAAACACGTCATCCCCATGCACTACGCGACGTTTCCGGTGCTGACTGGGCGCCCCGAAGGGCTGCGCAAAGAAGCCGCGGACATCGCAGGCCTGCAAATTCACGCACTCCAGCCGGGAGAAACCCTGTGATCCTCAGTAAGAACTTGCGCGGCGGCTACATTCAGGAAGATGTCGAGGACTACCTCTACGAGTTGCTCCCCAAGCGCGATGCGGTCGTCGAGGAGATCGAAGAATATGCCGCCGAGCACGACGTGCCGATCATCGGGCCTGCCGTGGCGCGGCTGCTGACTCTGCTGGTGCAAATTTCCGGCGCCAAGCGCATTTTTGAAATGGGATCGGCAATCGGCTATTCGACCATCTGGCTGGCGCGCGCCGCCGGTCCCCAGGCCGAAGTTTTCTACACCGACGGCAACCCGGAGAATGCCCGCCGCGCGCAAGAATATTTCCGGCGGGCGGGCATCGCCAAGCGCGTGCACGTCCAGGTGGGCGACGCCATGGCCCTGTTGAAGAAAACTCCCGGCAAGTTCGACTTCATCTTCAACGATGTCGACAAGCACCAATACCCTGCTGCGCTGCGCGCCGCTTTGCCGAAACTCCGTCGCGGCGGCCTGTTCCTCACGGATAACACGCTATGGTCGGGAAAAGCGGCTCGCCCAGCCGCGCCCGGAGACCAGGACACCCTCGGCGTGCAAGAACTGAATCGGCTGGTGTACGCCTCGAAAGATCTTTTCCCGGTGCTGGTTCCGCTGCGCGACGGCGTCACCGTCTGCCGCAAAAAGTAGCGCTCGCACATTCACCGCCGTCACTTGCGAAAGATATTTCGCAGCAGAAATCCCACGTTCGCCGGGCGTTCCGCCAGCCGCCGCATGAAATACGGAAACCAGTCGCGCCCGTAGGGAATGTACACGCGAATCCGGTAGCCGTCCCGCACCATCCGCCGCTGCAAGTCCGTGCGCACGCCATACAGCATCTGAAACTCAAAATCATCTTTCGAAATTTTCTTGGCCGCCGCCCAGCGAATCGTTTCGCCGATCATGTGCGGGTCGTGCGTGGCGATCGCGTGGTAGAAGCGGCTGGAAAGCAGCGCCTTCATCATGCGCACGAAGTTGCCGTCGACGTCCGCTTTGCGTTCGAAGGCCACCTCCGCCGACTCCTTGTAAGCGCCTTTGCACAAGCGCACCCGGCAGCCATATCCCAGCAGGTCCCGAATATCCCCTTCGCTGCGGTACAGGTAGGCCTGAATCACCGTGCCCACCGCGGGACTCCGGGCGCGAATGCACTTGACCAGTTCCACGGTGCGCTGCGTGTACATCGAGCCTTCCATGTCCACCCGCAGAAAATTATCGTAAGCCGCGGCCCGCTCCACGATGGACAGCAGCAGCCCTTCGCAAAATTCCGCGCTCAGGTCCAGGCCCAGTTGCGTGAGCTTGCAGGAAACGTTGGCCTGCAATTTTTCTTTGGCGATGCGCTCGAAAATTTCCAGGTAGGCGTCGCGCGCCCGCTGCGCGTCGGCGGTGGTAGCCACATTTTCGCCGAGATAATCCAGGCTCGCCAGCATCCCGCGATCGTTGCAATACCGCGCGGCCTCAATGGCTTCGTCCAGTGTTTCGCCGGCCACGAAGCGCCGCGCCATCCGGCGGGTTGGTCCATTGGAAGTTACCCAGCGAGCGAATCCAGGGCTTTCGGAAAGCTTGAGCAGCGTCGACCGGAGCATGGCACTTGATTATGACTGGGCGCGAGGTTGGCGACCAGCGGGCTACGCGTGATTGTGCTCTTCCAGAAACTTTTCGGCATCCATCGCCGCCATGCACCCGGAACCCGCCGCGGTCACCGCCTGCCGGTAGCGATGATCCTGCACGTCGCCGGCGACAAAAACGCCGGGAACCTTGGTCAGGCTGCCGTGGCTGGCGATCAGGTAGCCGTTGGCATCCATTTCCAGTTTGCCTTTGAACGCCGTGGAGTTGGGGTCATGCCCGATGGCCACGAACACACCGTGCAGGGCAATCTCCCTCCCTGGGCCGCCGTTGGTGTCGCGCACTCGCACGCCTTCCACCGATCCGTCTCGCGCCACAATCTCTTCCACCGCCGCGGGCGTAACAAACTCGATCTTTTCGTTGGCCTTCGCGCGGTCAATCATGATCTTCGACGCGCGGAACTCATTCCGCCGGTGAATCAGATAGACCTTGCTGGCGTACCGCGACAAAAAGTTTGCTTCCTCCATCGCCGTGTCTCCCCCGCCTACCACCGCGATCGGCTTCCCGCGGAAAAAATAGCCGTCGCAGGTCGCGCAGGTGGACACTCCGTGCCCGATCAGCTCCCGCTCATTCTTCAAGCCCAGCAAGCGCGCCGACGCCCCCGCTGCCACAATCAGCGCCTTCGCTTCATAGCTATCCTTGCCCGCCACGATCTGGAACGGCCGCTGCCGCACGTCCACTTCCGTCACCACCCCGGCCTTGAACTCCGTTCCAAATCTCTGCGCCTGCTTGCGCATATTTTCGATGAGTTCCGGACCCATGATGCCGTCCGGAAAGCCCGGAAAATTTTCCACGTGGGTGGTCAGTGAAAGCTGTCCTCCGGGCTCGTGACCTTCGATCACCAGCGGCTTCAGATTCGCCCGCGCGGCGTAGATCGCGGCGGTCAGCCCGGCGCAGCCACTCCCGATGATCACCACTTCATGCATGTGCGTGCTCCCGCCTATTTGATTCGCGGCCGCCTGCCGCCGGTACAAGCAAGCCCGTCATTGTAGCACTCTCGCGTTGGCCATTTCCTGAACCCGCAACATCCAAATTGGAGAAGCAATTGCACTTATGCTGCGTTGACCTCCTGGAACGCCTGCGGCCATAATTGCATGGCCAAGTTGCACGACGCCTCCCGAGGAGAATCACAGATGGACCCGCGCTACCCAGTCGGAAAACTCGAAATGCCCGCTGCGGTCACCCCCGCGCGCCGCCAGCAAGCCATCGACGAAATCGCCTCCACTCCCGCAAAAATGCGCGCCGCCGTAAAGGGCCTGAGCGACCCGCAGCTTGACACCCCCTACCGCGAGGGCGGCTGGACCGTGCGCCAAGTCGTTCATCACGTCCCGGACAGCCACATGAACGCCTACATCCGCCTGCGCCTGGCCCTCACAGAAGACAAGCCCACCGTCCGCCCCTATGAAGAAGCCCGCTGGGCCGAGCTGGCCGACGCCAAGTCCGCCCCCATCGCGGTTTCCCAAGCCCTGCTCGACTCCTTGCACGATCGCTGGGACCGCCTGTGGCGCTCGCTGACACCCGAACATTTCGCCCGCCCGCTCATCCACCCGGAACACGGCGAGCGCACCATCGATTGGCTGCTCTTCGTCTACGAGTGGCATGGCAAACATCACACCGCCCACATCACCGAACTCCGCAAACAAAAAGGCTGGTAGATCTATCGTTTCGCCCACACTCCTGTTATGACTCCTTCACAAGCTCCGTCCCAAACATGGGATCCCGAACGCTACGCACGCAACGCCCGCTTCGTCGCCGACCTCGGCGCGCCAGTAGTCGAATTGCTCTCCCCCCAACCAGGCGAGCGCATCCTGGACCTCGGCTGCGGCGACGGCGTGCTCACCGCCAAGCTCGCCGCCATGGGCTGCGACGTAATCGGCGTAGATGCCAGTCCTCAGCAAATCGCAGCCGCCCGAGAACTCGGCGTGGACGCCCGGGTAATGGACGGCGAAAATCTCGCCTTCCACAACGAATTCGACGCCGTCTTCAGCAACGCCGCCCTGCATTGGATGCGCCATCCCGACAAAGTAATCGCCGGTGTCCACCGCGCTCTCCGCCCGCAGGGACGCTTCGTAGCGGAACTCGGCGGCCATGGTTGCGTAGCCAAAATAAAAACCGCCCTGATCGAAGCCCTCCATCGCCGCGGCATCGACGGCGCAGCCGCCGTCCCCTGGTTTTTCCCCACCGTCGAAGACTATTCGCAGCGCCTGGCCACCGCCGGCTTCGCCATAAACTACATCGCCCTGATCCCCCGCCCCACCCCGCTCCCGGGAGACGTCACCGCCTGGCTCGAAACCTTCGCCGAAAGTTTCACCAACTCCCTGCCCCCCGCCGATCGCCCCGCCTACCTCGCCGAAGTCCAGGAAGCCCTGCGTCCCCAGCTCTGCGACGCCGAAGGCAAGTGGACCGCCGACTACGTCCGCCTGCGCTTCTCCGCCAAAATACAAAACTGAAGCACCCGCGCCCTCCGCCGGCCCGCCATTCGGTACAACGCGCCGCAGCCGGTCCGCCTCAATCGCACCTCAGGCCAGGGCTGCGCCACCCCGCGCTCGTGACTAACCCGCACACCTCCCCAAATTTCTTGCCGCTCCCCTGCTTCTTCCAGCTACGATGGCAAAGCTGGGACAGCGCCGTAGTTGCCTGGATCGCCCCGTACCTCCACCCCCTCCTGAGACTCGCTGCCGCACCTGCTCCCGGTACGAAAACACATTTCCGTCGCGCAGGAGAAAAATTCCGTGAAAAACCTCAAAAGAATACTGCTCTGTTCCCTCGTTCCGTTGATCGTCATGACCCTGGCCATCACCCGCGCGCAAGAACAAGAAGAAGACCATCACGGCCCACCGCACTGGTCCTACCAGGGTGAAAACGGTCCCCTGCGTTGGAGCAGCCTGGACCCCTCCTTCTCCTCCTGCAAGTTCGGCCATCAGCAGTCTCCTGTCGACATCCGCAAATCGAAAAAGTACGACCTCGATCCCATCGAGTTTGACTATCATCCTTCGCCTCTCAACGTCATCGACAATGGCCACACCATCATGGTCACCTATGCCCCGGGCAGCTCCATCACCGTCGCTGGACACCATTTCGTCCTCAAGCAGTTCCACTTTCACCACCCCAGCGAAGAGAAGATCAACGGCAAGGCTTCCGACATGGTCGTGCATCTGGTGCATGCGGACATCGAGGGAAAACTCGGGGTGGTCGCCGTTTTTCTAAAGGTCGGCAGACCCAATTCCGTCATTCAAACCATCTGGCAGCATCTTCCGAAGAAAAAAAATGTCGCCACCAAGATCGACACCCTCACCATTGATGCCACCGAGCTTTTGCCTTCCGATCGCGGCTATTACAACTTTATGGGTTCGCTGACCACTCCTCCCTGCACCGAAAGCGTGGAGTGGTTCATCCTCAAATCGCCCTCGACCCTCTCGGCCGATGAGGTCAACGCCTTCGCCAAGCTCTATCCGATGAATGCCCGGCCCACCCAACCCGTCTACAACCGCTTCATTCGCGAAACCAGGTAAGTAGCCCGTCGCGATCACCTCGGCTGGCTTCACGCCCCAAATTGCCGTAAGTGATGGTCCATGTGCAGGTAGCCCCAGCGCATCCAGTCTTGCTCGGTCATCTCCAGGAATATCGGATGCGGCCGCCACGCAAAATCTCTCGGCTCCCGCGTAAACCGCTCGAGTAACCGGCGCAACTCCCGCATATCGCCCGCAAATTCCCTCGGCCGCGTGCCGCCAATCTCCTGGTCCATCTCCGGCATCGTCTTGATGCCATGCGGCCATTGCAGCGGCACATACAGGGCCACCCACTTCATGAAGCCGCGCCCAAAGGTGCCCGGCTTCACGGCCAGCGGCGTCTCCCCCATCACCCCGCGAAAAGAATCGCCCAAGTGGCACACCATGCCATGCGCCGACATCTTCCCCCACCGCCGCGCGCTATCCAGCCGCACCCGCCCCAGCCGCACATCAATCTCCTCCCGATCCCATGCATTCTTTAGCGTCTTCATCGCCCAATGCTCCCAAAACAAGCATTGTATCCAACTGGCATAGACTTCCGTCTGTGCCACCCACAACTCCGGCAACTTGAATCCGCCAAGCGAGGGCTCAGTCGCCCCGTCAGCCGCCGGCGCCAGGCACTCCTGCACTCAATACGCCATCCCCGCTTCCCCGAGGCATTCTCCCTGCATTTGCCTTGGCAATTAACTACTCTAGTGATACCCTCCTCCGCAACGTACCCCCTCGAGGTCCCCATGACTAAAAACATCGTCATCTGTTGCGACGGTACCGGCAACGAATTCGGCGACCACAACTCCAACGTCGTCAAACTCTACAGCTCGCTGATCGTCGATGGCATTCAGCAAGTCGGCTACTACCATCCCGGCGTAGGCACCATGGGTTCTCCCACCGCCACCAACAGGCTCAGCAAAACCTGGTCGGTCATCAAGGGCCTGGCTTTCGGTGCCGGCTTTCTTACCAACGTCGGCGACGCCTACCGCTACCTCATGAACACCTACGAAACCGGCGACCGCGTCTTTCTCTTCGGCTTCAGCCGCGGCGCTTACACCGTCCGCGCTCTCGGTGGCGTCCTGCACATGTTCGGCTTGCTGTGTCCCGGCAACGAAGGCCTGATTCCCTACATCACTCGCCTTTACGCCAAACGCACCCGCCGCGCCGGCGGCATGACCCACACCTTTCAAGTCGCCGACGGCTTCAAGGCCACCTTCTGCCGCCCTTGTCCCCTGCATTTCGTCGGCGTCTGGGACACCGTCAGTTCCGTCGGCTGGATCTTCAATCCCGTCCAGGTCCCCTACACCGGGCGCAACCCCGACATGCAGGCCGCCCGTCACGCTGTTTCCATCGACGAGCGCCGCTGCTATTTCCGCAACAATCTCTGGGGCCGTCCTTTCCCCGATCAAGACATCAAGCAGGTCTGGTTTTCCGGTGTCCATTCCGACGTCGGCGGCTCCTATGCGGAGTCCGAGAGCGGCCTATCCAAAATCGCCCTGGAGTGGATGCTCCACGAAGCCCTGCCCTTCGGCCTGCTGATCGACCCGCTACGCGCCGACCGCATCCTCGGCACGATTCCCACTCCGCCACCCGCGCCGCAAGTCGCCCCGGCGCCGCCCGCCACTTCCGCCCAAGCCAACAAGAATTCCCTTCCGCCTCCCGTGCGCCCCAATCCCGCGGCCCCGGAGCACAACTCTCTCACCCTGCCCTGGTGGATCCTGGAATTCCTTCCGCACTCCTACTACGACCCGGTCAAAGCCAAGCCCCGCTGGAGAATTCCTCTGGGTGCCGTCCGCAAAATCCCCGAAGGCTCGGTCCTCCACGCCACGGTGCAGCAGAAGCTCACCGCCGACCCCAAATACCGCCCCAACAATCTCCCAAAACAATTCGCGGTAGAGCCGCAAGATTCCTCCCCATTCACCACCAAAGGCATAGCCGCCGCGAGCGGCGACTAACATTAGCAGTTTATGTACGCACCAAATGTGGACCGCCGCATCCGGGCGCTGTTGTCGGGGGCCGTTATGTAGGCACCGGACTTTAGTCCGGCGTCCCATTTCTCGGAATGCCTCTCAAACCCCGTCTCAATCCTACCTCCCGGCTAAGTACTAGCGCACATCGGCCCCGCAGTTAAGCTTGACGGCATTCCTCCAGAGGTCTACATTGCTAATGAAGCCGCTTTACCCCCTTCTTTCTTTCGCTTCGCAACTCTAGCAGCAACACGTCCATGTCTAGCCATTCGGGTGAGCTCTACTTATATCCATGACTCCTAACGTAGTTACGCAACAACAAACCGCCGAATCCTGCGTCCAGACCCCCGAGATGCTGGAGCGTTTGTTCGAGTGTGTTCCGGCCGCCGTGGTGGTTTCCGATGAGCAAGGATCCATCGTGCGGATCAACGCCGAAGTCGAAGTCCTCTTCGGATACAGTCGTGACGAACTTTACGGCCAGCCCATCGAGACCCTGTTTCCCGAACGATTCCGTCAAGTCCATCTGGGATACGGCCACCACTACCACCAGCCCCGCGGGCGCCGTACCGCGGATGCCAGCCTGGAACTCTGCGGCAGGCACAAAGAAGGCCGAGAATTCTTGATCGATGTCATTCGTAGTCCCCTGCAAACCCAGCAGGGCACCCTGGTTCTAAGCCTCATTCGCGACCTCTCCGAACGCGAGCCCGGCGAAGCCCTGCGGTTTCACCTCGCCGCTCTGGTGAACTCCTCGGGAGACGCCATTATCGGCAGAACCCTGGACGGCGTAATCACCAGCTGGAACAAGAGCGCCGAGCGCATCTTCGGCTACTCCGCACAAGAGGCCATCGGAAAGCTCATCTCCGTGCTGCACCCCGCCGGCAGAGAAGAGGAAGAATTGGAGATTCTGGGGTGTCTGCAGCGCGGCGAAACGGTCAGCAACCGCGACGCTGTCTGCTGCAGGAAGGATGGCCAAAACATCGAGGTCTCGGTAAGCATCTCGCCCATATTTGATCCCCTGGGCAACCTGGTGGGAGCCTCCAAGGTCGCCCGGGACATTACCGAGCGCAGGCGTTTGGAGACCGAGTTGGAAGTGAGTAGAGCGCAAGCCGTGTCTTCCGCCCGCCTCTCCGCGCTGGGCATGATGGCCGGAAGCATCGCCCACGAGATCAACAACCCCATTGGCGTCATTCACGCTTCCGCGAGCAACCTGATGGACATGGCCGAAAGCGGCACCGTGTCGCTGCCCGCTTTGCAGCAAGCTAGTGCTCGCATCAAGCGCACTGCCGATCGCATCACCAAGATTGTCAAGAGCCTCCGTCAAATTTCCCGCGAAGGCAGCGCCGACCCCCTGCAGCGTTGCTCCGCCGCCGAAATTGCCGAGCAGTCCCTGGAGTTATGCCGGGAGCGCTTCCGGGAGCATTCCGTGCGGCTCGACGTCCCTACCATAGACCCCAGTTTGCATGTCTTTTGTCGTGAGGTGCAGATTGCCCAGGTCCTGGTTAACCTGCTGCAGAACGCCTTTGACGCCGTCGTCGAATGTCCCGGCGGCAAATGGATCCGGCTCGACGTCAGCGGCCGCGAGGACTCCGTCGTTTTCGCGGTAGTGGATAGCGGTCCAGGCGTTCCTCCCGATCTGCGAACCCGCATCATGGACCCGTTCTTTACCACCAAGCCGGTGGGCAAAGGCACTGGCCTGGGGCTGAGCTTGTCGAAATCCATCGTCGAAGAACACGGAGGAGCGCTCTTACTCTCCGAAATGGAAAATCACACCTGCTTTTCTTTTTCTCTTCCCCAAGGAGCCCCAAAATGCAACTGAAGGACGCCACCATACTGGTAGTCGACGACGAGCCCGACTGGCGCTCCATCATGTCGGAGTGGTTTGGGCGCGAAGGGAGCCAGCTGCTGCTTGCCGAGAACGGGGCCGAAGCTCTCGAACTCATTCGCGCCAATCATGTGGATGTAGTCGTATCGGACGTCCGCATGCCGGTCATGGACGGCATCACTCTGTTAAAAAACATCAAGGCCGGAGAAGGCTACACGCCCAGCGTCATGTTCATGAGCGGCTTTAGCGACATTGAGCCGGGCGAAGCCTACGATCTGGGCGTCGAGGCCATGATGGCCAAACCGGTGGAGCGAAAACAACTGATCGCCGCGGTAACCCGGATCCTGGCCGGACGCGAAGACCTTTGGCGCGCGGCTCTCAGCGACAAACCCACGGTCCTTCTCGATGCCGTCTTTTCCAGCCTGGCCGCGGCGTTGAGCCAGGGGCTGCTCGCTTTCGGCCGCGGCGGCTTTCGTATTCACTCCGCTCTCAACCTCCGGGAAGGTCCCGTGGAACTCCTCCTGGATTTTACCGAAGATAAGCGCAAGGTAACCGGACAAGGCGTCATTCGCTGGACAGCCCCCGCCGAAGCGGAAATCGGTGTGGAAATAACCTACATCGACGACCAAAATCGCGACTGGATTGTCGGCCTCACCGCAGCCAATGGCTCGCTCTCCTTCATTCCACGCACAACTTCCATCGCCACCGCCCTGGTCCTGAAGACCGTCAAGTAACCATAGAACGTCAGGTCCAAGCTGCTACCTGCAGTTCGCAGCATTTCTACACCTGAAGAACGACTGCGATCCTGAGCGTCATCTGACGGGTTCGCAGACAGCCTCGGATTCGTTGCGGTAGGCGCCGCATCCGGGCGCTGTTGTCGGGAGCCGTTATGTAGGCGCTGGACTTTAGTCCGGCGTTCCATTCTTCGGCCATCCGAAACGCGCTTGGAACCCCCAAACAAGATCGATAGCCATGAAGACGGCCTCCGGTCGTAAGCTGGAAGCCTCTCGAGGAATATGCAACCGCGCCCTTTGCCATTCTCCGCAGGACCGATTTTCGCCCTGATCTTCTGGAGCGCCTTTGCGTCCTGGATCCTGCCCGAAATCATCGCCTGGAAAGCCAAACGGTCAACCGATTCCTCGCAGGCTCGTGATCGGGGCTCCCTGAACCTCATCGCGGTCCTTTGGTGGACCGGCATAGCGATGGGTATTTCGCTCTCCCTACTCCTGCCTCAAGCCGCCATATCGTGGAAACGAAGCTCGCTTTTCTTCGCCGGGATTTGCTTGATGCTATCGGGCGTCGCGCTTCGCTGGTATTGCGCAGCGATCTTAGGGAAATACTTCACGTTCGATGTCGCGATACAGGGCGGCCACACCCTGGTGGAAGCGGGCCCCTACCGGTACATCCGGCATCCTTCCTACACTGGTGCCCTTCTAACTCTCTTCGGATTCGGTTTGGCACTCGGAAATTGGGCAGCGCTTGTCGCCCCCATGGCGTGTTTGGGCTTCGCCTATACCTATCGCATTCCTGTCGAGGAAAATGCGCTGGCTTCGGCGCTGGGCGAGAGTTACAAACAATACGTGAAGCGGACCTGGCGTCTCGTGCCGTTCGTGTTCTAGTGCGCGCGACCGCCGTCCATACTCCCGAGAACACAGAGGATCAATGATTTCGAGACGCGACTTCCTGGCCGGCTGGGTTGCTCTTGCGGCTGCCCGCAACGCTCCAATACGAGTAGTTCCGGAATCGGAACCGATCCTGGTCAACGATATCCATTCCCAACTCAATTCCACTCGAGTGCTGGGAATTTCTCAGCCACGTTCTCTCGAAGATGTACAGAACATCGTTCGTACCGCACGCAAGGACCGAAAGGCAATTTCCGTGGCCGGTGGCCGGCACGCCATGGGCGGTCAGCAGTTTGGCACCGATACCCTGCTGATCGATGTCCGCAAAATGAATCGAGTGCTCAGTCTGGATCGCCAGCATGGACTTCTACAGGTTGAAGCGGGCATTGAGTGGCCCGAGCTGATCGATGGATATCTCACCCTGCAAGGTCGTGAGAGCCAACCTTGGGGAATCGCTCAGAAACAAACCGGCGCAGATCGACTGACCATCGCAGGGACGATCGCGGCCAACGCGCACGGCCGTGGCCTGCGCATGAAGCCCTTCGTCAGCGATGTCCAATCCTTCGTTCTGGTGGATGCGACCGGGGCTGCTCGCGCTTGTAGCCGCACGGAGAATCCCGAGTTATTCCGCCTGGTTCACGGCGGATACGGCCTCTTTGGAATCGTCACCTCCGTTCAATTGCGCCTCGTGCCAAGAGAAAAAGTCGAGCGCGTCGTGGAAATCCGGACCGTGGACGGTCTGATGGCCGCGTTTGAGAAGCGCATCGCCGACGGATTTCAATATGGCGATTTCCAGTTCTCCATCGAGCAGGCCTCCGGCGACTTTCTACACAAGGGCGTTTTCTCCTGCTATCGGCCGGTACCGATGGACACGCCAATACCATCCGCCGAGAAGCAGCTCACCGACCAGAACTGGCGGCAACTTCTGTATCTGGCCCACACCGATGAAAAACAGGCGTTCGACAAATACGCGGACTACTATCTCTCGACCAATGGGCAGGTGTACTGGTCGGACCTACACCAGCTGAGTATCTACCCCGACAATTATCATCGCGAAATCGACGCCAAGCTCCACGCCCCTTATCCTGCTACCGAGATGATCACGGAAATTGACGTCCCCAGATCAGCCCTACCGGAATTCCTCGAGGAAGCCCGAGAAGACTTCCGCAGGAACGCGGTGCAGCTAATTTACGGTACGGTTCGCCTTATCGAGCGCGATGAGGACAGCTTTTTGCCCTGGGCCAAGCAACCCTATGCCTGCACCATCTTCAACCTGCATACGGTTCACAGTCCCGAAGGCCTTCTACGTTCGGCGGACGCCTTTCGCAGGCTCATCGACATGGCCGCGCGCCGCGGAGGCACCTACTACCTGACCTACCATCGCTACGCCACGCGGACCCAGGTGGAAAGCTGCTACCCGCAGTTCGCAGAATTCCTGCGCCTAAAGAGGAAGTACGACCCTGAAGACCGCTTTCAAAGCGACTGGTACAGGCATTACAGAGCCATGTTCGCCGATAGCCTTTGATTTGTTTCAGGTCCCATTCGGCGAAAAACTCGTCATCGTTCGAATGAACTTCTCTCAACCTGCTTATCCTCAATCACATCCGCAGCAAGTACTATCCTTCTATTCGAAACTAGTACTACAAATAATAAGTATTGACAAAGCCAACATTTTATGCTAGGATGGCCCTATGATTGCTCTTAACCCGCCCCCGGCAAACCCTCCAGGCCACTTGGGACTCTTCCGTCTCCACCCCAGCGCGACTCCCCATTTTCAAACCCATGGCCCCCGTCCGTCGCCGATCAATCCCTCAGACTCAAACGCCATCCCGCTAAGTCCTTTAGAGCTCACTCTTACGAAAACACGCCTTTGCAACTCCCCCAGAATCACACTCTTACAAAAAAAGAGGGGGGGCTCTGACGCGGGCTGCGAGCTCCTGCCCCTCCGTCTTTACTTCGTTGCTTCATTGCTTCGTTACTTCGTTGTTTCATTTCTTCGTCGCTTCATTTCTTCATCACTTCGCCGTTTCCCTGCTTCATCCCATCTCCTTCGTGAGGAAAACCCATGTCCAAACCAGTCAAAGACTCATCCCGCTGCCAGCATCATGATCAATCCGGCCGCCGCTGCCGCATCCCCCGCATCGACGCCCACCCGGCTTTCTGCTACCTGCACGCCCACGCCGAGCGCCTCGTGCAGGATGCCGACCTCCGCCGCAGCAAGGTCTTCACCCAGTACGGAACCTTCCAAACCACCACGGACGTCAATCAGGCCCTGGGTCACGCCTTCAACATGCTCGCCCAAGGTCGTATGCAGGCCCGCGACGCCAACGCCCTCGCTCACATCTCGCGGTTGCTTTTGCAAACCCTGCACGGCGTAAAGCGCGAAACCGAAATGGCTTTCGGCTACCAGGGCTACGAAAACATGGTTCGCGATGTCGTCGATCCCCCGGCCGATTCGGAAGACGAAGCTGCTGACGCCTCCCCGGATGACTCCCCGGATGACTCCCCCGACAGCGCGCCCGCTTCCGGCCCAGCTCAGTAAACTGGCGCGCTCGCCGAGCCTCGTGTAGGATAAATCGCATCCCACTGAGGAGCTTTCATGGCTAGACCCGCAGGAACGTACGCTGTTTTTGAAACCTCGCAGGGCGATATCGTCATCCGCCTGCTCGAAAAGGAAGCCCCCAACACCGTCGCCAATTTCATCGGCCTGGCCGAGGGCACCAAGGAATTCACTGACGTAAAGACCGGTGCGAAGACCAAGAGGAATTACTATGATGGCCTGATCTTTCACCGCGTGATTCCCGACTTCATGATTCAGGGCGGCTGCCCACGCGGCGACGGGCGCGGCGATCCCGGCTACAAGTTCGGAGACGAATTTCATCCCTCGCTGAAGCACTCCAAGGCCGGCAAACTCTCCATGGCCAATGCCGGCCCCGGCACCAACGGCAGCCAATTCTTCATCACCGTGGCGGCCACCCCGTGGCTGGACAACAAGCACAGCATTTTCGGCGAAGTCGTCGAAGGCCAGGACGTCGCGGACAAAATTTCCAAGCTCCCGCGCGACTCCAGCGACCGCCCGCGCACCCCGGTAACGCTGCAAAAAGTTCGCATCGAGCGCGTCGCCTGATCTGTTGCCGCGGTCGTTAAGACCGCGGCGAAAACGGTAGAGTCTCGAAACGGTCAGAGGGCGGCGTTTAGATGATGCGAAGGCGCAAAACAAACGCTCCCGGCACCAAACGCTCGCCGCGCTCAGAACCAGCTCGCGACGGTGTTAGTTTCGCCTTGGGGCTCGGAGCTTTAGCTCCGACATCAGGCGCGGGCTTCCAACGGGCTTTAGCCCCTGAGGAAACACTCTTGGAATTTTTCTGCGGCCTGTTCAGCCCCGCTGTTTGGACGACCCGCCATGCTAAAGCCTGAACACCTCCTCCGCATCGTCATCGAAATGATCTTCGTCCTGCTCGGCGCCCTCATCGTCTGGCTCGGCGTAACCGGCCAAATCTATTTCGACCGCCGCAAACTTCCCTGGCTGCTCCTCAGCGCCGCGCTGATCGTCTGGGGCCTCCGCGCTCTCTACAAGCGCGGCCCATCGTGGTCCCGCTGGGAACACTGGACCCGCGGCCTCTCGCTCACGCTTCTCGGCGTGGTCATGCTGGCCATCTCGCGCGTCCCGTTCCTGTGGGTCGGACGCCTGTTCGCTCTCGCCGGCCTGCTCTTGATCCTGCGCGGCCTGGTCGGATCGTTTTTGGTGTTGCGTCCGCGCTAGGACGCCAACGTTTTGTGCCGTAGGGGTTTCCCCGGGTGGACTCCTGCCGCGCGTCGGATATAATCCGCGCAACGGACGACCCTTCCCGCCGCGAAGCACCGCGCGGGGCGACCGCCTAACCCAGATCGCAGCACTAAAGGAGAGGCTCTTGCTCAAAGAATTCAAAGAATTTGTGATGCGTGGCAACGTCTTGGACCTCGCCGTCGGCGTAATTATCGGCGCGGCCTTCGGCAAGATCGTTTCCTCGCTGGTTCAGGACGTGCTCATGCCCCCGATCGGAAAGATTGTCGGCGGCGTTGATTTTTCCGGCCTGTTTATCAACCTCGGCGCGACCCACTTCGACACGCTCGCCGACGCCAAAAAAGCGGGCGCGCCCACGCTGAACTACGGCCTCTTTCTAAACAGCATCATCGATTTCCTGATCGTGGCGTTCTGCGTGTTCGTCATCATTCAGCTGGTGACTCGCTGGATCAAGAAGCCCGCCCCGCCCGCGGCGCCAACCACCAAAGATTGCCCGCAATGCGCCATGACCATTCCCATCCAGGCCAAGCGCTGCGGCCACTGCACCACGCAGCTGGTCGCCTAGTCTGGCCCGGAGGAAAGTGGGGAAAACGGAAACAGAAAAAGAACCGGGCGATACGAACAGTTGCCAAACGCCAGCGAGAGGAAGCGAAGCATCACAGAAGGTTAGCTCTTGGGGGTCGGAGCTTTAGCTCCGACATCAGTGAGCGCCTCCGATGGGCTTCAGCCCCTGAGGAAACGCTCTTAGCCGCTTTTCCCCCAGCCAAATTACGACTTGGGTTTGCGCTTGTTCTGGTTGGCTTCGAGGTGCGCGCGCAGCCGCCCGACCACCGCGTCTTCCTGCCCTTCGTCGATTTCTTTTTGCACTTCTTCCAGTGCGAAGTGCACCACGTCGTGATGGTGCAGCTCCTCGCGCGCCAGCACATCGCTGAAGCGCAGCCACAAGCGATGCAGCAGATGGACTTCATTGGCGGTCAGGTTCGGCGCGTGCGGGCCCAGCACTTTGTAGATTTTGTCGCCGTTCGGCAAATGCACTTCCAGGTTGAACTGCGGCTTCTGGTCGCCGAGTTTTTCCCAGGCTTCGCCGATCTGCCGCGCCTGCTCTTCGGTAGCGTCCTTCGCGGAACGCCCGGTAACGATGGTGCTCGATTGCAGCGCCGTCGCGGCCCGCAAAATACCGTCCCAGAGGTCGTTGGCGGCCACCACCGCCAACCGAATGGACTTGCCGCGTTTCTCGGCCATCGACAGCGCCTGCGAAAACAGGTGCTGCTCGATGCTGCCGAACAATTGATCGGCTTCCAGTTCGTTTTCGCCGGACGCGGAACGCCGCAACAGCCGCACGTGCAGCACCACCACATCGCGGCGCCCGGGCTTGATGCGGTCCAGAACATTTCCGAGGTGATACAGATTGAAGTGGTTGCTGACCGGCACCAGGATATTGCCGGGCCGCGCGCCCACCGCTTCGGGAGTCAGCTCTCCCTGCAATTCCAGGTTGAACTGATCCATTTCAACGTGGGCGACGCCGCCACTCTTGGCGCGGTGCTCCGACACCGTAAAGACGATGTACAGCAGAATGGAAAAGACGCCGCCGGCCATGGTGGCGATGGGCTTGGTGAACAGGTTCACTATCGCGATCAAGAACAATGTCAGCGTGATGAGGCCCAGACCCACGGGAATCTGCACGCCGCGTATATTCAAATTGAACGGCACCTGGAAATCGCGGTGGCCCGGGCTGGTGTAGCGCAGCACCAGCACCGCCAGGCCATTCATCGCGAAACTCCAGATGACGCCGAAAGCGTACAGGTTCGCCAGGAAGGTGACGTCGCCGCGGCTGATGAAAATGGTGACGATCTGCAAGCCCACCACAATATTAATGATGCGGTAGCTGGTGCCGAAACGCGGGTGCGGCTGGCGGAACCAGGAACTGAGCACGCCGTCTTCCGAGACGCGGTTCAACACGCCGTTGGAGCCGACGATGGCGGTGTTCACCGCGCCGGCCAGGATCAGAGTTCCGACCACCACGACAAAGGCATGGAAGATCAGCCGGATGTAGATCGGGCCGGCCAGATTCATCGCCAAGCCGCCGATCAAATTCTCCAGGAAGCCTTGGCGCACATCGTCGGGGATGATCATCACCGCGAAGAACGAAACCATCGACGTGAACACCAGGCTATAGACGAAAATGACCAGGCCGGCCTTTTTCAGGTTGGGCAGCTTGGGGCTCTCGATTTCGCGATAGACCTGGGCCAGAGATTCCTCGCCGCTCATGGCCAGGACCGAATGGCCCAGGGCGATGAAGATGGCCAGGACGCCGAACATGTGCGGCAAGCTGCTATGAGCGAGCCAGCCCAAGGCGCTGGTGGTCAGGTGAAGATTCCTGGGATGCGGGAGCGGCGGCAACGCCGAATGGCGCACCACGACGGTGTAGACGCACCAGGTGATCAAGATCACCACCATGGCGGTGACCAGCTTCATGATGTGCAGCGCTTTTTCGCTGGATTCCGGAATGCCCTTGGTGTTTTCCCACCAGAAATAAAGAGTGACCACGATGGCAAAGCCGGTGGCGATGTGGTCGATGGATGCTTGGGAAAACGCTCCACTCATGTGGCCGCGCTGGAAAAGCTCGCTCAACAAGCCGCCGAGGTATTGGCCGGCGGAAACGCCGCTGATGGGCCCGGTCAAGATGTAGTCAAACATCAGCGCGGAAACGCTGAACTTGGCCAGGGTGCCGCCGAGAGACTGCTTGACGGCGCGGTACACGCCGCCGCGGACGAACATGCTGCAGCTTTCCACGTACACGGCGCGCACCGCGTAGGAAAACAGCATGATGGCCAAAATGAACCACGGCGCGGTTTTCCCGATGTAGGCTTCCGCTTCGCCGCCGGCATAGTAGGCCGAGGAAGCCAAATCGTTCAGAACGATAGCCGCGGCGCGCCAAAAGGAGATGAACGTCAGGAGAGCGGTGGTAGCTACGATGACGCGTGGGATTCCGTTGCTGCGGCGGCCTGCGGCAGCAGGGCTACTGGGAATGCTGCTCATGTATGGGTAGTGTCGACCTGCAGATTAAAATGCTCGCATTTTTTGAGGGCGAAGTCTAGCGCAGCAGCGTTTTAGTAATCGGAGCTGTCGGATTGCGCTTCCAATTCCCGCAGCCGGACTTCCGGGAGTCAGCAAGACTCCGCTTGCCAGATCATCGTCCTTGCTCGGGACTTAAAGCCATTTGGTTGAGTTCTTACAGAAATATTTAGAATCGGCTCAGACGACAGAAATCTCGCGGGCTTCCAAGGTTTGCCAATGTGATGCGCGACTACCAACCCATTTGGCGCATGCGCTCCAGGATGAGTCCGCTATAGCGATTCATGTGGTCGGGCCGGCGCTTCAGGGGCAACGGCAGAATTGCGGCGAGTTGCGCGGCTTGTTGCCGGTCGATGCTCCGGGCCGAGGTCCGGTAGTAATAACGGCACGCCGCCTCCGCACCATAAACACTTGGGCCCCATTCGACTACGTTGAGGTAGAGTTCCAGAATGCGCCGCTTGCCGAGCACCAATTCGGCCACCGGGACCAGCGTGAACTCCGCACCCTTGCGGAGGATGGAGCGGCCGGTTCCGAAGAACAGGTTTTTTACCAGTTGCTGCGTAAGGGTGGACCCTCCGCGAATGCGGCCGCCTTCCATGTCGTCTTCCGCAGCGATTTGCATCGCGTGCCAATCGAATCCATGATGCTGATAGAAGCGCGCGTCTTCCGCGGCGACGACGGCATGCTGGAAATCGGGCGAGATTTGGCCGAGCGGAACGAATTCGTATCGTTGGTAATACGGTTTGTGGTGAATCCATGCCTGCAAGCGGCGCTCCATGTGCACCGCGGTGGTTGGTGGATCGATCCACCGGGCAGCCACAAGGAGCAGCACGGCGAGCGACCAAAGAAGCGCCAGTCCAATGAGAAACCATCGAACGAAGGATCGCAGAAAGCCTTTCCGAGGCGGGATCTCGAGGGGCAGGGTCTCGAGGGGCGTGTCTGGATTTTCAGTCACACCTCAGAATAATCGTTTGGGCTGGATTGACATAGCGCCCGATTAGTCGTGCGCGTTCTACATTCCAGGTGACTCGTGTAAGGATTTCCGGCTCCAGGGAGGCCCATGTTCTGCCGGTCACGACCCGATCGCAAGACAATTGCTGCGTTCCTTTCCGCTCAGCAGGACCAGACGTTCTCTTATCCCGATGTCGGTTGTTCGCGGGAACAAACGCCGGAGGGATATGTCGCCGACCACAACCGAATCGAGTTGGGTAAGGGTGTTGAGACATTTGAACGAGCCAAACGTGCCGTGAGGCGTTGGAAGATGTTTGAAATGCCCTGGATCGACTTGTGTTGGCGGGATACTCCCGTGGAGCCGGGCGCGGCGGTCGCGGTCCTGGTATCACACCTGGGATTCTGGTCTTTGAATGCCTGCAGGGTCGTGTACGTGATCGACGAACACGGCTCATCGGAAAAGTATGGCTTCGCCTACGGCACTCTGCCGGACCACGGCGAACGCGGAGAAGAGCGATTCACCGTTGAATTCAATTCCGATCAAACCGTTTGGTACGACCTGTACGCGTTTTCGCGGCCCAATATGCTTGCGCGCCTGGCCTACCCGTATACGAGGTTGCTGCAGAAGCGCTTCGCCAGAGATTCGAAGGCGGCCATGCAGAAGGCGGTGCAATCTGCCTGAAGGCTTGCAGGGCGCAAAGTCCTGATTCGTTACATGACGGAACGATGGACCACCAGCCGCTGAAAGGGCGGTTAGGGTGTTTGCGGCGCGATGTTGTGATTCTGGCTGAAGAAGTTTGTTGGATCGTACTTGGCTTTCAGTTTTGCGAGTTTGGCGTACTTTTCGGGGCCATAGGCGGCTTGGACGCGGCCCTGGCCCTCGTCGTTGGACAAATGATTGGAATAGACCGCCGAAGAGACGAAAGGTTGCGCGGCGGTCCAGAGGTCGCGGGCCCAGCGGATGTTTTCGGCGTCCTGGGCTGGATCGGTCCAGTGGGCGATGATGGACATTTCGAAATTTTCGTTGCGGTGGTCGAAGGCCATGGCGTCTTTCGCCACGCGCTGGATTTCCCCTTTTATCTCGAAGACCAGGACCAGCGATCGCGGGGAGGCCATGGCGTTGGCGCCGTTTTTCAGGATATCGGTCAAGCCGGGACTGAGCTGAGAGAGGAAGTTGGACTTCCAGTAGTAGCGGCCTCCCATGGGCACCGCAGCGTCGACCAGGCGCTGGGCTTCGGTGTAGGGCATCGGGCGAATAAGGTCGGCGACTGGTGGGCCGAACTGGCGCAACGGCGCCAGCACGCGCTCCCCCTCCTCGACTGCGCCGGCATAGACCGCGATGACGCCCACGAGAGGAACGCCGTCGGGCGAGTTCAGGAAACCCAGCGTGGTGTCGAGTTCGTCGGGGGTGGCGGCGAGAAACTCCCGATAGAAAGCGGCGAGTTCGGCGGCTCGTTCGCGAGGATGCAAGAGCATGCCGGCGAGCACGCCAGCCAAGGGATGCAGGCGGTAGCGGAACGAGGTCACCACGCCGAAGTTGGCGCCGGCACCGCGCATGGCCCAAAACAAATCGGAATTGTGTTCGGCGCTGGCCGTCAGCGTTTCGCCTTCGGCGGTGACCACGTCCACGGAGAGCAAGTTGTCGCACGCCGCGCCGTGCTTGCACATGAGGTAGCCGAGTCCACCACCCAGAGTCAGTCCGGCGATGCCGGTGTGGGAGACCTGGCCTCCGGTAGTGGCCAACTGATGGGCTTGCGTGGCGCTGTCAAATTCGCCCCACAGGACGCCGGGGCCGGCCACGACTTCTCGGGCGCGAGGATCCACGTGCAAAGCTTTCATGAGCGAGAGATCGATCATCAGGCCGGCGTCGCAGACCGCGGTTCCGGCGACGCCATGGCCTCCGCCGCGCACGCTGATTGGCAAGTTTTCAGCGCCGGCGAGTTTCACGGCGGCTTGCACGTCGGCGACCGAGACGCAGCGCGCGATCAGGGCCGGGCGGCGATCGATCATTGCGTTCCAGATGCGGCGCGAGGCGTCATATTCATCGTGACTTGGGGCGAGGAGTTGGCCGTCGAAGCGGCCCTGATATCGATTGGCGATGGGGTGCATGCCGTGTCCTGCCATGAGACCTCCTGAATCGCGGCTCTCTCGTGTCGGGGCGCCTGGACTGAAGTAGTGCCGGACATCTTACATGAGTTCCCACTCCGGATGGAGCCACATTGGATGGCTTGCCGCGAGGCTTTCCGATTCGGCAAGGAATCAACGCGGATAAGATTGCTGCTACGCTAGTTGCTCGCGGCGGAGTGGCTTCCCCGCGCGGGAACCGCCATGGAAACCCACACTCATCGCTCGACTTGGAAGACCTTGCTGGCTTTCGGGATTATTTATTTTGTTTGGGGATCGACGTTTTTGGCCATTCGCGTCGGGGTGCGCGAGGTGCCGCCGTTGATTCTGGCGGCGATGCGCTTTTTTGTCGCGGGAGTAGTTCTGTATGGCTTTGTGATGGCGCGGGGCGAGCGCTCGCCGAGCGCGCGGGAGTGGAGGTCCGCGTCGGTGCTGGGGATGATCATCTTCGTGTTCGACTACGGACTGTTGTTCTGGGCCGAGCAGCGGGTGCCTTCGGGAATTGCGGCGGTGATGTTGGCGACCATCCCGGTGTTTATGGCGCTATCGGAAATTATTTTTCTGCGAACGCAACGGCTGACCGTCCGTTTGGTCCTGGCGTTGTTGATCGGAATCGGCGGGGTGGCGGTGCTGATGAGCCACTCGTTGAGCCTGGGCGGAGCGCCGATCGACAGCGCGGGGGCCGCGGCACTGATCGTGGCGGCGATCAGCTGGTCGGTGGCGTCGGCGCTTTCTCGCAAACTGCCGCTGCCGGAATCCAAAGTTATGAGTTCGGGAGCGCAGATGCTGGCCGGCGGAGTGTTTCTGACCATCGCGGCGGGGGCGCTGGGGGAATTTGGCCATTTTCATCCTTCGGGCGTTTCGCGCGGGGCGTGGTTCGCGCTGGCGTACTTGATTGTGGCGGGATCGATCATTGGATTTACCGCTTACGTGTGGCTGATCCATCACGAATCACCGACCAAAGTGGGGACCTACGCGTACGTGAATCCGGTGGTGGCGGTGCTGGTGGGATATTTTCTGGGCGGCGAAGCGCTGGGGCCGCGCACGATCCTGGGGACGCTGTGTGTGCTGGTCAGCGTGGTGGTGATCACCATGACGCCGGCGAAGAGACCGACGGCGTCCTTGGCGATCGAAGAATCGGCGGAAGTTGCGGGATCGTAGTTCAGGCCTTTTGCCGCTCTCTCCTTGACAGACTAGGAGAACGAGGTTAGATTCCTAGGCGGTCTAGGAGAGATGGCGGGTGAATAAACAAGTGGACCTGTTGCAGGGCACGCTGGACCTGCTGATTCTGAAGGCGGTGTCGTTGGGGCCGCTGCACGGGTACGGCGTTTTGCTGCGGATTCAGCAAATTTCGAGAGATCGGCTGGAGATTCAGCAGGGCTCCCTGTATCCCGCGCTGTATCGCCTGGAGCACCAAGGTTGGATCAGCAGCGAATGGGGCGAATCGGAAAACAACCGGCGGGCTAAATATTACCGGCTCACAGCGGCGGGGAAGCGCAGGCTGCAAGCGGAAGTCGAGAAGTGGAACCGCATGGCCGACGTGATTGCGGGAATCCTGGGCGCGACGCCGGAGGAAGTATGAGGCTGTGGAGCCGCTGCAGTTCGTGGTGGCGGGCCACCTGGCGGCGCTCTGGCATGGAAACGGAAATGGATGCGGAGCTGCGTTTCCATCTCGAGTCGTTCATGGAAGATCTGATGCGCGAAGGCGTGCCGCGGCGGGAAGCGATACGGCGGGCGCGCCTGGAATTTGGCGGATTCGAAGGAGTCAAGGAGGAATGCCGGGAAGCCCGCGGGGCCAATCTTATCGATGCGCTGGCGCGGGACTTGCGGTTCGGCGCGCGCATGTTGCGGAAGAATCCCAGCTTCGCTTTGATTGTAGTGGTGATTCTGGGCCTGGGGATCGGGGCCAGCACGGCGCTGTTCAGCGTGGCCGATGCTTGCTTGAGAAAAGGCGGGGATTGGTATCGCGGCGGCGCGGTGATTGGAAAGCAGCCGCAGCGCAACGCGCGGGTTTTCAATTTTTCGGTTCCTGAATTTGTAGATCTTAGCGGACTGCCAGACATCTTCGAGGCCGTGGGGGCGTTGCGCTGGACTAACTCGACACTGACCACTGGCGAGTATCCCGAGCGCGTGGGGTGCACGCACATCAGCCGCAGCGTGATTGCGATGAGCTCGGATCCCATGCGGTTGGGCCGCAACTTCTTGCCGGAAGAAGATCGCGCGGGCGGGCCGCCGGTAGCGGTGCTGAGCTACGAATTCTGGGAACGAAAATTCGCGGGCGACCCGCAAATCGTGGGGAAAACGATTCAACTGGACGGGCAGGGGTACACGATCGTAGGAGTGGTGGCGCCAGACAACGGCGCGTTTGGCTCCAGCGTGATGGTTCCGCTGCAGCCGAACCTGGGCGACAGCGACCGCAGCCGCCGCAATCTGTGGGTGCTGGTGCAGTTGAAGCGCGGAGTGAGCTGGGAGCAAGCCAACGTGCGGCTGAACGCGCTGGCGCGACGCACCGAGCGGGAATACGGGATCGCGCATCCGGAATACGCGGGACTGCAACTGGAGTTCTGGAACGGCTACGAGGCGAATACCGGAGGCATTCGCGCGCCGCTGCAAATTTTGCTGGGAGCGGTGGCATTGGTGCTGCTGATCTGCTGCGCCAACGTGGCCAACCTGGTGCTGGCGCGGGCGACGGTGCGCAAGCGGGAGTTTGCGATTCGCGTGGCGCTGGGAGCAAGCCGCGGGCGCCTGGTCCGGCAAATGCTCACGGAGAGCGTGCTGCTGGCGTTGCTAGGCGGGGTAGCGGGGATTTTGGTTTCGCGATGGTGCTTGCCGTTTCTGGTGCACTTGATTCCTGCGACCGCGCTGACGGTCGATCCGGATCGCATCCAGGTACATGCCCAGACGCTGTTGGTGGCGATCGGGCTTTCGACTTTCGTGGGAATCGTGCTGGGAATCGCGCCGGCGTGCCAGTCTTCCAGCACCGATTCGGCAGAGGCCTTGAAAGAAGGCACCAATAAAATGGGAGGCAGCCGCCGGGGACAACTGGCCAGGAGGATGCTGGTGGTTTCCGAGATGGCGCTGACGCTGGTGTTCCTGATGGCGGCCGCGTTGATGATCCAGAGTTATCGCCATCTGGAACACATTGATTTGGGGTTTCGCCCGGAGCATGTGCTGAGCCTGCAAATTTCGCTGCCTGAGGCGAAATATCCGGGGGCGGTGGAAAGAGGCGCGTTTTTCGAAAAGGCGGTCGAGCGGGTCGGGAGTTTGCCGGGAGTCGACGGAGCAGCGGTGGTGACCGGGTTGCCGATGCTGGACCGCACTGTGGATTTGGCGACGCAGGACTTCACGATCGCAGGACGCCCGCTGGAAAATGGGGCGGGATTGGCCAACGCGAACTATCGCTTAGTAAGTCCCGGGTATTTTGACGTGATGGGCGCGCACTTGTTCCGCGGGCGGTTGTTCACGGAGGAGGACCGCGCCGGAGCGCCGCCGGTGGCGATCGTTAACCAGACCATGGCGCGGCGCTACTGGCCCAAGTCCGATCCCATCGGGCAGCGCATTCATTTGGCCACTCTTTCCAGCGATGGATCGCCCGCCTCGGAGCCATCGCACGACGTGACGATTGTCGGGGTCTTGTCCGATGTGAAGCAAATCCGCGCGATCGACGCGCCGGTGCGGCAGGAGTTTTATTTGCCAGAGCAGCAATTCGCGGGGACGGTGCGAGGAATGACCATGCTGGTGCGCAGCGCGGCCGATCCTGCAGCGCTGACGTCCGCGATCCGCCAAGCTGTCATGTCCATTGACGCAGAGCAGCCGATTTACGAGGTCGAGTCCATGGAGCAGGTGGTGGCCGACTCCTTTGGGCCCAAGCGCCTGGCGACGGTGCTGCTCGGTTTTTTCGCGGTGGTGGCGCTGATCCTGTCCGGACTGGGCATTTACGCGGTGATTTCTTACTCCGTGAGCCAGCGCACCCGGGAGACCGGGATCCGCCGGGCGCTGGGCGCGCAACCTGGCGACATCCGCAAGCTTATATTGGGAGAAGGCGTCCGGCTAACGCTGATGGCGCTGGGCATCGGACTGCTGGCGGCGCTGGTGCTGGCGCGCTTGACGGCTAGCCTGACGTACGGGCTGTCCAATGTGACGCTGCTTTACGAGGTGAACCCGCTCGATCCGCTGACGTTTCTCGCCGTGGCTGGGCTGTTGTTTGTGATTGCGCTGCTGGCGGCGTACATTCCGGCGCGGCGGGCGATGATCGTCGATCCCATGGTGGCTTTGCGCTACGAATAACTTCGCGACGGCAATGGTGCGGCCAGCCGCGTGATTTTTCCCTACCAGGAATCTCTTGAAAAAATTAGTTGCCTGCGGCGCGGGAGGTCTTGGTGCCCTTCGCCTCGTTCAGGAGGAACCTTTCGCGGCTCTGGGCAAACATTCGGGGCAGGGGCAGATGTTGCGGAGGTGGTCGTAGCTGTAGATGCCGGTGGCGTGGCCGTCGTTGAAGCTGAGTTGGATGGCGTAGTTGCCGACCACGGTGGCAGCGGTGGCGCGGGGCTTGGGCTTGAACATGGGGAGAGCGGCAGCCGAAGCGGGGCCCGCGGCGGCGAATTCGCGTTTTTTGTCGCGGGCGTCGTTGCAGGTGGCGCACGGGCATTCTTCGCGGAGGTAGGGAAAGTCGTAGTGGCTGAGGTGGCCGTCGGCCCAGGCGATGTCGACGCCGGCGCCGCTGGTGACGTGGACTTTTACCGTGGCGGGTTTTTTGCGTTGATCGATGGGGATGGGCATGGCGCGATCTATCTTTAGCAGTTTACAGGCGACATGGCGAAAAAGAAAAATTAACACAGAGACGCTGAGGACGCAGACGAGAGGCAGGAGGACAAGACGAGGACGGCGCTTGACGGCTTAGGTCTGGGCAAGTAGGGGCGCAGCATTGCTGCGCCCCTACAAGAGAAAAGGGAAAAGAGAAAAGCAAAGCGACAGAAGCGAACGATTACGATTTGGGGCGGGGGTCGCAGCAGTCGCCCGGGGGGATGGGATTGCCGTGCGGGCAGGTTTTGGGATGGCCAAGAAAAGTGCAGATGCGGTGGTCGAGTTCGGGGCTGATGATGTGTTCGAACTTGCAGGCCTGGTTGCGAGCTTCGGTGTCGTCGATGGCGAAGGTGTCTTTGAAGAGGCGCTCGGCCAGGCGATGGCGGCGAACGACGTCGCGGGCGCGACTGCTGCCCGCGGAGGTGAGCTGCACGTCGCCGTTGTGCATTTCGACCAGGCGCAGGTCGGACATGCGCGCGAGGACCTTGGTGGCGGGCTCGTCGGAGACGACCGGGAGGCGTCCCGCCGGGCCGGTAGCGTGCAGGCTGGCGACTTGGGCGGGCTTGCCTTCTTCGCCGCAGATCCAGATTTGCTCGAGGAGATGATCGAAGCGGATTTCGTCGTCGGGAGAAACGCCGGCGCAGCAATCGGCGGAAGAAACCGCTAGCGGACAGTTGACGGGATGCTGGCCTTGCACGGCGGTGTCAAAGTGCAGGCGGCCGTGAGCTAGCTCGATGCGGCGGTCGGCTTGGCGGGCGATGTCCGGGTCGTGCGTGACCATCAAGATGGTGTGGCCGGAGTTGTGCAGTTCGCGGAAAATTTGCAGGACGACGGTCTCGTTGGCTTCGTCGAGATTGCCGGTGGGCTCGTCGGCGAGGATTAATTTTGGTTGATTGATCAGCGCGCGGGCGATGGCGACGCGCTGCTGCTCGCCGCCGGAAAGCTGGGCGGGGAGATGGGTCAAGCGGTCGCCCAGACCCACGCGGCGGAGCGCTTCTGCGGCCTGCTTCTCGTCGGTGACGCTGTGGAAGTATTGCGCGAGCATGACATTTTCGAGCGCGTTGAGATAGGGAACCAGATGGAATTGCTGGAAGACGAAGCCGATCTTTTCGGCGCGGTAACGCACCATTTGATTTTCACTGAGCTTCGCGAGATCGACGCTGTCGACAATTACGCGGCCGGAGGTCAGCGTGTCCAGGCCGCCGAGAATATTGATGAGCGTGGTCTTGCCGGATCCGGAGGGGCCCATCAGCGCTACCCATTCACCGGGCTCGATGCTGAAGCTGAGCGCGTCGACGGCGCGGAGGGCGCCGTATTGCTTGGTCAGCGATTCGATAATGACTTGCGGGGTCACGCCGCACCTCGTGACCAAGAGCGGGGACGCCGTGTCGTGCCCCTACGAGGAGTGCGGGCTGAGCATGCCCCAGAGCATCGAGAGAAGATCGAGATTGGCGCGCAGGGGAACATGATCATTCGCCTCGAAACACCGAGGCGGGACGAATGCTGGCTAGCCGCTTGAGCGGATACGCGCCGGCGATTGCGACGAGGATGGTCAGCGCCACAGCTACAGGATACACAATCAGGCGCGGGCGCGCTGCTACGCCGAAGACCGCCTTGCCCAGCCAGATCGAGAGCAAAATGCCCGCGGTTGCGCCAAGAATGCCGCCTGCGAGGCCGAGTAACGCGGCTTCGGCGAGGAAAAGACGCAGGACGCGGCGTGTGGCTCCGCCGATGGCTTTCATCAGGCCGACGTCGTTCTTGCGCTCCATGGCCACGTTGGTCATCGCGGCCATGACGCAGAGCGCGGTGAGGATCAGAACTACGGCGACCGTGGCGCTGAGCAGGCCGCTGATGCGGTTGTAGATTTTGGCTTCGGCTTCGGTGAATTGGCGGATGCCGTGAACGTCGGCGTCGGGCAGCCGCTGCGCCAGTTCGGTAATGTAGCTGTTGATCGCCTGGGGCGTGCCGGGAACGCTGATTTGTACCAGGCTGATGCGCCCGGACAAAGCAGCGAGGCGCTGCGCCGCGTCCAGCGGAAGAGATATCTGCGTGTCTTCCGGGCCGCCGGTAGCTTGAATCGCCGCAACGTTACATGTTTCTTCCCTGCCCTGGCTTCGTAAGATCAATCGATCGTTCCGTTGCAAATGCATTTCGGCCGCGACCTTGGTACCCACCACACAATTCGTCTCTGAACCTGGAAGCGCACCGGCCGCGGCGACTGGCACAGCCGAAGGAATTTCAGCCACGGAGCCTTTTTCTTCACCGGCGATTACCACCTGGACCGAATTCTTAGAGTCGCTCGACGAGGCATCGCCAATCAGGTAGAGAAACGCGACAGCGGAAGCAGGCCGGCTTTCGAGAATTTTTGGGAAGACAGTTTCATCGAGAGTGGCTGGGATCGAGTTGGCGACATCGCGCGGGACGACGATAACGTTGGCGCCGAAGGCTCGAAATTCGGTGGTGAGGCGGCGCTTGGCGTCGACCTGGAGATTGAGGAGGGCGGCGGTGACGGCGGCGCCGGCTCCCAGCGCGAGAAGGATGACGAACAGGCGGCCGCGGTTGGCGCCCAGAAGACGGCGAATGATGCGCCAGAACATGCGGCGGTCAGGCATCATTCACCTCGCAGGATCGGCGCGGGCTCGTAGCGCGAGGCGCGGCGCAGAGGAAGGGCGCTGCCAATCAGCGTAACCACGGCGGCAAGGCCAACAATGACCAAGAGAACGAGCAGCGAGGGCTGCGGCGCTGCGCCGAAGATTTTTTCGCCAACCACACGCGCGAGAACAATACCGACCGCGTAGCCGACGCCGCCTCCCACAACCGCCAGGAGGAGCTGTTCCGCCGCCAGCAGGAAGCCGACCATGCCGGAACCTGCGCCGAGCGCTTTCATCAAGCCGATCTCGGTGCGGCGCTCGATGACCGAAGCCGCCGAAGAGGCTCCGACCGCAAGCGCCGCGGCGAGCAACGCGGCCAATGTCACCAGCCACAGCAACGTTCGAACCCGCGTCAAGATGCGGCCTTCGCCTTCGGCGACGCGGCGAATCACGCGAACATCGGAGCCCGGGAGAACTTGTCTTATGGAATAGGCGATCGAGGAGACGTAGGGGGAGCAGCTCCAACGCTCCAGTTCGTCCGGATTCATGGTGGCGGGATCGCGACGACCGAAGTCGTCTTCGGGCTTGGTCAGGGCGCTGACGTAGAGTTGGCGGTATTGGCCGGGCTTGCCGGCAAGTTGTTGAGCGATCGCGAGCGGCACGACAACAGCGTCATCTTCAGCGCCACCAGTCGTCAGAATACCCGTAATCCGCAGTGGAAGATTCTGATGGGGCCCTTCGATATTCAGAATATCTCCAAGCCTCGCGCCATCACGCTTGGCGAACGATTTGCCAACAACGCATTCCGCAGATCCATCGGTAAACCAGCTGCCCTGCTCCAGATGCCACCATGGATTTGTTTTCTCGATGCCAGTCGAAAACGTAGCTCCATCAGGAAGGGCAACGGACTGCGATGCCCAGGTGCCGATCAGGTTGGTGGGCGCGTCCACGGTGGGCGTCATCAAGGTCTGAGACGATTTGGTCCATCCGTGAACGGGAATCTCGAGAACGGGCGCGAAGGCGATGATGTTGTTGTGCCAGAAAATTGTTTTCAGTTTGGGGAGGTCGGATTCGGGGAGGTAGGCGCCGGCGTTGACCGGCCTATAGTCCACGCCGCCGATTTCGAGCGGGAGCGAGTCGGCTTGCGGAGTGACCAGGAGATTTGCGCCGAGGGCGCGGAATTCACGGGCGAGACGGTCACCGACATCGAGCGAAACGCTCAGCGCGGCGGTGGCTACGGCCATGCCTAGAGCCAGGGCCGCGCCGGTCAGGAGCTTGTGGCGCGGGCGGCGGCGGAAGGAGTCGGCGACTAGGCGTAGGAACATTTTATTTCACGATTGCAGCGGAGACACCCGGGATAACGACTGCTTTTGTGCGTTGAGACTCAGCCGGTTTGTGATTTTGCTTCATGGGTCATTGGTCTCGGCATTCGCGGCGGGCACAGACCGGAGCGCCTGTGCTTGCGCGCTATTTGGGGACCTCAGTGGCGGCTTGTTTTAGCGAGCTGACGTCCAGCACCAGGTCGCTGCCGTCGATATGGGAGGGGACACCGATGGGATTGCAGCCGCCCTGGCTGCCGATGGAAGGCACGTAGATCGCGGAGCCGCAGTGGCGGCAGATCACGTTCTGGCCGTCCTGGCGATAGCCTTCCGCGCCGCAGATGCGGCAGGCGTCCAGAGCGGTGCCGTAGCCGTTGGGCTTCTTGATGATCATGAAGCGCAGCGATTGGCCGCCGCCGACATTGGTTAGAAAAAGATGCAGGTTGCCGTCGTCCACATCGCGGAGCGGCACTCGTACGTGATCCCCCTCCGCAGCAATCATGCGGACCGCCGGCGGAGCCGAATTGGCGCGGGCGTAGATGAAATCCGCGGTGAGCACCAGGATCACCACCAGGCACGCGGAGGCGGCAGCCACCATCCAGCGGCGCTGGCGGCGGTTCTGCGATTCGAGCAGGCGCTTCTCCGCGTCGTTGCGGGTTTGCTGCGCCGATTTCGCGTGCGAGGCTGACTGCCACTCGCGCAAAACCAGCAGCGCGGCGGCGCCGAAGATAAACACGAAGAAAAACAGCTCATTGCGGACGATGGGGCCAATGACGGCCATCTCCGTCTTGCTGGAAGGCAGCCATTGCGCTTCGCTCAGCTCATGCAAGCCGGTAAGAGCCAACTGGAACGCCACCAGCATGAGGATGACGCTGGTGGCGGCGAAAAAGCGGTGCAACGGCACGCGCAGGGTGCCCTTGAAGAAGAAAAATCCAACCGCAACGGCCACCCCAATGCCGGCCAGGGTGCCGATCCAGGTTTCCAGGCCTGCGGTGGAAAGCTCCACGGCGCGCAGGATCAGCGCGAGTTCTGCGCCCTCGCGCACCACCATGAGAAACACGAAACAGGAAGATACCCCAGCCCGCGGCGCTGCCCGCGCGCACGGCATATTGCTCGATTTTCTGCTCGATGTCTTTTTTGAGGTGGCGCGCAACGCGATTCATCCATACGATCATCGTAATGACGAAGACCGCCGCAACCAGGAGCAGGACGCCCTCAAAGCCGTCTTCGCTGATGCGCCAGCGTTCCAGGGCCATGGCCACGCCCAGGCTCAGCGCCGTCGCCGCTGCCACGCCGTACCAGGCAAATCGGGCCAGGTGAGAACGGCCGGTACGGGAGAGATAGACCAGGATGATGCCGACCACCAGGGAGGCTTCGACACCTTCACGGAGAGCGATGAGAAAAGCGGAGAGCAAGCGAACTCCAGTTGTGAATGAGTTGCAACTGCAAATTAAGTTTACCCTTATTAGCTACTTCCGTCAACCGGACCATACTGGTCGTATATCTTCACGCTAGAATAGCTTGACCCATGTCTCCGACACAAATCCACTGGCGAGGCGCTTTCCTACTGTTCTTCTGGCTGCTGCTCTGCGCGCCAGTGCCTGCCCAGACCCCAGTGCAATCCCAGGCAGTCTTGCCAGCGGGGCGATGGGCCACGCGCCCCGATCCCAAGCGGGCGCAAAAAGCCGCGGAGCAGGGGGACAAAGCCGAGGCGGCCGGCCGCACCGACGAGGCGCTGATGGCTTACGACGAAGCGGCGCGCTACGCCCCCCAGGATATGGCCATCGTCGGCCGGGGCGCGGCGCTGCGGTCACAACTGGTGCGCAGCCACGTGGATGCCGCCGAGCGGCTGGCGCTGGCGGGCAACGCCGCGCAAGCCGCCGAGGAGCTGCACACCGCGATGCGCATCGATCCCAGCAACACCGTGGTCGCCGAGCGAATCGCACAAATGGAAGCGATGAAGGAAGACGACGATCCGGCTCCGCGGCCCGCGCAAATTTCCGGCCTGCCGCGCTTGAAGGCTCAGGAGGGCAAGCACACCTTCGACCTGCGCGGCGATACCAAGACCGCTTACGGACAAGTGGCCCAAGCCTTTGGCATCAAGGCGGCCTTCGACCCGGACCTGCCTTCCCGCGGCGTGCGCCTGCGGATGGCCGACGTCGATTTCAATACCGCGCTGTCGGTGCTCGGCGCGCAAACCGGAACATTCTGGCGGCCGTTGGATGCCACGCTGATTTTCGTGACCGCCGACACCGCGGAGAAGCGGCGGCAGTATGGCGTGCAAGCCGAGCAGACCTTTCTGTTGCCTGCGGCGGTGGCGCCCGAGGAGATGACCGAAATGCTGCGGGTGCTGCGGGAGATCACCGGCGCCACGCACATCGAGATGGACACCCACAGCCGCTCGATCACCATGCGCGACTCACCCGAAAGACTGGCGCTGGCCGGCGAGGTCATCCACCAGCTCGAAAAGGCCCGCGGCGAAGTCATGCTGGACATCGAACTGCTGGAGGTAGACCGCAACAAGGCGCGGCAACTGGGCATCACGCCGCCTTCCTCGGCGCAGGCTTTTCTGATCAGCCCGAACGACGTACGAGCGCTGTCGGCCGCGGCGGACGCGGCAAATTTGATCACCATCGTGGGGCAGATTTTCAGCTCCAAGGGTTTTTCGAGCATTCCGCCGTTCACCGTGTTTGGCGGGGGCTATTCGAGATTTCTGCTGACCCTGCCCAACGGAGTGGCCGCCAATTTTTCCGATGCGCTGACACTGGTGCAGAGCGGGCGGCAGGTTTTGCTGCGGGCGCAGGACGGCAAACCGGCGACGTTTTTTGTGGGCGACCGCTTTCCGGTGACCCTGTCGCTGCTGTCCGGGAGCCTGGGTACCGGCACGGGCACTGGCTCCAGCATCCCGCTTACGGGCGTGCCCACATCCACCAATTTTCCGGAAACTACGTTTAACGTGGGCAACAATCCGGTGGCGGTGGTGGCGGGCAACTTCACCGGGGGCACGCTGCCGGAGCTGGCGGTATTGAATCAGAAGGACAATTCGATCAGCGTGTTGTTGAATCAAGACAATGGAAATTTCACACCGCAAGCCAACTCGCCCTTCGTCCTGGCGAAGAACGAGACCGCGCCGGTGGCCATGGCCTCCGGAATTTTCGGAAACACCATCGTCGATGCCGCGGGCGTGACTCTGGCGCCGGTCGATCTGGTGGTCGCCAATTCCACCTCCAACAACGTCGCCGTCTTGCTGGGCAACGGCGACGGCACCTTTACGGAAGCGGCCGGCTCGCCCTACGCCGTGGGCAGCAATCCCAGCTCGATTGTGGTCGCCGATTTCGATGGCGACGGCAACCCGGACTTTGCGGTAACCAATAAAGGGGACAATACCATCTCGGTGTTCAAGGGCGACGGCAAGGGCGGATTCACGCAGTTTTCCACTTCTCCCTTTGCGCTGCAAAACACCGCGACCATTGCGGAGAAAGGCCCGGTGGCCATGGTCACCGCCAACTTCCGGAATACCACGTTGAGCGGGAACGGCAACACCACCAGCGCTTCCGAAGTGGATCTTGCGGTGGTCAATCAAACCACCAACAACGTAGCCATCTTGCTGGGATCGGTCGACGGCGCCGGCAACCTGCATTTTACGGAGGCCACCAACTCGCCCATCGCCGTGGGTCAATCGCCGGTAGCTATCGCGACCGGCGATCTGAACACCGACGGAGTTGGGGATCTGGCCGTGGTGAATCAGACCGACAATTCCATTTCGCTGCTGCTGGGCAGCTCCAATCTGGACGGCACCTTCACGGCGGCAACCGGTTCGCCGCTACCCACCGCCACCACCCCGGCGGGCATCGTGATCGCCAATTTTACCGGCGGCAACACTTCGGACCTGGCGGTAACCAATCAGGGTCAAGGCACGCTGGGGATTTACATTGGGCTGGGCTTCGGAACATTTTCCAACCGGCTGGAAATCGCCACACCCGCGGGTCCCACCGCGATCATCAGTTCTGTTTTGACCAGCAGCGGGCTGCCGGACGTGGCGCTAACCGCGCTGGGGACCACCACCAACCAGGGCGTGGTCACGGTGATCCAGGATTCGTCGAGCTTCGCGAACGGCACCACGCCGACGCAGACCCCTTATCCCGGTTCGGAATACATCGATCTCGGCGTGAAGGTCAAGGCTACGCCGACGTTGCATCCGAACCACCAAGTGACGCTGCAGTTGGAGTTTGAGATTCGCGCGCTTTCGGGAACCAGCATCAACGGCATTCCCATCATTTCCAATCGCACTTTGAGCCAGACCATTCGCGTGAAGGAAGACGAAACCACGCTCATCGGCGGTTTGCTCGACAAGGAAGAAACGCGGGCCATCACCGGGCTGCCCGGATTCGCCAATATTCCGCTGGCCGGATACGCGTTTGGCACCAGAAACAATTCGCTGCGGGACACCGAGTTCCTGATTCTGGTCACGCCGCGCCGGTTGCGTTCACCTGCTCGCAACGCGCCCAGCATCTTCGCGGGCCGCGGCGACGTCAGCGGCCGGAGTTCCATCGGAGCCGGAGTGCCGGTGCAGCAGGGCCCGCCTCCCGCCGAGTCTCCGCCGGAGCCTTGAGCTACGGAGTACGGGCGGTCCTCGAGGATTCTCGATCCACAAGACGCCGGCCTCGGAAGGCCGCCGCTACCAACAAGAAAGGCCGGTCTGAAGACCGGGCCCTACATAACGACGAAGGCGCCGAGGATGAGCCCGGCGCCTTCGTCATTTCGGAGAGAAACGTCCGGCGCTAGAACGAGTAGCGGCCGGAGAATTGCACCACGCGGGGCGTGCCCACGGTGCTGGTGATGGCGGCAAAGCTGGACGGGAGGCGGACGTCCACGCCGGAAGCGTACGCCGGGTTGGCGAAATTGGCGTGGTTCCAGACGTTGAAGAAATCCGCGGTGAAGCGGAAGGACTGGCGTTCCCGAAGCTGCCAGCGCTTGCCGAGCGAGACGTCCCAATCCTGCTGATGGGGGCCGCGGAAAGTGTTGCGGCCCAGGGTGCCGAAGCCGGTGGAGCCGTCAATGCCGATGGCCGGCGCGGGAACGAAAGCCGCGGGGTTCAGGTAGTGATCGAGACGGCTGCCGATGCTGCCGGTGGTCACCGCGGTTTGCATGGTAGCGCCCGGAGCCAGGCTAGCCGTTACGCTGGGCGTGTTGGTGCCGGAGCCCACGCCGTAGACCGAACCGCCGGCCGAATCGTAAACCGTGAAGGGCGCGCCGGATTGCAGCAGCGTGATGCCGCTGACTTCCCAACGCGAGAACGCCGCGCCTTTCCATCCCGAGGCTTGCGCCAGGAACGGCAAGGTGTAGACGTAGTTCACCACCAGACGCTGCGGGCGGTCAAAGTCCGAGAGGCCGCGCGAATCGGCCAGGCTGGTTTGGTCGTTGATGGTGGTGCCCAGCAAAGTGTTGCCGGTGGAGGTTTCGTCGATGGATTTGGAATACGTGTAGGCCGCCTGGAAGTGCAGTCCGTGCGCGAACTTGTGCGACACGGTGGCCTGCAAGGAATTGTAGGTGGAGTTGGAGTCGTCAGCGAACAGGAAGAACGTCGAGGGCGAAAGGCCCAGGGCCCGCGATCGCGCGTTGACGTTCAGCATGGTGTTTTGGGTGATGACGAATTGCTGGCCGAATGCGCCCGGAATGACGATGGGATTTTGCGGGCTGGCCAGTCGCGATTGAATGGGGTCGCGGGTCTCGCGCAGGTGCGTGCCCTTGGAGCCGACGTAGCCGACTTCCACCAGCCAGGTCTTCCACAGCGAGTGCTGCGCGGTCAGGTTCCACTGCTGCACGCTGGGGCTGACGAAGTTTTGCGGCACCTCGAAACCCAGCAGGCTGGTCACCGGAAGATCGAACACCGGAAACAGCGCGGTGTTGGCGGTGGGCAAGCCCGTGGTGGGGTCGACGAACGTGAGCAGTTGCGGCGCTTGGTTGACGAACGCCGGGTTCGGTGCGCCCGACGGAGGCAAAGCGTTTTGGAACAGCGTGGACAGCCCCGGCGGCGTGCCGGTGCCCTGTCCGTAGGCCAAGCCAAGAGAAGTGAACGGCGGGTTGTGCGAGAGGCGCTCGGTGGCGCGAATGTCGTCGCGCACGTAATAGATGGCGTAACCCCCGCGGATCGACGTGGTGTGATGGCCGAGCACGTCGTAAGCAAAGCCTATGCGCGGACCGAAGTTCGAAGAATAATTGTTATTCAGAGTGGTCGGGTTGGTGGTGCCGGCCGCTCCATTGACGGTGGCCCCCGAAGGGAACAGGTACGGGCCTTTGCCTTGCGCCAGCAGCGACGGGTCGACGTTGCCGATTTGGTCGTGCGCTTCACGGGCCGCGCCGAAGAGTTCCCAGCGGGTGCCCAGGTTCAGGGTGAGCGTGGGCGTGAGCTTGTAATCGTCCTGGACGAACAGCGAGTAGTCATTCACCGCGAAAGAAAGCGCGCTGACCCCGCTAATGGCGAAGCCGTTGGAGATGTCGCCGAGCAGGAACGCCTGCAAGTTGGGCTCGGTCAACTGGCCGTTGAACGCTTGCGGCCAACTTTTATCCAGATTGGCGCGCTCGAACTCGCCGCCGAAACGCAGGAAGTGCCGGCCGCGCAACACGCTGGTGGTATTGAGAAAAGTGAGGTTGTTCTGGACGGCGGAGAGATCGCCGCTGCTCGAAGGGCCGAAGGCGAAGCCCGGAGAGCCGGCCTGAACGCCGGGGAAATAAAATTTGTAGAGCAGGTTGTCGACGTCGAGGTTGGGGCGCTGAATGCCCAGCTGGGTGGCGGTAAACAGCGGCTCATTGTTGGCCTCATTGTTGATGTGCAGAAAGCCAAAACGGAATTCGTTGACGACCGTGGAGCTGAACAAGTGCGTCTCCGTGAGGCTCAGGAAGCGGTCGCGCACCGGAAAGTCCATGGGAAAATTCAGGTCGTTGGGGCTGAGGTCGCCGCCGTTGAAAGCCTGCAGACCGGAGGCGCCAAACGGCAGATGCGACTGGAAGTTGGAAAAGAAAAAGCGCTCGGAGAGTTTGTCGCGGCCCTGGCGGAATTCGCGATCCCAGTTGGCCGTGAATTGGTTGTCGGTATAGGTGCCGGGCGTGTCGATCAGCAGCCGGGCGCCCAGCGCCGGATTCAACGGATCCATGGCCGGAAGGGACGGGAACAGCCAACCGCCGCCGGAACCCCCGAACTGGTTGCTCTTGAGATTCAGCAACTCCAGCGCCAGCGGATCGATCGGCGTCGCCGGATTGCCGAAGAACGCTTGCGAAAGAGAAGCGGCGGAGCGGTCGCTGGGCAGCACCGGAATCACGGTATTGATGGAAGTGCCCGGAGCCAGGCCGCTGCTCTGCCGCGTTCCCTGGTAGTTGGCAAAGAAATTTCCGCCGCGTGAGCCGGTGCCTACCGGACCGCCGAGGCTGCCGCCAAACAGGTTCTGTTTGTCGGCGGGACGCGCCAGGCCGTTGCGGTTGTCGAAGAAGTCGTTGGCATTGAACGCGTCGTTGCGCAGGTACTCGTACGCCGCGCCGTGGAACTGCGAATCGCCGGACTTCAAGACGGCGTTGATGTTGCCTCCGCCGTTGCGCCCCTGGGTGGCGTCAAACAGGCTGGTCTGCACCTTGAATTCCTGCAACGCTTCCGGGCTGGGCAGCGGCGTGTTCACCAGCGAGCCCACGTTGTAGTCGCTGGCGCTGATGCCTTCGATCAGGTAATTGTTGTTGTCGTCGCGCGAGCCATTCACATTGACGTTGACGTCGCCGCGGCCTAGCCGGGCCGCCCCGCTGTCGTCGGCAAAAGCGCCGGCTGACAAGGTCATCAGTTGCTGGAAGTTTTGCGTGGCCAGCGGCAGACGGCGAATGATGTCGTCGTCGACGGAACGCCCGGTGGCCGGATTGCTGGTCTCCACGCGCACGACGGGCACGCTGACGCTAAATACCTCGGTGGCTTTTTCCGAGGACTCCACGGGCTTGGGCAGCACCACCGTGAGGCGCGTCGTTTCGGTGACGTTGACGGCCACTTCCCGGACGTGGGTTTCGGCCAGGCCGGCACCGCTGACGTTAATTTCATAGGAGCCGGAGGGCAGCAACGCGGCTGTGAAGTCGCCGGCGCTGTCGGTGGTCAATTCGCGGACTACTGAGTCGGAACCTGCCCGCAGGATCTTGACCACGGCCTTGGCAACCGGTGTCCCTTTTTCGTCGCTGACCGTGCCGGAGATGGCGCCCGTGGCGCCTCCCTGTCCATAGACCGAGCCTGCGAGCCACAACAACAAGCTCAGCGTAGTAGCCAATACCCCATATTTCCGTGCCATCTTGATGGCCTCCCTTTCGATCTCAAATCCGCTTCGGGGCCCCCGAGAAATGCCGTCCACAACTGCCGTTTCCAGCCGTTCTCGTTTCTTGCTCTCTTAACGTTTATTTTTCCCGAGCCGTCTTCAACATCGGCCTAGGCCGCCGCCCCCTGGGAAACACAGCCTGCCGGAGCCCGGCCCTAACCACCACCGGTCTCTTGCACAGTCGTTCCCTCGATCACGGGTTCCGGTCTTCGCTTTCGATCGCCTTACGCGAGCTACGCCGCAACAGGCAGGTAGCTCCCCCTGGCCCGGACACCGGGGCCTGAGTGATAACGCGGTGTACTCATTGTCGGAGATGCAGCAAAAGTTGCCGAGTGGTTTCGAAAAGCGTGGCCGTCAAACGGCTATTGAAGCCTAGCCAGAGTCAATGCGGCATTACCTGACCGGAAGAGCAGGCTCCGCCCCCGCCGAGTTTTCGCCACAGCCTTGCGGAACGCGGCGGTCGGTTGGCAATTCTCGATACCTCTTTGATTCGTTAGCTGTCCAGAAGTTCGGAATCGTATTTTCGGAATAACGCGGCCAACGCCGGCGCGGTTCGCTAGGCCAACGGCTCGAAGACCACGATCGGCTGGTAGGTGCGGGGCACCACCGCTTCGGCGATGGCAATGAGCTTGTCTTGCTGGCTGAACACGCGAAGGCGCGGAGCCCGCGGCTCGCCGCCGTCGAGTTCCGAGGTCGCGCCGGGAGTGGTGGCGACGCGGCCCGGTTGGATTTGCGCCACCGTAATGTTGAACTTGGTTCCATGACGCACGCGCCGCTCGATGATGGGCAGGACGTTCACTCTCGGGAAATTGGGCAGCAGATTTTCCAGCCGGATGAGATAGTTGGCAAACTTTCCCGCTCGCGCGGCTTCAGCCAACTCCTCCAATTTAACGGCTTGCTCGAGAGAAAACTCCCCTACCGCGGTGCGCGTGATCTCCGCCAGGTGCGCCCCGCATCCGAGCCTTTGCCCCATCTCGTGCGCCAACGCGCGAATGTACGTGCCGGAAGAGCATTCGATGACGAAGCGCGCGATGTGGCCCTCGATCTCCGTGAGCCGGTACTCGAAAAGCTCGACCTCCACGGGCTTCAGCTCGACGGCCTGTTTTTTTCGCGCCAGCTCGTACGCCGGACGGCCATGCACTTTTTTTGCGGAAAAAGACGGCGGCATCTGCTCGAAGCGTCCGACGCGCTCGGCGGCCAGTTTTTCGAGCAACTCTCTGTCGAGAACCGGCGGCGCATCCGGGCCTTGTGCTTCGCCATCGGAATCGTACGTGTCCGTGGCAAAGCCGAAGCGGAATCCCGCGGAATAGCGCTTGCGGCGCCCGTTGTAAAACTGCACCAGCCGGGTGGCGCGTCCCAGCAGCAAAACCAGTACGCCGGTGGCCAGCGGATCGAGAGTTCCGAGATGCCCGATTTGCCGGAAGCCCGCGAGATGCCGCACCGCATCGACAACGTCGTGCGACGTCTTGCCCTGCGGCTTGTCGATCACCAAAGCGCCGTCAAACGGCGCCGGTTGCGGCTGGCGTGCCATGCTATTTAAACCCTCGGAACAGAAAAACGAAGATGCCGGCTTAAGGGCCGCCGCTACGAGGTTCGTAGCTCCCCGATCCGCTCGGGGCCATCCTCACTCGAACGAACACCGCGTACTGTCCGGCGGCTAAAATTTTACGAAGCTGCCGGCTTGTCTTTCTTCACTTCTTTCAACAGCTGCTCGATGCGCAGGGTGTACTCCTGCGAAAGGTCCAGCGTGAAATGCAGCTCCGGAGTGCGGCGCAACTGCAGCCGCTCGATCAGCTCGCGCCGGATGTAGCCCGCGGCGTGGTGCAGCGCCTTAATGGCCGCTTCCTGCTCCTGCTCCGTGCCGCTTACATGGATGAATACCCGCGCGTGCCGCATGTCCGGCTGCACGCGCACTTCGCTGACCACTACCATACCCTCGAGCCGCGGGTCTTTCAGCTCCCCGGCCAGCATGGCGTTCACTTCGTGGGCAATTTCCTCGCCCACTCGTTCGTGGCGGTGACTCGTTGGACTCATGCGTCCCTGCGATGCTTCCTAGATGATTTCGATAGCCTGATTGATCAAAAACGAGCCGAGCATACGGTCGGCCGCGTCCAAAACCTTTTGTAATACTTCCTTCACGTGCTTCTCTTCGTTGGAAAGCGTAACCACACCGACCACCGAGCGCTGCCAGGTGTCGTGGTGCTCCAACTCCGCCACCGCCACATTGAACTCCCGGCGCAGCTTGTCTTTCAAACTGCGCAACACCTGCCTCTTGTCCTTCAGCGATTGCGCGTCCGGGATGTGCAGCTCGAGGGTGAGCAGGCCGACCGGCATGAGCGGCTCCGAGAGCCAATTTTCCCGGGCGTCCATGGGACGGACGCCAGGCAGTTTATCTCTGGGCGGCAGCGTCCGCGGCACTCAACTTCGTTACCTGGAAGCATTCCAGAATGTCGCCGACCTTGACGTCGTTGAAATTCGCTATTCCCGCGCCGCACTCGAAGCCGGTGCGCACTTCGCTGGCATCGTCCTTAAAGCGCTTGAGCGAGCTGAGCTTGGAGGTATAGACCACCGCGCCGTCGCGCAGCACGCGAATCTGCGCGTCGCGCTTCAGCACCCCGTCCACCACGTAGCAGCCGGCCACGGTCCCGGCGCCTTTGACCCGGAAGGTGTTGCGCACTTCTGCCCGGCCCACGTACGTTTCTTGAATCACCGGCGCGAGCAGGCCTTCCATGGCCTTCTTCAACTCGTCGGACACCTCGTAAATGATGGTGTGCGAGCGAATGTCTACGTGCTCTTGCTGCGCCATCTCCGCCGCTTTGCGGTCCGGCCGGATTCCGAAAGCGATGATGATGGCCCCGGACGCCGAAGCCAGCAGCACGTCGTTTTCGGTTACCGCGCCGACACCCGAACCGATGATCTTCAGCTTGACCTGATCGTTGGACAGCTTGGGCAGCATTTCGCTGAGCACTTCGACCGAGCCTTGCACGTCGGCCTTGATGACGATCCCAAGTTCCTTGACGTCCCCAGCCTTGAGCTGCTCGTGCAACTGGTCCAGCGTGATCCGCGCGCCGGAACTGCGAGCCAGCGAAGCGTCGCGCTGCTTGCCTTGGCGATATTCGACGATGTGGCGGGCCTTGGCCTCGTCGGTGACCTGGAAATTGTCGCCCGCATCCGGCACGCCTTGCAGACCGAGCACTTCGATCGGAGTGGATGGCGGCGCGTCGATAGCGGGCCGCCCACGATCGTCAAACATCGCGCGAACCTTGCCGAACACCGAGCCGCAGATGAAGAAGTCGCCGGGGCGCAGCGTACCGTTCTGCACCAAAATCGTGGCGACCGGGCCGCGGCCCTTGTCCACCCGCGATTCCAGCACCGTGCCGGTCGCAGGGGCGTCGGGATTGGCCCGCAACTCACGCAGGTCGGCCACCAGCAAGATGGTTTCTAGCAGCTTTTCAATGCCCTTTTTCTGCTTGGCGGAAACTTCCACGAATTCCGTGTCACCGCCCCAGTCGGCGGGCAGCAGGCCGTTATCGGCCAGCTGTCTTTTCACTCGCTCCACTTGTGCTTCCGGCTTGTCGATCTTGTTGATGGCCACAATGATGGGGACATTCGCGGCCTTGGCGTGGTCGATGGCTTCTTTCGTCTGGGGCATGACGCCATCATCCGCGGCCACCACCAGCACCACGATATCCGTGGCCTTGGCGCCGCGCGCGCGCATGCGCGTGAAGGCTTCGTGACCCGGCGTATCGATGAACACCACGCTGCGGTTGTTCACCACAACTTTGTAGGCGCCGATGTGCTGGGTAATGCCGCCGGCTTCGCCGCCGGCGACGTCCGCTTCGCGGATGGCATCGAGCAGGCTGGTCTTGCCGTGGTCCACGTGGCCCATTACGGTGACCACCGGCGGACGCGGCTTCAGGCTTTCCTTGGTCTCTTCCTTGGCAACTTCCAACACCATCTCTTCTTCCAAGGAGACCACGCTGACGACACCGCTGAACGATTCCGCCAGGGTGGTCGCGGTCGGAACGTCGAGAGCCTGGTTGATGCTGGCAAACACGCCGCGGTCCAGCAGGTTCTTCAACAGCTCCTTGGCGCGCACATCCAGTTTTTCGGCAAGCTCGCGAATGGTGATGCCTTCGGTGATGGTAACTTCTCGCGGTGCGCGCGGCTCGGGCGGCGCGATAACGGCGGCGGCCATGCGGCCCGCTCCCGGACGCTGCCGCGTCGGGTGCAGCTTGCGCTCGCCTTCCTGCTCACGTTTGTCGGCGACGGGGCGCTGGCGCTGCGGCGGCTTGCGCGTATAGAGCGGCTTGCCCGGCTCCGCCTTCGGCGGCAATTTTTCCGGAAATGGCGGCAGCATGCCGGGACGCCCCGGCGCGCGGGGACCGGGACGCGTGCCCGTCGGCATCGGTCCACGGCGTTGCTCAAAAGGTCTTGCCGGCTGGCCGCTTGGTCCGCCGGGTCCCCCTTGACGAGGAGGAAATGGCCGTCCACCTTGGCCGCCGGACTGCGGACGCATCGGCTGCCCGGGTCGCGGACCTCCCGGACGATCTTGCCGGTCGCGGCTGCCCGGAGACGTTCCGGGCACTGGTCCGCGGTTGCCCGCGGTGGGCATCGGTGGGCGTGTCGGAACTCCGGGCCGTGCTCCAGGCGCGCCGGCGGCCGGACGCATTGCCGAAGGCTGCGTTCCAGTTCCTTGACCGGGCCGCGGCGGCGGTGCTCCGGGTCGTTGTTGTGGTGGTGCGGGACGCGCCGCTGCGGGAGCAGCGCCGGTCTGTCCGGCAGGTGCGGCCGGGCGAATAGGAATAGCCGCAGGTGCGCTGGGCGCAGGCGCGGACGGCGGCGGTGCCACCGCGGGCGCTTCGCTCGCAGGAACCCGGGCTGGCGTGGCTGCCACGGGTGCCGGTGCGGCGGGCACGGCTTGCGGAGGGCGTGGACCAACACCTGGCGCGGGCGCAACTGCCGCGGGCGGGGGCGCCGCCGCAACAGGCGCAGCCGGCTTGGGTGCAACGGGAACAGGCGCCGCGACCGGCGGTGGGGCAGCGACCGGCGCTGCCGCCGGCCTCATCCGCGCGGCCTTGGCCGCGGCCTCCTTCGCATCTTTTTCCGCCTTGGCCGCTGCTTCCGCGGCCGCCTCGGCGTCGGCTACTCCCTGGAGATGCTTGCGGACTTTCTCCGCAACCTCCACGGTGACCGAGCTCGAGTGCGTCTTCTTCTCGGTGACGCCGTATCCCGGCAGCAGGTCGATAATGGCTTTGGCCTTGACCTCGAGTTCCCGGGCCAGCTCGTTAATTCGGACTTGATTTGGGTCAGTCATGCGTTCTTAAGATTTAGCCTCTTCCGGGTGCTTCCCGTCGCCGTCGCCTTCGCCTGCGCTCTCGCTGTCTGCGGATTCCGCACCAGCAGCGCTGACGCTCGCCTCCGGCGTCTCTTCCGTGGCAACCGGCGCCGCTTCGGCAACCTCATCCTTGCTCTCTCCGGCAGCCTCTGCGGACTCGGCGCTCGCTTCTTCTCCCGGCGCCGCATCTTCCGCCGGCGCGGCATCTTCCGCCAGCGCATCGGTGTTCTCCACCGGCTCGGCCGCCGCCGCGTCCCCGCCCTCATAGAAGCGGTTCACCGCCTGATAGATCTTGTCGACCATCTTCTCGCCGATGCCCGGAATCTCCATCAACTGCTCCGGCGTCATCCCGGCCAGCTTCTCGACGTTGGTAATTCCCGCCGCCTCGATCTTCTCGATGGTCTTCGGCCCCACCCCGCCCAGCGCCGTCAGCGGAGTCGTCGGCGCCGTCAGCGCGGTCATCTGCTCCTCGATCTCCCGCCGCTTCTCTTCCTCGCTCTTGATGTCGATGTCCCAGCCGATCAGCTTGCTGGCCAGCCGCACGTTCTGTCCCTTTTTGCCGATGGCCAGCGAAAGCTGCGAATCCTCGACGATTACTTCCAGCTTGTGGTTCTCCGGATCGGTAATCTGCACCCGCGTGACCTTCGCCGGGCTCAAGGCCTTCTGCGCGAACGCCACCGTCTCTTCGCTGTAAGGAATAATGTCGATCTTCTCGCCGCGCAATTCGCGAATAATCGACTGCACGCGCATCCCCTTCATGCCCACGCACGCACCCACCGGATCCACATCTTTGTCCCGGCTCTGCACCGCCACCTTGGTGCGTTCCCCAGCCTCGCGCGCCGCAAAACGAATCTGCACCGTGCCATCGTAAATTTCCGGCACTTCCATCTCGAACAAGCGCTGCACCAGATGCGCGTCTGCCCGCGACACGATCACCTGCGGCCCCTTGGCCGCCCGGTCCACCATCTTGATCACCACCCGCAAACGTTCGCCGATGTTGTACGTCTCCAATTTCGACTGTTCGCGCTTCGGCAGCCGCGCCTCGGTCCGGCCCATGTCCACAATAAGGTCCGGCCCCTCAGCCCGCTTGACGATCACCGTCACCAGCTCGCCCACCCGCGTGTGATACTCGTTATAAATAGTGTCGCGCTCGGCCTCGCGCACCTTCTGCAGAATCACCTGCTTGGCCGTCTGCGCCGCGATGCGCCCCAGCACGTCGGTCGGCTTGGTAGCCACCACTTCCGTGCCGATCTCCGCCGCCGGATTTTTCTTCTTGGCGTCCGCCAGGCTGATCTCTTTCTTCGGGTCGGTCACTTCCTCGACCACCATGTGCACCGAAAACACGTCCACCTGCCCGGTTTCCTGGTTGAACTTCGCGCGCAACTCCTCTTCCGTCTTGTAATACTTGCGCGCCGCCACCACCATGGCGTCCTCGATCGCCGACACCACGATCTCCGGCTCGATATGCTTCTCGCGGCTCAACATCTCGATTTGTTGATAAAGCAGATTCGCCATTGTTCCGTTCGTTCCTAATCTTTCCGGTTTACCCTACTTGCCCGCCTGCCCGCATTCTTCCGCTTCTTCCGCCGACTCTTCTCTGCGTACTCTGCGTCTCTGCGTTAGCCAGCTTTTTCCACCCTAAAACTCCACCACAAATCCCGTTTACCCCGCCTGCCCGCATTCTTCCGCTGACTCTTCTCTGCGTACTCCGCGCCTCTGCGTTAGGCAGCTTTTTCTTCCCTAAAACTCCACCACCAAATTCGCCTTCCGAATGGCCTCCAGCGGCACCTCCACCACCCGCGCCTCCCGCCCCTTCAACTCCAACCGCACCTTCCCATCCGCGAACCCCGCCAGCCGCCCCTCAAAAAACTTCGCGTCCCCCACCGGCTCCGCCGTAGAAATCTTCGCCAACCGCCCCGCAAACCGCTGAAAATCCCGCGGCGTAGTCAGCGCCCGATCCAACCCCGGCGAACTAACCTCCAAGGTATATCCCGCCGGCCCGGGGATCAGCTCCTCCACATCCAAAATCACGCTCAACTGCTTGCTCACCCGCTCGCAATCCGCGTGACTGATCGCCGCATAACCGCTCTCGGCCACCACTTCTTCCCCAGCAAGCGAATCGCCGTTGGTCAATCCGGCAGGCACGCGGTCGATGTACACCCGCAGAAACCTCTGCTTCCCAACTTTCCATTCCACATCCGCGATTTCCAGCCCCTCCGAGCGCGCCACCCGCTCAGCGGCCTCGCGGATTTTCTCCAGATTCACGCGAAGACTCCCCGGCCAATGCCGGTATCAAGTGCACTCCAACCGGCCCAACAAAAAAGTGGGCTCGCGCCCACTCATCCGTGCGACCCGCCTCAGAGCGAAGCAGCAGTATATTCCCCCAACACGGTAAAAGCAAGATACGGGGGCCCGCCAACCCAGCCATGCAGGCGCCGGTCTTCAGTTCATCCTGAGGAACGAAGGGCCCGGCCGCGTCGCTTATGTAGGCGCTGGGCTTTAGAGCCTGTCTGGCAACTGGGGGTCGGACCTTTAGGTCCGACATAAGCCCTGTCTTTGCATTACGGCTTTAGCCGCTGAGGAATTGTTTTTGACGTTGCCACACAGACTCTTTAGCCCGGCGTCCCACCCTCCAGACTGTCATCCCGACCGGAGGGAGGATCTCCGCCCCATCGCGCATTCCCGCGCGATGAATCTCTCTTCCGCTTCGTGCCTCGTCTCTGTTTCCTCCCTGTAGGGGCGCAGCACGCTACGCCCATCGCGGCCACCCGCTTCCGACGGTTTGTCCCCCTGGGTTATTCCTCTTGCCCTGTTTACCCTGCTTGCCCTGAGGAACGAAGGGAGGAACGAAGGGCGTCCCGCCATCTCGCTCTTTCGTTTCCTCCTTGTAGGGGCGCAGCACGCTGCGCCCCTCGCGGCCACCCGCTTCCCCTCCTTATTTCTCCCTCCCCAAGCCCGTCATTTCGAACGGATGTGAGAAACCTCTCTCCTCCCTTCTCCCGGGCGGGTGCCCCACGTGCCGTCTTTGCACGTGGGTTCTTGACCTGAATCTCCGCCCCCTTTTCTTCGCCTCTCGCCCCTCTTGCGTTTGCCCTTGTAGGGGCGCAGCACGCTGCGCCCGCCGCGGCCACCCGCTTCCCCTCCCTTATTTCTCCCTCCCCAAACCCGTCATTTCGAACGGATGTGAGATACCTCTCTCCTCCCTTCTCCCGGGCGGGTGCCCCACGTGCCGTCTTTGCACGTGGGTTCTTGACTTGAATCTCCGCCCCCTTTTCTTCGCCTCTCGCCCCTTTTTCGTTTCCTCCTTGTAGGGGCGCAGCACGCTGCGCCCCTCGCGGCCACCCGCTTCCCCTCCTTATTCTCCCTCCCCAAGCCCGTCATTTCGAACGGATGTGAGAAACCTCTCTCCTCCCCTCTCCCGGGCGGGTGCCCCACGTGCCGTCTTTGCACGTGGGTTCTTGACTTGAATCTCCGCCCCTTTTCTTCGCCTCTCGCCCCTCTTGCCTTTGCCCTTGTAGGGGCACAGCACGCTGCGCCCATCGCGGCCACCCGCTTCCGACGGTTTGTCCCCCTGTGTTATTCCTCTTGCCCCGCTTACCCTGAGCCTGGAAGGGCTTCCCGCGGTTGTCCCCCCGCTACCGGCGAGTTCATCTCGTCATCCTGCTTTTGACCGTGCGCCCCGGCCCGTCATTCCGAGCGTAGCGGCCCGACTTTTTCCCACCCCTTCGCTCCTGCGGAAGGGTCGGGCTGCGCAGAGAGGAATCTCTCTTCCTCTTGACGTTTCTTTCTGCTTTCTGCTTTCTGCTTTCTGTTTCTGCTTTCTGCTTTCTGCTTTCTGCTTTCTGCTTTCTGCTTTCTAGTTTCTAGTTTCTCCCCCTTTTCTGCCTTTCTAATTTCTCCCCGGCCACTCCATCCTCGCCGTCTGAGCGTGGGGCTTCGCTCTCTGTACCGCGGTCTTCTCCTCACCACCTTGCTCTGAGCACTCCGTTTCACCAACCAGAGCGCCAGCGCATCATAAATAAACTTAAATGGGATTGACACAGCGTGTATCATACCGGCGTGTCAACATCACTGGTGATCCTGGGTTGTAGTCAGCGCAAACGGCGAACGTCACGCCTCGTGCCGGCAATCGACCGTTATGACGGCCCGGTCTTCCGGGTACTCCGCAAGCACGCTCGGGAAGCTCCAGAGAGTTCGGCCGACGCTTGCATTCTTTCAGGTCGGTTCGGTCTAATTCCCGGAACATTTCCAATTCCCCGATACGATCGTCGAGTCGCGCACGCTAATCACACGGCACTTCGTAAACGAGTGGAAAAGCAACTTAAGCGAACGCTGGACGACATCCAGCCCGAGCGTTTGTTTGTGTCCGTTGGGTGCCAGTACTGGCCGCTCCTTGAGGAACCGCTGGCCCGGGAAGTAGCCCCCGAGAGGTTGGTCGTCGCGACCGGTGGCATCGGTGGACGTGCATCCCAACTGGCTCACTGGCTTCGCTCGGGTCAGAGCGAAAGTGATGACACCAGCTTGGAGCGCACTAACGGTGAGGCAACCTTGCTTCGAACCACCCTTCGGCTCAGCCGGGCCGAAGTGCTTCAAAAGGCCCGTGAGGCGCTGCTTTCTCTCCCACCAGCCGCTCGCCGCTTCGAGACTTGGTACGTGACCGTAGACCAAGATCGCGTGGCCCCAAAGTGGCTGGCTGGCCTCCTTTTTGACAAGCCAGTGTCAAGGTTCCGCACGGCGGACGCGAGACGCGTGCTGTCCCTTCTCGGAGTGGATTGTACCTATGCCTGTCGTCACTAACGGCTCGATCTTCACGGGCTTCAAAAGGGTTCTCAGCGACACTCAGCAAAAGCCGTTGTCTACCGAGACAGAGGCGTGCAGCCGGGAAATTGTCGAGCAGCTGATGGAGCAACGCACGACGAACGAACGGCCCGGAATGCTCCTAGGCCGCATACAAAGTGGCAAAACGCGCGCTTTCGTCGGAGCAATCGCGATTGCGTTCGACAGTGGCTTCGACATTGCGGTCGTGCTCACCAAGGGGACCGTCGCGCTGACAAAACAGACCGTGGTAAGGCTTCGATCTGATCTGATTGACTCGGTCACTTCACACCAAGTTCTCGTCGAGGATGTGCACCACTTACCCGATCCTCTTGAGCCCTGGGAGCAAAGGCTAAAGCTCATTTTCGTGTGCAAGAAGGAAACCCGAAACCTCCAGACGCTGGCTAACGTTATGCTTCACAGGTATCCCGACTTTCTAACGAGACAAGTTCTGGTAATTGATGATGAGGCCGACAGCGCGAGCGTAGGCTATCGTCGCAAAGATGGGGTCCTCGACCTCCGTGTGATTCCCGGCCACATCAATGACTTGCGCGACGGACTAGGAGAGAACGCCTGCTATCTCCAGGTGACCGCGACTCCCCAGGCGCTATACCTGCAGCCAGTCAATATCGAATTGCCTGGCCGACCGCCCGTCAGAAAAGTGCGCCCGATTTTTACCCGGACAGTTCCGCTTCACCCGGGGTACATCGGAGGCCGACAATACTTCGAAACATCGCGCCAACCCGGCACGACGGAATCTTTTCTTCACGTGCCTTTCTCATCCACCGAACTGGACGCGCTAAAAGAAGAGGATCGGGCCATTTTTGAGATAGAGAACGTCCTCACTAGCCCCGCCATACCAGCGTTGCGCCGCGCTCTGGTCACATTCGTCGTTGGGGGCATAATCCGACATCTCCAACAAGAAGACGCAAGGCAACCCCCCGAATTTTATAGTTTCGTCGTTCACACGGCGACAAGGACGGACACACACCGCTGGCAGGACCGCGTGGCGCGTGAACTGATTCGACAGCTTCGGGAGGCAGCAGCCGTCAATCCTGCCTCGATCCAACGAATCATTGGAGATGCCTATGCAGACCTCCAAGCATCACTGGCCACTGAAGGTGCCCGCGAGATTCCGACGCTGGAACGGGTGATGCGGTCCGTTGGGACCGCCTTGGACACCATGAGGGTGGCTACGGTGAACGGGAAGCGAGACATTGCGCCTCTGTTAGACGAAAACACCGGACAACTTCGCTTGCGCACACCTTACAATGTTTTTATCGGAGGCCAAATTCTCGACCGCGGCCTTACGATTGACAACCTAATCGGCTTTTACTACGGCCGCGCCCCGCAGCGGGCCCAAGAAGATACGACGCTGCAACACTGTAGAATGTACGGAAATCGACCCCGCGCAGACCTTGCTGTTACGAGATTCTACGCTACGCCAGCAATTTACTCGCGCATGCTCGGAATTTACCAACGCGAGGAAGCTCTCTGGGAGACTATAGAGCAAGGCGAGATGGATCCTGATAGGGTCTTCTTACAGGCAGATCCGACGGGTCAAACGCGACCGTGCGGTCTCCAGAAAATCGCTGCGAGCCGGATTACGACGTTGAGGGGTGGCAAGGAGTTGCTACCGGTCGGCTTCACGACTGTTACTCCGCGTCATGTGCAAGAAGCGGTTCAGCGGTTAGATGCGATCCTCGGCGGGAACGGGCAGAATGGCGAGCCGTTCGACTTAACGGTCGACACAGCCATCGAAATAATAGACTTAGCGAATCGAATGGTGCGAATGGACCGGGGCGAGAGTTTCGACTGGAGGGCAATGAAGGCTGCGTTGCGGTTGCTCGCAAAACACGCCGCGCAACCCGACCGTGTCGTGTGCATTCTGAGACGGCGCGCTAACTTTAACAAGATTCGTTTGGACAGGGGCGTCCAGCGACTGCAGAATGAACCTCAGGGACCTCGCGACCCAGATACGATCCGGCAAAATGCCGGAGCCTCGCCAGGCCTTATCCTGCTCCGCCAAATAGGAAGCGTTGATGACAACTGGAGCGGGGAACCGTTCTATTGGCCCATTCTCGTTATTCCGGAAAATGCCCCACCACGGCTCTTTGCCGAGGAAAACGCATAACAACAGTGCGGGGCCTGGTTGAACTGACTTAGGCACGGACTCCGCCAGAAGAATGAATATGCTCATCGTCGCTGGCCTAAGCATTAAGAACCTTCACCCACGGGTGTGGGACCCAAACTCTTCCTATTTCTTGCCGTCGTTGCAGGCGGTGATGGTCTCGTATGGAGAGTTTCACCAGATGCCTGCACAAATGGAAAAAGCGACAAAGCTAGGTTTGAGGAAGTACTTGGGTGTCCCGCAGAATATTTCCATATATCTCGATAATGGCGCGTTCTATTTCCTTCGTGCAGGAGAGAAGGCCGAGCGGCAGGCATACGAATCCTTTGTCGAGAGCGCGAAGCCCGATTGGTATCCCGTCGCGTTTGACATCATCCCCACTCCCCAAATGTCGAACGCCAAGCAACAACGGTGTTTTGAATACACGATGAACGCGAATCGGGCTTTTACGCACGACGGCTACGTTCCAGTGATCCACATTTCTCGCGTACTGGACCAGTACGTTAGGGCAATCATGCGGAACCCAAAGTTGGCTGCAAAAGATCGAATTGCACTCGGGGCCATGGTTCCCAACTTATTGCGAGCGCCAAAAGCATTGCCCTACGACACGCTATTAGAAAATCTGCGATGCGTTCGTACCGTATTTCGGAGCAAGAAGGTTCATGTATTTGGAATCGGCGGTACCGCAACGGCACACCTAGCCGCACTCCTGGACATCGACTCGGTTGATTCGAGTGGATGGCGCAATCGCGCTGCACGGGGAATCGTGCAATTGCCGGGCAGTGGCGATCGAATGGTGACGAACCTTGGAAAGTGGCGCGGAAGAAGCCCCAGCGTTGAGGAATGGAAGAAATTGCGCCGCTGTAGATGCCCCGCATGCCAGGCCGGGGGAGTTCTGGGTCTAAAAGCTAGCGGCCTCGGCGGCTTTTGTAACCGCGCCACACACAATCTATGGGTGCTGCTCGAGGAGGCCCGCTGGCTGGAAAAACACTTGCTAGCGGACTCGTACGCAGAGAACTGTCGGCGTCGTCTGGACAATTCTACGTATCTCCCCCTCATCAAAAAGATTCTCGAAATGAAGAAGCTCGAAAAGACGGAGAGCACACTCGTAAGGTCTCCCAATGGAAAACTCAAAGGTACAGAATCAGCTCGCTGACGGTGTCGAGGCTGACTTCAAATATCTAAATCTAATTGGTGGCCTCTTCGTCGCGATTTTGCTCATTTCGAATACAATCTCCTCGAAACCCTGGCAGATGGGATCCTTTGTGCTTCCAAGTGGTTCAATCCTGTTCCCACTTTCATATATATTCGGGAACGTTCTTACTGAGGTTTATGGCTATTCCAGATCACGTCAGGTTATCTGGACAGGCTTCGCAGCGAATGCCCTCATGGCCCTTGCCTACTGGGTTACAGTCGAACTGCCTCCGGCCCCTTTTTGGTCTCAGCAATCAGCATTCGCAGCGACCTTAGGACAGGTCCCACGTATAGTGATCGCTTCGCTCATTGCATACCTAGGCGGAGAATTCATAAATTCATTCGTGCTTTCCAAAATGAAAATTTGGACAAAGGGCCGGTATCTTTGGACACGAACGATCGGTTCGACCGTGACTGGACAGGCTCTCGACACTTTCACGTTTTTGTCGATTGCATTTCTCGGGGTCTGGCCGCTTAGAGGCATCATAGTAACCGGACTATCCCTTTATTTGTTCAAAGTGACCTACGAAGTTGTGGCGACTCCCGTGACTTACGTCGTCGTGGCCTTTCTCAAGCGGAGAGAAGGCATAGACACATATGACGTACACACAAATTTCTCTCCGTTTCGCTGGAGCGACGTGAACTGAGCGGACTCGACCCCCAGATCGGATTGACGCCTTCGCCGTTCGAACATAGTACTATGTAAATAAGTATTGACAGACGAACCCATTCCTTGCTATAATTGATCGTGTTGCTCGCAATCAACGTCCCGACTTCTGCCTTCCCCCCGACTCGGAGCCGCGTCCCCGCTTATCCCCAGCCGAGCGAGGACTCCACGGCTCGCCCCACACCTTCACC
>CAWBGX010000002.1:0-33888 GCA_963788495.1 uncultured Acidobacteriota bacterium | reverse complement strand
ATGGGTAGGGATTTCCAATGTTCTCCGCGGCTCTCCAGAGTAATGCCGATGGGGTTGACGTACACGTATTCGGAACTGGTGTTGTCCACCAGCACGCTGGCTTTGAGCTTGGCGCCCAGGTCCCGCAAGGAGACCTGAACGGTCACGCCGTCGGCGGTCAAAGACTCGATGACGGTGCCGTCCTTGGTAAGCAGCTCGCAACCTTGCATGCCGCGTCTCCAGCGGGCGACGCCGTCGCGCACAATGGCGGAGGCCGGGGCTACCCGTGGTTCGGGCTTGGGGGCTGCTACCGGCGCTGCCTTTGCGGCCGCGACCGGTGCAGGCTTGGCCGCCGCCGGGGCTTTCACCAGGTAAATCCCGGCAACATAGCCGGTCTTTCCGTCGGCGGTGCGCACGTTTACCGTGTAGCCTTCTAGATCCGAGAGCACCGAGACCTGGTCGCCGCAGCTCAACATTTCGACGGAATGCAGGGGCAGGGACTGCGCGGAGTCGGCGGTCAGCGGCACACTGGAAGTGAGGCCGACGCAATGAATCATAAAGACCGGGCTGGAGCGAACCGCCGGAGCTGCAGCTGGCGGCGCGGCGGCTTCTTGGGCCCCGGAAGCTAGCGGCAGGGTTAATCCCGCGGCCGCGGCGATCAGGACAAGTTTGCGTGTCATACCGACTCTCTCTAAGGAGATTTGATTTTCTTAATCTAGCGTTAGAGTCGCATCTTTGCAGGCGTAGCGGCGGGCGTCGATAGTGCCTGAGTACCAAAATGCAGTAATGGTCTGGGCACAGGCGGAAGGACAGGAACAAAATTCGTAACGTAGCGCTTCCGCCAATGAGAGTACGCGATGCGAGCCGCCAGCATTTGGAACGAAGACGGCGGCAGAGTGGTGTGGAACCGTCTCTTTTTAGGGAACAGCCGGAGTGGGATGTTCCGGCGGGGTCTTCGGGAAATATTTCTCGTACCAGGCGATGCACCGGTCGATGCTGTCCACCACGTGTTTGGACTCGCGGATGCCGTGGCCTTCGCGCGGATACCGCACCATCACCGTCTCGACGCCGACGTCGTGCAGCGCCGATGTAGAACTGCTCCGCCTCGGCGATCGGCACGTCGTTGTCGTTCTCGCCGTGCATCAGCATGGTCGGCGTGTGCGACATTCGCCACGTGCTTGAGGGCGGAGCGCTCCCACAGCATGTCCATCAGGTTGTCCTGATGCGGAAACTGCCCCATTCCATCTGCTCGTACTGGTTGTAGTACGTCATGTAGTTGTAGCTGATCAGGTTGATGATCGCCGGCGGTGGGAATCGCCGCCTTGAACACGCTGGTCTGCGTGATCAGCCACGTCGCTCAGCTGGCCGCCGTAGCTGGTGCCTTCGACGCCGAGGCGGTCGCGATCGATCCACTGATAGCGGCGCATCGCGGCGCTCACGCCGTAGAGCACGTCCTGCCCTTCGTTGCCGTTCTGATCGGCGAAGACCGCGTCGGTGAACGCCTGGCCGTAGCCGGTCGAGCCGCGATAGTTCACCATCAGCGTCGCCCAGCCGCGCGCCGCGTAGACCTGATTCTTGAAAGTTGAACGCCGGCCCTTGCTGGCCGTGCGGGCCGCCGTGAATGTTGACGATGAGCGGATACTTGGCAGTCCGGCAGTCATGCCGAGCGGCTTGGTCAGAAACGCTTCGACCTCGAACTTGTTGTCGTTGCTGACGAACGTGAACGCCTCGACCTCGGCGAGCTGCTTGCCGCGCAGCAGGTCGGCGTTCAGATCGGTCAATCTGCCTGTCCCGCGCGGACGTACAGCTCGCGCCGGATCCGACGGACGTGGACGAGCGTGTAGGCGATCATCCCGCTTCGCGATCGAGAACGAGCCGACGCTGCCGCGCTTCGCCACACGACTTGCTCGGCCCGACGCGCACCGCGGCCGTCGGCGATCCGCTCGGCTCGCACGCAGTCCAGCGCTTGCCGATACAGATGCGACGCTGCCGCGTTCCTGCACGGTGAAATACAACGCGCTGCCATCGGCGGACCACTCGCGGCGCACCCTGGCGATTGTCGATGCGCGGCCGAGCTCGCGGCGATTGGAGCCGTCCGCGTCATCATCCAGACGTGCGTGTCCTCCATCGTCGTCTCGAGATCGGTGAGGCCGCGTTTGGTGGCCTGGATAGGCGATGGTCTTGCCGTCGGGCGACCAGCGCGGATCGTACTCGGCGTTCTCGGTGGACGTCAGGCGGCGGATCGAGTTGTCGCTGACCTTCAGCGTGAACAGGTCGTAGTTGAAGAACTGATCGTCTCCGGCTCGCGGTTCGAGATGAACGCGATCTCGTCGCCGTTGCGGCGACCAGTCGATCGAATGCTCGTAGTGGGTGCCGTCGGTGAGCTGGCGCACCTGCTGGTGGCCACGTCCACGACGAAGATGTGCAGGCGGCGGTTGTCGTTGAAGTGCGTGTTGCCCTCGCCGGCGTCCGGCTTGTAGAGATAGCGCGTGATCACGATCGGATCGCCGGTGGCGTCGGCGGTTTCCGGTCCGGGCGTCGCGGAAACGAACGCGATCTGCTTGCTATCCGGTGACCAGGTGACTTCCGCTCCCTGCGCAGGCAGCGGCGCGTTCGTGCCCGATCCTTCCGCCAAAAAAGTTGCCGCAGAGCCGTCGGGATGGGCGATCACCAGTCCGTGCTTGCCTTCGGCGTCGCCGAAGTAGGCGATCCAGCGGCCATCGGGCGACCACACCGGATTTCCCGCGGCTTGGTCTTCCGCACCGATGCGCGCCGATTTTCCGGTCGCGACGTCCAGCACCCACAGCTGCGGCCACGGTCGCCCGGGCCGGTCGTAGCGCAGCACGGTGTAGGCGACCAGCTTGCCATCCGGCGAGAACTCCGCTTGAGCGGCCGCGCGGAGCCGCTGGTAGTCGGCCACCTGCAATCCTGGCGCGGTCTGCGCCGGAGACGCAGCCGCCAAGGTGCTCGCGGCAAAAACATAAAGAAGAAGGCGACGGCTTAAGCGCATCTCTTAACCTCGGTAACCCGTTTGTTTTTGATGGCCCGCATTGTATCGGAGATTTGCCAATCTCGCAGTTCCGAAGAAGTTGGTAAATTCGCGGCGACCGGTTGCACCGCCCAAGAATCCTTCCCCACTAAAAACATTTCGGGTAATCTCCTCACGCGAGGTCTTGCCATGAAATCGATAACAACGCTCCTTCTGACCGCCAGCGCCGCAGCCATGTTCACTGTCCCGGCTGCCAGAGCGCAGCAGACGCAAGCCGGCGCGCCGGCCCAGGCGCACGTCGATTGTGAAGAGCTGCCCGGAGTCGCCGCCAAGCTAGAAGCGGCGAACAAAGTGCTGCAGGATTGGCCCAACCTTGGGCGGTACCATGAGGCCAACTCGACCGTGCAGCCTCCCGCCAAGGACGAAAAGCGGGTCGTCTTCATGGGTGATTCCATCACCGATATTTGGGCGCAGCCGCAATTCGGCGGATTCTTTCCCGGCAAGCCGTACATCGACCGCGGCATCAGCGGGCAGACCACGCCGCAGATGCTCATTCGCTTCCGCCCGGACGTCATCGCGCTGCGGCCGCAGGTGGTGGTCATCCTGGCAGGCACCAACGATCTCGCCGGCAACACCGGGCCGATGACCGTGGGCCAAATCGAGGACAATCTCACGTCCATGTCGGAGCTGGCGCATGCCAACAAAATCCGGGTCGTTCTGGCTTCCGTCCTTCCGGTGAGCAACTACGGCCACGACCGCGAAGGCAAGCCTGTGGATATGCGCATCAAGCGCCAACCGGAAAAAATTCTCGAATTGAACGCCTGGATCAAGAAATACGCCGCAGATCACGGAGCCGTCTACCTGGACTATTTCGCCGCCACCGTGGACAATCAGGGCCTGCTACAAAAAGACATCAGCGAAGACGGACTGCACCCCAACGCCAAGGGCTACGCGATCATGTCCCCGTTAGCCGAACGAGCCATCCAAGCGGCGCTAAAGAAACGCCCCTAGTTGGCAGCACAGACACTTCTGCCCTGAACCTTGAAGGGTCCGTGCCGACTGGTGCGACACCTCGGTTGATCCGGCCAGCACCATCATCACCGTTAGCTCCGGCGAATCATGCCCGCCGCGCGTCGCCCCGTTACGCCCGCAGCCTGTGAGCTAGCTTCAAATAGCGGATTGGCAACAGCGTGTCTCTTACGCGCTTAAGCCAGGTTTCGGCCCGTGATAAAAAGTATCCAAGCGAAAGAGTCGGGAGCCTTGCATTTTCTTCCGGGCCAAGACGGGCCTTCCCCTCCGCTATTTCTTCGAAAAAGTTGGGTCACCGTGATTTCATCGGATTCGTTCCGGAACGTTCGCGTACTGGTGTGCTGCGCGCTGCTGGGTGTCGCGCTCCCGCTGGGAGTTTCTTCGCAGGAAGCCGAGCTCAAGCCGCTGAAGAAAGTTCTGCCCGCCTATCCCGAGGTGCTCCGCAAAATGGGCATCAGCGGCACCGTCCGCCTGAAGGTAACCGTGGCCGCGGATGGTTCGGTGAAAGACATCGAAGTACAAGGCGGCGGCGCGATCTTTGCGGAAGCGGCCTCTAAAGCGGTCCACCAGTGGCGCTATCCCGCCGGCGCCAACAATCGAGTCGCCGAGGTCTCCGCGGAATTCGAGTGCTGCAACACGGTGAAGACCTCTCCCTGAGATTTTTGCTTTGAACGATAAGCGCCACCATCCGGAATTCACGCACTACCGATCAGGCTGTTAACTTGACCCCGACCCACCGCTGCGCTAGGGTGGAGGAAGTTGCTCCCGCCGGGGCGTTCCCGAACCCTGCGGGAGGCAAGGACGCTCTTCGCCACACAGCCTTTCACCTGGAGGAATCCGCCATCGGCCAGCCGGTTCCTGTAGCAGGAAGACCTTCCACTTGGATGCGACGTACCGTTCACATCTCCGGACAAATTGAACCCTTCTTCGGCACGCTGGATGAAAACGTCCGCCTGCTGGAGGACGTGCTGCACGTGCGCACGCACTTGCACGACACCCGGCTGACCATCGAAGGCGAGCAGGACAGCGTCGATCAAGCCGTGAAGATCGTCGAAGAGTACAACCATCTGACCCGCCACGGCCGGACGCTGTCCAGTAGCGAAGTCAAATCGCTGGTGCGGGTGGCCACGGAAGAGCCGCACGAATCGCCGCGCGCCTTGTTCGAGCACCACCGCACGCGATCCTTCGGGAAAAAAGTCGTCACCCCCAAAAACAACAGCCAGCGCCACTACATGGAGGAGATCGAGAAGCACGACATGATGTTTGCGGTCGGCCCGGGCGGCACCGGCAAGACCTATCTCGCTGTAGCCATGGCCGTGAGCGCGCTGCTCACCAAGCAGGTCAACCGCATCATTCTCGCGCGCCCCGCCGTCGAGGCCGGCGAGCGCCTCGGTTTTCTTCCCGGCACCCTGCAGCAAAAGATCGATCCGTATATGCGTCCGCTGTACGACGCGCTCTACGACATGCTGGACGCCGACAAACTCGAGCGCTTCCTGGAAAAAGGCATCATCGAGGTCGCTCCGCTGGCCTTCATGCGCGGCCGCACGCTGAACGATTCCTTCGTCATCCTGGACGAAGCGCAGAACACCACCAGCGAGCAGATGAAGATGTTCCTGACGCGCCTGGGTTTCAACTCCAAGGCGGTGGTCACCGGCGACGTAACCCAGATCGACTTGCCGGCAGGCAAAAAGTCCGGGCTGGTCGAGGCCCTGGAAGTGTGCGGCAAGATCGAAGGAATCGGCGTGGCCCAGTTCAGCGAGAAGGATGTGGTTCGCCACAACCTGGTCCAGCAAATCATCCGTGCCTATGAAGAGTATGATGGTACCCATCCGCAACGGAGCGGAAACGCCACCAATGGCAAGTCCCTGCCGCGCGCGGCGGACCCTGGGAAGCAACCGACCAAAGAAACTCAGCAGGGATGATCCTGAACCGCCAGAGGACAGTGCGCGTGGCGCAGCGGCCACTCCAGTTGTTTTTGCGCCGCTTGCAGGAACATCTGGGCCTGAATGCGACGGAGGTTAGCATTTGCCTGGTGAGCGACGCGGAGATCGCGCGCATGAATGAGGCGTTTCGCAAAAAGAAGGGACCCACCGACGTGCTGTCGTTCCCCGCGGTGGCACGCCGCAAGCCCATGAAGCCAAGGCGCTCGCGGCGCTCGGACCAGAATGGCAAGCGCTCGGGAGTCCTCGACAGGCCCGGCAACCCCGACATCGAATATCTTGGCGACGTGGCGATCTCGCCGGCTACGGCGCGGCGCAATGCCAAGCAATTTGGGCGCACCTTGCCCATCGAACTGCAAATCCTGATTCTCCATGGCGTGCTGCATCTGCTCGGCTACGACCACGAAACCGATCGCGGGCAGATGCGGCGTTTCGAAGAGCGGCTGCGCCGAAGGCTCGGGCTGGCGTGAAGACGTACTTCTGGGCGTATACGCTCGGCACCGTGCTGCTGGCGTTGGGCCTGCCAGTGTTTTCTTATCTCACGCTGATCTACCGGGAACTCGGGCGCATGAACACCGGCCGGGTCCACGAGCATCTGGAAATCTTTGAAACCGAGATCGAGCCGAAACTCAAAATCAACCGGCGCAGCGGCGGCCGGACCTTCCGCATTCTGGGGCATTTCTGGCTGGCTTTTTTGGTGCTCGAGACCACCCGGGGCGTCGTGTATTTCGTCCCGGGCACCTGGGAATCCTTCGTCGAGTTCTGCGTTTTTCTGAGCTTGGAAGTGGTCATCGCCATGCATTTCATTCCGGACATGCTGCTGTATCGCACCACCGGCCGCTGGCTGCTCCCGCTTCTGCCGGTGATTCGCTCCGCCATGTGGCTGGTCTGGCCTGTGCGCATTTTCCTGGAAGGCGCCGAATCCCTCGCCAGAATCGCTGAACATGAACCGGAGCGCACCGAAGAGCAACGCACCGAAGAAGGCATCGAAGCGCTGGTTGAGCAAGCCGAAGAGGAAGGCATCATCGAACCGGAGCAAGCTGACCTGATCGAGCAAGTCGTGGAATTCAGCGACAAGCGTGTGCGCGAGGTCATGACTCCGCGTCCCGACATCGTCGCCATGGCCGCCGACGCCACCCTGGAAGAGCTGCATGCCAAGTTTGTGGAGATGCGCTACGCCCGCATGCCGGTCTACGAAAAATCGCTCGACGATATTTTTGGCGTGGTGTACGCGCAAGACTTGCTGCACATCGCCGATCAGGATCTGCCGAAACGCAAAGTCCGCGAGTTGGTGCGCCCGGCGCTGTTCATACCCGAGACCAAGGCGGGTTCCGAGTTGCTCCGCGAAATGCGCCAGAAAGACCAGCCCATGGCGGTGGTCATCGATGAGCACGGACTGGTAGCGGGCCTGGCCACCGTGGAAGACCTGGTCGAAGAAATCGTCGGCGAAAGCGGCCGCGACGAGAAAAAACCATCGCCCGATGTGGTCCGCGAAGTCGACGGCGGCCTGGTCATGCGCGGAAGCATGGCCATCGGCGACGTCGAGGAACTTCTGGGCGTCCGATTCGGAGACAAGGCTGACGAAGCGGTCACCACCATCGCCGGTCTGTTGAGCCACGTTTCGGGCAAAGTTCCCGCGCCCGGTGATAAGGTCGACATGGAGGGCCACCGTTTCGAAGTGCTCGAAGCTAACCAACGAAAAGTCCTCCGGGTAAGAATTCGCAAACAGCCCACCCCCCAGGTCTCCGCTCCCTAAGGGCGAAGGCAAGTCCCGTAGGGGCGCAGCATGCTGCGCCCCAGTCAAGGATGGCGTACACTGCGAAGCTCTCTTGCCGTGCGGGCGCGCACTGATGGAGAAAAGTTATGACGCGCCAGACCAGAGCGCAATTCCAGGAGGAACCATGCGCGGAAATCCGCGTACCGAGGCCCTAGCGAGCTGCAAAAAGAGCCTTGTGGTACAGCCATTCCTGGCTGTGAGCCCCGGCAGCGACAATCGATTCGACAGAGACAATCAGGCACCATCGGCGATTAGGATCAGCACCGGTTTTCTCTGTAACTTGGCAGCCATAATTCTCGGACTGCTCCTTTGCGTCGCAGCTCCCGCAGCTCTCCTCTCGCGGCAAACTCCCGCGCCCGCTGCCGCCGAAGTCGACATGCAATGGGCCGTAAAAATCCCCATGCGCGATGGCGTCTCCCTGAATGCCACGGTCTTCCGCCCGCACGCGCAGTCCGATCCTCTCCCGGTAATTTTCACGTTCACCCCGTATATCGGCGACAGCTACCTGGATCGCGCCATGTACTTCGCCCGCCACGGCTATGTCTACGCCCTGGTCGACGTCCGCGGCCGCGGCAATTCCGGAGGAACCTTCGCCCCATTTGAAAATGACGCCAAAGACGGCTACGACATCGTTGAATGGTTCGCCAAGCAGCCCTATTGCAACGGAAAGCTCGCCATGTGGGGCGGCTCCTACGCCGGATTCGATCAGTGGGACACGCTGAAAGAATTTCCTGCGCACCTTGCGACGATCGTTCCCGCTGCCGCCGCGCACGCCGGTGTGGATTTTCCGTTCGATTCGGACGTAGCGCCTCTCTATCTCATGCAATGGCTGTCGTTCACCAGCGGCGTAACCAGCAATGCGCGCCTTTTCGGAGAGGACTCGTTCTGGGAATCCAAGTGGCGCCAAGTCTATCGCCAGCATTTGCCGTTCAAGAATCTCGATGCACTGGTCGGAAATCCTTCGCCGATGTTTCAAAAGTGGCTAACGCATCCCGCGGTCGACGCCTACCTCGACGCCCTCGCGCCCACTTCGGACGACTACAAGAAAATTCAGATTCCGATTCTGACGATCACCGGAACCTACGACGGTGACCAGACCGGCGCCATGACCTACTACCACCACCACATGGAAAACGGCAACGCCGACGCCAAAGCACGGCACTATCTGGTGATCGGTCCGTGGGACCACGCCGGCACCCGCACGCCCAATCGCGACGTGGGCGGCTTGCAATTCGGCGAGGCCAGCATGGTCGACCTCAACAAGCTGCATCTCGACTGGTACGACTGGACGATGAAAAGCGGTCCGCGGCCGGCCTTTCTGGAAAAGCGCGTGATGTACTACGTCCTGGGCGAGGAAAAATGGAAAGCGGCCGACACCCTGGAAGCAGCGGCCAACGGCACGCTGAAGCTGGCCCTGGACTCCGACGGCAACGCCGGAGATATTTTTCACGCCGGTTCGCTGACGGGGGTGTCTCACGCCGGAGCAGCCTCCGACAAATTCGTCTACGATCCGCTCGACACCCGCCCGGGCGATGCGGAATTGTTTACCGATGCGGCGTACCTGACCTCGCAGCGCGGGATCACGAATTTATTCGGCGAAGGCGTGGTCTATCACAGCCTCCCCCTCGAAATGGCCACCGAGGCCACCGGCTACGCCAAGCTGCGCGTCTGGTTGTCGATGGACGTTCCGGACACGGACCTGCAAGCCGGCATCTACGAAATTCGCGCCGATGGCGGCTCGGTTCTCTTGACGCAAGCGCTGATGCGCGCCCGCTATCGCCATTCCCTGCGCGCGGGCGAAGCCGTGCCGCTGAATAAACCCGAGCTCTACGAGTTCGCAAATTTCACCTGGTTTTCGCGCCGCCTGGAGAAGGGCAGCCGGATCCGCCTGGTATTCAAATGCGTGAATTCCATCCAGATCGAGAAGAATTACAACAGCGGCGGAGATGTCGCCAGCGAGTCCGGCAAGGATGCCAAGACCGCTCATGTTACGCTGCTGCATGACACCGAGCACCCCAGTATGCTGGAACTTCCGGTCGTGAAACCTTGACGCGTGACAAAACAACCAACGAACCGAGGAAAAAAGGCTTTCGCGCCGGCTTCGTGGCCATCGTCGGCCGGCCCAACGCCGGGAAGTCCACGCTGCTCAACCATCTGGTCGGCCAGAAGGTAGCCATCGTCACCTCGAAGCCGCAGACCACCCGAAACCGCATCCAGGGAATTGTCACCCAGCCGCGCGGACAGATCGTATTCATCGATACGCCGGGATTGCACGATGCGGATTCCGCGCTCGGGCGGCAGATGATGCACGAAGTAGCGGCGGCGCTGGAAGGCATCGACGTGCTGTTGCTCATGGTGGACGCCAGCCACGCGTTCCCGCATGCGGACGCGCTGTTGCTGGAGAAGGCCAAACGTTTTCGCGGCAGGACCATTCTCGCGCTCAACAAAATCGACCGCCTGCCGAAAGCAAAGCTCCTTCCGCTGATCGACGCGTTTCAGAAGGCATTCGAGTTCACGGCCATCGTGCCGATCTCCGCGCTGAAGGGCCACGGCTGCGACGCACTCCTGGACGAAATCGTGCGGCAGTTGCCGGAGAGCGAACCGTATTTTCCGGAGGACCAGGTCACCGACCAGCCGGAAAGATTCCTGGCGGCGGAAATCATCCGGGAAAAGGCCATCCAGGTGATGTACCACGAAGTGCCGTACGCGCTGGCGGTGTTCGTGGACAAATTCGAGGAGACGCCGAAAGTGCTGCGCATCGATGCTACGTTGAACGTGGAGCGCGATTCGCAAAAGAAAATCCTGATCGGCCACAAGGGCGAAATGATGAAGAAGATCGGGACCGAAGCACGCAAGGAATTGGAAGCGCTACTGGACACCAAGATCTTCCTGAGCATGTTCGTCAAGGTGGTTCCGAACTGGCGTGAAAATCCGCAAAAGGTGCGCGAACTGGATTGGCATTTCCAGCTCGAAGGCCTGAGCCACGAACAAGAGAACGAGGCCACACCGGAACCCGAAGAGTAGCTGTAGCCGCGGTCTTCAGACCGCGGGGTTTAGGGGCAAAAGATGTCCGGGTTGCGGCTTGGTCTTTCGGCACGCATCCTGTTAATCGGGAGCGGCGATGCCCAGCGACTTCATCTTCCGGTAGAGGTGGCTGCGCTCCAGGCCCAGTGCCGAGGCGGTTTGCGTCATGTTCCAGCGGTGTTCCTGCAATTTTCGCAAGATAAATTCGCGTTCATAGGCGCTGCGGGCTTCGTGCAGCGTGGAGTAGGGCTGCTGCGGGCTTTCGGCCACTCCGCGGAACAATTCGGGCGGCAGGTGGTGCGGCTTCGATGCGCGCCTGCGGGCAAACAATTACCAGGCGCTCGACGAGATTGCGCAGCTCGCGAACGTTGCCGGGCCAAGGGTAGCGCAGCAGAACTTCCATCGCGGTATCGCTGAGCTCGCGAGTTTTCTTTCCATAGGCCGAGCTGAATTCCTTCAGGAAATAGCGGCGAGAGCTGGGAATGTCCTCGCGGCGGTCGCGCAGCGGCGGGACGAAAAAGGGAATCACGTTCAGGCGATAGAAGAGGTCCTGGCGAAAAGCGCCGCGGGCGATTTCCTGTTCGAGATTCTTGTTGGTAGCGGCCAGGACCCGCACATCGACGGTCAGCGTCTGGTTGGAGCCGACCGGCTCGAAGCGCTGCTCTTCGAGCACGCGCAAGACTTTGGATTGCGTGCGCAGGCTCATGTCCCCGATTTCGTCGAGAAACAAGGTGCCGCCGTCGGCTTTCTTGAATTTTCCGGTTTTATCGTCGGTGGCGCCGGTGAAGCTGCCCTTGACGTGGCCGAAGAGTCTCCGACTCGATCAATTCCTCGGGAATCGCGGCGCAATTCACTTCCACAAACGGGCCCTTGTTGCGCAGGCTGGCGGCGTGCAGCGCGCGGGCCACCAGCTCCTTTCCCGTGCCGCTTTCGCCATAGATGAGTACGCGGCCGTTGGTGGGCGCGGTCACGGCGATCTGCTGGCGCAGCGCCTTCATCGGCACGCTGTCGCCGATGACCTGATAGCGATGGCCCAGCTCGCTGCGCAGCAGCTGGTTTTCCTCCGCCAGGCGCCGCTGCTGCATGGCGTTGCGGACCAGCACGATAATTTTTTCGAGCGAGAGAGGCTTCTCGATGAAATCGAAAGCGCCCAGCTTGGTGGCGCGCACCGCGGTTTCAATGGTGCCGTGCCCGGAAATCATGATGACCGCCGGCGGACGCGGCGACGCTTGCAGCCGGCTCAACGCTTCCAGGCCGTCCATGCCGGGAAGCCAAACGTCGAGCAGCATCACTTCGAGATCGCCGGCGGCGGCGCGCTCCAGAGCCTCCTCGGCCGAAGCGACGGATTCCACCTGGTAGCCCTCGTCGATCAGAATCGAAGAAAGAGATTCGCGGATGCCGGCTTCATCGTCGACGACCAACAAGTGCGGGCGGGGGGTCATCAAGAAGCTTCGACTCCGTTGCGATCGGCGACCGTGGCCGGCGCAAGCTCGGCAACGGGAAGCTCGACCAGAAAACGCGAGCCGACCGGGAAATTGTCTTCGACGTGGATGGTGCCGCCGTGTTCGGCGACGATGCGCGCGGCGATCGCCAGGCCCAGGCCGGTGCCGCGATCCTTGGTGGAGAAATGCGGCAGGAAGAGACGGTCTTTGTCCTCAGGAGAAATTCCGTGCCCGCTGTCCTGGACGCAGATTTCCACGGTCTCCGCCTCGTCCATGCGCGCACGTCGAAACGATAATTTCGCGCAGCGCCGCTGTTTCCAGAGCTTCCGCCGCGTTGTCGATCAGATTGACCACCACGCTGCGCAGCAAGCCGCCGTCGGCGCGGACGGCGGGAAGGTTCTCGGCCAGAGAAGTCTTCAGAGTGATGCCGTCGAGGCGCCCGGAGAAAAGCTCCGACGGCTTCGTGGACGACCGTGTTGGCGCTGGTGGGCGCCAGCTTGGCGGTGGGGAAGCGGACGAACTGCGAGAACTCGTTGACGAGCGCAGCGAGAGTGGAAACTTCGCGCTCGATCAGCCGCGAGCATTCCTGGACCAGGTGGGTAAGTTCGGCGTCGCGCGGCGCGGCAGCTTCGGCAGCATCCGCGGCGATCCAGGTAGCGCGAGAGGCGTTGCGAGGAAAGCTGAATCGGCGTGAGCGGATTCTTGATTTCGTGAGCGATGCGGCGCGCGACTTCCTGCCAGGCCGCGGACTTCTGCGCGCGCAGCACCTCGGTGAGGTCGTCGAGCACCAGGACAAAGCCGGTGTTGGCGCGGCGCGGGCCGAGGGAACTCACGGTAACCGCCGCGTGCAGGACGCGTCCCGAAACCACGGTCTCGACTTCACGGGACACCACCCCCATGCGCAGGGAGCGCCGCATCAACAGCTGCACGGTGCGCGCCGCATCGGAACCCGAGCAATTCTTCGATCGATTTAGCATCCCGGGCGCCGCTCGCCGAACATGCGCGTGACCGCGGTATTCTCGCGCAGGATGGCGCCGGCCGCGATCCAGAGAGATGACGCCCGTGGGAATGTTTTCCAGAACCGTCTCCATCAGCTGACGGCGGCGCTCGAGCTCCTGGACGGCTTGCTGCAGATTGCGGGTGAACTGGTCGATTTGCGCGCGGGAGTCGCGCAGTTGCGTGGTCATGGCGTTGAACGAGCGGATCAGGATGCCCAGCTCGTCCTGGGCTTGTTCGGGCACCTGGTAGTCAAAGTTGCCGGAAGAAACCTCGCGGGTGCCCTCCGCCAGCGCTTGAATGGGCACGGTAACTTGCTTGGCGAGAAACAGGGCGATCCACATCAGAGAAAACAGCAGCAGCACCGTAAATAGGAACAGAATCAAAAGCATCTGGCGCTTCAGGGTCCGCAAGACCCTGTTTTTCTTTCTCGTATTCCTGCGTTTGCTTCTGGATTTCTGTCAGTCTCCGGAAGAAGTCCGGGCTGGTGCGATAACCCGCCGCTCCGGCATATGCCCGTGACGGGAAGCGGCGACCAAATAGTTTTTCCCCTGGGCCTCCCATACTTCCATGCCGCTCGGCAGGGTGCGCACCGGTTTCCCGAAAACGCCGACGCGCTCGCACACCTGCCCGCTGCGATCTTCCGGCTGATCATCGCAGACGACGCCACCCCGGATGGGTTTGCCGTCTTTGTCCAGAATCCACAGCGCGTCGAGACCCGACTCGAAGGCGCCCTTCAGAAGCTCCTCGGTGCGTTGCGACGGAATTCGCTTGCGCTTGGCGCGCCAGATTGCGGAGCCGCGGGAGCGTCGCTCGCCCCAAATCATTCAAGAGCGACTGTGTTTGTTCCGACGCGATTTCCAGCGGCCGCGGAAACCACCGGCCCAGCGTGCGGTTCAGCAGCGAATAGCTGACGAAAAACATGAACACGACCGGCAGCAGCGACAACGCCATGGCGCCGACGACCATCTTGGTCTTGAAGCGGGCGCCCAGATGTTCCTTGCTGCGCTCGATCCACAGCCGCAGGACCGTGCGGCACGAGGATCAGGCCGAAGACCAGCAGTGCCGCCGTGATGAAACTGGACACGGCGTACAGCGCCATGGCCGCCCGCCAGTTGCCGGGCTCGAACGGAAAATCCAGAGAACCAAAAGTGAATACCGCCGCGAGCAGCAGCGTAACCAAGACGCCGCCGATCGCCAGGCTCCAGCGCTGTTTTGGTTGGAGCGAACTCATTGTGCGGCCGCACTCCTTTCCGGCAGCAGATGCTTCAGCGCGCACTCGCTGCAACGGGGATCCCGCGCGCGGCAGTAATGCTTCCCGGTATGCACGATGAGAGCGTGGAATTCATTATACAGCGCGGCGTCGGCAGAGAGGCTGCTCTCGAACAGCCGGCGCAGCTCTTCGTAACTGTGCTTTGATTCCGCCAGATGGTGGCGTTCGAGAATGCGCCGGGCATAAGCGTCGACGACGAAGACCGGCTGCTGGCCGGCGTAAAGAAGAATGGAGTCCGCGGTTTCCGGCCCGATTCCGTGGACGGCCAGAAGCTGTTCGCGCAGAGCGGGCGTGGGCGCGCGAAACATGGCCGCCAGCGAGCCGCGATATTCCGAGCGCAGAAAGCGAACGAAGCGCTTCAGCTTCTTCGCTTTTTGCCGGAAGTAACCCGAAGAGCGAATCAAGCGGGCCAGACGCGCGAACCGAACGCTTTCGATGCCGTGCGGAGTGAGCAGTTTTTCTCGCCGGAGGTTTTCAATGGCCGGCTCGACGTTGGTCCAGGAGGTGTTTTGCGTGAGGATTGCGCCGACGATGATTTCAAAGGGAGTGCGGCCCGGCCACCAATGCTGAGGGCCGTGGGCGGCGAAGAGCGCGTCGAAGTATTCGCGAAGCAGGGGTTGCGCATTCTGCGGACGGTCCGGCGCGGCGACGGACGCGCTCGGACTGGTCGGTCTCGGCGGAGGCTCAACTTGTGGCATTTGGGGAAGCGCGGACATCTACCTCGCACGATAGCGACCGCTTAGAGGCAAGTCAAGAATGGCGGTGCTCCAGCTCATGAGGTGGGGCGGGAAAAACCGGTCGGGAAGGAGGAACGCATCGAAATGTGGTCCAAGGTCCCGGCGTCTCCCTCTGAATTGGTTGCCCGATCCGCTTTCGCAGAACCCAGGGGAAAAACATTTCCCTTGCTCTCGGGACTAACACACTGAGAACACGCAACATCCGCGCGCGCAAACGACCTGTACGAACGTGCAGGTATTAGCCATTTCACCACGGGGTTTGAAGTTCGGACTACCGTCTCCTGACAGCATTTGCTAAGGTGAGCGCTGGGCTCGACCAGTCGGGAGTGCTGCGGATGTCTGTCCGTCTTGGCGAAATACTGATCAAAGAAAGCCTGATCACGCAGGACCAGCTGCAAAAGGCGCTGGAATTTCAGCGTTCCAATGGCGGCAAGCTGGGAAGCTGCCTGACCAAGATGGGCTTCATCACCGACGACGACATCACCGGCGTACTGTCCCGGCAATACGGCGTTCCCTCCATCAATCTGAAGTATTACGAGATCGATCCCACCGTCATCAAGCTGATCCCGCAAGACACGGCGCTGCGCTACCAGGTGATCCCGCTGTCGCGCGTCGGGTCGGTGCTGACCATTGCGATGACCGATCCCACCAACGTCTTCGCCATGGACGATATCAAGTTCATGACCGGCTTCAACGTGGAGCCCGTGGTGGCGTCGGAATCGGCGATCGGCGAAGCCATTACCAGGTTTTATGGCGGGAACCAGAGCGAATCACGAAGAACTGAGCAAGATGATGAAAGACCTGGTCATGGACGACCAGGAACTGGAGCTCGCCGCCGAAGAAACGGAAATGGACACCGCCACGCTGGAGAGGGCCGCCGAAGAAGCGCCGATCATCAAGCTGGTGAACCTGATCTTGACGGACTCGGTGAAGCGCGGAGCCAGCGATATTCACATGGAGCCCTACGAGCTGGAGATGCGCGTACGGTTCCGCATTGACGGAGTGTTGCAGACGGTGATGAGTCCGCCGCTGCGCTTGAAAGACGCCATCACCAGCCGCGTCAAGATCATGGCCAAGCTGGACATCGCGGAAAAGCGGCTTGCCGCAAGACGGCCGCATCATGATCAAGTACAAGCGCCGACGGCAAGAAAGAAGGAACTGGATTTTCGTGTTTCGACGGTTCCGACGCTGTACGGCGAAAAAATCGTCATGCGCTTGCTGGACAAAGAAAACCTGCGGCTGGACATGACCAAGCTGGGGTTCGAGCAGGAATCGCTGACCAAGTTCGAGCGCAACATTTTGAAGCCCTACGGCATGGTGCTGGTCACCGGGCCGACGGGCTCGGGCAAGACCAACACCCTGTATTCCTCGGTGGCCCGGCTGAACACAGGTCGATACCAACATCATGACCGCGGAAGATCCGGTCGAATTTCAGCTGGCGGGCATCAACCAGGTACAGATGAAAGAGCAGATCGGGCTGAACTTCGCGGCGGCGCTGCGCGCCTTTTTGCGGCAAGACCCCAACATCATTCTGGTCGGAGAAATCCGCGACTTTGAAACGGCGGAAATCGCGGTCAAGGCGGCGCTCACGGGGCACATGGTGCTGTCCACGCTGCACACCAACGACGCGCCGTCGACCATCAGCCGCTTGATGAACATGGGTATCGAGCCGTTCCTGGTGGCCACCTCGGTCAACCTGATTTGCGCGCAGCGGCTTGGTGCGGCGCATTTGTTCGAACTGCAAGACGAGCTGGAAGTTCCGGAACAGGCGCTGATCGACGCCGGGTACACGCCGGAAGAAGTCAAGAAAACCAAGATTTATCACGGCAAGGGCTGCACCACCTGCAACAAGGGCGGATACAAGGGCCGTACCGGGTTGTACGAAGTGATGGAAATCAACGACGAACTGCGCGAACTGATTCTGGTGGGCGCGTCGGCGCTGGAACTGAAGAAAAAAGCGATCGAGCAGGGAATGATCACGTTGCGGCGCAGCGGCCTGACCAAGGTGTGCGTTGGGTCAGACCACCATGGAAGAAGTGCTGCGCGAAACGGTGCTTTAGGAAGAAGAAGGTGGAGCGATGGCTGGAATTACGCTAAGCGAATTGCTGAAAAAGATGATCGAGATGGGCGGGAGCGACCTGCATATCACCACCAACAGCGCGCCGCGCGTGCGCGTGCACGGCAAGCTGCGCCCGCTGGACATGCCGCCGCTGACGGCCGCGGACACCAAGTCGCTGGCCTACAGCGTGCTGACCGACGCGCAGAAGCACCGCTTCGAGGAAAACCTGGAGCTGGACTTTTCGTTCGGTTTGAAGAACCTGGCGCGCTTCCGCGGCAACGTTTTCAATCAGCGCGGCGCGGTGGGCGCGGTGTTCCGGACCATTCCCTGGGAGATCAAGGGCTTCGACGCGCTGGGATTGCCGCTGGTGGTCAAGGGCCTGTGCGACAAGCCGCGCGGCCTGGTGCTGGTCACCGGGCCGACGGGATCGGGAAAGTCCACCACGCTGGCCGCGATGCTGGACAAGATCAACAGCGAGCGCGAAGAGCACATGATCACCATCGAGGACCCCATCGAGTTTCTGCACAACCACAAGAAGTGCCTGGTGAACCAGCGCGAAGTCCACGCGGACACCCATTCGTTCGCGAATTCGCTGCGCGCCGCGCTTGCGCGAAGATCCCGACGTGGTGCTGATCGGCGAAATGCGCGACCTGGAAACCATCGAGTCCGCCCTGCGCATCGCCGAAACCGGCCACTTGACCTTCGCCACGCTGCACACCAACTCGGCGGCCTCCACCATCAACCGTATCATCGACGTGTTTCCCGCGCACCAGCAGCCGCAAATCCGCGCGCAGCTCTCCATGGTGCATCGAAGGGATCTTGTGCCAAGCGCTGCTGCCCCGCGACCGACGGACGGGGACGCGTCATGGTGATGGAAGTCCTGGTGCCGACGCCGGCTATCCGCAACCTGATCCGCGAAGACAAAATTCACCAGATTTATTCGGCCATGCAGACCGGCACGGGCCAGACCGGCATGCAGACGTTCAATCAGGGATTGGCGAATTGCTATTTCGCGAAAACCATCTACGTTGGAAATGGCGCTCTCGCGGTCTTCAAATGCCGATGAACTGCAAGACATGATCAATCGCGGCGTATCGGGCCCCGGCGGCACGAAACCCCAGTGGCGAAAACGTTAACAATTTACGCGAAGCCGTTAAGAGGCTTAAGGCTATTCGGCAGGAAGGACTTAGGAGGACGAACATGCCGGTTTATACATACAAGGGAACCAATCGATCGGGAGGCGCCGTCAGCGGGGAGGTGACCGCGGCCAGCAAGGACGACGTCAAGAACCAGCTGCGCCGGCAGAATATCACCGCCAACGAAGATGTCCGAGAAGGGCAAGGAATTCAACTTGCCGACCTTCGGCGGCGGTGTCAACGCCAAGGAGTTGGCCATCTTTACCCGCCAATTCTCGGTGATGATCGACGCCGGGTTGCCGCTGGTGCAGTGCCTGGAAATTCTCGCCAGCCAGCAGGAGAACAAGACCTTCCAGAAGGTCCTGACCGGCACGCGAGGATCGGTGGAAGGCGGCGCGACCCTCTCCGCGGCCATGCGCCAGTACCCCAAGGTCTTCGACGCTTTGTACGTCAACATGGTGGAGGCTGGTGAGACCGGCGGTATTCTCGACACCATTCTGCAGCGCCTTTCCACCTACATCGAAAAGAACGTCAAGCTGCAAGCGCGCCGTGAAGTCGGCCTTGATCTACCCGATCGGCGTTCTGTCCATCGCCGGCGCAGTCATCGTCTTGCTCCTCTGGAAGGTCGTGCCGATTTTCGCCACCTTGTTCGCCGGACTCGGGTGTGGACTTGCCTCTGCCCACCAAAATCGTAATCGCTTTGAGCAACTTTATCGGCAGCATCTTCGGCCTGTTGATCATCGTGGCCATCGTGGGCATCTTCATCGCCATCAAGGTTTGGTACGGCACCGACCAAGGGCGCTACATGTCTCGACACCATCGTCCTGAAATTGCCGGTCCTCGGCATCCTGATGAGAAAAATCGCCGTGGCCCGCTTTACCCGTACGCTGGGTACGCTGATCGCCAGCGGCGTTCCCATTCTCGAGGGCTTGGATATCACCGCCAAGACCGCCGGAAATGCGGTCGTCGAGCGTGCGCTTGCAGCAGGTGCGGAAGTCCCTGGAAGAAGGCAAATCGCTCACCGAACCGTTGAAAGACTCCGACGGTGTTCCCGGGCATGGTTACGCAGATGATCGCCGTCGGCGAACAGACCGGCGCCATGGACGCCATGCTCCAGAAAATCGCCGACTTCTACGAAGAAGAAGTCGACGCTGCGGTGAAAGACCTGCTGACCGCCCTCGAACCCATCATGATCGTGTTCCTGGGCGTGGTGGTCGGCGGCGTGGTCATTTCCATGTACATGCCGCTGTTCTCGCTGATCGGCAAACTCAGCGGACACTAGATCCCGGCCGCGGCCGGCCCAGTGTTAGTCTAGTGGTAGTCTATTGATCGGGGCGGGGAGGAGACTTCCTGCCCCGGTACGTTTCTGGCGCCCAGTTCGGGTGCCCGCGGACCAAAGCGGGCGGGGAGTACGGGCGATCAATGGATCAGAATCAAACCATGCGCGAGTGGCTGGATTGGCTGACGCGAGTCCGCCTGTTGCTGATCGCCTTGATCCTGGCCCTGGGTGTGGTCTGGCCGCAGTACGTCGTCCCCGCTCTACCCACCAGCCACTATTTCCTTCCCCTCATCGTTTTCTGGATCACGCTGGGCACCATCCACATCATCCTGCTGCGCTGGATTCCCAGCGCTCGCTGGCACGGCGGGTTGCAGGTCGCCAGCGACGTGGTGATGATTTCCGCCTTGGTGTACGTGACCGGGCTGCAGGACAGCTACTTCATTTCGCTTGTATCTGCTGGTCATCATCGTTGCCAGCATTCTGTTCTCGCGCCGCGTGGCTTACACTACCGCCATCGTTTGCCTCGCTTTTCTCGGCGGCCTGGCGGCCCTGGCCTTCACCGGAAAGATACTGCGCACCTCCAATACTGTGCCCACCGCCACCAGCCTGCGGTTCTGGTTCCTGAGCAATCTCTTCGGTTTTTTTGCGGTTGCCTACTTGGCGAGCCTGCTGGCGCAGTCCTTGCGGCGCAAAGGCGTCGAGCTCGAGGAAAAGCGCGAAGAGCTGCTCGACCTGCAGGATTTTACCGAAGACATTATTCACTCCATGCGCGGCGGGCTGATCACCACCGACTTGCACGGCCGCATCGTATTGCTGAACCGCACCGGCGAAGAAATTCTAGGTTACCGGTTCGCGGAAATACGCGGACGCAAGCTTTCGGAGATCTGTGAGGCTTTTTGGCTGCCCGGCACTCCGGAAATGGACGAAAAGACCTCGCTGCGCAAGGAAATCGACTTCGTCACCCGTGAAGGGCAGCAGCGCTTCCTGGGCATCAGCGTTTCGCCGCTGCGTTCCCGCGACAACCGGCGCAGCGGCTACGTCTTCAATTTTCAAGACCTCACGGACTTGCGGCGCCTGGAGCAGGAAGTCGCCACCAAGGAGCGCATGGCCGCCCTCGGGCGCCTCTCCGCGGCCATCGCTCACGAAATCCGCCAGCCGCTCACGGCCATGGCCGGAGCCGTAAAAGAGCTGGCGCGCCTGGTTCCGCTGGAAGAGGACGAAAAGCACTTGGTAAGTATCGTCAGCCGGGAGTCGGAACGCCTGAACCAAATCATCACCGATTTCCTGAAGTATTCCCGCGAAAAAACCTACGAATTTCAGGACGCCGACGTGCGCGCCTTGCTCGACGAAACGCTCATGCTTTTCGAGAGAAAGCCCGAAGTCGGTTCCAAATACCAGATCGCGCGGACCTTCAACGGCCGCGAAATCGTCGCCCGGGTCGACGCCAACAAGATCAAGCAGGTGTTCTGGAACTTGTGCGACAACGCCCTGCGCGCCATGCCTGAGGGCGGCACCCTCACCGTGGGTCTGGAAGAGCGCCCTTTTTGGCTCCGCATTGCGTTCCGCGACACAGGCATTGGACTCGATGCCAAGCAGCGTGCCAAGATTTTTGAGCCGCTGCAATCCGGCTTTGAGGGCGGCACCGGCTTGGGACTTTCCATCGTCTATCAGATCGTCCAGGCCCACAGCGGCCGCATCGGGGTCATTTCCGAGAAGGACCGGGGAGCGGAATTCATTGTGGAGTTGCCGCGAGTAGCTTGAGGTGTTATGCAAGCAGCCAAGCCAGCCGTGAAAGAACAAGGCAAAGACCAGGTGCATATCCTGGTTGTCGACGACGAGCGCTCCATCTGTGAATTGCTGGAGATCACCTTCCGCAAGGAAGGCCACCGCGTCGAAGTCGCCCACAACGTGGAGTCCGCCAAGCGCAAGCTGGAGTCGCAGATCTTCGACATTGTGATTTCCGACGTCCGCATGCCCGGTGAGAGCGGCGTCGATTTGCTCAAGTTGACCAAGGAAATTGCCCCCTCCTGCTTCTTCCTGCTCATCACCGGTGTGCCCACCGTGGAAACCGCCATCGCCGCCATCAACTCCGGCGCTGACCGCTACGTCATCAAGGACCACGACCTGGTGGACCAGTTGCGCCGCGCCGTCCACGAAGTCTCCGAAGGCCTGCGCTGGAAGAAGGAGGCCGGCTACCTGCGCCGGGAATTGCGCCGCCTGACCGGCCTGGACAACATCATCGGGCAAAGTCCCAACATGCGCGCCATCTTCGAGCTGATACAGACCGTGGCTCCGCAGACCAGCCGGGTCTTGATCACCGGCGAAAGCGGAACCGGAAAAGAGCTGGTCGCCCGGGCCATCCACGAAAACAGCCTGCGCGCCCAGGAGCCTTTCATCACCATTAACTGCGGCGCCTTTCCGGAAACGCTGCTGGAATCCGAATTATTCGGCTACATGAAAGGCGCCTTCACCGGAGCCACCGAAAACCGCCAGGGGTTGTTCCGCGCCGCCCACGGCGGCACCCTGTTCATGGACGAGATCGGCAACATGAGCCTGACCATGCAGGTGAAGCTGTACCGCGTCCTGCAAGAGGGCAAGATCCGTCCCATTGGCAGCACCGAAGAGAGCGACGTCGATGTGCGTATCATCGCCGCCACCAATAAGGACTTCGAAAAAGAGATTGCCGAAGGCCGCTTTCGCGAGGACTTGTATTACCGCCTGAGCGTCATCCCCATTCAGCTCCCGCCCTTGCGGGAGCGCCGCGAGGACATCCCTCATTTGGCCCGCCACTTCCTGGAGCGATTCCGCAAGGTGATGGAAAAGCCCATCGAGGGTATTTCACCGGAGGCCATGCGCCGCCTCGAATCCTATGACTGGCCGGGGAATGTCCGCGAGCTGGAAAACACCATGGAGCGAGCGGTGGCCCTGGAGACCCAGGGAGAGGTCTCCCTTCGCGTGCTCCCCGACAAAATCGCAGGCTACTCCGGTGGCAATGCCCTGGCGGGCGAGAATGGCAACCAGGCCTTTCCCGCCGAGGGCGTCGACTTCGAAAAAGAGCTGGCGGAGACCGAACGGCGCTACCTCCAAGCCGCCCTGGAGAAAACCCACGGGGTACGTACCCAGGCGGCCGACCTGCTTAAAATCAGCTATCGGTCCTTCCGCCACTACGCCAAGAAGCATAACTTATAGATGAGATGGGGTTTGGCCCGTTTCCAAGTACATTAACCTTCTCACATCAATCTGACGCTTTTCGTCTTCCATAGCTGACAAAAATGGTCATTCTGCCGCGATTTCGAGCCTATATTTGGGCCCCTGCGACCCCCATCACCGCTAGCCACAAAGTAAGTTGTGTATTATCAGTAGTTTGTTGGGTACCCATAGGTAGTACTACTGGTTTTGGGAGTGGCATCCGCCGTGCCCTAGTGTATGGCGTGCTCTGGCACTTACACACTTCTCAAGGAGACAGAATGAAGAAGCAAAAGGGTTTCTCTCTTATCGAACTGCTGATCGTCGTGGCGATTATTTTGATCATCGCGGCGATCGCTATCCCGAACCTGCTCCGTTCGCGTATCGCTGCGAACGAAGCTTCGGCGGCCGGCTCCATCCGTACCATCGTTACCGCGGAGACGGCTTACTTCTCCACGTATGGCGTTGGCTACGGCGCGATCGGTGCGTTGGGCGGCGTGGCAGTGCCTTGCGTTGCGGCGGCTGCTAATGCTTGCCTCATCGACGCGGTTCTTTCCGCCGGCACCAAGAGCGGCTACGTCATTTCCACCCCTCAGGCCAACCTCACGGCGTTTGCTGCTGCGGCCGTTCCTCAGACCGCTCAGGTCAGCGGCGTGAGCCGGTTCTGCTCGGATGAGAGTGGTGTGGTTCGCAAGGACCCCGCTGGTGGCGCTGCTCCGGCTACCGACGTGCTTTGCCAGGCCCTCCCGGCAATGCAGTAGTTCTCTCGCGGTTGGACGGGGAGGAAGCGCGACTTTCTCCCCGTTTTTTTTTGCAAAGCGGCAGATTCGAGAATTCCCGGATTTTCAGGTTGTTACAGGACAGGGAGAAATAGAGATCGAACGCGGGACAGACTAATGAATACTCAAACACAATTCGCCCACAACAGCCGCACGGTGCGCAAGGAGCGTGGGTTCTCGCTGATCGAACTTCTCATCGTGGTGGCCATCATCTTGATCATCGCCGCCATCGCTATTCCCAATCTCGTCCGGGCCAGGCTGGCGGCCAATGAAGCTTCCGCGAGCAGCTCGGTCCGTTCGATTGGTACCGCGGAGGTCGCCTACGCGGCCACCTACACCGTGGGCTATGGAACCTTGGCGAACCTCGGTGGACCTTCGCCGTGCGCCGCAACCGTGGCCACCTCTTGCCTGCTCGACCCGGTTTTGTCCGGCGGGACCAAGAGCGGCTACAACATCACCGCGAAGCCCCTGGGCGCCGCTGCTGCGGCCTTTATCGCTGCGGCGGTTCCCCAGAACATCGGAGTAACCGGCCAGCGCACTTTCTGCAACGACGAAAGCGGAGTGATCCGCTTTGACGTCGCGGGCGGTCCTGCTCCGGCCGACAACGTAGCTTGCGAGGCACTTCCCCGGATTCAATAGTTCTCAGTTCTCAGCTGGGACATAACCCAAAACCGATCTGACCATTTTTGTCTCCCACAGGGTGACAAGAATGGTCATTTTGCTGTCCTGCCGAGCCCATATTGGGGCTCCCTGTAGCCCCCGCCGGCCTCCGTTATTAAGTAAGTTACTGTGGTGTCAATCGTTTACCTTAAATATAGACGTAGTACTGTTACGGTACTATTAATTCCGGCGCCTGGCGGCTGTCTTGCCCCACTGTACAGGGGCGTGCTTTCGGCACACTTACACATTTCTCAAGGAGACAGAATGAAGAAGCAAAAGGGTTTCTCTCTTATCGAACTGCTGATCGTCGTGGCGATTATTTTGATCATCGCGGCGATCGCTATCCCGAACCTGCTCCGTTCGCGTATCGCTGCGAACGAAGCTTCGGCGGCCGGCTCCATCCGTACCATCGTTACCGCGGAGACGGCTTACTTCTCCACGTATGGCGTTGGCTACGGCGCGCTTGGTTCGTTGGGCGGCGTGGCAGTGCCTTGCGTCTCGGCAGCTGCTAATGCTTGCCTCATCGACTCGGTTCTCTCCGCCGGCACCAAGAGCGGCTACGTCATTTCCACCCCTCAGGCCAACCTCACGGCGTTTGCTGCTGCGGCTGTTCCTCAGACCGCTCAGGTCAGCGGCGTGAGCCGGTTCTGCTCGGATGAAACCGGTGTGGTTCGCAAGGACCCCGCTGGTGGCGCTGCTCCGGCTACCGACGTGGCTTGCCAAGCCCTCCCGGCAATGCAGTAGTTCTCTCTCGGTTCGACGGGGAGGAAGCGTGACTTTCTCTCCGTCTTTTTTGCAAAGCGGCAGATTCGAGAATTCCCGGATTTTCAGGTTGTTACAGGACAGGAAGAAATAGAGATCGAACGCGGGACAGACTAATGAATACCCAAACACAATTCGCCCGCGACAACCGCACGGTGCGCAAGGAGCGTGGGTTCTCGCTGATCGAACTTCTCATCGTGGTGGCCATTATCTTGATCATCGCCGCCATCGCCATCCCCAATCTCGTCCGGGCCAGGCTGGCGGCCAACGAAGCTTCCGCGAGCAGCTCGGTCCGTTCGATTGGTACCGCGGAGGTGGCCTACGCGGCCACTTACACCGTGGGCTACGGAACCTTAGCAAACCTCGGTGGGAATACGCCGTGCGCCGCAACCGTGGCCGCTTCTTGCCTGCTTGACCCGGTCCTGTCCGCCGGGACCAAGAGCGGCTACAACATCACCGCGAAGCCCCTGGGCGCCGCTGCTGCGGCCTTTATCGCTGCGGCGGTTCCCCAGAACATCGGAGTAACCGGCCAGCGCACTTTCTGCAACGACGAAAGCGGAGTGATCCGCTTTGACGTCACGGGCGGTCCCGCTCCGGCCGACAACGTGGCCTGCGAAGCACTTCCCCGGATTCAATAGTTCTCAGTTCTCAGTTCGGACAACGCCCAAAACCGATCTGACCATTTTTGTCTCCCACAGGGTGACAAGAATGGTCATTTTGCCGTACCCCTCAGCCCACATTAAGCCCTCCCGCGAAGCTTGCGTCTTTCATCATTCAGTAAGTTACTGTAGTGCCAATAGTTTGAATGGGATATGCAGAGAGTACTACTAGTTTTCGGTCTGGCATACCTCTTGCCTGGGCATGTATGGGCGTGCTCCTAGCACACTTATATACCTCTAAAGGAGACAGAATGAAGAAGCAAAAGGGTTTCTCTCTTATCGAACTGCTGATCGTCGTGGCGATTATTTTGATCATCGCGGCGATCGCTATCCCGAACCTGCTCCGTTCGCGTATCGCTGCGAACGAAGCTTCGGCGGCCGGCTCCATCCGTACCATCGTTACCGCGGAGACGGCTTACTTCTCCACGTACGGCGTTGGCTACGGCGCGCTCGCTTCACTCGGCGGCGTGGCAGTGCCTTGCGTTGCGGCGGCTGCTAATGCTTGCCTCATCGACGCGGTTCTCGGCGCCGGTACCAAGAGCGGCTACGTCATTTCCACCCCTCAGGCCAATCTCACGGCGTTTGCTGCTGCGGCCGTTCCCCAGACTGCTCAGGTCAGCGGCGTGAGCGTGTTCTGCTCGGATGAGAGCGGTGTGGTTCGCAAGGACCCCGCTGGTGGCGCTGCTCCGGCTACCGACGTGCTTTGCCAGGCCCTCCCGGCAATGCAGTAGTTCTCTCGCGGTTGGACGGGGAGGAAGCGCGACTTTCTCCCCGTTTTTCTTGCAAGGCGGCAGATTCAAGAATTCCCGGATTTTCAGGTTGTTACAGGACAGGGAGAACATAGAACTCGGTCCGTCCGATTGGCACCGCGGAGGTGGCCTACCCGGCCACCTACACCGTGGGCTACGGAACCTTAGCCAACCCGGGTGGGCCTACGCCGTGCACCGCAACGGTGGCCACCTCTTGCTTGCTCGACCCGGTTTTGTCCGCGCCGGCCTGCAGCAGCCCCAAGCTCGCTATCCAATGCTGTTAAACTACCGGCGTGCTCTGCCTATGGCTCATTTGTTGTCTCCTCCAGCCGGCTCTCCCAACGGAAGGGATCTCCAACGTCAAGCAGCTGGTTCGCCTATTTGAGGCCCGCTACCGCCCCGCCAGAACCCTGCAAGCGACCTTTCTCGAGCGCTACACGGAAAACGGGCGGATGGTGCGTACCGAGGCGGGCACCGCGTATTTCCAGCGGCCGGGAAAGATGCGCTGGGAGTATGAGTCTCCGGAGAAAAACCTGTTCTTGGTGGACGGCAAGACCGCCTGGTTCTACGTTCCGGGCGATCACACCGTAATGCGTGTTCCCGCGAAACAAAGCACCGATTGGCGGACTCCCCTGGCCTTGCTCGCGGGTGAAATGAAGGTATCGCGCGTTTGCGCCCGGGTCGAGCTGGCGGTAACGGAAAAGCCCGAAGATAAAGACCATGCCATGCTTCAGTGCCTGGTCCGTGGCGCACCGCCCGGGGGCCCCGGCCCGGATCTTGGGCCGGAAGCCCCTCAGGGCAGCGGGCCAAGCGACGCGGTGTTCTTCGAGATTGTTCGCGACACCGGCGAATTGGTTCGCTTGCTCGTGCGCCAGGGCGGCGGCGTTCAGGTAGAGTTCCGCTTCGAGAATTGGCGCATGGACCCGCCCGTCCCGGATTCGCTGTTCCGATTCGATGTGCCCCGGGGTGTGGCCATTGTGAACGGCGAATTGCCGGCAGGCGACTCATCCATGAAGTAGGCCTCGGTACCCGCTCCCGGCCTGAAAATACGCCTGTTACGAAGACGCCACGGCCAACCCTTCCCGGCTTCCCTGCATATCACTCACTTGAGGTAAACTGAGGGCTATGGGGGAGTTTGTTTGCCGAGTTGCGGATGCGAATGGGCGTGTTTTCTCGCACGTCGAGGCTGCTGCTTCCGTCGTGGAGGCCCGCCAGAAGCTGACCGACCGTGGGCTCTATATCTATTCGGTGGAGTCCCGCAGCGGCCTGCTGGCCGGGTTTCGCCGGCGCAGCGAGCGGTCCATCGACGGCACCGACTTTCTGATCCTCAATCAGCAGTTCAATACCCTGATCAAAGCCGGTCTTCCCATTCTTCGCGCCTTGGATTTGCTCGGCGATCGCGCTTCGTCTCCCCGGCTTCGCCCGGTCATACAGCAGATTCGCAACCGTGTCCGAGAAGGAAAATCGCTCTCCGAGGCGGTCGCCGAGGCCGGCGTTTTCTCCAAGGTCTATTCCACCGCGATTCTGGCGGGAGAGAAAAGCGGCAACTTGTCCGGCGTTCTGGACTATTACATCGCCTATCAGAAGGTCAGCACCGGCGTCCGCAAGAAAATTCTGGCCACCCTGGTTTATCCGGCGTTGCTGATCACCGTGGCCACCGTGATCGTCAGCTATTTGGTCACCGCCGTGATTCCGAAATTCGCGATGCTCTACCGCGATCTGAATGTGGAGTTGCCGGCGTCCACGCAGTTTCTGATCGCCCTCACGGTTGATTACCGTTACGTCTTCCTGGGCGTCATCGCCGGCTTCGCCCTCGTTGTCGCGGCGATATACTTCTGGTCACGTACCGAGGAAGGCGGAGTGGCTTTTGACCGCCTCAAATTCCGGCTGCCGGTCATTGGCGACACCATGTTGAAGTTTCAAGTGGCGCAGTTTTCGCGCACGCTGGCGACCCTGCTGACCGGCGGTACGCCCCTGGTCGCCGGTTTGCAAACTGCCGCGGACGCCATCAGCAGCAAGCTGATCCGCGGCACCGTGGGCCAGGCCACCCAGATGGTTCGCGAGGGGGAATCGCTTGCACGGTGCGCTGGCCGCCAAGGGCATTATGCCGATGCTGGCGCTGGACATGATTGAGGTGGGCGAATCCAGCGGCGCGCTGGCCCCCATGCTCACCAGCGTGGCGGAATTCTACGAGGACGAAGTGAATTTGCGCCTGGGCGCGATGGTTTCGCTCATCGAACCGCTGATGTTGATTTTTATGGGGCTGTTGATCGCTTTTATTATGATTTCGCTGTACCTGCCGCTGTTCTCGTTTTCGGCGGCCGGCGCGAACGGTTAAGGGATCATGGCAACCACCGACCAACATTCCGATGTAATCGCCGGACTGGCTTCCGCAGCCGACGAGCAGCACGAACGCGAGCGATCGATTCAGGTCGCCGCGCGCTATCGCTGCGCCTTCATCGATCTGCGCGAGCAGCGCATCGACCCGGAGCTGTTCCGAACCATCCAGGCGGACCTGATGTTCCGCTACAACTTCGTTCCCCTGGAAGTTCAGAACAACGTTCTGTTCATCGCCGTCGCCGATCCTAGCCAGGTGCTGCTGAGCGACGAACTGCCCCTGCTGTTGGGGAAAAAGCTGGCCATTAAGGTCGCCACACCCAAGCAAATCAGCGATCTGCTCAAGCGCACCGAGCAGTCTCAGCGCGTCCTCGAACAAGCCACCGAAGCTTTCACCCTGCAGGTTTCCAAGGACGAAGAGGAAAGCGACGAAACCATTTCCGGCGATCGCCTGACCCGCGATACCGCCGTCAGCCCGGTCGTCCGCCTGGTCGAGACCATCATCTTCACCGCCCTCGAGCGCCGCGCCAGTGACATCCACATCGAAGCCCGCGACACCGAAGTGGCCGTCAAGTACCGCATCGACGGCGTCTTGCAGCATGCCATGCAGCCCATCGCCAAGGAGTGGCACTCCACCGTCCTTTCGCGCATCAAGGTCCTCAGCGATCTGGACATCGCCGAGCGCCGCGTCCCTCAGGACGGCCGTTTCCGCGTGAAGTACAAGGGGCGCTTTATTGACTTGCGCGTGTCCATCATGCCCGCGAGCCATGGCGAAGATGCCGTTCTCCGCGTGCTCGACAAAGAAACCCTGTCCGAGAAATTTCAGAGCCTCAGCCTGGATGTCGTGGGCTTCTCCGCCGACGAGACCAAGCGCTTCCGCCGTTATATCCGCGAGCCCTACGGCATGGTGCTGGTCACCGGACCGACCGGTTCCGGCAAAACCACCACGCTCTACGCCGCCATCAACGAAATCAAGACCGACGAAGACAAGATCATCACCATCGAAGATCCCGTCGAATATCAGCTCCGCGGAATTACCCAGATTCCGGTGAACGAGAAAAAGGGGCTGACCTTCGCTCGTGGGTTGCGTTCCATCTTGCGCCACGACCCCGACAAAATCATGGTCGGCGAAATCCGCGATCAGGAAACCGCGCAAATCGCCATCCAATCCGCACTCACCGGCCACCTGGTCTTCACCACCGTGCACGCCAACAACGTCACCGACGTTATCGGCCGCTTTATCAACATGGGTGTGGAGCCCTACAACTTCGTTTCCGCGTTGAATTGCATCATGGCCCAGCGCCTGCTGCGCGTGGTCTGCGAGAACTGCAAACGCCCCAAGAAATATTCCACCACCGAGCTCCAGGAACTGGGCCTGGATCCCGCGGTGTTTTCCGGTGTGGCCTTGGTTGAGGGCGTCGGCTGTCTGGAATGCTCGGGGACCGGCTATCACGGACGCACCGCCATCTGCGAACTTCTCGATCTTACCGACCGCATCCGCGAAATGATTGTGGATCGCCGTCCCACTTCCGAAATCAAGCGCATCGCGCGCGAGGAAGGCATGATTACCCTGCGCGAAAGCGGCCTGGCCAAGATTCGCGCCGGGATTACCACCGTGAAAGAAATCAACAAGGTGACCTTCGTTGAGCAGTAGCGCCACATTCCGCCAGGGCATCTACCAGAGCGAATTGGTGCGCAGGGTGGCGCGCTGGCTGGAGGCCATGCCGCATCCTCCGCTGGCTATCGAGATTTGTCCCGATTGGGTAGCCGCGGCGCGCTGGACCCGGACGGGCGGACTGGACAGCTTCGCGGTGGAAGCCCTTCCGCCGGGCGCGCTTTTGCCCTCGGCGGTCGAAACCAATATCGTCAATTCGGCAGCGGTGAAAGGCGCGATCGCCGGCCTGACCACTCGGCTGCGCGCCAAGGACGAAGAGGTCGCCCTGCTGGTGCCGGACCCGGTGATTCGCGTCTTCGTGCAGCATTTCGACCAGTTTCCGCGTTCGCCCGCAAGAAGCCGAGCCCATGCTGCGCTGGAAGCTGAAGAAAAGCGTTCCCTTTGAGGCCGATGAAACCGTCATTTCCTACATGCGGCAGGCGCCGCGCGAAGATGGCGTGGATGTCGTCACCGCGCTGGCGCGCTTGCGCATCGTGCGCGAGTACGAAGCGCTGGCGGAAGGCGCCGGGCTGTATCCTGGCGTGGTCATGAGCTCGTCGCTGGCGGCGATTACGCTGCTCGATGATCGCCAGCCCACCTTGCTGGCGCGCGTCTCGGGACTGGCGCTGACCACCGCGATCGTGCGCGAAGGCGTGCTGTGCGGATATCGCTGCACCGAACTGCCCGCGCACGCGGGAACATGACGCCGCAGATGCTGCTCGAAGAAATTTATCCCGTGGCGGCGTATTATCAGGACACCTGGCAGGAAGGCATTCAGTCCGTTCGCGTTGCCGGGCTGGGCGCCCGGTTGCCGGAATTCGTCCGGCCGCTTGGAAGATGAGTTTCAGTGCGACGTCAGCTCGCTGCTGCACACCGCCGTTTCCGAAGGGCGCGTCCCTGAGATGCGCCACCCGTGGCCGATCGTGAAGTAGAAGGTTTGGTCGGCTGGATGTTGCATCGGGATGAGCGTGCAACAGCAGGGCAGAAGATGAGATTCGGGATGGCAAAGACATGAAGGTACGGCTCAATCTAGCTACCAAGCCGCTCGAGACGCACCGCGTTTTCTGGCTGTCTCGGGTGTCATCGGCGTGGTCGGCGGGATTCTTTTTCTGGGCCTGGGCTGGCATGTCTATTCCGTCCGCAAGTCGGACGAGGCCCTCCGCGTCAAGGTGCGGCCAGGTCCGCCAGGAGCTGGCCGGATTGGACAGCAGCGCAACGATCTGGAATATTTTTTCGCCCGGCCGGAAAACGCCAAGCTTCACGATCGCTCGGCGTTCCTGAATACGCTGATCGACGAGCAGAGCCTGAACTGGACGCAGATGTTCATGGACCTGGAAAAGATTCTGCCCGCGGGCGTGCGCGTGGTCAGCATCGAGCCGAAGCACGAGAAAGGCCGCGTTGAAGTGAAACTGACGGTCGGCGCGATGAGCGACGAGGCGAAATTGAAATTCCTGCACGCGCTGGAACATCCCCAGCCTTCACGCACGTGGAATTGGTTGGCGAAAGAGGCAATTCCACCGGCGCGGCCGGGAAGCCGACCGGATCGAAGTGGAATTGACTGCGGTGTACTCGAGGAGCTGATGCGACGCGATTTCAAATTCGAGAAGCGGGCCATCCTGCTGGACTTGGTGCTGCTGGTGGTTGCCGACATCGCCTTGGCCGTCTATGGCTGGAACCTGGCCGCCGCCCCGCGCCCACAGCAAGAACTGGCGGTCCTGACGCGCAACCGCGATCTGCTCCGCGCCGACATCAAGCGCGCGCAGGAAATTCGCAAGAAGATGCCCGCGATTCAAAAGGATTGCGACCAGTTTGAAGAGTCGTTGTTTCCGGAGAGCACCGGATATTCCTCGGTGAGCGCGGAGCTCGGCGCCATCGCCGGCAAGGCGGGACTTGCAGGTCGAGAGCAGACATTTCGGCAAGACGAAGTCAAGAACCGCGCCGCTCATTGAAGTGGAAATCGACACCGTCGTGGCGGCAGCTACACGGGTGTCGTGCACTTCCTGAACGGATTGCAGCGCTCCGGCAGCGTGTACGCCGTGGAAGCCTTGGCGGCGAAAGCGGAAAACGATCCGCAGGGCAATCGCGGGCTGGTGCGCGTAACCTCCACATCAAAACGTATTTCCGGACGGCGTGATGAGCGAGAGAACAAATTCGTGCTGGCTCGTCGGGCTGGTCGCGGTTGCGGTCGTCGTTGGTATTTCGACTGCAGCCCGCGGTCCGATCGCTGCCAACGCCCCTGCGCTGGCTACGGAGATGACCTACAAGCCGCTCGGCGTCGATAATCCGGAGCTGCAGCGTGAAAAGCTAGATAATAGCCGCAAAACCCAATACAAGAGCACTGGCCGCGACCTGTTCAGCGAGATTGCGCCTCCTCCTCCCGTCGATCCACGCCGAAGCCAGTCGACTCCGGACCGGTTGAGCCTGCCGTTCCGCCGCCGCCTCCTCCGCCAGCTCTGCCGGCCACGATGAAATTCTTCGGTTACGGCACGATGCCCAACGGCACCTCCCGTCGGGCGTTCCTCACCGATGGCGATGAGGTCTACATCGTCGGCGAAGGCGACACGCTGCTCGGCAAATTCCGCGTGATGAAGATCGGCAACGCCAACCTCGACTTCGAAGAAATTGCCAGCGGCCGGCGTGGCTCGACGCACTTTCCGACGAGCCGCCAGCGCGCCCTGCGTCATGAGAAAGAACCCCCGTCGCGTGCAACGCTCGCTCCGGCCGCGCAGAGGGTTACGCCCTGCTGCTGGTCGTGTTTCTGGTGACCCTGCTGTTGCTGTTCGCGACCATTGTCGCCGCGCCGTCGGTGCGCACCGAACGCCAACGCGAAAAAGAAGAGGAAATGATCTGGCGCGGCAAGCAGTATGTGCGCGCCATCAAGCTGTACTACCGCAAGAATGGACGATTTCCCACCACGTTCGACGACTTGATCAAGCCGCAACCGACAGGCGGCTCGCTGCGCTTCCTGCGCCAGGAATACAAAGATCCGATGAACAAGGAAGATGGCACGTGGCGGCTGATCTTATGTCGGTCCCGCCGGGCAACTCATCGGCAGCACCAAGCCTCCGCAAACGCTTCAGATGGGCGGCGGTCCCGGCGGCTCTATGCTTGGCACGCACGGCCGGCGAGCGCCGGCTGTGGGCGGATTTGGGCAACAGCAGCAAGGCGCTACCCCGGGACAGCCTGGACAACCGACCACCGGTTTGGCGCCGATCGGCACGACGCCGCGGTGCGCCCGGCGCTCCTGGCAACCGATCAGAACAACCGGCGCCGCCCCAGGCGACAGCGGGGCGTTCTCCACTCCTAACTCGTTGTCTCCCGTCGGACAGCCCCACCAGCATCATCGGCGGCAACATCATCGGCGTCGGCAGCAAAGCCCGACAAAGCTTCGGTCATCGTCTACGAGAAGGCCACGAACTACCACCAGTTCGAGTTCATCTGG
>CAWBGX010000001.1:0-46543 GCA_963788495.1 uncultured Acidobacteriota bacterium | reverse complement strand
GACATGTCTAACGAAGTCGGCCGTGTCAAGGGCGATGCTTAAGGTTTCTGATTCTTCGCTACACACCCGTTCACAAGCGCGGCCGCAGTTGGTGCGGCGAGTACTTGGCCCGGGTCTCCGTTCTGTTTTCGTGCTCCAACCTGATTGCTCGGTCCGTTTCACTTCATCGTTTTGGTGTAGCCCACCAAACATGTCTTCGGTCACTCACGACCATGATGACGTTTTCGAACTCCCTCCCAACCTGGAGGGAGGCGGGTAGCCTAATCAGACGGACGGTCAGTTACGACCACTGTCCCGCGTGAAGCATCCCCGCACAGGCCGCACCACCACTCTGCCGTCGCTGGTGACCGCGGCGGCAGAATTCCGTGTAATCGATTTCGTCGCGCAGCATAACCCACAACCGAATGCCCAGCTTGCGAGCTGCCGCGATGCGTGCTTTCCCCATTCCTTTTTGTGCCAGCTTCCGGCGATAGAAACGCCGCAGTTCCGGATCGCGGCGCACCGCGTGGATCGCCGCTTCTCCCCATAGAAAACGCAACAGCGAGTTGCCTTGCTTGCTGATCCTTCCAAAGCGTTGCCGGCCCCCGCTGGAATGTTCCTTGGGGATTATTCCGATGTAACTGGCCACGGCTTTCCCGTCAGAGAACCGCCGCGGATCCCCAAGAAATACTTCGGTGGCTAGCGCGGTGATCGGTCCCACGCCAGGATGAGTCATCAGCCTTCGCGCCTGTGCACGTTGTTGGGCCTCTCTCTCGACCTCACGATCCAGTTCGTTGATCGGACCTTGCAACTGTGGATACAGCGCCAACAACGTGTCACGCTGCTCACCGGCATGTGCGGTCAGCGGCAACGCCCGCAGTTTGTGTTGGCCCACCCGGGTCCATAAGGTGTGGCCCCGGCGCAATCCGTGACTGAGCGCCAGTGCTTGCAAGCTCAGTTGCACGCGAGTGCGAATGCGCACAAACTGATCGCGATGGCGCAGAAGAATCTGCAGATCGCGTTGCTCCCGAGAAGGCATCCAAATCGCGGGAAAACGATTTTCCGCCAGCAGCGTGAGCAGCAAACGCGCATCGCGGCGATCGTTTTTCTGCTTGCGCGGTTCTGCCGCCCGGATCTTCGCCGGATGACCAACGCGAAACTCGATGGCCAACTCTTCGAGTAACTGCAGAAACCACTGCATCGAGCCCGTCGCTTCCAAACCCACCAACACGGGCTTGGGTAATCCGGCGTAAAACTCCCGCACTTCCTCGCCTTCATGCGCCAACTGCTTCTCGACCAGTTCTCCCGTCTGATCATCCAGCATAGCGATGGTCTGTTGTCGGGTGTGCAAATCTACGCCTATAATTTTCATCTCGGCCTCCTTCGTTCCGAGCAATCTGTGGTTAGAGCACCACCAGTTTACTCGGCTCGTTGTGAGGCCGACTTCGTTATGCCATCAGACGGGACGTTCCCGCATTCGAGCGGCGTATGATGAGTTTTGATGAATCGCCGGAAATCGAAGAGCATCCCGACGCGGACCGACCTGGCGCTGGGAATTAGCGTCGTTGCGACCGGCCTGTTCCTTGTGGCACTCATTGTCCTCAGAAGTAAGGCCGTGCAGTCCTTGCCTCCGCCGCCATGTCCGATGGATGGGATTGCGGCAGACTGGCGAACTCGCCCGCACAACAGCGGCATTTGTAACTACGGACATTACAGCAAGGTGGACCAGAGACCTCACACTTGGTGGGCGGCTTGCCAGTGAAAGTTTCGCGGAAAAAACCGCACCCTAACCAAAACTGGAAATTGCTAAGCTCTCGCCTCTTTTTGTATGGTATAACAGTTATACCTCATGCGGTTCCACTTCGATGAGCGAAAGAGCAGAAGCCTTCGGCGGAACCCCAGGCGTGGAATCGGTTTCGAGGAAGTGCAGGAGATTTTCTTTCATCCGTACTACCTCGATGATCGTGCGGATCTTCCGATTCAGCATCGCGCGATTGGATGGGTGGGCGAACGGCTGTACACAGTGATCTTTGAGGTTCGGGAAGACCCGGAAGGCGAGTTCTACCATCTGGTGACTCTATGGAAGGCAACGCAGGAAGAGCGAAAACTCTATGAAGAACGCGCGTCGTAAGAAGACCGCATCAGCCGAATCCATCGCCCGCATGGCGGACCGCGGCAAGGACGTTTCGCGTTTCTTCACCAATTCCGGACGGATGATGGAGCCTATTCAGCGCGTGAATGTGGATTTTACTGTGGCCATGCTGGAGGAGTTGGAACGAGCAGCGAAAGAATTGAACATCAGCAGGCAGGCGGTTATCAAGACGCTGATTCGCCAAGGGTTGGATCAGCGATACGTGGCGAAGAATTCGCGGGCTAAGGCGAGGCGATCCTGAAGGCTGCCAAAAATACCGAGAAGGTCTCTTCAGGGGCTAAAAGCCCATGGAAGGCACGCGCGTTACGTCGGGGCTGAAGCTCCGACCTCCTAAAGGGCAGGGGGGAACCGAGGATGGCGTGCCGGGCGCCTGCACGAATTACGCTAACTAAGACACCCATGGGTAATTTCACGTAATACTTGACACAGGGTACCAATATGCTATAATTGCGCTGTTAGTCTGGCACGATTCCGTGCCCTGCGTACCATGCTCGCCCGCCGCGCGGTCCCTCTAACCCCCCTCGACCCGTTACTTGTTTGCAAACAAACCGCTCCCGTAACCTCCCTAGAATCAACACTTGTGCAAGTGTTGATTCTAAAGCACTTTAAGCCTCCTGGAATCAACACTTATGAAAAAGGGGGGAGGGGGTACCCCTCCCCCAGATCCCGGCCTCGTCTGCGAGACGAGCCGCCAATCGGGAAATTGGCGTTCCCAGGGTGGGTGTGCCGCGCTCTCGGGTGCTACCGCTCGGCGAACCCTACCGTTGCCAGGAGATATCTCGGAACTGGGCAGCCGCGAGGCGGCCAGTCGAAAACGAAAGTCGAGAAAGCATTTTCCGGGCGAAGCCGAAACGATCCTGATCTTGGGTTCCGTGGCCACGGCATATCGCTATCTTTTGCGGGGAGGTGACGTCCAAAGACTGAGGTAGGCTGAAGACAACAAGGCGATTGGGCTGTTTTTGAGCATTCATTTGCTGTGACCGATGAGCGTGGGTATCATCTAAGTCCCAATGGGTTGTGTATCCTTACCGTTCCGGCGCCTGCCCCACCAGCCAAAGCTGTTCCTCCAGTTTCTCGATGACTTTTCCAGCGTGGCGCGGTTCTACGCCCATCGGCCGAGTTTCGAGGCGGTCCAGCAGACGGCGCGATCCCTGAAGTTTCCCGCCGCAGCCGCGCAGGGAGCGGCCGCGGCCCTGCGCGATATCAACATGGGGCTCGGCGCTGGCCAAGCCACGTCGCGCAATCTTGAGCGACTGGAGGGTGGAGCGGTCGCCGTGGTCAGTGGGCAGCAGGTGGGACTGCTGGGCGGGCCGGCGTACGCGTTTTACAAGGCGTTGTCGGCCATTCGCATTGCCGAGGAATTGAGCGAGGCCGGAGTGCCAGCGGTGCCGGTTTTCTGGATGGCTACCGAGGACCACGACCTGGACGAAGTGCGGCACGTGTCCTGGATCAAGGGCGGGAAGCTGACGCGGTTTGAGCTTCCGCCGGATGGCGAAACGCCGGGGCGTCCTGTCGGGCGGGTCAAGCTGGGCGGCGGAATTGCGGAAATCACCAAGGTGGCCGCGGAACTTTTGATGGGTCCGGGCAGCCAGGCGATTGGGCAGATTTTGCAGGAGAGCTACGCGGCCGGAAGAGACCTACGGCAGCGCGTTCGGGAAATTGTTTGCGCGGGTCTTTGCGGAACAGGGATTGATTCTGCTGGATCCGCTGGACACGCGGCTGCACCGCATTGCCGCTCCGGTGTACCGCCAGGCGTTGGAAGACCGCGACGCGCTGGCGGAGAAACTGTTGCAGCGGAGCAGGGAACTGGAAGGCGCGGGGTTCGAGGCCCAGGTAAAAGTTTCGGAGTCGAGTTCGCTGCTGTTCCGCTTCCAGGATGGCCTGCGGCAGCCCATCGCGGCCGCGAATGGCGGCGCGGCGGGAAGCGCGAAGTTCAAGTGCGGCGCGGAGTCCTGGACCAAGGAAGAGGCGCTGCGGCTGGTGGATGCCGAGCCGGAAAGTTTCAGTCCCAACGCGCTGCTGCGGCCGGTGGTGCAGGATTTTCTGCTGCCGACGGTGGCGTTCCTGGCCGGGCCGGCGGAGATTTCGTACCTGGCGCAGTCGGAAGTGGTGTACCGGCACATTTTGGGGCGCATGCCGGTGCTTCTGCCGCGGGCGGATTTTACGGTGCTGGACGCCAAGGCCGACAAGCTGCTGCAGAAATACCAGTTGTGCATCGAGAACATCTGGGCTGGGGCGCAGGAGCTGCGGCGGCGCATGGAGTTGGTGTCGCTGCCGAAGACGCTGGCCGATGATTTCGACCGCAAAAAGGCGCTGATTGAGGCCACCCTGCGGGAGCTGGGCGAGGACATCCAGAAGTTGGACGCGACGCTGGCCGGAGCGGTGGACACGGCGCGGGAAAAGATGAAGTTCCAGTTGGACAAGCTGCGGGAAAAGACCGGTCGAGCGCTGGACGAGCGAGCCGGGGTGATCGCCGAGCACGTGGAGTTTTTAGAGAACTTGGTGTATCCGAATAAGGCGCTGCAGGCGCGGGAGCTGTGTTTGTTGCCGTTTCTGGCGCAGTGGGGCCCGGACGGCTTGAAGGAACTGAAAGAGCTGGCCGGCAGCGCGAACCTCAAAGAACACCGGATTGTGCGGATTCCGTAGTCCTTCCCCCTTGTTTCTTGCAAGCGTTTGATTCCAAAAGCCTTCGAGTCGCTTGGAATAGCTGCGGCGGAGCGCAAACGGCAGGTGCCGAGGGCTGCCCTTTCCCCTTGCTTACCGAGAGAAGTCTGCGTATACTCATCTAGGTAACCGATATGAGTAAGCCGAACGACCTCGTCCAGGGCACCCTCGATCTGCTCCTCCTGAAAATCCTGGCGCTGGAGCCGTTGCACGGGTGGGCCATCAGCTTCCGCCTGAAATCCATCTCCGGAGACGTTCTGCAGGTCAGCGAAGGATCCCTCTACCCTGCCTTGCACAAGCTGGAGCAGGAAGGCTGGATCACGGCCGAATGGAAGCAGACCGAGAACAACCGGCGCGCGAAGTTCTATTCGCTCACCCGCCTCGGCGGAAGCAGCCTCGAATCGGAGGCGGCGAACTGGCAGCGGCTATCGGCCGCCATCTCGCACGTCATCCAGCTTTCGGAGGTTTAGGAAGAGCCATGCGGATGGAACACTGGTGGTTCACGGCGCGCTTGCGGGTCAGGTCCATCCTGCGCCGCAGCCGGGTGGAACAGGAACTCGATGAGGAACTGCAGTTTCACCTGGAGCACAAGATCGAGGAAGGCATCGCGCACGGGCTCTCTCCCAAAGAGGCGCGCTTCGCGGCGCTGCGCGCGATGGACGGGCTGGAGCAACGGAAAGAGGAGATGCGAGACACGCGGCGCATTCACTGGTTGACCGACTTCGTCGACGATGTGCGCTATCGCCATCCGGAGCCTGCGCCGCACCGCCGGGCTGACGGCGTTCGTCGCGATCACGCTGGCGCTGGGGATCGGGTTGACCTCGACGAGCTTCAGCACGGTGGATGCGCTGATCTTCAGGCCGTACCCCGTGCCGCATCCGGGCGGCGTGGTCAGGCTGGTGAGCACTTCACACGACAATAGCTTCGACAATTTCTCGTATCGCGAATACCTGGACATCCGCGACCACACCAAGAGCTTCGACGGCGTGATCGCCAACGCAGGCGTGGGGGCCGTCGGCTTCAGCGCCGATCCCGGCGCCTCGCCGCGGGTCAGGGGCGGAATGATGGTTTCCGGCAACTACTTCCGCGTGCTCGGTGTGGAGCCGCGGCTGGGGCGCGGTTTTCGGGACGACGAAGATCAGGCGCCCGGCCGCGATGCCGTGGTGGTGCTCGGGCCGGACTTCTGGAAGAACGAATTCGCCAGCGACCCTGGCGTGGTGGGCAGGACGGTTCGCCTGAACGGCAGGGACTTCACCGTGATTGGCGTGGCGCCGGAGTCGTTCCCGGGAATGCAGATCTTCGCGAATCCCGATTTCTACATGCCGCTCGCCATGGCGCCGGTGTTCTCCACCAACCCGCAGAAACACTTCTTCGAGGACCGGGACGATCGCGAGTTGAGCGTGAAGGCGCGCTTGCAGGCCGGCATGACGCTGCAGCAGGCGCAGAACGAACTGGCCGTGCTGGCGAAAGACTTCGAGACGCGACTATCCGAAGCTCAATCGCAACCGCGGCGCGGCGGTGCACACCCAGTTCGAAATGCGCACTCAAGACGACGACGTGAATTGGAAATTCGGCGTGATCTTTGTGATCCTGGCGCTGGCGGTCCTGCTGGTGGCGTGCACCAACGTTGCGGGACTTCTCCTGAGCCGTGCCCGCTCGCGAACCCGCGAGATCGCCGTGCGGCTGGCGATGGGCGCCGGGCGTTTCCGGCTGATCCGGCTGCTGTTGACGGAAAGCCTGATTCTCGCGTGCTGGGCGGAGTGGGCGGGATCGCCGTCGGCTACGGCATCACCGAATGGTTTCAAGTAAGCAAAGCATAGTTCTTAGACCGATTTGCCAATGACCATCCCGTTCCGGATGGATACGCGCGTGCTGCTGGCCAGCCTCGCGCTGTCCGGATTGTGCGCGCTGCTTTGCGGCCTGGCGCCGGCGCTGCAGAGCACGCGCACGGACCTGGTGAACGGGCTCAAGTCGGCCGACGTCGACGTGCCCGGACGCAAACGCCTGTGGGGCCGGAATGTGCTGGTGGTGGCGCAGGTTTCCATGTCCCTGATGCTGCTGACGGCGTCTTTCCTGATGGTGCGGGGTTTCCACCGCAGTGCCATGGAGGCAACCGGTTTCGCGAAAGAACATCTGCTGATGACCAGCTTCGATCCGCGTCTGGTGCAGTACACGGCAGCTCAGACGAAGCAGTTCTACAAATTGCTGGCCGAACGTGTGCGGCAAGCGCCCGGAGTTGAGAGCGAAGCTCTGACGCAGAACCTTCCTCTCGGAGAAGACGATTTTGACAGCGTGGCGTTCGTGCCGGACGGTTTCCAGATGCCGCGCGATCGCGAGAACTTTACTTCGACGATGGATACGGTGGATGACGGGTACTTCGAGACGATGGGGATTCCAATTTTGCGTGGCCGGAGCTTTCTGGCGTCCGATACCGCGGACGCGCCGCGTGTCGCGGTGGTGAACGAGCACTTCGCGAAACACTACTGGCCGCAAGGCGACGCCGTGGGCAAACGTATCCGCCTCGACAAGGCCACCGGGGCGCCGGTGGAGATCGTCGGAATCGCGCAGACGATCAAGTATCAAAACACCTTCGACGAGCGCATGGATTTCGTATATCTGCCGCTGGCCCAGCATCCTGTCGCGCGAATGGTCTTGCTGTTGCGGTCGAGCGGCGATCCGCTGAAGCTGGTTCCGTCGGTAAAGGACGTCATTCGCGCTCTGGATCCGAACCTGCCGATGTTGCAGACGAGGGCTTACGAAGACTTCTACCTGAACCGGGCCGTGAAGGGGCCGGCAATTGCCATAGACCTGGTCAGCACCATGGGCGTGGTGGGCCTGCTGCTGGCCATCGCCGGCTTGTACGGACTGGTGGCCTACAACGTCAGCCGCAGGACCCGCGAGATCGGCATTCGCATAGCGATTGGCGCGGCGAGGTCGGACGTGTTGCGGCTGGTGATGGGCAAGGGCCTAGTACTGGTCGGGATCGGAACGATGATCGGGCTGGCGATGGGTTTCGCGATCGAGCGGCTCATGAATGCCATGCTGTTCAATGCCGGCGGCGTGGACATTCTGGCTTATGTGATCGTGGTGCCATTGTTGCTGCTGGTGACCATGCTGGCGGCCTACGTGCCGGCGCGGCGGGCAACGCGGATTTCGCCGACACAGGCGTTGCGATACGAGTAGCGCAGCAACAGCGCGGAGTGGTTTCCGATACGGGCTTGCGTCACGTTTTCCATTTCTTGTCTTCCTGGAGGCTCTGGCGAACGCGGAACGCGGTGATTTTGCGGATCAGAGCTAGAGGCAGCGGCTTCTCCAACGGAAACTGGATGGAGGCATCCGCCGTTACAAATTTCGACAGGTCCTTCGCGAACGAGCGCACCGCCGAGGGCGTGGGATAGAAGCCGATGTGATGTTGGTAGGCGGCGAAGGTGACCAGGATGCGTTTGTAAGAGAAGGCCGGCATCCCCCATTTCAGGCTCTCCTGGGCGCCGGGCGCGGAGGCGTGAATACAAGCGCGCATTTCCCGCAGTTTCTTCTTGGCATCTTTGGGGGCGGCTTGGATGTATTCAGTGACGGTTTTAGGCCGCGCTTTTTTGGGACTCACGATTCTATTTTAGCGACTCTCCCGCTGGGACTCCAATCGTTATCGCTATCCGCCTCCCGCGGCTCAGCTGGACTTCCTTCGTCGCCTCCATCTGCTGCAACTCTGTTCACTCAGGTTTTTCGGAGGGCGTCGGCTTTGCGGGCGTATAGGAGGAAGCCTTTTTCCGTGGCGTCCTTTTCCAGGGCGTCGAGCTGCGGACGGGCGGAGGCCGCACCGGAAGAAGCCTGGGTAATTTCGGCGAGAGCAAGGCGCGCTTCCAGGCGGATTGGGAGATCGGCTTTGGAACCGAGATCGTCGAGCGCGGTCTGAAGCGCGTGCAAGGCCGCAGAGGAATTGCCGGCGGCCGAATCAACACGAGCCGCGCAGGTGGCCAGCCGGAGGCGGCGACTGGGCGAGCCGGCGTCTGACCCAGACCCGGAGGAAAGCGTGGTGGCTCGCGCGAGCGCTTCCTGCGCGGCAGGGAGGTGATGCTGCGCGAGGGCGGCGCGAGCAAGAACGATCTGGGCCTCGATTTCCAGAGGCGCGTCTTTCAAGCGGCGCATTTCGGCGGCGGATTCACCGGCAAGTTGCGCGGCGCGCGCCGGCTGATGGAGCTCCAGAAAAACTTCGGCGAGAGCATTCTGGCTTTCGGCGGCCGATTCGGGGGATTTTCGCTCTTTGCCGAGAGCCACCGCCTGCTCGAAGGCTTGCTGTGCGGCGGAAAGATCGCCCTGGTCCAGAAGATAGGCGGCGGTGTCGTGAAGGCCGACGGCGATCACTTCTTTGTCGCCGAGCTCGCGAGCCAGAGTCAGGCCCTCCTGGACCGCTTTTTTCGACACAGAAATGTCGCCCGGCCCGTCCAGAGCGGAGGCAAAATCGTACTGGGCGATAGCCAGGAGGCGTTTGTCGCCTGAACTCTTAGCGGCGGCCACGGCGCTTTCGGCATGGGAACGGGCGGCGGGCCAATCGCCCTGCAGGCGCGCGGCCTTGCTGGAGCCGGATTCGGCATCGGCGATCAGTTGCGGATCGTTCACTTCACGCGCGGTGGCCAGGGCTTCTTCAAAGCTGGCGCGAGCGGAAACGTAGTCGCCCTGATCCAAAAAAAGGTCGGCGATGAGAGTGCGCAATTGCGAACTGCCGGCTTTCTGGCCGATGGCGGTGAAATCGGCGGCGGATTCCTCGTAGAGCTTGCGGGCACCGGCCGAATCGCCTTCCGATGCCGCCAGATTGCCAAGATTGGCGAGACACGCGGCGACGCCTTGCTTGTTGCCGATTTGGCGAAAGATGGCCAGCGCCTGCTCGAGGGACTTACGCGCTTCGGCCGGCTTTCCCAGCGACACGTCAATACTGCTTAGATTCACGTAGACGTTTGCGGTCGCGCCCTGATCGGAGATCTGCTGCGCGATGGCCAGGCTCTCCAGGTATTTCTTGCGCGCACCCGGCAGATCACCGCGCCTTTCACGAATCAATCCAAGATCACCGAGCGCGCGGCAGAGTCCTTGATTGTCTTGAATCTGCCGGCGAATCGAGATGGCCTGGTTAAGGTAGCTTTCCGCCTGGTCGAGCTTGCCGTCCGCGATGAGGGTAATGGCCAGATTGTGCAGAGCGCGGGAAACGCCCACCCGGTCGCCCACGGCCTCGTAGGCGGCCTTGGCTTCCAGCGAAACCGCGGTGGATTTTTCGTTTTCGCCGAGGTTGTGGAGAGCCCAGCCGGAGAGGAGAAGACCACGAGCGGCCGTCAGCCGTTCGCCGCGGCTGTTGGCGCGGTCGACGCCGCGGGTGGCAGCGGCAAGTTCGCGCTTGAAGTCCGCGATGTGATCGGCGGCGTTAGCCTCGCCCAGGTCGATGCGGGGATCTTCGCTCACCGAGGGGATAGTGGAACGCAGCTTGTCCAGGGTGGCGAATGCCTCCTGCGACTTGCCGGCATTGGACTGTGCCAGGGCCAGCTGCAGGCCATAGTCGGGATTGTCGGGAAAAAAATCGAAAAGCGATTGATAGATCTCCACCATCCTGGGCCAATTGTGGGCGGCCAATTGGTAGCGGCCTTCGGTGGCGAGGCGCACTTCACGGGAAAGATCGGTAGAGAGATCCAGGGCCTTCTTGCTTTCCTCCAGGGCGCGAGCGTCGTAACCCAGCTGGCCCCACGCGGCCGCGAGCGCGGAATGCACAGCGGCGTTGGAAGGGTCGGCGGCGGCGGCTTTTTCCAGGAGGTCGCGCGCGGCATTGGCATCGTAGACGCGCAACTTGTTGAGGCCCTCGGCGTAAAGCCGCGCGGCAGCGGAAGACGCTGGAAGCGCGCCACGGACTTTGCCGGCGGCGTCGGCGGAGAGTTCGGGAACGCCGAGCGAGGAACGCAATTTGGCGCCGGCGCGGGAAACCATCTCGAGAAGCTCGGATTGGGTACCGGTTTCACTGACGGCGGAGACAATCTCTCCGGTGTGGGAATCTTGAACGCGAAGATCGAGGCGGATTTTTCCGTCGACGGCTCCGGGAACGACCACGTAGGAGCCGCTGACTACGGCGTCGGTGCCGATGGCGTCGCGAATGCGGCGCAGGGTATCTTGCGCGAAGGTGTCGGAGTCGGAAAGGGAAAGGTCGACCTTGGCGCGCGAGACGGTTTCGCCGGGGACGGTGCGGATTCGTTCGCCCGCGGCCAGTTCGGTGGTCAGCATCTCGGAAAGCGCGGTGGAGAGCCACGCGGCGTCGGGACGTCCTGAAGCATTTTTAATGGCGAAGACCGCGACCGAACGGCGTGGATTGACGCTGACCGGGCGCAGCGCACCGGCGTTGGCAGCACCGCCGCTGGTCGCGCTGTAAGCGGGAGGCCGGTGGCCGCGAGTAACGTACCAACCGATGGCCGCACCGGCGATCACGAGGGTGAGGAGAGCGACAGCGGCAACACGGTGGATGCCTTGATTGGCGGCGGCATGGGGAAGCTGTGAAGTGGAAAGGCGTTCCAGATCGCCCCGCAATTCGCGGGCGGATTGATAGCGGTCTTCGGGGCGGTGGGCCAGCGCTTTGTGCAGCACGCTTTCGAGGGCGGCAGGCACGTCGGGGTTCACACGCGAGGCCGGCGGCGGGTTGCTGTTCAGGATGTCGTCGATCAGCAGGGCGAACTGGCGCTCCGGGAAGGGGCGATGCCCGGTGGCGAGTTCGTAGAGCACGGCGCCCGCGGAGTAGATGTCGGTACGCGTTTCGGGCGGTTCGCCGCGGAGCTGCTCGGGAGCCATGTAGGGAACCGTGCCGGAAATGCTGGAGGTGTCGGCGCCGCTGAGAGTAGCTTCGGGACCAGCGTCGGGATGAAAGAACTTGGCGAGGCCAAAGTCCAGGATCTTGAGGCGGCCATCGGGAGTGACGCGCAGATTCCCGGGCTTGAGGTCGCGATGAATCACGCCCTGGTCATGCGCCGCGGCCAGGCCCGAGGCCAATTGCAAACCGAGGCCGGAAACTTCGTCGAGGATGGGAGTGTTGGCGTGCAGTCTTTCGTGCAGCGAGACCCCGGGAACGAACTCCATCACCAGAAAATCGGCGCCGCCATCGGTATCGAAATCGAAAACCGAGCAGATATTGGGATGGTTGAGGCGCGCGAGGGCCAGCGCTTCGTTGCGAAAGCGTTTGCGGGCGGAGGGGTCGGCGAGCACTCCCTCGGGCAGGACTTTGAGGGCAACGTCGCGCTCCAAGCGCAGGTCGCGAGCGCGATACACGATGCCCATGCCGCCCGCGCCGACTTTCTCGACGACGCGATAATGCGAGATGGTTTGGCCGATGAGTGAGGAAGAATCCGTCATGGCGCGCGGAACTCCGGCGCGATCGGCATCAAAGAGAGCACGCCCTTAGTTTGAGGGCGAGTAAAACTCAAGTCAACGAAAAGGGGCAGCATTCCAATTTGGCGTCGGCCTATTTACTGTTTACTGCGCGTGGAAAGTTAGCGCCCCGCTCGCGCTCGGAAATAAGCCGCACACTTGACACCTGCGACTGCGATGGATTCTGATTTCTGATTCGTCGTGCGCCGACTCGGGCGCTTAGAGAGCGGGTGCGGGTAAGTGGCCCAGGGCGCTTTCCACCGCCAAGCCGAGGGACAGGATCGGGCGGTCGGTGCCGGTGGGACCGTCGAGTTCCAGGGCGATGGGTAATCCGGTGGAAGTGAGGCCCGCGGGAAGCACCAGGCCGGGCAGGCCTGCGGTGCTGCCGGGGGCGATGTTGCGGGCCACGGCGGTCTCGAACGACACATTTTTCCCGGCGATCAGCACCTCAACATCGTTACCAATCAGGGGCGGGGGGACCATCGTGGCGGGGAAGACGATGGCGGCTACGCCGGTGCGCGCGAAATACGCGCGGAAGTTCTCACGAAGCTTGGGCAGGTAAACATCGCGGGCGGTCTGATACGCGGCGTCCGAGACGAAGAACTTGCCTCCGGGAAGTACGGCGAGGGCGAAGTCGCGTTTGATGTCGGGGTTGGCCTGGGCGAGCACTTGGTCGAAGGTGACGCCGGCGTGAGAGTCATCCAGATATTTTTTCAGCGCATAGCGGACGTCATGATTTTGGATCGGCTCGGTGGTGAGTTCGATCAGGTGCGCCAAGTCCGGCACGTCGGCTTCGACGAGTTGCACGCCGGCGTCCTGCAATTTGCGGAGGGCTTCGCCGGCGACGCGGTCGACCTCGGGATCGAGGCCGAGAAACCAGTAGCCGCGGGCGACGCCGAGTTTCACTCCTTTGAGGGGAGTGGGGCGGAGGGGAGTCCAATCCCCGGTGACCACCGAGTCGAAGAGCGCAAGGTCCGCAACCGACCGAGCATGCGGCCCGACTTGATCGAAGAGGGGAGTGATAGGCGCCACACCGGTCGAGGGATAGCGAGTGGTGGTGGGGCGGAATCCGGCGATGCCGCACATAGCCGCGGGCACGCGGATGGAGCCTTCGGTGTCTTCGGCGACGCCGAGCGGAGCCATGTGGGTGGCGACGGCCACCGCGGTACCGCCGCTGCTGCCGCCGGGAATGCGCTTTGGGTCGTAGGGATTGTGGACGGCGCCAAAGGTCAGGTTGTTGCTGGTCCAGCCGAAAGACAGCTCGTGGAGGTTGGTCTTGCCCAGCACAATCGCCCCCGAATCGACGAGTACGCGGACGATGGGCGCGTCTTCGGTTGGCCGGAAGTTACGCAAGGCGGGAGTTCCCGCGGTGGTCGGGAGATTCTTGGTGTTGATGCTGTCCTTTATAGGGATAGGTAGGCCGTGGAGCGGGCCGAGCTTCGCTCCGGAGGCGCGCAGCTGGTCGGCCGCGCGGGCGGCTTCGAGGACGCTTGCGGGTTCCAGGGTGATGAAGGCGTTCAGCGATTTGCCGCGATCACACTGGGCCAGCAGGGCGGAGGCGTACTGTTCGGCGCTGACGTCGCCGTGGGCGAGGTGCGCGACGGCGTCGGTCGCGGAGAGTTCGAGCAATTCCGCGGGGTTGGCCGCGGGCGGAGTTTTCGGCGTGCGGGTACCACAGCCGACGGCCGTGGCTGCGGCGGCCGCGGCCGCGGTCACGAGAAAATGGCGGCGGGACACAGCCATGGGCTGGGGCATGCGGAGTTCTCCTTCGCGAGCCAAGAATGCGTGTGCGTCAGGGTTACTGCCAGACGGCAAGGATCGCGCCCATAGCCAGGTAGCAGACCAGTTGGAAGCCGGTGTTGATGGCAAACAGCTTGATGCTCTGTTTCATGAACAGCACGCCGGTCAGTTGTACCATAGCGACGAACCCGAGCCAGACATGAAAGCCCACCAGCAAACCCAGGTGCAGGCCTTGCGCGCGAAACTGGTGTATGAACAAAGCGAGGACAAAGGCCGAGACCAGGCTGGCGAGAAAGGAGACAAAATATGCCGGGCCGGCGCTCTTCTGCATTTCTTTAATCCTGGCCTTATCGTCCGGGTCGTAGCCCATTTCGCGCATCCAGGGTTTGGCGAAGAGAATGGGTGAATACCACACGAACCCAACCAGTATCGTGGAAATCGCCGCGACGAGAACGGCGAGCAAGTTCAGAGTATGTAGGTGCATCGAGGGCTCCTTTGGCGAATAGTGGCAAAGCGGAGTACGGTGCGGCATATCCTATGCTGTGTTTCGGCCGCACGCAAAAGAAAGCGAGCCTGGGAGGGACCGGAGAGCGGCGCGAGGCGCTATCGATTCGGTGGGCTGGGGGCTTTGGCGTTGAAGTCGGCGGTGTGCGAGACGATGATTACCCAATGGCCGTCGCGTTTGGCCATCACGTAATTTGCGTAGCCTGCGCGGTACGGCCAGTCCGCGCCTTCGCGGGTTTTGGCGCCGGTCATGGTCCAGTAGTTGTCCACGGAAGCTAGTTCGGGCGTGAAGTAGCGGATGGACTTCACCGTGTCGGTGCGATGGGTGCCGCTATAGAGTCCGGCGAACAGCTTGGCGTGCTGTTCTTCCACGTCCTTGCGGGTGTGGAGGACTTCGCCGCGCCAGTTGACCCACTGGACGTCATCGGCGAGGGAAACGCACATGCCGCGCGCGTCGTGGCGGTTCCAGCCAGCGCTGAAGCCGGCGACGACCTGTTGGATCGCGGCTTCGTCTTTGGCAGCGCCGGCATCGGCGGCCTGGCCTGCGTCGTTTGCCGGTAAACCTGGCGCCAGAGGCGCCGTGAACAACACCGCCAGAATCGCCACAACTCTCGCTACTTTGCCATTCACGATGGTTGCCTCCGGATGTCACCTTCTGGACAGCGCGCCATCCATACATATCTGATAACGTCATCTGGTGCCAATGGAGGCACCACTTATGGGAGATAAAGAGGCGGCGGCGATATTGGTTCAAACCCTTTTTGAGTCAAATGACTCGTTGCGAAGATTGATCGATGAGAAGGCATCCGTTTCCACCAGTCCGGAGGAAGCCGCCAAATTCATCGTGCCTTATTATAAGGCCATGCTGTTGGCCATCAGCGGCAACTAGGGCGAACGGCGCCGGGCCCCGCTGGTTCGGAAGTCATCGCTCGCCGGAAACGCGCGCGATGGCGCAACGGCGGATTTGAGCTTAGCAAGCGGCGCCAGGCCGGATGGAGAACGCGGTGAATCCAGAACGAGACTTTTTCGTAGGCACGTGGGAACTTGACCCCGCAAGTTTGGACTATCAGTTCGGGCGGCCGGGGCTGCGGGCGACATACATCATCGAAGCCGTGCCGCAAGGACTGAGGTTCACTCTAGATGCGGAAGACGCGGACAAAAAACCACTGAAATTTACGTACGGGGGAGAACTGGATGGGCGGGATCAACCGATACCCGGAATGGATGCCGCGTTGGTCTTGACCCGTCAGGATGCCAACAACATTGAGAGCGTTTTGAAACGCGGAGGCAAAGTGGTGGACCGCTGGACGCGGGAACTGCTGCCGGACTTGCAAACGATGAGAATCGTCCAACATGGGTTGAAGCCCGATGGCGTTGCGTTTCAGAACACCAGCATCTACCGGCGCGTTAAATAAGACAAATTCGGGGGAACCAGGCGCTACCGGGTGCTTTTTTGCGCCAGCTGTGCGGGCGGGTTGAGGGTTTGGCGGAGTTGGGCGGCCAGTTCAAAGGAGCGCAGCCGGGCGGCGTGGTCATGGATGTGGGCGGTGATGATCAGTTCGTCCGCCTGCGTGGCATCCAGGAAGGATTGCAAGCCACGGGTTACCGTTTCGGAGGATCCCACGAAAGAGCAGGATAGCGAATGGTCTATCGACGCTTTCTCGCTGGGAGAACAGTACGCGTTGATGTCTTCGATGGGCGGAGGAAGCTGGCCGGGCTTGCCGCGGCGCAGATTGATAAAGCTTTGCTGCACCGAGGTAAAGTGCCGCCGGGCTTCGGCGTCGGTGGCGGCGACGATGACGTTTGCGGCCACCATGGCGTGAGGCTGTCCGAGTTGCCGCGACGGCTTGAAGCGTTCGCGATAGATCTGGAGTGCTGGATGCAGATCGTCGGGAGCGAAATGGGACGCGAAAGCAAAGGGCAGTCCGAGGAGTGCCGCCAGTTGAGCGCTGAACAGGCTGGAGCCCAGAAGCCAGATGGGTACGTCGAGACCAGCACCAGGAACGGCGCGGACTTTCTGCTCCGGCTCGGCCGGTTGGAAATAAAACATCAACTCTTGCACGTCGCGCGGGAATTGATCCCCGCCCGAGGTCGAGTCGCGGCGCAACGCGTAGGTGGCGGCCATATCGGTTCCAGGCGCGCGGCCCAGGCCCAGATCGATGCGCCCCGGAAATAGCGAGGCCAGCGTGCCGAACTGCTCGGCGATAACCAAGGGCGCGTGGTTTGGAAGCATGATGCCGCCCGAGCCGACGCGGATGGTGCTGGTCCCGGCGGCGACGTGAGCGATGACGATGGAAGTGGCGGCGCTGGCGATCCCCGGCATGTTGTGGTGCTCGGCCAGCCAGTATCGGCGGTAGCCCCATTTTTCGGCGTGCTGGGCCAGATCGAGCGTGTTGCGGAAGGCGTCTGCGGGCGTAGCGCCCTGGATGACCGGTGAAAGATCAAGGACCGAGAACGGAATCATGTGCGGCTCCTGGAGGCGCAAACGGTTGGATGCGGGGAAGGGCGGATCGGGCAAATTAGGGCACAAGCGAGTGTAAGAGTGCAACGATAAGAGAGCACAAGCGCAACTATAAACGGTGGCTGCATCCGGGGAGGCCGGAATGGAAACGGTGCGAGTGAAGACCGATCGTCGGACGCAATTGGTCGACGTGACTCGAGAAGTCGAGCGGGTGGTGGCCGTTTCCCGGGTGGCGTCGGGAGTTTGCTACGTGTACGTGCCCCATACGACCGCAGCGGTGATGATCAACGAGCATGCAGACCCGGATGTGGCCACCGATTTGGAGGGCGTGTTTGACCGCCTAGTGCCGCATAAGGGGCCGTACCGCCACGGCGAAGGAAACTCCGATTCTCATGCCAAGGCGGTGATGGTGGGGGCCAGTCAGACGATTTTCGTGGAGGGCGGGAAACTTGTGCTGGGCACTTGGCAGGGAGTGTTCTTCTGCGAGTTTGATGGTCCTCGGGAGAGAAAGATGTTCGTCAAATTGGTGGCGGGTTAGGACAAAGTGCAATGGTGCGAGGGTAGAAGGGTAGACGACCCGGCGGCGATGCCGGCGTTGCCAGGTATGCTAAAGTTTTGTGGATGAGGACGCGGGTCGGGATTTACGTGCAGGTGCCGTTTTGTCAGACCCGCTGCACGTATTGTAATTTTCATACCGGGGTGGTTTCTTCGTCGCGATTTGCGCCGTATATCGGCGCGGTTTGCAGAGAAATCCAGAATCATCGGCAGCTTTATGCAGCGGCGGGCGTGAGCTTGCCTGCCGGGCTTGCCGACGCCTTAGTCGACTCCGTGTACATCGGTGGCGGGACGCCGAGTTTGCTGGATCCCGTTCATTTGCAAGGTGTAATGGACGCGGTCCGGAACAATTTTGCTACGGACCTCGCGGAAGTCACGCTGGAGGCCGATCCGGAAACAGTGGAAGCCGGCAAGGCGGAGGCTTGGGTTCGGGCCGGGATTAACCGTGTGAGTTTCGGCGTGCAATCGTTTTCGGACCGGGAATTGGCGGCAGCCGGCCGGATCCATCGCCGCGCGGATGTCTATCGGGCGGTTCCGATTCTGCGGGATGCCGGAATTGGGAATATCAGCTTCGATTTGATTGCGGGGTTGCCGCACCAGACGCGGGAAAGTTGGCGCGTGTCGCTCGAGGAATTGACGGGGCTCGCGCCGGAGCATGTATCGGTGTACTTGCTGGAAGTTGACGAAGGAAGCCGCCTGGGCGCGGAGGTTTTGCGCGGCGGGACTCGCTACAGCGCGGCGGAATTGCCAAGCGACGATGAGATGGCGGAGTTTTACGAGACGGCCTGCGAATTTTTGCAGCGTGCCGGATATCACCACTACGAAATATCGAATTGGGGCAAGCCGGGGTTGGAGTCCCGGCACAACTTGAAGTATTGGAGGCGCGAGGCGTATCTGGGATTTGGCGCCGGCGCACACTCGTTCTCGGGGACGCAGCGCTGGGCGAACGCCCATGACGCGGCGGGATACGTGCACGCGCTGGAGCATGGGCGCTTGCCGGTCGAGCAGCAGGAGATCCTGACGGCCGAGCGAGCGCTGGAGGAAGAGTTGTTTCTGGGGTTGCGTCAACTGGACGGCATTGATGTTGCCGATATCGAGCGCAAGTACGGTGTGACGCTCGCCGGGCGCTTTGATCCCTTGGCGTCGGCGGGATTGGTGGAGAGAACGGGTAGCGTAGTGCGCCTGGCGCCGGCGAAGCTGAGTGTTTCGAATGAGGTGTTCGTGGAATTGATGGGATAAAGGCTAATAAAGTCGAAGAAAAGAGCGAGTTGGAGGGTCAGGTGGATCCGGACAAGGTCAGTGCTGTAGGGGGAGCCGATAACGTGGTGGATTTGCGGAGCGATACGGTTACGCGTCCTACCTTGGAAATGCGCCGCGCGATGGCCGAAGCGGAGGTGGGCGACGACGTTTACGGCGAGGATCCCACCATCAATCGGCTGGAACAGCGGGCCGCGGAGATTTTTGGCAAAGAGGCGGCGCTGTTTGTTCCCACCGGCTGCATGGGCAACCTCATCGCCATCAAGCTGTGGACCCATCACGGCGACGAAGTGATCTGCGACGAGCGCGGGCACGTGAATTTGTATGAGCTGGCGTCCATGTCGGCGATCGCCGGTTGCACGCCGCGGGTGGCGCGAGGCGACGACGGGATCTTGACCTGGAAGCAGATCGAGGCGGTCATCCGGCCCAAGATTTATTACGATTCGCAGACCGCGCTGATTTGTCTGGAAAATACCCATAACATGGCCGGCGGGACGATTTATGAGACCGCGCAGGTGGGGGAAATTTGCAACCATGCCCATGAAGCGGGGTTGAAGGTGCATTTGGATGGAGCGCGGATTTTTAATGCGGCGACGGCGCTGGGCGAACAGGTCGCGGACATGGCGCGCAAAGTCGATTCGGTGATGTTTTGCCTGTCGAAGGGCTTGGGAGCGCCGGTGGGGTCGATGCTCGCGGGACCCAAGGCGTTTATCGAAAAGGGGCGGACCTATCGGAAAATGTTCGGCGGAGGCATGCGGCAGGCGGGAATTTTGGCCGCGGCAGGCCTGATCGCGTTGGAAAAATCGCCGGCGCGGTTGCACATCGATCACGCCAACGCGCGGCGGCTGGCGGAAGGCATCGCGCAAATTCCAGGCCTGTCGATTGACCCGGCCAAGGTGCGGACCAACATCGTGATCTTTGACTGCGCGAAAACGGGAAAAACCGCGGTCGAGTTGGTCGAAACGCTGTATGGGCGGGGAATCTGGGCGCAAGATGCCTCGCGCGACTCGGTGCGCTTCGTGACCCATTGCGACGTAGACCGCGCAGGTGTCGAGAGGGCGCTCAGCGTGCTGGAGGAAGTGGTGGCGCGGCCACAGCGGGCTGGGGCCTAGGCCTGGTGTAGAATAGGTATAAGCCAAACTTTGGATGGGTATACGCAGAGTTTAAGCTTCCGAGGGGATCGTGGACTTTACTTTCAGCGAGGAACAGCAGCAGTTGCGGCGCAGCGTGCGGGAATTCGCCGAGGGCGAAATCTTGCCCCACGTGATGGAGTGGGACGAGGCTTCGCATTTTCCGTCGGAGATCATGCCCAAGCTGGGCGAGATGGGCCTGCTAGGCGTAATTTTCCCGGAAGAATACGGCGGAGCGGGCCTGGGCTACATCGAGTACGTGATCGCGATCGAAGAACTGTCGCGCGTCGATGGATCGGTCGGGATCATCATTGCCGCCCACAATTCGCTGTGCGGCAACCACATTTTCAAATTTGGCAACGAGGCTCAAAAGAAAAAGTATCTGACGCCGCTGGCCCAGGGCAAAAAAATCGGCGCCTGGTCCCTGACCGAGCCGGAGGCGGGGTCGGACGCGGGCGGAACTCGCTCTACCGCGAAGCGCGACGGAAAGCACTGGGTGCTCAACGGGGCCAAGACCTTCACCACCAACGGGCACTACGCGGACGTGTGCGTGGCCATGGCCGTGACCGACCGCTCCAAGAATTCCCACGGCATCAGCGCGTTCATTCTGGAAAAGGGAATGCCCGGATTCAAGCCCGGCAAAAAAGAAAACAAGCTGGGGCTGCGGGCCAGCGATACCTCGGAAGTGATTTTTTCGGATTGCCGCGTGCCGGCGGAGAACTTGCTGGGAGACGAGGGCGAAGGCTTTGTCGGCAGCCTGAAAATTCTGGACGGCGGGCGAATTTCCATCGCGGCGCTGGCTTTGGGGATGGCGCAAGGGGCGCTGGAAGCGGCGACCAAATACGCCAAGCAGCGCAAGCAATTCGGGCAAGCCATCAGCGAGTTTCAGGCCATTCAGTTCAAACTGGCGGACATGGCCACGCAGGTGGAAGCCGCTCGGCTGCTGGTGTATCAGGCGGCGTGGCTCGCGGACCAAAAAGACGTACGCTTCACACGCGAATCCAGCATGGCCAAGCTCTTTGCCAGCGAGGTGGCGGTGCGCGTGGCCAACGAGTGCGTGCAAATCCACGGAGGCTACGGCTTCATCAAGGACTACCCGGCGGAGAAGTATTACCGCGATGTGAAGCTGTGCACCATTGGCGAAGGCACCAGCGAAATTCAGAAGTTGGTGATTGCCCGCCAGCTACTCGGCAAGAAATAATAAGGTGATGCGCCTGGCCTGGCCGAGACCCCCACAGGAAAGCTATGCCGCAGCCGATTGAGAATTGGGCGGAGCGGGTGTGTGCCGGGGACATGCTGGCGATTTCGCGGGCCATCACCGCGATCGAAAATCACAAACCGGAAGCGGAAGAGTTGCTCCGGCAGGTCTTTCCGCGCACGGGCAAGGCTTATTTGACGGGTGTAACCGGCGCGCCGGGAACAGGGAAGAGCACGCTGGTCGACCGGCTGGCGGCATACTACCGGGCGCAGCGGGAGCAAGTCGGAGTGATTGCGGTGGATCCCACGAGCCCATACTCGGGGGGTGCAATTCTCGGCGACCGCATCCGAATGCAAGGGCACGCCGGCGATGCGGGAATGTTTATCCGCTCGATGGCCACGCGGGGATTCCTGGGCGGACTGGCACGCGCGACCGCGGAAGTCGCGCTGTTGTTGGACGCGGCCGGCAAGCAGCAAGTGCTCATCGAGACCGTGGGAGTTGGCCAGGACGAAGTGGACATCGTGCGGTTGGCCGATTGCGTGCTCGTGATTCTGGTTCCCGGCATGGGCGACGACATCCAGAACATGAAAGCGGGCCTGATGGAGATCGGCGATATTTTTGTGCTGAATAAGTCGGACCGCGAAGGCGCGGACCGCCTGGAGCAGCAACTGCACGCCATGCTTTCGCTGGTGATGCCGCGCGATGGCTGGCATCCTCCGGTGGTGCGCACGGTAGCGTCCGAGAATAAAGGGGTCGACGCCCTGGCCGTGACGATTGCAAAGTTCCGTAAGCATTTCGAATCCAGCGGCGAGCGCCAGCGCAAGCACGTGGATCACTGGAAAGCGCGCTTGATTGACCTATTGGAGTCGCGGCTGCTGCAAAGAGTGTTGGGCGGCGCGGCAGGAGAAGCCCGTCTAACAGAGTTAGCGAGGGAAGTAGCAGAACGCAAAAAAGACCCATTCTCGGCAGTAAGCGAAATCCTGACAAAAGGCGGCTTGGCGTAGCCTGTCGAGTGCGGCGATTAGGCGCCGCTTTCTCCATGTGAGCCAAGCCCAGGCGCAGCAATCGCCGCCCAAAAAAAGCTCAGCGACACCGGTTTCGATGAAGATGAAAAGGAAGGCCAGATGCCACCGCCGAAAACAAAAAAACACAAAGCCGCCGAGCAAAACAGCGAACCCCACCATCGGAATCATCGGCGGAAGCGGCCTCTACGCCATGGCGGGACTCAGCGACATCCGCGAACTCCAGGTGAAAACGCCCTTCGGCCCCCCGTCAGACGCCATCGTGCTAGGCACGCTGGAAGGGAAGCGCGTAGCGTTCCTCGCCCGCCACGGACGAGGACACCGCATCCTACCGAGCGAAATTAACTTCCGCGCGAACATCTACGCGATGAAAGAACTCGGCGTCGAACGAATTATCTCCGTCAGCGCAGTAGGTTCTCTACAAGAGGACTTGCGGCCAGGCGAATTCCTGGTGCCGGACCAGTTTTTCGATCGCACCAAGACTCGCATTTCCACATTTTTCGGAGGCGGCCTGGTGGCCCACGTAACCTTCGACAAGCCCACCTGCGGCCAGGTATCCGCGATTCTGGCTGACGCCAGCGTGCACTGCGCCGTGAAGGTCCATCGCCGTGGCACCTACGTATGCATCGAAGGGCCGCAGTTTTCAACGTTGGCCGAAGCCCACGTACACCGGCAGCTGCGATTCGAGGTGATCGGCATGACCAACGTAACCGAAGCCAAGCTCGCCCGCGAAGCGGAGTTGTGTTACGCGACCATCGCCATGATCACCGACTACGATTGCTGGCACCCGGAGCACGAATCGGTCACCGCCACTCAAATCATCGCAACGCTCACTCAGAACGCCGAGAACGCTCAGCATGTTCTTCGCCAGGCGGTGCGCGAGATGCCGGCGGAACGCCTTTGCAAGTGCGGGGCGGCGCTGCAGCACGCGCTGATCACCGACTTGAAGCTGGTGCCCAGCGCCACCAAGAAGCGCCTCGGCGCCATCATCGGGAAATACCTTTCTTAGGAGGACGCCGTGTCGCTACTCGTGGTAGGTTCCGTGGCATTTGACGCGTTGGAAAGCCCGTATGGGAAGGTGGACCGGGCCTTGGGTGGGGCGGCCACCTACTTTGCGGTGGCCGCAAGCTTCTTTACCCACGTCAGCCTGGTCGCTATTGTCGGCGACGATTTCACCAAGAAGGATGCGGAGATCTTCCGCGGGCGGCACATCGACACCGAAGGACTGGAGCGCACCGCGGGAAAGACGTTTTTCTGGGCCGGGCGTTATTCTGAAAATCTGAACGAGCGCGTGACCCTGGCCACCGATTTGAACGTATTCGCGGACTTCAAGCCGCGCTTGCCGGAGCGCTACCGAACCTCGCCGTATGTGTTCCTGGCCAACATCGCGCCGGATCTGCAGCGCGACGTGCTGCAGCAGGTCAAGAAAAAGCCCAAAATCGCGGCGCTGGATACCATGAACTACTGGATCGAGCGCACCAACGCCGATCTGCTCGAGACCTTGCGCCACGTCGATATCCTGATGATCAACGATTCCGAAACCCGCCAGCTCTCCAGCGAGCACAACCTGCTGCGCGCGGCCCGGCGCATTTTCAAAATGGGCCCTTCGACGCTGGTGGTGAAGCGCGGCGAGTACGGCGCCATGCTGGTCGACAAGTACGGCGTTTTCTGCGTCCCGGCGTTTCCTTTGGAGGAGCCGCACGACCCGACCGGGGCCGGCGACAGTTTCGCGGGCGGGTTTATGGGCTATCTGGCCGGCGCCGGGAACAAGAGCGACGCCTCGTTGCGCCGGGCCATGGTCTATGGCTCGGTGCTGGGCAGCTTCGCCGTGGAGAAGTTTGGCCTGGATCGCCTGCGCGCGCTCAAGCGCAGCGAGATACACGCTAGAGCACGGCATTTCTCGAAATTGACGCAGTTCAAGTTGTAAATAGTAGAATCGCTTTCGACGGGCGAGAGCTTGTCACAGGGATGCTCCCTCTTCACGAAATCATCTTGCGGTTGAGTTTTGCGGCCATTCTGGGAGCCGTCATTGGTGTCGAACGTGACTGGCACCGGCGGCCCGCGGGAATGCGCACCAGCCTGTTTGTTTGCCTCGGCTCGGCGCTATTTACCGTTCTTTCCAATGAGCTTGCTCATCGCTTCGGCGACACTTCAGGGACCAGAATCGCGTCGAACCTGGTGCAGGGCATCGGATTTCTGGGTGCCGGGGCCATCCTGCGCGAGTCCGGCACGCTGATCGGAATGACTACCGCGGCGACAATTTTTGTGGAGGCCGCGATCGGAATGGCAGCGGGCGGCGGGCTGTATGCCGTCGCTGGATACTCGACCGGCGTGGTTCTGTTCGGGCTGGTGGCGCTAGCCTGGCTCACTCGCTGGACCCATTTAAAGCCGCGCCTGATCAGTTTCCGGATAACCACGAGTCACGCAGAAAGCGTTGCAGGCGAAGTGCAACGCCTGCTGGGCGGGCTGAAAGTCACGGCCCAGCATTTCCGGGTTTCCATGGCTGGCATGACTTCCATCGTGGAGTTTGACGCCGACGTGCGGCATGCGCAGCAGGAACAAATTGTCGCGCAGCTCAATCGCGCCGGGGTGGTAACCGAAGTTACGCCGCTCGAAGGCCATCACGAATGAGCGCGGACGCCTCAGCCCGTTTGCCGGCCCGCTCGGAAGTGTCTCCGCGCAAGCCCAAGGCCCTGCGCGCCGGTTCGCGGCTGGCCGTATTCGCGCCGGCCTCGCCGGCGAGTGACGCCAAAGCCAACGCGGGTTTCGCGGAACTCCGGCGGCTGGGTTTTACTTTGGACATTGCGCTGGCGCGGTCCGCCGACGGCTATTTCGCGGCCTCCGCGGTGGATCGACGCGCGGAATTGCTGAGTAAGCTGGCCGACGGCGCAGTGGATGGCTTGGTGGCTTTGCGCGGAGGCTATGGCTCCACCTACTTATTGGAACCCGAACTCAGCGACCGGCTCGGCGAGCCGAAAAACGTAATCGGCTTCAGCGACCTCACCTCCTTGCAGATTTTTTTGTGGCAGCGCCGCGGCTGGGTGACGTTTTATGGGCCGATGGTGGCCGCGGGGTTGGATGCAGGCGCCGGGTGGCCGGGCGGGTACGACGAAGAATCGCTGCGATCCGCGGTGAGCCGCACCGACGCGGGTTGGAAAATACCGTTACGCGGCGAGACCCTGTTTGACGGCCAAGCCGAGGGGCGCCTGCTCGGCGGCGCCATGACGCTGGTGGAAGCCACCATGGGAACTCCCTGGGAGTTGGACACCCGGGATGCGATCCTGGTGTTGGAGGATCGCGCGATGAAGCCGTACCAGGTGGATCGTGTGCTCATGCATCTGAAACAGGCGGGCAAGTTGGCGGGCGTGCGGGGATTTGTGCTGGGCGAGTTTCCGGAGTGCGATCCCCCGGTGGCGGGAAGCCCTTCCGTGCGCGATGTGTGCACGCGGATTCTCGGATGGCTGGGCGTTCCGATTATTTTTGGCGCGGCGGTGGGGCATACGCCGCGGCCGATGTTGACGCTTCCTCTCGGGGTGCGGGCGCGTCTCAGCGCCAAGGGGGAAGGAGTGTTGGAAATTCTGGAGCCGGCGGTGCTGCCATGAGCGAAGCGAAACACGTGCATGTAATTGGAATTGGAGGTTCGGCGATGGCGCCGCTCGCGGGCATGCTGCGCGAGCGAGGTTTTCGCGTAACCGGATCGGATTCGGGTGTTTATCCTCCGGCGTCCACGCTGCTCGAGAGCCTGGGGATTGCGTTTTTCCATTCGTTTGACGCGGCGCACTTGCAGCCGGCGCCTGATCTGGTGGTCGTCGGGAATATCATCGCTCGGGGGAATCCGGAATTAGAGGAAGTGCTCGACCGCAAGTTGCCGTACCGCTCGCTACCGGAAATGCTGGAGGAGGTATTTCTTCCCGGCAAACATTCCATCGTGGTCAGCGGTACGCATGGCAAGACCACCACCACGGCGATGCTGGCGTGGATCTTTCACGTCGCCGGGAAAAAGCCCGACTTTCTGGTCGGCGGCGTGGCCGAGAATTTCGGAAAGAGTTACGGATTGGAAGGCGGCTCAGAATTTATTCTCGAAGGCGATGAGTACGAAACCGCCATCTGGGACCGCGGGCCGAAGTTTTTTCATTACCATCCCGACGATTTGATCATCACTTCGCTGGAGTACGACCACGCCGACATTTATGCGGACTACGAGGCCTACGAACTAGCCTTCCGCCGACTGGTGAACCTGGTGCCGCGCAGCGGGCGCGTGGTTGTTTGGGGCGACTCCGCGGAGTCGGGCCCTGGTTTGCGCAGCGTCGTCGCCAAAGCGTTTTGTCCGGTGGAGACCTATGGTTTCACCGGCGGAAACGATTGGGTCCTGAGCGACCTGGCGGACGAAAGTGGAAGCATGCGTTTCCGCCTAACCTATCGCGGCAAAGCGTTCGGTGAGTTTGCATTGGCGGCGACGGGCCGCCACAACGTTCTGAATGCTACCGCGGCAATTGCGGTGGCCCACGGGCGCGGAATTGGAACCGAGGCCATCGCCAAGGCTCTTTCCACTTTTCGTAGCGTGAAACGGCGCATGGACGTGAAGGGCGAGCTTGGGGGCATCTTGGTGGTCGACGACTTTGCGCACCATCCTACCGCGGTCCGGGCCACGATCGAGGCGGCGCGCAGTCGCTGGCCAAAACGCCGTTTGTGGGCAATTTTGGAGCCGCGCTCCAATTCGATGCGCCGCAAGGTTTTCCAGGAGTCACTACCCAAGGCACTAGCCCTTGCGGATCGCGTGGTGTTGGGTGGAGTCTTCCGGGCGCAGCAATTAGGCGATGACAACCGCATGGATCCGGAATCGGTGGCCAAGAGCGTGCGCGAATTGGGGAAAGACGCTCACGCGTTCAACGGGTCTGACGCCATCGCGGAATATCTTTCCAACGAAGCCAAAGCGGGTGACCTGTTGCTGGTCATGTCCAACGGCAGCTTCGACGGTCTGTGCGAGAAGCTTTTGAAAAAACTTGGCCGTGAGGTTGCGGTACCGTCCGAGGCCACCACTCGGTGAGGCTCTCTCGTCGTGGTTGGTGTTTCCGGGCGGCCAGTGTTTTCGCGCTTTTGTCCGCGGCGAGTTTCTCGACTGCGGCCCAGGCCGCGATCCGCTACGAAGTGTCGCTAGCTCATCCCGAGCAGCACGTCTTTCACGTCACCATGCAGATTCCGGAGGTCACCGGCGAAGTTACCGTGCGGATGCCGGCGTGGAATGCGCTGTACCAGATTCGCGATTTCAGCGCCCACGTGCAACAAGTCCAGGCCTTCGTGGGCGCGGATATCGCTCCCATCGAAAAGCTCGACAAACAAACCTGGCACATCACCGGTAACGGGACCGTCACGATTCGCTATGCCACCTACTGGGATGAGGGAGGCCCGTTCGCGACGCAGCTTAACGGCGAGCACGCCTTCATCAATCCCGCGATGATTCTCCTGTATGTGCCCGATCGGCGCGCCGAGGCCGTGCATCTGGCGCTGCCGGACGTTCCGGAGTCCTGGCAAGCGGCAGGCACCACGGTTCTTACGACGGTGGAAAATGCCGGCAAGGCGCGCGTTTTTGCCTTCGATGCGGAAAGCTACGATGCGCTGGCGGACGCGCCCATTGAAGCCGGACGATTTGAAAAATTTCAGGTGCCGGATGTCAGCCCGCCGATCTGGGTGGTGATGCATGGCGACGGCTGGAAGAAAAAACAACTCGAAGACGAATTGCGGCGCATTTGTTCGTACGAACTGAAACTGATGGAGGGCGCGCCCTTCGAGCGCTACACATTTTTGGTGCACATGGGAAAGGGTGCAGGCGGCGCTGGCGGGGGAATGGAGCACTCCAATTCGACGGCGATTTCCGTGCGTTCCGAAGAAGAGTTCCTGGACGTCGCGGCTCATGAATTTTTTCACCTGTGGAACGTGAAGCGCATTCGCCCGGCGTCGCTGGAGCCGGTGGACTACACCAAGGAGCAGTACACTCGCGCGCTGTGGTTCGCCGAGGGCGTTACCAATACCTACGCCTCGTACACCCTGGCGCGAACGCACCTTTGGAATAAGGAGCAGTTCTACGAGGACCTGGGCGAACAGATCAGCGAGCTCGAAGCGCGTCCGGCCAACCGCTGGCAAAGCGCGGAGCAGAGCAGCCTGGATGCCTGGCTGGAAAAATATCCGCTGTACAACCGGCCCAGGAACAGCGTTTCGTACTATACGAAGGGACAAGTGCTGGGCGTGTTGCTCGATATTTTGATCCGCGACCGCACCAGCGACGAAAAGAGCCTGGACGATGTGCTGCGGGCTATGAATACCGATTTCGCAAAACAAGGCAAGTTCTATCGCGACAGCCTGGATGTCCGGCTGACGGCCGAAAAGATCGCCGGCGGATCGTTTGACGAGTTTTTTCGCAGATATGTGGCCAGCACGGAGCCGCTGCCTTATCAGCAAGTGCTTGCGCTGGCGGGCTTGCAGTTGCAGATTCTGGAGCACAAGCGTCCGACGCTGGGTTTTTCCGCCGAACGCGAAGGGAACGGCCCGATGCTGGTGGACGGCGTGGACGCCGAGGGTGCGGCCGCCGAAGCGGGGCTGCGCGTGGGCGATGCCGTCCTGAGCTGGAACGGATCGGAGGTGCCGCGCAATCCGGACTCCTGGCTGTACGCCCAGAAGCGGGGCGGCACGTTGCGCTTGGGCGTTCGCCGCGAAGATAAGAACCTGACACTGGAGTTCCGGCTGGGCGAGATTACCGAAACCCTCTACCGTCCGGTGGAGAACCCCAATGCCAGCGAGAAGGCTCGGCAGATTCGCGAGGGGTTGCTTCGCGGGACGACTCAGCCGGTTACGGCCTCGATTCCCTGAGCGCGCGCGTCGTTACCAAGGCTCTCGGCTAGGGATGGCTGTGCCACGGGAATTTTTCATTTGCCTGCTTATATTCGGGAAAGATCTGCGCATTTATGCTTCGCACTCTTTTCATTGCTGTGTTTCTCTCGATTTATATCCTGATGGTCGGGCCGCCGCTGCTTTTGTATACGCTGGTCAGCCGCAATCCCAATCCACTGTACTGGGCCGGTATCAACGGCTTGATGTTTTTTGTGCGGGCCGTCGGCGTGCGCGTTCGCGTTGTGGGAACCGAGAGAATCCCCGCGGGCGTCTGCCTCTTTGCGGCGAACCATACCAGCTCGGCGGATGCTCCGGCGGTGGTCGGGGCGATTCCGCGGCGGATCGCCATCCTTTTGAAGGAGTCTCTGTTCCGGTGGCCCGTCGTTGGGCAGGCCTTCTTGCTGGCGCGGTTCATTCCCGTGAATCGCAAAGAACGCGATTCAGCCCTGGAGAGCCTGGACAAAGCCATTGAGTCTCTGCGCGCCGGGCAGTCCTTCCTGATCTATCCGGAAGGCACGCGCAGCCCGGACGGCCGGCTACAGGACTTCAAAAAGGGCGCGGTGGTAATGGCCATCAAGGCCGGCGTTCCGATCGTGCCGGTGGCCTGCTCCGGGGCGCATCGGGTGATGGAGAAGCGCTCGCTGGTCGTCCACTCGGGAGAAATCCTGGTGGAGTTTCTCGATCCGATCGACGCGTCGACGTATTCCTTCGAGGAGCGCGACAAGCTGAATCAACGCGTACACGACGCCCTGGCAGCAGGCCTGCCACCCGACCAGCGGCCAGTTGGGTTCCCCGGGGCCACCGCCTCGCCCTTGTAAAAGGGGAGTCCGCCGCCGCCTATAGTGCCTCGTGTCCAGCAAAAATCAAGGCTGGAGCTCGTAGCTGACGGCGACTTGAGCGTGGATCTAGTGGGGCTTGAGTTTCTCGATCTCGGCTTCGAGTTCGCGGACGCGTTTTTGCAGGTCGGGGAGGCGGTTGAGGGCGGCTACCGTTTTGAGCCAGTGACGGTTGTCGGAGGCGGGGTAGCCGGAATAGAGGGAGCGGGGCGGGACGTCGTTGGGGATGCCGCTTTGGGCGGTGATGACCGTGCCGTCGCCCACGGAGAGGTGGCCTGCGGTGCCGACTTGGCCGGCTAGGATGCAGCCGCTGCCGATTTTGGTGGAGCCCGCGAGGCCTACCTGGCCGCAGAGCATGGTGTTGGCGCCGACTTGGGAGGCGTGGCCGACCAGGACCAGGTCGTCCAGCTTGGTGCCGCGGCCGATGCGGGTTTCGCCTACTGTAGCGCGGTCGACGCAGGCGTTGGCTTGCACTTCCACGTCATCTTCGAGGACGGCAGGGCCGGATTGCTGCATCTTGTACCAGCTGCCGTCTTGCTGCTTGGCAAAGCCCAAGCCATCGCTGCCGATCACCGCGCCGTTTTGCAGGATCACCCGGTGACCGATGCGGCAGAATTCGCGGACCGTGGCGTGGGCGTGGGCGAAAAAGTCGTCTCCAATTTGCGCGCCGCGGTAAATCGTTACAAAGCTGTGTAGCACGGCGTTGCGGCCAATCTGGGCCTCTTCGTCGATGAAACAGTACGGGCCGATGTGTGCGCCATCCGTGATGCGCGCGGTTTTGGCGATGATCGCGGTGGGGTGCACGCCGGGTTCGTAACGCGGGGATTGGTAGAAGAGTTCGATGGCGTGGGCGAAGGCCAGGTACGGATTTGTGGTGCGCAGGGCGCCAATCGGCGGCAGGCCGGGGCCCCGTTCGAGCGCGATGCCGTCTTCGACGAGAACGGCTGAGCCGCGGGTCGTTTTCAGCAGCGGGAAATAGCGGCGGTTGGCTAGAAAGGTGATTTGGCCGGGGACTGCGTGTTCGATTCCGGCGACGCCTTGGATTTCGGTTTCGGGGAGGCCTTCCAGGCGGCATCCCAGTTTTTGCGCGACTTCGGAAAGTTTCATGGATCAGGCTCCCTCGCTGGGTGCGAGTCTCGCACAGCGCGGAGAGGGAAGTACAGGTGGGGAGTTATGGCCGACTGAGCCGCGCGCGAAGAGCGGGCACGGCGTGCCGTGCCCCTACGAGAGGCGGAAGATGGCGCGGGCTACTGCTCAGAGCCAAGGATCAAGCGTGTCGTGGAGACGCCCGGCACCGGCCCTTCAATATTCAGGGCCGGCACGAGTGCCCGTGTTCCTTACTCGTTGAAAAGGCGGGGTTGGGCGGCGGTTAGGGCGGCGGCGGGCTTCCGGCGGGCTATGCCGACTACACCCAGGACCGTGACCTCGGAGAGGGCCGAGCGGGGGACGAAGATGCGGTCGGTGGCGGAATTCAGGTCCGGCGGGGTGATCTGGACGCCGTTGTCGAGCAGGGATAAGAGGTCGTTGGGAACCACGCCCTCCAGGGTTTCGCTGTCGTTATAGCGCAGGCGCACCCAGAGACCGTCCAGTTTCGGGCGGCTGAGGAAGGCTTTGCGCTCGGGCTCAAAATCGTTGGAAAAATCGCGCACAAAGTAGATCGAACGGACCTTGGCCAGGGGAATTTGCTCGTGTTCGCCGTCCTGGGTCAGCAGGTCGATAGGGTCGGCTTGGCCCAAACGGGTCGGATTGAGGTACCCGCGCAGGGGTTTTTTGTCGGCGAGTACTACCACAACTTTCTTGTGGGTCGAGGCTGGGGTTCGGTTTTTCAAAGAATCAGCGCGCTCGAAATCGGGCTATTTGCCAATTTTCACAATGTATGTTATGTTAAGCACGTTTTCCTGTCAACTCATTGTTTTCATTAGGGTTAGGGCCCCGGAGCGCCGCCCGTTGACCGAAAAAAAGCAGATCCTCAAGTCGGCCTCGATCATCTCCCTGATCACCATCATAAGCCGCATTCTCGGTTATGTCCGAGATCAGCGGATTGCGCTGCTGCTTGGCACCACGGTTTCCGCCGACGCCTACGCCCTGGCCTATCGCATCCCCAACCTGTTCCGGAGATTGGTGGCCGAAGGCTCCATGACCGCGTCCTTCATCCCGGTTTTTACCGGGTACATGCGGGAGAAATCCAAGGAAGAGGTGTGGGATTTCGCCAATCGTTTATTCTGGACGCTGGCGCTGGTGGCGGCGGTCATCACGGTTTTGGGGATGGTCTTTTCTCCGAGCGTGGTTCATGTGTTCTCGGGAAAGAACGTGGCCGGCGACCAGGCCGTGCATCTGAACCGGATTATTTTCCCGTACTTGTTTTTCATTTCGATGGCCGCGCTGGCCATGGGCATCTTGAATTGCTTTCATGTTTTTGGACTGCCGGCGGCGACGCCGGTGGTGCTGAACATCGCGACAATTCTATTTTCCATCGGGGCGGTGTGGCGCTATTTCAAAGACCCGGCCACGTCGATCGCGGTGGGTGTGCTGGTTGGCGGCGTCTTACAGTTCTTGATTCAGGTGCCGGCGCTCATTGAACGGGGAATGAACTTTACGTTTGGGATTTCCTTTACCCACCCGGCGATCCGCAACGTGGCGCGGCTGATGATTCCGCGGCTGTTCGGAATTGGCATCGGGCAAATCAACCTGCTGGTGGATACGCGGTTTGCCACCGCTGCCAAGATGCCGGCCGGCAGTTTGGCGGCACTGTATTTCGCGGACCGGGTAATGGAGTTGGTGCTGGGCGGGTATGCGATTGCGGTGGCCACCGCAATCTTGCCGATGATGTCCCACCAGGCGGCCGCGCGAGATTTCGACGCGCTGAAGAAAACGCTGACGTTCTCGGTGCGCATTGTGGCCTTTATTACCATCCCGGCGGCGCTGGGCTTGATGATTCTGCGCGAACCGATCGTGAGGATGCTGTTTCAACACGGGCAGTTCCTGGCCGAATCGACCAAGCTGACGGCGCGGGCCTTGCTGTACTACGCGATAGGCTTGCCGGCGCTGGCGTCGGTGAAGCTGATCGTGCCGGCGTTTTACTCCACCAAGGACACCAAGACGCCGGTGATCGTCGCGTCTTTCTCGCTGGTGATCAACATCGTTCTGAACATCGTTTTTCTGCAGTTCTTCTTCAAGCGGGTGCAGAACGGGGGACCCGCGCTGGCCACCGCGATCGCCTGCTTTTTCGATTTCTTCGCGCTGTTCATTATCTTCCGGTTGCGTTATGGCGCTTTGGGAATCGGGGAAATCGTGCGGTCGTTCGCGAAGATCTTTGTGTGTTCCGGAATTATGGGGGTGGCCTGCTGGCTGGCGCTGCACTACACGGCGTTTACCATCCATTCCCGGTTTTTGGTGCAGCTCGGCGTTTTCGTCGGCCTGATCGCGGGGGCCACGGCCTTGTATCTGGGGCTGGCTTGGCTGTTCCGGTGCCGCGAGGCGGAAGAGGTGTATGGAATTGCGATGCGTCGTGGCGGCGCCGAGTACGTGGAGCCCTGATGGACATTTCCGCGACCATTACGTCTTTTCTGACCCACGTGAAGGTGGAAAAGGGACTGTCCGCGAACACCTCTTCCGCCTACCGGCGGGACCTGGGGAAATTTCAGGTCTTCGCGGAAAAGCGAAAACGGGCCCTCGAGGACGTCAGCCGCGACGACCTGGTGGATTTCCTGGCCGGTCTTTACCGGCAGAAGCTGGAAAGCCGCACGGTGGCGCGCAACCTGGTGACGCTGCGGAATTTCTTTCGCTTTGCCCAGGTGCAGGAGTTGATTGCCGCGGACCCTTCGATCAATCTCGAATCACCGAAGATCCGCAGATCTTTGCCCGGCTACTTGCGGCTGGAGGAGATCGAGCGGCTGCTGAATCAGCCCGATTCCAAGACCCCTCTGGGTCTGCGCGACCGGGCCATGCTGGAAGTGCTGTATTCGACCGGGCTGCGCGTTTCCGAACTCATCAGCTTGCGGGCCAGCGATCTCGACAGCAAGACCGGCTGCGTGCGCTGCATCGGCAAGGGCGACAAGGAGCGCATCGTGCCCGTCGGCCGCAAGGCGCTGGGCATGGTCGAGAAGTATCTTCGGGACGCCCGCCCGGAATTGTTGAGGCAGGCCAAGAAGGCCAATAGCCCGGCGCTGTTCGTGAACCGCCGAGGTGTGGCCTTGAGCCGCGTCGGGGTTTGGAAGATCCTGTCCGCGTATGGGCGGCGGGCCGGGTTGCGCGTGGCCTTGACGCCCCACATGCTGCGGCACAGCTTTGCGACGCACTTGTTGGAGCGCGGCGCGGACCTGCGATCGGTGCAGCTGATGCTGGGCCACGCCGACATTTCCACGACGCAGATTTATACCCATGTGGTCGAGGAGCGGTTGAAGCAGATTTACAAAGCACACCATCCGCGCGCTTAGCGGATCGGAACTTGGGGAACCCAGAGAGGGTGCCTCCGCGACAGTTCGCGCGGACACTCTGGAGGCGAAGGAACAATGCCAGACTATATGTTCTTGTTGGAAAGCCGGCTATCGCCGGAACAGCGCGCAGTCATGATGCGCGTTCAGGAACTCTCCGCAGCGATGGGATTCAATCTCTATCTGACCGGCGGAACGGTGCGCGACCTGATCACCGGGGCTTCGCTGCGCGACCTGGACTTCACCGTCGAAGGCAATCCTTCCAAGATTGCTCGCGAGCTGGAGAAGGGCGGGGCCAAGATTTTATCCGAAGACGAGCGGCTGCGGCACATCGAAGTGCTGTTCGCCGGAGACGTCGAAGGGAGCATCTCCGCGGCGCGCGACGACCACTACGTGCGGCCCGGCACCCGCCCGGAGATCCGCTGGTCCACCATCATGGAGGATTTGCGGCGCCGCGACTTTTCGCTCAACTCCATCGCCATCTCGCTGAATCCGGCTTCGCGCGGCTTATTGCTGGACCCCACCAACGGACTGTCCGATATCGAGCACGGCGAAGTGCGGGCGTTGACGATCCATAGCTTTACCAATCAGCCGGTGCGTCTGCTTCGCGTGCTGAGATTTGCCGCGCGCATGGGATTCAAGCCGGAGGCGCGCACCCAAGAATGGTTCGATCTGGCCATCGAGCGCGACCTGCATCACACCATCGCGCCGGAAGACGCCGGCGGGGAACTGCGGGCGCTGGCGCGCGAGGAACGCCCTGCGGTGGTTCTGAAGGCCTGGGAACAACAGCACCTGCTGGAGGCGGTAAACCCTCATTTTGCCAAGCGGCACCCGGATTACGACGCCATCGCGCGCTTGATGAAAGCGCGGGAGGATATGTTCACCGCGGGCTTCCGGCCGCGGCTGGCGACGCCGATGCTCCTGGCGATTCTGGGACGCTTGAAAGACCGCGAGCAAGGCGGGGTGCTTTCCAAGGCCGGGTACCGCTCCGCGGAGTCGGACACCGTGCTGAGTTTCGCAGAGGAAGCCTTGGAGGCGCAAAAGGAGTTGATCGGACGCAAAATGAACGCTCCGATTGACGCCTACCGCTTTCTGGAAAAGCTGCCGCTGGACCAAACGGCGTACCTGCTTGCGGAATCCAGCAACTCGGCGGCGCTTTCCAAGGTTCGCGCGTATCTCCATAAGTGGCGGCCGCTGCGCATCGGGCTGCCCGCGGTGGCCAACGAACTCGAAGCTCTGGGGATGGCGCGCGGGGCAAAGTTCGACGAAATCGTAGAGCAGGTATTCGCCATGCAGCTCACCGGCCGCGGCAAAACGACCGAGGAGCGCGAAAAAATCCTGCGCAAGCTATCGGGGATAAAGGAAGTACCGAAGAAGAAAGAAAAAGAAAAAAAGCCGCCGAAAGCCGCCGACAAAGCGCACGGGGCCGATGCGGGAGCGCCGGCCAAGCAGACGCACGGCAGCGCCGCGGGGAAGGCCGCGCTCAAGGCCCAACACAAAGACCGGGTGGCGGCCGGAAAGCACGCAGCCAAGCCGAGCGCGCCGGCCAGCCACGGAAAGAATGTCGCGGCGTCGAAAAAGAGCAGCGGGCGCAAATAGCGGAGTTGCATTTGCCGATGGGGAGCGCGGGTTTCGCGCGCCTGTGGGAAACGCGAGAATGCGTGTCGCAATTCTGTCGCGAGAGTTTTAGAATTGAGTTCCATGGGTCAACCGCAGTTCGTTCATCTGCACGTTCATACGGATTACAGCCTGCTCGACGGTGCTTGCGAAACCACGGAGCTTTTGGATGAGGCGTCCCGGCAGAAAATGCCGGCAGTGGCGATCACCGACCACGGCAACCTGTTTGCCGCCGCCAATTTCTTCCATGAGGCCGGGAAGCGCGACGTCAAACCTATCATCGGCTGCGAGGTGTACGTCGCCAAGGGTAGCCGTCACGATCGCGGGGAAAAGACAAACGGAAGCAACGGGCAGGAACGCGGCGAAGGCGAACCCGGCACGCGCGGCAGCAACCACCTGGTGTTGCTGTGCGAGTCGCTGGAGGGCTATCACAACCTGATTAAGCTGGTCTCCTCCGGGTTTCTCGAGGGCTTCTATTACAAACCGAGGATTGACTACGATCTGCTTGCGAAGCACAGCAAGGGTCTGATCGCTCTGTCGGCGTGCCTGCGCGGGCCGGTGACCGAAGCCGTGGTGGACCAGAAATACGATCTGGCGCGGGAGAATGCTTACCGGCTGCGCGATGTTTTTGGCAAGGGCAACTTCTTTCTGGAAATTCAGGACCAAGGGCTGGAAATCGAGAAAGGCGTAAACCCCGAGTTGGTCCGGCTCTCCAAAGAAACCGGCATTCCCCTTGTGGCCACCAACGATTGCCACTATCTGCACCACGACGACGCGCATGCCCAGGAAGTTTTGCTGTGCATTCAAACCGGCAAGACCATGAGCGATACGCATCGGATGAAATTTGCCACCGACCAGTTTTACTTCAAGAGCGCAGTGGAGATGGCCAAGGTGTTTGGCGAACTGCCGGACGCGCTCAGCCGCACCGTGGATATCGCGCACCGCTGTAACGTCAAAGTGGAGCGCATCCCAAATCCGTTCCCGGAATTCAAAGTGCCCGAGGGGCACACCGCTGGGAGCTATTTCGAAAAAGTTGTCCGTGAAGGGTTTGAGTCGCGCCTGCCGGTGCTGGAGCGATTGGCGCAGCAGGGCGCGCTGCGCAATCCGCTGGCGGAATATGAGAAGCGGCTGACCTTCGAAATCGAAATGATCAAGAAGATGCGCTATGAAGGCTACTTCCTGATCGTATGGGATTTCATTCATTATGCGCGCATGCAGGACGTACCGGTCGGACCCGGTCGAGGATCTGCCGCGGGCAGCCTGGCGAGTTACGCGCTGCGGATTACGGATGTTGACCCGCTGCAATACAATCTGCTCTTCGAGCGTTTTTTAAACCCGGAACGCATCTCGATGCCGGATATCGACATCGACTTCTGCATGCGGCGCCGCGGCGAGCTGATCGAGTACGTGACCCAGAAATACGGCCGGGAAAACGTGGCGCAGATCATCACCTTCGGAACCATGGCGGCCAAGGCGGCGATCAAGGACGTGGGCCGCGCCATGGACATTCCCTACATGGAAGTGGACCGGCTGGCCAAGCTGGTGCCCACCACGCTGGGCATTGAATTGAAAGACGCGCTCACGGAGTCTCCGCAGCTCAAGGCGGCGGTGAATAGCGACGAGCGGCTGAAGGATTTGATGGCGGTGGCGCTGCGCCTGGAAGGCCTGGCGCGGCACGCTTCCACGCACGCGGCCGGCGTGGTCATCTCGCCGCGGCCGCTGACCGACGTGGTGCCGGTTTACAAGACCAACCGCGACGAAATCACGACGCAGTATGACATGAACGCGCTGGAGCGCATCGGCCTGCTGAAGATGGACTTTCTGGGCCTGACCACGCTGACGGTGTTGCACGATACCGTGCGCATGATCGAACAGAATCGCGGGGTGAAGATCGACGCGGACAATCTGGCGCTGGATGACGCGGACACCTACAAGCTGTTTACTCGCGGCGATACCACCGCCATTTTTCAGTTTGAATCGCATGGTATGCGGGACATTCTGCGGCGCTACCAGCCCACGCGTATCGAGGATTTGACGGCGCTCAACGCGCTGTACCGCCCTGGGCCGATTCAAGGCGGCATGATCGACGACTTCATCAACCGCAAGCATGGCAAGACCAAGGTCACCTACGAACTTCCTCAGCTGAAGGATATTTTGGAAGAGACCTACGGCGTCATCCTGTATCAGGAGCAGGTGATGCAGATCGCCAACTGCCTGGCGAGTTTTTCGCTCGGGGAAGCCGACCTGCTGCGCCGGGCCATGGGCAAAAAGAAAAAAGAGGAAATGGCGGCGCAGCGGGCGAAGTTCATGGCCGGCTGCGCGAATAACAAGATTGCGGAAAAAAAGGCCGAGCGGATCTTCAATCTCATGGAAGAATTCGCGGGCTACGGCTTCAACAAGTCGCACTCCTGCGCGTACGCGCTGCTGGCCTACCAGACCGCCTATCTAAAGACCCACTATCCGGTGGAGTTTATGGCCGCGCTGCTGACCTCGGAAACCGGCAACGCCGACAAGGCCGTGAAGTACATCAATGAGGCGCGCGGCATGAGCATTTCGATCTTGCCGCCGGATGTGAATGAGAGCGACCTGTACTTCACGCCGATTGGAGAAGCCATTCGCTTTGGCATGGCGGCGATCAAGAACGTCGGGGAGAACACCGCCAAGGCCATCCGGGAATCGCGGCTGGGCCAGGGGGAATTCCGGTCGCTGTACGATTTCTGCGAACGGATTGAGCCGCGCTTTCTGAACAAGCGCGTTTTCGAGAGCTTGATCAAGTCCGGGGCCATGGATTCGCTGGGAGCGCGCGAAGGCATGCTGGCTTCGGTAGACGATGCCGTTGCGGCGTTGCAGCGGGCCGCACGTGCGAAAGAATCCGGGCAGCACGGACTGTTCGCCACCGCGGCCGCGCCGGCGCGGGTAGCCTTTGAGTTGCGCGAAGCCGCTCCGTGGAGCGAAGAAGAACGGCTGGCCAGCGAATACGCCATGCTGGGCTTTTATGTTTCGGGGCACCCACTGGCCAAGTACGCATCCCGGCTCCAGGAATTAAAGGTCGTTTCCCTGGGCGAAGTGGAGGCTCAGCGCAACGGCAAGGAAATCACCATAGCGGTACTGATCGTCGGGGCCCGCCCGATGCGCTCGAAAAAAGGCGCCCGCTGGGCCATCTATACGATTCAGGACATGACCGGCATACAGGAATTGCTGACGTTCCCGGAAAGTTTCGCGAAACTGGAGGGCATGCTGAAACCGCGCGTGCCGCTGTTGATGAAAGTTCGCGTGCAGGTGGAGGAATCCGGGACCCGGCTCTCGCTTCAGGAGGCCCGGCAGCTGGAGGACATCGCGGAGGCTCCCGCGGCGTCGGGCCTGCGCATTCCCATGAAGCTGGAGGATCTGACCGAGGACTTGCTCGACCGGTTCGAGAAGGTATTCGCGTCGTATCCCGGCGCCCAGCTGGTGGCATTCGATCTTTCCACTCCGGACGGCGCCGGTGCTACGCTGGAGATTCGCCAGCGCGTACGGTTGTCCAACGAGCTGCTGGCGTCCATCCGCGAGTTGTGCGGCGGCGAAGCGACTGGCATGGAGATGTAATGACGCTCAAGGGAAAAGGCAAGACACCGGTGACTACCGGCGAGCGGCAGCGTGAGATCGACCGGCTGGAAAAAGACGTGGAAGATTTGCGGCATCTGGCCGGCGACGCCGATGCCGACGCGGAGCTCGAGCGAATCCGCGAGCAAGTGGCGGAACTTCGCCGCGAATTCTATGCCCACCTGGGGCCCTGGCAGCGCGCGCAGATCGCGCGGCACCCCCAGCGGCCGTACACGCTGGATTTCATTGGGCTGCTGTTTACGGACTTCGTGGAGTTGCACGGCGATCGTGGATGCGGCGACGACAAGGCCATCGTGGCGGGGCTGGCCAAATTCCATGGACGGCCCGGTAGCGGTCCTGGGTCATCAGAAAGGCCGGGACACCAAGCAACGCCTGATGCGCAATTTCGGCCAGCCCAAGCCCGAGGGTTATCGCAAGGCTTTGCGGGTGATGGAATTGGCGGCCAAGTTCGGCAAACCCATTTTTACATTTATCGACACCCAGGGAGCCTATCCCGGGATCGATGCCGAGGAACGCGGGCAGGCCGAGGCGATTGCCAGGAACTTGCGGGAAATGGCGCGGTTGCCGGTGCCGATTGTGGTCACCGTGACGGGTGAGGGTGGCTCTGGCGGCGCCCTGGCGATCGCGGTGGGCGATCGCGTGAATATTCTGGAGAACAGTTTTTACTCGGTCATTTCGCCGGAAGGTTGCGCGGCGATCATGTGGCGGGATGCGACCAAGGCGGAGACGGCCGCGGTGGCGCTGAAGATCACCGCCAACGATTTGAAAGAATTGGGAATTGTGGACGAAATCGTCCGCGAGCCGGAAGGCGGGGCGCACACCGACTACGAAGCCGCCGCGCGATTCCTGGACGAAGTGCTCGACCGCCAATTGGTGGCCCTCACCAATCAGTCCACAAAAGACCTGCTGGACGCCCGCTACGAGAAATTCCGCAACATGGGGCAATTTTTCGATCTTGGCAGCTGACTCCGCGCAGGCAAGCCTGGCTCCCCGTACTATCGGCACCCCGTAGCACATTGGCAACTCTACCCGGACGTGCGGTTGTGGCGGTCGCAGGCGGGGGCTACTCTGGAATAGCAATCACCAAGTTGTGCCGGCCCAGGGGACTGCCGCGATGCGGGGGCCGGTACGGGGAGAACGGGACTTATCATGTCGGAACCTTTCCGTCCGTATGAAAAGCTTGTGGAGATTACGATCATGGGCAAGAGGTTTCAGGTCCCGGAGCGTAATTCGCTGCTGCGCTGCTTCCAGTTCATCAGCCCGGAGACCATTCCGTACGGACGTTTCTGCTGGAACCAGGAATGCCAATATTGCCGGGTTTCCTGCCAATTGCCGGATGACGACGAGCCGCGGGAGATGCTCAGCTGCAAGTTCATCGTGATGGCCGGGATGGAGATTTCCGAGCTCAGCCAGGAATTGAAGTGGTGCTTGCGAGCCAAACTGCCTTCGGATGCCCCGGTCTCCCAGTAAGCCTAGCGGTCTCCAGCGCCTTCGGAAGTCGCCCATTTTCACAACTTTTCGCGGCCTGCCGTGTTTGCAACCTTAGTCAGATGTAGGGATCGGACGGCGGCGGTTGTGCGACGCCAAAACCCCATCTTCATCCCCGGCGCCCAACCGCCCCCGAGTCTCTGTGAGTTTGCTGACACCTTTGTCGAAGGAAAGAGTGACGCGTCACTCTTTTCTTCGAGACTGGCCGTGGCTTTCTGCTGATGTTTGCACTTCGCGCGCCGGTCGACTACGATCTTTTTGCCTAATGACCACCGAAAACCTCTTGCCTTGCGATGGTTGCGGCCAATTGGCGTCGCCGGAGCACATCGCCAAGCGCCTGCAACGCCTCGAATGGACCACCCGCTACCGGCCGGTACACATTGGCACGCTGCTGCTTGGCGCGGTGGCACCGGCCAGCGAGGCGGACTTTTTGTACGCGGAAGGCGGGGAATTCCGCGGGGATGCAGGAAGAATACTGGCGGCAGCGGGGTTTTCCATAACGGGAAAGGCTGCCGAGGCCGTGCTTGCCGAATTCCAGCGTGGCGGCTTTCTTTTGACATACGTCCTGGATTGTCCTTTCGATTTCAGCGGCGACCATGCTGCGTTTCGGCGAGCGTTAGAGGTGCGGCTTCCGGCGGTGCTGACGCGCATCCGGCGATCTTTGAGACCGAAAAGGCTCGCACCCATCGCCCAGGCTCTGGAGCCGGTTATGAGCGTCTTGGAGAACGCCGATTTGGGATGCCCCATTTTGTTGGATGGCGGCAGGCCATTCGCTCTCGACGGTGCGTCGTCGGAGGGAGCCATCGAACGATTGCGCCAGGCGCTGGCAACCGCTGCGACGGCCAGCCGTTAAATTCGCCCGGAGACCGGGAACCTGTCCTAAGGTGCTGTCCAAGAACTACCCTAATGGCCCCTAGACCACACTTTGAACTATGCTAGAATCGAGCGCATCGGCGCACTGCATCTGCATAAGGAGCGTTATCTGTGCAGAAACGGGCAAAATTCGGAATCGGCATCGGCGTTATCGTTTTGTCACTGGCCTTCCTGGCGTGGCTAGGCTACGGCGAAAGCAAGACGTACTACCACACCATCGCGGAACTCTCCACGCTGCAAGGCGCCGCCCGCAGCCATCGGCTGCGCGTGGGTGGAACGGTGGAGCCAGGCAGCATCCGGCGGATGTCCGGGCGCGTCGATTTCACCCTTCAGGGAGAAGGGAAGTCCTTGCCGGTAAGTTACGTGGGAAGTGACCCGCTGCCGGATACGTTCGTCGATAAGTCGCAGGCGCTGGTGGAAGGCAGCCTGGCGAGGAACGGAAGTTTTGTGGCCGAGCATGTGCAGGCCAAGTGCGCGTCGAAGTATGAGGCGGCACCGACGGCCGGACCGCCGTCGCGTTCCGGCAATGCGGCGGCAAGTTCGGCGCAGCCCAGCACGATGTAGTTGATAGCGAGCCCGGCGCTATCGGGGGAAGGCGGGTCTACGTGGATGTATTCGGTTCGTTTGCGCTGCTGCTGGCCTTTATTTGTGCGGTGTACGCGTTCGTCGGGGGCATCGCGGCGATTTACACGCGGCATCCGCTGCTGGTCAAGAGCGCGCGGCAGGCGGGGCTGGCAACCTGCGGCCTGATTTTTCTGGCCACCGGCAGCTTGGTCTATCTCTTCTTCAGCGACAGCTATTGGGTAGCCTACGTCGTAGCCCACAGCAACCGCGATCTCTCCACTTTCTATAAGGTAGCCGCCCTGTGGTCCGGCCAGGAAGGGTCGCTGCTGTTCTGGAGCTTCCTGCTGGCGATTTACGTCTTCTCCGCTTCTGTTTGCGTACCGCAACAAGAATGGCGAGTTGATGCCGTATGTCGGCGTGGTGCTGGCCGGCGTGCAAATCTTCTTTTTGACGCTGAATAATTTCGTGGCCAGCCCTTTTAAGGTGTCTGGCGACTCCCGGGGCCAACGGCGTATTGGACATCTTTACTCGTGCCGACGGCAACGGGCTGAACCCGCTGCTGCAATATCCGGAAATGGTGATCCATCCCCCGAACCTGTATTCCGGGTATACCGGATTTACCATCCCGTTTGCGTTTGCCCTTGGGCGCGCTGTTGGCGCGCTATCCGGGGGAGAAGTGGATCCACCTGACACGCAAATGGACGATGATCGCGTGGTGCTTCCAGACCATGGGAATTTTGCTGGGCGCGCATTGGGCCTATGCGGTGCTGGGCTGGGGCGGTTATTGGGGATGGGACCCGGTCGAGAATGCGTCGTTGCTGCCGTGGCTGACGGGCACGGCGTTCCTGCACTCGGTGATGATGCAAGAAAAGCGCGGGATGATGAAAGTGTGGAACGTGTGGCTGGTGTTTTGCACGTTCATGCTGTGCATCCTGGGGACGCTGCTGACGCGCAGCGGCGTGGTTAGCTCGGTGCACGCCTTCGCGCAATCGAGCATCGGCAACTGGTTCGTAGGTTTTCTGGCGATCATTCTGGTGGTGTGCTTTACGCGCCTACGTGAAGAATCGCGATTATTTGAAGAGCGAGAATCAGCTGGACTCCATGGTCTCGCGCGAGTCGAGCTTCTTGTTCAACAACCTGATTCTGCTGGTGTCCTGCGTCGCGGTGCTTTCCGGGACGCTGTTCCCGGTGTTTTCCGAATGGCTGTCCGGTTCGCGCATTAGCGTGGGAGCTCCGTTCTTCAACAAAGTGAACATCCCGATCGGGCTGCTGCTGCTTTTCCTGACCGGTGTGGGGCCGCTGCTGGCCTGGCGCAAGACATCGACCGACAGTTTGAAGCGCAATTTCGGGTGGCCGCTAATTACGGCGGTGTTTTTTGGCGCCATCGCGTTTGCTGCCGGGTCTCCGGGAGTTCTATTCGCTGGTGTGCTTGAGCCTGTGCGTGTTCGTGACCTCGACGATCGGTATGGAGTTCTTCCGCGGCGCGAAGGTGATTCGGGCGCGCTCGGGGGCGTCGTTGTTCGCTTCAGCGGTCGACCTGACCATGCGCAACACCCGGCGGTACGGCGGATACATCGTGCACATGGGCATGGTGCTGATTTTCGTGGGCCTGGCGGGCGCGGCCTTCAATCGCGATGTGCAAAAAGAGATGCAACTCGGCTCGACGCTGAAGATTGGACGCTACAATCTGCTGCTGCAGAGCTTTGATTCCAAGCCGGAGAAGAATTACACCTCGGAACGCATGATCGTGGAAGTAATGAAGGACGGCAAGCCGCTGATGATGCTGTATCCCGAGCGGCGCTTTTTCCAAACCAACGAGCAATCCGGGACGATGGTGGCGATTTACTCTACTTTGCGCGACGACTTGTACGTGGTGTACGCCGGTCAGAGCCCGGACAATCAGGCTCCGGTCATCCACGCGTATCTCAATCCGCTGGTGAAGTGGATCTGGCTGGGCGGCTGCATCGTGGTGCTGGGGACGATTGTGACGCTGCTGCCGAATCGCCGGGCTGTCCTGGCGTTCTCCAGCGTGCAAGAGCCGGCTATGGCCCGGCCGCTCGGGCAGACGCTGGCCCCATCCTCGACGCTTAGAGAAGGCCATGATTAGGCGCCCGCGGCTAATCGCTTTTCTGGCGTTCGGCTTTGCCAGCGCCTCCGCCGGGGTGCTCGCGGCACCCGTGTACGCGCAGCAAACCAGCCAGGCAAAACAAATCGGCGGCAAGTTCATGTGCATGTGCGGCTGCAACCAGGTGCTGACCCAGTGCAATCACGTGGGATGCACGACGTCGACCAGCATGCTCAAGGAACTCGATCAGGGCGTGGCGCGCGGAGATTCGGAAGACGTCATTACCCAAGCGTTCGTTCAGGAATTCGGAACGAAAGTGTATGCCGAGCCGCCCAAGTCGGGCCTCAGTTTAGTGGCGTGGAGCCTGCCCAGCGTTTATCTCTTGCTGGGGACCGGGATCGTGATCTTCGTGATCTTTCGCTGGCGCGCCCGACCGGCGCAGCAAATTGCCGCCGCCGGAGTTCCGCCGGGAATCTCGCGGGATGAATTGGAGCGGGCCCGGCGGCGGGTGGCTCGCGAGACAGAGGATTGATGGCCGGTATTTTGTCACCTCTCACCATCATGCTGGTAATCAACTCCTCGGACGGCGCCGTCCTCGGTGCGTGTCTAGCGCTGGCGATTGCCACGATTCTATTCATCTTTTACATTCAACCGGACGCTTCCGATTTGGCGCCGCACAGGTCCAAGCTGGATCAGTTGCTGGAGCGCCGCGACACCATTTACGACAATCTGCGCGACCTGCGGTTTGAGTTTCGCTCGGGAAAGTATTCCGAGGGCGACTACGAGGCCATGAAGACTTCCATCGAAAGCGAAGCGGCGATGATTCTTGCGGAGATCGACCAGGTAACGGAATCGCAAGTGCGCCGGCCGCGTGGTGCGCGTCCCGCAGACGCGGAGCGAGGCGCGCGATGATCCGGATAGCTGGACGCCTCAGCCTGCTGGCAGTTTTGGTTTTGGCGCCGTTGGTCTTCGCGCAAGCCGGAACGGTACACGGCACGGTTAAAAACGGCACCAGCGGCAAACCGGCGGCGGGCGTGGAAGTGATCCTGATCCAGTTGCAGGGCGGGATGCAGCCGGTGGCCAATTCCAAGACCGACGCGCAGGGCGAGTTTTCTTTCGACAATCCTTCTCTTGGAGCGCAGCCCATGCTGGTGCGCGCGGTCTTTCATGGCGTGAATTTCCACCAGCCGGTGCCTCCCGGCACGAGTGACATCAAAGTGGAAGTTTTTGACCCGACGCAGGACGCCAAGACTATCGGGGTGCCGTCGCATATCGTCATCCTGCAGCCGAATGGGTCCACGCTGATCGTTGGGGAAGAGTATTCGATCCAAAACAATTCCAAGCCGCCGCAGGCGTATTTCCGGGCCGATGGGAACTTCGAGTTTGCCGTGCCGGACAAAGCGCAGCTGCAGCAGACTGCGGCCTGGGGGCCGTCGGGCATGCCGGTGGTACAGGCCACGATCGATAAGAACAAGAACAAATATGCCATTGCGTTTGCCTTTCGCCCCGGCGAGAGCGGCGTGCGGTACTCCTACGAGCTGCCGTACGCGGGGAACTCCACCACGCTGAATTTGCCGACGATGTATCCCGGTGCGCGGTTATTGGTTCTGGCGCCGCCGACCATGCAGATCAGCGGGGACGGCCTGCAGCCTGGCGGCCAAGAACAGGGAATGAATATTTATGGTCGCGAGGGCGTGCCGGCAAATACGGTGCTGGCCGTGAGCGTTTCGGGCACGGCGCCGCCGCAGAGTGCCGGTGGCGACGGTGGAGCCCAGGGACGCGACAGTCAACAAGGAGCAGCGGCCGAGGGCGGTGTAAGGGTGGAGCAGATTCCCGGCCGGCTGGATGTATTGAAATGGCCGCTGATTGCCGGATTCCTGGGAGTTTTTGCGCTGGGAGCGATTTTGCTGGCGCGGCGGCCAGTCGTGGCGGTGGCCGGGGGTGCGGCGTCCGAGGTTGAGGATGCGCCGGCTGCGCGGCCGAAGAAAGCGAAGTCTCCCGTTACGTCTCCCGATCGAACCCAGTCTCCTCGGCTGGCGGAGCTGGACACCGCTGTCGGAGTTAGCCTCGATTCGTTGAAGGACCAGATGTTTCGGCTGGAGCTGCGGCGCCAGGCCGGCACGATCTCCGA